>NZ_CP115483.1 GCF_027627455.1 Sphingobacterium sp. SYP-B4668 | reverse complement strand
TCTAAAATTGTTAATAACTTGATTTACAATATGTGACCAAAAAATTGTTCATAACTTTCTCTTAAAACGAAGATGGTGAAAAAAAATCAGCTAAAAAATTAAAAAGTAAAAAAACACATAACAACTTAATTATCATATTGATATAAGTGTTTTTAATGTATTTTTACTAAATTTTAATAGCAAAATTTAAGTTTTCAACACGACATAAACCGATTAGCTTACTTACCCCAATTTACTATTTTTTTTGAAACAACAAGAAAAAATGTGGAAAACTACAGCTTAAAAAATCGGACTTAAAACAATACGATAGGAAGTTAGTTTGTAAACAAAAACGGAGCCAATTTAAATTGGCTCCGTTCTTATTTTATATGTATCCTTTTTCCTATTTCCTATCCCACCAATGAGTTAGTTTTTCTACCTTTTGCAAGCTTTCTACATTCTTCAACAATAGCATTGGCATCATAGTGACACAAACTCCACAATTCCTTTTGTTCACCATGTTCAACAATCTCATCAGGTATTCCTAATCGCACGACTTCAGACAGATGATAACGGTGATCCATCATAAATTCCAATACGGCCGATCCCATTCCACCTTGCAAACATCCATCTTCTACCGTGATGACTTTTTTAAATTTTTGGAACACTTCATGCAAAATTTCTTGATCGAGGGGCTTTACAAAACGTAGATCATAATGCGCTGGATGGATTCCTTCTTCATTTAACAGCTGTACAGCTTTTACAGCCTCGTTGCCCACACTACCAATTGTCAGGATAGCAACCTCTTCACCATCACATATCTTTCTTCCCTTTCCTATAGGTATTTCTTTAAAAGGTCTTTTCCAGTCAGGCATCACTCCTGCTCCTCGTGGATACCGAATCACAAACGGACCTTTGTTTTCCAATTGTGCTGTATACATCAAGTTGCGTAACTCCTCTTCGTTCATAGGAGCTGATACCGTCATATTTGGAATGCAACGCATGAATGCTATGTCATAAGCCCCATGATGTGTAGGGCCATCAGCCCCCGCTATACCTGCTCTATCCAGGCAAAATACTACATTTAGCTTTTGTAACGCAACGTCATGTATTACTTGATCATAAGCACGTTGCATAAAAGATGAATAAATATTACAGAAAGGAAGCATGCCCTGTGTAGCAAGTCCAGCACTGAAGGTAACAGCATGTTGCTCGGCTATTCCTACGTCGAAAGCACGATCAGGCATAGCCTTCATCATGATATTCATGGAAGATCCCGAAGGCATAGCTGGTGTTATGCCCATAATATGCTTATTCGTTTCAGCTAATTCAACCAAAGTATGTCCAAATACATCTTGGTATTTAGGTGCTACTGGTTTGTCGGTTACCGATTTCTTTATCTCGCCTGTTATCTTGTCGAACAATCCAGGAGCATGCCATAAAGTTTGATCCTTTTCAGCAAGTGCATAGCCCTTACCTTTCACCGTAACACAGTGCAGTAATTTAGGACCTGGTATATGCTTAAGATCTTCTAAAGTCTTAACAAGCTTCTTTACATCATGTCCATCAACAGGACCAAAATATCTAAAGTTAAGCGATTCAAACAGATTCGAGTTTTTTAACAAAGAACCCTTTATGCCGCGCTCTAATTTTTTAGCAATCCCAAATGCATCCGGTCCCACTTCTGATATCTTAGATAGTACAGCAGCAATATCATCTCTGAATCTATTATATTGTCTAGAAGTGGTAATACTCGTTAGATACTCCTTCATTGCACCCACATTCGGATCGATGGACATGCAGTTATCATTTAGTATGACCAATAAATTAGACTTTTCAATGCCTGCATGGTTCAATGCTTCAAAAGCTAGACCTGCAGTCAATGCACCATCACCAATCACAGCAACATGTTGTCTATCGCTCTCTCCTTTATAATGGGAAGCGACAGCCATACCAAGGGCAGCAGATATAGAAGTGGAAGAGTGACCAACACCAAAAGTATCATACTCACTCTCTCCGCGATTTGGAAATCCCGAAATACCGTTTAAAATTCGATTGGTATGAAATACCTCACGTCTTCCCGTTAATATTTTATGACCATAGGCTTGGTGACCTACATCCCAAATCAACTGATCGTAAGGGGTATTCATGACATAATGAAGGGCTACCGTCAGCTCTACCACCCCTAGACTCGCAGCAAAGTGTCCTCCATTGACAGATACTATATCGATAATATACTGTCTCAACTCTTTACAGACCTGCAATAACTCTTCTTCCCTCAACTTTTTAAGATCTGAAGGAAGGTTTATTTTTTGCAATAATTCTCCAGCCTCTACTTGCATAGTTCTCGCTATTTCAAAATGAGATACAAAGTAACAATTTTTATTTTATATAAGTCTTACAACAATTCGGAATTGTTATGGTTTACATAAGGTCGTTCTTATACAACTAAAATATCAATAATTTTTTATAATTCCGTACTTTTGAATCTATGAATATCAGTGAAGGCTACGAAATCAAATTAGATCAGTTTGAGGGACCATTCGATTTATTACTCTTTTTTATCGAACGCGATGAATTAAATATACACGATATCCCCATCTCCAAAATCACAGATGATTTTCTTGATTTTATTAAGCGCATGCATGCCCTCAATATAGAATTAGCAAGTGAGTTTATCTTTGTTGCCTCCACATTGATGCGAATAAAAGCCAAGATGTTACTACCAAGGCCCGACTTAGATGAAAACGAAAATGAAATAGACTTAAAAAGAGATTTGGTTCAAAAGCTTATACTTTATAAACAATTTAAAAGTATATGTGACGACCTTAGGATATTGGAAGAGAGTAGAACACATTACCACACTAGAGGTAACTTACTACATGATTTAAAAAATACAGAGAGACCTACTCAAGAGGGAGAAGAGCTGGCTTCATTTGATCTGTACAAATTGATGATGGTCTTTGAACGTATGATGTTTCAATTCAGGAACAGAGCCCAAGAAGTCACCCACACAGTAGTCAAATATCCTTACACCATCGAACAGCAGAAAAAAGCAATAAAGGAACTTATCGAGCTCAATGAAAGACTTGATTTTAGTCAATTACGTCAAAACTCAGAAAATAAAGTTCACTTCGTATATAATTTTCTTGCTATACTCGAAATGCTCCAACAGCGATTACTAGCAATAGAAATTGGCTTAGGCTATAATAACTTCAGCGTCGGCAAACACGATCCAAATGCTGTAGAAGAAGAAGAGCCAGCATTTGAGAATGAATAAAAAAATCCTGTTTCATGTGAAACAGGATTTTTTTATTCATTTATGGACCAAGTTCGCATTTAACAAACTATTTTATATTCGAAGCTTATTTTTTAAAGGCATTCCAACCTTGTGCAGTAATAGGGTGCACATTACCCGATTTAGAAACCATTTGACAACCCGCGCTTGCCTCGGTAATATGGCCAATAATACTGATATCAGGAAGATTTTTCAACTTATCGTATTCACTCTGCGGAACAGTAAATAAGAGTTCATAATCCTCTCCCCCATTTAAAGCACATACCGTGGGATCTAATCCAAACTCACGAGCAGTATCATAAGTCATTTGGTCCAAAGGAATCTTATCTTCATACAATTTACACCCTTTGTCCGAAGCTTTACAAATATGGATAATCTCTGATGCCAAGCCATCCGATATATCGATCATCGAATTAGGCACAATGGATAAGCTATCGAGTAACTGGACAATATCCTTACGAGCTTCAGGTTTAAGTTGTCTTTCTACGATATAGTCTTTCCCCTCCAAATCAGGTTGTATATTAGGATGTTCTAAAAATACAGACTTTTCACGCTCTAATAACTGCAGTCCCATGTAGGCAGCACCTAGGTCACCAGATACACACAGCAAATCACCTTCCTGTGCACCCGATCGATAGGAAATTCTTCCCTCCTCAGCATAACCAATACTTGTAACCGAAATAACCAAACCTTGCGCCGATGCCGAAGTATCCCCTCCTACCAAGTCCACATTATATTTTTTACAAGCTATTAAAGCTCCCTCGTAAATCTCTTCTACAGCTTCAAGGGGAAATTTAGAAGATAAACCAATAGCTATAGTAATTTGCGAAGCAATTCCATTCATGGCATATATATCGCTTAGATTGACCTGTACAGCTTTGTAACCCAAATGTTTAAGAGGTACATACCGCAGATCGAAATGTATCCCTTCTAATAACAAATCTGTAGAAATAAGCGTCTTATAGTTAGAAAAATCCAATACAGCCGCGTCATCACCAATGCCTTTTATCGTCGATTTCTCGGAAAGTTCCACGTGCTTTGTTAGATGTTCTATCAAGCCAAATTCACCAAGATGACCAAGTTCTGTTCTATCTGTATTCTCAAACATTTATCAAGTAAATTTTAAATTTTAAAAAACACGTCTCTATAAGAGCATATGCACAGCAGTATTCTTAAAGTCCTAATCTAGCTGAAATCTCCAGCATACGTTCAATGGGCTTTTGCGCACGTACTATTACTTCTTCAGGAAGTGTTACCTCTGGAGCTTCGTACTTAAGACAGTTATACAATTTCTCTAAGGTATTGAGCTTCATATGGGGACAATCATTACATGCACATGCATTATTTGGCGGAGCAGGAATAAATTTCTTATGCGGACTAGCCTTCTGCATTTGATGAATAATACCTGATTCAGTAGCAACAATATATGTTGAAGAAGAATCATTTATAGTATACTTCAACATTCCAGATGTAGAGCCCACATAATCAGCTGTAGCCAAAATATGATCTTCGCACTCTGGGTGCGCTATAAATTTAGCATCTGGATACATCTCCCTTAAATCATCAATCTTTTCCTGCGAGAAAATCTCATGTACCATACAAGCGCCATTCCATAGCACCAAGTCTCGACCCGTTTTTTTCTTTACATAAGCACCCAAATTTCGATCTGGTCCGAAGATGATTTTTTGAGTCAACGGCAGACTTTCTACGATTTGAACAGCATTACTGGAAGTACATACTATATCCGATAAGGCCTTAAGCTCAGCGGTACAGTTTACGTAAGTAATCACCAAATGATCAGGATACTGTTCCTTAAATTTTGCGAACAAATGTGGTGGGCAACTATCTGATAATGAGCACCCAGCTTTC
This sequence comes from Sphingobacterium sp. SYP-B4668, assembly GCF_027627455.1. NCBI lineage: Bacteria > Pseudomonadati > Bacteroidota > Sphingobacteriia > Sphingobacteriales > Sphingobacteriaceae > Sphingobacterium > Sphingobacterium sp. SYP-B4668. Next base: position 5,411,966 of record NZ_CP115483.1, on the reverse strand, counting down.
AAATCAGGTAAAAGGACACGTTTTTGGGGTGATAAAATTTTAGCTGTCTCTGCCATAAAGTGCACACCAGCGAAAACTATCACATCAGCTTCTGTTTTCGCTGCTTCTTGAGATAATCCCAAACTATCACCTATATAATCTGCAATATCCTGAATTTCAGCATCTTGATAGTAGTGCGCTAAAATAACTGCATTTTTTTCCTTTTTTAATCGATTAATCTCTTCTACCAAATCCAATTGCGGATTTACAGGCTCATCTATGTATCCTTTTGCTTCTAAGTCTCTTTCGTAAGTTGTATTCATTTTCCAAGTGTCAAAATTTATAATCCTAATCCCGACTTTATCACAACACAAAAGTAGCGAAAGAAATTCAAACGAAATCCACAATCCCTTTTTTCAATAATTAATAATTCTTTTATATAAAAGAGAAGCTATTGTTTATTAGTGTGTGGAAAATGTCGAAACTTTAAGCATGTTTGAGTTGTGATTGTGAGTTTTGATAGAGTTATCCACATTTTTAACCTCTCTATGTTTATAAATAGAGCTGATATTCAGCTAAATAAAATTTCTCTTTTTTTCTTTTCCATATTTTAATGTGAATTGATTGTTGTTTACAATTTGTTAGTAATTGGGTAAGATTAGGGTTATAATTTGTTCATAAATCACGTGAATCCTGTGGAAATGTGGAATAAAAAATAGTTTTCATTTTTAATTCACCATTTATCTACATGTTATCCACATATTTTGTTAATTTGTTGTCTTATTAACAAGTTTTTGTAAATACCACAGGCATATATGCAGGGTCGTCAGGTTGATTTTTTAATAATTGGGTCGGGAATAGCTGGCCTAAGCTTTGCTTTAAAAGCAGCAAGTAAGGGTAAAGTGCTGATAGTCACTAAGTCTAATGAAGATGAGTCGAATACCAAGTACGCACAGGGGGGGGTAGCCGCTGTTGTGGATAAGTCTGATAGCTTTGATAAGCATATCGTTGATACTCAAGTTGCTGGGGACGGATTATGTCATGTTAATATTGTGGAAAACGTTGTTAAAGAAGGTCCGGAGCGTATTGCTGAATTGATAGCTTACGGTACTAACTTTGATAAGGTGGAGGAAGGAAGTTACGATTTGGCAAAAGAAGGGGGACATTCTAAACATCGTATATTACATTATAAGGATATTACGGGCTATGAGATAGAGCGTGCTTTGTTAGAGAAAGTTCATCAAAATCCTAATATAGAGATACTTACTCACTATTTTGCTATTGATTTGATTACACAGCATCATTTAGGTGAATTTGTGGATAAGAAATCTGAGGATATTAAATGTTTCGGTGTTTATGCCTTGAATTCCCATAGTAATAAAATTGAGAAAATATTGAGTAAAATTACACTTATGGCTTCAGGTGGAGCTGGTCATGTTTACTCTAGTACTACAAATCCAACTATCGCTACAGGTGATGGAATAGCAATGGTATACCGTGCAAAAGGTAAAGTACGTAATATGGAGTTCATACAGTTTCACCCTACAGCACTGTATAACCCGAGTCAATATCCAGCGTTTCTAGTGTCAGAAGCTGTGAGAGGTTTTGGAGGTATATTGCGACGTGTTAATGGCGAGTCTTTTATGGAGGAGTACGACGAACGTGGCTCACTGGCGCCAAGAGATATTGTGGCAAGGGCTATAGATGCTGAGATGAAGAAATCAGGAATAGATTATGTTTATCTAGATATTACAATGAAATCCAAAACTGATATACTGACTCATTTCCCGAATATCTATGAAAAGTGCATGAGTATTGGTTTAGATATGTCCAAGGATTATATTCCCGTTTCTCCTGCTGCGCATTATCTGTGCGGCGGAATATTAGTTGACGAGTATGGTAGAAGTACAATAGATAATTTGTACGCTTGTGGCGAATGTTCTTCCACAGGACTGCATGGAGCCAATAGATTGGCTTCTAATTCACTTTTGGAAGCAGCTGTTTACGCACATCGTATTGCCCTTGATGCCGTGGGTCGTCTAGATACATTGGATTATCAAATAGGTATACCAGAGTGGGACGATTCTAATACTAGTCTTTCAAATGAGGATATACTTGTATCGCACAATTTAAGGGAAACACAAAAAGTCATGTCTGATTATGTCGGTATTGTACGGTCTGATTTTAGATTAGATAGGGCTTTGCGTCGATTGGGTTTTTTATATGATGAGACCGAGGATTTTTATAAACATACCAAATTATCTGTCCAACTGTGCGAGTTGAGGAATGTAATCCAGGTTGCTTTTCTTGTTATTAAATCTGCTCAAAGTAGGAAAGAAAGTAGAGGACTACATTATTCTACCGATTATCCCAATCATGCTGATGTGTTGAGAGATACTATATTTTAAGTTTATTATGCCTGTTATATTACCAATTAAAGGAAAGCTTCCGGAGATACCGGATAGTTGCTATATAGCCCCAAATGCAACCTTAGTAGGTGACGTAACTATGGGGCAGCATTGCTCAGTTTGGTTCAATGCTGTCGTCAGAGGGGATGTTAATTATATACGTATTGGCGAATATACCAATATACAAGATGGGGTTGTCATCCATTGTACATATCTAAAGAACGGTACCGATATTGGAAGCTATGTGAGCATAGGGCATCAGGCCATGGTACATGGCTGTGACGTCCATGATCATGTATTGATAGGTATGGGAGCCATTGTGATGGACCGAGCTATAGTGCAATCTTATGTTATTATAGCCGCAGGTTCCGTAGTATTGGAAGGTACGGTATGTGAATCTGGTTATTTGTATGCTGGTGTACCAGCTAAAAAGATAAAGGCGATAACCGATGAACAAAGAGATATGTTGCAACAGTTACCGCATAATTATGTAACGTATAGTTCTTGGCTAATGGATGATTAGGGGATATTTATAGTTTCATTCTGTTCCCAGTTTGCACGTATTGTAAAGGTTTTTCCCAGGTACCATATCTTTTCGGCTTGTTCTTTTGTCTTTAAGTTTGCAGGATCCCAGACACCGTTTCTATTTGCGTCATATATGATACGAAGTGAGTATTTTCCACCTGGAAATTTTTTGTAAGACAATGTAGCAGCTTTTTCCAGTATTTTTTTATCGAATACTTTTTCTTTCTTTTCATCTATGATTTCGACGATGTATTGCATGGTGCTGTCTCTTCCAGTAAAGGTAAAATTGATATCACCATAGTTTTCGCTTTCATCCAATGTAAAAGTGGTTTTTAGCTCTTTATTGCTGGCACCAAACAGCCCTTTAACCGCATTTTCTTCAATTATGAGCGTATAGTTTTTGTTAGGTCTCCAATTGTATCTGATATGATATAATTGCGTGTTTAAACTATCTTTTTGGAGCTGGAAGTTCGTTCGTGATAGGCTGTCTTCCAAAAGTTTGAGCTTACCTTTTTCTATTTGAGATATGGGAGATTTTGCCGTAACTACTATATGGTTGATTTTATCTACTTTGTTGTTGATATTTAGGAGTGGTAGGAGTTCTTTTTCAAATTTTAGATTAGTAGGTTTCTTGATTAATACCGTATCTAATACTTTATTGTAATTGGTAATTTCTAATTTTATAGAGTCAAAATCTGTGTTAGACGTGTATATTAGCGCACTATCTCTATTAACCCCATATTTGATATACTTGTCAGCATCAATATCTTCAGGAGATAATATCTTTATACGAGGATCTAGTAAGCCAATATTGAATACGAGTTGAATACCACCATCTTTTTCTAGTTTTCGTTCTGTAGTTCTAAATTTCTGTGGATATGGTTTGGTTAGCTCCAGTTTTATATTTCCAGTGTCTTTCGTTAGTACAATACTGTCTTTTAGAAATCCAATCCAATCATCATTTTCATTGTATATACGATTGGGCGCCTTTTGTTTAAGCGCATATATTCGATAGGTATCCTCTCTTAAATTGTTGAATTTGAAATTTCCAGAAGTATCTACAGCTGTGAATATATTGGCTTTTTTCTTTCCAAAAATACTATCCTGTCTGATCGGAATTAGCATAACAATGATATCTTTATCCTGATTTTTGATGTCAAGACTTTGGGTATAGCCATTCAATACGGAACCAGATACCGATAGGGAGTCCAACTCGTCACCTGTAGCAAATACGTAAGAATAATTAGGTAAGGGATTCCCCTCATTGTAATCCACCAACCCTTTACCAAAATGGATAGTATATGTCGTGTTGTCTTCCAATGAATCTGGAAGAGTTATTTCGAAGTTTTTCTTTTTTACTTTGTATTCTGGTTGAGTGTCAACGTCTGGAGAAATGCTAAATTCTTTGAATTGATTACTTAGTTTTACATATTCATCAAATTCCAATATGATTTTTTTCTCTTTGAAATTTCGCGTAAGATTTTTAGGAAACTCATTGAGAATTGTAGGTGGTAGCGAATCTTTTGGCCCCCCAGTAGGGTGTTGCATATTGGCACATTGAACAGAACTTAAGATTAAGAGGCAAATCACTGCCAAAAACAGTAGCCTTTGAATTAAGCTGTATTTTAGGTGTTTTGAGCTATTTTTGTATATTTTGGATACCTGTATCATTTTATTTAAAATATCGTCTTAAATCGCTTTATATCAAGTTCTTTTATTTTTATGTAACTTATTGATAATGAGTGTGTTAATTCATATGTACCATTAATACGCTTATATCGGCAGGTGAAACTCCTGAAATCCTGGATGCTTGCCCTAATGTTCTGGGTTTTACTTTTAGTAGTTTTTGGCGTGCTTCAATTGACAGTGAAGTTAGTGAATCATAGTCAAAGTCTGGATTAATTTCTTTGTCTTCCATTTTTTTCATTTTATTGACAATGTCCATTTCCTTTTCAAAGTAACTATCGTATTTAACTTTAATTTCGGCTTGTTCAATAGTTTCGTTGTCGAAGCTTGAAAGATAGTCTTTAAATGCAGTATCCGCATTTGCTAAGTCGTATATATTTAACTGTGGTCTACTTAATATATTGAATAATTTCGTTTTCTGATTTATCGCTGATGAGTTGAGGGTAACCAGTGATGGATTGATAACGTCTGGTGTAACACTTTGTTGGCGTAGATAGTTAACGATAGCGTCTGAATTGTTTATTTTGTCGTTGACCTTATTAAGTCGATCATCCCCTACCAAGCCTAGTTTATGTGCTATTGGTGTTAGACGTATATCTGCATTATCTTGTCTTAAAAGAAGCCTATGTTCGGCCCTAGAAGTGAACATTCTATAAGGTTCTTCTGTCCCTTTTGTAACGAGATCATCGATAAGGACGCCTATATAGGATTCCGAACGTTTCATGATAAGTTCATGTAGGTCATTTATTCTTTGGTGAGCATTGATGCCTGCTACGAATCCTTGAGCGGCAGCTTCTTCATATCCAGTAGTTCCATTTATTTGTCCTGCAAAGAAAAGATGTTTGACCTTTAATGTTTCAAGTGTGAGATCTAATTGCATTGGTGGGAAGAAGTCATATTCTATGGCATATCCTGGTCTATACATTTTTGCATTTTCGAACCCCGGTATGAGTCGTAGTGCTTTTTGTTGTACATCTTCGGGCAAAGAAGTAGAAAATCCATTTACATAGATTTCTACAGTTTGGAATCCTTCTGGCTCTACAAATATTTGGTGTCTTTCACGTTCTGCAAATCTGTTTATTTTATCTTCTATAGATGGACAATAGCGTGGACCAAGTCCCTTTATTCTACCGGTAAACATGGGTGATTTTTCAAACCCTGTTTTGAGCATCTCATGCACTTTGTCATTTGTATAGGTAATCCAACAACATCTTTGTTCGGTGGGCATTTGAACATCTGTATAGGAAAATCGGCCTTTGGGTTCGTCACCCCATTGTTCCTCCATCAAAGCATAGTTCAATGATCGACCATCTACACGTGGTGGAGTTCCAGTTTTCATTCTACCCGATTCAAACCCAAGGCTGACTAGCTGTTCTGTCAGTCCTGTTGCAGCTTTTTCTCCTGTACGGCCGCCACCAAATTTTTTATCTCCTATATGTATGATACCATTTAGAAAGGTGCCGTTGGTGAGTACTACTGCATCGCTTTCTATGTGGATTCCCAATGAGGTTATGACGCCTTTAGCTCTCCCCTGCTCAACGATAACCTCTTTAACGGTGTCTTGCCATATATCTAGATTTGGAAGGGACTCAAGCTGTAATCTCCATTCTTCGGCGAAGCGCATCCTGTCATTTTGAGAACGGGGACTCCACATCGCAGGTCCTTTAGAAAGATTTAGCATTCTAAATTGTAGAGTAGATTTATCTGCAATAACACCAGTATATCCGCCCATAGCATCTATCTCTCTTACAATTTGACCTTTCGCTACACCTCCAATCGCTGGGTTACAACTCATTTGTGCGATTACCCCCATATTCATAGTTATCAGAAGTACCGAGGAACCTAAATTGGCTGCTGCTGCTGCTGCTTCACATCCTGCGTGTCCTGCCCCTACTACTATTACATTGTATTTATTAAACATTTTGTGTATTGTTTCACGTGGAACGATATGTGTTCCGCGTATGTTGTTTTTATTCTAGTTTCACGTGGAACACACGTGTTATCCCATTAATTCCGCTAATTGCATCCATCTATTAGTTTTTGTCTCTAGTGTTTCTTGAAGTTTAGTTATTTCGGATGCAGTGTCGCTTAATGTGATATGGTCTGTTAATTCAAGAAGTTTATTGTTTTTATTTTGAATATCCTCTTCTAATCTTGTTATATCTTCTTCTAGTTTTTTGTATTCAATTTCTTCCTTGTAAGATAGTTTCTTTTTATCCGCTACTGTTTCCTTTGTAATGGGTTTGTCTATTTCTTTTGTATTTTTACTAGCTTTAGCTGCAGCTTCTTGTTCTATTTTAAAATCAGCGTAGTTACCATTATAGATGTTGATACTTCCCGTTCCATCAAAGATGAATAATTGGTCTGTCATTTTATCCACTAAGTATCTATCATGAGAGACAAGTAAAAGAACTCCGGTGTATTTATCTAGAAAATCTTCAAGTACGTTTAGCGTATCTATATCAAGATCATTCGAAGGTTCATCCAGAATTAAGAAGTTGGGGTTGCGCATAAGTACCCGCATTAGTTGAAGTCTTTTGCGTTCACCACCACTTAATTTTTCAACCAGACCGAATTGTTTTTCAGGAGGAAATAGAAAATGAGTCAATAGTTGAGATGCTGTGATAACTTCACCCTTTGCCATTTCAATATACTCAGCAACATTTTTAACAACATCTATTACTCTTTCATTGGGTTGGAATTCCAATCCCCCTTGTTTGTAATATCCATAAACTGTTGTTTCCCCTATTGATACGGTTCCTGACGTTGGGGTCTCTAAATTGGTTATCAAGTTCAGAAAGGTAGATTTACCAGATCCATTTTTACCAGAAAGGCCAATGCGGTCACCCTTTTTAAACGTATATGAAAAATTTTCGATGACCTTTTTTGATCCAAAAGATTTCGATACATTTTCTAATTCAAGTATTTTTGAACCTTGACGACTTATCTTTACACTGAGTTGTACTGATTCATTTTTCTTTGCGGCCTTAGATTTTTCTTCTAGGTCATAGTATGCTTCTATCCTTGATTTGGATTTTGTGCCGCGAGCTTGTGGTTGGCGACGCATCCATTCCAACTCTTTCCGCAACAGGTTGCGACTTTTTTCTACTAGGAGCGCATCGTTAGTTTCACGCTCAGCCTTTTTTTCTAAGTAATAGCTATAGTTACCTTTGAAGGTAAGTAAACTACCCCTATCCAATTCTCTAATTTCTGTACAGACGCCATCTAGAAAATAGCGGTCGTGCGTGACGAGTAATACGGTCTTATTTCCCGTGGTCAATAGTTTTTCCAACCATTCTATTGTTTCAATGTCCAAATGATTGGTAGGTTCGTCTAAGATATATACGTCTGGCTCGTCTATCAGTAATTTGGCTAGTGACAAACGTTTGCGTTGACCTCCTGAAAGCTTCTCTATCTGTTGTGAGAAATCGGTTATATTTAACCTGTTAAGAATAGTTTTAATATTGTACTCGTACTCCCAGGCTTCTAGTAACGAAAGCTTTTCAGTAAGATCTTCCAATTCTTGCTGGTCGGGATTATCTTGAGACAAGAGTTCTTCATATGCTCTGATGAGCGATTGTTGCTCATTGTCGGCGCTATAGATGAAATCGTTTATGGAATTCAATCCTGAAAAATCTGGATTTTGCGGAAGGAAGCCCACTTTTATTCCCTTTTCTTTCACTACTTTTCCAGAAGTGGGCGCCTGCTTTTCTGCTAATATGGATAAAAGGGTTGATTTTCCGGTACCGTTAATTCCGACAAGCGCTATTCTATCTCCTTTTTGTAGTCCAAAATGGAGATCTTTGAATAGCCATCTGTCATTGAAAGAGTGGCTGACTTGTTCTGTAGATAATATACTCACGCTAATTCTTTTATTTTTTCTGTTTGAATAATATGTAATCCTTTTCTTTGAGATGTGGTGATTTTTTGCATCGTACTAGCCACATCTTCTGCTTTTATACTTCTGTAATCTTTCAACCTTCCTAATAGGAACACGTTCAATACACTCATCACAAATGATGATATGGATTCAAGTAACCTCTTCTCTCCTCTTTTTCCCAGAAGCAAGGAAGGCCTTAAAATAAAGGTGTTCGGAATGGCAAGCTTGATAATATCTCGTTCCAAGTCCCCTTTCATCTTAAGGTAGAAGTTCTTTGATTTGCTGTTTGCACCTATACTTGAAACAATACAGATGTTTGTTAACTTATTGTTTATTAAGTATTTAGATACTTTATATGGGTAATCATGATCGATTTGATAATATATATCTCGCTCAGGGGTCTTGCTTTTTGTACTCCCTATACAGGAATAGAAATGATCTACTTTTAAATCTTTAATGTAATCGTCTATTGAATAATAGTCAGCCACGATATTGACCATTTTGGGATGTTCAAAGCCAAGCGGACGCCTTGATATTGCATATATCTTTGAGTAGCAGTCGCTTGCCAATAGATTGTGCATCAGTATGTCCCCTATCAGGCCTGTAGAACCTAAAATCAATGCCGTATAGACAGTTTTATCCATAATAGGATACAAAAGTACAGAATAAAATAGTTTTTACGGTAGGAATAATGTTAATGAATCTTAATGAGGATAGGGTGTTGACAGTTATCAAACGAAGGCTAGTTCAATCTATGGTTGGCGATGAGATTGAATCGCGGAATTTCAACATCAAAAAGTTCGTCGTCTAAAGTACGGCGCATTTGATAGGTACCTTCCATAAATCCCATTTCACTTTTGAGATTGCATCCGGATACATACTGATGAGTGTCACCTGGCTCGATGATGGGTTGCTCGCCCACTACCCCGTCTCCATCAACCTCTCTGTGCTCACCAATAGCATCGAAAATATGCCAATGACGTCTCATAAGCTGAAAAGTACTATCTCCAATATTTTCAATAGATATCCTGTAGGCAAACATAAAATGTTCCTTTTCCGGATTGGAGTATTCTGGCTGATAAATAAATTCTACCGAAATCTTAACCCCTTCTGTTATTTGAGATACCATTTATACAAAACTAGAAAAAATAGTATTTTATTACAAGTGCTTTTTTAGTATGGAGTACAATGTTACTGACTTAGGTCTAATACTTCTGTGTAAAATAACTAGGGATAGTACTTTTTAGAGGGATATGCAATGGTTTCTATAACACGGCCGGCGACCTTACGTTTGCTAGAATTCAACGGTATACCAACTTATATATTAAGACGGGTTTTAATTAGAGTATACATACGGTTAACATAACAAATGGCTAAGCTAAGGCTATGTTAACCCTACGTTAAGACTATCTAAACGCTACCTAATTATTGGACTTGATACTCACGTGGTCTCTGTCCTTACACAGGAAACGGGGAATTTATAAAAATTTGGCTAAGAACGGAGGCTAGAACTGATCCGAATCCTCATTAACATACATATATGTTTACACAATTGGATAGAATTGATTAGGTTTGTATATGTCGAAAGGAACACTTTATTTACTCCCTGTGCCGCTTAGTGATGACGCGGCTCGGGCATCCTACACCCCCTATCTTCAGGAGACTATTAATCTTATTACAGAGTATATAGTCGAAAATGAAAAGACTGCGCGCAAATTTCTAAAACAAGCCGGATTAACGACTCCCCAAAGTCAATTAATCGTTCATGATTATGGAAAACATAAACGAGACAAACGGAATCTAGGAGAGTTTTTTGCGGGGTTGCTTTCTGGAAAGGATGTCGGGTTGATGTCAGAGGCTGGATGTCCTGGAATCGCTGATCCAGGCGCCGATATTGTGGCCGAGGCTCATCGATTGGGAGTCAAGGTCGTCCCTTTAGTAGGGCCAAGCTCTATATTATTGGCCTTGATGGCCTCCGGTTTCAGCGGCCAAAAATTTGCTTTTCAAGGATATCTGCCAATAGATAAGGCTGATCGTAGTAAGAAAATAAAGGAGCTGGAAAATCAAGCGTATAAAGAAAAGCAAACTCAAATCTTTATCGAGACACCTTTTCGTAATAATCAACTGTTTGCAGAGTTGTTGAAGGTTTGTAAAGATCAGACGAAGATTTGTGTAGCTAGTAGTCTGACAGCCGAAGAGGAATTTATCGCTACGTTGTCGGTAGCGCAGTGGAAAAAACGTAAAGATGACTTTCATAAAAAGCCAGCAATTTTTTTATTGTACTTTTAGATTGGTATGTAACTATTGTACGTTATAATTTGGTACTGTCAATACACGTTAAACAAAATAGAATAAATCACATTATAGTATGTGCTGCGTATATTCTTTTGCTCTTATCGGATTAGTTGGTATTGAGGACACTTAAGGAGCCTATATAACTCCATATTTATAAAAAGGGATAAAAGTGCTATTGGTATAGAATACAGATTCTATTGTATATAAAAGCAAAATTATCTAAGTTTAGAAAAAAGAAATTCAAATAAAAATGTTAGAGTTTGCCCCTGATAAATTGACCACAGAGATGCTATATGTTCTTTTGGCTGTGTCGCTAGTACGTCTTACTTTTTGGATTTTGTTTGCAAATACCATACGCCAAACCTTAAATTTGGTTTCGAAAGAAAATAGAAATATCCTTCCAAATCAAGCTTGGTTCGTCGCGGTGCCTTTGTTTAATATTTATTGGCATTTTGAGGTGGCAAGAAGATTGTGTGATTCATTGAACAACGAGTTCTATGATCGTAAAATTGCTGTGGAAGAGAATCCGACACAAAAAGAGGGCAGACTCTACGCTTGGACATATTTGTCTATCAATATACCATTCCCACCATTTATTTTGGTAATTGCCGGAGTGCTCAATCTGATCTATTTTATTACGTATTGGGTAAAAATCAACCAATATCGTAATTTGTTAAAGGAACACAATAAATTTAAGGAGAAAGCGATTAATGAGGTATAATGTTTGCTCTTAATCAAGAGATACAGTTGGGATAATCAATATTGAAGAATGAAAATACAAGAACTTACGACATATTTGGAAGAGATTGCTCCGCTTTCCTATCAGGAATCATATGACAACTCCGGTCTTTTGGTGGGTAATCCACAAGAGGAGCTGACCAGTGTCTTGATATCTTTGGATTGCACAGAGTCTGTTGTCGATGAGGCAATTGCCAAGGGGTGTAATCTTATCATTTCACATCACCCCATTGTTTTTAAAGGGCTCAAGAAGTTTACAGGGGCCAATTACGTCGAGCGTGTGATTATCAAAGCAATTCAAAATAACATTGCACTGTATGCTATCCATACAAATCTCGACAATATCTTTGGCGGGGTTAGCTCTAAGATTGGCGAAAAAATCGGTTTAACCCATACAGCGATTCTTCAGCAGAAGAAAAACCTGTTGCTAAAACTAATTGTATATGTACCCCGATCGCATGTGGAGAGTGTTCGCGAAGCATTATTCGAAGCAGGGGCTGGAAGTATTGGTCGTTATGATCAATGTAGTTATAATACGGCAGGCTATGGAACATTTAGACCTCTTGAGGGCGCCGAACCAAGTATAGGAAATATTGGCCAACAAGAGCGCGTAGAGGAGACTAAAATCGAAGTGATATTTCCTAAATCCAAGGAGCGTAATATACTTGTAGCTATGTATTCAAGCCATCCATACGAGGAAATCGCCTATAATATTGTGACATTGGAAAATAGTTTTCAAGAGGTTGGGTCGGGAATTATCGGTAATTTGAGTGTTCCGATGGCCGAAGAGGATTTCTTACGACACTTGAAAGACAAGCTTAATCTGACAGTAATACGACATACTGCATTAAGAGGTAAAGAGGTCTCAAGAGTGGCAGTATGCGGTGGTGCTGGGGGATTTTTGCTGTCAGATGCCAAGCGCTCAGGTGCAGATTTCTTTGTGACGGCAGACTATAAGTACCATGAGTTTTTCGATGCGGAAGAAGATATTGTCATTGCAGACACGGGACATTTTGAAAGTGAACAATTTACGCAAGAATTATTGTTAGAAATTATTCGGAAAAAATTTGCTAACTTTGCAGTCCTAATAACGGAAATAGATACAAATCCAATAAAATACTACAGTTAATGGAACAAACCGTAGAACAAAAATTGAAAGCATTATGGTCTTTACAAACCATACATACTAAAGTCGATAGAATTCGCCAAATAAGAGGGGAATTGCCTATTGAAGTAGCTGATCTTGAAGATGAAATAGCAGGACTGGAGACTCGTATCGAAAAAATCAGAACTGATTTGGACGATTTGGAGGATTCAATCGTGAAACGTAAGAACATGATCAAAGATGCTCAAAGTGCCATCAAAAAATATGAGGGTCAACTTAATGAGGTCAAAAATAACCGTGAGTACGACGCTATTTCTAAAGAAATCGAGATTCAAGGCTTAGAGATTCAAGTTTGTGAAAAACGAATTAAAGAATATGAATTCGAGATTCGTAATAAAACTGAGCAGTATGAAAGCACAGTTAAGAGCATGGATTATAGCAGAGGAGAACTAGATGGTAAGAAAAATGAACTGGATACAATCACTTCAGAAACTCAAAAAGAGGAAGATGCATTGTTGAAAAGTTCTGAAGGCGCAGAAAAGAACATTGAGGAACGTCTTATGAATGTCTACAACAGACTTCGTAACTCCTTCAAAAATGGTCTTGCTGTTGTTTCTATCGATCGTGATAGCTGTTCTGGTTGCCACAATAAGATTCCTGCACAAATGCAGTCCGAAATTCGTCAACGTAAGAAAATCATTATCTGTGAACATTGCGGACGTGTGATTGTAGATGAAGGGATTGTATTAGAAGTAGAAGGCGAAATCGCATAACAATTTATTGAATTACAATATTTATAAGCGCTGATGAAAATCAGCGCTTTTTTTTTGCAACTTATTTGATATAGGTGTCCCAATAATTTAAAAATAGCGGTATGTTTATCCCATATTTTCGCTTATTTATGAATAAAAGATTAAAGCTTTATTGTGGCCTTGTTTTAACGTCTGTTATCGCAGTTGCGGCTAATGCTCAGGAGCAAGAAACGCTCTTATTGAGAAGTCCGAGTATTAGTCAACATCATATTTCTTTTGTATATGGTGGTGATATTTGGATTGCTTCAAAAGATGGAAGTAATCCACATCGATTGACTATAAATCCTGACATTGAACAGAATCCTATTTTCTCTCCAGATGGTAAGCAAATAGCCTTTACTGGTAATTATGACGGCAATACCGACGTGTATGTAATACCTATTTCTGGCGGAGAGCCTCGTCGCGTTACCTATCATCCGTCTGCAGATGTAGTACGCGGATGGATTGATAACGATGAAATCTATTTTACCAGTACCCAAGACTTTGAATATTCACTAGGATCACGATTATTTAAGATAGATATCCATACGGGTAAGAGTCAGGCACTACCCATGCCAGAAGCTTACCAAGGCTCTCCATCGGCAGATGGAAACTCTTGGGCCTATATCAAAAACGGAGACCCCACAGAGCGCGATCGGGTTGCATTTAAACGATATCGAGGAGGTGGTATGCCGTCCATTTGGATATTTGATAACAAAACTGCAAATATCCAAATCGTGCCGGGTGAACGAAGTAACGACGTAAAACCGATTTGGTTAGGCGAAAAAGTGTATTTTCTTTCGGACAGGGATAAGATCGTTAATGTATACAGCTATGATGTCAAGTCTAAAAAAGTGGAGAAGCTGACCAACTTTAAGGACTACGATGTCCGTACGCTGGGCGGATTTGGGGATGAGCTAATATTTGAAGCGGAGGGCAAAATATACATATTGAATGTTAAAAGTAGCAGGTATAGTGCTGTACCAATTTATATCTCGGCAGATAATCTTTATAAGCGAACCCATTATGTCGACATCAGCAAAGATATCCGGAATTGGAACTTGTCTCCAACAGGTCAACGCGCTATTTTTGAGTCTAGGGGCGAAATAGTAACCATCCCTAAAGAGAAGGGCGATGCACGAAATATATCGAATGCGCCTGGATCGCACGAGAAATTTCCAGACTGGTCACCTAATGGTAAATGGATTTCCTATCTATCGGATGCTAGAGGGAAGTACGAACTCGTCCTTCGGGACCAAAAGGCAAAAAATGACCCCTTATATATTACTTTGGGTGATAACTATTTCTACTTCGACCCAACTTGGTCGCCAGATAGTAAGAAGCTGTTTTTTAACGATGCACATCTTAATTTGTATTATGTAGATATAGAAAGTAAAAAGGTAGTCAAGGTAGATGATGACAAATTGGGGTCCCATACTGGACGTACAGGTAATCATTTCCAACCTTCGTGGTCTCCTGATTCAAAATGGATTTCGTATATCAAGACCTTACCGAATGCGGTGACAGCAATTTTTATGTATAACTTGGAAAGCAGACAAAGTAACCAAGTGACGGATGGCATGTCTGCAGTAAGACAGCCGGTATTCAGTAGAGATGGTAAATATTTGTTTTTCTCGGCCAGTACAAATACGGGTCTTACCAATTCGGGTCTTCACATGTCAGCATACGATAGACCTGTCAACTATTCGGTATATGCATTTATGCTGTCTAAGGATACTCCTACCCTTTTCAAATTGGAAAGTGACGAGGAGCCAATAGGTAAGGAAAAGGAAGAGGAAGCGAAAAAAGAAGATAAAGAGGATAAAAAGGAGGAACCGAAACCTAAGACGATAAAAGTGGACTTTGATGGCATCTCCAATCGTATAATAAGTTTGCCTTTGGCCCCGGGATATTATCGATTGAATGGTCAAGTTTCTGATTTCTTGCTTTATCAAAGAGGCCGTACTATTGGGATGTTCGATCTAAAAAAACTGGAGGACAAGGTGTTAATAGAAGGGGCAAATGGATTTACGGTAAGTGCTGATGGTAAAAAAATGATGTACGGTTTGGGAGATGCTTATTTTATTGTTAATGCTAATCAGAAACCCATTCCTGACAATGGAAAGCTTAAACTAACTGGGGTGAAGCAATTGGTAGATCCTATTGCTGAGTGGAAACAGGTTTTCAATGAAGTCTGGGCATTGGAAAAGGAATTTTTCTATGTCGAAAATATGCATGGGGCCAACTGGAATGCTGTTAAAACCAAATATCAACGCTTTCTTCCTTTTGTGAATCATCGGTCGGATTTGTCCTATTTGTTGAACGAAATGATGGGCGAGATGGTTGTAGGGCATAATTATATCTACCCAGGAGACCAACCCTCTACTCCATCGGTGGGTGTGGGCATGTTGGGCGCGGATTACAAGGTCGTGGATAATCGCTATCGTTTGGAAAAAATATTTTCGAGATTGGATTGGAACCCGGATTTGAAAGCTCCTCTATCGGAGCCGGGATTGAATATAGAACCCGGGATGTTTATTGTTGGCGTCAATGGTGTCGAGTTAACGGCCGATCGCAATATTTACAGTTTATTTGAACAAACAGTCGGGCGACAAGTCGTATTGACTATCAATAGTCAACCTTCTATGGTTGGCGCTCGAGAAGTGGTGGTCAAGCCAATAGCATTTAGTGATGAAATCAATTTGAGAAGAACCGAATGGGTAGAGCGTAACAGGAAGCGTACGGATGAGTTGAGTAAGGGACAAATAGCGTACGTATATATGCCCAATACTGGTAGTGAAGGGTATACATCCTTCAATCGTTATTACTTTTCGCAAATGGATAAAAAGGCATTGCTGTTGGATGAACGTAACAATGGTGGAGGATCGGTCGCGGACTATGTTATTGATCTGTTGTCGAGAGATTTAATCGCGGGTTGGGCTATTCGTGATGGCAGGAGTTTTACGACACCAGGAAATGGTATTTATGGACCAAAGGCGATGATTATAAACGAAAATGCAGGGTCTGGTGGAGATATGATGCCTTATATGTTTAGACATAAGGGGCTCGGCAAATTAGTAGGGCGTACGACGATGGGAATCTTGGTGGGAATAAGTGGTTATCCTCCTTTGTTGGATGGAGGTCGAATAACTGCGCCCAACTTTGGTGTCTTCGATTTGAATGGACAATATATTATCGAAAACGAAGGCGTCGCTCCAGATGTTTTTGTAGAACAGACACCCAAGGATTTGTTAGAGGGGCGGGATCCGCAGTTGGAAAAGACCATACAAATCTTAATGGAGGAGATGAAAACATATCCATACAAAGAGTTGAAAAAGCCAGCCGACCCAGTAAGGGTCAATTAGTAAGAGAAAAAGAATGGTCCGAATATTTTCTATTCGGACCATTCTTTTTACTGGTATTTGTTTTAACCCATTTGAGGGTCTGTCATAGCAGGCGAGTCGGTCTCTACACGACCAGCATATTCGCGTAAGAAATGAGGGAAGCGATCAATAGTAAGCCTGAATTCGTACCAATTATGGTGTTTTTTGTTATCTATTGTGACTTGTCTTTCTTGCCCCGGTTTGAGCGACACCCGGATATCTATTTTATCGTATACATCGCTATTGATACGGATGTTGTACGCTTGTTTCCTGTCTGTATTTGATATTTTGATGACGATATTGCCCGATGGTCTGCCAGTCTTGTCTAGCTCATATATACACGATGCTGTTATCGCAGGATCAACAGCGCTTCCTCGGAATGATCTTAGAAACCCATTCGGGCCGTAAGCTTTGAGATCGTATTGACCATTTTTGAAATCAGCGAGTTTCCAAGCGAAATCTACAGAATTTCCAGCAGAGGTTGCAAACGGCCAAAAGGCTACCCCATCTCTGTAATCAGAACCTGCATATACATTGAAAGGTGCTCCTAAGGCTTTGACACCAAAGAGATTGTTGGCGGCTTTAAAATCCAGTCTGAAAGTATCTGATGTGACTTGACCATCTATGTAAAGTTCGTACGTAAGAGCGTTGGAATTTTTTATTCCAGATTCTTGCTGTGGAAGGAAAGTGCTTTTTCTAGGTTGTTGATTGGCGCTTTCAATTTCCGAATTTGTGAATAGATGATAATTGTTGGGTGATTGTAATTGTTTGGTTTTATTAATCTTGAACACTTGATCATTGCGATCCAAAAATGATGGATTGGAAAGCGTATCAGAAGATGCTTTTCTAAATACCGAGGTGAGATCACCTGTGATTGCCCTTCGCCATGTACTAATGTTGTCCTCGGTAATTGAACGGTTGAATTTTTTACTGAGGAATACTTCCAGAAATTGGATAGTAGAGGTAATATCACATATTTCGGAGTTGACCCACCCTCCTTTTGACCACGGGGATGCTACAATGAGTGGAACTCGGTAGCCAAGCCCTACCGGTCCTTCTGTTGCGTTTTGTTCGGATACACCAGATGCGATCTCTTGTTGCTTGCTTACATATTCATCCCTATAGTCTAGGTCGGCTGATGTCTTGCCTGAGGAGGGGTCATTGGGATTGGGGGCAACAAAAGGAGGAATATGATCAAAATATCCGTCATTCTCGTCATAATTGAGAATGAAGATTGTTTTTTTCCATACTTCTGGTGATTGGGTAAGGATGTTGAGTATTTCGGATGCATACCATGCACCGTACATTGGAGCGCTGGGATGGTCTGAGAAGTTTTGCGGGGCGACAAGCCAAGATACGGTAGGAAGGTTTCCATTTTTGACATCCTCCCTAAATTGGAAAAGAACATCTCCTTTTGGAACTGTAATGGGATATTTTTGTCCATTTTCTTCCATTATGACCTCTTCAACTTGATGATAATGAGGATCTTTTTCATTGGTTTGGAATGCGCGAAGATGTAAGGATTGTTGATTTTGAGGGAGGGTATTGAACTTTTCTGTACTATACTTTTGCACCTCATTGCGGTAGCTATCTAACTGCTGCCGTTTGTTAGCGAGGGTGTTCTGTAGTTTTTGTACTTCTGCGGCTTTCGATTTACTGATTTCGGTTTCTAAGGATTTGATTTCTTGGGGTAGTTCTGCAATTCTTTGGTTTAAGAAATTGATATGGCTGGTCTTGTAGCGTATCTGATATTGATCAAACCATTCCAAATTATTGTCGGTGAAATTACCCAACCAAGGCTCCCGATCACCTCCAAGCTCATTTTGTATGCTAACCTCATTTTGATAGACTTTCCAAGAAATGTTGTTGTCTTCTAGACGTTCGGGAAATGTTTTCCAAGAAGCATATTTGTTGAAGTATACATCTGAATTGCGGACGAGGGGTTTTTCTCCTTTTGCAGGCACGCATTTACCTGTCCAAAAGAAATGTCTATTGGTGGTAGTGCCCGTTATGGAAGAGCAGAAGTGTTGATCGCAAATCGTGAAAGCGTCGGCTAGGGCATAATAGAAAGGAATGTCAGTGCGGGTATAATAGCCCAAGGTCAATGGAATATCTTGTTGACCCTTGACTCCAGAACGTTTAGCGTTCAGCCAGTTGTCATGCTTTCCGCCATTTCTGGCACTAGTTTGATTTTCCCACGAGTGTGGAAGATCTCTGGTCCATGCAGCATTGGAATTGTCAATGTCTAGACGGAACGGGGCATAGGTTTGTCCCTCTTTGTTGCGTTGCAACCAAACCAGGTTATTATTGGGCAAACGGATAGCTCTAGGATCATTAAATCCTCTAACTCCTTTTAGCGTACCGAAGCTATGGTCAAAGGACCTGTTTTCCTGCATCAAAAGGACGATATGTTCGGCATCATAAAATGTCGAACCTGGGGCAGGTTCTATGGCTAAGGCTGCGGCAATAGAATCAGGAAGGGCGCTAAATAGACCAAAGGAACCAGTCAATAGCGCAGCCTTTTTTATAAAATCTCTTCGATTTTCCATTGTATTTAGGTATTTGAAATAATACGGTATTTGAAAATTTGAGAAGGCAAACTACGGATATTGCCTATATTTAACAAATTTTTGGACGATAGCTTCTGTTACATCGCTATTATTTTTACATTACGGAAAATGGAATTTATACCACAACGACCGCACAAACCGATGATGTCGATTATATTGCTCATTATCTTGGGTTTGGGGATTAGCATAGTGATGCAGGGTATTGTAATGATTTGGTTTGGGCTAATAAATAAGGATACCGAAACCGCTGTGGATTCAATCATGTCGGACCCTTATTTCGGGAAGCTCTTGTTGGGGGTGAGTAGTGTTGCGACGTTTGGCTTGCCAGCTTATTTACTCTATCATATTGAAAAGAAAAGTGTCGCATATTTTCCTCAGAAGAAGCCCTTTCGCATATTTTATTTTGTTGTAATGTTTGCAGTTTTATTTGCTTTCATGCCAATGATGAATCTAATCGGTGATTGGAATGCAAAATTGACATTACCTGAATCCTTAAGCAGCATCGAACGGTGGATGCGTGAAAGCGAAAATAGTAAAGGTGATATGATATCCAATATCGTGATGGAAACTAGTTGGGGTGGATTGTGTTTGAATTTACTGATTTTAGCGGTTTTGCCCGGTATTTGTGAAGAGTTGTTTTTTAGAGGGGGAATACAGAAGAATTTGGAGGAACAATTTGGCAACCCTCATTTAGCGATATGGTTGACGGCAATAGTATTCAGCGCCATCCATGTGCAGTTCTATGGTTTTTTTCCAAGAATGATATTGGGCGTGCTTTTTGGTTATGCATTGTTGTGGAGTCAAAATATTTGGGTGCCTATCTTTGCACATTTTGTCAACAACGCTACGGCTACGCTTGTGGCATTTTATTATGCCCGTCACGGGAAGTCATATGAAGATTTTCATACATTTGAAAGTTATCCAGCAATTGTTTATGTTGGCAGTTTGATAATTACTGCGACACTTATATTTATATTTTATAATTATTCAAAAAAAATTACGAATGGAAAAAGATTGGGTGAAGATTAAAACGTTTATGAATGCAATACAGGCCGAGATCGTCAAACAAATGTTAGCGGAGCACGCAATTAATGCCGTGATTTTAAACAAGCAAGATTCGTCTTACCTTTTTGGTAAGTTGGAATTGTATGTTGTTAAAGGAGATGAACCTCGGGCCAATGAATTGATAATAGAATTTAATCCAGAAGAAGGAAATTAATGAAGACCAGAGCAATTACAGGCGTATTTTTTATAATCATTTTAGTAGGAGCACACTTACTCGGAAGGGAGGTCTTTGTTGCCTTTTTCTCTTTACTCGGGTTGGCTAGTCTTGCGGAGTTTTATAAGTTGATCGGGTCGGAAGAGAGTAAACCGAATATGCCATTGGGGATACTTGCTGGGGTCGCGTTGATGATTGGCGCAGGTGGTGCCTATTTAGATTACTGGGGTTTTAAAATGATGTTGTTAGCCGTTCCTTTTGTTTTATGGGTATATATTGCAGCCCTCTATCAGGAGGAGAAGCTCCCTTTTCAAGGGATTGGATTTACTCTTCTGGGGTTGGTCTATACCGTATTTCCTTTTTTGGCTTTAGTGGGTCTAGCTTTTGTGCAGGGTTCGTTTAACTATCTTATCCCCTTAGGGTACCTTATTTTACAATGGTCTAATGATACGGGAGCATATCTTGCTGGACGTAGTTTTGGTAAGCGCAAGTTGTTTGAGCGGATTTCACCAAATAAGACATGGGAGGGCTTTATCGGAGGAGTATTATTGGCTGTGGTCGTGGCATTAAATCTTTCTTATTATTTTGGTTCTTTAGAGAAATGGCATTGGGTGGTCATGGGGTTGACAATAGGCGTTTTCGGTACGTTAGGAGACCTTGTCGAATCGATGCTAAAGAGAAGCTTAGATGTGAAAGACTCGGGCAAAATACTTCCGGGACATGGCGGGTTTTTAGATCGATTCGATGGGGTGCTTATTGCTGCGCCGTTGGTATATGTATTTTTAATGTTAGTATTGTAAATAGTCGATTATGGCAAAGATAAACAAGGGTACTTTTTCTTTTTTGGAATTATTGCGTGAGCACAATAATCGGGAATGGTTTCAGGAGAATAGGGACATGTACGAGGCAGCGCTGACCGATGTACGCGCTTTTATCCGCGCGGTGATAGATGAATTATCAAAGATAGATCCACATATACATACCGATATCTCCGAGAATAAATGTTTATTTAGAATTTATCGAGACACCCGGTTTGCAAAAGATAAGACTCCGTATAAGACCTGGTTTAGTGCAGGCATATCAGTAGATGGTCGGAAACTTGATGGCCCAGAATACTATTTGCATATTGAGCACGACAAATCTTTCTTAGGTGTTGGATATTGGCGCCCCAATAAAGAGCATTTAGATGCTATCAGACAAGAGATAGACTATAACGCGGAAGGGTTGCATAAGGCATTAGCAAGTTCGGGCTGGGAGACGGGAGACTTATCGGCAGAGGATAAGTTGATGCGTCCACCTGCAGGATACGATGCATCTCATTCGGAAATTGAAATATTGAAGCTAAAGAGCTTCATTCTATATAAGAAATTCACAGATGTTGAAATGTGTTCTAAAAATGCATTAGAACAAGTCATCGCTGCGGCGATAACAATGCTTCCCTTTAAAAATTTTATACATCAAGCGATTGATAACGATTAGTAGGGAAAGCTGATTTTTCCCATGCAGATTGCTGGAGAATTCTTGATTGTACTTACATTGTCTGGTTGTCCAACCAAGGTTTCATTGGCTAGTACGGCAAAAAGACAAGCCTCTTTAGCATCGGGATTAAGCCCGAGGGCATCAAAAGAGGTTATTTTATAATGAGGCAACCCTTGCTTAATAAGCTTAATAAGTAGAGGGTTGTGTAAGCCTCCACCGCTGATGTATACAGCAACATTATCCATTCCTTGGGTTTGTCTGCGTATACCTTTGACAATGGTCTGTGCTGAGAAATGACAGAGTGTAGCCATTATATCTGCTTTGGAAAGATCTTCAGTGCCGGATTGTTGCTGTTTTTGGGTGAGGTATGCTAAGTTGAATAATTCTGGTCCCGTAGTTTTTGGAAACCCTAAATTGAGGAATTCGCTTTCTTCTAAAGCCGCTAATAGTCGAGGATGTGGCTTACCTGTCTGTGCAATGGCGGCATCGCTATCCATCTCCTGATTATAATGTTGCTTCATATATTGATTCATCATCGTATTGCCTGGACCTAAGTCGGTGGCATAAGCTTGTAGGGCACTGCTTCCATTGGGAAGAAAGGTGAAATTGGATATTCCTCCGATGTTGAGCAGAATCCGATTTTCGAGTTGGTCGGAAAAAAGTAAATAATCACCATATGCTGCTAACGGAGCTCCTTCTCCACCCGCAGCGATGTGCTTTTGTCTAAAATCAGAAATGGTGATAAGTCCTGTATGATGAGCAATGTGATCTCCATCGCCAATTTGGAGTGTACTATTGGGAAGTTCGTGGTCGTGAGTTAAGCTTTGAGGGGCGTGATAAACGGTTTGCCCATGGCTGGCAATAAGGTCTACATGATCTGCAGATACACCCCATTTGGCTAGCGCATCATTGATGAGTTGACCATGGACGTGGCCTATATAGGCATTGAGCCCACACAGGATTTGTAAGTCTATATCTCGTTTTGAGAATACAAGCCGTATATAGGTTCGGAATGCTGCTTGATAGACTAATGTATCAAAGGCTACTAGTTCAAGTTTCGTTTCTTTTCCAGACCCGGAAAGTTTGCATAGTGCAACATCAAGACCATCTAAAGAAGTGCCAGACATTAACCCAATAATATATCTTTCCTCCTTTTGAGCAATTCGGTATAGCTTTTCAACCTGTGTATTCATCTGTGTTTAATTGCTGTTTCTACTATAAGAAAATATCTTAGGCTAAACATAATTAAAATGGTTTGCATTTGCGAATGCCGGACAGAAAACCGAAGAATTATCACAGGTATAGCATGGGGTTGTTCTCTGTCGAGACTTGTCGAAATTCGGTAGGACAAGGATAGCGGAAGAAGGTTTAGCCCTCATAACGGGTTGGCTTATTATTTTGTATTCTCATCTTATAATTCTATTTTTGGAGAAAAATAAAGATTATGAATTTTCCAGCAGAATTAAAATACACGAAAGATCACGAATGGGTTCGTGTTGAAGGAGATGAAGCCGTAATTGGTATCACGGACTTTGCGCAACGTGAATTGGGCGATATCGTATTTGTAGATATCAATACGGTAGGAGATGAAGTGGCTGCAAACGAGGTTTTCGGCACGGTAGAAGCTGTAAAGACAGTCTCAGATTTGTTTATGCCAGTGACGGCAACAGTTTTGGCTGTTAACGAAGCAATTGATGCATCACCGGAGTTGGTTAATTCTGATTCTTACGGCGAAGGTTGGATTATTCGTGTAAAGTTATCTAATCCTGCTGAAGTGGATGCTTTATTGTCTGCTGATCAGTATAAAGAAGAAATTAACGCTTAAATTTTTTAGTGTACAAGTATTAAGAAAAAAAGGCTCACCATGGTGAGCCTTTTTTAGTGTGCGTATTTTGTCTGTAAGGATTTTACAGTGTATTGGTGATGTTGATTTCGGTGATGACCTTGTTGTCTTCTACCTGAACGGCTGTTGTGAGCTGTGCTTTTTTAGTCATGTTGGACTCCTTGTCTATCAAATAATAACCCAAAGTAGATCCAATTTGCTCACTGGCTTCATTTAACACTTTGGCTGAAATATCAATTTTATAACCTTCGGAGGTTTCTTCTTTAAAGGTAGAAGTCGTGATAATCTTTGCGAATAATTCCCCTGACTCAACCTCGCTCTCCCAAGAGTCCCCAATCTTTACAGGTGTCTCTGGAAAGGTAGTCGAAATATTCGTAAAGGAATTTTTATCTATCTGTTGGCCAATATTATCTGGCAGCACCACATCGATAACTTTTCCTCGTGTGGTCATGGTTGATATGATGGTCTTATTTAAGATGGAGGCGAATTGTTGTGCTAACATTTTACCCATTTCGTCCGTCTGCTCTTTTTCCGAATCATAGTCCAGCGTCATCATGCCGGCATTAATTTGTGCTTTTATTGAACGGGCGGTGGTTTCTAGCGTAATTTGCTCCTCGGCTAATTCCTTTGGGTTTACCTCCATTTTCATCTTCATATCCATAATAATGCTTTGTGGACCATCGACATCGGTCTTGAGGCCCATATCCATTTGGATAATCTTTCCGATCGGGGGATTGGCTCTCAGGGTTACAGGCTTTTGGGCAAATGCGGATAGTGTTAAAAATGAGCCGGTTAAAAGGAGTAATAGAGATTTTTTCATTGGTCTATAATTTAAGTAGTCAAAAAGAAAGCCCCTCATGTGCTGAAGGGCTTTCCCAATGTATTATAATTTTCCTTATTTTTTTAGGTATGCGACCTCTTTAACGGCTTTAACTACTTTGGTAATACTTGGCAGTGAGGCCTCAACCAATGTTGCAGCATAAGCAAGTGGAACATCTGCAGATGTCACACGGGTTACAGGGGCATCTAAGTAATCAAAAGCATCACGTTGTACTTTGTACGTAATCTCAGAAGAGATGGAAGCTAATGGCCAAGCTTCTTCAACGATTACAAGGCGATTGGTCTTTTTAACAGACTCAATGATGGTTGCGTAGTCAATCGGACGTACAGAACGTAAGTCAATCAATTCTACACTTACACCTTCTTTTGCTAACTCTTCAATCGCAGGAATGACTACACGTGGCACCATTTTTCCAAAGGATACAACAGTTACGTCTGTACCTTCTTTTACCACATTTGCTTTTCCGATTTCTAGATAATATTCTTCTTCCGGGACATGACCTTTATCACCATACATGACCTCTGATTCCATGAAAATAACTGGATCTGGATCAATGATGGCGGATTTCAATAGCCCTTTAGCGTCGTATGGATTGGACGGAACGACGACTTTCAGACCAGGAGTATTGGCAAACCAGTTCTCAAAATTTTGGGAGTGCTGTGCTCCTAGTTGTCCCGCGTTACCTGTGGGGCCGCGGAATACTATCGGACAAGAAAACTGACCGCCACTCATGGAGTGTATTTTAGCGGCTGCGTTGATTATTTGATCAATTGCTACCAACGAAAAGTTGAAGGTCATGAACTCAATAATGGGTCTAAGACCGTTCATCGCTGATCCTACACCAATACCAGCAAAACCAAGCTCTGCAATGGGTGTATCGATAACGCGTTTTGGTCCGAATTCGTCAAGCATCCCTTGACTTACTTTATAGGCGCCGTTGTATTCAGCTACTTCCTCGCCCATTAAAAATATTTTTTCGTCTTTACGCATTTCTTCGCTCAAGGCTTCGCGAAGTGCTTCTCTGAATTGTATTTCTCTCATCAGTTGTAAATAGTGTCAAATTCTAATACGCAAAACTACTATTATTTATTGATATTTTGAAGGTTTGAGCTGTCAAATTTATATGACTTGAGATCCTTTTTACCAAAATATGAGCTAGCAAAGGGTTCGGTTATTGTAGAATCTATAAAGGGGATAGCCACTCCAGGACGACCGTGTTTAAATTCTTAATAGCTAACGGGATGTCCCAGCTTTCGCGATTGCGCTGTTCAACATAATTGGATATAGCGCGAATCTGTATACTAGGAATCTGTTGCCCATTGGCAGCGAGGAATACTGCTGCACCTTCCATTGATTCCAAATCAACATCGGGATGTTGATTTTTTAATTTCGCAATGTTGGGCTCATGTCCGTGCACCTTGTTGACGGTAATGGCATTTACTTTTTTCAAAAGAGGGGGATAAAAAGGAGGGTTGTCAAAAGGAATAGGGCGAAAGACTGAGACTCCGAATCCGAGGTCTTCTATCGAAAGGAAAGACTCTCCATCTTCGGCGCCTAACTCTGCAAATCGATCTTCGGTTACCTCAACGACCTCTCCTATTTTCAGATTACGATCGAAAGAACCTGCAATACCTAGATTAATAATTAAGTCATAGGAGTTTAATGCCAAGTGCTTTCCTAATGTGTAGGCCGTTTGGGTCATCCCGACCCCAGTGATCAACGTATCTATCGGATATGGTAGGATTTGGGCGTTTAAGAGGGGTTGTATTTCGAACGATGTTGCTGCGACAATAAGTATTTTCATTAGCATAATTATAAGACCATTCCTAGACCACAATAATACTAATATTTACATAATTCTGAACGCAAAGCCTTATCTTTGTGGCATTATGATTTTTATTACACGGCGCGAGCGCTTCAGTGCCGCTCACAAACTTTATCGGGCAGATTGGTCGTTGGAAGAGAACGAAAATGTTTTTGGTAAATGCAGTAATCCGAACTGGCATGGGCATAATTACGAGCTTTTTGTAACGGTAAAAGGAGAGGTGAATCCAGAAACCGGATTTCTGATCGACTTGAAAGAAATGAAGCGGGTCATATTGCAACATGTCATAGAAAAACTAGATCATCGCAACGTTAATTTGGATGTTGATTTTATGGCAGGTAAGCTAGCCTCAACCGAATATATTGCCATAGCGATATTTGACGTCTTAAGGCCATTATTTGCAGAGCGAAACGTACTGTTGCATTGCGTGAAATTAGTAGAAACAGAAAATAATTATGTCGAATACTTCGGCGAATAAATCTTTAATAGTTTACTCATGAATGATTCTTCAAGCTTGGACCATGAAGAGATGGATGGATACACCAAGATAGATCAGTACAACCAAGTACATGTGGATAGGATATCAACACATTACACGGATATTCTTCAGGCGTTGGGTGAAGACCCCACAAGAGAGGGGCTACTCAAAACACCTGAGCGTGTAGCTAAGGCGTTGAAGTTCTTAACCCAAGGATATGAACAGGATGCTGCAGCGGTGTTGCAAGCGGCTATGTTTGAAGAGGACTATAGCCAAATGGTGGTTGTAAAGGATATAGAAGTTTACTCTTTATGTGAGCACCACATGCTCCCATTCTTCGGAAAGGCCCATATCGCTTATATTCCAAACGGCCATATCGTCGGACTCAGTAAAATCCCAAGAGTAGTGGATATTTTTGCGCGAAGATTGCAGGTACAAGAGCGTCTTACAAACGAAATCCGAGATTGTATACAAGAGACTTTGGGAGCAAAGGGGGTGGCTGTTGTGATGGAGTGTAAGCATATGTGTATGGCTATGCGTGGTGTACAAAAGCAAAATTCGGTGACGACAACGTCTGCATTTACTGGAGCTTTTCAGAATGATGTGACTAGGTCTGAATTTTTAAGATTAATCACGGCTAATTTGATTTAATCCCGTAAATACAGCAATTATTGCTTCATTTAGAAAGTCAGGTATTTACATGTTTTGTGACGAGCAAAATAATGTAAATGCCTGACTTTTAGTTTTATGTGATTTTTTGTTTTTGTATTTTGGATTGGCTTACTTACATTTGCATCCATGCATCAGTCCGAAGAACTGTTAAATACGTACTTAGAACATACTTGTGACGAAGAATCTGCGTTACTAAAAAGAATCAATCGGGAGACCTATCTGAAAGAAACGATGCCCCACATGTTGTCGGGACATTATCAAGGAAGGGTTTTATCTTTTTTGAGTAAGATGACAAGACCCAATCGCATTTTGGAGATTGGTACCTTCACAGGCTACGCAACATTATGTTTGGCAGAGGGGCTGCAAACGGATGGAGAAATCCATACAATTGATATTAATGCAGAATTGGAAGAACGAGTTCGAGGTTATTTTAAAGAGTCATTGTTTGACAATCGAATTCGTTATCATATAGGTGATGCAATACAGGTCATCGATAACATACCGGGACAGTTTGATTTGGTATTTATTGATGCAGATAAGAAGAGAAATCTTCAATATTATGATTTACTGGTCGATCGAGTTCCGTCCGGAGGGCTTATTATGATCGACAATGTTTTATGGAAGGGAAAAGTGCTGCAAGGGAATCCGGACAATCAAACGAAGCAAATTCTCGAGTTGAACGAACAGTTAAAAAGCGATCAACGGGTTGATAAATTAATCTTACCTATTCGAGATGGACTTTTTGTTTTGCGCAAAAAGTAAGTTGTGGACTAAATGATTTATTATGCAAGAAAGAAACATTAGAAAGTATCTTCTTGTGCTGTTTTTGAGTTTAGCTAGTGTAACATACACTTTTGCTCAAAAATTTTCTCCGACTTCATACGTCGAAGAGCACAAGCAGATCGCACAACAGCTGAGCCGTGAACATGGTGTTCCTGCCTCAGTAATCTTAGCGATTGCTATGCACGAGAGTGCCAATGGAAATAGCAAGGTTGCCAAACATCTCAACAACCATTTTGGGATAAAGGGCAAAAACAATAGTAAGGCCATTCGGTCATCCTATAAAGGATATTCCTCTATCCTAGACTCCTACCACGATTTCGTTGGATTATTAAAACGGAGAAGCGCTACCCAGAAACTTTTTGATAAGTACGATGCCTTGGATTACCAAGCGTGGATTAATGGAATCGCAAGGTCGGGGTATTCGCACAGCAAAAGCTGGAAAACCCAAGTACTTTCAATGATTCGTAGGTATGAATTGGATAATCTGGATCGACCGAATGCCACAAGCAAATCTTTGGTAGCTAACCGTACAGAACAGGAAGTTTCACAGGGAACATCAAGTAATTTAAGGTAGATTCCAATCAAACCCCAATAAGAGATATTAGCTGTCAATCTAAAAATGAATAAACTCGTCTATTTGTCCGTCGTGGTGATGCTTATCGTTTCGTCATGTTCAAGTAAGAGAAGCACCGTGTTGGTGGGCAAAAATGGAGAAACCAGTAAGACGACGTCTTCTGGAGCCTCTAAAAGCACAGGCGGGACAAGTATGTCTGGCCTAACTTATATTGAGCGGTACAAGGGGGTTGCTATTTCTGAAATGAATCAGTATGGAATTCCTGCAAGCATTAAATTGGCGCAAGCGCTTTTAGAATCTGGAAATGGAAATAGCTATTTGGCTAAAGAAGCTAATAATCACTTTGGTATAAAATGTGGTGGGGTGTGGAACGGAAAGAGCGTAACCAGACCTGATGACCATGAAAATGATTGTTTTCGTGTGTATGACAATCCAGAGCAATCGTTTAAAGACCACTCACAGTTTTTGTTGAGAAAGCGGTATGAGAAGCTTTTTACACTTGATAAAGACGACTATAAAGGCTGGGCAAAGGGATTGAAATCTGCCGGTTATGCTACTAATCCACGCTATGCTGAGTTGTTGATTGATATGATTGATCGATACGAACTTTATAAATACGACCGGGCGGAGAGTTTTGTCGAAAAAGAGAGAAGAGAGGAGGTTGTCGACCATGTTATTGAAGAGAAAATCGTTCAGGAGCCAGCCGTACAATCAGAAAAAATCAAGAGTCCTGTAGCGATGCGGATACATGAAGTACAGCTTAAAGACACCCTCTATGCCGTCAGTAAGCGCTATAATGTCTCTATCGAAGAAATCAAGCAGCTTAATGGCTTAATTGCCGATGATTTATCTGTAGGGCAACTGCTCGTCATCTCCAGATAGGCAGTAATCGTGAAAAGTTGTTAAATATTTCAAAATTAACATCTGAAAATGTAGTTTTACGGTTGTGAGATCAAGCCTTTATATCCTATTTCTGTTAATTTTTGTTGGTAAAAACGAAACTCTTTTTGCGCAGAAGCAGGTTGAAGGAATAGTTTTTGATAGCGATACAAAGCAACGTATTGCCAAGGTAAACATTACCAATATAAATAGCGAAGAAGAGGTTTATAACAACACGAGAGGAGAATTCAGTATACGGGCTAAGAAGGGCGATGTTCTGATCGCGAGTTCGAAAGGGTTTCATTCGGACACCCTTACGATGGACGATAGGCCAGTATTACTCTTTTATCTGAGACGCGCGACAATATATCTAGACGAGGTGTCTGTAATGGGACGTAAGACTCCAGAGCAAGTCTTTAAGGAGGAACGGGAAAGCTTTAACAAAGCATATCGACTGGCAGACCCAGGGAGTGTATTTTCAGTAGGACCTACTGGAGCCGGGGTTAGCATTAATGCTATTTATAGCCTGTTTAGTCGAGAAGTAAAGAATGCAAAACGATTGACGCGTATTATTGAGAACGATCATAAGGAGAATATAATCGATTATAAATTTACCCAAGCGCTGGTTAGTAAGATAACAGGATTGCAGGACGAGTATTTAAAAGACTTTATGGTTCAATATAGACCATCTTATTATTTCGTTATTTCTGCATCGGAATACCAGATGACTGCATATATTCGATCAAGTTACGAACAGTTTACATCTAATCCTGCTTTAAAACGCTTACCTTTGCTTCCGGAAATAAAATTAGATATAGAACCCTATAAATAATTGATTTAACAAAACAGCTATTATGAAAATAAAATTCTACGGTTTTCTTCTATTTATGGGCTTTCTGGCTCAAAAGGCAGACGCTCAGGTGAACCTGAAGGAACTTAGAGCTAAGCCTGATTCTATCACCAATAACAACAAGCAACAGAAGTTAAATATCAAGCCGATTGATGTGCCGATTCCGAAACTCTCTTTGGAGGTGGATTATTGGAAGCATTGGACCCGATTTGGTATCAATGCTAATCAAGCGGCATTTAGCGATAGTTGGAGTGGTGGTGGGGTCAACTCTTTGGCCTTAGGAATAAATACATGGCATAAGTCAGAGTTTAATAGAAATGATTTTAATTTCGTAACAGAAGTTGACTTGAAATACGGTAAGGTGAAAAACAAGGATCAGATGGCCAAGAAGAATAATGACCGTATTTTTTGGGACAATAAACTGGCCTATAAGCTATCAAAAAGTTGGTCTTTATTTACATCACTAACATTTGAATCTCAATTTGATGTTGGTAATAGTTATGGTACAAGCAAAGTTTCAGGAAGAGATAGTATTACAGGGGTAATTTCGGCTTTTATGGCACCAGGGTATTTGACGGAGTCTTTCGGTTTGGAATACAAGCCCGACAATTCTTTGTCGGTACGTTTTGGTACAGGTACTGCGCGACAAACCTTTATTCTGGACGATCGTATAAAGCCACTCACCGTTCAGCAATATGCTGAAAAATATCCAGGCCAAACGATTGAAAAGGATCAAGCGGATAAGTTTGGTGTTAAAGCGGGTAATACCTTTAAAAATGACCTCGCTTTTCAGATTACAGCTAATTTAGATAAGAATTTGTCTAAAAATATCAATCTCAAAAGCCGTTATAATCTATTTGCAAACTATGAGAAGATTACCGATCCTAGCCATCGTTTGGATGTATGGTTAACGGCTAAAGTTTCGAGAGTCGTCAATGTAAATTTGAATGGTATTGTGTTGTATGATAGTGATGACATCGCCAAAGGTAAGACAAAAGCAGAAATTCAATTTTCTGAGTCTTTGGCTTTAGGCTTAACATTTAATTTGCCGAAATAGTGAATAGAAGTTCCTATGTTTTTATAGGTGCCATCGTCTCGTGTTTAGGTATGGTCTGCTGTAAGAGCAATCAATACTCGAAGACGAACAAGCAATATACTGCACAGGTCAAAGAAATAGCGTCTACACTGACGACAACATTACCCGAACCTAAGGTCCTTGAGGATAGTGCGCGTCTTATTCCAGAGCCTGTTGTCGTAGATAAAGTAACGAGCTTGCAGAATCGAGGACTGCGGAAGGACCTAGATTGGGTAGGTGCAATACATTTTGACATCCGGAAGCCGAATTATATTGTTATCCATCACACAGCCCAAGATAGTATCAAACAGACGCTTCGAACATTTACATTAGACCACACAAAAGTAAGCGCACATTACCTGATTGGAAAGAAAGGGGAAGTGTATCAATTGCTGAATGATTATTTAAGGGGTTGGCATGCGGGGGTAAGTAAGTGGGGTTCTATTACGGACATGAATTCGGTATCACTGGGTATTGAGCTCGATAATAACGGAAAGGAGCCGTTTTCTGATATTCAAATCAATGCGCTAATGACATTGTTGGACACGTTGAAGACGAATTATGATATCCCTACTGCTAATTTTATTGGACATGCGGATATTGCACCTACGCGTAAGAATGATCCGAGTGCACTGTTTCCCTGGAAGCGATTGGCGGAAAGGGGATTCGGGATTTGGTACGATGAACGTATGTTGATGACACCTCCAACTGATTTTAACGCCGTTGATGCCTTGAAGATTATTGGTTATGACACTCGGAATTTGGGTGCGGCAATCGTCGCATTCAAAAGAAAATTTATCATCAATGATTTGCGCCCGGAATTGACGTTGTATGATAAAAGTGTCTTATATAATTTGTACCTAAAATATTAAGACTGGATTGGAAATCGTTTGTCTTTGTTATTAGAAACGAATTGTTGTAAGATGAGTCCGATGATGACAACAAGTGCGCAACCAATGAGGTTGAGCCAAAGAAAAGCCACGATGTCCATGTTCCAAATAATGACAATGATAGCCTCTGTGATGACCGCAGCCCAAAAAACGGCCATCCCCCCCACTCTCTTTACGTAGAAAGCAACAATAAATATACCTAGAATGGTTCCATAGAAGAGTGAGCCTAGGATG
Organism: Sphingobacterium sp. SYP-B4668; assembly: GCF_027627455.1. Classification (NCBI taxonomy): domain Bacteria; kingdom Pseudomonadati; phylum Bacteroidota; class Sphingobacteriia; order Sphingobacteriales; family Sphingobacteriaceae; genus Sphingobacterium; species Sphingobacterium sp. SYP-B4668. The sequence goes on along the minus strand of NZ_CP115483.1, from coordinate 5,378,964 downwards.
TTAACGGCTTCGAGTAGATTGCCGAGTTGGCTAGCATACAAGGCAATTAGTATGGTAAATATTCCCCAAATGAAAGTGATCACGCGAGAAGCATTTAGATATCCTCGGTCTGAGTCATTCTTATTGACAAAGCGTTTGTATATATCGACGATAGTCGTAGATGCTAAGGAGTTGATAGCGCTTGAGGTGGCGCCCATTGAGGCAAGGAATATAATTGCGACCAATAGGCCAATCAAGCCTTTGGGGAAAGTACTGGTGACGAAGCTGAGAAAAACATAGTTATTGTCGTTGGTCTCTGCATTGGAGTCGTTTTTTTTCATGAGATCAATGACTTGCTGACGCACCTCCTGAGACTTGCGGTCAGTTTCTTGTAGTCGGCCTCTGGTGCGCGCTATTGCTGCATCATCATCGGTTTTAACCGCGTGTACAAGTTCGTCTAATACAGCCTGTTTTTCTTGATATACTGCAGTATGTTGCTTTTCAAGCTTTTGAAGTTCATGATGGTGACTGCTAGTCTTCAGTTTGGCAACTTCTTGTTGGTTGAAAAATATTGGGGGAGTATTGTATTGATAGTATGCGAAGACCAACACTCCAATAAGTAGGATAGCAAATTGCATGGGTACCTTAAGTAAACCGTTCATAAGGAGTCCTTGCCGACTGTCGCGAATAGAGGAGCTGGTGAGGTAACGACCTACTTGACTTTGGTCGGTCCCGAAATAAGATAGCTGTAAGAAAAAGCCACCGATGAGACCTGTCCAAAGGGTATATTGATTGTCCAGGTCGAAGGTTAGGTCTATCGCATTTGTCTTGCCTGATTTTCCTGCAATATGCAACGCTTCTACAAGGCCCACTTCCTGAGGAAGGAGATGGACAACCATGATTCCTGCGACAAGGAGACCACCGAAGATAATGCTCATCTGTAGTACCTGTGTGTAAGAAACAGCCTTCGTGCCACCATATACGGTATAAAGGACGACTAGACTTCCAATGAATAATGTCGTATAGGTGACGTCAATGTGCAGTATTGTGGAAAGAATAATCGAGGGGGCGAATATGGTAATTCCCGTAGAAATTCCTCTTTGAATAAGGAATAGGATTGCGGTGAGCGCACGGGTTTTGATATCAAATCGCTTTTCCAGAAATTCGTATGCGGTAAATACCCGTAGCCGATGAAATATAGGGACAAAGGTAATGCAGAGTACAATCATAGCCAAAGGTAGGCCAAAGTAGAACTGAACAAAACTCATCCCTGAGGAGTATGCTAATCCTGGGGCAGAAAGAAAGGTGATGGCACTTGCTTGAGTCGCCATGACGGATAGACCGACATTGTACCATGGTAAGGAACGGTTACCAAGTAGGTAACCGTCAATGTTTTTGATGCCTTTGCTCTTATAGATGCCGTAGCATATAATGAGTGCAATAGTAGCAAAGAGTACGGCCCAATCGTACCCACTCATGAGAAGTAAACGGTAAATCCGTAAAGAATGATAATAAAAATCGCTAGCCAGAGGACAACAAGGATATAAAATTGTCTCCAGCTACGAACGAAGGGAGGAAGTCCCTTATCTATCATGCTGCGGGCGTTTTAGTAGTACGCTGATAAAGAAGATAGCAAAAATAAATCCTCCAATAGCACCACCGATAGCACCCAATATGGATACATTCCAAGCGAGTACTGTCAATGCGCCAAAGATTGTTCCGATAAGGATAATCAGACTGTTTACATTCAAAGTATTCTCTTCTGTGTTTTCGATATTGTTTTCCATTTTTTTATTGCGGTTGTTTTGATAACAAATTTACAAATAATCTATAAGCTCCGGGCACACCTGCGGGTAATTGTCTAAAAAAAGACAGGGAAGTGTAGACAAATTTACCTTTTCCTTTGTTAACAACCAAAAGTGAACCTTTATTGGGTTGTTCATTTTTGTCATGCATGGATAGTGGGGTGGCATACTGTTCAGCAATTTGACCTGCGAAATAGAGTCCGCGTTCTTGCACCCATCCTTCAAAATCTTTCGCTGTTATTTTGTTGGGGTGATTGAGGATTGGGTTGTGGATGTCTAAGGTGACGGTCGCCAATTCGTCGGTCACGCGATCGCGACTAATGGTAAACGGATAAGGCCCGAGTTGATTTGTTTTGAGGCCACTATTTACATTATATTGTTCGATTAATGTGCCGCCATTCTCCACATATTTAAAGAGGTGAGGGATTAGGTTGCCTATTCGTGGATTGATATTGAATGCACGAATGCCAACGATAATAGCGTCATACGTCGAAAGGTGATCGCTTAGTATTTCTGATTCTTTAAGGGGTGTTATCTGTAGTCCAATGTTTGCCAAGCTTGATGAAACGAGATCTCCAGCTCCTTCTAAATAGCCGATTTTGAGCTGAGGAATCGTAGCTTCGATACCGGTCAACCTAGATTTGGCAGGAGGAAACCAAGTAATCTGTGGGATATGGTCATAGGAGATGGCCTGATAAGAATGAGCGAGTGTTCCATCAATTAATATTTTTAGAGAGTCGAGATTCGTGTCTGATGATAGCGGTGTAAGTGTAACCTGACGAAGTAATTCTTGTTGGGTATCGAAATTTATTTCTATGCTTTGGGGACTTATGCTCCAGTTATTTGGTACTAGGAACTCGACTTTGCCTGTTTGAGGCTTTTCTTGATGTGATTTGAATTGCAGCTCAATAGTCCGGGGGGTATTTATTTTTGATACAATGGCATTGGACCCTATATTGACGGTAATTGGAGGCGTAATTGTCAGTGGCTCGTATATTTCGCCCCTGACGGGATCGGTATATTTATAGAGCACAGGTCTAGTATAAGATATCTGCACTCCCTCAATGCGAATGATAAATTCAGTCTGGGGGATATTGGGATTTTGTGGGTTGCCAATCAGTGTAGGGTCGGAAACATCGAATTTACCAAGTGAACCGTCGGTTTCCAGCCAATATGGCTGAGAAATTGGTGCGGCATTGAGTGTGAGACCTTGGGATATTATTTCATTGTGGGGCAATGTTTTCTCTACCTTCTGATGATTAATACGGACTAGCTCTACCGTAGTTTGGGGACTTCTAACAATAATATCATTGCTGACATTGATGGATGAGCCTAGTGTGTATTGAGATTGGGGGGCGTAACTTTCCATCCAAATGCCAGCACAGTCAAGGATGAGCTCCTTAATCTCTTTTGTTTTCTGTTGTTTCCAGTACAGGTTGTCTATCTTTTCGACCTCACGGAGAAGACTCGTCAATCCAGGGATGGATTTCTCGGGATGGACAATGTCAAATTTACGGATTAAATCTTCGACTCGGGATTGGATTTCTAGTCCGTTGGAGGTTCTTTTCCAAGAGGTTTCAATTCCGCTCAATAAATCGGTAGTTGGCTTGTCTCCTGCCAATACCTCAAAATATTCTTTTGAGGTGCCTCGCTGTTTGGCAGCACCAAAACCTTGACTTTTGTGTGATGAGCGGCTTTCAGAGGCTATTTCGCCATAAGATTTGCCGATCAAAGGATTGTACTCTCCTATTTCTATGTTGAATTGGTCATCTGCAGTGGTCTTGAGGCCACCAAAGTTAAAGGTATTCCAGAGTAATCTTTTGGGTTGCCAAGGTTGGACGTAAGCGAGTTGCTCTGGGTATTTAGTGGGATCGCCTGCAATTTTGAATGCTTCTATCGCTAATATGGCTGAGGCTTGGTGGTGTCCATGCCCCCCCCTTTCGTCAGGAGGAAATCGAGTAATGATGACGTCGGGTTGAAATTTTCGAATAATCCATACCGCGTCTTTTAGCACATCTTCTTTTTCCCAAAAATTGAATGTCTCCTCATGGGTCTTGGAAAATCCAAAATCGAAAGCAGTGCTGAAGAATTGTTCGCCCTTATCTATGGAACGTGCTCTGAGCAATTCTTGTGTGCGAATTAAGCCTAATTCCTTTCCTATTTCAGTCCCAATAAGATTTTGACCACCATCGCCTCGAGTAAGGGATAAATATCCTGTACGGTATTTCTTCTCCTGTGCCAACCAAGCAATAAGACGGGTGTTTTCATCATCAGGATGAGCTGCAAAGTAGAGTACAGACCCCAATACATTTAACTTTTGAAGTTTAAGTTTTATTTCGGAAGAGGGAGCTGGCGATGCAGGCTGTGCGTATATGGATTTACCCAAAGTGATGACACATAGGGTAATGAAGATAGTTTTGATATTCATAACGACTAAAGATAGAAAAACCTTGACGAATTGGCTTCACATGTCACAAGAAAATTCGCTAATTCACTCGATATCATGACGAATCCTGATTTATTAGGTAATTCTGAAGGCCATTTGGAGAGGCAACAAAGCAAAAGGGATCGGCATGAATGCCAATCCCTTTTAACAACAATTAAAAAATCTTTTTTGACTTAAAACGGATCATTAGCGAGACTATAATGAGTTCTAAACATACATCAATAGCTTGCAGTCTTAAGTTTTAGTAACCTTTATATAGTAAATGTAGCATTTTTTATTTCTAAAGGTGCACGCTGTTGAAAAATAAAATTTTCCACAAAAACGGAGTTATAAACAAACATTAAGTGGAAAATAGTGTAGGACAGCTAAAAGCCCTATTTTATTGTTGGATATAAATTAATTATTTATCGATCGATCCTAGTACACGTTTCATAAACTGATTAAGAGCCTCTTTTTTTGGAGTTCCTTCTTTTATCAATTTGTCTACTTCTATCGCGCCATACATATTGGAGATTAACTCACCAATGACGTCCAGTTCTTCATCTTTTAGGGAAGGTATTTCGGTAAGGGATTCGAGGGTCTCAATTGTCTCTAACACGTAATCGGCATCATTCTGCTCGATAAACTCTGTCAGGTGTTTAATTACTGGTAGTTTCATTGAATAAATCTATTAATCCATCAAATTTGTTTGTTTGTACTTGATTTACCAATTTGCCATTTTTGAAGGCGGCGAAAGTCGGTAAATTACTAACATCTGCTAATTTCCTGGAAGCTGGGTTTTTTTCTGCATCGACGATTACAAATGCAACTGATTCATTCTCGCCAGCTAGTTTTTTGAATTTTGGCTTCATGATACGGCAGTTACCACACCATGACGCGGAATATTGTACCATGACAATATCGTTATTGTCCACAATTTCTTGTAGGGTATCGTTTTCTAATTCTTGTAACATGATTTTGTGTTTTTAAGTGTTTGAAAAGTAAGGGGAATACGGATACTCCCCCACTTTAGTATTGTACACGCTTTAGGTAAGCGAGATGGGATTAATTAAGGTTGGACAAGTATTCTGCTACACCAGTACGTGTCGCGTTCATAGCTTCTTTACCTTCTTCCCAGTTTGCCGGACATACTTCGCCGTGCTGCTGTACGTGTGCATATGCGTCAATCAAACGAATGTATTCTTTAACGTTACGGCCTAAAGGCATATCGTTTACGGACTCGTGGAATACCTTACCTGTTTCATCGATAAGATACGTTGCACGAAATGTTACGGCAGAACCTTCAGCAAGGGTTCCGTACTCAGGATGCTCTACTTCTTTAACATCTAAGATACCCAAGATGCTCGAAAGATTACGGTTGGTATCCGCTAAGATGGGATATGTAACACCTTCAATACCGCCATTGTCTTTTGCTGTATTCAACCAAGCAAAGTGAACTTCATTTGAATCGCAAGAAGCTCCAATAAGGATGGTGTTACGTTTTTCAAACTCAGGTAATGCTTCTTGAAAAGCATGAAGCTCTGTTGGGCATACAAAAGTAAAGTCTTTTGGATACCAAAATAATAACACTTTCTTACCTTCTTGAGTTGCTTTTTCAAAAATGTTAATGCTTAAGTTGTCGCCTAATGAATCGATTGCATCAACTGCAATACTTGGAAAATTTTTACCTGTAAAGCTCATAGTTCTTATTATATATTTTACTTTTTTTCTGTGTTACAAAGATACGATTTATAACAAGACAATAGTATTGCAAATGTCAATAAGCTATTGTTGAAATCTATACATCCTCAGGTGTTGATATAGATTTTTACTATAGCAAGAGTTGGGTATATTTCTAAATTGGGCTTGTACAAGATGAATCTAAACATTACATTTGCTTCCGATATAATGGCCCCGTAGTTCAACGGATAGAATAGATGTTTCCTAAACATTAGATAGCAGTTCGATTCTGCTCGGGGCTACTAAAAGCGATATCCAATTTGATGTCGCTTTTTTTCTGAAAATATCCGTATTCAATGGACATCAAGAACGGTCATGTCTGTTGGTAATCCAAAGGAATCATGAAAGCCCTATTTTATTGCAATTTAATTTATCCCCCTATCGATTGTACGACATCAGGCCTCACGGCTCGGTCGACATTGACTATCCGATATCGTAGAGCGAGATAATCTGATTTTTGTACATATCTATTTTTTGATATGCTCTATTGAAAAACATTTTTTTATCGCGGGTGCCAGCCGTATTTAAGAGTTTGGAGTTTTTTAGTTGATGTTGAAAGAAATTGGCGACGTGCTTACATGTGTCGGTGTCAGTGGTAATGAAGTATCCCAGCATGGTGTACGGGACAAATAAGGATTTGCGATGAGCATCTTGTATGAGCACATTATTATTTAAGATGAGTAAATCGTGGTAATACAACCTGTACTGCTCATTCTGGGGAGTACACTTTTTTTCTAATGAAAACACTAGTTCCTTTAAACTTTCACAAAGCATTTTCCCGTTTTCGGCAGTTAGTAGACCTGCGTGGTAAAAATACATGATTTGCTGTAAGGTGCTGTTTATCGTCGTGTCGTTCCATATCTCATGTGTCCTGGTAGATGTATAAAAATTTTCGAGTTTTTGTCCGAGACTGACAATTGGAGTATGGGTCAGATACTTCTCAAAGCTTGTATCCAAACCTTCTGGGTGGAGTAAGTTTAGCCAAACGTAGCGTTTGAAAGTTGAGAGGAATTCGGTATTTATAGTATAAAAGAGAGGGATGTCCTTGGCGGAGTAGTACAGGGAGGTATCCGTGTTAGGAGGGTATTCAGAAAGAGATTTTAAAGAGCTTTCCAAGTAGTCGGTTAGGTCATTAAATGTTTGGATTTCCTTGGTTCTTTTGACAATGATGTGTTCTTTCCTTTGAAAAGCACTATCCATAGAAAAGCCGAAGTGGTCCGCTAGTTGGACAGCTTCTTCTATGGAAAATTTACTTTTCATTGAAACCCTTCGATGGGCTGCATCATAGCTGATGTCCAGTGCATTGGAGACTTCCCCAATGAGTGATTGATGCTTGCCAATAACCTTTTGAATGAGACTGATTAGTTTTTCCTGATGCATGGCTGAGTTTGTGATTTTCACAAAAATATAAAATAACATTATTGTTTGTTGCAAATGATCATGCAAGAATCGCAATAGATTTGTTTAAACAAAAACCATACAAAATGGCCTCGTCTATTACAAGGGCAAGCACAGCCTTGCATACCCTGAATATTGCATTAAAATTGGAACAGATTGTCATGAATATACATGATCGTAAACCGGCTATGTTAGATGAGCAGAATCTAATACCGATCTCTGGAAGTTTAAATACCGAAAGTATTCAAGCGCGCACGTCCTTTTTAGAAAATAAAACCGGGAAGCAATTCCCTTATTTAGTTAATAATAAAGGTTTCTATACGTTGGATGATCTTCATGGAAATATAGAAAACTATATTGGTATGTGTCGCGTTCCAACTGGTGTGATTGGACCGTTGAGGGTAATAGGTTCATTTGGAAGCGGAGATTTCTATGTTCCGTTGGCTACAAGCGAGGGAGCATTGGTGGCTTCCTATCATCGGGGGGCTCGAGCCTGCTTCACTGCTGGTGGTGTGACCTCCGTCTGTCTGACAGAAGGTGTACAGCGGAGTCCAATTTTCAAATTTGAGAGTATTGCTGACTTAGGTTTATTTGTCTCTTGGCTACTTCCCCAGTCTGAGAAGTTTGATGAGATTGTGGGGCGAACAAGCCGATTCGCCAAGTTGGTGGATACCAAGATACAGATCGAAGGCAATCATCTCCTTGTTATCTTCGAATATCATACAGGAGATGCTGCGGGGCAGAACATGGTCACTATATGCACGGATGCTATTTGTCAATATATCGTTGAGTGCTGTCCTACAAAACCTAAGTTTTGGTTTATAGAAGGGAATCACTCTGGCGACAAAAAGGCTACAGCAATGTCGTTTGGCAACGTTCGTGGAAAGAAAGTTACTGCTGAAATCGTATTGTCCAAAGAAATCGTTCAAGATGTGCTGAAAGCGACCCCTGAGCTCATGGCTGAGTACTGGCGTTCGTCTACAATGGGGATTATCCAAAGTGGAGCTATTGGGGCTCATGGGCATTATGCGAATGGACTTACAGCTTTATTTTTGGCCACAGGTCAGGATGTCGCTTGTGTGGCGGAAGCAGCGACGGGTATCACGCGTATGGAGAGCAATACGGACGGTTCCTTATATGCAAGTGTTACTTTGCCAAATTTGATAGTGGGTACTGTAGGTGGTGGAACGGACCTTCCCACTCAACGTGAATGTTTAGAAATGATAGCGTGCTATGGAGCTGGTAAAGCGCGAAAATTTGCTGAAATATGCGCAGCTCTCGTGTTGGCAGGAGAGCTTTCTATTGCGGCGGCATTATCTACTGGTCAATTTGCGCAGGCACATCAGAAATTCGGCAGAAAAAAATAGTTTAACGATGGAATCAAAGAAAGAAAAATTGTGGAACGTACCGAATGTACTATCAGCATACCGTCTCTTGGCGGTACCTTTTATCGTACAAGCAATCGTGGTTGGGAATAATTCGCTGTTTATTATATTGTTGTCGATTAATTTGATAACCGATATATTGGATGGTCTGATTGCTAGAGTGTTTCATCTAGAAACGGAATTGGGAGCGAAGTTGGATTCACTGGCAGACATCGGAACCTATGTAATGGCATTTATGGGAATGGTTATGCTGGAGCGGGCATTCGTGATGGAGTATCGTGCTGAGTTTGCGATATTGATGGTCATGTGGATGCTTCCACAACTATTATCCGTGATTCGTTTTGGACGGTTTCCAAGTTTTCATTTGTGGTCCTATAAGGTAACGGGTTATGTGCAGGGCATCTTTATTTTTACCTTTTTTGTATTCGAGTTTCACGAGGGTTATTTCTATTTTATGCTCGTTATCAGCTGTTTTGCGTATATAGAGGAATTAATGTTGGTTATTTTATTGCCGAGTCTTAACTCCAATCTAAGGAGCATTTTCTTTGTCTTACGTAGTAGAACTAAGTAAGTATGCTCTGGTCGTCATTGTATATCGTAATTACATTTTTCGCGGTAGGAGCAATTGCTTTGGCTATTTTGAATATGAATGAAGATATTGATAAAGCTAAAGGGCGCTGGATAAAGTATCTTTTCTATCTCATAATTGTGGCAGGAACAATTTGGTGTATATATAAGGGTTATATGCAGAATCTAGCGATAGGTTTATTGTTTATAGGGACGTATGAAATTTGTAAAGGTTGGCGGTCTTCAAAGCGAGGGGGAGTATTTCTGGGGGTTTCTATCATTTTTTTCCTCGTTTTATCCTTTTTCTTCTATGGATTTTCCGTTAAGATGTCGTCGGTATTTATACTATATGTGTATATGATTGTCTTTACCTTTGATGGGTTTGCACAATTGACCGGGCAGCTTTTCGGTAAGCGGAAAATTCTACCAAATATCAGTCCGAATAAGACAATCGCGGGTGTAATCGGAGGAACCGTGATGGGAAGCGCTACCGGTATATATATGACACGGTGGTTGGAGATTTCTGGAAACGCGATTTGGGTATCGCCATTGGTGATTTGCGCGAGTGCTTTTGTTGGGGATATATTGGCTTCTTGGTATAAGCGGATGTGTTTGATAAAAGATTATAGTAAGCTTATTCCTGAACACGGTGGAATATTGGATCGCTATGACAGCTTTATTTTTGCAGGGATAGTATTTGGGTTGCTTTATTCCTAAAGGAAGGTGAATAAGAGGAAATTTATAAATAAGTGCTCTAGTTGAAATAGGTTGTCAGGGACGGGGGTGACACTGGAAATAATCTAGAAAATCATCACGATATTTCGGAGCTTAGTTTCAGAAATACCGTGACGATTTCGAAGGGATTGCAAGCTGTTACTTCCAGCCTCCTCCTAAGCCTTTATAGATATCAACGACGGTGCTTAATTGCTTTTGCTTTGCCTCTATTAATTCCAGTTTCGCGTCTAAAGCATCTCTTTGGTTAAGCAAAACTTCGAGATAGTCCGCCCTAGCGTTTGAAAATAATTGATTGGCGATGTCAATGGATTGATCTAAAGCTAGTGTTTCTTCTGATTTCAACTGATAATATTGTGCGATGTTTTTGACTTTTGACATGAGGTTGGCAATATCGAGATAGGCATTCAAGATTGTCTTGTCATATTCATATAAAGCCTGTATCTGCCGGGCATCCGCCGATTGAAAGTTGGCTTTTATTGCACTTTTATTAATCAATGGACCGGCCAACTCACCCACTAGACCGGCAGCTATAGATTCAGGCATTTTTACTAAATAAGATGGCTTAAAGGCCTCTAACCCGAGTGTCGCTGAGATTTCGAGTGAAGGATAGAATTCCTTCCGAGCAGCTTCTACATCGAGTTTTGCAGATTTTAGTTCCCATTCCGCCTGTTTGATATCGGGTCTGTTGGCGAGAAGCTGTGATGGAATTCCGGTATATACAGGGGGTGGTATGGTGGACATAAAGCTATCCTTTGTTCTTACGATTTCTTGGGGATAGCGCCCAAGGAGCGTATTGATTTGGTTTTCTTTTTCGGTGATCTGCTGGTGAATAGTATATTCGGTTGCTTTGGATTTGGCGAGTTCGGCCTCAAATTTTTTCACGGCTAACTCTGTTGTCGCGGCTGCCTGTTTTTGAATTCGAGAAATGTCCAGCGCTTTTTGTTGTAGACCGATATATTGCCGTAGGATATCCAACTGATTGTCTAAGGCTAATAATTCATAATAATTGTTAGCGACTTCTTCAATTAAATTGGAAAGAACAAAGTTTTTGCCTTCAACTGTTGAAAGGTAGTGTGCTACCGCTGCTGCCTTTTCTGTTCGGAGTTTTTTCCAAATATCAATTTCCCAATTGGCCATTAAGCCACCCTCAAAATTCCCAAGGGGGTCGGGTATTTCTTTTCCTGGCTCAATCTCGGTCGTGGCATCACCTGCGCCTTCACTGGTATATCGACCTGCTTTAGTTAAGCTAGTACCAAGTTTGGCTGCAACGAAAGGACTTAGTTTTCCTTTTTTATAGCCGACATTGCTTTTGGCAATTTCTATCTGCTGAAGTGTAATTAACAATTCTTGATTGTTTGTTATGGCCGTCTCGATAAGACTTACCAAATTGGGGTCGGTGAAAAATTGCCTCCAAGGGGTTGCGCCACTATTGTGGCTGGTGTCTTGGGGTGTGGAAGGTTGAAAATTTTGAGGGATATTTTCTTTTATCTGGTCTCTTATGACAGTGGCTTTGGGAGCACTGCATCCCACTAAGGCAATCGATAGCGCAATTGCTGGAATTAAGCGCTTAGTCTTCAAATTTTCCATCGTGTTCATAGGGTTCAGTTTTTTCTGTTAATGGATTTTCTTCTTCATATTTTGCCAATCTGGACTTTTCAGCAAGGGTTCCGAAAATGTAATATAGTCCTGGAATAATCATCAACCCGAAAATCGTTCCGATAAACATGCCTCCGGCGGCGGCAGTTCCGATAGTCCGGTTGCCCAGCGCGCCAGGACCGGTGGCTAGTACCAAAGGAATCAATCCGGCAATGAATGCAAACGATGTCATCAAGATCGGACGGAAGCGAATAGTGGCACCTTCAATAGCGGCTTTTAGGACGGAAATACCTTCTTCTGCTTTTTTCTGTACAGCGAATTCTACTATTAATACCGCATTTTTACCCAGTAGTCCAATCAACATAACCATCGCAACTTGCGCATAAATATTGTTTTCTAGTCCGAGTAACTTGAGACAGAGAAATGCTCCAAATATACCTGTAGGTAAGGAAAGGATAACGGGGAGTGGAAGAATGAAACTTTCATATTGTGCAGAGAGAATCAAGTATACAAATCCTAAGCAAATCAGAAATATATAAATAGCTTCATTGCCTCGGCTTACTTCGTCTTTCGAGATTCCAGCCCAATCGATACCAAACCCCCGGGGTAACTTTTTGTCTGCGACTTCTTGGATGGCTTTAATAGCCTGTCCACTACTGTATGCTGGGGCTGGGGATCCACTGACCTCGGCGGAGTTATACATATTGTGGCGAGTGATCTCGGACAGGCCATATACCTTTTCTAATCGCATAAAGGCGGCATATGGTACCATCTGATCTTTATCGTTCTTAACATATAACTTCAATAGATCTGTGGGAAGGGCTCGGTATTGTGGGCTGGCCTGAACAATAACTTTGTATGGCCTGTCGAAACGAATAAAGCTGGTCTCGTAATTAGAGCCGATTAGTGTCGAAAGATTGTCCATTGCTTTTTCTATGGTGATTCCTTTTTGTTCGGCAAGATCATTGTCAATCCTCAACATATATTGTGGGAAACTTGCAGAATAAAAGGTGAAAGCGGATCCCAATTCAGGACGTTTTTTTAGCTCTCTTACAAAATCAGTGCTTACGTGCTCCATTTTCTGATAGTCTCCACTTCCGGCTTTGTCTAGCAAGCGAAGTTCAAAACCACCTGCGGCACCGTAACCGGGAATGGAGGGTGGTTGAAAAAACTCAATATTGGCTCCCGGTATATTTTTTGCTTTTTCTTCCAACTCTTCAATAATCTGTGCAGCAGACTCTTTGCGTTCTTCCCAACTTTTGAGATTAATGAGGCAGGTCCCAGAATTGGAACCGGTTCCTTCTGTCAGAATTTCATAACCTGCCAATGAGGAAACGGACTGTACACCTTCGATGTCCTCCGATTCTCTTAAAAGTTCTTTCGCGATTTGATTGGTCCTTTCCAAAGTAGAGCCAGGCGGAGTCTGGATAATGGCGTAAATCATGCCTTGGTCTTCTCCAGGAATAAATCCCGAAGGAAGGGTGTTGCTTAGCAAAAATGTACAGACGCAAAATGCTAGTAGTAAGGGTAAAGTAATAGCTTTTTTGGTAACGGTTTTATTTAAAAGAGCCTCGTACCGTCGTGCTCCCTTTGTAAATAAATTATTGAATTTATCTAAAAGGAGGGTAATGAGACTTTTCTTTCTGGGTTTTCCATGATTGTTTTTCAGAATCAGGGCACAGAGTGCGGGTGTCAAGGTTAATGCGGCTACACCAGATAGGATTATAGCTGAGGCCATGGTTATAGAAAATTGTCGGTAGAAGACTCCAACGGGGCCCGACATAAAGGCGACGGGGATAAATACAGAGGCCATGACCAACGTAATGGCGATAATGGCACCACTAATCTCATGCATAGCTTCTTCTGTGGCCTTTAGAGGGGATAGATTTTTCTCTTCCATTTTGGCATGCACAGCCTCGATGACGACGATTGCATCATCAACGACTACTCCAATTGCCATTACGAGGGCAAAAAGGGAAATCATGTTGAGGGTAATGCCAAAGGCTGACATAATCGCAAATGTGCCAACTAGTGAGACGGGAACGGCTAAGGCAGGGATAATTGTGGAGCGCCAGTCACCGAGAAACATAAATACAACAATGGCAACTAATATAAAGGCTTCGAATAGGGTGTGGACAACTTTTTCTATGGAAGCGTCCAAAAAACGAGAAACATCATAACTGATGTCGTAGTGCATCCCCTTAGGTAGATTGTTCTTCTGAAGATCGGCCATCAATGTTTTCACATTTTTGATTACTTCACTGGCATTTGAACCATAAGACTGTTTTACGGTAATTGCTGCGGATGGTTTCCCATTTAGTGTGGAGTATATATCATACATTGACGAACCAAATTCAATATCAGCAACATCTTTTAATCTGACAAACTCACCACCTGACTTGGCTTTGAGAATGATATTTCCATAGTCTTTTTCATTGTTAAAACGGCCGGGATATTTCAAGATATATTCAAAAGATTGGGATCGTTTACCAGAGCTTTCTCCTGTTTTACCGGGTGAAGCTTCTAAACTTTGCTGACTTAAAGCTTCCATGATTTCATCAGCAGAAATATTATAAGCAGTTAGCCTATCTGGCTTCAACCAGATGCGCATGGCATATTCACGAGTGCCTAATATTTCAGCAAAACCAACACCACTAACCCGTCTCAATTCGGACATGACGTTGATGTCGGCATAGTTAAAGAGGAATTTTTGATCGGCTTTTGGGTCGTCGCTGTATAAGTTGATATACATGAGCATGTTGGGTTCTTCTCGTGTGATTTTAACGCCTTCGCGAACCACTAGCGGAGGTAATTTGTTGACAACAGATGAGACTCGGTTTTGAACATTTACTGCAGCGACGTTGGGATCTGTCCCCAAGTCAAATACAATCTGAATGGATGCCTCTCCATCATTTCCAGCGTCGGAGGTCATGTATTTCATCCCAGGAATCCCATTTAGGCCTCTTTCTAATGGTATGACCACAGATTTAATCAATAACTCGTTGTTTGCCCCTGGATAAGCAGCCGTAATGTTTACTTTGGGGGGTGAAATGGAGGGAAATTGTGTTACTGGCAGTTTGGCCAGTGATAAAAGCCCTACAAATATGATAATCAATGAGATTACAATAGAGAGGACCGGTCGACGAATGAATTTCTTAAACATAATTTTTCCTTTTTTAGGTGCCTTACTCTGCGTTTAATTTGAGGGATAGAAGAACTTTTGCAGGATCTTCAAACTTGGTTTGAATTTTTTGATCGTCCTTTACCTTTTGAACACCTTCTAAGAGGATCTTATCCCCCTGAGAGAGACCTGCACTTATGACATATAGGTCTGGAAGTTCATAGGCAACTTGGATGTTTTTGGACCTTGCCACACCTTCTTTATCGATGATGAACACATATTTTTGATCTTGGGTTTCATAAGTTGCTTTCTGAGGAATGACCAAAGCATTTGTGAGGGGCAATGTCATAAGTACTTTACCTGTTTCTCCGTTTCGTAGTAATTTATCTGGATTGGGAAACTTTGCACGAAAGGCAATATTGCCTGTCTCGCTATCGAACTCGCTTTCTATTGTCTCGATAAGACCTTTATTGGGAAGGAGCTGATTGTTCGCTAATAATAGATTGACAGTATTGCTTCCTCTATTTTTAGTATTGGTTTGATAGTCTAGATATTCGGGTTCTGAAACATTGAAATAGGCAAATACTTGTCGATTGTCAGACAAATTGGTCAGGAGCTCCCCTTCGTCT
Organism: Sphingobacterium sp. SYP-B4668; assembly: GCF_027627455.1. Lineage (NCBI taxonomy): Bacteria > Pseudomonadati > Bacteroidota > Sphingobacteriia > Sphingobacteriales > Sphingobacteriaceae > Sphingobacterium > Sphingobacterium sp. SYP-B4668. The sequence goes on along the minus strand of NZ_CP115483.1, from coordinate 5,363,584 downwards.
ATCAGGCTTCCTAATTTTTTGGGTATGCGGTCTATGGTGCCGTTAAAAGGTGCTCTTATCTCGGTGAAAGAAAGGTGTAGCTTAGCTAGAGCTTTCTCGGCGTTGGCATGATCTAGCCTTGCTTGTGCCAGAGCCTGCTCATTCTTGGATACGATATCCTTATCAACAAGGGATCGAGTGTTCTGCAGTTCAATTTCGGCGACTTTGGCTTCGGCTTCGGCCTTTTGATATTCGGCTTCGTATATTTTAGGCATAATCCGAAACAGAAGTTGACCAGCCTTTACGAATTGTCCTTCGTCTACGTATATCTGCTGCAGAAAGCCCTTTTCCTGGGCTCTGATTTCAATGTTTTGAAAGGACTTTATTTGAGAAACGTACTCCTTGGTAAAGGTGGTGTCCATTATTAAGGGGCTGGTAATCGCATATCTGGCGATTTCTTGTTTTTCTTCTTTCTTAGGACTGCAAGCAAATTGTAGCATAAGTGTGCAAGCAATTATAGATAGGACAATTATTTTCATTGTATGGATGTATTATGAGGGCACGTGCGTGGTTGACAAATGTTTGACTTCTGATAGAATCAAAGAGCAGGTTCACGATGTGCTGTTATTTTGATAATGAGCAAAATGGAGAATAGAAATCGGGAAGCGAGTTCTGAATAAAAGGGGCTTCTACAGCAAAAAAATAATATACTGCGGCAATACTAAAAACGGTTGGTATCTAGTGCTGCGAGACTACATGAAAGCTGAGGAAGGTCGTTTAATTGGAATCAAATCCTCAAAGCATGTTGGAGGATGTATTTGTCGGGTGCGTGATAGGTGAGATTGAAACTGCAGGATGGAAGTTGTGTGGTCTCATTGTACGCTTGATTGTAAAGTAGTGTATAGGAAAGAACTAAATAATAGCTAGGAAGCAGAGTATATTTTCTATTAAAAGCGATATCGGTGTCTTCGCTTTCAATGGATGTTAAATCTTTCTCTAATTCGGAAGATACATTCTTTTTGGATAGGTGGTGAGTATAGGAAGAGTGTTGAGTTTTAGTATACGGGACAGAGAAGTGTGCGGTCCCGCTATCGTGCGGGAATGCGAAAGTCTCCCCATGCCCCCAAAAGAGGAGCAAGCACGTAGTGACGATGTATACTAATGCTTTCATTAATGGCAGCAAAAATAGTAAAAGTTTGAATGCTACAAAATAGCTACTGGCGATGAGTGTGTGAAAAAAGGTTAAAAAGGAGAGTTCTTCCGGGTTGTAATAGCTTGTTAGGCTCGGCAAGTGATTGTAAAAAAACAAATACTTGATGGAGAAGCGAGTTTAAACAGAATTAGTATGTTAAATTTGGTGCTTAGAGATTATAAAACAGTATAACCTATTTTTGCATGATAAAAGTTTTTCTGTGTTCATTGGGACTTTCTTTCGGTAGTCTGCTTGGGGCTCACGCTCAATCACCGGTCTCATTTTTGTCTTATCCTACACTAAGTCCAGATGGAAATACCGTTGTGTTTAGTTACGATGGAGACCTGTGGCGGGTACCTTCTGAAGGGGGGCTCGCTCTACGTTTGACTGCGATGTCAGGAAACGAAATTGCACCAAGGATATCTCCCGATGGGAAGTGGCTTGCTTTCTCCTCAAGTCAAAATGGAAATATGGATGTCTATACGATGCCGATGGAGGGAGGAGATATCAAGCAATTGACGTATCACGATGCTGGAGATGAAGTAGATAGTTGGAGTTGGGATAGTCAATCAATCTATTTTACGTCCTCCCGCTACAATAGGTTTACAAGTTATAGGGTGAATATTGGCGGAGGTACTGCCGAAAGGCTCTTTCCTCATTATTTTAATACCATACACAATGTGGTAGAGTCTCCAAAAGGGGAATTGTTGTTCAACGATTCTTGGGAGAGCTATTCGTCAGCGAATCGAAAACGCTATAAAGGAGCTTTCAATCCTGATATTCTTTCTTATAACCTGAAAAGCAAAGTGTTTAAACAGTATACGGATTATGAAGGCAAAGATTTTTGGGCGAGTGTGGATTTAAAGGGGAATATCTATTTCGCTTCTGATGAAGGGAGCGATGAATTTAACCTTTATACATTTGCGAACGACAAGAAGGTGGCATTGACAAAATTTTCAACCTCAATCAAGCGACCGGTTGTATCGGCAAATGGAGCGAAGGTGGTGTTTGAAAAGGATTACCAACTGTTTGTTTATGATGTCGAAACTAAAAAGACTATACAGCCTAAAATCTCCCTGAGTAGAAATCAGGTTTTAGGGAAGCAGCAGGAATTCGATATCAAAGATAATGTTAGTTATCTGGACGTTTCGGTGGATGGAAAGAAGATGGCATTTGTGTCTAGGGGTGAACTGTTTGTGAGTGATATTGATGGGAAATTTGTTAGACAGATGCCAAGCCACGGTGAAAGAGTAATGGAGGTGAGTTGGTTAAAGGACAACAAGACATTACTCTATAGCCAGACGTACGAGGGGTACTTAAACTGGTTTACGACGACTGCCGATGGAAAAGGTGGAGAGAAACAGCTTACGCAGGACCATCGTAATAATAGAGATATCGCATTTAATAAGGAACGGACGCAGGCGGTATACCTCAGTGGTCGTGATGAAGTGCGCTTGCTGGATTTAACGAGCTTAAAAAGCAAAACTATTGTGAAGGATGAAATTTGGGCTTTTCAAAATTCGTCTCCGTCATTCTCCCCAGATGGCGAATATGTATTGTTCACAGCGTACCGTAATTTTGAGCAGGATATCTTGGTACATCACTTGAAAACAAATAGTACTATTAATTTGACGAACACCGGAGTATCCGAAACTTCGCCTGCTTGGTCGCCAGATGGGAAGTATATTTACTTTGCGAGTAATAGGACGAAGCCCTCCTACCCTACTGGTATGCAAAATGCTAGGATTTATAGGATGGCTTTGGAGGATTTTGATGAAGACTACCGCAGCGCTAAGTTTGATGAGTTGTTTGACGAGTCGAGCAACACGAAGCGCGACTCTACGGCGGTGAAGAAGAATGGTCAAGATAAGAAGGATGAGACGAAGGCTGCCTCAACCATAAAACCGATGGTGATGATAGATACACAAGGGCTAATGGATCGTATTACATTGGCGAGTCCAGCGTTCGGATCGCAGTACAATCCATCTGTATTTAAGAAGGGCGATAAGACGTACCTATTCTTCTCTTCTAATCATGAAGGGCGTGGGGCGCTATATAGGACGGTGATGGAGCCCTTTGTTCCAAATAAGACGGAAAAGGTGGTCGATGGCGGGGTGAATTCTTTTTTTGAATCGGGAGGGAAATATTACGCGTTGAGCCGCGGAGGTATCCAAAAATATAATTTGGAGGCCAATAAGCTTGATAAAGTGGAAGTATCATTGAAATTTCAACGTAATCTGGAAAAGGAGTTTGCACAAATGTTTTACGAAACATGGGCTGGAATTGAGGAAAATTTTTACGACGGAACATTTCACGGAGTGGATTGGGAGGGAATAAAGAGAAGGTATGAGGCTTACCTCCCAAATATCAATAATAGGTCAGACCTTCGGATTCTATTGAACGATATGCTGGGAGAGTTGAATGCCTCACATTTGGGCTTCAATTCGTCTGGTCCTGAGGAGCGAAGAAACTTTGTGTATGTGACGAATGAAACAGGAATATTATATGACCAAAAAGATCCCTATAAGGTGTCGCAAATCATCCAAAGAGGACCTGCGGGGAGAAAGGGTGTGGATGTAAAGGTGGGAGATCAGCTGGTGGAAATAAATGGACGAAAACTGGATAAATCGATGGATCGAGACTTTTACTTTACGCAACCATCCCTTGCGGAGGAATTGGAGTTAACATTCGTTCGTGATGGAAAGAAGGTCAAGACTAATATAAGGCCACAATCTACGACGACGCAAAGGGAACAATTGTATGACGAATGGATTAAGGGAAATCGGTCGAGGGTAGACGCTTTGAGCAAGAACCGAATTGCTTACTCGCATATGAAAAATATGGGCGGGGAGCAGCTGGAGCAATTTTTATTGGACATGGCAGAGCAAGAGAATAATAAGGAAGCTATTATCTTAGATCTTCGTTACAACACTGGAGGCAATGTGCATGACGAGGTGCTGCGGTTTTTGTCACAACGGCCGTATTTACATTGGCAGTATAGGGATGGTAAACGATCGCCGCAGAGTAACTTTGCTCCCGCGGCCAAGCCGATTGTACTGTTGATCAATGAGCAGTCTTTGAGTGATGCTGAGATGACAGCGGCGGGCTTCAAGGAGTTGAAATTGGGAAAAATTATTGGAACAGAGACTTATCGTTGGATTATTTTTACGTCGGCAAAGGGCCTAGTGGATGGCTCGATGTATCGGGTGCCCGCTTGGGGCTGTTATACGTTGGACGGAAAGGACTTGGAATTGACGGGGGTCTCTCCAGACATTGCCGTCAGGAATACCTTTGTGGACCGGATAGAGGAGCGAGATCCTCAACTTGAAAGGGCAATACAGGAAATTATTAATGATTTGAAATAATAAAAAAGGGAGCTTGATTGGGCTCTCTTTTTCTATTTAGTCATTTTCGCAGATAAGTACATTAGATTGGCCTAGTCGCTGTGAGCCGCGCGAAGCGGGCACGGCGACATCGCCTGTTGGAAAGAAATCTATGTATTCGATTTGCTGTGGTATGTAAATTTCTACGGTAGTCTTAGCGTAGCTTGTAGGAAGGTATTTGATATAATATCCATCGGGATGACGGCTCCAAACCCCTCTGGGGAATTTTTCGTTTGTCGGTGCGGCGCCTGTAAGCATGGCAAGATTTTCAATGTCCTGATAGGAGGCATTGGCTTGATACATGAGACCTCTAATCTTATTTTCGATTTCGATGATGGTTTTGGCGGGTTCGGGGAGGTTGGTGGTGACAGACTGTATGGCTTCTTCGCTAAGGTAGTCAATCACGGAACTTCCTAATGCGCTAAGGTCGTTTTGGCTGAGTAGGACAGCTGCGGTGGCTTGTAGTTGAGGAGATAGTTTGGAGAAATTAGTCTTGGCAATAAGCGCCCATAGTAAAAGTTGAACCTGGGATTGTTCTATTTCGGGATGGTTTTCCCAATTGGCAATAAGTGTTCTCGCCGTCTTCTCTTTTGGGCCAGCGAGAGGTGCAAATAGATAACCATCGCCTTTAGTGGGACCATAAGTGCCCGCTTGTAGACAGAAGCTCTTAAATGTACCGATGTAGAATCCTGGTTTTAACCGAAACCCTGTAGTGGTGGAGTAGTCAGAGTGAAGGTCGCAGAGCGGGGTCTTGACGGAATCACTTCCAAAGTCCAAAGGAAGGAGGTCGTCTTGATTACAATCATCGAAATTGGTTGTGATGGGGTCTGTCTTCAACATTTTGAGTTGCGTGCTGTTGAGGGCCTTACTGACACTCTTGTTGACCAGGTCCCCAAGTTTGCCAAATTGGGCATGGACGTGTAGGCTTGAGCATGTTAATAGGAGCAATACCACTCTAATGGTGTAGGTTCGTAAATAATTGCAGTAATCCATTTGTCTTTTAATATTTTGTCTTTCAAATTTAGCTAAAAGATGAATCAACCCAATATGAATTTTTTGTTAAGGGGAGGAATTTGTTTAATCCGGACTTTGATAAGAAAAAGCTAGTTGTTTTTTAATTTATTTGGAATGTCAATAATGTCATTATATGTCGTAAATTAGTGTACATTAAAATCCCTTGATATGAAGAAGATATTTCTTTCGATAGTATCGGCTGTGGTTACAATCTCCTCTTTTGCGCAGGATATCCGTCCGCAACAGCGGACTGGCACTTCTTGGATATGGGGACCTTCAATTGGATATCAGTATCAAAGTGGCAATTTCTTAAAATTGTCTGGATGGGGGCTCTTTGCTCCTAATGACCATCAATATATGAAGATTGATGCTGGCGCAAATCTGACATGGATGATGAATCGTACAACTGTAATCCCCGAACTAGGGATTACCTATTATCTTAGCGATAGCGGAATATGGCCTTTTCTAAAAGCTGAAGCTACTCCTTATACGATTACGCCTAAGGTTGGAATCAGTTTGATGTCTCTGGTGGATATTGGAGTGGGGTATGGTTTTGATGTCAATCAAAAATCGGGTTTCAAGAAGATAGATGGATTGACGGGGTCTATTAGCGTCAATATTCCGCTTAACTTTTTTATCCGTTAGTGGATATGTGGGTTGCCACCCGTGTTGATTTGGCGATGGAATTTTTCTATATTTTGTTGTGTAGAATTTTACTGAAAAAAATGAAAAAAACGTTTGGTTTTGTCATGTACAACTGTAACTTTGTTTTGCATTCGGTAAGGAAAGAAATGACTTCGTAGCTCAGTTGGTAGAGCAACAGACTCTTAATCTGTGGGTCCTGAGTTCGAGCCTCAGCGGGGTCACAAAAGAAAGCCTTCAAAGTATTTGTCTTTGGGGGCTTTGTTCGTAAATTGGGCAGCGAAAGTTATTGGATGCTACAAGTTACAAGCCGTGTATAAACCTAGTTTCAATAATGAATACTTTTAGACAGTTAAGTCAACCTACGGGACGATCGATTCAGATGGAAGATGATGAGTATTTGTTTTTCGGAGGAACGGCCTATCTAGGCTTATTGAATCACGCGGCATATATTGAGTTGTACGTGGAGGGTATTCGGAAATTAGGTCTTAATAATGGAACCTCTAGGAACAACAATGTGCAGTTGGGGATATATGGCGAAGCGGAGTCTGTAGTGGCGTCGCGATTTGGATTTGAGGATGCAATTTTGTTATCTAGCGGCTATCTCGCTGGCCAGCTTACGGTGAAAGGATTGGTTGAAAAGGGAGAAATTTTGTATGCTCCTCACAGTCATCCTGCACTATGGTTGGGGGGCAATCCAAGAAGAGGTGGTGCTTTTGAAGATTGGATAGCGGATACTGTTCGTTATATCAATGGTTCTTCCGAAACTTCGTTTGTGCTAATCAGCAATGCGATGGACAATATGACGCCGATGATGTACGATTTCGGATTACTCCGAGATATCGATGTTTGTAAAAAAATAACCTTGCTGTTGGATGATTCGCATGGGATAGGTGTGGTGAATTTTAATAGACCATCGGTAGATATTGCTCATTTGCCCGAGCATATCGAAGTGCTGGTCGTGGCTTCACTTGCGAAGGGGATGGGGACTGATGCTGGGGTTATATTTGGAAAGAAAGCGACAATCTCAGAACTTAGGCGGTCTACTTTTTTTACAGGGGCATCTCCTGGGGCACCTGCTGCGATATATGCGCTATTGCACGGAGAACAAATATATGGGGATCAATTCGAAAAGCTTCAGCGTAATATTTCACAATTCGCAAATTTGGCGGGAAGTCAACTGAACCATACAGCTCAGTTTGCTGTATTTACTTCTGGGGATGCTGAATTGTACGACTATTTGGTTAGGAACAAGATATTGATATCAAGTTTCCCCTATCCACTGGAGGATGATCCCTTGCTGAACCGCATTGTAATCAGTGGCCAGCATCGGCAAGGGGATTTGGAACGATTGGCCGGCTTGGTCAATGTCTTTTACTGAGAGGGGAGTGCGGATTATGTGCTATTTATTTTTGGATAGTACAATGTTGGAGAGTCGAATACTGAACGTTTAAACATAGATGATGCTAATAAAGTTGCTTGTAAAAAATCCGTTTCACGTGGAATGAATGTTTTTAAAATAACTCTTTGATATTCAGTATAAAAAACTGTATTTTTGTGGCTTATTTGCTTAGGTAAATTTTTGTGATTTTGAGTAGTCAGGGAAAATGTCTTGCGTATTTGCAGTCATTTTCATTAAAAAACGCATAAATAATTTCCAAAGCTCATTTTAAAGCAATACCTTTGCGTCCCCAAAGTGCTGTGTGCCTAAGGGTTGAAATACAAAATAATACAGTAATAATAGATATGACTAAAGCAGAAATTATCGCGGAAATCTCTAACAAAACGGGTTTAGAGAAGGTAGATGTACAAGAGACAGTTGAAGCATTCTTCAAGGTGGTTAAAAACGCTATGATCGGCGGAGAAAATGTTTATGTAAGAGGTTTCGGAAGTTTTGTAGTGAAAAAAAGAGCTGAAAAAACTGCAAGAAACATTTCAAAAAACACAGCAATCATTATTCCTGAACACTTTGTTCCAAGCTTCAAACCAGCAAAGGTTTTTGTAGAGAAAGTTAAAAACGGGAATAAATAATATTATTTAAAAACGATTCATCATGAAAAACACCAAACAGATTGTCGTCGTAGCCCTCGTTGTTCTTCTTGTAGGAGCATTGTTGGCACAGCCAATCAGTGGTTTGGTAGATGGAAAAGAAGAAGCATCGCGTACAGCAAGTACCGGGGCTTCTTCTGTTATTAGTCTTGATGAAATTTCCCAATCTGCTAAACAAGGATTGGATGCCAATATCATTCAGGAGATTGCTGATTTGGAAGCAAAAATCGAAAAAGCATCGGATGATGAAAAGGTTGACCTCTATCAACAATTGGCACAAAAGTGGGATGACGTTGCAAAGCCTGCTCCTCAAGCATTGGTTTATGAGGAAATGGCTAAGATTTCTCCAAAATTTGAATACTGGTTGAAAGCGGGACAAGCTTACCGTGCGGCCTATACGAACCTTCAAGATACGACCTTGGCGATGGAGCTAAATAAAAGTGCAATCCATGCATTTGAAGAAGCGACTAAGCTGGATGGTGCTAACCTTGATGCTAAAACTGGTTTGGGGGCTGCAATGGTAACAGGTACGAATAATCCAATGTCCGGTATTGCAATTTTAAGAGAGGTTATAGCAAAAGAGCCTAAAAATTTAGAAGCTAACAAAACGTTGGGATTGTTTTCATTGCAATCTCGTCAATTTGACAAAGCAGTAGAACGTTTCAAGACGGTAATCGAATTGAAACCGGATGCGGAGTCATATTTTTATCTAGCCACGGGCTATGAAAACATTGGGATGAAGAGTGATGCTATCGCTGCTTTTCAAAAAAGCAAAGAACTGGCTTCTGATCCTTCTCTCTCTCAGTTCATCGATAAACGTATCGAAGAATTAAGTAAGTAACATATTATTTTATAATCATTTAAAAACATTAGAGCTATGCCAAGCGGAAAAAAAAGAAAAAGACACAAAATGGCTACACACAAGCGTAAAAAACGTTTAAGAAAAAATAGACACAAGAAAAAATAGGCTTGTGTGAGTTATGGATGTTTGTGGTCCTGAGGTCAATAAACAGAAGTAACGGAGTACAATCTGTGAATCTGCGGTTGTGGAAACATGGATTGTATTTTTTCATTAAACGGGATTTATGTTTCATTGATGCTGCCTTGACGATTGTGTCGGGTCGGTATCTTAAATATGTAGCTGTTGGTAAAGGAATTAATTATCGATTCTACCCCAGATAAAGGGGTAACTATTGCTTTACTACAGGACAAACAGCTTGTTGAATTAAACAAGGAACAGGCAAACAACAATTTTGCTGTTGGAGATATTTATCTGGGAAGGATAAAGAAAATCATGCCTGGACTTAATGCTGCTTTCGTAGATGTAGGTTACGAAAAGGATGCATTCTTGCATTATTTGGACCTTGGTCCTCAAGTGCAATCTTTGCTCAAGCTTACCCGTATAGTAAAGAATGGCAGCTATCAAGAGAAGTTGCTCAATAGTTTAAAGTTAGAAAAGGACATCGATAAGGCAGGCAAAATTTCGGATATCTTGAGCCGAAATGTACTATTGCCTGTTCAGATAGCCAAAGAGCCTATCTCTACAAAAGGTCCACGATTGAGCTCGGATTTGTCGATCGCTGGAAGGTTTGTGGTATTGGTCCCTTTCTCAAGTACAGTTTCTATTTCGAAGCGAATCAAAGGAAGTGCTGAAAGGACACGTCTTAAGAAAATAGTCGAGGGAATAAAGCCGGCTAATTTTGGCGTAATCATCCGGACAGTATCCGAAGGAAAAGGTGTTGATGAATTGCAGAAAGATTTATTAGACCTGATTTCGAAATGGGAATTATTTACCAAACGCCTTAAATCTGCTGAACCTCCCCAGAAGGTATTGGGCGAGATGGATAGAGCTTCTACCATCTTACGCGATATCTTGACGGACGAGTTTACGCATATATATGTTAATGACCCCGTCATCTACGAGGAAACAAAATCGTATGTGCAGGAGATATCGCCTGATTTGGAGAAGATAGTAAAGCTTTATAAGCATAAGGAACCTATCTTTGAACATTTCGGTGTAGAGAAACAAATTAAGGCCTCTTTTGGTAAGACGGTCAATCTGCAAGGGGGTGCCTACTTGGTAATAGAGCACACAGAGGCCCTGCACGTTGTTGATGTCAATAGCGGAAACCGGACTGCCAATAAAGAAAATCAAGAAGATAACGCGTTGTTGGTCAATAAAGAAGCTGCACGCGAAATAGCAAGACAACTGCGTCTGCGGGATATGGGAGGGATAGTGGTAATCGACTTTATCGATATGCATAAACCAACCAATCGGAAGGAACTGTTTACCTACCTTAGGGAATGTATGCTGGTCGATCGCGCAAGACACACTATATTGCCGCCGAGCAAATTTGGCTTGGTGCAAATCACACGGCAACGTGTGCGCCCAGAAATGAGCGTAGTGACAAATGAAAAATGTCCGACCTGCGATGGGACGGGCGAAATCCGATCAAGCATCGTCTTAATGGACGATATTGAAAGTAACTTGAGTTTTATCCTTCAGGAGCAAAACGATAAGGGAATAACATTATGTGTGCACCCTTATATAGAGGCCTACATCAAATCTGGTTTTGTGTCGAAGAGATGGAAGTGGTTAATGAAGTACGGACGATGGATAAAAGTTAAATCCATAGCTTCTTACAGCTTAACCGAGTTTCACTTCTTCAATGCTAAGGATGAAGAAATTAAGTTATAATAGAAAAAAAGACATTGAAAGGGCTGGTAGTGATACCGGCCCTTTTTTTATGATAGATGATTGGTTCATGAAACGGGTATAAAGATTGGAATGGAAAAGACAAACGGTAAGAAGGAACCCATCTTATGCCGTATGGGCAGTATCTGAAGTTAAAGATGGCTTTGAAGGTAGTGGTTTGCTCAGGTTATTGATCGTGATTGTGGGCTGCATGTTGGCATTGAGAGATATGTTTCAACATCTTGATATTGGCTAGGTGGAGGAAATCCAGTGAATGTGTATGCCGTCCTTTTCCATCTTTCTGAAATAGGTCATCTGTCGTTTGGCGTAGCGGTGTATCTCTGTCTCGAGCTTGTCTATAAAATAGGCTTCATTTATCTCTCCAAGGAGGTACAGAGAGGTATATTTGTATTCTAACCCATAATACTGCAAATCTTCGTGTCGTAATCCTTGCGCGAGTAAATGGGTAACTTCTTGTATAAGTCCTTGCTTCAAACGATCGTGTAGACGGATGCTGATTTGCTTTCGTCTTGCTTCTGCGGGAGGATTCAATCCAAATACAATCGATTGTGGAGGGGATTGTTGAAGGGAATGATTGGGGTGGATTTTTAAAAATTCGAGAATCTCAATAGCACGAACGATTCTTTTATTAGTAGAGGTGTCAATGCGGAAATCCGAGGGAATGGTGTAATGGGATAACGTATTTATTAGGTCTTCTTTGGGGCACTTAATAAGTTGATCTTTGAAACCTTCGATAATGGGAGTTAGAGCATATTTGTTGTGCTGGATAATGCTTTGTAGGTATAAACCCGTGCCGCCACATAGAATAGTGTATTTATTGCGCGCTAATATTTGTTGATGGGCTTGTTGGAAGTCTTGTATGAATTGGCCGAGGTGATATTTATCTCCTGGTTCACAAATGTCAATAAGATGATAGGGTACATCTTGATATTCTAAAAGGTCTTTTCCTGTGCCAATGTCCATTCGACGATACACTTGTCTGGAATCTGCACTTATAATTTCGGCACCAATATGCCTGGCAACTTGGACGGCGAGGGCGGTCTTGCCGGAAGCGGTGGGTCCGAGTATGGTGATAATTTTCTTCATTGGAACATGGTGTTGCTCCAATGAAGAAAGTAGTTTATCTAGTGAAGTTATCACACAACAAATTTAGTCCATTTTTCGTTGCCTTCGTTATTCAAGACAACGGTTTCTATAAAGGCCATGCCTCTTACTCCATCTTGGACATTTGGAAAATCTAGAGATTCGGCAGATGGTGTGACGCCATCACGTTTGGCGGACACGGTCTGTGCAAAGTTACGATAGATATTAGCGAAGGATTCTAACAAGCCTTCTGGATGCCCGGCAGGAATACGTGTATTGTGAGTGGCAAATGAACTCAAGGTGTAAGGTGCGGCATATGCATTGCCCGTACGGTAGAGTTGGCGAGGTTGGTCTAACATTTTTATAATGAGGTTGTTGGGGTCTTCGTTAGCCCATTCTAACCCTCCTTTTTCACCGTATATACGAATGCGGACAGCATTTTCCTCTCCTGCGGAAATTTGCGATGCCATGAGTACTCCCTTTGCACCTCCTTCAAATCGTAATAATACAGAGCCATCATCATCCAATAATCGACCTTCGACAAATGTTGTCAAGTCTGCGCAAAGTTCGGTTATTTTTAATCCAGATACGTACTCGGCTAGATGCGCGGCGTGTGTACCGATATCACCCATAACGAGTGATTTGCCTGAACGCTTGGGATCTGCTCTCCATGCTGCACCTGCATTGCCTTCTCGTTCAGATAGGCGGCTCAACCAACCTTGAGGATACTCAACAACAATCTTGCGTACCTTTCCGAAATGGCCTGCTTTGACCATGGCTTTTGCCTGCTTGACCATAGGATAACCAGAATAGGTATGGGTAAGGCAAAGTGTACGACCTGTCTTTTCTACAATGCTTCGAAGTTCTTCCGCTTCTTCTAAGGAAACTGTCATTGGTTTTTCAACGACTACGTCAAAGCCATTTTCCAAGGCGAGTTTTGCAGGGCCGAAATGTAAAAAATTAGGAGTGACAATCGTGACAAAATCCATGCGCTCTCCCTCTGGGAGGGAAGCTTCTTTGGTAATCATCTCTTCATAGTTTTCATAGACGCGATCAGGGGAAATGAACAAATCTTCTCCTGACTGCTTCGATATCTGTGGGTCAATGCTAAAGGCGCCACAAACCAATTCTATCTTTCCATCCATAAAGGCGGCAATACGGTGTACAGCTCCGATAAAGGCATCGTTACCTCCGCCCACCATGCCCATGCGTAGTTTACGTTTCATATTTATAATTTGTATTTTTCTGTTTAGACTCAAGTTTACTGTGTTAAATATACACAATTGTGGTTTGCTTTCATAATGTTAGGACCATTTTTAAACTCCCACTATTGCTCTTTGGATATCCAGAGGGATATAATTTCTTAAGCTCGTCTTCGTTGGATGGAGTAAGTGTATGACGTTCTTGGCCATTAAACCAAAATTGCTGGGGGCTGGTCTGACTTTTTTTTAGAAAGCCAATTTTGGTAAGACTGGAATCTTGACTCCAATCTCGATCGGCATAGGTCATGATATCTCCTGGATGAAAATCAGCTTGAAAGGCTTGTATCAATTTGCTGATTCCGCCGACGACGATAATGCCTTGTTTATGACAAAATCGGATCAACTCGAAGGAGCGGTATGATAGAGGCCTTTCATCCATATGGCGGCCACCTGAGAAAATCGCAATGGAAACTAAATCACCATTGAAAAATAGGCCATAACGATACTTGCCTGCTACAGCTTTTTGAAGATGATGGTCTTGTTGAAATTCAAGGCTCATCTTTTTGTCTATTCTGGCAACAACAGTATGCCGAGCATATATACGAACGGCTTGTCCAGCAAGTGTTTTTATCCTTTGGATTATCTTATGTTGCTGGATGAGGATATCTTCAGCATCTATATGTATGTTGTCGATGTCATGTATCGTAGAGGATATTCTTTGCGCGATGAAATGCGTGTATATGTAAATGTGAAATGGAAAGGTTGGGCCAGAGATACCGAAGACTCCTGGTTGTATTATCGAGAGGGAGAGCTCTTGATTCAATGCTCTTGAAAGTTGCTGTGTAAAATACTGAGAAGAGTGGTGCTCTGAATCCATATCCATGTGGGTTGTATTGACAAAAGTAAGGCATATTAGGGGATAAAAAAGAGTCTAAGGAATTTTTTGTAGAGGATCAATGTGTGTGGAAGAAGAATGCGATTGTATCTGCGAGTGGAAAAGAAAGTACTTTCAAAAAAAATATTGGTAACTTTGTACCCACAAAATTAATAGAGATGAAACTTCCAATAGTAGCGTATGGAGATCCTGTCTTAAGAAAGAAGACGGCAGAGATAGATGAAGATTATCCGCAAATTAAAGAATTAATCGTAAATATGTTTGATACGATGTATGCTGCAAATGGTGTAGGCCTAGCGGCACCTCAAATCGGGGTTCCTATTCGTCTATTTGTGATAGATGCTTCGCCCTTTGCAGAGGACGATGATGAAGATCAATCATTGAAGGGCTTTAAAAAGGTATTTATCAATCCGATCATAGTAGAAGAGAAGGGGGAAAAATGGGGGTTTAGTGAGGGGTGTCTAAGTATTCCGGATATTAATGAAGAGGTATTCCGCTACTCGGATGTCGTCATCAACTACCTTGATGAAAACTTTGAAGAGCAAGAGATTGAACTTAAGGGGTTAGCGGCGAGAGTGGTGCAGCATGAATACGACCATCTGGAAGGAAAGCTATTTACGGATAAACTTGGCCCACTGAAAAAAGCTATGCTGAAAAGCAAGCTGGATGCTATATCGAAGGGAATGGTGCGTGTAGGATACAAGATGAAATTTCCGTTAGAGAAGAAAAAGCGTTAAGGGGAACTCCTTAACGCTTTTTCTTCTCTGATAAGTGTATGTTTGATGCTATATCAAAGCTCCAAGGGTCTCCCCTCTTGGATGAATCACAAAGGTCTTTTTAACTCACCCACGGCGGGAAGGTATAATCGGTATTTTATAGATACCATGCGTATGATAAAGACAATGGCCGCACCAACAAATGCACAACCTGAATTATTCATTCCTGTATTTCGTAGCAGAATAAAGGAAACTGCGCCTGCTAGGCAGGCGGTGGCATATATTTCTTTACGAAAGATTAAAGGTGTTTCATTCATAAGGGTATCTCGAATGACTCCTCCCATGACAGCGGTAAACATTCCAAAGACAACAGCCGCAATTTCGGTGCTTTCGTAAGTGAGTGACTTTTGGACACCAACAATTGTGAAAAAGCCAATACCAATCGCATCGAAAAGAGATAGTGTCCGAGCAAAACGATCTAACCTTTCATTGGCTAACAAGGCGATAATGACTCCTATCAATATGGCAATTAGATAATTGCCATCATTTACCCAAACCGGCCGAAGATTGAGGAATATATCTCTAAGAGAACCCCCTCCTATGGCGGTAACGAAACCCAGAAAAGTAGCGCCAAACATGTCTATGTTTTTACGATTGGCGGCCATGGCCCCTGAAATAGCGAAAAACATGGTGGCGACAAGATCGCTGTAATAAATATAGTTGGCATCTGTCATGACCTTAATTTGGATTCAAGTATAAGCAATTTGTCAAATAAATATGCGCACCCTTCGTTATTAAAGGGAATAATCTAGATTAATAGTCACTCTTAATGCCCTGAGACCATCTACTCCTGGAACTTTTTCCAGTTCGAGATCCTCAATACCTGGTGCGAGGAGGCTCTCTGTTTGTAAATTGCGGATGCTTTCTTTTAATTCGGATACAACATGGTCAGAAAAGTATACAATGGAAATCTTTTGGGGCTGCGTAAGGCGTTCCAAAGTATCCTTGATCCTAATCTTGTCCAATCGCTTTTTGATAATCTGATGTCTGATATTGTAAGAGCCCTCTACATCAAAACGGCGCTCGTCACTGCGAAAAGAGATGTCGATATTGTTGGTACTGACGAATATAAGTTGGGTGGTCTCAAGGGCAAGGGGTAGATGGGATTTTATGTGTTGGAGTTTGACCCCAATCCTGGCCATTGTAATGAGTTGCTGAAGTCTAAATATCCTAATAATGTTGTTATCAAAAACTTGTTGAGGGGTGATGGATGATCCAACGTAGATGTCGTATTCAACACCGTCAGTCCTAAATCGTTCAAAATAAGAGGGGTAATTTCCTTGAATGAAGGCATTTAAAGCATCAAGCTCGTCATTGATAATGGCATTAAGTTGTTGGATGGATGTCTCAAATTCTCGTTGAAAGCGATTGGTGTTATCTGGATGTTGCTCACTATTACAATGATAGGCTGCGATAAGCCCATCAACAACTGGATTTTGACCAGCAAGTGCAGCAAAAAAAGAGGGTGTCTCGTTTTGTAGGAAATCGGTAGCATTGATGACGGCCTCGTCAAAACTGCTAATTTCTAGAAGGTGTTGGGATTGTTGTATACGGAGATGGAACTCTCTTGTGGATCTTGGATCGTATATTTTTCTGATGTCACTTACTAATTTTTCTAATGCGAAGTGTTGTTGTTGGAAGTCCTTTTTGATCGCTATGTTTCGAAGCACGGACGAGTCTCTGACGTCAATGGCTCCATAGAGCGGATATACATTTGGAAAATGGACGGTCTGAATCCTGGAATTCTCCTTGTGATAGAATAATTTGCCGAGGTACTCGGCGGCAACTTCATTGAACTTCCATTGTACGGCAGGTTGAAGCGCCGTGAAATGCTCAATGATAACGGAGTCTAATCTGTTTTTGAATTCCAATGAAAGGTCGAAAGCTAATTGAGATAACAAGGTAATGAGTTGCCTTAGTTTGGAAAGGATGGTGTTGTCAAGCGTGGCTTCTTTACTGGAATAAATCTCAAGAACCCCAGAGAGACTATGGTTGTAATATAGCGGAAGTGCTAGATATGTCATAATACCTTGTTCTTGAAGTGTGTGTAGGAGAGGCGTATCCGAATTGTCCATACCGTCTACTAAATTGTAAACGATAGAATATGGAATTTGGAGATATTGGCTTAGAAAATTGGGGTCATACTGCTTGATATATTTTTGAAACGGACCAAATAGGATGCTTTTCTGCGCAAAATCGGAGTCTAAAATGGCTCCCCCGTTGAGATAGAAGAGCGGAAATAGACTGAAGTTGATGTCTTGTGACCCAAAGAAAGTTTTAATATGCTGTTCTAATTCGGAGAAATAGGTCTTGGGCTCGTAAATTGACAAATTTGACATCATGGACTTGATTCGACTCGTGACATGCTCTTCGGTGATGTCTTTGAGTGAGAGTATGGAGAAACCTGAAAATTCGAACTGGCTTAAATCTAATGCATCAATCAATTGAGACCAGTCAACTTCGACGTTCTTATTTCGATTGCGGAGTTGAGAATAATCAATCGTTGGAAGGATGCCGCGATAGGTAATGTCGACAAATGAATAATCGATATGAAGTTCGTAATAAGCTTGTGGATTGCCGTGGTCATCTTTCAAGGTGTAAGATAGTTTGTGAGTATCGGTTAAGGGGAAGCCGTAAAACCGCTGCAAGACTAAAGAATACATCTGCCTGATATGGGGAGCAATAGATCCAGTAATAGGGGGATTGTTGAATTGGTCCTCGGTAAAGATGGGTTGGGTCAGTAGCGTATAAAAAGCGTCGGTGCCGTAAAAGGCTGTTTGGCTAATGGGAGATGCTATTCCCCATAGGGCCTGTTCGTCATCGCCCGTCATAGAAGTCGTCAGGTTGAAGATGAGATAGAGCCCTTCGGCAAATAGCTCGTGATTGGAAGCGGACATGCTTCCATACTTCTGTTGTAGCTCTGTTAACTTGTCAAGGACGAAAGCTGGGATGAGACGCTTGCTCGGATCGGGGACTTGCGCCCTTTGCTGAAGATAATTCAGGAATGGTACAAGTGAAACCTCTTCGGATATGCTGCTCCCGAGGAGCTGTTCGGATTTGAAAATATTAAGTGCTGTAGCTTGCATAAATCATAACTAAAATCTAAAACCCATTGAAAAATATGGATACCAACCTTCTTTGGAATGAGCCATGACATATTGAAAGGCTACCATTTTGGCTAGAATATAATAGACCCCACCCCCTACTCCATGATGTAGATTGTCTTTCTCTTCGGTTTTGGACCAGACTCTTCCGACATCGTAAAGGCCCAAGATTCCAATCTCACCGGGTAAAATGTAACTGTTAATATGGCGGATTCGGGCGCGTGTCTCAAAATTGTTGTATAGATATTGATCTCCAGCAAATCTATATTGGCGAAAGCCTCGAAGATTTCCCTGACCTCCTAGAAATAGCGATTGATAAAACGTGGGCTTTCCAAAATTACTGCCGGCGCCGAGACGATTAGCGAATACGATTGCATCATTTGATATACTTTTATAGAAGCCTATTTCGGCCGAGACTTGAGCATAGGAACGGGCATGTCGACTAAGGCCGGTAAAGCCATCTAAAGAGGCCTTGAAATAGCCGCCTTTGGTAGGATGGAGCTTGCTGTTGCGATTGTCTTGCTGTAGGCGCGCTGAAATACCGATAAATGTTTTGTCCTTGTCAACAGTGAGACTATCATAGGAATGGAGGGCCTGATTGCTTAATATGAAACGTCCAGTATTTTGTGATTGATCCAAATGATAGTGTTGTAAGGATGGACCGATGCTATAACTAAGAGTGGAGGTGGGTTCCCAATGCAATTGGGGTGTGAGTTGGTAGATATTGAATCGCGCACGGTAATATTTACTACCATAAATGTCCTCTAAAAAAGTGGAACTATTGCCCATTCCAAAGAAATTCTGACTGTTGTCGGGAGCTTTGGCGAGTGCGTCCACAACAAGATCGGCTTGGCCGAGGAGGTCTTTCCAATGACCTCGGTAGTTAATGCGGTAGGCACCTGTCCGAATGGAGCCTAAAACGCCAAATTCTTGGGTATGGGTAAATGGGGATTTGCGGAATCCACGCTGATGGGTGTATTTTGTGCCGACTCCAAGAAGTATGCCGTCATCTACGTTGTAGCCTGCGGAGAGTAAGGGAAGCCAAGTGTTATATAAATTAACCGGGACAAAGGCGATATTGGATGAATCGGATGAGATTTGTCGTTTTAACGGCTTTGACGGTCCAATTATGGTCGAGGAATCATTATTTTCATACAATTGTACCCGCTTGGCCTCCCCTTGTACTAAATAGGTTTTAGGGTCATAGTCGCCAATAATACGAAGCTTTATCTTTGACTTTTTATCAAGGATGACTACTGAATCAGCACCTTTTCCTAAATATAACCGTATTTCTTTCGTGAGATTGGTCGTAAATGTTCGATTTAGGATAGATTTGGTGAGGACTCCATCTTTGTTGATTTTATCGATGGACAGTTTTACCCCTCCATTTGCGGTGTCTTTGATCGTCACTTTTTCGTTTTTGTCACTTAGATGGATATCAACAATATTGTTGATGAATGCATAATGCTTCTTCATAACTGTGGGAAGAGCATCTCTCCGAGCTTTTAGGGTCTGAAAGATATCGTTTCCTCTAATCTCAATAGCGGATTGCGGAAGTTGATTGACACTGGCTTGAAGTACGCTGTCGGTTAGTTTGGCTTTAAATTGATGGACCTCCTTCATCCAATCGTCATAAGAGAGTTGGGCGCTTGGTGCAGCATTTAGAAAGCGAGATTTGATCATGGAATAATTTATTCGAGAAATTTTCGAACTGAATCCCTGCATTGTCGGCATAATAAAAGGCTGATAGATATTGGAGGTGATAAAGCCTTGTGTGACACGAAGGGCTTGGTCACGGTCCCTAGGTATAGGGATGTAATCCCGGTCCTTGTTTTTAGTGCCCCGATTTTCATCATACCAACGCCATTGATCTTCGTGTCTGTCCCAATCGTTGATCAAGACGTCTAACATGCGGGCTCTGAGGAAAACCTTCCCCTTTACCTCATTGTCATTATCATCTTGTAGCTTTTGGAGCATCTTGATTGTATTGTCGGATTTGCCCAAAGGCTCCCTTTCTTCCAAAAGGGCGACTTGATTTGCAAATAGATTATTGTAAACACCAAGGCTGGAGTCTGCGGCAACCACTCCTATAATGGGATGGGCAACGGGCAATTTTATTGCATTGGCGAGAGGGGGAATCATCAGAGCGGAATAGGGATGTTGGGCGCTATTGGCATCATCTAATATATTCTGAACGAAGGTATCATGCAGTTCTTCAGGGATTAAAGACTCCGTTCGTTTATTGACAGAGCGTAAGGCCCATTCGCGGCCTGTCGAATCTTCTAATCGGATAGAAATCGACTGCATGCCACCTCCTCTTTTGGTCGGTTTAAGACCGCCCTGGATTTGGGAAATCCGTAGAATAGGCAAGGTGGTGTGTGCAGCCCATTCTTTTCTATAGTTCTCTCCTAAAAAGAAACGTTGAAATTTGTTGGCAGTGTTGTATTTGGGATTGACCTGAACGGTAACACTGTCCTCTCCCGCGGTTATATTATAAGCCGAATGAATCAGTGGTTGTACGTCTACGTAGGGTTTTATATGGGCGTATTCTTCTTTAAGATGTTGACCATCGTAGATGTAGAAGGATATTCTAGTGCTGTTGTCCAATAATTGGTCTATAACAACGAGACCTTGTTTGGCAGATTTGTATTTGAGGTACTTACCTGGGTGTATGTACGCGCTTTTGGCCCCAGCGCCACTGACGACCTGTGTGATATCTTGGTCTTGAATGAGCTGTAAGCCATGGTCATGCCCAGAAACATATATGATGTTGGGAAATGATTTGAAAAGGGCTGTCACTTCGTCAACCAAATCTGTATAAAGTGGATGTGGTTTATCTTCAGGAGTTTGAAGAACAGTAGAGCGTAATATTGGATATAGAGAGCCTACAAAGGGAAGTGGAAGGTATAGGTTTTTCCACTTTTCTGTGAGCGGAAAAATATGTTGTTTAATAGAATAATAACCTCCGTGTGTACCATAGGTACGCATGGGATGATGAGAGGCTAATATGATGGTTTTGTCACGATTGTCGTAGAATAATTGGTCTAGTTGTTGAAGAAAGTCTGCCTTAGAGGTACATTCACAATCTACATTAGGGGTATTCTTTTGGTGTGGGAATAGCCAGTATTCACTGTCGTACGCAATAAGAACTAAATCGCGAGAAAGGGGAATCTCTATGGGGCCTGGGCAACCATTGGCGGGAACCAATTTCAAAAGTGAGTCTTGTTGATTTTGAATGAACTGTCCTTGTGCTCTTATTTTGGCAAGTCCATCTTTGCCCATATAATCCCAATCGTGATTTCCAGGAATAAAATATACAGGAGCGCCGACCGCACGCAGCGGGAGATACTGTGATTTTAAGATTTCTTGTGTGCGATGCTCGTCTTTGTGCCCGCTAAGCGCCATTCCGTCAGGATATATATTATCTCCGAGGAATAAAACTGTGGTTTGGTGGGGGAGAATAAGGGAGGCTGCTTGTGGGATAATGGCCTGTTGTTCAGGACTGAGGTCTCCTGCATCTCCAATAAGGATGAGACGTGTCTTAACCGATTGATTTTGGGCAAAGGATTGGGCGCAAAGTAGTTGAATGATAAGGAAACAAAGGATTTTCATTTGCATAATACTACTTTGTCTACCTGTTGGTGAATAGGATTGTTTAGTCATTATTGATGTTCAAAAATCGTCATGTTACTCTCACTTTGTTCGCTTCATGTTGACTTCATATGAAGTAGCCATCTAGCATTAGCTGTACAAATGTTAATAATATGGCTGAGATGTTCCGTCTCGATGACCTGGACAAGTTAATGATGAAAAAAATCAAACTGAATGTAGCGAGCTCGCGAAGTAATTGTATACAGCTGAATCAATAAGACTAGCTTGGTTAACGAAAAAACAGAATGATGCTGTCATATGCTTGTTGTCGGTTTTTCAGTATATATATATATGTTGAGAGTGTTATTGAATAATCTCGAATTTGTATAAAATAGCTTTATCACCCGTGCCCGCTTCATTGCTGATGTACAGGTTGTGCTGACTATCAAAGGCAATACCTTCCGGCTGTTGATGCCTTTTTGGGTCTAGTGCATGCACGGCTTTGATGTTCCATTGTGGATCAGCAATGGCCAGAACCTTGTCAACAGAAGATAGGATATACCATTCTTTTGTTTTTGGATGCTGAGATAAAGCAGATGGTTTGAATGTCTTTTTAATACTATTGTCAAATTTTTGTATTTGGGAAATGTCAATTTTGAACTCTCCCGACAGAGTTAATATTCCATTATCATCGATCTTTAATATGTAGCCGCTAGTCTGGGCATTTTTCTTATCTATCGAGCAAGATTTGCACAAAGCAAAAACGATTCCTTGTGCCGCATCAGTAGCAAGTCCCTCATACTCTCCTTTTGGTAAAAGGTTCTTGAAGGTTTTGACAGATGAGATATTTTGTGATTCGATGATTGGAAAAGTATAGAATGTGCCATTGCTCTTTAATATTATGAAATGTGAGGCACTTACAGCTAGGTCTTCATAGTCTCCATCTTTTTCGAAAGGAGAAGACGTTAGATTATTTCCAGCTAGCGAATAGGTGTATAGCAGGCCTTTCTCATCCTGTACGGCGTAAATCTGGCCATCTTCATTCGGTAAAAAGGTGATGCCAGAAATTTCCAACAAGTCTGTCGGTAAAGGCATGGCTTGCCCTGCGTTGAGTTGATAAGGGAGTGCTGATTGCTGGCTTCCCTTCTGGTTAGTCGAGGACGAGTTGTGCTTTGCTTTTTGGGAGCACGCCTGGAAAGTGGAACAGCTTAACAGAAGAAGGAGTGCTAGCGGGAGTGAATTGCGGTACATGGGTGATTGGTTTTAAAGTGAATAATGATTACACACTAACAGCTATCAAAAATGCGATAGAAGAAATAATTAGGCCGAACATAAAAATTCCATAGGCAAGTCGTAAGAGCTTGTACTTGCGACCTAATACGACGCCTTGAGAATATACATCTTTGGTCAACATGCCATATAAAAATTCGCTGTCATCCATGACCTTTCCCATGCTTTCTTTGTATTCGTCGAGTTTCATTTTGTAGAAGTTGCCAAAGAAAAGGAGATTGACGGATTTATTTTTGATTTCTTCTTGTGTAAATACGCCCGGTGGAACTTTTGGGATGGTTGAGAGAATTGCAATAACCATGGTGGATACACTGATTGTGAGTAGTAGTATTGTTGGAATCGCGAGGTGTTCGTTACTGTCTAGTTTACGCAAAAGGACAGCAATAACCATGGATAGGATGATGGAATTGACCGTTAATAGAATATTAGCTTTATTATCCGCCATATCACTAAGGCGTTGATTATTGGAAGAGGTTATACGAAACATGGTTTCGATACCTCTTTCTGGCTTTTTGATGCGCTCGTCCTTGGAAGTAAATATGGTCTCGTTTATTGGGGGGGCTGTTTTTTTCTTTTTCTTTTCCAACTTTTCTAAGTTCGCCAGTTTGGTAGCATTTAATTTATGCTGTGCATACTCGGTATGATAATTATGGCTGCGCATGAGTTGGATTGTTTGCTTGCGCCAAGTATCTTTATCTATAGGTGTACCCGTCACGGATTCGATTTCTTTTCGCATGAGTTTGTTTCGGGTCTCGAACTGTTCTCCGCCTAAATGAAATAGATCGGCGTCACATAGTATTTGTTCTAATAGTGTTTTGGGGTTTTGGGGCATTTTAGTTGCCTTAATACAATTGACAACCTGATTTTGGACTTCTATTGGTAGATGATGGCTTTGGAGGTAGGACGTGGCAAGGGTTGCTCCACGCTCTTCGTGACCTACCCCTCCCCCATTTAAATACCCTAGGTCGTGAAAGTAGGCGGCGCAGGTAATAATAAAATTGTCCTCCTCACCTAAATGATAGTGACGAGACATTTCAGATGCGGCTTCAACAACCTCAAAAGTATGGATGTCATTATGAAAGCAAAATTTGGAGATTTTATTCTGACGAATATAGTCCTCAACATAGCTTTTTATCTGTTCAATGAGTGTATTATAGTCCATTATTAAAGATACGTAAATAAGAATGTAAATATATCTACAAGATGATAAACTTGCATGCGGTAAGATATGTTTTACGTTGTTCAAACATATTTTTAATGAATTTAATACTTTGTAGTATCTGTGCGACGCTATTTTTAAAAACTAAGTAAGCAACATATCAACCCGTTACCTATTTTAATTAAAAAACTTTGTTTGAAAGTTTGGAAGTGGTTGTTTAAAAGTGCTACCTTTGCACCACTCCGCAAGGGAGGTATGGTCCGATCGAGAGGTCGTTCCGTTTGAAAGAGGGGATTGGCGATGTGTTCCGGCGAACAATTTTAAAATAAAGTTTGCGGATGTCGAAAATATCCCTACCTTTGCAGTCCCTTCGGAAACGGAGGGTTTTGGAAACAGGAAAACGATCGGGGCGCGAAGCCCTGTGAGATATAAGCCGGAACGCGAGTCGAGGCAGATGAGTTCTTTAAGGAAATGATCATGTAACGTAACGAGTAGCTGGGATTTTTCCGGGCGAAAGTTCGGAAAACGAAAGCCAAGCCAATCAGGTCGGGAAATTAAAAAAGACAATTCTATTTATGTTATAGATAGTTAGAGTCGACACTTCATTTTACAATGGAGAGTTTGATCCTGGCTCAGGATGAACGCTAGCGGCAGGCCTAATACATGCAAGTCGAACGCGATCGGGGTGCTTGCACCCCGTGAGAGTGGCGCACGGGTGCGTAACGCGTGAGCAACCTACCCTTGTCAGGGGGATAGCCCGGCGAAAGTCGGATTAACACCGCATGACATCCCTGGAGGGCATCTTCCGGGGATCAAATATTCATAGGACAGGGATGGGCTCGCGTGACATTAGCTAGTTGGCGGGGTAACGGCCCACCAAGGCGACGATGTCTAGGGGCTCTGAGAGGAGAATCCCCCACACTGGTACTGAGACACGGACCAGACTCCTACGGGAGGCAGCAGTAAGGAATATTGGTCAATGGGCGCAAGCCTGAACCAGCCATGCCGCGTGCAGGATGACTGCCCTATGGGTTGTAAACTGCTTTTGTCGGGGAATAAACCCACCTACGAGTAGGTGGCTGAACGTACCCGAAGAATAAGGATCGGCTAACTCCGTGCCAGCAGCCGCGGTAATACGGAGGATCCAAGCGTTATCCGGATTTATTGGGTTTAAAGGGTGCGTAGGCGGTCTTTTAAGTCAGGGGTGAAATACGGCAGCTCAACTGTCGCAGTGCCCTTGATACTGAAGGACTTGAATATGGTTGAGGTATGCGGAATGAGACAAGTAGCGGTGAAATGCATAGATATGTCTCAGAACACCGATTGCGAAGGCAGCATCCCAAGCCATCATTGACGCTGATGCACGAAAGCGTGGGGATCGAACAGGATTAGATACCCTGGTAGTCCACGCCCTAAACGATGATAACTCGATGTTGGCGATAGACAGTCAGCGTCCAAGCGAAAGCGTTAAGTTATCCACCTGGGGAGTACGCCCGCAAGGGTGAAACTCAAAGGAATTGACGGGGGCCCGCACAAGCGGAGGAGCATGTGGTTTAATTCGATGATACGCGAGGAACCTTACCCGGGCTTGAAAGTTACTGAAGTATCCAGAGACGGATACGTCCTTCGGGACAGGAAACTAGGTGCTGCATGGCTGTCGTCAGCTCGTGCCGTGAGGTGTTGGGTTAAGTCCCGCAACGAGCGCAACCCCTATGTTTAGTTGCCAGCACGTCAAGGTGGGGACTCTAAACAGACTGCCTGCGCAAGCAGAGAGGAAGGTGGGGACGACGTCAAGTCATCATGGCCCTTACGTCCGGGGCTACACACGTGCTACAATGGTCGGTACAGCGGGCAGCTACACAGTAATGTGATGCCAATCTCTGAAAGCCGATCACAGTTCGGATTGAGGTCTGCAACTCGACCTCATGAAGTTGGATTCGCTAGTAATCGCGTATCAGCAATGACGCGGTGAATACGTTCCCGGGCCTTGTACACACCGCCCGTCAAGCCATGAAAGTTGGGGGTGCCTAAAGCATGTAACCGCAAGGAGCGTGTTAGGGCAAAACCGATAATTGGGGCTAAGTCGTAACAAGGTAGCCGTACCGGAAGGTGCGGCTGGAATACCTCCTTTCTAGAGTACCTGATAGGTACTCGTTACGTACATACATGATCGACCTAGGAAAAAGAAATGGAATAAGGTCCGTCCCTATATATGGAGGTCGGTACCGAGAGAGATATAAGCTAGTCCCGTAGCTCAGTTGGTTAGAGCACTACACTGATAATGTAGGGGTCAGCAGTTCAAATCTGCTCGGGACTACGATCGGTTATACGGGGGATTAGCTCAGCTGGCTAGAGCACCTGCCTTGCACGCAGGGGGTCAACGGTTCGAATCCGTTATTCTCCACGAACGCCGCCGTCCTATATGGATTGCGTGCGCAAAGAGTTCTTTGACATATTGAAAGAAAAAAATTACAAGAGAAGACAACAGTAGGGACGTTTTCCTTTTGGGGAACGTAACGACAAGCACTTCCATGGTAGCAAAAGGGCCATGAGGAGGAAGAAAGTAAATAAGGGCACACGGAGGATGCCTAGGCTCTCAGAGGCGATGAAGGACGTGATAAGCTGCGATAAGCCACGGGGATCGGCAAATGCGACTCGATCCGTGGATTTCCGAATGGGGAAACCTGGCATACTGAAGGTATGCCGTACAATACGCGAACGCGCTGAACTGAAACATCTAAGTAGGCGTAGGAGAAGAAAATAACAATGATTTCCCAAGTAGTGGCGAGCGAACGGGAAAGAGCCCAAACCCATCATGTTACGGCATTTTGGGGGTTGTAGGACCACGATATTGCATTGGCGCTATGAACTGGAACCGGTTGGGAAACCGGGCGATATGGGTGATAGCCCCGTACAGGCAAAGAATGCCAGCATAGTGGTATCCTGAGTACCGCGGGGTCGGAGACGCCCTGTGGGAATCCGGCGGCACCATCCGCCAAGGCTAAATACTCCTGAGAGACCGATAGTGAACCAGTACCGTGAGGGAAAGGTGAAAAGAACCCCGAACAGGGGAGTGAAAAGAACCTGAAACCGTGTGCTTACAAGCGGTCGGAGCGGACAAGTTCCGTGACGGCGTGCCTTTTGCATAATGAGCCTACGAGTTACTCTTGTCTGGCAAGGTTAAGCGGTTCAGCCGCGCAGCCGAAGCGAAAGCGAGTCTTAATAGGGCGCATAGTCAGATGAGGTAGACGCGAAACCTTGTGATCTACCCTTGGGCAGGTTGAAGTTGCAGTAACATGTAATGGAGGACCGAACCGATAAACGTTGAAAAGTTTCCGGATGACCTGAGGGTAGGGGTGAAAGGCCAATCAAACTGGGAAATAGCTCGTACTCCCCGAAATGTTTTTAGGAACAGCGTGAGAATAGAGTCTAGCAGAGGTAGAGCTACCGATTGGGTGCGGGGGAGTCAAATCCTACCAAATCCAGACGAACTCCGAATGCTGTTAGATATGTCTTGCAGTGAGGCTCTGGGTGCTAAGGTCCAGGGCCGAGAGGGAAAGAACCCAGACCATCGGCTAAGGTCCCCAAATGTAGTCTAAGTTGAACTAACGAGGTCCGGTTGCCCAGACAGCTAGGATGTTGGCTTGGAAGCAGCCATTCATTTAAAGAGTGCGTAACAGCTCACTAGTCGAGCGGCCGGGCGTGGATAATAAACGGGCATCAAGATTACTACCGAAGCCATGGATTCATACAGCGATGTATGTCTGGTAGGGGAGCATTCCATCGGGGGCGAAGCAGCATGGCAATGTGCTGTGGACCTTATGGAAAAGCAAATGTAGGCATAAGTAACGATAAGGCGGGTGGGAAACCCGCCCACCGAAAGACTAAGGTTTCCTGATCAACGCTAATCGGATCAGGGTTAGTCGGGGCCTAAGGTACACCCGAAGGGGGATAACCGATGGACAACTGGTCAATATTCCAGTACTTTTTATAACTGCGATGTGGTGACGGAGTAGTGACACTGCCGCGGACTGACGGAATAGTCCGTTGAAAGGCGTAGGTATAGGGACGGTAGGCAAATCCGCCGACCCTGCTGAAACCCAATAGTACAGCAAAGCTCCGGCGGCGCTGATAGAGCAGGTAAACAGACTTCCAAGAAAACCCGCTAAGCTCCAGGTTATAAAAACCCGTACCGTAAACCGACACAGGTAGTCGAGGAGAGGATCCTAAGGTGCTCGAGTGAATCATGGCTAAGGAACTCGGCAAAATGGCCCTGTAACTTCGGGAGAAGGGGCGCTTCCTCACGAGAGTGAGAAGCCGCAGTGAAAAGGCCCAGGCGACTGTTTAACAAAAACATATGGCTTTGCGAAATCGCAAGATGAGGTATAAGGCCTGACACCTGCCCGGTGCTGGAAGGTTAAGAGGGGATGTCATCGCAAGAGAAGCATTGAATCGAAGCCCCAGTAAACGGCGGCCGTAACTATAACGGTCCTAAGGTAGCGAAATTCCTTGTCGGGTAAGTTCCGACCTGCACGAATGGTGTAACGATCTGGGCGCTGTCTCAGCCATGAGCTCGGTGAAATTGTGGTATCGGTGAAGACGCCGATTACCCGCAACGGGACGGAAAGACCCCATGCACCTTCACTATAGCTTAACATTGGAATTGGGTACAGGATGTGTAGGATAGGCGGGAGATGTTGAAGTGGCTTCGCCAGGAGCCATGGAATCAACCTTGAAATACCGCCCTTTCTGTATCCGGTTTCTAACTCGATTATGTCGAGGACATTGTTTGGTGGGTAGTTTGACTGGGGTGGTCGCCTCCAAAAAGGTAACGGAGGCTTTCAAAGGTAAGCTCAGTACGCTTGGTAACCGTACGCGGAGTGCAATGGCATAAGCTTGCTTGACTGTGAGACCGACAAGTCGAACAGGGTCGAAAGACGGACATAGTGATCCGGTGGTTCTGTATGGAAGGGCCATCGCTCAAAGGATAAAAGGTACGCTGGGGATAACAGGCTGATCTCCCCCAAGAGCTCATATCGACGGGGAGGTTTGGCACCTCGATGTCGGCTCGTCACATCCTGGGGCTGGAGAAGGTCCCAAGGGTTGGGCTGTTCGCCCATTAAAGTGGCACGCGAGCTGGGTTCAGAACGTCGCGAGACAGTTCGGTCCCTATCTGTTGTGGGCGTTGGAAGTTTGAGTGGATCTGACCTTAGTACGAGAGGACCGGGTTGGACCGACCGCTGGTGAACCTGTTATGCCGCCAGGTGTACGGCAGGGTAGCTACGTCGGGGATAGATAAGCGCTGAAAGCATCTAAGTGCGAAACTAGCCACGAGATGAGACTTCCTTAGAGGGCCGTAGTAGATGACTACGTCGATAGGTTGTAGGTGTAAAGGTAGAGATACCATAGCCGAGCAATACTAATAGCCCGAAGCTTTCTCAAGCAGAGGACACTGTTGTCTTCCTCTTTGTTTTTTTCTTTCGATTGTCTATAGATACGACCATAATGTGTCGTACCAAAAAGGATTTCAGGTGCCTATATCGGCGGTGTCTACCTCTTCCCATTCCGAACAGAGAAGTCAAGCCCGCCAGAGCCGATGGTATTGCCGTAACAGGTGGGAGAGTAGGTCGGTGCCTTTTTTTATACGCCCCCCCGGGAAACCGGGGGGGCTTTTTTTTGTTGTCCCTCCCCGGGGGACACAACAGCCCGTATTCCCATCGTACCCCAGGGGATGGCAGATAGGACAGTAGCTCGACACCTTATCGTACGCCCCTGCGTGAACCCGGGGGGATTTTTCGGATCATACCGAAAGTTTGGGGGGAATCATTTTTAGGCATACAATTTCGTCACTCTGTACAAGAAGAATGTTGTGTCTCTTACGCCACGGAAGACGCTCCTGAAAGCTTTGAGCTTTGCGTTGAAAGACTCTGCCGAAGCATTTGTGCTTCTGTTGTCGAAGTAGTGTAAAATGTATTGGTGATGTGCTGCGATTGACCTTGCGACACTCTCAAATGAGGATATTCCGGCATTCTCTACCTGGTTATGCCATAGCCCCAACTTGGTAAAAGCGACTTTCTTGTCTTTACATTTATTGAAGATATCGCCTAAAGCAATGCCTAGGTCATAAGCCTGTTTTAGCTTCGGAAAGCGCATGAACAGTAATTCTGCACGATGCTTTTGACTTTCAGTCCACCGGCTTGGGTGTTTGAACAATAGGTGTCTGGACCTGGCCAATAACTGTTTGAGGGTATCTCCATTGGGGAGTAGCCCAGCTTCATGGGGATGTCCTGTTTTGCTAGATTCAACTATCTTCTTGCTCTCTGCATCCAATACTTCCCAACGATATTTAATCCTGAGTTCCTGAACAGCATCGTAAGCTAGTTTTTGAACATGGAATCGGTCGACCACACGCCTGGCATTCCGGAAACATCTGCGGATTGCCCTTGCCATGTTCGGTGCCATATCCATGGTCACCTCTTTTACTTTGTTCCTTGAACGCAAGGGGATTCGCTCGAGCACAGCGGTAATATCTTCCGCCTTTGTGCCCTTAATAGTGGCTAGTATCGTCCCTTTCCTGCCTTTTGCTGATTTACTGCTTACAATAGTGTAAAGCTCACCGTTGCTAAAGCTGGTCTCATCAATGCTTAGGCGTTCGGAAATGTTTTCAGGAAAAAGTGTCCAACGCTCTGCATGGCCTTTTTGGGCCCAACCGTGAAAGTCGCTGAGATGGTTCTTGTATTGGTCCTGTAGCTGCTTACCGTCCATTTGAAAGAATAAGCCTACCAAATGTGCACTTACAGGATGGTCATCCAAATATCTTCTTTAAAAAAAGGCCGAATTCTGTTGTCATTCGAGCACCTTCACGCACTAGGTTCCAATCTCTGGCGATAACCTGTCCGCTATCCAGAACGGTCCAGCGACGACGACGAATATGTAGCGTAACTTTCTGTCCTCGAATGGGAAAGTCTGAGATCTCAGTAGATGGCATAAAGCCCTTGGACTCCAGTTTGCTGTTCTCATAGCCTGCTGGTGCTATATTGAGTTCATCCAAATAGATGTGGAGCTGATTGTCAACCTGATTGACTGCTAAAATTTGAAAGTATTCTAAAAGCCCTTCGGGCATCAGTAAGGATAGTAATTTACGTTCGGCGTCTTCCAAGGGATATCTCATTTAAAGAAGCTAAACTAAGGAATTTTTAGTATTCCCCCCAAGAATTCAGCTTGACCCGATTTTTCGTTGTGGATAAATTTGTACAGATGTCCGCCAGATGGCGGATAAGCGAGCGGGGCATCAGGATGGGGGCCCGTGGACCACGGAAATAAGCTGGTTGGCCCGCATAGGAAGAGGTCTATGTCCCCCCGCATCCTGAGCCGACTTGCATATGCTTTTATCCCTTTGCATCGAAACACCCAGCGGCTGCACCCGTAGCTTCCTATCGGAATAGGCGATATCTTTTTGTGGTGGAGATGTGGGGTCCTGGATACCCTGTCGAATAACCTGGGACCAGCTTGGCCTACCTTATCCGCCCCCTTGGCAAGCCCGTAAAGGCATCGGTCCTGCCAAGGATCGCAACGACTGTCCAGCCTTGCTCCTCGGGCAGCCCGTAGAGGCCCTTTCGATACCCGGATATCGACCAAGCACCAGGTAGCCCTTTCCTTTTGTCCCACGTTCCATTTATGGCCATTCCTATAGAGCAGACAACGCCCCCCGGAAAGGATTTGCTCGATGGTGTCCCCGTTGGTCGGTATTTCCGCAAGGATAGGCCTCCTTCGTCCTTCTGGACCCTGCGATGGCCTGCCAGCGGTGTTGGTCCTTATTTCCCGGGGAGCCTCGTCGGCCGGACATGGGAGCGGTCTATTACC
Organism: Sphingobacterium sp. SYP-B4668; assembly: GCF_027627455.1. Lineage (NCBI taxonomy): Bacteria > Pseudomonadati > Bacteroidota > Sphingobacteriia > Sphingobacteriales > Sphingobacteriaceae > Sphingobacterium > Sphingobacterium sp. SYP-B4668. Next base: position 5,331,646 of record NZ_CP115483.1, on the reverse strand, counting down.
GGGCACGGGGAAAGCACCTCTTGGCCATAGGTCCCCTGTTTTCGGCAAGGACAGGTAGGTTATTCCCACAACAGCATCGCGGATGCCCTGTTGGACCTTAAAAAGATATGGAACAGCAGATATTCGCGTTTGCAAAAGCCGAGCCTCCATCTTTATGGGCGGAGTTTTTGATTATGTGGCAATGGTGTCCTGCAAGGAAGTCGTCGGGATCGATGCCAAGGATGCTATCCGTATATCCGGAGCCCTAGGTGCCGTGGTCAATTTTTCCCTAGATCGATATTGGGCGTTCCAGAAAGTCGACAGTCCGGTCGGGGGGCAGGTATGGAAGTTTATATCGGTGGTGTTGGGCAGTATTCTCTTGAAATCCGAGGCGACCCCGTTCGTGTCGCAGGTCTTCGGTATAGATTACAAGGTAGGTAGGCTGGCCGTCGAGCTGGTCGTGTCCCTGGGATTCAACTATCCCCTGCAACGCTACTGGGTCTTCAGATGATCCGGGGCCGTGGGCCATGGCCATAGGAAATAGGGCCTGATTTCCCCGATTTTCCGCCCCCATATCGTTTTTTATTCGGCAGGTTGATAGGCCGTTACCTATTTTAATTAAAAAACTTTGTTTGAAAGTTTGGAAGTGGTTGTTTAAAAGTGCTACCTTTGCACCACTCCGCAAGGGAGGTATGGTCCGATCGAGAGGTCGTTCCGTTTGAAAGAGGGGATTGGCGATGTGTTCCGGCGAACAATTTTAAAATAAAGTTTGCGGATGTCGAAAATATCCCTACCTTTGCAGTCCCTTCGGAAACGGAGGGTTTTGGAAACAGGAAAACGATCGGGGCGCGAAGCCCTGTGAGATATATGCCGGAACGCGAGTCGAGGCAGATGAGTTCTTTAAGGAAATGATCATGTAACGTAACGAGTAGCTGGGATTTTTCCGGGCGAAAGTTCGGAAAACGAAAGCCAAGCCAATCAGGTCGGGAAATTAAAAAAGACAATTCTATTTATGTTATAGATAGTTAGAGTCGACACTTCATTTTACAATGGAGAGTTTGATCCTGGCTCAGGATGAACGCTAGCGGCAGGCCTAATACATGCAAGTCGAACGCGATCGGGGTGCTTGCACCCCGTGAGAGTGGCGCACGGGTGCGTAACGCGTGAGCAACCTACCCTTGTCAGGGGGATAGCCCGGCGAAAGTCGGATTAACACCGCATGACATCCCTGGAGGGCATCTTCCGGGGATCAAATATTCATAGGACAGGGATGGGCTCGCGTGACATTAGCTAGTTGGCGGGGTAACGGCCCACCAAGGCGACGATGTCTAGGGGCTCTGAGAGGAGAATCCCCCACACTGGTACTGAGACACGGACCAGACTCCTACGGGAGGCAGCAGTAAGGAATATTGGTCAATGGGCGCAAGCCTGAACCAGCCATGCCGCGTGCAGGATGACTGCCCTATGGGTTGTAAACTGCTTTTGTCGGGGAATAAACCCACCTACGAGTAGGTGGCTGAACGTACCCGAAGAATAAGGATCGGCTAACTCCGTGCCAGCAGCCGCGGTAATACGGAGGATCCAAGCGTTATCCGGATTTATTGGGTTTAAAGGGTGCGTAGGCGGTCTTTTAAGTCAGGGGTGAAATACGGCAGCTCAACTGTCGCAGTGCCCTTGATACTGAAGGACTTGAATATGGTTGAGGTATGCGGAATGAGACAAGTAGCGGTGAAATGCATAGATATGTCTCAGAACACCGATTGCGAAGGCAGCATCCCAAGCCATCATTGACGCTGATGCACGAAAGCGTGGGGATCGAACAGGATTAGATACCCTGGTAGTCCACGCCCTAAACGATGATAACTCGATGTTGGCGATAGACAGTCAGCGTCCAAGCGAAAGCGTTAAGTTATCCACCTGGGGAGTACGCCCGCAAGGGTGAAACTCAAAGGAATTGACGGGGGCCCGCACAAGCGGAGGAGCATGTGGTTTAATTCGATGATACGCGAGGAACCTTACCCGGGCTTGAAAGTTACTGAAGTATCCAGAGACGGATACGTCCTTCGGGACAGGAAACTAGGTGCTGCATGGCTGTCGTCAGCTCGTGCCGTGAGGTGTTGGGTTAAGTCCCGCAACGAGCGCAACCCCTATGTTTAGTTGCCAGCACGTCAAGGTGGGGACTCTAAACAGACTGCCTGCGCAAGCAGAGAGGAAGGTGGGGACGACGTCAAGTCATCATGGCCCTTACGTCCGGGGCTACACACGTGCTACAATGGTCGGTACAGCGGGCAGCTACACAGTAATGTGATGCCAATCTCTGAAAGCCGATCACAGTTCGGATTGAGGTCTGCAACTCGACCTCATGAAGTTGGATTCGCTAGTAATCGCGTATCAGCAATGACGCGGTGAATACGTTCCCGGGCCTTGTACACACCGCCCGTCAAGCCATGAAAGTTGGGGGTGCCTAAAGCATGTAACCGCAAGGAGCGTGTTAGGGCAAAACCGATAATTGGGGCTAAGTCGTAACAAGGTAGCCGTACCGGAAGGTGCGGCTGGAATACCTCCTTTCTAGAGTACCTGATAGGTACTCGTTACGTACATACATGATCGACCTAGGAAAAAGAAATGGAATAAGGTCCGTCCCTATATATGGAGGTCGGTACCGAGAGAGATATAAGCTAGTCCCGTAGCTCAGTTGGTTAGAGCACTACACTGATAATGTAGGGGTCAGCAGTTCAAATCTGCTCGGGACTACGATCGGTTATACGGGGGATTAGCTCAGCTGGCTAGAGCACCTGCCTTGCACGCAGGGGGTCAACGGTTCGAATCCGTTATTCTCCACGAACGCCGCCGTCCTATATGGATTGCGTGCGCAAAGAGTTCTTTGACATATTGAAAGAAAAAAATTACAAGAGAAGACAACAGTAGGGACGTTTTCCTTTTGGGGAACGTAACGACAAGCACTTCCATGGTAGCAAAAGGGCCATGAGGAGGAAGAAAGTAAATAAGGGCACACGGAGGATGCCTAGGCTCTCAGAGGCGATGAAGGACGTGATAAGCTGCGATAAGCCACGGGGATCGGCAAATGCGACTCGATCCGTGGATTTCCGAATGGGGAAACCTGGCATACTGAAGGTATGCCGTACAATACGCGAACGCGCTGAACTGAAACATCTAAGTAGGCGTAGGAGAAGAAAATAACAATGATTTCCCAAGTAGTGGCGAGCGAACGGGAAAGAGCCCAAACCCATCATGTTACGGCATTTTGGGGGTTGTAGGACCACGATATTGCATTGGCGCTATGAACTGGAACCGGTTGGGAAACCGGGCGATATGGGTGATAGCCCCGTACAGGCAAAGAATGCCAGCATAGTGGTATCCTGAGTACCGCGGGGTCGGAGACGCCCTGTGGGAATCCGGCGGCACCATCCGCCAAGGCTAAATACTCCTGAGAGACCGATAGTGAACCAGTACCGTGAGGGAAAGGTGAAAAGAACCCCGAACAGGGGAGTGAAAAGAACCTGAAACCGTGTGCTTACAAGCGGTCGGAGCGGACAAGTTCCGTGACGGCGTGCCTTTTGCATAATGAGCCTACGAGTTACTCTTGTCTGGCAAGGTTAAGCGGTTCAGCCGCGCAGCCGAAGCGAAAGCGAGTCTTAATAGGGCGCATAGTCAGATGAGGTAGACGCGAAACCTTGTGATCTACCCTTGGGCAGGTTGAAGTTGCAGTAACATGTAATGGAGGACCGAACCGATAAACGTTGAAAAGTTTCCGGATGACCTGAGGGTAGGGGTGAAAGGCCAATCAAACTGGGAAATAGCTCGTACTCCCCGAAATGTTTTTAGGAACAGCGTGAGAATAGAGTCTAGCAGAGGTAGAGCTACCGATTGGGTGCGGGGGAGTCAAATCCTACCAAATCCAGACGAACTCCGAATGCTGTTAGATATGTCTTGCAGTGAGGCTCTGGGTGCTAAGGTCCAGGGCCGAGAGGGAAAGAACCCAGACCATCGGCTAAGGTCCCCAAATGTAGTCTAAGTTGAACTAACGAGGTCCGGTTGCCCAGACAGCTAGGATGTTGGCTTGGAAGCAGCCATTCATTTAAAGAGTGCGTAACAGCTCACTAGTCGAGCGGCCGGGCGTGGATAATAAACGGGCATCAAGATTACTACCGAAGCCATGGATTCATACAGCGATGTATGTCTGGTAGGGGAGCATTCCATCGGGGGCGAAGCAGCATGGCAATGTGCTGTGGACCTTATGGAAAAGCAAATGTAGGCATAAGTAACGATAAGGCGGGTGGGAAACCCGCCCACCGAAAGACTAAGGTTTCCTGATCAACGCTAATCGGATCAGGGTTAGTCGGGGCCTAAGGTACACCCGAAGGGGGATAACCGATGGACAACTGGTCAATATTCCAGTACTTTTTATAACTGCGATGTGGTGACGGAGTAGTGACACTGCCGCGGACTGACGGAATAGTCCGTTGAAAGGCGTAGGTATAGGGACGGTAGGCAAATCCGCCGACCCTGCTGAAACCCAATAGTACAGCAAAGCTCCGGCGGCGCTGATAGAGCAGGTAAACAGACTTCCAAGAAAACCCGCTAAGCTCCAGGTTATAAAAACCCGTACCGTAAACCGACACAGGTAGTCGAGGAGAGGATCCTAAGGTGCTCGAGTGAATCATGGCTAAGGAACTCGGCAAAATGGCCCTGTAACTTCGGGAGAAGGGGCGCTTCCTCACGAGAGTGAGAAGCCGCAGTGAAAAGGCCCAGGCGACTGTTTAACAAAAACATATGGCTTTGCGAAATCGCAAGATGAGGTATAAGGCCTGACACCTGCCCGGTGCTGGAAGGTTAAGAGGGGATGTCATCGCAAGAGAAGCATTGAATCGAAGCCCCAGTAAACGGCGGCCGTAACTATAACGGTCCTAAGGTAGCGAAATTCCTTGTCGGGTAAGTTCCGACCTGCACGAATGGTGTAACGATCTGGGCGCTGTCTCAGCCATGAGCTCGGTGAAATTGTGGTATCGGTGAAGACGCCGATTACCCGCAACGGGACGGAAAGACCCCATGCACCTTCACTATAGCTTAACATTGGAATTGGGTACAGGATGTGTAGGATAGGCGGGAGATGTTGAAGTGGCTTCGCCAGGAGCCATGGAATCAACCTTGAAATACCGCCCTTTCTGTATCCGGTTTCTAACTCGATTATGTCGAGGACATTGTTTGGTGGGTAGTTTGACTGGGGTGGTCGCCTCCAAAAAGGTAACGGAGGCTTTCAAAGGTAAGCTCAGTACGCTTGGTAACCGTACGCGGAGTGCAATGGCATAAGCTTGCTTGACTGTGAGACCGACAAGTCGAACAGGGTCGAAAGACGGACATAGTGATCCGGTGGTTCTGTATGGAAGGGCCATCGCTCAAAGGATAAAAGGTACGCTGGGGATAACAGGCTGATCTCCCCCAAGAGCTCATATCGACGGGGAGGTTTGGCACCTCGATGTCGGCTCGTCACATCCTGGGGCTGGAGAAGGTCCCAAGGGTTGGGCTGTTCGCCCATTAAAGTGGCACGCGAGCTGGGTTCAGAACGTCGCGAGACAGTTCGGTCCCTATCTGTTGTGGGCGTTGGAAGTTTGAGTGGATCTGACCTTAGTACGAGAGGACCGGGTTGGACCGACCGCTGGTGAACCTGTTATGCCGCCAGGTGTACGGCAGGGTAGCTACGTCGGGGATAGATAAGCGCTGAAAGCATCTAAGTGCGAAACTAGCCACGAGATGAGACTTCCTTAGAGGGCCGTAGTAGATGACTACGTCGATAGGTTGTAGGTGTAAAGGTAGAGATACCATAGCCGAGCAATACTAATAGCCCGAAGCTTTCTCAAGCAGAGGACACTGTTGTCTTCCTCTTTGTTTTTTTCTTTCGATTGTCTATAGATACGACCATAATGTGTCGTACCAAAAAGGATTTCAGGTGCCTATATCGGCGGTGTCTACCTCTTCCCATTCCGAACAGAGAAGTCAAGCCCGCCAGAGCCGATGGTATTGCCGTAACAGGTGGGAGAGTAGGTCGGTGCCTTTTTTTATACGCCCCCCCGGGAAACCGGGGAGGCTTTTTTTGTTGCCCCTCCCGGGGACACACAACAGCCCGTATTCCCATCGTATCCCAGGGGATAGGGGAACCGTATTCGCAGCGGATGGCAGGTAGGACAGTAGCTCGACACCATACGTAGAGACAAGGCCAGTAGATTACTTCTACTGGCCTTGTTTCATAAGGTTATACCATTTGGATTTAGTCTTCTGTATAAAACTCGATTAAGGAAGAAATATACGGATCTTCCCAGCCCTCAGAGATTTCTTGGTATGCTTCTTCAGGTATATTGGTTTGGACAACCTCGAGGGAGGTGCCCTTTTTATGCTCATGGAGTTTGATTGTTACGATGGAATCTTCCTGTTCTCCAAAATACCAGTGCTGTACGATTTTCTTGGAAGGTTCTAGCGTCACAAATTTTCCAACAATAGCACCATCCCACATGGAGAATTCGCCTCCCTCAATAGCTTCCATTTCGACCTCGTCACCTGTCCAAAGACGAACCGTAGTTTCAGTGGTGAGCGCCAGATAGACATCCTGTGGTGGGGCGGGTATGATAAAGTATTTTTTTAAATCTTTCATGTTACTGTGTAAGATACAAACTTAGACAAAGTTAAATCTTTTTGCAAGTTACATCATGTGAGCTATGGTATATTGAAGGAATAAATCTTAATTGTATAAGGTTGTTATCAATAAATAACCTCGATTTTTTTTGATAATTATTAACTTTACAAGCATAAACATATCACTACACGATGAGTAATATCCTGCCAAATTCGCTAATTGAGAAACTAGGTGTAAATCCGACATTTGACAAGGAGGCTTTTATAGAAATTCATGAGAGAGGCGAGCGACAGAGCGCCGTACGTATTAATGATAAGAAGATTACCAATGTCCCATTTTTGGGAGCGGAGAAGGTTCCTTGGTGTACAAGAGGTTTCTATTTAGGTAATAGACCCTCTTTTACGTTGGATCCACTTTACCATGCAGGAAGTTATTATTCTCAGGATGCCTCTTCGATGTTCATCGCGCATATTATCGAGAAGTTGGGTTTGGATAAGGAACCTATTCGAGTATTGGATCTTTGTGCCGCGCCGGGAGGAAAGACTACTTTGTTAAATAGTTTCCTTGATGACGAAAGCCTAATAGTAGCAAATGAAATTATTAAGTCTAGAGTAAATATCCTAATGGAAAATGTCATTCGATGGGGTAACTCTAATATTGTAGTGACTAACAATGATCCTAGTGCCTTTAGTAGGTTACCTGGATATTTTGATATGATGTTGGTCGATGCTCCCTGTTCGGGCTCTGGTATGTTTAGAAAGGATAGTTCTGCTATAGACGAATGGTCTGAGGCAAATGTTAAACTTTGTAAGGAAAGACAACAGCGTATTCTTGCGAACTCAATTGATTCGCTTCGGAGTGGTGGAATACTTTTGTATTCGACTTGCTCATACTCGGAAGAGGAAAATGAGGATATTGCGGATTGGTTGATTGGAAACTACGGACTTCAATCTAAGCGTATAGCTGTGAATTCGGATTGGGGTATAGAGGAGACGAGATCAAAGGAAAAGGCTGCTTATGGCTATCGTTTCTATCCACATAAAGTGAGGGGCGAGGGATTCTTCATTGCAGTTTTTGAAAAAGTCACTGCTCAGGAGACGTTTAGTAGGAGAAAAATAAAAGCGGAAAAGTCAGAGGTGCCGAAAAGCCTCTTAGCAAGTTGGATAGAAACTCCAGATGATCATACGGCTTTCTTACACCATGAGCATATACATATTTTTCCAAAACGATACGAACTGGATTTGAAAATTCTTCAAAATGTTCTTTATCTAAGGTTAGTCGGAACGGATATAGGTAAAATGTCGGGGAAGGATTTAATTCCGAGTCATGGATTGGCTCTGAGCAATCACATTAAGAAAGAGATTCCAAAACTAGTTGTCTCGCTTGAGGAAGCACGAGATTATTTGCGAAAGGAAAATATATCTCCACAGCACGAAATGCCAAATGGATGGGCATTGGTTTACTATGATGGCGTTGATTTGGGGTGGGTGAAGGTGTTGAAGAATAGAATTAACAATTACTACCCTAAAGAAAGTAGAATTGTTCATTTGTAAGCTTTAGCTTTTAGCTAGGTGCTCCACAATAATCTGACAAATGTCTTTTGCGACTTCCATTTTTGACTTCAATGCAAAGACCTGCTCTTTGCCATTTTGAGTAATAATGGTAATTTTGTTGGTGTCTTTAGCAAAGCCAGCACCGATATCTTGCATAGAGTTTAAGACGATGAAGTCTAGATTTTTCTTAACGAGCTTCGCCTTTGCGTTCTCTAATTCATTATTTGTCTCTAAAGCAAAGCCAATAAGGACTTGATTATCCCTCTTCCGTTTTCCAAGAGTTGCCAGTATATCGATAGTCTTTTTCATATCGATGGAGAAGGTGTCTTCCTTTTTTTTGATTTTTTGGTCCGCAACTGTTTGAGGGGTATAGTCCGCAACCGCTGCACTCATGACTATAATATCGGATTGTTCAAAACAAGCTTCCGTCTTTTCAAACATTTCTTGAGCAGATGTGACAGCAATTGTATCTACCCCTTGGGGGTGTTCTAAAGCAGTTGGCCCTGAAATAAGGGTAACAGTCGCACCAAGTTCTTTTAACCTTTGAGCTATTGCATAGCCCATTTTTCCACTGGAGTGATTACCTATGAATCTGACTGGGTCAATTGCTTCATGTGTTGGACCTGCTGTGACTAACGCTGTTTTTCCTTTTAGAGCATCTCCATTTTCAAAAAAAGAAGTTAAATGAGAAAGAATCTCAGCTGGTTCGGCTAATCGTCCCTCGCCAATTAATCCGCTGGCAAGCTCTCCTTCACCTGGTGGAATCATTATATTCCCATATGAATTTAATGAGCTAATATTACGAATAGTACTTGGGTGCTTCCACATGTCCAAATCCATAGCAGGAGCGTAGAATACCGGACATTTGGCTGAAAGATATACGGCTGTTAGCAAATTGTCGCAAAGACCATTTGCTAATTTTCCCAATGTGTTCGCGGTAAGCGGGGCAAATAGTAGAATATCTGCTTCGAGTCCAATATGGACATGATTGTTCCATTCTCCTGTTTTTTCGTCGAAATAATCAACGAACACTGGATTATTAGAGAGTGTAGATAAGGTAAGAGGAGTAATGAAGTGAGTAGCCTCATGGGTCATTAGGACCTTGACTTTGGCTCCTTCTTTAGTAAGAAGGCGGACAAGTGTCGCAATTTTGTATGCGGCAATACTGCCGCATACACCAATTACAATATTTTTGCCTATCAAAGACATTTTGTATTATTAATCTTGCTCTTTAGATGGGTTTCTGTAATAAACCTTATCATGTAGGAATTCATCAATAGCCACTAAGCTAGGCTTAGGCATGCGCTCGTAATGTTTTGAAATTTCGATTTGTTCGCGATTTTCGAAAACTTCCTCAAGGTTATCGTTGCTACTAGCAAATTCGGCCAGTTTACTGTTCAATTCTTCCTTAATATCAACGGAAATTTGATTCGCTCTTTTGGATATTACTACAATAGATTCATATAGGTTGTCTGTGCCTTTATCTAATTGTCTCAAATCACGTGTTACAGTACTGTTAGGAAGACTGTTGTTGTTTGTTTGACTCATATTGATGGTATTTACTAGTTTCTTAATTATTTTTGCTCTTCAGCTGTATTCTCACCTTGTTGGTTGATGCCCAACTCTCTTTCTTGCTCTTCAATAGATTTTTTAATTTCATTCCATTTCTTAATGGATTGTGCCATACTCACCTCCGAATCTTTTCTTATTCCTTCTACCTCTTTCAGGTGCTTACTCTCTGGATAGTCTTCGATAAATTCTTGATAGTAGTCGATGACTTTGCTGTAGCGTTCTTCTTGTCTACGAGGGTGGCTTTTTTCTGCGTATTTATACTGTGATTTGATGATAAGATAATTAATCTCCTCCGCATACTTTGTATCTGGGTAATCTTTCAAGACATTTTCTAAAGCAATTACGGCGGCTTTATAGTCGTCGTTTAATCCCATATCATAGTAGAGTCTGGCATTCGAAAATGCTTTTCGCTCTAATTTATCTCTGAGGGTTTGAATCAAATCCGACGCTTCTTTAGCTTTTTCCGACTCTGGATATAGGTTGACAAATAATTGTAACTCATCTATAGCTTTTCTTGTGTTCTCTTGGTCCAAGCTGTAACGAGGGGAATCAAGATAAAAACAGTAGGCAGACATGAAACGACATTCTTCTGCTTTTGCACTATTTGGAAAAGTCTGTGCAAATTGTTTGAAATGGTAACGAGCTGATGTGTAGTCTTTTAGGCGGTAGTTAGTGTAGGCCGTATAATAATACAAATCCTCTGCCTCAGCCTGTCCTCTATAGCGCTGCATCAAATCATCAAATAGGGCCAGTGCTTTTGTGTACTTTTTCTTCTCGTAATATTTAACCGCCTCTTGATACTTTAAAGGTAGATTATTGCTTGCACGCAACTTCTCATACTTACTCTTACAGCCACTTACAAATATAATGAGCAATAACCCGGCAACGACTGCCACTAAACGCCTATTTAAAAACATTTTACAAAGATAAGTGAATTTGATATAATAGTCAATTAATTTTTGATATGCAATATAGCGCAAAGATAAGTTCCTCACAATTACGCTTCCGAATTTAACAAACTTTAACTACAGCGTTGACATCATAGACAAAGTATATTTTTGTCACAAAGGTGTTGAAAAAAGGTGAATGTGACGGCAGCGATACAGGGTAATTTCGAATAATTCCTTATATTTACAAATCAAATTAATATAAATAAATTGATATGACGTTACACGAGAGAGTTGAGCAGGCCTTAGATACTATTAGACCTTATTTAGAGACAGATGGAGGGAACGTAAGCGTGGACGAGATTACCGCTGATAATGTTGTAAAATTGAGACTTACAGGGGCTTGTGCTTCCTGTTCTATGAGCATTATGACATTTAAAGCAGGGTTGGAGCAGGCGATACGAAAGGCTGTACCTGAGATAACCGCAGTAGAGGCACTTAATATTACAAGTGTAGATGATCCAAATGCTACAACACCTTCTCCAAATGTTCTGTAAGAACATTGGTTGTTAAACTATTAACAGATTTTAACAGCACCATTTATGGTGAATTGTTTAGTTTTGTAGTCATGGTAATAAACCGAAAATATACTTTTTTATTATTTTTAGCTTTAATGCTGTCTTCTCTTTCTTTTGCACAAGAAAAGAAGATTGTACAATTTAGCGGAATAATTCATGCTATTGGATCGGAATTGCCTGTACCATTTGTAACAATTAGAAATGGAGATCGAGCTGAGCAGGTCTACGTATCTAATCATGAAGGTTTTTTTTCCTTTGTAGCGCATGTGGGGGATACGGTGCGGTTTTCTTCTATAGGGTATGACCCTACTTCCTTTGTCATTCCTCACACGGCAGATGATAAGTATACTGCTGCTATTCTGATGAAAAGTTTGGTAAAGGAATTGCCTATGGTAACTCCGTTTCCTTGGGCAAGTATCGAGGAGTTTAATATTGCTTTTATGGCCCTGCAAGTTGGAGACGATGCGATTGCTACAGTACGTAAGAATGTTTCTCCTGAAGCGTTGGCAGCGTTAGCGCGAATTACACCTCGAAGCGCAGAGGAAATTCAAAATTTTAACTCGGTTCAACGTCATATAGGACTCACCAACAAAGCAATCAATCAAAAATATGCCAATCCCCTCTTGAATCCCTTCGCTTGGGGAAGCTTAATTAATGACATCGTAAAGGGTGATTTCAGCCGTAAGAAATTAAAATACTAACTTTTCTTTTTATTCTGATGTTTTTGTATGAAAGCTACCGATAGCCTTGACGCTTAAGTAAGACGAAAGGTACGAGATGACGATAGACACTAATAGCACTGTCAAAAAGACTAATCCAAAATCAGTTAGCCTCATGTCCACCGGGTAAGCATCTATAATACTATTCTGTCCTTCTTGCGTGCGAATGAATCCGAAAGTATCCTGAGCGAAACAAAATATATAACCAATCAGTATTCCAAAAGTGCTGCCTATTAGTGAAATTAGCATCCCTTCATTGTAAAAGATTCGTTGAATCAGTGAATTTTCAGCGCCTAAGCTCTTGAGGATAATCATATCTTGACGCTTGTCTATGACGAGCATCGTCATAGAGCCTATGATATTAAAGATTGCAATAATACCGATAAAGGTAAGAATGAAGAAAACTGCCCATTTCTCGGTACGGACAGTCTTATATAGAGTCGGATTTTGCTCTTCCCGATTCAAGACTCTAAATTCATCCCCAAGCATAGCTTGTATTTGTTCCTCAATGGTTGTTAAGCCGTCAGGATTGTGTGTGTAGATTTCGATAGCAGAGACTTTCTCATATTCTCCTAAAGCATCTCTAGCAAAGTCTATAGGCGTTATAATGAGGTTGTCAAATCCTTGCTGGTACTTCAATACCCCTCTAGGGCTAATTCCCCTCTGTATGATATCATCAGCTGGATTTACAGCGTTACCGCCACCCTTCTTCGGTGAATTGACCAGCATTGTATTTTGGAGTCCTACGATTGGGATTTGTAAATTGGCCTGTACGCTAGCTCCGATAATAGCATAACTTACATTTTCTTTTGAAATGGTGAATTCTCCAGCGTATAGCATACTATCTGCAGCATGTTGGTTCAGGCTTTTGGGCTCGATTCCTTTGATTTGGCCAATGAACTGGTGATTACCATATTGTAGTAATACTTTTTCCTCCAACACTTCGCTGTAACCTTTGATTTCTTTTTGTTTGCGAAGGTTTTCAAATAATTCGTTGTGGGTTGAGAATAATTTTCCTTCAGCAGGTTCGACTCGCAATTCGGGAGAGAAGGTACTAAACATGGAAAGGATTACCTTTTCCATGCCGTTATAGAAGGAAAGTACAATGACTAGTGCCGCACTACTTACCAAAACACCCACTACACTAATTGTCGAGATAATGTTGATGGCATTTACCGATTTTTTCGAAAAAAGATATCGTCGGGCAAAAAAGTGAGACAGCTTCATGTTTTACTTAACCTCTAACAAATGGATTGGATTTTTTCTCTTCACCTATTGTGGTTGCGGGGCCATGTCCAGGGTATACTGTGACGTCCTCAGGCAAAGTATACAGCCGTTGTTTGATACTCGTGAGGAGTTGATCATGATTTCCTCCTGGTAAATCCGTTCGACCTATGCTTCCCCTGAATAGCGCATCCCCACCAATCACAAATTTTTGCTTTTCATGATAGAAGCAGAGATGTGCAGGAGAGTGTCCTGGTACAAAAATTAGTTGGAGTTGTTCCTCCCCAAAAGAAACGGTTCCCGTCTCGCTTAAAAAATGCTCTCCTATAGGTGATACTTCATAACGAATCCCCATTTGTGGTGCATAGTTTTGAACTTCAATGAGTAGCGGGAGCTCTCCCTCATGAAATTGTGGAAAGAGGCCAAAATGTTCATGTACAAAATGATTGCCAAGTACATGGTCTATGTGACAATGTGTGTTAAGAAGTAAAACCGGCGTCAGTGACTTCTCTGAAATAAATTGTAGAAAAGCAGTTTCTTCAGTATTTCCATACATACCAGGGTCGATGATCGCACAATTTCCTTGATCATCGTAGAGTATGTAGGTATTTTCTTGATAGGGATTACAGACAAACTGTTTTAAGTGTACCATAGTGAATCAAAAATACAATTTATTTCCAATGAATCGTTTCGATGATACGTTCAATATCATTGTTTATGAAATCCAATACCGGTTGTATAGAGTCCAGATGTGGCTTTTCATTAAAATATAGCGCACCTCTAAGATAGTGTGTAGTGCTGTCAGATACAAAAAACTGGTCATTTGAAGCCGTATTTCCTCTAATATAATATTGTATGCCATAGATTCGACGGCTTTGGTCGAAGATTCTCTTTTGTTCAATAGCCGTCGCTTTGACCGTGTGATTGAAGGCAAAAGTCCGAGCATCTTCCGTCAGTTGCTGCAAGGATGCACTGTTGTCAATATGAAAGTAGCTTAAATGTAGACGAGCATTGAATGCTGGAAAATCTAGATTTAGCCAGCAAGGTTTCGCTTCTTTATTATCGTCTTTGCTCAGTCGAGCATAGGTTGGGATTTCAAAATCAAAGGGACACCCAGTTTGGGTGCTAGCATATTTTTTCTCTGGAAATTCAATTCTAAAATAGCCGCGTGGTTTTGGCGAGTAATCTTCTTGACAGGCTTGAAGACCCAATAGTCCAATTAGCACGAGTACAATAGCTACGTAGATTCGTTGATTCATAGGCTTTCATTCCAGACTTCCCAATTTTTCTCAGCTTGTAATAGAAGCATCTCATATCCGTTTTTGATTGTTGCTCCTCTTTCTTTTCCTTTCTGTAGGAAAAGTGTAAGTTCGGGGTTGTAGACCAAATCGTATAGTAGGTGGTTTTCGGATAGCGACTCGTAAGGGATATTCGGACAGCTGTCTATATTTGGAAATGTACCCAAGGGAGAGCAGTTGATAATTAAGCTATACTCCTGCATCAGGGCATTATTCAGATCTTGATAACAAAGGTTGTCTTCCGTTTTTATTCGGCTCACGAAACGGTAGTTAATACCGAGCCTAGACAGTACATATACTACTGCCTGAGCCGCTCCCCCATTACCCAGTACCAGCGCATTTCGATGATGGGGTTTTAACAATGGGATTAAGGATTGTTCAAATCCAAAGGCATCAGTATTGAAGCCTTTCAGGTGGTAGTGTTCTCCTTTCTTGCGAATCTGTATACAGTTGACAGCTTTTATTTCTTTAGCCTCGTCAGACAGCTCATCTAAAAATCGTATAATACTTTGCTTGTGTGGAATGGTGACATTGACGCCATAGAGACCTTCCATAGTCTGATACAGACTGTGGAAAGTCTCGATATCTTCGATAGCGTAGAGGTCATATTCTATATCTTTAATATTTTCTTTCTCAAATTTTTCCAGATAGAATTTTTTTGAAAAAGAATGTCCCAGTGGAAAGCCAATCAGGCCTAATTTCTTCATTAGTCTTTTAAAGCGTATTTTTTTATGATGTCAACAATAATCTTATTGCCCTGAAGCTGTGGAAGGTATTCAAAGATGATATAATGCTTGTCCGGGTCAGTAGCTAGACCTATTTCTAGAAAGTTGAGTGCCTCGTTGTATTGACCATTTGCAAACAGGTAAGCAACCATTCTGTAATACAGTTCGGCCGCCTCTGGATTATTCTTGATCGCATCAGCGATAGTATCAATGGCTTCCAAAAACTTACTTTGTTCAAAGTAAATAGAGGAGAAATCTAACCATGCCTCTATATCAGTAGGGTTGAGTTCTACAACCTTTGCATAGGCTTTCTCGGCTTCTTCAAGTTGTTTTAATTTATATCGAGCGTCGGCAATCGCAAACCAGTAATCGGGGTTTTTATCGTCGATATCCAATGCCTTTTTATAAAAGTGAAGCGATTCAAAGTAACGTTCTTCAAAGTCTAATGTGACGCCGATTCCGAACCACGCATCGCCCATGTGGCTATCTAGTTTGACCGCTTTCTTATAATATTGGCGAGCTTCATCCATCTGCTCCAATTTTTCATAGCATTCGCCTATGGCGCAGTAAGTTTCGGCACTTGGGGGTTCATATTCAAAAGTCTGCTTATAGACATCTATTGCCTCTTGAAAAAAGTCTAGGTTGACTAACGCATTTCCCTTATTGAAATACGCCGACGAAAAGTTTTCCTTAATCAGGATGGCATAGTCGTAAGCGTCTATTGCCTCCCGGTATTGACTCAGCTTGTGATATGCATTCCCAAGATTGTACCAAGCGGCGTAGGAGTAGGGGTCATTGTCAATATATTGGAGATAAAAAGCAACACTTTCCTCCTGTTTGTCTAACACGTCGTAACAGAAGGCTAATTCATAGAGCGCGTCTTGATTTTCCATATTGAGTTCGAGGGACTTGCGCAAGTAATGGATTGCTTTATCATAATCTCCCTCAGATTGATACAAACCACTGATTTGATAGTAAACTTCATCTTTGCTATCTGAAAGTTCCAGTGCTCGCTCTAAATTACGGTGTGCCTCTTCAAAATTATTTAAAGAGCCAAGTATACTACCTTTTATGAGATATATATCCCCTTCAGACGGCTCTAAAAGCTCCGCTTTCTCTAGTGCCGTTAATGCACTATGAAATTGGTTGGTTGCCGCAAATAGTTGCGCCTGCTTCAAAAAGAAGTTCGTCTCGAAGGGATGTTGACTAATTGCGTAGTCAACAACTTGTAATGCTTTTATAGGATCATTCTTATCCATATAGTATTCGATGATTCCCTCAAAAGCCTTCGTGTCGAAGAAATATTGATCTTCATTTCTGATCATCTCTTCATAGCGGTCAACTGAAAATTTCTGTTCTTCTGGAGAACCAAATTCGAATTCCTCTTCCATCGTATTCCTTTCTATTTAGAAATCATAATCCCATTCACTAATCTTAAAAGAAAAATAAGACTTTTTATTGAATATATGATGTACATGTTTTCCACAATTCGTGAAAATCATACTGCAAAGGTACAACAAATAAACTTATTGTGTTAGAAAGACAAAAAGCCGGCTCATTTGAGCCGGCTTCTTATGTCCAATTATTCGGTTATGAATAATTATTTTTTGATCTCAACGCGACGGTTTTGGATACGTCCTTCTTCAGTAGCGTTAGATGCAACTGGATTAGCTTCTCCGTAACCGTTAGCTGTTACTTTAGCAGCAGCAACACCAGCGTTAACCAAGTATTGTTTTACTGCATTAGCGCGGTCTTTAGAAAGAGTTTGGTTGTAAGCTTCAGTACCTTCTGCTGATGCATAACCTGCTAAAGAGATTGATGAGTTGTTATCACGTAATTCTTTAGCCAATCTGTCTAATGTAGAGTAAGATTCAGTTTTCAATACAGAGCTATCAAACTCGAATTGAATGTTGCTGTACTGACCTGTAGAAGCAGTATAGTCATTTTTAGGTGCTTCTGGGAATTTGATAGGACATCCTGAACCATCTACTACTGTACCAGCAGGAGTGTTAGGACATTTGTCAAATTTATCAGATACTCCGTCACCATCAGAATCTTTACCTAATTGGTCAACAGTTCCTTCCAAAGTAGATACACGTTGTTTCAACGCTTCAACTTCGTTTTTCAATGAAGGATCTTTCAACTCATCGTACAAGGTAGCTACTGGGTTAGCAAAAGTCAAGTTTTGTTTGTCTCTTGAACCTAAAGTGAATTCTAAACCACCGTATACGTTAGCAAATTTACCTTTAACATCAGAACGACCTGGTCCGTAAAGCAAGTTGTCATCAGTGAAGTTCATTGTGTAACCTAAGTTCAAGGCAACAACTTCAGATAATTTGAATTTAACACCTACACCAACTGGTACGTAAGCTGCCAATTTGTTGTCTCTATCTCCTGATTTTTCTCTGTCTCCAAAGATTTCATCTCCCCAGTTACCTTTGTTGTTGTAAACTTCAGTACCAGTGAAATCATTGTTTAAGTATTGGATAGGGTTATTAGCCAATACTCCCAAACCTACTTTTGCGTAGAAGTTAACTGCATTTTCTCTTCTCATGAAGTCGATAGTACCCAATTGGAATACTCCGTTCAAGCTAGCTGCCCAGTTAACATCAGTTCTTGCAGATTTAGCTCCATTTGCAGTTTCTGCAGCAGGACCAGATAAATCGTGGTTGAAAGTTTTGATCTTACCTCTGTTACCTTCTAATTCTAAACCGAAAAGGTGAGAGAATTGTTTACGTACAGTCAAACCGTAGTACTCACCAACTTTATTTTGGAAGTAACCAACTTTCTGACCGAAGTTGTTAGAACCTCCGATAAGTACGTTGGGAGTAGTGATACCACCTTGTACTCCGATAGACCAAGTTCTGTACTGTGATCTTCCTCCGAATACTGTAGGCTGTTGCGCTTGAGCAACCTCAGCGTAACCTAGAGCGGCTACTAGTGAAGCAGCGATAGCTGTTTTTTTAATTGTAGAATAGTTCATACTCTTGTTTTTAAGGTTATTAAAATTTTAATTGTTTTCTTAACTTTATTTAACGCTATTAATCCAAACAATAACTGTACCAAAAATCAAAAATGCCTAAAATGCATTCCATCTAAGGGAGCCATCTTCTTTAGACTCATATAACTAGCGTGTAAATGTAGTTATTTTGGTTATTATTCGCAAGTTTTTGAACATTCTATTCATCGATTGCCAATAAATGAGACATTAATGTAGGGTTTTAACTACAATTATAAAAGATAATGGATAATCGCAAGTGTGATTCCACCGAGTAAGGCAGATACAGGTATAGTCAATACCCATGCCCATAGTAGGCTAATAGTGACTCCCCATCTTACTGCCGATACTCTCTTAACAATGCCCACCCCAATTATTGAACCCGTAATTGTATGCGTAGTAGAAGCAGGGATACCGAAGTGCTCTGTGATACCTAAGGTCACAGCGCCTGCAGTCTCAGCACTTACTCCTTCTAAGGGCGTGACTTTTGTAATTTTGGTACCCATTGTTTTCACAATTTTCCAACCTCCACTCATCGTTCCTGCAGATATAGCTGCATAACATGTAAGCGGGATCCACTCGGGCATATGCTCGGTATTCTCTACATATCCACCAGCGACCATTGCCACCAAGATAATACCCATTACTTTTTGTGCATCGTTACCACCATGTGCAAAGCTCAGTGCTGCAGAAGAGATAAGCTGCAAAAACTTAAACCATTTTTCTGCAACCCGCGGTTTGGTGTTCTTGGCCAAGTTGATGATAATCAATGTAATAATGACCGATATGACCATCCCTATTACGGGTGCAAGAACTATGAATGAGATTATTTTTAATGTTGCGTCGATATTGATGGCATGAATAGGGTCTCCTCCCATTATAAAGGCGTAGGCCATCCCTGATCCAGCGAAACCTCCGATAAGTGTATGCGAGGAGCTAGAAGGGACACCATAGTACCATGTAAATAAGTTCCAGCCAATTGCAGCTACCAGTCCTGCAAAAATTACCTCCAAAGTAATATATTCTTCAATAACAGTTTTGGCAACTGTATTGGCAACCTTATGGTCCGTAAAATAGAAATAGGCAGCAAAATTGAATATTGCGGCCCATAGTACGGCCATAAAGGGTGTAAGTACTTTTGTTGAAACAACTGTAGCAATTGAATTGGCCGCATCATGGAAGCCATTGATGTAGTCAAATGCAATTGCGAGTATAATTACAACAACTAATAGGGTTGAAATCATTGTGAAATTCTTAAAACTTAAAGACGATACTTGTCCTAAGCATTTTTAACTAAAATACTTTCCAATACATTTGCGACATCTTCGCATTTGTCTGTAGCATCTTCCATTGCAGATAATACTTCTTTATACTTGATCAAGTTGATAGCATCCTTTTCATATTCAAAAAGTTCGGCGACTGCTTTATCGAAGATATAGTCAGCCTTGTTTTCTACACTATTGATACGTACACAAGAGTCCGTAATATTGCGGATGTTTTTCAGATCTTTTAGTTCATAGATTGCTTTTGCAACGTGTTCTGTTGCTTCGAGGATTAAGTCTGTAATCTCAATCATTGGTTGGCTTGGTTCCAACACTTTATAGAGTTCCATTCGGTTGGAAGCGCCGTGGATAAAATCAGCGACGTCGTCTAATGAGCTCGCAAGAGCATGAATATCTTCCCTATCAAAAGGCGTAATAAAATTCTTTCCTAATTCAAGGTGGATTTGGTGCGTGATATTGTCGCCCTTATGCTCTAGATCCTCAATCTGTTTGCTGATTTCTCTTCGGGTGTCCAGATTGGTTGTGTTGACGGCCTGCTTCAACAGCTTTGCCATATCTATTAGGTTGCTTCCCGCTTGCTCGAACAGAGGGAAGAATTTTTTGTCCTTCGGAACAAAATAGTGAAAAATGCTATTTAACGACATATGTTAATATAATTTGTGCAAAGTTATAAAGTCTATGTTAAGTTAATGTTAAGTTTCACCGAAGTTCATATTTAGGATTGTTCACTTCCGCTTAGGGGCTTAATTTTTTGCTTTTTCAAGTGTGAATCCAAAGGTGGTCCCGATTCCTTCTGTGCTTCTCACGTTTACATTCTGTTGGTGAGCTTCTATAATGTGTTTGACAATAGCAAGTCCCAATCCCGAACCACCGATACCTCTAGAACGGCTTTTATCCGTTCTGAAGAAACGTTCAAATACACGGGATAGGTTCTTTTCTTCGATTCCTTGTCCATTGTCCGTTACCTCTATCAAGATTTGTTCAAAGAGTGGGAATATACGAATATCCGTATCACCTCCAGCCACACCATATTTTATCGAATTGTCTATCAAATTCGTAAGTACCTGCTGTATTTTCTTTCTATCAGCTTTTACAAAACAAACGTTTTGATATTTTTGTTTGAACATAAGTCTGATTTTTTCAGACTTCGCCTTATCATCAAGGTTTTCGATAGTCTCCTTAATAAGTTCTACGACGTCAAATTTTTCGATGTTTAAAGATATACGTCCCGATTCCAACTTCGATATTTCATCCAAATCATAGATGAGATAACTAAGTCTGTCTAAGTTTTTAGAAGCCTTCTCTAAGAAGCCTTTCGCCATCTCTGGATCATCATCAATTAACCCGTCTTGAAGCGTTTCCACGTAGCCTTGAATTGCAAATAGCGGAGTTTTGAATTCGTGGGATATGTTTGATAAAAATTCCCTTCTGAATTTTTCTTGATTTTTTAGCCGATCGATTTCTGATTTTTTCTCTTTAGCCCAATCCCTTACCTCCCTTTCGGCATCCGTGATAGGATCGTCGCTCACATACTCTCCGAGGGCGTCTTTAAGGTCCTTTCCTAGTTTTAAATTATGAATCAGTTTGTAAATTGTATTTATTCGTCGATAAATATACTTTTCAAATAGAAAATAGAATACGATGAAACTTACGACTAGTGATATTCCAAAGGTGATAAGGGCCGCGATGAGGTCATGTTGGTAATAGAAACTGACAATAGCAATAGAAAGGCCTACTGCGGCAGCATTAATGAGAACGAGTAGTTTAAAATTCATAAAAAAAGCTTCGAAATACTTTCGAAGCCTAAGATAAGTAATGCTTTATTAAATCTATGTTAAAATCTCCCGATTATTGTTTTGCCACCCACGACCTTGTCTTCAAGATTGACCTCAATCTTAGTGCCTAGGGGTAAGAACACGTCTACACGTGATCCAAATTTGATAAACCCAAATTCCTCGCCTTGGATTACCGCATCGTTTTCTTTAACATACCATACGATCCTCCGAGCCAAAGCGCCAGCAATTTGCCTAAAAAGCACTTCCTGTCCATTCTTCGCTTGCACAACAGTTGTCGTGCGCTCATTCTCAGTCGATGACTTCGGGTGCCAAGCCACTAAGAACTTTCCAGGATGGTATTTAAAATATTTGACGATTCCACCTACAGGATTTCGGTTCGAATGTACGTTAATAGGCGACATGAATACCGATACCTGTATACGTTTGTCCTTGAAGTATTCTTCTTCCGTTGTCTCTTCGATGACAACGACCTTTCCATCCGCAGGACATAGGATGATACCGTCATCAACCGTGATATGACGGATTGGACTTCTAAAGAATTGTACAATAGTAATAAAAAGGAATGCTGACACGATATAAATGATCCACTTAACAGCAGTAGGAGCATCATAATAATCCGCAAGCGCACTGGCTACAAAAATAACAAATACGACGATAGCTAAACTGGTATAACCTTCTTTGTGAAATTTCATTATTAACAATATTGTGCAAACTTAGATAATCTTTCTTTTATATAAAAGAAACTGACCCTTTTCCGAACGCTATAAATAGAAAATTATAAAATAATTTGAAAGGCTGCATTAGCCTTCAGCAGGTCTCTTAATCACCAAGGAGTGGACATCTACCCCTCCAGTAGCATTTTTCTCTAATCTCCCGGAAACCACAATATTGTCATTCACAGGCTGTCCATCCTTTAGTGAGGGAAAGTAGTAAGGCACATCGTTCACCACCCTCATCAGCAAGACTTGCGTATCGTGGTCATCAATTCGTTTTTGAAATTCAGTAGACCTTGGCTCTCCGTCCGACGATAATTTGACCGTATATTCAAATTCTCCAGACACGATACCGTTGGTGAGACGAAATTCTTCAAATCTTTTTTCAATTTTATCCGATAGATAGTTGGTGAAGTTGCTGTAGTCGTCGAAGTTGCATTTTTTGAATATTAATAATTCACTTCGAAAAAAATACTCCATTGGCAAAAGAGGAAATTGCGCTTCTGAATAACTTTCATCTTTAAAATAATCATCCCCTCTTACTAACGCTCCCGCTCTGTAATATTCTTCGGCTGCCAATACCGTGTTCTTTTTTTCATCTACAAATTGCACTGTCCAGCGTTCTTCAGGTACACCATTCACCACCTTACCCCTTCTTCTCAGAAAAGGGTACCCATATTCTGTATAACCTTCAAAAGGAATTGTAAATTCATATATTCCATTTCCTTCTTGAATCAACTGTTTTCTCTTTTGATTCCAAAAAGACATGATTTTCAATCCGTTGTTTTGATATAATAATGTCAACATCGGCTGTCCATCTGGATAGTAGAATTTCCAGTTCCCTTGAGCTTGATTGTCAACAAAGGTCACTTCCCATTTCAATATACCATTTGGATGGTACGCTTTGAAAGCACCGGCCTTTTTGCCATTTTGATAATGTCCCGTCAGTAATACATGTCCATTTGGTCCAAAATCCTTAAAGCTACCGTCAAAATTGTTCGTTTCTTTATTAAATCCCGCTACACGTTCTATCGATTTAAACTGGCAATCCTTTTCCGTCAGATAATAAAAATTATCATAATAGAATCGCATCAAGCTATCCGAGACCACTTCAAAATAAATCGGTTTCACTTCTTGACCCTTTACAAGTGATGTGACGAGCGATGTGAATAAAATGAATAATCCTAATTTTCTGAATATAACCATTTTGATGTCTTTTATTTAGTGGGCTTCAAGCCAGTTGTTACCTTGTCCTACCTCGACCTCTATCGGGACTTGCAATTCTATCGCGGTCTTCATTCGGTTTTCAATCAATGTTTTGAAACTCTCCACTTCCTGTAGGGGTACATCGAAGACCAACTCATCATGCACCTGCATAATCATTTTCCCCTGTAAGCCCTTGGCCTGAATATCTTCCTGTATCTTTATCATTGCGACTTTAATAAGATCAGCAGCCGAGCCTTGAATCGGAGCATTAATCGCATTTCGCTCTGCAAATCCACGGACCGTCATATTGGCCGAATTGATATCCCTTAAATAACGTCTTCTCTTCAAGATTGTTTCCACAAATCCATTTTCTTTGGCCGATTGAATTGCTTCTGACATGTAGGTTTTGATACCTGAGTACTGGTCAAAATACTGTTCTATAATCTCTGCAGCCTCTTTACGAGGGATGCCTAGGCTTTGTGATAATCCGAAGGCCGACTGTCCGTATATAATACCGAAGTTGACAGCCTTCGCATTACGGCGTTGCTCAGATGTGACCTCCTCCAATTCCACTCCATATACCCTTGCTGCCGTAGCTCGGTGGATATCATGTCCAAGTTGAAAAGCTTCCAACATATTTTTGTCTTGACTAAGCTCCGCCATAAGGCGAAGTTCGATTTGAGAATAATCCGCCGAAAGAATGACATGACCCTCAGCCCTTGGGATGAATGCCTTTCTCACCTCTCTACCCCGTTCCGTCCGGATTGGTATATTTTGGAGATTGGGATTCGTTGAGCTTAAGCGTCCTGTAGCAGCCACTGCCTGGTTATAGCTAGTATGGATTAGCCCTGTGTGTGGATTGATAAGACTCGGGAGTGCATCCACGTATGTAGATTTAAGCTTTTGAAGCTGCCGGAAATCCAGTATATCTTGTACGATGTCAGACTTATGTGCTAGGGCCAGTAGGACATCTTCACCAGTTTTATATTGGCCCGTTTTCGTTTTTTTTGCCTTCGGGTCTAGTTGTAATTTATCAAACAAGATTTCTCCCAATTGTTTTGGCGAAGCGATGTTGAAGTTTGCGCCAGTTTTTTCATAAATGGTTGATTCCAACGTCTTGATGTCAGTTTCCAGCGTTTTGGAAAATAGCGAAAGGACATCTATATCTACCTTTACACCATTTTTTTCAATTTCGGAAAGCACATATACAAGCGGGAATTCGACCTGTTGAGCCAGTTCCAATGTAGAGGTTTCCGCCAGCAAAGGCTTAAATTTTTCCTTAAGCTGCAACGTAATATCAGCATCTTCAGATGCGTATTCTTTCACCAGACTGATTTCTACGTCGCGCATATTTCCCTGTTTCTTGCCCTTTTCTCCGATTAATTTCGTGATTGACACGGGGATATAACCGAGGTAGTTTTCAGCAAGGATATCCATTCCATGCCGCGTGTCTGGATCAATGAGGTAGTGTGCCAGCATTGTGTCAAATAGCTCCCCTTTCACTTGCACACCATATCTGGACAACAGGAGAATATCATATTTTAGATTCTGCCCTATTTTTTCAATCTGCTCATTCTCCAGCACAGGCTTGAAAATTTCAACTATCTGTAGAGCCTCTTCACGAGAAGGAGGTGTAGGCACATAGTAAGCCTTGCCGATTTCAAAAGCAAAGGAAAGCCCTACGATATCCGCAATCAAAGCATCTATACCTGTTGATTCAGTATCAAAGCAGATGCTTTTTTGAGCCGATAGAAGTTGGGCGAGCCCCTTTTGGGCAGCGATGGTATCCACCAGCGTATACTCATGAGGAGTATTTTCTATATTGTTACTGGCAGTTATAGTAGGTTCCTCTTGTGAGAGTGAAATTTCTGCAGTTGGTGGCGCACTGAAGAGATCCATTTGTCCAGACGAGGAGCGGCCATTATCAGCCACAGAAAAATCCTCTCCAAATACCCGCTTGCCAAGCGTTCTAAATTCAAGTTCGGCAAATAAAGGCTCTAGCACCTCACGATTCGGCATTTCCAGCTCTAACGACTTTTCATCAAACGCTATCGGTACGTCCAGTTGTATCGTCGCTAAGCGCTTCGAGAGCAATCCCTGTTCCGCAAAATTCTCAACGTTCTCCTTCATCTTGCCTTTTAACTTATCCGAATTAGCGATGATGCCTTCTACAGAACCAAAGTCTTGAACAAGCTTTTTAGCTGTTTTTTCGCCGATTCCAGGTATGCCTGGGATATTATCTACAGCATCACCCCATAAGCCTAGAATGTCTATCACTTGGAGCACATTTGAGATTTCCCATTTGGCCAATACTTCCGGTACCCCTATGGTCTCGGCGCCATTGCCCATCCTCGCAGGTTTATATATAAATATATTGTCCGATACCAATTGAGCAAAATCTTTGTCCGGTGTCATGCAATACACTGTAAAACCGTTTTGTTCGCCCTCTTTTGCCAATGTCCCGATGATATCATCAGCTTCATATCCATCCATAGTGATGATCGGTATGTTGAAGCCCTCGATAAGTTTAAAGATATAAGGAATCGACGCCGAGAGGTCCTCCGGCATCTTTTCGCGATGAGCCTTATAAGATTCGAATTCTAGATGTCTATTGGTGGGTGCTTCTGTATCGAAGACAACCGCGATATGGGATGGTTTTTGATTTTTTAATACCTCTAGGAGCGTATTGGTAAACCCCATGATCGCACCCGTATTCAAGCCATTCGAAGTTAGCCTTGGTGTCTTACTCAGCGCAAAGTACGCTCGGTAAATGAGCGCCATTCCATCTAAAAGAAATAATTTTTTCACAAAATCTTATTTAGCAGTGTACACACAAAGGTAATAAATTCAATACGTCTTCAGATTAATAAATTTTTACGACTTTTGTAACATGAGAGAATTAGGTTTTGCCATTTTAAGACAGATATGAGAGGATTGGTAACTAAATCGACCGGTAGTTGGTACCAAGTTGAGGGAGAAGATGGCACTCGCTATGAATGTCGGATAAAAGGAAAATTTAGGACCCATGATATTAAGACCACCAATCCAGTAGCAGTAGGCGATTGGGTCTCTTTTGAAGTCGAGCCCGGACAGGAAAGCGCCGTAATTACCCATTTGGAACCTCGTCGCAACTATATTATTCGACGCTCTATCAATTTATCCAAGCAGACCCAGATTATTGGAGCAAACTTGGATCAAGCAGTCTTAGTAGTCACCCTCGCATCACCACCGACATCCTTAGGTTTTATCGATCGTTTTCTGATTACGGCAGAGGCCTACGGTATTCCTGCAGTTTTGGTTTTTAATAAACTGGATTTATTCAGTGACGAAGGACTCGATATACTTAAAGAATACGAACATATATACGAGTCCATTGGTTACCCGTGTTATGAAGTTTCTGCTTTGGAAAATATCAATGTTGACCAACTAAAGGAACTCTTAAAAGATAAAGTAACGCTTGTCTCAGGTCATTCAGGTGTCGGCAAGTCCACACTGATCAATGCGCTGATTCCCGATGCCTATCTCAAGACGGGAAGTATTTCCGACTGGTCCGATAAAGGAAAGCACACGACTACTTTTGCAGAAATGCTAGATTTACCCTTTGGGGGCAAGCTGATTGACACCCCTGGTATTCGAGAGCTCGGGATCGTCGATATACAAGCAAATGAACTTTCTCATTTCTTCCCAGAGATGCGAGCATTATTGAATCAATGTAGGTTCAATAACTGTAGGCATATCAATGAACCGGGCTGTGCAGTCATGGAGGCCGTTGAATTGGGGCAGATTGAATCATCCCGTTACGACAGCTACCTCAGCGTCTACCGTAACGAGAATAGTCGAAATTAAATTAGTTGATAAAGTCTCTTAAATATGAGCAAGCCCGCATAGCTGATTGATAGAATTCTGTTTGAGCATATCCCTTTTGTAATTCCGCAAAGTATTTGTTGTGCACACTATATTGGTAGAAAGGTGATTGAGAGAATATTTCGTAGTATGCCCACCTTCCTTCCTGTGGGTATACGAATTCTTTCTGTTCGCATTTTGCCAGCATAAATGTACACCTCGCCCTAAATTCTTGGTTCTTACTTAAAGATCGTGCCTTCTCATACCAAACCTTGGCCTGTCTAGCTTGTAGATAGTCATACTCCCAACCCAATTCAGGTTTGCTGTGCGCGTCCGTACTGCTCCACTCATAGCTCACCATCATCCATGAATTTCCAAAAGTAGAGGTTTGATAGACTCCATTGGCCATCATAAAGAAGATATTTGCCAATTTGTCAAGATCCTTTTCCGCATTTGCTTTCTCCTGCAGTTGGAGCATCTGCTTGGCGAAGTCCAATTTATAGTATGGCTGACTGCCCCTATCTTTAGGGTAATCATTGTTCATCGTTATAAAAGGCTTAGCGTACACCTCTTGGTCAGCATAGTAGTCGTTGAAAGACTGGTATACATACGTTTTGGGCAGTTGCTTAAGACTCTTTACTGCATTCGCGTAATCATGTATTCGAAGATAAGCCGTCCCTAGGAGCTCCGTGAGGGCATTCTGGTCAGTCTTGGTAATTCCGTCTAATATATACTTTGTGACGCCCTGTTGTTTTTCCGGGCTTTCTAGATAGTCTCGTATCTCTAAGATAGATTTTGGACTCAGGTATTTCTTCCAAAAAAGCTCCGTACCATACGAAAAATTCTTTTCTAACGTATCTTGAACAATACCGTGATTACTAAATACATCCGCTTTTAGTGCAGATAAGCTTGCCATTGCCGTGTCCCCCTTGGCCAGATATTGCGGCACGAGTATATTACTTAAGATATTCTTTCCAATGAGACTGTATGGTGCATCCGCAAAGTATGCCGAATAGTAATCTCGGGGATTATCTTTCCCCGTAGCTTCAGTCTTCGATTTTTCGGATAGCCATGCCAAGGTCTCGACTAGACCTTCTTGATGGACAGTGGCATCTTTTTGCCAATCCGTTAATTGGGTCAACATTTTGTTGACTTGATATTGGTCCGATTGTGGGGATGCCAGTTTGTTGATATCAATCCGTTTGAGTAGTACTTTTGCCTCATCATTATTTCCCTGTAACCAACTGATATAACTTGCCGATAGTACGCCTAGCCCTTTCTGCTTGCCAGAGAGTTTTAATGCAAAATTTTTAACCTCTTCAGCATGTTGAGTCACCCTATCCTTATCTTCTTGTTGAATATAGAGGTTATAGTTTGGCCAGCTCAGGGAATAGGGCGTAATCAGCTGTCCCTCGATTTTATTGATTTCGCGGGTTAGAAGCATGCCTATCGCTTCATTTCGTTTATCCAAGTCGAAGCAAGTCTGTAAGTACTCCATCGTCATGTCAGACGTGGAGAAGCCTAGAATTGCAGCCAAGCTGATTCGGTCAGCATTCGTCGTCGTGAGTGATTCGACTTCATCTATCGGGACGTCTATATAGTTAAAGTTTTTATAGGCCAGTACCCTTCTTTCGGGATTCGAGCTGAAGACTTTAGCATACAAGAAAGCCGCCTCTGCTAGCTGTCCATTCCATCGCTTTGCACCAGCATAGTTGGACATTGCCCAGCCCATTACTGCACTTTTAGAGTGAGTAGGAGCGATGTAATGTTCATAGATGCTCATCGACTTCTCATATTCCTTTGCATACAAGTATAGTCTGGCCGCTTGATAGGCATATCGCAGTTTTAAGAAACGGTCCCCCTGCACTGTTCCTATTTTTTCCTCCGCTTCTTCCGCTAATGATAAGATTTCCGAATAATTTACTGGCGAAGGGTCCCAATAATTATAGGGTATGAAAGTGAGATACTCAGCCTTTTTTGTAAATAAAAAATATGCTTTTGCGTTCGAATATTTTTTCTTTAATAACGTCTGGGCAAAAGTATTTTGAGCCACCGAGTCTGCTAGGTGTTCAACTCCGATTGCTTGGTTCAATGTCGCGATGGTAAGACTATCAGCTTGATACATCAAGAATTGGATATCCTCTTTTTTCACTCTTTTCCCCAAGTAGTCTCTCCACTCGTCCAAGTTGATTGCCGCTTCACTTTGCGGTTCATTTTCAGTATAAAGGAATTTGTAAGGTATATATTGAAAGGCAGAATAGCTACCAGTCTCAATATTAGGTAGAAAATAAGTCGTTTGGTTGTCATACGGGTCTATTTCAGGACCGCAGGCTATATTGACAGCTATTTCGCCGAAATAAGCCGCGAGAAAAAGACTAAAGAATATCAACGATTTTTTGTAGGACATCATTAGGATAGCTTGTTATTATTGTTTTATCTAAATGGTAGAATATAATCTTCCGATCTTCATTTTTCAATTCTCTCTTCAAAAATGACGCCGTTTTCATCAACTCTTGCTGACTAATGGTTTCATATCGGATAATATCATTTTTCAATAAACCCTTTTCCGGAAAATCCTCTCGTAGTACATATAGGTTGGTATTTGGATTATGAGCGAATAAAGCTTTGTTTTCGAGGTCCTCACGGTCTATTCTTTTGGAAATCCCAGCATATTCCTGATTGCGAAATACCACAAACCACTCAAATAGCGGAAGCGCCACATCCAGTTTTAAAGGATAGTTGCCGAGATGATCTTTGAGATACAGGTGGAGGTCCTCTTGGTTTAATATTGAGTTTTGTGGACCAAACTTTCGGAGATTGCCCATATTGTAGCACATTAAGGTGGCTCGAGATACTGGCGGTATCCCACTGCTTTTGATGTTCTTGATTTGATGAAGTCTTAAAGTCGAAGTTACCTCCACATTGGCCAATTCGGGAAAAGTCTTCATGAATTCGATGAGGTAGAAAAACTTATCTCTAGAAGAAGTCGTCCAGTCACAGTCCAGCTGCAGTTCGTTAAAGGAATTTGCCCCGCTTTGTTTGACCTTTTCACGAACAAACGGAACGATTTTATGCGCTAAGCTCCTGATGCCTAGGCTGTCCATGTGTTGAAATATCTTCGTGTTGATAAATACTACTGGTACCATGCCTACGTCTGGAGGTAATGTATCTGTAAAGCTTATCGGCGAAATTGGCACGGCTTCTCGCCCCATCATGTCCATATCTATGTCCATGATACGCATATAGAGTTTTTTAACACCCAAATGTTGTATATTCGTTTGCAGGAGGGAGTCTGATGCGTACGTTGTTTTCCAGTAGTAAAACGAGGTTTCTTTATGGTGTCGTTGACATCCCGTCAGTGTGACCAACAATATAATAGCAAAGGACAGATAATTTCGGAGAAGGGTATAACTCATTATTGCATAAAATTAAGATATTTACCTTAACAAGCACAAAAATAGTACTTAGTAACAAAACATAATATTAGCGCCGTTGTTTTTATATCAGATTAACTTAAATTGTTCAGAACAATGAGACCAGTTTGGAAATGGGTTATAGGAATAGTTGCGTTTATCATCATTGGGTTGATGAGTGCTACGTGGTACCTCAGTACACGCTGGAAACCTATCGTTGAAGATCAACTTAAAGAGGCCATCAAAAATGCTAGCGATAGTCTTTATACATTAAAGTATGATGATTTAGATATCAGCTTAGGATTGGGGAATGTAATCGTTACCAATGCTGAGCTCATTCCTGACTCAACAATCTACAAAGAAATGGACCTCCGAAAAGAAGCCCCTAATAATAGGGTGCATATCAAGGTCTCCAAGATTAAGATACTCAATTTTAGTATTCGCGAAATATTGGTTAATAAGAAGTTAAAAATAAAGACAATAGCATTTGAGAGCCCAAAGATACATCTCATGAATGAGTTCCATGCCTATAATGATACCCTGTCCACTAAGCCTCAGAAAACACTTTACGAAAGTGTCAAGAAATTCTTAAATGCTATACAGGTCGGCGGGGTCGAAGTGGCTGATATCGACTTTAAATATAGTCAACTCGATAAAGGAAAATCGACCAACATGGAAATCAAGAAGGTCAATCTTAAAGTGCGTGATGTCCTCATTGACTCGACATCGATAGATGATTCCGCTCGATTCTATCATACCAAGATGATAGATTTGGAGATTCCTGAGTTTGAATATACCCTCCCCGGCGGACTTTATAAGGCCAAGTTTGAAAAATTGAAGATCAATACCGAAGAGCAAAATATATTGTTGACCAAGGTCTCTTATGCTCCAGCACTCAAAAAAGAAGCTTTCTATCAAAAGAAAGGAAAAGGCGGAAGCATCAGCACCATTCAATTTGATACCTTACGGTTGGAGCAGTTGGATTTTAAAAGTCTCATGCGTAATAAGCAGGTTATTGCAAGGCGTATGCAAGTAAAGAATGGTTCCGTACGCATTGCTGCGGACAAAAGATTTCCAGGACCTCCGACAAGTAAAATCGGACAGGCCCCTCATCAGCGCATTCTGCAGATGAAAAGTTTGATTCGACTAGATACTGTTTTTTTAGAGCATGTTGACGTGACCTATTCCGAATTTAGTAAAAAATATATGCGTGAAGGCTCCATTTCCTTCAATCAGGCCCGAGGATATTTGACAAATGTGACCAACGATTCTGTGGCTCTTGTCAAGAATAAATGGATGCGGGCAGATCTCTTTGCCAAAGTGATGGATAGAGGGGTCTTACATGTCAAGTTTGGGTTCGATATGCTAAGTAAAAATGGTGAGCACACCTATAGTGGTAGTCTTGGAGCAATGAATGCAACAGCATTCAACCGAATTTTAAGACCACTCCTCAACGTAGAAATTGCCTCAGGCAATATTCAAAAGATTGAATTTGATTTTCAAGCCAATGACCATCGCAATTGGGGTACATTTAAGTTTGATTATAATCATTTGAAGATTAATTTGATTGAATTGGCCGAGAAAAAAGCTTCGACCAAGTTGGCCGTTTCCTTTCTCGTCAATAATATTCTGCTGAATGACAGCAATCCCGATGCGAATAAGATCTATCATGTGGGACATGTCAACTATAAACGTGTAGCGCAGCACACATTTTTCAAGACCCTTTGGCAAAGCTTGCTTGCAGGTATTAAGGAGTGTGTAGGGATGAGTCCTGAACGGGAGGCCAAATTAATGGGCACAGCGGAGAAGGCTACAGGCACTGTAAGCAAGACCAAAACATTCTTTAACAAGCTATTTAAGAAGAAGGATAAAGAAAAAGATAAGAAGTAGAGGATGTTAAGTTTCTTAAAGTTTATTTTCAAGTATAATAATCGGGTTGTAGATATCATCATGTTTTACGTGAGCATGATTTGTGCTTTTGCCGTTATTCTCCACGTGGGATATATTACTGACGCCAAGCTTGCCAACATTTTCGAGAATGTCATACATGCCATGTTTTATGGTCTTTTTACATTAGAGACCTTTCAGACCTTGTCCTCTATTTTGGTCCAAAAGAAAGTCAAAATTCAACATATCGCTGGATTGACAATTATCGTTTATTTCTTTGTCATCATCATTGCTAGACTTTCTGGTAGTGAGTCCTTATCCTATCTAAGGCAGGAAGAATGGGTATATCTCGGCATTTATCTTATATTTTTGTCCGCTTTATCCAAGAATAGTCTCTTCTTTGATAATTTCTATTTCAACCCTACCATTTTATTTGTCATCAGTTTTTTAGTTTTCATTCTGATAGGCACGTTGCTTTTGATGTTGCCCCGAACCACACTTGTAGCCCCCCTCTCCTTTATTGACGCCTTATTCATGGCGACGAGCGCCGTATGTATCACCGGGTTGTCTGTCACCGATATTTCGACCAATTTTTCGATGTTTGGGCAGACCGTTGTTCTTGTTCTGATTCAGGTCGGAGGGCTTGGCATCATGACATTTACAGGTTTTTTTGGTTATTTTTTCTCAGGTGGATTTTCCTTTAAGAACCAATTGATGTTTGGTGAGATTCTTGAAGAGAATAAGCTCAATTCGGTGATTAGCACTTTGCTTACCATTATCTTCATTACGTTACTTTTTGAATTTATTGGAGCCATTTCTATTTACTTCACCCTAGATGCTCGGCTATTCGATTCTGTCGGCGAGCAGATTTTTTTCTCCGTTTTTCATGCCGTATCTTCGTTTTGTAATGCAGGATTTTCTATTTTGGAGAACGGTATTCAACATACGGACTATCGCTATAATTATAACTTTCAACTAGCTTTGGCGATGATTTTTGTTTTTGGCGGGTTAGGGTTTGGGACTGTTTATAATTTTTATACCTACACCAAGACCAAGCTCCAGGCACTATTCTATAAGATTGTTCTTAAACGTAATTTTGTCCACAAGCCTTGGACATTTAGCTTCAATTCGAAGTTTATTCTTATCTGTAACTTAGTTGTAGTAGTCCTTGCGACGAGTTCCTACTTTTTATTTGAGTACACCAAGACCTTGAATCAAGATCATAATCTATATGGGAAGATGGTATCCGCTTTTTTTATGACAAATGCCTCCAGATCGGCAGGGTTCAACAGTATAGACCTTAATTTTTTAAGCGGCCCCACCTTGATTATGATCACCTCTCTGATGTGGATTGGAGCTTCTCCTGGTTCGACAGGAGGGGGAGTCAAGGTAACGACAGTTGCCATCGCTATTCTCAATATTTTCTCCTTAGCCAGAGGTAAGGATTCTATCGATTTATTTAGACGGCGCATTATTCCGGAATCTGTTAATAAGGCTTTTGCTATCATTCTACTTTCTGTTTTGACAATTGGATTATCTTTTGTGTTACTTAATTTTTCTGACCCAAGTAGGAGTATGAAGGAGCTGCTTTTCGAAGCCGTTTCTGCCTATACCACTTGTGGACTTTCTTTGGGCGTGACCCCATCTTTAAGTCCAGCAAGTAAAATCATTATCATTACCACCATGTTTGTTGGACGTGTGGGCACGCTCACCTTACTTGTGGCCTTTATTAAAAATATCCGAAATCGGAATTATGTATATCCGAGCGAAAAAATTCTATTTTAGTGTTTAGGAAGACATCCTATTAGCAGTTGCGGACAAAATAATATCATTTAGAGATGAGAGCTCTCATCAACAACTAAAAAACAAATAATTAGATGAAACCGAGAAGTGAATAATATTGACACGAAGGACAATATTATTGACTCGAGCTCTCATCAACAACTAAAAAACAAATAATTAGATGAAATATATAGTATTGGGATTGGGACACTTTGGACGGTCATTAGCCATTCATCTTACTGAACTGGGGCACGAAGTAATCGGTGCTGATCGAAATATTGCCATTGTCGAGCAACTCAAAGATCGAGTCACACACACCGTTTGTATGGATACGACCGATCGAGAGTCCGTTAGCTCTTTACCGTTGCGGGATAGCCATGCCGTTATTGTAGCGATTGGCGAAGACGAGGGAGCCTCCATGTTGACCACCGCACTTTTGAAGCAGCTTCACGTGAAACGCATCATTGGACGAGTCGTTTCGGATCTTCAAAAAACCGTGATGGAAGCCATGGCTATTGATGAATACATTATGCCAGAAGAAGAGGCTGCAGAACGTTTGGCGATGAGGCTGGACAATGTGGATATCGTGGATTCTTTCAAAATTTCGGACAAATATAGCATCGTCGAGACGAAGGTACCACCCAAATATGTTGGCATGACATTGCAAGAAGCCAACTTGACCAATACTTATGGCGTTATTGTTCTGACAACAGTCAGCCAAAACGAGGTCAATGAAAAAGGCAAGACGGTGTTGGTAAAAGAAGCTACGGGCATTGCAAAATCTGATACTTTGCTCAGAGAGGCTGATATATTGGTGCTATTTGGCGAGTTTTCAAATATCAAAAAACTGATTCAAAAAGGAGAATAATAGACACCTAGAGCGTTTATATTTGCGAAAAGAGGATTTAGGCAGACATATCGCCTAAATCCTTTTTTTAATTCTAGCGAATTTTAAAATGATTTGTATATTTTTGAGCCTTAATCATTAAATACAACCTATTTAAAGAACAAATGAAACGATCATGATTTTTCAAACCACATAGTGGCAGAATACATCTGATAGCTTCAGCACCTACTAAAGACAAATTTATACGGATGAAAAATTGGTTTAAGGAAAACGCGGTACACTTTGCGATTATTGGAATATTCATCGTCCTGGTGTTTTTTTATTTCACACCGATCTGGCAAGGGAAGACCTTGGCGCAGCACGATGTGCTACAAGCAGAGGCAAGTCAGAAGGAGCTTTTTGATTATAGGGCAAAAGATGGCCATGCCCCTAATTGGACAAATTCCATGTTTGGCGGTATGCCGACATATCAGATTTGGGCCGAACACAGTAGCAATGTCGGGACATATATTTCCAGAGCGCTCAAGACGGTCTTTCCTACCCCCATTGATGTGGTGTTGCTGTATCTTTTCGGGGCATATTTTCTCTTTTCCGTACTCCGTGTTAGGCCATGGTTGGCTGCGGTCGGAGCCATAGCCGTAGCATTTACGTCCTATAATTTCATTTATATTGAAGCAGGGCACGTCAATAAAGCCTATGCCATTGCCTATATGGCTCCCATTATAGGTGCTATTATTCTCTGTTATCGAGGTAAGTATTTACTCGGTGGGTCTATTTTGGCGCTGACCATGGCTTTAGAGATACGGGTCAATCACATTCAGGTCACTTACTATCTTTTCATAGCGCTTTTAATCTTGGTTGGCATCGAATTGTATCATGCTATCAAAGAAAAGCGAATAAAAGGATTTCTACAAGCTACCGGCGTACAAGTCATTGCTGTAGCCTTGGCTATTTTGGTCAATGCTTCGGTTTTGTATCCCACCTATGAATATAGCAAATATTCGACTCGAGGAAAGGCGAATATAATTAAAGTCGATGAGACCAATGAGCAGAAAGGCCTAGATCGCAGTTATGCTTATGATTGGAGCCAGGGTGTCGGTGAGACTATGACCTTTTTGATTCCAAATGCTTATGGAGGTCGTACACAAGGTGTCTTCGACGAAAAATCCAATGTCGCTAAGCTTTTCGAATCTAAAGGAACCCCCACAGTACAGGCTGCCCAGATAGCGCGTCAAATGCCGTCATATTGGGGCGAAAAGCGGATTACCGCTGGACCATGGTATTTCGGGGCTGGAGTATTATTCCTCTTTATATTGGGGCTCTTCGTTGTTAAGGGGCGGATAAAATGGTGGATATTCAGTGCTACCGTACTTATTATTTTCTTGTCCTTTGGACGCCATCTACCATTTATATCGGATTTATTCTTCGATTACTTTCCGATGTATAACAAGTTTAGAGCCGTAGAATCCATTCTGGTCATAGCTGCTTTGTTGATTCCTGTATTAGCTATTTTGTGTGTAAATGAATTACTTAATCAGACAGCTGAGGATAAAAGCATACAGAAAAAAACCTTATATACTTTTATAGGAATTGGTGGACTTTGTCTATTGGTTGCCTTGATGCCTGATATGTTTTTAGCCCTCCGCAATTCGAACCATCAAGCACTAGTGGATGGGCTGACACGGGAGATTGGTGATCGCGCCCTTGCCAATGAGACTGTTACTGCTATTGTGAAGGATCGTGCGGCTCTCGCTAGTAAAGATGCATGGCGTTCTTTATTTATTGTCGCCATTACGTTTGGTCTAGTCTGGTTCTTTTTAAAGAAAAAACTTAGTTATGCAGTTCTTGTAGCAGGCTTAGGAATTGTGTTTTTGACAGATCTTTGGTCGGTCGATAAGCGTTATTTAAATGACGATTCCTTTTCAAATCCATCTACAGCTCGTATTGCTGAGCGAGAAGTTGATCAGCTCATCCGTTTGGATGCAGATCCAAGCTATCGTGTATTAGATTTGACGACCAGTGCATTTTCGGATGCCACTGCCTCTTACTTTCATAAGAATTTAGGTGGATATCACGCTGCCAAAATGATGCGGTTTCAGGAAATTCTAGAACATCAATTCAATGGAGCGTTAAACGAAGATGTTCTCGACATGTTTAATGTACGTTATTTGATTACAGCAGACCCTTCCAATGGGTCGCAAAAGGTGGTGCGGAGAAGCACAGCACCAGGCAATGCTTGGTTTGTGGAGAAGGTCACGTTTGTCAAAGACAATGCCGAAGAGATGCAAGCTATTGGTAGCTTTGATCCTAAAAAAGAAGCTTTTATCAATCAAGAATTTAAGGATAGGATAGATGCTAGTCGCTTAGGAAGGCCAACCAATTCAACCATAGCATTGACCTCTTATCATCCAGATACCTTGAAGTATGAGTACTCCGCTCCAAATGATGCACTTGCCGTGTTCTCAGAAGTGTTTTATGAAAAAGGATGGAAGGCATATATTGATGGAAAAGAAGTGCCCATCATTCGTGCAGATTACATCTTAAGAGCATTGCAAGTACCGGGTGGTAATCATAAGATTGAATTTATCTTCGCTCCACAATCGGTTCAAGTCACCAATCTTCTTTCCGCGATAGCCTCGGTAATTTTGGTATTGGGATTACTTGGCGCCGTATGGATTGCAGTCAACAATCAAAAAAAGAAGAATATAAAGACCAAATAAGTATTTAAAGGACTCATTTGTACAAATAATATCGGAAGACCTTTAGAATAACTTGAGCTGCGGATCGGTTATTCTAAAGGTTTTTCTGTGATGTGGGGTCAGCCCGTGTTCCAAGACCGCGTTGCGGTGCTTCACTGTCGGGTAGCCTTTGTTTTGTAGCCAATCATACGTTGGATATTCCGCCGCTATATTCATCATGTATTCGTCCCTATAGGTCTTTGCTAAGATTGATGCCGCCGCAATAGATAAATACTTCCCGTCCCCTTTGATAATACACGTATGCGCAAGGTCTGGGTAGGGAATGAATCGATTACCATCCACAATAATGTACTCCGCTTTGATCTCTAATTGGTCAAGCGCTCTATGCATGGCCAAGTACGAGGCATTGTGGATATTGATTTTGTCAATTTCCTCCGCAGATACGCTAGCCACAGCATATGCAAGAGCCTCTTTTTCAATGATTGGGCGCAAAGCCATTCTTTTTTTTTCGCTCAATTTTTTGGAATCATTGAGCAATTCATGGTGATAGTTTTTAGGAAAAATGACCGCAGCAGCAAATACTGGACCTGCTAGGCAGCCCCTTCCAGCCTCATCGCACCCTGCCTCCACTAAGAGATCCTGAAAAGTAGATAATAACATTTTATTTAGATTAAGGGTCAAAGACTTCGTTATTACGTGAATTAAGGGCTAAGACGTGTGTACAATTATTTCGTCCCTTTCCTCCAAATCCTTCCGTCTTTGCTCCAAATTTTGCCTCAAACTTAGATAAAATGCCTTGTATTCACGAGTATCTAAGCGAAAATAAATACGTAAGGATAGCTTTTCTCCGCAACTCTGACATCTCGAGATATGGGTTTTCATACCGTTTTCCTCGTGTAACTTCTCTGTGATTAACATGCATTTACACTTATTAACACTTCTTATCTGTTGTTTTGTAACAAATATGAGGACTTATCAAACCTTCGCTGTTTGTTTTCGTCCATACCATATCCATTACAGAATAAACTATATGAGAAGTGTCCTGTTGCTATCCCTAATCTGTCTGACTTCAACAATCGTTCATGCGCAGAAAAAGTCTAAGGATGTTATCCTTCCTATCCCACGTGTTAGCGGATTGGTGCTGGATGCTGACTTAAGCGATTGGAACAATAGACTTCAACCCGTGGATCCTGATTCCTCTTGGAGTTATGCAGTCGCTCGCGATGAAACCCATCTTTATACCAGTATACGTATTAAGGACAAAAATCTGCAACGAGAAGCTGTTCGGCTGGGCCTTACATTTGGTGTAAACTTGACTGGAAAAAAGAAAGAAGAGGCCATGTTAATCTATCCCCTTGCCGATAGAGAGGATATACGTGAATTTGCACAGACGGGAGAGCACAAAGGGAAAGATACCCGCAAACTTTTAATCAATACCGCCAAAGGGTATCATGTAAAAGGTTTTCCAACCGTAGTGGATGGTAATCTATCTTTTCAAAATAGTTATGGAATCATTGCCCGCATGGAAGTCGATGCACAGGACAACCTATGCTATGAAGCTGCGATACCTCTAAAGCAACTTAACTGGAATTCCGATCAGAGTGGGGTTGTCGCGATTCAACTGCGTGTAAATGACATGTGGTCGCTGCTCGATAAAAAGGTGCGCCAACGGACCAATGCTGTCGCTAGACCCTATGGAGGGCAACAGCAGGCTAAGAAAAATAATAAAATACAAACCGAAGTCTGGATATTGACTTCTTTATAATACCTGGACTAATACTTATCACACTTCATATGCTTAAACATTGTTCATCCATTTTTATTCTCTTTTGCTTCACGATTTTGACCACTTTCGGACAGACGAATAAGACCGTTCAGGGATTTTTACGGGACAAAAAATCTCGGGTAGTCGCTGGTGCATCGGTGACCCTCGTGTCGGATAAAGACTCCGTCTCGACGAGTTCGTCGATGGCAGGTCTATATTCTTTTAACAATATCAAGGGCGAAAAATTTAGGATTAAGGTCAGCAGTATCGGCTATGAACCTTTTGAAAACGAGTACACGTTCACGACAGGTCAATCCAATTTGACTATTCCCAGTTTCGAATTGATTCCGATGAGTACCATGCTCGAAGAAGTAGTGGTCGATGGGGTCCCAACGGTGGTAGTCAAGACTGACACGTTGGAATACACCACGCGCAATCTTAAACTGAGAGATGGGGCATTAGTAGAAGACGCATTGAAAAAACTGGAAGGTGTCGAAGTGGATAAAGATGGCACGGTGACCGCGCAAGGCGAGCAGATTAAGCGTATCCGAATCAATGGTAAGGACTTTTTTGGTGGAGATGTCAAGACGGCTACTCAAAATTTACCCGCTGATATCATCGAGAAGATTCAAGTAATCGATGATTATGGTGATATGGCTAATCTGACAGGTAATAAAACCGGAGATGCGGAGAAAATCTTGAATATCCAGATCGATCCCGAGAAAAACAATGGATATACCACCATGTTGCGGATGGGTTATGGTACTGACGATCGGTATCAAGCTACGGGAATGTTTATGAAAATGAAAGAAGGCATGCAGATTTCTGCTATTGGTAACTTGAATAATATCAATGCTCCGCTTTTTGATTTCAACACACAGGGAGGCGGTGCTCGAAGACGCCAAGGTGGTGGTGGGTCTCGAGGTGGTGGTATGTTTGGCGGATCTAACGGAATCACCAATACACGGTCCTTCGGTTTGAACTACCGTCAGGATTTCAATGATAAAGTGAC
Organism: Sphingobacterium sp. SYP-B4668; assembly: GCF_027627455.1. NCBI lineage: Bacteria > Pseudomonadati > Bacteroidota > Sphingobacteriia > Sphingobacteriales > Sphingobacteriaceae > Sphingobacterium > Sphingobacterium sp. SYP-B4668. The sequence goes on along the minus strand of NZ_CP115483.1, from coordinate 5,291,218 downwards.
CGTATACGGTAGTTATAGCTTTAGTCATGACGATAACGATGTGATATCTTCTAGTTTAAACAAATTCACTTATCCAGACTCCGTGCTGAATAGGAATACGGAGTCGACCACTAATACAATAGGTAATTCGCACAGATTGGAAGCCAATCTAGAGTGGAAACCTACACAAAACGATTATATTAAGATCACTCCCCAATTGTCCTATGGCAGGACAACGACGGATGGCTACAGCTATAATGAAAATTTGCTGAACGATGTCCTCTATAATACCGAAGCCAATACTTCCAACAGTATTGCAAAGAATCCTAATCTAGGGTTCAGTGGCCTTTACAATAGGAAATTAAATGATAAGGGGCGGAATATCTTCTTCAATATGAATATCAATTCATCAGGAACGAAGCAAGATCAAGATCGTATTATTGAAACATTGGTCGGTGATCCCAACAATGCCAATATGACGATGGATAGCTTGTATCGAAAGACATTATTGGAGCTTGACAATAAAAGTTGGAATGGAGGCGCAAGCCTATCCTATATCGAGCCAGTAAGTCAATTTGGAAAGATTGAGGTTTCTTATGATTACAACGTTAATACGTATGACAACAATCGTACTCAGGAAGCCTTTAATGAAGATGGGTCTTCTTTGGAAGATGATATTTATACCTTCGAGCGCGTTTATGACTATTCGTTCAGTACCCACCGCTTCGGTGCCAATTACAATTTTAACAACGACAAGATTAAGTATGCTATTGGTGCCTCCGTCCAACCTTCTATTCTCGATGGAGAAGCGCAAGTCGATGGTAATACTATCAATATCAACCGCAAAGGATTCAATTTTATCCCAATAGCTCGTTTTGAATACAAATTCAATCGTCAAAAAAATCTTCAAATCAACTACTCTGGAAATTCAAATGAACCTTCCATTACACAGATACAACCCTTTACAGACAATTCCAATCCCACAAGTATCGTCACCGGTAACCCCGATTTGGCTGCCGAATTTCGCCACAATCTGAGGTTTCGGTACAATGCTTCAGATTTCCAGAAAGGAAAGACGTTTTTCGTCATGCTAAATGGTACATTGACACAGGATAAGATTGTTTCCAATAATCTAAGAGCGAGGGATCCAGAACTGGGTATCATACAAGAGATAAATTATTTAAATGAAGATGGCGCATTTAGTTTAAACAGTTTCTATCATTATGGACGTTCCTTTAAGAGTAAGACCTACAATCTAAATTTTATGGGTGGCATTGGATATAACAACAACCCTTCCTATACCGACGGCGAATTAAATCTTGCTAAAAACTGGACGTTGAACCAAGGCGTAATGTTTCGATATAACCCTTCTGAAAACCTGGAAATTGGCCCTGGTTTTAGATACTCTTTAAATCACAACAACAATACCCTTAACAATCGTACTGTCGTGATGCAGTCTTATGCCCCGACCTTGATAGGGTCCGTCAATATTTCGCCAACTCTAATTTTTGGTGCGGATCTTTCTAAGACCTTTAACGACGGGAACGCTTATAGTGAAAATCCCTTTATTATCAATACCTACGTCGAGAAGAAATTTTTGAAGGCCAATCGGGCAACGCTAAGGTTGCAGGCCTATGATTTGCTGAATGAACAGACTAATATTTCGCGAACCATCAACGATATTCAGATTACTGATAGTCGCACCAATAGATTAGGGCGCTATTTCATTCTGATGTTTACGTACAAACTGTCCAAATTTGCAGGTGGAGTAGCTCCGCAGGAGGATAGCGGTTTCCCTGGTGGAATGCGTAGACCTCGCATGTAGTCGCAAATAAGTTCGCTACAAAACGGTTGCGGTAGGATACACCGCAACCGTTTTGTTTTATATTACGTAGCTTTGCATCTTTATTACTAATGAACACTATTCCTGAGATAGATAGTGTACTCGCCCAACACAAATTGAATACAGCAAATGGAATATGAGATTATTCGTTTATCAAATGGTATAAGGGTGGTATTATACCCCCAGTCCACACCCATTACGCATACTTGTTTGATTGTAAATGCAGGGTCACGGGATGAGGAGGAGGGTAAGTTTGGCGTCGCGCATTTTATTGAACATCTACTTTTCAAGCAGACAGAGAGGCGGAATACCACTCAGATTCTTAACCGCCTTGAGGCAGTGGGGGGAGATTTGAATGCCTATACTACAAAAGAATATACATGTATCCATGCGTCCATATTAAATCCTTATTTAAGTCGAGCATTAGATTTATTCGAAGATTTAATTTTTCATTCTACCTTTCCCGAAGTGGAAATGGAAAAGGAAAAGGGCGTCATCCAGGATGAAATGGCCTCTTATTTGGACAGTCCCGAAGATGCTATAATCGATGATTTTGAAGATTTGATGTTCGCAGGCTCTGGCCTTGGGCATAATATTTTGGGAGTAGAAGAGCAATTGGTAGGATTGAATATAGAAGATATCAGACAGTTCATCCAACGCAATTACAGTACCCACGAGATTGTTATTGGAATCACAGGTGACTATACGCGAACATCTATAGAACGAATGGTCGAACGTCTATTCGGGAACATTGCTTCTACAAAAGGAGTACGTCAACGGGAGGGATTATACACTGAAAATACACAGCATCTAGTATCGGCAAAGCCTATCAATCAAGTGCATTATATGTTAGGTAGGCAGGCCTACAGCATTCGTGACGAACGAAAGACAGGCTTGCTATTACTCAATAATATGTTGGGCGGATTGGGAATGAGCTCGATATTGAATCTCTCCATACGCGAGAAACATGGGATTGCCTATACCATCGAGTCCAACTACACTATGTTTTCGGATACCGGTATATTTTCTATTTATTTAGGGACAGATGAAGAGAAGGTGAAAAAAGCGAAATCCCTTGTTTTTAAGGAACTGCACAAGCTTCGTAGTAGGGCGCTCTCTGCAAGTCAGCTGCAAAAGTCTAAGGATAAATTCAAGGGACAGATTGCCCTCGCCGAAGAGAATCGCATGAGCATGATTATCGCCGTCGCTAAAAATGTACTGGACTATGATCGTGTGGTGCCTTTGGAGGAAGTCTTTTACAAAATAGATCAAGTGACATTGTTGCAAGCACAGGAGATTTGTGCAGATATTTTTGACCCTGATAAGATGTGTTCCTTGAGTTTTATACCTACGGACGAGTCCTAAAATCTATTTCTTTTCGAATTAATCCTTTAATCCATTGTGTGGCTGATTTGCACATGATAGGGTACAACTTGGGTTTAATAGGCATATAAATAGGGATTTAATACGGATATAATGCGGACTTTATACGGACTTCATTCGGATAAAAGCGAATAATATCCGATTTTAATACGTTTAAAAAACGATTAAACTACCGATTAATATTTAAGTTGATACCCACTTATATCCCAGTTATCTCCTATCTGCTGGCTCTATTTTAGATGATTGGTTGATTTTTACGTTCAAGTTTAGAATTCAAAAAGTTAATGTAAATTTGCTCAACAGAACAGTGCTGTCTAATCCATTTATGGGAAGAGCACTCATCAACAAATTAAAAAAAAGATAATAATGATGAAACCGAGTCCGCTTGTCGGAAGAGCTCTCATCAACAAATTAAAAAAAAGATAATAATGATGAAAACAGCTTACGTTTTTCCGGGTCAGGGAGCTCAATTTGTGGGTATGGGCCAAGATTTATACAATTTGAACGATGATACAAAGGCGCTATTCGAGCAAGCAAATGATATCCTTGGATTTCGCATTACAGATATTATGTTTTCGGGTACAGACGAAGAGTTGAAACAGACCAAAGTCACTCAGCCTGCGATTTTCTTACACTCCGTTATATTGGCCAAAGCTTTAGGCGATAGTTTTCAACCCAGTATGGTTGCGGGACATTCACTTGGAGAGTTTTCGGCACTTGTATCAGCAGGAGCACTGTCCTTTGAAGATGGGTTGAAGCTTGTCGCCAAACGCGCTAACGCTATGCAAAAAGCTACCGAATTGGAGCCTTCTACCATGGCAGCGATCCTGGGATTAGAAGATGGCATCGTTGAGGAAATTTGTGCTAAAGTAGAAGACACTGTTGTCGCTGCAAACTACAATTGCCCAGGGCAAGTCGTTATCTCCGGCACTGTAGCAGGGGTAGACAAAGCATGTGAATTGTTGTTGGAAGCTGGGGCAAAGCGCGCGTTGAAATTAAACGTGGGTGGTGCTTTCCATTCTCCTTTAATGGAGCCAGCACGATTGGAGCTTCAAGCAGCGATAGAAGCCGTTGAAATTCAGAGCCCCATATGTCCGATTTATCAGAATATCAATGCGCAACCTCAGACAGCTCCCGAAGTGATCAAGGAAAATTTAATAGCCCAGTTGACTGGTGCTGTTCGCTGGACGCAAACCGTTCAACAAATAATTGCTGATGGTGTTGAGGGATTTGTTGAAGTAGGTCCAGGAAATGTATTGCAAGGACTGGTTAAGAAAGTCGATCGTCAAATGCCGACTTCAGCAGCTACGGTCGCCTAGTTGCCGTACTAATAACGTATCTTTCGAAAGGCTGTATCATAAAAACATCATTGCGAGAAAAGTTTTATTGTGATACGGCCTTTTTTTGTGAAGGAGTCTCGTTAATTAGTTGGTTATCATATGTAAATCGCTTAGCTCCTTGGGAGAAGTACAGTCTATTTGTCTCTGAATAGGGCGTAGTGATCCTTGATAACTGTATCAATAAATTCTTCTGGACTTTTTTCACGTTTGACACCGAGTAGTTCTTCAATCCTAGTAGCTAAAGCTAGGATAATATTATAATCCTTTCGTTTATATCCTTTGTCGAATATATCCTTAATGGCATTTGCATCGAAATCACTTAATTTAATCACTTGTGGATAGGTAAGACTACGCTCAGTTGTAATCTCGGCAAATAAGGTGTGATTTAAGGTTGTATTTACCTTCGTGCTGATTACTGTTGTTTCAGCTGCCAGATCTCCAATGCGCTGGCCCTTTTTTGATAATATGATGCTACTTAGCCCTATCGCGCCAAAGCATAGGAAAACGTCAATAATTGAGCATACCCATCTGATAAAGTATTGATAGGCAGTCGCTCGGGTACCGTCTATTTTGACGACTTTTAGATGCATTAATTTCTTTCCCAGTGTCTGCCCAGAGAGAAAGGTTTCCAATATAAGAGGATAGAAAAGCGCAGGGAGGCTGAAAAGGCTATATAATCCAAATGTAGTCCAGCTGTCACTAAGGTTAAATACCCCGCTATAAAGCAATAAGAATAGCATGAGTAGCATATAGGATATAATGATAAGCTGATCAATTCCGAATGCCAAGATTCGAGCCCCAAGAGTCGCTAAATTATATTCAAATTTTACGTTTTGTGGGGTATTTATTAACAGCTTATTCATATATTTGAGTGTCAAAGGTGATAAATTAATTATGAGAGAAGCTTCATTTATCGAACGAAATAAGGAAAAATGGGTCTCTATCGAGCAGAATCTAGCAAATAAAAGCCAGGTCGACCCCGATGAGTTAGCTTCAAACTATATCGAACTTACAAATGATTTGGCATATGCCCAAACATTTTATCCACAAAGTAAAACAAAGGAATATCTAAATGGGCTTTCATTGCTTGCCCACCAAAAAATATATAAGGATCAAAAATCTTCCAACAATCAATTTTTTCACTTCCTTAATTACGATATCCCGTTAGCTATTTGGCAGATCAGGAAGCAGATGCTCTATTCGCTTCTTATTTTTTGTTTAGCTGTAGCGATAGGATTCCTATCCGCTCATTATGATGACCAATTTGTCCGTCTGATACTGGGTCATTCCTATGTTGATTTCACGATTGAAAAAATTAAACAGGGAGATCCGGCAGCCATCTACGATGAAGGAGGGATGATGGGTTCAGCTATTGCCATTACCATCAACAATATTAAGGTGGCATTCAACGCATTTATTTTTGGAATTTTTTACAGCATTGGTACAGGTTATATCCTTTTTTCGAATGGTATCATGCTAGGCGCTTTTCACTATATGTTTTTCAAGTATGGTGTTATGACAGAGGCGATGTCAGCTATTTGGATACACGGTACTATTGAGATTGCTGTCATTATTATTGCGGGAGCCTGTGGGCTCACATTGGGCAATAGTATCCTTTTTCCAAAATCGTATACTCGCCTAGAATCATTTAAGCAAGCCGCAAAGCGAGCCAGTAAAGTGTTGATCAGCACTGTCCCCTTTTTTATTGTGGCAGGTACGCTTGAGGGCTTTGTGACCCGATACTATCAATCTTCTGTCGCTATGTGTGTGATGATTATTGTTTTATCCTTGCTAGCGATTCTTTATTTTTATGTTTTAAGACCTTATCAATTAGCGCGAAGATTTGGATGGAGTTAAACTTTGAGTTCAAGAAAGAACGTAAGCTCGGGGAGTTCGTTCAAGATTTTGTAGACCTGCTGAAAATGGTCATTCGTCATTTCTGCGTGACCTTGTTTAGACTTGCGGTGGTGCCCCTCGCGATTATGCTCCTTTTATTTTATTATCTGACCACGAAGGTAAGTTTCAGCGGCGATTTTAGCGCGACCGATGAGTTTGGCATTTGGGGATTATTTTTTGGGATATTAGGTGTACTGATGATTTTGGTACTTGTTTTTTTCGGAATAGCCATCGAGTACTTTATTTTGCTTCGCAATCACAACAATACTAAATTTGGCTCGGCTGAGGTCTGGTCTAGCTTTAAGGCACATATTGGGACCTACCTTCGGTTCTTTGGAGCTGCGATTATTGCGACGGCCATTATCTCCATTCCGCTATTCATTGCATTTGCTATTGCTTCTTTTATTCCCATTATAGGCAGTTTTGCTGCTGGTATTTTGACGTCCTGTGTAAGTGTCTGGTTTTTCTGCGCGTTTATGCTGTATAGGGAAGGATATTACACACTTGCCGATTCTTTTACTTCGGCTTTTGATATGCTGAGAAAGAAGATATTTGACTATGGCGTCTCTTCTTATATCGTGAGTGCAATCTTTCAAATTTTATTGATGATGATGAGCTTAGTCCCTGTACTTGTTCTAGGATTGATCGCTTATAATACGATTGGTTTTGATGAACGTTTTTTCGATACGTTTTACGGTAAATTGATTGCATCCCTTGGTGGGACTATTTTTGCCATGATTATGATTGCTAGTTATATGTTTTCCGTGCTAATCTCTGGATTGATATATGAATCGGCAAAAGAACTTCGCTTTGGTGAAAATATTTATGAGACCATTGCTAATATCGGGAAGGGCGTAGATGGTCATTAGGGAGATGTATATAGGTGTACTTACATTGTTGATGCTCGGCCTACCTTGGATTGGTTGTGCGCAGACCACTGATAGTGCCCAAACCGAAAGTAGTGAAGAGGTTGTGCTGGAGGACTTAGTGCTGGACCCAGAGACAGATACCACGATTGTTAACTATAATACCCACCCCTATTGGGAAAAGGGTCACTACGATGCCGTGCCTTATGTGCCACATATCCACAAGGTGCAACCGCATGAATTTGACACTGCCTTTGCGCACTACCAAACGGATGATTTTCTTTATATCGAAAAAATATCCGATAAAATTGGGTTTTGGGATCGGCTAAAGCGACGGGTTAGCAACTTTCTGAACTCCCTATTTCCTGATTTTTATTTTCGTAATCCTGACTGGTTCTATAAGGTTCTAGGAGCTGTTGGCGTTTTATTGCTCGTATTGATTATCTATCGATTAATCTTTACTGGTCGAAAGGTTTACATCAAGCATACTGAAGAGCATGAGGATATGACGGGTGTCGAATTTGTAGAGCGCAATCTTTTGCGAGTGGACGTGAAGACTTTTATAGATCAAGCTCTTCGTGATGAAGATTATGCTTTGGCTATCCGCTATCAAAATTTGCTTAATATCCAACTTTTGGCTAATAAGGGTTTAATTGAATGGAGTCACACCAAGAGTTCCATAGAGCTTATGGCAGCGATGGAAAACGTCGAGTTGAGAAGAGATTTTGAGCTATGCAGCAATTTGTTTAATCACGTTTGGTTTGGCAGTTTTCCAATATCGAAAGCTGAGTATGAAAAGTATACCGTTTTATTCCGTGAATTTCAAATGAAATGGGCATGACAAATAATAGCAAATTCGGTATATGGATAGTCCTGTTGGTCTTGCTCACGATTGGTATCATTGACGCCATCAGTAAAAAACCTATTGATTGGGCCAAAACCTATAATCAGCGGGACAAGATTCCGTACGGATTGTATGTTGCACGAGAAGAGCTTGCTCATATCTTGGGGAATAAGGTCAGTATCACTGATACCAAAAAATCTATATATGAACTCTTGGAGGAGGATACACTTGTAAATGACCAAACGGCATTTATTTACATTGACGATTATTTTCATGTGGGTGCCACGGCTGCCAAAAAACTTTTGGAATTTGCGGCCAGTGGCGGAGAGGTTTTTATTTCAAGCAAAGACTTTGATGCCGAGCTGTTGGATACATTGAAGCTTTCGGCTACGAATCTAGACGCGTTCAAAATATCATCCAATTTGCTTTTCGAAGATGTAAGTTTTTCGCTTGGCTATAAGGGCAAAAGATTAAGATATGACAAAATAGAATATACCAATATCTTTGATTTAATCGATAGTACGAATATTAGCATCGTCGGTACTGCGTCTGTACAGCAGCATGCCATGCCCAATTTTGTGCAGATTTCCTGGGGCAAAGGGAAGGTATATCTGCATCTAGAGCCTGAAGTGTTTACTAATTATTACATGCTCAAACGGAATAATTATGAGTATGCCTCAGCAGCGTTAAAAACGTTGACTGCAAAAGATATTATCTGGTACGATAGTCATTATCAGGAAGGACAAGCAGACACCCCTCTACGGATGATTCTTTCACATCAAGGGTTGAGAGAAGCTTGGTACTTATTGTTATTTGGCTTGTTATTATTTTTAGTGTTTAAGAGTAAGCGTGAGCAACAAGCCGTTGAAATTGTAGAACCTGAGCCAAATCTTTCCAAGGAGTTTGCCAAAACCATTGCAACGCTGTATTATGAGAATGGCGAGCCTGGAAATATGGTGGATAAGAAAATTGATTATTTTTTATTCGACGTGAGACGGTCTTTTCACTTAGACACCATGGATATGGAGGACGAAAAATTCGTCAGAAGTTTGGCACTTAAGTCCGGAGTGCCTCTTGAAGATACCCAAGAGCTGATGGCCTTAATTTCAAGCTATCGTACCCGACGTGGTCTTACATTAGATGATTTAAAGACATTACATTATAAAATAGAAGAGTTTAAAACCAAATCAAATATGATATGAATGGATTGGAAAGATATATGCCTGATTTTGAAAGTCGCTTAGACCTATCTGGGCTACAGGAAAAAATGGAAGGCGTGAAGCGTGAAGTTAAAAAGGTAATCGTAGGACAGGATCAAGTCATCAATATGTTGTTGATGTCGATTTTGGCATCTGGCCATTCATTGATCGAGGGCTTGCCTGGGGTTGCGAAGACCCTTACCGCAAAATTGATTGCCAAAAGCATCCAAAGTGAGTTCAAACGTATTCAATTTACCCCTGATTTGATGCCCTCGGATGTAACGGGTTCCTCCATATTGGACCTCAAGTCCAATGAATTTGAATTTAAGCGTGGACCGATTTTTGGCAACATCATTCTAATCGACGAGATTAATCGCGCTCCAGCTAAGACACAGGCCTCATTATTCGAGTGTATGTCTGAGCAGCAGGTCACTGTAGACGGACATACGTACCGCATGCCTAGCCCTTTTCTTGTATTTGCGACACAAAATCCTATTGAGCATGAAGGTACTTATCGTCTTCCCGAAGCTCAGTTAGATCGTTTTCTTTTTAAGATTGTCATCAATTATCCGGAGTTCAGCCATGAATTGAGAATCTTACAGGAACATCAAGCGCAGAAAGCAGGCGATAAAGAGGCCCTGGTACATCCCGTTGTTACCGGTGATGAGATTATCGCTTTTCAAAATATCGTAAAGGCAGTGTACGCCCATGAAGAGGTATTGAATTATATTGCCCAGATTATCGTGCAAACGAGGGTCAATCCTAACCTTACATTGGGCGCCTCCCCTCGGGCCTCGATTGCTATTCTCGAGGCGTCAAAATCTTCTGCCGCTCTTTTGGGGCGAGACTTTATTACACCAGACGATGTAAAATATGTAGCGCCTGCAATCTTAGGTCATCGGGTCATGCTAACGCCAGAGAAGGAGATGGAGGGATTTACGACTGAATATATGATTAAGCAAATTGTTGATGGTGTAGAAATTCCACGATGATAACATTTATAAGAAGACTCTATTTTACCAACCAGTTTTTCTACTCCCTTTTGGGAATGGCTTTCCTGTTTGCCGCTTCTTTTTTTATGCCCCTTTTTATATGGGGCGCTACAGCTGTATTTTGGTTGCTTTTTGTAGCCTGTATCTGGGATATTCTGTTTCTACATTTTGGTAAGAATAGTGTTTTTCTAACGCGTAAATATCCAGAAAAACTGTCCAATGGGGACTTAAATACCTTCGAGTTGGAGGTTTTCAGCACTTACCCCATTACTGTGCGTGTTCGGGTACTGGAGGAATATCCCATACAATTGCAAGTTCGGAAAAATGAATTTAGTTTTTCCCTTCGCCCCCAATTGCACAAACACCTTACTTACCAACTTCGCCCAACAACACGGGGGATATACATTTTCAACCGTTGCCATGCACTGATCAGGCATTTGGGTTTTTTTGAAAGAAAGTTTGTGTTAGAGCAGCCGCTTTCCATTCCTTGTTACCCTTCGTTTATACAGATGCGTAAATATCAATTGATGGCTACCACCGATCGGTTGAAAGAATTGGGTGTGAAACGCATCAGAAAGATTGGGTCTACCCTGGAGTTTGACCATGTTCGCGAATATGTGCGGGGCGATGAGTATAGATTTATGAATTGGAAAGCTTCTGCAAAGCATAAGAAGCTCATGGTCAATCAGTATCAAGAAGAGAAATCACAACCCATCTACGCTTTCATCGATGTGGGGAGGGTGATGCGTATGCCTTTTGAAGAGATGACTTTATTGGATTATGCGATAAATGCGACATTGGTGCTCTCTAATGCCGCGATTCTCAAAGAGGACAGGGCGGGAATGTTGACCTTTTCAAAGCAGGTGGGTAATCATATTCCCCCAGAGAAGCGGAATAAACAAATGCAAAAGATTTCAGAGGCTCTTTATGGTATCAATACGCTATTTGAAGAGTCTGAATTTGGGAATCTGTATGCCTTTGCCAACAAGCATATCAATAAGCGGTCACTTATCTTTGTCTACACGAATTTTGAAACACAGGATAGCCTTAATAGACAGATAGCCTATCTAAAGATGTTGAATAAGACACACATCATCGTTGTTGTCGTCTTTAAGAATACAGAATTGATTCAAATGGCCAAGGAGGCTGGACACCGTACGATTGATATATACAACCAAATTATAGCCGAAAAATTCGTTTACGAGAAGAGCCTGATTATACAGGAACTACACCGCCACGGGATTCAGACCATTTATACGGCTCCTGAGCAGTTGACGATTAATTCGATTAACAAATATTTGGAGATTAAAGCTCGAGGATTAATCTAATAACGTATCATATACGACTACTTTAGTCCAATTGCTACTATAATCTTTTATAGCCTTTAAGTGTATAGGATGATTTTCATAGGTGTTGATATGGTCCATATGGTCAAATACAACAATTAAATTGTATGTCCAAGTTTGATCCACCACAGGCCTAGGATTGGTAGGAGCCGGTCGGCCATATTTTAAACTTACGACATCGGGTATTGTTTTGAGCGCTTCGAAAAAAGCTGCGAAGGCGGTGATTTCTTTTTCTGTTGACCCTTCTTTCAACCAAAAATATACCGAATGTACGATTTGAGATTTGACGACGTTATTGCTATCCGCAGATACCGTAGTGGTCAATGCCGTAGTGCCGATTAAACTAGCGGTAGATTGGATAAATGTTCTTCTTTTCATCGTTTTGAAGGTTTTGCTGTATACAATAAAGATAGGGATAAAAGAGGAATTATATCAAAAAAAGAAGCCTATCTTGGAGGCTTCTTTTTTCGGTATCGTGTTATCAAAGCTTGAAAGCTTCTTTTATTTTATCTACGTAATCTAATTTTTCCCAAGTGAACAGGTTGACTTCGACAACTTTCTGCTCACCATTGCTATTTTCAAACGTCTTGGTGACGGTCAGTGGCGTTCTACCCATGTGACCGTATGCTGCCGTCTCCGAGTATATTGGGTTGCGAAGCCCGAGCCTAGTTTCAATACCGTATGGCGTCATATCGAATAGATTTGCTATTTCTTGCGCAATCTGTCCATCTGATAAATTCACTTTGCTTGTTCCATACGTGTTGACATAGATTCCCATTGGATCTTTTACTCCAATAGCATAGGACACCTGCACGAGGATTTCTTCTGCTACCCCAGCAGCTACTAGGTTTTTGGCAATGTGACGTGTGGCGTATGCTGCTGAACGATCTACTTTGGATGGGTCTTTTCCGGAAAAAGCGCCTCCACCATGCGCCCCTTTACCACCGTAGGTATCTACAATAATTTTTCTTCCTGTCAAGCCCGTATCACCATGTGGGCCTCCAATGACAAATTTGCCTGTAGGATTGATATGAAACTTGATGTTGTCATCAAATAAAAGTTGTAACTCGGGTTTGAGCTGTTCTTTCACTCGAGGGATCAATATCGCTTTGATATCTTCCGTGATTTTTTTCAACATTGCAGACTCTTCGTCGAAGTCGTCATGTTGAGTCGAAATGACGATTGTATCGATGCGGACAGGTTTGTGGTGACTGTCATATTCTAAGGTCACCTGAGATTTTGCATCGGGACGTAAATATGTAATTTCTTCGTTCTCTCGGCGCAAGGCCGCAAGTTCATACAACAATCGATGAGATAGGTCAAGCGCTAGAGGCATGTAGTTCTCCGTTTCGTTGGTCGCATATCCGAACATGATTCCTTGATCTCCAGCTCCTTGGTCTTGTTTTGACTTGCGGTCCACTCCTTGGTTAATATCTGCAGACTGCTCATGGATAGCAGATAATACGCCACAGGAATTCGCTTCAAACATGTACGCGGACTTGGTGTAACCTATCTTTTCGATTACATTGCGGGCGATTTTCTGCACATCTAAATATATCTTGGATTTAACTTCGCCGGCAAGTACCACTTGACCTGTAGTCACAAGTGTCTCGATGGCAACACGCGCATCCTCATCCCAAGCAAGAAAGTTGTCTATTAAAGCATCTGAAATTTGATCGGCAACTTTGTCTGGGTGTCCTTCTGAGACCGATTCTGAAGTAAATAAATAAGCCATAAGTATCTTAATTAATGTAAGATGATTCGGCAAGGGAAAAAAATCACAGATAAGTGAAAAACACAGAAGTTGATAGGTCTTAGCACTTTTTTACTGTGGTTGCAATCTCCAGTCATGGAATATTATCCATTGACGCAAATCAATCCACAAATTGTTGCGCAAATCTACGACTCTTTACCGAATTTTAAAATTCAATTTTGTAGTCAGCAAGTCAAAATGAAACCGTTAGTCTAAAGCAAGGATTTGAATATTCTTTTTCGAATGGCGTGAACACTTGAAATACCCCTATAGTATAGATTACACAAACACGAATGAAAAATCGTTTGATATTCCATCTCACAAATCAAGTAGGGTCTGTCGCAATTGGAGAACGAATCAAATAGATATGAAAGTGACTTGATATTGTACATCCTTTCGCCTAATATAGGGGCTTTTGTCTATCTTTATCCGGTAAAAGTTTAAGAGACACCTGTATGGCCGAAAGAAAGCGAATATTATTTGTAATCAACCCTATCTCCGGAGGACGAAGGAAGACTGCATTCAATAAGCAGGTGTTGGAAGTTTTAGATTTAGAGAAGTTTAATCCTACTTTTCAACAGACAAATCACCCCAATCACGCATATGAATTGGGTTTGAAAGCCATTCAAGAGGGCTATGATGCGGTAGTTGCTGTCGGAGGGGACGGCACCATCAATGAGCTGGGGTCAGCATTGGTCGGTTCTGGGATCCCATTAGGGATTATTCCCGAAGGCTCTGGGAATGGCCTTGCCCTTTATTTGGGAATTCCTATGAATGAAAGTGCGGCACTGAGGAGGTTGAATCGATTTGAATCAGTCGAAGTGGATTCTGGAATTATTAATGGTCGGAATTTTTTCAATATTGCAGGAATTGGTTTTGATGCATCCGTTAGCGATAGATTTGCAAATGAAAATATCAGAGGGCCAATCGGCTATTTAAAATCCGTTATCAACGTATTGACAAATTATAAGCCCTGCACATACAAGCTCACCATTGACGGAGTGCCATATGAACGTGAGGCTTTTATGATTAGTGTGGCCAATTCTCCGCAATATGGCAATAACGCTTATATTGCTCCACAAGCGTCGGTTAATGACGGATTGCTGGATGTCTGTATTGTGCATAAATTCCCACTTTATACATTGCCAATGATGGTTTTTCACCTTTTCAATAAATCTGCCGATCAATCTGAATATGTCGAGATTATTCCCGGAAAGGAGATTTATATCGAGCGCGAGCAGGATGGTGCGGCGCATGTAGATGGTGAGCCTTTTGAACTAGGAAAAAAATTGGATATCAAAATTTTACCTAAGTCACTTCGAATAATTTGCTAAATTAGTATTATGAGTAAACAAAAGAAACAACGATTTGAAGGAATAGTATATTCTACCTCTGATGACTTTGAGTATCTAGGGGGAGAGTTGGCCGAGGAGGCTGATACATTGCCCCCAAACAAACAGCAGCTCAAAGTGATGCTGGATAAGAAGATGAGAAAGGGTAAAGTTGTTACAATTGTTGCTGGTTTCATCGGTGCTGAGTCCGATTTGGAAATTCTAGGCAAGAAGCTCAAACAAAAATGTGGAGTAGGGGGTACAGCTAAGAATGGTGAAATAATGGTACAAGGAGATTTTAAACAAAAAATAGTTGAATTATTGAACGCAGAAGGATATAAAGTCAAAGTGGTTGGTGGATAGTGGTTTAGCCTTGGTTCTTCGTTTGTTTGTTGGTATTTGTAACGGCCTTGATATAATATAACACATAATTTGACGTTAAAAAAACACTTGGTATTTGAAAGATTGGTGTGAGTAACCACTTACTTATTTTTAACACTTAATGATTTATTAATTTGGATATCAAAAAAAAAATGGTTTTCATTGTAAAATATTACAGCATTACGCATGGCTTTGACATGATAAGACTGATGGACAATGATTCTGCTGATGGATTGTTCGTAATTAGAGTTCAAAGTTAAATGCAGAATTTAATAAATTGTATTTTAATGCAGCATTAATTTTGTTTTTACTACAAAATGCTATATTTGTTTCTCATATGGACAACAAATAGAGAATTGAATTGCACATAATTGAATTAAACATTATATTAAACAACAGTAAAAAATCTAAAATTTAGTAAAAATGGCAAACGCACCAAAAACAACTAGTCCTGCAAAGCAAGAGAGCGGAAATTCAGGTTCCCTATTTGCAAGTTTAGCAATCATCATTTGTTTCATTGTTGGTTTCATCGTATGGAAATATGTGATGGGAGCTCCATCTAACTTCCAAGAAGGAAACCCAGAAAATCAACCACTACAAGGAAATTACTTAGGAATGGTTTACCACGCAGGAGCAGTAGTACCGGTTCTGATCGGGTTGTTCTTGATGGTTTGGGTATTCTCTATCGAACGCTTTATCGTTATCAACAAAGCTTCAGGTACTGGTAATGTTGGAAACTTCGTAAGAAAAGTACAAGTATTAATCAACGGTGGTAATATTGACACAGCTATTGCGGAATGTGACAAACAAAAAGGTTCAGTAGCGAACGTAATCAAAGCAGGATTGTTGAAATACAAAGATGTATCTGCAAACACAGGATTAGATGCTGAAAAATCAGCTGTAGCTATCCAAAAAGAAATTGAAGAGACTACAGCATTGGAAATGCCAATGTTAGAGAAAAACTTGAACGTTATCGCTACATTAGTTTCTATTGGTACATTGACAGGTCTATTGGGTACAGTAACAGGTATGATCAAGGCCTTCTCAGCTTTGGCAACAGGTGGTGCTCCAGATTCAGCTAAATTAGCAAACGGTATCTCTGAGGCCCTTATCAATACAGCAACAGGTATCGCAACTTCAACTTTTGCAATCGTTATGTACAACATCTTGACTGCAAAAATCGACAAATTAACTTACTCAATTGACGAGGCTGGTTTCTCAATCGTACAAACGTACGCTGCTAACCACAAATAAGATTTGCTTTTTTTCAGATTCTTTATGGAATCTGAAAACTAAAAGCATCATATAGTCAAAGGATTGAGTAATTAATTTTAGAAGTAAAGAAAAATGGGAAAAGCAAAAGTAAAAAGATCAAGTACGTCCATCGACATGACGGCGATGTGTGACGTATCGTTCTTGCTTCTTACATTCTTCGTATTGACATCTACAGCGCGTCAACCAGAAGCGTTCCCTGTTGATACTCCTGCTTCCACTACAAAAGATAAATTACCAGATACCAATCTTGGAGTTATCACAATCGGTGGGGAAGGTAAAGTATTCTTCGGAGTAAAGGAACGTGAAGTCCGCAAAAGGATGTTGGAAAGAATGTCCGCAAAATACAATGTCCAGTTCTCTGCAGAGGATTACGAGAAATTTGAGCTTAGCGAAGATTTCGGTGTTCCAATTAAGAATCTGCGTCAGTTGTTGACCCTTGAGTCGAGTCAACGAGTACTACCGGGCGTGCAAACGGGAATTCCTGTAGATAGCACGGAGAATAATACGAACGAATTGTATCATTGGGTACAGTCAGCAAGACTAGCTACTGCTGAAATCACAAAGGAAAAGGAAGGCGAAAAGAATTTCGTTGATCCAGGACCGATGAAGATTGCAATCAAAGCAGATGCTAATGAAAAATATCCATCCGTTAATTTAGTCATTGAGACACTTCGTAATCAGAAACAAAATAAATTCAGTTTTGTAACTGGGTTGAAAGGTAATGAATAATCGGGGTCTCATTAAATAGATAAAAGAAAAATGGCAGAATTAAATCAAGACTCCGGTAAAAAGGGGAAAGGTGGCAAAGTAAGAAGTAAGAAATCCGGTGGTAAGGTCGATTTGACCGCCATGGTAGATCTTGCGTTTTTATTGATTACCTTCTTCATGTTGACCACGTCTTTAAACAAGCCTCAAGCGATGGACGTTGCGATGCCTGATAAGAATAAGATGGATGCTTCCGACAATTTAGAGATTGCGGATAATCGTTCTATTACCTTACTATTGGGTTCAGATAATAAGATTTTATGGTATTACGGACAATTAAAAAGTCCGATAACACCTCCGACAGCTATAGATTATAGCACAGAGGGATTGCGTAAAGTCATTACTGAAATGAAAGCAAAAGTTCCGGCTGCCGCTGGAGGAAAGGATTTGATCGTAGTAATCAGACCAAGTGAGAAATCTGTACAACGTAATCTAGTCGATGTATTGGACGAGATGAAAATTGTAGATATCAAACGCTATATGATTTCTAAAATCACTCCAGAGGAAATAGATTTGTTAAAGCGTGAGAATTTGTATAACGATTAGTATTATAGATACTTAAACGCAAAAAAATAAGAAATTATGTTTGGTTCAAAATTAGATTTATTCAAAAAGGAATGGCTAGACGTTGTTTTTGCGAATAGAAATAGAGAGTACGGAGCTTACCAGCTACGTAAACTGGCGCCAAGAGCTACTAACATTGGTTTAGTAATCGTAATTGGAGTGGTTATTCTCTTGAGTATTCCAAAGATTTTCAACATCAAGTTGATTCCTGATAAGCCGGTCGAACCACCTCCTGTGATCACAGAAGTGACATTGGAAGACTTGGTGATTCCGGAGCCAGAAGAGGAAGAAGAGCCTCTTCCGGTGGAAGAACAGCCTCAGCGTATCGCTCAGGAGCCACCAGCGGAAGACCTTATACGTTTCCCGGAGCCGAAGGTAGTACCTAAAAACCAAGTAAAGGAAGAGGTTGCTGCTCAGGAAGAATTCAAGGATGACAAGAAGACCCCTGCACGCCTTACTTTGAAAGGTACTAAAGGAGCTTCTGGTGTCCCAACCGGAGAATTTGGTCCTAAGAAAGTTGATGGTGCTGTGACAGGTACAGAGAAAGGAACTCCTGACGGAGCAGGTACAAATGAAATCTTTACTGCGGTAGAGGTCAACCCTGAGCCACCAGGTGGAATGAAGTCCTTCATGAAGTGGATTGGTGACAATTACCAATACCCAGCTGCGGCAACGGAGCAAGGTGTAAATGGTGTGGTACAAGTTTCATTTGTCGTGGAGAAAGACGGTAGCCTTACAGATATCAAGGTGATTCGTGACTTGCAGTACGGTACAGGACAGGCTGCTGTTACTTTGTTGAAAAAGGCAAAGAAATGGTCTCCAGGCATCCAGAATGGACGCCCGGTGCGTGTGGCCTACACACTACCAATTCGATTAAATATTGTTAATTAATAATTTGGTGACAAATAGTAATTTTAACAGTTCAAATTATAGACAGAAATCGCCTCTAAAGCGATTTCTGTCCATTTTAGGACTATTTATGTTCGGCCTTTATTTTACATTGGGCCTGTTGATTATCTTTTGGAATAAGTTTCCATTGGATATAAACCCAACTTATCGCACGTTCTTCGGAATCTTACTGATCGTTTATTCTTTCATGCGGTTTGCAAGGTTGTGGCAGAACAACTTTAGGAATTAATATTCCTGTTTAATCTTTTTACTAAATCTATAGTCATAAGTCGATATGATACGTAAAATTAATTTTCAGATTATTTTGTCTTTAATATTGTTCGTCACAGTCAGTACATCGTGCGCTAATCGCAAAACGGCAGACGAGGATGACGCAAAGCATGGCGATATATTGAAGGGGCAGCTACCCGTTATTGTCGATGAGACTTTGATACCTATTGTCAAGGAACAGGTTGATGTTTTTCAAAATTCATATAAGGAATCAAAAATTCAGCTTATTGGCGCGCCGGAGGTAAAGGGTATCAATTTGATGTTGCAGGGACGCGCAAAGACAGCTATTATGACCCGGACATTGAACGAAGTAGAAGAAGATTATTTTAAAAAGAAGTCTGTCACTCCAAAAATATTTCAGATTGCAACAGATGCTGTAGTTTTTGTAGTGAATGATAGCCGTCCCGACACGAGTATTAGCGTAGAAAGCGTGTTAAGAATCTTAAAGGGGGAAAATATAGGCGCTGATTATTCGTTAATATTGGATAATGTAAACTCTAGTACATTAAGGCAGTTGAAAGAGATTGGTAAGGTGGAAAAGATTTCATCCCAGTATGTGAAAGCAATGGAAAATGGCGATGAAGTGCTTTCTTATATCGCACAACATACGGACGGTATAGGCGTTATAGGATACAATCAATGGTTAAATGCAAAACGATCTTTTAAAAATATAGAGAAAATTCGTACCTTAAGCGTTCAAAATTCACTGACTAAAGATGGCGATGGTAAATTTTACCGTCCTAATCAGTCAAATTTGGCAGCAGGTTTGTATGCATTAAGTCGTCCAGTGTATATTTTGAACTATCAACCTGACATGGGACTTGGGCTGGGATTCTCCGCCTTCGTAACTGGAGATCGTGGACAACGCATTATGCTTAAAGCAGATTTGGTCCCGGCAACAATGCCAGGAAGAGAAATTATTATTAGGGATAAAGTGGAATAATTCGTTAATTAGAAAATATAAATAGAACACAAATAGATTATGACAAAAAGCAAATTATTTTTAAGTCTATTATTTGCAGGAGCTGTTGGAACAGCAAGTGCACAGAGCTTGAAAGATGCTCAGGCAGCGATGGAGGCCGAGCAATATGATAAAGCAAAAGTGATGTTGGAGAATTTGGTGCAAAAGAAACCAAAGGATGGAGAGAATTATTTTTATTTAGGTCAGATTTATCTTGTGAATGATCGGGTTGATTCTGCTGCTATTATCTTCAACAATGGATTGACAAATGACCCGAAAAACATTCAATTGAATACAGTTGGTTTGGGAATTGTTGATTTGAAGAACAATAATCAAGCGGCAGCCGAACAAAAATTCACGACAGCGACTTCTGATTTAGGCAAGAAGGACTACCTCCCATTATATTTTTCAGGTCGTGCATTGATCGATGCTCCGAAGCCAGATTTTGCTAAAGCATTGGAATACTTGACTCAGGCCAAAGCCAAGAATGCAAAGGATGCATTGGTTCCTTTAGCACTAGGTGATGCATATGCGGGCATGAATGAGTCAAGCTTGGCTTATGTTCAATATCGTGATGCCCTTACATTAGATGAAGGTTTGTTACGGGCCAAAATCGGACAGGCTGTTATTACACGTAGAGCACAAGCTTACGATGTGGCTATTGAGCAATTAAATGCGTTGACACAGGAGTTTGCTGCCTATGCACCGACTTTCCGTGAATTGGCGGAAACGTATCGTGCATCTTCTTTAAAAGAAGACGATGAGGAGAAATATAAAGCAATCAACAAGCAGGGGGTAGATGCATATAAAAAATACTTGGACCTTACAGGAGATAAATCTTTAGAGGCCAAAATTAGATATGCGGATTTCTTGGTATATGCACGTGAGTACGCGGAGTTGAAAAAAGTTTCTGAAGAATTGGCACAAAACCCTGATGTAGATCCAAAAATCTATCGTTACTTAGGTTATGGCGCTTATAACCAGGATAAAGACTATGCAAAATCATTGGAGTATTTGAACTCCCTATTTGCTAAAATGAAGCCAGAGCGTATCATTTCCCGTGACTACTTGTTCGCTGGATTGGCTAATATTGGTGTAGCAGCAGCTGATACTACAGGTGCTTCTGTGGCAAATAGAGATAAAGGAATAGAGCTTTTGAAAAAAGCTATAGAGATGGATAAAGATGAGTTGTTGCCAGAAGTTGCTGAAACGGCATTTGCAAAGTACCAGGATCAAGATATGGCAGCTGCTGCTATGATTTTTGAGATTCCTGCTTCCATGCCAGAGTCAGAGTACTACTATGATGCGAACTACTACATCGGCGAAATCAACTATAATTTAGGACAGAAAAAAGTTGCTGCTGAAGAAGATGGTAAAGTTTACTTTGATAAAGCGGACAAAGGATTTGGAGTTGTTGTTGCAGCTACGAAACAAGAAGTTGTAGATAAGTATTTGATTCCAGCACTTTACTACAGAGGATTTGCGCAATTAGGTTTAGACAACATTGCTGAGCCTGAAAAAATACAGGGATTATTTGTTCCTTCATTTACTAAGTTGATTGAAGTGATCAAGGCAAAGCCAGCTGATGCAAAATATAATGAATATTTGGTAGACGCAAACAACTACCTTGGTTACTACAACTACGCAAAAGGTGACAATGCTAAAGCAAAGGAGCATTTCCAAGCGACGTTGAGCATCAATCCAGAAGATGAGTTTGCAAAGTCTTATATTGAAGCTTTGTAATTCTTACAAAATCATATTGATAGAGACGGCCGATTTTTTATCGGCCGTCTTTTTTTGTGTAAAAATTTGAATGGGTAAAAGTCACGATGATGCTCTTGCGCATCTGCGTCTTGGGTAAGTGTAGATAATACATCACTGAGACTGCTACAGCCTTGTATTTTAGCGGATAAATGCTTAAGTTTAGGGCGTAAATAACCAAAAATAAACGCATGGAAACTGTAAACCTCGCAAATGCTCCGATTGACTATTTACCCATATTGATCCAACTTGTTGTGGCAGTGGGATTTGGTGTTGGTACCATTATCATCACACACATGATTGGACCTAAAGTTAAGACTGAAAATAAGCTCTCTTCATTTGAATCGGGAGTCGAGGTCAAGGGGAATGCACGTCAACCTTTTTCGATTAAGTACTTCGTTGTGGCAATCTTGTTCGTAATTTTCGATATCGAAGTCATCTTTATGTACCCTTGGGCGGTCAATTTTAGGGAATTTGGGATGCAAGGATTAATAGAGATGTTTGTTTTCATGGGCATATTGCTTTTGGGCTTCATCTACATTATCAAGAAGAAGGCACTGGATTGGGATTAGAATAATTCTAAATAGTTTTTTTGCGGTAATAACGACAGGAAATAACAGTATTTTTAAGGAGTATTCTTAGTATGTAGAATACATCAATATAAACAATAAGGACTAAATCATGAGTAATGTCAAGTTGGCTGAGGCTCCCCCGGGAGTAGAAGGATCCGGATTTTTTGCGACTACTTTAGATAAAGCGATTGGGTTGGCTCGAGCAAATTCATTGTGGCCATTACCCTTTGCAACGTCATGCTGTGGTATTGAGTTTATGGCGACAATGGGTTCGACCTATGATTTGGCGCGATTTGGTGCCGAACGGCCTAGTTTCTCGCCTAGGCAAGCAGATATGTTGCTGGTAATGGGTACTATCGCCAAAAAGATGGCACCCGTATTGAAGCAGGTATATATACAGATGGCTGAGCCACGGTGGGTGATTGCAGTAGGTGCGTGTGCCTCTAGTGGGGGGATTTTTGATACCTATTCGGTGCTTCAAGGTATAGATGAAATTATCCCAGTCGATGTTTATGTCCCTGGTTGTCCTCCTAGGCCAGAAGCTATTTTAGATGGCGTGATGCGTCTTCAGGACATTGTCAAGAATGAATCCCTGAATAGAAGAAATACACCTGAATATAAAGCCCTGTTAGAACGGTACGGAATAGTTACAGATAATGGATAAGTTGACTAATATACAATTATGGGAGCGATTGCAGACGCAGTTTGGAGACAAGCTCAAAAATGCGTCGGAGCCTTATGGACTTTTAACCCTCCATACAGCTAAAGAGCATATCTTAGATGTGTTGTCTTTTCTCAAGGACGATACCCTCTTACAGTTTACTTACTTGACCGATATTACGGCAGTGCACTATCCAAATCAGGAATTGCCCTTTGCTATTGTTTATCATGTGCATAGCCTTGTGCACAACGTCCGTATCCGAATCAAGGTTTTTATAGGAGGCGAGACGCCCACTATCCCTTCGGCTACTGTTCTTTGGAACGGGGCGAATTGGATGGAAAGAGAAACATATGATTTCTTTGGGATTCAATTTGAAGGACATCCCGATCTTCGTCGGATTTTAAATGTGGATGATATGGAAGTGTTCCCCATGCGTAGGGAATATCCACTGGAAGATCCAAACCGTATCGATAAAAAAGACCTTTATTTTGGCCGATAACTAATATTTAAGATGAGCGATTTCATAACCAAGATAACCCCAAATAAGCCTGTTTTTTCGGACAATGATCCGCAGGATGAACTGATAACCCTAAATCTTGGACCTACGCACCCAGCTACGCATGGTGTTTTTCAAAATGTTATACAGATTGATGGGGAGCGTATCGTTAGTGGGGTTTCTACCATTGGTTATATCCATCGTGCATTTGAGAAAATTGCAGAGCATCGTCCGTTTTATCAAATTACCACGCTCACAGACCGTCTAAACTATTGTTCCTCTCCGATTAACAATATGGGGTGGCACATGACTGTTGAAAAGCTCTTGGAGATTGAGGTTCCAAAGCGCGTGCAGTACATGCGCGTCATCGTAATGGAACTGGCGCGAATCGCTGATCACATTATCTGTAATGGTATCTTAGGAGTGGATACAGGTGCTTTTTCGGGCTTCCTATATGTCATGCAAGAGCGGGAATTCATCTATGAAATCTTTGAAGAAATATGTGGTGCCCGTTTAACGACCAATATCGGTCGTATCGGCGGTTTTGAGCGAGATTTTAATGAGATTGCATTTGCTAAGATTCGCGAGTTCTTAGAGCGGTTTCCTCCTGTGCTGAAAGAATTTGAAGAATTGTTTGTCCGTAATAGGATTTTTATAGAGCGAACCTCGGGTGTAGCTGCTGTCACCCCAGAGCAAGCTTTGAGCTATAGTTGGTCCGGACCTATACTGCGCGCTACGGGTGTTGATTACGACGTACGGGCGCAAGAACCGTATTGCTCTTACGAGGAGTTCGACTTTGAAATACCTGTAGGTACTACTGGGGATGTGTACGACCGTTTCATGGTGCGTAATGCAGAAATGTGGCAATCTATGCGTATTATAGAGCAGGCGCTCGACAAAATAGTGAAGGAGCCTGCGGGTGTATTCCATGCAGATGTTCCTGAGTTTTACCTCCCGCCGAAAGAGCAGGTCTATACGAATATGGAAGCACTTATCTATCATTTTAAGATTGTGATGGGTGAGTGGGATACCCCTAAATCCGAAGTGTATCACGCTGTCGAGGGGGGGAATGGTGAATTGGGTTTCTATCTCATCCATGACGGAGGGCGTACGCCTTATCGTCTACATTTTAGAAGACCGTCATTTATCAATTATCAGATGTTTGCACCCATGAGCAGTGGAATGTTGCTATCTGATGCGATTATTAATATGAGTAGTTTAAACGTTATTGCAGGAGAGTTAGATGCTTAGTGTAAGAGACAGTCAACCCGTAGAGTTTTCTTCCGAGCTTTTACAAAAGTTTGCGGAAGTGGTATCAAGATATCCAGAAGGAAGGCAAAAATCGGCCCTATTGCCCATCTTACACCTAGTGCAAGCCGAGTTTGGCTGGCTAAGTGTAGAAGCGATGGATAAGGTTGCCGCTTACCTTGACATTCAACCCATAGAGGTGTATGAGGTCGCCTCTTTTTATACCATGTATTTTTTAGCGCCCAAAGGGAAGTATGTGTTGGAGGTGTGTCGCACCGGACCATGCTGTCTAGTTGGAGCAGAGAGAATCATGACACATATTGAAAATAAATTGGGCGTCAAAGAGGGAGAAGTGACCGCCGACGGTCTTTTCTCTTGGAGAGGAGTCGAGTGCGTGGCTGCCTGTGGCTATGGCCCTGTATTGCAGATTGGACCCGAGTATACATTTTATGAGAACCTGACCGAGGAAAGTGTGGACCGACTCATACAGGATCTCCGAGAAAAACAGTAAATCACCTTGCAAGAAGAATAAAAAATGGCTCGTAAGTTATTACTAACACATATCAATGTTCCGGGAATCAACACCTACGATGTCTATCGTGAACGCGGAGGTTACCGTGCGGTAGAAAAGGCGTTGAAGACCATGTCTCCCGATGATGTCGTCGAGGAAGTGAAAAAATCAGGTCTCCGCGGAAGGGGTGGAGCAGGTTTCCCCACTGGGATGAAATGGAGTTTTCTGGCTAAACCAGAAGGTGTATCTCGTTACTTGGTGTGTAATGCAGACGAATCTGAGCCTGGTACGTTTAAAGACCGTTTCTTGATGACACATATTCCCCATGCCTTAATTGAGGGAATGATTGTGTCTAGCTATGCTTTAGGTGCCCATACCTCCTATATTTATGTTCGGGGTGAGATGATGCCACAAATTCGCATTTTGGAGAAGGCTATCTTAGAAGCCAAGCATGCTGGCTTTTTAGGCAAGAATATTATGGGAACTGGGTATGATCTCGAGATTTACGTTCAACCCGGAGGGGGAGCCTACATCTGTGGCGAAGAGACCGCGTTGTTAGAGTCTTTGGAAGGAAAACGAGGTAATCCGCGGATTAAACCTCCCTTTCCTGCCGTTGCAGGATTGTACGGCTGTCCTACAGTCGTGAATAATGTGGAATCCATTGCTGCGACAGTGCCTATCATTAATGACGGAGGTGAAGAATACGCTAAGATTGGTATTGACCGGAGTACCGGTACAAAACTGATTTCGGCAGGTGGGAATTTGGCAAAGCCAGGTGTTTATGAAATTGAATTGGGACTTCCTGTAGAGGAATTTATATACTCAGATGAATATTGCGGCGGAATAGCGAACGGAAAGAAATTAAAAGCGGTAGTTGCCGGGGGATCATCTGTTCCTATCCTACCTGCCAATTTGATTACGAAGACCATCAATGGTGCAAGTCGCCTGATGACATATGAATCGCTTGCGGATGGTGGTTTTGCCACTGGAACAATGCTGGGGTCGGGTGGGTTCGTTGCCTTTGATGAAGATCAATGTATTGTTCGGAATACGTGGAATTTCACGCGGTTTTATCATCATGAGAGCTGTGGACAATGTTCTCCATGTCGGGAGGGGACTGGATGGATGGAAAAAGTCCTCCATAAGATTGAATCTGGAAAGGGTTCGATGGAGGACGTAGATTTGCTTTGGGATATACAGCGTAAGATTGAAGGAAATACCATCTGTCCTTTGGGAGATGCCGCCGCATGGCCAGTAGCAGCTGCAATAAGACATTTTAGGGATGAATTTGAATGGCACATCACCCATCCCAATGAAGCATTAAGCCGTAACTTCGGTCTTGCACATTATGCGGATCCATTAACACCGGTTGTTTAATTAACGTACTAAAAGAGAGTAGAAAAATGGCAGAGGATGTAAAAATCAAGGTAAGCATAGATGGGATTCCTGTAGAAGTAGTTCCAGGAACGACAATTTTGAATGCTGCCCGTCAAATTGGTGGAGATATTGTTCCTCCAGCGATGTGCTATTATTCCAAGTTAGAGGGTTCTGGCGGGAAATGCCGAACCTGTCTTGTAAAAGTCAGTAAGGGCTCCGAGAAGGACCCTCGTCCGATGCCTAAGCTTGTTGCATCTTGTCGGACGACAGTCATGGATGGGATGGAAGTGTTGAATATTACTTCCCCAGAGGTTGTAGAGGCACGTAAGGGTGTCGTGGAGATGCTCTTGATCAATCATCCGCTGGATTGCCCAATTTGTGATCAGGCGGGAGAATGTAAACTTCAAGATTTGGGATACGAACATGGGAGTGAGGCTACGCGGTACGAGTTTGAGCGACGTACATTCGAACGGATTGATATTGGCGATAAGATACAGTTGCATATGAACCGTTGTATATTGTGTTATCGTTGTGTATTCGTTGCCGATCAACTTACTGAAAAACGTGTTCACGGTATCGTAAACAGAGGCGATCATGCAGAGATTTCCACATATATACAAAAGGCTGTGGATAATGATTTTTCAGGAAACGTGATCGACGTTTGTCCGGTCGGTGCATTGACTGATAAAACATTCAGATTCAAGAATCGAGTGTGGTTCACTAAACCTGTAGATGCTCATCGGGATTGTCCTACCTGCGCAGGTAAGGTCACTTTATGGTATAAGGGGACTGAAGTATTGCGTGTAACAGCTCGTAAAGACGAATACGGAGAGGTGGAGGAATTCATTTGTAATACTTGCCGATTCGATAAGAAACATACAGATGATTGGGTATTGGATGAGCCAACTTTGATCGATAAAGATTCGGTCATTGGCGCGAATCACTACCTGGATTTCAATCCTCCAGCAGTTATTAAGGAAGATTTGGAATTGCAGGAAGCAAATCAAGAACAATTGGCGCGTACAGAAAGATTAAAATAGTATAAGATATAAGCATGGAAACAGCTTTCATTATAGAAAAATCAGTTTTAGTTGTTATTATTTTCGTTGTCACGCTTGTGATTGCGATGTATTCAACATTGGCGGAGCGAAAAGTTGCCGGATTTATGCAAGACCGTTATGGCCCTGACCGAGCGGGACTATACGGCTTACTTCAACCATTGTGTGATGGCGGTAAGTTTTTCTTCAAAGAAGAAATTATTCCTGCGGGAGCACATAAGACGCTTTTTATCCTAGGTCCTACTATCGCTATTATCACGGCTTGTATTACGTCAGCAGTAATTCCTTGGGGACAAACATTAACAATCGGAGATAGGGCGATTATACTACAAGTCGCCGATATTAACGTTGGGGTGCTTTATATCTTTGGAGTGGTGGCGTTGGGGGTCTACGGTATTATGTTGGGAGGCTGGGCTTCAAACAATAAATTTTCCCTAATGGGAGCTATTCGTGCCGCATCACAGAGTATTAGTTATGAACTCGCGTTAGGTTTGTCGCTAATTGCACTACTGATGGTCACTGGGTCGCTTAAATTGGGTGATATCGTTGCACAACAGCACGGCTTTGTCAATTGGAACATTTGGGTACAACCACTGGGCTTCTTATTGTTTATGGTATGCTCGTTTGCGGAATGTAATCGAGTGCCATTTGATTTGCCAGAATGTGAGACCGAATTGGTCGGGGGATATCATACGGAATACTCATCTATGAAGCTTGGACTATATATGTTCTCTGAGTATATCAATATGTTTGTGTCTTCTGCATTGATGGCATCGTTGTACTTCGGTGGGTATAATTTTCCATTTATGGATGACCTTGGACTTTCACAAAATTGGATTACTATCATCGGGGTGATTGTATTCTTTATCAAGATATTTGCATTCATCTTTTTCTTTATGTGGATACGTTGGACATTGCCGCGCTTTCGCTATGATCAGTTGATGAATCTGGGTTGGAAAGTATTGATTCCATTGGCTATAGCCAACATTGTGTTGACAGGTATTATCACTATTGCAAAAGATACGTGGTGGAGCTAGGGGTATGGAGTTAACGTTATTAAGTGAAGAGAGCAGAAAGGTAACAAGCGCACGACGTGACAATAAAAGAAGAAGCTATGCAATCATTATCAAATAGAAAAAAAGTACTGGAACAAAAGCCAATGAATATATGGGAGCGCATGTATCTCCCTGCTATTGCTAAAGGGCTATCCATTACATTGAAGCACTTTTTTAGGAAGATACCGACGATTAAATATCCAGAGCAAATTCGTCCTTATTCTAAAAATTTTAGAGGACAACACTCTCTGAAACGTGATGAACAAGGAAGGGAACGATGCACGGCATGTGGTCTTTGTGCGCTATCTTGTCCAGCGGAGGCCATTACAATGACGTCGGCAGAACGAAAAAAAGGAGAAGAAGGGCTTTATAGGGAGGAGAAATATGCTGCAGTATATGAAATCAATATGCTCCGGTGTATTTTTTGCGGATTATGTGAGGAGGCATGTCCTAAGGAAGCGATTTACTTGGACGGTCCTCATGTGACTGCGGACTATGTACGAAAGGATTTCATCTACGGCAAAGATAAGTTGGTGGAACCTAAATTTGATATAACAAAGCTATCCAATACACCAAAAAGCATAACCTAATTAGCAGATGACGATATTTTATTTTATAGCCTTTTTGTCTATTTTCTTTGCGTTAATGACCATTTTCACAAAGAATCCAGTACATAGTGTGCTGTACTTGGTTATTACTTTTTTTACATTTACAGTACATTATATTTTATTAAATGCCCAATTCTTGGCCATTGTAAACTTTATCGTCTACATGGGGGCCATTATGGTATTGTTTCTTTTTGTATTGATGCTCTTGAATCTCAATAAGGAAACGGAGCCTATGCGGTCACATCTCGTCAAGATTATGGGGACAATCGCTGGTATGTGTCTGATTGTTGTCGTCTTGGGCTCTCTACGGGTGTTAGAAGTTGATAATGGGCAAGTGCTTGCTCAGCCAACCATAGGGTTGGTGAAGGAGTTAGGAAAGGTATTATTTGACAAATTTTTATTGCCTTTTGAGATTGCTTCCATCTTGTTGTTAACCGCAATGGTGGGTGCAGTTTTATTGGCTAAAAAAGATACACAGCGTACAGATGGATAATATTGTTCAACAGATACAGGGAGTACCCTTAAATCATTATTTAATTTTTTGCAGTATCATATTTGCAATAGGGGTGATTGGGGTACTGATTAGACGGAATGTGATCATCATCATGATGTCAATAGAATTGATGTTAAATGCGGTCAATTTGCTCTTGGCGGCATTTTCTTCTCATCATGGGGATCCAGGCGGACAAGTATTCGTCTTTTTTATTATGGCTTTGGCGGCGGCGGAAGTGGCAGTAGGTTTGGCCATCATTATTATGGTATACCGAAATACCAAGTCCGTGGATATCGCGTCTTTAAGTCGCTTACGTTGGTAATATTTTGAAGATTAAGGCATAGAAAATTATGATTGAATTAATTTGGTTGATTCCTTTACTCCCGCTGATCGGGTTCTTAATAAACGGTATAGGGCAACATATTCTTCCTAAGTCGATTATCGGGATAATCGGAAGTGGTGTTGTACTAGGGGCTTTTGTGGTGAGTTGCTTCGTGTTCTGCGAGGTATACGATGCTCGGGCTGCGGGTGCTAACGGTGTATTTACGCAAGAGATCTTCAATTGGATCCAAGTTGGTAAATTAAACGTTGCCTTGTCCTTCTTAGTAGATCCCCTCAGCGCAATCATGCTATTGATTGTGACTGGGATTGGATTTTTGATTCACCTCTACTCGATAGGATATATGCATAAAGATAGCGGATTTGGTAAATTCTTCGCTTATCTGAATCTCTTTATCTTCTTCATGTTGTTATTGGTGCTTGGATCCAACTTTTTGGTCATGTTCATTGGTTGGGAGGGAGTTGGCTTATGCTCGTATTTGCTTATCGGATTTTGGTATACCAATGATTCGTATGCCTCTGCAGCTAAGAAAGCATTTGTAATGAATAGAATTGGAGATTTGGGCTTTCTTTTAGCTATCTTTTTTATTTTCTATACATTCGGGTCCTTTGAGTTCGCAACCGTATTCCCACAGGTGAAAGAATTTGCTGTGGGTGATATGACATTGACCGTTATTACCATTCTGTTATTTATTGCAGCTACTGGTAAATCGGCTCAAATTCCCTTGTTTACCTGGTTGCCAGATGCTATGGCTGGCCCAACGCCTGTATCGGCTCTAATCCATGCGGCGACGATGGTAACGGCAGGTATTTATATGATTGCTCGATCCAATATCATGTTTACCTTATCACCACTTACTATGCAGATTATCGCAATTGTGGGTGTGGCGACTGCAGTGATAGCCGCATTTATTGCATTGACGCAAAATGATATTAAGAAGGTGTTGGCTTATTCTACGGTGTCACAGCTTGGATACATGTTCTTGGGATTGGGTGTCGGCGCATTTACCGGAGCCTTCTTCCATGTACTTACCCATGCCTTCTTTAAAGCCTTACTTTTCTTAGGGGCAGGATCTGTGATCCATGCCATGAGTGATGAACAGGATATGCGAAAAATGGGTGGACTCAAGAAGAAGCTGCCAATTACCTATGTCACGATGTTGATCGGAACGATAGCCATTGCGGGAATACCCCCATTATCTGGGTTTTTCTCAAAAGATGAAATTTTGGCCTTTGCCTTTGCTGAAAATAAATTGTTGTGGACATTTGGTTTTATTGCCGCATTGTTTACTGCTTTCTATATGTTCAGGTTGTTATATCTGACTTTCTTTGGAACATTCAGAGGCAGCCAAAAACAAAAGGAACATCTACATGAGTCTCCTCTCACGATGACATTCCCGCTAATTGTATTGGCTATACTAGCCGCTATCGGTGGGGTAATGAATGTGCCAGAGGCGATTGGTGGAGGGCATAAGCTGGCAAACTTCCTTGCACCTGTATTCTCAGAGGGACAATCGATCAAGGGAACCATCCACATCGATCATCAAACAGAGATTGTTCTAATGGTGGTATCCGCATTGGCAGCTATTATCATGGCGGTTGTCACTTATATCAGATATGTGAAGAAGGGGTACATACCAAAATCGGATGCATTGGAGGATAATGGTCTACACCGTCTATCCTACCAAAAATTGTATGTTGACGAGCTTTATGATAGCGTGATTGTCAAGCCTCTCAATTCGTTTTCTAAGTTTTTATATAAGATAGTGGATCGGTCTGGAATAGATGGTATAGTCGAAGGGGTAGCCCAATTTTTTGTGACGTCAGGTAAAGGGATTCGACAGTTGCAGAATGGCCAAGTCGGATTCTATATCTTCATGATGGTAGTGGCCGTAATTGTCTTATTTGTGTATGGAGTTTTCAGCTTTTAGAAAAAAAAATAATTGTATAGATGACTAATCTTTGTATACTGCTTTTATTACCGCTGGTCAGTGCTTTTGTCTTAGCATTCGTCAAGAAATCTCAAACTGCTAAGGGAATAGCACTTGTTCTTTCGTTGGTGCAGTTGGCTTTTACAATTCCTTTTCTGTGTCAATTCGTACCGAACGCACTGGTACAGTTTGAGCAAAATTATGTTTGGATCCAAAGCTTAGGAATCCACTTTCATATCGGGTTGGATGGAATTAGCCTTCCCTTGGTATTGCTTACAAATGGCTTGATGCCATTGATTATCTTAGCTACTTTTTCAAAAGGGTTCAAGGGCAACCTATATGCTTTACTTGCATTTATGCAGACAGGCCTTCTTTTGGTTTTCTTGGCTTTGGATGCCTTTACTTTCTACGTTGGGTGGGAAATTGCCTTGATTCCGATTTATTTTATTTGTACATTATGGGGAGAGGGCGATCGTATTAAGGTCAATCTCAAATTCTTTGTTTATACCTTTCTGGGAAGTATTTTCATGTTGGTGGCAATTATTTATCTGCAACAACAGACCGCCTCCAAGGATTTTGAATGGACCTCATTTGTCGGATTACAAATGTCGGATGCTGCTCAAAGGTGGGTCTTCTGGGCGTTCTTTTTGGCATTTGCAATCAAGATTCCGTTATTCCCGTTCCATACTTGGCAACCTAATACGTATACGAATGCACCGACAGTGGGTACTATGTTACTGGCGGGGATTATGTTAAAAATGGGCGTGTATGGATTGATCCGATGGCTCATTCCAGTGGCTCCTTTGGGGGTA
Source organism: Sphingobacterium sp. SYP-B4668 (assembly GCF_027627455.1). NCBI lineage: Bacteria > Pseudomonadati > Bacteroidota > Sphingobacteriia > Sphingobacteriales > Sphingobacteriaceae > Sphingobacterium > Sphingobacterium sp. SYP-B4668. The sequence goes on along the minus strand of NZ_CP115483.1, from coordinate 5,258,399 downwards.
GCCGCTTATGGACAATTGGCCATGGTTCTTTCAGTAATAGGCATTGTGTATGCTTCTATCATTGCTATCCAACAAAAGGATATCAAAAGATTGGTCGCATACTCTTCTATTGCTCACGTTGGCTTAATCAGTGCGGGTGTCTTCTCTTGGAACTTACAGGGGTTGCAAGGGGCTATGATTCAGATGATTAATCACGGGATATCGGTCATCGGCCTATTTTATGTATTGGACATCATCAGTTCAAGAACTGGAACTCGCTCATTGGCTGACTTGGGAGGCTTAGCTAAGCGTATGCCTAATCTGGCGGTGTTTTTTCTAATCATTGTTATGGGGGCTGTAGGTTTGCCATTGACAAATGGATTTGTTGGTGAATTCTTACTCTTGATTGGGGTTTACGAATATGGTTTTTGGTATGCTGTGTTTGCAGGTTTGACTTTGATACTAGGGGCTGTATACATGTTGAGACTTTTTCAAAAGTCGATGCTTGGGCCTTTGAAAGAGCAGTATGCAATGGTGTCTGATATTAGCGGACATGAGGTGTTGCTGTTGAGCATTGTTGCGATAGCAATTATTTATATTGGTGTTACTCCCAATGGACTGTTAGGCTTGTCGGAAGCGTCAATCCAACAGTTGATTGATGTGGTAAAGTTTTAGAATTATAGCGAAAAAATATTAGATCGGTTTTATTATGGGTGCGATTATCACGCTGTCTTTATTAGCAATATTAGTTTTGTATTTGGGCCTTTATAAAGCAAAAAAGGCTATTCTCCCCGTGGCTTTATTGGGCCTGGGTGGAGTATTGGCCTTTCTCCTAATGGAATGGAATACCGAAGCAGAGCCACTCTACAGCGGCATGATTATTTTTGATCATTTTTCGGTGGCGTTTTCTGTGCTATGCGTGGTGATCACCGCATTGGTGCTATTGCTTTCGAGGGCCTATTTTGGTGCTATAAGTGAGCATGTAGCGGAGTATTATTCGTTAATCCTATTTTCTCTTACGGGGGCATTGTTGGTCAATTCGTATCATAACTTTGCCATGCTATTTATGGGTATCGAGATTATGTCCGTTGCTCTTTACATTCTGGTAGGTATCCGTAAGAAGGATTTTGCATCTAATGAGGCCTCATTAAAATACTTTTTGATGGGGGCTTTCTCTACCGGCTTTCTTTTATTTGGGATTGCGTTGCTTTACGGGGCGTCGGCTTCTTTTGATCTGGAGGTTATTAAGGAATATGTGATTGCACATCCTCATGATATATCGCCGATGTTTTATGCAGGAATTTTATTTTTAATTGTTGGACTTTGCTTCAAGGTCGGTGCGGCACCTTTTCACTTTTGGACACCAGATGTGTATGATGGGGCCCCGATTTTGATTACCTCTTATATGAGTACTGTTGTGAAAGCTGCTTCCTTCGCAGGTATGCTACGCTTGTTCAGTACCGTTTTGGTGCCGTTAAATGATTTTTGGACACCGATTTTATTAACCATCGCTATTATCACCCTATTCATTGGTAATATCTCCGCTATGATGCAGCATTCATTTAAAAGGATGTTGGCTTATTCAAGTATTGCTCATGCAGGCTATATGTTGTTTGCAATAGTTTCAGTAGGTACACAGTCTGCGAGTGCCGTGCTCTTGTATGTCGTGGCGTATTCCCTATCATCGGTTGTCGCTTTTGGGGCCTTGATTCTAGTCAAACGCCAGGATGGTACCGATCATTTCAGCTCTTTTAATGGGTTAGGGAAAAGTAATCCTTGGCTAGCATTGACCATTACTGTTGCGATGCTGTCTTTGGCCGGAATTCCCCTGACAGCTGGGTTTGTCGGCAAGTTCATGATGTTTACTATTGCTATGAATGACTACCATATTACGTTGCTTGTCCTAGCGGCAATAAATGCGGTAATAGGGGTCTTTTATTACCTACGCGTGGTAATCGCTATGTATTTTAAAGCGGCAGAATCAACAAGCATATCTAGTCTTTCGGTACCCTTAAATTATAGTGTGGTCTTTTTTGTCGCTATCGTATTAACAATTCTTATTGGAATTTATCCAGATTGTTTGATCCAACTGATTTAGTGAGTTGAAGAGAAGAGGTATATACCTGTCGGCAGAAAGATTGTTGAAATGATTTGGGCGGTCGAATTGCTATAGACAGTACGTACTTTTCGAAAAACATTGCGATGCATGGTATAAGACCATGCATTTTTCATTAAATCAGGTGTCGATGCGGACTGGTGTAAATAATATTTGCACTATGTGTTGAAATTATTTACATCTCGGCTTCGTTATCTATTTTATTCTCCCGTTACAAATTGTATATTTATGGAGATGTGCAGGATTTAAGTATGATATATCAGAAGCGACTAAACTATATTTTACTTGTAGGATACCTATTGTGGATGACCTATCCTGTGTTTGGCCAGCTTTCAATCAAAGGAAGGGTTGTGGATAAGAATACGGGATATGGAATTCCGAGGGCAACCGTGGTGCTTTCCCCTGGGAATGTTGGGACTTCTACCGACACTGCGGGTAACTTTTCGGTGCTTGCGAATGCAAAACATACCTCGATCAACTTTAGAGCAATGGGCTTTAGTCCGGTAACCTTACCTGTTACAACCGATACGCTCAAGCAACTTCTTGTTGAGTTGGACTATGCGGACAACATGTTGGAAATGGTGACTATTTCAAAGAAGGGAAAGCCAAAGAGGGATACCGCCGCATTGGAATTGATAGATCTGGTCATCAAACATAAGAAAGGTAATCGGCTGAAATCCTTGGAGCAAGTGCATTTTGAAGAATATGAGAAGGTGCAATTTGGATTGGTGGATCCACGGAAAACAATGGAAAAGCGGCTTGGCAAAGCGGGGTTTATCTTTAAAAACCTAGATACGGCTTCTATCAAAGGGAAAGCACTATTGCCGATGTATATGGAAGAGAATTTTTCAGATGTATACTCGCAGACAAATCCGTCTAAGTTTAAGAAATTGATTAGATCGCATAAAAAGACTGAGTTCGATCCTCGATATATCAATAACGCAAATATCCAGCAATACCTTAATTACCAATTTCAGCCCGTTGATATCTATGATGCTAATGTTTTTGTCGTCAATAAGCTGTTCCTAAGTCCTATTGCTGATGAAGCGAAGACTTTCTACCGTTATTATATCTTAGATACTATCGAGACGTCCGAGGGACAGTTTATCGAACTGGCCTTTGAACCGAAGAATAAACAAGACTTACTTTTTAGCGGAACGCTACAGGTGACGGTAGATGGACGATATGCCGTCCGTCAAGCAGAATTGATTGTCGGGAAAGAGGCTAATATTAACTGGATAAATGATATATTGATTAGTCTACATTATAATCCGAATGAAGATGGCTTTATGTTATTGCGTCGATCTGATTTATTGATTTTATTTGGTGGCCGTAAAGAGGACGCTCTTTTTGGTCGTCGGGTCTCTTTTAATTCTAACTATGATTTCAAGACGCCAGTGTCTTCGGATATCTTTAAAGGAGCTCCTACAGAAATGACGACTACCGCTAGTCAAGATAGCGCATTCTTAAATCGCAAGCGACCTATTCCTTTAAATACGGTTGAGCAGATGGTGTATTCCAATACCGATTCGCTTAATAATATGAAAAGTGTCAAGCGCTTGATGGCATTGGGATATCTATTGGCACAGGGTTTCTACAATGCGGGGCCCGTGGAATTTGGCCCGTTGGAATATACCTATAGTTTTAATGAAGTCGAAGGAAACCGTCTCCGTTTTGGAGGGCGTACGACCAATATACTGTCGGATAAAATTTATTTGGAGGGATATGTAGCCTATGGCCTCAAGGATCAGCAGATGAAGTATTATGGACGATCGGCGGTGTCCGTGAATGGGGAATCAGTCGCAACTTTTCCAGCACATTATGTAGAGGCTATCGTACAACATGATTTGATGGAGCCTGGTAGAGGCATTGGCTTTAAAAAAGGGGATAGTTTCTTCAGCTCGTTAAGTAGTAATAAGCCAGATAAATTTTTGTTCAATGATGCGTACAAATTGAACCATGTTTGGGAGTTTGGAAACCACATTAGCATCAGTACGGGCTTTACTTATTTCAGACGTGAAACTGCTGGAACATTGATTTTCAATAAAACAGGGACACAGTCCGGGCAAATTTTACCTCGTATTATTACCAATGATGCTGAAATGATACTGCGCTGGGCTCCGAATGAAAAATTCTATTATAGGAATTTGACTCGTAGTACGGTTATCGAACAGCATCCTGTCTTTTCATTGCAATACAATCGAGGTATTGAAGGGTTTATTGGCGGGGAATATAATTACGATGCTCTTCGATTCTCGGTTTCCAAAAGATGGTTTTTAAACCAGTTGGGCTATATGGATATGACCGCTGTCGCAGGCAAGATTTGGGGAACGTTGCCGTATCCATTATTGGAAATTCCAAATGTGCAAACTGTCTTGGATCGCCATACTTTTGATTATTTCATGATGAATAAGATGGAGTTTGTGGCGGATCGATTTGTCAAGGTCGGGGTAGATCATCGATTGAATGGATTTTTCCTGAATAAAATACCGCTTGTTAAGAAGTTAAAGTGGCGTGAATTGTGGCGACTTCGGATGTTTTACGGGGATTTAGCTCCACAAAATAATCCGTATATCAGTAATGAGGTGGTACATTTTGATCGCGATGACGAGGGTAAGATTGCAACGCGTACCATCGGCGAAAAGCCCTATCTTGAGGCGACGGTGGGATTAGAGAATGTATTCCGATTTTTTACGGTGGAGTACGTTAAACGACTTTCCTATAGAGAATATGATAATATCCGAAAGGAAAGGGTTCGTTTTTCGGTTCATTTTAATTTTTAAACAGCTGATTATGAGTGTTTTTGAAAATATTTTAGTCAAAAAGGAAGGTCGAATTGCATATGTCACGATAAATCGTGAGCAGCAACTCAATGCATTGAATACCAAAACAATAGAAGAGTTGATGTTGACCCTAACTGATTTGGCTTCAGATATAGACGTCTGGGGTATAATTGTGACGGGAAGCGGGGCAAAGGCATTTGTTGCGGGGGCAGATATCAAAGAATTCCAATCACTAGGTGAAGAGGAAGGAAGGAAATTGTCCCAGCTGGGGAGTGTAAAACTAATGGATCGTATTCAGTACTTTGAAAAGCCGGTAATCGCGGCTATTAATGGCTATGCGTTAGGGGGAGGGCTTGAATTGGCTCTTTCATGCCACCTAAGAGTAGCAGTAGCGGAAGCGAAAGTTGGCCTGCCAGAGGTCTCTTTAGGACTGATTCCTGGCTATGGGGGGACACAACGGCTTACAGAGTTGGTAGGAAGGGGAAAGGCGCTAGAAATGATTATGACTGGAGGAATGATTTCAGCAGATGATGCCAATCGTTGGGGCTTGGTCAATCATGTGGTCGCTGCCCATGAACTAATATCAACATGTGAAGAAATTCTCCATCAAATATTTTCACGGTCTAAAACAGCAGTGGCAGCCGCAATTCGTGCTGTTAACGCGCATGGCGATAAGCAAAAGAATGGATATGTAGTGGAGAGTGAAGAGTTTGGGAAGTGCTTTGAAACTCCGGATTTTGAGGAAGGAGTAGCCGCATTTTTGGAAAAGCGAAAACCCAGATTTTAACTGGTGAGGTGCAAATGGGCGAGGAAGAAAGTGTAAAGACGTTCAAGTCACTGCTCGGTTATTTTTCTATCCTTATTGCTTAATCGATAAGGCTATTCTACTGCATAACCAAGCATGTACTCGCCAAATTTTTCAAAGTGGACATCGTATGTATGTGTGTATGTCGAGGTTGTCAATTGCAATTGCAATACGCCCTGTGCCTGATATTCAAATGGCTGAATGGTCATGTTGTCTAAAAAAGAAACACCTCTGTTGCCTTGGAGTTTGTAAACAGCTTCTTTTGCGCACCAACATGCATAGAGTTGCTCGATGGTATTTTCACCTTGAATGAAGGCCAGTTCTTCTGGTTTCAAGAATTTATGCTGGATGCGTACTACTTTATCCTTTACAATTTCTAGATCAATTCCGACTTCACCCTTAGAACTGAGCATGACCGCTGCATAGTCAAAGGAGTGGGTTAAAGATAATTTATAGGGAAAGTTGACGAGATATGGCTTCCCATTCGAATCAGAGGGACAGTCAATATATTGGTCTGTTTGGAGTAGATAGCGTAATAGCACGCGTGTAGTCATCCAATGTAATATGCGCTTTCCTTTACCGAATGAATCTAGTATTGCCTTCTCACGGGTGTCTAATTGCAGACTTGACAATAAATCGTCCGCAGATTCTTCAATCTTCCAGATTGCAAATTTGGTGTGTTCGTCCAACTCTCGTAAGTATACTAAGGGCATAGTGGGGATAATATAATGGATGTATGATAGATGCAAGTTACACAGACGAAAAATTAAAATCAAACAGATTTGAAGAATGTTTGGAAATTTGTCGGTATTAAATAAATTCGGAATAATTCACGATAATTATTGGCTAAAACTGTATTTTTGAAGGCTGACTATGTGTGAATTACCAACATAGTTGGTCTATTTTTACAAATCATGATTTTATCGGACAAAAGAATACTGGAAGAAATTGAGTCAGGAGCGATTGTTATCGAGCCGTTTGATCGCGGGTGCCTAGGCACAAATTCTTATGATGTGCACCTGGGGAAATATCTTGCAACCTATACTGACCGAGTATTGGATGCAAAGCAGCACAATAAGATTACACATTTCGAAATCCCTGCGGAAGGCTACGTGTTGGAACCGAACACGCTTTATCTTGGGGTGACATTGGAGTATACAGAGACGCATCAACACGTCCCGTTCTTGGAAGGGAAATCAAGTACTGGACGATTGGGGATTGATATCCACGCGACTGCAGGTAAGGGGGATGTAGGTTTTTGTAATACCTGGACCCTAGAAATTTCTGTCGCCCAGCCTGTCCGTATATATGCCGGAATGCCTATAGGACAATTGATTTATTTTGCAGTGGAAGGTGATATTGAGACTTTTTATAATACAAAAGGTAATGCAAAATACAACGGTAAGACCGTCCGTCCTGTAGAGAGCATGATGTGGAAAAACTCATTTTAGTTATTTAGGACTGAAGAGCCTGTTTAAAATGCTTGTAAAGAGTTTACAAACAGGCGCAAATGAGCGAAGATAAAAAGAGCAAGGTGTAAAGAACTTAAAAAATTGATCTTTATTCCTTGCTCTTTGATTGTAAATCTTTGTTGGGGAAGCTAGCCTCCAAATTCCATAAGGTATGCTTTTAAAAACAAATCGATATCACCATCTAATACAGCCTGCGTATTGGATGTTTCTATGCTTGTGCGTAAGTCTTTAACCAATTTGTATGGATGCAAGACATAGTTTCGAATCTGTGATCCCCACTCTATTTTTTTCTTGGACCCCTCGATTACGGCAGAGGCTTCTTGGCGCTTACGCATCTCGATTTCATACAGCTGGGATTTTAACAAACGAAAAGCATTTTCCTTATTTTGTAATTGTGAACGGGATTCTTGGTTCTTGATGATGATACCGGTAGGCTTGTGGTGTAATCTCACAGCTGTTTCAACCTTGTTCACATTTTGTCCACCGGCTCCACCTGAGCGGAAGGTATCCCATTCAATTTCGGAATCTTTTACTTCAATTTCGATATTATCATCAATGAGCGGATAAACATATACGGAAGCAAAGGAAGTATGTCTTTTGGCGTTAGAATCGAATGGTGAGATGCGCACCAGACGATGTACGCCATTTTCTCCTTTTAAATAACCATAAGAGAAATTTCCCGAAAATTGTAATGTAACCGTTTTTATCCCCGCAACATCTCCTTCCTGTGAATCTTGCTCGGTAACTTTACAGCCGTGTTTTTCTCCCCACATGATGTACATTCGCATCAACATAGCAGCCCAATCGCAGCTTTCTGTACCTCCAGCTCCCGCCGTAATTTGAAGAATGGCATCGAGCTGATCTTCTTCAGCACTGAGCATGTTCTTAAACTCCAATTCTTCGATGCCCTCTCGCGCAAGTTGATATTGCTCGTCTAGCTCCTGCTCGGACGCGTCACCGCTTTGAAAAAAATCGTACAATACAATCGTGTCTTCTACAGATGATGCAACCGAATCGAATTGATCGGTCCAAACTTTCTTAGTCTTGATAGCGTGTAGAACTTTTTCTGCGGCTTTGGAATCATTCCAAAAGTCGGGGGCAAGGGTCTGCTCTTGTTCTTGGTTTATTTCGTCTTTTTTGGCATCAATGTCAAAGATGCCTCCTCAGGGACGTGACACGGTCCCTCAAGTCTTGAATTTGTTCTTTGGTCATATGTCAAAAGTAGAAATTAAAAAGCGAAAATTGAAAATTAAATCCCACGACCCTTCGCCATTCCTATAAACTGCAAATTAAAAAAGGCTAGAAAAATGGAATTTGTTATCTTTGAACAAATACAAAAAATATGTTACCAAGAATCGATTTTACACAGACAGATGCATTTAGATATTTGACTGACCACTATATCAATATTAACCAATACAGCTTAAAAGAGTTGTTTCAGGCGGATCCGCAACGCTTTGATAAGTTTTCCATCGATTTGGAGGAAATCCTGCTGGATTACTCCAAAAATAGGGTGAACGAAGAGACAATGGCGCTCTTGATGCAATTGGCTAAAGAATGTAAATTGGAAGATGCTATCCGGGCAATGTTTGCGGGGGAGAAAATTAATGAGACAGAGGGACGGCAGGTACTCCATACGGCACTTCGGAATAAAGGGGGAAATCCACTTCTTGTGGATGGAAAAGATATCATGCCACAGATTCAGAGCGTATTGGAGCATATGCGTGAGTTTACAAATGAGATCCTTTCGGGCAACTGGAAAGGGTTTACCGGGAAGGCCATTACTGATGTTGTAAATATTGGCATAGGGGGGTCGGACTTAGGGCCAGTGATGGTGACAGAAGCTCTTAAGGCCTACAAGACACATTTGAATCTACATTTTGTATCGAATGTGGATGGGACCCATATTGCGGAAGCTTTAAAGGGCGTAAATCCGGAAACTACTTTATTTTTAATTGCTTCGAAGACTTTTACTACGCAAGAAACCATGGCTAATGCCCGCACTGCACGTGCTTGGCTACTTGACCAAGGAGCAAAAGAGGGAGATATTGCAAAGCATTTTGTGGCCTTGAGCACCAATGCTGAAGCTGTTTCAGCTTTCGGTATTGACACGAAAAATATGTTTGAGTTTTGGGATTGGGTAGGTGGACGGTACTCATTATGGTCGGCAATAGGGCTGTCCATTGCATTAGGTATTGGATTCGACAATTTCAACGAGTTGCTTAAAGGTGCTTACACAGCGGATCAACACTTTCAACAGGCTCCTTTTGAGGAAAATATTCCAGTCATTTTGGCGGTACTGGGTATTTGGTATAATAATTTCTTTGATGCAGAGAGTCAAGCTATATTGCCGTATGATCAATATTTACATCGTTTTGCAGCGTACTTTCAGCAAGGAGATATGGAGAGCAATGGAAAATACGTGGATAGAAACGGCGAGCGCGTAGACTATCAAACTGGACCTATTATTTGGGGAGAGCCTGGAACAAATGGGCAACATGCCTTCTATCAGCTTATCCACCAAGGAACTAAATTGATTCCTTGTGATTTTATAGCACCGGCAATCTCCCATAATCCAATTGGACAACATCATCAAATGCTACTGTCTAACTTCTTTGCCCAAACCGAGGCTTTGATGAATGGTAAATCTGAAGAGGAAGTCGTCGCTGAGTTTAGGAAAGTGGGTAAATCTGAAGAAGAGATTGAACGACTGAAAAACTTCAAAGTCTTCGAAGGGAATAGACCGAGTAACTCCATTTTATTGAAGGAGGTTACACCTCGTTCATTGGGAACGTTGATAGCACTTTATGAGCATAAGATTTTTACTCAAGGAATCATTTGGAATATTTTTTCGTTCGATCAATGGGGCGTAGAGTTGGGTAAGCAGCTTGCAAATCAAATACTTCCAGAATTGGAAAGTAGCCAAGAGATAAATACACATGATTCTTCTACAAATGGGCTTATCAATAGATACAAAGCCTGGAGAGGTTAACAAATAATAAAGGGAAGCTTAGCTTCCCTTTATTATTTGTTTATGTTTTCGTTTACTGATTTTTTCTGCATTAACGGGTTGCGGTACTTTGACATAATACCCTGTCCCATCATACTGGCGTTTTCTAGGATGTTCTTTACAGACATCTGAACAGCAACCATCTAGTTCCACGCCACAGGCATCACATTGAGTAAAATGCTCATTGCAGACAGGGTTGGCACAATTTATCATTTTAGCGGTAGTGGTACCACAATTTCGACAGGTGGAGACAATCGATGGATTGACGGAATTGACATCAACTGTGACTCGATTATCAAAAACATAACATTGTCCTTGGAAATCTTCTCCCCCAGCTTCTTTTCCGTATTTGATAATCCCCCCATGAAGTTGGTAGACATCTTCAAACCCTTCTTTTAGTAGTAAAGCTGAAGCTTTTTCGCATTTTATCCCACCGGTACAATAGGTGAGGATTTTCTTTCCCTTGTATTGTTCAAGTTCTTTGATTTTTTCTGGAAATTCGCGAAAATTCTCGATATCCAATGTCACCGCATTTTTGAATCTGCCGACCGTGTGTTCATAATTAGACCTGACATCTAATACGACAACATCGTCTTGGTCTTTCATTTCTAAAAAATCTTTGGGTTCTAAATGAATCCCTGTTTGACGATTGGGGTCAATTTCTTTGGGATTGCGCATCCCGGAATGGACGATTTCGGATTTATAGCGACAGTGCATTTTGATGAACGATGGCTCATCAACGTCATCAATCTTAAATTCGGTCTTATTGAAGCGCCCATCTGCATAGACAGCCTCCATATAGGCGGTACAAGATTCTTGTGTACCTGACACTGTCCCATTCAGACCTTCGTCTGCAACAATAATACGTCCAACAAGATTTAAGGATTGGCAGAATGCTAAGTGGTCAGCTGCAAATTGTTCTGCATTTTCAATAGGGCTGTAACAGTAGTACAGTAAAGTTTGATATGTCATGATATTCATTGATACCGCTGCAAACGGCGTTTAATGTGAACTAAATTAGTGCTGCAAAGATAAACAATTTATACGAAGGAAAAACGCGATTCTCGTCACTTCTTGATGAGTGGGGTTAATAGGTATTCCAAACCGTTTAGTTTGATTTCATATAAGGTGGCTAATTGTACGCCTAGTTTACCTTTTGGAAATCCTTTTTGTCTGTACCATACGATATAGGCTTCTGGGAGATAGCAGAGTAGGACTCCTTGGTATTTGCCGAATGGCATTCTGGTATTTGCCAGTTCTGTCAAAATTTCTGGATTCATCATTAGTCTTGGGTTTTACCGTTCTTAATTCGATACGAGAGTAGTCTGAGTGCGATTACAAGATGGTTGAATAGGTTCGTAAATTTTCCATAATGTTTCGCGAAAATGGCATATCGCTCTTTAAGGCTTTGTTTATGTCTTTTTTGAGACATACCACCGACTAAATACTTGGCCACATATTGATGAGTATTCACAGTGGTCCTTGCTTTTTTAGCCGCTCGAATGACCCAGTCAATATCTGCACTGAGTTGGTATTGTGTATCGTAGGGCTCTGCAATTGCTCTTTTGATGTAGATGGCCTGATGGCATATATTCATGCCATATTTAAAGCTTTTCCAATCAAATTGTTCGGGGGTTTTGTGTCTTCTATCTCCTAATATATGGCGGTTTTCATCTACCAATTTGGTCTCTCCATAGTATATGTCGGCATAGTCACCATGTGTAAAAATATCGGATAGTGTTGTGGGGGAATAGAGTTCGTCTCCGGAGTTTAGAAATAAAACATAATCGCCTGTTGCTCGGGCCAAACCTTTGTTCATGGCATCGTAAATACCGCTATCTTTTTCAGAAATCAAAATATCAATATCTTGTGCATACTTGTGGATTACCTCTAAGGTACCATCTGTAGACAGTCCATCGATGACGATATACTCGATATTGGGATAGGTCTGTCGTGACACAGAAGCAAGGGTGTATTCAATATCTTTTACATTGTTGAATACAATGGTAATGATGGATATTTTTGGCAGATTCGTAGGCATCTTTATTATCTGTAATTGCTGATTTTTTTTAAATATCGAACTCCTCGTTGCCATAAGTTTCCTTTACGGTGAGTATAAAAGTCCTTAATAGCAGCATAGGCTTCTGCCGATTCTTCAATCTGCTGTGGAAAGAAGTGGGCTTGTTGCTGGCACAAAGATACAACATAAGTGGATTCGGTATCGGAATGGGTACCTGTGCCATCAGTGCCAATATTTTGAATATAAGAATGCCGAGGATACAGGGTTAGGCCTTTTTGTAGAAAGACGGATAGATACCACCTTATTGCCCAAGAGTTGATTTTTCCAGATTTGAATTGTTGGACCTGTTTCCAAAAGTTTTCTTTCCCTTCTATACTAAATTGGTGAATTGCGGCTGTATCTAAGGAGCTTATCAGCGTTTCTATATCGGGGTTGAAATACTTCCAAGCTCGACTCCATGTTGCCCAGCCCCAGCTGTTGGTGACCCGAAAGAAGAATGTCTCTGGGAGCGTCTTTACATTTTTTAGAGGATAGTTATAGCCACTGATGGACATTACTTTCTCTTCATGTTGATAGCGGTTCAAAGCATCGTTAAAATATTGGAGGGTGTAGGGAGAGGTTTCTAAATCATCTTCCAGTACGATTACTTTGCCAAATTGGTTAACGATGGTGCTGACGCCATCGATTACATTTGCGGCCAACCCCCAATTCTCCTGTCTTTCAATGATAGTCACGCTTTTGAACTTCCAGGGTAAGGCGGCTATTTCACGTACTTGTCCAATCTTTTCTTGTTTACTGTCAGGTTTTGCGCCATCTGCATATATAAACAAATCGGAAGCCATTGCAAGGGTATTTTGCTCCAAGGCAGTAAGCGTGCGGATGGTATGATCCGGACGGTTGTAAACAAAGAGGACTATAGGGGCTAGAGAGGTTTCCATGGTTTGATTTAAGAAGCTGGATTTCTAAGTTTCTATAAGATGTTCCATCATATGATTGTACGCAGATAAGTTAAAGTATCGCTGATAACAAGCTCGATTATGCGCGATTTCATCGTCATTTAGTTGGTCTAGGTTTTCTTCGCTTTTGAGGTCATTTTCGATACTGAATATGATAAAATCACGATCTTTTAACCATTTCAGTAGATTGTTTTCATTTCGAAGGAAAACGCGCGCGCCCATATTAAGAAGCTGAAATATATTGCCAGCGGCTTCCTGTCTTCTCATTCCGAAGACGGCACATCTAACCTGTGACAATTTGTATTGATAGGTTTCTATTGACACAAACTCCTTCATTATTTCTACGCTATCTCCATAGTTTTGTTGGAAGGCGGTCGATACGTTATGGGCATATTCCATATCACCATAGCTGAGTGGTAACAACGGTGTTAAGCCAATTTTTTTGAGGTCGATATTTCGTAATGTAGTGAGGAGTGTTAAGTGATTGCCAGTTGGAGAGGCAGAGTGATTGATTAAGATGTACTTCCGTTCTGTATTTGTGATTTCACTTGCCACACCTAGGGCCTTGTAATAAATAAAGGATTTGAAAGCGGCTTTGACTTCAAAGTTGTCTTTGAATAAGTAAAAGTCATTTTCGTTCCAGAAGCAAAAATAGTTGATTTTAAGAAATAATTTTTGGATGGCATGGTCAGGAGTCACTCCAAACCAAATAAGGTATTTCAAGGATTTGATCAAATTGGCGCCTAGGGGCTTTCGTGGCTGATCTTCTTCTCTATCAAAAAGCGGATAATCCTTGTGCTTTTGAAGATAACCGTATAAATCGCCTCCATAGAATATCCAATAGACTTTGATATCATATTTAGTCAATACGGAGAGTGCCATTACAGCTTTGTAGCTGTCAATATAGTGGATAAATAGATTCGTGCAACTATACTGTGTGATGGTGGCTAGTATTTTTTCTGTATTCTTTCTATTTCTAAGATTTAGAATAAGACAATTGGTATTGGGATGGGTATATCTCAAACGGCTAATATCCGAGGCAAATATGATGTACAAATTTTGGCCTGGAAAATAGCTGTCGAATTGTTCAATCGCACCATCCGTAAACTTATCGTCATGTAAGAAGTGTATGTTTTTCCTGATGTGATTATCCATTTTTTGAAACTATTCTGGCAGGTACACCTGCGACTGTTTGGTAGTCCGGGACGTCTTTTGTAACAACAGCCCCGGCACCTATAACGACATGCTTGCCTACTTTTACCTTAGGTAGAATGGTGGCATTTGCTCCAACTTGTGAAAAATCATCAATGGAAACATGTCCAAGCAAGGTCGCTCCTGGTGACAATTCGACAAAGTTTCCAATTTTGCAGTCGTGAGTTATTACTACTCCGTAATAGAGGAGTGCATTTTCGCCAATCATACTGCCATTGGAAATGGCGATGTGATTTAAGGCGGTGAGTCCTTGCCCAATGGAGACGTGTTTACCGATCGTATTCCTGTCTCCAATCACAGTGGAAACTTTTCCGCCTAGGGAGATAGCCATCTGATAAAGTCGTTCTCGTGTTTTAGGGTTGCCAATGCCAAGGGCAAATTCAGGGCTGTGATCCTGGAAATGTAGACGAAGTGATTCTTCGGTCTTTAATATTGTATAATGATCAAACAATTTGTCAGGACCATCTTTTGTTGTATTGTCAAAGAAAAAAATCGATTGTTTGTTGTCCGACTCTTCAAGTACCTGCAGAAGTTCTTTGGCAAATCCACCTGCTCCAATGATGACCATGATTAATTATTTTGTACACGTAGTATAATTCTTGTAATCAGATTAATCTCTTCTATAGTCAAATCGTGATACAGAGGTAGGCAAAGTACTCTTTTCGAGATATCATCGGTAATTGCAAACGCTGATGGAGCCAGATAAGGAAGGGAACTTGCTAGCGACGGATAAAAATACCGGCGTGTGAATATCTGATTTTTATTGAGCTCTTCTACTAATTGCAATAAGAATTCTTCACTTTCAAGTATAACTGGAAAATAGGCAAAATTGGGAGCTGATTGGGTATTCCAAATAGGGTATGTGGCTCTAAGGGTCTTTAAATTGCGCAAATAAGTTGTTGAAAGTTCTTTCCGTTTGTTAAATATAGCCGGCAAATGGGCGAGGTTGACTAACCCCATCGCGGCATGGAATTCGGAATTTTTGCCATTGATTCCGATATCGCCATAGGTGCCAAAACCAGAGATGCCAAAATTACGCATTAATGCTACTTTTTTTAAGAGTTCGGGACTTTTTGTGATAATCAAACCTCCTTCGGTGGCATGATATAGTTTGGTCGCATGCAATGAGCAGATGCTGATATCTCCAAACTCAAAGATCGACTTGCCTTTGTATTTTACCCCAAATGCATGTGCACCATCATAGATGACTTTTAGCTTGTGCTTTTTCGCGATACGCTCGATTTGATCAATGTCACAGGGATTGCCATATACATGAGTGGCTAGGATTGCAGACGTCTGTGGCGTAATCGCGGCTTCGATTTTTTCAGGGTCGATATTCAGTGATTTATTATCAATATCTACAAAAACAGGTGTACATCCTTCCCACACAATGCTACTTGTAGTAGCAACGAATGAAAAAGGAGTCGTAATGATTTGGCCTTTCAACTCTAGGGCTTTGATTGCAATTTGCAGAGCAACGGTGCCATTGGCGACAAACAGGAGATGCTTCAGGTCTAGATATTCCTTAAGACGCATTTCTAATTCGCTAGACAAAGGGCCCATATTGGTTAGCCATTGTCTCTTCCAAATTTGCTCAACATATTGTTGGTATTCGTCGATGGGTGGGAGAAACGGTTTGGTAACTTGAATCATGGCTTGTATTCTTTAACTAATTTGAGCGCAAACATAAATGATGGTGTTTTGAACGCAAAATTTGCACCAACATAAAAAGTAATAGCGAGTATAAAACTAACTAAAATCTGTAATATTAAAGGCGAATCGGACAGAAAATATATTGTCAAGGATACAAGGCCATACAATAGAGCGGACAGTACAAGAGTGGGGAGCATATCCAAAAGTTGCCTTTGGGTAGAATAACCAATCATGCTTGCACTGTAGTGCGTATTGATAAGTAGGGCAATGACAGATAGGATGACGCTGCTCCAGACGAGCCCCATCACTCCAAAAGGTATGGAGAGTACAATGACGACTACAGTTATAATCTTTTTGATAACTTCTAATTTTAAGAATAAGTCTGTCCTACCGAATACCTTCAGCACATTCAGATTGATGGAGTGAATCGGGTAAAACATGCTTGCTAAACTTATGATTTGAAAGTAGGGGACAGCTGGTAGCCACTTGTCATTGAATAATAATTGAAATAGGGGATGGGCGACTGCCGCTAAACCAAACATGAGAGGGGCGGTAATGAAAAAGGAGAGTCCCAATATCTTTTGATAAGCATTGGATAGTTCCTCTCGATTATTCTTTATATTGGCAAGGAGCGGATAAGTCACCTTGGAGACGATGGAAGTGATAATGTTGGTGGGGTACTCGTTGAAGGTTCTTGATCGCTCGAAGTAACCAAGTAAAGTTATGGAATAGAACTTGCCAATAATAATGTTGTAAATATTGTTAAAGACGGTGTTCAAAAGTCCTGATAACATTAGTTTGTAGCCAAATATATAGTGGAATTTTGCTTTTTCTTTCGAGAAGATTAAGTTTGGATGCCAATCTGAAAAAGACCAAAAAAAGATGGTCTGCACGACTTGTGTGACTAGAAACATGGCTGCTAATGACCATACACCATATCCAAGATAACCCATCGTGATACCAACTATTGCTCCAAGGACCGCTCCTGGTATATTTAGCTTTGTAATCTTCTTGAACTCCATTTTGGCTGTCATCATGGTCAATTGGACGGAAGAGAAGGCGGAGATTATAAAGGTGAGGCCGTACCACCTAAGGATAGGCGTTAGAATATCCTTGTCGTAAAAAGTGGAAACGAGTGGTGCTGCAAAAAAAAGAATAGCGTAGATTACTATTGCACTGAATAGGCTGAGAAAAAACACAGTGGAATAATCTGCAGAGTCTGCATTTTTAGTCCGAATAAGTGAAGCGGTCATTCCGCTCTCGACAAAGGAGTTGCCGACTAATACAAAAACTATAATCATCCCAATCAGACCGTAATCATCGGGTGACAGCAAGTCTGTTAATATCAAGGTGGTTACAAAGCCAACTCCCTTGATAAGTAAAGCATCTATCAACGTCCAAAAAATTCCCGAAATTGCACTTTTTTTTGTAGACATTATCTTTCCCGCTAAACACAAATAAACACAAGGAGAGGCTTGTCGAAAAAGAGAGGAGTCATTTTCGATGTGGAAACGGTTTTAATACAAAGAATGGACGAGCCTATTCGGATATATTTTCTTTCCCTTTGTTGATACCATTCGTTTTCGTTGCGAATCTTGTCTTTTAAAATCTCTAATTCCTTTCTTTGAATGATGGCCCCTGGATTGGTCGCAATATTTCAAGCCAATGTCATTCTTGAGCTTGAAATATCTGCGTTGCGTTAGATTACCTTAATCGTTTTGTTAAATTCTTTTAAAGATGGATGCGCTGGGTCTAAATCAGTGACTAGGAAAGAGACATCTCGTAAAGGTGCAACTTTCATTTTTTGATTTGAATTTAGTTTTTCAGCAATACTCAAGATGGCAACTTTATGGGAGCATTTAATCATCGCACGTTTGATTTGAACGACTTCCCAGTCGGAATCTGTAATACCATCATCTATTGATAGACTATTAGTCCCCAAAATACAAAGATCGACCTTGATTTCGGATAGCTCATTGATGACTTGTGCTCCTGTCACAATATTCGTGTTTCTGGAAAGCTTACCACCTACTAAAATAACTTCTATATTCTCTTTTTCTGCCAATTCTAGCGCCACAAGAGGACTAATTGTAAAAAAAGTGCATTGTATATCTTCTGGGATAATTCGAGCCAATTCGATTACGGTGGTGCCTCCTCCTACAAGTACCGTCATTCCATTCTGGATGAGTGAGATAGTTTTGCGTGCGATGCCTTTTTTTGACTCTTTAGCATACACATTCCCATCTTGAAAAGGAAATTGAAAGGACTTGGAAAGAGCTCCTCCATAAACTTTCAACACCTGTCCATTTTCTGCAAGTTCGTTCAAATCCCGACGAATAGTATCCTCAGATACATTTAATTGGACACTCAGGTCCGAAGATAATACCTTATTATGGAGATTGATTTGATGTATAATGTAGGCTTGTCTTTCTTCTTTTAACATATTTATAGCTGATTATTGTTATAAAGTTAAAGCTTTTCTTTGTATTCTAGATTTTTTCACGAAAAAATCAATCTTCCGATGAAGAATCTTCATTAGACTTGTCAATTTTGGTAATGCCGGCCCTGAAACGTGGTTTAAAGCCTAAAGGGCTGGTTGATGTGGACTTCTCGGCGTCTTTTGGATTTTCGTTTGCCGATTTGTCCAAGGTTGTACTGCCAGAATCTGCTGAAGTCATAGCATCAGGGTCTATAGCAGATTCAGGGAGGACAGCTGGCTGAGCCTTAGTGGCTCCTGCTTTGAATTTGGGCTTGAAACCAAGGGGCTTTGGGGGTTGGGAAGAGGAAGGAGAGACGACTTCATTACTCGGGTTTGCAGATATTGGAGGTGTTGCGTCCTCTATACTATCGGTTTTATCCTGTTGTTTATTGACAGTGGTGGCTCCAGCCTTGAACCTAGGTTTGAAGCCGGTCGGTTTGGCAGCTTGCTGCGTTGGCTCCGCTGGTATGTTGCTTTCTGCCGGTGCCTGTTGAGTGTTGTCTGTTTTATCCTCTTGTTTATTGACAGTGGTGGCTCCAGCTTTGAACCGAGGTTTGAAGCCGTTCGGTTTGGCAGCTTGCTGCGTTGGCTCCGCTGGTATGTTGTTTTCTGTTGGCTTCTGTTGGGTGTTGTCTGTTTTATCCCCTTGTTTATCGACAGTGGTGGCTCCAGCCTTGAACCGAGGTTTGAAGCCGTTCGGTTTGGCAGCTTGCTGCGTTGGCTCCGCTGGTATGTTGCTTTCTGTCGGTGCCTGTTGGGTATTGTCTGTTTTATCCCCTTGTTTATTGACAGTGGTTGCACCAGCCTTGAACCGAGGTTTGAAGCCGGTCGGTTTGGCAGTCTGCTGCGTTGGTTCAGCTGGTATGTTGCTTTCTGCCGGTGCCTGTTGGGTATTGTCTGTTTTTTCCTCTTGTTTAGGGACACTGGTGGCTCCAGCTTTGAATCGAGGTTGGAATCCTGCAGGCTTTGGTGCAGTGGAAGTCGTCGTTGCTACTTGTTCCTCCGCTTGCGCTATCGGTACCGTTGTATTCTTAGAAAGCGGTTGCTGCGCTGTAGATTCTAGCAGTTTGTAATCTTTTCGAAGTCGATTGAACCAAAATTTTTTGGTGTGATCAAAACTCTTTTCGCCCATTAGGGCATAGTGCTTTTGAAACTCATCATAGAGAATGGCATCAGCGCGCTTCAAAGCGTTGAGATCAATGTTCTTCTTAATAAAAAAGTCTTCAAAAGTCATATGAAAGAGTGTTTATACAAATGTATCCTTTTTTGTCAAGATGATAAAGCCCTCATGGCCAGCTTATCTTCTTTTGAATGTCGGAAATGAACAATGTAATAAGAAAAAAGAGGGAATAGTCCCTCTTTCCTTATTACATGTAGGCTTCGCACCTTATACTATTCCATATTGTGATATACAGCCTGTACATCATCATCTTCTTCGATCTTGTCGATTAATTTGATGACATCGACGGCGTCTTCTTCCGAAATTTGGGAATGAGATAGGGCGATGCGTTCTAATTTTGCAGATTTTATTTCAATTCCTTTTTCTTCAAGCAACCGCTGCATATTGCCGAAGTCTTCGAAGGAGGTCTGTACGACGACAACGTCATTACCTTCTTCATCTGACTCGAGATATAGTTCTTCCAGCCCACCGTCTATCAATTCCAGCTCGAGCTCCTCTACATCCAAATGCTCCTGTGCGTCGAATCTAAAAATTGATTTTCGATTAAAAATAAAGTCCAAAGACCCCGTTTTCCCCAAAGTGCCGCCAGCTTTTGTGAAATAACTGCGAATATTGGCAACAGTTCTGTTGGTATTATCGGTTGCGGTTTCGATTAATATTGGAACACCATGTGGTCCATATCCTTCATAGACATACTCTTCGTATCCCTTTGCATCTTTTTCGGATGCACGCTTGATTGCAGCTTCTATACGGTCTTTCGGCATGTTGACCGCTTTACCATTTTGAATTGCTGTACGTAAGCGTGAGTTGCTTTCTGGGTGAGGTCCGCCTTCTTTTACTGCGATAGCAATTTCTTTTCCTAAACGCGTAAATTGGACGGCCATTTTAGCCCAGCGTTTAAATTTGCGCTCCTTTCTAAATTCAAAAGCTCTTCCCATTTTTTTTATGATTTGTTTTTAAGGTTTTGGAGCATGTCAGCCGTCATTTCGGTTAAATCGAATTTAGGCGTCCATCCCCAATCTTTACGGGCAGATGAATCGTCAATGCTTGCAGGCCAAGAGTCTGCTATGGCTTGACGAGGGTCATGCGCGGCGTAAGTAATCGTAAAATTAGGAAGAATTTTTTTAATTTCTTCAGCAATCATCTTTGGAGTGAAGCTGATACCCGCTAAATTGTAACTTGAACGGATTGTCAATTGGTCCGCTGGTGTGTCCATTAATGCTAGGGTGCCTCTAATGGCATCTTCCATATAGAGCATTGGTAAGGCCGTGTTCTCTGAAAGAAAGCTCTCATAGGTGCCGTTCTTCAATGCTTCAAAGAAGATGTGTACGGCATAGTCTGTCGTACCTCCTCCTGGTTCGGTTTTCCACGAAATGATTCCAGGATAGCGTACGCTTCTTACATCAAGCCCAAATTTTTCGTGGTAATATTCGCATAGACGCTCTCCCGCAAGCTTACTAATTCCATAAATGCTATTGGGGTCCATTGTGCAAAATTGCGGGGTATCAGTCTTAGGTGAATGTGGACCAAATACAGCGATGGAACTTGGCCAAAAAACACGATTAATTTTATGTTGTAATGAGAGGTCTAGTACGTTTAAGAGTCCGTTCATATTGAGATCCCAAGCTTTCTGCGGATATTGCTCGCCTGTTGCTGAAAGCATTGCCGCAAGGAGATAAATTTGAGTCGGTTGGTATTTATCAAATAGTGCACTGAGGGCTTCTTTGTCCAATACGTTGATGGTCTCGAAAACTTCATTTTCAGCCAGTGTTTTCGGCGCTCGTATATCTGAAGTGATTACATTTTCGTATCCAAATTTCCCTCTCAATGCCAGGGCCAACTCGGTCCCTATTTGACCGTTGGCACCAATAATTATTACGCGATCTTTCATTGCTGCAAAGATACTCATTTTGTTTCCTTTGTCAAGAAATTTACTGGGTGGATGCAAGCACAAAACTCCCTCTAAAAGTCCTCAGGAGGCCTTGATTGTCATATAATTCGATCATATAAAGATAGATGCCAGGAGCGGACAACTGACTGTTTTCATCTCGTCCATCCCAGTGTATCGTGCCCGAAGAAACGATACTTTTATTTCGTATCAATCGATTGATTATTCTTCCTTTATCATTGAAGACAGTCATGTTTATCATCGCATTGGGCGTCATTATTTCATAGTTTATTTCGAGCAAATCTTCTCGACTATCCCCATCAGGAGAGAATGTTCGAGTGCTCAGAAAAAAAGTATTTTTTTTGAAATAATTGGCATCTGCGTGCGAATTTTTGTAACCGGGGGTCGCTCCGTCACCAATTGTGGCCGAAGAGCGAAAATTTCCAGGAGCATTGGTTGGTTGAGTTGAAGATTCCCGCTCCAAAGATATTCCTTTGGGATTGCTTACAAAAGGCGCGTGCATGTCATGCGAATAGTTCAAACTGTCAATCATCCTATTTTGGTAATATAGGGTGACGGTTCCTCTTTCATTGGGATAGGAAGGCATTTGGGCAAGCTGAATCGCATTCTCTTCCGGAGCATTTGGGTAGTGTTGTTGAATGGTAGCCGTGTTGGTCGTGATATAACGATAGCTTCCGCTCGGTATTCGGTGTATGGTATCAACTATCGCATACTTTCCTAAAGTCCAGTTGGTGAGATCTATTTCCTGAGCGCTGTTGTTATAGATTTCTACGAAATCTACACCGCCTTGTCGAGGGTTGAAAAGAACTTCATTTATGATAATATCGCCTAGTTGTGCATGGTAAGGAGGGGTATAAGATAGTTTAATGATACTATCTAAGGCAAAGGTGAGTCCAGTGAATTGGGTTACATCTTTAATACGAAGCTGTACCCCTTGTCTATCTAGCTGTTTGTCTAGCGATAACCGCACGGTCGAATCTTGCACGTGGATGCGATTGACGGGAATTGCGGGGGAGAGTTGATAATGGGATGGACTTTTCATTTGTGTACTATCCAAAAAATCAGAAAAGGTCAGTAGGATTTCATCTTCCTTAATGACCTCAGCTTTATGAAGTGTCATGGTGTTTTCGGAAGAATAAGGGCTTATGCGGATGTAATGATAGCTTAGGGAGGAGCGATGTTCTGGGATAAAATGGTTGGATAGTGCAATGTAGGGATGCAATGGATAGGAGAGGTCTTGGGTAAGGGTGTGCTCCGTGAAGTTTGAGAGCGGGACATACTCTCGATCGGCTGGTGTTTTGACTAGGATTTTCCAATATCCCAGCTGGTCCCTACTAATTTTTAGTTGGGCAGAAAGTACGCCGGGCGGGCTGGGTATCGGTCTACTTTGGAAAATCAAGGTTCTGGACGTATGTTGTTGACGATAAAGCTTATAGGTATGAAGTCCCGAGGCTCCATCTACCTGTAAGTGATAGCCCTGATGGTCGTTCGTTAACGAAAGGTTGTCAGCGGAGAGATAAAATCTAAAAAAGGTTGAGGAGGTTAGGGGTATTTCTGTACTAAAACCTAATTCATACATCATGCCGTAGGCTGGTACTATTTTACTCTTGATATGGGTCGGAGAAGATGAATTATTACGGACTCTTAGCATCTTACTAATAACGGTGTAGGCTCCTGGCGACGACCACTTGTCCAGTGAAGGGTTCTCAAAATCATCTTGAAAGAGGCTATTGATAAACAATTTATCAGGATGTAATTTTTCTTGGGCTTGGGCGATACTCGCGAGTATGAAAGATAGGATAATAAGCAGAGAACTTCTAAAGTCTTGAGTTATTTCTATTGTACCGTTCATATTATGTCAAAATTCTCAATATTGCTCCTGAAAAGTTGAAAAAATTAAAATATATATAGCTTTGGTTCGGCTAAATTTGTATGTTTGGGATTGGACAAAGAACCAAGTTAAGTAAAAATTAATAGATTTTATAACATTTAAAAAAGAACACATTATTATGAAAGTTGCAGTAGTTGGCGCAACAGGTCTTGTTGGGTCAGAAATCTTAACAGTTCTGGCAGAGCGTAATTTCCCGGTAACCACTTTGATCCCCGTCGCTTCAGAGAAGAGTAAGGGTAAGCAGATTGAGTTTAAGGGTAAGAAGTACGAAGTTGTGACCGCTGAAGAGGCTATTGCGATGAAACCTGACGTGGCTCTTTTTTCAGCTGGAGGAGGTACCTCTACTGAATTTGCACCTAAGTTTGCAGCAGCGGGAATTACCGTTATCGACAATTCGTCTGCTTGGCGGATGGATGCAACAAAAAAACTCGTTGTCCCGGAAGTTAACGGAGACGTGTTGACTGCAGATGATAAAATTATTGCAAATCCAAATTGCTCGACTATCCAAATGGTAGTTGCATTGAAGCCTCTACATGATAAGTATAAGGTAAAACGCGTTGTGGTGTCAACTTATCAATCGGTAACCGGTACGGGGGTTAAAGCTGTGCAACAGTTGAATGATGAACGTGCAGGGATAGATGGTGAGAAAGCTTATCCATACCAAATCGATTTGAACGTAATTCCGCATATTGATGTTTTCCAAGATAATGGATATACCAAGGAAGAAATGAAGATGATTCAGGAGACGAATAAGATTATGCAAGATGATAGTATTCGTGTGACAGCGACGACTGTGCGTATTCCTGTAGTGGGAGGTCACTCTGAGTCTCTTAACATCGAGTTTGAAAACGAATTTGATTTAGCCGGTATCAGAGCGGCTTTGGAAACACAAAGTGGGCTTATTGTAATTGACGATCCTGCAAATCTAGCATACCCTATGCCTAAGGATGCACATGGACGTGACGAGGTCTTTGTAGGACGTATCCGTCGTGATGAGTCGCAAGATAAGACTGTCAATATGTGGGTAGTGGCCGACAATCTTAGAAAAGGAGCTGCTACTAATGCCGTTCAAATCGCTGAACTATTGAACCAAAAAGGCTTGATTTAATAACGTAGTTATTTACAAGAAATAGTGAGCGGCATATTAATTATATGTCGCTCTTTTTTTTGCTTTCTTTGACCGATTATCAAGCTTTATCCAAATCCCTTCGGTCAGTGAAAGAGGTTGTTTCTGCTAATATCTAAAAACTTCCGAGTTGTGGAAGAGTAGACTTGCCAAATTCTTTGGACATAAAAAAGGGAGAACGATTTCGTTCTCCCTTTTTTATGCTGATATAGCTTCTCTTATCTTACTGGTGTAAATACCCAGTTGTCATCAAATTTGAAAGAACCATTAGCTCCGGTCGCAACATAACCTTTTCCATTTACAGAAAATGCTGCTGCTCCCTCACGTGCAGAACCTTGGAATGCTTGGTGTTTGCTTTCCCATGAATCATTGGATGGATTGTATCTCCATACGGTATTCAATATGGAAGATTTTCTACCACCTACAACAAATCCTGTCTGCCCAACGGTAAATGCCGAAGCACTTTGACGGGTTACATCGATATCATCCGTTTTGATATTACCTAGTTTTTCCCATTTTGTTCCATCAAAAGAATAGAAATCTTCAGGAAAAGCATTGTTATCAAAACCACCACCTACATATGCTTTATTGCCAATGACAAATGAGAAGGCATTTACTCTTTTGTTTTCAAAAATAGTGTTTACTGCAGTCCAAGTATTAGCAGTCGGGTCATATTTGTAGAAATCTTTTAAGGTTTTATCCGCTTTAGTAGAACCTAAACCTACATATCCAAATCCGCCTAGAGAGAATGCTACTGCGCCATATCTTGCTTCTGCATCAGCAGGAAGAGGAGCGATAGGAGACCATGTATTAGATGCAACATCAAATTTGTAAAAATCCTTCAATGCATCTGTTCCATCATATCCTGTACCTACGTATCCTACTCCGTCGATAGAGAAACCTACAGCAGCGTTACGTGCATTTCCTGGGAAATCAGCTCTTTTAGTCCATGTAGAGGCTTTCGAGTCAAATACCCAAGTATCTTTTACTCTTTCATTAGTTTTTAAAATACCGGTTGTGATAAATCCATTATCACCTATCGAGAAAAATGCAGCAGCACTGCGAGGATCGCCGTCAAATGCTGAAGCTTTTACCCACTCCGTCGGCCCGTTATCTGTGGTACTATCTTCATCATCACTTTTTTTACAAGAATTAAAAGACGTTAAAGCAATAGTACAGGCTAAGAATAAGGTTAGCCAATTTTTCTTGTTCATAAATTGTTAAAATTTAGTATATACGATGTTTAATTTTACTTTTGGTTTGTTATTTTCTTTGGCAATTTCCATCGAATTGGTCGTTGAGAACAAATTAGGAGAAGATACCGTCAAAAATAACGACGTGTCATAATAGTTTACGGAATTTATATTTTTCAATACTTCAATCATGTCGAATACATATTTTCCGTTGGTACCTGTGTCATTACCTTTAATATACTGAGCATGTTGAATTGTTGTCGTAAAGGGTATGTTAAGTGCATTGACAGGTATTCCGTTGATATTGGCCAGCATGAGCATGACTGTTGGCGGTGTTGGGTACGGCCCACTGGATAGTGTCGGTGTTTCGATTGTCAACTGTGCCTTGTTAATGGATATTGTCTCGTCAGCCATGAACTCTCTTAACGAAGGAATCTTAATATTTGCTACAACACCGGTACCACCTTGTATAAATACGTCGTTGTTGGTGTCTTCGCTTTTTAGTTCTTTATTAGTGTAGGTCAATGTTTCGTAAGCAGTGCCTGTCCTATCAAAAGTAATGTTATTGTGTTGATAGGCGCGGCTGTCAATCGTAAACGTCTTGGCTGCTTTGGCCTTGAAGCCATCAGCACCAATGTATGAGTAGTTTACCTTTACAGCAAGAGTGTCACTAAAACCAATAAGGGCCGAATTGCTAGTTGCTGGGACAATAACCATCCCCTTAAAAAATTCCTGAAAATTTTGGTTAGAGGCTAGTTTGACGTCATTATTTTTGAACATATCAAACAAGGTGCTTCCTAAGGTTTGGTCTAACTTAATTGACAATGTATCCATAGAGCGCACTTTTGGAGCAAATGTAACTTCGCCTAATGCGGTACTGTTGTATGCAAATGATTGTTTCCCAAATAGTGTAGGGCCTGTCACAAAAACAGGAGTGAGATGGCTATCCATTCCTGAGGTGATATCTTTCAAAAGAATGTTTTCCGTAACCTGGTGTACACTTATTTTTTGATTGGCGGTCGTATCTCCGTAAAAATATCGAGCACGATTGGGTTTAATGACTAAGGTAAGCGAATCAAATATGGCATCTGTAGGCATCGTCGATGATACATCTCCCAACCCTAAACGGAAGTAGCTACTCGAGCTGACCGAACCGGTCTTTGCTGAGGTTGATTTTCCGACGAGCAGTGTTCCTGTCGATGAGCTGGGCAAATTATCGATCTGAAAGGTAGAAACCTGGATTTCGAAATCTTCTTGTACGCTAAGGTTTAGGTTATCATCGTTGCCGTCAAGCGAAATGCTCATATCTTTATTGCATGAACTTAAAGCGACTACAAATAGAATTGGTAAAATAAACCTTATATTTCTCCTTTTAAAAAAATGACTCATGTTAAAAAATTACGCAATGACGCAAAAGTAATGATTGCCCACTGTTAATCAGTGTTATATTTTGTTAAATTAGGTTAATTGATAACCGTGGAGCAAAGCTACTAATTTAAATTTGTTTTTAATTATGCTGAAAAGGTATAAATTGTTGATCACATTGATCATCCTGACGGCGTTAGGGGTGGTTTTAGTCCTTTCCGGATGGCTGTATGGAAGTTACCAAAATCGAAAGGATTTATTTCTGTCTACTGCTGAAAGGGGTATGTTTAATGTCATTCAGGACGTGTACCAAAATACGATCAATAAAAATGGGGGAGACTCAACAGCCTTGAAGCAGCGTATGGCACGAAAGTCGTTTGTCGCCTATCTCCATCAACGATATCCGTCTATAAACTTTGACTCATTGCGTACGGCATTTGAAGATTGGAGGTCCAAGACAGAAGATAAGGCCGGATCTTTTGACAAAAAGGAGGACGGTCCTTCTCAGATTATTCCGCCCTATCTGTTTCGTGACTTTGAATTTACGCCTGACCTGCTTGATACAGTAAAGCGGAAGTTTGAAAGTGCATTGGATGAAAAGGGAATCAATATTGGGTTTGATGTAGAATTACTGACGCTGAAGCGAGAGGACATTACTGCATTTAGGGGATATACCAAGAAGAACAAATTGATGTGGACGCGGCCTACGCTTGTCAACCCCGAAAAGGGACAGTTCGTCGTGGTCAAGTTTGACAAGCCGTGGCGACATTTGTTGTTTGATATGGGGTGGCAGCTCTTGGTCGCAGTTCTTTTAGTGGCTTCGTTGGTAGGATCTTTTGCTTACCTTATCTTAACAATCTTCAAGCAAAACAAGCTGGCTGAACTACGTAAGAATTTTGTGAATAATATGACGCACGAGTTGAAAACGCCGTTATCGACGGTGATGGCAGCCATAGAATCTATCCAATCTTATGGAGCTAAAGACGATCAGCGGAAGATGGAGCTATATCTTCAGATATCAAAGAATGAACTGGAACATCTTTCAGATATGATTGAAAAAGTATTGCAGATGGATATCGATGAACGTGGAGGGATGAGCTTAAATCATGAATCGGTAGACCTCTTGTTTTTATTGCAACATTGTGTTGATACTGCGCGGTTAGGGGCCAAGAAGGATGTGAATGTATCTTTGGAAAGTGAATCCTCCTCTGTTTTGGTCCTTGCTGACGAAGCCCATCTTAGGAATGTCTTTAATAATTTGTTGGACAATGCGATTAAATACGCTGGTGCAATGGTAGAGATTGTCATTCGAGTCAAGGATATAGGTCAGGAAATTGAGATTGAGATCCAAGACAACGGTAAGGGAATACCTCGACAGTACCACAGAGAGATTTTTGAGATGTTTTTTCGGGTGCCTGAAGGTAATCTATATGATGTGAAGGGCTTCGGATTAGGCTTATCGTACGTAAGGCAAATCGTCCAGCAACACGGGGGACGGATTGCGGTAAGTAGCGATGTGGGCAAGGGTAGTATTTTCACGGTTACACTTCCAAAAGAATAATATATGATCAATATTTTATATGTAGAGGATGAGCAGAGCTTGGCCTTGATTTTGAAAGATACATTGACTATGCACGGCTTTCAAGTGACACATTGTTCGAATGGGCAGGAGGCGATGAATTCCTTCAGGTATCGGATGCCAGATTTAATGCTGGTAGATGTGATGATGCCGGTGATGGATGGTTTTGACTTAGTGAGGAGGGTTAGGGAAGAGGAACATGCATTGCCTGTAATATTTTTGACGGCAAGGACGCAGACGGAAGATGTTGTTGCTGGATTTCATTTGGGCGCAAATGATTACATTAAGAAACCGTTCAAAATAGAGGAGTTGATTGTACGGATTGAATCTTTGTTAAAAAACACGCAAAAGCCGAATACTAAACCGCGACTTCGGATTGGAGAGTACTACATGTTGGATCACGTCAAGCATGTGTTGACTTTTGGCAATCAAGAGGAGAAGCTGTCTTTTCGAGAAAGTGAGCTTTTGCGAAAACTAATGGAAAACCGAGATCAGGTGGTGCCACGGGAAGAGATTATCAAAGCGTATTGGAGTGACGACAACTACTTTACCGGTAGGAGCTTGGACGTGTTTATCAGTCGAATACGGAAATATTTAAATAAGGATTCTCGGATTAAAATTGTGAATATTAGGAGTGTTGGATATATGTTGACCATTGAACAGTAATGTGTTATGAATCTTAAGAGTGAGAAAATAGCTTTAGTTATAGTGGACGTACAAATGGATTTTCTGCCAGGCGGAGCCTTAGCCGTGGAGGATGGTGATCAAATCATACCTGTCATCAACGACCTTCAAATTGGGTATGGATTGGTGGTTGCAACGCAGGATTGGCATCCGAAGGCGCACAGTAGTTTTGCTTCTCAGCATGAAGGGAAAATGGTATACGAAATTATCGATTGGGAAGGAATGCAACAGGTGCTATGGCCCGATCATTGTGTGCAAGGGTCAATAGGAGCTTCGTTATCTCCTGTGTTGGATAGCAGAGCAATCGAGGCTATATTTAGAAAAGGTATGGATGTAGATATAGATAGTTACAGTGGTTTTTATGATAATGGACGAAGGCGTAATACGGGTTTGTATGGATATCTAAAAGATAGAGGAGTTAGCGAAGTACATGTTTGTGGACTAGCGGCCGACTATTGTGTGTATTATACGGCGATGGATGCGTTGACACTTGGATTTGATACGAAAATTGTTCAAGCAGCTACGAAGGCAATCGATCAGCAGAATTTTGAACGGCTATGTGAAGAGTTCATCAAGCAAAGGGGGCAATTGATTTAACCTTCTTTTTTTCCACCAAATTTTCGGAGGTGATAGGTAAAACTCAGTAAAAAGTAGCGGGTTAAGGTATTAGACTGCACATCAGATATCGAAAACTCGTTCATTCGTCTATTCACATTTTTTGATTTGTTGAAGATGTCGAAGGCTTTTATAGATAGTTCGGCATTCTGCTTTCGAAAGAAACGCTTTCCAAGGGATGCGTTCCAAATGACGGTTTCTATATCCGAAGAGCCTTGGATTCCTCCATTCAGCATATAGTTAAGATGAGAGGTTACAAATAAGTTCTTCCATAAATCAATCGAAAGATTATTGTTGATGGTATGGTTGTATATATTATATTTTTTGACTTGTAAAGTTGGATTTTCCGTAAATGTCAGGTTGCCGTTGTAAGATAGACCAATTACTGTCTTCTTTCCGAAATTGCTTGATATTCCGACTCTTTGACGGATTCCATAGGATTTGGAATTTAATAGTTCTTGATTCAATACGGAGTAATTATTATTATAAAAAATGTTGTTGGTAAGATTCAGGTTTAATTTGAGCTTTTTCAAGGGTAGTCCTAGGCTATTGTCCATCCGCACGGTATAAGCTCCATCAATGTTTTCGGGACGGATATATTGTCCCCCGGCTCCCAATATGACATCATTGGTAATCTGTACGGCAGTATCTGTCAGTAGTATGGAATTGACAATCTTGTCTTGGGTATAATCGAAGTTTAAACTGGAATTGAAACTTCGGCCACTAGATTTTTGAACATCTTTGAATTCTAAACGTACGCTGTGTCGGTATTCCTGATCGAGCTCTGGATTTCCATTTTGGATGCGTAGTGAATTTTGATTGTCGATATAGTCTTGAAGTTGGTTGATGGATGGTGCATTGGTAGCCGTATTGTATTTGAGTTCTACTCTTTTTTCCTTGCTGATATGATAGGTGATATTTAGCTCAGGGAGGAAACTTTTAAATGCAGAGGAAGTAACGACATTTTTTGGAAATGTCTTATCATTTTTACGTTTGGCATATTGATAATTGCTTCCTGCTTGGATAGTCAGACTATCTTTTTTTGAAAAGAGATACGATATGCCCGCACTGTGAAAGTCGTAGTCGTTGCGGAATTCATTGGAGAGGCGCTCATTCAATTCGCCAAGTTGTCCTGTTTCTGCGAGAAATTCAAATGTCCGTCGGTCGGAGTAATTTACTGTATTGCGATAGTTGTAATTGAGTTGAAGCCTACTTAGCTTGGATATGTTTTCGGTAAAGGACAAGCGTCCGTTTAAACCATTGCCATACCCATCTGTCATGCTCTGATTATTGTTGGTGTCGATGCGATTCAGAAGGGCATCTTTAAAATATCGGTTTAATGCGAGTGATTCTCCGTCATTTGTGTTGGAGGAATGATTACCATTGATATGGACGGATGCAGTCCTCCCCGGTTTTCGTAGTCGAATCATATACGTCATATCTCCTGAGAAATTGAAATTATGACTTTTATTTACATTTGATCGGTTGGAGGTATTAATCGTATCGCGCAGTTCATTAAAAGTGAAACTGCTATTTTGATTGCCGCGTTGATTCGAAGAATAGGAGAAAGAGGGCTTGATGTCCAATCGTTGGGTAGAGTCAATGTCCCAATGTAGTCGGATGCTCGCATTGTGATTGATACCCTTGCTTTCTCCTTTTTGTGATTGATTGCTGGTTTGATTGGCGCGAGGCCCTAATATATAACTCGTATTCGTAAGACTGTGGGTATTGGTGGAAGAGGATCTAAAGTTGTAGTCGCCACCTATTTGCATTTTCTTGTCGAGATAGCTGTTGTTGAAGTTTGTGGCAAGGGCATATGTCTTGGATAGACCGCGTTCTATATTTGAGTTGCCGCCTCTGTTGCCTCCTTTTCCTTGCTCACCAAAGTTCGTCTCATTGTTGTTGTTGGCCATCCCGGACAAGGCATATCTTTTTTCGCCTCGAAATCTATTGACATTGGCATTGGTGGCATATTTGTGGTCATTTCCAACACTTCCATTTGCTTTTCCAAAATACCCTTGTTTGCGATTGGGCTTGGTAATGATATTGATTACTTTGTTGCGTTTGCCATCATCAAAGCCCGAAAACTTGGCCTGCTCGGTCTTATCATCAATGATTTGGATTTTGTCTATTATATCTGCAGGAAGTGACTTGAGTGCAATCTTGGGGTCCGTACTGAAGAATTCTTTTCCGTCAACAATTATTTTTGTGACGGCTTCCCCGTGAGCGTTTACATTTCCATCTTCGTCTATCTCTATCCCTGGAATCTGTTTCACAAGCTCGTCTGCATCAGCATTTTGGGCTGTCGCATATTTGTTGGCATTGAATTCCATGGTGTCGCCTCTCAAAGAGACTGTCTCGGCCGAGATTTCGATTTCGTCAAGAATGATTTCAGACGATTCGAGCTGAAAATTTGTTGTTAGGGGAGTACTTGTCAATGTTAACTTGCGTACGTCTGTACGATACCCCATAAAATTGGTGCTAATAATATAAGCGCCAGCTTTTATCTTGTCAATGACGTAATTCCCGACAATATCACTAGGTACTTTGTATAGGGAAGAATCTTGTGTATTGAGCAACGTGATGCTGGCTCCCACAATTGGTTGAGATGTCATCTTATCAGTGATTTTACCTGAAATTTTCAATTGCCCTGATGCGGATGAAAACAGGAGGACAAATAAACTCATTAGAAGGTATGGTCTCATGGAAAGATTCTGATAGTCAATTAGGTTGAAAGTGTATGATAGACGTCTACGGCTTTACATATGCGAATATAAAAAGAATAGGTATATTTGTATGATCATAGCAATAAAGATACATGAAAGAGAATGCGATGAGTCGCAAAGAACGAATTATGAAGGAGGCGTTGGCCTTATTCGCTGAAAAGGGATATGCCGATACGTCTACTAAAATTATTGCCCAGAATGCTGAGGTTTCAGAAGCCCTAATTTTTAAGCATTTTGGGAATAAAGATTCGCTGCTATTTCATTTAATAAAATCAGGGTACCGTAGAGTATTGTTGCACCACAAAGGAATGATGACCTACAAAAATCCAAAAGACTTCCTCAAAAACATGATTTTTCTACCAAGTAAGCTTGTGGCAGACGAGCCTATCTTTTGGAAACTACAGGAGCGATTGTCTCATAATTCTTTTTCAAGACAGCAACATGAGCAGTTCATGAAGCCGGTACACCCCATCATTATAAGAGCTTTTACAGAATTAGGATATGAGAGCCCAGAATTAGAAGCTCAGTTTTTATTAATTGTAATCGATTCTCTTTGGAAGAAAGAGGCGAGTGGAGAGATTGAGCAGTCTTTGGATTTGGCCTTTTTATTAGAAAAAAAATATAATTTGCTGTAGCAGGTTTTTTTTCCAATAACATGCGGTTTTGTGCGACACTTTTTTTTAAAAACGCATAAATTATTTTTATAATCGATTTAAATTATCGTAATTCGCAGTACCTAATTAATTTTAAAACATATGATAGTTAGAAAGATAAGTGCGCTCATCGCCTTGATGTTTTTGTCGATAATTGCATTGGCGCAGTCAAATAGCCAATTTGTGACTTTTATCAACCAGAAGCACAGTTGGGTGGATTCGGTATTCAACACGCTGTCCCCTAAGGAAAAGATTGCTCAATTATTTTTAGTGCGGGCGCATACTAATCTTGGTCAGCGTTATATTGACTCGGTCGCGACGGTCATTCAAAAGGAACAGTTGGGTGGGCTGGTGGTTTTTCAAGGTGGCCCCGTCAGGCATGCAAATATGTTCAATCAATATCAAGCACTGTCTAAAGTTCCTCTCTTGATTACATTTGACGGAGAATGGGGATTGGGGATGCGCATGCCAGACTCTACAATTTCCTATCCCTATCAGATGACTTTAGGTGCCATACAGGACGAGACTTTACTCTATCAGATGGGACGTGAGGTTGCTAAGGATTTTAATCGGATCGGTATGCACTTCAATTTTGCACCGGTAGTAGATATTAATAATAATCCAAAGAATCCAGTTATTAATTTTAGATCATTTAGTGATAATAAGTACAACGTTGTACGGAAAGCCAAAGCTTATATGGACGGAATGGTCGATGGAGGGATCATTGCCTCGCTTAAGCATTTCCCTGGGCATGGTGATACTGACGTAGATTCGCATCATGACCTTCCCCAACTTACATTTAGTAAGGAGCGATTGGATACATTGGAAATGTACCCTTTTAAAGTGCTTATCAATGAAGGTGCTCCTGCAGTCATGGTGGCACATATGAATATTCCAAGTCTAGATCCTACCCCGAATATGCCTTCATCTATCTCCAAGCCAGTAGTCACGGGATTGCTTAAGGGAGAGCTTGGATTTAGAGGTCTTACGGTCACCGACGCGATGGACATGAGTGGTGTTAAGAAATTTTTTCCAAATGGAGAGGCTGATGTCCAAGCAATCATCGCCGGTCATGATTTGTTGGAGGTGTCAGAGAATAGTGGACGTGCTATAGGGTTGATAGAACAAGCGGTGAAAGAGGGACGGATTCAACAGGCGGATTTGGATGCTCGGGTGAAGAAGGTATTGGCTTCAAAGTACTGGGTAGGCCTGAACCGCAAACGAGTCATTAACACGAGCTACTTGTATGAGGATTTGAACAGGAGTAGTGCTAAGCATCTGGTACAACGTTTGGCTGATGCATCTATCACATTGTTGAATGGTAACAACCGTTTGTATTCATTCCTTCCTAAGGAAAAGACTGCAATTATAAGCGTAGGGACAGCTACGGCACAAGATTTTGAAAGGGAGATGTCTGCCCGATTGAATGACGTACATATTTTTTATGTAAAAGGTGAGGAGACCCGAGAGCAGTTGGACAAAGTTTTTAAAGACGCCAAAGAATATAAGCAACTGATCTTGGCAATTCACGATAGCCGCTCTCGCCCAAGAAGTGAGCTGAATTTTAGCGCTGATGTCAATAAAATGATTGCGAAAGTTGCTAAGCGAAAGGTCATCACTTGCTTGTTTACAAATCCATACGCGATGGCTGGCCTTGCGGGAGTAGAGAAGAGTCCTTCTATCCTGATGGGATATCAGAATGACAGCTTCATGCAAAAGGCTGCGGTAAGAGCTATTTTTAGAGAGATAAAGCCACAAGGGAAATTACCTGTGACTATTAGTGATGATTATAAAAACGGAGCAGGTATTTAAGAGCAGGTTGTTAGAATAGATAAAGGTGGGTCGCTTTTCGAAGTAGTCCACCTTTTGTTTTTAAGGGACGATAACCTCCCTGATGTTGGATATTTTGCTTTCGTTCTTCATTCGGTCAATAGCCGTTACCATATACAGATAGTGGGTGTGCGGGGAGAGGGAGTTGTCCGTGTATTGTAGATAGTCGCGGTCATAGGAGATTGCGAGGATGTGTGCTGCACTGTTGAGGTCTATCTCTTCACCTTGTACGAACCGGTAGATGACATATCCATAGATTTGTTCTTGACCCTCATCAGATTTTTGCCATTTTAATGTATTGGACCGGAAGTCACTGGCGAGCTGAGCTTGTAGCCCAAAAGGAGCACTGGGGGGGATACTATCAATCCAGTCCATCGTAGGGGGGAGGGCTTTATACTGATATAGGTTGTACTGCAT
Source organism: Sphingobacterium sp. SYP-B4668 (assembly GCF_027627455.1). Taxonomy (NCBI): domain Bacteria; kingdom Pseudomonadati; phylum Bacteroidota; class Sphingobacteriia; order Sphingobacteriales; family Sphingobacteriaceae; genus Sphingobacterium; species Sphingobacterium sp. SYP-B4668. The sequence continues at coordinate 5,222,746 of NZ_CP115483.1, read as the reverse complement.
AGAGTCCCGAAGACCAGCAAGATTGTCTGTAAGGGATTTGGAACTGAAGTAAATACTGCCTTGCACTTCATGATGAGCTCTTAGATGTCGTATCTGCTTGGGAATTTGCCCTTTGTCGGTCCACCCAGGTTTTTTTTCGTTAACGCGATAGGCTGCATGACCAACGTAGAAATGTCGACCATACGTGTGTTTTTCCCACCAATCCAACAGGATTTCAAATGCGGCGGCGCGGTTGTTAAAGGGGAAATAAATTTGTGGATTAATATAATCGATCCATCCTTCTTTCATCCATTTAACACCGTCAGCATAGAGGGTTCGAAAGCCACTCAATCCAAATGTCTCGGATCCCTCTGGGTTATCTCGTTTGTTGTCCCATATCCCAAAGGGGCTAATGCCATATTTGATATAGGGTTTTTCTTTTTTTATGGCTAGCCCTAAATCTCGAATTAGTATGTCAACATTATCACGACGCCAGTCATGGATATTTGCAAAGGCTTTTCCAAATTGATGAAAAGTAGTCGCGTCGGGCAGCGGTGTATTGCGTGCATCTGGGTAGGGGTAGAAATAGTCATCGAAATGTACTCCATCAATATCATAATTTTTGACTACGTCCATGATGACATCAATGATATATTCACGTACTTCGGGAAGTCCTGGGTTGAACAAGTATTTGCCGGAGTACTTAAAAAACCATTCTGGTTTAGTCTTGGTGATGTGATCTTTTGAAAAATGATCGGCTCTTAACGTCGTGGAGGCACGGTAGGGGTTTATCCAAGCATGGAGCTCCATTCCGCGTCTATGTGCTTCTTGAATAACGAATTCTAAAGGGTCGTAAAAAGGGGAAGGTGCCTGTCCTTGATAACCCGTGAGGAAGCGGCTCCAAGGTTCCCTGCCTTTTGCGTAAAAGGCATCGGCAGATGGTCGTATCTGAAAAAATACAGCATTGAGGCCTGCTCGTTGATGATTGTCTAATATATCTATAAGTTCCTGCTTTTGCTTCTCGGGATTGATATTGTCCCGACTGGGCCAATCAATATTGGCGACAGTTGCAATCCAAACCCCTCTTAGTTCACGTTTAGGGATCGTTTGCCCTAATGCTAAATAAAGGTTGCTAAATATGAATAAGATGAGTATGATTGCCCTTTGGAAGTATAACATTTTTTCGATCCCCTACACTATAAGCTGCCAAAGATAGCAAACATGTGGTAACTCATCTGTTACGTCTAGAGGAGGGGGTGTTAAATAGTGTTAATTTTTGGAAGCTCTTGATAGGATGTGGGGTAGGATTGAAAATATGGTAAAAAGTGGTGTTAAAATAAGCGTTTCAATATGATATTTCTAATAGAATATATCATATTTTTGTGGCGGGTAAATTATAAATCAAAAAATGGCTAACGAGCGGATTTCTATATTTGACATGTTTAAGATTGGTATTGGACCTTCCAGTTCACATACTTTGGGGCCTTGGCGTGCTGCGCAACGGTTTACAAAAATATTGACGGGTCTTAAGCTATTGACGGATGTAGAATCCATTAAAATCCTATTGTATGGTTCGCTCGCCAAGACTGGTGTAGGACACGGGACTGATATTGCGATTCTTTTGGGACTGAATGGGGACGATCCTGTAACCTGTGATGTCGATCAAGTGACACCTATAGTGGAGCGGATTAAGAGCTCACATGAAATTCTCTTGGCGGGTATTCATAAGGTCCCTTTTGAGGTGAAAGAAGATCTGCTTTTTTTGTTTCAAGAAAGCCTTCCTTTTCATCCTAACGCGGTCACCTTTCAAGCGTTTTTGAAAAATGGAAAGGCTATTAGTGAGACTTATTACTCGATTGGCGGTGGATTTGTCGTGCAGGAGGGAGATGATTCGAGTTTCTTATCTGAAATTGATTTACCCTTTCCGATTGATACAGCACAAGAGCTGATGGTATCTTGCATGCGCACGGGATTGAAAATTTCGGACTTGGTTCTGGAGAATGAAACTGCTTGGCGTTCGGAAGAGGAAACTAAAGATGGGGTATTGAATATATTCAAGGCCATCCACGAGTGTATATACAGAGGCTGCCATACTTCAGGCATCTTGCCAGGTGGATTGAATGTCGAGCGTCGGGCAGCGAAGTTGAATCGCAAACTTATTGGTGGTCGTCCTTATAACGATTATAGTAGTTGGGTCGAGGCCATTAGGGCCGGAGGGAAGGAGTTTGATTACATCTTGGATTGGGTAAGCTGCTTTGCTTTGGCTGTAAACGAAGAAAATGCGTCTTTTGGACGGGTGGTTACGGCTCCAACTAATGGTGCAGCAGGAGTGATTCCGGCCGTATTACAGTATTTTATTACTTTTCACAATGGCTTCGATGATAACAAGATTATCCAATTTATAGCTACGGCTTCAGAAATTGGGTCTATATTCAAGAAGGGCGCTACTATATCAGCAGCTATGGGAGGATGTCAGGCGGAAATTGGGGTGTCATCAGCAATGGCTGCTGGCGCATTGACGGAATGTTTAGGTGGATCGCAACGGCAAGTCTTGATGGCTTCGGAAATCGCAATGGAACATCATCTAGGGTTGACTTGTGATCCAATTGGAGGTCTTGTGCAAGTGCCTTGTATTGAGCGTAATACGATGGGTGCAATAAAGGCGATTACAGCAGCACAATTGGCACTAAGGTCTAACCCAGACAAAGCTAAGGTAAGCCTAGATGCGGTAGTCAAGACGATGTGGGATACGGCACAAGATATGAATGTAAAGTATAAGGAGACGGCAGATGGAGGACTTGCAGTGCATATCCCATTAAGTTTGCCTGAATGTTAGTCTTATATGATATTTATGGTGTTTTGAAATATACTATCTTTTTTAATAATGAAATATGCAGCTATAGCTTCAGGGTCGAATGGTAATTGTTACTATGTAGCGAAAGGGAACGATGTGATTTTGGTAGATGTAGGCATCAATACCAAACATGTGGAATTGCGTATGGCTAATTTGGGGTTGTCCCCTGCGGCAGTCAAAGCTATTTTCATTACCCATGAGCATACCGATCATATCAAGGGGCTTTCGGTCTTTTGCAAACGATACCAAATTGGAGTTTACCTAACGGAAGGGACCTATAAAGGCTCGAAGTTGCAACTTCCCGAGCATTTGGTCCATATTATTAAGCCTGATGCAGAGGTCCGTATTGGAGATATATTGGTGAGAGGAATCCCCAAGTATCACGATGCAAAGGAGCCGTGTAGTTTTGTAGTGACAGATGGGCAAGTGAATATTGGTATATTGACGGATTTGGGGCGAGGCTGCGACCACGTGAAGCAGGTCATCCGAGATTCGGATGTTTTGTTACTGGAATCTAATTATGATGAAGATTTACTCCGGAATGGACGTTATTCGTACTATTTGAAAAATAGAATCAGCAGTGGTTGGGGACACATCTCTAACAAGGTGGCTCTTGAGCTCTTTTTAGAAAATAGAACTACCCGTCTCAAGCACCTGATTCTGGGACACCTTTCTGGTGAGAATAATAGCCTAACATTGGTGCAGGATACATTTTGCTCGCATTGTGCTGATATCAAGCTTTCTATCGCTACGCGATACGAAGAGACAGAGCTATTTGATGTGACCCATATTCTGACAGGACGTCCTTTGGACATAGAAAGCCGTCCACTAGCTTATCAGCAGAATGCTCTTTTTTAGTAAACCTCGGAGGTATAATTGTACCAAATAGATTTACCCTTTTTGAAAGTCTCGCATTATAACGGGAAGTTTGGTCAGCAAGGCTTTGCAGATAAATAAATCATTTGCGTCGATAATGTCGAATATGAAAAGTTTTTCAAAAGCGCATGCGAGTAGCTGATCCATCAAATAGCTCCATTGTGCGAAGGTTTTGAAACCAAAAAAAATGCGTAGAAATTTTGAAGGTGCTATTACTTTGTCCACGTCCAAATGCCCACTAAGAAGCGCGTGATTTCTGTTGGGTTTGAAAGGTTTTTTATATGGAATTAACTTATACGTCAAGAGAGCAAGGTGAGCAACTTCGATTTGGGTTTTGATATTCTTGTGGGTCCAAGTTAAAGACCTGTTGTCTAGATGTAATTCTTTGGCCGTTGTAGATTGTAGAAACATCTTTTGTATATCTTGTTGAAGATTTTCGATATCTCCTGTCACAGAAAAAGTGTTGTTAGTTATTGTTTTGTTGATGTTTTTTAACTCGCTTTTAGATAAATAAGCGAAATATCGATGGTCAATTTGACTTTTCATTTTAATTGTTTTTCGTGGAGAATATTTACTCGGCGATGATAAATTCTATTTCGTCGGCGAAGGCTAGGATATAGCTCAGTTCAATTATTTTGGTTAAGGATTGATAAATGAATGTACTGTATTCGTGATATTTACCAGAATATCCATTGTGCGACAAACCATATTCTAACCATGCATATAAAATTTCTTCCCATTCATAATTGCTAAAGGGCTGTAAGGAATTTAGAATCGCATTAAATGGGTTCTCGATTTCGGTTGAGTCGATATAGTAGAATACAATATTGCCGTTTTTATGATGAATATGGATTGACGGAGTTTCTTGAAAAATGGCCAGGGTATCCTTGCTTTTAGAATCCTGTTGTACAATATGATCGTCAGTCAATTCATCAAAGAACATTTCGAGGAAAGAATGTATACAGGAATACAGGTATAATAGATTCGCTCCGGAAAATCTCTTATCGCGGTTAGTAGACCAGTATTGCTCCTGGGCGATTATTGCTTGATACCAATTCCGAATATTGTCTCGCCACCCTAGCAAATCATCCTTATCAAAGAATGCGCGAAGGGCTTCTGTGGAATACGGTTGCGGAGCTAGCCAAGGAGGTACTGTGACCCTTTTTTTAGGATGGAATTTGGATGGACAGCTCAACGGGAGTTGTTGTTCTTGGTCTTTATCAAGTGTCTTTTCTTTCTCTTCGTATTGTTCACCTATGCCGACGTGTACCAATTCGCCAAGTTTAGATAGCGGATCTGTAGTGTCATGCGCAGGTGTTGGGTCGGCTTTGACGTAAGGAGGTACCAGAACCAACAAATGCTCATCTTCGTAAATGTAGTGGAGGGCGAAGGCTAGGCGAATGAGTAACTCTTTAATTGCAAGAATTTTATCTCCAAATTTGTCATAGTTGTCAGATTCCCTTTTGGACATATTGGTCATGAGTTCGTCCATTGTCCTGTACCATTTGTCTAGACTCTGGTACGAGAAGAATTTACTGATGATATCTTGGACATCCCGTTTTCCGTTCCTAGTATATTCTGTGTGGAGGATATAATTAGAATAATCTTCTCGTTGCGCTACAAATTGCAATGGGTAGGCTTGTTTCGGAATACGACATTGTTTGAAGATGACATAGGCGACTTCAATTTGTTCGATCATTTGCTTGCATTGGAAGCCGTTCTCGGCATGTCGGGTGTTAGCCATTTCGGGATAGCCTCCTGCCTGTACAAATAGGTTTATATGGTTTCTCCAATTTGTGATGTCTGTTTTATATCGATAAAAATTTCGAATATAAATCATTGGATTTTTGATGATATCTTTTGATAAATACCTAAAATGTTTTGCTTTTAGTTTCTTTTGCGTATTTTTCATCTATAAATAATTTTTTGTTTCATCGGTCATATGAAGCTTACCACGATTAAAATTTGCATTTCCATGTGTGGTGATCAATTTTGATCATGGACGGTTTATAATTGTTAATTTGAGTATGGCCCTCTGCTAAGGCCAGTATTTTATAATTGTTAATCAAACATAAGATATAATTTTATCTTATGCAAATAAAAAGATAAAATAATGTCTAGTGTAAAAGAACGCGTACTATTAATTGCGGAAGAAAGTGGGCGAAATAAAGTTGATTTTTTTAAAGATTTAGGCCTTTCGTATGCAAATTTTAAGGGCGTTCAAAAATCTTCGGCTTTAAGCTCGGATGCAATGGTTGTTATTTTATCTAAATATAACAAAGTGAACCCGACTTGGTTATTGACGGGGGTGGGTGAAATGTATACGGCTAATGTGGTGAGAGATGGCGGAGAACAATATCTTCCGGTCGCTGCAGGCAGTAATAGTGGCTTAAGTGTCGTAGAGGCATTGCAGACGGCAATTGCTGCTTTAGAGCAAACGGTGCGCTCGCAGGAAAAGACAATCTCTTCTTTGGAAAGACAGCTAAGTGTTGTGGAGCAATTGAATAGCTTGAAAGGGCTGTAGGACGTTGCTTTTTTCAACGCCCATTGGATTAAAAGAAAAGTCGGTTTTGGATTGCTTTTTATTACTGTTGAGGGGTTCCTAGCCAAGCTCCATATGGAAAAGGTCAGCGATATGTCCTTTTAGTTTGTCTTTTACCGCATTCATTTCCAGTTTGTGACCTAGCTCGCGCTCCATAGAGGTGACGTCCTTGTCGTCAATTCCACATGGAACAATGTTGCCAAAGTAGCTTAGGTCGGTGTTGACGTTGAATGCAAAGCCATGCATGGTCACCCAACGACTGGCGCGGACGCCCAATGCGCAAATTTTTCGTGCTCTATCATTGTCAGGTTCTAACCACACGCCCGTATATCCTGGATAGCGTCCAGCTACAATTCCATAGTCTTGGAGTGTCAGGATAATGGCTTCTTCGAGTGTACGGAGATATAGGTGGATATCCGTAAAGAAGTTGTCCAAATCAAGGATAGGGTATCCTACAATCTGTCCAGGGCCGTGGTAAGTGATGTCCCCTCCTCGGTTAATTTTATAGAAAGTAGCGTTTTTTTCAACTAACCCTAAATTATCCAATAATAGATTGTCTACATGGCCACTCTTCCCGAGGGTATATACGTGTGGGTGCTCGGTAAAAATCAAGTAATTGTCCGTGGGAAGGTCCGTATGTTGCACACGATTTTGATGTTTTATGTCCAGCAAAGTTTTAAAAATTCCTTCTTGTCTATCCCAAGCATCTTGGTAATCTACTAGGCCCCAGTCGATATATTGTACTTTTTTGTTCATCGGCAATGTGCTATAAGCCGTTTATTTTTTGATGTAAATAACTATTTTTTTATCCAGCTTGTTTCAATAAAGAGTCTGATGATAAGTCATCGGGAATAGGTGGTTCGTTGTGTTTGAAATTAAGCTTATTGCCTATCCCCCATGCCGTAGAACCCAAAATTAATATAACAGGTTATTATATGGATACCTATCGTTGTGCATTTTGACGATAATATCATACAGCTGTTGCTTGAACTCTTCTACATTTGTCTTGTGTGTAGCGGAGATAAAAATGGCAGGGGCAGAGTTTTTTGCCATCCAGCTATTTTTGAATTCATCCAGTGTTACTTGCCGTTCTTCTCCTTCATCTCCCTCCTCGACGGCTGGCTTATAGGCATCTATCTTGTTGAAGACAGTCACGACAGGCTTGTCTAATGCGCCAAGGTCTTTCAGCGTTTCGTTGACAGCATGGATATGGTCCTCGAAATTTGGATGCGAAATATCTACAACGTGAATCAGCACGTCGGCCTCACGGACTTCGTCTAATGTCGATTTGAAACATTCCACTAGATGATGCGGAAGCTTACGGATGAAACCGACAGTGTCTGATAGCAAAAAGGGGAGATTGTCAATGACAACTTTACGGACAGTTGTGTCTAGTGTTGCAAAGAGTTTGTTCTCGATCAGTACATCTGATTTGGATATCATATTCATGATGGTCGATTTCCCAACGTTGGTGTAGCCCACTAACGCAACGCGAATCATCTCTCCTCTGTTTTTACGTTGGGTTTCATTCTGTTTGTCGATAGATTTGAGCCGCTCCTTGAAGAGGGATATCTTGTTCAAAATCATCCGTCTATCGGACTCAATCTGAGATTCGCCAGGTCCACGCATCCCGATGCCGCCTCGCTGGCGCTCCAAGTGGGTCCACATACGTGTCAATCGCGGCAGAAGGTACTGTAGTTGGGCTAATTCGACCTGAGTCTTTGCTTGTGCGGTCTTTGCATGGCTAGCAAAGATGTCCAATATTAAGTTAGAACGGTCCAATATCTTTACCTTAAAGTGGTTTTCGATATTGCGGAGTTGTGAGGGACTCAATTCGTCATCAAACACAACAATATCGATCTCTTCGGCGTCTACAAATGATTTGATTTCATCCATCTTGCCGCTTCCGATGAAAGTGGCTTTGTCAGGATAGGACAGTTTTTGGGTAAAAATGCCTTTGGTAATACCGCCGGCAGTCTCCACTAAAAATTGAAGCTCTTCTAAATATTCCCGTGCTTTTGCTTCTGTTGTATCAGGTGTAATTACGGATACAAGTATTGCTGTTTCGGGTTTTATAGCGGTGTCGTGTATTCTAGTCCAAGCCATATGATGGTTTTTCGTGTAAAGTAAGTGTAGGAAAGTTTAACTAAGTAGACCTAATATCTCTAGGGGCATTCCTCATCCATCCCATGCTCAAGGGTTTCTTGCATTGAACACGTTACAAAGATAAGCGTTTTTTAAGAAATTTTGTCCCAAGAGATTCCTGGATTACGTTGGCGTAGATAATCCCTAAGTAAAATGTTTTCGGCATGTTGCAGCTGCGGGTCTTCTTTGAATATTTGGATTACGGTACTACGGGCTTCCGTTAAAATGGCTTGATCACTAGCGAGGTTGGCAATCTTCATATCTAGGACACCTGACTGCTGTGTGCCGGAGATGTCTCCCGGTCCTCGTAGTTGAAGGTCAACTTCAGCTATTTCAAAGCCGTCATTTGTACGGACCATTGTCTCCAATCGTAATCTTCCCTCTTTGCTAAGCTTGTTGCCCGACATGAGGATACAGTAGGATTGTTCGGCTCCGCGTCCCACCCTTCCTCTGAGCTGATGCAGCTGTGAGAGGCCAAATCGTTCGGAATTTTCAATAATCATAACCGACGCGTTAGGGACATTGACCCCGACTTCGATGACGGTGGTAGCGACCATAATCTGGGTCTCGTGCTTAATGAAGCGCTGCATCTCAAAGTCTTTATCCTTTACAGGCATTTTACCGTGGACAATGCTTATTTTGTATTGGGGAAGGGGAAATTCGCGTTGTAGATTTTCTAAACCCGCTTCTAAGTAGAGGAGGTCCAGTTTTTCACTTTCTTTGATTAATGGGAATACGACATATACTTGGCGTCCTTTCGCAATTTCTTCTTTCATGAATCCAAACATGCGCAGTCGGGAGCTTTCGAAGAAATGTACTGTTTTGATAGGTTTGCGGCCTGCCGGAAGCTCGTCAATAACCGAGATGTCAAGGTCACCATACATGGTCATAGCTAATGTACGCGGGATGGGGGTGGCTGTCATGACTAACATATGAGGAGGGATGACATTCTTTCGCCATAGTTTTGCACGTTGCTCTACTCCGAATCGGTGCTGTTCGTCGATGACAGCAAAACCAATGTTCATGAACTTGACCTTGTCTTCAATAAGGGCATGGGTACCGATTAATATGTCGAGCGTTCCTTCTTCCAGTTCCTGATGGATAATACGCCTGTCTTTAGTGGACGTTGATCCGGTCAACAATTTTATATTGACAAATCCTTCTCCCAAAAGTTTCTTAATGCCAACATAATGCTGAGTGGCCAGAATTTCGGTCGGAGCCATCATACAGGCTTGGTATCCATTATCTATAGCGAGTAGCATAGTCATCAGTGCAACGACTGTTTTTCCAGAGCCCACATCGCCTTGTACCAAGCGATTCATCTGAGCTCCGGTGTTGGTGTCTATGCGGATTTCCTTAATAACTCTTTTCTGGGCAGTGGTTAATGGAAATGGAAGTTTTTCATTGAAGAAGATGTTGAATTTGTCCCCGACTTGATCAAAACGGTGCCCTTTGAATTTAAGGGTATTAAGCTGCTTGTTGTTAAGCAAGCGCAGTTGTATAAAAAAGAGCTCTTCAAATTTCAACCTTCTGATAGCCGCTTGTAGTTCCGACTCTGACTTTGGAAAGTGGATAGCTAATAGAGCTTGAGGATAGGAAACCAGTCGATGTGCAGAGGTCAGATGGGCAGGCATGGTTTCGGTAATATTTTTGTATACGGTCTCTAGTGCTGTCTGCTGTAGTTGTTGAAGACCACGGGTATCCAGATTAAATTTTTTGAGTTTTTCGGTGGATGAATAAACAGGCTGTAATGTTTGGTTGCCGATTTTTTTTTCCTGTGGATTGTACAACTCCATTTCGGGGTGGGTGATAGAGATGTGCCCGTTAAATGTGGTTGGCTTGCCATAGAGAATATATGGGCTGCCCACCTTTAAGGATTTTTTTAGCCAAGTAAGGCTCTGAAACCAGACCAACTCTATAGATCCGGTATCATCTTTAAATTGGCCTACTAATCTTCGGCCTCTCTTCTCGCCAACTTCTTGGAGGCCTATTAATCTCCCGAGTACTTGAGCGCCGATCATATCGGGATGAAGTTTGTTGATTTTGTGGAATTGAGTCCGGTCTATATAACGAAAAGGGTAATACTCCAATAGGTCACCAATGGTAAAAACCTGTAACTCTTTTTTAAGGATGTCCGCCTTTTGAGGACCTACACCTTTCAGATATTCAATAGGAGTAATTAAACTTAAATCAGCCACTGCAAGTATTATTTCGCTAAGTGGCTAATTTAAGAAAAATGCTTTAAAATAGACTAGTATTGTAATACAGGCTTACCATTTTCACAGACTACGCCTTTAGCGGGTTTGTCATTGACGGTTAGGCAGTTCATGGTAGTGTCCAAATTTCTTTTGGCTTGATATAACTGGGAGTAACGTTCCATTTTCTCTCCAAATACTCTAAAATTAGGGGTTTGGGTGGTGACAAGGGGAATAAACTCACAGTCTTTACGGATGGTCAATATATGCCATTTGGTATTGTCACTACAGCTCTCCTCTTTGAAAAAGTTCAAAATTTCGGGGAGTAACTGTTCAAGGCGCGTATTGATTTCTGATAAGCTGAGGTCATTCGCCATCATAACCTTCATCTTGCCCTCTACGCAGCGAAGTCCAAAATGTGGGGGGAGGTATGTGTATATGTCGACCAGGGCAGTATTGTAAGGAACAGGACCTTTAAAGGCTTTGTCCGCTCGTTGACGGAGGGTCGTATATTCGGCCTTTAGATTTTCGTACTCCTGTTTGAAACTTGGATGTATGGGTACATACCTGTAGTATAGTGTTTCTATACTCCATTCGTCTATATCTCCGCAAGGGCGATCTTGTGTGAGCTTGACTGCTTCTTGTAATTTGAGGTCAGCAATCCTGGACAGCTCTTCATAAGAGTCTTCCTTTTTGCAGCTGGTAAATAGAAATGTAAAAGTGAGGCCAAGTAGGACAAGTAGGACAAGTATATTTTTTTTGTTCATAATATAATATAGGTTTTAAGAGTATAACGCTAGATGCTGAAGACACGCTACAGTCGGGCATGGATTTTTGTTCATGTGCGAAGACTGTTGCTTTTTCCTCTAGCTTTTATTTTGCTTTTTTGGTGGATTGACGAGTTGAAATAGTGTTTTCGAATTAAATAAAAATACGGCAATGACCAATAGTCCATATGCCCAATACTTATAAGAGTCGATGGTTTCATGAAAATAGGTAATGGCCAAGACGAAGGCAATGATAGGATTGACGTATAGCATCACGCCTAAAGTAGAAGAAGATACTCTTTTTAAGGCGTACATACTCAATAGCAAAGGGATAATCGTGAAGGCAATTGCGATGGTGGCAATGACAATCCAAAATGAGGGGGTATCTGGGATGGGGTGGGGATTGGTCAATACGCTTGGGATGACGGTCAATGTACATATAGCCATCTGTATGGCGAGGACATTGAGTTTGTCAAAGCCCTGCACCACACGCTGTATGACCAAGTAAAAAGCATATAGGCCGCCAATGGTGATGGACCATAGGACTTCGGTCAATGAGCCTGTAGCCAACATAATCACGCTGCCAAAGGCTAAAAAGAGTGCAGTTTTTTTGATTTTTGAAAGCTCTTCCTTTAAGAGAAAGTACCCTGCTGCGGTCGTGATCAATGGACAGAGTATATAGGCGAAAGCACCTGCCTGTACACTTACGTTATTAATGCAGTAAATATAGGTGTACCAGTTTCCGAAAATAAGGAAGGCAGCCATTAGCGTTAGATAAATGACCTTTTTCCTTTCCAGGGGAGGCAAAGAGCGAAAATGAAAATAGTCCTGATGTAGCTTTTTCTTTCTGAAGATGAAGATAAAACTCCATAATACTACCACGGCAACTAGAATCCTGTAAAATAGAATATCTTCGGCAGGCCAAGCTTTGACCAGTCTGACGGGTACGGACATGAATCCCCATATCACGGGTGCTAAAAAAGCCGCTAAAAAGTATTTTTCGCGGCTTTCGCTATCTTGTGGATGATTGTTCGCTAGTCTTTCCAAGCAATGACGGAGATTTCTACATTAACGTGTTTTGGGAGCGTGGCCACAGCAACACATTCACGTGCCGGTTGGTCTAGTGTGAAGTATTGTGCATAAACTTCATTTACGGTGGCAAAATCATCCATATCTTTTAGGAAAATCGTCGATTTTACAACATCTTTGAACGTGTAGCCTGCGTAGCTCAAAATGGCCTCTACATTTTTGAGGACCTGATGTGCCTCATCCCGGACGCCTGTTGAGACTAATTCCATCGTTTCTGGAATGAGTGGGATTTGTCCCGAGACATATAGTGTATTTCCTGCCTTGATTGCTTGGTTGTAAGGGCCGATGGCCGATGGTGCTTTTTCGGTATTTAAAATGATTTTCTGTGACATTTATCGTTCGGTTATTTAAAAAAGAGATATTGAATGACCTTAAAAAGAATAGCGAGAACGAAAATCGAAATTGCAATAATATTAATGCTACGCATTAATCTCATGTTTGAATTGACAGGTTTTTCGCTATCTTTTTTGTTAAAAGAATCCATAATGCTAATTTACGGACCTTAATTGATATTACCAATGGCTATCTTTATATCTAATGGAATCGTACGCGGATCTAAAGAATTGGGGGATGGTTGGTTCCTTTATTGCAGCCCTATTAAAAAAATGATAATTAAAAATCAAGAAATGGATACAGCACTTATTAATGGAATTATCTATACGGGAACTCAAGTACTAAAAGATCAGGTTCTCTTGCTAACTGATGAGCATATTGCTGAGGTCGTGGGAATTGATATGCTTCCTCCTGATGCAACTATTGTAGATGTTAAAGGAGCTAATATCGCGCCTGGGCTGATTGACTTACAAATTTATGGTGCGGGAGATCAGCTTTTTTCTGCGGAGCTGTGCAGTGAGTCCATTCAGAAGATTGACCAAACATTATTGGGGCAAGGTTGTACATCTTATCTTCTTTGCTTGGCAACAAATACCATTGATGTTTTTAAACAAGCTATCGCTATTGTAAATGCAAATCCTCCTAAAGTTGCTTTGGGATTGCATCTGGAGGGACCTTTTTTGAATGCTAAGAAGCGAGGGGCGCATCCAGCTGAGCTAATAATCACGCCGAGTAAGGAGAGAATAGCGGATTTGTTGAATGAAGATGAACTGGGATTGGTCAAGATGATGACTGTAGCTCCTGAATTGTTGGATACCGATAGCCTAGAGCTTTTGCTTGAAAAGGGTGTGCGAATAAGTGCGGGACATAGCGATGCAACTTTTGAAGAGGCCACTAGCGCGTTTGACCAAGGTATTGTTGCAGCGACGCATCTTTTTAATGCAATGTCTGGTTTTCACCATCGAGAGGTAGGGCTTCCTGGGGCGGTATTTAATCATGGCCAAGCTCAGGCAAGTATTATTCTTGATGGGATACATGTGAGTTTTGAAGCCGCTAGAGTGGCAAAACGCTTGATGGGGGACCGCCTTTTTATGATTACAGATGCGGTAGCTCCATGTGATAAGGGAATCTACCGTCATATACTGAACGAAGACCATTATGTACTTCCAGACGGGACGTTGTCTGGATCCGCATTAACACTACTTGGGGCGGTGAAGAATGCCGTAAATAAAGTGGGGGTGCCTTTGGATGAAGCATTGCGGATGGCCACACAATATCCTGCGGATCTTATCGGACGTGCAGATTTGGGAAGGATAGAAAAAGGCGCGCGTGCAAATATTATTGTATTTGATGATTCTTTTAATCTAGAGCAAGTATTTTATGAAGGAGTTCCTGTCTTTCAATAGCTTGATTCTTGAAATTTAAGATTTTGATCTTAGGTTAACGTCGAAAAGTGTAGTTTTGTCATTTACATTTTGTCGATTCTGGCATCGTTTATTGAAATTATATGAAGAAACAGGTAGTCTATTTTATTGTGTTGGGTTTGGTGGTCGCTGTGATAAGTGCGTGTTCATCAAAGAAAAGAGGCAAAAGCCAGCCTGTACTTGTCGCACCTACAACGGTGGTGCAGATAGATACTACTCCTGTCGAACTTTCTAAAGTAGAGGCACCAATTGTCAAAAAAGAGAAAGAGAAAATTGACATGGAGCAAATAAATCTTCCAGAGATACCGCGTGAATTTAGAGCGGCTTGGGTAGCCTCTGTGGCTAATATAAATTGGCCAAGTAAGAATAACCTGTCTACGGAGGAGCAGAAGCAGGAAGCAATTTCACTTCTTGACTTTTTGAAAGCCAATCGCTTCAATGCTGTGATTTTTCAGGTGCGTCCAGCTGCAGATGCATTGTACAAGAGTGCGTATGAACCTTGGTCGGTATTTCTGACTGGGCAACAAGGCCAGGCGCCTTTTCCATATTACGATCCATTGGAATTTTGGGTGGAACAGGCACATAAAAGAGGGCTAGAGCTTCACGTGTGGCTCAACCCTTACCGAGCACATCACGGGACAAGTGGTCAGGTGACAGAGTCGTCTATGGTGAAGAGAATGCCAGAGTCAGTTGTCAAATTGAAGCAGGGATACTATTGGTTCGATCCGTCAATGAAATCTACGCAGGACCATGCATCGCGAGTAGTATTGGATATTGTCAAACGGTATAATATTGATGGTGTCCATTTCGATGATTACTTCTATCCTTATGCGGAGTATAATGGAGGGCAGGATTTTCCTGATACACAGAGTTGGAACGCTTATGTTAAGAGTGGTGGACGACTATCACGTGCCGATTGGCGGAGAAATAGTGTGAATACGTTTGTGGAACGAATTTACAAAGAAATCAAGGCTGAAAAAAATCACGTGAAATTTGGTATTAGCCCTTTTGGGATTTGGAAACCCGGATACCCGTCAGGAATACAGGGGTCTAGTCAATATGACCAGTTGTATGCGGATGCCAAACTTTGGTTAAATAAAGGTTGGATTGATTACTTCGCTCCACAGCTGTATTGGCCAATAGAGCCAGCGAAGCAAAGTTTTACGACTTTATTACGTTGGTGGCAGAGTGAAAATACCATGGGCCGCCACTTGTGGCCGGGGATTAATACGGTGGGTAAACGAGCGCCAGAATACTCAAGTGAAATTGTACGTCAAATCGCAGTCACGAGACAGGAAATACCCAATAGTATTGGTGCAATTCATTGGAGTATAGCTGGACTGACCAAAAATCCGGGAATGACCAATGCGGTGTCTGAAGGGCCATATCGTAAAGAGGCGTTGGTTCCAAGGACTCCTTGGTTGACTTCTTTTTATTTGTCAGCTCCATTTGTGCATGGCGAATCTCATAAGACCTCGGTATTTGTAAAATGGTCGCATCCACGCTCTGCACAGGTAAGCAAATGGTTGGTGTATGTCAATTATGGAGGGGTGTGGCAATATGATATAGTGATGCCGGATGTATTGAGTAAAGAATTTGCAAAGGAACAAAACGGGAAGAAATTGAAGATGATTGTTGTGAAAGCGGTAGATCCATTGGAAAACGAAGGAGAGATGGGGATATATCAAGTTAAATAGGTTTGCATTTTTTTGCGCCGTTGTGACATTTTTGCGTTTTTGAAGAAAAAAGCCTGATAATTTAAATTATCAGGCTTTTTTATGTTTAATCGTTGAATTTGATTGTTTAGGTTAGTTTTTGATAGCAATGTGATGTGTCCAAATAAATGCATTTGCTTTTGTTTGTTATTATTTTTAATAAAGTTTTGCATAAAAATGCATTTTTTAAAATTTATTTCATAACATTGTGAGACTAATTGCCTGAGTATATGAACAAAAGCCACATTAACCTTTTGCTCCTATCAAGTTTTTTATTAACCTAAAAACCAACTGTCAAACATGAAGAGAAAACTACTCTTATTATTTTTTGGGCTGATGCTCATATCAGCCAGTTTGATGGCGCAACAGAAAACCGTGACGGGGAAAGTTTCCAATTCAACCGACGGTACGCCATTATCAAGTGTGACGGTCCTTATCAAGGGTAAGTCGGCGAGTACGCAGACGAACGCGGACGGAAGTTTTTCTATCCAGGCAAGCCCTGGGGACGTGCTTATTTTTAGATCCATTGGAGCTAAAGAGGTGCAACAGACGGTAAGTGCTGGGAACAGTATCAACGTATCGCTGGCTTTGTCCGAACAAGCCTTGGATGAAGTGCTGGTTACAGCGGAGTTTGGCATGAAGCGGGTGAGCCGTGCTATTGGTTCTTCTGTACAGCAAATTGACGGATCAACGATTAGCGAGTCGGGGAGAGAGAACTTTATTTCTGCTCTTGCTGGACGAGTTCCGGGACTTAATGTTACTTCTACGGGTGGATCTCCAGGGTCGTCATCAACGGTAGTACTTAGAAATATCACATCCATATCAGGGAATAACCAACCTCTTTATGTTGTCGACGGTGTGCCGATGAACAATTCGACATTCGATCCGCTGGGTATGGCTGGTGGCGGTGGGGATACCTATTCCGTCAGAAATCTTGATTTTGCATCTAGAGGGAGTGATTTTAATCCTGAGGATGTCGAGTCTATAACGGTTTTGAAAGGTGCTGCAGCTGCTGCGCTATATGGCTCTGATGCTTCCAATGGTGCAATAATTATCACCACAAAAAAAGGTAAAGCAGGTAAAGGAACTATTACTTACAGTAATTATTTCAAATGGGACAAAGCATACGGCTATCCGGATATGCAGACCAAATATGCCAATGGTAACTATGGAACTACAAATTATTATAATACTGCTCGTTTCGGAGGTCTGTATCCAGAGGGGATGCGATTGTACGATAATATTGACGCTATACTTCAAACTGGGACACAGCAAAGGCATAATGTCTCGGTTGATGCAGGGTCGGAGAAAGCAACAATACGGGCTAGTTTCTCACAGCTGGGGCAAGATGGTGTATTGAAGAGTACTGGATATGATAGAACCAGTTTAAGTTTGTCGGGGCAAGCTGTGGTAACCCCATGGCTTAAATTTGAAGGCTCGATGCAGTATACTAAAATCGGGAATGATAAAGTGCTGAGAGGGACTGATGGACCATTGTATCGGGCCATGCTGTGGCCGATAGTGGATGATGTAAGCAATTATCTTGCTGCTGATGGGAGTCATATGAGAAAGCCAGACTATTATTTGGATGAAGATCTTCTAAACCCGCTTTTTGCGATGAATAAGAATAAGTTTTATGACAAATCAGATCGATTTCTAAGTAATATTGCGATGAATTTTACGCCTATTGAAAACACTTTTCTTCGCGCACAAGTTGGTTGGGATGTCGGAATGCAGACTTTTGAAACATCCACTCATCCTTACTATGCGAATAAAAATGCTGGAGTTGGGCAATATAATTTAGTACAAGCCAATTTTTCGGACCCTACAATCAATATCCTAGCGGGATATAATAATAAGTTCCTAAATGATAAGCTTTCCTTTTCAGGACAGGTGGGGTATCACCAGATGGAAAATGGCGTGACACGATCGGCAGTCAATGGTACTGGCTTTACTGTCGCAGATTTTCAGTCGATTAACAACACGAATCCGCTTACTCAAACAGGGTCTCAAAGAAATACGAAAAGGCGGATACAAGCTCTTTCTGCACAAATGGAGTTTGGATACAACAATATTGCTTTCATTACGCTAAGAGGTCGTAACGACTGGTCGTCTACCTTACCGACGAACAACAATACCTATTTTTATCCTGCTATTGAGGGGTCATTCATTCTATCTGATTTAGAATTTATGAAAGCTATCCCAGCGATTAACTATGTTAAGCTAAGGGGGTCCGTGGCGCAAGTGGGTAAGGATGCAGGGCCTCTTGAAATAGCACCTCAGCTTGTATATAGCGAATTAACAGGTGGAGGGTTTCAATATGGGACTACTGGGCCTAACCCAAATCTACGGCCAGAAATGACGACAGCACATGAAGGTGGTATAGATTTGAGATTGTTCAACAATAGAGTCAATGCGAGTTTCACCTATTTCGGGACGAGAAATGCCGATCAGATTGTAAAGGGTTTTAGATTGAGCTATGCAACTGGATTTGTATTGAACAATATGAATGTGGGGACGTTTAAGACTTGGGGATGGGAAGGTCATATAGATGGAGATATTATAAAGAGAACGAATGGCTTGACTTGGAATCTAGGTGTTAACGCTTCACAAGGAAAGTCTAAAGTCTTGTATCTTCCAGAAAATGTGACAGAATATTATAATGCATATACCTGGAATTCAGGAAATGTGCGTAATGGTATAATGGTGGGACAACCTATTACTACTTTGACGGGATTAGCTTACGAAAGAAATGACAAGGGAGAGGTGTTGGTCAGTCCAAGTACAGGGCTGCCTATCACTAAAGCTCAATGGTCTGTAATTGGTGATAGAGAACCTAAAGTTAGATTCGGTGTGACGACCGCATTGACCTACAAAGATATTCGACTCTCTGGGCTGTTTGCTGGGCGCTTTGGAGCAACCGTTATCAATGGTACCAAACGGACGATGATGACGAATGGGACAAGCTGGGAGTCGGTCGATTTGCGCGAAAGAGGTCCCTATGTCTTTAATGGAGTGTTAAGGGATGGAAACGAAAATACAGATACGCCTACCAAGAATAATATTGGAGTTGATTATCGACTTTACGGAACCACGATATTTGGAGGAGGAGATGAGGATTGGTTAGAGAAAGATGTAAACTATGTAAGGTTACAAGAACTGCGGCTTTCTTATCGGCTTCCGAAAAAGTTCTTAAGTCGTGGGAAGATAATTTCTGCGATGGACGTTTACTTTGTGGGAAATGACTTGTTGACCTGGACTAATTATTCGGGAATAGATGCAGTGGGCAATACAGTCTCAGCTGCAGCCGGAGGGACTGGGGGCGAGGGATATGATATTTGGTCTATACCTAACCCTCGTGGTTTTTCAGTGGGATTGAGTCTAACATTGAACTAAAGTTAAATAGGAAAACATGAAAAAGAAGTTAATATATATACTCATTCCCTTTCTATTGGTAATGGGGAGCTGTGAAAAATACTTAGATGTAAATAAAAATATCGATGCACCCGATTATGTGGAAGGCTACTTGTATCTGGCGAATATTACGCAGCAGTACCAAGGGATATACTGGGATGGTCGTGCTATTGGTCCCATGACGCAGATGATGGGGACAACAGCGTACACATCCTTTGCCAATCACTTTTATTCATTGGGAAGTGATGCAGGAGGGGAAATGTGGAGGGTGGTCTATTGGAACCAAGGAATGAATTTGGAGAATATGATTAATCAATCTTTAGAAGCAGAAGATTGGACATTGGCGGGGATTGGCTATGCTATTAAGGCGTTCAGTTGGGATGCCCTGACGAAGATTCATGGAGAGGTACCAATGAAGGATGCTTTTGTGCCGGAACTTCTCTCTCATAATTATGATTATCAGGACGCTGTTTATGAGCAGGTAAGGGGGTGGGCTCATACCGCAGTTGAGCTGTTAGAGCGTGAAGATAATCATAATTATGGAACGAAAATTAGTGGTAATGATTATATATATGGTGGCGATAAATCCAAGTGGATTAAGTTTGCCTACGCAGTGATTGTACGTAATCTAGCTTCCCTGAGTAATAAAAGCGATTTCAAAGATAAGTATGCGCAAGAGCTCATCGAGGCAGCTATGAAATCTTTCCAAAGTCCGGATGATGACGCTACGCTGAAAATCGCAGGTGGTTCGCAAGGGGCGCCTTATACGGGTTACAACAATTTTTGGGGTACCGCGCGAGGAAGTTTGACATATGATTATTTTCAGCATGAGTATGCAGTGCAGGTGCTCACGGGTACGGTGCCTGAATACGACCAATCTACAGGGGATAAGATTCGAGAAACCAATAACCCGTACTATCCTTTCAAACTCGCAACACAGCAAATCGTAGCAGATACCTTATTGAAAGTTAAAGGGCATTTTGATCCTAGAGTGGCTGTGAAATTATCGACGGTCAGCAACCCTAATTACCTATATCTGAATAATGCAGATAGTGTAAAAACTTACAAGTATTACGGAGGAACGTTTACGGCCAAAGTGGGGCCAGTAGGACAGGCTCCATCTTTTTATGGAAGAACGATAGCTTCTGTACCTAGTGGGGCTGTACACGATGGAACTGGCCGTTGGATTTATCGAGATGATGCTCCGTATATTCTGACCACATATGCGGAGATTCAGTTATGTTTGGCCGAAGCTTACTGGAAATTAGGTCGTGTGTCGGAAGCATTTGAATCGTTTAAAAAAGGTGTTGACGCAGATGTGAAAACTACAGCTCGATATATTTACCCGGGAAAAGAAGGTAGTCCTACAGGCGGTGATAAAATCACCAAGGAACTGTTCAATACATTGGGGAGTGAGTACATTAATGGCCCGTTTGTGGGTGGTTTGTCTGAATTAACGCTTTCTCATATCATGATGCAAAAATGGGTGGCACTTTATCCTTGGGGTGCTACCGAGGCTTGGGTTGATATGCGTAAATATCATTACGATATTGACTATAATGGAGAGTATCCGAGTAACGGAAATGGATGGATTCAAGCGCAACTGGAGCAAAAATGGGATACTAATTCCTCTAAAGTATATAAGGGGCTTTATCTGGCACCCGCTCAAGTTGAAGGTCGAAAAGGGGCTTATGATATTCGAAATGAAGGTTCGCCAAGTTATAGGTTGAGACCACGTTTTAATTCTGAATACATGTGGAATCTTCCTGCATTGGAAGGATTAAAGCCTATTCCGGGTACGGCCGACAACTATCAGACGTCGATACCTTGGTTTGCTTATCCTGGCGATATGCCAAAATAGAGAAGTGTTTTATGATATATACCGCAGCTTTTGTTGCAATTTAAATATATTTCAAATGAAAAATCTAAATAAATTATTGTTAATCCTAACGTGTGTACTATTCTCGACTGCCTGTGAAAAACATGTTGTAGAATATAAAGCAACATTAGTGGATGACGAAACCACAGCGCAGTTCCAAATCTTCTATATGGTGCCTCTAACTACCGGAACAGCAAATAATATAAATAAGGTCGAGTTAAACGGTGAATTATTGACCAATGAGACGACGCCATTGTCTACCTATAATTTTATACCTAGTGGTGCGGTAGGGAGATTCTTTACGACGAAACCCGGAGCAGTTAGTCTAAAGCTGTATAGAGGAGCTGTTAATAGTCTAACGCTTGCCTATGATCAGAGTTTTGATCTGCCTGCTGGTAAATACAATCTCGTTGTTCATGATTTTAACAAACCCCCAGTAATTATTAAGAATGAGACGCCTTATCCTAAAGTGACTACCGAATTTACAGGTACTACTGCTTGGGTAAAATTTTCTAATTTTCTATACGAAACTACTGGCGTACCTACATCTCTGAAATTGCAGTATCAGTTTCAGTATATAGTAGATAATACTACCAATCAGAAAAGTGATTGGGCAAATTTGGGACCTCCTGTCGCTTTTGGTGAGGCAACGGGTTGGGAGCCAGTGACTGTCAACAAAACGGTGGAGATCTCTTCAGGTAGTGCCCGCATTGACTATCGGATTAGGCTGATAGGCGCAGATGGGTCTGATCAAGGTAGTTTAAAGGTGAGAAATAGTGCGGGTAATATGATTGATTATGCCGATTGGTGGAATGCTAATATTGGCCGGATTTATCTTCATACACTGGCTGGGTTTAGAGCTGCTACACCGATAGCATCTGTACGATCTGCGGGCGTATTGTAATCTTGAGGTTTTTATTTTTGGTGAAAGAAGGTGCTTTTGCATCTTCTTTTTTTTATGTCGATTCATAAGGTATGACGATGTCACGTCTTTGCGGGACTTGAATGGTAAGAATGTTTGCTAGAAGTATGGTTGTCTTTGTCATGAGTCCGTGGTTAAATAATGCAAATTCAAATCGAGTAATTGGGTTTCCAAACGGGGAATATTTCTGTAGTGGGTTAGAGAGCTCCTCTCTTCTGTTTGAAGCGTGAATAAGGACGTTGATGCGGTTTTTCGTGGCTTTCGACATGTTTTTATGAAATATTGGTTTTTTTTGTGACAATTTGGTTGTCTTTTTGAGTAAATATTGCATGAATGTGCAATGTTTAAAAATAATTTCATACAATTGTGTATCCTAATATCTTGAATGTAAAATCGAGCTGTTATAGACCTACATAGAATTATTTTTAATAAACCATAAAACAAACTGTCAAACATGAAGAGAAAATTACTCTTATTATTTTTTGGGCTGATGCTCATATCAGCCAGTTTGATGGCGCAACAGAAAACCGTTACCGGGAACGTTTCCAGTTCAACCGACGGTACGCCATTATCCAATGTGACGGTACTTATCAAGGGTAAGTCCATAAGCACGCAAACCAATGCCGATGGAAGTTTTTCTATTCAAGCAAGTCCAGGAGATGTACTCATTTTTAGATCCATTGGAGCTAAAGAGGTGCAGCAGACGGTAGGTGTTGGAAATAGCATCAATATATCGCTGGTCGGAACTGAGGAAGCATTGGGAGAGGTAGTGGTTACAGCTCTGGGTATAAAGAAGGAGAAAAGAAGTTTGGGGTATGCTGTCCAAGATATAAAAGGCGACGAATTGATGAAAAATAAAAACCCGAATCTAATTAATTCTTTGAATGGCAAGATAGCTGGACTTAATATTACTAATTCGGGAGGGTCCCCAGGAGCATCCGCGTCTATTATCATTCGAGGAGGGACGTCTCTGGAGCGAGATAATCAACCCTTATTTGTAATTGACGGTATGCCAATGGACAACTCTACGGGTCAGGGTGATAATTCAGCCTTTGATGGGAGTACGAATATTTCTACTACTAATGGGAATCGGGCTATGGATATCAACCCAGAAGATATCGAGTCTATTTCAGTGTTAAAAGGACCTACTGCAGCAGCGTTGTATGGGATTCGTGCAGCTGCGGGAGCTATTGTAATTACCACAAAAAGGGGTAAAGACGGGGGCGTGTCGATTGGTGTGAACTCTAGGTTCGGGGCGAATTGGGTCAATAAACTTCCTGAACAACAATCAAAATATAGACAGGGGTCGAATTATAATAACAACTATACGGAAGAGACTTATTGGTCTTGGGGAAAGCCATTTGTCGAAGGTGAGCAGGTGTATGACAATTTGGGAGATTTTTTCAAAACAGGCTATACCTATGATAATAGTTTTAATGTGACAGGAGGTAACCAAAAAGGTAATTTCTATCTATCAGGTTCTAATATAGATCAATCTGGAATTGTTCCGACCACAGATTATAATCGCACCACGTTTAGGTTTAACGGAGAGCAGAAATATGGAATTTTTACAATTGGTGCAAATACATCATATTCTACTTCAAAGACTCGAAAGACATTAACAGGTTCTGGGCTTTGGGGAAGTAGTGGGTCGGGTTATATGGAGTCTATTATAGCTTGGCCTAGAAATAGAGATATGAAAGATTGGCAATTATCTGATGGGTCGCAAAATCTCATGTTCCCAGATATCTTGTTGGAAAACAACACTGATAATCCATATTGGATAATTAACCGAAATCCCCAAGACGATAAAACCAATCGGTTTTTAGGAACTGTCTATGCAACAGCAAAATTAGCTAAGGGGTTAGATTTTACTTATAGATTGGGAATTGATACATATACGAGTAATTATGTCTCTAAAATTTCGCGGGGGTCGGCTGTAAAACTAGATTGGCAAAAAGGGATGATGTCTGAAAATATAAGGCAATACAATTTTTTTAACAATAATCTATTATTGAATTATAATACAACAGTAGCGAAGGATTGGGGATTTAACTTTTTGGCCGGTTTGGCGACCGAAGATATAGAATTGAAAGTAACAGGTAATAGAGCTCAAAAATTTATTTTACCCGACTTTATGTCATTAAATAACGCAAAGGTTGAGGATAAATTCTCCTATACAAATCTAACTCGTATTCGGAGAGTTGGGGTTTTTGGAGATGCGAAAGTCGATTTTAGAAATATTGCATTCCTAGGTGTTACATTAAGAAATGACTGGTCGTCCACATTGCCAAAGAAGAATCAATCTTTTATGTACCCTTCTTTCAGTGGAAGTTTGGTTTTTTCTGAGATGATTGGAAAAAACGATTTTTTCAATTATGGCAAATTGAGGGCATCATGGGCTGAGGTTGGTAAGGATGCCCCTGCCTATCAAACTAACACTTATTTGAAGGAGGTTCAGTTGACCGTAGGAGGAGGTTTTAGGAACGAATGGACGGCAGGAAATGAAAATCTGAAACCGGAGAAAACGCAGTCGTTTGAAGTCGGGACGGATTTGAAATTTTTAAACAATAGATTGGGATTAGAGTTTACTTACTATAATAATAGATCGGTAGACCAGATTTTGCAACCAAGGGTTGATAATGCAACTGGATATATATTGAAATATGTCAATGCTGGAACTCTTGAGAATAAGGGTGTTGAAGTAACATTGAATTATTCACCTATTAAACGGTCAGAATTTAAGTGGGATATAGATCTGAACTTTTCCCATAATAAAGGTACTGTGAAAGATTTGCCTGGAGATATATCAATTTTGTATGTCACTGATGTGCAGGTTGCCGGAGGGAAGGCTGCTTCTTTTGAAAATGGTAATTTTATGGGTATTAGCGGCACAAAATGGAATACTGACGAGCAGGGGAATACCATTTTGGATTGGAATACGGGGCTGCCAACTCCATCCGCATTGGAGACTAATAACGTGGGTAATAGAGAGCCCAGTTTTATTGGGGGACTAAACAATAGTTTTACTTACAAAGATTGGAACCTCTCGTTCCTGTTTGACTTCAGAAAAGGGGGGCAGGTTTTAAACGGTACAGAATATTTACTTACGCAATTTGGCCTAAGTAAACAGACTGAGGGTAGGGGGGATATGATTACATTGACAGGGGTAGCGAAAAATCCTGCTACTGGCCAATTTGAGCAAGTTTCTCGCGAAGTAGTCGCTGATCAAAAATTTTATCAAGACTACTATGTGAAGCAAACCTCAAATTTCTTAGAGGAAGTTAATTGGGTTAGACTTAGGTCTGTAAATCTTTCATATAATCTTCCTTCTTCGGTTTTGGCAAAATCTAAGGTTTTCAAAGGAGCTACTTTTAATTTGTCAGGGACTAATTTACTCCTGTTTACTAATTATTCGGGAATGGATCCTGAGGTTAGCGCTGCAGGTGCTGGTGTTGTGGGCTCAGGCTCTGTAGGTATCGATTATGCAGGTGTTCCAAATACGCGGGGTGTAACTTTTGGTGTTAATCTTAAATTCTAAAAAAAATGAAAAAAATCTTCTCTATATACACTTTAGTAGTCAGCTTGATGTTGTCTTCTTGCGAAAAATGGTTGGATGTAAATGAGAATCCGAATTCTGCCAATTCGACTGTACCTACACCTGACTTGAGATTGCCATCTATTTTAGCGCAATTTGTCGATGGTTACGAGAGTGCGGGAACGCGTATTGCCCTTCTTTCTGGACAATTGGCCACAACAGGAAGTACTGGTAATAATTTTAATTTCACTCGCTGGTATTCTACGCCGGCTAGTGTAGGTTGGCCTTATCAAGCGTGGTTTGTGAATACCGCAGTCAATATACAGCCGATGATGGACAAGGCCAAGGAGACCGAATCTTATCATTACATAGGTGTTGGAAAGATTCTGTATGCTTGGGGATATTTAACGCTGGCTGACATCTATGGTATGTTGCCTTATGACGAGGCATTCAATACTGAAATTATGAATCCTAAATATGATGATGCTTCTTTGATTTATGAAAAAGCTATTGCTTTGCTTGATGAAGGAATTGTCGAATTGAAAAAAACACAAGGGAATGCAGCGCTTTCTTTGAGCCTTGGTGATGTTTTGTATCAAGGAGATGTGGATAAATGGATAAAACTGGCATACGGAATCAAAGCTAGACACTTAAATCATCTATCTAAAACATCTAGTTTTGATAGTGCTAAAGTTCTGGATGCACTTCGAAGTGGGCCTCAATTGAATTTGGAAAGTGCAGTTTATCTGTATCAAGATGAAATTGATTCTAAAAGTTCAGCTACTCATTCCCTGCAGTATCAAAATAATAGTGCAAATAGAGTAACAAAGTTATATGTCGATTACATTCTAAATAATTATACAGGAGCTCCCTCTGGCAACAATAATGTTCAAGACCCTCGGTTCAAATTATTGATTCCAGGTAAAGCTATTGTGGTGCTTGATCCGTTGACGAATACTAAGCGTTTGGATACTGTTTGGTCTAAAGGGGTTGACATGGCAACAATAACGGATGCGGGTATTCTGTCTAGTAATCCAGATTATTTTGTGATGAGAAGACAAAATCCTCTTGATTTAAATACAGCGGCTGTCGGTGCATCCAGTGTGTTTGGAACATGGTATACTGAAAAAGGTGCAAAGGGATTGTTGTTGACAAATGCGGAGATGCGATTTATTGAAGCTGAGGTTTATCTCAAAAAGGGGGAGCAGGCATCGGCATTGAGTGCGTATAGAGCAGGGATTCGTGCACATATAGAGCAAATGGGGCTCAATGCTGGACCTTACTTAAATAGCACTTCAGTCGTGCAGAATGCGGGACAATTGACATTGAGCCACATTATGATCCAAAAGTATATTGCCTTGTCCTATTCTCCAGAAATATTTTCTGATGTTCGTAGGATGAATTATTGTACAGATGCTACTAATGAGTATAATGAAGCCACAGGTATTTATAAGGGGTTCAAGCGTCCCGGACATGTATTTACCCAAGAATTTCCAAATACAACTATGTGGCCGAGACGTTTTGCTGTGGCATCGTATTCGATAAATTATAACATCGATCAGGTTTTAAAGCAAGATCCTGAGGCAACTAAAGTTGGGTATTTGGCAAAGCCTATATTTTGGGATAAGTAAAACGAGTGTTGTACTTATCCATTAATAAAGAAGTGTGTTAGCAAAGGTTTTTGAGTTGTACGAAGAAGGTCGTTAATTGACGAACTTCTTCGTATATTGGATTGATATGAAAAATTTAATGCTCGTCACCCTTCTAATTTTATCGTATTTTTCTACTGAAGCTCAAAAGCTCAAAATTATCCAGACACCGATTACATGGAATGCGGAGCGTGAACGACTTTCGGTGGAATATCTACAGATTAGGCATGGGCTTAAACAAGAGACTGCTAGCATAACTCCGCAGATAATCGTGGTGCACTGGACCGCAAATAATAGCGTAAAGGCGACTTTTAACACGTTTAATCCTGTACTGTTGCCAGGGCGGCCAGAGTTGACAAAGGCTAGTAAATTGAATGTCTCCTCCCAATATGTAGTCGATCGTGATGGTACCATTTATCAGTTCCTGTCGGATACGGTATTTGCTAGGCATACTATAGGATTGAATTACTGTGCTATTGGAATTGAAAATATAGGTAGTGAGAAAAACCCGCTGACGGATGCTCAGCTTAAGGCCAATAAGCAGCTGATCGATAAGTTGGCTCAAAAGTATCCCATAGAGATGGTAATTGGTCACTTGGAATATAAGCAACTAAAGAATACAACGTGGTGGAAAGAGGTTGATCCGAACTACATCACGGCGAAGTCTGACCCTGGGCTGGACTTCATGAAGCGGTTGCGCAGTCAGTTGAACCGCGAACACCTTCGAAACTTTAGGGTTTCTAAATAGAGACTGGCAGATGAGGCTCCGGTATCTGTTTTATGTTGGGTCATTTCTCTAATACTGTCTACTACGGTGTCCTGAAATTAAATATTTAAAGCCTCTTTTCAAGCCACTATCCTTTTCTTATTGAATCACTCTTTTTTTATTTCGACGCGAGGTTCCAACCTTCATCAAATGATTGCATAAAGAATGTGCATTATTGTGCGTTATTTTACATTTTCTTATTTGTATTCTATTTGTTACATTTAGGTGTTTCTTATACACTGTTGGTGTAGCTTTTTATTATTTAAGTTGCTTATTTTGTGTTGTTTATGATTTTTTGGTTTATTTGTAAAAGTTACTTCATCTCTTATTTTTGGAAATAATTTAAACTTCATTATGCATTTTTGATTTTTTATTTTGCTTAAATCGACAATATTCGCTTATTTTTATTCTGTTTTATGAGAGTTTGCGAGGTAATTGTGCATAATAATGACCATTTACTTTTTTATTAACACTAGATTATGAGAAACTACACCGTCATTTTAGGGACTATTTGTTTGTGCATATTAACCTATGCTTGTATTGGGAAATCTAAAGATTCGCGCAGGCAAAGGGTCGACCAAAATGATAGGCCCGAAATGAAAATTATCCCCGGAGCAGATCGTGTATCGGTGTATTTACCTCTTTTAGAAGGAAAGAAGGTGGGCTTGATGGGTAATCAGACCTCTGTTGTCGGTGACGAACATTTATTAGATGTGCTACTGCGGGAGAAGGTTAATTTAAAATTCGGATTTGCGCCAGAGCATGGGTTTAGAGGGGATGTTGAAAGAGGGGAAAAGGTGAGTAATGATGTAGATAGGAAGACAGGTGTGCCGCTCTATACCTTATATGGAGGGAACGAAAAGCAAGACTCTATTGTACAGTCTATAGATGTGATGATATTTGATTTGCAGGATGTGGGGGCTCGATTCTATACTTATATTACTTCCCTTCATCGGGTGATGGAACTTTGTGCTAAACATAAGAAAGAATTGATTGTGCTCGATCGCCCGAATCCTAATGGGGATCAAGTAGACGGTCCGGTTCGTACGGATGATAAGTTCAAGTCGAATGTTTCTTTTCATAAAATTGCTATGATTCATGGTTTGACCGTAGGGGAGCTTGCGAAAATGATCAACGGAGAGAAATGGCTGGAGAGCGGAGTCGAATGCAAATTGACCGTAATAGCGGTTGAAAATTACGATCATTCCATGATGTATGACCTTCCGGTGATACCTTCTCCTAGTCTACCCAATCCCCTTTCTGTACGTTTATATACCTCTTTATGCTTATTTGAAGGTACTGATATTTCAGTGGGGCGAGGTACGGACTGGCCGTTTCAAGTGATCGGATATACAAATCCTGTATATGGTGATTTTACATTTACACCTACTTCTCGGGCAGGGATGTCTAAGCATGTAGAAGGTAAAGGTGTCATCAACTACGGAATTGACCTTAGGGAGCTTTCTGCAGCTGAGCAGAAATTCACCTTAAAGTACCTGTTGGACTTTTATAACAAGATGCCAGATAAAACTAAATTCTTTGCAAGGGCTGATTTTTTTGATAAACTGGCTGGTACAGATGCGTTGAGAAAGCAAATATTGGCGGGAAAGACTGAGCAGGAGATCAAAGATTCTTGGAATGACGAGTTGAGGAAATACAAACAGATGCGGAAGAAATATCTGTTATATAAGGATTTTGAGTAATCGTTGAGAAATACCTATTAATGGTGTTTGAATTGGGTTCTCAGATACAGGGTCTATTACAATTTTGAACTAAATATGATTGCAACCTATTATTTAACAAACTAACGAATGAGGAAAACTATACTTTTTTCTGTTGCTTTGGGATTAGTTTTGTCTACAGATGTCCATGCTGATCGAGTAGCAAATTTCTCTAATCTATCAGCTGCTACTGGCTACTTTTCGGAAAGGCTAGTGCAAAATACTGTACAAGGTACAGTGACAGGAGCAGACGGTCCTTTGGCAGGGGTGACTGTAACGGTTGTTGGGTCTTCGACTTCCGCTCAGACAGATGCCAATGGACACTATAGGATTAATGCAGCACTGGGGGGTACACTTCGGTTTACCAGTGTCGGGTATAAGTCGAGGGATGTGAACGTCTCTTCGAACAATTTGAATGTTACCTTGGCGACGGATGAGTCATCGCTTGAGGAGGTCGTTGTTGTTGGTTACGGAACACAAAAGAAAGCACATTTGACAGGTGCTGTTTCTTCGGTAAATGTAGAAAAGGTAATGGGCGGACGTCCAATCTCGGACGCAGGACGAGGGCTTCAGGGTGCTGTGCCAGGTCTTTCGGTGGTTGTGCCAAGTGGTGAGGTAGGTTCTGATCCTATTATGAGGATACGGGGACAAGTTGGTTCAGTCAATGGAAGTAGTAACCCGCTAATCTTGGTGGATAATGTGGAAGTACCAAGTATTATGGTGATTAATCCCAATGATATTGAAACCGTTACTGTACTAAAAGATGCTGCATCAGCTTCAATTTATGGAGCAAAAGCGGCGTTTGGTGTAGTCTTGATTACTACAAAAAAGGGAGCAAAAACGGACGGTGTCAAAGTGACTTACTCCAACAACCTATCTTGGCAATCCCCTTTTAAGAAAATTGAGGTGGCCGGGATTGATGGATTAGAGTATACCCTAGATGCCCACGAAAATATGAAGACTGCTGGCCCTGCTGGAGGATTCTGGCGTATAGACCGCAATAGTTTCGAAAAAATTAAGGAATGGCAAGATAAGTATGGAGGAGTGGTTGGAAATGATGATCCTGTCGTATATGGCCGGGATTGGATGTGGGATGGCACGCAGAAATTTGGTTATCGTATATACGATCCGGTTGCTGCGATGGTTAAGAATAATGCGTTTTCACATTTACACAATTTAGGTTTGAATGGTAAATCAGGAAATACTACTTATAATTTTAGTCTGGGATACCTTGGACAAAAAGGAATGATGAAACCTGCGGTCAAAGATGACTTTCGCCGTATCAACCCTACTTTAAATGTATCAACTAAAGTGTCGGATTTTCTTACGATGCGTGGAGGGATGATGTATTCTGAAGGAACGAAGCGGTACCCTAATTCAAACAACTCGGCAGGTTTCGGGGCAGACCCATGGCTCTACTTATACCGTTGGAGCCGTTTATTCCCAATAGGCGTGCAGGAAAATGGCCAAGATATTATCGATCCAGCATATTCTGCGCGGACTTCAACTCCGGCAGAAGATACTAAAAGATATATGAACTTGAATCTGGGCACTACCCTAAATTTTACTAAGAATTGGGATTTGCAAGCTGACTATTCGTATAGTACAGATAGTCGAGAGTCTGTCTCTTCGCTTGTGGCAGTAAAAGGTAAGACACATTGGTATGGAGTCGAACCGCTGAAGGATGCAAGCGGAAATAATGTGTTTGTAGATGAGAATGGTCTGCCTGTCGATAATGGTGGTATGCAGGCTTATCAATTTCCAATGACTGACTATGTGTTGCCAAGTGCAACGTATTACTATCAAAGCTCTTATGTTGCAAGAAAACAAACCTTAAATGCATTTTCAACCTATCGGCTAAATCTAAACGATCAGCACGAATTTAAGTTTATGGCTGGGACTAACTTGGTGACGAACAAGTGGAATAATCATTGGTCGAATAAGACACAAGTTGTGAATAACGAAAACCCTCAATTTCCATTTGCGGTGGGAACACAAACAGCCAATGGGAATAGAGATTGGGATTCGCAGATTGGTTTTTTTGGAAGGACTAATTACGCTTTTAAAGATAAGTACTTGGTTGAGGCAAATTTGAGATATGATGCTTCCTCTCTATTTCCGTCTTATATGCGTTGGCAGTGGTATCCATCTGTCTCTGGAGGGTGGGTGATTTCAAAGGAGGATTTCATGGAATCCCTGAACCCTATTCTAAGCTTTGCCAAACTACGTGCTTCGTGGGGATCTATTGGTGACCAATCAATAGATAATGGCCTTTATAAAGCCGAAATGTTTATTGGCGGTAGTAGTTGGATTTCTGGCGCTGGAACTCCTTTTTTCGAATTAAGCACACCTAGAGCTGTGGGAGATGGATTAAGCTGGCAAAATATCGAACACTTAAATATTGGTGCTGACTTGAGATTCTTTAATGATAAGCTTGGAGTTACTGGGGAGTGGTTTCAAAGGTCGACCCAAGATATGATTATCTCTGGAGAATCGCTGCCAGCTACTTTTGGAAGAGGTGTTCCGTTAGGCAATTACGGTAACTTGAGGACTAGAGGTTGGGAATTGGAGATTGATTATAACCACCAATTTGAAAATGGACTTAGATTGACCCTTAATGCTAATATCTCAGATGCTGAAACGATGATTACCAAGAGTGCAGATTGGAATACTCCTTGGGAAAATAGAAGCTTAGGAACGACATATTCTACGGGTCGAAAATTTGGAGATGTGTATGGGTTTGTAACAGATCGCTTATTTCAAAAGGAAGACTTTGTGTATGATGATCAGGGAGCATTTGTCCAAACGAATATTGTTTATAATGGAACCAGCAAAAAAACAAATATGTTAGCGGGTGACAATCCTGTTTATCAAACCTATTTTGAAGATGGTAACCAGACCTTATTGATAAGTCCTGGAGATGTGAAGTTTGTAGACGTTAATGGAGATGGATATATAGATGCAGGAAAGGGGACGAATGGAGACCCAGGAGATCGAGTAGTGATTGGAAATATTACACCCAGATATCAATATGGATTTAGGTTAGGTGCTGATTATAAGGGGTTTGATTTGTCTGTGTTTCTTCAAGGTGTAGGTAAAAGAAGCATCTGGGGTTCTGGGCAGTTGGCAATTCCAGGATATTATGCCAAAGAAGGGGCTATGCCGCAGGCAATCGCTGGCGACTATTGGAAACCCGATCGTATAGATGCTTTTTATCCTAGGGCTTGGAATTTAAATGGCGCTGATGAAGGATATGTGATGCGTGCGCAGTCTAAGTATATGTTAAATATGGCTTATATGCGGATTAAAAATATAACGTTTGGCTACTCTGTTCCGACTTCTTTGTTAAATCGCATAAAGATTTCAAATGCACGAATATTTGTGTCACTTGAAAACATGTTTACATTTGATAAGCTGAGGGGGCTTCCGATTGATCCTGAGGCTATTTCGGGATATTCAATGCTGAAATCTGGCAATAGCTATAATTTAGGACGCACGGGTACATCTAACCCGACGTTTAAATCAGCTTCGATGGGTATACAAATTGGATTTTAACCGTTAAATGATGAAAAAGATGAAAACTAAATATATATCTGCGGTAGTGGCTCTAGTGCTTTTATTCTCTAGTTGTGAAAAATTTCTAGATCGACCTCCATTGACGACTTTGGACGATAACGTCAATGCATGGATAAGTGAAGATATGGTGAGACTCTATGCCAATAAATATTATACAGAATTTTTTGTGGGATATGAAAGTGGATTTTCTGGTGGTGGGTCTCCATTGATTGGTTTCACTAATAGTGATGATATGGTTATACTTGGAAATCAGATGAATTTTACGAGATCTGTACCGAATAGTTCGATTTGGAGTTATACTACAATTGTTTCATTAAATATTATGTTGGATCGGATTGAAGAGAAAATGACTAGTATTCTTACTCCCGAGGCCAAAGCTCACTGGACAGGAGTTGGAAAATTCTTTAGAGGTTTCAGATATGCAACGTTAGTGCAGTCCTTCGGAGATATACCCTACTATGATCATGTCGTCTCCGATTTAGATTTAGATGCCCTATATAAACCAAGAGATTCTCGTAACGCTGTTATGGATGCGGTGTACGAAGATTGGAAGTTTGCATTGCAAAATATTAGGTTGAACGATGGTGACCAAAATCTAAACCGATACATAGCTGCGGGTTTTGTTTCTCGCCTAGCTTTGTATGAAGCTAGTTGGCAAAAGTATTACTACAAGAATCAGGATCGGGCAAAAAAGTTCTACGAACTTGCCGAGGAAGCCGGTAGTCTGGTGATTTCTAGCGGTAAATACGATATTGTAACAGATTATAAGACATTATTTACTTCAAAAGATTTGAAGGGTAACAAAGAGATGATTTTGTATCGGACGTATGATGCTACGGTGGGTGTCACGCATTCTGTTGCTTCTGCTGGAAACTTGCAAGAGTCAACCAATAACGGTCCAACTTCTGATTTGATGAAGGCTTATCTCTGTACGGATGGTTATTCTTGGGAAAATTCTTCAGAAATGAACGCTAATAAGTTCGATTTGAGTAATTTGATTAAGACTCGCGATCCTAGATTTGAAGCGACTTTTTACAGTAAGCCCAATCCTTTAAATAAAGGGGCAATGGTATATATCACAAAATATCTTCCCCGTGATGTCGAAAAAATGGTCAAAGTAGAGGGGAAAACATTGCCTGCAGAATTTACTGGTAATAAAAATGAAACGGATGCTCCTGTATTACGTTATGCTGAAGTCCTTTTAAATTGGATAGAGGCAAAGGCTGAGTTGGAGACTTTTGGTGGTGCTGCATTGACATCAGATGATATAGACAAATCAATTAATAAAATTCGCAAACGTCCACTTGCACAAGAAGCCATCGATCGCGGCGTCAAGCAACTAGCAACATTGAGTATAGACAATATTCCGAACGACCCTAGTAGAGATGCCACCGTTTCTCCATTACTTTGGGAGATTAGAAGAGAACGACGTCTAGAATTTGCGTTTGAAACGTTTAGATTGTCTGATTTGAGACGATGGTCTAAGTTGGAATATATGGATAATGATCTAAATAAAGATTTATTGTCTGGAGGCTGGGTAAACTTTAGTGCAGAACTACCTTCAGAATTGGTTGCAAAAAATGTTGGAGTATTGTCTGTGGTCAATGTGTTAGGGCAAGAGACGATTTACAACGGTACTAATGGTGCCCAAATGAATGGTTTTTACAAAAACACAATAAATAAGCCGCGTCTACCCTTCTTGAATCAAGCTAACGTCAATCCTTATTTAACTCCTGTTGGATTGGTTCAGATCGATCAATATTCTACTAGAGGCTATCTATTAAAACAAACCGAGGGATGGCCGCAGAACTAATCAACTACACTATTAGATTGTATTAAAATGAAAAGTATATATAACAATTCAAAAATTGGGCTTCTTGCGACACTCTGTGTGTTGCTGGTCCTTACCTCATGTAAGGATGATCTGCCTGAAGCATTAGATACATCGGCAAATCTGACTGTCTTGAAATCTATAAAAATAGTAAATGCAGGTGCAAATGGAGATATAGTATTGGAAGGAACGGTTAATGAAACAACAAAAGAAATCTCTTTTCCAAGGATTGTTCCTGAAACGGATTTTTCTAAATTGAAGTTTGAAGCGGAATTAACCGAAGGGGCTCAGCTTGATAAAGAGTCTTATCCAGTTTCTTTTCAAGAAGGAGAGTCAGAGAAGGTAATCGTCGTAAAGGTATCGAATGCACCTCGCTATCGGGAGTATTTAGCTAAATTGAGGTTGAAAATCCCTGTGTTTGGAGCTGATTTTGAGAAAGGAGTTACATTTGACTATACGAGTAACCCCTTAGGTAACCCTATTTATGCGGCCTTTGCAGGTGCCGCAACAAGAGGTAGCGGGTTTGACGGGCAGAATGTGCTCATTGTTACACGTAACGCAATGGGATCTCACTTGCTTAAAGTGTCGGACCTTAAAAATAATGAAACAAAGCCTCTTACTTTAAATATGACAGGCGTATCCCAAGGAACTTTTACGGTGAACATGGGAGCTCAGGTAAATGGACATTCCTACGTCGTAAACTTGTCTAGTAATACTGCTGCGAGTCCATTAAAAGTATATCATTGGACAGATCCAAGTATTGCGCCGGAAGTCATTGCTAATATTAATGTTGGAACAATTCCAGGGGCAGGAGTTCGACATGGTGATAATTTTTCGGTCAGTTTAGATGACCAAGGTAATGGTTACATGTTTCTAGGAGACAATGCTGCCACCAAAGTCCTGCGCCTAAAAGTTTCTAATTATACTGTTGTAAGCGATCCTTTTGTTTTCGCGATACCTGTCACGGGAGCAGGGTCATGGACTTCTTACAATCGTATCGGAAATACTGGAGAGTACATTTTTACAGGTCATGATGCGCCAGTGTCATTAGTAAACGAAGGTGGGGCGCCCTCATTTACGATGAGTAGAACAGCAATTCCTATTAGAAGTTCGGATGCAAGGGTTATTTATTTTAATGAAGAGCGCTACCTTATTGTGACGACAGCCGCCCGGACCGGGTCTGAACCGACGAATTTTATTGTTTACAATATCACAAATGGGGGAACCGTAGCAGAAGCGTTGGCAAATCTGAACTCATCTGTATCAATCAAACCTCTATTTGAATATTCATTAATGGGACCGGTGAATACTTCTCCAGCATCACAAACAGGTTGGTATGTGAAAAAGGATGGACAAGGTAAAGACGAGTCCTTGATGTTGTATTCTGCAGCAAGTGACGCTGGTTTTGTTTTCTTTGAATTCCCAAAGAAAGTTGCTGAAGATTAGTTTTTATGATTTAAATCTAGAAAATTGGATAGAGTTATGTTCGC
Source organism: Sphingobacterium sp. SYP-B4668 (assembly GCF_027627455.1). Lineage (NCBI taxonomy): Bacteria > Pseudomonadati > Bacteroidota > Sphingobacteriia > Sphingobacteriales > Sphingobacteriaceae > Sphingobacterium > Sphingobacterium sp. SYP-B4668. The sequence continues at coordinate 5,186,041 of NZ_CP115483.1, read as the reverse complement.
TTACAATGCTCTATCCACTTTTTAGAGTAGGTCATTATCCCTTTTTTCATGTATTGTTAAATAGAAAAAATGAGAAGAAATTCTTTATATATCGTCATCGTGGTGTGTACAGCACTGTTATTAAATGCGTGTAGTAAAAAAACAGATGGACCGGACGTCCCTAATCCAGATCCGCCTATCACAGGTCCTTTACTTTCGTTTCCTAAAAAGGAGATGCGCTCGGTATGGATGACGACAGCGTGGGGATTGGATTGGCCTCAGACGGATTATAATGTGGCCAGCCAAAAACAACAATACATAAATTACCTTGAAAAGTTTAAAAGTCTTAATATTAATACTATATTTTTTCAGGTCAAGCCAATGGGGGATGCGTTCTATAACTCTCCATATGAGCCTTGGAGTGTAGCCATAACTGGTACTCGTGGTAAAGACCCCGGTTATGACGTGCTTAAATTCATGATTGATGAAGCGCATGCCAGAGATATAGAATTTCATGCATGGATGAATCCATATCGTATAGCAACTAGGACAGGTACTGGGTCTCAATACCCCGCTCTTCATACGTCAGTAAAGTCTGAATGGGTTGTCGATCATGAAAAGATTCAGATTTATAACCCAGCAGTCCCTGAAGTTAGACAGAGATTGGCCGATATCGTTAAAGATATAATCACGAAATATGATATTGACGGAATCCATTTTGATGACTATTTTTATCCAGATCCTTCAAGTGCGGGGCAAATGGTTTCCGATCAAACTGATTTTACTAAGTATGGTCAAGGATATAGTAATGTCCAAGACTTTAGAAGAGGAAATGTAGACAAGGCAATTAAAGCTGTATATGATATAATCGTAGCCACTAAGCCAGCTGTTGTTTTTTCTGTATCTCCGGCGCCCAGTAGGGATTACAATTATAATACCCTGTTTGCAGATGTTGTTAAATGGTGTCAAGAAGGATGGATAGATATCGTGATGCCTCAATTGTATCAGGAGATTGGTAACAAGTCTAATGATTTTCAAGCAAATTTAGCTTTTTGGGCACAAAATCGGTATAAGGCAGCGGTGATGATTGGACATGGTTATTACAAATTTGGAGATGCAACTGCACCTGCAGCTTTTCAATCCACAGATGAACTGCAAAAACAATTTGATTTGACTAATAGAGATACACGTGTGCTCGGCAATGCCATGTATAGTGCGAAATACATAACTATGAATAAAATTGGTATTACGGATAAGTTGGCTTCGATTTATAAAGACAAAGTTGTAATGCCATTTCTAGGAAGAGGTGTAGCGCCTGTTCCACCCGCTCCGACTAACGTCCGGATCGAGGGAACTCAATTGAAATGGAATGCGTCTGGGGACGTAAAGTCGATAGTCTATTATTTTGCGAACAAAGATGAGAAGGGAAAAGTGTTGACTATTACTAAGAACTCGGGAATTGAGATTACAGCAAAAGGGCTCTACTCAGTATCAACATTGAATGTGGATAATCAGGAGAGCGATCGCTCCTCTGCTATTGAAAAAAAATAATAGAAGGGTTTAAATTATGAGGTTCATCTGGCAGGGTATATTATATATTGTTTTTCTCTTTTCTTTTGTTGAAGGCTACGCGCAATCTTTCAAGTTTGCACATGTCACGGATACTCATATCGGGGGAGCTACGGGAGCAGATGATTTGCGTAGGACAGTTAATGATTTAAATAATCAAGGAGAGATTGATTTTGTAATTCTTTCAGGAGACATCACCGAGTTTGGCGCAGATGCTGAATTGAAATTGGCAAAGCAAATTTTGGATAGTCTACAATTGCCGTGGTATGTAATACCGGGCAATCACGATGGTAATTGGTCTGAAAATGGTGCTAATACGTTTAGGACTGTGTTTGGAGGAGAGACTTTCTTTTTTAGACATAAAGGGTTTATGTTTATGGGGACCAACTCCGGTCCGAATATGCGCATGAGCCCAGGTCAGATTCCACGTGAAAACCTAGTGTGGATGGATTCTGTCTTCGAAGCGAATCCAGATACCGAGACGCCTTTAATCTATATTAATCACTATCCACAGGATTCTTCGCTAAACAATTGGTATGAAGCTATTGATCGAATTAAGCAAAGGAATGTCCAGCTAGCACTCTGCGGTCATGGACATGCGAATATGTTATACGATTGGGAGGGAATTCCTGGTGTTATGGGGCGATCGAATCTAAGGGCCAAGGATAGTATTGGTGGGTATAATATTGTTACTGTATCAAAGGATCGAGTAATCTATCAAGTGAAAAAGCCGGGAGAAGTACCGGCTGCGTCGTGGGCTGAAATCGAGTTAAGACATCATCATTTTCTGGCGGATCGGAAAGCTTATCCAAGACCAAGTTTTCAAATCAATACACAATATCAGAACCAAGTCAGGGTCAATTGGACATTTGAAGATGCTAGCGATATCGGAACAGGTATGGCTTACTATGACAAGTTGTTGATTACTGCAAATACCGCTGGTCAGGTTATAGCCCTGAATATCAATACTGGTGAGCGGGTCTGGAGGTTTGCTACCAAAGGTAAGGTGTACTCTACCCCGGCAGTTTGGAAAGATATTGTAGTGGTAGGCTCTTCTGATCATTGCATTTACGGGATCAACGCTAGAACAGGAGCTCTCTTGTGGGAGTTGAAAACGGCAAAGGCTGTTTTAGGATCGCCGGTAATTAATCGCGGCATTGCCTATATTGGAGGTTCTGACGGTACATTTAGGGCTGTTGAAGTGAAATCTGGAAAGGTTAAATGGGTTTTTGATAAAGTGAAAGGATATGTCTCTACACTACCGACAATAGCTGCAGATAAAGTGATTTTTGGTTCATGGGGAAATGGATTTTATGCACTTAATAAATATAGTGGAGCGCTGGAATGGGAGTGGAACAACGGACATGCCAATCGAATGTTTTCTGCGGCAGCCTGTTATCCTGTAGTTTCAAATGAACGAGTCTTTATAGTTGCTCCAGATCGATATATGACTGCCTTGGATTTAGAAACAGGAAAAGTAATTTGGAGAGAGAAGAAAGATCCGTTTCGCGTGCGGGAGTCTATGGGGGTATCTAAGGATGGAAAAACTATCTATGTAAAGACAATGGATGGAGAACTCCTCGGAATATCGCCGTATGACAACACTATGCAGATCGTTTGGAAATCAAAATTGCAATTGCCTTATGAACTTAGCCCTTCGGCTCTCGTGTCGAACGGTAATTACGTGTTTGTGCCAAGTCATTCTGGGTTGGTTTCGGCAGTCAATGCACAGTCAGGCGAAGTGGCTTGGCAGTATAAAGTTTCCAATGGTATGGTTAATCCTATATTAATAAGCAAAAAAAATAGTATTATTGTAAGTACTATGGATGGGAAGATCATTTCTTTATCATATCAACCTTAGCCCAGACAAAGATGATTGAGAGGAGTTTGAATATATCTAGAGCTATTTGCTTGCAATTTATTTTGCTTGTTTTTGCTGTTTTTACTTTTAATAACGCTAGTTCAAGAGAGCTGTCTTGGATTCGGGTCAATCAACTTGGCTATATACCATCTTCCCCGAAGGTAGCTGTTTGGGTTTCTAAAGGTGTTGTAATACCTACTTCGTTTGAAGTGATTGAAAAGCATACACTTAAAGTAGTTTATAAAGGCAAAGCGAGTGAAAACTTTGGAGCCTATGGTCCATTTGCAAATTCGTTACGTTTGGATTTTTCAGAATTTAAAGCGGAAGGTGAGTATTACATAAAGACTGGCGATACCCGCTCTGTCGTCTTCAAAATCAATAAAGATGTATATAAGGGCACTACTGACTTTGTGCTTCGGTATATGCGGCAGCAACGCACGTTGTTCAATCCCTTTCTGAAGGACAGTTGCCATACCCATGATGGTTTTACAATGTATGCTAAGAAAGTTGGCATTCCTGATAGCACAAGGATTGACGCCGGGGGAGGTTGGCACGATGCGTCCGATTATCTCCAATATTCGACGACTTCAGCCAATGCTACTTATCACCTATTGGCAGCGTATCGTGATTTCCCAACAGTATTTGGAGATAGCAAGCAAGCGAACGGATTAGATGGGCGGAATGGAATTGCGGATGTATTGGATGAAGCAAAATGGGGCTTGGATTGGCTTCTCAAAATGCATCCAAAGGCAGATCAGATGTACAATCAGATTGCCGATGATCGAGATCACGCCAGCATGCGTATACCAAAAGAGGATCCTTTTTACGGAAGAGGCAATGAACGTCCGGTTTATTTTATTGATGGGGAACCGCAACGAAGAGGCAAGTTCTTAAATAATACAACGGGTACAAGTTCAACTGCTGCCAAATTTTCTAGTGCATTTAATTTAGGTAGTATACTTTTTGAACAAATAGATAGCGACTACTCCGACATGTTGGATAAAAAAGCAAAGACAGCGTTGAACTATGCTGACCTAAAGCCTGGCGTCACACAAACGGTGTCCGTTAAGTCTCCTTATATCTATGCAGAAGATAATTGGGTAGATGATATGCAACTGGCGTTAGCTAATATGTTTGCGAGAACAGGCGATTCAAAATTTGCCGATAGAGCATTTGCATTTGCCAATGAAGAGACCATTACACCTTGGATGATTCGAGATACTGCAAACCACTACCAATACTACCCGTTCATTAATCTTGGACACTATGAGCTGGCCAAATCAACCGATAGTGCACGACGAGATACATTAACGTCATATTATAAAGCTGGAATTGAGCATGTATGGCATAGAGCTAGGGAAAATGCTTTTTATAGAGGAGTGCCTTTTGTGTGGTGTAGTAACAACCTAACTGTGGCATTTGCTATCCAATGCAAGTGGTATCGAGAGCTAACTGGAAGTCGGGAGTTTGCGGCGCTTGAGCAGGCTAATATTGATTGGCTATTTGGGGTCAATCCATGGGGTACGAGCATGGTCTATGGACTACCCGCTTGGGGAGATACACCTGTTGACCCTCATTCGGCATTTACAAAAATAGGAAACTATCCTATTGATGGCGGATTAGTCGATGGGCCTGTATATGCCTCTATATTCAACAATTTGATCGGTATAAAACTGAATGAAGCTGATGAATATGCCGAATTCCAAAGTGACTTGGCCGTGTATCACGACGATTATGGGGATTATAGTACCAACGAGCCGACGATGGATGGTACAGCATCGTTGATTTATCTCTTGGCTTCACAAGAGATCGTTGAGCAGAATTTTATAAAAGATGCTTATGGGGCTCTTGTCAAGGGAGATACTTCTAAAAAGCAAATAGCGTTGGTATTCACTGCCGATGAATTTTACGATGGAGGGACTAAGATCCTTAAAACGTTGGACAGGGAAAAGGTGAGAGGGGCCTTCTTTTTGACAGGTAGATTCCTAACAAATAGGCGGACAACAGGCATTACAAAGGGGATAATAAAGGGTGGGCACTATATTGGGCCACATTCCGACGAGCACCTCTTGTATTGTGATTGGGCTAATCGGAGTCAAACTTTAGTAAGTAAAGTTGAATTTTTGCAGGATTTGGAGCAGAATTATCAAAAATTACAGAAATTTGGCGTCATTAAAGAGAAGGCTAACTACTTTCTCCCTTCATATGAATGGTATAATAAAGATATTGTGGATTGGGCGAGTGACGGTGGGGTTAAGGTCATTAATTTTACTCCTGGACTACGTACACCAGCAGACTATACCTATCCCGAAATGGGAAAGCGATATATGGGAGCTCAAGCTATTTATAATCAGTTGATTGAAAAGGAAGAGAATGGGGGATTAAATGGACATATTATATTAGTACATTTGGGGACCGATCCGAGACGAAAGGATAAGTTTTATGATTTGTTGCCTCGTCTGATTAAAGAATTAAAACAAAAGGAATACCATTTTATAGATATAAAAGAAATGCTGTGATAGCTATCACAGCAATTAGAAGTGACTTAGACAATGATAAAGATGATCAATACCACGGAGAAAGAGTCCAATTATCAGGATTTGGATAAAATGTCTGTACACGAATTGTTGACAAACATAAATGCAGAGGATAGGAGCGTGCCCTTGGCTGTAGAAAAGGCCATTCCCCAAATCGAAAGATTGGTGGTGGAAACAGTGACGAAGATGAAGGCCGGTGGACGTCTTTTTTATATAGGAGCAGGTACAAGTGGTCGATTGGGCATTTTAGATGCTTCTGAATGTCCCCCTACATTTGGAGTCCCGTTTGATTGGATTATAGGCTTGATTGCAGGGGGAGACATCGCAATCCGTAAAGCAGTGGAATTTGCTGAAGATGATGGGGAACAAGCGTGGAAAGACCTTGAAGAATATGGTATTAATGATAAAGATGTCGTTGTGGGCATTGCGGCCTCTGGATCTACGCCTTATGTCATTGGCGGGCTTGAAAAAGCTAACCAAAACGGCTTGATAACGGGGTGTATCGTATGCAACGGAGGCTCACCAATTGCAGAGGTTGCCCAGTTTCCTATCGAAGTCATCGCTGGGCCGGAATTTGTGACTGGGTCAACACGAATGAAAGCGGGTACCGCCCAAAAATTGGTGTTGAATATGCTTAGTACTTCCGTCATGATTCAACTTGGGCGTGTAAAAGGAAATAAAATGGTCGATATGCAACTGTCCAATCATAAGCTTGTGGCTCGAGGGGTCCGTATCATTATGGACGAGACCGGTGCAAATGAAGAAACGGCTACACACCTTTTGGAAGAATTTGGCAATGTGCGTAAAGCAATAGAAAACTATTCGGGGAATAGATAAATACAAAAACAAACTAAACAGATGTCACCAATTATATTATTAACATTTTTGTTAGTGTACTTCAGCGTGTTGCTTGGAGTCGCCTATTTTACGTCGCGCAACTCTGCTGACAATTCGACATTCTTTGTCGCCAACCGTAATTCGAAATGGTATATGGTTGCCTTTGGAATGATTGGAACTGCACTGTCAGGAGTTACTTTTATTTCTGTGCCGGGAGCGGTCGGTCACACTGAATTTAGTTATTTCCAATTTGTACTGGGAAATGCTGTCGGCTTTGTGCTGATTGCATATGTGTTACTTCCGCTTTATTACCGGATGAATCTGACCTCTATCTATACCTACTTAGAAGAGCGGTTTGGTCACAAGAGTTATAAAACGGGAGCCATGATATTCTTGGTGTCTCGGACGATAGGATCGGCATTTCGGTTGTATCTAGTCGCAATCATTCTACAGAAGTTTATCTTTGATGAATTCAAAGTTCCTTTTGCCGTGACTATTATCATCTGTCTGGCCCTTATTTGGTTGTACACGAATAAAGGAGGCCTTAAGACAATTATTATTACAGATACCCTACAAACTTTTTTCCTATTACTTGCAGTAGTGCTTTCCATCTACTTTATGGCTGATGGACTGGGGATATCTGTCATGGAGGCTTTTGAGAAAGTAAAGGATAGCTCTTACTCTGCTATATTCGTATGGGAAGATCTTTTAGGAGATAAAAATCATTTTCTGAAGAACTTTATCGGTGGTATATTTGTAACTATTGCAATGACGGGACTTGATCAGGATTTGATGCAGAAGAACTTGAGCATGGGAACTATCGGTGAGGCTCAAAAGAATATGTTGACATTCACGGGTATCTTTGTGGTCATCAATTTATTCTTTCTTTCCGTTGGCGCATTATTGTATATCTATGCGGCAGAAAATAATATTGATGTATCATTATTGCGCACTCCAGATTACCTATATCCCGAGATTGCTTTAAATTATCTGTCGTTGGCGCCTGGTATTATTTTTATGATGGGACTTACGGCTGCGACTTTTGCCACAACCGACTCTGCGTTAACTGCATTAACAACTTCTTTCTGTGTTGATTTTCTGAATTTCAATAAAAGGGAAAATCCCAATGACCCTACTTTGGTTCGTCAACGTAACTATGTGCATGTTGGATTTTCGATTCTGATGTTGGTCGTTATCCTTATTTTTAGAATATTGAACGATGATTCGGTCGTGACAGCCATCTTTGTTGCTGCCAGCTATACTTATGGCCCATTATTAGGATTATTTGCATTAGGGATACTTACAAGATATCGCGTCAATGATAATCTTGTACCAATCATTTGTGTAATCTCTCCAATCATTTTGTTCTTGGCAAATTCGTTTTTCTTTATTCCCCATACGACCTATCGTATCGGGCATGAGCTTATCGTGTATAACGGGTTATTGACACTGTTGATGCTCGTCCTCACTTCACCAGGAAAGCAACACTCTGATACAAAAGTTTTATAAGCGAGGAAGATAATATAAGTCGATATTTGTGCGTGCAAAAAAAATGAATTAAGTTTGATATTCAAGAAGATTTGCACGCATGTATCAATCAATAGAAGAGACAGTATCGTTTATACAAAAGAGAATTGGCGATTTCGCTCCTGAGTTTGGAATCATCCTTGGAACGGGATTAGGCAAGTTGGTCGATGAAATAGATGTTCATTACCAACTTATGTATTCTAATATTCCTAACTTTCCTATTTCAACGGTAGAGTTTCATTCTGGAAAGTTGATTTTTGGGACACTTAACGGCAGACGGGTTGTCGCTATGCAAGGGCGCCTTCACTACTACGAGGGTTATAACATGAGGGAAATTACATTCCCAGTAAGGGTAATGAAGGTGCTTGGTATTCAAAAGCTCTTTGTGTCCAATGCATCGGGGTCTTTGAATCCCAATATTCGGAAAGGAGACTTGGGGATTATCGATGATCATATAGATTTGCTACCTGATAATCCTTTACGAGGAGGCAATGACGGTTCTTTTGGACCAAGATTTCCGGATATGAGTCAGCCGTATGAACAACAGATGGTGAAACAGGGATTGGAAATTGCTGGGAGGTTGAATTTTAAGGCTCATAAAGTAGTTTATGTATCGACTCCTGGACCAAACTTAGAGACACGAGCCGAGTATCGATATATGCGGGTTATTGGGGGCGATATCGTCGGCATGAGTACTGTTCCTGAGGTAATCGTAGCGAACCACATGGGATTGCCTGTCTTTGCTATTTCGGTGGTAACGGACGAAGGATTCCATGAACAACTTAAGCCCGTATCTCTTCAGGAAATTGTAGATGTAGCCGCGAAAGCCGAGCCAAAAATGACAGCAATCATGAAAGAATTAATTGCACTACAATAATCTTATTTTTTAGCGTTATTTTTGAAGCAAAGAATAATAAAACAAATATCGATTGATTGTAGATGAGAGTTATACTTCGCATAATAGTGTTATTAGGGTTTGTCTATCTAGGTGTGCAAAGCGCCAATGCCCAACAAGAGGAGGAGTGGAGTACGGCATTAGATTCTGCAAGAGCAAAAGAGGATAATAAAAAGGATTCTGTTGAGTTTTCTGCTCGATACGTACGTTATGCTACGTTGGAGATGCTTAAGAAAGCAACGCATACCGTTCAGATTGATACTTCCCATCGCAATTTTCAATACTATAATAAGCAGAATTTGCCGTGGAATCCGAGTATTAATTTAGGGTCTTATGGTCTAGCAACACGAGATTTGCTTTTTACACCCAGTAAAAAGATAGGTTTCCAAAGTGGATTCCACGCACTGGAACGGTACCTGCTAGACCCTGATTCGGTCCAGTATTATCGCGCTCGAGCCCGCTATTCCGAACTGTACGCTGTTGGTTTTTTCTTTGATGATCAGGTGTTTAAAGCCAAATTGGCTCAGAATATTAATCCTAGATGGAATATTGGGGCTGAGTATCACGCAACTAATACGGATGGTTACTATACCAATCAAAAGTACAGCGATAGAAAAGCTGCTGTATTTTCATGGTACGAGTCCGAAAACCACCGATATAATCTGTTGGTCAATGCTGTGTTTAATGCTTTGGATGCGACGGAGAACGGTTCCATAACCAACGATTCATTGTTTAGTAAACCTACTGGACAGGCTCCATACACTTTTCAGACTAGACTAAGTGGGCAAGGTGAAAATCGACCCTATAACAAATGGAAAGACAACTCATTCTTCTTGCGACAGTCTTATTATATAGGACGATTAGATACACTTAACGTAGGTACTCCTGAAATGGAGGTGCATCCGACAAATGCCATTGCTCACAACTCTTCGGTGCGAATGCAGAAGTATATGTTCCATAAGAACGAGGCTGATCGCTATGACGCTTTTCCCGTTGGGACGGATAATCTCGCTCGTGATACGACAGATATAACGACAGTATCCAACGAATTCACCTACACATTTTACTTTCGGCCTGGGGGGAAATTAAAGAACGAAGCCAAATTGAACCTTGGATTTAAAAACGATTTGATTTGGTACGCTATGTCAAAGGATATTTCGGGAAAAGATTTCATGCAAAACAGCACCATTTGGGGCGACTTGGGGTATAAATTCAGCGATAGAGTTCTATTTCAAGCAAAGGTCGATCAGATAATTTTAGGTCGTCATATAGGTGATTATCTATACGAAGCAAAAGCAGATCTGTTATTGAGTGAGAATATTGGAAAAATTAGTCTACGTGCTTATACACAGAATAAGTCTCCAGAGATGATTTTTAGTCGTTTGAATTATACCTATCATCAATGGGATGAGAGCTTCGAAAAGACGAAAACCCAAAATCTTTCTTTTGCCTACAATAATCACAAGCTTGGCTTTACGGGAAAAGTAGAATATTTCTTAATCAACAACTATCTGTATTTTAAAGAGGTTGATAATCCAAGTAATAACGAAGATTTGGATAGGAAAATCGAACCTGCGCAATACGGAAATATGAATCTTTTAAAGGCTTCTGTAGGTCAAAATTTCAAGTTTGGACGATTCCGGTTTGATAATTTGATCGTGTACCAAAAATCTGATGCTTCAGCTGTTCTGGCAATTCCGGAGTTGTATACCTGGCACAGCTTTTATTATAATAATAAACTGTATAATGTAATGGATTTTAACTTAGGCATGGACGTGAAATTTAATACCCCTTTTCGCACGCCTTCCTATTCCATCAATTCCGGCCAGTTCTATAATGACAATGTGGGACTAGAGTTTTCAACCTATCCGATTATGGATGTCTGGATGACAGGAAATATAAAGCGGGTCAATCTGTTTGTCAGCTACAATTTTTTTAACCAACTTGTCTATCCTAAGGGATATTACACCGTGCGTCGATACCCGATGAATGAGGCCAACTTAAGATTTGGTGTAAGCTGGAAATTTTATGATTAGTATCCGAATTTTATTGGGTTGTTTTTGAGTTAATTGCGTTTGGGTTATAAAAAATATGTTAGAAATTGTTTTGAAAACCGAAACAAACGGCTATATTTGCACACGCAATCAGAAATAACAATTCGTTCTTTTATTTTGATGCATTTGGAGAATTAGCTCAGCTGGTTCAGAGCACCTGCCTTACAAGCAGGGGGTCACTGGTTCGAACCCAGTATTCTCCACATCGCGAATTTAGAGAGGGTCAGTCTCACAGGTTCATTTTTAAGTGGACAGTGTTGGAGGTACTCATATCTATTTTAAAGTTTAAGGAGAATTAGCTCAGCTGGTTCAGAGCACCTGCCTTACAAGCAGGGGGTCACTGGTTCGAACCCAGTATTCTCCACACAAAGCATCCTCTACAGGATGCTTTTTTTTGCTCTAATTTTCTATGCCCCTCGTCTGTGTGTTATATGAAGCTACTTGGCAGATATTAGGTGGGCATGACCCAATTTGGCATGGGCTTCTACAGAATTGCATAAATAGAAAGAGCACCTTAAGGTGCTCTTTTAGAAATCGTTCGATTGAATGGGGTTTTAGAATTTATAGCCTACAGATACTCCCCATGTCTGATTCCGCGAATCTAGGGCTTTGTTGATTTTGCTAAGCCCATGGTTGTATCTCACATCCAATGTAAATTTGTTGACATCTACTCCTATATTGACCAATGCATCATATGAAAAATGTTTAAAGGAGGTCGTGGCTGTAGCATTGTTCTTCTTAAAGTCATAATTAAGTTGAGGGCCGGCCGAGAGTCTTAGGTTAATTTCTTCGTCCTCATAGAATTTGTATCCTATTTGAAGGGGGAGATTTACCTGATAGAATTTGGGTTTGTAGTTTACATTCTCAAAACGGTATTTTGCACTTGACATTGTAAAAGTCAATTCGGGTTGAAAATAGAGACGGTCTGGGGTTCTCGCAAATACACCAACTTGAGCCCCAATTTTGCCTGATTTGTCTTTCACATTTTTGTTTCCGAAAGATGTGCTATTGTACAATCCGCCAGCTTTAATACCGTAGTCAAAATTTTGTGCACGGACAGATGTGCTTAACCCCAATACTAACGCTAAGAAAGCGACGCTTGTTTTTAAATTTGTTTTCATTTTCGTTGTGTTTTTTTACTGTAGTTGATATTAATCTTTTCTTTGTTTATTCATGAGACAATCGAAATGTAGATTACCCTTGTCTCTATGCTAATTACTTCCATCGTCGATGCGACCATAGCCAATATGAGGGGTTCTTCTTTATCGAATTTTCTAATAGTTTCGTATAGGCCTTTGTAATTTCACCTTCAGAAATCTGCACTGTAGTTTCGCATATTGCTTTACAGGATAGCTGCCATGTGCGATCATCTATTGCTTGAAGCTCACCATAAATAACATAGGCATTAAGTAATTTTGCGGTTTTTTCGGGACCATTAAATGCATAGGTATTTTGATTCAGGAAGTTGACGGGGTATCCGTTTTTTAAACCAGGATATTGATCTGCGATAAAGAGCGTGATTTTAGGTGTTTCTTTTTCCTTTAATAAGGTGCGTAAAGCTTGTTGGGAAGGGAGTAACCTCAATCCATATTTGGTTCTATTGTGTTTGATGACAGTGTCGAAAAATTTGTTCTTCAGAGGTTTGTAAAGTGCTTGGACAGGAATATCCAATAGTTGTGGAAGTCTATTTAGCATTTCCCAGTTTCCGTAGTGACCAATGATGATGATGATATTGCGACCTTCTCCATGTACCCTACGGAATGTATCTATGTCATGTTCCGTTAGTTTGACGGTGGAGACACAGGGCGCCAACATTTCTATGCATAGCCTAGCAAAGCTTTGGTAGAAAGCATTGGTTTTTGCGGTCATGTCGCTATAGTGGGTATCAGGGAGGGCCCGCGCTAAATTTTGAACGACAACAGTATACCTGTATCTAAAAACACGGCCAATTAGGAACCCCAGGAATTGATGTACTCTATGCATGTTGCTCTATCTCGGTTAGGTATTTATTCCGCGCTCTCTTCTATGGATCTTAATATTCTCCATAATATCCAAAAAGTGTAAAGGATTAGGCATAGCCCAGAGGTGATAGATAGTATAAGGATAGTCATGTCTTAAAGAATTGTTTTATAGCTTTGACAATTGATAAGACTTTTACCCTTGCTCGCCATAATAGTTTTATCTTATTGATGGTCGTTTTGAAAAAAAATAAAATAGGAACAAGGGTAAAATGATGTTTGCTTGTCTCTATATAAACTGGATGTCCAGAGTGCATTTTAATTAGTCCAACAATAGCCATTACAAGACATATGCTTCTTCAAAAGGAACAAACATTTGAAAAGATTTTTCGGGAACATTTTAAGGAATTGCATCGGTATGCTTTTCGCTTTTTGGAAGATTCGGACGTAGCGGAAGAAATCGTCCAACAGGTATTTATGAGGCTGTGGGAAAGAGATTGGGAAAACGAGATCCATACCTCCTTGAAAGCCTATCTATATCGGTCGGTGTATCATGAGAGCCTCAATACGTTAAAACGGGATCAATTGAAAAGAAAATATCAGACGCATCAGACAGCTTTAGGTGAAGATGTAACTTACCTCGATCAAGGAGATACAGAGTTGAAGAAACAACTTCGATTGGCTTTGTCTCATTTGCCTGAGAAAAGTAGGGTGGTTTTTGAAATGAGTAGATTCCAGGACTTGAAGTACAAAGAAATTGCAGAAGTACTGAATCTGTCTCTCAAGACGGTAGAAGGGCATATGAGTAAGGCATTGCGGCATCTGCGTGTGCATCTGGTGGAATATTTAACAGTGTTGGCCATTTCTTTAATGTTTGGATTATGAAAGAAGAATTATTAATACGATATATTGTCGGAGAACTTACGTCGGAAGAGCGTATTGCTGTTGAGGAATGGATTTTTCTGGACAAAAAAAACGAGAAAGTTTATTCAGAGATGAAAAAAGTATGGGAGCTCGGGGCTCATGTCAAGTTGCCGAAGGACGTCGATGTGGATCAAGCTTGGGCTACATTCGTGAGTCGGCGGTCTGGTCGGGAGATGAGCACTAAATCAGTTGCGGTGGTTTCGATTAAGCGGAGGATTCAATGGGCGGCAGCAGCTGTGTTGCTAATCGGACTTTCGTTTTATTGGTTAGATGCGAGTAGGAGCGATTCTAAGCATTTGCAAACTTTGGCAAATATACAACGAGATAGTCTACCGGACGGTAGTGTGGTGACTTTAAATCGGAACGCTGCACTGACGTATTATGAGTCATGGTTCAATAAAAATAGGCAGGTTAAGTTAATGAATGGTGAAGCTTTTTTTGAGGTCAAACGTGATGAGAAGCATCCCTTTGTTATAGAATCTGGCAAATCCCGTATTACCGTATTAGGAACCAGTTTTCACGTGCGTCAAGATAAGAGTGATACTGAGGTAATTGTCGCATCCGGGTCTGTGCGGGTTCAGTTTGGTAATCAGGAGGTGGTTTTGAAACCTCGTCAGTATGCGTTGATAACAGATAGTGTGAAGAATAGTATCAAAGTGGATACCGTACCGGACCAATTATATAAGTACTACGTTCATCAAGAGTTTGTTTTCGAAAACACTCCACTTACGCGTGTGCTCCAAGTCTTGAGCAAGGCCTATGATATACAATTTGTATTAGATAATCCTGAGCATGGCAGAAAGTTGTTGTCGGCGACTTTCGAACAACAAACATTGTCAGAAATGATTGATGTCATCCTGAAAACCTTTGATCTGAGAATAGAAAAGAAGGGGCATGTTTATCACATTAAGTAAGCATTATGTTTAGATTTAAAATCGTTCGTCGAATGAAGTTGGTTGTTTTTTTTGTGCAAAGATTAAAATTATTTGCGCTCGTATTCTGTTCTCATGCGATTGGTCCATATGCGATTGCGCAGAGTAAATTATCGCAAGAGGTGCGAGTTCCCGAGTTCAAGGGAGCGGTTGTTAGAGATATCTTTAATTGGGTGAATGAAAAGGAGGGGATAAGCTTCTCTTATAACAGTCGATTGCTCAACCCAGATAGTGTTGTCAATGTCAAACCTTTTAAAGGCGTCTTGGTCGCTTATTTGGAAAAGGTCTTGGGGCAGCAATTTAGTTTTAAAGAGACTTCGTCCCATATTATTATAAACTATGCTCCCCAACGTATGGATGTAGAAGTCAACATTCCTGAAGAAATTAATAATAGGATGATGATTACAGGGTATATCCGAGATCTACGTACCGACAAGGCTATTCCTTATGCAAGTGTATATGATAGGGGGGCTTTCGTGTCTACATTGACAGATCGTAACGGTTACTTTGAGCTGGACGTAAAAAAGCCGGATAATCTAATTGCAATATCTATGAGTAAAGAAGACTATAGAGACACCTCTATCATGTTGCTGCTGCCTGTCGAGGCTGCTGAGTTGTTGGGAAAAGGAGGAAAATTAGGTTACTACAGTGACTATGGTCAGGGCAAGACGGTTTTCTCTACTTTTTTTGGAGGACTCTTTTCAAATTCCTCACAAAGACTTCAAAGTCTCAATTTGGCGGGCGTATTTGCTTATAGCCCCTTTCAAGTGTCGCTGACTCCAGGATTGAGTACCCATGGTTTTTTTGAATCTCAAGTCGTCAATAAGTTTTCTTTAAACGTACTAGGTGGATATACCGCTGGTGTAGATGGATTTGAGATGGCAGGTGCATTTAACATCAATCAATATAATGTAAGGGGGACGCAGGTTGGAGGATTATTTAATGTAGTTGGAGGCAATGTAAAGGGAGTGCAACTTGCTGGCGGAGGGAATATTGTTGTACACGATCTTTCTGGGGTACAGATTGGTGGAATTTGGAACAATGTAGATACAGTCAAGTCAGGAGCGCAAATTGCTGGAGCTCTTAATCTTGCTCGCCAATCTAAAGGTGTGCAACTGGCCGGAGTGACAAATATATCAAGGGCTGATGTGGGCAGTCAGATAGCTGGTGGAGTGAATATTGCCAAAAGTACAAAAGGTGTACAGTTGGCCGGGGTGACGAATATATCAAGAGCTAATGTGGGCAGTCAGATAGCTGGAGGTGTCAATATCGCAAAAAAAGTAAAAGGAATTCAGCTTGCAGGACTAGTCAATATTGCAGATAGCAGCGACTATCCAATAGGTGTTTTCAACTTTATAAAAAATGGAAGTAAAGAATTCTCCATTAGTGTGGACGAAAGCAAGTTAGTTGCTTTTAATTTCCGTTCTGGAGGGCGCGTGATGTACAGTTTGATTGGGGTGGGGGCCTATGTTGATAGCGAGGATTCAAAGTATGCGGTCGAGTTCGGGATAGGGGCTAATTTGATTCGTCGTCAGCGATTTTCACTTGCGACAGAGTTGGCAACACGGACAAGCTTTACCTCTGGATTCGATGATGATGTCAATCGGGCTATCTTTCGAGTAATTCCTAGATATCATCTGACAAAGAGTCTACAAGTTTATGTTGCGCCGTCGTTTAATTATTCCGAATCTATGCTTTCAGCAGAAACAAGGGAATCCGTGCGGTGGAAAATTTGGGGAGCCGACAAACGGTCCAATACGTTTCACGGGGGAGCGTCTGCAGGGCTTGTCTTCCATTGGTGAAGCTTTAGTGTTTTTGGCAGTCTGACCCGTCAAACCTATTTTTTGAGTAGCGGGTCAGATTGATTTACAGTTCTCTAATTTTTATATTTTTAAAGGCAACGGAGTCTGTATGATTTTGAAAAGCAATTTTACCGGATGGGATTTTAGCAAAATCGGGATGGATTTTTAGGTTGCTTTGTTGAACTTTTCCTTTCCAAGAAGGTCCGTTGAGATTTTCCTCTGCGGTTATGAGACCGTTGAGCCAAAAAGTGATGATACCATTTTTTTGAATGATTTTAGATGAGTTCCACTCTCCATAGGGATTGGGTTTGGACTGGCTGCCGTTACAGCTGACGTCGTAAATACAGCCAGCCCAATGGGTGCTGTCTTGTTGGTGTCGAGGTTCGGCATTTGCATTGTCCAATAGCTGCATTTCTATTCCAGTGACAAAGGTTGCGCTATATTTGGGGTCTTCTTGTACATTGATGAACACTCCGCTATTACCTCCCTTTCCGATACTCCAATCAAAAGTCAATTCAAAGTTTTCATAGCTTTTGTCGGTAACGAGATCCCCATATACACCATCCTTTTTGTGGGGAGAGCAGGATAGTATATTCTCACCTACAATCCATTTGGTATTGGTGTCAGTTTGGTTGAAGACATGCCATCCTTTGGTGTTTTCTCCGTTGAACAGCAGTTTCCAGCCGTCTTGCTTTTCCGCAGCGGATAGTACATTGGAATCAGGCTTTGGTTGGCTACAGCTTTGGCAGAGAAAAACAATTGCTAAGACGGGGATTACAAACTTTTTGAACAGGTCCATTCAGATGTTGATTATTGATGAGCGGTAAAGATATAAAAATTATAATTTCTTAATTGTCTGAAAATGATTAATTAATATGCGTTTTGCTTTTTTGTAAAAACGAAATGACCTATGAAACGTGAAGTAGATTTAGTTATTCTTTCAGACGTGCACTTAGGGACATATGGCTGTAGAGCCTATGAACTCTTGCAATATTTGAGGTCAATTAAACCACGTAAACTGATTTTGAATGGCGATATTATCGATATTTGGCAATTTAAGAAAAGTTACTTTCCCGATACTCATCTGTCGGTCATTAAGTACGTTTTTGAAATGGCTTGCCAAGGGACCGAAGTCATTTATATCACGGGCAATCATGATGAAATGCTCCGAAAATTTGTCAATGTTCATTTTGGTAATATTCTATTGGCCAATAAGATTGTGCTTAATTTAGGAGGGAAGTTGGCTTGGGTTTTTCACGGGGATGTATTTGATGTTTCTATACATCATGCCAAATGGTTAGCAAAATTGGGTGGTTGGGGATACGATAAGTTGATTCAGCTTAATAACCTCTTCAATTGGTTTTTAGTCAAGTTGGGGAAAGAGAAGTATTCTTTTTCTAAAAAAATCAAAAACAGCGTAAAGAAGGCTGTTAAGTATATCAATGATTTTGAGGATACAGCCTCGGAGCTGGCAATAGAGCAGGGGTATGATTATGTCGTGTGCGGACATATTCACCAGCCTCAAATTAAGCCGGTTAAGAATAGAAAAGGAGAAACCGTGTATCTAAATGCCGGCGATTGGGTGGAAAATCTAACCGCTCTCGAGTATCACGAAGGAGAGTGGGTAATGTTTAACTATGAAAGTAGTAAGCATCTTCTTGGGAAGTATCCTGCTCCAGACCTTTTGTTCAAGGATACGATTGACAGTCTTCTTGAAAATATTCTTAAATCGAAATAGCGCTTGGACTAAAAGCGTATAATTTCGTCCAATTGCTCATTGACAAATTTGATAGTGGTGGATTGGAAAAGCTCTTGTTGCTCATTTAGCTCCGACTGAATGTGCGGGATATGTATTTTTAAGGGGAGGACATGCATTCGAAGGTAATTGCATACTCCTGTAAAATGATCGATGCCTCTGATGTTACCGTACTTACCGCTGGATACTCCTACTAACGCAGCTTTTTTATTGAAAAAGCTGATTGGGAAAGCACAAGCATCAATAAAAATCTTCAAGACGCCGGGGTAGCTACCGTTGTATTCGGGGATTATGAATATAATTCTTTTTGCCTCTGAAACCTGCTCTTGTATGCGTCTAAAGGCTTCACTACGATTGTTATACAGGTCTGAAACGATGATGTTGTCGGGTAAGTCTATCAAAGATAGAAGTTGCCATTGCTCTCCTTTTCGTTGGAGCTCTTGTTGATAATATTTTGCTACCTTTAAGGAGTGGCTTCCTTGTCTATTCGTTCCAGATATAATTAAATCCATTGTCGTCTTGTTACTTACAAAAACCGCGTCAGCTTCGGGTTATGATATCGCTGATTTTTTGTATCTTAGCGGTCTGTGGTATAGTGTTCTAAACCTCTACCAAAAGTACGAATTTAACATCATTTAAGCATTTTATTCATAAAACGTCAGTAAATTTGTGATTTGAGTTTAATAAATCTTGATTTTCGGCGATTTAGAAGAGTAGGAAGTATACAACGAATTAGATTATCATTCAATGGGTAAAATTATAGCTATCGCAAATCAAAAAGGAGGGGTTGGAAAAACAACCACTTCCATCAACTTGGCCGCGAGTTTGGCAGTATTGGAGTATAAAACGCTTCTAGTTGATGCCGATCCTCAAGCAAACTCTACCTCTGGTATAGGGTTTGATCCTCGTGGTATCAAGGCCAGCGTCTACGAATGTTTGGTGAATGATTTGGCTGCACGTGACGCTATTCAGGCGACCGAAACCCCGAACTTAGATCTTTTTCCAGCGCATATTGATTTGGTGGGGGCTGAGATTGAAATGATCAATATGCATGAGCGGGAATATAAGATGAAGAAGGTGCTGGACGATATAAAGGATGATTACGATTTTATCATTATTGATTGCTCACCTTCTCTAGGGCTAATCACGATTAATGCTTTGACTGCTTCTGATTCTGTCATTATACCTGTTCAATGTGAGTATTTTGCCTTGGAAGGTTTGGGGAAATTGTTGAATACGATTAAGATAGTGCAGAATAGGTTAAATACAAATTTGGAGATAGAGGGTATTTTATTGACGATGTATGACGTGCGTCTTCGCCTATCAAACCAAGTGGTAGAGGAGGTGCGTACCCATTTCAGTGATTTGGTATTTAGCACTATCATTCAACGGAATACACGATTGAGTGAGGCTCCAAGTTTTGGTATTTCAGTAATTATGCATGATGCGTCTTGTAAAGGTGCTATCAATTACCTGAATTTAGCCAGAGAGATTTTGGAAAAAAATGGATTGATTAAAGAGGAAAAGCAAACGGTAACCGCATAGTATGGCTGCACAACAACGTAAAACAGGATTAGGGAAAGGGCTTGGAGCTTTGCTTCAAGATGAGAATATGGAAGTGTCGAGATCATCAAGCGTCTCGGAGTCGGATATAATGGAGAGAGGCAAGACCTCTGGAAGTATAAATTTTATACGGGTAGATGAGATTACTGTTAATCCATTTCAGCCAAGGACAGACTTTGACGAGCAGGCACTCCAAGAATTATCAGACTCCATCCAACTACAGGGGCTGATTCAACCTATTACCGTACGCCAAGTCGGTGATAGTGCTTATCAGCTCATTAGTGGAGAACGTCGTCTTAGGGCCTCTAAGTTGGCCGGAATTAGAGAAATCCCGGCTTATGTCCGTACGGCCAATGACCAGCAAATGTTGGAAATGGCCTTAATTGAAAATATTCAGCGTGAGAATCTGAATGCCATTGAAGTGGCTTTGAGCTTTCAACGGATGATAGAAGAGTGTAATCTTAAGCAAGAGGAATTAGGGGATCGCGTCAGTAAAAACCGTTCCACTGTCACCAACTACCTTAGACTGTTGAAATTGCCGCCAGTGATTCAAGCTGCAATTCGTGATGGACAACTCTCCATGGGGCATGCTCGTGCATTGATTAACGTTGGAGAGGTAGACAAGCAATTGTTTATTTTTAAAGAAATCATCGAAAAAGGTTTGTCGGTTAGAAAGGCTGAACAACTTGTTCGCGAGGTTCAACAGGCGGCAGCCCGTAAAAAATCACCGGGAGAGGACAAAACGGCTTTGCCCTTTCAGTTTCAAAAAATTGAAGATGACCTAGCAACCAAATTTTCTTCTAGAGTCAAGCTGAATGTTAAATCATCAACTAAAGGAAAAGGTGCAATTGAGATTCCTTTTGAGTCTGAAGACGATTTGAGCAGAATCCTTGAACTCTTGGATTGGTAATCTTTATCCATAATGACGAAGTCCCTCTTTTTATTTCTCGTTTTCTTTACTTTTTGCCTTTCGGTCTTTGGACAAAAGCAAGATAGTGTCAAAACAGCCATTTCGGTGCAGAAATCTGCAGAAAAGATGGATGCAATCCAAGACACTGTAAAAAAAGAGGAGACACGTAAAGAGAGACGGAGGCGAGAAAAGGCGGAGAAGGAAGCAAAAGAGGAAGCTGAAAATGCGCTAAAGGACTCTGCACGTTTAGCCATAGAACATAAGTCAACAGTCGCTTGGAAAAGGTCGCTGATGGTTCCTGGATGGGGACAATATTCCAATGGAGGACTTTGGTGGATCAAAGTTCCAGTTATTTACGGAGGGTTTGTTTCAACGGGTCTCGTTATCGAATTTAACCATCGATATTACAAACGTGTCATCAAAGAGCTGGATTTTCGGCAAAAGAGTGGAGGTACTGATAAGCTTGATCCGGAGATGCTGAACCAATCTACAGACGGGCTGATTCGAATCAAGGATGGTTATCGTCGAAACCGTGACTTGGCGATTCTGGGTACGTTAGGATGGTATGGTCTAAATGTCGTTGAAGCATATGTTGACTCTATGCTTAAAAACAGATGGAGTATAGGGGATGCCAAGCGCTTCACGTACCGATTTTCTCCTACAGTATTATCTGGTAATGGGCAGTATGCATTCCAACCTTACCTCCTAAAACCACATTTTGGAGTCAAAATGACCTTGCAATTCAAATAATACATACAAATCCCTTTGTAAATCCGTTTAAGTCATTAAATTAGCGTGATAATTTATAATGGCTTGGAGAAGTAGCCTATTCATCGACACTTTGCTCATTACGTGATGCTAGCACTGATTAGTGATGAAAGAGGTATTATTTAGACAAAATCATATATGAAATATCCATTGGCAAAGTAATACGCCGATATCAATACTCCCAAAAGCATTTTCCCTCGAGGGAAAATAGAATGTTGGAGGTCGAATATTGTGGCTGTCTTATATGACAATGTGGAGATCAAAACATATACAGATGAACCTGAAGGGAATCATTAAGCTGAAAAGCCATGACTATTTTATCACCAAAGGGTCCCTCTAATAGATATAAAAACAAAATATATACAGATGAAAATTGTTCTTTTGGGATACGGTAAAATGGGTCAGCTCATTGAAAAATTTGCACAAAAGCGAGGGCATGAGATTATGTTGATTGTCGATCAGCACAATAGAGAAACATTAACTGCTGTAGATATTCAAGGTGCCGATGTCGCCATAGATTTTAGTATCCCATCGGGTGCATTGGAAAACATTAGTCTCTGTTTCGAAGCTTCTGTCCCTCTTGTTGTAGGGACAACTGGTTGGTACGACCATCTAGAAGAAGTTAAAGAAATCTGTTTAGCAGACAATCAATCTTTGCTATACGGTTCGAATTTCAGCATCGGAGTCAACGTCTTTTTTCACATTAATAGAATGTTATCTAAAGCCATCCAGCCGTATCACCAATATGATGTCCAAGTAGAAGAGATCCATCATGTGCATAAGCTGGATGCGCCCAGCGGGACGGCAATTACGATAGCAGAGGGGATTTTAGAAAACAGTGATAGCAAATCCAAATGGGTCAATGAGCTTGTGGATAATGGCGGCAGCGAGATTATCCCTAAACCCAATGAGTTACTGATCGAAAGTCTTCGTATTGAGGAGGTGCCTGGTACACATACTGTACTATATAGCTCCGAGGTTGATCAGATTGAATTCAAACATACTGCTCATAGTAGAGAGGGGTTTGCTCTAGGAGCTGTTATTGCAGCAGAATGGCTTCAAGGGAAGAAGGGGTTTTATCAAGTAACTGAAATGTTTGACTTTAACAAATAGAGACTATGATCAGTATTATTGTATTCGTTATCTTAACCATAGTTGCCTTATTTGGATTATGGAAACTTCTTGTAAAAGCTGGAAAGCAAGGATGGGAGTCCATCGTCCCTTTTTACAGGGAATATGTATTTGCGAAGTTGACCGGCCGACCTACATGGCATGTCTATTTATTGGTTATTCCTATTGTCAATATATTTGTCTTTTATGGACTTTACCTTGATTTCGTTAAGTCCTTTGGTAAATTTCGCTTTTGGGAGCATGCTGCCGCAGTATTGGTCCCGTTTATAGTATTACCGATGTGGGCTAATGATCCAACAGTCAAATATTTGGGACTATCTGCCACTGAAGAGTTTCGTAAGAAGTATCCATACAAGAAGACAATGGCAAGAGAATGGGCGGACGCCATTGTCTTCGCTATAGTCGCCGCTTATTTTATCCGTAGTTTTGTGATCGAGCTTTATTTCATTCCTTCAGGCTCCATGGAAAAAACGTTGATGACGGGTGATTGTATCGTTGTGAGTAAATTTCACTACGGCGTGCGTTTGCCGATTACTCCTCTGGCGTTCCCACTTGCGCATCATACAATGCCATTATTGGGTACAAAAGCCTACTCTACGCTTATACAATGGCCTTACCGTCGCCTACCAGGATTACAAGCGATTAAAAGGAATGACATTTTTGTCTTCAATCTACCCGAAGAGGCAGATCCACCATTAAGTCGCCCAATTGATAAGAGAGAAAATCTGATTAAGAGATGTGTTGGCGCCCCAGGAGATATCATTACTTTGAAAGAGTCAGTGCTTTATGTAAATGGTCAACCGGGCTTTGTCCCTGAGGAAGGATTGATGGATTATTTTGTCTTTACAGACGGTACGGGTTTGAATCCTGAACGTATGTTGGACAAGAGAATTGAGTTTTATTCTGCAGGTCAAGAACCTTATCAGGTATTTTTGACAAAAGCCGAATTGGCCGACATGAAGACATGGCCAAATATCAAACAGATTATTCCCAATATTGCAAAACCTTCTGACGTAGATCAGGGGGAGGGCATATTCCCACACCATCCAAGCTACCATTGGAATGTGGATAATTTTGGACCTCTTCAGATTCCGAAAAAAGGATGGACGGTTCAATTAGACAGTTTGACCATGCCTTTGTACGAGCGTGCGATACGCGTGTATGAAGGAAATGAGGTGGAAGTGAAGGGGCAGGATATCTTCATCAATGGGGTTAAGTCTGCAAGCTATACTTTTAAAATGAATTACTATTGGATGATGGGTGACAATCGTCATAATTCTAGAGATGCAAGAGTGTGGGGTTTGGTTCCTGAAGACCATATTGTCGGAAAGCCGCTAATCGTGTTGTACAGCAAAGATAAGGATGGAGCATGGTTTTCTAGCTTTAGGTGGAATAGGACGTTCAAGAGTATAAACGATTAAGTAAGGGAGTAGGAAGTCAGCATGTGGTATATTATTGGGGGAATAGCGTCCCTTGTTTCATTATATGGATTGTGGAGATTATTTGAAAAAGCGGGACTACAGGGATGGAAAACGCTGATTCCTTTTTATAGAGAATATGTGATAGCCCAAGTCACGGCACGCCCCACTTGGTGGATAGCCCTGTTGCTGGTGCCTGTCGTTAATATCTTCGTTTTCTATGGAATATATTTCGATTTTATAAAATCTTTTGGACGCCGACGTTTTTGGGAGCATGCTGCCGCAGTTTTGGTACCATTTGTCGTTCTTCCCATGTGGGCTCACGATTCAAATGTTCAATATCTTGGGGCATATCACACGGAAGAATTTCAGGAAAAATATCCCTACACCAAGTCGTTTGCAAGAGAGTGGGCAGATGCTATTGTATTTGCAGTTGTTGCGGCTTCATTGATACGAGGTTTTTTGATTGAAGCTTATATGATTCCTACCGGATCTATGGAAAGAAGCCTTCTTGTTGGCGATTTCTTATTCGTCAGCAAACTTAATTACGGGCCACGTGTTCCGATGACTCCTTTGGCATTCCCATTTGCGCATCACACGATGCCCGTGACAGGAGGGAAGGCATATTCCGAATTTATCACAGTTCCCTACAAAAGACTGCCAGGTTTTCAAGACATCAAGCGCAATGATGTTGTTGTGTTTAATTATCCGATGGAAGCTGACGAACCCTATAATAGACCCATTGATAAAAGAGAAAATTATATCAAAAGGCTTGTTGGAATGCCTGGAGATAAAGTCTCCATGAAAAATAAGCACCTGTTTATAAATGACCAGCCTGCATTTACGGATAAAAATATGCAACAGGCGTATTGGGTATTTACGGATGGATCTGGACTAGATGATGCAGTACTTGTTCAGAATAGGTTTGAATTTGATCGAAGTTTTGTTGAGCCCTATTTACTACATATAACAGCAGATGAGGCGGCAGGTCTTAAGAAATGGTCCAATGTGAAGCAAGTAATTGCATTTTCCAATCAAAATTCTGCTTTTCCTCACGTAAGCACCTCGGGATGGACCTTTGATACTTTTGGCCCATTGATCGTTCCTCAGAAAGATTGGACAGTGACGTTGGATACCTTGACATTTCCTTTTTATGAGCGAGCTATCCGAGTGTACGAAGGAAACTCGGTCGACTTGAAGTCGGATGGTATTTACATTAACGGTAGGAAGACGGATAGGTATACCTTTCAGATGAATTATTATTGGATGATGGGTGATAATCGTGACAATTCTGAAGACTCTAGGGGGTGGGGTTTTGTTCCCGAAAATCATATTGTAGGTAAAGCTATTTTCGTTTGGTTGAGTTGGGATAAAGATGGTACATTCTTATCTAAGATTAGATGGAATAGGTTATTTAGAGGAATTGAGTAGTAATTGTTTATTTTGATATAATAAAGGGCGTACTATTAATCGAATAGTACGCCCTTTTCTTTTTTATATCTCTGCGATAGCGGATTAATAAGGGTTATTTAAGCGCATTTAGATACCTTTTTATCGTCTCTTCCAATCCCAGATAAAGTGCATCTGAAATCAGGGCATGACCTATGCTGACCTCCAATAAACCAGGTATGTGTTGATTAAAATAGGTTAGATTATTCAGGTCTAAGTCATGTCCGGCGTTAATCCCTAATCCAACCTCATTTGCTTTTTGGGCCGCCTTGAAATAGGGGTGTATAGCTATCTCGCGCTCATCTAAAAAAGCATTTGCATACGCTTCCGTATAGAGTTCGATGCGGTCCGTTCCTGTTGCTGCTGCAGCTTCTACCATCTCTACATCTGGATCGACAAATATAGATACCCGAATACCTTGATCTTTGAACATTTTGCATATATCCGTTAGATATTCTCGGTGTTTTATGGTGTCCCATCCGTGATTTGAGGTGATTTGACCTTCCTCGTCAGGTACAAGTGTGACCTGCGCAGGCTTGGTGGCTAGGACAAGTTCTACAAATTTTTTCTCTCTACAATTGCCTTCGATATTAAATTCTGTAGAGATTTCAGTCTTTAGATCATAGACATCTGCATAACGAATATGTCTTTCGTCTGGTCGCGGATGCACAGTGATGCCTTGGGCACCAAATCGTTCACAAGCCAACGCTGCTGCAAGAACGTTGGGGTTATTGCCCCCTCGAGAATTACGAAGGGTAGCGATTTTATTGATATTTACGGATAATCTAGTCATTCCAAATATGATTAACATTAAGCATATACAAACATAAAGATAAAGTGATGACTTGACGTCTTTTTTTACGAAATGATGTCCTCTATTGATGAGTGCCTACAGTCTTGAGAATTATTTTAAGGAATATCCACCGTTGTTTGTAATTCGCCAATAGCGGATTATCAAAGTTTTTTTTAACTTGCAACATATACAGATTAGCGAATGGATTCAAGTTTCTTAAGTGGCTTTAGATTATTAGACATAGTGGACATCTTTTTGGTGGCTATTATTATTTATTACGTCTATAGCCTTATTCGAGGAACCATTGCTGTTAATATTTTAATTGGAGTTGCTCTTTTCTATGGCATATATCTGATTGTGAAGCAGATGGAGATGCGTCTTTTGACGGAGATTTTCGGAGGTTTTATTTCTGTTGGATCTATCGCTTTGATTGTCGTTTTCCAGCAGGAGATTCGAAGATTTTTGCTTCATGTCGGTAAGAATATATCTATGAGGAGAAAGAAATATCTTTGGTCTTTTTTGGGTAATAGGAAGGCAGTCGCACAGGAAAATACAGAATTTTTGAAGCCAATCATAGATGCCTGCCGTAGTATGGCCAAATCTCGTACCGGAGCTTTGTTGGTGTTTGCCAAGTATTTTGATGAAGAATACTATCAGAGTAGCGGAGAGTTGATTGATGCACATATATCTAAAAGATTAATTGAAAGTATTTTTAATAAGAATAGTCCCTTACATGATGGAGCCGTCGTCATCGTGGACAATAAGATTATGTCTGCAAGCTGTGTATTGCCCTTGTCTGATAGTGAGGATCTTCCGCTTCAATTTGGCCTTCGGCACCGTGCTGCTATCGGTGTGACCGAGATTAGTGATGCCGTTGCGGTAGTGGTATCCGAAGAGACAGGTGAAATGTCCTTCGCTAAAGACGGAAATGTCAATATGAATATCACTCATGAAGAGCTTGAGGAGCTTTTGAAAGCCGAACTCTAATCTTCTTTTCATTTTTCTACACGTTTTTCTTTGCCTTTTTAAGTTGCAGGTGTTAACATGGTGACATGTTGGGCAATTGTACTCAAGAATCTTTCAATTTGTAGTTGATCTTGATTCTTTTTCCATACAGCAAAGATTTGTGTACGATGTGTAATGTCCTTTAATTCTACTGTCTCGACTCGCTCTGTCGCGGATTTGGCCAGCGAAGTAGGGACTATCGAGATACCCATACCACAGGCCACTAGTGTAAAAATAGTTGGTCCATGTATAGCTTGATGTGTGATTTTAGGGCTAAATCCCGCGGCAGCACACATGTTCACAATCTGTTGAAAGTAAAAATCACTTTTTGTATTGGGAAATAAAATGAAATCTTCACTTTGGAGACGTCGAAAATCGATAAAGCCTTTCCGCGACTCTGGATGACCTTTTGGAAGTACTAATGTAAATGTTTCTTTAAGAACTGGCATTAACTCCATGTTTTGCCCAATTTGATTGGATCTCATAAAGCCAATGTCTAAATCACCATTTTCCAATGCCTCCAATTGTGCTAGATTATTCATTTCTTCCAATCTCATGCGGATACTGGGAAATGAATGATGAAAATGCTGGATAACAGTAGGCAAAAAGGAAGACATAGCAGAGGCTACAAAGCCGACCCTCAATTCTCCTTGTAGACCTTCTCTTAGTAAAGAAAGTGTATCCATGCTGCGATCTACTTGGGTGATAATTTTAGTCGCTTCTCTGTACAATTGTTGCCCCCATTCGCTCAATGAAATCTTCTTTTTAAACCGATCAAATAAGGGAGAGCCTAGTTGTCGTTCCATTAATTTTATTTGTTGGCTCAAAGCTGATTGGGAGATACGCAATTTTCCCGCAGCATGTCCATAATGTAGTTCCTCTGCAAGCATCTTGAAATACCTAAGTTGACGGAGTTCTATTTGGTTAGTTTTACTTATCATCATTTAAGATTTATTAATCAATACTAATCATAAAAAAGGGTAAATTCGAGTAAAGAAGCAGGATAAAATTAGTTAAAATAATAACCTTGATTATGAAATTTGAGAAAAACACAGCTTTGGATTTTGTCTTGAATGATTTGTTTGAACACTATCGCCAACATGTTGTCGCAGTTGATCGCATTACCAGTGCTCTTTTAGAAGCAGGGGTCGTGGCGTCCCAAGCTGATATTGTCAATGATCATATAGCCTTTCGTACGTTAGGGGTAGCACATATGGGAATTGCGTCGTTTGAAAAGATTTTTCTGGCACATGGATATCGGAAGATGGACCATTATCATTTTGCCGCCAAGAAGCTAAATGCCTATTGGTTTAAACCTCCGAGCCCCAATTACCCAAGAATTTTTGTGTCCGAGTTAATTGTGTCCGAATTAAGTGATGCAGCCAAAGGAGTCATACACAGATATACAGATGCAATTGTCGCCGATCCTGTTGATTCATTGAATCTAGGAGACGGTCAGCAGATTGCCGATTTCCTACAACGACCGCTATGGGAGTTGCCAACCTCGCAGGATTATAACAAGCTCTTAGAAGAGAGCGAATACGCGGCTTGGGTCATTTTTAATCGCTATTATTTGAATCATTATACCATTAGTATTCATGAATTGAAAGAAGGTTACAATACATTGGAAGAATTTAACGCGTTTGTGGAAGGGTTGGGGATTAAGCTCAATACCGCTGGAGGAAAGATTAAGACTAGTGGCGATCGGTTGTTAAGGCAGTCCAGCACGGTGTCCGCATGGAATAATGCCCTCTTTGCAGATGGGATTACACTGCAAATAGCAGGAAGTTACGTAGAATTTGCAGAGCGAAGTGTGTTGCCCGAATTTCGAAATATCCCGAAAAGTCAGCTTTCACCACAGCAACGTAGAGATGGATTTGAAGCGGATAATGCGGATAAAATCTTTGAAAGTACGTATACGGCCCAGATTAAAGATAAAGGATAAACAGTCGAAATCAGACAAAGGTATGGAGGAAAAGCTAATAGAATTGGCAAAAAAATTGGAAGGAGAGTTGTATTGGGATGACAAAATCAAGATTTTGTATGCTACCGATGCATCAGCTTATCGAGAGATCCCGTTGGCTGTTGCATATCCGAAGACTGAAGCGGATATACAATGTCTGATTCAATTTGCGAAAAATGCCAATACCTCCTTAATCCCCAGGACCGCAGGAACCTCACTGGCAGGTCAAGTAGTGGGTGCAGGTGTTGTTGTAGATGTATCCAAATATTTCACAGCTATATTGGAGATTGACGAAGCTGCCTCTTGGGTCCGCGTACAGCCAGGCGTAATCCGAGATGAGCTTAATATGGCTCTCAAGCCTTACCAACTTTATTTTGGCCCAGAGACATCCACAGCCAATCGGGCTATGATAGGCGGCATGGTAGGCAACAATTCCTGTGGCTCTAATTCGCTGATTTATGGTAGCACTAGGGAGCATATCATAGAAATCAAAGGCTTTTTGAGTGATGGTTCAGAAGTAGTATTCAACGCATTGACTTTTGATGAATTTGTAGCAAAGAGTGAACTAAATACATTAGAAGGGAGAATATATCATCAAATTAAAACCCTGTTAAGTAATTACGAGAACCAACTAGAAATACGCCGAGAATTCCCAAAGAAAAGCATCCCTCGACGTAATACAGGTTACGCCATCGACTTGCTCCTAGATACAGATCCTTTCACAGCTGGTGAAGTGCCTTTTAATTTTTGTACACTGATAGCCGGTTCCGAGGGTACATTGGCTTTTATTACGGAAATCAAGCTTCACGTAGTCCCTCTACCTACAAAGCCAAGAGCATTACTAGGAATTCATTTCCTTAGCCTCGAGGAAGCATTAAATGCTAATCTGATTGCACTAAAATACAAACCCTTAAGTTGCGAACTTATCGATCATTATATTTTGGAGTGTACTAAGAATAACTTGGAACAACAACAGAATCGTTTTTTTATTGAAGGTGAGCCAAAAGCGATTTTGCTCGTTGAGTTAGATGGGAATGATGAGCATGCCATTTTGCAGAAGGTACATGCTATTGAAGAAGAGCTGAGAACCATAGGGTTGGGATATTATTTTCCCATTATATTTGGTCAAGATATGCAACGAGTTTGGGCACTACGTAAAGCAGGGTTGGGCTTGCTGAGTAATCTACCTGGTGATGAAAAGGCCGTAGCTGTCATAGAAGATACCGCTGTAGATGTGCAAGATTTGCCCGCATATATTCAAGAATTCAATGATATACTGGCAAAATATGGGCTTTATGCCGTGCACTACGCGCATGCAGCTACGGGAGAGCTGCATCTGCGTCCTATATTAAACCTTAAAACAGTTGAAGGCACTGCACTTTTCCGTACTGTAGCCAAAGATATTGCAAGACTTGTTAAGAAATACAGGGGGTCGCTCAGTGGTGAGCATGGCGATGGGCGTCTAAGAGGAGAATTCATCTCTTATATGATTGGCGGGCACAATTATGCCTTATTGAAGCAGATTAAAGACCTGTGGGATCCCCATCATATTTTTAATCCCAATAAGATTGTGGATACTCCTGCGATGAATAGTATGCTTCGGTACGACCCAAGTCATAAGGTGAAAAAAGTACAATCGGTATTTAGATATCCTGGACAAGATATTTTACAGCATGTGGAGCAGTGTAATGGGTCGGGGGATTGCCGTAAGACTCATCTAGGGGGCGGTACGATGTGTCCTTCGTATATGGTTACCCGTAGCGAACAGGATACGACACGTGCACGGGCGAATATGTTAAGGGAGATGTTGACATATTCAGACCAAGAAAATCCCTACGATTATGAAGAGCTCAAGGAAATCATGGATCTCTGCTTGAGTTGTAAAGGCTGTAAGAACGAATGTCCTTCTAGTGTGGACATGGCCAAGCTTAAGGCTGATTTTATGCAAGGCTATCATGATGCCAACCGGATTCCGCTACGGACCAGAATGATTGCCCATATTGACCAAGTATCGAGGATAGGGGCAGTATTGCCTGCACTTTACAATTGGAGTGTCTCTAATCCTGTGATGAGCCAATTAATAAAACGAGGCATGGGAATTGCATCCCTCAGGTCGCTTCCGACTATCGGTCGTCAGTCCCTGAGGCGTTGGTTTCTTTCGCGAGAAAAACCGAATGCTTCGCTTCTTAATCGGGGCACGATTTACTTTTTTTGTGATGAATTTACCAATTATAATGACGTTGAGATTGGGAAGAAAGCGATTTTGCTTTTAGAAGGACTTCGTTATCAGGTATTGTTAGTGCGTCATGTCCAGAGTGGTCGAGCGCTTTTATCAAAGGGCTTTCTTAGAAAGGCGAAGAGAATAGCAGAGGAGCAAGTTCAG
Source organism: Sphingobacterium sp. SYP-B4668 (assembly GCF_027627455.1). Taxonomy (NCBI): domain Bacteria; kingdom Pseudomonadati; phylum Bacteroidota; class Sphingobacteriia; order Sphingobacteriales; family Sphingobacteriaceae; genus Sphingobacterium; species Sphingobacterium sp. SYP-B4668. Next base: position 5,154,027 of record NZ_CP115483.1, on the reverse strand, counting down.
ACCTTCAAGAATCGGATTTCCGCCGAAACCCCTTTGTTAGGACTCGAGCCTTCCGCTATTTTAACCTTTAGAGATGAGTATGTAGACCTCGTGGACGAATCGATGGTGGAAGATGCTCGGCATATTGCTAAACATGCTTTGTTGATTGATGAATTTTTGGCCAATGAAATGGAGAATGGAAAAATTGAAAAAGAGGAATTTTCAACGGCTGAGATGTCAATCAAGCTACATGGACATTGTCAGCAAAAAGCTTGGAAGGTTGTGAATGCTTCCGAACGGATATTAAGCTTTCCAGAACATTATAAGGTCGATTCTATTCCTTCGGGATGCTGTGGTATGGCGGGCTCATTCGGTTATGAGAAAGAGCATTATGATATGTCAATGCAAATTGGGGCATTGGTTTTATTTCCAGCGGTGCAAGCAACATCCGCTGAAGAGCTTATTGCAGCGACAGGTACAAGTTGCCGTCATCAAATCTATGATGGGACCAAGAAAAGGGCTTTGCATCCAGTAGAGATTCTATATGATGCCCTTTTAAACAAATAAAGCCCCAAGTAGGGCTTTATTTGTAAATAAAAGCTCAGCTTTTATTTTTTGGCGTTGTTCAACGCATTTGTATTTAATTTAATATATTCTTCGTTACTACTCTTTTTCGCCATCTCAAGGCCTTCCTGTGCAGCTTGTTGGGCTGCTTTTTTGTCTCCAGATTTCAATAAAATCTGAGATTTCCAGTATTTTATCCAAGGGGCTTCTGTATTTCCTTTATCGGCCTCAATGACCCACTCTGTGGCTTTCTTGATGTCTAGATTATTGTTGAAATAATATTGTGCTGCTTGGAAATAAGGTTTTTTATCACCTTGCATGGCTTGGTCGATAGAGGCTAAGATTTCTTTAGATTGGTCTACATTGATGTCAAATTTAACCGCTATTTTCTCCCAGGCGATAGTGACAGTGCTAGATTTGGTGGTCACGTTATCAAAGCTGATTGTGAAGGTCTCTACCTTACTGGATAGGGCAGTTGGCTTGACCGTAAAGCGTACAGCATCCTCTTCTTGTTTGTAGGTGTACGAACCCCATTGCTGACTGTTTTTACTTAAAATGATTGTCCATTCGTTTTTATTGGGAATGGTAAGTAATCCGTAGGTTCCAGCAGGCACTTTTTTTCCGGCAATGGTCACCTCTTCTTCAAAGGTAAAAGAAGACACGGTATTCGCTCCTGTACGCCATACTTTGCCGTAGGGAACCAATTCTCCAAAGACAACTCTTCCATTGGTATTCGGACGGCTATACTTCAAGGTAACGTTGCGAATCCCTACGGCTTGTTTTACCTCAGTAGCGCTACTCGCTTGAGGCAATTTGACTTGTGCTTGTACACCAAGGGAAAGCGTCGAAGCAAGGATAATTGTTAAAATAGATTTTTTCATCTGTTTTATTATTTGTTTTTATTTTTCTACCTATTAATCATACTAACATTAGATGACCTAGTTGTCGTTGGTCGCATAACTATATATGTGCCTAATTTAGGGTTTTTGTTTCAACACACAAAAGACTTATGTAGCACATTGTTGTTTACATCCAAATAACTGTAGGAAGAGGGATATAAAAAAAGGCAAATATAAATTTTATACTTGCCTTTTTTTATGTTATATATTTTCGGCTAGCTCTTCGCTTTTCCGGCTTTATGTCCAGCTACTGCATAATATAATATAAACAGGTAACATGGCAGAGCAATCCAATAAGCTTGGTGTGAGCCAATTAGGCCTGATAATTTTCCGTATAAAAGAGGTATAATAGCACCCCCAGCGATACCCATAACCAATAAGCCTGATACAGCATTGGTAAACTTACCTACACCTTTAAGCGCAAGTGGCCATATCGCAGGCCATACCAACGAATTTGCCAATCCAAGTAAAGCAACGAATGTTAAAGAAACCATTCCGCTGGTAAATACGATTCCCAGAGAGAAAAGCAGACCAAATATTGCACAAAATTTAAGTGCATTTTCTTGGGACATATATTTAGGAATAGCTACTATACCGATAAGATAACCCAGTACCATCGCGCCCATAGTAAACGAGGTAAAGAACTTGGCTGTACCTAATGCTATTCCTTGGGATGTTCCATAAGCAATAATACTGTCTCCAGCTAATACCTCAACACCCACATACATGAAGAGTGCGACAAAGCCCAAGATAACGTGTGGGAAGTCGAATACACTCTTTTTGCCGTCAGAGACATGGTGATGATCTGCAGTCTCTTCTTCATCTCCTTGAGCTTCAGGTAAATTAGAACGAGAGATCCATATCGAAAGAATCAATAAAACAACCACAATACCGATATATGGATTGACGACCTGAAGAGCGACTTGGTCTAGAGCAGCTGCATGTTGCTCAGGAGTCATACTGTCCATTTGTTTGGTTACCTGGTCGGCTTGTTCCAGATTAAGGAACATTCCTAGGATAATAGGGGCAAGTGCACCTGCAAATTTATTACAGATACCCATGATGCTGATTCGACGAGCGGCTGTCTCAACAGGGCCAATAATCGTGATATAAGGATTGGATGCCGTTTGAAGAATAGCCAATCCGCCTCCCATCACAAATAGGCCAATCAAAAAGATAGCATAGGTACGCATATAGGCAGCTGGAATGAAAAGTAATGCCCCCACTGCCATGATACCAAGGGCAATAGACATTCCTTTTTTGAAGCCAAATTTGTTAAGCACGCGTGTAGAAACAGGTGCCATTACTAAGTACGCAATGTAAAATGCAAATGTGACCAAGTAAGACTGAAACTCTGTTAATTCACATGCTATTTTTAAGTAAGGAATAAGAAGTGAGTTCAGCCACGTAGCAAAACCGAAAATAAAGAAAAGCGAGCCAATGATAATCATTGGTCCCAAGGTAGATTGTTGAGTTTTTTGTGGTTCCATGTTTAGGATTATAGATTATTTGTTTGTTGGTAAAATTCTTAAATACAAGACTACTGAAATAATTTCATTTTTGAAATGCAAATGCTTATGCAAACGATTGTTGAATAGTCTTTTTAAAAAATCATCTAATATTAATAAAAATTTTATGATTTACAGTATATTATATTAAGGATTTTACAAAAATAAGAGCGCGTCTACGTTGGGCGTAGACGCGCTCAAAAACTAAACCGTATCCAAAACCATTTGAATGGTTTCTATGACTATTAGACAAAGGTGCGGTTAAAAAGTTTTGTAACAAATTACCTTTTAGGAATGATTGCGACAGTAAGCCGCGAAACACAAACCAACTGGTTGATGCCATTTTTAATCTTAATGTCCCATACGTGTGTTGTCGCCCCGAGATGTAAGGGAGTACATGTCGCAGTCACAAGACCATCGGAAGCTGATTTTACGTGATTTGCGTTGATATCTAATCCCACTCCCATGTATTTGTCGGTATCGATGATCATATTGGACGCCACGCTCCCTACAGATTCTGCCAGTACTACGGAAGCTCCGCCATGCAAAATGCCAAAAGGTTGCTTTGTTTTGTCATTCACCGGCATAGTGGCTACCAACAAATCAGTTCCAATCTCCGTAGCCTGAATATCCAGATATCCAGTCATATATTTTGCGAAAATGGAATTGACTTCTTCTAACGTGTAAGGTTTGTGCCAGATGTTATTCATTATCAGGATTTAGATAACGTTCTTGAATAATAAATTTATGGTGATTCAAATGTCCGGCGACGATGTATACAAATGCTCTTACACTGATTAGTCTATCGGATGCCATCCCTTTTCGGGTGAGTTCGGTCTCGTTAAACGTTTGAAAAAGCAAAAGATTAGACTTTCTTAAATACTTGAATTCCTCTGTGATACTTTCCATAGTTCGCTCATTGTGACGTGCATTTTGCACAAATTCTTCTTGTTCGAAGGCGGGTAATGAGGTCATGTCATTGCGGGCAAATCGTAATGCACGGTAAGACATGACACGCTCGGCATCAAGGATATGGCAAAGAACTTCTTTGATTGTCCATTTGTCTTCTGCATATTTATAGAGTTCTTTCTCTTTTGGAATGGATGCTACAAATTCGGGAAATGCTGTTAATTGATCTTCCAAAACTTCCATCACATCTCCAACGATAGTCTCGATGTAATCTGCATAGATGGCTGGATACTCGTCAGATTTGAGTGGGTTCATATCTTAAATTGCTTTTTAATACTATTCTAAATGTTGTTCCTTTACCTATTTCAGACTCTTTGACAAAAATATGCCCTTGATGATAGTCTACCATCCGCTTGGTCAAGCTAAGACCGAGTCCCCACCCCCTCTTTCTAGTCGTAAAGCCAGGTTGAAAGACGGTGTCAAAATTTGACTTTGGGATTCCTTTCCCTGTATCGCTAATGTCTATAAAAAATTCTTCTTTTGCAATGTTTTCTGAAATGTTAACAGTAATTGTCCCTTCCGATTCGATTGCATTAACTGCATTTTTTAATAAATTTTCCAATATCCAGTCAAATAATGGAGCATTTAAATTGGCTTCCACGTGTTTGTCTCCTGTTAATATAAACGTAATTTTATCACTGGTCCTTACCCTGAAATAGTTTACAAAATCTTGAACAACCTGATAGACATTGTAATTGGATAAGGAAGGAGTGGAACCTATTTTTGAAAAACGGTCAGCTACAATTTCCAATCGTTTGACATCTCTTTCCATTTCGTTCAAAATGTTGTCATCTTCAGCATCAAATCTCATCCGAACTAATTCAAGCCAGCCCATGAGAGAGGATATGGGGGTGCCCAGTTGATGGGCAGCCTCTTTCGCCATCCCCACCCAAACAAGATTCTGTTCAGACTTTTTGATTGAGTTGAATACAGTATAGGCGATAATTAGGAAGATTGCAATTACCGAGAGTTGGATGTATGGGAAGATGCGCAATTGGATAAGTTCGTCAGAATCCCTATAAAAGACAAACCACTTATCTCCAGAGTCGAGATTGATGACAATTGGTGGATGACTTCTTTTCATCTCTTTTAAAGCAGTCTCAAAATATTGGGGGTCATAGATAGGCGTATTAGCTGCGACAGAGTCTTGGTCAGTATGTTTGATATTTGTTTTCGTAGAGTCCAAGTCACGCCAGAAGATAATATTATCCTTTTCATCCGTGATAATGGCAGGCAACGCTAGGCTATCTCTGACGGCATAGATAAATGTGATAAACTCGTCATCCACATCCGGCATTGTAATAATGCTTTTTGTGCTCATAGCCCACACCTCTGCCTTTGTTCTTTCTGAGGATGATAGATTTTTGACCAAATTATTGGTGTAAAATAAGGAAGCTCCCGCAATGATTGCGGCAAAAATCAGCAATACGAATTTCCAGCGTTGTTTGTTGTACCGATAAGGGTTCATGTACTATATTTTGCAATGTAATGATGCAAAATAGCTAAAATCCATGAGTTGTATACTGAGATGGATGATTTAAATGCATCTTGGGCAGTTGTACGTCACGAAGATGTCGCAAATCGAAAATTTTATGGTAATTTTGCGACATGAGTTCTCAAAAAAGAGTTAGGGTGCGTTTCGCGCCAAGTCCTACAGGTGGACTACATTTAGGAGGTGTACGCACAGCCTTGTTTAACTATCTATTTGCACGTCATCATCAAGGTGATTTTATTTTAAGAATCGAAGATACGGATCAGACACGTTTTGTGCCAGGGGCCGAAGAGTATATAAATGAATGTCTAAACTGGTGTGGCATTACCCCAGACGAAAGCCCACAGAATGAGGGCGCCTATGGACCTTATCGCCAAAGCGAGCGGAAAGCGTCCTATCGGCAGTATGCAGAGGAGCTCATTGAAAAAGGATATGCTTACTATGCATTCGATACTCCTGAAGAGCTAGAAGAAGAACGCAAATTGCAACCCAACTTCAGGTATAGTCATGAAAATCGATTAAATCTCCGAAACTCTTTGAGTCTACCTCCCGAAGAAACCGAAAAATTGTTGGCTGAAGGTCGTCCCTATACGATACGTATTAAGATGCCTGCAGAAGAGACCGTGTCATTTGAAGACATGATTCGTGGACGTGTGAGTTTTGAGTCAGGTCTTGTCGACGATAAGGTGCTTTTGAAAGCAGATGGCATGCCGACCTATCATTTGGCCGTTGTCGTCGATGATAAAGCGATGGACATCAGTCATATCTTTAGAGGAGAAGAGTGGTTACCGTCTGCCCCCGTGCATGTGTTGCTTTGGGAGTATTTAGGTTGGAATGATCAGATGCCTAAATGGGCCCATTTGCCATTGATATTAAAGCCTGATGGCAATGGTAAGCTTAGTAAGCGGGATGGAGACCGGCTAGGGTTTCCGGTATATGCAATGAATTGGACGGATCCTAAGACAGGCGATTTGACCAAAGGATTTAGGGAGATGGGGTTCATGTCAGAAGCATTTGTAAATATGTTGGGAGTGTTGGGATGGAATGATGGTACTGAACAGGAATTATTCTCGTTGTCAGAATTGATTGAGAAATTCGATGTTTCACGTGTTAATAAATCTGGAGCTAAGTTTGATTTTGAAAAAGCGAAATGGTTCAATCATGAGTGGATTAAGAAATCTGATAATGCTGAATTGTTGCCGCAATTGAAGGATATATTGCAAGCTCATACGGTCAGTGATGTTCCTGAAGGGTATTTAAATAATGTGTTTTCTTCAGTCAAAGAGCGTTTGACGTTTGTTGAGGATTTTTGGGCACAGGCCTCATTTTTCTTTGTGGCTCCCGACAACTTTGATATAGAAGCAGTCAAGCCTAAGTGGAATGAGCAAAAGGAGTCCTTCTTTAAAGAGGTAATAGATTTGTTCAAGCAACAGCCTGATTGGAAAGCAACTGTATTGGAGGTTGTTTTCAAAGAGAAGATTGCAAATTCTGGGTTAAAAATGGGCGAGCTGATGATGCCCTATAGAATTATGTTGGTCGGCGGTAAATTTGGTCCAGATGTTTTTCAAATTACAGAACTCTTAGGTCAAGACGAGGTAATCCGCAGAATAGAAAAGGCTTTGCCTTTATTTAGATAAATATTGACGAGTATATTTTTGAGCCTGTTTGGAAATTATTATGTTTCCAGATAGGCTTTTTTTTGTAAAATTTTCGTGAGTGCCTTAAATATTCATCCGTCACAACTCTTCTTTGCGCCTTAGATTCGTTAGTTTTGATGTGTCAACTCATACCAATACGAAACAAAAATAAATTACGATGAGAATATTCAAATTAATTACCTGTCTGTTTGTTTTACTGACGGTCATGGTGTCCACTACTTATGGTCAGCGAAAGTCTTCGAAATATCCCGAGAACAAGTTGCATTGGAAGTTGGGTTCGCAAGCCTATACATTTAGGTTGTTTACCTTTGCACAGGCTTTGGATAAAATCGATAGCTGTGACCTTCGATATGTAGAAGCTTTTCCAGGGCAGACTATAGGTGCTGGTATAGAAGGAAAGATGGATTACAGCATGTCCGATGCGAGTAAGAAAGCTGTTAAAGCACTATTAAAAAAGAAAAATATCACCCTGCACGCATATGGAGTAGTCTCTGGCAAGGATGCTGCAGAATGGGAAAAGATATTTGCATTCGCAAAGTCAATGGGTGTTGCCGTTATCAACTGTGAGCCCAAGGAGGCTGATCTGAACGTTGTTTCCCAGTTGTGTGACAAGTATGATATCAAAGCTGCAATCCATAATCACCCCAATCCTTCTTTTTATTGGAATCCAGACAAAGTATTGGAATTGCTAAAAGGTAAAAGTGCAAAAATGGGTGCTGCTGCAGATGTTGGTCATTGGGCTAGATCCGGTCTCAACCCTGTGGAGTCCTTGAAAAAATTAGAAGGTCGAGTATTTCATATACACTTTAAAGACCTAAATACTTTTGGGGATAAAAGTGCTCATGATGTACATTGGGGTACAGGTGTCATCGAGATGGAAAAAATTATACAAGAGTTGAAAAGACAGAAATTTACGGGAATGATTTCAGCGGAGTATGAATATAACTGGCAGAATAATAAAGAAGACGTAAAAGAAAGCGTTGTGAACCTTAGAAAAGCCCTCTAATGTGAATATATTTCTATTCAAAGAAGGGCATAAACTCGTTGATATGACCTTCTTTGAATAGGAAAATCTTAAAGATTATCCTCCTTGATATAGTCCATAAGTTCTTTATTGTTATTGATCATATAAGCCATGTTACGAATGACACGATCGTGCTTTTTGACAAAAGAGTTTTCTTGATTCCAGACATAACCGGCTAAGACTGCACATATCTTTCGTTTGACATCGGGATTCTCTGGCTGATGAAAAAACAAGGTTTGTAGATTTCCAGTATACCATTCCTTCACATAGGTGGTGAATACTGCTATACCATCTTTCATATAATCTGAATATTCGCGTTCCCAATCAATGACTTCACCTCGTAGCTGACGTAGCGCCAACTTCGCAGATAGAATACCTGATTCGGTGGCAAAACATACGCCTGAAGAAAATACCGGGTCCAAAAATTCAGAACTATTTCCAGTAAGCGTGTAGCCTTCGCCATACATCTTTTTCACAGCAGCTGAATAGTTGGTCAATTTTTTTGGCTGAAATACGAAAGGCAAGTTGCCAAACCGATTGATATAGAATTCAGACAGTTGAATTGCTTTTTGAAGCGCCTCTGCTGTGTCACTATGGTCGGATAGAGAGTTGATGAATGCAGTCGGCCCTACGATACCTACACTGGTGTTTCCATTGGAGAATGGAATCACCCAAAGCCACACGTCTGTCTGCAGAATATCAAATGAAATCTGTGTGCCCTCAACCCCCTCAGGTCTGTTGACATCTAACACATGTGTGAATATAGCCGAATGTGGACTGAGTTGGGATGGCTCATCCAGTTCCAGTAAGCGAGGAAGTACTCGGCCATATCCGCTTGCGTCTATTAAGAATTTAGCTTTTATTTGCTTCAGTTCTCCATTTTTCATCCTTACAGTGGTGGTTGAGTTCACTCCTTCAAAAGCAGTTGCTACTACCTCCGATTCAAATTCGATATCTACACCTTTTCTTATCAGTTCTTGAGTGCCGACGTAATCAAATTCGGCTCGGGGTATTTGCCACGTCCAATCCCAGCCTTCGCCAAATTTATTGCTAAAATCGAACATACAGATTTCCTCCCCACGAATAAATCGTGCTCCAAATTTCTTTTCGAATCCTTGACTATCGAGTGCATCCAAAAGACCTCCCTCGGCATAGTGATCCATCACGCGTGGGATTAGGCTCTCGCCCACTACAATTCTAGGGAACAAGGTTTTTTCGATAACCTTGATTTTTACGTTATTCTTGTGAAGATACCCCGCCGCAACACTCCCTGAAGGCCCTGCTCCAATGATTAACACCTCTACTTCCTCAATTGTCATGATGGTATAATATTTATTAAAAAAAAGCTAAATTTGGAGAAAATTAGCCCAGCTAAATTAAACACATTAAAACGAATAAAAAAGAAATCTAAATCTTATTTTGGATTAACTTAAATAACTACATGAGACATATTGAGGAGCGCTTAAGACTTGAGGATTTTTATGCTGTGCTATTTAACAATGATACAATTGAAATTAGTCAGGAAGCAAGAATACGTGTAGAAGAAAGTTTCAATTTTCTGAAAGAATTTGCTGAAAATAAGGTCATTTATGGTGTCAATACCGGATTTGGTCCCATGGCTCAATATCGTATAGATGATGCTGACCGTCAACAGCTGCAATATAACTTGATTCGAAGTCATGCTTCTGGGACAGGTGAGCCTTTGTGCCCACTTTTTGTCAAATCGGCAGTACTTGCCCGTTTGAACACCCTTTCAATTGGATATTCCGGGGTACATCCTTCTACTATTGAATTGATGCGTGAGCTTATTAATCGAGATATCACACCGTTGATTTTTGCACATGGGGGGGTAGGAGCTAGCGGCGATTTGGTACAACTGGCACACTTAGCACTTGTATTGATAGGTGAGGGAGAAGTATTTTATAAAGGTAAACGCTGTCCAACCCATGAGGCTTTTACTGCAGAAGGCCTTTCGCCAATAAAGATTGAAGTACGTGAGGGGCTTTCGCTAATTAATGGTACCTCTGTGATGACGGGAATAGGTATTGCCAATGTATTAAGAGCACGTAAATTATTAGATTGTGCAATTAGGGCGACCTGTGCAATCAATGAGCTGGTTCGTTCTTATGACGACCACTATTCTGAGCCGTTGAATAATGTAAAGTTGCATACTGGACAACGTAATGTAGCCGCATCTATGCGAAGTATATTGGCAAGTAGCAAGCGTACGCGCAAGCGTGAAGAGCATCTTTACACAGGTGATAACCAAGAACGAGTATTCAAAGAAAAAGTTCAAGAATACTATTCGCTACGCTGCGTCCCTCAGATTTTGGGACCGGTGATGGATACGTTGGATGGAGTCGCGTCTATTTTAGAAGACGAAGTAAACTCTGTTAGTGACAACCCTGTTGTGGATGTCGCGAATAAGCATGTCTATCATGGAGGGAATTTCCACGGAGACTATATTTCGTTGGAAATGGATAAACTTAAGATTGTAGTTACCAAACTGACAATGTTAGCCGAGCGCCAACTTAATTATTTGCTGAATTCGCGCATCAATGAATTTCTGCCGCCTTTTGTTAATTTGGGCCAGTTAGGTTTTAATTTCGGGATGCAGGGAGTGCAATTCACCGCGACATCGACGACTGCCGAGAGTCAGACCTTATCCAATCCGATGTATGTGCATAGTATTCCCAATAATAATGATAATCAGGATATTGTAAGTATGGGGACAAATGCTGCCGTACTTGCTAGCCGAGTGGTGGAGAATGCCTTTGAAGTATTGGCTATTGAATGGATTACCATTGCTCAAGCTGTGGACTATCTGGGGTGTCAAGCCGAAGTTTCGGAATCTACGTCAAAGATATATGATAGTATTCGCCAAATCATCCCAGTGTTTAAGGATGACCAAGTGATGTATCCATATGTACAACAAGTTAAGGATTATTTAATGAAAATGGACTAATTTTTTGCAAATGAAGTGTGCATTGGTAACAGGAGGATCTAGAGGTATCGGTAAGGCAATCTGTAAAAAGTTGGCCGAGGAGCAGGATTATCATATCCTCATCAATTTTCAATCAAATGAAGCTGCGGCTTTGGAAACCTTGGATGAGGTCAAAGGTCTAGGTGCTACAGGCGAAATCCTGAAATTTGATGTCTCTGATCCTGACGAAGTCCAGCGTGTATTGACGGATTGGACGACTAAAAATAGGGAATATACCGTCGAAGTGATTGTCAACAATGCTGGTATCACTAGAGATGGCTTGTTCATGTGGATGAAATGGGAAGATTGGAAATCCGTACTTGATATTAGCATCGATGGGTTTTACAATGTAACCAACTTCTTTATGCAAAAGATGTTGCGTAATCGCTACGGTAGGATTATTAATGTAGTCTCCCTATCCGGTATGAAGGGGACTGCAGGGCAGGTCAATTATTCAGCAGCTAAAGGTGCTGTAGTAGCTGCAACAAAGGCATTGGCTCAAGAAGTGGCAAAGCGCAATATCACAGTCAACGCTGTAGCACCGGGGTTCATCAAAACCGATATGACCAAGGAGCTTGATGAGCAAGAATTGCTCAAGATTATACCAGTCAATCGTTTTGGAGAAGCAGAAGAGGTGGCCGACTTAGTGGTGTTTCTGTCCTCAAAAAAAGCCTCCTACATTACAGGGGAGGTTATTAACATCAATGGGGGAATATATTCGTAAGAAGCTCCTTGGTGTGTGGAGGTGGTACACGCAATAGATAAGAGATAATAATCGGATGAAACCGAGATGTAAATAATATGGATATACGGGGTAATTATTATTTGCTCGAGCGCTCATCTACCATTGAAAAGAAAATAATCGGATGAAAAGAAGAGTTGTTATTACAGGAATGGGTATTTATTCTTGCTTAGGTACCTCTATCGAGGAAGTTAAGCAGTCGCTGTATGAAGGCAAATCAGGCATTGTATACGATGACGAACGTAAGCAATTCGGTTTTCGTTGTGCACTGACAGGAACAGTGCCCACCCCTGACCTTAAACACCTTCTTGGACGTAGACAACGGATTTCCATCGGTGAAGAAACTGAGTATGCTTTTATGGCTACCGTAGAGGCACTAAAGAATGCTGGTCTCTCCGAAGCGGTGTTGGAACAACGAGAAGTAGGAATCTTATACGGCAATGACAGTGTCTCCAGAGCAATTATTGAAGCCACTGACATTGTGCGGGACAAAAAAGATACTTCACTGATTGGTTCGGGTGCTATTTTCAAATCCATGAATTCTACCGTTACCATGAATCTCTCTACGATTTTTAAATTGAGAGGCGTTAATATGACCATAAGCGCTGCCTGTGCGAGTGGTTCTCACTCAATTGGTCTAGGATTGATGATGATTCAAGGTGGGCTACAGGATATGGTTATCTGTGGAGGGGCGCAAGAAATCAATAAGTATGCAATGGCAAGTTTCGACGGTTTAGGGGTATTTTCTCATCAAGAGGGAGCACCAGCTTTAGCTTCGCGTCCATTTGATGCTGCCCGTGACGGATTAGTACCTAGTGGGGGAGCTGCCACTCTTGTGCTCGAAAGCTTGGACTCGGCATTAGAGCGAGGAGCACCTATTGTCGCAGAGGTGTTGAGTTACGGGTTCTCTTCAAATGGTGGACATATATCGACGCCTAATGTAGCAGGCCCCGCCCTCGCAATGACTCGTGCTTTGCAAGCCGCAGATCTGCAAGCGTCACAAATTGAGTACATCAATGCCCATGCGACTTCTACTCCCATCGGTGATGCAAACGAGGCTAAAGCGATACACGAAGTCTTCGGAGAGAGCAGGCCCTATGTGAGTTCAACCAAGTCGATGACGGGGCACGAATGTTGGATGGCAGGTGCCAGTGAAATTGTATATTCGACTATTATGATGCAAAATTCATTCATCGCACCGAATATTAATTTTGAGAATCCTGATGAGGATTCGACTCGATTAAATATTGTAAAAAGCACAATAAATAAGGAATTTGATTTATATTTGTCTAATTCTTTCGGATTTGGTGGTACAAATTCGGCTTTGATTGTAAAAAAATATTATAGATAACGAAATGAGTCGCGATAAGATCTTTGAGCATTTAAATGAAATTTTGGTTGAGGAGTTTGAAATCGACCGAGAGACCATTGCTCCTGAAAAAAATCTTAAAGAAACATTGGATTTGGATAGTTTGGACTATGTAGATTTGGTCGTTATTATTGAGTCAAATTTCGGGGTGAAACTTGTCGAGCAAGATTTTGCGGGCATGGAGACTTTCCAAGACTTCTATGATGTTATTGAAAAAAAGATAGAAGCAAATAAATAGCAGCTTATAATGGTGAGTCAATGGGACGGCAAGTCGAAAGGGACCCTATTAGGCTATAAAATTTTTGTAAATTGTATTAAGACTTTTGGAATTAGGGCCAGTTATCTCGTGCTGATTTTTGTGTCGTTTTACTACTTTTTATTTTCACCTAAAAGCAATAGATCCCTATTTTATTATTTACACAAGCGCCTCCAATTCTCTTGGATGCAATCTTTTTTTGGCTTATATCGAAGTTATTTCACCTTTGGAAAAACATTGATTGATAAAGTGGCTATCACGTCCGGATTGCGCAATCGATATTCTTATGAATTTGACGGTATTGATATCTTAAAGCAATTATTGGCCGAAAAGAAAGGTGGAATCCTCATTAGCGCACACGTAGGTAATTTTGAAGTTGCCGAACACTTTTTCGAAGATATTAACCTAGAATGCCAGATTAATCTCGTGACGGCTGATTTGGAAGAAACGGCTATTAGTGAATATTTAAAGCAAGTATCACAACAGTCTAATGTCAAGTTTATTAAGATTAAGGATGACATGTCCCATATATTCGAGATCAGCAATGCACTCTCCAATAATGAGTTGATTTGTTTTACAGGAGATCGCTATTTTGAGGAGAATAAATTGTTATCAGAGCAGCTTTTAGGAGAGGACGCTCTTTTTCCAGCGGGACCATTTATGATTGCGTCGAGACTAGGCGTACCCGTCGTATTTGTGTATGTGATGAAGGAACCTCGTCTCCACTATCACCTCTACGCCCGTAGGGCGGAAGTGAAGCATAGGGACGCACAATCTCTGCTCAACAGCTATTGCCAAAGCCTCGAAAAAGTAGTGAAGCGATATCCTTATCAATGGTATAATTTTTTTGATTTCTGGAAGAAGCTCAATGCTTGACTATGAAACTATCTTGATTTTTTTGGCTCACATAATGGATGAATAAATAAATGGCTTTAGCTCTCTTGAATATCGTTTATAACATTTACATTAGTGAAAACCGAGTTTGCGAGCTCATGGAATAAATCTGATAGCATTACCTTCTTGATAGTGTAAATTATTATGAAATACGCCTAGAGTATATACAGCCCACGTACAAATGGCTGCGAAGCAGCATGAATAGCAGCTAAGACAAAAATAGGGTCATAATTTATTTTGGACATTCCATATGACCCATAAAGAACAAATTAAATGCATATGAAAAATGTACTTGTTGTATATTATTCACAATCTGGACAACTAAAAGAAGTGAGTCAACGTATTGCTTTACCATTTGACCAATCCACAGACGTGCATGTCCAATACCTAGAGATTAAACCTAAGAAGGTGTATCCTTTCCCTTGGCCAAAGGAAGCTTTTTTTGAGGTGTTTCCTGAGTCGTTTAGACAAGTTCCCGTCGATATTGAAGAGCCATCTCCGGAGATTATGAATACCAAGTTCGATTTGGTGCTGCTATTTTACCAAGTTTGGTACTTGTCTCCCTCGATACCTGTTACATCTTTTTTAAAAAGTGACTATGCTAAGAAGATATTACATAATACGAATGTTGTAACGATTAGTGGAAGTCGTAATATGTGGGTAATGGCACAAGAGAAAGTTAAGATACTGCTTAAAAGCCATTCGGCTAATCTTGTGGGAAATATTGCTCTTGTCGATCGTCATATTAATTTGGTCAGCGTAATCACCATTGTGGATTGGATGTTCACGGGTTTGAAGCGGAAAGTTTACGGAATTTTACCTTTACCCGGTATTTCCGATGAGGAAATAAAGGAAAGTATTAAATTTGGCAAGATTATAGTATCACATTTGAGAAATGGGGAGCTCGGTTCCCTACAACGAGAGCTTGTTACTAACAAGGCCGTCGAGATTAGACATTTTTTGGTCTCGATGGATAAAAAGGCAAATCGGATGTTCAAGATATGGTCAGGAATCATCGCAAATAAGCAGGGACAGGCCAGAAAAAAATGGCTGATAGGTTTCAATTATTACCTGTTTTTTGCCATTTGGTTTTTGTCACCGTTGGTTCATTTGATACATACGATATTCTTGCCCATTACATATTTTAAAATAAAAAGAGAGAAAGCTTATTTTCAGGGGGTTGATTAGTTTATATGTCTGCAGTTTATATTACAAGAGTCGCTAAATATTTGCCAAATTCACCCATTTCTAATGATGAAATGGAAGATTTTTTAGGCAGGGTTGATGAGAAGGCCTCAAAGGCAAGAAGGTTGATATTGCGCAATAACGGTATCAAGAATAGATATTACGCCTTGGACAAATCTGGGAGAGCAACGCATTCCAATGCTGATTTGACATCGCTGGCGATTGAAAAATTGTTTAATGACGAGTTTACAGCACACGATGTTGAAGTACTCTCCTGCGGGACATCCACCCCGGACCACTTATTACCCTCGCATGCGGCTATGGTCCATGGATTATTGGGCAATCGATCAGTCGAGCTCAACTCCTCCAGCGGTGTCTGTTGCTCGGGGATGAATGCGCTCAAATATGGATACCTCTCCGTAAAATCAGGTAATTCCGAAAATGCGATATGTACCGGATCCGAACGCGTGTCAACATGGATGCAGGCGAATAAATTTGAAAGAGAGATCGAAAATTTGAAAGAATTGAACGAGCAACCCATTGTCGCATTCAAGAAAGATTTTTTGAGGTGGATGTTGTCGGACGGAGCCGCCGCTTTTTTATTGGAAAATCGTCGTAGGGGGGAGATATCCCTTAAGATTGAATGGATGGAAGCTTTTTCTTATGCACATCAACTGGAAGCCTGTATGTATGCTGGCGGAGATAAGTTGGTGGATGGCACCCTGAAACCATGGAGTGACTACACGGCCGAAGAGTGGCTTGAGCAATCTGTTTTTGCGCTTAAGCAAGATGTGAAGATATTAGATAAAAATATCTTGGAAAAAGGTGTGGAGAGTATGAAAGCAGCCATGGAGAAGCACTCCATCGGTCCAGATGATGTAGATTATCTATTACCACACGTTTCCTCCCACTATTTTATAGATGGACTTTATCAAAAGTTCTCCGAAGCTGGGATTGCCATCGAAAAGCATAAATGGTTTACCAATTTGGCCAATGTAGGCAATGTCGGATCAGCCTCTATCTACCTCATGTTGGAAGAATTAATGAATGCGGGAAACTTGAAAAAGGGCGAACGAATACTATTATCTGTCCCCGAAAGCGGGCGTTTTTCTTATGCGTATGCGTACTTAACCGTTTGTTGATATGGCGATATTATCCATGCCTGTACTCGACCCGAAGATAGTGGAGCAGCTAATTCCGCAGAGAAAGCCAATCGTCATGGTGGATAGTCTATTGGGCTATCAGGAGGACAGTGTTATCGCAGGACTTATCATATCGAACAATTCTATTTTTGTAAAAGATGCTTATTTTCAGGAATGTGGAGTGATAGAGCATATGGCCCAATCTGTAGCCTTATTCACGGGCTATCAATATTTTTTGAAGGACCAACCTGCTCCTATGGGATACATTGGAGCCATCAAGCAGTTGGCTATCACTCGTCTTCCAAGAGTAGGGGAACAGATGGTGACAACCGCCACTATCCTCCATGAAATTATGGGAGTCACTTTAGTGGATGTTGTGACAAAAATAGAAGACGAAATCATAGCCTTTGGTCAAATGAAAACTGTAATTGCAAACTCGTAAAATAGAAATGGAGTCGCCTCAATATAACGCTGTTGAAATAAATAATTACCTGCCACATCGCGCTCCTATGCTCTTTGTAGATATTTTGGTAGATATACATCCCGAGCGCGTCAGCAGTACATTTGTGGTTAAGATGGATACGCTTTTTGTGCAAAACGGTCGATTACAGGAAATTGGTGTTATTGAAAATGCAGCTCAGACATGCTCGTCAGTCCTTGGTCAGACATATTTTCAAGATGGCAATGTCGATGCCAAGGTCATAGGATTCATCAGTGCCATTAAATATGTCAAGATATATAGCCTACCTCAGGTCGGCGATGAAATCTTTACCCAAGCCGAATTGATTCATCAATTTGAGAGCTCTGCTTATCAGATATGCACATTGAGTACCAAGACTCTGCTAGCCGGTACTGTTATTGCAGAAGCTGAAATTAATTTGTTTCTACAAAAACAAGAAGAATAGCGTTTTATAATTTTGGACAATGGTTGACAGCCGAAATATGGATAGCATACAACGATATACCAATTCTGTGGAGTACTAACACCAAGCATATGAAAAAATCAGAGGTCCCTCAAGATAAAAGCAACCTATCAGAGCATAGTATAAAGGAAATCTGTTACGCAGTAGATGATAGTGGAAACTACGGTACAGCACTAAGCTCTGGTTGGGAGGCGAAGACCATTGTTCAGAAGCAGACAATAGATTCAATCAATCAACGGATTGAAGAGGCCCGGCAAAAAGTACGACAGGGAGAAGCAAGCCCCATCTTGTACTTTATGGAATTGCACAAGATGGATTGGCAGATTTTGTCCAGCTATGTTGGTATGTGGCAATGGCGGGTCAAGCGACATATACGTCCAGATGTTTTTAAGAAAATGAATTGCAAATTATTAAATCGATATGCAGAAGCATTCGATATCACCATAGAAGAATTACAAAATTATAAGGGAGAATAATGCAGCTGAATTTTACGCACCACCAAACAGCCCATTGCGAAAATGGAGTAGCTTCTAATCTGCTGCGAGACAAGGGCTATGATATCAGTGAGCCGATGGTCTTCGGGTTGGGGTCTGGGCTTTTCTTTGTATACCTTCCTTTTTTAAAGGTCAATCATGCTCCAGCAATCAGCTATCGACCCATGCCAGGTTGGATTTTTAACCGCATGAGCAAACGCTTGAATATTAAAATCAAGCGGGTGAAGTTTTCGGACAAAGGTAAAGCGAAAGAAGCCCTAGAGGCCAACCTTCTACAGCAGATACCCACAGGACTGCAGGTGAGTGTATACTATTTGAATTACTTTCCAGATGAATATCGCTTTCATTTCAATGCACATAATCTGGTCATCTATGGACAGGAGGGTGAAGAATTCCTAGTTAGCGATCCAGTTATGGAACAGGTTACACGATTACATGCCCGTGATTTGGAAAAAGCACGTTTTGCAAAAGGCGTATTGGCTCCCAAAGGACATCTTTACTATCCGACTCATATTCCCGAAAAGCTGGATTTGGAACCAGCTATCCGAAAAGCCATTAGACAGACTTGTCGTGATATGCTAGCGCCAGTGCCCATCGTTGGCGTCAAAGGCATACGAATGGTGGCGCGTCACCTTGTGAAGTGGCCAAAGAAGCATGGTGTAAGAAAGGCAAATCATTATCTAGCGCAGATGGTTAGGATGCAGGAAGAAATTGGGACGGGGGGTGGAGGTTTCCGATTTATATATGCGGCATTCCTACAAGAGGCAGCAGAGGTTTTAAATCATGAGACCATGCGTACTTTCTCAAAGGAAATGACAGACATCGGTGATTTATGGCGCGATTTTGCACTATGTGCTTCACGAGTATACAAGAAGCGTAGTAATCAGGACGATGTCTATCAGGTGCTCTCGCAGCAACTGTTGCACATAGCAGACCTAGAAGAAGATTTTTTCAAGAGACTTAAGAAAGCAATATAAGAGATGTCAAGTTTGCCAATCATCCATATTGATAAGATTTCAAAAAAGTATAAAGATGCCGATGTATTTGCGTTGCAAGATTTGAGCTTACAGATTCCCGAGGGGGAAATATATGGGCTTCTTGGCCCTAATGGTGCAGGCAAAACTACTCTTATCTCTATCTTATGCGGTTTGTTGAGACCTACATCTGGCCGCTTTACCATAGATGGTCTACATTACAGCGATAGGGGTATGGCCATAAAAAAAATTATAGGCGTAGTCCCGCAGGAGTATGCATTATATCCGACACTTACAGCAAAGGAAAATTTGGTGTATTTTGGAAGTATGTATGGCCTGAAGGGACATGAGTTGAATCAACGAGTTGATATCTTATTAACGAAGATGGGTCTGGAGAAGTTTGCTAACAAATGTGTAGACACGTTTTCGGGAGGTATGAAACGGCGGGTTAATCTGCTGGCTGGTGTAATACATCAGCCCAAAGTGCTGTTTCTGGATGAACCGACTGTAGGAGTAGACGTCCAATCCAAAAATGCAATCCTTCAGTTCCTTAAAGAGATTAATGCACAAGGTACGAGCATCATTTATACATCCCATCATCTAGTAGAAGCACAGGATTTTTGTACCTGTTTGTCCATTATTGATCAAGGGCA
The DNA here is from genome assembly GCF_027627455.1 of Sphingobacterium sp. SYP-B4668. Taxonomy (NCBI): domain Bacteria; kingdom Pseudomonadati; phylum Bacteroidota; class Sphingobacteriia; order Sphingobacteriales; family Sphingobacteriaceae; genus Sphingobacterium; species Sphingobacterium sp. SYP-B4668. The sequence continues at coordinate 5,134,319 of NZ_CP115483.1, read as the reverse complement.
AATCCTTCGCACCGGGACGCCCCAAGAGTTGGTTGCAGCGTTGCCCAATGCGCGCAATCTAGAGGATGTATTCATACAGTTGACAGGAAAGGAGTTACGCGATGCTATATAAATTAGGACAATCTATTGTCAAAGAATACTTGCTACTAAAGCGTGATTTCGGTGGGTTGGTCATTCTATTTGTGATGCCGTTGGTGTTGGTAATTACTGTCACTTTGATCCAGCAGGATAGTTTTGATGCAATATCTGAGCGGAAGATTCCCGTACTGCTGGTCGATGAGGATCAAGATACAGTCGCTAAGACTATCCAATTGCAGTTGGAGCAATCCAATGCACTCCAAATCGTGACTACCCTGGACGGGAGAAAGCTGACCGAGCAAGCTGCAAGAGAAGCTGTCAATAGTGGAGCTTTTCAGTTGGCAATCATACTACCCAAGTATCTGACCCGTGATTTGAATATTAAAGTGAGCCAGAATGTGGAAAGTATTTTGGGAGAATATAGTCTAACAGAGGTAGATTCTACGCTTTTAAAGACAAAAGTCTCGGGTAAGGAGATTAAACTTTTTTTTGACCCAGCTACGCAAATGGCATTTAAGAACGAAGTCAAAAATGGAATTGACAAATTGATTTCGGGAATCGAAACTAAGCAGATTTATCGAGCTTTTCAAGATCAATTGGGGGATGGCAATACCCAAAAAACCATCCAACCGCAAAATTTTATTACCTTCAAAGAAGCTAGTCCAAAGATAGGGAAGCAGGAAGTGATACCCAATGCCGTACAACACAATGTTCCAGCTTGGTCATTGTTTGCCATATTCTTTGTTATTGTCCCTTTATCGATTAACATCGTCAAGGAGAAAAGCCAAGGAACATTCATTCGCTTGATCACTAACCCCATCCCGTATTGGATGTTGATTGCCGGAAAGACCGTCACTTACCTGGTCATCTGTCTTGTTCAATTTTACCTGATGCTGTTGATGGGTGTCTTTGTATTCCCATACTTCGGTTTGCCGGCCCTGGATATATCGGGCAGGCTGATGCTGATGACAGTAGTGACTATCTTTGCGGGCTTGGCTGCGATAGGGCTCGGACTGCTGTTGGGAACTATTGCTAAGACACAAGAGCAATCTGCACCTTTTGGTGCAACGCTGGTGGTTATTCTCGCTGCTGTAGGTGGCATATGGGTGCCTGTATTTGCGATGCCCCATATAATGCAGTATGTAGCCAAGATATCACCTATGAACTGGGCATTACAAGGCTTTTATGATATAATATTACGTCATTCTGGCCTTCTGGAAGTTATTCCAGAGATAATTTTGTTATTTTTATTTTTTGTATTGATGGTCGCGGTTGCGGTAGGTTATGATAAGAAGAAGAGATTTGTATAAGGAAATTCCTGAATTGACGGTTTCTAAAGAAATACGAGTTCGGTTTAATGAAACGGATCCCCTTGGTATCGTATGGCATGGCTACTATATTACCTATTTTGAAGATGGTCGCGAGGCTTTCGGCCGCGAGCATGGCATTTCCTATTTAGATGTACAGGCTGCGGGATACACCACACCCATTGTCAAGTCGGTTTGCGAGCACAAGCTTGCTTTAAAATATGGAGATGTGGCACGTATTGAAACCACTTATGTCGATGCGCTTGCCGCTAAAATGGTATTTAGATATAAAATCTTCAATACACTTGGAGAAGTCGTATGCACTGGGGAGACTGTTCAGGTCTTTCTGGACAAAGACGGCAATTTGGTACTCAATACACCTCCGTTTATAGAAGAATGGAAACAGAAAAAAGGATTGTTGACACCATGAGGAGTGTGTATATCGACAAGGTAAATTGTATCACTCCGCTAGGACTGGATATAGAGAAGTCTTGGCAGGCCTTATTAGCGGGAGCCTCTGGAATTGGTCGTGTACAGCGTATGGGTAATTTCTCAGACTTTTATGCTGCTACTATCTCTAACGATGATATTAATCCATGCTTTGAAGCGTTGCCGACCCTTGGAATGTCTTTTTCCAGATTGGAAAAGATGATGATATTGGCACTTGCTCCTATTTTGGAAGGGAAGAAGATTTCCAGTAGGACTGGCTTGGTCATCTCAACTACGAAAGGAAATATAGAAGCGCTGCAACGGGGAGACGTAGTAGGCGCGCAGCTATCGAACTCTTCGCACCGTATTGCTCAATATTTTGGACTAGAGACCACTCCTATTATCGTCAGTAATGCATGTATATCCGGGCTACTCGCGGTTATGATAGGGCGTCGGATGATGCTGATGGGGCGATATGATGAAGTGTATGTCGTCGCTGGAGATGAGGTCACTGAGTTTGTCGTATCCGGGTTTAATTCCTTCCAAGCAATGAGTAGCCGGCCCTGTCGTCCTTATGACATAGATAGAGATGGCGTCACATTGGGCGAGGCCACCGCCGCCCTTTCTCTTTCTTTAAATACTGGAAATATAGCCATTTTAGGAGACGCGAGTATCAACGATGCAAATCATATATCAGGACCATCTCGTACAGGAGAAGGCCTTTATCGGAGCATTAAGGGAGCGCTGGGCGAAGCTGGAATAGCCGCTAGTGAAGTAGACTGTATCTCAGCGCATGGTACTGCAACCATCTATAATGATGAGATGGAGTCTATAGCTATTGATAGAATGGGCTTGTCAAAAGTGGCTGTCAATAGTCTGAAAGGTTATTTTGGACATACCTTGGGGTGTTCAGGACTCTTAGAACTGATTATGTTGGTCAAGAGTCTATCTGATAATATCGTACTACCAACTAAGGGATTACATACCATAGGCGTGAGCGGGAGCATGACGCTGCCGCAGGAACTATTAACAAAGCCTTTAACCATCGGTATAAAGACGGCATCAGGCTTTGGCGGAAGCAATGCGGCTATGGTATTGAGAAAGGTGGGCCATCATGTATAGTCCTCATGCAATATTACACTGGGGGTCTTTGGCAAATGGACAGATTTACTTGGATGGCGACAAGGTATTTGAAGCCGAGGACACTGGGTTTGCTGATTTTGCAAGACGCGCCTATCAATTTATGGAAATTAGCTATCCTAAATTCCATAAAATGGATGCTTTGAGTAAATTAGCATTTTTAGGAGCGGAAGTCTTGCTGGGAACTGCTGAATTCGAGGATAAAGACGTCGCCCTATTGTTTATGAATAAATCGGGGAGCCTAGATACCGACATTCGGCATCAGGAAAGTATCAGCTCTCCCGATGGATATTTTCCCAGTCCAGCAGTCTTTGTATACACCTTGGCAAATATCTGTTTGGGTGAGGTCAGTATACGCCATCAGTTTCAGACAGAAAGCTGCTTTTTTGTAAGCGATACTTTTGATGCAGATTTGCTGTATAATTACGCAGAATATTTGCTCCAAAGTGGAAAGTGCAAGAAAGTCTTGTGCGCTTGGGTAGAATATCTGCAAGATGATTACAGTGCTGTATTTTATCTTGTAGGGCAGGGAACGAGTTTAGAACACCATATTAACGAAATAAGAAAAATTGTAATACAATAACATAAGATGGAAGCATTAAAAAGTGAATTGAAGAATAAAATTATTGAAGTCTTGAATTTAGAAGAAATTACGCCTGCAGATATCAATGACCACGATCCCTTATTTGGAGATGGACTAGGATTGGATTCTATAGACGCACTAGAGCTTATCGTATTGATGGACAAAGATTATGGAATCAAGTTGAGCGATCCCAAAGAAGGAAGGAATATCTTCAAATCAGTTGAGACTATGGCTAGCTATATTGCTGAACACCGTACAAAATAAATACAACTACATGGGGAAGCGTGTTGCTATAACGGGTATGGGAATAGTATCCGCTATCGGTATGACGGTAGAGGAAAACTTTGCTGCGTTGACCAGTGGACTGAAAGGTATCTCGACGATTGAAAATATAGATACTATCCATCGGGATGAAATCAAGGTGGGTGAGATTAAGTTGACCAATCAGGAATTGGTTGCACTCTTGGGATTACCTGCAGACCATTCGTTTACACGAACCTCTTTATTGGGAGCCTTGGCCGCAAAACAGGCCGTCATAGACGCAGGCCTGAATGATTTAGGGGATGGCCGTACGGGCTTTATTTCGGCTACAAGTGTAGGCGGGATGGATGCCACAGAGCAGTATTTCTACGAATATTTTGACAACCCTGAGGTTCAAAAATATATCCTAAGTCATGATGCCGGAGACTCCTCACTAAAGATTGCCGATTACCTAGGCTTGAAGGGGTATGTCACGACACTCAGTACCGCCTGCTCATCTGCTGCCAATGCCATTCTATTAGGGGCGCGAATGATTAAATCAGGACGCCTGGATCGTGTTATTGTCGGAGGCACAGATGCATTGTCTAAATTTACCATCAATGGATTTAAGACTTTGATGATCTTAAGCGATACTTACAATACCCCATTCGATCAGCATCGTAACGGGCTCAATCTCGGAGAGGCAGCCGCATATTTAGTATTGGAGGATGGTGATAAGATTGACGAACATCGAATATTGGGCTATGTCAGCGGATATGCCAATACGAATGACGCCTATCACCAGACCGCTTCCTCTGAGTATGGGGATGGAGCATATATGGCCATGCAAAAGGCTTTAGAGGTAGCCGGTATAGACCATCAAAGTTTTGATTACATCAATGCACATGGCACAGCGACTCCTAACAACGATTTGTCTGAAGGACGGGCACTGAAGCGGGTGTTTGGCGAGCAAGTCCCAGATTTTAGTTCCACGAAGGCTTACACGGGGCATACGTTGGCTGCTGCTGCTGCAATTGAAGCGGTATATAGTGTATTGGCGCTACAGCATGGAGTGGTATTTCCGAATTTGAATTGGAGTACCCCTATGGAAGAGTTGGACCTGCTACCGCAGATTAATCTTAGGTACAAAAAGATTGACCACGTACTGTCCAATTCTTTTGGATTTGGAGGCAATTGCTCTACGTTAATTTTTTCGAGATGCATTCCGAAGACCGAAACATTGTCTCCCTCAGATGGCAAACTTGCCGCGCATGAAGATGACAAGGACAAACCCATTCGACAGGATGTGGGTATCTACATCAATGGAATAGGAGCTGTATCGGCACAGGCAGAAGGCCATTTGTTGGAACAATGTAGACCACTTGAAGATATAGTCAATTATGTAAACCATCCATCTTACAAAGAATTAATTATCCCAGCAATGATTCGTAGGATGGCCAAAGGAGTCAAGATGGGTATCTACGCAGCTCAGGAAGCACTAGATGAGGCTGGTATTGCTAACCCAGATGCAATTCTAGTAGGGACAGGAATGGGATGCCTGGAAGATTCCGAAAAATTCCTCAAAACAATCTTGGATAATAAGGAAGAGTTTTTGACCCCTACATCTTTTATTCAGTCCACGCACAATACGGTAGCCGCACAGATTGGACTTCGGCTCAAATGTTATGGCCCTAACTTGACTTATGTTAATGGTGTTTCGTCCTTTGAATCGGCTCTTTTGGATGCGTCAATGGCATTGGAGAGCGGAGAGTATAGACACACTCTGGTCGGAGGGGTGGATGAAATTGCAGATTATACATTGCGTTTGTTGCAGCTTATTGGTCGTGTCAAGAAACATAGTTCTGACTCATTTGGGGTACGATATGGTGAAGGAGCAACATTTTTTGTCCTCTCTGACGAACGCACGCCCACGAGCTATGCGCAGGTATGTGACATCGCTATTCAAAATACAATCGAATCCGAAGAATTGGCTGATTTTGTAGCCATGTTCTTAAATAGAAATAACCTCCAGGTCTCCGATATTGATGTATTCTTGCATGGGCAGGATTCTGAAACTTCTTCAGATGCTTATGATGGAAAGATGGCAGATTTGCTGGCTGAAAGTACGCATATTAAGTTTAAAAAATATACTGCCGCGTATGATGTAGCATCTGCTTTCGCTTTACAGATGGCTGCCCAGATATTAAAATCACAGCATATCCCATCAGACATGACGGACAATAACGTAGTACGGCCAACTATACAGTACATCTTGATCTATAATCAATCTTTTGGTCGAGATCATAGTCTTACCCTACTATCTTCATGTTAAAGCATCGGTATATTAGGTTGGCTTTTGGCTTTAGCTTGGTCGTTACGGGACTGCTTTGCTATCGGTATGCCTACCCGATATGGTGGCTCGTGATTTGTCTGCTTGTATTTGTGGGGCTTACGGTATGGGGAGTGTTCGATATTCGACTAAGTTATTTCACTACAGTGCGATACAAAATGAAGGATGTTACAGCACCCATTATTGCATTAACCTTTGACGATGGTCCTACCCCCTATACTGCCGAAGTGCTCGATCTCTTGAAGAAATATGATGCGAAGGCTACCTTTTTTTGTATAGGAAAGCAGGTAGAGGCCTATCCTGAGTTGACCAAGAGAATTGTCCAAGAGGGACATTTGATAGGCAACCACACCTTTACTCATTCCAATAAAACAGGTTTTTTTTCGGTCGAACAACTGCAACACGAGTTGAAGATGACAAATGACTGTCTGGCGGATAAGATAGGTCAACGGCCCAAATTATTTCGCCCCCCTTTTGGCGTGACTAATCCTTCCATTGCTTTGGTAGTCAAAGATATGGCGATGGATACGATTGGATGGAGCATCCGCTCGTTGGACACGGTGATAGGAGACCCTATTCGTGTATACAAGCGGATTACATCCCGCTTGAGGCCAGGTGATATTGTGCTGATGCATGATACCTCTGCCTTGACCGTGTCTGTATTGAATGAATTACTGAAATTTTTGCATCACCGTAAGTTCCAGTTGTTGACGGTGGACAATCTTTTAAATGTTAAAGGATATGAAGATTAAAATAGCAATCACAGCCTTCGCGTTACTCTTCGCTTTTGCAGTAGTTGGGCAGGAGAAAGCAATGAGTGCGAATGAAATGGCTGCTTTTAAGCAGGCTGTGTTGAATGAATCAAAATCAATCAAGACCCTTTCTTCGGACTTTGTCCAGTATAAGCATGTGTCTTTTATGTCCAAACCTATTGAATCCACTGGGAAAATGTATCTCAAATCACCCAATATGTTAGCGTGGAGGTATGTGAAGCCTGTCTCATATAGTACCATCTTCAAGAATAATAAGATGTATGTGGACAATCAAGGAAAAAAGAGCAATATCGATCTCGGGGCAAACCGGAAGTTTGAACAGATGAATGAAATGATCATCGGCAGCGTAAGCGGGAATATGTTTAACAGTGCCGCGTTTGATATCAGCTATTTTAAGGTGGGCACACAGCATCTGGCTAAATTTGTTCCCAAATCTAAGGAACTGAAAAAATATATGAAGCAGATTGTCTTATATTTTGACAGCAATCACCAAGTCAATGAGGTTAAATTAGTCGAGCCTACAGATGATTTTACACGGTTGGTGTTCAAGAATAGAGTAGTAAATGGAAAAGTTGACGATTCGGTGTTTAATAATTAGTGGTTTACTCTTCACCTTGACCTCTTGTCGATCTTATCAGCTTGCTGATGTGATTTCACAAGAACCCACTGAACGTGAGATTGTCAATCCGTATTTTTCGACCTTAGAAACTGATTATATCTATCGCGCCCATGTGGAGATCTATGGAAGGGAGCTGTCTGGGCTGTTTATCGTCAAACGCATGGATAGTGTGACACACCGGATGGTCCTCACAACTGATTTTGGAAATACGCTCGTAGACCTGACCATCGGAAATCATGTATTCAAGATTAATTACGTCATGGAGGAGCTCGATCGGAAAATGGTGCTGAACATGTTGCACGAAGATTTTAAGACTTTATTATCTCCCCATCAACATGCTGTCGTACACCATGCGTTGGTAACCCAAGATGCCTATCAAGTCAAGGAAAAGTCAAATACCTATTACTTTATGGATAAGGAGTCTGGATTTTTATCAAAAATTGTGAAGGCCTCTAAGCGGAAAGAGCAGGTCGTTTACGAATTTGAGACATCCAATGGAAAGACTGCGGATCAAATTGACATTACACATAAAACCATTCGGCTGAAGATTAGTTTGACAAAGACCGTCCTGTAATGAGTTTTGCAGAAAACTTAATATATGGATACCGATAATTTTATAGGGATTGTATCCAAACATTGTATCTTTGAAACTTAAATTGCGATTACCATGTTATTGACTGATTTTTATAGACTTGATTCGTTGACACAGATAGATGCGCAAAAGCACGTTGCAAAGATTCGTTTAAATAAGGATAACGATATCTTCAAGGGCCATTTTCCGGATAATCCGGTCACGCCCGGAGTGTGTATGATGCAAATCATAAAGGAGATTGTTGAACAAATTGTTGAGCAGACGTTGTTTATGGAACAATCTTCCAATGTGAAGTTCATGGCAATCATCAATCCAGAAATAAATCCAGAATTGATTTTGGACATCGATATCAAAGGAGATGCAGATATAGGGTACCAAGTTAAGAATACAAGCCGTTTTGGTGAGACAGTAGCATTGAAGTTATCTTTGAATTTTAAATGCATATAGTATGAAGGTGTTGCTTGTTTGTTTTTTTTTCATTTTTAGTCAATCAGGTACTGAGCTGACTACTATTCGCGAGAATTTTAAGAAGTCTGCAGCTTCTAAGACTGCGGCAGATGAATTCTACGCGTCCCTTCAGGATTATAATAAGTCAAATGCCACCATACAGGGGTATCAGGCCTCTTCAAAGATGGTTAAAGCACGCTATGAACAAGGCAAGGAGAAGAAAAAAAAGCTTTTTACGGAAGGAGCAAAGACATTAGCCACGCTTATTGATTCGAATCCATCCAATGTGGAAATCCGGTTGATACGCTTAGCTATGCAGGAGCATAGTCCTAAAGTATTAAAATATAAGTCCGAAATCGCTAATGATAAATCTGAAATTATAGCGTTATACAGTAAGCAGTCCTCAGGATTGAAAAGCTTGATAAAAGATTATGCAAATCAATCTAAGGTATTTAGCGAAGTCGAGAAGAAGAAACTAAATTAGAGGTATGGGGGAGTTCAGTAGTCATTTGACGGATAAATGTGAGCAGGATATCTGTATTATTGTACCAACATATAATAATGAACGGACACTTGCCCGTGTATTGGACGAAGTGCTTGCGTACTCGCTACCCATTATCGTAATCAACGATGGGTCCACGGATACTACTCCTTTTATACTCCAACAGTATCCACAGATTAAGCAACTTCATCTCCCTACGAACAAGGGAAAAGGAAATGCGCTACGAGTAGGATTTGCACAGGCCAAGGCACTGGGGTATGATTATGCTATTACCATAGACTCGGATGGTCAACACTTTGCGAAGGACATTCCAGCATTTATATCTGAGATTCAAGGACGTCAGCACCCCGTTCTTCTGATTGGAAGTCGCAATATGACACATGAATCAGTCCCAAAGAACAGCAGTTTTGGGAATCGGTTTTCGAATTTCTGGTTTTGGTTTGAGACAGGAATTAAACTGACTGATACACAATCCGGCTTTAGAGCTTATCCATTGGCAGCATTGCCCTCCAGGTTATACACCGATAAGTTTGAATTTGAGATTGAAGTCATTGTCCGTGCCGCATGGAAAGGTATTGAGGTGAAGAATGTACCCATTGAGGTGCTTTATGATCCGGAGGAACGGGTTTCACATTTTAGGCCCTTTAAGGATTTTGTGCGAATCAGCATCCTGAATACCGTGTTGGTCTGCATTACCTTACTGTGGATCAAGCCGAGAGATTTCTTTCTCAACTTTAAAAAAAAAAGTTTTAGAACCTTTTTAAGAGAAGATGTTTGGGGGACCACGGATTCTCCACTTACTAAATCTTTCTCCATAGCATTGGGCGTGTTTATGGGAATTGCCCCATTTTGGGGATTTCAAACAGCGATTGTAATTACCCTGGCAATCGCTTTTCGGTTGAATAAGGGATTGGCATTCTTGTTTTCTAATATCAGTATTCCACCTTTTATTCCTGTAATTGTATATGGGTCTTTACAGACAGGGGCCCTCTTGTTGGGCGACGGGTTTGATCCTTTTTATGCCTTTGAACTCAATTGGCAGGGATTAAAGGAGCATGCGGTACAATATGTGGTCGGTAGCTTTACGTTAGCTTTGGGGGCTGCATCATTGTTCGGTGTCGCCAGTTTTGTTTTATTCTCGATATGCAGTCGAAAAATTAATTTATCTGAATAATGCATCGTCTGTTTTACGGCATATATAAGTTTGTAGATCAGCATAAACTGGTGTCTATCGGTGTGGCGCTAGCTTTTTTGCTAGGAACTGGAATCGTGGCTTCCAAGATTCAATTTGAAGAGGATATTACCCGTATTATCCCCAAGAGTGAACGTAGCGATATGACCTCTAAGGTCTTGAAGCAACTCAATTTTTCAGATAAGATTGCGGTTATTATTGAAAATAGAGCACCCGAACAGACAACTGAGTTGTCCGATATCGCAGATGCTTTCCTAGATTCCCTATCCACTCTTAGCAACTATTACACATCTGTGCAAGGTCGGGTAGGACAAGAGGATGTCGAGCAGACAATTGATTTTGTCTACCAGCATTTACCCCTATTTTTGGATTCGGCTGACTATAGTTTCATTCATCGGCGCTTATGGCCAGATAGTATCAAGAGTCAGGTAGCGGCTAATTTTAACAATTTAATCTCACCCAGTGGGATGGTCACGGGACGTTTTATTCAGCAAGACCCATTGGGATTGACTTGGATAGCTTTGCAGAAACTGCAAAAACAACATGTTGGCGATTATTTTATACTTCTAAACGATTATATCACCTCATCTGATTCGAGTGCGATTGTTCTATTTATCAGTCCCAAATACAGTGGTGCTGAGACTGCCCACAATACATTGTTTGTAAAAGGTCTCGAGCAAATCCGGGATAGCTTGAATACTACGTTCCAAGGAAAGACCGATATTTCGTACTTCGGAGCTTCATTAGTAGCGGTGGCGAATGCCAAACAGATCAAAAGTGACATCGTCACTACGGTATTGATTTCGATGTCGGTACTCATGGTACTCCTGATTGTTTTTTACAGGCGACTACTCGTTCCGGTTCTTATTTTTATTCCGACTATTTTTTCGAGTGTTTTTGCCATTGCGTGTCTAGCGTTGCTCAAACCAACAATATCGGCCATATCATTAAGTATTGGAGCTGTGCTTATCGGCATCACAATTGACTATGCCCTGCATATATTAACCCATTATAAACGGCAAACGTCGATCGAAAGCCTATTTAAAGAAATAACGAAGCCTTTGATTATGAGTAGTGCCACCAATGCTGTGGTATTTTTGTGCCTGCTCTTTGTAAAATCTGAAGCTTTGGTCGATCTTGGAATTTTTGCATCTATCAATATATTCTTCTCCGCTATTTTTTCGCTGGTTATCATACCGCATCTGTATAAACCAAAGCAGGAATTGGAGCGCTCTTCCTGGATAGATAGATTGGCTCGATTTCCTTTTGATAAAAGTAAGGTCCTCATCGGGGCATGCTTGATTCTGATTGTAGCGAGCTGTTTTACTTTCGACAAGGTGCAGTTCAATAACGATTTATCTTCGCTCAATTATTTTCCAAAAGCACTTAAGCAAGCCGAGCTGAAATTGGATACACTCGCCGCATCGGCAGAGAAATCAGTGTATGTCGTGTCATATGGAACCAGTTTCGATGAGGCGATGGATCGCCACAGCGCATTGACAACAGTGCTGAAGGAGCAGAAGGCTACGGGAGCAATTGTGAATTATTCAGGTGTGGGGGAATTGGTGATGTCATCAGCAACACAAAAATTAAAATATAGTAATTGGACACACTTTTGGCAGGTCAATAGATTTGATGCCGTCAAGCGAGAACTGATAGCCGCTGGACAACACTATGGTTTTAAGACTAATGCGCATCAGTCGTTCTATGAAATGGTCGAAAAGAAACCAGACCGCTTACTGTCTTTTGCTGATTATCAGTTGGTAGATGCGATGGGCGTAAAGGAATTTGTGTCTCACCAAGATGGCTTGTTCACAATAGCTGCTTTGGTGAAAATGGAGGAAAAGCAAAGGGATGCATTTGTTATACGCATAGAGCAGGAACCTTATACCATAGTGGTGGATCGGAAGAATTTGAGCGAGACATTTCTAGGACAGTTGAATGCAGATTTCAACAACCTGATTAATTATTCGTTTATAGCTATTCTGATTATTCTATGGCTCTTCTTCCGTCGTATCGAACTCGTCTTACTGAGCGCCATCCCGATTGGCTTGACAGCGCTTGTGACGGCTGGTTTGATGGGGATATTTGGTCTGGAGTTCAACATCTTTAGTGCCATCGTATGTACATTAGTATTCGGTCACGGGGTAGACTTTAGCATTTTCATGACAAGCGCACTTCAAAAGGAGTATACGGATGGAGAAGATGGATTGCCCGCATATCGGACCTCCATATTGCTGGCAGTATTGACTACTATCTTGGCGATAGGGGCATTGGTATTCGCAAAGCATCCGGCTTTGATTTCCATTTCGACGGTATCCCTAGTCGGAGTATTTGCCGCCGTAATTGTGACCTTTGTCTTCTATCCGATTTTGTTCCGGTCGTTCATTACTAACCGGGCGAGGAAGGGGCTTTCTCCTATTACGCTACGGTTATTCATTTTCAGTATTTTATTTTTTATCTACTACGGGTTTGCTACTCTGTTCTCGTCCCTTATCGGTCGGGTAGTGCTGAAAGGGCTTCCTATCTCGAAGCAACGTAGACAAGACCTATTTTCTAAGTTGATGGCAAAATACATGTGGTCGGTGCTACATCTCAATCCATTTGTCAAAAATAAATTCTTCAATCCCTATCAGGAGACTTTTGATAGACCGGCCGTTATTGTTGCCAACCATACCTCCTTTTTGGACACATTGACGATTGGACAGTATGCTTGGCGTATTATCTTTTTGGTCAACAAATGGGTGTGGAATTCGCCTGTATTCGGAAAGGTGGTGCGGGCAGCCGGATTTTATCCCGTCATGGACGGAGTGGAAGATAGTATAGACGTGCTGAAGGAAAAGATAGCAATGGGTTACTCGCTGATGGTCTTTCCTGAAGGGACACGTTCGTATGATAATACGGTCAAAAGATTCCATAAAGGCGCATTCTTTTTGGCAGAACGTCTGCAAGTGGATATTGTACCCATGTATATCCATGGGAATTCAGAGGTAATGCCCAAAGGTGATTTTGTCGTGTATGATGGAACAATTTCCGTCCGCATTGGAAAGCGTATTGCATATGACGATACGAGCATTGGCGACCAATATAGTATTCGCACCAAGCGCATTACGCAAATTTTTCGACAGGAATTCCAGGAACTCCGAACAACTCTGGAAAATGAAGACTATTTTAGAAAGAAACTGTTATTGAGTTATTTATATAAAGAGGAAGAAATCTATCAACAGGTCAAAAGGAATCTAACCCAGTATTCGAAGGAGTATTATGCTTTAAATAATGTTTTTGCGGCAGATGAGACTATCGTACATTGGGCTGCTGATCATGGAGAATTGGATTACCTGCTTCTCTTGCAGCAATCCGGTCGAAAAATATATAGCTATATAGCCAGTGAACAAAAGCGGCAGGTAGCCAAATTAAACTATTTGAAGATACACCGTCATTTGCACTTCACAGATTCTTTAGGAGAGCAGGCGAGCACACTATTGATATCCAAGCCTCTTTTGCCTGATGCAATAGAATTGGAAAAAATGGTGCGGTTTAGTAAAATTGTAATATTCCAAAATCAGGGAATTAGATTTTTACTTCCAAAAGCGGGGTATGTAGAGGAACACTCAGCGGGTGTAATTGCTGTTTTTAATAAAGCGAACGTCATTGGATAACAAGATTTACGATATCGTCATTGTTGGAAGTGGGCTGGGAGGCCTAGCCTCTTCTATTATTTTGGCCAAGGAGGGACTGTCTGTCTGTGTATTAGAGAAGAACAACCAATTTGGAGGTAATTTGCAGACATTCTCTCGCAATAAGACAATATTTGATACAGGTGTTCACTATCTTGGTGGGCTTGAAAAGGGGCAGAACCTATACCGTTATTTTGATTATTTAGGGATAGTGGACGAACTGAGATTGAAGCGGATGGATATGGATGGATACGATATCGTCACTTTTGGCATGGATAAAACCGTATATCCTCATGCACAGGGATATGATAATTTTGTCGAGCAACTAATTCCCCACTTTCCCGAAGAGGAGATTGCGCTGCGACGGTATGTCAAGGACCTTCAGGATACCTGCGCCATGTTTCCCCTCTACCATATTTCGACGGATCATCACTATGATGTAAATATCCTAGGCGTAAATGCCAAGTGCTATTTTGAGCAGTTGACCTCAAATGTTAAATTAAGAGCTGTATTGGCTGGTACTAGCTTGTTGTATGCTGGAGATGGTGACAAAACACCTTTTTACGTACATGCGCTTTCCGTCAATTCTTATATACAGTCGGCCTATCGATGTATAAATGGCGGAAGTCAGATTACGAAGTTGTTATTAAGAGAACTTCGAAAATCAGGAGGAGAGGCTTTTCGTAAAACCGAAATAGTCGATTTTGAAATTGTAGACAATAAAATTGTGAGCGTTGTATCCAAGGACGGGTTCCGTATCCAAGGGAAGCGATTTATCTCAAATATAGATCCCAAGACGACTTTGCAAATGATTGGGCGGGAACATTTTCGGAAGGCATACTACAGTCGCGTACAACAATTGCAGGTCACCACGTCTTCATTTAGTATCTTTTTGGTGTTGAAAAAGGATGTAATTCCCTATCGCAACAATAATCTATATTACTCGGATACCTATGACCAGGTCTGGAGTACGGATAGTCATGCAAGCAAATCCTGGCCGGCAAATTATATGCTGTCGATGGGTGTTTCTGTCGAAGATCAAATGTATGCGGATAGCATGACATGTATTACCTTTATGGATTATGAAGAGGTCAAGCAATGGGAGAATACCTATAATACAGTCTTGAAAGGCGGAGATCGGGATGATGCTTATCAACAATTTAAGCAGGAGAAGATAGATTGTTTTATCGATAAGGTAGAGGAACAATATCCTGGAATAAGAGAGGCCATTCGATACGCCTATGCTTCTACACCGTTGTCTTATCGCGATTATATCGGCGTCACACGTGGTAATCTATACGGACATGTAAAGGATTCTAACCATCCGCTCAAGCATTTCATTGCGCCAAAATCCAAGATTGAAAACCTATTTTTCACAGGTCAGGGGGTCAACATGCATGGCATCTTGGGGGTGACGATTGGAGCCGCAATTACCTGTTCCGAAATGCTGGGAGCAGATTATCTCATTCGTAAAATTGGGAATCATGTTTAAAGTCTCGATATGGCTATTGATGTCCTGTTTACTGCTGTCGTCCTGCAGTGTTAGGCATAAGCGGGATCTCCCCGATCTAAGTGTATTTTCGCAGCAAGATCAGCCATACTCCTTTGCCGTCCAGATAGACACCCTCAGAGCAATTGGGAATGATTTTCTAATTAAGAATAAATATGCAAATTGGGAATTGTATGTATCAGGCCCTCCTTTTGAGATCGGTAGCAAGATTGGTGCACTTACAGAAGATTTGTATCGTCAGCAAGATCAGATTTTCTTTGATAAATTAGAAGAATTTGTTCCTTCAAAGTTTAAGCAAAGGTGGTTGATGCACTTTATGAGGTGGTATAATCGAAAGCTGCCCCACTACATACCCGAAGAGTATAAGAAAGAGATATATGCCTTATCCCGCTATAGTGACCCCAAGTATGATTTTCTAGCGGATCAATATCGACGCGCACTCTATCTCCATGGAGCACATGATATTGGGCATTCTATGCAAGACCTAGCGGTTGTAGGCTGTTCCTCATTGGCTGTATGGGGTGACAACTCAGCAGATGGAGGACTACTCTTGGGACGCAATTTTGATTTTTATGTGGGGGACGAATTCGCCAAGAACAAATTGATCTCATTCATCCGGCCCGAACATGGAATTCCCTTTGCTTCGGTCTCTTGGCCTGGTATGATGGGCGTACTCTCAGGGATGAATCTGGAAGGATTGACGGTCACGATGAATGCAGGTAAATCTACCATACCATTGGTGGCGAGAGCGCCTATTTCTATTGTCGCAAGGGAGATTTTGCAGTATGCCACTAATCTAGAAGAAGCTATTGCCATCGCTAAAGATAAGCAGGTGTTCGTCTCAGAATCGCTGATGATTGGAAGTGCGGCGGACAATAGGGCGATTGTCATCGAGATATCGCCTAAAAAATTTGGTGTTTATGAAGTGGACAATGCAGATTATCTAATCTGTACGAATCATTTCCAAAGTGAGGAGTATGCACAGGATAAACGCAACCAGTTGCATATTCAGGAAAGCCATTCGCAATATCGATACGATAAAATCAATGACTTCGTATCCAATTCTGGGAAGTTGACTCCAGAGCAGGTCGTGGGGCTGTTGAGGGACACAAAAGGCAAAGAAGGCCAAGATATAGGATTGGGAAATGAGAAAGCTTTGAACCAATTATGGGCACATCATGCGGTCGTATTCCAACCGCAAAAGCGGAGATTTTGGGTCTCCACTCAACCTTATCAATTGGGAGCATTTACGGCCTACGATCTGACGGATATTTTTGGACAAGATTCGTTGACCTATACCTCTCAGTTGTTATCTTCAGCGACAATTGTAGCAGACACTACATGGAGTACACAAATGCTCGTGAACTTTGAACTATTCAAAGAACAGAGTCGGAAAATAGAGAATTGGATGGATAGTGGAAGCGAGATTTCAGAGATAGAATGGGAAGCTTACCAGCGATTAAATCCCGAATTGTGGAGCGTGTATTATCAAAAGGGGCAATATGATTACAGTCGTAAAGATTATATTCGTGCGAAGAAAGCGTTGGAAACAGCACTTTCAAAAGAGATTACGACCCTTCCAGCAAAGCGTAAAGTTGAACACCTACTCGAGAAGGTGGAGCGTAAGATTAGATCAAGCGATACTTAATAATGGGTGTTGATTTACAATAATAAATCGCCATTAGCAACCGAAGAAAAAGAAATGAAACCAACAATAGAATTCGATTCATTAACAGCCATCCAGAGGTATCAAGAAGATCTTTTGCAGGGACAATTGTTATATCTCCAACAACACTCGCCATTTTATCAGAAGCTGTTCAAAGACAATCAGATAGAGGTAGGAGATATCCAATCCCTCCACGACCTGGAGCGCATTCCGTTTACCAGCAAGGATGACTTGCAGCGGTGCAATGATGCGTTTTTGTGTGTACCGCTGACAAAGGTAGTAGACTATACCACTACATCAGGTACCCTAGGCGATCCCGTAACCTTTGGGCTGACAGATGGGGATCTGGATCGGCTTGCCCATAATGAAATGAAATCGTTTCAATGCGCAGGCGTACAACCTGGAGATATCATACAGTTGATGACCACTATGGACAGACGCTTCATGGCTGGACTGGCATATTTTCTAGGTGTTCGAAAATTAGGCGCGAGTATCATTAGGGTAGGCTCAGGTATACCCGAACTGCAGTGGGATTCGATAGTGAAATATAATCCCAAATATCTAATTGTAGTGCCGTCCTTTCTGCTCAAGTTGATTGAATACGCCGAGAAGAATGGTATTGATTATCGGAATAGCAGTGTAAGAGCCGCCATTTGTATAGGAGAATCTTTACGTACTGGGACATTAGAAGATGCGATCCTCACCCGTCGTATAAAAGAAAAATGGGATATCGAACTCTTTTCGACATATGCCTCCACAGAGATGGGAGCGGCATTTACCGAATGTGTTGCATTTCAAGGTGGGCATGTACAGCCCGACCTGATTATTACCGAAATCGTAGGTCAAGACGGTAATCCAGTGCCAGATGGGCAAGTAGGTGAGCTGGTCGTTACGACATTAGGGGTAGAAGCATTGCCTTTACTACGATTCAAAACGGGAGATATGGTCCGTAAGCATGTATCTACATGTTCCTGTGGAAGGTCTACCTATCGAATAGGACCGGTTGAAGGTCGCAAGCAGCATATGATTAAATACAAGGGAACCACGCTCTACCCTCCGGCGATGCACGACCTCTTAGCGTCATTTCCTGAATTAGAATTGCATTTGATTGAAATCATCGATAATGAAATCGGAACCGACGAGATTAATATTCGAATAGCGACAAAAGATGTAAGCGAAGATTTTCTCAATACAATCAAGGATCATTTTCGAGCAAAACTACGTGTAGCCCCACGAATCATTGTCGAACGATTTGAAGATCTTCATAAGATAGTTTTCAATCCCTTGAACCGAAAGCCCACTACCTTTATTGATAAGCGAGGAGTGGGAAAGTAGAAGTCGTGTACTTACCCGAGTAACTCTCGCAAATCGTCTTGGGATAGTGATTTGATGAAACTTTCCTCCGTGGTGATTAGACTCTGTGCAATCCCTCGTTTACGATTTTGCATAGCCAATATTTTTTCTTCTACGGTATCTTTGGTTATGAATTTATAGATGAAGACGCTACGTGTCTGACCGATGCGGTGCGAACGGTCTACGGCTTGTTGTTCCACCGCCGGATTCCACCAAGGATCTAGAATAAAGACATAGTCAGCTTCGATAAGATTGAGACCGACCCCTCCAGCCTTTATAGAAATAAGGAAGAGCTTCGTATCCTTGTTCTTTTGGAATTCGGCTACGGCTTCCGAGCGATTCTTTGTAGAGCCATCCAGATAGGCATATGGAATCTTCTTCTCGTCAAAATAGGTCCTAAATATACTCAATTGCTTCACGAATTGTGAGAAGATGAGTACTTTGTTCCCAACAGGAAGCACAGATTCCAATGTCTCTAATACAAGGTCGAATTTTCCAGAATGTCCCACGAATTCCTCGTCGATCATCTTCGGATGATTGGCCAACTGGCGTAACTTAGTCAAACCCTGTAGCAAGGTGATTTGTGAACTCTTGGCCTTTTCTTCAGAACTACCGTTAAGAAGTGCATTTCGATATTCTGACTTTATTTTCTCGTAAGATTCGGATTGATTTTCCGTCATCTCACAATAGATTATCTGTTCGGTTTTGGGTGGTAGTTCCGTGGCGACCTGGTCTTTCGTCCGTCTAAGAATAAAGGGTTTGACAATGGTTTGTAATTTTTTTGCGCGATCTTCATCTTTCTTTTTCTCAATAGGCTGTACAAATTCCTTTTGGAAATAGGTGAAGGAACCCAAAAGCCCGGGGTTGGAAAAATGCATTTGTGCCCAAAGGTCAGATACCGAGTTTTCTACCGGTGTACCACTAAGGGCGAGCTTGTGCTTACTTTTTAAGCTTTTAATCGCTTTGAAAGATTTGGAAGTTGGGTTTTTGATATTTTGGCTCTCATCCAAAATAATATAGTTAAAATAGAAGCCTGCGAGCATCTGTTCGTCACTACGCACAATACCATAAGTGGTGATTACGAGGTCAAAATGACTTAACGAGAAGCTGTCTTTGACCCGGTTGGTCCCTGTATGCAACAATAGGCGAAGCTTAGGGGCAAACCGAGAAGCCTCTTTTTGCCAGTTATAGATGAGGGACGTGGGCAGCACCAATAAGGACGTGTGTGCCTGATCTGAGCCCTGGAGGTCTTCTTTTTGTTTTTGTAATAGCGCTAACGTCTGCACTGTTTTCCCAAGCCCCATGTCATCTGCTAGCACTCCGCCGAAACGGTAATATTGTAGAAAATGAAACCAATTGTAACCCGCTTTTTGATAATGGCGAAGTTGGCCTTTAAAGGCTTTAGGTTCAGCCACATCTTCAATCTCTTCAAAATCAGCTAGCTTTTCAAGCTTACGGCTGAAGGTAAGCGCCGTATGTTCACTGATGTCATTTAGCAAACCAATATGTACCTTGTTGAGCTTTAGCTCATTCTTGTGTGTGGAAAAATGAAACAAATGCTGGTACTGGGCAAACCATTCGTCAGGAATGATAGCGACCTCCCCATTGGGCAGGACAAATTCTTTTATATTGTTGAGGATATTATTGCGGAGCTGGATAAAAGGAATCTCGTAAGGTCCAAATCGAGCGATGGCTTTTATATCAAACCAATCGTTGTCTTCTTCTACGGCTATGTCCAGTACGGTTTTGCCAATGAAATAACGTTTGGATGATGTTTCTTGGATAATCTGAAATCCAGCATTAACAAGTTGTTCTTGATGTTTTGAAATCCATTCTAATGTGCTAGCTTCGCCCCCGTGCTTACCGTCAGGCACGAGATTGCTGAACAATTTGTCTACCTTCTCCAAGCCGAATTCCTCCAATCTTGCGAGCTGTTTTTCTTCCCACGGCAGGGACCTCCGGATTCGATGAAACGTATATAAATCGTTGGCTTCTTCATATGTCATGCGTACAGTGATGCGATGCTCACCAGCTGACTCGAAGAGGTATGGGCCATATTGAAACAGCAGTTGGAGTTGCGATCGGCTCTCTAGATGTACCAATTTAAGAATAGGTGTTGCCTCATGCTGATAGGTCTTGATTTCAAATCCTTCAGCATAGACATGGTATTTTTCAATCAATCCGCAGACGAATGTTTCGAAATATTTCCGCTCGGTAGGCCTGGCTACCGAAATGTATCTTTTATTGAGAAATGGGCTTAATTTTTTCCCTTCTACGGGTTGGTCAAAATGATATAAGGTATCCCCCAATAATAGCCAAGCTTGTTCATTGATGACCACTTGGGCATCTTTAAACATAAACTCAATCCTATTACCTTCGTACTTGATGGTTGGAAAGTAGCGGGTTTCCTCTTCATTTCTGCGAAAATGAAAGAGAACGGAGGCTGTGTAAGGAGCGATATGAATGGGTTGTTCTGCAGGGTATCCGTCTTTACTCATCAAGAATAAGGGGCGTTCGCCGATAAGCTCAAGTGCCTTCAACATTTTGTTGTCTAGTTTTGGGCGGATATAGTCATAGAATTTCTTGTCAAATATCTTCGTAAAGAAATCAACAGGTCGTACTGCTTTTTTGTGATAGCGTTTGATGACGTGGGTCTGCTCCGTCTCATCCAGTAATTTGATAAGCTTATGGTCAGTATCATCCAAGGCATCTTCAAATTCATCACTTGTATTGCTGAAGACGCGCTTGTACTTGAGCGAATAACTACCATTGGCATTTAAGAATACAATATGCGGTTCTATTAGGTAGCCCAGATATGGATGCTCCCCGAGAGAATATACAAGTTTGTATGCTAGCTTATCTTTTGTCTTCTGCATGTATAGGCCTTTCATCACTAAAAAAGGTTTCTAATATAGTGATTATTGTGGTCTTTCCGAGTGTTTTTGGAAATATCTATTTATTATATAGATAATATTTTGGTTTTGGGTCAGATTACGCCGTTAAAGACATAGTTAGCGGGACCTTTTAGGTGGACATTCTTGAAGCTATTGCCATGTTTTAAAAAGCTTATATAAAGTTGCCCTCCCAATACGCGAATCGGAATTTCGACCTCACCCTCTCTTTCTTCTTCTATAGCCATAGCAATTGCAGCGGCTGTTGCTCCCGTACCACAGGCCAATGTTTCGTCCTCGACGCCCCGTTCGAATGTCCTGACAAAGTATCCATTATCTTCTTTTTCCACAAAATTGACATTGATACCTGCTTCCCTATAGGTATTATTGTTGCGAATGGTATGACCATCCTTGTAAACATCCATCTCAGCAAGATGGTCTACCAGTTGGACATAGTGGGGTGATCCGGTGTGGAGAACGTAAGCAGCGCCATCTTTACTAATGTGATCGACATCAATCATTTGAAGGTTAACTTGTTCGTTTTCTATGTCAGCATGATGTGGACCATCTACTGCCAAAAAGTCAGTTTTTTTGGAAATTATGCCTAAATCCCTAGCAAAGGCTACAATACAACGCCCTCCATTGCCGCACATACTCCCTTCCCGTCCATCAGCATTAAAGTAAACCATTTCAAAATCGAAATTTTTCGTATCTTGAAGCAGCATCAAACCGTCGGCTCCGATTCCGAATTTTCTATCGCATAACTTTTTCACTAAAGCCTCATTTTGAGCGTCAAAAGCACCTTTTCGATTGTCGATAAGAATAAAATCGTTACCTGCTCCTTGATATTTGGAAAATTTCATTTGTTCTGACATTGGGCTGAAAATATAATGCAAATTTAATATTCTTGTTACAAAGTTTTGCGAATTCGTTAAATCTTGTTAAAATAGCCTTTATAAACCCAATACTTAACATTTTTTAACTGACATGAGTTCATAACAGCTGACTATTGGTATTACATTTGAATATACAATTTAAAATTGACCATTATTGTAATTTTTAGAATTAACAACTGATGAGGTGCTTTTAAGATAGCGTGGTTTCGATATCGGGGTGAACCCAATAGGAGAAATTACCAAAAAGTGATAAAGCTTTATCACCATTAAACTTAGTAGAGCGATCTCATTGATTTAATTTAAAATAGACAATAGATCAACAAAAACAAATAGAGAGGATGAAAAATAATATGAAAAAAATTGGTTTAACATTAATGACCGCTGCATTTGGGGGAGCCATTGCAATTGGAGGTTATAAACTTTTCGAAAACCAACGTTATGAAAACATGTCTTTCGAAGAGAGGCAAAAAGTGTATTATGCAAACAATGCTACAGGCGAGGTAATGGCATCAACAGGTAATCCTGATTTTACCCAAGCTGCGGCTGCAGTATCACCAGGTGTTGTTCACATTCGTACAACATATAATAGTAAGGCTTCTAGGGGTGGCGACTCGGGATCACCATTTGATATGTTTGAGGAATTCTTCGGGATGCCGCAGGGACGTCGTGCTCAGCCAAGAGGCCCACAGCAAGCATCAGGTTCGGGTGTTATCATCTCGGATGATGGATATATTGTCACCAATAACCATGTCGTGGAGGATGCAGATAAAATTGAAGTACAGTTAACGGATAAGCGTACGTTTGAGGCAAAAGTTATCGGACGTGACGCTAATACGGACTTGGCGCTATTGAAAGTTAATGCAACGAAACTTCCTATTGTAAAATTAGGTAATTCTGATGACGTACAGATAGGAGAGTGGGTACTAGCCGTTGGATATCCATTGAGTCTGCAATCGACTGTGACTGCAGGTATCGTGAGTGCGAAAGGTCGTCAAATTGGTATCTTGGGTGAATCGCAAAATCAGCAAGGGAATCCACGTGGATACGGACAGTCTCAGGAGCCGATTATCAATACAGCTATTGAATCCTTTATCCAAACGGATGCGGTCATCAACAGAGGAAATAGTGGTGGAGCGTTGGTAAATGCACGTGGCGAGTTAATTGGTATCAATTCTGCCATTGCATCACCTACAGGTGTGTATGCAGGATACGGCTTTGCTATCCCTGTCAACCTGATGAAAAAAATCATGGATGATTTTGTGAAATTTGGGTCGGTAAAAAGAGGATTGATCGGTGTTACGTTTACTGAAGTAAATGCGGCTTTGGCAAAAGAAAAAGGAATTGATGATTTGAATGGACTGTATGTACAAGATGTAGTGCCCAACGGTGCGGCAAAAGAGGCCGGTATCAAAGCGGGAGATTTGATTACCAAAATCGAAGGAAAGACCATCTACTCATCTTCTGACCTTCAAGAGCGTGTGGCACGTTTACGCCCAGGCGATAAAGTCAACTTGACCGTGAAATCAGCTGGCAAGGAACGTAATGTCAGTGTCACTTTGAAAGGCGAAGAGGAATCTAAGGTTGCAGGCTCAAAAGCAAGCCAAAGTGCGACCGAGATATATAATAAGCTAGGAGCAGGTTTTGTCCCAGCTTCGGCCGCTCGCAAGAAAGATTTAGGCGTTAATTCAGGTGTTGTGGTAACCCAAGTCAATAGAGGAGGTCTTTTCGAATACTTTGGTGTCGAGAAAGGTCTTGTCATCACAGAGATAAATGGCAAGCCTGTGAACAATGTAGATGACATAGAATCTGCGTTAGAAAATATAGATCGTAATATGATTCGTATCAAAGGCGTGCCAGAAAAAGGCAGCACCGTGATGCTAAATGTCCCAATAGAATTCTAATCGCTCTGCGATGAAAAGTAAAAGGGCTGTCAAGAAATGACAGCCCTTTTTTTGATAGTACTATTTTGCACGGGACCGTAGCATAGGGTTCGTGATTGCTCCACACACCACTACTGTATAGGAAATGATATTTGAAGTTGCCATACAGGAATGAGTTTTTCCATCTATTGATACGGTGTTGGTGGTTATCCGTCTATATTGGGCAGACTTCGTGAGTACCGGTGGTTGATAGTTGACTGAAGTGGCGTTGATATTATTCCAGGTGTTCCCCCCGTCAGTTGATACCTCCCAAGAGTATTGAAATTGTGGGTTGTTTTCGGCTAGTTTTGACTCTATGCTGGTGGGGGCTTGATTAATGCATAGCCGTGTTTTTGCTGTGGTGATTTCACCACCGCTTGGTTGTGCCATTACGGTCACTTTGATGGGTACTTTAGGGCTTTCGCATCCATTGCTATTGCTTTGGGAAACATAATAGGTCCGCGTGCCGATGACATCAGTGCTCGGAGTAATAGCTGTATTAGAAGGGACGCTATTGATATCTTGGTACCATTGGAGCGTATTGCCATTGCTTGTAGTCGCCGATAGTGGTGTCGCTACACTGTTGTGGCAATAGATAAAATTCTGTTCTGCTAATTCTGGAGCATCCGGGGTTATCGTCGTGACGATATGTATGATGTTGTTACTGGCCGCAGTGCTGTTGTTGCTTTCTTTGACGGTGGATGTACTGCCGGCATTCTGTCTAGTGAGCAGTGCCACTTTCGGACTGTTTGTATAAGTAGGACTGCTATAGTTACTTGGTAATTTTATTGCATAGGTGATAGGGTTAGAGCCGTAATACGCTCCGGCCTGAAGTGTCGTTGCGTTGGTGCTAAAATAATTTTTGTAACGGATACCATTTTTTACAGAATCCGCCGCCAATTCCCAACCTATATTGCTAATAGCGGCGAAAGTACCATTGGCAGGGATGGGGACTTGTACGTGTAGCCTTGTCGTAGGAAATGGGGATGCAGCTGTCAAGGTGAAGGGGTCACTCCCCACATTTTTAGCCTGTATGGTGTAGACATTGCCATTCGTTAAATCTATGCAATTGGTATTGGTTGTTCCCTCTATGGTGACGTCGATTCCTTCGTTAAAGACGGGTAGTGTCACAACAGATGTGTTGTTGTCCAAATCCTCATCCGTTATATCGTTGTTAGCGACCGTTGCTGTATTTTTGAGATAGTTGCCATTGGTCACTTTTAGCAGAGTACCTCTTACTGTAATCCTACCTGTACTGTTTGCTTGAAGAGCGAGGTTGCCATTCAGGGTATTGTACCCATTGTGCGAGAGGGTAGGATTGTTGGAAAAACCGGAAGTGGTCACCTGATTGATTTGAAAGGTGCCTGCTGGGATAAGTACTCCCTGCGCATCTGTCAATTTATCTTCAAAGAGTATGTTGCTGAGTGAAGCTGGTGTATCATTGTTGACATCGATGTAATAGGTTACAATATTGTTGCCAGTAGAGGTTTTCAAATAATCTACGTTTGCTGTTTTCGTCACGCGTAGGTTGCCAGGTGTTGTGATGACCAAGTTTCGGATTTCATGATTGTTGACAGCACCACCAGTTGAAGCAGCAAATCCTATTTTCATCAACGCCGGGGGCACTTCGGTAGTGATATACTGTACTTCTCGGACGAAGTTTCCGGTAGGACTGGTTTTAACAAAGATTTCCAAGTTGTATTTGCCAGCATTGCTGCCTTCTTTGATGGGTTGCAATTTGAGCTGCACCCTTCTGTAGTAGCTATTATCAGTCGGTCTTGTATTCGTTGTGCTTGGATAGTCAATAGCAAATGAAGTTAGGCGCTTGCCGGCAAGGAATGCTGTGGTAGTAGATTGGTTATTGGTTGTCTTTCCCCTCATGATAATAGACTGAGGTACGCGACCTCCCAACCCATCATCTCCGTTTGACGCTACATAATCACCTGTGTAGGTCGTCCCATTGTAGCGTAGCCCACCTTTTCTGCCTTCATTACCCTTTGCAAAATTGCCGTAAGCATCAAAGCCTATTCCCAGATATCCGCCTGAGAGACCATAGGTGTAGGTGGTGCTATTGGCTTGGAAGGCGGCGTAGCCAAGCGAACCTCCGTAGCCTCCTAAAGAAAAAGAAGGAGTGGATGCATCAAAGAGAAATACGGAAAAGCCGTCCCCTCCTTTGTAGCTTTCTTCAGCTTCTCGCCAAGCTTTGTATTCAAAATCTACTAAAAGACCAAGGGAAGAGGGAAAGGATTTGTTGATATACACATATCCTTTCTGATTTTTTAAAATACTATAGGAGCCATTCGAATTTTTGGTAGCAGCAGGTGTCAGTCTGAGCCAACCGGCTCCCACAGGATCGATGTTGCCTGACGTAAATATCGCATTGTCACCTTTTATAATATTGCTGGAGGGTTGATTTCTAAAATCTTCTACAATTGTAAATTGTGCTTGTGCATCGTTAGAGATGAAAATCGCTAACAGTAAGAAAAATTTAAAGAAGTGTTTTAGCATAGTGTCGTTTGGAAGGACCTCATGAATAAAAAATGTAAATTTAGCGAAAAATGGCATAATTTATAAATTACATTAAGATAACATACTTTATTGTATTTTTAGCGGCATTGGCTTTGCATCTAGTACGGCTATTTACGAAATATGTAAGCTTTGTCGTGTGGAAAGCCAGCAAAGAGGATGTTGCTCATCAGAAAAATGGACTGAGTATCCGACTGATAGCATAGAAAATGTCGTACCTAAAGTAGGTACCTATATGTTAATAAAAAGAATTGTAACACAATGAAAATTTTAATGGTTTGCTTGGGGAATATCTGTAGGTCGCCCTTGGCTCATGGTATACTTCAACATCTAGCTCAAAAGCATAGCCTTGATTGGGAAATTGATTCAGCAGGAACAGGAGATTGGCATATTGGTCATGCTCCTGATCATCGTTCTATTACAGTAGCATCCAAATATGGAGTGGATATCAGTCAGCAACGTGCTCAGCACTTCCATACTGATTTTTTCGAATACTATGACCGTATATTTGTAATGGATGAGCAGAACTACAAGGATGTGATTGCACAGGCTACGACAGACGTACAACGAGAAAAAGTCACCCTTTTTATTCCGGGTTCGTTTGTGCCAGATCCTTATTTCGACGCCAAATTATTCGATCCAGTATATAAGATGGTGGAGAAGCGCTGTTTGGAATTGATTGAAGAGTTGCGTTAATGAATTATTTTACGTTTTATTTTTTACTTTTGAACTTATGAACGCTAGGCAGGTAAATAAAAGTTGGACAGAACTGCAAGTAAAAATCGCCGAAAATTTTGATATGGAGATGCCGGATATCAAGGTCATGCTGTTTTTAATAGGTGTTCAAGAGTTGGGAAAAGGTGCGCAACAATTTTCTAAAAGAGAGAAAGAAGAATTGATGCACATTGCTACTTGCAAACTATTTAGTGCAATGGGATTTTATGAACTCAAAGGAACCGATCAAGACGGTTGGCCACATTGGGAGTTAATCAAACCTATTCCGAACTATACATTGCTAGAGCAAGAATTGATTATTAAATCCTTAATCGTGGATTATTTCCAGGAAATGGAAGTTATCTAAAACAAAATTCATGATGAAACGAATAACGCTGCTGTGCTGTGCTGTGCTTTTAAGCGTGTCGGTTTTGGCCAAGACACCTGTATTTAAATACATTACGATTACCACTGATAAGGGCTCCTGTCTATTAAAATTGTACAATGCTACACCTCAGCATCGTGACAATTTTGTCAAGCTCGTGCGTGAAGGGTATTATGATAGCCTTTTGTTTCATCGGGTCATCAATCATTTTATGGTACAAGGAGGAGATCCTGACTCCAAGCATGCCGTTCAAGGGCAGGCACTGGGTGAGGGAGGGCCCAGCTATACCGTTAATGCTGAAATCCAAGATACATTGTTCCATAAAAAAGGCACTATTGGCGCGGCGCGGGATAATAATCCTGCCAAAGCATCTTCAGGGTCGCAGTTCTATTTGGTTGAGGGGCGAGTTTTTACTAATGAAGCGTTAGATAGCCTTGAACAATTTAAGATGAAGGGTCGAAAGTTTTCAGAGGCTCAACGTAAGATGTACACAACGGTCGGGGGAACTCCACATTTAGACGGAAATTATACCGTTTTTGGTGAATTGCTAAGCGGTATTGAGGTGGTAGATGAAATAGCACAGGTCAAAACGGATAAACAAGACCGACCTATCGAGGATGTAAAAATGTATATGAAGCAGTTAACCCGAAGAGAGGCGCTCAACTTGGAGAGAGAACAGCAAGGATTAGAAGCTAAGAACGATTTTATCACTCGGTTTTTTGATATTTTCTCATCACCACATTATTAGTGCTGTGGTGGGCTCGATACGTTCCGAACTTTGGGATTACCGTCCTCTAAATATTCTCAAGATTACTTCATTGCAGATGAAAAACAGATTATTATAATGAAATCATTATGAAAGGCCTTTTGTATCTGTGTACAGATACTTTCATAATCACTTCATTGCAGATGAAAAACAGATTATTATAATGAAAATCGTTACCTATAATGTGAATGGGCTCCGTGCGGCGCTAAGAAAAGGGTGGTTGGAGTGGTTGAAAGACACCAATGCAGATGTGGTCTGTCTCCAAGAGATTAAAGCGACTCCGGATTTGATACCTGAAATTGTATTGATGGAAGAGATGGGGTATGAACACTACTGGTATCCTGCACAGAAAAAGGGTTATAGTGGTACGGCAATTTTCACAAGGATTTCACCTAAACATGTGGAGTATGGGTGTGGTCATGAGTTGTACGATTTTGAAGGAAGGGTGATTCGTGCTGATTTTGAGGACGTTTCGGTGATGAGTACTTACTTCCCTTCCGGAACCACAGGTGACGTTCGTCAGACATTTAAATATCAATTTTTAGCAGATTTTCAGCGCTACAGTGATGAGCTTCTAAAAACTAATCCTAATTTGATTGTGTGTGGAGATTATAATATTTGCCATAGAGCTATAGATATCCACAATCCAAAATCCAATGCCAATTCATCCGGTTTCTTACCTGAGGAGCGAGAGTGGATGGAAAACTTTATAAATTCTGGTTATATAGATTCTTTTAGACATCTGAATACAGATCCGCATCATTATTCTTGGTGGAGTTACCGAGCGGGGGCACGCTCTAGAAATCTAGGATGGCGTATTGACTACAATATGGTATCTAAGCCGCTTGAAAATAGAATTGCTCAGGCTTATCATCTTTCAGATGCTATGCATTCCGATCATTGTCCTGTGGTGGTGGAGCTCTTGTAGTAGAGCTCCGTTGGGCTTAATATTATCTTTCAAAATTTTCCTGATATTCTTTGTTAATTTCTGTTTTCACATATCTTCTGTGGGACAAAGGTTGAGTTATATTTTTTATAAGCCTCATTTTTACTCATAGAAATTTCCTTTCCATTAACTTTTTTGTTGTTAAGGTGTTTGTTTGATCATGATTTTTGTAAATTATTTGCCAAAACGAAATTTGTGTCCGTATATTGTTCGAATCTTGGAAATGTTAAGGCTTTTAACATACAATTGTAGCGTAACCACTACAAAAAATCTGTTTTTTACCCCTGTTTTTGTGTGTACCCTCCCTTTTTGTAGTATAAATTCTACAACTACTGAACTATAAAAAAATAAAAATCACTGCTTTGATACCTTTGTTAGGAAATTATTTGTAGATCGTTGAAAATCTACTCATTCTATCAGATTATTAACTTTTTTCAAAGAAACCAGTATCAAGTAAAATATTCAGTATATGAAAAAACGTCTTTCATTATTGTTCTTGTCTTCTCTTTTTGCAGCCGGAACAGCTTACGCACAACAGAAGATCAGTGATGGAACTACTGTTGGAGAGTCAAATCTTCCCAACAAGGATGCGATGATTGAATTGGAGAGTAAATTCAAAGGACTTTTATTCTCGAGAGTAGAGTTAGTTTCCACTACCAATCCAGCACCACTTCAAGGCAATAAACATATTGCGGGTATGATGGTGTATAATACGGCAGCTTCTAACGATGTAGTTCCGGGTATATATTACAATGATGGTAAAAAATGGATTGCAGCAGGTAGTTCGACTGGTGCGACAAATATTTCCTATAACCCTACTACTTACGAAATTTCGTTCGTGGATGCCAGTGGCAACCCTATTACGATTAATTTGACAGAAGTTGTCAAGAAAAATGAGACGATTACTACTCTGGTTTCTCTTGGAGAAGGCAAATATGAATATACTTCTGAGAATGGCACGAAGACGATTATCAACGTACCCGCTGATGTTATTCAAAACTTCGAGACCATTGTCAAGGAAGAGAACGTCAAGAACGCAATCATTAATCTAATCAAGAACGTCGGTGGTAATGTATATTACGACGGTGATAAATTCACTTACATAACAGAGACTGGCGAAACCAAAGAGATTACGATTAAAGAAATCGTTCAGGCAAATGAGACGATTACTACTCTGGTTTCTCTTGGAGAAGGCAAATATGAATATACTTCTGAGAATGGCACGAAGACGATTATCAACGTACCCGCTGATGTTATTCAAAACTTCGAGACCATTGTCAAGGAAGAAAACGTCAAGAACGCAATCATTAATCTAATCAAGAACGTCGGTGGTAATGTATATTACGACGGTGATAAATTCACTTACATAACAGAGACTGGCGAAACTAAAGAAATCACGATTAAAGAAATCGTTCAGGCAAACGAAACCGTTACCACTTTGGTTGCCCTTGGCGGAGGTAAATACGAATACACTTCCGAGAATGGCACCAAGACGTTGATCGACGTTCCTGCCTCTGTCGTGGAGAACTTCGAGACCATCGTGAACGAAGGTCCTGTTACCATCAATGGCGATACGTTCAATACTATTGAAGATTATATCACCCATCTGGCGAACAATGTTTCCAATATCTCGGGCAGTGATTTCATCACCGTTAGCGGTACAGGTACCACGGCCGATCCTTACAAGATATCTATCAAGGAAGGCGCTGCCAACTCCATGCTGGTCACGAACGCGGCCGGTCAATTGGAATGGGCGACCATCGAGAGTATTGTGAAAGCCAACGAAACGTTGACTACTTTGGTCCCTTTGGGCGGAGGTAAATACGAATACACTTCCGAGAATGGCACCAAAACGTTGATCGACGTTCCTGCCTCTGTTGTGGAGAACTTCGAGACTATCGTGAACGAAGGTCCTGTTACCATCAATGGCGATACGTTCAATACTATCGAGGATTACATCACCCATCTGGCGAACAATGTCTCCAATATTTCGGGCAGTGATTTCATCACCGTTAGCGGTACAGGTACTACAGCCGATCCTTACAAGGTCAGCATCAAGGAAGGCGCGGCCAACTCGCTTCTGATTACCAACAAGGACGGCCAATTGGAATGGGCGACCATCGAAAGTATTGTGAAAGCCAACGAAACGTTGACTACTTTGGTCCCTTTGGGCGGAGGTAAATACGAATACACTTCCGAGAATGGCACCAAGACGTTGATCGACGTTCCTGCCTCTGTGGTGGAGAACTTCGAGACCATCGTGAACGAGGGTCCGGTTACCATCAATGGCGATACGTTCAACACCATCGAGGATTACATCACCCATCTGGCGAACAATGTTTCCAATATCTCGGGCAGTGATTTCATCACCGTTACGGGCACGGGTACCACTGCAGACCCATACAAGGTCAGCATCAAGGAAGGCGCTGCCAACTCCATGCTGGTCACGAACGCATCCGGTCAATTGGAATGGGCGACCATCGAGAGCATCGTAAAAGACAACGAGACCGTTACCACTTTGGTAAAAGGTACCGACGGCAAGTACACGTACACCTCTGAGGACAATACGGTCACCGTTATCGATATCCCGGCTTCTGTCGTGGAGAACTTCGAGACCATCGTGAACGAGGGTCCGGTTACGGTGAACGGCGATACGTTCAATACCATCGAGGATTACATCACGCATCTGGCGAACAATGTCTCCAATATCTCGGGCAGTGATTTCATCACCGTTACGGGTACGGGTACCGCTGCAGATCCATACAAGGTCAGCATCAAGGAAGGCGCTGCCAACTCCATGCTGGTCACCAACGCATCCGGACAGTTGGAATGGGCGACCATCGAGAGTATTGTTCAGGCAAACGAAACCGTTACTACCTTGGTTAACAATGGAGATGGTACATATACCTATACAAATGAGAAGAATATTGCAACGGTTATTGATGTCAAGAATGATATAAATGCTTTGGAGACGTTGACCACTATCGCGCTCAACGCCGACAACACCAATATCGACTACAAGGACGAGGACGGCAACACCACGCAGTTGAACCTTACCGCACTGGTGAAGAACCTGGAGACGTTGACCACCGTTGTCGAGAATGCTGACGGTACGTTCACGTACAAGGACGAGCAGGGGAACTCTACCACTATCGACGTATCCAACCTGGAGACGTTGACCACTATCGCGCTCAATGCCGACAACACCAATATCGACTACAAGGACGAGGACGGCAACACCACGCAGTTGAACCTTACCGCACTGGTGAAGAACCTGGAGACGTTGACCACCGTTGTCGAGAATGCTGACGGTACGTTCACGTACAAGGACGAGCAGGGGAACTCTACCACTATCGACGTATCCAACCTGGAGACGTTGACCACTATCGCGCTCAACGCCGACAACACCAATATCGACTACAAGGACGAGGACGGCAACATCACGCAGTTGAACCTTACCGCACTGGTGAAGAACCTGGAGACGTTGACCACCGTTGTCGAGAATGCTGACGGTACGTTCACGTACAAGGACGAGCAGGGGAACTCTACCACTATCGACGTATCCAACCTGGAGACGTTGACCACTATCGCGCTCAATGCCGACAACACCAATATCGACTACAAGGACGAGGACGGCAACATCACGCAGTTGAACCTTACCGCACTGGTGAAGAACCTGGAGACGTTGACCACCGTTGTCGAGAATGCTGACGGTACGTTCACGTACAAGGACGAGCAGGGGAACTCTACCACTATCGACGTATCCAACCTGGAGACGTTGACCACTATCGCGCTCAACGCCGACAACACCAATATCGACTACAAGGACGAGGACGGCAACATCACGCAGTTGAACCTTACCGCACTGGTGAAGAACCTGGAGACGTTGACCACCGTTGTCGAGAATGCTGACGGTACGTTCACGTACAAGGACGAGCAGGGGAACTCTACCACTATCGACGTATCCAACCTGGAGACGTTGACCACTATCGCGCTCAACGCCGACAACACCAATATCGACTACAAGGACGAGGACGGCAACATCACGCAGTTGAACCTTACCGCACTGGTGAAGAACCTGGAGACGTTGACCACCGTTGTCGAGAATGCTGACGGTACGTTCACGTACAAGGACGAGCAGGGGAACTCTACCACTATCGACGTATCCAACCTGGAGACGTTGACCACTATCGCGCTCAATGCCGACAACACCAATATCGACTACAAGGACGAGGACGGCAACACCACGCAGTTGAACCTTACCGCACTGGTGAAGAACCTGGAGACGTTGACCACCGTTGTCGAGAATGCTGACGGTACGTTCACGTACAAGGACGAGCAGGGGAACTCTACCACTATCGACGTATCCAACCTGGAGACGTTGACCACTATCGCGCTCAATGCCGACAACACCAATATCGACTACAAGGACGAGGACGGCAACACCACGCAGTTGAACCTTACCGCACTGGTGAAGAACCTGGAGACGTTGACCACCGTTGTCGAGAATGCTGACGGTACGTTCACGTACAAGGACGAGCAGGGGAACTCTACCACTATCGACGTATCCAACCTGGAGACGTTGACCACTATCGCGCTCAACGCCGACAACACCAATATCGACTACAAGGACGAGGACGGCAACACCACGCAGTTGAACCTTACCGCACTGGTGAAGAACCTGGAGACGTTGACCACCGTTGTCGAGAATGCTGACGGTACGTTCACGTACAAGGACGAGCAGGGGAACTCTACCACTATCGACGTATCCAACCTGGAGACGTTGACCACTATCGCGCTCAACGCCGACAACACCAATATCGACTACAAGGACGAGGACGGCAACATCACGCAGTTGAACCTTACCGCACTGGTGAAGAACCTGGAGACGTTGACCACCGTTGTCGAGAATGCTGACGGTACGTTCACGTACAAGGACGAGCAGGGGAACTCTACCACTATCGACGTATCCAACCTGGAGACGTTGACCACTATCGCGCTCAATGCCGACAACACCAATATCGACTACAAGGACGAGGACGGCAACATCACGCAGTTGAACCTTACCGCACTGGTGAAGAACCTGGAGACGTTGACCACCGTTGTCGAGAATGCTGACGGTACGTTCACGTACAAGGACGAGCAGGGGAACTCTACCACTATCGACGTATCCAACCTGGAGACGTTGACCACTATCGCGCTCAACGCCGACAACACCAATATCGACTACAAGGACGAGGACGGCAACATCACGCAGTTGAACCTTACCGCACTGGTGAAGAACCTGGAGACGTTGACCACCGTTGTCGAGAATGCTGACGGTACGTTCACGTACAAGGACGAGCAGGGGAACTCTACCACTATCGACGTATCCAACCTGGAGACGTTGACCACTATCGCGCTCAATGCCGACAACACCAATATCGACTACAAGGACGAGGACGGCAACATCACGCAGTTGAACCTTACCGCACTGGTGAAGAACCTGGAGACGTTGACCACCGTTGTCGAGAATGCTGACGGTACGTTCACGTACAAGGACGAGCAGGGGAACTCTACCACTATCGACGTATCCAACCTGGAGACGTTGACCACTATCGCGCTCAATGCCGACAACACCAATATCGACTACAAGGACGAGGACGGCAACACCACGCAGTTGAACCTTACCGCACTGGTGAAGAACCTGGAGACGTTGACCACCGTTGTCGAGAATGCTGACGGTACGTTCACGTACAAGGACGAGCAGGGGAACTCTACCACTATCGACGTATCCAACCTGGAGACGTTGACCACTATCGCGCTCAACGCCGACAACACCAATATCGACTACAAGGACGAGGACGGCAACATCACGCAGTTGAACCTTACCGCACTGGTGAAGAACCTGGAGACGTTGACCACCGTTGTCGAGAATGCTGACGGTACGTTCACGTACAAGGACGAGCAGGGGAACTCTACCACTATCGACGTATCCAACCTGGAGACGTTGACCACTATCGCGCTCAACGCCGACAACACCAATATCGACTACAAGGACGAGGACGGCAACATCACGCAGTTGAACCTTACCGCACTGGTGAAGAACCTGGAGACGTTGACCACCGTTGTCGAGAATGCTGACGGTACGTTCACGTACAAGGACGAGCAGGGGAACTCTACCACTATCGACGTATCCAACCTGGAGACGTTGACCACTATCGCGCTCAATGCCGACAACACCAATATCGACTACAAGGACGAGGACGGCAACACCACGCAGTTGAACCTTACCGCACTGGTGAAGAACCTGGAGACGTTGACCACCGTTGTCGAGAATGCTGACGGTACGTTCACGTACAAGGACGAGCAGGGGAACTCTACCACTATCGACGTATCCAACCTGGAGACGTTGACCACTATCGCGCTCAACGCCGACAACACCAATATCGACTACAAGGACGAGGACGGCAACATCACGCAGTTGAACCTTACCGCACTGGTGAAGAACCTGGAGACGTTGACCACCGTTGTCGAGAATGCTGACGGTACGTTCACGTACAAGGACGAGCAGGGGAACTCTACCACTATCGACGTATCCAACCTGGAGACGTTGACCACTATCGCGCTCAACGCCGACAACACCAATATCGACTACAAGGACGAGGACGGCAACATCACGCAGTTGAACCTTACCGCACTGGTGAAGAACCTGGAGACGTTGACCACCGTTGTCGAGAATGCTGACGGTACGTTCACGTACAAGGACGAGCAGGGGAACTCTACCACTATCGACGTATCCAACCTGGAGACGTTGACCACTATCGCGCTCAATGCCGACAACACCAATATCGACTACAAGGACGAGGACGGCAACATCACGCAGTTGAACCTTACCGCACTGGTGAAGAACCTGGAGACGTTGACTAGTGTGTCTATTGATAATAATGCAGGTACATTGACTTATGTTGACGAAGATGGAGACAGTAATGTACTTAATTTAGCTAATCTTATTAAAGCACAAGGAAAAGATTTGACGGCAGCTGATGGAGCCGCTGCAACAATTGAGGTTGCTAGTGGTGGTGTTAAATCCGTTTTAGTCGAAACGAGTTTACGTGTAAAAGCGGAGTCTATTACAACATCACAAATTAAAGACGGTACTATAGCCCCTATTGACATTGCAAAAGCAGGTAATGACCAGGTTTTAGTAACGGATGAAAACGGTAATCCTAAATGGGTTCCTCAATCTGATATAGCTACTGAAATTACTGCGGATAATGGTTTAGGTGCTATCGCTAATAATGTTCAGTTGGGAGGTAAGTTATTAAAAGAAACGATAATTACTCAGGATGGACAAAAATTAGAGATTGCCACATTAGGAAGTCAGTTTGTCGTGTCCGGATTGGATAAGAAAAAGGTACAGGCTACTGATGCGACAGCGGGAGTTACCCAGCATTTGCTTGCTGTTGGAAGTGATAACGTAGTTAAAGCATTGAAAGCAGCAATGCCGAAGTTCTTTTATATGCCTTCAATTGTAATTCCACTTGCTGAGAATCAAATTACTTTATTGCCAGGAGAGTCATTTGCAAATAGTACTAGAGCCGGTAAGCTAGACCTTTATGCCAGATATACAGCCCAGTTCAATACCACTGTCAAAAGTAGCGGTGCTCCAGCACTTCCTGTACTACCATCTAATCAACTACATTATTATATAACTTATTTCGACACTACAGTATTTGACAGTGTAAGTGTTTCTGATACGGGAGAATTGACTTATAAAGTAAATGCAAATGTCGATATCACTGCCGGTACATTTATGAATATTGTTTTTGCTGTTAAGGAGGACAACTAACCATGAAAAGTATTATATGTATCGTATTGTTTTTTGCACTGTGTTTTGGATTCAAAGCACAGGCGCAAGAAGCCTCTATTAAAACTGTAAGTGAAGAGTTGGAAACACTCCAAGGAGATGCGAAGGAAAAGTTAGAGTTTCTGATGTACGGAAGCCCGCCAAAACTACTTTTCGATGAGGCTGATAAGCCTGTTTATCTTTGGAATACGGATAAGAAGATTGAAAATGTAGAAATAACAGGTAAGGGGCAGTTCGACTTTTTACTATCGGATACATACGCCAATGACTATAGGAATACCAAAATTTTGGTCCTTCGGATAAAAAAAAGCGAAATATTCGATTTAAAGAGCGAAGAGTTAAAGTTTTTTAACTCTTTAGAATATTTAGTTGTGCAATTTGAAGAGGAAAATTCAAGGCCGTCGATATTGAATCAACTAACTAGCTTAAAGTTGGTCGAAAAGTTAAAGGATGTAAACTTTTTGTTGGAAAAAATTGATAATGAAGATGGTCATGAAGGATAGTATGTACATAAAGTATTGGGTCGTTATACTCTTTATGACTTTGAGTCTTCAACTCTTTGGACAAAGTGTTGTTTCATTCGCTCCTCGCACGTCACAAAAAGCACCAGCACCCTATAAGGGTGTGTCAACCTACAATATTCAAGGTGATTTCGTGATGTTGGGGAATACTAACTTAACATTAGGAAGCTATAGAGCTGATCGAAATAACAACAGTAATTCAATGGTTGTTGTAGATAAGGACAACGACAATTCCACATATAATTCGTCCATGTCTGAGCTTAAGTTGGGAGGCGGGAATTCTGATTGTTCGGAGATATTATATGCGGGTTTGTATTGGACAGGTAGAGCTGAAAATAGTGGTACTAATAGGGACTATATAACCTATAACAACAAAAATTACTATAAGAATAAGGTCAAGTTCAAAAAAGAAGGCAATCAATATTTTGAAGTAGATGCTGGGAGTCAAATTGCCTATCAAGGTTCGGGAAATGCATATATTTATGTGGGGTATGCAGATGTTACGGATTATGTTAGGACCAATGGTGTTGGTAAATATTGGGTGGCTGATATGGCCTTATCTGAGGGGTCTAACC
The DNA here is from genome assembly GCF_027627455.1 of Sphingobacterium sp. SYP-B4668. Lineage (NCBI taxonomy): Bacteria > Pseudomonadati > Bacteroidota > Sphingobacteriia > Sphingobacteriales > Sphingobacteriaceae > Sphingobacterium > Sphingobacterium sp. SYP-B4668. Next base: position 5,095,873 of record NZ_CP115483.1, on the reverse strand, counting down.
AGACGGGATATTTTGGAGGATGGGGCATGGTTATAGTCTATAAAAACTCTTCCATGAAATGGAGAGATATAACTGTCTTTGATGGTTACTCCTATATTTCTGCAAATGGTAACACGCAGACCCTAGATATTTCGGGATTTAGAGCAGCTCAAAATGGAGCTGTAAATGTAAAGATGGGGCTAATGGCAGGTGAGGGAGATGTTGGTACAACAGGTGATTACATTGAAATGCGGGAGCGAACGTCTAATGACTATACCAGATTGAGTCATGCGGCCAACACTACGGGAAACTTTTTTAATTCCTCAATATTCACTGGTAATAACGATAGAAACCCGAATTTGACAAATAATACGGGGATGGATATCAGTATGTTTGATTTGCCCAATAGTGGGAATGTATTAATTAACAACAACCAAACCTCCACACGGTTTAGGTATGGAACAAGTGGGGATCTTTATACTATTTTCAGTATCGTCTTTGCTGTAGATGCCTATGTGCCAGAAGTTATTGGTGAAAATAAACCTTCTCCAGGCTTTGGTGTAGCACCTACAAATGGAGGTACCATTACTCCTGGGCAGAACTTTGAATTCAAATTGGATGTCTATAATAAAGGTGAGGAAGCGGTCAATAATACCAAGATTGAAATCCCGATTCCTCATAACTTACATTTTATAAGTGCAGATATTACTAGAGGGTCGAATAATAGCATAAGGATTCCTGAAAATACCACGGTTACATGGGTTCCTCCTGCAGGAGCGCCTTCAGGTGCAACTTCTGCAACCACTCCTGGAGGTAAGCTGGTTTGGGATATAGGCATTTTACCAAAAGATGATAGCAAGTCCATTCTACAAGGATTTCTCAAATATCGTTTTAAGGTATCTGATAACTGCGTACTTTTAACTAGCGCTAGCGGTCCATGTGGTCTAGAAGTCAAGATTAATGGCAAGATATCCGGGACTGGAGCAACATCTGGTACAGCTGTATCTTCAGATTTGGTGAGAGACTATGGTAATGGCGTGTGCGCAGGTCCAGTATATGATGATTTTACCTCAACAATTAGTATTAGCGCAGATTATATTGAAGGATGTAATCCTCCGGTCGAAAATGGAATGCGACAGTTTAAAGCATTTTGCGAACTTGCAGGGAATGCTTTTGCTAGAGATGAAATCGTTAATCAATACCCTTTAGGGACCAAATTCTTTAACCAAGTGCCCGCTTCTTACAATAGCACTACAGGATTGATAACGGGGAATTTTCCAGTATCGACAACCAGTGGTGAGAAATTGACATATTATGCTGTAGTGCCCGGCATGGATCCGGGATGCTATTTGAAATTGCAAACAAGTTTGGAAAAAGTGACAACTTCTCCAGTTACCAAGAATGTTGAGTTTTGTTTTGGGGAAGAAGTAGTGCTGGATGTAAACCTGTCACAAGAGGGACAAACAAATGGCTACAATCTTTACTACTTCAATTCAGATGGAACACAACAGTTATCAGAAGCACCTAAGCCAACGGCTGTAGGAACCTATTCCTATAAAGTTGCCGAAGGAAAAAACCAAGGAGGACAAATTTGTTTCGGTCCGAAGGTCGATTTTACAGTTGTGATAAGCGAGTTACCAACTGTAGATACAGCAGTTCCTAATATGAGCCTCTGTGAAAATAACGATAAGGAGGTCACAATCAATGCGACAGGAGCAACAAGTTATATCTGGGAGTATTCAACAAGTACCGCTCCCAATAGCTGGCAAACTTTGAGTAATTCGACATTTTCGAATCATATCAGTGTGACAAATAATAAACTGAATATTTCACATGCACCGAAAACCATTAATGGACTTAAAGTGCGACTAAAAGTGGATAACGGAAAATGTCCGGCAATATCAAACGAAATACTAATTCAAGTAAAGGATTGTCGAGTGATCACCAACCCTATGCTACCGAGTAAGGCTCGCCAATAATTCGGGTATAGCGAGTTGTGTATAAAGCGTATATTATTCAATTTTGATCTATGAATATTAAGATAATTATAAAAGCGATATTCTTGTTCCTACTGGTAGCAGTAGGAACAAGAGTCTCTGCTCAAGACGGTAAGGGAAGCCTGTTTTCGGACAATGGTCAGATGATTCTTGCCGAAGGTACCTCGGATGTCATCTATTCCGAAAAGCTATTCCTAGGGCCTAATACAGATTGGCAAATCAATGGCGATTTGTATGTCTATAGCAAGAGTATCTGGATTGCACCGACAGCCAAGATTACAGGTTCTGGAAAACTGATATTAAAAGATCCAGGAGCTAATCCATATTATGAAGGTTGGGGAAATCAGCCGACCATCATAGATGGTAACAACGGTGCGTTCATCGGTGTAAATATCGTCATCGACAATGCCAGCAATATCAAATTGGCAGATATCACCGATCCAGGATATGATTTAAAAGAAAATGCAGATGGGATAGCAGCGCTTAAGGTAGCGTCCAATATTGATTTCAACGTACAAGGAGGAGATATTTTGCTCAATGGCTTTGAGCTGGTACTTGGTCCCGACGCCACACTCTTAAATGCAGGAAGTATAGCCGGGCCTAATCAAAATATTAAAGGCTATGTTGTCACTGGTAATGTTCCGAAAAGCTTGTTGATCAAGAGTTTGAAAGCTGGTGAGCAGTTCCTGTTCCCAGTAGGGATCAGCGAGACTAGCTACACACCGGCTATCTTAACTCCTCAAGGGGAGACCAGATTGTATGTCAGTGTAGTGGATTATGAAGCCGCAGGTGCATTTGTACAGCTTGACGACAAAGAGATTGGAATGGACCGTGTATGGCATATCTTCGCTGATAAAGACATGTTATCGGATTACACGCTTATCCACCAGTCGATTACCAACGGTAAGATGTTCGTAGATAAGAATGCCGAGGTGATGCAATACTCAGGTAGTGGCAACTGGATAGGAGATGTGACTAAACTCGGAGCGGCAGGGGTCCATACCCGGGCAGATATCGAGAGTTATGCTGTACGTACCAAGGAAGGTACATGGATGACTAAATTTAGTTTCACTGGGCCTATTGCCAATGATGATACGTATGAACTACCTTATGAAGACAATTACACAGACGGAAAGAATAGGTTTGATATCTTAGTTAACGACAATGCGGGCTCGAGCGCAATCGATCGTAGCAAGGTGACGATTGTCACGCAACCAATACACGGTACTGTAGTCGTCAATGTAGACGGTACGGTCACCTATACACCGGATCCGGGATTCGTTGGTCAAGATGTATTCGAATATAGTATTACAGACGAGAATGGTCTGTCAGATACGGCGAAGGTAACGGTCAATATTACAGGTCGTAAACTTCATATTCCGAATGTATTCACACCAAATGGCGATGGGTTTAACGATAAGTTTGTAATCATTGGTCATGAGAATTACGACCGAATCAATATTACCATTGTGAATAGATGGGGCAACGAAGTATATCGCAGCACAGATTATGATAACTCATGGGCTGGCGATGGCTTGAATGCTGGAACTTACTTCTATATCATAGAGGCAATCAAAGGCAGTCAAACGACGCTCTACAAAGGTGATGTTTTGATTAAGAGAAACTAAGTAGGATATAAAGCAGAGCCATTAACTTGAAATAGGTCAAAAGACCTTCGTCAAATGTCACCCATCGTAAAGGTGAAGACAGGCAGAAGGTTCTTTTGACCATACATAAAGCAGACGCTAAAAATAGATCATATACAAGATGAGATACGGAAAATATGCGACCGCACTGGTCATTGGATTATTGGGGCTAGCGAAAGTTGGAGCTCAACAGAGCATCCAGTTTACACAGTATATATTCAACTCGATGAGTGTCAATCCAGCTTATGCAGGGTACAAAGAAGAGTGGTTCGCCCAAGTTGGCTTACGGAGTCAATGGACTGGGTGGGATGGCGCTCCTAAAACAGGAACGGCATCACTTGATGGTGTGTTGGATCCTGTTGCCAAAAGACACGGTGTGGGGCTGAATGTGACTGCCGATAAGCTTGGCGCTCAGTCTGCAACTTCTATCTATGCAAACTATGCATTTAGGTTACAGTTGGATGCTGAAGATACCCAACGCCTGAGTTTGGGTATTGCCGGCGGTGTGTCCCAGTACAGTCTTGACGGAAACAGGCTCGATCCCAATGATTATGGCGATCAAGTCATTCCGAATGGTAAGATATCGGATTGGGCTCCGGACATTCGCTTAGGGGTGTATTACTACAATCCTAAATGGTATGCCGGTGTATCCGTCCAAGATCTTTTTAACGGGACCAATTCGGGGTCGGATTATCGCTTCAACCAGAATACGACCGAAAATCTCTATCGGACCATCAGTGGATATTTTATCGCTGGAGCATTGTTTGAATTGGATAGAGGGGTGCATCTACGCCCTAGTATGTTGATAAAAGAAGATTTTAAGGGGCCGACTTCATTAGATGTTAATGCCATGTTTGTGTTCAATGGCAAGTTTTGGGTCGGCGCTGGTTACCGAACTAGAGCCAAGATTTTTAATAGAGAATACCAAGACCGTACCGTCGATAAGTTGAGCGCATCAAATGCTATCACTGGTATTGCGCAGTTCTATGCTACAGAGAGACTACGTATTGGTTATTCGTACGATGCCATGATCAACAAAATGAGTGGGTTGCAGAATGGTTCACACGAGATTACGCTTGGATTTACCTTTGGACGTCGTGCTGCTAGCCAGTACTTAAGTCCAAGGTTCTTTTAATCGAGAAGAAAAAGTGAACAGGTTAATGAACTAGTCATCAGTGATGGCTTGACGAGTGATAAAGGAATAAGAAAGGATCAACGAATAGAGATAAAAGACATTGCAGTTCGCACTACGCATATCTAAATGCTAACATCTAATTAAGGAACAAAGAGTTTTAGAAATAAGGATAAAAGACATCGCAGTTCGCACTACGCATATCTAAATACGAACATCTACTAACAAGATAACAATACAAACATGGGTGTGTACAATATATATAGACTAATCTTCACAGGGCTTTTGCTGATCGGTAGCTCTGTTTCTGTAATGGCGCAAGAGCAGGTCAGCTTGAGAACAACAGCCGATAAGCTGTATCAACAGTTTGAATACCATACTGCTGCGGGTGTTTACCAGAAGCTGGTCGACAGAAAGAAACCGAAGCCTCAGGATATGGAGCGTTTGGCAGAGTGTTACTATCGTATCAATGACTACTCCTTGGCGGAGAACTGGTATTCTAGAGTCATCAATAGTGGCGAATTCAGCGATCAGGCTCAGCTAAATTATGCTGACGTACTCAAGAAAATGGGTAAATATGCTGAAGCTAAGAAACAATTTGAGGCGTATGCACAGCGTACTGGAAAACCAGATGATGTGCGCCTTGCCATTCAAGGAGCAGACTCTGCAGTGGTGTGGATGGCCAATCCGACGGTTCACAAGTTAAAGAATGAAGACTTGATTAATACCCGTTACAGTCAATTCGGTACATTTCCGCTACAAGGAAGCGTGTTGTATACAGGCGAACCGGATAATTGGAATGGTGACGTCTCTGGAATGACAGGTCGGACGTTCTTGCGTATATATTCCAGCACCAAGGAAACAGATGGTCTTACTTTGCAATATCCCAATGTCCTTCAAGATATCTTTAATGAAAGTACCTATCACGTCGGTCCTGTGATAGCTAACAAGAATGAGGACATCTTATATATTACACGTACCTATCCAGGAAAAGATACCGAGAAGAATAAATCGGGTAGGTATACTTTTAAAAAGCACAATCTGGAATTGATGATTTATACCAAAGATGGCGATGGATGGAAAGAAAGTGCTTTCCCGTATAATGATGTTAAGCGTTATTCTGTAGGTCACGCGGCTTTGAGCGACGATGAGCAAGTGTTGTATTTTGCATCCGATATGCCAGGAGGAAAAGGTGGGGTGGACATCTGGTATAGCGAACGCAATGTCGATGGTACTTGGGGGGCGCCACAGAATGCAGGAGCAGAAATCAATTCCTCGGGAGATGAAATGTTCCCCTCTGTTGCCGGAAATAAACTCTATTATTCCAGCAACGGTTTTGCAGGAATGGGCGGTTTAGATATTTTCAGCGCAGATGGAAGCAAGGCGTTTTTTAAGAACCGGACCAACTTGCGTTTTCCCGTCAATTCAGCGTCCGATGATTTTGGTTATATCATCATGGCCGATGGTAAAGATGCTCGTTACGGGTACCTGTCGTCTGATCGTATTGGCGGAAAGGGGCTTGATGATATCTACTCATTCTCCTTCGCAAAGCCGAAGATTACGATTCTATTGAACGGTCTTACCTATAATAAGAAAACAGATGCATTATTGGAAGATGTACAACTAAGTCTATTGGATGGCAATGGTCAGACTGTATCCAGAAGGTTGAGCGATGTCAAAGGAGCGTTTACCTTTCCTATAGAAGCAGGGTTGGACTATCGGGTTGTCGGAGAGAAGGTGAAGTTCCATGGCGATTCGGTTAATATTGCTGCCATCTACCCGACCAAGGATACCACTATTAGCCTGACATTGCGATTGGAACCTATTTTTGAAAAGGGGGCAACCTTTGTCTTGGAAAATATCTATTATAACTTCGATAAATATGATATTCGTGCAGATGCGCGGCCTATCTTGAATCAGTTGGTTGCAACTATGCGTGACAATCCAACCCTAAAAATTGAATTGTCGAGCCATACCGACAGCCGCGGCTCCAATAAATATAATATGACCCTTTCACAAAGGCGTGCCGAATCAGCCGTTGAATATATCATTAGTCGTGGTATAGCACGTGACCGCATCGTAGCCAAAGGCTATGGCGAGACCAAGCTTGTCAACCATTGTGCTGATGGGGTGTCCTGTACGATACAGGAGCACCAAGCTAATCGCCGTACGGAAGTGAAAGTGCTTGAGTATTAGTTGATATCGATTTTCTATTCATAAAGCGAGCTGTCCCAAAGGACAGCTCGCTTTATTTTTTTATAATTTTCTGTAATTTGATGTTTTGTAGTTAAATGGTTAGTTTGTAGTCGATTAACTGAAATTGCCTATGCAATATCAGTCGAAACGTATTGTTTTTCATTTATTTAATACATTCTTTGAAAAATATTTTTAGATGTATGTTTTGAATGTGTGTATGTTTTTTATATTAAATTCTGTTTTCATGTATTTATTCGAAATAATATTCTTTATATGAATTTCATTTTTTAAACCATAAATATATGAAAAATGAAATTTTGAAACAGAAGTGTTAAAATACTTGCAATAGCAACCTCTCATTTCTATATTTGCACAGCGTTTTAACAAAAATTAACTTTTCTGTGCGCAATATTATTTTGTTGGTGATATCCGCGGGTACGAGTATTAAAGATTTAACTCCAACTGTGTTCGAAACAGCATAAATATTCATAAAGAATTTGTCTTGCAAATGCTTTAATTGAATTTTTGCATGCCATCTATTTTAATCCAATCAGAAAAAGGGTATTTTTTTAACGTAACTAAGTGCGTTTACTCACGTCTCTCTTATGAGGCATATTATTAATAAACATAAACACATGAAACAAAAATTACTCAGTTTTTTTCTAGTGTATACGCTCTTGGTTGGAGCTACGTATGCGCAAGACCTTCAAGTGAGTGGCAAAGTTACTTCAGCTGTAGATGGATCCCCGATACAGGGAGCTTCAATTGCAGTTCAAGGAACTACCTCAGCTACACAGACAGATGGTTCAGGAAATTATTCAATTAGTGTAGCGTCCAATGCAACGCTTGTATTCTCCTATGTGGGATATCAACGCCAAACGGTCTCTGTTGCAAACCGCACCGCTATTAATGTACAATTAGCTAGTGATGAAACTTCTTTGGAAGAGGTCGTCGTGACGGCCATGGGCATCTCAAGAGAAAAGCGTGCGCTAGCGACCTCTACACAAGAGGTTAAAGGCGAAATGTTGACGCAAGCGGCAAACAGTAACCTAGCAACAGCAATCCAAGGTAAAGTGTCGGGAGTCCAAGTTACTCCTTCTTCAGGAATGCCCGGAGCATCCGCAAAAATAACCATTCGCGGTTCTCGTTCTTTTACGGAAGATAATACGCCTCTTTATGTAATCGACGGAATGCCTATTACATCGACTTCCGACGTCTCAACATTAAATTCTGTTTCGGGTTCAGACTACTCCTCTAGAGGATTGGATATAGATCCTAATGATATCGAAAGCATTAATATCCTAAAAGGACAGGCCGCATCTGCTCTTTATGGTATGCGCGCCTCAAATGGTGCAATCATTATTACCACAAAAAGTGGAAAAGGTGCTGGAAAAGGTCGTGCACAAATAAGTTTCAATTCTAACGTATCTTTTGATAAAGTTTCTGTATTGCCAAATTTTCAAACAACTTATGCACAGGGCGAAATAAGAAAAGCTGACGGGGCGATGATACACAATCCTACAGCTTCTGGTTCATGGGGACCTAAAATTTTGGAATTGGCTGATGATGCTACTTACGGGGGAAATACAGATAATGCCTATACACAAAAATTTGGTAAGCAACCTGGAAAGTTCTATGTACCTCAACGTGCTGCAGCAGGATTGGACCCTTGGGCTACCCCGCAAGCTTATAACAATGCGAAAGATTTCTTTGACATAGGGACGACCTACAACAATTCCTTAAATATTATGCAAGGTTTCGAAAAAGGACATTACGCGATGTCTTTAGGTGCTACCAATGCGAATGGTATTGTCCCCTCTACTGGTTTAGATCGCTACAATGCCAAATTGGCCACTCAACTTAATCTTTCAGATAAATGGTCTACAGGGTTTTCAGGAAATTATGTCAATTCTAAAATCTCAAAACAAACGGGTGCCAATAACGGTCTTATTGCAACCATCTATGGTGCTCCAGCATCGTATGACCTTAAGGGCATTCCAAATCATATAAAAGATAATCCTTATTCGCAGAATAACTACAGGGGTGGTGGTTTTGACAATCCATATTGGGCAACAGAACATAATCAATTTACTGAAGCTACACAGCGTTTCTTCGGAAATGGTTTTGCTCAATTTGTGACTCAATTAGCCGAAAACCAGAAGTTGACCTTGAAATACCAACTAGGTGTTGATTCCTATACTTCCAATTATACAGACCTTTGGGGGTATGGTAAGGCTGGTGTCACACGAGGACAGGTCGAAAATTATCACTTTTCGGTTACAGAATTGAATTCTTTGGCAACTGCCGCTTACAAATGGGATATCAATGACACATGGACTTTAGACGCCTTAGTAGGTAATGAAATCGTAGATAGAAGTCAGAGAAGAGACTATGTATATGGAGGTAATTTCAACTTCTCCGGCTGGAACCATATGAATAATGCCTCTACATACTCTGGGGAGCAGACATTGAGAGATAAGCGTACTTTTGGCGTATTTGGAAACTTAAATTTGGCATACAAAAATATGTTCTATTTGAACGTGACTGGGCGGAATGATATGGTGTCTAACATGCCTCGTAACAACCGCTCGTTCTTTTACCCATCTGTTTCTGGTTCCTTTATTTTTACGGAATTGGAAGGACTTAAGAGTGACGTCCTGACTTTTGGTAAGTTGCGTGCATCTTATGCTGAGGTGGGCCAGGCTGGAAATTACTACGAATCTTATTATGCTACACCAACATATAGTGGTGGATTCTCCTCTGGTACCCCTATTATTTATCCAATCAATTCTACAGTGGCTTTTACACCTTACGAGATTTTATATGATCCAGCATTAAAGCCGCAAAATACTAAAGCTTACGAATTCGGTACAGACCTGACATTCTATAGAGGCCTTTTTGATTTGAGTTATACCTTTTCCCGCCAAAATGTGAAAGATCAAATTTTCGAAGTACCGTTAGGAGGGTCAAGCGGATACAATAGCTTGGTTACCAATGGAGGAAAGGTACATACCAACTCACATGAAGTGACATTGAATATTTCTCCGTTCCGCGAGGGTGATTTCCGTTGGGACATGGCTTTCAATTTTACCAAAATTGATAACTATGTGGACGAGCTGGCAGAAGGTGTACAAAGTATCTTTTTAGGTGGTTTCGTAGAACCCCAAGTGCGTGCAGGTATCGATCAAAAATTCCCGGTTATATACGGTACTTCTTATTTGAGAAATGATGCTGGACAAATCGTTGTCGATGCTAAAGGCTTGCCACAGGCAGGTAAGCAGCAGGTAATAGGTTCTGTATCACCTGATTTTCTTTTGGGCTTCAATACCAAACTGGAATATAAGAAAGTCAGATTATCTGCCGTATTCGATTGGAAGAGTGGGGGACAGATGTTGTCCGGAACTGCTGGGATTTTAGATTTCTACGGTGTTACTCAAAAATCAGCCGACTTTAGAAGTGGTGCTCCTTTCTTGTTTGAAGAAGAAGCCGTGAAGGAAGTTTCCCCTGGCGTGTACGAAAAGAACGATATCTTGATTAACCCGGCCAACGCTTATGATTACTTCAACAGAAAGAACAGCATTTCGGAATCTTCGGTATTTGGCACTTCCTTTGTAAAATTAAGAGAAGTGGCTATTGGCTACCCTGTGTACTCGACTGCTAGATTTGCAGTTGATGTCAATGCTTTTGCGCGTAACATTATCTTATGGTCAGAGTTGAAAGGTTTTGACCCTGAAGTTTCCCAAGGGAATACCAATATGTCTGGAGCTTTCGAGAGATTTTCACTTCCAGGAACTTCTAGCTATGGTTTAGGAGTAAACATTAAATTCTAAAATAATGAAATTCAAATATAGTATAGTCAAACTTTTAGCATTGGGGCTAATTGCTACACCAATTGCACTTTCATCTTGCTCGGAAGACAGGATGGATGAAATCAACAAAAATCCCAATAACCCGACGGATGTCGAAGCTAAGTTCATCTTAGCGGATGTTATCACAGAAACAGCCGTAAGGGGAGTTGGAGGAGATTTAAATACTTATCTTTCAACATACGTAGAGCATGAAGTAGGTACACATAATCAATTGTGGAATGCGGAGCATCGTGAAGGTGAGCCGCAGTCAGCAACTACATTTAATAACAGCTGGAACAGTATTTATAATGTAGTAAAAAATGCACGTATTATTGTTGCCAAATGTTCAGACGGAGGTTCACAAGCCGGTAATTACTCGACATTAGGTGTGGGACAGATATTAGTAGCTTACAACACGGCATTGTTGACAGATATGTTTGGTGACGTGCCTTTCTCGGAGGCTTTCAATCCATTTGGCAATAAGACACCTAATCTTGATAAGCAAGAAGTCATCTATACTCAAATCATTGAGTTGTTAGATGCTGCTATCGAGAACATACCCAAAGGAGATACGCATGTAACAGGTGGTTACGCAACGCATGACCTGTTGTTTTCGGGCAATAATGCAAAATGGATTAAATTCGCTTATGGTCTCAAGGCAAGGTATACCATGCGTTTATTAAAAGTTACGGCCAACAAGACAAAAGCCTTGGAAGATGTCGTTGCCTTCGTTGATAAGTCGTTTGCTGGGGCTTCAGAAGAAGCTGCATTCAATGTGTACGATGCACAGAATCTGAACCCTTTATTTGACTTTCAATGGTCAAGAGATGGCTTAGCCGCAAGTAAAAGCATTGCAGACAAGATGATTGAAAGAAATGATCCACGTCGCAATAGAAATTTTACAGATGCAGATTGGACGCAGATAGATGACATGAATGTGGGTGCAGCATCTTATGATGCTTTGGCTCCCAATGGCGAGAATGATCAAATACAGTATAGTTATTTGACATCTACTTTCGTGTACTCACAAACTGCATCTACACAGTTGTTGAGTTACCATGAATTGCAGTTCTTGAAAGCAGAAGCGATGCAACGATTGGGCAGGTCAACCGCACAGATAGAGCCAGTGTTAAAAGCCGCAATTGCTGCAGCTATTGTCAACTCGGAAAAGTCTGTTAAAGCAGCATTCGATGCTCCTACAGTCAATGCAAATGGTGGGCTAACGGAAACTTCCGCAGCGATAGCCCAAACCGATATTGACGCATATTTTGCTGACGAAGTTAAACCGTTGTTCCAAGCAAACCCTTTAAAGGAGATTGTAATTCAAAAATATCTTGCTTTCTTTGGCGCTTCGGGAGAATCTACTGAGATGTACAATGATATTCGCAGATGGAAAGGCTTAGGTGAAAATTTGGTCGAATTGAAGAATCCAAATAAATTCCCGTTACGTTTGCCTTATGGTAATTCTGAAACCACAACCAACCCTAACGTTGAAGCAGCTTATGGAAATGGTACTTACGTCTATTCTGAAAATGTTTGGTGGGCCGGTGGAACAAGATAGATTAGTTAAATAATACAAATTGTAGCAATAGGAACGGTTGTCTCGAAAGAGATAACCGTTTTTTTTGGGACTATCTAGATTGATTTTTGTGTCGTGTGGTGGCATTGCGAGATAGCTTCTGTGGTGTTATTCGTAGATAATTATAGTTTCATTTTTGTAGTTGGCTATGCAAATAGTTGTGGTCGCCGATATACATCGCACAGATTTTGCTTTTGGCTGTAAATTTTTAGAATTATTGTTTAAATAAGAGCTTATCTTTTAGGATTTGTTTATAAACTCTTTATTGTAATGTCAAATTAGCAATTGATACATGCATAATTGAGCAAAAGCAGGTCCATGACTATGGAAACCTTTTTGAATTCTTTGTTACAATTGAAGCTGTAAAATATTGATAATAAAAAATATTTGTTATGCGCGCATTGTTGTTTTAATGTATAATTATCTATTTTTTAACATTTTTCATACATAAACGTGCAATGGTTTTTTATGCAATCGTTTGTTTTTTTTGGATTAACTATTATTTTTGTTTTAACATTTTTTAACAAAATGTTGTTATATGCTACTTGCCAATACCAGTTATTACTACTTGCAGTTCTGAAACCGTTTTTTCGTAAACTATTTCGTTGCTTACTCACGTCTCTTTCGGGAGGCACTTTTATTAATAAACATAAACATATGAAACAAAAATTACTCAGTTTTTTTCTGGTGTGTACACTCTTGGTTGGGGTGACGTATGCACAGAATCGTCAGGTGACTGGTAAAGTGACCTCAGCTTCTGACGGTACACCTGTACAAGGTGTATCTGTGGCAGTTCAGGGAACTACTTCAGCCACACAGACCGATGGTTCCGGAAATTATTCCATTAATGTAGCGGGCAACGCTACGTTAGTATTCTCGTATGTAGGATACCAACGCCAAACGGTGGCTGTTGGTGATCGTTCTACAGTGAATGTTCAGTTGGCCAGCGATGAGACGTCTTTGGAGGAGGTTGTAGTTACTGCATATGGGACGCAAACAAAGGAGTCGATTGCAGGATCGATTTCGACTTTAAAATCCAAAGATTTGGAACAGGTTCAGACGGCGAATGTTATCCAGTCGTTAGCGGGAAAAGTTGGTGGTGTCCAAATACGTTCTACGTCTGGACAACCAGGTGCTGCTGCTACGGTTAGGTTTAGAGGCTTGGGCTCTATATCGTCTTCTAACGATCCATTGTATGTTATCGATGGTGTGCCATATAATGGTGATGTTGCGGCAATCTCATCTCAAGATATAGAGGAGATGTCTTTCTTAAAGGATGCATCTGCCAATGCCCTTTATGGAAGCCGCGGAGCAAATGGTGTTATTATTATAACAACTAAAAAAGGTAAGCAAACGGGTAAAGTTGATATTAATTTTGATACTAGAGTTGGCGTGAATTCTAGAGCAATAAAAGATTATAACTATATAACTGATCCAAAGGAATACTACGAGTTAAGATGGCAGAGGTTAAGATTAGGCGCCTTAGTCGAAGATGAAACTGACGCGGATGCTAGGTCAATAGCCACTAATAGTCTTGTGCAGGATTTAGGATATAATATTTTCAATGTTGCGAACAATAAAATTATAGACCCATTGACTGGGAAAATAAATCCAGATGCATCTTTGCTCTATCACGATGATTGGAATGATTATCTGTTTGATAATAGTATTCGACACGAACATTCTTTGAATATGTCATATGCTACTGATAAGATTTCTGCTTTTTTATCCGGGGGATATCTGAAAGATGAGGGCTACGTTGTTAATTCTGGCTTTGACCGAATTTCAAGCCGCGCAAATCTCGAGTTTAGACCATATGAATTTGTTAAGTTGGGTACGAATGTGAATTTTGCAAGTACTAAAGCTAAGGATCCTCAAGCTGGAAAAGGTTCAGCAACTTATTCCAATTTGTTCTCTTGGTCTAGGAATATGGCTCCTATTTATCCAATTTTCGCCCGTAATGCAAAAGGAGAGAAAATGTATAATGCATCAGGGCGAGAATTGTACGATTGGGGAAAGGGTGAAACCATCAATCCAGATGGAAGTGCGTCTACTCGACCATATATTACAAATATGAATCCTTATGCCTCTACGTTATTGGATAAGCAAACCAACAACAATACAAACTTGGGGCTAAGAGCTTATGCTTCCTTTGATTTCTTGAAGTATTTCAATTTTACCTATAATTTAGGTTATGACTATTTGGGTGGTAATAGATTCCGCTATTCAAACGAAGAAGGGGGAGATTCTGCTCCATACGGAGGTTCTATTACAAATGCTATAACAATGGAGCAAACATTGACAAATCAGCAATTGTTAAGTTTTGATAAAACCTTTGGAGAGCATAAGTTAAACGTAATGATAGGTCATGAGACTTCTGATTATTCAAATAAGCTTTTGTCTGGAAGTAAGACGATGATTGTCATCCCTAATGAGGATTTCTTGTCTAATGCAAGTAAATTTAGTGCGCTGAATGGATACAATGATCTTTATAAAGTAGAAGGATATTTATCTAAATTAAACTATAGTTATTCAAACAAATATTACTTGAATGCGTCTTACAGAAGAGATGGTTCTTCAGTTTTTCATCCTGACAATAGATGGGGTAACTTTTATGGTTTAGGTGGAGCATGGGTTGTCTCGAATGAAGAATTTTTGAAGGATATCAATAGCATTTCTAATTTGAAGTTGAAAATTAGTTATGGTGAGCAGGGGAATGACAATTTGTATTATCCGTCTTATGTAACAATGGATCATAGGTCTCATTTTGGATTTAGTAGAAATTATTACCCTTATGTTGACCAATTTGAAATTACTGCTGACGCAGAAGGTAATCCTTCAATCAAGCAAGTGTATACAGGTACAAAGGATTTGAAATGGGAAGTCTCTCGTAATTTCAATACGGGCTTTGAATTGGGTCTTTTTGCAAATAGGTTAAATGTAGATTTTGAGTTCTTTACACGAGCTGTTTCAGATATGTTGTATAATTTTCCACAGAGACCTTCTTTGGGAATCCCTGCCAAATCCCAAAATATCGGTGATATGAAGAATACTGGTGTCGAGATAGCTATCAATGGGGATGTTGTCCGCACCGAGGATTTGAATTTAAACCTATGGGCCAATGCAACTCACTACAAAAATAAGATTACAAGACTACCTCAGCCTTTTGTCTCTGGGACAGTATTCCGTTTTGTTGAAGGAGAAAGTGCTTACACCTATTACCTTAGAGAATTTGCTGGAGTTGATGCTGAAACTGGGTTTGGTAAATGGAATCAAGGGGAAGTTGACCCTATTACCGGGAAGTCAATCGGCGCAAAAACTACCACCGGAACGCATTCCGCAGCTACTCAGTACTTAAGCGAGAAAACTGCTCACCCAGATTTGTATGGTGGGTTTGGACTTGATTTACGCTATAAAAAGCTGTCCTTTAATGTTGGTTTTGCATACCAAATAGGAGGATATGTATATGATAATGTGTATCAGGGACTGTTCGGAGAAGGTACTGGAATGGGAAGTAGTGGTGCTAATTATCATAAAGATATTTATAATACTTGGACCCCTGAGAACAAGAATGCATCTCTTCCAATACTATCAAGTGTGGATAACACTCAATTTAGTAATTCTGATTTATACTTGGTTTCTGCAAGCTATCTAAGCTTGGAAAATTTTGGAGTGTCGTACGACTTATCTAACAATACATTTGATAAGATGGGAATTAAAAATGCTCGATTAAGTGTTATTGGAAATAACTTGTTTATGTGGTCAAAACGTCAAGGTATGGATCCAAGGATGATGCAACTTGGAGGGGAACTTAACAACGGTCAAACCCTTAATAGTTATTCTTTATTAAGAAGTGTTTCTCTAGGTTTAACAGTAAAATTTTAAAGAAATGAATAAGAAAAATATTATATATATACTACTTGCAGGGGCTTTATTTTCTTCTTGTAGTAAAGACTACCTAACCGTCGACCCGCAGTCGACGATCAATCCGGATCAGTTGGGATCTTCATCAGCAGCTACTTTAGGCACTTTGCGAGGTGTTTTTGCGACATTACGGTCTGCTACAACGACTGGATATGCGGGGCATGAAGACTATGGACACAAAGGCGTCTTGTCGGTCATCGATTTGATGGGTAATGACGTCATAATGGAAAACCTGAATTGGGGGGGGTTCAACTATAATTATACTGGTAGAGTATCTACAAATTCTAGAACACATTTCCCTTGGTTTACTTACTACACTCAGATAAAAAATGTAAATACAATCATTAATAGCGTAGATGCTAATACTGATGATGCAGAGTTAAGAGGTATTAGAGGACAGGCTTTAGCACTTAGAGGGTATTTTCACTTCATGCTAGCACGTATTTTTGGACCTACATTTGTTGGACATACATCAGATTTATCCATTCCTATTAATGCAGATACGGCATTACCAAATAGAAGTACAGTTGGTGAGGTATATGCTCAAATCGAGAAAGATTTAGTTGAAGCTGTTGCTGCTTTGGAAGGATATACTAGACCTAGTAAAGAGATGGTTGATCAGAGTGTTGCTCAGGCTTTTCTGGCTGATGTTTACTTGGAAATGGGAAAGTATCCGGAAGCTGCAGAGCAGGCTAACGCTGCTAGGCAATCTTATACTCTTCTTAGTGAAGCAGATTGGAAGAATGGTTTCTATGATATGAATCAAGCTGAGACGATGTGGGGTGCTGATATCAATGCTGAGTTAACGACTTTTGTTGCAAGTTTCTTTTCTATTTTTGATAATACAAATACCGGCTATGCTGAGGGAGGAAATATATCCATAGATAGAAGATTGTACGATGCGATGTCATCAACAGATTACCGAAAGTCCGCTTTTTTGGGTAGCGAGGGTGGAGTATTTAGTGGTACAGAGTATGGACCTTATATCAGTTTGAAGTTTAGGGATATGACAAGCGATAGAACGCAGGGTGACTACATATATCTAAGGTCTTCTTTGTTGTATTATATCGAAGCTGAGGCATTAGCTAAATCTAACAATGAGAGCGGTGCTAGAGATGTACTATTTGAAATCACAAGTAAGCGGGATCCTCAGTATGTTAAATCAACAAAGACTGGAGCAGCATTGATTGAGGAGATAATTACGCAGAAGAGAATTGAACTGTGGGGTGAAGGTTTTGCTTGGTTTGATTTGAAGCGGTTAAGCAAAGGTGTGGTGAGAAATTATGCTGGATCAAATCATCCAACCTATGGTAAGTTCGATATTCCTGTAGGTGATAGTAGATTTTTGTTTATGATTCCCCAAGCTGAAGTTGACTCTAATCCGGATATACTTCCAAATAATCCGCAATAACGTTGATATATAAGGAAGGGCTGTTCTTGCTAAAATTGGAACAGCCCTTTTTTTGTTAGCTAGATAAAGTTGGGTTTGAATATTTTATGTGTCATGACAAAATAAGTTGCTGAACTCAACATTAAAAAAGAGATGCACTTATTAGGGCATCTCTTCTAAATAAGAGCCACTATGCCATTTTTATTTAAATTACGGTAGGTCAGGTTGTTTAATAATAGGCCCGCCTCCACCACCGCCTCCACCACCACCGCCACTAACAGTTCCGTAAGTGATTTGTTTGCTTACCCCATATGTACCACATGGACCGTTTATGGAGAGGTTCATAATAATGGTGCCTCCAGTAGGATTACCTCGTCGCCATATTGGCATTTTGATTTTGACGAGTGGTTGGTCGGCATCTTCAATAGTAGCATCTACTGGTAGTCCGGATATATTCCAAGAGTATGTTGTGCCGTGCTGGCCTGATACTACATAAAAAGAGTAAGTAAGACCATCATATCCTATTGCGTCATATCCATTGATGTAATATCGTTCACCAATCGTAATGGATTTAGAATAAGTGATTCCGTTAATTACAGATTTTAATGTAACCACACCGTAATTGGAGGTTCCGCCTATTCGGGTTATCTTATATGTATTGTCATTGATTTTGGTCAAAGTAGCGATATTAGTCGCATTTTCAATAGTAACTGTCCCTGGATTGATGATGGTATACGTTCCTTCCGTGCAGATTTTGTCTGGACCGGAAAATTGTGTTACCTTCTTAACAACGACCTGAATGGCATCTGCTTCGTTGTAAAAGTCATCTGACCAAGTTCCCGCTGAGTTGCGGACACGATAGGTAACAACTAGACGCCCTGCTCGGTTAATAGTGTTGGAAATTCTTAAATAGGATGTCTTTAGTCCCGAACTAGTGCTAGTCCCATTAGGTGCGCTGAAATCCGACTCGGTAAATGTTTTTATATCAGAACTAGCCTGAATAATTCCGTTATCATCAATGAAATTGATAAATACTTGGAATTCCAATTGCTTATTGATTGCGGCCGTCGTTCTAACAATTCCAATGCTCGCATCTAGAATTTTATCCTTACCATCGTCTAACAAAATATAATATCCTCTTGGAATGGGGCTTCCTGGAACATCATGGGTTAACGTTCCACTTTGATACAATGCAGCAGTGCCCGTTACTGCCTCATGGTGAGTTGTTTGGGCAAATAGTGAGTTCAACCAGAAGATTGAAACAACTAATAATATTATTCTTTCCATTCTTATAAGTTTGTTTATTTGTCCTTAAGTATTAGGTATTTTTCAGGGAGAAGGGACCCGTCGTAGCCTTTTAGTATGAAGACTTCATGGGTTTGATCAAAGTAAAATGTTGAAGTATCCCATCCTAATCCCTTTGCGAATTCTGCCAGAATGGAATCTTTGGGATAGTCGATTCCCTTAATGGAAATCATATCTATTTTTTGAGTTTGCTCAGGTTGTTTTTCGTTGTCCTTCTTGCACGCAACGAATGTCAGGCCCAACAGGGCTGCCAAGCAGATTGTCGTTCTTTTCATATCTTTTTTAATTGCAATTTACATTTCCGTCTTTTTAAAAATGGTGACATATTTTTCTTTTATTGATAATTCCTATAACCACAGGTTGTAAGTTGTTTTGGCAACTGTATTTTTCAATTATCTGGGAAACATCCGCCCTTACGTACTTCTGTATAAGACGGTCTAGAGGGGTAAACTGTGCCTATAAATCTTGTTAATAGCTTAAGTGATGATGTAGATGCATGAAGTTTCTCTTTCGCAGGGAGGAATTGTAACTGCTTTTTACACTCCTGTTCTTGCATATCTGCTATGCTGATACAAGGACAGAATTTCGGAAAGCTAAATGGGTATTAAATTGTGACCAAATTAGATATTAAATTAGCCTTAACCTAGGGTTACCATAGCCTTAACATAGCCTTACCATAGCCAATAGCTATACAAAGACTATGTTAAAACTAATTTAAAAACATCTTAACGTAAAAGTTGTTAATAACTAAGTGTTGACTTGTATTTAATCAAAAACCTATTAATGAAGCTATGGCAATTCTAAATGATGGGCCCAACGGCCCTCTTCGGGGCAAATTCGGTAGTGTATATGCCTATGTATTAAATGGCCAAAATATCGTGCGTGGACGCCGTAGGCCTCGTACTTCTTCTCCTAGTGCAGCAGAGCTATTGAATCGTAAGATTACAAAAGTGACCAATAATTTTCTACGATATCTATTCCCGATCGTCAAGTACGGATATAAGAACCTACTTGTCGATCATCCTACAAAAAATGCGGCTAATTTGGCTCAGTCCCATGTCCGGAAAGAATGTATTGCTCTTGATGAAAACCAGGAGCCTTATGTGCGCCCCGAATTATTCAAACCTTTTAGAGGGAAATTGTTTATGCCTGAAAATGCGCAAATGGAAGTAGTAGGGGAGGTCTTACACATTACTTGGACGCCTATAGCAGATCATTGGAACGATTGGATCAAGCTCAACGTGGTATTAGTCGAGGTGGAGACGCAAGCCGATGTAAAGGCTGCAATTGTACCTGCAAATACCGGCCATTATCAGGTACAGTCTGCCTTACTTGCCCACCGAAATCAGGGGGTACATGTCTATATCGGTTTCGTAGACAACTTTAGGGACGAGCTGTCAGATGCTGTATATCTTGGAAAGTTGGATTGAGGAAGTCGGAATTTTAGTCAATCTCAAATTCGGCGTGGATATTCCGTGTAAATTCGAGCACTTCGGGAGCGATTTTAAACCCCGCGCCACCGTATGCCTTATTGAAAGTCTCTAGCTGTACTCCGGGTTGATAACCTGCAGATGCGTTGAATGCACTTCCGTCATTGGCGATATAGAGCAACTTACCGATTTTGACCTCTGCTCTGTTGGCTAGCTTTTGAGCAGACTTGAGCGCATCATCGTACGCAATCAAATCCGCTTCGCGCAAGATGCTGTCTGCTTTGGAGTGGTTGAATTGGACGGAAGAGATGCTGCTGATCTTTGTTTCCAGCAATTTGCCCGTCAACTCTGTGAACTTGGTCAAATCGTGTAAGACAAAGTCTATGGTTTGTTGGGCTTGATAGCCAACGAATTTAGTAGTATTCCCGATATATTGGTAATCTTTATTGGCCGATATACTACTTGTCTTGATATCTTCTTTGTTGTTGCCGTATCGTTGTAAGATAGAAATCACACTATCCACCGTAGCTTGGGTTTCGTGTACAGCATCCACCATCCTGGGTTTGGTAAACGCAGCATTTATGGTCAACGTCACTTGGTCGGGCATCACCCTTATCTTTCCTTCTCCACTTACTCTGATTCTATTTTGATTTTCTGTGGATACAGAATTGCAGGAAGCGAACAGTAGGATACTACTGGCCGCCAATACAACTGTTAATCTAGCGAGGATGTGCATAGTGTTCGTCATTTATCGTTAGTAAACTAAAGATAGTAAATGTTTTCTTACTTTAATCCTCTTATCTTTTGAGTCAATTGATTCATATAATCTCTATAGGTTTGATTTTCCAATAACGATTCGTTGGGTGTTTCGGCAAAATGGGAGTGAGCATAGAACTCAAACATCTTGATTAAGGATTTGAAACTAATAAAGCGAGCGGTCACGTTCTTGTTCTCGTAATTATCAGAATCCATAAACGATTGTATCAGCGCATGGTTGAATTCCAAAACGGGGATGCTATTGGTCTTCTCCGCCTCATAATAGAAGATGGGCAGGGGCAAGTCATTGACAAAGAATCCAATACCCAAGTCTACATGGCGGGAATAATACGACCTTATGGAAAATTTATAATTGCCGACAGTCCTCTGATATACATTATATATGATATCGATGCTTTCCATACATTTAATTCTTATAATAGGTAGTGTCTGCAATAACCGGATTGCTGATTTCATTTAAAGTTAAACATTATTTTAGTATTAAACTAAAATTGAGTTAACAAAGTGAGTTTCGTGGTCTTGGCGGGAAACAATGTCGGTCATGGGGCTAGAGCGAGGGATGCAAAAAAGACACCATCATAGCGGGCTTGCCCCAGCAAGATGGTGTCTTTCGACTAAATATTTTATTTTCTAGCCTGTACGATAGACAGCTGCTGTGCTGTACGACCTGCTATATCGGCAAAGGTTTGTTGCAACGGACTCTCCTCATCCAACAAGATTGGAAATCCATTATCACCAGCATCGGAAATGCTTTTGACTAAAGGGATTTCTCCCAAGAAGGCGGTGTGATTCTCTTCTGCAAGTCGTTTTCCACCATCTTTCCCAAAGATGTAATACTTGTTTTCAGGGAGTTCGGCAGGCGTGAAGTAAGACATATTTTCGACAATACCCAGTATCGGGATATTGATTCCCTCCATCATGAACATGCCTATTCCTTTAATGGTATCGGCAAGGGCAACCTGTTGAGGAGTGGTCACGATTACCGCTCCAGCGATAGGATAGCTTTGTGCTACGGTGATGTGTATATCACCTGTACCTGGAGGCATGTCGACGACTAAGTAGTCCAGCTCGCCCCAATCGGCATCATTGAAAAGTTGTTTTATGGCTGAAGTAGCCATAGGCCCTCTCCAAGGAATGGGTTGATTGGGGTCTGTGAAAAAACCAATTGAAAGTAGTTTGATTCCGAATTTTTCGAGGGGTAGTATCTTTGTTTTACCATCGGCAGTCTGGGTAGACTGTGGTTTGGCACCTTCAAGTCCAAACATAATAGGCAGTGATGGGCCGTATATATCCGCATCGAGCAAGCCTGTCTTAGCTCCTGTATCGGCAAGAGCCAACGCTAGGTTGGCAGCTACGGTAGATTTACCGACACCTCCTTTGCCGGAGGCCACTAGTATAATGTTTTTGATGCCGGACAATTGATGTCCCTCACGACTGGTCACTTTAGCGGTCATATTGATATCGACCACCAATTGTTTATCGATAAAGAGCGCGATAGCGTTGCGGCATGCATGCTCAATGTGTCCCTTCAATGGGCAAGCGGGCGTAGTCAGTACTACATCAAACTTGATTTTGTCGGGAAGTATTTCTATATTCTGAATCATGTGCAGTGTGACCAAATCCTTTTTTAGGTCAGGCTCTTCTACATGGCTCAGGGCATTTAAAATCTGTTCTTTAGTAACCATTGCTTCAATATGAAAACACAAATCTAATGAATGCGCAACAGAATCCTGTCATTTGGATGTTTTTTAAAACGAAGGACAGGTGCTGGAAAGCAATCACAAATTTTTAAATAAGCTCTTAAACCAATCTGGCTTTATTTTAATTATACTTGCAGGGTGAAATGTGATGACAGCATCTACGGCTTAGGATTATACGGGATCTCTTATCGGGATAGAAGGCTTTGTCAATAGTGAGCAAATAAGAAAAGAAGCCGTCAAGCGTTTAGATATGGATATGCTCAAGAAATTCTATAATAAAATCACCATCAAGCAAAAACGATGGATCATCGGCACAATTGCGGTGGTGGTATTGATATGCGGGATAGGCTTGCTTTATGGGCTAAGCAAGAGGGATGCCATCTTACAGCGAGCTATTGCTTCTGCCAAACAGAAAGCCGAAAGTCAGTATAATGTGGACCTTAAGATTCAATACTACGGCTTCAGAGGGCTTTCTACTGTTGTCTTTAAGAATGTGTTCGTCACGCCCAAGGGGAAAGACCAACTTGCGCAGATAGATGATTTTGCCGTGTCGGTGAGATTATGGCCGCTGCTTTTCGGGGATGTCAAAATTGGGCTCATCGAGATGGAAAATGCTCGATTCACGCTCGTAAAACGAGATAGTGTGGTCAATAATTATGACTTTCTGTTCAAGAAAAATAAACAAGATTCTACCCCTACTCCTAAGGCCGAAAAAAATCTCGCTGCCCTAGCTGATGGTTTGCTAAAAAAGGTCTTTTTCAAGATTCCGCGCAACATGGATGTGCGCAATTTCGAAATTTCTTTCAAGGATGATAGTACTTATCAACAATTGAAGGTGCCACGTGCCGAGATTGCAGGGGGGGATATTGATGCCGCATTATACCTCAACGGTGATGAGGGCCGCTGGCATGTGATGGGCCATGTCAATCCAGATGCTCAGGAACTCAATCTAAAGCTTGCTTCCGAAAAAAAGAATACGGAATTCCCCTTTCTACGTAGTAAATTCGGTATACGGATGAGCTTTGACGAAATCCAATTCGACCTACAGAAGGTAAATCGTAAGGGCAAAGAACTCTTGACGCTTAGAGGTGATTGGCAGTTTAAGAATTTGAATGTCCATCACTGGCGTCTTTCCGACCAAGATATCAATATTCCTGAAGCCACGTTGGAGGGAGGGGTGGATATAGGTGCGCAGTCTATTGAATTGGTAAAAGAGAGCAAGGTGAAGGTGAAAGATTTTGAATTTAGCCCACAAGCCAAATATGTACATAAGCCAGAGAAAATTGTAGCACTGTCCATTCATACGGGCAGGTTCGAGGCGCAGAAGCTTTTCGATGCTATACCTAAGGGGTTATTTGAATCCTTGGAAGGTGTTCAAGTCCAAGGTAATATCCAGTATGATCTTGATTTTGAAGTCAACCTTAAGAAACCAGATCAATTGACGTTTGTATCAAAGATAGACGACCAAGAGCTCAAGGTCCAGAAGTGGGGTAAGGCTGATATCAATAAGCTTAACGGGCCATTTGTCTATACCGCTTATGAAGGTGATAAGGTCATGCGGGAAATCACGGTAGGGCCGCAAAATCCTAATTTTGCAACCTATGATCGGATTTCGAATTATATGCGTACGACACTGCTCAATACCGAAGACCCGTTCTTTTTTAAGCACAATGGTTTTCAAGAGGAAGCTTTCAAGCTGTCCATTGTCACAAATATTAAAGAACGCAAATTCAAAAGAGGGGCAAGTACAATATCCATGCAGTTGGTTAAGAACGTTTTTTTGAATCGGAATAAGACCTTGGTCCGTAAATTAGAAGAAATCATGCTCGTGTGGCTGATGGAGTCATCTAAGCAGGTGAGTAAGCAACGGATGTATGAAGTATATCTCAATGTTATCGAGTGGGGGAATAATGTCTATGGCATTACGGAAGCTGCTCGTTACTATTTCGGGAAGACACCGGCGGAGATTACATTAGGCGAGAGCCTATTTCTATCTAGCATCGTCCCTAAGCCCAAAAAAGGACTGTATTCTTTCGAATATACCGGTCACTTGAAGGAGAATGTCTATCGATATTTCAGTACCTATGGCAATATAATGGTGAAAACCGGCCAGCTGGCGCGTGATACCACAGTCGCTAATTATGGATTCTATACGGTGAGTCTACAGCCTAATCTCCGTCCTCATAGACCTGCGGGGCTGGAGGTGGATAGCCTGCAGGGGCTGGATGTGGATATTGATGCTGAACAGGAGGACAAAATTCGAGAATTAGAGCTACAGGAAAAGGAAAAAAGAGGTCTTTTTGATAAGATTTTCGATAAAAAACCTCCTGTAGAACGATAATAATAGGTTTCTCTTAGAACAGAATGAACGAAGTGCCCACGTATTCAGCTGATTAGGAATCCTTCGATAAAAGAAAAACAAATAGAGCATGAAGAGTCTGACGATAGATAATTTGGATTTTGAGTTAATGATCGATCACGATCAGATACAAAAGCGTATACGGTTAATTGGTATTGATTTGAATATGAGGTACCAAGATAAGCATCCCGTATTTATTGGTGTACTCAATGGGTGCTTTATGTTCATGTCCGATCTTATGAAGCAGGTGGTGATACCCTCCGAACTTTCGTTTGTCAAGCTCGCATCTTATAGCGGTACGGAGCAGGGAAGGCTTTCCGAACTGATCGGGGTAGGGATGGATCTAAAAGGAAGAGATATCATTATCGTAGAAGATATTATTGATTCTGGGCATTCGCTCAAATATACAATGGATGCTTTGGAACGGTTGGAAGTTGCGAGTATTTCCGTGTGCGCATTGTTGATGAAACCGGCCAATCTTCAAGTGACCTTTGACAACATCATGTACATTGGGTTTGAGATTGATGAAGAGTTCGTCGTCGGATATGGCTTGGATTACAATGGCCAATGCCGAAATCTACCAAACATTTATCAGCATGTACCTTCAGGATCTTAACGATCCCGGAAGGTACAATCTACTAGGTGGTCGTTGACCATGCCTACAGCTTGCATATAGGCATAGCATATCGTTGTGCCAAAAAACTTGATTCCTCGTTTTTTGAGATCTTTTGCGATGGCATCAGATTCTGGGGTGCTGACAGGGGCATCTTTCAGGCTTTTTAGTTGATTGATGATAGGAGCCTCATGAGGTAAGAACGAGTAAAGATACCGGTAGAAGCTGCCAAATTCTTCTTGTATTCGAATGAATATCTTTGCATTCTCAATCGTACTCTTTACTTTTAGTCTATTCCGAATGATGCCCGGGTCTAAGAGCAAGCGTTCGACATCATCAGCTGTGAATTGGGCCACCTTGTGGTAGTCAAAGTCTGCGAATAGTCTTCGATAGTGCTCGCGTTTTCTCAAAATCGTAATCCAGCTCAATCCGGCTTGCGCGGATTCGAGTACCAAAAATTCGAATAAAATCTGCTCGTCCGTAACCTGCTTGCCCCATTCTTCGTCATGATAACGCATATAGAGTTCGTCGGTCCCGCACCATGGACATCTAGTGATTGAATTTTGCATATTGGGTGTCATTAAAGTATTTGTATGAAAGTGTTTGTCTTAGTACTTTGCCATCAAGAATTTTCATGCTTGTCTGTGATTCTATGGAATCATGAAAGTTTTGTTTTAACTTTACCGTTCGAATCAAGAAATATGTCCATACCAGTCAGGAGTTTGTTTTTTTTATGTTTGACCAGCTTACTTACGTCATTTTGGCCCTCGGTATCGTTAGCAAACTTAGATAAAAAAGCGCTTGTACACAATCACAGCTTTTTATCAGTTTCTTTGCTGTCGTTGTCATCTTCTTCCATCAAAAATACAAACATACAAAACGATTCTCTAGGCGCAACGATCACACTCCCTGCCCATGATGTTGCCTTGGATACTATGCAGCTCGCTCCATCACGTCCGCTATATCTCAAGCCAAATCCAAATGGAGCGCTGGTCGTACCACAATATATAAAAGATCAAGTGATCGTGACCAATGGCGATTTCCTGAAATGGATGAAATTTGCCGATACGCTGAAGAGACAGTCGACAGATGTGGTCAAAAGTGGGGATATAAAAACTACTCGGCCGCTGTGGATCATGGCCACTATATTGATTTTGATGTTTGCTGTTGCTATGGTCAGACGGTATTTTCCATTAGATTTCTATGTGATCATAGAAGCATATTTTAAGGACAGACTACTTCAACAGGTGAGCAAGGAGGATAATATGGCAACTTCCTGGCCTTATATTTTTCTATACCTTATTTTTAGTTTTACGCTAGGGCTTTTTCTACTGATGTTTGACGCTTACCTCAGCCAAAGCCAGCGATTGTTGACCCTCGAAAACTTTTTTAAAGTGTCCCTTATTGTGGGGGTTCTCTTCATCGTGAAAATTTTGATTATTCGATTTATTTCCTATATTTTCGAATTGAATAAATTGGTACGTGAATATATTGCTGTTTTGTATTTAGTTTATTTTAACAGTATGTTAATTCTAATGCCGGCAGTGCTGATTTTGAGTTTGTTGCCTACCGCTTATTTTACAATAGTAATATCTTTATCACTAATTTTAATATTTATATTGTTCATTTATAGGTTTTTACGCACTGCTTTTCATTTGTTTAGCAATCTTAGGTTTCCTATTTTTTATTTAATTGTGTACCTTTGCTGCCTAGAAATTGCACCGATATTGATATTAGTGCGGACGTTGAGCAAATAAATGAAAGATATGCAAACTTCTGATGTTGAAAGAGCTAAGAAAGTTAAGAGTATTCTAGTAACTATTCCCAAACCCGAAAATGATAAATCCCCCTATTTCAATTTAGCTGAAAAATATAACCTTAAGTTAGATTTTAGAGGCTTTATTCATGTGGAAGGAGTGCCTGCTAAAGAGGTGCGAAAAGATAAGGTCAATTTATCTGAGCATACAGCAGTCATTTTTACCAGTAAGAATGCTGTAGATCATTTTTTTCGAGTATGTGAAGAAATGAGATTTGAAGTGTCTGCTGAAATGAAGTATTTCTGTATCACAGAGGCTATTGCTCTCTATTTACAAAAGTATATCCAGTATCGCAAACGTAAGATATTCTTTGGTAAGCAGACTGCGAAGGACTTGGAAGATGTACTGAAGAAACACAGCAAGGAAAAATTCCTTTTCCCTTGCTCGGATGTCGCCAACGAGGAGACGTCAAACTGGCTGCAGGAGAATGGGTATAATTTTACCCCCGCAGTATTGTTCCGAACGGTAATCAGTGACTTGTCCGATCTTAAAGATGTTTTTTACGATGTGATCGTATTTTTTAGTCCATCAAGCGTACAGTCTCTGTATGATAATTTTCCAGACTTCAAGCAGAACAATACCCGTATCGCAGCATTTGGAACAACTACACAGCAAGCGTTGTTAGATCATGGACTTATTCTTGATATTCCTGCGCCTACACCAGCTGCACCAAGTATGACGATGGCCGTAGAGCAATATATTAAGTTGGTCAACAAATAGGAATAGACCGAATAAAAGAAATAGAGAAAGGGCATTTGATTCAAATGCCCTTTTTTTGACTAAAGTTACGACAAAGCGAGGTGCGATTCGCACTGGTCGGAGTGCTCTCGCTAGCCATCGAGAAAAGTAAAAAAGCGAAACCGATTCCGACTGGTCGGAGAGCTCTCGCTAGCCATCGAGAAAAGTAAAAAAGCGAAAACAAAAGAAGGATGCACCTGTTAGATGTTGTAGGCCTATCCTTACAGAAAAAAAAATTTTCAATTAGGAGGGGCATATTATTAATTAAACGTTGTATTTTTACAAAATAGCTGTCTATTGAGAATGGGCTATATTTATAAAGCATAGAAAAGAAATCTACTTATTTGATCAAATTCATAAAAAATGAATTGTAATTTTTTAAAGGCTCTTACACTCTTCGCTATAGTGTCCATTGGGATGGCTAGTTGTAAAGGTCCAGGTAATAATGGTGAATTAGTTGGGGTAAGGCTTGATAAACTAAAGGCAAATAAAACACCGTTTGGGATGGTGTTGATTCCGGGAGGTACATTTATAATGGGACAATCGGATGAAGACATTACATTTTCCCAAGTCTCCCAGAATAGACAGGTGACCATTGCTCCATTCTATATGGATGATACAGAGATTTCCAACAGTGAGTATCGCCAATTTGTCAATTGGGTAAGGGATTCGATATTAATAACCAACTTTTTGGGAGATGATAGTTATTTTATCCAAAGTGAGAATGCGGGTGCTGAGCGACATATTGATTGGAATAAGGTAAACGCAAATTCGCCATGGAAAACGAAGGATGCCAACCAACGCGAACGTGTTGGGAGCATGTATTATCAAGGTGAAGACCGGATTTTTGGTAAGAATGAAATCGATGTGAGGTTGTTAAAATACCACTATGAGTGGTATGATCTAAGAAGAGCCATTGATGCCAAAAATGACCCTTCGAGAAGCCGTTCTGAATTTATTATGCGAGATACTTTGTTGGTGTATCCAGATACCACGGTATGGTTGAGCGACTTCAGTTATGCGCAGAATGAGCCTATGGTAGAAGGGTATTTCTCTCACCCATCATTCGACGAATATCCAGTAGTGGGGGTGACGTGGAAACAAGCACAGGCTTTCAATACATGGCGAACTCGCCTCTTTAACAACGCCGCATCCAAAAATCGCGAAACAGAACGTATGCCTTATCAGCTTCCCTCAGAAGCCGAATGGGAGTATGCGGCTCGCTCCGGAAAGACAGGTATGCAGTATCCGTGGGGAGGTCCATCCGCCCGAAATGCAAAAGGCTGTTTGATGGCTAATTTTAAACCAGGAAGAGGTAACTATATAGATGATGGGGCCGCTTACACGGCACCAGTTTATTCTTACTGGCCCAATGACTTTGGCTTATATAATATGGCCGGGAATGTGGCCGAATGGACACAGTCCAGTTATGATGAGTCCGCCTACTCATTTGTACATGATATGAATCCTACGTATTCGCATAGTGCTAAGTCTTCTGACCCCAACGCAATGAAGCGTAAAGTCGTGCGAGGAGGATCTTGGAAAGACGTAGGGTACTTTCTTCAAAATTCAACCAGACAATATGAATACCAAGATACCGCAAAGTCATATATAGGATTTAGATCCGTGACGCGTTACACAGGAGTATCTTATTAATACATACTAACTAATCGAAGCTAAAACTATTAAATCAAGAGAGCAAAATGGCAACTAAGCGTAAGTTTAAATTTGGGATCAATACACTCATCAACTGGGGAGCGTCAGTCGTAATCATAGGATTGATGTTTAAAATATTGCATTTTAAAGGAGGGGAATGGATGATTGGTGTTGGATTGGCGGTAGAAGCGGTATTGTTTTTTATTATGGGATTCTTGGCAAGCGAGCCCGAGTTGGACTGGGCACGTGTCTATCCAGAGTTGGACGAAGACTATAAAGGAGAATTGCCTAAAGCAGGTGCTCGTCCTGTCGTAGCACAGCCTGCAGTAGCGCTAGGAAATACTGCTGCATTGGATAAGTTGTTGCAAGATGCCAAAATCGACGAGAACCTGATTGGGAATTTGGGTGATGGACTACGTACTTTCAGCGACAAAGTAGCAGCCATCTCAAAGGTAGCTGATACGGCTACTGCGACAAATCAATTTGCAGACAAATTGAATGCGGCATCCACAGGAGCGGCTCAATTAAGTCATGCTTTTGATAGAGCGGCAGCTGATTTGCAGACGTTCAATGAGTCTGCTGCAGATATGCATCAGTTCAAAGAACAAGTAAGTACATTTAATAAAAACTTAGCGTCATTAAATGCCATTTATGGGAATATGCTTTCTGCTATGAATACCAATAGATCATAGGTAATATTTTAATAATCATCCTTTATTAATTAAAATTTACATTATGGCAGGTCGTAGAGAAACACCAAGACAGAAGATGATCGGAATCCTATATTTGGTGCTACTGGGGTTAGTAGCGCTCAATGTAAGTGATTCCATATTAGATGCATTTAAAAATTTAGCAAATAGCTTAAGCACGTCTACCCAGAATACGCAATCAGGGATAGACAATATGTTTTTGTCTTTTAGAGAGACAAAAATGAAGGAAAATCCAGAGCGTGCCAAACCTATCTTGGAACGTGCGGAGAAAGCACAACAGTTGACCAGCAATTTGACTTCGTACGTAGAAGAATTGAAGACGCTGTTGGCGCAAGAAGGTGGTGGGGAAGATGATGAGACTGGAGATTTGAGAAAAAGAAACAATACAGATATTGCATATCGATTGATGATTACCGAGAAAAGAGGTAAGGAATTGAGAGAAAAGATAAATGCAACGAAAGCTGAATTGGAGAAATTGACAAATAAAGAAGTCAACTTCAGTTTATTTGCACAAGATCCTCCGGCAAGGGCAGGTATCAAGAAAAGTTGGGAAGATTCTAACTTTGGAGATGGTATCCCATTGACTGCGGCAATCACGGCATTGGAAAAAATAAAGGCAGATGCCAAGAATGCCGAATCTGCAGCTGTCAAACATATTTTTGGAAAGATGGACCAGGCAGTCGTCAATTTGGATAGGTTTTCAGCAGTGGCCGTAGCACCCACCTCGTACTTGATTCAAGGTCAACCGTATACTGCTAAGGTCTTTTTGACTGCTTATGATTCGAAGTCCAATCCGCAAATCTCTGTAAATGGTGGAGCATTGAACGTGACCGATGGACAGGGACTATATTCGGTGAATACATCGTCTGTAGGAGAGTTTAAATGGCAAGGTAAGATTATGGTGCAGCAGACAGACGGTACAATGAAAGAGTACATGACAGAGCCCATGACCTATCAGGTGGCGAAGCCTTCGGCAGTCGTATCTCCTGATGCTATGAATGTCTTGTATATTGGTGTGTCAAATCCAATTTCGGTATCTGCACCTGGTATACCTATGAGCAGTATCGATGTGAGTGGCTCAGGTGTTAGCGTTTCAGGGTCGGGAGGTAAGTATGCTGCTAAAGTATCCACTCCAGGCAAGGCAACTATTAGTGTATCTGCAAAGATTGATGGTAAAGTGCAGCAACTCGGTACGACAGAATTTCGGGTGAAGCGTATCCCGAAACCTGCAGCACGTGTAGCCGGTAAAACTGGAGGAGCAATCTCTGCCGCACAGCTGAGAGGACAAAATGTAGTGTCAGCAGCATTGGATAATTTTGAATTTGATGCTAAGTTTAGCATTACCAAATTTAACATGTATATCTTGAAGCCCAGAGTGGACCCTATAGGACCATATCAATCCTCTGGATCAAGCTTCTCGGCACAGATGAAAACTGGTCTGGGAGCGATTACTCCTGGTACATTGGTGGCGATTTATAATATTGTAGGGGTTGGGCCAGACGGTGTGGCACAAAACTTGGACCCTATTTCATTCCAAGTCACAAATTAGAAATGGGAGAGGGAAGTCTTGAACTGTTAGGGATGGCTTCTTTTTCGTTAAATGAATAGAATGATTCCGATAGTAATCGGAGCAGCTCATAAATAATTACTTCGATGAAAAAGTTAGGTGCTTTATTGATTTTGATCTCGACTTGTTCTACCGCTGTCTTAGCACAGCAAGAGAATCTGTCCAATAGTACCAAGCCCGTGCAGGCTGAGGAGCCTCCTGTGGATGGTTATTTAGTAAAATCTGATATTGCAGAGCGTAAGGTAATCCCATACGCAAACATTCGACAAACGGATATCGCTTACAGTAAGCGTGTCTGGAGAGAATTGGATTTGAGGGAAAAGATGAATAAGGCGTTCGCTTCGCCTAAATCAAGATTAATCGATATCATTGTAGATGCGATTATGAAAGGCGAATTGACGGCCTATGACCCAACACCTACGGATAATGACCCTAATGGCGATAGTTTCAAGAACGTGCTTCCCGTTGATCAAGTCATGTCCCGCTTTGGTGGAGATAGTACATTGGTAGAGGAATACAACGAGAACAATGAAGTGGTGAGCTCACATTATGAATCCAAAAAATTCAGTGGTGAGAATGTGGTTAAGTTTAGGATTAAGGAGGATTGGATTTTTGACAAACAACGATCTGTATTTGAGCCGCGTATCGTGGGTATAGCCCCTTTAGTCACACCAAATATTGAAGGTTTGGCGACCAATCCTATACTTCCTACGGGCACTAATGCGCCTGTAGAGGGAGGCAATCCTTTCGATCCTTTTGCCGTTCAACCAGAGACAGCTACAGCCCAACCTACGAATGAGGATGCTTCTTTAGCGCAATTACCTACGGAGGATGCGACATTTAGTCCTCAGATAGATGCAACACCTGCTTTTTGGGTGTATTTCCCAGAAGCTCGGCATGTATTCGTGAATAAGGAGGTCGTCAACAGAAATAATGATGCAACTGGATTAAGTTATGATGATGTATTCATCAAAAGAATGTTCTCGAGTTACATCGTCAAACAATCCAATCCCGAAGATCTAAGAATTAAAGATTATATTGGCGACGGATTGGAGCGATTGTACGAGTCTGAAAGAATCAAGAAAACATTGATGGACTATGAACAAGACCTATGGTCATATTAAGATAATAAAAGTAAAGTAGACTTTGCTTATTTAGAAATATTCTTATTAACTTGTCTTCCTGAAAGTAGTGATAATGACTCACAGAATTATATCACAAATTAGAAGGCTTAATAGGAATATTTTTTTTTAAGTTTGTATCAGAGGATAAATAATACAGTCAGTCTTGTGAAATTAAAACCAGTAGATAAAATTTCCGGAATAGCTCCGAATGATTTCATTAGAGATTATCTGAAAAAGGGCCAACCCGTGATTATAAAGGACTTTATCAGTCCTAAAAGTGCTTGTTGGGATAAATGGAGTTATGACTATTTCAAAGAGATAGCCGGAAGCGAGGTGATTTCTGTTTATGGAAAAGAAGAAGAATCTCAAGATAGGGCAGCCAGTGCGCCAATTGGGAAGATGACTTTTGGCGAGTATTTGGATTTGATTCAAAGGGAGCCCACCGAATTGAGACTTTTCTTATTTGATTTATTAAAGCTTCGTCCCGAATTAAAGAAGGATGTAATTTACAACGATGTAACGGGCGGAAAGGTCTTGCAGTGGTTGCCTTACATGTTTTTTGGAGGAGAAGGGTCGGCGACACGTAATCACTTTGATATTGATATGTCTCATGTTTTTATCTCCCAATTTCAAGGAGTCAAAAAAATATGGGTATTCCCCAATAGTCAATCGGATTTGATGTACAAATTGCCCTATAATTTCCATGGCATCGCTAATCTGAAAACCAGTAGTGTAGACGAATATCCGGCACTGAAATTTTTGGACGGATATGAAGCGGAGATACACCCCGGGGAGACGTTGTACATGCCGGCAGGATGGTGGCATTATATCCAATATGCTACCGAAGGGTATTCGATATCGGTGAGAGCATTGCCCTCATCATTCAGTGAAAAGCTAAAAGGGGCGCGAAATCTCTTTATAACACGATATTTTGATGATACCATGCGCAAAATTTTCAAAGGCAGGTGGTTTGATTATAAAATTCAAATGGCAAAAGCGAGAGCAAATCGAGCAATCAAAAAATATAAATAGATAAACAAGGCACTTCAAAGAAGTGCCTTGTTTCATTCTTCATCTTCCACTATTGCATTTCGATAAAAAAGCGTGTATGGATCTGATTCATATACCTTACTGTCAGCATGATGTCTGAATGGTATGTCTTTATTGAAAATCTCCTCTAACGTTGCTTTTAGAAAGGATACAAAGTGCTGTTTGACCTGCATGAGGTTTTCGCCCGCTAATATTTCGGTTCTACTATTGAATAAAGTGCCATCTTCACGCATTTTGCGCGCAACATATAGATGGGGTTCTAGTGCTACTCGTCCTGTTACTCGCTCAAATACATACGAGTAGAAGAGTGTTTGTACCAAAGCCTTGTTCTCAGTGTTAGATGTCAACACTTTTTCTATATCTCTGAATACGACACTGTCTCCTCCGGTTTTGTAGTCCACAATCCTAGTCAACACCTGGCCCTCTTTAGTCATTACTTCGTCCACTCGGTCGATGATGCCATACAGTCTGACCGTTTCTTCTTGCCCTTCTATGTGAATGGGAAAATCTAAGATATAGTCCTCATCATTTTCAAGCTCAACGATTTTGAATGCCTTATAGTGATCGATATCATACTGTAGGTACATCTTGATGTATTCACTTGCTATTTTTTGCATGATTCGCTGCATGCTGTTGAGTTCTCCTATACTGCTGATTTCGGTATAGTACTGATTCCCGATTTCGCGTATCACCAGGCTATCTACATCCTCTATTTTAGCAATAAGACGCTGTGTGGATGTAAATTCTCCTAAACCTTTATAGGGTTTTAGTATCGTCTCCATCACATTGTGCACCACGGTGCCTAATCGATTCATCTCGAATTCGTAGGAAATGCTAGGTGGTTCTTTGATTTCGGCCACGTATTTCAAAAAGAACTGTAAAGGTGATTGCAGGTAAGTCGTTAATGCTGTGGCTGATATTTTTTTCTTTTTTTCGATGAAGGACTGCCACATATGGGACCAGATGGCCCCTTCTTTAGGGATTGTCAATTCACTACTTGGCTCTTGGAATTGAATCGTTTGTTGTTGTGTCTGTACTACAAAGCGAAAATTACTTTCAAACATAAGCTGCTTAATAAAACGGCTTTCCTCACCTGTACTTATTTCGTCCACCAAACTGTTATAAAATAAGTGGATACCTTCGCTATATTGCAAGTGTCGATAAAATAGATAAGCAGAGAGCGCATCCTGATTTTCCAGAATTGGAAGGCCGTAGGCTCTCCTGAGATTATTGGGTAGGAATGTTGGTGAGCTAGATGTCTTTGGTAATACGCCCTCGTTGGCACCAAGGACATATATATGGTCGAAATTTAGGCATCGGCTTTCCAAGAGCCCCATAATTTGTAATCCATTCAATGGATCTCCTTCTATTGCAGATGTAATGGGGGAGATGGCTTTTCGTATCAGACCTATCTGGAAAGATATGGAAGTAGGGGCGATCTTTTCAATCCCAAGGTGAAGTTGTTGTAAGACCTTCTTCGTTTCGACGATAAGATTGCTATCTATCTGGTTGATTTTGTCTTGTTCTGCTATCGATATCAGCAGGTTGTCCAATAGATGGATTAACGTGGTAATGAGGTCTTGAGAAGCTTTGAGCCTAGTGAAGAAATTAGGCAATACGCTACTTCTTATTTTAATCTCGTTGATATTCATCTCAAATAATTGCTTGTCCGAGATTTCTTTGAAAATGGCGAATCGCTCCTCTTGGTCCAATCTGCTTAAGGGATGGTTGATGAATGCTTCAACATATTGAAAGGGTACCTTCTCTTTTTTCAAGTGTGAGATTTCTGCCTGTACATCCATCCATAGGTCAACAAGTCCAAAGATTGGAGACTGGGTCAGTGGATATCCTGTCGTGATATTGGGCTTTACATCAGGTAAGCTTTGAAGCAAGGGGACGAGCAGGCTTTCGTCTGCCAATAGAATAGCTGAGCTTTTGTCTGCGCTCTCCTGTTGTTGTAAGATATCATGCAATAGCTTGGTTTGACTAATCTTGCCCGAAGTTGCGTAGATATCTATCCTTTCCTGTCGATTTCCGATAATATTTGGGGCATCTCCCAAGGCATTTATTAATCCGCTGCTATAGATATTGCGTCGTATGAATAAGCCTGCCTCCTGTATTTTATCATCTAGGTAATAGGCATCTGCATCAAAGTAGAATAGTGCCCTTTCTTCGTGTTGCCATTTTTGGAAGAGGTGGGTTTCGGCTCTGTTCAAGGCATTGAACCCTACAAATAATATCTTCTTGTATTTTTCAATAAAGGTCGGATTATCAACACTACCATCTACGATGTTACGATATAAGGTTGGATAATTGATATATCTTTCCTTTTTTAGTTTTTCTTTGAAGGCCCGATATAGCTTAGGAAGTCGCTTCCAGAGTTGTAGAAACCGTTGCTGGATACCTGTATGTCCATCGATGCTAAATGATTGCCAAAATTGCTTGATGAAATGTTGCTGTTCTGATGTGAAATGTTGGAATGCGATATCTATTTTGGTGGTATCATGTAGTTCCATATAGATGTGGTCGATATCCACCAGCTCATAGTCCAATTGACCAAAGTCATTGAGTATAATCTCAGCTATTGGATAGAATTCTTCTAATGTCTCAGCAGCATGCCCCTCAGCAATCAATAGGTCATTATGTAATTGGAAGAGATAGAAGAACTGGCTAAGGGATGAAGCATCTGCCGCCTGTGATGATTGGCTGAAAAATTCTTGGATTGTGAAAAACTGTGGCGACCAAATGGCTTTACCATATACCTCAGACAAATGTTTTTTCAAATAGGTAATCGGACGCTTATTGTTGAATACTATCGCAACATCTGCGAGGTCATCTCCAAATCTATCCCTAATATCTTCTGCAACTACTTTTAAAAACGGTTTACGCATGTTTGTTTGATTAAGAATTCGAGACGAAAGATTACTGCTGTACTGTAGTCTTTGCTCTTCTTACTAAGTTCTAATTTATTTTACTTCTACCAGTTCGTTGCTTTTTGCATAATATAAAAAGCCTTTTACTTGTTGATATCCGAGATTCTCGAGTGCTTTTTTGTAATTGTCGACCTGCCATTTGTGATCTGCGCTGTCTCCCTTGGTAAATTTGAAATCCAGTACGATGGTTTCATGTTCGGCGGTAAATACTTTGTCCGGTCTAATGGTTTCGCCGGTTTCTAAAATGATACTGGCTTCATTCCAAATTTTGTACTGACCATTCAACCATTTATTGATTTGCGGATGATGCCATATTTGGTGGATTTCCCGTAATATAAAGGGACGGTCTTCTGCAGTGAGGACGCCTTCTTCGATGTACTTGTCTACCCATCGGTCTATCTCTTTTTCCAAGCTTATTTCAGACATGATTTCATGGGCGAGTATACCATATTGAGCAGCTTTTTCCATCATCATAATAGTGTTGATAGTGCGTTTTGTTGATTTGTCAAATGCCTTTTGTAGCTCCTGTGATATGGGGTATGCATCGAGTGCTATTGATTGGTGAATTACTTTTCCACCTTGTTCAGCTACGGTTTTAGGAGATAAAGTGGGTTCCTCTTTCTGTAGGGCCGTTTGTCCAATAGCCAGCTGCCCATTTTCAAAGGTAAATGGAGCATCGTCTTGGCCTAGCGCTTGGTATAAGAGGTCGCTGATGTATTCATTCTTAACTTCGTAGCCTAGGATTTCTCCAGTTTTTTTATCAACAGTTTCTTTGAAAGAAGGGGCACAAATATAAAGGTGCTCCACGGCACGGGTGGTGGCCACATAAAAAGTGTTCAATGCATCCATATAGTTGAAGAGCATTTCTTCAAAATATTGCTTGTAGAAGATCGATCGCCCCACGCTGCTATTGTACTTGATTGGAATCTTGCCCAATTGCGCGAAGGGGCTATCTTGTACATCTATCCAAAAGTCTCCGTTGAGCTTGCCGTCTAGGTCCCAAGAGCAAAACGGTATCATGACTACATCATATGCCAGTCCTTTCGACTTGTGTATCGTCGTCACTTCGATAGCATTGACTTTTCCGCTTGAGGGCAGGGTAGCCCGATTTCCATCTTCTTCCCAGAATTCTAGGAATTGGGTAATGCCGCGCTCGCCACTTTGTGAAAAATTGTTGATGATATCTTTAAACGCCAAGATGTATGGTAAGTGCTTATTTTGTTTGGTCGTGAGGCCATAGATTTCAATCAGTTTTTCGACCAAATGAATCAGTGGTGATTTCTGTAATTGATTCCATTCTTCTACCAATTGAGAGGGAAGAATTGGGCGTATATCTTGAATATTATTGGATTTGAAAGCTAGCCAGTATGTGGTGTCGAAAGAGCTATTGCTACGGATGAGTTGATAGAGGTAAGCCATCTTTGCTCGATGTAGGGTGTGGCTCTCGGAATTATAGACCAGCGCTTTGAGCGTTTCCACCAAGAGCAGGATAGCGTCGTTGGATATCAGGGTAAGGGCATCGCCCGATATTACTTCTAATTCCAAGCCTACTGTATTTTTGTACTCCATCAGTTGTTGGATGACCTGCTTGGCTTGCGCGTTACTTCTTACCAAGATTCCGATTTGACGGGCTTTGTATCGGCCAGATGATAGCCAATCACCAATTTTTGTACAAAGGTGTGCTAAAGACTCTTCGATGACTTGATTGCGGCGCCATCGCCCATCTGTAACGGGGAGGTATTGTATTTCAATAGAGCCAGTTCGTGTCAAGTCATCCCGTTTTTTTTCGGGGACGAGCTGGTTGCTGTTCTCATAGGCTTTGATCAACATGTTATTATTACCAGACTCCACCCACCAATGCCAGTCGTTTTCATCAAGCTCCTCTCTAACCTTCTCGTTGAGTACATGTTGAAGTGCATGTGGTATTCGTTGGAATAAATAATTATTTAAATCTATAATGTTGGGTAGGCTTCGGAAATTGGTGTCCAGTGAACCATTTTCGATAAATTGATGTTGCTGATTCGCTCGGAGGTGAAAGGTTTGTACGATTTGTTGTTCAACCTGTTGTAATAATATGCGCCAATCGCCATTACGCCATCGGTATATACTTTGTTTTACATCACCTACGATTAGGTGTTCGCTCAGCTCTTGCTTAGCATTACCTAATGCGTTAATTAGCAACGGGCTGTAATTTTTCCATTGAATGCGAGAAGTGTCTTGAAACTCGTCGAACAAGAAGTAGTTGTAGCGATTGCCGATTTTTTCCCATATAAAAGTGGGGTCGCTATTTTCATCCAATCCTAATTTGTTGAGCAGGATCTGTGAATCCGAGATGAGTTGCGCTCCGTTATTTTTACGCCATTGGCCTAGTAGATCACTCATTTCCTTGAGCAGACGTAGGTAGTAAAGATTGCCTTGGACGGCATGATAAGCGATGAAGCTGGGGTAAAATCGGTAGAGATCGGCTATTTGTTGTAAGATCGGATATAGCGCTTGTTGTATGTCGTATCTAACGACTTTATCGGTCCCTGTATATGGGTCTTCATTTTCGAGGAGCTCCAGGTATTTATCAAATAGTTTCTGTAGTTCGGAAGGAGATTGCTTGAAAATATTCGGGCTCACTTTACTAGTTGTAATGAGTTTATTCCGTGATTTGCCCTTGAGGTCCTCAGCTGTGATATTAAAGCTCTTCAATGTGGTGGAAAACATTTCAATAGTAAGGCTAAAGGTTTCCAAGAATGTGCGGGTCTTGTCCTGGATTTCTTTGTTTAGGAGGTTGAATACTTCTTTGGTATCAGCCACAGTCAAGAAAGCATTGAATTCTTGAAAGTTTTCGGTAAAGATCAAGCTCGCCAACCCAGTCAGTTGTTGACGATAATTCCAGTTTTCATTATTGGCTATTTTTTTGTCTGCAAATTCGATAATCCAATCCAGCAAATCGGGACGCTCATCCAGTAAGTGATTGAGCATGACGGTAAGGTCCTGTTTTACTTTATTGGTGTTCATCTCGATCTTGTATCCGGCATCGAGATTTAGTTCGTAGGTGAAGCTTCGGATTACTTTCTGCGAAAATCCATCTATGGTGCTGACGGTAAAATGACTGTAGTCGTGAAGGATTTTTCGAAATACTTGATAAGCTTTCTCCTGGATGGTCTGCGCATCCCAGTGTGGATGCTGGACCAATAAACGTGTGCGAAAATCAGCAATCTTACTGTTTTGATCAGCCATGGCCAGACCAGAGAGCACGGACAGGATGCGTTCTTTCATTTCAGCCGTAGCCTTGTTTGTGAACGTTACGGCAAGTATTTCTCTGTAATTATTTTCATCTGCCAGCAACAAAGAAATGTAATGTAGGGTAAGACTGAAGGTCTTTCCTGATCCAGCTGAGGCTTTGAGTATTTTTAAGGGTGCTATTTGAGACATGTTGTACACGACTGATTTGGAAGGTTGAAGTTACAGAATATTTGTCTAATGGTAATTACGGTATTCACCGGCGAATAATCGCATTTTTTGTAAAGGTCGATTTGCTGATGGTTCTGAGCCCTTTGGTCCAATTTGTCAAAGAGGAAGGTTTATTTTCCTAGTGGGAGGAACTTATTACAGATTTTGGACCAGTAAAGAGTTGAGACAGAAAGAAGTAATTGTCGCAGGTTCGTTTTTTGAAAAAGAATTACTATCTTTGCGTCCCCTCTTGCAATAATGCTCGGGGGATATGTTGAATACATAAATTATAATCAAACATGGCAACTAAAATCAGATTGCAAAGACATGGTAAAAAAGGAAAGCCTTTTTACCACGTAGTAGTAGCAGACTCACGTGCTCCACGTGATGGTAAATTCATCGAACGTATCGGTTCTTACAATCCTAACACAAATCCAGCGACTATCGTCTTGGATTTTGAAAAGGCTTTGGGATGGATCAACAATGGTGCACAACCTACTGATACTGCTCGTGCTATCCTTTCTTACAAAGGTGTATTGTACAAAAAACACTTAGAAGGTGGTGTGAAAAAAGGTGCTTTTGATGAAGCTAAAGCTGAAGAACTATTCACAAAATGGTCAGAAAGCAAAACTGCTCAAATCGAAGGTAAAAAAGTTGGTTTAGTATCTTCTAAAGAAGAAACTAAAAAAGCTGCTTTAGCTGCTGAAGCAAAGAAAAAAGCTGAAAAAGCTGCGGCTATTGCTGCGAAAAACACTCCAGCAGTAGAAGAAGTTGCTGAAGAAGTTGAAGCACCAGAAGCTACTGAAGGCGCTGATAGCACTGAAGAAACTGAAGGATAATTTTATATTACCAAGAAAAAGTTTTTAAGCCGGTTCTGTATAGGACCGGCTTTTTTGTAAATTTGTACCATGACTTTAGAACAGAGCTTTTACATAGGTTATATCAGCAAAACAAGAGGATTGAAAGGCGAGCTACAGCTCTTTTTTGAATTTGAGGATTATCAAGATTTAGATTTTGATACGCTTTTTGTCGAGGTCAATAAAAAGCTGGTGCCCTATTTTGTCGATCAAATAAAGTACCACACCAATAGTACCGCTTACCTTAATCTTGAAGATGTGGATCATATCGATCAAGCTCAGCCGTTGGTACGGAAGAAGGTATACCTTTCCAATGATAAAATGCCTGAGCGCGACCCCGATGATTTTCGGATGAAGGACCTTGTCGGTTTTTTGGTGGTAGATGAAAAGCATGGCGAGTTGGGCGAAATTACCGAAGTGCAGGATTTACCTCAGCAATTCGTTGCGACTGTCGATTATAATGGCAAAGAACTTATGTTTCCGTTGAATGACGATCTCATTCTTGGGATAGACCCCGAGGAGGAAATTATAGAAGTAGACCTCCCAGATGGATTGGTAGACCTCTATCAAGAATAATAGAAAAAAGCTGCTCTTGTAAAGGCAGCTTTTTCTATTTATATTACGACGAGTAAACGAAGTACGTTTTATTATCGGACCAATTGAATGAAATACCTATCAATCCTCTTATTGGCGTTGCTCCTGAGTTCATGTAATGAATCGGTAAGGCTACCTCCGGGCAATTATCAGATGACATGCGCTTATAAGGAAAATGAATATCTTAACGATAGTAAACATAATAAGGAGAGGGTAGGGTGTAATGTGGCATGTGACCATGAGATTTATCACCGATCTTTTCTATCGTTAAAAGACAATTATTCATTTGTTCTCGGATTGGATGATATTTTATTACATGGAAGCTATGAAATCGACGGTCGTAAGATTAGACTAAAAGATGAGAAGGGTGCCGAGCTCGTTTTGGAAACGAAGAAACAAGGGCAAGATTGTATCCAATTTTTTGCTGTCTTTGATGAGATTTACAGTCAAGTAGTACCCGCCAATGAGCGTCTGTATTTTAATTTTGTACGGGATGAAACTACACCAATTGAGAGCGAAAGTAAATTTTCCTATGCGCTTAATCAATGGAGGATAGCGCCTAGTGAGCAGGAGTCCAAAGCAGCCATCAAAGATCGGCTGTTGAACAACCTCGATTATGTATGTGCCTATGTACAACATGTACTTAATTCTGGTGTCTATCACGGATATAAGATGGATGGTATCCCAACACCACTTGTGTATCAGGAAAATGGAATAGTCCTTCGCGACTGGAAGGAGGTACCCGATACTTGGAAAGCTATCTTTTATGATGAAGGGGATGCCCATCAAGCGTATCAAATGATGTATGAGACCTTTAAGGGCACCTCTGTGAATCGATACAAAAAGTCTGGTCTTTTGGTGGTATTCTATTATCTAAAAGATCTTCGAAATGCAATTGAACAACAGGAGTGATGAAACATAATATCTTGTTTTGACGATTTAATTTTGAGTTGTCGCTTTGATTATCGATATTAGCTCCGCTTATGGAGAAAGGCAGAGGGAATAGACCCGATGAAGCCTTAGCAACCTGTCTGAAGACAAGGTGCTACATTCTACCCCGCCAATCAACGGGAAAGATAAGCCGAAAACACTGTTCCTTGGTGTCTTTCTCTCCGAGCTTTCATATGTTAATTTTTATTATTGTCATCACTATTTGTGGTGCATATAGCTGTTTTTCAGTCTGATAGGTCAATGAGGCAACTCGCTCTGCAGGAATGAGAATGCTGTCTCCATATGAAAAGATAAGTAGGGTAGACAATAATGTCTATAACTGCGTCACTGTTAAAGAAAAAATTATTAGATGAAACCGAGAGATAAATAATGTTGGTGAATAGGACATCATTATTTACTCGAGCTCTCATCAACAGATAAAGA
Source organism: Sphingobacterium sp. SYP-B4668 (assembly GCF_027627455.1). Taxonomy (NCBI): domain Bacteria; kingdom Pseudomonadati; phylum Bacteroidota; class Sphingobacteriia; order Sphingobacteriales; family Sphingobacteriaceae; genus Sphingobacterium; species Sphingobacterium sp. SYP-B4668. The sequence continues at coordinate 5,052,137 of NZ_CP115483.1, read as the reverse complement.
AAAAATTATTAGATGAAACCGAGAGGTAAATAATGTTTGCGAATAGGACAATCATTATTTACTCGAGCTCTCATCAACAGATAAAGAAAAAATTATTAGATGAAACCGAGAGGTAAATAATGTTTGCGAATAGGACAATCATTATTTACTCGAGCTCTCATCAACAGATAAAGAAAAAATTATTAGATGAAAATCGTCGATCACATTAAAAACGCCAAAGGGAAAACGCTTTTTTCTTTCGAATTGTTGCCGCCAGCGAAGGGGCAGAGTATCCAGAGTATCTATAAGACAATGGACGAACTCATGGAATTCAAACCGCCTTTTATAGATGTGACCTACCATCGAGAAGATTACTTGTATAAAGAGCATGCAGGTGGACTTTTGGAACGGGTAGCTTATCGCAAACGACCAGGTACAGTCGCCATATGTGCAGCCATCATGAATAAGTATAAAGTGGATGCCGTGCCACACTTAATCTGCGGAGGTTTTACCAAAGAGGAGACTGAAAATGCATTGATAGATCTCAATTTCTTAGGTATCGACAACGTATTGGTTCTTCGTGGCGATGCTCGTAGAGGAGATGCTGATTTTATCCCGACAGATGGAGGACACACCTATGCCACAGACTTGCTCGAACAAGTCTTGGATATGAATACCGGTAAATATCTGCATGAGGATATTGTCAATTCAGAAAAAACTGACTTCTGTATAGGCGTGGCAGGTTATCCTGAAAAACATTTTGAAAGTCCTAATTTCAATACAGACTTCAAATTCTTGAAAAAGAAAGTGGAGATGGGAGCCGAGTTTATCGTGACCCAGATGTTTTTCAATGTAGAAAAATACAAAGAATTCGTGACGAAATGCCGGGAGCATGATATACATGTGCCCATTATCCCAGGACTGAAACCGATAACATCCAAAAAACAATTGGTAACATTACCTCGCGTTTTCCATTTGGATATTCCGGAAGAATTGAGCGATGCGATTGCTGACTGTCATACCAATGCTGATGTTCGTCAAGTTGGTCAGGAATGGCTTGTTCAACAATGTAAAGAGCTGATTGACTTTGGAGCACCAGTATTGCATTTTTATACCATGAGTAATCCTGGTCCCACCAAGAAGATTGTGGAACAGTTATTTTAAGGGAAAAGAGGCAGCTGCTTCATAAACCTACAAACGCTTCGCGCTGCTATCGCCTGGTCTGATCAGGGTTCTTCATTCAAGGGGAAAGTCATTAATAGAATAAAAGAAAAGCCTGTTGCAACAGGCTTTTCTTTTGACAAAATTTTATCCTTTTTTGACTTCCTTTGCCCAAGAGTCCTTGAGCGTCACGGTTCTATTAAAGACGAGATTTTCTGTAGTAGACTTGGTATCTAAGGTAAAGTATCCCAATCGTATAAATTGGTAACCCTTTCCTGCTTCAGCTGTTGCCAAGTCTGGTTCCAAATAAGCATTGGAAATGACTTTCAGACTATCGGGGTTGATGGTCGATTTGAAATCCTCTTCCGCAGCTGGATTTTCGACATTGAACAAGCGCTCGTACAAGCGGACTTCAGCTTTTTTAGCATGTGGTACGGATACCCAATGAATTGTTCCCTTAACCTTGAGTCCACTGGTATCCTCTCCAGATTTCGAATTAGGGATATAATTACAGTGGATTTCGGTCACATTGCCATTTTCATCCTTTACAAAATTGTGGCATTCTACAATATAGGCATTCTTTAATCTTACGGATAGTCCAGGGCCAAGTCTAAAGAATTTTTTAGGAGGCTCTTCCATAAAATCATCGCGTTCTATCCAAAGCTCTTTGCTGAATGGAATCTTGCGAGAACCCTCGCCCCCTTCTACTTCTGGATTGTTTTCGCCCTCCAATTCTTCTATCTGACCATCGGGATAATTGGTGATAATCATTTTTATAGGATCCAATACGGCCATCCTACGCCAAGCAGTTTTATTGAGGTCTTCCCGTATGCAGAATTCCAATAATCCCATATCAATGATATTCTCCCGTTTAGCTACACCAATCCTATCGCAAAAGTCTACTATACTCGCGGGGGTATACCCTCGACGGCGCAAACCACTTATTGTGGGCATCCGCGGATCATCCCAACTTTCGACATGATGCTCATTGACCAATTGTAGTAGTTTACGCTTGCTCATCACTGTATAATTCAGATTAAGCCTCGCAAATTCATACTGTTTTGACGGAAATATTTCTAACTTCTCTATACACCAATCGTATAGTGGACGATGTGGGATGAATTCCAGTGTACAAATCGAGTGTGTAATCTTCTCGATAGCATCACTTTGTCCATGTGCAAAGTCATACATCGGATAGATAGGCCAAGCATTTCCTGTGCGGTGATGGTTGGCATATTTAATGCGATACAATAATGGATCTCGCATATGCATGTTTGGACTGGACAAATCTATTTTGGCCCGCAGCACCTTTTCTCCTTCTTGGTACTTCCCTAAACGCATTTCTTCGAATAGACGTATATTTTCATCTATCGAACGGTCTCGGTATGGTGTAGGGGTTCCCGGTTCTGTCGGGGTTCCCTTAGCAGCTGCAATTTCTTCAGCGGTGCTATCGTCCACATAGGCTAGGCCTTTTTTGATTAAGTCAACCGCAAAATCGTAAAGTTGCTGGAAGTAATCGGATGTATATAGTTCTTCGGCCCATTCGAAGCCTAACCATTTGATGTCTTTTTTGATGCTTTCTACATACTCTGTGTCCTCTGTCACAGGGTTCGTATCGTCAAATCTGAGGTTGGTCTTACCTTTATATTTCTTTGCCAATCCAAAGTTAAGGCATATAGATTTGGCATGTCCAATATGAAGGTAACCATTAGGCTCAGGAGGGAAACGTGTCAGTACACGTCCATCGTGCTTCTCCGTACGGAGATCCTGCTCAACGATTTCTTCGATAAAATTTAATGATTTCTCTTCATTTTCCATATTGCAAAGTTAATTATTAACCCTGATATTTTTGCAGTACATTCGGCAGCTAATCATAGCTTTCCTCGATTGGTTTTACCCATTTATTTATATCTTTAACACGTTTGGTTGGCATGTGTCACCTGATACGACTATCATTAGTATATCACTTGCATGTAAACCGAGCGTAATGAGCTCAGGATGTCAATGGAGCTTACAAGCATTATTCAAACACATTATACTCCGATGAAAAATCGCTATTTGTTATTGATTATAGTACTCTTTCCCTTGCTTGTCAAGGCACATAAACCGAAAAAGCCAACACTCATCGTGTATGGACATGATATCGAGGCCTTTTCCGCGGCTATTCAGAGTGCCAAGTCGGGGGTGCCCACCCTGTGGGTAGTTGATAGCGAAAAGCTTGTCCCTGCTGTGACAGAGGTACGAACCGCAGTTCGGACGAACGATAATCTGGATGCGGGCATTTGGCGAACTTTGCTATTGGCTTCTCATCCGGCAATGACTCCCAGCGATTCCACTGTCAAATCTATTCGAGTAGATATGAATCCTCAGCTCATGAAAAATGCTGTAGATAGATTGATGGCACAAGAACCTAATTTAAGTGTACAAAAGGGGCAAAAGATAATAGGGCTAAAGAATGGCGGAAATCGATGGCAGGTCACGCTTGCTAATAAGCAAAAGTACGAGGTGGCTGTGCTTCTAGACTTCTCGAATACCGAAGAATTGAGTCAACTGATTGGGTTCAAACCCTCCGCAACGACAGAAGTAAAGCCCATCGAGCAGTATACGACAGCGGAGCAACGGCTATGGATGGCTAGTGGGATAGGTCCCAATCGAGTAATGGCTTTTGCGATGGATACTTTTCTATCTGGTTATAAGGATAATTACTTTAACATGCGACATTTAATCATATCGTTAGGCAATGAAACGGAGTATGTGCCCTTGAGGAGTAATATTGGGCAGGCGCTGGGTGCCATTGGAGGGTACTGTGCATTCTTTAAGACTTCTGCTGATAAAATAGATGTCCGAAAGGCGCAAGACGAACTTCTGCAGTATGGTGCAAAATTGATTCCTTATCAAGATATACCAGTAGACGACCCGTTTGCACTGGGTATCCAGAAATTTGGATTGACCAGTTTATGGCAGGAGCCTCTTTCGGATGGGAAGTATCTCTTTCATAAGGATGATCGAATCAGTTTTGAAAATGTCAAGCCGGTCTTCAATCAGCTCTATTCGCGCAGTCAGATTTGGTTTTTGGACAATACTGGGGATTATCTCAAATGGAAGGATGCGCTAAGCTTGATTAAATATGTGAGTCAGCGTGGGGATGAATTGGATAAGCAAATTGAACAGGAGTGGGTCAAAAAATTGAGATTCGAAGGGACTTTCGAGTTGGAACAATATATTTCCAAGTATCAGTTTGCCGTTATTGTGGATAGATATTGCAATCCTTTTGTTGTTCGCGTAAACGCAGAGGGCAAAATAGTTCGATAATAAAATTTCAATGACTCCTTTGCATCACCAACAGACCTAAAGGTTCTGGATGTCCATTGAGTACGAACATTTACAAAAAAAAAGGGGATCCATTTGGATCCCCTCTCTTGTATTAAGAAAAAGCAAATACTTTTCCGAGGGCTTCATTATTAGTGAAGGTCGTTTTTAAGTCAATTAGTTCACCTGAACCGATATTGATAACCATACCATGTACAGCAAGGTCATCACGTTCTTTCCACGCATTTTGTACGATAGAGGTGGTGCAGAGGTTGAAGACCTGTTCCACGACATTCAATTCTACCAATCTGTCTGTTTTCTTCTCTGTATCTTGTATCGAGTCGATTTCTTCTGCGTGTAGGCGGTATACATCCTTGATGTGGCATAACCAGTTGTCAATAACACCATATTGTTTGCGGCTTAAAGAAGCTGCGACCCCTCCACAGCCATAGTGACCGGCCACGATAACATGCTTTACTTTAAGCACGTTAACAGCATAGTCAAGTACGCTGAGCATATTCATATCCGAGTGTACACATACATTTGCAATGTTGCGGTGTACAAATACCTCACCTGGTTTTGTTCCTGTCAGTTCATTTGCAGGGACACGGCTGTCAGCACAGCCGATCCATAATATTTCGGGATTTTGTCCCTTAGAAAGTTGTTCAAAACGACCTGTATTGTCACTTTTTACAAAATCCATCCATTCTTTGTTTCCTGTTATAATTTTATCGAATCCTGCTTTTAAAACTTCGTTTTTCATTTGAATAAATTATTTTAAGAGAGTGTATGCCACTCGGGTTATCTTTTTTAATGATAAAGCCCTACCTGCAATAGGCAGGGCTTTGTAAATGTATGTTTTATTGATGAGGTTGCCTTCGATTGAATGGAGACAACTCTCGGATATGCTGTTGGATATTATTTGTACTCTACATACAAATCTCGGCAATTAAATGTTTTATTTTTTATAAATAATATCCGTTAACTGGATGTCTCGACCTTTACTTATTGCATTTTGCTGAAAGTCTTTGATAACTTCGATTACATCCTTGTCGATAAACTTGCTTTTAGAGCCGTTTATCTCGATTTTTCCAATACTTTTTGGCAAGCTGTAAAGCTTTTGCTGTATAGGTGCTTTATTTAAGAATGTTACTTCCTCGGCCAAAGTAATGACGGCCGTTTCTTCATCCTGATGTTTGACAATGTCGAATTTGAAAGCATTTTTCATATTAGCCTTTAAGATATAGAAGGTCGCAATTACGATCCCTACACCTACACCTGTTAATAGGTCAGTAAATACCACCGCTGCAATTGTCATTGCAAATGGAATAAATTGGTCCCATCCCTTTACATACATTTCCTTGAAAAGCGCGGGCTTAGCCAATTTGAAGCCAGTATGCAACAGAATTGCCGCCAAACAAGATAATGGAATGAGGTTAAGCACTGTCGGGATTGCCAACAATGCGAGGAACAACCATGTACCATGTAAGATTGCCGATTGACGCGTGCGTCCGCCTGCATTTACATTGGCAGATGAGCGAACGATGACAGAAGTCATTGGAAGCCCACCGAGCATACCACTGGTAATATTGCCGACACCTTGGGCAATCAACTCGCGGTTGGTTGGGGTATTACGTTTGAATGGATCGATCTTGTCTACTGCTTCTATACTGAGTAAGGTCTCTAGACTGGCAATGATAGCGATCGTCAGTGCAACTATCCACACATCTTTATTCAGGATTTGTGAAAAATCCGGTAGCGTAAAGAGGCCTGTAAATTCACTGAATGAACCTACAATAGGCACGGTGACCAGTTGTTCTGAACTCAACTGCAGTCCAGTGCCTTGGAAAGCCATTGCTAAGCCAAGGCCCACACCTACGACTAATAGTGGAGCTGGGAGTTTGTTCAGCTTAGGGATCTTGGGCCAAAAAATAAGGATCAATATGGACAGCGTACAAATGATTAAGGCTCCGTAACCAATTGAGGAAAAAAGTGTATTTGCAAATGCTGATATACCACCTCCATTGTCCATTTCAAAGGCATGGCTTTCGGTCAAGCCTAATGCTAGTGGAATCTGTTTTAAGATAATCGTGATACCGATAGCGGCTAGCATGCCGATGATAACCGAAGATGGGAAATAGTTTCCAATCATTCCCGCCTTCAATATCCCTAAGATAAGCTGGACCACCCCAGCAATTACTACCGCAAGTAGAAAAGTCTCATACGCTCCTAGTTGTTGAATAGCGCCCAATACGATGACCGTAAGGCCGGCGGCTGGACCACTTACACTGAGAGGCGATTTACTAATAGAAGCAACTACAATACCTCCGATTACTCCTGTCAAGATGCCTGCAAAAAGAGGTGCTCCAGAAGCCATGGCAATGCCAAGACATAATGGCAGAGCCACTAAAAATACGACAATACTTGCAGGGAAATCATATTTTAAGTCTCTTTTCGATAGTTTTAGAAAAGCAGACATACGTGTACCAAACATAAAAATTTTATTTACTGTAAAAAACTAATGATAACATACTTGAACGCTTCCAAAGGAAGGGTTCAATCCAATTCACATGTGTCAATAGCCTAACAGTTAGGAGGCGGGGTGGGTACAGAGGGATGAAAAGAACGGATATCTCGTTCATTTCTGTCAAAAAATGGGTTGCTGTCACAAATAACTTCCGGGTAGGCATACAGATTAATCTCTGTTGAGCTTCCAAAATATTTGGTTCCCGAGTCTTGTAGGTCTTCACCTTGTTGTGCTTTACCCTTTGCGTTGTTCTCGATCTCTAGTTGCAGGACAACTTGGAGGATATGGTTTTTATCAACATCCGTCGAAAAAATGGGGGTAGCAGAAATCACCATCTTCGTGAAGAAGATGAAAAAGCAAATGAATGCTGATATTTTTCTGTGATTTATACTAAACATTTTTCGTTAAATATTTCGGTTCAACGGTACAAAAATAATGCAATATTGGAAAAATCAAAATTAAAAACTTAAATAAGACAATTTTATTACAAAAATTTTGCGAATGAGTCTTTTTTAAATACAAAATTCTATTTCATGCTTTTAGTATAATCTTTGATATAATAGCCAAAGTTGTGTTATATTCACATTATAATTGTCAATTCCAAGAATCAACTATGGCAACAAAGGAACAGTTTATAGAAAAGATTACCCAATCGTATAGTCCAAAAGGAGCATCTATCTTTTTAGGAGCCGGTATTTTTAATGGAGAGATAGTCGCAGGTGCCAAAGTCAACTTGGCGCTAAAGATGATGAATAGACATGGTCTTATTGCTGGAGCGACAGGGACAGGTAAGACGCGTACTCTACAATTGATTGCCGAGCAGCTTTCCAATGAACAAGTTCCTGTATTCATGTTGGATGTCAAGGGTGACTTGTCTGGGTTTGCCCAAGAGGGCAAGTCTAACCCTGCTCTGGAAGAGCGTGGCCTATTAATTGATTATCCTTTCCAACCACAGAGTTTTCCCGTTGAATTGTATTCACTTAGTGGCAATAAGGGAATTCCTATGCGGATTACAGTTGATGATTTTGGCCCCATATTGTTGTCTCGAATCTTGGATTTAAATGAGACACAAACGGGCGTTCTGTCTGCAATATTTAAGTATGCTGCAGATCAGCAGATGCCTTTGGTTGACCTCACTGATTTGAAAAAATTATTATCTTATCTATCAGAAGGTCAGGGAGCAGCAGAAATAAATGATGACTACGGTAGGATCAGTACCGCTACTTCGGGTACGATACTAAGGAAAATTGTTGCAATAGAACAACAGGGATTGGCGCATATATTTGGTGAGCGTGAGTTTGATATCCAAGATCTGTTTGAGAAAATGGACGGTAAAGGTGTAATTAGTCTCTTGAACATCGCTGACGTGCAAGATCAACCACTTTTGTTTTCTACGTTTTTATTGAGCCTTTTGGCGCAGTTGTTTAAAACGCTCCCCGAAGTGGGAGATTTAGACAAGCCGAAGCTGGTGTTCTTTTTCGATGAAGCACATTTGTTGTTTAATGGTGCTTCTAAAACATTCTTGTCTCAAGTTGAACAGATTATTCGGTTGATCCGTTCTAAAGGCGTGGGGGTTTTCTTCTGTACCCAAGCTGCTACAGATGTTCCGGAGACGGTCCTTGGTCAACTCGGCAATCGGGTGCAACATGCTCTACGTGCTTTTACTCCAAATGATGCAGAAGCATTACGAAAGACAGTGAAAACCTATCCTCATTCTGAATTTTATGAAATCGATAAGATACTAACATCGCTCGGTACAGGCCAAGCTATTATCACGGTGCTGAATGATAAGGGTATACCTACTGAAGTCGTCGCTACACATATGATTGGTCCGCGCTCGGTGATGGGAGCGGCAGATCCACAGTTATATAATGATATTATAAATAGTTCTCCATTACTGCAAAAGTATAAGGAGACTATAAATAATCGTAGTGCTGAAGAAATCATCGAAGAAAAGAATACTGCTTATCGGGCTGAGGAAGAGCGTGCCAAAGCACAGAAAGAGGCTGAGAAAGCACAGGTTTCTACCGCTAGGAGCACTTCTAGAAGGCAGACACCGTTGGAAGCAGCCCAAAAGACTGCTACCACCACCCTTGCTAGAGAAGGTGTAAAGTTCCTTGGTAAATTGGCAAATGGACTTTTGACAGCATTTCTGAAGAAAAGAAAATAGAAATTGTATCTTTGCCCTTTAAGTAACACAGTTATTATCAACACGTAAACTATTATATTAAAATATGAGTAAACCAACTTTATTGATTTTAGCTGCAGGAATGGCTAGTCGCTACGGTTCTTTGAAACAAATTGATGGTTTTGGTCCACATGGTGAGACAATTATAGATTATTCAATTTATGATGCAATCAATGCTGGATTTGGAAAAGTGGTGTTTATTATCCGCGAAGAATTCGTCGACAAGATGCGTGAAGTTTTTGATGCGAAATTAGCAGGTAAAATAGAAGTGGATTATGCTTTCCAAGATTTTGATTTAAAGAAATTCGGAATAGATAGAGAAATTGAAAGGTCTAAGCCATGGGGCACAGCCCATGCTGTATTGAGTGCATATGATAAGGTCAAGGAACCTTTTTGTGTAATCAATGCAGATGATTTCTATGGTACCGATGCTTTTCAAAAAATGGCGAAGTTCTTGACTACAGAAGTGTCGGACTCACATATGGCGCTGATGGGTTTCAAAGTTGGTAATACTATGTCCGACTACGGATATGTATCCAGAGGAGTCTGTGATGTGAATGCAGATGGCAATATGGCTGCGGTAACCGAACGTACGAATATCTATTACAAAGAAACGGAAAGCGGAAAAACAATCGTATATGAAGAGAATGGTGTAGAGACAGAATTGAATCCGGAGACACGTGTTTCTATGAATTTCTGGGGTTTTACACCTCGAATTTTCGATGTGGCCTTAGAGATGTTCGCTCCATTTGTTGAGGCAAATGCGGATAATCCAAAATCGGAATTCTTTATTCCGTCCGTTCCAGATCATATGGTCAAGAATAAAATGGCGGATTTTAAAGTTATACCGACATCATCCAAATGGTTTGGCGTTACATATAAAGAAGATAAACCTATTGTCCAAGAATCAATTTCTGCATTGGTAGCTTCAGGAGCTTATCCCGAAAAGTTATTCTAAAAGCAATCGATAAACCGATATTTATAATCCTGTACGTATTTATACTTGCAGGATTTTTTTTGGAATGAATACCTAATTGCCGGCAACTGGTTGATCTCTATGGTCCTGGATAACGAGCAGGCGAATGCCTGCAGGGGTTATAAGCTATCAAATTGATGTTGTGAATACAGGGCATTTTATCTAAGTTTAGCGATATGATAAAGAAGATGCTGAAAATCTTATTAGTTGTATTGATTGCTATCATTGCATTCGCAATCCTTTATTTCTTGACCGAGCGCATCCTCTCTAGGATAGCTGCCAGGGTCGAACCGTCGAACCTGCCTCAATCAGTGGCGGTCTACATTATGTCTAACGGTGTGCACACCGACATTGTCCTACCTGTCAAAAATGAACTCAAAGACTGGTCTACTCTTTTTCCCTTTTACAATATTGTCAGCAAAGACACAGCCTATGCTTATGTAGGGATAGGTTGGGGTGATAAGGGATTTTATCTTCATACCCCCGAATGGAAAGACCTAAAGGCGTCTACTGCTTTAGTTGCTGCGACAGGACTTGGGGAGACAGCGCTTCATGTCAGTTACTATAAACGAGTACAAGAAGACAATCTATGCTATAAGTGGATGATAGATACTTTACAATATCAAGCCTTGGTCGATTACATTGAGGCCTCATTGGATAAGGATAGTGGGGGTAACGCTATATATATCAATACTAACGCTCAATATACTGATGCAGATGCCTTTTATGAGGCTAAAGGAGCTTACAATCTGTTTTATTCATGCAATACGTGGACCAATAATGCCCTCAAACGAGCTAATATGCCAGCAGGGATATGGGCGACCCTAGATAAAGGTATCTTAAGTCATTATAAACCAAAGAAGTCCACTGACTGATTTTACAAGTTTCCGTCGATCAATTAATTTGTTTCCTCCAATAAAGATTGTCGCTCGCAGCAGCCTCGTTGTGATTGTAACAAATATTTTAAGTGCTTTCGCATGTAAGAATATGGATAAACCATTACTTTTGTTTGATATAGGCCTTTAAATCTATGTGTTATGAAATTAAGTAGATTGTTATTCAAAGGATTTCGATTGGGTGCAGGGGTAGCCTTTCTGCTATGGACTATTCTCTTCGTAGATAAGGAGTGCTGTCAAGGTCGCGTGAATGGCTTGTTCGAGCGGGTCAAATCGGAGGTCATACTCGATCGATTGGAGGAAGAGTTGCGATTGAACGGCGAAATCAGCTATACGCAAGAAGATTCTACTTTTGTAGCGCTTCGTTTCAGATGGATTATTTGAGAAATCCTAAAAGCAAAAAAAGACCCCGAGGATTCTTTTCTCGGGGTCTTTTGTTTTATTATAAGAAGGATGCTTATTTAACCTCTTCGTAATCTACGTCAGTTACATCATCAGCACCACCACTGTTTGCTCCATTTTGAGCTTGTCCAGCATCACCTTGCGGCTGAGCGCCGTTGTTTGAAGCAGCATACATTTCTTCTGAAGCAGCATTCCAAGCAGCCTCAAGCTCAGCTGAAGCCGTGTCGATGTCTGCAAAACTTTTCGCTGCATAAGCAGTTTTTAATTTTTCTAATCCAGCTTCGATTGCAGCTTTCTTGTCTGCAGAAATCTTATCACCGTACTCCTTTAACTGTTTTTCAGTAGAGAAGATCAATGCATCAGCACCATTGATTTTATCGGCTTCTTCTTTTATTTTTTGATCCGCTTCTGCATTTGCTTCCGCTTCTTGCTTCATCTTTTGGATTTCTTCATCGGAAAGACCAGAGGAAGCTTCGATACGGATATTTTGCTCTTTACCTGTTGCTTTATCTTTGGCAGATACTTTGATGATACCATTAGCATCAATATCAAAAGTCACTTCAATTTGAGGAACACCACGAGGTGCAGGTGGAATATCATTCAAGTGGAAGCGACCGATTGTGCGGTTTTGAGCTGCCATTGGACGTTCACCTTGTAAGATATGGATTTCCACTGAAGGTTGGCTGTCTGATGCGGTTGAGAACGTTTCCGATTTTTTAGTAGGAATCGTTGTATTCGCCTCGATCAATTTTGTCATGACACCTCCCATAGTTTCGATACCTAATGACAAAGGAGTGACGTCTAATAATAATACATCTTTAACTTCACCAGTCAATACACCACCTTGGATAGCGGCACCTAACGCAACTACTTCATCAGGGTTAACACCTTTTGAAGGCTCTTTTCCAAAGAAGTTTTTAACTGCATCAACGATAGCAGGAATACGAGTCGAACCACCTACTAGAATAATCTCGTCAATATCAGATTTGCTGTAGCCAGCGTTTTTCAAAGCCGACTCACAAGGTTTGATTGTACGTTGGATCAAATCTGAGGCTAAAGACTCAAATTTAGCACGTGACAATGTACGTACCAAGTGTTTCGGTCCTGTCGCATCAGCGGTGATATATGGTAAATTTACTTCTGTAGAAGTCGTGCTTGATAACTCAATTTTAGCTTTTTCAGCAGCTTCTTTCAAACGTTGCAATGCCATTGGGTCTTTTTTAAGATCAAAGCCATTGTTTTCGTTTTTGAACTCGTCATTCAGCCAGTTGATGATTACGTTATCAAAGTCATCACCACCTAAGTGGGTATCACCATCAGTAGATTTTACTTCGAATACGCCATCACCTAATTCTAAGACCGAAACGTCATGTGTACCACCACCACAGTCGAACACAACAATCTTCATGTCTTTATGTGCTTTGTCCAATCCGTAAGCCAAAGCTGCTGCAGTAGGCTCGTTGATAATACGTTTTACGGTTAGACCTGCAATTTCACCAGCTTCTTTAGTTGCTTGGCGTTGCGCATCATTAAAATAAGCAGGTACTGTGATGACAGCTTCAGTCACTTCTTGACCCAAGAAATCTTCAGCAGTTTTTTTCATTTTCTGAAGAATCATTGCTGATATCTCCTGAGGCGTATATTTACGGTCATCAATCTCTACACGAGGAGTGTTGTTATCTCCCTTTACAACCTTGTACGGTACATGAGTAAGCTCATTAGCAGACTCATCATATGACGTTCCCATGAAACGTTTGATGGAATAAACGGTTTTTGTTGGATTTGTAATCGCTTGACGTTTTGCAGGATCACCTACTTTGCGCTCTCCTCCATCAACAAACGCAACAATAGAAGGAGTAGTACGTTTACCTTCGTTGTTTGCAATAACTACTGGCTCGTTACCTTCCATTACAGCAACGCATGAGTTCGTAGTACCTAAGTCAATTCCTATAATTTTAGACATATCTTGTATTTTATTAATTTTTTAATTGTTTGCAATACTATTATCAACCCTTATGCCAATTGAAAAAAAACGATAAAAATGCTGCAAAACGGCTAAAACGATACTATTTGGGTGACAAACTGTCATATCATTGTTTTAATATACTGTCTATATTGCTTTCGTTTATTTATTTTGTCACCTTTGCCCTCTCAAAAGTTTAAACACCCATTTATCATGACATTTGAAGCCTATTTAACATACTTTGAAGATGTGCTTAAAAATCCGACGATCCACAAGGGCTATGAGGACGAAGAATATTATCACTACACTAAGATGAATTGGAGCAGGATGGGCAGGTGGCTCAAGAAATTCCAACCCTCAGTTGAAACCAACGAATTCTTTGCTTCTATCACCGAACCACAAAAGTGGATATTGATTACTGAGCCATGGTGTGGAGATGCTGCGCATTCAGTGCCTATGATTTACGAAATGGTCAAATCCAACCCGCAGATCGAATTGGATATCCAACTTCGTGATCAGGAACCATTTCTGATCGATCAATACCTAACAAACGGAGGGAAGTCTATCCCTAAATTGGTCATCCGGAATCAACAAGGTACAGAAGATATAGCTGTGTGGGGACCTAGACCGGCGGGATGTACGAGGGTATTTGAAGCGTTGAAAGCTAAAGAGGCCCCGTTCTCCGAAATTAAAGAAGAGATTCAAAAATGGTATAACCAAGATAAGGGCCACGAGATCCAACAAGAATTGATGGCGCTACTCAAGTAAAAAATAAAGGGGGCGGACACTCTTTCTGGGCCTCCTTTTTATTTTCTAGACGCTTTTTCTAAAATATCGACTATCGAAGTGTATCCCTTCGATTTTGCATGTTGCAAAGGCGTTACCTTGTCCTGGTCGGGGATATGGATATTGCAACCCGCATCTACCAAGGCTTGTACGACATTCACAAACTTTTGACTCCCGTTGCCTAAGATTATTGCCTCCATCAATGCTGTCCAGCCTAATCTGTTGACATGGTCAATAGGAAACCCTTTGGTACTGACTAAGATTTTGACCACTTCAAGATGTCCCCGTTCACAAGCAGGTATCAATGCGGTACCGTTGTATCTGTTGAATACGTCGAATCGCGCCCCATTTAGTAAATAGAGTTGTACGAGTTCGGTGTGTCCTGCAGCGCCAGCATAGAGAAAAGGGCTATCTTGTATGCGGTCCTGTTGATTGACATCCGCCTTGTATGATACTAATAAGTTCGCCATTTCGATGGCGTTGGATTGCGTTGCGATTAGAAGCAATGATTTACCATCCTTATCCGTTGTATTGACATCGGAACCTTTCTTTAGCGCTTCAGAGACCACAACGAGTTGATTCTTTTTTACAGCTTCGACTAAGGCCGTTTGTTGAATGGAAGATGTATTCATGTCTGTATCCGCTTGACAAGAGTTTAGAAAAAATAGAGAGAAAAATAAAACGATATAGTGCATAAGCTTCTGTATTTGGTGGACGCTAATTAATCATTTCTTCTACAAATTTAGTTATATATCGCTCGTTCCGAATGGAATATTTATTCACAAACTTGTGAATATTATAACTGCTCTCTGAATTGACGTGGTGATAAGCCAGTTTGACTCTTGAAAAAATTAGAAAAGTAGGCCAAATCATTGAATCCTAAATAATAGCCAATTTCCTTTATTGATTTTTCGGATGCCTGTACCAATCGTTTAGCTTCCAATATCACCCTGTTCTGGATTAAATACAGTGCCGAAATATTTAAATGCGTTTTGCAGAGTATATTTAGATAATTCGCAGAGATGTTCAACCTGTCCGCATAGTAGGTGACGGTCTTTTCGTCTCTAAAATGGGTGTCTATCAATGTGCGGTACTTCAATAAAATTGGATGGGCATGATACAGGGGAAGGTCGTCGAATTTTTCTTCGACCTCTCGTGTGACTAGCTGTGCAACAAGTTTACTTCTACTGTATACGATATCCCAATGGATCGGGATCCGCCCCAATTCTAGCTTGAGCATATTGAATTCATATAATAGGCTTCTGAATACATCTTTAGACAGGTTAATCACAGCATGATGTTGCGAAAACATAAAGGAGAAGCGTAGATTTGTCGAGAAGGTCTCAAATACTCGTTTACTGATCATCAGTTGGAAGCCTGAAGTTTGTTCTCCCAATTCCCACTTATGCACTTGGTCGGGGAACAAGATGTGAAGTTGATGGTCTGACACGGGGTGCTCGATAAAGTCAATGGTATGGGTGCCGCTACCCTTCTCTACAAGGAAGAGTAGGAAGAAGTCGTGTTTGTGGGGTTTTTCAATCTTGTTCTTCCCTTGGACACTATGATAAAGGAGGCTATAGTCCGATTCTAGGCTGAATTGAAATTCTTTTAATTCGAGTACAGGAAAGGTTTCTTGAGTTCCCATGAAGGGAAAATACGAATAATTCTGTTTAGTTGCTGGGAATAAATGGTCAACTACTCGGTTTGAGGTTCATCATTTCATTTCTGTTTTTCGGGGGGAGCTGCCGGTGTGTGGAGGAGGTCCAAAAAATTACGTGAAAATTTAGGATAGATTGCCTAAATTTATATCGCCTTCAATAGATTTAATCAGATTGTCTGGATGTGTGGATATTTGATTTGCCTGCTTGCATTTGAGATGCGTGCAAGGCTATAGATGAGGGCTAAATAATTGGCTATCTATGAATATTGAGCAACTTCGTGATTATTGTATTATTAAAAATGGAGTGACTGAAGAGTTGCCTTTTGGTCCTGATACCTTGGTGTTTAAAGTCGCAGGCAAGGTTTTCCTGTTGGTTGGACTCAATCAAGTGGATAAGCTGTCTTTTAATGTCAAATGTGACCCCGAGTATGCGGTGCAATTGAGGGAGCAGTATGAAGCTACTGTCACACCTGGTTATCACATGAACAAAAAGCACTGGAATACAGTATTTGCAAATAGAGAGCTGTCCGACGCTAAGCTTTTTGAGTTGGTTGACCACAGTTATGAGATGATTGTCAACGCCCTTCCCAAGCGTATACGTGAAGAGATTACATCCAATCGCGATTTGTAGCCTTTCCTTAATTGTAAATTGTTTGTGCTGTCCTACACTTCTGAGGGAAAACAATACATAATATAATAGGAGTTATATTATCTTTGCAAGCTTCTTTGATAGGAATAGTAGGTGTTGTTTCATCTATTTATTAACGTCAGAAACATTCTCCCACTGTATGTGGACAAGTGAATGGCAATTGAAGAACAAATTGAGTGTAAGGAGCTCATGTAACAAATAATTACTTATGAAACAAAAAATCACAATACTATTTACCCTGTTAGCCATGCTAGTGTTAAGTGGTTGCATCAAAGATGAACCTCTAAATATGGAAGCCGATATTGTTTCTGTTAATATCGAAGAGGGTACTTTTTTGACTGACCCCCTGATTACCAACAGTACGGTTTTTATTTATGTAAAACCAGGGCTATACGATTTGAAGAAATATAAACTGGATATAGAGGTTACTCCTGGGGCAACTATTACACCATTGTCAGGTTCTGAACAAGATTTTTCTGGTAAGGTAGAATATACTGTTACCTCCGAAGATGGGCAATTTCAAAAAAAATATAAGGTATCTATTATCGAGACATCCGACAGTTCTGTGCCTACTTTTTTCGATTTTGAGAGCTTTGAAATAGATGCAGATGATAAATATACATCCTTCTATGATTTGATTAATGGTCATCAGGTGGGAAATTGGTCTTCGGGTAATCTTGGTTTTTCGTTGACGTTGTCAATTGATCCAAGTGCAACGAAGGCTCCCGAGGCATACCCAACTTTATTTACGACAGATAAACGTAGTGGAGAATATGCAGTTTTGATGGAAACCAAGTTAACAGGTGCCTTCGGTGCTGCCTTCAAAAAGCCAATTGCAGCAGGGAATCTTTTTCTTGGTTCTTTCGATACCGCCCCTCTATTAAGTGATCCTCTTAAAGCAACACGTTTTGGGTTACCATTCAATAAAGTACCCGTAGCGCTGGAAGGGTATTATAAATATGCCGCAGGAGCGCAAGTGACAGATGAGAACCTTAAACCTGTGAACATGCCGGATTCGTGTGACATATATGCTGTTTTTTATAATAGAGAAGAGCTGATTGCTTCGACGAAGAAGAGTTACCTTGATGGTACAAATGTGCTCACCCATCCAAGTGTCGTGGCAATTGCGAGATTGGAAAATGGCAGTCCAACTAAAGAAGGTGAGTTTGTGAAATTTACCATACCATTTAATTATATAAAAGAATTTAATGAGGAAGCGGTCTCCAATCTTGGGTATAATATTGCCATTGTGATGTCTTCTAGTAAATATGGCGATAGCTTCAAAGGAGCTGTTGGAAGTAAATTAATTGTTGATGATCTGAAAATAATAACGAAATAATGAAATTGAAATATTATATATCCGCCATACTTTTTGTTGCAGTAACTTGTAGTCTAAAAGCAGAGGGCTCAATGCCTATCGATAGCATCCTTAGTAAAATAAGTTTTACCGCAACATTAGGAACCAAGATTGGTGGCTCTGCCCCCTTGTCATTGCCGGCTGAGATTCGTAAAATTAGAGGATATCAACCAGCCTATCCATTCTTTGTCGGAGCGAAAGCTCACTATGCTATCAATCAGAAATGGGGCATGTCCCTAGGGCTGACATTTGAAGGTAAGGGGATGAATACAGAGGCGACCGTAAAGGGATACAAGACAACATTCAATGCTAGTGATGACCCTACCCAAAATATGAAAGGTTATTATACAGGTGATATCACAACCAAAGTTCAAAACCTCTATCTTTCCATTCCTATACAAGCCACTTATCAGCTGTCTGAACGGTGGAATTTACAAGCGGGACCTTATGTGGCATTTGCTGTTAAGAAGAGATTTTTTGGAGAGGCCACAAATGGGTACATGCGCAATATCGATCCCACAGGGGAAAAAATCAATGTTGATTTTGCAGAGTACGACTTTGCCAATAGCATACGTACTGTTGATGTGGGAATGAGCTTAGGGACAAATTATAGTTTTTCAAAGCGCTATTTTGCATTGGCGCAGTTTGACTACGGCTTTAATAATATTATGAAAACAGGTTTCGAGAGCATTAGCTTTGGACTTCACAATATCTTTATGAATGTAGGGGTAGGAATTAAGTTGTAAATCCTATATGTTCCATACGAAAGAAGCCCTATTGTATCGCACAATAGGGCTTCTTTCGTATGGTATAAATAGACCATTACATCTTCAATCCGATTTCTCTTAGCCTTTCATCCAAGTACTGCCCTGCGGTATAGTCAGGATAAGCTTTAGGATACTGTTCACTGACGCATGAATCCAGGCAAGCCAGGCTCATGGACGCCTTCGGATGTAGGAAAAATGGAATCGAGAACCTCGATGTGCCCATCTTTTCGCGGGGAGGGTTTACGACACGATGCGTTGTAGATTTCAATTTGTTGTTCGTCAATCGTTGGAGCATATCCCCTACATTGATGACAATATCTTCGCCTTTGGCTTTTATGGGGAACCATTCGCCATCTTTTGTCATCACTTCCAGACCGTCAGCACTTGCCCCAATCAATAATGTAATCAAGTTGATATCTTCATGCGCCCCTGCACGTACTGCATCTGGTGCCAGTTCATCGGGATTTAGGATAGGGAAGTAGTGGATTGCACGTAAGATAGAGTTACCGTTGATGACATATTGTTCGAAATAATGAACATCTAAATCTAGATAAGTCGCAATTGCTTTTAGTAATTCGCGGCCCGTATCTTCTAACTTTTTATATACTTCAGCAGTGATTTCGTTAAAACGAGGCAATTCCGTCACGGTTGGGTTGTCTGGAAAGTCGGCTTTCGAATATTCTTCGCCCACGATTGTTTGTCCACGTTGCCAGAATTCCTTTAGGTCAGGTGTTTTGGCATCCTTTGCTTTTTCGCGTCCTTTTGACGTATAGCCACGTTGTCCAGCTAACTCCGGAAACTCATATTTTAATTTAGTCTCTGTAGGTAGCGAAAAAAAAGCAGGAACGACCTCATAGAGCTCATCAATCAATTCTTTGGATAGACCATGATTTGCAATCGTGACAAATCCAGTTTCATTGAAAGCTTTTCCGATATCTTGGATAAATTGTGCTCGCTGTTCTGCCGAACCACTGGTGTAGTTCAATAAGTCCA
Organism: Sphingobacterium sp. SYP-B4668; assembly: GCF_027627455.1. Taxonomy (NCBI): domain Bacteria; kingdom Pseudomonadati; phylum Bacteroidota; class Sphingobacteriia; order Sphingobacteriales; family Sphingobacteriaceae; genus Sphingobacterium; species Sphingobacterium sp. SYP-B4668. Next base: position 5,032,524 of record NZ_CP115483.1, on the reverse strand, counting down.
ATCGAGGTATGTTTACTAATGCCATACTGTTTGTGTTTTAAAATCTAACACAAAGTTAACCGAATTATTTTTGATTTATCTAATGTCTGTGTGAATAAGAGACCCCTACTGGGACGTAAAGCTTTAGTGTCTAGTGTTTAAAAGTTTTCCACATTTGAGTGTCTCTTTAATCTGCATCTTTAGCCTCTAGGCTATCTTTACTACCCGCTTCAGATGATTCCTTTAATTCAGCTAAATAATAACGAAGATCCACGAGCATATCCTGATGAGGCTTGACGAATTTTTTAAAATAATAGGTATGGATAAAATAGAAGATGATTCCGATTACAATCAGGTTGAATAGAACAGTTCCGCTAAAGACTGAGGCAACATTAAAAGATTGGATGTCATTTAATGAAAAGGCTATTACTAAAATGATGTATCTGATAATAGCTGCTGACTTTCGAAATTTTAGATACGCTATAATAAGTGCCTGTATTCGGGTAAAGCGTTCGCTCAGTGGAAGGTCTGCTTCATAGTTCTGATAAATACTCTTCCGAAGTTTGTACGTTGTATACATTAGTTCAGCCTCCATTAGGAACCCAAAGAAGAGATAATAGGCAAAAAAGAGGTCATAGTTGTACACTAAGATGCCGATGCCAATAAGAATGAACAGATACTGATATTGTATATTCCGCTTAAGATTCTCATCTATCCTGTCGAGTAGACTTGTTGATTTCTGTTCGGTTATTTTTTTTACCACATCCCCAGATAAGGATAGTATTGTAGAGGAAGAATCCCCATCATTTTGTCTGTTTTTGTATTTAAGGTCGTCTAGTTCCATGATGAGTGCTATTCTTTACTTAATGTTTTCAATTTTTCTTTTATTCTTGATATTTTCACGGCTACATGATTCGGTGTCATGCCCATCGTTTGTGCAATCTCTTTATAGCTATAGTCCTCAAGGTAGAGAGCCACAAGAGCCTTTTCGATTTTTGAAAGTTTCGTAATTGATTGATACATAGATAGGATAGCTTCATCCTCCTGATATTTGATTTCGCAGTAACTTTCTTGGCTGAAATTTAGCTCGGCATGTGTGTGCCTGCGGTCACGTTTGATATGGGTAATCGCAGTATTTAGTCCAACGCGGTATAGCCAAGTCGAGAACTGCGAGTCACCTCGAAAACTCTTGAAAGATTTCCATCCTTGTAGTACTATCTCTTGAAACAGATCCTCCCTATCGGTCTTGTTGTCCACATACATGCAGCATATGCGATGTATGATTGTTTGATTGGAGGTTACTAATTTTATGAATTCTTTTTCAATGTCCATGCCTTCGTTTGGATGTCTTTATTTAAATTGCTTTACTTGTTAGTCTTTAAAATGATAAAAACATTACAGCGCAAATAGAAAAAAGCGAGAAATTTTGTTTTTGTTCAACTTTTGAACTATTCAAATCAGACAAAAATTATTGATAAATTAACATTTAGCATTTGGAATGTACAAATAAATCTATTAGATTTGTTATGCTTGCATAGTAAAGTGTTTGCCTATAAGTTATGAGCCAAGATAATACAATTGATTACTTCATGAAAACAGGTTGGCAGACAGTTGCCAATAAATATAATACCATTGCTTCGCGACATGGTTTTACCCAGGCTGCTGGTTATATTTTGATTAATATCCATAAGGAGGGTACGCCTGTTTCTCAGATTGCCAACCTTACAGGGGTCAAAACAACCAGCCTATCTCGAGTGTTGAATAATCTAGAGGCCCTTGGTTTTATTTATCGGGAGGCTAGTAGTGTGGACAAGCGGTCCGTAAAAGTATATCTAACAGAATTGGGACAAGAGAAACGAAGAATAGCGAAAGATGTAGTTCGTAATTTCAATCAGTATCTAGAGGCCAATCTGACAGGCCGAGAGCGAGCACAATTGATCAAGACCCTAGCTAAGGTCAATGAATTAGCTAAAGAATACAAAGGAGAGCTGTAATTCCATTTTGTGATAATTGTCGCAATCTTATATCAACATCTGCTTTGCTATAGGTGATTATTTATAGAGAAAAATATAGAAGGATGAATAACAGAAGTATTAAAAAAGTAGCAGTCTTGGGCTCTGGTGTTATGGGATCTAGGATTGCTTGCCACTTTGCTAATATTGGGGTAGAGGTATTGCTTTTGGACATTGTGCCTAAAGAACTACTTCCGGCGGAGTCGGCCAAAGGATTGACCCTGGATAACAAATTCGTTCGCAATCGTATCGTTAACCAGTCGTTGGAAACCGCTGTTAAATCTAATCCGTCACCGATTTACAGCAAATCATTCGTGAAAAGGATTAAGACGGGCAACTTTGACGACGATTTGAAAGATATTGGACAAGTCGATTGGATTATCGAAGTTGTGGTCGAACGTTTGGATATCAAAAAATCTGTATTCGAGCGAATTGAGCAATTTCGTAAACCAGGGACATTGGTTACGTCCAATACTTCGGGTATACCCATTCACCTGATGACAGAGGGCAGGAGTGAAGATTTCAAAGACCATTTCTGTGGTACTCACTTTTTCAATCCCCCAAGGTATCTTCAATTGCTCGAAATCATCCCTACACCGCACACGAATAAAGAGGTGGTAGATTTTTTGGTTCATTATGGAGACAAATTTTTAGGCAAGACAGTTGTATTATGTAAAGATACTCCCGCTTTTATAGGGAATAGGATTGGGGTATACTCCATGTTGGCATTGACTCATCTTGTCGAGCCATTGGGACTGACCGTTGAAGAAGTTGACAAATACACCGGTCCGGCTATGGGGCATCCCAAATCCGCCACCTTCCGCACTGCTGATGTGGTTGGATTGGACACCTTAGTCAATGTTGCAAATGGTTTGGCCCAAAATGCCCCTGATGATGAAGCCAAAGGCGTCTTCCAACTCCCAGCCTTCATCACTACGATGGTGGAAAACAAGTGGCTAGGCGAGAAAACTAAAAAAGGATTCTACGAGAAGGTAAAAGATGATAAAGGCGATTCGGAAATCTTATCACTCAATTTGAAAACATTAACATTTGGCCCGCAGGAGAAAGTTAAATCTCCCACCCTAGAGGCGACCAAACAAGTTGAAGATATCCGTAAGCGCATGAAAGTTTACGAACAGGGTAAGGACAAAGCAGCCGAATTATTTAGGGCTATGCATTATCCTCTTTTTGAATATGTATCCAATCGCGTCCCGGAGATTACGGATGATTTCTTCCGTATAGATGATGCCATGCGCGCAGGTTTCGGTTGGGAAATCGGTCCATTTGAAGTGTGGGATGCATTAGGTGTACGCGAAACCATTGAAAAAATCAAAGCAGAAGAAAAACGCCTGCCTGGGCAACGTGGTGAAGTTGCCAAATGGGTCCACGACATGTTGGATGCAGGCTTCGATTCTTTCTATAAAGTAGAAAATGGGGTACGCTATTTCTATGATATTGCTTCTAAATCGTATAAACCTATTCCCGGTACTCAAGAGCTGATTGTATTGGATCATATCCGTGATAGCAAGACCATCTGGAAAAATTCGGGTGTATCCATCATAGATCTCGGTGATGGTATCATTAATTGCGAATTCCATACCAAGATGAATACTATCGGCGGCGATGTGATTCAAGGATTGAATAAAGCCATCGATTTGGCGGAAAAGGAATATCGCGGTCTGGTTATCTCCAATGATGGGAAGAATTTCTCAGCAGGAGCTAATATCGGAATGATCTTCATGATGGCTGTTGAGCAAGATTATGAAGAGCTTAATATGGCTGTTCGTGCTTTTCAAAATACCTCTATGCGTATTCGATATTCTTCTATCCCTGTCGTTGCAGCACCATTTCAACTGGCATTAGGTGGGGGCTGCGAATTCTCTATGCATGCAGATTTTGTACAATTACATGCCGAGACCTATATGGGCCTTGTCGAGTTTGGTGTTGGTGTGATTCCTGGTGGAGGTGGCTCGAAGGAATTTGCCCTGCGTGCATCCGATGAGTATAAGGATGATCAGATTGTGCAGAATACATTAAAAGATAGGTTTCTCACCATTGGACAAGCCAAAGTATCGACCTCAGCAGTAGAAGCGTATGAGCTTGGATACCTACAGCAAGGCAAGTACGCCATTACTATGAATCGTGCTCGACTACTGGCTGACGCCAAAGCCAAAGCGCTAGAACTTGCGGATGCGGGATACGTACAGCCGGCGCCTCGTCATGATATCAAAGTTTTAGGTAATGCTGGTTTAGGCATTGTGTATGTTGGTGCTAGTTCTATGCGCGCTGGTAATTATATATCCGATCATGATAAGAAGATATCTGAGAAATTAGGCTGGGTGATGTGTGGTGGAGATTTATCGGCGCCCACAGAGGTATCTGAGCAATATTTGTTAGACCTCGAACGTAAAGCCTTCTTAGAGCTCTGTGCCGAACGCAAGACATTGGAGCGCATACAGTTTATGCTAACGAAAGGAAAGCCCTTACGCAATTAGACGTCAACTATAGAGTACCTAGTATTTAGATGTATGCATCAGTATAAGGAGTTGAAAATATGGCAGAAAGCAATCGAAATAGTCTCTATTATTTACCGCACTACGATTGGTTTTCCGGAAAGCGAACGTTTTTGTTTGATCGCCCAGATAAATCGTGCTGCTGTTTCAATTCCATCAAATATCGTGGAAGGGGGCTGGAAGAAATTCGGATAAGGAATTCTGTACTTCCTTTCTATTGCACATGCATCAACTTATGAGGTAGAGACACAATTAATTATTTCAAATAATTTGGGTTACATATCAGTAGAGGATTTGACTAGCCGTTTAGAAAAGCTTGGTGAACTACAGAAAATCAATTATGTATTTCAGCAAAATCTAGATACTAAAATCTAAATACTAATATCTAACACCTAACTACTAAAAAACATATGGAAGCTTACATTGTAGCAGGATACCGTACAGCAGTTGGCAAGGCCCCAAGAGGAGGGTTTCGATTTATGCGTGCGGATGATCTGGCGGCAGATGTCATTAAGCATTTGGTCGCCTCTGTACCCTCTTTAAACAAAGAGGAGATCGACGATGTCATCGTTGGCAATGCCATGCCTGAGGCAGAGCAGGGACTAAATGTCGGACGTTTGATTTCCCTAATGGGCCTTGATACCGACAAGGTGCCAGGGGTGACTGTCAATCGTTATTGTGCATCAGGACTTGAAACTATTGCTACAGCAGTTGCTAAGATTAAATCCGGAATGGCAGATTGTATCATTGCAGGAGGAGTAGAGGTAATGTCAGGTATGCCTTTCGGAGGATGGAAGATTGTCCCTAATCCCAAAGTTGCCAAATCCAATCCCGATTGGTACTGGGGCATGGGGCTTACAGCTGAAGCGGTGGCTAGAGAATATAACGTGAGTCGTGAAGACCAGGACAAATTTTCTCTACGTTCTCATCAACGTGCCATTGAAGCAATCAAGAATGGTCATCTCCAAGATGGCATCGTACCCATTAAAGTTTCTGAAAACTATATTAAAGAGGGTAAGATGGCCACTCGTGAGTACGTCGTGGATACCGATGAGGGACCTCGAGCAGAGTCCTCTTTAGAAGCATTGGCCAAACTGAAGCCTGTCTTCGCGGCTGACGGTTGTGTGACGGCTGGTAACTCCTCTCAGACTTCAGATGGAGCAGCCTTTGTGCTGGTAATGTCTGAGCAAAAAATGAACGAATTGGGACTGAAACCCATTGCTCGCTTAGTGAGCTACGCTGTAGTGGGGGTACCTCCTCGAATTATGGGCATAGGTCCGATATACGCCATTCCAAAGGCACTCCAACAAGCTGGTCTGAAGAAAGAGGATATCGATCTTATAGAGTTGAATGAAGCATTTGCCTCCCAATCTTTGGCTATTGTTAGGGAGCTCGGCTTAGATGAGGAAAAAGTCAACGTCAATGGCGGTGCTATTTCCTTGGGACATCCCCTTGGTTGTACCGGTGCAAAGCTGACTGTTCAAATTCTGAACGAGCTAAAACGTCGTAATAAGAGATATGGTATGGTGACCATGTGTGTGGGAACTGGTCAGGGAGCCGCTGGAATATTTGAAATGATGTAGAAGATGCGCGAGTCGCGATAGATATATTGCGATATGCGTCAACTTTGTGAATTGACGAAATTGTACGTACGTAAGTCAGTATGAGAGATGTGGTCTACATACCCAATACGCACTACGCAAATCCAAAAAAAATGAAACAAACAATCAAAGGTGGAGAATTTGTAATCAGAGAGACACCATATACCGATATTTTTATACCCGAAGAGTTCGACGAAGAGGCAAGGATGATTCGTCAAACCTGCTTAGACTTTCTGGACACCGAGGTGCTCAACAAGTTAGATCGTATCGATGCACAGGAGGAAGGACTTATGCCTGCGCTAATGGATAAAGCAGGAGAACTTGGGCTCTTGGGCGTCTCTATTCCTGAGGAATATGGTGGCTTTGGAAAAAATTTCAATACCTCTATGCTGGTCGCGGATGCTGTAGGTTCAGGATATTCATTTGCTGTAGCCCTTTCGGCGCATACCGGTATCGGTACGTTGCCGATTCTTTATTACGGCAATGCCGCGCAAAAGTCGAAATATATTCCTAAGTTGGCCTCTGGCGAGTGGAAAGCATCCTATTGCTTGACCGAGCCCAATTCTGGTTCAGATGCCAACTCTGGACGTACATCTGCCAAATTAAATGCTGAAGGTACCCACTACATATTGAATGGGCAGAAGATGTGGATTACCAATGGCGGATTTGCGGATATATTCATTGTCTTCGCTAAGATTGACGACGATAAGAATCTAACAGCATTCATTGTTGAAAAAGGTTTCGGCGGAATCACTATGAATCCTGAAGAGCACAAGTTAGGCATTAAAGGTTCCTCTACCCGCCAAGTATTCTTTAATGATTGCCCAGTCCCGGTAGAGAATATGCTTTCTGATCGAGAGAACGGATTTAAGATTGCTGTCAATATCCTTAATATTGGCCGCATTAAATTGGGTGCTGCAACAATCGGTTCTTCTCGTGGAGTCTTGACTCAAGCGATACGTTATGCCAATGAACGCATTCAATTCAATCTACCTATCTCCAAGTTTGGGGCTATACGATATAAACTGGCCGAGGCCGCTATTCGTTTATTTGCCGTCGAGTCTGCCTCTTATCGTGCAGGACAGAATATAGATGATACCTATGATGCATTAGTTGCTGGCGGTATGGACGAAGCCAAGGCTAAGCTCAAATCTGTGGAGCAATTTGCCATTGAATGTGCGATTATCAAAGTATGGGGGTCAGAGATGTTGGATTATGTAGTGGATGAAGGCGTTCAAGTGTATGGTGGTATGGGGTATTCTGCTGATGCACCTATGGAGCGAGCTTATCGTGATTCACGAATCAATAGAATATTTGAAGGTACAAATGAGGTCAATCGTCTTTTGGTCGTAGATATGCTGCTCAAACGAGCCATGAAAGGCGAGCTGGATTTAATGGGACCTGCCACTACAGTGGCTAATGAATTGATGTCCATCCCCGATTTCGGAGACGAAGACGAAACCCCATTTGCTACTGAGAAAAAATTATTGGCCAATTTGAAGAAAGCTGGATTACTGATTGCCGGTGCTGCAGTTCAGAAATTAATGATGTCCCTATCCAAAGAACAAGAAATCCTGATGAATATTGCCGATATTATCGGATACGTGTACGTGGCTGAATCCGTCCTCTTGCGGGCGGAAAAAATCCATCACACCCAAGGGATAGATGCAGCGTCATATGCTACAGATATAGCTAAGGTATATCTCTATTCTGCCATTGATAAGGTGAATGTTGCCGCGAAGGAAGCTTTGTACTCTTTCGGAGAAGGGGATGAGCTAAAGATGATGCTCGTAGGTCTTCGTCGATTTACAAAAGCCGAACCCTTTAACGTAAAAGAAGCTCGCCAACGGATTGCTAGAAAATTGATTGAAGAAAATAGATATTGTTTTTAAAATTCTAGTATTGTTTTGGTTGTTGGAGCCTGCAATGAAAATTGCAGGCTTTATTTTTTTTGAAAAATAAAATCTATTGATTTAGTAGACTATTTGAAAATATTTATATATTTGCATCAACATCGTTAACAATTGGCGTTGGCAACGAGTATTTACTAAAATCATATTATGAAAAATAACAACCTAACAACCAAATCTTTAATCAGTAAATCGGCTGGATTTATCAATCCCTGTTGCCCTCCTCTCCATATGCGAATGTGTTGCTAAGCTCCATTCCATACTATCTATAAGCGGGAGCTTTTTCTCTCCCCTTACATTCAGGATCTAAATATTCAATCGGTGTCTATGCTTATGCGTATCCACTATTTAATTCATCCATATGTCTGAAATATCCATCTAGCACAGATAGCATAAGTTGGATAGTCTATTCCGATACATCGGGATAAAATAATGGCAAATGAAAATCAAATTATACACCTATGAAAAAGGAAAGGTTTTACCAGGTCTGGTTTATCATCAGTACCTTCATTTTAATACACACCTCGGGTCAGGCACAAGTCGAGCCAAAACCTATTATCAATGCTTCGTTGGTCGGCACAGTCATTGATGCCACTACAAAAGAACCCATTTCTGGAGTGACAGTACAGTTAGAAGCCGTGACGCATCAGGTCAAAACCGACCGTGATGGCAAGTTTCAATTTGTCACCGGACAGAAGTTACCATTCACCGTGAATGTATCTTATGTAGGATATGCAAGTCAGAAGATTGTGGTCGAAACCTCGCCCACAATTATAGAACTAGCTCCTAGTTTAAATGCGTTAGATCAAGTTTTGGTGACGTCACGTCGGAGATCAGAGCGGATTCAAGATGTTCCCATACCGGTTTCTATAATAAGGGCCAGTACCATAGAAGATGCCGGAGCATTCAATGTTGCCCGGATTAAGGAAGCCGTTCCTACCGTACAATTATACTCCTCTAATGCACGGAATACGACCCTAAATATTAGAGGGCTGGGGTCTACTTATGGACTCACTAATGACGGGATAGATCCAGGTGTAGGCTTTTATTTAGATGGTGTTTATTTAGCTCGTCCTGCTGCCACGTGGCTTGATTTTATCGATATTGAACAGATAGAAGTCTTAAGAGGACCTCAGGGAACATTGTTTGGTAAGAATACGACATCAGGAGCCTTTAATATCACCTCGCGTCTACCCGAATTTACACCAAGCGCCAATTTTGAGTTAAGCTATGGAAACTATGGATATATACAGGCTAAAACCTCGCTCAGCGGCCCACTAGTTAAAGACAAATTGGCCGCTAGAGTATCATTTTCAGGTACACAGCGTGACGGAACCTTATACAATGTCTATTCCGACCGGAATATAAATGATATCAATAATTTGGGTGTTCGAGGCCAATTGCTATTTACCCCCAATGAGAATCTGAAGATATCATTAGCTGGGGATGTGACCAAACAAAGGCCAGACGGATATGGATGGGGTATCGCGGGTGTTGTGCAAAATCAACGTTCAGAGTATCGACAATTCAATAGTATTATAAAAGATCTCGGTTATGAAATTCCTTACAAAAGTGCTTTTGAAAGAAAAGTCGATTTGGATACACGTTCCAAGGCCGATAACGAATTAGGGGGCATATCTCTAAATGCAGACTACAAAATTGGAAATGGGACATTGACTTCCACATCTGCCTGGAGATATTGGAATTGGGTACCTTTAAACGATAGGGATTATTTAGGTGTCCCCGTATATACCATATCCGCCGGCAATTCTGTTCACGACCAGTGGTCTCAAGAATTCCGTTATTCTGGAAATCTAAGCGAGAAGGTAAGCGGTGTGGTAGGTGTATTTGGTTTGTGGCAGGATTTGAAGACAGATCCAGTACATACAGAGGAGGCTGGTGATGCATTATGGCGTTTTCAGCAAAGCAATGCTTCTCAGACCCAATGGGCTCCAGGTCTAATCGATAAGGTTGGTATTCGTACAAAATACGGCATCAAGAGCACTAGTTTGGCCGTGTTTTCTCAAATTGATTGGGCGGTAACCTCTAAATTGCATGTGTTGCCAGGAATACGGTACAACTACGATAAAAAAGTAGCCAACTACGATCGTACCAAGTATATAGATAACAAGATTGAATACACTCCGGCACAACTGGCAGCCGTAAATAGCATTTATTCAGACCAGACTTTTGACATTAATGCCGATGCAGGTAATTTATCTGGTCAATTATCTTTGCAGTATAAATTTACACCAAGCTATAATGCCTATGCCACCTATTCAAAGAGTTATAAACCAATAGGTATTAATGTAGGGGGATTACCTGTTATCGATGGACAGGTTGCCACAGACCTGGCTGAGGTAAAACCCGAATCTGTCAATCACGTGGAGTTTGGTGTAAAAACAAGCCCTAGCAGAAACTCTTTCTTAAACCTTACGTTGTATCAAACCAATATCAAAGATTACCAAACTCAAGTCCAAACACCGGACCCTGGCGTAAATCGAGGATATTTAGCGAATGCTGAAAAAGTTCGGGTACAGGGCTTTGAATTAGATGGGAGCATTAGACCATGGGATTTTCTAAGGTTGAATGGGGCATTAGCTTATACGGATGGAAAATACGTGAAGTTTACCAATGCACCAGTTCCTTTAGAAGAGGTCGGAGGGGCAGAGGCATTTAAAGATGTCTCTGGTGGTGAACTGCCCGGGATTTCCAAATGGTCATGGTCACTCGCGGCAGAATTGACGGCCAAAGGAAATTTAATAGGCCTCCAAGGGACTTACTTTTTTGGAACAGACCTCTTTTACCGGTCAAAATTCTCATCTAGTCCATCCCCATCAAAATATTTGAACATTGATGCATATGCATTATTGAACGCACGCGTTGGATTTAAAGCGACAAATGGGATTACAGTCATTGTATGGAGTCGGAATTTGACCAACAAAGACTATTACGAACAATTGCTGGCTGCACCGGGTAATGCTGGTCAATATGCAGGTGTTGTTGGAGATCCACAAACCTACGGGGTGACGCTTCGTTATAATCTCAGATAATGATAAGATTAAAGTAGCTATGTCTAGTAAAGAAATAATAACAAAAATGATTATCCAAAAATCAATAAAATTCAATTTACCATTCCGTCGAATGTGTAATTAAGTCTCTCTCCCTTAATATAGAAACAGAAAGGGAAGCCATGGCTTCCCTATTCTGTTCAATAATGAAACAAGTATTCAATTGGCGTTGGCACTTGCAAGTATTCACTATTAAATCGTTTAAAAATATGAAAAAATACGGAGTATTCCGCTATTCTTGCATACTTATATTGTCCCTAATGAGCTTTCACAGCGTACAAGCTCAGGATGAAACCAGACCTATCATCAATGCGTCCTTACAGGGAACCCTTATTGATGCTGAGACAAAAGAACCTATTGAAGGTGCAACTATACGTCTTGAAGCTGTGACACATAGTGTTAGAACAGACCGAGATGGCAAGTTTCAATTCATCACTGGGCAAAAACTTCCATTTACGTTGACCATCACATATGTGGGGTATCAAAATAAGACGATTGTCGTTTCAAAATCTCCGACTGTTATCGAATTGCTACCCGAAGATAGGACTTTAGATGAAGTGATTGTAGTAGGGTATGGCACACAGAAAAGAAGAGATCTAGTCTCATCCATATCAAAAATAAATGCAGACGAAACAAAGCAAATTCCTGAGGCTAGTTTTGATGCTCAGCTTCAAGGAAAGGCTGCTGGAGTCCAAATAAATACCAATACGGGTGTCCCTGGATCTGATGTTTTTATCCGCGTCAGAGGAGCAACGTCCATTAATGCCGGCAATGATCCCTTATATGTAATAGATGGCGTATTTGTCAACAATGAATCCTTGCAAAGTATAGCGCAAGATCGTAAGACGTCACCACTATCAGATATTAATCCCAATGACATCGAGAGTATTGAAATCCTCAAAGATGCCACGGCAATAGGAATTTATGGTTCTCGCGGTGCCAATGGCGTTGTCTTGGTCACGACCAAGCGAGGTAAGTTTGGGCAAAGTGCCAAAATTGACTTTAACATTTCCAATGGATTTGCCAAAGCCTTGTCCGATAGGGTATGGAAAACAACCACTGGTGAAGAGCATGCATTATTAATCAATGAATTTAATCGAAATATGGGGCGGGTGGAGCCATTCCGACCAATCTCAGAAGGAGGGCGGGGACTCCCCTCAGAGCAGCAGACATATGACCGACTCCAATATCTTTTTCGTACCGCCTCATTACAAAATTACGATTTCTCTATTCAAGGAGGTTCAGATAGAACACGATATTATGTTGGTGGGGGATACGTTAATCAGGAATCCATCTGGAAACCAATGGGATTTAACAGGTATAGCTTTAAACTTAATCTCGATCAAAAATTAAGTGAATATGTAACCTTAGGTGTCAGTAATTCTTTTTCGAAATCACATCGTGACCAAGCACGACCTGCAAACGGCGGGAATGGAACATTATTGCAAGCTTCGTTGAATATTCCTACATACTTGCCTGTTTTTGATGACGCTGGTACACCATTAAAATGGGTCAATTTCGATAATATTTACACATTGACCTCAAATCAGAATTTGTGGTCCGATAGTTATCACTATATAGGAAATGGTTTTTTGGATGTGTCGCTTAGCCCGAAATTGAAATTTCGCTCAACGCTAGGACTCGATTTCAATCAATACAACGAACACGAATGGTGGGATTCCTCCACGATTCTTGGTGTAAATGGAGGCTTGGCCAGTGAGAGTAATACGCAATCTTTGTCATTAGTCAATGAGCAGACCCTGTCATATGCAGACAAGATAGGAGGTCATGCTATTGGTGCTTTGGTTGGGAATACATTGCAGTCTTCTAAGCTTAATAACGTGTTTGCTTCGGGTAGTAATTTTCCCAATAATTCATATACGCAAATCTCTTCTGCATCTACCCAGACTGCCGATCAATGGAAAAAGGAAAGTACATTAGCTTCTTTTTTCACCAGATTAAATTACAATTACGACAATAGATACTATGCCGAGTTCATACTTCGCGCGGATGGATCTTCCAAATTTGGAGATGCTAATCGATGGGGATATTTTCCTGCAGTAGGATTGGCTTGGAACATTGCGAAAGAATCATTTTTACAACATCAACAGACGTTAAGTAATTTCAAGTTTCGGTTGAACTATGGTATTACAGGCAACCAATCCGGCATAGACGAGTACGCAACATTTGGATTATGGCAGGGCGGAGATGGGTATGCTGATATTTTGGGAGGAGAAGAGAAGCCCGGAACAGCTCCCTTGCAGTTAAAAAACAATGATTTGAAATGGGAAAGCACAACACAGTTTAACGCAGGTCTGGATGTTGGATTCTGGAGTGACCGCTTGACATTAGAGCTGAATTACTATCAAAAGTATACGAGGGATGCGTTGCTTTTAGTAGGTACTCCGGGCTCGACTGGCTACCAAAGCTATATTACGAATTATGGGGAAATCAGTAATAAAGGATTTGAGCTCTCTATCAATGCCCAGCCCTTTACTGGAGAAAAATTTACGTGGTCAGCCAACTTAAATTTAGCTCAAAATAGAAATCGAATAGAAGATATTCCTGCAGATATACCCTTTGCTGGTCGTGACCTGATAAGGCTTCAACAGGGCCATCCTTTATATTCCTACTGGCTGTACCATCAAATCGGAGTTGACCCACAAACAGGTAATGTGCAATTCGAGGATGTCAATGACGATGGGGCGATTACCGTAGCTGATCGTCAGATTATTGGGGATACATGGCCGAAGCTTTTTGGAGGCCTGACTAATAACATAAGATATAAATCCTTTGACGCCTCCTTTTTGTTTACGTTTTCTTTAGGCAATAAAACCTGGAATCACAACAAAATGCTGGGGGAAACGGGAGGGACCTTAGACGCAAATCGCGTACTGTTAAAGTCACAACTTAATCGCTGGACCGAACCTGGACAGATTACTGATGTGCCAAGGTTAGCAACGGCCAACTATTCGATACAAGAAAATAGCCGCTATTTGGAGGATGCATCTTACCTCCGGTTGCGGAATATCACCGTCGGCTATTCCTTAAATAAAAATTTAGTACAGCGAATCAAGCTAGAACATCTAAGAGTATATGTGTCTGCATCAAATCTATTTTTGATTACGCCTTATTCCGGAGCAGATCCAGAAGCAAATTTAGGAACAGAGAATATTCAAGGATATGACTACGGGACTCCTCCACAGCCACGGACCTTTCAATTTGGAATTCAGATTTCACTATAAATGACTTTGACAGTAGAACCATCATGATTTATCCACACCACACAAGGGAATGCATAGGTCGGATAGCTTCATCACCTTTAAAAAACAAATTATATACAGATGAAAAATAAACTCAATATATTTTGTATTTTCTTATTTGTACTCATAACAGCAGCATGTGATTCCTTTTTGGAAGTACAACCTGTCAATGATGTCTCCGATGAAAATACTATCTATGACAAAGCGTCTGCGAATACGGCTTTGAGAGGTACATATAGACAATTAGCTTCCCCTGGCTACTATGGCGAGAATTTCGTCACCTTGGCTTATTATCCTTCAGGAGATATAAAATGTTTGACTACGGGTGTTATACTCAATTTGGTCAACTGGGATTTTAGAGCTGATAATGCGAACCTTAATTCATTTTGGAATGCAGCGTATAATACCATCAATCGAGCGAATCACGTGATTCAGAAAGTGCCACTGGTGGTGGATGCCAATTTTACTGATGCCGAACGCACTACTCTCGTTGGGGAAGCGACCTTTATTCGGGCGTTAGCATATTTCGATTTGGCTCGTACATTTGGAGGCGTTCAAATCTACTTATTACCAACAGATGATCTCAATTCTAGGCCCTCTATTTCTCGCTCATCTCTAGCAGAGACCTATAAACAAGTGTTAACAGATTTGGAAGAAGCCGAAAAACTGCTATCTGAGAATGTGAATCGTATTCGGGCCACCAAGCAGACCGTGTGGGCTTTACGATCACGTCTACACTTATATCAAAAACAATGGGATTTAGCAGAAGTATACGCCACCAAGTTGATTGATAGAACCACTAGCTATAAATTGGTATACCCTTTCGCAGACTGGTTTAAAAACAATGTAATCGGTACTACAGAGTCAATTTTTGAATTGCAGTATAGTGCTCAAAACCCGAGTACTATACGATCGCAGATGCAGCATCCTACTGCCGGTGGAACCTATCGCTATGCACCGAACGACAATTTTGTCGGCCTACTAAATAATCCAACTAAGGGCGGGGCACGTAGGGCACTAATAGGGAGCGTTACACAAAATAATACCACTTTGTGGTTTGGAAACTTATACTACCGTTTACAAGCGACCGATCCAGCCTATATTTTCAGAATAGCCGAAATGTATTTAATACGAGCTGAAGCGAGAGCGCAACAAGGTCATTTAGAAGATGCTTTAGAAGATCTTAATGTAATAAGGCAACGTGCAGACCTAGCCGTGACGTTTTCCTCAGATAAGCAGGAGATATTAGATGCGATAGACCAAGAGCGTCGCTACGAATTTGCTTTTGAAGCACATCGATGGTTTGATCTGACTCGCACAGGAAGATATATGACATTAATTCCGTTGTTGGATCCGACGATTAAGGTAGATGAGCACGAAAATCTATTTCCTATCCCCGTCGCTCAGCTAGATTTGGATGATAAATTGGAACAAAATCCAGGCTATTAGTTTCAACAAGACATTTTAATTTTTTAGATATGAACTTACCAATTGTTATACGACAAGACGGCATTACCAATCCTACTCATCGGTGGTTGATACGGGCCTTGGTAGTGTTTACTTTTTTTGTAAGCATTCCATTAGATTATAAATTCTGGATATATGTTTTCGAAGATGGTCTAAGTTTTTTTACACTATTTAAATTAACAAATTATGTTCCCGAATTTGTTGTCGGCAATCCGTATTGGAACATCATTATCTTAATTGGGCTATCCTTGTCGATAGCGTATTTCGGTAGCCAACGGAATATTAACTACAGTAATCTCTACCATTGGACAAGGGTGGTATTACGGTATAGATTAGGAATTATTTTAGTGGCCTATGGTTTGTTAAAGTTGTTCCCGTTACAAATGCCCTTCCCGTCATTGAGTAATTTGCATACCAACTATGGCGACTTCTACGCTTGGAAAATTTATTACCATACGACGGGTATTACACCTTGGTACGAATCATTTTTAGGTGCAATAGAAGTTGCTGCAGGTATTTTACTCTTTTTTAGGAGTACCACCACCTTAGGTGCCGGAGTCATTATTGGCTTTTCCGGAAATGTTTTTGCGGCAAATTTGGCTTATCAAGGCGGACAGGAATACTTATCACTATTGATTATAGTCATCGCAACAATTCTATTCACCTTTGATTTTCGCCGTCTTTTTAGATTGCTCTATAAATTTGAAAAGGTAGAGGCAAATAATGTAGTTCCCGAATATAATTCTAAATGGAATAGGCGACGTTTGATCTTTAAGTCAACCGTGTATGTGTACTTGTTGTTCATAGGGTTGTCTTTTGCATGCTCGTGGTCTACTTCTCCTTTTAAATATCCAAAAGGCAAAGGATTGGAAGGCGCTTATGGATATTATAATGTGAAGACATTTAAAGTTAATGGACAAGAAATTCCCTATTCTCGTACCGATTCTGTGCGTTGGCAAAATGTTGTTTTTGAAAGCTGGCCCACCATTTCAATTGCTTCAGCACGACCTATCATCTTGGATAACTCTGTGGCTAGCGATTACAAAAAATACGACTACGAGCGTAATTTTGAATCAGCTGGGGTAGGTGGTAGACGATATTTTCACTATGAGATAGATAAGACCGCCAAAAGCCTGACGCTAGCTAATAAAAATGTAAATCATAAAGAGGAAAAGTTCCAATTACAATACGAGCTTATTGGAGATTCTGTTATTAATCTGTCTGGTTCGGACGAGCAAGGACGCCATATAGAGGTTACTCTTCAAAAAGTTAATAAGAAGTATATGTTGTTAGAGGGACGACGAAAACCGATAAAATTATAATAGGACAGTTATGGAAACAATTCATCAATATATCTGGAGTAAATCACAGAAATTTTTCTTTCGTGTATTTTTTATTTTCTTTTTTCTACTAATCGTTCCATTCAAGACAACGTTTTACACACAGTGGTTTACGCAAGACTGGTCCGAAATGCACATTAGGGACATTCCGAGGTTTTCCGGTACAGGTCTATCATTTGTAACAGTAGTTTCGAACCATCAGGAGGTAAATGATAATCGGGAAAAGCAGAGACTGAGTGTTGAAAATGAGAAACCAGGTGTGATTAAAGGAGAGGATGCTCCTTTCAATATTGTCAGTTATGTTAATTATTTTATTTTACTGGGAATTGGGATGGTAGGGGCGTTGATATGGGGATTGGTTGATGGGAAAAGAAAAAACTATAGGACCTTGCTGTATTTTTCGTCGGTCGCGGTGAGTCTAGCCTTGGCGATTCGGTTGCAAGGGTTGACATTTTCTAAAATATTCCCTACCCAAATGCCAGATTTGGCACTTACACAATTGAATACCCCTTTCGGTGATTTTACTGCTCAAAAGCTTTATTGGATCCAATTTAGCTTCGTTCATGGATATGAAATTTTTGCGGGGCTGGCAGAACTGGTCATTATGGCCTTTTTGTTTTTCAGACAGACAAGGGCATTGGGAGCAGCATTGTCCGTTGCCATGATTGGAAACATAACCTATGCCAACCATGCTTACGACGGAGGTATCCATCTGATAGCATTCTTTTTTACCATCAGCGGACTATACGTGTTATGGCCCTATTTTACTCGTATTTTTCAGTTGATTGTGAAAGAGGAAAACATTCAAGAAGACGTGTATTACTATCCTTTTTCCAAGCCATGGGAGAAAGTTGTGCGATACGGAATTAAAACCTTTCTTTTCTTGTTTTTCTTTATCTACAGTGGTTATCTACACTGGCATAATTACAAATATGATTCCTATAAGGTGCCTTCTAATCCTGGATTAGCGAATGCTAGAGGTACATACGAGGTGGAAGATTTTATTGTAGATGGAGATACCATTGCTTACGATCCTACCGATGCTGTGCGCTGGAGAGATGTGACGTTGGAAAAGTGGTCCACCCTATCCTACTCCGTCAATAATACATTTTTAATACATGGAGAAGCTGGTCGTGGTAAACAATATGAGGATATTAACCGTACCTACGAATCTGCTGGGACAGGGGGAGGGAGGCGTCATTTCTACTACGAAATAGATTCTTTACATCATAAACTGAATTTTTTTAGTAAAAATAAAGTTTACAAGACCGATAATTTTTCATTGGAATACAGTCGCCCCAATGCGGAGACTATTATCTTGGATGGAATGGTAAAATCAGTTCATTTGAAAATTAAACTTGTACGTAAAGAGAAAGAGTATGCATTGTTCCATGATCGGTATAAAGATAATTTCGTTTTTAAACCCTGAAATTTTCGCTTTTAAGACGATATGATCGTGCGGTTGTTAGAACGGTATGAAGGATAAGCCTACATCACCAATCTTGAGGATGCCCGAGCATGTATTTTTTTGGCTACAAATATATCAAGTGCTGGAAGAAATATATGACGGATAGTGCCTAGACCTCGATTTGCTTTTTGGAGAGGATGTCCTTAATCGTCGAAATATGTATTGGATGAGAGGTTTCAATTGCATTATCCTTATCTTCGTCAAGCATTTAATCAACTTATCAACTCAAAACAATAATATTTATTTTATGTCTTCATCAAAAAAATTTTCTATTTCCGAAGATTGGGTAGTCGTAATTTTAGGTTTAGGGATCATTTTTTTAGCATTATCGGGCCTAATCATTCCAGCCCCTAAATTCTCTTGGTCAGATACTGTCGCTCTGCAAGATCAAGTCCTGAGCGGTAGTAATCTCGTTGCTATTCTGTATCAATTCGTTGCCTTATATGTGACGGCTATTATAGGTGCGGCTTTGCTTGGAAAGTCCATCAAGCACCTACTTGTCGTTTTTCCAATTGTATTTATACTTACGGTAGTTGCCCTTATTGTTGCAGGTAATGATGTCTTAAAAGAGTACAATCTCGAAGCGGTAATTTTTAGTTTGGTTATTGGTCTAGCTATTAGCAATTTCTTTAAATTGCCACAGTGGTTCAAAGATGCTTTAAGTACAGAACTATACGTGAAAATAGGCTTGGTGCTGTTGGGGACCACAGTTATCTTCGGCGATATCCTTACAGCTGGTTCAAAAGGCCTGATCCAAGCCTTGGCTGTGGTGCTGTCTGTTTGGTATTTTGCTTATTGGCTGTGTAAGAAGCTAAAAATAGACAATGAGATGACCATGATGTTAGCTAGCGCTGTTTCTATATGTGGTGTTTCTGCAGCTATAGCTACCTCTGGAGCCATTAAAGGCGATAGCAAAAAATTGTCTTATGTCATTTCACTTGTGCTGATTACTGCCATTCCTATGATGATTTTTATGCCTTATATGGCGAATTGGATGGGATTGTCTCAAGAAGTTACTGGTGCATGGCTAGGGGGGAGTATCGACACGACGGGTGCCGTGGTTGCATCCGGTTCCCTTGTCGGTGAAGAAGCCTTGAAGATTAGTACCATTGTTAAATTTTCGCAGAATGTCCTACTCGGTATTGCAGCTTTTGCAATAAGTATCTATTGGACCTATTCCAAGTCGGTTAATGAAGAGACCAAAAAGGAAAAACCCACTTTGAAAATTATTTGGGACCGTTTTCCGAAATTTGTAATCGGTTTCGTGTTTGCATCGCTGTTGTTTTCATTTATTATTACCCCAGACCAAGTGAGTACAGTCAAGGGAAGTCTTAAAAGTTTGCAAGGCTTGTGGTTTGCGTTGGCGTTTACCTCAATCGGATTAGAGACCAATTTCAAAGACCTTTTTAAACAGGATAACAAGAAGCCGTTGTATGCTTTTCTCCTTGCGCAGACTTTTAATGTTATTGTCACACTGATAATAGCGCTGCTGCTATTCGATTAGTATAATCAATCATTATATTTTCATAGAGAAAGGGAGCTATTAGCTCCCTTTCTCTATGAAATGCCCATTACTATCAAATACATCCTACCAATCTTTATGGAATTTCTTATCTTCATGCATCTATAATACGAGGGGCCAAGTAATTTATGACAGAAAAGGAGCTTTTACAACATTATCGTACCACTGGAGATCTAGACGCCCTGGGCAGGATATATGCTCCTTACATGTCGCTGTTATATGGAGTTTGCTATAAGTATCTCAACGATGCGGATCGAAGTCAGGATGCGGTAATGCAGATTTTTGAGGAATTAATCGTCAAACTACGTAAGCACGAAGTTGATCATTTCAAGAGTTGGTTGTATACCTTCTCACGCAATTATTGTTTGATGGAGCTCCGTAAAGATAAGCGGATGACACAAGTCGATATTGATGAACATATGGTTGAAAGCGAGTCTTTTATGGAGTCTGGAGATCAGCCTCTTTGGGAAGAGTCCGAATTCGAAAAGCTGGAAACATGTATGTTGACACTCAATACCGAACAGGAACGTTGCGTCCGCTCGTTTTACTTAGAGCAAAAGTGTTATAAAGATATTGTAGAAGAGACTGGTTATGATTTGAACAAAGTCAAAAGCTATATCCAGAATGGAAAGCGTAACCTCAAAATCTGTATGGAGAAGAAGTAAAATGGAAAATAACTATCAACTATCACGTATACACAACTACATCAATGGATTGATGAGCCGGGAAGAGATGTTTGACCTAGAAAGGGAAGCACTCGAAGACCCTTTTTTACAGGATGCAATTGATGGTTATAGATTGCAACAGGGCGTAGATGCCCGATCGTTAAGTCTGTTGCAAAGACGGTTAGAAAGAAGAGTTGAACAACAAGCTTCCGAAAAAAGCAGACGCTACTTCAGTTGGCAACGGTTGACCATAGGGATGGCGGCAGGAGTAATGTTTCTCACCGTTTGTACACTAATCTTGATTCGGTATATACCCAAAAGAGGCGAGACCAATGTGACCGAAGTCGAGTTGATGGATGAGAAGCTAATGAGCATATCCGTGGTTGCCAATCAGGCTTTTGATGGTCAACCTGTAGATGGGTGGGCTGCGTTTGAAGAATATCTCGAACACAATTACTCCGGTCTGAATAATAAAAAAGAAATACAAGTCAGTTTTGATATAGACGCTTCAGGCAAGCCCTATCATGTAACTCCTTCCGCGGAAGCCGACCAGCATATCTTTCAGGAAATCATTATTTTATTGGAGCGCGGCCCTCAATGGAAGGGAAAAAGGGCAGAGGTGAAAATTATTTTTCCAGAATAAACGCATATAAGGAATAGAAGTCTTCCGAACACCCTATTCCTTATACGTATGCCATTTTATTCTTCCCAGCGGATTTTATCTGCAATAGGTGTGCGAACAGGCTCCCGTACTTCTGACTGGTGATGTCCTAGATAAAATAGACCAATACACTTCTGATTCTCTTCAAGATTTAAGAAACCGCCAAGGTGATTAATTAAACCCGGTGATGCCCAGTAGCCTCCAAGCCCTAGTGAATGAGCTGCTAGCCACATATTTTCGATAGCACATGAAGTTGCTGCAAGCTCTTCCCATTCTGGAAGCTCCCCAGTATAGTTTACGACCAAAGCAATCGCAACATTTGACAGTGTCGCTTTCTCTCCCATAGAAAGCTCTGTTTTTTCAAGATATTTTTCAGCTGGTGTCACTGTCTTATAGATACGTGATAGTTCGGCACCAAGGCGTTGCAAACCTTCTTGACGATATATCACAAATCGCCATGGTTGTGTTCTCTTGTGTGTAGGAGCTGCATTTGCTGCTTCTAAGATAGTCAAGATGTCCTCTTTACTGACCTCTTCTTGGGTAAAGCTTGCTTGGAAGACCGCCCGACGGGTCTGTATTGCTTTAATAACTTCGTTTGCCATTTTTATGAATAAAAGTGAAAATTAAAAAATCGTTATTGCCTTTGTGGCATATGTTCCTTGGGAGTGCGTGCAAATGTACTAAAGTTAAAAGACCAATTGCCATACTCATCTTCCTATTAGAATCAGGCTCGTTCTTCCCAAAGGGTCGCAACGTGTAGAATCGTTAAAACAGCCTTCTGCATATCCTGCACCGAAACCCATTCCTGCTTACCATGAAAAGCGTGGCCACCGGCAAAAATATTGGGACATGGTAAGCCCATGAATGATAGACGAGAGCCGTCTGTTCCGCCGCGGATGCTTCTTCGTTCAGGAGTCATGCCCGCGCGTTGGATAGCTTCCATGCCTATTTCCATGATATGAGGATATTGGTCTAACACCTCTTTCATATTGCGATACTGTTCTTTTACCGTCAAAGTATAGCTACAGTTGGGGTATTGATCCACGATTGTCTTCGCAATACTCTCCAATTCGGCAGCATGTTGCTGAAGTTTAGCTGTCACGTGGTCACGGATGATAAAATGTATTTCTGCTTGCTCTACCGTCCCGGAGATAGAGGTTGGATGTACAAATCCTTCTTTTTTGCTGGTGCTTTCTGGTGATAAACGGTCTTTTGGAAGCGCCTCTACAATTGCTGCTGCTATTTTAACTGCACTTTGCATTTTACCTTTTGCAAATCCAGGATGTACCGATACGCCTTGTATATGGAGTACTGCTCCGTCAGCAGAAAAAGTCTCATCCTCTATCGTCCCCGCTTTCTCGCCATCCATTGTATAGGCAAATTCAGCACCAAGTCTTTTGAGGTCAGCCTTGTCTACCCCTCTACCGATTTCTTCATCAGGTGTGAATAAAATCTTAATATCTCCATGTTTGATCTCTGGATGATTCATCAATATACGTGCTGCATCCATAATTTCAGCAATCCCTGCTTTATCATCAGCTCCAAGTAGTGTGGCACCACTGGCAGTAATGACATCGTGTCCAATCTGATTGGCCAGATCTGGATGTTGAGTATATCGAATCACAATAGATGGGTCATCAGGTAAGATTAAGTCCTGACCTTGATAGTTGTGATGTACCAAGGGCTTTACATCCTTCCCGGAAGAGTCAGGTGAAGTATCCATATGCGAGCAGAAACAAACCACAGGTACTTTCTTTTCGGTATTAGACGGAATCGTAGCATATACATAACCATTGTCATCTATAGCCGCGTCCGTCACGCCCAATGCCAACAATTCTGAAACGAGAAGATTGCCTAAGTTTTTCTGCTTTTCTGTAGAAGGACAAGTTGGAGATGCTGCGTCAGATTGAGTGTCGATTTGTACATAACGCTGAAATCGCTCTGATACCGAAAAATCGGTAATGCCATTGATATCAAATTTACTCATATTGATTTTTACTGATAAGATGATTCCGACAAAATTACGAAACTATCAAGGCATTGACGAATTTAAACCAGGTTTCAACGCTTTTTAATGGATATTCATTTTCACGTTCGCTATCCCAGCTTAACCCCTTGTTTAGGGGAGCCTACTGTTGTATTTGGCTATGCTATTCAATTGTTTTATCCTTTCGGTATAAGGCCTCTTAGTGGATATTGTAATAAGTTTATTTGGTAATCGCCTTATTTTAAGTTACTTTTATGTAAAACTTGAATTTTGAATACCAAAGCACTACCTTTTTATCAGACAGCATTTGTATTACTGGTCATTGTCCAGTTGTTTTTGATTTTTAGTACAAATGAAATCTGTGTCCATATCGGACTCATCGTCCAGCTATCTTATTTGCTCGTCCCCTTGATGTCCATATTGCTGAAAAGACGGATGCGGTTAGCGCAACTAATATTTAAGATATACCTTATCGTTTGCGGATTATTTATGATTTTGAGTGGCAGTTATCTTCTGGCTACCCATATTGGAATTACGGACTATTTTATGCTGGGATTAGCTATCAAAGGATTGCTCATGGGATTAGGGGTCTTGGTCATTTTTAAATATCGAGAACTCACCATGCTCTACACGCACTATTTTCAAAAAACCGCTAAGAGCCGACTTACTGGGCCTAATCCATAGCCACATGGTTCAGTATCTCGAGGTGAGTCACTACCTATACATATATTAAACATAGCGCTTGTAAAGTGAATTTGCGAGCGCAGCTAATATCGTTACACTCGGAATGACCACGATATAGTTATGATCCTTCGGTCAACTTGTTGAGGGAGGAGCATGTACAATGCTTTTTGCCCTTAGTTTTGCTTATCCGCCCACCCAAATACCTTTTGCAGTAAAGGTGTTGTTCTAGAGCCGCCCAGATTATTGCGAATCTTTAGCTCCTGTTCAGCGACCTTCACAAATAAACCGTCGATTGCTTTTTGCGTGACGTATGCGTTTAAGTCTGTATTCACCTTGGAGAAAGCCAATGGGAGCGAGTTATACGTAGAGGTCAATTGTGTCCAATAGGTACTCACATTATTCTTACCAAGTGCACCTTCAACAATAGGACTGAATTTTGATGTCAAATCCGGCGTTGTTGTAGTCTTGAAAAATGTAGTAGCAGCATCTTGCTGGCCACTCAATAATATATTATAAGCATCCGTAATGGTCATTTTTGAAAGTGAATTGGCGAATACAGGAGCGGCCTCCTTAACTGCGGTCTCCGCTGCCCCATTCAAGCTAGCAATAAATTGGTCGCATATTTTTCCCATTCCTACGCTTCGCAAAGTTTTTTCTATCTTCTGCGCTTCTGGTGGCATTAATATTTTTACTGCGGCATCTCCAAGAAAGCCGTTTTTGGTTGACAGACTGTTGATACTTGATGTCAGGCCTTCGCTCAGCGCTTGTTTCAAGCCCGAGTTTAGCTCTGTGTTACTCAAGTTATTTGATGTCGCCGTTGTATTCTGTTGTTTAGTAGATGGTTTGAGTATTTTTTTTAAAATCTGTCCTTGAGATTCGAGACCGGTACCCATGATACCCGTTAGTAAAATTAAGCCTAAGCATGTGTTCCTGTTCATAAACGCAATAGAAATATGGAGTAAAGATAATACTCTGATTAGGAATAATCGGAAAAGTTTAATTAACCAGTAAAATTTATCCATCAATTTGTTCATGTCTCTTTTTGGACGCACTTATAAACGAGTTATACAACATGTTTCAATATAAGCAGACTCTTATTATTTTTCGAAAAGTACCAGTGGGGCAGTAGCTACCATTAAAAAACCCCGTGTGCCAATTCGGCGCACAGGGTTAGGGTTACTTATTTTTTAAACAAAACTATAAAACCAGGTCAACCACCACAGGAAAGTGGTCTGATGGATATTTACCTGCATATGTATCTGTCAAGATACCGTATTTTTTTACCTTGAATTGAGGAGTAACGAAAATATGATCTATCCTTCCTGACGCCGCTACATTTTTCCCAAATCCGTTGAACGTCGAACTGGGGGCATATTTAAAATCAATTTTTGTATAACAGTCCGCAACTACTTTGCTATTGGCCAACGTAAAATATGCTTCATCAGTTTCCGAAACATTGAAGTCCCCCGTAATTACAAGAGGTAGATTGCCCGCAAATTCCTTCGCTTTGGCCATCATTAACTTTGCACTTTCCTTGCGAGCCACTACACCTACATGGTCAAAGTGCGTATTCATCATGATAAATTGTTTTTTTGTTTTCTTGTCTTTGAATATTCCCCAAGTACAAATACGGGGCAGTGCTGCGTCCCAACCCTTATTAGGAGACGAAATATCGGTTGCCGATAGCCAGAATGTCCCACTCTTGGATACTTCAAAGCGCGCTGTGTTATAAAAAATAGCCGAGTATTCCCCCTTTTCTGCGCCATCATCTCGACCCACTCCTATATATTTATAGCCTGGAAGTCTATTTTCCATATCGACTAGTTGATCTTTAAATCCTTCCTGTGTTCCAAAAATCTCAAACTGATGATACTTGATAAGATTGGTCACTGCCTCTCTCCGTTCGTCCCACATGTTACCTACATCATGGGTGTTCTTCTGTCTGATGTTATAAGTCGCTATTCTAAATTGTTGAGCCTCTGCTATTGTCATGAAGACCAATAGCATCAAAGCCACTATCCATGTTCTTCTCATTCTTTTATTTTTTTACTTTCAACAGTTCAGCTAAGAGCTCTGGATTATCCGTAGTGATATAATCTACCTTTTGATCCAACAAATTTTTCATTTCAGCTTCTTCATTCACCGTCCAGGCATTTACTTTAAGTTTCAGCTTTTGCAATTCAGCAATCCAAGTTGGATTCTTTTTGTAGACGGAGAAATGATAATCTGCTCCAGCCATCTTATCCGCTTTTAATTCTTGCGGAGACTTGTTCCCTGTTAGGTAGTGGACTTTAGCTTTTGGATTTAGTTCAACGATTTTTTTACATGCATCATAGTCGAACGCAATGTATTCAATCATTTTTTCACCTTTTAGTTTTTTGACAAGTTCTACTGATTTTTGAGCCGCTAGTAGCGTGCGTTCCAAACCCAATCTATTCGTTTTCAATTCGTAGATCAACTTAGTTTTCTTTTGCTTGAGACCTTCCTTTAAAAAGTCCTCTGCGGTAGGTATCGATTCCCCATTTGGATGTTTTTTTGCTAAAAGCTCCTGATAGGTTGCCGTGGCAATGTCGATGCCATAGAAATCATTGTCATGGTTGACCACCAAGATGTCGTCTTTGGTGAGGTGTATGTCGAATTCAGAACCAAATACCCCTTCGCTAATTGCAGCATTTAAAGAAGCAATGCTATTTTGAGGTAGTTCGGTATTCTTCCACGCACCTCTGTGGGCAATAATAGGATTTTTCTGAGCTGAGGCAGTTGAAAGGCTCGCTCCTAAGATAAGTATGCCTAAAACGAAATGTTTCATATGTATAATTGTTTCTTGACCCATCAGTCGATGGATCGGTTTAATAATGAATGTAGGTGTTATATTGTATTATTGAGCTCGCTGCACTCGGTTGATTTTCAGTTGTCATCTGGCTGAACTTATCATACTATTCATGTCTGTG
This sequence comes from Sphingobacterium sp. SYP-B4668, assembly GCF_027627455.1. NCBI lineage: Bacteria > Pseudomonadati > Bacteroidota > Sphingobacteriia > Sphingobacteriales > Sphingobacteriaceae > Sphingobacterium > Sphingobacterium sp. SYP-B4668. The sequence continues at coordinate 5,005,430 of NZ_CP115483.1, read as the reverse complement.
TTTGTACCGTCTGTTTCATATGGATATCTCTTATGCGAGTAATTTGCTATTGAATAGATTATAAAACAAGGATAGCGTTGGCTACTGGACGTTCTCCCTCATGATCAAATAACTTGTTGTCTGTAGGATAGTTAACAATCCCATTTTCATTTTGTCCCTTTATAAAAAGAGTCGAAGATCCACCTCCGTCCAGATTCAAGGCATCCTTACCCTTTAGCCATTTCAGGACATGGGTTAGCTCTGGCAATGACATGCCATAAGCTTGTGCATTACGCCCATCTACGGTCATGAGGATTAGCTTTTTGTCAACGGTTAGTGCTACAGCCGTTCGGGGGTGTCGATTATTATTGAATGCGTTGCTATCCAATGAAACACGCTCCTTCTCAGACAATAGGAGAGGACCGCAAGTCATCACATTGGGGAATTTCAATTTTTGATCCCACAGCGTATCTCGCGCATCACCCTTTATGATTTTGATGTGTTTTTTATCAAATACAAGTGCGCCATCGCTTCTGAAGCTCCTTTTTTTAGGTTTGCCTTCTGTAAGGACAGTCGTATTGATCAATCTACCCTCCACTTTCAGCAGTGTGGTCCCTCCTCCAGTTTTGGTGTTGAAAAATGCACCATTAATAGCGGCGATAGCGTTGGCTTCATTTGCAAATGCTGTCGTATTCTTGAACCCTTCCGAGATTCCCGCTAATTTGATAGGATGTTTAACTTTTGTAAGATCGATTTCGATAAAGTTGATCTCTTGGTGGCCGTCAAAAAGATTTTCAAAATGAGCCTGTTTCCAAACGACTCCCTCTTTCAGTGACTTCTCATTCCATATTTTCGAAACAAACTGCGTAGAGTCACTCTCTTGCGCAAAGGTAAGCGAACAGGCGGAAAAGCAAAAAAGGAGAGCGGCAAGGGCTTGATGATTCATACAGGTGAATTTATGAACACTAATGTACCCTTTTTACTTAAAATAGATGTTAAGTAACTGTTATTTTACTCCTTGCCATTCGGCATAAAACTGATCTAAGTACTGTTGCATGAAGACATGCCTATCTGTTGCAATCCTTTTCGCAGTCTCGGTATTCATTTGATCTTTCAACAGCAGCAACTTTTCATAAAAGTGATTGATAGTTGGAGCAGTTGTGTTTTTATAGGATTCTTTATCCATATTTTCGATCACCGGAATATGGGGATTGTAGATTTCTCTATTTTTGTATCCACCATAGGTAAATGCCCGTGCAATCCCTATGGCGCCAATCGCATCTAGGCGATCGGCATCTTGGACCACTTCCAATTCTTTGGAATGGAATGTACGCACGCCCAAGCTCGCCTTGAATGACATGTTGAGAATAATGGCCTGTACATGCGTGACAATGGTTGGGTCTACCCCCTCCTGCGTTAAGAATTCGCCCGCAACACGAGGACCGATGGTCTCGTCCCCATTGTGGAATTTACTGTCTGCAATATCATGGAGCAGTGCGGTCAATTCACATACCAATACATCAGCCTCCTCCTCTTGTAGGATTAATTTTGTGTTATTCCATACCCGTTGGATATGCCACCAGTCGTGACCAGATTCGGCATTTGCTAAGGTGTGTTGGACAAACGCGATTGTCCGATCAATAATATTATTCATAGATTACTTTGGGCTTGTCACGTGTTCCCTCGTACAATTCATACTCCAGAAGCCTACAGTCTAATTTACCATTGTAAAATTCAGTCTTTCTAGATGCTCGAAGTCCGATCTTTTTGGCAAGATCAGGATTCCCTGTGAATACATACCCGCGATATCCCTTACACTTTTGTTTAAGGTAGTCTCCCATCCGCTTGTAAGTGACTTCCAATTTGGCATGTGTCCCCAAGCGTTCGCCGTATTCAGGATTAAATACGGCCACCCCATTTCCCTCTGGTGTTGTCGTATCTTCAAAGTCGCAAACCTCGAAAGTAATCATATGGTCCACTCCCGCGGTTTTTGCGTTCATTTTGGCAATTTCTATCGCTTGTTCCGAAAGGTCAGATGCAATTATTGTCGGTGTGTTTTTCTTGTTGACTTGGTCCTTAAGCACTCTCCTTTCTTGGAAAAAAACTTGTTCATCATAGCCTATGAAATGCATGAATGAATAGTTCATACGGTACAGTCCAGGTCTACGGTTGGTCGCGAAAAGAGCTGCTTCAATTGCTAAGGTCCCAGAGCCACACATCGGATTGATAAATGTAGATATTCCATCCCATTTTGTCGCAATGACTACGCCAGTAGCCAACGCCTCCAGCATAGGCGCTTTGCCGGGATGCTTACGATAGCCATGCTTTGCAAGTGTTTCGCCCGAAGTATCCAAAAATATTTCAGCACGGTCGTCCTGCCAGTACAAATGCACCAGGGCTCTTCCTTGGTCGGGACCTGTGTTTGGACGTATGCCTTTTTTGTCCTTGATACGATCTACGATCGCATCTTTCACTTTAAGATTTGCAAAAAGCGGAGTCGTAATCGTCTCATTATTCACATTCGATGTGACAGAAAAATAGCCATCGAAGGAAATAAGATTTTCCCATTCAATCTCCATCAATTCGCGATACAGCTCCTCAGGATTGCTCGCATCAAAAGCCTTTAGAGAATACAGGATTTGGGAGGCAGTTCTAAGATTTAGATTCAATTTAATCGTTTCATTAACAGAGCAGTATAGTTCTACTCCTGTTCCGAACGATCGTTTGATTTCGTAACCTAATTCTTCTACTTCCTGTTGTAGATAAGGACTCAGTCTCTTATTGCACGTAATAATGACCTTATTGGGGGTGTTGAAAACTTCCATAGTAATTTTGGCAAAGTTAGTTAATCTTGTAGTCAAAAATTGCTTATTTTTACGGTTTAATATTTAGCATTATGGAAATTAGAGGAAAAGTACATGAAGTTGGGGCGACTCAGCAGGTAACAGAATCATTCAAGAAACGTGATTTGATCGTTGCTTACGCAGAAAATCCACAATTTGTAGAATATATTCGTTTTGAAGCTACGCAAGATAGAACATCAATCTTTGATAACTTGACGATTGGTGAAGAGATTGAAATTTCATTTAACTTACGTGGACGTCCTTGGACAAACAAAGACGGAATGACTACTTATTTTAACTCATTGGTAGCATGGAGAGTGACTAAATTGGCAGGTAGTGCCGCTGCTGCAGCTCCCGGATATGGTGATATGCCTGCTCCTGTAGATATTTCCTCATCTGGTGCAGATGACGATGATTTGCCTTTCTAATTTTAGATAAGTCATTTTTATAAAGTGTAACACACAAAAGGCGTCATTTAATGACGCCTTTTGTGTGTTACCCCGATACATATTTCCCATAGGGCACTTTTTGAATGATGTACACCAATAGCACACTACCCACTAATGTAGCAATCGTTGCCAACGGTACCTTCAGCCAGATTGCATCAGGTAGCTCTGGGTGCACATAGTTTAATACGATGATGTGCGCTAAGTATATCCCAAAGCTATATTTATCAATCAAACTTATCCAGAGGGGAGAGGTTACCCTCTTAGAAAAGTACTTTATGCATACAAAAAACGCAGTAGCAGCGACTGCTATATTTGGAAGGACATAGCCATAAAATGAAGGGTCATACTTTTGCTGCGAGACACTGAGGGTATGTGTTATATAAATCGTAAATGCGCAGCTTGCCAACCAAAGGATTACAAACCAGATCCGAGACTTTCTAAAATCCTGTATAGAAAGATAATACCCCAATACGAGGTAACCGATGTAGTTTGTAAAAAAAGTCAGGTCTATACGGATTACAATATCTTGCCATCTTTTGTTCACAATAAAAAGGGAGACAAACCAAATCAGGAGAAAGAGCTCCAATTCACGAGTTGAGCAGTGTTTTACCATCTTTCGTAAAAAAGGAATAGCAAGATACAACCCCATAATCATATATAGATACCAAAGATGGGCATTAGCACCTGTTCTGAATTTGGTCCAACTAATGGATGTAATCTGCTGCATAGAAAGATTATCCCAAGTACCAGATTTCCAAAAATAATAAATGATATAGACCAATGTCCAAAACAGGAAAGGAGGTACGATTTTCAAAAGCCTTTTACGATAGAAATCCAATGTGCTTTCTTCCTTATGAAGCAAAAGTGCGCCCGAAATCATGACAAAAATCGGAACAGCATAACGTGTAAAGCCATTCATCCAATTTGCATAATCCCAGTTGAATGATCCGATTGGCACTTGTTGCAGATATCCTGTCGTTGCATGTATCAAGATGACGCCAATGGTAGCCGCTACACGTAGATTACTGATATAGATATTATGGCCCTCCATGTGAATATCTGATTTGTAGTAAGATTACAACTCCCAGCGTTTCTTCGGTACGCAGGTGATATCTTTGATTTTACGCAGCACGATGGGACGTTGGTCATAACGACTCTCTAATACAAGCGAATCCTGACTGTACTGTGCTATTCGAAACCGAGGAAGATATTGCCCCTGTTTATAGCAGCCCGATATTTTTTGTTTGCCGTTAGCCTTTGTATAGATTCCTTCTACAATGATACTGTCACCCCTCACCACGTATACAGCCTTTGCGTATTCCGACCACTGACCGCCATTATAGCAGCTGTCTGGGATACGTTGGATTTTCGTATGCACGTCCATTTTTGCATAGATAGAGTCACACGTGAATTTAAACTCATGTAAAGTATATGACAACATCTGTCCCTGACTAGGGATGCTATCCTGCTGCCATACACCTTGAAGATAGTCGGCTCCTTCTCCCTGCATATCCGATCTCGCTTGGCAACCTCCAAAAATCAAAAGCATACCTACTATTGGAAGTAGGTATGCTTTTAGAAATAATGATTTATTAATCAATGGCTCCCCCATGTTATTTTAGGTTTCCAACCATTTCTTCTGGTTTCACCCACGCATCAAAATCCTCAGGCGTTACATAGCCAAGACGTACAGCCTCTTCTTTAAGTGTGGTCCCATTACGGTGTGCCGTTTGTGCAATTTCAGCAGCTTTATAATAACCGATTTTCGTATTCAATGCGGTTACCAGCATCAATGAATTGTCTACCAGTTCTTTAATGCGCTTGTGGTTAGGCTCTATGCCACTAGCACAGTGTTCCTCAAAAGAAACACACGCATCTCCTAATAATCGCGCAGATTGTAGGAAATTAGCTGCCATTAAGGGTTTGAATACATTCAATTCATAGTGTCCTTGAGTGCCACCGATAGTGATTGCCACGTCATTACCCATAACCTGTGCAGCCACCATTGTTAAAGCCTCACATTGCGTAGGGTTTACTTTCCCTGGCATGATAGACGATCCTGGTTCATTCTCCGGGATCAAGATTTCGCCAATACCGGAGCGAGGACCAGAAGCCAACATACGAATGTCGTTAGCAATTTTATTCAAAGATACAGCCAATTGTTTCAAAGCACCGTGTGTCTCAACAATTGCATCATGGGCCGCTAAGGCCTCAAATTTATTTTCTGCCGTCACGAATGGATGGCCGGTAAATTGAGCGATATATTTTGCCACGGTCACATCATATCCTGCAGGAGTGTTCAGTCCGGTCCCTACCGCGGTCCCTCCCAAGGCTACTTCTGATAAGTGTGCAAGTGTGTTTTTGACCGCTTTTAGACCATAGTTCAGCTGTGCTACATATCCAGACAATTCTTGACCTAATGTCAAAGGCGTAGCATCCATTAAATGCGTACGACCTATTTTCACAACGTTCATGAAGTCTGCAGATTTTTTGGCCAAGGTGTCACGAAGTTTTTCAACACCTGGAATAGTCACTTCCACTACCGCTTTGTAAGCCGCGATGTGCATACCTGTAGGATAAGTGTCATTAGATGATTGGGACTTGTTGACATCATCATTCGCTTTTAGTACAGGTTCACCCTCACCAATTCCATATCCCGCCAATACCTGCGCACGGTTGGCGACCACTTCATTCACATTCATGTTAGATTGTGTACCAGAGCCAGTCTGCCAAATAACCAACGGGAATTGATCATCCAATTTGCCTGCCAATATTTCATCACATACTGTAGCTATTGCATCCCGTTTTTCGATAGGCAATACCCCAAGCTCATGGTTGGCATATGCAGCAGCTTTTTTTAAATAAGCAAATCCCTCTATAATTTCATGCGGCATAGATGCAGCAGGTCCAATCTTGAAATTATTACGTGAGCGTTCAGTTTGTGCACCCCAATATTTATCTGCAGGTACCTGTACTTCGCCCATAGTATCTTTTTCGACTCTAAATGACATAACGTTTGATTTATATTTTCATCTAATTATTGTATTCTCGATTGCCGATGAGAGTTCGCTTAAATAATGTTGCCATATAGGTCCACATTATCTACATCTCGGTTTCAACCTAACAAAGTTAATGAACTAATTCAGAAACCGAAAACGATCTCCAGGAGATTCTGCTGAATAGAGACAAGCATTTGTTCTTTAAATCCTCCATCAATGACCCAAGCGCTTCATCAATTGCTCATCCACATGATGAAAAAGTTGTTTAGGTTTTAACGTCCGCCAAGGCATCTGATCAAATACACCCCCAAAATTGATATAGTAGTCAATATTATGAGCTTTGAATTCTTCAATTACATGCGCCCGGAAGTTGAGCCCCGCAATCCATCCATCTTCAACATCCTGAAACCATTCTTCATAGTATAGGTCATCTGAAGCATGGAAATTAAGGATGTTTTCCCCGATTAAAATGAACTTGTTGACTCCTTCATCTATCATCAAATCAATCAGTTCCCTTTTCAAGATCATAATGTCATTATAAATCGCATCATTCCATTCTCCAATGAATTCGATAATAGCATATCCTTTGTCATAATCTGCATAAATGACTTTTAGATAGAGCGTACTCGAACCAAAATGATCCCATTGCGGATGCAGCAAGAAGTTGTAGATTTGTTTGTCGTATTCAAACTCGTTATAGATGGTTCCAAAAAAAGGGGAACGGTCATCTTCAGAAGCAATATAATCGTCTCTCCAGTTGTAAAAAGGTTCGATTTCGTGCATGATTTTGAAGAATTAAATTTCGATTATCGTTTCAGCGTCAAATTTGGTAAAAATCCTGATTAAAAACTAAATAAAGATTGATTTGTTACTATATTATCTGATAATTTATAACTAAAAATTTTTAAAAACTCTTTAATTTTGTGTCGGAAAATCTAGACATGCAGAAAAATACAAAACGGAATCTTTTTGTGGCGGCGACATACGGTGGGGTGCTTATGCTAGGTCTCATTTTAGGTCAATATTATTCGAATGAACAACGAAGTGCTTCGGGAGGTATTTTGGATCCCTTGGGAGTTGACAATACGTATAAGATTCAGGGCATGATGGACCTCATTTCCAAAACATATGTTGACAGTCTTAATATGGATGGCGTACAGGATGAAGCTATCGCCCATGTATTATCCCATTTAGACCCGTATTCTACTTATTTGCAACCCGAAGCGGCACAAAATTTCAATGAAACCTTAGAAGGTACTTTCGAAGGTATTGGATTGGAGTACTTTAATCTTAACGATACGCTCCTTGTCGTCAGTATTATTCCGAATGGACCCGCCGATAAGGCAGGCTTTAGAGTGGGAGATCAATTGTTGAAGATTGATAATGTCAACATTGCCGGTGTACAGAAGCCCTTAAGTGAGGTAGATAAGCTCATTCGCGGCAAAAGAGGCAGCGCCTTACAGATCTTTGTCAAAAGGGAAGGATATCTTCTTGGAAAGCCAATTAAAGTCATTCGCGATCAGGTTAATGTTAGTTCGTTGGATGCAGCATATATTATTAAGCCCACCGTCGCATATATCAAAATTCGGAGATTCGGCCTTAAAACCGCGGAAGAGTTTAGAAAGGCCCTTAAAGAGCTTCAAAAGCGTGGAGCAAGCAGCTTGGTGGTCGACCTTAGAGAAAATGGCGGTGGCTATCTCCACTCGGCCATTCAATTAGCAAGTGAATTTTTTAAAGATAAAAAATTGCTCGTCTATACCGAAGGATATAATGAGTTGAGGAAAGATTATTTTTCTGCTGCTGATGGCGAGTTTGCTGAAGGCAAGGTCGCCGTGCTGATCAATGAAAACTCTGCTTCCGCAAGTGAGATATTTGCTGGTGCCATCCAAGACTTGGATCGAGGCACCATTGTAGGCCGACGATCCTATGGTAAAGGTATGGTACAAGAGCGATTCGAGTTGCCGGATGGGTCGACGATGAATCTCAGTGTAGCTCGCTATTATACCCCTTTAGGACGCGATATTCAAAAAAAATACGCCCTCAATCCGCAGTTTTTTCAAAACCAGACAGAGCAGCTGTGGCTTCTGGACACTACCTATCAACATACGAAAGCCTTTGTCACAAAAGCAGGTAATCGTGTATTCAACGGAGGAGGTATTTCTCCTGATGTCCTAGTGCCGATAGATTCGAATGCTGTAAGTCTCAAATATAGAGAAATAAATTCCTCCAGTTTGATTGAACAATTCGTGTACGAGCGATTCACAAAAAAATCTCCCGCTTACTCTATAGAAAATTTTTTACAAGGCTACCATTTACCTGATAAAGAATATGCAGAGTTTATGACCTATTTAAAAAATAAAGGGCTACACTTAAATAAAAGACAGGAAGATGATCTTCACCAGCTGATTCAGACCGATATTGAATCACTTGTTGGGCGTTTCTATTTTGGACGAGATGCGTACTTTAAGGTGAGGAATAGGCATGATGTTTTTATCGATCAAGCCGTCAAATTGCTCGATCCATCTTTTATGCATTAATGCTTTAATTGAATATCTGCCCAAATTGGATAATGATCCGAAAGCTTCCTCTTGACGATTTGATAGTTAAGGATGTTGAAATCTTGGCTTGTCAAGATGTAGTCAATCTGAAAGATAGGCAACATTTCATAGTGCGTCACCCCCCAGCCTGAGCCCTTCTCCTGAAATGCATTTTTCATACCTTTACCAATCAGATTCACGCTATAGGACATGGGCGTATCGTTGAAATCGCCCATGACTAGATACGGGGTTTCGGTATTCTGAATATGCTCTTTTAGGGCCTCTGCTTGCTCACTGCGTGATGCAAATGCTTGTTTTAGTTTTCTCCCGACACGTCTTGTTTTCGTTTTGTCCGCTTCTCCAGAAGGGTTTTGGATAAATTCTTTATCCTCATTCTGTAGCGCAAATGAACGCAAGTGAACATTGTACACCCGGATTTTTTGATTTCCCCTCTCTATATCAGCGTAGATGATACGGTTGATCCCAAATTCATTTTTGACAATCGTCCCCGAGTGGGTTATCGGATATTTGGAAAAGATAGCTTGTCCATACGCTTCATAGTCGTTCACAGAAGCCGGTTCAAAATACCAATATTTATAACCATAGTTTTCTTTCAGTTCCTTGGCATAGACATGCTTACCCTTTATTTTGCTATAATACTCTTGAAAACAAATTAAGTCTGGCTCTAAGCTGTCAATAATTCCTAACACCTCTCGTTTGAAATCCTTTTCTTCCGCCTTCTCTGCAATCTTAAACAAATGCACATTGAAACTCAATACTCGAATACTACTATCTGCGACGGATACCTTTTGGATATCTCCACCTCCAAAATTCCAGTGTTTGGTCAGTAGATTCCAACCTAATATAATAGTCAGTAATGAAATCAGCGCATATTTCGGTTTTCGCATCAGCCAATAGCCTACGAATCCAATATTTATGAGCAGAATAGGGAGGTAAGCAATACCAAAAAAGGCAATGAACCAAAATATCTTAGGATTGATGAAAGATGCTGAATAACTTAGCAATAGCGCAGCCACAGCCAGTGTATTGGCGAAGAATACAGCTTTGCTCAGAAAACCCAGTTTTTTTTTCAAGAAACGAATCTTTGCCATTCTCCCTAATCTTGCTTACTTGCTTTAAATAATATTTCCTTCTCCCGTGAAGTCAAGCTGTCATAACCTGATAAGGAAATTTTGTCAAGGATTTGGTCTATTTCCTCTTGGTTGGGAAGGTCACTAGCTGTAGAGATACTATATGATGCGTACTCTTTACGTTGATGGACGACTTGTAGTTTAACTCTCGGTTTACGTTTGAAAAGCATAATCTTGCTCCAATCTTTGCCCTGTTGTAGGGTTCGCATAAATAGAAAGCCCCAAAGCACTATGCATACGTATGTAGCAGCCGCAGTTTTATTGACAAGTGCATAGAAGACGATTTCCAAACCGAAATATACACATGCAATAGTCCTCAACTTCAAATTACCCAATAGCAAAAGTCGTACTTCTGAATGTGGAACTAGCGTTGCCGTGGCGGCAACTACACCGGCCAATGCCATCGACCCTGTATTTAAAATTGTTTGCGGGCTATTTGCTAGGAAAGGAATCTGACCCAATGCTAGATAAATCCCCCCCCCTAGAAATAGGGACGAGGCGTAGATAAACCATAGTTGCCTGCTATTTAGAAAATTTAGAAATAAATTTCCAATCCAGTACAGCCAAAGACAATCGAATAGGATTCTGAATAAACCCGTATAGACAAATGAGTATGTGAATAGCGACCACGGCTGCTCCATAAACCGATCTATACCTAGCGGTAAACTCAAGTATTGGACCGTGTTATCGTATAGTGGATTTGTAATTATCTTGGTTTCGGCAAGCAGGTCAAAGATATGAATCAAGACAAAAAGACCCACCTGACCAATGATAACAATTGGTATTGGAGACCCTGAGCTAAAGGTGTCCCTCCAGAAGGATTTAAACTCTTTTTGCGCCATCATTCAAACTTAGCTAAAGTTACTAATATAAACCTTTTCTTATACCCCACATTTTCAATAAAATGTACCCAAATAGCGCTCCTCCGACGTGTGCCAAATGTGCTACAGAGTCCCCAGGCTGGGATAAGCTCGAATAGATTTCTATAGCAATCAGCCCTCCGATAAAGTATTTTGCCTTAATCGGGATAGGTATAAATATCAATTGAAGCGGAATGTTTGGAAATAAATAGGCAAATGCTAGAAGGATACCATATATCGCACCAGAGGCACCGACAAGGCGTGTCCCGTTAATTTCTTGTACGAAACCCAGCTGGCTTCCCGTTAACGATCCCAGGTCAATTCCCTGACGGAGCGGGAAGCTAGTCCCCACCATTTGGTATAATTCAAATGCCTGTACGCCATATTGAAGAACTAATGCGCCTAACCCCGTGAACAAGTAGAAGTTGATGAAACGTTTTGCACCCAATACTTGTTCGATCATTGGACCAAACATCAATAAGGAGAACATGTTGAAGAAAATATGCGTAAAACCACCATGCATAAACATGTAGGTAATCACTTGCCAAACTTTGAAATAAGGAGAATCCGGGTAGAAGGCTGAAAGATAATCGTAGGATGCCCCCACAACACTGGATCCTAAAAAAAAGATAATGTTGATAATCAACAGATTCTTGACAACGGGCGTTAAGTTTGGAAACATATAGTATTCTTTTTTTTCTAAATTAAGTTTTGCCGAATCGTTCTAGCAATTCAGATAATGTAAAGGTCACGATAATGGGTTTACCATAGATGGAGATACTAGGTGACTCACAAGCGAAAAGCCTGTCTATAAGCTCTGCCATAGCTTGACCGTCTAGATGCGTGCCTATTTTTATCGCCGCGCTTTTGGCAAGGCTACGCGCTAGATTTTCCCTTTTACTGAGCTTGAGCTCTGCTTTGTTGTTTTTGAAATCCTCCAACAATTGTTCAATGATTGCACGTTCATTCACATTACTCCCTAAGTCTGCCGGTATTCCGTCAACAATATACGTTGTTTTTCCAAAAAGACGTAATTGAAATCCTAGACTCTGTATTTCGGGAAGAATATCTTCCATCAGTGCATGATCGGCAGGACTCAAATCTATCGTTTGCGGAAACAAGCTTTGTTGGCTTATCCCTTGATGAAGGTCCAACTGGTTTTGAAATTGTTCAAACAAAATCCGCTCGTGAGCAGCCTGTTGATCGATAATCATAAATCCTGAGTGAATCTGTGAGACGATAAACCGATTATGAAGCTGAAAAAATTGCTTTGTTGGCTGTGTGCGTGCCGAAGCTGTTGTAGATCTAGCGGTATCGTCTTCCTCTTCGGGCAAAAGAGGCAATTGAGTAGATGACTCCTGCTCCGTAATCTGATACAATGTATCCCAATTTTGAGGAATGGCAGTTTTTTTCTCAAAACCAGAGGCATAGCTATCTGAGCGAGATTGAGAGGAAGTCTCCTTATATCCAGCCTCAAATGGATTGAAGTTAGGATTGAAATTGATTGTCGGAACTTGTATTTCGTCCAAGGGCTTTGGACTTATCATTCCCGAAAAACCGGTTTCTTGATTAAAGTCCAAGGTTGGAGCAATATTATAACGACCCAAGGAACGTTTTACGGCAGACCTTAAGATAGCATAAATGGCTTTGTCATCCTCATACTTAATTTCCGTTTTCGTCGGATGGACGTTAATATCAATCTTAGACGGGTCTATCTCGATAAAAAGCACATACAATGGATAGCTATCTGCGGGTAATATATCCTCATATGCATTCAATACTGCATGATGTAAGTACGGATCCTTAATGAACCTTTTATTGACGAAAAAGAACTGCTCTCCGCGAGTTTTCTTCGCAAACTCCGGTTTTCCGATAAAACCGTTCACTGTGATGATACTTGTATCCTCTTCTACAGGTACCAGCCGCTGGTTATAGTTATTGCCCAACAAATGCACAATGCGTTGTTTCAAGGTTTCCGCAGGAAGGTGGTACACCTCATTATTATCACTATGTAGACTGAAAAAGATTTCAGGGTGTGCCAGCGAAACTCGTTGAAACTCGTCAATAATATGGCGCATTTCAACCGAATTGCTCTTTAGGAAATTACGTCTTGCCGGAATGTTATAAAATAAATTCTTAATCGATATACTTGTCCCGTTCGTTAACGCTTCGGGGTGTTGATCTGTTATTTTTGAGCCCTCTATTTCAATGACCGTACCGAGCTCATCTTCAATTCGTTTAGTCCGCAATTCCACATGTGCTATGGCCGCAATGGAAGCCATAGCCTCTCCACGAAATCCCATCGTACGAATAGCAAAAAGATCTTCCGCTTTTCGAATTTTGGACGTAGCGTGCCTTTCAAAGCATAGCCTAGCGTCGGTGACACTCATTCCACATCCGTTGTCAATGACCTGAATCAACGACTTCCCTGCATCTTTGACGATGAGTTTTATTTTATCTGCTCCAGCATCAATTGCATTCTCAATCAGTTCCTTTACAGCAGAAGCAGGTCGTTGCACCACTTCTCCTGCAGCAATTTGATTGGCTACAGCATCTGGCAACAATTGAATAATATCTGACATAATCAATGCGAAGTTACAAAAAATAGAACCGAAATCTTAGTTAACATAAATTTCAAATAAGCCCAAAGCCCGATAGACAGCATGCAATCTTAGTTGGAGAATCAAACCTATTTCATTTCTAACTTCAAGAATCTTGCCGTTTCACTTCCTTTGACTTTGATAAGGTCCTCAGGCGTTCCTGCGAACAAAAGTTGCCCCCCGCTACGACCCCCTTCAGGTCCCATATCGATGACCCAGTCTGCTGTCTTCACCACATCAAGGTTATGTTCAATGATGAGTACCGAGTTGCCTCGCTCTACCAGTCTATTGATGACACCGAGCAATACGTTCACGTCCTCAAAATGGAGACCGGTAGTCGGTTCATCCAGGATGTAGAATGTTTTGCCAGTATCCTTTTTAGAAAGCTCCGTTGCTAGTTTAATCCGTTGGGCCTCTCCTCCAGACAAGGTCGTCGATGACTGACCCAATGTAATATAACCTAGACCTACATCATATAGTGTTTTAATCTTACGATATATAGAAGGAATGTTTTCAAAAAATGTTACCGCATCTTCCACACTCATATCTAATACATCGGAGATTGACTTTCCTCTATATCGTACTTCCAGTGTCTCTCGGTTATAACGTTTGCCATGACATGTTTCACAAGGAACCTGTACATCGGGTAAAAAGTTCATTTCGATGATTTTCATTCCAGCGCCTTGACACGTTTCACACCTTCCGCCCTTCACATTGAACGAAAATCTTCCGGGTTTATATCCTCGGATTTTAGCCTCTGGAAGTTGCACAAATAAGGTACGGATATCCGAGAATACACCTGTATAGGTCGAAGGGTTCGATCGTGGTGTTCTCCCGATCGGACTTTGGTCGATTTCGATAATCTTGTCAATATGCTCCAGCCCCTCCACACTTTTATAGGGTAGTGGTGTCGCTTTAGCTCGGAAAAAATGCTTATTCAAGATAGGGTATAGTGTTCCAGTAATCAAGCTCGATTTTCCGGAACCAGAAACCCCTGTGACCAAAATCAACTTGCCTAAGGGAAATTCTGCAGTTACGTTTTTAAGGTTATTCCCAGTTGCCCCCTTAAGCGTTAGTGTATTCCCATTTCCAGGTCTTCGTGTTTTAGGAATTGCCACTTCTTTACGACCATTCAAGTAAGCTGCGGTTAGCGAATCTGCTTTTAAAATCTCCTTTGGGGTGCCCTCTGCAACCACTTCTCCACCATGTAACCCTGCCGCAGGCCCCATGTCAATGACATGGTCCGCATTGAGGATCATATCTTTATCGTGCTCCACAACCAGTACCGAGTTGCCGATATCGCGCAGATTTTTTAGTGAGTTGATCAAGCGTTCATTGTCGCGCTGATGCAAACCGATACTGGGTTCGTCCAATATATAGAGGACATTCACCAATTGCGATCCAATTTGAGTTGCTAAACGTATCCGCTGAGCTTCCCCGCCAGATAGTGTCTTGGACGTTCTATTCAACGTGAGGTAAGTGAGGCCCACATCCAATAAAAAGCCAAGGCGGGCACGAATCTCCTTTAATATCTCAGTAGCAATAACTTGTTGACGCTCGTCTAATCTAGATTCCAAATCTTTAAACCAGTCCATCAATGTAATGATATCCATTGCTGACAACTCACTGATATTCTTTTGGTCAATCTTGAAATGCAAGGACTCTTTCTTTAAGCGGTCGCCATGGCAACTGGGGCAAGTTACCTTCGTGCGAAAATCTTCTAATGAGGCGATGTCATCACTCTGGCGCCCCATTTGGTCTTCCAACATAGAGAATATCCCCTGAAAAGTCACTTTATGTTCTCTTACACTGTAGCTACTATACTCCACGGTAATAGGAATAGGTTCCTCTGCACCAAATAATAACGTATCAACCTGTTCTTCTGTTAATTTTTCAATAGGAGAGGTCAATGAAAACTCAAGTTTCTTAGCAACAGCCTTTAACACTTGGAAATTCCAAGAATCACGGGCCGGACCTAATGGTACAATCGCACCCTTTTGGATGCTTAATTTACGGTCAGGAATCACTGCAGCTTTATCAATCTCAAAAATATAGCCCAGACCATCGCATTTTGGACAGGCCCCGTATGGAGAGTTGAATGAAAAGGTATTGGGTTGCGGCTCATCATAGGAAATACCCGATTCTGCATCCATTAAGTATTTACTGAAAAACTGTTCCTTGTTCTCTTTATTGCTGATTTTGATGATTCCCTTTGCTGATTTCATTGCTTGCATCACAGAGGTGAACAATCGCTTGCGGTCCGCCGACTTTACCGTGAGTCTATCAATTACGATCTCGATATCGTGGATCTTGTAGCGATCTACCTGCATCTTGGGCTCTAGGTCTACAATCTCTCCATCAACTCTCACCTTCGTATACCCTTGCTTACGGATTTGTTCAAATAGCTCCCGATAATGTCCCTTACGTCCCTTCACGATAGGGGCCAGTACATTCACTCCTTCTCCGTCAAATTCATCTAAGATACGATCCACAATTTGGTCCTCAGACATCCGCTCCATTCGTTTTCCAGTGACATATGAAAATGCTTCTCCCGCACGGGCAAAAAGCAAACGAAGAAAATCATAAACCTCTGTAATCGTTCCAACAGTAGAGCGTGGATTTTTACTAGTCGTTTTCTGCTCAATGGATATTACCGGACTTAATCCCGAAATCTTATCGACGTCTGGACGTTCCATGCCGCCTAGAAATTGACGACTATAGGCACTGAATGTCTCCATGTAACGACGTTGCCCTTCTGCATAGATCGTGTCAAATGCTAGAGAGGACTTGCCACTGCCACTCAACCCAGTAATGACCACAAGTTCATTCCGAGGAAACGTGACATCTATATTTTTAAGATTATGGACGCGAGCGCCGAAGACTTCCACTTCATTTTGTTCACCCAAATCTGGCGTTGTATTTTTATTCATTGAACTTAAAAAGTTAGCTTTGGCCGTTGGGAAAACGGCAAAGCGCAAAGTTACAGAATTTTAAAAGATTATGACTGACCATAAAGTAAAGATGTCGTGAAATTTGACCACCACATGGCTGAGCGACAAGAATCTATTGGCAAATTATGGATTTTGAGAACTTGGATTAATATTTGTACTTTGGAGACGTGTCCATCGCCATTAATAGACAATTCAATCTAATGAAAAAAATAGATACCAATAAACAAGAAAAGGAAACCTTGGAATCCGCTATCGATCATTGGAGCAAAGAAGGATATATCGATGAGCAGATAGCCTCAAGATTGCGCGATTCTATAGAAGTCAAGAGCTTCGAATGGGGGGTGCTTGCTAAGTACGCATTTTGGATAGCACTCGCTTCTTTGGTGTTTTCAGTGCTATCGCTATTTGTAGACGACGTTTTTCTCAATTTTGTCAAGCGGTTTTATGAAACGCCCAACATCGTGTTCTTTATCTTTTTCGCAGCCCTAGCAGCCGTATTCTATGTGGTAGGCTTTCGGAATAAAGAGAAATTTCCCGAAAAAACCTTTAGCAATGAGACGCTTATGTTGGCCGGAGCTTTTTCGACAGCCACCAGTATCGGTTTTCTTGGACAAGTATTGGATCGCAATGAGTTGCACTTTTCATTACTCTTTCTACTTTCGGTGATTATTTACGGTGTATTGGCTGTTAAGCTCGATTCAAAACTTATTTGGACATTTACATTGATCAGTCTTGGCGTTTGGTTTGCTACCGAAACAGCTTATCATAGCGACTGGGGCTTCAAATTCTGGGGTATGAATTATCCCTTACGATTCACTATTTTTGGGGTGTTGGTGACCCTCTTTGCGCTACTGGCTCAACCTAAACTGAAAAAATTACAACCTTTTCAATCCACTTCCTATATCGTAGGCTTACTGTATACTATGATTGCACTATGGTGCCTTTCTATTTTTGGCAATTACAGTGACTTCGAAGAGTGGACTCGTGTTCGTCAATTCCATATTTTCTATTGGGGATTGCTATCGACGGTAGTGTCAGCCGGGTTGATTCTATATGGACTTAAGGCAAAAGATAATATCACGCGTGAAATAGGGTTTGTATTTTTTATTTTGAACCTTTACACTCGCTTTGTGGAATATTTATGGGATAATATCAATAGAACGATTTTCTTCCTCATCCTTGCCGTCTCATTTTGGTTTGTCGGGCTATGGGCAGAGCGTATCTGGAAGAAAAGAGAATAAATACTAAAAGACTCGAAAACCAAAGGTTTTCGAGTCTTTTGTGACTAATTTATCTTAAGGCTATAGGTGATGTTGACACCCCCTGCCGCTAACATGTCATGTACCGAGCAATATTTTTTGACAGCTAATTCTGCTGCTTTTTGTGCTTTAATTTCATCAATCTGCCCTTTCAACGTGAAGCTGATGTGAATATCGGTAAAGATGTTCGGAATCTCTTCTCGACGCTTGCCTTCCACATCTACGTGAATGTCTGCAATCTCCTGACGTTGTTTATTCAAGATACTAACCAAGTCAAATACACTGCAGGAACCCAGTGCCATCAACACCAACTCCATCGGTCTAACCCCTTTGCCTTCTCCACCTATCTCTTTCGATCCATCGATATGCACTTTTACGTTCGATAACTCACTGTTTGCTTCAAAATGAACCGCTTGATTTATACGATTTAGTGATACTTTCATTTCTTTTTCTCCTTATTGTAAAGACAATCAAAGAGTGACTGTCTTGAAGTGCAATTTAGGGAATTTGCGTTTTAAAAGCAATTCCAGAGGTATGTAATCTGTCAAAGATTCCATTTTTTCTTACTGGTATGGCTACAAAAAGGACGATTTCAATTTGAAACCGCCCTTTTCGTAGCCATATATTGTCGCCTAATTAGGCATTTTCACTCCTCTATATTGCGAGACATCTACTTTCGGTATTGTAGAGCCATATGTTTTATTGATGGCATCAATAAAAACATTAGCGACGATTCCATAGCCAATAGGGGTGAGGTGTATTCCATCCAAAGAAAAGGCGTTACCAGTGATAAACTTATTACTCACTGCTAGTCCATTGATACTGATACCGGTCTTCACTGAGGTAAAGAATGCGTTGACATCTGCTATAGCCAACCCTTTAGCTGAGGCGATGGATTTGATTACAGCATTAAATTCGTTGACACGGTCTACCACTTGTTTGGCTTCGGCCTCGTCCAAGACGTAAACATCCTCTACAGGATTTCCAGGGTGCAGTCCATAGGGTATACCTAGGTCATTGGGCTTGCCCAAAAGTCCGGCTGAAGAAAAAGGTAGCACAAAATAGTCTTTGTCCGTTGCAGCCCTTGCGGTTGTTTTTGTCCGGATGTAAATGTCTGTAATTTCAGGAGCATTGGGATTTGCAGCTTTAGCTGCGGCATTTGCCCCCGCTAATAAAGCCACTCGGGTTACCGTCGTGAAATAAGGGATAGCAGTTACGTCAGGTATTGTTGCCACCACACCTTTGGCACCCTTTGCTGTCAATGCTTCTATAAACTGGTTGTAGCCATAAGTGAATGTAGGTACGTCTGTCAACATGTTAATCCGATCTTTTGGATCGGCCGGATTGTACACAGCCCCTTTGGTCGCGTAACCCAACACGTCATTATTACCCAGCCAAAAACTGAAAAAAGTACTTTCATGCTCTTTCACATAGTCCAAATAACTTTTTTTGCCTACTTGGTCATCTGGTAATAGACGTTCGAAGTGCATATTGGCAGCACCGAAGGCAGGAGCAAGTCCAAGGTCGATACGCATGCCTGGGACCCCTAGATTTTGAATAGGATCCAGATACTTGACCAATAAACCAGGTGCGCGATACGCGGTATTCTCCGTTACCTGCTCAATAACAGGTTGCCCATTTACCAAGGCTTTTAAGCGAAGATAGCCCGTTCCATTTGCTTTGTCTTCTGGGAAAAGAGGGGATTTAAATTCGCCACCACCTACTTGCTTAAATTGCTCAGCCATTAGGTTGGTAAAGGCAACTTGTTGCCCTTCGCGATAAAGTCCCCCATCAGCAAAGCCAGAAGTAAGCGAATTGCCAACGGCGATGTATTTGCTGAAATCAGCTTTCCCTCCAGATGATGGAGTAAAATCATTGATTTCAGGTTTGCAGGATGCTACACCTAGTAGAAGCAAAGCTAATCCTATATAAAGCTTATTTCGTTTCATGTTGTTTTCGTTTTAGAATGAGCAGTTTTACCATTTGTAACTGAGAGATAGCCCCGGAGCATAAATATTAGTTTTGTACGTTCCCGACAGGTGACTCTCTACGTTGTTGGCTTCTCTAGGAGAGATACGTTGGTAAGCAAAAGAGCCTGTTAGTTCAAACTTCGGATTGACATGGTAGGTGAATCCCCCAGAAGCGAGATAACGTACATTATCAGGTGTTTCTGGGTATACATAGTCGGCCTGAACAGGAGTAGCGATATATCCACCACCTACACGGAGCTGTAATTTGTCACTTGCAAGGTACTCCAGGCCAGCTTTGACAGAACCTGCATTCACATAGTTTTTCTTGTAGTGGGAATCTTCTAAGGCATCGTCTCCAATGATATTGTCGGTATTATGACTGTAGTCGAAATCTAAATTTTGGTAAATTGAATAACCGATTAATGTCCCATCGACTGCCATCTTGAGTTTCTCTGTCAAAGGAAAAGCAATACCGAGTGCAAAAGTCGAGGGTAGAGGCAATTCGGATTTAAAGGTAGTACCCTCTGGAAAAGATCCTCTTACGGTTTCTGGTACGTCAAATATAGCGTCTCCATCTTTTAACTTCGTCACTACTTTTGAGCGATAGCTCAAGGATATTGCAAAATCATCTTCTAGATTGTAATGGACTCCTACGTTATATCCTGTCCCGCTACCCGTCCCTTTTAAGGTGGCAAGGCCAGCCTTGCCGTCAGGGAAGAATACAGGAATAGCACTTTCTAAATCAACACTTCCGATATTGTATACAAAACCACCCCCAATACCAAAATTTTCCGTTAGCTTAAAGCTTAAGGTAGGTTGTATGTAGATGGCTCGTAGTGATAGGCTTACCAAGCTAAATCGACCTGCCCACTCAGTACCCCAGTCTACAGCTCCGCCGTAAGGGGTATATATACCAATCCCTGCTTTCCACCATGAGTTTTTGGGGCCTAATGCCGCGAAGACTGAAAATGGAGGTGTAACCTGTGATTTGGTATGGTTGACCACAGTGCTTCCCGATTCACGGAAGGCAGATTTGAACATAACGGCATTTCCAGCAACCATGATGGCGTTGTGATCCATTTTGGACAAAGCCCCTGGGCTGTAGAAAATAGAAGATTCATCGATGAAATAAGCCGAACCAGCCCCTCCCATGCCTACTGCTTTTGGACTTTGAAGGTTCACTTGTGATCCCTGTGCCCATAGTAGAGAAGGAGAAGCACAGAGTAGCGCGAATAATAATTTCTTCATACCTATTATAATTTGGTTATTACTTTTCCCTAACTAGAAAAAATACAATGCTAACATAATAAATTTTTGGCGAAAAATAATAAATTCTTGTGTAACATTTTTTTAGAACGTATCTTTATTACATTCGGAAGAACCATTCTATTGGGTCTGCATTAGACAAGACGGAAAACCTATTGAATATTCTTTTAAATCAATAAAAAAACAAAACGATATATAATTAAGACAACAACTTATGGCTACAATTACATTCAAAGGTGGAAATGTGCATACCAAAGGTGAATTACCAAAGGTAGGGACAACAGCGCCAGATTTTAAATTAACTGCGGGAGATCTTTCTAGCAAATCACTATCTGATTACAAAGGCAAACGAGTGGTGTTGAATATTTTTCCAAGCATCGATACCGGTACTTGCGCGGCCTCCGTTCGTGCGTTTAACAAAGCTGCCGCCGACTTGGACAATACCGTCGTACTGTGTATTTCTAAAGACTTACCTTTTGCGCAAGGTCGCTTTTGTGCAGCCGAAGGCATCGACAATGTGGTGACCCTTTCGGAGTATAAGGACTCTTCATTATCAGATGCTTATCAATTGAAGCTGGTAGACGGTCCTTTAGAAGGCCTTTTGAGTCGAGTGGTCATTGTCATAGATGAGTCTGGTCAGGTTATTTACGAAGAGCAGGTTGCCGAAATCGTAGACGAACCCAACTATGATGCAGCGTTAGCAACACTTAAATAAATAAAAAAGCGGGTTTAATCCCGCTTTTTTATTTGGTTTTATCCAACGCTTGTAAGATATCCCCAATAATATCTTCTTGATCTTCTAGGCCTACCGAAAGACGAATACTTCCAGGCTGGATGCCGAGGTTTAATCTTTCCTCTTCTTTTAGTTTAGAGTGCGTAGTAGAAGAGGGATGTGTAGCAATAGAACGTGAATCACCAAGATTAGACGTATACAATATCATCTCGAGTTGGTCTACAAATGCTTTGGCTCTTTCAAACCCACCCTTCACGACAAATGTAACAATACCACCGCCTGCCTTCATCTGTTTTTTGGCCAACTCATATTGCGGGTGCGAGGGGAGAAAAGGGTATCTTACTTCTTCAATTTCTGGATGCCCTTCTAATGCTTGTGCCAATGCTAACGCATTGCTACTGTGGCGATCCATACGTAAGCCTAGTGTATCTAAGCTTTTTGAGATTACCCAGGCATTGAATGGTGACAATGCAGGGCCCGTATGTCGGATAAAAAACATCAATTTGTCAATTAATTCCTGTTTGCCTACTACTATACCTCCCAGTACGCGCCCTTGACCATCCATATATTTTGTTGCCGAATGAATCACTAAGTCAAAGCCGTAGGGAATAGGTTTCTGTAAATAAGGAGTTGCAAAACAATTGTCTATCGACAAAATAATGTTTGGATATTTCTCCTTGAAGTTGCCTAGCCATTCCAAATCTACAAGTTCTAACCCCGGATTAGAAGGAGACTCCAAGAAGATGATTTTCGTATTTGGTTGTATCGCTCTCTCCCATTCCTCAGGGTTTGCAGCATCTACGTAGGTTGTTGTCACTCCCCATTTTGGGAAAAGTTGCGTAAAAAGCTGGTGTGTAGAACCGAAGATTGCACGAGAAGATACGATATGATCTCCACTTTCGATAAGAGCAGCAAAAGATGCAAATACAGCCGCCATGCCAGAAGCAAAAGCTAACCCAGCTTCCGCTTGCTCCATAATACACACCTTGTTGATTAACTCAGTTGTATTCGGATTGGCATACCTTGAGTATACCATCCCTTCTTCCTCTTCTGCGAAAATTGCTCGTCCCTGTTCAGCGCTGTCAAAGATGAAGCTAGAGGTAAGATATAATGGTACCGAATGTTCGCGGAGAGCAGAACGATCGGCCTGTTCACGTATTATTTTAGATTGATCCTTATTCATGATGGTTCAAATGTACATAAATGTTTTTTTTTAATTCTACTCGAATGGTAGATTTATTTTCACCCTATATCTGCCTTGTTACGTGCAGGTTAGAAGGTTTATCCAATGAGATGTGCTGTTTAGAATAGAAGGTCTCAGCAAAATACATGACCGCAAAAACTGGTTTTTGAAAGTAAGGAGGGATAGAACGAAAACACGGAAGCCTGCCATGGATTGGCAGGCTCCTTTTGGTTCGCATTGACCATGCCGCTCTCTTAACGAGCGGAAGTGTTTATTTTTGAGGCATTTGCTTACTCAATTCATTCATATCCAACCCTAAGCCAAGGGCAACCCCCATACCAAGATTGATATCCGCTCTAAACCAATGACATAATTGACGATTGATGATGTCTGTCTTTTTGGGACCATCAATTCCGGACATTGCCCCAACAATATTATGAATCAGATGCTGCTTTTGCTCAGCATCTAACAACCTGTACAAATCTCCTGGTTGTGTATAGTGATCGTCTTCGCCAGATGCGTTACGGTCATAAAAGTCTCCGATAGTGCTGTCCAATTGAATGGCAGGCTCTCTATAAGCTTGGTCTTCATAATGCCCATCGAAGCTATTGGGATAATAATTAGGTGTTGATCCCCCATTTCCGTTTACGGCCATGTGGCCATCACGTTGGTAATTGGTCACCATGAATGGGCACCTGTTGACCGGTAATTGTTCATAGTTTACTCCCAAACGATAGCGTTGCGCATCAGGATAAGATAGGATTCGACCCTGTAGCATCTTGTCGGGCGAGAAGCTGATTCCATCCACCACATGAGCAGGAGCAAAAGCAGCCTGTTCAACGTGAGCAAAATAATTGTCTGGATTTTGGTTAAGCTCCATCACCCCGACTTCGATGAGTGGGTACTCTTTTTGGGACCATACTTTAGTTAGGTCGAATGGATTCCACTTGAACGTCTTCGTTTGCTCCTCAGTCATGACCTGTATGTAGAGTTTCCATTTTGGAAAATCTCCTGTATCGATAGCCGTTACCAAGTCGCGTTGCGCATGATCTGGATCTTCACGGCGCATATCAGCGGCTTCTGCATCGGTTAAGTTTTTGATACCCTGCTCCGTACGGAAATGATACTTGACATAAACTCGCTCGTTGTTTGCATTTATCATCGAAAAAGTATGGCTACCAAAGCCATGCATATGACGGTAACTATATGGTGTACCACGATCAGACATCAGAATAGTAACCTGGTGAAGAGATTCTGGATTTAAAGACCAAAAATCCCACATCATCGTGGGTGATTTGCAATTTGTATAAGGATCTCTTTTTTGGGTGTGAATAAAATCCGGGAACTTCTTCGCATCCTTTATGAAAAATACAGGAGTATTATTACCCACAAGATCGTAGTTCCCATCCTCAGTATAGAATTTTACCGCAAATCCCCTCGGGTCGCGTTCAGAATCAGCAGACCCCTTTTCTCCCCCAACCGTGGAAAACCTGATGAACATAGGTGTCTGTTTGCCGACAGCACTCAAAAATTTCGCACGAGTATATTGTGTGATATCATTGGTCACTGTAAATGTACCGTATGCACCCGAACCTTTAGCGTGGACGATGCGTTCTGGAATACGTTCTCTATTGAAATGCGCTAATTTTTCATGTAGAAAATAATCCTGTAGTAACACTGGGCCTCTAGCCCCAGCTGTCATCGAGTCCTCATAGTTTACAATAGGAGCACCTGATGCACTCGTGATTTTCTTTTTGTTATTTTCCATATTCTTAGTGATTTTATCTCTTAATTTCTGATGGCCTATGTCCAAATCTAGGAACAACTTTCTAGTATAACACATTTTTTTAAACAATGTGTTATCGATAAAATCTATAGATGTTTTTTTGCTGTATATATTCTAGTGATTCTATGGGTGTGAAAAAATACGTATTTTACAGACTTGTTTTAAATAGACCAAGATGAAGCTTAAAACCCTACTAGGAGCCTTAATGCTACCTACTTTTCTATTCGCACAAGATGCTCCAAAGCCATACGGGGCACTGCCTTCTGCAAGGCAATTGAAATGGCATGAGATGGAGATGTATAGTCTTATCCATTTTACCCCAACAACATTTCAGAATAAGGAATGGGGATATGGAGATGCCCCTACGAGTTTATTTAATCCTAGTAATTTCGATGCCGATCAAATTGCTAGTGCTGCCGCAAGTGCCGGATTCAAAGGTCTCATCAGCGTTGCTAAGCATCACGATGGATTTTGTCTATGGCCCACGGCTACCACCACCTATAGTATCGCCACTACACCTTGGAAAGGTGGTAAGGGGGATATGGTCAAAGAATTTATGGAAGCCACTCATCGGGCAGGAATGAAATTTGGCGTTTATCTCTCCGCTTGGGATCGTAACGATACCCGCTACGGATCGCCCGCATATGCAGATGCCTACCGAGAGCAATTGACTGAATTGATGTCCAATTATGGCGAGCTATTTACCTCTTGGCACGACGGAGCCAATGGTGGAGATGGGTACTACGGTGGTAGAAACGAGAAACGTACGGTAGACCGCACGACATACTATGCATGGGAAGAGCAGACTTGGCCCATCGTGCGAAAATTACAACCCATGGCCATGATTTTTAGTGATGTTGGGCCAGATATTCGATGGGTTGGTAATGAGCACGGTTTTGCTGCGGAAACTAGCTGGGCGACCATCACACCTCGTAGTATCAACGGACAGAAACCTGTGCCCGGGGTAGTAGACGATAGCAATTTGCCTACTGGAGATCGCAATGGTAAGTATTGGATTCCTGCAGAATGTGATGTCCCACAAAGGCCTGGATGGTTTTACCATGAAGATCAGAACGAAAAGGTCAAGACCCCACAGCAACTTTTTGAAATATATCTTAAAAGTGTGGGTAGAGGGGCCAATATGAATTTAGGATTAGCACCTATGCCCTCTGGACAACTCCATGAAAATGATGTAAAGTCATTGGCTGCATTCGGTAAGAAGGTCAGGGAAACCTTTCGACTTAACCTTACCGCTGGAGCAAAAGTAAAAGCCTCCAATATAAGGGCAAATAGTAGGACCTTCGACCCGGCGAACGTACTAGATGCCGATCGTTATAGCTATTGGGCATCCGATGAAGGTGTTAATAATCCAACGCTAGAAATTGATTTAACAGGAACAAAAGAATTTGATATTATTCGTTTACGTGAAAATATCAAGTTAGGACAGCGTATCGATAGTGTTCATATCGAGATGTGGCAAGGCAAAAAATGGATGCCACTAGCCAAAGCAACAAGTATTGGTGCTACCCGGTTAATCAAACTCCCCCAGCCAGTTAAAACAACTAAAATACGAGTACAGCTATATGCTCCCGTAGTGCCGGCCTTAAGTGATTTTGGACTCTTTAAAGAATTTGACGAACCTTTTGCTGCCTTTAAAACTACATCAAAAGTACTGCCGACTTCTTCTTACAAGATGGAGCTTTCAGCAACTTTCAAAAAAGCGTTAGATGGGAAAGCTTCGACCATTGGAACAATGAATACCGTAGGCGAAGGACTAATCTTCGTACTGAAAAACGAGGTGTCAGGGATTGGTTATTTACCACGACAGGATGGAAAGATTGTTGGTATACCTACTAAATATGAAGTATATACGAGTGAGGATAACAAGAACTGGACGTTATTGAAGGCAGGAGAATTTTCGAATATCAAAGCCAATCCTATTCAACAAAAAATAATCTTTGATAAGTCTATCCGTACCAAGTATCTTAAGTTTCTCCCTAAAGAGATTTTTGGAGATTCGTTTACTGCCGCTGAAATCGAGCTTTACACGCCATAATGATGATGATAAAAATAAAATATGTAGCCCTATGTTTGATTGTTGGAGGATTAATTTCCAATGTCACAGCACAAACCAACCCTTTAAGACTATGGTATGATAAGCCTGCATCTCGTTGGGAAGAGACATTGCCATTGGGCAACGGGCAAATAGGTATGATGCCCGATGGAGGCATCACTCATGAAAAAGTCGTACTCAATGAAATCACAATGTGGTCTGGCAGTGAGGAGGACCCTAATAAATACGATGCCTATAAAAGTGTTAAGGATATTCAAGAGCTTCTTTTCCAAGGTAAAAATGATGAAGCCGAACATCTTGTTAATCAAAATTTTGTAACAAGTGGCAAAGGAAGCGGACACGGTAATGGCGCCAAGGTACCCTTTGGAGCTTATCAAAACCTTGGCTTTCTCCATCTTCATTTTATAAACCAATCCGCACCCACCCAATATGAGCGGTCACTAGACCTTAAAAATGCTACAGCTACAACCAGTTATACCGTGAACGGTGTACAGTATACCCGTGAGTATTTCACATCTTACGATCAGAATGTTGGTGTCATTCGACTAACGGCCAATAAAAAGGGAACGCTAAGTTTCTCCACAGCTTTGTCTCGTGAAGAAAATGCAACAGTGATCAGTCAAGGGAACGAACTTCTTATGCGTGGAGTATTGCCTGATGGTAAAGGTGGAAACGGTATCACGTTCCTGTCTAAAATCAAAGTCTATCATCGTGGGGGTAAGATTTCGGCTGTCGATACAGCCTTACATGTATCGAAGGCCTCAGAAGTATTGATTTTTTTTACTGCAGCGACAAGTTACCTGCATGCTGATCCTGAAAAATATATAAATGAACAACTCCAAGCGGCTTACAATAAACCTTATCCTCAATTAGTGAAAATGCACCACTCCAAATATGGAGCTGTTTTTAACAGAGTAGAGCTTAAACTAGAAGACGAGCAGTCCAAAGAAAGTATCCCAACAGATAAACGAATTCAAGACTTTTACAATAATCCAGCACAAGATAATGGCTTGGCAACGCTCTACTATCAATTTGGTCGATATCTAAATATTTCCAGTACCAATCCAGCCACGCAAGGCGCATTACCTCCAAACCTCCAGGGCTTGTGGGCACATCAGATACAGACACCATGGAATGGAGATTATCACCTCAACATCAATGCACAGATGAATCATTGGGGGGTGGAAGTGAGCAACCTCTCCGAATATCATATGCCCTTTATCAATCTGATTAAAAAAGTGGCCAAAACGGGTGAAAAGACGGCAAAGGCGTATTACAATGCCCCTGGTTGGGTTGTCTATATGATGACCAATCCTTGGGGGTATTCTGCACCTGGAGAGTCTGCATCGTGGGGAGCAAGTACAGCTTCAGGTTGGCTATGTAATCACTTATGGGAGCACTACCTGTTTACCAAAGACAAAGCCTATCTCCAAGATATATTCCCAGTGATGAAGGGGGCTGCAGAATTCTACGACTACACCATGGTCAAAGATCCCAAAACGGGATGGCTAGTCACGTCTCCATCAGTATCACCAGAGAATGCATTTCGGATGCAGAACGGTAAAACAGCTGCGGTAGTGATGGGGCCTACCATTGACAACCAAATTGTACGTGAACTCTATCGTAATTTGCTCGAGGCAGATAGTATTTTAGGAACCAAGGATGCATTTACCGCTACACTAAAAGCACGTATCCAACAACTGCCTCCTCCTGTTGTCGTCAGTAAAAGTGGGCGTGTTCAAGAATGGTTGGAAGATTATGAAGAAGTCGAACCGCAGCATCGACATGTGTCCCATTTATATGGATTGTACCCTGCAAATTTTATATCCCCACAAATAAGTCCCGAATGGACAGAGGCCGCAAAAAAGACATTAGCTGTACGTGGAGATGAGGGGACAGGGTGGTCCAGAGCCTGGAAGGTGCTTTTTTGGGCCCGACTCCAAGATGGAGATCACGCGTTGGAAATATTAAGACAGCTTTTGAAACCCGCTTATACCAAAGAAACGAATTACAAAGTCGGTGGTGGCACCTATCCAAATTTATTCTGTGCACATCCCCCATTCCAGATTGACGGCAATTTCGGTGGTTCAGCCGGTATTGCAGAGATGCTGATTCAGAGTCACTCAGGATTTATTCATTTATTGCCAGCGCTACCCAAAGCTTGGAAAAGTGGTTCAGTAAAAGGCTTGCGGGCAAGAGGAGGGCATACCATTGATATCACTTGGAAAGATGGAAGAGTCCTCGAGTACAAGATTATAGGGGGAGAAGGCCCCGGGCATGTATTGGTATTAGTCAATGACGTAGTCGTCCAACATAAATTAGACGACTGATAAATGGGAGCAAGGGCAAAAGGATTAAAAATCCTATTTTTATATGTTGGAGTTATGATCCTTTTGTCTTCCCAATCTTTTTAGCCTCGACTTTCCATCATTAATCTTTTTTTCTTTAATCCCAAATAGCATGAAAGCCTACTTTACCTACAGTTGTATTTTGCTTGTCTTCGTATTGCAAGCTTGTCAGTCAAATCGTAAAACCGAAACCAAGAATGGTGGTATT
The DNA here is from genome assembly GCF_027627455.1 of Sphingobacterium sp. SYP-B4668. Lineage (NCBI taxonomy): Bacteria > Pseudomonadati > Bacteroidota > Sphingobacteriia > Sphingobacteriales > Sphingobacteriaceae > Sphingobacterium > Sphingobacterium sp. SYP-B4668. The sequence goes on along the minus strand of NZ_CP115483.1, from coordinate 4,976,234 downwards.
GTGAAATACAAAATCACGGGGAAGGTAGATTTCAACGACGGTATGCAAGTTTACCTTCAAAATTACGATAACGAACTGCAGCAGTTCCAAAAAACTACAGTTAAGGACGGCGAATTCATTTTGGAAGGAGAGTTGGTCAGTGACGGTATCTATAATTTAATTGTGAAGACAGATTACAAGGACAAAGACACGGGGAAAAAATCATTTCGCATTACCTACCCAGTTTTTCTGGAAAACAATTGCGACTACGAATTTAAAGTTCAAAAATATCGAGATGGAAATGTAATTCAAGCTGCCGAAATCATAACCAATTCCGAAGCCTCTAATAATCTTTTTGTCTTTGAAAAGGAAGTGGCTAAGGTGAAGCAAACATGGGATACAAGACGCGAAGCGCTTTCCAACGAGGCTGCACAGCTCAAAGCTTCCTTAATGACCATCGGTAAGGGAGAGGATAGCAAATATAACTATGCCATAGATCGAATGCGAGAGGCAGGTAAAGAGAGTCAAGAATTAGCAAAGAAAAATCCAAGGGAAGAGGTGAGTAGCCTATTTGTTAACAAACCGGAACACCGGACTTCCTTGATAACACCCTACCTTTTCAAGTATATTACTATCAATGAAAACAACTATGCTAGATATTGGACCGTATTAGATAGTCTGGACGCCTCAATACAACAGCACCCTTTGACGATTGCCGCAAAAGCTAAAGTCGAAAGAGTTAAGAACTTCTACGAGCAAATGCCCGTTTTCCCAAGTATTACACCTCGTAATATTAAAGGTGACTCTTTGGATATTTCCAAATTCCGGGATTCCAAACTGTTAATTATCGCACTATGGTCGAGTCGAGATCGCTTTTCAAAAATGGATATTCCCACTTTGCTGAATAAGGAGCCGCAATTAAAAAATTTAGGTGTCTCGGTAATTTACCTATCCGTCGAGAAAAAATTTGAAGAATGGGAGACGGGCAACAAATCCTTGGGCTTAGGATTGAATAGCTATCTATTGAATGTCACCGATAAAGACTTTATCGTTAACAACTATAATGTAAGCAGCTTTCCTACATACATTTGGGTCGAACCCAAATCGCTTAAAATCAAAGAACTAAGAGGAGGTGATCCAGCTACCCCTGATTTTTTATCCGCTATCAAGAAAGCTTTGTAAATAAATGTAAAGCTAAACACTTTACATTTATTGCTACATTTTATCCGTATCTTTGAAATATTCAGCAATATAAGTTGTGAATGTAGCAAAGATGAGAATTGTCCAATTTACCGTCCCGGTCCCAGACCAAGGCTCTGTATGTGTGCAGGAAGATATACTACCTGAATTCTATGGTAACTATCACCGACATAAAGAAATTCAGTTGACCTATATCTTAAAAGGCAAAGGAACGTTCTTGATTGGGAATTTCTCACATCACTTTGACGAAGACGAAGTATTTATTGTTGATGCCGATGAGGCGCATATGTTTAAGAAGGCAGATATGGTGTCGGCACCCCCGTTGGAACAAGGGATACATGCCATACATATCTTTATCGATTATCAGGCCTTTGCCAATTTTTTTACTCTTCCAGAGTTTGAAGGGGCAAAATCATTTTTAGAAAAAATCAATGGAAGCAAAAAGCTAACAGCAGAATATGCTATTCCGCTGAAATCCAATTTTCTGAAAATAAATCAATCCGAAGGTACTCAGCGGCTATTGCAATTCCTTAATTTAATCGATCATCTCAGTAAGAAGATTGAACTTTGGACATCGCTATATACAGGTATCCCCCAAAAAAGGTATTCAGATGACGAGGGGATTCGAATGAACGATATTTTTCAGTATACCTTTGCCCACTTTACTGAAAAAGTGACGTTGGAGCAGATCTCTGAGGTTGCTCATATGACTCCACATGCTTTTTGTAAGTATTTTAAAAAGCACACTCGTAAAACTTACGTCGCATTCTTGAATGAAATACGGGTGGAGCAAGCCTGTAAACTTTTAATCAACGGGCAATCCGAAAACATGGCAGATATTGCCTTTCGTACGGGCTTCAATAATGTTGTCAACTTTAATCGAGTCTTTAAAAAGATAATAAAACTCTCTCCAAGTGAATATGTTGAAGCATACAAGCTAAAAGAGATTTCATAAGCAGAACCTAGTAATATATGCAAAAAGCACTTTTAATATATATTGCAGTATCGTTGTTGATAGGCAGTTCTACCTATGCTCAACAGTATACAATTGATACCTTACAGTATCAGGGTACTGATCAACATGTGGTCAATATGGTCATATTGGCTGATGGGTACACGGAAGAAGAATTGGATTATTTTGTCGAAGATGCCAAGCGATTCAATAATTATTTCTTCTTGACGGAGCCTTTTCGTCAATATGTTAACTATTTCAATGTTTTTGCCATTCGAACCCCTTCCGCTGAGTCGGGTGCTATCCATAGGGGTATAGCAACAGATTGTCCCAAAGATGCACATGCCGTGGGTGAAGTGCCCGCTCGATTTAACAAGTTTGCTAGAAATGCTGCTGTACCTACTAGTAATCCACAAACCATATTTGGTAGTAGCTTTGATAACATGGGACTCCATAGATTGGTGATTCCACACAATGAACAAGCTATTCAAAAGGTATTAAAGGAACATGTGCCTAATCATTCACAGGTCGTGATTTTAGTTAATTCTCCATTCTACGGTGGTTCAGGAGGAAAGTATGCAACGGCAACCGTCAATGCTGCCAGTAACGACATCGCTGTGCACGAAATTGGACATTCTTTTGCCCTATTGGCCGATGAGTATTGGGCCGGAAATCAATATGCCATAGAAGGCCCCAATAGATCCCAGGAAGCCGACCCGACAAAGGTGCGTTGGAAAAATTGGGTCGGGACTAATGGAGTAGGCGTATACGCCTATGGCGCAAAAGCTTCGCCATCAACATGGTTCAGACCACATGAGTATTGTAAGATGCAATATTTGGTGGCCCCGTTTTGCAACGTCTGTCAAGAGGCCTTTGTAGAAACGATTCATAAATTGACCAATCCAATAAAGAGGGCGACACCCTCTGCTGTACAAATATTGAAAGCAGCGGATATTTCAAAATTGTCATTGACCTTAATCAAGCCATCACCTAACACATTAAAAGTCGAGTGGTATTTGAATGGCGAGCTCATCGATATTGACAAAGATAGTATCTACTTAGACCAAGGCATGTTTACAACTGGCGAGAATAACCTAAAAGCGGTGGTGCATGATCACACGACTCTAGTTCGCAGTGTTGAACATGCTGTGCATACCTATACTGTAGAATGGAAAATCCAAAGTAATCACCCCGTTGCACTATCTTCGCCCGTCTCCGTTTTTGGGGATACATTGGAAACCTGTTACGACGGTTATCAAGTCATAACGGTGAAAGACCCAGCCTCAGGTCTTGTTTATCAGTGGTATGATACCCCGTCAGGAGGAGTGCCGATAAAGACAAATACAAATTTTGTCGTACCGAGAACCACGGTGAATAAGACCTATTATATAGAAGGCGTTTGGAAGGGAAGAAAATCCCAACGACGTGCTGTTAACATTAAGGTACTTCCACGGATTGTCCCGCCAAAGAAGGTCAAGGTACAACATATTAAAGCTTCCGATAAAGTGCTATTATGGGTCGATGAAAAAGAGGATGGACGATACAATTACATATGGAGTAATGAGGATGGGCAACCCATTTATCAGTATGACGAGCTAGGGGGAGAATTTGTCAGACCCACTGGGAAAAATAACACCATGACACTTAAACGCTCAGGGCGACCTATCAAAGTATTTGTCCAGAAAGTAGATAAGGAAACTACTTGTGTAAGCGAACGGATAACCGTTACAGTCTATTAGAAATAAAAGGAGGTCCATTGTTGGACCTCCTTTTATTTTTTTATAGAAACCGTGCCTATAGCAATTGTTTCAGTAAGGTATTCCATCCTACTAGCTCCCGAGTGATGTTTTCCAAGTCCGCGATAGCCACACGCTCTTGTTCCATTGAATCACGATGACGGATGGTTACCGTATTATCTTCTAAAGACTGGTGGTCTACTGTAATACAGAAAGGAGTACCGATAGCATCTTGACGACGGTAGCGTTTTCCGATAGAATCCTTCTCATCATATTGTACGTTGTAGTCCATCTTTAAGGTAGCCATGATTTCTCTTGCTTTCTCTGGAAGACCATCTTTTTTAGTCAATGGCAGGATTGCAGCCTTGACGGGTGCTAATGCTGGAGGGAACTTCAAGACGACACGTGAATCTTGTTTTTCTTCAGTAGAAAGATCCTCCTGTACTAATGAATTGCACAGGACGGTTAGAAACAAACGATCGAGCCCAATTGAAGTCTCTACCACATATGGGATATAATTCTGATTGATTTCAGTATCAAAATATTGCATCTTCTTACCTGAAAACTCCTGATGTTGTTTCAAGTCAAAATCCGTGCGAGAGTGGATGCCTTCCACTTCTTTGAAGCCAAACGGAAACTTAAATTCGATATCAACTGCAGCATTCGCATAATGAGCGAGTTTGTCATGGTCGTGGTAGCGATAGTTGTCTGGATTGAATCCCAAGGCTAAGTGCCATTTTAGACGGGTTTCTTTCCACTTGTTGTACCATTCCATTTCTGTGCCTGGACGACAGAAAAATTGCAACTCCATTTGTTCAAATTCGCGCATGCGCATGATAAATTGGCGGGCAATAACTTCATTTCGGAAAGCTTTACCAATTTGTGCGATACCAAAAGGAATCTTCATACGGCCAGTTTTCTGAACATTCAAGAAATTGACGAAGATACCTTGGGCGGTCTCTGGGCGTAGATATACTTGTTCTGCACCATCTGCCATTGCGCCCATTTGTGTAGCAAACATCAAGTTGAATTGACGTACCTCTGTCCAATTTTTCGTGCCAGATACCGGGCATACGATATTGTGCTCTTCTATGATAGATTTCAATCCCGCAAGGTCATCTGCGTTCAAAGCCGTGTTCAAGTCATTCAATAAAGCTGCTGCTTTATCGGTCTTTCCATCCGCCTCGTAACGCGCAATCTTGTCTTCTATCAATTGGTCAGCACGGTAACGCTTCTTGGAATCTTTATTATCTATCATTGGGTCATTGAACCCATCCACGTGTCCAGAAGCTTTCCATGTTGTTGGATGCATGAAGATTGCAGCATCGATACCAACGATGTTCTCATTCAATTGCACCATGGATTTCCACCAATAGGTCTTTAGGTTGTTCTTTAACTCCGAACCCAATTGACCATAATCGTATACGGCACTAAGGCCATCATATATCTCACTCGATTGGAACACAAAACCGTATTCCTTTGCATGTGATACTATACTTTTAAAAAAATCGTCAGTCTGTTTGCTCATAAGAGGCGAATATAAGAAATATTTGGTAGATGAAAGATCAAAGGATTAAAGATTGTCTTTATTTCTTATGGTCCTTTAGACGTATAAATCTCGAATCTGTTGTGATGCATTTTTATTGTCTATTTTTTTGAGAATGTGCTCGATACGCCCCTGTTCGTTAATAACAAATGTAGTGCGGGCTGTGCCCATATATTTTTTTCCATACATGTTCTTCTCTACCCATACACCGTATTTCTCAACGAGACTCTTGTCCTCATCAACCAATAATTGAAATGGAAGCTCGTGCTTGGTGATGAATTTTTGATGGGATGCCCCCCCATCAATACTTACACCCAATACCTCAAACCCATCCTTTTTGAGCGATTGATAATTGTCCCTAAAATTGCAAGCCTCAGTTGTACACCCCGGTGTATTGTCCTTCGGATAAAAATAAAGAATAACCTTCTTTCCTTTGAAATCATGGAGATTCACGATCTCGCCGTTTTGGTTTTTAGCGCTAAAATCCGGCGCTTGCTGCCCTACTTCCAGTGTTGCCATATTGTTATGATTCTTTGTAATTCTTACTATTATAAATACTAAACCTTGTAAAGCACTACTTTGAAAAGCTGGCTTCATATGTCTTGACATTATCTTTCAAATCCCGTACCTCCAGTTTAAAGGTATGTGTTCCCTTACCTAATGATGGTTCGAAGCTATGCCATACATGTCGATTTTTAGGGTCATACTCCATTAATACCCATTGGCCATCAATATATCCATTGAAGCTCTGGATGCCAGAAAGATGATCCGAAATGGTGAAATCTATTCGAGATTGGTTGGTTAAATTTTTTCCGTTACTTAAATTTCGAGGTGTAATCACCGGGGCGACTGTATCCACGGCTATATAGAAACTGCCCATATCTCGTAGAGAAGTAGTTACCCAACCGTTTTCATAACGCCCGCCTTTCGAACGCCCTTTATCGTCAACCACTATCGCCTTAGTCTGCAGTCGGGACGAGAGCGTTGCGTCAGGTTTGAGACTGAGCTTGTAGCTATCCAATAGTGGCACCATATCATTGTGGACTTGATGCAGGTTGCTATACCCTCCTTTTGGTTTCGAGCCCTCAGCATGATTAAAATAGAGATCATTGTACAATATACCTTTAGGGGTCGTTATGCGCATGTTATTGGTGCTGTAATTATTTTCTTGGCCATATTTGAATATTGCTGTCCCTTTTTGGGGCTTGCGTGAAATGGTGTATGTCGGGTTTTGCTGCACGGTAAAACCGACCTTACTCGTATTGCCATGCACATCCTTTACAATATACTCGATCTCGTGCGGATTGTTGTCCCGTAGTTCGATGAAGCCTAGATTGTCAAGATGCCTATATATTGGAGCAGTGTTGTTGGGGTCCTTAAAGCTTTTTTGGATTTTTGCTTTTGTCTTGACAAAGTAAGGATAGTCGATATACGAATTGAGTGCTCGTGAAGTAGCAAAAGAAAGCTCTTCAAAGACCACCGTACTGATGGGTTTCCCGTCTAGCAACAGTTCGATGGAATAGACCCCAAAACTAAATGTCGTCCCCGTATGGCGGTCGATAGCGTTGATGCCTAATCCAAATCGTCCATTTACGGGGATAGGAGCTGCGCTTGTCAGTGCATACTTACCTGTGCCTAGGGCCTTGATTGTCTGATGTCGACGCGGTGTATTTTCATCAAATACATCTGTGCCAATATCATAGACGGTCATACCTCTAATAATTGGGGGAACATCATCTTTAAAATACAACCCGAATAACTGCGAGTTCAACGGGTTTTGTGTCTTGGTGTCACGGATTTCAAAGTGTAAGTGTGGCCCACCTGAGCCGCCCGTATTTCCGGATTTTCCTAAAAGCTGGCCTTTGGAGACCAGGACTCTATTACGAGCTATTTCTACATCTACATCATAACTCTTTTTCCTATACTGCTCATCCTTGATAATCTGTGATAGCTGCTCATTGAAGCTGTCCATATGTAGGTATACAGAAGTATATCCATTGGGATGGTCTACATATACCGATAGGCCACCCCCACCGATTTGCACCCTCACGCGTGAGACAAACCCTTCGGCAACGCTATAAATCGGGATACCTGTACGTTGCTGTGTCCGATAATCATTCCCAGCATGAAAATGGGTGCCCCTCAGCTCACCAAAACCTCCAGATGCTTGAGGTGCTATATCCATAGGCTGTCTGAAATAATTTTGAGGGTATGTGCGGGACTTGAGGACGCTCTGCGAAAATGCAGAAGCAACTGTAAATGTCAATAGACCCAAAAATATACTTAGTTTTTTCATCCGATTATCTATTATTCATTCGCTGATAACCCCTTTTCTGCGGTGTAGGGTAAGTATCATGCAATCGTTTATTATTCAGTTTAGGATGCTCAAGCAGCCTTTGGTAGTCTCTGTGTATACATTCAACGCTATAGTAAGCTTCTCGTCTGCGCCACAGAGGCTTTATTTGATAGCACAAGTAAACATGCTTTGTTGTCCAATAAAGCCTTCCAGATGATCGCCAATCGCAATTGGACCTACACCGGCAGGTGTTCCGGTGTATATGAAGTCACCTTTTCGGAGAGTGATGTATTGGGAGATAAATACAATCAGTTGACCGTAAGAAAAAATCAAATCCCGTGTGTTCCCCTCTTGGACGATATTCCCATTTTTTTGTAGACTGAATGCTATCTGATCAGGATTTTCAAAATCGGTTATAGGAATAAGAGAACTAATGACAGCTGAACTATCAAAGGATTTGGCCAGCTCCCAAGGCAATCCTTTTTCTTTATGCTGCTGCTGAATATCCCGAGCCGTGAAATCTACTCCTAGACCAACAGCATCATAATATGTGGTGGCAAACTTAGGGGATACGTGCTTCCCTTCTTTGCAGATCCGTAGGACCACTTCCACTTCGTAATGGATATCGGTAGAAAAATCTGGATAATAAAAATCTTTATTGTCTTTAAGAAGCGCAGTATCTGGCTTCATAAAGATAACAGGCGTTTCGGGTACTGGATTATTGAGTTCTTTGGCGTGGTCGATGTAGTTGCGACCTACTGCGATTATCTTCATATCGATTGACGTGTATATACTAAGGGTATTCTAGAGACAACTGTATTGAAGGAGAAGCCTCCTATTCTGTCGTAACTTAACAAACTTAGACAAACTTGTTTTTTTTAACAAGTGTTTATTCGGATTTGTGACAAGGGAGCGTATCGATATAGGCCAATTGTGGAAGAGGATATTGTTTAAGGTCGCAACATTCGGGTTTAATTCTGCATCAATTCGGATCAACTACACCAATACTTAGATATTAATAGAGAATTAATAGTGTATTGAGAAAGAGTTAACAGGGGGTTGATAGAGGTACAACCTCTATCAACCCCCTGTTAACTCTCTATAAAGACTTGATTAATACTTTTTTAGTTGTATATTTAGTACGAAGTGGATACGAATCTGTAGCGAATTACTAACCAATCATACACTCAAAATTATGGCAGTATCAAAGAATGGAATACAGGGGACCTTTTCCGGGAAAATAGGTTCTATTGTGGGTTATCAACTTAATGGCCAAAATGTCATTAGGACGGTGGGGAGACGGGCTCCATCCCAAAAATTCAGTGAATTGGAGCTGATTAATCAAGGGCGGATGCGAGCCGTATCAAGTTTTCTTAAGATGATAAGGCCGTTTATTGTATTTGGTTATCAGCATCTTGCCCCTAAAGGGAGCCGGGTTGGTCCATTTCAAATGGCGCAATCTTATGCGTTAAAAAATGCCATTAAGTATGGCGAAGGAAACAAACCGTTGATAGATCCGGAGAAGGTGTTGGTTTTTAGAGGTGACCTGTTGCCACCGCAAAATGTGAAGGTGAGCTTAACAGATACTAGGGTGACAATTACGTGGGATGTACAAAATCGGATGGGGAACAATGTCCTGATTGCACTCTTGTATGATGGACATGACTATCGGCAATTTCGAGAAGTGGGAAGTTTGGAGTCGATAGGGATGGATATTTGGGACTTACCTTGGATACCTAAGGATGGTCGTGCAATATATGTCTATGTAGGTTTTCACAATACCTTAATCAATAAATTGTCAGATAGCGTCTACGGAGGAACTATTTAGTTGTTTAATCGGTTCTTAACAATCAAATTCCTATTTTTACCTGTTAACGATTTTAGAACAAAAACATGAACGATTTGCAAGCTGTATTTTTTGATTTAGACGGGACATTGATTGATTCGGAATACTATTACTTTAAAAATTGGGGACCTATTATAGCTGAGGAGTTCGGTATTGAATTGACATTTGAAGATTGGGTCAGACATTTTGCTGGACATACGTTGGTCTCGAATGTAGAGACCATACGTGAGGTATACGGCGTGGACACCACAGTTGAATTTATGTGGACGCGTACACGTGCAGCATATGAGTCTTCTGATATGACGACAATTAATTTGATGCCCTATGCTCGAGAAATCTTGACGAATCTTAAAGAAAAAGGTACTCAGATTGCATTGGTAACCTCTAGTTATAGAACTACGGTAGATAAAGTTTTGGGACATCATGGACTATTGCCTTACTTTTCAATAATTATCACTCGAGATAGCGTGCAGCAGCCCAAACCCAATCCCGAACCATACTTGCTGGCGGTTGAAGAAATGGGGATAGATGCACAGAACTGTTTGGTGATTGAAGATACGATTACTGGGACCACGGCGGCGCAGGCAGCAGGACTCTATTGTATAGCGGTCTCGGAACAACCGATAGAGCGTGAAAAATTGAAAGTAGCAGATCAATTGTTTAGCAATCTCGAACAGGTGTGGAATTTTTTGAAGAATTAAAATACACCCTAAGAAATGACGTGTCACGAGGAGGTTGTGCCGTCTAATCGTTTTAGCTTTTTGATATTTGTTAGAATATTTCTAATATTACAGATTATAAACAAAATCGTATGAACCGGAGGACTGCGGTAAAGCAACTTTTTATTATTGCGGGGGGATTGGCCTTAATGCCATCTTGCTTACGCGAACAGGGAGGTACATCCATCGATCTGCACGTTATCAAAATGACGGCTCAGGATGAAGCGTTTTTAGCCAATTTAGTTGATATGCTAATCCCAGAAACGGATTCACCAGGAGGTAAAAAGTTAAATCTCCACCTCTTTGTGATGAAGATGGTCGATGATTGTCATTCTCCTGAAGACCAAAAAGCTTTCCTCGAGGGGCTAGCTATAGCGAGGAAAGAACTGGACGGGAAGTCTCCTGACCATCTAAAAACTTATTTTGAAGGTCAGGAGAAAGCTGAAGAGAAATCCCCTTTTTATGGAATTTTCAAAAGAAGGACTATACAAGGGTACTTGAACTCTGAGTACGTCATGAAAAACAAGCTCATATATGAGTTAGTGCCGGGGCGCTACAATGGGGAAATGAAAATCATTGCATAATAAGGAATCGTTTGAATGGCAAATATTAATACACGGAGTGTACAGGAGAGAACATACGATGCTATTGTAATTGGATCGGGTATCAGCGGTGGATGGGCAGCGAAAGAGCTATGTGAAAAAGGATTGAAGACCTTGGTTTTGGAACGTGGGAGAGATGTAAAGCACGTAAAAGACTATCCAACAACGAACCTCTATCCTTGGGAATTCGAACACCGTGGCGAGATGCCCTATCAGGTAAAGCAAGATAACCCAGTTGTTAATCGATGCTATGCTTTCCATGAAGATGCTGCACATTTTTTTGTAAAGGATCATGAACATCCTTATATACAAGAGAAACCTTTTGATTGGATAAGAGGATATCAGGTAGGGGGCAAGTCTCTTTTGTGGGCTAGGCAGACACAGCGTTGGTCTGACTTTGATTTTGATGGACCTGCTCGCGACGGATTTGCGGTAGATTGGCCTATACGCTATGCCGACCTAAAGCCATGGTACGACTATGTCGAGCGATTTGCGGGCATAGCGGGCGATAAAGACGGGCTTCCAGAGCTCCCAGATGGAGAGTTTTTACCGGGATATCCATTGAATATCGTCGAAAAGTATTTTCAGCAGACTATGCAGGCAAAGTTTCCGGAACGTAAGGTAATATCTGCACGTTGCGCGCATCTATCGAAACCGAACCAAATACATTTGGATCAAGGGCGTGTGCAGTGTCAAAATCGAACCTTATGTCAACGAGGATGTCCCTTTGGTGGTTATTTTAGCTCCAATGCATCCACTATACCTTGGGCTGCAAAAACAGGTAATATGACCTTGCGCCCTCTTTCTGTCGTTCATTCTATATTGTACGATGATGACAAAGGGAAGGCGATAGGCGCGCGCGTATTGGATACTGAAACGAAGGAGGAAATCGATTTTTATGCAAAGGTGATTTTTGTCAATGCTGCCGCACTTAATACGAATTTGATCCTCTTGAATTCAAAATCCAAACGCTTTGAGAATGGATTAGGAAATGATAGCGGAACGTTGGGTAAGTATGTCGCTTTTCACAACTATAGTGCGCGTATATATGCCGAATATGAAGGCTATCTCGATTATACTACTGATGGCCGTAATCCTGCAGGAGGAGGATATATTCCGAGATTCCGAAACCTACACAAACAAGAGACAGATTTTTTGAGAGGGTACGCTGCTGGCTTCGGAGCTTATCGTTCCAAAAATGCAGATCAGTCTGGCTATGGGGAGTCTCTTAAGAATAATCTATTGAATCCGCAGTATGGTATTTGGGGGGTAGGGTCCCATATGATGGGCGAAACCATTCCTAAAGAATCTGGACAGGTTACTTTGGATGACAGCCGGAAAGATGCTTGGGATATACCTTTATTGAAGATTGCGGTAGATTATGACGATAACGATGCAAAGATGAAAAAGGATTACTTAGAGCAGATGACAGCGATGTTTGAAACAGCTGGCTTTACCAATATCCAGCAACATGATCAAGGGCAGTCACCAGGATTGGATATACATGAAATGGGTGGAGCGCGTATGGGCCACGATCCTAAAACATCCGTACTTAATAAGTGGAATCAAATGCATGCTGTACCGAATGTATTTGTGACAGATGGTGCCGCGATGACCTCAACTTCAACTCAAAATCCTTCGTTAACCTATATGGCTTTTTCTGCAAGAGCTGTAGATTATGCGATACAGGAAATGAAAAAAGGAAATATATAGAAAAAGCCCTTTAAGGCTACTATCGCTAACAAAAAGGCTCCCTCTTCATGATTATGAAGAGGGAGCCTTTTTGTTTTGAAACTTTCTATTTTTTTCGAACTACTATATGTGAAGCATCTTCTTATATTAATATAGTGTAAAAAAGGTTTGTGTTTTTCGAGCTAAAACAATTAACTTTAATCTAACCGGAAAAACATGCCGATATTTTGGCTTTTATTTAACTGCAACATTATTTGAGTCATTCTTTGATTTGAAAAGGTTTCCAAGATAGAAGCAATCTCGGACTAATTATAAATAATAATTGAAGAGCTGGAAAATTATATAGGACTACAACTGAAGTGTTGGGTGAAATATAAAACGTTTTAGCTTTACAAACACACAACTATACTATAAATAACTAACTAACATGAAACATTACATGAAACATGATTGGCCTGTAGGTCGTCGGTCGAGGTGGTGGATTGTCCCACTTTCTCTTTTGGCTCTAAATTATGCCTCTGCATCTCCCAGCAGACTGCTCCCGAATGAAAGCAAGCGTGTTTATTTGTCAAATGCCACACAGGAGTCGGTCAGCGGTCGAGTGTTTGATGCGCAGACCAAAAGCCCTTTGGCGGGTGTGACTGTCACGGTAAAAGGTACAACGGTGAGCGCCCAGACGGATGAAAACGGGAACTTCACCTTAAATGCAAAGGTTGGTGACACCTTGCAGGTTTCGTATGTGGGCTTTAAGAAATCGGAAGTGCCTATAACATCATCCTCAGGAATTACTATTAACCTAACTTCTGAAAGTGAGGCTTTAGAAGAGGTTGTGGTGGTGGGTTACGGAACCATGCGTAAGTCAGATGTGACCGGATCTATTTCCATAGCTAAAGGCGAAGATATGATTAAAACCCAAAGTTTTAGCGCACTGGAAAACCTAAGGGGAAAGGCTGCAGGCGTGAATATTTTTTCTAATTCGAGCCAGCCGGGGGCTTACGCCAATAGGGTGGTGATTCGAGGGAACTCTACGATTACTTCTTCCTCTAATCCCTTATATGTCGTGGATGGAGTTGTAATGGAAGATTTTCATCTTTTGAATCCTAATGATATCGAACGGATAGAGGTGCTGAAAGATGCATCTTCTGCCGCTATTTATGGTGCGAGAGGGGCAAATGGGGTCATTATGGTCACGACAAAACGAGGAAGTAAAGATGGCCGGAAGACACTTAGCTATCAAGGTTCTGCGGGTGTGAGTTCTGTGGCACGTTATATGGATTTGTTGAATGCGCAGGAGTGGACAGATGCCTTTATGATAGGTCTGGAAAACGAAAATAAGTATCAAGGGAAGAATTGGTCTTTAGACAGGACTACTTGGTTTACGGATCAGAACTACTTTGACGCAGGCGGCAACCCGATATACGATACGGATTGGCAAAGGGAAGCGAGTAGAACCGCAATTTCCCAAAATCACCAAGTGAACATACAACAAGGCGACGAGAGCTCCTCAGTAGGTGCTTTCTTAAATTATAGCGATCAACAAGGGGTATTGTTGAATACGTTTAGTAAACGTGTCAATGGTAAGTTGGCCTATGATGCAAAACCTGCAAAATGGTTATCGACAAACGTCAATCTGTTAGTGAATCATACTTGGGGTCGGTATACACCTGAGGATGGCGGTGGACAGGAAGCAAGACGAACTATGATTGAAATGCTGCCTTGGCTTCCCGTACGTGATGCGAATGGAGATTATACTTCTTCGTCTTCCTCTAATATGGCCGACGCCTTTGGATTCGAGGGTATGGCAAATCCAGTATCTATTTTGGACCTACAAAAGCGTATGCGCTATAATACCCAGATTTTTGGAAATGCGGCGTTAACCTTTCACCTTATGGAGGGGTTGGATTTAAAAACACAATTTGGTGTGGATAGCCACAAAAAGGATTACAAGGGATATTCATCCATTCTTCTTAATAATATTTCTCGACCAAATGGCTGGGCAGAGATTGAAAATACCAATACACTCTATTGGCAAGAAGAGACCTATTTAACATATAATAAGACTATAGATCGTCACCGGATCAACGGGATGGTAGGATTGTCTTGGCAGGAACGAACCTACAGCATCGATCGGTCTAGAACGGAAGGATTTGGTGATGATTTCTACGAGTGGAACAATATGGGGGTAGGAACCACTCCTGGGGCTCCGACATCAGATTGGAGTAGATGGGCTATGAACTCTTATTTTTTGCGTATGGCTTATACGTATAACGATCGTTATTCAGCAACAGTGACAGGTCGTTACGACGGATCTTCAAGATTCGGGAAGAATAATAAATATGCTTTCTTCCCATCCGTTGGATTTGCGTGGAATGCGTCAAATGAAGATTTTCTAAGGGATAATAGTACAATCAGTAATTTGAAATTTCACACCAGCTATGGTCTGACCGGAAATTCGGAGATTAACCCCTATGAGTCGATCGCAAAAACAAGGGCTGGTACCATTTTGTTGAATGGATCACGTGCACCATTTTCATATCTTAATAACATCGCAAATGATGATCTTAAATGGGAAAAGACGGCGCAGTATGACGTGGGAGTAGAACTCGGACTATTTGCCAATAGATTAAATTTTGATGTGTCCTACTACCAAAAGAAGACGACAGACCTCTTGTTGGAAGTGCCGCTTCCACGCACAACGGGATATAAGTCGGTATTGATGAATGTCGGGTCTGTGCAAAATCGTGGTTTAGATATTATGGTGAGTGCCTCACCAGTAAAAAATGAAGTATTTAGTTGGAATACCAGCTTGAATATGAATTACAATAAGAACGAAGTGTTGAAACTCGGAGAGAATAATGCTGATATCCTGCGCAATGAATGGGTTGGGGGTGCAAATGGTATTATCCGCGTGGGCGAAAACATGAATAGCTTTTATGGATATAAGCGCTATGGTATATATACCATCCAAGATTACGAGGCCGGTGAAGCTACCTTGGCACAAGTAGGTAGGCCTAAGCGTTCGAAAGAGAAGGAAATCTTGGGTAAGGGAACACCTGACTGGACTGGAAGTTTTATCAATACATTTAATTATAAAAACTTTGATTTGACTTTGGATTTACAATTTGTATATGGCGTGGAGACCATGCAGCAGTTCTATCATTCTACCTACGATCGCTTCGGTATTACCAATGGATTAAAGGAGATACTTACCGATGCCTACAATGGATCTAATCCTAATACGATGCAACAGGCTATCTACTTGACTAATTCCGGACATGCGGGTCAAGATACTAATGTAGACTCGTCGTGGGTCGTAGATGGTTCTTTCTTGCGAGTAAACCTTCTTCAATTGGGCTATACGTTTGCCCCTAATTTATGTAAATCAATTGGTATCTCTGGATTGCGGGTATATGGTAGCGCTAACAATCCTTGGCTTTTGATGTCAGATGATTTTAAAGGATACGATCCAGAAAGCACATCGCAAGGGGATAACAATAAGTTCGGTCAAAATGTGACCTTCTTTTCTTATCCGAGAGCCAAAACCTTTACGCTAGGATTAAATGTAACTTTATAAAATTTAAGGAGAATAATAAGATGAAAATATATATAACAGGGCTTCTGCTGATCGCTGGCCTACTATCCTTTACTTCATGTAGCGATTTTCTAGATGAAGAACCAAAATACTCTATACCGTCACAAGAGTACTATAAGACAGAAACGCAGGCTCGAGCAAATGTTAATGCACTGTACCGTCGAGGAGCTCCTCAACGTTATTCGGATGCTGCAAGTGCCTACGTAGGGCCAAACGCTTCTATCCCCACCATGCTGACGGGATATTTTACCAATAGTTATGAAGGGCAAGAATTGGTCTGTCTGTACGCTAAAGAGTTGACACGTCAGCAACACACCAGCGTAATATCACCGACGATGAATAGTATATGGGATAGCTGCTATGCAGCCATCAATACGGCTAATGGAGCCATTAAGTATATCCCAGGGATTAAAATGGAGGCTGCAAATGTAGACAAGTTGGTCGCTGAGGCAAAATTTTTCCGGGCCTATAACTATTTCTATCTGATTAAGACGTTTGGAGATGTGCCATTAGTGGTAGAGCCTTATGAAAAGTTAGAAAACCTTTATCCAGAAAGAAACACTACTGCATCTGTATATGCTGTAATTGAGGCCGACTTAAAGGAAGCGGTAGAAAAATTACCGGCAACTACTTTCTTGGCAAATGCCCGTCGCATTACAAAGTACGCGGCTGCTATGGCACTTGCCAATGTGTATTTACAGCAAAATAAATTTGCTGAAGCGGCTACTTATGCAAAGATAGTAACCAGTTCAGCACATAAACTAACACCTAATGGGGATTATGGGACTAACAGTGCGTTTAATAAGTTGCGCACCACTGATGATTTGGATGAGGTGATCTATGCTCAAGAATTCGATGCCGGGATTCGTAATAGTAGTTGGTGGCCTACCTATGCCTTCAGTTCTTCCGCTACAGCTGTTTTTACATCTTATTCTATCTTTGAGCGGGTGTTTGGTCCCACGGATCGTTTCCTAAATGTATATGGTGTCAACGATTTGCGTATAAAACCCAATCAATTTTTTCACTGGGAGTATACACACCCTACTACGGGAAAAAAATGGACTTCTCAAGCGGCGGGTGTGTGGTATTATTTTGACGAAGCGGCAGTACTCGGTGCTGGACAGGGAACTAAAGACTGGAATTTCTACCGTTTCTCTGAAGCGCTGTTAATAGCGGCTGAAGCCATTGCGAAAAGCACGGGAGTGACCGCCGAAGCCGCAGGATACCTTGCTCAGGTTCGATCGAGAGCTGACGTTACCGGCAAGACCGTGGCAGAGTACACGAGCGAATTGCAGGTTTTGTCAGTCGATAGATTTGTTGAAGAGTGTTGGACAGAGCGACTACGTGAGTTGCCATTGGAATTTAAGATGTGGGATGATTGTCTGAGGACAGGTAAATTTCCAGTTATCTCGCCAACGGAGAAAGGAAAGGTCGAGTATCAGACACTGATTGGTGCAAAGAACGGATTTGGAGCAACTTTCAAGGAGTCAGATCTTCTTTGGCCAATATCACCAGATGAGTTGCAACGCAATAAGAGTCTGAAGCAAAATCCGGGCTATAATTAGTAGTTCTGTAGAATAGATAAAGGGATGCTGATTCCGGTGTCCCTTTATTTAATAAAGGTGGTAATCATATGATAGAGTCTGTGGCCTATCATATGATTATATTTTGTATTTGTCGTCAGGATGAGGTAGTCTTACTGACTACAAGCTCTTTTCGACTAGGGCTAGTGCTTTATCCAAGTGTTCGACAGTCACATTTAAATGTGGTCTGAAGCGAATGCTTTTCTCTCCACATCCTAATATCAAGAGTTTATTGGCCATTGTATTTTTTACAAATTGATCTCGTTTAGCCTCTGTTTCGAAATCAAAGGCCACTAAAAGGCCCTTGCCCCTTATATTTTGAATTTGAGGGTACCTTACAGCCAAATTTTCTAATTTTTCAAATAGGTAATGGCCTAGCTTTTCAGCATGATGGACGAGATTGTCGCGCTCAATGACTTCTAAGATTAGCTTAAAACGGACCATATCCACTAGGTTGCCACCAAATGTAGAGTTGATACGACTTGATTCTTGGAATACATGGTGAGCCACTTGGTCAAACTTGTTACGGTTGGCCAACAGTCCACATACTTGGGATTTTTTACCAAATGCAATGATATCTGGTAAGATGTCATAATGTTCGTATGCCCACATCTTACCGGTCATTCCTAATCCGGTTTGTACTTCATCCAAAATGAATATAATGTTATGCTGATCACAGATAGTCCTTAATTTTTTGAAAAACTCTTTTCGGAAATGATTATCTCCACCTTCGGCCTGAATTGGTTCTATTATTAGGCAGGCAATGTCATTCGGATTTTTGGCAATGGCTGTTTCTATTTCGTGAATTGCTTGTTGTTCCGATTTGATTGTTTCGGAGACGCCCTCTTCGGTCAATGGAAAATGAAGCTTCGGGTTGATGATACGTGGCCAGTCAAACTTGGGAAAGTACATGTATTTCCGAGGATCCTTGGTGTTGGTCAACGAGAGTGTATAGCCCGTACGGCCATGAAAGGCCTGTTTAAAATGGATAACCTGACTGGCTTCCTGCTGGATCCCGTGAGATAAATTAAACCTGGTTTTCCAGTCAAAGGCAGCTTTTAATGCGTTTTCCACCGCAAGAGCTCCGCCATCTATAAAGAAACAATAGCTAAGTTCCTTGGGGATGGCTACACGATCGAAGGTGTCAACAAAATCTGCAAATTCTATTGGATATATATCCGATAAAGCTAATTTGTTGATCGCCACCTTTTTGAGAAGGTCGGTGTTGTTGACAATGTGGTGGTGATTATACCCAATAGGGGAAGAGGCAAACATACTAAACATGTCCAGATACTCCACCCCATGGATGTCTACGATATAGGAGTCGTGAGACTTCTCTAAGTCGATAACCATAGGTAGCCCATCTGCCAATATATGCTTGGATAATCTTTCGTGAACTGTTGCTGTCATAATTCTTGTATTTATAAACGAGGCTATATATGATGTTATAAATTGAAGGTAATGCCTTGGGCAAGTGGTAAGTCAGTAGTATAGTTTATCGTATTGGTCTGCCTACGCATGTAGAGTTTCCAGGCGTCCGATCCAGATTCACGTCCTCCGCCTGTTTCTTTCTCCCCTCCAAAGGCTCCCCCTATTTCGGCACCTGAAGTCCCAATGTTGACATTTGCAATCCCACAGTCGGATCCCTTATTGCTGAGGAATAGCTCGGCTTCACGTAGGTCGGACGTCATGATCGCGGAGGAAAGGCCTTGTACGACATCGTTCTGTAGAGCGATTGCTTGCTGTACTTCACCGTTATATTTGATAAGATATAAGATGGGGGCAAAGGTTTCGGTCTGTACGATATCGTAGTGGTTTTCGACTTCCGCAATCACGGGTTTGACATAACAGCCGCTTTCATACCCCTCTCCAGATAAAATACCTCCTTCTACGAGTATTTGACCGCCCTGGGTTTTTATTTTTTCAATAGCCGCTGTGTAAGTTTCTACTGCTGCTTTATCAATGAGTGGACCCATATGGTTTTGGACATCTAGCGGATCTCCGATGTGTATTTGAGCGTAAGCGGCTACCAAGGCTGCCTTTACTGTGTTATAAATGTCTTCGTGGATGATAAGTCTACGGGTACTCGTGCAACGTTGACCAGCGGTACCTACGGCCCCAAATACCGCTCCTATGATGGTCATCTTAAGGTCGGCATTGGGTGTTACGATGATTGCATTGTTTCCTCCCAGTTCAAGAAGGGACTTGCCCAATCGTTCGGCAACGGTTACAGCTACGGCACGCCCCATACGGGTAGAGCCCGTAGCGGATACCAATGCGATACGTTTGTCAGCGCTTATCCATTTGCCGATTTCAGCGTCACCGGTGACAACCGATGAAATACCGTCGGGAAGGTTATTGTTCTTCAGGATCTCGACAAGGATATGTTGGCAGGCTAGTGCGCAGACGGGTGTTTTTTCACTTGGTTTCCAGATGACAACGTCGCCACATACTAATGCCAATGTTGCATTCCATGACCATACTGCTACGGGAAAGTTGAAAGCGGTGATAATACCTACCAATCCAAGTGGGTGGTATTGGTCATACATGCGGTGTCCAGGACGTTCGGAATGTATAGTGTTGCCATATAATTGGCGGGATAAGCCAACTGCAAAATCGCAGATGTCAATCATTTCTTGTACTTCTCCCAAGCCTTCTTGGTAGGATTTGCCCATCTCATAAGAAACGAGCTTACCCAACACAGGTTTAAGTTCCCTGAGTTTGATACCTAGTTGACGGACAATTTCGCCTCGTTTGGGAGCGGGGATATCTTTCCACAGCTGTGCTGCCGTTGTGGCGGTCTGGATGACGTCTTCATATTCGGTATAGGTGGTTGAGGTGACTTTTGCAATTTCCTTGCCATCGACCGGGGAAAACGAAGTAATCAATTCGCCAGAAGCAAACCAATTGGCGCCGGTGGACGTGCCTGGATTTTCTTCCTTAATCCCTAATTTCTCTAATTCTTTTCTAATCATGGATTCTGTTATTGTTCGTTTGTTTTTTAAAAATAGGGAATAATTTTCTGGTTTTATAATAATTACATGAATATAATTTGTTTTATGTTGCGGTCTAAATAATGTGTATCTTTAAATTTAATCTCGAACATATCTGTCTCTGTGAAATATCCATTTGGCACAGATTGGGCAAATATGAATGATTGGGAAATAGCATGAATAGCTGTTAAAATAGGGTTATAACATAGTTGGGATTCGGGAGATGGATCCAAAAGTAATTATATAGATATGAAAGAGGTCGACTATTTTCAGGTACAAGAACTGCTGTCAGAAGAACATTTGATGATTCAGGGGATGATTCGTGAATTCATCAACAGAGAGGTAAAGCCTTTTATTGATGTCGCTGCTCAAGAGCACCGGGAATTGTCAGGACTTATGTTGAAGTTGGGGGCAGTAGGTGCATTGGGATCTTATATTCCTCAAAAATACGGTGGGGCTGGTTTGGATCAAATCGCATATGGTCTTATCATGCAAGAATTGGAAGCAGGGGATTCGGCAGTTCGTTCTGCTGCTTCGGTGCAGTCATCTTTGGTGATGTTTCCGATTTATACATATGGCAGTGAGGAGCAACGTGTAAAATATTTGCCCAAATTGGCGAAGGGGGAGTGGGTTGGGAGCTTTGGCTTGACCGAACCTAACCATGGTTCAGATCCAGCACGCATGGAAACGAAACTTGTAAAATCGGGAACGGGGTACCTCCTTAATGGAGCGAAAATGTGGATTACAAATGCCCCCGTTTGCGATTTGGCAGTGGTATGGGCCAAAGATGAAGAGGGTAAGATAAGAGGGGTAATCGTGGAGCGGACAATGGTGGGTTTTAGCACGCCAAAGACGGAAAATAAATGGTCATTACGGGCTTCTATGACAGGAGAGTTGATTTTTAACGATGTGTATATCCCAAGGGAAAATGTACTTCCAGATGTGCGGTCTATGAAGGGGCCGTTGTCTTGTCTTAACTCTGCTCGATACGGGATATCCTGGGGGGTTATCGGTGCTGCGATAGATTGTTACCAAACTGCACTGAAGTATGCTATGGAAAGAGAGCAGTTTGGAAGGCCGATTGCAGCCTATCAATTACAGCAAAAGAAATTAGCGGAGTTTTTGACGGAGATTACTAAGGCGCAATTGATGTCTTGGCGATTGGGCGTATTAAAGAATGAAGGCCGCGCTACACCACAGCAGATTTCCATGGCTAAACGTAACAATGTGAATATGGCGCTACAAATCGCGAGAGAGTCTAGGCAACTTTTAGGCGCTATGGGTATTGTGGGAGACTTTCCAATTATGCGGCACATGATGAATTTGGAATCTGTCATCACTTATGAAGGAACGCATGATATCCATCTGTTAATTACTGGGCAAGATATCACGGGCTTTAGCGCCTTTTAGGGGGCGATTGTATCGCTGGGGAGTTGTATTTGTCTTCAATGGTAATTTTTGTATTTTAGGCCTTTCAACTAAAACTAAATCGTGGTGAAAAAAAATCTATTCCTTTTTGTCTGTGTTGGCTTATTGTCTTTTTGGGGATGCGCCGTTAAGAAAACGGATGAGCAATCAAGTGTGAAGACAGTCCATGGTTGGAAATCTTTGTTTAATGGGAAGGACATTAAGGATTGGAATGTCAAGATTCATCATCATGATTTTGGTGTAAATTATGGTAACACTTTTCGGGTAGAGGATGGAACGATTCAGGTGCGCTACGACCAATACGGAGATTTTAATGAACAATATGGTCATCTCTATTATAAAACACCGTATTCATATTATCATCTAAAATTGGAATACCGTTTTGTAGGCGAGTTGCATAAAGGTGCTCCTGATTATACTCTGCGGAATAGTGGTGTAATGTTTCATTCTCAGGATCCGAAATCCATGCCTAAGGAGCAAGATTGGCCGATTTCTGTGGAAATGCAATTTTTGGGTGGGTTGAGCGATGGAAATCCAAGACCTACCGGTAACATGTGCTCACCTGGTACCAATGTGGTTTATCAGGGGAAGATTGCAGCGTCTCATTGTTTAAACTCTACTTCGAAAACATATGATGGGGACCAATGGGTAAGGGCGGAGCTAATTGTCCTCGGGGATTCGTTGATTACGCATATTATAGAAGGCGATACGGTTCTTCAGTATTCCAAGCCCCAAATAGGTGGAGGTGTAGCTAATCGCTATGATCCTAAACTTAAAATCGATGGACGCCTGTTAAAGAGCGGTTATATTGCGCTACAGAGCGAGGGTCAGCCTGTGGATTTTAAAAATATACAGATTAAGGACCTATCGTCTGCGTATAAGTAATTGTATTTCCACTTGCTCCTAAGCGATGGTTTCTCTTGTCTTTTTTGCTTAAAGATGACTTTGTTCCTATGTAAAGCGGATGTTGCTTCGGTTTTTTTTAAAATATCTCTCCTATTATCAACCCGTTACCTATTTTAGGTAAAAAACTTTGTTTGAAAGTTTGGAAGTGGTTGTTTAAAAGTGCTACCTTTGCACCACTCCGCAAGGGAGGTATGGTCCGATCGCGAGGTCGTTCCGTTTGAAAGAGGGGATTGGCGATGTGTTCCGGCGAACAATTTTAAAATAAAGTTTGCGGATGTCGAAAATATCCCTACCTTTGCAGTCCCTTCGGAAACGGAGGGTTTTGGAAACAGGAAAACGATCGGGGCGCAAAGCCCTGTGAGATATATGCCGGAACGCGAGTCGAGGCAGATGAGTTCTTTAAGGAAATGATCATGTAACGTAACGAGTAGCTGGGATTTTTCCGGGCGAAAGTTCGGAAAACGAAAGCCAAGCCAATCAGGTCGGGAAATTAAAAAAGACAATTCTATTTATGTTATAGATAGTTAGAGTCGACACTTCATTTTACAATGGAGAGTTTGATCCTGGCTCAGGATGAACGCTAGCGGCAGGCCTAATACATGCAAGTCGAACGCGATCGGGGTGCTTGCACCCCGTGAGAGTGGCGCACGGGTGCGTAACGCGTGAGCAACCTACCCTTGTCAGGGGGATAGCCCGGCGAAAGTCGGATTAACACCGCATGACATCCCTGGAGGGCATCTTCCGGGGATCAAATATTCATAGGACAGGGATGGGCTCGCGTGACATTAGCTAGTTGGCGGGGTAACGGCCCACCAAGGCGACGATGTCTAGGGGCTCTGAGAGGAGAATCCCCCACACTGGTACTGAGACACGGACCAGACTCCTACGGGAGGCAGCAGTAAGGAATATTGGTCAATGGGCGCAAGCCTGAACCAGCCATGCCGCGTGCAGGATGACTGCCCTATGGGTTGTAAACTGCTTTTGTCGGGGAATAAACCCACCTACGAGTAGGTGGCTGAACGTACCCGAAGAATAAGGATCGGCTAACTCCGTGCCAGCAGCCGCGGTAATACGGAGGATCCAAGCGTTATCCGGATTTATTGGGTTTAAAGGGTGCGTAGGCGGTCTTTTAAGTCAGGGGTGAAATACGGCAGCTCAACTGTCGCAGTGCCCTTGATACTGAAGGACTTGAATATGGTTGAGGTATGCGGAATGAGACAAGTAGCGGTGAAATGCATAGATATGTCTCAGAACACCGATTGCGAAGGCAGCATCCCAAGCCATCATTGACGCTGATGCACGAAAGCGTGGGGATCGAACAGGATTAGATACCCTGGTAGTCCACGCCCTAAACGATGATAACTCGATGTTGGCGATAGACAGTCAGCGTCCAAGCGAAAGCGTTAAGTTATCCACCTGGGGAGTACGCCCGCAAGGGTGAAACTCAAAGGAATTGACGGGGGCCCGCACAAGCGGAGGAGCATGTGGTTTAATTCGATGATACGCGAGGAACCTTACCCGGGCTTGAAAGTTACTGAAGTATCCAGAGACGGATACGTCCTTCGGGACAGGAAACTAGGTGCTGCATGGCTGTCGTCAGCTCGTGCCGTGAGGTGTTGGGTTAAGTCCCGCAACGAGCGCAACCCCTATGTTTAGTTGCCAGCACGTCAAGGTGGGGACTCTAAACAGACTGCCTGCGCAAGCAGAGAGGAAGGTGGGGACGACGTCAAGTCATCATGGCCCTTACGTCCGGGGCTACACACGTGCTACAATGGTCGGTACAGCGGGCAGCTACACAGTAATGTGATGCCAATCTCTGAAAGCCGATCACAGTTCGGATTGAGGTCTGCAACTCGACCTCATGAAGTTGGATTCGCTAGTAATCGCGTATCAGCAATGACGCGGTGAATACGTTCCCGGGCCTTGTACACACCGCCCGTCAAGCCATGAAAGTTGGGGGTGCCTAAAGCATGTAACCGCAAGGAGCGTGTTAGGGCAAAACCGATAATTGGGGCTAAGTCGTAACAAGGTAGCCGTACCGGAAGGTGCGGCTGGAATACCTCCTTTCTAGAGTACCTGATAGGTACTCGTTACGTACATACATGATCGACCTAGGAAAAAGAAATGGAATAAGGTCCGTCCCTATATATGGAGGTCGGTACCGAGAGAGATATAAGCTAGTCCCGTAGCTCAGTTGGTTAGAGCACTACACTGATAATGTAGGGGTCAGCAGTTCAAATCTGCTCGGGACTACGATCGGTTATACGGGGGATTAGCTCAGCTGGCTAGAGCACCTGCCTTGCACGCAGGGGGTCAACGGTTCGAATCCGTTATTCTCCACGAACGCCGCCGTCCTATATGGATTGCGTGCGCAAAGAGTTCTTTGACATATTGAAAGAAAAAAATTACAAGAGAAGACAACAGTAGGGACGTTTTCCTTTTGGGGAACGTAACGACAAGCACTTCCATGGTAGCAAAAGGGCCATGAGGAGGAAGAAAGTAAATAAGGGCACACGGAGGATGCCTAGGCTCTCAGAGGCGATGAAGGACGTGATAAGCTGCGATAAGCCACGGGGATCGGCAAATGCGACTCGATCCGTGGATTTCCGAATGGGGAAACCTGGCATACTGAAGGTATGCCGTACAATACGCGAACGCGCTGAACTGAAACATCTAAGTAGGCGTAGGAGAAGAAAATAACAATGATTTCCCAAGTAGTGGCGAGCGAACGGGAAAGAGCCCAAACCCATCATGTTACGGCATTTTGGGGGTTGTAGGACCACGATATTGCATTGGCGCTATGAACTGGAACCGGTTGGGAAACCGGGCGATATGGGTGATAGCCCCGTACAGGCAAAGAATGCCAGCATAGTGGTATCCTGAGTACCGCGGGGTCGGAGACGCCCTGTGGGAATCCGGCGGCACCATCCGCCAAGGCTAAATACTCCTGAGAGACCGATAGTGAACCAGTACCGTGAGGGAAAGGTGAAAAGAACCCCGAACAGGGGAGTGAAAAGAACCTGAAACCGTGTGCTTACAAGCGGTCGGAGCGGACAAGTTCCGTGACGGCGTGCCTTTTGCATAATGAGCCTACGAGTTACTCTTGTCTGGCAAGGTTAAGCGGTTCAGCCGCGCAGCCGAAGCGAAAGCGAGTCTTAATAGGGCGCATAGTCAGATGAGGTAGACGCGAAACCTTGTGATCTACCCTTGGGCAGGTTGAAGTTGCAGTAACATGTAATGGAGGACCGAACCGATAAACGTTGAAAAGTTTCCGGATGACCTGAGGGTAGGGGTGAAAGGCCAATCAAACTGGGAAATAGCTCGTACTCCCCGAAATGTTTTTAGGAACAGCGTGAGAATAGAGTCTAGCAGAGGTAGAGCTACCGATTGGGTGCGGGGGAGTCAAATCCTACCAAATCCAGACGAACTCCGAATGCTGTTAGATATGTCTTGCAGTGAGGCTCTGGGTGCTAAGGTCCAGGGCCGAGAGGGAAAGAACCCAGACCATCGGCTAAGGTCCCCAAATGTAGTCTAAGTTGAACTAACGAGGTCCGGTTGCCCAGACAGCTAGGATGTTGGCTTGGAAGCAGCCATTCATTTAAAGAGTGCGTAACAGCTCACTAGTCGAGCGGCCGGGCGTGGATAATAAACGGGCATCAAGATTACTACCGAAGCCATGGATTCATACAGCGATGTATGTCTGGTAGGGGAGCATTCCATCGGGGGCGAAGCAGCATGGCAATGTGCTGTGGACCTTATGGAAAAGCAAATGTAGGCATAAGTAACGATAAGGCGGGTGGGAAACCCGCCCACCGAAAGAC
The DNA here is from genome assembly GCF_027627455.1 of Sphingobacterium sp. SYP-B4668. Classification (NCBI taxonomy): domain Bacteria; kingdom Pseudomonadati; phylum Bacteroidota; class Sphingobacteriia; order Sphingobacteriales; family Sphingobacteriaceae; genus Sphingobacterium; species Sphingobacterium sp. SYP-B4668. The sequence goes on along the minus strand of NZ_CP115483.1, from coordinate 4,949,343 downwards.
TAAGGTTTCCTGATCAACGCTAATCGGATCAGGGTTAGTCGGGGCCTAAGGTACACCCGAAGGGGGATAACCGATGGACAACTGGTCAATATTCCAGTACTTTTTATAACTGCGATGTGGTGACGGAGTAGTGACACTGCCGCGGACTGACGGAATAGTCCGTTGAAAGGCGTAGGTATAGGGACGGTAGGCAAATCCGCCGACCCTGCTGAAACCCAATAGTACAGCAAAGCTCCGGCGGCGCTGATAGAGCAGGTAAACAGACTTCCAAGAAAACCCGCTAAGCTCCAGGTTATAAAAACCCGTACCGTAAACCGACACAGGTAGTCGAGGAGAGGATCCTAAGGTGCTCGAGTGAATCATGGCTAAGGAACTCGGCAAAATGGCCCTGTAACTTCGGGAGAAGGGGCGCTTCCTCACGAGAGTGAGAAGCCGCAGTGAAAAGGCCCAGGCGACTGTTTAACAAAAACATATGGCTTTGCGAAATCGCAAGATGAGGTATAAGGCCTGACACCTGCCCGGTGCTGGAAGGTTAAGAGGGGATGTCATCGCAAGAGAAGCATTGAATCGAAGCCCCAGTAAACGGCGGCCGTAACTATAACGGTCCTAAGGTAGCGAAATTCCTTGTCGGGTAAGTTCCGACCTGCACGAATGGTGTAACGATCTGGGCGCTGTCTCAGCCATGAGCTCGGTGAAATTGTGGTATCGGTGAAGACGCCGATTACCCGCAACGGGACGGAAAGACCCCATGCACCTTCACTATAGCTTAACATTGGAATTGGGTACAGGATGTGTAGGATAGGCGGGAGATGTTGAAGTGGCTTCGCCAGGAGCCATGGAATCAACCTTGAAATACCGCCCTTTCTGTATCCGGTTTCTAACTCGATTATGTCGAGGACATTGTTTGGTGGGTAGTTTGACTGGGGTGGTCGCCTCCAAAAAGGTAACGGAGGCTTTCAAAGGTAAGCTCAGTACGCTTGGTAACCGTACGCGGAGTGCAATGGCATAAGCTTGCTTGACTGTGAGACCGACAAGTCGAACAGGGTCGAAAGACGGACATAGTGATCCGGTGGTTCTGTATGGAAGGGCCATCGCTCAAAGGATAAAAGGTACGCTGGGGATAACAGGCTGATCTCCCCCAAGAGCTCATATCGACGGGGAGGTTTGGCACCTCGATGTCGGCTCGTCACATCCTGGGGCTGGAGAAGGTCCCAAGGGTTGGGCTGTTCGCCCATTAAAGTGGCACGCGAGCTGGGTTCAGAACGTCGCGAGACAGTTCGGTCCCTATCTGTTGTGGGCGTTGGAAGTTTGAGTGGATCTGACCTTAGTACGAGAGGACCGGGTTGGACCGACCGCTGGTGAACCTGTTATGCCGCCAGGTGTACGGCAGGGTAGCTACGTCGGGGATAGATAAGCGCTGAAAGCATCTAAGTGCGAAACTAGCCACGAGATGAGACTTCCTTAGAGGGCCGTAGTAGATGACTACGTCGATAGGTTGTAGGTGTAAAGGTAGAGATACCATAGCCGAGCAATACTAATAGCCCGAAGCTTTCTCAAGCAGAGGACACTGTTGTCTTCCTCTTTGTTTTTTTCTTTCGATTGTCTATAGATACGACCATAATGTGTCGTACCAAAAAGGATTTCAGGTGCCTATATCGGCGGTGTCTACCTCTTCCCATTCCGAACAGAGAAGTCAAGCCCGCCAGAGCCGATGGTATTGCCGTAACAGGTGGGAGAGTAGGTCGGTGCCTTTTTTTATACGCCCCCCCGGGAAACCGGGGGGGCTTTTTTTGTTTCCCTCCCCGGGGGACACAACAGCCCATATTCCCATCGTATCCCAGGGGATACTGGAACCGTATTCGCAACGGATGCAAACGATTGTGCTGATTGAGCAAACGGTTGCATTGTTTTTTTTGTTTTCAATTAGCATTAAGTGATGTATTATTGTATTGTCAATCAAATGACGTACGGAAACCTTTATAAACAAGTAAAGCCCAGATATCAGAGTTCCGGAATTAATTAGACTGTTTAGTTTGTTTTAAAATAGGTGATTTTAGAGGGATTCTTAGGAGTCCCTTTATTTTTAGCTAATTTTGTATTGCCCTATGCCTTAAATTACTCATTATTATGTATTTTGGAAGTATGAAAATATCCGTTGGCTGCTATTTGCTAATGCTTGGACAAAGTCTGATTTTTGTATCTTGTACAACTAATTCTAAACCCACTAGTTCGCTTAAATTTGAACAGGATTCTCCTCATTGTGTTACTGGAATTCCATCTCGTTTTTCTGGAAAAGTAGATAGTATAGCTACTGTAACAACTTCTATGGGTAAAGGCAATGTAAAAATGGTTAAGATTTTGGGTGGCAAGTTTGAGATGGGATCGAATGATTTTAACGATGCGAAGCCGATTCATACCGTCTCTGTTAACTCCTTTTGGATGGACGAGCACGAGGTGACGAATGCACAGTTTGCACAGTTTGTTAAAGAGACAGGTTATAGAACGGTAGCCGAGCGACCTCTTGACCCCAGCGATTTTCCTGGCGTGGATCCTGAAATGCTGAAACCGGGGTCTGCTGTATTTGCTATGCCAGATAGAGTTGACGGGCTTGAAAATCCATTGCAATGGTGGAATTATGTTGTAGGAGCAAGTTGGAAAAGTCCTGAAGGACCTAATAGCTCTATACGGCAGAAGGAGAATAGGCCCGTTGTACATATCGCCTACCAGGATGCTGAAGCCTATGCTCAATGGGCAGGAAAGCGTCTCCCTACAGAGGCGGAGTGGGAGTATGCGGCAAAAACAAATCAACACAATAAGGAAATCTATTACTGGGGTGAGGAGAAGACAGAGAACGGAAAGTGGCCTGCGAATATTTTTCAAGGTAATTTTCCCGTGAAGGATACGGGTGAGGATGGCTTCATAGGTTTGGCTCCGGTAAAATCTTATCCAGCTAATGCTTGGGGTCTCTATGACATGGAAGGTAACGTGTGGGAGTGGTGTGCAGATTATTACCGTCCAGACTACTATCAAAGTAGTAGTGTCGATAATCCTAAAGGGCCAATAGACTCTTACGACCCGCAGGAACCGGGAGCTGTGAAACGCGTACAGCGAGGTGGTTCATTCTTATGTAATGATATGTATTGTGAGCGCTATAAGGCTGGAAGTCGTGGTAAAGGTGAGGTGAATAGCCCAACAAGTAACGTTGGCTTTCGTTGCGTGAAGGATATTTAGTATAGCGTATTGAGAAGGTACATGTAGCTATAGCTATTTAAAAAGAAGAGGCGAGATTCAATAAATCTCGCCTCTTCTTTTTATAGTAATGATGACTATTTGCTTAAGAACATTGATTTTTTGGCATATAGTTCTCTAAAGTATGGATCGTTCAAATCTTTTATGAATCGAATGGCTTCACCAGTCGATTTCATCTCTGGACCTAATTGTTTGTCTACTTCGGGGAATTTAGAGAAGGAGAATACAGGCTCCTTGATTGCATATCCCTCAAGTTTACGCTCGATCTTAAAATCTTTCAATTTATTCACCCCTAACATGACTTTAGTAGCGATGTTGATATACGGTACATCATATGCCTTGGCAATGAAAGGTACGGTACGGGATGCGCGAGGATTGGCCTCAATCACGTACACTTTGTCATCTTTTATTGCGAATTGGATATTTAGTAATCCGCTCACGTTTAATGCCTTTGCCAATTTAACAGAATATTCTTCCATTTTGTCCTGGACATTCTGTGATAGACTGAAGGTAGGAAGAACGGCATATGAGTCTCCTGAATGGATACCCGCAGGTTCAATATGTTCCATCATGCCGATGATATGTACATCATCACCGTCACAGATAGAATCTGATTCGGCTTCTTCTGCACGGTCTAAGAAGTGGTCAATCAATACGCGATTTCCAGGTAGATTTTTGAGTAGATTGACTACTGCTTTCTCTAAATCTTCGTCGTTGATTACAATGCTCATACCTTGGCCTCCCAATACATAGGAAGGACGGACAAGAACAGGGTAGCCGACTTCATTAGCGACAACAAGAGCTTCTTCTGCTGATTCTGCGACTCCATATTTAGGGTATGGAATATCCAAATCTTTTAATAAATCGGAAAAACGACCTCTATCTTCTGCCAAATCCATGTCTTGGAAGGATGTGCCAATAATTTTGACGCCTATGGCTTCAAGTTTTTCAGCCATTTTAAGTGCTGTCTGACCGCCAAGTTGTACGATTACCCCTTCTGGTTTCTCCAGCTCGATGATTTCGCGAACATGTTCCCAGAAAACAGGCTCAAAGTATAATTTGTCAGCCATGTTGAAGTCTGTCGATACTGTTTCTGGATTACAGTTGACCATGATGGCTTCGTATCCAGCTTCCTTGGATGCCAATAAACCGTGTACACAAGAATAATCAAATTCAATACCTTGACCAATTCGGTTAGGACCAGAACCTAATACAACTATCTTCTTTTTGTCGGAAACAATAGATTCATTTTCTTCTTCAAAAGTGGAGTAGTAGTATGGCGTCTGAGCCGGGAATTCTGCTGCACAGGTGTCTACCATTTTGTAGACGCGATTAATGCCTAATTCTTTACGACGAGCATAGACATCGTCTTCACTTACGTTGCCCAGTAACCAAGAAATTTGTATGTCTGAATAACCTTTTTGTTTTAAGGTCATAAAGAAATCTTTTGGTATGTTGTTGAGTTGGTAGCGACGTAGTTCGCCTTCTAACTGTACCAATTCTTGAATCTGTACGAGAAACCATTTGTCGATAAGGGTAGCTTTACGAATAGACTCTAAAGGAACACCTAATTCAAAAGCATCTTTAATATGGAATAAACGATCGGCACTCGGGTGTTCAAGACTATGCATAATCTCCTCTAGGTTGCGACTTTGCTTGCCATCTGCTCCTAGTCCCGCACGGTTGGTTTCGAGTGATTGTGCGGCTTTCTGAAGGGCTTCAATAAAGGTGCGGCCAATAGCCATGACTTCTCCTACAGCTTTCATTTGTAAGCCTAACTCTGGGTTGGCTCCTTTGAATTTATCAAAGTTGAAACGAGGCACTTTAACAATTACGTAGTCAAGTGTAGGTTCGAAATACGCGGATGTTGTTTGGGTAATCTGATTTTGCAGTTCATCCAAGTTGTATCCGATTGCTAGTTTAGCGGCAATCTTTGCAATTGGGTAACCCGTTGCTTTGGATGCTAATGCTGATGAACGGGATACCCGGGGGTTAATTTCTATTGCTATAATTTCTTCATTCTCAGGGTTTACAGAGAACTGTACGTTACAGCCGCCAGCAAAGTTACCAATAGAGCGCATCATTTTGATAGCTTGGTTGCGCATGTCTTGATAACAACGGTCGCTTAATGTCATTGAGGGTGCAACAGTGATGGAATCACCAGTATGAATCCCCATAGGGTCGAAATTTTCGATAGTACAGATGATAATGACATTATCATTGGTATCACGAAGTAATTCTAATTCGAATTCTTTCCAACCTAATACGGCCTGTTCTACCAATACTTCATGTGTAGGCGAAGCGTGCAGGCCCCTATTTAAGGCTGCGTCAAAATCTTCTTTTTTATGTACAAAACCACCACCTGTTCCAGCAAGAGTATAGGAAGGGCGGATAACGAGTGGATACCCAATTTCCTGGGCAGCTTCTTTACCTTCTAAAAATGAATTTGCGATTTTTGAAGTAGCAACACCTACACCAATATCGACCATCAGTTGACGGAAAGCTTCACGATTTTCTGTTTTTTCGATTGCAGCAACATCCACTCCAATTACTTGAATGTTGTATTTCTCCCAGATTCCACGTTCGGAAGCTTCAATACAAAGGTTCAATGCGGTCTGACCACCCATAGTTGGCAATACGGCATCGATGTTGTGCTTCTGAAGGATTTCTTCGATGCTTTCACAAGTCAAAGGAAGCAAGTAAACATTGTCTGCTACGACTTTGTCAGTCATGATAGTCGCCGGATTGGAGTTGATAATGGATACTTCAATACCTTCTTCTTTTAAAGATAATGCTGCTTGAGATCCTGAATAATCGAATTCGCAGGCTTGACCGATGACGATAGGCCCTGATCCAATTATTAAAACCGATTTGATGGAAGTGTTTCTTGGCATTTTTGTAGTTCAAAAAATTATTTTTTTAAAAACGATTTTGAACAAAGTACAGCGAAAAGCTTTCTATGAAGGGAAGATTCCGACTGCTTTGTCGGAGTGCAAAGTTACATATTTTATTTGAATATCTTAGCATTAAGATGAATAGAGTTTGAAAAAACTTTCACAATGGGGGTGATAGTATATTTTTCAATTTTGGCGGATTGGTATAAATGAGCGTAAATTACCAGTTTACAGGTATTTTATGGAAGGGAAAAAAAGCAGATATTCGCAACGTTTAACGTGTGAAGTATTACCATTTCGATTTTTTTACATTAAATTTTGATTTATATTCGCCAATAATTTTTACAATCTATACTATAATTTATTTTTATGAAAAGAACATTTTTATTGCTTGCGACCTTGTTTTTGGTAACTTTTGCCTTTGGTCAGGACTACAAAAATTCAATCGGTGTACGTTTTGGAGGTGGGTATTATGACCTTGTAGGTGCTTCTTTCAAAACATTCATTAGTGCGCCGGCAGCGTTGGAGTTCAATTTAGGTTTAAAACCTAGTGTCTCTTATGGGGGTTACAGTGATGGTGTAACCAATGTTTCTATATCGGGTGCCTACCAACATCATTTCCAAATTGCAAATATTGAGGGATTTAAATGGTTTGTAGGTGGTGGTGCTATTGTCGCCAATACGTTCTCTGATTATGAGGATTTTAAAGGTATTTCAGTCGGTATATTCCCTACAGGAGGGGTGGATTATAAATTAAAAAATGCACCTTTCGCATTTTCGGCTGATGCAAGACCAACAGCACACTTCGTTAAATCATACGGTGGAATCAATGGATTTTTATTCAATGGTGGACTAACTGCTCGTTACGTATTCTAGTCAATCGTCTCTAATTGAAAATAAAAGGGCTTGCAATTGCAAGCCCTTTTATTTTAGTAAATGATAATCTCATCTGTAAAGAGATAGCCTTTCATTGGGTTTGTGGCTTTTATTCTTACAAATCTTGCTGCTTGGCTTTTAGGTAACTTCAATTCGAATTTCTTGAATTTTAATTTAGGGTCGTCGGTGCCTATGTCGTTCTTGACGATTCCGATTTCGCGAAAGGTTTTTCCATTGTCAGATACTGAAACCACAAACTCTCCGGGGAAGTATACGCCTGGTCCGGGTACTTGCATAAAGTTCATGGCTACACTTTTGATTTCTTCTCTTCGTTCAAAATCGACCGTTACATCGATGTCTTTGGTAAAACCTTGCCACTCTCCATCACCATAGGTAAGTCCTCCTTTTTTTCCATTGGTAAGTGTGAGTTCTTTTTGTGCAGGATAGCCTTCCCAAGTTTGCTGATATAGCACGGTCTTACCAATTGCTTTATGCACATCTACCTCTATACTCTGTATAGGCCCCACACGTGTGGAGTCTAAGAAGATAGCCGCTTTGATTGTAGAGACAATGGCTAGGTCGATAGGCTGTGTGTATGGAGTGGAATTTGCGGAGGGATCACTACCATCTATGGTGTATCGAATGTCTGGACTGACCTGCTCGGTATGCAGGGTGATAAGGTTACTATATTTTTCTGGATTGAATAATACTTCAAATCTTACATTGTAAGAAGGACGGTAATAATTAACCTCTAGTTGTTGGAGTAATTTGTAATGTCTTTGTAGTCTGCTGTGAAAGTCTTCCCAGCTCTTGTCCACCTTTTTTGTCCATACAACTTCTGAGAGGGCTAGTGCTCTTGGGAAGGCCATATATTCAACATGCTGATAGGTTGGCATGTATTCGGCAAATAAATTGGCCTGTGCGCCTAAAACATGTTTGGTTTTATCTGCGGCAATAGCAGTGGGTATAGGGTCATAGCTGTATACCTTGTCAATAGGAAGGTAGCCGCCAATTGATTCTGGCTGTGTGCGTGGGTCGGTTTGATATCCATCAAAGTATAAATAGCTACCTGGAGTCATAATGACATCATGGCCCGCGTTAGCGGCTTTGATACCACCCTCTTCGCCTCTCCAACTCATGACGGTAGCTCCTGCACTTAACCCACCTTCTAGTATCTCGTCCCAACCCAATAGCTTACGTCCTTTGGATTGCAGATAGAGGTCAATTTGCTTTATGGCATAGCTTTGTAATTCTTCTTCGCTTTTAAGACCTTCTTTTTTCATTAAAGCTTGATCTTTCGGGCAATTTTTCCAATGTTCTTTGGAGGCTTCATCGCCTCCTATGTGTATATATGTAGAAGGAAATATGTCGATGACTTCATCCAAAACATTTTTAAGGAATGTAAATGTCTCCTCATTGCCAATACAAAATTCACCCTGTGTATACGGCTGTCCAGAACAGGCCAACTGAGGAAATAAAGCTAGTACTTCTTCGGAATGGCCTGGCATTTCAATTTCAGGAATAACTGTAATGCCCTTGCGCGCAGCGTAAGCAACCAATTCACGAGCTTGGTCTTGTGTATAATAACCCCCAGAAGCGTTTGGAGTGCCTTGCTCTACGTAATGGCGGCCGTTGTTCCACCAGTCTTTCCAACCGGCATGTGTACGCCAAGCTGCTTTGTTAGTAAGTTCGGGATATTTGAGGATTTGTAGTCTCCATCCGGCGCCATCTGTCAAATGCCAATGTAAATGGTTGAACTTGTATAGTGCCATCACATCAACGAACTTTTTCAATGAGCTGAAAGGCATGAAATGCCTGGAAACATCCAACATCATTCCTCGGTAACCAAAACGAGGACTGTCTTCAATTTCGACGGAAGGGATGAATTGTGGATAATCTTGAAGATACGCTATTTGAATGAGCGTGAATATCGCGTTGATCATCAACTTGGTGTTTTTGGCTTTTAATACAATCCCATTATTATCAGCTTCAATTTTGTAGGTATTGTCATCAAATCTGTCCGTCTCTAATCCTGTTGTAAGCCGTATTCCAGTATTAGGTACTTTCTTAACCTTCTTTACAATCTCTATGGTATAGCTTTGGATGGCTGGATGCTCGGAAAGTAGATCGACAACTCCTTCAAATTCGGGGGTGATATAAATCTTGGGATTGGAAGGGATGCTGTAGCTTCCTTCGAGATAGTTGACCTTATTGGGTTTAGGGATGATATCTAAGATAGGTGTTTGTGCAAAGCCTATTTGTATAAATAGCATGAAGAATAGTACTGCTGTAGTGGTATTTCGAAGCATGTGAGCAATGTTTTAGGTACAAATATCTTAATTTAGGCGCTAAATATCGACTTTGGTCTTAAATAAATAACCAAAAGGGTCAGGAATTGTTTTATGATATTATTCAAACAAATTCTAAATGGTTATTTAATTGAATAATCCGTAACTTTGTGTCATGATTGAACTTCCAGTAATTCCCGTGAGCCAGACTCAGCGCAGACCTGATTGGTTACGCGTAAAACTGCCCGTAGGTAAGGAGTATAGACATGTGCGAGGTCTTGTCGATGAGCATAAATTGCATACGATATGTGAAAGTGGGAATTGTCCTAACATGGGGGAATGTTGGGGGGCAGGGACGGCAACATTTATGATTTTGGGAAATATTTGTACTCGATCATGTTCGTTTTGTGCCGTTGCTACGGGACGACCCTTGGCCGTAGATTTGGATGAGCCGAATCGTGTGGCTAATTCGGTTAAACTCATGCAGGTCAAACATTGCGTCATCACATCTGTGGATCGTGACGATCTTAAAGATGGAGGATCTATCATTTGGGCGGAGACAATCAACGCAATACGGAAGGAAAGTCCAGAGACAACTTTAGAGACCTTAATTCCGGATTTTAAGGGACAGTGGGATAACTTGGATCGAGTACTTGCAGTTCGTCCTGAAGTGGTTTCACATAATTTAGAAACGGTTCGCCGCTTAACTAGGGAAGTGCGTATCCAGGCAAAATATGACCGCTCCTTGGAATGTTTAAGACGTATCTCGGAAGCGGGCTTGCGAACTAAATCTGGTATCATGCTGGGCTTGGGAGAAACGGAAGAGGATGTGGTCGAAGCAATGCAGGATTTATACAACGTGGGTGTTCATATCTTGACGTTGGGTCAGTATTTGCAACCAACAAAAGCACATCACCCGGTAATTGATTGGGTCACTCCGGCTCAATTTGATAAGTATAAAGAAATTGGATTGAAAATGGGATTTAAGTACGTGGAGTCTGGACCATTGGTTCGCTCTTCGTATCATGCGGAGAAGCATCTTTTTGATATGCAGTAATCTCATGAAAGAATAGGATATAATAGGAGGCCTGGTAAATTTTTATTTACTAGGCCTTTTTTGTATATCATGGATGTCGATGTTACTTTTGTACTTTTTCATGGATGAAGTCGTTCATAAACGAACAAAAAAAGAGGGTAACCAATTGTATTTTTTCTATTAGATATTCGCGAATGCAAAGCATTTTATCTAAGTTTGATCAGTACCAGTTGAATAAACCAGAACCCATGCCCCACAGTGCCTATATATGTGATTTGCGCGCATTAGCAGGAGGAGATAAACTTGTCTTTGAACAAGTATATGATTATTATGCGGAACAGGTCTACAAATTAGCTTTCTTATTTGTGAAGGATAATGGTTGGAGTGAAGATATCGTACAAGAGGTATTTGTCAAATTGTGGAGGCATCGTGAGAAGCTGGATGTTAGTGGTAACATATGGCTCTTTTTGTATGTCCTTACAAAAAGGCAAGCCTTGAATAAATTGCGCGAAATACGGAATGCGCAATTGTCAACTGAAAAACTGTATATGGCGCTCGTCAATCAACAGTTGATTTTTCCGAATGATTTGGAGGTTTCTGAGTTGGAGCAAAACATCTTTAAGGCCATGCGTAAGCTTTCTCCAAAGCAGCAGCAGGTATTTAAATTGAGTCGTATTGATGGATTAAGCCATTCTGAAATTGCCCAAAAACTTCAGATTTCGCAAAATACTGTAAAAAATCATATTGTGGAGGCTTTAAAATCCTTACGAGAACAGCTAAATAAAACGGACTATCTCTACCTGTTGATTCTATCGATGTATATTTTTTAATTTTTTTTCTTTTTTACTAGTCCTGTTTTCTTTTTTAGGTGTTCTATGGGAAATCAACGCTTCTGAAGAGCGATAGACCGTATGATGAACACTGAAGATTTAAAGAGTCGTTTAGAGAAATATTTTAAGAATGAACTATCCAAGGAGGAGGTGAAGCAATTGCTGTTGACCCTGGAAGAGTCTGATGAGGCAATAGTTGGGGGGGTAATCGATGATGTATTGACGACGATCAACTGGTCACGAATAGATGTTCTGGATTTTAAGAAAAAGGGGGTATTCGACCGGGTGAGAGCTGAAATAGCGGGAATGTCTGGGGTCGATAATTTGAATGAGGAACGAGCTGCTAAAAGGCATTTTAGGTTTAAATATGGTATTCCTGCCGCTGCAGTGCTTCTAATAGCATTGGGATTGATTTTTTATATGAAAAGAGAGGCTCCTCCAATGTCGAGGGTTGTTCAACAAGACCAACAAGAAATTACACTCCTTCCATATACAGTAGCAACGTTGATTCTAGAGAATGGCAAACCAATTTCCTTGGACGATTTAGAGGAAGGGCAAGTGCGGGAAGTAGATGGAGTGCGGATAGAAAAAAGAAAAGGCGGTAGGTTTTATTTTGCTTATGCAAATGCTTCGCTTCACTCATTAGCGAAACGACAAGTGTTTAAGACTGCTAAGGGCTCTTCTGCTGAAATTATATTGGCAGATGGTTCGGTAGTCAAATTGAATAGCGCATCAAGTCTTTCCTTTCCCTTAATCTTCGATAATACACGTCAAGTCGATCTCAACGGCGAAGCCTATTTTGAGATTGCTCATAATCGAGATGCCCCTTTTCGTGTGAAGACTAATACTAGTGAAATACAAGTCTTAGGGACTAAATTCAATGCATCGGCCTATCCAGAAGAACTAAACAGTGAAGTGACTCTTAGCGAGGGCTCTGTGTTGGTGTCCAGTAAAAAGACGCATGTTAGATTGATGCCTGGGGAGCAGGCTATTGTAAATAGTAAAAGCGGTGATATCGTATCTCGAACAGTCAATTTGGAAGAAATGATGGCGTGGAAGGATGGATATTTTAGATTTACAGACCAATCGATAAAGCAAGTGTTGTATGAGCTGTCGAAGTGGTATGACATTAAAGGGGTGGAAATTCTTTCTGAATCTTCAGATCGATTTTCCGGTTCAGTTAGACGTTCACAAAAATTGTCCGATCTTTTGGGACAACTGGAGCGTATATCTTCTTTAAAATTTAAAATTGTAGAAGGGAGGGTGAGGGTGATGAAGTAAACTGACCTAAGATTGGAGATGTCAAGAAATCGGAAGCGCTGCGAACGCTTCCGAAGAAATGCTTGTCCATAAAAATAACCTTGTGATAAGAAGTAATTATAAATTATAAACCAAACATAAACCAAATGTATAAAACTTCAATTAGAAATTGTTGTATAACGCGACAAATCTTAATTAGATACCTTATTGTTATGAAATTAGTCATCTTTTTTTTGACGACTTTTCTTTTGCAGGTCAATGCTTCAACTTTTGCACAGAAAGTAAGTATTCACGCTAAGAAGGCCAATCTTCGCGATATTTTGAACCAGATTCAAAAGCAGACAGATTATGATTTTCTGTATAACAGTGCAGAAATTGATAGTGATAAGAAGATTTCCGTCCGATTCTTAAATACAGATTTTAAAGAGGTGTTGAAAGCATGTCTGGATGATCAAGGATTGACCTTTGAGTTGGCGAATAAAACGGTCCTGATTAAAAAAATGCAAAGATCTTCAGGGAACAATCTCCTCCAACAGCGAGAGGTTACAGGTACGGTTAAAAATCCATCGGGGAATCCAATAACAGGTGTAACGGTAACGATTAAAGGTACGGATAGTGCAACTTCTACCGATCAGTCCGGTAATTTTAGGATTTTTTTGGAGGAGGGAAAAAGTCTGCTTTTCTCGGCGGTAGGATACCAATCTACAGAAGTTGCGATTTCTTCAAATACGTCGATCCAGGTAGTGCTGGAAGAATCGATAAGTGGTTTGGAAGAGGTGGTGGTCGTAGGATACGGTACGCAACTCAAGCGTGATTTGACTGGAGCTGTTGGGAAGTTGGATGGGAAGGAGATTAAGAATATGCCTATAAGAAATGCGACCGAGGGCTTGCAGGGGCAAGCTGCAGGTGTACAGGTGACGTCTACAGGAGGGAGCCCAGGCACACCGCCTGCGGTTAGGATACGTGGTATTGGTACAGTCAATGATAATAATCCACTGTATGTGGTAGATGGTCTTCCTCAGTCGGATATTGGTTGGTTGAATCCGAATGATATCCTTTCTATGGAAATTCTGAAAGATGCGTCAGCAACTGCAATTTATGGTTCTCGAGCAGCAAACGGAGTCATTATGGTGACAACAGCCAAAGGGAATCAAAAAGGGGATGTATTGAACAATTTGATTTCATTCGATAGCTATGTGGGCTTTCAAAATCCAACGAAGACGTATGATATGATGAATGCATCTGAATTCATGGAGTATAAAAATCTTGCAAATATAAACGCTGGATTGGACCCTTATTTTAGCGAACAGAATAAAGCTGATGTTCTGAAATTCTTAAAATCGAATACGGGAAGTACGGAGGGAACTAATTGGTGGAAAGAAATCAACCATAAGGATGCTGTTATTCAGAATTATGATATTGCTATTTCAGGAGGTATGAAAGATTTGGCATACCGCACGAGCGTGGGATACATGGATCAACAAGGAATTATCAATGGTTCCGATTATGATCGCCTCTCGTGGCGGACGAATTTTAATCACAACCTACGGAAATGGTTAAAGTTATCAGGAAACATAGGTTTGATTAATGAAGGACGTGGGAATGTACTGGAAAACAGTCCTGGATTCAATACGGCATTTATTGCTTTTGTAGCAGATCCCATCTCGCAGGTATATCGAAATAACTTGGTTGATATCCCAGATTTTCTGCGTCCGGGACTATTTTTAGATAAAATCGATCCAAACAATCCTTGGTCCAATTATGGCCCAATTCTGATGACAAATAAGGAAAATCCTGTAGCACAAACGGATATCTATAAAAATAATCGGTGGAAAGGTCTTGCTATAAAGGGAGGTGGAGCTATAGATATTCAATTTACCGATTGGTTAAAGTACAGGAGTAGTCTTGGAGTGGATTTAGGAAGAAGTACTTCGGACTCTTTTTTACCTAAATATTATCTCAATGGTAACCAGTTTAATGTAGATGCTACAGTTGGTAAATCGACTTCTAAAACGGATTATTATGTTTGGGAAAATACATTGACCTATGAGAAAAAAATAGAGGATCATCATATTACGGCAATGATTGGGACTTCTGCGGAGCAATGGAAAGGAGAGTCTACTGGTGCTTCGAAGCAAGGACTGATATCGAATGACCCGAGTCAATGGATAATCGATGCAGGTACTATCAACCCTCAAGCTTCGGGAACAAAATGGGAAAATGCTTTGAATTCCTATTTCAGTCGGGTGTTCTATTCTTATAAGAACAGATATATGGTAACGGCAAATCTTCGCTATGACGGGTCGTCTAACTTTGGGCGAGATGAGAAATGGGGAACATTTCCTTCGATATCTGCGGGATGGAACTTTTCAGAGGAGGAATTTACAAAGTCTCTTTCTTGGTTGAGTAGCGGAAAATTAAGATTTAGTTGGGGTAAAATTGGAAATCAAAATATTAGTAGTGGCGCATACCTGACGACTTACTCTGGAAATATGGGCTATTACCTGTTCGGCCCGCGTAACCCACAGCTGATCGGAGGTAGTAATTATATTGGTAATCCGCTTATTCGTTGGGAACAGACGGAGCAAGTCGATATCGGGCTCGATCTGGCATTTTTTGAAAGCAAATTGAATGTAACAGTGGATGCCTACAGAAAGAATACGGATGGGATGCTGTTAAATGTTCCTTTGCCGGCTTATCTGGGATTTCCCAATAGCCCATGGTCAAATGCGGGTGGTGTACAGAATAAGGGATTGGAGTTGGATGTAGCCTATCGGAATAAGATTGGAGATTTGGGTTATACTATTGCAGCAAATGCCTCGACTTTTCGAAATAAGGTGTTGACTTTGGGTGGTGGTGAACCTATCACGGGAGGCGGATGGATTAGTTATACTACTACAATGACGGAAGAAAATATGCCTATTGGGTATTACTATGGCTTAAAAACCGATGGTATATTCCAGTCACAACAAGAAGTGGATAGCTATATACAAGAGGGCGCTAGACCTGGAGACCTTCGTTTTGTGGATGTGAATCAGGATGGAAAGATCAATAACCTAGACCGGACAAATATCGGAGATCCTTTTCCGGATTTGACTTACGGTTTTCGTATAGGATTGGATTATAAAGGGTTTGATTTTCAATTGTTGGCACAAGGAACGCAGGGTAATGAAATCATGAATATTTCAAAGATTGACATGAAATCAGGCGTGGGCTGGTACAACGCGCCGCGTGAGTTATTGACTGAAGCGTGGACACCGACAAATCCTAGCAATACACAATTTAAAATCAGTTCATCTAATCAAAATAACCTACAGGTATCTGACTGGCTTGTCGAGAATGGAAGTTATCTCCGAATCAAGAATATACAGTTGGGGTATACATTGCCAGCCTCATTGTTGTCGAAGGCAAAAATAGAGCGCATAAGGATATGGACTGGTGCATATAACTTGTTCACGTTTACGAAATACTCCGGTTTGGATCCTGAAATTGGAAGTGGGTCACCACTCAGTATGGGAGTTGATCAAGGATACTATCCTGTGGCGAAGTCATTTATGTTTGGGGTTAATCTAAGTTTTTAAATAGATGAAAAATATAGTTTTATATATGTCGGCATTCCTTCTCTTGGGGACGGTAATTGGCTGCAAAAAGGATTTTTTAGACCGTGATCCTTATGGGATTTTGAACGAGAGTGAGTTTTTTAAGACGGATGGTGCAGGGTTGAAGTTGGTCACAAGCTGTTACCAACCTATGTTTGATGGTTGGGGGTATACGGTGAATAAAGTCGCTCTTGGCGATGAGAGTGTGGATAACGCAGATGCTGGAGGTTCTGATCCAGGAGATAGGCCACAAACAACAGAGGTGGGGCGGGGTCGACCGTTGCCATCCAATCCTTTGCTTTACGAGACTTGGGCAAATCGCTTTAAGGGAATTGGGAATTGTAACATTGCCTTGGATGCCCTGCAAAGGGAGGGAGGCAATCTAATTGAGAATGCCAAACCTGTACCTGCAGAGACGGTAGCACGTTATTTTGCAGAGATTAAATTTTTGAGGGCATGGTATTATTTTGATTTGATTACGGTATTTAAGGAAGTGCCCTTGATTGTCAATGTAGAAAAACCTGACACACGTAAGGCTAAGGCTCCACTGGCGGATTTAAAGGCGCAGGTTTATAAAGATTTACAGGAGGCCATACAAGAAAGTAGTCTTCCTCGTGCTTCAGGATTGTCTAGTTCAGAAACCGGACGTGTGACAAAAGATGCAGCCTATGCTTTGATGGCTCGGGCCGCATTGTTTTTTGGAGGGTTGATGGAACAAGGAATTCTTGCAGGAAATGCACAGGATGAATATAAAGTGGCAAGGGATGCTGCAGGGGAAGTGGTGCGAAATGGACAGCTTAGTTTGTTGCCAGATTTTCAAGATCTTTTTAGGGGTGACTATGCTGTGGCTCCATTTTCCAAGGAGTGTATTTTTGGGGTTCTTCGTAAGTTCGATCCAGCATTTGGTATTGGTGGTGACCCGTTTGCGATTATGAACGTAGGACGGAACAATGTCGGTGGTTGGGGAGGAAATACACCAACCAAGGATTTGGCGGCTTCTTATGACCCTGCGGATCCACGTCGTATGTTTACCATCATTAGTCACAACGATATTTTTAAAACTTCTTCTGGTGGGGAGGAAATACATAATTATAGGGGATACTTCAATGATTTTAACCTTCAACAAAGTAGGAAGGCTTTTGTCCCACAACAATATCGGCAAAACAATGACCTACAGCGCAGCAATTGGCAGCCATATTGGATCCGTTATTCAGAAGTTCTCTTAATGTATGCAGAGGCTTTAATAAGGTCAGGAGGCAGTACAACGGATGCGCTTACACACTTGAATGAGGTGCGTAGGAGGGCTTTTGTAACGACCTCTAAGGTGGATGAGCCGGCGATATTTAGATTATTTGGTCAAGGACTTAAAACTGTTTCTGATGCTGATTTTCAAGCGCAATACGCGATTAAGCCATCTGACGATGTCATGACTGCCTTAAAGCGTGAGCGGAGGAATGAATTGGCGTTAGAGGGGTTCCGTCTATATGATCTGGTGCGCTGGGGAGAGTATGCCCCTACGATGAAGGCATTCTATGAAAAATATGGCTTTGCGGATAAAGGACGGGATGCTGGCGACAATAGTTGGCCATTCCCAATCCCGCAGATAGAGATCGATCGATCTAATGGTGTACTGGTTCAAAATGATAATTATTAATAGCTTAAATATAATGGACAGAAGAAATTTTATAAAGAATACAACGGCATTGGCGAGCTTTTCAATCGTATCCAGCCATGTTCTGGGCAAAACACTGGGACATGTGGCTCCTAGTGATAAACTTAATATTGCGGGTATAGGTGTTGGTGGGATGGGACGCCGTAATCTTGCCAATATGAAATCGGAGAATATCGTAGCGCTTTGTGATGTGGATTGGAGATATGCTCAAAAGACTTTCAAAGACTATCCAGGTGCGAAGCAGTTCAAAGATTGGCGGGTGATGTTTGATGAGATGGGTGACTCGATAGACGCGGTGATGGTGGCAACTCCAGATCATACTCATGCTATAGCGACGGCGCATGCGCTGACACTGGGAAAGCATTGTTATACACAGAAGCCGCTTACCCACTCGGTATACGAATCACGTTTGCTGACACGTTTAGCAAAAAAGCATAGAGTGGCGACGCAGATGGGAAACCAAGGAAATTCGTTTGACTGGTGTAGGCAAATTGCAGAATGGATTCAATCGGATGCGATTGGTGAGGTCTATGAGGTGCATTGCTGGACGGATCGTCCTATCTGGCCTCAAGGTTTGATGAAGCCAAAAGATGGAATGTCGGTACCTGATAGCTTGGCTTGGGACCTATTCGTCGGACCGGCAGAAAACAGGCCTTATCATAGTGTGTATACACCGTGGAACTGGAGGGGATGGTGGGATTTTGGAACAGGAGCTTTGGGTGATATGGCTTGTCATATTATGGATCCTCTGTATTGGGCACTGGATCTTAAATATCCAATCAAGGTAAATGGAAGCTCCACCTTGAGTAACTTGTATTCTCCTCCGCATGCGCAGATGGTACAATATACGTTTCCTGCTAGAGCAAAAAAGGGGAAGGTGAATATGCCAGAGGTTAAGGTCTATTGGTATGATGGCGGACTGGTTCCAGAGCGACCAAAAGAACTTGCACCAGGTGCGATGATGGGTGATGAAAATGGTGGAATCATATTTGTCGGGAAGAAAGGTAAAATCATGACTGGTTGCTATGGGATGAATCCAACGTTGTTGCCAGTGACGGATATGGCACATTTTCAGCAACCTAAGCCTTGGATTCCGCGTATACCAGGCGGAAACGGTGATATCTGGAATAGCAACGCGCATGAGCAGGATTGGATACGTGCGGCTAAGGAGTCGCCGGATAACAGGAAAGAGGCAAGTTCGCATTTTGGGTTTTCGGGACCTTTTAATGAGATGGTTGTAATGGGGGTACTGGCTGTCCGCTTGCAGGGGTTGCATCGAGATTTGTTATGGGATGGTGAGAAGATGGAGTTTACCAATATCAATGACGCAGATAAAATTAAGATTGTGTCGGTGGACGAATTTAGTGTGGTGGATGGAGATCCGCGCTTCAATAGACAATTTACTGAATTCAATGCTAAAGATATTGCGAAGGAATGGATTCAACATACTTACCATAATGGCTTTCGTCTTCCAGATATGCCCAAAATTTAAATCGAAACTGATATGAAGAAAGAAACAAATAGAAGGGATTTTATCGTGCAAATGTCGGTATTGGGCGCTGGGCTTGGGGCACTTTCGTTCTCAGATGGAATCTTTGAACGGCCTGTGCAACAAAAAAGAATTGGTATTATTGGATTGGATACTTCTCATAGTGAGATGTTTACGCGGGATATCAATGAAGGGGCACTCAAGGATAGAGGGTATCGTGTAGTCGCCGCATACCCAAATGGGAGCAAGGATATTCCTTCTGCACTGGAGATGAAACCTGCTATCACAGAAGCGGTTAAGAAAATGGGGGTGGAAATTGTGACGAGTATAGAAGATTTGTTGAAAAAGGTGGATTTTGTACTGTTGGAATCTAATGATGGGCGAGTGCATTTAGAACAGGCCGAACCCGTGATAAGGGCAAAAAAACCGTTGTTCATCGATAAGCCAATGGGTGAGAATCTCAAGTCCGTAGAAAAGATCTTTGACCTAGCTGCGCGGAATAGCGTCCCGCTCTTTAGTTCATCATCTTTGCGATATGATGCGAATGTAAGAAAGGTTAAGGAAGGGAGTATTGGTCAAGTGTTGGGGGCGGATGTGTATACTCCTGCTGAAATCGAGCGTCATCATATAGATCAGGCTTGGTATATGATACATGGTGTGGAGATGTTGTTTACTGTGATGGGTGTAGGATGTAAAGAGGTGTACAGAGTATTTCATGCTGATTTTGAACAGGTGGTGGGTGTCTGGTCTGATGGCCGTATAGGATCGGTTCGTGGAATCCGAAAGGGAGCATCTAATATCGCGGGAAGGGCTTTTGGCGAGAAAGGAATTGCTGAATTAGGACCTTTTGCAGGTTATGGACCTTTGGTGTCGGAGATTCTTACATTCTTCGATACAGGGATACCTCCTGTCACTCCAGCAGAAACAATCGAGATTTTTAAGTTTATGGAAGCTGCCGACCGAAGCAAGAAAACAAAACGAATAGAACGCTTATAATTGGGATGATTGTGCTATAGTCCTATAATGGGCTATAGTACAGTCTTTTTTAGTATGTTAAGGATTGAAGATAGCTTTCAATAGCCATTGTCTTCTAAGCTCATATTGATTGAAAATAGTCACCTTGGAACTGATGTGTGGTTTCCATCTGTGTATTTATGTGTAGATCCTAGAAAGAACCTTTTGTTTTCATAATAGCGTGTTTGAACGTTGAGTTTAATTTGGAGGTGAACATCAATCATTCAAATAATTTAGATAGATATGTAAGCATTTGTGAAAAAAGGTAAGTTTGTCTAAGTTTGATGATATCCTAATTATTGGAGATGATGAAAAGAGCATTAGTTACGGTATTTGCTTTATTAATATTTTCGGTGTGCTATGGGCAGACTTACAAGATCTTGGTGAAGACTAATTATGGAAATTTTAAAGTATTGCTATATGACTATACACCTCATCATCGACAACTGCTGCTTGATGCAATCCGAGCCAAGGTGTACGATCAGGCAGAATTCAATAGGGTAATTGCTGATTTTGTAATACAGGGAGGAGACTTGGATGAGGAAATTTTAGCAAGAGAGGCGAAGAATATATCTGCTGAGCAACGTTTGAGTCCCGAATTTGATAAACGAGCGTTTCATAAAATTGGTGCGCTTGGTGCGGGAAGGGATGACAACCCAACGAAATCTTCTTTTTTGAATCAGTTGTATTTTGTCGTAGGAAAACCTGTGACGGAAGGTGATCTCCACACATTGGAACAAAAAAAGGGAATCAAATATACACCTGAACAACGGCATGCTTATCTAACGAACGGAGGCCAACCTCGATTGGATTATGATTATACGGTTTTTGGTGAGATTTATGAAGGTCTCGATGTCGTGACGGCTATCAGTAAAGTACGTACTACGTCTACTGATTTACCAGTTGAAAAGGTGTTGTTTACGATGGAAGTAATAGAATAGGTGAAATAGGGGTACTTAAAAAAGACCGCATTCCACGCTATGCCGCTATAATCTTATCGTTTAAAAACAGTTTTTCCTCCAATAACCGTACGTAGCGTCTGTACTGCTCGGAGTTGGTCGTTGGGTATTTTCATAATATCTTTTTCTAATATAATGAAGTCTGCATCTTTGTTTTTCTCAATACTGCCTCGATTTTTTTCTTGAAAACAGGAATAGGCAGCCCAGATAGTCATCCCTTTTAATGCTTCTTCTCTAGTTATTGCATTTTCCATCTGAAATCCTCCTTGAGGATACCCTTTGGCATCTACTCTTGCTACTGCGGCGTGAAATCCAAACATTGGGTTGAAGTGTTCGACGGGAAAATCGCTGCCTAATGCTAATTTTCCATATTGTTGAAGTAGCTCTTTGTAGGCATAAGCTCCCTTCATGCGCTCATTACCGAGACGATCTATAGCCCAATACATATCTGATGTTGCATGTGTGGGTTGTACGGAGGGGATAATATGGAACTTTTTAAATTTAGGGAAGTCTGAGGGGGCAATAATCTGTGCGTGTTCTATGCGCCATCTCTTGTCTTGATGAGTAGGGAGATATTTTCCATAGGTATCCAATATGATACGATTGGTAGAGTCTCCTATGGCATGGGTATTGGCTTGGAAAGGGCTATTGGCTAATTGACGTATCACGGTGTCAAATTCAGCTGGACTGTGTAAGAGAAACCCTTTAGTTGGGGCATCATGGTAGTGCTCTAATAGACATGCTCCACGTGAGCCTAAAGCCCCATCCGCCAATATCTTGAACGAGCTGATGGTGAGGTGGTCGGTGCGGTAAGGACCAGCTTGTAAGTAATGGTTAATGTTCTCTTTGTTTGCTGCAATCATAGCATAATTGCGGATGCGGAGTTGATTGGTTTTGTAGAATTTTTGAAGCAAATCTAACTGGGATTTAGGAAGCCCAGCATCTACTATAGATGTCAGTCCAACCGACAGCAATGAGTCCTCTGCGGTTTTCAATATTTTTAATGATGTTTCCTCATTGGCTATGGGAATGAACTTGCTGACTAAGTCCATAGCATTGTCTATTAGTAACCCGTTTGGAACAGTGGAAGTTCCCCCTACGATGCCACCTTCTATCGGAACAGGGTGTGTCAACCCAGCTATTTCCAATGCTTTGGAATTCACAACTGCAGCATGGTAATCTATTCTTGCTAGGTAAACCGGGATATCGGGAAAGGCTTTGTCTAAGAACTCCTTGGTCGGGAATTTCTTGTCTACCCAAAGATTTTGATCCCAACCGCCCCCAATGAGCCATTTTTTATCGGGGTATTTACTACGATATATCTTCATGCGGGCGATGACTTCTTCAAAGGACTTGCTTCCTGCTAAATCGACCTGGTCGAGAAGCTCAGCGAGCATGAAAAAATGGGCATGGGCATCGTAGAATCCGGGATATATCGATTTTTGTTGGGCGTCAATCTCTTCGTTGGCCATGTATTGGGATCGAATATCGGCGCCACTGCCAATGTCAACGAATTTCCCGTCTTTTACGGCGAAGGCTTCGGCGATGGAGAATGCAGAATCTACGGTGTATATCTGTGCATTATAGACAATAAGGTCGACTTGATTTGAAGATTTGCAACTGAAGAATGCCAATAGACATAGGGTGCAATAGAGGAGGATACAGCGCATGGTTGTTTTAATTGATGTATACTAAAATACAAATCGTTTGGCTGAACTAACCTATTATTTTATATATTTTAGGAAGCGGCTAGGATATTCGTGAACATCGAAGGGATAATACGATTGAGCATCGTGGCAAAGTGTGTCCTCCGCAACATTTGAACCGAACCGTGGATAAGGCAGGCAGTATATTTGACAGTTTATGATAATTAAAGTGATAGCTTATTTTGATTATGATGGCCTGGTGTTGTCAAAAAGTAAATTAATGATTCCGCTTGCACATTACACAGGTAATATGGATGCATTCTTAATTAAATAATTGGGTGAGGTTAATGTTAATAAACAAAGTCGCTCAACGATTGTTGAGCGACCTTGTTTATTCAAAAATCAAAATAAGATCTAGCAGTACTCGTCAAATGCAGCGACTAGGTTGTCGGCAATCATTTGTGCGGGGCGCCCTTCAATCATGTGTCTTTCAATCATGTGCACCAATTTGCCATCTTTGAAAAGTGCCATTGCTGGAGACGATGGAGGGAAAGGTAGCATGTATTCACGAGCTTTGTCTACAGCCTCTTTTTCCATTCCAGCAAATACTGTTACTAATTTGCTCGGGTGCTTTTCGTTTTTTACGGCAGCTCTTGCTGCCGGCCTTGCATTTGCTGCAGCACATCCGCAGACAGAGTTAACGACGACAAAAACAGTTCCTTCAGAAGGAATGGCCGCATCAACATCTTCAATTGTCTTTAATTCTTGGAAACCGGCATCCGTAAGCTCCTTACGCATCGGTTCAACTAAATATTCTGGATACATCTCTTCTCTATTTTTTTTATATCTACAAATATAAGGTACTTCGGGGCCTTCGTCAAGTTTATACTCTCAAATGAATGTCAGATTTGTAAATAGGAAGAAGCTAACGTTTTGAATTTATTACTGTTAATGGTATTTTTGTCTTCTAACGTTATAACTAAAGAAGATAAATTATGTCATCAATTGAAAGTACTTATGTGCCATACAAAGTCAAAGATATTAACCTTGCCGAATGGGGACGTAAGGAAATAGAGCTTGCAGAAGCTGAAATGCCTGGACTGATGAGTCTACGGGAGGAGTTTGGAGCTTCTAAGCCATTGAGAGGTGCACGTATTGCGGGTTGTCTACATATGACGATTCAGACCGCGGTACTGATTGAGACATTGGTAGAATTGGGAGCAGATGTCACTTGGTCTTCTTGTAATATTTTTTCGACACAGGACCATGCTGCAGCGGCGATTGCCGCAGCGGGAATTCCGGTGTATGCGTGGAAGGGAATGACAGCGGAGCAATTTGACTGGTGCATTGAACAAACGTTATATTTTGGGGAGAAGCGTCATCCTTTGAATATGATTTTGGACGATGGTGGTGATTTGACGAATATGGTGTTTGATAAATATCCAGAGCTGATTTCGGGGATTAAAGGATTGTCGGAAGAGACCACTACTGGTGTGCATAGGCTCTATGAACGCATGAAAAATGGAACGTTGCACTTACCTGCTATCAATGTGAATGATTCAGTGACGAAATCTAAATTTGACAACAAATATGGTTGTCGCGAATCATTGGTGGATGCTATTCGTCGGGCAACCGATCTCATGCTTGCGGGTAAAGTGGCTGTAGTAGCTGGATATGGTGATGTGGGGAAGGGGTCTGCGGAGTCATTGCGATCAGCTGGTGTACGGGTTATCGTGACCGAAATTGACCCTATATGTGCTTTGCAAGCTGCAATGGAGGGGTTTGAAGTGAAGAGGTTTGCGGATGCAGTAAAGGAAGCTAACATCGTAGTGACTACGACGGGGAATAAGGATATCGTGCGTGCCGAACACTTCAAAATGATGAAGGATAAAACAGTGGTCTGTAATATAGGACACTTTGATAATGAAATCGATGTTGCTTGGTTGAATACAAATTATGGCGGTACGAAGATTGAAATTAAACCTCAAGTGGACAAGTACACAATAGATGGGAATGACATTATTTTGTTGGCTGAGGGACGATTGGTAAACTTGGGGTGTGCAACAGGTCATCCTTCTTTTGTCATGTCCAATTCGTTTACTAATCAGACATTGGCACAGTTGGAACTATGGACAAATACTGCAGCTTATGAAAACAAAGTGTATACATTGCCGAAGTATTTGGATGAAAAAGTGGCACGATTACATCTTGCACATATTGGAGTGGTGTTGGATGTGCTTACAGAAGAGCAGGCAGCGTATATTGGGGTAGCTGTTGAGGGGCCTTTTAAATCGGATGCCTATCGCTACTAGATAATATTTTTATTTGAAACAAAAGGAGTAAAGTTTAACGACGACTGTGTTAAACTTTACTCCTTTTGTTTTTTATGATAGATTTTAGCTCTGTTTGCCCGACCAATCAGCGTCTGATAATAGCGTGTGTACTGCAGATAAGGCATTTTGAAAACGGTCATTCCCTAAACCAGAGATGACGGTGTATTTGGCGTTTAAAGCATGCAGCTCATTTTTCCATACTTGTAGAAAATGATCTCGCTGATTTGGGAAGTCCCTTAAGGGGTCGTCTTGCCAAGGGAGATCAATGTCCATCAACAGGTATAGGTCGTATGGTCTTTTGCATATTTCGTTCTTGACGTGTACTGGTGTATCTCCAAAAAGGTAATCGCACCAAATCTTAACAGTCAATATAGTAGTGTCACAGAAGCATAGATTCTGCTGGGCAAGTGGAATCAAACTGTTTTCTAATGCAACCTGCCCGTAGTACATGTTGATTTCGTCTTGCAATGTATATGCGTTATGCAAGTGTTTGCAATATTCTCGTGCATATTCAGGGACACAGATGGTTCTGAAATGCGCCGCAAGTGCTTGTGCGATTGTGGATTTTCCTGTTGACTCGGGCCCAACAACAGCTATTTTTAGGAGGTCTGGATGTGTTGCAAACATATATGGCTATAAAGATATGTATCTGGGGAGAGGATTATCAATTAAATTGATGGAAAAATGTACCTATGGAGCGCCAGAGATGGCTACTGGCCGTTCCAGTAGGGAGGTTTGGGCTGTTTGTTGTGGCATCTGTTGAGTAGGAGCTGACATAAGTCTTTGTATTTGCGAATCTAAAGATACAAACTTAGTCCGCTGTTAGGCGAAATCTTTCGTCTTTGAAGGGTACTGAATAAAAAAATGAACCTAGTTAAGGAGACTGTCAATCAGAGCAAGGGGAATGGGTTGGAGGCCATACGTCTAGATCTAGGTGTAAATCTTGAGTTCAATGATGGTGTTACTGATTTCCTTGGTTGTCAATGTAAACCGATCTATTTCTTTTGGAACCAATAATGGATGCTGAGACATTTCGGACAGTGATAATGACTTGTTGGCACAGATGGCTAGTTTTTTGAGCTTCTTTCTGATGGATGGTGTATTCAGGATGAGTTGCCACTTTGAAGTGTTGGCTGATCCATAATCTTTATGTGTCAAATAGCTGTTGAAAATGTAGCTATCCTCGTCTAAATAACTTATTTGCTTTTTCATAGATGTATGTCAAAAATAATTGGCTTATTCTTTTTATGCTCTCCTAGTAACAAAAGTAGTCATTCAATATCAAGTAAAATATACCTAATTATGAGTATTTTTTAATTAATTGTCATTGGGCTTGTTGGGTATTTTGTGTTAAAATAAGCGATCAAACCCACTGGCGCTATACCATTGTAAAGTACGGTAGTAATCGTGTAGGGGCCCGTCATTGTCTGGATGTGGGATGTAGCAGGTCAACCCTCCATTTTTCTTGATCTCGTAACCATTGAATGAAGGAGTGTTTGCTTTGAAAATTACAGTGCGAGCGAGCTGCTGAGATAGGGGTTGGGTAATGACAGGACCAAAATTTTGAAAGAAGAAGTCTTCAAAGTCAAATGCAATCAATGGATTGCCTATCCTGTCAAAATCCATACGTTGAATGTTATTGCGTTGTAAGTTTGGGAAGGGTGACGAATAAGCTTTCAGGAGTTGCTGGGAAGTTGTTGCTAGTGTGGCTAATTGTAGGCCGTCTATTATGGATATGGTCGCCGACCTGAATAGTCCGCTCTTACTATTGTAGTGTTCATAATATTTTTGAGCAATCATCTGATAGCTTTCAGGCGATATGTGGAAAAGGTCATTGGTTATCTTGTTATATGGCATGCCATTGGAGATTACTTCTCCAGGTGAAGATATAAAGTATTTTGCTTTTTCTTTTATTTCATAGAGGACCTCTACACTGGCCATGGAACAGGCGTCGAACATGATGAAATCGAGATTGTCTGGTAGGGCTTGTTTGAGGTGCTTGATGTCCATTGTGCTCCCATTATCGTCGCCAAATGACTTGACTTTGACACCTCCATGGTTAGGGGGTATCCATCCTGTAGCGTGTGACCAGAGGATGAGTCCGTAGGTCTGTGCGGGGTATGCGGCTTGAATGTCTGCTATCACTTGCTTCATGACGGTGGGGTCAGAAGAATTATGAGGAGCGTACTCTTTGATTTTCTGGCTACGAATATCAGGGGTTTGATCGGGTGTTATCCTGTAAAGTGCTGGGTTGGTGCCTTGGAGACGGGCGTATACAATCAGGTCGCCGTCAACATTTCCGATGGCGGCTTCCATTTGATTGATATTTTCGTAGGCCTCGTTGATTAGACTGTTGTTTGCCGCGAGGTAAGCAATTACAGTTCTAAATTTAGGCTGTTCTTCAGGGTGTGTGGGTAATTCTTTTTTACAGGACTGCAAGCCTAGTAGAAGTATCGCGAGGGTAGATATGATGGATAGGAATCTCATGGCCGTGGTTCAAAAGGTTAATGTTAAGGATTGCCTGGTTAATGGAAATCTTTTTTGTTGAGCTTATATTTGACAACTACAGTTGCTATAAAAAGTATGATGGCAATCAGCAAATATAAGGTTGTTTTTAATAATTCCATGTTGATAAAAGGTTTATAAAATTTGAGGTGGTTGGTCAATGTTAAAAATTGGAGAAAAAAGAAGGTGGCCGGAGCCACCTTCATACTTCGAACTGGGTGTGTTAGTTCTTAGTTGTTTGGATTTACTACAATGTAGACTAGTTTTTCAACTTCTCCTATTGTTGGAGCTTGTCCTAGGTTCCACTTGTTATGTACCTTCACTTTGTAAACAAGTGTGATAGGTTGTTGCAAGTTTGCACCATTGTTTGTCCATACGGCGTTGTCTCCATTGACAGTCGCTGTTGCTCCACTTTGAAGGGTTAGCGGTGTGCCACTTGTGCTTGTGACTACTCCTGCATACGCACCTACGAAGCTGCTAGCTGTCAAGCGATAAGGTGTTCCGGAGAACGTCGCTGCAATGCCATTAGTTGTGAGGCTAATACCGTAATTTGCTTTCAATGTGCCATCATTCTCGGTTCCTGTAGCAGCAATGCCATTGAATCTGTAGATAATGTCATTATTGAAGTTGCTAACTTCGATGGCTCTACGAAGGTCAAAGGTAGACGTATTCGATCCAGAGTTTTCTTTGTCTGTCATTTCTCTATAAGGGGCACGAAGAACGATTGGTTTTACCGGATTCACAAATTTCACGTCGAAATTCTTCACTTCGTAAACGGCGCCGTTCACCTTGGTGGTTACAGTCAAAACAACATTTCCATTGTTTACCCTGTCTCTAGCTGCGGAGTTAGTCGCATCAAGTTGTACTTCAGCAGTAGTATGGCTAGTACCGTTTACAATCGAGATTCCAGGATATGTTACGTTGTTGATGCTGTATTCAAACGTAGTTGTTGGTTTGTTTGCTCCTGATACAGATTGAATGGTCCAGTAATCCCACAGGTTAGCATATAGCTGCCAGTTGTTACCGCCAATGTTTCTACCGTTGATAATACCGAAAGTTTGTGAATTATCCCAGAACGGTAGGTCTTTGTTCAACTTGTCAATCATTGTACCTGCAACTGTTACTGTGATGGATACATTGACAACTGGATCAGTAGATACAGACGAAATGTATTGACCTGTCAACGTGTAGGTACCAGGCATTACTGTGTTGGCAATGTTCACTTTTCTAGTCGTAGCTTGTACATTGGAGTTCATGTCTGCATGGAATGTGAATCCTGCTGGTAGACCGCCCGGTACAAATGTATAGGTTGTATGGAAGTCAGCAGCAGATTTTCCAGTTGTGCTGTACGCTACGTCCATAGAAGATAACGGATTAGGCCATACGATGTCCTTGGTAACTGAAGCAGTTGAAACTACATCGTGGTTGATCACGCCAGATAAACTAATAGGCGTAGGTGCTGTCTGCGTATAGTCAACTTTCACATAACGGGTTGCTATAGCTTGTGTGCTAGTTGCTGACGCGTATAGTTTTACCTCTACGATAGTATGGTTGTTAAGAGCCGCAGTGTTGTAAACGCCAGGCGTAGATTCTCTTACCGTAATCTTTCCTGTAGCTGCATCTACTTTTAGCCAGTTGGCTTCAGTAGTGCTAGGGTTGGCAAGTGCAAAACGCAAGTCATAACCAGCTAATCCGTGGTCATCCATGGATACAATTTTGTTGCCTACCTGCGTACGAGCGAAGAAACCACGTAAATCTTTCTCTAAATCAACAGCTCCAACGTATGTGGTGCGTCCGTCGATGTTGTTCTCGGCATTGTTGAATACGTGCAATGTGTAATGGGCAGCAGTTTTTGCAGCAGCATTTGTTGCAGAAATAGATGTTGCTTGATTGCTTGCAGCACCCTCTCCAAACGCGCCTCCAGTGAAATTAGGCGTTACACCACCTGCCAACTCATATTTGGTTGTTGGCTTCACTGCTTTTTCGATAGTTACTTCGTCCGCTTCTACAATCTCTTCTTTGGCAAGATTATAACCTGAAGCAGCAAATCTTTGGTTGTCTGCTACTTTTGCATGTGTATTTTTTAATTGTAATGCGACAAACAAATCGTTGTTATCTGTGTTTTTCGGGAAGATAGAGTTCGCATTTCCATCAGGCTTGACTTTAACTGTGATATCTCCGAATGTCTTAGCCGTATTGGTAATCGTGAAACTATTTGAAACGGATCCGCCAGAAGATCTGAAGACAATCTTTTCAGCATTTTGCGTCAATAGGCCAGTCGCTAAATAGTTGTCAGTTGCAACACCAAATGGATTTAAGTTGTACTTAATTTCAGCCTCACCTTGCATCCAAGTCGTTCTATTTACGTCGTCATTGACGATACGCGGGAAGAAAATAACAGGAGAATTGTTGTTAGTGAAAGCTGGTACTAAAGCTAAGCTAGATACTGCAAGTGCTTCTTTTGAAAGGAATACAGTAGTCGGTTGGCCATTGCTGTCTGTGATGACAATGGTGTATCCGTCATTGACCTCCATTACTGCCACTTCACCAGGATAAGCAAGTACTTGTGGAGCTACTGCTACACCATCGATCGCCCAAACTTTTTTACCTGCAACATCGATAATAGAGACAACTGAACCATCTCTACCTGGTTGTCCGTCAACACCATCTTGACCTGGCGCTCCTGGGGTGCCAGGTGTTCCTGGCGCTCCGTCTTGACCTGGCGTTCCAGGTGCTCCGTCTTGACCTGGAGTTCCTGGCGTTCCTTGATCACCTTTGTCACCCTTATCACCTTTCGCTTTCGCTCCAGTCGATTGGTAAGTTTTGCCTCCATCAACACTGATTTCCCACATGTCGTTGACAATGCGGAACATTGTGCCTGGTTTTCCCTCGACACCGTCTTTGCCATTTGTACCATTTGTACCATCGGTACCATTTGCTCCACTTCTGATGGGATAGGTAGTAGTCTTGCCATCTGCACCTTTTAGTGTGATGTCAAATCCACCCGTCACAGGTGTGACAGCCGTAACGACATAGTTTTTAGCTAGGTCATCTAGTTTTGTTTTTAATCCTGCAAGATCAGAGGTGTTCTGATTGATGCTGTTCTCGAGACGATTGATATCATCGTCGTACTTTTTACACCCTTCAAATACTACCGTACTCGAGAGTGCCAGTGCCAAGGCTACTTTGGATAAATGTTTAACTTTCATATTTTTCGTAATGATTTTTTTGACATGGCCGAACCTGTTGCCAGTTTTGATTTTTAATTGTTTTTTGTGTTACTATGATTTTGTTAAAAGCTGTTTTTTAGTTGTTAATAATGACTCTTCAATTAAATTGCAATATTTTTGGTAAAAGTACAATATAATATTGTATTTGCAAATGTTTTTTAATTTATTTTTTTTGAAACTTATATTCTTCTCTGGCAACGGGGGGCTGCGGATTAAAAAAAATGGTCTTGGTATTGTATTATTCGTATATTTTTATTTCGATTTGAAAGATTTTTTCCTCTTTATTTTCATTGATGAATTTAATTTCTAAGATTGCTTTTTCACTTTTCTTAACTATCTGGATGTTTTTCTCGGGGTTGTTGATTTTTAATATGTCTACTATATCAGCATTGGTTTGACTCCAAAATGCACATAACTGCATCACATCCTGCATTGTGATATATGAGGGGTCATCTTGTTGGTTGCTGTCCACTATCGTCGCGTGGTTTTTTTTGGTGTCTTTTTTTCTTGACATAACATAGATATTGGTAATAGGGGAGGCTTATGCCTGTAGCATATTTATCATGTTATCCGTTTACTGGGTATTGAAATATGTGTACGTTATTATGGATTTCATGGTACATGTTCGTTATTTCTGTGGATTGCATATATTTTTTGTAGGGTAATGTATGCGGCTTATGTTAATAATCTAAATAATAAATTGCAATAATACAATATTGTATTGTATAATCAAATTTTTTATTTCGATAAATATTATGGAAGGTTTAATGTTTGGCGTCGTTTTTGCGTATTATTGTTTTTTTTAAAGTAACTGTAATTTTATATATGTCAAGTTGGGAAAGATTGGAACAGATTATTGAACATCTGGGACTCAATGTGAATTCCTTTGCGAAAGAGATTGGTCTGAAACGGTCCGAGCGTCTTTATCAGATAAAAAAAGGGAACTATTCCATCAGTAAAAATCTGTCTTCGATTATATCGGAGAGATTCCCCGATATTAACGAGGGCTGGTTACTTACGGGTAATGGAAATATGCTTCGGTCGGCTTCTCTGTTAAAGAAAATTCCGCTTTATGGGATTGGCTTGGAAGACTTGCCTGCAGATCTGAGCGTCCTTACTCCCACGGACGAATTGGAGATACCTGTTTTGTCGGGTAGCGACTTTGCTGTAGTGAATAATGGAGAGGCGATGTCACCTGAAATTGCACACGGCAGTATGGTTTTTGTACGCAAAGTGGAGGTCGATTCTGTTCTTTTTGGAGATATCTATTTGATTATTTCCGAAAAATTTAATGTTATCCGATTTGTTCGTGAATATGATTCGGAAACTTTGCGCCTTGCGGCAAAAAATGCGAAAGATTTTGACGATATCTTACTGAAAAAATCATCCATTCAAGCAATATATAAAGTAAAGGGCGTATTGTCTATGCTGTCCATGTAGTTGTATTATGGGCATAACTGAGGTTTTCGAGATTAGTCAAAATCCTCTCTGAGAAGATGTTCAAAAGTCTGTCGCAAATCTTATTACAGCATCTATCCGCAAACTGATGGAGTGCTTGGTGCCGGTATTTTTTATTAATGTGTTCTCTTTTTACAGGTTCTTGAGTTTGAATGATTTTTCTTTTGTTCGAACCTAAGCTTTATTATTTTTCTTTTTAATCTTTATTGTACCAATTTATTCGCGCAGTTTGTGCTGGCGAACGATTCGGGCTTGGCTTTGAATACAAATCCCATTCCCATGATATATCCCATGGCTTCTTTAAGTGCTACGTTTGATTGGAAGTTGGGGTTGGTGTTGATGTCGGCGTGAACTTCGAGGTCGACATGGTATTGGTCTAGGAGGGGACAGATGTGGTAGGCGATTTCGATGGATTTTTGGACTTCGAGTAGCATTCGCTCTTTGATGCCCATCCGGTAATTACGCCTGTCTTTGTGGATGAACATAAAGCCACCTTTGTGTTCTCGAAGAAAGACGATGACTGTTGCAAAATCTATAATTCCTCGCTTGACCTGAGAGTCTGTTCCGATGTATACTTTGAGTCTATTGCCTAAGTGCGTCTCTCTACTAATGATTTCTTCCACGGCTTCCATGATGGGAATGCGGATGTACTCGCCATTGTATTTTTGCCAATTCATAAAGTGAAAATTTTAAGGGTGAAAAAGAACGTACCGTATGATAGTATAAATGTAACTGTTGTAAATCGTGTTTTTGCATTTTTGTGTGCTAAATTATTGTTAATTAATTACATATAATGGTTATTCCTTGTTTCCATAGGCAAGGTCACCGGCGTCGCCTAGTCCTGGAACGATATATGCCTTACTTGTCAGTTCATTGTCTACGTCGCCCACCCATAGTATGGCTTCTGGTAGGAATGCTTTGACATGTCTGAGGCCTTCTTCGGACGCTATGACTACTGCAATGTGGAGTTCTTTGATGTTGTGCTCGGCCAAGAGCTCTTTACAACATAGTACTAAGCTTTGGCCAGTCGCCAGCATGGGGTCTGCAATAATGACAATCTTGTCTTCCAGATTGGGTGTGTTGACATATTTTTTGTGAATCTCAAATTCTCCACTTTTTTTTGTATGTCTATATGCGGCTACAAATGCATTGTCGGAACGGTCGAACACGTTAAGAAACCCTTGATGAAAAGGTAGTCCTGCTCTGATGATAGTGCCTAGTACGGGATGTTCTATGGGAAGATGCGTCTCGGCAATACCCAATGGGGTCTCGACAGATACTTGTTTGTACTCTAATGTTTTGCTTATTTCGTAGGCCATTATCTCTCCTATACGTTCCAGATTTCGTCTGAATCGCATTCGGTCTTGCTGAATATGGACATCTCGTAATTCGGAGATGTATTGATTGGCTATACTATTTTGTTTTGTCAGGATCGTTGTCATACGGTTTGGATGTTTGCTAGTTAATATACGTAAAAAATACTAGAATTGTTTGAAACAGTATGAACGAACCTTGTTATGCAGATCGGATTTTTTACACTTTGTGATTTGGCGACTTTAAGATGGCACCCTAGTTTGATTGCGATTATGATACCAGAGAGTGTCAAGAGGAATGAATCTACTTGCCTTTCCGATGTGCACTATGTATTATTGTTATCGAGCTGTAGCGGGACTAATTTTTTATGGTAGAATTAGACTGTCTTGCGTCAATGGGGGGATGTGTGCTTGCAGCCCTCGGTTTGTGAATGCAAAGCATTTTATCTAAGTTTATACTTTATTGAAGGGTGCTACATGAAATTTAAACTCACGTCCGAATACCGTCCTACTGGCGATCAGCCACAAGCGATTAAAGAACTAGTTGCAGGGGTAAATGAAGGAGAGACTTATCAAACACTTTTGGGGGTTACAGGGTCTGGTAAGACATTTACGATTGCGAATGTGATTCAAGAAACGCAACGACCTGCGCTGATACTTAGTCATAATAAGACATTGGCCGCTCAGCTATACGGGGAGTTTAAACAGTTTTTTCCTGAAAATTCTGTCAATTATTTTGTGTCTTACTACGATTACT
The DNA here is from genome assembly GCF_027627455.1 of Sphingobacterium sp. SYP-B4668. Lineage (NCBI taxonomy): Bacteria > Pseudomonadati > Bacteroidota > Sphingobacteriia > Sphingobacteriales > Sphingobacteriaceae > Sphingobacterium > Sphingobacterium sp. SYP-B4668. The sequence goes on along the minus strand of NZ_CP115483.1, from coordinate 4,914,935 downwards.
ATCAACCGGAAGCTTTTATCGCGTCTTCCAATACCTACATCGAAAAGGATTTAGCGATTAACGAAGAAATCGAGAAGTTGCGGTTGGCGACGACGTCTTCGTTGATGTCGGGGCGAAGGGATATTGTGGTTGTTTCATCGGTATCGTGTATCTATGGTATGGGTAACCCCGAGGATTTCTCAAGGTCTATTTTTCGTTTTGCGGTGGGCACAACTATAAGTCGGAATGCATTTTTACATCGTTTGGTAGAGATCTTGTATTCGAGGACTACAACCGAGTTTAAAAGGGGGACTTTTCGTGTTAAAGGCGATACAGTGGATATTTATCCCGCTTATCTGGACTATGCCATACGGGTATCTTTTTTTGGAGATGAGGTCGATGAATTGAGTGAAATCGATCCCGTTTCTGGAAAGACGATTAATAAGATGGAGGATTTAGCCCTATTTCCTGCAAATCTCTTTGTAACACCGAAGGAAAAATTTACCTCTTCTATTTGGGCGATCCAGGATGAGTTGATGCAACGTAAGACGCAGTTGGAAGAGGAAGGGAGGATGTTGGAAGCTAAACGTTTGGAAGAGCGTGTCAACTATGACCTGGAGATGATGCGTGAACTTGGCTATTGCTCGGGAATTGAAAATTATTCTCGATTTTTCGATGGTCGTGAGCCTGGTATGCGACCGTTTACACTGTTGGATTATTTTCCCGAGGATTATCTTCTTGTGATTGATGAGAGCCACGTGACTATCCCTCAGTTACGGGCTATGTATGGCGGTGATCGGTCGCGGAAGGTTTCGCTAGTAGAGCACGGATTCAGACTGCCTGCAGCGATGGACAATAGACCACTTAATTTTTCAGAATTTGAATCTTTGACTAATCAAACTATATATGTATCGGCAACGCCTGGAGATTATGAATTGCAGCAGACAGAAGGTGTGGTGGTTGAGCAAGTCATAAGACCTACGGGACTGTTGGATCCTATTATAGAGATTCGTCCGGCCATTAATCAGGTAGATGATTTTCTGGAAGCTGTGGATAAAGCGATTAAAGAGGGGGGGCGTGTATTGGCGACTACATTGACCAAGCGCATGGCAGAGGAGCTTACCAAATATATGACTCGACTCAATGTGAAAGTACGCTATATCCATTCGGAGGTAAAGACTTTGGAGCGTGTAGAGATTTTGAGAGGACTACGGCTTGGAGAGTTTGATGTGCTGGTGGGAGTGAATCTGTTACGAGAGGGATTGGATCTGCCTGAGGTGACATTGGTTGCAATTTTGGATGCAGATAAGGAAGGTTTCTTACGTTCGGAGAGGTCGTTGATACAAACGATTGGGCGAGCAGCGAGAAACGATAAGGGAAAGGTTATTATGTACGCGGATAAGATGACTGATAGCATGCGGGTGACTATTGATGAAACGAACCGGAGGCGTGAGAAGCAGATGAGGTATAATGAGGAGCATAACATCACACCGAGGACCGTGGGCAAAACCAGGGAGGAAATCATGGGACAGACATCAGTTGCTGATTTTAATGGAATGGAACCTAAAATATATGTCGAACCTGATCCGACAGAAGTTATTGCAGCAGACCCAGTGATGCAGTATTTGAGTGAAAAGGATATTAAAAAGGCTATTGAAGTTACGCGCAAGAGTATGGAAAAGGCTGCAAAAGAGATGGACTTCCTAGAGGCTGCCAAGTTGAGGGATGAAATGTTCTCTTTAGAAAAAATCTATGAGGAGAGATTTGGTTAATATTGGTTTAAATATTTGATATTTAAGTAAATTGTTTTTATATTTAAGTGTTTTTGCCAATACTTAAATGACCGTGTATGGTATTTATTCCCAATGACGGATTATCTTTTATAGCCGACGATTTTTTTTCTTGGTATGAGTGAGATTTAGAACCCTGGAATTGCGGGGCTGTATTGTCATGCGATTTTTTGCCTAAAGAGGTAGAAGGTACGGATTGCATGAGCTGTAAGTTTAATCTTTTATCAATCATATATTATGAGAACGAACGCGAAAAAGAACTTCTATGCTATCCTGCTAATTGTATCGGGATTATTTTACTCTTGTGGGAAATCAATTCCCGATCCTGAATTAATTGGCGAGCATCAAATTAGATTTCAAGTAGACGGTTTCAATGCTTCAGTCACTCCTCTTCCGTCTAATGATGTGAAGGGTGCTCATATGCTGGCTGAGGTATCGGGTAAAGTGCTATATCATTGGTCATTCAATCAAGAATCATTACATCCAGACCTAGCAATCGATAAATCTTCGGTCGTTTGGAATATCCAGACAGATCGAATTAGTTATGTGGCGGGGAAAGCCTTTAAACCATATGAAGCCGGAAAGGCGCTCTCTGTAAGGGGTATTTCCGAATTCACACTTGGCATTTCCATCAAGGATGTCAAGTCACTAGGAGAATTGGCTTTTCATATTTCAGGCTCGGATACAGGACCGAAAAAGTTGGATTTGTCTTACTCGAAAGATGATGGGGCAACTTACCTTCCTCTCCTCCTGAATTTTGACTTCAGTGATGTCAAGAGCACGTCATGGGGAGATGTAATCCAAGATTTGTCAGCTATTGATTTGTCTGGAAATGTGCAAAAGCTGGTGTTTAAATTTATATTGAAAAATGCTTCAAATCCGACTACTGGAACCTTCAAAATAGATAATTTTAGCATACAAGGGGAATATGATGGGCATATCGAGGAAGGGGTGCCTGCGATTCGAAAGTTACACTACTACATATTCAACCAAAATGATGGGGGGCTTGTGGCGTCTGGCGAGGCGGAAGTTGTGTCAGGGAGTACACAAGTGGAATTGCCCGTAGCATTGAGTTCGGGACGTTACCTGGCTTCTTTTGTGCTGAACCAATCTACAAAAGCCTTGATATTGCCCAAGACGATTAAAACAATAGATGATTTTTATATTTACAATTCTTTTGAAAACTTTGAAAACAATGTATATGGAGGGGTAATCATAGGGTTGGATATTGATGGGGACCAGCATGTACCTATTACATTACGACGCTACTATTCAGAGATTAGATTTGAATTTACAGATGTAATGGATCTCACGAAAGTGGCTAATATAGAGATTGTTCAAGAACATATCCTTCCCTATTATGTGCCATTTGGTAATCGGGTATTTTCGACTTTGACAGATGCGACCAAAGTTTCGATGCCTACGACATTTGGACCGGATAATCGATTTATCCAATTTAACCAATTTTTAGGTGATTTGGATAACGTACGAGATGTGGCTTACCTTATTCGGGCATACGATCGAGATAAAAAGGTGCTGCGAGAGTTTTCGGTCAGTTCGGCTATCAAAAATAATGTTCAACTGACGTTTAAGGGGAATCTGCTAGATGGTATACATACGGATGGTAAGTTTGTCATTAATCTGGACGAGGCATGGGGAGGGAGCGTGGAGCAGCCTTTTTGATTAAACGAATATTATTTATTCTTTTACCGATTTTGCTTGTATTGTAAGCTCAAGTTCTTAAATTTAGCTTTTTAATCACCTCAATAATTAAGGGAGTTAGGTAAAGATGAGAAAACCGATATTGGTTGTTAAGTTCGGTTCGGCAGCCATTACTACAAAAGAAGGCGAAATAGATGAGCGGATTGTTTTGGAAATAGCAAGGCAAGCCGCGGAATTGCAACAGAGATATAATATTGTGATTGTGTCTTCTGGGGCGGTGGCTGCAGGAAAAAGATTTTTGCCTAAGTATGCTGGGACTTTGTCTGAGCGTAAAGCTGCCGCTGCGATTGGTAATCCACTTTTGGTTCGGAAATACAGTACGTATTTTAAACCGTTTAAGATTGGGCTTGCCCAGAGTCTCTGTGAACGGCAGCATTTCGCGAATCGGAATCAATTTTTACAATTGAAGAGTACGTATGAAGAGTTATGGAAGAATAATATCATTCCGATAGCAAATGAGAACGATGTGGTCAGCAACAAAGAGTTGAAGTTCTCGGACAATGACGAACTGGCAACGTTGATAGCAGTAGGGTTTGGAGCAGAACAGATTTTGTTTAGTACTTCGGTGCCTGGTGTGTTGGATGGTGAGGGCAAGGTTATTCCCGAAATAAAAGTCGTTGATAAGGATGCGCTTTCTTTGGCGCGGACGGAGAAATCGGCAGTAGGCCTTGGAGGAATGACCTCTAAGCTGAACTTTGCTCGACTGGCTAGCCAATTAGGTATTAAGGCGGTCATCTTTAGTATGCAGACGGAAAATGGATTATTAAAAGCGGTGAAGGGGGAAACGGGTACGGTGTGCCTTCCTCAAGCGAGCAAGGTCTCGTCGCGTAATAAGTGGATTGCGAGTGGGAGTTTGATAAAGGGGGAAGTGACGATTGATAAGGGGGCTGTAGAGGCGCTCCAAAAAAGAAAGAGTCTTCTAGCCGTGGGTGTAAAGGAGATTGTGCAGGGCTTTGAAGCAGGGGAAGTTTTTCATATTTCGGATGAAGACGGCGTGAAAATAGGGGTTGGGAAGGCTCGTGTGGATGCTTCTTCATTGACGGATATGAAAAGTAAAAAGAATGTAGAACTGGCGAATGCCAATGATATTGTACTGTTGTAACGTGAAAAGTATAGAAAACCAACTGATGGCCGCAAAGGCGGCAACCCGCGACATTCAACGGTTAGAAAATCAAGAACGATCGGGAATGTTAATCCGATTGGCCGATTCGCTCGGTGAGCATATTGCTGAAATATTGCAGGCTAATGAATTAGATGTGACTCAACTGGATGTAAATGATCCTAAACGAGATCGTTTGGTACTAACTGTTGATCGCATTCATGATCTCCGTGCCAGCTTAATGGCTGTTGCTAAACTGGAAGATCCTACTGAACAGGTGCTTTCTTCCAAAGTATTGGATAATGGATTGTTGATTGAAAAGAAAACAGTTCCGCTAGGTGTGGTGGGCGTAATCTATGAATCTCGGCCGAATGTTACTATTGATGTGGCCTCTCTGTGTATACGCTCCGGTAATGTATGTGTGTTGCGGGGTGGAACCGATGCTTGGCACACCAATAGGGTATTGGTTGATTTGATTCGGCAGGTGTTGCAAAATAGTGGTGTGAATCCTGATGTAGTCCAATTATTGCCTACTGACCGTGCATTTGTAACTGAATTGCTGGAAGCCACGAATTATATTGATATCATTATCCCTAGGGGATCACAGTCATTAATCGAATTTGTGCGTAGTCATGCGAAGGTGCCTGTCATCGAAACTGGGGCGGGGGTGTGCCACACTTATGTAGAGACGACGGCAGATTTGGATAAAGCAGCGGCGATTGTCGCGAATGCGAAAATCAGTAGACCTTCAGTCTGTAATGCCTTGGATACGGTATTGGTAGATCGCAATATTGCGGAGGCTCTATTGACTAAATTAATGCCTGCTTTTACGGAAGCTGGTGTGGAGATTTTTGCAGATAAGGAAGCGTATGAGATATTGGAGCGAGGGGGATATGGATATTTACAACAGGCTAACGACTTGGATTTTGGTAGGGAATTTTTAGATTTGAAATGTTCGGTTAAAATATTGGATGGTCTAGATGAAGCATTGGAGCACATTGCTAAATATTCATCCAAGCATTCGGAGTGTATTGTTTCACAGCGGCAGTCTAGTATAAAGCAATTTATGCAAGAGGTGGATGCAGCAGCAGTGTATGCAAATGCATCAACACGCTTTACGGATGGTGGAGAGTTTGGCTTAGGGGCAGAGATTGGAATTTCCACGCAGAAATTGCACGCAAGAGGACCTTTCGCATTGGAGAAATTGGTCACGGAGAAATGGTTTGTAATAGGTGACGGGCAAACCAGATAAATAGAAACACGATGGGAATAAGATTTGAGAAAGACACATTGATGAACTGGATGAACGAGATCGGAAAATATCTACGGTTGATTACAGATCGATATAGTGCATTTGAAGAAGTGGAGGACACGGATTTCTTTAATCAAGGATATATTGACTTTTTTGGGAAAGATAGGAGTTTCTTCTTAGGGCTTTCGGACGAGGACCTAATGGCCTATATCCGAACAGATCTAGAGGTCGAGCAGCTTCGCCCGTTGGGATTGGTTATGATGCAAGATGGGTTGCATAGTGGACAGCTTTCTGAACAGCAGAATTTGTTGATGAAGGCGAGACTAATATTGGATTATGTCATAAAGCAAACATCGAGCTTTGCTTTTGAAGATTATGGTTATCTAGCGACGATAGATGCTAAATTAAAATAAGGCACTTGATAGACCAGGTGCCTTATTTTTTTTCCTGTTATAGGACGTCTATCCGTTTTCCATCCCAACTTACAGCTTTGATACTAGTTGTTCCTTCTGGAGTGCGTACTGTCGTCGTTGAGGCATCTGCAGATCCGGCCCCCACAAATGTGACTTTAACTAATCTGTCTCCAATATAGGTCTCATAGGCGACAGCATTTTGCCACTTGTTGTTGTCTATCAGTAGCTTCTTGTCTTCTTTTGAGTATCCTTTTCCCGTAACCCCCATGACTTCCAGTTTATTTTGATAGGCCTTGACACTATTGGCGGTGATGTAATGTAGGACTGGTGTGGAAGGTTTGGGATATTTTGATGTATATTTTTTAATAGCTAAGATGTCTTCATTGGTAATGGTCATCTGTGCACAGATGTAATCATCAACCCATAGGTCGATCGGCGTTAACATACCTGATTTTTCGAAGAAATCAGATAGGTCAAGTTTAGTGGCATCACAAGCATTTTTGATGAATTCCAATTGGTAGTAGGCATCTGATTTGCCTTCGGTTTGGGGAGCATCTATCGCTTTTGTGAAAATATCTCCATAAAAATTGGAATTGCCCCAGGAATTGCCCTTACCAGCAACAGCGAAATACAGTTGGAGCTGCCATAGCGGTACCAATTTGACAAAGTGGTCTCCACCCCAATCGCGCGGACGTTCTCTATCCCATCGGTCAGGTCCAGCTTGTGTCAGCCAAGGTTGACGATGGATAAATGCAGACTCCATGTAAGCCGTGATACGCCCACCTACAGTGGGTTCATCATAGTCTTTTAATTTTTCGCGTTCTAATTTAGGTGTTGCAGTGTTGTATATGTATTGTGTCCATACGGAGTAAATGTTGTTAGTTACTTCGGTGGTACCGACCCACTTCATATTGGGACGTACCTGGTTGACATGACCAAATTCATGCGCTACTCCCCAAGAATTTTTGCGAAGATTGGTTACACTGGCGATATCCTTCATGGTGTTGTCATGAAAAGCGGCTCCAATGCCATCTGCATGCATGAATCCTTTCCAGATGACTCTTCCAAACATTCTGTTTTTCGGGATGCGCTTTGTTTGCTTCAAGCCCATGATTTGATGTTGGATGCCGACAATAGAATCATAGAGCTGTATAAGTTCAACTCCTTGGTCTGGTGCGTGGACCCTTAATGATGAAACTGCATAAGCTAAATGCACTTGTTTGCCTACAATGTCGATGACGGGACCGGAAGCATTATCTAATATTTTTTTCCAATCTTCATTGGTATGTTTACTAATATCAAATATCTCATTAAGCTGACCAGTTAAGATATGGATGTCAAGCTTTTTTTTGCTAACGTTGCCGTCTGTATAATTGTAGATATATGCATTTCCTTGATTTTCAATTTTGAAGGTATTGTAGCCTTCTTTTAAGGGGTAGTCCTTTTGTGCAAACTTTTCGTTGTCCCAATTCGTCACACGTAGGGAAGGTGTGGCTCCATGTGTCTTTCCAACCCAAATGACGGCGGAGTCTCCAGTGTTAAAATAGATTCCGGTTGGATTTTCATACTGTGAATATGGGCTTGTCTTGAGCTGGGATGCCAAGACTTTGGGAGAGAGGTATTGTGCATAACTACGATAACGTTGTGCTAAGGGGTATTCTTTGTTGTAAAGTTGTTGGGCTACGCGTTTGAATATAGGATTTTGTATCCCACTTATATCTTCTGATGTCACGTTTTTTCGTAGTGCTGTCAGATTGACATTTTTAAAAATATCGGTGGTATTGATTTGTGCATATGCCATATTGGACATGACTAGGCATATGAATAGTATTTTTTTCATAACAAGATTAAGTATATCAAACCCAAATATATCTAATCTCTTGTGCTATCTTTAAGGACTAGGGACGGGCAATCGATTGCCTAACTTTAATATCATGAAAAAGTTACGGATGAATAGATTTTTCTAATACTTCTAAGAGTGCGGGGATTCCAGAGTTTCTATTTTTTGGATTCCAAAGCAGGGATAATTGACTTCGTTGTGGAAGATGTGCCAACTCAATAAAATTGACGGGGATATCATATCCAATCTTTAGAGAGGTTGGTACGATGGCAACTCCGAGTCCTTTTTCTACGAGTTTGAAAATACTTAGTGCATTTACGGTCTTATGATGTACTTGGGGAATGAAACCATGGTCGCTGAAGATACTCATGACGAGCTCGTAGTAGGCATTCCCATAATCTCGGGAGAATAAGATAAAGGATTCATCTTTAAATTGTGTCAGAGAGACGAAATTGTGTAGTTGTATGGGGTAATCTTTCGGGATGACTAATGAGAAAGATTCATCTCCGATTTTTTTCATCAATAGACCGAGAGGAGGTACCGCAGTTCGGACGAATCCAAAGTCTAATTTATTGGTTTGAAGAAAGTGGACTTGTGTATTGTTAGGAAGTTCATTCATACTGACCTCGATTAATGGAAAGTCTTCATTGAGACGAGATAGGAGGTCGGGCATAATACTTTGTGCAGCAGAACCAATGAATCCAATAGAGAGGTCGGTAATCTTCCCATCGGCTATTTTTTTTATTTGTACACGGATATTGTCCAACTGACTCATGAGAATATCAACCTCTGTCTTTAGGAATGCTCCGGCGCGGGTAAGGTGGACCGCGCGTTTACCTCTTTCGAAGAGGCGAGCTTGATAGATGTCCTCCATCTGCTTAATCTGCCTTGTAAGACCGGGTTGTGAGATAAAAAGTCGTTCGGATGCTTTCCGAAAATGTAGTTCTTCGGCTAATACACTAAAATAGATGAGATGCCTTAATTCTATTTGATTACTCATAGTTATCAATTCTTGACTTTTTTGGTATTTCTGATTATCAAATATAGCTGGTAAATTTGATAAAAGCTTCTCTTCTATTGAATTCAACGTAGCAGAAGTGCATCCATTATAAAATCAAATCGCGCATATGATAAAATCAATATTCCATTACGGTGAAGATCATCTAAAGACATCAACTGCCCTGGCTATTGCGAAAGGGAAAATCCGTGCGGAGCTATCTTCATCTTATAGAGTACGTGTGCAACAGAGTGCTAAGATTGTAGAAAGAATTGTTGCTTCAGATGAGGTTGTCTATGGTATCAATACTGGTTTTGGGCCACTATGTACTACGATGATAAATTCTACAGATACGAAGTTATTACAGGAGAATATTCTAAAAAGCCACGCGGTAGGTATTGGAGAGCCTATTGATCAAGAGCTTTCCAAGTTGATGTTGATTTTGAAGGCTCATGCGTTGGCGCAAGGATTTTCAGGTGTACAGGAAAGTACAATCGATCGTATTATTTGGCATATAGATCATGACGTAATTCCGTTGGTGCCTAAACAAGGGTCGGTTGGTGCTTCAGGAGATTTAGCGCCGCTTTCTCATCTGTTTTTGCCCTTAATCGGTTTGGGACAAGTATACTACAAAAATGAGGTGCGCGAGACTTCAACATTGTTAATTGAAATGGGGATTGCTCCTTTGCATCTGGCAGCCAAAGAGGGGCTAGCTTTAATCAACGGGACACAATTTATAGCTGCACATGCGGTCATGGGGGTAGTCAAATTGCATCAAACCTTGATGCAGGGAGACTTGATTGCGACCTTAATGCTTGAAGGGATGAATGCATCCATTAAGCCTTTCTTTAAGGAACTCCACGATTTAAGACCTTATGGGGGAAATAAGTTTGTAGCGAGTACTATCTTTAATCTATTGGAAGGGTCTGAAATAGTTACATCTCATGCCAATTGCTCGCGCGTGCAGGATCCTTATTCACTGCGTTGTATCCCTCAGGTACATGGTGCTTCTCGTACAGCGTGGCTTCACTTGAAAGAATTGGTGGAGATTGAAATCAATTCGGTCACGGATAATCCTGTTTTAATTAACGATAGATTGACAATTAGTGGAGGGAATTTTCATGGACAACCACTTGCAATGGCTTTGGATTATGCTTGCTTGGCGACTTCAGAAATAGGAAATATTGCGGACAGGAGAATCTATCTATCGTTAGAGGGAGATACGCCGAATGTCCCTAAATTATTGTTAAAGTCAACTGGGCTCAACTCTGGATTTATGATTCTTCAATATACAACTGCAGCATTAGCTAGCGAGAATAAGGGGCTTTGTTTCCCTGCAAGTGCGGATAGCATTCCGACTTCTTTAGGGCAGGAAGACCATGTCAGTATGGGATCTATTAGTGGACGCAAATTGTTGCGGGTATTGGATAATGTCGAAAAAATACAGGCAATAGAATTGCTCTGTGCAGCACAGGCCTTAGACTTTCATGCGCCGCTCCGGCCTACGCCTATAATTGCTGGCTTGCACGATTATATCAGAAGTTTAATCCCTCACGTGGAAGAGGACCAGACAATGTCGGTGATAATAGATACTGCATTGACTATAGTTCGTAATGGGGAGCTATTAGATAAAGCCAAAAGGGTGGCTGCTCAAGAAGGTGTAGATTATGTTGGTGAGGGGAGCGAATTGTTTGACAGTTATTAAATGATGGTCATGAATAGAAATCAATATATACTGATTGGTCCTTTTAGTGAGGTTTTGACGATGGAGGGAACTCCTCTTAAGGGAGCGTTGCACGATTCGGATTTAAAAGTGATTTGTGACGCCGGGATATTGTTGGACGGCGCAACGATTAAAGCTATTGGTAATTTTGAAGTCTTGCAGCATGAAGCTAAAGAGTTGTCTGCAACAATACTCTCTATTGATAACGACATGGTGCTGACACCGGGCTGGATAGATGTGCACACCCATATTGCTTTTGCAGGGACAAGAGCTCGTGATTTTGGAATGCGAAATGCGGGAAGCTCCTATCTTGAAATCGCCGAAAGTGGCGGGGGAATTTGGAGTACGGTAAAAGATACTCGTGATGCGAGTGAGGAGGAATTGGTTTTCTTAATTCTGAAACGAGCAAATAGCCTGATTAAACAAGGCATTACTACTATTGAAGTGAAGAGTGGCTATGGTTTGAGTGTGGAGGAAGAGCTGAAAATATTAAGAGCTATTCGGAGGGCGGGGACTATCTGTAAGGCAACACTCGTACCGACTTGTTTAGCTGCACATACGTTGCCCAAAGATTATGTAGGCACGCATACAGAATATCTGGATATGATAGCGAGGGAATTATTTCCGATACTGAAAGCCGAGGGGTTAACAAACAGGATAGACGCATTTATAGAAAAAAGTGCTTTTTCGAAAGCCCAAATTGAACCATACTTTATGCGGGCGAAAGAAATGGGATTTGATATAACGGTTCATGCAGACCAGTTCTCCACATCAGGTAGTGAAGTAGCTATAGCGTTTGGAGCGAGGAGTGCGGATCATTTGGAGTGTTCAGGCGAGCGGGAGATTCGACAATTAGCAGCGTCAGATGTAGTTTCTGTAGCATTGCCAGGGGCGTCTCTAGGTATTGGTTGTGCCTTCACACCGGCTCGACAGCTGTTGGATGCAGGTGCGAGTCTAGCTATTGCTAGTGATTGGAACCCTGGATCGGCACCTATGGGACAGCTGATGACACAGGCATCGATTTTGGCTACGTTTGAGAAGTTGACGAATGCAGAAGTATTTGCTGGCTTGACCTGCCGTGCTGGGGCTGCATTGGGTATGGAGGATAGGGGGGTATTAGCCCCCGGATATAGAGCAGATTTTGCTATTTATAGGACAGCACATATTGAGGAAATAACCTATCTGCAAGGACAAATGATTCCAGAGGAGGTGTGGATTGGTGGAGAACGAGTATTGGACTAAAAATGTAAAAGTATGACATTTCAAGAAGAAATTTTACAAGGAATACCCAATCGGTTACCTGAGAAAAGAGGGCGTAGTATAACGGTTAGTCATGCTCCAAATCGTAAGGCAATCTTGACTGAGGAGGAACGAAAACTAGCGATACGGAATGCATTGCGTTATTTCCCGGTATCTTGGCACGCGGAGTTGGGAAAGGAGTTTTTAGAAGAGCTGGATATATATGGTCGTATTTACATGTACCGATTTATGCCTAGATATAGGATGTATGCTAGACCCATCGAGGAATATCCTGCTGAAAGCAAGCATGCAGCAGCAATCATGCTGATGATTCAGAATAACTTGGATCCTGCAGTGGCCCAGCATCCGGAAGAATTAATTACGTATGGTGGCAATGGTGCTGTGTTTCAGAACTGGGCACAATATCGCTTGACTATGCAATATTTGGCTAATATGACAGATATACAGACGCTGCATATGTATAGCGGCCATCCAATGGGATTATTCCCTTCTTCTACCGCTGCTCCAAGGGTCGTTGTAACGAATGGAATGATGATATCGAATTATTCTAAACCTGATGATTGGGAGCGTTACAATGCATTGGGCGTTACACAATATGGTCAGATGACAGCTGGGTCCTATATGTACATCGGACCGCAGGGAATCGTACATGGTACCACTATCACGGTAATGAATGCATTCCGTAAGAAGTTGGAATTGGGAGATAATAGTAGGGGAAAGCTATTCTTGACATCGGGCTTGGGGGGAATGAGTGGAGCCCAGCCTAAAGCTGGAAATATTGCCAAATGTATTACAGTATGTGCTGAAGTGAATCCTGTGGCTGCAAAGAAACGTCATGAACAGGGATGGGTGGATGAGTTGTTTTTGGAGATAGGTGCATTGATCAATCGGGTGAGATTGGCCATGGATCGAAAGGAAGTGGTATCTATTGCTTATATCGGGAATGTGGTGGAGCTATGGTCGCGTTTTTATGAAGCGGATATTTTTGTAACGGTGGGTAGTGACCAAACATCTTTACACAATCCTTGGTCGGGAGGATACTATCCTATGGGTCTTAGTTTTGAAGAGTCCAATGCTTTGATTGTCTCAAATCCAAAGTTATTTGAGCAGAAAGTGAAACAGTCTTTGCTTGCGCATGTAGAAGCAATAGATAAGCATACGGCGAGGGGAACTTATTTTTTCGATTATGGTAATGCCTTTCTTTTGGAAGCTAGCCGGGCAGGTGCGGATGTGTTTGCGGACAATGGTATAGATTTTAAATACCCATCGTATGTACAGGATATTTTAGGTCCAATGTGCTTTGACTACGGGTTTGGTCCTTTTAGATGGGTGTGTACTTCAGGGAAGCCGGAAGATCTTGCCTTGACGGATCAGCTGGCTTTGGAAGTAATGTTGGAACTTAAGCAAGATGCTCCTGCGGATATCCGCCAGCAACTTGATGATAATATCCAATGGATCCGTGAAGCGGGAGAGAATGCACTGGTGGTAGGCTCTCAAGCGCGCATCTTATATGCAGATGCTGAGGGACGAATTAGAATTGCAGAAAAATTTAATCAAGCTGTTCGAGAGAGATTGGTGTCGGCACCTATTGTTTTAGGACGCGATCATCATGATGTAAGTGGCACAGACTCGCCCTATCGGGAGACGAGTAATATTTACGACGGAAGTAAATTTACGGCTGATATGGCCATTCATAATGTCATTGGGGATAGCTTCAGGGGGGCTACCTGGGTATCGATTCATAATGGCGGTGGTGTCGGATGGGGTGAGGTCATCAACGGTGGTTTCGGGTTGGTGTTGGATGGTACCGCACAAGCGGATGAAAAATTGGTGCAGATGTTGTTTTTTGATGTGAACAATGGTATTGCCAGAAGGGCCTGGGCCCGTAATCCGGAAGCAATGGATGCTATAAAACGAGAATTGGAACGCAGTAGTCAGCTTAGGGTGACTCAGGCACACTTGGTCGCGGATGAGACCATCAGAAGCTTATTTAAACAATAGCTACATGGAAAATATTTTAGATTCTTTCTATTATCAGTTAGCGGATGAGAACGACTGGGAAGGGAGAGTGGATGGTGATTCTACAGCGTATCTTCGTTGGCATCAGAGGATTGTTGTAGCTGACCTCCGTACAGATAAGCCGTCATGGAATGGAGGATATGTGTTGTTAGGATTTTGTTGTGATGAGGGTGTGAGACGTAATCAAGGTCGTGTAGGGGCTGTTGGAGGTCCAGTAGCTATACGGGATGTATTGCGAAATTTGCCAGTACATCATGAAAGTGCATTGTATGATGGAGGAAGTATTGTCTGCCTAGATGGCCATTTGGAGCGGGCGCAGCAAGCTTTAGCTGCTGCGGTAGAGTTGATTATCAAAGGGGGAGGTTTTCCAATTGTATTGGGTGGTGGACATGAGGTTACATATGGTCATTTCCAGGGTATTGATCGATGTTTCGGAGCTGACCGTACAATAGGTATTATTAATTTCGATGCTCATTTTGATTTAAGGGCACCTCAGGGGGGGACGTCTACATCTGGCACAGGATTTTATGAAATTGCACAGGATTTGGATAGTAAGGACTGTGAGATGGCCTATTTGGCTATAGGTATACAACAAATCAGTAATACCAAATTATTGTTCAATACGGCAACTGAATTGGGTGTGGAATATATTTTAGCGGATGAGTTGCGAATGAAGAATGATATTACTGAACACCTAGGGAAAATAGATAATTTTATCCAGAGGTGTGATGTTGTCTATCTAACGGTGGATTTGGATGTCTTTGCTGCGGCATATGCACCGGGGGTTAGTGCAACTGCTTTTTGTGGAATTGTTCCAGATGATGTCTTTTTTCAAATGTTCTACCGTATCCTGCATAGTGGAAAACTGATTTCATTGGATATTGCAGAACTGAATCCACTATATGATGTTGATAGTCGAACAGCTAAGTTGGGCGCAGATTTAGTCTTTAGGTTATTATCTAAGGATATCTGACAGGGAGTCTTCGCAAACGAAGACTCCCTGTCAGATATAAGATGTTTTATCTAGCCGTAAGGGCGTTATTTCCACGAATTCTTATCGATTGTTTTTTGTGGTATTCGTGGGTGTTCACATATACTAGCTCGGCATCTTTTAAATTCGCGGCATCTGAGTTTAACTTTGTGACAGTAATGTTCGCAATATTGTTGATATCGACTAAATAGGTCGCTGGATTTTCGGTGATAACAACTCCATCTATTAGGTATATTTTGGCTGTAGCTGTTTTAATATATTTCTTATCTATATTTTCAAGACTTAGCAAGTTTGATTTGTCAAAGCTAGCCGATTCTTTTAATTTTATAAATATCTTACCTGCATATTTTTTCCCATTAATGGTTGTGTCTTGCTTATCTACATACAAGCTGTCAATTAAATTCGGCTTCAAGGTGGACATCACAGATTTTTGTGTGAAGATGTTATTGACAAAGTAAGCGGGCTCACTTCTGTCGTTATCTTTTTGAAAATGAACCTTTAATTCCTGAGCTAGGACTGTAAGGGGTAAATATAGAGAGAAGAGTATGAAGTATTTCATAACCAATGGCTTTACTATAAAGCTAAGTAAGAAAAATGGTTTGAGCAAGAGTAGCCAATGAATAAATGATGAAGGCGTTCAACTATCGTCGAACGCCTTCAGGTATAGCCCATTTGAGAACGCGTAGGAACGTTCTATTGGTGTTAGATATTGACTGTAGCATCCATTTGAAAGTCCTCATTCATTAAGTGGACAATCTCGGTTGCTTTTTCGTAATTCGTAGATTTCTTAGAGAAGAAGTCATGTTGGGTTGTTTCGGTATTCAATCCATTCAGTACAATAGGGTTGACCTGCTTAACTTCGAAAATAGGATCAAAACCTAAATTCATCAAGGCTTTATTTCCATTGTAACGAACATATTCCTTAACTTCGGCCGTCAATCCTACAACTGTATAGATTTCTTCAGTATACTTTAATTCGTTTTCGTAAAGCTCGTTTAAGAGGGTCAAGAATCTTCCTTTTACTTCTTCTTTATTTGGTAACCTTCTATATACATCTTGAGCGATTAATCCTACAAAAATACCATGGATAGATTCATCGGCAATAATTTTTTTGATGATATCGGCAGAAGCGACCATTTGTCCCTGTCCACACAACCAAAGCGGTAAGAAAAATCCGGAGTAGAATAAGAAAGATTCTAATAAAACCGACGCCGCTAAAGCCATGAACAACTCTTCGTCTGTTGGATTCTCTTTGTCAATCGATCGGTAATATTTATCGATTGTCTGCGCTTTAAATTGTAGCTGTTTATTTTCCTCTACCCAACCAAATACATCGTTAATTTCATTGGTCGTGGATACAGTGGTGAATATAGTCGAGTAGGATTTGGCATGGATAGCTTCCATCATACACATGTAAGACAATACAGCTTTATTTTGTAGGGAATCAATGTGATCAATGATTTTTGGCATCCCCGTATGGCTCTGTAGTGTGTCTAAAAGAGTAAGGCCTCCCAATGCTTTTTTGTAACACTCTTTCATATCCCAGCTCAATCCCTTCCAGCTGTCGATATCTTTTGAGGGTATGTATTCCGTATCAATCCAAAATTGTTTTATATTCTGCTCCCAAAACATCAACGCATAATCATTGTCCGGGGTATTCCAGTTGACTGCTCTTATTTTTTTGTTCATAGTGGTATTTGTTGAAAGAAGCCGAATACTAACGAATGTAGTCGTTGATATTCAGCTTCTATATGATTATGTTTTTTTTCTTTTTATGCCGAACAGGATACACACTCGTCAATAGACGATTTGCGCGTACGCGTATAGTATAGCGATTTCAATCCTAATTTGTGCGCGTAGATATAGTACTTTGCCAAATCCCTTGTCGAGTCTTTCGAGTTGGTATGTAAGATGGTTGAAACACCTTGATCGATATGACGTTGCACAACAGATATTAATTTTAATACCTTCATTTGATCCATGTCATATGCAGACTTGAAGTAGAAGTAATTATCATTGGTTAAATATGGCATAGGGTAGTAAGTCGTACTATCTCCGTATTCGCGTACTTCGATGATATCTACAATAGGCATTACTGAAGCTGTTGAATTCATGATGTATGAAGTCGACTGATTCGGAGCAATTGCTAAACGGTAAGCATGGTATACGCCATGTTCTTTGACTTGTTCTTTCAAGTTTGCCCAATCTTCAATTGTAGGAATGTACATATCTCCAAAGAGTTCTTTTACTTTATCCGACTGTGGAAGATAATCTCTACTTAAGTATTTGTCAAAGTAAGATCCATCGGCATATCCTGATTTTTCAAAACCGACGAATGTTCTTTGGCGTTCTTTAGCAATCTCCATGGATGCTTCTAGTGAATAATAATTCATCATCATGAAGAATGTATTCGCAAAATCCAATGCTTCGTCTGATTCGTACATGATAAAGCTTTTCGCTAGGAAGCCATGTAAGTTCATTGCTCCTAGACCTACGGAGTGTAACTCACGGTTGGCCTTAGCTATAGATGGCACCATCTCAATATCCGTTACATCGGATACGACCGTGAGGGCGCGCATTGCCGTTTTGACTGTTTCCTTTACACGCTTATTATCCATCACTGTAGCGATGTTCAACGATCCCAGGTTACACGATATTCCGTAGCGGATAGTATCTTCTCTTCCGTAGATATTAATATCGGAGACTTCTGATACTTGCATAATCTCAGTACATAGATTCGAGAATTTGACCTGTCCAATGCCATTCAAAGCATGTTCACGGTTCGCATTCTCTTTGAAGAAGATATATGGGTAACCGGATTCCTTTTGGGTTTGCGCTATTTTCACAAGCATGTGACGAGCATTGATTTTTTTCTTCTTGATGTTGGGGTTGGTAATCAACTCCTCATACATCAAGTCCATATCCAGTTCATCGAGATACTTGCCATATTCTTGCATGACAGTGTGTGGATAGATGAGGTATGCGGCTTCGTCTTTTTCAGCCAGTTCCATAAATTTATCAGGAACGATGATACCAATGGACAAAGATTTGATACGGACTTTCTCGTCGACGTTGATTTTCTTACAGTCGAGGAATTCTTCGATATCTGAGTGGAAGATATTCAAATAAACAGCACCCGCCCCTGGACGCTGTCCAAGTTGGTTGGCGTACGAGAATGTGTCTTCCATGATTTTCATAATTGGCAATACGCCTCCGGCACGACCTTCAACACCTTTTATGGCTTCTCCACGGCCACGAATTTTGGAAATATTAAATGATACACCACCTCCAATGGACGACAGTTTCATTGCTGAGTCTACCGCATAGCCAATCCCATTGAGATTGTCACCGATTTCGTCAAGAAAACAAGATACCAACTCTCCAGAACGTTTTTTTCCAGCATTCAAGAAAGTCGGGGTAGCAGGTTGATACTCTTGATTGATGAAAATTTCTGCGTATTCAATAGCTTTATTGACACCTTCTTCACGTGCAAGAAATAATGCGACAGCGACTACACGGTCTTCATAGCGCTCTAAGAATTTTTCTCCGGAGTCGTCCCTCAATGCGTAGCTCTGGAAAAATTTGAACGCACTCATAAAGGATTGAAAGCGAAATTTTTTGGAGTAGACAAAGTTATATACCTCTTCCATTTGTTCGAATGTAAACCATTCATAGAAGTCAATATAATAATTTTGCTCGATTAGATAATCAATCTTCTCTTTCAATGTATAGAAGAATACAGTATTCTTATTTACATATTCCAAGAAATAGGCGCGTACAGCTTCTTTATCTTTATGCAAGCTATACTCGTCCTCATGTTTGATCATGATCTCATTGTTAAGCAATATCCAGCTTTTTGCTACCTCGTTCGCTATCATAGTTGTTATTCTTTATGATGTCAATAAATTGATTAATATCCTCCATTGTTCCTGACAGTTCAAATTTGAATGCCAGAGGGATGTCAAAGTCTGCGGCTATTTTGTCGGCTGCAAGACCAAAATTACGTCCCCAATTGCGATTCCCGCTAGAGGTGACGGAAATAATATGCTGTGCTTCTCTCCTCACAAAAGAAAGCGTACTTTCTGGTATCTGCCCGAAGTTGGTCGTAAAGGTGACTAAATGTCCCGCTTCTTCAACACATAAGTCTTCGGTTATTTTATGCGTGTGCCAGCCCGTGACTTGTGTCAGCTTGTCCATAAACCGTTGCACATTGCCTGTACGTGAGTCGTAATAAATATGTACCATGTTCTGTTGATTGAATAGTGATACACATGATTACAACGCAATAGCGGCCAATTCTTCCGGTTTGAATCCAATAATACGACTTTTGATTTCCTCATCTTCAAGCACAATGACTGTAGGGACAGTACGGACTTTGAACTTGACCGCTAATTCAGGCTGATCAAAAGGATTAATGGTTTCGTATTGAATACCTTTTTGATCCAGGTATGCCGACACTTGTGCACATGGTGCACAGTCATTTTTTTCAAATTTGATGATTCTTGCCATGATTGTTAATGTATAAAGCCAGACATTTCACCCCAGGTCGAAAGTTAGTGTCTGAAGATGATTAAAAGTACTCGCGGGAGATAGTTTTCCCAAGCGTTGAACAAATATCAACTATTTTAAATGGGAGGGCTAATGATACTTTTCCACAACTGAACTAACAACTTGCTGTAAACAGCGTTCCTGCGCGATTATTTTTGGTAAATGATTGGTTTTCAGCTGATGTTGAGAATGTGGATAACTTTAAAATTAATTTTACAACCAAATTTCAAGGGTGAAAATTCCATTTCATTGATGACAAAAGTAAGACAAAAATGACGCATTAAAATTGTTTTTTTTGCAGTATTTTTTGAATAGTCAAATACTTCAAATAAGCAAATAGAAAGATTGTTTTTTCTTTTTTTATAGTGGTAAGATTTTAGGAAATCTAATGGGGTGATGACGAAGGGGGACAGTTCTATTTTTGGCCGATTGAACTGCTTAAATCGGAGGCAGACGGCTTTTTCCTGTTTGGTTTTTCGAAAATCCTTAAAACAGGCTAATAAAAGGCATGACCAAGGAGATATGCTAGCGAAAACAATAAATGATTTCGCTAGCATATATGTAGGCACTATATTACTTTGCTTTTTTAATATTGAAGGGTACACTATACGTACCCCAGATTAGGGAAATCTTCCCCGATTTGTCAGCATTGATTTTGAATTGTTCTTGTGCGGCACTAGCCGTTGTATTTTTGACATCTATGCGTAGGACATCTTGTGCTTGGTCATATTTGGAGTTGCCCCATTGATCCCACACTTTATTGAGGATTACGGTTGTTTGTTTTTCGCCGGGAATGGTGAATAATCCGTATTTTCCAGCAGCCAATTTCTTACCTTCTACCATTACGTCTTTGTCGATTTCTAATGTAGTGGCTTCATTGGCTCCTGTCCGCCATACTTTGCCTCTTTCAGCTACGTCTACACCAATCTGACGCCCTTTTAAAGAAGGGCTACTGTAGTTGATATCTATGGTGACGCCATCATTGGTCGTGATTTTTGTATTGGCCGGAGGACTAGGACGTTTGGCTTTGTCTGTCTGTGCGAATGTTGCTATGCTGAGCAACATGGCGAATAGAAATAAGATAGGTGTTCTCATAAGGAGTTAATTTACAGTTTGATGTATTAAATATAACAAACTATTGATGATAATGTTGTGTTTGTCTGAATAAAAAATAAATCAATGATTACCGTGATGGGCTCCTATATGATGAGGATAATAACGGTGGTACATATGTATACAAGAAAAGCTCCTCTGGGGAGAGGAGCTTTTCTTAATATCGATCGTCTCTGCACCTATTCGTTGTTAGACGAGGTATTCAAATAGTGTTTGATCTTTGTTGACCTCGATAACTTCAAATTTGTATTCTTTCATTCGGTCTATTAATGACTGATAATCTTCTGGTTTATTCAACTCTATACCCACAAGTGCGGGGCCTCTTTCTCGTTCGGTCTTCTTGATGAACTCGAAGCGTGTGATGTCATCTTTAGGTCCCAATACTTCAGAAACAAAAAGTTTCAAGGCTCCCGGACGTTGTGGAAAACGAACGATGAAGTAGTGCTTGTAGCCTTCATACAAGAGTGATAATTCCTTGATTTCACTCATTCTGTCAATATCGTTATTACCTCCAGAGATTATACAAACGACTTTCTTCCCCTTGATTTCCTCCTTATGAAATTCCAGGGCGGCTACAGAAAGAGCTCCTGCAGGCTCAACGACGATAGCGTCTTTATTGTAAAGTTCCAGTATACATGTACAGATTTTTCCTTCGGGAATGGAACGGGTATCATCTAATAGTTGACGTGCTATTTCAAATGTAGTTGCCCCAATTTTTTTCACTGCGGCACCGTCCACAAATTTATTGATGTGTCCAAGTTCTATAGGTTCACCAGCATCCAAGGCTGCTTGCATAGAGGGTGCTCCTTCGGGCTCTACTCCAAAACATTTGATATTTTTATTCTTGCTTTTCAGGTAATAGCTTGCTCCTGCGGCCAACCCACCCCCACCAATTGGAATAAAGACAACATCTAGGTCTGGCAAGTCTTGGAGTACTTCTACAGCTACGGTGCCTTGACCTTCAATTACTTTGAGGTCATCAAATGGAGGTATAAACGTCATTCCATGTTCTGCGGTGTAGGTGAGCGCTGCTTTTTGGCAGTCATCAAAGGTGTCACCCGTGAGTATAATCTCCACATTGCCATTACCCCACATTTCTGTCTGTGAAATCTTTTGACGAGGTGTTGGTCCTGGCATGAAGATAACTCCTTTGATGTCGAGCTTACGACATGAAAAGGCGACACCTTGTGCATGGTTACCCGCACTAGCACATACAACTCCTTTGTTGCGCTCTTCCTCGGATAAGCTAACAATCTTGTTATAGGCTCCTCTTAATTTATAGGACCGAACTATCTGAAGGTCCTCCCTTTTAAGATAGACCTCAGCCTGATATTTATCTGAGAGGTGTTGGTTATATTGAAGAGGTGTCCTGTTGACAACATCTTTGATACGGTCAAGAGTAGCCTCTGAATTGATGGTTAGGGTTGATAAATCTAAAGTCATTGTTGTTTTAATTTCTCTGAAGTAATCAGGAGTGATAAAAGTTAAAAGGCTGCATCGCGCAGCCTTTTATATTAAATCTTAGCTTGGATGAGGCTCTTTAAGTCATCATCACAAATATCTTTTTTGGCATCAGCTAATACCAAGAAACGTTGATATGTCTCAGCCAATTCGTCTTTTTCCAATAGAAATCCTAGACGCTCTAAGTGATATTTAAGTGCATGGCGTCCTGAACGTGCTGTTAGGATGATATCAGCTTCTATTAGACCGACATCTTCAGGGCGGATGATTTCATAGGTCTCTCTGTGCTTAAGGAATCCATCTTGGTGGATACCTGAGCTGTGGGCAAATGCATTGCGACCGACGATAGCCTTATTGGGCTGTACCGGCATGTTCATCATCTCGCTAACCTTTCTACTTAAGTAGGTGAACATCTGACTGTTGATGTTGGAGGTTAAGCCGCCGAATGTCTGGTTGTGTACTTTTAGAATCATGGCCACCTCTTCCAAAGAAGTATTGCCTGCACGCTCACCTATACCGTTGATAGTACATTCTACTTGCCTGGCCCCGTTTTGAACAGCGGCGATGGAATTGGCCGTCGCAAGCCCCAAATCATTGTGACAGTGGGCAGATATAATTGCCTGGTCGATATTACGAACATTCTCAGTCAAATATTTGATCTTAGCACCATATTGGTCTGGTAGACAGTAACCATTTGTATCGGGAATATTGACCACCGTTGCTCCTGCTGCAATGACGCCTTCGACCATCTTAGCCAAAAATTCCAAGTCAGCACGTCCGGCGTCTTCTGCATAAAATTCCACGTCTTCTACATATGACTTAGCGTGTTTTACAGCAGAAATGGCACGTTCAAGTATTTCTTCGCGTGTGCTGTTAAATTTGTATTGAATATGTAAATCGGATGAGCCTATTCCGGTATGTATACGTGGTCTTTTTGCATATTTTAATGCTTCCGCTGCAACGTCGATATCATTTTTGTTAGCGCGTGTGAGTGCGCAGATGATGACATCATTTACGGCTTTTGACAATTCGACTACTGATTGAAAGTCGCCTGGGCTGGAAACTGGAAAACCTGCTTCGATTACATCGACGCCTAGTTTTTCCAAATCCTTTGCAATGTCAATCTTCTCTGGAGTAGTCAATTGACATCCGGGCACTTGCTCGCCATCCCTAAGGGTAGTGTCGAAAATATATAAGTGATTTGGATCGTGTAACATAGCTTTACGTTTTTATGTTTGAACCTTGTTTAATACTATTTAATAAATTCTAATACCTTTGCACCCATTTCTTTTGTACCTAATAGTTTGTCGGCCGGAGTTTGGGTATTCGCTATATCGCCAGTTCTCCAACCAGCTTTTAATGTGTCAGCAACAGCTTGTGTGACTTCCTTGGCTTCATTTTGCAAGCCAAAGCTGATATCTAGCATCAACGCTACAGAGAGAATAGAAGCTAAAGGGTTGGCTTTATTTTGTCCTGCAATATCATGCGCAGATCCGTGTATGGGTTCAAAAAAACCAGTGCCATCTCCAATTGATGCTGACGCTAACATACCCATTGAACCTGCAATCTGGGAAGCTTCATCTGTAAGAATATCGCCAAATAGATTTGCTGTTAGTACGACATCAAATTTCTTCGGATTCTTGACCAATTGCATAGCGGCGTTGTCGATAAACATGTGCTCAGTCTCTACATCTGGGTATTCCTTTGCTAATTCCTGCACGACTTCTCTCCAAAGACGAGAAGTTTCCAATACATTGGCTTTATCTACAGAACATAACTTTCGGCCTCGTGTGCGTGCTGCTTCAAATGCTTTACGGGCGATACGTTCGACTTCATAACGATTGTAGTTCATGAGGTCGGATGCAAATGTATTGTCTTCACTACGTTTCTTCTCTCCGAAGTATACATCGCCCGTCAATTCGCGAAAGAAGAGGATATCCGTTCCTTTGAGGACTTCTGGTTTTAAACTAGAGGCATCTAAAAGTTCATCAAACAATAAAATAGGGCGAAGATTGGCGTATAATCCAAGCTCTTTCCTGATTTTCAATAAGCCTTGTTCCGGGCGTACTTTTGCTGTTGGGTCATTATCATATTTGGCATGGCCAATAGCTCCAAAAAGGATAGCATCATTAG
Organism: Sphingobacterium sp. SYP-B4668; assembly: GCF_027627455.1. Lineage (NCBI taxonomy): Bacteria > Pseudomonadati > Bacteroidota > Sphingobacteriia > Sphingobacteriales > Sphingobacteriaceae > Sphingobacterium > Sphingobacterium sp. SYP-B4668. Next base: position 4,890,595 of record NZ_CP115483.1, on the reverse strand, counting down.
TTTTGGCCTTTTGTAATGTTTCTTCTGGGAGAGGATCTCCTGTTGCCTCGATGGCCGTATGTCCCATGATTGCTTCGTCGAATACAAAATCGTGTCCGTATTTTTGACCAATCTTTTCTAAAACTTTTTTACCCCAAGTTGTTACTTCTTGTCCAATTCCGTCCCCAGGGATGATTAAAATGTTTTTTTTCATCTATTTTATCTTTTTTATTTACGGAGTATATGAACTCCATGGTGTAAATGAGCTCGGTACACTCGGTTCATTTACTGATGAGCACTCGAATAAATAATATTTGCTAGTGCATGTCAAAATTACTTATATCTCGGTTTCATTAGAATAAATTATTCCTTGATTCGCCGCTTGACGGATCTGTTCTTCTTTTATTAAAGTAATGAACGCTGTATTTCGTAAGCGATTATCTAGATTTGTCCGTTTCTAGAAGTAAGCGATTTCATTACTGTGGTATGCTTTCTATATCCTGTTCGCAGGCTTTTACTTTGCCTTTTTCTAATATTAATCGATTGTTGATACACTTTGGTAATTGAGATTGGAAATGTCCAACATAGATTAATGTCTGTCCATGCTTGCATAGGTCGTCAACTACTTCATTAAAATACCTGGACTGTTCTGCATCCAGCCCTTGACAGGGTTCATCGAGAATTAGTAATTCCGGATTCTTGACAATCGTACGAGCCAAGAGTGCTAACCGCTGCTTTCCTAAAGGCAAGGTGCCCAACGTATGATTTTTATACTCCGTTAAATCAAAAAAATCGAGAACTTGATCCAGTTTTTGTTTTTTATCAAAGCCAAGGTTTTGGTAAAGTCCAACGGAATCAAAGAATCCAGATGCAATGGTCTGCCATATTTTGGCGTTACTATCAAAGTACCAATGCAATTCGGGTGAGATTATACCCAAATGGGCTTTTATATCCCAGATGCTCTCTCCACTGCCGCGTTTTTTTCCGAATAGGTGGATATCATTCGCATATGCCTGAGGATGATCTCCATTTATTAGGCTCAAAAGCGTGGATTTCCCAGAGCCATTGTGCCCTTGTAGGAGCCATTTGTCTCCAGCTTTGATTTTCCAGCTGATATTTTTCAATACATGCTTGTCGCCATAGGAGACATTTATATTGTTCATCTGAACCATTACCTCAGCAGAGACCTGTGGATCTTGTTGGAGAAAATAGGGAAGAGGTTTTCGGATTCGATTTTCTTCTTTTTCGATTTCTTGTACTGAATTTACAAAATGAAGTTTTCCTTCCCTTATTTCTGCAAATCGATTGATACAGTTAGGAAGCTCGTCATCATTATTAATGAGAACCAATTGGGATCCTTTTTCCGCAAGTTCATCAAAAAATGTATTTAAAGTTTTTCTTGTCTGTACATCTAATCCAGTATAAGGTTGGTCAATGATTAGCAGTTGCGGTTGTAGCCATAGCGCTTTTACCAACTGTAGCTTTTTGTGCTCACCGCTAGACATTTCTATGAGCTGTTGATCTTGGAAATTATCAAATCCAAAAGCTTCTAAATATCTTTGGACATCTTCAAAACGAAGTTGCTCCACTTTAGCATGGTGTAAAAGTTCTGCGTGAACTGTCAGCGTGTCGTTTTTTGCGAATTTATTATATCGTTGTTGATAATAGAAATTGCGATCACCTTCTAAGTTCGTAAATTGGAACCAGCTGGATACATATACGGCTTTAGGAGTGAGGGAGGGGGCTTCATGAAAGCGGATACTTACTTCTCCCAATGTTTTTCGTTGTCCCACTATAGCTTGGGCCAATGAAGTCTTTCCTGATCCACTTTTTCCGCCAATGAGCCAATGTTCTCCTGGAAAAATTTGCCAATTTAAATCCTGCAATATCGTATGGCTACCGTATTGGAGGGATAAATTGACTATATGGACAAAAGGCTCTACCATTATTGAGTCTGTTCGAATGCTTCGATTGCTGTTCTTTGGTTTAGGATGAAATCAATGTCATCATATCCATTGATTAAACATGATTTTTTGTATGGATTGATATCAAATGTACTCTGTTCGCCTGTTTCCGTCAACGTAACGGTTTGATTTTCTAAGTCTACAATAATTTCTGTTACAGGATTTTTGAATACTAAATCAAATATTTTTTCTAAAAACTCGTCTGTAACTTGAATCGGTAATACACCATTGTTTAAAGCATTTCCTTTAAAAATATCAGCAAAGAAAGAGCTTATAACAACATCAAATCCATAATCTTGGATTGCCCATGCAGCGTGTTCACGGCTAGAGCCACATCCGAAGTTTTTACCCGCAACAAGAATTTTCCCGTTGTAAGTGGGGTTGTTCATGACAAAGTCAGCTTTGGGTTGGTTGTCCCCATCAAAGCGCCAGTCACGAAATAAATTGTCGCCAAATCCTTCTCTTGTAGTCGCTTTTAAGAATCTCGCAGGAATGATTTGATCGGTATCAATATTTTCGATAGGTAATGGTACTACCTGAGATGTTAATTTTTTGAATACTTTCATGTTTTCTTAAATATGTGTATTAAAGATATAAGATTCAAGACCGTAATAGATATGCAGAGAATTGTCTTTGTTCCTTTAGTCTTTGTTCCACATGCCTTTATTTATATCAATTCCCTTACGTCACTTATTTTTCCGGTAACTGCTGCTGCTGCTGCAGTAAGCGGTGATACCAGCATCGTCCTTGCATTAGGTCCTTGACGGCCTTCAAAGTTTCGATTGGATGTTGATACACAATACTTTCCAGCAGGTATTTTATCTTCATTCATCCCTAAGCAAGCGCTACAACCTGGTTCTCTTAATTGGAAACCAGCTTCTTCAAAAATTTTATCTAATCCCTCTTCTTTTGCTTGTTTCTCCACTTGCTTAGAACCAGGTACGATCCAAACTTCTACTTGAGAAGCTTTTTGTTTTCCTTTAACAAATGATGCTACTTCTCTCAGATCTTCAATTCTAGAGTTGGTGCAACTACCTATGAATACATAGTCTACCGGCTTGCCCAATACAGGTGCATCATCGGCAAATCCCATGTATTCCAACGCTTTTTTGTAAGATGGACGTTCGCTTTCGGGTTGAGACAGTGTGGGGGGTACGCTTTCACGGATGCCCATTCCCATTCCTGGATTGGTGCCGTACGTAATCATCGGAGCAATATCCTCCGCTTTGAACTCGAGGACAGCATCAAAAGATGCATCTTGATCAGAATATAACGTTTTCCAATATGCCAAGGATTTATCCCATTCTTCTCCTTTAGGTGCAAATTCCCGACCTTTGATATAATCAAATGTAGTTTGATCCGGAGCTATGAGACCTCCACGCGCACCCATCTCGATACTCATGTTGCAGATAGTCATCCTTGCTTCCATACTCAATGAGCGAATGGCTGATCCTGCATACTCAATGAAATATCCCGTTCCCCCAGCAGCAGATATTTTGGCAATAATATAGAGAATGATGTCTTTGGCACCTACTCCATTCTGAAGTGTACCGTTGACCTCGATTTTCATGGTCTTAGGTTTTTGTTGTAGTAAGCATTGCGTGGCGAATACTTGCTCTACTTGTGAAGTGCCTATACCAAAAGCAATAGCACCAAAAGCTCCATGTGTGGATGTGTGGCTGTCACCACATACCATTGTTTTGCCCGGCAAAGTGATGCCAAGCTCAGGACCAATAACATGGACAATACCCTGAAAAGGGTGTCCTAAGCCATATAGTTCTATCCCGAATTCAGCACAGTTCTTGGTTAACATGTCTACCTGATATCTAGAAAGCTCTTCTTTAATCGGTAAATGTTGATTAAGGGTAGGGACATTATGATCTGCAGTCGCCACAGTCTGTTGTGGACGAAAGACCGGAAGCCCTCTTTTACGTAACCCATCAAAAGCTTGAGGAGAGGTGACCTCGTGGATTAGGTGCGTATCGATATATAGAATATCCGGAAATCCTTCTTCACGTTTGACGACATGTGCGTCCCAAATCTTTTCTACTAATGTTTTTGACATTTCTCTTTCTCTCAATTAATTTTCATCAGAATAAGTACTGTGTGATTCGCCAACAGGTGAATCGATTTGTTTTATTAACGAGTGTTGGCATTCACGAGCATGAATGAGCTCGTTTCACTCGGATTAATGATGATGAAACCAAACCTAATGTAGGTGCAATGCATATAGCAACGGTGTTATATGTATAAGGTTTCATCAATTTAATAAGGGGTAAATCTTATTTTCATAATCTTCACCCCTTATTTAACCCTCTAAATTACAAAAATTTTAAGTAGTTTTAATTGCTTTCATAGCAGTCATTGCTTTACGTAATTTTCTACCCACCACTTCGACAGGATGATCACGTAGGATTTCGTTGATTTCGACAAGTGTTGCATTATCTACAGCTCCATCTTTACCATCGTTGAAATTTTTACCGACTAAGTCTGTATCCACCGTCTTCATAAAATTACCTAACAACGGTTTGCAGGCTTGGTCGAACAAATAGCAACCATATTCAGCCGTGTCGGAAATAACGCGGTTCATCTCAAATAGTTTCTTACGGGCAATAGTATTGGCGATAAGTGGTGTCTCGTGTAAGGACTCGTAATAAGCTGATTCTGGTTTGATTCCAGCTTCAACCATCGTTTCGAAGGCCAATTCAACACCCGCTCTGACAAAAGCGACCATTAACAAATAATTGTCAAAATATTCTTGTTCGCCTATTTTTACATCTCCAGCAGGTGTTTTTTCAAATGCAGTTTCACCTGTCTCTGCTCTCCATTTCAATAGGTTGGCGTCTCCATTGGCCCAATCTTCCATCATTACACGACTGAATTCGCCAGCCATGATATCATCTTGGTGTTTTTGGAAAAGTGGACGCATAATGTCTTTCAAGTCTTCTGAAATTTCAAAAGCTTTAACTTTCGCTTGATTGCTCAACCGATCCATCATACCGCTTACACCACCGTGTTTCAATGCTTCGGTAATGACCTCTACACCATATTGTACCAGTTTGGAAGCATATCCAGCATCGATTCCCTTTTCGACCATTTTATCGAATGAAAGTATAGAACCCGTCTGTAATAGGCCACAAAGGATAGTTTGCTCTCCCATTAGATCTGATTTAACTTCAGCAACGAATGTTGAACGTAGTACACCTGCACGGTGACCACCAGTACCTACACAATATGCTTTAGCTTGCGCTAATCCCTTTCCTTCAGGGTCATTCTCTGGGTGAACGGCGATTAGAGTTGGTACACCAAAGCCTCTTAAATATTCGGCACGCACTTCAGAACCAGGACACTTAGGTGCGACCATGATGACGGTCAGGTCTTTACGAATTTGCATGCCTTCTTCTACGATGTTGAAACCGTGCGAGTACGACAAAGTCGACCCTTGTTTCATTAACGGCATCACTGCATTGACCACCGAGGTGTGTTGCTTATCGGGAGTGAGGTTGATAACAACATCTGCCGAAGGAATCAATTCTTCATAGGTTCCAACTGTAAAGTTATTGTCGGTTGCATTTTTCCAAGAATCTCTTTTTTGTTCAATAGCCTCTTTGCGTAAGGCATAAGAAACATCCAGACCACTATCTCTTAAGTTAAGTCCTTGGTTCAATCCTTGAGCTCCACATCCCACGATTACTAATTTTTTGCCTTTTAGTGCTTCCACACCTTCTGCGAATTCGGAATTGTCCATGAACTCGGCCACGCCTAATTGGTTTAATTGCTCTCTTAGCGGTAATGTGTTGAAATAATTTGCCATTTTTTTAATTCTTAATATTGTTGTTATTAGGTTGTTTACTCTAAATTATTGCACAAGTCTGCGTTGTGCCAACGCGTATCCATAGTGTACATTATCATGACCAGAAGTCAAGGCTACAACTTCTTCGATTGTTTCCATTGGATAACCATACGTTGCCGTTGAAAAGGTTGTGATTGTTCCAAAAACATTGTTTTCATAGTCTTTACAGATTTCTTCGATACTTTTGATGGCAATTGCTTTCAATTCGTCGATTTCAGTTTGTTCTACAAAACGGGTAGGCTTCGTATCTTTTTTATAATCCTCATTGTATTTGACCCAAGTAGTATCTGATTTGATTCCAGTACGGACATATACCAATGTTTGGGTGCTGACAACAATATGTCCAAAATTCCAAATGATATTGTTGTTGAATCCCGATGGAATATTGTTTAGTTGTTCTACAGAAAGGCTATCAATCAATTCAATGAACTTTTGGCGGGCCTGTAGGATAAATTTAAATGTCTCTTCCATCTGATTACATAGTAAATACATCATCACGTTTGTCGAGATATTCATTTTCGACAATCTCTTCAGATGGTTGTTTCTGTTCGAACTGAATTAATTTAGAATGAAATCCCGCACTATTTTTGATAATAGCAATACGAGCGCCACGTACAAACTCAATCAGTCCGTATTTGGTTAGCTCTTCTGTTAGTTTGTCAATTTCCTCACGGTGGCCAGCTGTTTCAAATACAGTATAATCATTCCGAATGACGACCGCAGATGCCCCATATTCACGTAGTAGGCGTTCTACAGGTGCTTTTTCGGCGATAATGTCTGTTGGTACTTTATATAAAGCTTGCTCTTGCCAGATAACTTCATCATTGGTGTTATAGTACGCTTTTAAGATATCTATCTGCTTCTCTAATTGACGACATAGCTTACGCACGACTTCTTCAGTCTCCGTAATAACGATGGTGAACCGATGTATGCCCTCGACTTCAGAAGGAGAGGTATTTAAGCTTTCTATATTTATTTTTCTTCTAGAGAAGATGGTCGAAATCCGACCGATAAGCCCGATAGAATTCTCTGTATATAGGGTGATAGTATATTCTTGTTTTTCCATTTTTACAGCTTTTTGGCTATAAGTCCTAGATGAGATATTGGTAAGATCAATCCTCTAGGACCTATGGCAATGTATTATTTTAATCGGATCTCTGAGACAGATGTCCCTTGTGCAACCATTGGGAAGACGTTGTTCTCTTTTCCCACCATTACTTCTAGAAGGTATGCGCCATCGTGATTCAGCATAGCTTCCAATGCAGTCCGAAGGTCTTTTCTTTCACAAACTTTTTGCCCTTCAATATAGTAACCCTTAGCTACCGCTACAAAGTCAGGACTGGTGATATTTACAAAAGAATAACGTTTGTCGTGGAACAATTGCTGCCACTGACGTACCATCCCTAAGAATTCGTTGTTAAGAATCAGTATCTTAACTTTCGCTCCAAATTGCATGATAGTTCCCAATTCTTGTAATGTCATCTGGAAACCTCCGTCACCAATAATAGCCACAACGGTTTTATCTGGAGCACCATACCAAGCTCCGATAGCTGCGGGTAACCCAAAGCCCATTGTACCTAGCCCACCCGAGGTAACATTTGATCTGCTGTTGTTAAATTTGGCATATCTACAAGCGACCATTTGGTGTTGTCCAACATCAGTTGTGATGATTGCATCACCGTTAGTTAATTCATTCAGTATATTGACCACCTCACCCATTGTCATCGTATCCGTTGTCGGGTGAAGTTCATTTTGAATGACTTCTTTTATTTCTTCTTTTTCTAAAGCTCTGAATTGGGCTAACCATTGGGAATGGTCGACTGGTTTGATTGCGGCTGTTAGAAGAGGAAGACTAAGTTTGCAATCTCCCCATACAGGTACCGTCGTTTGTACATTCTTGTCTATCTCAGCGGGGTCAATATCTAGATGTATGACCTTCGCTTGTTTAGCATATTTATCCAAACGGCCAGTCACACGATCATCGAAACGCATACCTATAGCAATAAGTACGTCGCACTCATTGGTCATCACGTTTGGAGCATAGTTTCCGTGCATTCCCAACATTCCGACGTGTAGGGGGTGGTCGGTCTCCAAGGCGCTGAGTCCCATGACTGTTGAAGCTGAGGGGATCCCCGATTTCTCAATGAAGGTCTTAAATTCCTGCTCAGCTTTGCCTAAGATTATACCTTGTCCAAATAGAACAAAAGGTTTCTTTGCTGCATTGATGAGATTGGCGGCCTGCTCAATATATTCATTTCTGACTTCGGGAGCAGGTCTATAACTACGGACGTGTTCACATTTCTGATACCCTTCATAATCGAATAATTGTAATTGGGCATTTTTTGTTATGTCAATGAGTACCGGACCTGGTCTCCCAGTGCTAGCAATATAGAATGCTTTAGCTAATGCATGGGGGATTTCAGAGGCGTCCGTTACCTGGTAGTTCCATTTTGTGATAGGGGCGGTAATGTTCATGACATCTGTCTCCTGAAATGCATCAGTTCCCAACAAAGACGCAAATACCTGTCCAGTAATGCAAACGATGGGATTGCTATCAATCAGTGCATCCGCTAAGCCGGTGACAAGATTGGTTGCCCCTGGACCACTAGTGGCAAATACCACACCTGTACGACCTGAGGTGCGTGCATAACCTTGAGCGGCATGTATACCTCCCTGCTCGTGACGTACCAAAATATGCTTAAGGCGATCGTTATAATCGTAAAGGGCATCATAGATAGGCATGATTGCACCACCTGGATATCCAAATACGGTGTCAACACCTTCACATAATAAAGCTTCCAACACCGCTTGAGAACCCGATTTTTGAGTAGATTCTTTGGGTTTTATTGTTGGTGCTTTATTTTCTGTTTTTTCCAGTGTACTCATTACTTTAATTTTAGTCGATTAGTTTATTAGTTTTAGTTGTTGATTATCCGGTTCTGCTATTAAAGGTCTGTTACACAGCCTTCGGATGCATCTGCCACGGTCTTGGCATATTTGTAGAGAACTCCTTTGGATACTTTTAACGCAGGTTGAGTCCATTTTGCTCGTCTTGCGGCAATGGTCGCTTCATCTACCTTTAGGTTGATAGAATTGTTGACTGCGTCGATTTCGATAATGTCATCGTTTTCGACTAAACCAATCAATCCTCCCTGATAGGCCTCAGGAGTGATGTGTCCTACGACAAATCCATGTGTTCCTCCAGAGAAACGACCATCGGTAATTAAGGCTACGGATTTTCCGAGTCCTGCTCCAATGATAGCAGATGTAGGTTTTAACATTTCTGGCATTCCAGGGGCGCCCTTAGGACCTTCATTAATGATCACGACAACATCACCTTGTTTGACGGTTCCATCTTGTATGCCTTTGATCAGACGTTGCTCTCCGTCAAATACACGAGCCGGTCCTGTGAATTTTTCACCTTCTTTTCCGGATATTTTAGCGACAGATCCTTTCTCAGCAAGATTTCCATATAAAATCTGAAGGTGTCCGGTTGCTTTTATTGGATCACTGAGTTTGTGAATAATATTTTGGTCGTAATCCATGATTGATTTCACGTTTTCCAGATTTTCAGCTAGTGTCTTCCCGGTTACGGTCATACAGTCTCCATGCAATAGTCCTTCCTCCAACAAGTACTTAAGTACTGCAGGTGTGCCACCATACTGGTGGAGATCTTGCATGAGATATTTACCAGACGGTTTGAAGTCTGCTAACACTGGCGTCTCATCACTCATCCGTTGAAAATCATCTTGTGTAATATCCACGCCGATAGCTTTACCTATAGCGATAAAGTGCAATACCGCATTTGTGCTACCCCCAAGGATGATAATTGATCTAATTGCATTTTCAAATGCCTTTCGGGTCATGATATCCGATGGTTTGATATCTTTTTCCAACAGGATACGGATATACTTGCCCGCCTCTAGACATTCTGCTTTTTTCTCATCCGATACAGCAGGGTTAGAGGAGGAATAAGGTAAGCTCATGCCTAAAGCTTCGATTGCAGAGGCCATGGTATTGGCGGTGTACATTCCGCCGCAAGCGCCTGCTCCGGGGCAAGTATGTTTTATAATCCCTTCATAATCTTCATCGGACAGGTTGCCGCAAATCTTTTGACCTAACGCTTCGAATGCGGATACAATATTGAGTTCCTCCCCTTTATAATGACCAGGAGCGATAGTACCCCCGTATACCATTATAGCTGGTCTGTCTAGGCGACCCATAGCGATAATTGCGCCAGGCATATTTTTATCACAGCCAGGAATAGCTATAAGGCCGTCATAATATTGTCCTCCGCATATCGTCTCAATGCTGTCTGCTATGACATCGCGGCTGACGAGTGAATAGCGCATACCATCGGTGCCATTGCTCATCCCATCACTTACTCCAATCGTACCAAAAGTCAAACCTACTAAATCATTGTTCCAAACACCTGTCTTGACGACCTGTGCTAGATCATTGAGGTGCATGTTGCAGGTATTACCATCGTATCCCATACTGGCAATACCGACCTGTGCTTTGTCCATATCAGCATCGGTGAGTCCGATCCCATATAACATGGCCTTTGCAGCAGGTTGTGTAGCGTCTTGCGTAAATGTACGGCTGTACTTATTCATTTCATTTTCGCCGTTAGATGATGACTTCATAGTTTTCGTTCTCTAATACTAGGTTTTTATATCTTCTTTGGATGGAAGCTCCTATAGTGTGCTCCCAATCCTCTTTAAAAATTATATGATCGATTTGTTTGATACCGATAATTTCTGCAGCTGTGCCACATAAGAAAGCGCTATCAGCCTCATATACATCTTGAATGGTGAGAGGTCTTTCGATAAGTTCAAAATTCAGTTTTTTGCATATATTGATTACCGCTGAACGCGTTATGCCAGGAAATACGGTTTTCAAAGGAGCAGTGTATATTTTGTAATCTTTCTCGATAAAGAGGTTCTCACTAGATGCTTGCGCCACGAATCCTTCTTGATCTAAAAGAAGTGCTTCGTCAAATCCTTTTTTTATAGCTTCTGTACTTGCTAAGATGGAATTGATATATTGACCACTGATTTTTGATTCGACAGGAAAAGCCTTTGGACTTGGTCGTTGTATATTCGTGATGCATACCCTTAATAGATTTTGTCCTAAATAAGGCCCCCATTCCCATGCTGCAATCAACATCTTGGCATGTGTAGCAGAGGTAAGGTGCATATTTGATCCAGCTATAACCAGAGGTCGGATATAGGCTTCACGAAGATTGTTCAAGCTCAATAATTCGTAGGTCCTTTCGACTAATTCACGATTGTCCCATATATATGGTATACTAATAGCTTCGCAGGATTTTTGAAGTCTATCAAAATGTTCCTCCGCCTTGAATATACGCGTCCCATTATGGGTATTATAAGCTCTTAGACCTTCAAATGCTCCATATCCATAGTGTAACGCCTGACCGTATAAATCCACGCCAGCGGAAGATGCTTTTACAAAGCTACCTTCTAAATATATAAGCGTTTCATCGTTGTAGTATTGCATACATTTATCAAATTTTAATTCCACTTATTGTGATACGGATATTCCTCAATCTCAGTGAGCCATTTCAATTGGTACATTTGATGCTCAAAATGATAATTGTAAGATAGGACGAATAAAAATACTACGCAATAGCCGAGCTTATAATTTTGAAATAGTTTATAATTTTGTGTATGCAATATTTGCGGAATATAATTCTGTATATTTCTTTTGTTTTAATATTTTTCAATCTTTAAAGTAGACCAAAATTAAAATTGGTATAGTTTGACTTTTTTGTATTTATAGTCAGTTATGCTTAAATTCTTCCTAAAATAGGTTTTTGGTTGCTAAAAGTTTTAAAAAAAAGCCCTTAAAACATATCGTTTTAAGGGCTTTTTATAAGGTCTTGAATTGTTATTTTCTATTCTTCTATAATGCCCTCCGCCAGGACAGTAATAACATTGTCTTTTACTTCCACTACTCCGCCTTTAATATTAAGGATTTCTTCATTGTTACTGACCTTAATAATCACCTTACCATCCTCTAGCGTAGAGACGATAGCAGCATGGTTCTTTAGTATCTGGAATGAGCCAGCAGATCCAGGCACCGTTACTGCTGTAACCGTACCCTCGTAGACCAACTTGTCAGGAGTAATAATTGTAAGTTTCATTTATTCTATAGTATTGCGAATTGCGTATTACGTGATGAGAATTTTGCTTTCGCAAATCTAACTACGTAATACGCAAATCTATTATTAAACAGCCTCAGCTAATAATTTCTTTCCTTTTTCGATTGCTTCATCTATGCTACCGACTAGGTTGAATGCTGCTTCAGGATATTCATCAACTTCTCCATCAATAATCATATTGAATCCTTTGATGGTATCTTTGATGTCTACCAATACACCTTTAAGGCCTGTAAACTGTTCTGCTACGTGAAAAGGTTGTGACAAGAAACGTTGAACGCGACGTGCACGGTGCACAGTCAATTTATCTTCTTCAGAGAGTTCATCCATACCTAAGATGGCAATGATATCTTGAAGTTCTTTATAACGTTGTAAGATTTCTTTAACACGTTGAGCGGTATTGTAGTGCTCAGCACCCAATACTGCAGGAGAAAGGATGCGTGAAGTAGAATCTAAAGGGTCTACTGCCGGATAGATTCCTAACTCAGCAATTTTACGAGACAATACTGTTGTAGCATCTAAGTGGGCGAATGTTGTCGCTGGAGCAGGGTCAGTTAAGTCATCCGCAGGCACATAAACGGCCTGTACAGAAGTGATCGATCCATTTTTGGTCGACGTAATACGCTCCTGCATTAACCCCATCTCTGTAGCAAGTGTCGGTTGGTAACCTACGGCGGAAGGCATACGGCCTAATAACGCAGATACTTCAGATCCTGCTTGCGTAAAACGGAAGATGTTATCAATGAAGAATAGTACGTCTTTACCTTGGCCATCACCTTCTCCATCACGGAAATACTCCGCTACTGTCAATCCAGATAGAGCTACACGGGCACGGGCGCCTGGAGGCTCATTCATTTGACCAAAGACAAATGTACATTTAGACTCTTTCATCAACTCTTGGTCAACGGTTTCTAAAGGCCATTCGCCCTTTTCCATGCCTTCCATGAATTGCTCACCATATTTAATAATTCCTGATTCCAACATCTCACGCAATAAGTCGTTACCTTCGCGAGTACGTTCGCCTACACCGGCGAACACCGAAAGACCACCATGACCTTTTGCAATATTGTTAATCAATTCTTGGATTAATACTGTTTTACCCACACCAGCACCACCGAATAAACCAATTTTACCACCTTTAGCATAAGGTTCTAATAAGTCGATAACTTTAATACCTGTAAAGAGAACTTCAGTCTCGGTAGATAAGTCTTCGAATTTTGGGGGTACATTGTGGATAGGGCGTCCGTTGGTTTTGTCCAGATTCTTGATCCCGTCAATGGCGTCTCCAACTACGTTAAATACACGGCCTTTGATTTCTTCTCCAATCGGCATTTTGATAGGGGCTCCTGTGTCGACAACTTTCATTCCACGAACCAAACCTTCGGTAGCATCCATGGCAATTGTACGTACACAATCCTCACCTAAGTGTTGTTGAACCTCTAAAACGATACGCTGACCGTTATCTTTTTCGATATACAATGCATCGAAAAGTCTAGGAAGGTTCTCATTGTCGGCGAAGTTGACGTCAACAACTGGGCCGATAATCTGCGCTATTTTACCAATCTGGGGCATATTATAGGGACTAAATATTTAATAATCAATTACAAAACTCAAAATGAGTCCTATTTTGGACTGCAAAAATAAGCTATATATGCCGAAAAGCAAAGTGTTGGATGAATAAAATTTACTTTTTTTTTGTCAAAGGTAAATTTGAATATAATTATGACTGAATAAGTTAGAGAATAGGGCATACTCCAATTTGTTTCAAAGAATCATATGCATCAAAATTTGGCTTGGATGAACATTTTATCTCCCCAATGTATTTCGGACTTGGCTACCAGTAATCACTATAATTTGATTATTATATTTTAACAGCGTTATACTAAATCGCGTAACAAATCTGTTATATATAAACAGGGGCAGTATCCTTTGTAGCTCGGTATCGCTAGTCAAAGAATATTTCGATAGTGTTCCATTTTTTTCCACCCTCCTAATTTGTGGGCTTCTCTACTTTTCGCTATCGTGCCTGAATGTCAATTTTTTTTGAAATAAATAACAATATCTGAATAACAAAATGGATTTGACAACGTTATAATGTCTGCAATACATGTAACAAATATGATACACTTGGGTGTGGCTCCGAAAGCGAATCATATCAAGTTGGTCTACTGTATTGCCATTTTTGGCTGAAGCTTATTATTTCAATTTAGATTCTTATATAAATATTTGACGTATGATGCATTATCTCTACCACTCGCTCTTTTTGACTTGCTGTCTTATTCTCTTTAGTCAGTCGGGGCGTGCAGACATTACCAAAGACAACTACCATTCCAAGATATTAGAATATTCTACACCACTTTCGTTCTCTCTGTTAGACTCCATTGGTATCAGTGGTACGGTCACGGATTCAGCGGGAATGGCAGTCGGTGGAGTAGTTGTCACCGAAAAAGGAACATCCAATAGTACGTTGTCCGAGCAGGACGGAACATTCAAAATTTCGGCAGATCCCAACGGAATTTTGGTTTTTATCAAATCTGGATTTGTGAACAAAGAAATCCATGTAAACAATCAAAAGCTTATAAAGGTGTCCCTTAGTACCGGCCTCGCCGAGTCTACGGTCGAAGGTTCAGCGGACTCGATTATAGTCCAGGCTGATTCTACAGTATCTGCTGTAGTCGTCGATTCCACTCATGTCGGTGTCAAAGACAGTTCGACTGTAATCGTTGCTCAGCCCGACAGCTTGAGTACCGTTGTCCAATCGGCCACACAAGGGAATGTATCAGGTACTGTCACGGGACCTAAAGGGCCTTTGCCAGGAGTCACGGTTACAGTAGTCGGAACAGGCCAATCTACCGGTACGGATGAGCTTGGGAAATTCCAAGTTGCGGCTGGGTCGAAAGATAGATTAAGATTTTCATCAGTTGGTTTTAAGGCCATAACGCAGACGGTTGGCAATAGGAAAGATATTCAAGTAGTACTGAGTTCAGAAACCAATATGCTCGACTCAGCACAGGTTGTCGCAGTTGGGTATGGCACGATGAATCGAGCTACCCTGCCTAGTGCTGTATCCAGTATCGGCGCTAATGAAATTAAGGATGAGGTCCTACCAAGTATTACACAGGCAATACAAGGGAAGGCTGGTGGAGTTCAAGTTACTCAGAAGTCTGGTTCCCCCGGAGGCGGAATCAGTATTCGAGTAAGGGGGACAACCTCCATTAATGCAAGCTCAGATCCATTGTACGTGGTAGATGGCATTCCTGTAAATAGCACGACCAACTTTACGGGAGGGTCTACCTTCGATTTTGGAGGCGGTACCCAAGGTATCAATGTGTTGTCGTCCATCAATCCTTCCGATGTTCAATCCATCGAAATACTAAAAGATGCCGCTTCCTCATCCATCTATGGTTCAAGAGCTGCAAATGGGGTGGTGCTGATTAGTACAAAAAAGGGGGTAGCCGGACAAAGTGAATTTAACTTTAATATGTACGAGGGGTTCTCACAAGTCCCGCGCGAAAGGTATTATGATTTTATGAATACCGAACAGTATCAGGATTATATGAAAGACTATTACAGCATTCTTCAACAAAAGGATCCCAAAGCAGTTATCCCTAATCAAATATTTTCCAATCCTAATGTTAATACCGATTGGCAGGACGCAATTTTTAGGAATGCAGCCACCAGGAGTTACGAACTATCATCAAGAGGTGGGGGTGAAAAGACCCAGTACTATACTTCCATTGGTTATATGAAACAAGGTGGTGTTCTTTTAGGTTCTGATTTCAATAGATTAAGCGGTCGTATAAATCTTAATCATCAGCACAATGAAAAACTAAGATTTTCGACTGCCATTAATCTAACGAGGGCCATCAACCAACGCGTCCAAGAGGAAAACTCAAAAGAAGGAGCAACCAAGAGTGGTATATTTTCTCCACCAAACTTAACGGTATATGATGCCGCAGGTAATTTTGTATATGATCAAGTCAGACTGACACGCGAGAATCCAGTCGCTATGTTAGACCTACCTACCAATGAAGCGCAAACTTTTCGCGTATTGGCTAATGCCAGCGTGGAATACAATATTATCCCAGAGCTTTTGTTAAAAACTAGTTTTGGTACAGATATTAGTTTTATCGATGAAACGTTCTTTATGCCGCCCGTGGGACTTAGGTCTTATGCTAGTCAGGGCGGCATTGGTGCACGCCGTAATACCCGAGATCAGCTATGGATTAATGAAACAACATTGACCTACGATAAGGCATTCGGTGACCATAGTATTAATGCTTTAGCGGGGTTTTCAGTCCAAGAGTCAAGACTTGAATTTGTCCATGGACAACGGTCTAGTTTTCCGAACAATGATATCCCTTACATTACTGCAGGAGGTGTGATTACAGGGGCTAATTCTTATCCGGAAGAATGGGCGATTGCATCCGGATTCGCACGGGCCACATATATATACAAGAATAAGTACATCCTAAATGCAAATGTTCGTTCAGATGGTTCTTCCCGCTTTGGTGCAGACAATCGCTGGGCAATATTTCCTTCATTTGCGGGGGCTTGGCGACTTACAGAAGAAGACTTTTTAAAGGACTCCAAAGTGCTCGATGACTTAAAATTTCGTGCAAGTTGGGGAATTACAGGTAACCAAAATATCGGTAATTATGCTAGCCGTTCTCTGTATTCGGGAGGGAATAATTATCTGGGTATGGCAGGTTTTGTACCAAATGTACTGGGTGACCGTGATTTAAAATGGGAAACCACCCGTCAATGGAACGTAGGTATTGACGCTGGCTTCTTAAATAATAGAGTGTCACTATTGGCCGATTACTATTATAAAAAAACTACCGACTTGTTAATCGGATTGCCTATCCTGACTAGTTCTGGTTACCTCAATAGATTCACAAACTCGGGGGATATAGAGAATAAAGGTTTCGAATTCGAATTGACGACGAAAAACTTGATTGGTGAATTTCAATGGACTACGGCCTTAAACATGACTTTTAATAGAAATAAAGTCGTAGCATTACCTGAGGGATTGGCAGAAATGCGTGGCGGAGTTGGCGATTTGAATCGTGCGATTGTAGGGCATCCATTAGGAGTTTTCTATGGCTGGCAAGCAATCGGTGTTAATTCTCAAACAGGTATGATTGATTATTTAGGGCAAGGTGGTAATGCGGTATCTCCTACAGATTACGAAGATCACCGGATGATAGGTGATCCTAACCCTTCCTTCTTTGGAGGTATCACCAATAACTTTGCATATAAAAATTTTGACTTAAGTGTCCAAGGTCAGTTCACTTATGGCAATGATATTTTCAATTATAACCTAGCTTCTGGTCTAGAGGGGTTTAATCCAAGCTCCAATCAATTCATTGACTTTGTCGATCGATGGAAAGCTCCGGGAGATATTACCGACGTTCCTAGACCAGCACCAGGTGATCTTAGCAATGGAGCGGTATCATCAAGATTTGTAGAAGACGGCTCCTTCTTTAGGCTTAGAAATATCACATTTGGATATACATTTCCATCTACTGTTACCGACAGGATTAAAGTAAAAAAACTACGATGGTACGTTACCGTTCAAAATGCATATGTATTCACTAAATATAGGGGTTATGATCCAGAGGTAAGTTCAAGCCATGGTGGAGCAAATACAGGGTTGATTTATGGGTATGACTATGGAAGTTATCCGCAACCACGCATATTCACTACTGGTATCAACTTAACTTTCTGACATTTGCTAATGGTCTATGCGACATCTGTTCGCAGCAAGATTCCCCATTTCTAACAATAAAATATTCCAATGAAAAATAAAACAATATTAATCTGCTTAGTCTACATGATGGCTTCTTTTGGGACATCATGTAATAAATTCTTAGATCGTGATCCTTTGGGACAAATTGCTCAAGATAAATTGTTCAATTCCGAGACAAATGCAAATGCGGCTGTTTTGGGGATATATCGGACTATGATGAATTCATTTTCCTTTGGTCAGTCTGTGATAGTCGTCCCTGAATTTTCAGCGAGACATGTAAGCCATTCAGCAAGCTTTCCTGAATACGAAAACTTCTCCGAACATAAAATACAAGCCATTAATCCATGGATTTCAAATATGTGGCAGGCGTTGTATACGACAATAAATGCGGCCAATCAAGTTATCGAGGAGGTTCCAAAAATGACGGAAGCGATGATTACTGAAGAGAAGAAGAATATACTTGTTGGCGAAGCTAAGTTTATTAGAGCGTTGAATTACTTTTTTCTCGTACGAGCTTTTAATAAAGTCCCTCTAAAACTTACTTATACCAAAGAAGGGGATAATATTGATATTCAAGAGTCTGATAAAGAAGTCCTCTATGAGCAAGTTGTCAAGGATTTAACAGATGCCATTGTATCACTTCCTGAAGAGAATCCCAATACGGGCAATGCAGCTAAAGGTCGTGCTTCTCATTGGGCGGCCAAAGCTTTACTGGCAAAGGTATATTTATATCAAGCTTCTATTACCAATGACTATAAAAAAGCAGCAGATTTGGCAAACGAAGTGCTGACAGCCGGCGGTTTTGGTTTAGTTACCGAATTTAGTACGATTTGGACTACACAAAACACAAGCGAAGCCATTTTCGAAATCCAGTTTGACGATCAAGTCACAAATCCGCTTGCCGCAGTAGCTAATGATAATGCAAGTGTACTATTTTTTGCTAAGGAGTCAGAAATTCTTGATATATACGCAGAGCAGGACAAACGAAAGAATTTCACTGTGAAAAAGGGCAATAACGATAAGTACTTTATGGGAAAGTTTCCTAATTTCTCGCCAGCCAGCCAAAATGTAACCGCTATTCGACTGGCAGAGATTTACTTAATCCACGCTGAAGCTCAGGGTCGAGTAGATAATGGTGTAAGCACAGCTGCTTACAACTCGTTGAAAGCCGTTCAGGACCGCGCTGGAGTTACGGTACCTATCAATGCGTATCCCAATCTGGAGGAATTTATCGTAGCGGTACAAGAAGAAAAAGAAAAGGAACTTATGTTTGAAGGTGAGACCTGGTTTGATTTCGGTAGGACCAAGCTCGCACTCAAAAAATATGAGAGTCTGACCGACGAAAGATTTCTTTTATATCCTATCCCGTCTGCACAAATAGGTTTGGGAACTGGACTTACACAAAATCCGGGCTATTGATACATGTTTAAATATGCCTAATGTCATCAATGGGTTATATTATAAGAAAAGCGGGCATTTGCCCGCTTTTCTTATAACCTTTTATTGAGCTCATCTTGAAGTTGACGGCGTAATTTTTGTTCGTTTTCTATTGATTTTTTTCGAAGCGTTTGCAGTTCATCTTGAACTTGTTCCGCCGTTTTCTTATGCTCCACAGTATCTACTTTCGCTTTGCGAAATGAAGCAAGCATGATTAAGAATAGAAGTCCAAATACGATGATTAAGGTCCAGACCAGCATATGATAGGTTGATTTGGAGAATGGAATGCCTAAAAAGGAAATGCTGTCTGTTTTTGCTTGCTCTTGCTGTAATTCTTGTGCGACGTTGCCCAAAGAGTCTTGTAGTGCTTTGGTGTTTGCGGCTACATTGCTTGACGAAGATTTTAAAGTTGCAATTTCTTTTGTTAGGACAGTGATGCTATCGCGGATGTTTTGTCTGATTATATCCAGATTCTCACTACGGATTAGCTTGTAAGGTGGTTGGGTTCTGGAAATATAATTTAGATGCTGGAATTGACTTTCGATGGTACCCTTTTTTAAACCTTCGTTACTGTATTTAAAAGTTCCCGTTTGTGCAAATCCACTAGTCGGCATCACTGATATGATCGTTAATAAAATTGTTGATATATAACAAAATAGTTTTTTGAAATTCATAGAATCATTTGTGTTATAAGTGTATTTCATATTCCGTGTAGATACTAATTGAGTAAGTATTTTTAATTACTAATTCCGTCTAATATACGAATAAATGGTAGAGAAGAAAACCCAAATGTAGATTCCCTGTTTCTAATAGTATGTTATTTGGTGATCCTTACCGACATAAGCTTATGTCCTAATTTTTTAGACATGACAGTTCATAACAGTTGAGCAGGATCTAATCTATAATTTGCAAGTGTTTAATTATTACAGATTAAGATCAATAGATTAACTTTCAAATACACATATGAACGCAATAGCTGGAGTATTATTTCATTTTATCGGAGGATTCGCTTCCGGAAGTTTTTATGTACCGTATAAAAAGGTCAAAGCTTGGTCTTGGGAATCCATGTGGATACTGGGAGGTGTTTTTTCGTGGATTATTGTTCCGCCCATTGCAGCCTATATCACGATTCCTAACTTTTGGAATATTATAAGAGATAGTGATTCCAATACGCTTGGTTATACATTTCTTTTTGGACTATTGTGGGGTATAGGCGGATTGACCTATGGGTTGGGAGTCCGGTATCTCGGGGTATCTCTGGGAAGCAGTATTATGTTGGGGTTAAGTATGGTCTTTGGTTCCCTAATGCCCGCAGTCTATTACTTCTTTAATGAAACAATAGGAAAGCACGGAATAGATTATTTCTTATCAACCGGTCCCGGGATATGTGTGATGATTGGTCTTTTGATTTGTGTGGTTGGTATTTATCTATGTGGATATGCAGGTATGCTTAAGGAGAGAGGTATAAAAAGCCAATCTGAAGATCTACGGCCTGAGTATAACTTTACCTTAGGTATCGTGGTAGCTATTGTTTCTGGGATACTTAGTGCTTGTTTCAATTTTGGGATTGAGGCCGGAAAACCAATGGCAGAAATTGCAAATAATCTTTGGAAGTCAGCCAATCCAGGGCAGGGCGAATTTTTATATCAGAATAATGTGACCTATGTGGTCATCTTATGGGGGGGATTTACGACTAATTTTCTGTGGTGCTTATATCTCTTGATGAAGAATAAGACATATACGGATTACACTAAATCTTCTTCGCCTTTAGCCAAAAACATATTACTATGTGCTTTAGCAGGGACGACCTGGTACTTGCAGTTCTTTTTTTATGGAATGGGAGAGAGTCGTCTAGGTAATGGTGCCAGTTCATGGATATTACACATGGCTTTTATCATATTGATTTCCAATGCTTGGGGAATAGCATTGAAAGAATGGAAGGGAGTGAGTAAGTCCACCTATCGCGCAATTATAGCAGGTATAGTGACCATTATCCTATCTATTTGTGTCGTGGGATTAGCAAAAACATTAGAATAATCATTTAAATATACATATGGAATTGAAAACATTTCAGTACGTCAACTATTTGTGGGACGAAGAAAAAGCTAAGACCATCGAGGGGGATGAAGTTGCCTTGTTGTTGTATCGGTCAAACTTACTAGGATCGGATCTGAGAATCACAAACTATGGCGGGGGTAATACCTCCTGTAAGGTGATTGAAAAGGATCCATTGACTGGTGAGCAGACAGAGGTGATGTGGATAAAAGGATCGGGTGGTGATATTGGCACGCTGCAGAAATCCGGATTAGCTGCGCTATACGTAAACCGTCTGCGAAACCTAGAGCATATTTATAAAGGTCTGGATCACGAGGACGAAATGGTTGAATTGTTCAATCATTGCATTTTTGATTTGCAATCTAAGGCACCTTCTATTGATACCCCCTTACACGGATTTTTACCGTTTAAGCATATTGATCACCTTCATCCTGATGCCGCTATTGCAATAGCGGCCGCTGCCGATGGTGAGCGCATAACACAGGAGCTGTTTAATGGTCAGATTGGTTGGGTCGGGTGGCAAAAGCCTGGGTTTGATTTGGGTTTGCAATTGCGTGAATGTTTGAATAAAAATCCAGGTATCAAAGGGATTATGCTCGGTTCACATGGCCTATTTACATGGGGAGATACGGCTTATGAATGCTATATTAATTCTTTGGAAGTCATCGAGAAATGCGCAGAATATCTGCATCAACATGAAGGAAAGAATAGACCCGTATTTGGTGGTCAGAAAGTCACTCCGCTTTCGGAGGATAGACGGAAATCACAGGCAGCAGCTTTGGCACCAATTTTAAGAGGCTTTTGTTCCAGTGAACGACACATGGTAGGACATTTTACAGATGATGCTCGTGTATTGGAATATATTGATTCATATGACTTGGACAGATTGGCGCCCCTCGGTACGAGTTGTCCAGATCATTTCTTGAGAACCAAGATTCAACCTTTGATATTAAATTTGGATAAAGAGGATGATTTGACAGATGTTGCGGGCGTTAAAGCTAGACTTTTGCCGGTCTATCAAGAGTATAGGGATATGTACAAAACGTACTATGAAACCTGTAAACATCCTGATAGCCCTGCTATGCGAGATGCCAATCCAGTTATTATCCTATTCCCAGGAGTCGGGATGTTCTCGTTCGCAAAAGATAAACAAACAGCCCGAGTTGCGTCCGAGTTTTACATTAATGCTATAAATGTAATGCGAGGAGCAGAAGCTGTCTCGTCATATACTTCCCTGCCAAGGCAAGAAGCTTTTAACATAGAGTATTGGTTGTTAGAAGAAGCCAAATTACAACGGATGCCTAAGCCGAAGGCGCTTTCAGGTAAGATTGCTCTGATTACAGGTAGTGCCGGTGGAATTGGAAAAGCCATTGCTAAAAAATTTGTAGCAGAAGGAGCAGTTGTAGTCCTGAATGACGTGAATAAGGAGCGACTCGATTCCACCTTTGCGGAGTTTGTAAGACTTTTTGGTCGGGATGCCGTATGCACATGTTTACTTGATGTCACCAACGAAGCGCAAATTACTTCGGCAATGCGTGAAGCCTCTTTATCTTTCGGTGGTGTAGATATCATCGTGAACAATGCGGGTATCTCGATATCGAAGACGATAGAAGAGCATACCGAAAAGGATTGGGATCTGTTATATGATATTTTGGCTAAAGGACAGTTTTTTGTAACGCAAGCCGCTGTTAAAATTTTAAAAGCACAGGGAATAGGAGGAGATGTTATTAATATCGTGAGTAAAAATGCCTTGGTAAGTGGACCTAATAACGCGGGTTATGGGAGTGCAAAGGCTGCTCAACTACATCTTAGTAGATTAAATGCCGCAGAACTAGGTGAAGCAAAAATACGGGTAAATGTCGTGAATCCTGATGCCGTTATCTCGGACAGCAATATCTGGTCTGGAGGCTGGGCTGAAGGACGGGCCAAGGCGTATGGTATTACAGTTGAAGAATTACCGGCTTACTATGCTAAACGAACATTATTAAACGAGATTATTTTGCCAGACGATATTGCAAACGCTTGTTTTGCCTTTGTTGGCGGACTGCTCAATAAGTCTACAGGCAATGTACTTAATGTAGACGGTGGAGTAGCGATGGCATTTGTTCGATAAATTACATAAATATTGGGAAGTATAATAGGTATTTATGTAATTTCAGTAATAAACCTAAAATTGATATAAACATGAGAATAGAGCAAAAGCATATTGACCAACACAATGAGTCACTTTTGTACACGCACATCCGAAAATTTAATTTTATAAAAGAAGACATCCTTAATTACGAGCTGGTACTTCAAAAACTCATGGCATTCCAAATTGGTATCCCAAGCTGGGCATTGGGGACTGGCGGAACTCGATTTGGTCGTTTTTCTGGTGGGGGTGAACCTGCAACTCTTGATCAGAAGATTGAAGATGTTGGGTTGTTACACGCTTTAAATAAGTCAAGTGGCGCAATATCCCTTCACATTCCTTGGGATATACCAAAAGACATCGAAAGTATTAAACAGTTGGCAGCATCTTATGGGTTAAAGTTTGATGCGGTCAATTCCAATACTTTTCAAGATCAACCCGGTCAGCAATATAGTTATAAATATGGTTCATTACACCATGTCAATCCTGCAGTTAGAAGACAGGCCATCGATCATAATATTGAAGTTATTCGACAGGGGGTTGCTCTAGGGTCGACAGCGCTGACCATCTGGTTAGCTGATGGATCTTCTTTTCCAGGACAGCTTAACTTTCGTGAAGCTTTCCAAAATACGTTAGAAAGCCTGGGTGAAATATACAAACACCTTCCCGAGGGCTGGAAAATGTTTATCGAATACAAGTGCTTCGAACCCTATTTCTATTCTACTACTATCGCCGATTGGGGGCAGTCCCTGCTATTGGCTAATAAATTGGGTGAGAAGGCATACACATTGGTTGACTTAGGGCATCATCTTCCCAATGCGAATATTGAGCAGATCGTATCTCTACTATTGATGGAAGGTAAGCTAGGTGGATTTCACTTTAATGACAGTAAGTATGCGGATGACGACCTTACTGCAGGCAGTATCAAACCCTATCAACTCTTTTTGATATTTAATGAACTGGTTGATGGGATGGATTTGAATGGCCTAGACCATGCAACAGGACTGGGGTGGATGATAGATGCATCACATAATCAGAAAGATCCTCTTATTGATTTATTGCAATCTGTGGAAGCTATAAAAATTGCATATGCACAAGCCCTGCTTGTAGATCGCAAAGCTCTGAGGATTGCACAGCAGGAGAATGATGTCATTCAAGCTCAGGAAATATTACAATACGCTTTTCGAACGGATGTACGATCCCTTTTGGCCGAAGCAAGATTGCGAAGTGGCGCAGCCCTAGACCCTATTGGGTTGTTTAAGGAGCTGGATGTCCGTAGACAATTGACTGAGGAGAGAGGTGTGGATTCAATCGCGACTGGACTATAGGCATGGAACGGAGTCTGATTCCCACCATCGCAATATTCGATGTAGGTAAAACCAATAAAAAATTATTCCTATTTGATGAACATTACAATCTCGTATTTGAACGGACAGCTCGTTTTATAGAAACTGTTGATGAAGACGGCGATCCGTGTGAGAATATAGAAAGTCTTAGACTTTCTATATTTGATTCTCTGCATGAGGTTTTTACGAAGAGGCAATTTGATGTCAAGGCTATAAATTTTACTTCGTATGGGGCAAGTTTGGTGCATTTGGATGAGGATGGGCGGCCACTCACTCCGCTATATAACTATCTAAAGGCCTATCCAGAGGAGCTTCAGGATCAAATCTATGCGAAATTTGGTGGCCGTGAACAGTTCTTATTAGATACAGCTTCTCCCTCTTTAGGGAGCTTGAATTCCGGCTTCCAATTGTATCGTCTAAAACAACGTAACCCTGAAGTTTTTAAACGGCTAAAGTATAGCCTCCACCTTCCTCAATACCTCAGCTACCTTGTCTCCGGACAAATATATTCGGATATGACTAGTATTGGTTGCCATACGGCCCTATGGGACTTTAGTAAGCAAAGCTATCATGATTGGGTCATTAGTGAGGGGCTCATTGACAAACTTGCTCCTATAGTCAAAGGAGAAGCGGTATTTCCCGCGACTTTTCCTGGTAGCAATTATTCTGTTGGCATTGGATTGCATGATAGTTCAGCAGCTTTAATTCCTTATATATTGAATTTCAAGGAGCCTTTTATCCTTATATCAACGGGCACATGGTGTATTTCTTTCAATCCGTTTAATAACGATACACTGACACCCGATGAGTTAAATCAAGACTGTCTTTTTTACATGACGTATACAGGCGTACCTGTAAAAGCTTCTCGTCTATTCGCAGGTCATGAGCATGAGATTCAGCTCAAGCGGATTGCAGACCACTTTGATGTAACCACTGCTAAATTCAGGAATATAAATGTAGACTGGGAAATTATAGATGATCTGCAAACGCGATTTACATTTGATGGCACTTCTTTAGCTGCTTTTGGTCAACGTGTATTGTCTGATTTCGAAGATAGTATAGTCGCTTATCATGCCCTTATATTGGACCTGGTGGCTTCACAAGTTGTCGCGACTAACCTCGTGCTTGGAGATCAGAAAATACGTCGGATATTTGTCGACGGCGGGTTCAGTAAAAATAATATCTATATGAATTTGATTGCCAAGACATTTAGTGATGTCGAGGTCTACGCGGCTTCCATGGCCCAAGCGACAGCCATAGGTGCTGCCTTAGTGATGCATAATCACTGGAACGAACATACAATTCCAAGTGATATTATAGAACTTCGGTTTTATAGAGGAGGTGAATCCTAAGTAATCTTACTCACTAAGAGAAGTAATTCAGTATTATCAATTTTTTTATTCAGAATAAATGAATGACGTGTTTCGATTTGTTGAAACACGTCTTTTTTTTGTGGTGTGGGCGAATAAGGATAGCACAGGATAGTTCTTAGGAAACTTCCATTTGACCGCTTCCTAAAAACGTTTTAGCTTTTGTTATTCCGTTTAATTTTCTCTTTTTAAAGAGCTAAATCTATCTTTTTGACCCTAGTATTTAGTCAGGATAGAGCATGATGATATGTTTAAAATTGCCCCCTAATTTTAGA
The DNA here is from genome assembly GCF_027627455.1 of Sphingobacterium sp. SYP-B4668. Lineage (NCBI taxonomy): Bacteria > Pseudomonadati > Bacteroidota > Sphingobacteriia > Sphingobacteriales > Sphingobacteriaceae > Sphingobacterium > Sphingobacterium sp. SYP-B4668. The sequence goes on along the minus strand of NZ_CP115483.1, from coordinate 4,864,252 downwards.
CCATCTAACCAGTAATAAATTGTATAAACCTAACAATCCTAAAAAGAATGAAGTACCTGTTTTTTACCTATCACATATGTGGTAACATGCCTTACAATAAATTTTAGTCAAATGAATTATGAATGAAAAGACTTATATGAACTGTTTAATAAAAAGGATTGCCATCCTTGTCTTTATTTTCTTGTTTAATGGTATTTCTCTTCTCGCTCAGGAGGATTTACAAGTAGAAGGAACCGTATTGGATTCCGAGAGCAAAGTTCCTATTTCGGGTGTTACTGTAAGACTGAGTAATTCGACAGAGGTTACTTCGACTAATAGTAAAGGGCAATATGTTATAAAAGCCCGACGCAATGGGAATCTAACTTTTGATTTTATAGGGTACAAGAGGCAGGAGGTTAAAGTGGATGGGGCTCGGACAATTAATATCAATCTGATTTCCGAAAATAGGGCCATTGATGAGGTAGTCGTCGTGGCATACGGTGAACAAAAAAAGATATCAGTGACTGGTGCTATAAGTAGTGTTAGCGGAGAAGAATTAAGGAAATCTTCGTCGGCAAATTTCACAGCTACTTTAGCGGGTCGAATATCGGGATTGACTGCAATACAATCGGGCGGAGGGCAGCCTGGGGTAGACAATGCTACATTGTATTTGCGAGGGGCGGCTACCACTAATGGAAAATCTCCTTTGATTTTGATAGATGGGGTGCCTCGGGACAATCTCCAAGCATTAGATGCATCTGAAGTAGAATCAGTCACCACCTTAAAGGATGCGTCAGCGACAGCAGTATTCGGGGTCCGCGGCGCTAATGGAGTACTTCTCATTACTACCCGAAGAGGAGTTGCCGGTAAAACAGAATTTAGTGCCTCGCTTGATCAGAGTTACTCAGCCTTCACCCGCGAACCCGAGCGGCTGCACTCTTGGGAATATATAGATCTTAGAAATGAAGCTTCTCTGAATGATCAGATGCCTCTCCGTTTCAGTAGTCAAACCAGGGAGAAATTTGTTAATCCTCTACTCGGTTTAGATCCCAATGATCCTGACTACGAGTCAAAAGTAAAGGTGCTCCAGTATATTTATCCGGATCATGATTATTATCGAATGTTTATTCGTCGATATACACCCCAATCTAGAGTGAACGTAACAGCATCTGGAGGGACAGAAAAGGTCAAATTTTTTGTCAATACAGCCTATCTACATCAGGGAGGCAATCTAAATGTAGAGCCCGAATCCAAGCTTGGCTACAATTCAGCTTCCAAGTTGGATCGATATAACTTTCGCGCAAATTTGGACTACGACATTTCTAGTTCATTTAAAACCTATTTAAATCTAGGAAGTTACATCGAACAAGTCAATATGCCTTCTGCGTCAGCTTATCCTTCAAGTAGTCCGAGTTGGATGATGCGGGATATTTTCTTTCAAGCGCAATCTATATTACCTATCACCCCCGGGCCACTTACTATTGATGGATTTGGGGTAGAGCCAGGACAAATCGTTGATCCGGGCTATTTAGATCGGTCCGCATTTGAAGTCATGAATCGCATGGGATATCGGAATACCATGAGATCAAATCTGAACGGAACCTTCGGAGCAGATTGGAATTTAGCAACATTGATTACTAAAGGCCTGTCGCTAAAGGGTATGATTTCTTATGATTCATATGCAAGTACCACAGTTCAGGGTGCAAAATTGGAGCCTTTATATCGAGCCACAGTCAACTATGATACCGATGAATTGTCTTATACTGTGTTTCGTCCAGATGAGAATCGATTATCAGTAGGTCGTAGTGTCTCCTCTAGATACAATATTAACGTTCAAGGGTCTCTCCATTATAAAAGAAATTTTGGCAAACATGATGTAACAGGGCTGATACTGGGCCAGCGTGATTTTTGGGAGACTAATGGTGGTGAGATTCCTTATAATGTCATAGGTCTTGTCGGAAGGACTACTTATGGATACGATAATCGTTACCTCGCCGAGATTAATATGGGGTATAATGGCTCCGAACAGTTTTCTCCTACAAAGAGATTTGGATTCTTTCCCGCATTTTCGCTTGGATGGGTACTCAGTAATGAGCGCTTCCTCAAGGAGCATCCCGTGCTTACAAACTTGAAGCTGAGAGGGTCGCATGGTAAAGTCGGTAATGATCAAATGGACGGCAAGCGTTTTCTTTATCAAAGTGATATCACTATGGGTGGTGGGCCTTTGGGGAGTTTGTCTCAAGGACGGGGCGTGAACCAAGGGCTATTGGGTAATCCAAACATTACTTGGGAAACAGCTAAAAAGACGAATGTCGGTCTAGATGTTCAATTATTTAAAGATTTAGATCTAGCATTTGATGTATACCAAGAGCGTCGGTCGGATATACTCCTCACTAGAGGGACGGTACCAAGTCTTCAGGGGGTGCCTTTAGGTAACATTCCCAAAGTCAATATGGGAATTGTCAATAATAAAGGGTTTGAAATCGAGTATCACTATAGAAAGATATTTAGTGACAAATTGACCCTGAGGTCTAATGGTAATTTGGGTTTTAATAAGAATAAAGTTGTTTTCTTAGATGAGGCTAGACGTGGTGAATCATATAGCTATCGCTATACCACAACAGGGTTTCCGTTACACCAAGCGTGGGGACACCGAATAGATTACAGCAATGGTAACGGATATTTCAATTCTAAAGAGGAGTTAGACGAATACCTCTCGCGTATCACATACAGCTTTGGAGTACCTCGAGTGGGAGATTTCAAATACATTGATCTTAATCAAGATGAAGTGATTGACGATAAGGATGTGGCCCCTATAAAGAACTCTGCAATTCCGGGAATCATTTATGGATTTGATGTGGGTGGGACATACAAGAATTGGGACTTTACCGTCTTTTTTCAAGGAGTAGGTCGTTATTCGACAAACTTTGCCGAGCAAGGTGTCTGGGAGACAACAAAAGAGGGTAATTACTTTGGATATCACCGTACTGCCTGGACAGAAGAACGCTATAAAAATGGTGAAAACATTACCTACCCAGCATTAAGTACGCAGCTCAATACCAATCATAGAGCAAATGATTTTTTTATCATGGATAGGTCTTTTATCCGGCTGAAGAATGTTGAATTAGCTTATACCTTTAATCAAAAATTTCTCAGTCATTTAGGAATAAAACATCTTCGTGCCTACATCTCTGGACAAAATCTTGTCACATGGGATAAATTGAAGATGACCCATCATGACCCTGAATATAACGATGCTATCGGATATCCCATTACGAAGATGTATAGTTTCGGATGCAATATTAGATTTTGAGGAAAATATAAATTGATATGAAAATTAAAAAATATATAATAGGATTTTGTGTGACCATATTATTGTTGTCATGCAACAAAACGTTGGATATGGCGCCAGATGGAAAAATGGACTTATCCGAGGTTTTTGAGGATCACATAAAGGTAGGTGCATTTTTAAATAGCTGCTATTCCAATATGTCCGGTAAGGGCGTTCGTTACTTTTTCTGGTCGAGAGGTCCCGTGGTGTGGAGTGATGAAGCTTGGGATGGAGACGCTGAGGCCGAGCCTACATTGACTTCCGGCAGACTTTATAATGGTAATGCTTCAGCAGGAAATCATCCTATAGAAACCCCGGCCTCTGTAGAAGCAGGTAATGGAGACTACTGGAATCGGTACTGGGCAAGCATTCGCAATTGCAGTATTTTTATCTCCGAAATTGACAAGGCACAGGTGAATAGTGAAGAGGAGCGTAACCGTTGGAAAGCAGAAGCTCATGTGCTCCGCGCTTACTATTATCATGAATTACTGAAATGGTATGGAAATGCCATACCTATTCTTCGCGAGCCTATACATTTTGCTGCGGATTTTAGTACGCTCGTGAAACCGACTTATTATGAGATTGTCAAATTTATCGAAGAAGATTGCAATGCAGGTTTGCAATCCCAATATCTCCCATGGCGCATAAGCAACGGCGAGTCATATCGTGTTACAAAAGCATTGGCCGAGGCTATTAAATCCAAGATGTTTTTGTTTGCAGCTAGTCCGATGAACAATATCGGCAAGGACCATTGGGAAGAGGCATACCAAATAAATAAACAGTCTCTACAAAATTTGAGAAACAACGGATATGAATTGTATAAAAAAGTAAATTTCCCCCAGACCTATCAATCTGATGTGTCATTCTTGGGACCTGAAAATAGTAAATATGCGGGGGTGTATAATGAATACTTTACTCGTGGGATGTCTTTTAGTATTTCTCAGGTCGATTTGGAGACTATTTATCAAAGTCGAGAAGGCCAGGGAAATATATGGAATATCGATGGAGTTGGTGCACAGGATAGTTACAAAAGTGGGACCTCTCCCACACAAGAGTTGGTCGATGCCTACGAAACCCTGGATGGGCAAACTATATTAAATTTAGAAAATCCGTATTTGGATGAGAAGCACCTCCAACCCAACTATAATTCTCAAAATAAATTGTATAACCCCAATAATCCCTATGCTAATCGTGACCCTAGATTTTACGCATCTATATATCACAATGGGTCGAAGCGTAAAGCACTTTGGAATTTTATAGAAGTCCCGCAGTCTCCTGAAAATTATCCTGGAGGGATTGGAAATCGAACCCGTATTATAACGACTTACGTTGGTGAACCACAAACGGGTATACACCCTACCGCCCGTCGTGCTACGAGAACAGGATACTACCATCGCAAATTCTTGCATCCTAACTCTGGAAATGATAACCCTGTCGCTGGGGCAGGTTGGAAGTATTTCCGTCTCGGTGAGATCATACTAAACTTTGCCGAGGCTGCGGCTGAGGCCGGACATCTTGATGAGGCCAGGGAAGCTGTAAATGAAATCCGAAGTCGGGTCAATATGCCTGAATTACCGAATGGGTTGAATAAAGAACAATTGATTTTACGGATTCGGAATGAGCGACGTGTAGAACTAGCATTTGAAGAGTGTCGCTACTTTGATGTCCGTAGATGGAGCCAACCTGATGGTGATCTTTCCAAGACCGATAAATGGGTCACGGCTATGGAAATCGTGAAGGGTAAAGACGGGACATTTACTTATAATAGGAGGACAGTGCGGACATTAGAACGACGCAACTATACTAATGCCTATCTCTTACTCCCCATTCCGTTAAATGAAGCAAGTCGATTGGAATCTATTACAGGCGTGGTGTGGCAAAATCCCGGGTGGTAATCCCAAATCCCGGGATGAATATTAATTATTAAACGAGATATAAAAGCATATGAATAGTTACATTATTCGAGTAATAGCCATAGGTCTTCAATTATTTGTTTTAGGTCTATCTTTTACTTCGGCGCAATCATACTCACTTCCCGCAAAGGGAAAGGTGACAGATGTCTATGGAAAGCCATTGAAGGGAGTGTCTGTCAAGTCAGAGAAAGGAAAAAATGGGACATCCACAGACGTCTTAGGACACTATGATATTATAGTGGATGACGGTAGTTTGGCTTTGACTTTTTCAGCCGATTCTTACAGGACCAAAACGGTCAAAATTAATAGCGAATCTGATATGGATGTCCAGTTGGAACTTGACATTCATAGTTTAGATAATGTTATCCCGTTAGGCTGGGATGAGCAGCCCAAGCGTCTGATGACCAGTACGGTTTCTGTCGTCACTGGGGAGGAGTTGGAACGAGCTCCCGTTGCGAATTTGACATTGGGATTTGCAGGACGTTTTTCGGGCTTAACCACGCAAGAAACCTCTTCAGAATTGTCCCGGGCCAATACCAACTTTTATGTTAGGGGATTTTCGACTTCAAGGTCGGGGGGACCACTGGTCATGGTAGATGGCATCATGATTCCCTACAATGCCAATCAAACTCTTGACTACATCTCACCAAACGAGATTGAATCTGTTGTCCTACTTAAGGATGGTTTGGATCAAGCAATGTATGGTATATTAGGAGGGAATGGGGTCCTGTTGGTTAAAACCAAACGTGGGCAGAAAGGAGATATTGAAATCAATACCCGCTTGGACCACTCGGTACAACAGGTTACCACTCGACCCAATATGATGTCATCGGGTGAGTATGTCGCACTTCGTCAAGAAGCATGGCATAATGATTACAAGAGTCAAGCGAATTATAAACCGCTCTATACCGAAGAGCAAATACAAAAATTCGTATCAGGCTCTGACCCTTTGTATCCCAATAACAATTGGTATGACTACTATTTTCGTGAACTCTCAAATATGCAGCGTGTTGGACTTAATGTCTCTGGAGGGAGCGATCGAGTACAGTATTACTCGAATGTTAATTTTATGCACCAAGCAGGATATTTTAATACGGATCAAGAAGACTATCGGACCAATCCATATAATGTATGGGCCAATTATAGGTCCAACGTGGATATGAAAATAAATAAATATTTGTCTGCGTATGTACGATTGGCGGGAAATGTCAAGAGAGAGCATACTCCAGGGGAGGGAAATGCAACTATATACAGTAGCATTTTTCATCTTCCTCCGAGCATGTATGGTCCGCTAACCCCCGAAGCCTTTGATCCAGAGACCGGAGAAGAGCTGTCCAATAGCAAGCAGGTGATTACCTCCGGAGATGTTACTAACCCAACCTACGGTATGTTGAATAGGAGAGGATATCGTAATCACACCGTCACCAATATCTTTTCGCAGTTTGGAGCTAATCTGGATTTGAGTTTTTTGGTAGATGGATTATCAGCTAGTGGTTTATTTTCCTACCAGACGAATACAGTAGGAAGCATGAATACCCTACAGGATTATCAGCGAATGCGTCGTAATACCATTAATTTAGATGAATTGAGTTTTTCGCCCGTTTATACCAACGTAAATGAACCATTAGGCTATTCCAAATCGAGCTCTCATTACTATCACTTGTCGTACCAAGGACAGCTTAGTTTCAATAGAAAATTTGACAAACACCAAATCAGTAGTACCGGATACTTTTTCTACCAAAATCTGATCAAAGCAGATAATGGCAGTCCGGGGCTTTTTCCATACAATAGGATGAGTTCTGGAGTCAAAGCACAGTATGCCTATGACGAGCGGTATATCGTAGATTTAATTGGGGGATATTCAGGGTCAGAGCAGTTTGCCAAAGACCGTCGTTATACCTTCACTCCAGGTATTGGCTTGGCTTGGGCCTTGACCAATGAAGCGTTTATGAAAGACGTCTCTTGGTTATCGTTGGCCAAATTTCGAGGAACATGGTCTAAGACCGCTACCGATCAAAATGGTCAAGGACGATTTTCATATATCGATGATGTAACGGTAGGCCGTGGTGGACCTATCGCATATCTCCAATACCTCGTCAGCGAAAATAGATTTGGAAATCCTATGTATGAAGCCGAACAGATTGAAAAAAGAAATATTGGTGTGGATATCGGCCTGTTTAATTTAATCACTATCACGGCTGATTTGTTTGATGAGCGTACAGACAATATGATGGTGGGGGCCACTTCGGCAATCCCTACATTTCAAGGTATACCTCTTGGAAACTATCCCAACTTGAATGTCGGTGTTTTTGAAAATAAAGGCTATGAACTTACTTTAGATGTTAAGAAATCCCTGAATCAAGATTGGTTTATTGGTTTTGGAGGGCATCTCAGCAAAACTAAGAATAACATAGTAAGCAATAATGAGGCTGAGCGAGCCGAAGATTATATCTATCCATTCCGTTCACAAGGTTTTTCAGTAGGTCAAGCATTTGGATACGTAATCGATCATAGTAAAGGCAATGGATATATCAATACCGCTGAAGAACTTAGTAATAGCCCGAAATATGAGCGTTCCAAGCGCCTAGGGGATTTTCTCTACCAAGATTTAAATGCAGATGGAGTGATTGACGATCGAGATAGGGTACCTCTTGGTACAGGTGCCATCCCGACCTATTCGTACGGAATTTATGGAAAAGTAAACTATAAAAACGTTGACTTGAATGTCCTATTTCAAGGAGTAGGTGGATATTCTCGCATTGTGACCGGTTGGGGAGTTCAAGAACATCATTATGAAGGCATCTATGCAAATATTCATAAACAAGCATGGACAGAAGAAAGATATCAAAGCGGAGCTCCAATCTTATATCCAGCATTGTCAACAAATGCTACCGCAAGTCACGAAGGGAATGACTTCTATGTCAATAATATGTCCTATCTACGTCTTAAAAATCTAGAGATAGGCTATAGTATGCCCTTACGTATTGCGCATAAAATGGGAGCTGAAAAGATTCGATTTTTGCTAAGCGGACAGAATTTGTTGACTTGGAGTCATATGAAAACCGATGATTTCGGTCCAGAAGGAGGAGGTTTCGGTGCGATACCAGTCTATCGCGTGTACAATTTAGGAGTCAGTCTTACTTTTTAACAGCTGTAAATATTTCAAAAGGTTATGAATTTTTATAAGAAGATTATCTATGTTGCCATTTTACTTATGGCATGTAGTTGCAATAAGCAATTAGACTTGCCGTTGGATGGAAGGATTACCATGGATGAGGTATTTAGCGATTACAACCGTACTCGAGGATATTTAAATTCATGTTATGGACACTGTCCATCACCAGGAGCTGCGAGAGCTTCATTATCAGACGAATCACATGACTCCGAAGATATTATTGCTGGAAATCGATACTCCAATTGGTATAATGGAAATGTAACACCCTCCAATTTTGGAAGTGTACTGACTGATGGAAGTCCATGGACAAGTCTATATCAGGGAATAAGGAAATGTAATGTTTTTATAGAGAATATTCCAACATCTACTGCCTTCGCTTCTGAAACCACGAAAGCTGGTTGGAAGGCACAAGCACACACCTTGCGCGCCTTGTATTATTTGCAATTGATTAAGCGATACGGTGCCGTGCCTTTACTGGATAAGGCGCTTCCAGTCGGGTCGGACTATGGAGCGATGACCCGTACATCAGTTTCGGAGATTGTAAAATTTATTATTTCAGATTGCAGAGAGGCACTCGCAGCCCCAAACGAGCAAGATGGTTTTTCTTGGAATATTTATGACAATCAAAATGGAATTATGACGAGAGCGATTCCATATGCCATCATGTCGCAAGCCATCACATATGCAGTAAGCCCATTATTTGATGATGGTACCTTTACTTGGGCCGAAGCAACAGCTATAAATGCAGAGGCTCTTGGTCAACTATTGGACAATGATTATAAACTTTTTGATGTCCAGCCCAGTGCCGCAGTCGCAGAAAATGCGTATGCACTTTATTTCCTTACCAATCCTAACGATCAGCGATCAGTAGATAAGGAAACGATTTATGGTTTGGGGAGTCGTCAGGAAGTTTGGAGATATGTCGGACTCCCTTCTACTCCCAACCAAGAAAGAGCTGGGCATTGTCCGACACAAGATTTGGTAGATGCCTACGAAATGGCAAACGGAATGGCTCCTATTTTGGGTTATACAGATGCTGATAGGCTTCAACCTATTATCAATACTGCATCTGGCTACGATCCTGAGGCGCCCTATAGCAAAAGGGATCCGAGATTTTATGCTTCCATATTTTACAATGGAGCGGCGAAGGCGTCTAGAGAAGAAGGTCATGAGGAATATAACCTTTCTTTACAAATGGGCACCAGTAACCACATGAACATTAAGGAGGAGAATGGCTACTTTGACATCATTACAACGGGAGGGGACCCTTTCGTACAGACTTCTGCTCTGCCCTCCAAAATGAAAGGTTTCCCAGTTGTTCAGCTCGTTTTTGAGTATCAGAGCACCACAGGCATCCAAAGTCCCGAATTGTTTTTTAGCCCAATTGCAGGGGGAAGGTCCACCACCTACCCGAATATTCCGGTGGCCACCAATTGGACTACACATACAATTGACATTGCTGCCAGTGCTGCCAGGTTAGGTTGGGGCAATAAAGGTGATGTGCTACGTTTCGATTTTGGTGGACAGGCAAATCGAGATATCCGTGTTAGAAATTTGAGAGTGTTGGAAACCTCTTCCGCATCATCCGATGTCGTACAGACATTTGTTGGCGGCGCTGATGAAATTTCCAATAGCAGTCGTAAAAATACCCGTACCGGATACTACCTTAGAAAATACTATAATCATAGCTCTACACTCAACAATGTTGCTGACGGTTATACTCGACTATTTCGTTTGGCCGAAGTCTATTTGAATTTTGCCGAGTCCGCCTATCAGTCGCATGGGCCAGAAGTCAAGATGCAAACAGGAACTAGGTCAATGAGCGCACGCGATGCCGTTAATGCGGTGCGGACGCGTGCAGGGATGCCTGGTTTTCCTACGGGGCTAAGCAAAGAGGACTTTGAAAAGAAGTATCGAAATGAGCGTAGAGTAGAATTAGCATACGAAGAACACCGTTTTTTTGATGTGCGCCGTTGGAAAATATTAGCTGAAACAGATAAGTTTGTTACAGGGGTGAGCATCGTGAAAAGGCAAGATGGTTCTTTTGCCTACAATAGATTTAAGTTTTCCGATCGCCATTCATGGGATAATAAATATTTACTGTATCCGATAGATAAAAGCGAGGTGGATAAGATGAGCAAGTTAAACAACCAGAATTGGCAAAACCCGGGATGGTTAGAATAGTAGAAAAATAAGAGATGAGTACCCGTATAATTCAACTAGTTATAGCATGATGAAAGGAAAGATATCACTATTAATTTTTGGTCTAATAGTATGCTGGAATGCACAGCTCGTCAAAGCCCAGCAGATTGTCAATAGCGATCAATGGTCTTTTACCGACGCATTGGGGCGCAAAGCCGCGAGCCAAGAAACTGCCGGTTTAAAAAAAGACAATAAGTTGGTGGCCATGTTTTATTGGACATGGCATCAGGGACATGATGACACCACCTATCAAGTCAAAAATATCACCGAAATTGTTCGAGAACATCCAGAAGCCATGAAGGATTACCACCACCCTGCGTGGGGAACTAAAAAGCCCGGCTTTTTTTTCTGGGAAGAACCTTTATTGGGGTATTATAAGACCACCGACCCTTGGGTGCTTCGTAAACATGCTGAGATGCTGGCAGATGCTGGGGTAGATGTTGTTTTCTTTGATTGCACCAATGGGAGCTTAACCTGGCAAGAGTCGTATGAGGCCCTATTGAAAACCTGGGATGAAGCTCAACGAGATGGAGTACGAGTTCCTAAAATAGCATTTATGCTACCTTTTGGGCCAGTCCCCCATTCATTGGTATCACTTCGGCAGCTTTACAAAGATGTGTATAAACCCGGCCGCTATCAGAATTTATGGTTCGTATGGAAAGGGAAACCTGGTATCATGGCCTATCCAGATAATCTTCAAAAAACAACTGAAGACCAGGAAATAGCCAATTTTTTTACTTTTCGACCTGGCCAACCAGACTATGTTGACGGACCAAAGCGTTCCGACCACTGGGGGTGGCTGGAGAATTATCCACAGAAAGGATATGTCAAGAATAAAGACGAATCATTTGAGCAAGTCACTGTAGGAGTTGCCCAGAATGCAGGGCCATCAACGAATGGCCACTGTAGTGCATTTAATCTTCCCGGGACATATGGCAGAAGTTTCAGTCAGACTAACGGATTTGACCCAAGAGTGGATGGCTATCTATATGGGTGGAATTTTCAGGAGCAGTGGAACCAAGCACTAAAAATCGATCCTGAATTAGTCTTTGTAACCGGTTGGAACGAATTTATTGCTGGACAATGGCTTCCTTCGGATAGTTGGACCGGAGATCCTTTCTCATTTGTCGATCAGTTTGATTGGGAACATAGTCGAGATATTGAGCCAAATAAAGGATGGGGAGACAAAGGGGATGTGTATTATCAACAATTAATAGACAATGTGCGTAAATTTAAGGGAATGGCAACCTTGGATATTGCCTCCCCGCCCAAGACCATAAATCTTGCCCAACCTAGTGATTGGGATCAAGTCAAACCCTATTATGCACATTATAAAGGAAATACCGAACACAGGGGTCATCGCGGGCGGTATGATAAATACTATACAAATACTACCGGGCGGAATGATATTGTCGGAGCCAAAGTAGCAAGAGATATCGATCAAATCTATTTTTATGTAGAAACCAATGACAAATTGACCTCTCCGAATGATCGCAATTGGATGCTGTTGTTTATAGATATAGATCGAGATAAAAATACCGGATGGAACGGGTATGATTTTGTAATCAATAGAATGAGCCCATCCAAGAATAAAGTCGTCATAGAACGCAATGTAGGAAATAGATGGGAATGGGAAAGCATCGGTCATTCTAAGATGGCTACACATCATAATAAACTGGTAATCGCCATTCCGAAAAAAGTGCTAGGGATTAAGGGAGAGGGATTGAATTTGGAATTTAAGTGGAATGACAATATGCAAGAAAATGGTAATATTATGGATTTCTACGTTAATGGAGATACAGCCCCGGGAGGGCGGTTTAATTTTGTCTATAAAACGGATTGAGCGTTAAAGAAATTTGCTGAGCAATGGAAAAGGGCCTTAGGTTATTATAGTGGAGTTGACAACAGTTATAAAACGAATGTATACCGCATGTGAATTATGGAAAAAATAAGTATAAAGATAATATTAACCCTAGTCACCACATGGGCTGCCTTGGGCGTTAAAGGTCAGGCGTTTACGGGTGTGGATGATCTCGGACGGATTTTGCCCCAATTCTCTGAAGTAGGACCGCAAAAGAAGGGCAAGCAAATCGGGCTTTTCTATTTTTTATGGCAAGGGGATGATGGGTCTCCTACCTCTGCCCACCAATGGGATTTGGATAAGTTGTACCAATACAGTCCTGAAGTTTTCCAGGACTTCTATCACCCCGGATGGGGAGGAGGAGCGTCAGGTGCCGGGAAATACTATTTTTGGGGTGAACCCATCTATGGGTATTATAGAGGTGACGACTATTGGGTACATCTTAAGAATATTCAACTCCTAACCGATGCTGAGGTTGATTTTCTTGTTATCGATGCGACCAATAGATTGACCTATTTCAAACAATGTGACGCTTTAATGAAGGCAATGGATGCCGTAAGAAAACAGGGGAAGACCCCCCCTAAAATCGTTTTTTATACGAACACAGCTTCCGGAGAAGCGATGCAAGAAATTTACAAAAACTTTTATGGTCCTCAGGCAATCAGCAATTATCCCGATAACTGGTACTATTTGGAAGGAAAGCCCCTTATCATCGGGTTATCCAAGGAGGCTGCAGGAAGAGATTACGAATCTTTTTTCACAATTAGAGAGTCGCAATGGCCCAATGAAGCCGAGAAGGTAAATGGTTGGCCATGGATTGAATTTCAACGGCCCCAACGCGTCTACAAAAATAAAAGTGGACAGAAGGAAATTATCAACGTTTCTGCAGCACAACATCCTAATCTTGACGCATCAATGGGAGGTAGCGCCTTCTATGGAAAGTCTGGCAATTGGGGCCGAAGTTTTCACAAAGGCTCACCCGGAAATCCCTCCAAGGATATCTATTATGGTTACAATATCCAAGAGCAATGGGATTTTGCTTTAAGTCAAGATGTACCCTTTATATTCATCACGGGGTGGAATGAATGGATTGCAGGCAAATGGAGTCGTGCAGATGAGAATAAGCATCACGCCCATTTTGTTGATCAAGCAAATCCAGAATATAGTCGGGATATTGAACCCTCGTGGACTGCCGATCTTAAGGATACATATTACTTACAGATGATTGCGAATATTCGCCGCTACAAAGGCACAAATCCTCCCCTCTACGTCAATAAAGATGGATCACCTCAAAAGAGCATCAATTGGAAAGATATCACACCTCTTTATACAGATTTTACTGGAGATGTGCTACATCGAAGTCATCCAGGAGCACAATCAGAACCCAAAATAATATATGAGAACAAAACTGGGAGAAATGATTTCAAAGTTTTAAAATTAGCAGCTTCCAGTAAAGACCTTAGTTTTTATGTACAAACAGTAGACAAAATATCGACAAAATCAGGTAGAGATTGGATGACCTTGTGGTTGAATATTGATGAGTCCTATTTATCGGGTTGGAATGGTTATGATTTTAGGGTAGTCAATGGAGACCAGCTACAACGGTACGTCAATGGATCATGGAAAGATGTGACTACTGTCCGGTGTGAGATACTCGATAACGAGATGATAGTCACCATATCGTATGAAAAACTTGGATTGTCCGTTGAGGGTGCGTCAATTGAATTTAAATGGTCCGATAATATGCAAAAAGACGATCCCTTGGATTGGTATCTAAATGGGGATACGGCGCCTGGGGGCAGATTGAATCTGACTGTAAAAATAAAGTAACCGTATGAGCGTATTAAAATAAGCCAAGGCATACTAGGATTGCAGCGGTTTCAATAAAGAGCATAACCTTTATAATCGAAAGGCTAAAAGATCCGCAGATATTCTCAATTAAATTTTGAAAAAAATGGTTGATTTCACTAAAATAATGCCAATGGCATTCACCCTTGGTCTTCTCTTCTTCTATCATGTGGGAGAAAGTCAGACTGCCGCCCGTTCAGTATCCCAACACGATACAGTATCGCTACTTGCAGATCGGAAATTTGAAAATGGTATAAGAATGGAAGGAGCAAATACCAGCGAGCCCAGACAGGGGAACTTCCTATTTCCATTCGGCAAGAGCGAGTCTCAACCGAAATGGAGTATAGCCGAATGGGGTACCAAGCATCTGGTATCGAATGTTGCCGTCCCCGCTCAGGGCGAGGAAATCGTGTTTGCCAATAAGGCCAAAACGATCGGATTTAGAAAATCAAAGAATGAGATTTCCGTTCGTTTGGAAGTGTTGGCAGAGCATGAGTACGAAGCAGTCAGAAAGAATGGAGAATATTGGCCTCATTTATTGTTAGCGCAGACCTTTGAAGCTCCTTCACTGACGGATAATTTGGAAATGTTAAAGGTGAAGATGGATCTCCGCCTACTTTTTAGTGAATTAAAAATGCCTGAGCCATTATTTGATAATGGCTTGCACTCCGCTCAATTTCAGTTTTTTGTCACGCTGCAAGATGTCAATCCAAATTCCTCCGGGTATGATGATTTCTTATGGTTTGGACTACCTTTTTATGACTATAGGTACGTAGATATCCCTCCCTATATGGCAGAGGATATTGGTAAATCAGACGCTTCTGCCAAATTTATTTATATGCTCGGCAGTAACCAAGTCTTGAAAGAAAGCCTTCGGTCAGGCCAATGGCAACCTGTCGACATCGATATTCTGCCAAGCTTAAAGGCTGCTTTTAAAGAAGCACAAGCCCGAGGGTTTCTGAAAAAGAGTCAGTGGAGAGATATGAAAATTACGACGATGAACATTGGTTGGGAAAGTACAGCGACGATCAATTCTGGCGTGGTTGTCCGGAATCTTGATATCCAAGAAATCCGAAAAAAGAAATAAGATTACTGCTGTAATCTACCAACTTAGTAGGTTGTATAGCGTGTGTTGCATCTACATCTGTTGCAGGATAGGGCAGGATGCCGCCATTTGATTAGAATATTATTATTGTCCAAATAATAGAAAGCGATGTACGTTCTTTCATCTTAAAAGCGAACGTATAGGATTGTATTAGGGCATTCCAAACTTCTGAAAACCAATTGTAGTGTAGATGAAGAAAGATCTAATTTTATTGATTTCTCTAATGGGATTTCTCGTTGGCAGCGTAGTTGCTCAGATTGATACGACTCGATTTCTTATTCATGGCGATTGGAGTATGGATAGCAATGGTTACTTACATAGCCAACGATCGCCCAACTTCTCCAACAACCTCTCCTCTTACTTTCTCGACAATCCCCCAATAGGCAATTCCATATGGGATGCCATATCCCTATCCTTTAGGCTAGAAGATTCCTTACAGGAAGAGAATAGCTTTGGGTGCATATTGAATTTCAGCGATGAGTCTACCTATCATTTTTTGTCAATCGGAACACGCGATCATCGTACAGTATTGAAATTAGGGAAAAGACAGTATGGTACGATTCGAGTAGTAGAAGAACTCGAGGTGATGGCACCGCTAGTATTAAATAGAGATTATCAAATTAAAATTTATCGAGCACCGGGAGTAGATAAAGAACATTGGAGGCCTTGGAAGGTAGAGGTTGTTGAGGTGGAAAGTCAAGCTGTTTTCTTGAAATGGAGCGTAGAGAATTTAATGCCTTTCTTTGGAAAGGGGAATACTGGCATATATGTAAATGGCCCATCGATCAAATTTAAAAATCACATGCTTCTGCTCAGTCGTGAGCAATTAAAAAAGAAACAGTTAAAACCATCCTCGTATTTTGGTGATAATATGGTCATCCAACGAGGAAAGCCCATTAAAGTCTGGGGAGTGGGAGAGCCGCACCAAATAGTCAAAGTCGAGTTGGGAGGAAACGAAGAGCGTGCAATTACAGATGAGAACGGATTGTGGTTAGTCACCCTAGGTTCCTTAAAAAAGGGCCGAGGACTGGAATTAAAGATTTCGTCTCTTACCGAGACAGTTGTGTACAATAACGTCGATATCGGCGAAGTATGGTTAGCATCTGGCCAATCCAATATGGAGATGAGAGCTTGGCAAAGTGACGTTCTGGACAGTTTGAGCAAAAGTCAGGATTATGACCTTTCCATGCTCAGGCATTATAAGCAGCAGCAATGGTCCTCTCCGGTTGAAGAGAACGAAACCGGAGGTAAGTGGTATGTAGGTGATTCTCTCGAAGTAGCTGGTTGGTCCGCAGTTGCCCTGGCGTTCGCCCTCAATCTAGAAGACAAATTAGATGTCCCGATAGCAATAATTACTGCGCATTATGGTGGTACCGGAATAGAAAGTTGGATTCCTCAAGATGCGTTGAATACATCCGTCTATACACGTTCCTATATGGAGCGTTATAAAGCGTATGATCTTTTGCTGAAAAAAGGAGAGGCAATACAGGTTCCTTGGCCCCAAAATTGGGATGTACCTGGTCAGTCGCATGCTCCTGGATATCTCTTTAATGGCATGATAGCCCCACTTAAAAATGTATCTATGAAGGGAGTATTGTGGTATCAAGGTGAAAGTAATTGCCACCGATCATCGCAGTATCAATATTTGCTACCCATGCTGGTCTCCACTTGGAGAAACTATTGGCAGGACAGCGCTATGCCTTTTTTGTGGGTACAACTTGCAGGTTTTGACGGAAAAGTAAGCGGTAATGAATTGACGGATGCATGGCCTCTTTTGCGTGATATACAAAGAAAAGTGGCTAATGAAGTGACAAATACTTGGTGTATATCTGCGTTTGATCTAGGTGATATACACGATATACATCCTAGGCTGAAGTGGGAAGTCGGCAATAGATTGTCAGCTGCAGCATTGCGTAAAGTATATCGTCAAACGGACATTGTCTTTTCGGGACCAGATTTAAAGCAGGTAAAGTATAAAGGGGATAAAGCGATTGTTTTCTATAAAAAAGGAACAGACCATTTGACAAACGAAAAGACCTTTCTGCAAGGATTTATGGTTGCCGGTAACGACCAAAAATTTTATCCTGCCGAAGCCCGAATACACGGGCAGGGAGTGATGGTATCCTCTCCTCTTGTTCCTCATATTGCCGCTGTAAGGTATGGGTGGGAAAATTACCCCTATCTATCCAAATTTTTCAACAAGGAAGGACTTCCTGCTCTTCCATTCCGAACGGACAATTGGCCTATTAAGGATATCTATCCATATTAAATAGCCCGGTCTATTAGCAAAGAATTTTTCAGGATGAGGTAAATCCCTTTTTTTATTTTCTCTCGATTTGTTAGGGGACCTTTCAGCTCTTGATTAATCACCGATCATAACGGCGTATAGAAAATCAAAATTTCAATGGGGATACTCCTAGAAAGTAGGTACGCAAGGATACACTCTGTAAGTGAAGATGGGAGAAAAAAAATCATTTTTGATTTTTTTTCTCGAGAATAATCAAAAAAAAGTAAACATTTTTTTTGATTATTTATTTTCAAGTAGCTAAAACGTATAAGTGATTCCATTATGGCTGATATGGGACAAGAAATATCTCGAAAAATTAGCGCTAATTACCTGTAAAAGCGGTTGTAAACAACCTGTTGCAGGATGGAGCAGGACAGTGCAGTAATAAGTATCGGTATCTTTACAATGTAGTTGATGATGATGAATTAACCAAGCCAAAGACCTATTTTTTAGCTACATAACCAATTTTTTTTAATTTTTCCGATAACCCTTCGAATAATTAATGTATTAATTAATAACCTATTACTATGGATACAAATAAGCATTCCACTAGTACGACAATCTTAAGCGTTGGATTGTTACTGCTTTTATTCACCGTTCTATCTTGCAAGAAAGACGGCAGTACACAGGGCCAAGGAGAGGAGTACGATCCGTCCAAACCTGTTAAATTACAAATTGTCTATCCAGACTCGGGGAAATACCTTGAAAAGGTAATGCTAACTGGAGAAAATTTTGGAACAGACCCTAAGCAAATTCGTGTTTGGTTTAATAACAGAAAAGCGGCTGTTGTTGGGTCTACCGGAACGAGGATGTACGTTTTAGCTCCTCGGCTCCCGGGCGATACCTGCACAATATCCGTAGCAATAGGCGAGGATTCTTTAGCTTATACTCAAAAGTTTTTGTACAAGACATCGGTAACTGTGACGACCATCGCCGGTAATGGTAGCCGCAACTCCTATCGTGATGGGGATCTCACCCAATCCATTGTTGCCCCTCGATATGTATGTGTAGATAAGGAAGACAATATTTTTATGATTAATCGGGTTCCCGATATGTATCATGTGGCCCGAATAGACGAAGAGGCAAATGAGTTGATAACGGTTGCTAGAAATGTTATTGCCAATGTGCCAGCTGCAGACCCAGAAACCGGCACAATCAGCTTTCCAACGGAGACTACAGTTGGATCTTATTATACCTTAGATCCGAAAGAGTTTTGGGGACCGCGAATTCGAGAAATGAGATGGCCGGCTTCAGGGGATCGCCCCGATGCAGGCTGGAAACACTCCATGGTTTTTAACCCTACCGACGGCTTTCTTTACACACGTTACTACCATGGTCATATTGTCAAGATAAATCCGAGGACATATGAAGTCCAAACAATCTACAAAACAGAACAAGGAGATAGTTATGGTTTGACTTTCAATCCGTTAAATCCCAATATTCTATACATCTCATTTTATGGCAACTCAGGTGTAAATGCAAATAGCATTTGTAGTATCGATGTTACTGACCCAGAGAATAGCTTTAAAAAATTAAGTGGATCGATAGCCGGTGGGCATCGAGATGGTAGATTGGAAGTAGCGCAGTTTAGAAATCCAGAACAAATCTTCTGCGATGCGCAAGGCAATATCTTTATTGCTGATTCTGGCAATCATTGTATTCGAAGAATAACGCCTGATAATATGGTAGAGACTGTGCTGGGGATGCCCGGTACAGCCGGTTGGAAAGACGGCGGAAAGGAGGAAGCACTCTTTAACAATCCCTCAGGAATTGGGATCAGTAAAGATGGCTCTGTGTATGTCGCCGACTTTAACAACAATCGAGTTAGAAAACTCTCAATTAACTAATCAACAAAAACCAACCTAAAATTATGAGACAAATAGTGTTTATATTGGGGGTACTGTTGTCAGTATCCACGATGCTTTTTGCCCAAGAGCAAAAGAACTTTCATATTGAGGGCACCGTTTATGACGATGCAGGAGAGGTTGTCGAAGGAGCTACTATATATCTTCGAGACAAGATTAGTATCGGAACAACAACCAATGCCAAAGGAAAATTTAGTATCAGAGTGTCAAAGGGGGATATGGTCGTGTTTAAGTCAGTGGGCTATGATGCGGTTGAGTACCTGGCTACGGAAGAGAAAAAGGACATTCAAATTAGACTCATTGTAAAAGCCCAAGAGATAGAGGAGGTAATGGTAGTCGGCCTTGGGCAGCAGCGCAAGATTTCAAATGTGGCAGCTGTAACCAGTGTCGATGTTAAGGATTTACAGACCCCAGCTGTCTCTATCGCAAATTTGTTGGGAGGGCGAGCAGCTGGGGTGATTTCCTTACAATCTAGTGGTGAACCAGGCAAAAATATATCCGAATTCTGGGTGAGAGGAATAGGTACATTTGGTGCAAATTCTAGTGCCTTGGTGTTGATCGATGGATTGGAAGGAAATATCAATTCAATAGACCCCGCCGATATCGAGAGTTTCTCCATCCTAAAAGATGCATCCGCTACTGCGGTCTATGGTGTCCGCGGAGCGAATGGCGTGGTATTGATTACCACCAAACGTGGACAAGCGGGTAAGCTTAGTATTACAGGGAGAGGTAATTTTACACTGTCTCATTTAACCAGGCTACCCAACTACCTTCGCGCTCGCGATTATGCAGCTTTGGCCAACGAGGCTAGAGTCGTACGAGGTGAATCTCCCATATATTCGGACGTGGAGTTGGATATCATTCAAGATGGGACTGATCGGGATATGTATCCCGATGTTAGCTGGCAAAATGAAGTATTGCGCCCAAATGGCTTTAGACAGAGTTACTATGCCAGTGCACGCGGGGGCGCCCAAGTGGCCCGCTATTTCCTCAGTCTTGGAGGAAGCAACGAAACTGCAGCCTATAAATATGATAAAAGTAGTGTATATGCTGCCAACACGGGATACAAAACATACAATTATCGTGCAAACATCGATTTGGAGCTATCCCCAACATCTACCCTTTACTTTGGAACAGATGGTTTTTTAGCGGTTAATAACAATCCAGGAGTGGCCAATACCGACTTGATATGGTATGCGCAGTCCAATCTAAACCCTTTACTGCTTCCCATAAAATATTCCAATGGACAACTTCCCGCTACATCAACTACGGGGTCCTTGAGATCGCCTTTGGTGATGATCAATCATATGGGACGCAGGACAAGTCAAGAATATAGAGGTAAGTTCACATTGGCATTGGATCAGAAGCTTTCGTTCATTTTAGATGGTCTGAAGATTCGCGCACAAGGAGCCTATGACTTGGTGAGTTGGTTTAATGAGAGCCGTTTAATATCTCCGGCATTGTTTCAAGCTGTTGGTCGTGATCAAGAAGGCGAGCTCATTACCATTGAACGTGTACAAGCAGGTACCGTGTCGTATGGAAAAGGTACAGACCAATATCGGAAATACCATTTTGAAAGTACCTTGAACTATGATAAGAAAATAGGGGATGACCATCGTACATCAGCATTGGTATACTACTATTTAAGTGATCAAAAGAAAGTAAGTGAGGGAAATAATAATTTGAGCGCCATTCCAATCCGTTACCAAGGAGTGTCAAGCCGATTGACCTATGGTTACAAGGATACTTATATGGTGGATGTAAACTTTGGATATACGGGCTCCGAGAATTTTCAACCGGGCAAGCAATACGGCTTTTTCCCATCGGTAGCTGCAGGGTGGGTTCCCTCCAATTATGAATTTGTCAAAGACCATATGCCGTGGATCAGCTTCCTTAAGTTTAGAGGTTCGTATGGGTCCGTTGGTAATGACCGCATTACCAACGATCGCAGATTCCCATACCTCACCATGGTGAATCGATATATTAGCAGTCCTTGGGGGTCTTCTGCTTTGTTGGAGGCTGTTAACGAGGGGGTTATTGGGGCTGATAACCTTCAGTGGGAAAAGGCCGTCAAATCTAATATCGGGATGGAAGTGAACTTTTTCAATGATAAGCTAAGCTTCATTGTGGATTTTTTTAACGATCAGCGCAACGGTATTTTTATGCAGCGGGTGCAGGTCCCTGACTATGCAGGTTTGGTGACCATGCCCTTTGGAAATGTGGGTCGGATGAAAAGTTACGGAGCAGATGGTACTGGGTCATTTAAGCAAAAGCTAACAGACGATATGAGTTTTACTGTACGCGGTAATTTCACTTTTTCGAAAAATAATATCCAGAATTGGGAAGAAGCTAACCCGAAGTATCCTTATCAAGAGATTTCGGGATATCCTTATGGTGCTATACGAGGCTATCAATCTATCGGGCTCTTCAAAGATTGGGATGATGTAGACAACAGTCCTGCACAGTTTGGTAAAGTAATGCCAGGAGATATCAAATATCGGGATATCAATGGCGATGGAATTGTCAATACCGATGATAGGGTGCCCCTAACTCATCGCACATATCCATTATTAATGTATGGATTTGGTGGTGAGTTTAACTACAAAAAATTCACGGTCGGCGTACTGTTTAAAGGAACTGGAAAGACGGATTTCTTCTATGCCGGTAATGGAATAGGAACAGGTTATGTCCCGTTTTTTAGCGGAGTCAATGGTAATGTGTTAGATATTGCGAACGATCCCACTAATCGATGGATACCTCGAGAGTATGCGGTTGCAAATGGTATGGATCCGGCACTAGCCGAAAATCCCAATGCACGCTTTCCTCGATTGGCATACGGGTACAATGAAAACAATGCACAATTGTCCGATTTTTGGAAAGGGGATGCTCGGTACCTTCGCCTTCAAGAGGTGAATGTTAATTATAATTTGAAGGCACCGATATTACAGCGATTGAAGATATCCTCTATCGACTTGCAGTTTGTCGCAAATAACCTGTTTTTATGGGACAAAGTGAAATTGTTCGATCCAGAATTGGCCTATAGGAATGGGGAAGTATATCCTATTCCAACTACCTATATTTTGCAACTCTACATTAATCTGTAAAAATGAAAATAGCTATGAAAGTATTCGGATTATTATATAGAAAAGTGTGGTTTCCAATCATCTTGGTGAGCATACTCCTGGTTTCATCATGTAAAGATTTCCTCAGTGTAGACGATTATTTCAGTGATGAGTTGAAATTAGATTCTGTCTTTGCAGAAACGCGTTATGTGAAAGCCTATCTCTGGGGAACTGCAGGGATGTTTCCGGATGAAGGTAACTTACAAAATAATAGTCATACACCGGGGCCGTTTGCTACTGATGAGGCATTTACAGCCTTCCTCACCACTCATGGCTACAATGGGATGCGCTTTGCGATTGGTGAAATCAATGCTAGCAGTTTGTATTCACTCAATACCTGGGGGCTTTATTATCGGATTATCCGTAAATGCAATACCATCCTTACCCGAATCGATGAAGCAAAAGATATGACCACCAAAGATCGGTTCGACATCTTGGCCAATGCACGTTTTATACGGGCCTATGCCTATTACAATATTCTTGTGGACTTTGGCCCTCCCATTTTGCTCGAAGATGAAATTATCGAATCCAATGCTACTCTTGATGCATATGATCGTCCACGCAGTACTTATGACGAAGCTGTCGAGTATATCTGCAAAGAATTGGAGGAGGCTTCTGTCTTTTTGCCGAACTCTGTTTCTTTGGTTGAATTTGGTCTTCCTACAAAAGGAGCGGCATATGGCCTAATCACCAGGATTCGTTTGCTTCATGCCAGCCCACTTTACAATGGCGGTGAAGTAGCGCGCGCTTACTTTGGAAATTGGAGAAGATCGACAGACAACAAGCAATATGTCTCCCAGGTATATGATGAGAGACGTTGGGCGCTTGCAGCGGCAGCAGCTAAGCGATTGATTGATCTTGGAGAAACTGGGTTGTATAGACTACATACGGTGCCTGCCGATGGAGAAACCCCAGCCTTACCACAAGGAGTCACATCCGATCCCGATTATTATGAACAATGGCCGTTAGGAGCCAACGGTATCGATCCCTATCGGTCATATTCAGAAATGTTCAACGGAGAGGCGGTCATCCCCGTTAATCCTGAATATGTGTGGGCAAGACGTAGCAATGGCATCGTGGAAAGTACTCGAATGTCGTTTCCGCAAAAAGTAGACGGATGGAATGGAACGAGCTTGACACAGAAGGTTATTGACAATTATTTGATGATAGACGGTCGCGAGATCAACAATTCAAGTGCAGCGTATCCTTATCAAGAAAGTGGATTTACCAATGAGGTCAAAGTATTCTCTGGTTATCGCCTGAATGCCAACGTGAGTAATATGTATAGAAATCGAGAGCCCAGATTTTATGCAAGTGTAGGGTTTAGTGGCTGTTTTTGGCCGATGAGCTCCTCTACGTCGTCTGGCTATTATAATCAGACCATTGAATACTATTTTGATTCCCCCAACGGTAAAGGAGGCGTGAGTACTCCTACTGACTTCCCCATTACAGGTTACGTTATTAAAAAATTCATTCATCCAACTGATGCTTGGGGTGGTACCAATGCAAGGCGTATGGAAAAAGCGTTCCCAATCATTCGTTATTCAGAGATTCTGTTGTCTTATGCAGAGGCTTTGAACAACCTTACTGGAAGCCACACGATAGAAGTTGACGGCCAACAACAGACCTTTTCGCGCGACATGGCCCAAATAAGAAAGGCATTTAATCCTATTCGTTACCGTGCAGGATTACCAGGTATCAACGGCAATGAGGACGCAAAGAGTTTTCAAAACATTATCGAAAAAGAACGAATGACAGAGTTTCTTTTTGAAAATAGAAGATACTATGATGTTCGGAGATGGGGCATCATGGAACAAGTCGAAAGCGAACCTATTAGAGGCATGAACGTAGAGGGGTCTAAGGAAGTGTTTTTTAACAAAGTCATCCCTAATACCTCTAGAATAGGAGCTCGGATTGTGAGCAAAAAGTTAGCCCTGTTACCTCTACCTCTTAAAGAAGTGAGGATACTACCATCTTTAGATCAGAATCCAGGGTGGGAAGATTAATGGTTAAAAAAAATATTTATATATCATGAGAAACATCTTGAAATCCAGATATTGGTCCACACTATCCCGTCAAAATAGGGTGTGGTGTGCTATAATGTTGACCATTAGTATGCAGTCGTGTAAAAATGACGAAGTTTTCGAAAAAGAGCAGTATAAGAATGTCTTTGCTTTAATTAGTGCTTCTGACAATGTCTCTCGAAAGTTTCACAAGCTAGGAGAGGAGTCTACTGGGTATGTAGCAGCTTCACTCGGCGGTACGGAACCAACGGAGAAAGATATTATTGTCAAGCTCGTACAGGACCCTTCTTTAATCGATGCATTTAATAGGATTAACTATGATACCGATGTCTCGAAGTATGTACGGCCTTTGCCTACTAGCAAGTTTGACATCGAAAGTTATCAATTCACTATTGCCGCAGGAGATATCAGTGGTAGACTACCAATACGCATCAGGCCGGATGGTCTTTCACCTGATTCATCCTACTTCATACCACTTCGTGTCGAGTCCTATTCTTCCTATGAATCCAACCCCGAAAAGAGCTTTATTCTGTATCAGGTGAGGACCAAAAATCAATGGGCCCAGGCCGATGGCAACACGATATATAATATGAGAGGGAAGTATAGGGTTCAGGGAGCTTCCTATGAACTGGAGATGCCGGGTACAAAAGTGATGCATCCCCTTACCAAGAATAGCGTTCGCATCATGGCGGGTAGTGAAGCTTATGCTTCAGATGTCAATGTATTTAATAAATCGGCGATTGTTCTCACCATTGGAGAGGATAACAAAGTAAAGATTACATCGTATAAAAATATGCAGGTAAACCAAGTGGATGGTGATGTAGATTTTCCCAATACATTTAGAATAGAAGATGACGGCTTTAAAACCTACAAAACATTCTTATTGCGTTACAACTTCGTTTCTGGAAATACCACTTATGAAATGAAAGAGGAACTGAGATTGGAGTTTAAGGAGGAAGATGAAAAACAATAGTCACTTCCATTAATATACTTATTATAAAAATAAAGAATATGAAGCCTAAAATCATAAAATACACATGCTGTATACTTTTGTTTCTTTTATTTGTCGGATGCGACGATTATAGTCGGACGGAAGTTGAACGTAATA
This sequence comes from Sphingobacterium sp. SYP-B4668, assembly GCF_027627455.1. Taxonomy (NCBI): domain Bacteria; kingdom Pseudomonadati; phylum Bacteroidota; class Sphingobacteriia; order Sphingobacteriales; family Sphingobacteriaceae; genus Sphingobacterium; species Sphingobacterium sp. SYP-B4668. Next base: position 4,838,432 of record NZ_CP115483.1, on the reverse strand, counting down.
TTTATGTCAATAAGCCATCGATATCAGCTTTTGTGGGAGAAGAGATACAGCTGGCAGCAAGCCCCACCGACGGAACCTATCAATTTGCATGGACAAGTGAAGACCTATCCGTGGCCACGGTTGCAAATAATGGCCTTGTGAAGCTTGTTGGAGCAGGTACTACCGATATAGTAGTGAGCAGTGGTGATATTAAATTGAGGGTTCCGGTCACATCAATAGTTCGTATCCCGCTTCAAGATGTACAGCTGAGCGAACATTCTTTGGAAATGATGCCAGAAAACAGAAAAAATATTATTATCACACGTATTCCAGATGATGCCAATGATGTGACAGTAGGAAACTGGACCTCCGAAGACAGTAAAATTGCGACTGTGAATGAGAAGGGGGAGATTGTTGCTGTTAGCGAAGGAGCCACTAACATTGTCTATCGCATAGGTGCTTTTGAGCGGAAGGTACGGGTAGATGTCTCGTTTACCAGTCCTTTTAAGGGGCCACATGTTCTCCAAGCGAGCCAACCCTATGAATTGCCCGCCGCCAATTTTGATTTTGGTGGATTGGGTTATGCTTTTCATGATGATGTAGGTAATCCTTTAGGTCAGGATAACTACAGAAAGGCAAACGGGGATACCAAAAGTTTACCTGTAGAAATAGAAGGCGATGGAATAAATCTCGGCTACATCAATGCAGGAGAGTGGCTACAATACACTGTAGAAGTAAAAGATGCAGGCGAATATCTCGTCAATGTTTCTTTATCAGCTACAGCGGCGAGCAGCTACAGGATTGAAGTAGATGGTAAAAATGAGACCGGTACCGTATCCGTGCCAAGTAATGGCAGTTGGTCAAATTGGCAATGGACCCCCAGTACACCCTTGGTTCTAAACCTTACTGAGGGAAAACATAAGATTAAGTTTTATATCGAAGTCTCTGGATTTAACCTTCGTGCACTTCGATTTACAAAGAAATAAGGAATACCTATCTGGGTCTATTGATCTGAACGGGAATTTTCAAGGTCCTTTTGAGGAAATTGAAGATTCCCGTTCTTGTCTCCTACTCACTACAACACATATTGTTAATTATCCGTCCCTTTAAGAAATGACAATTCGATTTATTAATTTTATATTTATGCAGTTAGATAAGATTTCATTAACATTAAGCAACGTCGCGAAGCTTTGTCTTTTCCTACTTTTGTTTATTCCTACCCTTGCTTTTGCAAAGAAAAAATCACCCTTAATTCCGACTCGGCTCCAAGTGGAGTATCTTCAGGCTCCTATTGGTATCGATATCAAGAAGCCTAGGTTTAGTTGGGTATTAGAAACAAAAAAGGAAGATGTATTTGCGAAAAAACAAAAAGCCTATCGGATACTTGTAGCAAGTGCAGAGAAGAAGCTTCATCAAGATGTCAGTGACATCTGGGACTCGGGCTGGATACCATCTTCCGCGATGAATCAAATCCTTTATGAGGGTAAGGCACTGATTTCAGATCGGTCCTACTATTGGAAAGTCGCGGTAAAGGATGAAAAAGGTCTTGTGTCCGATTGGAGCGATGTGGCGCATTGGAGCTCGGGATTATTCGATCCCAACGAATGGGAAGCTGAATGGATAGGCGGGGATGAGGTCTTTGATCCCACTCAACGTGATTGTAATATTTGGGATCCGTGGCTACGTCAGGTCTTCGAAATCTCCCAAAAGCCACAACAGGCCAATCTATATGTTGCATCTATCGGATTTCACGAGGTTTATGTCAATGGAAAGCGAATCGGTGACGAGGTCATGGCCCCTGTTGTTTCAGATCATACCAAACGCGCACGATATGTAGTATATGATATTGCCCCATATCTAACTAAGGGCAAAAATGTGATTGGTATTTGGTTGGGGACTTCTTGGTCTATATTTGCAGGGTATGATATTGATGGCTCGCGGCCTATGCTCCCCCTTGTCTCTGCACAAATGAAAATATATGGAGAAGGAATGTTGAATGACAATAGCCAACCTATCCATACCCTATTGACAGATTCAAGTTGGAAAATAAAACAATCACCTAACAAGTTGTTGGGTGTGTGGGACTTTGGGCAAATGGGTGGTGAATTATGGGACGATCGAAAGCGCGAAGACAATTGGAATACCCTATTGTATGACGATAGCCATTGGGATGCGGTTAGCGTCTATCCGTTGAATCTGATATTTTCAGCGCAGAACGTTATGGGCAATCGTAGGAAAGCCGAGATACGCCCAATTGCTATAGAGGAAAAAGCTGACGGTACTTACCGGGTAGATATGGGCGTTAATTTTGCGGGGTGGACGGAGGTGAAAATGAAGGGAGAACCTGGCGATACGATTAGGTTTTATTATTCGGAGCGGGAGCAACAGGAAATGACCTTTAATATGCGAAGCATGTTTATCATGGGACAGCAGGGAACAGGCGTTTTCAAAAATAGATTTAATTATAGCTCGGGTAGGTGGATTACCATTAAAGGGCTGCGCAATAAGCCTACTTTGGCAGATATAAAGGGATGGTTGGTACGTACCGATTACGCTGATGCAGGAAATTTTGAATGTTCGGATAGTTTACAAAACTGGATGTACAATAAGATTAAATGGACCTATGAAAATCTTTCTTTAGGCGGCTTCATTGTTGATTGTCCACAACGTGAGCGTATGGGATACGGTGGTGATGCACACGCCACGAGTGAGACTGGAATATTAAATTATCAATTGGGAGCCTTTTACACGAAATGGATGCAGGATTGGCGTGATGTGCAGGGAACAGAACCCATGGTGGGAAATATGCGAGACAAGAACTATGCGCGAAAAGGAGTGACGAGCGGACGAATATTCAACAATGGGATTTTACCACATACAGCACCCACTTATTGGGGTGGAGGAGGTCCGGCTTGGGGAGGGATTGTAGTCACTTTACCATGGTTTATGTATCAGCACTATGGAGATAAGAATGCGCTGGTCGAAAATTACGGATTGATTAAGAATTGGCTTGAATTTTTGGATTCGAATGTCGAAGAGGACTTAATGAAAAGATTTGGCGGTACGTGGGATTTCTTGGGTGATTGGTTGTGGCCCAATGCTACCGCCGAAGGCATGAACAATGATAAACCAGAGACACTCTGTCTAAATAACGCATATAGAGTTTTCAACCTGAGGACGGCTGCCAAGATTGCGCATGTCATAGGGGATGATAGTCAAGCGCGAAATTGGGAAGAGAAAGCAAATCGGGCCAGCACTGCCATCAACAACAAGTTTTATAACAAAGAAAAAGGAATATATGCTGATGGGTCTATGGCCAATCTGGCCGCTGCCTTATTGGCTGATGTCGTGCCACCTGCCGAGAAGCGCAAGGTAATCAAGAGCTTAGAAAACGAGATTCTTATCAATCGAAATGGACACATCCATAGTGGGATAACAGGAGGCGCTTTATTGTTCAAGTGGCTAAGAAACGAAGGACGAAATGATTTAATTTACAGCATGACCTCCCAGACCTCCTACCCGAGTTGGGGATTCATGAAAGATAATGGCGCTACCACCATTTGGGAAATGTGGGAGAAAGACTTACCCGGACATTCCCTATTGCACAGTTCGTACTTATATCCTGGGGCTTGGTATATGGATGGATTGGCTGGAATCAAATTGGAGAAACCAGGGTACGCTCAATTTATTATCGAACCTCCTATCGCTGGAGAGGCTAATATCAAGTGGGTCAAAGCTAGTTTTGATTCCCCTGTTGGATTAATTAAACACCATTGGAAGCGAGAAAATGGTAAACTTACATTATCGCTCGTAGTCCCGCCTAATACAAGCTGTCTCCTCAAGCTATCTGCTATCGATGCGGTGAATATCGTAGAAAGGGAAGGGGTAATTGCAAAGTTGCCAACCGAAGAGGGCAAGATTGTCTATGAATTGCAATCGGGGAACTATTCCTTTTAAAAAAAGAAAAAGCTAACAATAATGGCAGTGAAGTTCAAGGGCTTCACTGCCATTTGCATGTAAGGGCAGGATAGTAATCGATCTCCTAATTCATATATTTAACGTTCAGATATCAATTGATAAACCTTAAGCTCTTTTTATGAACGTTATGCCCAAGATACTATTGCACCTGTTGTCTTTTACATTGCTAACAGTCCCCTGTTTAGCGCAGATGAAATTAAGTGATGATAAGAAGCACATCAGCCCACTGACGCGCGAGTATGTCTATCCGACTCGTATTATTTGGTCTGAAGGACAGGTGGGACGTGTTGAAAATCTTCTCATAGCGGGCGATGGTCAGGCCAGTTTGACCAATGAAAAAATAGTCATATTGAAGAATGGTGATAAATCGACAAGTAGTATCCTCTTAGATTTTGGCAAAGAGCTGAGTGGCTCGGTCGAGTTGGTCACTGGAATGTGGGGAGGTGGCAATACGCCTAGAAATGTACGCATAAGACTTGGAGAGTCCGTCAGTGAGGCGATGTCTGAAATTGGCGAGAAAGGGGCTACCAATGATCATGCGATGCGCGATTTTAAGATGCAGCTGCCTTGGTTGGGGAAAAATCAAACAGGGGAGTCGGGCTTCCGTTTTGTACGGATAGATTTCTTGGATCCAAATGCAGAGCTGCATCTCCGTGAAGTGAGGGCTGTATTTACCTATAGAGATATCCCATATTTAGGGTCGTTCAAGAGTAGTGACGAACGATTGAATAAAATATGGGATGTAGGAGCCTATACCGTTCATCTTAATATGCAAGATTACTTATGGGATGCCATCAAAAGAGATCGTCTAGTATGGGTCGGGGATTTACATCCGGAAGTAGCCACCATAAATACGGTATTTGGATACAATGAAGTCGTTCCTAAAAGTCTAGATTTAGCGAGAGATGCTACTGCATTGCCAGGATGGATGTGTGGAATTAGCACGTATTCAATGTGGTGGATTGTCTTGCATCACGATTGGTATATGCACCATGGTGACTTAGCATACCTCACAGAACAGAAATCCTATTTGCAAGGACTTGTGAAGCAGATTGTAAACAAAGTTAAAGACGGAAAAGAACAAATGGATGGAACCCGGTTTTTGGATTGGCCATCAAGCGAAGACTCAGTAGCCGTCCATGCGGGATTGCAGGCGATGACCATTCTCGCACTCGAAAGAGCCGCTGCTATTAGCGAAATCTTAAAAGACATGGAGACAAAAGCAATATGTGAGTCTACCGTTAAAGAGATGCGAAAATATGTTCCCGATCATCATAATTCTAAACAAGCAGCTGCCCTTTTATCTCTAACAGGTTTGATGGATGCTGATAAGGCCTATCACGATGTCTTGAAGGTCGGTGGAGCAAAGAATTTCTCGACATTCTATGGTTACTACATGTTAGAGGCCATGGCCAAGGCAGGCAAATATCAGGAAGCCATGGATATCATTTCGGAGTATTGGGGAGCGATGCTTGATATAGGAGCGACTACTTTTTGGGAAGACTTTAACATGGATTGGTTGCCCAATGCTTCTCGTATCGATGAGTTGGTACCAGCAGGTAAGGTAGATATCCATGGTGATTTTGGTGCATATTGTTATGTAGGACATCGCCATAGCTTTTGTCATGGTTGGGCCTCTGGGCCTACTGTCTGGTTATCCGAACATATATTGGGTATAAAATTACTCAAACCGGGAGGTCGAGAATATAAAATTGAACCTCATCTTGGGAACCTCACCTATGCAGAAGGAACGTATCCCACTAAATACGGTGTTATTCGTGTAAAGCATACGCGAAATAAGGATGGGAAAATCGTTTCGGAGATTAAAGCTCCTAAAGAAGTTCGGATAATAAAGTAAGAACCTTTTCATGACAAAGATCAAAGTTTTCGCATGGTGCCTGATACTTGTGCTTACCCACAACAATCCCTTATTTGGACAAAATTGGAAAGCTAAATGGATTGGTTTGGGAACCAATGAGGCCGATACTGCGAATTCTTGGGTTGCTTTTCGGAAGGATTTTCAAATGAAAGCCGTACCCAAAAAAGCAGTCGCCCGAATTGCTGTGGATAGTAAATACTGGTTGTACATTAATGACAAACTTGTTGTTTTCGAAGGAGGCCTAAAAAGAGGACCGAATAAGAACGATACATATTTTGATGAAGTAGATTTGTCAAACTATCTTATAAAGGGGGCGAATACAATAGCTGTCAAAGTTTGGTACTTTGGTAAGCATGGATTCTCCCACAATAGTAGCGGCAAGTTGGGTCTCTTATTTGATTTGCAAACCGATGCTACTACGATTGTCAGTGATAGTACATGGCTAGTCCAAAAGCTCAAAGAATACCAAACAGCTGCAGGGGCTGTCCCAAATTTTAGACTTGCCGAGTCTAATATTTTATTTGATGCTCGCCAAGCAGATACATCTTGGCATCTGACCACCGCTAATCCTGCCGGCTTTGGTAAGGCTGTCAGTTACGGTGCTCCAGGGATAGCTCCATGGAACCATCTTGTAAAAAGGCCAATCCCGCTTTGGAAGGACTTTGGGCTCAAAGAGTTTGCGCCTTCCTCCATCATTCGAAAGGGAGATACTGTTATTTGTAAGCTGCCCTATAATATGCAGTTTACGCCCTATTTCGATATAGAGAGTGAAGCGGGTATTTTGATTAAGCTCTTTACAGACAATTATTCAACCTACAATGGCTCTACGGAAAATATTCGAGCAACATATATCACAAAGGGGGGACGTCAACAATATGAGAGCTTAGGCTGGATGAATGGACACCTTATGTACTTTGTACTTCCGGCAAATGCTAGAATCCATAGTTTGAAATATAGGGAAACAGGATATGATACTGATTTTGCAGGAGCCTTTGAATCTTCAGATCCCTTTTTCAATAACTTGTGGAAGAAAGCAAATCGGACCCTATATGTTACGATGCGCGACACCTATATGGATTGTCCAGATCGCGAGCGAGCACAGTGGACTGGAGATGCGGTACTGGAAGCGCAAGAGGCTTTTTACGCTTTGTGTCCTAAGTCGCATGCCTTGGCAAAGAAATGGCTTTACGAACTTATCCATTGGCAAAAAGAAGATGGTACCTTGTTCGCTCCGATTCCTGCGGGTAATTGGGATAAAGAACTTCCAGATCAGATTTTGGCTAGTATTGGTTACTACGGTTTGTGGACATACTATATGCATACCGCAGATCGACAAATCCTTGTGGATTTGTATCCTGGTATTCGAAAATACATATCCTTATGGGAGAAAGATAAAGACGGTTTAGTATTGCTGCGGGAAGGCGGTTGGCAATGGGGCGATTGGGGCGAGAATAAAGATATGTTGTTATTGTATAATCTCTGGTACTATTTAGCACTCAAGGGAAGTTACTTGACGACAAAAGAGTTGGGATACACCTCCGAATCCAAGAAACTTTTAGAAGAGATGCAACATTTCAAGGAGGTGTTCAATACGCGTTTCTGGAATGGAAGTGAGTATCGGGATCCATTGTATAAAAAGAGTACAGACGACAGGGTACATGCACTAGCGGTTCTAGCCGGCATTGCAGATAGAAATAAATATGTTCCAATCTTAAAAGTCTTTGCAAATCAGGAACACGCGAGCCCCTATATGGAGAAATATGTTTTCGAAGCGATGTACAAAATGAATGAACCCATTTTAGCCAACAGAAGACATAAAAAGCGATTTGCACCCATGGTCAACAATGCGTATTTCTCCACACTGTTTGAAGGTTGGGGAATTGGCAATGAGGGGTATGGTGGTGGTACAGTAAACCATGCATGGAGTGGTGGCGGACTCACTATTCTATCCAGTGAATTATGTGGCATCAAGCCACTTCAACCCGGGTATTCACTCTTTCAAGTCGCTCCTCAAATGGGAGATGTTTCCTTTGCGAAAGCTAAGGTATCGACAGTGAAAGGAGTAATAGAAGTATCTGTCAACAATACTGCGGAGAGACGCTCCATAGACTTGACGGTGCCAGCAGGGACTAAAGCTGTAGTCTTAACCCCCTCGGATTTTATCAAAAAGATATTAATTAATAATAATGACCTAGAAAAGGCTGTCAAAAAGCTGGGTGTAGTGTACGATAAGGAAAGCAAAAGTATAGTGCTACCGCTAGGACATTGGACAATTGACTTTGGTTTTTAAATTATAGAGATGAGACATTGTATTTTATTTATTCTATTGCAGTTCACTATTCCCTTGCTAGCCGCAGATATGCTGCCGGTAAATCTGAGAGCGGAATATAAAAAGACACCTTTTTTGGACGATCGGATTCCGCGATTGAGTTGGGAGCTCTCCTCAAAGGGATACGGACAGTATCAGTCTGCATATCAATTAATCGTTTCTTCCTCTTTAGACAAATTACAAAAAGATATAGGCGATATCTGGGATACGAAAAAAGTAAAGCAGTCACAGACCAACCATATAGAATTCGGAGGAAAGCAACTTAATTCCCGTCAACAGGTTTGGTGGAAAGTGAGGGTTTGGGGTACCGATGGTAAAGTCGGCAGTTGGAGCAGCGCTAGTTCCTGGGAAATGGGGCTATTGAACAAAGGTGATTGGAAAGCCAAGTGGGTCGGATATGATTTGAATCAGCTAGCGTCGAAGGGTACTTACCATTTACCCCCTTCTCCATACTTGAGAAAAAAGGAACGAATAGCAAAGAAAGTCAAATCCGCTCGATTGTATGTGTCTTCTCTTGGGATTCATGAATTTTTCGTCAACGGAACCAAAATTGGTCAGGATTATTTTGCTCCTGGATGGACGGACTACAATAAGAGGGTGTACTACAATATTTACGATGTAACTCCTTATATCCAAAACGGTGAAAATGCATTTGCGGCAATCCTTTCCGATGGTTGGTATGCAGGATACCTCGGTTATGCCTTGCTTGTTGGCAGTAAGCAAGTGCGGGCATTTTATGGAGATGTGCCACTTTTAAAAGCACAAGTGGAGATTATGTTTGAAGATGGAAGTAGGCAAGTCATCATTACCGATGAAAGCTGGAAGGCATCCACTGGTGCTGTCCGTGAGTCCGATTTTTTGCAAGGAGAGAAATATGATGCACGAAAAGAGAAGGTTGGATGGAATAATACTAATTTCAATGACTCGGATTGGGATCCTATACAGGTATTTGCAGATAAAGAACAACGTGAAATACAACTCTATCCGAGTCATCCGGTGCGAGTAGTCAAGGAGCTACCCATAAAAACGATTAACAGATTAGATGATGGGAAATACATTGTGGATTTTGGACAAAATTTTGCCGGGATTGTAAAGCTGAAAGTGAAGGGCAAAGCCAATGATTCTCTCGTATTTAGATATGGAGAGATGCTACATCCAGATGGACGATTGGTCACGGAGAATCTTAGAAGTGCCCGCGCTACCGACACCTATATTCTTAGAGGAGATAGTCGTGCTGAGGAGTGGAGTCCCAGTTTTACGTTCCATGGGTTTCAATTTGTTGAAGTGTCTGGATTGACCTCAGCTCCAGACAAAGATTTTTTAATGGGCTTGGTGATGAGCTCTGATTTGGATACCGCTGGACATTTGGAGACAGATAATAGTCTTTTGAATCAGCTTTACAGCAACATTGTCTGGACACAAAGAGCCAATTATTTGGACATCCCTACTGATTGTCCTCAGCGCGACGAACGCTTGGGGTGGACAGGAGATGCACAAGTGTATATCCGATCAGCAGCTTACAATAGTGATATAGCAGTCTTTCACAAAAAGTGGATTCGGGATTTGAATGACGCACAATGGTCAAATGGTGCGTTCCCTATCTATGCACCTATGCCCGTCGGTGTAGATGGAAAGGCAGCCATAAGACAGTCTGATACCTATTCACCTGGATGGTCAGAGGCTGGTATTATCTGTACATATGAGTTATTTAGGGCCTATAATGATACCCGGGTCGTAAGGGAGTCCCTGCCCTACATGAACAAATTTATGGACTTTCTAGAAAGCAAATCCAATGCCGACGGATTACTCCGTGAGGGCAGTTTTGAAGAAATTGAACCAAAGGGAGGGTTTGGAGATTGGCTTTCTGTGGGAGCTAAAACAGGACCAGACCTTTTGGCGACACTATACTATTTCTACTGTGCGAAGCTAATGGAGGAAATGTGCTTGGGGATTGGTGAAAAGAATTTGGCTACAAAATATAGTAATACAGCACTAGCTATTAAAAAAGCTTTTGTTAACTATTATACTCAGGACGGTCAGTTTAAGGTCAACCAAGCATCATATGGGGACGGAGCAGGCTATGTAGAAGGGCAAAATGGATTTTCGGGTCATACCCAGACAGCCTATGCAAACGCGCTTTATATGGGTGTGTTGGATTCGGTTGATTTTCAGAAAGCAGGTGGACATCTGCGGGAGTTGGTCGAGCGCAATGGCAACAAATTGACAACCGGTTTTTTGGGATTCAAACCCCTGTTGCCTGCATTGTCCATGACTGGATCTTCGGACAAAGCCTATGGCCTCTTGCTAAGTACAGAATATCCTTCTTTAGGATATGAAGTGCTGAATGGTGCCACCTCCATTTGGGAGCGCTGGGATAGTTATATTAAGGATAAGGGTTTTGTCCACAATGCGGCTATGAACTCCTTTAGTCACTATGCATTTGGCGCTGTCAATGAATGGATGTTTGAGAATATGCTTGGTATTAAGCCCCTCGAAAGAGGTTTTCAATCTTTCATCATTAAGCCCGAAATACCCAGTAAAGATATGGACGTTAGTAAGGTCAGTGGCTCTTATCGCTCTATTGCCGGAGTCATCAAGAGTGGGTGGGATTATTCAGGTCAGAAAAAATCACATTTCTTTGAAGTTCCGGTGAATACCACCGTCTATTTTTATTTAGAAATCCCTTCATTGGCAAAAGCTTACCTGAATGGTGAATTGATTTCGAAAAGTCAATTGGTGAAAAGTGTAGCACAAGAAGGAAAATACTTTAAAATTAAGCTTGGCTCAGGAAATTATCAAGTCAGTATGGAGAAATAATCGGTTCTTTTATGGACATACTGTAAGCGGTGCGAATCAAATCTAAGCCAAATGCATCATTTTTTAAATGCAATGTGTTATTTTTGAAAGAACCAGATAAGAAATCGGAACGCTGAGCTTTAGCGCGCAAACTAAACCATAAACCATGACTAAATCTACAATAGACTTTTTACATACGATACAAATCAGTGATTTTTCAGCCACACCCAAATATCAGCAGCTTGCGTTTGCCATTACCGATGCGGTTAAGAATGGCAGTTTAGTGAAAGATGATACACTTCCCTCCATTAATGAACTGAGTGTATACGTCGATATATCACGTGATACGGTAGAAAAGGCATATAAATTTTTGAAGGTGAAAGGGGTCATTGCTTCCATCCCGGGAAAGGGGTATTATGTTGCTACCTCAGATGTCAAGCAACGGCAAAAAATTGCATTGTTGCTCAATAAGCTGAGCGCTCACAAGAAAATAGTATATGATTCCTTCGCAAAGGAATTAGGGGATGATGCAGCATTAGACCTCTTTGTATATAATAGCGATCTCTCTTATCTACGTACATTATTAGGCAATCTGACCAAGACATATGATTATTATGTTCTTTTTCCACATTTTAAAGAAGGACGGGATCAAGCGGCAGAAGTTATCAATAAGCTGATTCCTACCGGTAAACTAGTTCTTTTAGGCACATATATAGATGATATCCACTATGAATTTCCAGCTGTTTTTGAGAATTATGAAAAAGATATCTACGGAGCGTTGGAGGAGGCCCTTCCGTCACTGAGTAAGTACGAAACCTTAAAATTGATTTTTCCGGATAATAGCGATTATCCCAAGGCCATTATAAAAGGTTTTTACAAATTTTGTCAGCAATATGCATTCAATCATATATTGGTAAGTGATTTGAATCAGGAAAAAATAGACAAGTGTGTTTGCTATATTAATCTTGCGGAGGATGATTTGGTACAATTGCTGGATAAGATTATTAAGAAAAAATTACAAATTGGAAGTGAGGTTGGTGTTATTTCGTATAATGAGACACCACTTAAGAAATTTATCCTCAATGGAATCACAACTATTTCTACGGATTTTGAGTTGATGGGAAAATATGCAGCCAATCTCATTAAGAAAAAGAAAAATGATAAGATAGAAGTTCCTTTTTACTTGACGCTGAGGGCATCAGTATAAGCAACAGTCTAAAGATAATCAGGGATTTTATATGAATAATCCCTACATTAGCAAGCGTTTTTACAATCCTAAACCATACATGAAATGAGTGAGAATATCATTCAATATAATCCCAAATATCCATCTATATTGGATCTAAAGAAAAAGGCAAAATCACGGATGCCTAAATTTGCCTTCGATTATTTAGAAGGTGGATGCAATGAAGAAGTCAATCTTCGTCTAAATAAATCCGATTATGAAAAAATCCTCTTAAAGCCCCATTATTTAAAGGCATACAAGGGTATTGATATGGGTATTGATTTGTTTGGAACACGTTATGCAGCCCCTTTTGGTATTTCTCCTGTAGGCCTTCAAGGGCTCATGTGGCCCAATGCTCCAGAAATATTGGCCAAGGCTGCGGCCAAACATAATGTACCGTATATTCTTAGTACAGTATCCACTAGTAGCATTGAACGTATCGCTGAGGTGTCAGACGGAAAGGCTTGGTTTCAGTTGTACCATCCAACTGAAAACTCTTTGCGAGATGATATCCTACGTAGGCTACGCGATGTAGAGTGTCCTGTATTGGTGGTATTGGTCGACGTTCCGTCATTTGGCTTACGTTATCGTGAGATTAAAAGCGGCTTGTCTATGCCTCCCAAGATGAATATTGCCAATATATTCCAAGCAGCTATACGTCCACGTTGGGGAATCCAGACATTGAAACACGGCATACCATCCTTTGCAACACTTAAACCTTATATGGAAAAGGGCTTGGATATGACCCAACTCGGAAAATTTATGAATCGTACTTTTACAGGACGTGTTGATGTGGACAAGATTAAGGCCATCCGTGAGCAGTGGAAAGGAGTATTAGTACTCAAAGGAATCGTGACAGAGGAAGATATGCAACAGTGCATTGATATCGGTGTCGATGGAGTGATTGTATCCAATCACGGAGGCAGACAAATCGATGCCGGCGAGTCTTCAATAGCATCGCTTCAACGTTTGGTATCCAACCCGCTATACAAAGAAAAAATTAAAATCATGGTTGATGGTGGTATGCGATCAGGTGTTGATATTGGACGAGCCATGGCAGTGGGAGCTGACTTTGCGTTTATGGGGAGACCATTTATGTATGGAGTAGGTGCTTTGGGAGAGCAAGGCGGCGATCACACCATATCCATGTTTAAGGCACATCTCAAACAAATGATGGAGCAATTATCATGTGAACGTGTTGAAGATTTTCCATTGTCGCTATTGAGATAAGTCTCTTGTCCATAAAGAATAAAGACATGTACAGGCCAACAATAGAACTTTTTTGGTAGACATGCTACAAGACCTCTAATAAAAATAAAAATAGGAGCAATTGCTCCTATTTTTATTTTTTTATCTGAATCGGATATTTTTTCAAAATACCTGAGACAACTTTTGGCAGATTATTGATGGCCTTTTCTGGGTTGTCTATTTCGTGTGATCCTCTTGCCTGCCATACAACAGAATTCGTTTTTCTGTCAATGGCTTCAATGATCAGGTGGCTGTAGCGATAGCGCTCTTTTCCAACAGGGTAAGAGTAACCACCGTAGAATCCGCCATAGAAGCCCCAAGGTCTATAAAATCCCCAAGGACCACCCCATCCCCAGTATGTATTACCATATACAAGACGGCTCTTATTGTTGACAATACTAACGTATCTGAAGAGTAGGTCTGGATTTTCTTTACTATATGTCAGCCCTCTAGCTTCAATTTCCTTATTTGCGGTACTCATGATATTGTGTCTAGCAATATCATTGTTGAAATAGTCCTTCGATAAAGAATCTATAGGTGGAAGCCATCCATAGGTTTTATATTGACTAAAATCTAACTCTTGTACTCGCGTCGTATTATATTTATACGATGAGCAGGATGATGCCAATACGAGCATAAGTCCAAGTGCGAGGAAATATATTATCTTTTTCATCTCTGTATAATTTTACTTTATGATTCACTAGATGGTGAATCCGTTTGTTGTACTAAGTTAATAATAACATCCTAATCTTAATGATACAGTCAACTGATCTTTCAAAATTATGATTAATTTATCTTTTTTCCTTAAGTAATATTAAGACACCATTCTCCTTTAAAGGTTTAATTACAAAACGGTTAAAAAGTATATTTTGCTACAAGCGGCATGGAACGCCCGCTTCCGAAAGCCTTTGGACTCACCCTTAGTATTGGTGGGGCTTGAAATCTTTTGAACTCTGCATTGTTGACCAGCTTGGTTATCCGTTGTACCACCTCCATGTCATAGCCCAGATGGATAATTTCCGAACCAGGTTTTTCCATTTCGATTAGTAGGTACAGTATTCCATCAAGCAATTCATAAGGCGGCAGTGAATCCGAATCCTTTTGATCGGGGCGTAGTTCGGCCGATGGCGGCTTGACAATGGTATTGATGGGGATAATCTCCCGATTCCTGTTGATGTATTTCGCGAGTTCGTAAGCTTGGGTTTTGTAAACGTCACCGATGACACTGATTGAACCCGCCATATCACCATATAGTGTACCGTATCCTACAGCTGCCTCACTTTTGTTCGACGTATTGAGCACAATGTAACCTAGCTTGTTGGAGATGGCCATGAGTAATGTTCCTCTTGTCCTAGCTTGGATATTCTCTTCTGTAATGTCGGTCCTCAGCCCTTGAAAAGTATCTTGGAGTGTGTGTTCGAAAGCTGAAGCTACATCTTTAATCGGAATAATTTGGTGTTTGCACCCGGTGTTTTTCACAAGATCTAAAGCGTCTTTTAAAGAATGGTCAGAAGAATATATGGATGGCATAAGGACGCCCATTACATTTTCTGCCCCAAGTGCTTCGCAGGCTAGAGCGGCTACTATTGCTGAATCTAGTCCCCCAGACAAGCCTAAGGTGGCTTTTGAGAAACCGGATTTGCTGAAATAGTCCCGAAGTCCCAAAATCAGTGCCTCATGAATTAAAGCGATTTCAGATGATGCAGCCTTCGGGGTTGGACTGCTGGAACAGATATCTCCATTGATATATTCAATATAGCGAATGTCTTCTTCGAACTTGGCTAGCTCGCAACAGATGTCGCTTTGTTTATCAAGTGCAAGTGAACGTCCATCAAATATGATGTCCATATGAGCACCTATCTGATTAACATATATAAGTGGACATTTAGCACGAGATACTTGCTTTTTTAGGATGTGTAATCTGTTTTCAAAGTGTGTATAAGAAAAAGGAGAAGCTGCAATGTTGATAATCAGCTCCGGGTCTTCTTTCAGCAGTTCGGCCATAGGATCTCCTACATAGGAGTTGGAACTATCATCATCCCAAAGATCCTCACAGACGGTTAGTGCAATCTTTGTTCCTTGGAATTCGAAGCAAGAAAAATGTCTGGAGGGTTCGAAATAGCGGTATTCGTCAAAAACATCATAATCTGGGAGCAGTCCTTTTTTACTAATGTGCATGACTTCTCCATTTTGGATGAAGAGTGCAGCATTATGAAGCGCTTTGCCTTCGGCATCTGTATTGTGTATAGGTGCTCCGATGATACAAGCGATATCCATACATTGATCTGCAATCAATTGAATAGAGTGGTTACATGCTTGTAGATAGGCTGCATTACGAAGTAAATCTTTTGCGGGATATCCTCCGATAGCCAGCTCCGCAAATATTATTAATGCTGCATTTTGAGCCTTTGCCTGCTGTATGGCTTCAAGAATGGAAGCATTGTTCTTTTCAAAATTTCCGATATGATAATTTAGCTGTGCTAATGCTACTTTCATTAGAGTATAATTAATTTAAAAGGTCCCCGATTGTAACCAGACAATTTAATGTGATAGCTGTTCAGGTTAAAAAAGCAATCCAATGTTCAACCCGAAATAAGAAACCTTTGGTTTTCCTTCGTCGAAGGCTTTGGTGAATCCATTATTGTAAGAAATCCCCGTCAAGACAGCAAGATTATTGTCCAACCGCCATTCTACACCTCCGCCAATCTGTAGTCCTAATCTCAGTAAGCTGGCGCCATCAATACCCCTCGATTTCTCTCCATCATCCAGTGTCTCTTTGCTCGAAACTTTAATACCCGTTGTCAGTCCAAATTGTCCGTAATAGCGAGCAGTGTTCATGGATGAGGTTTTCATCTTGATCGCCAATGGAATTTCAGCATATTGTAAACGTATGTCCCTACTTACAGAAGATGCGTTTTGAGGGTATTCCATTCTACCTTTAAGGGTATTGATTAACAATCCTGTTGAAAAGTAGTAGTTACGGGCAAAACCAATATCCGCAATTAGACCATAAGAAAAGCCAGCTTTGGACTCTCCTTTAACATCACTATCATCATCAAAGTTGAACCATCCAATATTGGGGTTGACAGTAAGGCCCAATGAAATGTTTTTATCTTCATAGCTTTGTGCGAATCCTGAAACTGTTGTGAGGAGAGCAATGCCTAAAAAGAGGTAGCGGAATAAACGTGCCATATTTGATACAGAATAGATTTTGTAATTATTTATGCTTTATTTTGAAACAAAATGAGAATTATCATGAAGTCCCTGCATACTATACAAATCTATCTCTTTTTTTTCATACTTGTTTTTATTTCATGTAAAGAAAAGAGAGATAGTGATGTCGATACCTCAAAAATCGATTTATCTATCAAGATAGAGCGTTTTGATCAAGATTTTAGTCAATTGGACTCGACAAAGGTACTCGAACAGAATGCGGCATGGCAACAAAAATATGGACAGTTTTATATTGATTTTGTACAATTGATGCTGCATGCCGGGAACCCGGACAATAGCGTCCAAGTGAAAAAGAACCTGGAAACCATAGCTCGACAGCCAGACTTCCAGGCCCTAAAGGCAGAGGTCCAGCATGTATTTCCAGATTTAAAGGAACAAGAGCAAGGTCTCACCGATGCTTTTAAGCGAATCAAATATTATTTTCCTACTATCCAAGTACCCAGGATGGTGTCGTTTTATTCTGGATTTGAAGTTCAGACGCCAATTGGAGAGGACTATATGGGAATTGGACTTGATATGTTTTTGGGGGCCAACGCTAAGTTCTATCCCTCTTTGGTATCTACTGTACCTCGGTATATTTCTCGGCGATTCACTCCCGAGAATATCGTACCACGTATCACCGAGAGTTTTGTTAGGCAAGAACTTTATCCACAGCCAAATGGTGATGTCAATACTTTGCAGCACATGATATACCATGGCAAAGTGTTGTATGCCATGGATATATTTATGCCTGAGGTTGCAGATAGTCTTAAGATTGGCTATAGTACAGAGCAGATATTATGGGCGCAAGCCTATGAGAAGGATATTTGGTCTTGGTTCTTGCAGGAAGATCTGCTGTATAATACGGATTATTTGCGGATACAGAAATATTTTGCTGAAGCGCCTTTCACGCCTGAGCTGGGTGAGCATAACGAATCTGCACCTAAACTAGGTAGTTATATAGGTTGGCAGATTGTGAGCCGATATATGGATAAACATCCTGACATGAGCCTTCCAGAGTTATTTGCGATAGAGGATGCCCAATTGATTCTGAATGACGCCAAATACAAAGGAAAGAGGTAAATAGTTATTTTGTCTGATTACGGAGTAGTCTATTACAAAAAAAGAAAAGGTTACCAAGCTCAGCCTGATAACCTTTCTTTTCGGTAGATAAAATATGCTTACTCCTTGATGTCAAGGACTTCTATCGTAAAATCTAGCGGTGAGTCACTCGGAATCTTGCCAACAGCTTGATGTCCATAGGCGTGGAGTGAAGGCGTTACAAATCTAATTTTGGCACCTTTTTGGAGACCGTTAATGGTCAATCCTCCTAGGTTATACTCACCAATTTTCGCAGGGAAAAAAGCATATAGCCAAGCGCTGATGACAGATTTCGCTCCTGTATTGAGATTTGCTGCAACCATGAATTCTATTCCTGTATCATTTTTTTCAACAACAGTACCATTCATTA
This sequence comes from Sphingobacterium sp. SYP-B4668, assembly GCF_027627455.1. Taxonomy (NCBI): domain Bacteria; kingdom Pseudomonadati; phylum Bacteroidota; class Sphingobacteriia; order Sphingobacteriales; family Sphingobacteriaceae; genus Sphingobacterium; species Sphingobacterium sp. SYP-B4668. The sequence goes on along the minus strand of NZ_CP115483.1, from coordinate 4,820,314 downwards.
ATGTAACCGAGTATTTCACTTTTGTATTTGCCTCAATTACCTTCGCATTTTGGGTATCCTCGACTTTGTATATATAGCTACCAGGTGTGCCTGGACTAATGATTTCATACCAGATGCCGAGGTTGGTGTCTAATATTGCTTCCGGAATATGTTGGTCTACATATGCTTTGATAATCGGTTTTTCTTCCTCAAATCGTTGTTTGGGGTCAAAGAAGTCTCCATTATCTGAGCATGATGACAAAGAAAAAGCGGTTACAATAAGAAGTAAGATATAGTGAGCAATTTTTATTCTCATGGAAAAAAGAAGTTAATTTAGTTTGTATTCTTAATATCTGTCACTTCTATTACGTAGACAAGAGGTGAGTCCTTTGGTATAGTAACGCCATTCAATGTTGTTCCTTTGTCAAAACAATATATAGATGGGGCTACAAATCTGATTTTTGAATTTTTCTTTAACCCGTTAACTGTCAGGCCACCAACTTTTACTTCCTGATTGTTGAATGATATAGCACGTGGCAAGAATGCTTTGTGCCATGCAAGAGGACGGCTACCTAGTTGAAATACGGTTGTCTTGTCTGCTTCTGTCTGCTCAGCTACTTTCCCGTCTAAGAATGTACCCTTGAATTTAACAGTTACATTTGGCGCAACTATCCCTGTTCCTTGAGAATTGAAGGCATAAGTATAGGACGATGCTTCACCTTCCGTAATAACTTGGTACCAAATTCCTGTTGAATCATCAAGCTGCGGATTGGTAAATCCATTATCAGGGTCTTCCACAAAATCCTTAAGGACCTTTTTTTGAGCATTTAGCGTTGAATCTATCCTGGCTTGCTCCCTCCGCTGTTCTTCCTCATATTTATTCCAATCAAAATCATCACCTTTATTACAAGAAGTGAAAATAAAAGTACCCACTAGTCCGATTGCAATAAGTCTTAATACGTTTTTCATTTTTTTTATTTAATTATAATTTGTGTTAGCTATTTGTTATCTGTTTTATTCTCCATCTTCAATACTTCGATTGTATAGTCTAAAGGAGAGTTGGCTGGTATTTTACCTATCGTTACGTTACCATAAGCATAGAAAGATGGAGTTACGAATCGGATAATGCTGCCCGGTTTTAATCCATTCGGAGTCAACCCCTTTATTTGTGTAGTAACTCCAGGGATTTCATATGGCAAAAAAGCCAATTGCCATGAAGCGGGCTGTTCGATAAATGGAACCGTGATACCCTCCGGTTTTTGCTCACTTTGTGCCACGGTACCATCAAGGAGTTTTGTCGTATAACGAACAGTTATGATAGGGGCCAATGCTCGTACCACTTTCTGTCCTGTTCTAGGGTCTGTCACTGTTTCTGTCTTGTACTGGAAATTTTCCCCTTCCCCTTCTTTAATCAATTCAAACCATATTCCTGTAGAGTCCTTTACAGCTTTGGGCAGGTTAACCTTGACGTAATTTTCGATGACAAGTACGTCTCTTTCATATTGTTCGTAATCATTGAACACGTCGCCATCTTTCATACAGGAAGAAAGTAGCCCAATGATTGCTATTCCAATAATCCACACGTTTCCGATTTTTCTTTTTGTCATTTTTTCTTTTGAATAAGATATTGTTGGTCTTATCTGAGAGATAGAACGCAAGATAAATAAATTTCGCTACACATAGTGTTAAAAATAGTTAACGAATTGTCGTAAAAGATTCATTGTCAGTTTGTTGAAATTTGGTCCGGAGTTTCTCGGTACGTTATGGATAGGGATATGGGCAAATGGGGAATGACTAGAGGGCAAATTTCTATTTAGCAAGATAATAATAGGGGATTAATTGGAATATAATAGGGATTTTATAGGGGCTTATCCGAATAATGTCCGAATGAAGTCCGTATAAAAGCCCTATAAAGTCCTGATTAGATATAAATTTGGTCTCTATCAATACCCCAATTGTAGTAATTCAGGATAACACAAAGAACCTCTCTAATTCATTCATTAGAGAGGTCGATGAAATCTTTAAAAAAATAAGTGAAAACTATCGTATACGAGTAGCCGCGTGGAGCTAGTCTACTTTATTAATCTATTGTGGTCGTCTGGGAATACCAATGTAGGAATATGCTTTTTAGCTTCATCCATGTCCATCTGTGCATAGGAGATGATGATGACAACATCTCCGACTTGCACCAATCGTGCTGCAGCTCCATTGAGACAAATGGTACCTGATCCTCTTTTGCCGGGGATGACATATGTCTCCAATCGTGCCCCGTTATTATTGTTTACAATCTGCACTTTTTCATTGGCAATAATATTTGCCGCATCCATTAAATCTTCATCGATTGTGATGCTACCAACATAGTTGAGTTCGGCTTGCGTCACTCGTACTCGATGAATCTTGGACTTCATTACCTCAATTATCATAATACAAAGTTAGATTTTTAAATAAATAAATTCGCTTTGACGGTGTTTTTATGACAATTAATTCAAAATCATATTATCAATGAGGCGCACTCCTTCCACCCAGGCAGTTACCAGTGCAACATATTTTTTTCCTACTTCTATTTCAGTAGCTTCGGATAAGGATGTTGTTTCACATATGGTAAAATATTCCAGTTCAACTCCCTCCGTGCTTTCTAGAATATTTTGTGCGTCCTCTTTAAGAGTTTCCAATGGTTTGTTCTCAAAGTGACTGCGCACATACTCCAATGACCTTGAGAGAGCAAGTGCGGTAAGTTTACCCTGCGAAGATAGTCGGGCATTTCGGGAGCTCAATGCCAATCCATACTCATCTCTTACTATTGGGCAAATAACCAGCTCTATATCAAGTTTTTTTTCTTGGATCATCCGGTTGATTACCATGACTTGCTGAAAGTCCTTTTGACCAAAGCAAGCGATATCTGGTTGTACCAATGTGAATAGTTTGTAGACAATTTGAGTCACTCCTTGAAAGTGGCCTGGACGATGGGCACCCTCCCAGATTCGGTCGAGCTCACCTAAATCAACATGCCACTGCTCTTGGGGAGTGTACATTTCTGCTACCGAGGGCATGAAAAGAATGTCGCAAGAAGCTGCCTCTAGGAGTTTAATATCCGATTCGATGGGACGGGGATATTTTTCAAGATCTTGTGGGTCGTTAAATTGGGTTGGATTGACAAAAATACTGCACACCAGTATGTCTGCTAATGGTTTAGCATATTCAATGAGTGATATGTGGCCTTCGTGTAGGGCTCCCATTGTAGGAATTAATGCTACCTTTTTTTCTCTCTGTTGAGAGCTGGATAGGTATTCTTGAAGCTCTTTTTTGGTCTTAAATATATTCACGTTTTAAAACTTTTTTGGGAAGCAAAATTGGGGAATTATTTTGTTATTCTAAAGCGAGGATTTCGAGTGAATTGTGAAAGTCATAAATAATCTGTATCTTTGTGGACCGATTTTACTGTTCTATTAAATAACTAAATAACTGGAGATGGCAAAAACGAAGATATTGTTTGTAACCCACGAGATGTCGCCTTTCCTCGAATTAAGTAAAATTTCTGAAATAACACGCCAACTACCTCAAGCAATGCAAGAAAAAGGTTTTGAAATCAGAATCTTAATGCCTCGCTTTGGTAATATCAATGAGCGTAGAAATCGTCTTCATGAAGTAATTCGATTGTCAGGAATGAATATTGTGGTGGATAATGACGACAATCCATTGATTATTAAGGTGGCATCATTGCCAGCCGCGCGTATGCAGGTCTACTTTTTGGACAACGAGGATTATTTTCAACGTAAGAAGATTTTCAGCAATGAAAATGGCGACTTTTTCGAAGATAATCACGAACGTTCCGTATTTTTCTGTAAAGGTGTGTTGGAGACTGTTAAGAAGTTGGGATGGTCGCCGGATGTAGTACATTGCCATGGTTGGTTCTCAGCTTTGGTACCTGCCTATCTTAAGACGACTTACAAAGATGACCCTGCATTCAAAGGCGCTAAGGTCATGTATTCGCTTTATAATGAAGAAGGATTTGGTACAGGGTCTCTTGGTGAGAAATACGCAGGTATTGCACCTGAGGGTGCTATGACTGCTCAAGACGCAGCACATTATGGGTCAGGAAGCTATGTCGATGTATACAAAGGGGCATTGGCGTTTACTGATGTGGTAGTGGTTGCAGATGAAGGGGTTTCGACGGAAATTATCGATCATGCTAAAAGTTTGGATATTCAAATATTCCAACCCGATGGAGATGAGGATTATGAAGCATTTAATGATTTATTCGATCAGTTTGCCCCTATAGAAGAGGAGACGACCGTATAGCCATTCGTTGCTTACATTCAAATAAAGAATAAAAAAGGTTGCAGATCTGCAACCTTTTTTATTATAAAAGCACCTTTCTAAACGAACGAGTTTTTAACTTGTATTGTGATTTCAATAAGCTCGTTTGTTCGGTTTAATGAGCATTGTCAACTTTTGTCTCCATTTTTTTACCGATTTCTTTCCTCTTTTGTTCTTCTTACTGACTATCTTGTATTTATTATCTTACTAAACCTTATAATAAACTCGTGAAAAGAAGAATATTTCTGAAGAACTCATCTATATTAGGTACCGCTGCTATACTTTCACCAGTGCTGTCCTCATTTGCATTTCAAGGGCAAAAGGTGCGTGTGGCTGCTATTGGTGTCAATGGCATGGGCTGGTCCAATCTGAGTTCCATCATCAAACATCCCGATGTGGTATGTACCGCCATTTGTGATGTAGATGCAAATGTGTTGAAAAAAAGAGTGGGCGAACTGGCTCAAAAAGGTATAACGGTTAGGACCTATGAAGATTACCGCGAATTGCTCAAATCAGATGATGTAGATGCCGTGATTATTGGGACACCAGATCACTGGCATGCTTTACAGATGATTGATGCTTGTAAGGCCGGAAAACATGTGTATGTGGAGAAGCCTCTTGGTAACAGTATAGAGGAATGTGATGCGATGGTAGCCGCTGCCAAAAGGTACAATAGTATTGTTCAGGTTGGACAATGGCAAAGGAGTCAGAAGCACTTTGCGGATGCAATGCAGCTTGTACACTCGGGAAAGCTTGGAAAGATTAGATTGGTGAAGGCTTGGTCATACGTGGGTTGGAAGAGTGAAGTGCCTGTCGTGCCAGATAGTCAACCGCCAGCGGGTGTCAACTATGCGATGTGGCTTGGTCCTGCGAAAACTAGGCCATTTAATGCAAATCGTTTCCATTTCGAATTTCGATGGTTTTGGGATTATGCTGGTGGGCTAATGACCGATTGGGGCGTTCATATGTTAGATTATGCGCTTCTTGGGATGAAAGTCTCAGAGCCAAAATCGGTCGTCTCGTCTGGCGGAAAATTCGCGTATCCGACAGACGCCTCTGAAACTCCCGATACGTTGAATACGGTGTACGAATTTGACGGATTTAATATCATTTGGGAGCATACTAAGGGTATTGTGCTGGGACCATATGGCAAAGATCACGGTGTCGCTTTTATTGGGGAAAACGGAACATTGGTGCTGAATAGAGGGGGATGGGAAGTCATTCCTGAGGGGAAGAAAATGGAGGCTATTGCGCTTCAGAAACCGACAGACAATGGATTGGATATGCACACGACAAACTTTGTCCAGGCCATTCAACGAAGAGAGGCCGGAATGTTAAATACACCTATCGAGGCTGGGGCACATATTGCGGTCTTCTCGCAAATGGGGAATATTGCTTATCGAGTAGGAAAGAAAATTCATTGGGATGCTAAAAAGAGGCGATTCGACGATCAAGGCGCCAATGCACTCATGAAGGCCAAATATCATAATGGATACAAATTGTCGTAAGATAGGTTGTATCCCAGTAGTAAAACAAAAAAGGTCATGTTCAAAAGCAACATGACCTTTTTTTGTTTTACATTTTTTTTATACTCTTGAATCTCCAGCGTTTGATTTGGACTTTTTGTTACTCTTAGCCTTTTTGCCACTTTTAATCCGTTGATTAGACGCGGGACCAAAAACATTGCCAACCATTGTCATGGCACATCTGAATCCAGTCATTGCATTCGATTGGTTTTGTTGCATAAACCTTCTTGTTGCTGGATTTAACCAATATGCTCTATCATTCCAGGATCCTCCTTTGTACACACGAGAGTTGTTGTTGACCAATGTGGTGTTTCCGTATAGTTTTGGGTCTATTTCGTCATCAAATCCTCTAGCATCATTATTATAACCTGTTCCAACGGCTGCGCTGTCTCCACCGTTTTTAGCCGCCTGAAGCTCTGCCCAAGATTGTTTTCTTGGAGCTTTAGCAGGTACTTTTACAGGTCTGCCATACTTGTCCTTTGCAAGGATACGATTTTCGGCGTCTTCATATTTATTGTTGGTGAAGACATTTCCACGAAAAGGATTAAAATCTTCAAAATCTTCAAAAGAAAGTTGTCGGTATACATCTCCAACCCATTCATTGACGTTTCCGCCCATATTGTAAAGGCCGAAGTCGTTAGCAGCATAGCTTGTAACAGGTACCGTAATATCCCCACCATCATTTAAATTGCCTGCTACTCCCATGTTATTACCACTTGTTATCTTAAAGTTGGCAACCATCTGACCTTGGTCCTTACGATTTGCCGAGCGGACGCCCAAGCCATTCCAAGGGTATATTTTGCTGGTGTTGATATTTCCTTCTTCCGTGTTGCCAATCAACCCCAATGCCGCATATTCCCATTCTGCTTCAGTAGGAAGGCGATAGGGTTGTTTCAATATCCCATCTTCCATTCTTACTGTTCGTTTTGCACCGGCAGGAGCACCTGGACGAGCGTCATTTGGCATATTTTGTCCATCGATTCCATCACCTTTCAACTGGCCATTCAGATACATGTCTGTATTGAATTTACCGCCAGCATTGTTGTTCTGAGAGTTGGCTTGATAATCTACCAATACGCCACTTTGACGTAGTATATTTTCATTTACACGGTCTGTTCTCCAAGTACAGTACTCATTTGCTTGATCCCATGTGACCCCCACTACAGGGTAATCTTGAAAAGCAGGATGTCTGAGGTAAAGATTTACATAGGGCTCATTATAAGATAGTGGGTTTCTCCAGACTAATGAGTCTGGGAGTGCATTGTAGTACATCTCTCCGTCCTCTGGAAAATTTTGAGCAATCCAGTGGAGATATTCAAGCCAATCCGCATTTGAGACTTCTGTCTCATCCATGTAGAATGAAGCGACCGTCACCCTTCTCTTTAGATTATCATGCGCATAGCCCAAGTCTTCATTTAAACTGCCCCCCATTACGAAAGTACCTCCTTCTATGGCGACAAGACCTGGTCCTGGTGATTCCTTGACCTGTCTATTGATGTGAAGGCCACCGTTGTAAGGGTCGTTATAAGCTACACCCGTTTTTGAAGAAACATCTTTATTGCCTTTTTTTGAGCTACAAGACGAAATCAAAGCCATACTGGTCGCTACAAGCAAAAGCGTAGATATACTAAAATTTGAAATGTTCATTTTCAAGGTATCTGTAATCAATATATATCTTTCAAAAGTACTAATAATTTTTTTTAAATGGGCGTGGGAAAATGATTGGGAAGTAGCTTTTTATCTACTAAATGCCAATTTCTAATCATCAATGTCCATTCTGCACCATACCCAAGTATAACAATTATTCTTGTAATGAGTTTTATTATTCACAAAGCTTGTCGTACTTTCGTTCGAATATGGTGCGAGAGTGAGTAATATGAACGCATGTATACTGTGTTAAAACATACTGTTGATAAATAATTATATACGGATGAAGATTAAAGTAGGTTTTGGTTTTGATGTACACCAAATAAAAGAGGGGCACCCTTTTATCGTTGGTGGAGTAGATTTGGAGCATCATGCAGGAGCATTTGGACATTCGGATGCGGATGTATTGGTCCATGCCATTTGTGATTCCATATTGGGGGCCGCCAATCTAGAGGATATTGGGTACCATTTTCCTAACACAGATGAGAAATGGAAAGGTATCAGTAGTCTGGTGTTGTTGGAGGAGTGTGTCGCCCTTTTGAAAAACAAAGGATGGACTTTAGGGAATATTGATGCTATGCTCTGTCTAGAAGCGCCTAAAATAAAGCCGTTTATCCCGCAGATGAAGGAAAAGATTGCAGCTGCTGCAGGCATCGAAGTGGATGATATTTCTATAAAAGCGACCACCAACGAAACAATGGGTTTTATAGGTCGTCAAGAGGGTGTCGTGGCTTACGCGGTCTGTCTGATTCAAAAATAGCCTTAAAAAAATCAGAGCCGATATTGGACTATATGTGCAATACCGGCTTTATTTTGAAAGAAATGACTTTTGATGCTAGAATTCAGAGGATTGATTTCTTTTTTTAAAATAGATAATTGCAATAATGGTAGCCACAAGGCACAATACTGAAGCCATCAGAAATGGAGCCCCCGGAAAATAGGTTGGGTGCTTGTGGTTGGTGAAAAAAGCAAAAATATTACTCATCAAGGGAGGTCCGATGATTGCTGTTAGGCTTACAATACTGGTAATCCCGCCTTGAATCTGACCTTGTTCATTATCGGGCGTATGGTTGGAGATAAAACTCTGCACTGCTGGACCACCAATGCCTGCAAATACAAAAGGGACACTCGCTACGAATAGCATCCAAGGCTCGTAAGAGAATGCCATCATTGGAAATGCAAATACATAAAGACCAAACCCAATCACAATACTTTTTGGCAATCCTAATTTAGGAATTATGATGCGAAGTAGGCCTGCCTGTACTACGGCCAACAATACGCCAATAAATCCCATAGATATACCGACCATTCTTTCATCCCAGCCATATCTTTCCATTGTATAGTATGACCAAGTGCTTTGAACAGCATGTGCAGCCACATTAATGAGAAATATGCATACAATTAGTGGTTTTATCAACGGGTACTTGGCAAAATGTTTGAATGCTCCAATTGGATTTGCATTTTTCAGCACGAAGGGTCTTCTGTTCTCTTTTTTTAATGATTCTGGAACGAGGAGGTATCCATATGCGAAATTAAGGAAGCTAATCACCGCTGCAGCAAAGAACGGTACTCGTGGGCCATACTGACCCAATAATCCACCCAATACAGGTCCAATGATAAAGCCTATTCCGAATGCAGCACTTAATAATCCGAAATTTTGAGCCTTTCGATCAGGCGTACTAATATCCGCGGTATAGGCAGCTGCTACTGTCATGCTTGCACCTGTGATGCCAGCTACAAGTCGTCCAATAAACAGCCATAAGATAGATGTGGCCAATCCCATGAGTAGGTAATTGATGCAGAAACCTAATAAGGAAAGCAATAAGACGGGGCGTCTACCATAGCGATCGCTCAGGTTGCCCAATACCGATGCAAATACAAATTGCGTAACAGCATAGCTGAACATCAGCCATCCGCCATATTCTGAGGCTTCGCTAAGTGTACCTCCAGTTAATTGCTTAATCAATGTCGGTAATACAGGTATAATAATTCCCAAGCCAATAACATCAATGGCCACTGTAATGAAAATGAAGAGTAGTCCGGAGTTTTTTTGTTGTTGCATATGTTGATTAAATAAAGGTAAGACTTTTATTAGAATCACAAAATCAAACTCCTACGCGTTTGGACTGGGCGGAGCCAAGAAATGTCGTGTTCTTTCTACTTAAATATTTAATTTTTAGATTTATGAAAAAGTAAAAGACTTAAAGTGGGGAAATAATGATATTTTTGCTAAATATAGCAGCAATGTGTTTTCTATAAATTTAATCACCAAAATTTTTAGTTAGCTAGATGATTATCAATAATAAAAGCTTCGAATTGAAATCTTATGTTCGTGTTGTTCTTACTGTATTTATTTGCAGTGGCATGTTGTATGGCTGTAAGTCAATGAAACAGAAGAAAACCCAAAAGGATAAAGACGGCCAAGAGTTGACTTATAACAAGTTGGAGAACTTCACCGCCAAATACAACATTCTCTATAATTCCAAGCGTATGATGGAGGATGAGCAGCGAGCTATTGCCAAACTGAAGAAGGAAAACTATCAAGTTCAGCTTACGGTATTTGATGAGCCTACTGCACAGGGCGATCCACACCAATTGATGGATTCTCTTGTTCAAAAAGCGTATAAGATTATCAACAATAAGCAGGAAAGTAAATATATTAACGAGGCATATCTCATCGTTGGTAAAGCCAATTATTTCAAAGGATCATATTACACCGCTGCTGAATATTTCGAATATTTAAAGAAAAGTTCGGAGACTCAGCCCGAATATAAGCCCGTAGCTTATGCATGGAAGTCGAGAGCTCTTTTGCAGATAGGCCGACTTCCGCAAGCATCTGCTGCCGTAGATTCAGCCTTTATGTTCTTGGACGATAGTGAGGCCAACCGAGCACTGGTCAATGCCGCAAAGGCCAATTTTCTTGTCCGCAATGGTAAGGCCCTAGAAGCGATTCCTTATTTAGAGTTGTCTTCAGAATCAACGAAAAGTAGAGTCGATAGATTGAGGTGGACGTTCTTACTGGCGCAGTTGTATAAGGAAAGTGGAGAAAAGGAGAAATCCTATAAGTATTTTTCAAAGATTGCAAAAAGTAACGTTTCTTATGACATGGCCTTTGAGGCAGATTTGCAGGCAGCTTTTTTACAAGGAGAGAAAGGAACGGGGATAGATGCTCGAATCAAACCGTTGAAAAAAATGTTGAAAGACGGTAAGAATGTCGATTATAAGGATCAGATATACTATGAAATTGGGAATATCTATTATGCCGAAGGTAAGATTGACGAGGCTCTTGCCTATTATCGGAAATCATTACAACAGTTGACACCGAGTCAATATCAGACTACAGAGACCTATTTGACCATGGCCGATCATTATTTTCATAATAAAGAATATCGAATGGCCCAAAATTATTATGATAGTGTCGCTACTGTTTTGCCTGCCGACTATACGAATGTCGATCACTTGAGGCGGAAGCTAATCTATATGAAGGATCTTACGCAGGTATTTGAGGAAGTTGCTTGGCAGGATACTATCTTAGGGCTGGCTGCATTAAATGCATCTGACCTGGAGCTCAAACTCCATGAATATGGGGATAAAAGTCTTCAGGCGAAATTGTTGGAGATCGAGCAACAAAAGAAGCAGGAGAAAAAAGGAAAGAAGGTGGTTGATAACGCTTACAGAAGGACCAATCTGAATGATTTTCAGGTCAATAATGCCAGCTACGCTGATAATAAATTCTATTTCAATAATCAGGATGCCATATTGTTGGGGAATGCCGAATTCAAAAGAAGGTGGGGTAATCGGCAATTGAACGACAATTGGCGTTATAGTCAATCATCTGCCTTGGAAGTAGCCGCCAATACGGAGCAGATAGCGCAAGATTCCTCTATCGCGAAAGATAAAAAAGATAAGAAGATTGAAGAGTTTGATCAAGAGGCGTGGCTAGCTCAGGCAAAAGAAAGATATGAGATAGCAATCCCCCAAAATCAAATCGCTTACGATTCCATCCACCAGATTGTTCATGACGACTTGATTAAAATAGGAAATATCTACAGGGATTATACCCAAGATCCAACGGAGGCGATTATAGCTTATGAAAATTTTCTAGCCCGATACCCAAGTTCAGCTGCAGCTGCAGAAGTTTATTTTTCGCTGTATCGGATGTACGATGGTATTGATAAGTCCAAATCATTGGCATATAAGGAAAAATTGATACAAATGTTTCCAAATACCATACATGCACACGTCGCTCAGGACCCTTATTATTTGGACAAAGTGAAACGTGATAAGGAAACACTGGACAAGGCGTATGCAAGGATTTTCGAATTGTACGCCAACGGTGACCATGTTGCCGTGATTCAACAGGTGGATGAAGAACTCCAACATACAGAGGATAAACAAAGTATCGTCGCGCAGTTGAGATACCTCCAATCCCTTGCGGTAGGCCGCGTGGGGCGGGTGGATGATTTTGTGAAATCTTTAGATAAAATCGTGTTGGATTTTCCTAAAGATAGTCTCGTTACACCACTTGCTAAAGAGAATCTACTCTTTGTCCAAAACAATCCAACTATGTTTGATACCCGTGTAAATGCGTTACAGGATATTAAAAGTGATCGGATTGCCTTTGTTGATGAACCTTCGATGACTGAGTGGCCAGCATTGTCCATTAATGGAGATTATCGGACTGGAATTGCTCTGCCTACCAAGAAGATACCAGAAAAGGAGAAGCCTAAAGAAAAGGTCGTTGCGAAAGTGGAAGAGAAGAAAGTTGTAGAGAAAGTGGAACCTATAAAAAAGGAAGAGCCGGTAAAAAAGGAGGAGGTTGTTGCTAAAGTCGAAGAGAAGGTGAAGGAGATTGAGAAGCTACAGGCTGGCGAGTTGACACAAGGTGATGCCAAATCCAACATAGGTGTAAACGGCAACGTGAATGCCAATGTGGAGCTTAAAGGATTGAATATTACACCGGGTCAAGCAAAGATAGACTTGGGACCCAACGATTATCGTGACAAGGAACTGCTTCCAGATAAAGGTGTTTATTTCTATGTGATCAATGTTGAAAGTCCTTCTGTTAACCTTGCGCCTACCCGATACGGAATAGGTCAGTTCAACAGAACTCGATATGCACAGGCAAAAATAGAACACATCCTTAGAAATATAAACGGTGAAAACCAACTGATTTTTGTGGGTCCATTCCATACATATGAAGAAGTTAAGACCTACGAAGCTAGAATTTCACCGTTGATGAGCGATATTATGAAGGTACCTGCCGAAATTTATAATACTTTTGTAGCGACAAAAGAGACAATTGGCACGTTAACTGATGGTATTCAGATTAAAAATTATCAAAAGGTTTATTCTGAGCAATAGGTGTCAACTATTGAAATATTAAAATGAAGAGAGTATCAAAACAAAGTAAACTGACAGAGGAGGATATTAAACGGTATACGGTCAATTTTTGGAAAATCATTATCGCGTGTGTACTGTTCGGTTTTTTGTTTATCTTAAGTGTGAGGCTTGGGGTGTTCGGAAAGCTGCCGTCGTTTCAAGACCTCGAAAATCCTAAGAGCAACCTCGCTTCGGAAGTATTGACTGAGGACAACAAGGTGTTAGGTACATATTATGTGCAAAATCGTTCAAATGTCAAGTATAGTGAATTGTCCCCCTATTTAGTACAGGCTTTGGTATCTACCGAAGACAAGCGATTCTATAAACACTCGGGTATTGACTATTGGCGTACTATGACCGTGATTTTTCACACCATGACGGGCAATAAGCAGGGCGGAAGTACCATTACACAACAATTGGCATTGAACCTATTCTCTGATGGACGAGCTAAAAGCTTCTCTAAGCGAATCTTCCAAAAGTTTCAAGAATGGGTCACGGCGGTTCGTCTCGAACGAAATTATACCAAAGAAGAAATCATCACGATGTATTTCAATACCGTAGACTTTGGTGCCTACAATACCTTTGGTATCAAATCAGCGGCTCGGACTTATTTCAATACTACTCCTGATAAGTTGACTGCTGAGCAGGCAGCCTTGTTGGTGGGCATGCTGAAAGGGCCAGGAGCATATTCGCCTATTCGATATCCAGAGCGTGCCATCTCTAGGCGAAATACGGTCTTGGATAATATGTACAACGAAAATTTCATCACCCAAGCAGAGGAAGCCGAAAGCGCCGCTAAGCCATTGGGGTTGAAATTAAGAATCTCTAATTATGGTGAAGGATTGGCTCCTTACTTTAGAGCTGTGCTCAAAGAGGAGATAAAAAAGGAGTTTGCCAGATTGTCCATCACCAAAGCCGATGGTACACCATATGATTTGGATCGTGATGGTCTAAAAATTTATTCGACCCTCAACTATACGATGCAACAGTATGCCGAGGATGCACAAAAGAAAGCCATGCGCGAATTGCAGACCAGTTTTGATCGACAATGGAAGGGGCGCACGCCGTTCTCGGGTAAGAATGCACAATTATTGGTGTCAGGAATGAAGCGCTCAGATCGTTACAGGGTGATGAAAGAGCAAGGGGCCTCCGAAGACGATATCAAAAAAGCTTTTAATACCAAAGTTCCGATGAATGTATTTACCTGGAAAGGTAGTGTAGATACCGTGATGACCCCGATGGATTCTATTAAATACAACAAGCTCTTCTTACGCAATGCGATGATGTCCATGGAGCCACAGACAGGACATATTAAAGCTTGGGTAGGAGGGATAGATTTTGAGCACTTTAAGTATGATCAGGTTAAGCTCGGGACACGTCAGGTGGGGTCTACTGCCAAGCCATTTACCTATGCTGTGGCCATCGATAACGGGTATTCTCCTTGTTATACCGTGCCCAATCATCAACAGACCTATGGTAATTGGACACCTAGAGGGACCGTGCAAGGAGGAGATCCTATTACGTTGAAAAAGGCATTGGCTTACTCACAAAATTATGCTACAGCCTATTTGATAAATGAAGTCGGAGCTACATCTGTAGCCAATTTGACAAAAAAAATGGGCGTCACGACCAATATCCCAGCCTACCCATCCATTTCATTAGGGGCGTATGATGCTTCGGTATTTGATATGGTTGGAGCTTATTCAGCTTTCGTGAACAGCGGGACTTGGGTAGAGCCTACAATGATTATGCGGATAGAGGATAAGAATGGCACAACTATCTATGAAAGAGCACCAAAGGTTGTTAAAGCGCTAAACAGTGAAACGGCCTATATCATGGTGAATATGTTGAAAGGGGTGGTAGATGGGGGTACGGCTACGCGTATCAAATGGTTTTATAAATTGAACTATCCGATAGGAGGAAAGACTGGTACGACAAATGATAACTCTGATGCGTGGTTTATCGGTGTGACTCCGCAATTGGTAACAGGTGTATGGACAGGTGCAGAGGATCGAGGCATTAGCTTTTACAGTACCAATGAAGGTCAAGGGGCTCGTGCTGCTATGCCTGTATTTGCTTATTATATGCAAAAAATTTATGGCGATAGCCAGCTGAATTATACCAAGGAAGATTTTCCATTGCCATCTGGAGGATTGACCAAAGAAATTGATTGTAGTAAATATGCACCATTCAATGGGACTGGGCCGGCAACGGACGAGAATTTGGATGATGATAGATTAGGGTTTTAGAATAAAAGAATATGCAAGATGCCAGTCATTAAATTCATTTAGCAATTTAATGACTGGCACAGTTGTTTTCAATGGATACTTTTGATTATAAACAGGAATTGAAACGAATCCCGCACAAGCCGGGAGTCTATCAATATTTTGATAAGGAGGGTGAGCTTATCTATATTGGTAAGGCCAAAGATTTGCGCAATCGCGTTGGGTCCTATTTTGTCAACGATAATCAGTTGAGCGGAAAGACGAGGGTGCTCGTTCGTAAGATCAACCGTATCCAATTCACCATAGTTGACACCGAAATCGATGCTTGGCTGCTGGAAAATAACCTGATTAAAAAACACAAGCCCAAGTATAATGTCATGCTTAAAGATGACAAGACCTATCCTTGGATTGTGATTAAGCATGAGCGCTTTCCACGTGTGTTTTGGACTCGAAAGTATATTAAGGACGGTTCCCGCTATTTTGGTCCCTATGCGTCAGTCGGGATGATGCATACGGTTTTGGATGTTATCCGTGAACTCTTCCCCTTACGTACATGTAATCTGTCTTTGACACCTGAGAATATCCGAACAGGTAAATTTAAAGTGTGTCTAGAATATCAGATTGGTAATTGTAAGGGACCTTGTGAAGGTTATCAGTCAGAAGAAGATTACGATCAGAATCTGAGCGATATCAAAGATATCTTGAATGGTAAGATCGCTGTGGTAACCAATCGACTGAAGGAACAAATCAGTGGAGCAGTCCAGGCATTGAACTTTGAAGTAGCACATGCGCTTAAGTCCAAGTTGGATAAGTTGGATTATTATCAAAGTAAGTCTACAGTCGTCAGTTCATCGATTAGTAATGTGGATGTATTCAGCATCGCTTCAGATGATAATTATGCCTTTGTTAATTTCTTGAAAGTCATGAATGGTGTCATCATCCAGACCCAGACATTGGAGATGAAGCGCAGGCTAGACGAGACAGAGGCCGAATTGCTTGCTTTGGCTATTCCTGAGATTAGAGGACGCTTTAACAGTACTTCCAAAGAGCTTATCGTTCCATTCGATATGGATATAGAAGGGAATGAGAATATGCGCTTCACAGTCCCTAAATTAGGGGAGAAGCGCAAGCTATTGGATTTGTCCCTTAAGAATGTGGCGTACTTCAAGAAAGAGCGTCTCTTGCACTATGAGCGTCTGAATCCGGACCTTAAGACCGAACGTATATTGTCCCAAATGCAGAAGGATTTACGGATGAATGTACCTCCCCAGCATATTGAATGTTTTGATAACTCCAATATTCAGGGTAACTATCCCGTATCTGCTATTGTAGTGTTTAAAGATGCTAAGCCTTCCAAGAAGGATTATCGCCACTTCAATGTAAAGACTGTGGTGGGGCCTAACGATTTTGCGACGATGGAGGAGGCTGTTTTCAGGCGATATAGGCGACTTTTGGACGAGGATCAACCGTTGCCTCAGCTGATTGTTATAGATGGGGGTAAGGGACAATTGGGGGCTGCGTTGAAGAGTCTTCGATTGCTCGGCATCGAAAAAAATGTAACCGTCATCGGTATTGCCAAACGCTTAGAGGAACTCTACTACCCTGGTGATCAGTACCCTCTTTATTTGGATAAAAAATCAGAGACCCTCAAGATTATCCAACATTTGCGCGATGAAGCCCATCGTTTTGGGATCACCTTTCACCGTAACCAGCGAAGTAGAAAGACATTCGTGTCCGAGTTGGAAAATATTCCGGGGATAGGAAAGACATCTGTAGATAAGTTGTTGCAGACATTTAAATCGGTGAAGAAAGTCAAAGAGGCGAGTGATGAAGACCTAAAAAAAGTGCTCAACCTTAAACAGGTAAAAGCACTTCGTGAGTATTTTAGTTAATATAAGGTGTTTCGATAGCGGTATCGAGATGTATTTCTAAAAATTTTTATATAGCCAAAAACCTCTCCTCTAACCCTAATCGTCGTATCCAAATCGTTTCAAGTAGTTTTTCTTGCTTCTCCAATCGGGGATTACTTTGACAAATATTTCCAAGAAAACTTTTCCATCAATAAATTCTTCAATATCCTTTCGCGCATAGGTTCCCACTTTTTTGATCATGGAGCCTGCTGTGCCTATAAGGATGTTTTTTTGGGAATCACGTTCTACAATTATTTCTGCAGCTATTCGGGTGATCTTAGGCTCTTCTTTATAAGAAGTGATAATTACTTCTGTACTGTATGGGATTTCTTTATCGTATAGCTTAAAGATTTTTTCACGAATCATTTCTGAAACAAAGAATCGCATAGACTTGTCCGTGAGTTCGTCTTTTTCATAGTAAGGGGCATGTTCTGGCAACCTATCTTTAATATATTGCATGATGGCCATTACATTGTGATTGAGTAAAGCTGAGATAGCAAAAATTGCTTCGGGATTAAGTGTCTCTTTCCAAAACTCAATCTTATTTTTAACATCTTCCTCGGTTGATTTGTCTATTTTGTTAATTAATACAGCTACAGGAGAGGATGTTTTTTTAAGTTTTTCGATGACATCATTTTCATCATATTTTTCATTGATGTCTGTAACGAAAAGAATAATATCGGCATCGATCAAGGATCCTTGAACGAAGTTCATCATGGATTCTTGAAGTGAATAGTTGGGTTTTATGACTCCCGGGGTGTCCGAAAAGACAATTTGGTGGTCTTCATCGTTAACAATACCAATGATTCGGTGTCTCGTTGTTTGAGCTTTCGGTGTAATGATTGACATTTTTTCACCTACTAAAGCGTTCATTAGCGTGGACTTACCTGCGTTTGGCTTACCAATGATACTTACAAAACCTGCTTTGTGCGACATTTTTTTTAAATTAAATTAGGAATACAAAGAAACAAAATATATCTTTGTGCTCCAATAAGGAAGGAAGTTATATTGGTTTTAGCTAAGTAAAAAGCCAATTTTGAAATAAAAAATATATTGCGGGATGGAGCAGTGGTAGCTCGTCGGGCTCATAACCCGAAGGTCATCAGTTCGAGTCTGATTCCCGCTACTAAAAGGGTTAGCGAATAGTGCTAACCCAAAGAAATTTATCGCATATTGCGGGGTGGAGCAGTGGTAGCTCGTCGGGCTCATAACCCGAAGGTCATCAGTTCGAGTCTGGTCCCCGCTACTTATTCAAAGCTTCAGTTTACGAACTGAAGCTTTTTTTTTAACCAATTTTTCCATCATGTTCACGGTATATGTGCTTTATTCGGCTGCCTATGACAAGATCTATATAGGTATGACCTCCGATCTTGAGGGGCGTCTCTTGTCGCACAACGAGCTAGGGGTGAAAGGTTGGACCGTTCGTTATCGCCCTTGGCGTTTGTTATATCAAGAAGAGTACGAAGACAAGTCTTCGGCCCTTCAGCGAGAGAAATCATTGAAGAGTTATCGTGGGCGGATGTTCATCCGGAGTTTGATACAATAGCCAGTTGGTCGGGCTCATATCCGCCAGCTGGCGGACATCAGTTCGAGTCTGGTCCCCGCTACTTAGTCAAAGCTTCAGTTTACGAACTGAGGCTTTTTTTTAACCGATTTTTCCATCATGTTCACGGTATATGTGCTTTATTCGGCTGCCTATGACAAGATCTATATAGGTATGACCTCCGATCTTGAGGGGCGTCTCTTGTCGCACAACGAGCTAGGGGTGAAAGGTTGGACCGTTCGTTATCGCCCTTGGCGTTTGTTATATCAAGAAGAGTACGAAGACAAGTCTTCGGCCCTTCAGCGAGAGAAATCATTGAAGAGTTATCGTGGGCGGATGTTCATCCGGAGTTTGATACAATAGCCAGTTGGTCGGGCTCATATCCGCCAGCTGGCGGACATCAGTTCGAGTCTGGTCCCCGCTACTTAGTCAAAGCTTCAGTTTACGAACTGAGGCTTTTTTTTTAACCAATTTTTCCATCATGTTCACGGTATATGTGCTTAGAAGCCTAGTGATTGAGCAAGTCATCTTCTGGTGTTTGTGAATTTCGTTACAAGTTAACCTATGGAGGTTGATCAGGTGTTGTCTCGATTGTCACTTTTTTCCGCCTTACCCTCCCGGATCCGATCATCTACCTCTTCCATTTCCCCATGTTCCAATTTTTTGACTTCCCCTTCCTGGACGTCTGACTGGGTATCGATATGGAAGGTGCAGCCGACGGGAAAATGGTCCGATCCGATAGCGGGATAAATGAAAAGCTTATTGATGAAAATGTCGGGACTGTGGAACAGCAAATCAAGCGGAATCCTGAAAAGCCAGTATTTAGCGTGGAAGGTTGAGAGTATTCCCCGACCGATGCGGGCATCTAGGAGTTCGCTGGTCTTTCTGAACAGGATGGAGGCATTTGCCCAGGCGACATTGTTGAAGTCTCCTGCAACTATAACCGGAAGCGTACTTTTCCTCACACGTTTGGCAACACATAGTAGGTCGCCATCTCGCTCCTTTGAATTTTCCTCTTCGGTAGGGCTAGGCGGTGGAGGGTGTACTCCGAAAAATACAAAACGTTGGCCGTCCGGTGTCTCCAGTTCAGCCTCTATGCTGGGCAGGTCGTCGGCAACGAAATAATGCGTTTTAATATCCAATACCTTTAACTTGGTATAGAAATGCATGCCGTATGTGTTTTCAAGTGTCACCTTCATTTGATTTGGATAATCTTTTTCGAGTATCCGCATCGCTTTTTCCCAATCGCTGTTGCTTTCCATGGTGATGAAGATGTCTGGCTGTTCATCTTGTATAAGTTGGATGAAGCGGTCGTATTCCCTGTTGTGCTGGTAGATGTTGCATGAAATGAGCTTGATACTGCCTGAATCCTGTTTACTTCCGCCTTTCTGTGGTGTCCTCCAGAATTTGGTGTATCGCATTAAGATAAATACGTGATAGCCAAGAAGAGTAATTTGTGCTACTTGAAGCCACCATAACCATGGGTGGTCCGATACGAAGAAAAAGGCCGCAGGGATTATGAAGAATTGCAGCACCAAAATCTGAAATTTCAGGAATTCAGGAACACGAAATATCCAATGCTGGTGCTGTATGAACGGCAATAGACTAAATAAAATCAATAGACCCGAAATAATGCTAATAACTATGTCCATATATCATTTTTGTATTCATTTGATTTTTAACGGTCTTGCGGAATGTACATGTGTATTTGCACCGGTTGTATTCCACTTGATATTAAACCAATATGTAGCTAATTGGTGCAATCACCTGCTTTGCGGTAGCTTGAAGCCGAGCGAGCACTAGTTAACGGCCGTCTGAGCTTGCGCAGCTACCAAGTTAGTGATTACTTTGGATTACAAAAGCTAAAAACCAGTAAAATCGAACTGCATGACATCAGTTCGAGTCTGGCTCCCGCTACTTAGTCAACGCTTCAGTTTACGAACGGAGTCTTTTTTTGTTTTCATGACCTCGTCTTTTTCGAAAGGCTACATTTCTTACCCTAAGACGGTTTAGTAAACGTGAATTTATATTATGTCAATATATTGTTTTGAATAAACGTGGTATTTCAGTTTATTTAGTAGACTTTATAATGGCAATTATATTGTAACAACGGATTTTATTTCTAAAATATGTTATAACACATTGATTAACAATCTATTTTGCTAATTTTCATTTCTGTTGTATTTAAAATAATTAAGCATTTTAAGCTAAAAATCAAGAGTGTACATTTTACGCAATCGTTTTCGTTTAGTTAACATTTTCTTAACAGTTTCAATTGCACTATAATTGTGGACTAAATTTGCATACCACATATCCTGTGCTTTTAAAAACGGATGGATATGAGAATAAACTAAGAAAAATATGATTAAGAAGTTTACGATTAAAACTCCAGTCAAACCACTTTTTCTTTCCTTGCTGCTAGTTGGGACGGGCTCTTCGGCTTTTATGGTAAAAGCTGAGAATAGAGGGGTAGACGCTTACTACAGGATGAGCACACTACAAACAGGTGTCAAAGGTAAGGTGACCGATGGAATCACTCCATTAAGTGGGGTGACCGTTACAGTAAAAGGGAGTGCTAAAGCTACGTCTACGGATGCTACAGGTAATTTTAGTATTGATGCTAAAAATGGTGATACTTTGATTTTTACAAGTATTGGTTTTTTAGCTGTTGAGCAGGTAGTTACTGGCGAAACGATGACCGTTGTTTTGAAAGATGATTCTTCTCAATTGGAAGAAGTCGTTGTCGTAGCATATGGTACACAAAAGAAGAGTAATCTTACTGGAGCTGTTGCCACAATCACGCCTAAACAATTGGCGGAGAGGCCTGTGACTTCTGTTCAGAATGCATTGCAAGGGCTTTCCCCAGGTGTTACGGTATTGAGTAGACCAGGAGAAGTCGGGAAAAGTACTACTGGGCCAGCATCAAATGCGGGTACTATTACGGTGAGGGGTCGTACAAATCTAGGCTCACCATCGCCTATGTTTATCATTGACGGGATTCCTGCAACTGGAGCTGAGTTTGCGGCTTTGAGCCCCGCGGATATCAACAGCATGTCTATTCTAAAAGATGCTGCGTCAGCCTCACTCTACGGGTCCAGAGCAGCTAATGGAGTTATTTTGGTGACTACCAAAAATGGAGGTGGAGACCGCGCTGTTATTGGTTTCAGTGCCAATTATGGTTTGCAAAGTGCCACGCGTTTGCCAGATTATGCGGATGCTGCGACTTACGCTACTTTACATAATCGGGCGATGAAAAATGCTGGAAAAGAGGAAATATACACCCCGGAAGTCATAGAGTTGTATAAAAATGGTTCACAGCCTGATTTGTATCCAAACAGTGATTGGTACAAAGAGGTGTTGAATAAAACTGCTCCTCAGCGTGATTTGAGTCTCAATGTGAATACACCCGGAAAAATAACAAATTACTACCTGGGATTGAATTACTTCGATCAAGAATCACTTGTTCCGGGCAGAACTCAAGATCGTATCAATATCAAGTTGAATACGGATAGTCGCATTGTTGAAAATTTACTTCGATTCGGAACTAATTTTTCTTTCTTGAAGCAGGACTATGATCGTGAGGGTAGTGCCATTAATTGGACAGAAATGGGGCGTGCGTTGCCAGGTACTGTGATTAAACATAGTGATGGTACTTGGGGTTCGGTCTCTAATGGGGCTGCAAATGCAACTATTGCTAAGAACAATCAACTTCGGGCGATTACTGAGGGGGGAAAGGGGAATAATAGAGATAACTATTTCCAAGCGGCTGCTAATGCCTCGTTGACACCATTAAAAGGGCTATCGATTGATGGAGCGGTTTCTTTGAAATATACCAATACCAATTCCTTCGATTTCATTAACAGGACGGATCCAGTTATCAATTTCTTGACCAAGGCGCCTATGGCCTCATCCAATACACCAATCAATGAATTGAAAGAGTATTGGGGCAAAAGACAGGAATTGTTGGTGCAAGGAACCATCAATTATGAAAGAAGATTCAATAATCATTATGGTAAGGTGACCGTAGGTGCATCAGAAGAGTCTAATGTGTATAGAGAAGCTTTCTTGGGTCGTAAGAATTTCGTGAGCAATGATCTTTCAACTATTATAAATGGTTCGTCATCTAGTTCAGACATGAGTTCGGATGACAAAGGATTGGCCAACCGTACGACACAAGAGGAGTGGTCTATCCGTTCCTACTTCGGACGTTTTAACTATTCTTATCTCGACAAATATCTTTTAGAGGCCAATTTGCGAATTGATTATTCTTCTAGGTTTGCACCTGAACTACGAAAAGCGACTTTTCCTTCTTTCTCTGCTGGTTGGAATATCAATAAAGAGTCCTTTATGCAAGATGTCACTTGGATTGATTTGTTGAAATTGCGAGGTTCATACGGTTCTTTGGGTAATCAAGATGCTGTCGAAATAGGCAACTACTATACCTTATTAGATCGTGAGTTAGCTTACAGTTTTGAAGGTAATGCTCTGGATGGCCTATTTCAAAAATTTGGAGCTAATCGACTGGCTTTATGGGAGCGTGTATCGATGGCCAATGTTGGGGTTGACGCGACAATTTTAGGAGGAAAAATCAATGTTACAGCCGATTATTTCGTGAAGGAATCTCAAGATATTCTATTACGTCCTGTATCTCTTAATACATACGGTTTTGGTAAAGATGAAACCCCTTTTTACAACCAAGGGACTACCCGCAACAAAGGGATAGAGATTTCGGCCACCTATAATGGCAAGATTGGGGATGAGTTCCAATATTCGGTGTCGGGAAATTTCTCTTACATCAAGAACGAAATACTTTCTCTGGGTGATGTGAATGAGATTGTTGACGGTCGTTGGATCAGTAGGGTAGGCAATAAAGTGGGTGATTTCTATGGTTACAAGTCAGACGGATTGTTTACTTCTGAGGCTGAAATCCAGAATCACCCAGACCAGACATCTTTGGGAGGAGCACCGAAGGTTGGTGATATCAAATATGTCGATGTCAATGGTGATAATGTCGTAAATGCTAACGATCGTACAATTTTAGGCAATGATGTGCCTTGGTTGAACTATGGATTCAATGTAAAAGCGGCGTACAAAAATTTTGATATTGATGTATTAACATATGGAGTAAGCGGTGTGAAAACCAATTTAAGTGAAGAGGCATCAGCGCCATTCTTCAATGGAGCTAATATCAAGCGCCAGTGGATGAACGGTTGGACAGAGGAACATAATGTGGCAAATGCTGATTTTCCACGGATTACTTTGACAGGCGATGCTGCCCGAAATTATGTTAATTCTGATTTTTGGTTGTTCAGCGGGAGTTATTTCCGTATTCGTGCCATCACGTTGGGTTATACTTTCGAGAAAGAAGCGATTTCTCGGATTGGTATGTCCCAGTTACGCGTCTTCGCCTCTTCTAACAATCCCTTTACATTCATGGCAGACAAGCGCTTGAGTGACTACGATCCAGAGACAGGGTCGGGGAGAGCAAGTTACCCAGGGGTTAAGACGATATCATTAGGGCTTTCGGCCAAGTTCTAACATTTAAAGAAAAGACATAATGAAGAAGAATATATTATTTTTTATAGTAGCAGGAGCTTTAACGTTAAGCGCATGTTCGAAAGATTTCTTAGAGCGTATTCCTGCCAATAAAGTTCCAGAAGAGCAATTTTGGAAGACGGAGAATGATGTTTATTTAGCCGTCAATTCGATATACGGAAAACTTCCAGGTGAAAGCATCGCTTATGATGATGGTGCTAGTGATTTGGTACATGCCCAGTATCCTTGGGAAAGCCCATCTACGGAGATTACATCCGGCGAATTCAGTACAGCGATAAATGCAGGGTGGGATTATGTTCCCATTCGTGTTACCAATTATTTTTTGGAAAACGTAGATAAAGCAGTAATGGATGAGGGATTGAGGGCGCGATATATTGCGGAAGTACGTTTTGTACGCGCTTACCTGTACATCAAGATGTTTAGACGCTTTGGAGATGTGCCGTTGATTACAAAAGTCTTGGATAGAGATGAGGCCAATGTGCCGCGTACTCCAAGAGCGGAGGTGTTGAATTTTGTGCTGACCGAATTACAGGCGGCTGCAGATGTTTTGCCAGCGCAATATGAAGGCGGTTTGTACAAAGAGAAAGGTCGGATTACTAAGGGAGCCGCTTTGGCACTTAAAGCTCGTGTCCATCTGTTTGAATCTAATTGGGAGATGGCTTCCAAGGCCGCTCAAGATGTGATGACACTGGGCTATCAGTTGTTTTCGACGACAGAGGAATCTGATTTAGATCGCGCAGATGATTACACTAAATTGGTAGACTTCGATAATGAGGCTGATCAAAAGCGTTTCCGCGCTGGTTTACGTAGCTACGAAGGTTTGTTTCACCAAAAGAACGAAGGAAATAGTGAAGTTATATTGGATCATGGATATGCAGAGCAGACGCTTGCACAGTCATTAAATACGCTTTTTTTGGAAGGTGGCGTTGGCGGTTGGAGCTCATTGGCACCTACTCAGCATATTGTAGATGCTTACGGAAGCTATAAAACAGGTAAGGCTATCACTCCGGTCACTGGCGCCAAACGTGCTGAGAATTACGCTAAGGCTGATAAGACGGATTTTGTTGCCGAGTTTAAGAATAGAGATCCTCGTTTTTATGCCTCCATCCTTTTTGAAACGGCACCATGGAATGCGCTTACTTCGGATGGTGGTTATGCTTTCAAGTGGGTAAATGGTTCTTCCAATATGTCGCAAACGGGTTACAATTTTAGAAAAATGGTAGACCCAACTGCGAGTCGTGCAGGTATTGACAATCACGCCAATATTATTTTGATTCGATACGCAGAGGTGTTATTGACCTTTGCTGAAGCACAAAATGAGTTAGCTGGTCCAAGTACTGCTATTTACGATGTTCTTGATCAAATTCGTGTGCGTGCAGGCATGCCAAAAGTGGATCGAGTTGAATTTGCATCTCAGCCCAAATTGCGTGAATTCATTCGCAATGAACGTGCAGTGGAGTTGGTGTTAGAAGGTCTACGTTATGACGATATCAGACGCTGGAAGACTGCACCGGATGTAATGAAGAGTATCAATAAGATTAACAATACCCTGGCCCAGGAAAGAGTTTGGGATGATAGGCTTTATCTCATGCCTGTCCCCCAACAAGAGATTGATTTGTCTTACGGAGTCTTGAAGCAGAATACTGGATACAACTAATTCTCTTGCTTTAACGAGTATATAGGCACATCAGACGGACTATCTTCACAAGGTAGTCCGTCTTTTTTATGAAAGGACGGGGTAATCGATGATTATCAAAAAGGCTAAATCATCCTCATTGTTGCCTGTAAAAGGTGGAGCTACTTGTGCGTTTTGTTCACCATATCCGTTCACTAATAAGGAAATGCCATCAATTATCCGTAACTTTGTCCACTTATATCATAAAATTCACCAGAATAAGTTGCCGTGAGGTAACTCAATTCAATTGTTAGTAAAATATGGCAAATATTGTTGCAATCGTAGGTCGTCCAAATGTTGGAAAATCAACTCTTTTTAATCGTCTGACTGAAAGTAGAAAGGCTATTGTGGATGACTTTAGTGGGGTGACCCGCGATCGTCACTATGAGACTGCCGAATGGATAGGAAAGAAATTTACGGTCATTGATACCGGCGGTTTTGTTCACGGATCGGATGATATCTTCGAAGAAGCTATCCGCGATCAGGTATATATAGCCATCGAAGAAGCGTCTGTTATTATTTTTATGGTAGATGTGACTACTGGGATCACGGATTTGGATGACGAAATTGCGGATATCCTAAGAAGAAGTACCAAACCGGTATATGTGGTCGCCAATAAAGTGGACCATGCAAAGTTGCACCATGATTCGGCAGAGTTTTATGCTTTTGGCTTAGGCGAAATCTACAACATATCCTCTGCTACAGGCTCAGGTACAGGTGAACTTTTGGATGCTGTAGTGTCGCATTTTGAAATCGAGGAAGAGGAAGAGTCCTCTTTACCTAAATATACGATTGTGGGACGTCCTAATGTCGGTAAATCGTCGTTGACCAATGCTTTATTGGGTATTGATCGTAACATCGTTACACCTATTGCAGGAACTACTCGTGATTCCATTCGTATTCATTACAATCAGTTCGGACATAACTTCTTGTTGATCGACACTGCTGGACTTCGTAAGAAATCTAAGGT
The DNA here is from genome assembly GCF_027627455.1 of Sphingobacterium sp. SYP-B4668. Taxonomy (NCBI): domain Bacteria; kingdom Pseudomonadati; phylum Bacteroidota; class Sphingobacteriia; order Sphingobacteriales; family Sphingobacteriaceae; genus Sphingobacterium; species Sphingobacterium sp. SYP-B4668. The sequence continues at coordinate 4,793,584 of NZ_CP115483.1, read as the reverse complement.
CAATGAAGATATCGAGTTTTACTCGGTCATGCGTACCATAAAGGCGTTAGAGGATTCCGACATCGTCATCTTAATGCTGGATGCACAGGAAGGCATTGAAGGGCAAGATATCAATATCTTCCATCTAGCCGAAAAGAATAAAAAGGGAGTGGTAATAGTGGTCAATAAGTGGGACTTGATCGAGAAGGACAATAAAACAATGAAAGAGTTTGAAGCCCGTATCCGGGAAAAGATTGCTCCATTTACCGATGTCCCTATTGTATTTACATCAGTAACTGAAAAACAACGCATACACAAGATCTTGGAGGTTGCGGCCAAAGTATACGAGAATAAGACCAAGAAAATACCAACTTCAAAACTGAATGAGGTGATGTTGGAAGTAATCGAAAACTATCCTCCGCCAGCATTAAAGGGAAAATATATCAAAGTTAAATACGTAACACAGATTCCAGGAAGAGCACCTATGTTTGCATTTTTCTGTAATCTACCTCAATATGTTAAAGATCCTTATAAGCGCTACGTGGAGAATAAGTTACGTGAGAAATTCGATTTCGAAGGAGTGCCAATCCAAATATTTTTTAGACAAAAATAGATTTCTGTTCATACTTTTTTATGGAAAACAATTTAGTTCTTTATAATACAATAACCAGAAAGAAAGAAAAATTTGACCCGATACATCCCACTATGGTTGGGATGTATGTTTGTGGTCCTACGGTATATAGCGACGTCCATTTGGGTAATTGTCGCACATTTGTGTCTTTTGATCTTATTTTTCGGTATTTATTGCATTTAGGGTACAAAGTGCGCTACGTTCGTAATATCACAGATGCGGGACATTTAGAGGGCGATCGTGACGAAGGGGATGACAAATTTGCGAAGAAGGCAAAATTGGAGCAACTCGAGCCAATGGAGATTGTACAGAAATATACGATTGGTTTTCACGACGTCTTAAGGTTGTTCAATACTTTGCCACCAAGCATCGAGCCCACTGCTACTGGGCACATCTCCGAGCAAATCGAAATGATCAACCAAATCATAGACAATGGATATGCCTATGAAGTCAACGGGACGGTTTACTTTGATGTAGAAAAATATGTCAAGAAGTATGATTATACTATTTTGACCAATCGTAAGCTCGAGGATTTATTGAACAATACACGCGAACTTGGTGGGCAGGACGAAAAGAAAGGCCGTTTGGATTTCGCATTGTGGATAAAGGCAAAGCCAGAGCACATCATGCGTTGGCCTTCGCCGTGGAGTGTAGGTTTCCCGGGATGGCATATCGAATGTTCGGCTATGAGCAACAAGTATTTGGGTGCTCAGTTTGATATTCATGGCGGTGGTATGGATTTAGCCGCTACCCATCATACTAATGAAATAGCCCAATCAGAGGCATGTAATCATACTAGTCCAGCTAAATACTGGATGCATACCAATATGTTGACGGTTAACGGTGCGCGCATGTCGAAGTCTTCTGGCAATGGATTCTTGCCGCAAGAGCTTTTTACCGGTAGCCATCCCTTGTTAGAAAGAGGATATTCACCTATGTCCGTTCGATTCTTTATGCTGCAGGCGCACTATCGGAGCACATTGGATTTCTCTAATGAAGCTTTGGATGCGGCAGATAAAGGATTTAAGAGGTTAATGAATGCCATCGCATTGTTGGACAAAATCGTGCCCTCCAAAGCAAATAACGGAATAGATATAGCGGGTATTCGTCAACGTTGCTATGCAGCTATGGACGATGATTTTAATAGCCCAGTGTTGATTGCCGAGCTATTTGAAGTTGTGCGTGCCATCAATTCCATTTATGACGGGAAGGCTGCGATAAATCAAAGTGGATTGGATGATTTGAAGTCATTTATGACAACTTTTGTTGAAGATGTGTTGGGATTGAAAGATGACAATGGCGCTGGAGCTTCCGATAGCATGGATGCTTTGATGGATGTGATTATCAATATTAGAAATACAGCTAAGCAAAATAAAGACTTTGCAACATCAGATCGTATACGAGAAGAGCTTTCGTCTTTAGGTATTCAACTAAAAGATAGTAAAGAAGGTACACTTTGGAATAAGATTTGATATAAGAGTGTTGCAAAAATAAATTTTAATGAATCATCATGGGTATATCGCTCATAAATGGTGTGAATATACCCATAATACTACCCTATATTAGGTAAGGGTATATTACCATTATAAGCAAAATCGCTCTCGGTTGCATTCGGGAGGGCTCATGAAATAACACTATTCCAATGAAGTTTTGGACAACAGCAGCTATATCAGCAGTATTTACTTTTCAAACGTACTATAGTCAGGCACAACTTCCGGATAAGGTCGGAAGTTTGATAACGGTAGATCGGGAGGCTGCAAAGCTTTCAAAGTCTACCACTCCGCATCAGGCATTTTTGTCTATTGTAGACAAAGAGTCTATTTTTTTTACACCATCCGCCGTCAATGCCTTTAATTATTTGACGAATAGGCCCAATATCGCCGATATAATGACTTGGGATGCAAATTTTGTACTGGTATCCCGTAGCCAAGATTGGGGAGTCACGAGTGGACCTATGGAGTTTCAAAAGGTTGGAGCAGTCAAGCGTTATGGTCAGTATCTGATTGTTTGGAAACGGAATAAAAAAGGCGTTTGGAAAGTAGATTTCAGGGCAGAGGTCGAAAACTATGGAAAGCAACAAGCTTCAGATTTGATCTTCTACGAGCCTGATGACAACTGGTATTTAAAGCATCGATCTAAGGTAAGACTTGGGCAGCGTGAGGAGGTGGTCATGCAGAGTGACAAGTTGTTTTCTACTGTATTAAAGGCTAATAATCCGACAGCCTACGGCGAATTTTTGACTGATGATGTCAAATTCTTATACCCATGGCAAGAGCCTATTGAGGGCAAGAAAGATGTTATGGCTTTTTTGAAAAAGCAACGTGTCGAAATCCATACTAATCCTACGAATGTGGGAAGAGCCTATAGTGGTGAATACGCTTATACCTATGGTACGGCCGATGTTATCTCAAAAGATAAGACGGTCAAGTATAACTATATCCGTATATGGCAATTGAAGGATGACTATCAGTGGAAAGTAATGATTGAGATGATGTTTGAAAGATAGATATATGCGCCAAGAATAAAATCATAAAAAAGGCTAGGAATCCTGTGATTCCTAGCCTTTTTTATGATTAGCATCTCCTATTACTTGGATGCGTTGGTCGCTGCGATACTATCTTCATTTAGTGGTTTGAACCAAATCTGTAGGTCCTCACATTTATGAAAGTCTTCATTGATTGCAATAAATGTACTGTTCCTTCTACTTTCGAACCATTCGCTAAGTTTTCGACGGGTTTTATCTTCTGAGGCGGCCTCTTTTATTTTTGCAAAATCTTGCTCTAAGTTGGCTTTATGTGGAGGTATCCTTGTTTTTAGAAAACTAATCCGGTATCCACTTTTACCACCCGGTCCTTCATCCTGGAATAGTGTTGGTTGTGAATACTCGCCAGCTTTTAGTGGATCTATTGCTTTAAATACACTCGCTTCTAACTGGTTGACGGGTATCATTGTTGAACGATTTTGGTCGGTCACCATACCACCGTTGAATTTTGTCTCCTTATTATCCGAATAATGGGTCGCGGCCGTGTGAAAATCTAGTTTTTTGTCTACCAATTTTTGATATACTGTGTCCAGTTTTAGGCGGGTACGTTCTAAGCTTGCTGCTGTAGGTTTGACTGAAATCAAGATATGGCGTGCCTTGACTTCTTCTCCTCTTCTTTCCAATACTTGCAGGAAGTGAAAGCCGTACTCTGTCTCGAATACCTGCGATATCTCTCCCGCTTTTAGTTTGAATGCAATGGCCGAAAATTCTTTTACATAGTTGTCACGAGTAGAAAAACCTAAATCTCCGCCTGCCATTGCCGATCCTTTGTCTTCAGAATAAAGACGTGCTATCGTTCCGAAGTCCGAGCCGTCAACAACCTGCTTCCGTAGATCTTCTGCACGCTTCCGAAAAGATTCTTTTTCTTCCTTGGTCATTACCGGGTACATTACGATTTCGCCTATCTCTACTTCTGTGTCGAAATATGGAAGACTATCTTTATCAAGTCCTTCAAAATATCTTTTTACCTCAAGAGGAGTGACATCAATTTTCTGGACGATATTCTGCTGCATTTTCTGCGCTTTCAATTGTTCAGCAACACTTGTGCGCATCTCCTCTTTGTATTGAAGCAAAGACCTGTTTAGAAAGCTCTCTAACCGTTCTTTACCACCTGCCTGTCTGGACATATGACTAAGACGACTGTTGAGGTTGTCATCCACTTCAGACTCCGAGACTTCAATAGAATCCAATACTGCCTGTTGCGCAAGAAGTTTCTGGGTTAACAACTGTTGAAGGATATAGCATTTGAAATCTTCGTTAGGGCTCATGCCTTGCACGAGATTCTGGGAATATTGCATGTCGACATCCGACTGCAAAATAATATTAGAACCCACTGTCGCCACCACTCTGTCCACTATTTTTCCCTGTGCATAGGTTAGATTGATACTACCTAGTACACAAAATAGGAACACGCATAACTGTTTGATCATTCTTAGCAAAATTGAATTACGTTTTTTGAATATGGTATCTTCTCTAAAAAACTATCTTTCGATAGGGGAGGAGATATCGATAAATTTCATTTATAGGATAGTCTCATCAACCCTCCACTACAGGAATGGTATCTTTGTTTGACTATCAAAATCTTACACTCTTCTAAACCTAACGCAAAAATATCAGATTATATTTACTTTTTGATGTTTTCCCCAAAATAATTATGGAATCACATGCTTAAAATTTATCTTTAAATCGACATTCGTATTTTAGAAAAAGCTAAATTACGGATTTGGTTAGTAGGACGCACAGTCATTTAACCAATTTTAACAAAAGTAGAGGTGGTTGAAAGGTGTTTTTAATCAAGTCTGTAATAGGATATCCTCAACCTCTTTTGACCAAAGTTTAGCGCTCATCAGTAATTAATTCGCTTGTAACGAGCTTATTTACATCTTTGGGTTCATAGGCTGAATAAATAAACGAAAATAATTAGATGACAACAATAAAACTTAAGAAGGTAGTATCTTATATGGTAATGGTTACATGTTTATCAATACCGGCTACATTATTAGCCCAAACCCACGTGCCCCTTTTTGTGGGTACCTATACCCAGCCAGGGAAAAGCGAGGGCATATATGTCTATAATTTCAACCAAAAAACAGGGGGGGCGGAACTGATTACCTCCATCAAGACCAATAATCCTTCTTACTTGGCAAAGCGATCCGATGGACGTGTTATATATGCTGTGAACGAAATGCATGATGGTACGGAGTCGCTGTCGGCTTTTGCCTTTGACGGGAAGCAACTTCGTCTGTTGAACAGTATGCCTACAGGTGGTGCCGATCCCTGCCATGTGGCATTGAGCGAACGTGACCCTATTGCAGTCGTGTCAAATTACTCAGGAGGATCATTTACCCTCTATAAGCTCCATAAAGATGGAAGTATCGCAAGTCAAGAAGCATTTGTCCAGCATTCAGGAAGTGGGGTAGATAAGGCAAGACAGGAAAAACCCCATGTACATTCTGCTTTTTTTTCCAATGACTTTAGCGCCCTATATGTCCAAGATCTAGGTACCGATAAGATTACGATTTATCCCATTCAGTCCAAAGATGGTCATTATCAACTAGGTGAGCCTTCTGTTGTTTCAACACCTGCGGGTGGTGGCCCTCGACACATCACTTTAAGTCGAGATGGTAAATATCTATATGTGGTTTTGGAAATGACTGCCAAGGTGGTGGTGTATCAAAAGGAGGCAGACAATTGGAAGCAACTTCAAGAAATTACAATCAATAGAACTGGTTTTCAAGGTAAAGACGGAGCCGCAGATATCAAGCTTTCGCCAGATGGTCATTTTCTATATGCAAGCAATAGAGTGGATGCCAATGTAATATCGGCCTATCAAGTAAAGGCTGATGGGACGCTAGTGCTCTTGGATACCTATGATGTAAAGGGGAAAGGCCCTCGTAATTTTAATTTTTCACCAAATGGGAAACTGCTGCTTGTCGCAAACCAGTTGACCGACAATGTGACCGTGTTCCAGCGGGATACCAAGAGTGGAAAGCTTAAAGATGTGCTCTCTACTTTAAATGTTTTTTCGCCCGTTTGTATCGTCTTTTGAGAATAATTTCTTAGCTTGCTCTTGCAAATACTAACTAAGACCGTTTATCAAGAGGGAGTTATGGAATGAAGAAGTCAATCGATGAGCTGCTGTTTAAAAAATACTATCCTCGGCTTTGTCACTTTGCCTGGAAATTGGTAGGGGATAAATCGGTAGCCGAGGATATCGTTCAAGATGCTTTTTGTGCTTACTTTGATCAAAAAGATGAGCTGTGTAGTGAAGAATTGGCCATCAAAAATTTTCTTTATACATCTGTACGTTTCACTTGTTACAATCTCTATCGTAAGGAGAAAGTTGAGGAGCGGTATTGGTTGTTGAATCCAATCATAGAAGGTGAAGATAGCAAGGTGGAGCACGACATTATCTTTTCTGAAGTCATTGCTGATGTTTATCGTGTTGTGGCAGAGATGCCAAGTTCCTGTCAACATATATTCAGACTCGGCTATCTTGATGGACTTTCTAATTTAGAGATTGCCAAAGAATTGCAAATCAGTGTCAATACCGTCAAGACACAAAAGCAACGCGGGATGAAAACTCTTTTGGCGAAGCTGAATCCTGAGTTTTTAGCACTTTTTATTTTATTCTTAAAGGGATAGCATTCTCTCTATTTCATGGGCTTTTCATCCATTTAAAAGCCTGTATTTCATTTTTTTTATTAAAATGTTAAAAAATCGTTAATTCCTTGTCACCCTATTGGCAAGTCAACGTTACTTTATATATAACCGACATTTATGGAAAGAGATAAGTTTTATATCAGTGTATTGATTCAGCGATACTTGCAGGGGCAACTGACCCAGGAAGAAGCTCGCGCATTCGATACTTGGTTGCTAGAAGATGCCAAGAACCAAGCATTGGTTCACCAATTCAGAAATGCAAAGCATCTCGAGGGTGATTTGAATTTCATACATGCTATAGATTCCGATAACGCTTGGGAGCAGTTTCAAAAAAAGGAATTTAAGAAATCAAGAACACGCTACTATCGATACGCCTCCATCGTGGCCGTGTTGTTGGTCTGCTTTTGTGCGAGCTGGTTTTGGATGAACTCTCCTGACATCTCAAACGAAAAAACAACTTTAGCTATTACCACTACAAAATACAAAAATGATGTCTCTCCAGGCACAGCAGGTGCACAGCTTATCCTCCCGGATGGGAGTAGTGTAGATCTAAAAGATATCGACTCTGGAACAAGCATCGCAGATGCGACTATAGAGGGTGACGGTAAAGCACTTAAGTATAAGGAAGAGTCGGCTGTTACACCAAAGCAAGTAGTCTACAACACATTGGTGGTGCCCAAAGCCAATTTTTTTAAGATCGAACTTTCTGATGGTACTAAGGTATGGGTCAATGCGCTCTCCCAACTAAAATTTCCAGTTCAATTTTCACAACAGGAGAGACGGGTCTTCTTGGAAGGTGAGGCTTATTTCGAGGTAACCAAAGACACTAATCGTCCCTTTATTGTCGAGAGCAACGGAAGCTCAATAAAGGTCTTAGGTACACATTTTAATGTCAACTCTTATCTGCGCTCGGTCCGTACTACGTTATTGGAGGGTAAAGTAGAGGTAGCCGTTGGTGATCAGAAGATGATTTTGCTACCTGGAGAGTATTCGGCGTCATCAGAAGACGGGATTAAGAAGGGGAAAGCAGATATTAAGCGTGAGATGGCTTGGAAGAACAACGAGTTCTATTTCGCAGGAGATAATATAGCACAGATAGCGGCTGAATTATCACGATGGTACGACCTTGATGTATCCTTTATCGGGCAGATATCTTTTGATAAAGTGTATTCCGGAAGTATAGAGCGGGATGTCAATCTGAGCCAAGTACTGGATATGCTAAGCTATGTCAGTCACCTGGATTTTGATATCGAAGGAAAGAAACTAACAATCATTAATAGACAACAAAACAAAAAGAATATGGAAAATTAATACAATGAAGAATGAAAAGAAGAACAGGAATGTTGCAGCATCCCTGTTCAGTAGACAATTAGGAACTGAAATTTAATTGCACAAAAATCAATTAACCCAATTACTCAAATGTATGAATAACTTATTATTTCGCAAAGGCCTCGCTGAAGATGAGCGAAAGGCCAGTTTGCGCCAATTATTACTCACCATGAAAATTACGGTTTTCCTGTCTTTGGTTTTTATAACCTGCGTACATGCAGATGGAGTAGCTCAAAAGGTCTCTCTCTCCGTCAAAAACGCTAAATTGGTAGATGTATTTTCGTCTATATCCAAGCAGACGAATCATCGTTTCCTGTATGAAGAGAATGTGGTTCGCAATGCCGAACGGGTCAATGTGACGCTTGAAAACGTTTCTCTTAAAGATGCTTTGGCCAATGTCTTGGACAAGGAAAATTATACCTTTAAAATTATCGCAGGTACTGTAACAGTCAATACAAATAGAACTGACGTGATTGTCCGCGATTATTCTCTTCAAGTCCCCATTACTGGAGTTGTCAAGGATGCGAATGGACGAGGATTGGCCGGGGCTACTGTTTCAGTAAAAGGAAGTTCAATGTCAACGAGTACCAATGAACAGGGACAATTCACGCTTAATGCACCAGCTAATTCGATATTAATAATACGTTTTGTGGGATTTGCAACCAAAGAGATTGTAGCTAAAGGACAAACCTCCATCAATGTTTCGTTAAATCCCATTGAACAAACGTTAGATGCAGTGGAAGTAATCGCCACTGGTTTTCAGAAAATTGACAAACGAAAATTTACAGGATCAGTAAGTAGTGTTGACAAGAATCTAATAAATCGTTCGGGAGCTATAGATGTTTCCAGAATGCTACAAGGAGCTGCGGCTGGTGTGAGTGTACAGAATGTTTCTGGAACTTTTGGTTCAACACCTAAGATTAGAATTAGAGGTAATTCTTCCATTAGTGCGAATCAAGAGCCATTGTATGTGGTGAATGGTGTGCCGATTTCTTCCCCTAGTAACGTATCCGTAAGTCAACTTTATTCGGGAGATCCCGCATCGGTGTTAGGATCTGCAATCGCAGGTTTAAATGCTAATGATATCGAAGACATCCAAATCCTTAAGGATGGTGCAGCCACTTCACTTTATGGAACTAGAGCTGCTAATGGGGTCGTTTCGATTACCACAAAGACAGGAGCCCTGAATAGTAGAAATATTAACGTCAGTACGGCATATACAATTGGACTAAAACCAGATGTTGCGAAATTTAACCTCATGAATTCCAAGGAAGAAATCTCTTTGTATAAAGAGATGTTTGACAAAGGCTACTTGTCAAATGCTAATTGGCCCAATTCCACAGGTGCATATACAGAAACTTATAAACAATTGGCGTTAAGGGATATATCATTGGATCAAGCATATGAAGAATTGAACCGGTCGGCACGTGCAAATACAGACTGGTTTGACGTGCTTTTCCGAAATAACGTTGTACAAGAACATAATCTTTCATTTTCTGGAGGAGGGGAGAAGCATACCTATTACGTATCCGGAAATTATGCCCACGATGATGGACAAGCCATTGGATTTAACATGGATCGTGTGACGACTGATTTTAGAACCGTTTTTAATATTAGTAAAAGATTAAAGCTTGATGCGAACCTAAATTGGAATTATAGAAATCAATTTACACCTGGTAGTTTTAATGCAGGTACGACCAACTCGGATGTATCTAGACAATTTGAAATTAATCCGTTTGTGTACGCTATGAATACAAGTCGAGCTATGTATCCTTACAAAGCTGATGGGTCTTATAAATATTATACTGAAAATCTCGCCCCATTCAATATCATTGAAGAGTTGAATGAAAACTTTAATGAGATAACTTCACAAGATGTTCGGTTAAGTTTAATGCCCTCTTTTCAGATTCTTCCAACTTTGAAATATGAGCTCACCTTAAATATAAGAAAGACAAACAACAGCTACAATCATACAATCACTGAACGTTCAAATGTTTCGAACGCCCATAGGGTTGATTATAATGATGTTCTTCGTAATGATAACTCCCTGTTGTATCAAGACCCTGCCGACCCACTTGGCTTTAGACAGACGTGGCTGCCTACAGGAGGTTTTTTATATTCAAGAAGTAATAAAGGTAGTTCTTACTATATCCGGAATCAATTTAACTTTAAAAAGGCTTGGACAAATCATAGTCTCGATGCGCTAGCAGGTATGGTTGTTCAAAGTGAACATATCCAGAGGGAATACACGAAGGCGTTTGGATACATGTACTATGGAGGAAAGATTGTTTCCCCTAGCCGGTTGGGAATGATTCGTTCGGTCAACCTTGACGACAGATTGTATATTGAATCATTTGAGCGTAAAAATGAGTTAGGCATGTTTGCTACGTTTCAATACTCACTTTTTGATAGATATAATGTTGAAGCTGGAGGACGTCTTGATGGTAGTAATATGTTTGGAAGGTTGACCCGATCTAAATTCTTGCCAAATTACAATTTTGGTCTATCGTGGAATGTGGATAGAGAGAACTTCTTTAAAGAATCTAACCTTTCTAAGGTAGTTGATTACCTAAAGGTTAGAGGTAGTTATGCTCTTCGTGGAAATACATTAGAAACTTCCCCATTACGTAATGCGCAATACGTCAATCTTACCCGATTGGACGCGTCTAATAGTGACATCGGTATTCGAGTTACATCGCCTGAGCTTTATAACTTGAATTGGGAGAAGGATTATATTACGAATGTAGGTTTGGAATTTGGTTTATTTAACAAGTTTACATTTGTCGGAGAGTACTATAACCGACACAACAATGATTTGATATCTTCTATAAACATTGCACAGGAGGAAGGCTTTACGACCAAAAATATCAACTACGCTAGTATGGAAAATAACGGTGTGGATCTAACACTTGGTGTCCGGAATGTCCTGAATAGCCAAAATGTTAGATGGGATATGAATTTTATATATGGCTATGTGAAGAACAAAGTAACAAAGGGCGAATTGGAATCTGCATTGTTGACAGAGATTACTCGGTCTAATGGTTATCCATTAATCGGTAATCCGATAGAAGGACTTTATGCATTTAACTATGCTAATTTAAATTCAGAAGGCCGTCCGCTGTTTTATTCTAATGGAAATAGTGAAAATGGTATGCCTACATTGACGAACGGCATAATAACTGCATCCAAAGATCGCTCATTAGTAAGTTATATGGGGTCCCGACAGCCGTTAAGCACAGGTTCATTTTCCAATACGTTTCAATATAAGGACTTCGAACTTAGGGTATTTCTGACGTATGCTTTAGGCCATAAGGTGTTTATGACACCTATATCTAGTAGAACGTATGACGACAATAGTTCTAAATCTGCGGATCTCAACTACAGATGGCAAACTATTGGTGACGAAGGTTATACAAATATACCGGGCTTACTAAGTACTATTCAACGTACGTATTTGGCAACAATATCGAATAATGACGAGATGGCCTATAATCGAAGTGATTTTAGAGTTGCTGATGCTGGTTCATTGCGAATCAATGAGATAATGTTCTCTTATGAGATTGGTAGGATGCTGACGAGACATATACCTGCGATTAGAACGGCTAGATTAATGTTCTCGGCCAACAATATCCATTATTGGGCGAGTAAAAAATTAAGAGGAGTAGATCCTGAGTTATTGTTAACTGGAGGTACTGCCATGCCCAATCCGAGGTCATATAGTATACGTTTAACAGCAAGTTTTTAAATAGTAGATCACATGAAAAAGATATTTTTTATATTATTGACTATAAGCCTAGTATTAAACTCTTCTTGCGAAAAGTTTCTAGATGAGCCTTATGATAATCGTTTGGAAATAAAGACGTTGGATGATTTGGATGATGGCTTGGCTGCGGCTTATCCCGAGCGCCAAGATGTCTTCACAGAGATAATGACCGATAATTTCCATCATTATGCTACAACCATGCAAGCAAGTATGGGACCCATTTATATCCCTCTTTATTTATGGAAGGATGAATATCAGGACAATGCAACAGCCACTCCTCAAGCAGCATACGCGCATTATTACAATAAGATATATGAAGCGAATACTGTCATTGAAGAAATTGAAAAGATTGGGGGGGATGAAACAAGAAGGAAGGCAATTCTTGGAGAAGCGTTGATGCTCAGAGCTTATAATTATTTTAGCTTGGTGAATCTTTTCAGTATGCATTATAATCCTACTACTTATACAACCGATTTAGGTGTCCCTTTAATTGTCGGAGTTCCTAAAGAAAATCGTCCTTATTTTGGTCGAGCCACAGTTAAGGAAGTTTATGACCAAATCGATAAAGACATGGAACAAGGGTTAAAGCTGTTAAAAGAAGGTGAAGCAGCTATACCCAGGACCCCCTATCGTTTTTCATTAGCCAGTGTTTATGCATTTTTCTCTCGTGTCAATCTGTACAAAGGTAATTGGGATGAAGTTATTAAGTACGCTGATTTAGTAGTACAAGATAAGGGAACCATTGTACGTAAACTTTCTGAAGATATTGAGCGTCAACGTACAACTGATGAGAAGTTTTTCGCTCAGGAAATAATGAATCCCACCCTACATTCCAATTTGTTGTTGGTTTGTCAGACAACACGATTCTTGTGTAGACCATTTGGGTTTAGATTGGGGGGATTTTACTTATCACATAGTCTTTTCTATACTACCCCAACGACAGATTTAAGAAGTAAATTATTCTCTTCCGGAGGAACGGTTATTGATAGTGTGGCTTTAGTGGTGAAATATGCAAACCAACCCAACAATCCAAATGCAGCACAGGCTCGTTATGATTGTTTTACTATGGAAGAGGTTTTATTGAATAGAGCTGAGGCCCAATTAAAGATTAGCGCACCTAATATTTCTAAAGCTATGGCTGATATCGAAGCCATTAGAAGAGAGCGTATTGTCCCATATGCAGCCTTGCCTGTTCCTACTAATGGGGATGCTGCTTTAGAAGTTGTGATGAAAGAACGTCGATTGGAGCTTTTGGGCCAAGGTTTTAGATGGTATGATATCAAGCGTTTAGGTATTCAAATTGAGCATCGTCTCAATCGATTATCTGCTACACCTGATGAAGTATTGGTTCCAAATGACAAAAGAACGGCTATCCAGATTCCGTTGCCTGCCAGAATTGGTAATCCTGTTTTAGAAAATCAATTAAATCCTAGATAAGATGAAAAGATTATTAGTATTAGTACTAACTGTTTTTGGTCTCTTTATATATAATTCTTGCAATAAAGAGAAGGCTGTAGAAATAGATGAAAATCTAGATTACTTTTCCAAAAGAACAAATAAGCCAAAAGAGAAATGGAATGAGCTCGACTATTTATGTGATTCCGTGCAAAAGGAATTCGGTGTAGAGATTATTTATGAGTTTTCTCCTCGTATAATAGCAGGTACAACATTTTTTGTGCCAGCGGAGTACGATTTAGCTCTACAATATACACGGGTTATGCTTGTTAAGATGTGGCTCAATCCATTGAAAGAAAGATTCCCTAAGTTTTATAAGGAACAAACTCCGACAGAGTTTATAATTGTAGGCGGTTTTGTGCACTTCAATGATATTACCACAGTGGGTGCTGCCGCTGGAGCAGGTCTGAATGCCCAATACTATAGGTTGGGTATGGGAGGTGTTAATGCGTTTAGTAAGACGAACAAAGAGTGGTTAAAAGATCATTTGGTGACCTTATATCATGAGCATGCCCATCAAATAGATCAAAAATATGGTAGAGGAGTAATCTATGATCGCACATCACAAGGGGATTACTACGGATTGGCTGGTTATTTCAGAAAACCGGATGGGAATTTACGTACCGATGAAGAAGCTCAAAAGGACGGCTTTTTCAAGCCATATGGTGGCTATGCAAGAGAAGAAGATTTTGCCACATCGGTAGAATACATGGTTAAATACCCTAAAAATGAAATCGAAGTAATGGTTGCTAGGAATGCAAAGCTTAATACAAAGTATAAGTTAGTCCTTCAGAAATACTCAGATATGGGGGTTGATCTTCACGAGCTACAAAAAGTGGTAGACTCTGTAGTTAATAAGGTAAATTATTAAGTTATGAAATATCCATATTGTACAGACGGCTCATGCATGAATGCGATTGGATATTTTGTATGATGATAACAATCAAATTATATATATATGAAATTGATTAAGTTTAGTATTGTTGGTGTCTTGTTAGCCTTTTGGCTTTCATCCTGTGAAAAGGATATCATTACCAATGATTATATTGACAGCAATCCAGACCGAGCAGAGAAACTTGCTGCAGGATTGAACAAAGTGCTCCAAAGTTCTGAGCATGGTTGGGTGATGATGGTGAAGTCCAATTTGAGTAATACGATCTATGCTCCGGTGGTAATGAAATTTGATACTACAGACAATTCGGTCGATGTAAAGACTGTTTACGGCGAGTCAGAAGGCGTGAAATCTTTTTATCAAATTACAAGCGGTCTGGGCGCTCCCCAACTTGAATTTTCGACTGGTTCGGTGATTTCTGCCCTTTTCAAAGTTGGGGCTCAAATGTCCGACATTACAGATCATATCTTTAATGTGGTGAGTTATAGTCAAGATACTATCGAGATAAGGGGCTATAGGAGCGGGGGAGTGTACAAACCCGAAGGTGGTGTTGTCTATAAATTGTTCAAAAGACCTGCAGATTGGAAATGGGCAGATAGTGAAGTACTATTTGATATGACTACCGTTGCCAATAGGCCGGTTGGAGAAGGCGAATTCCAAACAATGGAAGTACATTCCGCTTTAACCAACGAAGACTTCAATATTCCTGTGAAGTACGTTGCGCAAAGTGCTGGAAACGTTAATGCACTATATAGCTGGCACCCATTTAATAATATATCTGCAATAGGGGGTATTACAGATTTTTATCCCTTCCAATTTGTCTATGTTAATAAATCTAATGCACAGATAGCTAATTATATATCGCAGGGTCATAATGCAATGAGCTTCCTGCCGTATTATAGTACCACAAATGCTGGGATTGCAGCAGCTTATAAAGCACTACGAGACCAATTTCAAACCTTTTATTTGGTTGCTAATAAATCTGAAAAAATCGGAAATACACAGTCAATCACGTTTAATGCGTATAATAAAAGCGGCGAAGTTGTAATTACCGCAGTTTATAAAGGAAAATAGAAACACATTATAGTCTCCCCTTAAGGTTCGACATTAGTAATGTTGAACCTTAAGGGCTTCCTAATTATGAGAGGATTATTGTTATATATCTTAATTCCAATATTAATCTTACCCTTTAGTTGTAAGAAATCAAATAGAATAGAACTCACTATTAATTTGCCATTAGTGGATACATTTCGGGTCGAAATCTATCAGGCTGTCACAGGGGAAAAGCTATATAATGCAATGCTTGTAAATAAAAGAAAGATTGTATTGGATACTATTATTGATGATGCAGTCAGTATAAATGTATTTTGGCGTCGTAGCTATGTCCCGCACAGTATCTATAAAGGATTGCGTAAGCATGAAGAAACTTTTGGGGATTTTTCAGACGAATTTATGATGCAAAAGGAGGTATATATCAATACTAAGCAATCAGGGGACTTAGAAATTAGCTTGAAAGATTCACTATCCCAAGAGGAAGTCGAGCAACGGTATTATAATAATCCAGTAGACAATAATCTAATTGCTGAAAGCAAAGGTAAAGACTTCAATTTGTTTGAGATCTATAGTCATCTACTCCTTCAAAATGAAAAAGTAAAGCGACAAAAGCTTTCTGACCTGAAAGCCCAACAATATGAGTGGCTAAATAGTGGAAATCTTTCTGAGGTGAAGAAGATGGATTCATTGATCAATTCAAATACTTGGCAAACCTCAATTCAGGCAGAACTTAAAGAACAAATAAACCGACTTATCGAAGCAAATTTGAACAGTCCAGTGTCAACTTATATCGTGTTTAGAGAAGTCTATAACTCAGATAGTTTTACCGATTATAAGAATAGTTTCCTGAGATTATTTGGAGAAGCGACAAAGAATAAATACTATCGAATGCTTGATCGAAAATATATAGAAAACCAGTGAATGAGTTTGGTCACTCATTACATATAGGGACTGTATCAGTTTCATTCTTGCCCTTCCTCTTCCATCTGACTCCTTTTTCTGAAACCAATTAAGCGTAGAATTATGGATACATTACCAATTTCTAAACATAGCTATTCCAGCTCTCTTTATTGGACAGCATGTTATGCCTTGCATTCTTGATTAAGAATATTTGTTCGCCACCTGAATAGAGCAAGTATATTAATAGAAAAAGCGGACAGCAGCCTACAAGTCAGCAAGGGAAAATGCGACCTGTATACAACAAAGCACTCTTACGAATCACATTAAGGGTTGTTCTGTGGCCGCTATCCGCCACCGTCCAGCATCAAGCACCATCGAAAGACTCGCTCTTTATGGGGTACATAGACTGCATAATCGGCTATCAATTATTCTTAATCACCATAAAAATAACCTCTTTTTCTGTGTATTGCAAATAATGGGAGGCTTTAGTAGCTACGCTGGTTGATTTTGTAATTAAATCTATTATTTATTAGACGATGGACAAGGTAAGGTTGTCGATTGATTTGTCCGTATAGTTTCTATGTGCAATGTTTCGGCCCAAGAGCTGCCCGACAATCAACAGGTGGCAAATAGGACGCTGGACATCTAGGCCAGGAGGGTAGGGGGGCAGAGGGGCCTGTTTTAAATACCAAAGTTTACAAGTAGACCCCAGCAAATGCACGCGTGCCGCGTGTATTACTAACAAAATAACCACTAAAAAATTTCATAACTAATTCATTTCTATTGAGTTTGTGACTCTAGAATAATCAATGGCACTTGTTTTTTGAGGGGCCAGCTCGAGGGTGACGGTTTTTGGGGTTATGTTGATCACTTCTTGTCCGAAGACTAATGTCGTCACCGAAAGAGGAAATACAGTTGTTACTAGTGTTTTCATATTAGATTATCTCTGGTGGCGTACCGCTTTTGTCGTTCGATTCTCTAATAGCCGAAGCTATTTCTTTCAGTGCTTCGCTTTGTAGGAGGAGAGCTGCTGTATGTTCGCGTTTTGCTACTAGATAGCGATTCAACAAGATGGATAATACCTTATATAGCCCCCAAAAAATAGCCGCAAGTAAACAACAGTAGAATAATGGGACTATAATCACAAATAAATCCTGTGTGCCTATGTTCAGAAACAATAAGTTCATAATGCTTGGTTTTTATGGTTATTAGTATTGGTTTTTCTTTTTACTTTATTAGAAATGGATGAATGCTAGTTATTTAGTTTTATCATTTTTAGCTTTATTGTCTTCCATTGAAATTGATCTCTCCATAAATGTCTTTGAAAGTTTCCAACACGTCTAGCCCCAATCCTTCTGTAAAGCAGATTAATTCGACTGCTAATAGATCTTTAGTCTTTTCATTAGCAAGTCTGCTGATTTTATTTTCTGCCATTCCAATTTTGTTCTCAACTTCACTTTGTGTAAGAGTGTGCCTTTTCAAAAACCTTACTTCAACTGGTAGATGTTTAAATTCTTCTAATAGTCCCTCTTTGGGTCTATTAGGGAAAATCGCTTCTATCGCTCTTTGAAATTCAGCATCTTCCAGATTCGCCAGTTTAATCGCAATATAAACTATCCTATAAAATTCTTCTGGAGACGGCTTGGCTGTTTTTTTATTGTTTAAATCGTTCATTCTTGGCTTTTTGATGCTAGCCAAGTCTCTGACTTTTTCCTTTACTATCGGCAATCCGTTCAAATACTCCCCCAATAATGTTGGCATATTATAGTTTTTAATATGACTTTTATTTGAAAAACTTTTTAAAGTCATCTTTTATTTGTATATTTGTTTTAAATTATAGCGACACTAAGCAGGGGAATTCTCCTGTCTCAACGATGTCACTCGTTCGAAATCCGCCAGATTACCCACGAGATGACCTTGAAGTCGCCCTCATTACTGGATTTTTATATCTTTGTAGATACTCCAGTAGGGCGTCTTCCTGTCAGACTTTTGTGGGTACCTCTGTAAAGAGTAGGCTTCTGGCGGAGCCACGAGCAAAAGCATGGGAGACGCCCTGTTGGTTTTTTGCCAATTCGCTTTCCTCCAAGCTTTCAGAGTAGACATCGTTTATAACCAATTTATAGATTATGAAAAGATGTGAACTAACCACCAAAAGAACCTCCGCAGACCCGATTTACGATCGTGGTCAATGGTTCCTCTATTTACAGTTGAAAAAGAACGTCATCCGAGCGCCTGAATAAATCCGAGCTCTCGTTACAGAACATAGAAAAGGGGAAAGCTGTGCGCTTTGACGGCATCAGTGCATATACATACGACATCGGCGATTCTGTCCGCCAGGTAGCGGACAGAATGACGCTCATAGGTAGTATGTAGGGTGTAATAAAAGCAAGTTCCTTTCTTTAATTAATATGTCTGTAGAATGCCAACCTCCTGTCTTTATAGAAACAACCAGAGGTGCCCTGTCTTATCCAGTGGTCAACATACTTTTTTATTTGCATTCTAAAGTTAGATTGATTTTTCCAGTTAAGCAAGGGCGTTACATATTATTTTCTGTATTTTCTTAAAAAGGGAGGTTTGGTTTTTTTTATTTAAGTGATTAGTTATTGGTCACTGCTGATTGGTGACCGGTAGCGAATTTGGAGTACGGCTCCATAACCAATTAAACCAACTATTATGAAGCATTTTTATGCTAAGGGGAGGAGTATGCGCTGTGCTGAAGCATTTAGTTCAAGACTAAATACGTTTGTACGGTCTTCTAAAACCTTAATATCATTGTTTTTTATGTCGCTCAAGCCGCGACGGGCTGTTACCCTTTGTCTTGACACAAAGGGTAACCCCACAAGTCAAGACTGCGAAGTTATTAAACGGCAGAAATCCCGGGAGCGAAGTCCAAGCGAGGAGCCACCGCGCTCGATAAAAAATGAAGATAGGAACGTAGCCGATAGATTATCTACGATGAGCCCTTCGGGGTTGCTTCGTCAATCCTTTCCTCGCAATGACGCCAGAAGGTACGATACCGATAAGTTGACGGCTGATGACCATTCTTTTTTTCTCCAATGCCTGCACGTGTATTTTCGGGCCAAGCTCGTGATCTATATGGTATCGCTGATGGCCTATAGCCTATGGCATGTTATGAAATTAAAGTTTATGGCAGATGGCAAATGGCGGATAGCCGATGGCTTGTTGCTGCTGGCAACGATTTTGTGTTTCAATATGTTTTTCAATCACCTTAATTTTTTTGCAAAGGCATTGAAGAACATACTAGCCATTTTTATATTGGCTAGTATGTTTAGTTTATCTGCCCGGGAGCTGCCCGGCAACCAAGGGGTAGCGAAAGGGTACGTCCAGCAGCCGAGGACCGTACTCCATGGTGAAGTACGCTCGGCTGTCGATGGGCGCCCCGTCGAAGGGGCATCCATCCGGATAGGCAAGCAACAAAGCAGTAGCGATAAAGAAGGGAAATTCGCCATCGCCGTACAAGAGCAACAGGGGAGCCTCGAGGTACGCCACCTGAGCTACCAGGCCCAAAAAGTAGGCTACGGCCCTGCATCTACCCCTATCACCATCCGCCTGACACCTATCGAGAACACCATCCAAGAGGTAGAAGTGGTATCCACCGGATACCAAAAGATACCCAAGGAAAGAGCGACGGGGAGCTTCGAATTCATCGATTCTGCACTCTTCAACCGTAAGGTATCCACCGACTTCTTGAGTAGGCTAGAAGATGTGGTTCCTGGGCTATCTACCAATAAATACCGTCCGGATGCTCGAGGAGACTATATGAATACGAATATACGTGGCCTGAGCACACTACGTGGGGATAGCTGGCCGTTGATCGTGATCGATGGGGTACCTTACGAGAGCAAGCTCAACAATGTGGGGTACGGGACATTCAACAATATCAATCCCAATGATATCGAGAATGTCACCATCCTGAAAGATGCTGCCGCTTCATCGATATGGGGGGCAAGGGCAGGTAACGGCGTGATCGTCATTACGACCAAGCGGGCCAGGTTCAACGAGAAGGCCAATCTGTCGGTCAACAGTAATATCGGTATCAAGCAAAAGCCCGACCTCTACTATCTTCCCCAGATGCGGACCACGGACCACATCGATGCCATCCGCATGCTGTTCGATAAGGGGCGCTTCGATTGGGACCTGAACGATTGGACAAGCAATCCTGAGCCTATCGTCAAATTGATGGATCGACAAAGGAGGGGCCTGATCTCGGAACGGGAGCTGGATGCACGATTGGATGAGCTTCGGGGTGTCGATATGCGGGATGACTTCCTGAAATACATTTATCGCACAGGTGTCGATCGGCAGTATAGTGCGCGGCTCGACGCAGGTGGGGACAAGGTCAATACGTCGATCGGTATAGGGTACGATAAGAACCTGGAGGAGTTGGTCACCTCTACCTATAGCCGTTGGAACCTACAGTCCAATACACAGGTAAAGGCCACGAAATATCTTTTGCTCGATCTGGGCATTACCTATACCGAATCAAAGAAAGTAGATAGTTTCGAACCTGTCGGCTATAATGGATTGGGCAAGGGGATCTCCAATTGGCCATATATGCAGCTGGCCGATGGGAGCGGCATCCCACTTTTCGTTGACATTGCTGGATTTAGCGAGACGTTCCGCGATACCGTTGCAGGTGGACGCTTGATGGGGTGGGATTACATCCCATTGCGGGATATACACCAGACCCGGCAGACGCAGGTAAATAGGGACCTGATGGCCAATATCTCGGCGACCTATAGCTTTCCGTTTGGCTTGGCCATTACCGGACGCTATGCCTACCAACATAACCAAAACCCGGCTTATGATAGCTACGGTGCCGGAAGCTATGTCCAGCGCAGGAGATTGAACGATTTTGCGAGCTGGGATGCCAAGCAGGTGGTCTGGAACCTCCCGATCGGCGATTATTATGGAGAGCGCACCTGGAACAGCAAAGTCCAGCAGGGGAGGTTGGCAGGTACTTACAATGGTAGTTGGGACAGGCACGATCTGGATCTCTTTGCAGGTTTTGAGGTCCGGACCGTGGACAGGGATTTCCGGACGGTGCAGTATGATGGATTCGACCCCCAGACCGGCTCTTTCCAATCCTTGGCCCATGGTCGGGCCGTACCGGTATTGAACGGTCTTTTGGGCACTATGGCCCTGCCCGACAATAATTTTTACGATGGGAGCGTCAATCGTTACGTTTCGTATTATGCCAACGGGGCCTACTCGTATAGCAAGCGCTATATCCTGAGTGCCAGTGTGCGCAAGGATGCATCCAATCTATTCGGGGTAAAGACCAATGACAAAGGGCAGCCTTTCTGGTCCATAGGAGGGGCGTGGTTGCTCTCGAAGGAAGGTTTTATCGACGATCGGCGCTTTCCTTTACTGAAGCTCCGGGCCACATATGGGTACAATGGCAATGTAAGCACGGAAACATCGGCCTACCCCATAATCTACCTCTCGCCCAGGCCCAACACCATAACGGGCAGTAACTACGCCCAGATGAATACGCCCCCCAATCCCAGACTACGTTGGGAACGGGTCGGGAACCTCAACCTTGGTCTGGATTTTGCCCTTAAGGGAAATTTTTTGGGCGGCAGCATCGAATATTACGAAAAGAAAGCCAAAGACCTGATCGCTGCAGGGCAGATCGACCCCACGACAGGCTTCGCTTCTATGCGAACGAACTTTGCTAATCTGCATACCAAAGGTTGGGATATCTCCTTTAACGCCAAGCCCCTGTCGAGAAAAGATGGGGAATGGAATTCCAACTTGGTCTTCGCCCACTCACGGACAATGGTCACCAAGGCCTTTTTGGCGACGGATATAGCATGGTTGCTGGCCGGCGCCCAGACCGTACCGGTAGAAGGAGAGAACCTGCATAGCCTGCGGACATACAAGTGGGCAGGTCTGGATCCAGAGGATGGCACACCCAGGGGCTATTTGGACGGCGGGGTTTCTAAGGATTACTCGGCTATTACCGGGGCCAAAGTAGAGACCTTGGACAATCATGGTTCACAGGTCCCGGTATACTTTGGTTCTTGGCGCAATGGCATCCGTTACAAAAGTGTCGACGTGTCCTGGAATATATCTTACCAATTGGGGCATAAGTTTCTCCGGACATCTTTTATAAACTCGGAGTTCCTGACCCAAAGATACGGTCATACGGACTACCAACACCGCTGGCAGAAACCCGGAGATGAGCTCTGGACAGACGTCCCCGCGTTTACCTATCCCAACAACGCCACAGGGAGCGATATGTACAGGGCATCGTCCGCGTTGGTCGAGGATGCCGGGCAGATCAAGCTCAGGGATATCCAGATGGGCGTGCAGTTACCTGCTTTGGCGAGGTACGGGCTGAAAAATATGCGCATATATGCTTATCTACAAAACCTGGGGACCATCTGGCGTGCAAACAAGAACGGGATAGATCCGGAGTATGGCACATGGTATCCCGATCCGTTCATGGCCTCATTTGGTCTCAATTTTAACCTTTAACAACCAATAGTTATGAAATATTTACATGCATTCGGCATAGCTATGCTAGTACTGGCCAGCTCATGTGCCGATTTTTTGGATAAGAAGCCCGATATCAAACTGGTCGTCCCCAAGACATTGGCAGATGCAGACCTACTGCTCAACGATTATGGTACGATGAACGGTAACTATCCTGTGTTCGGAGAGATCGGGACCGATGATTATTACCTGACCGAGCAGCGTTGGGGAGGTGTATCGAACTATGAGCAACGGATGGCCTATATCTGGGCGGACGAACCCTATATGGATATCCTGCAATGGCAACGCCCCTATAAAGTAGTATACATAGCCAATCAGGTATTGGATATCTTGCGAAAACTGCAGGATAACAGTGAGGGATATAGGCGTGTGCGGGGTACCGCTCATTTTTACCGTGCATTCGCATTCCATCAACTTACCGAAATCTATTCACCGGCCTACAGCGCCACTACTGCAGGGCATGAGCTAGGTATACCGCTGCGCTTGACACCTGAGGTGGATGGAAAATCGGTGCGCGCATCGCTCGAAGATACCTACGAGCGTATCGTTGCAGACCTTGGGGTAGCCGTGGCCGACCTTCCAGTGGTGGAGGTGGTCAGAGGACGTCCGCATAAGGCCAGTGCTTATGCCGCATTGGCACGGGTTTATTTGGATAAGGGAGATTTCGAGCAGGCGTACCGCTATGCGGATTCATGCTTGGTGTTACGACCGGAATTGTTGGATTTTAATAATCTCTCGGTCACGGCCAATTTTCCCATGACGAGGTTCAACGTGGAGGTGCTGTTTCCGGCATTGGCTACCGGCGCGGCTCCGATGGGAGCAGCGGTGGCCTTGATGGACACCCTGCTATATGCTTCCTATTCAAATGACGACCTGCGCAAGAAAGCCTTTTTCAGGCCCAACAATAATCCCCTGAACACGCAATACTACAAAGGGAGCTACGACCAGAGCAATACCCTGTTCTTTGGTATCACGACAAGTGAAGTATATCTCATCAAAGCAGAGACCGCATGTAGGATAGGTAAGTTGGGAGAAGCCAAAGATGCCATCGATAAGTTGCTCCGCTCACGTTGGGACAAGGATGCGGTGTACGCACCCATCTCCGAGCTTGATGGGGAGCAACTGCTACGGTCCATATTGGACGAACGGCGGAAAGAACTGGTATTTCGGGGAAGGAGATGGGCAGACCTGAAACGGTTGAACCTGGAGCCCCGTTTCCAGACCACCTTAAAACGTACGATAGGAGATAAAACCTACACATTGGCACCCAATGACCTCCGCTATGCTTACCGGATATCAGAAACCGTATTGGAGTTGAGTGGGATCCAACAGAATAAAAGATAATCGATTTTTTAGAAAGTATTAAAATGAAGGATATGAGAAGTTTTAAGATAGTTGCAGTTGTTTTATTTGCATTGGGTCATTTGACCTCGATCGCCCAACAGCCAAAGATCCCCGACCTGTCCCAACGACTGATGGTGGGGGATGCTTTCGTCCCTCCGGCATCGGTGCTACTGATGCGGGGTACGGATAGCAAGATCGATTGGAAGGCCTTGGAAGACAAGGTGGTCCTGTTGGATCTGTTCGAGACCACGTGCGGCACGTGCATACAGATCATGCCGCATCTACAAGAATTGGAAAAGAAGCACAGCGATATCTTTAAAGTGCTCGTCGTTACGCCCCAGGACAAGCAGACAATGACCGACTTTTTTAATAAGAACAAGTACTTGGAGGAGCATCAGGTCAACCTACCCGTCATCTATAGTGATACCTATATACGAAAGCTATTTCCGTATAAGAGTATTCCCCAAGCGATACTGCTATACAGGGGCAAAGTCCAGGCCATTACTTCATCGGGATTTGTCAATAGTGATAATATCCTCAGCTTATATCGAGAGGGAGCGATAAACCTACCGTTGAAAGATGATTTTGGCAGAGGGGACCTTGCGGCCGCGATCAGGGTAGATCGAGGTGGAGTAAAAGCAGGTGTTATTTTCTCCGGTTATCAGGATGGGGTAGATTATCAACCTTGGAGATTTGAACAGGATAGCTTGACTGGCCTGTACAAGAGTTCGCTATATAATGCCAGCATGTACGGTACGCTATTGAGCCTGTCTTCCAAAGCAAAGATGTTGGATCCCTTGTTTTTTCCAAGGATGGACCGCGTAGTCTGGAAGGTCGCAGACTCTACCCGGTATGAGAATTTTGGCAGTCCTGCCGATGTCTGGCTGATAGACCATGCGATATCCTATGAACGCTATGATCGGAAAGGACGCCCAGATTCTATACAGGCACGTATCGTTATGGACGACTTTGAGCGATTGTACGGCGTGAGGGTGTATATAGGGAGCAAAGCAATGCCTTGTCTGGTCCTCGGGCCAGTTGAGGCCATACCTTTTGATAAAAAGGGTACAGAGGTAATGACCTATAAAGGAACCACGGCTTTATCCATCTTCTTGGATTATGGCGGCAAATTTCCGCCAGCGATAGACGAGGCAAAGAAGGAGGGTATGATACGATTGGAACCGTATGGCACCTTGGAAGAGCTGAATCGACAGTTGGCCGCCTACGGTATCAAAGGGGAGATAAAAGAACGGGATGTCGATGTCCTTGTCATCGAAGAGGTAGACTAAGGGACCAGCAAAAGGGTATGGCACATGACCATACCCTTGATACTCATTCCATCGGCATTCATGCCTAACCTAGCTTAACGGGCCTTAAGTAACACGTTGCCGGTATTTGTTTGATTTTGCAGGGCTTGCGCCATCTCAAGAGCAATATCAACATCCAAAACAGGTTCTGGGCTTCCGCTATTGTCGTCTGCCTGGATCGCACAGAGCTGCTGTGTAGGGGTTCCACAATTTGATGGTGCTGACGAACCATGCTTTGTGAAACTCGACGGTGATGCCGGATTTGAACCTGTATATCTAAACCATTGTAGTGCCATAATCGTAATAATTAGGTAACTTAGATTTATGAATCGATCACAATGCTAGTATCTGTCTTGGTCAGATGATCGGATACTGCATTGGCCCCGGCCCTCACTTAGAGGGCCTTTTGGTTCTTGGCGGTGGGACTCCTTATTTGCCAGACCATTCTTCCCCGTACCGCCTCACGGGGAATAGGGCAAACTTGCGTCGATAACGCTTTATCAGCAAGCTCGATGCCAAGGCCACAAAGATCGTACTGCCACCCCGGGACATCCACCTGCCCCAAAAAGGGAAGCGGCCCGACGGTAATAATCCGTAATGGTAGCCGATAAGATAGGGTGGTGACCACCGGGGTAGCTTACTCCATGTGTTGCCTTGTCCATGCATGTGCCAGCGCCATTGTCGACCGATGGGTATAGTATATTGTGGGAGCTGCATAGGAAGCTATCCAATGATATACACCAATTCGCCCTCGCCCAAAGGTGCATTGGGTCCTGTAGTCTGGACACCGATAGGATTGTGGTTCTTGCCGCGCTTGGCACCTAACTGGGAGATGTCGGGATGGATCGCACGTCGCTCCAATCGGAAAGGCAAGCGTAGGCTAAGGGTCACCGCAAGTTGATTGCCCAATACAAAGAGGGTATGGGCATTGAAGCCCTGGAGGCAACCGAGGTCTTGGCCATGGATATCAAAATAGGTGACGATCCAGAGCTTGAGGTCCTGCTGTACCGCATATACCTCTGCCCAGAGTGCATCATCCGATAGACCGTAGAAATAAGTGTTGGCGTCTTGCACACCTGCGGTAGTAAATGGAAATCTTTTCATCATCGATATAGTTTTAAGGGTGAAAAAATCAATGGACGGCCTACCCGCCATTGCTTGTTCTGTGGTTTCGTCCTTACAAATCTCTATAGCTTTTTCCGATAAATAGGTGCCGTGAAGGGCATTTTCGCAGTGAACTGACCCTTTTTCTCAGTGAACTGACACCTTTGGTTATTTGTGTCCGGTTTTTTTTTGTTAGCGAGGGACGGAAGAGATATTTTTTGTACGGTCAGGGGAGGGCGATCGGCGAGAAAATGGTCTTGGGGTTGTTACTGAAATATTAATAAAAGTGCTTATATTTTCAATATTTGTAATAATTGTGCTTATTATATTGTTTTTCATTATCTTAAAGGCTCTATAGTTAAATGCTAAGTATCAACTGTATGAGACCAATTTATCTAAACACATCGTGGAAGGGTATTATTTCATTGGTGGGGGGACTATTTTTGATTTTCGCTGCAGAGGAGGATTACCCATGGGATATCGTATTTGATGACGATTTCTTTCTGAACTATTTTGGGGCAGTACTTTCGATATTCCTCGTATTGAAGGTACAGCATGTGACGATACGTCGGGTAGATCGATTGTACCCTTTCAAGAGGAGATCTCGTAGCTATTTTGTACGTCGATATGCTGTACAGGGATTGATGAGCGCATTGCCTACTTTTTTAGTGGCATTTGGCTTTGCCTGGATACTGATCGTACTGGTGCAGGGACAACGGATACAGGAGACTTCCTACTTCAAGTTCGATATCTATGTGGTGGTCGCGTGCTTATTGTTCCTGCAGATCATATTGGCTTTTATCCACTATGCTTGGACAAAGGACCAATTTGAGGAGGTAATGCTGGTAGAGGAGTACAGCGTAGTGCGGTATAGGACGGATAGCCGAAAAGGGGAAATCCGAGACTTGCCGCACTACAAGGCCATCATAGGACTACTGGCACATGCGGAACGTGAAGGTGTAGGAGATGTCGATGGACCAGAAGGGGGGACTATGGCCCAAGAGGGGGGAGAACCCACACTGCTCTTGCTGGGTACGAGCAGAAGGCACACCACGTACACAAAGCTGGTGGGCAAACTGCCTTGGCCTGATATTGCCTACTTATTTTCCGCGAAGGAATCTACCTATTATGTGACCTGGAACGGTGATTCGCACATGACGGACTGTTCGCTCAATTTTCTGAAAAATTATATGGATAGGGATGCCTTTTGTAAAGTGGGGCGGCGCTTGATCGTGCACCGAGCGGCGGTAGTGGGTGTAAAGCGAACGGGAAGGGGGCAGGTGTGCCTGAGGTTAAAACCAGCCGGGGATGTAGATACACACCTGAGCCGCGAGATGACCCGGACATTCAAAAAGTGGTATATACTGGATTAAGATACCGGGGCGGATCGTGCAGGGCCTGTAATGATGATAGATGATAAGTTATTGGGGAGCGGATACCAATGAGATTGGATAACAGGATTTGAATACCCTATAAATACCCTTATTATGAACAATTCATTTCAACTGCTCCTTCAGCTCTTGAAGGACATATATATCGTATTGCTGGCGATCGAGGCATCAGGAGAACGGCATGCGGCGGTCCGACCGAAGCCATTATTGAACAAATTGGAGGTAATTGCACGCCTACGGATATCAGATACGACGTATCGCCGATATGTCAAAAAGGGGATCCTCACCCCAATGACGTTGCACGGTATCGATATGTACTACGAGCAGGATATAGAAGAGGCGCTCCAAGAAAGCAAGCGCAAAGGACGTCTATAGGCGACCGAACTGCTGGATATTGGACATGTACAGGTGGTTTTTGCAAGGGGGCCGAGGGCGATCGTGCCTGTACATGCTCTTCTGATCTGCTGACAGTTCAGGGAAACGGGGAGGATAGTATTTGTTGTCCCTTGTCTGCTACATATTTGTAGGGATACTTCTTAGATTTTTCTTATTTGGAGGTGTATGTGCCTGCTCCATTAGGGGTAGTGCCTTGATATTTTCTGTCTGTAGGGATGCAGATAGAGCAAGTGCCCCTATATGTGGTCCGGCTATGGAGAGTCGGGGTGGTGGAGCACATACAAGATGCTGCTGCATGCGTACGATAGCAACGTGAAGGTGTGCAAAATGACGGTCTTTCGGCCCAAATGGCGCCAATAACGTCCAAATGTGTCCTTATATGTCCATAAATTGCTCATTTTTTAAGGGTGGGGTATGTTTGTGCTGTTCGGTTAAAGATAGGTTTTGGGAGCATGACCTACCAGACCGAGATACTTCAAAATATATCAATATGGCAACAAAAGCAAAAGCGCTTATCGGATTTGCACGGATGAAGGACGATGAGCTAATGGTAGCGGCGACGACAATAATCGGCGCAATGACGACCAACCCACATTTTACAACGCCAACACCGGCCTTGGATGATGTACAGGGTCTACTGGACGATTTTACAGCAAAACTAGCGGCTGCGCGCAAACGAGGGTCGCCAGAGGATACGGCAATAAAGGATGAAAGCAAGGAGCCGCTTACATTGGCCTTGCAACAGCTGGCATACTACGTCAACTCCGTGGCCCAAGGAAAGCTGTCGGTATTGCTGAGCTCGGGATTTGCGACGACAGCACCAGCAACCGCAAGCTTGGTACCGCTTCCTGTACAAGGGTTGAAAGCCTCTGACGGCAGGCAGTCTGGGCAGGTACGGATAGATTTCTTGGCGCAGAAGCGAGTGCTACTCTACGAATATAGCTACCGTAAAGTGACGGTGCCAACCCAGGCTTGGGGCGAACGTATGGTGACGACATCCTCCCGGGGGAATATCATCGCACCACTGGAAGTAGGAGAATGGTATGAGTTTAGGGTAAGGGCGGTGAATACACAAGGGCCGGGAGACTGGAGCCAAATGGCGACTATTTTGGTGAGGTAAGAAGGGAGGAGGTAGTCGTTCTTTTGTCGATAACTACTAACATCAAAAAAATGAACAACAAACATATCCTGATACTCCGGCGGAAGTACGGAGCGGAAGGAACCAACGGAACAATCTATTACGCTGGTGAGCTAATATGCCATACCATCGAGCTGCCAGATAAAAACAACGAGAAGAAAGCGAGTTGCATACCCAAGGGAACGTACAGGCTGAGGAGGTATCACTCCCTAAAATATCCGAACGAAATCGGCATATCGGGAGTGCCAAACAGATCGGGTATCCTCTTCCATACTGCGAACTATGCAAAGGGAGAATTGCAAGGGTGTATCGCGCCTCTGATGACGCTTACGGGTGACGGGCGAGGAGATAATAGTGCGCTTGCACTTGCGAAGCTAAAGGCACTGGTGTACTCGCTGTGGGATCAAGGGGGAGAGGTGTTTGTGTTGATTAAGGGGTGATTTTTTATGCGCCTCTGTCGCCGGCGTGGCGATTCTGGTTTCTTATTGTGGCTCAATCGCCGGCGTGGCGTGTATGATTGTGATATTGTCCTCATCGGCGGACGGCCTCTTTAGTTATCCATGAATGAGTTGAATTCTAAGGAATGGATGATTGCTGGACAATTTTGTCTTGATACAAAAGGAACCCAAAAATCAAGGCTTGGCTGCTCGGCTAAATTGTCTTCGGATTGCCCACAATCGGACAAACTCTCCGCCAGTGGGCGGATCAGACAAGTCCGACTGCAACCGGAAATCCTCGACAATTCTTAACGTCTGCGCAGCCTAGGCCGTGTTTGGGGATAATGCAGGATGGGTGTGTAGTCGAAATGCTATATCGCCCTTGGGAATAGTGCCAAGAGCAGGGGGGCAATCACATACATATGCGCTAATGTCGCCTACAGAATTTTGCGGGAGGTAAGTAACGTAAATCCTTTGTAGCAAAAATTCTAAGCGACGAGTTTTTTTGCTTCCTTTTTTTGCGGAAAAAAAAGGAAGAGCCAGCACGACTCGAGTGCATAAAAAATAAAAAACCTAATTCGCAGACCTCCATACTAAATACTAATATCTAAGTACTAAAAAAATGAACATACTCAGGAAAATCAGACAAGGATTGCGAGATGCAGCTCAAATCATAATCATCGCACCGGTTAAGTTGCCAGTAAAAGTTGTGGCTGTAGCGCGCTATGTAGCGTTGGTTATCGGTCTCCTAGAAGCGTTGGATTCAGAAAAAGAAGCAGATGGAGTAAAACGTGAAGATAAAGGACAAGCGGAGGAGGGTCGAGATGAAACTCAATGAGATTCGCATCGGGACTTTGGGTGGTACATTTTGCTCCATATACGTCAATTTATCCATCGGAGACATCCTTCATACAATTGTGATGAGCAGCTTAGGTGCTGCGATAAGTTTCGTGGTGAGCTATCTGCTAGCCAAGTATCTACGTAAATGACGACGTCTATACAAATGAACGTTAATCATTGTTTATTAGAAAAAGCGTGTCTACACAGGAGTAGGCGCGCTTTGCTTCAATACTAGGATAGAATTCCAAAAACATAATCCGAAAAGGATGGATAAAGCTGATGGTATAGAGGATCTTAAGAACCATCGTTATATCTATCAAAAAAAATTTAAATAATCGTTTTTTTTCAGGACAATTGAATCCATTGGTCGTATTACCAATAGTGGGTGTTACGGATATTGTTTTTCAACGTCAATTTTGTTGGCATTTCATTGTACTAGCGAATGTCGATACTCGAAATGCTCATAAAATTTTTAGTAGATGAAATAATAATGGAGAAAAGCAGATTGAAGCAGTATTCAGGCATTCGATACCCCAAAGAAGTAAAGGAAAAAGTGGTACATGCAATCGTGACTGGTGAATTGTTACTGGTTGAAGCTATGGAAAAATATAATGTTCCAATTAGGGCAACAGTGGTCGCGTGGTTGAAAAAGTATTGTCGTGAGCAAGAAAAGTTAGCACGAATGAAGAAGAAGTAATTTTCACGTAACGATGCAACTTTGATATATTTGATATATATGAATGATGTTGACGTGCAGCTTGGACATATCAGTGAGCAATCTCTCAACTTAATAGGGCTTTTTCTTGCCGTTACCTTTATCTAAGATCCCCGAAATTGACGCTTATAGTTTTAGTATTGCCCGTGCTTCAATTTTGTCCCTCCAAACTATAATTCCTTGTATATCCTCTTTTTCTATTTTCCTCTTTTAAGAGCATCCCTTTCAAAAAAAGTTTCTTCTACAAAAATATAGACTTATTTCGGGACAATTCCGAAAGTTAACCGTATTAACAAATACATGACTATTTAATAAGTAAAAAATGAAAAAGAGAAATTACGTACCTCCAGTTATCGAAGTCTGCTTTATCGAAACTGAAGAGGGGATTGCCGCAGGCTCTGTGGTGTCTATAGGGGGGACAGACAATCTGGGACAACCCGATATTTTTGATCAGGAGGTAGAAGAAAAAAAATATGACCTCGAAT
This sequence comes from Sphingobacterium sp. SYP-B4668, assembly GCF_027627455.1. Lineage (NCBI taxonomy): Bacteria > Pseudomonadati > Bacteroidota > Sphingobacteriia > Sphingobacteriales > Sphingobacteriaceae > Sphingobacterium > Sphingobacterium sp. SYP-B4668. The sequence goes on along the minus strand of NZ_CP115483.1, from coordinate 4,761,698 downwards.
TTTAAACCAACACAAAATTTAAAGTATACTATTATGGTAAATCACATATTATCTCGTCATGTTACTATGACGGTTATTGTATTCACTTTATTCTTTTCGGGCTGTACAAAGGAGGGCAATAAGACAGGGAATCGTCTTCCCACTGAGGTGGAAATCAACGTAGGCGGAATCGCAGACCAACCCTTACAAAATTTTGTGAGTACTAGAGTTCAGCAGAGCTCAATAGTGCCGATGAAATCGGGAAGCACAACATCAGCAATACAAGAAGAAGATTTTGATGAGTTTTCATGGAGTCTATCCCCAGATGTAGCATCAACACAGCTCCATGCTAGTAGTCTTAAGTTAAAGGGGGCGGCAGCTACAAAAACTAAAATGGGCATTGGTAAGAAATTCAGAATACTATTTTATGAAGTCGCTAATGCAAATGAGATTTTTAGGGAATCTGTAGAGATCACGGTAGCTAGTCAACGATATCTCCATACACTTGCTGCTGGCGTAACTTACAAGTGGTACGCTTATTCCTATGACGATACCCAAAGTATTCCTTTGCCTTCAAATTTAAATTCACCTGATATTGAATCCAGAACAGATGCCCCTTTGCTGTATGATCAAGGAACAATCACTGTAGGTGCCGTAGCTGACCCTAGGATAGATATTGAATTTGATCATCAAATTGCTAAAGTTGAGGTCAAGGTGGATGGGCTCCAGGTTTTTGCAAACAGTTTTGTGACCCTTGCAGCTAGGTTCAATAATCTTCCATTGGTGACTAAAAATTTCAGTTTGAAGCAAGGAACTTTAGCAAGCACAGCCCTTACCACAACAAACTTTAATGGAGTACTCAATTTCGTTGACGATGGCTCGACAGCTGTAAAAAAATCAACCAATGTGGTCTATACAGCAGTACTCACTAGTATGCCGATATTATTCACCGGTATTACCATTAAAAAATCTGGAACGGATGTGGTTTTAGTCGATCCTGGAACTCCTCGCAATGCGATAGTCAGTGGATTCTCAACGGATCCTAAATTTATTAAAAGAGCTGCGGTCGATTTGAAATATAAAGGTGGGGTGATCGGAACCAATGAATGGTCGCAGGGTATACTATATTATGATGCTTCGGATCCGGCTAATCCCTACAAAATCTCTGAACCATTTAATGACGAAACAGAACACCCATGTAATTATTATTGGAATTGGAATACTTTAACGCCACGGAGTGTAACTGGTCAATCTGTTTTCAATACCGGAGATCCATGCTCAAAAGTGTATCCTCTAGGATCGTGGAGAACACCTAATAATGCTGATTATATGTCTTTGGGTTCTGCACATCTCAATTCTCCAAAAAATGGCGCGATATATTATGAGGCAGCGAATGGCGAAGTAGTCCGTTTTCATCAGGGGGGATGGATTTCTGGTTCCGGTTGTAATGTGTCTAATCTTTCGGATGGAATGTACTGGTCTATTCTGGCCGAAAGTGCAAACCGTGGGTATACTTTAGAAATAGATGGAGATGCTCAAGGAGTAAATGGGGTAACAGATTACGCTAAAAATATCGGCATGTGCATAAAGTGTATCAGATCAGTTACTCCATAATATTTTTGGCGATACAAAAATATTAATGTAAATCATCTTTCTGAAAATTGGTTCGCTTATTAAAATTGCGGTACATTGATTTACATTCTTGTAAGGCGTTGTATTTTAAAGATGACGGAAAATTACTGTTGACAGCAAAATAAAAGCAAGCTAATCTAGACAGCCTGAAATCAATATCCCATATTGAGGTTGGAAGCCTTTAGTACCACAGGCAATGCGGTAGGTGTAAAATATCCGGGGGCGTGAAAGTTTAATGAAGAAAGCCACCTCTGGGCTTCTACAGGACTAGCACATGTATATGGCATAAGCTGGGACACAATCGTGATTCCAATTGACTTACTCACAAGTATCAATGGACGCTCACAAGGGTTTGCTGTCTTGCTTCAAAAGTTAAAGGAGTAGCATGTTATTATAATCCTATCGCAAGGATTAGCTAAAACTAATTATTAAAAGGTTGGGACAATCGTTTTAGAAAATCGTATACTCTTATATGATAGAGTGCTAGTGCTAAAAGATAGAAGGATGTCAAACATTAACAATTAAAACAATTAAAACAAGTAAAATGGAAAAAAAGAAAAAGTACGTGCCACCTAAAATCGAACTAGCAATTATAGAGCTAGAGAGTTCGGTGGCGGCTGCTTCAGCTCAAATTGTGCTCGAAAAGAATGGCGTAACACCACAAATCGAAGATTGGGAGGAAAAGAAGGATGAAAAATTTTGGGATTTTTAATCAAGTAGTCATGAATAGAAATATTATAAATCCTAAAAGGATATTTGGTAGGCTGTCGAACCCGATTGCTATCATTTTGTTAATTTTGGTGGTCACAGGCTGTAAGAAGGATATAAGTGAACAGCCAGGATATGGAGAAGGAGCTAAAATAGTTATTAAGGTGGAAGGTGTTACTGGAGATGTATTAATTGAAAAGTTAGGCAGTGTAGATGGTAAATTGGCTACTAAATCGTCTTCTGTGCTAGGGGGCTCTTCAAGGAGGAGTACACCGATAAATGCAAATGAGAGCGGTTTTGGATTTGAATTTATATCTGAGCAAGGTCCGATTGCTTCTTCCCCATCGCCTTCAACCGAAAAATTAGCGAGTGTGGGGCCATCTTTTAGATCGAGTACAGGCATGACGCCCAACTTTACATATCGCATTCTTATCTACGATAAATCGACAGGAGTGTTGTCGCAGACAATTGAGGCAAAGGCAGGTACGGAAGTCAAATTGGATGCAACAAAAGGAAAAACATATACATGGTATGCGTATTCTTACAATAACACGGAGACCATCAATGCTCCTACTAATACAGCTACTCCTACGGTCGATGCTCCGGTAAATAAAGACCTGCTTTATGCTTCCGGTGAGATTGCTATACCTGTCACTACACCAGGCCAATATCATGAATATCCGCTGGCCATTACTTTTAAACATAAGATGGCTCAGGTACGTGTACGTATAGATGGAACGATGCTGGGGAGATACGCGGATATTAATACGCTTAAAGCAAGCTTTACCAACATAATGGTCATCAAAAGTGGAACTTTTGATATCAAGAACAATACAATGGACAATTTTCAGGATGTTGTTCTTACCGATATTTTTAATTCTACAACGCCCAATCCAACAAATGTCTGGGAGGCAGACTATTATACAGCAGATCCATCTAATCTAACATCGTATAAGGTAAAGATAACAGATCTGACCGTCACTTTTAGAAATGTGGATCCCAGTGTGGCGACAGTGAATATCACTACTTTTACCAATTCCTCGATTCCCGTGGCTCCAAATATCGAAGATACTTTTAATTTCTCCTCACCAATAATAGGACAACGGCTTACGGGGGTGTCTCATTTGTCTTATACCCCGTCTTCTAAAAGAATACTTCACGTTTCGAGTGACGCTACATATGGCTATTCGCTACAGAGAGGAGCTGGTTGGCAAATGGTTAATGATACCAGAAATTTCGGTACACTACCAACTAGTTTGGTCCGGATGCAGCCCTGGGCTGCTGGGCAGGGCGTATGGATTGGTGGAAATACAACCGATGATAAAGCTAACTGGCTGAACGCGACAGCATCCGTAGCTGGCTCAAATGCAATTATTGCAAAACTAACAGCAACAGATGTAAATCAACGCCCCGATATAATTATATTCGGCTATGATCAATATTACATGTCTCCGGCGCTTCAAGACGAACTCGTTAGTTTCTTAAATAGGGGGGGCGTATTCATCATGATGAATGAATTTCTTCCAACCGCACATGTTCCGTCTTTCCTCAATAAGCTGTTTGGTACGGGTACCGCTATAGATGTAAGATCTCTAACAGGTGCAGGGTCGATGTATCCACTGCTGAATGTTGACGATCGTGTCCTAAATGGTCCTTTTGGTGATGCTCGAAGCAAGCTTTGGGGGGAAGATGCTTCTACTTCTGTAGGAGTTACCGGCTTACCAGTCAATGATGTAGTTATCTATTCTTACGGTCAGGCTATCAATAGGCCACTTAATTCTACGAATGCTGCTGCTGTTTCTATGTTTAGACATAAAACCAAAAACTTCTTTTATTTGGGAGACGGTGGATTGGTATCTTATGATGGAGGAACATCTTCTACCATTTGTCCATTTGCTTTCGATGCTAGCACTGGAAGACCGCTTTCTAAGCCTTACGGTAATGCAGGTAATGGGTATGCAGATAAAAGTCAAAATGCATACAATGGCATTATCGCGGGTAATATCATGTTGTGGGCTGCTGAGCTTGCTGAATTTAAGGGTACGAAAAAGTGGAGGTACGCTCCATAGAAAAATCGTTTTAAATAGGAACGCTTTTAAGTACTAAAAATCATTTTTAGATATAGGCTGTACGATTTTTGTACAGCCTTTTTTTCTGAAAGGGTATATTTTATGGACAAACGTATGTTTTTATGCAATCAATGCGCTCACTTCGTTCTGTTCACTGGCCATCAAGCATTTTTTTCATGAAGCTGTTCTTTATTATGGGCATTTATGAACTCACCTTATATAGTCGAGTTTGGTTCACCTCCGCTGGTAATACGCCCGTTAGCGAATCCTGAAGGTTTTATTTGGACTAGCTGTTTTTCTCTTTTTTCAGGTTCAGGAATAGTGCTACGACACAATGTGATTTTTTGAGGGACAATAAGTCCTTTCGGCCGTAGTCATTCATATAATAGCAGAACATCATTTAATATGTGTTTTGGTTAGTAATAAAAAAGAAGAAACCACGTAGCAGTATGAATATCCTAGTCCTTATTATTCCAACGGTTTTAGCGCTTATATTGAGCCGGTTGCTGATCCCTTTTATTATATTGGTAAGCTACAAAAAGAGACTTTTTGACCCAGTTGATGCGCGCAAGCAGCATACCAGGATTGTACCTCGGTTAGGAGGAGTGGCGTTTGCGCCTATTCAGTGCTGTCTATATGTTGTCACGTTAGTAGTCTTGGTCAAGGTTTTTAAAGCGGACCTAAACGTTGAGTCATGGGCGCTTCTACCTAGTTTTATGATGTTGATCTGCGGATTGGTCATGTTATTTATAGGGGGTATCGGTGATGATTTGGTGGGGCTGGATTATAAATGGAAATTTATCTTGCAGGTTGTAGTTGCCAGTTTACTGCCTTTATCTGGCCTTTGGATAAATCACCTGTATGGCTTGTTTGGACTGACTCATATTTCAGCCTGGATAGGAATGCCCCTTACTGTTTTTTTTGTAGTGCTTATCATCAACGCTATAAATATGATTGATGGTCTAGACGGTCTTTGTTCAGGTATAGTCAGTGTAGGTTGTATGGCGCTTGGCATCCTTTTTATTTATTATGGGGCTTGGCTACATGCTCTTTTTGCCATGATAACAGTAGGAGTACTTTTGCCCTTTTTCTTTATCAATGTGTATGGCGTAACGCGTCGCCGCAGGCAGATATTCATGGGAGATACAGGGAGTATGACACTTGGGTTTTCCATAGCTTTTCTGGTCGTCAGCTTTGCTATGAACAATCATTATATTAAACCCTTTTCAGAAGGAGCCATTGTCGTAGCGTTCTCCATATTAATTGTCCCCATATTGGACGTAGCCAGAGTAATGTACCTGCGATGGAGAGAAGGAGAGTCGATATTTAAGCCGGATCGAAATCATTTACATCACTTCTTTTTGGACGCAGGATTATCTCATCGGGCTACAATGGTGTGTATGATTATATTGGTGATTTTTTTCTGTCTTTTTAACATAGCGGTGTCTGGACTAATGAGCAACAACCTTATTGTTTTATTAAACCTTGTTTCATGGTGCCTATTTATAAGGGGCTGTGGCGTGCTTAAAAGGAAAAATTTTTTTAGTAAAGTACAAATCTTTATCAATGCAAATTGGGAAATAAAAAGTATAGCCAAGCAGCAGAATCCAAATGTCAATCCTGTCGGGACACCCGGCAAATAATGAAACGTAAAACCTAAAACTAATTAATAAATGAAAGTTACCATAATTGGCGGAAGTGGCTTTGTCGGCACACATCTGCTCAGCTATCTATGCGACAATGAAATAGCTAGTGTGATGAATATTGATAAAGTTACGTCCGAAAAATACCCGGAGGTTACACAGATTGGAGACGTGCTGGATCTGCCAAGGCTCAGCCAATTGCTGCATGGAACCGATGTGGTTGTCTTGCTTGCTGCAGAACACAGAGACGATGTAACACCTATATCGCAGTATTACACAGTAAATGTACAGGGTATTCGCAATACGCTCGAGGCCATGGAGGTGAATGGAGTAAAAAATATCTTATTCACCAGTTCAGTAGCGATTTATGGACTTGATAGACCTAATCCTGATGAATCATTTATACCCGCTCCTTTTAATCATTATGGAAAGAGTAAATGGAGAGCAGAGCTGGTTTTGAAAGAATGGTATAAAGATCATTCCGATTGGAATATTTCCATAGTACGCCCAACAGTAATTTTTGGAGAAGGCAATAGAGGGAATGTATTCAATTTGTTGAACCAAATAGCCAGTGGCAAATTTATGATGATCGGTAGTGGTAAAAATCAAAAATCGATGGCCTATGTCGGTAATGTTGTGGCTTTTATCGGGTACCTACTTGCGAAAGAAAATGAAGGATATCAGGTTTACAATTATGCAGACAAGCCTGATTTCAGTACGAATGATCTAGTCCATCATACAGGAATTATTTTGAACAAGAAGATTCCCACCCTGCGCATACCCTATTGGATCGGGATGATTGGGGGATATGGTTTCGATGTCTTGGCCAGCGTTACCCGGAAAAAGTTGAGTATTAGCTCTGTTAGAGTAAAAAAATTCTGTGCCGTCACCCAGTACGATGCTAACAAAGCTATTTCCAGCGGATTTGAGGCCCCATATGATCTGGAAGAGGGATTAAGGCGCATGTTAGAGTCAGAGTTTGGAAAATAAAATGGCAATGGATAGAAAAATAGCTCGTAATACGGCATTTCTTTACCTCAGGATGTTATTTACCATGGCAATCGGGTTTTATACATCTCGAGCACTTTTACAGACGCTAGGTGTCGAGGATTTTGGTATTTACAACCTGGTAGGGGGTGTGATTATGGTTCTGGCTTTTATATCCAATACAGTCATCTCTTCTCAGACCCGCTTTCTTGCTTTCAGTTTAGCAGATGAGTCTACTAAAGCTGTTCAAAAAACATTTTCACAATGTTGGACATCTACGCTTATAGTTGCTTTTTTACTTTTGCTAACATGCGAAACCATAGGGTTGTGGTGGATAGTGAATAAGGTTAATATTCCTGCAGAGAAGGCTGAGACCGCATTATGGATATTCCATTTCAGTGTGGCCAATATGTTTGTATCTATGCTCGGAATTCCTTTTTGCGCCATACTTATCGCCTATGAGCGCATGAATATGTATGCTGGAATTAGTGTATTGAACTCGATATGTTCGTTGGTTATTATTTATCTCTTACAGCAAGGTTTTTGGGATTTAAATCTCGCGGTCTTATATACCTGTATGTTATTTCTAGTTAGTTGTGCTATGCAGTTGTTTTATATAGTTTATTCAAAAAAGCTATTTAGGGCCGTCAATTTTAAGCTAAATTTTGGAGTGGGGTTGAAAAGCTTGCTTACCTATTCATCTTGGGATCTCTATGGCAACCTAGCGGTAGCTGGACGCACATCTGGGATTGCTATATTACAAAATTTATTTTTTGGTGTTGCCATCAACGCAGCAATTGGAATCGCCAATCAAGTGCAGGGAGTGGTGAATCAGTTTGCTTCAAATATACTCTTCGCTTCCAAACCGCGGGTTATAAAATATTATGCAGAAGGTGATATTGATCAAATGTTGAATTTGATGATCAAGACTACTAAATATTCTACCTTATTATTGTGTGTGGTAGCGCTACCGTTGATCGTCGATGTGGATATCGTACTGTATATTTGGCTAGGGGTTTTACCTGCTCATAGTGGTACTCTTGTTCAGTGGTTTTTGCTATTCATTATTGGCGCAAATTTTTCACAAGGCATTTTAATGGGAATCCATGCTACCGGTAAAATCAAAAAATCGAGCCTGGTCAATGGAAGCTTATACCTCTTGGTATTACCCATATCTTATTTATCCTTCAAAAATGGAGGCAGTCCAACATTACCCTATATTTTAAATTTTGTTTTCGTTTTGTTAGGAGGCCTTTTAAATGGCTTCTACTTCAAAGCAGAGGTGCCTCAGTTTAAGATAAGCGAATTCTATAGTAAGGCTATATTGCCACCTGTAATTTTATCTTTAATCGTTTATGTCATCCTTTTATTGGTTAAGGGGTATTTTCAAAATGGTTTTCTTGGGTTTGCAGTCCTGATGAGTGTTTCCACTCTGCTGATGAGTGTCTTCTCTTGGATCTTCATTTTTGATAGAGAAATCAAACTTCAAGTTTTAAAGAAAATTAAGGGGCCATGGTACCGAAGCTAGTCTCTATTCTCACGCCCTGTTTTAATAGTACAGGGTTTATCGCTCAGTTGTTAGAATCCGTCCTGCAGCAAGACTATCCTTGTATTGAACATATTTTAATCGACGATGGCTCTACCGATGGACTGCCTGACTTTTTAGAGCGGGGAGCATGGTTTCAGCGGTTTAGCGAGAAAGGGTTTAAACTGTATTATCATTATCAGGTCAATCAAGGCCAAGCTGTCGCTATCAACGCAGGCCTACAGCTGTATAACGGAAGCTATGTCACATGGCCAGATAGCGATGATTATTACCGAACAGCTACGGCCATATCTACGTTCGTCAAAACAATGGAAATACAATCAGTAGATATTGTACGTTGTTACCCCTTAGTGGTGAATGAACATGGCGAGGGTAGACCCTTAGAATATGGTGCAAAAAAATCGGATGCACACGTGTTTTACGATTGCCTGTTAGAATCGGATTTTTGGTTTTCGCCGATCTGCTACTTTTTCACGGCGCAATCATTGCAAGACATATTGGGCAACAAAATCTTGGAAAGTAGAGTAGGCCAAAATTTTCAATTGTTCCTGCCGCTATTTTACTATGGAAAGCTATACACTTTGTCCGAACAATTGGTTGCTTACTTGGTTCGGACTGACTCCCATTCGCACAGGAGCAGAACCAGTCAGCAGACTATTAAACGGTTGGATGATATTCTAAATCTAAAATATACATTATTGGATAAATATAATCTACAGGTTGACAGAAAAGTAATTAGGCTCCTTCAAAAAAAGAAAGATGCAGCTGCAATACATGCCTTGGTTAACTCCCGTCAATTTAGACAAGCCATTGATTATATCAGTAATCGCGCATATTTTCCAATGCATGCCGTAAAAATATGGCTAAAGTACATTTTTTAGGGACAAAAATCGAGGTAACCAGTTATATAAGTTATGGAGACATTTACAACATATTTGAGGGAATTACTGCGGCCTATTTTAGAGATTAATAGTATTCGAAAAGCTTTGGAAAGCAGATTCCTGTTCCGGAATTTTAAAGAAGATGCGCGTCTCTATCAGAAATATGCAGCAGCGTTTGACGCAGATAAGTTTAAAAACAAAGAGGCACACCTCATATTGCACTATCATTCCTTAGAGAAGGGAATGCTTTTCAATAAAATGAAAGGCGGATTTGGAGCATATCGCCTCAAAAAGCTACATGCTATCTTGACCGATCCAGAGATTATACTGAATAGAAGTAAATCACAGGTGCGGGTAGGGTATCAGGTGATGTGCCAATATTATGAGCTCCATAGGCAGGCTGGATACGATTTAGAAGATTTATTTACCTACGCGCAGTATAACTTTTACAAGTCTATATTGGGGGAGGATTATACAGCAGCGTTTCGTGGTGTTTTAGAATGGACGAAAGATCAGTTTTATACACATGTAGATTCCAATTTTGCAGATTTCGCTCGTTCCCGTAAGAGCGTTCGCAATTTTACAGGTGAGTATATTGCCGAAGAAGTCATTCGTAAAGTTGTTGAATTGGCAAATACGGCACCTTCCGTGTGTAATCGTCAGGCCAGCAATGTATATCTTATTCAGGATAAAATTCAAATAGAGCGTATTCTAGCCGTACAAGGCGGTTTTGCAGGGTATGAACAACACGTCAGTCAGCTTTTGATTGTTACCAATGATAGGCGCTACTATTATACGATCGGCGAGCGCAACCAGCTTTATATAGATGGCGGTCTTTACCTGATGAACCTTCTTTATGCGTTACACTATTACAGGATTGGTAACTGTCCTGCAAATTGGGGTAAAAATATAAAAGAAGAGTTACCCATAAATGCTGTTGTGTCCATACCACCTTCTGAAAAGATAATTTGTATTGTACCTATAGGTGTAGTCCCTTATCAATTTAAAACCACACTTTCACAGCGAAGAGTCGTCTCAGAAAATCTAATTGTAGTGGATACAGATACAAAATAGAAAAGAACTATGAAGAAGATAGCGATATTGACACAGCCATTGAAAGGAAATTACGGAGGGATAATTCAAAATTATGCATTACAGGAAGTTTTACGGGGGGGCGGGTTTGAAGTAGAGACCATAGCCCGGGAATACGGGCGGGACGCGACTGCAACTCGACGATTCTTAGCACATCTGAAAAATGACACCTACAATTGGGTAGTAGGTAAGAGGAAAAAAATCTTTTCCAAGAAAGAAGCCGAATTTATTTTTGCTGAAAATACCAGGTTCATTCAGGAACGTATTGGTCTCTCCCCTAAATTATACGATACAGCGGGACTTGCTCAATACTTTAAAAATAGAGATTTTGATGCGGTCATCGTTGGAAGTGATCAGACCTGGCGTCCCAAATACTCACCTGCTATCGGGAATTATTTTTTAGATTTTCTCGTGGATAATAGCCGTATTTATAAGATGGCTTATGCAGCATCCTTTGGAACAGACGAATGGGAGTTTACGGAAAGGGAGCGGGAGGAATGTAGCACCTTAATAGAGCATTTTGATGCCGTATCTGTTCGAGAAAAATCGGCTGTTTCCTTATGTCAGCAGTTTCTAAACGTGGAAGCCGAATGGGTGCTGGACCCTACATTATTGCTTACGCAGGCAGACTATCGAAAGTTGTATAGCCATAAAGATGGACACAAAAAAGGAGTCTTTACTTATATATTAGATACCGATGTGAAAAAGCGGGAATTAGTAGAAAAGGTAGCTAATAAGCTGAATGTATCCGTCTATACCCATCAGCCACATCGTCCCATTGAAGGTGGGAATGTGTATGATTTTGATAACCTGGATGATTTTAAATATCCGGCACCAGAAGGATGGCTGCAGTCTTTTGATGACGCTGATTTCGTCCTTACCGATTCTTTTCACGGGACTGTTTTTGCCATCCTCTTTAACAAACCTTTTTACGCTATCGTAAATGATGCGCGCGGAGCAGCTCGGTTTCACTCGCTACTGCAGATGTTTGATCTGGAACATAGGTTAATAACCTGTATAGACACTTTTAAACTAAATACGGGGAAACTGGATATTAATTACCAACACGTTAATGAAAAATTGACCCAATGGAGAGGAAAGTGTGCTGTTTTTCTGCAGCAAAATCTGGCGAATTTGTTAAATGACCACAAGGCTTATGAAAAATTTTCAGTTTAAAATAAGTGTCATCGTCCCTGTTTTCAATGTCGTGGGATATTTGGAAAGAGCTTTGGAAAGTCTATTTAATCAAACGCTGCAAGACATGGAGTTTGTGCTGGTGGACGATTGTAGCACCGACGGAAGCTACGAACTTTTGCTAGATATATTGGAGAGAAATCATACCCTACAAAACCGTATCCAAATTAGTAGACACGAACAAAACAAAGGTGTAGCTGCTACACGTAATACCGGTTTGTCATTAGCAAAAGGAAAGTATTTGGGAGCCATAGATCCAGACGATTGGGCAGACTTAGATATGTTTGAGAACATGCTTAAAACGGCAGAAGAAAACAATGCGGACATCGTTTGGTGCGATTATTTTAATGAGTATCCACAGCAGCAGGTCTACGTTAAGCAAGATTTTAAAGAAGAGCATTTGGATGGTATTCAGGGATTGATACAAGGTAAAATATTAGGCGGGATGTGCACCAAACTAGTTGCTCATGATTTATTTACCAAGCACCATATCCAGTTTCCAGAAGGATTGAATATGTGCGAAGATCTTAGGGTGAATGTACAGCTATTCTATTATGCTGATCGAGTAGCCTATTTAAAGCAAGCCCCGTACCATTATACCAAATATAGGGAAGACTCACTGAGTGTATCTAGTGAATTTCAACCCGTCGTTAATAAAAGCTGGATTTTAAACATAGCAGCAATTGAAGGTTTTATAATGGATAAACACATGAATCACTTGAAGAAAGATATCCAACTACTCAAACTGATACCAAAGCAAAACCTCTTGGTACGCGCTACCAAAATTGTACACTACAAAGCTTGGAATAGTATTTTTCCAGAATCCAATAGATATATATGGAAAGGAAGTCTACCGTGGTATTATAAGCTTATAGCAGTCTGTGTCATGAATGAAATATGGTTCATACCGAAATTATGGATGCAACTCAAAAGAATGAAATGAAGATTATGAAAAGAATTCCGGTTGTACTTTGTTTTGATGATAAGTTGTTAATGCCTGCAGGTGTATGTATTAATTCCTTATTGATGCACGCTCATGAAAACACTTTTTACCACATTTTCATTTTGCATGATAGCGATTGTGTTTTTCCACAGGCAGGTTACCTCGATCTGCTGTCTAGTGTATATCCCAACTGTGCCATCGAGTATCGGTGCGTAGGTCCAGAGTTTAAAGAGGCCTTTCAGGTTCGCGGCATTACACAGGCTACCTATTACCGTTTACTGATACCGGATATTGTGACCGGATATGACAAGTTGATGTATCATGATGTAGATGTGATATTTCGAACAGACCTCAGTCATGTATTTGAACAGACCGATTTGACAGACAGTTATTTAGCAGGTGTAGTAGCTCCTTCCTTTATGGACCTGGAGATGCAGAGCTATATTAAAGGATTGGGATTGAACCCAGTCGCATATGTACTGGCTGGCAATATCATAATGAATGTAAAGAAAATGCGTGACGATGGGGTCGTCCATCTTTTTCGGAAGATGGTGTCTGAGTCTTCGTATAGATACCAAGATATGGATATTCTTAATTTGGTGTGTAGAGGGTCTATAAAATATCTTCCCCCAACATTTTGCGGTACCATCGAGATGTTCAAATTAAAAGCACATCGTGTAGAGACTGCCGTATATACGCAACAAGACTTAGACCAGTTGGATGTAGACGGAATTGTTCATTATAATGGTCCAAAGCCTTGGAAGGAGTGGTGTCCTAATCTTGATATTTGGTGGGAATACTACCGTAAATCTCCTTTTTACGATTCACGGTATTACTTTGATTTTTACATGAATAAGGGAAGGGAACAAGACAGCATGTCCTTCAAAAACCGGCTCAAATTATTGGTTAATTATTTTTATCACCGTAATCGTTAATTCATGAATACGATGAAAGTTTCCATCATAGTTCCCATATATCGGGTAGAAGAGCATATTGAGCGCTGTGCGCGCTCCCTTATGGAGCAGAGTTATCGGAATATAGAATACATATTTGTAGACGATGCCTCTCCTGATAAAAGTATGGCGCGATTGGAGAAATTACTGACAGACTATCCGGAGAGGAGGGAATCGATCCAAATCATTACACACGATGAAAATAAAGGCCTGCCGACAGCCCGGAATTCAGGCTTGCGGGTGGCTAATGGCGATTATATTTTTCACTGTGATAGTGACGATTGGGTAGATGAATGCATGATAAGCGAACTGATTGCTGTTGCCCAACAAGAAGATGTAGATATTATATATACGGATTTTTATCTATCCTTTCACACGAATGAGCGTTATATGCGACAGCCAGAATTTAAAATGCCCATGGACTGTCTTCAAGGTATGTTGTGCGGCAGTATGAAATTTAATGTATGGAATAAATTAATAAAGAGGAAGCTCTATGTAGATCACGGAATCGTATTTCCTACGGGACAAAGTATGGGCGAAGATATGACCATTATTAAACTTTTTTGTAAAGCAAATACGGTAAAATATATACCTAATGGTTATTACCATTATATGCAAACCAATCCAAATGCTCATACCAAACGCTTCTCCGAACGACAATTGGTGGAGATACAACGCAATTTAGAAGATGTGGTTCGATATATTGAGCAACATGTCGCTATGGATTTAAACAGAGAGGTAGCATACTTTAAACTCAATATGAAACTTCCCTTACTTATATCTTTAGATACAAAAATGTATGCACTGTGGCGGAATTGGTTTCCAGAGGCAAACCTATTTATAAAAAACAATCCAGCATTTTCCTTACGGGCTAAGTTTATTCAGTATGCCGCATTAAAACGTATGGATTGGCTAGTGAAATTATACAACCAATTGGTAATAAGATTTGTTTATGGAATTATATTTAGATAAAGTAGAATCTGGTGACTTGTTTCACACCAGTAAAAAATCAAGCTCTATTCTTTCCAGCTTTTTGGTTGGAATAATCGTAAGCTGCTATTTTTTTCCTTTTGAGCTTTACGCATTACCCGAGGGACTTAATACGAAGATCATGTTGGCTGCGGTTGGAATTGCTCTTCTGGGATTTGATGTTATACAGCGTAGAAGTTTGGTTTTAAAAAGCACACTTTTACCGCTCATGCTGTTGGCCTTGCTTTTCAGTATGTGGGGGTATATAGCTATGGACATCAATCATTCTCATGACGATGCTTATGCATCCTATTGGATATCCTTCTCGACTTGGCTCTTAGGAGCATATACCGTAATCTCCCTTATTCGATATATGCACGGCTATGTACATTTTAACCTGCTCATCGATTACCTGGTCGCTGTATGTGTAGCACAGTGCATGATAGCGCTGCTTATAGATTATATACCTGCCGTAAAAAACGTCGTGGATACTTATATATCCCAAAAAACCATTATCGAAGTCGAGTTTCTAGAGAAAGTAAATCGACTGTATGGTATTGGAGC
This sequence comes from Sphingobacterium sp. SYP-B4668, assembly GCF_027627455.1. NCBI lineage: Bacteria > Pseudomonadati > Bacteroidota > Sphingobacteriia > Sphingobacteriales > Sphingobacteriaceae > Sphingobacterium > Sphingobacterium sp. SYP-B4668. Next base: position 4,746,538 of record NZ_CP115483.1, on the reverse strand, counting down.
TGCGGTAGACGTAGCCGGTACCCGTTTTTCAATCGTACTTATTGCTCTTGCCGCAGTCTTGATTAAAGCCAAGGATCGACCGAATAGTGCGACTTACGTCATGCTATATTGGGCTGCATTTGTTTTTATTGCAATCGTGGGCAACATGATTTCCAGAACCACAACGATAGGAATGGTCATGGGCTTGGTGTATATCTTAGGCAACGCACACATCCTGTACAATGAGATGCCTATTGAAAATTTGAGATTATGGCGTACGATTATTCTTGTTACTGGTCTTTTAGCAGGTATTGCGATGTATTATTATCATACGGATGCAGTGATTAGAGAGCAGCTTCGATTTGGCTTCGAAGGTTTTTTTAATTGGCTCGAAAAAGGCGAGTGGACCACCACCTCGACAGAAAGACTTAACGAAGTGATGTGGATATGGCCAGACGCAGACGACTATAAAACCTGGATTATCGGAAAAGCACTTTTTTCCAACTGGCATGACGTAGGTACGGATATCGGCTATTGTAGGTTTGTATTTTACAGCGGTCTTTTGGGGCTGTTTACCTTTTCGTTTTTTTTTGTGTACAACGCTTGGGTAGGTATACAGCAGTTTCCTACATATAGAATGTTTTTCTTCATGCTTTTAGCACTTAGTTTTATCATTTGGTTCAAGGTATCTACCGACTTATTTTTAATATATGCGCTGTTTTTATGTATGGATAAGGAGGGCCAACGAAAATGAGAATCGTGTATTGCATTAAAGGAACCTTCAATTCTGGTGGAATGGAACGAGTCCTAAGTAATAAGGCCAATTATTTAGCGAATAATGGATATGACGTAGGGGTAATCACGACGGACCAAAAGGAAAAGCTACCTTACTTTTTTATGGATCCAAGAATTATCCAGCATGATTTAGGAATAAATTACAGTGATAATGAAGGGAAATCGCTCTGGAGGAAAGTGCTTTCGTACGTACTCAAACAAAAACAACATCGTAAAAAGTTAACCGCTATTTTGAAGGAGTGGCAAGCGGATATCGTAATCTCCATGTTTGATCATGAGGTGACCCTTTTACATCAGATTGAAGATGGTAGTAGTAAAGTGCTGGAAATCCATTTTTCAAGATTTAAGCGTTTGCAATACGATAAGAAGGGGGTATGGGCGCTGGTCAATAAGTGGCGCAGTTGGCAGGATTTGCGATTGGCCAAGCGCTATGACAAATTTGTCGTATTGACTGAAGAAGATCGAAACTATTGGGGACAATTGCGCAACCTAGCCGTAATACCTAATAGTAATAGCTTTGAGACAGTAGAAACAGCAGTTCTAAAGAACAAAAGAGCTATTGCTGTTGGACGATTCGACTATCAAAAGGGATTTGATGAGCTAATTCAAATTTGGCAAAAAATTCAGAATAGCTATCCTGGTTGGTGTCTTGATATCGTTGGGGAAGGACCCTTAGAAGCGTCTTACAGCTTGATGATAGAAAAGTTAGGACTTCAAAATGCTGTGTTTCTGCGGCCTCCAGAAAAGGATATTAAAAAGACATATTTGAAATACTCTTTTCTAGTGATGACTTCTCGATACGAAGGGTTTGGAATGGTGCTGACGGAGGCTCAGGTGTGTGGACTACCCGTTATAGCTTATGCTTGTAAATGTGGACCACGCGATATCATAGTGGACGGGGTGAATGGTTTTTTGATTGAAGATCGTGATGGACAAAAAATGGAAAGTCGTATTGCGCAACTTATAGATGATGAGTTATTAAGAGAGGATATGGGAGTGTTAGGGAAAATGATGTCATCCCGTTTTTCAGAAAAGCAGGTGATGCTGCGATGGAGTGACTTATTTAATAATATAGTAGCTAACAGCGTAAATTCAAAAAATAGAAGAAGATGAAGACAATTGTCGTATCAGCAGTTAATTTGAATGTCGGAGGAACATTGACCATTCTGCGAGATTGTTTGCAGTATTTGTCGCTGTTGGCTAGGCAGGAAGGTTATCGTGTTATCGCTATTGTCCATAAAAAAGAGTTAGCAGATTACCCTTATATTGAATATATCGAAAACCAGTGGCCAAAGAAGCGATGGATAAATCGATTATGGTTTGAATATGTATCTCTAAAAAAGGTGTCTAGACAGATCGGTGATATAACCCTGTGGCTTTCATTACATGATACTACGCCTAATGTATTCGCAAAGAGTCAAGCCGTGTATTGTCATAATCCTTTTCCTTTTTACAAATGGAGTTGGCGTGAGTGCTTGCTGGCACCTAAGATTGTAATGTTTTCGCTGTTTTCAAGTTGGATATACAAAAAGGGAATACGCAAGAATAAGGCCGTAATCGTACAACAACAGTGGCTTAGAGATGAGTTTTTTCATCGGTATGGACTATCAGCGGATAGAGTGATTTTGGCTTTGCCAGATGTGCCTCAAATCGATGTGTCGTCTATCGATAGTGAAAAAAAACGTACAAAGAACTTTCGTTTTATATGTGCTTCTTCTGCAAATAGCCATAAGAATTTTGAATGCTTGTGCCAAGCTACGAAAATTTTAGAACAGCGGGCTTTATCGATAGATTTTGAGGTGTGCTTGACGATTTCAGGTGATGAAAATAATTACGCAAGATGGTTATACCGCAAATGGGGACGTTCTGTAAAAGCACTTAAATTCATCGGATTCCAAAATCGAAAATCCCTTTTTTCATACTATAAAGATAGTGAATGCCTGATATTTCCGTCAAAGGTAGAGACTTGGGGGCTTCCTATTTCCGAATTCGCCGTCTTTGACAAGCCTATGTTGCTTAGTGATACATCTTATGCCAGAGAAACAGCAGCTGGAAGTAATCGCATTTCATTTTTTGATGCTGATAATCCTATTCAATTGGCGGAACAGATGAGAAGGATGTTGGAAAAGGATACTTCTTTTTTAGCCCCGATACCTTCGGTCCGAATATCCGATCCTGTTTCTCACAATTGGGAGGAAACTTTTCAACTTTTACTGAAAGAGGAAAACAACGCATCTATAGGCGAGGGGCGAGTAAGACAGGAAGATCAAGCTTTAGCATTGGGAAGTTCAGAAGGTGTAAGTAGTAGCATAATAGGCATTTCACATGGATAATAAAGAGACACTTCGGGTATTGCAGTTAGGCAAATTTTATCCCATCAGAGGTGGTGTGGAGAAAGTGATGTACGAGTTAATGCTTGGATTATCTGAAAGAAAGATACAATGTGATATGCTTTGTGCAGCTACAGAAGGACATGCTGCGGGTGTTACGGTACTCAATTCTTACGCAAAGCTGATGGTGATGCCTACTTTGTTGAAGCTGTCCGCAACGATGTTGGCGCCAAGGATGATTACCGTATTACGTAAAATTGCAAAGGATTACCAGATTGTACATATTCATCATCCCGATCCAATGGCTTGCTTAGCATTATTTTTGTCAGGATTTAAAGGTACTGTTGTGTTGCATTGGCATGCTGATATCCTCAAACAAAAGCTTTTGTTAAAGTTATATAGCCCCTTGCAAAGATGGTTAATCAAAAGAGCCGATAAGATTGTAGGTACAACGCCTGTATATGTGGAGCAATCCCCCTTTTTAAAGAAAGTACAGTACAAAATCGATTATATTCCTATCGGCATATTACCCATGGAGCGTAAAGACATCGATGCCGCATGTATTCGTGCTAAGTATTCTGCAAAGTATATTATATTTTCTTTGGGACGTCTAGTGGAATATAAAGGGTATGAGTACTTAATTCGATCAGCGCAGCACCTAGATGAGCGTTACCAAGTATTGATAGGAGGAAAAGGACCGCTAAAGGAGGAATTACATATGCTGATCAATACTCTAGGCTTAGCGAACAGAGTCTTTTTGTTGGGCTTCTTGACCGATGAAGAAACTTTGTCCCATTTCGCCGCGTCCGATGTATTCTGCATGAGCTCCATTTGGAAAACGGAGGCATTCGGCATCGTACAGATCGAAGCGATGAGTTTAGGGATACCCGTCGTTTCTACTTCTATTGCGGCATCAGGGGTAAGCTGGGTAAATAAGCATGGGCAGTCCGGGCTAGTAGTCCCTCCACAAAATGAAATGGCATTAGCCAATGCAATCAAGGAAGTTTGTGAGTATCCTGACTCAAAGAATAAATTAAAAAAAGGCAGTTTTGAAAGGTTCGAAGAAAACTTTACGCGGGATAAAATGATCGATAAATGCCTTCAAGTTTATAAAAACCCTTAAGATAATGGGCGACGAAAAGGGGGTCAGGATAGTCGTGAATGACTTGTTTTTTGAACAAGTGAAAGACTGGTTGAGACAAAGCAAAAAGGTGAAAATTCCGGTAGTAGGACACAGTATGTTTCCGACCTTTAAAAACGGAGATAAAGTCCTTTTAGCACCTGTTTCTAAGGTTCAGTTGGGGGATGTTGTATTGGCCACCTATAATAAGACTTATGTCTTACATCGTGTAGTCGGATGGAATAGGTCTGCTGTACGATTAGTAGGTGACGGCAATGTCGGTCAGATTGAGTTCGTTAGCAAAACAGAAATCTGGGCTCGGGTAGTAGGTACATACCGAGAAAACCTAGAAATTGAGAGAACAAATTTGAAATGGCGGCTTTTTGGACTTTGCTGGTATGTATTACGGCCAGTAAGAATTGTCGTCATGCGATGTGGAATATTAAAAACTAAACTTAATAAAGAAAATGATTATGAGACTTAGAACAGATTTAACATTACGGAAATTGGGAGATGAATACTTAATTGTCGATCCTGGACAAGACATGATCGATATGTCTAAAGTGTATACCCTCAACGATACGGCAGCACAAGTATGGCAAGCTCTACAAGGTAAAGAGTTCGAGCTGGATACGGTTGTAGAAATCTTGACGTCGCACTTTGAAGTTAACAAAGAAATAGCAACTCAAGACGCGTCGGTGTTAGTTGAAGAATTGGATAAACAAGGGCTTGTTTGCAAATAGGTTATGTTAGGGAAAAGAGAGGTTCGAGCCTTTTTTACATTGTTGCGAACAGGATTGTGGAGGCATCCAATAGATCAGTTAGACTGTTTCCCATTATCCGATCTTGAATGGAAGAGGATATATAGCCATGCTATCCGGCATACTGTAGAAGGTGTGCTATTTGACGCCGTACAAACATTAGATAACGAGATTTTGCCGCCTAAATCAATGTTAAGAGTATGGGTAGTCCGTGTGGAAAAAATAGCACAAAGGAACGCTCGGATGGACGAGGTTATCAAAGACCAAGTCCAATTCTTTCACCAATATAATCTAAGCCCTGTTCTACTAAAAGGACGAGGGGTTGCAACTACTTATCCTAACCCAAAGCGACGTAGTTGTGGAGATATCGATTGGTGTTTTGAAGATTATCAGGATTATGAAAAGGCAACTGAGAGTTTGGAAAAGATAGGAATAAGGATACACCGTTCTGCAGGATATAGTGTAAACTTCTTATGGAAGGGCTTTGAGACGGATCAACACCAGAGACAATTTGATATTTCTAATCCCTTTTTAAAGAGGTGTTTACAAGATTTAGAAAAGGAGTATGCCACTTCCGAACAAATCATGTTCATTGATGAAGTTCCTGTCCGTCTTTCAGCACCCATTCTGCAATCTATCCAGGTCAATATTCACATCCTTAAGCATTTGCTTTCTTTTGGAATAGGACTTCGACAGTTGTGTGATGCCGCACGGATATACTATACTTACTCCCAAAATATGGATGGGGTACGGTTAAGGAAAACTTATCGGAAGTTAGGCGTGTTGAATTGGATCAATACATTGCACCAGATTTTGGTTGAATATATAGGACTTCCAGTAGAGGAATTGCCATTTGCAAACGCAGATTCTAAGCGTGCAACATCAGTCATGGAAGATATCTGGCAATCTGGAAACTTTGGCTTTACCACGGATGATGTAAACAACATGAAGCAGCAACAGCCAGTAAAGCGTGAAGCCAGTACAACAGCAATAATCAAGAGATTAATTACTTATTTGCCATATGCTCCAATGGAGGCCATTAGCTTTCCTTTTCTTCAATTATATTCCAGGTGGTTTCACTAGTCTCCTTATAGGCTAGGTCTCCAAAATACATTATATACGCATATTTTTTAGTTTGATTCGGGACATTCTAGGGTCCCAACCGTATCCATCTATAGTTACCCAAAAACGGAAAATATTTTGGGTTACATCAATAAATGTCATATGGTTACAGAATTGTCATATCAAATGAAATGGGCTTGGTCGATAACAGAACGTCAGCGTGGTAAGCTAGTACTTTATATGCTGATTGAAGTTTTGTCCATCGGTTTGTCCATATCCTTTGTCTACTGGACAAAGCAGACCATTGATTTTGCAATTGCAGGAAGCAAACAACAGATCATTTTAGCCATGTGTTGGACTACATTGTCTATTGTCCTATCCTTATTATGTGGGCTAATGGCAAGTTGGCTGAACGGACGAACCGTGATTGATCTATTTGCGAAATTGCAAAATAGGTTGTTAAAAAAGCAGATGAATATTATTTGGTCAGAGCGGAATAAATTAGCTACAGGAGATTTGATGGTTCGTTTCAGTAGCGACTGTCAAGAAGTAGTTCAGACTGTCGGAAACATATTTCCTAATTTTTTATTGACTGGGATTCGATTGTTAGCATGTAGCGTCTTTTTATGGACCATGGACCCCATGTTAGCTATTGTTTTATTAGCTATGCTTCCTTTGTTTATTCTTTCAAAGATGTACTATAGGAGATTAAGGCGAATAAATGATGCTTTAAAGTCTGCTGAAAGTACTTTTGGACATATCTTATACGAAAATCTGAGGTTAAGAATGTCGATTCGAGGACTAGGTTTACAAACGTTAAGACATCGTAAAGCAAATGACGCACAAAATGATCTATTAACATTAAAGGTGCAATTGCTTGGCTTCTCCAAATTGTCACAGGGCGCATTGCAACTTGTTGTCAACTTAGGTTTTTTGATCACGTTTGGCTGGGGAATCTATCGTTTACATACACAAGAAATTTCATTCGGAACTATGACCGCCTTCTTACAATTAGTCGGACGTATACAAAGCCCGTTGGTATCATTGATGGGATTTGCTCCTACTTTTATTCGCTTTAGAACAACAGCTAACAGGTTGATTGAAATGGATAACGCGGCCATTGAAACAGAAGTAGAGCAAGAGCCGATGGTCAAAATTGAAAAATTAGAAGTAGAAAATCTGCAATTCAGTTACGATGCGTTACCGGTTTTTCAAAATCTTAATCTTACTGTATCAAAGGGTGAGCCCCTGGCGATTATGGGGGGAAGCGGAATTGGAAAAACAACATTGATTCGGCTTTTATTGGCCCTAGTATATCCAAAAAAGGGAAACATTGTATTGTTTACAGATAATGGTGTTAAACGGTTGCAGTCCCAGCATAGGGTGAATGTCGGATATGTGCCACAAGGAGAAAAACTTTTTAGTGGTACGATACGCCAAAATCTACAGGTCAATCCAATCGAAGCTGATGATAATGAGATGAGAGAAGCATTGATTTGTGCCTGTGCAGAGTTTGTCTACGAATTGCCTGATGGAATCGATACTTATATTGGGGAAGGAGGCCATGGCTTATCTGAAGGCCAAGTACAAAGACTTGCAGTGGCACGGATGCTCATGCGTGATAGTGGCATTTGGCTGCTGGACGAGATTACGTCTGGTCTAGATGTTGAAACAGGTAAAATTTTGGTTAATAGGTTGTTAATGCGTGGAAAAGATAAGTTAATTCTTTTCGTCACACACGATAGTTATGTGGCAGAACAGTGTAGCAAAGCAATTTTTATTTAATACAGTAATTATGAACAATCACACTCACCAATCGACCAAAAGGTTTGTTTATGGCTTTCAAATAGCAGAGCATTACTGTACGATTACTATGCCCCGAAATAATGTCGTAGAAAATTGTTTGCCGAGCTTTGGAGCTTTCCTATCCCATAATATTCCAGTGAGAGATCCTATTTTAACAATCGATTTACAGCTCGATAGTATACTCCCGGAGGTGACAAATGTCAAGCTGCTAAATAATCAGTCGATAGCATGGGGAGACCGTTTTCGTTTTGAAGAATGGGAACAAGGATATATAACGTCTATACAAAGTGAAGGCGGTTTGAAGCAGTGGAAAATGTTTAGTAGCAAAGACTTCAAAGTTTCAACTATTTACGGTGTTGAAAAAGAGCTGGAAAATACAAACATATTGAGTTGGCTTTTTATGGTTGCTTTCGGACAGGCAGCATTGATTCATCATACGCTCTTGGTCCACGCTTCGGTTGTTCAAATAGGTCGGAATGCGGTAGCTTTTCTAGGTAAAAGCGGAACGGGCAAAAGTACACATAGTAAACTATGGTGCAACTATATAGAGAACTGCTCGCTTCTAAATGATGATAATCCAGCGATACGAATCAAAGAAGATGGTACAACATGGATTTATGGTACACCGTGGAGTGGCAAAACAGCATGTTATAAACAAGAAAAAGCCCGTCTGGTAGGCGCAGTTCGCTTAGAACAAGCTGCAAAGAATTATTGGACGCCCTCGACTCCTAAATTGAGCCTACTATGGCTTATGCCCAGTTTCTCAGCATTGCGTTGGAATAGCATTTTGTTCGAAAGTATGCTAAGCAGTTTAGAGTTAATAATTAAAGACGTGAATGTGGGCAAACTTAGTTGTAAACCAGATGAAGAGGCTGTCAGAATATCGTATAAACATGCTTTTGATAAAGAAAATATAACAGGGGCGGATATCGACGTCAAAAATTTGCCTTTTGTTTATAGTGTTAAATAGTTGAAAAATTAAAATCGAATGAATACCGTGAAAACAAAAATATCAATAATACTATGTTGTGCTGGATTGATGCTGCTCAATGCATGTGTCGTAGCAAAAAAGACGGTCTATGTAAAGGATATGTCTACAGAATCTTTGCAGCCAATTAAAGAAAATCCAGAGTTGAATATCCAGAAAGGAGACAGACTGAATATTTTGGTAACAGCTAAAGATCCTGAGCTTTCAGTCCCATTTAATGCCGGAAGTTACGTAATAGGTGCTGATGGTAAAATGTTAACGAATGATGATAAAATGAGTGGTCAAAATTACTTAGTAGACCAGCAAGGCAATATTCAGTTTCCCATTCTGGGTGCACTCAACGTCGAAAAGCTAACCTTAGATCAAATCCAAAACTTGATAAAAAATCGGTTAATAGCAGATAAACTTATCAGTGACCCTATCGTAAAAGCAAATATCTTGAATTTTAAAATTATTGTATCCGGTGCAGTACGTCAAGAAGTTGTTTTAGAGGTGCCAGACGGAAAGATTTCAATTTTAGAAGCAATTGCTAAAGCCGGCGGACTGGGCGTTAATGCTGCAGCGGATCGAGTCACTGTCATTCGGGAAGAAAATGGGATGCGATCACGCATCATTAACAATATTGAATCCCAAACACTATTTGACTCGCCAGTGTATCATCTTAAACAAAATGATGTGGTGTATGTGGAACCTAAAACCGCAGAAAATACACCTCGTGAAGAACGGAAATGGCGTTATATAGGGACGGTATTGGGATCGCTCACCCTTATTCTTTCAGTTATAAATCTTACAAAATAATACAATTATGCGTAGTATTATAACCGGAACAAGCTCTGGTTCTGAGCAAGGAAAGACCATAAACATACTAGATATCCTAAAATATCTTTTATTTCACTGGAAATGGTTTGTGCTTTCTATACTGTGTTTTTCAGCTTTATATTATTATCAGTATGCAAAAGCACCATTTGTATACAGTAGTTTCGAAACGGTGATGATCAAGACGCCGATGAACACCCCGACTACTGCACGTCTTAATAGAGCTACTACATCGTTTAATTCTGTTAGCGTAGCTTCTGAAATATTACAACTGAAGACTAAGGAGTTGATGCGGGAAACAGTCCGGCGAATTGATGGACTGACAAGCTACTCCATGACCAAGGGTTTACGAAACGTTGAGCTATACAAGAGTAGTCCCATTCAAATACGACTTTCGAACGACAATGCCACACAACAGTTTGAAGTGAAGGTTGTGCCTGTTGATAAACAGACCGTAATGCTGACATGGGACGGGAGGGATAATAAGGCAACGGAAGCTAAGTTGAATACTGAAGTGAGTACACCGATAGGGAAACTTACTGTAGTGTCGACGATTCATTACAAGGAAGATTATTACGGTAAGGAAATTACAGCACGTCGGGGTAATCTTGAATCGCTGGTATCATACTTTATGGGAAATTTAAAGATTACCCAAATGGAGCAGGATGCGTCGTTATTGAGGATCGAAATCGATGACCGAAATCCGCAGAGAGGTGCAGACTTGATTACGGAGATGGTCAATGTATATAATGAGATGTCTTTGGATAGCAAAAGTCAAATTGCAAAAAATACAGCTTCTTTTATTGAAGATAGGTTAAGTATTATCCAAAGCGAATTGGCAGAAGTCGAAACCGATATAGAGCAGCTAAGAAGAAATAATCAAGGTGTAAATGTTGATGTTGCCGGAGAGATGTATCTCACTGATAGTCGACAATTTCAGACCGAACGGACGAAGATCGAAACGGATTTGAAGTTGGCCCAAATGATGCAACAACATCTTAATAGTAGTAACAAACAAGGAGAACTGATTCCGAATAATACAGGGCTGGTAGATGTAAACGTGGAGTCTCAAATTGAAGCTTACAATACTATGTTGTTACGGAAAAATAGGCTCATAGAGGGGAGTAGTACATCAAATCCTGTCGTTAGAGATTTAGATGCCTCCCTTACTTCTATGCGTAATAACATAGACCGGGCAGTCGAAAATGCATTAGGTGGATTAGAAGTCAAGGTGCGAAATGCACGGCGTGAAGAGGGGGTTGCAAGAGGAAAGGCTATGCAGATGCCACAGAAACAGCGGATTATGCTTTCTGTAGAGCGTCAGCAGAAAGTGAAAGAAGAGCTCTATTTATATCTATTAAATAAGCGAGAGGAAAATGCGTTAAACCAAGCGATGACTGATGATAATATACGTGTCATCGATCCAGCTTCCGTAGACTATTCTCCAAAATATCCGAGTAAGGTACGTAAAGTCATTACAGGAGCCGGGATTGGGGGGGTATTGCCAGCAATTGTACTGCTATTGATACTTATGTTGGATACAGAGGTACGTAGTAAAAAAGATATTGAAGATACAATCACGGCTCCTTTTCTTGGGGAAATACCACTCTCAAAGGAAAATAAAAATAATACCACTGCTATCGGAGTCAACAGGATAGGTAGAGATCCGTTGACAGAGACGTTCCGTATATTAAGGACCAACATTGGATTGATGAGTAGAGAGGGGAAGCCGCCCAAGGTGGTTACGTTAACTTCATTTGCAGCAGGTGTTGGAAAAACATTCTCATCCATTAATCTTTCGGCGACACTTTCATTTTTAGATAAAAAAGTAGTGGTTGTTGACTTAGATCTCCGCAAGGGGACTTTGAGCGCTCGTTTAGGTTTGTCACACCAACGAGGAAGTACACAGTATCTTGCAGATGAAAATATAACGTTGGACGATATCTTGCATCCGGTGACAGACTTTGATAACCTGCATTGTGTCCCTATTGGTATGGTAGCTCCTAATCCTGTAGAGCTATTATTAAGTAAGCGATTGGATAATTTGATTCGTGAATTAAAGGAGCGGTACGATTATGTAATCGTAGACGGAGTACCGGTTGGAATCGTGGCTGACGCTAATATTGTTGATAGAATTTCAGATATGACAATATTTGTCGTGCGAGCAGGGAAAATGGATAGACGACAATTGCCGGAAATCGAAAAAATCTATAGAGACCGTAAACTTACTAATCTTGCTGTTTTACTTAATGGAGTGACATTAAACAGGTCAGGCTACGGTTACGGTGGCTATGGCTACAGTTATGGAGGCTACGGCTACGGCGAAGAACCGAAGAAGAATATTTTTACCCGCTGGTTCTATGCTCGCTAAGAGGTAATCGTCAGATAGAAATAGTAATGATAAACAATAAATAAAAATTAATTAAATAAAATATAATTATTATGACTAGAGTTTCAAGTGTTCTTTTGTCAATCCTCTTATTGGGGTCGACAGTGATGGCTTCATCAAAAGACGGTGAAGGCAATCCGCCAATTAAACCCCAAAGTTTTTTAGGTACAAAATTTCGACCGCATTGGTTTGTCGGAGCAGGAGTTGGTGTACAGGCCTATTATGGAGATCACAACAAGCAGCTCTCTTTTGGGAAGCGTATCACACCAAATTTTGAGATTGCTGCAGGAAATTGGTTTACAGGAAGTTTTGGTGTACGCGGCGGAGTAAGTGGCCTAAATGTAAAAGGTCTGACACAGAATAAAAGTCACAGTACAGGTAAAGTCTTCGACGCCTCTCGAAGTTTAGAGCATCAGTCTTTCAATTATTTATATGTACATAGTGATCTTCTATTCAATTGGACTAATGATGCATATGGGTACAACAGTAACAGGTTTTATCATTTAATTCCTTTTGCCGGTGTTGGTGTGGCCCTTGGATTAGATAAACCTACTTCAACCTATATCAGTCCTAATGTAGGTGTATTGCAAACATTTCGTCTTCACGATAGGCTGTCTTTTACGATTGATGTACGGGCAAATCTTTTAGGTGATGGTTTTGATGGCGAAAGAGGAGGTAAAGCATTTGAAGGAATAGGTGTAACACAATTCGGATTAACATATAAGCTCTCGAAATAAAAATTGTTTTCCGAAGAGAATAGACTTTGTATTGTGTTAAAAATCATTGTTTGAAATTGGAGAGAAACTTTTTTTATTTTTTTCGGGACAATCGTCTCGTTCACTCGTTAATATGAATAATTGACCATTGAAGGGAAATAAAGCGGAGGGACTAGGGATATTTATTTTTCTTTCATTCGGTAGATGTTTTTTCATAAGTAAGCCGAACCGTCCAGAACTCCCCGTTCTGGCGGTTCTCTATCAGGTTGATGAAGATGACAAAGATTATTAGGAAAAGTAAGAAGTTGACATTATCTTTGAATAGCTTAACTTATGTCAATGCCAATGTCAATAAAAAAGATTTCAGATGAAAAACTTTTCGATTTTGTAAAGGAAGGAGATCGTAGAGCATATGAAGAGCTGTATGACAGATATAAGCGACCATTAGTAGCTTACGCCTTGAAAAAGATGAATGAAGATGAAGCCTATGATCTTATTCATGATTTGTGGTTAAGAATCTGGGAAAAACGGGAAACTTTAGATATCAAAGGAACAGTCGTCTCTTATTTGTTTAAAGCTGTACGCAATAGGATAATAGATTTTATGGCGAAATCCGCCCACTCCCAACGATATTTGGCTTCTGTAGAATTAGAAGGATCAAGCTTAGGAGGGGATAAAGCAGATTATCAATTGCGAGAAAAAATGTTTATGAAACAAATTGAACAAGTGCTGAACAAATATAGTGATAAAGCACATTCTATTGTGCGGCTAAGAATGCAAGGGTATAATAATCATGAGATCGCCGAAAAGTTAAACCTTTCGGAAAAGACCATTCGAAATCAACATTCCTCCATTCTCAAATTTCTCAAAGCGAAGTTCCCCTATATGTTGTTATTCATACTGTTAATCATGATGAAATAGTTTTTTTGAGTAATGGTTAGTTAAGAAAGTCACATGAAAGTAGATAAAGATATATTGCATAGATACGCGCAAGAACAATGCACGGAAGAGGAGCGCATGCTAGTGGAGGAATGGTTCGATAGCGATGAAAACAACAGGCCTTTTTCCGAAACCGAAGTGGATGCAGTCGTCGAATTATTGGATAAGAAAATCAAAAGGACCTCCAAAATAACGCCACTTGTTAAATGGTCATCTGTAGCTGCAGCAATAGCGATAGTGGGGGTGACATTTTATTTCTACAAAAATGCAAATAACTCAAGGTTTGATACATTTGCAAACATACAGAGTATCAAAGCGCCTGTTTCTTCTTACGCGGTATTGATAATGGAAGACAATTCAGCATATCCGCTGGATGATATTCACCCTGGTGACACGCTTAAGGCCAAGGGATATGAAATCACCCGTTTATCAACCGGTGAGCTTAATTATCTAGCCACAGCTGGAAATGACGTTGCCATACATATACTGAAAACAGAAAAAGGTGGCTTGGCCACTGTCCAGCTCACGGACGGAACAAAAATCTGGATAAACTCAGATTCGGAACTGAGGTATCCAATCGGAAAATCGGATGATCGTGAAGTGCAGCTAAAAGGAGAAGGATATTTTGAAGTAAGTACTATGTATGAAGGAGATCAAAAGACGCCTTTCACAGTTCATGGAAGTCAACAAACCATTCAAGTATTGGGAACTAAGTTTAATGCTGATTTTACAGCTAAAAATAGGGTAGCGCTTTTAGAAGGAAAAGTGGCGTTGAGCAGAGCAGAAGAAAGTGCAGCTCAAAGCAAACCGATAGTGATGACTGAAGGACAAGTATATGAAAGTAATAAGGTGACTACCAGCACTGAAATAGAACGATATATTGATTGGAAAGATGGATATTTCGACCTTCGTAAATTGAATATATACGAATTTGGAATGGAAATAAGTAATTGGTACCGTATAGCTGTAAAGGTGGAGGAGGGGTTGTCAGAAAAGCAGCTATTTGGGCGGATCAATAGACATCAAGATTTAAAGCAAGTTTTGGAAATATTAGATGAAGTTATACCTATTCAATATGAATGGAAAGACAATACCCTTTATATCCGAAAAGAACTACAGACTAAAAATTAGACGTTAAGTTACTTCAAAAAAAAATACGGTTTTTACCGTATTTTTTTTGAAGTAATTTTAACTATTTTTAAGGGACGTCTAACCCCTGTCCCGATGAACCAACTACGCTATGAGAGAAAATTCCTTATTGCACTAAAAATTGTTCCAATTTTAGTGTGTTTTTTGTTTCAGGTTTCGTTTGTTTTAGCACAACAACGGATTACATTGACGGCTAAAAATAAATCAATGTATGAAATCTTGGAGCAGATTCGATCGCAAGCAAAAGTGGATTTAGTGGGCGATCTCAGTTTACTAAATAATACGCGAGCAGTAACAATTAGTGTCAAGAACAGAGATCTAAAAGATGTATTGAAGCTAATCTCGGCGGGACAGCCGGTGGAGTTCGTCCTTTTAAGAAATACAATTATCGCTAAACCCCGCGTTTCAGGTCAAACTATTGCTCACTCGTTACCAAAATTAAAAGAACCTGCTAAGATAACAACAGCTTTTAAGCTAAGGGGGGTGGTGAAAGACCAGTTGGGCCATGGGCTTTTGGGCGTTTCGGTTCGGCTTTTGGGAGGCAAAGGAGCTGTTGTCCGCACCCAGGAAAACGGGAGTTATGAAATTACTGCAGGGGGAGATGAAATCCTTTTGGTTAGCATGTTAGGTTACAGTCAGCAGCGCGTAGAAGTGAAAGGCAGGACTAGGATTGATATCACATTACAGCGTCAAGCTAATCTCATCGATGAGGTTGTAGTTAATACGGGCTATACCCGTAGGCCTGCACCTTCTATGACGGGTGCTTCCTCTGTAATTACAAGACGAGAATTGGAAAAATTTAGTCATAGGAATATTTTTACAGTTATACAAAGTCTTGATCCGGCCTTGCATTTAGACTATGATATAGCCTCTGGTGCTAATCCAAATGTGATTCCTGAAATATACTTACGCGGCATCAACAATATAGGAACCTATTCCTTAAACACACCACTGGCCATACTGGATGGTTTTGAAGTACCATTGGAAAGGCTCTATGATTTAGATATTAATCGGATAGAAAGTATATCCTTACTTAAAGATGTAAGCTCCACTGTTCTCTATGGTTCTAGAGGGGGAAATGGGGTTTTGGTTGTGGAGACTTGGATGCCCAATCAACAAAAGGCATCCGTCACTTATAGCACTACTGCAGCTATTACGGTGCCAGATTTAAGAGATTATAATTTAATGAACGCTATACAAAAACTGGATTATGAGAAGTCCTCAGGATTATACGATGTTTCTACATTTTATCCTGATCCGCAAACTATAGAAGAACAGCAACTTATAGAAGAACAGCAAGTGTTGTATGATCAGCTCTATAATAATAAACGAATCAAAGTATTGCAAGGAATTGACACCTATTGGTTATCACAACCCGTGCAGACCTCATTATCCGTAGGACAATCAGTACGCTTTGAAGGAAGGAATAATAGATTACATTACAGTTTAGAGGGAAACCTTACAGATCTCAAAGGAGCGATGAAAAAATCAGGCCGGGAACGTAAGGATGCCGCTCTCACTCTTCAATACCGTATTTCAGAAAAATTACTGCTTACCAACTATACAAATGTCCAAGCTGTTAAATCCTATAATTCCCCGTACGGTTCATTTGCGTTCTATGCGCAAATGAATCCCTATCAGCCCTTATATGATGGGAATGGAAACCTAATGAAGGAGTATGCTGATGAGGCCTTGGCAGAGGTAAAATTCAACCCCTTATATAATGTCGACTTAACACATCGGGATCAAAAGAAAAGTAATTTTTGGTCAAATAGGCTTTCATTAAAGTGGAATTTAAGTGAACAATTCGTCTTGAGAGCTAACGGAATTCTGGAAAGAAATCGATTAATAGATGAGAAATATACCTCAGCCCAGCATACACGCTTTACAGATATGGAAGCAGATAGTGCTGGAGAGTATAGTCATTTTCGGAAAAAGGGACTTCGGTATTCTTCCAACATTAATTTGTCGTTTAAAAAAGAAAGTCTCAACCATAAATGGAACACCAATTTAATTGGTGAGATTAAGTCAGATCAATTTGATGAAAAAGTACTTTTCAGGAAAGGATTTGCTAGTGATAGTATTAATGCTATAGTCCCTGATTGGATTGAAGCAAATGCCAAATCAAAAATAAACTCAGAGAATAGTAGAATTAGCCGCCTTGCCGGAATATTGTTTACGGGCAATTATATTTATAAGAATAAATATATTAGTGATTTTTCTTATCGAATTGATGGCGCCTCTAATTTTGGGAAAAATAATAGGTACAGCTATTTTTGGAGTGTTGGTTTAGGTTATAATCTTCACGAAGAAGCTTTTCTGAAAGAAAAAAATATACAAGAATTAAGATTTTTTGTTAATACAGGAGTTAATGGTACAGAAGCGTTTATTGCAAATATGAATTCCTCATCGTATATCTTTCCTCAGGGGCAGGCTTATTTCAAAGAAAATGCCTATAGATATAATTATGAAGGCAACCCTAACCTGAAGTGGCCTCAGATTAGGTCCTGGAATATCGGAGTTACGAGTAATGTATGGAATGAACGTATTAAATTCAGCCTTATCTATTACAATAAATTAACAGATAGGATGATTTCTTTAATAACTGTAGCCCCTTCAGTAGGTATCCCAAATAATTCTTATTTCGAAAATATGGGGCAGTTACAAAATCGTGGATTTGAAAGTGCTGGGTCTATAAGGTTGGTCGATAATATTTCAAAAAATTTAAATTGGAGTATAGGGGCCACAGCAATAAAGAACAGCGGAAAATTGATGAAAATTTCAGATGCCTTGAATGTCTTAAATGAAAGTAATTTAGTCCAGCGCGAAGATGGAACGTATGTGCAAAACACATTCTATCAGCAAGGAGCATCTGTAAATAATATTAAAGGGGTAAAATCTTTAGGCATAGATCCTGCCTCAGGGAAAGAATTTTATTTAACAAAAGAAGGACGGATAACAGATAAATGGGATGTCGCAGATATTAGCGTAATCGGAAATAAGGAGCCTAGACTATTCGGCACACTAAACAGTATTTTTAATTTTAAATCGCTAAATATACAGACTCATTTTACCTATACCCTTGGCGGTGATATTTATAATCACACACTTGTAGATCGTATAGAAAATAATGATGGCCGAATAAATACTGATCTTACAGCCGATCAGGAGCGTTGGAAGACCCCCGGGGATGTTGTAGCTTTTAAAGATAGACGTATACGTGAAAAAACATATTTATCAAGTCGATTTGTCGAGCGTGAAAACACCTTATGTTTTTCGATGTTATTGATTAACTACGATCTCCGAAAGGAATGGATTACGCGCTATAAATTACAACGCTTGAAGGTAAACTTTGCGATGAATGATGTTGTTCGTTTAAGTTCTGTAAAGATGGAGCGTGGGCTAGATTATCCTTTTGCAGCGACGTTTAATTTTGGAATAATGGCTCAGTTTTAATGCGTTAAAAATGAAAAAGATAGGATTGCTAATACTATTTTTCTTGTGTCTGGGGAGTAGCTCATGTGACAAATGGCTTGATGTAAGATCTAAGGATGAAATTTATGTAGACGATGCATTAAAGGATCGGATAGGCTTTGTTAAAGCCCTGGCTGGAATATATCTGCAGTTGGCCGAGCCGGGTTTATATGGACGTGAATTGAAGTTCGGCATGTTAGATGTGATGGCCGGCTATTGGATCATAGATAGTCAACATGACTATTATGCGGAAAATCAATTTGACTTTCAGAATCTGGCATTTCAACAAAAAAGAGATGTGATCTGGTCAAAAATGTATAGCGCTATATATCAGTGTAATATGATGTTATCCTATCTAGATAACATACGAACAGATGTTAATTATAATCTCATAAAAGGTGAGCTAGTGGGATTGCGAGCTTA
This sequence comes from Sphingobacterium sp. SYP-B4668, assembly GCF_027627455.1. Classification (NCBI taxonomy): domain Bacteria; kingdom Pseudomonadati; phylum Bacteroidota; class Sphingobacteriia; order Sphingobacteriales; family Sphingobacteriaceae; genus Sphingobacterium; species Sphingobacterium sp. SYP-B4668. The sequence continues at coordinate 4,727,791 of NZ_CP115483.1, read as the reverse complement.
TATACATTTAGAGATTTTTAAGTTATTTGGACCTGTAACCCTTCTAAAAGGAATGAATACACCTGCTGTCCCTTATTATTCCACTGTCGCCAAGGAACCCGCAAAATTCTCTACAAGCCAAGATTTTTTGTATAAAGTTGAAGAAGATTTATTGGAAGCAAAAAGTCTACTCAGGGAAGATCCAATTATAATTAATGGAAAGGTTAATGATGGAAACGTTGAAGGGCAGCCCTACAATGCCTTGTTGGATCGCAGAGGCATTCGCATGAATTATTACGCCGTCATGGCCTTGTTGGTTAGACAAGCACAATGGGCCGGAGACAAACCTAAAGCTATTCAGCGTGGAGAAGAATTGTTGACCCAGATCAGCTTCAATAAATCTATCAGGTTAATTGAAGACGAGGATATTCTGTTAGATGAACAAGCTGATAGAAGGTGGACTATTGAAAATATCTGGGGCATATATGTGAAAGATTTAAAAAAAAATATGGATGGTATTTTTGAAGGAGACTTATATGTAAGCACGATACTGATGCCAGATTTTCGAGATTTTCTGGCTAATATTTATACGCAGGGTTCAGGTAGTATTTCCGACTACCGTTACAAAATGTGGGGCCTTAATGAATATTTTGTTAAATTTCGAACAGTAGAATTTGATGAGAAAAGCACAAAATCTGCTAATGTTCATTTTTTTGAGATGCAGTTGATCAATCTTCCTGAGATATACTTAATTCTAGCCGAGTCTTACCTAGACCAAAATATAGATCAAGCTGTGAAATATTTAAATACCTTAAGGACACATCGAGGGTTGCCAAAGCTTGCTGGAAAGATAGGTATCACTGCGCTAGCCCTACAAGATTATATCATGGATGAGGTAAGACGGGAATATATAGGAGAGGGGTATCTGTATACTTATTATAAGCGCTTGTTTCATCCGATATATAGAAATGGCTATTCAATAGCAGCTAGTGAGGCTATATTTTTGTTTCCTTTGCCAACAGATGAAAAGTTACTTAACCCACAAGAATTTTAAATATATGCGGCATTTGTATATTTTTTTAACTGTTATAATCTTGGCGACGGGATGTCAAGAGAAAGATAATTTGGATTTATTTGATGTAGATAATTCCTATGTTGAGTTTGGTCAACCAACTGCTTGGGCAAACTATCATCAGCTTTATATAGATTCTACTTCTTTTTCTTTTGCAATACAATCTGTTGAGGTTGATAAAGTTACCTTTGCAATCCCGGTGCTAATTATAGGTCAGCGACAAAGTGAAGATAGAGAATACAATGTTAGAATTAATAAGGATGAAACAACTATAAATTTGGCATTGATGGAACTATCAAAACCAATAATACGCGCTGGATATTTTGTGGATACGCTATTTATTTCGGTTAAAAAAGATCAGGCACTTAAGGAGCGAGTATTCTCTTTGACAATAGATTTGGTTAGCAATGGTATTTTTGAAATCGGAGGAACTTCGCGAACTAGCTGTCGGTTTTTAATAAGCGATCAATTGTTAGAGCCATTATGGTGGACAAGATGGAGTTCTTACTTTGGGCAATACAGACCAGAGGTATATCGGCAGTGGATTCGGACCTATATACCAGGCTTGGATATTACGCCGCCCCTTTTGCCAACAGAAAAACCTAACTATTCTTGGAAAAATATGCCTTTATATGCTTCGGAGCCTGATTATCCTGTTACTTTTATGTATATTGAGCAGCTAAAAAAATTTTTCCATGATAACGAAGTATATCCTAATGGGGATAGGTCACTACCAAGAATATATTTACCTTAAATGATTTCAATAAGTATGAAGGCATGGAAGATTATAATAGTATCGATTATACTTATTCAGTTTTTCAATAGCTGCGCGAAAGATAGGGGAAACTATGTCTACGAAAACATCAATGAACTGGAAATTGTCGATATGAACGGGGACGATCTTAATGGTAAAAGTTATAGCTATAGTTATGGAGGTGAAATTCGATTTAAACCTCAGGTTTCAGGTACGTTGAGCGGAGAAGATCTCAGTAGATTGGCCATCTGCTGGTTGAAAGGAAGGGATACTGTTAGCAATACATTGGAGTTGTCTATAGCTAGCGAAATGTTGGGTGTAGGAACCCATAGTTTTGTTTTACATGTGTTAGATAGGCAAACCACGATTACCTATGCAAAACAGATTTATATCTATGTCATTGCCGGTATTGTGAATGGTACATATTTGCTGACAGCAACTAATCAGGGTGAATCTGTTTTGTCAGTTATAGGATCTAAGGAGAGTGATTTTTTTCGGCACTTTCGCCAATTTGGTGAGGTAACATTAGGAAATAAACCTATAAGAGTGCAGATTATCCCTTTCCCACAATGGAGTGTTCATATTACAACATCAGAGGGGGATTGCCCCATAGTAGCTCTTGATCTATATACCTATCTGCCAATATTAAGGTATACTAAATTTGGCTCTGTTATTTCGGGAGAGCCTCTCCAGCCAACCTATATGGAGTTATTTACGTATAGAGATAGGCTTCCTGGTATTGTACTAATGGATGGGAAATGTCGCTATGCGGCATTTGGTAAGGTGGGACCTATTATAAATTCGGAAGATCCGTTGAATTATGATTTTGGTCAAAAAAGTGTTATAGTCAGTAAGTTAAGTGGTTTGGGCAACATTTTTTCGGCCAATTTCGTAGGTGGATTTGATCAAAGAAATGAACGAATTCGAATTTTTGGGAACGAGTTGTATGAAGGAGGAGTCCAGGTTTATGACGAAGTCTTTAACCCGGACGATACCAAGGGGCATAGCTATGTTGCCGCTGCCGAGCTGCTCAATGTGAAAGAATGGCAAGCGCATTGGCGATTTTTGACACGTAAAGGGCAAGTGTTTTACTTGCATAATATTACATTCAAAGCAAACAACCGACCAGAAGAAGCTCAGGTAATTGTTACTAAGGGTATTCCTGAGATGGAAGGTGCAGCGAACTTCATCGTTTACGATAAATACTGGTACTTTTCACGGGGAAGAGCTATTTATCGTTGTTCGGCGAATACATTAGACGTTTCCCTCGTGCTGACGTTACCAAATGATAACTCGGGCGATATTGTGGCATGGAATTTTGACCTCGTTTTATCCAATGTGAGTAAGAAAATTGGAATTGCTACTTTTGATGAAAATAGCGCTAAACCCAAGAAAGGCTCATTCTACCTCTACGATATAGCTACCGCATCGTTTGAAAAACAGGAACGGAATAAAATTGATAAGGCTGTCAGTATAGATATTCTTTAGCAAGCTACAGTTTTATTGAATTTTCTATTCTCCATTATTTAGAAATTTTTCATTTTTTTAGGGACAATCATATTGTTGAATCGTGAATCTTACATAGGCCTGAGAAAACATGGATTGACTATGAAAGAGTATCCCAGTTATAGTGTAGCTTGGAAATATATCAAAAGTGACTATACCCGATATGGGTTGACATCGTATCCACTTAAAATCGTATTGTTTGGCATATTAGCCCTAAACCACTGCTTTGCTTATACATTTTGGTTTCGCTTAGCTAAAGTAAAGGGTGCGCTCCGCCCAATAGCTACGTTTATGCATTGGCGGCTATCACGCAAATATGGCATCCAGATAGATGTGCAGACCCAAATAGGCTATGGATTCTATATCGGGCATGGGATAGGGGTAATCATAAATCCAACAACGAAAATTGGAAATAATGTAAATGTAAGCCAGTTTACGACGATTGGGGCACATGGGCTTGCGGCTGAAATTGGGGACAATGTCTACATAGGACCCTCGGTATGTATTGTGAACCAAGTTAAGCTAGGGGACAATTGCTCCGTGGGGGCGGGGGCCGTGGTCGTCAAAGATGTGCCGGCTTCAGCCACAGTCGCGGGCGTGCCCGCCAAAATATTGAATTTTGATAATCCGGGTAAATTTGTCGGCAGCAGATATGAGTTTTAATTTGTTCTGGCCTAAGCAAGTTGCTGTTATAAATCCTTATTACTTTCTTTATCTAGGGCCTTTCCTTAGCGGATATTCCCATAGATTTATTGTACTTTTTTCGGGACAATCACACTCTTTGATGGTTACTCTTAAACATGCCTGGTAAATCTTGACAGACTTGAAATAGTCGGAATCAATAAAGTTGATAAGGAGAAGCTATGGAAATCTCTGACAGAAAATGATACAGTAATGAAGTGGATCCATATAAAAAATGGAGTTCAAGGAAAGAATTAAGTTGATGAGCTTAATGTCAGCCAGTTTATTTTGTTGTTTGCTATCTACAAAAGGAGCGATGTGAATCTATTTCAGTGGATAAAGAATACATTGCTCTTTATATCCTCGATTAATTATAAAAAACTTAAAGAATCTTTATCCTCAAAACTTCAAACAGATTATTGTGAAATCAAACATTTAGTTCGTAGGGTGGGGATGTTAATTGAGGAGACGTCAAAGGTCATTGTATCCAAAATTATGTTTGTACACTGAGTGTGCTGTCTGGTAACAGAATCGAGGGGTATTACGTTAAAAAGCGTTTCCTAAATGTGAATCCGCAGGACACTTTATGGGGCATGTCATGGCGTATATAAAAAACTGGCCGGAGATAGATAAAATCCACTACGGCCAGTACTGGTACTCAAAAATTATCTTGTATAGCCATCGTTATCGGGTGGTATATCCGCCGTTGGCAAATATCGTCTGCCCAGTAATCCACCAGCCATCGGTTACCAAAAACTCTACGAGTGGTGCAATATCTTGGATATCCGTCAATCCGCTCAAGGCAGAAGCTGATTTATGATAAGCTACGGCTTCAGCACTTTCTTGTCCATAAAAAAATGGTGTATCCATAGGTCCTGGAGCTACAGCTGTCACAGATATGCCACGTGGGCCGAACTCTTTGGAAGCTGCTCGGGTAAAGTGTTCGACAGGAGCCTTCATGCCTGCATAGGTCGAATATAAGCCTGTATATGCTGCTAGAAGAGACGTGACGATGGTGCAGATTTTGCCCCCGTCGTTCAATTTCTTGCCTGCTTCCTGTATGAAAAAATAGGCTACTTTGGCATTGATGTCGCTCATACTATCATACTCCGCTTCAGTAGTGTCACCAAATGGTTTTTTCAAGACCTTGCCCACCGTGTTGATGGCTATGTCTATCCCGCCGAAATGGGCCAATGTCTCATCAAAAAATCGGGTAATGTTGGAGATATTGGTCAGGTCTCCCTGAAATAGAAAACCTTCAGTGCCGGAGTCTCGGACGTCTGCCAAAGTTTTTTCGGCGTCGACGCGCGAACTTTCGCTGTTGTAATGAATAGCGAGTTTGGCTCCTCGTGCTGCGAAATCTCGGCTCAATAGGCCTCCTAGATTCTTGCCTCCTCCGGCAATGAGGATGACCTTTCCTTTTACGTTTGTGTTTTCCATGTCGTTCAGTTTCTGGGGTTGTAAAGTTTAACCTAATTGATTATAGTGACGGTCGTGGAGATAGATTGTCCCGAATAAAAGTAGGAGAGTTACGGATGTTGATAGGTGGTCATCAAATCTTATTGGCCAACCGTGTGTCATTGACGTTTATTTCCGGAATTTTATTCCGAGTGAAGCGGAAGGATGACATACTGACATTGGTGGACAGGAGCCCATTTTCATGCAGTAGATTGATGCGGATGTAGTGATCGATATTCGTGTCGAAATTTTTGAGAGCCGCTATTGGAATAACCGTTTTAAAAGTACCGTTGTATGGTTTTACAACAAAGGATATAGCGTCGTAATCGGTATTGGCGTTACCTGGCCCACCTTCTTTTCTTTCTCGGTCTTCATAAGGGTCGATATATACAACTATGCTGTTCACCGCTTGGGTAGCCGTAAAATAACCACTGACCTGAATAGTCCCAGATATAGGGTCATATGTAAAAGGGTCGATAGATAGCGAATTGATGGAAGGGGTATAGAAGCTGCCTTTGGTTTTGCTGCATATCTGACCTACATTGAGAATGGCGGCATCGGCTGCTGTCAAGATGACGGGGTCTTTTCCGAGCCGATAATGGAATCGCATAAGTGGGGTGCCATTTTCAAAGGCTGTCAGGGAATTGTGCGGTAAGTTTAATCCATGGAACATCTCATGGATCATGCCACCAAACCATTTACGGGCTTCATTACCGATGGTGCCATTTGCCTGCACATTTTCCAGTGTCAAAAGCGAGTAGTCCAATGCGTGTCCATATTTGCCCACACCGTAAAAGGGTGTACCCGCTAGGGGTTGTATGCCATTGCTCCGCATGGCAGAGGGATAGATAATCAACGTATGTTGGCCGTGTTTTTCTTCTGGAAAGTTGTCATAAAAAGCTTGCACTTCATGTTGAGCACGATTGGAACCTGCATTCCCTTCATATGGCAGTTCGCTATGATGGTATTGAGATCGGATGACATGCATTTTGACTTGCTGTTTATTGTTGACCAATAATCCAAATGTCTTATCGGGGTACCCATGTCGAGCCATTTCCTGTTTGGTATATTCTTGTGCCCAAAGTAAGAGGGTACTGATGCGATGGCAGTAGCCAGGGATGGTATCACCGTCAGCAGGGACGAAATAGATGACATTGAGGTTATAAGCATATTCGCTACGATATCCATCGAGTGTAATTGTTGCATGGTTATCTAGTTTGACGATATTTCGCATGTTTGCTCTTGTAGATGTTGCGTATAATAGGATACTGCAGCAAATCCATAATTTCTTATAAATCGATTTCGAAAATAGTGTATTCATAATTCTGCTCCATTTATTTAAGTTTCAGAGATGTTAAACGGTAGAATCATACACTTGTCCCGAGAAAATAAAAGATTGATTTTATTGGGACAATCACTTTTTTTGATCGTATAGACATTCTTTTTTGAATGCTAGCGTATGGAATAGGAGGTATTAAGATTATTTTTTTAGTAATACATATGTGTACAAAATAACTTCGAAGCTTCATGACAATACTAGACTTGCGGGTGGTGTTTGTACTTCAGATGTACATCGATTAAATTAAATCCATATAAAAGTTTTCATAACAACTTTTTATTTCTTTTAACAATTCGAACCATCAATAGTCGTAGGATATTAAGGGGGAGAAATTAACCGCTGACGAGAATCTCTATGGACAGCAAGGGTATAAGCAGAGTTGATTGTCATATGGGTAAAAAATAATATCCATATGAAATATGCATGTAGCACGGGCTGCACACAAACGCGAATAATATAGTTTGGATATTCCATATGACAGTTGAAAATCAAATAATATCCATATGAAAAGGTTATCGATTTTTATCCTCCTATCACTATTCCAGAATTTGTTTGCAAATGCTCAACGGCAAGATTCTATATCTCAAGGTCGCCAGGTATTGACCGAAGCTGTAAAAGGGACAATACTAGATGTCGACAGCCGGTTACCCCTTGTCGGTGTGACTGTGACGATTTCATCCAGTACGGTAACCAAGAGCGCCAGTACAGACGCGAATGGTGCTTTTCGTTTGGCCGGTATATCTTTGGGGCGGCAGGTATTACAAGCTAGCATGACCGGTTATAAACCCATTTTGCTTTCGGAGGTCTTGATTACCAGTGGGAAGGAAAATGTAATGAACTTAGAGATGGAATCACAAGTGAATAAGCTGAATGAAGCCATTGTCTATGCCAACACCGGTAAACGGCCCCTAAATCAGATGGCTATGACTAGCGGACGGTCCTTTTCGCCCGAAGAGACTAATCGATATGCAGGGTCGTTCTTTGATCCAGCGAGGATGGCACAAAGTTTTCCTGGCGTTGTCGCCGGTGGCGATGACAATGAAATAATCGTACGTGGGAATTCTCCGAAAAGTTTACAATGGCGATTGGAAGGAATAGAGATCGTAAACCCCAATCATTTTGGCATGGAAGGTGCTTCTGGAGGAGGCGTGAGTATGATTAACACCATGGTACTCGGGAATTCGGATTTCTATACAGGTGGACTTGCTGCCGAATACAACAATGCGATTTCGGGGGTCTTCGACCTAAAATTCAGAAAAGGTAATGCCGATAAACGTGAATATACTTTCAACGTCGGTGTATTGGGAGTTGGCGCGACGTTAGAAGGTCCTTTTAAAAAAGGAAGTGATGCGTCTTATTTAGTTAGCTATCGCTATTCTTCACTTAGCTTATTAGAAAAGGTCGGGGTAAAGGTGTCGGATGCCGGTGTGCCTAAATATCAAGACCTCTCGTTCAACTTTGTGGTCCCCACCCAGAAAGCCGGAACTTTTTCGCTATTTGGGATTGGTGGACTGGGTAAAATAAAGGAGACTGCCGAACGAGATTATCAAAAATGGGAAGAGCGGACCGATGCCTACGACATGAATCTCGGATTTAATGCGGGTAGTATAGGTTTAAAACACCTCTATGTTGCTAATAGTAAGCTCTATTTTAATAATATTGTATCCATGTCCACTAGTCGAAGTTCGAATAGGACAGATACGCTCTCGCCAAGTTATGTCTTAGGGCTTAATCATCAAGATCGATTCACCAATACGGCAATGCGATATGCAGGAAGCCTGAATTATATATGGAATAGCACGCATACGTTAAGAGCAGGGGTAAATGCTAGCTTTCTAAATTATGATCTCTATGCTTTAAGCTATGATGCGCAACAACAAGGATTGAGAGAACGGATTAATCAAAAGGGTAATACGAGCACTTATGATGCTTTCGCGCAACTAAAGACAGCCTTGACGGACAAATTAACGTTAAACTCTGGAATACATGCCAATTACTTCGTCTTGAGTAAAAGTTGGAGTCTAGAACCGCGATTAGGGTTGAATTGGCAAGTCACTCCAAATCAGTTGGTTTCCTTCGGGACAGGACTATATAATCGACTCGAGCCATTGTCTTATTATTTTGCGCAAAGTGGCGCTGATATCGACCAATCGCAAACGACTGAACCTTTATCACCCACCAAGTCTGCCCAAGCAGTACTGGGCTACGAAAGATTGTTTGGAGGTAGCTTTAAATTCAAGACGGAAGTCTACTATCAGCATTTATATGATGTACCGGTATCTGCAGATCCAACCATTAATTTTTCCTTGCTGAATGTTTCGGATATTTCTGCAATAGGAACATCTACTTACCGTCAACTGGTCAACAAGGGGACAGGTAAAAACTATGGAATAGAACTTTCGCTTGAAAAGTCGCTGAGCAAAGGGTACTATTTCATCGCAACTTCTTCCTTGTTTGATTCCAAATTCAAAGCACTGAATGGTCAAGAATACAATACCACCTTTAACACGCGCTATGTTGGTAATCTATTGGTCGGAAAAGAATGGAGTGTAGGAAGGAATAAAAGTAATCTATTTGGGATAAATGCTAAGCTGATTTATGCCGGAGGAAGAAAATATTCACCCGTTCTAGAAGAAGAGTCTATTCGTTTGGATGAAGAGGTAATCGATCAGGAGCGAATCAATACGTTAACGGCAGATCCATACATAAGGGTTGATTTCTCGTCAAGTTATCGTATCAACCGCAAACGGGTAAGCCACTTATTTATCTTGGATATTCAAAATGCGCTAAATAGAGAGAATACTGTCGGTATGCGCTACAACTTTAGTAAGCGTATCATAGAGCCACAAAAATGGAGTGGTATCATTCCTACGATCAATTATAGGATTGAGTTTTGATTATCCATGTATTATATGGTGGGGGCGCTCTTTTTGGGCTGCCCCTTATTCTTTCTCGTCGCCCTTTAGCTCATGAGTCTCATCGTCATATTTCCCTTTGAGTTCATCAATGATGGTGCCTTTCCACAACGGAGTATGGGTGATGTACGCCGCTCGTCCGATCATATGGGCTGCAACTGGTGCTGTCAGTACCAGAAAAAAAGTAATCGCGATGGCTTTGGTCGTCACCGATACATCTGGAAAGATAATCGCTGTGCATAATAAGAGTAGACCTACTCCAAGTGTCGCCGCTTTGACGGTAACAGACAGTCGTAGATAGAAATCCGGCATCCTAAGGATACCAATAGCCGCAAATAGGATGGCTAGGGCACCGATAGTGCTAAAAATAGCCAAGAATGTATCAGTCATGATGGTCTTTTTTTTCAATATAGTAAGCAAAGGCGACCGTGCCTAGAAAGGCGATCAGCGCAAGGATAATGGCCACATCCAACAAGACCTCCTGTCCTGTTCGGATGCTATACACCGTGATGATACCGATACCAATGGTGATAATCAGGTCCAAAGCAATCACACGATCCACAATGTTGGGACCCTTGTATAAGCGTATGAACGTCAGAATAACCGAAATAGTCAGTATCGGTAGTATAATATAATCAAAATAAGTAGCTAGCGTCATCGTATAATTTCTAATAATCTCCTTTCAAAACCATTCTTGATCTGTTCGATGAATCGGTCTTTGTCCTTCAGATACATCACGTGGATGTACAGGGATTTTTTATCTTCACTCACGTCCATAATCAATGTGCCCGGTGTCAGGGAAATGACCATGGAGAGTAGGTTGATCTCGAAATCTGTCTTAGCATTCAATGGGTATCGTACAATCCCCGGTTTAAAAAAGTACTTGGGTGTAATCACATCATAAGCAACCTGTATATTGGCAACTATCATCTCGTATAAAAAATATAAGATAAAGCCTAATGTCTTCGGAACCCGATAGAAATATCGATGATCTGACTCATTGATATTCATAATCCAAAGGATAAAAAATCCTAATAGAAATCCAAAAAGAAAGTTGCTATAATACATCGAACCCGTCAATGCCACCCAAATAAAGGAGAGTAACAGGTTCATTAAAAAGTGCTTTATCATATCTTCTTTTTTTCTTTAAGTATAAATTTCAGTGGAATGCGATGCTATTTTCCCAATACAGCTTTTATATAGGCACTCGTATCCAACATCTCTGTCGCAATCTTATCCGACACTCTGACGATTGCTTCTGCATTCAGACCGATATAAAGTGTTGTCGTAGCCAATAGTACGATAGGGCTCACCAGCAGAATTTTTCTATAAAGCGGCAAAGGCATGAATTTGTCTTCGATATCGTCGCTATCTTTTGGGTTCTTCCAGAAGACTTCCGACCACATTTTGGCAATGACGTACAGGGTAATAAAACTTCCAATAATCACAGCTCCTATAAAGGCATATTGATGGAGCGTGAATGCATCTTGAATCAAAAATATCTTTGGCCAGAAACCAGACAATGGCGGAATCCCCACCAACGAGAAAAGTACGAGGCCAATCAATAGAGAAATCTTGGGATAGTCTTTATAAAGTCCCCCGATCTTCAGCATATCCAACGATCCCCGTAGCTGTCGGATAAGTCCTGCAATAAGGAACATATTGGTCTTCACTATGATGTCGTGTATCAGGTAAAATACGGCTCCTGTAATCGCCAATTTGCTGAACATGGCCAATCCACCAACCATAAAACCAATATGGCACACAATAAGGTACGAAAATAATCGTCGGATATTGGTCTTGGTAAGGGCACCGAAAGCGCCGGTCAGGATGGTGAGTATGGCAAGTGTCATGAGCAACGTCTTCGTAAAGGGACTAGGGATAAAGATGAGACTAAATACTCTGAACATGGCATATATACCTACCTTGGTGAGTAGGCCCCCAAATGTAGCTGCTACTGCCGATGGTGGGGTGTGGTAGGATGAAGGAAGCCAGAAATATAGCGGGAACACCGCCGATTTGATGCCAAATCCAATGATAAAGAATGACGAAGTAATTCCGACTAGGGTCTGGTCCTTGACGTTTGGAATTTTTAATGCCAGGTCCGCCATATTGAGCGACCCCGTGATGCCATACAAAATACCGATTCCTGTCAAGAAAAAAGTAGACGCCAAGATATTCATGGCCATATATTTGACCGCACCCTCCAACTGCGCCTGCCGCCCACCTAGCGTCATCAATACGAAAGAGGAAATGATGATGACCTCAAAGTAAACGTAGAGATTGAAAATGTCGCCTGTCAGAAACGCACCATGAAGGCCAAGTATCAAAAAATGGAATATAGGGAAATATCCATAACGTATACGCTGCCTGCTAATGCCGGTAGCCGAAAATATGGACACGGCCAAGCAAGCTATCGAGGTCAAGAGAACCAATGTCGTGCTCAGCATATCGGCAACAAATACAATCCCAAATGGAGCGTCCCAATTTCCAGCATTCATCGTGAGGATAGGGCCGTCATATACTTTTGCAAACAACTTGATGGCTGCTGACAATCCCAAAAAGCTTCCCAGGATACTAATGACCCGCTGAGTGGTGGTGCGTCGCCAAAACATCAACTGCACAATGGCAGTCAATAAATGGATAAAAATAGGGCTCAGTATGTAATTGTCAATCATAAATCTTCTTCTTCTGGAGTGTTCAAATCATCTAAATCATCGGTGTTGATCAATGCATATACCCTTTTTAGTAGGACAATAGCAAATGCCGTTAAACCAAAACTGATGACGATAGCGGTCAAAATAAGAGCTTGTGGAATAGGGTCTGCATAGATATCCTTGAAAACACTGAAATCGGCACCAATGACGGGTGGCTTGCCCTTTGTAATATTGCCCAATAGAAAAATCAAGATGTTGGTACCGTTACCTAGCAACATAATCCCAAGCAGGAGCTTGACCATACTACGTCGCAGGATCATATAAATCCCCGCAGCATATAGAAGCCCTATCACTACAACCAGAATCAATTCCATATTAGTCGGTATTTAGGGCTATGGTAAACAAAATGGTCAATACAACACCGATGACGACCAGGTAGACGCCAATATCAAAAAAAAGTGCCGAACCAATCATGCCGATGACGGGTATCTTTTGTTCGACCCATAAACCAGTCATGGGTGGTTTGCCCAATGCTAATGGTGCAATCATGCTGAGAAAGCTGAGGGAAAGGCCAATTGGAATCAACGATATGGGTTTGTACCGAAGTACTTTCATGGTCTGCTCGGTACCATAGGCAAAGCTATGGAGTACAAAGGCAATGGAGGCAATCAACCCGCCAACAAAGCCACCTCCGGGATAATAGTGTCCTCTCAATAGCAAGAACACCGAAAAGAGGAGAAGGATGGGAAGCAGATATCCTGCTGCTGTTTGTAAAATGGTACTTTTCATCCGTAAAATTTTTTTTGTCGTGACACCTATTTCCAGTCGGTAGGAGTAGGGCACTTATTTTTTATTCAATTTGTCGAGTTACTGATTTGAAAGAGATGCATACCTCTACTTATTCTTTTTCTGAAGATTTTAACCTCAATTTCAGTAGGCTGTAGACGCCTAAGGCTGCAATTGCCAATACAACAGTCTCAAACATCGTGTCCATACCTCGATAATCCACCAGAATGATATTCACAACATTCTTACCTTTAGCGAGTAGGTATGCATTTGCACCATAAAAATCGCTCACTACGGTATCTACAGGTTCATGAAGTACACGTAGTGCAATCAATGACAACAGGCATCCAAAACTTAGTGCGACGATGGCATCCCTAAAAAATATTTTGGGACTGACATAGTTCAGAAAAGGAGGAAGCTTGTATAGGACCAAGACAAACAGGACGGTCGATAGTGTGTCGATCGTAAACTGGGTCATGGCAAGGTCTGGAGCACTGTAGAAGACAAACATCAAGCATATGGAGTATCCAACAACACTGGTGGAAACTACAGCAGTAAGTCGTGACGATGTCGTAACGACAAGATACAAAGCTCCTATAAGGATCAGTACGATCCCGACCTCATATATACTGATGGGTGATAACTTATCATAATCAATATAGACGGGACCACTCAAAAATAATTTATAGGCCAAAAGAGCTTCGGCAAACAGAATGATCTTTAGGTGATAAGACCGCAAATAACCATTGTGTAGGGTGTGGGTATATTTGGCCGAAAAAGAGACGAATGCCTTACCGATTGACGTGAATAGGTATTCAGGCGAGATTGCCTTCAGTCGCTCAATCGTTTGGAGTTTCTTGATGTTTGGTTTATTGATGAAGAACAAGATAGTTCCTAAGGCTAGCGTGATGATACTTAAAAGCAATACGGTATTGAATCCATGCCATAATTTGAGATGAACATCTATTTTTGAACCCCATATACCTACAGCCGAAGCTTGGGTCAAGTGCTCTCCGATCCATTGCGGATAAATACCGAAGAGCAACCCCAGGATTGCTAGCACAAGAGGTGGAATCCACATTGCTTTATCGGGCAGATGTATTTTTTCGAATGAAGAGGGTAAAGTACCGGCGAATGGCCTAATTCCGGCCATGAATCCAGCAGCAACCAGACCGATGTTGGTCACTACGGCGGCTACAGTTAAGAACAATGCAAGATTGTCCTTGAAATGTAGAGTAGCTTCATAAATCAAATCCTTTCCGATGAAACCAAGGGTAAGGGGCAATCCCGCGCTGGATAGAGATGCCAAAAGCCCTGCAATAGCTACAGGAAGCAGCACTTGGCGTAAGCCTCGGAGTACAGTTATATCGCGCGTACCTGTCTCATGGTCTATAATGCCTGTAATCAAAAATAAAGTCGCTTTATAGAGTGCATGCACAAGTAGGAAAACGGAGGCTGCAATAATAGACTCTTCCGTTCCTAATCCAATAAGGAAGGTGAGGACGCCCAATGCCGAAATAGTAGAGTAGGCCAAGACGCTTTTCATATCGACGCGAAATAGCGCATGGATAGCTCCATAGAGCATGGTAATCCCCCCGATAATCAACAAAGGATAAGTCCACAGGTCGGTCCCCCCAAGAATTGGGAAAAAGCGTGCCAAGAGATAAATTCCTGCTTTGACCATGGTAGCTGAATGCAGATAAGCGGAGACAGGTGTCGGTGCTTTCATTGCTCCAGGCAACCAGAAGTGGAACGGGAACTGTGCGGATTTGGTCAGTGCTCCTATGAAAACTAATCCCAATATCAAAGGGTATAGCGGATGCTGGATAAGCGTCGCGTGTTGATCGACCAGTTCAGAGATGCTGTAAGTCCCTGCTATATTTCCCATTAATACCAAGCCTGCCAATAAAAAGAAACCTCCTAAGCCGGTTATACTCAATGCTGTCAATGCACTTTTGCGGGAGTCTTTATTTTCATTATTAAACCCAATTAGAAAGAAAGAACTAATACTGGTGAGTTCCCAAAAAATAAAAAGTAAAAAGATGTTGTCTGAAAGTACCAAGCCTAGCATCGCCGCCATGAATAGACATAGGAAGCCGAAAAATCGATCCATATTGACATAGTCTTTCATATACGAACGCGCATAGATAAAGATAGCAGTCCCTATGCCTGTAATCAAAAAAGAAAAGAGCAGCGATAGCCCATCCAAGCGAAATTGAAAGTCAATGCCAAGAGAGGGTACCCACGGAATGTGCTGATAAATAGTGTATCCTGCATTTATTGCAGGCGTATACTGTAGAAAGTATAGAAATAGGAAAAACGGTAAAAATGCGAGAATAAAACCCCATTTGGTCCTTAATAATCTACCAAATGGAACAATAAGGCTCGATGTTATAAGTCCTGATAAAACGGCAAATAGCATTTAGTCTTTGTTTAAAAGTTTTGAGTCAAACAAAATACTAAAAAAATACCGAAAAAACAGAATTTTATTGGGGTTTTCCTTTCGAATAGACCAATCCCAAGCAACAGCTCGCCCCCTTAACTTGATTTTTAACGAATATAAACGTTCACAGAATAGCAAAAGCGCATGACCGAATTTCGGTCATGCGCTTTTGCTATTCTGTAGACATTTTCTACGCGTGTCTATTTTTTAAACTCCCTAGCACCTTCCACAATCGTTTCCACAATTGTCGGGTCTTGTAGGGTAGATGTATCGCCTAAGTTGGATTCTTCGCCCTCAGCTATCTTACGCAGGATACGGCGCATAATCTTCCCAGATCTTGTCTTGGGTAGTTCAGGTACGAATTGGATGATATCCGGTTTTGCAATCGCACCTATCAGCCGGGTGATGGTCTGTAAGATATCCTTACGCGTACTTTCCGCATCGATATGGTGGTTGGCAATGACATACGCATATATTCCTTGTCCTTTCACGGCATGTGGGTATCCTACGATTGCAGATTCTACTACGTCAGAGTGCATATTGATTGCATTTTCTACCTCGGCTGTACCTATACGGTGGCCCGATACGTTTAATACATCATCGACACGTCCTGTAATTTTGTAATACCCTTCGGGACTGCGGTAGCAACCATCACCGGTGAAATACATGTTTTCGTAGGTTGCAAAATAAGTCTGTCTACATCTCTCATGGTCACCCCATGTTGTACGGAGCATACCAGGCCAAGGAAATTTAATACAAAGATTTCCAGAGACATCATTGCCTTTTATTTCTTCCCCATTCTCATCCATTAATGTAGGCTGTACACCTGGAAGTGGGAGCATGGCGTATCCCGGGATAGTCGGTGTAATACCTGCAATTGGAGTGATGAGATGACCACCGTTCTCCGTCTGCCACCATGTATCGACGATTGGCGCTTGACCTTTGCCTACTTTTTCGTCAAACCAATGCCAAGCCTCTTCATTGATTGGCTCTCCAACAGAACCTAGTGTTTTGATCGAAGACAAATCTTTCCCCTCTACAAAATCATTTCCAAAAGCCATTAATGAACGAATAGCCGTAGGAGCTGTGTATAGGATATTCACCTTGTGTTTGGCTACGATATCCCACAAGCGACCTGCATCCGGATAAGTCGGAACTCCTTCAAACATTAAAGAAGTGGCTCCTTGGGATAGCGGTCCATAGATAATGTAACTATGCCCGGTGATCCAACCGATGTCGGCAGTACAGAAATGTACATCTCCAGCTTGATATTGGAAAGTATTTGTGAACGTGTAACCCGCATATACCATGTAACCTCCGGTAGTATGTACGATACCTTTGGGTTTGCCTGTGGAGCCAGACGTATAGAGGATAAATAATGTATCTTCTGCATCCATTTCTTCAGCAGGGCAAGCAGGGTTGCCTTGTGTCTCTACTTTTTTGATTTCATCCTCCCACCATACGTCTCTGCCTTTAATCATAGATACTGGCGTGCGTGTACGTGTAAGCACGATTACCTTTTCAATTGTGTCACACTGTAACAAGGCATCATCTACTATATTCTTAAGGTCAATGGTCTTATTGCCACGGAAACTGCCATCAGAAGTAACGACGAGCTTACATTGGGCATCGTTGATACGGTCGGCAATAGATTGAGCCGAAAATCCACCGAATACAACGTTGTGGATAGCTCCAATACGAGCACAAGCCAATACGGCGATGACCAACTCAGGAACCATAGGCAAATAGATACAAACCCGATCCCCTTTACGGATGTTGTTATTTTTTAATACATTGGCGAATTGTTCCACTTTCGCAAGCAATTGCTTGTATGAAAGGATACGATGCGCCTCATTTGGGTCGTTAGGCTCCCAAATAATCGCTGGTTTATCCCCAAGGTTATAGATATGGCGATCTAAGCAATTCTCAGTAATATTAAGTTTCCCCCCCTCAAACCATTTGATCTTCGGCTCTTTAAAATTCCAATCCAGGACATTTGTCCACTTACGTTTCCAAAAAAAGTTCTCGGCAATACCCGCCCAGAATTCCTCAGGATTTTCTACACTCTTTTTGTAGGCATCTTGATATTCTTCAAATGATTTAATCTGTAGATTCATTTTTATATTGGTTTATTCTTAATTATCTCCTATGTTTATCTGAATCGGACAAATATTTATTCATATTGTCCATTCTGGATAAATGAAGCACTAATTTACTTTTTTCGCTACTAAATATCAATTTTTAAATACCTAATCACGAAATTTATGATTTACATAACACAATTGTTATTTTGTCATTACAATTTGAAATCTAGTCTGGATGCGGTTCATTAGACAGCTGTTTTATATCTCCATATATACCAATTTGCTCATTGCATGTGCAGCAATGGCACAGTGTGCTATGACTTATTTTGTCTTTGATCAAGCGATCGACTATCCGATTGTTGTGATTGAAGGAGCGGCTACACTGTTGCTTTACAACTTCAGTCTATTATGGTCTAAGCCGGTAGACCCTCAAGCGTCTAAATACGCACGCACAAAGTGGGTATTTGCACATGAATGGTTGTTATGGTTTAATGCCATCATCGCTGCTGCTGCTTTGCTGTGGTGCTTGTTTTATATTCAGCTCTGGGCAGTTTTGTTTTTGGGAGGTATAGGTGTCATCAGTGTATTGTATGGATTACCCCTATTTCGGTACGAAAATCGCAAAGTAGGGCTGAGACAACTCCCAGGAGCAAAAATCTTTCATATTGCCTTTATATGGGTATGCAGTAGTGTGGTGTTGCCCTATGTCGAATTGTATGCCGAGGGAGTACAGATTGATACAGCGTTACTCAGTAGCCTGTCGGTACTGAAGTTTTTGTTTTTAATCATATGCACCTTGCCTTTTGATATACGGGATATTGCACAGGATTCTTACTATCACTTGAAGACACTTCCCAATATGCTGGGAGAGAGAAATGCGAAGCGACTATGCTATCTTTTGCTATCGGTACACGCTATATTGCTTTTTTTTACAGATTGTAGTTGGGAAATCAAAATATCGTTGTTTTTGACCGATTTAATCATTGCGATATTCCTCCGATTCTTGGTGTTCAAGAAACAAGGACATTATCACTATACCTATCTGTTGGATTTAAGTCTTATTCTACAATTTGTGCTCGTATGGGGTGCCGTCGCTCTCTTTTAAATAGTCGATGATTTTATCGGCAACTACTTCTGATAGTTTGATGTAGCTTTCGAATGTCCAACCTGCAACGTGTGGGCTTAGTAGCACGTTGTCTCTATTGATTAAGTCACTATACCAACTTTGCTCGGCGAGAGGTGGGAATTTTTCGACGGGTAATACATCAAATGCCGCTCCGATAACTCTTCCGGTATCGAGTCCTTTCAATACAGCAGGGACATCCACTATTCCTCCACGAGCGCCCATTAAAAAGAAAATCGGTTTGCGAAAGTGGAATAAGTATTCCTCATCTATCATACCTCTTGTCTCTCTGGTCAGCGGGATGTGAAAAGAAAGGATATCTGCCTGCTTGACGACTTCCTCCATCGATACCTCGCGCGCGTATTGGTCTGAAAACCCAGTCTTATATTTATCATATGCGATTACGTTGACCTCAAATCCAGATAGCTTTTTAGCCATCGCTTGTCCGTTGTTCCCGTATCCAATAAGTGCTACTGTACGACCTTTCAGTTCGTAACCTCTATTTTCTTCTCTCCACCATCGACCATTTTGAATCTGAAGATGACCCCGATTGAGGTTGTTCATTAGACTGAGCAGCATGCCAATCATATGTTCTCCGACAGCGTCGCGATTTCCCTCCGGTGCATTGATAAGCATGATATGCTGCTGAGCAGCATAGACATCATCAATATTGTCCATGCCAGCCCCAGCTCGAGCAATGAAAGCGAGTTGGGGAGCCAATTCCATAAAAGGTTGGTCGACTTGAAATTTAGACCGAATAACCAGGCCCGTGTAACCACTTATTACCTTTTCGGCTCCAACGCGGTCCATATCTGGATAGTAATCAAATGCTATTCCATTGTTCGCAAGTTTGTGCAGTAATATCTCGTCTACGTCGTCGACAATCAATATCTTATGTACGTTCATCTTGTATTGTTTATGCTCATAAAATCAACATTCAACAGCTTATTAAGTTTGTATTGCTGTAGTCTGTTAGGGAGATTTTTCATCAGGATATTACGGGTTTTTACAAGGAAAGGGTTTTCCCATTGTGCAACCTTTCCTATCATCCAAGAGGTTTCGGTAATGTACCTGGTTCTCTTTAATCGTCTTTTTTCAAAATTGAGGAATGCCATTTGGATATTTTTCTCCTTTTTGAGCTCATCAACCAATACAGCTGCATCTTCTAATGCTTGACAAGCTCCTTGCCCCATGTTGGGAGTAGTCGCATGCGCGGCATCCCCGATGAGAAGGATGGAACCAAAGGCGAATTTCTTCAATGGTTTGATATCTATTATGTCATTCCAAATCAAGCGCTCTTCTTGGGTCGAAAGGATAATCTCTGGAATAGAAGCATGATATGCTGCAAAATGGAGATATAGGTCATGTATGCTCCAATTTTTGTGAACAGTACTATTGGCTTCCGTATTAACGCAGGCATACCAGTATATACAGTTGTTTGCCAAAGGTGTCATCCCAAAGCGCCCTCTTGCCCCCCATGTCTCGGTTCCTTTCTTCAATTGGATGTGAGTGTTATCCAGCGTGCCTCGCCAACAAGTATATCCTGAGTAGCGTGGAGTTGATGTAGGGTCTAACTGTTGACGTAGTGAAGATTTCACGCCATCGGCGATAATGAAGTACTCGGCATCAATACTACTCCCATCTTCAAAAGTGACGGTGCTGCCATTTGCATTTTGCTTCAATCTAATCGCCCGCTTGCCAAGATGTAATTGGGTGCTGGGGATTTTGGACAATAGAAATTGATGGAGATCGGCACGATGTATCGCAAAATTGCTTTGACGGTACTGTCTACTCAGGCGAGCTGTATCTGGCGAAATCAAAACATCGCCCCTCTGGTCCAAAATATTGTAGTCGGGCAGTAGGTGTCCCAATTGCAGTACCTCCGCTTGCAATCCAAGAGTGGAAAGTGCCTGCATAGCGTTTGCCGCCAAGCCAAAGCCAGCACCAATCCCTTTAAGTTCTGTCGCTGCTTCGTAAATATCTGCTTGGATGCCTATTTGGCTCAAACCAATTGCGGTGGTCAGTCCCGCTATCCCTCCTCCTATGATTGCGAAGCGCTGCATGGGCAGTTATATTAATATGTGGATGATATTTCGTTTGTTAACGTGACGAAATCAGCAACAGAAAGACGCTCAGCCCGCAGTTCGTATAGGGGATTGTCTGACATGTTCTCTTTTGTGACCACTCCAGAAAGAGAGTTGCGCAACGTTTTACGTCTTTGGTTAAAGCCGGCTTTGACCACACGCCAGAACAATTTTTCGTCGCAGTCCAACTTCTCTCGATCGTTTCTGACCATGTTGATTACGCCAGAAAGGACTTTCGGAGGTGGACTGAATGCTCCGGCTTTGACCGTAAATAAATATTTGACGTCGTAATAAGCCTGTAAGAAGACACTCAATATCCCATATTCTTTGCTTCCCGGTTTTGCTGTACAACGCTCGGCAACTTCTTTTTGAAACATACCTGTCATCTGTACGACACGATTTCGTTCGTCCAGTATCTTAAACAGGATTTGGGAAGATATATTATACGGAAAGTTCCCAATGACGGCTACCTTTGGTCCAAAATGGGCAGAGAAGTCCAAGGCTAGGAAATCTCCATGGATAAGCCGGTCGCCCAATTGTGGATATTTGTCTGCTAAAAATTCTACAGATTCGGCATCTACATCAATCATATACGTTTGATAGGTCGTATTTTGGAGTAAGAAATCAGATAGGACGCCCATTCCAGGACCTACTTCTAGTACTTTGTCAAATCCAAGTTGCGGATTCAATGCATCCACAATCTTTTGTGCTGCATTTTTGTCGTTTAAAAAGTGTTGCCCTAAATGTTTCTTTGCTCTAACCGTACTCATAGTAATCTGTTTGCTGACAAAGATAAGGATATTCAGCCTCAAGCCTATCGAGCTTCTCTTTTTTTAGGGAAAAAAGTGGGGCAACAATGAATCAAGACCAAAGCTGTCGTTTTTAGGAGGTATTATTTATAGGCATAAAAAAAGCACTTACAAATTAATGTAAGTGCTTTTTTATTTAAGTGGAGATTACCGGATTCGAACCGGTCACCTCTTGCCTGCCAGGCAAGCGCTCTAGCCAAATGAGCTAAACCCCCATTTCAGAGCGTGAAGATTGCTATTATTTATGTATTATCAAAATTTATTTTCAACAAAATATCGATATGCTTAATATCCAGTTGGTTTTAGGGTCGTACTTTCCTCTTGTGGACAGAGGGGTGTGCAATGCTCTTCCATATGGACGTAGCGGCACTTATTGGAAATGATCACAGCATTTGATATAAGCAAGAGGTTGGTTTTTATATCAAGTAAAGTTTCGTTAAGTTTACTATCGTTTTATTTGCTATTCCCGTTTTATGCTATTTCCTTTTCGAGAAGGCGGATATGGGAAATAACTTTTGTATACAATGCTTTCATTGTTGCGGAGTATATTGAAGACAATGTGTAAATTGTTTTTTTAATTTGTTCGTATGCTACTGGATTTGTTTTAATGGCACATACGAGTGTGCTGATAGCATGCGGCTCGGTTTGTGAATGCGAAGCATTTTATCTAAGTTTGGGAGGTTAAATTTACTATATATGCGTGAAAAACTAAAAATTGGTATTTCTATAGGAGATGTGAATGGAATAGGTCTAGAAGTGATTATTAAATCCTTGATGGACAGTCGTATTCTAGAGTTTTTTACGCCTATTGTTTACGGAAATACTAAAGTAGCTTCCTTTCATAGAAAGGCAATCGGTATTAATGATTTTAGTTTCAACGTGGTAAATGAACCCGATCAAGCCAATCCCAAGCGTGCCAATATGATCAATTGTTGGCAGGAGGATGTAAAGATTACCTTGGGTGAGGAGAATGAGATAGGAGGAAAATATGCTTTTCTATCTTTAGAAAAGGCTGTTGAAGATTTAAATGCCGGCAAAATAGATGCTTTAGTAACAGCACCTATCAACAAACATAATATTCAGCAAGAAGGTTTCAACTTTCCTGGACATACGGAGTATCTGCAATCAAAATGCGGTACAGATGATGTATTGATGTTTATGGTCAGTGACGAATTACGGGTAGGGGTTGTCACCGGACATATTCCTGTCAATGAGATTGCGGCTAAGATATCAGTAGATAGTATTCTGCATAAATTGAGGATGATGCACAACAGCCTAAAGACGGATTTTTGGATTCAAAAGCCAAAAATTGCCGTGCTGGGACTTAATCCGCATGCTGGTGATAATGGCCTCATTGGGACGGAAGATAGAGATATCATAAGACCTGCGATAGAAAAAGCAAATGAAGAAGGCATTTTCTGCTTTGGCCCCTATCCTGCAGACGGTTTCTTTGCTGGCGATACTTATACACAATTTGACGCCGTGCTAGCAATGTATCATGATCAGGGACTTATTCCATTTAAGCATATTGCATCCCGCACAGGGGTCAATTTTACAGCCGGACTTCCCATTGTGAGGACGTCACCCGACCACGGTACTGGCTATGACATCGCCGGTAAGAATTTGGCTTCCCATGATTCGTTTCTGGAAGCTATCTTCACAGCCTGTCATATTGTACAAAGGCGACGGGAACAAGCTGAATTGACGGCCAATCCTCTGGCTTTCCGTAAATTAAGTAAAGATCGCGATTAATAGTTGCTCAGAATATAGCATTGTCCAAAAGCGATGCTGTATACTTGTCCATCAATCTCGTTGATTTATAATAAATTTCCTTACTTTTGCAAACTGATAGGTTTTTTGAGAACCGTGGCAAGCTATGAGTGACAATTTACAACATCCGATTTTTTCCCATATCAAAGATTTAGCAGCACAAACAAATACCGAATGTTATGTCATTGGCGGGTATGTGCGTGACCATATTATGGGGCGGCCATTTAAGAATGACGTCGATGTGGTAATTGTAGGTAGCGGAATTGATTTTGCCAACAAGTTGGGGGAAAAGCTCCATACCAAAGTGGCGATTTATAAAAGCTTTGGCACGGCAATGCTAGTCTATGATGGCCTCAATGTCGAATTTGTGGGTGCCAGGAAGGAGTCCTATCGTTCGGATTCTAGAAAGCCGATTGTAGAAAATGGCACTCTAGAAGATGATCAAAATAGACGTGATTTTACCATCAATGCGATGGCCTATTCGCTAAATATCTCCAACTACGGAGAGCTACTGGATCCATTCAATGGTCTCCAGGATATCGAACAAAGGGTTATCAAGACCCCATTGGAACCGGAAGTGACTTTTTCGGATGATCCGCTCAGGATGATGCGAGCCATTCGATTTGCGACACAATTGAGCTTTAAGATTGATTTAGCAACGCTTACAGCTATCGCGACGACTAAGCATCGAATCAATATTATCTCTAAAGAGCGGATTACCGACGAGCTGAATAAAATTATAATGGCAGCCAAGCCCTCCATCGGGTTTAAGTACTTATTCGATACCGGACTATTACCACTTATTTTCCCGGCTATGTACCAACTGTATGGTGTTGATATTGTAGACGGGAAGGGCCATAAGGATAATTTTTACCACACACTAGAGGTGTTGGACAATGTAGCTACTTATAGCGACGATCTTTGGTTGAGATGGGCCGCCATTATGCACGATATTGCAAAGCCGGCCACAAAGCGATTTGATAAAAAACTGGGGTGGACTTTCCACGGACACGAGGATAAAGGCGCTCGCATGGTACCCAAATTGTTTGCCGAGCTCAAATTGCCTCTAAATGAGAAGATGAAATTTGTGCAAAAGCTTGTCCTGCTACATCTACGCCCTATCGTGCTAGCCCAGGATATCGTGACCGACTCTGCTGTAAGACGTCTTCTTTTTGAGGCTGGGGATGATATTGATGCATTAATGATGCTTTGCCATGCTGACGTCACTACTAAAAACGAATTTAAAAAGAAAAAATATCGAGAAAACTTTGAGCTGGTCAAGCAGAAGCTTAAAGACGTTGACGAACGGGATCAGATTCGTAATTGGCAACCGCCTATCACAGGTGAGGATATTATGAAAGTATTCAACTTAGGACCGGGTAGAGAGGTGGGCAAAATTAAAAATGCCATACGGGAAGCTATTCTAGAAGGTGAGATAGCAAACTCTAGGGATCAGGCTTATCACTTTATGATCGATATAGGTGCCAAGATGGGATTGAAAGCCCAACACAAACTTAATATCTAGTGATTTGTTTCTTTTAGGTGTTAAAGATAGTGGGGGCTCTCCGGTAGGAGAATACAACAGCATCACGTAGTAAGTGGACATAAAGTCCATATCAATAACTTGAATTGACAGCGTAAGCTGGTCTTTTGATTTTTATTAAAGAAATAAAATCGTAATTTTAGACCGCTTTTGCATCAAATGATACTATAGATTTCAACATATAAGACAATGGCTATTTACAGATTTAGAGTTACTTTCGAAGACTACGAAGATGTTTACCGTGAAATTGATATGCTTTCTAAGCAAACATTTTTGGACCTTCACCATGCAATCCATAAGACTACCGGTTACGAAGTCGAAACATCTTCTTCGTTTTATGTAAGCAATGATCAATGGAAAAAAGGTACTGAAATCGCCTTGTTCCCTACCGAGAGGAAGATTGCAAACGAAGTCCTTTTGATGGAAGGTGTGCGGTTAAGTAAATTTATTGACGATCCGCACCAGAAGTTCTATTATGTATACAATTTTGAGCGACCTTACGATTTTCATGTTGAGTTAATCAAAATCCTCAAAGAAGAAGAAGGGAAAGAATATCCTACTGTATTTAAAACTATCGGAGTGGCTCCGAAGTCGCTTGGCAGTGCAGTAATACCTGCGGTACCAGTGGATGAAGATGATGCCGAGTATGAAGAGGAGGAGACGCAGTATGGTGTCGATGAAGAGGATGATTTCGATATGTTTGATGATGAGCAGGGGGAAGAAGATACAGATGGCGGCAATCGTCCATCAGGAGTAGAAGACGAGTATTAACAAAGGTCTCGCTTTGAAGCAAAAAACATTAATAGCCATAGTAGGCCCTACCGCGATAGGGAAAACTGCTATGGCTATTCAAGTCGCCAATCATTTTAAGACCGAAATTATATCTGCTGATTCTCGACAGTTCTATCGAGAAATGACCATTGGTACAGCCAAGCCCTCTATGGAAGAGTTGGCAGCGGCGCCACACCATTTTGTTGATTCACATTCCATAGAGCAGGATTATTCAGCAGGAGATTTTGAACGCGACGTCCTTGCTTTGTTGGAAAAGCTATTCCAGATTCATGATGTGGTCGTATTGGTGGGTGGATCGGGCTTGTTTGTTAAGGCCGTTTGTGAAGGGCTAGACAACCTACCTAAGCCGCTCCCTGGAGTCCGGGATAGACTGAATAATCGATTTGAAGCGGAAGGGATTGAAGTACTTCAGACCTATTTGAGAGAGGTCGATCCCGAGTATTTTGAAGAAGTCGATCGGAGTAATTCCCAACGTGTGATTCGTGCATTGGAAGTCTATGAGAGCACGGGCAAGCCATTTTCATTTTACAGACAGAATACTACGGCAAAGCGGCCATTTAATATCATTACAATTGCCTTGAATACCGATCGAGAAAAGCTTTACGACAGGATCAATCGGCGTGTAGATACGATGGTGGCCGCAGGGTTGATTGATGAGGTTAAGAGCTTGGTTAATTATAAGGATAAGCCAGCGCTTCTGACAGTCGGATATGCGGAAATTTTTGATTATCTGGCTTGTATCCTTACATGGGATGAAGCTATAGACCGAATTAAGCAAAATTCAAGAAGGTACGCCAAACGGCAAATTACCTGGTTTAAAAAAGGTGGTGATGCTGTGTGGTTCGAACCGCAAGATATCGAACAGGTGTTGGACTATATACAGAAGAAACTAAAAGCTTGAAACAAAAAAAGGCCGCATTCATGAATGCGGCCTTTTTTCTTTCATACGAGTTACCTATACGATGAAGTTCCATCCGAAAGGGTCTTCTATTTTTCCATATCGAAGGTCATTAAGATAAGAAAGGACCTTGTTGGAAAATTCTCGGTTTTCTACTTCTGGTAATTCATAAAGCTCTCCATTGTATCCAATTGTCGAGATGGGTGTCAAAGTTGCTGCTGTACCTGCTGCAAAAGCGTCGGATACTATACCTTCTTTAATTCCATTGATCAATTCTTCTACGGATACATGGCGTTGTTCGATTTTGTATCCCCAATGCTGCGCAAGTTCAACAATCGTGCGACGTGTCACACCGTGTAAGATAGTATCATCGTGAGGGGTGATAATAGTATCGCCAATACGGAATACCAAGTTGGCTGTACCTGCTTCCTCGATGTACTTGTGCTCTTTGGCATCTGTCCAAATCAATTGGTCGAAACCTTCATCATTGGCTAGTCGTGTAGGGTACAAGGACAAAGCATAGTTACCTGCATTTTTTGAAAAACCTACACCACCTTGTGCTGCTCTTGTGAAGTGAGTTTCTACTTTAAGTTTCAACGGTTTATTGTAGTAAGCACCGACAGGACTAGTGATAATGATAAATTTATAAGAAGCCGATGGGTGTACACCTAATGCGGCTTCAGTACCAAACATGAAAGGTCTGATGTATAAAGAGGTTCCTGTGACTTGAGGGACCCAAGCCTTATCTACTTCTAGAAGCTTTTTAAGACCACCCATGAAAATTTCTTCTGGAACTTCGGGCATTTCTAATCTTGCTGCAGATTTATTGAAGCGCTCCCAATTCCTATCTGGTCTAAAGATACTGACCGTTCCATCTTCAAATTTATAAGCTTTGATTCCCTCAAAAATCGCTTGACCGTAATGCAAGGCTGACATTGATGGGCTAATGCTCAAGTTTCCGTAAGGGACGATGCTCACATCTGTCCATTCCCCATTTTCATATTCAGCCACCAACATATGGTCTGAAAGGATTTTTCCAAATTTTAGATTGCTAAAATCTACCTGCGAGAGTCTCGATTGCTGTGTGGGCTCTACGCGAATGGAATAAGTGTCTGTCGCGCTCATCTTTAATAATTATTTCTAAGGCTAATGTAAGCAAAAGAAAAATAGCATGAAACCGAGATGTGAATAATTTTGATAGACAGGACAAAAATTATTCACTTGAACTCTTGGTTACAATAGCAAAGTTAACGATGGGATGAAGACGAGCGGATGTAAAAAAAATAAATCAGGGGGTAACAAATGACAACAAAAGTTGATGTATACATGAAGTTTAAGAATAACAAGCTTGATGATTAATACATCAATAAAGCAAGCTGATCGACTAGTTCTCGGACTACAACGTAATAATAATTCAATAGCAAAATAATGAAAAGAACAACACGCAAACATGCAAGAAAATGGCCGTCTTGGAATTTAGGTGGGCTTATCGAGGTAATTATTTACCAATTTCGTCAACAAAAATGTCATTCGTTTGTTGGTTACCAACTGGAGAACGATTTCATTCCAATTAATGTAGTGATATTTCGGTGTATTTATAAACGAGAAATTAGAGAGCCAATGTCAATTTTAACACAAAATATAACACAACGGTAAACATCCATGTTTTATATAAATATGAAATTTTGATGTAGCATAGACTAACCAAGCACGAATAGTTATAGTGCGGATATTCCATGCTACCGTTAAAAAAGCAACCCGATCCGCTAGCTAGCGGATTACAAAGTAATTATAAACCTATGAAAAGCAATAGACCAAGTGAAAAGATGAAACCTTACGGGACCTTAAGGTTTATCCTCGGATTCTTCGTTTATCTTTACAAGACTGCCATTAGACCTTAGGCGTCTGTAAGAGTAGCCTGCTATAGCCAGTAAAGATAAAATCAATGCCGATATTAGAAGGGACGTAAGGTCCCTTTTTTGTGTGAGTAAAATTTCGGTGTCAATTCCTGAATGATTAATATTGGCCCAATACCATGGATTTTGTCCCTGTTCATTCGAATGCGCTATAAAAGCTCTTTTCGCCTGGCCCAATGCGTTGATTGGATTTTTTTCCTGTAGAAGGTTGGAATAGAAAGTTGTGGTGATGTCTAGCGTGGCCTCGTCATCCGCCAACCAATAGGTAGCCAGTACGGAAGGAACGCCTTTTGTTAAAAAGGCCCGTGTTAGACTTTCCATGCCTTCTGATGTGAGATTTTCGCCGGACGCCGTATTACATGCTGAAAGGAAAATTAGCGGTGAGCCAATCCACGAAACCTTGATCTGATCGATAGATAAGGGTGTCCTTAGATAAATCATGGGACTGTTGTTATCATCCAAGGAGGTATGTGCGGCGATGTGTAAGATGTCTCGGGCAGCAAAGGCACTTTGAAGATCGTCTATTGATTGTCTTTCTTCAGAGTATACTGCCGTTTGATATCTACGTTGTAACTCTTGTGCCTCTTGATCGGCAAATAGGAGGTTAGGGAGTGGCGGTGTATAGTTGGAACGATACAGAATGTTGATCTTAGAAGGAGGAAGGATTGGGGGGCTGATGTATTCTTTCAGGATAAAGGTGTGGAGATAGGAAAGATTGTAGTGTTCCACAAGAAATTCATTGCCTTGGCGGAGCGCATCAAACGGAAGGCCGCTTAAGCTACCGTCTGTTGAAATGAACAATGTTCCATCTCTCTGCGGTAGTTCGGGGAGAAGCGCCGAGCAAATCGTTGTCGCCATCAAATCATAGGCTTTCGGGTCATTGTTGTATGCCTGTGGACTGTGTCCAAAATAGGTGGATTTGAAGGTGTCTACGGTTTTTACAATGCTATTTCCTACTTTGTGTAGGCGATATGTCCCGTTGTTGCAGGATAAGATATAAAGTGAGCTATCTGCATTTGTAAAATACGTATAATGGTAATCTGTGGAATTGCCTATTTTTTCGGAGAATAGGTTGATATCTGGAACCTCAAATTTTTTTTCATAAAACTTCTCGTCGATTTGCAGTTCCAGTAGCAGTTGTTGTGCTTCTCGCTTTAATTCCTTTTTTAATGGATTGTCTTGGACCGAGTGGATTTGCCGATAGATATGTTGTAACCTATTTAGTTTATGCCCCAATGTGGTGCTGTCCTGTGACCAATTGGACGAGCGGCTTATTTCATTGATCAGTAGTCGGCCTTTAGATAATTCTGTTAACCAAAAACAAGTTTTTAGGATTTCTTGTGCAATTGCCTCCTCTGTGGTGTTGCCCAAGAGTCGGCTTGCGGTGGATAACATTTTCTCTACACGTTGCCGGCTTGATTTGTTGTTTTTGAGATGTCCCTCTCGACCTGTGATTAGCTGTTGTGTTCTGAAATCATTCTCTATCGCCAGTCTGTAATAATAAAAAGCAGAGTCATTGTCATGTACAAACTCATAGTTGTCTGCAATCCCTGTGAGTGCGTGGGTATAGGTGTAATCCGTTACATACCCATTGGGGTCTCTCAAAGGGCTCAATAAGGCGAGGCTTTCGGTGAAATATTTTTTGGAATCTCCAGGTCTTTTGCTGTGTGTGTATAGTTCTGCTAATTGTAGATTGACTTTGGCTTTTTCTCGTTGATAACCGTTGTTACTCGCATTGTTCAACAACCTTAGCGCTGTCTCGAAATCCTTGGGAGATTCATTTAATTCTCCTCTGAGTAGCAATGCTGAAGTATACCAACTAAGCGTATCCGCTTGGAGAGATGAGTGCTCAAAGATAGCAATGGCTTTTTTATTGAATAAATAGCAACTATCACGATTTCCAATTTGTTGATACGCATTTGCAAGATTGTTGTAAATCAGGGCTTCAGTCAGTGTATTGCGCGGTCCCAAAGACAATGATTGATGGGATAAACTGATGGATTTTTGTGGTGCGGGCAAGTAGAGATAAGCTAGGGCTAAGTTATTCAATAGTGCGATTTTTTGTTGCGGTTCCGAGGTCTCCGAAAGGGCATGTTCCAGCAATCCTACGGTTTTCTCGATATCATCGATACGAGTATACAGATTAGCCAAAGGCTTGATTACGAGTGCAGCTATATCAATGTCGGCGAGCTTATTTTCATGGACGTATTGATATGCCTTTTCATAGTATTTGATGCTTTCATATAGATTGCCATGCTCCTTCAACGAGTAGGCAACATTCATTAATATATAGGCATAGATTACTTTATCTTCTACACGCTGTATAATACCCTCTATTTGATTGACAAACGAATCGGCCTGCTGTATATACCGCTCAGGATACTGATAGGCGACAGTTTCTAACGAATCCAGTAATCGAGTGGAAACCGTATCTATATTCTGCGTGATCTCGTTGGATACCGTTCGCTTCCCACAAGCGTGAAATACACATAGTATGGTTAGGACTAATATATATTTAAAACCGCCAGAGAGCATATATATTGGCCGTGTGTTTTACGTTTTTATCATAGTTATACCGAAATCCAATTGATGGACCTAAGTAGACAAATCCGATGTTTATGTCTACGAATGGATTCCACAGTATCTTGGATGTTTTTTCCTTTTCTAATACGTCCGACCGTGTGATGGAAGCTTCTACACCACTGGCACCACGACCGAAGTATGATGTGGTAGATTCGTTCTTGGTGTTGATTTGTAAGCGTGCCATTGCTCCAATCCCAGCTGAGAGGTACCGATTAAAGTTGTAACGCACCTGGGCCGGGATACTTAGGTGGAGAAACCGTTGTTCCAATGACGTTTGCGAGGCTATATATTGAAATCCCTTATCTCCATATTCTGGATCGGCAACAACACCATCGCCATCAACCCTCGGGTTGTCCGTATTTAGCCCGCTCGTGGTTGCGTACAGTTCTACTTGCCAATACGGTTTTTTATATGGAGCGATTGGAGCTAGGCCTACACCTAGGGCTATGCCATTGGTATATTTTTTACTGATGTCATTTTCTCCTAAATCACCCGATATAGAGGAATTCAGCCCAAATGTCACAATAGGAGAAAACCCTTTCCTAAATCTTGATGTAGCGGTATTGGTGCGGATAGGTTCATTTTTATCAAAATATATATCCGTATGCGCCTTGAATGATTTGTTTTGGAGACGTTTGGTAGTATGGACGGAAAATAGGATAAAGCCTTGGGTGCTGTCCTGGTCTGTAACATCAGGCGCTCCAGTCCCTGGTAGCGAGATATCTTTGAAATGAAAGACAAGTTTTCCTGTGTCGTCAAGATAGTACCGATAGCATCCTCTGCTGGATGCGTTCTCACAGCTATCACATTCTGGATATAAGGCAATCAGCTTAAAACTGTCTTTATCGATTTCCTTTGGTAGTTGCATCTCCAATCTTACATTTTTGGCATCCCCCTCACCGTCGTTTTGGAATTGGACTTTATATGTCATTGTCTTCTTCTTTCGCATCTGGAGCCTATAATTCATTCGAGCTGGGCGAATGGACATTTTATTAGGATCATGAGACTTGATAATCGGCACATCTACTTGGTGTACATTTGCCAACCCATCCTCGGGGATAAATACACCCGATATAGTGACGATAGCATTTGTATCGACCAACATTTCCGGTGTGATGTCTAGGTTTACCAATGCAAACTGTGTCTCCCCATTGCTGGGGTCTACCTCATACGTGGACACTGTCTGATACGCCTCATACAGATTTGAAAAATAGGAAATAGCGTCCTTTTCCGATTTAAATTGCTGTTCCTCCTTAATCCCGTACGCTGGGCTTCCAGACTTGGTCAAGGTGGACTGTTTCACCGTAGCCCATAGCTGTTGCATCTGCGGCTCTTTGACAGCACTATCTATTTTTTCGTTATAGTAGCGGCTTTGCTCAGCAAGTGAAAAGCCAGCCAGTCCCGCTATTTTTTCATTCGTCAACAAATATATTTTACCTTTTTTCCCACCTGTATTCACTCCTACGACCAACGACATGTCTTGCCCCGGAATAGCATTACAGTTCTTAAAGATTTGGAAAGTCTGATTGGCACTAAAAAATGATTGTTCAAAACGATTGGGAATGGGGTTGTTGGCTAATTGTGTATCTACTTTTATCTTCTTTTTGGGTCTTTTGGGTCTTGGGCCATCATCATAGTTATTGACGGCGTAGATTGATACTTCATACTCTCCCGGTTTGGCATATTGGTGTAAAGGATTTGCTTCAGTGCTGAAATGACCATCTCCAAAATCCCAGAGATAAGTGTAGAAAGGAGTTCGACCTCCTGGGACCTGAACTAGGGGGCGCAGCTCCGCCTTGAATCGTTGTCCACCACCTTCTAGTTGACTATGGATGATAGTTTGGAAAGTATCAATGGGTGCATCGCTGACAGTGTCCTGGGCAAATGAATAATGAGCAAAAAGCAAAGAGATAAAGGTTAATAGCCGTTTCATAAAGTAGGTGAATAAAGGATCTCTGACTGTAAATTAATAGAATAATTCTTACATTTACAAATAACCGATTTCATTTCATGCATGCTGACCAGAAATACATAGACTACCTTAAGTCTAATGATGCCTTAGGTATTCAAAGTATCTATACCCAATTTGGAAAGAAGGTGGTAAGGATGATTTGTTTTAATAACGGATCAGAAGACGATGCCTATGACATTCTACAGGAATCTCTAGTCGATATATACCATATGGGGCTGGATAAAAACTATCAACTGACAACCTCCTTCGAATCCTTTCTCTTAATGGTCTGCAAGCGTAAATGGCTGAATGCGTTGAAAAAAGCTAAACAAATAGAGGTAACAAAATCTACAGATGATTTATATGGTATTGAAGATGTATCAGATTTAACATTACAGGAAGAGTTGGAACATATTGAGCGGGAGAATGAGGTGATGCGCGTACTAGCTACTTTAGGAGATCGTTGCCAGGAGATTATCAAGAGATGTATCACCGAGAAACATCAGGAACAAATTGCGGTATCTCTAGGTGTCACGTATGCTTATTTGCGAAAGAAGAAAAGCGAATGTATGGCCACGCTAATGGAACGTGTTAACATGTACACTTCATACAAAACAAAGAAATCATGAAGTCAAAAGCGGAAAAGATAAACGACTATATCGATAATTGCCTCGAACCGCAGGAGCTCCTGGCGTTTGAAGAGGAGATGGAAGCGGATTCCACATTGAGAGAGGAGGTCGAATTGTATCGTGACGTACAGGCTACGCTGTCCAAGCGTATGAGCCGTCAGGAACAAGAATTGAGACAATCTTTGGTACATGCTCAGCACAAGAACCGTACGACTACTGGAAAGACCCTTCCATTCAAGAAGATGTTGACCTATGCTATACCAATTGTGGCCGCTGCCTGTATAATAGTGGTGGTCAGACTATTCTTCTTTCAATCTCCGGATGACTTATATAATCTCCCGACAATGCATACTGCCGTTGTACGGGGGGCAACGGATGGAGAGTCTTCCTATGCGAAGGCAGCAACATTGTTCAATGCAGAGGATTACAACGCTGCAATGCCTTTACTCCAAGACCTTGTGTCGGGTGATCCTACCAATCTCCAGTACAAATATTATTTGGGACTTTGCCACTATGGTATGGCCGAATATACGCTGGCAGCCCAGATATTAGAACCTCTAGCAGCAGGCACTTCTGTGTTTAAGAATGAGTCTAGGTATTACCTTGCGTTGGCTTACCACAAAGAAGGAAAGGATCAAGAAGCAATTCAAGCACTGAAACAGGTAGAGGATACAAGCACCATGTTCAAGAAAGCATCCCGCTTACTGCAAAAATTAGAACTAAAGAAATAGCTGATATTTACTTGCCAAGTATTTTGAGAATAGGGTCGAGGTATTCCCGGGTGTTCGATAGTCTCGGGACTTTATTCTGTCCGCCTAGTTTTCCTCTAGATTTCATCCATCCAAAGAATGTATTTTGGGGTGCATTATGAATGATAGGGAATCGTAATGCCATATTCTTGAATCGTTTGGCTTCATAATCCGAGTTGATAGACATCAAGGTATCGTCTAATATCGCACAGAAGTTTTCAAAGTTATCCGGCTGTTGTTCAAATTCGATGATCCACTCATGGGCACCGGCTTCTCCATTATTAAAATAAACAGGTCCTGCAGTATAGTCCCTAACAATCGCATGAGTTATATCGCTTGCCTTTTTTACCGCTACCTCTGCATTGTCTACAATCAATTCTTCACCAAAGGTATTGATATATTGTTTGGTACGTCCCGAGATTTGAATCCGAAAGGGAGATAGGCAGGTGAATTTGATTGTGTCTCCAATCATATACCGCCATAGACCAGCATTGGTGGAGATAATCAACGCATAATTTTTTCCGATTTCTACCTGATCAAGGCTTAGGGTCTTCGGGTGTTCATCATGAAGATTTTCCATCGGAAGAAATTCGTAATACACGCCATAGTCTAACATCAAAAGCAGATCGTCAGAATCCGATCGATCCTGCAAAGCGAAGTACCCCTCAGAAGCGTTATAGTTTTCGAGATAGTACATATTATCCGAAGGGATTAGTTTTTTAAACTGTTCCCGATAGGGTTTGAAACTCACCCCACCGTGGCTGTAAAATTCGAGATTCGGCCATACTTCTAGTAGATTGTCTTTTCCCGTGATTTCTAAGATGCGCTTAGCCATCACAATATTCCATGTCGGTACGCCAGCTAGATTGGTTACATTTTCTTTTATTGTGATTTGCGCAATACTCTCTATTTTTTCTTCGAAATTAGGATTAAGTGTGACCTCCAAGTTGGGGGTCCGTTTAAACTCAGCCCAAAAGGGTAGATTACGGATTAAGATAGACGAGAGGTCTCCATAGTATGAATCAGAGCTAAAACTATTGATTTGAGAGCTACCACCTAAGACGACAGACTTACCCGTGAATACCTTGTTGTCCGGTTTATTGTGACAGAAGATGGATAGCATATCTTTTCCACCTTGATAGTGGCACTCTTCCAATGCTTCCTCACTAACCGGGATAAACTTGCTTTTATCAGAGGTGGTACCCGATGATTTTGCGAACCATTTGATGTCCGAGGGCCATAGGATGTTTTGCTCTCCTTTGATCATTCGATCTACATACCCCTTTATGGAGTCGTAGTCCTGTATCGGGACTCTTTGCTTGTATTCCTCAGGGGTTAGGATACTTTTGTAATCGTATCGTTTGCCCCACTCAGTCGCTTCGGCTGTCGATATTAAACTCTGAAACCACTCTTCTTGAACTTCGTGGGGATACTTGATAAAAAGATCGATTTGATGCATCCTTTTATTCATGAACCACGTGAAGAGCGAGTTTAATATTGCCATATCTTAGATTAAAATGATTAAGTCTATAATTTTTTGCGTCTCAACTCAAAATGGCGGCCCAAGTAGAACTTACGCGCCAATTCATTGTTTGCAATTTCTTCGGGGGTGCCAGTCAACATAATCTTGCCTTCGGTCAAAAGGTATGCTCTGTCAGTGATGGAAAGTGTCTCCTGTACGTTGTGATCCGTTATCAGTATGCCGATATTTCTGGTCTTTAATTTAGATACGATGGTCTGAATTTCCTCTACGGCAATAGGGTCGACACCCGCAAAAGGCTCATCCAATAAAATGAATGATGGATTTGCAGCAAGAGCTCTTGCAATTTCCGTACGTCGTCTCTCGCCCCCAGAAAGGAGGTCGCCTCTATTCTTGCGGACGCGATGGAGACTGAATTCCGTCAATAGTTCTTCTAACTTCTCCTTACGCTCCTCTTTATTGGGATGATGGATCTCCAATACCGCTAGAATATTGTCTTCCACAGATAGCTTTCTAAAAACAGAGGCTTCCTGAGCAAGGTAACCAATCCCCTTCTGAGCGCGTTGGTACATTGCATCACTGGTAATCTCTTGGTCATCTAGATAAACATGTCCTTCATTAGGTTTGATTAGACCTACGATCATATAGAAGGAAGTCGTTTTTCCTGCCCCATTAGGGCCTAGGAGTCCTACTATCTCACCCTGCTCTACATGGAAGGATACATCATTGACAACAACACGTTGTTTATATTTTTTAATGAGGTGCTCTGCTTTTAAGATCATTATGTATTCGTTTCAAGCTGATGATTTGGCCTAAGGCACTAGTATACAAACTTAACTAAAGTTTCCTTGAAATGGAAGACTGCGATTTTGGCTTCTTTTCATGCATAATTGCTAGTATCGTATAGACTTAATGTTCAATTGTAGATTTTTCTTACCTCTCCAATTGTTCTCTTCAATCGCGTAGCAAATGTCAAACGGTTTGCCGCTGTTGATATGGGGAAGGTGTTCAGCCAAACCAAATCCTATGCAGTCAAATGAAGCTGAATCCTCTTGTCGAATCGTCATCTTGAGGTGATTTGTTCCCACAATGTATGCGTTGCCAACGATCATTACCTTTTTTGTGAGAAAAATTGGAGCTTCATTTTGAGGGCCTAATGGCTCGAATTGTTTCAGAATCTTGAAGAATCGGACCGTTATATCTACTAAAGGAATAGTAATTTCAATGATTACCTCCTGTTGTAGCATTTCAGGTTTGATTTTAGCTGTGACCACATCTTCGAATTTCTCTTGAAAAGAGCTAACATTCTCCAATTTCATTGTCAACCCTGCGGCATATTTATGTCCGCCAAACTGATCCAGTAGATCGCTACATTCACTCAGGGCTTCATACAGGTCAAAACCGATTACTGATCGAGCAGACCCAGCAACATGACCATTCGTTTGTGTTAGAATGATTGTAGGCCTATAATATTTTTCCGTCAACCTTGAAGCGACAATACCAATTACACCCTTGTGCCAATCGGCTTTGAACAGCACTGTCGATTTTCGCGCCTGTAGTTTTTCACTCTCATCAATAAGCGAAAGTGCTTCTTCGGTTATCTTCAGGTCAAAATCCTTACGGACATTATTTTGGTCATCTATACTTTCTGAAAAATCCTTCGCTTCTGGTAGTGATTTAGATATTAGTAGTTTGACAGCATCTTTCGCATGATCTATGCGGCCAGCAGCATTAATGCGAGGGCCGATTTGAAAGACAATGTCATTGACCGTAAATGTGCCTGTCTTGTTAGAGGATAGGTTGATGAGTGCTTGAAGTCCACAGCAGGGGTTGGTGTTCAACTTTTGAAGTCCAAAATGCGAGAGGATTCTATTTTCTCCTGTTATGGGGACAATATCTGAAGCGATACTGACCGCAACCAAATCCAAGAATTGATAGCATAGCTGGATATCCATCTCATTTTTCTGGATAAAAGCCTGTATAAGCTTAAAGCCAATCCCGCATCCAGATAGCTCTTTGTATGGATAGATACAGTCTTCACGTTTCGGGTCCAGTACAGCCACTGCCTGAGGGAGCTCCTCACCAGGGAGATGGTGATCTCCAATGATGAAATCAATTTGTTTGGAAGAGGCGTAATCTATTTTATCATTTGCCTTGATGCCACAGTCTAAAGCAATAATCAGGGTGAAACCATTTTCAGCTGCATAGTCGATGCCTTGGGTAGAAATACCATAGCCCTCAGCATAGCGGTCTGGAATATAGAATTCAATTCGGGTATGAAATTCCCTGAAGAAATTATACACTACGGCTACGGCTGTCGTTCCGTCTACATCGTAGTCACCGTAAATCAATATCTTCTCATTATTGCCTATTGCTTTTTCGATTCGAGATACGGCAATATCCATATCTTTCATCAGAAAAGGATTATGCAAATGTGCAAGAGAGGGTCTGAAAAACTCTTTTGCTTGCTCAAAAGTTTCAATCTCCCTATTGATCAGCAATTCGCCGAGTACTGGACTGATACCTAACTCATCACTTAATTTTATGACTTTGCTATGTTCAGATTTAGACTTTAGTACCCACCTTTTTTGCATATCTTTGCATTGATTTAACGTGTAAATATACGTTTTGAAAAGCTACTTACCTAATCTTTGGTCAGTAACTAAAAATGTTGAAATCATAACTTCCATATTTCCAAGCATATAAATATGATACAAGCACATTCGCTTTTTGAAGGCTCTTTTTCCGTCGATTCCTCGAAAAAATTCATACCTTTTGATAAAGATAAAGACAGTCCAAAGGATCGTCCAGGATCCCTATTTGTACATGTACACCCTTTCTTAATTGAGTCTGCTGCAGGACTTATATTATGTGATGCAGGGTTGGGTATGACAGATGATGACGGGAATCTGACTATTCACAATAATATCCGAAAATTGGGCTTTGAACCAACAGATGTCAAGTATGTGTTGATGTCACATCTGCACAAAGATCACACAGGAGGCATGGTTGAATTTAGAGATGGCGTAGGTCGCATCGCTTTTCCAGAAGCGGAATATATTGTGCAAAGAGGAGAATGGGAAGACGCGTTCAGTGGGCATTCATCTTCTTACAAGACAGATATATTTGATGTTATCCAAAGAAGCGGTAACCTCGTTTTGGTAGAGGGTGGAGGGATGGTCAACCAGGAGATTAGCTTTGAGCAAAATGGTGGACATACACCTCACCATCAAGCATTCCATATAGAGACTGGAGGTGAACATTACTTTTTTGGAGGAGACGTACTTCCTGAGCCAGAGGAGATCTTCCGTAACTTCATCGCAAAGTATGACTATGATGGGCGCAGGGCCAAAGAATTACGTCAAGAATATTGGGAAGAGGGTGCTCCGAATGATTGGATCTATTTGTTCTACCATTCTAAAAGTATAGCTATTGGCCGACCTGAGCAACGTGAGGACGGGACATATAAGCTGATTCATGCGGAATAGTTGGCCGCTAAAGCACGATGTTATCGTGTTTTAGAAAACGAATACAAGACTGCTGTCTGATAATGGGCTTCAGTTTTCATATCAAAAAAAGTTTAACTAAGTTTGCAAGATACGGTTCAATAAGAAAGCCGTTTCGCATATAATTAATCACTAATCATTTACATTATGTCAGTTGTAAGAGAATCGGATCTTATTGGTATAGGTAAGAAATATCAAATAGAGACGGATGCAGGGGAT
The DNA here is from genome assembly GCF_027627455.1 of Sphingobacterium sp. SYP-B4668. NCBI lineage: Bacteria > Pseudomonadati > Bacteroidota > Sphingobacteriia > Sphingobacteriales > Sphingobacteriaceae > Sphingobacterium > Sphingobacterium sp. SYP-B4668. The sequence goes on along the minus strand of NZ_CP115483.1, from coordinate 4,688,065 downwards.
AGCATGGTTGTTGTTATCCATGACGATGGAAGAAGAGAGCTGTATCGCTACGATACCGAAGAAAATGAGTCAAGGTGTGTCATGACCCTTTCTGATGAGGAGTCCAGACAAGTTGCCGGTATTATAGGCGGACTTTCTTATAAACCCAAAGCTTTGGAAACCATCGAGGTCGCTTTGGACGACTTGATTATAGAATGGTATAAGGTCGGTGGGGGTGACGTCAGTTGCAACAAGACAATCGGTGAGCTAGGCGTTCGTAAAAATACAGGCGCGAGCATTATTGCTGGAATTCGAGATGAAGATACCGTGATCAACCCCGGCCCAGACTACGAAATTAGTCCAGGTACTACTCTTGTTGTTGCTGGAAAGAGAGGTAATATCAAAGCGTTAAAAGAACTACTTCATTAATTAATTTTTATCATATGCTATCTACTACCCTTATCTTAGAAATAGGTGTTGCTGTTGGACTCGTCGCTATCGTCGGTTTTATCGCGAATAAGTTGAAGTTCTCCGTTATACCTTTTTTTATATTGATAGGGATGGTTTTAGGACAGCATGCCCCTCAGTTTGGATTGATTGATCTATCCTTTACCGAAAGCAAACCCTTTATTGATTTTATGGGCCGCTTAGGGGTACTATTCCTTCTGTTTTACTTAGGGCTTGAATTCTCGGTAGGCAGACTTATCAAATCTGGTAAATCCATTGTCACGGGAGGTAGTGTATATGTAGCCCTTAACTTTGTTTCGGGGTTGCTGATCGGATGGTTGATGGATATGCCCTTCAAAGAGACAATGGTCCTGTGCGGTATCATGACCAGTTCGTCTACAGCCATCGTGGCCAAAGTATTGACAGACCTCAAACGTACTGCCAATCCGGAGACAGAGGTCATCATGGGCATGATTATGTTCGATGACCTATTTATAGCCATGCATATTTCTTTTCTGTCAGGATTGATTCTTACTGGAAGTAGTTCCTTCTGGACAGTCGCTGGTACTTCTTTGTTAGCCTTAGGGTTTATACTGGTATTTTTGATTTTAGGACGCAAACTCGTTCCAGCTATTGATAAGTTGTTGCAGGTGAAGTCCTCCGAGCTTTTTATTTTGCTGATATTTGCTTTACTGTTTTTAGTTGCTGGTTTTTCGGAGACTATTCACGTAGCCGAGGCGATAGGGGCTTTAATGGCAGGTTTGGTCTTGGCAGATTCTCAGTATATTAAAAAGATTGAAGCCATGGTGCTGCCCTATAAGGACTTCTTCGGCGCTATGTTTTTCTTTAGCTTTGGTTTATCCATCGACATGATGTCGTTGGGAGGGGCTGTGATGTGGGCAGCCATTGCTGCTGTAATTACCATTGCGGGCAACTTGGTTTCAGGATATTTCGCTTCTAAATTCTCTGGAATGAAACCTCGTGTATCTTTTGATATTGGGTTCACATTGTCGGCTCGAGGGGAATTCTCCATCATCATGGCCAACATTGGTAAGGCTGGTGGTTTGCTACCCGTTCTACAGTCCTTTGTCGTGGTATACGTATTGATATTATCAATAGTCTCTCCTCTCTTAACGAAGGAGTCAAGAAATATATGGAACAAGCTTTTCGGGAAAGATCAGGTACCCACTAAGCCCGTTAAGAAATTGAGCGACTTGGAGGGGAAATAAACGTGGTGAATCCACCACGGATTGTCCTATAAAAATCCTAATTCCAATTTAGCCTCTTCTGTCATCATATCCTTGGTCCACGGTGGGTCAAATGTCAACTCCACTACAGCGCCTTTTAATCCTTCTATAGCTGCTACTTTTCGCTGTACCTCGTCCATGATTTCTCCAGCAACAGGGCAACCGGGGGCTGTCAGTGTCATTACAATCTTGGCCATGCCATCCTCCTTTGTAATCACTTCATATATCAGACCTAAGTCCACAATGTTTGCTGGTTTAAGCTCCGGGTCGTAGATGCTCTCCAATACTTCTTGGATTTTGCTACCTAAGTTTAACTTGTCTAAAAAAATGATGCTCATACTACAAAGTTAAGACTTATCTTTTATAAGCATTTCATATTCTGCGGTTAGTTTTCTAATGACAATGTCAGGAGTGTATGACTGTTGGTAAAGATCAAGTGCCTTTAGGCTCATTCCTGCTAATACTGCTGTTGGTGTAGAGTTAGCCTGTGTGATAGCATGAATAATAGTGTCGGCTTTATGCGGGTCGAACAGAAAACCCGTCTCATTCTCTATGATAACATCAGGTATAGCCCCTATGTTGCTGGCGATTACTGGGGTGCAGGTCGCAAACGCTTCAATAATCGTCAGCGGCACCCCACCCTCATAACAGACAGATGGTACTATAAGCCCTTTGCAGAATTTCAACTCATCTATAATCTGCGACTTGTCCATCATTCCCAAATAGTCCAAATTGGGATTTTTAATAGCCATGCTCTTCACTTCCTCTGTTTGTGGACCTGTACCTGCTATTTTTAATTGGATATCTGTACCTGCTATCGCTTGGAGTAGGTTGGTGATTCCCTTCTCGGGTGACAATCTCCCTACATAAAGAAAATGCTTTCCTCTTTCTTTACTTTGGATGGTGCTTGTCATATCTACAAAATTAGGTTTGACTACAAATTTGTCACTATCCACAGGAAGTGTGCTGCTAATGAATAATTGTCTAGAAAACTCTGCCAAGACAAAATAACGATCGATAAGATTCCAGGTTCCAATTCTACGATGTATCCAATAGCTAAGAGCCGTCCAAAGTGTTTTGATTTTTGAGTTGTCTAGCACATTCTTCTCGATAGCCAGCCAGGGGAATTTTCGGTGTATGCTATCCGTAAATAAGGTGTTTTTATAGAAGAGAGTGGCTGAGGGGCATAATAATCTAAAGTTGTGGAGTGACATGACGACGATTTTTCCTGCTTTTTTTGCATGTCGGATAGCCAAAGGTCCACATGCATATTGCGTATTGTGAAAATGGACAATATCGGCATTCACTTCAGCTATCTTTCGTTGTACTTTTCGTGCAGCAAATACATTCCATGGACTGAGCAGAAATTGAAAAAGTCCCTTCACACCCTTGCGGTTTTTAAAAATGAGCGTGAATACCTCGTGCTCTCGTCGCAGTTCGGCAACTTCTTGCTGAAAAACAATGTCTTCTCCGCCTAGGTCCTGATAATAATTATGGATAATGAGTATGCGCACGATTAAAGATTAAGCATTAAAATTAGAAATTAAATATCATATTGAACAATTTGATTCTAGAATAATGCCATCTACCCTCCTTGTATCGATGAGGCTAGAAGGCCCAGCGCTGTGTATTACTCGCGAGTAATTGCTATCTTCGCAGAGATAAGAAACGATATGATTACAAGTACTTCCCCCTCTCATTCTGTTCAAGAAGCTTTAGCTTCAGTGGTATTTCCAGAGACCCCTGCAAATATGTACGACCCTATACGCTATATCCTCACCCTTAAAGGTAAGCAGGTTCGCCCCGTATTGGTGTTGATGGGGGCAGAGTTGTTCGGTCTTCAAGCGGTCACAAATGCCATCCCAGCAGCGTTAGCGATTGAATATTTTCATAATTTTTCGCTGATCCATGATGATATTATGGACAAGGCACCTTTGAGAAGAGGTCAACAGACCGTTCATGAAAAATGGAATGACAACGTTGCCATTCTTTCTGGAGATGGTCTTTTAATCAAAGCCTATGAGCAGCTTGCCAAATGTCCCAAAGAGTATCTCTTTGATTTGTTGAATACCTTCAATAAAGTAGCTACTGAAGTGTGTGAAGGACAGCAATTGGATATGGACTTTGAGTCTCTTGAATCCGTGACCGAAGAGCAGTATATTCATATGATTACCCTAAAAACTTCTGTCTTATTAGGAGGTGCGTTAAAATTAGGAGCGATTATTGCAGGGGCTCCTGTTGCGCAACAACAGTTGATTTATGAATTTGGGGTGTATGTTGGTGTGGCTTTTCAGCTACAAGATGATATTTTGGACGTATATGGTGACCCCGAAACATTTGGTAAACAGGTTGGGGGGGATATTATCGCAAATAAGAAGACATTTTTACTTATCAAGTTGCTGGAAAATGCTAGTCAGGATGATATTATTGACATTCAACAACTTCTTGCATGTGATCTGCAATACGAACCAAATAAAGTACAATTGATGAAAACATTGTACGCTAAATACAACATTAGAGCGCTAGCTAATGATAAGAAAGCACATTTTACGACGTTAGCTTTCGATACACTAGCAAAGATTGAAGTGGGACAGGATAGAAAAGAACAGCTCTATAATCTCGCAGGCGATTTATTAAACAGGATACGATAGTATAGTTATTAATTACGATTATGATAAATCGTGATTTTTTATCATATTGTCATAATATTATTTTAATTGTTAAGGGCAATTATACACATACATGGAAACCATCAAGATTACAACTTTTCAAGCTTATTTGTTTTGGGAGAATATCGAGAAAAACTTGAGCAATATTGCACTACGTTTATCATCACTTCGGGAGAAAACAGATTTGATACTTTTGCCAGAAATGTTCAATACAGGTTTTACGATGAATGTTGAAAAATGCGCAGAGACGATGGATGGGCCTACAATGCATTGGATGTACGAAATGTCCCAAAAATTTGACTGCGTCATAGCGGGATCTCTTATTATACTTGAAGATGGGAAGTATTTCAATCGCTTTGTATGGATGTCTCCTGATGGTAGTTTTGTCAAATATGACAAACGCCATTTATTTACGATGGCAGGCGAACACAAGTATTTCGAACCAGGAAACCAACGCGTCATCTTGCAGCTGAAAGGTTGGAAAATATGCCCGATGATTTGCTATGATCTTCGCTTCCCTGTATGGTCACGAAATCAACACGCTGCATATGATTTGTTAGTGTATATCGCCAGTTGGCCAGATAAGCGTTCCGCGCATTGGCGTAGCTTGATTCCAGCAAGAGCTATTGAGAACCAGTCATTTGTAATCGGCGTCAATAGAGTAGGGCATGATGGTAATGAAATTTATTATTCTGGAGGCTCGATGTGTATCTCTCCAATGGGGGATGTAATCTATTACAAGCCAGAAGATGAAGATTTGTATACATTTACCTTAAATCCTAAAGATTTACTCACTACACGTGCTGATTTTCCATTCTTGGGGGATGCAGATGGTTTTTCTTTACAGTAGTAGATTTAGTATTTATATGGTCTTTCCAATATCGCCTGTTGTATAATTGCTTGACGTAGGTCAAAACTGACTTCCATTTCTCGTTCTAAGCCCACTTCATCAAGATGCAATCGTTTCGTGCGTTCTCTTTGTTTCCTCGCTTGAGCCACCTCAGCAGGAATCTCCTTTGGTAAGTTGGATACCGGTTCTATTTTCTTGTGCACTAAATGTCTCTCTGATTGTTTGAAAACAGGAGGTGATGGTGGTTGGGGCGGGGTATAAGGCTTGGTCGTTTGTACAGGAGACGGAGTAGTTGGCATCGCCTTGGGACGCTTCAAGTTGCGTTTACGATCTTCCTCTTTTTGCTTATTAAAATTCTCGTAAATTTTATAGGCAAAAATAGCCAACCCGATTAATAAAGGTAATATCTGCTCCATATCAGGCTAAAGATAAGTATATTGAAGGAATTAAAAGTAATAATTTTGTTGCTAATCTTAACTTGTTTTGTTTTATTTGCATAAACAACTTAAACCAAACCATTAAAATGATTACCAATGAAACCATTTACACAGAAGATTTTTTTAATTTTCTGACAGGTAAAGCGACTACCGCACTCACAAGAAGGCTCCAGCAAAACCTAAAAGAATCTGGAGTGAGTATTACTTCAGAACAATGGAGTATCTTATACAATTTGTGGCAGGAGGAAGGATTAACGCAGCAAGAGCTGGCAAATCGCACATTCCGAGACAAGCCAAGTGTGACTAGGTTGATTAATAATCTGGAGAAGCAAAATCTAGTGATACGCGTCAATGACAAAGGGGATCGCCGATCTAATTTGATCTATCTGACAAAAGCGGGGAGACAAATTAAATCCAAAGGCTTAGAGCAGGCCTCGAAGACTATATCCGAAGCGTTGAGTGGCGTCTCCGCTGATGCGATTTATAGCGCGCATGATACATTGTCTAAAGTATACTCCAATCTCAAGTAGACCTGTGTTCACTGGCCCTTCCAATGGGGGGCGATGGCTAAGGTCAAACTTCAACAATCACTGAGTTAATATCTAAAAAAAAATCCTGACTACATATAGGTCAGGATTTTTTTAAAAATCTAGTTGAATACTTTCGGAGCAAAGTCTGTATGACTGTTAATCAGCTTTCCTTCCGAACCAAAGTATATTTCTTCAAAACTCATCGTCGTCCTATTATCTACTTTGCGAAAAAATTTATCTGCAGATACGTCATTCAAGGTTTTAAAACCACAGGCTTCCATTATCTCCACCGTGGCGCGGAGTGTATTGCGGTGAAATTGAGCAACACGGACATATTTATTTTCAACATCCAATCCTTTGTAAAGGTTAGGTCTCTGTGTGGCTACCCCTACAGGACAAATATCTTCATTGCATTTCAATGCTTGGATGCAGCCTAGGGCGAACATCATGCCACGAGCGCTATAGCAAGCATCCGCTCCTAAGGCAATGGCCTTCAGTAAGTCAAATCCTGTTACAATGCGGCTTGATACAAGTATCTTGATATATTTTTTTAGACCAAAGGAAATAAGTGTTTTTGTCACGAATGTCAATGCGTCATAAAGGGGCATACCTAGATTATCCGTAAATTCTAGTGGAGCTGCCCCCGTTCCACCTTCAGAGCCATCTATCGAGATGAAATCCGGCACGATTTGCGTAGTCTGCATCGCATGGCAAATATCAATAAACTCTTGTTTGTCACCTATACATATTTTAAAACCTATTGGCTTACCATTGGACAGCTCACGCATATGCTGAATGAATAGCATCATCTCCTCTGGTGTACCAAAAGCACTATGGGCGGGAGGAGACATCACATCCGTACCTGGGATGACGTGGCGTATTGCTGCAATCTCAGGTGTATTCTTTGCCGCTGGTAATATACCACCGTGACCAGGTTTAGCTCCTTGCGAAAGCTTGAGTTCAATCATTTTTACATATGGGCGGTTGGATTTCTCTTGAAAGAGCTTTTCGTCAAATTTACCTTCCTCATTTCTACATCCAAAGTAGCCCGTTCCCACTTGCCAAATAAGATCCCCACCGCTGATATGATATTCACTGATTCCTCCCTCACCTGTATTATGGGCAAAGTTTTGAAGAGCCGCACCTTTATTCAATGCTGTAATAGCCGTTTTGCTTAGTGCGCCATAACTCATCGCTGAAATATTGAATACACTTAAGCTGTAAGGTTGTTTACACTGCGAGTTGCCCACCATGGTCCGAAGATTGTGGTCTTGGATATGGCACGGAAATACAGAGTGCGCTACCCACTCATTGCCAATTGCATTGGGGTCGCTTTGCATACCGAATGCAACAGTCTCTCGTTCATTTTTCGCACGCTGGTAAACAATAGAACGTTGGCGCCTGCTAAATGGGCGACCATCTGTATCGGACTCCCAAAAGTATTGACGCATCTCTGGTCGGATAGACTCAAAGAAAAATCGAAAATACCCGACCAAAGGGTAATTCCTTAGAATAGCGTGTTTGGTCTGGATGGTGTGATAGATCGCAATCAGCAACATCGGAAGTGGGATAATAAGCAGCCAAAACCAATTCGTGGCAAATATCAACCCAAAGGAGATGATAATGAAATTAATTAACGCGATGGCTCCGATGATTAGATTTCTAACAGGCATAATCGTATGATATTATAGTGTTTGGATGTTGTACAGCAAATAGGGTGCTAAAATTTAGGTTAGCAAGTAGGAGATACTTGCCAATCCTGGACACAGGAGCATAAATTTTGTAAATTGAAGCCATATCTGCCGACTTATAATCGATAAATTGATTATGTTATAACGTGACAAAATTAGAAAGTAAACTGGTCAAAAGGAAATATTTGCGCTTCCCAGCGGTGATTTGTTGTTTTTGTAAGGAATACTTTAGTTACCTCTCCTTTTAGCAATTTCTATTGTCAATTGTTGATAGATTTCTTGCCAAGCCCTATTCTCCCTAAGAAAGTTCAAATGCTTGTTTATCGTAATATTGTCATTTCGTATGGCAGGCCCTGTTTGTAACGCTATGGGAGCACTATTTTTTACTTTTTTTGCCGTCTCTTGTATGATGGGAAGCAAAAGGTCGAACGGTAAATCATGTGCTTCCAATATTTCATAGGCAATTTGATAAAGGATGTTGCTGAAGTTGTTGGCCATTACAGCTGCTATGTGAAAAGCTAATCGTTGTTGGCTATCGCATTTAAAAGCCATTGGTGAAAGCTCTTGTGCAAGTTTCCAAAGTCTATCATAGGTTTCTTGGGAGTTGGCTTCCACTCCTATAGGAATCTGCTCCATCGCAATAGCCTGTAGTTTGGAGAGTGTCTGTAAGGGGTAGAGTACACCTGAATGCCCAAATTTTTCAAGTACTTGTATATCTGTCGCCCCTGATGTATGTACGATCACACCATTTAGATTGTTTGGAAGAAGCTCCACTATGGTGGGGATAGCCTCATCACTGACGGCAAGTAGATAGAGGTCGGCATCAGCGAATAGTTGATCCGGTTCATCCACAGCAATAGCATTGACAGTTAAAGCCAATGCGTGTGCATTGGCTTTATTCCGACTGTATATCTGTAAAATCGAATGACCTAGTTGATGTAAGCGTTTGGCCAAATGAGTTGCCACATTTCCACTTCCTAGGATGATGATTTTCATGCTTTTGTTGGTTGGGTTTTTATTTTTTGGTCTTTGACCCGACGATAGATAGACATGATAAATCCAATTGTCATGACTATTGTGCCACACCAGAAGAAGTTGATATAAGGAAATTTAATTGCTTTGAATACAATCCATTTTTTCTCTGGCAGGGGCTTCTGATAGACCATGATTTCAAGTTTATCTTGCTTTGGAAGAATATTGGTGAATCTGAATCGCAATCCCTCCGCTTCTACATCCTTATTGAAATCAAATGTATTGCCACCTTTTATTAAGAAAAGAGGTTCTACTTGATGCTCTTTCTTATCCTTCGCCACTACTTTAATCTTCAAGCCCACGAGTACATCATCTGGTGCTTTAGGAATTTTGTTGATGGTTGCGTCTTTATTTACCCCTTCTATAACGAAGAATCCATTGCGGTATCTTAAGGTGTCACCCACATTGACTTGATAGGTTGCGGGCTCTTCATAATCATCAAAGCTGGATTTCTCTTCTTCTGATTTATTTCCAGCTTGGGTCTGCGTATCCGCTTGGGCAGCAGTAATCAAGGTATAGATATCATGAGTGATGTAGTGTTTGGTTGACGGTGTCCCGATCAGCCCTCCCATTTGTGGATTGTTCTGTGCAAACGGCATCAATAAGAATTGTTCTTTGACTTTTCTTGATTCTTCATCAAGTTGTTCAAATTTAATTTTATAGTATACATTAGGAGGAGCAATACTATCTCCAACATAGGTAATACGGTATTGTCCCATTTGTGCAGGTTCCCCTTCCGTTAAAAACAGATTTTCACCAGGTTTCTCTACTTTGTCAAATCCTGCAACAGCAATATAGCCGCTGTTATTAATCGAAATGACCTCGTTGGTCGCTGCTGCTACTACCGCACCGATAACCAGCAGCCCAAATCCTATGTGAGCTACTGCCGAGCCAGCCAATCTCCATTTGCCTTTAAAGGCATCTCCCAAAATTTGAATATTAGCGATGATACTGTATGTACTTGCAAAAGCAATCAAGATGTACATGAAATTTGTGTATATCTTGGTCACATATACAATTCCTGCAGAAATAATTAAGGCAATGATAAGGGAGGCAATCGTAGCCGCGAAAAATTTACGTGAATCCGTTCTCTTGTATTTTAGGAATTGCGTAAAAGCAGTCAATATCAATACCACAACAGCAAAAGCACCTTGCCATTTATTATAGTGGGGAATAGGGTCAATAGGAGGGGCTACATCTGTATTGAAGATGGCATTATATACAGGGATGGAAGTCGTCGAAATGATTTGGACACAGGCTACAACAAGGACTAGTGCACCAATAAACAACCAAAATTCACGAGAATAAATATCTTCTTCTTTTTGCGTTGTCGGCATATCCTTTTTGCGGACAATCAATAGCACAACCATGATAACGAGAAAGGCGACGTTGAAGATAATCAATTGTCCAGACATCCCTAGACTAGTGAAAGAGTGTACTGAAGTCTCTCCCAATATACCGCTACGAGTAAGATAAGAAGCATAGATTACCAGTACAAAGCTAATTAAGGCAAGAAAAGTCGCTGTAAAGTAAGAGTGACCGGAGTTTTTGTATGCCACCATGACGTGAACTGCCGCAATTAAGGTAAACCATGGGATGATAGAGGCGTTCTCCACGGGATCCCATGCCCAGAAACCTCCAAAATTTAAGGCTTCATAGGCCCAAAAAGACCCCATAATGATACCAACACCCAATATCATTACTGCAAACATACCCCAAGGCAATCCTGGGTTGATCCATTCCTTGTACCGTTTGGTCCAAAGACCTGCTGCGGCGTATGCAAATGGTACAATCATAGAGGCGAAACCCAAGAATAAAGTGGGTGGGTGAATCACCATCCAATAGTTTTGGAGTAAGGCGTTGAGACCTCTTCCATCCTGTATCATTGACAAATAATTAGGGTCGCTGAGGAAAGGCCAATTCATGGCATCTCTTAGCAGGATGAAAGGAGAGCTTCCTATACGATGTCCGAATATTTCTATGCCTAGCAACATAGAGGACAAAAACACTTGACACAGCATGACAAACGTCATTACTGGGCTTTCCCATGATTTGGCTTTGAATAATAAAATCATGGATATTACTACTTGCCAGAAACTCCATAGCCAGAAACTACCTTCTTGTCCTTCCCAGAAACTGGAAATAATATAGTGGGTCGGTAGTGATTTGGACGAATGCGCAAAAGCGTAGTGATATTCGAAAAGGTGATTGTAGATGATGTAAAATAACATCGCACCAATAGCGACCACTGAAATAGCATTCAACCAGGTTCCAATCCGAGCTATTGTTTTCCAAGATTTGTCCTCCGGATTTCGGGTTGAAAAGAAATAACTGATAAATGCTAAAAGAGCTGATCCAAAGGCTAAAATAACAAAGAATTGTCCAATTTTACCTGGAATAAGGTGTTCCCCAACGTAATTTACGTCCATTATTGAAAATAAGTGATACTGCTGATTATTGAATAGAAGCTGTTTTCGGAGTTGCCATTGATTCGGTAACCTCCATTTGATCTTGATTGTATTTAGACGGACATTTCATCAAAATTTTACTTGCATGAAATACATTTCCTTCCATTTTCCCTGTCAATACAATTTGTTCCGAACGCTCGATATCCTGTGGTTTTGCTCCGTTAAATACTACTTGACATTCTGTACTGTCGTTGTCATACATATAGAATGAGAAGTGATTCGCATCTTTAGTAGGCTCATAGATTAGTTTTTTTTCCTTATTCAATACCCCCACCACATACAATTCTGTATTTTTCTCCTTGGCCTGGGTGAAATTTGAATATGTACTCGAATCTGTGTAGATCACTAATATCATGGCTATAGCTACTGCAATGATAACTATTAATACAATCGAACTCTTTTTCATCCGTATAAATTATTAGTAAGTGCTAGTCTCGTTTAAGATAAATGAGGGCATCGCACTTGGTTTTTCTTTTTTTCTGTAATGAAATGCCATCCAATCCAAAGTCGGTGTCGCAATTCGTCCTCATAACTACGTAGTTGTGAAGATTTGCGATGGCTTCATTTTTTATACACTTAATCAAGTGCAAAATTACGAAATACGAATGGAAGTAAGTAAAAAACCAAATCAGGAGCCTTATTTGGAATTGTTTTAAATAATGAGGTTAAAATGTGGATTCGACTTATTCAAAGCGGATAAAAATCCGGAAATAATAATTATCTTGTCCTTGGTATGTACCTATATCCGAATTTTTACAATGTATTGGAGACGTAATCGTGTTTTTCTTAAAGTATTCCTTCTGATTACGATTTGCTTCTCCATGGTGGGAGCATCACTTGCTCAACAACTCAATTCTCATTTTATATCATTGCAGAGCGATAACGATGTTTATCTCATGACTGGCCAAGATCGATATTATACCAATGGATTAATCCTTACATTGGAGACACCACTCTCTCAATCAGCTCTTAAAACAGATCTTCTATCGTTGCAATTGGGCCATCAACTGTATAATGGAATCGAAGTCTATGCGGGTGACGATGTATATTGGGATAGGCCATCTACAGCCTATCTTTTTTTGAACGGACGTTTTCAGCGTGTATTTTCTGATGAATGGATTTGGGCTATCAAGACCGAGGTCGGCGTCATAGGTAATGCCGCCAAAGGAAAGGAAGTGCAAGACTATGTACATCGTGTATTTGGCATGTATAAAGTCCAAAGCTGGGAATCCCAACTTAATACCTCCATAGGGGTGGATTTAGAAGCGAGTCTTGCAAAGCGAATCTGGCGGAGTAGCTCTAATAAAGTTGAGCTTTCTGGTGGTGCTTCATTAAGAGGAGGGATGATTTTCTCCAATGCGACTGCTGAGCTTTCCTTGCGGCTGGGCAAACTATCTAATTTCCATACCTCACATTTCGTGGGTAATGGCAGTTTCTTTGATACACGTTCTGAATACTACTTTTTTTATACACCGAGTTACTCTTCTCAATTTTACAATGCGACTTTACAGGGAGGTCCATTTGCAAAGAAAAAGGAAGATCGTTTTGAAACCATGCCCCATATATGGCGACATCATCTTGGAGTAGCTTATTCCGATTCGCGTATATCAATAGAGGCAGGTGTATTGTTTAACACCAAAGAGGGAAAAAAGATGTATCAAAACCACCAATATGGACAGATTAAGCTAGGCCTTAGGTTCTGAGCTACACATCATTGACATTTGCGAACTTTTCTCCCGAGAAGCGTGTGACCAGCATGGCAGCCATGGTATCTCCAGTAGCATTCAGTACTGTTGCTAGCGGATCTACTAATGTGCCGATAATCATCACGGCAGGGATGGCCTCTGTAGGTAGCCCATAAATAGAAATCATTAGCATTTCTCCAATGTATCCCCCATTAGGGATACCTCCAGCCACAATACTGACCAGTACCGTTATTGCAACAGCAATAATCATAGTCGTTGGCTCGAAAAAATCCCACCCAATCAGTACAAAAGCAACATATATTTTCAAAATGGAGGAGAGGGAAGACCCATGTTTATGAAGAGTAGTGCCCAGAGGTATCACAACATTTGATACAGAGCTGGGGATGCCCATATGTGGTGCCGCATTTAAATTAACGGGCATAGTGGCCAAGCTGCTACATGTTGATATAGCTGTGAAGGAAGGTAAAATGTTGTTTTTCCAATAAGATTTTATTCCCTTCCGACCGTTTGCAATAAATACGTACATCGTAAAGAATACAAAAAAGTAGATGATTCCATATCCATAATAAATCGCCATGGGTTTGGCATAGATATCGAAAAGCTTAGGGCCTAAGTCATATACTTGAAATGAAAAATAGGCTCCCAAGCCGATTGGGGCAATTTTCATAATCAATATCAACAGGTTTTTCATGACTTCATTGCCTGCGTTGATGAATATGATAAAAGGGCGTGCCGTATCACCTGTTTTGCGAGCGGCAATACCGACTAAGAAGGAAAAAATCACAAACGCCAACATACTTTGTCGTGACAGTAAGTCTGCGAATTCTCCCACCGTTAGGAAGCGAACGATACGGTCTCCCCATGTTTCATCCGGAGCTAGCAACACCGAATCGGACGGTTGCACCTCTTTGATGACCTGGTCAATGGGGAATAGTTTGAGTACGACAATCATGCTGATAGCAGCAATGACAATGGTTGTTAAGAAGACCAATGCCATTACGGTCATAATCCTTCCCAAACGATTATTACCCTCAATGTTAGCCACTGAAGACGAAATGGCGAAAAATATAAGTGGAATAATAGAAACAAAAAGTAAATTGAGAAAAATATCTCCGAGAGGCTTGATATAGGGGACAATGTCCTTTGCAAAGATTCCGATTAAACAGCCAATCGATATGCCAAGCAAGAGAAGGAGTAGGCTCCCGTAATTATCTAAAAATGTTTTGCCGCTGCTTTTCATTTAAGTTTGATATAAACTTAGACAAAATGCTTTATATTCCCGATATGTCGTTGCAAAAAAGTGAAACAAATCATAGCTTTTGTAGGCCAGACTATATTTTGCGATATACTGTCCCATTTACTCCCTAATTTTTCTAAGTTTGCTAAAATTTAAGTAGTAATGGATTTAGTAACAACCGGCGACGGGTCTAAAACCCTATATAATGCAGCCGTAGGTGAGTGTTATCACTCTAAGCACGGAGCGGTGCAAGAAAGTAAACATGTATTTGTGAATATGGGACTGGATTATTTCTTGAAACAATATGAACGGAAGCAGGTCTCCATTCTTGAAATAGGGTTCGGGACGGGACTTAATTTCATCCAAACCTGTTCCTACATCTCGTCTACAGATATCCAGCTTAGCTATCTTGGTATCGAGGGATTCCCCTTAACGTTGGACATTGTGCAAGAGATGGGATATGGCGAATATGTATCGACCGTCCTTTGGCAACAATTTTTAGATAACTATAGCGCTTCATTCACCGAACCGACGAAGGTTACAGCGCAGATCGATCTGCACATTGCACAAACGTTGCTTTTAGAGTTTAAGACCGATCGGCAATTTGATGTAGTCTATTTTGATGCATTTGCAGCCGTGCACCAACCTGAGATGTGGTCAGATGAGTCTTTGTCCCATATTGCGCAATTTATCAAGCCCGGAGGTTTGTTTGTGACCTATGCTATTACCGGCAACTTGAAAAGGAGTATGAAGGCACTGGGCTTTAAGATAGAGAAAGCTCCGGGTGCTCCTGGGAAAAGAGAAATGCTTAGAGCAATAAAGCTATAAAATACAAAAGCCTCGAAAACATTTTCGAGGCTTTTGTATTTTGAAGTACAGGCAGCTTAGTGGCTGTGTGTACCATCAGGTCCATGTGAGTGTCCGTGAGACAACTCCTCTTCAGTAGCTGGACGAACAGAGAGAATTTCGATTTCGAAATGTAGATTTTTTCCAGCCATCGGGTGATTCAAATCTGCTACCACAGCTTCTGGAGTTACTTCAATTACTACTGCACGAAATTGGTTTCCTTCGTTGTCTTGAAGAGGAAGAACCTCTCCTACCGGAGGTAGACCTGTTTCATTGAACATGTCTGCTGGTAATTGAGCGACCGCACGTTCGTCTTTTTCACCATATGCATCAACCGCAGAAAGTTCGAAATCAATTTTATCGCCAACATTAAGGCCTGCAATATTTTCTTCAAATTTTGGAAGCATCATGCCTACGCCATATAAGAAGTCCAAAGGATTTTCATTATTGGTTTGCTCTACGAAAGTTTTTTCACCGTTTTCAACTGTGTGAAGTGTGTAAGTCAACGTTACTACGTTGTTTGGTGCTATTGCCATTGGAATTAAATTATGGGAGATCAATCTCTCCCGTTATCATTTATTAAATTCAGTAGTGAAGCAATCGAATCCTGTGGAAGACTGCATGTTTTATTTTTGCAAAGGTATGCTTTTGATTCAATACCTTGTCTATTTAATAACAAGGGAAGGTTACTTTTTGTTCCTCCCAATGTGATTTTATTTGGAATGTAGTGCTTGTCTAGCAGCTTTCTCCATGTTACCGCGTCTTTTCCCGTTAAGGCAATTTCGTTTTTCCCGTAGATTTCTTCAAGCAGTAGGATGGCCCAATTGGAGTATGCCGATCCGTAGGATTTGATCTGCGGAAACACGTTAGCTAACAATTGGTCGGCGATTGCCGTATAGTTCTCTTCATCCAGCAGAAGGCCTAGATTTTTCAATTGTCGACCTATCGTAGAATTAGAAGAAGGGATGACATTATCCATAATTTCACTTTTTCGGGCAATAAGTTTTTCCGATTGGTCGGCCGTATAGAAAAATACCTTTTGCTCTACATCATAGAACAATTCAATTGCCTTGTCCAATAGGATATGGGCTTGGGTCAACCAGTATTCCTCGAAAGTCGTCTCATATAAAGTGACGAAGGCCTCGATGGTAAAAGCATAGTCATCTAAGAATCCCCCGATTTCGCGGTTGTGGTCCTTGGGTTGGTGCAACATAGTACCGTCGGCTTTGACAAGCTCTTTAATAATGAACTTCGCATTTTGAAGCGCTAGCCGAAGGTATTTTTCATTGTCAAATACACGATATGCATCTAGCAGCCCTTTTAGCATCAAGGCATTCCAGGTCGCTAGTTGTTTGTGGTCCAATCCAGGGCGCACCCTCTTCTCGCGATAGGTGTATAATTTATTCTTGACCTCTTTCAAGTAGATGTCCCATTCATCAGGCGTATACCCCGCATCCAATGCCATGATATCTGCTTCTAAGTCGATAAAAGGGATATTAGTAGATTCCTCTGTCCAATTTCCTTCGGCTGTAATATTAAAATAGGAGATGAAAAGTTCGGCGTCTTCCCCTAGGATGTGTTCTATTTCTGTTTTAGAAAATGAATAATATTTGCCTTCTACCCCCTCGCTATCTGCATCTAATGCACTGTAAAAACCCATATTCTCCGCAAACATCTCCCGTTCAGCCCATTCCACAATTTCATCTACCAAACGTTTGTAAAAGCGAAGTGGACGCTGTTGGTAGGCTTCAGAATACAGAGACAGGAGCTGTCCATTGTCATAGAGCATCTTTTCGAAATGTGGAATGTGCCAACGGGAATCCACAGCGTAACGGGAGAAGCCGCCTCCAATCTGGTCGTAGATTCCACCTGAAGCCATTTTTTGTAAGGTGAAATGTACATGATCTACAAGCTGTTGATTGTTGGATAGCACACCATATCTCAATAAGAATACCCAGTTATTGGGAAGCGGAAATTTGGGAGCTCTGCTATACCCACCATCTTGTTTGTCAAATAGATCAATCCATGGATTGACGATGTCTAAGAGATCCTGCTGTGTGTATTGTTCCGGAATCGGATGTATAGGAAGCTGTTCGCTACGATGTATGCCATTGGTCAATTTGCTCGCATATTCAATAGCGACTTGGGGTTGTTCCTCCCACATTTGAGCGATTTGCAATAGGATATTCTGCCAGTCATGAGGCTTGAAGTAAGTCCCTCCGTAGATTGGCCGGCCGTCAGGTAAACAGATGCAATTCAATGGCCAACCACCAGCATTGGTCATGAGTTGAACGGCAATCATGTAAATCTGGTCTATATCTGGGCGTTCTTCACGATCAATCTTAATGGGGACATAAAATTTGTTCATCGTCTCCGCGATGGCTTCATTTTCGAAGCTTTCTCGCTCCATTACATGACACCAATGACAAGCTGAATATCCAATGCTGATGATAATCAGCTTGTTTTCGTTTTTTGCTTTTGTCAATGCCTCTTCACCCCATGGCATCCAATGTACCGGATTATGGGCATGTTGTTTGAGATAGGGAGAGTTTTCAAATTGGAGTTGATTTGCCATAAGATATTAAAGGTACAAAACCCCACCCTTTATACAAAATCTCACCTATGGGAGGAGGGGGTGATGTAATATATTATGCTAGCACCTTGATCAGATTCGAACTGTTAGCACTTACGTGCGCAAAATCAAAATTAGCTGGTAGTTCGATAATGGCAATGTTGACGGTCTTGAGGTCTACAGGCCGATTGGTGAGGTAGTCCACTAAGTCAGACAATCCAGGATTGTGGCCAAAAACCAATACTTTTTGGAAAGAAGACGGAACACTATTGATTACCTTCAAGATATCTCGATGATGAGCCTCATAAATATCACGCTCCAATTGGATAGCAGCTGGGGAATAGCCAAGTATATCTGCAAAAATATGCGCAGTCTCCAACGCCCGATTAGCCGTTGAGGAGATGAACAAGGTCTGTTCGTCTATTTGTAGCTCACCAGCTAGTTCGAGGGCAATTCGTTCGGCTCTTTCCTTTCCCTTCGAGATTAGATGACGTTCAAAATCACTTTTCGTAAAAGAGTGCTCTTCAGCTTTTGCATGACGGATGATGTAGAGTTTTTTATTTGGCATGTTATATTGCTTTACACTAAATGGTCTATGTGCAAGATAAGGCTTTATTTTTTATCATTTTGATGGGTGAAAAAGAAAAATAATATATTTAAGAGAACCATATACAAGTAGTGTATAAATGTATTATTTTTGTTGCAAATAAACTATCATTTGACATAGACGTCTAAGGAATCTTTTATAGTCTCTCTTTACTATTGTATAGTGTGGAAAGAAGGTTAAAAGGTGCACTTCATCTCTCAAAGAGAATGATTGGGACGGAGGATATGCGCTCTTGTTAGGGAAAGATGTTGTTGATTTTGAGGAAATAAATTACGGATTCACTGTCGTTTTTTTGTTGAATATGTTACCAATTTAAACCGTTGCTTTATACTGTAGTAGCATTTTTGCTATTACTTTCGTCATGCTACCAAATAGATGTTTCAATCTAAGGTATGGTAGATTATTAGTTTTTGTTTCTTTTATATAAGGTTGCTTACTTTTCAACTTGGTCTAGCGTTATGTGCTTGATTGCTTGTTGTCTGTGTGGATGTCTTTTGTGCATTACAATTATTAATGGAATAAACTATGAAAAGATTTTTCTTCAAAAAGAAGAATACCCCCAAGCCTATACCGACAAAATACGGGTGGTTTGGAAATTATGTCTCTTGGAGTGCAGCTCAAGAGGAGACCTCCGGTTATGATCAGCTTAACATTTTGGAAAAAACTAGGTTTTCTTTAGCAAAGGTACGCGATGGTGAAGCCGTATATGAACGTGATTCAGTACTTTTTGATAAAAAAGAATATCCGTTTCCCGTTATAAGCAGTCTTTTATATATCGCTGCACAATGTGGTAATAGCTTGCGGGTGCTTGATTTTGGAGGTTCGTTGGGAAGTACATATTTTCAAGTTAAAGATTTTTTGAAACCCCTCAGCAGTCTGCACTGGCATATCGTTGAACAGCCTTCTTATGTTGATATAGGGAGGGAGGAATTTGAGAATCATCAGCTTAAATTCTATCATACAATTAGCGAAAGTATTGCAGAGGTTCGTCCAGACGTTATCTTGCTATCTAGTGTTGTACAATATCTAGAATACGCGCATCTATTCTTAGAAGATTTAAGTAAAATGAAGTGTCCGTATTTATTATTCGATCGGACAGCCTTTGTTCGATCGGGTGGAGACCGTCTTACTATTCAGCGAGTTCCTCCTGAAATATATGAAGCATCTTATCCCGCTTGGTTTTTTAATGAAGAGCAATTTCTTCAGCATTTTACACAGTATATTATATTGGCTGATTTTTCATCTTATGTCGTGGGTGAAGCAGATATGTATATTGACGGGGAGCTAGCGGGATATGACAAAGGATTTTTATTACAACACACCTTATGATCAATTATTGTACCCTATTCGATTCTCGATATCTGTCTCGAGGACTAGCCATGTACCATTCTCTAGAACGATACTGCCCTAGCTTCCATCTTTATATTTTTGCCTTCGATGATGTCTGTTATTCAACATTACGTAAGCTTCATCTACAATATGCCACAATAATATCACTCACGGATTTTGAAGACGAGCAATTGTTGGCCATCAAACCCACACGTACAGAGGCTGAATATTGTTGGACCTGTACTCCCTCGATTATCAAATATGCCATACAGACCTACCAACTTGATTCTTGTACCTATTTAGATGCTGATCTTTTATTTTTCGCAGATCCTTCTGTTTTACTTGGCGAAATGGGAGAACGCTCTGTGCTAATTACCGAGCATCGCTACACCCCGGAATATGACCAATTTGATTCCAGTGGTAAATACTGCGTACAATTTATGTGTTTCAAGGATACCGAAGAAGGGATGACTGCACTTGAATGGTGGCGCTCTTCTTGCATAGCGTGGTGTTATAATCGTATTGAAGAAGGTAAATTTGGAGATCAAAAGTATTTGGATGATTGGGCAAGCCGTTTTAAAGGTGTACACGAGTTAAAGCATTTAGGAGGTGGAGTAGCACCTTGGAATGTTCAGCAATATGATTTTGAACATAGAGATGGTATCCTGTATGGAAGAGAGACGGCAACTGCTATTGTTTTTCCGGTAGTGTTCTATCATTACCATGCATTTAAATATGCAGAGGCCAATGCTTTCTTACCAACATCCGTATACAGACTTTCGGAAAATGATTTACAATATATATATGGCCCTTATGTATATGCTTTAAAAGCTGCCGATCGTGCATTGGCTAGAGTTGAAGCAGCTCGGAAATTTCACGAGGCAATTGAAATACCGCGAATACGTAAATCTCTTCGCCGTATGTATCTCCTATTCATTAAAGGACAATTTAATCGCTATTATCACCAATCTTATTTCTTACGAAAATGGCTTATCAGCTAGATTTGAAAACATTCACCGATGAGAGGGGCAATCTTACGGTAATCGAAAAGGTAGTACCTTTTGATGTAAAGCGGATTTTTTACATTTACGGCGTTAATGAATCCGTTCGGGGGGGGCATCGGCATCATAATACTTTACAAGCTGCTATTTGTATTAAAGGCAGTTGCGAAATCTATAATAATGACGGTAGTCATGAACATACGTTTTTGCTAAATAGACCACATAGTTGTTTGATATTGGAGCCAAAGGATTGGCATCGGATGTACAATTTTACATCAGATGCTATACTCATGGTTTTAGCGTCCGAATATTTTGATTCCAACGATTATATATACGAACCTTATATTAGATGATAGCATACGAAAACTTAAAAAAAAGTAACCAAACCTTTTTTGAGGAATACCATGAAATATTTAAAAGTACTTTAGACAGTGGTTGGTATATTTTGGGCAAAGAGGTAGAGCAATTTGAAATTTCATTTGCAAAATATTGTGAGGTAGAGCATTGTGTTGGAGTAGCCTCAGGGCTGGATGCAATGGTATTGGCATTTAAACAACTCGACTTTGCTATTGGAGACGAGGTTATCGTGCCGTCAAATACCTATATAGCCTCGATATTGGCAATCCTGCATTGTGGGCTGAAACCGATTTTAGTAGAGCCCGATATTTGTACTTATAATATAGACCCTTTAAAGATAGAAGCTGCTGTTTCATCTAAAACGAGGGCTATACTGGCGGTGCATCTTTATGGTAAGATGTGCGATATGGGGATTATAATGGCTATAGCAGAACGACATAATCTTTGTGTGATAGAAGATTGTGCACAGGCGCATGCAGCACGGTATCAAGGAAAAATGGCAGGTAGCTTTGGAGACTTTGGTGCTTTTAGCTTTTACCCAACCAAGAATTTAGGGGCCTTGGGAGACGCCGGAGCGGTGACTACCAATAGTGCAATTGCATCCCAAAAAATACGAACACTGCGCAACTATGGTTCATCAATAAAATACGTCAATGAAGAAGTAGGATATAATTCGAGATTAGACGAGTTGCAGGCCGCTTTTCTTTCTGTCAAGCTGAAATATTTGGATAAGATTACTGCGCATAAGCGAAAGTTGGCTTCCATTTATATGAATGAGATTAACCCCAACTTTGTATTGCCCATTATCCAAGAGGGATTTGAGGACGTGTACCACATTTTCGCTATTAGGCACCCGCAAAGAGATCGGTTGCGTAACTATTTATCGGATCATGGGGTTAAGACAGAAGTGCATTACCCTATACCCCCTCATAAGCAAAAGGCCATGGAAGGAGTGTGGAAAGGAGGTGAGTACCCTATATCAGAGGAGATACATCAAACTATCCTTAGTTTACCAATATCCTATGGACATACAGAAGAAGAGATTTTTCGTGTCGTCCAAGTCATGAATCAGTTCTAGTAAATTTTTTATATATATCCAGTTGTTTTGTCAATCTTTTGGAATTAATCTGAGTTTTTAAAATTTTTAGCTTTATTTTTGCCTCTTCCAACATTAGAGGAAAGGGTGAATGTAAGTTAGGCGTGGATATTTTTCCAAACAAACGCGACCTAAACTGAAAAATCTTCATTGTATCTTATCAAATCATCGCTCTTTCTTTTATAGTTTTTTGAGGTATAAGCTATGCGTTACCTTCTTACTAAAACAATAATACCCTTTGGAATGAAAGTATTGTATGATTATCAGATATTTACGGCTCAGAAATTTGGTGGAATATCTAGGTATTTCGTTGAATTGATGCGAGGTATTGACGCGGTAGATGGGATTACCTATTCGCTCGACGTATTTGGTAATATCAATTATTACTTGCCCAATAGCAACCTGAGACAGTTCAATTTTGCTGAAAAGCTAAAGAAATACCCTCGTAAAGCCCATAAAATCCTACACAAAAATAGAGCGGTTATTGAAAGCCAACTTAATGGGGACGTAGATGTTTTTCATCCTACGTACTTTGACCCCTATTTTATTGAATCATTGAAGAAGCCGCTAGTTATAACCGTTCATGATATGACGTATGAGAACTTACCCGAATTTTTTCCGCCGGGAGACCCCACCGCTTATCAAAAACGACTACTAATCAATAAAGCAGACAAGATCATTGCGATTTCGAGGCAGACAAAGGACGATATATTGAAATACTATGGCATAGCCGATGACAGAATAGAAGTGGTATATCATGGAATAGACTTGACTGACGACATCTTTCATGAGGAGGTCGAGGGCATCCCCAAGGAGTATATATTATATGTTGGTAGTCGATATGGATATAAAAATTTTAGTTTGTTTATCCGAGCATTTGGTATTTTGGCCCGACGACATCCGAATCTTAAGTTGGTCTTGGCCGGAGGGCCGCTGGAAATAGCTGAAAAAGAGCACCTGTATAGACACCATGTTTTGGATAGGACGGTACAAATAGCCGCTACCGATAACCAACTGAATACATTGTATAAAAATGCGTTGTACTTTGTCTACCCGTCTATGTATGAGGGCTTCGGTTTGCCCATACTAGAAGCATTTAAAAATGAATGCCCAATTTTGTTGAGCGATGCTAGTTGTTTTCCCGAAATAGCCGAAGATGCCGCTGTCTATTTTGAAACAGAGGAATTGGATTCTTTGGTAGAAAGAATGGAGTACTTATTGATGCACCCTGATTATCGTCTCGATCTAATAAAAAAAGGGCGCAAACAGTTGCAACGATACTCACTAGACGATTGTGTGGATAAAACTATCGATGTTTACCAGAAATTAATCTAATATTGCATGTGTCCGTCCCTTTTTTCAAGCATGATGCTCAGGATAATGTTGCAGGACACATCTACTTGAATTTTTTCACGCCAAGGGCCCTCAATATCTTGAACCCTTTCGATGATTTTATCCTTTCCAAAGCATGTTCGGTCTGCTGAATATCCAGATAGTCTTCATAGAAAAGTGGGAAGGTCTTTTGGAGAAAATGTTTTCGTTCTTCAAGCATTATGGGGACATTTTTTGGGTCAGCACTCATCCCGTCCATGTCGAATATTGCAATAGTTTGTTCTATATGTTTTGTTGTAACATTCTCTTTTGCAATCACCTTAACCATGAAGGCCCAATCTGCAGCAATTTTATACGTTAAATCATAAGGCCCAAAATCTTCAAAAAGCCGTCTTTTCATGAATGTTGATGGATGACCTAGAAAATTGTGAAACAAGAATTTAAAGCTTAGTGATTTTGGAAATTGGTATACATATGGACTTTCCTTGTCGTCAATCATAAGATTGCCATAAATCACATCTTCAAGACGTAAATCAGTAAAGATTTTTTCGATGGTATGCGCTTCATACAAGGTATCTCCACTGTTCAGAAATAACAAGTATTCACCAGTTGCTAGCTTTATACCTTTATTCATGGCATCATATACACCTGAATCTTTTTCTGATATCCAGTTGTTTATACGGGTGTTGCTTGCAATAATGTCTTTACCTCCATCGGTAGAATCGCCATCTATAACAATATGTTGGAAATCTTGAACGGTCTGTTGTTGTATGGATTGTAGCGTCTTTATCAAGCCCAATTTGTTATTGAGATTAATAGTGATAATCGATAATTTCATGAACGGAATGCTAAAAAATGCTTATCCATTATATGGATTAATATTTGAATTTATTAGCAAGTATAAATATTTATTCGTCAATTTGGGGTATATTTTATTTTCTGTTCTTGCTATAAAATATATCTGACCTGCTTAAACAGGTGTTTTTTTGAAAAATATTACTGACTAGATGTATGAATAGAAAGAAATATCTCTCTTTTAGTCTTTGGGGAGAGCTTCCTCTTTACACGATTGGAGCGGTCAAAAATGCAGATGCATTGCAGGATATTTATCCTGGGTGGAGTATGATTGTTTTCCATGATAAGAATGTTCCAGATGATATTTTGGATAAACTCAAGGAGCGAAACGTAGAGTTGGTATTGATAACCGACGAATCTATTCATCCATTGTTTTGGAGATTTTTTGTGGTTGATAGAGAAGACTGTGAACGAGCCATTTTTAGAGACGCTGATTCTCGTATTTCAAAAAGAGAGGCCTTAGCAGTAGGAGAGTGGATTGCCGATGGTACGATTCTTCATGTGATGCGAGATCATCCTTTTCATCAGATTCCATTTGGAGCCAGCAAATTGGGGATTCTTGGAGGAATGTGGGGAATTAAATCCGGATATCTTAAAATGTATGACTTGATTCAACAATTTGTCGGTCGTCAACAACATCAAGAATACGGCGTCGACCAAACTTTTCTCGAAACTATTTATCAAGATTTTCAGGATAGCAAAACGGTGCATGATGAATTCTTTGAGGGTAGAAAATTTCCCATCAGTAGAAAAAAATATAGATTTGTAGGTGAAAGAATTGATGAGTCTGAAGAACCTGTTGGAGACGACTGGAGACATATTAAAGAATATTACAAAAAGAATAAACCTTCGTTTTTGCAAAAAATCAAATCATTATTTAGCTAGACATGCCTTTTTTTAGCATCATTATCCCCACTTTCAATTCGGCAAGAACTATTGAGCGCTGTATTGAAAGTATCATTAAGCAGGATTGGGTGGATTATGAAATCATTGTACAAGATGGAGGATCTACCGATCAGACAAAAAGCTTAGTCCAAAGATTTGGTGATAGGCGTATTATTTTTAATTCAGAAACTGACGAAGGCGTCTATGATGCGATGAATAAGGCGCTACGAAGAGCGAGAGGGGATTGGTTTCTGTTTTTAGGTAGTGATGATGCTTTATTTGAAGACCATACTCTAAGTAGTTGCGCCCCTTATTTGACCTGTGCTGATTCCAAACTTGTATATGGCAATGTAATGATAGATGGAGGTACACCATGGGCAAAGGATGGAGAAATTTATAAAGGTGAAATACCGCTTGAAGATTTTCTTCGACACAATATTTGTCATCAATCTATATTTTACCATCATACACTTTTTGCTGCCAATAACGAATATAACACTCAGTACGCAGTTTGTGCTGATTATGATTTTAACTTGAGGACAATCTCGACCACTAACCCCATATATATACCCTTGACTATTGCACGGTTCGCAGGAGGCGGACTAAGTTCTACACAAGGAGATCCTAATTTTGAGCTTGACAAATGGAGTATTATTGTTGCTCATTATGGATGGAAAATTGCAAATTCAAAGTTTAAGGTATATAAAAAGAAGATAAGAGAAACAGCCTCTCGCTTTATTAAGGAAGGTGATGTTAAATCTGCAATACGAGCACTAATAATTTATATAAAACTAAAATTCTAGAAAAAACAAGCTCACAGCTTGTTTTTTCTAAATGCCTCAAGATAAGCGCGGCCATTTTTTAAATCCGGTTCCATATGGTTGCCCTCGGCCCATTCATTCCATGCATTGATAAAAAATATTCTTTCATCGCCTTTAAAGTTCCTATCGGTAAAATTTGCCACGAAGGATACCCATTTGCCAAACTTTTCCGGAGTTGATTCATGGTAGATTGTTGCGCCAGTCGATCGTCTAGCAGAGTTATCCCAAGCCGGAGTTATACATCTAAACTGCTTGTAGGACTTTTTGGGCTTGTCCATCATTTTTTCGACTAATTCGTCATAGCTGTAGACATTGTTTTGGAAATGACCACTACGCCTAAGACCTGTTTTATGTAAGATTTTTGTGAAGACATATTCAATTGGATTCTTTTTTAAAAACTTCTTCCTGGCAAGCCCAAAATCCGGGGCAAACTCCATACCAGCATCGAATCCATGTGTTTTTGGATCTATATTTTTTTCAAAGTTCTCTACCCTAATCAAATATAGGTCTTTAAATCCTGCTTTTTTAACTTCATCCCTCCAAAGTTGAACAGCTTCATTGATTTTGGGGTGGAGTTCACTCCTATACATTACTAAAACTGGACATCCATCAATTGTTATATACCTTTCGTCTTTAAAGAACTGTATTAAGTAATGTATGTGCTTTCGATCGTCATCTAAATTATAATCTTGCGCTATCAATACCGATTTTTCAGAACCATCCCAGATTCTTGTCCAATTTTCATTAGCCCAGCAAAGACAAAAAGGCAAGTCTATTTTTTTTGATGCCAACATCAATTCTAATGGTTTTTCCATAAGTAATTTTCCGCTGAACCAATAATGATAATAGCAAAAGCCGTATATTCCGTATTCTTTTGCAAGTTGAGCTTGCTGTATAAGTGCTTCTTCTAACCTTAAATCATAAAAACCCAAATCTTTGGGCAATTGAGGTTGATAGTGCCCTTTAAACTTCGGTGTTGATTTTGCTACGTTTCTCCATTCAGTGAAGCCTTTCCCCCACCAATCATCATTTTCAGGAAAGGGATGGAACTGAGGTAAATGGATTGCAATGGGTTTAATGTCGTTGCTCATTTTTTTATAAATATGGAGTTCACTTATCGAGAATGTCGATTGAAATCAGTTTGGTAACCTTTTGTAGAAGGGTGAAGATCTAATTTGAATCCATCTCTTATGCCCGAGATTACCTTCTTAATAAAGGATCTTTTTTCCTGATTGCTTAAATCTCTTCGTTTAAAAATTTTTTTAATTAAGCGCCAACGGTTTTTAAGCGCCTTGTAGATATTTCCTTTATATTTCCTACAGAGCCATATTCTATTTCGAGTCATATAATATTCATATACTTCCCCTCTTGAACTGTCTGTTTGATAAGCGCTAACATCAGTATTGATAGCAATTTTCCAGCGGTTGGACTGCTTTATTCTGTAACACCACTCTGACTCCTCGTAGTACATAAATAAATGTTCGTACATAAATCCAATATCTTCCAAAACATCCCATCGAAAAAGCATTGCACTTCCATTTACATAATCAATGTTATAGTTTAGCCCAGTTAGTGATACATCTTCAAGCATGGATAAGCAATTAACATGCCCTCCTTCAAATCCCCTTTTTGGAATAAGTAACCCTCCGTCCGAGAAAATCATGTCCCTTTGGTTATTAAACATGATTCTAGGACCAACCACAGCTAAAGAGGGGTCTTGAGCGATAGTTAAACAAAGTGTGTAGATACAATCGGCATCGATATGCATATCTGGATTTAATATTAAAAAAAAATCCTTTCCATCGGTTTTAGCTCTTCTTATTGCCCAATTATTGGCGTGAGCATAGCCTAAGTTACTTCCCATTTCATGGAAGAAAATATTTTTTACTCTGCAATAGTCTTCAAGTTTTTTTGCATCGGTGGAGTCATTGTCAATAATGTAGAAAGATGTCCTAGTGAAGCCTTCACCTAGTAATGTATCGACTTGACGTTGGACCTCGGTACTTGAATTGTAGTTCAGAATAATTATGGCGAGTTCGTCTAATACGTGATTTTTGTCCATATTTGCAATGTTACAAAATTAGTTAATTTAACATTGAAAATCCATGCATAAAAAGAAGATTTTGTATTACATGGCGGAAAATCCTTTTTCTTCAGAGGCTGGTAATTTAACAAGATGCCGCCAACTTTTGCAGTATTTTGAGGCCAGAAGAGAGATGATGGACGTCGATTTTATTTCTTCTATAAATTGGGATGAAGATGGCAAAACAAAATTTGAACTTCACTATCCAAGTTTAGGGTTGATGATAGTTCCGTTCAAAATGGAAAAGGGAAATATTATTCGTTATTTCTTAACGGATAAGCTGCCTAAGGAAATAAATAAAATTCTGAACACCAGTGATATAGATAGAGTTTCGCCTTATTTTAAAAAAACATTGAAGCGAATCATCTCCGAACAACGTTATGATATCGTAATCATCAGCTATGCTGAATACGGGAATGTAATCGATTCAGATATAGATGCTTATAAGATTTTGGACACACATGATTTTACCACATTGCAACTAATGGCTAAAGAGCAGGGAGATGAAACCATTAAAATGGGAGATAGATTTGAATCTGAAATGAACATTCTAAAGAAATTCGATGAAATCTGGACTTATTCAATAGAAGAGCAATTTATATTTGAACAGTTTGCCAAAAAGAAAGTTAGTCTTTTGCCTATCTCCTTTAATACTAATACAACCGATATCGCCAAGAAAGATAGAGCTTATGATATTCTATATGTCGCAAGTGCTAATTTTCACAATGTTAGAAGTATGGAGTGGTTTCAAGAATATGTCCAACCTTTAGTAAGTAAATATAAAATTGGGGTTGTTGGCAAAATTGGAAGCATGATAAAAGATGCTGAAAATATTATTAAACTAGGATTGGTAGAAGATTTGGACCAAGTGTATAGGGATACCAAGATTTGCATATGTCCTATGTTAAGTGGTACTGGTGTTAAAATTAAAGTGCTTGAAGCACTTTCTTTTGGATTGCCTGTTGTGACCAACCGACGTGGAGTCGATGGGCTTATCAATAAGGGACAAAATGGCTGTCTCGTAGCACAGGATCATATTGAATTTGCAGATTACATCGTACGTCTATTAGAAGATGATTTATTCTATCAGGAACTGTCAGACCAGGCTATGATGTATTTTAAAAATAATCACAATCGTGAACATGAATTTGAAGTTTTGGACCGAATTATGCTGGGGAAATAGAAATGAGTTGTTTTGATATAAACGTATCATCTTTATAAATGAAAGTATCACTATTAATATCTACTTACAATTGGCCAGTTGCTTTGTCGCTCTGTTTGGAAAGTATAATGGCTCAATCCGTATATCCAGACGAAATCGTTATCGCGGATGATGGTTCGGGTGAGGATACTTTAAGTGTGATACATCACTGGCGAGAGGTAGCTCCCTTTCCCATAATACATATCTGGCAACCTGATAATGGCTTTCAATTGGCACAGATCAGGAATAAAGCAATTGTAAGTTGTTCGTCTGATTATATCATACAGATAGATGGTGATCTCATACTGCATCCTTACTTTATAGAGGATCATGTTCGATTTTCCCAATCCAATTCTTTTGTAAGAGCAAGTCGAATTTATCTAGATAAAAAATATTCACAGGATAAAATGGATAAGATGTCCATCCAGATTAATCCCTTTTCAAGAGGAGTCTCTAACTTTTTCAGTGCCTTCAGGTGCTCCCTGTTTTGGAAATTGTTTGAAACAAATTACAAAGCTAAAGGAGAGGAGAAGTGGGAGATTCATGGGTGTAATATGGCGTATTGGAGAAAAGATGCTATTCGTGTAAATGGTTACAATGAAGATTTTATCGGCTGGGGTCCAGAGGATAAGGAATTCATTGCACGCCTTATGAATGCGGGTCTTAAAAAACGCTTCTTGAAATTTGGAGGGATTGTTTTTCATTTGTGGCATAAAATCAATGCAAAGGAAACGATTCTAGAAAATGAACGTATCTTTGAACAAACGAAGAAACAACAGCTGACCTACTGTATAAATGGATTGGACAAATATGTGGTCAATCCAATTCTTGCCTGAGCACTGTAGATTTGGCAATATCTTACATAAAGCAATAGAGATATATTGGAAGTCGCACTTATTATAACAACCTACAACAGACCAGATGCCTTAGAGTCCGTTTTGGTATCGGTCAACTCCTTGATTGTCAAGCCGAGTCAAGTAATTATAGCAGATGACGGCTCTGGGACAGAGACAAAGATGCTCATCGATAAATATAGGACTCTGTCTGAGATTCCCTTACTGCATGCATGGCATCCTGATAATGGTTTTAGGGCCGCAGAGATTCGCAATAGGGCATTGTCGCTTGTTAAGTGCCCCTATGTAATTATTATAGATGGTGATATGATACTCAATCCTTACTTTGTAAAAGATCATATTAGATTTGCGCAAAAGGGATTTTTTATACAGGGAGGAAGATTCTTACTAACCGAGAAGAAGACACTTCACATCTTACAGAATCCTAGCCGTCCCTTCAAGCCGGTATATGGTGATCCAGATATTGAATACCGGTTTGAAAAGCGCCTATTTGCATTTAGGAACACGATTCTTGCGCAAATGATAAAAAGGCCAATCACTTATAGCCACCGTGCCATTCGATCCTGTAACATGTCTTTTTTTTATGAGGATGCGGTAAGGGTCAATGGTTTTAACAACGAATTCGTAGGATGGGGAAGAGAAGATAGCGAATTTGTGGAGCGGATGTTTAATGCAGGTGTGAGAAGGGTGAATATCAAATTTTCGGCTATTGCCTACCACCTGTATCACAAGGAAGAACCTCGTAGCGCACTACCACAAAACGATAAGATTTTGAATGATGCGATTTTACACAAATCGAAATGGTGCGAAAATGGATTAAATCGTTTTACAAACCAATCTCAGGGTTAGTTAATCTAATAGACTCAAATACAGCATTCGCCATTGTGTCAACAATTTGTCGTCGTTAAATCGCTGTGCATAGGCGATGCCATCTTTAGTCATAGCGGCTCTTAGACTCTCGGATTCCAAGATTCTCATGATTGCATGCTTAATCTCGTCTAAGCAATTGATATCTACATATGCCGATGAAGGTCCTCCCGCTTCAGGAAAAACTCCTTCTTTGTTGCTAATTACTGGTGTTCCTGAATATAGGGCTTCAATTATCGGAATTCCAAATCCCTCGAACTTGGATGGGTATACAAAAGCAGTAGCAGCGCCATAGAGAATAGATAGTTCTCGCATAGACAGACCTTCAACAAAGAATATTCTGTGATGCATCTTCTTTTGTGCAATAAATTTTTGCAAATCTGTTTGATAGTCCGTTTTCTTTCCAACGATTACCAATGGATAATCAATTTCTTCCAAGGCTTGAATGACGGAAAGTATGTTTTTCCTTGGCTCAATCGTACCCACATTTAGCAAAAAAGATGATGGGATACCTAACTTCTTTAGAAGTTGTATTCGTTCATCCGCTGTCTTTGCTATTTTGAACTCTGGGTGGCAACCTTGATAGATAACCTGAATCCTTTTCTCAGGTACTGCGAAGAATGTCTGAAGATCCTTTTTTGTTTGTTCACTGATCGCCACTATGCTATCGGCCTCATGACAGGCTTGTTTGAATTTTTTATTATATATCTTTCTGTCCCAATACCCATACCACTCGGGGTATCGCAGGAATATCAAATCATGCATAGTCACGACTGATTTTACGGTAGTCCCCGATATACCGATTGGTAGCTCTCCCGATAATCCATGGAAGATATCAATCTGATCTCGCTTCAAATCGCTAAGGATTCCAGTAGACCGCCATAATTGAGGAAACAATTTTCCCTCGATACTTCTGGGAAGAATAGGCGTTAGACGTTCGGAAGACGAGCTGTACTTTTCCAATACCTTTGGCGTGTAAAGACGAAGGTCCACATTATCCAGTCCTGTAGATAAGATTCGGATCAGGTCTCGGCTGTAGTTACCCAATCCCGTCGCATTTGTAAAATACCTTTTTGCATCAAAACCTATCTTAAACATATGGGCGAGATTGCTTTATTTGCGTTAAAATTTGTTTGTATTTCCCAATAACAGTATCCCAATCGTAGTTATTCGTCACATATTGCTGAGCAACATCCCTTATCTCTTCAAGAAGGGTAGGGTTATGTAGTGTATCATTCAAGATCTCGGTAAAGTTTTTATACGAACCATAACATTTTACTGCCCCAAGGCTCCTGCGTTCGTGTTCCATCATCACTTGACAGCGCTTATTTGCAATGATATACTTGCCAAGTGATAGTGCCTCTAAAGTTAGTAAGGATAAGCTCTCGACCGTAGAAGGGTTGATAATAGCTAGTGCTCCTTTCATGAGGCTTGTTTTGGTCGGTTCAGATACAAATCCGGTATAAAAAATTTCACTAGAAATGA
The DNA here is from genome assembly GCF_027627455.1 of Sphingobacterium sp. SYP-B4668. Lineage (NCBI taxonomy): Bacteria > Pseudomonadati > Bacteroidota > Sphingobacteriia > Sphingobacteriales > Sphingobacteriaceae > Sphingobacterium > Sphingobacterium sp. SYP-B4668. The sequence goes on along the minus strand of NZ_CP115483.1, from coordinate 4,655,581 downwards.
TTTTCTCCGACATCACATCCCCTGTTAGTACCAAGCGTAAGTCGCTGGGATACTCTTTTTTATATTTTAGAAAATCGGGAATCAATGAATTTAATTTTTCCTGAGTAACCCGTCCACAGTAAAGTAAGTATCTTTCTGGTAGGTCATATTGCAACTTTACAGATTCACTATCAGCAGGAGTGGCGACCGAAGTTCCAACAGCTACCACTTGATGTGGAGCCATAGCTTGCTGAAATATATCTTGACAGATTTTCATCTCAGTCTCCGTATTGAAGGCAATGTGAGCCACTTTAGCAAATAAGTGCGTATTAATACTTCGGAAAAGCATTCCCTCCATATGGGCAGCCGGCATCAAAATAGTTTTTTTTGGAGCGATTAGCCCCCCGAGTTGAGTGAGTGGATTCTCATAGGAGAAAAATATAAAAGCATCAAACTCGTGTTGATGATCCTGAAGGTAATCCAACAGATTCTCGGAGTAGAAGCGATGTGACCTCATGACTTCGTATTCCTCTTTTAATTTGAATCTCCAAATTGGGAATAACTTAAAAACTAATTGACTTAGCCCCAGCCGATAGATTATCCGTCTTATTTTTCTCGACCATTTAGCTTTCTTTTCGGCCTGATAAAAAGAGTTAGCATTAAATGGTTTATTAGCAAAGCGGCGGACATTAATTTGATTGACTTGCTCTAAACCTATGGGATAGGGATTTTCAAAAGTTACATAATTTCTAATGGTAGTCGTTAATACTTCAACCTGATAGAAAGACGATAGCCTCTCTGCTAACATACGGCAATGGAATTCTGCTCCTCCATTGATATCTAACCCATACCGCACGGTAATCAATCCAATCTTCATCACACGACCTCCTTAATCCTTTGAATTATCATCTCCTCCGTAATGAGGTCAATGGCCTCTATACCATCACAAATGCACGGTTTATTCCCATAGACCGAATTAGGTCGATTAGGATGGTCTACTTGTATACAATCTTCGTAATGCTGGCCATACCCCAAAAATCCAGCGTATGGATGTGTTGCACCCCATATGGATAGACAACGTATTCCCATCAATGAAGCCATATGCATGCCCGATGAGTCCATACTAATCATGAGGTCCAGATTAGCGATGATAGCGAGTTCTTCATTTAACTTGAACTTTCCAATCATACTGTGTACACGAGTGAATTGGTTTTCCCATTTTTCCGCAACAACCTTTTCACTACCCCCCCCTCCAAAAATGTATACATCATATCCTGCCTCTGACAAATATTGCACCACTTTTTCCATCTTCGTAATTGCGAATACTTTATAGGAGTGTTGAGCGAAAGGAGCAATCCCAATTTTTTTGGACTCTTCATCTGCAAAGAGTGCTAAAGCCATTGGTGGAAGAGGTTTAACCACTTTAGCGAGCTTTCCAGATAACGTGAGCGAAAGACCGAGCTGGCGGAATACATCGGCATATCGTTCAGGGGTGGATTTCAGTGCCTTTAATACCTTATTTGGAAACCTAGTTAACTGCTTCTTTTCTTTTCGACCTTTATCCAATTGTTGTACCTGTATTCCTGAAAGACGAAATAACATATCGAGTATTCGAGATCGCAAATTGAAATGTAAATCCGCGACCGCATCCGCCTGATAAGTGTCCAATTCAATTTTAAGCTTTCGTAGCCCAGTTAGCCCTTTGTGCTTACCCTTTGGGTCAAAAGGATGGAAAGTGACCCCTGTAATATCTTCAAAAAAAGCCCTAAACAATGGTCGGCTGACCATAATAATGCGAATGTCAGGATATTGTTTAATGAGTTCTTTTAATACAGAAGCGACCATGGCCACATCACCCATTGCTGAAAATCGGGTGACTACTATATTAGCAGGTATAGACATGTTGATTATTTGCCGCTAGCGTAGAGAATAGGATTGAGATTTGGGTCGTTGTACATTTTCATCTGTTTATAGACTTTCATGAACTTTTTACCCTCTTCTATGTCTTTTAGAAGCGCATCAATACTAGAGGATAGATCTGTACGTTGCTCTAGGAGTATATCCAGTTTTCCTTGGCAGGTCGTGATGTGGGTTTGGTCCACATCCTTCCGTAAGGTCTCTTGAGACATATGATATATTTTCAGCGCTAAAATGGACAGACGATCTATTGCCCATGCAGGACTTTCAGTATTTATAGTTGCATTTTCCAATGGTTTGATTCCCTCAAACTCGTGCAAATAGTAACTGTCAATATATTCCACCGTATCCGTGCGATATTGGTTAGATTCGTCGATACGTCGTTTCCAATAAAGAGCTTCTTTAGGATCTATATCCGGATTGCGGACCACATCTTCCATGTGCCATTGCGTCGTATCGATCCAACATTTTAAATACAATAAATGCTCCAATGAAGACTTATCATATGGATTTTCAATAGGGTGATCGATATTGTCATGCACGTGATAATCTTCGATTGCACGTTGAAAAATGGAATTTGCTATGGCGCTTATCATCTTACAAACTTAGATAAATTGTTTCTGATATGCAATTTTAACAAGCAGCATGAAAAGGCAATGTGTGGAGCTTTTAAGTGTAAATAGGAGTTCGTGTCTGGATGTCGGTTTGTGGGGTAATTGTAAGCGCAACATTATACAAATGCATCCATGAGTAACCCCGGGAAAATACCCAGTATCAAGACCAGTACTGTGAAAAAAATGGCGATAATCAATAAAGGGGTCCATTTTAGTTCAAGTATATCTGATTTGTTTTCTGAATTTCTTAGAAATGCCTGTAAGGGAATCTTGAAATAAAAGAATAGAGAAATAACGGCCGTCAAGGCACCTACAATTAATAAGATCAATAAACCGATATGGTTGTCTTCTTGGTATACGTCCAATACACTTGAGAAAATCATCAATTTGCCGATAAAGCCCGCAGTAGGAGGGAGTCCAATTAAAGAAATCAAGATGAAAGTGAAACTTACAAATAGTAGGGGGTATCTTTTCCCTAATCCAGCATATGACGTTATAGTGGTCTGTTTGGTTTGTTGTTCCAACTGTCCGATAAAAATAAAGGATGCCAGATTCATCAGTACATAACTATAGAGATAATATAGCAGTATTTGTGGTTCATTGGGTGTGTATACCAAAATCATCATCAGTAGGATACCTGTATGACCAATAGAAGAGTATGCCATCATTCTCTTTACATCCTGTTGCTGCAAGGCGGCTAGATTTCCAATCAGCATGGTCAATATAGCTGCTGCAATCAGTATATAATAGAATAAATCCGAAAAATAGAATGGAGTGTCAGCCCAAGCAATATATAGCCTTGTCAGGAATACGATTACAGCTATTTTGGGCAGTGTAGACAAAAAAGCCGTTATTGGAGTTGGTGCTCCTTGATAAATATCTGGAGTCCAAATATGGAACGGTACGAAAGCCATCTTAAATCCGATTCCAGTTAGAATAAATAATGTGGCTATGGTGACCACCAGTTCTGGCGCATCAATCAAGCCTTTGATATGGTCTACAGCGTTAAACGTCAGATTTCCTGAAAAACCATACAGAAGTGAAATGCCATAAAGCATTACTGCGGCACATACCGATCCGAATAGGACGTATTTCATGGCCGCCTCTGATTCCTTCTTTTCTTGAGATAGAAAACCTACTAATGTATAGGAAGCAATAGAAATCATTTCGATGGCAATGAATGCTAATAACCAATTATTGGTCATGGTCAATAGATTCATTCCGATGATAGAAGCCAGAATGATTGGATAGATATCGTTGGATTTCTTTCGAGGTGTATGGAATGAGAAATACTGATGGATGAACAACAAGATAATAAGCCCAGCTCCCACAATCAATAGGCGCGAATAAATGGAAAACCTATCAATCGTGACCATGTCGAAGAAAACCGTTGGCGAATCAAAGGATAACTGCGAGCCAAGTGCATATAGTGAAGCTGCGAGTCCCAAGATGCTGACCATCAATGTGCTGTTCTTCCATATGCGGTCCACAAATAGCGAACAACATATGCTGCATATAAATGCTAATATCAAGACCAATTCAGGAGCGAGAAACGCTACACTTCCAATAAGATGGTCGAGAGTAGATGTCAGATTGTTATGCTCCATATTACCCGATGTAATGTTGAATAATTGTCGCGAAATTTAGAATCGTCGCATTCATCTTATCGAACACCAAAAACGGGAAAATTCCGAGGATAAGTGCGAGTGCCACTGTTGGAAATAGAATGAGCTGCTCACGACCGTCGAGGTCTACCAGTTTGGAAGCCCAGTCGTCTCCACCTTTCAGTCGAGTCTGTCCAAAAAACATCCTTTGAAGGGTCCATAAGAAATAAGCTGCGCTCAGTAGTATCCCGATAGAGCCCGCGATTGCCATCCATCTCGGTAGTTCCGAGCCGATACTTTCAGCATTAAAGGCACCGATGATGACAAATGCTTCACCTATAAATGCCGAAAAACCAGGAAGGCCCAAAGATGCAAAAAATACCACAGCAACAAAGCCTGTATATTTCGGCATGATAGAAGCCAATCCTCTAAAATGATATATATATCGGTCATGTACACGGTCATATAATACACCTACCAAGAAAAATAATGCAGCCGATAGGAATCCGTGACTGATCATTTGGAACATGGCCCCCGAAATCCCCTCGGCAGTTAGCGAAGCAATCCCCAATAACACGAACCCCATGTGGGATACCGAAGAATAGGCAATCATGCGCTTTAGATCTTTTTGAGAAAGTGCATTCAACGCTCCATAAATAATAGATATAACACCAATCAATCCTATCCACCAATTTGTTTGAGCGGCTATATCAGGAAAGATTCCATAACAAATACGGATGATTCCATATCCACCAATCTTAAGTAAGATACCCGCCAGTATGATTGAAATAGGGGTTGGCGCTTCCACGTGAGCATCTGGTAACCAAGTGTGTAGCGGTACGATAGGTACTTTGATTGCAAAAGCAAAGAATAGGACCACAAAGCCCACCAATCTGGTGGATAGTCCAAATATCGTAGATAGGCTATCTGGTGAGAAGAATGCCCCTTCAATATAATGATCTGGATTCATCATCGTCAGCATATTGAACGTAAAGGCTCCTGATGATGGGTTGATCACCGAAAAATAGAGGCCCACGATTATCAATAACATGAATACCGATCCAAACAATGTGTATATAAAGAATTTGATCGCCGCATATTCCCTTCTTGTGCCACCCCATATGCCTATCAAGAAATAAAGCGGTAAAAGCATGATTTCATAGAAAACATAAAACAAGAAAAAGTCCAAGGCTGAAAAGATACCCATAACAGCCATATTCAAAATCATCAATAAGGCGAAATATCCTTTTGGGCTTTTACGGGTGTTCCAAGAAGCACCGACAGCCATCAGCATCACGAACGTACTCAAGACAACTAACGGTAAAGAAATACCATCCAATCCAAGAAAATAATCAATCTCTAGATTCCCGATATTACCCAAGCTTAGTCGAATCCACGGGATTTGCTCAACAAATTGATATCCACCGACAGCATCGATTCCCGATTTGACGGTGTCGAACTGCTGATAAAGGTATCCCGAAATCAACAATTGAATAGCTGTAAATAGCAATGCAATGTATTTGTATGTCGCGCTCCACTTGATAGGCAGTATCAGTATCAGTAATGCTGCTACAATCGGGAGGAAGATGATGAGCGAAAGTAATCCCATTTTATTTTATAAAGCAATAAACTAATCCAACTAAAACGACTAAGAAAACCGAAAATAGGTAATATTGTAACCGACCATTTTGAAAATGTCGAAACACATTCCCCAACCAATAGGCGATAGCTGCTATGCCATTCACCATTCCATCTACCAAGACGCGATCGATCCATGTGATGATACTGGACAATCGAAGTACAAGCCATGAAGAAGCATGTATTGCGCCATCTACAAGATGCCGGTCCATTCCATGTGCGAATTGGGCAATATATACCGTTACATTCACAAAGATAGTTTGATAAAACTCATTAAGATATCCTTGGTGTAACGATAATTTAATCAATAGATGATTTGGGTTTAACGGATAATGCCCCTTAACATACCAGCGATAACCAATCCACCAACTACCGATTGCGCCTATTAGCAAAACTATCGGAATGATGATATGGGCCAAATGATTGACGGTATATGGGTATTCTTCCAACAATCCGTCCATGATCCAAGCGTGATGGTAGGAAATAGGTTGAAGGGAAAAGAGTGGAAAGATACACCATAGGCCTAGAAAGAACATCGGGATTAGCATCAATCGAGGTGCTTCGTGGAGATGAATTTTCCCAACTAACAATGTTTTAATGCGAAGGTCTCCGAAAAAAGCCTTAAAAACCAGCCTTCCGATATAAAACGCAGTCATCACACTCACCACGATAAGCAAGACCGGTATCACGAAGTAGTGTGTCCCCTTTGTTGCACTCCATTCAAATGCTGAGAGGATAATACTGTCTTTGGAAAGATAGCCTGAGGTCAGTGGAAATCCCGCCAAAGCAAGGGACGCAAGTGCCATCAAGAAAAATGTTTTCGGCATGTATTTTCGCAACCCACCCATATTGTTCAAATCTTGAGGGTCAAAATCTTGTTGACTGTGCAATTTGAGGTGTGCCATTTCGTGAATCACTGCCCCCGCACATAAGAACAAGAGACACTTAAAAAATGCATGAGTAGCCAAGTGGAAGATAGCGGCATCCCATGCCCCAATACCTATACCCACCATCATATAGCCCAGCTGAGAAATCGTCGAAAAAGCCAATATTCTTTTGATGTCATATTGCGCCAGTGCAAAGTAAGCTGCACTTGATGCTGTAATAGTACCTATTACAGCTATAAACAGTAAGACTGTTTCATTGAATAGTGGAAATATAGTCGCCACTAAGAACACACCAGCAGCCACCATTGTCGCAGCATGGATAAGTGACGATACGGAGGTCGGTCCCTCCATCGCATCCGGTAGCCAAACATGTAACGGGAATTGAGCCGATTTAGCCATGGCACCCAAGAAAAATGCTAAGCCTGCGATAGTCTGCCAGGAGGCATCCATGGTATTGGTTGGCGAAACCCACTGACCATTTGCAATCGTACTTTGTAAAAGTACCCCCTCTTTCCCAAATAATTCCGAAAGATTCAAAGTTCCGAAGTGACTGAAAATGATGGCGATCCCAATGAGAAAGCCTAAATCTCCAATCCGATTAATGATAAATGCTTTTTTATTGGCCTGTACAGCTGATTCTTTCGTAAACCAGAATCCAATCAGCAAATACGACGCAAATCCGACGAGCTCCCAAAAGACATACATCAAGAGGAGGTTATTCATTAATACCAATCCGAGCATTGCAAAACAGAATAGGCTCAAATACATCCAATACCGATGTAGCCCATTATCTCCCTGCATATACGCCTTGGAGTAGAGGTGAACGGGTAGTGCAATAGCAGGGACGATAAATAACATGAGTGCACTGAGGTTGTTCAATAAAATACCAACCGTGAAAGTATGCGCTCCAATAGTAAACCATTCCAACTGCACCATTATTGGTGCGTTGTTCCATATCATTGCAAAAGTGAGGATGCCGGCACAGGCACTTAATCCAATAGCTATGGATGGGATGATGCCTGACGAGTCCCGTTTACCAGCCATTGCTTGATAAAGAAAAGCAATCAAAGGAAAAACCAACGTCAGAAACGCAGTAGTAAGGGGTGATATATTTACTAGATAATCCAATGCTAATCTTTTAATTCTTGAATATGATCGGGATTGATGGTATTGTAATGTCTGTATACATTCAGGATAAGTGCCAGCCCAACAGCAACCGCTGCGGCTGCTAGTACAATCGCAAAAAGTGCAAACACTTGACCTCCGTAATTGATTTTGTCATAACGTCCAAATGCTATAAAATTCAGAATCGCGGCATTGATCATCAGCTCGATCCCAACTAAAATAAGGATAGCATTCTTTTTCGAAAGTACCGCATAAAGTCCTATGCTAAATATGCAGGCACTGACAACCAAAAAATGAGTCAATGTAATCATGACTGTCCGTCCTTTCTCGATAAGTGTGCTGCCCCCATTAATGTCATCATTAGAAATATACCAATAATCTCAAATGGCAAAATATAAAACGTCATAAATCGAAACCCCAATTCCCGGATATTATTATCCGTTGCTTTTATCTCCGTCCCTTGAGCCTTTGCCTGTTCCACCCAAATAGGACCTTCAGTCTGCCACTCCACAAAAGCTGTGGCCATTACAACAAAAAATGCTAAGGCCAACAAAAGGGACGGCCAATTGGGTAGAGATAAAAATTTAGCCGATGTAGCCTGTAAATCCTTTAATAACTCTTTATTAGAAAGCATGAAAGCAAATATCATTAAAATCAAGACCCCACCAACGTAGACCATAATCTGCGTAATTGCAACAAAATCTGCCAATGCAAACAAGTATAAACCTGCCATGGCAAATAGAACGATGAAAAATAGGAAAAGGGCACGAGCCGTATTTTTTAAACTCACGACCAATAAGGCCGAGGTAATGGCCAATAAGGAGAATGCGTAAAATAAGATTTCGGCTAAGGTCATGACTGTTTTTTTGCAGCCTCCTTGTCCGCTTGGAATTTGGTCCACTCTGCTTTTCGACTTGCAATCTCTTCATCAGACATCTCTCCAAATCCATAGATCAAATCTGTTAGATTCGTGGTACTTCTATCATATTGATTGGTCATCGTGATACATTCTGTAGGACACACTACTGTACATAGCCCGCAATACATGCACTTCGCCATGTCGATATCAAATTTTTCAGCATATAAACGTTTCACACTTCCATCGGACGTCTTACCTATAGCCTCAGGTGATTTGATGGACGTGATATCGATACAGTCTACAGGGCATGCTTTTGCACATAGGTCGCATACAATACAGTCATCGATATCAACTTGAAGTTGATACCTCGCAACTTCAGGTATAGGCATTTTTTGTTTTGGAAACTGTATCGTCGCCACGCCATCTTGGCGATCAAAATAGCGCTCTTTCGTAATATCTGTCTCCTGACGTTTTCTCCTAGCGCCAAATAGATGCCCCACCGTCAGAGATAGTCCTTTGACAGCAGTAGATAGTGCATTTATGGTCGTTTTGATCAATAGCATATTAGTTCATCATGACAAGTCTCCATATTCCTGATATGGCCATACACACAAAAGCAGTTGGTATGAGTACCTTCCAACATAAGGACATAAGTTGATCCGCCCGTAGACGAGGGAGTGTCCATCTAATCCACATCTGCACACCCACAATCAACAGGGACTTTGATAAGGTCCAAAATATTCCCCAAGCTAATCCTGTTGTCCAAGTCGCCAATTTTAAGCTCCCAATATTTGGAAGTGGTGTGTTCCAGCCGCCCCAAAAGATAACAACGCCCAACATCGCGACCAAAAACATCATTGCATATTCAGCCAAAAAAATAAAGGCGAATTTGATGCCCCCATATTCTGTGTGAAAGCCACCAATCAATTCCGATTCGGCCTCAGGTATATCAAATGGCGCACGATTGCACTCTGCTAAAGAAGCTAGGAAAAAGATGACATATACAATTAGCAAATGTGGGGCTTGGAAGATGTTCCAAGATAGAAACCCTCCAATATTCGTGACTTCCCAAATCCCTAAGAATTTAACTGTCTCCGTTGTTAATATACCCTGATTTAAAGCAATTTCATTTAGATTCAATGTTTGGGTAATCATCACTGCCGCAATGAGAGACAGACCCACTGGAATTTCATAAGAAACCATCTGAGCAATTGCCCTAATAGATCCCAACATAGAATACTTGTTGTTCGAACCCCATCCCGCCATTAAGATTCCAATAGCATCTATTGAAACTACAGCCATAATAAAGAAAAGTCCGGTATGTGTATTGGCGGGAATAAAATCAGCTGCCCATGGCATCACACTAAAGCCAATAAAAACAGCTACAAAAATGATAACAGGTGCAGTTATGAAAAGAATACGATCGGCTGAGGAAGGAGTGATGAACTCCTTTTGGAGGAGCTTAAGGATATCAGCAATGGTTTGTAGACTGCCATATTTCCCCGTCTCCATTGGCCCTAAACGATCCTGTACAAATCCAGCAATTTTACGCTCTGCATATACTGCAAATAGCGTAAACACTGCAATAAAACTGAAGATTGCAATTGGGACCAGTATATCGATTAATAGGCTACTCAAGTTATTTTAGAATAATTCTTAATTAGAATGCAAACATAAACAAAACTGCGCATTTTTAATGCATCTAACTGCTAAGTTATACCAATTTAGTAGATTTTTTTTATAAAAAAAGGACGCCCAATTGGAGCGTCCTTAATAAGAAGATTAGAAAAGCCTTATTTTCTATCTTTAATGTCTGTATAGTCTCTTTTTGTTGCTCCCGTGTAGACTTGTCTTGGGCGACCTATTGGCTCTTTGTTCTCACGCATTTCTTTCCATTGGGCAATCCATCCTGGTAGACGACCTAATGCAAATAGTACCGTAAACATTTCAGAGTTAAACCCTAGTGCACGGTAGATGATTCCCGAGTAAAAGTCAACATTTGGATATAATTTTCTATCGATGAAGTATTGATCGTTCAATGCTGCTTGCTCTAATTTTTTAGCAATTTCCAAGACTGGATCATCGATTCCTAATTTTTCTAAAATCTCATCACATGCGACCTTGATGATTTTAGCGCGAGGATCAAAGTTCTTATATACACGGTGACCGAAGCCCATCAAGCGGAATGGATCGTTTTTGTCTTTTGCCTTCGCAAGATATTTTTCAGCATCTCCACCATCATTTTTGATGGCTTCTAGCATCTCAATAACAGCTTGGTTGGCACCCCCATGTAATGGACCCCATAGTGCAGAGATACCTGAAGATATGGAAGAAAATAGATTTGCATTGGATGAACCAACGATACGAACCGTAGAAGTTGAACAATTTTGCTCATGGTCCGCATGTAGAATCAATAATTTGTGCATCGCATTGATGACAACAGGATCTATTACCACATCTTCTGTCAATTGACCAAACGTCATGCTCAGGAAATTGTGAACATAGTTCATGTCATTCTTTGGATACATCACTGGGTGACCTAATGATTTTTTGTGGATCCACGAGACAATTGTTGGCATTTTTGCCAACATCTTGATAATTGTCAAATTATCTTCTTCTTCAGTAGCATTTGGATTCAGAGACTCTGGATAGAAAGCTGATAATGCCCCTACTAAGCATGATAACTGTCCCATTGGATGGGACTTAGAAGGAAATCCGTCAAAGAATTTCTTCATATCCTCATGAATCAAGGTATGCTTGCTGATGTCATGTCTAAATTTTTTCAACGTTTCTTCAGACGGCAAATCACCATATATCAATAAATAAGCAACCTCCAAAAAGGTAGACTTTTCTGCCAACTGCTCAATAGGGTAACCTCTATAATGAAGAATTCCTTTTTCGCCATCTAAAAAAGTAACAGCACTTTTAGTAGCACCTGTATTTTTAAATCCTGGGTCTAAAGTAATATATTCAGTTTGATCTCTTAGTTTGGAGATGTCAATAGCTTTTTCATTTTCAGTTCCTGTGATAACAGGAAGCTCATATGATGAATCGTTTAAAGTAAGTTTAACTGTCTCAGACATAATTTGAATATGTTGTATTATGCAAATGTAAATAAATTGAAATGTAAATCAATGTGCCGAAATGAATTAATATGCCATTTTTAAGTCAAATCCGGCCAATTTGATGAAGACTTAAAGTGGAATTAGCAATATATTAACAACGCATCCTAAAGTATCTAAAAATATTGGATAAACAAACAAATGAGTGAAACTAATATGCAAAATTTAATATTCTAAAATGAAAAGAGCGACTTTCTTGCGTTAGAAAGTCGCTCGTAATCAGTGAATTATTTAAGATGTCTAATTTACATCAAAACCATATTTTTTATAAATGGCCTTGGCCTTGTCCGATTGTAAGTAAGACATGAAATGAGCAGCGGCTTCTTTGTTTTTCGATTTCTTCAATTTACCAGCCATGTATTTGGCAGTGATGTTATGTTCCACGGGAATCTCTATTCCCTCTACGGGGTGCTTGATCATCTTTTGGAAAGCAACTTCCGAATACCATACAGGCGCGACATCTGCCAATCCGTTCAAGATTCTCAAAGGACTTTCCCGGTGATGTATCTTGGTTAGGTAGGTACTCCCGTCATTGGTTTTTGTTTCCATCACTGCGTCCACCAGTTTCTGTCCACCTGCCTTTTTGTAGGCTGTTTTAATCTGCTCGCCTACTCCTTCCCACGTTGGATTTGGCATAGCGATGCGTACCTCTGGTCGTTGTAGGTCCTCGAGTGATTTAATCTGCTTGGGGTTTCCTTTTGGAACCATGAGAATCAGTTTATTTTGTGCATACTCGATGGTCTGGTCAAAGTAATCCGTCATTTCTGTAATGCGTCTTTGGCCCGCAGTATAGATATCGGGGGTATGCGTGATTTTCAAATTGCCAATAGTCAACGATCCCCCTTGGATTTGTTTGGCTAAAATACCTGGAGGTAAAGTCTCTACAAAAATACGTTCGTATTCGGGATGAAGCTTTTTAAACCCCTTGATGAGGTCATCGATGACCATAAACTGATTTCCTGCAAAAAAGATGACCAGTTGGGGATTTTCAATTTCACCATATAAATCGGGGATATTGTCGATACCTGGAATCGTGAAATTTACAGCAGCTTCAGGTGGGGTATTCCAAGGTGGATCAAAGCGGTGATCTTGTGCATTCGCGACGGATATTGCCGAAAATAGTACCCCTATATAAATGATGATTTTGAGCATATATTCAATTGTTATGGATAAATTAAGTAGTCTATATTAGCTTGTTGCGCTACGTTTTGGGTTACGGTTTGATGACCGTCCATCCCTGTGCCGAGCGGATGATGAGTTCGCCGTTACCACTAGGTACATAACCTACGAAATCAAAAAGCTGTGCCTTTGTCAGGTTTCTTTCTTTCAACGAGTTGAGACATTGTGCCACTGTAACACCACGTTGTATTAGTTTTTTCAAAGGTTCTTCAAATTTTGAACCTAGTAGGTAGGCTTCCGTACCTCCCGAAAAGGTAATCAATTCGATTTCAAGCTTGCCCTTAAGTCTCGGGTCATCCAGCACATTGTTGATATTGCGAATAGCTTTTTCAATTATTTTCGGGTCATTCGTGTCCAATTGATAGATAGCTTTATAGCTAGATTGCTCTGCAACAGCTCCTTGGAACGCTTTGTTGTTCTCCACGGTATTTTCTTTCATCTGTGCTTTTACTGTGCTTAGGCTGCATATAGCCAGGATTACCATCATTAGTGTTTTATTCATGATCTAAAAATTATAAGGTCCGTATTTATGTTGTAATTGACTGATTTCATCATTGAATGGTGGATAGGGCGTATCCTTAGGTTTTTTTGCCAAATTAGGATAGTCCAGCTCTTTGTTTGCTTTTTCAGGACGCGGGAACGAGTTTATATAAGCCGCAACGTCGTAGGCGTCCTCATCGCTGAGGATTGGTGCATCATGTGTAGCTCCTAGCGGCATGTTTCCCTTGATGAATTTAGCGGCTGTCAATAATCGTGACATACCTGCGCCGTCGTTATAGGAATCTGGACCCCATAGTGGTGGATACTGGTATCCTTTGCTATTTGCTAATTTAATACCTTGCCCTTCAGCACCGTGACAACTTTTACATTGCCGCTGGAAGACTACCGAACCTGATTTTGGGTCTGCAGCACGTTCTGGAACTTCAATCTTGACGAATCCCTGTCCAGGAATACGTTTGCCCACTGGGGTTTGATCGCTGATATGCTTGATATAGGTAATAATCGCCCGCATTTCTGTACTATTGATAGCTATTGCCTCACCGTTCATACTGCGTTCGAAACATCCATTAATGCGCTCCTCTAAGGATTCAATCTTATCTTCACGACCGATATAGATTGGAAATACCCCGGTGAGACCTATGTATGGGGCAGCAAATGATTTCGTGCCGCCATTTAAATGGCAGTTGGTGCAGGCTAAGTGATTCCCGATTTTCTGACCATCCCTATAAAAGTAGTTGTAAGTCTCTTTGATGAGCTTTTCGCCATATGAAGCCAATTCTCCCTCTTTGCTACTGGTAAATGCAACAGGTATATAGTGGTCAATATGTTTAATTATACTGTCGTTTGTAGCTTTTTCGGCTTGAACGCGTACTGGTGGACGGAGTGTCAAATATGAAGTAAGCAATATAAAACATACCAAGACGACGCTCAGTAATATAACGGTATTTGTAATTTTGCGATAGCTCTTTAGTTCTTCTTCCATAATCTTTGTCGGTTTGAAGCAAATCTAAAAGAACTTATGATGCCGTTATAATGTCCAATTATTATAGGGTATAAGCAAAGGTTATGTATAGATATTATTTTTATGTTGTTGGATATACTTGAAGAATTTTTGTGGCAATCCAGCCAAGCCACCATACATGTGTGTGATGTAAAAATATCTGTCTATCGCAAAATCTGATACATCAATTATTTTCAGCTCGTTGTTGTTAATCTCTTCGTTGACTGCATGTATAGATACAAACGCAGCAGCATTGCTATATTTTAGATAACGTTTGATGCTTTCCGTAGAAGATAGCGTGATTTCAATTTTTAGGCGATGTATAGATATTCCATGTTGTTTTAAACGCTCCTCAATGATATCACGAGTGCCTGACCCCTCTTCACGAATCACGAGTGGGATAGTAGATAAATCCATTAGTGTACAGTTCTCTTTTTGAAAAAACGTGTTCTGCGCGTTGGTAACCAATACAATTTCATCCTTTAGAAAAGGAGTAAATTTGAGTGAGCGATTATCGGTCAATCCTTCCGTAATACCGAGATGAATCTCTTTTCGAATCAGTAGCTCCTCAACTTTTTTCGAATTATATTGATAGACCTTAATCTCATTTTCGGGATAGCTGGCCACAAATTGAGCCAGTATCTTTGGAATGACATATTGGGAGATTGTCGTACTGATTCCAATAAAAAGGCTACCGTTCTCCTTACCGATGACTTGATTTATTTCATAAGTCGCTAGATTATATTGTTCAAAGATGAGTTGTGCATGATGGTAGAGTACCGATCCGGCTTTAGTTAGTGCCAAACGATTGCCTAGCCGCTCAAATAATGGAGTGCCCACGGTATGTTCCATCTCCTGTATATTCTTGCTGACCGCAGGTTGGGAGATGAACAATTCAGATGCTGCTTTCGTAAAATTCAATGTTTTAGCAGCCACATAAAATACCTTCAATCTATAATCTATTTCCATATGTGAGGATTGGCAATTGCCTTTATTCAGGGTTATCCATTCTGATGATGTTGGTAAATCTATAAAAAAACACCTAGTTCTTCTTCAATACAACAGTATTGTCACAAATAGACAAATGTTAAAAAATTGGTTTTATACCGTTGTTAAATACCTTATCGCATGATAAAGAGTTAATTACGAAAGAAAATGTTGAAAATACTTGACTGTCTACGATTTTTTCGTAAACTTGTAAAGTACAAGTAATAGAAGGTGTTTTATGGAAAAATTAACAATACAGGAAGAAGAAGCCATGTTGTCGATTTGGCAACTAAATGGAGGCTTTATAAAAGAGATATTAGATAATATCAAAGGAAGTACGGTTCCTTATACAACATTAGCTTCCACGGTCAAAAACTTAGAGCGAAAGGCATATGTCAAAGCAGTAAAGTATGCAAATGCAAAGCGGTATGAACCGCTAATCAGTGAGCAGGAGTATAAGGCCAAATTCATGAATGGATTTGTTGGAGATTATTTCAGGAACTCCTATAAGGAGATGGTCAGCTTCTTTGTCAAAGAAGAGAAACTGTCTGCCTCTGAACTTGAAGAAATCATGAATATGATAAAAAATGGTAAAAGTTAATTGATGTCTTATGGAAAATCTCTTAAATTATGTTATTCAAGTAAATGTCCTGTTAGCTATTGTATACCTTGGGTATAAGGTTATGCTGAAGGGATTGACATTCTACGGATTGAATCGATTTTATTTTCTTTCAGGGATTCTGTTTTCCTTTGCTTACCCATTTATAGATTTACGCGCATGGTTTGCCAAACCCCTAATCGTGATGGGTGATTACATGACCTACATTCCTAATGGTGTAAAAGAAACAAATGAAGGGGTGGCCTTGCTAGCAGTGTTGATCGGTATATTGACGATTGGAATGTGTGTACTGGCGATTAAGTTTTTGGCACAGCTTGGGAGCTTGGTTCGCATACATCTGTATTCCAAACCGGCACAATGGCGAGACTATATATTTCGTAACGTGTGGATACCTATTGTTCCATTTTCATTTATGAATAGGATTTATGTAAATAAGGATTTACACGAGGAAATTGAACTATTGGATATCTTTCATCATGAAGAAATCCATGTGAAAGGTAAGCATACATTGGATATCCTCTTGGGCGAAGCGACGTTGATTTTGTGTTGGTACAGTCCTTTTGTGTGGATGATGCGCCGGGCCATTCGTCAAAATCTAGAATTTCTGACTGATCAGCAGGTTCTCAATCGTGGGGTAGATAAGCAAACATATCAATATAGTCTCCTGCATGTAACCAAGCAAGGTGCAGCTATTGGAATAGGAAACCAATTTAATTTCAAAACGTTAAAACTTAGGATCATGATGATGAACAAACGACGCTCCTCCAAGTTGCAACTTAGCAAATATGCCTTTATGCTGCCGCTGTTGATTTTTACCGCGGGCGCATTGACCATCGATAGAGCCGAGGCCAAAATTGAAAATATAGTGAGTATAGCCAAGGAAACTGTGCTTGATGTGCCGAGGCCATTTATGTCGAAGGATACTGTCAAACAAGTTGATGTCCAACCTGTAGACAAGAAAATTGAAATTGTCCAGGAGAAACCACAGCCGAATGTGACAATTCGTTTGACAGAAATGCCTCTAGATAATCAACCTATTTATTTCCTTGAGGGCAAACAGGTTGATGGGGATGTTATGAAAGCTTTGGATCCCAATCGTATTGAGGGCATCAGCATTTTGAAGGGAGAGGCTGCGGTTGTTGAGTATGGTCCGAAAGCAGTAAACGGTGCGATATTGATTACTTTGAAAGATCCTTCAAAAGCAAAGACCCCAACCGAAGTCGTGGACTCATTGAGTACGAATAGACTCAATGGAAAAGTTACAGGTATTCGTGTGACTGATAAAGCGGATTCCACAAATAGGATTTCGTTACAACACATGATAAAGACTCTAAATGGGGAGGGAAGTGCCTCAACTAGTAAGGTATCTAATCTAAATGAGGTCTCTTTAGTTTGGAAAACAGAAAACCGTTTAACCGAAAAAGTGCCTCTTTTCATAGTAGATGGTGTGGTTAAAGACTATCGGTCCGGGGAGAATGATTTGGATCCTAATACTATCCGAAGTATTTCCGTCCTCAAGAATGATGCAGCAAATGCATTATATGGTGAAAAAGGCAAAAACGGAGTTATTCTAGTCACGACCAAATCGGGTAAGGAGGATAAAGGTGCTGAGACGGTTGGTCCGAATTCAACTTCTGTTACGGAAGGGCGTAAACTGGATACCATCACCATTATGGGATACGGAAAGAAAAATAATAATCGGATTGATACGATAAAATTTACGAAATAGTAACGATTAAACTTCCTAATGTAAAAAGCCGAACAATTATGTTTGGCTTTTTGTTTTAACGTGTACCCGTACTCCATTACAGATTCGAGATTAATTCAGGACATATGGTTAATACCTATCAAATCTAAGCTACAGCGAAGCAGACTCAGCTCTGTCACTTCCGATAGTCATTCGTTGGGAATATTTTTCAGGAAATGAAGTAGGTTATTTATTCATATTGGTCATGGTCAGCTCTATTCCGATATTAATAAAGCTATTGATCATTTGGACCGAACGTTCAATGAGCGCAGGTAGCTCGGGTTGTTCATCCTTATCAAAGGGAGCTAATACGTATTCCGCCTGACGGCCTTTTGGAAAATTGTCACTTATACCAAACCTTAGTCTGGGGTAAGCCTGTCCACCACATAGGGCTTCAATGGATTTAAGTCCGTTATGTCCAGCACTGCTGCCTTTGGGTTTGATACGAATGGTACCCAAGGGAAGCGCCAGGTCGTCCACAAGCACCAATACATTGCTAATGGGTACCTTAAGTTGCTGCATCCAATAGTTGACAGCTTTACCACTGAGATTCATATAAGTAGTCGGTTTGATGACATGTACATTGTGTCCGCGTTGCTTATATTCAGAAAAGAAGGCGTACTTTAATGTGGAAAATGAACCTCCAGCCTGCTTTACCAATTCATCGGCTATCATAAACCCAATATTGTGACGCGTGTCTTCATATTCACGACCGATGTTACCTAAGCCTACTATAAGATAATTCATGTTGTATCTGTTGATCTAAGTCTGCAAAAATAGAGAATAGATGTGAGATTTTAGACGGTTACCTCGGTTTTAGGGAAAGGCTGGAAGAAAGAAGAGATGGGTTAAGGGGTGGGGGTAATAAAAAAGGCATCGTATCGATGCCTTTTCTTATGAAGTCTATTATAATCTATTTAAGATTATTTCTTTTTACCTTGAGCTGCTTTAGCTGCTTCTTGTTCTGCTTGACGTAGAGCACGAGACATGATGACAGATACAATGGTATCGTCAGCATTGTTCAACACTTTACCATTCTCAAGTTTCACCTGACCTACACGGAATGATTTACCTACTTCCAAAGATTCCATAGGTACTTCAATTTCTTGAGGTAGGTTGTTCGGAGTAGCTTTTACACGAAGCGTACGTAATTTCTGCACTAATTTACCCCCTAATTTAACACCAGGAGAAGTACCTGTCAATTTAACAGGGATATTTACTGAAACAGCTTTGTCATCGTTCAACTCTAAAAAGTCTACGTGGATAACAACGTCAGTCAATGGGTGGAATTGAGCGTCTTGAACAATAGCTTTTGTTTTTTTTCCATTAAGGTCGAATTCTACGAATACAACTTCTGGCGTGTAAAGCACTTGTTTCAAATCAGCTGCGGATACAGATAGGTGAGTTTGCGTACCACTACCATAAAGAACCGCAGGTACATTACCTTCGTAACGCAATTCTTTTGCATCTCTTTTCCCTACGTTCTGTCTAACAGAACCGCTAATAGCAATTGATTTCATCGTTTTAATTTATTAAAATTTGAGGTGCAAAGATAAGGATTAAAAAATGAAAATTCAAAATCTTAACGGTTAGATTTTCAGGAACATTATTCCGAATGGCCGTAGTCTCTAGTTTATATTGCTACTTGGGAAAAGTTGTGATCAAGTACTAAGTTAAACTGACTTTAACTTACCTTTTAGATAGCCTTTATATAGCCAAAGGCTAAGTTAGGGCTATGTAAAGGCTATGTTATCCCTATGTAAATACTATTTTATTGTCTAATTTGGAGTTGACTTTGTTCCTGGGGTATCATTAAGAATGTACTGTGTTTAAATACGAGGTTTTGCAAAAAAAATAGAGGGAACTAATTTTAGTTCCCTCTATTGTCTTATATATACTTGTGGTCTTTTGGATCCACAGATTAATCTACTTGAAAAAGGTCGGATATAGATCCGTGCTCATTTACATTTTTAATAGCATTTGCAAATAAGTCCTGTGTAGATAGGACTTTGATTTTACTGCAAGACTTCATTTTCTCAGTATCGAGCTGGATAGTGTCTGTTACTATCATTTCTGCGAGTACTGAATTTTCAATAGTCTCATATGCTTTGCCTGATAGCACCGCATGTGTACACAGTGCACGAACAGATTTTGCTCCATTTTCCATGATCAATGCCGCTGCTTTTGACAAAGTACCTGCTGTATCACAAATGTCGTCAATAAGGACTACGTCTTGACCGGTCACATCCCCAATAATAGACATAGATTCAATTTCGTTGGCGCGTTTACGTCTTTTGTCACAGATGATAACCTCTGCATTGAAAAATTTAGCAAAAGTACGTGCGCGGTATGAACCACCCATGTCAGGTGATGCAATCGTTAGATTTGGTAGATTTAGGGATTTGATGTAAGGGACAAAAATAATAGAGCCGTCTAAGTGGTCTACCGGAATGTCGAAAAATCCTTGTATCTGAGCTGCATGTAGGTCCATCGTCATGATACGGTGCGCACCAGCGGCTGTAATTAGGTTGGCAATCATTTTTGCTCCAATTGCTACTCTTGGCTTGTCTTTGCGGTCTTGACGGGCGAATCCAAAATAAGGAACTACAGCTGTAATGTAATGGGCGGATGCTCTCTTTGCAGCGTCAATCATCAATAGGAGTTCTAAAAGATTGTCCGTTGGCTGATTGGTAGACTGGATTAAAAAGACATCACTTCCACGTACAGATTCGTTGTAGAAAGGTTGGATCTCTCCGTCACTAAATTTTGATAAGGTCTTGTCTCCAAGAGGTTTTCCGTAAGATTTTGCGATTTTTTCTGACAATTCCTGTGTGCCGGAACCAGCAAATAGTTTTACGGTGTTAAATTGCAAAGGCATGGTGAGTGTTTTTGAATAAGGATTAGAATAGAATTTACTTTGATAAATTTCTGTTTAATTACTTAAAGTTGTCCCACCTGGATTCGAACCAAGACAAACAGTACCAAAAACTGTCGTACTACCATTATACTATGGGACAATTGTGGCAAAAGTGATCGCTATTGTCGGGGCAAAAATAGATAAAATTGCTTTGATATGCAAGTTTATATGAACGGTGGGCAAAACAATTTTGTCATTGGATTGTATGCTGTAAATGCGCAGTCGCTGGAGATGGAATTTATTTAAATATTGTGCACAGATTAGAGTGGGGTAAGGGTCGGCAAAATCAGCTATAAACGAAAAAAGAGAACTGCTTTGCAATCCTCTTTTTTGTTGTCCCACCTGGATTCGAACCAAGACAAACAGTACCAAAAACTGTCGTACTACCATTATACTATGGGACAAACTTAGCGACCTGAGCTGCTAATGTTGTGCAAAGATATATAAATGTTTTAAATAAACAAAACTGTTTTTAAAGTGTTAAAAAGGCTATAAATGAAAAAAGAGAACTGCTTTGCAATTCTCTTTTTTCTTGTTGTCCCACCTGGATTCGAACCAAGACAAACAGTACCAAAAACTGTCGTACTACCATTATACTATGGGACAATCACGTCTTGAAACGTTGTGTTTCATTTTGACGATGCAAATATACAGGGCTTTTTGTTTTCTCCAAAACTTTTTTGCTTAATTTCTTTATCCTTGCTGATTTTCAGCTTAATAATTTATCGCATGATATCTTCGAATGGAGCTTCCAAAGCAACTATCGCCGTATTTCGTTAAATTGCCCCCTACGATTGTGTTAAAAATGAACAATATTATTCCGAAGTCCGTTTGTAATCCTTATTTTCGAGGCGTATTATCAAAATACTATCATAATTTATGAACTATACTAAAATTAACAACTTATTAGGTTGGGTCTGCGCTGTTGTCGCCACGGTCGTGTATGTGATGACGGTCGAAAGGACTGTGAGCTGGTGGGACTGTGGAGAGTTTATTGCTTCAGCCTACAAGCTTCAGATTGTTCACCAACCAGGAGCTCCTTTATTTTTAATGTTGCAAAACTTGTTCTCGAATTTGGCAATGGGTGACACCATGCGCATTGCGTTTTGGATGAATATCGGTTCGGCGGTGTCCAGTGGATTGACGATACTGTTTCTTTTTTGGACAGTTACGGCGTTAGCGAAGAAAGTGTTGGTAACTGGTGGGGAGGAAGTGTCACAGGCAAACCTGATTCAGATTATGGGAGCAGGTCTAGTGGGGGCTTTGGCCTATGCTTTTACTGATACGTTTTGGTTCTCGGCAGTAGAGTCTGAGGTATATGCTATGTCCTCTTTGTGTACAGCCGTTGTATTTTGGGCTATTTTGAAATGGGAACAACAGGCGGATCAGCCAGGAGGTGACAAGTGGTTGATATTCATTGCTTATGTAATGGGATTGTCTATAGGGGTGCATTTGTTGAATTTATTGGCAATTCCTGCAATAGCATTGGTTATTTATTTCCGTCGTACATCAAAAGCTACGTCTAAGGGTGCTTTGACTGCCTTGATGCTTGGAGTCGTCGTATTGGCGCTCATCCTTTGGGGAATTATACAGTTCTCGGTCAAGTTTGCAGCCTATTTTGACTTGTTCTTTGTCAATACACTGGGCTTTGGCTTTGGTTCTGGCGTGACATTCTTCTTATTACTATTGGTCGGTGCATTGGTATTTGGTATCTGGTATTCGATCAAGAAAGTCAAACCACTATTGAATATTGCCTTGTTGTGTACTGCCTTTGTACTTTTTGGATATAGCTCATTTACGATGATTATGGTTCGTGCTAAAGCCAACCCAACATTAAACAACAGCGATCCAGAGAATGCATTCACATTTTTGAGCTATTTAAATAGAGAGCAATATGGGGATGAACCTTTGATGAAAGGCAAATTTTTCGACGCGCAGCCAATTTCATCAAAGGAAACGGGAAATGTATACCGTAAGGATGGGGATAAGTATGTCGTCGCGAAGAAAAAAGTAGGTTACGAGTATGATAGAGAAACGTTGTTTCCTCGTATTTATAGTGGAGATAGACCGGGACACGTTCAGTATTATAGAGATTATCTTAATCTAGGGGAAAATGAACAACCTACTTTTGGAGATAATATCAAATTTTTCTTTGGTTATCAAATAGGTCACATGTATGGACGTTACTTCCTCTGGAATTTTGCAGGAAGACAGAACGATCAGCAGGGGAATGGGACCTTTACAGAGGGTAATTGGATTTCGGGAATTAAGCAACCCATAGACCAGATGCATGTGGGGGGACAGAAGGCTTTGCCTACATCTGTGATTACCGATCCATCATATAACAAACTATTTTTCTTACCCCTAATCATAGGTCTTATAGGCGCATTTTGGCATTTTGGAAGACGGCAACGTGACGCGGGCATTGTTGGCTTGTTATTCTTCTTCACAGGATTGGCTATTGTGCTCTACTTGAATCAGACACCTTTGCAGCCTCGTGAGCGTGATTATGCATATGCAGGCTCGTTTTATGCATTCAGCATTTGGATTGGGCTTGGGGTCGTTGCGATTGCTGATTTCCTGAGGAAGAAACTCGATCCGAAGATGGCGAGCTATATTGCTACGGCTGTGTGTGTACTTGGTGGTCCTGTCATCTTGATTGCTCAAAATTGGGATGATCACGATCGTTCGGAGAAATATTTAGCAAGAGATATGGCGCGGAATTATTTGGAATCCTGTGCGCCTAATGCGATACTCTTCACTTACGGTGATAATGATACTTATCCACTCTGGTACGTGCAAGAGGTGGAGGGATTTCGTACGGATGTGCGCGTGGTCAACTTGAGTTTATTAAGCTCGGATTGGTATATGAAGCAGATGATGCAGAAAGTAAATGATGCAGATGCACTTCCATTGAATATCGATCCAGATAAAATTAAGGACGGGGTACGTGATGTGATTTATTATCAAGATGCAGGTATACCCGGGTATGTAAATGTGAAGGATTTGTTGACAATCATGTTGTCTGATGATCCTGAATACAAAGCGCAGTTGCAAAATGGGGAGATGGTAAATTACTTGCCGACCAAAAAAATGTTATTGCCTGTCGATAAGCAAGCCGTATTGGCCAATAAGGTGGTGCCTAAAGAATGGAATGATGCCATTGCAGATACGTTGACTTGGAATTACAACAAGAATATAGTTTCGAGAGCGGAGCTTTCTATGTTGGCTGTTTTGGCCAATAATAATTGGAAGAGACCTGTTTATTTCACGGTTACCGTCCCCGATGATAACTTCATGGGCTTGGATCGTTACTTGGTGTCAGAGGGATTTGCTTTACGCTTGATGCCTGTTGAGATGGGGGTCAAAGAAGGGGAAGGTAGAGGCTTAGTAGATCCAGATGCAATTTACAACAATATCATGACTAAGTTCAAATGGGGTAATATTGCGAATGCCTCTTATATCGATCCGGATTCTTATCGTTATATTTCTTTATACGTAGGTAGTATCTATGGTGATGCAATCTCTAGGTTACAGGCCCAAGGACGAATGGACGAGGTGAAGAAATTGGCAGTGGATGCTTATACCAATATGCCAAAGCGCGTGTACGGTATGCCCGAAACTTTGAGTTATTGGACGGTCATTGATGCACTTTACAAGACTGGCGAGAAGCAGAAAGCGGATGAGATTGTCAGTCGTAATGTGAAGTTTATTAAAGAGAACGTAGCCTACTACCAAGCAATTGCCGAGACGAAGCCTGATCTTGAAACGCGCAATGTGCAGTATGCTTTCTATGCACTATCTCGTTATAGAGATATTATGGCCAAGGAGGTGAACAATCCGCTTACAAAAGAAGTGGATGGATTGATCAACCAAATGAGTCAGCAATACCATATCCAGCAATAATAGGGAACTACGAAAGTAAAAAAGGAGTGATTTTTCAAAGATCACTCCTTTTTTTATGTGGTGGTTTGATAATAAATTGTGGAATATGTGTAAGTTTATTTTCATAAACCAATAATATGACACGTCAACTTAAGTTATGGGATGCGATTATGATCGTAATGGGTTCTATGATCGGGAGTGGTATCTTTATCGTATCGGCAGATATCATGCGACAGTTAGGTTCTGGATGGTGGATGGTTGTGGTTTGGGTGATTACTGGGGTGATGACCGTTGCTGCGGCGATCTGTTATGGGGAGTTATCTTCTATGTATCCCAAAGCAGGCGGACAATATACATATCTCACAGAAATCTTCGGCAAGATGACGGGCTTCCTATATGGGTGGAGTTTGTTCACGGTTATTCAGACGGGTACTATCGCTGCTGTGGCAGTCGCCTTTGGTAAGTTTACCGCTTATCTTATCCCTGAGTTGAACAATGCGGCGCCTATTTTTCAGCAGGGTGATTTCAAGATTACGTGGATTCAGATATTGGCCATTTTGGTTATCCTGTTGCTTACATTTATTAATACTCGAGGTGTGCAAAGCGGTAAGCTTGTGCAATCCGTTTTTACTTCCTCCAAAATTTTAGCTCTCTTGGTGTTAATCATTGGTGGAGCGGTAATGGTTAAGCACAATTTCTTTATGGATAACCTGAGCTTTGGTTTTCAAGCCTCCCAAAACTTGAAGGGGCTTGGATGGACAGACATCTCGGGTGGGGTGCTAATGGGGGGTGTGGCCGCAGCGATGGTAGGGTCGGTCTTTAGCAGTGTAGCTTGGGAGAATGTCACGTTCATTGCTGGTGAGATTGAAAATCCCAAAAGGAATGTGGTGCGTGCTATGGTCTGGGGGACTGCCTTGGTGATGATTCTTTACTTGTTTTGTAATTTTATCTACTTAATGGCTTTGGAACGTGACGAAATTGCTTTTGCACAGAACGACCGTGTTGCTGTCGCTGCTGCTGAGAAGATTTTGGGGCATACAGGCACAGTAATCATGGCTATCTTGGTGATGATTTCTACCTTTGGCTGTGTCAATGGGCTGGTTCTTTCGGGCGCACGTGTATTTCAAAAGATGGCTGTAGACGGTTTGTTCCTTAAGCAGATCATCCCGAACAATAAGTTCAATGTACCTAGTCGTTCGTTATGGGTGCAGGGGGCTTGGGCGTCTTTACTATGTATGAGTGGGCAATACGGTGATTTGTTAGATATGATTTCTTTTGTCATCGTCTTGTTCTATATGTTGACAGTGGCGGGTGTGATATGGATGCGCTGGAAGAAGCCAATGGTAGAGCGGTCTTATAAGGCTTTTTTGTACCCCTTTACACCATTTCTGTATCTAGGCATCGGTGGGTTATTTTGCGTATTACTTATTTTTTATAAACCTCAATATACATGGCCAGGTTTAATCCTGATTTTGATTGGGTTACCTGTTTATTATCTTGTGAATAGAAGGCGTTAAGGTTTGTGGCAGCTAATAGCTAGCAATTGACCATAATCTGCTATTTGCTATAAAAAAGGCAGCATTTTCAAAAAAAAATAGTAGGTTTGCCTAAATATTCCTCGAATGAAACAGTCGATTTTATTAGACGGTCCCAAATTTCAAATTACAATCAAGCGACTTTGCCAACAATTGATTGAAAATCACGTTGATTTTTCGAATGCTGCTTTAGTGGGTATCCAACCAAGAGGTACTTACTTGGCTAATAGATTGTCCAAAGAGTTAGAGCTTATGCTCGGCCATCCCGTTCCTACGGGGATTTTGGATATTACTTTTTTTCGTGATGATTTTAGAAGAGAAGGGGCTAATCCATTATTAGCAAATAGTACCGAGATTGATTTTATAGTCGAAGGTAAGAACGTGATTTTTGTAGACGATGTACTCTGGACTGGACGTACCATTCGCTCGGCAATGGATGCAATACAAGCATTTGGCCGAGCTCGTCGTATTGAACTGTTGGTATTGGTAGACCGTCGATTCTCCCGTCAAATTCCTATAGAACCGGATTACATAGGTATCCAGGTCGATTCCATTGACTCTCAAAAGGTCATTGTCAATTGGGAAGAGGTGGATGGACACGACAGTATTATCCTATTGAACGAAAAGAAATAAATATTAAACGCTAATAATCTGATATACATGTCATCTTCAGCAGAACAACTAAGTACACGACACCTCTTAGGAATCAAGGATCTGAATGAAAAAGATATAAATCTAATTCTCGATACAGCGACTAATTTTAAAGACGTCTTGAACAGACCAATTAAAAAAGTTCCTTCATTGAGAGATATTACTATCGCAAACGTTTTTTTTGAAAATTCTACACGAACGAGGTTATCCTTTGAATTGGCTGAAAAAAGGCTTTCTGCTGATACCGTCAATTTTGCAGCGTCTTCGTCTTCAGTAAGTAAAGGAGAGACTTTAATAGATACCGTCAACAATATATTGGCGATGAAGGTAGATATGATTGTCATGCGCCATCCTTATGCAGGTGCGGGTGTATTCTTAAGTCGGCATGTAAATGCGCAGATTGTCAACGCTGGTGACGGTGCACATGAACATCCTACACAGGCTTTATTGGATTCTTTTTCGATACGTGAACGATATGGTGATGTTGCCGGTCGGAAGGTCGCTATTATTGGAGATGTGTTGCACTCGCGTGTGGCACTTTCAAATATCCTTTGTCTACAAAAGCAAGGTGCCGAGGTCATGGTTTGTGGGCCTACTACCTTGATCCCTAAGTATATCCAATCACTTGGGGTGAAAGTTGAGCACGATCTTCGTAAAGCACTTAATTGGTGTGATGTCGCAAATATGTTGCGTATCCAATTAGAGCGACAAGATATCGCCTATTTTCCGTCATTAAGGGAATATTCTATGTTATATGGCTTGAATAAAGAAATTTTGGAATCTCTCGATAAAGAAATTACAATCATGCATCCAGGACCTATCAATAGAGGGGTCGAGATTACTTCTGATGTGGCGGATAGTAACCATTCCATTATCTTGGATCAGGTCGAAAATGGAGTCGCTGTACGTATGGCCGTACTCTATCTATTAGCAGGGAAAAGGGGATAAGATTACCGCTCTCTATAGTAGCTGAAATATGCCCGATTTTTTCAATCGGGCATATTTTTTTTTCTAATTCTACGTTATACTATCAGTTCTTAACAGGTGTTAATAACTTTTGAGGAAAACTTGTCGAGGATGTCCTAATTTAGTACTTTAAAATACGTATGTCTACTGATGGAGGATACTAACATGATGTAGCGTCTACGTTTTTAAAATGGACTCATAAGGGTACTTGCGTTATTTTAGAATCTTTTGATTAGGAGCAATGTCAGCACTGATGAATATATTGAATCTGCGATAATGATAATGGCCTAATGACAGCTTATGCTTCATCTAGTTTTCGCGGAGCAAGTGTTGAACCATTGAGACAAAAATAGACAGATGAACCCGACGTTTTTAAAATAATTAGTAAGCAGTCAGGCAATAATTATTTTAAAAATCAAAGGCTCCATCTGACGATTGAGAAATAAAAAATAGACAGATGAACCCGACATTTTTAAAGTAATTATTAAGCAGTCAGGCAATAATTATTTTAAAAATCAAAGGCTCCATCTGACGACTGAGAAATAAAAAATAGACAGATGAATAAAAATATTTACAAGGTAGGTATTGCGCTGAGTTTAATGACGACGCCGGTTTTTGCTCAACAGACTGCTTGGCAGGATCTCAATAAGGCTTTTAAATCTGGTATGGAACTTTTCGAGAGAGGTAAGTTCGGGTCTGCAGCTAAACAGTTTGACAAAGTGGAGGAGATACGCACAAAGTCTACTTTGCAATTGGATGAGAATGAGGAGTTAAGCCTGATGAAAGAAAATGTTCGTTATTATCAGGCCATATGCGCATTGGAGCTTGGAGATTCGGATGCTGAAGGTAGATTCTTGAAGTATATTCGAGATTATCCATCTAGTCCTAATTCCAAAGCGGCTTACTTCCAAATTGGCCGTTCATATTATGCTAAGAAAGATTATAAGAAAGCCATCGAATGGTTTACCAAGATAGAGAGTAAAAATCTGGCTGGGGCAGAGAATACAGAGTACAGATTTAAACTGGCATACTCACAGTTCATGACTGAGGATTATAAATCTGCGAAGCCGGTTTTCGAATCTTTGAAAGATCAACGCGGACAGTATCAAGAAGCCTCTATTTATTATTATGCTTATCTATGTTACTTGGATGCGGAGTACAAGACGGCTCTAAATGAATTCGAGCGGTTGAAGGGGTCCAAGGCTTATGAAAGCAGCTATCCCTATTATATCACAGCGTTGTACTATCTGGACAAACGTTATGATGAGGTGTTGAGCTATGCGCTCCCTATTTTGCAGACGACCAAGCAAGATAATGAGACCGATATGTTTCGTGTGATTGCTGCTACTTATTTTATTAAAGGAAATCTGCAGAAATCAAAAGAATATTACGACAAGTTCCAATCGCAAGATCAAGGTAAGACACAAAATAACCAAGATAGTTATCAAATTGGTTATATCAACTATAAGTTAGGAGAATACGATAAGGCTATTATGGAGCTTGAAAAAATGACCGAGCCCGATGCTTATTATCAAAGTGCGATGATCACGTTAGGTGATGCCTTCTTGAAGAAGAACAATAAGCAGAGTGCTAGGAATGCATTTTTTAGGGCGTCAAAGCTTGACTTTGATCCACAGCTGCAAGAAGAAGGCCTCTTTAATTATGCGAAGTTGTCTTATGAATTGGAATTTCATCAGGTAGCATTGGATGCTATTCAGGAATATATAAAGACCTATCCTACTAATGTGCGAAATGAAGAGGCTCAGACGCTGTATGCTGAAATTCTCTTGAGTACGAAAAACTACCGCGCGGCAGTGGATGTGTTGGAGTCTATGAAAAATCGCGGTAAGGAAGCGAATGCTGCTTATCAAAAAGTAACCTACTACCGTGGTTTAGAATATTATAATGAGCGTGCATTTGAGAATGGAATCTCCATGTTCATGCGTTCCGAAGCCAATCGTTATGATGAAGAAATCTATGCACTAGCAATCTATTGGAAGTCGGAAGCGATGTACGAAGTCCGTAAATATAAAGAGGCTACAGCAAGCTTCAATAAATTCTTGAGCTTACCTGCTGCGCGTAATACGGATGTCTATAATTACGCAAATTACGCCTTGGCATATGCTGCATTTAGAAATGAGAACTATAACACTTCGGCAAACTATTTCGAGAGATTCTTGTCCATGGGTGGCAAGGAAGGGATTGAATTGAATACACGAAATGATGCTATTGCCAGATTAGCGGATTCGTATTTTTCTTTAAAAAATTACGGACGTGCGATGACCGAGTATGATAAGTTGATTAACTCGAAGGCGCAGAGTCAAGACTATGCGTTGTTCCAGAGGGGAATTATACAAGGTTTGCAGGGGAATAGCAGCGGTAAGATTGCTACTCTGCAGGCTGTAGTTCAAAAATACCCAAAGTCTAATTATGCGGATGATGTAGCGTTTGAGATTCCTTATACTTACTTTACATTAGGACAGTACGATCAAGCCATTTCTGGACTACAGAGTATGGTGGAGAAGTATCCTAGAAGTAGTTATGTGCCTCGCGCTTTGGTCACAATTGGTTTGGTACAATACAATCAAGATAATAATGAAGTAGCATTGAAAACCTTCCAACGAGTGGTGGACCAGTACTCGACGACTGATGAGGCTAAGCAGGCCATGCGCTCTATCGAGAATATTTATTTGGATAAAGGTGATGCTACAGGATACATCCGCTATGCGACAGGAACCAATATTGGGGACTTGACTACTTCGGAGCAAGATTCTCGTACGTTCTCCACTGCAACTACTTTGTTTTCTAGAGGGAATTACCAGGGAGCTGTGGAAGCTGTGAATGCATATTTTGATAAATTCCCAAAACCTATTCAAGAAAAATACGCACGTTTTGTTCGTGCAGAAAGTAATGCTGCACTAGGAAAGACTGATGAAGCTTTACACGATTATAATATTATCTTGAATGACTGGACAAGTGCATACACCGAACGTGCATTAGTAAGTGTTTCTAATTTATATCTCAAACAGAATAAATACAACGAAGCTGTACAGCAGTTAAAAAAATTGGAATTGACTTCGGAGTACAAGTCCAATTACGCATATGCAATCAACAATTTGTTGACTAGCTATTTCAATATTGGTGATTACAAGGAGACGTTGAACTACGCGGCCTTAGTGAAAAACTATGAGAAGTCGTCCGAGGAGGAAATCGCTAAAGCACATTTGTATGCGGCAAAGGCTTATCTAGCAACAAATAAAGCTGCTGATGCGACAAAGGAATTAAACCTTGCTGCGCTGAAAAGTAAAACAGCTACAGGGGCCGAAGCTAGGTATTTGGTTGCCGAACAACAATTGAAAGGCAAAGAGTATGATAAGGCAATCAAATCTGCCTTTGATATTTCAGATTCATTCTCTTCGTATGACTATTGGGTGGCAAGAGGATTTATCTTGATGGCGGATGCATATGCTGGAAAAGGCGACAACTTCCAAGCGAAGTCAACTTTGGAGAGTATTATCGATAACTACGAAAACAAAGAGGACGATATCTTGAAGACAGCTAAGGAAAAATTACAGAAATTAAATACTACAAAGAAATAGGAAATAATGATGAAGTTGCAAAATACTGTGTTTAAGAAATGTGCCGTAGTAACCTTCTTACTTGGTGCAGGTTTTAATGGATTTGCTCAACAGGAGCCTACAGACAAGAAACCAGTAACGATTGATTCGTTTGATGTAGTGCGGGATTATAAGCCTATTCTTGCTGACGCAGTCAAAATCCGACGTAGCCCGGATATGACCAACAAAAGGAGCTATATGCCTAAGCTTAATTATGGCAATGTAGTGGATAAGAAGTTAGATATCAATACAGGGTTATATAAGTTGGATATTAAAGAGACTCCTTTTTCTCAAATGTCCGATCAGACAAGTAACTATGTTAAACTGGGAGTAGGAAATTTTAATACCATCCTAGGTGAAGGTTATTTTTCATATGATGAATATGAAAATATACGTGTAGGGGGATTTGTAAAGCATCTAAGCCAAAAGGGCGATATCGAGAATCAACGGTTTTCGAAGCAAGAGGTTGGCGTGTTTGGTAGACGAGTTTATGATGCCTTTACAGTAGATGGACTTATCGGCTACAACCGCTATGCCACTCGATTCTATGGCAATCCTTTAGATATCAATGGTGTATCTCTTAATCCAACTCCAGAGAAGCAAGCCTTCAATGACATCTATTTTACCGGTGAGCTGACCAGTAACTATGATCCAAATAACGAGGATGCCTTTAGCTACTCTGCGAAAGCTGATGCCTATACATACAAAGATAAGTTTGAGGCTAAGGAAAATTCTATCGCACTATCGGGTTACTTAAATAAGCGTATGCGTGCGTTTAACATTGGTGCTAACCTGAGTGTGGACGTGAATAGCATAGACGGTACGGCCAATGTGGATAAAGGTGGTAAGACAAAAAATTCGATCGCGAATATCAATCCGTATATCAGCTTTAAAGGAGATAACTATGTAGTGACATTGGGCGCTAATCTGGTTTCTGAATTTGGTGATTCTTCTCGTTTCAATGTATTTCCTTCTGCCGAGGTTGACTTTTCTCTTGTACCCGAATATATCCACTTGTTTGGGGGGGTGAATGGCAATGTGAAGAAAGCATCGTTGCGTTCATTTACGAAAGAAAATCCGTACTTAGCACCAGGGGCAAATATGATTAATACCATAGAAAGACTGAATTTCTTTGGAGGTATTAAAGGGAATGCAGGGGCGACATTTGGCTATAAAGCACAAGTGATGTACAAACAGTTGGAAGGGTTGCCTTTATTTGTGAATAATGTCAATACTCCTTTCCAATTTGACGTGGTCTATGATGGACTGGGTGAGAAAGCTTCCAAATATTTCGGCTTGCAGGGGGAAATCAATGTTCGTCTTTCTGAAGTCGTCAATCTTGGTGGTCGTCTGAACATCGATCAATATACGATGCAAACGGAGGACGAGGCTTGGCACTTGCCGAAATTGAAACTCGCAGCTAATGCACGTTTCAATATTTCGGATAAGTTGTTCATAGATGCTGAGGCACTATTTCACGGCGATAGGACTGCACGAGAATATACTTATACAAGTAATGGAGGAACTGTAGATATCTCTCCAACTTATAAAAAGGTAACGCTTCCTTCTTTCTTCGATTTAAGTGCTGGAGCCGAGTATCGGGCAATGAAGCAGTTGGGTATATTTGTGAAGGCAAACAATATGTTTAATAAGGAATACGAAAATTATCTATACTATCCTCGTTTTGGGTTCAATATACTGGGTGGTCTTAATTATTCGTTTTAATATAAAATAGTAACTTTGCGTCCCAAAGATATTGATAAGGATGAATTTAGGAAAAAGCATTAATAACGTATTAAAAAGACATGCCGAGGTTAAGGTAGATGGGATTGGTGTCTTTAAACGGAAACATACTCCAGCGACTTTCGATCAAAGTCGCAATGCTTTTTTGCCTCCTATCAATTATCTGGAACTGGACACACAGGGAACTTTTGGATATGACTTTGTCACCTATGTGCAACGTCAGTTGCAAGTAGACCGTCAACAGGCAATGGTTATAGTGAACCAGGAGGTTGAAAAGGTGAAGGAAGAATTGCTGCAATCTGGTCAAGCTAAATTGGATGATATTGGATACTTGGTTAACTATGGGAATACGTTCGTATTCAAACCATTAGATCTCACGGGATTCAACTTCGAACCCATCAAGGATATTGAAGACAAGATGCGTTCTTTTATAGAAACGGAAGGGGCTAAGATGCCTATATCGCCTGTTAAAGAAGTCGTATCAGAAGAGGAAACGGTGGTACCACCAATCGTTTCTCCAATTGTTTCAGCGCAATCAACAGAAGAAGAGAAAATACAAGAAGAGCAGGAGGAAGCGTCGCAAATAGTCGAGGCTTGGATTCCTGAACGCTCTAAATCTAGTGGAACGGTATGGTACGTGGTGGCTGCTTTAGTGTCGTTGGGTATTATCGGAGGATTGTATTACTACTGGGATATGCAGAAGCAGCATATATCTACTCCGGTGGCGAGTATTCCTGCTCAAGATACGTCTGTACATTTGCAGCCTCTTCCTCAGCCAGATACAGTAGTATTGATGGCCGCAGTGGATAGCGCGAAGAGTGATTCGGTCAGACAAGATAGTGTGGTGCAAAAGCCAGTAGAATTGCAGCCGGCAACCCATGAGTGGATGATTGTAGTGGGTTCGCATGCACATTGGAATCAAGCGGAGCAGCAAGTGGAGGATTTGCGTGCGAAGGGCCACAAGAAGGTGTATATCTACGAAAGTAAAAGGTCTAAGAAATGGAAGAAGGTGGTATGGAAGTCATTTAAGACTAAAGAGGAAGCCGATATCGAATTACGGCAAGTGCGTGAGTCCATCGAACCAAATGCATTCTCAGAGCGAATTAAATAAGAAAAAAGGGGTTATCTTTGTGATAGTTTTTGAAATCCCAAAGAGGGAAGAACACATCAAGTATAAGCTTCAATATCAGGATACTAATTAATATAACAATAAATACTTAATAGCATTATGTCATTAATTCAAGACACAGCGTTAGCATTGGACTCATTAGCTGGGGCAGTACAACAGCCTATACAAATGGCTACACAAGAGGACACAAATCTGATACAACTCTTAATGAAGGGGGGATGGATTATGTGGCCAATCGCCTTTCTTTTCTTTTTGGGATTGGTAATTTTTATAGAACGCTATATTACCATAAGGAAAGCGTCAAGATTTGACAATGGATTAATGGCACAAATCAAGAGTAACGTAATGTCTGGTAAGTTAGATGCGGCGGTAGCAGTATGCCGTTCAAGCCATACGCCACTATCAAGAATGTTGCAAAAAGGTCTTTTGCGTGTAGGTAGACCAATTAAGGACATAGAAGGTGCAATTGAGAATGTAGGCAAGATTGAGGTCTCTAAGCTAGAGAAGAATATCAATATATTGGGTATTATTGCGGGTATAGCACCAATGATGGGATTTGTGGGAACAATCTTTGGGGTAATTCAGATTTTTAGGGATGTAGAGGCCGTAGGCGGGATTGATATTGGTTCCGTATCTGGAGGTCTATATGTGAAGATGATTTCTTCAGCTTCTGGACTGACCGTTGGTATCTTAGCGTATATTGGCTATCATATATTGAATATGATGGTGGAGCGTTTGATTTTGCGTATGGAGACAGATGCAGTAGAGTTTATTGATTTGTTGGACGAACCTGGCGCATAAGTCACCAGTAAGAAAGAAATTGAATTATGAATATTCGTAATAGAAGAGCAAGGCCGTCTGCTGAAGTACATACCGCTGCATTGAACGATATCATGTTTTTCTTGATGTTGTTCTTCCTGTTGGCGTCGGCTGTATCCAATCCTCAGGTTGTCAAATTGTTGCTTCCTAGGTCAAGTGCTGGTGAGCAATCTGTCGCTAAGAAAACAATGACCGTATCGATTACTAGTGACTTGCAATATCATATTGATAAGCAAGTGGTACCCTATGAGAGCCTAGAGGCATTGATTCAGTCTAAGATGGCTACTGGTGAAGAATTGACGATTATGTTGTATGCTGACAATAGTGTGCCGATTCAGAATGTGATTTCGGTGATGGATGTTGCTAATCGCTTGAAGATTAAATTGGTATTGGCCACAGAGCCAAAGAAGGATAAATAGGGATTAGTATCGAGATACTGATATTTAGAGCAAGGATTAAGTCTTTGTTCTTTGATCAAAAAAAGTTAGTTTTATAATATGTATTATCATCTTCAAGAGGAGAACAACTTACCAAAAGCACTTGGTATCTCTGCCATAATAATGGGAGCACTGGTAGCGATTGGTTTTTTTATCGTATTTAGCAAGGAATTGCCACAGTACGGTACGGGCGGAATCATTGTCAATTATGGTACAAGTGATGAGGGTATGGGCGATGATTATATGAGCGTGGAGGAACCTTCTATGGATCCCAATGCGAACAATGTAAAGCCGGATAAAATTGAACCTACAGAGACTCCCACACCTACCCCCTCTCAGCAAGTTGCTGATAAAGTAGTGGCGACACAGGATATGGATGATGCACCGGCTGTAGCAAAGGCGGAGAAACCTGTTAAGGTGACCGCTACTGAGACTACGACGAAAAAGGAGAATAGTACGCCGGCGGTGAACCCGAATGCTTTGTATAAGGGTAAAAAGAATAATGCAACAGGTACTGGAGACGGTACAGGAAGTGTCGCAGGTAATCAAGGAAGTAAATTGGGCGACCCGTTGGCTTCTAATTATGGCGAAGGGGGATCCGGTGATGGCAACATGATGCTTTCGATAGCCAATAGACGTTTCGTGGTACGCCCTAATATCGATGATAAGGGACAACAATCTGGAAAGGTTGCGGTTGAAATCCGTGTGGCTCCTAATGGCACCATTACCTATGCACGAGCGGGTGTGAAGGGGACCACACTTCCCGATCGATCGTTATGGGAAAAATGTGAACGAGCTGTTCGTGGAGCTCGTCTCAATGAATTGGAAAAAGCACCTGATTCCCAAACAGGTGTCATCGTATTCAACTTTAGAGTTAGATAAAATTCATTTTACATGAATGCTACATATAACGAGGTAATCGAGTATTTATACGCTCGATTACCTATGTTTACCCGTGTTGGGGTATCCGCCTATAAAAAAGATTTAGATAACACGTTGGCCCTCTGCCAAGCGCTGGGCAATCCTCAGCATAAATTCAAATCCATACATATCGCAGGCACGAATGGGAAAGGCTCTTCTTCTCATATGCTGGCCTCTATACTAGCGGAGGCTGGATATAAGACGGGTCTGTATACTTCTCCACATTTGGTCGATTTTAGGGAACGTATTCGAATCAATGGTGAGGTGATTCCCGAGCAACAGGTGATTGACTTTGTAGAAAGTCAAAAGGTGTTGATGGACCGTATACAACCTTCTTTTTTTGAAGTGACGGTAGCAATGGCTTTTGATTATTTTGCACAAGCCACAGTGGATGTGGCAATCGTCGAAGTGGGACTTGGAGGGCGATTAGATAGTACTAATATTATTGTTCCTGAGCTCTGCCTTATCACGAATATTGGGATGGACCATATGAATTTGTTAGGTGATACGTTGCCAGAGATTGCTAGTGAGAAGGCCGGTATTATCAAACATGGTGTACCAGTGGTCATTTCCGAACGAGACAGTCGCACTGCTCCTGTTTTTGAAAGTAAGGCTTCTAATGAAGAGGCTCCTATCTGTTTTGCATCAGATGTATTGCAGTCTACACTACTAAGTACCAATGATGTGTATATGGAAGTCGAAGTAGGAGGAGCTTTGCAGACGATGAGAGGGCGATTTCATTTGGATTTGAAAGGCTCATATCAACTTAAAAACCTACTCGGGGTGCTCGTAGGTGTTGATCGTCTTAGAGCTGGCGGGTTTAATATTGCTGATGAAGATATAAGACGGGGATTGGCATCTGTCCAAAAGAATACGGGATTACAAGGTCGTTGGCAAACCCTCTCAACCAATCCATTAATCATTTGTGATACCGGTCACAACGAGGACGGTATAAAAGAAGTTCTCAAAAACCTTGCGCTGACATCGTATCGTGGCTTACACATCGTGATGG
Source organism: Sphingobacterium sp. SYP-B4668 (assembly GCF_027627455.1). Lineage (NCBI taxonomy): Bacteria > Pseudomonadati > Bacteroidota > Sphingobacteriia > Sphingobacteriales > Sphingobacteriaceae > Sphingobacterium > Sphingobacterium sp. SYP-B4668. Next base: position 4,618,171 of record NZ_CP115483.1, on the reverse strand, counting down.
GTGCAATGAAGGATAAAGATTTGAATCATATGTTGCCGTTGTTGCCAAAAGAAGCGACTTATTACTTTTCAAGTCCTCAAATGCCGAGAGCTATGGATGCGAATGAATTAACCCAGATTGCGGCTACTTACCATTTATCAGGCAAATCCTACTCGAGTGTAATGGATGCTTTAGAGGGGGCTAAACAAGCTTATACTGAAGGTGATTTAATCTTTGTCGGGGGAAGCAACTTTGTAGTAGCTGAAGTTTTGACAAACAGAAAAGCATAGAACGTCAATCTCAATTGGCAGCCCTCGCGTTAGCATCAATCGTTGACCGTCAGTTCTCCTCGTATGTCCTTTTCAATCCAGTACGCAACTTCCTGCTGGCTTATTAACTCGCCTTGTAGATACATTAATTTAGTGACTGCAGCTTCAAAGGTCATGTCGTATCCATTGAGCACACCAATTGCTTTCAGTCCTTGGCTGGTTTCATAGCGTCCCAGTTCTACGGAACCTACTTTACATTGAGATATATTTAAGATGTTTTTTCCGGAATCAATGGCTTCTTTAAGGAGGTCTAGGAACCATTGATCAGTGGTGGTATTTCCGGAACCGAATGTTTCCATGACAATGGAGCGGACATCGGAGTCTAATATAGTCTTGATTGTGGAAGCACTCATCCCCGGAAATAATTTCAAGACGGCCACCCTATTATCTAATTGGGTATGTAAGATGAACTCTTTGTTGCTATTGTCCAAGAGTGCCTCCGTATTGTATTTTAAATGGATGCCTGCTTCGACCAGTACTGGATAATTAGGGGAACGAAATGCCTCAAATTTGGCCGAATTGTATTTGAAAGAACGATTGCCTCTGAATAACTTATTGTCAAAAAGAATGCAGACTTCCTGTATAAGGGATTTACCGTTGACTTGAGCGGAAGCAATTTCCAATGCGGTCATGAGGTTTTCCCTGGCGTCTGTACGGATCTCGCCAATAGGGAGTTGGGAACCGGAAAGGATTACAGGTTTTTGTAGCCCCTCCAACATAAAACTAAGTACGGAGGCTGAAAAGGCCATGGTATCAGATCCATGTAAGATAACAAAGCCGTCATAGTGCTCATAGTTTTGTTTGACTATATTAGCCATTTCTATCCACACAGTGGGGTTCATATTGGAGGAGTCAATAATAGGGGTAAAGGAATGTACCGTCAATTTGTAATTGAGCCTGCTGAGATCGGGTAGATTGCGTGCGATAAGCTCAAAGTCAAAGGGTACGAACGAACCTGTCTCTTCGTCCTTGACCATGCCGATGGTCCCGCCTGTGTAGATAATGAATATGTTGTGCATTAGATTCCGAATATTCTTTGTGAATTTGCTGTGGTGATATTGGCTACCTCTTCAATGCTGATTTGATGGAGGTCTGCGACTTTCTCTGCTATATGATATAGATAGCTGCTCTCATTTGGTTTGCCTCGAAAAGGGACCGGAGCTAGATAGGGAGCATCTGTTTCCAATACAATATGCTGAAGATCTAATTCTTTTACGACGATATCTAGTCCAGCTTTTTTGTAGGTCACGACACCGCCTATCCCTAGGGCGAAGCCCAACGATATAGCCTTGTGTGCCTGCGCTAAAGTGCCGGTAAAGCAATGCAGTACTCCAAAGAGTTTATCATCCTTTAATTCTTCCAATAGCTCAAAAAGTTCATCAAAGGCTTCACGGCAGTGAATGTCAATAGGGAGACCTAACTGTTTAGCCCATGCTACTTGAATACGGAAGGCGTCTTGTTGAATGGATAGTGTTGTTTTATCCCAGTAAAGGTCTAAGCCAATTTCGCCTATTGCATATATCTTGTGATTGGCTATCGCCGTCTCTATGTTGGCAAGTTCTTTTTTGTAGTTGTCTTTTACATCACAGGGGTGTAATCCCAACATGGGGAAGCAATTATCTGGATATGATTTAACAGCACCAAGTACTTTTTCGATAGAAGCTGTGTTGACATTCGGTAAAAATAACCGATGGATATTTTTATCAAAGCATCGTTGCACTTGTTCATCTAAAGTGGATGTATCAACGTGATAATAAATATGGGTATGGGTATCTGTTAATATATAGGGGTCAGGCATAGTAGGAATTCCTTAAATCGGCCTAAAATTAACATTTTGTAAACAGATAGCCTAATTATAAACAAAAAAACACGATTCAGCTAACTGAATCGTGTTTTTATTAAGATAATTGTAAATTATTTTACGTTTGGTGCTGTGCCTTGTGGTGCTGCATTGCCAAGAGCTCCGAGTGGATTGGCTGTTGGCGCAGGCTCAGTCTTTGGACCCGGTATAACATCTACCAATTCAACCTCAAATACAAGCGGTGCATATGGAGGAATAGGACCTCCTTGGTAACGCTCACCATAACCTAATTGAGAAGGGACGATAAATGTAGCTTTGCCTCCTTTGTTCAATAACTGCATACCTTCAGTCCATCCTTGGATGACAGGGTCATGTCCTACACGGAAACGAATAGGTTCGTATTGACGCATAGCATTGTGCATTTTTTCTTTCTTCGCTACTTCGGCATTGTTGGTGTCGAAAACTTTACCTGATGTCAATGTTCCTGTGTAGTTTACAACAACGGTATCGCCCACAGCAACTTTTGCTCCTTTTCCTTGATCTTTGATGACGTATTGAAGACCTGAAGCTGTTTTCTTAGGGTCTAATTTATTGGATTTGATATAAGTCGAGATTTTACCTTCTTCAGCTTTTTTCAATCCTTCCAATTGACCTTCCATGTATTTGTTGATGTCAGCATAAAGAGCCGAATCTGTCAATGTTCCTTTTTTGAAGTGCTTTCTTACCTTAATGGTGAAGGTAACATATTTGTCTGCGAATTCAACTTTAGGTTGGCTCATTTTTGCAGCCATGGTATCTACATTTAGGTGGAAAACGGCACTATCGCCTTCACCTAAAAACTTGAACATGGAATTGTAATCACCTTTGTATAGACCAGGGATACTGTCTGGTGCAATATTTACAATCTGAGGTAGGCCAATATCGTATGTACTGTTTAACACAGAGTCTCTGTCTGATTTGATAATCATATCTACAGATAGTAAATCACCGGCTTTAGCTTTTTCGGCACCGTTATCGTTTACTATTTTGTATTCAAGACCGCCATCTCCTTTTTTGAAATTTTGGCAAGCAGTTGATAGCAATGCAACTGCTGATAATAATAGGATTGATTTCTTCATTTCCGTTTATTCACTATAGTTATTTTGTTAATATTTCAGTATATTCAGGTAACATCATCTTAAATCGGTCAACCACGGATTTCAAGTCCCCTTCGGCGCTACCTCCAGCAGCGTTGAAATGCCCTCCTCCGTTGAAATGCTTACGTGCAATTTCATTACACGGTACATCTCCAATAGAACGTAAAGATAACTTTATTAATTCAGTTCTGTCTATAATCAAAGCTGCTAATCGTATACCTTTTATAGAAAGGGCATAGTTAACGAGTCCTTCGGTATCACCAGTAGTGACTTGAAATTGCTCTAAATCTTGCTTTGCAACCGCAAACAGCGCAGTATTGTATTCAGGTATGACTTGCAATCTGTTCAGAAGGCAGTGCCCTAGAAATTTAAGTCTGTTTTCCGTGGAGCTGTTGTAGATAGACTCATGTATCTCCCAATTGCGAGCTCCCGATCGAATCAACTTAGCGATAATTTGGTGTACCTCTTCGGTAGTCGACCTAAATCTAAATGAGCCCGTATCCGTCATAATGCCAGCATAAAGACAAGTGGCTATTGTTGGAGTAATTTCGCTTACTTGATCGACACAGTCTTCAATGAAATTGAAAATTAATTGAGCTGTCGCGGCAGCGGATGAGTCCCACAAACGATAGTCATCGAATCCTTCAGGATCCAGATGATGATCAATCATGTATTTTTTGCCGGGAGCCTCACGTAAAATTTGCTCCATTACATTTGTTCGTGAAAAAGCATTGTAATCTAAGCAAAAGATAAGGGCCGCTTCCTGAACGAGTTGCTGACATAGTTCGGGTTGGTCAGGATAAATGAGTACCTCATCACGACCCGGCAACCAGTCCAAAAAAGCAGGAAAATCAGATGATACGATTACATTTACATGATGCCCAGCATCTTTAAGCCAATGGTATAGACCTAATGATGATCCTAAAGCATCTCCATCTGGTTTATGATGGGTTGTAATGACGATTTTGTCTGATTTGGATAGTATTTCCTTGTTCTGTTGTCGTGTCAGCATAGCTAATTTAAGAATGCAAACCTAATATAAATTATTAGTATTTGGAACTATTTTTTGTACGTTTTTATTGATTTTAACCTTTTTTGGCACATTAATTTAAAATTTTGAAAATCAAATTATTAAAATGGAAATGCGTACAGCTTGTGGTCTCGTTTGGTACACAATAGATAGTTGCCGCCAGCGTAATTAATCTTTCCGAAATAGAAATTAGGAAGTGCCTCTAATGGGAAGCCTTCTAGCATGTGACCATTCTCGTTGAATAGGCCAATTAGGTAGTTACTTCGGGAAGCGACTCCTAGCCTGAAAAGATTCTTCTCGAGCGGGAAAAATTGGGGTCTGTCATCAATATCTTTGGTAAAAGTGTATTGAAAATATAGGGTACTATCTTTAATGCTGTGCACTGTCAGTTTATTTTTATCAACGACAACAAGATCTGCTTGGTCATCTGAAGTGACATTTCGGAAATCCGTATATGCACTTGAGGACCATTGGCTAATAGGGCGTTTTTGTGTTTTCCCTGTAAGGCTTGCGATGATTAAATTGCCCACCCCATCTGCTGTATGAATCTGCAAATCTTGACCATCAAGGGAAGGAGTTAAGAATATAGGGTTAGTAAGTTTAGATATGTCATCATGTTGTACTTTCTTGATGATATTACCTGTTGTGTCTAGGAAATAGAAACTACCTGCTTGGGTCCCTACGACGATATAATCTCTGTCTTTGAACCGAATAGTCTTGACGTCAAACAGGATTTCGCCGTCTAGCTCTGTTATTTTCCATTGCTCTACTTTATGACCTTCGATGTCGTAGGCCAAAATCTTATTAGCTATTGGGATGAACAGTATATGGTTGTCATAACTAGCGAGTGTAGGAGAGTAACTTGCCGGTTGGGGAAGTCCTAATGAAAAGTTTTTGAATACTTTTCCAGCGGTGTCAAAGCGATACAAGCGCTGATTGTCTGTAACTAACACTATACTACGATCAGCCAGTTGGAATGGTGTACCGATTACGCGGCCAGAAAAAACTGCGGACCATAGTTTCGATCCGTTGGGATGTATGCCGTGTACTGTATGGTTCTGCTCTTGGGCTAGGATCATCATACTGGTGTCGGAGTGTTCGAAGACCCAGGGGCTGCCGATGAGTTTTCCATCGAAAGGGTAGGTCCAACTTGGTGCGCCGCCAGGAGCGGACTTGCTTTTGTATATGCCATATATGCTTGAAAGAAAGCTTCCGTTGTTACCTGCTAATTGTATTGACCACGAGTAGAAATCCTGAAAACCAAAGTTCTCTTTATCTCTATATTTTTTTAAATAGGATGATGTTAGTGAGTTAGCAATGATGCTATTTGCATTTTTGCCGTGAAGGAAAAATGTGACATTAGCTTTATTGCCTTGTAGTTTTTCAAAATTTTTGAACCCTAAAGTGCCTGTGAGTAGATTTTGCATTTTCCAATCTCTAAGGTAAGCCTGAAGGTTGCCCTGTGAGTTGGCAAAGACAACGGTTTGGTCGTTCAGGATGTGAAAATATGGGCGTTGAAAAGATTGGAATGCCTTTCCATAAGCAAAGTAAAGTGTATTCGAAAAGTCCAATTGGTAAAGAGAATCTGCAATTTCCTTGCTTAGCTTGCTAATGAGGGTGTTGAAAGTTTTGGGGTCGCCAATTTTTACAAAGCCGAGCAGGTCTCCGTTAGTCAATTCTACTGTAGCAAAATTATCTCCCCAGATTCTTCTTCGATTTTTTTCATAATCGATTTTTATACTGCTTTCCACATTTTGTATATGGTTCATATATCTTTTGTGATCGTCGTTTTTATCAAAGAAACTATCGAGTTTTTTATTGAAGGAGGTGGTATCGCTAATAGAATATTCTAAATAAGAGGCTGTATTGGATGGAAAGTATGTGTAAAGGTTTTGATCTGTTTTACTTTGATTTGTAAAAATGGAAAGATAGCTGGAGTCATTTGTAACTTCGCTCTCGCCAACAAGCATCAAGGCATCGTTTTTATAATTGATGTTCCATGCCGATTGGCCTCTGAGATCAGCAAATAGGCTGATGTTTTGCCCAGGTTTCCGATGGATAAGTTGCTTCGTAATATGGGGGATCTGTTTGTGGTCGAAATAGACACTTAGTGGGGAATTCTTAGAATTGTGCTGAATAAAGTAATCGATTTGGTCTTTGGATAATTTTAAATTATTGTCATCGAGTGTTTTTAGCAGTAGGTTCTTGGAGTAGCTACTGAATATCATCTGATGGGAAAATGCAGCATATAGTAAGGTGTCTTTTCTCCCTTCGTCCAAGGTATATAAGGTAGTCCCTAACGTGTCTTTGAGGCTTACCTTATAACGATTACTAAGGGAATTGACTAACACTGAAAGCTCTTTTTGAGGAATGTTTTGCGTAAAAGGAATCGTAAATAGCGACGTGATTTCGTTGTCTTCCGGATGGAAGGATATGTAGATTTCCTGATTAAGAGTATAGGGTTGCAAAGCAGGGCTCCTTAATAGTGAATTTTTTAAGTTTGTCAACTCATCAACTTCTTTATTGCCTAGTATTGCGTTGAAGATTTCGAAATCCTTAAATATATTGTCCGTAGTTTCGTCATTTTTGAAAGAAGCTATCAGATAGGTGTCACGTGGTAGAAACTTCAGCGGTTTGACAGCTTCATTATGGTCTTTGTCTAAATCCGAAAAGTAGTATATAGAAGCTGCTATAACGGCAATAAAAAGTAATATTGTGACTATAATGGTGTTTCTCATGATCAAACAAACGTACTAAAAAAACCTACAAATCTAAACTTTGGTAGCGCCATCGACTTGTTTCCTCAAATTTCGATAAAAAAACTAGCTTATTGCGTGATATTTTATACTTTTATAGGCAGTATACCGAGGATAAAAAAATATTGACTTAACTCATGAATAAACAAATCATTCTCACAGCATCCTTTTTGGGGCTTACTGCTGTAATATTGGGGGCATTTGGCGCGCATGGATTGGAGGGGAAAATTAGCGACGATCTTATCGGTACTTGGGAAACCGCAAATCAATATCATTTCTATCATACTTTTGCATTGTTGTTTTTAGCCACATTTTCTAGAGCTAAGAATACGTCTATTCGAGTAGCATTTTTTGCGTTCGTCATCGGTATTCTATTGTTTTCGGGTTCTTTATATATCTTAAGTGTTAGGGAGGTGACAGGCTTCGGAAATGTATCGATTCTGGGACCAATTACTCCGTTAGGGGGTGTTTGCTTTATGATTGGCTGGGTCGGACTGTTTATTGCCGCGCTTAAGAATAGATCTTAAAATTCTTCACAATACTTCGCTATAAAAATTCTTGAAGGTTGGGGTAGCTATATAACGGACAATTATATTGGTTTTTTTCGACAAGTGCCTCCTACAGGTTTTGTTTCGAGAGGTTAATGCCTTTATCGTTTTGTTCGTGCATTACTACCTTGCATATAGCCCCAAGTTTATCTAAGTTTGCAACATGTCGATGGATTTTTCTTTATTTTCAACTGGTCGAAAAACTTGTTTTGTAGATGTCATTTTACCGCTGTCTATTTCCAAAACATATACGTATCGTATTCCCTCAGAGTGGAGCGACAAGGTCGGCATAGGGATGCGTGTCATCGTTCAGTTTGGAAGAAATAAGATCTATTCAGCTATCGTTAAAAATATTACCGACCAAGCTCCTGAAAAGTATGAGGCAAAATATGTGCTTGATATCTTAGATGAGCATCCTATCGTAGACCAATCTCAGTTGAAATTATGGGAATGGATGTCCGATTATTATATGTGCACATTGGGGGAGGTGATGCAAGCGGCATTGCCTGCGGCGCTGAAGCTGGCTAGCGAAACAAAGATTATCGCCGCGGATTCGGATCGAGTGGATAAAAGTGAGCTATCGGATAAGGAATACATGATCATTGAAGCACTTGAAATTGCGGGTGAACTTAGTGTGAGTGATATTGTCAAATTATTGGGCCAAAAAACTGTGTTTCCGATTCTCAAACAGTTATTTGACAGGGGATTTTTGCAGATATCCGAAGAGATATCTGAACGCTATAAACCTAAGCGAAAGAATTTTCTAGTCTTGAATACGGAATATGGAGATGAGCGAGGGAAGCGTGAATTACTTGATTCATTGAACCGTGCGCCTAAGCAACAGGATGCGGTACTGGCTTACTTACAGTTGTCCAAAGCAGCGGTGGAAGTAACCCGTCAGGCAATTATGGAAGCGGTTGGCTGTGGGGCAGGTAGCATCACCGCGTTGATTGACAAGGGGGTATTTTTGGTAAAGGAGAAAATCGTGAGTCGGTTTGAGGGCGAAGATATAGAATTGACAGCGGAATTCAGCTTTAATACTGATCAACAAGCTGCTTTTGAGCAGATAAACGGATTGTTCGGGACGAAGGATGTGGTGTTACTACATGGTGTGACTGCATCGGGGAAAACGCAGCTTTATATCCGGATGATTGAACAGGCAATAGCTGAGGGTAAGGGAGCACTCTACCTCTTGCCTGAGATTGCATTGACAACTCAAATCACAGAACGGTTGAAATTATATTTTGGAGACCAATTGGGGGTGTATCATTCCAAATTCAATGATAATGAAAGAGCGGAAGTGTGGCACAAGGTTTTAAAAAATGAATACAAAGTAGTAATTGGTGCGCGGTCTTCACTCTTCTTGCCTTTTCATAAATTGGGGATTGTGATTGTGGACGAAGAGCATGAAAGCTCTTATAAGCAGTACGATCCTGCGCCTCGTTATCATGCTCGTGACACAGCAATTTATTTAGGGTATTTGCATCAAGCTAAAGTATTACTCGGGTCGGCGACACCCTCTATCGAAAGCTATTATAATGCAAAAGCAGGAAAATATGGTTTCGTAGCATTGTTAAAACGATATGGTACTGCTCAGCTCCCAGAAATAGAGGTTGTTAATATTTCGGAGGAAAAGCGAAAGGGAAATATGCATACCTATTTTAGTACGGTATTGCTAAGAGAAATCCAACTGACAATAGACAGAAAGGAACAGGTTATATTATTCCAAAATAGGAGGGGGCATACCCCAATTATCCAATGTAATACATGTGGATATGTGACGAAATGTGTAAATTGTGATGTGAGTTTAACGTATCATAAGTCCACAAATAGGATGCACTGTCACTATTGTGGACATCACGAGGGACCTACACAAGTATGTCCTGCATGTGGTACTACGCATATGGAAAGTCGGGGATTCGGGACGGAGCGTATCGAGGAAGAGCTGGAACTTCTAATGCCGGAGGCTCGGATTGGTCGTCTTGACCTAGATTCGACCAAAGGAAAGCATGGTTTTGAAAAAATCATAACGGCATTTGATGAACATGAATATGATATTCTAATCGGGACCCAGATGATTGCTAAGGGTCTGGATTTTGGAAAGGTAAGTCTTATCGGTATCATTAATGCAGATACTATTATTAATTTTCCGGACTTTAGAGCTTATGAGCGAGCTTTTTCGTTGTTTTCGCAGGTAGCTGGACGGGCGGGGAGAAGAGATGTGGTAGGTAAAGTTATTATCCAAACATATACACCTAGACATCGGGTCATAGAGCAGGTGGTGGCGCATGACTACGCTGAGATGTTTATTCAGGAAGCTACCGAGCGGAAAAATTATCAATATCCTCCGTTTTATAGATTGATTAAAATTGATGTGAAACACCCTGACATCCAGAAGTGCTTTGATTCGGCCAAAGATTTGGCTTCTGGTCTGAGGACGTCATTGGGGGCGCGTGTTTTGGGGCCCGAACCTCCATTGGTGAGTCGAGTAAGGACCTACTTTATTCAGACCATTACGCTGAAAATAGAAAGAAATAGTGTGAGTATCGCGAAAGTAAAAGAGCTGATTAGTCAAGCCCTTCTAGTATTTGAGCTTGATAAATCTCATAGTGGTGTACGGATACAGATTGATGTTGATCCTTATTGATTTGGATATCCCTTTGACAGCAAACATTTTGCATTTTAATCCTTCAGATGTGCGTTTTTAACGGTAATTTTGGATGGTAATGGCATATAAATTCGTAGATAACTATAGAGAAAAGGGGGCAAGAAAGCAGCTTGTCAAACATTTGGAAAAACGTGGAATTGAGGATAAGTACGTGTTGAAAGCAATTGGAAAAGTTCCGCGACATTTTTTCTTTGATGAAACCTTTTGGAATCAGGCGTATCGAGATATTGCTTTTCCCATAGGCGATGGACAGACCATTTCGCAACCTTATACTGTAGCTTATCAATCTGAATTGCTCCACGTGAAAAAAGGGGATAAGGTTCTGGAAATAGGTACGGGATCGGGATACCAAACCTGTATTCTCATGGAACTAGGAGCGGAGGTGTTTACAATCGAGCGGCAGGAGGCACTTTATAATCGGACGATCCAAGTGTTGCCGTATATGGGTTATAAGCCAAATTTTTTTCTAGGAGATGGTTCAAAAGGCATTACTGAACATGCACCTTATGATAAGATTATCGTGACGGCTGGTGCTCCTTTCGTTCCCGAGATTATGTTAAAGCAATTGAAGATAGGTGGCGTTTTCGTGATTCCAGTAGGTGATGAGCAGGCACAGAAGATGGTGACTATTCTTCGTGTGGGAGAGAACGATTTTGAACGAATAGAATTAGATACTTTTAGATTTGTTCCTTTAGTGGGAGATCAAGCTTGGTAAGTACCAAGCTTTTTTTATAACTTGACGACCATATGAATACAACGATTTTTTCAAAATATGAGGAGGCTATTGCGCAAACTCAAATTGAAATAGAAACACTTACTAAAAGAATCAATAAAAATAGTTTAGCACGACTTGCCGTTATTCTGGGCGGAGGAGGTTTGTTATTCTGGAGTTTTCAACAGAAACAGGTTTGGATTGTTTTTGTATTGTTCATGACGATAATCCTTCTTTTTGCTTATTTGATAAGACGTCAAAGTCGATTGGAAAGGGAAAGAGAAGATTTAACGGCTTTCTTACGGGTCAATAAGAATGAGATACTGCTTCGTGATCGACGTGAAACCTGCTATGTTGAAGGTGAAGATTTTGAAGACAATAGGCATCCTTATCTTTCGGATTTGGATGTATTTGGTCGATTTTCATTATTTACTTTGGTCAATCGTGCTGCAACAAAAGAAGGGGTGAAAGTGCTGGCAAATTGGTTCCGTTCTGCAGTGGATAAAGCTACAATCATGGACAGACAGGCTGCTGTGCAGGAGCTGGAACCAAAATTGGAATGGAGCCAACAGTTACAAAGCCGGTTGCTGTTTAATCTGGATCAGAAAATGGAGGTGAAGCCGTTTTTGAAGAAATATTTTCAGGGGGACGACCTGTCTTTTGGAAATGCATTTATGCGGATATATACGCAGATTATTCCGTTTGTACTGCTTGCCGGAATCGGACTGTCGTTCTTGGGTGTGAAGTCGTTGGGTTATGTCACTATATTGGCTTTGATTAATGTATTGTGGACATTAGCAATGTCAGGACGGGTGTCGGTTTTTTCGAGCAAAATTGATAAGGTAGGTGGAATCTTAAATGCTTATGCTGGTGGCATTCAGTTGATTGAAAATCAAGTGTGGGAGAGTCCTTTGAATCAACAGTTGCAGCAACGTATACAGGTAGATAATCATAAGGGAAAGCTATCGGATGCTTTTAAAGCTTTGGGGAGTTTGATCAACAAATTGGATGCGCGGAATAACGTTATTGTTGGCTTAGTGTTGAATATGGTTTTGCTATGGGATTTTCGGCAGGTGATGGCTATCGTTAAATGGAAGTCCAATTATGAGGAAAATATATTGGAAGCATTTGATGTGGTGGCAGAGATGGAAGCATTAGTCAGTCTAGCAACATTGAAACGTAATCATCCTACTTGGGTATTTCCAATGTTAAAGGGGCATACTGATGAGAAGATTAGGGCAATAGATATCAATCATCCGCTGATATCCGCAAGACAGGCCGTGGAGAATGATTATGATGCAGGTGACCATCGAATCGCTTTGGTGACAGGGTCTAATATGGCTGGTAAGAGTACATTTTTGAGGACAATAGGAATCAATGCGGTGTTGGCCTATGCAGGAGCTCCAGTATGTGCTTCTGTTTTTGAAATACCAATTTATAAGTTGATTACGTATATGCGAATTAAAGACAATCTGAACGAAAGTACTTCTACATTCAAGGCCGAGCTGGATAGGATGAAGTATATCTTAGAAACTGTTCGGGAGGATAAGGATAGCTTTTTCCTAATTGATGAGATGTTGAGGGGGACTAATTCCGTGGACAAATATTTGGGGTCGCGTGCGATTATTAAAAAATTGATTGCAATGGATGGAAAAGGGATGGTGGCTACCCATGATTTGCAGCTTTCTACGTTGGAAGGCGAGTATCCGGGGATTATGAAAAACTATCACTTCGATATTCAGGTGCGCGATGGCGAAATGTTATTTGACTATAAATTGAAAGAGGGGGAATGCAAAGTATTCAATGCCTCTATGTTACTTAAAGGGATTGGTGTAGATATTGAAAAAAACGCGAGTTAATGGAGATGCAGAAATGTCCACAGGGGTGTCTCAAAAGCTGCAGTCAGCATTGTCTATAAAATGAAGTATGTTGGTTTTTGTGGATAGCTTTATCTGTTGACACCAAGTCCTAATATCAATATTAGAAATATGACTTTAGAAGAAAGAATTAATTTGGCGGAAACACGGGTATGTACGACGGTATTCCCATTTTTGACCAATCACCATGATACATTGTTTGGGGGTAAAGCTATGGCAATAATGGATGAAGTCTCCTTTATGGCGGCGACTAGATTTTGTCATAAGCGCCTTGTGACAGTATCTACTGATCGAATAGACTTTGCTAAGGCAATACCTTCAGGTAGCATCATAGAGGCCGTCGCTAGAGTGGATAGTATAGGGAGGACTAGTTTGAAAGTGAGAGTGGAGATATACCTCGAGCATATGTATGAAGAGGGGCGAGAGTTAGCAATAAATGGATTGTTTACTTTTGTAGCGCTGGATGAAAATAAGAATCCCATCCCTGTATTGGAGGGACTTAGTCTTGACGAGGCTTAATTTTTGAGATAGCAGCGCTTCTACCTTAAAAATATAACGCAGTAGCAGCCAAAAAGAGTAACGAAATCATTAGATGAATTTTAAACAGGTTCTTAGTGCGAGAGAACTATTTTCTTAATTAGCCCTGATTATGGGCGAGAGATTTTTCAATTCGTTTTCATTGAAAAGTCTGTAATGTATGGTGAAGGTTTTTCCTAGTGGTGTTTCCAAGGAAAATCCTCCAGGTCCGAAACCATCAAGTACGTCTAAGGTAAAGTGTGAGTATTGCCAATACTCAAATAGGTCTCGGTCTACCCAAAATTCATACCCTTCGACTAGTCCAATCATGGCATCATTCATCCTAGGGAAGAAACCTCCCTTCTCAAAACACTGTGGCTGTGTGCCTTCACAGCACCCACCTGCTTGATAAAACATAAGTGGACCGTGTTTTTCTTTAAGGTCTTCTACTACTTGTCGCGCCGCGTCTGTGATTGCTAATCTTGAAGTCATTTTGTTTTTTTAGTAGTGATGTAGTCTTCAATCGAAATGAATTGAAGACTACTTTACAGCGAGCATTAATTGGGGCTGTTGGCAATATCTAGTACAATTCTGCCGTCAATCTGTCCTTTTCTCATTTTGTCAAAGACATCATTGATGTCCTCTAGTTTTGCAGCGGATACGGTTGCTTTAACTAGTCCCTCATTGGCAAATTCTAATGCTTCTTGCATGTCTTTTCTGGTTCCGACAATAGATCCCCTTACTGTTATTCGCTTTAATACGGTTTCAAAAATTGGCAGTTCGAAGGATCCCGGAGGGAGCCCATTGAGTGCAATGGTACCTTTTCTACGTAATACATCAATTCCTTGTTTGAAGGCAATTGGAGATACGGCGGTAATAAGGGCGCCGTGCATACCGCCTACTTCTTTGTGTAGATACTGACCTGGATCTGTATTTTTAGCATTCACGATGAGATCTGCACCAAGTTTTTTTGCTAATTCTAATTTCTCATCCGCTACGTCAATAGCTGCTACGTGCATGCCCATGGCTTTAGCATATTGAACGGCTACATGACCTAGTCCTCCGATTCCGGAGATAGCTACCCATTCTCCAGGTTTAGTTTCTGTTTCTTTCAAACCTTTGTATACGGTTACGCCAGCGCAAAGAATTGGAGCAATTTCTAAAAAATTAACATTTGATTTGAGGTGGCCTACATAGCGAGAATCTGCTATTACATATTCAGCAAAGCTACCATCCACACTATATCCTCCATTGTTTTGAGATTCACACAACGTCTCCCATCCAGTAATACAGTACTCACAGCAGCTACATGCGCTGTATAACCATGGTACGCCGACGGCATCTCCCTCCTTAGCTTGGGCATCAGGACCACAGGCTACAACGATACCTACGCCTTCATGTCCGGGAATAAGAGGCATCTTGGGTTTGGCTGGCCAATCGCCGTCAACGGCATGTAAATCAGTATGACAGACCCCGCAAGCGATTACTTTCACCAAAACTTCATACCGTCCCGGCTCACGAACGGGCACTTCCCTAATTTCTAATGGCTGTCCATAAGCTTGGACAACAGCAGCTTTCATTGTTTTTGGAATCATAGTATTTCTTTTTGGGGTTTTAAACTAATATACTGGCAAAATTGTGGCTTGGAGTAATTACTTTTAGTGCACTGAAATATGAGTGACCGAACCTCAATACTAAATTAGATTCGGTCATTTGTTTTAGAAGAATCCGAGCTTTTCTTTACTGTAGGAAATCAACATGTTTTTGGTCTGTCTATAGTGGCCGAGCATCATTTTATGGTTTTCTCTGCCGATACCTGACTGCTTGTAACCACCAAATGGAGCTCCTGCAGGATAGTTGTGATATTGGTTGACCCAAACTCTGCCTGCTTGGATCGCTCTAGGAATTTGGTAAAGCTGATGTGCATCTCTGGTCCATACGCCTGCACCAAGTCCATACATGGTGTCATTTGCGATTGCAATAGCCTCAGCTTCATCTTTGAAGGTGGTGACTGCGAGTACTGGGCCAAATATTTCTTCTTGAAAGATGCGCATTTTGTTGTGTCCTTTGAATAAGGTTGGTTTAATGTAATATCCATTTTCCAAACCGTCGCCCAAATTGTTGATGTCACCACCAGTGAGAATTTCGGCGCCTTCTTCCTTTCCGAGTTTAATGTAAGACACAATTTTATCCTTTTGGATTTGGGAAGCTTGCGCTCCCATCATCACTGTACTATCTAGTGGATTCCCAACTTTTATCTTGTTGACACGGTCTATGACTTTCTCAATGAATCGGTCATAGATGTCTTGTTGAATAAGTAGACGCGAGGGGCAGGTACAGATCTCTCCTTGATTGAATGCGAAAAGGACTGCGCCTTCTATTGCTTTGTCTAAAAATGCGTCGTCTTCGTCCATGACGGAGCTGAAGAAGATGTTAGGGGACTTTCCTCCTAATTCTAATGTGACGGGAATTATGTTTTCGGTGGCGTACTGCATTACGAGACGGCCAGTGGCTGTAGAGCCTGTAAATGCCGCTTTGGCTACTTTTGGATTGGTGACGAGTGCTCTGCCAAGTTCTGATCCAAATCCATTAACAATATTGATGACGCCTGGAGGGAGTAAATCACCGATCAGATCCATCAATACTAGAATGGATATAGGTGTGCTTTCTGCTGGTTTCAGAACGACACAGTTGCCGGCAGCTAAAGCAGGAGCAAGTTTCCAAACAGCCATTAGAATGGGGAAGTTCCAAGGTATGATTTGTGCAACGACGCCAATTGGCTCGTGGACAATTAAGGATACGGTGCTGCTATCCAACTCTGTCAATGATCCTTCTTCTGCGCGAATGACGCTGGCAAAGTATCTAAAGTGATCGATTGCTAATGGAATGTCTGCATTTAACGTCTCGCGTACTGCTTTGCCATTGTCTATCGTTTCGACAGTAGCTATGAATTCAAGATTTTGCTCAATACGGTCTGCAATTTTATTTAAGATAATGCTTCGTTCAGTAGCTGAGGTCTTGCCCCATATTTTAAAGGCTTCAGCAGCAGCATCGACGGCAATATTTAAATCTTCTTTCGTGGAATGCGCGGCCTTGGTGAAAACGAGACCATCTATTGGAGAGACAACATCAAAATATTTTCCTTGGATGGGGGCTGTAAATTTTCCGTTTATGTAGTTGTCGTAGCGTTCATTGAACGTTGGTCTATTGAATGTACTCATATGAATATGATTTTTAAATGAAAAATATATCTGGTTATTTTCAAATATATATAGAATACCATGAGAGACTTAGCACTATCCTATCATAGTGTAGCACAATAATATCATCGTCAGATTTATAGTTTTATTCTGAGGAAGGGCATTAAATAGATGGTAATGTAAATCGATCATCATATTCTAAGACTTGAACCAGAATATTTGATTTTTTACGTTTTGATTAGTAAATTGGGTAGAACTAGTTATAATTATCTTGTGATGATGAAACATCTTTTGAATCAATTACCATTTACGGATAGGCGAGAACTTACTTCTCTTGTAGAGCACCGAAGGGCTTATAGTCTTCAAGATTTTGAACTTAACGTATATGAGACTTATCAGGAGAGTAAACTTGTTCCTCTGCATTTTAGTGATTTAGTGGTGATTAATATGTTGAAAGGGAAGAAGGTGATGCACATGGGAAGTAGTCCTCGATTTGACTATTTACCTGGAGAGACGGTAATTGTTCCACCTTTGGTATCGATGCATATTGATTTCCCGGAAGCTTCGGAGGAGGATCCAACACAATGTACGGCGCTCGCAATTAGTCATCAAAAGATTCAAGCAATCCTAGGGTATCTCAATGAATACTTTCCGCGTACATTTGCTGAGGGGGGATGGAAATTCCAATTGGAGCATTACCATTTTTTGAATGATGCAGAGTTGGCAAAGTTGACTGATAAGCTTTTTGCGATATCGATAAGTGGTGAAAAGCATAAGGATATATTGGCCGATTTAACTCTTAAGGAGCTGCTCATCCGAATTATGCAGACGCAAAGCCTTATTAGTATAGAGAGCTGCACTACAAAGTCTGGTTCAAGACTGCATGCAGTGACATCCTATATCCAAGAACACATTCATGAACATATCACAATAGAGTCTTTAAGCCAAAAGGCACATATGAGTAAGCCGAGCCTCTTTCGGTCGTTTAAAGAGGAGCTGGGTATTAGTCCTATGGAGTATGTAATTCGGGCACGCATCAATAATGCAAAAAGAGTACTTCAGTATACTCGAAATATCAAAGAGGCTTGTTATGCAAGCGGCTTTAATAACATGAACTATTTTGTCCGCATGTTTCGCAGGCAAGAGGGAATGACGCCTGGTGCATATTTGATGATGTCCTAGCTCCATTTACTTCTTCATAGCTCTGTCCAATTCGCGTTTGGAGTCTCTTTCTTTGAGGGTTTCACGTTTGTCGAAATCCTTCTTTCCTTGCGCCAATGCAATTTCAACTTTTGCGAACCCTCTGTCACTGATAAATATACGAAGGGGTACAATCGTGAAGCCCTTTTCATCGCCTTTGATTTTGAGTTTTTTCAACTCTTTATTTGTTAGCAGTAACTGTCGATCTCGCTTTGACTCATGGTTGTAGAATGAGCCGTGGGAGTATTCAGCAATATGCATGTTGCGGATGTATAAGCCTTTGTCAAAAAAGGCGCAGAAGCTATCGTTGATATTAGCCTTTCCCTCGCGTATTGATTTAATCTCGGTACCTAATAATTGTATTCCCGCCACGTATTTATCTAATAGGTGATATTCGAACGAAGCTCTTTTGTTTTTGATATTTATATTTGCCGCTAATGCCATTTTATTTCGTATATTGCTTTTACAAAGGTAATCAATTATGGCCTAACCGTTTCGAGACCTGCATAGATTATTTGTGAATCAACTGTTAAATTAGAATTAAATTTATGATATTTACATGTCAAAAATTGTGTAGACAATAAAGGAATGTCGGATTTTGTTTCGTATGTTTGCACGAGTTTTTTAGTTTACAAAAGAAGCTTAGTTCTTTTTAATTTACTGATAATGTTTGTGTTGTGAGGTTTAAGAGTGCAGTTTTGCCTGTTGTTTTTTGGCTTAGGAACACATATTTTATTGAACATTTGTCCAAAATGGTAAATAATTAAGAGTGATATTTAGAATTTTATTTATTTTACTAAAATAGAAAAGCCATTTATTCGCATGAGCAAGGGAAAGTTAAGCGAGAGAATTTCGCATTTTAATATTGTCGAAGAGCTGAAGTCGAAGGGTCTGTATGCTTATTTTAGACCGATTCAATCTAAGCAAGATACAGAGGTGTTGATTGATGGCAAAAGGGTGCTAATGTTTGGCTCCAATTCATATTTGGGGTTGACAGTTGATCCTCGTATCATAGAGTCTGCCCAAAACGCTCTTTCAAAATATGGCACAGGATGCGCGGGGTCTCGTTTCTTAAATGGGACATTGGATATTCATGTTGAATTGGAACACAAATTGTCTCAGCTAGTGGGTAAAGAGGCGTCTATTTTGTTCAGTACGGGGTTTCAGTCTAATCTAGGGCCGATTTCATGTTTGACAGGCCGAAATGATTATATTTTATTGGATGAAAGAGATCATGCATCTATTATTGATGGTAGTCGATTGTCTTTCTCTAAAGTAATCAAGTATGCCCACAATGATATGAATGATTTGCGGTCTAAACTATCCCGTCTTCCGGAGGATAGTGCGAAAATGATCGTTACTGACGGTATATTCAGTATGGAAGGGGATATCGTTAACTTACCGGAGATGGTTAAGATTGCGGATGAATTTGATGCAATATTAATGGTCGATGATGCACATAGCTTGGGCGTTATTGGTGAGAATGGTGCTGGTACAGCTTCTCATTTTGGATTGACTGACAAAGTTGATTTGATTATGGGGACTTTTAGTAAATCTCTTGCTTCGCTCGGTGGTTTTGTGGCAGGTGATGCAGACGTAATCGATTATTTAAAACATAATGCTCGCTCTGTAATGTTTAGTGCTAGTATGACTCCTGCTTCGGTAGCCTCTACTTTAAAAGCATTGGAAATCATGGTCAGCGAACCTGAGCATATGGAAAATCTTTGGAAGAATACAAACTACGCAAAAAGATTACTTTTAGAAAGTGGATTTGATTTAGGAGAAACAGAAAGTCCTATTCTCCCTATCTTTATCCGTAATAACGAAAAGACGTTCTGGGTGACAAAAATGCTCCAAGATGATGGCGTATTCGTAAACCCTGTTGTATCTCCAGCAGTTCCTTCCGAGGAATCTTTAATCAGATTCTCATTAATGGCTTCTCACACGTTCGAACAAATCGATGAGGCTGTCGAGAAAATGGTGAAGGTATTTAAGCTAGCTGAAATTGAATCTCTAATCTAATCTCCTATGATTCAGATTATACCCGTTGAAACAAAGAAACAAAGACGGATCTTTATAGATTTTCCGCATGATTTACATGCGGAAGATCCTCAATATGTCCCTGAACTCTTCTTGGGACAAGCCGATTTACTCACTCCAGGAAAGCATCCTTTTTATAAGCATTCTCAGATACAGCCTTTTTTGGCTTATCGCGACGGGGAGCTTGTGGGGCGCATAGCTGCGGTTTGGAATGTTCGTAATAATGAGTATAATAAGGTTAATGAAGGGGCTTTTGGGTTTTTTGATAGTATAAATGATCAAGAGGTGGCCAATAGGCTATTTGACACGGTTATTGAATGGGTCAAAGATAAGGGCGGGGATCAACTTGTCGGACCACTGAATCCTTCAACAAATGACGTATGTGGGCTGCTGATTGACGGCTTCGATATGCCCCCCATGGCAATGATGCCTTATAATCCTTCTTATTATATCGATTTGATCGAGAACGCCGGAATGTCAAAAAGGGTCGATCTTCGAGCATATTATGTTAGTACAGCCGAGGCTGATCAGCGGTCTGTATTGCTTTTGGGACGTTTGGAAGAACGATTGAAGAGGTCGGGCATTATTCTACGGCAGATTAATCTGAAAGATTTTAAGAATGAGGCTCATAAAATAAGGAAGGTATATAACAAAGCTTGGGATAAGAATCTTGGTTTTGTGCCAATGACCGATGATGAGTTTGATTATGTGGCAAAAGATTTGAAAATGATTGTAGATCCTAGATTTGCACTTGTTGCAGAAAAAGGTGATGAAATTGTGGGATTTGCGGTTGGGATACCTAATATCAATGAAATTCAGATTAAAATTAAAAGAGGCAGGTTGTTGCCGACTGGTATTTTTAAATTGCTCTTTGGAAAAGGTAAATTGAAGACACTTAGGGTCCTGATGCTTGGAGTGATAGATGATTATCGAAAGCTTGGAATTGAAGCATGTTTGTATGGCCGTATTATTCACAATGCTGGGCCTGCAGGTATTGAAGGTGCCGAATGCTCGTGGATGTTGGAGCACAACTACATGATGAATCATGCTATCGAACAGATTAATGGTAAATTATATAAACGTTATCGTTTTTACGAGAAGACGATATGAAAGAGAGAGTCCTAATAACTGGGGCTAGTGGATTTGTAGGGTTTCATCTTGTGGAGGCTGCCAAATCTGCTGGCTTGGAAGTCCATGCTGCAGTGCGTAAGTCTAGTTCTATTTCTCAGATAGAACACGCAGTGGATAAATTTGTGTATTTGGACTACGAAGACCATGAAGGATTGATTTCTGTGCTAGAGGAAAATCAGTACCAGTATGTCATCCACGCCGCTGCCATGACAAGAGCAAAAGAGGAAAAGGATTTGATTCGGGTTAATCGAGACTACACGCTAAAATTCTTTTCTGCAATTTTCGATGCGGATATACCTTTAAAACGAGTGACATTTGTCAGCAGCTTAGCGGCGGTTGGACCTATCGCAATACAAGATGGATTGATTTCTGAACGTACAGCCTATCGACCCGTGACCGCATATGGACGCAGTAAGCGGGAGATAGAATTGGTGTTGAAAGATCGGTTTGCGGACAAGCCGATTACGATAATTAGACCTACTGCTGTATATGGTCCGCGAGAGAAGGATATATTCATACTTTTTAAAACATTGAATAGTGGGGTAGATGCTTATATTGGACGTAAACCCCAACAATTGAGTTTTATCTATGTGGATGATTTGGCGAAAGTGATTTTGCATTCCTGCCTGGTCACGCATGCACAGTTTAAGGTGTATAATATTTCGGATGGAAATATCTACAGCCGATATGAAATGGCTGATATTTTTAAGAAGACGTTGAATAAACGTGCCATTAGGGTTCATATACCATTTTTTGTAATCAAAAAAATTGCTCATTTATTTGAATGGGCCTATAAACGTTCTCCAAATATTCCAGTCTTATATCCTGAACGACTAAATGAATTGACTGCCGCAAATTGGGGATGTGATGTTTCTGCCGCTAGAAGGGAATTAGGGTTTGATCCTAAATTTGACTTAGTAACTGGTTTGACAGAGACCTTGATGTGGTATAAAGAGAATAGGTGGCTATAAAGATGACATTATGAGTGAATTCAAGATTAATAAGAAATTATTTCAAGACCGCAAACGAACAAACATACTAAGTAGTCCGGAACAAAAACTAATTACATATTTGGTGCCGAAAGTCCCGTCATGGATATCCTCGGATATGTTGACTGGGATTGGGACGTTTGGCTCTGCTTTGGTATTGGTCGCATTTATTTTAGCGAGATTCGTGAGTGTTGAATACCTACTTATTGGTGTTTTGGGGTTTGTGATAAATTGGTTTGGGGATTCCTTGGACGGTAGATTAGCCTTTTATAGAAATAAGTCCCGAAGATGGTATGGATTCTCCTTGGATATTATTATGGATTGGATCAGTACAGTATTGATTGGCTTTGGTTATATTATATATGCAAAAGGTATTTTTGAAGTAATTGGATATGTATTGGTTGCTTGTTATGGTTGGAGTATGATTATTTCTCAGTTGCGCTACAAGGTGACTGACAAGTATACAATCGACGCGGGAATAGTAGGGCCTACCGAGATACGAGTGATTATAAGTCTTGTCCTGGTGCTGGAGGTCGTTTTTCCCGGGGTAATCAATTACTTGGTTGCTGCTATTTGTGCTATTTTATTTTTCATCAATATTAAGGATACAGGCCTTCTTTTAAAAATGGGGGACGAAAGGGACGAAGAGGAGAAGGCTGCAAAACGAGAGCAGGAATTGAGGAAGAGAGTTGATTAGTGTTGGACCTTAAAAAGATATGAAACAGCAGATATTTGCGTTTGCAAAAGCTCAAGCCTCCGCCTTTATAGGCGGAGTTTTTGATTATGGGGTAATGGTGTTCTGCAAGGAAGTCGTCGGGATCGATGTCAAGAACGCTATCCGTATATCCGGTGCCCTAGGCGCCGTGGTCAATTTTTCCCTAAATCGATATTGGGCGTTCCAGAAAGACGACAGTCCGGTCGGGGGGCAGGTATGGAAGTTTATATTGGTGGTGTTGGGCAGTATTCTCTTGAAATCCGAGGCGACCCCATTCGTGTCGCAGGTCTTCGGTATAGATTATAAGGTGGGTAGGTTGGCCGTTGAGCTGGTCGTGTCCCTGGGATTCAACTATCCCCTGCAACGCTACTGGGTCTTTAGATGATCCGGGGGCCGCGGGGCATGGCCATAGGATATAGGGGAAATAGGGCGTGATTTCCCCGATTTTCCGCCCCCATATCGTTTTTTATTCGGCAGGTTGATAGGCCGTTACCTATTTTAATTAAAAAACTTTGTTTGAAAGTTTGGAAGTGGTTATGTAAAAGTGCTACCTTTGCACCACTCCGCAAGGGAGGTGTGGTCCGATCGAGAGGTCGTTCCGTTTGAAAGAAGGGATTGGCGATGTGTTCCGGCGAACAATTTTAAAATAAAGTTTGCGGATGTCGAAAATATCCCTACCTTTGCAGTCCCTTCGGAAACGGAGGGTTTTGGAAACAGGAAAACGATCGGGGCGCGAAGCCCTGTGAGATATATGCCGGAACGCGAGTCGAGGCAGATGAGTTCTTTAAGGAAATGATCATGTAACGTAACGAGTAGCTGGGATTTTTCCGGGCGAAAGTTCGGAAAACGAAAGCCAAGCCAATCAGGTCGGGAAATTAAAAAAGACAATTCTATTTATGTTATAGATAGTTAGAGTCGACACTTCATTTTACAATGGAGAGTTTGATCCTGGCTCAGGATGAACGCTAGCGGCAGGCCTAATACATGCAAGTCGAACGCGATCGGGGTGCTTGCACCCCGTGAGAGTGGCGCACGGGTGCGTAACGCGTGAGCAACCTACCCTTGTCAGGGGGATAGCCCGGCGAAAGTCGGATTAACACCGCATGACATCCCTGGAGGGCATCTTCCGGGGATCAAATATTCATAGGACAGGGATGGGCTCGCGTGACATTAGCTAGTTGGCGGGGTAACGGCCCACCAAGGCGACGATGTCTAGGGGCTCTGAGAGGAGAATCCCCCACACTGGTACTGAGACACGGACCAGACTCCTACGGGAGGCAGCAGTAAGGAATATTGGTCAATGGGCGCAAGCCTGAACCAGCCATGCCGCGTGCAGGATGACTGCCCTATGGGTTGTAAACTGCTTTTGTCGGGGAATAAACCCACCTACGAGTAGGTGGCTGAACGTACCCGAAGAATAAGGATCGGCTAACTCCGTGCCAGCAGCCGCGGTAATACGGAGGATCCAAGCGTTATCCGGATTTATTGGGTTTAAAGGGTGCGTAGGCGGTCTTTTAAGTCAGGGGTGAAATACGGCAGCTCAACTGTCGCAGTGCCCTTGATACTGAAGGACTTGAATATGGTTGAGGTATGCGGAATGAGACAAGTAGCGGTGAAATGCATAGATATGTCTCAGAACACCGATTGCGAAGGCAGCATCCCAAGCCATCATTGACGCTGATGCACGAAAGCGTGGGGATCGAACAGGATTAGATACCCTGGTAGTCCACGCCCTAAACGATGATAACTCGATGTTGGCGATAGACAGTCAGCGTCCAAGCGAAAGCGTTAAGTTATCCACCTGGGGAGTACGCCCGCAAGGGTGAAACTCAAAGGAATTGACGGGGGCCCGCACAAGCGGAGGAGCATGTGGTTTAATTCGATGATACGCGAGGAACCTTACCCGGGCTTGAAAGTTACTGAAGTATCCAGAGACGGATACGTCCTTCGGGACAGGAAACTAGGTGCTGCATGGCTGTCGTCAGCTCGTGCCGTGAGGTGTTGGGTTAAGTCCCGCAACGAGCGCAACCCCTATGTTTAGTTGCCAGCACGTCAAGGTGGGGACTCTAAACAGACTGCCTGCGCAAGCAGAGAGGAAGGTGGGGACGACGTCAAGTCATCATGGCCCTTACGTCCGGGGCTACACACGTGCTACAATGGTCGGTACAGCGGGCAGCTACACAGTAATGTGATGCCAATCTCTGAAAGCCGATCACAGTTCGGATTGAGGTCTGCAACTCGACCTCATGAAGTTGGATTCGCTAGTAATCGCGTATCAGCAATGACGCGGTGAATACGTTCCCGGGCCTTGTACACACCGCCCGTCAAGCCATGAAAGTTGGGGGTGCCTAAAGCATGTAACCGCAAGGAGCGTGTTAGGGCAAAACCGATAATTGGGGCTAAGTCGTAACAAGGTAGCCGTACCGGAAGGTGCGGCTGGAATACCTCCTTTCTAGAGTACCTGATAGGTACTCGTTACGTACATACATGATCGACCTAGGAAAAAGAAATGGAATAAGGTCCGTCCCTATATATGGAGGTCGGTACCGAGAGAGATATAAGCTAGTCCCGTAGCTCAGTTGGTTAGAGCACTACACTGATAATGTAGGGGTCAGCAGTTCAAATCTGCTCGGGACTACGATCGGTTATACGGGGGATTAGCTCAGCTGGCTAGAGCACCTGCCTTGCACGCAGGGGGTCAACGGTTCGAATCCGTTATTCTCCACGAACGCCGCCGTCCTATATGGATTGCGTGCGCAAAGAGTTCTTTGACATATTGAAAGAAAAAAATTACAAGAGAAGACAACAGTAGGGACGTTTTCCTTTTGGGGAACGTAACGACAAGCACTTCCATGGTAGCAAAAGGGCCATGAGGAGGAAGAAAGTAAATAAGGGCACACGGAGGATGCCTAGGCTCTCAGAGGCGATGAAGGACGTGATAAGCTGCGATAAGCCACGGGGATCGGCAAATGCGACTCGATCCGTGGATTTCCGAATGGGGAAACCTGGCATACTGAAGGTATGCCGTACAATACGCGAACGCGCTGAACTGAAACATCTAAGTAGGCGTAGGAGAAGAAAATAACAATGATTTCCCAAGTAGTGGCGAGCGAACGGGAAAGAGCCCAAACCCATCATGTTACGGCATTTTGGGGGTTGTAGGACCACGATATTGCATTGGCGCTATGAACTGGAACCGGTTGGGAAACCGGGCGATATGGGTGATAGCCCCGTACAGGCAAAGAATGCCAGCATAGTGGTATCCTGAGTACCGCGGGGTCGGAGACGCCCTGTGGGAATCCGGCGGCACCATCCGCCAAGGCTAAATACTCCTGAGAGACCGATAGTGAACCAGTACCGTGAGGGAAAGGTGAAAAGAACCCCGAACAGGGGAGTGAAAAGAACCTGAAACCGTGTGCTTACAAGCGGTCGGAGCGGACAAGTTCCGTGACGGCGTGCCTTTTGCATAATGAGCCTACGAGTTACTCTTGTCTGGCAAGGTTAAGCGGTTCAGCCGCGCAGCCGAAGCGAAAGCGAGTCTTAATAGGGCGCATAGTCAGATGAGGTAGACGCGAAACCTTGTGATCTACCCTTGGGCAGGTTGAAGTTGCAGTAACATGTAATGGAGGACCGAACCGATAAACGTTGAAAAGTTTCCGGATGACCTGAGGGTAGGGGTGAAAGGCCAATCAAACTGGGAAATAGCTCGTACTCCCCGAAATGTTTTTAGGAACAGCGTGAGAATAGAGTCTAGCAGAGGTAGAGCTACCGATTGGGTGCGGGGGAGTCAAATCCTACCAAATCCAGACGAACTCCGAATGCTGTTAGATATGTCTTGCAGTGAGGCTCTGGGTGCTAAGGTCCAGGGCCGAGAGGGAAAGAACCCAGACCATCGGCTAAGGTCCCCAAATGTAGTCTAAGTTGAACTAACGAGGTCCGGTTGCCCAGACAGCTAGGATGTTGGCTTGGAAGCAGCCATTCATTTAAAGAGTGCGTAACAGCTCACTAGTCGAGCGGCCGGGCGTGGATAATAAACGGGCATCAAGATTACTACCGAAGCCATGGATTCATACAGCGATGTATGTCTGGTAGGGGAGCATTCCATCGGGGGCGAAGCAGCATGGCAATGTGCTGTGGACCTTATGGAAAAGCAAATGTAGGCATAAGTAACGATAAGGCGGGTGGGAAACCCGCCCACCGAAAGACTAAGGTTTCCTGATCAACGCTAATCGGATCAGGGTTAGTCGGGGCCTAAGGTACACCCGAAGGGGGATAACCGATGGACAACTGGTCAATATTCCAGTACTTTTTATAACTGCGATGTGGTGACGGAGTAGTGACACTGCCGCGGACTGACGGAATAGTCCGTTGAAAGGCGTAGGTATAGGGACGGTAGGCAAATCCGCCGACCCTGCTGAAACCCAATAGTACAGCAAAGCTCCGGCGGCGCTGATAGAGCAGGTAAACAGACTTCCAAGAAAACCCGCTAAGCTCCAGGTTATAAAAACCCGTACCGTAAACCGACACAGGTAGTCGAGGAGAGGATCCTAAGGTGCTCGAGTGAATCATGGCTAAGGAACTCGGCAAAATGGCCCTGTAACTTCGGGAGAAGGGGCGCTTCCTCACGAGAGTGAGAAGCCGCAGTGAAAAGGCCCAGGCGACTGTTTAACAAAAACATATGGCTTTGCGAAATCGCAAGATGAGGTATAAGGCCTGACACCTGCCCGGTGCTGGAAGGTTAAGAGGGGATGTCATCGCAAGAGAAGCATTGAATCGAAGCCCCAGTAAACGGCGGCCGTAACTATAACGGTCCTAAGGTAGCGAAATTCCTTGTCGGGTAAGTTCCGACCTGCACGAATGGTGTAACGATCTGGGCGCTGTCTCAGCCATGAGCTCGGTGAAATTGTGGTATCGGTGAAGACGCCGATTACCCGCAACGGGACGGAAAGACCCCATGCACCTTCACTATAGCTTAACATTGGAATTGGGTACAGGATGTGTAGGATAGGCGGGAGATGTTGAAGTGGCTTCGCCAGGAGCCATGGAATCAACCTTGAAATACCGCCCTTTCTGTATCCGGTTTCTAACTCGATTATGTCGAGGACATTGTTTGGTGGGTAGTTTGACTGGGGTGGTCGCCTCCAAAAAGGTAACGGAGGCTTTCAAAGGTAAGCTCAGTACGCTTGGTAACCGTACGCGGAGTGCAATGGCATAAGCTTGCTTGACTGTGAGACCGACAAGTCGAACAGGGTCGAAAGACGGACATAGTGATCCGGTGGTTCTGTATGGAAGGGCCATCGCTCAAAGGATAAAAGGTACGCTGGGGATAACAGGCTGATCTCCCCCAAGAGCTCATATCGACGGGGAGGTTTGGCACCTCGATGTCGGCTCGTCACATCCTGGGGCTGGAGAAGGTCCCAAGGGTTGGGCTGTTCGCCCATTAAAGTGGCACGCGAGCTGGGTTCAGAACGTCGCGAGACAGTTCGGTCCCTATCTGTTGTGGGCGTTGGAAGTTTGAGTGGATCTGACCTTAGTACGAGAGGACCGGGTTGGACCGACCGCTGGTGAACCTGTTATGCCGCCAGGTGTACGGCAGGGTAGCTACGTCGGGGATAGATAAGCGCTGAAAGCATCTAAGTGCGAAACTAGCCACGAGATGAGACTTCCTTAGAGGGCCGTAGTAGATGACTACGTCGATAGGTTGTAGGTGTAAAGGTAGAGATACCATAGCCGAGCAATACTAATAGCCCGAAGCTTTCTCAAGCAGAGGACACTGTTGTCTTCCTCTTTGTTTTTTTCTTTCGATTGTCTATAGATACGACCATAACGTGTCGTACCAAAAAGGATTTCAGGTGCCTATATCGGCGGTGTCTACCTCTTCCCATTCCGAACAGAGAAGTCAAGCCCGCCAGAGCCGATGGTATTGCCGTAACAGGTGGGAGAGTAGGTCGGTGCCTTTTTTTATACGCCCCCCCGGGAAACCGGGGGGGCTTTTTTTGTTGCCCCTCCCGGGGACACACAACAACCCATATTCCCAATTCCCAGCGTATCCCAGGGGATACCGGACCGTATTCGCAGCGGATGGCAGATAGGACAGTAGCTCGACACCTTATCGTACGCCCCTGCGTGAACCCGGGGGGATTTTTTGTTTGTTTAGTTTTTTTTGAGTTTACTGAGTCCGTATCTCCTCATTGGGTGTTATGCATTAAGATAAATCTGTAGATATTAAGATAGGATTCGACTCATATATTTACTCTTATTATCTAACTACCAATGATGTGCAAATAATCTAAATGATTTCAAATGAAGTATTTTTTGAAATCTATGTAATGTTTATGGACCTTAGATTGTCTTCTTAATAAAAGCAGCGAGTATGAATCAAGAAACCTTTAAAGCGAACATTTTTATCCATAAGGATAAACTATTCCGTTTTGCTTGCCGGTTTATGGTTAATCAACAAGATGCTTTCGATTTGGTGCAAGAGGTGTTGATGAAGCTTTGGGAAATACGTGATGATTTACAGGGTATAGTTAATACAGAAGCGTTTGCCATGAGGATGACAAAAAATATGGCCCTAAATAAAATTTCTAGAGAATGTGTAAAGGCGAGGTACGAAAGTGAGTATCGTCTTGGTCATCAACAAGATCATGACCCCGCGCTTACGAAAGACATTGTATTAAGATTAATAGATTCGTTACCTGAAAAGCAACGCTTAGTGATGTACTTAAGAGATATTGAAGAATACGATATTGTCACTATATGCGAATTGACAGGTATGGAGGAAAATGCAATACGTGTCAATTTATCTCGTGCTAGAAATACGGTAAAAGGAGTGTTGAGTAAAATTTTTGATTATGAAGAGAGAAGAATTAGAGCGATTAAGAGCTAAGTATTGGGCGGGAAAATCTTCTTTGGAGGAAGAGCGTTTTTTGAAGGACGAAAGTGATA
Source organism: Sphingobacterium sp. SYP-B4668 (assembly GCF_027627455.1). Taxonomy (NCBI): domain Bacteria; kingdom Pseudomonadati; phylum Bacteroidota; class Sphingobacteriia; order Sphingobacteriales; family Sphingobacteriaceae; genus Sphingobacterium; species Sphingobacterium sp. SYP-B4668. The sequence continues at coordinate 4,588,596 of NZ_CP115483.1, read as the reverse complement.
GTGAACCTTATTTTTCTTTGCTGAAGGATACGGGAAAAGAGAAAATGGAGTTGGACTTTGATACTTTCTTGGAAAAAACTGAATCACGAGTGAATGAGGATGTCGTGCAGGTGCATCCTTTAAAGAGCAGCGTGTATTGGAAGTACGGCTTAAGTTTAGCTGCTACGGTACTGTTGGTCATTGGAGGTGTCTGGATGTTCGTGCAGCACGGGAATAGGGAATCCGCCCCGAAATCGACTGGTATAGCTAAGGAATCTATAGATGTAAATATTTCGGATGTAAGGCCCTTGGACGTACAGCTTCCAGCAGAAAATAGTAACCGTATGGTTTCAACAGTTGTTGGTACGGTTTCCAACAATAAGGAGCATCGAATTAAGAGGAAATACCAATCTAAATCTGTTGGGAAGAGACCCAATGAAGAGTCCTTCTATGTTGAAGTGAATGGTGTGCGTATTACAAATGAAGATGAAGCGCTAAGAATTACCCATTCGGTGTTAACGCTGGCTTCTTCTAACATTGGAAAGGGAATCGACGGCGTACGCAAATTGAAACATTTAACTATTGAACTATAAATACATACAATTATGAAGACTACCCTATTTTTTATATGTCTTTGCTATCTAAACATAGCAAATGCGCAGATTGCTAAATTGGACAAAATCTTTGAGCAATATAAGGAAGGAAAAGGTGTCACATCTATTAAGATAGCCAAACCTATGTTTAGTATGCTGAACAAGCTCAAACTTGGGGATGAAGAGCTTAATCAAATTAAACCGCTCCTGGCAAACATTAACTCCATTAAGATGCTAATTGTGGAGGATAGTGAGGATAAACACCTAAAGTCAGAAGTGTCAAAAGCATTTGCCGCACTGAAGTATGAGGAGCTGGTTTCTATTAATTCAGATGGCAATAAAATCCGCTTTTTAACTGAGAGTTCTCAATCCGATAATCTTAATAACTTATTATTGAGTATTGTAGCTGATGATAGCGTGATATTTATGATTTTAGATGGCAAGGTTCGATATGAGGATATTAACAAGTTAATTGACCAATAATTTAGGAGAATGAAACGTTTAAAAATTTGCTTTTTGCTCTTAATGACTAGTGTCTTGATGCAAAGCTGTCTTGTAAAGAGTCGTCCAAATATGGACTTTGTAAATCGTCATCATCTTTCTAAGGAGGCAGCGGTCGTGTCTTTAAATGTCCCAACTTATTTGGTTCGCCCATTCGTGAAAAATGCGCTTAAGGACGGAGATGAAGACCAAGAATTGATTCGGTTTGCGCTTAAAAAGTTGAAGAGGGTGAAAATGATGACAATATCGAATTCGAAGAATGAGCGTTTGATGAAGGATTTTCAGAAGTATTTAATACGTAATCGTTTCGAAGAAATGGCTAGTCTTTACAGTGATGGGGCCCGAATATCTATAAATGGAAAATTTAAAGGTAATCGTATCAAACGACTAATGCTCGGTATTGCTGACGATGAAGATTTGGTTTTTGTCGATATTAAATCTGATTTGAGTATTGAAGAACTTTCGGACATGATTCAGCATTATGAGGGTCAACAGAAGAGAAAAGCAAATATGTGATGAAAACTTCTTTTATTGTCTTGTCGATAATGCTCGTTTTGTCAATGGTGGACAGATTTTCCGATAGGTCTTTTGATAGACCGCCGGCTAAAATAGATTGGAATGCAACAGTAGAAGTGGAGGATTGGAGTGCTTACTGTGAAATCGGAGAGGACTTGTTTTTTTTTCAATTGTCAAAGCGCTTGGCTGATGGCTCGAATAAGCAATGGATAGGGCTTACTTTTGGTAAGTAAATTGAATTCACCATATTTAGATGTCACAACATAGTCTTTATTTACATATCGTGAGTAAAGAGATAGGGGAAACATGAAGTTTTAACTATATTAGCTTCACTATTTTTTAGCATATATATTATGGGAATTAAGCAGAGTTTGTTGATTGAATTGGAGAAGGAAACCGCAAGTACAAGAAAAATGTTGGAGGTATTGTCTGATGAACATTTGGACTGGAGACCACATGAGAAATCAATGTCATTGACGCGTTTAGCAACACATACCGTTGAGATGACGAATCTAGCTACGGAAGTGATAGCTCGCGATACATTTAATTTTGAAATTGATTTTAAAGGACATAAGTTTTCTAAAGTACAGGAGATTATTCAATTTTTAGATGAGGGCTACGAACGTAATTGTGCCGCAATAGAGCGTTCGAGGGATGAGGACTGGCTATCCGAGTTTGAATTAAAATCTGGAGATTATGTGATTGCGAAAATGCCAAAAGTGGGGGCGGTTCGTTTTTTGGTATTCAATCATGTGTATCATCATAGAGGTCAGTTGACCGTGTATCTTCGATTATTGGGGCTACCTGTGCCGGGGTTATATGGTCCGTCTGCAGATGATCGGATGAAATAATACGTGACGGATGAAAGTCTTTCAACAGTGGTTTGATGAGAAAATGTTTATAGATTTCTTATATAAAAAAAGGTTCCGAAGAATTAACTTCGGAACCTTTTTTTATATAAGAAGAATAGTTATTTCGCTAATTCTTCTGCAATAGCTTTTCCAATTTCAGCTGGAGACTCAACAACGCGTATGCCGCATTCTGCCATGATTTTCATCTTAGCGGCAGCTGTGTCATCAGCACCACCAACGATTGCACCAGCGTGTCCCATACGGCGTCCTGGAGGCGCAGTCTGACCGGCGATGAATCCAACTACAGGTTTTGTACCGTGCTCTTTAATCCATTTTGCAGCTTCGGCTTCCATTCCACCACCAATTTCACCAATCATGATGATACCTTTGGTTTCTGGATCGTTCATCAACAATTCTACAGCTTCTTTGGTGGTTGTTCCAATAATGGGATCTCCTCCGATACCGATAGCGGTTGTGATTCCTAAACCTGCTTTCACAGTTTGGTCAACAGCCTCATAAGTCAAAGTACCTGATTTTGACACGATACCTACTGTTCCTTTTTTGAAGATAAATCCAGGCATGATACCGATTTTAGCTTCATCGGCAGTAATGATACCAGGGCAGTTAGGGCCGATTAAGCGAGAGTTTTTGTCACTCAAGTATGATTTTACTTGAATCATATCTTTGGTCGGGATACCTTCCGTAATACAAACGATTACTTCGATACCAGCAGCAGCAGCTTCCATTATAGCATCAGCAGCAAATGCGGGAGGTACGAAAATGATGGATACGTTAGCGCCTGTTTTGTCTACAGCATCTTGTACTGTGTTGAATACAGGGCGCTCTAAGTGTTGTTGGCCACCTTTTCCTGGAGTTACACCACCTACTACATTTGTACCGTACTCAATCATTTGAGTTGCGTGATAAGTACCTTCAGTCCCTGTAAAACCTTGTACAATAACTTTTGAATCTTTATTAACTAGTACACTCATTTTTTCTTGATTTTTGCATCACAAATCTACTGTTTTGCGATGATATCTAAAAGTTTAATAGTCTAAGTTGTTGATTTTTTTTACTTAAGGGTGGTTTTTGAAACAAAATCCCATAATACAATACCTATCGTAACGGAGATATTGAATGAATGTTTGGTCCCAAACTGAGGTATTTCGATACAATGATCGACAATTTTCATAATTTGCTCATCTACACCATGTACTTCATTGCCAAATACAAATGCATATTTATTTTCTGGATATGGTTGGAAGTCATGAAGCATTATGCTGCCTTCTGCTTGTTCTATGGCTAGAATGGTATATCCTTGTTTTTTCAATTCCTCTAGTCGACCACAGGTATCAATAGTATGTTCCCAATCAACAGAAGAAGTGGCTCCTAGTGCGGTTTTTTCTATTTCACGATGTGGCGGAGTACCTGTGATTCCACCTAAGATTATTTTTTCGACAGCAAAAGCATCGGATGTACGGAATGCGGATCCTACATTATGCATACTTCTGACATTATCTAACACAAGAATGATAGGTGTTTTATCTTGTTTTTTAAATGTTTCTACATCAGGACGCTGCAATTGGTCCATCGTTAATTTTTGCATATGCAAACTTAGATAAATTGCTTTCTTTTTACAAGGGGTTATATGGTATTGATTTCTGATGGAGCTCGTGTAGAGTGGGAGTTCCTAAAAGGGTATATAAAAGCTATTTACTTGTTTTGTGATTGATTGAGGCTAGTTTGAGGGAATTGGAGAAAGATATACTGGTAAAACTTTAATTTAGATTTTGATATATGAAAATTAAGGGTTATTTTTGCAGTCCGAAATTTAAGTAAAGAATAATAATTAGCTAAGAGAAATGGCAAATCATAAATCAGCGATCAAAAGAATTAGAGCAAATGCAACTAAGCGTTTGAGAAACCGTTACCAAGCAAAAACAACTCGTAACGCGATTAAAAAATTACGTAACACAACGTCTCAAGAAGAGGCTAAAACATTATTACCTCGTGTAATCTCTATGCTTGATCGTTTGGCTAAAAAGAACGTGATTCACAAGAGAAAAGCGGCTAACAACAAATCAAAATTAACTAAGTTGGTTAACAAACTAGCTTAATCCTGATTAAGTAGTTGTACAGATAATATTTAGGGACGCATTAGGTTGTGTCCCTTTTCTTGTAGATGAATAAATAGCCCTGGCTTATAAAGTCAGGGCTATTTGATTATTTTTTGCTTAGGATAGTTTTGATGATTTTATCCAGTTTTGCTGAATCCTTCATAAAGGGTTCTAAATTATAAAGTTCTACTTTTTTGAAATCAATCGGATGACTTTCACTTTGCAAAGAGATGTATCCTTTACTCAAGAGTTGACCGTCCTTCTTCTGTGCAGGATCGTAGTCTGAAACATTTTCTCCTCCAATTTGAGGTTTTTGATATTCCAGTACAATCTGTCCATCCAATATATGTTGTATTACAGAATCCCCCAGTACGACAAAATCTGCTGTGACCCATTGGTCGCCATGGTATGTTTTCGATTTAGAGCTTATGCAATGTGGTGTGAATAATTTGTCATTCATGACAACGTTGGTGCCAGGTGTACAGAGGTTGCTTGTGGTGCGTTCATTTTTTCCATCGCCCCCCAATAATTGCCCTTCGACGGATATTGGGAAGTCTTGATTTTTTAACATGGTTCGAGGATCTTGTCCATGAAGCATAGCTCCGCTATTTCTCCAAGCCCAACCTTCACCACCGTTGACCTGATCTCCGACAAATCGATAAGTGACACGTAGCACATAAGCTCCAAAGGGTTTGTCATATGCTAGGTGACCGTATTGTTGGTCAAATTCTTGATAGCCATCATATCTAACTTTTAGCAAACCTTCTTCTACTCGAAAGGTATTGGCGTAATTTTCTCCGACTTCATGTTGACGGATTTTTACAATCCAATTTTTCATGTCTTTCCCATTGAAGAGTTGAATGGGTTTGGGCGTCTTGATAGATTGTGCTACTGATAGGGAGGCGGAGAGTAGCAAAGCTCCCGTACTTACAGCAGCCAGCAGATTTTTAATTTTCATATATATTTTTAATTGTTGATACACATTTGATTTTTCTGAAATGGAATATGTTAAGTCAACATATCCTATTCCGAAGATTGACATCCCTGAGACTAAAGATAGATAAAAAAGAGAGGGGTCTTCTCCTTACAATAGATGATTTTTATGTTTTACATATTCACTCGGTCTCACCCCAACAATTTTATTGAAGGTATTGCTAAAGGTTGGAAGGCTGCTATATCCTACTTTAAGTGCGACTTCGTTTACACTTAGCTTGTCGTCCAAGAGTAGTTTTAGCGCCTTGAGCATTCTCAATATTGTATAATACTGGATAAAAGACATGTTTAACTCTTTTTGGAATAATCTAGCCAACGTGCGTTCGCTGATGTCAAATTGTTTTGCAATTTCTTTGAACCCAACATTTTCCTCGATCCGGCTATCTAGATAGGTGATAATATCCTTTAGCTTTTGGTGGTTAGGATAAGGAAGTGCTAGCGGAAGCTCTGTTTGGGATAATTCGGGAAGGAGCAATTTAAATGCTTTTGCAATAGAGTACTTGGGCTCTTCTACTGGAAATATATTGCCATTCCATCGGTTGGTGAACATGATTAGTTCAATTAGTAAATCGTTGACTGGATAAATGTTGACTTTATCAAAGAAAACCGTATCTGTCTCAAACTTTGGGAAGTAAAGGTTGCGCATGATTACTTCAGGGCTGCTGGGGTGTATGCTGTGCCTTACGCCTCCCGGAATCCAAATGTAATGCCTTGCTGGAAGAAAGAAAGATTTATTGTCGGTTTTTAAGAATACTACTCCACCTTCGGTATATAAAAATTGACCTTTTTGATGCACATGTTCAGCGATAAATTTTTCGCCCATCACTTTATGATGGCAATAGATGCTGTCTTCAAATGCATCTACTTCTGTCATGTAATATCGGTCTACATATTTAACTTCCATCTCCGATTTTTATTAAACTATTTCCTTGACTAATAAATCATATTTATAAAAGTGAGTGTCCAGTCACCTGTATTCATACAGAAACAGGTGAAAAGTTAGTACGTACTCATTTTTTGTGAATTATAAGATGCATTATATCAGTGCTTTGTAGATTTCGCATCTTGTGTTTGTAATCACTAATATCCGGAATGTTGATATTACTGACTGATTTATAAATAATTACAAATATATCGTCTTTATTGGATAATTTTGTGGCGATGGGCAATAAAATGCCAAATAAATAAATGATTAATATTGTCTACTCTGTTTATGAGAGACTTATATAGATAGTTTTTACTTTTTTAGAATATGACATACGATAGAATTCGCCTTGAGCGTCTAAAGGATAAAGTGGTGAGTGCCGAACAAGCGGCCCAACTTTTTGAAGACAATATGGTCGTCGGTTCAAGTGGGTTTACAAAGGCGGGAGATAGTAAAGTTGTACTCCCTGCATTTGCCGAAAGGGCTAAAAAAGAGAAGTTAAAAATCACACTGATGACGGGTGCTTCTTTGGGACATGATACTGATGGTAAACTAGCGGAAGCGGGTGCTTTGAAAAAGAGAATGCCTTTTCAGGTTGATCGTGTTTTACGTAATAAAATAAACGAGGGTGAGGTTCTTTTTATCGACCAACATTTAAGCGAAAGTGCTGAACTGCTTCACAACAAAAATCTTCCTCCTGTTGATATTGCTGTATTGGAGGTCGCATTTATTGAAAGGGATGGAAGTTTGGTTCCAACGACATCTGTCGGCAATTCAGCGACATTTGCTGCTCTTGCTAAAAAGGTAATTATAGAAATTAATACAGCAGTACCCATGGATGTATTGGGGATACATGATATTTATCAAGCTGAGGACTATCCTTATCGTAATGTGATTCCTATTGTGGCTCCATGGAACAAGATTGGTCGTAGGACTATTCCAATAGATCCTGATAAAATTGTTGCGATAGTGTTTACGGATGTTATCGATAGTCCAGCAGATATTGCAGAGCCAGATGAGAAAACAACGGCTATTGCCAAACATATCATGGAATTTTTTGAGAATGAGGTTCAGTTGGGGCACCTGACGGATCGACTGCTACCCTTACAGGCAGGTATAGGTAAAGTGGCCAATGCGGTATTGACTGGATTTAAGAGCAGTAATTTTTATGATTTAACGATGTTCTCGGAGGTACTGCAAGATAGTGCATTCGATTTGATCGATTCGGGTAAGCTCTCCTTTGCATCTGCATCCTCTATCACTGTTTCTAAAGAATGCTACAGTCGGGTTTTTGATAATTTGGACAGGTATAGGGATCGTATGGTCTTAAGGCCTCAGAATATTTCCAATACACCAGGGTTGATCCGACGACTAGGGGTGATTGCAATTAATACGGCTATCGAATTTGATATTTATGGAAATGTTAATTCTACTCATATTGTAGGGACAAAGATTATGAATGGTATTGGCGGCTCTGGTGATTTTGCTCGTAATGCTTTCTTGAGTATTTTCGTGACCCAGGCGGCCTCCAAAGCAAATGCCATTTCGCATGTACTGCCTATGGTGTCCCACGTTGACCATACAGAGCACGACGTTGATATTTTAGTGACGGATATTGGATTGGCCGATTTGAGAGGACTAGCACCGAGAGAGCGGGCACAAGTAATCATTGATAATTGTGTACATCCTGATTTTAGAGAAGAATTACAGTCCTATTTCGATCGTGCGAAGGAGCGAGGTGGGCACACGCCACACCTATTGGAGGAGGCTTTTAGTTGGCATATTCGATTGAATGAAACAGGAACGATGAAGAAATCGTAACTTAAACCTGATAAATATCGGCTACTTAAACAGGGTAGTCGATATTTTTGAATATTCTAATAAATAGAGGGGCTATGCGACCTTTTTTTGATACTTCCGTTTTCTCCAATAAAAGTGTATTGTGCCGGTTGCCAATAGGATGGTCAAGGGTAGCCCCACATTGATGAGTTGCCATTTCAAAGAATCTCTTTTCACAGCAGCTTGATCCAGCATGCGAAGTTTGACTTCTCGATTTCGTAGAGATATTAAGGTAGTGTCGTTGAGTAGGTAGTCCACAACATTTTCTAAAAGTACTTTGTTGGCAAATTGTTGATTGGTATATCTATCCCAACCTAGTGGGAACGGTGATTGATCCGATGCATTTATTTGATTGATTAGCCAATCTCCATCACCTATTACCATCATTTTAGCAGGTTTTGATATTGGTGTCAAATCAACAGGTCTCTGAATGCCATTTGGTGTCGGACGGTTCTGAAAAAGATAGGGAAATTGGCCGGTTAGCAATGCCGCTACGGGTATGGGTGTATTTTTAAAGGTAGAAGGATCGGGTTGCTGCTCGACCATTTGCAATGAAATTGTCGAGGGGGTATTCCACGTCTTGGCGAAAGGCGAGGATTGTAAAATGATTTCTTTATGGATGCCAGATGTGGTTATGGTATCTAGGCTACTGATGAACTCGGTACGGATACCGTCTAAGTTCTTGACGACAGGATGATTTGACATGGGAATAAGAATGGGGTGAAAGAGCCAAGGGGCTAGTTCGATTTGTGGTCTTCCACCAATGTTGCCTACAGATAGTGGTATCTGTCCGCAATTCATATCACCAATTAGATTGTAATTGAGTCTGACACCATACAGGAAGAGTAAATCGTCCAGATTGAGTTGTCTCCCAATGAGTGTCTGTTGTCCAGTGGTTTTAAGTTGATCTAGACTTGCATCTACTTGATCTAATGCCCAAATGATATGCCCGCCATTGCGGACAAAGTAATCTATCTTATATTTTTCACTTTCTGAAAATGGTTTTTGGGGTTTGACGACAATCATGATTTTAAGCTTTTTCAGCCCTTCATAATCCATAGCGTCTAAATGTATACGTCCAACCTGATTGCCGTTCATGAGCAAGTGCATGGCGTCGTATAGCTCTAGATCGCTTGGTTCGCCATGGCCATCCGTGAATCCGATGTAAGGTGTCTCTGTGTTATTAATCTTGCTTATTGCAGATATAAAAGCATATTCCAAATTTTGTATAGAGTTGTTTAGGATTTGCTCAGGACTTGCATTTGTACGGTTTTGCAGCAGGTTGACAGGTATCTCTATACTGTCTGTTGCAACAATAGCTCCAGGGAAGATTATCTTTTGACTGAATCCTGATTTGGATTTTACACTCAGATTGGTCGGATATAATCCTCTCCCGAGGAGTGCTTGTGTAAATTCCTGTTGTTCTTGCTGAGTACCCGCCAAAGGGTCTAAGATATTGAATTTTAGTTTGCCATTGGAATAGGAGCGTAGGTCCGCGGCCATATCTATGGCTGCTTTTTTCAATCTCGTAAAACCACTCGGAAGTTCGCCATCTAAAAAAACTGTAATGTATACGTCTTTGTCTAGTTTTTTTAGAATGTCCTTTGACGCTTGGGTTAATGTGTAGCGCTTGTCGCTTGTAAAATCGATTCGATCAAAGAGGGTGTGAAATATGCCTGAATTTACCAATGTTATCAAGGCAAGTGTGCCTGCGTAATAAGTAAATGTCTTCCTTCGTGGGTTGAAGTCTTTTCTCAGGTGTCCAATTGTCACCACCAAAAAAAGTATGGGGATAGAAATGAAATAGAAAAAATCTACCGGTGTGAGTACTCCTCGACTTATCGCCTCATAATGGTCTGAAAATCCAAATGATTGAATTAAATCTTGAATATCTGGTGATGGGGATAATTGACTGGAAGCCTCGAAACCATAGAAAAATAGGAAATTGAGAAATACAGCTAAAAGGAAGGCAACAATTGTATTGGTGGTGAGGGCGGAGCAAAATAGACCAATAGCTACAAACCCCATCGCCAATAGCATCAATCCTAGATATGATCCTATAGTTGCGCCAATGTCAATGTTGCCAATTGGCTGCGCCAAAAAATAAATGGATGCTGCATAAATGATGGTCGGTAATATAGCTAGAGTGGTAATGGTAATTCCCCCTACAAACTTTTCCAAAACGATTTTTCGGACAGATAAGGGACGACTTAGCAAAAGGTCGTATGTGCCTGCAGCCTTTTCACCTGCTATTGCCTTCATGGTGACAGCAGGGGTTAGAAAGATAAAGAGATACGGGGTTAATGAGAAGAAACCTTCAAGTGAGGCGTAACCGTTTTCTAGTATGCTTGTTTCTGGGAATACCCAAAATAGTAGTCCTGTTAGGGTGAGGAATAACGCTATTACGAGATAACCAATGAATGAACTGAAGTAAGAGGAAACCTCTTTTTTATAGATGCTAAGCAAAATATCCTGTTTTTTGCTTCGAAATTAGGAAATAGAAGGCGGTAAAGCAAGAACGTACTGACATCCTTATCAATACGTTCTTGTAAAATGGAATGAATTATCTTTTTCCAGGAAGATAAATTTGGAAACCGACACTTACGCCCAATCCAGTTGCTTTATCCGCGCCGCTGATATTGGCTTTGGAGTAATTGTAGCCAGCCATTGCTTCTAGAGCTACAGTTTGTGTGATAAAATGCGCATATCCCACATTTGCACCTGCGGTGATGGTTGCGCCATCACCAGGTGAACTGCCTGCAATACCCACTGAACCATGTCCAAAAAAGCGGCCTGTCGAGCTTGCGCCTCCAGGAAAATAATATCGTACAAATGGAGCAATCCCGTAGCTCCAAAGATTATCTTCATCTTTGACAGTTGTCAGTCCCAACAACGCTTCGGCTCCAATTGCTAAACCGTCGGTCACAAAATAACCTGCACGTGGATTTATACCCGCATTGAATGATTTGCCCTCAAAGCTATATCCAATGCTTCCGATCGAACCTCCAATCATCCAGTTACCTTGCTCAATAGGTTTCATACCTACATCTGCTGAAGTCTGTGGAGTGGTCTCGATCCGATTTTGAGCTTGAACCAATCCAGCAGTTCCTAGTAATAAAATAAATGGTAGAAATAATTTTTTCATGATCTTGAGTTTTTGTTATTGTTAAACAATAATAAAACAAGACAAACCCAATAAAGTTTTCAAAAATTATTGTGTTAATTGAACGAATACTTCTTCGATGGTTTTTCGGGGATATTTTTGTTGAATTTCGGTTAGGGGTAAGCAGTCCATAACTCGGCCTTTACTGAGGATGAGGATATTGTCACAGATTGCCTCAACCTCTTGCATGATATGGGTCGAGAACAATACGGTTTTCTCTTTTCCTAATTCTCTAATGAGCGCACGGATTTCAAGTATTTGATTTGGATCTAGCCCCGATGTAGGTTCATCCAAAATCAAAATGGCTGGATCATGGATAATAGCCATTGCCAATCCGACACGTTGACGATATCCTTTTGATAATTGTTGTATTTTTTTATGCCGTTCGGATTGTAGCCCTGTCATTTGTATAACTTCATCAATGCGAGCTACTTTGTTGGGGAGCTTGTGTACATTGGCTTCGAATTCTAAAATCTCTAAGACATACATGTCTTCATATAGGGGATTATGCTCAGGAAGATAGCCAATTGTTTTTTTTAATGTATTTCCGGATTCCTTTATATTCTTGCCATTGATGAATACTTCTCCTTGATCTGCGGGAATGATTCCGGTAATGATTTTCATTGTCGTGGATTTTCCAGCTCCATTGGGACCAAGAAAACCCATTATCTGATTAGGGATGACTTCAAAGGATACATGGTCTAAAGCTCGTTGCTTGAGATAGGACTTGCATATTTGTTGTACAACGATTGACATGTGTTATTGAATAAAAGGTGATTTGAGCCCCCGTTTAGTGATATAGTACCTCAATGATTTGCCTGCTTCCAATGGTCTATCGGTGCTCAATATATCAGCACCTCTTTCTATATATTCGGCGTAGACTTGATTACCCTTTGCTGTTGCCTGTTTGTCCAAGTTACCGATAGTACCTAGGATAATAGGTATCCCATGACCATGTAGGAGTTCGACAAGGCTTGGGTCTGGTTCTCGCGTCCCAACAAATGCTACAAGTCTGTTGTCAGGGATATCGCGATCATTGAGCCTGAGTAGATCTCCTGAGTTTCGAATGGAAGCCGAAATCATTAAGTCGGGGGCTAGACTGAATATGCGGCCCGCTTGATTGGGACTATAGGTGATGATGACTACGTAGGCTTCGGCTTTTGCTTTTCTAATGGCATTCACCACTAGGTCGTACGGTGTTTCGGGTTTGATGTCCAAAGTGAAAATTACTTTGCCCACCCCCCATTTCAGGGCTTCATCCAGCGTAGGAATCTTGTATTTGGTTACTTTATCATCTTGATCCTTTAGTCGCAAATCTTTTAGTTCTTCAAAGGTGTGGTCTAGGATGCGACCTTCGCCGGTTGTTGTGCGGTCGAGGGTTTCGTCATGCATGAGCACCAGAGTGGAGTCTTTCGTAAGTCTGACATCGCATTCAATGATAGACGGTTGTTTACTTGCAATGAAATCAAAGGTCTCTACGGCATTTTCAGGATATCCTGGATACGGTCCGCCACGATGGGCACTTACTAATGGGTATCTTTTTTCGTCGTATGTCAGAAATTGATAGAGATCATTCGCCGATTTAAAATTGAAAATCGTGCCCTGGGTCAAAGAGGGTTTGCTTGATGAGGCAAGCTCTAGACAACTAGTGGCAGTAGAGATTAAAATAAATGCGAATAAAAAGATCTGTATACTCTTTCTCATATAAACGGTATTTGTTTAAGCTGATGTATTTATAGCCTTTTGATGTATGTTGATTAAATTGATGATTTCGTCAAGATTTCTGTCCAATTTGTCAAATATGATATGTGCTTGTTGGTAAAATGGCTCACGATCGCCAAGTTTTGCTTCGATAAACGTGAGCAAGTGCTTACCTGTCAGCCCTTCTAAAATGGGTCTTTTCTTTACGTCAGATTTCGAGAGTCGATCCCACAGGCTTTTTGGTGTCATCTTAAGATACAAGGATATTCCATTATCATTAATCCACTGTATGTTGTCATGAAAGCAAGGAGTGCCGCCACCTGTAGAGATGATGGCTTCTTGTAATTCTAATTGACGAAGGAAGTCACGTTCGATTGTCCTAAAGTCTGCTTCACTATTGGCTGCAAAATATTCGGCAATTGGCATGCCGATCTGTTTTACGATTTCCTCGTCGAGATCAATGAATGGTAGATTCATCTTATTGGCTAGCTTTCTGCCAATAGTCGTCTTGCCACTTCCCATGTAGCCAATCAAAAAAATTGGTTTTGCCATTATTTATCTTCTTTGAAATATTTAGACACTAGTTTTTCTGCGCTCGGAAAGTTGTTATGCGACCATTTGTTAATTACATTTCCGTTTTGCATAAGTAAGACACCTGGATTTGATCTAACCATGCTTTTTAATGGAACTTGGTCGGCATAGAAGATTTCAAATATCAGGTCCATTTGTTTGCTCAGAAAGTCTGCGTCATTAGATGAACTGGCTGTCAATAGGACAGCACGGAGATTATATTCTTCGGCAATCTGTTTCACAGTCTGGTTAATTTTGTTGAGTGATTCTAGGTCGTTTTTATCCATCTTGGTGAGGTCTTTGCTGACCACGACAAAATTATAGTATGGGTTGGTGATGAGTTCCTGGGTACGGTCTGTCCCTTCACTATCGGTAATCATAAGGTCGGGAATTGGGATAGCATATCCCTTTTTAATGAGCTTGCTCGACGGGTCACCCACGATTTCCCAATTACTATCTTCCCAAATCTTTTCAGACATGTACACTTTATCGGTGACATTTTTGGTTTCTCCTGTTTTCGTGTTTTTCATCGCATAGATGGTCTCATATACATCTCCTTCTTTTCCTTCAGGGAGTATCATCAGAGCAGGGATGTTATTTCCTTTTTTATAGGGTAAGAAGTCAATAAACGGGAGATAATGTGTAGTATAAATACCAATGCCTAAGGAGATTACAATAATCGCTATGGTCAATAGCCCTTTTGTAAATGCATCGTTGACAATAGATTTGATTTGCCCCCTGTACACAAATATAATAAGGATGAGTGCCAATAACACCAAATCTTTTAAGAACGATTGCCAAGGTGTCAATGGGATTGCATCGCCAAAACAACCACAAGATGTAACTACTTCAAAGAATGCCGAATAAAAGGTTAGGAAGGTGAAGAAGATAATTAGTAATAATAGTCCCCAAGCGACCTTTCTACCATAGAATCCAAACAGTAAAAGAGCTCCCAGTATAATCTCAAACCCGCAAATGGCAATGGCTATCAACGTGCTGTAATCATTCATGAAATCCATGTGGAAAACGTGGAAGTACTCTTCCAATTTATATCCAAATCCGGTCGGATCATTGGCTTTGATTAAGCCGGAGAAAATAAAAAGTAAGCCGGTGATGATTCTGGCAAACCCTAGTAAGTAGTTGGGACTCTGTTTTTTTGATGGAGAAGTGTACGTACTTTGCATGTTATTTTATTTTACCACTTTGAAAAGTAGATATTTAAACTTATTTGGCCAATTCCATTTTATATTAAGGCAAAGACAGAACAGTTGGCATTAAATCTTTCGGAAGGGATGGTTGTCCCTCTATTGTCCTCAATTTGTTTTATACAGCGTGTTTTCATGAGGATAAATTGGTAAGTAAAGAAATATGCATTTCGCGCCCTGTGGTGCCATAATCTTTGGTTTTTTTATAAAAAGATGTTGACAATGTTTGATAACACTGTTGTATTCTTGAATTGTATTCATTAATGAATATAGTCTATACTTAAAATTTGCTGATTAGCAAATATAAGTAGAATAAGTAAAATTTGCGGGAAAAGGAGGGAGAGCCTTTGTAATTATAGCATCATTTTCCGATTTGAAAAATGATGCTATTGCAAAAATGGACTATGATTTGACCTACCAATGGACCAACCTACCTATGCAATAGGTCAGAATGCCAGTGGATGCATCATATCGATCTATTGACAAAATGGGCATAGGCATTTTAATTTGATCTTGATCGGGATGATGTGTTCGATTGTGATGGGTTTTGATTTCCCTGGGGATAAATAGCGTTTCGTTAATCTTTAAATTGCTTAGTGTCATGTCAATAGTCGGTATTTTTTTGTAGTGAAGATATCCTGCACCAAGCTTACGGTCGGTTGCTGCAAAATCAAACGCTTTATGGTATTGTTCTGTAAAATAGATGATGGTTTTGCTCATTGTCAGTTTCTTCCCAGGAAAAGCCAACGATCCGATGGTGTCAACTTTTTTACTATCAAGGTTTTCGACGGTGTAGGTCACCCATGTATGTTCCATGTCACCCCAAGCAAAGTATAAATCTTTGGGCGAGAATTTGTCGGCAATCGACTTCCCTGGAATATATTCAGCTTTAGTCAGTTTTAAGCGATATTTGCCTTTATTCCAGTTTACTTTGTTTCGGACACTTATGAAGTCTCCTTCACCATCGCTGCTGTTATAGTATCCATGGGTTCGCGTAGCTTCTTTATTTCGCTCGTACCACCGTGAAAAAATACCACCCCTTCCAATCTGTTGATAACTGTCATCTTTGACACTGTGCCCATCCGAATGTGTTTGAATGCCCCCATAGATAGGTATTCCATTTAGGCTGATGTTGAAGGGTGATATATAGAAGGCATAGTCATCGGGGATGTTGTTTTGAATTTCGACATCGATACTGAAGGATTGAAAATCATTTACGTTACTATCTAAATTGACAAAGGAGTTGGTAAAGTGAAGTGGTGCTAGAATGATACTATCTGGATAGGTCTGCTTGTTCCTCATCTTCTTCTCCGTTTCCTTATGGAGATCGCTGTTTTCGTATTTCTTTTTGAGGTCCTCTTTTGTCTGTGCGGCAGCATAGGAGCTCAAACAAGTGAGCAATAGCAGGAAGGAGTATAAGGTATGCCTCATTGTTTTTATGTTTTTTTAACCTAAAGTACATGTTTTTTAAGAGATACTGATATCTCCATCTGAAATAGTCAGGATATGAGTTCTACATGGTGCAACAATCGATATAATCTTTAACGAAGCTAAGGGTAATCGTGTGATTAGAACAGCAACCATATTGAGGGTTGGGTTTCGATGTTTTTCATTTGAAAATTTTCTTATAAGAATAGCATAATTAATTGCGAGCAGAATGAAATCTGCGCTAGCCTACATTTTATCTCTAGTGGATGTTAGGGAATGCAAAGCATTTTAGTTAAATTTGTCAGTATACCAGTTTATGCCATGGCCAATTATTCTATCCTATCTGATCAAGAATTGACAGCTTTGCTCAAAGAGGAAGATGAAGTGGCATTTAGCGAGATTTACAGGCGCTACAGTGAAAAATTGCTGATTATGGGATATAATTATTCCCGAGACCGGGAGTTGGCAGAAGAAATCGTGCAGGAGGTATTCGTTGGGTTATGGGAACGAAGGGCGTTAATTACTGTTGAAAAACTCCAAGCCTATCTGGCTACCGCAATTAAATTTTCAATTTTCAAGGCTATTTATAAGACGCGTAGACGGGAGGAGATTGTGCTTGAAAATTATCAGCCTGAGTACTCCACTTTCGAAGAGCGATTACATGCTAAATTCCTGCAAGAATTTGTGGATGGGCTTGTTGAGCAATTGCCTGAAAAGTGTAGCAAAGTATATGTGTTGAGTCGTCAGGAAGGACTCAATAACCGAGAAATAGCGGAAAAACTAAATGTATCCGAAAAAACCGTCGAGGCCCATCTCACAAAGGCCCTGAAGTCAGTTCGCAAGAGCCTAAAAGATAGGGGTGTTTTTATCCTGCTGATTTCTAGTGTTTTGTCTGATTTTTTTGAATAAATCGAAATTTGACTAAGGGTAATTCCTTCCTTGTCGTACTTACCCTTAAATTATACCTAATAATGACGGATTCGGAATTGCATATTCTTATTGAAAGATATACGCTTGGTACAGCTACTGAATTAGAGCGAGCGCAGCTTTTGGAATGGTATAGGTCTAAGGACCATACCAACGTAGAGTGCGACGAGTTGGGCGATGTTGAGATTGCACTTGAACGTATTCTTTTTAAAACAAAGATAGCGGTAGGCCATCAGGTGGATGTTGGTGAGGTGGATACTGTACCTAGGTTCTTCTCCTTCAAAAAAGTTGCTATAGCCGCCTCCATATGTGCTATCCTGACGATAAGTGTACTAGGTTATAGGTATTATCAAGAACAACCAGCTACAGCTGCTTTCATTTCTTCAGTAGATGAAATGATTGTGCCAGGGTCTGATCAAGCCATATTGAGAATGTCGGACGGGCGTGTCATCTCTTTGGGAGATGAAGAGCAAGATGGCAATACCGCCGATTTTTTTAACATTGTGGATGGAAGTCTTGTGCTTGAAGGAAGAGATTCCAGCCCTAAGGATGTGGTGGTCCACTCCACTTTGGAAACACCTAGAGGCGGACAATATAAAATGGTGCTTTCAGATGGTACGAAAGTCTTTTTAAATGCCGAAAGTAGTATTCGGTTTCCGACCGCTTTCGTGGAAGGTCAGCGCCGGGTGACGGTAAGTGGTGAAGTATATTTTGAAGTTGCTAAAGACAATATGCGCCCTTTTATTGTTACTGCTAATCGGGCGGAAATACAGGTCTTGGGCACCAAGTTCAACGTCAACACACACACTGTTCACTTGGTAAGGACTTCGCTTCTGGAAGGATCTGTAAAGGTGTCTATACCGGGACATGCTGTCTTGTTAAAACCTGGCCAGTCGGCAGATGTATGCGATGATAAAAGCTATGTAACTGTCGCGGAGACTGACTTGAATGCCGATTTGGCATGGATAGAGGGTTATTTCAACTTTAAAAATACGCCTATTAAGGAGCTTATGACCCAGTTGGCACGGTGGTATGATGTGCAGGTCGAATATCATGGGGATATGCAAGGAAAAGAGTATTCTGCAAGGATTTTGCGGAGACAGCATATTCAGGATATTCTTCAAAAATTGGAAATGACCGGTACTATTAAGTTCAAGGTCGATGGTAAAAAAATTGTGGTGACGCCCTAGTAGAAGGATATTTGTCCCATTCAGCACTATAAATCAATTATTAACCCTTAAAAAAGAGAACTTAAACTATGACATTACACCTACATTGAAAAATTGAATTTTCGTGAAAAATAAAAAAGGCTGAGCGGTGATGACGCTTCAGCCCTATAAGGATTTTTCATTGAAAAAATGCACTAAGTAGTTATTTCATTTAATCAATTAACCCACTCAAAAGTATGAAATTTTATTTATCTAAGAAGAGCAAATCCTTTTCTTATAAGATTCTAATTATGACCAAGCTGACCATTCTCCTGATTATCGGGACAATTCTTCAGGTACAGGCCAAGACGCTCGCGCAAAAAATTACCTTGCTTGAGCGGAATAGTTCTTTGGAACAGATTATCAGCAAGATTAGTAAGCAGAGCCGATATGAGTTCGTATATAGCAGTCCGATGCTAAAAGATACAAAAAATGTCAATATCGAGGTGAAAAACGCTGACATTAATACCGTATTGGACTTGTGCTTTGCCAACCAGCCTGTAGCATATTCAATCGTTGACAACACGGTAGTTGTAAAGAGGAAAGAAGATAGTGTCCCCGTAGAACTTCTGCAACAATCCCTTGTAAAAGGTGTAGTTCGAAATGCTACTGGAAATCCACTTGGAGGTGTGAGTATTAAAGTGAAGGGGGGCAATGTGGCGACTGTGTCCAATAGCGGGGGGGAGTTTGAGCTACGGAACGTGCCGAGTGATGCTATCATCCTCTTTAGTTACTTAGGGTATGCTTCGCAAGAAATCACGTTGGCTAATAGGTCGAGCCTATCTGTAACACTTCATGAACAGGTCCAACAATTGACTGATGTCGTCGTGACAGCTCTTGGTATCAAACGGCAGAAACGCGAACTGGGTTATGCTGTTTCGGATGTGTCGAGT
The DNA here is from genome assembly GCF_027627455.1 of Sphingobacterium sp. SYP-B4668. Classification (NCBI taxonomy): domain Bacteria; kingdom Pseudomonadati; phylum Bacteroidota; class Sphingobacteriia; order Sphingobacteriales; family Sphingobacteriaceae; genus Sphingobacterium; species Sphingobacterium sp. SYP-B4668. The sequence goes on along the minus strand of NZ_CP115483.1, from coordinate 4,569,187 downwards.
ACGGATATATCAGGTTTTGGTGAAACAAATGCGATTGCGTCTTTAGCAGGAAAGATTGCAGGCGTCAATATTTCTACCACGACCGCAGGGCCTACCGGCTCCAGTCGTGTCGTGATTCGTGGTATCCGTGAGCTGCAGGGGAGTAATCAGCCTCTTTATGTGATAGATGGGGTTCCTGCTGTCAACGGTAATATTGGTAGTGCTGATCATAATGGCGGATTTGATTTAGGAGATGGTGTTGCCGATATCAATCCGAATGATATTGAGAATATTTCAGTATTAAAGGGGGCATCGGCGGCGCTTTTATATGGTTCCAGAGCTTTGAATGGGGTAATATTGATTACGACGAAGAGCGGTAAGGGACAAAAGGGAATTGGGGTAGATTTTAACTCTTCATTGACTACCGACCATATTTCGACTAAATTGGAAGAGGTGCAAAAGATATATGGGCAAGGGAATAATGGGCTGGCGCAACGTAACGCGAGCGAGGCTTCTAACATCGCAGCCAATTGGGGGCCTAGATATACCGATTTGGATTCTATTATCCAACGGAATGGGCAAATGAGACCTTACAAATATATCGAGGATAATATTCAGAATTTTTTCAGAACAGGAGTCACAGCAATGAACACACTGTCACTCAGTGGCGGTAATGAGCGGAGTAATCTGCGCTTTTCCTACTCCAATGTTGCCAATAAGGATATCGTACCTAGCGGTAAATTTGATCGGAATACTTTTTCATTGAGGGGAGAGACCAAATTGGTGGATAAACTTACGTTGGAGGTGAAAGCTTCTTTGATGCAAGAAGATGTGAAAAATAGACCAGCCTTGACGGATGACGTCAACAATATTGGTAATGGATTGATCGGTATCGCGGGCAATTTTGATCAAGCGTGGCTACAAGAGTATCAGAATGAAGATGGTTCTTATATCAATTACACGGGAAATCAATATCGAGCCAATCCGTATTGGACATTGAACAGAACAAAAAATGATAGCGACAAGAGAAGAATAGGTGGGTCGGCAAGGTTGAATTACGAAATGAACGAATTCTTAAATTTTTCCGTCAGTGGTGGTACAGATTTTTACAATTTCAAATTTAGGAATTTCTACGATCGCAATACACCTACACGAGATGGTGGCCAGTTGATTCTGAATGATTTGTTTGTGCGTGAGGACAATTATCAAGCGATGGTCAATTTTCGTAAAGAGTTGACACCTAGCTTCCGGTTGGGGGCCATGCTTGGGGGTAATGTTATGAAATTTAACCGTGATCAGACCCTTACGACAGGTACAGAAATCAATGTGCCAGGGAAAGACCTTATTACTAATTTTAAAGAATTAAAGGTGCTACCCGCAAATCCAAGAAAGGAGATTCAGTCTATATTTGGAAATGTCGAACTGGGTTACAACAATTACTTGTTCTTAAATTTGCAGGCTCGAAACGATTGGTCATCTACTCTTCCGAAGGGGAACAATTCTTACTTTTATCCAGCTGCTGACTTGAGTTTTGTACTGAGTGATGCCTTGGCCTTGAATTCAAGTGTTCTGAATTATGCTAAGTTGCGCTCGTCTGTTGGTCAGGTTGGTTCGGATGCAGACCCCTATAAGACTAGATTTCTGTATTCTTTGACGGGGACTGCTATGAATGGCATGCCCATGGGTGAAGTGCTTGGTGAAACCATCCCCAATGCACAATTGCGTCCGCAACGTAAGACTTCTGTTGAGTTCGGAGCAGATTTGAGTTTTTTCAATAACCGCTTAGGTTTGGATTTTACATATTATGATGAGGTTACGAATGATGTACTTATCGATTTGCCAATTCCACAAACGACGGGATACAGCTTTGCATCACTCAATGCTGCTAAATTAAAGAATAGGGGTGTAGAGATTCTTTTAAAGGGGACGCCAATCGTGTTAGAAAACTCTTTCCGCTGGAATCTAGCGGTTAATTTCTCGAAAAATTACAATACTGTAGTTGATTTGTACGAAGATTTGGACGCCTATACTGTGGCGGAGGCTCGGTGGGCCGGAGCGACTATTATTGCTGAAAAAGGTAAACCCTTTGGGACTATCTTAGGTAATGGTTTTGCATTGGATGAGCAGGGACGTCGTATACACGGTAAAGACGGTATGCCATTATATACAGATGCTCCCGTAGAAATTGGAAATAGTCTTCCGAAATGGACTGGGGGACTCGTGAATAGCTTTTTATATAAAGGATTTGAATTAAAGGCTGTTTTAGACGTTCGTAAGGGCGGTAGCTTATTTTCGATGACGAATATGACCATGCACATCAATGGTTCTCATCCGAATACTGCTGGAGGACGTGATTCTTGGAATGAATATTCTGCCGAGCGCCGTGCTGCGGAGCAGGCGAATCAAGACCCCGATCAAGTGGCCCAGAATGGACGTGGATATGTTGGTGAGGGGGTGAATGAAGCTGGTGAAAAGAATGAGGTTGCGGTCAATCCTACGGTTTATTGGGCAGTTGTTGGTAATAATATTCCTCAACCTTTTATTTATGATGGGGGGTATGTCAAGCTTCGAGATATCGGTATTAGTTATACCATACCGACTAAATTTTTGAAGGGATTGGCTATACAACAGGCGTCTATAGGTATCATTGGACGTAACTTATGGATTATACAAAAGAACGTACCCAATATAGATCCCGAATCCAACTATAATAATGGTAATGGACAAGGATTTGAATACGGCTCTTTGCCGGGGCGTAAATCTATTGGATTTAATTTGCAGGTGAAATTTTAGTCGGATTGGACAGTTTAATACGCATATTACTTAAGACGATTTGAAAATGAAAATTATAAAATATTTGTCGTTGATAGCACTTTCATTGATGTGTCTATCGTGTACCAAAGACTTGACGAGTCTCAACGAGGATCCTGCGGGGTTTACATCACTTGATCCAGCATATCAGCTTACTAAAATTCAATCATCTCTATCAGGTGATCGTGAGGATGCCTGGAGATATGATTTGGGTATTGCATCCCCTATTGTCCAGCATCTAGGGGGGTCTTGGTGGACACAGCATGGAGGGATGTATAGAGTGGTAGAGAAGAGTCATTGGTATAGCCATTGGGAGTCGACCTATCCGCGTGAACTTAAGAATATACAGGACATCCTTGATCGTACGGAAAGTGACCCTGAGATGGTCAATATGAATGCCGCCGCTCGCGTACTTCGCGTGTATATGTTTTCTAGGATGACGGATATGTATGGTGATATTCCATACAGTGAGGCAATAAAGGGGTTCACCGAACGTAAGTTTAAGCCTAAGTATGATAGACAAGAGGATATCTATGCCGATTTTTTTAATGAGTTGGAAAAGGCGAATGCTGCATTCGATGTAGCAGGGAAGACTGTTGGTGGGGATATGTTCTATAATGGGGACGTCGCCAAATGGAAAAAATTTTGTAACTCGTTGCGGTTGAGGCTCGGATTTAGATTAACGAAAATAAATCTTGCCGAAGCTCAAAAGCAAGTGGAGCGCGCATTAACGAATGGAGTGATGGCTAATAATAGCGATATCTGCATGATTAAGCATATGCCTATCAATTACACAGCTGACGAGTTCAGGGGTAATGGCCGATCACAGGTTTTTAAAGCGGATGCCATATCTGCTGGTTTCAGGTTGGTGAGGACCTTGGTCAATTACATGGCCGAGCGCGAGGATCCAAGGTTACATATATATGGCGGGACTTATGTTGGAGACGGTATAGTGGGGGTATCCAGTAATGTAATCGATATATCTGCCTTTATCGAACCCTTGGGTGTGAGTCCTGGTGCGATGGCCTGGAATGAATTTAAGAATTATGGTCCTGTGACTGATGATGATGGCAATCAAATTGAGGTTGGGCACAATTTTAAATTCTTACAACCTAGCAAATATGTATCGGCTTTGGATGCGCCTTTTTTTCATCTAAGCTTTGCGGAGGTAGAATTTTTGAAGGCGGAGGCAGCTGCTCGTGGATGGGCGGGTGCTACAAATGCCCAAACACATTTTATGAACGGCATTCAGGCAAGTTGTGAAATGATGGCTTTGTATCCTGGCGCTCCGCCAATCGGGCAAAGCAATATAGACGCTTTAAAAGCCCACTACTTGCCCTTTCCTTCTGATTTTGAAGCTACAATGGAATCAATCCATAGTCAGATGTGGGTCAATTTTTTTCTCAACGGGGCTGAAGCATATGCCAATTTTAGAAGAACTGGATATCCTAAATTGGTGCCATTCACTTCGGTAGAATGGTATACTAGCGGTACCGATGGGGTTATTCCACGTCGATTTTTCTATCCTGAATCTGAAGCCATTCAAAATGGTAAGAATTTACAAGAAGCACTTGGACGAATGGGTGGTAAAAACGATTGGTTAGTACCAGTATGGTGGGACAAGCAATAAGGATAAAATGAAATCTGATGGTATTTATGTTGCTGTGATGGGCATTTGTTTGTTCCTGATGATTGCCTGTAAAAAGGAGATATCTAGAGATGATTTGCGTATTGAGCAAATGCATGTGGATTATAGCAAGGAGATAGGGCTTTCTGCCCGGCTGAGGATTGGTATTTCGACGGTAAGTGACCTTATGATTCGATATTATGCTGAAGGTAGACCGCAAGAAGTCCGCGAATTACAGTCATCGGCGAAGCGAGAACACATCTTTGGGTTGCTTGATCTGAAGGAGAACACCCGGTATAGGATGGATGTGTCGGCCGTCTCGCAGGATGGTCAGCGCATTGTCTTGAAGGAAAACGAGTTGATACTGATGACCGAAAAAATACCCGACGAGGTTCGCGGATTTTATAAACAGGATGAAAGCAAGTTCGGAAGTAATTTGCCGGGTTACTTTATGTTTGCTAATATGTCAAGCCCTTCGTGTACATATATCTTGAACAATGAGGGGGACATTGTCTGGTTTCGTCGTTCACCTAATACGGTCAAATGTGTGCGATTTACCCAGCGCAACACGATATTGACGGTGGAGGATGAAGATCATACACCATTCGGAGATGGAAATATCTTGCTTGAAACTACTTTAGCTGGAGATACTGTCTTCTTCCATAGAAAGGGAAGAGTTGGATTTGATAAGAGTATACATCACGATGCAATATTGAATCATCGTGGACACTATGTGGCGGTGACTAATGAATTGAAGGGGGGATATCCAGGAGATGGGCTTGTCGAATGGGATGCCAAGGGAAATAAGGTATGGGAGTGGAGTACGTTTGATGCGCGAGGAGAATATGACGCGGATATGCGGGAGCAACCATGGATTAACTCTGTTTTTCAGGATAAGGATAGTCACTATATTGTATCCTTGCGGGCACTACATCAAGTTTGGAAAATCAATTCGACGACTGGTGCTGTGATGTGGAAATTAGGAGGTCGCGGGAATGTCAATATGGATAATGCTGGTTATTTTATGTTTCAACACTACGCCCATATGACCACAGATGGTAAACTCTTATTGTTTGATAATGGGGGGGAGGTGCGCAAGCACAGTCGAATTATCTCTTTTCAGCTAGATGAACTGCAAATGAATGCTTCAATACAGCATAGTATTCGATTGCCGCAAGCATACTATTCTGCAATAATGGGTAGTGTACAGCAGATTCAAGGAAATCATTTCTTGGTCGCTAGCTCAGTGAAAGGAGTCGGACTTTTATTAGATGAAAGCGGAAAAATCTACAATGAGATTGTATTGAAAGATCGTGTTTACAGAATGGAGTATCTTGAAGAACCATTCCGGTTCTCTCATTAAGATGTGCCATATATTTTGATATGGAAGGGGAGAGCAGGACGCGTCTCCCCTTTTTTGTCGGTAATTGTGAGGATTGTTCAGTAGGGTGTTAGATGATTTCTTTTATGCTGCATTTACATAATTCTTTTAGGCTTATGTTTTATTTTTTATGATATTTACAGAAATGCTTACAAAGAATAGTTGTCGAGAATCTTCGTAGGGGAATTTCGGTGGGTGACCAGATTACATTAATGATTGCAGATGATTGATAAAGAATTAGAGATAAGAGAAGTCAATGTTACTCGGTATGTTCAACCTTTTCGAGAGGGGGGATCATTACCTGCTCTTGTAGATGCAGACGATGGATTTAGTTACGTAATTAAATTTCGAGGAGCGGGCCAAGGGCGAAAGGCGTTGATTGCAGAATTAATAGGTGGAGAGTTGTCTCGAGTGATGGGACTTCGTATGCCTGAGATTGTTTTCGCAAATTTAGACGACTCTTTCGGACGTACAGAACCGGATGAAGAGATACAAGATTTGCTAAAGTTTAGTGTGGGCAAGAACTTGGGTGTGCACTTTTTGAATGGAGCGATTACGTTTGATGCCAATGTGGATCGTATCGGAGAGGAGGAAGCTTCCAAGATTGTCTGGTTGGATGCATTATTGATGAATGTAGATCGCACGGTGCGCAATACCAACATGTTGATATGGCATAAGGAATTATGGTTGATCGATCACGGTGCATCCTTATATTTTCATCACAGTTGGGACAATTGGGAGGAGCAGTCGATAAAACCTTTCATTCAGATTAAAGATCATGTGCTGCTGAAGTATGCAACGGGTGTTAGGGATGTCGATAATCGCTATCGGTCTCTTATCACAGAGGAGGTAGTCCAAAAAATCCTTTCGGTGGTCCCAGATGAGTGGCTTGTGGATGAAATTCGGGAATTGAGTGCAGATGATGCTAGGGCTGTATATGTTCGCTTTTTCTGCAATAGACTGACACATTCGGAATTATTTGTTAATCAAATTGAACAAGCGCGTGAAGGCAGTCTTTGAATATGCTGTAGTGAGATTGGTCCCGCAGGTTGAGCGGGAGGAGTTCATTAATATAGGGGTAATCTTGTACTGTAAAAAACTGCGTTTTTCGGGCTTTTTGTGGCAGTTGAATGACGCAAAATGTGAAGCATTGTATCGAGATTTGGATATCGATATGGTAAGAGCACATCTTGACTCCTTTGCTAAGATCTGCAATGGGGAGCAATCTGGAGGGAAGTTGGCAGAGCTAGATCAGGCTGAGCGATTTCGTTGGTTGACGGCAAAGCGAAGTACCATTATCCAATGCTCGGCCGTGCACCCAGGATTGACGGATGACCCACAGCAGATGCTCGTACATCTGTTCAATAAATTGGTAATTTAAAGAGATAATAAAAAAACATGTCAATGGAAGAGAATATGGAGGACTTTTACAGCCACTTGTTTCAAAAGCAGCTGGAAGTACAGGATATGCCCTCTAATAAGCGAATTGCACAATGGTCAATGAACCTATTGCATCTGCTTTTCCCAGAACGAAATTCAAACAGCTACCAGTCCGTAGACGAAATTCGGATTGCCTTTCAGCAATCCGAGAATGAGCTACTCGACTTGCTGATTCGAACCAAGGCTTGCTCAAAATGTGATAATCAGGAGATTACTCGTCAATTTTTCGATAAGTTGCCTGCACTGTATGAAATCATGTTGACGGACGCTCGGTCTATTGTGGAGGGAGACCCGGCAGCCAAAAGTATACGAGAGGTCATCCGAACTTATCCAGGTTTTATGGCTATTGGAATTTTCCGACTGGCTAATCAGTTGTTGAAATTGGGAGTCCCACTTATTCCTCGTATATTAACTGAATATGCACATTCGAAAACAGGTATAGACATCCACCCTGGAGCCAGTATTGGCCAATACTTGTACATTGATCATGGTACAGGATTGGTCATAGGGGAGACGTGTGTTATTGGAGATCATGTCAAGTTATATCAGGGGGTGACTTTGGGTGCACTTAGTGTTGAGAAGAACATGGCCAATATCAAGCGCCACCCCACCATAGGGGATTATGTCATTATCTATGCTGGGGCAACTATTTTAGGAGGAGAGACCTTTATTGGCCACCATTCCATTATTGGGGGCAATGTCTGGTTGACATCTAGTATAGACCCCTATACTACGGTCTACCATCAAGCTAATTCAAAATTTGTAGACGCTAAACCACTTATTTGAAAATGGGAACTATAATAGATACAATTGGAAACACGCCTCTTGTCGAGATTACTAAATTTCACAACAATCCGAAGGTAAAGATATATGCCAAAATGGAGGGTAATAATCCTGCGGGCTCGGTAAAGGATCGAGCTGCCTTGAATATGATTCGTTCGGCAATGGAGCGCGGCGAGATTAATCAGGATTCCAAGTTGATCGAGGCAACAAGTGGCAATACCGGCATTGCGTTGGCGATGATTGCAGGTATATATGGATTGAGTTTGGAACTGGTGATGCCAGTTACCTCTACTCGTGAAAGGACTTTGACAATGGAGGCCTTTGGTGCTAAGGTAACGCTATTGGAGACAATGGAAATTTGTCGGGACTATGCAGAGGAGAAGGCGGCAAATGGGGATTATTTTATTCTCAACCAATTTGCTAATCCAGATAATTACCAGGCACACATCAAGACTACAGGACCTGAGATCTGGAAGGATACGAATGGACAGATTACCCACTTTGTGAGCGCTATGGGTACTACTGGAACAATCATGGGCAATTCGATTTTTTTGAAAGACAAGAATCCAGAGATACAGATTGTTGGGTGCCAACCTACTGAAGAATCTTCTATTCCCGGAATACGTAGATGGCCAGAGGCATATCTTCCCAAAATTTTTGACCCCTCACGTGTGGATCGAGTGATTGATATTTCACAAAGTGAGTCGACACATTTGGCCCGTGAGCTTGTGAAGCGTGAGGGAGTTTTTGCAGGGATGAGTACGGGCGGTGCATTTGCAGCAGCATTGAAGGTCGCAAATGAGCTAGAAGCTGGCACGATTGTTTTTATCGCTTGCGATAGGGGCGATCGTTATCTAAGTTCGGATCTCTTTGGATAGTGTAAGCATTGTGTTAATCCCAATAGCAGGTCTCGCTCTACAGTATAGCACCCGTTAAGTACTCTTGTTGGAAGGGTGCATATTTGGGTTGAATAAATAGAAATCTCAGCAAAGATTACATTGCTGAGATTTCTATTTCTATTCGGTCTCTCTACTCCATATTTCGAAGATGGGGTCTCCTTTGGAGCTTTTGCCACTGTGATACCAGTCTTTATTCTTCACTTCTCCTTTGAAACTCAATGTGGCGCCTACTCTGCTGTTATCTCTAGAAAAGAATAGAAGGTGCTCAGTATACAAGTCGTTGTTGAAAGTGTAAGTACCACCGCCAGTTCCATAAAATCCTTTTTCTGCGGGATTGATTGCTATCCATTGGAGGTGACCGTCTACCAATATTTTAATTGTTTTTCGGTCCGCTTTTTTAATAGTATTGATTTGCTCTCCCTCTTTTCGGCCGGTAATTCTCCATAGCCCGTCTAGATGTTGATTTTTTGTTGTCAATTTGTTGTATTTTTTGCCAGCTATTCTTAGATGGGTCGGATTGGTGGTGCTAAGTGGAGATTTTTCTTCCAAGCCGACTTGGGATACATTCTGAGAATTGAATTCCACAAGTACGCTTAAATGTTGGTTTTCGATGCGAAAAGGCCCACCCCAAGTGAGCATAAAATCCTTATCTCCATACTTGGTATAAGTACAATAATTATCTTTAAATAGCCACAGTTCTGTAACACCATTATTTGTTGATTGGTAGGCGCCTTCTAAAACCGGTGTCTGGGCTGATATAAGTTGAAGGGAGAATAGGGCAATGATGAAAGTGAGAAGCGATTTTTTCATGTCCGTATACGTATTGGTTATACATAAACTTAGGCAAAAAGCTTTGCAATCACAAACTCCGTATGGAGAGGGGAGTGGATATAGGTTGTCATCTATGGGTATGCAAGAGAAGATGTATCGTTCCTGTAGGGCGTTTACGAAGATGTTACTTGAAGATGATGGTGTATATAGGAGAGTAGAAGTCTATGCATACAAGTCGAAGAGATATTCAAATTCGTCTTTAAGGGCACCTGTGAATACGGGTTGTTTTGCCCTTTTATACCAGTACCCCGCATTCCATTGATCGCCCTCTTTGCGGTGTAGGTAGGCGTGTATATGAGCTGAGATGAGGTCATCAAGGTGGTCGATAAGGTCATGGGCAGATTGCCAGTCTCCGTTTGCATCGTGCCACAATGATTGTTGATAGATAGTGTAGTATTGTGGAGGTGCCGTCAGTGCGAGGCTTTCGTTAAATGATGTCCGTGTTATCATAGGATTGATGTGTCATAAAAAATCCCTATTCCGAGTAAGGAATAAGGATTTTTATCTGTAGAAAATAGGTGACTATTTCCCGTCGTTTTTCTTAGAGGTTACTTCATTACGAATCTCTTGTGCTAACGTTTTGATTTCTTGTAAACCCTTACGTACGCGTGTACCAGCAGCAGCGTTACCATTGTTGAAAAATTTGTCTGCATCTGCTTCGATTGAAGCTACTAGCTCTTTTAATTTAGTGTAGTTTTCCATTTTTAATTAATATAATTTTAGTTTTCTTTAATTAATTCTCAAACGATGTTATAAATATACAAAAAGTGTTGAATGCTCAATTCTTTTTTCGCTTTTTTTTGCATAAAAAAGTCATTTAATCGCTATTACTCCACAATTTTCAATTCGTCAATTATATTCGTGGCACCCGCAAATTTATCAATGATAAATAGTACATAGCGAATATCTACAGATATTGTGCGCTGAAGTTTAGGGTCGAAGATCACATCTCCAGCCATAGCTTCAATGTTTCCATCAAAAGCCAAGCCAATTAATTCTCCGTTGCCATTAATCACTGGAGAACCTGAGTTTCCTCCTGTTATATCGTTATTGCTTAAGAAGTTAACGGGCATGTGTCCTTTTTTGTCTGCATAGCGTCCAAAATCCTTTGCAGTGTACAGATCGATTAATCTTTGCGGCAGATCGAACTCTTCGTCTCCTTTTTTATACTTGGCAATGGTGCCCTTCAATGTTGTGTAGTAGTTTTCTGCCGCATCATTTTTAGGGTTTGGAGGGAGGGTCATGATTGAGCCATACGTCAAACGAAGGGTGCTGTTGGCATCTGGATAGTATTTGCCTTTTGGATTTGATTCCAGTACACCGGCGATGTATTTACGATGTGCCGCTTGAAAATTTCCTTCTGCTTCCTCTTGACCGGGAGTTGTCTCGCGATACTTGCTCATTAGGGCTGTAGATATTTTGAAGAGCGGGTCATTTTGTATAGTAGCTGCATCTGGGTTGGCCATGAAGTTGTTGATGGTTTGCTCAGAAGCAAATACACTGCTTTCGAAAGCTTGTTTGATGTCTTGTTGAAAGTTTCCACCATTCTTAGTTGCCAGTTCAGCAATGTATGGTGCGATATTTCCGCCTTTTTTCGCATAAAGATTAAGCTCCTGCGCAAGGACTTCAATTTCTAACGGTAGATGAAGCTTCTCGTATGAATCTTTAATAAATGCATCAAGCTTTGGCTGCATTTCTTTTCTTTTGGCGTCATTCTCTTTTGCATATTGAGCGAGACCATTTCCTAAGTTTGCAGGAAGTGCTGCAAATGTTGATGAGCGCAACATACCCATTAGGTAGTTGTCGTGTCTAGCTTTCTCATTGGTCGCGGCATAATAATCGTTGATAGTCTTGATGACATCCCCATATTTAGCTTTGTTCGCTGTTTTATTAGCCCACTTATTGAATTTAGCCTCATCAACGGCTTTGGTTTCTGCTGTTTTGTGAAAAGTCAAAGCATCAATCATCCCTTGACGATTCTTCCAATAGTTGGCTACGCCAGAGTATTTGGACGCATAATTGATTTTAATTTCTTGGTCTTGGTCCATAAATTTCTTCATCGCATCCAGACCTACTTTTGAAGATTCTACCCAAGCAGGGTACGCAAATTTGACATTCTGGTTAATTCCTGCAGAAGGCATCCATCTGTTGGTACGTCCAGGGTAGCCAAGTATCATCGCAAAATCGCCATCTTGAAAACCTTTAAGGCTGACCGGGAGGAAGTGCTTCGGTTTCAAAGGGATATTTTCCTTGGAATATGCCGCTGGATTTCCATCTCTATCTCCATAGACACGGAATATGGAGAAATCTCCAGTGTGACGAGGCCACTCCCAGTTATCAGTATCCCCACCAAACTTTCCAATACTGTTTGGTGGGGTGCCCACTAAGCGAACGTCTTGAAAGTCTTGGTACACAAAATAGTAATATTCATTTCCATTATAGAAAGGTCTTACAGATACGGTGTATTTACCACCTTCGTTGTTTTCTTTTTCAATCTTGGCAATTTCTTGATTAATGATTTTTTCACGTTCTTTTTCTGTCATTTTATCATTGACAAGACTTAAGATACGTTTAGAAACATCATCCATACGTACGAAAAAGCGTACATAGAGTGATTTTGGTTTTAATTCTTCGGCCTTTGTCTTTGCCCAAAATCCATTGGTAAGGTGATCATTCTCTGGCGTTGACAATTCTGCGATAGCACCATACCCGCAGTGGTGGTTGGTGAATACCAAGCCCTGGTTGGAGACAATCTCTGCTGTACATCCTCCATTAAACTGGACGATGGCGTCTTTGAGGCTGGAGTTGTTGATGCTGTAAATTTCCTCAGCTGTCAGCTTCAACCCTTCTTTCTTCATATCTACCATGTTGAGACGCTTGATGTGCATTAAAAACCACATCCCCTCATCTGCAAATGAGCTTAGACTTACTGCGAATAGCAGTGTAAAAATCCATAATTTTTTCATATCAACCTTTTATGTTCTTTTTTTATAGAGCAAAGTTGCTTTAAAATAGAGTTAAATCAAAATTTGTAGCTTTCTTATTCCGAAAAAACCTGCTCTGGATGGTTGAAACTAATGGTATTGTGACCTTTTCATGTGAATGGTTTTCATTATCTTTGTCAAATGCAAAACTCGTTTGAAGACTTCAAGTTCAATAAACAGATTCTTAATGCCATCACAGAGGCGGGTTATACCGTACCAACTGAGATTCAGCAAAAAGCAATCACTCCTATTCTTGCAGGGCAGGATGTGATGGGAATCGCGCAGACAGGAACGGGTAAGACTGCCGCTTTTGTGTTGCCGATGTTGATGAAATTGAAGTATGCCCAAGGAAATGACGCTAGAGCGCTTATACTCTCGCCGACTCGCGAATTGGCGATGCAAATCGAGGAGCACATACGTTTATTCTCCCAATATTTGGATTTGAGAACTGTGGTTCTTTATGGAGGCCTTGGTCCCAAGACACAGATTGAAAATCTCGAAAAAGGGGTGGACATCATAGTGGCTACTCCTGGACGTTTCTTGGATTTGTACCTAGAAGGACATATTCCTGTGAAGTCATTGAAATTCCTCGTATTGGACGAGGCCGATAAAATGATGGATATGGGATTTATATCTAAGATACATCGTGTATTGGAGGTGGTCCCTCGGAAACGGCAAAATCTTTTGTTTTCTGCGACCATGAGCGAATTGGTTCGTAAGATAGCGGGTGATTTTTTAGCCTTTCCCACAGTTATAGAAGTTACGGAACAAGCTACTCCTGCACAAACTATTCAGCAAGTGGTTTATAAAGTTCCTAATTTGAAGACTAAACTGAATCTTGTTCAACATTTATTGAAAGACGATGAGAAATTTCATCGTTTGATAGTCTTTTGCAAGACACGAGCAGTAGCTGATAATGTATTTCATTTTCTAGAGCGTAAGTATGGTGCTGAGCAGGTGAGGGTCATCCATGCAAATAAAGGGCAGAATACACGGATTAATTCTATTAATGCTTTTAAGGAAGGAAGTATCCGAATCTTGGTTGCCACGGATGTGGCAGCGCGAGGATTGGATGTGTCTAACGTGAGTCACGTGATTAATTTTGAGGTGCCGATCGTTATAGAAGATTATGTACACCGTATTGGTCGTACAGGGCGAGCGTTTAATGTAGGCGACGCGATTACATTAGCAAATCCGGCAGAAGAATATTACGTACGTAAGATTGAAAAATTGATTCGCCAATCTATCCCTGTAAACGAATTGCCTGACGAAGTGTTTGTCGAGAGTACTGGCTTTGAAGAGCGTCAGGCCATAGCTCGTGAAATTGATAGTCAAAAGAAAAAAGATAATCCTGATTTCAAAGGTGCTTTCCATGAGAAAAAGTATATGTTGAATGGAAATGGTCAACCTAAGTCTCGGTCTTCAAAACGTGATGGAGGGAAAAGGAAATCAAATTCATCCAAATCTGGTCGAACTTTCAGAGGTAAGTAATGGGATTGAAGCTCACACCACTAAATATTGTACTTGCTTGTATCCTCGTCTGGTTCTTTAGTGAACTTGGCAATCCTGCGGGTACGATGATTTCTATTCCTTGGATGATTGTGTTAGTGGTGGTATTGTCAGTGATGGACCTTCTGTTTAGAATTTGGTTGAAGGCAATGAATAGAGTCTGGATTTTTGAGATAGGATTTATATTAATGGTCAGTATTGTGACCATATTAATAAAAATGTATTAGTGTGAACGTAACCTAGACGATTTGTTAGGTGGACGTAGTGCATATGAAACAATTATTATAATGAAGAAAGCAGAAATAAAATTACAGATAGAGTTGGACGAGCAAAATGTCCCCGAGCAAATCAATTGGTCTTCTAGTGACGGTGAGTCTACTGATGAACTTCCCGCAAAAGCGATGTTCCTTGCTCTTTGGGATTCTCAATACAAGAATTCGATGCGTATAGATCTTTGGACAAAGGATATGCCTTATGATGAGATGAAACGTTTTTTTTATGAAACTCTTCAGACATTAGGTGATACCTTTATCCGTTCGGCAGGTGGAGATCCCATGGCTGATAAAGTGATTGGTGATCTCAGGGATTACTGTGCGCATTTTGCCGAAAAAATGGAAGTACTCGAGCAGCAATAGATATTCGTATTTAGATTTGTGTATTGATTCGAGCTTAATTAGATAGCAGTTGGTCGATATTAATATTTAGAATCGAGATTAAGGGTAGGAGATGAATCTATGTTTTCTCCTTAAATCCTAGTTTCATTCTTCCATTCATGATATAATTTAAAGTTTTTATTGCAATATGAACTATTTTTTAGTTAAATCAGAGCCTTTTAAATATAGCTGGGAACAATTTAATAAAGACGGACAGACCTTCTGGGATGGCGTACGCAATTATCAGGCCCGCAACAATATGAAGGCTATGCAGATCGGAGATTTGGTGCTTTTTTATCATAGTAACGAGGGTAAAGAAGTAGTGGGCATAGCCAAAGTGGTAAAGGAGTTTTATCAGGACCCCACTACCGATGATGAAAGATGGGTAGTGGTTGACCTTGCGCCTGTAGAGACTTTTCCTCATCCGGTGACTTTAGAACAAATCAAAGCGGACCAATTTCTGCAGGATGTAGCACTGGTACGTCAAGGAAGGTTGTCTGTAATGCCTTTAAAACAAGAAGAGTTCGATCGTATCGTTCTCCTTGGAAATGGCGGATAGTATTTGAATAAACCTCCCTATAACAGAAGAGGTCTTCCCCATATGGGGAAGACCTCTTCTGTTATAGGGAACGGATTAATCTCCTTTTTGCTCTAACCTTTTCAACAATTTCTTGATACCGGTAGCATGCTGCGGTTTGATTTTTCCCGCTAGAATAAGCCGTAGTTCTCTTCTTTCCATGGCTTCGTCATACAATTTTATTTCCTGCTCACTCTCAGCAACTAGCGCTGGAATGGCTTTGGGCTTGCCCTCTTCATCCAACGCTACAAATGTATAGTAAGCCTCATTGGATTTGTCCTTGGTACCTTTAGGAAGATTCTGGGCGAAGACCTCGAGACGTACTTCTAGAGAGGTATTGAATGCACGTGTCACCTGCGCTTTAATGGTGACAACTTCACCGAGCTTTACAGGACGATTAAAAGACACATTGTCCACTGAGGCTGTTACCACCACATTGTTGCAGTGTTTCTGTGCGGCCATCGCCGAGCAGATATCCATCCAATAGAGTAACCTGCCCCCCATTAAATTTCCAAATGTATTGGTGTCATTGGGGAGGACGAGTTCATTCATCTCCGTGTAGGATTCTTTTGCAAACTTTGCTTTCATATGTGTATAATTACTTTATGAGCTCGGGAGCTCGTTTACTTTGTGATTCAGCAATTAGCGAATCAGTTTTTTGACTCTTATTGTTAGACGCAACCTTTGATGAAAGTTGTTCCCCTGTGAAGTTTCTATATAAATATATAATTAATCTGTTCCAATCGTATGCATGTCAACTTGTTGAATGCTTAAACTATTTTACTCTTATAGCGATGTGCTTGTATGCGTCTAAATTTTTTAAATTGCTTGTCGATTTGCTTGAGACTATCTAAAAAAGCTGAGGGTACAAATCCTAGACTGATTTCAGCTTTTGTTAAATCAAAACCTGTTTTTTTAGGACGATTGTCAGCTTGACCAATATCTGCTGCAGAGATTTCTTGGATTAAACTCTTGTCTAGATTCCAAAAGTCAGCCACTGCATATACGGCTTGTACAATAGACATCATTTCCTTTCCTGAAATATGAAAAAGGCCGGTGGCCCTTTTTTCAATAGCAAGCAGACAGGCTTCCGCCAGGTCATCTACAAACGTCGGCATACGATATTGGTCGTTAACGACTTTTATAGATTCACCAGCGCTCAGCTTTTCTTTGGCCCATAGTACTAGATTGGACCGTAGTGGGTCCGCAATAATACCATATACAAGTATGGTACGGAGAATTGCGCAGTTACAGTCCGTAGCAAGTAGTGCTTGCTCGGAAGCAAGCTTGCTAATCCCATAGGCACTTAAGGGGTTTGTTTCTGCTTCCTCATTATAAGGTCCATTTGCCCCATCAAATACAAAGTCTGTAGAGAGGTGTATGATATAGGTGCCGTGTTTGTAGGCATACGTCCCTAATTGCGTCACACTGTCTACATTCATGCGCTGACAAAGTTCTGGCTGCTGTTCACAGCTCTCGACATTGGTCAAAGCAGCAGTATGGATAATCACATCCGGTTGAATTTCGGTGAGTAAATGTTCCACTTCCTTCTGATTGAGGATATCCAGTTGCTTGAATTTATAGTTTTCCTGGTTGGGATTTCGGTTGACACCTTTAGAGGTAGCGATGACCTTGTACCGTCTATCCCGTGAAATCAAATCGACTAATTTCTGACCTAAAAATCCGTTGGCTCCTGTGATTAATACCGTTGTATTCATATCTGAATTAGTTAGTAAATTGAAAGTCTAGCTTGTGCTGCTGTTTCATTATTCTATCAATGATCATGATTTCTAAGTCTGCAATTCCTTTGAGCGAGGTGTAGTCTATCTTGTCGGCATCATCTGTGGGCATGTGATAGTCAGGATGTCCTCCTGTATGAAAAAATAGAACGGGTATATCTTTTTTGTAAAAGGAAGTTTGATCGGAACCCCCATTGCCATCATGCCCCGTGTAGTACTTGATGGAAGGTGTCAACCCATTGAATATTTCAGGCCATTTCTTGCTGGTGCCGTATCCAATCACGGCTACACCTTGTGCTGGATTGTACCGGCCTATCATGTCCATATTGAGCATGGCAGTGATATGGTCAAGGGGTATAGTAGGGTTCTCAGTAAAGTACTTAGAGCCAACGAGTCCGAGTTCTTCTGCTCCAAAAGCAATAAACAGGAGATTGTATTCTTCTTTTATATTATTGCTACTGTAGTATCTTGCAAGTTCGAGGAGGGCCGCGGTACCAGAGGCGTTGTCATCTGCTCCGTTGTGTATTTTGCCGACCCCTAATGAATCCTTTGAGCTACCCTGATGCCCTGTGCCCAAATGATCATAATGTGCACCGATAACAATGGTCAAGGGAGCGCCGTTGTCAATCAGTCCGATGACATTATCTGCGGTACGAATGCTGTCTTTTACAACTACTCGACGTACTTTGGCGGTAAAAGCTTGTCGATACCCCTTTTCGCCTTTAGGTGTAAGACCATATTTTTTGAAGTGTTTTTCTACATACTTGGCGGCATTTTTTACCTCTTTACTGCCAGTGCCCCTTCCTTTCATCTTATCATCGGCCAGATAATAAATGTGTTTTTTTAATAGTACGGTATCGATTTGTTGCGCAATGCTAACTTTTGAACCTATGCAAAGTAGACTTACCGCGAAGACTGAGCATAGCATGAGTTTACGTGTTGACATGATATGGATTTGAAAACGAAATTACGAATAAAGAACAAGGATGCAAGTAGTAAATGAACCGGTGGGTTACGTGTTTAAACCTTGGTCCGGGATGAAGAAGCGAAATCTCTAGAAGCAGCTTATACCTCACTTCAGAGCTTGTTTCGGGGTCTCTCTTGACTTCTAAAGGTTTTGTTATATCAACATGTTGATATAACTAGTAGTAGCGAGTGACTTAAATTAAGCAAAGCAGTAGCTTGTGTTATACAAGACTGGGGGTGTAAAAATGCATTCACTTTTATTCGTAGCTCCTACAAGAATGGGTAAATATGGTGTTTTGAAGATAGGATTAAATATCGTTATCTAGTCTTCCAACATTTCACTATGGACACTTGATTTTTCTTCATGTTCCACTTTGAAGTATCTTTTTTGAAAGAGCAAAATGAGGATAACGCCTACGGATATAGCGGAATCGGCTACGTTGAAGACTGGACGGAAGAATAAAAACTCTTCGCCCCCCCATATGGGTAGCCAACTTGGAAATGTCCCACTGATCAAGGGGAAGTATAGCATATCTACTACTTTTCCATGAAAAATGGATTCGTATCCACCTCCTTGAGGAAATAGAACTGCTTTATCGTACCAAGTACTTTCACTGAAAATCATTCCGTAAAATGTGGAATCAATAATATTTCCGGCTGCACCGGCCATAATAAGTGCAACATTCAGGATAAAGCCTCTATTATATTTATGTTTGATCATATAGTGCAAACCGTAACCGATACCTGCAACAGCTATTATTCTGAATAGAGTCAGGAACAGTTTGCCAGCTTCACCACCAAACTCCATTCCATATGCCATCCCATTGTTTTCAATAAAATGGATCTGAAAATATTCTCCCAATATTCTATAACTCTGACCAATGGTCATATTAAGCTTGACCCAGAATTTGGATAGCTGGTCAACTAGGAGGATTATAAAAATTAACAGGAGGGGTTTGGTGTAGCCTTTCATATATGTAGCAAAAGTGGTTCCTACCAATATAGGAACCACTTAGAATTTAAAAATTAATATTGTTTGTTTTTAGCCTCAATACTCAATGTAGTATGGGGGACAGCTTTTAATCTTTCTTTTTGAATTAATTTACCCGTCTCACGGCACACACCATACGTTTTGTTTTCAATACGTACCAACGCTGCTTCTAGATTGTCAATAAATTTCTTCTGGCGCGCAGCTAACTGGTTGGTTTGCTCTTTCTCCAAAGTAGCAGATCCATCCTCTAATGTCTTATACGTTCCAGCCGTATCGTCAGTCCCATTCGCATTGCTATTATTCAGCGATTTTGTCAGCGAAGAAAGTTCTTCCTTAGCAATGCGTAATTTCTCAAGAATAATTCCTTTAAACTCTAGCAATTCTGCATCGCTATAACGAGTTTTTTCATTGTTATCTGCCATAATTTAAACTTTTACAATTAATACTGTTAGTTCTTTCTCGTCAATTTCAATAGATTCTCCGTTTGCTAAAGATTCTTGAAAATCAAAAGAATCGGCTAGAATTTCAGCGCTAATATAAGATAAATTTTCTTTGGCTGCTGCTGTAATTTCAGGAATATCACTAAGCATTACCTTAATTCTATCCGTCACTTCTAGTCCCTTTTCTTTACGAATATTCTGAATTCTATTGATTAATTCGCGAGATAACCCTTCTTTCTTCAACGCTTCTGTGATATGGACATCCAAAGCCACAGTAAGCTTTCCTAAATTGGCAACTTGCCAGCCTTCAACGTCTTCAGCAACAATTTCGACATCATCTATTGAGATGGTATAAGGTGTGTCAATTAAGGCTAAGGTACCTTCCTTCTCTAGTGTACTAATGTCAGTTGGTGATAATACATTGATGGCAGCACTAACCATCTTCATATCTTTACCAACTTTCGAGCCAAGAGCCTTGAAATTAGGTTTTATTTTTTTCTTAATAATTCCAGTGGTGTCGCCGATGAACTCAATATCTTTGATATTGGTCTCGGATAGGATAAGGTCCTTGACTTTTTCGACTTGATGTTGGAATGCACTATCCAATACAGGTACCAATATTTTATTCAAGGGCTGTCTGACATTGATAGCTGTTTTCTTCCTCAATGATAGCGTTAACGAAGAAATATCCTGTGCCAAGGCCATTCTTTCTTCCAACTCTTTATCTACTAAGTGGGGATGGAATACAGGGAAATTGGCTAGATGTACAGATACTACCTGCTCTTTTCCTGTTACTTGGTTAAGGTCAAGGAACAATTGATCGGAGAAGAAAGGTGAAATTGGAGACATCAATTTTGCAATGGTATCTAGACAGGTATATAACGTCTGATACGCTGAAATTTTGTCAGCTGAATACTCCCCTTTCCAAAAACGGCGACGACATAGTCGTACATACCAGTTGCTGAGATGCTCATCCACAAAGTTTTGGATAGCACGGGCGGCTTTGGTCGGTTCGAAGTCTGCATAAAAATCGTCCACCTCTTTTGTCAAGCTATTTAATAAAGAGATGATCCATCTGTCTATCTCAGGGCGCTCATTGATTGCAATTTCAGGTTCAGCATACTCAAATTTATCAATGTTGGCATACAGAGCAAAAAAGGCATAGGTGTTGTACAACGTCCCAAAAAACTTGCGACGTACTTCATCCAGCCCTTCCATATTGAACTTCAAGTTGTCCCATGGTGAGGCATTACTAATCATATACCAACGGGTAGCATCTGCACTGTATTGATCGATGGTGGAAAAAGGATCGACCCCATTGCCCAAACGCTTGGACATCTTGTTGCCTTTTTTGTCCAAAACGAGTCCGTTGGAAACGACATTCTTGAAGGATACCGACTTGCGTATCATGGTCGAAATTGCGTGTAGGGTAAAGAACCATCCTCGAGTCTGATCTACACCTTCGGCAATAAAATCGGCAGGAAAGGCGTTTTCAAAACCATCTTTGAAAGGGTATTCTTCTCCTCTTTCCAATTTTTCATGGTCAAGTCCCCATTGCGCGTAAGGCATTGCGCCTGAATCAAACCAAACGTCGATTAAGTCTGGTTCACGGAACAATTTTTGTCCCCCATCTGATACTAATACGATGTCGTCTACATAAGGACGATGTAGATCTAAATCTCCTGTTCCAAACTTTTCGAGATATTCACGATTTCTATTTTTCTCTTCGTCCGAAAGTATATCGGATCTAAGGGAATCCTCTAAAAAGGATTTGAGTTCGGGAAGTGATCCAATGCAAATCTCTTCGTTCTCATCCTCTGAACGCCATATAGGCAAAGGAGTACCCCAATAACGGGAGCGAGAAAGATTCCAGTCTACTAAGTTTTCCAACCAATTTCCGAAGCGTCCAGAACCTGTAGCTTCAGGTTTCCAATTGATAGTTTTATTTAATGCCACCAGATCCTCTTTGACGGCTGTAGTTTTGATAAACCAGCTATCTAATGGATAATAAAGGACCGGTTTATCCGTACGCCAACAGTGTGGATAGGTGTGTTCATATTTTTTGACATCGAAAGCCTTGTTTTCTTCTTTAAGCTTAATAGCAATCAAGACATCCGTTGGACGAAACTCTTTGTCTGCGCGCTCAGCGTCCGAATAATATTCTTCTTTGACAAAGCGTCCTGCAAAATCTGTTATTTCTTTTATAAAGCGTCCCGTGCGATCTACGGTAGGAACTTCTTTGCCATTTTCATCTTTTACTAAGATACCTGGTACTCCATTTTCTTTGGCTACCCTAAAGTCATCCGCACCATAAGTTGGGGCTGCATGTACGATACCGGTACCATCTTCGGTTGTGACAAAGTCACCTGGAATGACTCGAAAAGCCTTTTCTTGAAGCTCTTCGCTTGTAATATAAGGCATTAATTGGTCGTAACGAAGTCCCACCAATTCTTCACCTGTAAATTCGTTCGCTATTTCCCAAGGAATTATCTTATCCCCCAATTTATAATCTTGAAAAGAAGTATCTTTTCCTTCTGATTTGAAGTGTTTTAGAATCAAATCCTTGGCCAGGATGACAGAAACAGGAGCCGCAGTGTATTGGTTGAAGGTTTTGATTTTTACATAGGTGATTCTCTTACCCACAACAAGTGCAGTATTGGAAGGAAGTGTCCATGGGGTAGTGGTCCAAGCTATGAAGGTCACATCTTCATCTTCGGTTTCGACAAGTTTGTCTATAGCCGGATGAATCTGTCCTTTAGTCAATCGAAACTCAGCAACGATTGTGGTATCTTTTACATCTTGATAGGTGCCGGGCTGATTTAGCTCGTGCGAGCTTAGGCCCGTTCCTGCAGCAGGAGAATATGGCTGTATAGTATATCCTTTATATAAAAGTCCCTTTTTATAGAGTTCTTTTAATAAATACCAAAGCGTTTCGATATATTCATTTTCATAGGTGACATATGGATTTTCTAAGTCGACCCAGTATCCCATCTTGTTGGTCAAGTCATTCCATACGTCTGTATATTTCATGACCTCTTTACGACAAGCCGCATTATATTCCTCTACGGAAATCTTCTTTCCAATATCTTCCTTCGTGATGCCAAGGCTCTTCTCTACAGCAAGTTCAATAGGAAGACCGTGGGTATCCCACCCGCCTTTACGTTTGACCTGATAACCTTTTAAAGTTTTATACCTGCAGAAAATATCCTTGATCGAACGCGCCATCACATGGTGAATTCCCGGCATTCCATTTGCAGAAGGAGGTCCTTCATAAAATGTGTATGGTTTGCTGGAGGGGCGGTTGCTGATACTTTTTTCAAAGACATGTTCACGTTCCCAACGTTCTAATATTTCTTTGCCTATTTGAGGCAGATTGAGCTGCTTATATTCCTTGTACATCAGTATTTTGTCTCCTGTTTTTAAGGTTGCAAATTTAAGAATTATTATGTTAAGGAAAAAGGGGGCATCTTTAATAAAAAGATCCCAATTTGAAGACCTTTGAAGTGAAAAAGTCCCTTTGAGGGCAATATGGTTTTTTGTTTCGATGATTGTTTGTCAATAGGCTTTGGTCAATAGAGCCTTTAGAGGAGAGAAGGGGATAAAAGAAGAGGCTGATTAAAAGTCGTTAAACAATCGCTCCGAACTAGGTCGGGGCGATTGTTTAATTTCAAGGTGTTTCAATACTGAAGTTACACTGAATTCAGGATGACAACACCCTTTTGGACATTTGCTTCTTCAAAGAAAAAGATAAATCTCTTATCTTTTTAGCCTATGCGCATGGCTCAAGGCGGGGCAATGTGTTGTTATGCAGAAAAGCTACTGCCGCAACCACATGTGCTAGAAGCATTAGGGTTGTTGAATGTAAATCCGCGCGCATCTAGTCCGTTTTGGAAATCGACCTCCATACCGGCCAGATAAAGGCCATGTGCTTTATTCATGAATACGCGTATGCCTTCGATTTCGAACTCACTATCTCCATCTTTCTTTTGATCAAAGCCTAGGATATAGCTCATGCCAGAGCAACCACCACCTTCGACCCCCACCCGTAGGCCAAAGTCATCGGAGATTTCCTGTTGGTCTTTCAGTTTTTTCAGCTCCTTGACAGCACCCTCTGTTAAAGTAAGCGGTGCTTTCTCAACAATATTTTCTGTACTCATCGTTATTTTTTTAAAGTCAACTACACAAAAATACATAATTTTAAGCAGTTTTGTGATTCGCTTGGATTTTTGACACTTTATAAACATTGACGATGGATATCGATTATATAGATTTTTTTAAGAATCTTTTTTTGCTTGCATTTGGAGTATGTGCGGGCCTAGTTGTGGCATTTCGTATTGTATGGCCCAAGGTGGAGGCGCTTATTTTCAAGACCAAGATGTTGGATAAGCAGCACTTGGAAGCTTCTGGAAAATCGTCCTTGCGTGCAGGCTCATATGAGAGACTGTTGCTCTTTGTTAATCGTATAGAGCCTCGTAATCTAATTGCTCGCCACTATCAGGATCACTTAACAGTAGCACAATTGCACCAATTGGTTGTACAAGAAGTAGAAAGTGAGTTTCAGTATAATTTTACTCAGCAATTATATGTTTCAACAGATGCGTGGGCAGCTGTGCGTGTATTGAAAGAGAATACTGTCGGCATGCTGGATAGTGTTGCAAAGGCGAAAGCAACCGATACGGTGGCTAACTACACAGAAGGAGTATTGCGGTTTTTGGTTGAACTTAGTCCAAATCCATACGATACGACTGTGCTTATTCTAAAAAAAGAAGCGGGATTATAATGTTGACTGAGATGATAGCGATGGCGATATAAACGTTTGATTAGGTGCTTTTTTTAAGAGATACTATGCATTTTTTACTCCTCTATAATTACTTGAAGGGGCTCTCTCCCTACAGCTGGATTGATTTGTGAATGCCAAGCATTTTATATAATTTTGCAAAATCAATCTAACAGTATAAATTTTACTATTTAAAAGGATAAAATGGAAAGAGATCAAGCCATATTTAATCTTATCAACGATGAGTTGAAGCGCCAAGAGGAAGGCATCGAATTAATTGCTTCTGAAAACTTTGTTTCTAAGCAGGTTATGGAAGCGGCAGGTTCGGTATTAACAAACAAATACGCAGAAGGCCTTCCGGGCAAAAGATACTATGGCGGATGTGAAGTTGTCGATGAAATCGAGACTATTGCTATAGATCGTGCAAAGCAATTATTTGGCGCAGCGTGGGTCAATGTACAACCTCACTCTGGAGCACAAGCTAATGCTGCTGTATTCTTGGCGACAATCAAACCAGGGGATAAAATCTTGGGTCTTGACTTATCACATGGAGGTCACTTGACACACGGTTCGCCTGCAAATCTGTCGGGTAAGATATACCAACCTCTGTTTTACGGGGTGAAAGAGGATACAGGTTTGATTGATTACGAGCAATTGGAGGAGACAGCATTGCGTGAAAAACCAAAAATGATTATCTGTGGTGCTTCTGCATATTCTCGTGATTGGGATTACGCACGTATCCGTAAGGTAGCTGATGAGATTGATGCACTAGTCTTGGCTGATATCTCTCACCCTGCTGGGCTTATCGCTCGTGGTTTGTTGAACGATCCACTTCCTCATTGTCATATTGTAACTACTACTACTCACAAGACACTTCGTGGACCTCGTGGCGGTATGATTATGGTTGGTGAAGATTTTGAAAATACTTGGGGTATCAAGACACCTAAAGGTGAAATCCGGACCATTACACAACTCCTTGATTTAGCGGTTTTTCCAGGTACACAAGGTGGGCCACTAGAGCACACTATTGCAGCAAAAGCAATCGCGTATGGAGAAGCATTGTCTGACGAATACATGGAATACATTGTTCAGGTTAAGAAAAATGCATCGGCACTGGCACAATTTTTTGTCGATAGAGATTACAAAATTATTTCGGGCGGTACCGACAATCATCTTATGTTAGTGGATTTACGCAACAAGGATATTTCTGGAAAAGTAGCTGAGGCAGTGTTGGGTAAAGCTGGTATTACAACTAACAAGAATATGGTGCCTTTTGACACACGATCACCATTCGTTACTTCAGGTGTGCGTTTCGGCACGGCTGCGATTACGACACGTGGTATCAAAGAAGCGGAAATCGTGCAGATTGGCGAGTTAATTGACGAAGCAATTGCGAATCACAGTAATGACAGTGAATTGGACAAAATACACGGAAAAGTGAAAGAAATGATGGCACAGTTCCCATTGTATAAATAATATTGATTCCTTTGGAATGTAAAAAAGGCTCCTTCAGTAATGATTGAGCCTTTTTTCATTTAATATGTGAAGAAATGTTAAAAACGTGGCCTAAAATTTGATTAACCATTTATTTTCACTCTATTTGATGTGTTGAAAAAAAATAGACACTTAAACTAGAATCGCCTATAGCATAGATTTACTCTTATAAAATTCAGTACTTATTAATAGAATGCTAACTGTTAAATGTTGGGGAAAACGTTATGAAACTATTAAATAAAAAGAAGAGCGATCAAGAGTTAATTCATGCTTATATAGACGGTGATGAGTCTGGTTTAGAAGTTTTGTTAGACCGGTATAAAACCAAAATCTATACGTCAATTTATCTACAGGTCAAGGACGAACACCTAGCCGAGGATATCTTTCAAGAAACCTTTATCAAGGTTATCAATACGCTTAAAGCAGGCCGCTATAATGATGAAGGTAAATTTTTGCCTTGGGTGATGCGTATAGCGCACAATATGGTTATCGATCATTTCAGAAGAGAGAAACGGGCTCCGTCTGTCATCAATGCCGATGGCTTTGATATTTTCGAAGTATTGCAATTTGCAGATGATAGCGCCGAATCGAAGATGGTTAGGGATCAACGAGATATTGATTTGCGTAAAATCATTCAATTGCTTCCGGATGATCAGAAGGAAGTCTTGATTATGCGTCACTTTTGCGAAATGAGCTTTAAGGAGATTGCTGATATCACCGAAGTCAGTATCAATACTGCACTAGGAAGAATGCGCTATGCATTAAGTAACCTTCGGAAGATGATAGAAGAACATAATATGATGCTACAAATAGGATAAACCAAAATAATCTTATCCACAAAAAGAGAGAGAGTTTCATAAGGAACTCTCTCTCTTTTTGCGGATATTTTGTCATATCATCATAAAAACGAGACTAACCTTTTGTCAGATTGCGCCATTTTTGTATTTTAGTGGATTATAAATTGGCACTTTGGACCAATGGAATACCTTTTGATAGGAATATTGTATAATTAAAGAAAAAAGAAAAGATATGTATATAATACTGTTTGTGGGCATCATGGTGGTAAGCTTTGTTGTCCAGTGGAGATTTAAGCGTAAGTTTAAAAAATATTCAGAGAGCCCGCTGTCTAGTGGGATGTCAGGAAGGGAAATTGCGCAAAAAATGCTGAATGACAATGGGATTTATGACGTGCAGATTATCTCGGTCGAGGGTCAGTTGACAGATCATTATAATCCTCAAAATAGGACTGTCAACCTAAGCCCAGAGGTATATGAAGGGCGAAGTATTGCCGCTGCTGCGGTAGCAGCACATGAATGCGGCCACGCTGTACAACATGCAACAGCATACTCTTGGTTGCAGTTTCGTTCGGCGATGGTGCCGATGGTGGGGTTTGCGTCCAAAATGACTTCTTGGATTTTGATGGCAGGTGTTATCATGTTTGCGATTTCTAAAGGTGGTAACTATTGGTTATTGGCCATTGGTGTAGGAGCCTTGGCGATTACGACAGTATTTAGCTTTGTCACCCTTCCTGTTGAGTTTGACGCATCCAATAGAGCATTGGCGTGGCTCAATAATGCGGGAATTACTCATAGTAGGGAAGAACATGATGGAGCTAAGGATGCATTGAAATGGGCTGCAATGACCTATGTTGTAGCAGCATTGTCAGCATTGGTGACTTTACTGTATTATGCCTCTATCCTCTTTGGCGGCCGAAGGGACTAATAGTTTAGAAGTATTTACTATAAAATATGGATAGGGCAGACGACAAATTCGTCTGTCCTATTTTTTTTGGATTATTCTAATTGTGGGCATGGCGCCAACCTGTACGCTAGTGCTCGGCATCTATAGCGCAAAAACTATTGTTCCCAGGGTTTTTATATGCAGATGTTTCGTTGTAAAGTATATCCTTCATTTCAAGGCAATTTTGTAACTTTGTCCTTTATCAAGAAAAACCTTCGTGAATGACCTGCTCCAATAGAAGGCAAAGTGAAGCGAGGGTTCTTGGAAATCATAAAACAGTAAACACTTTCAAAAAAAAGACTTATAATTATCATGTTTCAGAATCTTCAGGATAAGTTAGATAGAGCCTTTAAAGTATTAAAAGGACAGGGTAACATTACAGAGATCAACGTCGCGGAGACAATGAAAGAAATCCGTAAAGCCTTATTGGATGCGGATGTTAACTATAAAACGGCCAAAAGTTTTACAGATGACGTGAAACAAAAGGCACTTGGAGAGAATGTGTTGACCAGTATTTCTCCTGGGCAGTTGTTGACCAAAATCATGAACGATGAGCTTACCGCACTTATGGGGGGCTCTGTCACGGATTTGGATATTTCTAAGAATCCAACTGTTATCCTTATTGCGGGACTTAATGGTGCTGGTAAAACCACTTTTTCTGGAAAATTGGCTAATTATCTAAAAGATAAGAAGGGTAAAAAACCACTATTGGTGGCAGGTGACGTATATCGTCCAGCTGCTATCGATCAGCTCGAAGTATTGGGCGGTCAAGTAGGTGTCCCTGTATTTGTAAATCGGGATTCCAATGATCCTATTGCTATAGCTAAAGCGGGTGTAGAAGAAGCCAAACGCAACGGACATAATGTGGTTATCATCGATACCGCTGGCCGTCTTGCTATAGATGAGGCGCTGATGATAGAGATTACGGCTGTAAAAGAAGCCACGCAGCCGCAAGAAATTCTTTTTGTTGTAGATTCTATGACGGGTCAGGATGCTGTCAATACAGCTAAGGCCTTCAACGATAGATTGGATTTCACAGGTGTGGTATTAACCAAACTCGATGGAGATACCAGAGGCGGAGCTGCACTATCTATTAAGTCTGTCGTTAATAAGCCAATTAAATTTATCGGTACGGGGGAGAAGATGGAGGCCTTGGATGTATTTTATCCAGAGCGTATGGCCTCTCGTATCCTTGGTATGGGTGACGTAGTATCGTTGGTCGAGCGTGCACAGCAGCAGTTTGATGAAAAGCAAGCTGCCGAATTGCAGAAAAAAATCCGTAAAAATAAATTTGACTTCAATGATTTCAAATCTCAAATCCAACAGATAAAAAAAATGGGAAATATGAAGGATTTGATGGGCATGATACCGGGAGTAGGGAAGGCGTTGAAGGATGTGGAGGTAGACGATAATGCATTCAAACCTATTGAAGCTATCATCGATTCGATGACACCATTTGAACGAGAAAATCCAGATGCCATAGACCAAAAGCGACGTATTCGTATTGCAAAAGGGTCGGGTACGGATATTAATGAGGTCAATAAATTGATGAAGCAGTTTGGTGATATGCGTAAAGTGATGAAGCAGATGTCCAACCCTGCTATGGCCGCTAAGATGATGCGCAACATGCCTAAAATGCCAGGTAGATAGTGAAACTGGGTTTCTCTTGGTAGTGCTATTGGCTTTGTAAGGCTTATCTCTCACTAAATGGTCCTATTTTCACTAATAAAAGATAAGATTGATAAGGTTATTTTTAATGGTATCCATCCGGATCGTATTAAAAATAACCTTATTTAAGTTTAGTAATAAAAAAATACTAATTTTGTGTTATGGATGATCCCGCGCAATTATCAGAATACGGCAAGATTCTTATCATTGCTTTGATAGGAATATTGTTGGTATGCGCCACCATTTTCTTAGCCAAGGTGATTTCACCCAAAAAACCTAATCCAATCAAGCTGAGTACATATGAATGTGGGGAAGAATCCCTAGGTACCGCTTGGATACAATTCAATCCTCGATTTTATGTCATTGCATTGGTTTTTCTATTGTTCGATGTGGAACTTATATTTGTATTTCCTTGGGCAACAGTATTTGGACAACAAGAGTTGATTCAGGCTGATAGTAGATGGGGGTGGTTTACTATGGTAGAGATGACATTATTCCTCGGCGTGCTGATTTTAGGATTAGTATATGTATGGCGTAGAGGAGATTTGGAATGGATTAAACCCATTCACGTCACTCCGTCGGTACAGGTCAATATTCCTTCGGAAGCTTATGATGCGCTCAATAGTCGAAGTTATGCTGTGAGGGACTATAGGGATGCCGAAACCACTGCTGTCGATGCTGTATCAGCGGATAAAGTAGATGTAAAACCTAAAATTGGATTTAAACCCACATTTAGAAAACCAGGAACCACAACATGAGTATAGAGAGTCAATTGCAAAATAACGGTGTCGTCGTGGCTAAACTAGATGATTTATTGAATTGGGCGAGGCTTTCTTCCATGTGGCCTATTAGTTTTGGAATAGCCTGTTGTGCGATTGAAATGATGGGGGCAATGGCCGCTACTTATGATTTGGATAGATTGGGGGTTTTCCCTAGACCTTCACCACGGCAATCTGACGTGATGATTATCGCGGGGACTGTCACTTTCAAAATGGCAGATCGCATTCGCAAGCTTTATGAGCAAATGCCCGAGCCAAAGTATGTAATCTCGATGGGCTCCTGTTCTAACTGTGGTGGGCCCTATTGGCAGCATGGGTATCACGTGGTCAAAGGTGTCGATCGCATTATACCTGTCGACGTATATGTGCAGGGCTGCCCACCTAGACCTGAGGCCCTGATTGGTGCATTTCTGGAGTTACAAAAGAAAATAGAAAACGAAAGTGTTTTGGGGGAAAGTTTATTCCGTTCCGAGACCGAAAAAATATAATTAAATTTATGGCAAAGGATTTTTATGGCGAATTGCAGTTGGGGATTTTGGGTGGGGGCCAGTTGGGACGAATGGTTATCCAAGAAGCAATTAATTATAATGTAAATGTACATGTTCTAGATCCGGACAAGAATGCTCCGTGCCGCAAATTGTGTAACCGATTTGAGGTTGGGTCGTTGAGTGATTTTCATACGGTTTACAATTTTGGTAAGGATTTGGATATGTTGACCATTGAAATCGAGAAGGTCAATGTAGATGCTTTGGAAAAATTGGAAGAGGAAGGAGTTCAGGTTTTTCCGCAATCCCGAATCATCCGTTTGATTCAAGATAAGGGACTGCAAAAGCAATTTTTTAAGCAGAATGATATTCCAACTGCTCCATTTCAATTGATATCTACAAAGGAGAATTTATCCAATGCAAATTTGACAATCCCCTATATTCAGAAGTTGAGACGAGATGGTTACGATGGCAAGGGCGTGAAGAAAATAACCACTTCGGAAGATTTGGCAACAGCATTTGAAGAGCCGAGTATCATTGAAGAATGGATTGATTTTGAAAAAGAGATTGCTGTTATCGTAGCACGTAATGATAGAGGAGATATATCAGCGTTTCCGATGG
The DNA here is from genome assembly GCF_027627455.1 of Sphingobacterium sp. SYP-B4668. Classification (NCBI taxonomy): domain Bacteria; kingdom Pseudomonadati; phylum Bacteroidota; class Sphingobacteriia; order Sphingobacteriales; family Sphingobacteriaceae; genus Sphingobacterium; species Sphingobacterium sp. SYP-B4668. The sequence goes on along the minus strand of NZ_CP115483.1, from coordinate 4,538,013 downwards.
TAGAAATGGAGTTTAATCCACAAGCTAATTTGGTGGAATTTTTGATTTCACCATCGATGCTAAGTTTTGATATCCAACAGCAAGCAGAAGAGATTGCTAAAAAAATTGCACATGATTTGCAAATAGTCGGACTTTTGGCAGTTGAGATGTTCTTAACTAAGCAAGGTGAAATTTTAGTCAACGAACTTGCGCCTAGGCCGCATAACAGTGGACATCAGACTATAGAGGGTAACTATACCTCTCAATTTGCTCAACACTTACGTGCCATCTTCAATCTACCTTTAGGCAATGTCGATACGCGTACGAATGCGGTAATGATTAATCTTTTGGGAGAAGAAGGCTATGAAGGCTTGGCCAAGTATGAAGGGATAGAGGAGATATTAGCGATGGATGGTGTTTACCTCCATTTGTATGGTAAGAAATATACCAAGCCATTTCGTAAGATGGGGCATGTATGCATCGTGAACGACAATCGGGAATTGGCTATTACCAATGCGCGGCAGGTACAGGAGATATTAAAAGTAAAAGCATAAATTAATGATGAGTTCGGAAAGTTCCCCTTTGGTCGGGATAATTATGGGAAGCAAGTCAGATCTTCCAGTGATGCAGGATGCTATTGAAGTTCTCAAGGACTTAGGCGTGTCCTTTGAAGTAACAATTGTATCAGCGCATCGTACACCTCAACGCATGTTCGACTATGCACAGGCCGCGGCAGAGAGAGGGTTGAAAGTTATCATTGCTGGAGCAGGGGGAGCAGCTCACTTACCTGGTATGGTGGCTTCTATTACCCATTTGCCCGTAATAGGAGTGCCTGTCAAATCTTCAAATTCAATTGATGGGTGGGACTCTGTACTTTCTATTCTGCAAATGCCGAATGGGATTCCCGTGGCAACTGTAGCATTGAATGCGGCTAAGAATGCTGGAATTCTCGCTGCGCAGATACTTGGGACAGCAGATGCCAAAATTGCCCTAAACCTGATTCATTTTAAAAAGGAACTTGGTGCGAAAGTCGAAGAAACAGCTGCTGAGGTCGAGAACATGAAATTTTAAGTAATAAAAAAGGGAAGCAGCTGCTTCCCTTTTTTATTACTGGATAGTAGCAAGCTTGGCTTCTACATAATCATAACTTTTCTTAATGCTCGCAAATTTGTCCGAAATATAAATATCATCCTGTTCAACAAAAGCATATTTCAAACCTGATTTCTCCGCATATCTGCATATATTGGTGAAGTCTATGCTCCCTGACCCCACTTCAGCATATTTTATTTCCTTAATGAGGGCTTCGAATCCTAGCTTATCTTGCTCTCCACCAACAATAGGCGTTGTAAATCCTCTATCCATATCTTTTACATGCCACATGGAGAATCTATTTGGATATTTTTCAAAATAGGACTGTGGGCTCAGCCCAGATTTTTCAATCCAATAAAGATCTAGTTCAAAGTCTACCAAATCGGGTTCGGTAAAGGCAATCAAGATATCCAATCCTTTGGTACCATTGGGTTGATCTCTAAATTCCCAAAAGTGATTATGGTAGCCCATTTTAATATTGGATTTTTTTGAGATTTCACCCGCTTTGTTGAGTTGGTCAGCTGCGTATTGATAGTCTTTTGATTTTAGCGCATTGATATCAAACATTGGCGTGACGGGAGCTACCACGTAGGATTGACCAAGCTCATTCGCTATTTCGACGTATCGTTCGACATTTTCTTTATCTGTGTGCGTCTGACTTAGATATTTGGACAGGTCATAGTGTCCACTATGGGTTTGGAGGTTGTTGTCATCTAGCACTTTTTTGAATTCTTTGATAGCAAGACCAAAGAACGTACCTTTCTGTACATCAACACCGAATGTTTCGACATGTTTATAGCCAATTTTTGCAATCTTTTCTAGGGTGGCTATAGGGGCTTGTGCCAATTCGTCCCGCAACGTATAAAGCTGGATGCCGATTTGTTGAAAGGGACCAGTTCCTGCTTTTTTGGACTCGCAGGAAAAGAGGTATGGGCTTAAAAAAGCTGCCGAAATACCTATTCCAGCATGCTTTAGAAATTTTCGTCTAGCGTTATTCATCATTTATTTTAAGACATAATAGTATGTTAAGTTACATAATATTTGGGCTATAATGAAAACAAAACCTTCTGATGACCTCTATGTCGTCGTCGTGTTTATATTTTGAACGTGATGGGTGATTTTTGTAAAAATGTAGCTTGCAAAAAAGGTCTTCACTTTTTAAATGAAGACCTTTTCCTGTGTAGAACGATATTGCTTATACCGTCATGATATCTTTTTCCTTCAACTCAGATAGTTTGTCTATTTGAGCAATGAAGTTATCAGTCAATTTTTGGACTTCACCTTCTCCGATTTTAATCTCGTCTTCAGAAGCTCCATCATTTTTTAGTTTTTTGATGGACTCGTTAGTGTCTTTTCTGATATTACGAATAGCAATACGGCCTTTTTCAGTTTCTTCTTTAGCCCTTTTAACGAGCTCCCTTCTTCTTTCTTCGGTCAAAGCAGGAACTACCAAACGGATGATAATACCATCATTTTGAGGATTTAAACCTAAGTTGGAATCGACGATAGCTTTTTCGATAGCATTGATCAATGACTTTTCCCAAGGTTGTATAACAATTGTGCGGGCATCTGTTGTGTTTACGTTGGCCACTTGCGAAAGAGGTGTTTGGCTTCCGTAATAATCTACGGATATACCATCTAGCATAGATGGGGATGCTTTTCCTGCACGGATTTTTGTCAATTCAGATTCCGTGAATGATACTGCTTTAGTCATTGAATCCTTACAGTCATCAAGTTGAAGAGAAATAAGTTCGTTCATATGTATGTTCGTTATTTTTCTGATTCGTTGTTATCTTACTATTGTTCCAAGATGCTCACCATTAGCCAATTTTTTTAGATTGCCTGGTTTATTCATGTCAAACACAATAATAGGAAGATTGTTTTCTTGGCATAGCGTAAAGGCAGTCATATCCATTACATTAAGCCCTTTGTTATAGACCTCCGTAAAAGAGATTTCATCAAAACGCGTTGCAGTGGGGTCTTTTTCAGGGTCTGCGGTATAGATACCATCTACACGAGTGCCTTTGAGTACAGCATCGGCATTGATTTCGATAGCTCTCAAAGATGCTGCGGTATCCGTAGTGAAGTATGGATTTCCTGTGCCAGCGCCAAAGATAACAATCCGACCTTTTTCTAAGTGTCTGACAGCTCTTCTACGAATAAACGGTTCGCAAATTTGCTCCATCTTGATGGCTGTTAGCAGACGAGTTTTTAAAGAGACTTTCTCTAAAGCATCCTGTAAAGCCATGCTATTGATGACTGTCGCCAACATTCCCATATAGTCTGCTTGTACCCGGTCCATACCCGATTGTTCGGCGCTAAGACCTCTGTAGATATTGCCTCCACCGATAACGATGGCGACCTCAAGACCTAATTCGTGGATTTCTTTAATGTCGTTAGCATATTGTCTGACACGGTTGATGTCAATACCATAGTTCTGTTCGCCCATTAAGGCTTCTCCGCTGAGCTTGAGTAGGATACGTTTATATTTCATGATTGTTTTTTGGAAGTTTTCCAAAAGCCAAAGATATGATAATTTTTTTAATCCCCCTTGCTGCAATCACAAAGAAATTAACCTTTTTTGACCGATTCGACAATCTCTTGATAGTAGCTTTCGTATTGGGGCATGATGTTGCTTAGTTGAAAATCTTTAGCTCGCTCAAGTGCGGCATCTTTGAATTTGGAAAGCCGTTCACAGTCTTCCAAAATATAAATGGAGTTGGCTGCCATTTGGTCCACATCACCTATATCACTCAAAAAACCCGTTACTGCGTTAATATTCAATTCAGGTAGACCACCTGTATTAGTAGATATTACCGGAACCTTGCAAGCCATTGCTTCTAAAGCAGCTAGGCCAAAGCTCTCGGAGCTTGATGGCATAAGAAATAAATCAGATACTGATAATATTTCCTCGATAGCATCTTGCTTTCCTAGAAAGCGAACATCATGGCTGACATTCAGTTGACGAGACAATTCTTCTGCATTTCTACGTTCAGGACCATCTCCGACCATTAACAATTTACTGGGAATCTTTTCATTTACCTTTTGAAAGATTCGGATGACGTCGTCTGTTTTCTTTACTTTTCGAAAGTTGGACGTATGTATCAGTATTCGCTCATCGGCAGGGGCGATAGCTTTTTTGAAATGAGAGCGATCCTTATTACTGAAGCGTTCTAGGTCGATGAAATTTGGAATCACCTTAATATCTTTACTGATTTCGAAGTACTCCAAGGTTTGAGACCTGAGATTTTCGGATACAGCAGTCACACCATCAGACTGGTTAATGGAAAAAGTGACGACAGGACTAAAACTTTTGTCTTTGCCTACAAGGGTGATATCTGTACCATGCAAGGTTGTAATGACAGGAATGTTAATGCCGTATGTGGCCAATATCTGCTTGGCCATAAAGGCTGCAGAGGCATGTGGAATCGCATAGTGCACGTGTAGTACATCTAGGTTTTCAAATCTGACGACGTCTACCAGTTTGCTAGCTAAAGCAGACTCATAGGGCAAAAAGTCAAATAATGGATACTGTGAGACTGCTACTTCGTGGTAAAAAAGATTTTCGGAGAAAAAGTCCAAGCGCGCTGGTTGGCGATACGTGATAAAGTGAATCTCGTGGCCATTTGCCGCAAGGGCCTTACCTAGCTCGGTAGCAACTACTCCACTTCCTCCAAAGGTCGGGTAACAGACTATTCCTATTTTCATCTATGTTATGTATGTCAAAGTTATCTACTGCAAAGTAAAGATTATTTCCGTAAGACAACTGCAACTCAATTGCCATAATTTTGCAAAATTTCAGCTGTTTGATTTTACGTTGATACAGATGGATATTGACCAGATTAAAATTCAAGGTTATTTACACGGTCTGTTCCCTTATTTCCTCTATATAGATGACTAAAAGATATGTAAAGGTATTGTTTGTTTGGAATTATTTTCAAGGCTTACCTGTAAAGTTGGAGAATTGGTTTCCATCTCCGAGGGACTATTTAGGGAACAACTGTCTTTTTAATTAGAATAATATCCAGATATAACTCAGATATTTATCGGTTATTATACGAATCTATCCGAATAATGTTCGGACTATGTCCGGATCAAAGCCCTATAAAGTCCTTACAAAAGCTAGAAATGTACCCTAAATGGAATTAACTTTGTCGCTATCGGGTGCAAATAAAAGCTGAGGTTTGTCTCTCTATTTTTAAATCTTATTTGAGAGGAGAAGATATTGTATTTATGTTCAAATTTGTTTAGGTTTAATCATGGTAACAAACAAAGAGGCATTAGTTGCCGAGCTCAATTTTAAGTTTGTGCGTTCTGGAGGAGCTGGTGGGCAGCATGTCAACAAAGTCTCTTCTAAAGTACTCCTGCAGTGGGATGTCAATGCTAGTCAAGCTTTTGATATGGAGGAGAAGGCTAAGATTTTGCACCTATTGTCGAATCGAATCAATAAGGAAGGTCTTCTACAATTGGAATGTGATACCGACCGATCTCAACTGCGAAATAAAGAGCTTGTAGTCGAACGTTTTCAAAGACTTCTAGAAGAGGTGCTGGCCCCAGTCAAAGTAAGGAAGAAAACCAAAATACCCTATTCAAAGATTGTCGAGCGATTAGATCGAAAAAAGCAAAGATCTCAGGTTAAGCAGTCTCGAAGCAAACCCTTCGATTACTAGTTCAATTACAAAATACATTTTATTTTAAAATTATTTATCTTATTATCAGTCTTTTATGTATTAAAACTAAGATTTTAGTTGTTAAACTAAAATCTTAGTTTTAAACTTGCTATATAATCGATTGTAGATAATATTGTCTTTTTTATTTTTAGATATTATGAACGAATTCAAGGAACTAACGAAAGCAGAGGAACAGATTATGCACGAATTGTGGGAGATGGGAGGAGGATTTGTAAAAGATGTCATTGAGAGACTTCCTGAGCCCAAGCCAGCATATAACACGGTTTCCACAATTGTGCGTATTTTAGAAACCAAGGGTTTTGTGACGCATATATCTTTTGGTAAAAGTCACCAGTATCGGCCAAAGATTACGAAAGAAGAGTATAAAAAAGTAATAACAGGGAAGCTGTTGACCAATTATTTTGATAATTCTCCCAAACGAATGCTTTCGTTTTTTTTGGAGGAGAAACAGATGGATATCAAAGAATTGGATGATATCTTGGCATTGTTGAACAAACATAAATAGGCACTATTCTTTGATTGTAGACATAATTAGATTATGATATACTTAATATTAGTCAATATCTCGTTGCTGATAGGTTATGCTTTGTACAGTTTCTTTTTTAAGAAATTAACATTTTTTCATTGGAATAGGTATTATCTGTTGGGAGCTATAATAACGTCATTATTGGTGCCTATAGGTCTATTTATAGACTTATCGTCCCATGAACTGCTGCAAGAGGTACTGCCAACAGTCGACTTGTCTAAAATGATGGACGTCAATGTTGTTGTTTTAGAGGAAGCACGGCAGAAATGGTATTTGATAGATTTCCTATCACCTCTTTATTGGTGTGGTGTATTGATCTCCATATTGTGGTTAGGATATCGAGTATTCCAACTTCAGCGAATGATTTCATCTAAAGGAAATAATCTAAGTTTTTCGTTTTTTAACAAAATCTTTGTGGGAAAGCATATGGAGCATAATGCTACAATTTTGATGCATGAGCAAGTCCATGTGAAGCAAGGGCATACCTACGATATAGTTTTGATTGAATTGGTGAAATTGTTCAATTGGTTTAATCCTATTTTATCCCTTTATTCAAAGGAATTAAAGTTCCAACATGAATGCTTGGCCGATGAGGCCTGTTCAGAAGACCGCGTGGCGTACGCTGAACTACTGGTGGCGCATGCTATGAATGTGGGTCCATCGAGATTGACGCATGAATTTTCAAATGACTCCTTTTTAAAGAAAAGAATTATGATGTTATTTAGAACTAAATCAAAAAGAAAGCATAAGTATCTGTACTTGTCGATCGTCCCTGTATTACTAATGGTTACAGGATCTACGATGGTATTCAATACCTCTAAAGCAAAGAATATGGTTGCTAAACTTGAGAGTAAGGTTGCAGGTGTAGTGTTGCCTATAACTAGTGGGGATATGCATACTGATTACACGTCAGTACAATCTGTAGTCAGTATTGGTACTCTTGATTATTCACCTTATGATACAGGGCTCGGAAAGGGGGTGCGGATATCAACCAGTGATTCAATTGGCAATGAATTATTCACAGCTGTGGAGCGTAATCCGGAACCCGTTGAGGGGATGTCTGTTTTTCGTCAATGGATAGGCCAGAACTACAGAATTCCGGATGAAGCATTGGATGCGGGGGTGAATGGAACGTTACAGGTTTCGTTTATTGTTGAGAAGGATGGGGCACTTACACATTTCAATATAAAAGAAGATTTGGGATATGGGACTGGAGAAGCAGCAATAGCACTGATGAAGCGATCTAAAAATTGGCGCCCAGGCGTGCAGAATGGGAGAGCTGTACGTGTAGCGTATGTATTGCCTATCCAATTGAATGTGACACAGAGCGAAGCGAGTTCAAAGGCTTCACCGGTAATAGGCGAGGGCGAGTTGATCGATTGGTTATCGAACAACTTTAGGATGCCTCGCCAATTAAATAACGAAGATGTAGATCCTTATATAGGGGTGAAACTAACTGTCAATGAACAAGGAGTGCCTACTGATATTACAGCGGAGACTGATTTGGGTGAAGCATTTAAAAGGGAAACTATCCGTCTGATTTCTCAAACACAATGGCACCCAGCCAAGAATGGTACAAAAGCGGTCTTATCTAAAAATTTCATTGCTTTGAAATTTGATAGTCATGGCAAATTTAAACATAACTATACTCGAGTAGACGTACACGCCTCTCCGATTGGCGGAATGGCACAGTTTCAAAAATCAATTTTGAGCAGTTTTGTTTATGATGATGAATTGATACGAAATCAAAAAAATGGTGAGGTATCTATTCAATTTTCGATCAACGAGAACGGAGAACCATCAGCATATAAAATTGTGAAGGAAATGCGTAATGGTCAAGGTGTACAGTTGTGGAGTTTGATTGCAAAGCAAGGTGCATGGGCCCCTGCTATTTTGGATGGTAAGAACATGGGAAGCCAATATGAGATGACTATAGGCTTGAAGACAGTTGAAGGTGTGGGTGTTCTTGAAGTTAAAAAGTTTAGGGGAAACACGCTGAAAAAATCATGAGTCGGATTGTCTGAGGAGAGTCCGGATATTATCTTCAGACAATTTTAGTTGAACAATATGTCAGGGCGCACCAAATACTTATAAACCATAACAAGAATAAATTATGATGACCTATTTGATTATTGCTAATGTGAGTATGATTTTCTTTTATTCGATTTACCATGTCCTCATGCGTAAGCTGACCTTTTTTTATTGGAATCGTGCTTATCTATTGGCTTCATTGCTCTTGTCTATTTTAGTTCCGGCTTTACAATTTGTCGATTTTGAAGGAAGTTGGTATGGAAAGGAAGTTGTCCCAACCATCAAAATGGGAATTACTGTTATCCAAGGAGAGGAAGTTGTTTTAAGGTCGCAGGGGCTACAGGTTGATCTTCAGCAGGTGTATTGGATATCTGTAGGAATAGCATTTCTTTACTTACTCATCCGCCTGTTTGCCGTGATGAGATTGTTGAGACAATCGGATAGACAGATGTCTTTCTCTTTCTTTCATAGAGTTCACATTGGCAAGGATGTAGCGGCTTCAAAAATCATTCGTTTGCATGAAAGTATCCACGTGAAACAGGGCCATACCTATGACATTTTGTTTGCTGAACTGACTCGTGTATTTAACTGGTTCAATCCGGTATTGCATTGCTATATAAAGGAGTTGAAATTTGTGCATGAATGTATCGCTGATGAGCTTTCAGCTCGAGCGGATAAACGTACATATGCGGAAATTCTGGTTGCAAGTGCATTGAATGTACCGACTTATGTATTGTATCATGAGTTCTCAAATCAATCACTTTTAAAGAAACGAATTAGAATGCTCTTTAGGCATAAATCCAAAAATATCAATCGCTTAAAATATCTGCTAATAGTGCCTTTAATTTCTCTTGTTGGCTTTACCGCTTTGGCCTATAATGATAGTGTGGACTCCCATATTGCCCTTGTAGGTTCGGCGTTGGATGTCGATATGCCAACGCGCCCTATTCCTATATCTAAGCAAACAGAAGATACTATCCCTATCGTACGAATACAACAGCAAGAGGATAAAGTTTTCACTGTTGTAGAAGTCAATCCCGAACCTCTTGGGGGTATGAAGGCCTTTATGAACTATGTTGGGATGAACTATAATTATCCAAAGGAAGCAATTGATAATAATATTGAGGGTAGGGTTGAAGTGAGTTTTGTCGTGGAAAAGGATGGAATGCTATCGACTTTTAAGGTAAACAAAGGTCTTGGGTATGGCACTGGGGAAGAAGCAATAAGGGTGTTGAAAGCGGGCGGGAAATGGTCTCCGGGAATACAGAATGGAAAACCTGTACGTGTTTCTTATCAGATGCCTATACGTATAGATAGAGGCCAGTTTTCGCAATCTAAATCTGAGAATCATGAAGGTGACGGGAAAGCACCTGCAAAGTTATTGCTCAAAAGTGAGCAGAGCAAGTCTGAAGAAGGAGCTAATGTGCTTTTTACTGCGGTTGAAATTACACCAGAACCTCAGGAAGGAATGCGGTCTTTCATGAAGTATATAGGTGATAGCTTTGAGTACCCCAAAGAAGCAATTGAAAAAGGTGTAAATGGAGTACTTCAATTGGCATTTATTGTAGAGAAAGATGGAAGCCTATCAAACGTTGAAGTGGTTAAGGATCTCCAATATGGGACGGGCGAGGCTGCAAAGAAAATGATTCAAGGGTACAATAAGAAATGGAAACCAGGTATTCAGAACGGACGGGCAGTCCGTGTCGCTTATACATTGCCAATTCGATTGAACATCGTTAAATAATCAATTCTTATCTATGATTTATGTGGAAACTCCTTGTGTTATTTGGCTTTTTACTACTGGTTGGTTGTAAATCTTATGATTTTGCTCAAAATGGATATGTTATAAATGGTGATCCTTATTATCAGAATGTTGATAAGAAATTAACATTGGAGCTTTTTGAAGACTACGCCGTATATGCGTCGACACTAGGAAAAGGAGTTCGGACGGATGTGTTGTACCCTGGTCAAAGGAAACTCCTAAAAAGACTGGGATTGTCCCCTTCAAATACCGAAATCTTGTTTTCTGCTGAACCAATCCGTACTCCCTTCTATCGAGTAATCAGTTATGTAGCCAAGGACAATATAATTGATACGAGTGCGTATGTACCACATTATCTCGATGGGCAGCGTTATCTTTTTAGAAAAATTGTCAGTAAGGGAATAGATGTTTTTGATGCTGTGTTTCCTGTTGGGCAAAAATCCATCGGATTGATATACTACAGCCCCAATATACAGGACACAGCGTACTATGATTTTGAAAGACTAATTCGAAATAATATACGGACAGCTAGAAAAGACGGTGGCCATTTCTTCTTACCAGACAAGACTCATATCCCGTGTGGCGATGAGCATGTAGGGAATATTGAAGTGGAAATTCCACAAGAGAAACGGTTAAAGGGTATTTATGCTTTAATCAATATTTATAATATTGCTGATACTGATAAACGCAAACTTGCTGTCTACACACTGATTAATCCCGATCAGTTGCCATTAGTCGCTTTCAAAGTCTGTAAGGGCAGATACCTGATTGAATATACCGATTTGAAACACAATTTAATTTGGTCTGAAGAACGAGAGATATAGGTGTTGAAATACATCTCCTGAATCATAATGAGGTGTGCAATTTTCTCATAGTAGTCTTCAATATTCTCAATTCTTCTTGTAGTTGTTCTATTTTTTGTAATAGGTGATGTGCTACCTCGATTCCCTGTGGGTTGACGTCAAGGTCAAAGTATAGTGCGGCAAATCTTTCTAGATTCCTAAGTTGACTCTCGTCTACGTATTGTTCATTGTGCTCGATTGTAATCTGAATCAAGTCACTATCTTCCAACACCTGTATAAATGATGTTTCAATTTTCCTGGATTGACAAAAGTCTGCAATTTTAATTTTTGTATTTTCCATGGTGTTATTTTTTTAACTCGGCCAACTGCATGAATAGCTTTTTTTCTTCATCTGACAACGCTTTGGGCATCTGTATATTGATGTTTACATACAGGTCTCCAAATTGTCCCTCTTTTCGATATACGGGAAATCCTTTGCCTTTCAATCGTATTTTTGCGCCATTTTGAGTCTCGGGTTTGATTTTGATCTTGACTTTACCTCCAAGCGTTTCCAACACGGTTTCTCCGCCTAATATAGCGGTGTATAGATCGATGTCAAGGGTAGTATGGAGATTGTCGCCTTCTCGTGTATATTTAGTATCTTTCTCGATATTGAATGTCAAATATAGATCACCCTTTGGCCCTCCATTGACACCGTCACCGCCATGCCCCTTTAGTTTTATTTTTTGTCCGTCCTGTACGCCAGCATGTATGGTAATGCGAATATTTTTTCCATTGACGGTGAAGGTTTTTTGATGAGTGGTATACGCTTGTTGCAACGATAGCGTCAGTTCTGCATTATAATCTTGTCCTTTGAAGTTATTCTGCCTTCCACCGCCGCGCCGACTGCCAAACATTTGCTCAAAGAAGTCAGAAAATTGACTTTCGTCAAAGTTACCGGAATATTGATGTTGCTGACCTCCAGCACTTGCAAAGGGATTTCCCCCATAGCCACTTTGTTGTTGTGTCCTTTCGTATTCCTCTCCGTGCTTCCAATTCTCTCCATACTGGTCATATTTTTGCCTCTTCTCCGTATCGTTTAGCACTTCATTAGCCTCGTTAATTTCTTGAAATCGTTGTTTTGCGGTTTCATCATTAGGATTGAGGTCGGGATGGTATTTTCTAGCGAGCTTGCGATAGGCCTTTTTTATTTCGTCTTGCGAAGCTGATTTATCGATGCCAAGTATTTTATAATAATCTACAAATGCCATTTTTAGTATTGCTTTAGATCAGGAGTTTATTTGAAAACACATAATTCGGAGAAAGGTTTAGTTTTTGACCTTTACTAAATTGAATTTATGGATGTATCCCAAGAGAAAGTATTGACGTAACACAATCGAGGTCGTGTAATAGGTTGTATTACCCTGCACTCCCCAATGGTTGCTGCTATTTTGATTAAGGATATCAAATCCTGACAACTTAATTTGTCCCTGGTTTTTAAGATTATAGAGCAGAGAGGCATTTAGGATATTAAAATTTTGTCTAGCATTCAAGCCGCTGGCACGATTTTCTAGAGAATAGCTGGATTCTAAAGAAAATCCTTTTATTGGATTGATATTTAATCCCATGCCAAAGCTATGGGTTTTGTATTTGCTTTCTATAAAATCAGGATTATCTTTTACGCTGTTGAAATTTCGATTGGTGGAGAATGTGTATTTTGGGGAGATTCCAATCAAATTATTCCAAAGTAAAGACATTTCTTGTGTAAAATTAAGCGACCAATTGGTAGATTTGTTGTCTACATCGTTTACAGAAGCGTAATGTTGGTAACTGTAGGTGTTTGAATTTTGTGAGAAATACAATTGCCACTTCTTGTTGGTCAATATATTATATCGGAGGTAGAAAGAAGCATTTACATCTGTAGTATTTCCGGATTGAAAAGCTTGCATGGTGTAGTGCCCGCTTTGGTTATCTCTCCAGCTTTTGTAGCCGACACTTTTGTCCTTAAATCCAATTCCAGAATACATCCCTATTTGATATTTTTGGTTGTACTTGTTATAGCTCAATCGGATATCCTCTCGTTGGGTATTATCAAAGTCGAGCGATGGAAGCGAGGTGTATAGGGGGTCCTGGTCTTTGCGTTGCACAAGGATTCTATTTGTTTCGGGGGCTGATAAGTCCTTGGCCCAAGATAGCTCGAGCTCTTTAAATCTAATCGATATATTAGGAAGCCAATATCCTTTCTTTTTTTGTCGATTGGGTGCCAGTCCCAAAAAATCAAAGTCGTAGTCTTTAATCTGATAAGCTGTTCCAAAGTTAACCGATAATTTTTCTATAGGTTTCCAAAAGAATTTAATGGCAGATATATAATCTTGATCGCTGTATTTGTAGTTATTTTCCAATTCCATTGCTCGCACTGCGCCTGTATTATCTTTATTAATCCAGAGTGTTTCGGTTGGTTTGCTAAAGGAATTGCTGTAGGTGAAATATAATTCAAAGTTAAGCTTCTTTATCCATTTGTTGCCATAATTGAATGAGGTATTGGTATTGGTTGACTTGTTTCTTGAATCTGTATTTTGCCAAATATGAAACTCCGTATTATTATCTTGTTGATAGACGAAGGCACGTTGATTATTTACGTTGTCATTGGAACGATTGTTAACATGGAGATTGTTTCGTAGTGAGATAACATGTTTGGGGGTAATTTGTTTTTCAATAAATAATCCATGATTATAAGAGTGTGCTTTGCTAGAGGATTGGTTGTTATTTTCACTTTTGTTGAGAAGAGACGCTTCGGTATTACTTTGACTGATGTTATTCCCGGTGTTTTTGTTACGCTCTAATTGGAGGTTTGGAGTGAATTCAATATATGCCGTCGTGTCAAAACGATGTCGAAGAAGACTCTTGATATTATTTTTCAGAAGATTATTTTCTCTGTCCGAGGTGTAATTGCCAAATTGTTCTTCTCCATTATAACGTGCGGTCTGTGTACTCATATCTTGATTGAGGGTTTTGTTGTAGGAGAGCATATACATGATATTGAGCTTGGTCTTTTTCCCCCAATCGTTATTGAGGTTGAATCCGCCTGCTAAATCATTGCCTATACCCCAGTAGTTGCGTCCTCCGAAATTATCAAATCCGTAATTTTCCGCTCTTCCAAGTCCAGCATGCTGTTGCAATTCGCCGTAATCAAAGCTCTGTCTATTAATGTTGTTGCCAAATCCAATGAAACTGAGTTGCAGAGTGTCTCTGAAGGTGTTAAATAATCCTCCTGCTTCATACCTTTTTCGGGTACCTCCGCTTGCATATATTTTACCGAAATCGGCCTTTAGGAAATCTTTTTTGAACTTGAGATTGATGGTTACTGGAAGTTTATCTTCGTTATCTACGATTCTCTTGGATTCGCCTTTATCCCGATAAACCTGTACCGTTTTGATGAGAGAGGCGTCGAGATTTCGTGTAGCAATTTTTAAATCTGTCGCGAAAAAATCCTTTCCATCTACCTTGACTGAAGACACTTCTTTTCCCTGATAATAGATTGTTCCGTCCATATTTACCTGAAGGCCCGGTAATTGTTTGAGCAATTCCTCGACGTTCGCGTTAGGCCGTGTCTTGAAATAATCTGTATTGTACTCGAGTGTATCTTTGTTCATACGGACGGGGGGAGCTATTGAAATATCGACTTCTTCAAGCATATTTTCCCTGAGTTTGACAGTGCCTATATTTTTGGTCTCCTGGTTGTTTAGTGTTAAAATTTGTTGAAAAGGTTGCCCCGAAATATGCGAAATATGCAAGATAAGTTCTTTGTGTACAGGAAGTTTGACTAGGCGAAAATTACCTTTTTCATCTGTTAGGGTGTAGGAGACAACTGTTGAATCTTGCTTGTTTAGTAAGCTGACAGTTGATTTTTCCAAGGGCTTATCATTTGCGCTGAGCACTGTGCCGACGAGCACACCAGAAGATTGAGCAAAGGAATGGTGCGAAATCGCCAAGGTAAGGACAAGGAGCAAGAATCTCATATCAGGTTTATTGATTATGCTGCAATAATATAAAATAAATGTTTTTTTAATAAAAAAATATGCAATAATTAACAATTATTAACCATCTTAAGCGCACGTGTGCTTATCAATAGTGGGAGATCAAAAAAAATCCCCTTAACGATATCGTTAAGGGGATTTTTATGAGAAGGATCTTTATCTACTCCTTATTACTGTCTACCACCAATTTTTTATCGCGATTAGCAATTTCCCACGCTGTGTGGAAAGTGAGCTTTTCACGTTTGACCATCATGGGGAAATCGATTTTGTCGACGGTATCCTCAGGGGTATGATAATGTGGATGTAATCCTGAGAAGTAAAATATTACAGGAATCTTGTGTTTAGCAAAGTTGTATTGATCGGAGCGGTAGTAGATCCTCATGGGGTCTTTAGGGTCGTTATACATGTAATCTAATTCCATCTGTGTATAGTCATCATTAGCTTTTTCGTTGATGGCGTGTAGTTCAGAGCTTAATTTGTCGGCACCAATGACATGTATATAATTGTGATTCCCATTTAGGTGCTTGTCATCAATACGGCCGATCATATCCATGTTGAGACAGGCTACGGTATTGGCTAATGGGAAGATGGGGTTTTCGGAGTAGTATTCTGAACCTAGTAAGCCTTTTTCTTCTGCTGCAAAAGCTAAAAATAGGATACTCCTTCTTGGACCATGGCCATCTGCCTTGGCTTTTGAAAATGCTCTCGCCAACTCAAGCACTCCCGTTGTTCCTGAACCATTGTCATCAGCTCCAGGAAAGATAGTTCCATTGGCATCAATTCCATCGTGGTCGTAATGGCCTGATATAATCAATATCTCTTCTTTTAAATCCGAGCCCTCTAGTAACCCCAATACGTTAGGGTCATTTAAAGCTGTGCTGGTCATGCCATATTGTGCTTTTATCGAGACAGGCACAGTTGCGGAAGCGGGGGTGGATATGGATTCAATCATGTCCATAGACAAAGACTTGTTCTTAAGAATGTTATCGACCATCGCATAAGTGATAAAGGCAACTGCTGGTTTTTCTCCTGCAGTGCCAGCGTCTTTAGGTGCCCCAAGATGATAGGAACCTCCTGTCAATCTTCCCGACATTTTTTCTAACATTTGTGTAGTCGTTGCTGTTGCAGCCAAAATGAGCTTCGGCTTTTTTGCCATGAGGTTTTGCATTCTCTTGTTACGAGAAGTCGACCATTCGGATTTATTTTTAGTGCCGGTCAAGAGCGAGTGACCATTGTGATCTATGGGCTCTTTATCTGCAATTAAAAGGACGACTTTGTTACGGACGTCTATGTCTTTGAAGTCATCGTATTTGGGATCCTCGATTCCATAGCCGATGAATAAGATGTCGGCCTCTTTCACTTGTACTTCCTTGTTATCTCCAAGGATGTAGAAGTCCTTCCCATTAATATAGCCCTGATTGTTGATGTTGAATTGTTTGACCTCAAATTTAGAGTTATATAGCGATAATGGTTGAAAATACGTCCCATTTGGGGCTGTTAGTCCTAAAGATTTAAAATGATTGGCGATGTATTCAGCTGTTTTTTGTCCTCCGGCTTGACCAGTACCTCGTCCTTCAAATTCTTTAGAGGCTAAAAGGGTAAGATGTGCTTTTGCCTGATTGACGTCGAGGAGATCAGCATATTTCTTTTGAATAGGTTCTTGAGCCACTGCACAGCTATATAACCAAGGCAGGACGCTAAGGGCTAGTGCTATTTTCTTTATCATACGTTGAGGATTTTTAAGGTAGGGTAGCAGAATGCTACCCTATGGAGAATAATTTATGCTTAGCAGGAGATTTTATCCACGCGATTCGCGTGTCTTCCACCTTCGAAGTCTGTCGTCATAAAGGTTTTAGCAATCTTCTTTGCCAGATCAATATCTACGAAACGTGCAGGTATGCAGACAATGTTTGCGTCATTGTGTTGGCGAGCCAATGCGGCAATTTCTTCCAACCAGCAAATTGCGGCGCGAATTCCCTGATGCTTATTGGCCGTGATAGCTACACCATTTGCACTTCCGCAAATCAGGATTCCTTTATCGAATTCTTTGCTTTCAACAGCTGAAGCGACAGGATGTGCAAAATCTGGATAGTCAACAGATGCGGCCGAATAGGTCCCAAAATCCTTAACGGTATAACCTAACTCTTCTAAAAATGGGATAAGCACACTTTTGTAGTCGTATCCTGCATGATCGCCTCCGATAGCGATGGTCTTTACTGAACTCATATCTTATTAATTGCGGTAAAACTCTTTTTCTTTTTGTTCTTTTCCTTTTTTGACGTTCGCTGAGACCATGATACTGATTTCGTACAATATAAACATCGGAGCACTGACGGTCAACATTGTGATGACATCAGCACTTGGGGTAATGACCGCGGCTATGATAAGGATGATAACAATAGCATATCTTCTGCTAGCGCGCATAAACTCAGGCGTCATAATACCTAGTTTAGAAAGAATGAAAATCAATATAGGGAGCAAGAATACGATACCACAGCCCAAAGATAATGTCGCAATTGTTGACAAATAGGAGTCAATCGTAATTTGATTGGTAATCTCGGCACTTAAGGAGACGTTGGATAAGAAATTGATAGATAATGGGACGACTATGTAGTAGCCAAAGAGCATCCCGAGTACGAATAGAAATGTCGCATAGAATATGAATCCTCGAGCCGATCTCCGTTCTATATCGGTCAAAGCAGGTTTTATAAACAACCAGACTTCGAATAGTAGATATGGGAATCCCAAAGCGACCGCTGTAATCAAACAGGAATTGATTTGTAGCATAAACTGTCCGGCCATTTCTGTATTGATAATGTTGAAGGGAATCTTGTCTACACAGAAACCATCGATATGAAGAATCTCTCCTGCCTTACACATCATCCTATATGTCCAAAAGTCTAGATTTTTTGGCCCCATAATGACTTTGTTGAAGACAAAATCATAGAAAGAGAAGGCTAGGGTAGCAAATACAGCAACTGCAATCACCGAGCGGATGATATGCCATCTTAAAATTTCTAAATGATCGAAGAAGGACATTTCGCCTTCAATATTCTTTCCTTTATCTTTAATAGCTTGAACTAGGCTGGATTTAGTCGTTTTACTCATAATGTATGTTCGCGAAAAACAAAAATACCATTCTTATTGTTAAGAATGGTATTTTTTAAATATGTAAAAGAAATTTTATACATTCCCCTCTTCTTCAGGATATTCGGATAAATCGAATGTTTCCATGAATTTAGTTGTGAAATTTCCAGCTCTGAAATTCGGATCGCGCAATATCCGCAAGTGAAGTGGGATAGTGGTGTGTATACCTTCGATGACAAATTCGCTCAAGGCTCTTTCCATAGTGGAGATAGCTTCTTCACGGGTTTGCGCCACGGTAATTACTTTAGCAATCATCGAATCGTAGTTTGGTGGAATGGTATACCCTGAATATACGTGTGTATCTACACGCACACCATGACCTCCTGGCGAATGGAAATTTGTGATCTTACCTGGTGAGGGTCTGAAATTATGGAATGGATCTTCGGCATTGATACGGCATTCAATGGCATGCATTGTGGGCTCATAGTTTTTACCAGAGATAGGGATTCCTGCAGCTACTTTAATCTGCTCTTTAATCAGGTCAAAGTTAATCACTTCTTCGGTCACAGGATGCTCCACTTGAATACGTGTATTCATCTCCATAAAGTAGAAATTACGATGCTTGTCTACCAAGAACTCGATTGTTCCAGCTCCTTCATAGTTGACAGCTTTTGCACCTTTTATTGCAGCTTCCCCCATCTTTTCACGTAGCTCTGGTGTAATAAAAGGAGATGGAGCTTCTTCCAATAATTTTTGATGGCGACGTTGTATGGAGCAGTCGCGTTCAGAAAGATGACAAACTGTTCCGTATTGATCACCTACAACCTGGATTTCGATGTGACGAGGTTCTTCTACGTATTTCTCTAAATAAAGGCCATCGTTTCCAAAAGCTGCTGCAGACTCTTGTCTCGCTGAATCCCAAGCGGGTTCAAACTCTTCGTCTTTCCAGATAATACGCATTCCGCGACCACCACCACCAGCTGTTGCTTTGATGATAACTGGATATCCCATCTCGTTGGCCAGTCTAATACCTTCTTTAAAACTTGGCAATAGACCATCCGAACCAGGTACGGTAGGAACACCCGCCTTCTTCATGGTATCTTTAGCAGATGATTTATCTCCCATTTTTTCAATCTGATCGGCAGTCGCACCAATGAATTTGATGCCATATTCTGCACAAATTGCCGAAAAGCGGGCATTTTCGGATAAAAACCCGTAACCCGGATGAATAGCATCTGCATTGGTGAGCTCTGCGGCAGAGATAATATTAGGGATGTTTAAATAAGAATCTTTACTAGGAGGGGGGCCAATACATACAGCCTCATCCGCGAAACGGACATGTAGGCTGTCTCTATCAGCAGTTGAATAAACGGCAACACTCTTAATACCCATTTCTCGGCATGTACGAATGATGCGTAAGGCAATCTCACCTCTATTTGCAATTAATATTTTTTTGAACATGAGTCTTAATTGATGTCTACTATTATGCGATTTTCTCGCTGAATATGCTGATTACTTCTTGGAAAGAAGTAATTGTTAGCTAGGATCTACCAAGAATAATGGTTGATCATATTCAACTGGTTTCGCATCATCAACTAAGATTTTGACAATTTTTCCTGAAACTTCTGATTCAATTTCATTGAAGAGTTTCATGGCCTCCACGATACAAAGCACTTTGCCGACACTGATTTCGTCACCAACATTGACGAAATTAGGTTTGCCTGGACCAGCAGAACGGTAGAATGTTCCAATCATAGGAGATTTTACCGTGATAAATTTTGACGTATCTTCGGCGGTAACTGTTGCAGCAGGAGCGGGAGCGGGTGTCGCTGCACTGGCAGGAGCCGTAGCTACCGCCACTGGAGCTGCCGCAGGTACTGTAGCAGTTACAAAGGTGGGCTCTTGATTTGTCTTTATAGTGATTTTAAAATCTTTTTCTTCAATCGCGACTTCATTCACACCCGATTTGGCAACGAATTTAATCAGATCTTGAATTTGTTTGATATCCATACTCATATTAGCAAGTTTTAGATGTTTAAATGTTTAATGTTATTCCAAAAAAATTAGCCTCTAAAGGTAATAAATTATTGGGGATTATAAGCCCATTTTAAATAAATAGAACCCCAAGTGAATCCACCACCAAAGGCAGCAAGAATTAGATTGTCTCCTTTTTTAAGTTGGTTTTCCCATTCCCATAAGCATAATGGGATAGTGCCACTAGTCGTATTCCCATATTTTTGAATGTTGACCATTACTTTTTCTTCGGGTAGTCCTACACGCTCAGCTGTGGCGTCGATGATTCGTTTATTGGCTTGGTGCGGAACTAGCCAATTGACACTATCTGCCGTGAGGTTGTTTTTTTCCATAATCTCTGCAGCTACATCAGCCATATTGGTTACCGCAAATTTAAATACGGTACGTCCTTCTTGATAAGCATAATGCATATCTGCATCTACAGTAGCATGGGAGGCTGGGTTTAAAGAGCCTCCTCCTTTGATGTTTAAAAACTGTCCTCCCGATCCATCGGTTTTTAATATAGCGTCTTGGATTCCAAAGCCCTCTTCGTTGGGCTCTAATAATACTGCGCCACATCCATCACCAAAGAGGATGCAGGTATTGCGGTCTTTGTAATTTACAACGGCCGACATCTTATCAGCACCCACTACCAATACTTTTTTGTGCTTGCCCGATTCTATAAATTGCGAAGCAGTATTGAGGCCAAATAGAAAACCTGAACATGCAGCCTGTAGGTCAAATCCCCAAGCATTTACGGCTCCAATCTTATCGGCTAGAATATTGGCCGTAGCAGGAAATAACATGTCTGGAGTACTGGTGCAAAAAATGATAAGTTCAATATCTTTGGCGGTGATACCCCGCTTTTTTAATAGGCCTTCTACAGCCGGTACAGCAAGATCTGAAGTAGCTTTTCCTTCTCCTTTAAGAATACGCCTTTCTTTGATACCGGTACGACTGACAATCCACTCGTCATTGGTATCCACCATTGTTTCAAGCTCCTTATTTGTGAGGATATAGTCAGGAACATAGCCATTTACAGCTGTAATAGCTGCATGAATTTTTGACATAATACGTTAATTGAAAATAGATTTGATTTTATCGATTAGTTTCGATTGTATCATATCTCTTGATAGTAAAACCATATTTTTGATTGCTTCGGGTGTGGATATACCATGCCCTATGACCACGGGTGCGTTGACACCTAATACAGGCGTCCCACCATACTGTTCGTAGTTGAAGCGGTCAAAAAACTCATCTTTTATCTGTTTCTTTTTAGTGACCACATAGAAAGACTCTGCCATCTTTAGAATTACATTTCCTGTAAAACCATCACATACCATGACGTCAGCAAGATCTGTAAAGATGTCTCTTCCTTCGACATTACCAATAAAATTCAGTTGAGTGTTGTTTTTGAGTAGGGGATAGGTGGTTGAGGTAAGGATGTTTCCTTTTTCTTCTTCTTCTCCGATATTAATCAAGCCTACCTTTGGTTTGTCAATGCCCCATACGTGTTCTATGTAGAGGCTTCCAAGTATAGCAAATTGATTCAGCATTTCGGGCTTACAGTCTGCATTTGCACCAACATCGAGAAGCAGCCCACTTCCACCCTTGACCTTGGGTACATTCGTGGCAATGGCTGGTCTTAAAATTCCAGGAATCGCTTTCACACTGAATAACGCGCCTACCAACATCGCTCCTGTACTGCCTGCTGATGCGAAGGAGTCTATTTCACCGTTTTTCAACAGGTCGAAACCTCTTACGATACTTGAGTTTGGCTTTTTGGCAATGGCTTTGGTTGGATGCTCACCCATTCCGATGATTTCGGGAGCATGTACAAAGTCGAAATCATCTATTTGTGCCCCTGCTTGTTGGATGCGTTGTTTAGCATCGTATTCGTCACCTATGAGAACAATGCGTTGTTCTGCCGGTAACACTTTTTGAGTTTCAATTGCTCCTAAAATCGCGGATTCTGGAGCAAAATCACCTCCTAAAATATCTAAACCAATCTTCATTCGTTATTATTTTTCAATTCAATAATACGCAAAAACATCCCAAAGTAAAGCATAAAATAATAAATTTCATACTTATTTTGGGATGTTTAAAGTCTTGAAAGATTGTTAGACAACTGCTGTGTTTTCGATAATTAATTTACCGTTATAGTATAAATTGCCGTCCACTGTGTAAGCACGGTGAGGTAAATGTACTGAACCAGTCTCTTGACAAACTGTCAATGTAGGTTTTTCAGCTTTATAATGTGTTCTTCTTTTGTCTCTTCTTGATTTAGAAGTTTTACGCTTTGGATGTGCCATCTCGTATTTCCGTTTTAGTTATTTTTTATATTTCTTAGTGCCGACCACCTCGGGTCTATGTTTTCTTGTTTGTCGTCCTCTTCGGGTGCATCGAGTTGATTGATTTTACTCAGCATATCGTTGTCACACGTTTGGTTTACTCCTTGCTCACTGCATCTGGTATAATAAGGAACTGCCACATTGATGTACTCATAGAGTAAACTTGCAATGTCAAGTTCGTAATCATTCTTTGATAGCATTAATACTTCTTCCGTATTGTCGTCCCAACTTTCTTCTGTGAATTTGACCAAGATGCGTTCCTTGATAGACAAGGGGTAAGCAAAGTCAGATAAACAGATGTCGCAAGTCAGTTGAATTGTACCGTTGATGTCAAAATGCACATTTAGCATGTTTTCTTGCTTCTGTAATTCAACAGTGGCTTTCAAATTGCCATCTTTAGTAAGGGAATGCTCAAAACACTCAAAGAACTTTTTATCAATGTCAAATTCAAAACTGTGTTTCCCCGCATTTAGCCCAGAGAATGGTATTCTGTATTGTTTTAGATGTTTCACAATCCTGCATTTGAGCCTGCAAAGGTAATTATAAATCTTATAGAAAGGAAATTTTTTTCAATTTATTTAAAGGTTCTTATGAGCCTATAAATCCTTCTTTAGTTATTACCGCAAGCGAGTTTCTATTCGTAATAATTTTTACCTAATTCTATTCTTTCACGATTGTTTTTCAGGCGCCAGTGATTGGTATCACGTAGTGAATAGGCACATCCGCAATATTCCTGCATGTAGAATTTTTCTTTTTTGGAGATTTCCAACATGCGTGCAGAACCACCTTTTTTGCGCCAATTGAATGTCCAGTATTCCATACCTTCGTGACGTGCTGCAGCTCTTAGCCCACAGTCATTGATTTGCTCCATGTTCTTCCACCGCGATATGCCCAATGAGCTGGATATCACATCGAAGCCGTTGGCTGCAGCATACTCGGCCGTTTTCTCAAAACGCATATCGAAACACATCGTACACCGAATTCCCTTCTCGGGCTCGTGTTCCATCCCTTTGGCCAACTCAAACCAGTGGTCCGCATCGTAGTCGGCATCTATAAAAGGAATATTGTGCTTTTCGGCGAATCGAATATTTTCTTCCTTACGAAGGTCGTATTCTTTTCGGGGGTGAATGTTGGGATTATAGAAGTAAATGGTGAAATCAATATCCGAAGCTATCAATGCTTCCATTACCTCTCCTGCGCACGGGGCGCAGCAAGAATGTAAGAGTAATTTCTTGCCTTCGTTAGGTAAATCGAGTTTTTCGCGAATAATTTCTTTGCCTTCCATATCCATCCTAAATAATATACGTTGCAATTTTAAGGAAATTGAACAATATTTGCAACAATAGGCTGTTAATGTAGCAGGTGGAGCAGCTACTCCGTCTTTATATTGGGTAACTATTTTATACCTTTGTAACAGCAAATTGTATTTAAAGTCAAGTATTAAACATGAAAAATAAGTCTCTATCTGTCGGCGTGCTCCTTTGCTTTGTATTATTAGTTGGTCTTACTGTCGCATGTAAGCGTAATGATGATGAGCCTGAACGACCAGATAATAAATTTGCGAGATTGTATGTTTCGTATTCAGATTACAATACCAATGAGGCTACTCCGGCATTCCCAACGATGGGTATCATCGAGTTGGCGGACTCAGTTGGCGAAAATGGGGACAATTCGAATGTGTTTAAATTCCGTACAGGTATCAGTATTATATCGGGTGTAAAAGGCGGTGCAGCCATCTATTTTGACCCGCTCTTGAGAAGGGTATATCAGAGTAGTGTCAATAATTTTGCTGTTCCTGATACGCTGTTGGCCTCTATGGACTATAGAGAGGCGGGGATTCCTTCTGGGACTTTTCCAATTAGACATAATGTAACAGGCAGTGCGCGAGGCATAACCACATTTGCAGAACGTAGGTATTTATACATTACGAAGGTACGGTCTCAGGGAGTCGGTACTCGAGATCCAAACCCTGTTGGGATCTATAGATTTGATCGAGCTAGCGCGACTGGATATGTAAGGTATGGGCAAAAAATTGTGCTGCCCGATAACTTAAGGCCTTGGGGGCTGGTAATGAAAGGAAAAGATTTGTTTGTTTCCAAAACCGGCGATAATGGAGGGGTGATGGTCTTTAAAGGTATTGCAGATAGTCAAGATACCTTGATAACCAGTGATAAAGTGAAACCTGAGGAATATACCATTCAAGGTGCCAATAACATTCGCGGGATTTCGTACAATGAGAAGTTGGACTTGCTTGCACTCACGGACTACACGTTGATAAATGGAGAGGGAAGAGATGGTCGAATATTGCTCATTGACAAATTCTCGACCTTGCTCCCAGGACCTATTGTCCCCACACGGATCATTCAGGGAAGTGAAACGGGACTGGAGCAACCCATAGATGTGTCGTTGGATAGAAGGGCTGATGCCGTATTCTTATTTGTATCAGACCCTCAGAAGAAGCTAATCAGCCGATTTAAGATAGTCGACCAGGGAAATGTCAAACCCGATGTCACAGCGAGCACGGGGTCTTTGACGCCATCTGGACTTTATTTTGACGGACGGGATTAAGGCATCTCCATGAGGTCCAGCAAAATCTGAATTTCTTCTTTTTTTTCTCGACTATCTAGCTGGTCGTAAGAGGCAACGAGATTCCGTAGTACTCTTTTGATGATGGATACATTGTCACAAGGAAGGATGTATTCATTGGCTGGAGACAGGTTGAGCTGCTTCAAAAAAGAAAGGATGTCTTCCATTTTCATAATTTGCCCTTTATTGAACACATTGATGTAGAACAATGGTTTTTCATTCAACTCGTCATCACCCATGTAGGCGAGGACAAAATGTTTGGGTAGATTGACACCATAAATGGGAATGTCTAAGCGTTGGGCTACAATACAGTAGATACATGCCAGTGTAATGGGGTTTCCTTTTTTGCTCTCTAATACCTTGTTGAGATAGGAATTCTGAGGGTCGTGGTAGCTAGTTGTATTCCCTGACAGACCAAAATCCTGAAAAAAGACGTGATTGAGCAATTTTACTTTTTCATAAGGGCTCATATCATAAATCAATTCATACCATACTTCTCTCTTCATCTCCGCGAATTGAAACATGATATTGTCGACATCCATTGCTGGGTATTGGTATCTATTGATGATAAGCAGTCCATTGAGCAGGTCAAAAGAATTACTCATCTTCCAGACTTGGAGTTCATTTTTGATTTGATCGAATTGTATGCTATGTATAATGTTTTCGATCCTTGTTTGCATAAGTACATCAAAGGAGCTTTCCCAAGATGCTTCTAGGGAAGGAATGACTTCTGGGCCACAGGTGATGAGCTTCTGCTCTACCTCTTTGAAAATAATCATGTCCGGGTCATCCAACAATGATATTAAAGCTTTTAATTCATTATCGTTCATAAACGAAAATACCATTTTTGAAAGGAAATAGCAAACCAATTATGGTGACAAATTTTTTAATTCACAAAAGTCTTTGTTTTTCTTGCTCTCCTATTTTATTTGACTTGACCGTCGAATAAGTTTATGATTCTTTTGCCATACATGGCATTCGTTTCGGAATGTGTTACTTGAACAATAGTGACCCCTTCCTCATTCAATTGCTTAAATAATTCCATAATTTCTTCTCCTTGTTTCGAATTCAGATTTCCTGTAGGCTCATCTGCCAATAACAATTTTGGGGCAGTCACCAACGCTCTGGCAATTCCTACAATCTGTTGCTGTCCACCGGATAGTTGAGACGGGAAGAGGTCTTTCTTACCTACCATGCGGAAGCGATCGAGCATGTCCCCTACAATAGCTTTTCGTTCTTTGCTTGATAGGTTTTTATAGATGAGTGGTGCTTCGATGTTTTCGTATACGGTAAGCTCATCTATTAGATGGTACGATTGAAAGATATACCCTATGTTGGACTGAAACAGTTCTGTTCTTTTTTTTGGTTTCAGGGAAAAGACATTTTCGTTCATAAAATAATAATCTCCTTCGTTTGGTTCATCCAGCAATCCAATGACATTCAGTAAGGTCGACTTGCCAGAGCCGGAAGGTCCCATGATCGAAACAAATTCGCCCTGTTGTATCTCTAAATTGATGTCTTTAAGAACAAAAGAACGTATTCCTCCAGTGTCGTACCATCTGAAAATATGTTTTAATCTAATCATTTCTTGCGTTATTGAAGTTGTCTTAGTATAAGTAGTTATTGGGTGGTGAACGGATGCTCCGACGTTAGATTTTTATCATTCATTTCTTAAGCTATCGACCGGATTTGCTTTAGCCGCTTTAAATGTCTGAAAACTGACGGTGATCAATGCAATACAGATAACGACAATTCCCGCAAAGACGAACATCCACCATTTTGGGGCAATGTGATACGCAAAATTGTCCAGCCACTTGTTCATGGTAATCCAAGATATGGGAGTTGCAATGCATAGTGAAACAATCAGCAGCTTAATAAAGTCTGAGGAAAGAAGCATGACCAAATTGTAGACAGATGCGCCCAGTACTTTACGGACACCGATTTCTTTTGTGCGCTGTTGTGCAGTATATGTTACAAGTCCTAATAAGCCGAGACAGGCTATGAATAAGGCAAGACCTGAAAATGCAGCAAAAAGTCTTCTGAAATTGTAATCAGCCTCATATTGTCGATTAAAATTATCATCTAGAAAGCTGTATAGAAAAGGGCGGGTAGGGACGAGCTCGGCCCAGAGTTTAGCTATTCGTGTAATAGTCTCGGGATGATTCATGTTTTGGATATTGATAGTTAAGTAGCGACTGCTATTGGGTTCTAGTCGTAAAGCTAAGGGGTCAATTTTGCGGTGCAAAGAAAGGTAATTGAAATCTTTCACGACACCTATTACTGTCCCTTCTTTACCCCATTGTCTGAACTGTTTTCCAATGATATCTTGCGGATTTGAGTACCCCCATAATCGTGCAGCAGATTCATTAATAACAAGTGAATGCGCGGTGTCTGCTGGAAAATCTCTTGAGTAAGGTCTGCCCGCTGCCATTTTTATTCCCATATTGGGAATAAAATCTATATCTACTTCAAAAAGAGAAGGCGCGAACAAGGTCATTTTCCCGTCGGTAGACATGATTTCTGTACCTGCATTTGGGAAAAATGTTCCTGGTACAGTACGTGATGCTGTCACTGATAATACATCTCTGTCTTTTGAGAGAGTTGTTTTGATGGCCTCTAAGTTATTGCTGACGTTTTGATCGAAATTATAGTCGATGACAAGCCGCTGTGCCTTTTGAAATCCAAGATCCTGCTGCTGCAATTGATTCAATTGTGAAAAGACAATAACTGTTCCCGCAATAAGGGAGATGGAAAGAAAAAATTGAAAAACGACCAGTCCTCTACGCAAAAATATTCCCCCCTTGGCATTGCTGAAAGTACCTTTTAATACCTTTATGGGTTTTAAATTGGCCAATATCAATGCCGGATAACAAGCTGCCAAAATCCCTGTCAGAATTGTGACAAGAACGAAAATAGCCCAAGTATTGCTATTGAGTAATGCTGTGTATGTGAAATATTTTCCAGAGAATGCTTCCATAAAAGGGAGGGAAATAATGACCAGGATAATAGCTAACAGTGCACCTATAAAAACCAGTGCCAGTGACTCTGACATAAATTGTACAATAAGGTCACTTTTATTAGCGCCAATGGTTTTTCTAATACCCACTTCCTTAGCTCGTTCCATTGATCTTGAAGTGGCAAGATTCATGAAATTCACACAAGCAATCAGTAAGATAAATCCACCGATAATAGCGAATATATATAGATTTTGATAGTTTCCAAGGATACCGGGTTGCCTATCGGCAGGAGAGTGCATATATGCTGCAAGAAAGGGTTCGATATGGAAGTTATATTTCCCATCTGTTATATGATGGCGCTTTAGGAAATCTGGAATTTTATGTTGGAATCGGGCGATATCAAACTGTTTTGATGCTAAAAAATAGGTGTAAAAATCTACGTAACCCCAACCTTCCTGTTCAAAAACACTAGGCCGAGCTTTTCTAAAGGTACTCATGGATAATAAAGCATCGAAGGTGAAGTGTGAATTCGTAGGCACGTCTGCTATCACCGCCGTGACCGTATAAAGACCGGCCTCTGCTCGACCGGCTGCTAATCCACCTTCAATTGTTTTGCCGATTGGATTTTGATTACCAAAGTATTTTCTTGCGGTACTTTCTGTGAGAACTACTGAATATGCTTTTTCTAAAGCAGAGGTAACGTCGCCCATCAATACTTTCCAGCTGAATACATCGAAGGCGGTAGCGTCCATGAAGAACACGCGTTCCTCTTGAAACGTATTTTCACCTTGTTTAAAAAGGATAGATACTTGGCCGGAAAACTGAACGACCTTTTCGATTTCGGGAAAGTCGGATTTTAGGGCTGCACCAATGGGAGCATTTCCCCACACTTGATGTTGCTCTGTACTACCCACTTCTTTATGATCGTGTATTACTCTGTAAATACGGTCTTTATTTACATGATATCGGTCGTAAGAAAGTTCGTTCTGAATATAAATAACGACTAATAGACAACAGGCTAAGCCTATAGCCAAGCCGATGATATTTATTGTGGCATATCCCTTATTCCTTAAGATGTTACGCCAAGCGATTTTTAAGTAATTCTGTATCATTGTTGTTTTTTATCTAACAAGCTGTGTATTAGATGGGCTTCCTCTTTGATTTACTTTTCAAATCCAGTTGCCTTCTTTCTGATATCAAATTATGTATAATGTTGTGCCATTTTTGCAAATAATTGTTTATTAGCGTGTTGGCTCTTTTAGTTTGTTTTTTAATGTTCGTATTCGGACAGTTGTTGTTCGGAGGCGGACAGATTTTTTTTGCATCTCAATATCTAGCAGATATTTGGTAAGTTGTGATGGAGGGATAGATGATTTTTTTAAGATAAAAGAGGCCTTAATTGAAATAATAGCGATGGTTTTTTTCTACACTTGTATGGTGTAATTTATTTAATCAATTCATTGTAATTTAAGTTGTTGTGTATTTTATTGTCTTTATTTGTAGGATAATATTCATAAGTTTGATTATCTTAGGAACCTAATATTATTATCTACTTATGCTAAAACACAAGACTTCGGTGTTGTTTGTCGACACTGAGGGGAAAGATAAGCGTACGCTTCAGATACCCACATCCATCCTGTTGAATTGGAGGAAGTATCTTTTGGTCGCAACCCTATTATTTGCCCTTTTGGGGTCTGTTATTGCATTTTTTATCTATGACTATACCAGCAGTTATTATTCGGTCTTGTATAAGGAAAGACTGACACGGGCCAACCAGATCAGGAATGCAATTGACATTGATAAGGCCAAAAAATCTTTCCAATCGATAGACAGTAGCTTTAAAAAAATAAATGGCTATTTGAAAGATCGTGGATTGAAGGAACTAAAATTAGAAAACGCCGGGGGGCCATTGGATGTTGAAATTACAGATATCAATGAAATAGCAGCTCTTTATGAGAAGGACTTGTTCATAATGGAGAAACTGATTCGGGATATTCCAATAGGGAGGCCGCATCCGGGCCCTCAGACCTCTAATTTTGGATATCGTAGAAATCCATTTGGAGGTAGCGCCGTCGAAAATCATCAAGGGGTCGATTTTAAAGGGAGAGTAGGAAGTGCGGTGAAAAGTACCGCACAAGGCAAGGTCATCTTTTCCGGAAGAAAAGGGGGGTATGGCAATTGTGTCATTATCAAACATCGAAATGGTTTTCAAACACTATATGGGCACTTGGCTAGTATCCATGTCAAGCAGAATGATGTGGTGCAATTGGGACAAACGATAGGTGGACTGGGGAATACTGGACGTAGTACGGGGCCTCACCTTCATTATGAAGTTATCAAGAACGGCAAAAGAATCAATCCAAAAGACTATATTAATTTTTAATTTTATGTTTAAAAAGACTAATCAGGCTATTAAAACCTCTAATTTAGACAAGCTACCAATCGATACGGTGATTGCCGGTGGGATTACAATAAAGGGCGACATAGTTGGGGGGGGCGCGATTCGTATCGATGGAATGGTAGAAGGTAATATTGACCTCGAAAAAGGGGTTGTGTTGGGGGAGAAGGCGGAAGTGATAGGAACCATTAAAAGCAATGCGGTGATTGTATATGGGAAGTTGATTGGCAACCTGAATTGTGATCAACTCCATTTGAAGAGTACGGGACATATCGAAGGTGACCTATTTGTAAATGCGTTAGAAGTGGAGATGGGAGGAAAGTATAATGGGACTTTGCAAATGAATTCGGCAGTACTTCTATTGGATGAAATTGTTGCATCGGTAGAACAACCAATGTCCGTGTAACTATGGCTACATGGATTGTTTAACATTATTTTACTTTATATGCGTTATTACTGGCTTGTCCTAAGACACTTTTTCATTTCCAATAGTCGACACGGTACACATTCACCTTATATGTATAGGCTCACTGACGAGGTCATCTATCGTAAATCTGGACCTTTACTGCCGCGGGCAGAACTTCCTAAAGATTTTAAGCCGAAATATGCGGGTTTGCTGAGTGAGATGTTAGCTTATTTAGGTGTGGACCAACTTTGTCATGTCGAACGTGCATCTTCAACTGACGCACTTTTAGTAAACCTTACTGATGTACAGTTGGATGAGGTGATAAAACTGATGAATGCCAGAAAACTTGTTGTTGTAGATAGGCCGTTTGCTACTCCTATATCGACAGATCGGTGGAACAGACTTGTATTCGATCAATCTGTGGTACTTTCGATCAATCTATTTCATTTTGGCATTTTGCTCTATAGGGATGGGCAACAGAAGGAGAATTTTGTGCTGCGTTACCCGTATTGGAGACCAAGTGAGGTAATACAGGAAAAGAGATAGGTCAGTATCTTCTTTTGTGGACCTCCTTCACGACAGTATTAGAAAGCCTCACTAATGCTTAAATAAAAGCCTGATTGCCTTTTCTCTCCTTGTCGCTTTTCGCCAAAAGAATAGTCAAATCGAATGGTACTGCTGTGCTCTAGGCTGAAGAAGTAGCGTAATCCTGCACCATAGCTGGGAATCAATCGAATATCTTGCTCCTTAGAGAAGGTACTCCCCGTGCCAGCAAAGCCTGTTATCCCAAATCGTGGATGAAACCTGTATCGTAGTTCGGTTTGTGCCGCCATATAATTTCGATCTTTATATCTTCCTAAATAGTATCCTCTCATCATCATATCGCCCCCCAAGTCTCTGTATTGGTAAAAAGGTAACCGATTTCCGAAGGTTGAACGGTAGATTCCCTGGGCAGCCACGGTCAGTGATTTTGAAATAGGATGGTATCCCCGAACGTCTATATCGAATAGATTACCATGGAAATTATCTTCACCCCAGATGTCAGGAGCATAAGCGTATCGGATTCGAGCATAATACCCTCTAGTGGTATATGTGGTTACATTTCTGTTGTCATAAAGTTGAGATAGTCCCAATGCGAGAAATTGTCCTCCTGTCTTTCCAATCAAGGGTTGTTGATTATATACGCCGTCTGCTTCTTGGTCATGAAACGAAAAGTGTTCGTAACTGATGTTCAGGCCGGCATAATAGGCTTTGGTTATTTTTCGCTCGACATCTATTCGGGCTCGGAACAGTTTCTGGCCGATTTTATCTTCGTCGCTTTCCCAGGTATCGTTGCCAATGCCATAAAAGTTGAACGGCCAATCTCTGTATCTGAATTCGGATAGGATGTGGTATTTGTTTTCTTCTGTCCAGATGTCACTTGTTAGCTTGATGTTTTTTTGACTTTTTGTGGTTAATGTCCCCATCAAGATGAGACTAGAAGTTCGATTTGTGATATCCGATTTGTCCACATAAAAGTTATAGGTTCCTGCAATTCCATACTCAAATCCCGATTCTTGGGCATAGCCTACCGCGGGCAGCACCATGAAACTTGCCGAGCGGGTGGAATCTTTTTCGCTCGAGAGGAATTTATTTTTGATTTTTTGTACGAGATTTTGTTGCTGAGCCGAGGAATTTGAATAAAAAAATAACATAAAAAGAACCATGCTGTAGTTTTTTAGCATGGTGTAACGTGACCATTTTTGCATTTTCAAATATAGGATATTGATCGGATTTAATAAATTGAAAAAAAACATGCAAAATTATTTGACTGCATATCAGGTGTATTGAGATAGGGGACCTCTTTTTTTGCAAAAATATTTTTGTAATGTGCTTGGAGTATCTATCTTTGCATCACAAACAAAACGGGTTTGCGAAGCTGTCCGAAAGGGTTTGAAAACGTTCTTTAAGTCGATAAATAAAATTTTAAAAAAAAACTTGCAAAAGTCGAATATATATTGGAAATTTGCACTCGCTGAAAGGAAAAAGCGACGTTCTTAGAGAGTTTGAAATTTAAAATATATAGAAGCCTCCTTAGCTCAGCTGGTAGAGCAACTGACTTGTAATCAGTAGGTCATTGGTTCGATTCCGATAGGAGGCTCAAGAGTTGCAAACTTAAATTGCAGGTATCTGGGGGGGTTCCAGAGCGGTCAAATGGGACGGACTGTAAATCCGTTGCTTCGGCTTCGAAGGTTCGAATCCTTCTCCCCCCACACCAAATCGTTTACAAGTTTGAGTGTTTTAACGCGCTCAGACTTGTAGACAAAAGCGGAAGTAGCTCAGTTGGTAGAGCGATAGCCTTCCAAGCTATAGGTCGCGAGTTCGAACCTCGTCTTCCGCTCTCTTTTATTACACGATTTAAGTCTCCGTCTCAGTTGATATAAATGATATCTAACAGGTGGAGGCGTTTATCTATAAATGACAATTTTTAAAAAGCCGAAGTAGCTCAGGGGTAGAGCACTTCCTTGGTAAGGAAGAGGTCGTGGGTTCAAATCCCATCTTTGGCTCGTAAGAATAACTTTTAGAAGAAAAAAAAATAAAATTTTAATTTACTAATTCGCATAAACATGGCAAAAGAGAAATTTGACCGCAGTAAGCCACACTTAAACATTGGTACAATCGGTCACGTTGACCACGGTAAAACTACAACAACTGCAGCTATCACTAAGGTATTGGCTGATGCAGGTTTTTCAGAGGTTCGTTCATTTGATTCAATTGACTCTGCTCCTGAAGAAAAAGAACGTGGTATCACTATTAATACTTCACACGTAGAATACCAAACGCAAAATCGTCACTATGCACACGTTGACTGTCCAGGTCACGCCGATTACGTTAAAAACATGGTAACTGGTGCTGCTCAAATGGATGGTGCTATCATCGTTGTTGCTGCAACGGACGGTCCTATGCCTCAAACTCGTGAGCACATTCTATTGGCTCGTCAGGTTGGTGTTCCTGCGTTAGTAGTATTCTTGAACAAAGTTGACTTAGTTGACGATCCGGAATTATTAGAACTTGTAGAAATGGAAGTTCGTGAATTGTTGTCATTCTACGAATATCCAGGTGATGATATCCCTGTAATCCAAGGTTCTGCTTTAGGAGCTTTGAACGGAGAAGAGAAATGGGTTAAAGCTTTATTAGATTTAATGGAAGCTGTTGATAACTACATTCCGATTCCTCCACGTTTGACTGAACTTCCTTTCTTAATGCCAGTTGAGGACGTGTTCTCGATCACAGGTCGTGGTACAGTTGCTACAGGTCGTATCGAAAGAGGTGTCATCAACTCTGGAGATCCAGTTGAGATCTTAGGTATGGGCGCTGAAAACTTGAAATCTACAGTAACAGGTGTTGAGATGTTCCGTAAAATCCTAGATTACGGTGAGGCTGGTGATAACGTAGGTCTATTGTTACGTGGTATTGAGAAAACTGATATCCGTCGTGGTATGGTTATCTGTAAACCAGGTTCAGTAACTCCTCACGATTATTTCCAAGCAGAGGTTTACGTGTTGTCTAAAGCTGAAGGTGGACGTCACACTCCATTCTTTAACAAGTACCGTCCTCAATTCTATTTCCGTACAACAGACGTTACAGGAGAAATCTCTTTAGCTGAAGGTACTGAAATGGTTATGCCAGGTGATAACGTTACGATCACTGTTAAATTGATCAACCCTATCGCAATGGAAAAAGGTCTACGTTTCGCAATCCGTGAGGGTGGTAGAACAGTAGGTGCTGGTCAGGTAACTGAAATCTTGTAATCTATAATAGATTCAAAAATATAAAATAAGCTAATCAGCTGAGGTTGATTAGCTTATTTTTTCTAACTCTTCATCTGGTTGGGAAATTGCAAAAAAGATGAAAAATATTTGTTGCAAAGGGTTAAAAAGGCTATATTTGCAACGTCATAAACAAACCACACGGGCATAGTTCAATGGTAGAATAGAGGTCTCCAAAACCTTTGATCAGGGTTCGAATCCTTGTGCCCGTGCAAACTATAGATAAACTATAAAATGGCGAAAGTACTCGATTTTTTTAAAGACTCTTATGAAGAGATCACGCAGAAAGTGACTTGGCCTACATGGTCGCAGTTGCAAAGTTCGGCAGTGGTTGTACTTATTGCTTCTCTTATCATTGCGCTTCTTATCTTTGTAATGGATAAGTCGTCAAGTAATGTGTTGGAGTTGTTATACGGGATTACTTCATAATTTTCAGCATTAATATTTATGGCAGATCAAAGTTTAAAATGGTACGTGGTTCGTGCTGTAAGTGGTAAGGAAAAGAAAGTTAAGCAGTATATTGACGCTGAGATTAGTCGCCTAGGGATTCAACATTTGGTTGCTCAAGTGCTTATTCCTATGGAAAAATATTACCAAATGCGTGATGGTAAGAAAGTTGCTAAAGAACGTAACTATTATCCTGGTTATGTCCTTATAGAAGCGGCTTTGGATGGTGAGACTGAGCATATCATTAAGAATATCAACAGTGTGATTGGATTCTTGGGTGATAAAGCTGGAAATGCAATCCCATTGCGTACAAGTGAAGTCAATCGTATTTTGGGAAAAGTTGATGAGATGGCCGAACAAGGTGAGACCATTAATGTTCCTTATTACGTTGGGGAGACTGTAAAAGTGAATGATGGACCTTTCAATGGATTTACTGGAGAGATAGAAGAAGTTCACGAAGATAAGAAGAAGCTGATTGTAATGGTAAAGGTCTTCGGACGAAAGACACCATTGGAGTTGAACTACATGCAAGTAGAAAAAGAATAAAGCATCGGAAGAGAGGAATATTAAAGTTCCTCTCTTCTTTTATGTGATATATTTTTGTAATTGAGAAAATCTTTATATCTTTGCACCTCATTTGGTGCTAGGTTTAGCATCAGTGAATATATAAATGTTACGTTATTTGCTTCCAACTTACTAACAAACATTTAATAAATTAAATTCAGAACAAAATGGCAAAAGAAGTCAGTGCGTTAGTAAAATTACAAGTTAAGGGCGGAGCTGCGAATCCTTCTCCTCCAGTAGGACCTGCATTAGGTGCTAAAGGGGTGAATATTATGGATTTCTGTAAGCAGTTCAACGCTCGTACGCAAGACAAACCAGGCAAAGTATTACCTGTTGTCATTACAGTTTACAGCGACAAGTCTTTTGATTTTATCATCAAAACTCCTCCGGTAGCAATTCAATTGAAAGAAGCTACTGGTCTAAAGAGTGGATCGGGTGAGCCTAACCGTAAAAAAGTAGCTTCTGTTACTTGGGATCAGGTGAAAACGATTGCAGAAGATAAAATGGTAGATTTAAATGCATTTACTGTAGATGCTGCTATGCGTATGGTAGCAGGGACAGCACGTAGTATGGGTATTACCGTTTCCGGTGATGCTCCTTGGAACAATTAATTAACGAAATCAGTTTAAGAAAAGTGGCTAGATTAACAAAAAATCAAAAAGCGGCACTATCCAAAATTGAAGCTGGTAAAGCGTATTCTTTGAAAGAAGCTTCTGCTTTAGTAAAAGAGATATCATTGGCCAAATTCGATGCTTCTGTGGATATCGACGTTCGTTTAGGCGTAGATCCCCGTAAAGCAAATCAGATGGTTCGTGGTATTGCAACTTTACCTCACGGAACTGGTAAAACTGTACGCGTTTTAGTTTTATGTACTCCTGATAAGGAAGAAGAAGCTAAGGCTGCAGGTGCCGATTACGTAGGTTTAGATGACTATATCAGCAAGATCGAAGGCGGTTGGACTGACGTTGACATCATTATTACAATGCCTAGTGTTATGGCGAAAGTAGGTAAATTGGGCCGTATTTTAGGTCCAAGAAACTTAATGCCTAACCCTAAGACTGGTACAGTAACTACTGAAGTAGGTAAAGCTGTAACGGACGTTAAAGGTGGTAAGATTGATTTTAAAGTCGATAAAACAGGTATCATCCATACTTCGATTGGTAAAGCGTCGTTCGAGGCAGATAAAATTTATGATAACGCATTAGAGGTATTGCAAACTATCTCGCGTTTGAAACCATCTGCCGCTAAAGGAACATACTTTAAGAGCATTCACATTTCATCAACTATGAGTCCTAGTATTCATATTGAGACTAAATCAGTAGCAGGAATTTAATCATGAGAAAAGAAGAAAAACAAGAAATTGTTCAAGCTTTGGCCGAGCAGATTAAATCATACGGTAATTTCTATATTGCTGATACTGCTGATTTATCTGTTGAAAAAGTGAATGGCATTCGTCGCAAATGTTTTGAGAGCAATATCGTGATTAAAGTAGTGAAAAACTCTTTAATTAAGAAGGCTTTAATCGAAGCAGGTGTAGATTCAGAGGAAATCGTTGCAACATTGAAAGGTGCTTCAACGTTAATGTTTTCTGAGATCGGTAACGCTCCTGCGAAATTAATTAAGCAGTTACGTAGAGAAGGTGATAAACCTCTTTTGAAAGCAGCTTATATCGATTCATCTGCGTTTGTAGGAGACAGTCAATTGAATACATTAGTGAACCTTAAATCTAAGGAAGAACTTATCGCTGATGTTATCGCATTGCTTCAATCTCCAGCTAAGAATGTTATCTCAGCTCTTCAGTCAGGCGGAAATACAATTTCGGGCTTAGTAAAAGCTTTAGAAGAAAGAGGCTAACGAATCCTCCTTATTATAGAACATTCGTTATCATTTAATTAACAAAATTTTTAAAAGTAAATTCAAAAATCAAAATAAAATGGCAGATTTAAAACAACTTGCTGAACAGTTAGTGAACTTAACAGTAAAAGAAGTTAAAGAACTAGCTGATATCTTAAAAGATGAGTATGGTATCGAGCCTGCTGCTGCTGCTGTTGCAGTTGCTGCTGCTCCTGCTGAAGGTGGCGCTGCTGCTGCAGAAGAGAAAACTTCATTTGACGTTATCTTGAAAGAAGCTGGTGGTCAGAAATTAGCGGTAGTTAAATTGGTTAAAGATTTAGCTGGTCTAGGCTTGAAAGAAGCTAAAGATTTAGTTGACGGAGCACCTAAAGAATTGAAAACTGGTGTTTCTAAAGACGAAGCTGAAGCTTTGAAAAAACAATTAGAAGAAGCTGGAGCTGTTGTTGAGATCAAATAATCTCACATACTAAGCACCTTAAAGGTTTAGACTCTGACGGTTTATCTGTCAGAGTCTATTCCTATTTTATCACTACGCTATCGATTATGTTTGTGCTGTTACATAATTGTCATGCGATTTTAGCAGCATAGTTAGCTCAGTTTTTTTAAACTAAAATTCTTATTCCCTTGGCAAACAATAATATTCAAAAAGAGAGAGTAAATTTTGCGACCAGTAAGAAGGTTATTGATTATCCTGATTTCTTGGACGTACAATTACAGTCTTTCAAGGAGTTTTTTCAACTGGAAACTACTTCTGACAACCGCCATCAGGAAGGGCTGTTCAAAGTATTTTCGGAAAACTTCCCTATTTCTGATTCAAGAAACATTTTTGTGCTTGAGTTTTTGGATTATTTTATTGATCCTCCCCGTTATGATATCCAAGAGTGTATCGAGCGCGGTTTGACTTATAGCGTTCCTCTAAAGGCAAAATTAAAGTTATCTTGTAATGATGAGGAGCACGAAGATTTCGAAACGATTGTTCAGGACGTATACTTGGGTACTATCCCGTATATGACTCCTAAAGGTACCTT
Source organism: Sphingobacterium sp. SYP-B4668 (assembly GCF_027627455.1). Classification (NCBI taxonomy): domain Bacteria; kingdom Pseudomonadati; phylum Bacteroidota; class Sphingobacteriia; order Sphingobacteriales; family Sphingobacteriaceae; genus Sphingobacterium; species Sphingobacterium sp. SYP-B4668. The sequence continues at coordinate 4,499,616 of NZ_CP115483.1, read as the reverse complement.
CGTTGTAAATGGTGCAGAGCGTGTAATCGTATCTCAATTACACCGTTCACCAGGCGTATTCTTCGGTCAGAGTAGACACACAAACGGTACTAAACTTTATTCTGCAAGGGTTATCCCTTTTAAAGGGTCTTGGATTGAGTTTGCTACAGACGTAAACAACGTCATGTATGCTTACATCGATCGTAAAAAGAAATTCCCAGTTACTACTTTACTACGTGCTATCGGTTATGATTCAGACAAAGACATCTTGGAATTGTTTGATCTTGCAGATGAAGTAAAAGTTAGTAAATCTGGATTGAAAAAATATGTTGGTCGTCGTTTGGCGGCTAGGGTATTGAAGAAATGGGTAGAAGATTTCGTGGATGAGGATACTGGTGAGGTAGTCTCTATCGATCGTAATGAAATTATCCTTGAACGTGAAACTGTTTTGGAAGAAGACCACATTGACTTCATCATCGATGCCGGAGTAAAATCACTTATTTTGGCTAAAGAGGATGCGTCTAATAATGCGGACTATTCTATTATATATAACACTCTTCAGAAAGATACCTCGAACTCGGAGAAAGAAGCGGTGGAGCATATCTACCGTCAATTGCGTAACGCTGAACCACCAGATGAGGAAACTGCTCGTGGTATCATCGACCGTTTGTTTTTCTCGGATAAGAGATATGATTTGGGGGATGTCGGTCGTTACCGTATTAACCGCAAATTGCAATTAGATACACCTACTGATACGAAAGTATTGACTAGAGAGGATATCATAGCGATTGTGAAATATTTGATCAACCTGATCAACTCAAAAGCTGAGGTGGATGATATCGACCACTTGTCCAACCGTCGTGTTCGGACTGTAGGCGAGCAATTATATGCGCAATTTGGTGTAGGTCTTTCTCGTATGGCTCGGACTATACGTGAACGTATGAATATTCGTGACAACGAAGTATTCACACCTACTGACTTAATCAATGCGCGTACATTATCATCCGTCATAAACTCGTTCTTCGGAACTAACCAGCTTTCTCAGTTCATGGACCAAACTAATCCATTGGCTGAGATTACGCATAAACGTCGTCTATCGGCATTAGGTCCAGGTGGTCTTTCTCGTGAAAGAGCTGGGTTTGAGGTTCGTGACGTTCACTATACGCATTATGGTCGTCTATGTACTATTGAAACTCCAGAGGGACCAAATATCGGGTTGATTTCGTCATTGGCTATTCACGCGAAAATCAATAATCTTGGTTTTATCGAGACGCCATACCGTAAAGTAGAAAATGGACGTGTAGTGGTGGAGGAGCCTGTTGTTTATTTGTCTGCAGAGGATGAGGATGAAAAAACAATTGCGCAAGCAAATGCGATTTATGACGATAAAGGTAATTTTGAGGATCCTAAAGTAAAAGCTAGATATGAAGGTGACTTCCCGATTATTGAGCCTGAGAAATTGGATTTGATGGACGTTTCTCCGAATCAGATTACGTCAATAGCTGCATCGTTAATTCCTTTCTTGGAGCATGATGATGCCAACCGTGCATTGATGGGGTCAAACATGCAACGTCAGGCTGTGCCTTTGTTGCGCCCACAAGCTCCTATTGTAGGTACTGGTCTTGAAGGTCGTGTAGCGCGTGACTCTCGTACATTGATTAATGCTGAAGGAAATGGCGTGGTGGAATATGTAGATGCCGAGGAAATCAAAATTCGCTATGATCGTAACGATGATGATCGTTTAGTATCTTTTGATGACGATATCAAAACTTACCGTTTAATCAAATTTAAGAAGACCAACCAAAGTACTTGTATCAACTTGAAGCCGATTGTCAGAAAAGGACAACGTGTAGAAAAGGGGCAGGTACTATGTGAAGGATATGCTACTGAAGATGGAGAATTGGCATTAGGTCGTAATCTTAAAGTGGCTTTCATGCCTTGGCAAGGATACAACTTTGAGGATGCGATTGTAATCTCTGAGCGTGTAGTAAGTCAAGATATTTTTACTTCCCTTCACATTGAAGAATTTGAATTGGAAGTACGTGATACGAAACGCGGTGAAGAGGAATTGACTGCGGATATCCCCAACGTTTCGGAAGAAGCGACAAGAGACTTGGACGAAAACGGTATCATCCGTGTAGGTGCTGAAGTTGGTGAAGGAGATATCCTAATCGGTAAGATTACACCTAAGGGCGAGTCTGATCCTTCTCCAGAAGAGAAATTATTGAGAGCAATCTTTGGAGATAAGGCAGGGGACGTGAAAGATGCGTCGTTGAAAACTCCTCCTTCTATCAAGGGTGTTGTCATTGATACTAAATTATTCTCTCGTGCTAAGAAGATGTCTAAAGAAGTCGAACGTAAGACTCTTGAGAAATTGGAAACTTCGCACGATAGGAATGTAAAAATATTGAAAGACCGTCTAGTTGACAAGTTATTTACAATCGTGAATGGTAAAACTAGTCAAGGTATCTACAATGTTTATAAAGAGTTATTGGTTCCTAAAGGAGCTAAGTTCACACAGAAGATTCTTGCTGATTTAGTCTATGAAAATATCAATCCAACAGGATGGACTACTGACGAAGATAAAAATGAGTTAATCAAATTGGCGCTTCACTTCTACAACATTAAGTTGAACGAAGAGCTAGGAGCTTTCAAACGTGAGAAATTCGCTATATCTGTAGGGGATGAGCTTCCGTCTGGAATTGTTCAGATGGCTAAGGTTTACGTGGCTAAGAAACGTAAATTGAAAGTAGGAGATAAGATGGCCGGTCGTCATGGTAACAAGGGTATCGTTGCTCGTATCGTGCGTGATGAAGATATGCCGTTCTTAGAAGATGGGACACCAGTTGATATTGTGTTGAACCCACTAGGGGTACCTTCACGTATGAACTTGGGCCAGATTTATGAAACAGTGCTTGGTTGGGCAGGTCAGAAATTGGGGGTGAAGTTTGCGACGCCTATCTTTGATGGTGCTGAGCCGGTTGAAGTTGAAGGATGGATTGCGAAAGCAGGTTTACCAGCTTCAGGTAGAACATACTTGTACAATGGTTTGACCGGTGATCGTTTTGATCAGCCAACTACAGTAGGTGTGATTTACATGTTGAAATTAGGACACATGGTTGATGATAAGATGCATGCTCGTTCTATCGGACCATACTCATTGATTACGCAACAACCATTAGGTGGTAAAGCCCAATTCGGTGGTCAGCGTTTCGGAGAGATGGAGGTATGGGCACTTGAGGCATTCGGAGCTTCGAACATCTTACAGGAAATCTTGACAGTGAAATCAGATGATGTAGTCGGCCGTGCGAAGACTTACGAGGCAATCGTTAAGGGTAATAACCTACCGACTCCATCTGTACCAGAATCGTTCAACGTATTGGTACACGAGTTACGCGGTTTAGGTTTAGATATCACATTAGATTAATTAAGCAATTAGAGCTAGGAGGATTGAAGATCCTCTTAAGCTTCTTCATACAGCTTTAACTTTGGAATAAAAGTATGTCTTACAAAAAAGATAATAAAATTAAAAGCAACTTTACGTCAATCACCATTAGCTTGGCGTCACCAGAAACAATCTTAGAGCGTTCTAGTGGTGAAGTTGTAAAACCAGAAACGATTAACTATCGTACCTACAAGCCAGAACGTGATGGTTTATTCTGTGAGCGTATCTTCGGTCCTGTAAAGGATTACGAATGTCACTGTGGTAAATACAAACGTATCCGTTATAAAGGTATTGTCTGTGACCGTTGTGGTGTTGAAGTGACGGAGAAAAAGGTACGTCGTGAGCGTATGGGACACATCAATTTGGTGGTTCCTGTTGCGCACATCTGGTACTTCCGTTCTCTTCCTAACAAAATCGGTTATTTATTAGGTCTTCCAACTAAAAAGTTGGATATGATTATCTACTACGAACGTTATGCCGTTATCCAGGCAGGTATCAAAGAGGAAGATGGTATCAACTATATGGACTTCTTAACGGAAGAGGAATATTTAGATATCTTAGATACACTACCTAAAGAAAATCAGTATCTGGATGATAACGATCCTCAGAAGTTTATTGCAAAAATGGGTGCTGAGGCACTAGAAGAGTTATTGAAACGTATCGATCTAGATCAATTGTCATATGACCTTCGTCACCAAGCAGCAAACGAGACTTCGCAACAACGTAAAAATGAGGCTTTAAAACGTCTTCACGTTGTGGAAGCTTTCCGTGGTTCTAGAGATCGTATTGAAAATCGTCCGGAATGGATGATCGTGAAAATCGTTCCTATCATCCCACCAGAGTTGCGCCCATTGGTGCCTTTGGATGGTGGTCGTTTTGCGACATCAGATCTAAATGACTTGTACCGTCGTGTTATTATCCGTAATAACCGCTTGAAACGTCTTATTGAAATTAAAGCTCCCGAAGTAATCTTACGTAACGAAAAACGTATGTTACAGGAAGCTGTAGATTCATTATTTGACAACTCACGTAAGGTTAACGCGGTGAAGACTGAGGGTAATCGTGCATTGAAATCATTATCTGATATCCTTAAAGGTAAGCAAGGTCGTTTCCGTCAAAACTTATTAGGTAAACGTGTGGATTACTCGGCTCGTTCGGTAATTGTCGTTGGACCTCACCTCAAATTACATGAGTGTGGTCTACCTAAAGATATGGCTGCGGAGCTTTATAAACCGTTTATCATCCGTAAGATGATTGAAAGAGGAATTGTGAAGACTGTAAAATCTGCTAAGAAGATCGTCGATCGCAAAGATCCAGTAGTATGGGATATCTTGGAAAATGTATTGAAAGGCCACCCAGTATTACTAAACCGTGCGCCTACGCTTCACCGTTTAGGTATACAGGCTTTCCAACCCACTTTGGTAGAGGGTAAGGCAATTCAGTTACACCCACTGGTTTGTACAGCGTTTAACGCGGATTTTGACGGTGACCAGATGGCGGTTCACTTACCTTTGGGTAATGCTGCTGTTTTGGAAGCCCAAATCTTAATGTTGGCCGCTCACAACATCTTGAACCCTGCAAACGGCTCTCCAGTAACTGTTCCTTCTCAGGATATGGTATTGGGTCTTTATTATATAACTAAAGGCCGTAAGACTGAAGGGGACCACATTGTAAAAGGTCAGGATATGATTTTCTACTCTGCAGAAGAGGTTATTATCGCTTTGAATGAGAAGAAAATTGATTTGCATGCTTTTATCAAAGTAAAAACTAAAATCAGAAATAGGGAAGGCGAAATCGTTGATGCTTTGTTGGAAACTACTGTTGGTCGTGTAATCTTTAACCAGATTGTACCAGAAGAGATGGGATTCATCAATGAGTTGTTGACAAAGAAATCCCTTCGTAATGTCATTGGAGAGATCGTGAAAAATACGGGTATGGCTCGTGCAGCGAAATTCTTGGATGATATGAAGGAATTAGGTTTCCAAACAGCTTTCAAAGGAGGTCTTTCGTTTAATTTGCAGGATTTGAATATTCCTGCGGCGAAGTCTGAATTGATTCAACAGGCGACTAACGAAGTTGAAGATGTAATGGGTAACTACAATATGGGTTTCATTACGAACAACGAACGTTACAACCAAATCATCGATATCTGGACGCGTATCAATAACAAGTTGACTGCGCACGTAATGGATATCTTATCGAATGACAACCAAGGTTTCAATTCGGTATACATGATGTTGGATTCAGGTGCGCGTGGTTCCAAAGAGCAGATTCGTCAGCTGTGTGGTATGCGTGGTTTGATGGCTAAGCCACAGAAATCTGGTGCTTCTGGTGGTGAAATCATCGAAAACCCGATTCTTTCTAATTTTAAAGAAGGTCTTTCGGTTTTGGAATACTTTATCTCTACCCACGGTGCGCGTAAAGGTCTTGCCGATACGGCATTGAAGACAGCGGATGCGGGTTATCTAACACGTCGTCTACATGACGTAGCTCAAGATATGATTGTCGTTGACCAAGATTGTGGCGGATTGAGAGGTATCTATACAACAGCTCTAAAAGATAATGATGATATCGTCGAACCACTATACGATCGTATACTAGGTCGTGTAACATTGTATGATGTACATGATCCTGAGACAAACGAACTTTTGGCATCTGCGAATCAGGATATTTCTGAAGAAATAGCTGAACGTATCGAAAACGCCGGTATCGAAGGAATCGAAATACGCACGGTATTGACATGTGAATCTAAGCGCGGAGTATGTGCTTCCTGTTATGGACGTAACTTGGCTTCGGGTAAACGCGTTCAATTGGGTGAAGCTGTCGGTGTAATCGCAGCACAATCTATTGGTGAGCCGGGTACACAGTTGACACTTCGTACGTTCCACGTGGGTGGTACGGCTTCCAATATTGCAGCCGAGTCACAAATTGTAGCTAAGCATGAAGGTCTAGTTGAATTCGAGAATGTGCGTACCGTATCTCAAGAAGGCGAAGATGGTACTCATCAAGTAGTCTTGGGTCGTTCTGGAGAACTTCGTGTCATCGAACCGACAAGTAAAAAAGTACTTTACCAACAAAATATTCCTTATGGTTCACAATTGTACGTGAATGCGGGAGACACTGTTGAAAAGGGAACACGTCTAGTATCATGGGATCCATATAACGCGGTTATCATTTCGGAGTTCAGTGGGAAAATTGAGTTCGATGCGATTATCGAGGGTGTAACTTTCCGTGAAGAGTCCGATGATCAGACGGGTCACAAAGAAAAAGTCATTATTGAAACTCGTGATAAAACGAAAAACCCGACTATCAAGGTTGTTGACCTTAAAGGAGAGGTTGTTCGTTCATACAATATCCCAGTGGGTGCCCACGTTTCGGTATCGGATGGTCAAAAAATAAAAGAAGGAGCTATTCTTGTTAAGATTCCTCGTTCTACTGGTAAAACCCGAGATATTACAGGGGGTCTTCCTCGTGTGACAGAACTATTCGAGGCGCGTAATCCTTCAAATCCAGCTGTAGTAACTGAGATTGATGGTGTTGTAGCATTGGGTGGTGTTAAACGTGGTAACCGTGAGATTTCTATTGAGTCTCGTGACGGTCAAATCAAGAAATACTTGGTTCCACTTTCGAAACACATCCTTGTACAGGATAATGACTTTATCAAAGCGGGTATGCCTTTATCAGATGGTTCAATTTCTCCAGCAGATATCTTATCTATTAAAGGTCCTTCAGCGGTACAGCATTATATCGTAAATGGTATTCAAGAAGTTTATCGCCTTCAAGGGGTAAAAATCAATGATAAGCACTTTGAGACGATTGTTCACCAGATGATGCAAAAAGTGAACATTGAAGACCCGGGAGATACCCGTTTCTTAGAAAAAGAAGCTGTTAACAAATGGGATTTCATGCTAGAGAATGACTCTTTATACGATAAGAAGGTTATTGTCGAATCGGGAGATTCTAACGAACTTCGTCCAGGACAGATCGTGACTTTACGTAGATTGCGTGAAGAGAATTCTAGTCTGAGACGTCGTGACTTGAAGCTGGTTGAAGTTAGGGATGCAATCCCAGCAACTTCTAGTCCATTGTTGCAAGGTATTACCAGAGCTTCATTGGGAACTAAGTCATTTATCTCTGCTGCATCCTTCCAGGAGACAACTAAGGTGTTGAATGAGGCTGCTATTGCAGGTAAGCGTGATAATCTATTAGGATTAAAAGAAAACGTTATTGTAGGCCACTTAATTCCTTCGGGAACAGGCTTGCGTACGTATAGCAATATCATTGTAGGTTCTCGTGAAGAATACGATCAGTTATTAGCTTCTAAAGAAGAGGACTAATTTCTTTTCAACCATTAAAAAAGGGTAGCAATTTTAAATTGCTACCCTTTTTTAATGGTTTTTTAATGGATTATGCTTTCGCCCATTTTAATAAGCGTGCGCATCTATCTTCCAACCACTGGTTGCCCTCATCCGCAATTGGGGCGGCAAATAACTTAGAACCCAACCCTACGGAAAAAACACCCGCTTTTCTCCATGATTGTATGCTCTCTTCTGTTGTATCTACACCACCTGTCGGCATGAATTTTAAGCCTTTGAAAAGCGGAGATATTGCTTTTAAGAATTTAGGGCCTAAGGTATCTCCAGGGAATAATTTCACTAATTGTGCACCTAATTCCTCCGCTTTTGCAATTTCGGTAGGTGTCATACAGCCTGGTATCCAAAGCAAATTATATTGTGATGCTACTCTTGCAACATCCTGATTGATAATGGGACTGACAATAAATTCGGCTCCAATCTTGGCAAAAGTTTCTGCTTGTGCCGCAGTCTTGATAGTTCCAATGCCTAGTTTTAGAGCGGGTAAATATTCGTTCTTATAGGCTAATAGTTGCTTGAAATTCTCTAAAGCGTATTCGCCTCTATTGACAAATTCGAAAACCCTTATCCCTCCATTATAGCACTTTTTTAGTACATCTATGCACTGCTCAATATCGTCGTGGTAATATACAGGAATAACTGGTGCGTCCTGTATATGCATTAATGTATTGTTCATTTATTTTGTTATTTTTCCGTTTCCAAAATCGCCCTCTACCGCTAACTTTTGGTAGCCGGCTTGTGTAGCTATATCAATAATTTCTTGTGGTGTACTGTCGGTAATGATAGCGTAGATGAGCCCTCCCATGAAGGCATCTCCGCTACCGATACGATCAACGACTTGATTGGTTTCAAAGGTGTCTGATACCTTGTCTGTATCCCTTGTATGGTAGGTCCCATAAAACAAGTTGTGCTTTGGATTATCCATGAATCGGAAGGTATTGGACACGTGTTTACATTTGGGATATTTTTCGAAGATTTCTTTTGCTGATATTTTTGAATATTCCGCGTATGCTTCTTTTGAGGTGTGCCGGTCCAAGGTATCATCAATAGACGTTCCTAGCATTTTGTTGGCGGCCCAGATATTGCCCATGATTACGTCTGCGTATTTTGCGAGTTCAGGCATGACTTCAATTGGTTCTTTGCCGTACTGCCATAGGCGATTGCGATAGTTTAGGTCGACGGAAATTGTGATTTCCTTCTTTACGGCCACCTCTAAAGCCTGTTTGCATATCATTGCCAGTCCTTCGTTTAGCGATGGGGTCAAGGCCGTAAAGTGAAACCAATCAATTCCTTCTAGCAGTTCATCCCAATTTAGATCCTGTGGGGTCAGTTGACTGAAGGAAGAATATTTACGATCATAAATCACCTCTCCTTTGCTCAATCCATTTGCTGAAAGTAAAAAATAACTTCCAAGACGATCTCCTTGCATCTTGATTTTGGAGGTGTCGATACCGTAGGAATTCAATTTGCTCTTAATTTCCTGCGCAAGGACATGATCTGGTGTAGCAGAGAGGTAGGATGTAGGTACACCTAATTGTGCTAATGTGACAGCAACATTGGCTTCGGATCCTCCTGGAAATATTTGCAGGTGGTTATTGCCAGTAGTTTCAAAAAAAGAATCGGAAGTGGCTTGTAGTCGTATGAGTAGCTCGCCGAAGGAGAGTACTTTTTTTAGGGGCATAGGTTTGAGTTATTTAATTTCTATCGAAAATACAAAATATTTGCAGTATTGTTGATGTAGGAGGTGTTTATTTCCGAAATCGTTATCGTAAATATAAGGTGCCATTAGCTTTATATTCTAGTCCGAAATTAGCATTTTTATAAACGGAAGATTATAAACTAACAACCTTAATAGATATCCAAGGATGCTGAAATGCATCGATATAGAATTAGGTAATCCTTGGATGTATCATAATGACCATTAAAAAGAGATTATTTACATATGAATATTTTAGAACAGTTTTCTTTAAAAGACCAAGTCATCGTCGTAACAGGGGGGACCGGTATTTTGGGTAAATCATTTGTTAAGGCACTGGCGGAGGCGGGTGCAAAGATTGTCGTAATCGGAAGAAACCAGGAAAGGGCCGATGAACGCGTGAAATTGATTGAGACATTAGGAGGTAAGGGCTTAGCAGTCGTCGCCGATGTGCTCAATGAACAGGAAATGGTAAGGGCAAGGGATATAATCTTGGATAAGTGGGGAACTATAGACGGATTGGTCAATGCTGCTGGGGGTAATATCCCTGGAGCAACGATTGGCCCTGATGATAACCTTTTTGATGCTAATATATCAGATACGCTTAAAGCCATTGAGCTGAATTTGCATGGGACCATTATACCTACGCAAATTCTAGGGAGGGTGATTGCAGAAAAAGGTAAGGGTTCTATTATCAATATTGCTTCATTAGCTTCTAGCACTGCATTAACCCGAGTGCTGGGGTATACAGTTGCTAAAAATGGCATTGTTGGGTATACAAAATGGATGGCGACAGAGTTGGCTCTACGTTATGGAGATAAGGTACGTGTAAATGCAATTGCCCCGGGTGTATTTTTAACTGAACAGAATAGAACGCTCTTGACCACGACGGAGGGTGGATTTACAGATCGTGCTCAACGATTTATCAACAAAACACCTTTCTCAAGATTGGGTGATCCATCTGAATTGGAAGGGGCTTTGGTATTTTTATTAAGTCGGGCATCGGGCTTTATCAATGGTGAGACCCTTTATGTAGATGGTGGTTTCAATGCGTGGTCGGGTGTATAGAAATTGAAGTTAAAAATAATAGGATGAAAAAAAATAGATTAGAACAAACGTGGAGGTGGTATGGACCTCAGGATCCTGTGTCACTACGTGATGTGAGGCAAGCAGGGGCAACAGGTATAGTGAGTGCTTTACATCATATTCCGCATGGCGAGGTCTGGCCATTAGATGAAATAAAAGAACGGAAGTCTATTATTGAAGCTGGGGGACTGGTATGGTCAGTAGTAGAAAGTGTACCGGTACATGAAGCTATAAAGACGAGAAATGGCGACGCAGCGAAATATGTTGAAAATTATAAACAGACATTGACCAATTTGGCCACGTGTGGTATCAAGACGGTATGCTATAATTTTATGCCGGTATTAGATTGGACGCGTACGCAGTTGGATTATGAAATGGCGAACGGCGCAAAAGCGTTATATTTTAATTGGTTTGATTTGGCATTTTTTGACATGTTTGTTCTTAAAAGGGAAGGGGCTTCGGCGGATTATCCAAAGCAAGTAGTCGAAGAGGCGATTGCTAAATCACACCAATATACGCAAGCGGATATCGATAAATTAACAATAAATGTGTTGATGGGGATTCCTAGTGAGAAAGCTACGACATTGAGTGATTTGTTGGTAAGTATTGATATTTATAAAACAATCGGTGCAGATGGCCTTCGTGCCAACCTTTTGTGGTTTCTATCAGAGATTGCTGACGTATGTGAATCGAATGGGATTAAGATGACGATACATCCCGACGATCCTCCATATCCTATTTTAGGATTACCACGGATAGCGTCTAGGTGTTCTGATTTTGAAAAAATCATAAAAGGAGTTGACCGATCATTCAATGGGGTTTGTTTTTGTACGGGATCGCTCGGTGCAGGAAAGGACAACGATGTGCTGGAAATATTTGACGCAGTTAAAGATCGGGTGTATTTTGCGCATCTTCGTAATGTTAAAAGGGATGTATTTGGAAGCTTCTATGAAGCAGATCATTTGGATGGCGATGTGGATATGTATAGTGTGATGAAAGCACTAGTGGAAGAGAATAGTAAGCGAGATACTCCAATTCCTTTTAGACCAGATCATGGGCACCAAATGTTGGATGACTTGGCTAAGGTGACCAACCCGGGTTATTCGGCAATTGGGCGTTTGAGAGGGTTAGCTGAACTCAGAGGGTTAGAACTAGGGATATCAGGCAATCAATAAGTATGGCAACACAATTTTTAAAAGAGGATTTTTTACTCCAATCATCGTTAGCGCAACGGTTGTATCAGGATTACGCTGTCAATTTACCCGTAATTGATTATCATTCTCACCTGCCGCCGGGGGAAGTGTTGGAAGATAGGAATTTTGAAAATATTTCAGCAATATGGTTACATGGAGATCATTACAAGTGGCGGGCCATGCGTGTGTTAGGCATTGAAGAAAAATATATTACTGGAGCAGCTACAGATAGGGACAAATTTCAAAAATGGGCAGAGGCAGTGCCGCACACATTACGCAATCCTCTTTTCCATTGGACCCATATGGAATTGAAAAATCCTTTTGGTATTCAGGAATTGCTTAACGGGTCGAACGCCCAACGGATATATGATCGGACGCAAGAGCAGTTGGCTGAGCCTGGTTTTTCGACACAATCTCTTCTGACGCATTTTAACGTAGAGATGGTGGGTACTACAGATGATCCGATAGATGATTTGGCGGCACATATTGCACTTGGGAAAACATCATCTTTCAATACGAAGATATTGCCATCGTTCCGACCGGATAAATCGCTGCAACTCGATGGTGGTGATGTCTACAGGGAGTACATACAGAAATTGTCTGCGGTAGCACAAATTAACATAGATGATATTGATTCACTTCTCCTCGCATTAGAAAGCCGCATCGATTTCTTTCACGCAGTGGGAGGACGTCTTTCGGATCACGGTTTAAGTTGGATACCTTTACAAGGTAACACTGGACTGGAGGAGATAAATCGTGTGTTTAAGGGAGTGTTGAATGGCAATGATCAAGAGGTGACACCAGTATTGAAAGATGGTTTTGGTTTTTATGTATTATCACATTTAGCTAGGAAATATTATAAATTGGGTTGGGTGCAACAGTTTCATATTGGCGCACTCCGAAACAACAATCATCGTTTATTGACTACATTGGGACCTGATACGGGTTTTGATTCCATTGGTGATTTTCAACACGCAACAGCGCTCACCCAATTCTTGGATAATCTAGAGCGCACCGACGAATTGCCGAAGACTATACTATATAACTTAAATCCTTCGGACAGTGCTGTATTTGCATCGATGACGGGTAATTTTCAAGGGGAGGGATTTAGAGGGAAGATTCAATATGGATCTGCTTGGTGGTTTTTAGATCAGTTGGATGGAATGAAACAACAGATTGATACTTTATCTAATATTGGTTTGATTAGTTGTTTTGTAGGTATGCTGACGGATTCACGCAGTTTTCTTTCTTACTCTCGACATGAATATTTCAGAAGGTTAATTTGTGATATGTTTGCCAATGATATCCAAAGAGGAGTCATGCCTAATGATCTAGAATGGGTTGGTAAAATGGTGTCGAATATTTGTTATTATAATGCTAAGGAATATTTCAACCTTTAATTGAAATACCTTTTTTAAACCTATTTAAATTATGAACAACAAGATTGGAAAGTACCGCTGGACGATATGTGCTTTGTTATTTTTTGCTACTACTGTCAATTATTTAGATCGCCAGGTATTGAGTTTGCTGCATCCGATACTTGAGGATGAATTTGGGTGGTCTAATACGGACTATGCCAATATTACTGCAACTTTTCAGTTTGCTTATGCAGTGTCGATGCTGTTAGCTGGACGATTTATTGATAAGTTAGGTACAAAATTGGGATTTGCCATTGCGATTGTTATATGGTCAATTGGAGCAATTATGCATGCTTATGCCGTAGAGATGGGTGAGTTTTCTGCACGAGTTTTTGGTATTACAGCAGTGTCAACCTCTGTTTTGGGATTTATCATTGCGCGGATAGTATTGGGATTTGGTGAATCGGGCAACTTTCCGGCCGCAATAAAGGCTACAGCTGAATTTTTTCCGAAGAAGGAGCGTGCTTTTGCAACAGGTATTTTTAATTCGGGGACGAATGTGGGAGCAATCTTGGCTCCGTTAACAGTGCCATGGATGGCTTATAATTGGGGTTGGCAATCTGCATTTATCATCGTTGGCCTAGTTGGCTTTGTATGGTTAATCTTCTGGCTCATCATGTATGACAAGCCGGATAAAAAATTATCTAAAGCGGAGTACGACTATGTTGTAAGTGACTCTCTATTGATTGAAAATAGGGATGCAAATGCTCCACAGCCGAAGATATCTTGGGTGAAATTGCTCGGATTTAGACAAACATGGGCCTTTACATTGGGGAAATTTTTGACGGATGGAGTATGGTGGTTTTTTCTATTTTGGTTGCCGTCTTATCTTAAAGTACAGTACGGTATGAGTACTACAGATATGATGTTGCCACTTACGGTCTTGTATAGTATGACAATGGTAGGATCTATCGGCGGGGGAGCATTCCCGATGTACTTTATAAATAAAGGATATGCGGCATATGATGGACGTATGCGTGCAATGTTTATTATCGCGTTGTTTCCGTTAGTCGTATTGGCCGCTCAACCTCTTGGTGATTATACTTTTTGGATTCCGGTAGTTTTGATTGGTATAGGTGCTTCGGCCCATCAAGCTTGGTCTGCAAATATCTTTACAACGGTATCGGATATGTTTCCTAAAAGTGCTGTGGGTTCTGTAACTGGGATTGGTGGAATGGCTGGCGGGTTTGGTGGTGTCATCATGTCCAAATTAGGAGGGGGGCTGTTTGATTACTACGGTGCCCAAGGGAATATTGAGGTCGGATACACGATTATGTTTTCTATCTGTGCTGTATCGTACCTAATAGCATGGTGTGTCATGAAGGCATTGGTGCCTAAGATGAAAGTGGTACAGATGGATTAAACTACGATAGACGATTTACGAAAAGTTAGTTTGGTGTCAAGTTCAATGGTTTCAATTTGAACTTGATGCCAATTTTTTTTAGACATTAACTGCATTAGTTTCTCCATAGCCAATGATCCTATTTCCAGGGCAGGTTGACGGATAGTGGATAGTGCAGGGTTTAATGATTTGGCAAATTCAATGTTTGAAAAACCAATAACAGCCAAATCTTCGGGCACTTGATATCCCATTTCAGAAAGCACGCCCAATAAGCGAACGGTAATGGTATCGGATGATCCCAGTACGGCATCAGGTTTATGCTGAGAATTCATTAATGCGCTAATGGCATTCTTGAGTTCTACATCTAACACGTCATGATTTTGCATATTACATTGGACATGGTAAAGTGGCTCGAAGGGAATTTCTGCATCGTTTAATGCTTCTCTGTATCCTTTAAATCGTTCCCCTGATAACCCAAAGCGGGACGCGGTAATGTTGACAATCTTTCTACGGCCAGAGTCTATTAGGTGTTTGGTGGCGAGACGGGCTCCTTGGAAATTATTTACACCGATTTTGAATGTATCGAGGCTATGTTGTATACGGTCAAAGATGACGACTGGAAATTGATGGGTATGAATATCTTCCAATAATTTTTGATTGGAAGTTTCATCCACAGGTGAAATCAAAAGCCCATCTACACCCCTTTGCATCAAGGTTTCTATACATGATTTTTCGATTTCTGGTTGTTCGCGGCTTTGCATAAAGATGACATCAAGTCCAACTTTCAATGCATGTTGTTGTATCCCCTCGATAATTTGTGAACAGAAGGGATTATTGATGGAAGTGAGGATGACACCAATCGTATTGGATTTTCCTGTTTTCAGATTTTGTGCTAGTAGGTTGGGCTTGTAGTGATGGGCAGCTGCATATTCCAGAACTTTCGCTTTTGTCTTATCTCCA
Organism: Sphingobacterium sp. SYP-B4668; assembly: GCF_027627455.1. Classification (NCBI taxonomy): domain Bacteria; kingdom Pseudomonadati; phylum Bacteroidota; class Sphingobacteriia; order Sphingobacteriales; family Sphingobacteriaceae; genus Sphingobacterium; species Sphingobacterium sp. SYP-B4668. Next base: position 4,484,124 of record NZ_CP115483.1, on the reverse strand, counting down.
ATTTCATGACTGTCATTCAGTGCTTTAGAAACAGTAGAGATAGAAACATTCAACGCCCTTGCTATTTCTTTAATCGTGATGCTTGACATGTTTTGGGGTCTCTGGGTTTTAAGTAAAGTTAACGCAAAATTTGAAATAAAGATACAAAAAAAAGGGGCATCGTTGCGGATGCCCCTTTTAGTATGTGTTTACCTAAGGTCTACGACCTCTAATCCGGGATATTTGGACTTATTGTAGGCAAATGTCCCTGCAGGGAAACTGACGTTGCCTTTTAATGATTTGATGGTGTAGGTGTATCTTGATCCTGATTTGTCAAATATCGTGGCATCATAAATCTGTTTGGTGGATTTATTGATTCTCAATTTGATTTTAAAATAATTCTTTTTTGTATCAATTGGAGAAAGGTCTACAACGCTAAGTGTGGTCTGTCCTACTGTTTCATCTGGAGCACTTACGTATTTAAATCCCGATTTATAAAATGAAAAGATATTGCTAGGATTGATATTGTCATTGGAATTGTCTGCATCGTTGATTTGGACTTCGCCTTCCTCTTTAAGGATGGTCCAAGTGGTTTTACCATCGCTTATAAGTTGTTGCGCCCTCATCTCAATGAGGTATTTATTGCCATTTTTGTCCAACGATAATGTTCCATTATCGGCATAGCTTGAGCCGTCTGCTTGCTTGGCTGAAAATGAAAATGTAGCCTGGATGGTTTTGTAACCATCGTATTTCTGGGATACTTGATTCAATATCTTTTTTGCAGCAGCTTCTTGCTGAGCAAGTGTGTGACTACTGGTACAGAGCAGGAGTATGCTCATTATCAGTGTCCATAAATTTGTCTTCATCTTTAATTATCCTTTCTTAATGTTTCCAAATACTGTTCCAACGAATATTCATCTGGATAGAGCACCTCGCGCGCTTTACTTCCTTCAAATGGACCCACTATACCAGCGGCTTCCAATTGATCGATAATTCGTCCAGCTCTGTTATAGCCCAACTTTAACTTGCGTTGGATTAAAGATGTGGAGCCTTGTTGATGCATGACGATTAAGCGGGCCGCTTCTTCAAAGAGTTGGTCACGGTCATCCATGTCAAAATCTGCCAATCCGCTACCCTCTCCATTTTCATCAACATACTCTGGTAACAGGAATGCTGAGGGATATCCGCGTTGCCCTCCGATGTAGTCGGAAATCTGATCTACCTCGGGCGTATCTACAAAGGCACACTGAATACGAATCAAGTCACTGCCTGTGGAAAGAAGCATATCTCCTCGCCCAATCAGCTGATCGGCACCTCCAGAATCTAGAATTGTCCTAGAATCTACTTTAGAAAGCACCCTAAACGCTAATCTGGCTGGGAAATTGGCCTTAATCGTACCCGTGATAATATTGACGGATGGTCGCTGTGTTGCAATCACTAAATGTATACCTACCGCGCGAGCCAATTGGGCCAATCTGGCAATGGGTGTTTCGACCTCTTTTCCTGCTGTCATCATCAAATCTGCAAACTCATCTACTATAAGAACTATAAAGGGTAAGAATCGATGACCCTCCTCAGGGTTTAATCTGCGATTGACAAATTTTACATTATATTCTTTCAAATTACGAACTTGTCCGTTTTTTAACAAGTCGTAACGTTGATCCATTTCGATACAGAGTGAGTTTAACGTGTTGATTACCTTTTTAGTATCGGTGATAATCGCATCATCTTCTCCTGGAAGTTTGGCAAGAAAATGACGTTCTATTTTTTTGAATAGGGAGAGCTCTACTTTCTTAGGATCGACTAGTACAAATTTAAGTTCCGCAGGGTGTTTTTTGTACAGCAATGAAGTCAATATCGCATTTATACCGACGGATTTACCCTGACCTGTCGCTCCTGCTACAAGTAAATGGGGCATTTTGGCAAGGTCGGCTATATACACTTCATTCGATATGGTCTTTCCTAATGCTATTGGGAGATCCATATCTGTTTTTTGGAACTTTTCAGTAGCAAGTACTGAACGCATGGATACCATTTCTGGAGAGCTATTGGGGACTTCTATCCCGATTGTTCCTTTTCCTGGCATAGGTGCTATGATACGTATTCCGAGTGCTGCTAAACTCAATGCAATATCATCCTCTAGATTTTTGATTTTTGAAATTCGGATTCCTGGCTTAGGGATAATTTCGTAAAGGGTAACGGTGGGACCAATAGTTGCTTTGATATGCTCAATCTCAATGCTGTAGTTGCGTAGTGTGTCTACGATCTTATTCTTGTTGGCTTCGAGTTCTTGTTGATTGATTGTAATCTTGCCCGTGCCATAATCCTTTAGAAGTTCTAATGGAGGGTGTTGATAACCTGACAAATCTAATTTAGGGTCGTATTCTCCAAATTGTGCGACTAGATCATTGGCTGTAATTGGTTTTTCTTCATTTACTTTTTCAACACTCAACGGCAGATTGTCATTTGTCTTTTGTTCGGGAGATTCTTCTTCCTCAAGGGGGGAGTCTATAGTAAATGAGATGTTGGGAATATGATCGACTTCGACATCATGGTCTGACGTCAATGCGGCATTGTAATTGGGTTTTATGGCATTCTCTTGCAAGGGAGGTATTTCTGTCGTTTCTTTGAATTGATTGAATTCCACGACCTCGCTTTTTGCATTCAAATCAATAGGATCTAAAACATAGTCTTCGTCTTTAAGGATAGGGGTTCGGGGCTTATGTACTTCTGGAATGCTGTCCCCATCATCTTGCATAGATTCTAGGTCTTCGTCGTAAATCCTTTTCTTGGATTGGAAGCTGAATTTCAAATCTAAGTTGTAGATAAGGATAAGCACAGAAAGATAAGCGAATGCAATGACACCAGCAACTCCAGCAGTTCCTATCTGTGCTTCGAGTAGCTTGTTGGTCCAGAAGCCAAACTTCCCTTCCAACATATGTGGTGTGTTGGACATGAAGGATTGTAGAAACCCTAATGTTACGGATACGAAAATAATTGCTATGGATGAGTATAGCAATGTTCTCCATACAGGAAGGATGTTTTTTCTGTAGAACAGCTTATAGCCAACGACGAACAGGATGAGGATAAAAATGAAAGATGCTATTCCAAACCATTCGTAGATGAATTGGTTAGCAAGTAAGGCTCCAAATTTTCCAAGTTTATTTTGAACGACGGGTAAGTCAACGGAATCGTCATCAATCTCTTGGGCAGTGCTGAATAATGTTGACCAACTGCCATTTGACGTGGATATATAACTTTGGTCCTCTTGCCAAGTAAACAAATAGGAAGCAAAAGAAATGGCAAAGGCAAAGGTCATCAGGAACAAGAAAATGCCCAGAATCTTGACCACTTTTTCTTGTGCTTCGGTTAGATTAATAGGTGTTGACGGCTCTTTGTAACTCTTTGTATTGTAGTTCTTTGAAGTCGTTTTTTGGTTTTTCTTTATTGGATTCCCCCCACTTGTATTCTTAAAAGTATTTCCTTTATTTAGCATGAAATCAATGATAATAATCTTATTACAAACTTAATCATTTTATATAGAAAAAATTAGGCCAAAAAACCATTTGTTAGCGAGTTGTAGCGATTCTTTCTTGTTTTTCGTTCTATTATCAAACATCATGATTTTGAATCTATATGTATAAAGTGAATACATTTACCCCTATTTTTGCCGGTCTTCTACTGGTCATTGTTCTGTTATCTGCGTGCAAGTTGGATAAAGATGATTACGATTACGGAGAGCTTTCGGCTACGAGTGCCGTTAACGCTGTCCCTTCCGAGCAGAAATTGGATATTGGATTGGACCAAAATAAGCTGAATATGTCTAACGAGAGTTTTGGATTTGGCGATTATCTTCCTTATCGGAATGCGTTTCCTGGAAATCGTCTGGTAAGGGTCTTCGATCGGGATAGTTTGTCAAAGGGTGCACTGGTCTCGAAGCAGCTCGCGTTTGCTCCTGGAAAGATATACTCCTTATTTGTCATTGGTGAGCGGAATTTGGATGTGATAAGTTTTGAAGATAGTAATGAAGCACCAATGGCCGGGAAGGCAAGCATACGGTTTATCAATCTAAGTCCGGATGCACCTGCGTTAAATCTTGGTGAAAAAGAGGCGCGCGCGCTTTTGGCCAAAGGCATAGCTTTCAAAGGAACAAGTGCGTATTTCACGATGGAGGCTGGAAAGAAGCATCAGCTTTTCATTGCCTCTACTGCGAATGTGGAGTTTGCGAATTTTGAATTTATACCAGAGGAAGGGGCTATTTATACAATTTGGGCTAAAGGATTAACTAAGGAGGAGAAGGAAGATAGTAAATTTGGATTCGAAGCACAAATTCTGCAGCAACTCAAGTGACTTTTACATACAACTACTATATAACAAAGGGCCTTCATTTATGAAGGCCCTTCTACTGTGTAATAATTTACTATTATTCTACAATAATCAAGTAGTAGTTTTTCTTACCGCGCTGGGCAATGATATAGTTATTGTTAATCAAGTAGTCCGTGTTGATAACTTGTTCGATTGTGGCAACTTTTTCCTTATTTAAGGATACACCACCACCTTCAGTCATTTTACGAGCTTCTCCTTTGGAAGGGAAAATTGCAGATTTGACAGCTAGCATATCTAAAATATTGATGCCTTGAGTAAGTTCCTCACGACTTATAGTATATTGAGGAATACCGTCAAATACATCCAATACAGACTGGTGGTCTAGTTCATTTAAGAATTCGAGTGATCCATTTCCAAAAAGAAACTCAGAAGTCTTTAATGCAGTCTCATAGTCCTTCTCGGAATGCGTACGAATAGTGATATCTTTGGCTAAAGCTTTTTGTACTGTGCGTGTATGAGGCGCAGCATCATGCTCGGCAATGATGCCTTCTATTTCTTCTTTTGATTTTAATGTGAAAATGCGAATCCAATTTTTAGCGTCGTCATCTGTCGCATTTAACCAGAACTGGTAATATTTGTATGGACTGGTCTTCTTAGGGTCTAACCATACGGCGCCCGATTCTGTTTTGCCAAATTTCTGCCCGTCAGCTTTTTTTATTAATTGTGTGGTGAGTGCAAATGCTGTTCCTTGGTCTTGACGTCTGATGAATTCGGTGCCTGTGACAATATTGCCCCACTGATCCGATCCACCCATCTGAATTTTACAATTATGATGTTTCCATAGATAGTAGAAGTCATACCCTTGAATCAGTTGATACGAAAATTCAGTAAACGATAACCCATTTTCACCTTCCAACCTTTTTTTGACTGAATCTTTAGCCATCATGTAGTTGACAGTGATCAATTTGCCAACGTCACGAATGAAATCCAAGAATTTGAAATCTTTAAACCAATCATAATTGTTAACCATTTGGGCATCGAGGGCGCCGTCCCCGAATGTTAGGAATTTGCCGAGTTGACTTTTAAGACTGGCAACATTGTGATTTAAAGTTTTCTCATCTAATAGATTTCTTTCTGCGGATTTGAAAGAAGGATCTCCAATCATACCCGTGGCACCCCCAACCAAAGCTACAGGTTTGTGCCCAGCATTTTGAAAATGAATAAGTGTCATAATCTGTGTCAGGTGACCAACATGTAGGGAATCTCCTGTAGGGTCAAAACCAATGTAACCGGCTACTTTTTCTTTGTTTAATAACTCTTCTGTTCCAGGCATGATATCTTGTAACATGCCTCTCCAACGTAATTCTTCTACAAAGTTCATAATAATGCGGATAAGAAAATTTTATATAAGTTGCAAAGATAAGAAGATTAAGCTGTATCTTACGTCAAGATTTAAGATATTACGCGCTTAGTGTGATTTTAATCCCTTTCAACATGAATTTTCTGTCTCACTTTTACTTCGAACGATATGCTACTACGTCTGAGCGTGTCTTTGGTGGGATCTTGCCTGATTTGCTTAAGAATGCAGATAAAAAGTATGTTTTCCATCCTAATCGTTATGAAGATATCTTGCTTGATCATGTCAAGATGAAACCTATATCTGAGGGCTGGTATCGACATGTCGAGGTAGATCGTCTCTTTCACAATTCGCCATTTTTTTTTGATCATACCCATCGTTTACGGCTCCAGATTCAGGATAGTCTCGAAGGCTTACCTATACGACCTTCTTTTTTGGCGCATGTCTCTCTAGAGCTTATACTGGACCATTTATTGCTCAAACATGAAGCTATCAACCTAGATCGCTTCTATGACGACCTTTCTGCTGTAGATGACGCTACCATCGTTAAATATTTGCAAACCATTGGGTTGGAAGATACATCTGTATTCATGAAGTATTACCATGGTTTTGTGCAGTCGAAGTATACCTATGAATATATCGATATTAGTAAAATATCATATCCTTTGTTTAATATTGCAAAGCGAATTTGGGACTTCAAACCTCTACCCGAACACCATGAACGCCTAAGGGATAGTCTGACTTCCTATGTAGATCGCGAATTGACAGACTACAAGAGCATTTATATAGAAATCCAGGACAAGCTATCCTTAATGGAGTAATTTTTAGCATATACTTTAATCGTATTTATAGAGGTAAAATACGGATGTAAACACACTGATATGGCAAATAGACTTTTCCGAAAGAAGAGCATTGATCAGATTATTAGCGATTCCCAGCATCATGGATCAGGACTTGCAAAGATTTTAGGCGTTAGAGATTTAGTATCTCTTGGAATAGCAGCTATTGTAGGTGCGGGAATATTCAGTACTATTGGTCTAGCCAGCTACAATGGGGGGCCTGCGGTATCTCTACTTTTTGTTTTTGTAGCATTTGCGTGTGTATTTACCGCATTATCATATGCGCAGTTTGCGAGTACGGTGCCTGTATCTGGGAGCGCATATACGTATGCCTATGTGGCATTTGGTGAATTGTTTGCTTGGATTATTGGATGGGCTTTGGTCTTGGAATATGCGGTCTCGAATATGGTGGTCGCGATATCATGGTCACAATATTTTGTATCGATGTTAGCGGGCTTCGGCCTCCATATACCCCGATGGCTCTCTATGGCTCCTGGATATGCATTTGATGCCCATCAAAAAATGTTGGAAGTAGGTGTTGATAAATTGACGGGTATTGATAAGCTCGCTCTTGAGGCCTATGAGACGGCGCCAAGAATAGGCGATACACCTATCGTATTCGATTTGCCAGCAGGGATTATTACACTTTTGGTAACTGCTCTTGTGTATGTCGGTATCCGAGAATCTAAAAGAGCAAGCAATATCATGGTCATTATTAAAGTAGGGATTATCTTGGCGGTGATTTGTGGGGGAATATTTTTTATTAAGCCCGAAAATTGGACTCCATTTGCGCCAAACGGTATGGGTGGGGTAATGAGTAGTGTGGCTGCGGTCTTTTTTGCTTTTATTGGTTTTGACTCTATATCTACTACGGCCGAAGAGTGTAAGAATCCACAACGGGACCTTCCAAGGGCAATGATTTATTGCCTCCTGATTTGTACGGTATTGTACGTTGCTATTACATTGGTGTTAACAGGTATGGTTAATTATACGGAGTTGAATGTAAAGGATCCGCTAGCCTATGTGTTTCAATATGTTGGATTTGATCATATGGCGGGTGTAATCTCCGTAACTTCTGTTATAGCCATCACCAGTGCTTTGCTTGTATACCAGCTAGCACAGCCTAGGATTTGGATGACCATGAGTCGCGATGGTTTGTTGTGGAAGAAATTTGCTACGGTACATCCGAAATATAAAACACCTTCTTATGCGACTATCGTGACGGGAATTGTGGTGGCTGTGCCTTCCTTGTTTTTCAAAATGGACTTCTTTGTAGACTTGACTAGTGTGGGGACTTTCTTTGCTTTTATTCTTGTCTGTGGGGGTGTACTTTACATGGATCATTCAGGATTGTCTCAAAAATCGAAATTTAGGGTGCCCTATGTAAATGGAAAATATTTGATAGGTATAGGTTTTGTGATTGCACTTGGGCTTTTGTGGGGGTATGGGCAAGATATTATTAAGGAATGGAGGTCGTTGTCTCCTCTTTATATCTTTGAGCATAAATCTTTGATTATCATTTTTTGGATAGTGTGGGTGGTGATGAGTATCTATGCATATAAGTACAACTTCTCATTGTTACCCACGACAGGAATCCTAATCAATTTGTACTTGATGACGGAACTTGGAGCGAGCAATTGGATTATCTTTATTCTATGGCTATTGGCGGGGTTGATTATTTATTTTATGTACGGATATAGGCATTCAAAATTAAATCGGGATGCTCAAGCTTTGAAGGATTAAATAAAGCCTCCGTAATTAACGGAGGCTTTATTTTGAAACTAATTGCCGACTGAGATCGGCTAATTGATTCTTTTGATAATGACTTCGGTGGTGCGTGGTATACTTAACGGCACGCGTTCTATGGTCACAAAGCTAGCATCTAAGCCAAACCCCTTTTCTTCGGAAAGACTGAATTTTTTCAAGATTTTGTAGATTTCAAAGATAATCCGTTCTTTCCACTTAAGATCATTGGTCTTGGAAAGTACCTTTTCTAGGATGACGAATCTAAAGTCCCCAGGCACATTGTGTTTTTTTAAGGAGTCGTACTTACTAACGATGTCTATTTCTTTTCGTTGAACCATTTCCTCTACAACTTTACGGAAGAGCAAGCTGATGCGTTGTTCTTCCCTAAAGCCTAGCTTAAAGTCTACACGGATTAATTTACCTGGTACCAATTGTTCGACGGTATACTCGCGTGTATGAGGATTGTCCATGACATCTACATGTACCAACCAGTAGACGTCTGCCTTTTTTGGTTTTTTATTGATAATCGAATAGATGATTTTGTACTCAATCTCTTTACGATTATTGGCACTGGTGAGATAGACTAATTGAGAAGCAAATTTCGGGATAGTCGGGTCTTCACTCATCTCGGATATAATGGAGTTGTATTCTTTGATATTGACAAATTTGACGAATCGATTTTTGATGCGTCTAGCACTATACCACGAATACATGACGGTAATCAAGGCCGCAGATAGCAATAAGGTCAGCCATCCCCCATGGGCCATTTTAACGGAGTTTCCTGCTAGAAATCCAAACTCAATAAAGAAATAGAAACCGACAAATAGGAATATCAAGTATTTATTCACTCGTTTCCACCTGAGGAAGTACCCCATCAAAATGGTGGTTGTGATAAATGTCGAATTGATCGCTAATCCATATGCAGCCTCCATATTGCTGGATTCTCTAAATACAGCAATAATTAGCATACAACCTGCCCAGAGAATGAGATTGATTGACGGTACATATAATTGGCCCTTGTGGTCACTCGGGTATCGGATGGTGACTTTTGGCCATATATTGAGTCTGACCGCTTCTGATATCAATGTGAAAGCGCCAGAAATCATCGCTTGGCTTGCAATTATTGCAGCTATGGTGGCTATAATGATACCGTAACTAATAAACCATTCAGGCATAATGGCATAAAATGGATTTTTCTCACCTATCTGGCTTCCTGCGTGCTCCAAGAGCCAAGCTCCTTGACCAAAGTAATTCAACAGTAGACAAACTTTAACCAGTATCCAACTGATTCGTATATTGGCTTTTCCACAATGTCCCATGTCGGAATAGAGTGCTTCAGCACCTGTTGTACATAGAAATACACCGCCGATAATGAAGAGAGCGTTGGGCGTGGTCGCGATTAATTTGATCGCATAATAAGGGTTTAGAGCCTTTAATACTTCTGGAGCTTGATCGATGTATGTTAAACCCAATATGCCAATCGTGACGAACCATACAAACATCAATGGACCGAAGACTTTTCCGACGATAGATGTACCAAATCGCTGTATGAGGAACAGGCCGGAAATAATTGCGATGACAATAGGTACTGTCTGTAACGTAGGATTGTGGATGGCCAACCCTTCCACTGCGGATGAGATGGTGATGGCCGGTGTAAGCATTCCATCAGCAAGGAGTGCGGCGGCTCCTATAATAGCCGGGATAATGAGCCATTTGGCCTGCCTGCGAACTAAGGAATATAAAGATAAGATACCACCTTCACCTTTGTTATCCGCATTGAGGGCAATCAATACATATTTAATAGTGGTCTGAAGTGTAATGGTCCATACCACACAGGAGAGACCACCTAATACGAGATTGGGGTCTATTGTTCCTTTGTTGATAATGGCTTTGAATACGTAAAGAGGAGAGGTCCCGATGTCCCCAAAAATAATTCCTAAACTAATTAATAAGCCTCCGAGGCTAAGTTTTTGAACGCCGTTCTTATTTTCTGTGGACATTCTAAATAAATTAAATGACTAAATCTTCGATTTTGCTACAATAATTCAATATTTTGATTAACAAAATTGAATCGCCAAAGTTTGCTTTTTTTTGTGACAACGTCAAGGGGTGTTAAAAATTGTTAAAGACTTTGTAATTAGTAGAGTTTTATCTGCTATTCTGATAAAAAAATCTATTTTTGTATGAGCAGAATTCAAAAAAAGGTTTATATTTGATTAAACCAATTGCTAACAGATTTGTCTTAACATATAGAATGAAGATTTTTACCAAGAAACGTTTGATTACAACCTTTACCAACGCACTCGTGCTGGTGGCAAGCTTGGGCTTTGCTTGGGGATCAAACATGGTAATGGCCAGCGATTCTTCTTTGAAAAAAATGACGTTAAGCAATAAAAGCAATTTTTCCACTTCAAGAGCCGCTAAATATTTTAATAACGACTCTTTTAGTGATTTTGGTATATCAGCAGCGAAAGTTTTTTCAGCGACTGAGTCTGATAAGCTTATTAATAATGTGAAAGTGTTTTATAACCCCATTGCTGAACAGGTGACCGTATCGTTCAAATTAGGTAAACAAAATACTGTATCAATCAAGGTAATGGATGCTTTAGGTAATGAGGTCTTAAGCCTAATGAATGGCTCTTTGGATGCCGGTAACCAAAATCTTGCATTTGATACCAATAAGAAACTGACTTCAGGTTTTTATTTCGTGCGGCTAGTTGCTGGTACGGAAACTGTAGTCAAAAGAATATCCGTTAGATAGTTTTCATTTTTGATATATAATTTTAAAGAGAAAGGTCTTACCACGGTAAGACCTTTTTTTATTTACAATATTTCCGTATTTTCTATCCAACGACCATCTTCCTTGATGATTTCAATCAATTCGTCCAGAGCCTTCGAAGAGCTAACATTTTTCTTAACGACTTCTTTACCTCTGTACAATGTGATTTTATCCGGTCCAGCTCCAACGTAGCCGTAGTCTGCGTCGGCCATTTCTCCGGGACCATTTACAATACAACCCATGATTCCTATTTTTAATCCCTTAAGATGATTCGTTCTACTTCGAATCATATGGGTGGTCTCTTGTAAATCGAACAAGGTTCTTCCACAGCTTGGACAGGAGATGTATTCTGTCTTGGAGATACGTGAGCGTGTGGCTTGCAAGATTCCGAAGGAAACGGAAACAATCTTTTCAATTGGAGTCGCAGGAGAGTCTATCCATACTCCTGATCCTAATCCATCAATCAACAATGCCCCAAGATCTGTAGCAGCGTATAGTTGTATTTTGGAAAGGGGTTCCTCTGGGTTCATGATATCGCCCAATGGACCAGAAAACTCTTCTTTAGCATATGATCTTTTTATGATTACGGGGCAATCTATTCCAATCTCTTGAAGATTTAAAAAAAACTGGCGCTGCTCGGCCATTCCGTGTATATGATCGGTTTGTAAAATGAAAACAATGGTGTGGTCTAGAGGCAACTGTCCGAAGGTATCGGTTTGAAGGTCTTCATTCTTGATATTGATTAGATTTAGTGCCGAGTCTTTTCGAGCTGCAGATATAAATTCTTCGAGTTCAAATACGGGATGTATATTCGAGGGGTTAGAGATTCCTTGCCAAGTGTGATAATTATAAAGCTGTTTGAGATTGCCTGGCATATTGAATGAGGGAAGCTGGTCGCCTAAGAAAACAAAATCTACAGATTGCTCACCCATGTGATACTTGTCATTCAAGACGTCATATTTGTATCCAACGGATGTCAGGATATTTGGGTCTTTTAGATTACTAGTAGATAGGTCTACGGCTACTCGAGGAACTAGAGATCCTCCAATGAACGTGTTAGTTTCCTTGGAGTGATAAGGTATTACATCATTCTGTAAGCTGTTGAACTGAAAGATGGGGGGAGGGACTTGTTGGTGAAAGGTCTGCGCTCTGTTTCGATATCGATTGACCAAAGCAATCGCCACAGGGGCTTCTTTCTCCGGCTCCTCTGTCAAAGATACTCTTACAGTATCGCCGAGTCCATCTTCAAGGAGCGTGCCGATGCCCACCGCGGATTTGATTCGCCCGTCTTCGCCATCACCCGCCTCTGTGACGCCGAGGTGAAGTGGATAATTCATATTCTCGAGAACCATCTTTTGTACTAATAGCCGATAAGCTTGGACCATAACTTGTGGATTACTCGATTTCATCGAGATGACAAGATTATAGTAGTTGAGATCTTCGCAGATACGGATAAATTCCAATGCAGATTCTACCATCCCTTCGGGAGTGTCTCCGTAATGACTCATAATTCGGTCTGAAAGTGACCCATGATTGGTCCCAATTCGCATAGCTGTACCATATTCCTTACAAATCTTAACCAAGGGAGCGAATTTTTTATAAATACGATCTAGTTCGGCTTGATATTCGCCATCGGAATAAGTTAGCAGATCAAATTTCTTTTTGTCGGCATAGTTGCCTGGGTTTATTCTTACTTTTTCAACAATCCTTGCAGCAACTTCTGCTGCATTGGGTGTGAAGTGAATATCGGCTACCAATGGTACTTGATAGCCTCTGGCCTTCAACTCTTTCTTTATATTTGCTAAATTTTCAGATTCTTTAATGCTCGGGGCAGTAATTCGCACATAGTCACATCCTGCATCCACCATACGTATAGTTTGTTCAACCGATCCTATGGTGTCCATTGTATCGATTGTGGTCATACTTTGTATACGAATGGGATTGTGACCACCCATAGGTATATCGCCAATTTTTACTTCTCTGGTCAACCACCGGCTATATTCTTTTTTTGAATTACAATAGCCTCCTGGCAAAGTCAATAAATTGTTTGTATCCATATCTAGTGCAAAGTTATGGATTATACAATAAAAACATAGTAGATTTAGTATTGCTTGATTTTAATAGATGTAACTCCTCCGTCAATAGCAAAATCAAATTTTTCAGCCGCGTTGGGATAATTTGCTGTCTCGCGAATACCATCGGTTTTATTTAGAAATCCGGCATCCATAGAGATGGTCGATAGGCCTCCGTCAGATACAATGCGACATGCTGCATTTTTGGGGACGAGGATTTCTAAAGAAGAGGCTCCTGCATCTATATTGACCTGTGAGTGACTTACGGGCATGCCGAGTTTTAATTTTACTGAGCTGACACCTGTATCGAAATTTATATGGCGTACCTTGAATGGAGATAGGTCAAAGTTTACTTCGGATGCACCTATATCAAAGTTTAAATCCCATACGACCTCTTTATTGAGCTTGATGAGCGTTTTGTTGTTTTTGCTTTTTCCTTCGTTTTTTTTCTCTCCATTGAGGTTGACGTGTGGTATACCTTGTTTAGAAGTATTGGATGACAATTCCATAAAGTATGAATTGGAAGTGTTCTTTGCTTCAAATAACACAGTGCTGGCAACGTCGGATAGATGCAGGTTGGTGGTACCCATGTCGAAATTGGCCGAAGCATAGGTCAGGGTATCTGGCAAAGGCACCGAGAGACTATGACTATAATTACTATCAGCAATGCTATCATCATCATTGGTGCTAATATGGATATTTGAACCTCTTAAGAATCGGGATAGAAGATCTTGTTTGGGTGTGACAAAACCGACATAGGCTAAAAATCCAAGCAGAATACATGTAAAACCTAGTTTGGCGATATGTCCGAATTCGCTATTAGGCATGAGCATATTAATGCCACCTAGAATAATGAGTAGTGGCCAGTACTTTATAATTTCAACCCAGTTGAACTCCACGATATCTAATACATCTAACAAGAGTACTATTCCTACAAAAAGGAAAATAAGTCCAGAGGTTATTTTTCTATTGTTCATATGTTTAGTGCTTTACTTCCTATTTCAATTAGCTGATTGATTCAAAAGTAAAGTGAAGATGGTGAAAAAAATAGAGTATTTAGGTTATTCGAATCAAAAAATCGGTGAATCTCTTTTTTTTATCGGTAAAGTGCGTAATTTGTAATAGGCATCATGGCATTTGAAGGGATACCTGTTTTTGTAGGATTATGTCTATATTCGTTTAATTAATTTGAGATAAGTAGGGGAATCCCTAAACTAATCCAGCATTATGCTGTTTATATAGAAAGTCAGTCATTCAAGCACATTTATGTTTATTTATCATATTGGGAAGTACATCTTACTATTAAAGGCCGTATTTAAGAAACCAGAAAAGGGGAAAATTTATTGGAAAGAGACTATGCTGGCTATGACCGATATTGGCCTAGGTTCGCTAGGTTTGATAGTTATTATTTCTACTTTTATTGGAGCGGTCATGACGATGCAGATTGCGTTTCAGCTGGTTTCGGATTTGATTCCCAACTCTATTATTGGCCAAATTAATAGGGACTCCAATATATTGGAGTTAGGACCAACGATTTCAGCATTGGTCTTGATGGGGAAGGTCGGGTCTTCCATCTCTTCTCAAATCGGATCTATGCGTGTGACCGAACAGATTGATGCTTTAGAGATTATGGGTATCAATACTCCGGGTTATCTCATTCTTCCTAAAGTACTAGCTGGGGTTACGATGATTCCTGCGTTGGTCATTGTGGCTATTTTTTGTGCAATACTAGGTGGTTTGATTGGAGGGGCGCTATCGGGCGCTGTAAGTGCTGCGGATTACATCCAAGGTATTCAAGGAGGTTTTAATGGATTTACAGTATCTGTAGCGATGGTAAAGGCAGTTGTATTTGGATTTATAATTACGTCCGTACCTGCATATAAAGGTTTTTATGTAAGGGGTGGGGCTTTAGAAGTTGGAGAGGCGGGTACACAAGCTGTTGTAATCGGGTGTATCACTATTTTGGCAAGCGACTATTTGATTACTGCTATTATGCTGTAAGTTGATAAACTATGATTGAAATTCAGAATATACATAAATCTTTTGGGGATAACGAGGTCTTAAAGGGTATAGATGCGATTTTCGAACCAGGCAGAGTGAGTCTCATCATTGGGGGGTCTGGTTCTGGAAAAAGTACGCTTTTAAAGTGCATAGTAGGACTGCATCACCCTGAACAGGGGCGTGTTTTCTTCGATAAACAGGAGTTTACTAAGATGAATTTTGAAGAGCGTATACCTATCCGTAAAGAAATCGGGATGCTTTTTCAGAATTCGGCACTGTTTGATTCGATGACTGTGGAGCAGAACTTGATGTTTTCGTTGGATATGTTTACAGATATGTCCAAAGCGGAAAAGGTGGATCGGGCTAACTTTTGTTTGGAACGGGTTAATCTTGCCGGTACTAATAAGTTGTTCCCTACAGAATTGTCTGGAGGTATGAAAAAACGAGTTGGTATTGCTCGGGCAATTAGTATGGGGCCTAAGTATCTATTTTGTGATGAACCAAATTCGGGTCTTGATCCTGCTACTTCGATTTTGATTGATGAGCTGATACAAGACTTGACTCAGGAATATCAATGTACGACAATCGTAGTGACCCACGACATGAATTCGGTAATGGGGATTGGGGAATACATTCTGTATCTATATAAGGGGGAGAAGTTTTGGGAAGGTACGAATCAGGATATTCTGGGGTCGGACGTGAAGGAACTTAATGACTTTGTGTTTGCAAGCCCTTTGATGCAGGCTGCTCGTAAATCCATGAAGCGAGAACAGTAATCTTGATTATATACTTTTGATAGATAACTGTATCTTTGCAGCAAATTTTATATTTTGAATCATACAGAAATACAACTACTGACTCCTACGCATTGGAAAGACTATGAGTTGATCGATTGCGGGGATTTTGAAAAATTGGAACGTTTTGGCAATTTGGTGCTTATACGGCCAGAGCCTCAGGCTGTTTGGCCAAAGACTTTGTCTGAGGGCGAATGGACTAAGCGCCATGATATCCGTTTCAAAGGGAGATCTGCTACTTCTGGCGAATGGGTGAAAAAGAATGCCAAAACGCCGGATCGTTGGTATGTTGAATACAAGAACACTGATGTAGCGATTAAATTCCGTTTGGGACTGACTTCTTTCAAACACGTGGGTATTTTCCCAGAGCAGGCCGTTAATTGGGACTACATTTCCGAATCTGTTCGTTCCTTTAAGACTGAAACACCGAAGGTACTAAACCTATTTGCTTACACAGGCGGAGCATCATTGATTGCAAAAGCTGCTGGAGCAGATACTACGCATGTAGATTCTATTAAACAGGTGGTCACTTGGGCCAACGAAAATCAAGAATTATCAGAAATCGACAATATTAGGTGGGTAGTGGAAGATGCTCTTAAATTTGTGAAGCGTGAGCTTAAAAGAGGCAATACTTATAACGGCATCATATTAGACCCCCCCGCATATGGACATGGACCTAAGGGGGAAAAATGGAAATTGGAGGATCATATAACAGAAATGATGAGAGATGTCGTGCAGTTGTTGGATCCTAAAGAACATTTCCTTATCCTAAATACCTATTCGCTGGGTTTCTCTTCAGTAATTGTCGAGAACCTCATCCGGACTGCGTTTCCGAAAGTTGAGAATTTGGAGATAGGGGAGCTATATCTGCAGGCCACAGCAGGTGCCAAATTACCTCTTGGAGTATTTGGTAAGTTTCGAACAATAGCGACACCTTAATCAAAAACGGACTTCATTTGAAGTCCGTTTTTGATTAAGGGAAAGCGCTGTCGATGGGTGACTATTTCCTATCTGTGATAGCCTGCGCACCGATAGAAGCCAGCAATTACTTAGCTGAACTTTATCTTTTCCAACTGTAGTTCTATCTGTAGGAGTTCGTTGGGAATAGCTTGGATGATGTGGGCTGGAAAGTTATTCAACGTTTCTTTTAATTCTTTGTAGTAGCTGATTCCTTCCTGTAATTGTCTCTTGAACTTATCCAAATAACGGATCTTTTTCTCGTCTACTGTAGACATATTGATTTCTACATATTTTTGGATGTGGGTGACATATAGTTTCAATTCGCTAATGAGGAAAAATGGACGTGATTGATCTTTTAATAGATTATCACGTCCATATATATGATTAACCATCTGATCTAACGAAAATATTCCTTTGAACCAACTGGTATTAGGACCCGGGCATATGGATACGGAATCAATCTCTCTTGGCTTTAAAATGCCATACTTGATATAAGCTGGAGCCGCTAGGCCGTCACATAAGCAAGTCTTAACGGTGATATTTTCATATTCCTTTTCATACTCCATTCGAGGCAATTGCTTCTCTTGCAATTCTTTAATTTTAAGATGTTGATACTCTCGAGAGGCGGTACATATGGGTTGTTCTGTGTATTCTGTATTAGAGATTAGATATTTCTTTTTGCATGGACTACCTGGTCGACCGCTTTGGATGCGTTGTATCCGTTGTTTCTCGGCGGAACTTAATCTAAAATTGTTGAAGGGTACACCTAGCGGAGAGGAATCACTGATATAGAAGTCATCGGCTGAAGCAATAGATAGTGCATTTAAGGTCTGATCATCTAATGTAGTGGCTTCTGGAACTAATAAGAAGGGAGATCCCCAGCCTACTGCATCGAAATCGTAGTGTTCCAGCAAAAAACGATGTTCGTCTGCTGTACCGATACCTCCCTGTACAGTATATTTTATAGGAGGTGGATACTGTAGGTCTGTGCTCTTTAAGGACCAATACTGCTGATAGACGTGAAAGAGTTCAGCTTGAAGCTCTTTTTTCTTGTTCTTAAACTCTTCCAATATAGGACCTAATAGAAAGCCATCGGTTGCGAAAGCATGTCCTCCACAGTTGAGGCCAGATTCAATTCTGAATTCGGAAACCCAGACTCCCTTTTTAGCCAAAAATTTAGCCTGAATAGAAGCTGATCTATAGTCGCTTACTTTGAGTGTCACTTTTTTGTTGAATGTACCACCTTCTTTGGGCCAAAATTGTTCAAGTTCTGAAATATAGGTATATAGTCTTGGGTTCATACCTGCTGAAAGGACAACGGAGGACTGTAATTCGGAGTTGGCAAACCCTCTAAGGGCAGCTAGGGCGTCTGACAGTTTTTCATCCATAGGATGTCCGATGGCGGCTACATTCATTTTGTCCACTTTAGACATGATGTTGACATCGATGTCTCCAGCTTGTATATGTTTGCTGATTTGCACTGCTAGTTGACTTCTTTTTTGAGGATCGACTTCGGTGATAAACTCATTGTAATCCATTTTGATAGGAGTACCTTCCGGTAGGAGATTGAAGTAACGGGTACTTTCCTGGCTAGTTTCGAGTACCTGCTGTCGGATATGTTCTATTTGTTCTTGGACTAGGACTTTTACTAGATTGAGATAAGAAGTTATCCGCATAGCCCTAAAGTCGTACTCTTTTTTTGTGATGGGCTTGCAGTCGAGCTGATGACGTTGGCTATAGTAGATCCTAATACGTTCGATGAGTTCATCATCTACGATAGAGATTACGGATGAAATACCATACTTAGCAACTTTAAGCGGCGAATCTATGGAGAATGCAAGCCCTAGTACCGGGATGTGAAATGAGTGCAACATATGACGTAGTTATATGTTACGAAATAGCTAATAATTCTCCGAAAAAAAAATGTGGAGAAGCGCTATTAAATAATGATGTTAATCACATTTTAGATTTTTCTATTCAAAGACTATGGTCTTATTGCCATCTAACATGACGCGATCTTCGAGCAAAAGGCGTATAGCTCTAGCTAATACAGCCTTTTCAATCTCTTTGCCAGCGGTCATCATATCTTGTACGGTGTACGTGTGATTCACTCTTCGGGTATCTTGTACAATGATAGGACCTTCGTCCAAATCGTCTGTCACATAGTGAGCGGTAGCGCCAATGATTTTTACTCCTCTGGTGTATGCTTGTCTGTAGGGATTGGCGCCTATAAATGCCGGAAGGAATGAGTGGTGGATATTGATGATGCGATTCTTGAACTTTCGTACAAAATCTGGTGATAGTATCCGCATGAACTTAGCTAAGATAAGATAGTCAAAAGGGTATATGGATATCTGGTTAGCAATTTTACTTTCAAACTCCTCTTTACTAATGTTTTCATGTGAAACATAGTGGAAGGGAATATTGAATTTTTTTGTGAATTCCTCCAATTCACTGTAGTTGCCAATGACTGCTTGTATATCTGTATTCCACGTTTCAAAGTGATGGCGTATAAGGATATCCGCTAAGCAATGATGTTCTTTGGTTACGAGTATGATGATTTTCTTTCGTTCGGAAGGGTTTATTGTAATCTGCGCATTTGGTGGGAGATTGTCCTTTAAAGACTCCTGCAAGTGTGATGGTTGGTCAATGCTGCCGTTACAAACTAATCTGACGAAAAATTTGTTAGATTCCTCATCTACATATTCACGCATGGTCACAATATTCAAACGATATTGTGCTACTGTATTGGATATTTTGGCAACTAATCCAACGTCGTCTTGACATTGGATTAGTATGAGTATTTGAGTGTTCAAGGGTTTAGGTTGTGTGGTTCTTTATTTATACTGCTTCTTTGGTCAATTCAGCTTCGATATCTACTTCTACGCGAAGATTGTTGACAATGTGTTTCTGTCTGTCTGGTGTATTCTTACCCATGTAATATTCCAATAGATGCTGGATTTTTTGATCCTTGGATAAGATGACAGGGTCTAACCGGATATCCTTTCCAATAAACAATCCAAATTCGGAAGGAGAAATCTCTCCCAATCCTTTGAAACGGGTGATTTCGGGTTTGGCTCCTAGTTTTGCAATGGCGCGCTGTCTCTCCTCGTCCGAGTAGCAGTAAATCGTTTCTTTCTTATTTCGGACCCTAAATAGAGGGGTTTGCAAGATTGCGACATGACCTGCTTTTACAAGGTCGGGGAAAAATTGAAGGAAAAATGTTAGTAGCAACAGACGGATGTGCATGCCGTCGACATCAGCATCTGTAGCGATAACGATATTGTTGTAACGTAGACCGTCTAATCCATCTTCAATGTTCAAGGCATGCTGTAGCAGGTTGAACTCTTCATTTTCGTAGACTATCTTTTTGGACATGCCATATGAGTTTAACGGTTTTCCCTTTAAGCTGAATACCGCCTGTGTCTGCACATCACGAGATTTGGTGATGGAGCCACTTGCTGAATCTCCTTCGGTGATGAAGAGAGTCGTTTCTTGATTCCGTTCGTTCTTGTCTGAAAAGTGAACTTTGCAATCCCGCAGCTTGCGGTTATGTACCGAAGCTTTTTTTGCACGTTCATTTGCCAATTTTTTGATTCCTGCAATATCCTTACGCTCTCTCTCGGATTGCATGATGCGCTTCAATAGGGCGTCAGCTGTTTCTGAATTGCGGTGCAGGTAGTCATCCAAGGCTTTTTTAACAAAGTCGTTGATAAACGTACGCACAGTGGGACCATCGGGACCAACGCTTTGAGAACCTAATTTGGTTTTGGTTTGCGACTCAAATACGGGCTCTTGTACTTTGATGGCAATCGCTCCAATAATGGACGCGCGTACATCTGCTGCATCAAAATCTTTTTTATAGTATTCGCGGATGGTCTTTACTACTGCTTCCCTAAAGGCTGCTTGGTGTGTACCCCCTTGCGTGGTGTGTTGTCCATTGACGAATGAGTAATACTCTTCTCCATATTGCTGCCCATGGGTCAAGGCGATTTCAATATCTTCTCCTTTGAGATGGATGATAGGATAACGCATGGACTCTGTATCAATATTCCGCTCTAACAGGTCTTTAAGACCATTTTCAGAAATGAACTTTTGTCCATTGAAGTTGATAACTAGCCCAGAGTTGAGGAAGACATAATTCCAGATCATATTTTCGACAAACTCCATTCGATACTTGTAGTTTCTAAAGATGCTCTCGTCTGGATAAAAAGCTACAGCAGTACCATTGCGTTGAGTGGTTTCTTTTTTCTCATCCGCCATGAGCTCACCCTTGCTGAATTGTGCTATTCGCGTCTCTCCTTGGCGATAGGACTGTACTGTGAATTGTGAAGATAGTGCATTTACCGCTTTCGTACCCACACCGTTCAAACCTACTGATTTTTGGAACGCCTTACTATCGTATTTACCACCTGTATTTATTTTGGATACTACATCGACTACTGAGCCAATGGGAATTCCGCGACCATAGTCACGTACGGCAACTTTGTTCTCATTGACGGTAATGTCTATCGTCTTCCCAGCGCCCATTACAAACTCATCGATTGAGTTGTCGACTACTTCTTTTAAAAGTACGTAGATTCCATCATCATATGCAGAGCCGTCTCCCAGCTTACCAATGTACATCCCTGGACGTAAGCGGATATGCTCTTTCCAGTCCAGTGATCGTATGCTGTCTTCGTTATATGTCGTCATAAAGGTGTGAAAATGTTGAAAGCAAACTTAGATAAACTTGTTTTTTTTCACAAGTATTCCTTCTTTTATATTTTGAGGTATTCGTCTATCCGCTTGGGCAACAAGATATAGAATTAAATCGACTTGTAGCTCATAATACGTTTGAAAGGCTGCTCCAAGTGAATGGAAGCAGCTTTCAGGGATTATATTAAAGGGAAATTGTTAAAAGGTATATTCTAGTGAGGCTTTTAAACTGTCTGCGGTAGATTTGAAAGTTTCAGTTTTTACAATTTGATCGTCGACTTTGATATCTTATTTAATTTCTCCGTTTCCAGAGGCTTTGAAAGCTAGTTTTACTTTTTCGCCTGGTTTGGCTACCATTCTTTTGAATGCCGTATTGAAAGGTACTTGACCAGCGACATTCGTGGAATCTTTTCCAAGGCTATCGGTAAGGCTTATCTCCCCATGTTTGATCTCTTTGGTTTTTGAAGATGTGCTGTACTCAATCTTAACTTTCTTTGGATATTGGGATACATTTTTGTCATCATCACATGAGTAAATGTAGTGTTATACTAAACAACAATGTAGCATCAGCTAAATACTTGATTTGAATTTCATCTTGTTCATGTTAGCTATACTTAAATGTAATGGATGATTGCCGGCAAATCCTGATTCATTTTATTAAGACGGGACGTTTATACAATATGCTACAGTAGGAATGGGGGTTGACTTTTTGAAAGCGGTTTCCGGCGGCTATTGGTGACTTTTGTGGTTCCCTTTAGTCAGTGTTTTCTCTATCTATTAGATGTTTTATTGATTTTTATTTTACTGATAATCAGTGTATTTAATCTATTTTAAAAATATTTTTGACTGAAATTCTTTTTTTATAAATATTCTGTTCTATATTTGTAGAATGAATTCTAATGATATAGAAAAGAGTCTTTCCAAGAAGGAAGAAGAATTGATGGATTATATCTGGCAAGCGGGTAAACCGTTTTTAAAAGATATTATCGAATGTTATCCTGATCCGAAGCCTGCTACGACGACCATTGCAACGCTTTTGAAACGGCTGCATGAGAAGGGTGTCGTTGATTATGAGACATTTGGCAATTCTAGAAGATATTTTCCGTTGATAAAGAAAGAAGCTTACTTTTCTAACCAAATGAGTGGAATGATTAAGCAATTCTTTAATGATTCAACCCTACAATTTGCTTCGTTTTTCACGTCATCAGCAAATTTGAGCGATAAAGAACTGGAGGGTTTGAAAAAAATAGTAGATCAAGAACTTAAAAAGAGAAACGATGATTGAGTTTATTTTTAAATTCGTTGCAGGTTCGACAATCTTTATTGTCTTGTATTTTGCCCTGCTTCAGTATGTGAAGTCATTCCGTATTAACAGATGGTATTTGTTATCGTCTCTACTATTGGCTTTGCTTATCCCATTTTTCGTATTTGAAGTGGAAGCCCCTGTCGAAAAATACGTACAGTTGCCGACTTATGAACACGTACAAACATTAAGTGAGGAACCCATTGCTTTAGCGGCAAATAGTTCTGCATCCTCGTCAAGTGCTGTGGCCGGGGCCACTCTTGTAGAGCCGTCAGGAACCAATAGTTGGGGGGGGTATCTGCTTGTTGGTGTTATACTGCTTTATTTTGTAGGAGCCATTGCTATGGCCATTCGTTTTAATCGAAACCTCCGAAAACTGTATCTTAAAATAGTACATGCGGAGACCGTGAGAAGAGATGATGTGACCATCATTCTTATAAATGACCGGGTCTCTCCGTTCAGTTTTTTTAAGTATCTCTTTGTTAATAGAGAGGAGTATTTTGATGGCTTAGCACAAGATATTGTCGATCATGAAAGGGCTCATATCGAGCAAAACCATACGTGGGATATTATATTCATTGAGATTTTGCTGATTGTATTCTGGTTCAATCCTGCATTGTATTTTTATAAAAGAGCTATACAGACCAATCATGAATTTTTGGCGGATGAAGCAGTTGTCTCCACTCGCAATCATTTTGACTACCTCGCATTGCTGTTGCAATCTGTCTCGCAAAGACAGGTGGTGACGTTGGTCAGCCCATTTAACCATTCTTTGATAAAAAAGAGATTACTTATGATTACTAAGAAAAGATCGGCACTCCAAACGAATGCTTTCCAACTACTCGCTATCATGGTTTTGATCGGAACCATTGCGCTGTTCAGCAAAAGGACATATGCTCAGGCTGAAAAAGATACGTTAAGGAATACGAATTTATCCTCTGTCACCAATTCATTGATAGGTTTGGATACATTAGGTCCTGACTCGACATTGTGTGCAGATTCATTGATTCCTCATCCTCCAACTGCTCCCACCTCGCCAATGGCTTTAGAGAATGACTCTCTGCCTTTGGATATGGTCGTGGCGATGGATTCCCTGAAATTGGATATGGATTTATCTTTTCTTTCTTCCCCCGAATTCATGAAGAGCGTGGTTTCTACTGAAGATATTGGACGCATGGTGAGTGATGTAATGGCATCGACAAATTTTACAGAAGATATTCAAAAGATTGTAGACGGTGCGGTGAAGAGTGGTCAGCAAAATCCTGATTCACCTGAATTTAAGGCCATGATAAAGCGTATCGAGAAAAATGCAAAGGCAATTGAGAAAAAATTTAATTCACCTGAGTTCAAAGCTAATATTGCAAAAATAGAGGCAAATGCAGCGAAGATAGAGGAACACTATAATTCACCCGAATTCAAAGCTAAGATTGCGAAGATAGAGGCCGATGCGGCTGAAATCGAAAAGAGATACAACTCGCCAGAGTTTAAAGCTAAGATTGCCAAAATAGAAAGAGAAGCTGACGAGCGTGGAGAGAGAGCTGCTGAAATTGCCGAGAGAAAGGCCGAACGTGCAGAAAGAGATGCCGAACGGAGAGCGGAGCGTGCTGAAAGAGAGGCGGAGCGTGCTGCAGAACGTGCAGAAAGAGCGGCCGAAAGGGCTATGGAAAAGAAAGAAAAATCAAATGACAAGTGGTAGGGACTCGCGCGCGGATTACTGATACTGTTTTATATGTTTATTGTGGCTTTGGCCAACAAAAAAAGAGGGGATTTTTTCCCCTCTTTTGCTTGATTGCTATCTGCCAAAGTCGTCTTGTACACGTACAATATCATCTTCGTCTGAGGGATTCTCGATATCTGTGTGTTGCCATATTTCAGCCAATACACCATATTCCTGTAATCCCACCAAGCGATGGCGTTCTCCTTGTTTCAGTTTGATACTTTCTCCCTCGGTTAGTTTTCTAACCTCTTGCTCTTCATCGGTAGTGCTAGTTACTACGCCAACATTGCCGCGGATTACTCTCCATATTTCGGCACGACGATGATGATACTGCCACGAAAGGCGCTTTTCTGGGGCAACGATTAGGATTTTTGGACTTAGTTTCCCAGATATCTTTAGTCCCTGGACATCTAGTCCTTCAAAATATTCGTCTGCAAACTGCTGAGCCTGATCTTCGTTTATAACAAAAAATCCACCCCAAGGGCGAGTTTGGTCTTGTTTTTCAATTTTAAATCCTTTGTCTAAGAGGATTTTTTCTATTTCATTGAATAATTCTGATTTATCTACGTATTCCATTTTTATTTGATTTACTTATGGCGATGAAGTTAGGCTTTTTTTTAAAATTTACCACTAATATTGTGACTTTCAATTTACGAATTTATCTCTACCTTTGCAAACGTTTTTATTCATTCAGATAAATGGGCGAAGCCAGATTGAAATAGTCTGTACCGAGGTTGTTTGATGGGCGATGGTCCTGATGGGGCTACAAAGATCTGAACATTAATATATTAAGTAATACGAATGAAAAGCAGATATTTGGGGTTGGCTCTAATTCCAATCCTGGGCAGTTGTTCTACAAATCAAGATAAGGTCAATACGCAAGTAAAGGTCATAGACAATATCGAATCCCATATTATTCTTCCTACACATCAGCTTTTATGTGAGCGAGTCATAGACCTGCAGGCGGCAGTAGCGAGAATTGAGATTGGAGATGATCTTTCGTTATTGCAAGCGCGCGAGGCTTGGTTCGAAGCGCGCGAGCTTTGGGAGCAAGCGGAGGGTTATTACGTCGATGATTTGCATGCAGCAGCTATCCGCAGTCGGATGGACAAACGATTGATGTTTGCGTCAAATGATATGGATTCTGGGGCACAATTGGGTGAACTACAGTTGATCGAAGAAATTTTATGGGGCTCTGAGGGTGTCAAAGTATCGGCTGAAATGACGGATGCAGAGCTTCAAGGATTAATGACGATTACAACCAGTATGGTAGAGCAGAGTAAGCAATTGCTTGCGTTGGCACGGGAAGCTTCGTCAGATGTTTCGACGCTGCGCGCTAGAGGAGATGAGGAACGTACGATCGGTTGTCAAAAGAGGCTGAAGGGCTATGTTGAGCGGATGATTACGGTTACGGATGAAATCATCGATGAAAAGATAGCTGATAATTATCTTCATCCAGAAAATACTACTCTTGAAAATCCCTATAGTGATAATATCAAATTTGATATCTTGAATAATCTCATTTCTATCGAAAACCTGTATACTGGCAAGTTGGATTTGCATAAAGGATTGGGGATTTCTACCGTTGTGGGGCACCAAGATAGTGAATTGGACGCTAAGGTCCGCAAGTCTATTGAAGAGTCTAAAAAAGCTATTAATGCTCTCCCTGAATCATATACCATGGCGCTCATTCACGATAGGGATGCTGTGTTGGTTGCTAAAGTCAAGCTTCAGTTATTGCAAGAGCTGCTTAAGGTGCAACTTTTGCCAATCGTTGCCCAAATCTGATAGCTGCCCTAGTTCAACGATTTTACTTGTGAAAAAAGGCAAGTTTGTCTAAGTTTGCCCATAAGCGTGCGTGTAAGTAAACCATCATTGAATAAATGACAGGTACGCTTTATTTATACTTCATTTCGATATTTTTTGAGCATTTACTATATTTTTTAATCATGGGAGAACTGTCTTTAGATCAACATAATACGGCATTTATACAAGCTGTTGCTTTTGTGAATCAAACTAATCAAAATCTTTTTTTGACGGGAAAGGCAGGGACTGGAAAGACAACATTCCTTAAATATATTCACAAGCATTCGTATAAAAAGATGGCCATTACGGCCCCTACAGGAGTTGCAGCCATGAATGCGGGGGGGACGACCCTTCATGCCCTCTTTTGGTTGCCATTTGGAGTTTTCTTGGAAGATTACGAGATGAATTGGAATGATCAAGATCATCATATTTATAATAAAAGTCGCCTGTTTAGCACCATCAAATTGACCAAGCAGCGACGTGCCATCCTACAGGAGTTAGAGCTTCTTGTTATTGACGAGGTATCCATGGTTCGTAGTGATACACTGGATGCTATCGACATCATCCTGAAATCGGTACGGAGAGACCAAAGACCCTTTGGAGGTGTACAGGTCCTGTTTATCGGAGACCTCTATCAGTTACCTCCTGTTGTTAGGGATAATGAGTGGTCAGTGATGCGAGGCGCTTACTCAAGTCCTTTTTTCTTTGATGCAAAGGTAATGCGGGAGTTTCCACCTGTAATGCTTGAACTGAGCCATATATATAGGCAGAAGGATGATGCTTTTATCAACCTGCTGAATAACATTCGTAATAACGAAGTGTCACAGATGGATTTGAATTATCTTAATTCACACTACAAAGCGGATTTTAAGCCCACTCAGTCAGATTCTTATATTACTTTGGCTTCGCACAATAGACTTGCTGATTCGATTAATCAGGAACAATTGATTGCGCTTCCAGGTAAGATGTTGAATATAAAAGCGGTCATTAAGGATGACTTTCAGTCGGGATCTTATCCTACGGATGAGACATTGACATTGAAGGAGGGGGCACAAGTTATGTTTATCAAAAACGACACTGGGGATGATCGGAAATATTTCAATGGCAAGATAGGCACTGTAAAGGAGATAAATCTGGATAAGCAACAGATTGTTGTAACTTTTCCAGATGGCTCGGATGAAGTTACCGTAAAACGAGAAACGTGGGAAAATATACGATATAACTACGATAAAGGGCAAGATGC
Organism: Sphingobacterium sp. SYP-B4668; assembly: GCF_027627455.1. Taxonomy (NCBI): domain Bacteria; kingdom Pseudomonadati; phylum Bacteroidota; class Sphingobacteriia; order Sphingobacteriales; family Sphingobacteriaceae; genus Sphingobacterium; species Sphingobacterium sp. SYP-B4668. The sequence continues at coordinate 4,456,504 of NZ_CP115483.1, read as the reverse complement.
CATTAATTCGGAGGTCATGGGGACTTTTTCGCAATATCCGCTACGCTTGGCTTGGGCTATTACAATCCATAAAAGTCAAGGATTGACGTTTGAAAAGGCCATTATTGATGCTGGAACATCTTTTGCAGCGGGACAGGTGTATGTTGCGCTGAGTAGGTTGACAGGGTTGGAAGGACTGGTGCTTAAATCTCCCATTCCATCGCATTCTATCCGTACAGATTTTCAAGTGGTGGACTTTATGCAGCGTATTCTATCCGAAAATGAACTGCCTAAGGTATTGGAGCTTTGTCAACGTAATTATTTGGGACAGATTCTGCTAAATAGCTTTAGATGGACACCATTGGTAGAAGAGACAGCCGGCCTGAGCGCATCACTAGCGGATCGGAATATCGATGATAAACCTGGAGCCGAACGTTACTTTTCTACTCTGATATCCAACCTCAAGGTGCAGGAGAAAGTCGCCCATACTTTTATTAATCAGCTATATGCACTTTTGAGTGACAAGGAAAGTCTGGATTATACTAAAATATGCGAACGAACCCGATCTGCGGTTCTGTGGTTTAAACCAAAAATGGAAACGGAGCTTTTGCAAGCGACTGCGCAGCATATTGCGGATTGGAAAATAAAGAAACGGACAAAAAAATATGTGGATGAGCTTCAAGCCATTCACTTGGATTATAAACGCAAGTTGGAACAATTGATTCATTGCTTGACAATTGCAGAGACTTTGATGAATGATGGTGATGTGAGCAATGCGGTCAGCCAAATTCAAAAGTTTGAAAAATCTAAAGATGATAACGTGAAATCAGCGACAGACACGGAAGATCAGAAAGGGGAGAATAAATTGGATACCAAGCAAATATCACTCGAGATGTTCCAGGATGGTCAATCTATTGAAGAGATAGCCACTAAGCGCGGTATGGTAGTGGGTACTATTTATGGACACTTAATAAATTTTATTGGAGAAGGGGTCGAAGCCACTGAGCTTATTGACCAGGTGAAGCTTGATAAGATAATCGCTGTGATCAAGCAGCACCCAGATGCTTCTTCTTCTGAATTAAAGACCCTTCTAGGCCCTACAGTAGACTATCCTGATATTCGAATAGGACAAAAAGTTTTGAGTATAGATTAAACAAAAATTATCGCTTATATTTGCACATGATTTTGAGATAGGGGAGAAGTACGACTCCTTTTGACTAACACATAAATTATGGAAAAAAAAGGCAAAAACAATAAGTGGATGATGTTTATTGCAATGCCTTCCCAGATGGGGATTACCATCTATCTTTTCTATCTGTTGGGTACGTGGTTGGATGAGAAATATGTGCTTTCAGGAAGTCTAGCAATGAAAATCTGTACATTTTTGGGTGTATTTGTATCGCTCTATTATTTTATTAAACAAGCTAATCGAATAAATAAAGATGAGTAAGTCTGTAGGCTATTTTATACTACTGTTGATTATTGGAGCCATTTTGTTTGGAAGTCACTATTTTATTTTGAATAATCTGGATTTACAGGGAGCATGGTCAACAGGTTCATATAGTCTTTCGGGTTTATATCTTTTCGAGGGCATTGCTTCGTCGGTGATGTTGATCATTATCTTAGTAGCTAATACGGTAATGCCCAAAAATATCGGATTTATTTTTCTGGGTTTGTTGACCTTGAAGATGGCTGCATCCTTTTTGTACGTGAATAAAGGGTTGAACAAGATGCCTGAAAATTTCCTTGAATATAATTTTTTGGCCGTGTTTTTTGCATTTCTGGTCTATGACGTATTTATAACCTATAAAGTTATAAATCAAGAGAATAAATAGAGGATTATTAAAATAAAAAAAAGTTTCAATTAATCGCAGAAGATGATAAATAAAATCGTATTTTTGCGCAAAAATTAACAAGAAAACATGCAGAGTCTTAGGAGAGCGCTTCTTATTTTTACCGTAGTATTGTTCGGATGTAAACCGTTCTTGGCGAGTGCTAGTGATGTTACTGGCGAACCAAAATCTCAGTCTGAAGAAATCCGTGAATATATCGCCCATCACTTGGAAGATGATTATTACTTTTCTTTATTCAGCGATAAGAAAGAAGGGAAAGTTTATGGTTTTCCATTGCCAGTCATTTTGATTGACAATGGTCTTAAAGTATTCTCTTCTGCGAGATTTGATCACGGCAACGCTGTAGTTGAAGAAGGTGGTCAATTCTACAAGCTTTTTCACAATAAAATCTATAAGACCGATGCTTCGGGTATGTTGACAATGGATGAAAAACATCACCCAACGAATGCCAAGCCTTGGGATTTTTCAATAACAAAAAACGTTACGGGGTTATTTTTGGCTGCGATCTTGATGTTCATTATGTTCATTGGACTGGCTAAGACTTACAGAAAAGGATCCAATAATTTGCCAAAGGGATTTTCACGTGTATTAGAGCCATTAGTACTCTACGTTCGCGACGAAATGGCTTTACCCAATATCGGTCATCGATACAAAGAGTTCATGCCGTATTTGCTTTCTGTGTTTTTCTTGATTTTTATTCTAAACTTGTTGGGACTTACTCCACTAGGGTACAATGTTACGGGTAACATCAGTATCACATTTTGTCTCGCGGTGTTCACCTTTTTAATAACCAATTTCAAAGCTAATAAAAGTTATTGGAAGCATATTTTTTGGATGCCAGGAGTACCTGTGCCATTCAAGTTTATTCTGGCTCCGATAGAGGTTTTAGGATTATTCACCAAGCCTTTTTCGTTGATGGTTCGTTTGTTTGCAAACATTACTGCTGGACACACGATTGTCATGGGATTGATTGCGGGAATTTACTTGCTTCAAGAACTCTTAACATTGCCAGGTAGTATTTCGATGTCGATGTTGTTGACATTGTTTTTATTCGTATTGGAGATATTGGTAGCATTTTTACAGGCGTTTATCTTTACCATGCTTTCATCCTTGTTTATTGGGATGGCAGTTGAGGAACACCATGATCATTAATCAGAATTTTTTTAATTATTCAAATCATACATTATGTACAATTTAATTGGAGCCGGTTTAATCGTTATCGGTGCAGGTTTAGGACTAGGTAAAATCGGTGGTTCGGCTATGGAAGCTATTGCTCGTCAACCAGAAGCTGCTAGCAAAATCCAAACTGCAATGATTATCATTGGTGCGTTACTTGAAGGTTTAGCATTCGGTGCTTTACTATTGGGTAAATAGTCACAAAACCTTAAAACATGATTGGTAACGGTTGGTTACCAATCATGTTTTTTATGAATTTTTAAAATAAAAAGTATTAAACACACATATATTCTATATCAATGGATAAATTATTAGATCAGTTTTCATACGGCCTGTTTTTTTGGCAGGTCATTATTCTAGTAATCGTCATTTTCTTATTGGGTAAATTTGCTTGGAAGCCTATCGTTGATGCGCTTGAAGAGCGTGAGAATGGCATTTCCAATGCTTTGGCTGCTGCAGAGAAAGCTAAGTTGGAAATGGCTCGTTTGACCAACGAAAATGAGCAATTGCTAAAAGAGGCTCGTGCCGAGCGTGATTTGATTTTGAAAGAAGCAAAAGAGTTGAAAGACAAGATCGTTGCTGAGGCAAGAGAGCAAGCGCAGACTGAAGGAAAACGTTTGATTGCTCAGGCTAAACATGAGATTGAGAGCCAAAAAACAAAAGCATTGGCAGAAGTGAAAGCTCAGGTGTCCGAATTGTCAATCGAGATTGCCCGTAAGGTATTGAGTAGAGAATTTGAGGACCAAGGTAAGCAACAGTCTTTAGTAGCAGATTTGCTTAAAGATGTTAAGTTAAACTAATCATTGGTCAGTCAAATCTATAATTTATAACTATGTCAGTATATAAAGTAGCATCGAGATACGCAAAGTCTTTATTAGACTTGGCTCAGGAACAGGGTAAGCTGGAAGACGTAAAAGCGAATATTGAACAGTTTGTATCGGTGGTAAAAGAAAATACAGCCCTTCGTGCAGTATTAGCTAATCCAATCATTACATTTGAAAAGAAATATGCCATTCTTGACCAATTGTTCAAGGATAAGTTTGATGTTTCGGTTTTGGCATTTTTTAAAATTGTGATCTACAAAGGCCGAGGTGAGATTCTTTACAGTACTGCTGAAGAGTTTTTACGTGGTTATAACGTGATTAAAGGTGTCGTAGAAGCGACAGTCATTTCTGCTTCAACATTGTCGACTGAAAATTTTGAAACTTTAAAAACACTTATCGCTAAGGAACTCAGTGCAGAGGTCATTTTGACTAATAAAGTAGATACTTCATTGATTGGTGGATTCGTCGTTAAAGTCGGAGACAAGCAAATCGATACTAGTATTTCGCGCAAATTAGAAGATTTAGAAAGATATTTAGCTGTTCGGGCGGTATAAGCCACCGAACTTGGAAATAAAACAAAAATAAAAAACCCCTTATAAAAATTACAATGATAGAGGTAAGACCAGATGAAGTTTCGGCAATTTTGAGAGAACAATTGTCAGGCTTTAAATCAGAAGCCGAACTCGAAGAAGTGGGTACAGTCCTAACAATAGGTGACGGTATCGCTCGGATCTACGGCTTAACTAAAGTACAGTTGGGAGAGTTAGTAGAGTTTGATAACGGATTGCAAGGTATCGTCATGAACTTGGAAGAGGACAACGTAGGTGTTGTACTTTTGGGTTCTTCTGAAAACGTAAAAGAAGGCGGTACTGTTAAACGTACTGAACGTATCGCATCCATCAAAGTGGGTGAAGGACTTTTGGGTCGTGTCGTTAATACGTTGGGTCAGCCTATCGATGGTAAGGGACCGATTGTAGGAGATACTTACGAAATGCCTATTGAGCGTAAAGCTCCAGGGGTAATTTACCGTCAACCAGTTACAGAGCCTCTACAGACAGGTATCAAAGCCATCGATGCTATGATTCCTATCGGTCGTGGACAGCGTGAGTTGGTTATCGGTGATCGTCAGACAGGTAAGACTGCTGTGTGTATCGATACCATCTTAAACCAAAAAGAATTTTATGATGCAGGTCAACCTGTGTTCTGTATTTATGTTGCTGTGGGTCAAAAGAACTCTACAATTGCGAACATCGTTCGTACATTGGAGGAAAGAGGAGCGATGGCTTATACAGTGATTGTCAACGCTTCGGCTGCTGAACCTGCACCTTTGCAGTTTTACGCTCCGATGTCAGGCGCTGCAATTGGTGAATTTTTCCGTGACACCGGACGTCCAGCATTGATTGTATATGATGATTTGTCAAAACAGGCGGTAGCTTACCGTGAGGTATCCTTATTGCTTCGTCGTCCCCCTGGTCGTGAAGCATATCCTGGAGACGTGTTTTATCTTCACTCCCGTTTATTAGAGCGTGCTGCTAAAATCAATGCTTCAGATGAAATTGCTCGTAATATGAATGACCTTCCTGAGTCTATTAAGCATTTGGTGAAAGGTGGTGGTTCATTGACAGCGCTTCCAATCATTGAGACACAAGCTGGTGATGTATCTGCCTATATCCCAACCAACGTAATTTCAATTACCGATGGTCAGATTTTCTTAGAGTCTAACTTGTTTAATGCGGGTATTCGTCCAGCAATCAACGTGGGTATCTCTGTATCCCGTGTAGGTGGTAATGCGCAGATTAAACCGATGAAGAAAGTATCTGGTACATTGAAGTTGGATCAGGCTCAGTACCGCGAGCTGGAGGCATTTTCTAAATTTGGTTCGGATTTAGATGCTGCAACTAAGGCTGTATTGGATAAAGGGGTTCGTAACGTTGAAATTTTGAAACAAGGACAGTTCTCTCCTGTATCTGTTGAAAAACAAGTTGCAATCATCTATGCAGGTACTAAAGGCCTTTTCCGTTCGGTACCAGTCGCTAAAGTGCGTCAATTTGAAGAGGATTATCTAACTCAATTGGAGCAACGTCATCCAGAAGTTTTGTCAGCACTTAAAGCTGGTAAATTCTCAGATGAATTGACTGATGTGTTGGAAAAAGTTGCTAAAGAATTAGCATCACAATATTAATTAGATATGGGTATGGAGTATTGAGTATAGAGCAATATACTCAATACACAGTGCTCAATACTCAAGTCTCAATTTAAATATGGCAAACTTAAAAGAAGTAAGAAACCGTATTGTATCGGTATCCTCGACGCAGCAGATCACTAAAGCGATGAAAATGGTGTCTGCCGCCAAATTAAAGCGTGCGACAAATGCAATTATACAATTGCGTCCATATGCCAATAAATTAAGGGCGATTCTGGCTGATGTATCTGCAAGTGTCGAAGGTAATGATTCACCTTTTACCAAAGATCGCGAGCCCAATAAGGTACTATTGGTAGTGGTCTCGTCCAATAGAGGACTTGCGGGAGCATTCAATGCCAATGTTATCAAGGCAACCAATAATCTGATTTCGGAGAAATATGCAGATCAACTAAGAAAAGGTAACGTCAGTATCATAGCTATCGGTAAGAAAGGAAATGATTTTTATGCCAAACGCAATGCGTACAATGTCGTGGCCAATCATAGTGAATTGTTCACCGAGCTTAATTTTGAGAATACTTCCAAGATAACAGAGTTTATCATGGAGCAATTCAAAGAAGGCAACTACGACCGCGTAGAGGTGGTATATAATCAATTCCGCAACGCTGCTGTTCAAATATTGACAGCAGAGCAGATCTTGCCTTTACTTCCGGCAGAAGATACCGCAAAGACTAAAGAAGAACCAAAGGAGATTGATTACATCATCGAGCCGTCTAAGGAAAAAATAATAGAGGAATTAATTCCTAAGGCTATCAAAATCCAATTATACAAAGCTGTCTTGGATTCTCATGCTTCTGAGCATGGTGCTCGTATGACAGCTATGGACAAGGCAACTGAGAATGCTGGTGATTTGATTAAATCATTGAAGCTGTCTTATAACCAAGCACGTCAAGCGGCCATTACAACTGAGTTGACCGAGATCGTATCAGGTGCTGCAGCACTGTCAAATGGATAAATAGTATTTTTATGATAAATTTTCAGTAAAAATACATCAAAGATTAAAACCAGGTAAAACGGTTGTAAATAAAGATTTTACAGCCGTTTTTTGATTTTTTGATAATGAGTTAAAAAGCAGTAAGAAGCGATTTTTGTCAAAAGTAGGGTTACCAACACGTTACTTTTGATAAACAGATATAACACCTTTACAGGTCTTTCCTATTCCGATATGAAAGGACTTAAAATAGCTATATTCAAGATTTCTTTGACAGCAACCAATGGATTACTGTACGCAGAAAAAAACGTCTACATCATCAAACGTGATGCTGTTGGATATCCAAAAATGATTATCGAAAAGGATGCGGGATTTTCAAAAGAAGACAAGGTATTTACTGTACCCTCAAATACGGTCAGCAATGATAGTCTAAAACGAATATTTCCAGATAGACTGTCCAAAAGAAAGTAACCTTTCATTTGGCATCTCACACCTTTGCCACATTGTTTTTGAGCGAGGGTGTTCCATTAGAAAGTTTGAGCAAGATGTTAGGGTATAAAAACATTGCCTCAACGCAGATTTATGCAAAAATTCTTAACGAGAAAGTCGGAAAGGATATGTAAAAGCTATCGCATAAATTTAAGGGTATGGAATAGTCTTTTGTTTCGCAACTCTGAACTTATAAAGTTACCAAGGGAAATCAATGCTATAAGCATTGGTTTTTTATTTATATTAGTGCTTGCTATAAAAAAAATTACAAACAATTGAAAACGGATAACTTGTGCCAATCTTCTAGTTAGCAGTAATTGGAGGACACAACATACAGGAAAGTAGCCTACAGGAACAACATCAAGATTATGACATCAGAAAACCCGACTTATAGAAATACTGCTACACGATTTACATTGATAAATCAATCTTTAAAAGGCTTGGGGCAGATAATGCTCCAAGAGAATGCACTAACTGGCTTCCTGTTTTTAGTTGGAGTACTTATTGGTTCAATCAATATGGGAATAGCTGTAATCGTTTCAGTTTTTGTAGCGACATTGGCAGCCAAACTTTTTAAGTTTGAAATAAGCGGTATAGACAAAGGACTTTACGGATTTAATGCTGCTTTAGTTGGAGCTGCATTAATTTTGTTTAGTAAACCGACACTGATTATTTGGTGCTTTATTGTTATAGGAGCAATCATTTCAACACTTATACAGCACTTTTTTATAACGAATAAAGTAACAGTCTTTACTTTACCTTTTGTATTAGTAAGTTGGGCAATACTATTTATCATTAATCATTTTTTACCCGAATTGAATATTACCGCATCCCCTGTAAATACTTATGACGAAGCTGATTTCGGTTTTGCTTTTCGAGGATATGGACAGGTTATTTTTCAAGACAATTTATTAGCAGGGGTAGTATTTTTTGTTGCCGTATTTATCAACTCGCCCCTTGCAGCATTATATGGACTTGCAGGTTCGATAGTGGCTGTATTTGTATCTCAACTCTTTTCTATTCCCGTTGAAAATATTAATTTAGGTTTAGTAAGTTATAATGCAGTTTTATGTGCGATTGTTTTTGCTGGCAATAAAACAAAAGACGGAATTTGGGTTTTGTTTTCTGTTGTTTTGACGACAATCATTAGTCAGTATATGACCACACTACCCTTTCCTCAATTAACTTTTCCATTTGTTGCTGCATCAGTCACGACACTTATTTTGAAAAATAACATTAGATTGAGCGGTAAGAAAAATAAGTAATGGAGGATTGAGCGAACATGTATAATTAGTGTGGCAAAGAAAAACTACCGTTAACATCACATCGATAAAATAGTGGTTTTAAATAATTTCATTCAAATGCTATTGATGAAGCGTATCAAATGATGCTATACCAGCAAGAATATTTGTTGTTGATAAGAGAGGATGTTATAAAGCAAGGCATTAAAAGCCGATGGGAGGAAATCAATTTCTTTCGCAACATTAAACCGTATATACTTTCTAAACTCCTTGACCATAATAAGATATTCCGCATACAGACGTCTTGTCCTGTTGAAGGAGGAAAAATGTACGCCAGTTATTTTTGAGAACAATTGCAAGAATTGAATACCTAACTTTTTTGATTATTCTTATAGAGGCTTAATATTCAGCTGATATGACTTTTTGCTAAAAACTTTATAATATAAAAAAAGAGGCGGTCACTTGTGAAATTTGATCGCCTCTTTTTTTATTATGGTAGGGGTTACCACCTAATGAGTGCTGATCCCCAGGTGAAGCCTGCTCCAAAAGCAGCTAGACATATCAGGTCTCCCTCTTTTATCTTGCCCTCTTCCCAAGCCTCACATAACGCGATGGGCACTGATGCTGCCGTGGTATTTCCATATTTTTGGATATTATTGAATACTTGATGATCAGCCAGTCCCAAGGATTTCTGTACAAATTGGGAGATACGGAGATTGGCTTGGTGGGGGATTAACATGTCAATGTCGCTGGTTACTAGACTGTTTTTAGCCAGTGCTTCTTGGATGACTTCCGGGAATTTTACTACCGCCTTTTTGAACACAGCCTGACCATCCATATAGGCGGAGGTAGAGCCATCTTCAAGCATTTCTTTGGTCATGTATAGTCCACCAAGTTCTTGTTCTGGCCATTTTGGTGGATTATCCAACCAGATGCCTGCAGAAGCTCCTGGATAGTACATGGCTAGCTTTTCGGCATCTGCTCCGTCAGCGTGGAGATGCGTGCTTAGGATGCCCTTTCCGTGCTCTTGAGTCGGTTGTAGGACCACAGCTCCTGCACCGTCTCCAAATATAACAGATACGGAACGGCTTCGGGTAGCAAAATCCATTGCAAAAGATTGTTTTTCGGAGCCGACTACTAGAATGTTTTTATACATTCCCGTTTTGATAAATTGGTCAGCTACAGAAAGCGCATATACAAATCCTGAGCACTGATTACGAATATCCAATGCTCCGACTTCTTTCATTCCCATCTCTCGTTGCAATAGGACACCACAACCTGGAAAATAGTAATCTGGCGAGAGCGTAGCGAAAATGATAAAATCAATCTCTGCAGCAGTGGTGCCCGCACGTTCTATAGCAATTTTCGACGCCTCAATAGCCATAGTAGTAGTAGTCTCTCCCAAGCGGTCAGCATAGCGGCGTTCTTTGATGCCGGTGCGCTCTTGGATCCATTCGTCGCTTGTATCCATGAATCGCGTGAGGTCATCATTGGTATATACATTTTTGGGGACATAATAACCGATCCCAGCTATCCTCGATTGAAACATATCTCTTATCTCGTTAATTTTCAGAACTTCAAAATTACACATTTTTTGAAAATTAATTACTTTTGTGCTATGAGTGTAGAGACAGAACAGGAAACCTATTCATTGGAGGAAATCTTAGCAGCCGTCAAAAGTTCAAATCGGCTGATTCTTTGGAACGATGAGATTAATACATTTGAGCATGTAATCACGTGCTTGATGAAGCATCTGCAGTATACGGAGGGACAGGCCGAGCAAATCGCTTGGAAAGTACATACCGCGGGTAAATGCCCGGTGTTGGAAGGGTCATATACAGAAATGGAGATATACCGTAAGATATTGAAATCCGAAGGTTTGACCGTGTCTGTGGAGTGATAGTCAAAACGGTTGAATAGATTGATTTCTTCGTAATAATGCGGTTACGTGTTACTTATTGCAAGTGAAAAGAAGCATTTTTGCTTTTCCATTTGTAAATAATACACTATGTCGTCGAGAATTTTGCTTTACCTTTTATTTGTTTGCCTTCCGGTCTTTTCTTTCGCACAGTCCTCTCAAATAAAATTTCTTGTGGTGGATGAAAAATCCAATGAACCCATTTTGGGGGCAAGTGCTGCTTTGTTAAAGCAATCTTCACAAGCTTATATCAAAGGTCAACAATCGGACATAAATGGACAAATTATCTTTGATGCTGTAGATGCGGGGGTATATACGGTGCGGGTTACCTTCATGGGGTATGAAAATCTGGTGAAAGAAAATATCAACCTTGAAAAAGGTAAGAATTTAAATGTGGGAACATTGAAGATGAAAGAGGACGGCCAGATGCTAGATGAAGTAGTTGTAGAGGGGAAAGCTCCTGCAATGGAGATTGGCATAGACCGGAAGATATTCAATGTAGGACAGAGCTTGGTAAGTGTGGGTGGGACTGCAACCGATCTCTTGGCAAATGTACCTACCCTTCAAGTGGATATGGACGGTTCAGTAAGCCTGCGAGGATCTAGCAGTGTCCGGATATTGATAGATGGAAAGGAGTCAGCAATGGCAGGGAGTGATATTACGAGCTTGTTGCAATCCTTACCCGCCAATGCCATAGATAAGGTGGAGGTCATCACCAATCCCTCTTCGAAATATGACGCCGAGGGACAATCAGGTATTATCAACATTGTACTGAAGAAAAATGTCAGGACAGGTTTAAACGGCATGTTCAATGCCTCTGGGGGATCATACAACAACTACTCTGCTGGGGCAACCCTAAGTTACAAGGACGAAAAATTCAATTACAGCGGAAGTTACAATTTCAGTCGGCGTAATATGGTTGGCGGCGGAGCGACCAAGAATACGTATTTAAATAATAATAGCCAGATCAACAATGTGGAGGATGCCAATCGAAAGGGCATCAATAACATGTTCAAACTGGGGGTGGAGTATTCTCCTAATGCAAAAACTACAATCGGGATTTCTGGAAACCTAAGTGTACGGGACAACGACCGTAATAATGACTTAAAATATTCCTATTTCAACCATCCTCAATTGAATGGGACCAGCCTACGTACCTCTCGGCAAAAAGAAGATGATTTGGGATATGACTTAAACCTGGACTTCAGTCGAAAATTTGCTCGTGAAGGAGAAGAATTGACTGCAAACGTCATGTATGGTCGGGATACAGAAGATGGTACAAACGATTACAACCAGACTTATTCAACGGAATTGCCTATCGAAAGCAGATTGAATAGTACCTCTGAAGATGGAAAGAATACGAATATACAGGTGGATTATGTAAGGCCATTTTCGGATGCTAGCAAATTGGAACTTGGCTACAAAACGACTATCCGAAGCTCATTTGATACACAGTTTTCAGATACGTTGGACAATATATCTGGTGGTATGCGCCCAGATTATGGGATCAGCAATGATTTCGATTTAAAAAATTCTGTGCATGCTTTGTATGTTAATTATCAAAATAAACTGACGGATAAGCTTTCCTACCAAGTTGGTTTGAGAGGGGAGCAGACTTATCTGACTTCTATTTATTATAAAAAAGACCCATCTACACCTTCCGACGAGATAGAGACGAAAGCCAAGCAAGACTATTTTAGATTGTATCCAACAGCCTTCTTGACCTATGCTGTTGGCAAGGATGGCGACAAGGTGCAGTTGAGTTATTCTAGACGTGTACAACGTCCTCGTGGTTGGCAAGTGAATCCATTTGAAGATGTGTCGGATGATATGAATCGTAGGCAAGGTAATCCTAACTTGCTACCAGAGGACATCCATTCTTTTGAGTTGAGCTATGCCAAATTTTATGAAAAATGGAACTTTATATCCACGGGATACTATCGGCGTATGAAGGATATGATGCAACCTTATATCTACGATGTCAATACATCCACAAGTGTGACAAAAAGCCGATGGGAGAATTTGACAAATTCGAGTGTCGCAGGCTTGGAATTAATTTCTAAGGTTAATTTTACCAATTGGTTGGATGTAACCCTCAACGGTAACATGTATTACAATAAGATAGATGGTAATACCGCGTTTGATATTAAGGAGAGTGATGCTTTGAACTGGAATGTCAACATGACTTCCAATGTGAAGATTTTGGCGAATCTTTCAGGGCAAATACGGGCGGACTATAACGCCCCACGTTTGCGGGCACAGGGTAAAACTGAACCGATGACTGGGATAGATGTAGGATTGAAGCAGGATGTCTTGAATAAAAAAGGGAGTATCATGTTCAATGTTCGAGATTTATTGGATACTCGCAAATTTGGAGGATATACTAATACGGCGCAAGTCAATTCTTATTTCGAACACCGTTGGATGAAGCGTATGTTTATGCTTTCATTCTCTTATCGTTTTGGCATGCAGGACCTCGGAAAGAAGAAGCGAGTGGAAAATAGTGTGGAGATGGAAGGTGGTGAACAATTTTAGACAAGATGTTAAAAGGAATTAGCAATAGCCTAAAATTCGTTTTTTTTTGCTATTTTTCCACTGCAAATAACCCGTCGTGACGGAATAGAGATTGATAAATTAGACTTGCAATTTCTTTGGATTTGCATATGAATACAGATTTATCTAAGTTTAGTAAAAACACTTAAATCGATTATAAAAATAATACAATGAGATCAAAATTCAATTACCTATTTGCAGGAGTGGCCGCATTGACTTTTTCATTTGGTGTCGATACATCGCAACACGTACAGGCACAGACAAAGAAAGAAACAGCTGCTCCCAGCTATAAACTGTCAAATTTTTCAAAAGTTGACATTAAAAAGTTTCCGAAGAATAGTAAAGGCGCTTATGTCATCTTTGATGGAAAATCAACAGAGGGCTGGAGAGGGTATAACAAGGATCATATTCCTGCAAAATGGGGTATTGAGGATGGTACGCTTAAATTCACTGCAAAACCCAAAGGCAATGAAAAGGCTGAAGGTGGCGATTTAATCTTCGCACATGATTTTAAAAACTTTGAATTGGAATTCGAGTGGAAGATATCACATGCGGGTAATTCAGGAACTTTTTTCCTTGCCAAAGAAGTAGAAGGACAGCCTATTTATATTTCTAGTCCTGAATATCAGTTGTTGGACAATGACAATCATCCTGATGCCAAGCAAGGTGTGGACGGGAACCGCAAATCTGCATCGTTGTACGATATGATTCCTGCTAAACCGCAAAATGGAAAGCCTGCTGGGGAATGGAACCTAGCTAAGATTGTTGTGAATAAGGGCAAAGTGACCCATTACCAAAATGGAGTAAAAGTAGTAGAGTACGATTTGTGGACGCCACAATGGATTGCGCTTTTACAATCTAGCAAATTTAGCGAAGCAAAATGGCCGTTGGCGTATGAGCTATTGAGCCAAGTTGGTGGAAAGTCTAAATCTGGAGTGATTGGTTTCCAGGATCATGGCGATGACGTCTGGTTGAAAAACATTACGGTGAAGGTACTGTAGTGAAAAATAAATACTAGAAAAAGGAGCCTCAGGCTCCTTTTTTATTTTGCTAGAAATTTAAAACACCTGCCTGAGCTCTCCCAAATCTGTAATGCTGTGCTTGACGTCAATAGGTATAGCACTCTGGTGGGGATTGAAAAATATCGCGTCTATCCCTACATTTTGGGCGCCCCTTACATCTGCATCAATACTATCACCCACCATAATGGATAGCGCTGAAACTCCACCTGTAGCCCTTAGTGCATGCTGGAAAATCTTGGGGTCCGGTTTATTGACGCCTACGAGCTCAGAGATGAAAATATGCTCGAAATATTGTTCGAGATTGCTTTTCATCAACTTCACTTCACATGCTTCTTTAAAGCCATTTGAGATTAGATGTAAATTGTATCTTTCTTTTAGATAGGACAGTGTCTCGTGTGCGTTTGGAAATAAATTGGTCTTTTGTGGACACATAATCAAATATTCTTCTTCAAAATCGGAAGGAAATAACAAGGGGTCTACCCCCAACTGTGAAAAGGTGTCGCCGAATCTTGCTTGTCGGAGCGTTGGCTTATCTATTTTACCATGATGGTAGAGATTCCATAGACGATGATTATTGGTCGTATAGGTTGAGATAAAAAGATCGGCAGTCTGATGATTGAAGAGCTTATCAAATTGATATTTAAAAAAAAGCTCATGTAAGGTCTCGGCTGCATTCTTGTCAAAATCCCAAATGGTATGATCTAGGTCGAAGAATATATCTTTCTTGTGTTGGAACATAGGGGGTAAAATAGAAATTAAAAATTAGAATGTCAAAAATCCTTTTTATTAGGTTGTAGGATTCGATTGATAATAAGGTTTTATGCGTTTTTTCCTATTAGTGTCAAAATGTTTTAGAATCTTTTTAATACCTGATGGAATGTCTATTTTTGTTTTTTATCGATTGAATTCTGTATGAGGAAGACTCTTTTTCTATTCTATTTTTTGGTGTTTTATGCGGTCTCCCAACTTATCTGGTGGGGCGTTATGTTGGTGAAGTATGAGCCTCAACGTAAATCAATGATTATAGGGGAGGGGATGTTCTTTTTGTTGATTTTCTTATGGGGCGTGTTGAGGTTAAAGAACAATTTCAAACGAGAACATAAGATTCATCAACAACAGCAGAATTTTTTGCTTGCCATCACGCATGAATTGAAATCTCCCTTAGCTTCGGTTAAGCTATATATCCAAACTATTTTGAAAAGAGATTTGGATAAGGAACAGCAGCAGGTTTTTCTTCGGAATTCATTGAAAGACATAGAACGACTGGATGATTTGGTAGAGAATGTATTGCTCACCACAAAGCTTGAGAATAGGAGTTATAACCTGCCGAAGGAAGAGTTTGATTTGACGGAAATGGTAGAAGGTATTGTTGATCGCCTACAGAAGAATTCTTGTCAATCACAGATCATTAAACCGGAACTTGATCCCGATTTGAAGTTGGTCGCCGATAAATTTGCAATAACGAATGTTGTCACCAATCTAATTGAAAATGCTATCAAGTATTCCCCCCCGTGCGCCAGTGTATTCGTCAGATTGAAAAAAGAGGGAACAAAATTGATTTTTTCAGTTACTGACCATGGAATAGGTGTACCGGATGAAGAAAAAAAGAATATATTTAATAAATTTTATCGAGTAGGTAATGAGTCCACCCGCAAAACCAAAGGGACAGGATTGGGGTTATACATTGTGAAGACGGTTTTGCAGAAGCATAACGCCACGATAAAAGTAAAAGATAACACTCCTTCTGGGAGTATTTTTGAAGTAACATTTGAAAACTATGCAGGCTAAACAACGTATACTTCTAGTAGAAGATGAAGAACATTTGCTAGAGGCTATCAAATTAAATCTCGAGTTAGAAGGGTACCGCGTGAGTACCGCTACAGATGGTAAAAAAGCACTTAAAGTGTTTAAAGAGGAACGTTTCAATCTCATCATATTAGATGTCATGATTCCGGAGATTGATGGTTTCCAGGTTGCTGAAACCATTCGCTTGCAAAATAGCGAAGTCCCTATTATGTTCCTCACGGCCAAAAATAGTAGCGAAGACCGTATTACCGGACTCAAGAAAGGTGCTGATGACTATTTGGTCAAACCCTTCAACTTAGAAGAGCTTATCCTTCGTGTAGGTAACTTAGTGCGTAGAGGTATGAAAGGGGATGATCTTAAAGAATTGAACTCTTATACCATAGGTGATAAGACCATATACTTCAACTCTTACGAACTCCATCATGCCGATGGTACGGTCACTTCCTTAACAAAAAAGGAGACGATGTTGCTTAAGCTTCTAATAGAGCGCCGTAATGAAGCAGTATCACGTGAACAGATTTTAGAAACGGTCTGGAACTACGATGTATATCCATCTACACGTACCATTGATAATTTCATTCTGACTTTCCGTAAATACTTTGAGCCAGATCAAAAGCATCCTATTTATTTTCATTCCATCCGTGGAGTTGGATATAAGTTTACAGACAATCAGTAAGTAGTAATGACAAAAAAGGCACGATATATAGTCATTGCCGTTGCTGTATGTTTCCTCGTTTATGCCATCTATGCTAAGCATTACTACGCGTGCGTATATATACTTGGCGGGATTGGCTATTTGATTTGGAGCCAATACAGAGAAGGCTCCGTTTTTATAGCGACGCAGGCTTTTCACAAGCAAGACTATGAGAAGACCAAGATGTTACTGTCAGACATCACCAATCCCGACACGCTCCGTAAAGGAAGACGAAATTTTTATGAATTCATGATGGGTAATATAGCCCTTAAGGAAGATCGGCTTGACGAGGCTGAATATCATTTTCAATTGGCTTCCCGCTTGCCTTGGAAAAGAGAGCATGAGAAGGGAATGGTGCTGATTAATCTTGCAAATATCAATTTAAGAAAAAAGGCTTACGACCGCGTCAAAGCCTATCTGGAGGTCGCAAATGGATTGCAGTTGACGGGTAGACAACGGTCAATTGTTGAGAAAATAGAAAACGAATTATCAAAACATTTATAGTGAACAAAACCTTACAAAACGATTTATTTATCAGGGCTGCATTTGGTCAGCAAACAGAGCGTCCTCCAGTATGGATGATGCGTCAAGCGGGACGATACATGCCGGAGTATTGGGAGATTAAGAATAAGTATTCTTTTTTGGAAATGTGCAAGACTCCTGAAATCGCAGCTGATGTGACCATGTTGCCGGTAGATTTGCTAGATATTGATGCTGCCATCCTATTTTCGGATATCTTGGTGACTCCCGAGGCTATGGGTGGTGATTTGTCCTTTGAACAAGGGATGGGGCCACGTTTTGCGAATCCAGTGCGTGTATGGGAGGATGCTGAAAAATTGGATGCTGGAAGCGTGCATAAGCTTCAATATGTCGCGGATGCCATCCAAGTAATCCAAGAAAGATTGTCCAGACGCATTCCGTTGATTGGATTTGCAGGCGCTCCTTTTACTATTTTAAGCTATCTAGTAGAAGGCAAGTCGTCCAAGGATTTTAAATTGACGAAGACTATGCTTAACAATGATCCCAAGTTGGGACATTACATCTTGCAGAAGATTACAGATCTTACCGTGGATTACTTGAATATGCAAATTGAAGCTGGGGTAAATGCTGTACAGTTATTTGATAGTTGGGCAATGGCGCTTTCATGGAATGATTATCTTGAGTTTGGACATGCGTATACCCAGCAGATCATATCCAGGATAAATAGATCGGGTGTTCCAGTAATCTCTTTTGCACGCGGCAGTTCTGTGTTCTACCCAATTATGAGCGAAGCGAGGCCTGATGTTATTTCCTTGGATTGGAATGCTGATATCTTGAACGTAAAGCAGGACCTTCCATCGGGGATAGCCGTACAAGGAAATTTTGATCCGATTATACTATATGCAGATAAAACCGTTATTGAGAAAAAAATCCACGAGCTATTTGAACGTATGAGAGGTCAAGAAGGCTTTTTATTTAACCTCGGTCATGGTATCATGCCCGATATGCCATTTGACAATGTCAAATTTGCAGTAGATGTTATTAGAGAGTTTCGCTATTAAGGAAGATATTTAGCTTAAAAATAGAAGGATTAAAGAATAGGGATTGGATAAAGTCTTTATTCTTTAGTCCTTTCATCATAGAATGAGCGTTTGGGATTAAAGTGTAAAGAGTGAAAATCATCAATATTCTTTTATCCTATGTCAATTTTCGCGCTGCAGTACATTAATTCCAAAGAAAAATGGTTTATCAATACGCCAAGGCCATCCATATTATCTTTGTCGTCTGTTGGATGGCGGGACTATTCTATATCGTTAGACTCTTTATCTATCATATAGAGGCCAAGACGAAGACTCCCGAAGAATATCAGGTACTACACAAACAGTTTAAGGTCATGGAGTCCAAGCTGTGGTGGGTCATTACTACACCGGCAATGTACCTGACTGTTGTTGCAGGTTTGCTCATGTTGTACCTTTCGCCTTCTTGGCTTGAAATGGGGTGGATGCATGTTAAGCTTCTTTTTGTTGTGGGTTTGGTGGTTTATCACTTTATCTGTCAAAAGATTATGAGCCAATTGGCAGTCGAAACGTGTACATGGTCATCGACACAACTTCGGCTCTGGAATGAGTTGGCAACACTATTGTTGTTTGCTATTGTTTTTCTAGTAGTGTTGAAGTCTGCACTCAACTGGATATTTGGAGTTGTTGGCCTAGTTGGACTTTCAGTGGTGCTGATGATGGCTGTCAAATTATACAAAAGATATCGCACACGCTAATTTATGTTTTGGAGACATTACCCACCAAAACATAAATATTTAATTTCCATATACTCATCTAGTCCATATCTGGACCCCTCACGTCCTACTCCAGATTCCTTTACCCCTCCAAATGGTGCAGCCGCGTTAGATATAAGTCCAATATTGATGCCCACCATTCCCGCTTCTAATTTTTCAGCAACTCGAAAACATCTGTTGACATGCTGACTGTAAAAATAGGAGGCTAGTCCAAATTCAGTATTGTTGGCTAAGGATAAAACCTCTTCTTCAGATTTGAATTTGAAAAGTGCACATACTGGACCGAAGGTCTCTTCTTGTGCAATCAAAGTGTCACACGTTACATCAAGCAATACAGTAGGGGCAAAGAATAGGCCGTTGATTACTCGACCGCCAGTCGCGATTTTCGCTCCCTTGGCAAGAGCATCCTCAACGTGTTCTTCAACTTTTTTCAATCCCTTTGCGTTGATGAGCGGCCCAATCTGTACACCTTTTTCTAGGCCATTACCCACTTTGAGCTTCTTGACCGCTTGTGTAAGTTTGGATGCAAAATCGTCATAGACATCGTCTTGGACGTAAAATCTGTTGACAGAGACACAAGTTTGTCCAGAGTTTCTGAACTTTGCAGCGATGGCACCTTCCACGGCTGCATCTACGTCGGCATCGTCGAAGACAATAAAAGGCGCATTACCCCCAAGTTCCATCGATAGTTTCTTGATGTTGGAGGCCGATTGTTCCATTAATGTTCTACCGACAGGTGTCGAACCTGTGAAAGAAAGTTTACGGATTGTCTTATTTGTAGCCAACTCCTGACCAATACCTGCACTATCTTTGCTTGTGATGACATTGAAGACACCGTTGGGTATACCTGCATCTTCGGCAAGTTTGGCTAATGCAATGGCAGTGAACGGAGTCTGCGATGCGGGCTTTAATATCACGGTACAGCCTGCGGCAAGGGCTGGTGCTACCTTTCGCGTAACCATCGCCAAAGGAAAGTTCCAAGGGGTGATGGCAGCCACCACTCCGATTCCTTGCTTGATGGTCATCAGATGCATTCCCTTTTTCGATGCTGGGATGGTATCTCCATAAGCGCGTTTACCTTCCTCTGCAAACCATTCTACGAAAGAGTTGCCATAATCGACCTCTACTAGAGATTCTTGTAGCGGCTTACCACTTTCTAAAGTCATGATCTCTGCTAAAAGGGGCTTATGCGATACAATGAGCTCATACCATTTCCGAATGATTGCAGATCGTTCACCATTACTGGTTTCTCTCCACCTCTGGAGGGCAGATTCTGCAGCTAGAATTGCCTTTTTGCAGTCGTTTGTCGTGAGGTCGGGCATTGCTGCTATAGGCAGACCCGTTGCAGGGTTGATGATTTCAAATGTATGAGAACTGGATATGAATTTCCCATTGACATATGCTTTGTTGATCAATAGTGAATTTTGCATGAGTAGAAAACATTAAAGTATTTGGATAAAGCGTTTGCGCTCTGCTTCTGTTGGCATACGACAGCTGTCTTGTTTGCCAAACCACTTATATCTGTATTTTGCTATAAAATCATAACACCGATTTCGTAGAAAGGTTGGAATGATTTTAAAAATGAATAGAAAGCTCCACGGAAACCCTAAGTCTTTAGCGATGTACAAAGCAGCATTACTCTTACTGAGGATTTGACCCTCACGGATATAAAGGATGGAATCGACTTGGTGGCCAAGAAGAGATTGATAATGTTGTCCAATATCGGATTGTAACGATGAAAAATAGAATTTGCGTCGTTTGTCGTTTCTCATGATAAGGTTAACGGTATTGTTGCATAGGTTGCACACACCATCAAACAAAATAATATTTTTAACTTTTGAGGTTGACATCAATTTGATTTGGATTTTTATAAAATTACGGAAAATATTAAGGAGCTATCACCATATGGACGTCAAAAAAAGCCGATTCAAATTACTGGTCGTGTTTTTTAATGAAGAACTCGGGAATACAAAGCATTTTATCTAAGTTTGAAAATATTGGATTAAATGAAATGCTATGCAGATACTACTTGTGGAAGATGACGTTAGGATTAGTGATTTTGTTGTTAAGGGGTTGGTAGAGAATGGATTTAATGTGCAACTCTGCGCTTCAGCGGAGGAGGCCAGAGAGATTGTCTTTGACACATCTTTTGACGTGATTATACTAGATGTCATGTTACCTGGAGTAGACGGTATACAGCTCACGAAGATGATTCGCTACAAAAGCATACTGACACCGATATTAGTTTTGAGTGCCCTGAATGATACTGAAGATAAAGTCGCAGCATTGGATAGTGGTGCCGATGATTTCTTGGTAAAGCCCTTTCATTTCAAGGAATTGATATCTCGTATCAATGCGTTGACACGACGTACCAAATATCAAAAACAGGAGATACACCAAAATGATATCTTGGTACAGGAACTGAGGATAGATCTTGACAAACATGCAGTGTATCAGCATGGCGAGAAAATAGAACTTTCGCCCAAAGAGTTGAAACTGTTGATTTATCTTGCTGAGAATAAGGATAGAGTTGTATCCCGGACGATGATATTGAATGCTGTGTGGGGTATTAATTTTGATAATAATACCAATGTGGTGGATGTGTATATATCTTATCTCCGCAATAAAATAGATGAAAGTAAACACCAATATATACAGACTATAAAAGGAACTGGATATATGATGCAAGGATAGTATGAACTTAAGAAAGCGACTCACATTTATAACCTCATTAATCTTTGGTATCATCTTCGGGATAGCCACGGTATTGATTTATTGGACTTTTTATAAATCTAGTGAACGCTCTGTTTATAACGAATTGGAAACCACTTGCTTGGTGTCAGGGATCTATTATTTGGAGAAGGATGAGCAGTCTGATGACAAGCACAACGAGTTTAAAATACAGTTCGAAAATTTGATTGATCGGTCCCGTGTGGCCATATATGACTCTAAAGGGGAAGTAAGGTTTGGAAGTCTAAAAAACGATAGCAATATATCTCCAGATCGACTTATGACGGTCAAGAAAAACAAAAAAGTAAGCTTTCAGTCCAATAATCATTTTTATTACGGGATGTATTATCCGGATAATCAAGGTGATTTTTATGTTTTTGTGAAAGAAAGCAATTCCGATTTTAAAGATCAAATAAATAGGCTCCTCGCTATTGTCGCTGTGGTACTACTGGTGGCGTGGGTAAGTATTGTTGTACTTGCCTATGTCTTGAGCAAGATTGCCTATCGTCCAATAAAAAGGGTAGTGGAAGAGGTCAAACACAAAGAAGTTTCAACGATACACCAACCTATTTCCACCATCAATTCCGGAGATGAATTGCAAGAACTGATCGATACCTATAATTCTTTGCTTCATCGGCTTTCGGAAACTTTTATCATCCAGAAGAACTTTGTGAGCTATGTATCTCATGAATTTAGAACTCCGCTAGCTGCCATATCGGGTACTTTAGAGGTCTTTTCGCAAAAAATCCGTACTGCTGAAGAATATCAGGAGGCGACCAAGATTGCGTTGGATAATGTTGACAATCTAACGAATATATTGGACAATATGCTTATTCTAACAGAAGCCAAAAGTTCGGCATTGTCATACCAAAAATTTAGATTGGATGAGGTGGTTTGGGATATTGTCTCCTATGCTCAAGAAAAGTTCAGCGCGCGTATCTCAGTGGATCTGCAAATTCAAGATCAGGATGTACTCCATGTTTATGGCAATGACGTGCTGATACAACTGTCCATCCAAAATTTGGTTGAGAATGCTATTAAATACTCCAACAATAAACCGGTAAAGATTCAAATATTCCAGGATAGAGGGCAGCTGATTATTCGTATTCAAGATAGTGGTATAGGTATCGCTGAGGACGACCTTCCATTAGTCGGTCAGACCTTCTATCGAGGAAAGAATATAGGAGATATCAAGGGCAGTGGCATAGGATTATCACTGGCAAGGGTTATCTTCAAACAACATAATATTGGATTCAACTTGACATCTGATAAGCTAGGGACCATTGTCGAGCTCACTTTTCCAGTGTCCTAATGAAATTCTAATCTATTCTAATCGAATTTTAATCTAACTCAAATTCTTGTGTAATCTACTACGATTAGTTTTGTCTCAAAATTAAATCGTGTGGCATGGCTAGAGAACAATTTATAAGATACTATCCGATCGAATGTGTTCGCAGTCATATCATATACTCGACGCAGATGATGTACATGAGATATTTACTAGTTATAGGTGTATTTATATTGAGCACCTTTCATTCTTTAGCGCAGGACAATTCCAGTAGGGAACTCGCTAGGCGTGAAATCGAACAACAATTTTTGTCCGCCAATTTGACATTACTGGCAGGGAAATACCAAATTGAGCAGGCCCGTGCTGCTATTCTCCAAGCCCGATTATGGCCCAATCCTACGTTTTCTATTTCGGAGGTCAATCTATGGAAAAATAATCCTGCTGAAACCATGCCGTCCTTAGTCGGAAAATGGGGAAAGCATCAGCAAGTTTCAATGGAATTGGAACAGATAATTGAGACTGCTGGTAAACGCAAGAAGCGAATTCAATTAGAGCGATTGAACTTGAAAAGTCAAGAACTGGAATTCGAGGAAACACTCCGCAACCTTAAGTTCGATTTGCGGGAGTCCATTATTGAGTTGCAGGCGTTACAGGTGCAGGAGACCTTGTATCAATCTCAATTTGAATTATTCAGCAATCTCTCCGATGCTTTTTTTAAGCAATGGAAAGAAGGCAATGTCAGCGAAATGGAGTATGTACGCATTCATTCGGAGATGCTATCTTTTCAGAATGAACTGACGGAAATTCGGAACGACAAGCTTACACGTATACAGAGAATCAAGACCTATATCAACTTGGATGAAGCCCCGTTGATTGTTATTGCAGATACCCTCAATATCGATCGATTTATTACTCCCCAAATACTTCAGTGGAAGATAGACGCCATGGAGAATAGAGCGGATTTTCGCCTTGCGGGCAATCAGGTAGAGTTGAGTAGACAACAGCTTGCGGTAGAGGAGGCCGAGCGAAAGCCTAATGTACAATTGAATCTTGGATATGATCGAGGTGGAAACATCATGCAAGATTTTATTGGGATTGGTGCGAGTATAGATCTTCCCATTTTCAATCGAAACCAAGGAAATGTGAAGATAGCTCGATTGGAAATCGAAAAGAGCAATGCCACACTTACACAGCATAAACTGTCGATAGTAAACGAATTGGATGCCTCTGTTTCTAGGCTAACTCAGTTACAATCCATCATTGAAAAGTTGGGTGGGCAATTTGAAGATCAGTTAGATCGATCTTTAGAAAAGTATACCCGCAACTTCCAAAGTCGTAATATCTCTGTGCTTGAGTTTGTGGACTTTGTGTCTTCCTATCTAGATAGTAAAAAGAATTTGATTGACCGTAAAGAACAGTATTTGAAAACCATTGAAGAACTACAGTATGTTATTGGAAAAGATATTTAAGATGAAGAAAATAAGGTATGCTCCAGTTTTTATAGCGTGGGGTCTTTCGTTGACGTCTTGCAATCAAGGCGGGGATACGACCAAATTGACTAATAAGTCTCCGGACAAATATTGCTTGACCGCAGATTTTAAGAAAAAAATCACCCTTGAAAAGCTGTCGTTGCAACCTGTGAAAGAACAAATATCGCTTACAGGGAGTATCAATTACAATGAGGACGATGTGGTTAAGTATAGAAGTATGCTGGATGGGACGGCAGAACAGGTAACTTTTGATTTGGGACAATTTGTAAAAAAAGGGCAGGTATTGGCTACTGTACGGAGTATTTCGGTAAATGATATGTCCAATGAGCGGCAAGGGTTGGTCAATCAGATTGCTTTAACCAGGCAAAAGCTCTTGTCCACACAAAGTATGTTCAACGATGGCTTAGCTTCAGCTAGAGATGTGGATGAGATTAAGGTCGAACTCGCCAATCTAGATGCGACATTACGGCGTTTAGACGCCAACATGGATTTGTACAATGCCACGGCAGATAAGGGTGTTTTTCAGATAAAGGCTCCAAAAGATGGCTATATCGTAGAAAAGAATATCAATACGGGAGCCAATATCAATAATGAGGAACAGTTGTTTGCGCTGAGTAATCTCAAGCAAGTGTGGGTGATGGTCAATATCTATGCAAACAACTTACAATATGTAAAGAATGGTGCTGCGGTTACGGTCAAAACATTAGCTTATCCAAATGAGGTATTCAGTGGTAAGATACAGCAGATTTCTAACGTGTTCGATCAGGAAGAAAGGGTGTTAAAGGCGCGTGTTTTGTTGGACAATGGTGACCTGAGATTGAAACCCGGAATGAGTGCAGATGTCATTATCAACAAAGCCACTTTAATGGATGAAAAGCTCGTAGCTATTCCTAATCATGCTATTATCTTCAATAATAATCAAAAATACGCGGTGGTATACAATGGAGATTGTGACCTGTTAGTGATGCCCATAAAGCCTGTGGCAGAGAATAATGAATATACATTTGTACGAGAGGGGTATAAAGAGGGAGATCAGATTATCACCCGAAATGAATTGATTGTCTTTGAAGAGTTGATGAAATAACATGAAGAAATTTGTCCAAAATATTGTAGCCTTTTCCCTTAGGCATTCTTTGGTCGTGATTTTTGCGACAGTGGCGATGTTGTTTGTTGGAATTTATGCTTATATCCATACCCCGATTGAAGCTTTCCCGGATGTGACCAATACTCGAGCACGGATTATTACACAGTGGCCTGGCCGGAGTGCTGAAGAAATTGAAAAGTTTGTGACATTGCCCATCTCAAAAGAGATGAACACCATCCCAAAGAAATCTCAGGTCAGGTCGATTTCGTTATTTGGATTATCCGTCGTGACAGTGCAATTTGATGATGAAGTGGATGATTTTTATGCACAGCAATATGTTGCCAATAGGATGAATGGGGTTGATTTGCCAGATGGTGCACACAGCGAGATTGAACCCCCATATGGTGCTACGGGCGAAATTTTTAGATACATTATTAAGAGTGATTTACCTATTAAGGAAGTGTCTGCAATCCAAGATTGGACTATAGAACGTGAATTGGTATCGGTAGCTGGTGTGGCAGATGTGGTCAGTTTTGGCGGTGAGGAGAAAATATACGAAATCAAGATTAACCCTACCGAGTTGGCAAACTACAACTTGTCTCCCTTGGATGTATACGAAGCCGTATCCCGTTCTAATATTAATGTAGGTGGAGATGTTATTCAGCAAGGCAATCAAGCCTATGTGGTGCGTGGTGTAGGGCTGCTTGATAAGATAGAAGATATTGGTAACATCTTGGTCAAAGTCAATGGATCCACTCCTATCTTGATTAAGCATGTGGCCGAGGTACAGATTTCTGCCAAACCTAGACTCGGACAAGTTGGATACAATGATGAGGACGATTTAGTCGAAGGGATAGTAGTCATGCTACGCGGCGAGAATCCGTCTGAGGTCATTGGTCGGTTAAAAGAAAAAATTGAAGATCTCAATACCCGTATTTTACCCAAGAATGTACAACTTATCCCCATCGTGGATCGGACAAAACTGGTGGACAATACGGTGCATACTGTCTCTAAAAACTTAGTAGAGGGCATCTTGTTGGTCTCGTTTATCGTATTCATCTTTTTGTACAATTGGAAGACGACGTTTATCGTAGCGTCGGTCATCCCATTGGCCTTCCTATTTGCGATTATCATGCTGCGAATACAAGGGTTGCCTGCTAACCTTATCTCAATGGGCTCTCTCGATTTTGGTTTGCTGCTCGAGGGCACGCTCGTCATCGTGGAGACCGTATTTGTGGCGATGGAGCGGGAGTCCCACCGACTAGGTGCAGCCCGCTTTAATAAGATATCAAAATTAGGAATAATCAAGAAGAGTGCCGGGTCCGTCGCAAGTTATATATTCTTTGCTTTATTGATTCTAATAGTTGCTCTTTTGCCTATCTTCTCCTTTCAAAAAGTTGAAGGAAAGATGTTTTCGCCATTAGCGTTTACCTTAGGATATGCCTTGTTGGGTTCTTTGATTTTGAGCCTCACTTATGTACCTGCGATGTGTAAGTATCTACTTAATAAGAATATCAGTGAGAAGGAGAATGCCATATCTAGATTCTTTGGAAAGCATGTGTTTAGTTTCTTTAAGCTTGCATTTAAGCATAAGAAGTGGACGATTGGCTTATTTCTGTTTATTCTTATCGGGTCCGCTGTACGGTTTCACTTCTATGGTTCGGAATTCCTTCCTAAGCTCAATGAAGGTGCCATTTACATTAGAGCGACACTGCCTAATAGTATCAATCTGGACGAATCTGTAGAGCTGACAAAAGAGATGAAGACAATGCTTAGGGATGATTTTGATGAAATAGATTTCATTATGACCCAGACTGGAAGACCCAACGATGGTACAGACCCTACCGGATTTTTTAATATCGAATTCAATATTGAATTAAAGCCCCATCAAGAATGGAAGAACAAAATCTCAAAAGATGAATTGATCCAGCAGATGCGGGATAAGCTGCAGCAGTATCCAGGTATCAACTTTGGATTTAGCCAACCTATTCAGGATAATGTAGAGGAATATGTTGCAGGTGTCAAGAGCCCATTGGTAATCAAGATATTTGGTGACAATCTGTATGATTTGGAAAAGAAAGCATTTCAAGTTGCCAATACGATTGAATCTGTAGAGGGGATTACGGATGTCAATGTATTCAAGAATATCGGGCTTCCCGAGTTGCGGATACAGCTACACGATTCTAAAATGGCCAAATACGGAGTGTCCACCCGAGATGTGCAATCCGTCATCGAGATGACTATTGGCGGACAGTCTGCAACTACATTTTATGAAAATGAACGCATGTTTGATGTGAGGTTACGTTTTCAGAAGGAATATCGTGATAATCCCGAAAAGATTGGTAATATCTTGATTCCAACAATGAACGATCAACGTGTTCCTCTTCGAGAAATTGCAACGATAGATTACCATACTGGGCCTGCATTTATATATAGAGAGGGCAATTCTCGATATATTGGTATAGGATTCAATATTGAAGGCCGCGACTTGGGAAGTACAATTGTAGAGGCTAAAGCAAAGGTCGAGAAGGAAATATCACTTGCCAAAGAGAATAAATTGGTATGGGCAGGAGAGTTTGAAAGTAAAGAAAGGGCTTCCAAGCAATTGATGATGGTTGTCCCTGTCTCATTGGTACTCATTCTTCTCTTGTTGTATGCTAATTTTGGAAATGGGAAGGATACCTTGATTTCAGCAATCACACTACCTTTTGCTTTTATTGGTGGGTTTATTTCATTATGGGTGACAGGGACTATCTTTGGTATCTCTGCAGGTATCGGATTTATTATTTTGTTTGGAGTCGCGACAATAGATGGTATTGTATTGATAGGTGTGATGAAGGACAATCTAAAGGCGAAAATGAGCCTCCAAGAGTCCATTTATAGCGGCGTCAAGAGTCGGATTAGACCTGTTGTCATGATTGCACTCATGGGGTCAATGGGATTGCTCCCCGCGGCATTATCGAGTGGAATGGGGTCTGAGATCCAAAAGCCCCTCGCCATTATGATTGTCGGCGGTTTGATTATCTGCCTTATCCTATCTGTGGCTGTGTTGCCGATATTATTCTATTACGCATACCGAAAGGAATATAGTTAACAAAAAAGGGACTCAATGAGTCCCTTTTTTGTTAACTATAGATTCTTCATGATGGTGTGACCCATACGGTCACGTTTTGTTTTGAGATATTCTTCATTGTATTTGTTGGCTTCGATCTCGATGGGTACATTTTCGATAATCTCCAGGCCATAACCTACCAGTCCAGCTCTCTTAGTTGGATTGTTGGACATCAACCGCATCTTAGTGACACCCAAGCTTCTCAAAATCTGAGCCCCTACACCATAGTCGCGAAGATCGGCTTTGAACCCTAATTGGAGATTGGCATCAACTGTATCTACACCACTTTCTTGCAGTTTATAGGCGTGTAGTTTGTTGATTAGTCCAATTCCACGGCCTTCCTGATTCATATATACTATAACACCTTTTCCTTCCGCTTGAATCATTTGCATCGCTTTGTGTAACTGTGGTCCACAATCACATCTACATGAGCCAAAGATGTCACCTGTCATACATGAACTGTGTACACGTACCAAAATAGGTTCTTCTTCATTCCATTCACCTTTAAATAGAGCTAGGTGCTGCGCTCCTGTATCTTTCTGTGTGTAGGCTTTCAATTTAAACTCACCAAATTCAGTTGGCATGTTGACAGTGACCTCTTCTTCAATTAGAGAGTCATGTTTTAATCTGTATTCAATAAGATCTTCAATACTGACGATTTTGAGGTCGAAGCGTTTGGCTACTTCAATAAGTTCTGGTAATCTAGCCATCTCACCATCTTCTTTCAATATTTCGACCAATACCCCAGCAGGCTCAAATCCAGCGAGACGAGCTAAGTCGACAGTAGCTTCGGTATGGCCGGTACGACGAAGTACGCCACCATCTTTTGCAATAAGTGGAAATATATGCCCTGGACGTCCTAGTTCCTCTGGACGGATATTGGGATCGATAAGCGCTTTAATAGTCTTTGAACGATCTGAAGCAGAGATTCCGGTAGTACAGCCATAGCCTTGTAAATCTACCGAAACGGTAAAGTTTGTTTCATATACTGCAGTATTTTGGCCCACCATTAGTTCGAGCCCCAATTCATTACAACGTTCTTGGGTCAACGGTGCACATACCAAACCCCTACCGTGCGTAGCCATGAAATTAATGATTTCCGGAGTAGCATTGCGTGCGGCTGTTACAAAGTCACCTTCATTTTCGCGGTCTTCATCATCGACTACAATAATGACTTTTCCGGCTTGTATGTCAGCGATTGCTTCTTCAATCGTATTGAGTTTAATATCCATTTTATATTAAGAAATAATCAATTTTTTACAAAGTTAGAGCTGTTATACATACCATTTATAACCCTCTTGTCAAATTATTTAAATCTTTCGATTTAAATCTGTTTTTTATCCTTACTGAATTTGTTTTTAATCGTATTTACAAAGTATTGAGCCTTGAGTTTGTACTGTTCAATATCGAATAGCGAAGAATCTGTGGTCGATTTGTACGTTAGGAATATAGCCAATGGTGTCAGTACGATGATGGCCATCCACATGCCAACGACCGGAGAGAGACTTGCATCTTTTGCTGCTTTCTCGGACATTGTTGAGATAATGTGGTAAATTAGAAAGAAGATGATAGACATGACTACAGGTAGGCCTAGGCCTCCTTTTCGAATGATTGCCCCCAAAGGTGCCCCAATGCCAAATAGAAGCAGGCAGGATACGGCAAGTGTAAATTTACGATGAAACTCTAATCGATATCGAATATCCCTATCCTTAAAAGCTTTATATTCCATTGTCTTATTACCGAGGGTTTCGGAAATATAGCGACTCTGCGTTATTGCAGAACCTATTATTTGTCTTTGTTGACCTGCTGGTACTATATCATCTAGGAAGTTTTTGTAAGGCTTGACCTTTTGCGGCTTTACTTTGACACCTTCTGGGTTGAAGTACTTAGAATAATAGTTGTAATAATTTCGAATATCAGCTTCTGCCATGCGCCCCACACTATCCAGTTGTCGATAATTGGAATCGGTATAGACCTTGAGCTGTTTAAGATTTAACATGGCGTGATGAGATTTGAAAAGATTTTCATCTGTTCGCTTCATCTTGAAATTTTCCATATCAAATTTTTGTTCCGTTTCTTTGAATTGAAAGCGGATAAACTGCCTTCTGGGGTCATATGTCTTTGAATTTTTTCCACGAGACTCCTCGTATCTTACTCCGTCTTTGAGTTTGAGCACCATAAAGCTGTTATCAGGCGAATTCTGGATAAACCCCTCTTGGGCGAGCGTTACATTATTGGCCGAACTTCCAGTACTATGATCATAAATCATCAAGTCTTTCAATATTGTACCGTCTTTACTTTTACTTTTTGCACGAATAGCATACCCAGGGATTGTACTGTTGAAAATTCCTGGTTTAATCAAAAAGTCTGCTTGTTTGTTGCGAACATCATATAGGAGAGACCCCATTTTAAGATTTACAATGGGTAGGATGTAATCCGAGAATAGAAATGAACCAGCACTGAACATGGTCACCAAGATAAACAGAGGTGTCATCGCTTTTCGTAACGAAACCCCAGCAGCTTTAATCGCTACCAATTCATAACTTTCTCCAAGATTACCGAAAGTCATGATGGAGGATAGGAGCATGGAGAGCGGGAGGGCCATCTGCATCTGTACGGCAGATTGATAGCCGATGAGTTGCAATATGACATACCATTCAAACCCTTTGCCGATCAAATCATCAATGTATTTGAAGAGAAAAAGCATCAACAGCACAAACATCACAATACAAAATGTGACGATGAAGGGTTTGATGAAAGATTGAAGAATTAATAAGTGAATTTTTTTCATCCGTCAGCTCGCTATACAACCTATCACTATTAATTATTGATACTTTGTAGCATAAATATGTTTTATGCTACAAAGATAAAGATTTTTTAGGCTCCAATAACACTTTGAAGATATTCAATCTGGTTGTCCCATATTTTTTTGCGGTCCTCAAGATTGTCCTTGTGGGCAAAGTCTGTAATCGATAAGGCAACGTCATTCGTGAGCTCATCTTGATTGATTTCCATTTCAAAATAATAGGGCTCATCATCCAGCCATTTAAACTTCACACTTTTGTTTTCTTTGAATGAGACAAGCTTTGCTTTTTGGCTTTCGTTATCCCAGATAAATTCATAGGTGTTGTCACGATGGTGGACCTCATCCGCAAACCACTGTGATAGCGCATTAGCCTCTTCCAAAAAAGGATAAAGTATTCGAGGAGATGAATTTATGATATATTCGCGTTGAAATTTTACTTTTTCTTCCATACAATTATATGCACTAGTTTAGTTGTTTTCTTGAACACTTTTCTTTTAAAAATCGTGCCACACTAATTCTCCTTGAAAAAATCGACTTACTCCCCCTTACACAAAAGAACTAGGTGACTCCATTTCTGTAAGTATACATATTTATTTTGTTTAAAAAAATAGTATCTAACTTTTCTTGGATAAAAAGCAAAAAACTTTTTTAGCTTATTTTTTTCATTTTGAATGAGTTTGTTTTTTTGGGGTAGTGAAGCAGTCAGATTTTTTTTCCTTTACACTGCAAATTAGGAAAAACGTGATGGTTTCATTCTTAGCTAATTGCGAGCGCATATCCCTTTTTCATCAAGAAAAGCTGAAAAATATGTGTAAAGGTATTTTGAATATAGTTTGATATTGCTATATTTGCATACTCAAAAACGGCGGGGTAGCTCAGATGGTTAGAGCGCAGGATTCATAACCCTGAGGTCGGCAGTTCGATCCTGCTCCCCGCTACTAAAAAAGCTTCAAGACACCTTGGAGCTTTTGTCGTTAATAAGGGTTTTGGCTAGGGTTCATATCCGCCAGCTGGCGGACTGCAGTTCGATCCTGCTCCCCGCTACTAAAAAAGCTTCAAGACACCTTGGAGCTTTTGTCGTTAATAAGGGTTTTGGCTAGGATTCATATCCGCCAGCTGGCGGACTGCAGTTCGATCCTGCTCCTAATAGCTAACCCTTCGTTTTATTAGTTCTCTATGGGATGGCTTTAGAATAACCATAGTCATTGGTCATCACCTCTCTTTCGTTTTATTGGCAGCAGCTTTTGTTTCTTCTTCGACGACGACAAGCTCAATAACTACATTTTCCATTATTTTAGAAGGCGTACCGTCAGCCTTGATTCTCGGAACCTTTTTATAAGCAATTATAATCTGCTCATCTTTAGGCAATCCGTCAGGAAAAAGATTGTCTAGGCTTTTAAGGTCAAATACTTTTTTGATTATCCCGATATGCCGCAAATTATATTTTTCAGGTTGATCCAACGATTCACATTTCCCGACGAATGTTTCAACAAATCCTAATTTTGAACTTAATACTTCTTGAGACCAGCCCTTTTGGCTGCGAAATTTCTTTACATTTTGTATTAACTCGTATTCTATTCGGAAGATAGCTTTAGTTTCGAAAATTTTACTCATCTCTTAAAATTTCCTACCATATATTTGGTAGTCTTAAATAATGTTTTTACATTTGTGTATGCCAACAATGTTTGGCTTGCGACTATAATTAAAAGAGTCTTGTTATCGAAAACGGCTAAATTTCAATGACGCAAGACCGTAGGGTAGTCGCTACCCCTTATTTTTGTATCTTTGCAGAGAGGGGTGGCACCCTATTGGATACTTCGTCAAATGGCTCTTAGCCGTGCCTCGATAAAAGTTGAAGATAGGATTGTCACCCCTCGCTTCGTATGCATCAAGGCTCGTTTCCATAAAACCAATTATGATTATGAAAACGACAAGACCAATTAGACATCAGTACAAACAATCCCATTCAAGGGAAGTCGAATGCTGGTATGCTCAAGCATTATTATTAAAAAACCTGTTCTCTCCACCCGAATAGGGTAATCGCTATACTCGGATGATTACATAACTGCACCACACTACCAAGATGGGGCAGGTTGCACGCGACCTATTTTCATCGGCACAATGAAGTTGCGTTGTACATTAGTATTCATCCCTACCGACCATCCTTCCATAAAAAAGTCATGTCTCTATTTTTTAGAGGTCAAGCAATCGGTATTGTCTTTTCTAGCAACTCTAAAGATAGTACGTTTTTTTGAACCCGTCAAGATGGTAGGCATCACTATAGTTTTTTTGTGAAACAGGGAAAAGTTGGTCGGTAGTTTTTAACATTTGATTTTTTAGTGTGATGGGACAACATTTCCCCATGGACAGCACTAATAAGCCTTTTTAACCAACGGGCAGCCAATGGGCCATCACAAGTAGAATACTATCTATCATCTCGCGCTGCAAATTGCCTG
This sequence comes from Sphingobacterium sp. SYP-B4668, assembly GCF_027627455.1. Lineage (NCBI taxonomy): Bacteria > Pseudomonadati > Bacteroidota > Sphingobacteriia > Sphingobacteriales > Sphingobacteriaceae > Sphingobacterium > Sphingobacterium sp. SYP-B4668. The sequence continues at coordinate 4,422,580 of NZ_CP115483.1, read as the reverse complement.
AAAATTATTTGTCTTTAAATTATGAAAGAAGCGACAAGTCATCTTTCGGATGAAAGCCTCATCCAGTTGCTCAAGCTAAGTAGCGAGGAAGCATTCGGTGAAATATATGAAAGGTATTGGAAAAGACTTTTTACCGCTGCTGCCAATAAGTTGGGCAGTCACGAAGAAGCAGAAGATATTGTTCAGCAGGTATTTATCAGCATTTGGCTTAGGAGGGAGGACCTTGAGATTCATTCTCAACTCCGTTCTTATTTATCCGTTGCTGTTAAGTATCGTGTATTAAAGCATCTAAATGCGCGAGCAAGACATAGGCACTATGGAGATGAAGCCGCCGAGGAGGCCCTTCTACATTTGCCAGACGACTCTACACAACAATGGATGGAGTATTACGAGACCAATGGTCGAATAAACAATTTAGTAGCCATACTGCCTGAAAAATGTCGTTTGGTATTCGAGATGAGTCGTGTCGAGGGGTATACACATAAGCAGATAGCTGCTGAATTGCAGCTATCAAAAAAGACTGTCGAATGGTATATCGGTAAAGCTATCAAATTTATAAAATCTAGACTGAATGTGTTTTTCTTAACTATGTAGAATATTAGAAGTAGAGCGAGATTGTGTGTGTTCTGATCCTTAGCTCATATCTTAATGGTGTCAAATATAGTTTTGGCATACACTTAAGATGTATTGCTTCGAATTTCCATTCTTTATCCTACTTCATATTCAAATACTTACCAGCTTATCAAAATGAGTTTGGAAAAGGCTATAGTTTAGTGTCCACTTTGAATACAGCTATTATCTTTCATTTTTGCCGTGATACAAATCGGAAAAGATTTGTGACAATTTCGAAGGTTCTTCTTTCCAGGCATTGTACATGCCTTGGCCCATTTCGTCTGGTATCATATCCAGCTGTCCTTCGGATACACCCGCTAGTATTTTTGTTGCGATGCTATCGGGATGTGGCATATCCCAATCGCTTCCTTTGTTCATATCGGTATCAATTGCACCAGGGTTGATTGCATGAACAGTGATTCCTTCTTTGGCCAATTCAATTCTTACTGATTGTGTTGCCGAGAAAAGGGCAGCTTTGGATGCTGCATATCCTGCAATGGACGGTAAGGGTGAATACGCTGCAATAGAAACAATGTTTATAATTTTAGCAGGCGTATTTTTTTTCAAAACAGGTACGAATGCACGCATCATCTTTATTGTTCCAAAATAATTTACCTTCATATCTTTGTCCATTCCAATCGGATTACCCTCGAGAATATTTCCAGGATTTACCCCCCCTGCATTATTGATGAGAATTTCAGTGTCGGGGGCAGCGACTGCGCAAAGTGCCACTTGGTCATCATTGGTAATGTCCAATTCCAGTGGTATTACCCTGCTGTCATTGAATTCGGGCATTCCATTTAAGTCTCTACAGGTTGCATATACCTTTTTTGCTCCATTGTTCAGCAAGGCCTTTACAAGCGATTTACCTATCCCTCGGTTGGCTCCTGTAATTAGAATTACGCTATTTTTGAAAATCTGCATATCGTTTTGTTTTATATATAAAGCAAAGCTATCTTAATAGAGGTCTAGATAAAATCCGAAACTTGCTGTATTACTTTTCTTCATACTAATTTAATAGAACGTTAATCCTCTGTTGTTTTCCGTACGCTAATTTTGTGTGTAGGAATATCAATAGAACTATATGTTTTTCAATGTATTGTCAGACCAAGAGTTAGTCAGAAAAATGAAGTTGGACAATCACCAAGCATTCAAGGAGATTTTTATGCGATATTGGGATGTATTACTTGACAGTGCATATAAAAGAATTGGTTCCAAAGAGGAGTCTGAAGAGATTGTGCAGGAGCTTTTTGTTTCACTTTATCAGAAAAGAGAGATACTCGACATTCATACATCCGTGGAGGCCTACCTGAAAGTAGCTCTAAAATCTCGAGTGTTCAATTATTACCGCTCTAAGCACATTCACGGAAAATATATGGAAAGTATTTTGGCCCAAAAGCAGATATTTTCTTCCGAAACTCCCTATCAAAATCTACATCAAAAAGAATTATCCATACAGATGGAACGTTCAATCGGTCGTATGCCTGCGAAATGTCGAGAAGTATTCCTATTGAGCAAGATAGAAAGTCTTTCTCACAGAAATATTTCGGAAAAGCTCCAAATATCCATTAGTACTGTAGAAAAGCACATCCGTAAAGCCATGGATATTTTGCGTACAGACTTTACGGACTATCAGTTTTCAATTGTATTCTTAGGCCTTATCTACCAATTTTCATAAAAATTTTAAAAAGTACATTTTTCCAATAGCGGTTTTTAGCTTGGAGTGTGTCTTATCTATATTAAGGCATAAAAATGGATAAAAGACGTTTTATTGAGTTAATTGGAAAAGTGGAACAGGGGTTGGCTTCGAAGGCTGAGCGCCAAGAGTTGGATGACCTATACGATACCTTTGAGCAAGAACCGGGATTCACAGACCTATTGACTGTCGAAGAGAAGAAGCAACAAGCCAAAATGCTATTCCAAAAAATCAGTTCGCAGGCAAATCCTGAACATCTACAGCGTCGTAAATCATATAATCGTATGACATGGAGCTGTGCCATATCTGCCATTTTTCTACTGACTTTTTGGTGGGGATATATGCTGCTTTTTCAAGGCAATCCTGCACAAGATACTGCTGTTTATAGCGTCAATGACGCGTTACCTGCCAAGGATGAAGCCTACCTCAGACTTGCCGATGGGAGGTCGATTATATTGGATAATAAAGCTTCTAACAAATTAGATGGCCTCCCTTTCTACTTAGATTCTGAAGGTGCGCTCGTCTATCAGATGAGTCATAAACCTTTTAACGGTGCTATCAATGATTACCATACTATTACAACACCCAAAGGTGGGCGGTATATGGTGATTTTGCCTGATGGTACCAAAGTATGGCTCAATGCAGGTTCCTCGCTGACCTTTCCCACAGTTTTTGCAACGGAGTCAAGAAGCGTAAAGATGAGCGGGGAAGTGTATTTTGACGTGGCAAAGATGCGTAATAAGCAGAAAAGTATTCCCTTTATCGTCGAGACCCCAAATCAACAGATTGAAGTATTGGGCACCCAGTTTAATGTGACTGCGTATGTTGGACAGAAATTTGAAGCCACCACCCTTATAGAGGGCAGTGTTCGGGTTCAAGACATATCGAAAAGGCAAGGTATCATTCTGGTGCCTGGGCAACAAGCTTTATTTGAAACCGGGAAAATCAATGTCTATAACGTCAGTTTGGAAAAGACGACTGCCTGGAAGAATGGTATGTTCCGCTTTGAAAACGATAATATCCGCACCGTCATGCAACAGCTGGAGAACTGGTATGACGTTGACATCGATTACAGTAACATGCCGATGGTTCATTTTAATGGTGGTATTTCACGTAGTCTGCCCTTGTCCAACGTACTGAACATGTTGGAAGTAACTGGGGGCTTTCGATTCGAAATCAATGCTAAGAACGTCAAGATTATAACCAACCAAAAGATTACTAACCCCTAAAAAACAGAAAATTTATGACATAGGACCATATGAGAAAGGCAAAAACCGGCAGTGGTGGTACACTGCCGGCGATATCAAGCCTCTGAAAATAATCCAGCAAGAATTAGTTTACAGATTTATTCGCTTAATAGTACAAAAATATGATTTTAAATTGTCCCGGCAATACAAATGGCCTGGGTTTATACTTCGTTATACACCATTTTTTGGGGAATGGCCCCGCCATCCGCGTCATGAAACTAACGTTCCTCTTTATGCTAATAGGGTATATGCAACTGCATGCGGCTGTCTACTCCCAACAGGTCAGTCTTTCCTACAAACAGGCGCAACTTTCTACTGTATTATCTGAAATCAAACGCCAGACGGGTTATGAAAGTCTATATAGCACCGAATTGATGAAAGCCGCATTATTGGTAGATATCCAGGTTGAGGGAGGTAGTCTCCGAAGTGTTCTTGATAGACTATTTATTGAGCAACCTATGAGCTACGAACTTGTGGAAAATAATATCCTTATCAAAGCGAAAGCTACTACGTCCCATACCACTAACCAACAGCCAGGTCGCCTCTCCGGTAAAGTGATTGGCGATCGCGGGAGTCCACTTCTCGGTGCCAACATTAAACTAATATCGACTGGCCAAACTGTCCAAAGCGGTGTAGATGGTAGTTATGTTTTTAGCTTACTTCCAGGTATTTATATTCTGGAAGTAAGCTACATCTCTTTCCAAACTAAGCGTATCACACAAATAGAAGTGAAAGCGGGCAAGTTAACCAGTCTCAATATTGTTTTGGTCCAATCTACAAGTATGCTTGATCAGGTCGTTGTGACCAGTAGTTATAAAAAAGAGAGCGTAGCCGGACTATATGCTACACAGAAAAATGCAGCTTCCGTGACCGATGGTATATCCGCCGAGCAGATCGCCCGTACCCCCGATAATGATATGGGGCAGGTATTGAAAAGAGTGACAGGACTGACGACGGTAAACAACCGAAGTGTCATTGTACGAGGAATGTCCGATCGCTATAATCAAGCCATGTTGGATGGTGTCGTAATCCCAAGCACCTCGCAGAACAGGCGTGATTTTTCCTTTGAAATCATTCCTACCGAAATCGTCAGCTCCGTAGTAGTCAACAAAACGGCAACACCGGATGTATCGGCCGAGTTTTCGGGTGGGCAGGTATCTGTAAATACCATCGATATCCCCGAACAAAATTTTACCACCATTCAATTGGGGACGGGCGGTAATTCACGAACCACTGGAAAAGACTTTTACCGTTTGGGCGAACGCCATACCAGTGAATATTTCGGTTTCTTTGACAAATCGGCCAAAATGCCTGAAGGAATGAAAACCTGGGACTGGAATAACCGGGCGAGCCAACTAGATGCGCCTCCGGGTTATATCCTTACTGATCCCGAACTGAACGGTACACCGCTCAATCCGACGGAATTTGGTGATGCCGTAAAATACAATGACCTGGATGCCATTGCCCAGTCTAAAAGGTTGAACAGTGATGCCATGCGATTAAACAAATATAAAGCTTCACCCAATCAAAACATGCGTCTCTCGCTTGGGCGTGTTTATGATTTAAAAAATGGAAATCGCTTTGGATTTGTCGCATCTGCAAATTTCAGGAACGAGCAGAATATCGTCTCCTTTAATAATGTGAGACGTTCGCCCATGAATCACTATATTGATAGTGTAGGTCTTGGTGACAACGGGGCTGGCACATCCTACCGTTTCAACAGTAACGGAGGATTGCTTGCAAATATGGGCTTGCAGGGGCAGAATTTTAAGATTGCCCTAAAAAACATGTATGCCCGCACATACAGCGATAACTATAATGAATCAATTCAGAATCCCCGTGAAGATTCCAATCCGGGTGCCACTAAATTAGTCTATCAGTTACCTGAGGCGATGTCCCTGCAACAGCACCAGTTGATCGGTGAATATCAGCTGCCCTGGAAAATTAAAGCCGAAGGGATGTTTGCCGTCAATAAAATTAAGCAACAGATATTGGATGAGCGCAAACTCTCTTATCGATTAACCGCTATTATTGCAGATGAGCCCTATTTTCAAACACCAGGACTAATGACACATTCAGCGGCCTCTACCGGTAACAGCTTCAAAGACTGGCGCATGTGGACACATATCAATGAAACTGACTACAATTGGAGTGCAGCATTTTCCCGTAAATTTGGAGAAGAAAAAAAAGTATCTACCCTAATCAAGCTGGGTTATCAAGCATGGTCTAAAAAACGTTCGCTGGATGTAAATAAAATGGTTCCCTGGACCAGATCCTGGGCTGAGGGAACCGCGAATCAGAAGGCTCCTGCAATCGAGGTACCCTATGACCGATTGTTTGCGACCGAAAATATCGGGAATGGAAATGGTCAGGCATATTATTACGCCGATGCACTGGGGGGGCGCTACTACGATGGGGACATGAGCTCACATGCCCTCTTTCTGATGGCTGATCAGAAACTTTGGAATAAACTTCGCTTAGTGTACGGTGTTCGTGCCGAATACTTTGGCTTAAACTCAAAGCAGGAAGAGCTGTATAGACGATCTTACCAAGACGAACCAGATCCAGATGATGTGCAAAGACATCGTTTTGGGGTGGAGGAAGATAACTGGCGGTTCCTTCCGTCTATAAACGCCACCTATAGCTTGACCCCTGAGTTCAACATCCGCGGTAGCTATTCCAAAACCATCATAAGACCAGACTTTAGAGAAGTAGGGATGTTTGCGATGTACGATTTTGAAATAGACGGCTATGTATACGGCGAACATGTTGAGTCTACATTGATCGACAATATGGATTTACGATTGGAATGGTACCCTTCACCCGGAGAAATTATTTCATTAACGGGGTATCATAAAAAATTGGACAAGCCCATCGAGTTGATCCATTCCGGCAACGGTTCCAACCAGTATACCTATGCCAATATGGAAAGTGCAAAAAACCTGGGACTGGAATTGGAAGTCCGGAAAAATTTCAGTTTCCTTTCCGACCGGGATTGGGCGAAAGACTTTTTTATATCGGCCAATGGAACACTGCTCAAATCAGAGGTTAATGTGCTCAGTCATTGGGAATGGATTAATAATCCGGAAACACAGGTTGCCGAACGTGTTCAACAACGCTACCCCAATCAGGACAGACCATTGATTGGTCAGTCCCCTTGGTTATTGAACCTGGGATTGGGTTATTGGGGAGACCGTTTTGGTGCTACTGCGAGCTACAACCACCGTGGTGCCCGAACAAATTTGGCAAATGTAAATCTGGCGAGGGTCGAGTATGAATTGGCTCCTAAACAACTGGATGCCCAATTTTATGCCCGGTTTTTAAAGAAAAAAATGGAGGTCAAACTCAATATTGCCAACATACTGGACGATTGGACAAGTTATTACATCAATATCGATGATTATGAAACGGATGACAATAAATTTTATATCCTAAAAAAGGGCAAATCTATTCAATACAATAAAGAAGAGGGCGACAACATCACCTACCGTAAAAGGGAAGGTCGACGTTTCAGTCTGAGTGTGAGCTATAATTTTTAATCATCAATCATTGCAGTTGAAAATCAAAAAATAAACAGATGAAAGCGTCTATAAGAAATACTATAATTATTTGCCTATTATCAACAGGATTGCATTCCTGCCAGAAAGCAGAATATATAAATTCATTCTCAGAATTTGTCGATGTCTATTTTGATGCGGATAAAACTGCACTACGAGACAATGGGGCTGGTGTCTTTATAGGGCTTAGGTACAATGGATACCCAAGCGAGTGGGATGCAAGCAATAAGAAAATCAGAGTGGTGCCTGGTGAAGGCAAATTCGAATTCTATGATACCCGCGATGGAAAAGTGGTTGCAGAAAAAGTGATCGACGTAAAGCCGGGTACCAAAGAAACATTTACATTATTCCAACCTACAATGGATGCTCCCGTCGCTTTTATCGATCCAAAAGAACAGGATGCCGAAACTCCGGCTCCCGCAGGACACATCAAAGTAAAGCTAGCCAATTATGCCCAAGACCTTATTCCATTTGAACGATTGGATCTCAAAGTATCGATTAGTTATTATGATGCTGATTGGAATGAGGTGGTTAAGGAGATAGGTGCCATCAAAGACGTAAAGAATAGTGTGGACAAGGCAGAGTACCACATTTTACCCGATGGTCTGCCTAATCCATTACCGGAGATTCCTTGCAGCTACGTGTTCGAATTTGTAGATAGCGATACCGGCCAACCCTTGCTCAATCATGGTGGGACAAATTATTCCAATATGGCATTTAGTCCTTCTGGTATCGATCCCTTACCTGTTAAAAATATATTTACCTTGTATATGATTTCAAGGGAAACCTGGGGTGAAGCTCCTCCATTTATAAAAAAGGGAGATACTTTCTATGAAATAGCTACTAACATATTGTTTGCTGATTAGATATACATCAATGAATGAAAGCCATCGGCAAGCGCCAACATACAGCGATTCTCTCTACCCTATAACAACTATTAGAGTTTCATGGGCAGGGTGTATTCCCAAGGTGGGTTTGCTGATGGCTTATTACCTCATATCCTTATTTATGGCGTTGTTAAAAATAATTCCTGCAAATCAGATTGATTTGACGGTAGTGAGTGAGGAACACATGACTATAAACTAACGCTGCAATCGGTTGGATATTGAATCGATCGATATCTTAACTGTATAAGATGCACGGATCGCGGAATGGTTTTAATGTTGATGTATGAGAGTCACTGCTCGTTTGTTAATCTTTATTTTGTTTCAATCTTTTTGGATAACTTAATATTCATAAGATGGCTCCAACCGCTAGTCATTGAATGGTGTTCCCAGATACCAGTAAATTCGTCTTCCTCCTCATTAAATCCACCTGTAAATCGTAGGTCATCTCCAACGAAGGTCCAAATGTTATCCTTAACTGTCGCTGTCATCAGCCCAGAGTTGCCTTTGTTATTATAGTGTTGCATGGTATAGTGATTATTTAAATAATCGTAACCAATGATTTCATGAGTTTGACTGTTGTCGTCTCCGATTGTTACATCGGCTGTATGAAGTAAAAAGTAACCATCTACAATCCACATATATGTATCCGTTCCTTTGATGCTTATCGCTGGAGTATTATGAGTACCTGGGATCAGGCCCTCAGTGTGCCACTTTCCGACAAATTTGCTTAACTGATTATGCGCTACACTATGGTTTTTCATTGCTGCTCGTATTATAGGATGCATAGCAAAGATACAGTACACTTTTTATTATTTAGCGGGCAATGCCGACAAATAGGTGGGGTAGTCACGACAGATTCTTTGTATACCAAATTTATCGATAGCCTTGAAAAGATACCTTTTATTGAATTGTATGTTTATTGTCAACGTTTTATTGCTATTTCTACTTCTTCATGTAATACGGTCCCAACCAAGATCTTTGATACATCCCTATCAACGGTAATTCATAGTGGTATTAGGTAGCTAAGATACATATCATAATTACTCAGATTTATAGAGCGATTAATGAGTTATACCCTGGTCTATAAAAACCACTGTCAGACACCATACCTGAAAACATGTTCTGCGAACTACTTGCACTTCGGCTTCATTTTCTTTAAGCACAAACTTCCCTTGAACCAATCGGAATAAGGGAAGTTTATGGAAGCTTTTAAGATAGAACGTGTTATTCGACTATTTTAATGGTATGCGCATAGTATGCGGTATTGCTTGTCGTCATATTTATACCCTCGAAGGTTGGTCTGATCTGCAAACCTTGATTACTTTGTAGACTTATACCCGTAGGAGCATCCTCCGGTATTTGAAATGAAACCTCATTAAAGGCTGCATTTGTGCCAATATAGGTTAACGTCACAAATGATGCGTAACCACTCTCGTTATCGATGTAGTAAAAGCGTGCACGGTTGATGCCATACTTTTTGCCAAAATTCCGAATAGGAACGGTGAAAGTTTCACCCCGCTTGACTTCAATAGGCTGTGTGTGGTTAAAATAAATGTACGGCAGCGCTGTTTTGTTGGTGATGGTCACCATTTTCGTACTACTAACTACTGGTACCTGATATTTGTTAATCGCTTTAACGTAGTATTCGCCTGCCGGAATACCCGAGCCATCGGGTTGATCGGCAATAAAAAAAATTTCACCAACTGGCGTCTGTAAAACATGGATTGGTTTAAATTCCTCTTTGGCATCATTAACCAGATAAATAACATCTGAGCCATCTGCTGCCAGATTAGAAAAACTGACGCTTGCTTGCCCACCAGCCGGTAATGAAATGGCATCCTCATTCATAAAGGCAGGCAATATAGCGCCATTGGTCACCTTTAGTTTAAAGGTTTTGCTGGACCCGTCCTGTGCTGTTACCGTATAACTCGTGCCATCTTCTAAAGATATGGCAGCATCAGATGCTGGCGAGATAATGGCGTTATGCGATACGGTAATCTTTGGTTTGACAGTTTCCGGAATAGGCCACTCTGTCAAACCGGGCCATACGATGTGAATAGTTTCGCCATCCAGAATAGCCTCGACACTATCTTGACCATTTAGATAGGCTATCTTAAAGGAAGTGATTTCTTTGTATGGGGTGGGGGCCATCTCATATTCTTTTTTACAAGAACTCAAAAAGCTAAGGACAGCTAGTAACGTCAAGAAGTAGAAGTATTTTTTCATTGTCATGATCTTAAAGCAGGTTAATTGTTGTAGAAAATTCGGATGGGATTTTTCAGTGTAGTCTCTCGACTGTAGTAACGCAGCTTTATCTTGTAAAGACCCGCAGGAGGTGTCTGGTTATATGTAGTCCCTGAGCCGCTTCCTGTTACACGTCCTATAATATTATTTAAATTCAACAGCATATATGCGCTTTCGATGATTGGAGGAGTTCCCGATTGTGCTGACTTAAATTTATATTCTGTTCCATCTTCCCCGATTAGACTCGCCTGAGCTAAAGTCATATCAAATTCAAAATTAGTAGAATAGGGGTAAGTTTTTAATGTATTTAAGATGTATACATAATTATTGGTAAACCACAATGTTTGATCATAGGCTTGGGGATTTGATGCATCCTGAGATACTTCGCCCATCTCCAATGGAGGTTGGTTGGTCTTGATATGAAGTCTATAAGTAGCACTGCTGCCATCCGTCGCCGTAACCGGGTAATTTATTTCCCGTGTAGCTCCCTCTGCGAAGTAGTTAATTAGATTAGTAATCAAACTATCAGCTCCCACCTTGAGGGTACTCCCCTCTGATAGAGCAATTTCGGGCTCCAAGGTCGTCAAGTATACTCCAGCAGGTATAGTGACAGTAATCGTTTTCTCGTTTTCATTGATAGCTCCTGGAATTTCTGCGGTACTGTTAATGATTTTAAAGCTATTGATACGTGCTAGAGGCTCTTCATCGTAAGGTGTAATTTCTGTTTTAGTGCATGCACTGATCAAGCACGTGCTGGCTAGGGCGATAGACAATAATGCCTTATAACCAAAATTGAATTTGAGTGTTTGTAAAGTTGTATTCATTATTTTATTTCTAATAAACCGGTGTCAATAGATTTTGACACCGGAATTTTGCTGTCGTATACCAAATAAATTAAGATCTTGTGCTATTTCAGATGCTACAGTTCTGAGTAGTCGAAACTCATGAAAGGAAAATTCGTTGCAGCGAAAGACGAATTCGGGCTTCCATTCCAATACACGCTGTTTAACTTGATTTTCCAATTACTTCCGGTCCCTTTATTTACCAAAATATAGGTACGTGGCTGGAAGCTGGACATAATATGGTTGCTGATATTGTAAATATACCAGCCTGCACTACTTGGATCTCCTGAGCCAGAAGTGCTATTTGATGCTGCTACTCCTAACGGAATAGCCACGCGGCCTGTAGGTGTGGTATTTACCACAGCGTTAAAGGTGGTGTTTACATAGAATAAATCATATGTTGCGGTATTGACAGTGAAGGAAGAATTTGCTGTTCCAGTAAAAAGAAAGTCGTAGTTGGCAGATGTACCTCCATCGTTTATATTAAGATTGTAATAGTATGTACTTGCCGGGTTTCTCCATTGGGAGGTGTCAACCTCGGAAGGCACCGTGCCTTGATGGAAATTGCGAGCACCGTACACACCGGAAGAAAGTGTTTTCAGATATCCTTTCGTGCCTGTGGCCGTAAAGTTGACAGAGTCACCCACTGGGGCTGGGGCAACGGCAAAACTATTTATCTGTAAATCAGGCGTGACATCAGCGTCTTTATTACATGATACTGTTATTCCGATAACAGCAAGTCCAAATGCAATTGTTAATAATCTAAATGATTTTTTCATTTCTTTTTCTGTAATTTTGCCACTTAGGAGGGGCTGGTTAATAAATAAAATTGTTAATTAGTCTTAATTGTGCCGGATGTACCTGTAACGTATATCCGGTTTTTTTTATTTAGTATACAAGCTGCTTTTTTTATTTAATTTCAAATTTCGAGCTTCCTGCAGGAGCCAATACATATTCAAATGTGAAATACACTTTTGGTGAGGACCTTGTCCATTGCGCACGTTCATATTGATCTTTATAAAGTGATATCATTTTGATTTTTGCGTAATTTCCCTTTGCAGTGCGGATAATGACAGTACGTGGAGGGACCACGGTACCATTTTTTAAGGTTAGTGATTTGTCTAGTGCATAGGCTATGTGCTGATTGGCATAAGCACCATCACGCACGATGGTACCGCCAAAGTCATACAGGTACCAACCTATCCCTTCGCCAAACTCACCGTAATTATCCGTTCCAATAAGTTGGCCCCCGGTCTTAAACTGCGCATCCGCAGGTATATCTGTCACTTGGTCAAAGGGTTTTTCGACGATAGTAATACCCCCCTTGGCTGTGTTACCATATCCAGAATTCGTAGAATTACTGCCGTTGTTGCCAGATACAAAGCTATTTAGTAAACCTCCAAACGCCATATCCCAACGATTTGTTTGTTTGTAATCTGCAGCCATCGCTTTTTTGCTTTCTAAACTATAATAGATTGTTGTTGCCGCATCTTCAAAATTATTGTCTTGGGTTCCCTGAAAGTTTTCTACCCGATGTAGCTTATAAAACATGTTTTCATCCGTGGGTGTAGTGTCATCCGGTGGGGGGACTTCCTCATCGGGTTTAGGGTCACTGCCTTTATCACAAGATGAAATTAGTCCGATGAATAGAAAGGCAAAAAAGATATATTTTACCTGGACGCCTGAGGCTACAATTTGTCTGTTGATATTCATTATTTTTATTTGTAATTATTCTAAATAATGAGTAAAGATAGCATCAGTTTTCACATATTGGTGTATGAAAACTGATATTTGATATATTAAAATCGATCTCTCTAAGATTCTGAAATTTTGTAGAGGAGAGTAAACATTCGAATATCTTCTTTTCAAACTAGACTTTGCTATTTCACTATACAGCAGATATTTATTTAAGCCTTTCTTGTGACCAAATTAGATATTAAACTAGCTTTTACATAGGGTTAACATAGCCTTTACATAGCCTTACCATAGCTAATTGCTATATAAAGGCTATACTAAGGTTAGTTTAAAAATAGTTTAAATTAGAAGTTATGGTTAATCAAATATTAACTTGCTTTAGATTAAAAACCTAATCATTTGAAGCTATGGTAATTCTAAATGACGAGCCGAATGGCCCTCTTCGAGGTAATTTTTGGTACTTGTTTTGGAAGGCTTTAATTTTGCAATGGCTGTTACATCTTGGATACCCGCGAATCGTATTACCCTAGTGGCTTTTGCGGTGTTGGTATCAATGGTGTTGGAGTAAAAAATATCACTGTCGTCTTTCATGATGTAATAAGCCGTATTTCCTTTGTAATCGATCAAGGTCTTGTTGTCATAAGGCATTTGATTGTGATTAGGTACCCCTGTTACACCGGTCGTTGTAGGCTTAACGAGTTGGCAGGGTTGTTTTTATATCAAAATATTGGGTCGAGGAGTTCGGGAGTGCTCTATTTTTTGTCTATTGCTGATACGGTTGTCTGATTGAGAGAATAATCTTTTTTTATATAAGAGAGAACGAATGTGGCTTACCCAAACAAAAATATGGCTATAGTGTTCCAATGAAAATTGAAGTAGAGATATACATGAGGTTAATATAAACGTACGGAGCGTTTGTATGCCATTGGGTCAAGTAATAAGCTAAATACCTTGTTTTGTCACGTACTCATCTTCAAGGAGGCTTACTAATATGGTCTCTATCTCGGTATTGTGGAGGTTTGGGGCGAAAGCACCCATCCAAGGATGCTTTCTTTGTCCGATAGAATCAGTTTATCAGGTAGATGTGGGAACCTATTGCTTTTGTGAAATGAATGCAAGCTCCCTAAAAGCCGATGGAATTTCCTCCATCTACTGGTATGACTGTCCCTGTGATAAACTTTGCCTGATCAGAAGCCAAGAAGTATGCTAGGTCTCCTACGTCAGCGGGGGCTCCCAATTTGCCCATGGGTGTTCGAGATAATACTTTGTTTTTTCGTTCGGGGTCATTGTTCAAGGCTTTTGCAGACATGTCTGTGGCAATGAACCCTGGGGCGATGCAGTTAATACGGATTCCGAAAGGAGACAGCTCTACTGCCATGGCTCTTGTCATTCCTTCAATACCCGACTTGGATGCCGTGTAGGCCATGACTTTAGGAATCCCATATTGCGAAGCCATGGAACTAATATTAATAATGGTGCCTTTTTGATTGCTTAGCATGTATTTGGAAACCTCACGCGATAATGAAAATACGGCTGTAAGATTGGTTAGTATTATATGCTGGAATTCATCGTCCGTTACATCTACAAAATCTTTCTTCAGATTAATTCCAGCGTTATTGACAAGGATATCTATGCAGCCGTAGGAAGTTATTACTTTTGTTACTAGCTGAGGTATATCTTGTAGTGAAGTTACGTCAAATACGATATAAGATGATAAGGCCCCTAGATTTTCGGAAGCATTTTTTAGATTTTTTTCATTCCTTCCGATAAGTATGGTGTATATTTCATTGGCCACAAATTTTTCGGCAATAGCATAACCTAGACCTGAACTGCCGCCTGTGATGATAGCAATTTTTCTTTTGCTTTGATTTTTCATGATGAGTATGAGGTGTCGTTTTTTTGGTTTTTAAGAATGGTCTAATGTAGTTATATTTTTGATATATTGCAATCGAATGCATTAATTTACATAATGCTTTATTGTGGAGCGCCCTCGTCGTCGATTTGTTGTTTTGATTTGATTCTTGCAGAGGATTCTCGAGGTATGAGTTCGGATCGAAGTCCGATGTAATTTGTGGTAGTTAGGCTCTCTTCGCCATTGAGGTGAGCGATTAGCTTCTTGGCTGCTATTTGTCCCATTTCGAAGCCGGGATAATTGATTGTTGTGAGGGTTGGACGGATAATCTTGGCTATTGGGTCGTTGTTGAAACCTACGAATGCTATTTGTTCAGGGATTTGGATGCCTTTTTCTATCAGATGTATCATGCAGTTGGCGGCACAGTTGTCGTTGTCTACAAATACGGCGTCAGGAAGGGGGTGCATTTCTAGGATTGCCTCAGCAGCATCTATGCCTGATTGCTCATCCAGGGTGGATACTAGGGTGTTTCCTTCTTTGATTGGGAGTTGTGCTTCTAGCAGCGCGGTTTCATATCCCTTTTGTCGTTCGGCATATACATTTCTCTGTTGGTTGCCCGTGATATGTACAATGTTTTCACATCCTTGCGAGATGAGGTGCTTGGTGGCTATATAGGCTGATTTTTGATTGTCGATTTCAATGTTTGGGCATAACGGATGGTCGATCGTGCGATCAAAGAAGAGTAAAGGGATATTCTTGTTTATGAAAAGGTCAAATATCGAGTAGTCTATGGTGTCGTAGGCGATCGAAATCATGAGGCCATCAACCCGATTGTTAAACATGGTTTTGATGTTTAGCATTTCCTTTTCTGCCGATTCAAGTGATTGGCTTATAATGAGGTTGTAATTGGCTTCGTTGGCTATTTTTTCCATGCCGGAGAGTACTGTCGACATGAAGTTGCTGTTCATTTTCGGGATAATTACCCCGATCGTGTGTGTGCGTTGACTGCGGAGGTTACTGGCAAATGTATTAGAGCGATAGCCCATTTCCAAGGCGGTGTCGTTGATTCTTTTCTTTGTTTTCTTATTGATGGCAGGGTGGTCTTTAAGGCCTCTGCTTATTGTTGTCGGTGATAAATTGAGCTTTTCAGCGATGTCGTAAATCGTTACTTCTTTAATCGGTTGCATAGCTATTGTTGAATAGGGGGCTGTTGTTCAATAAATAATATCGCGGGTGCCAATCTAGGTTTGGGTATTCCAATTCCTTGGGTGGGGTTCGTGTGAAATCTGAAATGCTCCATGTGCTCTTTCTGTGGTGATAAGTTGCGTTTTTATTGATTTACATTGTGTGTATTGAGAATTGCAAGTTTGTAAAAATAATCTTTTTTTGTAATATTTATGCTATCGGTTGCAATTTTGATTTTATTGCGTAATTTTACTATTGAGTAATCGTTCAAAATAAACTGGCGAGGTACGTATAAACTTATATTAAGATAACTTAAACTTAAAAAATGAAAATCTTGAATTCCAATCTTAAGGTGATTGTCGTGCTTTTACTTTGCCTAATTGTCGCTGCGCCCGTTAGGGCTATGGAGAAACCTTCAAATTTAAAAAATAAAAAAATATTGATTTACACCAAAAATGGTGAGGGCTATGTGCATGACAACATTCCCTTTGCAGTAAAGGCATTGGAAAAATTGGGTAAAATGCATCAATTTCAGACCGATGTATCTGATAATCCAGCGGTTTTTACAGCTGAAAATCTGAAGCAATATACTTTAATACTATTTCCGAGTACAAATAATGATGTATTTGATACCGATGCCCAGCGCTTGGCATTTAGAAGATATATGCAAGCAGGAGGAGGTTTCATTGGACTCCATTCAGTAACCGGTACTGAAAGAAATTGGACGTGGTTTAAGCGGATGGTAGGATGTACATTTTCATGGCATGCAGCTAATCAACAATATATTGTCAAGGTAATAGATGCCAATCATCCTACTATGGTGGGCTTACCGAAGGAGTGGAATGTGAAGGACGAATGCTATTTTGGCAAAGAGTTGTACCCAGGTACACATGTGCTGATGGCGCATGATGTCACAAGCTTGGATGCTTCTAAGCCGGCGGATGCCGAAAGGATAAAGCAATTCTCTGCCCCATTTTTTGAATTGTATCCAGCGGCCTGGCATCAACAATTCGACGGTGGACATGTGTGGGTCACCGCACTGGGACATGATAAGGAGGTTTATGAAGACCCGACTTTTGTGACACATATCCTTCAGGGGATTGACTTTGTGGCGGGTCAGGTGAAAAAGCTCGATTATAGTAGAGCATATGCTGATTCAAGAGATACCCCAGTGCGCTACTAATCGATATATAAAAACCATATACAAGTTTCGAATATGAGTATAAAAGATAAAATGAGTTATAGCAGACGGGAGTTTGTGAAAACGGGGGTGCTAGGTGCTGCCGCGTCGGTTGCAGCGATAGGCTTTCCGACCATCGTTCCGGCTTCAGTTTTTGGGAAGAATGCCCCAAGCAATAAAATCAATATCGGGCAAATAGGTTGTGGACGAATAGCAATCACCCATGATTTGGTCGAAACGTTCAAACATGGCAATGCTCATATTATGGCCATTGCGGATGTGGACCGTTATCGGTTGGAAAGCGGTAAAAAAATGGTAGAGGGATGGTATACAAAGAAAACGGGAAGTTCGACCTATGTCGATGTACAGATGTATGATAATTATCAAGATTTGATTGCCAACAAGGATATCGATGCTGTAATCATCAGTACTCCCGATCATTGGCATGCTCAGCCAGCAATAGAAGCAGCTCTGGCAGGGAAGCACATTTATCTGCAAAAACCCACCTCACTGACCATTGAAGAAGGACGGCAGATGAGTGATATTGTGCGGAAGACCGGTGTGGTATTTCAGCTTGGTAGTCAACAACGCTCCATCAATCCCTTTCCTCAGTTTAAGAACGCCTGTGAATTAGTGAGGAATGGTCGGATAGGTAAGCTCAAGAGCGTACAAATAGGTCTTCCTGCTGACCCGTCAGGTGGGGTGACCACGGAGATGCCTATACCGGTGGGTTTGAACTACGATATGTGGCTAGGGTCGACACCTCATATCTATTATGCCGAAGATCGTGTCCACTCGCCTACAGATATTGGGTCAAGGGGTGGGTGGTTGAGATTAGAACAATTTGGTGCGGGTATGATTACAGGGTGGGGTGTACATCATATTGATATTGCCCATTGGGGCATGGACACAGAACTCACTGGGCCTATAGAGGTGGAGGCTCATGCTGATTTTCCCAAATCAGGACTATGGAATGTGCATGGTGACTACCAAGTGCATGCAAAGTATGCCAATGGAGTAGATATGTATATGGATAGCAAATACCCAAATGGAGTCAAATTTGAGGGGACGAATGGTTGGATATTCGTGACAAGGGGAAATGTTGGAGTGACGGCTTCTGACCCAGGGGCAGGTGCTCCTCCAAGTAAGATATTTCATGCAAGTGATCCTAAGATATTGAGTTCGAAGATTGAGCCGAACGAAATACATCTCTACGAAAGTCAAGAGCAACATGCTAATTGGTTAGACTGTATCAAGAGTGGGAAGGTGACGGTTAGTCCGGTGGAAGTGGCGCACCGCTCATGCAGTGCCTGCTTGGTAGCACATGCGGCTATGAAGTTTAATAAAAAATTATACTGGGACCCTAAGAAAGAGGTGTTTAAAGATAATGTAGAGGCGAACAAATTATTGTCTAGACCGCAAAGATATCCATATGGGACTAATTATATCCTCGAGAAAAATGGCTAAAATGAAAAATAAATTATTTGCGCTCCCCTTGGTCTTGACGATGGCAGGTTGTATGCAATCAAAGAGCGGAAAAGAGCACGGGGTAAGGTTTATCACCCTGGATCCCGGGCATTTTCATGCTGCACTGGTCCAAAAATCGATGTATCCAGATACAGATACAACGGTATGGGTGTATGCACCTAAAGGAAAGGATGTAGAGCTGCACTTGGAAAAGATAAATGCCTACAATAGACGTGATGACAATCCCACTACTTGGAAAGAAGAGGTGTATCTTGGAGATGATTATCTTGAAAAAATGTTATCCGAAAAGAAAGGAAATGTCGTTGTATTGGCGGGTAACAATAAAAGGAAAATGGATTATATCGGTGAATCTGTCCATGCAGGTTTGAATGTCTTGGCAGACAAGCCCATGGCCATCAATAAGGAGGGCTTTGAAAAATTAAAAGCTGCATTTAAAGTTGCTGAAGAAAAGGAAGTCCTCTTATACGATATTATGACCGAACGGTACGAGATTACGACTATATTACAGAAAGAGTTCTCTATGTTGAACTCCCTTTTTGGGACGCTAGAAAAAGGAACTGTAGACAATCCAGCTGTAACTAAAGAAAGTGTGCATTATTTCTACAAGCACGTCTCTGGTAGTCCGTTGGTTCGACCAGTCTGGTTTATGGATGTGGAGCAGGAGGGAGAAGGGATTGTGGATGTCACTACACATTTGGTCGATCTCGTACAGTGGGAATGCTTTCCTGAACAAGTAATCAACTATCAGGATGATATTCAGTTATTGTCTGCGATCAGATCAAGCACCGACCTCTCATTAAGAGAATTTAGTGCGGTAACTAAGTCTGAAGTGTTTCCAGACTTTCTCAAAAAGGATGTCGTACAGGATAGTATTCTGCAGGTGTATGCGAATGGGGAAATCAATTATAGGATAAAAGGAGTACACGCCAAAGTGTCGGTCAAATGGGGGTATAGGGCTCCTGAAGGTACAGGTGATACTCATTATTCTATTATGAGAGGTAGTCGGGCAAACTTGATTATCCGTCAGGGCGCGGAAGAAAAATACAAGCCACAATTGTATATCGAGCCTGTTAATACTGCAGATGAAGGATTCGAATCAATATTGATAGGACAATTGAAGGAGATGCAGACTAGATATCCCGGAATCGCAGTTCATAAAACTGCGAGAGGATGGTGGGTGAGTGTGCCAGAAGAGCTTAAAGAGGGGCATGAACGACATTTTGAGCGGGTGACGAATAAATTTTTACAGTATCTTCAACATCAGGATATGCCACATTGGGAAGTGCCCAATATGATTGCTAAATACTATGTGACCACGTCAGCTCTTGAATTGGCTAAAGGTAAAGATTAAGTGCATGTAGTAGGTTGACGATGGACAGGTAAATAGGGCAGAAGAGAGTGTGATTGATTGGATATGGTTTCTTTTATATCTGAACCTAGTCGTAGTTCTTTGAAAATCATTTGTTTCGATATTTTTTAATGAAAGGGTATTGGACAAAGCGTAATCCCTCGGACACAATGACTTATCTTTTCATGAAATCTTTTGACTCTTGTAGAGGGGATTGACGGTTGTAAATCTATTGGCCAGCTTTATAATATCTCAACTGCTACTGTAACAAGGATATAAGAAATAACTTGCTATTGATATATTACTGAAGAGTAGTAATGCATTAAATTTTTCTTTGCTTTTGTTGGATATAATCCTTCAAAGCCATTGTTTTTTGCTAATTTGGGTGGGTATTTTCTGGAGCTTATACCCTGATAACTATTAAAGAGGAACTTATTTTTCAATACTTGTAATTCAATTATTGAGCGTACTGGTTGGCCAATATTTATAATGAACTATACGGAATTTACAGATGCTGTACTTATCTCTCTTGTGAAGCAGCGAGATAGACAAGCTTTTGCTGAGATTTATGATCGATATGCGATGTTGATTTATTATAGGATCAACCTTATGATTCGAGATGAAGACACGACAAAGGATTTGGTGCAAGACCTCTTTACTTCTATTTGGAGTAAATCTGACATGATTAGGGAAGATGCCAATCTAGGAGGATACCTGTATATCGCGTCCAAAAATCGTGTACTGAAACTTATACAAAAAGGTAAGACCAAAAGTGACTATCTAAATGAGTTGGGAAGGTATAGCCTACATATAAACTATGACACTGTAGAGGGTATTGACGAAAGAGAGTTGATGCTATTGATTACCCAGGAGATTGCAAAATTGCCTCCCAAGATGCGGGAGGTCTTTCAGTTAAGTCGGATTGAGGACCTTTCTCATAAGGAGATTGCCGAAAAACTTGGAATCAGCGAGGGTACCGTTCGTAAACAGGTACAATACGCATTGCGTATTCTGAAAGAAAAGCTTGCTCATCACAGTGCTTATAGCCTTTTGTTCGTCCTTCTATTTCGATCATATTGAAACTTTTGATATCCCCAATTATCCGGACCTAATCTTATCAAAAAAATATTTTTAATTCATCTACCCCATCGATTGCCTTCGGGGGTATTATAGATAGACAGCATACCGCTGTTGATAACCAATATATGCACAGGGAAATAGGAAAGCAGCTTTTAGATAGATATTTAGACGGATCCGCTACGGAAGCCGAATGCAAAGTCGTGGATACTTGGTATGCCACCCAGGGGTTCAAAAACATGTCATCTTTCGATAATATGGAGGACTATGAGCGGATAAAGAAAGAAATGTGGGAAACGCTGCGAAGGGATGGAGAGTATACTCAAATTCGTCGCTTTCGATGGCGATATGCTACGGCGGTCGCTGCGCTACTATTGATTGGGTTCGTTTGGTTCTATACAAATAAAGAGCAGTCGCCTAATGATGACCTTCCTGTTGTGGAGCGGGTGATTAAGCCAGGAACAACAGGTGCAACACTTACATTGGCTGATGGACGAAAGATCAAACTCGCTGAGGCTAATGCCGGAGAGCTTGCGGAGACCTCTGGAGTCACGGTCTCTAAATCCAAGGATGGTCTGCTAGTGTACGAAATCAAATCAATAGGTTCCAAGGCATCAGCAGAACAGTTGAATACACTGTCTACCTCCAAGGGAGAAACCTATATGATGATTCTTCCCGATCAATCGAAAGTGTGGCTCAATGCGGCATCTAGTTTGACTTTTCAGACCAATATCAGATATGGCGGCTTTAGAAAGGTTAAATTAGAGGGGGAGGCCTATTTTGAAGTGGCTAAGGACAAGCTTCCATTTATCGTGGAAACTAATTCTCAGAGCGTTGACGTATTGGGTACTCACTTTAATATTGATGCCTATAATGAGCAAGAGGGCGTCAAGACTACACTACTGGAAGGTGCCGTGAGGATTACCTCGGGCTTACATCAGCAGTACTTAAAACCTGGTCAACAGGCCATCAACAGGGGAGGTCAATTGGAGGTACATAATCAAGATACAGAGGCTGCTGTTGCTTGGAAAGAAGGTTATTTCAAGTTTAATGATAACCTAAAGACCGTCATGCAGGTATTAGCCCGTTGGTATGATGTTGAGTTGGTGTTTGCACCAGATGCGCCTATACAGACTAAACTTTGGGGTTATATATCGCGTGCAAACAATTTAGATGATGTGTTGAGACAATTGGAACGAACCCACCAAGTTAGTTTCGCGATTGTAGGTCGCAAAGTAATTGTCAATAAAGCCAAATATTAACCAATAAATCCAAATTAAAATGAAAAATATAGCAAGAGATCCTTAGGTATATTCCTAGGTAAGTACGACTACAATAAAAGCCGCAAAGTGTACCACCACTTTACGGCCAATCTGTGGAGTCGTTGTTACTGTCAAATATGTCCTAGCTGATTAACAATTATTTACTAAACAACTTAACCACTTTCCAAAGTTATGAAAAAAAATACTTTTCGTAAGGTAGGGCGACGCATGTTGTTGCCGCCCAAATCATTACTCATTATGAAATTGACATTTATCTTATTAATTGGCTTTTTGACTCAAGTCTCTGCCAATACGTTCGGACAGAACGTGTCATTAAATCAGACCAATGCCTCTTTAGAAATCCTAATCAAACAGCTGCGTACCCAAACTGGATATGACTTTCTATTAGATAGTGAAGTCTTGAAAGATGCACAGAAATTTGATATCCAATTGAAGAACGTGAAGCTGGAGCAGGCTCTGGAAGCTATTGTGTATAATCGGAATTTGAAATACTCCATCGAGGGCAAATCGGTGGTCATCACTAAAGGTAGACCTGTGGCAATACCTGTTGTCACTAGTCCAGTTGTTCAGCAGGAAATCTCGGGTATCGTGAAGACTGCTGACGGGCAACCGTTAGCAGGCGCGACTATTAAGATTAAGAACGGCTCCCAAAGTGCGATGAGCGGACCTGACGGAAAGTTTACAATACCAGTCAAGGAGCGAGAGGTGATTCTAGTGGTTTCTTTTGTGGGATATGTCAATCAAGAGATACGGGCATCCTTAGGGACAATGGCTACCATTCAATTGATAGACCGCGAGAGCGGATTAGAAGAAGTTGTTGTAGTAGGTTATGGTAGCATTAAGAAGCAGGCTGTTACGGGGGCCGTAGCGCAAGCAGACCTCAAATCTTATGATAAAGTGCCTGTAAATAACATTATGGAAACTCTCAAGGGGACAGTTGCAGGATTGAATGTCGGAGAGGCCAACCAAGCGGGGGGTGTTCCGGGATTTACAATTAGAGGAACCAATACTATTGCAGCGTCGAGCTCTCCACTAATAGTACTAGATGGTGCTATTTTCAACGGATCAATGGCTGATATCTCTCCATCAGATGTGGAAAGTGTCACGGTATTGAAGGATGCAAGTGCTGCGGCAGTCTATGGCTCTCGTTCAGCAAATGGTGTTATTTTAATCGAAACAAAAAAAGGATCCAGTCTTGATGGAAAGCCCAAATTTGAAATTAATACGAGTTACGGTTCCATTAGCGAATTGGAACGTTTGAAAGTCTATGATGCCAAGGGATATATTCAACGGCTATATGATATTTTGAGGGATAATGGTACTACATTGACGTTTGATCAAACGCCAAGTTTTTTGCAAGAAATTGAGAAAAAGAACTATGATGCCACCTCCGACCATCAGGCTACATTGCCCGATCCTTATGATCCATTCCGGCAAAGGGGATTTAATAAAAATACCTCCGTTAGTGTATCGCAGCGGACTGATAAAATGAGCTATTTCCTATCTGGAAATTATGTTGATCAGCGTGGAGTGATTGTCAATGACCAATTTAAACATTATGGTCTGCGGCTTAATCTCGAGTCCAAGGTGACGGATTGGTGGACATTAGGAGTCAAATCCTATTACAGCTATCGTGATTATCCTGATGGTAGGATATATGGTACCGGTGAGGGTGGCAGTAGTCCCTCGTTATTCAGCCCTTATGCTAGCTTGTATGACGTGGATGGTAGTTACTTAATGTATCCGCAATCTACCACTTCTATGGTCAATCCCTTTTTAGTGTTACCGACGGAAGCCTATAATCGGACCAACAATTTAAATGGGATATTGACCAGTACTATCCGCGTACCATGGATAGAGGGCTTGACCTATACCATCAATTATTCCAAGACATTGAATATGGCTGAAACCGGTTCTTTCTATGGTTTGCATACCTTCTCGGGGTTAGCTCCAAAAGGCAAAGGTTCTCGCGATTATAGCCGCAGTACATATACCCTATTCGATCATATCATTAAATATAATAAGACATTCCTAGACGTACACAACATTGACTTGACGTTGTTGCATTCTAGCCAAAAAGCACAATCATACGGGCAAGTGTCTTCTGCATCGGGGTTTGATAATGACCAATTGGGGACTTATCGCTTATCCGCTGGAGCCATTCAGAATGCTTCTAGTTCAGGTGGCGAGAACGAGGGTATCGGTCAAATGGCCCGATTGACATATTCCTACGATGATAGGTATACCTTGACAGGTACGGTAAGACGAGATGGTTATTCGGCTTTTTCAGCTAATCATAAATATGGAACCTTCGGATCAGTAGGTGCAAATTGGAATATAGCCCGCGAAAAATTTATGGAGGATACCAACCTATTTAGTGCATTAGCTTTGCGTGCGTCCTATGGTACCAATGGTAATCAATCTATTGCACCATATAGCACCCTTTCTAAGATTTCCAATGGCTATTATTTTTACCAAGGGGATGCGAATTATACCTATGCACAATATGTTGGCTCACTCGGGAATGACGATTTGGTCTGGGAGTCTACTACGGGGTTAAATGGAGGTATAGATTTTGGAATCCTAGCGGGTAGAATTTCCGGATCTATTGACGGCTATCTTACCCATACTAATAATTTGGCTTTTACTTTGCCGCTTCCAGGATCATCGGGATTTTCGACTATCACAGCGAATGCTGGTGAAATTCAAAACAAAGGGTTAGAGATTAATCTAAGGTCGTTGAATATAGAAAGTGGTAAATTCAGCTGGTCCTCCAGTGCTTCATTTTCTTTGAATAGAAATAAAGTAACCCGTTTGTTAGGGGATAAGGATGGAGATGGAGTAGAGGATGATATTATTTCTTCCAACCTATTTATCGGCAAATCCTTAACAACAGTATATGGATATCGTGTCGTGGGTATGTGGCAACAGGAGGATGTAGACAATGGTACCATCTTGGCAGGGTTTAAACCAGGGCATTATAAGTTGAATGACGTTAATGGAGATGGTAAGATTACATCGGATGCGGATCGAGAATTTTTAGGGGATTCAAATGCTAATTTTAGATGGAGCTTTACCAATACATTCAGTTACGGTAAGCTGTCTCTATTGGTTTATCTAAATTCTATCTGGGGTGGTAATAATTGGTTCATCAATGGTGGTAATACACCTTGGAACGACGGCTATATTAATAGAGGTGATCTCAATCATCCTGTATATGATTATTGGACACCTGAGAATACCTCAGCCGAATTCCCTCGTCCAAGTTATAACGCAGATGCGGCCGCTAAAGCCCCCAAATATTATGATCGGAGTTTTATTCGGTTACAGAAAATGGCATTGTCTTACAATGCGACAGAACATGTGAAAAAATATGGTATCCACGGTTTGAACGTTTCTGTAAGCGGAGATAATTTGGGAACCTATTCGCCACATTGGATTGGTCTAGATGCTGCCACAGGAAGTGGGCTTACCGTGAGCTCGATCCCTTCTCTTCGCACCTTTACGATGGGGCTTAATGTAACCTTTTAATGATAAAGATTATGAAATATCCAAATAGCAAAAGCACTACAAATACGAATGAATTTAGTTTGGATATTCCATATCACAGATGAAAAATAAAATTAAACACATATGAAAAAGATATTTATATACTTATCTCTACTAGTTGCTATTGCAGTTGGGTCATGTCAGAAGTCATTGACTGAAGTGCCGCTAGATTTTTATACTCCCGAAAATTCCTTTACCAATAAGGCACAGTTTGAGTCTGCATTAGCGGGTACTTATCTAGCATTCCGGACCGATATGTACGCCTTTACGGATGATTGGAGCAACTATGATATGTTGGGAATTGATTTGGATTTGAGCAATGTGGTTCACAATAGTCCTGTAAGCAAATTTTACTTTGCATGGGATCGGATGAATGCTGACAATAGTTTTGCTAGTAAATGGTGGAGTCGCTTGTACAAGTATATTGCGCAGGCTAATACTATTATCGATCGCGCTGATTTGAGTACGGCTGTATGGACTTCTGAAAGTGAAAAATATGCAATTGTTGGCGAGGCCAAATTTCTAAGAGCATTCGCCTACCACTTTTTAGCCAATATGTGGGGTGGTGTACCACTGGTTCTTCAAGAGACAAAAACGCCTAAATTTGACTATGTAAGAGCTACTCAACAACAAGTATATGAGCAATGTAAAGCTGACTTAGAATTCGCAGTACAACATATGCCAGCTATAGACCAAAATAAATCAGGTAGGGCATCACGTGAGGCGGCTTATCATCTACTTTCCGAAATCAACATTTCGTTAAAAGATTACCCTGCAGCTGTCGCAGCGGCGAGTGCAGTTATTGATGGTGGAAAGTTGCAACTTATGACATCCCGATTCGGCGTAAATAAAGATTTCAAATTTTCTGGTTATGATTCACAGGGAGCTGGCGCTCCTTGGGGAGATGTATATTGGGATTTGTTTCAGGAAGGTAATATGACCTATAAAGAAGGAAATAGAGAAGCAATTTGGAATATGACGCAAGATCCCGCAATAAAAGGAGGAAATAGCGTTGACGAAAGAGGATACTTCACAATGGATAGATGGTGGGGTCCTCTATTTTGGCAAGCAAAGGATAAGAATGGTGTGCAAAATTGGCTATTAGATACCCTCAATGGTAGACCGGTCGCTGGCTTGATTGTTACAGATTACGCGGATAGAATCATCTGGGATTATAAAGCAGATTTTAGTAAAGATATGCGAAATTCTGAATATAATATTCAGCGTGACTTCTATTTTACGAATCCCAATAGTACATACTTTGGTCAGAAGATAACTAAAGAAAATACAGATGCATCCACCCATTCGCTATGGAAAATAAGGACCTCCAGCCGATATATGAAATTCGTAAGGGCTGTGCCTTTGGGGTTAGCAACCGATGCTTCCAGCAAGAAAAAGAACGATGCGGGACGCAACTGGAAAGATTGGTACATTATGCGTTTGGCAGAGACGTATCTTTTGCGAGCAGAAGCGCAGATGCTACAAGGTAATATGGGGGGAGCAGCAGCAGATGTTAATGCGATTAGAAATCGGGCAAAAGCTACTCCTGTAGACGCTGCAGATGTCAATATTGATTTAATCCTAGATGAGCGTGCCCGTGAATTGTATGGAGAAGAGTTTAGGTTAAATACATTGATGCGTACAGGAAAACTTGTCGAATATCTAAATAAATACAATGGCTACTTAAAGGAGAATAATTTAGTCGCACCAGATTTTGTCAATAAGCTACCCATTCCAAGACGTGAAATTGAAGCGAATACTGCGGCCGTTTTGGATCAAAATCCCGGTTATAATTAATTGTGCTCTTTGAGCTTTATTACGAAGAGAAGTCCTGACTGCTTGGTCAGGTTTCTTTTATCCTACTTGTCGAATCTATAGGATGCTTCGATACACTGCATGTAGGATATGCTGTACAATAAAAAATGATAACAGATGGATAGGGGAAGGAATTCCTACAGTCCATCACACTATTTATATGCTAATGATATCACGCAAGTTTAAAATTCTACCATTTATACTTATACTCTTTATCGGGACAGTATCTGCACAGAAGGACAGGCAGTTTTTCGTGTCGCCTACTGGTAATGATAAGGCACTAGGGACACTTGATAAGCCTTTTGCTACACTGGAGAGGGCACGCACAGCCGTAAAGAAAGTCCTTCAAACTAAAAAAGGAGGTGCTATCAATGTGTACTTTCGTGGGGGCGAATATTACTTTAAGAGCAGTGTTTTTTTTGATGAGCATGACTCCGGGTCAGAGGTTGCACCAGTGACCTATGCGGCCTATCAAGATGAAACTGTTTCATTTTCAGGCGGCATCTCTCTGCCAATCCATTCAGCCGTTCCCGTAAAGGATAAAGCCATATTAGCAAGATTCACAGCCTCAGCCAAAAATCAAATTTTGCAAATTAATCTGAAAAAAGCAGGAATCACCGATTACGGACAGTTGACACCACGTGGATTTTTACGCCCCTATGAGCCCGCTCCTTTAGAATTATTTGTAAATAAAGAAGCACTGAGTATATCCCGCTTCCCCAATGATACATTGATGCAGATGGGCAAAGTCCTTGACCCGGGGTCAGTACCGCGTAATGAGGACTTTTCACAACGTGGAGGTAAATTTCACTTTTTGAATGACCAGCCGAGTCGGTGGACGCAAGCCAAAGATATTTGGATATCTGGTTTCTTTCACTACGGATATGCTGATGATGCTGTGCAGGTCGCTAATATAGATTTAAATAATAAGGTAATTACCACTAAGCAAGAGACCTTATATGGATTTAAAAGTGGAGCCAAATTCAATAAGTTTTTCGCTTACAATCTAATGGAAGAGATAGACAGACCTGGTGAGTACTATCTAGATAGGAGTTCTGGAATACTTTATTTTTATCCATTGAGCACCGACTTGAAGACAATTGAAGTATCTATGCTTGAAGCACCTTTAGTGCAATTAAAGGGGGCATCATATATTCATTTCGACAAGTTGATTTTTGAATGTTCACGAGGCATGGGGCTTTACATCGAGAATGGAGAGGCTAATAGAATTGAGAGCTGCATCTTTCGAAATCTGGGTATCGTTGCGGTCACCATGGGTAAAGGGGTAGAACCATTCAAACAATTGGTTCACGAAGGAGATGGTGTGGTAGCCTCGGCTCAATTGGGAGGATTGACAAGCCATATTTACAAGAATACAACATTTAACCGCGAGGCTGGCACCAATCATATTATATCCAATTGTGAGATATATAACATAGGCTCGGGAGGGATTAGTATGGGTGGGGGAGATCGTTTGACTTTAGAAAAGGGCAACAATCAGGTCGTGAATTGTACAATTCACGATTTCAACCGACTCAATCGCTCGTACAGAGCAGGTATTAATATCGATGGTGTAGGCAATATCATACGTAACAATGAGATATATAATTGCCCAGGAAGTGCTGTTTTGCTCCACGGTAATGATCATTTGATAGAGTATAATGCAATCCATCATGCCGTTACGGATGGAGATGATATGGGAGCTATATACTATGGTCGAGATCCCAGTGAGCAGGGTAATATAGTGCGATACAACTTTTTTCATCACATTGGCAATGACCATGGTCTCATAGTGGCGGTATATCACGATGACGGTGCCTGTGGGATGGAAGTCACTGGGAATGTTTTTTATAAAGCCGGCACCAAAAATATATTATTAGGAGGAGGGAGCGATAATGTGTATCGCAATAATATCTTTATTGGTCCACGTCAGGCTCTGCATCTAGACAATAGATTGATGAATTGGGCAAAAGCCAACCTTGATAAAGATGGATTATTTCAAAAGCGATTGGAAGCCGTTAATTATAAAGGCGAGCCTTGGGCGAGCAGATATCCGCACTTGAGCACCTATTTCGAAGATGATCCTGCCTTACCCAAACGTAACTGGATTGATCACAATGTATTCATCGATACTAAGCTCCTACATGCAGGAAAGGCCGATTGGTCGTGGATAGGGAGAAATTACATTGGTACTGGGGATCCTGGATTCGAAGATATATCAGAAATGAACTTTCAGCTCAAACCTACTTCTGATATATTCAAATTACTGCCAGAATTTAAAGCCATCCCATTTGATAAAATAGGGGTTCAAAGATAACTATGAATATGATATTGAAAAATTTTTTTAGACCATCTTTACGGACCGCTTTTCGTGTTTCCAACTTGTTTGTACCGCTGATGTTACTGGTACATAATGCCCATGCGCAGGATAAATTTGCAGATATCGGCACACGTCAATATGATACACGATTCCATTTATTGGTACAACCTAAGCCACCTATATTAGCGAATATTGATTTGCCTATCGCACATAATCCAGCTTCTATGTTTAAGGCTGTAAAGCCTATTTCTACAAAAGAAGAACTATACTCAGAATTGTCTTCTTTAAAAAAACGATATCTGCCATTTATGCAAAATTTGGCACCTGTACCTGATCGTACTAGAAAGCAGATTCCGCTCACCGCATTCAATTGGAGAGTAGAGACGGCAACCGATCGAAATGATTTTACAAGCACCTTAAGGGGGGCTGGTAACTGGGAGGAGGTTCAAATACCGCATTACGGTCCACCATTAGGCCGCGCAGTGACTTATTATCATAAAGAAGTTGACCTTGTAGAAGCCGATTTTGCATCTGGCAATTTGTTTATCTGTTTTAAGGCTGTAGATTACAAGGCATCCGTTTTTGTAAATGGTCAGTTATGTGGTACACATGAAGGTTTTTTTGCGCCTTTTGAGTTTGAGATTTCAAAATATTCCAAACCTGGTAAAAATCAGATTTTGGTAAAAGTAGAAAACGATTACACCAGTACCGGAGGAAAAGATGATCAAGGTAATTCGCTTATTGGGAATAAGATTTATGCTGTAAGTGGATTAGGGTATGATGATCCGGAGTTGGGTTGGCACCTATGCCCACCTGGAATGGGTATTTATCAAGATTGTTATTTAGAAGCTAGGGCACCGTTGCACATCCATGATATTTTTGTACGTCCTAAATTAGAAACCTCCGTCGCTGAGGCATGGATTGAAGTCAATAACTTTGAGCCTTATCCCGCAGAAGCCACATTGCGTATCTCTGTCTATGGTCAAAATTTTTTAGAAACTGTCGTACAAGATATGGAGTACATCCCCTCTACAACCTATGTGCCTGGTGTAGGTGATTTAGCGAAACCCGCAGATTGGGAGCAGAATACACTGAAAATGGGATATGGACCCAACTATCTACGTATCCCTATTGACATGAAGACGTTTAGACTATGGGAGCCCGAGAATCCTTGGCTTTATCAAATTCAGGTCAAGGTATACGATGCCAAGGGACGCCTTACCGACACCCGTGTGCAGCAGTTTGGTATGCGTAGCTTTACGATGGATACTCTCAACACACCTAAAGGCAATATGTATCTTAATGGCAATATGATTCGTCTGCGGGGGGCCAACAGTATGGGGTTTGAGCAGCAATCTGTATTCCGAAAGAACTGGGACCAGTTGATAGATGACCTGTTATTGGCCAAACTGTGTAATCTTAATTATCTACGCTTTACCCAGCGTCCAGTGCAGGAAGAAGTATACGATTATTGTGATAAATTGGGCCTATTGAATCAAACCGATCTTCCTCTGTTTGGAAGCTTACGCCGCAATCAATTTGCAGAGACAATTAGACAGGTAGAGGAGATGGAGAGATTAGTCCGAAAACATCCTTCCACCATATTGGTCACCTATATTAATGAACGCTTTCCCAACGCAGAGGGATTTCCTCAGCGTAGCTTGAATACCGCTGACGAATATTACCGCTTGTTTACTGCGCTGGACCAAGCGGTCCTGTTAAGCAATCCCGATCGGGTAATCAAGGCTGGGGATGGTGACTATGACCCACCTTCTCCAGGATTACCGGATAATCATTGTTACAATACGTGGTATAATGGGCATGGCTTGGCTCTCGGAAAGATGTACCAAGGTTATTGGCAGCCAGTCAAACCGGGATGGATGTATGCCTGTGGCGAGTTTGGTGCCGAAGGTCTCGATCCATTGAACGTCATGACCAAATATTATCCAGTTTCTTGGTTACCTCAAAATAAAGCAGAGGACGCTATTTGGACAGCGAATAAGATTTCACAATCGCAGACCCATCGCTTTCACTATATGTGGTACAATCCGCAAAATAGCCTAGAAAATTGGATAGAGGCGAGTCAGGAATATCAGGCATGGGCGATGAAGTTCGTAGCCGAGACCTTTAGGCGCGACTCTAGGATGGTTTCGTTTGCAGTTCATTTGTTCATCGATGCATGGCCTGCTGGTTGGATGAAATCTATAATGGACGTGGATCGGCAACCGAAAAAAGCATATTTTGCTTATCGGAATGCTTTGGAACCATTAATGGTCTCGTTGCGTAGTGATCGAAATAAGTTTTATTCAGAGGAAGAAACTGCTTTTGAAGCTTGGATAAGCAATGACTTGAACACGGTCCCGACTGGGTATCTGCTGAAATATCAAATTGAAAAGGGTGGAGAGGTCATCATGGCCAATCATATCTCTGCTCAAATACCCGTTAACAGTTCGGAGTTCCAAGGTTTTATAAAATTTAAATCTCCGGATGTTACCCAGCGTACTGATTATACTTTACGTGTGGCTTTGGTTAATGAGCAGGGGACGAGTGTTTATCAGAATGAATTTGCCTTTGAAATATTTCCGAAACGGAAAATACCCAAGAAAAAACTGTACATAGTCGAAGATATTAACGGACAGTTGGCCACATTGGCTCAACAAGCTGGATATACGATTACTAATTCCGGGACAAATGCTGATGCCGTACTTGTTGGCAACTACGAACGTTACAAATCAAGACAACAGGAAATCGACGGATGGGTCAGTAAAGGCAAGACTGTTGTATTCATGACACTCCCAGCTGGGCAATATTCGATTGCCACTACTACTGTACTCATCGAAAAAAATAGTATGGGCGATTATTACTTTGCGTCGCCTATGACCGGTCACTCAGTGGTCAGGAATAATAAACCCTTTGACTTCAATCTATGGTATGATAGCAAAGAGAATTGCATTGCTCCCATTCTTAGTCATACCATTTCTGGGGCCCAATGGGAACCAATCTTAAGCAGTGGTAATTCCAATTGGCTAGGAGACAAAGGGACTGTCATGGCGGCAGGTGAGTTGAAATTGGGTAAAGGTGTATTCCGGATATGTGAAATCGAAATGATTGATAGAGTCACACACAATCCCACAGCAGTCTCATTCTTAGATAATCTGTTAAAATAATTATTGTTGAGAATTATATCAAAAGTTAAGATGTTAAGAATTCTAGTGTTTCTGTGTGTTTTTTTCGTAGGCAAGCAGTTATTGGCGACTCACGGGGCCTCTGAATTGCGTTCTCCTAACGGAGAGTTAGCATTTTCGTTTGAGTTATTATCTGATGGAGTACCAATAT
Source organism: Sphingobacterium sp. SYP-B4668 (assembly GCF_027627455.1). Taxonomy (NCBI): domain Bacteria; kingdom Pseudomonadati; phylum Bacteroidota; class Sphingobacteriia; order Sphingobacteriales; family Sphingobacteriaceae; genus Sphingobacterium; species Sphingobacterium sp. SYP-B4668. The sequence continues at coordinate 4,389,367 of NZ_CP115483.1, read as the reverse complement.
ATTCCATATCCAATCAGGGTAGGCCTGTCGTGTTGTCATCAACTTTGGGGTTGGTCGGTTGGGAGAGGGGCTTTCGGCTGGGTGATATACATAGGGTAATGTGCGATACTGTGTGGAAGCCTGTTTATGGAGAGCGAAATCAAGTTCGGGATCACTTCCAAGAAATGACTATCACCCTGTTATTGGGTGATAGTCCTACGCTTAAATTTCAAATTCAGGTTCGGGCCTATAACGAAGGTATCGCTTTTCGATATTTTTTTCCAGAAGACCCCGATGGAGGTATGGACATCAATATTGTTAAAGAGCTCACGGAGTTCACTGTGCCTGAAGGAACTAAGGCATGGTTTACCAATATTGCCCAGGCAGAGTATCGTTTACTTCCCTTGATAAGTTGGCCCGGAGAAAGTGAGAGGCCATTGGTACTACAGCTTCCAGACGGAAGTTTTGCTTGTTTGACAGAAGCGCAAATGGTTAACTATGCTCGTACCAAGTTTGCATTAAGTCCCCGCAAACCCAATACTATAAGCTGCTCAATCTACGATAAAGTTGATTTTTACACTCCATTTGCTACCCCTTGGAGAGTTGTGATGGTCGCAGACCGTCCTGGCCAATTACTCGCTAATAATGATTTGCTACTGAATCTAAACCCTCCGTCTGCAATCAATAATACATCTTGGATCCAACCGGGTAAGATTATGCGAGAAATGACACTATCCATGAAAGGCTCTAAAGAATTAGTTGATTTTGCGGTCCAGCGTAACATCCAGTATATTCACTTTGACGCTGGGTGGTATGGGTATGAATATGTCGTGGGTTCTGATGCTAGTGAGGTAAATGTAGATCCAAGACGCAATCCCAAAAGTGACTTGGAGCTACAGGAAATCATTCGGTATGCCAATGATAACGGGGTTGGGGTATTCTTGTATGTGAATCAACGTGCTCTCTATCAACAATTGGATGAATTGCTGCCTCTCTTTCAGCAGTGGGGGGTGCGTGGTGTAAAATTCGGCTTTGTAGGCGTAGGTTCCCACAAGTGGACCACTTGGTTACATGATGCCATTAAGAAATGCGCACGGTATAATTTGATGGTCAATGTCCATGACGAGTACAGGCCAACGGGGTTTAGTCGTACTTACCCCAATCTGCTGACTCAGGAGGGGGTTTATGGCAACGAAGAGATGCCTACTGCTACCGACAATACCATTCTTCCTTTTACACGATTCATAGCTGGAGCAGCCGATTATACGATTTGTTATTACCAACAAAAGAATCTAAAGGCAAATGTACCGTCCAATCGTACTATAAAGACCACTTCTGCGCATCAGATGGCCCTTTCCACAATCTTTTACAGTCCATTGCAGTACATGTATTGGTATGATATTCCATCGGATTCGCACGGCGAGCCTGAGCTCGAATATTTTGATAATATAGCTACCGTATGGGAGGATTCCAAAGTCTTGGATGGAGAGATAGGTCAATACATTACAATTGCACGTCGAAAGGGGGACGATTGGTTTATTGGCACAATTACTAATAATGATGCCCGTACGCTGAAGATTCCACTTGGATTTTTGATGTCAGGCAAGAAGTATGAAGCAAGTATTTACGACGATGATCCTGCCTCGAAAACTCGTACTAAGGTTTCCATCAAGCGAATCAAAGTAGATGCTAATACCGTACTTGAGGCTAAGTTGATACCTTCTGGGGGGCAGGCTATTTGGATACGCCCCCTCAACTAGATAGTAGTAACATAAGAAAGTACCTTCGGGTACTTTTTTGTTTTATTTTTAAAATGGTATTTTTTTTCAAAATATTGTGTCGAGAGTGTTCTATTTTGTATTTATTATCTCTCAGTGGAAATATTGATCGCACAAAGTTTATGGAAGAGCAAAATATTTTTATCATTTCATTCAGGAAAAAAAGTAGAATAAATTTCAAACACTAATTGAACTAGTGATATTTTTAGATAGAAAAATAATAAATGTCTTTGTGCAGTAGAAGATGAATTTTGGATTGACGGTTTTAAACTCTGCTTTACGTTGGTGCCCCAGTATACAAGGGAGGGTATGGAATACAAATATTGCAAAGTGAAAATAGCCGATAGGCGATGAACACATCATAGTCAAGAGCAAGCCTGTGTACAAAATAAATAATCGATATCTTTATCGAGAAATAGTTAACACAACATCCAAGCACCTCATTAATCAGCTGTACCTATGGGATTTTACAAACGCCGTGATTTTCTTAGATTATCTGGATTAGCCATACCTGTGCTCACCAATATGTCGATTACCAATGCACATCCGTCCCACAATCCTGAACAAAAAAAGTTGAAGGATAGTGACGCGGTCTACTTCATTAACGATGGTATATTCTATAGGCCTGACGACTTTCTTAGCCAATTGCAGGCGATACAAACGAAAAATCCCATAGAGCGTGATAGTTATGCGGCTGATGGAACGATGGGGCAATTGTTGCAAAAATGCATACAGATTACGGGCAAAGAAGCTGCCGTATACTTACCCTCGGGGACACTCGCCAATCAGTTGGCTATCTCGGTGTTGGGAAGTTCTGGTACGAAAGCATTTGTCCAAGAACAGAGTCACGTATACAGGGATGAAGCCGATGCGGCACAGACCCTATTCAATAAAAGGTTTATACCCCTTGTATCGGATAAGCATTGGTTTAATGTGGACGAACTTCGAGAATCTATTTCTTATTATGAGAAAGAAGAAGCTTTTGCCTTACCAGGGGCCGTCATATCGATAGAGACGCCTGTCAGAAGGTGCGAAAATCGCCTGTTCCCATTGGAAGAGATAAAGAAAATAAAAGATTATTGTGATAGTAAAGGTTATAAGATGCATCTTGATGGTGCACGTCTCCATATTGCGGCGGCTTATACCGGAAGCTCCATAGCTACCTATGCACAATATTTTGACACAGTGTACTTGTGTCTATATAAGTATTTGGGAGCTACCGGTGGCGCCATATTGTGTGGAGATAAATCAACCATCGATCAGATGCATCACTTGATTAAAATACACGGTGGTGGAATCTTTACAAATTGGCCCAACGCTGCTATGGCTTTATATCATCTGCAAGATATTGATGCGGTAATGAAGGAGGTGCGAAACAAGTCTATTACATTATTTAAGGCGCTAAACGAAATAGAAGGACTACATCTACAACCGATTGAAAGCGGGAGCAACATTAGCTTGATGAAAATCGAGGAATACATAGATGTGGTTAAGCTAAAGACATACCTACGTCAAGAAGCTAACATTATCCTTGGAAAGGTACGTAAGGAAGATGGTACAATTGCTGTCAAGACAAATGCCACTTTGTTACGACGGGATAATGACGCCATTACCTCGTCCTTTCAAAAGGCCATCTCTTTTGCGAGATTAACCTAAGGATATTGAGATACTTGGGCAATTTTTTTAGGCACTTACCGTACTATCGATATTGTAGTGCCTGATGAAATGCTGCAGGTCGGCGATATGAAGCTCTAGCTCGTACTTACTATCTGAATTTAGTCGTAGCTGGGTGGCGAACAAATAGTGGCTTGACCGATTTCCATCTTTTAATTGTATAGGACTGTTTATATACAGTATCTTACATATACTTTCGAAGTAGTCTCAATACCCATTCCTTATTTGTATAGGGTGGATAGATGAGCTTGGATATATTTAGGGCTGACTGAAAGACTATAGATCTTTCGTGTGAAAATGCCTTAAACCCAAATATACCATGACAACTGCCTATACCGCTGCCATTGATTCCTCCAAAGGGTAGGTTAGGATTGGATACGTGGATAATTACATCATTGACGCATGCGCCACCAGAGCTTGTACTGGTCAAGAGCCGTTTGACAGTAGGTTTGTCTTTACTGAAAATATAGAATGCTAAGGGTTTGCCCTTGCTATTGATGGTCCTGATCGGCATTTCTATGTCGTCATATGGAATCACGGGGAGTATGGGGCCAAATATTTCTTCGTCCATTATTCTGCTATCCAAAGGTACATCACATAGCAGGGTAGGATAGATGGTCAATGCCGACCGCTCGACTTGTCCACCCCATACTATAGAGGCGCCCCGGTCGGTTGCATCATGAATCAAGCCCATGAGGCGATCCGTATGGTGTTGATTGATAATCTTAACATATTGAGAGTCGTCCAACTGACCCTGTTCAGTGAAAAATTGACGAATGACAGCTTCCTTAAAATGGACTATAAATTCTCCTAGCTTAGATCTGTGCACAAATACATAATCGGGTGCAATACAAGTCTGACCAGCATTGATTAGCTTGCCCCATGCAATTTTGATTGCTGCATCTCTGATATTAGCAGAAGGGTCGATGATGACAGGTGATTTTCCGCCAAGCTCGAGTGTGACGGAACTGAGGTTTTTGGCAGCCGCTTGCATGACAGCTTTACCAACGGAGGTACTGCCCGTAAAGAAAATATGATCGAAAGGCAACTGGAGTAGGAATTCGGATATAGACCGATCACCTTCAAAACAAGCTATTTCGTCCTTCTTAAAATACTGTTGGATCAACTGAGCGATGACCTTGCTGACCGAAGAGCTAATTTCCGAAGGCTTCAATACAATACAATTACCAGCAGCTATAGCCGATATCAACGGACTCATGATTAATTGGAAAGGATAGTTCCAAGGGGCAATAATGAGACATACGCCCTTAGGCTCGTAATATATTCGATTGGAAGCAAATACACTGGTGAATGTCTTTCGAGCTTTTCGGGGTTTCATCCATTTTTTTAGATGCTGGATGGCAAAATCTATTTCACTAAGTGCGAAGAACACTTCTGTAAGTGCGGATTCAAATCTGCTTTTTCTCAAATCCTCTTGTAATGCTGCATATATCCTTTCTTCGAATTCATGTATTGCCGACTTTAACTTCCTTAAGGTAGCTATGCGCTGTTGTGCTGTACTCCATTGGAGCGTATGTTTGTTCTTTTGCTGAAGTTCAAAAACAGTTTGAATGTAATCTGTCATCATTAGTGATAATTAATTAGAGGCATCACCGCCTATGTATGGAAAGTCTATTTTTCCTTTGGTAAGCGTTGTATCCATTCGCTTATCAGAGCCACTCCTTCTTTATGGATAATAGTACGTGCTAACTCGGGCATGGCGGTCCCTGGTTCAATACTATTCATCCGATGCAGGAGAATAGACTGGGCCGGGTCACCCGGGACAATGTCGAAGTCAAGCCCTCCCGCACCTCCTCCAGCAGAGACTGGTGCTTTTTTTATCCCTAAATGATTAGCGTTGTTCTCTTCGTAGTCCAAAAATAGTCCCGTGTTAAATGCATCTCCCCCTTTGGTATGACAATGAGCACAGTTAATATCCAAGTATGCTCTGGCTCGTTTTTCCAAGCTGTAGTGTTTTGAATCTGTCCATATCGGCAATTGCGATACCTTCGTCAAGTCGGGTAGACCAACAAGTATGCCATTGGATGCCAGTTGCGAAAGTTGATTCTTAGTTTGCCCATTTAAAGTAAAGTTGAGATTACGTGCTTTAGGTCCAATTGGGGTCAATGTGCCATTGTTTACATGACATCTTTTGCAGTCATTGGTATTCGGTACCATATAATTCGTGACATGTTTTTTTCCATCTTCATCAAGTAAGGTAATCGGAACTTTGGCACCCGTAATATGTCGAACAGCATCGGTCTGTTCCTTGTTCCAAAGATAATTCATCACCTTCCACTTATGGTCTTTGGGGTCTTTGACCAACAGTCGGGTCTCAATCATAATCTTTTGATGAGCTTCATTGGTATAAGCGAAGTTTTTGATAATGATACTGGAGTCAGGAAAGCCCAACGGCCCACTGGCTGTGTAGGTGAGTGACTGGCCATGCGGTAGTTTGATGAATCTGTCTTTAATGGAATAGTCGGTAAATAGAGGAGTACTGAGGTCATAGAGTACAACCCCCTCTGCAGGTGTTAAATCTTTGATGACCCCTGTGAAAAAACCGTAGTCAGAAAGCCTTTCCTTAAATTCGAATCCTGTCGTGCTGGTAGTGGCCTGTGGTTTGGTTTTGTGCTTGCACGCCTGCTGCATTAGCACGGCGGATGATGTGCTGAGTATAATTAGGAGACCAAAAAGAGATATTTTGCGCATTATTATTTACATTGAAATGGAACAATATTTGTGTTTGGCTTCCAATTTTCAGGTTTCGCTATGTTTTGAAAATCAGCATTAACAAATAGATTTTCTTCAGGCTGATTGATGCAAATCGAATCCGGATTGAGGGCAGTGCCATTGGTCAAGATATTACTGTTGAACCCATCGTATACAATAAGTGGAATTCGTTTACTTTTACGATTAGGTTCCAATCGGTTCAATTGGTCCTGAGTAGCTACTAAGACCTGTCCGATACGGTGCTCGTATGCTGGCTTTGGGAAGTCTGGACCCATTTCCATCTTATTACTGTGGATTTTGATGTTTTTCGAGATAGGGGAGTAATTGGCATTGATTTTTTCGGCTGCCTTGTCATCAGTCGCAAATCCGGAGGCGATGGTAATTGCTGCAGTATTGTTTCCTATGATTTTGTTGTCATAGATTTCGATATCAGAAGCGGCCAGGATAATGATGCCACTTCCTGGTGAAGCATTGCCTACCCCCCAATAGGTGCCAAAGCTACCGCTTTTAGCAAAATTCCTAAAATTGTTGTCATGGATATTGTTGTTGTAGACCTTTACCTTTCCACCTCTTTTGGATAAATCTGGCAAATCGAATATTAAAAATCCGGCCGTATTGTTGTAGAACTCATTATCGTAAACTTCGGCATTGGATGTGTTTTCGATTTCACACCCCGCCACGTTTTTCGCAGCCTTACAATTGCGGACGATTGCTCCATCAGTTTGACCAACATAAATACCTGCGTCTGAAGACCCCTCGGTATAGCAATTTTCAACGAGTACATTTTTGCAGAGAACGGGATATATCGCATAACCTCCGCTAGTGGAATCAGCTTGGCTCCAAAGCGCATGCAGGTTAGTCACCTTGACGTCACTGCTGTTGCTTATTTTTAATAAATCTCCTTTGGAGTCGCGGATAGTCATGCCATCAATAGTGAATCCCTTGACATCGGTGACCCGGATACCTTCTCCTCCTTGGGACTGACTGGAGAAATTGAGGATAGTCCTGTCGTGCCCCTCACCGTGAATCAGAATATGATTGACCTGAACAATGCTCAAGTTGTCGAATTCGTACTTACCAGCTTCTAGGAGGATACTTGTGCTGTCTTTCAGGGATAGCAATGCTTCTTCTATCTTGGCCTCATCACCAGGTTTAAAACTGAGAACGGTTGTATAGGTGTCCTCTTGTGTTTTGTTGTGGGTGCAGGCGTTCATGATGCCTATGGTCAATAGCATCAAAGCTAGCGTTAAAAAAAATGGTTGTCTCATAATGATGTAGGATTTATAAATGAAATAGAGAAAGGTTAAAATATATTGTATGCATAAGTAACATAGTAAACAGCACCAATCCGTGGATTGGCTATACCTGTCGAATAGTATTTGTTGGTAATGTTGGTGCCACCGATGCGTATCCCTGAGCGTGCCTTGATTAGTTTGTAACTGATCTGAGCATCAATGACGGCCGAGCTAGGGACTTCGCCCGACGCCAATCCCCCAGAGACTACGTAGTGATAACCTGGTTTATAGCGGAGGCTGGTATTAAATGACCACACCTGCTTTTTGCCAAAGCCACTATTGCCAAACTCAAAGTTGACATGGTAATTGGGGGTGTTGAAGTTGTTGATTTGGCTATCGTTCTTGTTCTTGAGGTAATCAGAGTAATAATTGACTTTTCCCAAAAAGTTGAGACCCATGTCCATACTTAGGCTGGCAGCATAACCATAAGTGTTGACAGTCTCACCCCCATTAAACGCAATATTGTATTGTATATAAGTGCTGTGGTCTTTAAAAGCATTAACGTCATCGGTACCTGGTGTATTAGCTACATTGGCATATCCAATAAAATTTTTCCAAGTAGAGAAATATCCCAACACATCAAGTATCACTCGATTACCCAAAAGCGCGGCATAGCCTAACTCAAATGCATTGACTGACTGAGGTTTGATGTCGTCATATTTGAATTTTTCAAGAACTCCAGGGTCTCCTGTTTGTTGAAATTTGAGGACGCTCTCGTATACATAAGGAGGGTATTTGTCAAATTGATAGTTGTCGTTGAGTAGTAAGGAAGAGCCGCCAGAAGAATAGCTGTTGTAACCATTGAGTGTATTTTGTAAGGCTTGAATATTAGATGGAAAGCTATACGCGTTTTGGTAAGATAGGCGAATATAGTTTTCGCTCATAGCTTCAAATACCAGAGATGCCCGCGAGGTCACTTTCGGAGACGAAAATAAGGTGTTTTTATCATATCGGAAGGATGCAGCAAGATTCAATCGTTCATCGGCGACTTTCTTACCCAATTGCACATATGCGCTGTACTCATTGACATTGATGGGCTTCTCTTTATCTGGGAATAAGGTGTTTTTACTGTCTAAATGGTATAGACGCCAATTTACTCCCGCAATTAAGGTCATGAACTTAATCTGGTCGCTAAAGTTATATTGTGCTTCGGAATTGTACAATTTGCTACGATCCAAAAAGAGCGTACCACCTTCGGAAATCGGAGTATTGGTAATGCTATCCTTCAATCTGTTGAAGAGTGGTGTGCCTAACTCCGCCCGTCCTTGATCAGCAAATGCTCGAGCTGCAAGATGAGCATCGTTCAAGGCTGCACCTCCAGCAAGAGAATTGATTAATTCGTAAGTGTATTCAGGATACCATCCGCCAGTGGCGCCGTCATAGCTGGTTTTCCAAGATTCGTTGATGTACTGTGCTGTAGGTCCGGACACCAGCGTACGCCCCGAATTCTCTTGGGTGGTATAGGCCCGGACGAACCAGTTGTCGCTTTTGATCTCCAATCGATATTGTCCTACTTTAAAACCTTTTAATTGATATCGAGTGTCATTGGTATACACGATATTTCCGGTTCCGAATGTCCCAGACGCAATAGCTTCAATATTGGAGCCTAGTTTATAACGCAATTCGCCATTGACCTTAAAGAGCTTTGCGCCATTGTCCAAATATCCATATTCGGGATAGCCTGTGCGTGCTACATAGTTGGATTTAGTAAGTAGTGGATCGATGATAGGAGCGAGATCGGGATTTCCAGCAAGGGCAGCTTGTAAAAAGGGAGATATGTCAACAGAAGTAGAACCTCCGTAAAAATTCACGCCATTGTAATTAGGGTCTGTGAGGTGGTCTCCAGGTCCATTTTTATTGCTTGCATCATTGGCTACCCAGTCCTTTGCCTGTGTATATTGGGTGTTGATTTTGAAGGCAACTTTGTCATTGATTTTCTTGGCGAAACGAATTGTCCAATCGTAATAAGGAGAAGGCGATACAGGATCGTTGTGTTTCTTATTGTTGACGTGGTTGATACCTTGGGTCACTAGCACACTTATTCCTTGATATTTGAAAGGGTCCTTTCCAGTCATGACCATTGTACCATTCAAGCCTCGTGAACCGTATAGTGCTGAAGAAGCCCCAGATAATAGTTCGATATTGTCCACATCTAGTTGGGTTAAGCCAATTGCCGTACCGAGAGGAAAGTTTAGGCCAGGAGCCTGATTATCCATGCCGTCTACGATTTGAGTGAAATTGGTATTGCCACTAGTATTGAAACCTCTCGTAGTCACACTCGTAAACCCTAGACTAGATACCGTCACATCCACACCCTTGAGTCCCTGCATCATGTCCATATAATTAAGTTGAGGAGAATTTACAATGTCCTTTGCACTAATCTGTTCTATAGTCACGGGAGAAGAAAGTTTGTTTTGAACCGTTCGACTTGCAGAAACTACTACCTCCTGCCCTAAGATGCGGGCTGGCTCTAAACGGATTTCAACAGGTATTGAAAAGCTTTCTATAGAAACCTCTTGCGGTTCAAAACCTATAGACGAAATTAATAACGTGATGGGAAGTGTTTGGGATGTTTTTAATTGAAACCTTCCGCGATCATCTGTATAGGTGCCGTCTGAACCATTTTTTATACGGACAGAGATGGCATATGCATCCTCATTGGTAGCGTTGTTCTTAATGCTGCCTTTGAGTAAACCCTGTGCCAAGAGCAAACTTGGGGTACAGAGATAAAGGACTAGTGTGAGTAGAAGGACCTTTTTCATATTTATAATTGGTTAGTTTTGCAACAAAATTAAAATATCAAAATAACCTCTTCCCCTTTACCAGGCTTCTATCCCCAACGATACTGTGGCTACTTTTTTATTCCTTTAAAAATCAGCGATACCAAAAATTTTGTATCCTGAAGGCTTTGCGTGTAGTCAATTTCGGACTCCCGTTTGAGCATGGCCTGTTGCTCTACACTGTGTTTTAAAGCGTTAGAAAAGTTGATGAGTACGGAAGCGGTGTTTGTAGGGTCGGCTAAATCTAACTCCCCAGCTTTTACAGCTTGCTCTAGGAGTTGTGTTAAGAATGCCTTTTCTCGTACCATCAGTGCATCATATAAATCGAAGAATCGGGGTAATAATTTACCCATAGACTCTACAGAAACCCGATTCATGTTCAATACATTCTTGTAGTAATTGAATCGTGATTCGAGATAGAAGGCTGTCCGGTTTTCAATGCCCTCCTTCTGTAAAGTAGCTTGTTGAAGGGCGTGTATGTAATGCTCTCCCTCAGCCAGTGCTACTTCAATAAATATATCTTCTTTGCTCTTATAATAATAATATAGTGACGTCTTATTGAGGCCTACAGCTTTGGCAATGTCTTCAAGCGTTGTCTTGTCAAGACCGAATTTTGCAAAACATTCCATGGCCGATTTCCCAATTTTTCTCTTTACTTCTTCTTTCTTACTCATATTGCTCAGACTAAAGGTATAAACACAATTTCAATTATCCAAACATTTTATTAAAAAGTTTGAAAAATTGAATATTGTTGTTTTGAATTATTAAACTTAATAAAATCAGGATATTAAAGAAGTTATTTTTTTGATTTTTATATTTTTTAGACAATAACCTTAAGCATCTATATCTAATGCAGACCTTTATTTTTACAACAATACCGCAAACATTGCTATTCAGATAGGAGCGATTATAAATTGCTTTTCAATAATGAAAAAATATATGGCCCTTTTGGATGTTGGGTAAAAGATGTCGCACAGTGAGCTACGAGACCTTCTTAGTGAGGGAGAGGGGTATACTTTTGGATAGCAGTATAGCGTATCCGTATACCCAGAAAGAACAGGAGGAATTTTGGAAAATAGGAGAAGCTTTTTGAATTTGTCCCGTTAAAATGCGTTGCCAGCGAGCTCCTTTAATCTTATTTCGGATAGCTTAGCTTGGTACTGCGCGGTGTAGCTCCTGACCATGGTGTTGATGTAGTTGAGTTGGGCTGTCCGAACCTCCAAAGTGGTAATCGTTCCTATCTTAAATTTCTCGAAGGTAATATCGAGATTCTCTTTTGCCAGTTCTTCATTGCTACGTTCCAGTTGTACCAAATCTAAATTGGTGATGTAAGTCTGGAAGAGCGAAGTAATTTGCGATTGGATAGTCTGCTTTTGCTGGCCAATTTGTAGTTCCGAATTTTCTATCTCGATTTTGGCAATTTTCTCATTTCGATTCTGAAGAAATCCATTAAAGATATTGACAGATGCGCTCACACCGTAGTTAAATCCGCGACCTTTATTTTCTGTTGCAAATCCAAGGGAAGAATGGGACTCGTTGAAATTATACCCGCTATTGAGCGAGATAATAGGGTAGCGTTCGCCTTTTATCTGTTTGAGATTGTACTCCGAAATGCGTTTGTTGATAACTGCAAGTTGAATTTGTGGATTTTGATTTTCAGCCGTTCCCAATAATTCTCCAAGTTTGAGGTCATCGTTTATAGCCACAGAATCCTCCACCCTAAATGTAATGCCTAGGTCCCTTGCCATAAGCTGGTTCATATACGTTTTGCTGTTGGCGTATTGCTCCTGTTGCTGTAGTAAAGTGGTTTTATCAGCATTTAAATCGACCTGTGCATTCAAAACTTCGAGCTTTGCGGCTTTACCAATCTCAAACCGGTTTTGAGCCATAGTGAGTCTATATTGAGAGAGGTCTATAGCTGTGTCCAATGCTCGAATCATCTTTTGTTGCTGTACAAGCGTATAGTAAGTGGCAATAATCTCACTGACTTGAGTCAAGATTGCATACCTAACCTCAGCTTCTCCCTGCTTTTGAATCTCTTTTAATTGATCATATTTCGCAAACATCTTGAAGCCATCGAAAATGGTCCAATTGAGACTCACGCCGTAGTTCATATTGTCATTTTTAGCGTTATTAAGCTCCTGCACTTGCCCATCCGCCCTTACCTGTCTAGAGTTCTGGATAGAATTGTTACGGGTGAAATTTCCTGTGACTCTAGGCAATATTCCCGCATTTCCCAAACTGCGATTTTGCTCGTCAATGCGGGTATTATTTTTGGCAATTTTAATGTCAAAATTATTCTCAAGTGTGATAGACACGGCTTGTTCGATAGTCAATAATTCTTGTGCATTCCCTATAGCGGAAAGGTAACAAAGTATTATGAGTAAGGTGAGTTTGTGTAGCATAGTCTATTTTTATACTTCAATGTTGTCAAATTCAGGTCTGTGTTTTTTTGCGCGAGACCACATTAGGTAGATTGCTGGAATAACAAATAGCGTCAGTATCAATGAAAAGATAGTGCCACCCACGATGACTACCCCCATACCGATTCGGCTTGTCGCAGCAGCTCCGAAAGAGAGCGCAATCGGTAATGCTCCAAGTGCAATGGCGAGACTGGTCATCAGGATAGGACGTAGCCTAGATTCAGCGGAATGCATGATGGCTTCGAATTTTGGCATTCCTTCTTCTCGAAGTTGATTGGCAAACTCCACGATCAAGATTCCGTTTTTAGTGACCAGGCCAATGAGCATGATCGTTCCAATCTGGCTGAATATATTCCAAGTTTGGCCAAATAGCCATAGGCTGATTAAAGCACCTGCCACGGCCATAGGTACTGTTAAGATGATGATAAATGGATCTAAGAAACTCTCGAACTGAGCGGCCAATATCAGATAAATCAGCAATAGTGCCAATCCAAAAGCAAACATCGTATTGGAACTGCTCTCTACAAAATCTCGTGATTCGCCACTCAAATCGGTCGTAAAGGTCTCATCTAGAACTTTATCCTTGGCTCTATCCATGGCTGCAATACCATCACTCATACTCATACCTGGTGCAAGACCTGCCGATACTGTCGCAGACATATACCGATTATTATGATAGAGCTGAGGTGGACTACTCTCTTCTTGGAGTTGTACCAGATTATCCAATTGAACCAGATTTCCTTGATTATTTTTGACAAATATAGAGGTCAGATCAAAGGGAGTAGCTCTGCGATCGTCCTCTATCTGACCAATTACCTGATACTGCTTCCCGTCCTTCATGAAATACCCAAATCGCTGTCCACTAAGTGACATTTGAAGCGTCTGCGAGATATCCAATACCGAGATGCCCATACTCTGTGCTTTAGCACGGTCTATGGATACGTGTAGCTCAGGTTTGTTAAATTTGAGGTTGATGTCCGTCACCGAAAAAGTAGGGTCATTGTTGATTTCCTCCATAAAGGCGGGCACTTTTTCGCGGAGCTTATCAAAATTTTGAGCTTGGATGATATATTGTATCGGTAGTCCACCACGCCTATTGACAGAGATAGTAGGACGTTGGGACACACTTGTTTTTATACCGTCATATTGCTTGGTCCATTTGGTAAGTTCATTCGCAATTTGATCCTGTGATCGTGTTCTTTCGCTAGGGTCAACCAACGTCATGCGTACCCGTCCATTGTTGACCGACCCGCTTCCAAAACTGGGGGAGGTCATGACAAGACTGATTTTGTTTTCAGGGACCGAATCGTAAACAAGTTTATCCAACTCTCGCATATAACGGTCCATGTATTCAAAACTAGCACCCTCGGGACCAGTAATACTCATGTTGACATTGCTGCGGTCATCATAAGGGGCTGTTTCTTTCTTAATCGAACTGAAGATAATGCCAATGATGATAAAACATATAGCTAGGATTGGAAAGCTTATCCATTTTGCTTTCATGAATTTGCCTAACATTAGGGCGTATCCAGTATTCATTTTTTCGAAAAAAGGCTCAGTCCAAATATAGAATTTTGACTTTTCATGACCTGTTCCTTTGATGAGATAAGCATTCAACATAGGGGTCAATGTTAGGGATACAAATGCAGAGACCAATACGGCAGATGCAATGACTACCCCAAACTCTCGAAATAATCGACCTACGAAACCTTGCAGGAAGATGACAGGCAAGAACACCGCTGCGAGCGTAATGGATATGGATATGACAGCAAAAAATATTTCCTTGGATCCTTTGAGTGCCGCCTGTATAGGGGACATACCTTCTTCCACTTTTTTAAAGATATTCTCCGTGACCACAATCCCGTCATCTACTACCAGCCCAGTGGCAAGTACAATTGCGAGTAAGGTCAATACATTGATGGAAAATCCACAAAGGTACATGATGAAGAAAGTCGCAATCAAGGAGACAGGAATATCCAATAAGGGACGTAGCGCTATGCCCCAATCCCGAAAGAAAAAATATATAATAAGCGTGACCAGGATGATTGATATTAAAAGAGTCTCCGCGACCTCAACGACAGATCGTTTAATAAAGGTCGTATTATCGGCTGCGACATTCAGGATGATGTCCTCAGGCATATCTTCTTTTAACTGATCGAGAAGCTTATAAAAATCATTGGCAATATCAATGTAATTGGTGCCTGGTTGCGGAATGATGGCCACACCGACCAACTGTTTGCCAGCACTCACCATCTTTGTTTCTAGGTTTTCGGCCTGAAGCTTGGCGTATCCGATATCGCTGAACTTGACCACTCTTTCGTTGTCCGATTTGATGATAATATTGTCAAACTCTTTCTCTGTAGAGAGGTTTCCAACAGTCTTGACGGTCAATTCAGTATTCTTCCCGACTATTTTTCCCGAGGGTAACTCTACATTTTGAGCCGTTAGGGCACTCCTTACGTCGGCGACGGTGATGCCATAAGCGGATAATTTGGTGGGGTCAAACCATAGACGCATAGCATACCGTTGCTGTCCCCATATTTGTACACTACTGACACCGGGAATGGTCTGTAGCCGCTCGCCAACGACATTTTCAGCAAAATCACTCAAAGCCAAATTGTCTCGTAATTCACTTTGTATCGTCAAGGTGATTATAGGTTCCGAATCTGCATCGGCCTTAGAAACAACCGGGGGAGCATCAATATCCTGAGGAAGACTACGGAGAGCTTGTGATACTTTATCTCTCACATCATTGGCCGCCTCTTCTAGATTTTTTTCCAATTCAAATTCAATCGAAATATTGCTGGAGCCTTGATTGCTTGAGGAGGTGATATTACGTATGCCATCAATGGAGTTAATGGACTTCTCGAGGGGTTCTGTAATCTGGGATTCGATGATGTCGGGGTTTGCACCGGCGTAATTGGTACGTACAGAGACAATGGCGGGGTCTATGGATGGATACTCACGGACACCTAAAAAACTATAACCTATATACCCGAAGAGCATAATCGTCAAGTTAACGACAATGGTCAGTACGGGTCTTTTGATAAATATGGCAGAAAGATTCATCTTTTCTATTTCTTAAGTGTCACCTTTACCTCTGAACCATCTTTGAGCGATAATACACCAGTGGTCAACACGGTATCTCCGCTTTTTAATCCAGACAGCACCACAATATCTTTCTCAGTACGGTTTCCCGTCTCGACAGCCACCTGTTTGGCTTTTCCATTTGCGAATACAAATACATTCTTTCCATCCTGAACAGGGACAATGGCCTCTGTTGGTATAGATATGGCATTGACACTGTCATTAAGGGGGAGCAACACATTTGCATATGAACCCACGATGAGTTTCCCTTCTGGATTTTGTGCGTATGCGCGTACGGTCATCGTTCTGGTAGCCAGAGCAACTTCTGGCTCAATAGCATATATGTTTGCCTCGAAGGTCCTAGCGTTGTTGGAAACTGTAAATTCAACTCGTGAATTGGTCTTGAGTTGACTGGCATACTTCTCTGGAACCGAAAAGGTCACTTTAACACGATTGTCCTTGACCAGGTTTGTAATCAATGTTGTAGATGAAATAATGGTTCCTGGAGATATATTTCGTAGACCTATGCTACCACTAAAAGGTGCACGAATAATCGTTTTTGAGATTTGTGCTTGGATTAACTGGATTTGAGCTTGTGATGTCTTAAATGCTGCACTTGCAATATCATATTCTTCCTGACTGATTGCGCCTTTCGCTAGCAAGAGTTTCGCTCTTCTTTCATTCTCAGAAGTCAATTGGTTGCTAGTCTGTGCTTGCTTTAGTTGGGCTTGTAACTCGATATCATCTATTTTTACCAATACCTGTCCTTGAGATATACGCTGCCCTTCATTGAAGTATATTTTGTCTACCCTACCACTCACTTCACTTCTGACTTCGAGCTTTTCATCTGCATCTATAGTACCTGACAACGAGAGTACATTGTCAAATTCTGTGGGGGTGACTACGATAGCTTCTGCGGTAAGCATGGAAGATTTACCTTTAGTGTCCTGCACTGAAGCCGTTTTAGTTTTATCTTTTTTGAAAAACAGAACATAGCCGATTGCGAACACGCCAAGGATAATCAAGAGGTAGATGACGGACTTTTTTTTCATTGGAATACAGTGTCTTTTAATGGCGATGAAGCTGTCAGAAGCCGTTTGTAATTTGGTGAGCGTATGCCCGACAGTTTCATCTTATTGATTTTTATATATGAACTAGTGATATAAATAGACTCGCTACATTTCGCTAGTCATTTGTCGATGATTGCGTTTGTAAATAGTATTTGCCCTATGTATCAAAAATATTTACATCTCGGTTTCATATTGATATTAGAATGAGTATATTGTTAGATTGACCATTGGAGATATATTAATTAGGGGTTTGAGCTCGATATTTGTTATTGGTGCTACCTAGTCTTATATATCCATATCTAACTCAAATATATTGATAAGAATTAATAAAGCTTTATTGTCAGGAGTATGTTACAACATTTTTAGTGCTTGTGCCGAGACTTCTGAAGAACAGTACTTTTGTAAACCCTAAAGATTGTTAAAATATAGACTAAATCACCTTACTTCAAAACTTAGGCATTTATTTTGTTCGTTTTCGTTCATATTTGCATATTGAAGAACATTAAATCAAATTCATAACATGAAACATCCAATAATACCAGTCGCTATCTTATTCTCTGGTCTGTTAATGACAGGCTGTGTGAGTAGCGGTAAATTCAAAGGATTGCAATTAGACTATGACAAGCTGCAGACCGAGCACCGTGACCTTGGACAAAAATACCAACAAGGCCAATTGGAACTCGCCGAAGGTCGTACACGTATAAAGAGCCTCGAAGAGCAGTTGGCCTATGAAAAAGCGAATAATGCCCAGTTGAAAGAGGCCTATGCATCGTTGCAGAAGTCATTGGACAATAGTATTAATCAAAATTCACAGGGAAATGTGAATATTTCCAAATTGGTGGATGAAATCAACGCGTCTAATAAGTATATCCAACATTTGGTTAATACTAAAAATAAGAGTGACTCTTTAAATATGGTTTTGACAAACAATCTAACACGATCTTTGAGCAGGGAAGAAATGAAAGATGTAGATGTACAGGTCTTAAAAGGAGTGGTCTATATTTCATTGTCTGATAACATGCTCTACAAATCTGGAAGTTATGAGATTTCAGATAAGGCGGGAGAGACGCTGAGTAAAATCGCGAAAATCATCCAGGATTATAGAGATTATGAAGTGCTGATTGAAGGTAATACCGATTCTGATCCTATTTCTAAGCCAAATATTCGTAATAATTGGGATTTAAGCGCATTACGTGCATCTTCAGTAGTACAAGCTTTGCAATCTACTTATGGGGTTGATCCTAAACGATTGACAGCTGGTGGACGCGGAGAGTATAACCCAATCGCTGATAATGCGACTGCTAATGGTAAAATGAGAAACAGAAGGACACAGATCATTATTACACCTAAGCTAGATCAATTTATGGAGTTGATAGATAAGGCTCCTGAAACGGATACTGTAAATACTGTTGACGGGATGTAGCAATTGCGAGTCGTCCATCAAAAAGGAGAACGAGCTGTCTCAAAAGGTACCGTCTTACCACGTGTTTAGGGCCTTTTGAGACAGCTCTTTTATTTTTGAAAGCTGGTTATTTAATTGGGCCAACTTATTTTATAGAATACTAAAATGCTATGCAACTATTTAGAGGTGTTGCTGGACTGCTTCATCCGCACAGTTGACTTCATTTTTACATCAATAGAAATATTGATTTCCGAGTAGAAAGTTAGTTGTAACGCTAATTTTTTTAATTTTAGCATCTTTTTATCTTTGGATGCTAAAAAATAATTAATTTTTTCTAATTGATATTCAGTACTTTATAAGTGTGTTATAAATACAATAGCTTGTTTTTTAGCTATATAAAGGTCTAATTTTGGGCTTTAAAATTTAAAACATATGGCTACGGAAAAATTAGTCAAACTTGATTTGGGTTATCTGAACATCTTAAATGATCAAGAGGTAAACTATCAACTCGACGTACCAACGTTAGTTGAACATGCAATTTATAATGGAGAAGGGACACTTTCCAACTCGGGTGCGCTAAATGCAAAAACTGGAAAATTTACTGGACGAGCACCAAAGGATCGTTATATCGTAAATGACCGAATTACCGAAAATGAGGTGTGGTGGGGTGATATCAATCAACCAATTTCGCAAGAGGCCTTCGATATTTTAAAATCCAAAATCACACAGCACCTTAGTGTATCCAAAAGACTATATGTTAGAGATGCAAAAGCTGGCGCCGACCCTCGCTATGGTATCTCTTTGCGCGTAATTACGGAAACGGCCTATCAAAACGTATTTGCCAATAATTTATTCATAAGACCTACGCAAATTCTAAACGGCGAGATACCTGAATGGACAATCATGGTAGCGCCTTCCTTAATGTTGGATACGATAGACGGTTTAGAAGTCAAGAATCGCAATTTTGTAATTCTCAATTTTACGGAGAAAATCGTTTTGATTGCAGGTACAGGTTATACAGGCGAAATCAAAAAAAGCGTATTCTCCATATTGAATTTTATACTCCCGAAGGAGCATGATGTGCTTTCGATGCATTGCTCAGCAAACAAAAGCAAAGACGGTGAAACGGCTCTGTATTTCGGGCTGTCCGGTACAGGAAAGACCACCTTGTCTGCAGATCGAAGCCGATTGTTGATCGGAGATGATGAGCACGGGTGGTCAGCCGATGGGGTGTTTAACTTCGAAGGAGGCTGCTATGCCAAATGTATAGGTTTGACAGCGGAGAAGGAACCCGAGATTTTCAATGCGGTCCAATTCGGAGCACTTTTGGAAAACGTAGTTTATCGGGATAATAGTCGAATCCCAGATTATGAGAATGTGTCCATTACTGAAAATACAAGAGTGTCCTATCCTATTGAATTCATGGAAGGGGCCGACTTATCAGGTATTGGGGGCGTACCCAAACATATATTTTTCCTGACAGCCGATGCCTTTGGCGTATTACCCCCTATTTCGTTGTTGAACACGGAGCAGGCGATGTATCATTTTATATCTGGGTATACCGCTAAAGTAGCGGGTACGGAGGTGGGAGTGGTGGAGCCTATGGCAACTTTCTCCGCATGTTTTGGTCAAGCATTTCTACCATTACATCCAGAGCGATATGCCGAAATATTAAAATCAAAGCTTATCATGGACCCTTCTATATGTGTGTGGCTAGTCAATACGGGATGGATTAAAGGTCCGTATGGAGTAGGGCATAGGATTAAGCTGAGCTATACCCGTAGTTTGATTAGGGCGGCCATGTGCGGGATGCTCCAAGATATGGACTTTAGAAAACATCATATCTTCGGATTGAGATTCCCAACTTCCTGCGAGGGTATACCTGATGATATCTTGGATGCTAAAAAGCTATGGAAAAATGACGATGCCTATGACATACAGGCAAACAAGCTCGCAGCATTGTTCATCTCCAATATGCATAAATACGATTTGAATGAGGAAATATTGGCAGGAGGACCTCAGCCTCAGAAAGTAAATGTAGAAGTATAAATCGTTAAAACCTCAAATTGTGAAATAGGCCCATTTGTGTATCAATTGGGCCTTCTTTTATTCGTTTGAGATGAGCTTCTTGTGCTTTCGTATTTTGACGTAAAGCAATAGGAGAGACAATAAGAAACAAACTGCCGCAATAATTGCCAACGCAACCATAGGTTGTCTAATCAGATGAGCGGGGGCATGCTCTATAAATAGGAGTCTAAAAATCTTGAGATAATGGGTCAGGGGAATGGCATCGGCAATAGTCTGTACCCACTGAGGCATTTGGCTAAGGGGCCAAGTGAAACCGCTGAGGATAAAACTAGGTGTAGCAATGACCATTAATATCTCTGTTGCTTTCAGCTGATTGGGTACGGCAATACTCACCAAAATACCTATAAAGCTAGCCGCAAGAATGAATAAAGTAGTAGATAAAATAAAAGGCCATACCTCTACATCAATAGGAATGTTGTAGAATAGGGCAAATCCGTAGTATAAGGCCATCACACCTATGGACATCAAAAGGTATGGGAAGACCTTGACAAATATTAAGGTGAAAGGGTTTGAGCTTTTTGTAAGCAATTGCTTAAATGTATTACTCTCAAATTCAGATGCGAAAGATAGGGCGAGCCCCAGCAAAAGAATCTGCTGAAATACAGTCATCAGGACGCCAGGAAGCATAAAATACAGATAATTCCCACTTCTGATATTTTGCTTGATAATGGTGGTTTTAAAGGGTTCATATTGCTGGGAAGCAATGTAGCCAGGCACTCCTTTTTTCTTTTGTGCTTCAATCTGAATTCCGGCCTTCATGGTGGCGGCACAGACATTTACGGCAAGCATAGCGTAGTTGGAGGTCAAGGTATTCGAAGCATCTACAAATACAGCTACTTCGGTCTGTCGATTCTGATTGATATTCGACATAAAGCCTCGGGGTATATTGACCACAACGGTAGCCTCTTTCTCCAGTGCCAGTTGGCGTGAGTTAAAATTATCATGGAGGATATCAGATACATATATCACTTCGCTTTCATTAAACATATCGATCAACTTTGCGCTCATGGGAGAGCGATCCTCATCCACCACAATAATGGGTAAATCGGTCACTTTCCCTTTTTTGTACACATTGCCGATTAAAACCCCGTAAAGAATAGGTGCACCGATAAATAGAATACGCAGTACCTTATTGTTGTTAAAGAGTTTGAATTCACGTATAATCAATTCCCAAAGTAGTTTCATTTAATAAATCTCCTTTTCTATTGCGCGTGTATAGTATTTAAATCCCATTTAGCATTGCTCTTGGTTAAGATGTCTTTGGCCGCTAATCGATCTAAGGGGACAATTTTTATTTCAAAGAGTGACTCCTGTTGATCAAAATCAGGGTAAGCTGTTGCAATATTGGCATAAGAGCTTAAAGCCTTTATTGTAGCGACTTGGGCTTTGATAGTTTGGTTGTCTTTGTAAGGGATGCTAATAGCTACTTGCATATTGGGTTTGATATTAGCCATCTTACGTTCAGGCAGTGTAAATCTGAAATAAGTCGTCTCATCCAAGTATCCAGCAACAATGGCATATCCAGCAAGAGCCAGTTCCCCAACCTTAAGATTGATACTTTCAATTGTCATATCTTGCGGTGCGATGAGGAAACGCTCTTGGGCCGCTATACTCACTTCATTGACCGCACCCAATGCCCTTTCTTTTTGACCCAATGCCATTTGTTGTTGTTCCACACGTGCTCCATGTTGCACGTCGTTCAATTCAGCGACAGCTGCGATGTATTGGTTTTTAGCACCCTGGTATTTGGCATATACCTCGTCATATTTTTGTTGTGGTACAAGACTATCCTGTAATAGGTTTGAGAGTCGTTTTAGTGATTTTTCCGCAAAATCCAGTTGTTCTTTAAGTCCAGAGACCTTGGCGTTCAATTGTTTGATCTGTCCATCTGTCGCACCTTTCTTGGCCATGTTGTATTGCGCTTGAGCAGCATCCAGTGCTCCCTTTGCTTGTTCTTCTTTTGCCGTAACTTCGGGTATTTGAAGAATGACTAGCGTGTCTCCTTTCTGTACATGTTGACCCTCTATCACGAGTATCTTTTCGATTTTTCCAGGTATCTTAGTGACTACACTTAATTGGTCACGCTCTACCTTACCCTCAAGGACATGATCGGTATTTTTCTTTTCATTTTTACACGCTGCAATAGTCAGTAGAAAAACAAGTAAAAAAAATGTATATCTTTTCATCTATTTATATTATTTATGAGTGTAGAATTGACTTGTATAAGTAACTTGCCCTCGGCTTACTTTGTTGATTATCATCGTTGCAAATAGTATTTGATTGTCCGTCTCTGAATTATCTACATTTCGGTTTCATCCTACTTTAATATGTTGTCTAGCAAATCACCAGAAGTGTGTAATACCTCCAGTGCGGATTTACGTTGTTGTAGCAATTGTGAAAAATACCCTAAGGTAGATTTGTAATAGTCATTTTCGGTGGCAAGAAGCTCAGTTACATCAATAAGGCCTTCGTGATATTGTTTTAAAGATAGATTGAAATTATTTTTTGCAACTTGTACTTGTTGGTCATTTACCTTTAATTTTTGATTGGAAGTGTTGTACTCGACCCTATTTTTCTTGAGTAATAAAGTGAGCTTTTCGCGCACATCATCCTTTTTGTTTTGATTGATGTCAATATCTAGCTTCGCTTGTCTCAATTTGTTTTTGTGTTCACCTCCTCTAAATATTTCCCACTTAGCACCTACACCCACCAAGAATGTTGGAAATAGCTGCAATTGGTCCGATCTTAAACGTACATCTCCCAACAAAGAAAGATCTTGTAAGGTTAATTTAGAATTGAATACATTGCTATAGGAGGCTGAGCCAAATGCAAATACTTGAGGCAGCCCTGATCCCTTCTCTTTCTTATAAACATATTCATATGCTTTTTGAGACGCATCCAGCGCTTTAAGTTCATTTCTATTTTCAATGCTCTCCGGATAGTCACTCAGTAGGATTTCCAATAGTTCATAGTCTATTTTTTTGAGTTCACTCAAAGAAAGATGTGTATCCTGTTCCAGTTTTTGATAAATGAGCTCTCGCGAACCATTTAACTCTACTTTTTTAGCTTCTAGTTCAAGCATTGCCAGTTTAATCTTCTCTCGGTCATATGGAATCGCCAACCCATTTTCGATTGCTTTGCTGACTTTAAGATGTTCTTTCTCAAGTCGCTTTTCAGAATCGTCAATCAGTTTTTGGACTTCCTTTAACAGCATGAGTTGGTCAAAGGTATTGATGATATCCTTAGCAATAGTTTCTTTACTTGCATCAGCCAGGTATTGCTGCGCTTTTGCTTTTTCCTGCAGGGCCTTTTGACCATTGGTGATTTGTAGGCCACTGAATATTACCTGTGTGGCAGTTACGCCAAGAAGGCCTACCTGTCCCTGCAATCTAAAATCCTGAGCTCCCTCAAATAGATTGATCGATGTGTTTGGAATATTGGCAGTGGGGATATCCAATTTGCCACCAGTATTGAAATAGGAGTAAAATCCTGCTGCAGATACAGAGGGTAGAAGTTTATTTTTAACCATATTAGCTTCTATTCTCACTTTTTCTGTTTCCATGTATTGCCCCTGTAGTCCACGATTGGATGAGATAGCCTGTTGGATAGGAACTTTTAGTTGTTCACTGACCACACGTTGGGCGTAAACAATAGGAGTGCAAGAAAGGATGAAGAACGCGGTGGTGATTTTTCTTATCATAGTTAAAATTGCTCTACTAAAGTACAATCGAACACATAAAAGGTTTGTTCTGTTTTTAAGTTAATTAGGTGTTATTCCAGTATCAAAGTAAGTATTATTTATCAAAATTAAAATTGCTTATGCAACTAATTTTAGGAATAAAAAGCAAGCCTATCCACGAGTAGGGGATAGGCTTGCTTTTTATTTTAGCTTACCAGCTGAGCTTATGCGCCCAATTGAACGCGTTTAAAAGCTGTAACTGTCAATCCTTTTGATACTGAATCTAAGAACTGAGAAATGCTTTTAGAAGAATCTTTCACAAATTCTTGGTTCAATAAAGTAGTGTCTTTAAAGAATTTATTCAATTTACCTTGTGCAATTTTCTCCGCCATTTCAGCAGGTTTTCCTTCAGCAATGATTTGCTCTTTTGCGATAGCTATTTCACGTTCGATAGTATTTTGATCAACACCATCTTTGTCGATAGCAATTGGGTTCATAGCCGCGATCTGCATAGCTACATCTTTACCTGCTTCTTGTACACCCGCACCGCTAGCTGAAAGACCTACTAATACACCTAAACGATAGTTACCGTGAATATAAGCAACAACCTCTTCAGCTTTTACAACTTCATATTTAGAAACTTCGATTTTCTCACCGATCTTACCTGTTTGGTCAATCAACAAATCAGCGATTTTACGGCCATCGATTTCTAGCGCTTTAAGATCATCTAATGTAGCAGGTTGATTAGCCAATGCGATGTCAGCAATAGCTTCAGCAAAAGCTACGAAATCAGCATTTTTAGCTACGAAATCAGTTTCACAGTTCACTTCAACAACGATACCTGATTTTTTATCTTCAGTTGCTTTCGCAATGATGACACCTTCGTTAGATTCACGATCCTGACGGCTTGCAGCTACTTTAGCTCCTTTTTTGCGTAAATAGTCGATAGCGGCTTCAAAATCACCGTTTGCTTCTACTAATGCTTTTTTACAGTCCATCATACCAGCGCCTGTTTGTTGACGCAGTTTATTTACATCTGATGCAGAAATTTGTACTGACATGTTATTTTTTGTTTTTATAAAATTACAGTTTGATATGTTTACAATCGCTTTTTTTGTGTTAAGCAATTGTGAATTGTTAAATCTGATAATGGAGATTTAACAAAAAAACCGGACAGATATGTGCGGGCTATGGACATCGAAATTTCCAAAAGCTAACACAGGTCTATCCGGTTTAATATAGAAAATATTATTCTCCGTCTTTCGCTTTGCGAGGGCGTTTAGCACCAGCGTTAGCTTCTTCAGCTTCACCACCGTTGTCCACTTGAGCTTTTGCAGCTGCAGCTTCTTTTTCAGCTTCTTCCTCTTTATCGCGTTTACGTTCGTCCAATCCCTCTTGGATTGCTTTCGCGATGATTCCAGCGACAAGGCTAATAGATTTAGTAGCATCATCATTTGCAGGAATCGGGAAGTCAATGTTAGTAGGGTCAGAGTTTGTATCTACCATTGCAAAAGTAGGGATGTTCAATTTGATTGCTTCAGAAACAGCAATGTGCTCTTTTTTTACATCGATGATGAATAAAGCAGCCGGTAAACGATTCAAATCAGCGATACCCCCTAAAAGGCTTTCCAATTTGATACGCTCACGTTGAATCATTAATTTCTCTTTCTTCGACAACACGTCGTAAGTACCATCTTTTTGCATTTTGTCGATATTCGACATCTTTTTGATAGACTTGCGTACAGTTGCAAAGTTTGTCAACATACCACCTAACCATCTTTCAGTTACGAAAGGCATGTTTACTTCTTTTGCCTGTTGAGCGATAATTTCTTTTGCTTGTTTTTTCGTTGCTACGAATAAAACTTTACGACCTGATTTTACGATTTGTTTGATAGCTGAAGCAGCTTCTTCTAATTTCGTAAGGGTTTTGTTCAAGTCAATGATGTGGATACCGTTACGTTCCATGAAAATGTACTTCGCCATTTTCGGATCCCATTTACGTGTAAGGTGACCAAAGTGCACACCTGCATCCAATAAGTCTTGATAAGTTGTTCTTGCCATTTTTTGATCCTCCTTTGATTAACGTTTACTGAATTGGAATCTTTTACGTGCTTTACGGCGTCCTGGTTTCTTACGCTCAACCATACGGTCGTCACGAGTTACTAAACCTTTAGCACGTAATGCAGGTTTTACGGTAGCGTCTAGCTCAATAAGAGCTTTAGCGATTGCAAGGCGTACAGCCTCTGCTTGACCTTTTACACCACCACCATTCACGTTAACATTCACATCATAATTTCCTGCAGCACCTGCTACTTCAGTAGACTGAGTAACAATGTATTGCAAAGGCAATGTTGGGAAATATTCTTTGTAGTCTTTACCATTAACGGTAATGTTTCCGCTACCAGCAGTTAAGTAAATGCGGGCAACAGCAGTTTTTCTTCTTCCTGAAGTGTTAGTTGTTGACATGTCGATTCTCCTTAAAATTTAACTGGTGTTGGATTCTGAGCCTCATGTTTGTGTGCTGTTCCAGCATACACATGAAGGTTCTTAAACAATTGACGACCTAAACGGTTTTTAGGAAGCATACCACGAACTGCCTTCTCAATGATGCGCTCAGGGTGTTTTGCCAATAATTCTTTAGGAGTAATGAAACGTTGACCACCTGGGTATCCAGTGTAACGAACGTAAACTTTGTCACCTAATTTATTACCGGTCAATCTAATTTTGTCTGCATTGATAACAATGACGTTATCTCCACAGTCTACGTGAGGGGTAAATGTTGGCTTGTGTTTTCCACGAATTACTTTCGCAATTTCGCTTGCCAAGCGCCCCAAAATCTCGCCTTCAGCATCAACAACAATCCACTCTTTGTTGATAGTGTTCTTGTTGGCAGAGACAGTTTTGTAACTTAACGTATTCACTTGCTTTTGATTAATTAATTAAATAAATGTTATTTTCTTCTTTTTCCTTTATTACAAAGGACTGCAAAGGTACGTTAAAAGATTTAAAAGCCGAAATGGTTTTTTCTTTATTTGATAGCCTATGAAACTTTTACATTTATTAACAGTCATTGCATTAAACTTTTGCGTTGTTTTGTCATCTTTTTATGCACGATTGATTACATTAGTACATAATTCAAATATGAGATACATGATGATACATGAAAAAAGCCCTTTTCGTTTTGTAGTGATAGTAGTGGCGATAGGTATGCAGCTTGGGCTATATTCATTAAGCCATGCTCAGCAAGTCGAAAAGAAGCCTTACCAAGAACAGCTGACACTGATCGAAGTAAAATTGAGAAATGGCGAGTTTCAGGAGGCTTTCCAGATTATGGACGAAGTAACGGCCAAATATCCCAACGCGGATGAAATTTACTACGCTAAAGGCTTGCTATATGGACAATTTCGGAATTATGAAGAGGCTGTCGCAAATGTGCAAAAGGCACTCTCTATTAAAAAGGACTTAAGATATTATAATTTCTTGGTAGATCTATATAAGTCTAAACAAGATTTACCAGCTGCGTTGAGCTTATTGGACGAAGTGATTGTACATAATCCAGACATCCCGCAGCCCTACCGTGAAAAAATCATGTTATTGCAGGTGAGTAAAAAGCCTGATGAAGCCCTGGAGTATTACGAGGTCACTAAAAATAAGTTTGGCGTGTCGGACACATTGGATATGTTGAAAGCCGAGATATTAATGAATGAAGATCGCACGGAAGAAGCGAAGGTGTTGTTGAAGAATTGGGAAGAGAAAAGTAGCCCACTTCGTCAAGTGTATAGCAGTCTCTCGTATATATATATACAGGGCAAGGAACCGAAAAAAGCTGTTTCGACTTTGGAAAAAGGTGTTGAAGTCACCAAAGACGATCTCTTGTATCTAGATATGGCGGATGCCTACACCGCCTCCAAAAATCAAAAACTAGCTTTTAACTACCTTAAGAAAGCTTTTGAGTCTGATAAATTGGATTTTCAAGAAAAGAATAGGGTGGTGCATGCACTTCTTTTGCGTGAAAACGGATTCACGTTAGACCAACTGCAAGATTTGACCAATGTGCTAGTCTTGAAACATCCGCGCATGGCCGAAAGTCACATGGCCAAAGGTGATGTGATGTGGAGGCGTAAAGATCCACATGCCGCTCGTTCATTATTTTCAGTAGCAGTAGGAATCAACCCCGCCAATATCGATGCCTGGCGTATGCTTATCAATGCTGATATGGCATTGCAGGAGGTAGACGTCGCCATTGTACATGGATTGGAAGGATTGAGATCTAATCCCAATAATTCCACATTGCTATATTTTACGGGATTAGCTTATCTGATGAACGATGATAAAGAAAAAGCTAGACAGATGCTCGAGATGGCACTTAATAGCAGTGAGAATGAAAATCCGTTTGTTCAGTCGAATATTTATGCCGCACTGGGCGATCTGTACCATCAATTAAAAATGGAGTCAGCGTCAGACGTTGCGTATGAAGAAGCTATAAAGCTAGATAGCACAAATGTAACGGCAATGAACAATTTAGCATACTATTTGTCGTTAAGAAAAAAGGATTTGGAGAAAGCTGCGGAATATTCTAAACGCTCTAATGAATTGGATCCCAATTCGGCAACTTTCCAAGATACTTATGCATGGGTACTCTTTCAACAGGAAAAATATGAAGATGCACTGGTTTGGATCGAGAAATCAATAAAAAATTCCGGTACACAAATATCAGCAACTTTGTTGGATCACTATGGCGATATTTTGTACCATGTTGGTAAACAAAGGGAAGCTATAAAGCAATGGGAGAAGGCGTCTTTGTTAATAGACGCTGAAGATGTTAATAAAGAAAAGTTGAGCTTAAAGATAAAGAACAAAAAATATGTGGAATAAGTGTGGAATAGGGATTTTGTTGCTTCTTGCGCTATCTTCTTGTGGTAGTAAAAAGAAGCTTGCTGTGAAAGATCAAGCCAATGTGGTAGGGACTACTCCCATTACTACTACTTCAAACGCGATTAAAACATTTGAATTAAGTAATCTGGATTTTCATACTTTTTCTGGGAAAGCAAAGAGCACATTGGTGCTAGGTGACAAATCACAGGAGGTGACCGCCAATATTCGGATTGAGCGGGATAAAGCGATTTGGATCTCGGTGACCGCTATATTAGGCATTGAAGTAGCTCGTGTTTTGATTACGCCGGATAGTGTGAAGATTCTGAATAAATTACAAGGCGAATATATTGCCAAACCTTTTAGTTATATCTATCATTACACGAATCCATCCGTTACATTTGGCAGTCTACAGGATATTTTATTGGGTAACGTATCGACCTCACTTTTGAATACAAATAATTTGCAGATGGCGAGTAGCGCTGACGATACACAGATGGTCGGTATAAAAGATGGGATGCGATTTCACTACATTATCAATGCCAATAATAGACCTACTACTTTCCGATTGGCGGAAGATGGAAGAAGTCAGAAACTGGAAGCCTTTTATGGACAACATGTTTTGGTTAGTGGATACAACTTTCCACAGCGACTAAGACTTAATCTAATCGGAGAGGATACTAAAGTCGATGCAGATTTGGTTTATAACAAAGTCGCATTTAACGAGCCATTAGAGATACCGTTTAATGTCCCGACAAGATATAAGGTAATAAATTAGTGAATATTAATATTTAATGCCTGAGTTTTATTATTTTCGCAATCTATACATGGTTAGCTTTGTGATCTACTCAGAAGGCAAAAGTGAAATAAAATCAGTTCATGGGTTTTAAAAAAGTATTATTAAGCATATTAGCACTGTTTCTGATTGTTACTGTTAGTAAGGCACAGAGTAGTGCATTATTGCAGAAACAACGGGAGCAATTAACAAAAGAGATTGCAGAGCTACAAAAGGTGTTACAAAGCACTTCCAAGGAGCGAAAGTTATCTCAGCAAGAGGTGAATGCGCTAAGCAAGCAATTGAATCTAAGGGAAGAGAAGATTTCGACGATTAATTCAGAAGTTCGATTGATTAATAATCAAATAGCATCTAACAACAACGCTATTGACGTACTCAAAGCCCAGTTAGAAAAATTGCGCAAGGATTATGAGAAAATGATTTTATTTGCCTTTCGTAATAAGAATGCCTATAGTAAAATGATGTTTGTTTTTGCATCTAAAGATTTCAATCAGGCCTATAGACGTGTTAAATACCTTCAGCAATTCAATGATTCGAGAAAGATAAAAGCGGACGAAATCGAAGCTACGCAAGACAAGATAAAGCAAAAAATTGCACAATTGGAAGTTGATAAAAGTAAGAAAAATGCACTTCTGAAAGATCAACAAAATGAACGTAATGTCATCGCTAAGGATAGGGCCGAGCATTCAAAGGTATTGAATGAATTGGCATCACAAGAGCGTGACGTTAAATCCCAATTGGGTAAAAAACAACAACAAGAGCGCAAGCTAGCCGCGCAGATCAAAGCGGCAATCGCAAGAGAAATTGCCGAAGAGCGTCGAAGAGCAGAGGCCGAACGTAAGAGGCTCGCCGAGGCTGAAGCACGCAAGACGGGTAAGCCTGTGGCCGAAGTTGAAAAAGAAACGAAGAGAAAAACCGATGGAGAAGTGTTGAAATCTACTCCTGAAGCGATGAAATTGTCTGCTGACTTTAAATCCAATCGAGGTAGACTGCCTTGGCCAGTAGGACAAGGGAATATTATTCGCAAGTTTGGTATGGGGTCATATGGCCGAAATGTGACCGTATATAATCCCGATATCGTGATTCGTACCAACGCCAATGCCCCTGTCAAAGCAGTATTCTCGGGAACAGTGTCGAAAGCATTTAATTTTGGTGGGGTAGGCAGTGTAATTATCAATCACGGGGAGTACTTCTCCGTATACAGCGATTTGAAAGGTCTTTCTGTTTCAAACGGACAAAAAGTGAGTGCGGGACAAACAATTGGAACGGCGGGTGAAGACGAAGAAGAAGGAATTTCCATTGTTAAATTCTCTATCTTTCAAGGGATGAACGAGTTAAATCCAGAGTCTTGGTTGGCGAGATAGATTGTAATAAAAAATAATTGTTTACCTTTGATAGTTATCCCTTTATTGGGAGCAGCAAAGAAGGTATTTGAAATAATATAAATAAAAATAAATTATGTTAACATCAACGTTTTTAATAATGGGATTAGGTGGGCAGGAGCTTATCATTATCGTAGTGATAGTGCTATTGTTGTTTGGAGGTAAGAAAATTCCTGAATTAATGAGAGGCCTTGGAAAAGGCGTAAAGGAGTTTAAAGACGGTCAACGTGAAGATAATTCTGAAACAAAAGACTCTTCGACTACCACTAATAACAAAGACACTGTAAATAACGGGTAGTACTATTCGTTACAAGAGGGTAATGATATACCTATTATATCATTACCTTGTTTTTCAACCTTTTTCAAAAATTAGGCTAGTTGATTTTTGGAACACCGAAATTGTAATCATGCGAAATCTGCTGCAATCCATTTACTTAAGGAATCACATGTGGACTCGTTTTTTTTTGTATTAAATCAAACTTATGATTAAAATGAAAGTAGTAACCTTGTCATTAGCGGGACTGCTATACTTGTCAACCGCCAATGCACAAAGTTTACCCTCTTCATCGTTAAAAGGAGAACTTCAATCTTCTCTTTTACAACATTTAGCAGATGAAAATACACAAATCTTAAGAGAGCTGGACAGCATTAAATTTGTCAACGCTGGCGAACGCGATGTCGATGATGTAGTCTTTGACATCCAAGACGTAGGAATGGTCCGTAAGCTGTTGGCGTTGCAAAAAGAAGTACCCCTAAATTACAATGCTCAGGTCCGTAATTATATTGAGCTCTATAGCTCGAAAAACTATAAGCCCCACATGGGGCGGATGTTAGGACTTGGACAGTACTATTTTCCGATATACGAAAAGATATTTAAGGAAATGGCCGTTCCGGAGGAAATCAAGTATTTATCTATTGTGGAATCAGCACTCAACCCCCAAGTTGTATCCAGAGTAGGTGCTACTGGCCCTTGGCAGTTTATGTACGGAACTGCAAAGCTCTATGATTTAGCAATGGACAATTATGTCGATGAGCGCAAAGACCCATATGCCTCCAGTTATGCCGCTGCTAAATATATGTTGGAATCCTATAAAGAGTTCGGTGATTGGTTGGTCGCTATTGCTTCTTACAATTGTGGAAAAGGTAATGTGAAACGTGCAATCGCAAAATCCGGTAAAGACAATCCTAATTTTTGGGAAATATCCCGTTTCCTACCCAAAGAGACGCGTAATTATGTTCCTGCATTTATTGCAATGACATATATGTTTGGCTATATTGAGGAAAATGATATTATCCCATCCACTCATGACTATCATCTTGCAACTGATGTCTTGATGGTCGATAAGTTTTTAGGAATGGATAATATAGCCGGAGCTTTGAATATTCCAACAGCTTCTCTGAAACTGTTAAATCCAGGCTATAAGAAGGGAATTGTTAATGGCACCGTAGAGGTTCCTAGACGATTGGTGATACCCAAGATGGAAGATATGGACCAAGAACATCTCTATGCTGCTTTGAACACACCTCTGGCTGTTCCAGTAGCCATTGTCGAGGCCGCTAACGATGATCTTCGAGTCGCTGGAAGCGGTGCTGTGGGAAGATATAAGGTCAAAAAAGGAGAGACACTTCAGCGAATAGCCGACAAATTCGGTGTAAGTGTCCACAATTTAAAAGCATGGAATGGATTAACATCCAGTCGTGTTGCTGCTGGTAAATCATTAATAGTGTCTAATAGCAGCGTGAACAAGCAGTTGGCCAGCACGGTAAGTAAAACCTCAAAAAGCAAAAAAGAATCTAGTAGCACCTATCTGAGTTACGTGGTTAAAAAAGGAGATACACTTTCAGGCATAGCGAGTAAATATAAAGGAGCGACTGTAACAAATATCAAATCCACCAATGGATTGAATAATTCAAAACTAAAGCCAGGGATGAAACTTCGTATCCCTCAAAAATAAATGTAAAATATATCATTTATCTAGAGATGCAGCTCGGCTATGTAAGCCAAGCTGCATCTTCTGTTTTGTCGTATTCCTCCAATGTGACTTCCACTTGCTCTTTGAGTATCGTAGATAATTTAAGACCATAATAGTCACTAAATATTGGAAACTTATGATGACTTCTGTCAATCAATACGGCAGTGCGCATTTTTTTGAGGGGGACATCCAAGAATACACCGAGTGCGTAAGCCAATGTGCGGCCACTATTCAAGACATCATCCACAAGAATCACTACTTTATCTTTGGCATTGGAAGCTGGAATATCGGTGTCGCCATCTAATTTTCTACTTGTCTTGTTAACCGTTACCTTGATTAATTCAATGCTTTTATCAGGAGCTAGCTCCACGAGAATTTGCTGTAAGCGTTGAGCAAACACGTATCCTCGGTCTGCAATACCTACTAAGACGATAGCCTTCTCTTCAAAATTGTCTTCCACGATTTGATAAGCAATGCGAATTGACTTTTGTTTTATCTGTTCTTTGTCTAAAATAAGGGTCTTTTTTGAGGGCATATCAGTTCAAATTTTACAGAGGTAAACTTAGAAAAAATGCTTGGTATTCACAAACAGAACATAGTAAGCATATGTGTGCTATTGAATGCAAGTACGAGGAAAGACACCATGCTAAATAGAGAGTCGGCTGACGTTGCCGGAGGGGAAGGTTGGCAATTGTGGATACTTTTTTTACTGAAGATGTACAGGAGGGAGGTGCAAACTCTTCTAAAGGAAATAGGTCCGATTGCTTTGGCAATCGGACCTATTTTATTGTTTGCGATAATCTAGTTGAGCTTCGCTTTTCTTTCTTTCAATAAATCAGCTGTAAGGACTCTTCCAATGTCTTCCGCGTTCTCTACAGGCATTCGACCACCATTGTAATAATACCTTTTCCAGTACGCTTCGTTTAGGTTGCTGATCATTACGCCTTTGCTTGAAGAAGCATGTGCAAATTTATCATCTCCTAGAAATACACCTACATGCGTAATATTACGGCTTCTAATCTTGAAAAAAACCAAGTCTCCAGCTTTAAGTTCATTTTTACGTACGGGGTCTACCTGTGTATAGATATTGCGACTGTTGTATCCGATAGAGGTGTTGAATACTTGGTCATAAAGCTCATATGCAAATTTAGAGCAATCAATACCACGCTTGGAATCTCCACCTAAGCGGTAGGGAGTTCCAATCCAATCATAAACAAATTGATACAGTTTGGTATTTGTCGTAGCTGAAACGGCTACACCCATGATTTGTGAAAAATATTCTTTTGCTAAGTTATCAGGATCGGCAGATTCTGATTTGGAAGTGGTTTTTGTTGATTGTGCCTGCGACACTAGACATAAGCCTATAAATAGCAATGACGCTACTATTTTCTTTGTTTTCATTAAATCGCTTTTAAATACAACTTTAAACTTTTACAGCAGCAATGTATGTTTTTTCATACACCACTGTCGCAAATCTAATGCATAATACCATTGCATCCAAATATTTTGACTTAATTTTAACATACCTTTAACCTTTTTTAACAAATCAATTGCAGTCTACAAAAGCAATATTTAACGTTCATATCTATGAATACATTACCAAAGCAAGCTTTTAATGCCAAAATGATAAAAAAAATAAAATATCTTTGAATATTTCAAAAATAATATACTACCTTTAGCCTCAGTAAAGAACAGAAATGAAAATTAACACTATTATTACATCGATTATTATTACCACCGGGATTATATATTCGGAGGAAGTAGTTTCTATGTATTGAAAAGTGTACATTAAATATTAAAGAAAACGCCTTCCTCCGAAAAGAGGAAGGCGTTTTTTGCTTTAAAAATCATCTAAACAGTTATATATAATATGAAAGTTCTAAAATTCGGAGGCACTTCAGTAGGTTCAGCAGAAAGTATCCGCTCTGTTTTGCAGATTGTATCCGCAGCTCAGCAAGCTGGTGAACAGCCATTGGTCGTATTATCGGCCATGTCAGGAGTCACTAATTTATTGACCAAGATGGCAGAGGAAGCTGCTGAGGGAAAGCCGTTCGAGGAAGGGATGAAAATCCTGGAAGACAAACACTTTGACGTAATCCGAAAATTGATTAGTGTCAAATTCCAAAATCCAGTGTTTACCAAGTTGAAATTATACTTCAATGAAATCGAGGATTTGCTACAGGGGATCTTAGCCCTTCGCGAGCTCAGTAATCAGAGTAGAGACCTCGTAGTAAGCTATGGCGAACGTTGTTCTGCATTTCTAGTGGCCAAGATTGCTGCCCAGGAGATTGAAGAAGCTACCTTTATAGATGCTTCGCACTACATCAAAACAAATTCAAATTTCGGTAACGCCAGTGTACAGGATGTGCTCACTAATCAGTTAATTCAGGCCTTATCCCATTCGCATGCGGACAAATTAATGTTTGTAACCGGATTTATTGGATCTAACGATAAAGGAAGAATCACCACGTTAGGGAGAGGCGGCTCCGATTATACGGCTGCTATTTTCGGGTCGGTACTGAATGCATCTGCTATAGAAATCTGGACAGATGTCAATGGGATGCTCACAGCTGATCCACGAATTGTAAAAAAAGCTTTTTCATTACCAGTATTATCTTATACTGAAGCGATGGAGTTATCTTACTTTGGTGCCAAGGTTATCTATCCTCCAACAATGATACCTGCATTCTTAAAAAAAATACCCATTATTATCCGAAATACATTTCAACCTGAATTTGAAGGAACCATCATTCAGTTTGATAGCGGGCAGACATCGTATCCAATCAAGGGTATATCATCAATAAGTGATATTTCAGTCATTAATTTGAGTGGCTCCGGGATGATTGGTAAGTCAGGTTTCAGTGGTCGTCTCTTTACACTATTAGCTCGCGAACAGATAAATGTGGTCTTGATTACGCAGTCCTCTTCCGAGCACAGCATTACATTTGCAGTCCATCCAGATGATGCATTAAAGGCCGTTCAGTTGATCGAAATCGAATTTGAGTTAGAACTTGAGGCGAATAAAATTTTGCATCCAGAGATAGAAAGCAATCTTTCTGTATTGGCCATCGTTGGCGAGAATATGAAAAAGACCCCTGGTATGTCAGGCAAGTTGTTTTCAGCTTTGGGTAGAAATGGGATTAATGTACGTGCAATAGCACAAGGGTCTTCCGAGTTTAATATTTCAGTTATCATATCGAAAATAGATCTTTCCAAAGCACTGAATGCTGTACATGATGCTTTCTTTGCTGAACTGAAAAAGACATTACATGTCTTTAATCTAGGAACTGGAAATATTGGCGCTACGCTATTTAAGCAGCTTGATAGCCAACATGGATTTCTGTTAGAAAAAAATGATATTGAAGTCAAGGTAGTAGGAATCTCCAACAGTCGCAAGATGTTGTTTAAGGAAAACGGAGTCGATCTAAATGTGTGGGAATCTCAGTTGAACGATGATGGTATAGAAGCTGATCTCTCTCTCTTCATTGATAAGATGAAAGATATGAATCTTCCAAATTGCGTCTTTATCGATAATACAGCCAGTTCAATCCCCTCGACCCATTACGAAGATATTTTTAAGGCTAATATATCAATAGTCACCTGTAATAAAATCGCAAATTCGGGCAAATATAGTCAATACAAGCTCCTACGTGATACCGCTCATCAACATGGTGTAGACTTTTTTTACGAAACGAATGTTGGTGCCGGCCTGCCTATAGTCCGCGTGTTGAAAGACTTGATGATGAGTGGTGACCGTATTGTTAAGATTGAAGCCATCCTATCGGGTACGATATCTTATATCTTTAATAATTTTAAAGGAGATGCCTCTTTCTACGACGTCGTCAAACAAGCGCAAGAATTGGGGTATACCGAGCCTGATCCTCGTGATGATTTAGGAGGAGTAGATTTTATGCGTAAGATGTTAATATTAGCGCGTGACGCAGGCTATACCCTAGAAGCCGAAGATGTCGACCTTGGCGCTATTTTACCAGCATCCTGTCTTGCCGCTGAGAATGTGGACTCATTTTACGAGGAACTTCAGAAGGAAGATGCATACTTTGAAGCGTTAAAATCAAAGGCTCAAACCGAAAATAAGGCGATTCGCTATATTGGTAAGCTTGAAGATGGTCAAGTCAGCATCTCTGTACAGTTCGTAGGCCCAGATCACCCTTTTTATTCTTTATCAGGAAGTGACAATATTATATCCTTTACTACCGAACGTTATAAAGAACGGCCGTTGGTCGTAAAAGGACCAGGGGCAGGGGCTGAGGTTACGGCAGCTGGTGTATTTGCAGATCTGGTCAATGTTGGAGCTTGATATAAAAGTTAAGTAGTTTGGATCACATCAATCGACGTCCTACTACTGTCTAAATGCTAATATCTAAATACTAAAAACTTATAATGGAACTATCGCAATTAAAAAAAGATATTGATCTATCCCTGATCTTGGATGAAGTGAAGGTATTCGCACCGGCCACCGTTGCCAATATGATTTGCGGATTTGATATCCTAGGTTTTGCGCTGAATGAACCAGGAGATGAAGTTGTAATGACGCGTCGTAGCGAACCTGGAGTAGTCATTACAGAGATAACAGGTGACGATGGACGACTACCACTAGATCCTCAAAAAAATACCGTTTCAGCTTCGGTGCAATCTTTATTACGCAACCTGGGGTTGGAACATGAAGTCGGTGTCGAGATCAAGTTGCACAAGCATATGCCTATTGGTTCAGGTTTAGGTTCCAGTTCGGCCAGCACTGTTGCGGGGCTATTTGCCATCAATACGCTATTAGGAAGCCCGCTTTCGCGCGAAGAGCTTCTGCCATATTGTGTAGAGGGTGAACGACTCGCCTGTGGTACTGGACACGCTGACAATGTGGCGCCAGCCCTATTTGGTGGTATTACTCTTATTAGAGGCTATGAACCTTTGGACGTAATCCCACTGCCAGCACCCAAAGAACTGCATGTCGGAGTTATCTTCCCTCAGGTAGATGTCCCTACACGTGATGCACGGCAGTTAATCAAGGAGAAAATATATCTAAAAGATGCTGTTGTACAATGGGGAAATATCGCTGGACTGATAGCCGGATTGTACGAAGAAGACTATGATCTTATTGCTAGAAGTATGCAAGACGTACTGATTGAACCCACTCGCGCAATTTTAATCCCTCAATTTTACGAAATGAAAAGAATAGCAATGGAGGAGGGGGCACTTAGTTTTGGTATATCGGGGTCAGGTCCTTCTGTTGTAGCGGTTACTCGGGATGCGCATATTGCACAAAAGATAACAGAGAAGATTCAGCAACATTTGAGCGAAGCTGAAATCGAGAGCTATGGTTATATCTCAGCTGTCAATGTGGATGGTCCCAGAATACTAGGCTAATGGTGTACATGGACTAGAGGGGGCGAATAACCGCTGAGTTTACTCGTCACCGACCGAACTATGATAGGGTCATATTCTAGTGAGGCTAACACTTATTAATAACCGAGTGTAACGAGCTCATTAATACAATTTGAAGCTAACACTCATTAATAACCGAGTGTAACGAGCTCATTAATACAATTTGAAGCTAACACTCATTAATACTTAATTGCAATGAAATTATATAGTACCAATAATAAAGAGCTAAGCGTTTCCTTTAAAGACGCTGTCTTTAATTCTCTACCCGCGGATAGAGGCCTTTATATGCCAGAGCATATTCCGCAGTTGGATCCGATGTTTATCCGTAATATCCAACAGTATTCCTTGCCCGAGATAGCATTCCATGTTGCACATGCATTAATTGGTAACGATATCCCAGAAGCAGATTTGAAAAAGATTGTTAACGAAGCTATTAACTTTGACGCTCCAGTACGTTTTCTAAATAAAGATACAGCCGTTTTGGAACTCTTTCACGGACCATCTTATGCGTTTAAAGATTTTGGAGCGCGGTTCATGAGTCGTGTCATGGGATATTTTTCCAAAGCAGATGATCAGTTGTTGGATGTTTTGGTTGCTACCTCAGGCGATACGGGAGGAGCTGTGGCCTTAGGATTTTTAGGAGTAGCCGGTACACGTGTCACGATTTTATATCCCAAAGGAAAAGTTTCAGAAGTGCAAGAATTACAATTGACTACGAATGGACAAAATATTAGGGCGATAGAGATTGACGGCACATTTGACGACTGCCAGGCCTTGGTAAAAAGAGCCTTTAACGATGTTCAACTCAACAGCGAATTGAGGTTGACTTCTGCCAATTCAATCAATATCGCTAGACTAATTCCACAGACTTTTTATTATTTTTATACATATGCGCAACTCAAGGCGCAAGGAATCAATGAAATCGTCTTCACCGTTCCTAGTGGTAACTTTGGAAATATTGGAGCAGGTCTATTAGCTTATAAAATGGGACTGCCAGTCAAACATTTTGTTGCAGCTACCAACGTAAACGATACCGTTCCGAGATTTTTGAAATCGGGCAAATATGAGCCGAAGCCCTCTGTGCAGACATTGGCCAATGCTATGGACGTCGGCGACCCTAGCAACTGGGTACGTATTCAAGATTTGTTTGATCAGGACCTCGATCATCTGAAAAAAATGGTCACGTCATACACCTATGATGATGCGACGACAAAAGATGCAATGGAACAATTGTTTAGAGAATACAACTATGTGGCTTGTCCGCATACAGCAATTGCATGGGTTGCATCGCAGGCATATGCACGAGAGCATCCTGGACAATATGCGTCAGTCTTTCTCTCGACTGCACACCCTTGTAAATTTCCAGATGCTATCGCACCAGATGCATTCGAGCAAATTGAATTTCCCGAAGGAGCAAAGGAATTGACAGGAAAAGAGAAATTGGCAGAACATATGTTAGTGGACTATGATGCTTTCAGACGCTATCTAGTCGAAAATAGATAAGAATAAGGAAAGCTTACTCTTGTAAGCTTTCCTTATTTTACTGACTCACCGGCAATTTGATATCGATATTAACGAGTTCTCCTACACCATTTTTTAGGAGCCCGTAGTCCGTCCTGTTGATTTGGAAGCTTCCCGAAAATTCGCCTTTATTTTGATTAGAATGGAAGCTGAAGGGAATCTGTATTCGTTTGGTAGTATCTTTTATCTTCAAATCTCCTTCTACAATATAGCCCGATCCTGACTTTTGAAAGTGAGTAGAAGAGAAATATATCTTGGGATAAGATTCGCTATCAAAAAAACTCTTGGCCTTTGCATGATTGTTTTTTAACCAAATCCCGGTGGCAATAGTATTTACATCTACACTAACCTTAATGTTGGACTTGTCTAAGTTTTGCTCATCAAATAAAATTTGGCCCTCTAGCCCCTTCATGGTGCCATTGGCTTTATCCGTCTTGAAACGAATGACATAGTCATCTTCCATTATTTTCCAAGAGGTATATACATGGATGGCCAAAGCCAAAGAGACGGAGGTAAGGATTGTGAGGACAAGAGTGAACAACTTTTTCATGGTGTCTGGGACTATCTGATTCAACAAACAATTATACATAGATTTTGTGTTGTCCAGTCAATATTTTTGACAACTATTTTTGACTAGTGTAATTTAAGGCATGGAGCGCTTTTTTATATAAATGAAAACACAATCTTATGTAATAATCTATAAATTAAAACCTAAATTTGCAGCGATGAAATCAATTCCCTCTAATCAGGCTAGTCCTTCTCTTCCTCAGAAGTAAGCTGGAGATAGTCTATAAGAGAGATATAACATGATGAGAATTGGTCTGGTACCTCTTCCGAAGGAGACGAGTTCGGGGAGTCATCATGGATCAAATATAAGATGCTAATGAAAAAGGTAATCCTGCATAAAGGAAAAGATAAAGCCGCATGGCAGCTACATCCATGGGTGTTTTCGGGTGCTATCAGCTCGCTATCCGATAAAATTGAAGATGGGGAGGTTGTCTCTGTGTTTAATATCGCACAGGAATTTATCGCCTATGGAATTTTTCACAATAATTCACGGGTAGCCGTACGATTGCTAGAATGGCATCCCGATAGAGAAATAAACGAACAATGGTGGCGCAGTCGTATACAAAACGCATGGAGACAAAGACAGCATCTGCTCGTTGAAGGCGTGACCAATACTGTCCGTTTAGTCTTTGCTGAAGCTGATTTTATTCCAGGATTGATTGTCGATAAGTATGGCGAGTATATCGCAATACAAGTTCATGCGGCAGGTACAGAAATGGTGAAGACAGTCATTATCGACGAGTTGAACTTATTATTGAAACCCAAAGGTATTTATGAACGTAGTGATCTCAAATCAAGAGAATACGAAGGTCTACCTGATACAAACGGACTCTTGTTTGGCGAGCTACCTCCCGAATTTGTCGATGTTGTCGAAAATGGAATTCATTATAAAGTCAACATTATAGACGGCCAAAAATCGGGCTTTTATTGTGATCAACGAGAAAATAGACTGTTGACCGCCCAATATACTCACGGTAAAAAGGTTTTAGATTGCTTTAGTTACTCTGGAGGCTTTTCCTTAAATAGTTTGCAACAGGGAGCTGCTGAGGTGACCTCTGTTGATAGTTCTGCATTAGCATTAGAGACATTAGAACGCAATATTATCGCCAATGGATATGATAAAGACAAGCAAACCTCTATCTTGGCCGATGTCAATAAGCAATTGCGCACTTTTATAGACCAAGAGCGAAAATTTGATGTGATTGTCTTAGATCCGCCAAAGTACGCCCCGTCAAGATCATCTCTGGAAAAAGCTTCTAGAGCATATAAAGATTTGAATAGAAGAGGGATGATGTTGCTGGAAAGCGGCGGTTTATTGGCCACTTTCTCTTGCTCAGGCGCCATGGATCTCGACACCTTTAAACAGGTTATTGCTTGGGCTGCATTGGACGCAGGGAAAGAAATCCAATTTATACGGCAATTTCATCAACCCGAGGACCACCCCGTTCGTGCTTCGTTTCCGGAAGGCGAATACTTGAAGGGGCTCCTAGTGAGAATACTTTAGTCATATTTTGAAAGGCTGTTTGATAGACAGCCT
This sequence comes from Sphingobacterium sp. SYP-B4668, assembly GCF_027627455.1. Taxonomy (NCBI): domain Bacteria; kingdom Pseudomonadati; phylum Bacteroidota; class Sphingobacteriia; order Sphingobacteriales; family Sphingobacteriaceae; genus Sphingobacterium; species Sphingobacterium sp. SYP-B4668. The sequence goes on along the minus strand of NZ_CP115483.1, from coordinate 4,347,331 downwards.
TTTGTTTTTTTTATAAATTTTTAAGTGTATGGTTTCAAATTTTAAAAACAGTAAACCTGTTTTTCCGATTCTTTTTGCAGTCAGTTTCATTCATTTACTTAATGATTTCGTTCAAGGGATCATTCCTTCGGTCTATCCGCTTTTAAAAGACGAGCACCACCTTTCCTTCTCTCAGATTGGGATGATTACTTTTGTTTACCAGATCGCAGCATCCATATTCCAACCAGTAGTGGGGTCTTATACAGACAAATACCCACAACCATATTCGCAGATGATTGCTATGGCATTTTCCCTTGTAGGCTTGGTTCTATTTGCGCAGGCCCACAACTATGAGATGATATTAATCTCAGTTTTCCTAGTAGGAGTAGGCTCGTCCATATTTCATCCCGAATCCTCTCGCATGGCCTATATGGCATCTGGAGGAAAGCGAAGCTTGGCACAATCCATTTTTCAGATCGGTGGAAATGCGGGAACTGCACTTGCGCCAATATTAGTTGCTTTTTTTATCTTACCAAAAGGACAAGATGCCATCATCTGGTTTGCAATTGTTCCAATATTAGGGAAGGTAGTAGCGCTTTATATTGGTAGATGGTATAAAGTAAAAATAGCCGATCGCACAGCTGTCAAAAATAAGGTGGTATTGGCGCCGGATCTGCCCAATTCAAGAGTGATTATGTCTGTAGTAGTATTGCTCTTACTTATTATTTCCAAGTACTTTTATATTGCAAGTATTACCAACTATTTCCAATTCTTTACGATGGAAAAATTCGGAATATCTGAAGTACAGGCACAAGTCTTTTTATTCTATTTCTTGATTGCCGTAGCAGTGGGTACATTACTTGGTGGGATATTCGGCGATCGCTTTGGTCGAAAATATGTCATTTGGTTCTCAGTGCTGGGGGTTGCTCCATTCGCATTGGCACTGCCATATGTCGATTTTACAACTACGGGAATTTTGATTGTTATTATTGGTTTAATCCTTTCCTCAGCTTTCCCTTCTATTATTGTATATGCACAAGAGCTTCTACCTAAAAAGCTAGGAATGATATCTGGACTGTTTTATGGATTCGCTTTTGGTATGGGAGGATTAGGTTCTGCGCTACTAGGATGGTATGCTGATCATACATCCATAGCGTTTATCTACCAGATATGCTCCTACTTGCCATTGATTGGTATCGTTGCTTACTTCTTGCCGGACCTTCAGCGTACACCTCATAAAGAGGTAGAGCTATAAAATAAGAAAGCGGAGCTAAGCTCCGCTTTCTTATTTTATAGCTGCCAACCAAGTTTCGGCCATCAAGGATGCACCTGCTAGGCTGGTGTGGACACCATCGGTGGTCCAGTAATCTCCTGGAGATTGTAGGAGAGCTTTGTCGAAGGCACTTTGATAAGGAACAAAGGTAGCTTTAAACTCAGTCGCGATTTCTTTGCAAGCTTGCTGATAGCCCAAAAATTTGGGATACCAAGCGTCTGTGACGTGTTTGACGTTCTTAACTCCGAAAGGCTCTCCAATAATGAGCTGGACATTTGGCAATTCTTGTAAGGTGCCATCCAACAATTTTTGATATTGACTCTTAAATTGTTCAGAGGTATTGCTTGCTCCACTGTCCATTGTTCTCCAAAAGTCATTGACACCTATAAGGATACTAAGGATGGTCGGTTTTAAGTCAATGGCTTCCTGTTGCCAGCGTCCTTGTAAATCTGGTACGCGGTTACCACTGATTCCTTTGTTGTAAATCTTAATGTGCTTTGACGCGTGTTGTGAAAGTAGCTTTCCCGCAGCTAGAAGAGCATATCCGTTGCCAAATGCGGATGTATCATTGGCAGCACTATTGTCCCTCTTGCGTCCAGCATCGGTGATAGAGTCACCTTGAAAAAGGATGATATCATTTTCTTTAATAGCTATTTTTCCCTTTTTGTTCATGGAGTGTTCTTCAGCATGTAAGAACGAGCTACTCATCAGGGCAGCGCCAGTGGCAAATAAACTTCTAGTAATAAAAGATCTTCTGTTCGTATTCATTGATATAGGTTTGAGTAAACCTAAATTAGCAAAAATTAACCGTAAATATCGATTCCTTTTAAAATTACTGCGCAAGCAGCTTCGATTTGCTCCTTGGTAATTGTTAGAGGAGGGGCTATGCGAAGGGCTGTCTCACAGTGCAGGTACCAATCTATCATCACGCCATTTTCAGCTGCGTATTTGCTGACATGGTATACTTGATCAAAGGTCTCAAGTTGGATGCACATCATCAAGCCGAGGCCTCGGATTTCCTTAATTTTTGAATGCGATAGGAGCTCCCGAAACAATTGGGCCTTATCAGCCACCTGCTCAATCAGCTTTTCATCCCGTATCACCTCTAGAGAAGCTTTAGCGGCAGCACATGATACAGGATGCCCTCCAAATGTAGTGATATGTCCAAGCATTGGATTGTCCTTGATGACATCCATAATCTGTTTCGGAGCGACAAATGCCCCCAGCGGCATTCCTCCACCTATGCCTTTGGCTAGCATCAAAATATCGGGCACAATGCCGAAATGTTCAAAAGCAAATAATTTACCCGTACGACCAAATCCAGTCTGTATCTCGTCAAATATCAACAAGGTTCCAGTTTCATCGCAACGCTTTCGAACAGCCTTCATATAAGCCATATCAGGTACCCTGACACCAGCTTCACCCTGGATAGCTTCCAGTATCACGGCCGCGGTTTGGTTTGTGATGGATTCAAGGTCTTCTTGCTGATTGAAGTTAATAAAACTTATTTCAGGTAGGAGTGGAGCATATGCTTGGTGATACTCCTCGTTCCCTATAAGGCTCAATGCTCCTTGCGTACTTCCATGATACGCCTTCCTCGCAGCAATGATTTGACGTCTGCCTGTATATCGCTTGGCGATTTTCATTGCGCCTTCAACAGCTTCAGCTCCGCTATTGGTAAGGTATACAGATTGAAATGAGTGAGGCAAGGTTGCTAACAAATCCGTCGCAAACTGTACCTGTGGAGCCTGGACAAATTCGCCATACACGGTGACATGTAAGTACTTTTCCAATTGCGCTTGTATCGCTTGTATTACCTTGGGATGTCGATGACCGATATTACTGACGTTAAATCCAGATACCAGGTCCATATATTTTTGCCCTTCTGGACCATATAAATAAATTCCTTCAGCCCTTTCTATTTCGACCATACGAGGTGATGTGGACGTTTGGGCGGTATTCATTAAGAAGAGTTCGCGATTACTAAGCATATTGATTTAATATTTAAATGAAACCTTCAAGATTCCCTCGCTACAAGATTGCGATGCCTATGAAGATATTAAAGACCTATATACATCATCTTTTGAGATATAGATGTTCAGAAAAAAAGAAGAAGCCCTTTGGACTTCTTCTTTGTATTTTTATCTACGCTATTTATGTCGATTTTGCCATTCTTTATAGAGGAGCTCTCTGAAATTTTGTTCGATTTCAAAAAATTGAGAGGCTCGAGAGTTCCCAATAATTTTGGCGAATTGAGCTCGATATTCTTTTTTGATTTCTAACTCCTTAGCATCATAGGCTAGTACGTCCTGTGTTCCTCCCTGTCGAAAACCATTACCCCTACTAGGAGAACTTTGTTTTGGGCCAGTTTTTTGATTACGTATTCTCCACATCTCTTGAGAATAGTCATTGTATATAGGAAAGAATTGCTGCGCTTCTGTCTTACTTAGTTTAAGCTCTTTTGTTATATAGGCAATTTTTTCATTTTCAATGGCTTTGAAGCGTTCGTTATCACGCTGTGCTTGAGCAGACAAAGTCAAAAGAAATACAAAACAACATGTTGCTATTATATTTTTCAATTGTAACATCACTTATAATGTATAATTTAAATACTCTTCTAAATCTTCTTTATCAATCTGTTTACCAACACCTTCCGAATCATTGGGTTGATAGATGTACTGTGTGAAGTAAACCATATCATCGCCATTGGTAGTTGCGGCAAGATAATTCATAATCTCATCATCCGAAATATTAGACAATATCGTTTCGGAAGCCAGGTTGCTTTCCTTGGATTCTTGTAGTCCGAAAAAGGCGCTTACACTTAATATAGCCACTAGACAGGCCGCAGCAGCATATCGTATCCAATTGCTATTGTTTAACCGTCGGACAGGAGTAACAATCTCTTCCTTCGGAACTGTTGCTTTTCTCAAATCAGCTGACAGCTTATCAAAGTAAGTAGCAGGTATTGCAAATCCATCTTTAACTACACCCCCAGTCATCTGGTCAAGAGCAACATTAGCCAATACAGACTGAGTGAGTTGATCAAAATATCCATTAGGAATATCGAATCCGTCAGCCTGTACTTTGTCTTTCAACTCTTTTTCGACTATTCTCGAGGCAATGTTATCTTGAAGCGTATCAAAGTATTGATTGGGTACCGTAAAACTTTCTTCTTGCGCAGATTGTAGCAACTGGTCCATTGAGACAGCAGATAGAATACGAGATTGCAAATCGTCAAAATATCCACTCGGAACTTGAAATGTTTTCGGTTGGATATCTAAATTATGGACAAGTTTGATTTGGGAAAGAATATTGGACTCAAGGTTATCGAAATAACCTGCGGGTACGATGAAAGGATTTACACGTAAATATTCAGGAAGATTATCTCCCTCTGAATGATGTTGATATGTGGTGTTTTCCTTCATGGTAATAGTATAGAGTACACTAAGCGCAAAAGGTTTAATCGTGGGTGTTAAAAAAATGCTCTATTTTTTTAACGGCCAAATGGTATGATGCTTTTAGAGCCCCCACACTTGTTCCCAATACATCCGATATCTCTTCGTATTTCATGTCATCGAAATACTTCATATTGAATACCAATTTTTGTTTTTCTGGCAACGTTAGCAAGGCCTGCTGAAGTTTCAACTGCGCCTTGTCACCGTTAAAATAGCTGCCATCCGCAAGCGAATCCGCTAAATAAGCAGACGTATCGTCGTCTAACGATACATTCTGCTTTTGCTTTTTCTTATTTAGGAAGGTGATACATTCGTTCGTAGCAATGCGGTACAACCAAGTGTATAATTGAGAATCCTCTCTAAAATTTCCTAAATTGCGCCACACCTTGATGAAGATATCTTGAACCACATCATCTGCATCGTCATGGTCGATTACCATCCTTCTCACATGCCAATAAATTTTTTGCTGATATTTCTTCAACAATAGTCCAAATGCCTCTTCACGAGTATGTTCGTCAGCAAATTTCGAAATTATTAAAGCATCTTCCATATATTGACGTTGTGGACTTTATTATTTTCTTTTTATTACTTTTTGAGCAGCGGCAACAATAGCGTCTGCATTCAATCCGTATTTTTCCATAAGTTGAGCAGGGGTACCCGACTCACCAAAACTGTCGTTGACCGCAACGTACTCTTGTGGGCTAGGAAGATGTTTAGCCAATACTTGAGCCACGCTGTCACCCAATCCACCAAGACGGTTGTGCTCTTCAGCAGTGACGACACATTTTGTCTTGCCAACAGACGCTAAAATAGCTTCTTCATCTAAAGGTTTAATCGTGTGGATGTTAACAATCTCGGCACTGATGCCCAATTCCGCCAGTTTTTCCCCAGCTTGGATAGCCTCCCATACTAAGTGTCCAGTTGCTATAATCGTGACATCTGTACCTTCGTTCAACAGGACCGCTTTTCCAATAACAAACTCTTGGTCAGCAGGAGTAAAGTTAGGTACTACAGGACGTCCAAAACGTAAATAGACCGGACCCTGATGTTTGGAAACAGCTATAGTAGCAGCTTTAGTTTGATTGAAATCACAAGGGTTGATGACGGTCATTCCTGGCAGCATTTTCATTAAGCCGATATCCTCTAAGATTTGATGAGTAGCACCATCTTCACCCAAAGTCAATCCAGCATGTGAGGCCGCAATCTTAACATTTTTGTCTGAATAAGCAATAGACTGACGAATCTGATCGTAGACACGACCTGTTGAAAAGTTAGCGAAAGTTCCCGTGAATGGAATTTTTCCACCAATAGTCAATCCTGCTGCAATACCCATCATGTTCGCTTCTGCGATACCAATTTGGAAGAAGCGCTCTGGAAATTCTTTTATGAAGTCGTTCATTTTTAGTGAACCGATTAAGTCAGCACATAGCGCCACAACATTTTCGTCTTGCTTACCTGCTTCTAATAATCCAGCTCCAAATCCCGAACGTGTGTCTTTTGATTCTGTGTATGTGTATTTTTTCATTCTTTTAATATCGAGTAGTTAGTATGGAGTAGTTAGTAGTTAGATTCCAGTAAATGTGTTAAAATACAAATGCTAAGTACTAATGTCTAAATACTAATATCTGGTATAATTAATAATCTCCTAAAGTTTCCGTTAATTGACCTAATGCAGATGCCAATTGGTCATCATTTGGAGCGACCCCATGCCACTTGTGAGAGCCCATCATGAAGTCTACACCATTGCCCATTTCGGTGTGCAGGAGAATAACAACTGGCTTTCCTTTTCCAGTACGCGATTTCGCTTCAGCAAGTCCAGCCACTACTGCAGTCATGTCATTACCTTTTTCAATTTCCATGACATCCCAGCCGAATGCTTCCCATTTAGCACGAAGGTTACCCAAGGAGAGGACCTGGTCCGTGGAGCCATCAATCTGCGCTTTGTTATAGTCAACAGTAGCAATCAGATTGTCGACTTTATTATGTGGAGCATACATCGCAGCTTCCCATACTTGACCCTCTTGAAGTTCCCCATCTCCCATCAATACATACACAAGGTTACTATCCTTGTTTAATTTCTTTGCTTGTGCAGCACCAATAGCTACCGAAAGACCTTGACCCAATGAACCAGACGCAATACGGATACCCGGAAGGTGCTCGTGTGTAGTCGGGTGTCCTTGAAGACGAGAGTTGATTTTTCTGAAGGTGGCTAGTTCACTAATTTCAAAATAACCAGCATGCGCCAAGGTACTGTAGAACACTGGTGAAATGTGGCCATTCGACAAGAAAAATAAATCTTCCCCGATTCCATCCATATTGAAAGATGGATCATGTTTCATGGCATTGAAATAAAGCGCCACAAAATAATCGGTACAACCCAATGATCCTCCAGGGTGTCCTGACTGACATGCGTGTACCATACGTACGATGTCACGTCTTACTTGTGATGCGATTTGTTCTAGTTTGTTTATATCTGCACTCATTTTTAAATATATGGTTTTCACAACTTTCGCAAAGTTAGTCATTTTTAACAGAGTAGGTCGATTAAATATGAATTTATTGCTTCCCTTTAACTTCAATAAAGAGTCTCCCGCAAAACAATACTCACCTAGGTATCGTGCATCCCTTCCTGTGGTAATTTACTTTTTCGGATACAATGGTCAGAAGTCCATTACTGGTCGATTTTATCCTTCAAAGACGATTTTGTTCTTCAATCCTATCAATGGTCTTGTTGTTCTTGATGGTTGGGTTCCCAAAGTTAAATCGGATTGTGGCGCTCACCTTTTGGGTATCTTGATAATCGATGATTATATCACCAAGCCCTGCGACCCCGAAGAGCTGGTGCTGCGTATCCAAAATATATTACGTAGAAGTCATACACTAACACCCCCGAATGAAATCCATATCGGAACCTATGTCTTGAATCAAGCCAATTTTGTATTGATTCATGAAAATGAAACTTTTCGATTGACCGAACGAGAGATGCATCTGTTGAGTTATTTATGGGCACGTAATCACCAAGTTGTAACTAGAGAACAGATTCTGGAAGAAGCATGGATGTTTTCATTAGTAGATTGCGCAAGTATCTAATTCATGATACAGCGCTAGGTATACATGCTGTAAGAGGGATAGGATTTGATATTAGACGCTAGATCTTAATTGGTCTTATCTAATTTCTTCCAATAGTCAAGTATCCTGTCTTTTATTACCGCTGGTAACTTATCAAAATTATCCGAGTAATAATTTTGTATATATTGATCTTCAGCTTTGGATTCAATGGTGTAAAATTGTCGTTGATGAAATAGCAATAGGAATACGGATTGTTGTTTGTCGAGGTTGGAGGCATCATTTTTTGAAAAAATAAACAAACTTTCAGGAGTATGGTCTTTATCGGCATCAAAGAATGCTTTACGATTGCCCCATGTCATCAAGATCGAATTAGGAAAACTAAATCCTCGTTTGCATTGTATCTGCCAAACATTGTCTTCTTTCATAAACTCCTCCGCATAAAGAGAGTCTGCGGTTTCACCTTTTTCATTTTTAGAGAAGATGTATAGTCTATTCCCTTGCATTGTCTCAACAGCATCCACCGTCATTATCCTAGTGCCGCTATAAGCAACCTTATTTCGATCGATAGTTGACTTGTTAACATGCACAAGAGTAACCTGCGCCAAGAGAGCGTTTCCTAGGAGCAGACCAACCAAAAGAAAATAATATTTAATGATGTGCATATGTGGTGTTATTAATGAAAGAAGGCTAAATCATTGATTTAGCCTTCTTTCATTTCATGCAGTTTACATTGCTTCTGCAACAACTTCCTCTACTTCAGGGACCATTCGTTTCAATAGCCCTTCAATACCCGATTTAAGCGTAATCGTTGAAGATGGACAACCACTGCATGAACCTCTTAATTCCACAGTCACCGTACCATTTTCAAATGATTTGTACGCGATGGCTCCTCCATCTTGTTCAACAGCCGGACGTACATAGTCGTGTAATACCTGCTGGATTTTAACCTCTACCTCTGTTCCTTCAAACTCAACATCTTCGTCATGATGCACTTCTTTTACCGCAAGTTCAGATTCTACTGCTCCTTTGATAAAGTCTTTTAAGATGGCTTCAATATCATCCCACTCAACACCATCGGATTTGGTTACTGTTACAAAATTGCTGGCGAAAAAAACACCATTTACAAAGTTGAATTTAAATAATTCACTAGCAAAAGGAGACTCTTGCGCCTTTTCCTTATTTGCATAGTCTAAACTTCCATTGATCAACAATTTGTTGACCAAAAATTTCATTGTCGCTGGATTCGGAGTTGTTTCCGTATATACGTTTATGGTTGCCATAGTTTTACTCTCTATAATAGTCTAACAAAGATAGGGGTTTTCAACTTGCCTACCCGTCATTAAAGCGTCAAAGCTTATAGTTGCACTCCAGTGTAAGTGGAGGGGGATATCGCCTTCAATTCCGCTTTTACCTCCGCACTAACATTCAAGTTCTCTACAAATTCAGCGATTGTTTCAGACGTGATATGCGTATTTGTACGGGTCAAATCTTTCAATGCTTCATATGGTTTAGGGTAACCTTCACGTCTCAATATCGTTTGAAGTGCTTCCGCAACTACCGCCCAATTCTTTTCAAGATCTTCTTGAAGTGCTTTCTCATTCAAAATTAATTTACGAAGGCCTCGCAGTGTCGATTTGATTGCAATCAACGTATGTGCAAACGGAACTCCGATATTTCTCAATACTGTCGAATCTGTCAAATCACGTTGTAAGCGAGAGATTGGGAGTTTGGCTGCCAAATGCTCAAACAGTGCATTCGCCAAGCCCAGGTTTCCCTCTGCATTTTCAAAATCAATCGGATTCACTTTATGCGGCATCGCTGAGGATCCAATTTGACCCGCGGTGATTTTCTGCTTGAAATAATCCATTGAAATATACGTCCAAATGTCTCGAGATAAATCGATAATAATGGTATTGACCCTTTTTAGTGCATCGCAGCTAGCCGCGAAGTTATCGTAATGTTCAATTTGGGTAGTTGTTTGAGAGCGGTCCAGTCCCAATACGTTGTTCACGAAATTGTTTCCAAAGTCTACCCAATTGTGGGTCGGGTAAGCAATATGATGTGCATTAAAGTTACCTGTAGCCCCTCCAAACTTTGCGGAGTATGGAACAGCGATGAGCAACTGAATTTGCTTCTCGATACGCTCTACAAACACTTTGATTTCTTTTCCAAGTCTCGTTGGTGACGCCGGCTGTCCATGTGTCCGGGCCAGCATAGGAATATTTGTCCATTCGTCAGAAAGAGCACGGAGCTCGTTTGTTAATTCTTCGATTGCTGGAAGATAACTGTTTTGGATTGCCTCTTTCCAACTATAAGGAATTGCCGTATTGTTGATATCTTGAGAAGTAAGGCCAAAATGGATGAACTCCAAAGAGTCATGCAAGCCAAAAAGCTCAAATTTGTCTTTAATGAAGTATTCTACAGCTTTTACGTCGTGATTTGTGATTTTCTCTTTATCCTTTATCCACTGGGCATCTTCAATTGTAAAATTACGATAGATATCTCTTAATTTTTCATTTAATGAACCATCAAAATGTTGGAGCTGTGGAATACCTGAAGTCGTCAACGAAATGAAGTATTCAATTTCGACAAGCACGCGATATTTTATTAAAGCAAATTCCGAAAAGTAAGCTGCGAGTTCATGTGTTGCGTTATAGTAGCGGCCGTCTACAGGAGATACGGCAGTAAGGGAAGATAAAGCCATCTTAGTCAAGTTATTTTGACAAAATTAGATAAAATGCTTGGCAATCACGAATATCTCTTCGCAAAAAACAAAGCAATAATGTTCCTATATGTGAATTAGTAGGCTTTTTTAGGGAGAAAAAGGAGAATAAAAAAAGCCAGTGCATATTGCACCGGCTTCTATTGAGTTATTTGCTCTAAATCAGAGATTATTTTACAGCTTTAAGTGAATCAGCGATAGAATCACCAGTAGCTTTAAGTGAATCAGCAACGTTGTTCAATGAATCAGCGATAGAATCAGTTGTAGCAGAGATAGAATCAGCTAATGAATCAGCAGCTTCTTCAGTTTTAGTAGTAGAGTTACCACATGAAGCGAAAGCCAAAGTTAAAGCTAAACCTAAAAATCCGAATTTGAATAAGTTTTTCATTTTTAATTTTCTATTTTAATTGAAACAAATTTGTTTATTTACCATTAATACCCGTAACCCTAAAAGGTAACCCCAATTATTTCATTTTTTTTACTTTTTAATTTAAGAGTCTTATTTACAGTGATTTAAATGGTTTATTTTTTTTCATATTTTTATTGTTTACCGTGAATTGGAGGATTATTGAATATATTTAACACAAGCTCTAAAATATATACTTCAATAAAACTAAAATAAGAGACCTTTTGTTAAGGTTAAGGAGATGCACTAAACGATATCTATATGTTTGACAAAATTAAGAGTATGATGGATTTGATGAAGTCTGTCGATTTAGAACAATTGGAAAAGATTTCTAAAAAAGTTGACTTGAAGCAAGTTTTGAATGCTGTCGCCAAAATGGATGATAAACAATTGCAGATGGTCATGAAGATGTTGACCGGGGGCGGAAATAAAAAAGAATTGCCGCCTATCAACGGTGATTTCTATGATATTGATTCCAAGTTGAATGAACAAGATCGAGCACTTCAATTGAAAGTAAGGTCTTTCATGGAGTCCGAGATTCAGCCGATTGTCAATAATTACTGGCTGAGAGATGAATTCCCTTTTGAGATTATTCCAAAATTTGCGGCCCTTAATCTTGCTGGCTATACTTATGAAGGATACGGTTGTGCAGGTGGATCATCTTTGATGGAGGGTATCATTGCTGCTGAAATTGCACGTGTAGACTCTTCTATTGCTACTTTTTTTGGTGTACAGAGTGGTTTGGCAATGGGATCTATTTATATCTGTGGGTCGGAAGAACAAAAACAAGAGTGGTTGCCAAAAATGCAAAAAATGGAAGTCATAGGTGCGTTTGGCCTTACCGAACCAGAGGTGGGGTCGGGAGCTGCCGGAGGACTGACTACGACATGCCGCAAGACAGCGGAAGGGTGGGTACTCAATGGACAAAAGAAATGGATAGGTAACTCCACGTTTTCGGATATCACTATCGTTTGGGCCAAAGATTTGGATGATGGAGAAGTAAAGGGGTTTATAGTTCGAAAGGGAACCCCAGGTTTTGTCGTCGAGAAAATTAAAGGCAAAATGGCGCTTAGGATTGTGCAGAACGGTTTGATTACCCTGTCCAATTGTGTCATAGCTGAATCTGATCGCTTACAACAGGCCAATTCTTTCAAAGACACGGCAAAAGTACTGCAAATGACAAGAGCAGGAGTAGCTTGGATGGCGGTTGGATGTGCTCGAGGAGCCTATGAAAATGCATTAGATTACACCCGCCAACGTAAACAATTTGGTAAGCCCATAGCTTCTTTCCAGTTGATCCAAAATCATCTCGTCGAAATGTTGTCCAATTTGACAGCTATGCAGACACTCGTCTATAGGTTGTCGGAGCTTCAAGATGCTGGTCAGCTAAAAGATGAGCATGCCTCATTGGCCAAAGTATTTTGTTCCCTACGTACACGAGATATCGTTTCAAAAGCCCGAGAAGTAATGGGTGGGAATGGCATTCTATTGGAATACAACGTAGCCCGTTTCCTTGCCGATGCAGAAGCTATCTATTCTTACGAAGGTACTAAGGAAATCAATTCCCTTATTGTAGGACGCAGTATTACTGGCTTTAGTGCTTTTGTATAGCGAAGTGAACATGTTAAAAAAGCATATTGTACCCAAAGAAAATGGATGGCACAATATGGTCAAAATAATACTTCACAGGCAGTAGTAACAATCTAATAGCGCTCTTGATTACCCTTTGAGCATGTGGAATCAAGCCATTATTGCTAGTCTTATGCTGTTCGAGGCTGAATTCAAGCACCCGCAGGATTGCAATATATTTATATGCCGTTGTTTTATTCCACCCTGTCAAGACTTGCTTATTAGGTGATGGATAACCCTTCGTCCATTAGCTATAACAGGGAGAAAATAAAAAAGTCCACTCTAGCGGTTAGAGTGGACTTTTTACTGCATTAAGAAATGCTTCCTATTTTTTTCCTTTTTGAGCTTGTTGTTGCCTCATCATTTCTTCCATTTTGGCTTGAAAAGAAGATTTTTTCTTTTCAGACTCAGGGCGCTTTTTGTTCGCTTCAAGTTTGGCTAAAATCTTATCATCATCTACGAATGTGCGGATGATAAGTTGAGTCAAGAACGTGAAGACAGCTCCCAAGAAGTAGTAATAGTTAAGACCAGCAGGGAAACTATTTAAGACGAAGAAGAAGATTAACGGCATGAAATATCCAATATATTTCATCTGTCCACTAACTCCTGAAGTTGCATTATTATACCACGTAGTCAATAATGTCGTTAATGTCATTAAGATACACATAAAAGATATGTGGTCAATTCCGAAAATCGCTGGAAAAGTAATCGGCGCGTCGTAGGTCGATAAGTCTTTCACCCATAAAAAGCTTTCTCCCCTCAATTCGAATAAATTCGGGAAGAAGTAGAAGAATGCAATCGTAAATGGCATCTGTATGACAAGCGGTAGACAGCCCCCCAATGGGTTGACCCCCGCCTGTTTATATAATTTCATCTGCTCCTGTTGCAATAGCATCGCGTTGTCGTCACCTACCTTGGCTTTTATTTCGTCCAATTGTGGTTTTAATACACGCATTTTCGCCATTGACAGGTATGATTTGTAGGTCAGTGGGAAGAGAACACCTTTTAATAGAACTGTCAAAATCAAAATAACAATTCCATAACTCATGTGAAAACCATCTAGAAAGTTGAACACAGGAACCGTGATCCATTGGTTGATCCAACGCATAGGTCCCCATCCCATATTGATGATACGGTGGTAATCATTATTCTGTGCTTTCAGGATATTATACTTATTTGGACCGAAGAAAAAGTTGAACGAATACTGGTTGTCCTTTTGGTTTGAAAAATCCAATTTAGCTTTAGCACTGTAAAGTTTTACAATATCCAAGTCTGCAGCAGTTTTAACATCTAGGTCAGCAGAAGCGAACCCAGTCTTGCTACTTAAGATACTGGAAAAATAGTGTTGCTTGAATGCTATCCAAGTTAGCTTTTTCTCCAATTTCTCCTCATCGTCCCCTGTCTCACTGAGGTGGTCTACATCATTCTCTGCTGTCTTGTAGTAGATAGAGGACTTATCACGTTCTCCTTTTACATTTTTCTCTTTTTGATAAAGTATAGCACCCCAATCCAATAGAATAGTCTTTTGGTCTTGAGGAACCAAATTTTGCAAACCTACTGCGTTGACATCCAAAGCTAAATTGTAGTCGTTGCCTTTTAATGTATAAGTATACTCAATATACTGAGCTTCGTTATAGTTTAGTCTGAACTTGATAGACTTGGTATCATCGTTGTTCACGACGGCATCGACATCTGACGATTGAAAATTAAGGTCATTCGTAGCGATATTCTGACCTGCCGCATTGAATAAAAGTCCAAATCTATTGTTGTTCCCGTCAAATAGGATTAAAGGCGATCCATCAAAGTTCTTCTCGTTTTTGAGTTCAACGGATTTTACACGTCCACCTTTTGAAGTGACTTTGGCAATGATTTTTTCATTTTCCAACGTGATGATCTTCTCATCACCATATTTGGCACCACCAAATGGTTTTTTTAAATCAGCCGAATCGACAAGTGAAGGAGTTGCGGCTTTAACAGCAGTATTCTTTGTTGAATCAAGAGTTGGAGGCAATCCAGCCTTCACACGTTTCAAAGAATCTTGTAATCTTTGTTCTTGTTTAATCTCTGATTCTGAAGGCTTCATCAGGTAGAATGATCCACCTAAAATCGCAAAAATCAGAATTAAACCAATCAGGGTATTTCTATCCATTTTTACTTATTAATTTCTATTCAATATTAGACAACAGTCCTTATTTTGTTGCTTTTGCTTTTTGACCCGCTAAACAAGCGGCTACAAAGCTAACAAAAAGTGGGTGAGGATTTGCTACAGTTGATTTTAATTCTGGATGAAATTGACCTGCCACAAAGAATGGATGATTTTTCAGTTCCACAATTTCGACTAAACCCGTGTCTGGATTGAATCCTGAGGCAATCATACCTGCTTTTTCATACTGCTCTAAATAAGCATTATTGAACTCATAGCGGTGACGATGCCTTTCCGATATTTTTGTTTTTCCATAAATTGCAGCGGCTTTTGTCCCTTTTTTGATCTCACAGTCATACGCTCCCAATCGCATCGTACCACCCATATTAGTGATGTTCTTTTGCTCTTCCATTAAGTTGATGACAGGATTAGTGGTCGTATCGTCCATCTCAAAGCTATTGGCGTCAGCTAGACCGAGGACATTACGACCAAATTCAATTACCGAACATTGCATACCTAGACAAATACCAAAGAAAGGAATATTATTTTCACGTACGTATTGAATGGTATTGAGCTTTCCGTCAAGACCACGTTCGCCAAATCCTGGAGCTACCAGTACCCCATCCATTCCCTTTAATTTATCCGTAACATTTTCCTTCCCAACGCTTTCTGCAGCAACGTAATGTAATTTTACTTTGCATTCATTGCTAGCTCCAGCATGTATAAAAGCTTCAGAGATGGATTTGTAAGCATCTGGAAGTTCTACATATTTACCCACTAATGCGATATTTACTTCATTGGTAGGGTTTTTGAGTTTCCCTAAGAAAGCTTTCCAATTCGTCAAATCGGGGTCGTTTTTGGTCGAGAGTTTTAATTTGGTCAATACCGTTTTATCCAGATGTTCTTTGAACATTAACAACGGGACATCGTAAATAGTAGAAGCATCGATAGACTCCACGACGGCATTGATATTAACGTTGCAGAACAATGCTAATTTTTTACGAATATCTTGAGATAACGTGTGCTCGGTACGACATACCAGAATATCAGGCTGCACACCATATTCCAATAGTGTTTTGACAGAGTGCTGAGTCGGTTTTGTTTTGAGCTCACCTGCGGCCGCAAGATAAGGTACCAATGTCAAGTGTATCACCAATGAATCATTATTGCCCAACTCCCACCTCAATTGGCGCACCGCTTCTACAAAAGGAAGAGATTCGATATCACCTACCGTGCCTCCCAATTCGGTAATCACAATATCATACTCACCCGTCTCGCCAAGTAGTTGCATGCGTCTTTTGATTTCGTCCGTGATATGTGGGATGACTTGAACAGTTTTGCCCAAGTATGCTCCTTCACGTTCTTTCTCGATTACATGTTGATAGATTCTACCAGTAGTGACGTTGTTAGCTTGGGAGGTCGGTACATTTAAGAATCGCTCGTAATGTCCCAAATCAAGGTCCGTTTCAGCTCCATCTTCCGTTACATAGCATTCGCCATGTTCGTATGGATTCAATGTTCCTGGATCGATGTTGATGTAAGGGTCGAATTTTTGAATGGTAACCTTATAGCCACGTGCCTGGAGAAGTTTGGCAAGAGATGCTGCAATAATGCCTTTCCCTAACGACGAAGTAACGCCGCCCGTAACAAAAATATATTTAGTCATAGCAATGTTGGATTTTGAACTAAAAAGTAATGGGTTTTTGTCCCATTTATCAGCTTCATGTACGGGATACAAAGATAGGAAATTTTTCTGGATGTGATGATTATTGTCGCTTGAAAAAAGGAAAATCTTTACAATCAACTCCTTTCTCTTAGAAGAAAGGAGTTGTCATTTAACAAGACAATTGTCCAACTACTAAGCTATGTAGAGGGGGAGCTTGCAAATGCCAATGCTCGCAAATCCCTCAAGCCCCTTTGCGGTCAGGTGGTTGAAGATTCAATAATTATCCAAATTTTATCCTCTTGATGCAATCTAAGACCTCTTGGTCTATTTCGGATTCCCCAAATAGCGAAATACCCGAAGCTCCATTTACTTTGGCAAGCTGTATAGCGGATTCAAGTTCCTGGGTATTCTGGAAGTCGGGTAAATATAGACCGGCATATAGTGGAAATTTCTGGTGAAGAGTTTGGACTCCTTCGGCTACTGCTTCTCCAATCCAAGAGATGGGTTCGCGGTAGAATCCATGATATATCATGGGAAATACAGCTGAGAGATTCCAGTTTGTCCAATCTTGTCTGACAATGCGCTTCGCTAAATCTGGGGTCGGGAATACCGCTGCTGTCAGCGGCTTGTTATATTCCTTTGCGGCCTCCGCAATACGGTTGACAATCTTATTGATTTGACGATAGCGGAAATTTCGCCAAGACAGACTTTGTGCAGGGTACTCCACGTGGTCTATGTTAATGCCAGTTTCTTTTTTAAAAGCCTCCTTACTAAATTGACTATAACAGAAATCGTAATCCGGTAATTCTGTACTTTGATCCAATTTATAATTTTGCCATAGATTGACTGGCAATACTACATCTGGATATCGGATATAATCAAGATGAAGACCGTCAACATCTTTTTTTTCCAGCTGTTCGCGAGCCTTTTCTTCTAAATATTTAGGTACATCTGGATGTGACGGGCACAAGAAACGATAGTAATCCACATATGCAGGTGATGTAGCACAGGATTTTCCCGAGCGTGATACAGCATACCATTCCGGGTGTGATGAAAGTAGTTCTTTTTCTCCTCTATTCATTGTCCACATCCAACGGTGCGTCTGCAGCCCCTGTTCTTTTGCTATTGAAAAATGTTTTTCTGAATAATTTTCAAATAGAAGACCTACGACCCCCGCTTCTCTCCATGATGTATATCGGGCCTTAAGGGTGGCTGCAGTGTCCTTTTCACTAGGCCTTACCCAAAACCAATAATCAAAATTAAAAGAAGGAGCAGAGACCCCTGAAATAGCGAATGAAGGTTTTAGGCTGAGCGCTGCGACAGTTCCCGCAGCTAATTTTAAAAAATTTCTTCTGTTGTTCATCATGTTAAAAATGGGTGTCAAAGTTTCCTTTACTATCGATGGTAGCCATAAGCGCTTTATTTGTTTTACTTCTCAAAAGCAAGGAATAATAGTTCTTCTTAGAGTCGGTCAGCAACTCCACCTCGTACTCATTTAATAAAGGTTGGATGTATTTTTCATACCTTGGGAGTAAGCTCAATTTGTGCGCGTAAGTCTGATGGCTGTTCACGTAAAGACCCTGGAGATAATGTATATTCCATGCTAGTTTAGAAATGAGATAGTAGGAAGGGAGTGCTGGCGGCGTATCAATGCCGTGCTCCACAAATTGAACGTAGCCCCAGCGTTCAGGAAAGTGCATGTTGATTACTCCTATAGGAGACCACACCCAGTTTTCTTCTTCTTTTGTTTTGCCATTCACTCTTCTTTTGGAATATTTTCCATCTTCAAGGTCGTGATGCCATTGTACTCTTGAAAAGTTGATTTGCCAGTAATCACCGATTTTCGGAGCCATTTTTGGACCATATGGCCTTAATGATTGAAATGGGATAGCCATTTCTACAGCCCAATATTTGTCAATATCCTTTGCATTATTCAATGTACCCTCCAGGTGCACCGCTGATTTTAACCCCTTGAGGTCCCAGTGAGTCAGCGCGTTCCCCCCAAATCTATAAGGTTTTGAAAGTAAAAGGTCAAAAATTGTGTTGAGCGCATTGATCTCAACTTCGTAATATTCACTTTGATGGACATTAGGCTTTATAAATACTTCAAAATCATTGTTATGGTAGATGATGTCGTCATGATTGACAAGGTCTCCCCAGATATGTGGCTCCTTCAATTGAGCATATATATATAGGTACTCCTGGTCCCAGGTCATCTTCACCTGTGTGGGATAGGTCGGTGTTGGCTTGGAATCCCCCTGTATATCAACGAACAAGTCAGTCCACGGCGCATTTTGCCATGTAGCCTCGTCATTTCGTCCATCGATGATGATCGGTTGTTCAGTCTTCGGGATCGCATATGTCTTGGGTAGGCTCTGTAGGGCCTCAAATTGTGCCAGGCTCTGTTGTGCAACTGCAGACGGAATGAGGGCAGGAAGTGAAATAAGATAGAACAGTACGTTTTTCATCAGTGTGGTTAACCTAAAGCGCGAAATTGATTTTCAACGACTCAAAAACAAGAAAGGGAACCTTCATGTAGATAATATTGACCCATATAGCAATTATTATCTACTAGAGCGCCCATCTGCAATTGGACCGAGTGAAATTAGCTCATGTATATCATTGAGTTTAGACACGCAATAAATAGAATAAAATATAAAATGAAAGTAAGGTAAAATGTTTTAGCAACGAAATTTAGTGCATTCTGTAATCGAAATGTTGCAAGTTGCGCAGATAGATACGGCTTAAAGAGGGAAGGGTGTTGTGGGATTTAGGATGTTCGTAAGATTGGGTGAGGTAGGGACAGAGAAGAGCCCGTCTTATTTTTTCTAAGACGTCTGATTTTACGCAAAGGTTGGCGCCCGGACAGAAAGGTATGCAAAAAAGGCTTTGAAATAAATCCAAAGCCTTTTTTTATTGCTTTAAGTAAGTAATTATACTCGTCTTGTTTTGATACGAGCAGCTTTACCAGTACGTTCGCGAAGATAATATAATTTCGCACGACGAACTTTACCGTAGCTGTTTACTACAATTTGATCAATGTTAGGGGAGTTTACAGGGAAAATACGTTCTACACCAATTCCGTTAGAGATCTTACGTACGGTGAAAGTTGCATTCGCACCTTCGCTGTTTAATTGGATCACCACACCTTGGTACACTTGCACACGCTCTTTATTTCCTTCGCGAATTTTATAATGAACGCTGATGGTATCTCCTGCTTTGAAAGCGGGAATTTCATTCTTCGTAACCGCTTGTTCTTCTACAAATTTTACTAAATCCATGATTTCGAGTAATTAATAACGATTTTGTCCTGCAAAAATCGGAATGCAATATTACAGCTTTTTTTTCATTTATGAAAATACTTTTTTCAAAAAAGTGTCTTGCTTCGATTTCGATGCAAAAATAGACATTTTTCTGATTATAATTTACTTTTCTTCAAATCAAGTTTGGAAAGGAGTCTCTTCTCTAAGTGTGCCATACATAGACTTTTTTCATGAACAGCTGATCTTCTGTACAATAGCCATCAATCACATATATACGATTACATCCTGTCATTTGGTCTTCGTTACTGGATAGCGACGGCGCGGAGATGTCGATACACTATCTATTTGCGGCAAGGGCCTGGAGAAGAGCGTCTTCTGAAATTAAAGAAGGAGTGATGTAAAGGGGAGTCATTGTGCGCTACGGAACCTCCAGATGGACGCACAAATAAAAGATGAAAAAATATTTGGTAAAATGGATTTTCGCCGTATATTTGTGCCACAGAAAAAAAGGTGATACCTTTTCGGGGTGTAGCGTAGCCCGGTATCGCGCCACATTTGGGATGTGGAGGTCGTAGGTTCGAATCCTGCCACCCCGACAAAAAGCTCTAACGAAAGTTAGGGCTTTTTTCGTTTGGGGATGGCTGATGAGAACCGTTAGTTCGATCCGTAGGAAGCTTAGGGATTGTGTTTAGGGCGAGAGGGACTGAGCCAATCCTGCCACCCCGAAATTTGAGAACAACAATTTCTTAATGCTATTGAGACTTCCCACTCCCTGCTATATAGACACTGGGAGTCATACCATAATGTTTGTGAAAATCTCGAGAAAAGTTGGACTGTACCGTATAACCTACCATTGTAGCGATTTGCGTAATATTGTACTCTTTCTGTAAGAGTAGTTCAGCCGCCCTTTTTAGTCTAGATATGTTAATCAGTTCGTTAGGCGTTAAATCCGAAAGTCCCTTGATCTTACGATATAAAGTAGGCCTACTCATATTCATTAACTTAGCTAGTTCCTCTACATTAAGGTCAATATCGGATATATTATCATAAATGATGGTATTCAACTGGCCAATAAAATCTTTATCTGGTGCTGAGACATTAATTTCCATTAGATTTGAAGAGGAAGTACTGAAGTAATCCCTGATAATTTTTCGATTGTTAAGCATGCTACGTATTTGTACCATTAAATATTCCATGGAGAATGGTTTCTCAATATATGCATCAGCACCACTCTTCAATCCCTGAATTTTGGCATCCAACGCATTTTTTGCCGTCAGGAAAATGACGGGAATATGGCTGTACAAGATATCCGTTTTGATTCTTTTGCATAAAGCCAAGCCATCCATGACAGGCATCATAATGTCTGTTAGCACGAGTTGTACGTTATTACTGTCCAAAATATCAAGAGCCTCAGCCCCGTTGCTAGCTCTTAGAATAGTATAGGTGACTTTTAGCTCCTTATTAAGATACGCAAGTATCTCTTTATTATCTTCCACTAAGAGGATGACCGGCTTATCCATGTCATGTTGAGCATCAGGATAATAGACATTGCTGCAATCCTGGTCATCCATCTCTTCATGAAAGGATCTTATATCCAGAGATTGGTCTTGTAAGATTGGGCAACAAAGCAGGAAGAGGTTCCTATTCTCTTCGGTATAGATTAGAGATAAGCTGCCCTTGTGTAACTCGATTAATGAACGAGAGAGTGGTAGGCCGATACCCGTTCCTGTATCTTTATCTGATTCGTTCAATCTGTAAAAAGGTTCGAAAATTTTTTCTTTTTTTTCGATAGGAACGAGCTCCCCATCATTTCGGAATTCTACATTGAACATGATATCATCGCTGTTGAATGGAAGTAATTTTATGGCAACCTCATTCGCAGCATACTTAATGGCATTGTGAATGAGATTGGTGAATATCTTCCTAAATGCCTCTTCGTCAACATAGGCAGTCAGACTGATACGGGGCAAAGACAGCTCATATTGTAATGATTTGTCCTTAGCCAAATAATTCAGATCATTGAATACTTCGGATAGTAACACATTAATATCCGTTTTAGTGAAAATAAGGCTCATATTATTGGTTTCTGCTTTTCTAAAGTCTAGTAATTGATTCGTGAGTCGGATGAGTCTAGAAGTGTTCTTATCGATTAGTGCTAGATCCTGGATGGTTTCGCTGTCCACAAATATTTGGGTACGTATGATTTTTTCGATAGGCATTTTGATCAACGTCAGCGGTGTTCGAATCTCGTGTGCAAGGTTGGTGAAAAATTCTAATTTAAGATTGTATATTTCCTGTTCTTTTTTTCGCTCATATATATCCATTTTTCGGGCATTATTGGCCTTTACAAGTAAGAAATAATATCGCAATACAAAGAGGACGATAGTGCTAGCAATCAATACATATAAGGTGTAAGCCCAATTCGAAGACCACCACGGTGGAGAAACGATAATTCGTAGCTCCTTTTGCTTCGGATTCCATACACCATTGTTGTTGGCCCCCATGAACTTAAAGGTATAGGTTCCAGGAGGAAGCTTGTTGTAATATATTTTTTGATTACCACTGATTTCCGTCCATCCTTTATCATAACCTTCCATAGTATATCGGTATGCATTACTTTTCGGTGATGCGTAGCTTAAAGCGGCTATGTTAAAGTTGATATTCGAATGGTCGTAGGTAAGTTTGATTTCTGATGTCAAGGAGATTGACCGTTTTAAAAACCCATCTTCTCGTACAGGAGAATCGGCATTGTTAATTTGTATGCTGCTGATTACGATAGGGGGGACAAAGTGGTTTTTAATAGATTTGGCCGGGTTGAAGCTCACCATTCCCTTAATTGTTCCAAAATATAGGGTCCCGTCTGTATCTTTAAAGGCAGAATTGTAATTAAACTGTTCCGTAGGAAGTCCGTCCCTCGCTGTATACATGATGCCTTTTGGATTTTTATCGTCTAGTCTGACCAACCCTCTACCTGTTGATATCCAAATCGTATTGTTGTCATCCTCCAGAGCCTTGAACACTTGGTTGGAAGCCAAACCTGTCTCAGTTAGATAGTTGGTGAAAAGGCCATTTCTTTGATATTTAGATAGGCCCCCTTCTGTACAAAGCCATATGTTTCTTTTGCTGTCTTCAAAAAGTCCATTAACGTAGTTATTGATCAAAGTATTGGATTTCCCAGGTTCGGAATACAACTGACGTACACACGCAGATACTCGGTCATATATTAATACACCACTGCCATAGGTGTTGATCCAAAGTATACCTTCTGCATCCTCATGTATGCCCTGTATCCAGGCCGATTTAATAGGCAAAAGTTGAAAGGTTTTACTTTTGCTATCATACTGATACAATCCACGGTCAGTACCTAGCAGCATGGTGTTGTCTTTCGTCTTGAACAGGCAAACTACAAACGTACTTCGCAATGCACCCTCGCCAATTTCATTGTAGTGACGTTTTAACTTTCCCGTTTTTATATCCAAGATGTCAAGCCCATGTGATGTCGAGCCTATCCACAATTCATCACCGATTGTAGCAAGTCCGTGAATGTTATTGTGCGTGATGCTCCCTGTCTTACCATCCGCTCTAAAATGCTCCGTCACCCCAGATTTAGGGTCAATTTTATTCAGTCCA
The DNA here is from genome assembly GCF_027627455.1 of Sphingobacterium sp. SYP-B4668. Taxonomy (NCBI): domain Bacteria; kingdom Pseudomonadati; phylum Bacteroidota; class Sphingobacteriia; order Sphingobacteriales; family Sphingobacteriaceae; genus Sphingobacterium; species Sphingobacterium sp. SYP-B4668. The sequence continues at coordinate 4,324,096 of NZ_CP115483.1, read as the reverse complement.
CCATCCTCCGTTCCTATCCAGAAGTTGCCATACTTATCTTTGCTGATTTCATGCACGATATTTCCGGATAGAGCTGATTTTCCAAAACCAGATAGGTACTTCTTAAAATTATCAAACTGATTGATATATTGATTTAATCCACCAAAGAACGTCCCAGTCCAAATGCTTCCTTCTTTATCCCGAAAAAACTCAACAACAACGTTGTCAGATATCGAAAAGGGATTAAGCGGGTCTTTTTTTATGCTGTGTAGACTTTTCGTCTCTATGTCATACGTGTATATCCCAGTCTCTGTACCTAGCCAGAAGACATTTTTCGTTTGCTGAATAATGCTATTGATCTGAATGGCTTTCTTGGGAGTCCAGCTAGCAAATAGATTAGTCAGTCGCTCCTCTTTGCTGTCAAATATATAAGCGGTATTCGTCGTGCCAATAATTAAAAGAGAATCGTTAATCCCATACACGGTCCTTATTTTAGAGCGTATCTTTTTGTTTACCGAAGATAAATCAATTTCGATGAATTGACCCAGTTTGACATCGTATCGTTGTATGGAGTAGCTACTCGTGACAACCCATAGCTCACCCTGTTGGTTGCTTGTAGCTGCAATGATATCCCCTTCATCGGGGTTGAAAGATGATACTTTGGAGTCAGAGAGATTCCATCGGTACAGTTTGCCATTAGAAGAGAGCCAAATGAAGCCTCCCGATTCTTTTATAGAACGGACCTCACCTGCGGGGATTTGATTAAAATGTCTGAAATTCTCTTTTACAGGGTCGTATATATATGTTCCCTGAGTGGTGCCTACCCACATGGTGCCTTTACTATCCGTTAATAGACTTAAAATGGAAGAACTTCCTATACTCTGCCTATCGAAGATATTATGTTGGAATATCTTGAAGCTGTTACCATCAAAGCGATTCAATCCATTTCGACTCCCGAACCACAAAAATCCCTGCATATCCTGTGTTATACAGGTCACTGTGTTATTGGACAGACCATCTTTGGTCTGGTAATTTTTAAAATAGATAGGTTGTGCCTGAACATGGCCCAGCACAAGCAATACGTAAACTGTGTAGATAAATGCAATTTTTTTCAAAACCCAGTCCTTTAAGCTAAAGTAATCAATAAAAGGACAAAAAAAATTTTTACTGATACACTATGATATAAAATTGAGACGCTGTGATTGAAGCAGCAGGAATGATTTGTTGATTTTTATGTAATTATAGTAACCAAATATAAACATATGTTTTACCGTAAAATTTTGCTGAAATAAATCTAGGCATTTGTTTTTCGACCCTTTGCATGTTGGACACAAAGGTGTATCAGCAAAATCTGGATGACATCGTTTAAAATACACAGTATCTATTTCCTTAGTTCTGAAACTTCAACGATTTGGGAAAAAGAAGTCTGTTCAACGATGTTTGGCAATCGAAAACGAATGTTATGTATGATTCAACTACAGAAAGCTGTGAAGTTGAGTGTAAGTGCGTAGTAATTTTAATCACATGATTTTTCAATATAGCTTAATTTGAAGTTGAACTAAATAGAGGAGCCAGAAGTATCTCATTGCCCTGAAAAAATAATCAATTAACACACTAAACAAACAATACATGAAACCATTACGATTTTTCCAGCCGCACAGTAAGGCCTAAGTCGGATAGCTTCATAACCACTAAAAAACAAAATTATGCGGATGAAAAACAAACTACTTGCACAATGCGTAATGACAGTGACATTACTGTTCGTATCCCTCATCGTCGTCGCTCAGACAAAAGTCTTGACGGGGAAGGTTGTGGACGAGACAGCAACCCCCCTCGCGGGCGCTACCGTTAAAGTTAAAGGAAGCACAATTGCTACAAGTTCAAGCGGAGAAGGAATCTTTTCACTGGATGTACCCAATGATGCTCGATCATTGGAAGTCTCTTTTATAGGTTACATGACGATAGAAGTACCGATTGTCGGTAATGATATGACCATTACCTTACAGCCGAATGCCGATCATGGATTAGATGAGGTGGTGGTAATTGGATACGGTACAGCTCGGAAGAAAGATTTAACAGGTGCGATGGTAACCATTGGAGCAAAGGACTTCAATAAAGGGATCATGACCAGCCCCGATCAATTGATTCAAGGAAAAACTCCAGGAGTAATGGTGATTAATAATACAGGACAACCGGGTGGCTCTACAACAGTGCGAATCAGGGGGAATTCCTCCATTAGAGCCAGTAACAATCCACTATTCGTATTAGATGGTGTACCCATGTCTGGTAATTCACCTTTGCCCGAAGGGCGCGGAGGATTCTCTTCAGATAGAGGAAATCCATTAACCTATCTAAATCCAGGTGATATAGCAAGTATGGACATCCTTAAGGATGCTTCTGCAACAGCGATTTATGGATCTCGGGGAGCAAATGGGGTTGTCATTATTACCACAAAGAAAGGAAAAATAGGATCTCCCGAGGTATCAATCGGTGCCTCGACGGGAATTTCGAGTATGCGTGAATTTCCGGACGTATTGAATGCAGCTAGATTTAGAGAAGCTTTAAGTTATTATACACCTTCCGAAGTAGCAAATGCAGATTTTGGTTCCGAAGAGGACGCATTTAAAGCCATTACCAGGAACGCAGTCACTCAAAACTATTATGCGGATGTTGCTGGCGGTACCGATCATGGGAAATATCGCTTGTCTGGTGGATATTTGAATCAAAATGGCATTATCTTAGGATCTCAACTCAAGAAATATACCGCCAATTTTACGGGTAACTTCCAGTTTTTAGAAAGTAAGAAATTAGGACTTGATTTTGCAGTGTTTTTGACCCAGATGGACAATAAATATGCACCTATCAATGCCATGGTAGGGTCAGAAGGCAATGTTATCTCACAAGCCTTGCAATGGAATCCTACTCGTCCTATAAGAGATGAGAATGGAAATTTGACCTTTGTCAGTACCACTACTCGTAATCCCCTGACCAGTATAGAGGCATTCAAAGATCTCGCAACTACCAATACAATGGTAGTCAATATCGCACCATATTACAAAATTACCAATGATTTGGAGTACCGTTTTATTTACAGTGCAATGCGTCAAACAGGTAATCGTCAAGGGATGTATAGAGCAGGACTCATTGATCCTTCCGCGGAAAGCAATGAGCAGGCATTCAATTCCAATAATGGAGAGACCAATTTGCAAATGACCCATATGCTTTCCTACAACAAGCAGGTTAACGAGGATTGGAGTGTAAATGCAGTAGCTGGATACGAATACCTAGACTACAATTATAACAATAATATAGCCTTTGGGGGCGGATTCCGATATATGGGACTTGATTATTTTGATTATTTACAGTATTCTTCTGTCTCTACCAGGGAGATCTCATCCTATAGAAGCCCTACCAATCAATTGCAATCCTTTTTTGCCCGTGGAGGAGTCAATTACCTCAATCGTTATTTATTAACCGTGACCGCAAGAAGAGATGGGTCCACCAAATTTGGAGAGAATAACAAATATGCTATGTTTCCCTCACTTGCTTTAGCTTGGAATATCGCTGAGGAGGAATTTCTTAAATCCAATACCAATATCAGTCAATTGAAATTGAGATTGGGCTGGGGTAAGACAGGCAACCAAGAGTTCCCTTCCGGTGCATCATTAAATAGGTTGGTTTTTGGAAATCAAAGTGTTAGTCAGGCCAATTATGGTAATGCTGATTTAAAATGGGAGACTTCGACTACTTTAAATGCAGGTCTCGATTTTGCATTCTTGGACAATCGTATCTACGGATCGATTGATTACTTTAATAAAAAGACAACCGATGCGCTATTTGAGCAGACACTCGCTCAACCTGCCCCTGCAGGCCGTATCTGGGTAAATCTCGATGGTGAAATTGTCAACAAAGGGGTAGAGGTTTCATTGACAGGGACCATTGTTAAAAATACCGATTGGACTTGGGACCTGACCGGTAATGCCACTTTTCTCAAAAATAGTGTAAGCGGACTAGTAGGATATTATGAAACGGGAGCTTTGAGAGGACAAGGATTTTCCGGTGTGTTAGGTCAGCGGATGGTTAATGGGCAGCCGTTGAACGTTTGGTACCTGGCCGATTATCAAGGTATAGATCCGCAAACGGGAATGAGTATGTACCGGGGGCATGATGGTAGCATTAGCAGCGCCAATGATCCAGCCATTAACAAATTCTATTCGAACAGTCCGAATCCGACGACCTTGGTCGGCATTTCAACCAATGTATCCTATAAGAAAGTTTCTCTTTCCGCCAATATGAATGGTGCTATGGGACATTATCTATTCAACAATACAGCAGCTACAACTTTAGGGTTAAGTAACCTATCCTCCCGAAATATCGGCTCAGCTTTTTTTGATACATCTGTTAAAGAGTCTACTTCCAATTCATCGGCTCCGTCAACTCGGTTTCTTGAAAAAGGAGATTACTTGAAGCTCGCTAACTTAACGCTGAGTTACAAATTGGGTGATATCGGTAGCACATTCAAAAACTTGAATGTTTCGCTAACTGGACAAAATCTCTTTATTATCACGAAATATACCGGATTTGACCCGGAGGTCAATACGGACGGTGCCACAAATGGTATTCCATCTTTGGGTATTGAGTATTTACCTTACCCTCCGGCCAGAAATATACTTTTCGGCGTTAATTTTTCTCTTTAATGGTACGATACGAATTACTGGATAACACTAAAAAATAAAAAAATGAAACTAAGATCTTTAATATATATAGTAATTGCCGGTTCAGTCATCACAAGTACATTCTCCTGTACCAAACTGAATGAAGAGTTTAAGGGAGAATTGGAAGAAGGCACATCCAATGTAGAACCAGGAGCCTTATTGATTACAGCTTATAATTCACTAAACACACCATATCAGCAGGAGCAACGTTGGGTGATGCAGGAAGTCTCCACAGATGCTGCAATGGCACCCACTCGCGGTGGTGATTGGGATGATAATGGTATGCATCGCGCGATCCACCTGCATACTTGGAATGCTGATAATGGCTATATGAACAACACTTTCGTTAGCTTAGGAACAGCGATATATAATGCTGGAAATGTATTACGTTATAAGCCCAGTGCACAGCAGGCAGCGGAAGCTCGATTTATACGGGCACTAACGATGTTTGATATGTTGGATTTGTATGGTGTGGTTCCAATTAGAGAGGGAGCCTCATTAGAGGATTTTCGCATAGCCCCTGAGGTGTTACAACCACAAGCAGCTATTGATTATATGGTAAAGGACCTGACAGAAATAATGAACAGTCTACCAGAAAATGGACCTACCGAAGCTTATGTAGCGAATAGAAATGCTGCGAAAGTTTTGTTAATGAAGATTCATCTAAATAGAGGTGCATTTCTCAACAGACAAGCTCCTACTTTTGCGGCTGAAGATATGAATCGGGTTATTGCACTTGCAAAAGAAATAACAGCAACAGGTGCTTATAGTGTATCTGCAAAAGGTAAATATTTCGACAATTTTGCGCCCAACAATGATGTAAAGTCCACAGAGAATATTTACACCCTCTTCAATAAAAACGGAGAACGAGGTGGGAATGTGGATAGGACTTGGAATACCATTGCCCACTATAATATGCGACCTGGAGGTTGGAATGGTTGGTGTACATTATCGGACTATTACGACAAGTTTACGGATGTGGATGAAAGGAGAGGTATCTATTATGAATACGATGCCGATACGACTTCCAACAAAAGTAAAAAATACCATCGTCAGAATGTCGGTTTTTTTGCTGGACAACAATACAACTGGACGACCAATCAACCACTGATGGCTCGAAATCCTGCAAATGCACCATTGTCGTTTACCCGGGAAGTAACCATACGTACATCTGGAGCAACACTTGAAACAGCGGGTATCCGTCCTATGAAATACGCTTTTGATTATGGAGTGACTGGACAGCGCAACAACGATTGGGTCGTATATCGTTATTCAGATGTATTATTGATGCAAGCAGAGGCAATATTGAGAGGCGGGACAGGTGCAGCATCGGATGCCCTAGATTTAGTAAATGATATCCGTACCAATAGAGGAGTGACAGTTTTTACCACTTTAACATTGGACAATTTACTAGACGAACGAGCTCGTGAGCTCTATTGGGAAGGTTGGAGAAGACAGGATCTCATACGGTTCGGTAAGTTTTTACTAGCTTGGCAAGAAAAAGCTGCAGATCCTGATCCGAAGACACTCGTATATCCTATTCCCAGTCAACAGATCGCGGTCAATCCTAATCTAGTGCAAAATCCAGGGTACTAGTCTAGTAAGAGAGAACTCAGATGTATAAGGTCTAAAAGACACATCTTTCAGATTGCCTTTTCTGAATACCCCTCAATAACTCCTTATTGGGGGGTGTTCTATATAAAGGTATCTATGATTGAAAGATATTAAATACCGATAACAACCACTACAATATCCTCATTTTGATAGGAAGGGTAGTAGCGGGATATAGCGCCACTGGACCTGTAGGTGGCAAGTTCGTTGTAAACCTCTTTTCGAAGAATACCTTTGCCTTTTCCATGAATAAATTTAATCTCAGGATACTCCCAATAAATGGCCTGATCAAGGGATGTTCGAAGTAAATCCAGTGATTCTACAAGCAGCTCATCGGCACTATAGTCTTCCCAGTCATTCAAAAATGCCTGCGGATGTAAATCCACCACCTTGGCAGGTCTCGGTAATTCTCTCGCCATCCTTCAAAAGTAATATTTAGTTTTGGCAATTGCTCGCCAAATTATAAAGAACGAAGACGAATTGCTTCTGATTACTGTGACGTTAATTTGAGTGTCAGATTGTTGACGCTGTTTGAATCTCTGTTAGGAGGGCACGATATGTCGTGGCGACAAATTCGGGATGGCTAGGGTATACCTTTGCCTTCTCTTCGATTGATGTTTGGGAAGATGTTACCCCGACACCCTTTAGAAGAGGACGCGAAGCAATACCCAATTTAAGACGGAGCTAAGCACGAGTTAAGACGAAGTTAACCTAGAGAAGCTACGGACTTTTACGGACTTCTACGCATTTTAACGGACTTTTACGGAAATAAATGTTTGGTGGATAGAAGGACAAAAATATGTTGACATGCACATGTATGCAAAAGGACAATTTATGAAATTTTATGCGCTAAAGCAAGATTATGTATATATTCACACTCTCCTTTATGGGGCAAATTCTATGAACATAATATATAGGAATTGACGAGTATTGAATTTTATACTTGTGAAATAATTTATAAAGATGAAAAGAATAGTTTTATTGACCCTACTCCATGTAATTGCTGTCACAAGTAGCGCTTTTGGACAACAAGATTCACTTATGTTAGATAAGATTTATCACGAATCCTTCTATAATGGCGAAGCATATGACAATTTGCGTTATCTCACAAAAGAGATTGGTAATCGGATTGCTGGCTCCCCAAATGCAGATAAGGCCGTAATATGGTCTAAGGGATTAATGCAAAAAATGGATTTTGATCAAGTTTATTTGCAGGATGTACAGCTTCCATATTGGGATCGAGGCCCCCAAGAGAAAGCATATATCATAGATTCGAAGGAACCGTTGACTGTTTTGGCCCTTGGTGGGTCGGTAGCTACACCACCTCAAGGCTTGGAAGCGGAAGTGATAGAAGTAGAGTTGTTAAGCGATTTGAAAAAACATGGTGACCAAGTGCGTGGGAAGATTGTATTCATCAATAAACCTTGGGACGAATCTATTGTCGAGACTGGAGTCGCCTATGGGTTGAATTCGAGCCAACGTAGTCGAGGACCATCAGAATCAGCTAAACTCGGTGCAGTTGCATTTTTGTTTCGTTCGTTGTCCTCTTCTCGAGCAGATGATTTTCCACATACAGGTGGCACCGGTTATATAAAAGGGATAGATAGCATCCCCGCTATGGCAATATCGGCAGTATCTGCTATTAAATTGAGTAAGGCCTTAAAAGCAAATCCAACTGCAAAAGTCTATTTAGAGCAACATTCGTCTTGGAAGGGAGTCCGCCATACCCATAATGTAATTGCAGAGTGGAAAGGCACTCAATCACCCGAAAAAATCATTACGATAGGCGGTCACATTGATTCTTGGGACGTTGGCGAAGGCGCCCATGATAATGGTACAGGGACGATGGGGACATTAGATGCCATTCGTACATTGATGGCATTGGGCTACAAACCCAAACATACCATACGTCTCGTATTTTACATGAATGAAGAGAATGGAGTACACGGTGCCTCCGCATACGGTCAGGTTGCCAAAGATAAAAATGAGCAAATCGTGGCGGCTATTGAAAGTGATGCGGGGGGATTTGCGCCTCGAGGATTTGACATTAAGGCATCTGCCGACCGTGTCGCTTGGATACAGGAGCATTGGAAGCCGCTCTTCGAACAAAAATTTTGGGTATCACGATTTCTTCAGGGGAGCCCAGGTGTAGATTCGGGCGTGTGGGGGCGTCATTTTCCGAATACAATCATGTTTAATTTCAGACCCGATCCACATCGCTACTTTGACTTACATCATACGGCCAAGGATGTCTTTGAAGCCGTCGATAAGCGAGAACTGCAATCTGGTGTAGCCGCAATTGCCGCTTTGTTGTACTTAGTAGATCAGCAGATCGATCAACTCTAACAAAGAATCCGAAGTAATATATAGAAATGAGTGGAGCTGTATATATCCACCTCGCTTGGGAAATATAATGGAACATTCTGCCAGCCGTTGATGTGGTGATAAATGTACCACTCTTTTCAATCGGATGTTTGGTTCTACTACCATAGGTTTTATACGGTCAGATTTTTTGAAAAGAGTCTATTTTAAATGTCCATAAGCAACTTTCATCACTGTTTGTGATTATGGAATCATGAAAGTTTTATCTAAGTTTGTTCTAAAGGATAATAAATAACCACCGAATGTCTTCACTACTTATCAAATCTGCACATATTGTCAATGAAGGGACAATCAAAGTAGCAGATGTCTATATTAAAAACGGTCGAATCGAAAAGATAGCCCAGGAGTTAAATATCATTGCCGATCAAGAGATCAATGCTGAAGGATTGCATTTACTGCCCGGGTTGATCGACGACCAAGTGCATTTTCGTGAACCTGGCCTTACCTACAAGGCTGATATATGGCACGAGAGTCGTGCAGCCGTAGCTGGAGGGACTACCTCCTTTATGGAGATGCCAAATACTGTACCCAATACCTTGACCCAAGGACTTCTTCAAGATAAGTACGATATTGGTGCCCAAAAGTCACTGGCCAACTATTCTTTTTTCATGGGCGCCGCCAATGACAATTTGGAAGAAGTCCTCAAAACCAATCCTCGTGATGTCTGTGGTGTGAAGGTGTTTATGGGATCCTCCACTGGGAATATGTTGGTAGACAATGAGCGTGCTTTGGAAAATATCTTTGCTAATTCACCTACACTAGTTGCTACTCACTGCGAAGACGAGTCGACCATTCGTGCTAACATGTTGATGTATAAAGAACAATATGGAGAAGAAGGACTCACTATCGATATGCATCCCCTGATTCGATCGGAGGAGGCTTGTTACCTATCCTCTTCTAAAGCAGTGGAATTGGCAAAGAAAAATAATACGAGATTGCACATCCTGCATATATCCACAGGACGAGAGACGGCTCTTTTTACCAATGAGATTCCTCTTGAGCAAAAACGTATTACTGCTGAAGCATGTATACATCATATGTGGTTCTCCGATCAGGACTATGCTACGAAAGGCAATTTTATCAAATGGAATCCCGCAGTGAAAACGGCGACCGATCGCGACCAAATCCTAAACGCATTATTGGATGGTCATATAGATGTTATTGCGACAGATCATGCACCGCATACTATTGAGGAAAAATCAAAATCATACAGTGCCGCTCCTTCTGGAGGGCCTTTGGTGCAACACGCACTACAGGCTCTGTTGGATATGGTGAGCCAAGGAAAGATGACATTAGAACAATTAGTTCAGAAGTCAGCACATAATACAGCCATCTGTTTTCAAATAGAGGAAAGAGGATTCATTCGCGAAGGGTATTGGGCCGATTTGGTATTAGTCGATCTCAATAAACCTTATACGGTCAATAAATCCAATATACTTTCTAAGTGCGGCTGGTCTCCATTTGAGGGACATCAGTTTACCTCCACTATTACACATACGGTAGTATCTGGAAATCTAGCATACACCAATGGAAACTTAATCGAGTACGGGACAGGACAGCGATTACTTTTTAATCGATAATATACATTGGCCATGAACAAAAGGGAATTTCTGAAATCGTTAACAATCGGTACACTAGCAATGCCTTTTTCGAGTTTGGCCGATGAACATTCGAATGCCTACATACTGCATGCGGCACAATTGTTGGCCCCACGCCTCCAAAAAGGAGAGACGATTGGGTTAATAGCCCCTGCAGGTGTTTTGGATATGGAGGAGTCCATTACCATCGCTCGTGAAATATTCCAAGTGTTAGGATTTAGAGTTAAAGAAGGAAACCATATTCGCAGCCGCTATGGACATCTAGCCGGGACCGATCAAGAACGGATAGCAGATATCCATCAGATGTTCAGTGATCGCGAGGTAAAAGCCATAGTCTGTATTAGAGGTGGAGCGGGTACTTCCAGACTGCTAGATCGGCTGGACTACAACATGATCGCTAAAAATCCTAAAATACTGTTGGGATACTCTGATATTACGGCCTTGATCATGGCACTCTACACCAAAACGGGACTGGTTACTTTTCATGGTGCTGTAGGTATCAGCACATGGACCAACAAAGTCGCCAAATCCTTTGAAGCACAGTTTGTAGACAATATCCTTCCTATATTTGCTAATCCTGTCGACAAAGGTGACCATATTGTACAATATAAAGAACGTATTACAACATGGCGTCCAGGGCAGGCTGAAGGAATTCTCTTAGGTGGAAATATGACAGTATTAACCGGCTTGTGTGGTTCGCCCTATCTACCGGACTTTAAAGATTCTATACTTTTTCTTGAAGAAGTAGACGAGAATATCGAACGGGTAGATCGGATGTTTTGTCAGTTGAGATTGTCAGGTATACTATCGGTCATTAAAGGATTTGTCTTTGGTAAGTGCACAGGTTGTGGGCCATCAGGCGGCTACGGCTCACTGACACTAGAGCAAGTATTCAGAGACTATATCGAACCTTTGGATATCCCAGCCTATAGTGGTGCGATGATTGGACATATCGCGGACCAATTTATCTTGCCTGTTGGCGTTCGGGTTCGTATCGACGCTGATAAAGGGACGCTAGAAGTCTTACAACCAACATTGACCTCCTAAATGAAATCCTTAGTATTAATATGTTTGCTTATCATGATCGGAAATAGTTCTTTCTCCCAGTCAACCCTATTGACCAAATCGCAATTAGATACAATATACGTTCGTTACAAAGAAACGGCCTTGCAAAGTCGACGGTTTAAACACGAAGATATAATCAAGCTTTTAGCAAAACATCGTCAATTGGGCGTACTTCAGATTGAACCAATCGGCACATCCGTCCAGAAAAGAAGTATCCATGAAGTGCAATACGGCAAGGGAGATAGGGTTGTCATGCTATGGTCGCAAATGCATGGGGACGAGCCAACTGCCACCATGGCGCTTTTTGATTTGTTCAATTTCCTGACAAGCAAAGACGATGGGTTTGATGATATAAGAAAGTTATTGAAGCACGAGCTAGATATTCGATTCATCCCCATGCTCAACCCAGACGGTGCTGAAATATACACTCGTCGCAACGCACAGCAGATAGACCTCAATCGAGATGCGCGAGATACAGCTACTCCAGAAGGGAAGCTGCTACGTTCAAGGGCAGAAATCTTGAAACCAAGATATGGGTTTAATCTCCATGATCAACACATCTACTACAATGTACCGGGTACTCGCAATCCGGTGACGATATCCTTACTAGCTCCCGCTTATAATGTCAATAGAGATGTGAACGAAGTAAGGGGGGATGCTATGAAGATCATCGTCGGGATGGAACAAATTCTACAACAGTATATTCCTGGTGCCATAGCCAAGTACGATGACGAACACTCGCCTCGTGCCTTTGGAGACAATTTTCAAAAATGGGGAGCAAGTACAGTGCTGATCGAATCTGGCGCGTTCAAAGGAGATCCAGAAAAGCAGGAAATCCGTAAACTCAATTTTGTTATTATACTGAATGCTTTGTTGCAAATCGCACAACGAAGTTATTCCCAATACGATATCAAAGACTATGAGCAAATTCCATTCAATGCTACTCAGTTGCATGATGTCGTATTGCGCAATATAGCTCTTGTCGCTGCAGGAGTTCCAATCAAAGTAGATATTGCTATACGCAGGGATGAGATTACGGTAGGTAATGACTACTATGTTAAAGGCTATGTTGAGGATATAGGTGATTTAACCGAATTCTATGGGTATGATGACCTTGATGCTGAGGGATATACGGTAGAATTTGGAAAGCTCTATACCGAGCCGTTTTCACATCAAGATGATTTAGACACCCAAAGGGTCACGGAGTTATTGAAGTCTGGGTATTCAACGATATTAATCAAAGACCGAAGTGATTTAAAAGCGATGAAACTTCCGATTCGAGGTATCCATGAAGCCCAGCAGTTTCGTTCGTTTTCGCAACTGCGCCTTGGCCAAGAAGCAACATTCTTTTTGAAGAAAGAAAACCACATTCGATATGCGATTATAAATGGATATCTGATCGATATTTCTAAATAAAGACCACCCTTTCGCTATTTTTTTAAACCTGCCAATAATACTGCTTTATCAGAAGCAGACCAAAATCCGTACAGCGGAACGAATTAATTCGGACGTTGTGTACAGTATAAAAGCCTGTTCATGTTGTATGGACAGGCTTTTATACTTAGACTTTAAACATAATTCTAGGGCTTATCCCACCATACTCGTGTGTCAAATCCATCTGGACCACCGTAGGGAAATGATGCAACCGCAGCATCATAGTTTGTCTTGTTATTTGTTGCTTCTTGAGATGGGTAGCCCTCTCGTCTAGGGATTTTACCCCCATTGTTATCAGAGCTCAAAGTAAGTAGGGGAAATCCTGTCCTACGCCATTCTGCCCAAGCTTCATATCCATTCAGAAATAAGTGGACCCACCTTTGTTCGGCTATTTGTTGAATGGCCTTAGTGGAGTTGTATTGCACAGTGGTTTGTGCAATGAAATCAGCAGCAGAGCTCGTACTGCCTGTCCATTGGCTGATGGACTGGGTGATGGCATCTTCATAGAAAATTTTTGCTTGCACATCCCCACCGACAATCCATCCCAATTTAGCAGCTTCTGCTTTCGCGAAGAGTACTTGCGCATAGGTCACAATATTTACTGGAGAATTCTGCTCCCTTAGACGTTCTCCCAATAGGGAGACCTGTGGAATATCTACATCAGGATTGGGAATAGCCTTGCCAAATTCCAATCCATTGTATTCGCCAACACTATTCTTGTCACCAAAAATTGGGAGTCTAGGGTCATTTAAGGGCTTCATATAGTCCACTAATGGCTTACTTAGCGCATACCACTTGCGCCCCAATCGAGTGAATGACGTATACCAAAAGTTTTCATGGTCCACTTCAGCGAGATGTGGATAGGAGAGGTTATCAGCATTGGATTCAAATACCCCAGCCGCAAGCGCTTTCGCAAATTCTATCTTACCTTTTTCTGGGTCTACCTTTGATAGACGTAAAGCCATTAGTAGATGAATGGTATTCCCTAGTTTTTTCCACTTCAGAATGTTCCCTCCATATACAATGTCATTTTTTATAGCACCATTCGTCGTTACTATGGAAGAGTTGGCCTCCTCTAATAAGGTGAAAATATTGTTGTAGATATCTTGTTGTTTGTCATACTTGGGGGTTGACATCGCTGTTCCCTGTAATGCCTCTGAATAAGGAATGTCACCCCATCGATCGGTTACATGCCATGTGAAGAAGGATTTTAAGATTTTCGCCACAGCAAGTTGGTTGATGACGGGGCCTTCATTTGCATTGAGAACATCGGCATTGCTAATGACATTCTCCAGGTTGTTCAAGGGCCCGGTGTACCAAGTGGAAAAATTAAAAACCGAGGAAATAAACCTCGTATTATCCGTAAAAGTTGTCAAGGATAAGTATTGCGGATAGTGGACTCCGAAGGCGCTAGAGCTAACATTAGGGAGGTAAAATTGTGAATTTGCGATTAACTGTGTACCCGAAGCCTTTGATGGGTTGTTGGGGTCTATATAGTAGGAGTCATCAAATTTAGTACTGCATGAGATTATACTCATAGACGTAATAAATAGCAAAGCATATTTTGAAATAGGTGTAGTTTTCATCTGTAGGAATTTAGAATTTAGCACTAAGATTAATACCAAAAGAACGAACGGTTTGTAGTTCTCCTTTTTCAATCCAACTAATGGAAGCACTACCCGAAGATAGTTCAGATGGATCAAGCCCCTTTGGAGCCTTCTGCCAAATCATCCAAGGATTTCTTGCAATACCGGCTATTCGTACCGATTTGAAAGGACCTTTGGACAAGATGTTCTGAGAAAGTGTATAGCCTAGACTGATCTCTCGAAGTTTGATATAGGAAGCATCATATATCCATTCTTCATATATTCTCGTACCAATATTATTTCTGAAATAGGTCCTGGCATCCACAAATGAGTTGACTTCTTGTCCATTGGCTTGAGAAATTCCATTGATTTTATAGCCTCCGCCGTCAGTTAAAGGATCTCGAACATTTTTACCATTTTCGTTTAGTACAGCAGTTTCTTCAGCCTGTCCGGATTTAACGGCCAACATTTTTGACCAGCTGAAAAACTGTCCACCAGCTTGAAAATCAATCATGACATTGAGATCCACATTTTTGTATCTGAATGTGTTGAGCCACCCTCCTGTCAGATCTGGAAGTACGGACCCGAAATTTTTATTTAGCTCTTGTACAGGCATATTGTTCGCATCCAACATAATCTTTCCCGTAGCCTCATCTCTTTTGTATCCTGGCCCCATTAATGTCCCAAACGCTTCGCCTTTATTCGCGTATAAAAACATCGTTTGGCTCGAATATGTATTCAGTCCAAGTTGATAAGAATCGACACCTTCGATTAGTTCGTGGATTTTGCTGTTGTTTTTAGCTAAATTTATGGTTGTATTCCAATTGAAGTTATTCGTATTGATAGGGTTTGCAAATAACGATATTTCTATACCATTATTCTCGATATCTCCCGCATTGACTGTCGCAGACGAATATCCCGTTCCTGTTGATAGCGATAGATCAATCACCTGGTTCTTATTTCGCTGTTGATAGTAGGTGAAGTCAATACCTAATCTGTTGTCTAGAAATTTCAAATCCGCTCCCACTTCAAATGAGTGTGCAAATGAAGGTTCCAGATTAGGATTTCTAAGTTTTACAGGAACTCGAATGGTGTTTATTGTGCTTGTTGACGTTTTGTAAACACTTCCGATTTCATAGTTCATCAGAATGTCGTAAGGGTCGACATCTGCACCCGCAATAGCGTAAGAAGCCCTTAGCTTACCAAATGAGAGTGCTTTAGCATTTAATAGTTCGCTGAAAATCAACGATCCGGAAACGGATGGGTACCAATATGAATTGTTGTTTTTAGGAAGTGCTGACGAGACATCTTGTCTAATGGAAGCGTCTAAAAAATAAATATCTTTATATCCCAACGAAGCCATCGCATAAATGGATCGTACCTGCTTTTTTAAAGTATAAGAGTTTACATCGGGTCTATCGATGGAAGCCTCAATATTGTAGAAGCCCGTTGTAGACAATCCTCCTACTGTGGCCTGACGTAGATAGTCATATTTCCTTTTATAAAGATTTGAACCTGCATTGACGTTTAGCGAGAGTTCATCCCATTTCGTGCTATATTCTGCTAGGAATTCATAATTGTCTTCATTGTTTTGGTATTTACCAACCCTATAGCCTTCATCTAATCGACCACCTATAGCTGTTTGGCTTGATATGTTCTGTGTGAAGAAATCTTTTCGAATGAATCCGGATACTTTTAAGTTGTTTAATATTTTGTACGATAGCCCGACATCGCCGAATACACGGTCACGCGAATCGTTATTTAAATTTTCATAAGCATCAAAGAACGGATTGTTCCAGTCTGAGGGTTTGTTATTTGTAATCAGTTCCGTAGAAGTATTGGGATTTACATTCCAATTCATAATGGTCCCATCGGCATATTTGTAATCTCTTAATCGGTTGATGTCTATGTTGCGCTGAAACCATTGCGTGGCCCCGGTAAATGAACCCTGATAACCTTGGGCTGGACGTTGGGCTTTATTGTTGGCATAGTTTACATTAGCAGATGCGGTTAATTTGGATGTGATGTCCAGTGATCCGTTCAACCCGAGATTATTTCTTTTCAACCAGGTATTCGGGTAGGTTCCTTTTATGTACGTATTATTATAACTGAATCTGATTGCAGAGTTTTCATTTCCCCCTGCAATTGTGACGCCATTGTTGGTGTTTATTCCTGTGTTGAAGAAGTCTCGGATATTATTAGGCTGCGGTGAGAAAGGCGTAGTTTTTCCATATTCCAGATCTTGAGGATAAAAGCTGTAGTACATCCGTACGGGTGTGCCGTCCATTTTGGGACCCCAAGATTCGTCATTACCGTTTACATACAATTCACCTGATGCTAGTTTTAAGAACGTCTGATTGTTTCCTACACCATACGTGTTTTGTAACGGCATGAAGTTGCCAACCTTCTCGATAGAGGTTGCTGAATTGATGCTAATATCAATTGTTTTAGGTCCTTGTTTGGCTTTTTTTGTTGTAATCATGATAACCCCATATTGACCTCTTAAACCGTATAGGGCAGAGGCTGTAGGTCCTTTGAGAACATTGATATTCTCGATATCTTCAGGATTGATGTCCTGACCAACATTTCCCAAGTCAACACCATTTGCATCACTAGAACTGAAATTAGCATTTGAAATTGGTGTGCCATCTATCACTAATAATGGCTGTCCTCCTCCAGTTACTGAGTTGATTCCCCTGATTTTTATCTTTTGTGTACCTCCTAAATTGGCTCCAGAAGATCCTGTAACTTGTACGCCTGCGACCTTTCCCGCCAGTGAACCAAGTATATTGGTTTCTTTGGTAAACGTTAGGTCTTCGCCTCTTACTTGTTGGGTTGAATAACCGACCGATTTTTGATTACGCTTAATGCCTAAAGCCGTGACGACAACCTCATCCAGCGTTTGGTCGGTTGGAGACATCGAAATGTTGAGGGTAGTCCTGCTACCGACCACTAACTCTTGACTTTGGTAGCCTACAGATGTAAATACCAATGTACTACTTGAAGGGATACCGGCAAGGCTGAATGCGCCACTTTCATTAGTCAAGGTGCTCCTATTAGAGCCTTTAACATTAATGGTGACGCCAACGATAGGTTTGCCAGTGGAGCGTTCTGTCACTTTCCCCGTAACAGAAGTTTGCTGTGCATAGATGGTCGTGGTGGTGAGGCACGTCAACAGGCACCAGCATGCGAGTAGAAGATGTTTCATTATTGTTTTTTTTAGGTAATGAAATATCTCGGAATTAGAAATCGGTATCTTGTCTAGTGCTTCAGTATATTGTAGGTATCGGTATTGCCGCTATATCCAAGTATATTTCATCGATTAATGGTTAGTTTGTTGTTTTAAAATAGATTTTAGTATGTTTGGTTAGTTTTGTTTGTATTCGCTCAAATACAGTTAAAGTTTTAGTATACCAATGCCTGGCCTATCCGGCAAAATGCAGCTTCCCTCAATCACTTTCATTCCATCATATACATCATTCCCAATAAGAAGTGCCCCGTCGAGATCTGCCCAATCAACTAGTGGTGAAAGTTGAGCCGCGGCCGAAATGGCACATGACGTCTCCGTCATGCATCCAATCATGACCTTCATGTCCAGTGCACGCGCCACTTCCGCCATTTTTTTTGCTTCCTGCATTCCCGTACATTTCATCAGTTTAATGTTAATACCCGTATACACGTCCTTCAATGCGGGGACGTCCACTAATCGTTGGCAAGCCTCGTCAGCAATGGTAGGAATGGGGCTGTGCTCCGTGAGCCATGCGTTATCATCCACCTGTTCTTTAGGCATCGGCTGTTCGAGGAATACAACATTCCGTTCGGCAAGCCAGTGCGCCATTTCTAAGGCCTCTTCCTTACACCTCCATCCTTGATTGATATCCGCACACAGAGGGCGGTCGGTAGTTTGGCGAATAGTGTTGATAATCATCTTATCTGTATCCAACCCAAGTTTGACCTTTAGTATCTTGAATTGATCAGCCTCAGCTACTTTTTGTCGGATGATTTCTTCCGTATCAATACCTATAGTATAAGATGTCGGAGGGATGAGTATGGGGTTCAATCCCCAAATTTTATAATAAGGCTGGTTCATGATTTTTCCCAGTATGTCATGAAGAGCGATGTCAACTGCCGCTTTTGCCGCCGTGTTTTTCAAGGCAAGTTGATCGATATACTGTAAGATATCCTCCGTATCGAAAGGAGAAGAGAAAATACTTAAGTCTATTAGGTTTAAAAAATGAATGACACTTTCCTGAGATTCGCCCAAGTAGGGAGGCATACTCGCTTCGCCGTACCCTATAATCCCATCATACTCCAATTCAATCAAGACAACAGGAGTAGTGCTACGACTGAATGAAGCCACCGTGAAGACATGACGAAGTTCGAGGGTGTAGGGACGATACCTCAGCTTGAATCGTCCAAAATCTTTAGAAAACCAGTTATCTGTTTTGTTCATGATATTATCAAGTATTATATAGCGATTCCTGTACTGCGAATTTAGTATTTAGGCGGACTATTTGTCCTATTTATAATAATTACTGTTTTCGACCTTTTGAATTGTGGGGTCTTGGATACCCAAATATCTTTTTGCAGCCACTACCGTTCTCGTTTGAAAGTCATCATAGTCGGGCGAATCCTTCAACATACTATTGATTCTTACAGATCCTGCAGCGTGAATGAACGTCCCATTGCCAATGTATAGGGCAACATGTGTCACTCTCGCATTG
The DNA here is from genome assembly GCF_027627455.1 of Sphingobacterium sp. SYP-B4668. Lineage (NCBI taxonomy): Bacteria > Pseudomonadati > Bacteroidota > Sphingobacteriia > Sphingobacteriales > Sphingobacteriaceae > Sphingobacterium > Sphingobacterium sp. SYP-B4668. The sequence goes on along the minus strand of NZ_CP115483.1, from coordinate 4,305,002 downwards.
GGATTACTATTTTTGCCTGCCGCAAAAAATAAGAGATCCGCTGGTTTGAGGTTTTGGAGTGCCTTTTTAGGGTCAAAGTGACCATCTTCGCCCAATATGTCAATAGATGCGCCTGCTAATACTTGTTGAGAGGCATCTCGGGGTATGACAAATCCATTCATGAAATAGGCCGTTTTGGTGAATCCACTACAATCTACCCCCTTAGTTGAAGTCCCTCCCCATAGATAGGGGAGTCCAAGCATAGTTTTAGCACTCGCAATTACATTATCTGCGGTGGGAGTGCGCGAACTTAGCCATTTATTGAAAGGTAAAGCATCGTCTTTTTTTACATAAGCTTTTCTTTTGTCAGGATAGCTTACGGTATAGTACTTGTCGTTTTCTCCAACTAACGTTAGGATGTCGCCATATACCAAATCGGAGACCTGTGCAGCAGTTGAGGTAGGATGTGCGTACGATTTTCCATACTCGCTTGTAAAGATTACCTTTTTGGAATTGCTCCACTGTTGAAGCTCCGTTTCATCCATTGCTACAATCGAAGAAGTGGGCACCCAAGCAATATACCCCTCTGGCGTGCGCACTCTGTAATCGCCTCTCACCTTTTGAAGAATGTCCACCTGTGCGCCAAGTAGGACTTGACTGGCCATTTCCGCAGCATGGTCGGGTCTGGTTCGAAGGTTGGCAACTGAGAGGTTAACGACACCATGGTGTTTGTTTTCTACAGATGCATCTGGAAGAAGGATAATAGTGATGTCAGCATCGATACCTTTTGTTTGCGCTTGCAGTTTCTTTTGAGCAGCCGATTCTGTAGTTTGGATGACATATATGTTACCCGGTACATCCGTTGTCGACAGCTCCACCAACTTTAATCTTTTATCCGGTGCAAATTCATTTTTTACGGTTTCTTGCAATTCTCTAATCTGCACATACCGCGACGAGTCAATCTGTTGGGCAGCGGCTGTATTTAGACAAAAGAGAGAGATAAAAGCAATGCTAGGATATATGAAAAGGACTTTTGGATGAATTGGGCGCATACTAATATAGGGTTAAAATTTATATTAAAGATACGTATTTATTGTATGTTTTTGATTTTTTCAATAAAAATGTTGCATAAAACCGAATTGAATTTATATTTTTTTACGATTCGAAATCTCTTTTATTGCCGAAATGATTAGAGGTCGATTAATGTACGAAATCGGACATCCCTGTAAAACAGTAACAAGGATGTCTACGGCAAAGCTGACGGAGCTGCGTTATAGTAAAAATAAGCATAAACAAATTAGATGATGGATTTTAATAATAGGTGCTAAGTGAAATTGGATTTAAAACCCCTTGTGCACATAACTTTGTTTTCGAAAAGGTGCCTAAGCTCTCGTGCGTGTTTCGTAATATTGTATTGTATAAAAGACGATGTTAGATATGCATTCAAGACGTAAATTTATAAAACAAGGGATAATGGGAGCTGCTTCTTTAGGAAGCTTGAGTACTTTGTCGAGTTTTTCTGGAGCTATTTCTACAAAAGGTGGCGCTCCCATCGTGATCTCAACCTGGGATTTTGGTGTCGCAGCCAATCAAGCTGCTTGGGAAATTTTGAAAAAAAATGGAAAAGCCATTGATGCGGTTGAACAAGGAGTGCGTGTACCCGAAGCTGACTTGAAGAATATGACGGTAGGCAAGGGAGGCTATCCTGATCGGGATGGTCATGTAACTTTGGATGCGTGTATTATGGATTCCGAAGGCAATTGTGGGGCAGTCGCTGCTTTGGAACATATAGCACATCCGATATCGGTCGCTAGGTTAGTCATGGACAAGACACCACATGTCATGCTAGTAGGTGAGGGGGCACTGCAGTTCGCTCTTCAGCAAGGGTTCGAAAAAGAAGAATTGTTGACGCCTGAGGGTGAAAAGGCATGGAAGGAATGGTTGAAAGAGAAGAAATACAAACCCATCATGAATATTGAGAACAAGTCATTCGCCGTCGAACGCTTACCAGGTAATCAGTACAATCACGACACAATCGGTATGCTGGCCTTGGATAGCGATGGTAATCTTGCAGGAGCATGTACCACCAGCGGAATGGCCTTCAAAATGCGAGGAAGGGTAGGAGATAGCCCTATCATTGGAGCTGGACTTTACGTAGATAATGAAGTGGGAGGAGCTACCTCTACTGGTGTAGGCGAAGAAGTAATCCGAACAGTAGGCAGTTTTTTGGTAGTCGAGCTTATGCGACAAGGATACACTCCCGAAGCGGCTTGCAAAGAAGCAGTCGAACGCATCATCAAGAAAAAACCAGCTACGGCCAAGGAAATTCAGGTTGGATTCCTAGCCTTGAATAAAAAGGGCGAGTATGGTTCTTATGCTTTGCAAGATGGTTTTTCATATGCCGTGTGCAACCAAGAGAAACAAGACCTGTTGATCAAAGGAAAACATATTTTTGGAGCCTAGTTCTTAGTATTTAAAAAAAGATCCGGCATCACTACCGGATCTTTTTATGCTAGAATAAACCTATCTGGCCATTGTCGTCTATACTTCCGTTGTCATCCTTTTTAAGGTTATCACCCAGTTCGACATCATCGGGATTGGTGATCTCAAGTGTCAGGTCCGATTTGACGTCCCTGCTATCATGCTGTCGATCAGATTCCGTAGGAGGTATTTCTTCACTTTCCTTTAAAACGGTGAGATCCTCTTCGGCTGTAAGCAAATCGATCTTCTGTATCGTGTGGAACGATAGCCTATTACCTTGCGCTTTTATCCCCTTCACATCAATGATTTCGACCAAAGGTTGGTCTATGACTTCTTCGGTCTGCGATTTTCCTTTGCGAAGGTCCAATTTGACCACCGGCTCAGCAGCATTGGTCAACAAGATAAGCTTCGAATTCGGCTCATCATTAATGAAAGTAACCCGTTTGCCCACAGGCAACTCATCAAAACAGAAACGCTTCACATAGTAAGTGCCACTTTTGCCATCTTGGTGTACAGCTGTGTAGACATGTTGCGGATAGAACTTCTCGATACGAATCATCTTCTCATCAAAGTGATTGCTCAAATCAAAGTTGGACAACTCGTATGAACCGTCCGCCATAACCGTAAGAATCTTATCATCCCCATCAAACTCACCTAAGTACTTGCCCCTCTCATCCACGTTCAGTCGTTTGAGGATTTCATCGTACCATATTTTTCGTCCAGCGAGTGTGGATACTCCCGCACTCTTAAACGCTATTTTCTTTACAGGGTATTTGGATACGATATTTCCTTGCGATGCACGCCCCTTGATGGCAATCTCTGCAAAATCCATGTCGAATGCCAATTTGCGAAGCTTCGAATGCGGTTTCAGCTGTACATTTATGATTTCCGCCTCCCCATTCGGATTGGCCGTGAAATACAGTATTTTCGAAGCTTTCGATCCTTTCGATACGTCATATTCCTTATCCCGCGTCACACCTACTACCGAGAATCGTTTAATATAGCTTGTCCCTGTACCGCCCTCTTTATATACCACATTATAAATCGTACGTTCGTCACCCTTTTTAAATACAGCTACATGTATAATGTCTTTTCCGACGAATACTTTGTCCTGTATTTTAGTAACCACATACTTGCCGTCACCTCGGAACACGATAATATCGTCAATATCCGAACAGTCAGATACGAATTCATCCTTCTTCATGCTCGACCCGATAAATCCTTCCTCACGATTTACATACAGCTTAGCGTTAGCCAATGCTACCTGTGAAGCCTCTACTTTATCAAAAGCACGAAGCTCGGTCTTGCGTTCCCGTCCTTGACCATATTTCTCTTTCAATCGGGTATACCATGCAATTGCATATTCAGTCAATTGACGAAGATGCTTCTTGACCGTTTTAATATCCTCCTCCAAAGCAGCCATCTGTTCGTCCGCTTTCTTTACGTCGAATCTCGTGATGCTACTCATCGGCTTATCGATCAGTTTTTTGTAGTCCTCAGGCAGGATGGTACGGTAAAACTGAGGGAAGAATGGCTCGAATAAAGTATCCAATACGCCCACCACAGTGTTGAAATCTCCAGAGTTTTCATAGTCGGGATGTTTATACATGCCCTGCTGTATAAATATCTTGAGTAGCGTACTGAAAAAAATCTTTTCCTGTAGGTCATGGAGTTTGATCTCCAACTCCTGTTTCAGCAAGTCTTTGGTGTTTTTTGTGTTCTCAATCAAGATGTCATTCACACTCATGAAGTATGGCTTCTCATTCTTGATGACACATGTATTCGGTGAAATAGAAGATTCGCATGCCGTAAATGCGTACAGGGCATCAATAGTCACGTCAGGAGAGATTCCTGGCGCAAGGTGTACGATAATCTCTACGTTTTCAGCGGTGTTATCTTCTATCTTTTTAATCTTGATTTTTCCCTTGTCGTTAGCGGTGACAACACTTTCGATGAGCCCCCCTGTAGTGGTTCCAAAGGGGATTTCAGTAATTGCCAAAGTCTTCTTGTCACGCTCTTCGATTTTGGCACGAACACGGATTTTACCCCCCCTTTGCCCTTCATTGTAAGCGGAGCAATCGGCCATTCCCCCAGTTGGGAAATCCGGAAGAAGATACGGACGCTCCCCTTGAAGAACTTTGATGGATTCATCGATCAGCTCGATAAAATTGTGCGGCATAATCTTGGTCGCCAAACCTACCGCGATACCCTCGGCTCCTTGGGCCAGCAGCAATGGGAATTTGACAGGAAGTGTTACAGGTTCGCGATTCCGACCATCATAGCTAAATTGCCATTCTGTAGTCTCCGGATTGAATACGACGTCAAGGGCAAATTTGGATAGGCGACCTTCGATATAACGAGGTGCAGCAGCTGAGTCGCCTGTGATAGGGTCTCCCCAGTTACCCTGACAGTCTATGAGTAGGTTTTTTTGACCTAATTGTACCATCGCATCCCCGATAGAAGCGTCCCCGTGTGGATGATACTTCATGGTGTTACCGATGACATTGGCCGCCTTATTATATCGACCATCATCCATCTCTTTCAATGAGTGGAGTATTCGGCGTTGGACGGGCTTGAATCCGTCGTTGATATGAGGTACTGCACGGTCCAAGATGACATACGAAGCATAATCCAAAAACCAGTTTTCATATAAACCGGATAAAGGAATCGTATTGCTGGTCTGTTCGTTTTCTTGAGGTGATAATGCTTCTTCGTGGTCGTCGTTGTAGTTCGTTTCGTCGCTCATTTATTATGCACTAAATAGTTTTGGACTTGTTTTTATTTGGCCCGATATTAATCAGGCTCGGTAAAAATACAAAACGATTTTGGAATCTCCCAACTCTTTGATATAGGCATAAGGTGAAATGATTGATTATCAAAATCCAACAGAATGGAATCGATTTTTTAGAAGCACGCAATCCCCTTAATAAACGATTGTAAGCCCTCCACGACCGTTAATTATACATGTCTTAGCGGTCTCGCTGCGTACAGACATAATAGGGACTCCTTCTTGTAGAGGAAGGAAAAGTGGATATTCTAATAGAAATGTCATAAAAGCAATAAAGTCTATATATATTATAGATTATATATAATATCGCTATCTTTGCATCCTAATAATCGATACCGTACTTATCTGGAAAGATGGAGGGAATAGGCCCGATGAAATCTTAGCAACCTGCCAGTCTCCATGCAAGGTGCTACTGCCTCTCTGCTGAAAAAAGCAGAATCGATAAGTGGATCAAGTGCTTACTCACAGTCCGGACGTGAAAAGAGCCTTGCCGTCACATGTGCCAACTGGCTGTTGCTGCTTTGGATATGTATGGAATATCGACAGATTTAATGTATTTGATATGAGCATGGAAAAATTACTTAAAAAGATGAATGCGACCTGGGTGCTGGTCCTCCCGTTATTGTTGTACTACAATTATGGACAAGCCCAGCAATCGAGAACAGTACAAGGTATTGTTATCAACGAATTGACAAAGGAATCATTGTCAGATGTGAATGTAAGTGTTGTGGGGGGGACTACCACGGTACGGACAGCCAAAGATGGTTCGTTTTCAATTCAAGCAGCGACAACCTCCAAATTGCAGCTCAGCTACGTGGGTTTTGAAACAACAATTGTAAATGCAGCAGTAGATAATCTACATATAGGTTTACGTCCAAGTGACCGTAGCTTAGATGAAGTCGTGGTCGTAGCTTATGGTACCGCCAAACGGGCAAATTTTACAGGATCGGTATCGACCATCTCAGCAGAGAATATTAATAATAGACCTGTTTCATCCGTTAGTAAGGCCCTAGAAGGACAAGTTCCGGGACTACAGTCTGTTTCTTCCTCTGGCCAACCAGGTACAGATGCGACAATTCGTATCCGAGGGATAGGCTCTATCAATGCCTCAAGTGCGCCTTTATACGTTGTGGATGGCAATCCCTACAATGGTGATATCAACGCCATCAATCAGAGCGATATCCAGTCTATTTCAGTGCTTAAAGATGCAGCTGCGAGCGCTCTATACGGTTCTAGGGGAGCAAATGGTGTTATTATCATCACGACAAAGAATGGCGCAAAAGGAGATACGAGGATTAATTTTAGTTTGAACCAAGGTTTTTCAAACAGAGCGGTAAAGGATTATGAAAAAGTAAATACAGATCAATATTTTGAATTATACTGGGAGGCACTACGTAATCGCAACGTCGCTAATAAGATGTCGGCCGAACAAGCCGCAGCTACCGCTAGTCGTCAATTGGTCACCAATCTCGGTATCAACCCATATGGATCAGGGTTTCCTGAGCCGGTAGGTGTGGATGGTAAGCTAGTCACAGGTGCCAAAACGCTGTGGAATGACAATTGGGAAGATGTATTACTACGTACCGGAAACCGTACACAATCGGATCTCAATTTTGGAGGTGGTGGTGAAAAAAGCGATTACTATCTATCTTTTGGATACCTCAATGATCAAGGCGTCGCAATTGAATCTGGATTTAAACGTTATAATGCCAGGTTGAATACCAATGTCAAAGCAAAAAGTTGGTTGAATGCAGGATTAAATCTCTCCGTGAGCAGTAGCCTACAGAAATATCCAACCTCCGAAGACAGCAACACGGCCAATATTATTAACTTTCCACGTACAATAGGTCCTTTTTATCCCTATTATAAACGAGAATCAGATGGTTCATACGAATTGGACGATAATGATAATAAAATCTATGACTTTGGAAGTTACAGACCTGCTGGGGCTACTCCCAATAGTAATATGGCAGCATCGCTACCTTTGGATAAAAACGATATCCGTAGAGAGAACCTCTCTGGTAGAGCATATTTGGAGGCAATCTTGACATCCGACCTTAAATTTAGGACCACTTACAGCTTAGATTATGTCAATTCCAATACACATGATTTCGTGAATCCATTGCTGGGAGACGGGGTTCGAACTAAAGGCAGCGTGTCTAAAAGCAATTTTCGTCGAGTCTCCTATACTTTAAATAATATCTTGACCTATGATAAAACATGGGATGATCATCATATCAACCTTTTGGGAGGACAAGAATTCTATAAGTATCAGAATTCAGAGATTAGTGGGAGTAGAGAGCGTTTTGTAATGCCTGGGTTTAATGAACCAGATGCCGCGTCGTTGTTGACCGGTTTTGATGGCTATTCTGTAGACTATGCATTGTTGAGTTTTCTGGGGCGCGCGGAGTACGATTATAAAAATCGCTATTTCTTCTCTGGATCACTACGTACGGACGGGTCTTCGCGCTTTGCTCCAGATACCAGATGGGGTACATTCTGGTCTTTGGGAGCTTCCTGGAAAATTGCCGAGGAAGAATTTCTTAAGAATACAGGACTATTCAACCAACTTACTTTACGAGCCAGTTATGGTGCGCAAGGCAATGACAATCTAGGTACTTATTATGCCTATCAAGGATTGTATGCCATCACCAATAGCTTGGGTGAAGGGGGGACGGTGACACGCCGATTGGCGACACCAGATTTGAAGTGGGAAACCAACCTTAATCTAAATGTAGGATTAGATGTCGCTATTTTGAATAATCGCATTTCTGCTTCGATAGAGTATTTCGATCGTAAGAGCAAAGACTTATTGTATACCATGCCGATGGCGCCTTCGACCGGATTTACAGGATATGATGTCAACTTAGGGGGGATCAAAAATACAGGTATTGAATTGACTTTACAGACCATTCCCATCAGGAATGAAGATTTTCGATGGAATCTAGATTTGAATGTAAGCCATTTTAAAAACCAGATTACCGAACTGCCAAATGGAAATAAGGATATTGAAAGTGGTAATAAATTACTGCGTGTTGGTGGATCTATATATGATTTTTATATAAAGGAATGGGCAGGGGTAAATCCTGGAGATGGTACACCAACGTGGTACATTCAGAATGCTGACGGTTCAAAGGATGCGACTTGGGACTACAGTAAAGCCTCCAGGTCGATTCAAGGATCGGCATTACCCAAAGTAACTGGAGGACTGAGCAATACATTCACCTACAAAAATATAGATCTATCAGCGCTACTGACTTTCAGTCTAGGGGGCAAGATTTATGATGGAGACTATTTGATGGTCATGCACAATGGTAATTCTCCTGGACGAGCATGGAGTAAGGAGATTTTAAACCGCTGGACCCCTGAAAATACAGATACTGACGTGCCAGCGCTCTCGACTACCAACTCAGGTTGGACACAACAGTCTACTCGTTTCCTGTATAGTGCCAGTTATGCGCGCTTGAAAAATGTGAGCTTGGGATATAACTTTTCTAAAAACTTGCTGACCCGTATCGGGTTGCAACAATTACGCGTCTTTGCTCAAGGAGAGAACCTATTGACCTTCAACAAACACAAAGGGATGGACCCTGAGCAAACAGTCAATGGAGCAACTTATTATAGATACCCAGCAATGCGTTCAGTATCTGCAGGTCTACAGTTAGGATTTTAGAATGGATTTTGAAAAATAGGATAAATAATCATGAATAGAAATATTATATATATAGCCAGTCTCTTTCTTTTAGTGGTGGTAGGTTGTTCAAAAGATCTAGAGACAGCACCGACCGATGCCGTGGATGAAAATGAAATCTATAAGAATGCAGATAATATAGAGACGGTCATCAATGGCACCTGGAAATATCTGAATGAAACATATGCTACTTACGCTAACCCAGGGTATAGTGCTGTGATGCGTACCAGTGACGCTATGGGAAGCGATGTCGCACTGATTACAACCAAGTATGGATATGCGGGGCCTTACAATTTCACAGACATGTTCAATGAGACTTCCAGCAGGACTACCTTTTTCTGGACCTTATTCTATAAAGTCATTGACAATATGAATAATGTCGTCACCAAAATAGATGCTGCTGATGGAGATCTAGACTATAAGAACAGGCTGAAAGGACAGGCCAAAGCACTTCGGGCTTTTGCTTATTACAACCTAGTAAGTTTCTATCAGTATACATATGCCAAGGACAAGGATGCATTGGCAGTACCCATTTATACCGAGCCGACCACTGTTACCACTGTTCCTCAGGCTCGGGCCACAGTAGAGCAAGTGTATGCATTGATTGAATCCGATCTTAAAGATGCGTTAACATTGGTGGGGATGTATCAAGGAGCAAAATACAAAATCAATAGTGCGATAATCAACGGCCTTTTGGCTCGTACCTATTTGAATACCGAGAAATGGGAGCTTGCAGCAAAGCATGCGGCTGATGCTCGAAAGGGCTATCCTTTAATGGAAGCAGCTAAATATGCAGAAGGGTTCAATGACTTGGCAAATGGCGAATGGATATGGGGGCATCCACAGACCCCAGAGCAAAGCGATGAGAGTTATACATTCCACTACATGGATGTCTCCTCAAAGGAAGCTTACTATAGCAGTTTTATGGCTGATCCATATTTTAAAGAACTATTTGATGAGCAAGATATCCGTAGTCAACTTTTCGAATGGAGTGGATCTAGCATAAACAAAGGCTGGTTGAAGTATAAAAAGTTCAAGTTTAGGTCGAATATGACTGGCGATATTGTATATATGCGTGCAGCAGAAATGTATTTGATTGAGGCGGAAGGATTGGCGAGGGGCGGACATGAAGGAGAGGCTATAGATCGCTTGAATGAATTGCGGGGTGCACGGAATGCCAAACCTTACACTTCAGGGAACCTAGTTGATGCAATATTGATTGAGCGTCGAAAAGAATTGTGGGGAGAAGGATTTTCACTCACCGACATCCTACGGACGCAGGTCTCCGTTGCGCGGAAAAGCTATGTTAAACCCGATGGTACAGCAATATATGTGACCGTGAAAAATGACGAAGGGAAGAACGAAAGTGTGGAGGCTTTAGGCCATACACTTCTGATATTTCCTGATCGTACATCTTTTGTGCCTAATAGTCGATATTATCTTTTTGCAATTCCAGAAAGTGAAAGAAATCGAAATGAAAATCTATAAAGTATAGCATATTATTAAAAGAGAAAAAGGAGGTTTCTTACAAGAAACCTCCTTTTTCTTAATTTTCCTTTTCGTTACTTTTTGTGGTAACCTCTTTAGCTGCTGTCGCAACATCTTCCGTTTCCTTCTTCTTTCGGCGAGGGGGGCGTACGATTCCCCATTTCATTAACAATTCTTGAGTGGAGTTTCTTTTAAGGTGTTGTTTCTCCGGCTCACCTATCAAAAAGCCGATGGACTGCATAGAAGGAATGGCATCGAAGATGACCTTAAGGGCTGCGGTCATAGGTAGCGCAAGAATCAAACCCGCCAATCCGAAAATCATACCACCCACTAAGATAGCGATGATTGCCATCAAAGGGTTAATACTTACTTTTCCCCCAACAATATTTGGGGTAATGATGTTACCTTCTAAAAATTGGACTACCTGAAACCAAGCGATGACACCAATCGCATACCAAGCATTATCTTTTGTTGCCAACGCAAATAATGCAGGAAGGATAGATCCGATAGCAATTCCGATATAAGGAAGTAACATTAGGAATGAAGCCAACGAACCAAAAAACCAAGCATACTCAATGCCCAGTATCATCAAACCTACTGTATTCAATACAGCGACGATGCCCATTACAGTAACCAGACCCAAGAAGTAACTTTGTACCACTTGATAGATTTTATTGAGTACATCATTGATTTTTTTGTTTTCGGTATCTTTGAAAGTCTTAAAGAAAAACTCTTTAAAAAAATCTCGGTAATAAAGCAGGAAGAAAATAAAGATAGGAACCAGTACTACTCCAGCAAGGGTACTCCCAATGGACCCAAAAGCTGTAGATAGGTAACCGCCCACATTATCGAGTACCTTGTTACTCTGTTCTTGAAACTTTGCCGCCATTTCGCTTCTTTCCATCCCAAATCGATGTTGCATCCAATCTTGGAAGCTTTCCACAACGGACGTTACTTTGTTGGTGATGTCACTTGCATCTCGTCCTATAATAATGCTCTCGTGTACAATGAACCACAAGATGCCACCGATAATCAATATGGCAATTATTACAGATACAATGGCGGCCAATGAACGTACAAATCGTAATCTACGCTCTAAAAAATTAGCAATGGGAAACAGTGTAATAGAAATAATGATGGAAAATAGTAGCGGGACCAATACACTTTGCGTGACATACATCAGGCCGATGATAAGTACTAACGCAAATAAGCTCGACGCTAAGCTAAGCGAATAGGGCGGGGAACTTTTTTTATCTTCCATATTGTCTAGTTGTTTATTCAGTTACAATTATAAAGATACAATTAAATCCTACATCGGCAATTCCTGTTTCGGTTTTTTCATAAATTGCCACCAAAGCATATAGATTAGGGCCAATAACAGTACAGCAGCATTGGTCAACATAATTTTTGGAATATTCTCGATGATATCACGATAGTAGAATCCAGCGATAAGAGCACCCAATCCTATACCAGCCTCCAAGGAGATGTACATAGTTGCAATAGCCCTACCTCGTTGTTGTGGACTACTGAGGTCTATTGTCCAAGCATTCACCGCCGGCGATAGGATACCCGTACCAATACCATATACACTAGCACCGAGCATCAATCTGAAAAAATTATCACCCTCACTTATGAGATACAGGGAGAGTGCCACAGTGACCAGTCCGACCATAATGACTTTTGTCCGGCCGTATCGATCGGCTACCTTTCCAGAGAGAAATCGAATGAGGATAGAAGCAATCGTGTATGCCGTAAAGAATACCCCTTTATTGGCTAAGCCGAGATGCTCACTCCAATCAGGTATTAGAGTCAAGATGACGCCATAGGCCGAGTAGGATAAAAAAGTGACCACGCCAGCGGGCAGTGCTCCCAAATCTATAATGTCCGATCTAGAGATCTTGAACATCGAAATGTTGAGTTTCTCTTTAGTGGATAGCGTCTCTTTCATGTTGGCTACAATTACGATGGATAGTAGTGCAAATAAAGAAGAACTATAAAACATCGTATCTATACCATAAGCTTGAAATATAGCACTTCCAATTGCTGGGCCTACTGCACCACCAATACTAAAGCATAAACCGTGAAGACCGAGTGCCTCTCCCCAACGAGCGCGTGGGATGATATCCGCAACGTATGCCGAAGTAGCCGTAGGTTTGAACCCTGTCGAAAAACCATGTACCAGCCTGAGCATAAGAAACCCGGCCACTGAAGTGAGTACAGGGTACAAAAATCCACAAACAAAGCACACAACAGAGCCAACGGCCATCACTGGTACACGTCCCCATTTGTCTGTCAACTTACCACTAAACGGTCTAGAAATACCAGCCGTCAAGGTAAACAGGGCGATAATCAGACCCTTATATTCAGCTCCGCCCATACTGCTGAGGTAATTAGGCAGCTCGGGAATAATCATGTTGAAGCTTGCTGAAAATAGTAGCGAACTCAAACACAGGAGTGCAAATTGTAGGGTATATATTGAATTTGAGCTCGTATCCGTCATTTCATGATGCCCATTCTGGCTATTTCGTTACAGAAGATAGTGGTAGCAACGGCTACGTTGAGCGATTCTGCCTCCCCAAAACGAGGTATCGTCACAGCTTGGTTCACCAGTTTGATGACCTCCTGACTGATACCATTACCTTCATTGCCCATCACGATCAAGCCTTGTCCTCCCCAAGAGGTTTCATAGACGGAAGAACCATCCAGAAGCGCCCCAAAGACAGGAAGACCACAGTGAGAAATGAAAGAAGGAAGGTCTGTATAATGGATCCGTATACGGGACAGCGAACCCATTGTCGCTTGCACTACTTTAGGATTATAAGCGTCAACGGTGCCTATTGAACAAATGATATCTTTAAATCCAAACCATTCCGCCGTACGAATAATGGTTCCTAGATTTCCAGGATCTTGGACGTCATCCAAGACCAATGTAAATCGATTGGCCAAATCCAAGGCTAATAGGGACGCTTCTTTGGGAAGATTCACAAGGGCCAATATCCCTTGAGGAGATTTTAATTGACTAATTTTTGAGAATTCATTAGCAGTCAGCTCGTAGGATTTTATATTTTGCGGTATTTTAACCACTTTTGTGTTAACGCTTGCCGTGTAGAATAAGGCATGAACGTCATACGATGAATATAAAAACTCCGTTACAGATTTGATACCCTCTACAACAAAAAGGCCATGCTCTTTGCGAAACTTTTTATGTTGGAGAGATGTAACTAGACTGATTTGCGCTTTTGACAACATTTTTGATGATTAAACAAACGACTTATTTTTTATATGCAAGTATAACGCTTTTGTTGCTAATTCTTAGTGGATGCCGTTCAACAAAATATCTGGAAGACGAGCAGGCTTTAGTCACAGATGTGGATATAACAGGAGGAGATCCTAAGCTGAAGGAGCGTTCTTCACTTTATGTTTCGAGTGAATTGCGACCCAATTCAAAAATGAACCTGTTTATATACAATACCTTCAATACCAAAGACGGTAAGTATAAAAAAAATAACGTCAAGAGCGTAGGCGAGGCTCCTCATATATTGGATACAGCGCTTGTAGAGCTTTCCAGTAAACAGATTCAACGCTTCTTGCAAACAAAAGGGTATTTCAATGCCGAAGTGAAACCTGAGATATCGATTAAGAAAAAAAAAGCAAGTATTGATTTTAAAGTAGTATCCGGGCAATCCTACACCATACGTAGTAAAGAGGTGAAAATTGAAGATCCTCAGGTTGAGAAACTGTATAATGATTGGTTAGCGCCGCACTCCCATGTGAAAATAGGAGAAAGATACGATGCCGAAAAGCTATTGACAGATAGGGAAAATCTATATATGCTGCTCAAAACAAATGGGTACTACGACTACGTTAGGCAGTATATGCGTGCAGGTGTGGATTCTAGCCTGCGCAATTACCAAGTAGATTTGAAGATATCTGTAGACAACCCACCGCAGCTAGACCAGCATACCCTCTACTATATCAACAACAGTGCGCTGACCATTCGCAATTTGAATCAGTCCGTTGGCAAAAGGAGTAAAACCTACCGCGATACGGTATTAAACGTTAATTTTGAAGATCAGACCGGTAATTTTAGATTGCGCCCACTTGCCCGATACATGTTCGTCAAGTCTGGCGATAAATATGATTTGAGTAAGGAAAATCTCTCCTATGACCGCCTTTATGAGATGAACGGGTTTAGAAGCGTGAAGATTTTGTACGAAAAGGTGGATTCCAATAAATTGAATGTAAGGTACGAGTTGATTCCTCGCCCCATCATGGGCAATCAGATAGAAGGCGAATACACCTTCAGTTCAGGAATGAGCGGATTTAATATCGCCAATACATTCTCCCATCGTAATATCTTCGGTGGTGCCGAACAATTGGAAATCAAGATGCGCTACGGGGTGCTCTTTGATCCTCGCTTAAAGGGAAATCTTGCGCAGAAAATATTCAACAATGATTTTCAGATTGGAGCCAATTTGATATTTCCAAGATTATTAGTGCCATTTGGCATTTTTAATAGTATCGGTAAATACGGGCTTCCCAAGACAACCTTCTCTTCCAATCTACAGATCTTCAATCAAGATAATGCCTATTCCAATCGATATTTTATCAATACGTTGAACTATACCTGGTTTGAAACGGCAAACAAACAACATAGTTATACACCTGTTGTTTTGGAATATAGGGTAGGCAAGTTGGATGCAGCATTTGAGCAACAGCTCTTTGATGAGGGCTACTTGCTGTATATAAGAAGTAATAATCGGGAGTATTTTGGATTGGGTTCTCAATATACCTACACGTTAAATGCACCTAAATTATTGAAGTTGGAAGATTTTAGTTATTTCAGAGGAGCGATTGATCTTAGTGGGAACGTATTAGGGGTGGCCAGCAAGCTCTTTAGTTTCAGTCAAAATGAGGATGGAGAACGGACTCTTTTTGACGTCCCTTATCTTCAGTATGCAAAGTTAGAATTGGATTATCGTTTGTATCGTCATCTTGGCGGTAATCGGCAATTTGTATTCCGAATCAATCCCGGAATCGCTATTCCTTATGGCAATAACTCCAGCTTGTTGATTTTTGAAAAGAGCTTTTACAGTGGCGGAATGAATGGTATCAGAGCATGGCAAGCACGTACCTTAGGTCCAGGAAGTTACAATAGGGAAGGGTTGGACGAGTCGCTGCGACTCAATCTTCGGAATTTGGACCAACTAGGCGAAATCAAGCTAGAGGGTAATGCCGAGTATCGATTTCGATTGCTCAACCACTTCCTAGGGGCCAAGTTGAATGGTGCTACATTTGTGGACTTTGGGAATGTATGGCGCTTGAAGGAGAATGAATTGAATCCTGGCGGTGAATTTAAGTTTGATAAATTCATGACCCAGATTGCTATTGGCTCGGGGTTTGGACTTCGTTTTGACTCTGATTATTTTGTGATTCGACTAGACGCTGGAATCAAAGTAAAAGATCCACAATTTGAAGGCAAGGATCAGTGGGTAATCAAGCACTTCTTCGATCAGAAAGATTTTAAGCAGTCTTACTACGAATCCCATAAGCCCGATCGTTATAATTTTATTCAATACAACTTCGGAATAGGCTTCCCTTTCTAGATAAAGTTCTTGATACCCATAATGATACTCTCCATTAGATTGCCCAAGCTTAGACCTTGTGAATAGTTGAAAAATGCATAGGCTAGTGCCAATATCACGGCCGCCAATATAAAGCGTTTGAAAGTATAGGCAATCAAAAGAATAATACTAGGGATAAGGAGAAGCGCTAGCCCGCTGATTTTGATAGGATTCAATCCCTTGTCCGATTTAAAGACGTAGAAAAGTTTGCCAATCGTATCTTCTTGATTTTTGTGTTTGAAAAATACAAACGTTGAAGATGCTATCTTGCTATCAGCTACAGCCACTCCATTCCGAAAAGAGAGCTCCTGCTGTAGTCCATTCAATGTGAAGACGAATGTTCCATTGATAGCTTCACTGGCCTGGCCAGTCGTGTCTGTCGCAACAATGGCTAGACGACCATTCTGAGTAAGATTCTCTTTAACGGTAAAATCCTTGATGACATTCTGCTGAGCATGGCTATATGCTTGCATTGTTATGAACAAAAGTATAATCAAATAGTGCTGCATGGTGCTGTATTTCCGTTGTAAAAAAAACCGATAGCGAAGGAGATAGAAAGCATCTCTCTGTCCAATGTAGAGTTTGCGTGCATGTGAAATATCCACTTGGTATACACCGCACGCATACGGATACAACATGATCTGGATTCGCCAGCCAGCAGATGACTGTCAAAAGACCAATTATATACAGACGAACGCAAACCTACATCCATTTCGATGCAATATTAGCTAAAATCCTTTGTTTATAGCAGTTTGCCTAGAAAAAATATAGTAGCGCTGTCGAGGGATGTGGCAATTATTTAGTCAAATAAATTTTTTGTTTAGTGCTTTACTTTGTACATTTGCAGCGTAACATTCATTTAAATAGAAACATGGAAAATACAACAGCTCAAAGACAGCCGAAGAAAACAGATAATAATGCTAATCGTTCAGAGTATTATGTAACTTTAACTGTTGCTATTGTTATTGGTCTTGCAGGTGTCTTTGCTAGATTTATTCAAGATTCATTTCTCTTTTCGACTATTGCAAATATTTTGTTGATCATCGCTACTATCATTGCTTTCAAGACTGTGTTTGCAATCTTAGGATTTGGAAGTAAGAAATAGTCGGTAAGCACTTTAAAAATATATAAAAGCTTATAGTGATTACTATAGGCTTTTTTTATGCCTAATAAAATTTATCCAACAGTCCGTTATACTAAAAAGTCCCAATACATATCAGATGTATTGGGACTTTTTTGCGGTATGAATGTTTGACTAAACGAATAGGGACCATGTAGACCATGGAATTCTAGCCAAGATAAATATTAAGCCCAAGATGAAGAAGATAGCCACCGTTTTATTGGCTTTCTTTGCATCAGTAATTCTTTTAGCTTTCGAGTATCCTATCGTAATCAATACGATAGCGATAATCATCGTCAAAGGGTGCTCGATGATTTTGAAACGCAAGGTCGGATCTTTCATAATACCACCTGACATCATGGAAGGGTATTTTAGTACGAAGAATAGTACTAAGCCGACCACTAACTGTAAGTGTGCGGAGATTAGCCCGATTAAGGCAATCTTGCGATTATAGGCTTTGTTGCCAGCAAGATTTGCTAAAGTAATGATGATGGACACCACCAATGCCAATAGCAGCACAATCGCTAATGTGGAATGTAAATGTAGCATGTTTAACTCTCTTTAATTTTGTTCAATCACAAACTTAGATAAAGTTTCTTTCATATGGAAGTCGGGGAGGACTAAAATATGAAAGAAAAGCATCGTTTATCGTTTACTTCCTACATGTCTGAATTCAGACTTGTCTTTCCATTTTGGATATGTGGCTTCAAGGCTCATCGTGTAGCCCATATCAAAGAAGAGCTTGATATCTGCGATTATCCCGTTGAAGTCCCAATGTGGATCAACCTCATCCGAGGGTGCGTGATACCTGCCTGACAGTAATTTCTTACGATTTTGTAATACCGTAGTGTCCGTTTCAAGATATTGGTCTCCACTCCCCATAAAAAGAGCAGGAACCCCTTTTTTTACAAAATTGAAATGGTCCGAACGGAAAAAACCACCAGAAGAAGGGTTGCCAGAGTCGTGTACTTCGCGCCCGAACTTGGCGGCCGACCGTGCAGCATACTCATCTAATTCCGAATGCCCCATACCTACTATAGATACATCTTTGGTTGCCCCCATTGGACTGAAAGCATCCATATTCAGGTTAGCAACCGTTTTTTTTAAAGGATAGATAGGATTTGCAGCATAGTAGGCAGAGCCCAACAGGCCCTGTTCTTCGGCTGTGACCGCCATGAAAACAATCGTACGTTCGGGCTGTACTTTAGCTGCTTTGAATGCCTTCGCGATTTCAAAAAGTGCCGCTACCCCTGCGGCATTATCTATCGCGCCATTATAAATAGAGTCCCCATCTACCGGTTCGCCTATTCCCAAATGATCCCAATGGGCTGTATATATAATCACTTCATCTTTACGTGTACTACCCTCCAATTTAGCAATGACATTGTTGGAGGTTGACGTACGATACCTATTCTTGATTCGAACATCCGTCGTAATGCCGAGACTTCGAGGTTTAAAACCCGGCTTCTTCGCCTGAGCAATCAAATCTTCTTGTATTCCAGATAGTGCAAAGAGCTTCTTTGTGGTTTCTGCAGATATCCATCCTTCATATGCGGTATAAGACTCTCCTTTGTCTTTGGAGACAAGGTCCAATTGGGAGCCACTCCATCCTGATCTTACCACGTCCCAGTCATAGCTTGCCGCTCCTTTATCATGGATGATTAATACACCAGCTGCACCTTGTCTAGCGGCCTCTTCATATTTATAGGTCCACCGACCGTAGTAGGTCATGGTATCCCCTTTAAAGAGCGTTTTGTCATACCGTCCGGGGTCATTGACCATGACAACAACGGTTTTTCCTTTTACATTCAACCCGTCATAGTCATTCCAGTTGTATTCAGGCGCAATGATGCCAAATCCGGCAAAGACCAGCTCCGATTGGTCGACATCAATGTTTTCTTTTAATTGTCTACTGCCGATAACATAATCCGCTAGATTATTGATAGTCAATTTGCCTGAGGCTCCGGTTAAGGTAAGTTGTGAGGGAGCGGTGCTGCTGATTTCTACCATAGGGACTTCTTGAAAAAAACTGTCACCATTTCCTGGAGCCAATCCCAGCTGTTTGAACTGCTCTTCGATATAGGTCACAGCCAGAGTATCACCTTTTGTAAAGGGTTTCCGGCCTTCAAATGCATCGGATGAAAGCTCCTCAACGTATTTTTTGTAGCTGCTCTCAGATATAGCTCCGAGCGCAACCGAATCTAGTCCACTGGTGTCATGAACCGAATCAGAATTAGCTTTCTTATTTTGACAGGATACACCGAGCATGGTGATGGCAAGTACAGATAGGAAATGAAGTAGTCTCATGTGTTTGTTGTGTTTACACGTTTTGTTTTCGTAGCTATGCCTTCTCAAGTACTGTTGTTTGAAGGTATTTGGTACCCAAACTTAGATAAAACTTTCATGATTTCATAATCACCAGCAGCTATGATACCTTGCTATATGTCACTGTGATTATAGACGTCACCCTGAATTTCATTAAGTATGTCACCCTTACTTTACCACTACGTCACCCTATTCTTTTTTAATATTGTAGTCCCTTATGTTACCCTTACTTTACCACTACGTCACCCTGAACTTGATTCAGGGTCTCAAAGTTCTACGCATCTGACTTCGTTTTCCGCTACAGACCTACAGATGCCGAATCAAGTTCAACACAAGGAGGTGTTGAACTTACGAAGGTTTCTTTAATGGGACAATCTCAGCGATAGGGTGGAATAAATAGATTTTATTGGAAGGTATCTCTATACATTTATAACGTTTTCTGATTTTCTCTTTACGTTGAAAAGTCCGTCCATTTTTCATGCTGAAAAAATCATCTTGTTCCAACATTTCCACTGTGATAGTCGTCTCCGTCTGTGGCGGGTCAAATTCCTTCAGTGTTCGATATAGATGCAAATCCGTGCAACTGGAAGCTGCGGGATTATCCAAATAGCTGACAACGGCAACGAGTATCTTTTCTGGAAATACTTGAAGCTGTAAGAATGGAGCCATTAGAAATTTGAAGTTAGCTTTCCATTCGCCGCCATGAGGTTTCACTTTATTCTTATGCTGCTGCCACGTACGCAAATGAGCAAATTCATGAATAGTTGTAATCAAGAATGCGTAGGGGTTAAGATTGTTATTGACCGATATTTTATGCGGTTGTCCCCGATAAGGCGCTTGATAATCTCCAAATTTGGTTACGCGTGCCCTGCTTATTCGAAAATGGCATTTAGAATCCACTATCCATTGAGCGATAATAGGGGCAGCCACTTCTGGCATATGTTTTTGCAATTGTTGGATATAGTCAGGCATACTGTCCAAAATTAGTCATTTAATTGCGAATGTGCCAAGGGGAGTGAGATATGCATAGGCAGCCCCTAAGTTGATGGATTGGCTTGCGAATGCAAAGCATTTTTTCTAAGTTTGAGCATATAAATCCCGTTTGTCAGAAATATATGTATAAGCTAATAAGTGTCCTTCTATTAAGCCTATTGGTGTGTCGCCTGTCGGCGCAAGAGCTTAATATCCGCGTAGATGTACAGTCACCGCAGGTGCAGAATACCAATAAGCGCTCTTTAGAAGTCCTGCAGAAAGCGATTACTGATTTTCTGAATAACAGGCCGTGGACGCCCAATAAAGTGCAAAATGAGGAACGTATAGATGGAGCAATGCTGATTACGATTACGTCCTGGGATGGCTCTAAGGAATTCAAAGCTACAGCCCAAATATTCTCTTCGAGACCAGTTTTTGGCACCAATTATAATAGTCCCATTTTAGCTTTTAACGACCGTTATTTCAATTTTTCTTATGTAGAGGGAGATTTGTTGGACTACAACGAGAATCAGTATATGAGCAACCTCTCTTCGTTGCTAGGTTTTTATGCCAATGTCATCATTGGAATGGATGCAGATTCTTTTAAATTGAACGGCGGAAATCCATTTTTCTCAGTTGCGAAGGATATTGTGAACTATTCCCAAAATGGTGATTACGTCGGCTGGCGGTCGATGGATGCTTTTGACAACCGCTATTGGTTGATTACCAATCTGACAGATAGGCGATATGCACCCTATCGGGAGTTCTCGTACTATTACCACCTCAAGGGCTTGGATAAAATGTCTGCCAATGAAACCGAAGCTAGAAAAATGATGGCCGATCAACTTCCTAGATTGAAAGAGGTAGACCGTAATAATAGCGGTAATATCTTGACTTCCGCATTTTATGCGGCAAAGGCCAAAGAATTTGTGGGAATCTTCAGTAAGATGCCTGGCAATGAGGGCGTGAAGGCCTATAATTTATTGGTAGAAGTAGACCCTACGAATTCAACGCAATACGAAGAAATCAGAAAATAAGCGAGACCGATTACTATGCTGAGCAGACTCTATATTCGAAATTATGCACTTATCGATACCCTAGATATTTCTTTTGATAGGGGCTTAAATATCATTACTGGGGAGACCGGTGCCGGAAAATCCATTATCATGGGGGCCCTCGCCCTCATCTTGGGCAGTAGAGTAGAAGGTAAATACTTCTTTAATCAGGATCGAAAATGCATCATAGAAGGATATTTCAATATCGGATCGTATCATCTTCAGGCTTTTTTCGAAGAAAATGATATGGATTATGACGAAGAAACCATTATTCGCAGGGAGATTAGCGTCGATGGCAAGTCTCGTGCTTTTGTCAATGACTCACCGGTCAATCTAACGGTACTTAAGGGCTTAGGTGAGCAACTAATCGATGTGCACTCACAGCATGCCACCTTACAGATTAATACCGAAGCTTTCCAATTGATGGTCATCGATGGTATCGCTCAGAATGGAGCTTTGAAGGAAAGCTTTTCACAAACGTTTAAAAACTACAAATCTAAAAGTAAAGCATTGGCGCAACTTCGCTCATCTATAGAAGCTGCCCATGCGGAGATGGATTATCACCAATTTCTATTCAATGAGCTAGAGCAGGCCGGTTTGAAAACTGGGGAGCAATCCGAACTGGAAGACGAACAACGACAATTGGAAAATGCTGAAGAGATAAAGCGGACGTTGTTAGGCGCTACCCAGTATTTAGTCGAGCAGGAAGCCAATGCGCTGGGGATGGTCAAGGATGCATTGACATACTTGCAACAAGCGCAGAGGTATATGCCGACAGCTGAAACTATAGTCGCCCGTTTACAGAGTGTGCATATCGAGCTGAAGGATATCGTACAAGAAGTAGAAGCACTGGAGCAAGGGGTCGTGTTGGACGAAAATCGCTTGAACATCGTTAATGAACGCCTTAGCCTATTGTATACGCTACAGAAGAAACATCGATTGGATCAAGTAGAGGAATTGATTGCACTACGAGATGATATTGAATCCAAGATTATAGCTACATCAGGACAAGAAGAGCAGTTGTTACATCTCGAAAAAGAAGTATCCCTCCTTGAAAAAGAAACAAAAATAGCAGCATCCGAATTGTCCGAATCTCGAAGACGAGTAATTCCCCAAATTCAACAACATGTAGAGGCCGTATTGGATGAAGTAGGTATGCCTCATGCACAATTGCATATCGACCTGCAACAAATGCAGGAAGGTCTGTTTAAAGAGTCGGGGCAAGATACGGTACAGTTTTTATTTTCAGCAAATAAAGGGCAAGAGCTAAAGCCTATCCATAAAGTAGCTTCAGGGGGAGAGTTGTCACGTGTGATGCTGGCATTGAAATCCCTCGTTGCACAGTCTACTGCTTTGCCAACCATTATATTTGATGAGATTGATACCGGTATATCGGGGGAAGTGGCATTGAAAGTAGGGGAGATTATGCACAGATTGGCTGCCAATATGCAGGTGATGGCTATTACGCATCTGCCGCAAATAGCTTCAAAAGGAATTAGCCACTTTAAGGTATACAAAGAGGATAGGGGTGACAAGACCCAATCTAATATCATTCTGCTATCTCCAGAGCAGCGGGTAATAGAAGTAGCGCAGATGTTGAGCGGATCCAATCCCGGAGAGGCAGCTCTACAGCATGCTGCCGAACTAATCGAAGGGTAGTGCGTATGACTATCTATATTTAGAGAATAGTATAAACTATAACGGGATTCCAATTGGAATCCCGTTATAGTTTATACGTTCGAATTTCTTAGTTGCCAATATCAGCATCTGTAAGGACAATCTTCACAAGCATATCTTCAGGGGCTCTATTATCCCCTCCCAATCTTTCAGCAGTAATAACTACCTGACCAATACTGTATTTTGCGCTATAACTATGTAGTGTGACTCTCTCCTCATTATTGATCTTGTAAAAGCTCTCCAAGTCTCCTGGGATATTTTCATAATAGTCTGCGTTGCTATTGAATGAAACGGCAACATTAACATGGCCATCTTCAAAATACGCTTTGTCCAAATCTTTCATAGCTATGGTAGTTTGGTAAATACCATTGCCGCCGCCTGTCCACTGGTTGGATGTAACAGGTACCACATAACTCACACCAGGCAAGTAGTTCGTGATATACTCTTTCGTGCAACTTGACAATCCAATCGTCATGCCAATCACGACTAAGGCTAATAAAAATCTTTTCATGTGTATATGTGTTTTAAAATTTATACTTGTTTATGATAAGACAAAGATATATGAATTAAGTTTAATCTAAGAAGCAAAAATTCTGCCATAAAAAAAGCGTAACGCATTTATTTGTCCCATGAAGGGCATAGCAACCAAATACTATACAAGGTAAGCTACATAGGGTCAAAAAAAATCACCAGACTAATCTGGTGATTTTCTATTGATTAAGTCGGTGGTATCCTTAGTTGTCTTTAGATACGTCAGACTCTTTGGGTTTATCTTTTCCTCCTCCTTTAGAAGGTTGGCCCTTGACCGTGATTTCATTTTTTTCTTTATCCAAATCTACCGTCAATGTGCCTCCGCTTTGAATTTCTCCTCTGAGGATTTCTTCAGCAATTGGATCTTCAAGATATTTTTGAATAGCACGTTTCAGTGGTCTAGCACCGAAATTGGTGTCATACCCTTTCTCCGCGATGTAGTCTTTGGCAGTATCTGTCAGTTCGATATGATAGCCCAATCCTTCGATACGTGCGAACAAAGATTTCAATTCGATATCGATAATCTTGAAGATGTGCTCTTTATTCAAGGAGTTGAATACGATGACATCATCTACGCGATTCAAGAATTCTGGAGCAAAAGCGCGTTTCAAGGCCGTTTCGATAACACCTCTAGCGTGCGAGTCAGCTTGGGTTGTTTTTGCAGCAGTTGTAAATCCTACTCCTTGCCCAAATTCCTTCAACTGACGGGCTCCGATATTAGAAGTCATGATGATGATGGTATTACGAAAATCTACCCGGCGACCAAGACTGTCTGTCAACTGTCCTTCATCCAATACCTGTAACAATAAGTTGAAGACATCGGGATGTGCCTTTTCAATCTCATCCAGTAAGACTACTGCATAAGGTTTGCGACGGACCTTCTCTGTCAATTGTCCACCTTCTTCATATCCTACATATCCTGGAGGCGCTCCCACTAATCTGGATACCGCAAATTTCTCCATGTACTCACTCATATCAATCTGGATCAACGAATCCTCCGAATCGAACATGAATCTAGCCAACTCTTTTGCTAACTCGGTCTTACCAACCCCTGTAGGGCCTAGAAAGATAAAGGAGCCGATTGGTTTTTTAGGGTCTTTCAACCCAGCACGTGTACGCTGTATGGCTTTGACCAACTTTTGAACGGCGTCATCTTGTCCAATGATACGTCCCTTCATCGAATCACCCATGTTCAATAGCTTTTGGCTATCCGTCTGGCTGACACGTTGGACCGGAATACCTGTCATCATGGAGACCACTTCGGCAACATTGTCCTCGGTAACGAGGTAGCGCTTAGTTTTGGTCTCCGCTTCCCAAGCAGTCTTCTCACGTTCCAATTCTTCTAAAAGCTTTTTCTCCGAATCCCGGAGCTTAGCGGCTTCTTCGTATTTCTGACTGCGAACAACCTTGTTTTTCTCGACCTTGACCTCTTCGATCTTTTGTTCGATATCAATGATGGACTGTGGTACATGTATATTGTTAAGGTGGACACGTGATCCAGCCTCATCCAGTGCATCAATGGCCTTGTCCGGAAGGAAACGGTCAGTGATGTATCGGGTGGTCAATGACACACAGGCTTCAATAGCTTCAGGTGTGTAGTTGACATTGTGATGCTCTTCGTATTTATCTTTGATACGGGTCAATATCTCGATGGTCTCATCATGAGACGCAGGCTCAATGGTGACGCGTTGGAAACGACGGTCCAAAGCACCATCTTTCTCGATATATTGTCTGTATTCATCTAACGTAGTAGCTCCGATACATTGAATCTCGCCCCTAGCCAAAGCAGGTTTGAACATGTTTGAGGCATCCAAAGAACCCGAAGCACCTCCAGCGCCAACAATAGTATGAATCTCATCGATGAATAGGATGACATCTGGAGATTTTTCCAATTCGTTCATCACAGCTTTCATCCGTTCCTCAAATTGACCACGGTATTTCGTTCCTGCTACAAGAGAGGCCAAATCAAGTGTGACTACCCGCTTGTTGAACAAGACACGTGACACTTTGCGTTGGATAATACGAAGCGCAAGACCTTCTGCAATGGCAGATTTACCAACACCAGGCTCCCCAATAAGCAAAGGATTGTTCTTCTTACGACGAGACAAAATCTGTGATACACGCTCGATTTCTTTCTCCCGGCCCACGATAGGATCTAGGCGACCTTCCTCGGCAGCTTTTGTCAAATCACGCCCAAAGTTGTCCAATACCGGTGTCTTAGACTTGATATCCGACACTTTCTTAGGCTGGTTGAATTGCTCCTCTTCTGGATAATCATCATCCCCACCTGCTGAAGAGCCCGGAGCCTCATCGGTAATGGTGGTTTTGTTTTGCTCAACCTCATTCTTGAACACATCGTAGGTAACTTGGTACTGTTGCAGAATCTGAGAGGCGATGTTTTCGTCGTCACGCAAGATTGCAAGCATCAAATGCTCAGTGCCGATGATGTCGCTTTTGAATATCTTTGCTTCTAAGTATGTGATTTTAAGTACTTTTTCTGCTTGTTTTGTTAGTGGCATGTTGCCAATTGGTGCACGAGACACCGATGAACCTTTTACGGCATCTTCAATAGACTGTCGTAGAGTTGCAGTATCGATACCGATATTTTTCAAAATCTTAATCGCCACTCCATCCCCCTCACGAATCAACCCAAGTAAAAGATGTTCTGTGCCAATATAATCATGACGAAGACGTAAAGCTTCTTCTCGGCTATAGGATATTACATCCTTTACGCGTGGTGAAAATTTTGCTTCCATGTAGTTTACCTTTCTGTTTTTGAGTTCGAATTAAGGATAATATAAATGTATAAATATATATCCAAAAGTCTTACCCTAATTTTCTATTAATGTTATCAACAATTACGCCATACGTCTAAATCTAGCAAAATGTCAGTTTATCGGGCGGAATAATTATCTTTGTTTACAAAATAGTTACAAAAATCAATATGTCTGACGAGAAAATCATCTTTTCGATGGCAGGTGTAAACAAGATTTACCCGCCTCAAAAACAAGTTTTAAAAAACATATATCTTTCCTTTTTTTATGGTGCCAAAATAGGGGTGATCGGTCTCAACGGATCGGGTAAGTCTTCTGTTTTGAAAATCATTGCTGGATTGGACAAGGCCTACCAAGGGGAAGTGGTTTTCTCCCCAGGATACACCGTGGGCTATCTTGCGCAGGAACCGGTATTAGATGAGGAGAAAACTGTCCGTGAGATTGTTGAAGAGGGTGTTGCGGAGATTACAGCTGTTTTAAAGGAATACGAAGAAATCAACGAAAAGTTTGGCTTGCCAGAAGTGTATGAGAATGCAGATGAAATGGATAAGCTATTGACCCGACAAGGGGAGTTGCAGGATAAAATAGATGCTACGAATGCTTGGGAACTTGATGCCAAATTGGAGCGCGCAATGGATGCGTTACGTTGTCCCGAGCCACAATCCTTGATTGCCAATTTGTCAGGAGGAGAGCGTAGAAGGGTGGCACTATGTCGTCTTTTGCTACAGGAGCCCGACGTGCTGTTGCTGGATGAGCCCACCAACCACTTGGATGCGGAGTCAATCGACTGGTTGGAGCAGCACCTACAACAGTATAAGGGGACGGTCATCGCAGTGACGCACGACCGTTATTTCTTAGATAATGTGGCGGGCTGGATATTGGAGTTGGATCGGGGAGAAGGTATCCCTTGGAAAGGCAACTATTCTTCTTGGTTGGATCAGAAAGCAAAGCGTTTGGCGCAAGAAGAAAAGACAGAGTCCAAACGTCAAAAGACTCTGGAACGTGAGTTGGAATGGGTGCGTATGGCACCAAAAGCCCGTCATGCCAAGTCCAAAGCTCGTTTGCATAATTATGAAAAATTAGCCTCGGAGGAGACGAAGGAAAGGGAAGAAAAATTGGAACTTTTCATTCCTCCTGGACCTCGTTTAGGGAATGTGGTCATCGAAGCCAACGACATTTCAAAGTCTTATGGCGATCGCATTTTGTTTGAAAACCTGAGTTTTTCACTTCCCCCAGCAGGAATTGTAGGCATAATTGGTCCCAATGGTGCAGGAAAGACAACCCTTTTCCGACTGATCACGGGACAAGAAACGCCTGATACGGGAACGTTCAGGGTAGGTGAGACCGTCGTATTGGGGTATGTGGATCAGATGCACAATGATCTGGACCCAAACAAATCCGTTTGGGAAAATATTACAGATGGTCAAGACAATATTCTTTTGGGCAATCGTCCAGTGAACTCTAGAGCCTATGTCTCTAAGTTTAACTTTAACGGTGCAGACCAACAGAAGAATGTAGGTATACTTTCGGGCGGAGAGCGTAATCGGGTACATCTGGCCATTACGTTGAAGAAAAGTTCGAATGTCCTGCTACTGGATGAGCCGACGAATGATATCGATGTCAATACACTACGAGCATTAGAAGAAGGTTTGGAAAACTTTGGTGGTTGTGCCGTGGTCATCTCGCACGATAGATGGTTCTTGGATAGAATATGTACGCATATTCTTGCTTTTGAAGGTGACTCACAGGTATACTTCTTTGAAGGGAATTATTCCGAATACGAAGAAAACCGGAAAAAACGGTTGGGAGATATAGGACCTAAGCGAATCAAATATAGAAAACTGGTAAAATAATCAAGTGGAGGCTGCAAAACTATTAAAAGCAATCATTGATAACGCTATCGATGGCATTATTACAATCGATAATAGGGGGAACGTGGAAACTATTAACCCAGCTGCGTCTAGTTTATTTGGCTATTCGCCGGAAGAGGTGATTGGGAGTAATGTATCTCTATTGATGCCTGAGCCAGACCGGAGCAACCATGATGGGTATATCCATAATTATCAGACAACAGGTAAGAAAAAGATTATCGGAATAGGTCGTGAAGTACGAGGGAGGCGGAAGGATGGGACGACGTTCCCATTCCGGTTGGCTGTGAGCGAAGTGTTTTACCACGATAAAAGTATATTCACAGGTTTTATCCATGACCTTTCAAAAGAAAAGGAAGCAGAGGATAAGCTGTTGAAGCACGCCTTGGAATTGGAGCAAAAAATCAGTGAACGGACCAAGGATTTGATCAAGACGGTTTCTGAATTGGAGAAAGCAAAGGCTGAGGTCAGCAACTCTTTGGAAAAGGAGAAAGAACTCGGCCAAATGAAATCTCGATTTGTATCGATGGCCTCTCACGAGTTTAGGACGCCTTTGAGCTCGGTACAGCTGTCGGCGTCCCTAATCGAAAAGTATATCGAAAAGCCCGATTTTCTGAATGTTCGCAAACATACTTCCCGTATCAAAAGCTCAGTGCAACTATTGACTAATATCTTGAATGATTTCCTCTCGTTGGAGAAATTGGAAGCTGGGGTAGTTGCCGTCCAGATGGAACGGATCAACCTGGTTTCGCTGGCCGAAGAAGTGACGGAAGAGATGCAAATGATCTGTAAAAAAAATCAACATATCGTATACGAACATACAGGGGTAGAGGCTGAATTTCTAATGGATGCGCATCTCTGGAAAAGTATTGTAATCAATCTCATTTCCAATGCTGTTAAATATTCAGGAGAAGATACCTTTATTGAATTCAGTACAAAGATTGAAGATGGCAACTGTACCGTCAACATCAAGGATAATGGAATAGGCATACCTTACGAAGATCAGGTAAGTCTATTCGAACCTTTTTTCAGGGCACATAATACGGGGAATATCCCGGGCACCGGCCTCGGATTGAATATAGTAAAACGTTATGTAGAGCTTCTCGATGGGAAATTAGAGTATCGATCCAGCATCAACCAAGGAACGGCTTTCTTACTCACATTTTCGTCTGATAAATAGTCTTTAGAAAAAGCTGTTTATACAAATCTACCCACAAGAAGAATGGTTGAAGGCTATGCTTTGACCCTTACATGATAGGCATGGGCTCGCTGCATTGGGTTTTGTAGATGCAAACATTTTATCTAAGTTTGAACAATTAGGTTAACATTATTTGAATAATGAGGAAGAAAAATATTTTGATTATTGAGGATAATTTTGAAATTAGGGAGGGAACTTCCGAAATTTTAGAGTTGACAGGATATTATAACGTGTTGACAGCTGAGAATGGGAGGGTAGGCGTAGAAATGGCATTGGAGAACACACCAGACCTGATTCTATGTGATATTATGATGCCGGAGCTTGACGGCTATGGTGTCCTTTATATGTTGAGCAAACACGAGCAAACCGCTACAATTCCCTTTATTTTTTTGACGGCAAAGAGCGAACGCATTGACATGCGCAAGGCCATGGAAATGGGGGCTGACGATTACCTCACCAAGCCTTTTGACGATGTAGAGCTTCTAAATGCAATCGAAAGTAGATTGAAAAAGAGAGGTCAAATGGTGGCCAAATCTTCCGTAGGAAGTGGCGAATCACACCTGAGTGACGAAGAGCAGCACCTCATGTTGAAAGAGCTTATTGATTCTTCTCGTATAAAGGAATTCAAGAAAAAGCAACTTGTGTTTGAACTCAAAGACAATCCGATTTTCGTCTATTACATAATCATAGGAAAGGTTAGAAGTTTTTTGAGTTATTCGGATGGACGTGAGCTGTCTACAGATATTTATGTAAGGCATGATTTTTTTGGATATGAAGCCGTGTTATTGAATGAAGAGTATACAGACAGTGCGATTGCATTGGAAGATTCCGAAATAGCGCTGATTCCCAAGGACGATTTCTACGAGCTATTATTTCGAAAACCGGCCATTGCAGGCAAGTTTATCAAATTATTGTCTGGCAATTTAAAAGAGAAAGAAGAAAAACTGCTGGAACTGGCGTATGACTCTGTCCGCAAACGTGTAGCCAATGCTTTAATCGATGTAGCAGAGAAGACTCGTCCAGATGAAGACGGTGGGCATGTGCTACACGTGTCAAGGGAGGAACTGGCCACCTTGGCGGGTACCGCGAATGAAACAATCAGTAGGATATTGGCTGACTTTAAAGAAGCTAATCTCATTAAGAAGAAGGGGAATGCCATTCGTATCTCTTCGGTCAATAATCTGAGACAAATCAGATAAGTGTACATATTAATGATAGGTGAAGGCGAATATCGTATAGCGATATTCGCTTTTTTTATGCAAAATAAGTGACGAAAGTCATTTCTAAACATGACCTTTTTCATGGCTTTCTTTTGGTATTAGATTTACATTTGTTATGTGTTATCGCAAAATCGAGGAGATATTACATGAAAGTTGTAGCCTATAACATTAAGCCTGAAGAGAAAGAGATATTGGTTTTGGCCAATAAAAAGGTGCATGACCTTACTTTGATCTCTAATGGTTTGGACGGTACCACCGTGCACTATGCTGTGGGGAAGAAGGCTGTCATTGTATCAGAAAAGGATTTTTTAGATAAAAGTATCTTGTTTGAACTTAAGAAATTAGGCGTGCTGTATCTCATCACACGCTCTATAGGTGTACAGCATATAGATGCTACAGAAGCCGAATCTTTGAACATAAAGATTGCGAACACACCTTACGAAAACCAAACAATCGAAGGCGTAGCTAAGCAAACGATCCGAAACCTGAATTTCTGGGAAAATGGGAAATGTATAGGCAGGGCATGTTGCTGTTCGAAAGATTGCAGTGAGCGGCTTGATAACGTCAAGCATTACAATAGAAAAAGATAAATTATGGAGGATTTGATTTCGAAATATAATGTTGCCGCTCCGCGGTATACGAGCTACCCAACCGTCCCTTTTTGGGAAAATGACAGTTTTGGTAGTTCCAATTGGAGGCAACGTGTTAAAAATACGTATGTTGATTCAAAATCTGGAGGAGTCAGTATCTATATCCATCTCCCATTCTGTGAGGACCTGTGTACTTATTGTGGATGTAATACCCGAATCACTAAAAATCATAAAGTAGAGGAGCCTTACATAACGGCTGTCTTGAAAGAATGGGAAATGTATGTCCAAATGATGGGCGGAGGTTCTATCGGTATATGTGAGATACATCTAGGAGGGGGTACACCTACCTTCTTTCAGCCTGATAATTTGGAACGCTTGATCACAGGGATATTGGAGGGACATACACCGACGGCAGATGCATCCTTTTCATTTGAAGCTCACCCTGCAAACACGACTTTTCAACATCTTCAAACGCTTTATAATTTGGGATTTCGTAGATTGAGTCTTGGGATTCAGGATTTTGACCCAGAGGTGCAGTTTGTCATCAACCGTAGGCAAACGGTTGATGATGTAGCGCGCGTAATGCGTGATGCAAGGGGAATCGGTTATACATCTATTAATTTTGATTTGATTTATGGATTGCCGTTGCAGACGATGGAAAGGGTAGGAGATACCATCACTAAGGCTTTGGCAATGGAACCCGATCGTATTTCGTTTTACAGCTACGCCCATGTGCCTTGGGTCAAACCAGGACAACGCCGATTTACGGAAATGGACCTCCCTCAAGGACAGGAAAAATTGAGTCTCTATCAGTTAGGAAAGCAGTTGATTAGTGAGGCTGGATATGAAGACGTAGGGATGGATCATTTTGCAAAACAGGGCGATGAATTGTTCCGGGCCTTGGAAGCCGGGCGTTTGCATCGTAACTTTATGGGATATGCCGATCGTTACACACCTTTGATGATTGGGCTTGGTGTATCATCTATCAGTGATGCATGGAGTGCATTTGCACAAAATGTGAAGACAGTAGAAGAATACCATCGGTTGATTGAAGCTGACGTACTCCCAGTAGTGAAGGGGCACTTGTTGAATGATGAAGACCTTCTGTTGAGAAGATATATTTTAGATGTGATGTGCAAAGGAAAGACGATGCTTGCGAGTGATTCGACACTGACTCCGCGTATCCAGAAGCGATTGATGCCTATGGTTGCAGACGGCCTTGTCACATACTCAGGGACAGATGTAAGGATTACGGAAATGGGGAAATCTTTTCTGAGAAATATTTGCATGGCTTTTGATGAACGTCTTTATCAAGCCAAGAACAATGAGCAGCTGTTTAGCCAAGCGATATAGAAAATAAGTGCGTAATAGAATAGTGAAACCAATAAATCGATAGAAGAAGGGTGTTTATAGGCTCTAAATATTTATACAGATGAATGATAGCAGTAATCCAACCATAGAAAGTGCGAAGTGTTATCACTGTGGGGATGCAATAAGCAGTGGACATTATGAACTCGATGATCATCCGTTCTGCTGTTTGGGATGCCAGACGGTCTATCAGATCTTGCATGATAATGATATGGGGAGCTATTACCAATATAACGTGCATCCGGGAAAGGCTAATCGGACCAAAAGAACTGACCTGAGTTATCTTGATGAAGATGCGATTGCAGCCAAACTATTGGACTATAAGGACGACGAACGTTCGATTATTACGTTCTATATTCCTGTGATCCACTGCAGCTCGTGCATCTGGTTGTTGGAGCATCTTTATAAATTGAATCCAGGGATCCTATCTTCTCAAGTGGATTTTATGAAACGACAAGCGACGCTCCGATTTAAGCATGCGGATATCTCGCTAAGGGAGGTAGTAGAGCTTTTGACAGATATTGGTTACGAACCTAAAATCACATTACAGGATGTAGTCAAGCAGGGACAGAAATTTGAACAGGGCAGCTTGGTCCGCAAGATTGCTGTAGCTGGATTTTGCTTCGGAAACTCTATGATGCTGAGTTTTCCCGATTATTTTGGAATGGCCAGTTTCGAAAAAGAATATGCCGCCTTTTTTGGATATGTCAACTTGGCCTTCGCTATTCCCGTTTTGGTATACAGCGCTTCGGATTATTTTAAATCGGCATGGTTGAGTCTTAGGCAGAAGAGGATGAATCTAGATGTGCCCTTAGCATTGGGGATATTCATTTTGTTTGTTCGAACAGCCTGGGAAGTGTTGAGCGGCACAGGAGCTGGATTTGCAGATACGCTTTGCAGTTTGGTCTTTTTTATCCTTATTGGTAAGTGGGTGCAACAACGTACATATTATCACCTTTCATTTGAAAGAGATTATCGCTCGTACTTTCCTGTCGCGGTGACGGTCCTGACGGAGAAAGGGGACAGGGCGACTCCGATTGCGGATATTCAAGTCGGTGATCGTATCTTGGTACGAAATAATGAGATTATTCCAGCAGATGCCATCTTATTGAAGGGGCATGCAGCAGTAGACTTTAGCTTTGTAACAGGTGAATCCCATCCCATCAATAAAGTGTTGGGAGAGGTAATCTATGCAGGGGGACGACAGCTGGCCGAGGCCATAGAGCTGGAAGTGGTGAAGCCGGTGTCCCAAAGCTACCTAACCAAACTATGGAACAATGAAAGCTTTAAGGCCCAGGACAAACAGTTTGACACCTTTGTTGGGTTCATCAGCAAATACTTTACGATAGGTCTTTTGATGATTGCATTTACCGCTACCGTCATTTGGCTGTTCCATCAGGATACAAATCGGGCTTGGGGAGCCTTTACAGCTGTATTGATCATTGCTTGTCCCTGTGCTTTGGCGCTAAGCTCCCCATTTACACTTTCTGCGGCGCTGAGTATCTTTGATAAGAATAAGTTTTATGTAAAGAATACGGGAGCTATAGAGCAAATGGCGGCTATAGATACGATTGTATTTGATAAAACAGGGACTATATCCTCACCCACCCAGTCATCTGTTTACTTTGAGGGGGATTTGGATGAAGACGAATTGCTCATGGTATCATCTGTTTGTCGGAATTCAAGCCATCCCCTAAGTCGAGAAATAGTGAAATGGATTGCCGCTCCTAAACACTTGACATTGGATAGTTATCAAGAGATCGTAGGGGGAGGAATAGTAGCAACAGTTCGTGAGCAGGAAATTAAAATCGGAAGCGCTTCATTTGTAGGAACCACACATAATGAGGAGAGCGGTTCGGTAGTGTATGTTTGTATAGGCGATAGAATAAAAGGCCGATTTACACTAGAGCAGTCTTGGAGACCCCAACTCGCGACAGTCATTAACAGTCTCCAATCCGAATATGAACTGCATTTGGTTTCTGGCGATAACGATAGGCGGACAGATGCGCTGAAATTGATTTTTCCGTCAAATACGACCTTGTTGTTCAACCAAAGTCCAGTTGACAAATTGCAAGCGATAGAATCCTGGCAGGATAACGGCCGGACGGTATGTATGTTAGGAGACGGGTTGAACGATGCAGGGGCTTTAAAGCGCGCTGATTTGGGGATAGCGATAAGCGATGATATCAACAACTTCTCACCAGGTTGCGATGCGATTTTGGATGGGGAGGGTTTTGATAAGCTTCCTGTATTTTTTGCCTTTGCCAAGGATGCAGTCAAAGTCATACATATGAGCTTTCTGATATCCATTGCTTATAATGTAATCGGTTTGAGCTGGGCGGTACAAGGGACGATGTCACCGCTATTTGCGGCTATCTTGATGCCTATTAGTACCGTTACTATCATATCGTTTACCAGCTTGATGACGCGCTTTTATGCCAAAAGAAAAAAACTAATCTAAGAGCCTGAGTAAATTTAGATGATGAAATTTTTATACGCTATTTTTGAACGAGACGAAGCGTATTTTTTGAGCTAGCGGCGTCTCTACCGCAAAAAAACATGACGAAGTCGTCAGCCAAAAAGAGACATAAAGAAATTATTAGATGAATTTTAAACAAACGCTAAGTTGGGATGTTTGAAATAAATAGGCTCATGGCAGCATGATGCGACAGATATTGTGTTTTTAATTTCTATATTTATCATTCCTCATTTTAATGGGTGAGGAGGGCGTTACAATATATTTTTGATATGACTATTATCTTTTTTTTGATTGGCTGTAGTATTTTCGTTGCCTTAGTTTTTTTAGGAGCGTTTTTTTGGTCTCATAAATCGGGACAAAATGACGATACGTATACACCTTCCGTCCGTATTCTCTTCGATGACGAGATTAAAGAATCATCGGATAAACGCCAGAAATGACAGGATCCAATTCCGTTAGACGCTGCTTTGATTTAAGCGTCTGCGACGATATATCCCTCCCAGCACTGATCGATTGCGGTATCGGGCACGTGACACGTTTTGATGAAAAGTAACGAGTCAATTGTATTTTGAACCATAAACCTAATAGACACAAAATGAAACTATGGAAAATAGCCACTTGGATATTGATCTATCATCTGGCATCTTTATCTCAACTACAGGCACAAACGACACTATCATTTGGAACCGAAGTCCCGCTGAGTACCCTAACGGGCAATACCAAGACCAAGGAAAAAGCAATAAATTGGATAGATGTCAATACAAGTCCTGATACTTGGTACAAGCAAAAGGATTTGTTGGTTTGTAAAGGATTGCCTATTGGGGTGATGCGGTCTGAAAAGATGTATGAAAACTTTATACTGCACGTAGAGTGGCGACATATGGAAGCGGGCGGCAATTCAGGCGTATTTGTCTGGTGTGATGCGGTACCTCAAGAAGGGTCCCGTTTACCTGCTGGAGTTGAAGTGCAAATGCTTGAGTTGGATTGGGTGAACCAAAATTTCCAAAACGGCGTGCCTGCTCCTATAGCTTATGTACATGGTGAGCTGTTTGGAGCGGGAGGAGTGAAGACCATTCCTGATAATCCAAGAGGTGAACGTAGTAAATCTGTCGAAAACCGAGCAAAGGGTAAGGGCGAGTGGAATACATATGAAGTTGTCTGTGTAGACGGCACCGTCAAGCTTTCGGTAAATGGGAAGTTTGTGAATGGTATTAGGCAATCCTCTTCGCGTAAAGGCTATCTTTGTCTAGAATCTGAGGGTGCGGAGATACATTTTCGAAATCTGAAGATTATCGAGCTCCCTTAGTAGAGGATTTGTCTATCTGCTTTTAATTGTTGGAACAATTTGATGACACCTGGTACTTGTATAGGCTCTTGAATATAAGATTCAAAATCAAAATAAGCGATTTTTTCGATTTCAAGACTTGGTGTAGGTTGTATTGGAAGTCTGTATAGGAAGCAGTCCTGTTCCATCATTAATTGATCTTCTCCATAAGCTAAGGCTTGGATATGGCAATAAAAGTTGATGTGTTCGGGAATCAAGGTTACCTTTAATTCTTCTTCGATTTCTCGTATTAGTGCTTGTATTGCTGTCTCCCCCGAGTCGACTTTTCCTCCTGGTAGATACCAAGCCTGTTTATTCTTGCTGTATGCCAATAATAAGCTGTCATCTTGGATGACAACCAGACCTGCGGTGTATAGTTTATTCATGTCGTAAAATTTACGGCTTAAAAATAGCCATATTTATGCACTAAATATATTTGGTCATCACAATTTCGTAAATAGTAGAGGCTTTCTCACGTTTGTGCTATTGATATCGGATATTTGGAAGTCTATTTGAAGATGTGCTGTATATTAGCTAAGTTTAAGTAAATCAAATAGAAGAGATGATGTCTTATCTTGAAAGTGCCCGAAAACAATTTGAATATTATAAAAATTTAGGAGATTGTACATTCCAACAACTCACGGATGAGCAGCTTTTTTGGAAGTTTAATGCCGAGAGTAACAGTATTGCGATGTTGATTAATCATTTGGCCGGAAATATGCACTCGCGGTGGACGGATTTTTTACATAGTGATGGAGAAAAAGAATGGCGGAATCGAGATGCAGAATTCGCAGAAAGTGGGTTGAAAACGCGGAAAGAGCTGATGGAGTATTGGACTTCGGGTTGGCAATGTCTGTTTGATGCTTTGACAAGTGTCGGATCGGAAGATCTGGAGCGCATCGTGTTCATTCGCAATCAAGGGCACACTGTTATGGAGGCTATCAATCGACAATTGGCGCATTATCCTTACCATATAGGCCAAATCGTAATGATTGGTAAGATGATGTGCAATACCGAATGGGAAAGTCTTTCCATCCCAAGAGGCAGTTCAAATGAATATAATCGTGTAAAGTTTTCGAACGAGAAGCATGTCGAACACTTTACAGATGAAATATTGAAATCAAAAAAAGCGCACTAGGGATTTCTTTTGGTGTGGTTGTTGCTTAGCTATTATATAATAGATGGAAGTCTTGAACACTAACCTTGCCTGTGTCGGGAAACTTTCGTCAACAACTAAGGAGGTAACGATGAAGAAATCTGTTTTGTATATATTGGCATTTTTATTGACTATTGGCATGACAATGTCCTGTAGTTCATATCACCATAGTCACGGAAGAGGAAATAAGGGAATGCCACCAGGACAAGCTAAAAAGGTCTATGGTAAAAAATCTGCTCGTGAATATGCACCTGGCCAGCAGAAGAATAAGAGCAAGAAGCATCATAAATAGAATGGTTGGGGCTATTAAGGGGTGTCATAATCTATAGCCATAGTCCCTACGTTACGATTTACTAGGGAGCGAGTTTGCTAATTCAAACTGTTTCAGCCATCGGTTCAAGACGGCTGCCTCTTCATATTTTTCTTCTTCAGCAAAAGCAAACATCAGCTGCTCGATGTTGTCGAGCATAAGTGTATGCTCTGGAAAATGTCCATGTAGATCCCGATAGTCGGAGATGATATCAATGAGGTAGATATGGATATCGTACTCGAGATATTTTTGATGATGGTTATTAGATTCCTTTATCCACGACTTTTCTTTTCTAAAACCCGACTTGATGTGGTCAAGGCAGGCATTTTCATATCGACTTCTGAAAAGTAGCAGTTCTTCCCTAAGCTTCTCCCTTGTCGACTGTAGAGCGTCATAAACGTTATTTAGTCGTTGCTGAATTTCCGTTTCTTTTGATACAATAGGCATAGTACAAGGATTATTATGGTTACCAATGTGTTTGTCGCAGATGCTATGTAGTTAATAATAACCTGTTTATATATTAATTGTTTGTAACAATTGAAAAAAATTAAATCGGAGACAGCTATGTACGATGAGCTTTTGAAGTAGTAACCCACATCGGTGTAAAGAATGTTAAATATTCGTTAAAAATTCCAAAATATTTTGAATGATATGGTTGTCATGCTTATATTTGTCGTTCATAATTTAGGTTAATAATTGGTTAGTGAAGGTCTTCAATCTCCCCGGTTGAAGACCTTTCTTGTATACTGATATTGAGTTGAATCAATACTATAATATCAACCCAGCCAATCAATGCTTCGAGTGATTATCGTTCGTATAGCTCAATAGGTAGCTGATCGGGATCATTAAAAAAAACAAATCTTTTTTCAGTGAGTTCATCGACTCTGATAGGTCCGTGGGCTACTTGGTAGCGATCCAACTTTTGAATTTCATGTTCTATATCCTCCACCAGAAACGATAGGTGTCGAAGACCGCAAGCTTCTGGATTGGTCACACGCTCAGGAGGGCTAGGGAAGGAGAACAACTCTATTACATATAGACCATTGATAGCGAGGTCCAATTTGTAGGATTGCCGCTCGGCTCGATAGGTCTCCTGTATGATTTCGAGCCCAAGTATAGTGGTGTAGAAATGCTTAGAGACAGTGTAGTCACTGCAAATAATGGCCACATGATGTAATTCGGATAATGTTAAACTCATAATGATGGATTAGGGTTCGTCACAATATATAGTGGTGACCTTTGTAAATAGACTTTGGTAGGTTTCCATAAATTGAGGATCATACTTGGGTCTTGGAATACTACTATTTACACAGTTCCACCAACCATAGGTAACAACATATGCAAAGGCTTTCTCATATTTATCGGGAGAGGCCAAATTTTGTTGGTACTGCTTATAAAGTAATTGTGGAGCAGCATTTTTTTTCATTTGATCTAAAGTTAGTTGCTTGTAAGCTTCGAGCAGCACTTCCCCTCCTTTGGACAAGGGGATGGCGTAGCGCGTATTGCAGCAATCTGATGTCTTATATTGGAGTATGGATGCGGAGTTAAGATAAGCCTTTAATATAGTAGACTTGGCTTTATATTCTTCATCTAGGGAGAGGATAAGCGAATCCCGAAACAAGGTGAATATAGGTTTGTCAATAACCTTGAAGCCCCTTAATACGTTTCTTTTTTTTGCGTAATCATCCGCTAACTGAGTGAGTAGCTGTTTGGTGTCGTCTGGACTATCTTTGCGCGGACTTCCATACCCCAACAACCAACTTTCGCCATAATATAGGGAATGGGTGTCTTTGAGCTCTTGCTCGTTATAAAGATGGGTATTGTATACTCCCTCGTATTCGCACATCTCATCGGTGAAGCGATATTTTTTTTGTTGGGCGGTCGCCATCGATACGGACACCAGCAACGTGTAAAATAGGAGTAAAAACAGTTTTTTCGTCATATAGCGCTGTGTTTGTCTTTCTAAAGCTAATCAATTTTGCTATTTTCACACAAAAGTATTTTTTATGATCGGAAAAGAGAAAGATATCAATGGATATCGTTTGGAGATTTGCGCAAGCTCGGTCTCTTCGGCCAGAGCTGCACAAGAGGGGGGAGCAAGTAGGGTGGAGCTCTGTCAAAATTTGGAGAATGGGGGTACGACGCCTTCGCATGGACAGATTATGAAGACGCGCAGCTATCTGGATATTGGAATCCATGTTTTGATACGTCCACGTGGGGGTGATTTCTTATATACTTCGGATGAATTCGAAGAAATATTGGCGGATATCGAGTATTGTAAGGAGGCGGGGGTAGATGGAGTCGTGATCGGTATTTTGGACAAGCAGGGAGCTGTAGATATGAAGCGGATGCAAATTCTTATCGAAAAGGCTAAACCATTAACAGTTGTTTTCCATCGAGCTTTTGATAAATGTAGAGACCCTAAGGCGAGTTTGGAGGATATTATTGCCTTGGGCTGTGATCGGATACTAACTTCAGGACAGGGGAATACGGCTTGGGAGGGGCGTCAATTGCTTAATGAATTAATTGAACAAGCTAATGGTCGAATCGAGATAATGCCGGGTGGTGGTGTGAATGAAGATAATATGAAACAGTTGCTCGAGGTGACGGGCGCCCTGTCATTGCATAGCTCAGCGAAAATGGATGTGCCTAGCGCCATGGAATATAAAAACTCGTTGGTACAGGGCATGGATGAAGGAACGGTAGTATCATCCACAAAAAAGGTCCACCATATGGTAGACATCTTGAAAAACCTTTAAAGTTGCAAGCGCAACTTTAAAGGAAAAAATAAAAAAATATCTTAGTTATTTCGCTTGTGAAGCTAACTGATTTAAGATAGCGTCATTCTTAGTAATCTGACTGTCTTTAGGCATTTGTGATTTTGAACCTAATTCAATATTACGGCCTAATTTCAAAAACTGCACTTCTACGCGTGAAACAGTTTTATTTCTTCTATCTTTTCTTTTTAAACGTGTAACTCCCATTTTGTTAAATCTTTTTGCTGTCAATAAAACGAGGTCGGAAGCGGATTCGAACCGCTGTGGGAGGTTTTGCAGACCTCTGCCTAGCCACTCGGCCATCCGACCTTCTTGTTTGTTTATCCCTCGAAGGGAACGCAAAATTAAAACTATTATTTGACATATGAAAGGGTTGGTCAAACAAAATTTTAAAATAAAACAAATCATGCACTGTGCTAGTGAATTAGCTATAATCTTATATAGCATAATATATAGAACCGTTAATTTAACATATTTTGAAAGGTCTTGTAATGAGTTTATTACGTATGCTTTGAAGAGATATTTTTCTTTTTGGTCTCAAACTTGCTATAACCTCTGTGTCTAAAAGTAGACACTAAAAATAATTAAAGAAAATTGTTATGAAAAAGATTTTACTTTCATTAGGAGCAGCATTTCTTTTAGCTGCAGGAGCACAAGCTCAAGTAAGTTATGGTATCAAGGCTGGATTAAACTTGCCGAAAATGACAGTTTCGGGTGGGGGAGCATCAGCTTCTACTAGCACGTCAACCAACTTTTACTTAACTGGATATGCAGACCTTCCTGTAGCACCAAATTTCTCTGTTCAACCAGGTCTTTCCCTACAGGGTAAAGGTGGAAAAGTTGAATGGACTGATAACATCGAATCTAAAACAGATTTAATGTATTTGGAAGTTCCCGTAAATGCAGTTTATTACATTCCTGCAGGGGCAGGTAATGTGTTCGTTGGGGCAGGTCCATATGCTGCCTACGGTATCTCGGGTAAAACTAAGACAGGTGATGTAAAAAATGATGTAGAGTGGGGTGATGATGGTTTGAAAAGATTTGATGCGGGTATCAATACAATGCTAGGTTATAAACTGGCTAATGGATTCCTCCTGAATGCTGGTTATAGCTTTGGGTTGGTAGATATGTCGGGTTCTGATGGAAACGGATCTGTCAAAAACAATGTATTGTCTTTTGGAGTTGGTTTCCAATTCTAAATCACAGCAAATACTTTTGTCGAAGCCTCCCGCAAGACTGCGGGAGGCTTTTTTATGCTATTATTAGGAAAACATTCTTAATTTGGAATTGTTAACACGATGTAATCTAAATGCTATGCAAAAATTTTTTACGTTACCTTTCTATCTTAAGCTCGCTTGCGTGCTGATCACTATCATTGCGTTGGGATATTTGGCGAAGATTGGCGATACCATTATTGTGCCGCTTGTTTTGGGTTTGCTATTTGCCATGTTGCTCGTCCCATTGAGTAATTTCCTTGAAAAGAGACTTAAACTCCCTCGTACTTTAGCAGGTATGTTGTGCGTGATGCTGTTTTTTGGTGGGCTGGTGACGGGACTTTATCTATTGGCCTCTCAACTCACGATGCTCAAAGATGATTGGCCTGCTTTCAAAGACCAAATCTTGGCGGGAGCAGACTCCATACAACAGTGGTTGAATAGCCAGTTCGGCATCAAATACAATGAACAATTGGACCTTTTGAATAAGACGGCGTCGAAATCGGTGGATTCGGGTACGCTTATACTGGGTACTGCCCTATTATCGCTATCTAGTACCGCAATTTTTCTAGTCTTTACATTCCTCTATACTTTTTTTATTTTAATCTATCGTGGACATATCATGCGATTCATGCTGTTGTTGAATGCCGAACAGCATCATGCCATCGTATTGGAAATTGCCGCCGAAGTGCAGTACGTTGTTAAGCGTTATTTAGTAGGGCTGTTGTTGCAGATGCTCATGGTGACTACCTTGGTCTATATTGCATTAGCAATAATAGGTGTTAAATATAGCTTGCTGCTGGCCATTATCACCGGGGTATTTAATGTACTGCCTTATATTGGTATATTCTCATCTATGTTTATTGTTTCTCTGATTACATTTGCAACATCCTCATTTACACACGTCCTATTCGTGTTGGGGGCCATGAGTGGAATTCATTTAATCGATAGCAATGTGATCGTGCCTAAAGTTGTGGGGTCCAAAGTAAAAATCAATTCCTTATTTGCGATGATGGCGATTATCGTC
Organism: Sphingobacterium sp. SYP-B4668; assembly: GCF_027627455.1. Lineage (NCBI taxonomy): Bacteria > Pseudomonadati > Bacteroidota > Sphingobacteriia > Sphingobacteriales > Sphingobacteriaceae > Sphingobacterium > Sphingobacterium sp. SYP-B4668. The sequence continues at coordinate 4,261,966 of NZ_CP115483.1, read as the reverse complement.
GGTGAACTCGTATGGGGTATCGCAGGGATGTTTTTGGCGATTCCGCTCTTGGCCATCATGAAGATTATCATGGATCGCATTGCCGAATTGAAGGCCTGGGGCTTCTTGTTGGGAGAGGAAGAGCGTGTAAAGAAACCAGACCATAAGATGCTTAAGGCACTGTCGGACAGAAAGTAAGATTAAGAACGAGTATAATAATTTTGTTATAGCGAAAAAATAAAGGATTAAAGCCTTGCTTTTCCTTGGATTAAAGCCTAGTTTTGCGCCATCTTAAAAAACAAATTATTATATAACATGAAGAAAATTTTACTTACAATCGTAGCCGTAGCAGGTTTAACAGTAGCTTCTAAAGCACAAGAGTTTGGTTTTGGAAAAGGTAACTTTATCGTGGAAGGTAACTTTACATCTTCTAACACTAACGACAAAGCGACCAAAGAAAAAACTTCTGCTTTCATTTTTAATCCTAAAGCGGGTTACTTCGTAACAGATAAAATTGCTGTAGGAGTACAATTAGGTTTTGGTCAAGGAAAAGAGACTACTTACGTAGCTGATGTCAAAAATGTAGCAACTGATAAAGCATTTACAGTAGGTGCATTTGGACGTTACTACTTCTTAGAAGTAGGTTCACGTTTCAAAACGTACACTGAAGTAGGTGTAGCGTATGCTAACGAAAAAATTGGTGAAATTAAAGTAGGAGACAATACTACTGATGCTACAAAATTCAATGGTTTTGGTGCTAATGCTGGTATCGGAGCAAACTTCTTCTTAACAGAGAAAATTGCTGTTAATTTTGCTTTTGCTGACGTTATTTCATACGGTTCACGTAAAGCAGATTTAGATGGTGCTAAAGCGACTACAGCATTCAATACAAATGTTAACGTATTCAATAACTTCTTTGATACAGCTAAATTTGGATTGACGTTCAAGTTCTAATCCAGTTTACAACGAGAGCAAAAGGCGCAAGGGCAACATCCCTTGCGCCTTTTTGTTTATATGATGGCTGCTCAAATAATTCAGAAGTACAACCTCGCTATTAACCGCCGCGCTTAGACCTCCCCAGGGTCCTCTATCTTCGCTAGAAGTGAAGTATCACTATTGCTATCCAATATGGTGTTCATGATGATAGTAGAGCGCATAACTGTGATGAGTACAGCTCCGCTATTAACCCTCACACTTAGATTGGCTCGGAGTCTCTATGTTCGCGTATATATAGGTTGTATGTGTTTGCTACTGCTAACTGGCCTGGTGTTGATAGAGCAATACAATAGATTGTCAGGTTCAATCATAAACAAAAGAAAAGGGCTTTTGATTTTCATCAAAAGCCCTTTTTTGTCTTTCATTAATAGAAATCTATCACACTTTGATTTCTACTTCAACACCTGAAGGTAATTCAAGTTTCATCAATGCGTCAACAGTTTTAGAGTTAGAAGAGTAGATATCTAACAATCTCTTGTAAGCACACAATTGGAATTGCTCACGTGCTTTTTTGTTAACGTGTGGTGAACGTAAAACGGTATAGATTTTTTTCTCAGTAGGCAATGGGATAGGACCACTAACAACTGCACCTGTAGGTTTTACTGTTTTTACGATTTTCTCAGCTGATTTGTCAACTAAATTGTAATCGTAAGATTTCAATTTGATTCTGATTCTTTGGCTCATTTTATTTATTTGTTTAAATGACCACCTATTAGAGCTATTAGTAATAGGCGGTCGGTTTATTTTGAAAGAAAGTTAATTAGCTAACTTTTCCTTTAGCTTTTGCAACTACCTCATCTTGAACGTTACGAGGAGCTTCAGCGTAGTGGTCAAATTCCATTGTAGAAGTTGCACGTCCTGAAGTGATGGTACGTAATTGTGTTACATAACCAAACATCTCAGAAAGAGGGACCAATGCTTTGATTACCTGAGCACCATTACGAGAGTCCAAACCTTGCATCAAACCACGACGACGGTTTAAGTCACCCATCACGTCACCCATGTTTTCTTCTGGTGTTAAAACCTCTATTTTCATAATAGGTTCCATCAATACAGGAGAACATTTAGGTAATGCCTCACGGTATGCTGTACGAGCTGCTAGTTCGAATGATAGTGAATCTGAATCGACTGCGTGGAATGAACCGTCGATCAAACGAACTTTCATACCTGACAATGGGAAGCCGGCCAATACACCGTTTTTCATTGATGTTTCGAATCCTTTTTGAACAGAAGGTATGTATTCCTTAGGGATAGATCCACCAGTGATTTCGTTCACAAACTGAAGTGGAGATTTTGAAAGATCATAATCTTCGTCAGCTGGAGAAATAACAATTTTAATGTCGGCGAATTTACCACGACCACCAGATTGCTTTTTGTAAACTTCACGGTGCTCACAGCCACCTGTAATAGATTCTTTATATGCTACTTGAGGAGCTCCTTGGTTTACCTCGACTTTGAACTCACGACGTAGACGGTCAATTAGGATGTCTAAGTGAAGTTCGCCCATACCCGAGATAACTGTTTGACCAGTCTCTTCATCCGATTTAACAACGAATGTAGGATCTTCTTCGGCCAATTTTCCTAATGCTATACCCATTTTATCAACGTCAGCTTGAGTTTTAGGTTCAATTGCCAAACCGATAACTGGCTCAGGGAAGTTCATGGATTCTAGGACGATTGGATGTTTTTCATCACATAGTGTATCACCAGTCTTGATATCCTTGAAACCTACTACAGCACCGATGTCTCCAGCCTCGATGAAAGGGATAGGATTTTGCTTGTTTGCATGCATCTGGAAGATACGAGAGATACGTTCTTTGTTTCCTGAACGTGTATTCAATACATAAGAACCAGCTTCTAATTTACCGGAGTATGCACGGATGAAACATAGACGACCTACGAATGGGTCAGTCGCAATTTTAAATCCTAATGCAGCGAATGGCTCGTTAACATCTGGTTTACGGATCAACTCTGCACCAGTATCGGGATTAGTACCGACAACACCTTCTGAATCCATTGGTGAAGGCAATAATTCCATTACGAAATCCAACATGGTCTGTACACCTTTGTTTTTGAAAGATGAGCCACATACCATAGGAACAATTGCGTTGTCCAACACTGCTTTACGAAGAGCGTCAAGGATTTCGCGCTCGGTCAATGAGTTTGGATCATCGAAGAATTTCTCCATCAATGACTCATCGTATCCAGCTACTGCTTCCAACAATTTTTCACGGTATTCGGAAACTTCTTCTAGCATATCTGCAGGGATAGGCACTTCAGTGAAGGTCATTCCTTTATCATGCTCATTCCAAACGATACCACGGTTGTTGATTAAGTCAACAACACCTGTAAAGTTGTCTTCAGCTCCGATTGGTAATTGTAGAGCGACAGCATCAGAACCTAACATTTCTTTAACTTGTTTTACAACTTTCAAGAAATCAGCTCCAGAACGGTCCATTTTATTGACAAAACCGATACGAGGTACTTTATAATTGTCTGCAAGTCTCCAGTTGGTCTCCGATTGAGGCTCAACACCATCAACTGCTGAAAATAAAAATACCAATCCGTCTAATACACGTAATGAACGATTGACCTCAACCGTGAAATCCACGTGTCCAGGAGTATCGATTACGTTGACGTTGTATTTGTCACCACGGTAGTTCCAGAATACGGTTACTGCTGCAGATGTGATCGTGATACCACGCTCTTGCTCTTGAGCCATCCAGTCAGTAGTTGCCGAACCTTCGTGCGTTTCTCCCAATTTGTGGTTTACACCAGAGTAGAAAAGGATACGCTCCGTAGTTGTTGTCTTACCAGCATCGATGTGGGCGGCGATACCGATATTTCTAGTAAATTTTAAATCTCTTGCCATATAATTTTTATACACTTAGTTCGGTATGAACTTTGTTTTTTTGATTTTAAATAAGTACACCGACTTAGCAAATAGCGCGATGCCATTTTCCGAAGTCGGTGTATCCGTATTTTTTTGAATCCTTCAAAATTAAAATCTGAAGTGTGAGAACGCTTTGTTGGCTTCAGCCATTTTGTGCGTATCCTCTTTTTTCTTAACAGCAGCACCTTCACCTTTAGAAGCTGAAATGATTTCTCCTGCTAATTTTTCGAACATCGTCTTTTCGCCACGTCTGCGAGAGTATGAAATTAACCATTTCATACCTAAAGCAATTTTACGCTCAGGACGTACTTCCATAGGAACTTGGAAGTTAGCTCCACCTACACGACGAGATTTAACTTCGACGGCTGGCATAACGTTGTTTAAAGCTTTTTTCCAAGTCTCTAAACCGTTTTCGCTAGTTTTTTGTTCTACTAATTCTACAGCTCTGTAAAAGATGTCATATGCGATAGATTTTTTACCGTCATACATCATGTTGTTTACAAAACGTGTTACCTGAACGTCATTAAACTTTGGATCAGGTAGAATGATTCTCTTTTTTGGTTTTGATTTTCTCATTTCTCTTTCCTCCGTTTAATTATTTCTTCTTGCCTTTTGCAGGAGCTGCAGCTGCTTGTCCTGGTTTAGGGCGTTTAGTTCCGTATTTAGAACGACGTTGGTTACGACCTGCTACACCTGAAGTATCTAATGCACCACGGATAATGTGGTAACGTACACCTGGTAAATCCTTAACACGACCACCACGAATCAATACGATAGAGTGCTCTTGTAAGTTGTGACCTTCTCCTGGGATGTAAGCGTTGACCTCTTTACCGTTTGTTAAACGTACACGAGCTACTTTACGCATTGCTGAGTTTGGTTTTTTAGGGGTAGTAGTGTATACACGAGTACACACACCTCTTCGCTGTGGACAGCTGTCCAACGCTGGCGACTTACTCTTGTCAACCAGAGCTACTCTACCTTTTCTAACTAATTGTTGAATAGTAGGCATTTACCTGTTTTTGATTATAAAATTTATTAAAAATAATTTTTTAAAGTCCGCAAAGATAGTGATTCTGTTTTGAATATGAAATAGTTAAGGCGTAAATTTTACTTATTTTTTATTTCGTTCGATGCTATATCAGGCTGGCTGTGATTCAATTGAGCGTGTGGCCTCTAGCTTTATTAGCAGAAAGCTGATGTGCTATTTTTGATACAGCTATGGATGATATATGTCTTTAACCAAGGGGCGGGATTACCTGTTTATGGGTAATTTTCAAATTCTTGTGAAATTATGACGGCTATACGCGGGTTTTGGCGTCACATTTGTAATGGAGCAGTGAATATTTTTTACTTAAATAATTGATGTTATGAAAATGAAAATGATGTATGCCATGGTGTTGGCGTTTGTAATGGTTGCATTTGTGGGGTGTTCTAAAGATGATGATGGACCTAGTGGAGGAAGTATTGATGCTGCGGTAGGTACTTATAAAGGAACTATTGATATTGTTGGTGGAGGTCAAAAGTTTAATCAGACGGTCGTTGTTACGAAAGTAAGTGACAAGAAAGTTAGGATTACTGCTCAAGATGGTAGTTTGAAACTTCCTGTTAAAGAAATGGAAGTCTACAATAATAGTAATATGGGTATCCTTTCGCAGCCAACAGAGCCTCAGGGGGTCTTTGTATATACTTTTGAGAATAAGGGATTGTCCTTCGTGACGAAAGTGACTGCAGAAGGTGAGGTAATGTACAGTTTTGAAGGCCTAAAACAATAATTTTTTGCACAAAGCTCAACAAAAGCCGCATCGATACTATATCGATGCGGCTTTTTAGGTTCAGTATACTTGTTCTTTATAGATTGTAGTTATTTCTGCGATGCGGTACGGTCGTGATACAGTTGCTTGCGAATAGTCTTTAATAGCTAGGATTCAGTAAGAGAGCATTTGGAAAGATGTATCCGTGCCAACAAGTGCCACAAGCTTTACGTCTGGATTCTGTCAACTTCGCTCTTTGTCCGTCATGTATTCGGTGCTCCACCACCTCTGCTGAACCTCTGCATCACCAAATCATTACCTCTTCACTACGATAAAGGTAAGGATAAGGTAGTAATAAGCTGGGCGGAAAGTAATAAAGTGCCGATGTGGGAGCGAAGGACTTTCGAGGAGCTTTCGGAAAAGGTATGGGAAATGAATGTTAGATTCACTAAAGGTGTACTGGGGGTGTACGGTTAGTTCACGGGAAAGGTACTGAAAAGGTACTGGAGATTCACCAAGAAGGTACTAAAGAGCTACTGGATATCTACTAGCTGCTGGTAAGTGGGGCGCGGGTAAGCTGTATGTCATAAGTAGCGCAGTAGTATTTTCAATGAGGGATGATAAAGGATCTCTGGTGAAGGGAGGTCGGTTGAGGTGTGTAGCTTGACGTCTAAAGCCTGTCGCAATGGATGTGTGTTTAATCTGACTATGAATTATACAAAAGTGCCAATCTGAAATTGGCACTTTTGTATAACTCGGAATAGTTTTAAGATATCAACGTAAAATCAATCTGTCTTTTGTCCATATCTACTTTTTTTACCATGATTTGGACTTCATCCCCTAGTTGATATTTTTTCTTCTTACGCTGGCCAATGATAGCATAATTTTTTTCATCGAGCACATAAAAATCGTCGGTAATATCACGAAGCCGGACAAGCCCCTCACATTTATTGGATTCGATTTCTACGTACATTCCCCATTCGGTAACGCCGGATACAATCCCTGTGTATTCAACGCCGATTTGGTCTTGAAGGAATTCGGCTTGTTTGTATTTGATGGATGCTCTTTCTGCTTCTGCCGCTTTCTTCTCCATTTGTGAGGTGTGGGCACTCATTTTTTCGTAATGCTCGGCATTGACATTGCTGCCACCATCCAGGTAGAATTGAAGCAGCCTATGGACCATCACATCTGGATAACGTCTGATGGGGGATGTGAAATGCGTATAATAGTCAAATGCCAATCCGTAGTGGCTGGTGTTTTTGGTGGTGTATACAGCTTTGGCCATGGAACGGACGGCAAGTGAGGTCAAAAGGTTTTGCTCTTTGCTCCCTTCAATCTTCGTCATCAGCGTATTCAGGGATTTTGCGGTCTCTTTGTCTGAGCGAATGCTGAGCTTGTGTCCAAACCTGGATGCGAACTGGGAAAAGGTGAGCAACGTTTCGGGGTTTGGTAAGTCGTGGAAGCGATATACAAAAGTCAGCTTGTTTTTGCCTTTGCCTTTCTTTCCGATGAACTCGGCCACTTTCCTATTGGCCAGTAGCATAAAGTCCTCGATTAGTTTATGGGCGTCTTTACGGACTTTGGTGTATACGCCGGTGGGTTTGCCGTTTTCATCCAAGGTGAATTTGACCTCTTCGCTTTCAAAAGCGATGGCGCCATTCTTAAATTTGCGTTCACGTAGAATGTAGGCGAGTTCATTTAGCTTTAGTATTTCTTTGGAGAATTCACCACTCTTGTTTTCGATGATCTCCTGTGCTTCTTCGTATGAAAATCTTCGATCGGAATGTATGATGGTGCGACCAAACCACTCGTTGTGTATATTGGCTGCCTCGTCTATTTCAAATACTGCTGAGAAGCACAAGCGATCCTCATTTGGTCTTAGGGAGCAGAGGTCGTTGGACAGTCGCTCTGGGAGCATAGGTATTACACGGTCAACCAAGTATACAGATGTGGCGCGCTCAAAAGCTTCTTTGTCCAGGAGCGTATCCGGTTGTACAAAGTGACTGACATCTGCAATGTGGACCCCAATCTCATAGTTGCCATTGGGTAATTCTTGGAAAGAGATGGCGTCATCAAAATCTTTGGCGTCGGCAGGGTCAATCGTGAATGTAAGGACTTCTCTGAAATCTCTACGTTTTTTAATCTCTGCAAGGTCAATCTCCCCAGAGATGGAATTGGCTTCTTCTTCTACTTCGAGAGGGAAGGATAGTGGGAAGCCGAAGTCTGCCAATATGGCATTCATCTCCGTGTTGTTCTCGCCTTTTTTGCCCAAGACGTTTTTTACTTTTCCGATTGGATTTTTACTTCCCCTTGGCCAATCGATAATGGAGACGACGGCTTTTTCTCCATCCTTTGCACCATTGAGGTTGTCTAGTGGTACGAAGATATCGTTGAGCATCTTTCGGTCATCTGCGATGAAGAAGGCAAAGTTTTGGGATAGGTTGATGATGCCGGTGAAATCTGTCTTGGCTCGTTGAAGAATCTCGACGACCTCACCTTCTTTTTTTCGACCCTTCCTCTTCTCGTAGGTGTGTACTTTTACGATGTCACCATGGAGGGCCTGTCTTAGTTTTCGAGGGGCAATGTAAATGTCATTTTCGAGTTCATCCTCGGGTATGATATATGCTGATCCGTCAGCAGTCATGTCGACCTTTCCGGTGATGTAAACCTTGAGTTGGCGAAGTTGGAATTTGCCTTTCGAGATTTCTACAAATGGGCTGTTTTTGGGGTCGGTAGTAAGGACCTCTGCAATGGCCATTTTTGCGTCTTGATCGGTGACGTTAAGTTTGGCGGCGACTTGTTTATAGTTGAAGGGTTTGTTTCCTGATTTTTCGAAGATGTCCACAATCAATTGGGTCAACACCTCCTTGTATGGGTTTTCTTTTTTTGTTCTCATGTATTTTCTATTTATGTCAATTCACAGATTTCATCTCCCATGGGAGGGGGGAGGGGAGTGTGTGAATTTGTCTTTGGGTCGACCTCTAAGTTAGGGGCGCCCCGTACACTTTCGAATGTACGGTTTTTTTTTGAACCAAATGTGAAAACAGCTGGATAAGTGCTGTGATAATTTGAAACGTTTATGTATGTGTACTTATTATTTATTTTAGCATTTGTAATTAGTTGATTATTATTTTATTGTTTTTGTTTATGCTAAAGTTGTTAAATGATAAAAGTGCTTTGAAGATACTTTTAGGCTAGTTGAGGTCTTTTTGATGTATTTTGCTAAAAAATTAAATTGAACCATATATATATGTAAATCTTATAATTATCTATATTTTAATATGTAATATTTTTTTAAGTAAAATTTAGCAATTTTATTTTTGATAGTTTTAGCTTTGAAATTTTACCCAAAAATGCCTAGTGCACCATTTGTAAAAATGGTGCACTAGTATAACTTGAGCATGTGAAATGGTAAGCTTTATTCTGCTGCTGAGTAGCACTTGTCACATAAGCCTACTGCATTAACGGCGACTTTGTGTAGCTTGAAATTGTTCGGTAAATTTATTTTGGGAATGGATATCTCATCAAGGCAATAGATGCTGTTGCATACCGAACAGATAAAATGGACGTGTTGATCATGGTGGTCATGTGCCGAACAACGGGTTGAACAAATCGCATAAGTGGCTGTTCCGTTAAGGTCAAATATCTTGTGAAGAATACCCTTCTCTTCGAAATTGGCGAGTATACGATAGAGGGTTACACGGTCTATTTCTGTCCCAACAATCTTCTCTAAATCTGGTTGGGAAATGGCTGATGTCTTGCTTGAAATGATGTCCAAAACACGTAGCCGAGGCTGGGTCACTTTGAGCTTATTCTGCCGTAATAGATTGGCGAACTCCACCTCTTGCTCCGCGTTTTTTTTGGTGTTTTCAGTCGCTTTCATAATACAAATTTAGGCAAACTTTCAGGCATAAAAAAACCGAAAACACGGTAGGGATTTTCCTGTTGTGTTTTCGGTCTTTTATGACTTTTAGTTTACCATTGAGTGCTGAACCAGCTTCACTAGATGGAAGAGGATTGAGCAGAAAATATGATTTTTTATCGAATTATTTGCCGGCTGCTTTGGCGTGATCAGCCAAAAATTGAGCCAGTCCACTGTCCGTCAATGGGTGTTTAAGTAGGGAAACAATAGCTGATAATGGACCTGTCATGACATCGGCACCAATCTTAGCACATCCTAAGATGTGCGCGCTGTGGCGTACCGAAGCAGCCAAGATTTGAGTCTTGAAACCGTAGTTGTCATAGATTAATCTGATGTCTTCGATAAGGGCCAGGCCATCTGTCGAAATGTCATCTAAACGTCCAATGAAAGGAGATACGTAGGTAGCGCCAGCTTTAGCAGCTAGGAGCGCTTGACCTGCCGAAAATACCAATGTACAGTTTGTTTTTATTCCTTTTTTGCTGAAATATTTGATTGCTTTGATGCCGTCTTTGATCATAGGGACTTTTACGACAATCTTATTGTCAAGGGCAGCAAGTGCCTCACCTTCTTTGATCATAGTCTCAAAATCCGTCGAAATGACCTCTGCACTCACATCTCCATCTACGATAGCACAGATAGCTTTGTAGTGGTTGATGACGTTTTCTTCCCCACTGATGCCTTCTTTTGCCATCAAACTTGGATTTGTAGTCACACCATCCAATACGCCTAGGTCCTGTGCTTCTTTAATTTGATCGAGATTAGCGGTGTCAATAAAAAATTTCATGATGTATTAAATTGATTGTTAATTGTTTGAAAATCTAATTCTGCTGCAAAGGTAATTATTATATTGTATACTCATCGATGAAATTGAATATTGCACGATTTTCAAACTTTTCATCGACTTTTCTGTATTAAATGTAACGAAACTTCTCTAGGAAAGCCTTTTTGAAGCAATAATACTACTTTTGTCTTAAATCATTTTCATGCAGCTCTTTAGGTCACTTCAATATCCCAACTTCAGATTACACGTATTCGGTCAGTCCATATCCCTACTAGGCACTTGGATGCAACGTGTGGCGATAAGTTGGTTGGTCTATAGGCTTACAGATTCTGTTTTCATACTGGGGTTGGTCACATTCATATCCTTGTCTCCGTCCTTGTTCTTCTCGCCATTTATCGGAAGTTTTGTTGATAAACACAAGAAATACAAGCTTGTGTTCCTTACCCAGATTGGATTGATGATGCAGGCGGGCTTACTCACATTACTGGTATATATGAAATGGGAATCTGTCTTGTGGTTGAGTATTTTGGGCTTTTTGCAAGGGGTGATCAACGCATATGATGTCTTGGGGAGACAATCATTAATGGTGTTGTTGGTCGATCAGAAAAAAGATCTGCCAAATGCAATTGCGCTTAACTCTTCTGTTTTCAATGCAGCTAGAATGGTGGGACCTGCTATAGGTGGTTTTTTGCTTAGCGAATACGGAGAATTGGTATGTTTTGGTCTTAATTTTTTGAGTTTTATCCCTGTCATCGGAATGCTTCTATTAATGAAAGTCGAGGAAAAAGAGGTGGTGAGCGTTAAGGAAAGTACGTGGAGAGGATTGGTGGAAGGATTTAATTATTTACGGCATTCGCCTCATATATCATCCCTCATCATCCTGCTGTCGCTTTCCAGCGCGTTTGTAATACCGTATACGTCACTTCTTCCCGCTATTGCAAAGGATATGTTTTCGGGTGATGCGGATACTTTTTCTTGGTTTGAAAGTGCCGCTGGACTAGGGGCAATGTTAGGAGCATTCAATATGGCAAGGCTCAAATCGGGAGCCAACTTACGCTATGGCGTGCTTTTCTCTGCTTTTGCAATGGGGGTGGGGCTTGTATTCTTGGCCGGGTCCAAGATGCTCATCTTCGCCCTGCTATACACGATGGTTATTTCTTTTGCGATGATGGTGCAAAATTCGAGTATCAATACCTACATCCAGACGCATGCAATACCTGCTTATCGTGCCCGCGCAATCAGCTACTATGTAATGGCTTTCCAAGGTGTATTTCCGCTAGGGAGCCTTTTGGTAGGTGCAATAGCCGAGTATATCGGATTAAGGCATACGCTATATGTTATGGGAGGTGCAGGTATAATGGTATCCATTGCCTATTACACATATCTTCGTTTGCATATACACCGCAGGTTATTCAAGTTTAACTTCTACGAACGGGACGGCTCCGAAGCTTAATCGTACATTTGTTGTAGTCAATCACTGCTCCATACCGAGTCAGAATATCGCCACCCAATACCCCAATTACTAACGGCAACTCCATTTGACCATAGGCGTAGTTAATTGCGCTCAGATCAAGTACAGCGACATCTATCTTTTTGGTTTGCCAATCTTGTATCTTGATTTTCGGCAGGTGCAGGGTAAAGCTTTCCATAGAATTAGTGCCCAACCCTGTAGATAGGATGTTGGTGCTTTGAAGGTCGTGTTCGGCAAGTCCTGATGCCATGACGGTGGTCTTGTCTAGAACTGTTTTTGAGGCCCCGGTATCGAGGACCATTTTAAAGGGAGTGTCAAATATCTCGACATCAATAATAATATGATAGCCATCGCCTTGAAGATTCAATAGCGTGAAAGGGATAATGGTCATAAGTGTTTGTGGGATACTATTTTATTGAATAGCATGAAAATACACTTCCGTAGTCTATAGACTACGGAAGTGGTAAAATGGTGTATCTAAAGTACTTTGATTTCTTTGAGAACGTTGTTCATATTGCGTACCGCAGTTGCGCTAGCATTCAATTTTTCTTGCTCTACGCTTGTCAACTCCATGGGAACAATATGTTGCCATCCGTTTTTATTGATGATGACAGGAACGCCTAGGTTAATATCTTGCTGACCAAATTCGCCTTCTAAATAAACGGAAGCCGTAAAGAGCTTGTTTTGATCTCGGACAATGCTTTCCACCACTGCTGCTGTGGCAGCACCAGGTGCATACCACGCGGATGTGCCAATCAATGCCGTCAATGTAGCCCCACCGACCATGGTTTTCTGGACAATATCCTCTTGTTCTTCAGGTGTCAAAAACTGGGATACAGGTATGCTATTCCAAGTGGCATGCCCAATTAATGGAATCATTGTGGTATCCCCATGGCCACCAATGACGATAGCATTGAGGTCAGCCGGAGAAGCATTTAATTTTTGACTTAATTGATATTTAAATCTTGCCGAATCCAAAGTGCCGCCCATTCCGATAATCCTGTGTTTGGGAAGGCCACTGGCTTTCAATGCAAGATAGGTCATGGTGTCCATAGGGTTGGATACAATGACGATAATAATGTCAGGTGAATATTTAACCAAGTTTTCGACGACTGATTTGACGATGTTGGCATTTGTACCAATCAATTCTTCGCGGGTCATCCCAGGTTTACGCGGTATACCAGACGTGATTACCGCAACGGTAGAGCCGGCGGTCTGCTCATAATCGTTGGTCACGCCTTTAATCTTGGCGTCAAAGCCCAAAAGCGCAGCTGTTTGGGAAATATCCTGAGCCTTGCCTTCAGCAAAACCCTCTTTGATATCCAGCAATATAATTTCTTCAGCAACGCTTCTTCTGACCAGATTATCTGCTGTAGTAGCACCTACGGCTCCAGCACCTACGACTGTTATCTTCATAGACCTTGTAATTAGTTTAACTTAATTATTGAGTGTACTGTAAATATAACCAATAATTATCCCAAAAGGGAATGATTTTGAAAATATAACTGGGCTTGGAAATGTATATTCCATGTGGAACATTAGAATGGATAACCGATTGCTAGGTTGAACATTAAGTTGTTCTTTCTCCAAGTCTTACTTCCAAAATCGATATCCTTAAAAACCCACCGCTCTCCTTTTGGGAGATAGGGAACGCGGAACGGAATGGCAAAGTCAGTTCGAAGGATTAAGAACGTAAAGTCGAAACGTAAACCAGCACCTCCACCTACGGCAAGCTCATTGATGAAATTTTTAGAAAATTTTGCACCTGGTTTGTCCGGGTCTTCATTTTGAAGCCAGACGTTTCCAGCGTCAATAAAAGCCGCCCAATGGACAATGCTAGCTAGTTTTGCGCGATATTCTGTGTTGAGCTCCAATTTTAAGTCACCTGTCTGATCGGCAAAAAAGTTGTCTTGTCCTATATTTTGTGGCTTGTTACTACCAGGGCCAATACCTCTAGCTCGAAAGGCTCTTAAGCTATTTGGGCCCCCGACATAATATTGTTTCAAATATGGTAGAGAGTTGGAGTTGCCATAGGAGTGACTCCACCCGATGCCAATGCGAGAAGCAAGTTGGGATGTTTCGGTCAACTTAAGGTAGTGTCGGGCGTCGGCCTGTATCTTGACATACTGTGAGTAGAAGGCATTGAAAATCTTGTGACGTTTTCCCTCTGCATAATTAGCACCCTGTATCAGTCCAAGTACATTTCCTGATAAGTCCAGGCCTCCTTTGAAATAGAAGGTGTTTTTCAAGGCAGCATTCATGGTGTTGGTATATGTGTAATTGTAGACCGGACCGAATGAAAACTGTGGGTCTACAATATGCCGTAAGGCCGGGACGGTATCCATTTGGGCTTGATATTCTGCAGAGATGTTTTTGGGTTGGACATAGGCTATCTCCAATACGCTGAGGTCGTGTTGTTTTTCGTCTGTCTCTTTCCAAGCGTATCCATAATCAAAACTAATGGAGTTTAATCTATATGCAGACTTACGGTTCAAGAACTCGTAACCGGCCTTAAAGTAAGTTTTGGGTATATATTTGCGTGTTCCCGACCATTTAAAGGGACTCAAAATTCGAGGAAAAGAGAGAGTAAGCTCGGCACCGTAACGGTAGTAACTCGAATTAAGATTGACACTTCCCCCAGTTTGGGTCTCATATCCTCCAAATACATTAAGCGACAATTGTTCAGCGCCTTTGAAGGCATTACGCATTGTCCAAGTGACATTCGCCTCTGAACCATTGTATACAGAGGCCATCTTTCCGAGCAATTCCAATCTTAGCGATTTCTTGGGAAGGGGAGTAAGGTAGTAATAAACGTCAAGGGTATTAGCAGAGTCTGGTGAGGGGACGAAATTGTTTTTGACAAATTTGAAACTATTTAAGTTGACCAAATGGTTAATCGTTAGATTGTGATCGTGACGATTATACTTGTCTCCACGTTTGAAGAAAACATGATTGGTGATAACGGGCTTGCGGAACGTATTCTTGCGATCTATTACATAATAATTGTCACGAAATAGCTCCGCGTTACGGGGTTTGGTTTGCTGGTAGCCTTCGTTTCCCAATTGATAATTGGGGTATATATAAATATCGCCAATCTGTTGAGGGTTTTTGGCCTGTTGAGGAGTTTCGGGCTTTAAAATGACGTACATATTGACTTTGTGGTCACCAATGGAGCTGTCAACCTCTACTAATATATGTTCGGGATTGAAATAATAATAGCCTTTGTTCTTGAGATCATTATCAATTCGATCTCGTTCGTTGAGAATAATATCCAAATTGTAATTCTTGCCAACCTGAAGTAACGATTGGTCCCTAGTCGCCATAATGTCTTTTCCAATCTGTGTCGTGCTGTCAATGTCAAATTTGACGGACTTGATTTTATAAATCAAATGCGGGGTAGCTGTATAGGTAACTGTAGCTTCTTTATTGGCAATAGTCGTATCTGAAGTGACTTCGGCATTGAAAAAGCCAAAGTTTTCAAGACGATTCCGTACGAGGTTTTCGTTGTATTCTCGATTGACATCACTAAGAAGAACAGGTTTTGACCCTAATTTTTTAATCCAGTTACGGACAAGGTTATTGCTCGTGGAGTCACCTCCCCCCATATAATATAAGCCGCTTTTGATGCGCATGCCCAATAGTTTTTTATTGGGTTTGGGCATCAAAAGCTCTTCCAATTTGGTGGACATGATTTTCTTATATTCCGCTGGAATAGTATCCGAATTGATGATTACTTCGCCGTTGTCGTAGAGCGATTCGCCCTCGGGTAGATGCTTCTTTGTGCTACATCCGGATATGGTAATCAAAAGAAGAGCAGACCAGAGTGCCGTTTGTAGGTTATTGGTTTTCATTGGGTCTCCTTTCTATTTCTTCATTTCGAACAATAAATTTAACGGTGTCCGTTGGTTTTGATGCTGGACTCTGGTTGGTGGTGCCCTCTAGCGAATCCTTTTTTAATGTCTCTTGCTCTTTCAATTTCTCTTCTTGTCTTTTTCGATATTCTGGACTGTGAATCATAAGGCTGTCTCGGATTACTGTTCGCACGCTGTCTCTATATACCGAATCGGTATTCATGCGTTCAACATCGAATCTTCTTCTGAATCCTTTGCTCTCCGTGTCGTAGTACTGCTGGAGCTGTTTGGTGTTCATGAATATCTCGCGAAACTTATTGTAGTCCATATTGATGATAAACCCTATCCCTGTCTCTACGAATTGTCCTTGCAAAGTGGCTTGGTATTGGTTTTTGCGATATACCCGCGCAAAATAGCGGCCATCTTGGGATAATTGGTAATCTAATGAAATGTCACCTGCAATATTGTTTGCCTGCTCACCAGGTCTTGAACCACCTTCGACTTCGAAGTTAGAACCAATAGTAATTTTGAGACGATCGTCAAATAACATCTTGGATACACCAATATTTAAATCTGTACGGGTATCGCCAGAGCCCGTGAGATAGTCTTGCGAGGATTCCAAACCAAAATCAAGTTCAACACCTTTGATAAGGTCCGATGCTAATGCATTGAGCTGACCACTCAGGAATGAACTCATCGTATTTCTAGCCGTACCTTCTAAACCGCCACCTCCAGACAAACTTTCAAATGGATTGGAAGCCATGAAACGTCCTAGTATAATCAGCGAAAAGACCTGTTTATTCAATTCAGATTGGTCTTCACGTAGTGCAGTAAGTGCATTATTGACCTTGCTTACTACATCTTGGGACACAATTGCATTTTTTTCGTCCAAGTCGATGTCAAAGTTGATGGCAGGTTTGAATAGTTCGCCAGTCAATAGTAGCTTGACGTCAAACGGGACACGCTGCTTATACAGATTAGCGGACTCTGTACCAATTTGATTCTGGACGAGCTCCAATGTTGGAAATTTGTTTTTATATACGGCTGTGATACCTAATTGAGCATCCAGTGGGTCTCCATTCCAAGTGATAGTACTTCCTTTTTGAAAATCAAATTCCTTGCTGATTGGCCCAAAACTAAATGAATAATTCCCTTTTTCTACTGTAAATGTTCCGGACATCGTGATTTTCTCACTGGCATCAATTCCCATGTTAAGCTCTGCTGTACCTTGTATATTCAAGGCGTCCTTGGAGCCTTCATCCATGATGATTTTGAATTTTGCCTCTTTGTCCGTTTGTAGGTTGAGTGTCAGGTCTATACCCGAAAGGTGGGTAGTGGTCGTCATGGAGTCTAACTTTGCAAACACATTGGCCGCTGAAGTGTCACTCTTGTTGACAAATCGAACTACGCCATCCCGCTGTACCATACCTGGATTGTCATTGGGGACGATAAATACAAAGTCGGTTTTATCGTTTGCCTTGATATTACCGTCTACTACGGGTTTGTGCATATCTCCACGGATACGAAGGGTAGAAGTGACAAAGAGCTTTCCGAAGAAAAGGTCGTTGTCTTCACGGGTGGAGTTGACGACTGTGAAATCGTCGGTATTGACATTGAGGTTGAAGTCAAAATCAGTATAGTCTTTTGTTTCGATAGAACCATTAATCTTGGCCATATTGCCCCTATTATCTTTTATCTGGAATTCGCGGAATGCTAAGCCGGCGTCATTGAAAGATATGGTCTGGTCGTCCATGTAGAAATCTGCATTCAACATGGTAACATTTAGACGAGCATCCTGAAATACGAGGTCTCCCTTGATTTTAGGGTCGTCGGTAGTACCACTGATATCTAATCTTCCCTCTAAATTGCCTTCCGTACGCTGAAGATAGCCTAGACTGAATGCTTCTACTGTTTTCATCTTCAATGGTTTGAGGTCTAGCGTTGCTTTGAAGTATGATTTACCATCGGGGGGACTGATATACTCACCCAGCAATTGGACATCATTTCCATTTTCGGTAATGTGGACATCGGCGGCGTAGGTGTTCTCGATTTCATTATTGACCTTTATGGACACATTTCCTACCGTGTCTTTTCCAAAATAGAACTTGTCGATGGTAAGGTCGGATACGAAAACAGGCTTGCTGTCTAGTCTGGATACAGTTGCAGTGCCATTGATTCCACCCCCTAGATTAAGCATTTCCGATTCCAGCATTTGAGAGAAGGTCTCAATTCGAAAGTTGTTGAAAGAAAGATTGATAGGAGAGTTGAATGAAGAGTCTTGGGATACAATCTTGAGCTCTTGACCTTTATTTGATAGTATGAAATCTTCGGCACGAATACCTTCTTTGCCGAAGGAAAGACCATTGCCTTCGGCAATGTGCCACGTCTCGTAGTTCAGCATAAGGCCATTTTCAAGAAGGCTGAGGATGTAGTTGTCGTCATTGACCTTCATGTTGGCCCCAAGATAATATTGCTCCTTATCCTGCTTGTCTTTAATCCATAGACCAAAATCTAGATTGTTCTGAATCACTTTCCCACTCAATACGGTATTGACCAATTCGATATTGCTGACCGCTATTTTACTGATGAGTGTCGAGTAATACATCGTACTGTCCACCGTGTTGATATCTAAAGATACATCCTCAATCTTGGTTCCGGCGTATGATACCTTGGGCGCCACTAACTTTGCCAATATACTTTTGGTTTGGCTATCAAAAGTACCATCGATAGTAACAGGTCTCAATTCTTCTAAATCGGGGAAGAAATCCCTGATAAACCTAGAATTATTGAGTTGAGCACTGAACTCAAAATTTTGGGGAGAGTAGGGGGGGATTACAGTAGGGTTGGCATTCGGTTGATAATAGATACGTAGAATATCCTGCATAGCGGCACTTAATTCGGTAAGTTTATACTTTCCAACCAAGTGGGCCTTTAAAAATTCGGATTGCAACATCAGTTGATTTCTGGACGTATCGGCCTTAGCGACTAAAGACACGCTGTCGAGAACGAAACGGTCATTGTTGTAGGCTATTGAGGAGTTTATGATGTCTATACGACCGTTAAGGAAATTAGGGTCTGCAGTTTCAAAGTCAGCAACGATTTTGCCATGATATCGTAAATCCTGATCCATCAATTTTAAATTCTTTAAATTGATGCTATCAATCATCATGTCGACTTTTACTTTGGGATACTGTCCGCGCATATCTGCGCTTGCTTGTAAGTCAAGGTCCAAATTAGGGTCGGCACTCGAGACAGAGCCCTTGACATCACCTTTGCTTGCAGACAGGTTTAAATCTATATTTTGATATTTGTAACCCATGGCATCCAATCGGAGCAAAGTGCCTTTTACATCAGCTTCCATGGTCTTTGGGTTCAACCCATGCCCTTTTACATCAGCTTCGACGGCTATGATACCTAAAGTAGAGTCCATATTCAATACGCTACCGATATTGAAATCTTCAATACGTAGTCGCGCATCATACGAGGTGTCACGGCCTGCCATGTTGAGCTTGCCGTCAAAGAAAGCATTCCCTTGCTCTGTCTTTAGTGCTAGATCGGCATTGAAGCCCTTCATACCTCCATTGAAGGTTCCCGTCAGTCCAATTGAGGTGGGGAGTTGTATGCTGTCTGGCAACATAGACTTGGCGATAAGCTGCTCTAGATCCTTTCTGCCCGTTGTTAGTTTTTTTAATTTGAGGTCAATGTTCATTTTATCGACATCAGGAAGGCCTTTGATATGCGCACTGGCTATGATATGCGTACGGTTGAGGGTTTTGAATTCGAGGTTAGGGATTTGCAGGTCATTCATTTTGCCTTTGACACGTCCATCTATAAAAAATGTTTTGGTCATTAGGGGCTTCATGACTTGCATGGTGTCTAGAAAGGGCGCGAAAAACTGAATGTCTTTCATACCCAAATGGCTTTTTCTAATATTGGCATCCAAGACCAGTGTTTCCGGTTTCGAGGATACAACTTCTAACGAAGGGTAGGCAATCTTAATGTAGTCTCTTATTAAGGTGTTAGGAGTTTCGGCATATAGATTCTCAATAGTAGCACCTGTGTTGGTATATATAAAGTCTCCCTTCATCTGTTTGATTTCAAATCCGGAATGGTCTTTGGCAGAAAGAGAGTTTAATGCGCCTGATAGTGAATCAGAGGAATAGTATAGGTTTTCTAGATTTCCTGCCAAATCTTGAATCTTGATATTACCATAATCGAAACCCTTCATTCGGGCTTGGTTGTCATCTCTAAACAAGAAATTGGTTTTGTTGATGACAATTTCATTTGCAGATACAATCCAATTGTTGGAAGCGGAAGTGTCTGCCGTTGTTGTCTTCGTAGTCGTGCTCTTCGCTAACTTTCCGAAGATCACTTCGGAGTCCGAACCATCTAATGCAATATTGTCTAAGGTGACTATTTCTTTGTTAAGATCGATTTGGTGAATATTTGCAAGTAATTTTTTGATGTCGAACTGCGTATCCATTGCCGATGACGCATCACTGTATCGGACTTTTATGTTTTTGAGATTAGCAGTCTTAATGCCCACGTTGGGCAATAGGTCAGCTTCTTTGACAGATGAATCCGTGATACCAAAGTCTTCCGCTTTGGGAGCATTAGACGCTGTCATAGGTGACCATTGCTTAACAATCGCTTGTAGCCCATCGATATTGACAGTAGGAAGGTCAAAGGTCATATTCTGGGTCAGATCGAACGTTTTGATTCGCGTGTCGAAATGCAGGAGGTTGATTTCGGCACTTGTGCCGATGACATCATCCTTATATACGAATCTTATTTTGTCAAGATTGACTTTTTCAATGTTGAAAAGCATTGCTGACGAGGTGTCGGCTGTTGGGGTACTTTCTTTTTCAGAAGAAAATGCCTTGACGATATAGTCAAAGTTGAAGGCGCTATCGGGCAACGACCTATTTATTTTTGCAGTTGCACCTTTCAAAGATATCTCCTGGATTTCGACGGTATTCTTTAGCAACTTTAGCATATTGATGTCTACCTTGAGCTCTTCGGTAGCGACTAACGTGTCTTTGCTCTCGTCCTCTAAATATAAGTTTTGAAGGACTAGATTTTTGGGAAATTCTATTTTTATATAGCCTATCTTGACGGGAGTGCCAATCTTGTTCTCTACATAATTGGTCACTTTACCGACCACATAGTTTTGAACAGATGGGAGGCGAATCAAAAAGATGGCAAGTAAAAGCAGCGCGATAACAGAGCCAATGATCCATAAAATAGTTTTTAGTGCAATTCTTCCAAATTTATTCAAAGCCGTATACTCAATAAAAGGGTTAAAGTTCTATGTAAAAACGTAAAAGAATAGGATATGTTTACAAAATTTTATTATTTCACGTAAATTGTCTTTAGTGACAAAGATAATACAACCGCTGTAAATAATTGTATTTTTGAGGGTTGCCCGAAAGTTTTGTGTCCTATCGGATATCTAACATTTTCGAAACCGGTATCTTGACTTATCTAATCTACTGATTTGCAATTTTTTTAATCAAATGATTCGATGCATGAATATGTCATGTTTAACAATCTTTATGATAATGTGTGTGGGCGTGTCAGATTGTTTTTGTATTTTTACGGACTATTTTTTCTTGAGTGCTTGGGTATTGATGGATACCTGCAATTAAATAAGGAATCGATGAGTGCTCCGTCAGTTGGCTGAGGAGTAATGTTGGCCTAAACGAACCATCTCAGTACTTTTAAAACTATTGTGCAGGCGTTTCAAGAAGTTTTTTCTAACATAAAAATTTACGGATTATTTTGGATTATCTAGCAGGATTAAACCCATCCCAAAGAGCAGCTGTAGAGCAGGTGCAAGGGCCGGTGATGATTGTCGCAGGAGCGGGGTCCGGTAAGACACGCGTGATTACCTACCGTGTAGCCCATCTCATTCAAAAAGGTATAGATCCCTTTAATATCTTGGTATTGACCTTTACGAATAAGGCTGCTAAGGAGATGCGTGAACGTATCATTAAGGTTGTTGGCAACGAAGCGAAAAATATTTGGATGGGAACATTTCACTCTGTATTTGCCAAAATTTTGCGTGTGGAGGCTGAGTTAATCGGTTATCCACGTAACTTCACCATCTATGATTCAGATGATACCAAAAGTTTGATTAGGACTATTCTGAGGGAAATGAACCTTGATGATAAGCTTTATAATGCCAATCATGTTTACAGTCGGATTTCTCAAGCTAAGAATAATCTGATCTCTCCGCAAGAGTATAATAAAAACGAAGCAATCAAAGCTGAGGATCAATCCAACGGCCGCGGGCAGATGGGAGAGATTTACATGACTTATGCGCAACGCTGTTATCGCGCTGGAGCAATGGATTTTGACGATCTTCTCTTCAAGACCAACGTGCTCTTGAATAAGCATCCCGAAGTGCTGCATAAATATCAGCATCAGTTTAAGTACCTAATGGTGGATGAGTATCAGGATACTAACTTTTCCCAATACCTCATTGTGAAGCGACTTGCTGCGGTTAATGAGAATATATGTGTGGTAGGGGATGATGCACAGAGTATATATGCCTTTCGTGGTGCTAATATTCAGAATATCCTCAACTTTCAGAAGGATTACCCCGAGGTGAAGGTATTCAAATTGGAACAAAACTATCGGTCGACGAAGATGATTGTCAATGCTGCAAATAGCATCATCGCCAATAATAAGAACCAATTGGAGAAGAATGTGTTCTCGGATAATGAAGAAGGAGAAAAAATCAAGGTAAACCGTGCTTTTTCGGATAACGAAGAGGGGAAGATTGTTGCCGATTTGATTGCGGAAGAGAAGTCATTGAAGGGATTGCGTTATAAAGATTTTGCAATTTTGTACCGTACCAACGCGCAGTCTAGGGCAATGGAGGAGGCTTTGCGTAAAATCGGTATACCTTATAAGATATATGGTGGTACTTCTTTCTATCAAAGAAAGGAAATCAAAGATTTAATCGCCTATTTTAGACTGACCTTCAATCCTAATGATGAAGAGGCCTTGAAACGAGTTATCAATTACCCTCGTAGAGGGATTGGTGATACGACTTTAGAACGTATTATGATTGCGGCGGACCAACAACAATTGAGATTGTGGGATGTAGTAGCCAACGCACAGATGTTTTTGGACGGGAGAAGTGCATCATCAGTAGGGGGCTTTGCGACGATGGTACAAAGTTTTCAAGCCATGTCCAAAGGACATTCGGCATTCGATACGGCTATGCACATTGCCCAGCATTCTGGAATTTTGAAAGAGCTATATGCTGATAAATCTGTTGAAGGATTGAGTCGGTATGAGAATATTCAGGAGTTGTTGAATGGTATCAAAGAATTTTCTGAGCGTGAAGATATTGAAGATAAAGGATTGGATATCTTTATGCAAGATATTGCGTTATTGACCAATGACGATAATGATAAGGACCCTAATGCGGATACCGTGTCACTGATGACAATTCATTCTTCTAAAGGGTTGGAATTTCCAATTGTCTTTATCGTTGGATTGGAAGAAAATCTATTTCCGTCGCAACTTTCTTTAAATTCAAGAACAGAACTAGAAGAGGAGCGTCGTCTATTCTATGTTGCGGTGACGCGAGCCGAAAAGAAATTGTTGATTTCCTACGCCACCTCCCGCTATCGATGGGGTACATTGAACAACTGCGAACCGAGCCGGTTCTTGGATGAGCTAAATCCTGCATGTCTGGATTTGGATTTTAAGCCTAGGGCTATGCCTTCCTCTGCTGGTGATGGTTTCCAACGTGATCGCGTCAATTGGCAACAGAAAGATCAAGACGTATTCACGAAACCTAAGCCGAAGATTGTTAAAACTACTTCCATATTGCCTAAGGCGCATACGCCTACTCCGGGGTTTACGCCATCGGATACTAGCGGGCTACAAGTGGGGATGGAAGTAGAGCATGAACGCTTTGGCTTTGGTAAGGTTGTGAATCTTGAAGGAAATAAAACGGATATAAAAGCAACTATTTTCTTTAAAGAGTTGGGACAAAAGCAATTGTTGCTTAAATTTGCCAAACTTAGGATTGTACAATAAGCATTTATTATATTTACACAAGAATAATGACATCCGATTTACGTTGTAGTAATAAGGTGTCTTGATACAGCATTTATGGATTTTGATTATAACAGCACTAGACCCAAGCTTATATTAGCTGAATATGGGAGAAATGTGCAAAATATGGTGGATTATATTTGTTCACTTCCTACTAAAGAGGAACGCAATAGGCATGCTCAAGTCGTGATTGATATGATGGGGGTGTTGAACCCACATTTACGGGATGTCGCCGATTTTAAGCACAAGTTGTGGGATCACCTCCGCATTATTTCTGACTTTAAGATTGATGTAGATTCTCCTTATCCTGTCCAAAGCAGAGAGGATGTGAAACATAAACCGCAGATACTAAACTATCCGCAACATAAAATCCGTTTCAAGCACTATGGACATACCGCTGAGACGATGATTGAACGTGCAATCTTAATCTCAGATGAAACCAAAAAGGGACAGATGACTGTGTCAATTGCTAATTTTATGAAAATGGCCTATCTGACATGGAATAAAGATTCAGTATCGGACGAGCAGATTCTAGCAGACTTGAAGGAGCTTTCAAAAGGCGCACTTTCTCTCCCGGAAGGAACGGTACTGACTAAGCTTGATTTTAAAACCCCTCCTCCAGGAAACAGGGTGAAGACGCAAGCCGGTGGCGCTTCCACAAATAACAATAAGGGTAGTAATCAGCAAAAGGCAGGTAGCAATATGAAGAAACCTGGTGGCTTTGTGAAGCGGAATAACAATAATAACAATAACAATGGTGGTGGTGCAAAAAAGAGCTATCACAGTAATAACAACCATTCCAATAATCATAAAAGAGGATAATTTTCACTTTATGATAGGTGGGGAAGAGCAATTGAGATGTATATCATATTCCAATTGCTCTTTTTAATTAATAACGAACTTTACGAAAAAAAATGAATGCATTTGAGATAAATGGAGGAAAACCATTAAAGGGAGAGATTGTTCCTCAGGGGGCTAAAAATGAAGCTTTACAGATTATATCTGCCGTATTGTTGACGGAAGAACCAATGACAATAACCAATGTCCCTGATATCAAGGATGTAAATAAGCTGATTGAACTGTTGCAGTCGCTAGGTGTTAAGGTGAATCGTGTGGATAAAGATACCTACGTATTTGAGGCAAAGGATATCGATATTGATTACTTTCTTTCAGAAGAATTTAAGGTGAAGGGTGGGGGGTTACGCGGCTCTATTATGATTGTAGGTCCATTGCTGGCACGATTTGGTAAAGCGGCCATCCCCAAACCAGGTGGAGATAAAATAGGAAGAAGACGTCTGGATACTCATTTTCTTGGATTTGAGAAGTTGGGCGCTAAATTTGTGTATGATGCCGAAAACCATTTTTTCAATGTGGATGCTACTGAATTGACCGGTGCGTTTATTTTGTTGGATGAAGCCTCTGTGACAGGTACGGCCAATATCGTGATGGCTGCTGTGTTGGCAAAGGGAACTACCACTATTTACAATGCAGCTTGTGAGCCGTATCTTCAACAGCTATGTAAGATGTTGAATAGGATGGGGGCTAAGATTAGCGGGATTGGATCTAATCTATTGACAATCGAAGGGGTAGAAAGACTTGGTGGAACCAGCCATAAGATGCTGCCAGATATGATAGAAATAGGTTCATTTATTGGACTGGCTGCGATGACTGGATCGGAGATCACAATCAAAGATGTTTGTTACAAAGAGTTGGGAATCATACCTACTATTTTTTCTCGACTGGGAATCAAACTGGAGTTGAGGGGAGATGATATATTTATTCCTGCTCAGGAGCATTATGAAATAGAGACCTTTATTGACGGGTCTATTTTGACGGTGTCCGATTCTCCTTGGCCAGGATTTACACCCGACCTATTGAGTATCGTATTGGTCACCGCAATCCAAGCAAAGGGAAATGTGCTTATCCATCAAAAAATGTTCGAGAGCCGTTTGTTTTTCGTTGACAAATTAATCGATATGGGCGCCCAGATTATTCTTTGTGACCCACATCGTGCTACTGTAATCGGTCTAGATAAAGCATTTAAATTAAGAGGCATCGAGATGACCTCACCGGATATACGCGCAGGAGTATCGCTACTTATAGCAGCGCTATCTGCACAAGGTAAATCTAGAATTTATAATATTGAGCAGATTGAACGAGGGTACCAAAATATCGAGGAAAGATTGAAGGCCCTAGGTGCGGATATTCGGAGAGTAGAAGCTAGTCCTGTAGGTCATTAGATTTGTCTGAAAAATGTCTTTTCTTATTTTGCTGACAAACTATATAGGATAAATCTATATCTTTGTGTAGAACTAATGTTTAAACATATAAATTAACAAATGTCATCATGAAAAAAATCGTTTTATTCGCGGCAGTTGCTGCTCTAGTATTGGGTTCTTGTGCAGGTAATCCAGAAGGAAAGAAAGCTGATACTTCTGATTCTACAGCTATTGTTGAAACACCTACCACAGGCGATGCCTATACAGTGGATGCTGCTCAATCGAAAGTAGTATGGACAGGTACAAAAGTGACAGGTGCGCATACTGGTACAGTAGCTGTCAAGTCAGGTACCATTCATGTCGAGAATAATACGTTGATTGGTGGGGATTTTGTTTTGGATATGAATACAATCAGCTCTACTGACTTAGAGGGTGAATATAAAGGTAAATTGGATGGACATTTAAAGTCAGCAGATTTCTTTGATGTAACGCAATTCCCTGAAGCAACATTCGCTATTGCAAAGGCTGAAGTAGGGGCTACACCTGCTGATTTAAAAATTACTGGAAATTTGACAATCAAAGGGGTGAATAAGAGCATTACTTTCGATGCAAAAGTATTGGAGTCTACAGATACCACTATCAAGACCCATGCTGACTTTAACATCGTCAGAGGAGATTGGGGAGTGAACTATACAGGAAAAGAGGATGATTTGATTTCTAAAGAAATCAATTTTAAGATTGATATCGTAGCAACCAAGAAATAGTCGATACTGATGTCTCATAAAAAGCCCAATGGATTTCCATTGGGCTTTTTTGGTTTTAGGCGATTCTTCTAAAACTTATATGTAATCCCTGCACCTAGTATTTGTTTAATCTGTAACGCGGGCCTTCCTGTACCAGGAGCGTCTCCCTCTCGTGGGATAAGGGTATTGTCATCATACAACAGTTGTACACCCGCATTCACAGTTATGAATTTGTTGACTTTCATAAATAAATTAGCAGTGTAATCTACATCAACATTTTGAGGGTCTTCTAGATAGTTGGAATAAAGCTTGAGGATATTTTCAAACGATATATTTTCCATAATGTCAGTTTTATAATATGCATCCAATGAAGCTCCAAATTCAAAACGTGAATTTTTACCAGGATCTAGACCATAATTTTCAGCCAGTTCATCTGCTGTTACAAAGACAAATCTTGTAGCCGCAGGAGAAATGTTAATCTTAAAATTATCCGATTCTTTATACGCAAAACCAGGTCCGAAGCTTAAGTAAGCGGGGGCAAAAGCCTTCGATAGTAATTGCTTATCATCACCTTCGTATTTATATCCGTTGGCAAATTGCGTATTAAAGTTCAGGAAGAATGTATATAGCCATTTTTCCTTTGCTTGATAACCCAATAGACTGTTTATAGCAAATCTATCGTCATTCTTTCGCCAATCTGTTTCTTTTTGGAATGTCTGGCCGTAAGCTGCAAGTACTTTATTGTCCCAACTCCATTTTTCCTTTTTGTAGTTGAAATCGTAGTTAAAAATTAGGTTTCCAGCAAAGGAGTTTACTCCACCAGCTGCCCAATTGGAAAAAGAACTTTGATTAATT
The DNA here is from genome assembly GCF_027627455.1 of Sphingobacterium sp. SYP-B4668. Classification (NCBI taxonomy): domain Bacteria; kingdom Pseudomonadati; phylum Bacteroidota; class Sphingobacteriia; order Sphingobacteriales; family Sphingobacteriaceae; genus Sphingobacterium; species Sphingobacterium sp. SYP-B4668. Next base: position 4,234,429 of record NZ_CP115483.1, on the reverse strand, counting down.
AAAAAGGTGTTTTCTCCTTTAATGGTCCATGTTTTGGTCGAATCTGCATTATTTCCCTGCGCGTGTGAGGCTATGGAAAAAAGTCCCAATAGTAGGGATAATGCTAGTTTTAATTTCTTCATCTGTAGTAGTATTATTTTCGTTAAAACTAAATTTAAATCAAATATAAGAATTAATATGGCTTTTTATAATAAAAAGGCTTTAACCTACGTATCTTTGTATGTTTAATAACAGGATGATTATATGAAGATTACGCTGATTTGTATAGGAAAGACAGATGAAAAGTACTTGAATGAAGGTCTGGAAAAATATATGGGAAGATTGAAATATTACATTTCATTCAATCTGATTATTATTCCTGATATCAAAAATAGTAAAAGTCTTAGTGAAGCGCAACAAAAGGATAAGGAGGCATTATTGATTATGAAGTACATCCAGCCACAGGATACTGTCGTGCTGTTGGATGAATTCGGAAAGGAATTCCGTTCCATAGATTTTTCGAAATATTTAGAGAAAAATATGGTGAATAGTGTTCAACATTTGGTGTTTGTAGTAGGAGGGCCATATGGGTTTGATCAACGTATATATGAACGGGGCAATCAAAAAATTTCGCTCTCTAAGATGACTTTTTCACATCAAATGATTCGTTTGTTTTTTGTAGAGCAGTTGTATAGAGCATTCTCCATCTTGAAAGGTGAGCCATATCATCATGAATAGTCGACAAATTTATGTAAATTGTATTTGATTTGCATCATTATTATAAACCCAATGAATTGCTTTTAAGAATTGAATTGGAAGGAATTTAGAAAGGTTGCACACGAAATATAAATACTTAATACAGAAAGAAAAAGGAGGATATTATGAGAATGCAAAAGAGAGACTATCATTTCAAGAGTGATGCTGCATATAATGAGGTCCGTAGAACAAAGATTACGATAGTCATAGGGATAGTTATCGTACTTGCGCTTTATTTTATTTTTAAATAGGCAGAGGGATTTAAAAGATAAGGCGATACGGGGAGTATCGCCTTAAAATCACACTAACTATTAAAAAACCTATAGGACTAGGAATTTTCAATTTCAAAAATAGTGAAATTTATCCGAAATCAAATTATAATTCAAAAAAGTGCCTACTGGTTTATATAAAATGTGTTGTTCTAATTTTTTTGTCTTTTTAAAACCTTGTTTATCAGTTAGTTGTGTAGGTTTGTGGCGTTAACAAATAATAAAAATGTTACAAAAACTATGCGTTTAAACTGTTACTTGTTTTATAAACTCTTGCCATGCAACTTGGTCTGTTTTGAAAGTCAGCTCATTGGCTTGTAATTTGTCAACATTGACTAATCTGAACGATTGTAGTTTTTGATCTTGGTCGTCGATTACGCTATCTTCAAAGTCAAATACTTGTTGTTTGATAATTACATTGAGAGGAGAAATCGCCCTTACTAGGTAATAGATGCTAATGATTTGGCTTTCGTTGAAACTGGATTTTTCCCAAAAATCTGTTGTGTAAATATGTTTGATAACCTCCACATGCAAATCGCATTCTTCAAGGTATTCCCTTTTTAAGGCATCGATAAGACCTTCGCCATATTCCAATCCGCCTCCCGGAAATTTAGTGAACGATACACGCTCTGTTTTTTCATCACTTATGAGTACCTGGCCATCTTCGTTGATCAGGATACCATACACACGTACGTTAAAAGGATACATTTAATTAATTTATTTCAGATGCATTATAAGGGTTGAAATCCATTTTCTAGGCTTAGTTCGTCAAGACCTATAAAAGAATAGTGTCGGGGTAAGAACCAACCAATAGTGGTCATAATCGCTTCAAATTCTTTTTCTGTACGGAATTGCATAGGGATAATATTGAAGACAAGATCCTGTCTAACCAGTTCTTCATCTTTGTAATCGCGCGCAATAAGTGCAATTTTTGGGTTTTTGATGCCGCTGTATACCAAGAATTCTCGTATTGCATTTCTCAGTCGCCTTGGAAGAATGGTTTCGGCTGGTTGCCCAATAAGAATGTCTTCATCTTTAGTGATAACGGTCTTTTCATTTTTGGAAGAAAAGGTACTGCGGTCTGTATAAAATTCTCCATTCAATCTTAAGTTTACCATATCTCCATGTGAAAAAATCCAATCAGACTGGTCTTGCCCAGCATTAATGGCTACACCAAAGCCTTGGTTCAGTATATTGTCCAACTCTGTTTGGATTACGAATGCTTTGAAGCTCTCTCCCGAGGCAATTGTTCGGAGATTAAAGTAAGGAAAGCCGTCCGAGCCTATCAATACTTCCGGCTCCGCTAATGTCAAATTTGCCTGGTCGATGTTGTTTACAAAATCGTCAACCCAGTTGTTGTCACGCTCCGCGAGGGAGGTCTGCATCAACGAATTTATAATAACCGTCTTTTCCAGGTCACCGAGTTTGTTGCCTTTTGATTGGGGGTGGGAGTTATCGAATAAATGAACTGTACTCATCGTTAGTAAACTGTATGTTGTAATTTGTTTAAAATCTAAAAGTAAGGAATATTGTGCTATTCCTTGACGATACTTCGGTGTATTGTCTATATTATTTCCTCTTTTTATTTGAGGATGTTTTCTTTTTGTTTGTTAATTGATTGGCTGATAGCATTTTTTGCCATGAAAGAACATACGGGTGCTGCTCCATAATTGGGATAGTTTTTTGGAGGTTGATTTGGAGGTTGATGAGGGCTGAATTGTCTTCAGCATCACAAAAGGTATAGGCGTATCCTTCGATATTCGACCTCCCCACTCGACCTATACGGTGGATATATTGATCGGCACTGTCTGGGAGCTCGTAATTGATGACATAATTAAGATGATCTAGATGCAGTCCTCTAGATGCAATGTCCGTTGCCACTAGAAATCTGAATTTATCCGCTTTGAAGTCATTCACGATACTATTTCTAACAGATTGTGATTTGTCTCCATAAAGCCCCTGAGCGCTGTATCCATTGTTGGTTAGATCCTTAACAATGCGGTCTACTCCATGTATAGTCCTCGTAAAGATAAGTGCGCTTTGGATATTGTATTCGTCAATCAGGTATCGGATTAGCTCTTTTTTATCATTCTTGTCTACGAAGAGGAGGAACTGGTTCGTTTGACCTTGGTAATGACCTTTGTGTGCTACTTGTATCTGAATCGGATTTTGCAAGATCTTGGAACACTCTTTTTCTAGCTCCTTTGGAAATGTTGCAGAGAATAGTAAGGTCTGCCTCCTTTTAGGTAGAAAACCTAGAATTTGAAACAAGGTTGCCAAAAATCCAAGTTGGAGCATTTCATCGGCTTCGTCGATGATTAGTGTATCAAACCGTTCCAAATCCAGCTTCTGTTGGTTAATCAAGTCAAATAATCTTCCCGGGGTGGCGATAATAATAGGAGGCTCTTGTTCTATTGCCTGAATTTGCATTTCGTAAGATTGCCCACCGATAATGGTCGCTAATTGAATATCATAACCCTGTGGTACAAGCTTGATTATGCGTTGATGCGTCTGCAGGGCCAATTCGCGAGTTGGGGAAAGGATAATCACTCCACCCTTGCGGTCGACGCTGGACAAGAGTTTGTTGATAATAGGTATGCTGTACGCCTCGGTCTTGCCACTGCCTGTGGGCGATATCGTTACAACATCTTCTCCGTTCAGGATAAGAGGAATTACGAGCTGTTGAACTTCAGTGGGATTACTTATTTTGAGTGTATCTAGTCTCTCTATTATTTTTTTTGAGATATTTAATTCTTTAAAACTCAATTTTTTTGTATTTTGAAGTGAAACGAACAAAGATACCTAAAACAATCCTAACCTGAGATATATAGCACTATTGGTTTGTTAATATTTGGTGTTGGGGAGCTTTTGCCATATAAATTAGCTTCGCAATAGGCGAATTAAAGAATTTATTTTTAGTATTTTTGTTGAAACTGAAAAATAAGAAATGTCAGGAACCATTATACAACATTCTAACGCACTGGAACCGTCTAAACTAAGTTTTGAGGATTTCAGGAAAATTGTTATTTCAGATTACCGGTTAGCTGTAGAGAGTAGACAAGTGAGCTTGCTAGGAAGAAAGGAAGTGCTAACAGGTAAGGCCAAGTTCGGCATCTTTGGCGATGGTAAGGAATTGGCTCAGCTTGCTATGGCAAAGGTATTCCGTGATGGCGATTGGAGATCTGGATATTACAGAGATCAAACATTTGCGTTCGCTTCGGGGATTGTTTCTATATACCAATTTTTCTCTCAACTGTACGCTCATCCTGACATCGAATCCGATCCTTCTTCTGGGGGACGCCAGATGAATTGTCATTTTGCAACGAGATTGATTGACGCTGAGGGCAATTGGTTCGATCAGACTTCTCGAAAGAATTCGGCTTCCGATATTTCGACAACGGGAGGGCAGATGTCCAGAATCATGGGACTTGGACTTGCTTCTAAGTTATATCGACATAATACTAAATTGACCAACTTCTCAAAGTTTTCAAATTTTGGAAATGAGGTTGTATTTTGTTCTATTGGTAATGCCGCGACATCCGAAGGGGTATTTCTGGAGACAGTTAACGCAGCAGGAGTCAATCAGATACCCGTGATTATCTCTATATGGGATGATGGCTATGGTATCTCGGTACCAAACGAATTGCAAACAACAAAAGGCGATATTTCTGAAGCGCTAAAGGGGTTTCAAAGAAAAGGAGATAGTAATGGCTACGAGATTTTTAAAGTTCGCGGCTGGGATTATGCTGGTTTGATTGAAACGTATGAAAAAGCAATGACCTTTGCGCGGGAGGAGCATGTTCCATGCTTGGTGCATGTCACTGAACTTACCCAGCCTCAAGGGCATTCTTCTAGTGGTTCGCACGAAAGGTATAAATCTACTGAACGATTGGAGTGGGAGCGGGCTTATGACTGTAACCTTAAAATGAGAACCTGGATATTGGAATCCGATATAGCGACGGAAGAGGAGTTGAGGAAAATTGAACAGGAGGCTAAGGAATACGTAAGGCAAGAACAGCGAAGAGCTTGGACAGACTATCATAAAACCATCAATGAAGATCTCGAACAGGCGATATGGCTTTTGGAGACAATCGATTCGGAGATAGTTGAAATGCCCCTAAAGACATTGAAATCTTTGCCCGAGCCTTCTTTTAAAGAGGTTTATGTAAATGTTAGACGTGCAATTAGAGATTTGCGGAAACACAATGTCGGAGGTAAAGATGATTTGTTAGCCTGGTATGCACAACGGAAAAAAGTTAATGAAGATCGATTCAATGACTATCTTTTTACGAGTACACCTCAGTCACCACTCGAAGTGACAGTCGTAGCTCCTCAGTATAGCGATGATACACCTATAGTTGATGGGCGTGAAATCTTGAATGCTTGTTTTGATGCCAATTTTGAACGTGATGAAAGATTGCTGGCCTTTGGCGAAGATGTCGGTAAAATCGGAGATGTGAATCAAGGATTTGCAGGGTTACAACAAAAATTTGGTGAATTTCGGATTTTTGACACGGGTATAAGGGAGTCCGCCATCATTGGTAAAGGAATTGGACTCTCTATGAGAGGATTACGCCCAATTGCTGAAATCCAGTATCTAGACTATTTAATTTATGCGCTCCCAGTATTGAGCGATGATTTGGCAAGTTTGAGTTATCGAACTAAAGCGGGACAAAAGGCTCCGTTGATTATTAGAACCAGAGGTCACCGCTTGGAAGGTATTTGGCATTCGGGGTCTCCAATGACAGTCTTGTTGGGAGCCTTGAGAGGACTGCATATTTGTGTTCCTCGAAATATGACACAAGCTGCTGGTATGTACAATACTCTTTTAAGAGGTGATGAACCTGCTCTTGTTGTCGAGTGCCTCAATGGCTATCGTTTAAAAGAGAAGCTACCTACTAATATTGGTGACTTTACTGTCCCATTGGGAATTGCCGAAGTCATAAAAGAAGGGGGCGACATTACTGTCGTATCATATGGTTCAACACTGCGTGTGGTACAGGAGGCTGCTGTAGAATTAGAAAAAATGGGCATTAACATGGAAATCGTAGATGTACAGTGTTTGCAGCCATTCGATTTGACCCACGTCTGTAAAAAATCTTTGGAAAAAACCAATAAGCTACTAGTTGTAGATGAAGATGTTCCAGGAGGAGCTAGTTCTTTTATTTTGCAGCAGATAATTGAAGATCAGAATGGATATTACCATTTGGATAGCCAGCCCCGTACACTTAGTGCTAAAGCACACCGGCCCCCTTATGGGTCGGATGGAGACTATTTTACAAAACCTTCTGCGGATGATGTTATCGAACTGGTATATGCAATGATGAATGATAGTGATCCAGATTATTATCCTGCTTTATTTTAAATATAAAGCAGGATAAGTCTTTTTACTATTGAAAGATACTCGCCGCTCCAATTATAGCTGCTTTTTCGTCCAGGTTGCTTGTACCTATGGTATACGGTTCGAATCCCTTAGGATTATAGGAAATAATAATATCCAATGCTTTGGCTATATTGCCCCCAATGATAAATTGCCTACATTTATATTTTTCGGAAAAGAAGCCCAGAAAATCTAAAAGCTGCTCGCTGTACTCGGTCATTAATGTGTCGAATGCAGCTTCTTCTCTATGATTTTGAAGGATTTCCTTAAGTCCGTCTACGTTATTCCCTGTTAATTCTTCGAATCTTCTCGTAAACCAACGTGTGACCATGTACTCCTCAAAAATAGAACTTCGATAGGGGGTATTCCATAAATCAGCATCAAAGGCTTTCTCCCCTTTCCTCCAAACGGCACTTCCTAGACCCGTACCTAGTGTAATACCTAGGATAATATCATTATTATCCAGTTTGGATGCAAATACCTCCCCCTGTAAAAATGCAGCAGCATCATTGATGTAACGGATTTCTAAAGGGTGGTCTTTCAATGTCTCTTGAAGACCTACTGTAGTGTCCAATTGATACAGGCTATCGTATTTATCTTGATTGTGCATCAATGATATACCGTTATCATAGTCGAATGGGCCAGGCATTGCGATGCCTAATTGTGAAATCTTATGTGGAGATTTATGAATTGTTTCTTTTAAATTGGATGCCCAAGATTGAAAAATCGATTTAGCATCTGAAGATGAGTCAACACGATTTCGTGTGACACAATCCGCTACTATTGACCAGTCCTCCGTATTAACGATGGCTGATGTAATATGAGATCCACCGATGTCAGTGGCAAGGATATACTGATTAACTCGTGACATGCTGATAACTTTTTTGTCTTAATAAATGATCTGCTATTACAATTGCTGTCATAGCTTCAACAATGACTATTGCTCTGGGGACTACACATGGGTCATGTCGACCTTTTCCAGATATAGATACGGGTTCCCCTTCGGTGTTTACGGTGTCTTGATCTCTCATTATCGTAGCCACTGGTTTGAATGCTGTACGAAACATGATATCCATTCCATTGGAGATTCCTCCCTGGATTCCCCCTGAGAAATTAGTTATGGTATGAACCTTGTTGAGGTTATTCCCGTCATTGACAAAGATATCGTTGTGTTCTGATCCTGTCATCTCTGATCCAGCGAAGCCCGAACCGTATTCAAAACCGTGTACGGCATTGATACTCATCATAGCCTTGGCTAAATCTGCATGTAGCTTATCGAAAACCGGTTCACCTAGTCCAGCATGCACATTTCTTACGATGGTTGAAATCTTTCCGCCGACAGTATCGCCTGCTTTGCGGATGCTGTCAATGAAAGTAATCATCTCATTCGCAGTTGCAGGGTCTGCACATCTGACAATATTCTCTTCCCTTAGTTTCAAAAGTGAGCACAAATCCGAAGCATCTACATTTGGGGCATCGATTTTGCCGACCGCACTTACATGTGCGAAAATCTCAATGCCATATTGTTTTAGGAATAATTTGGCAACAGCTCCAGCTGCTACTCTTGCAGCAGTTTCTCTTGCTGATGATCTGCCTCCTCCACGGTAGTCGCGATGACCATACTTAACGTGATAGGTGTAGTCGGCATGAGAAGGTCTGAATTTATCTTGGATATGTGAGTAGTCTTTGGACCTTTGATCTTCATTAGGAATGATTAGGGCAATAGGTGTTCCCGTAGATTTACCCTCAAATACCCCCGAAAGAATCTTTGCGGTATCGCTTTCCTTGCGTTGAGTCGTTATTTTGGATTGTCCTGGTTTTCTTTTATCCAACTCTGATTGGATGAAATCTTCGTCAATATTGACATTCGAAGGGCAACCATCTATGATTACGCCAATTGCCTCTCCATGGGACTCTCCGAAAGTCGTAATGCTGAATACCTCTCCAAATGAATTTCCTGCCATAAAATAGTATATAATAAAGCGTAAATATAAGAATAAGACCATAATATTATAGTCTTATTCTTATTTTCTATGCTGTAATGGTGAAGCCTTGATTTTTTAAATGATCCCAGAATTCAGGGTATGATTTTTCAACTACTTGCGGCTCTTCTATCTCAACTTGTTCAAAGATTAAGGCCAAAGGCGCAAATGCCATTGCCATACGATGATCTTCATATGTTTTGATCGAGATATGGTCCGGTACAAATACATTGTCTGTCTGAAGATGATAATATCCATTTTCTTCGATCAGTTTGGCACCGAATTTTCCGATTTCATTCTGAAGTGCGGCGATACGGTCCGTTTCTTTTATTTTAAGTGTTTCGAGTCCTGTAAAAGAAATATTCTTTTTGAGGATAGCGGCACACACTATTACGGTTTGCGCCAAATCGGGACATTCTTTAAAGTCAAATAGTTCTTTTTCAGAATGTAAAGTCGATTTCTGAAGGTGCAACCCATCTTCTTTAAATGAAGAGACTACGCCAAAATGCTCCATGATATCTACAATGGCACTGTCTCCCTGTAGGCTGCTCTGCTTAAGTCCAGGTAGTACAATATGCGACTTTTGAGATAATGCTACAATGGAAAACCAATAGGAAGCTGCGCTCCAGTCTGGCTCGACATATAATGTCGAATTTTTGGCTTGTTGAGTCTCGATTTTGATAGCGGATGCTGTCCAGGTGTGTGCAATTCCGACCTCTTTGAGCATATCTAGTGTCATGGTGACATATGGTCTAGAAGTAAGCTCACCTTCGATATTCAAGGTTAGTCCTTGCTTAAGAGACGATGCTATAAGTAGGAGAGAGGATATGTATTGGCTACTGATATTCCCTTTAATGGTAACCTCAGGTTTGCTTTGAAACATTCCCCCTTCAATCTTCAACGGTGGATACCCCACCTTTTGCTCGTAGTGTATATCTGCGCCAATATGTTTCAGTGCATCCACCAGTATGCCAATCGGACGTTGTTGCATACGCGCAGTTCCAGTCAATATAAAGTTGCCTTTTACCAAATTGAGATAGGATGTCAGGAACCGCATGGCTGTTCCTGCTGGCCCGATGTCTATCGTATTAAATCCAGGTTGAGGTGATGCTGCTAGCGTGAGCGCTCGTTGCATGATTACCGTATCATCTGCATTTGATAGGTTTTGAATGGATACTGCTCCGTTGCTTAGTGCTTGTATGATGAGGGCACGGTTGCTCTCGGACTTTGATCCTGTGAGCTGTACCGTACCATCCGTTTTTTTGCTTTTATGGCTAATTATGATGCTTGAATGCTCCATTATGCCTCCGCAATAGGTTTAGTGTTCATGACTTCGTTTTGTCTACGAATAGATTCATTGTGCAACAATTCCAAAAATTTTACTGTGAAATCATTATCCAAATTAAGCGCATTGGCAAGTTTTGCACGTTTTTGTACAATCTCATCCCAACGGGATACTTGTAAAATCGTCACATTATTGTCTCTTTTGTATTCGCCTATTTTTTCTGCAATTTTCATTCGTTCTCCAATCTGTTGGATGATTTTGTCATCTAGTTTGTCGATTTCAGAACGAAGCTCTGCCAGCTTGTCTTCAAAGGCTGGGTTGTCCGACGCCGGGTGACGAAGAGATAAATGGTCTACCAATTCTGCTAAAGCAGCTGGTGTCAATTGTTGTTTGGCATCTGTCCAAGCAACAGAAGGGTCTATATGAGATTCAACAATTAGCCCTTGCATATCCATGTCCATTGCTTTTTGAGCAATGTAAGGTATTAACTCACGATTACCACAGATGTGACTAGGGTCGTTGATGACCGGTAGGTCTGGAATCAATGTTTTCAACTGAATGGCAAGATCCCACATTGGCTCATTGCGGAATGCAGTTTTCTCATAGGATGAGAAACCTCTATGGATAGCTGCTAATTTCTTGATACCAGCTCGGTTAATCCGTTCAAGTGCACCCACCCACAGTGAAAGATCTGGGTTGACTGGGTTTTTGATTAATACTGGGATATCCACTCCTTGAAGAGCATCAGCAATTTCCTGAACGGTGAAAGGGTTGGCCGTTGAACGGGCTCCAATCCACAGGATATCAACTCCAGCAGCCAGCGCCTCTTCAACATGTTTGGCTGTAGCTACTTCAGTGGCTGTCAACAATCCAGTTTCTTCTTTGGCTCTTTTTAACCATTCTAGGCCAATGCTGCCAATACCTTCAAATTCTCCTGGACGGGTACGAGGCTTCCATATACCTGCGCGAAGTACATTGACTTTGCCAGTATTTGCCAATAGGTGAGCTGTGGATACCAATTGTTCTTCAGTCTCGGCGCTACATGGTCCTCCGATGATAAGTGGTTTATCTCCAGTGTCTAACCATGATTTTAACGGAAGGATGTCTAACGTGTGTTTCATTTTATTGCGTATTTTATATTTTCTAATTTGTTGATTATTTACAATTTTTCGTTTTTGATGTATTCACCCATAATGCTAAAGTTAACGGTATGTTTCAGCACTTTTCGGATGGCCGCATCATATTCGCTTTGTTTCTTCCATTCGACATCGACGTAAAAATCGTACTCATTACGACGACCTACGACGGGCATGGATTGAATTTTAGTGAGGTTGACGTTCTGTTCGGCAAAACACTGTAAGACATTTGCAAGTGCCCCAACAGCATTGCCTGTTTGGAAAGATAGTGACGCCTTATTTGCATTTTTTTGTTCAACAACTTCATCAGCTAAAACTAGAAAGCGCGTCGCATTTTTCTTGTTTGTCTCGATTCTTCGTTCGATGATTTCTAATCCGTAAAGCTTTGCCGCCAGTTGTCCCGCAATAGCAGCTGTTGTCGTTAGTTTCTCTTCTGCAATCTTTTTGGCCGCCGCAGCTGTGTCCGTAAATTCCTTTACCAAAAATTCAGGATGATCTTCTAAGAAGGCGTCGCATTGACGGATGGCAATGGGATGAGACTCAACAATCTTAATGTCTGTCATCTTGACTCCTGGCAACGCTAACAAGTGTTGTTGGATGTGGAGGTACACCTCTCCAACAATATGGAATCGATAATCTCTCAATAGATTGTAATTCTGAAGTATGCTGCCTGCTATGGAGTTTTCGATAGCCATTACAACGTAATCTGCTTTGTTGTGTTTAAGCATTTCACAAGTTCTCTTGAATGAATCACATTCAAGGATTTCTATTTCATTCCCGAAGTACTTGAACGCGGCCTCTTCGTGAAAAGATGCTTTAGCTCCTTGTATTGCAATTTTTAAGCTCATTGTCCTTTTTAAGTAACTTAACTAACAAAAAAAGGTCCCGAATATTTCCGGGACCCTGTATATCATGTATAACTTTACTATATACTAGTCCCTGCTCTTATCGTTAAAATAAAAGAAACCAAAATATAGATATGCGTTATTATTTTTCATTGTGTGTCTCGTGTTTGACGATTCAAATGTACAACAAAAAAATATAAAACCAAATATAAATTAAAATAATATGAATTTTTAACTCATTTTTGTTTGATTTTATAGGTGTTTATTTGTTTGAATTTTAGTTAGTTTTTTACCTTTTAAATGCTCATTAATTTGATTTATTTGCACATTTATAGTTGTTAATATTCTTATAATCAGACTCTTATTTTATTAATGGGTTGATTTTTGCTTTGCTTTTTTTGTTGATTTTATGTGCATTATTGTGTGTTTTTTTTGGTGTTTTTTGTATGTAAAAATTGTGCGTTTTTAAGTGTAAAAAAACAAGTTGATTTTGAAATTATATAAATATTAAAGGTTTCGCTATTTTTGGAACTTCTAATTTTTTGATTCTATGAAGTTACTTTTGAGGGGTATCCCTCTGTTTTTTTTGTTGTTTACCTCCTTTTCCCTTTCTACCAAACCATTCAAAATCCAGGAAAACAAAAACTATACGGTCAAACGAGTGATCGATGGTGATACTTTTGTAATTGATGACCAATCCGCAAAGGGAGTGAAAGTTCGTTTTATTGGGATAGATGCTCCAGAATCTAGGAACACAGGGCGTAAAACAATAGGTTATTTTGGTAAAGAGGCGAAAAAATATTTGACAACTCGCTTAGATGGTAAGCAAGTAAGCCTTACATTTGATACAGCAAAGCAAGATCGCTACGGGCGGATTTTGGCTTATGTATATCTAGATGGCATGTTTTTAAATGCCGAGCTCGTAGAACGAGGTTATGCCGTGAGCGCAACCTTTCCTCCGAATGTAAAGTATGCCAATTATTTTGTTGAATTGGAACGGAAAGCTAGAAGAAATGGTGTCGGTCTTTGGAAATAAATAGTTATGATTTTTGTTTTTTTGAGTGTCCTCTGTAGTGTTACTGTAGCCGTGCTTATTAAATGGGCGAAGAATCGTGGTGTCAATCATTTGCAACTCGTGCTTTGGAATTATCCAATAGCTTTGATGTTGACATGGTGTTTTCTAAATCCATTGTCGGTTTCTCTAGATTTTTATTCTTTGCCTTGGACTCTTTATTTTCCTTTGGGAATTCTCTTGCCCTCCTTATTCTTGATAATAGCATTATCTATACAATACGGGGGTGTTGTCAAAACTGAGGTAGCACAGCGTCTTTCACTTTTTATTCCTTTGATGGCGGCTTTTTTCATTTTTGGAGAGTCTTTGGCTGTAGGTAAGTTAATAGGAATGGGAATAGGGCTGATTGCGATTATATGTTCGATTGGTTGGCAGAAGAAGGGAAAAGGTGAAAATCATTCTTTACAGACGATTGTCTACCCTGCTATTGTCTTTCTGGGTATGGGTATTATTGACGTATTTTTCAAGAAAGTATCTCAACATAAAGAAGTTCCTTACTCCTCCTCAATGTTTGTTATTTTTGCTTTGGCATTGTTCGTGGCGATTCTGTGCCTAGGCTATTTATTATTTGTAAAGAAACAAATGTTTGATTTTAAATCTATTTACTGGGGTGCTGTATTGGGAATTTTCAACTTTGGTAATATCATGTTTTACATGCGGGCACACCGTGCTTTACCAGATAATCCATCTATTGTTTTTACGGCTATGAATATTGGGGTTATTGTTGTTGGTGCTATTGCTGGTGTAGGGTTGTTCAAGGAAAAGCTATCCAATCTTAATCGGGTAGGATTAGCGCTTGCTATTGTTTCAGTATTATTAATTACTTATTTGTGAGTTTATTCGAAGATACGTATCGTACTATCGAAAAAGGTAGTGAAGGTGTATTTAGGGATAAAGGAAGTAAATTCATTGCCTATGCATTCCCTTTTATCTCTGAAGATGCATTGAAGGATATCATCCAAGAGCTGAAGGACCGACATCCTAAGGCTAGACATCATTGTTGGGCTTATCGTTTGACGCCCGATCGAAGTGTGTTTCGCATCAATGACGATGGTGAACCCTCTGGTACGGCAGGTCGACCTATTTTAAATGTTTTGTTGTCTCTTGATGTGACGAATATTATTGTTGTCGTCGTGAGGTACTTTGGAGGAACTCTGTTGGGTGTGCCGGGATTGATTAACGCATATAAATCGGCAACACAAGAGGCGTTGAAGGAAGCCTTGATTGTAGAGAAAACAGTAAATGACGTTTACACCATAGAATTTGATTACCTTCAAATGAATGATATAATGCGTATTGTAAAGGATGAAAATCTGAAAGTGTTAAATCAAAAGTTTGATAATAAATGTTTTATGGATGTTGAAGTGCGTAAGATGCAGGTAAATGCCGTTGTTCACAAAATTGGGAACATTGACGGTGTGAAGTTGATGTACGTAAGGACACTATGATAAATGAGTCCGAATATGTTTTAAATATAAATCCATGTAAAGTAGTGGATATGCAGAATATTGCTTATGTACGATGACGGTTCTAGTATATGAAGCTTTGATTCTTTACCTACGCTGCGCTGCAAGAATTGTTGTCAGTGGGCTAGGCCACTCCTTTGCGGTTGGCATCGAATTTTAACATGATGAATAGGAGTATAGTAAAACTCCACAACGAAGATCCTCCATAACTGATGAAAGGCAAGGGAATACCGATGACTGGAACAATACCTATTGTCATCCCGATGTTTATAAATACATGGAAAAATAGGATAGACGCTACCCCATAGGCATATATCCGCGCAAATGCAGATCGCTGCCGTTCGGCAATATTTACGATTCGAAGAAGCAGGATAATATAGATGGCAATTACAAAGGTACTTCCTACAAATCCCCATTCCTCTCCAACCGTACAGAAGATGAAATCCGTACTTTGCTCAGGGACAAAATTGTATTTGGTCTGTGTGCCTTGGAGGTATCCCTTTCCTAATAGCTGACCTGAGCCGATGGCTATCATAGACTGGTTAAGATTGTAACCTTGCCCACGAGGATCATCCATTTTCCCGAGTATAATGTCGATTCGATTACGTTGATGCGGTTGGAGAATATGTTCGTAAGCGAAATCTACACATAGGATATAAGCCGCAGAAACGGCAAAAAGAATAGAAATATTGATTAAATATTTCCTTCTTTTTCGTAAACTAAAGGCAAAGAACCCGCAAATAAGACCCAATATGCCAATTAATATCCATTGATTCACTAGAAGAGCCAGTACGAAAAGGAGAATACACATCCCTATGAAGAGAAGGAAGCCCGTATTAACATATCCTTCGCGATAGAAGACGAAAATCAAGGAAAAGAATGCTAAAGCTGAACCCGTGTCTGGCTGTAGCATAACTAAGAGTACCGGAAATAGGACGATACCTGCGCCAATCGCTAAGGTTTTCATTGTTGGAGCCTTGTTGCTCTGACTGCTCAAGTAGTAAGCAAGCAATAAGCAGGTGGCCAACTTGCCAAATTCGGAAGGTTGAAGTCGAAAGCTGCCAATGGGTATCCACGCTTGATTACCGCCGACGTTTCGACCGATAACCAGTACGGCTACTAGCAGTAAGACCACTGCAATATATATAATTGGTGCCGAAGAGCTGAAAAACTTGGCATCGATGATGAGTATACTAATGCCGATGATAATAGCTGAAAAGATATAAATCGATTGCTTTCCGTAGTTGGTTTGCAGATTAAATAATCCAGGATGTTCGGGGTCAAATACAGCTGCATGGATATTGAACCATCCAATAAGGCAGAGGGTTAACCAAAGCAAAATAGTTAACCAATCAATTCGTCCAAAGAACGATTTCTGTTTAACACTATTCATATCTTTTCTTTACTTGGCTATGGTGTACTAATAAGGATTTTTTATCCTCTTGATGCGCTGGTGTCTGTGGTGACCTACGGTTTGCCACTTTATTTGTCGTTGAATCTTTCTTGATGTCTATTTTTTTCTGTTTTGGTTTTTCCACCTTGGGCATCAGATTAGAATTATATATCCTATCCTGAATGTGCTTGGGCATGGTGACGGTGTCTTTAATGTATTTCTCGACCATCATACTGGCAATCGGTCCGGCCCATACACCTCCATAGCCGGCGTTTTCAACAAATACTGCAATTGCTATCTTTGGATTATCGCGCGGAGCGAACGCGAAAAATACAGCATGGTTTTCGCCATGCGGGTTTTGTGCAGTTCCGGTCTTACCACACATTTCTATACCTGCTATTCGATTGGCGTATGCCGTGCCACCTGGGACATTGACCGCTTGACTGAGTCCTTCAATTACAGGGGTATAGTATCTTGCATCTACACCCGCCGATATTTTTTCAGTAAATTCTTCCTTAATTATTTTTTTCTCACCGATGCCTTTAATTAGATGAGGACGATAGTAAAATCCTCTATTGGCAACGATGGCCATAATATTAGCCATTTGTAGGGGAGTGATTCCCATTTCGCCTTGACCAATGGATAGTGAGATGTTAAATGAAGACCGCCATTTGTCATTTCCATACCCTTTAGTATAATAGTCTGAGGTGGGGAGTAGCCCTGGTTTTTCACCCGGTAGATCTATTCCTAACCTATGTCCAATTCCAAACTTCATCGTTGCCTCACGCCATAGATCGTATGCTTTTGGGCCAGATAGCCCCCGTGAATCAATCATCTTTGCATACGCATAGCCGTAGTAGGTATTGCAAGAGCGCTGGATAGACCTGGTCAATGCAATAGGACCATCTACGTGAGTACAGCGCATGAAACCTCTTCCGCCACCATAGCTGTAGCCGCCAGGGCAGTTGAAAATAGTGTGTTCGTCCAACACACCAGCCTGTTGCGCAGTAAGAGCGGAAACTACTTTGAATACCGATCCTGGAGGATAAGATGCCTGAATTGGTCTGTTGAACATGGGCTTGTTGGGATCGTTCAATAATTTCATGTAATTATTGCCACGCTGTCGCCCTACCATTAGATTGGGGTCATAGCTGGGACTGCTGACATACGCCAATACTTCTCCCGTACTTGGCTCTATCGCAACGATAGACCCCAGCTTATTTTTCATCAATTGCTCGCCTAAAACCTGGAGTTCTTTATCCAATGAAGAAATTAGACCATCACCCGCTACCGCCAATGTGTCGTATTTTCCCTCCATGAATATTCCTTTGGGTCTGTTTAGGGCATCTACCATTAGATTTCGGACACCTCGATTTCCTCTTAACAAATCTTCATATGCCCGTTCGATTCCAGTTGCCCCTATATAGTCGCCAGGACTGTAAAAACCATCTGATTTTTTGATGTCCCGATCGGTGACCTCTTGGATATACCCTAGAAATTGGGCAGCCAAGCTATCGGGATAATTACGTACAGTTCTATTTTGAACGTAGAACCCCCTAAATTTATAAAGATGCTCTTGCAGTCGAGCATAGGTCGTTGCCGAAAGCTGTTTTTCAAATTGGGATGCCCGATACGGCGAGTGAGCTCTTGCTTTGGCCATTCTACTTTCGAAGCCTTTTTTATCAATATCAATCAATTCGCAAAGAAGAGCTGTATCGATATCTTTGGCTTCCCTAGGTGTGACTAATAAGTCATATACCGGTTCATTCTGAACCAAGACTTGACCATTACGGTCTAAGATAACCCCGCGCGCGGGATATACAATGACTTTTCTTAAGACATTATTGTTCGCAGATAGAAGGTAAGTGTCGTCAACGAGTTGAAGATAAAATAGCCGGGCAATCAGTACGAGCGCGATGGCAATAAATATCCCCTGAATGACGTATTTACGAGCAAAAAAACTGTTCATAAATCCGAGGTTTCCTTAATTATTATTAGAAAAACGTATAGAATAGACTATGTATTATAGCGAGTTTTCTTTTTAAAGAATAAAATCCCTGATAATAAGATGATAATCAATGTAAAGATACAACTTAATCCGATACTTAGCAGTGTATATTGAAATTGATAAAATGAAAATACTTCTAAGATGTATAAGGTCGTATGGTGGACTAAAGTTCCAAAGAAAACATAGGAGAGGAACCATTTAAAACCCATTTCCCCAAGATTTGGGGTAAGGTAGGAATCTTTCATATCTACCTCCAACGTAATGTTGTGAAAGAAGGTTCTGTACCATGCCAATGCTACACAAGCTGCAGCATGTACGCCCAATGAATCGTAGAATAGATCGACACAAAAGCCGGTTAAAAATGCTAATGTGTACAATAGGAGGTTGGGGATGCCTATTGGAAGTAAAAAAATGACTAATATATATGGGAATGGGCTCGCCAGATTGTAATAGCCGATATTCTTAAACAGGAAAGCCTGTAATAGTATCAGCACGACAAATCGTACAAAATTGAATATAATCGTTCTACCCATTATCCGTATTAGTTTCTTCTAATTGTTTTTTCTCTTCCGCAAGTTTGTCTTTCAGTATGTAAACATGTTGGAGAGTTGAGAAATTTGTTGTCAATAGCAATCTCAGGTCCAAGAAACTTTCACCCGAGGTGATACCTGTCTCTACAATTTTGCCAACGCGAATTCCTTTCGGAAAAATAGAAAAACCAGAGGTGAAGACATCTTCTCCTTTTGACACTTTTACATGGTTTGGGATGTCCCTTACCATTGCATATCTTGAGTCTGTATTACTTCCCCATACCAATGAACCAAAGACCTCCGATTTACCCAAGGTCACAGAAATCCGCGTGTCGGGATGTAAAAGAGACTGAACCGTGCAAAAATCACGGGATACATTTAAGACGATACCTACGATACCGTTAGAGGTAATAACACCCATATCTTTCTCCACGCCATCTTTGCTTCCCTTATCTAAGGTCAAATAGTTACTTTTCTGGTGAATACTATTGTTGGCCACATTGGCAACAATGAATTCATATCGTCCTTGTTCGATACTGTCTACAATATGTACGGAGTCTGCAATATTCTTAACTGTATACCGCTGCAATTGATTGTGTAAGGCAGCATTCTCTTGGACGAGCTGTTCGTTGGCTTCTGATAGCGCAAGGTAACTTTTCCATGAGTTGACTTTTGCATACATGTTGCCTATTATTACGTTGGATGAATTGAATGCAGATGATCTTTGGAAGGTGTTGTTCTGTACAATCAAGATTACAGAGAAGACAAAAAAGAGAATGAACCAAAAAAAGGCGTTATATCTGACTAAGAACAACCATAGGTTTCTCATGTTTTTTGTCTTGGTTTTTTAACAATTACGCGATATAGAAAGGGAGGACCCACTCTATATCGCGTATTGATGAATGATAAAAATCTATTACTGCATTAAGAATTTGAACTTCCCAATGTTTTTTAACGCCGTTCCTGTTCCACGAGCTACCGCACGAAGAGGATCTTCTGCTACATGCACAGGTAGCTTTGTCTTTGCTTGGATACGTTTATCCAAGCCTCTTAAAAGGGCACCTCCACCTGTTAGGTAGATTCCTGTCTGATAGATATCAGCAGAAAGTTCTGGAGGAGTAATCTCTAATGCTTTCAAGATTGCCTCTTCGATTTTGGAGATAGATTTGTCCAAACAATGTGCAATTTCGGTGTAAGAGACAGTAATCTGCTTTGGAATACCTGTCATTAAATCACGACCTTGCACTGCAAAATCTTCTGGTGGTTCTTGCAATTCTGGAAGAGCAGCACCAACTTCAATCTTGATTTTTTCTGCTGTACGGTCACCAATCATGATATTGTGTTGTCTTCTAATGTATTGCACAATATCCGAGTCAAAATTGTCCCCGGCTACACGAATAGATTGATCGCACACAATCCCAGAAAGTGCAATTACCGCAATCTCTGTAGTCCCGCCACCGATATCGATAATCATATTACCAACAGGCTCTTCTACATCGATTCCGATACCTAGCGCAGCAGCCATTGGCTCGTGAATCAAATATACTTCTTTGGCACCTGCAATCTCGGCGGAGTCACGAACCGCTCTTTTTTCAACTTCAGTAATGCCCGAAGGAATACAGACCACCATTCTTAAGGAAGGAAAAAACCAACTTTTCCCATTATTAATCAATTTGACCATGCCCCTAATCAAGTGCTCAGCTGCTGTAAAGTCGGCAATCACACCATCACGTAGCGGGCGTACGGTTTTTATATTATCGTGAGTCTTACCTTCCATCTGCATTGCTTGGCGGCCAATAGCAATTACTTTGTTTGTTGTCCTGTCAAATGCAACGATGGAGGGTTCGTCTACTACTACTTTGTCATTATGGATAATGAGGGTATTAGCTGTACCCAAATCAATCGCAACTTCTTGCGTAAACCAGTTAAATAACCCCATTTAGTGAATTTTAATCGATTTTTTATTAATATGCAAAACTACTGAAAAAATATCAATCTCCGTGTAAGAAGAGAAAAAATTATTTGGTTCAGAATGAACCAAAACATGCTTTTTTTAGGTGTCATAATGGTAACGTAAAATGCCAGAAAATAGTATATTGGAAGTATGTTAAATGATAGAATCGGCGTTTTACAGACATCCAGAGTAGGAGCAGGATTTTTAGGATTATGTTAAAGGCGCAAGTGACGTAAAAGCCAGTAAATCTAAAACGATAGGTGTTGATATGAAGTAATCTTTTTTCAACAAATGAGGGATATTTTATGCAAAAAAATGCCCCTCATTTGTCTTGTCTTTGAAAATTATTTAGCCCCTGGGGGACAATGGATTTTGAGGTATTGGGTGAAGAGGTCAGCGAGATGCCGCGTAGTACCCTCACCTTCATTGAGGGAATGACTACGATTCGGGTAGGACATCAATTGAAATTGTTTATTGTGTTTAACAAGTTCGTTTACATATACTTCTGTGTTTTGATAGTGTACATTATCATCACCTGTTCCGTGGATCAATAGCAGGTTGCCACGAAGATTTTTGGCATATGTTAACGCCGATCCTTTTACAAAGTCGCCTAGATTCTCCTGGGGCAATCCCATATAGCGCTCTTGATAGATATTATCATAGAACAATTGATTCGTCACCGGAGCAATGGAGATCCCCGTTTGATAAATGTTTGGATATTGGCCCAATAGATTGAGAGTCGAGGCACCACCACCACTCCAGCCCCATACAGCTACACGCGTGGTGTCCACATATCCCCATTTGAAAACTTCTTTGGCCCCCATTGCTTGATCTCGGATATTGATGACGCCAATATTGCGATAGATTGATTTTCGCCATTCTCGTCCCTTAGGTGCCGGTGCTCCTCTGTTTTCTAGCGAGACGTATAGATAGCCATCTTCGCTCATATCTCCTGTATACAAAAAGTTAGAACCTGTATTGAAATTGTCGGTGACGGTTTGAGCGGCGGGTTCTCCATATACGTAGAATACGATTGGATACTTTTTAGATGGATCAAAGTTGCGTGGTTTGACTACCCAGCCGTCTAGCTCTACGCCATCCATTGTCGTCACTTTGAAAAACTCCGCTTTTGTCTTTCTCGGGTGCGCTTTCGTAATTTCGTCGGCAGCAAGAAGTTGTTTGTGGGAAGGGAGCTGTACTACCTCGTCAGAAAATTCGGATGCTTGACTACTAGTACTGAAAAGCGCAAGTTCGCCGTTAGGAGAAATGGTATAAGTATTAGTCCCTTCGTAGCCCTGAGGAGTTACTCGGCTGGCTTTGCCTCCCGATATAGCAATACGATAGAGATATTTCTGGGTGGCATTATTTGGGGACGCAGAGAAATAGATGCTGTTGTGCGCTGCATCTAAAAAGTCCAAATTCATCACGTCGTAGGCTTCTTTTGTAATCAACGTCTCCTTACCATGTAGGTCAATCTTATAAATTTGTCGCCAACCATTTTTCTCTGACAGCCATATGAACTCCTTACCGTCATTTATCCAATCCCAACCACTGGGGTCTCCATCGTTCCAGCGTGCTTTGATGTCGATCCAAGCCGCATCTGTCTCTTGGTGAATTGTCCTACCTCTTGCTGTGTGGGTATCACATACGATTATCTTACTGACATTTTGTTTTCGATTCAGTTGTTGTAAGATGATAGACTTTGAATCCAGTACCCATTCCATCCTCGGGATATAGTGCTGGATGTCATCGCCTGCGATTTCTACTCTTTTGGTGGATTTATTGGTGACGTCATAGAACCATATTGAGCATGCGGATGGATTCATGCCTACTTTCGGATATTCTACTGGGATGGTAAAGGAATACAGACTATCCGTATTGTTGATCATCAAAAAATTCCGGGTTCCTCTTGCGTCTAGTTTCCAATATGCAATCTTGGTGCCATCAGGAGACCAACGAAAACCATCCTGACAACCGAATTCTTCCTCATACGCCCAATCAAATGTCCCGTTTATAATGCGATCCGTACCATCGTTCGTGATTTTTAAGATTCGATTATCCGAAAGATTTTCGATGTAGATATTATGCTTGGATACGTAGGCTACCTGCTGACCATTTGGTGAAAATTTGGCAAACATAAGTGACGAGATGGGAAGACTCTTGCCAAGTTGAACCAGCTTTTTTGAACGGTTATGGTATACCCAATAGTCTCCTCGTGTGTGCTCTCTCCACACCCGCCGTGTATTAGTAAATAGAAGCAGGTTGCTACCATCTGGAGATACTTGAAAGCTTTGCACATTTAATGCCGCTGCGGAGTCTTTAGGAATAAGGTCTTGACTTTTTAGAAAGGCTTGGTGTTGACCTGGATTTAGGATATCCACGATTTCTATCCCATCCTGACCAAAAGAATAGTATGCGTTGCCATCTGACGTCCATTGTCGCTTCTGGGCCACGCTGTGGGTGGCACATAGGTACATCGCCGTTAATAGAAGGATTTTAAGAATGTTTTTAATCATAGTGTGAGCTTATGCTTAATAGTTCGCCCTATAGTTTTCGATTTCTTCTACAGTCTTGATCAATTCAGGGCCCAATAGGCGGTAACCATTAGCCGTAATCAAAAAATTATCCTCAATGCGTACACCACCGAAGTCTCTATACTCATTAACTTTGTCATAATTGATAAATGTACTATTCTTCCCCTGGGACCGCCACATGTCAATTAATTCGGGTATGATATAGAATCCTGGCTCGACTGTGAGGACATATCCTTCCTGAAGTTCTTTGCCGAGACGTAGGGACTTTAGTCCGAAGGTTTTAGTATCCTTGGGTTCAGCATCCGTATATCCCACGTATTGTTCACCAAGATCTTCCATATCATGCACATCCAATCCCATCATGTGTCCAAGGCCACATTGGAAGAAAAGTGTATGGGCATGTGCGTTTACTGCTTCTTTCGGATTTCCTTTCATTAACCCAAGGTCGATTAGTCCTTCTGTTAATGCCAGACAGGCATGGAGGTGGATATCCTTAAATCGGATGCCTGGTTTCAAAGCTTCTCTTGCCGTGGTAAATGCATGCAATACGACGTTATAGATATCCCGTTGTTTGGGAGTGAAGGTCTTGTCGACCGGAAATGTCCTCGTAATGTCCCCAGCATACCCCATGACGTTCTCCGCTCCTGAATCATTCAAGAACAAGTCTCCAGATTGCAACGTATGGAGACGGTAATGATTGTGTAGAATTCCACCATTGATAGTTACTATTGGCGGGTAAGCCATCGTACACTCTTGGTCCGCAGCTAGATGCTGGATAGCATTTGCAATTTCATGCTCCTTGATGCCCGGCTTTGCCATACGCATTGCCAGTAAGTGCATTTCATTAGATACGCGTATGGCTTCTTCAATATGGACAATTTCCTCCTCCTCTTTGATGCTCCTTTGTTGGACAATTGCTTTGATTAAAGTCACCGAAGGTAGGAGTTGAGCAATAGGAATCTTCAAAAGATTGCTCAGTAAAATCTTGTTGGCAGATTGGTACGGCGGGAGATAATGCACTACTCTCTTAGAGGCCTCTACCTTTTGAAGGTATGTTGCCAGCTGAGCGTGGGGACGAGTCTCTTCGATACCTACCTTTATACTTTTCTCCTTTAACGTCTCTTGTCTGCCCATCCATATAATTTCGTCCATGCTGAGTTCATCGCCAAATAAGATGGTTTTATCCTCGTCAATGTCCAAAATCACCGCTAGCTTTGGTTCTTGTATACCGAGATAATACAGCAGGGTGCTATCTTGTCTAAATGGATATGTGTTGTGCTCGAAATTAATGGGATTCTCGATGTTGCCCAACAGTAGGATAACACCATTTTTCACCTCTTTTTTTAAGGCCTCCCGTCGTCGTTGGTAAGTCTGTGTTGTAAACATATAGTGTAAGGTAACGGTAAATGAAAATAAATTGTGATTTAGTAATTATCTCCTTCAGAAAGGAACACGTACAAAGATACAGGTAAAATCGAGTAAAATAAAAAGTCACTGTCCGTCCATATTTTGTTTAACATTGACCCTATTTTAATGTTATTTTCTGAAATAAACGTAAATTGCGTGATACCTGTTATAAGCGTGTATGAAAAATCTACGGTTTTCTGCTCCAGTTACGGGTACTACAAGTATTGGGATTCAGGACGATGTGTTGGACCACTTCTATCCCCATTTTCATCAGCGCGAAGAAATTGATGATGTGGGTAGGGAATCGTTCCATTAGCCGCTAAAGAGCCTGTAGCTGTCTTTGTCGAGACCAATCGTCCATCTCGGTTCAAATGACGACACCACTATGAGATTACTATTGGGGGTGATGATCTTATTTATTCGGAGCAATAAAATGAAAATAAGTACAAAGAGTATAAAACGTAATTTGTAAAATGGTAGGACGACTAGTACAGTATGGCATTTCGTTGGTAATTATAGGTTGTCAGTTGGCGGTATTTGGGCAAGGCAGACAGGAAGATTACGATAGCGCCAATAGTTACTATAGCCGATACGGGAATAAAGTATTAAACAATCCAACCAACTTTACATGGCTAGAAGATGGTCAACAGTTTTGGTATACCTTGGACGATGGTACAGGTGCTAAGTATGTCTTGCAGCATGTCAATGGGAGTCGCCGACCGCTGTTTGATCATCAGTTGTTGATAGACAAGATGAGTGCGCTTTTAGGAATGTCGATTACATCGTCCAAGCTATCTTTAATTCGATTGCGTGTCGAAAAAGACAATCTACTTAAATTTGAGGCCTACGACAAGGAAATGGTTTTTGATACGAAACGTGGACAGTTGACGGTGCAAGAGGATATTAAGAGAAGTCAAGAGCGTAAATGGAATTTTGAAGGCGGATTCAGAAATGAACAGCGTGCAGATAAAGCCAAATCTCCCGATGGCAAGAAAGAGGCTTATATCCAGAATTATAATATATACGTCCGTACCTCTGATGAACAGTCAGGTAAGCAGTTAACTACTGATGGGACAGCTGCCCGTTATTATTCGAGTGATATAGAGTGGTCGCCTGACGGAGAGAAGCTCTTGACTAGTTTGCTCACGACAGTCAAAGTTGGTAAAGTTCCATTGATTGAATCCTCTCCAACCGATCAGTTACAACCCAAGCTTTTTGACAGGGACTACGTCAAGCCTGGGGATAGTATTCCCCAACGCCAACCTATACTTTTTGATCTCGCTCAGCAGGTGCAGTATAAAGTAGATATGCAGCTTATTCCAGATCAGTATTTTGTCAGCAACTTTCGATGGCGGGATGATAGTAAGTCCTTAATATTTGATTACAACAAGCGGGGTCATCAAGAATACCGAATTATGGAAATTAATGCGCTTACTGGACAGGTGCGTACTATAGTGAAAGAGATGAGTAAGACTTTTGTCAATTACTATGGTAAGACCTATCGATACGAAGTCGATGGCGGTAAGGAACTTATTTGGATGTCGGAGCGGGATGGATGGACACATTTGTACCTTTATGATGCGGTCATTGGACAGGTGAAAAATCAGATAACAAAAGGTGAATGGGTCGTTCGGAAAGTTATTGACGTCAATGCTAGCAAGCGAGAGATTATCTTTGAGGGAAGTGGTATGGTCGCAGGACAAGATCCTTATTTTATTCAATATTACAAGATTAATTTTGACGGGACGGGGCTGCTTGCGTTGACCGACGAGAATGCAACCCATCGCGCGGTTTTCTCTCCAGATCATAGCTATTTCATTGATACCTATTCCCGTATCGATCAGGCTCCCAAGAGCGTACTCCGATCCGCAAAAGATGGCACAGTCGTACAATCATTAGTCGATGCGGATATAACAGGGTTACTAGTTGCCGGATGGAAACCGATGGAATCCTTTGTGGCGAAGGGAAGAGACGGTGTGACGGATATTTGGGGAATCATTGTACGTCCAAAGGACTTTGATCCTGCAAAAAAATATCCCGTAATTGAGTATATCTATGCTGGTCCCCATGATTCATTTGTGCCGAAGCAATTTACGGTATTGACCGGTGGCGGGATGGCTGAGCTTGCAGAGCTTGGATTTATTGTCGTACAGATTGATGGGATGGGCACAGCCAATCGGTCTAAGGCATTTCATGATGTATGTTGGCAGAATTTAAAAGATGCCGGCTTCCCTGATCGCATTGCTTGGATGAAAAGCGCTGCACAGCATTACCCATATATGGATTTAGATAGGGTTGGGATTTATGGCACCTCTGCCGGTGGTCAGAATGCTGCCGGAGCGGTGCTTTTTCATCCTGATTTTTACAAGGTATCAGTTGCTTCTTGTGGATGTCACGACAATCGGATGGACAAGATCTGGTGGAATGAACAGTGGATGGGCTATCCCATAGGTGCCCACTATGCTGCATCTTCTAATATCGTGCATGCCAGCAATCTCAAAGGTAAGCTGATGCTTCTTGTAGGAGAGCTGGATAGCAACGTGGATCCTTCATCCACCTATCAATTTGTGAATGCGTTGATCAAAGCCGGTAAGCCCCACGAATTCATCCTGTTGCCAGGTTTGGATCATACCAGTGGTGGTGCGTATGGAGAACACAAGCGGCGGGACTTCTTTGTCAAGCATTTGTTGGGTGTAGACCCGCCCACATGGAAGTAGACAGAGCCAATTTAGGATTACATCGATACCTTAATATAGTAATTAAAGGTGTCGATGTCAATGTTTGCTTTACTCAATCCCAATATTTCTAATGGTTTGAATACCGTGGTCAGCTGTATCTGTTGACGTTCCTTTCCTTTTATACCTATCGCGATAGGCATCTTAAAGTCCCTCACGTCACTGATCCATCTCGCCTGCGGTAAGCCGTCTTTCCCCCATTTGACTTCTAAAGTCGGGATATCAGTATGTTGTACATATTGTTCGAATATCGTTGACATATCTATCCCCGAATGTCTAGAGAGGTAAGAGACAATATCTTGATAATCGACTGTTTGATGGAAAAAGTCCTTATTGAGACCCCTCAATATACTTCTCCATTTGTCATCATCATTGATAATTGTCCGAATCATATTGTGCAGTACGCCGCCCTTTACATACATATCACCCGAACCTTCTTTATTGACATGATAAGGACCCTGTAAGGGTATGTCATTTTGAATTCCCTTTCTATTGCCATGCACATATTCCTGGCCGGCTTTTTTACCGAAATGATAGTCTATATAAAGGGCCTCCGAATAGTTGGTAAAGCTTTCGTGGATCCAAAGGTCTGCGATATCCCCGGCCGTAATGTTGTTGCCGAACCATTCATGCCCCGCTTCATGTATGATGATAAAGTCCCATTTCAATCCCCAACCCGTGCCCGAACCATCGTGACCTAGATATCCGTTTTTGTATTGATTGCCGTATGCGATACCACTTTGATGCTCCATGCCTAAGTGTGGAGTCTCTATTAGTTTAAAGCTGTCTTCGTAGAAAGGGTAAGGGCCAAACCAGTGTTCGAATGCTTCTAGCATCGGTTTTACATTTGCACCAAAATGTTTCTTTGCAATAGATTCATGTCCTCGGATGACGTAGTAGTCAATGTCCAATGGGCCATTTTCGCCTTGATAGCTATCGTTAAAATGGACGTAGTCACCGATATTGAGGGCAACATTATAGTTGTTTATCGGATTGGATACAAACCAATTGAATTTGCGGTATCCCGCTTGCGGCTTTTCTATGCTTTTCAAGCGTCCATTCGAAATGTTCATAAGTGGCTCAGGGACAGTTACAGAGATGAGCATACTGTCCACCTCATCCGAGAGATGGTCTTTATTGGGCCACCAGGAGCTTGCACCTAGGCCTTGGCAGGCTGTTGCTACCCAAGCTTTACCATTTTGATCTTTTTTCCAGTCAAATCCACCGTCCCAAGGTGCTTTTTTTGCAGCAATAGGTATTCCGGAGTAAAATACTTGAAAAGAGTCTATCGAGCCTGCTAAAATCATATTCGGGAATTTGGGATATACCGCATTAAATTCTCGAGTATATGGTATTTCAATCCCTCTGTATAATATCTTCTCGATTTTGAGATTATCAAACAAATCGAATTGTAGCACTTGAAAGTTCTTTACGGCTTTGAAGGTAAAGAGGTTACTCCCCGTAATCGATTTGCCGTGCAGGTCAACGGCTACGTCTAAGTGGTAATATGTGACATCATAGCACGTCCGAAGAGGAGAGAGCTGGCCCCTTAGCGAATCTGCCTTTGTGAATGTGGTCGTTTGGTTCAAAAATTGTCCAAAACAGGACACCGTCAAAACCAATAATAGGAGTAAAAGGATATAACGCATTTTGTAACTTGACTTCATCATCAGGCCATAAAAATACTAAAACAAGCCAATAAAGAAAGGTTTAAATTCCTTTAGCTGCTTTTCTGGTCTTAAAAAAATCTGTTACCTGTTCCAAAGTGAATGCATTAAGGCAATTAAGTGCGCTCAGTCCTCCTTTTCTAGCCACATGTACTCCATAATGCATATCGAGTAGTCCCTCTGTGCGGTGAGCATCTGGATTAATCGACAGCAATACTCCCTTCTCCAATGCATATCGATGCCATCTCCAATCCAAGTCCAACCGGAGCGGATTTGCATTGATTTCGATGACCACCTGATTTGCAGCACAAGCGTCAATGATTTTTTTGAAATCCAATGGATAGCCCGATCGACTTAGCAAAAGACGGCCAGTCGGATGGCCAAGTATCGTCGTATACGGATTTTCGATTGCCTTGATGAGACGTTCGGTAGCCTTATCCTCTGCCATTTTTAAATTGGAGTGAACAGAGGCCACTACAAAATCAAATTTAGAGAGTACTTCATCAGGATAATCCAACGAACCGTCAGATAGAATGTCGGATTCTATGCCCTTGAATATCTTAAAAGGCGCGAGCTTTTGATTGAGGGTATCTATTTCGATCCATTGCTGTTCAAGGCGTTCAATCGATAATCCATTTGCATATACAGCGGTACGAGAGTGGTCACATATACCCAGGTATTCTAGTAAAAGGTCTTCTTTGCAGAATCTGGCCATCTCAGCTAGACTGTGTACACCGTCGCTATATGTAGAGTGATTGTGTACTGTTCCTTTCAGCTGTTCGAATGTGATGAGGTCTGGAAGAGCATGCTTCTTTGCCAGCACAATCTCATCTATTCCTTCCCGCAACTCTGGTGCGATAAATTGTAGACCCAATTCATGATAGATATCCGTTTCGGACATTCCCTGCGGAATTGGATTTTGGATAGCCTCCAGTTGATCGATGTGAGTGGTCGAACCTGTGGATATGAGCAGGTCTCGCGCAAAATTTTTAGGAGTTGTCGAATATAATTTGAAGAGGTAGCCATTGCTGTCCTTCGCTACTAAATGGTCCTGGACGTTCTCAATCTGTTCTATATCGGGTATACCTGAGAGAGTCTGTTTCAATTGATCGACTGTTACCGAGACTAAATAGCCAACGTGGTCAAGCACTTCCACTTTTCTGCGATAGTCTCCCGTAAAGGAGATTAGGGTACCTACAGGGTATGCATCTGTTATCCTATTTAACAGCGCCTCAGCAGCAGGTTGCACCCTAGCGAATAAAAACCAACCTTGATTTGCAATTGAAAACTCTATTGCTTTTTTGATTTCTTCCTGCGTTTTGAGACCGAATCCCTTAGCCTCGATCAGTCTGTTTTCATTACAAGCATAATACAGTTCTCCAACGGTCTCAATGCCCAATTCTTTCCAGACAACTTGAACCTTTTTTGGTCCAAGACCTTTTATTTGGAGCATTTCTAGAAGTCCTTCAGGTGTAATCGAAATAAGCTGATCCAATTCGGCAAAAGATCCTTTTCGCAAGATTTCCTGTATCTTTTCGGCTGTACTTTTTCCGATGCCCTGTTGTGCACTCAACTCTTCAATCGTAGCCGTAGCGGCTTGAAAGGGAAGTTTATCTATTTTGAAGGAAGCAGAAGCCATTGCCTTAGCTCTAAAAGGATTTTCATTATGAAGTTCCATAAGTTGACTCCCTAATTTAAACAACTTGGCAATGACTTTGTTTTCCATTTTTACTAT
Source organism: Sphingobacterium sp. SYP-B4668 (assembly GCF_027627455.1). Lineage (NCBI taxonomy): Bacteria > Pseudomonadati > Bacteroidota > Sphingobacteriia > Sphingobacteriales > Sphingobacteriaceae > Sphingobacterium > Sphingobacterium sp. SYP-B4668. The sequence goes on along the minus strand of NZ_CP115483.1, from coordinate 4,204,296 downwards.
CGTTATTCAGTGGTTATTTGTTTTTCAGCTTCTATTTTGGGTCTTTCATACTTGTTGATAATGAGGCGTATCCCACCATTCATTGTAAAGAATTTGACCGTCCAATTGACGAAAGTAACCAATTTATTTCTAAATCCGAAGATGGACATCAAGTGAATAAACATCCATACGAACCAAGCGAAGAAGCCTTGGAATCTAATTTTTCCCATATCCACGACAGCTTTATTACGACCTACAGTTGCCATCGAACCTTTATCGAAATAACTGAATTTTTCAAGCGGCTGGTCGTTAAGAAGATGCATGATTTGGTGCGCCACGAATTTTCCTTGTTGCTGTGCTACAGGAGCTACTCCAGGAAGTCCGCGTGGAAGCTCCTCTGTAATCATTGCAGATACGTCACCAATAGCAAAGACATTTTTTAGGCCCTCTACACGACATTCTGCATCAGTCTTGATGCGGTTGCCGCGTTGGATGATTTCTTTGTCCAATCCCTCAGGAAACTGTCCCATTACTCCAGCGCCCCAGATGACGGTCTTGGTATCAATGCTCTCTCCATCACTGAAGGAAATAGTATTGCCGTCATAATTTGTGACCTGTTTGTTCAACAAAACTTTAACACCCAGTTCTTTCAAATACGTTTCCGCTTTTTCAGATGCTTGAGGTGATAAGGCTGCTAATATTTTGTCTTGCCCCTCGACAAGATATACGTTCATCTCTTGAGTAGATAACTCAGGGTAGTCTTTACGTAGTATGTGGTTCCGAATTTCCGCAATAGCTCCAGAAAGTTCAACACCTGTTGGTCCCCCACCCACAATCACAAAATTAAGATATGACGCACGTTGTGTTGCTGTTTCTTTTGTGACGGCCACCTCTAGGTTTTGAAGGACATAGCTGCGTATGTTAAGCGCTTCTTTGATACTTTTCATCGGAAGCGAGTATTTTGCTACCTGTTGGTTTCCAAAAAAATTGGTTGTAGCACCAGTCGCGATAACTAGATAGTCATAGTCAAATTCACCGATATCCGTTTGCACAACTTGATTGACAGCGTCAATGTTGGCAACTTCTGCAATTCTGAATTTGAAATTCTCTTGAGATTTAAACATCTTCCGGAGTGGAAACGATATAGCATCCGCGGCTAGGGTACCGGTTGCCACTTGATAAAGTAATGGCTGAAATGTATGAAAGTTATTGCGATCAAGAAGTAATACTTCTACGTCTTTGTTTTTGAGGTGTTTAGATACCTCTACTCCACCAAATCCACCGCCAATTACGATAACTCTTGGAAAACTTCTCTCTGAACGACTGCTTAGCATATTAGTTGTTTTATCTTAATTCTATAAACTTTTGCAAGTTTTTGCAAATATCTTAATTTTTATTGCAGAAAACTAAATTATCTACAATTAACCATGCACACTGACTTAGAAAAATTTTAAAAGAAATAGATTTCACAACAACTTTATTTATAACAACAGAAATCAGTTGATTTTGTTTGTTTTATCGCTTTCTAATCAGAATGTTTAATAGTGTACAAAGTACACAAATTTAAGAATAATAATTAGAACCTTTATGCACTATCTACACCAAGAGATATGAAAATATTTTCCGACTAGATTAACGTACTACACGAGTATATTTTGTGCAAGACGATGTAAAAGTATCTATCCGATGGATTTCTTCTGAAATTAGTAAACAGAGATAAATAGGATGGATAAAATACGGATAGTTATAGTATCGGCTGACGAATCTGAATGACTTCAAATATGAAAATGAGATTTCTCCTCTCATACATGGTCATTTTCTTGTCGATTATGAGTCTTATTGTAAAGCTCCTCTTATCCTCACATGGAGTCCATCATTGTCATTGCTCAATCTGATTTGACACGCCAACCTGCTTTCATCATCAGCATCAGGAAGCGTGTCTAACATGTCCAATTCTTGGTCTTGAGCTTCAGGAAGTTGGTCCGCCCCTTCCAGGATTTGTACATGACAGGTCGCACATAGCGCCATTCCTCCGCAGGTAGCGAGGATATCATATTCAGAGGCTTTCAAGATCTCCATTAGACTCAAGTTGATATCTGTAGGCACTTCCACCAATCTCGAGCTGCCGTCTCTGTCTTCGATGTATATCGTGATTAAATTTTCCATGTTTAAAAGGCATTTACTCCATTTACAGTTGTATATTTAAACGTCAATTTCTGATTCGGGTACACATGCTTGAATGCGCTTTGAGCCATTAGTGCTGCTTCATGATATCCACACAGAATAAGTTTCAGCTTTCCTGGGTACGTATTAATGTCGCCTATCGCAAAGACACCCTCTACATTAGTCGAGTAATCAAATGTATTGACCTCGATGGCATTTTTATCGATATTGAGACCCCATTCGCCAATTGGACCCAGCTTCGGACTCAAACCATATAACGGAATAAAGTGCTCCGTGCTGACGTTTACTAGTTCCTTCTGCTTATTGGTCAATTGAATCTGCTCCAACGAGCCGTTGCCTGTCAGGGCAACAAGATTATGAGATAGAAGAAGATCAATTTTACCTTCATTAGCAAGTAAATATACCTTTTCAGCCGAATCAGGTGCTCCTCTAAAGCTATCGCTTCTATGGACTAAAGTAACTTTTTTAGCTACATCTGCCAAAAAGATTGTCCAATCCAACGCGGAATCACCTCCGCCCGCAATTAGAATTTCTTTGTTCCGGAAGCGCTCTGGGTCTTTGACCATGTAATGTACATTTTGTCCTTCAAAGTTTTCAAGATTAGCTACTTCAGGTTTACGCGGTTCAAAGCATCCTAATCCTCCGGCGATTACAACTACTCTACAATGGATTATTGTCCCTTCAGATCCCATAACATAGAACGACCCATCCTCTTGCCTGTTGAGTTCTTCGACCCGCTCACCCAGACTGAATGTCGGGTGAAATGGGGCAATCTGCTCCATTTGGTTATTAATCAGTTCTTGCGCCTTGATAGTAGGGTATCCAGGGATATCATATATAGGTTTATGGGGATATATTTCAGATAGTTGTCCACCCACTTGAGGCAATACATCAATAAGATGGCATCTCATCTTTAAAAGTCCTGCCTCAAATACTGCAAATAGACCTACGGGGCCTGCGCCAATGATACATATGTCAGTTGTCACCATGATTATCTTGATTTAAATTGTCGTGTATAGTATTGAGTATTCTAGTGAAATGCTGGAAATCATCCTCTGTCAGATTTTCCCATGCTTTCATTCTGATATTGGCAATGTGAGGGGAGAGTGTTTCCACTTTCTCAGCTCCCTGGATAGTCAGATTAAGGTAAAGACTCCGTCTATCGGTAGGATGATTCTGACGAACGACCAGTTCTTTTTTAATCAACAGGTCAACTATCCGCGTTAAGGTAGGTTGGTCCTTCCCACATTTCTCGGCGAGGTCTTTTTGGGAAAGATCTTCTTCTTCGTACAAGGTTTTGATGACTGCCCATTGGTCGATTGTCAAATCAAATCCTTTTTCCGAAAATGAGGATTGGGCATACTGTTTTACCTTTCTAGCCGTTCGGTCTAAAATAAAGGAATACATGTTGAATTTTTCTTTTTGCATAACAATATTTAGTGCAACAAATATATTCATTTCTTTATCACCTAGTGCTTTTATTTGTCGAATAAATGTCAATATTAAGTGTACTCAAAAGGACCTGACATTTCAAATAGGACAAGTGCCGATGTACGTATTTGTGAAAGGAGGGGGGCATTACAAAAAAAAAGAGGCTTCTGTTTTTTAACAGAAGCCTCTTTTTGAGAATATGTAAGTTAATTAGGGTCTCGCTGGTTCAACTTTCTTTACGTCAGTTTTTTCAGCTAAATGACGTCCTTGACGTAAATCATATACTGAAGGTGCCGCCAAAAAGATAGAAGAATAGGTACCTACGATTACACCGATAAGGATTGCAAATGAGAACCCTCTGATTACCTCACCGCCGAAGATAAATAGTACCGCAAGTACGAAGATAATCGTTAACGATGTAATGATTGTACGACTTAATGTGGTGTTGATTGCATGATTAATGATATCACTCATTTTCTCGTTATGGCTATGCGGTTTGTTCACGAATTCTCTCAATCTATCAAATACAACAACTGTATCATTGACCGAGTATGCGATTACGGTTAATATTGCAGCTACGAAGTGTTGGTCTATATCCAAAGAGAATGGTACCAGCCCATCTAAGATGGAGAATAAGCCCAATAAGATAAGCGCATCATGTACCGTTGCAATAGCTGCACCTACTGAATACTGCCATTTACGGAAGCGGATAAGGATGTATCCTGCAATAATAATAATCGAGAATATAGCAGAGTACATGGCTCTTGATTTGATGTCATTCGCGATAGACGGTCCTACTTTTTGTTGAGATAGGATTTCGTGCTTGCTGTCTGCGATTTTTGATAAACCAAGGTTTAATTTATCCAATACTTCTTTATCTGCGGCATCACTAGTTTCATCGATTTTGTATGTCGTAGTAACACGAAGTTGGTTTTCACTTCCAAACGTTTTTACTTCCGTCGTCTTTTGGAATACCTCATCTAGATTTTGACGCACTTCTTCTAAATTAACTACTTTATCAAAACGAACGGTATACGTACGTCCACCTTGAAAATCCACGCCTAGGGTAAATCCTTTAGTGAAGATAGAAGCCAAACATATTACAGAAGCGATGATAGAGATAATATAGAATGTCTTACGTTTCTGGATGAATTTAAAATTAGCATTTCTCAAAGTATTTGCTGACCATGGGTAAGACACGGAGATTTTCATATCCTTATCCAGCATGAATTCGAAAATCAAGCGGGAGATGAAGATTGCCGTGAATAATGAAGTGACAATACCCACCATTAACGTAGTTGCAAAACCTAAGATTGGTCCACTTCCGAAGAAGAAGAGTACTATACCAACGAGGAATGTTGTAATCTGCGAATCTAAGATAGAAGGCATTGCGTGTTTGTAACCATCAGCAATCGCCTGTCTCATAGATTTTCCGAGGCCGAGCTCCTCTCGAATACGTTCGTATATCAGTACGTTGGCATCCACGGCGGTACCCATCGTGAGCACGATTCCCGCGATTCCCGGTAAGGTCAGTACGGCGTTCAGCGAGGCTAATACTCCTAATAAAAAGAATACGTTGATGATAACAGCTATATTAGCTGCCCATCCCCCACGGTTGTAGTAAGCTACCATGAAAATAAGAACAACTACGAATGCGATGATTGCTGAGTTGACACCCGCATCAATTGCCGCTTGTCCTAAAGATGGACCTACGATGGCTTCTTCCACGATTTTTGCCGTAGTCGGTAGACGACCAGCTTTCAATACGTTAGCCAAATCTTTGGTATCATCCGTTGTAAAAGAACCGGATATTTGTGAGCTACCATTCGGAATCTCTTCATTTACATTAGGAGCGGAGTAGACTACATCGTCAAGTACAATAGCGATTGCTTCCTGACCCTGTGCTGCTTTTGCAGTTATTTTGCGCCACTCACGCGCACCCTCGTTACTCATTTGCATAGATACCACTGGACGATTGTGTACAGGGTCGATATCATTCCTAGCATCTGTAATAACGTCTCCAGTCAAAATTGCTCCATTGTCAATTCCCGAGGGTCTGATAGCATATAACGACAATGCATCAGGTGAATTTTGCTCTGGTTTTACAGCCCATAACAATCTAAGATTACCTGGGATGATTGCTTTAACTTCTGGTTTAGCCAATAGTGCATTTACCTTTGCTGTATCTTTCAATTCAGCAATACCAACCATTGGGCCAGGCATCAATTGCATTTGGTTGTTTTGTCCCATGTACACCGCAGGTCTTAATACTGCGAATAGTGGGTTTTCTTCTCCTAATTTTGCATTTATCGCTGCTGAATCCGATTTTCCTTTTCCAGCACCTAAGTTAGCCAATAAATTCTCCTTTTTAGTTGTATCTGTTTTTGCTGTATCAGCAGTAGCAACTGTCTTTTGAGATTTCAACGTCGAAGCCAACGTCTTATTCGCATTTTCTAACAAAGAATATACTTGGAGGTTATTATGTGTTTCGTAAAACTCTAATTTTGCTGACCCTTGTAAAAGCTTACGAACACGTTGCTCGTCATTTACACCTGGTAGTTCGATTAGAATACGATTAGTTCCCTGTTGAATCTGGATGTTTGGAGAAGCCACCCCGAATTTATCAATACGGGTACGTAGTACCTTGTACGAATTTTGGATAGCGTTATCTGCTTCTTTCTGTAAAAATCTAGCAACATCTCCATCTGAACTTGTCGCTTTGATCAGAGCAGCATTAGATTGGGTCGCAAAAAAGCTGGCAATTGGAGTAGACGAACCTGTAGCCTTATACTCTTCGATGAACAAGTCGACTAATGACTTATTGGAAGTTTTACTTTTCTTTACTGCATTCCCTAACGCTGTATTGAAATTACCGTCTTTTGGATTGTTGGCCAAATTGCTAATCAATTCATCCAACGATATTTCCATCGTTACGTTCATACCGCCTTTAAGGTCTAGCCCTAGAGCGAGTTCATTAGCTTTAGCTTCCCGATAAGTGAATTTTGCGAATCCAAGGTTGTATACAACCTGTCCAGCCATCGAATCTAAGTAAGTTTTTTCCTTGGCCATGTCACCTTTGGCAAACGCCTCCGCTTCTTTCTCAACTTTACGCGTCACAAAAGTGAATGATAGGGAATAGAGGCACGCTAACGATACCACTATCACCAAAAATTTAATCAGCCCTTTACCTTGCATTGTCTCTTTAGTGTATTAGTTTGATATATAGTATATTTATAGTTTTACTTTGGTTTTATTACATTTTACCAAGAATGGCAAAGGTATAAAATTTTTATATAATGAACCCGACATGATTAAAATAATTATAAAATGCAAATATGGATCGTGATTTTAACATCATAAAATTTGCATCATCATGGATTATACCGATTTAAATACAGATGAAGTCCCATTCTGTCTAGATTCAGGATAGGAATTGGAAGGAAGAGTGCGTAAAAAAAGCCTGATGGTACTCCATCAGGCTTTTTCCTGTATTTGTTTTGAGTTGCTTATTTCAATACAAATTTAAATCCTAGTGAGAAACGCGAAGGTTCAAAATCAGAGTTATTGCTCAAATTCCACCATGGTTTCCAATCAAAATGTGCCGCTAAAGGTGTATTAGGGATTTTGTATTCTAATCCAGCTGCTGGACGGATGGCAAAGTAAGTTCTGTCTTCATCTCCAAAGTCAATAAATGACAATTGAGGACCTACACCTACGTACCAACCTAAGCCATTTGTGCCAGCGAATGGTCTGTTATAAGAATAGTCAGCCCCTATTACAATATGGTTGTCTCCAAATAAAACTTGTGCATTACCCGCATTGGCTCCGCCAAATGAGTGTTTGATTTGAGGGCCGAACAAAGTCTCACCATCTCCTAAATCGATACCAAGACCAAGAGCCGTTCTATAAGGAGTCTGTGCTTTTGCTTCTTGAGCACCAAGTGCTAAAACAGCTGCAGCGGCGAAAGAAAGTAGTAATTTTTTCATAGCAATAATATTATTCATTTTTAATCTATAGCTAGATTAGCAAATAACTTGCCAAACTTAATTTTCACTTCACATTCTCTTTACATTTGGTTATGCAGGGTTTCATCATTTAGATGTCAATTGTTAAAAAACGTTTTAATATTCGATATTTATTTGTAATTTTGCCTGGCAAATAGAAACTCCAACACATATTTGCCATGCAATTAGATCCACAAAAATTCGTTGCTGAAGGACTTACCTACGACGATGTATTATTAATCCCCGCTTACTCAGAAATATTGCCTCGTGATGTAGATACGAGTACTTATTTGACCAAGAAAATCAAATTGAATATTCCTTTAGTATCTGCAGCAATGGATACCGTGACGGGTGCAGATTTAGCTATCGCTATTGCGCAGGCTGGTGGTATAGGTATGCTTCATAAAAATATGACAATTGCCGAACAAGCAGCGGAAGTCCGTAAGGTGAAGCGCTCTGAAAGTGGAATGATTCAAGACCCCGTTACCCTGTTAGCGACTGCAACAGTAGGGGATGCATTTAAAATCATGAGTGAGCATAAAATAGGAGGTATTCCTGTGGTAGATCCGGATAGCCGCTTGGTTGGTATCGTGACGAATCGTGATTTGCGTTTCCAAAAAGATATGAAACGCCCTATTAACGAGTTGATGACAAAGGATAATCTAGTTGTTGCTCCAGAGGGAACGGATTTGGTACAAGCCGAGTTGATTCTTCAGAATTATAAGATTGAAAAGCTTCCAGTCGTTAATAACGAAGGCGTACTAAAAGGATTGATTACCTTTAAAGATATCCAAAAATATAAGCATTATCCTAATGCGGCAAAGGATTCTCACGGTAGACTATTGGTTGGGGCGGCTGTAGGGGTTACACCTGATACATTGGATCGTGTGGATGCTTTGGTCAAAGCAGGGGTAGATGTAGTGACCATCGATACGGCACACGGTCATTCCAAAGGAGTCATTGATAAATTAAAATTAGTTAAATCACAATTTCCTGAATTACAGGTTATCGTGGGTAATATTGCTACTGGTGCAGCGGCAACAGCTTTAGCTGAAGCCGGAGCGGATGCAGTTAAGGTAGGGATAGGTCCGGGCTCCATCTGTACTACTCGTATCATCGCTGGGGTAGGGGTTCCTCAACTTTATGCGGTGTATGAAGTCGCCAAAGCATTAAAGGGTACTGGGGTACCATTGATTGCTGATGGGGGTATCAAGCAGACCGGCGATATCGCCAAAGCAATAGCAGCAGGGGCAAGTACGATTATGGCAGGCTCGTTATTTGCTGGGGTAGAAGAGGCTCCTGGAGAGACAATCATTTATGAAGGACGTAAGTTTAAATCATACCGTGGTATGGGATCTATTGAAGCCATGGAAAAGGGATCCAAAGATCGTTATTTTCAAGATGTCGAAGATGATATCAAGAAATTGGTTCCAGAGGGTATCGTAGGGCGAGTGCCTTATAAAGGAACTTTGGCTGAAGTCGTATACCAATACATCGGCGGATTGAAAGCATCTATGGGATATTGTGGAGCACCTACAATCGCGAGGTTGCAAGAAGCCCAATTCGTTAAAATTACTGGAGCTGGATTACGGGAATCGCACCCACACAACATCTCGATAACAAAAGAAGCACCCAACTATAACAGTAGGGGCTAATCTATAATTAAATAAACATGGAAGGGGCTGTCTGATTAAGGACAGCCCCTTCTTTTGTTTACACATAGATACAGTAGACTCGTTAGGTCATTTCGTTCACCCTTATCAGAGAGCATTCTGCACGGAGGTAATTTTACCCATCCTTGTTTTTGTCATTCTAATTGCTTAAATTGGAAGTTGTTAGGTTTTAATAAATCACTTAAATAAATCACAGCAATGGGAAAAGGAGATATAAAGACAAGAAAAGGAAAGATTACAGCAGGTTCGTACGGAAAGCGTAGACCTCGTGGATTCGAAAAGAAGGCGGTCGTTGCCGAGATTAAAAAAAAGGATAAGGCCGAAAGCAAATAAGAAAAAAGAGGGATGTGTATCACATCCCTCTTTTTTTATGACGACTTTAACTGTTGACATACTGCTGTCATTGTGCTACACTAAATTTGGGTATAATTTAAAATCAAGCATATGAAAACACCAGAGATTATTACCAAAGCAGAATTGTTGAAACACTGGCAAGGCCATCGCAGTTTGACACGTCGAGTTATCGAAGCATTTCCAGAGCAAGACCTTTTTGAATTCTCAATTGGAGGGATGCGTTCTTTCGCTCATTTAGCTCAGGAACTTATCTCTATCGCTGGTCCTGGTCTACAAGGTATCGTGAACCGTGTTGAGGAACCTTACGAAGAAAAAATAGACCTAAGGACCAAGAAGGAAATATTGGAACAGTGGGACAAGACGACCGACGCGGTAGATGTGTATTTCAACAAGATTAAGGAAGAAGATTTTCACGATAGTTTTAATCTTTTCGGTCAATATAACTCACCAGTTTATGACAATATTCTTTATTTTATCGATAACGAAATCCACCATAGGGGACAAGGATACGTTTATTTGCGTGCACTCAACATTGAACCTCCTTATTTTTGGGAGCGATAATAGATTCACATAAAAAAGCAGCTCTTGAGCTGCTTTTTTATTTTATTATTTGCTGTAGCTCTTATTTTATCGCTGACAATCAGCCGTCCATATTTTATTATCTTTTGTGAAGGCTATGGTGAGCTTTCCTGCATCGATTCTGATCAATGCACCTTCTTTAGAGTCTATATTAACCAATACATTATCTCCTTTTTTCTCAAACTCGACCCCATTTAGATCAGGGATATCATTGGAAAATGAAAAATAATATGTGTTTCCTAATTTCTTGACATTTACAGTGCCATCGGCAAGCGGTTTGTTATTTTCGCTGTTTCCTAAGTCTGTGTAGGATATCTTGCCTTTATAATTGCCAATAAAGATATCGTTATCAGCAGGGTCATCGTCTTTACTACAGGCCGTGAAAAATATTGTAGCCACCAACAGTAATCCCATAATTTTCATCATTTTTTCCATAGTTGTAATATGTTTTTTGCGTTTAAAGAATTTGTTTTTCACTTGTGTAAATGCAAAGGCGGTGCCAAGAAATGGTGATGTGTGGGTATTGTTCTGTTTATTAGTTTGTTACATCTTGGTTAGTTGATTAGTCCAGCAATGATATTTATAGTCAAGGCGACCACAAAAGTGTTCAATGCAAAGGATAACAGGCCATGAAAAAGACTGACATGTCTTATTCTTTTACTCGTCACCTGCACATCTGAGACTTGAAATGTGCAACCCATCACAAATGAAAAATATGCAAAATCAAGATAGTCTGGTTGTTCTTCACCCGGAAATAGTAGTCCTGAGCCCGATTTTCCCATTGTCGTATAATAGAGATGTGCATAGTGGAAGGTATATATCGTGTGTACCAATACCCAAGAAGCGAGCATACTCCCTACAGCGATGACGATATAATATGGATGTTGTGGTGTATGCTCCGAATGTGAAATGATGAGTAGCAGTACTGCGAATAGGCACGCGAATGAAGCCACAAGAATTAAGAGGAAGACAAATAAACGACTACCGTCCTCAATAGTTGCCAATCTTATGATCTGGCGTATAGGCATAGTATAAAATGTAATCCACGACAAAATGATGTAAGAGCAACAAAACGCAAGCCATGCGTATAGGTATTGTACCAAATGCGGTTCATATTCGGGGATAATCAAGAAGATGCCTAAGGCCATAGTAAATGATATCAAGGCTCTATGTATAGCGCGCAGTTGATGTATGGATAGTCCGTTGTTTTGTTTGGTCATTTGGCAATAGATGTACTTAGGACGGAGGGACAAAAAAACTTTCCTCATCACGAACAAGCGTATCAAAGGAAGGTTTTTAAATTATTTAGATCCAGTTCTCTTAATGATCATAATCGACTTGTATTTGTTTAAATCAAAATGAGGAGCTTCTATCGTAAGTGTTGTGGGATAAGGATAATCCTTGTCAAAGAAGTACACCGTTGTCGAACTTCCATAGTCGTTAGTCGGAAATAAGTCTGCTGCACCTTCATAATCGGCATTCGAGATATCCCCTACAGCTACAGCATATATCCGAATAATGCCTCCTTTGTTCTGTTCATTGCGTATGAAAGCTACTTCTTTGAAATCGCCTTTTAAATCCTCGATCTTTTTCTGGGTCAATGAATCCTTAAAAATAAAGGCTACTATCAAAACGATGGGAATTAAAAGTAGCCAAGCTCTCTTTTTATTTCCTTTCATTAAAGCGAGATTTGGATGTTAAGTAGTTTGAAGAATTCTTTGAGTATGGCTTGATGCCCTGGCCATGCTGGCGAGGTTACTAAATTTCCATCTACTACAGCTTGGTCAGCCGGTACATTCTTCCATGTGCCCCCTGCAAGCTCAATATCAGGTCCGACTGCTACATATGCTGTTAATGTACGACCTTTTAATACCTTGGCAGCTGTTAATACCTGGATACCGTGACAGATAGCAGCTACTGGTTTATTTTCATCAAAGAAATGCTTTGTGATTTCTAAGACGCGCTTATTGAGGCGAATGTATTCCGCTGATCGTCCCCCAGCGATGTAGAGCCCATCATAGTCGGCCAGATTCACACGTTCGAAATCCTTATTGATTCCAAAGTTATGACCTCGCAGTTCCTTATATGTCTGGTCTCCGGTAAAGTCATGTACTGCTGTTGGCACTACATCTCCTTTTTTACGATCCGGTGCAATTGCATCGACTTCGATCCCAATAGCCCCCATTGCTTGAAAGGGTACCATTGCTTCATAATCTTCTACATAATCACCTACTAATAACAAGATTTTTTTTGCCATGATAGTCATTTTTTTGTTCAACGAAATATACTACTTATCCCTTGTTTGCTAGAATCTGTACCGTAAAATATACGTCATGATTTAGGCAGGTTCTTTGTCGCAAGTGTTCGTTTGGTTTTACGCACTTTTGCCTCCAGTTGACTTCTCAATAACATATTGGTCACTCCCTTTCCCTCTTCAAAGTTGTCATTGAAACTTGGCAAGGAGAACGTATCCAGTACCTCTGCACCATCAAATGGCAGTCTGGCTTCGGCAATGCTGAGTACAGATTGCCCACCACGCGCTCCGGGGCTAGTTGCTAGTAAGAATACTGGCTTATCCTGAAATATGCGTCTCCGGGGGATACGTGATATCCAATCGATAAGATTTTTATATCCTACATTATAATTGCCGTTGTTTTCAGCAAGTGAAATAATCAAAAAGTCCGCCCAGTCAATCAACGCTGCAAAATCATAAACAGTAGCTGGAATACCCTCTTGGATTTCCGTATCCTTACTGAAGAGGGGGATTTTGAAATCGTTAAGATCGACGATTTTGATTTCATCGTCTATCTCTTTATAATATTTAGCCACACTTGTGACAAATTTTTTGTTGATCGAGGTAGAGCTGTTACTGCCTGCAAATGCTAGTATTTTCATTCGAATAAAATTATCTTTTAAAGTCGACTGACCTATTATCAGTCCGTTATGCATTTTTGTTTGTAAGTATATATCCGTGATGATTTCATCAACATAGTTTGCTTTGTCCTTGTCATTTGTTTCTAAAGACGTTTACTAGCCTTCGTTTTCTAATTAATTCACCTTCTTTGATCCAAACATTGATTATTTGCTGTAAGTAAACCTTTATTCTGAATAGATTTCAGGAATAGCACGATGTTTTAATTTTTTATTAGGATATTCGTTTCCGTAAAATTAGTCATTTTCTATATATTACTTCATAAACCTATAACAATGAATCTTAAGCCTTGTTTGTTAGTCCTCGTCATGCTGTCCGCCCTCGTAAGTTATGGTCAGCAATCTCTCAATTGGTACAACCCTCTTGAACAGCAAGCTGTGAGTGGGCGTATTGCAGATCATCAACAGGCTACCACTACCTATCACCGTCTGCCTGCCGGTTTAAAGGATGTCGTACGTCCTCCTGTATGGTCACTAGGTACCAATGCTGCTGGCTTATATATTGATTTTCATACTGGAGCATCCGCCGTGACTGTACGATACAAGATGAGCGGGTCGTTAAATATGCCTCATATGCCCACCACCGGTGTAAGCGGTCTGGATTTATATGCTTATGATGATATCTCCAAAGATTGGAAATGGGCCTATGGTAATTATAGTTTTGGAGATACAACGTCCTTTACCTTTTCCAAATTAGGAAATGGCACCTCTCGTACATACCGTTTATATCTCCCCTTGTATAATACGGTGGAGTGGATGCAAATAGGAGTAGAGGACGGACAAGAGGTTAAATTTGTCCTTGAAAAAGAAAAACCCATAATTGTGTATGGCACTTCAATAGCCCAAGGTGCATGCGCCAGTAGACCCGGTTTGGCATGGACCAATATCTTAGGGCGTCAATTGAAACTTCCTGTGGTCAATTTAGGGTTTTCGGGAAATGGACGGCTAGAGCAACCCATATTGTCGCTGATTGGTGAGGTGGATGCCCGTATTTTTGTACTGGATTGTATTCCCAACCTCTCCCTGAACGCCAATCTTTCCGAACGCCAATTGGACTCTTTGCTCACCAATGCAGTATCTTTTTTGCGGAAGAAACATCCAAATACGCCAATTATCCTTACCGAGCAAAGCGCTGGCTTTGATGCCAATGTCCTTAATCTTGGGTCCACGCAAGAGTACACCGGCTCTACAAGGGTATTACGTGCATTTATGGGACGTATGAAGAAGGAAAAAGTTCAACACCTATATTTATTGACCAATAAAGAGATGTCGATGGATTTGGAGTCTACAGTGGACTATGCCCATCCCAATGATTTGGGGATGATGAAGATTGCTGTCGCTTATCAGCGCTTAATCAAGAAGATTTTGAGATAGTCTTTTGAACCATACTAAGAAAGCCACGCTAAACAATAGGATAGAGTGGCTTTCTTAGTATAGCAATTAAAGTAAGGTTGGCTAAAGTTTGCTTTCCTTTTTCTTCTTTCTGATTTCTGGTTTTGAAGCTTTTTTGACTTCATACTGTCTTTCGAGATACATAATGATTTCGCTCGCTATATCTTTTTTTGTTGCTTTTTCGATTCCCTCTAGACCAGGACTAGAATTGACCTCCAATACTAACGGACCTCTATCTGAGGGTATCATATCTACCCCACATACCGTAAGGCCCAATTCGGCTGCAGCAGCAATAGCAGTGTCCTTTTCCTTTTTCGTCAATTTGATGATTTCGGCACTTCCTCCTCTATGTATGTTTGATCTGAATTCACCTTCCTTAGCAGTTCTTTTCATAGCTCCAACCACCTTGCCCCCTACAACGAATGCTCGAATATCCGTTCCTTTGGATTCTTTGATAAATTCTTGCACCAGTATGTTGTTTCCGAGCCCGTAAAAAGCCTCAATCACAGAAGAAGCTGCCTTTTTTGTCTCTGCGAGGACCACCCCTATTCCCTGTGTCCCCTCCAAGAGCTTGATGACCAAAGGCGCGCCGCCTACCATGCTGATTAAGTCATCGACATCCGAGATTGTTCTAGCAAAGCCAGTAATGGGAAGCCCAATTCCTGCACCAGATAGAATCTGCATGCAGCGCAATTTGTCTCTTGAGCGCGTGATGGCTTGACTAGGATTCGCCGATATTACGCCCATCACTTCAAATTGACGAACAATGGCCGATCCGTAGAATGTCACAGAAGATCCAATGCGGGGAATAATAGCATCTATTTCAGCGATTTCCTGACCCCGATAATGGATTGTTGGAGTATCCTGACGTATGCCTACATAACATTTGCTATGGTCCATGACCACGCATTCATGTCCTCTTTTCTCAGCAGCCTCCACGAGTCTTCGTGTAGAGTACAAATTTTTATTAGTTGAAAGAATAGCGATTTTCACTGAAATGATGATGTTGTAGTATTATAACAAAAGATACGCTGCTTGGTTTTTTTTCTTACAATGAAGAATTTTCAGAAAGATTATATTGCGATACGTCTACTAAGAATTTTTTACTTATAAAATTACGTCCCAGCAACATGGGAAATTTCATGCCCGAACGATTTCGGAACGATAGTTTAATGGAGTATAGTTTATTAAAAAGTTTAATTTTTGTAAAAATCATATAGCGAATCTCGGAGTGACCAAATGAACTCTTCACGACACCCTGCCGTACGATAGGGAATCGAATCACACGTGTTTCACCCGTTTCAAAATTATCTATAATCGTACATTGTATAAACTTATGCCCGTTTTCCTCTTCAATATGGTACTCTTCGCAATGGAGTACAGAAGTACGGGCACCGGTATCAATCTTTGCTTTAAAATTGTATAGTCCCAGTTCGGGGAGGTCTACCGTTTCGTACCAACCGATTGTTCGCATCTCCGCCATGGGTTCTTATTCGTATTCAAATGTTCCGTATGGTGAATTGATGGTCACCCTTTTCGTGTCAGCGGCCTCTACTCTTCCAACGATTTGTGCCGGAATACCAAAGGATTCAGATATGGCAATGATGTCTTGAGCAATGGTCTCTGGAACATATAATTCCATACGATGTCCCATATTAAATACTTTATACATTTCCTGCCAGTCCGTTTTTGATTCCTTTTGAATCAATTCGAAGAGTGGGGGAATGGGGAACAAGTTATCTTTAACAACATGCACATTATCTACAAAATGTAAGACTTTCGTCTGCGCACCTCCTGAACAGTGAACCATTCCATTTATTTGCGAACGGTATTTGTCTAATACTTTCTTAATTACAGGAGCATAGGTACGCGTAGGTGATAGCACAAGCTTGCCAGCCGTAATCTGCTGCCCATCTTCCACTTCAATAATATCTGTCAACGACTTACTGCCTGAAAATACCAAATCATAGGGTACTGCAGGGTCATAGCTTTCGGGATATTGTTCCGCTACAGATTTGTTGAATACGTCGTGACGAGCAGAAGTCAGTCCATTCGAGCCCATCCCGCCATTATATTCTTTTTCATATGTTGCTTGGCCGGATGAAGCTAGTCCTACGATTACATTTCCCGGTTGAATATTGTGATTGGAGATGACATCTTGACGTCGCATTCTGCAGGTAACAGTACTATCTACGATAATCGTGCGCACAAGGTCTCCCACATCTGCAGTTTCACCTCCAGTCGAATAGATACCGATTCCCAAATCCCTTAATTCGGCCAAAATCTCTTCGGTCCCGTTGATGATTTCGGCGATAACCTCACCAGGGATTACATTTTTATTACGACCAATAGTCGATGAAAGTAAGATATTGTCTATTGCCCCCACACAAAGCAAGTCATCTAGATTCATAATGATGGCATCCTGCGCAATACCTCTCCATACTGAAATATCCCCTGTCTGTTTCCAGTACATATAGGCCAAAGATGATTTTGTACCTGCGCCATCTGCATGCATGATGTTACACCATTGCTCATCTCCAGCAAGTATGTCTGGTATGATTTTGCAAAAAGCTTTGGGGAACAGACCTTTGTCAATGTTTTTTATTGCATTGTGTACATCCTCTTTTCCAGCGGATACTCCTCTTTGATTATATTTTAAATCTGACATCTTGGGGCAAAAATAATCAATCATCCTGATATTTATAAGTTTATTGCATAATATTAACCTGATTTAAGGATGCTCCAAGTATCTAACAATCTTTCAAAGGAAAATTGCGCATTTGCAGGACTTGTACTCGGAAGACTATGGTAGGTTATATCAGCTACCCTCCTGTGGTATTTGTCATAAAGAAGGCGAGCCTTGTTGCCGTTGAAGAGAACAGTATGTATGGAAGGAGTCCGTTCTAGAAGCCCTATTATATCATTAGGTACCTCTGCTAGTATCGCGTTGTCCATACTGCCCGGCCGGATTGCTGATGCACAGGTGTCCCACAATGCAATGTGATGGTCCCTCAGCAGTTGGGTGCGCTCATTATAGCCATGTTGAAAAGGGGTATTCATTAACTTGAATACTAGCTTCCAGAATCTATTTTGTGGGTGTGCATAGTACTGTTCTTCCTTTAGGGATTTGTCTCCAGGTAACGAACCTAAAATTAGAAACTTGGCATTTTCGCTATAAATAGGAGGAAAGGACTGTTTCAACATGTGCTAAATTTACTGATTTATCCTCACTTATGCCTTCTTCACAAAATAGATAAAGATTGTTGTTTAACATTCTCTCAAGATGAGAAGAGTAAGATGATTAGATGTTATAGGTTTCGGCAATGGATACCAACTCGGACACTTTGTTTATTTCTAATTTTTTATAAATTGTTCTCGTGTGTGTCTCGACCGTGTAGGTGGCTATAAATAATTTGCTCGCGATTTCCTTTTTTGAGTACCCTGTCGTGAGGAGAGCAATGATTTCTTTTTCTCTTTTCGTCAATGTTTTTATCTTCTCAAGTAAAGATGATTTTGTCTCCCCTTCGAAGATTTTTGCAAGTGTTAGGGCATAGCACGGTTTACCTTTTGCATTTCTAAGTATGGTCTTGGTGCTACCGATTACATTTTTCCACTCATTGTCCCGATGGAGTAGTTTGTACTCTAGATTTAGGTAGCGCTGTTTATCCAGTTTGAAAAATGCAATGGAGTCAATAAGTGTATGGTAGGTAGAAGTGTGAATTGTCTTTAGGTAATATACATAATCCATACCCGAGAGCCTATTACTCTTGAATCCGTAAAATTCAGCCATAGCGTTATTGATGCAGATTGGCCTATAAAACTCTACATCATGGATTGTTATTAAGTATTCGCTACTATTGATAATCTCTAGGAAAATATCTTTTTTGACACATGATGGGGTTAGTATTCCGTTTTGCGAAAGGCTTTCTTCCAGCTTGTCTAATTCTGTTTCTAGTATGTGATATGGCATGTTAGGTTAATGTCACTTTGTATCTAAA
The DNA here is from genome assembly GCF_027627455.1 of Sphingobacterium sp. SYP-B4668. NCBI lineage: Bacteria > Pseudomonadati > Bacteroidota > Sphingobacteriia > Sphingobacteriales > Sphingobacteriaceae > Sphingobacterium > Sphingobacterium sp. SYP-B4668. Next base: position 4,185,771 of record NZ_CP115483.1, on the reverse strand, counting down.
AATGAAATTATAAAAAACATTTTATATTATGATTTAATTGTTAGAGTTCTATGTTTTCGTTACAGGAAGGCTATACGGGGTCTGGAGAATTTTGATGATAATGGGGTACCTTCTAATTTTTTTGCTTAATATTGATTTACTTGTCTAGACAATAGCGTGATTATGGAAATTAACAATAAACTTCGTCTTATGGTCATCAGTACCAGTACGGTATATGGAAGTGACTTTTTGGCCTATATACGAGATAGAATAGCAGATTTTATCCAAGTAAAGGATGTCTTGTTCATTCCTTATGCTCGACCATCGGGTGTATCATATGAGGATTATACCCAGCGGGTAGCAGATGCATTATCCCCTCTAGGGATTAAGGTGTCTGGGATCCATGAGTTTGAAAATCCTGGAAAAGCCTTAATAGAGGCTTCGGCAATATTGACGGGTGGGGGCAATACCTTTCTATTGCTCAAAACCTTGCAGGAGCAAGGACTTCTATCTGTGCTGCAAGCGCGTCTCGGTGATGGTATTCCTTATGTAGGAACATCAGCCGGCTCTAATATCACAGGTTTAACGATAGGCACCACCAATGACATGCCGATTGTGCTACCTATTGACTTTGATGCATTAGGACTACTCCCTTTTAACATCAACCCCCATTATTTGGACCCCGATCCGCAGTCTACACATAAGGGCGAAACACGCGAGACGCGTATTAATGAATTCCACTTCTATAATGAACAACCCGTTTTGGGTATTAGAGAAGGAAGTTGGCTGTTGGTTGAGGAGGGGGAGATTCAATTGAAGGGAAATCTGCAAGCCCGTTTGTTTCAGAAGGGGAAGGCTCCCATAGAACTCTCCCCAGGCAAAATCGACTTCTAATCTTTTAGAATCGTACGCAGAAGTAAAAATATATCTATTAGTGAATATTGAAACCATATTGCTATGAACAAATATCCTCTCCTACATCCAGCAGATATTGCAGAGCAGTTATCCGATTTAAAGGGCAAGGAGCTTTACACAGCCTTCTCTTCCTTTCCTTTGGAGTTAAGGCTTGAGATATTCTCCTTTTTTGATAGTGCCGTTCAATACACGCTATTGAAGCAGCTTTCAGAGCGTGAACTCACCGAATTACTGAACAATCTCAAGCCCGATTTGCGTAACGAGCTTTTCTCTAAATTACCCGATCAGCTAATCAAATACTTGATTAATCTGCTAAATGAACGCGAGAAGCAGATGGCCTTGGAACTAATCGGCTACAAGGAAGACAGTATTGCTAGGCTCATGACGCCCATGTACGTGCAAGTTAGACTAGAATACACGGTATCAGAAGTCTTTAAGCATATCAAGCTTTTTGGTCGAAAAGCCGAGACACTGAATTTTGTATACGTTGTTGACGAAAACAATGTCTTGATCGACGACCTCAAGATAGGTCAGTTGTTACTTGCTGATGCTGAAAGTAAGATTTCGGATTTAGTGGATTATAATTTTGCAGCCATTAGAGCTTCTACACCAATGGAAGAGGCCTTTGAGATTTTTCAAAAATATGACCGCAGTGCTCTTCCCATCATTACCGACAGCGGTGTACTGGTAGGAATTGTAACATTTGATGATGTTGCCGATCGAGTTGAGGACCGTGATACAGAAGACATCCACCGTTTCGGGGGGATGGATGAGTTGGACGTCGCTTATACAAAGACTCCACTACTACGGCTTGTCCAGAAAAGAGCTGGCTGGTTGGTCATACTATTCCTGAGCGAAATGCTGACGGCCTCTGCTATGAGCTATTACGACGGTGAGATTGAAAAGGCAATCGCATTGGCCCTATTTGTTCCGTTGATTATTTCATCTGGAGGCAATTCTGGTTCCCAAGCGGCTTCGTTAATTATTCGAGCAATGGCCTTAGGTGAGCTCAAGCTTCGCGACTGGTGGTATGTGATGAAACGGGAGATTTCTTCTGGTATTATTTTAGGTCTTATTTTGGGCTCTATTGGATTCGTCCGTATCCTTTTGTGGCAGCAGCTCGGAATCTATGATTATGGCGAATATTGGATTTACATTGGTTTGAGTGTATCTGTTTCTCTAGTATTTATTGTTCTGTGGGGCACTCTTTCAGGCTCATTTATTCCATTTGTGTTACGTAAATTAGGAATGGATCCTGCGACCGCTTCAGCACCTTTTGTTGCTACTTTGGTAGACGTCTCTGGATTGGTCATCTATTTCTCTATTGCAGCATTTTTCTTGAGCGGCAAGCTCCTATAGCTTTCAATATTTTAAAACACATTATGGTTTTTAACGTTAGTAGTAAGGAGGCACGGGTCTCTTAGTATTAACTTTAAAAAGTGATTTTATGGCAAAGATTGTTGCAGAGCAGTTGGTAGAAATGCTTGTCGAAGCTGGAGTGAAAAGAGTTTATGCAGTTACTGGTGATAGTTTGAATTTTTTTAATGAGGCTGTTCGCAAAGACGGTCGTTTAAAATGGATACATGTGCGTCATGAGGAGGTAGGGGCTTATGCTGCCGCTGCAGAAGCAGAATTGGACGGTATAGCATGTTGTGCCGGAAGCTGTGGCCCCGGTCATGTGCACCTCATTAATGGGATGTATGATGCGCATAAGTCACATGTCCCAATGATTGTGATTGCTTCCACCATTAATACACATGAAATGGGCATGGATTATTTTCAAGAAACCAATACGATTAAGCTATTTGATGACTGCAGTTGTTATAATCAGATGATTACAACGGCCGAGCAGGCACCCCGGATTATCCAAACGGCTATACAACATGCCATCGGCCATAAGGGAGTAGCTGTTATTGGACTTCCTGGAGATGTGACCGAACTCAAGGCTGTCGAGACTGATACTTCTACTCAGATTTTTAAATGTGAGCCCATCATTAGACCCTCCGATGCCGAACTCCTAAAGTTGGCGAATATTATCAATTCCAGTACATGCACCACTATTTATTGTGGTATTGGTGCTACCCATGCGCATACTGAAATCGTTCACCTGTCCCACCAGCTCAAGGCTCCAGTAGGTTATTCTTTTAGAGGAAAGATGGGCATCCAATATGACAATCCCAATGAAATTGGGATGACCGGCCTTTTGGGGATGCCCTCGGCCTATCAGAGTATGCATGATTCTGATTTAGTCATTTTATTAGGCACTGATTTTCCCTACGAAAATTTTATGCCTACAGACAATAAAATCGTACAAATTGATACCCAAGCCGAGCGGTTGGGAAGAAGAGCAAAACTAACCTTAGGCTTGGTGGGAGATATACGACACACAATTCAAGCGTTACTACCCTTACTTAATCAAAAAATAGATGACAGCTTTTTAATAAGCCAACTTGATTTTTACGAAAAGGTAAAGGAAAATATGAAAACCTATATCGATGCCAAAGGAGCTGAAGACACCATTCAACCCGAATATCTAGCCCATATTATTGACAATAAAGCGGCCTCCGATGCTATTTTTACGGTAGATACTGGGATGACTTGTGTATGGGGGGCGCGTTTCATTACAGCTACCGGACAACGTAAGATGCTAGGTTCGTTCAATCACGGTTCCATGGCCAATGCTATGCCCATGGCAATAGGAGCGTCCTTGGCTTATCCGAAGCGCCAGGTATTCGCGCTGTGTGGCGATGGCGGTATTTCTATGTTGCTTGGCGATTTGGCTACTATTAAACAATATAATTTGCCGATTAAAATCATCGTTTTCAACAACCGTTCTTTAGGCATGGTCAAGTTAGAAATGCAGGTGACAGGATTGATGGACAATGAGACCGATATGGTCAACCCAGATTTTGCCATGATAGCCGAGGCAATGGGTTTTAAAGGGGTAAATGTGCGTACACCTGAGGAGGTCGTCGGAGCAATCGAGATGGCCATCCATCATCCAGGACCTGTTTTGTTGAATGTATTTACAAATCCGAGTGCGCTGGCTATGCCACCAAAAATACACCTAGATCAAATGGTCGGTATGGCCAAGTCTATGACCAAGTTGATGTTGGGAGGGAAGATGCAAGAGGTGTTTGATACTATAAAATCAAATTATAAACATCTGAAAGAACTCTAGTTCATTGGTTTCTAAGAGATATCAGATAGCAGTCTGCCCCATGATCGAGAAATCATGGGGCAGACTTGTTCTAGCCGACTCGCTCTGTCGATTTTTCAAATAAACGGACGAAATGATTGTCCAGATGCTTGCGCATTGCGTTGCGGAAAATTTCTGGATTACCCACTTTTAGAATATCCACCAGACCTCGGTGAGAAATGAAAGTTTTGGATTGGCTGGGCTTGCTTAGCATTCCACTAGTATGCACATATTGAAACACGGGCAGGAGCATATGTTGAAAATCTTTCAACATTTGATTGTTGGAGATTTCGTAAAGTTTACCGTGAAATAAGACCTCGTCTTCAATGTTAAATAGCGTAGCATCTGGGTTCGCGGGCTCATTTGCAACTATTTTTTCCAAATCTTCGATATCCTGATCTGTAATCTTGTCAAATAATAAATCGGCCATGCCTACTTCCAACACTAGACGCATTTCAAAAATATCTTGAAGGGTCTTTTCAGCAAGTATACTTGGATGAAGGGATTTTTTCAACGGAGATAAAAGGTCTGGATTGGTCAATATCGCCCCTCTATGTTTTTTAGACTCTACGAGTCCCACCATTCTTAACCGTAGCATGGCCTCCCTTACAACGGTCCTGCTAACACCCAATGTATCCGAAAGTTCGATTTCTTTAGGTAGCGCATCTCCAACTTTAAAACCCTTGTTGATAAAAAGGTCAATAAGTTTCATTTCTACCTTATCTACCAGACTGGATGTGTCGATAGTACCTAATTGATCGATGATTGACTGTTTTGTGTCCATGCAAGATTGATTAACTGTTTACGAAAATCCGCAAACGCTGCTGAAGAAGCAAATATATACAATTTTTGTTTCTAATTATGTTATACATAATATTAAAAATAAAATTTGTTTTTACGATATTGTGTCTATATTTGCTTTATTATGTAATACTTAATACAGTATAAACCACATGAAAATAAACCTAACATTCAAAATGATTCCATTGCTAATGGTGTTGCTTGGTAGCTTCACCTATGGATGGGCACAGACCAAAACTATCTCGGGGAAGGTAGTAGATCTGTCTACAAAGGAGGTCCTTGCAAAAGTTACCATACTGGTGAAGGGCAGTACTCAGGCCACCCAAACCGATCAAAACGGGGGGTTTTCACTAACAGTCTCCCCTTCTGCCGTATTGGTTTTTTCTTACACAGGTTACAAGCGGCAAGAAGTTGCTGTTGGCAATCGAACATCATTCGATATCATGCTAGAAGCAGATATCCAGACCATGGATGAAGTCGTGGTCATGGGATACGGAACGGTAAAGCGCTCTAAAATGACAGCTTCAGTTTCCACTTTGGATAAGAAAGTATTAGAAACTGGTATGCGGGCCAATCCGGCACAAGCATTAGCTGGAACGATTCCTGGGCTTCGCGTCTCAACCGGGTCAGGTCGTCCCGGAGCCATGGCCAATATTACTTTGCGCGGCGGTACAAACTTTGATGGTACAGGTAGCCCGTTAATTTTGGTAGATGGTCAGGTTCGGAGTAACCTGTCAGATATCAATCCTGAGGAAATCGATAGAATCGATGTCCAGAAGGATGCTGCTGCTACCGCTATATACGGTGCGCGCGCCTCTAATGGTGTGGTCATTGTGACGACAAAAAAAGGAAAATCCGGGTCCTCTTCGCTTGATTTTAAAGTGAATCGTGGTATCAATTATTTAAATATACCCTATGATTTCTTGAACTCGGAAGAATATATTAAATGGAGTCGCTTAGGCGCTACTGCTGCTATACAAGCTGGTACATTGGCAAATACGGCACTTGGTAATCCAGGTGCTCGCGGGACCGGCAATGTATATTTCGGACCTGATGGCAAGACGCCCTTAGATGGAAATTATGTGAATGAAGCACGTTGGAGTGTGATGCGGTTGACCGATCAGAATCGTTTTTTGCTAGACCAGGGTTGGAAATCATTGAAGGATGTCGTTCCTACCAATGCAGCTGGAAACTATGACGCTAATGGTCAGTACTATGACTTGATTTACGAAGATTTTAATTACGGCAATCTTGCATTTCGTTCACCTGCACCATCACAGGATTACAATCTGGCCTTCTCTGGGGGTAATGACAAAGCGAGTTACTATAGTAATGTCGGAATTTATGATGAAAAAGGATTATCATTAAATACCTTCTATCGTCGATATAATTTTGCAGTAAATGCGGATTATAAAATCAAAGATTGGATCAAATCGGAATCAAGTATTAATTACACAAGAGCCAATTGGCGGGATCAAACCTTGACAAACGGCGAGGAAAACTATTGGGGACGCATGCTCTCTGCGCCACCAACGTTGCGTAGCAAAAGCCCTATCACCGGTGATTGGATTTTGGGACGAGACGCAAGTGATGGCAATCCATTAGTAAACATCGATAAATATATAAGACGCAATCAAAACGATAAATTTACCCTTAGTCAAGGATTGGTTATTAATTTTTTGCCAGAATTATCCTTGCGCATGAAGGGTATTTTATATTACCACGAGGAGTATGCTGAATCTTTCAATAAGGATTTCAGGACAGGCTTCTTAAGCACTACCAATCCTGATGCAGGGTGGAATAGACAGCGAAATAGTGCAGCATCTTTCTGGAGAGATATCCAACAAACCTATAATGCGGTATTAAATTATAACAAGTCATTTGGTAAGCACAACCTAAACGCATTGGCCGGGGGTGAATTTTTTGATTCTTACTATCGTTCAGTAGGAGCCTCTGGCGCATTAGCACCTACAGATGATTTCATGTCCTTAGGCTTGACGACCAATACAGCTACCAACCCGACCAGAGGGACATCTTCCTCGCATGAGAATGACCGTATAATCTCCCAGTTCGGCCGGGTCAATTATGATTATGCCGATAAGTATTTGTTGTCTGCTACCTTTCGTAATGATGGCATATCTCGTTTGAATTCAGAGAATAGATGGGGTTTTTTCCCTGCTGCATCTGTGGGTTGGGTCGCAACACGTGAGGATTTTATTCAAGAGCAAGCCCCTTGGTTGGACTTTTTGAAACTTCGGGCCAGTTGGGGTAAGAATGGTAATATAGGTATCGGTACCAGTCAGGCTATCGGAAAGTATGAGGTGCAGGGGTCGTACAATGTTCAGACAGCCTATGACCAGGTGAGGGGATTCCTATTTGGAAATCCAACATTGTCTTCCCTCCAGTGGGAAAAAACCAACACTACCGAAGTCGGAATGGATATCGGATTGTTAAATAACCGACTTAATTTCTCCGCAGCATATTACAACAGGATTACTTCGGACAAATTGGCTTACATTGATTTACCTAGCTCTGCAGGTATCGAACGCATCCGTACTAACAATGGAACAATGCGCAATAGAGGTGTCGAATTGGAGTTAGGATACAAAATCATTGACAATGATAAATTTAACTGGACGGTAAATGTCAATGCGGCTTATGTTCGCAACAAGATTATCAAGTTGCCTAATAATGGTAACGAATTGAACAGACAAGGTGGCACTCAGGTGTACGATCCGTCTTCAAATGGCTTGATTTGGGTCGAAGGTATGCAAGAAGGTAAAGAATGGGGCGATGTTTACGGATTTAGGATGAAAGGCATCATCCGTAACGAACAAGATTTAGCAAATTATAATGTAAGGGATGATGCTGCTGGTGATACTTATAGTATCGGTGGTGCGGCAGGTAAACGAGTGGCTAGTCAGAAAATAATAGCTGAACAAGGATTGACAGGCTATCTGCCGACACAGTTGGGGGATGCGATCTGGGATGATATCAATGGCGATGGCGTCATCAATCAAAGCGATCGTGTGAAATTAGGAAATACTTTGCCCAAATGGACAGGTGGCTTCAATACGTCTGTGAGTTACAAAGGAATATCCCTCTTTACGCGGATAGATTTTGCGTTGGGCCATATCCAAATGGACAGGATGAATGTCTGGTCTTTAGGCTACATGCAAGGAGAGTTTAATGCAGGTTCTATTGTAAAAGATACGTGGACTCCCGACAATCCCAATGCTAAATATCCTAGGTACATGTGGGCCGACCAATTGAATATGAAAAACTTTGACCGACCTAGTAATCTTTTCTGGGTGAATTCCAGCTATCTAGCATTCAGAGAAGTATCCTTGTCTTATTCAGTCCCTAGAGAGTGGCTAGGTAAGGCAAAGATAAGTGGTTTGACCCTGACGGCTACAGGACAGAATTTGGGTTATATTTCAAATAAATTGAACGCGCTGCCCGAGCGCACAGGATTCCAAAATAGTGCCTATACCGTACCCACCATGTTGGTGTTCGGAGGTAAGATAACATTTTAACTAGAGGAGATAAAGTCATGAGAAAATATATCAAAATAGTAGTGATTACACTGTCAGCTTGTGTTTTGACAGCGTGTAATAAAAGCTTGGACTTCGTACCTGAAGACTATTTTGCCGATGGAAACTATTGGCAAAATGAAACGCAGGTCAATAATTTTATGGTTGGTGTGCACAGCAACCTCAGAGCGCAGCAATTCATGTTATTTCGATTGGGTGAAATGCGCGGAGGTGGGCTTACCAATGCAGCGAGGATGGAAGTGTCACTCAGTGAATTAGGAGTTATAGAGCACAAAATGACAGAAGTGTCCCCTGGTATAGGGGCATGGGCTGGATTTATGAATAGCATTTTGCAAATCAATCTATTTATCAATAAAGTGGAGCCCCTATCTTTTTTGTCAACCGACAAAAAAGATATGCTATTAGGGCAAGCTTATGGGTTGCGAGCATATTACTATTTTCATTTGCTGAGAACCTATGGAGGAGTACCCTTGCGTCTTAGTCCAGATGCTTTAATAGGCAAGCCAGATGCTGTGAGCTTGCGCTTGGCAAGGTCGTCCGAGATGGATGTGTTAACGGCAATCAAAGCTGACATCGCTAAGTCATTGACACATTTCGGGACTAGTCAGGGAAGCAACAAAGCCTATTGGACCTTAAACGCTAGCCGTATGCTGAAAGGTGAAGTATTTCTTTGGTCAGCAAAAGTGTACGGCAATATAGAAGATCTAACCGAAGCCAAATCTGCACTAAATGCGGTAACAGGCTATAGTTTACTTTCAAATTTTGGAGATGTATTCAAACAAAAGAAAAATGCCGAGATTATCTTTACGCTCCCCTATGCATTTAATGAGGCTGAGTCTGCAAATGTGAGTCTATTCCTATATCCTGTTGCAAATTTTAATGGTATTTACTACAAAGATACGGTTGATGTAAATGCACCTAAACTAGTCGATCCCCTTAATATAGCCCAAGCGAGTGCCGGGGGTATCCAACGATATGCATACACCTATGAACTGTTTCAGTCTTATGGTATTCATGATCAGCGACGTAATGCAACATTTTATGATTTCTACGGGATAGATAGGACAGTAACGCCTAATAAGGTTACCATACGGAATACGGTGTTGACGAAGTTTATGGGAACTATCAACAATAACATTCGTAACTGGACGGATGACTGGCCAATATATCGCGAGGCTGACAGATTATTGATGTTGGCAGAAATTGCCAATGCAGAAGGGACCGATCCTGGCAGCTTCATACAACCTATTCGTAATCGAGCTTTCAATGGAGCTGACCCGGCTCCGTTTGTAAATGGGAGCAAAGACGCAAACGAGATTGCTATTTTTGAGGAAAGGATGAAGGAGTTCGTATGGGAGGGCAAGCGTTGGTACGACATACGTCGCATGAAGTTTGGAAGCGACCCATTGGTTTTTAAAACTTCTGGACATCCCTATGGTGTCTTAAATAAAGTATCTGAAGGGTACAAGGTTTTATGGCCGGTTGGTAGGGATGTATGGACGAATGATCCTTTGGTGGATCAGACTCCAGGCTACGAAACAACCAAACCCTAGAGGGGATTGGTTTGTTTCAGGATAGTAAATTGTGTTTAGAAAATTAAATAAAACTATATATGCTTAATCACAAAATTGAAGGTTTAATATCCGCACCCTTCACACCTTTTCATGCAAATGGTGAATTGAATTTGGAACTGATTCCCGAATATTATCAATCCTTGAAACGCAATGATGTCAAGGGCGCATTTATTTGTGGGTCTACTGGAGAGGGAGTTGCACTCACTTTTGACGAAAAAGTGAGTGTGTTGAAAGCTTGGACAAGCCTAACGAAAGACGATACAGAATTTGTGTTGATGATGTTTTTGGGCGGCACCAACGTAAAGGAATGTAGGGAATTAGCGATTATTGCAGAACAAGAGGGCGCAGACGCAATTTCATTTACCTCTCCCTTTTATTTTAAACCTGCGAATGTCACTCAATTGGCTAAGTGTTGTGCCGTCATTGCTGAGGCCGCTCCCAATACCGCATTCTATTACTACCATATTCCCGTATTAACTGGTGGTAATTACGCCATGCTTGATTTGCTTAAAGAAGTGGAATCCATAGTTCCCACATTCAAAGGGATTAAATATACCCATGAAGACTTTATGGATTTCTTGTCCTGCTTGAATTACAAGAATAAAAAGTATGATATGCTTTGGGGACGAGACGAAAATATGTTGTCTTCATTGGTCTTGGGAAGTAAGGGTGCTGTAGGAAGTACATACAATTATGCAGCTCCACTCTATCATGCACTAATTTCGGCTTTTGAGGCGGGAGATTTTGATAAAGCCAATGCATTACAACAAAAAGCAATTGATATGATCACCTTATTAGGTAAATACGGTGGTATCGCGACGGGCAAAGCCTATATGAAGTTAATTGAGCTAGATTGTGGAGAGTTTAGACTGCCCGTACGCAATATGGAAGCTGAGGCTTTTCAACAATTTCGGCAAGATGTTAAGGCCTTGGGATTTCAGAATTTCAATTCCACAACTTAAAGCACATCGTATGAAATCTCTCACACTACTTTCCAGCTTGATGGTATTTGCAATGGTCCCATTAATAAGTGAATCTCAGGAGCATAGTGCTGTCATCGACTGGTCCATTGGGCTCGAGTTGCCTCGTCAACAGGGAATGTCGCACAAAGGGTTGGCAGGTCCATTGGTAGGTGTTCAAGGTGATTTTTTGTGTATAGGAGGAGGAGCGAATTTTCCATTGCAGATGCCCTGGGAGGGGGGGAGCAAAGAGTATCATCGTGATTTCTTTATCTACAAACAACATGCAGGTCAAGTACAGTTTGTCCAAAGCTTGCTTTTGCCATTTTCTTGGGCATATGGTGCCAGTGTGAGCTCTTCAAATGGAATATTCATCCTTGGAGGCGAGAATGAAACAGGTTTATTGTCCTCCTGCTATATTTTGAAATATGACCCTGTTAGGAAAGCTCTCGAACTGCAAGAACTTCCGGCCCTTCCGTTTGCCATTACCAATGCCGGAGCCTCCATTGTGGGTGACTATCTGTATCTAGCGGGAGGTGAGCTACAAGAGGGGGTTTCTAAAGCATTATATGTTTTGAATCTTAAAAAGACAGCTCTAGGCTGGGGACATGTTGCTGATTTGCCTTATGAGGTGTCCCATCTTCAACTCCTTTCCGATCGTCATGCACTGTATTTAGTAGGCGGGCGCAAGAGAAACTTCGGCATGGTAAGCGACATTTATGATGGTCTTTGGAAATTCGATCTTAAGACGCACCAGTGGAAAGCTTTACAATCTATGCCTCAAAAATCGGCGGCAGGTACGGCTCTTTTGCTCTCTGACGGAGGTCTTTGGGTATTCAGCGGGGACGATGGGAGCACCTTTGGAAGAGTAGAGACCCTTCTTGCTTCCATATCCATGGAAGCAGATTCGGTCAAAAGAGCTGATTTAATCAGACAAAAAAATGTCATGCAGGAACAACATCCTGGTTTTGGGCAGCAAATATGGCGTTATGATTTCAAACGGAATGTCTGGGATAAAGCTGGCGAATTGCCCACTAAGGGGCCAGTTACCACTACCGCTGTACGATGGGGAAAACACGTTGTTATTCCAAGTGGAGAGATAAAAGCAGGTGTACGGACAGCAAAAATAATTTGTGGTCAACTTCAATAAGAATCACTAATCTATAAACTAAAGAAGATGATAAAGTCATTAAGTACAAAAAAATATTACCCTTGGGTCGTGGTTGCCCTCCTGTGGATTGTTGCATTGCTCAACTATTTGGATCGGCAGATGCTATCCACTATGCGTCCTGCGATGGAAATCGACATTGCAGAGCTCCGTATGGCGACTAATTTTGGATACTTAATGGCTATCTTTCTTTGGATTTATGGGCTGATGAGTCCCGTTGCAGGAGTGATTGCTGACAAGATTAGCCGTAAATGGTTGATCGTTGGTAGCTTGTTCGTTTGGTCGGCGGTTACCTTCGGAATGGGATTTGCCACTACCTATAATCAGCTCTATGTATTAAGAGCGATCATGGGCGTGAGTGAGGCACTTTATATTCCGGCAGGTCTGTCGCTCATAGCTGATTATCATTCGGATAAGACCAGGTCTTTGGCGGTAGGGATTCACATGACTGGGCTCTACTTTGGACAAGCTCTCGGTGGGTTTGGAGCCACGGTCGCCGCAAATTATTCCTGGCATTTGACTTTTAAAATTTTTGGACTCGTCGGCATCATTTATGCGTTTGTACTTGTTTTCACCTTCTTTGAGACACGTGGTCATACCAAAGCCATGACGGATACAGCCCCCGGAGTTCCGTTATGGAAAGGTTTCTCCGTATTGCTATCTAATATCTCTTTTTGGGTGATACTACTTTATTTTGCGGCCCCTAGTTTACCTGGATGGGCGACAAAAAATTGGCTTCCTACACTCTTTGCTGACAATCTCAATATACCCATGACCCAAGCAGGTCCCTTATCGACGGTGACTATTGCCATATCCTCCTTTTTAGGGGTGATTCTTGGGGGCATATTATCCGATAGATGGGTGCAAAAGAATAAAAGGGGCAGGATTTATACCAGTGCTATAGGACTAGGATTGACTATACCTGCCCTTTTTTTAATTGGCTATGGTAACCAAGTCTGGACCATCGTAGCCGCCGGCTTGACGTTTGGCTTTGGCTTTGGCATGTTCGATGCCAATAATATGCCCATCCTCTGCCAGTTTGTGTCTCCTAAGTACAGAGCCACGGCCTATGGAACCATGAATATGGTAGGCGTGATGGCCGGAGCGTATATTACAAGGGCTTTGGGTGCATCGGCAGACTCCGGCCGTTTGGGACGTGATTTTGCATTGCTGGCCATTGTTGTGTTTGTGGTGTTGATTATCCAATTGGCTGTTTTAAAACCTAGAGAACACGAAGCGGTTGAATAGCACATTACGATTCTTAGAGACGATGGAAAGCCTAGGATAGGCACAAAGACACGGGGATGGTTGGTTTGTCTACGAGGATAGAACATTCGCTAATCTGGAAAATGAAGCAGGCGTCCCTGTTTCCACTTTTAACTTTAATATAAAAGAATAATGTACGATACTAAGGAATTGGAAGCGTTAGCTTCTTTTTATAAAAATCAGCTTCTAAATGACACCGTGCCCTTTTGGTTTCCACGGTCATACGATACCGAATTTGGAGGGTATCTACTTATGCGTGACGCCGACGGCTCATTGATTGATACTGACAAAGCGGTGTGGATTCAAGGTCGGGCATGTTGGCTTTTAGCCACCTTATATAATACAGTAGCTCCTAATCCGGAGTGGCTTGAGGGCGCCCGATTGGGCTATGAATTCCTTCGTAACAAATGTTTTGATGCCAGTGGTAAAATGTACTTTCATGTAGATCGACAAGGTACCCCTATTCGCATGCGCCGATATTTCTTTTCGGAGACTTTTGCAGTAATTGCTTTTGCGGCTTATGCAAAGGCATCAGGAGACCAAGAGGCTGCTCGATTGGCTAGAGAAATCTTTGGTGTTTGTATGGAATATGCAAATGGATCGAGGACCATGACTTCCAAATTTGAAAACACACGTCCCAGTAAAGGTATTGGGATTCCCATGATTATGATCAATACTGCACAGCAATTACGTGAGACCATTGGAGATGAAAGATGTGATTCAGCTATACGACATTGGATAGCTGAAATTGAGCACAACTTTGTCAAGGATGATTTGCGTTGCGTGATGGAGCAAGTAGCATCTGATGGTAGTATTATCGATCATATAGACGGCAGGACACTCAATCCTGGACATGCCATCGAAGGTGCTTGGTTTATCCTGCATGAAGCAAGGTATCGCGGTAATGATTCTCATCTGATCGATTTGGGTTGCCGTATGTTGGATTATATGTGGGATAGGGGATGGGATCAAGAACACGGCGGAATATTGTATTTTAGAGACGTATTTGGTAAGCCAGTACAAGAATATTGGCAGGATATGAAGTTTTGGTGGCCTCAGAACGAAGCCATTATAGCCACACTTTTAGCTTATTTGATGACGGGTGACCAGAAATATGCCGAGCGGCATAAAATGATTCATGACTATGCATATACCCATTTCCATGATCCTGAACATGGCGAGTGGTTTGGCTATTTGCATCGAGATGGACAGCTTGCACAAACCGCCAAAGGCAACCTATTTAAAGGGCCTTTTCATCTACCAAGACAAGAATGGTACTGTTTACAAATATTAAATGAATTTTTAACAAACAACATATAGATATGAAGAACTCCATCTCAGCATTACTGGGACTTACCCTGCTAGCTACCAGTTTGACGGCACAAGAGACCATCGTTTTTAAATCAGGTGATGACGGTTACGCCAGTTACCGTATACCCGCAATAGTCAAGAATAAACAGGGTGAGCTATTAGCTTTTTCCGAAGGACGAGTCGATCATTCCGGTGACTATGGAAATGTGGATATCGTCTATAAAATTAGTGCGGACAATGGAAAGACATGGGGAAAGCTTCAAGTCGCTGCTGACTATGATAAATTGCAAGCTGGAAATGCTGCGCCGGTGGTTGATCTTTTAGATCCTCAGTATCCACAAGGACGTATCTTTCTGTTCTACAATACCGGCAATAACCATGAAGGAGAGGTGAGGAAAGGGAATGGACTCCGAGAGCTCTGGTATATCACCTCGACTGATGGAGGGAGGACTTGGTCCGAAGCGGTGAATATCACTACACAAGCGCATCGTCCAAAGCAGCCACAAATTAATGTCGAGTATAATTTTGAACAAGATTGGAGAGCTTATGCCAATACACCTGGACACGGTCTGCAATTTGATTCAGGTACTTATAAGGGACGTCTCTATATTCCTGCCAACCACTCTGCAGGTGTGCCCAAGTCAGCAGGGCGGGACTACTATGCACATGCATACTATTCAGATGATCACGGTAAGAGTTTCAAGCTAGCGGAGACCATCACTTTTGAAGGAGGCAATGAGACCATGGCTGCTCAGATATCCAAGGATGGACTGT
Source organism: Sphingobacterium sp. SYP-B4668 (assembly GCF_027627455.1). Taxonomy (NCBI): domain Bacteria; kingdom Pseudomonadati; phylum Bacteroidota; class Sphingobacteriia; order Sphingobacteriales; family Sphingobacteriaceae; genus Sphingobacterium; species Sphingobacterium sp. SYP-B4668. The sequence continues at coordinate 4,170,271 of NZ_CP115483.1, read as the reverse complement.
ATATGAATACCCGCAATCAACAGGGCAATGTCAGGAATCGTATTGTATCTTACTCCAGTGATGGAGGGGTGACATGGGATACTACTTTTTATGATAAAAATCTTCCCGATCCAGTCAATCAAGGCAGTACATTATCTTGGAAAGAAGGAAATAAATATATCCTGGCAGTATGCAATGCCGCCGATCAACAAGATAGGAACAATCTGACATTACGGGTTTCCAAAAATCAAGGCAAGGATTGGTATTTTAATAAAATTGTCGCCAAAGCACCTGAGGGATATAAGGGATCTTTTTCTGCCTATTCGGATATGGTGAAAATTGGTAAAAAGAAGATAGGTGTATTATACGAAAAAGATGATTATAAAGAGATTGTATTTGTTCCTGTAGCTTACAAGTAAGATGCATCTTTTAAAATATTTAAGCTATATTTTTCTTTTGGGTTTCAGTACTGTGGGGTATGCTCAATCTATCCCTGCGCTTATCCCGCTGCCTCAGGAAGTACAGTGGGGGCAAGAAAAAATCGATTTGAAGAATGGAGTACGAATTGTATCGTTACAACCAACATTGCAGCATGAAGTGAATGTCTTGGTCACCATCCTTCAAAGTCAGATGTTGCCGATTTCATCACTTCCCCATCAGCAATCGAGTGAGATAACTTTCACACTTCAACTTGATTCGTTAGATGAATATTACACCACCGAAGGAGCATATCGCTTAAAGGTACAAGGGGCTGCCATTCATTTGACGGCTGGTAGTGCTGTAGGCATATATTACGGTTTGCAGACCTTTAGGCAACTTTTTGATAGTGTAAGCTCGATACAGAGCTGTATGATTAGCGATAGCCCAGCCTATGCATGGCGTGGTTATTTGGTTGATGTAGGTCGGAATTATCAGTCGTTGGAGACGCTTAAAGAACAGATCGACGTCATGGCGAGCTATAAGATGAATATTTTTCACTTTCATTTTACAGAAGATATTGCTTGGCGTTTGGTCAGTAAGCAATACCCTGGACTCACCGAGGCTTCCAACATGCTGCGTTGGGCAGGTAAATATTATAGTGAGGCCGACTTTAAGAGCTTAATCGCCTATTGTGCGGAGCGGCATATTACGCTTGTACCTGAGATTGACATGCCAGGGCACAGTGGGGCATTCCGTCGGTATTTTAACGTCGATATGCAATCTCCACAAGGTATGACCTATGTTAAGGAGCTAGTTCGAGAGTTTGTCATGACTTACCCAGAGTTGTCCTATTTGCATATTGGCGGGGATGAGGTCAAGATCACCAATCAGCAGTTTCTGCCCGAGATGACTACCTTTATAGATAGTCTGGGCAAGCAGACACTCGGCTGGGAACCTGGAGGAAATTTAAGTTCACATACCATCCGTCAACTCTGGATGGGTGGCCCAAAGCCCATTACGACAGATTCAGTTCAACAGTTTATTGATTCCAAGCATTTATATATCAATCATATGGATCCCTTGGAGACTGTTACGACCCTGTTTCACAGGCGGATTGGTGAGCAGAGTCGAGGCAATATCAATCTATTGGGAGGTATCTTGTGCGCCTGGCCCGATCGGGCAGTGGCGAATGAACGCGATGTGTTCACTCAAAATGCCGTGTATCCCGGTTTATTGACATTTGCGGAGAGAAGTTGGCACGGCGGTGGGCTGGCTGGCTGGGTGTGCAATATGTATCCTGCCTCGCATCCTGCTGGTCAGGAATTTCGAGCTTTCGAAGAGCGGCTTCTCGCCCACAAGCGTTTGTATTTTCAGCATCTTCCCTTTCCTTATACTCGCCAAGCAGGTTTGCAGTGGAACTTCTATGGTCCATATGTCAACGAGGGGCATTTACAGCGTGTATTTGAACCCGAGCTCATTGGGTCTGATCTAAACTCGTTAAAAGCAAATTTTGTCGCAGATGGGGGAACGTTGATCCTCCGTCATTGGTGGGCCAATATCATAAAGGGTACTATTCCTAATCCTGAGCCCAATACAACTTGGTATGCTAGCACGCGTATCTGGAGTGATAGGGAAGAGGTACGACCTTTTTGGATTGGCTTTGATAACCTATCAAGATCTTACGCCAGTGATTCACCTGTTTTAGGTCAGTGGGATAATAGGTCTAGTCAGGTGTGGGTCAATCGACAATTAATAGTACCGCCAACGTGGCAACGAGCTGGAGCAAAAGGCGATTTAGAAATCCCCTTGGTTGATGAAGGCTATTCGTATAGATCACCCACCCAGATTATTCTCAAGAAAGGATGGAATGAAGTGCTGCTCAAGCTTCCTGTTGCCAGGTTTGAGGGAATGGATTGGCAGAATCCAGTAAAATGGATGTTTACTTTTGTTCCGCTTTAAGCAATATTGTAGGACTTATGGGACAAGGTCACAAAGCAATTATGCTCGATGGACATATATCACTATCTTTAAACTGTCCTCTCATGGATATAAAGCATATGAAGATAGCATTGACTACGATACTCGGTTTGATTGCCTTGTGGATGATTTACCTTGGCGTAAAAGCAGATCTATTACCTCCTGTATTGACAGGTTTAGGATTTCTTGTAATCGGTGCTTTATTGATGCTTCGTGCAAAGAAATAAAGGGGGGTGTCCTCTGTTTTTTGAAAAACAAAAGCAGAGGACATGCCCTTTTGTGCCCCTATCAAAGGGAGGTGCAAGACGTTTCCGCTATTCGATTTTTTTTCATTTCGATATTAAACTTCGACCACAAAAATACATCTTACTATGTAAACGGTCGCATATGAGAAAGATCTTTTTATTGATGCTGTTATGGTGTAGTTTGAGCGAGGTATTTGCCCAACAGGGCCGCGTTGAAACAGATATCTTCGGAAATTTGGATTATATTTCTAAGGATGGCAAATACACTGCCACACTCGAAAAGAATATTTTTGATGATTTAACTTTTACCGACAGCAAGAATAACGAAGTCGTTTACGAGAAGAAATACTTGGATCGTACCTATCCAGGTATTCGCCAAAATAAGAAAATGAAAACCGACATATTCTATGAATTGTTGCGTCAAAATAGAAAGTCCGAAGGCTACCGGGCCAAGTATCAAATTGATATTTTTAATAAGCTTATCATCGAAGATAATAGAGGATACAAATTGGAAGAGGGGAAAGATATTTTTGGGCATGATAGTTTTGAGGAGGAAATCAATGGAGAGAAAATTTCTGTAAAGCGAAATATACATGGCGATCTTGAATTCACCTCCGGCAAAGATAAGGCCTCTCTAAAGAAAGATATTTTTGATAAGTGGAGTTATGAGGATAGTATTGGCAATCGCTTTCAATTTGGTGAACGGACTTGGACCCGACTGCTTCGTAAATTTCGTACCGATGAAAATATCTTTAGAATCCTGATCGATCAATATTTTTTCTAAATAATCTCTATTTTAAGCACTTTTTTGACTTGTTATACCGTTATTGCGTTAATACGGTTGTTCCTCATGAACAAGTATTTTATTTTCATAGTGTTTGATAAGCAGATTGATTGTACTTGCAGAGTCGTACTCGCAATGTTCCATTTGTTCCTTTTCGAAGCTTTTTTTAAGTAAATGATTCCATCATATTGTTTCCAAATCTCGATCTCTCATCAAAAAAAAGTGAAAAATTGAGTAATCACGATTGAATTTGTATCTTGTTGAACTTTTATAAACGAGTACCAACAATAAACCTATTGCCCACAGGCGCCAAATAGTAAGTAATTCAATACGTTTCGATATGTCCATATTCCAAGAAAGTACAGACGAAGAATTAGTTTCTTTACTGAAAGAAGGAAATGAACATGCTTTTTCTATGATTTATCAAAGACATTGGAGGAGACTATTCGTGATAGCCAGTCAAAAGATAAATTCATTTGAGGAGGCCGAAGAAATTGTGCAAGATATATTTTTCAGCTTATGGACACGTCGTATGAATCTCGAAATTCAGGGTAATCTGTCCAACTATCTATCTGTATCTGTTAAGTATCGAGTTATTCGCGTACTTGATAAGCATTATCGGCATCGGAATTATCTCAATTCATTGGTCGATATGTCACTGGTAGATGATTCAACGCAAGAAAACCTGCTGTTTGAAGAATTGCGCGGACAGTTATCAAAATACGTAGCTGAGTTGCCTGAAAAATGTCGACTAGTCTTTCAGTTGAGTCGTGAACAAGGATATTCCCAAAAAGATATTGCCAAAGAATTGAATATTTCAGAGAAAACCGTAGAGACACATCTAGGTAAGGCTCGTAAATATTTGCGCTCTCGTCTGGCCCATTTCTTTCAAATTCTTTTATAAATTTTTTCAATTTGGACTAATGGATTTTTACACCTAGTGATACATAGATGTAAAGAGCCTCATTATGAAAGATCGATTTTACTACGAATACCTCGCCTCTAAATGGTTGGATGGCCGTATTACCCAACAGGAAAAGGATGAATTTTCGGCGTGGTATGCTTTGTTGAATCAAGAAGAATTGCAAGTACCTGCTTCTTTTGCGAAGAATGAGGAAGAATTGAGTCGACGTATGTTCGAGCACATTACCAAAAAGATCCATCCCGTACATCAGTTACCCCAACCAAGAAAAGTTTCCACTACTGTATGGGTAGGTCTTGCCGCATCACTTTTGCTCATTGCATTAATAAGCGCATTATGGAAATCTAGTTATTCAGCTAAAGAAAGTCTCCACGCACATTCTGTCGTACAGCCCGGAGGTCCCAAGGCTTTATTAACCCTTTCAAACGGTAGTATAATAGACTTGGATAGTATTGTCAACGGAAGTTTTGTTGAGGATGATGGCATCATCATAGAAAAAGATACCGATGGCCAACTGATTTATAGATTAGCTAGTGGCGGGACTGATGCAGCAACCTATGCATTCAATACAATCAGTACCCCTAGAGGAGGTGAGTACAAAATTGTTCTTCCCGATGGATCCCGCGTATGGCTCAATGCAGCATCGTCATTGCGCTACCCTTTGATATTTAATGCTGACCGTCGAGAAGTCGAGCTTCTAGAGGGAGAGGCTTATTTTGAGATAAATAAATCGATACGATCCAAAAAAAATATTCCGTTTATCGTCCATGCTCAGGAGCAAGAACTGGAGGTATTGGGTACGAGGTTTAATATCAACACCTATCTCCATACGCAAGTTTTTACCACTTTGCTTGAAGGATCGGTTAAGGCCGGCTTTAAACAGTCTACACAACGTCAATTTTTGAAGCCAGGACAGCAGTTGCATCTAAATGCACAGTCCAATACAACTTCTATTTCTGATGTATCCCTGGACCCCATATTGGCCTGGAAAGATGGATTATTCTACTTTGAAAATGCAAGTTTGGAAGTTGTTCTTGACGAATTTTCACGCTGGTATGATATTGATATCGAAATCAAAGATAAAACTAAAAAATACAATTTCTTTGGTAAGATACCACGTAACACCAATCTGTCTACCGCATTAGCCATATTAAGAACAACTGGCGTCGAGTATAAAATGGAAAAAAGAAAACTGATTATATACTAACCTAAATCAACATTATATGGAAGAAACAAAGAATATATAAGAAGGCTAAAAGGCCAGGTGTGCAGCAACACACCCGGCGTTGTCTTGGCCCATTTCCCTCTTTGTAAAAAGAGAGTTTTATCGAAGAATAAATTTATAAACCAAAACTTTTCAAAAATATGAATTTTAAACAAAGATTCAAGTTGTATCCTATTGTGTTTTGTCGCATACGATACCACTTGAAGAAGCATATGTCCTTATCACCGGAATTATTCTTTATGATTATGAGGGTTAAAATTATTATCATCACCTTACTGGTCTCTTCTTTGCATCTTTCTGCAAGTGTATATGCGCAACGGATAAATTTGAATGAGAAAAAAGCCCAAATGGTTCAAATTCTTAACAAGATAGAGAAGCAGGTCGGTTATACTTTTTTTTACAATAAGCGAGATCTCCAGCAACTTAAACCTGTAACGATAGTCGTAAACAACGAACGTTTAGACGTCACACTGGATAAAATATTTGCGGATCAACCTTTGGGCTATGCGCTGCATGACAAGATTATTGTCATCAAAAAAATCGACCCTTTGGGTAGCCATTCGTCCATTATCCCTAGTAAAAGCTTAAAAGTGCAAGAGGATATTATTGGACAAGTTACAGATTCCCTAAAAAATCCTTTGTCGGGGGTCTCCATTAAGATTAAAGGAACCACTCGAGGGACCTCGACAGACAACGATGGAAAATTTAGAATTCCGGCTAAGAGCGGAGAAATTTTGTCTTTCTCCGCAATCGGATATCGAGCCTTGGATATAGAGATCACGGACCAAAGAGCACTTCAGGTTATATTAACTTTGGACAATTCAGATTTGGAAGAAGTGATAGTTTTAGGGTTTGGACAGTCTCAAAAAAAGATAGCGCAAACAGGCTCTTTGGCCTCCATTTCCACAAAAGACCTTAAGCAAAGCCCAGTCGCCAACGTTACCAATGCCTTGGCCGGAAGACTTCCTGGACTAATTACACTGCAGCGAAGCGGAGAGCCGGGATATGATAATTCTGACTTATTGATTAGAGGACGTTCTACTTTTAACAGCGTGTCTCCCCTAATTACGATAGATGGTGTCCAAAAGGATTACAGTGCCATTAACCTGTTGGATGTAAACGAAATCGAGAATATTACAATCCTCAAGGATGCGTCAGCTACAGCATTGTATGGTGTCAAGGGAGCCAACGGCGTGATTATCATCACGACAAGAAGGGGGCGTGAAGGTGCTCCCCAGATGCAGTTGTCCACTCAGACGGCGGTACAGACACCTACTAGACTTCCATTGATCCTCGGCTCGTATGATTATGCACGGCTTTCCAATGAGGCTTATCTCAATGATAATCCAGATGGCATATTGATTCCCTATGATGAGATTAGTCTAGAAGCCTATCGCACAGGAATCAACCCCCTAAAGTACCCAAATATCAATTGGATGCAAGAGGCCATGAAAAATTCCTTATTGTCTCAATCCAATTTTAACATCAGCGGCGGCAGTCCCAAGACGCGATATTTTGTCAATATTGGATATACCAATCAAAATGGAATCTATAAATCCGAAAAACAGCCCAAATACGATCCAAATGTATCTTTCAAAAGGTACAATTTTCGGTCTAACGTGGATGTAGATTTTGACAAAGACTTCAGCATGTCTTTGAATTTGTTCGGTGCAATTGAAAATGGACGCTATCCTAGATCCAGTGCATCCACACTTTTTGATATGTTGCAAAAAGTTACCCCAAATGCCTTTCCGATTAAATATCCAACTGGATTTTATGCCCAAACCCCCTCTTTATTAAATCCTTTCTATTGGCTTAATACGCAGGGATATGCTCAAAATTTTAATTCATCCCTCTCTGGTATGCTATCCGCTACGCGCAAGTTGGACTTTATCGTCGAAGGCCTTTCGATTAAAGGGAATTATTCTTTTGATGGCTATTTCAAGAATCAGTTTACTCGTACTCGAAGTGAGCGCGCCGCCTATTATAATGGTACCGGAGATTATGACAATTTGGATAGCTACACCTATACCCAAGAAGATCTTCCCCTGTCTGCTCCATCTTCATCCTTCAACCAGAATAGGGATATTTGGATGGATGCGTCCATTAACTATTCCAATACTTTTGGGCCCCATGCAGTCAGCGGCTTATTACTCGCTAACAGGACCCAGAAGGTTATTGGGGGGCAGATACCCTATGTATCACAAGGATTGGTCACCAGGCTCACCTACAACTATAACAACAAGTACTTCGGAGAGTTCAACGCAGGATACAATGGTACCGACAATTTTGCTAAAGACAATCGATATGGCTTCTTTCCTGCATTTTCTGCCGGATGGATCGTTTCAGAAGAATCCTTCCTAAAAGAAAATCAAGTATTGACCTTTATGAAGATTAGAGGGTCATATGGCCTCACCGGAAATGACCAATTGAGTGGAAGACGCTGGTTGTTCATTTCTGAATATAATGATTATTCTGGATACAACTTTGGCGATCCGTTAGTTTGGATGTCCGGAGTTGGTGAAGGTGCGATCGCCAATCCATTGGTTTCGTGGGAGGTAGCCCGTAAAGGCAATCTAGGAATGGAGTTCAAGCTATGGAAAGACTTGATTGAATTGAATGTGGATCTATTCCATGAAAAACGCAATGACATCTTGATTACAAGAGGTTCTGTCCCATCGATGATCGGTATTCCAAGTGGTAATCTCGCACCAGTCAATTTCGGAGAGACTGTTAATAAGGGATTCGAAATAGAGCTTAATCATAGAAAGACAGTCGGCGATGTTTCTTATTTCGTTAAGGCAAATGCTTCGTTCGCTCGAAACAAGATTATTTTTATGGATGAAGAGTCTAAGCCTTATCCGTATTTGACCAATACCGGGCGTCCCATAGGACAATATTTTGGCCTCAAAGCAGATGGCTTCTTTAACAATGTAGAAGAGATTCAAAACCACGCACAGCAATTTGGCCAGGTTATTCCAGGTGACATCCGTTATGTAGATCTAAATGGCGATAATATCATTGACCAAAATGATGCTGGGCCCATTGGCAAAAGCGATGTGCCCGAGGTTTTTTACGGTCTTTATTTAGGTCTGAACTGGAAGGGATTTGATGTAAGCTGTCTTTTCCAAGGCGCAGATGGTTTCAATGTGTTGTTGAGCGATCAGGCCGTGTATGAATTTGTAGAAGGACGCAATGTCCTCCAGCATCATTTGGATCGGTGGACGCCAGAGACTGCCTCTACAGCCAATTATCCTGTATTACACTATGGATTCAATAATAACAACCACAGACCTTCTTCTTTTTTCTTAAAAGATGCATCCTATATCAGGCTGAAAAATGCAGAGATAGGGTACACATTCAAAAATGTCAAATTGACAAAGGATAAAAAATTCAGCTCCGTGCGCGTCTATACCAACGGTATGAACCTCATTACCTGGGACAAGATAGGTGGGTCATATGATCCCGAGATTAGGAGCGGCAGCGGTAACAACTATCCGCAGCAGAAGGTCTATAACTTTGGTTTATCGGTTAGTTTTTAAGATGTTAAATAAAGAAATCATGATTAGTTCAATTAATAAAAACCTTATAACCGCAATTGCTTTATCGATATCCACCTTGTTCAGTTGCAGCAAACTGGATTCATACCTTGATAAAGCAGAATCTGGAGGCATGTTAGAGGAGGAAGTCTTTGGCAATTATCGTCAGACAGAGCGCTTTTTAGCACAAGTCTATGGGAGCGGGTTGAAAATCGATTGGGTGGGCAGCGGACTTTGGTCTTTTTCCTATGACGGTGCGACCGACAATGGCTATTGTGCATACCGCTACTGGCCAAGCCCCAAGTTTATGTATGATGGCAATTTGACTCCATCTAATAATCCCATAGACCAATGGGCCGATTTGTATGCGGCCATCCGCAGGGTCAACCTCTTTATCGAAAAGATTGATGGTCTTCCGGTTTCTGCGAAGAATCAAGAAGAAGAGATTGGCAAAGCACGTATGAAAGGAGAAGCCTTTTTTCTCAGAGCTTGGTTTTATTCCGAATTGTTCAAAAGATATGGTGGTGTACCATTGATCGATCGTGTCTTGCAAGTCAGTGACGATCTGAATATTCCACGGGCCGATGCAGCAGCAATCGTTGGTTTTATAGTAGAGGATTGTGACAAAGCTGCATCCCTGCTACCTACAGACTACACCACTAAAGATTTGGGGAGGGCCACCAAAGGTGCAGCGTTGGCGTTGAAATCGCGCATGTTGTTGTATGCCGCCAGTCCCTTGCACAACCCTTCCAATAACATAGAGCTCTGGGAGCGGGCAGCAAAAGCAGCCCAAGACGTCATCTCTTTGGGGGTATACAGCCTACATGGCTCCTTTAAAGACGTGCTCCATACGCGCAATTCCGCAGAAAATATTTTTCAATATACGGCCAATTATGAAGATCAGCTTCGTAACAACTTGATGCCTAGCCAAGGTGGTTTTGCCATTGTTCACCCCAGTCAAGAATTGGTTGATGCCTTTGAAATGAAAGATGGGAAAAAATATAGCGAATCACCCTTATATGATGCTGACAATCCCTATGAGAATCGAGACCCACGATTTCAGATGACTATTGTTCACAACAATATGCCTTGGCGTGGGTTGCCTATTGAAACATTCGAAGGCGGTTTGGACGGTATCAACGGGAGTGGGGATAATTATACACGTACAGGATATTACCTAGCCAAGACATTGGATGTAAATGGAAGTATCACCCCTATTTGGCGACCTGGAAGTCACTTTTTTGTCTTTATTCGATATGCCGAAATCTTGCTTAATTATGCCGAGGCAAAAAACGAAGCACTTTCTGCTCCAGATCAATCCGTCTATCAAGCTGTAGACCAAGTACGAGCGCGAGTTTCTATGCCCGCTTTGCCTGCAGGATTGACCAAAGTCCAGATGCGTGAACGCATTCAAAACGAACGGAGGATAGAACTTGCATTTGAATCCCATCGATTTTGGGATCTCAGGAGATGGCGTATTGGAGAGCAAATATTGAAAGAGGTCCACGGTATGAAAATTACCAAAAGTGGTTCGGACTGGAAATATCTACCCTTCAAGATAGAGAGTCGATTTTATAAGAATACCTATGATTTATTCCCCATTCCTCAATCTGAGATCAATCGGAATAGTGCTTTGACACAAAATCCCGGGTATAATTAGTCTATTATTTAGCATATGATGACAACTATTATGAACAAAATTGCACTATATATTTTCTTCCTTCTTCTATTGCAGATTGTAGGATGCAAAGATAAAGAGAGTTTAGGACACGATGGCACCAAGCCCATCGTGATTGAAAAATTTCTTCCCCTAGAGGGCGAAGGAGGTACCGAAATGATGATTTTTGGACACAACTTTTCGTTAGATACCAATCAAGTAACCGTATACATCAATGGAGTCAAAGCGCGAATTACGGGTATCAATACCGAACGTATCCTGTTGATTGTTCCCCAAGACGCAGGTACGGGGCTTGTCGAGGTCCAGATTGGAGACAATCAAGTCAAAAGCTCCGTCCCCTTCAAATTTCCACCCGTATACCGCTGGCGTATGGAGACATTGGCCGGAAGTGGTGTCGCCGGATATGCTGACGGCATGGGTAAATCCGCCCAATTTAATTTTGCTAGGGCACCAGGTCTGACCGTTGATGTTGATGGAAATGTATATGTCGCAGATGCGGGCAATCATCGGATTCGCAAAATCAGTCCGGATGGTACGGTTGAGACCATTGCCGGAAATGGGGTTGCAGGTTATCTCGACGGTCCTGCTTTACAAGCACGATTCGATACCCCATTTGATGTAGCTGTTGACAAGGATCGTAATCTATATGTAGCAGATACTTGGAACGCCAAGTTAAGAAAAATAAGTCCTGACGGGCAGGTCTCTACTGTGACAGGTGTAGGTGATATTGTCAATATTGCCATAGATCCGCGCAACAACAAGATATACGTATCCTCATTGACCAATGGCACCGTATATGAAGTAGATAATGGCGGTTCCCTCAGAGCTGTGGTCTCCGGAATGGATTGGATTAGTGGCATCACTATCAATCAACAAGGAATGTTGTATGTTGTTGAAACTGGGAAATCCGTTGTCCATCAAGTCGATCTCAAGGGATTTAGCGGCGAGCCACTACAAGCTACCGTCGTAGCGGGGACACATGGCGTTGCAGGGTATCTCGATGGACTTGGTTTATCGGCCAAATTTGATCGCCCTTGGGGTATTGCTTGCAATACCACGACTGGCGAACTCTATCTCGCGGGTGATTCCGGGCCTTATGGAGGCCCATGGTATGGTGATGGTGGTAATAATACCAACCAATGTATACGCTTGATAAAGCCTACCAAATGGGCGGTGACTACTTTTTTCGGTGGCACCGAGAGAGGGTTTGTTGACGGCCTAGAAGACCAAGCAAGGTTAAATAATCCCACGGGAGTTGCTGTAGGCCCCAATGGGGATGTGTACGTTGTCGATGCTAATAACCACAGTATCCGTCGCATTATCAAGGAGGAGGTGCTATGAAGTCACAGCACAAACCTACACCGGTCCTTATCGGTCGACGAAAATTTATAAAAAGCAGCTCCATATTAGGCTATGGGCTAGTCGTATTTGGGGTTGGCAATTGCAGTTGCAAAAAGACTCACCCAGATGAGGCTGCCCCAAATCGTATCACAAAATATACAATTTCTGCTTTAGATAGTTCAATAAAGGTATTGCCGTCAGACATTGTTAAAGAGAGTAGACGTATTGAACTTGCTGCGGCGGCCAATGAAACCGAAAGTTTTCAAATCGTCCTTCGTTCAGAAGCCGATTTAGGGCAGGTAGATGTTCGTATTAGCGAGTTGACCAATGGAGTACATACTATCCGTGACCTAGTTTGGTATCAGGTAGGATACGTATACGTTTCGACATTTGATGGACATCCCGCCACTGAGGATATCAAGGGGTTGCTCCCGGGCTGGTATCCAGATCCTTTGTTAGAAAATGAACGTCCTACACTTGTCAAAGGTTGGTCCAATACATTATGGGTCAATTGTCCAATACCCACTGGCACACCACCAGGACTGTACGCTGGTAAGGTAAGCCTAACTATTGGAGGCCAATTGGAAACTATTGATATGCAGTTGACCGTATTCGATTTTACCTTACCCCGTAAGAGCACATTGCCCACTTTGTTCTCCCTATCGTTGGAATATTTGAATAAAGTGTATCCTACTTTTACACCTGCTATTCGGGAAAAATGGTTTGACTTCTTAATGGCTCAACGGATAAGTCCGACGGATATGTATATTGATTTGGAAGGCGCTGATGCGAAGTTGAAAATCGAGCCAAATGAATATCACCGTTATCTCGACCGTATGAATGGCTTTGTCGTGTATCCGATAACCGCGACTTGGAGTGATCGCGATGCTTCTGCGGACGAATTGATAGCTCGATTTGAAAAAAATAGACCCTACATCGATGCCCTCGTCAGTAGCGGCTGTGTGTCACAGGGAAATGGTGTGTTTTATGGGTTCGATGAGAATGATGCAAGTCATTTCGAAACGATGAAAAAAGTACATCGGCATATTAAATCCATTTATCCCCAGATTCCAATTGCGACCACTTCGATGCATATTACGAGTGTCGAACAACTCCAAGAGTTACAAATCGATATCCTGGTGCTGCATATCACGGATGACATTTATAACTCAGCTTTTGCTGATCAGGTGCGAGCTGTAGGCAAAAAGGTATGGGGGTACATTTCCTTGCAGCCTTACCATCCGATGCCTAATTGGCGTATTGAAAATCCATATTTAGATGCTAGGGTACTGTTAAGTGCGATGGCTTACCATGAACGGTTTGATGGATTTTTATATTGGGGCGTAAATCAATACAATAAGATTGATTGGAAATACCCTGCGACCATTGATAAGAATACGCCTGCGAAGCTTGAAGTATCGATTACTACCCCCACGGATGAATACAAGTGGCTGCATGGCGATGGATTGCTTTTATATCCAGGTAGCTCCGGTCCTTTGAGTAGTATTCGTATGGAGCAGATTCGAAAGGGTTTGGAAGAGTACGAATACTACCAGCTCTTGGAGGAGCGTTTTGGAAAAGAGGAGGCGGCCAATTGGGCGGGCAAAGTAGCCCCATCGATGAAGGTATTTAGCGACGACGCCCATCTTTATTTAACGCACAAGCTGGAGATGGCTGCTCGTATCATGGGACGATAACTTAATTTACTCGTATTGATATTATTATAAACCCTAAAAATCATGTTATGAGAAAAGTACAATTCTTTTTACTGTTTTTATTGGCAGGAGCTACTGCTTGTGAACAGACGATGTTGTCCTCTGCAAATCTGTTGACAGCACGATTAGCGACTCAAAACTATTATGTGGCCAATAGCGGCAACGATAGTAACACGGGTGACATATCATCGCCATTAAAGAGCATCGCATATGCGCTCTCACTTGCACAGCCTGGCGATTCGGTCATTGTCCGGACAGGTATATATTTCGAAAAATTAGTGTTCCCCCGATCAGGTAGTTCTGGAGCCTATATCACATTGACATCCTATCCCGGAGAAAATGCCCTGATCAGTGGCAATGGACTGCCCTCATCAGGGCACGATGCATTGGTTAAGATTACTTCAATGGATTGGATCAAGATTAATGGGATGGAAATCGCGCATTACAGCACTTCAGATGGAGGCAAGATGCTTGATGGATTGTTGGTGAATGGTACCTCTTCCAATATTGAGATTACCAACAATCATGTACATCATATCCATAATAACGCTTCTCCTTCTGTTGGCCGCGAGGCACACGGTATACATATCAAAGGTACCGGGAGTACGGCTATGACCAATATTTTGGTAGAAGGCAATAGTATACATGATAATCGTACCGGCACAAGCGAAAATTTGACTATAAATGGCTATGTAGATCAATTTGTCATTCGAAATAATGAAATCTACAATGGAGAGAATATTGCCATTTGTATAGCGGGCGGATATGGTGCCAATGGTCTGCCAGCTGTAGACTATGCCCGCAATGGACAAGTTATCGGTAACAAGATTTGGAATATTGATGGTCGCACTGGGCAAGTCCCCGTATTGCTCCAGGCTGCTGGTACCATCGGTATTTATATAGATGGCGCCCGACATATCGTCGTCGATCGAAACCGGATCTGGGATAGTGACCGCGGGATAGGACTTGTTAGTGAAAATGATGGATTCCCGACCGAATTCTGTGTCGTTAGAAACAATGTAGTCCACAACAATAGAGCTGAAGGAATTTATCTAGGTGGTTACGCCAATTATACCACTGGAGGTACCAAAAGTTGTCTGGTACTAAATAATACCTTGTACTACAACGCCGGAGAATTAGGGTATTACGGTGAATACGTGGGGGAGATTCGCCTGAATTCCAATTGCCATTACAACGAGATCCATAATAACATTCTTGTCAGTCGACCTACTATGGGTACGTTTATCCGCAAGCATGATAGCACGGGGTCATTTAATGGTATTGATTTCAATCTATATTTCAGCAGCGGCAGTACCAATAGGTGGTACTGGAACGGGTCTGCACTCAATTCCTTTAGTGCTTGGAAGGGAGGGAGTGGTGGAGATAGCAACGGCATCTACGGCAATCCTCTTTTTGCCAATGTGGCTGCTAGTCCTCCAGACTTTAGTCTACAAGCTCTATCGCCAGCCATCAATGTTGGCAATAATGCACACGGCACTTCAGCTGGCACCTTAGATTTTCTTGGAAATCCGAGATACCATGCTGTTATCGATATCGGTGCTATAGAATATCAATAGGCAAACTGTTACATATTTGGGTGTCATTACATTTCCCCCGTTGTATTGGTTGGACGGGGGAAATGTTATTTGTCAATGTCATCCTTTAAGGCACTCGGATCAATCGGTCTATCGATACCTTGCTTTTCATTATGCCAAATGATAGAATGGCATACTTTCCCTGGATTTCCACGACGGTTCCCACGGCAGTCTGTCCGTATACTTGTACTTTGTCTCCCATTTTCGTAACATGTTCAAGTGATATATTTTTCACTTGTTCGACACGTTCAATGTCATCGACGGCTTTTCTTCGTACTTCTGCTTGACAAGATGCGGTGTTGGTATCTATTTCTTTCCTTTGTGATTCCCAATATAGTTTGTCTCGAACTATCGACTGCGGCAAGCTATCCATGTTCACGAATTCTTCGCCTATTTTTTTTGATGCATTCGAGATAAGACGTTCAGGGAGTCCTATACGTCGGGCTACCTCAATCGCCAACGAACTGCCTGGGTGTCCTATCGAAAGCTTATATAACGGAATCATATTTTCGGAATCATATAACATCGCTCCGTTGATAACTCCTGCTGTGCGGTATGCAAAGTGTTTGAGGTTCTCAAAGTGAGTCGTAATCAGTCCGAAGCTTTGTTTTTTATTAAATTCAGCTAGCAATGTCTCTGCAATGGCTCCCCCGATTTGAGGCTCCGTGCCGCCGCCAAATTCATCTATCAACAGCAAAGTCCTGCTATTGCAGTGTTCGATAAAGTACTTCATGTTGGTTAGGTGGGCTGTATACGTACTGAGGCTATTTTCCATATTTTGTCCATCCCCTATATCCATAAAAATATGATCAAATACGCCAGCTTTTGAATGGCTGTCAACTGGGATCAAAAGACCGCATTGGAGCATGTATTGCAGTAAAGCTGCTGTCTTTAGGCACAATGATTTTCCTCCCGCATTTACACCTGATATGATTAAAATTCTATTACTGGGCGTCAATCGGATATCCAAAGGTTGTGCCTCCTGTCGTTGCTGACGTAGCGCGATGTCTAGCAAGGGATGTTTGGCCTGATTCCATTCCATACACGGTCTGTTTTCCAGTATAGGGCTGCATGCTCGTATACGTAAGGCGAGCATGGCTTTGGCACGAATAAAATCCATGGTTCCCATGAAATTATATAGATCGCGTATTGCTGATAGGTCGGGCCGCACAAGATTTGTAAACTCCATTAGAATTCTTGAGATTTCTCTTCTTTCATCATTCTCCAGGTCGCGTAAGCGACTGGAAGCCTCTGCCACTGCTTCGGGTTCAATATATACGGTTTTGCCACTGCCAGATCCATCTCTTTGGATTCCTTTTATTTTTCGTTTGTTCGAAGCCGTTACCGGTATCAGGTAGTATCCCCCACGCATATCGGCCTGTACATCTTGCCCGATTAATCCTTGAGCCTGCGCATTGCGAATTGCGGCATGCATGTTTTTCGTAATATCTTTGGCAGCGCCTATTTTGCTTTTACGGACCTCGTTCAATAGTTTTGAGGCATTGTCCTTGATTTGACCGGACTTATCCAAGATCGAATTTGCCTTTTCAATGATAGTCGGAAATGTGCTAATCGAATCGCTTAGTTTTTTGAGTTCTGGATATTTGACCCGCACTGAATCGGTCGTGTTGAAAAAATCGACTATCTGCCCAATGGTCTCTAATGCTTCCACCAAGGGTAAGATTTCTTTTTCAGCCAACCAAGCGATATCGTCATTTGCTATTTGCGTCAATGTGGTTCGCATATCTGAGCAATAGGGTGTCGGAAAATCCACTTTATTCTGTAAGATTTGGAGGAATTCTGCCGTTTGTTGTAGCCATTTCGTTATCATCTTGTAATCGGAGGAGAAATATATGGCTGCTACTTGTTCTTGTCCTAGCTTACCTAAGCAATTTTCAAAAATGAGGTCGCGGACAGTATTAAAATTTATTTTATGTTCAAAGCTTTCTGGATAAATCATCATCTCAAAAATGTAAGGAACGAGGTTCACTTCCAGCCCCAAAAGCGAAGAAGCAATTACGTTCGTAATTAAAAAAATAGTGTTTAAATGTTATCGAGATTTACCATACCACATTAGGGGACTCTTTTTATAGAACCCGAGCTACCTATTGGCTTCAAGTAGCGAACTTGCGATATGGTGATTATACGGAAAGAAACATCATAGTGGATGTATTGAATCTTTAAGCGCAAATATAGTAGACATTTTCAATAAAAGCAAAAGAGCTACGCGGCAGCGTCACGATTACCTTCACTCCCCATTGAAGGCTATCCATGTTAGCCGTTTAAGCGGCGGTATATATCAGATGTGACTTCGCGTTTTTATGCCAGTTGTGCGCTCGTTGTTGAGTGACGTTATTCCTGTCCATACTCGATGGTCAAGAAAATGGCTGTTCTATAGGCCTGCTAATTTGATAATTCCTTTCAACTACTTAAAAATAATATTGCGTTTTTTTGCATATTTTGTTTTTTATTCCTAATCTTATGGCAAATTAGTGGGCTATTGAGTACAGCTCTTTAAATATATTCACCTATTATGAACTCTTCTTGGCCTAATGACCTATCGTCAAAATATAGAATGGAAGTAAGAGAGGCTACTGCATCACTTTATAGTCGTACCTGCTTTTTCTTAACCTCTTTTACAAACTTTCAAATTCAAGCAAGCTAATGATGTTACCGCAGATACCACGATTTCTATCTGTTATTTTTTTTGTATTATTAAGTTCTTTTGTCTTCGGGCAGAAATCCGGTAAGTCAATCACCGGAAAAGTTGTCGATGACCACATGCGTCCGATTCCCTTAGTCACCGTAAGCCTTTATGACCTCAGCCAAAAGATGGTTTTGAGCACAGCTACAGATAGTACAGGTCATTTCAACGCAAGATATGAAAGGCCGGGTAAGTATTTATTAGAGATAAGACATATAGGACATCAAGATTACCAAACTCCCCCTTTTGAGCTAGCCAATTTGGATTTAGGGATTATTAGACTTTCGAAGTTGGAGAAGACACTTGAGGAAGTAGCGGTCCAGTCAAAGGCCAAAATATTCGAAGTTAGCGGAGGTACCATTACTTACAACGTTGCCCATACGATTGGGGGGCAGGATGTCTCCGCTTTAGAGGCATTAAAGCGGGCTCCCGGTGTTTATGTTGAAAATGAAAGTAATATTACGCTAAATGGAAAAAGTGGTGTACAAATCCTATTGGATGGGAGGCAGACGTTCCTTTCAGGTACAGAGCTGACCGATCTTCTAAAATCCATATCATCCAATAATCTCAAATCCATCGAAATAATCAATAATCCAACAGCAAAGTATGATGCGGCCGGATCTGCAGGTATCATAAATATCAAGACCAAAAAGAATCAGACAAAAGGTTTAAACGGAAGCATCACCAGTACCGTGGCATATGGTGTGAGTCCCAAGCAACTTCAAAATATTGCTGTTAATTACGGGGTGGATAAAATTAATGTATTTGGAAATTATAGTCATACGCTTGGCAATTACAACTATGATTACGGTACCAACCGTCAACAAAATGGCAAATCCTATGACAGTCGTACTATTGATGTTGACAAACGCCAGAAAATGTCCACTCAAGTAGGGGTAGACTACTATCTTAATGATAAGAATACCATAGGTTTTTTAGCCAACGGTAATTTTATCTTTGGTGGCGGAATTACAGACACCCGCACGGATATTAGCACTCTTCCCGCCTCTACGATCGAAGAGTCTCTTTCGGCAGTGAATGATTATTATGGACAACGTACTGCTCGTTACAACTTCAATTTAAATTACAAATATGAAGATACGACAGGTCGTAGTTTAAATATAGACATGGACTACGGCCGTTTTGATAAATGGAATAAAAATCTGCAATCAAATATTTATCGTGACAATCAGGGAATTATTCTTGATGAAAGCCTATATCGTACACTTAATGGTATCAATATCGATTTGAGTGGGATAAAAGTCGACTATTTGGCAAATCTCTGGGGCGGAAAGTTTGCGTCCGGAGTGAAGTACTCTTTCGTCAGGTCTGTAAATGACTCCAGATTTTATCACGCACTGGTAGCGGCAGACAGCCTTGACAATCGGAGATCCAATGATTTTCAGTTTGACGAGTATATATCAAGTGCATATGTTGATTATAAAAAATCAGTAGGCAAATGGTCTTTTCAGGGCGGTCTACGGATAGAACACTCCAATTCGCAAGGCACCTTGTTCTTCAAGGAGAATGGCGTTGAAAAGGAAGATAATATTAAAAGAAATTTTACCGATCTATTTCCTTTTTTCGCTATTACTTTGCAACCTGCCGAGCATAACAATGTCTCGTTATCTTATGCCAAACGCATTGAAAGGCCAGCGTATCAAGACTTGAATCCTTTTGTCTATATGTTGGATGAACTATCCTTCTGGCAAGGTAATCCATTTTTGAAGCCCTCCTTTACGCAGCGATTTACCTTGCTATATTCATTGAAAAATTCTACTGTAGTGTCCTTAAATTTTGCTTATACCGATCAACTAAATGCCAAAGTAACAGATACACTCGAAACCGAAAAAATAGTGATGATTAGCCGGAATCTAGGCACGCAAAAACATTGGTCCTTGTCCCTGACACAGACTCTTGCTCCAACACGTTGGTGGGATGTGACATTTAACGGTCTACTGTATTACATCCAAAATGATGTTACGTTCGATCAATATAGGAACTTTGACCTGCAGCAACTGGCCGGCCGCGTAAATTTGGTACAGTCCTTTCAATTACCGTTTAAGATGAAGGCAGAGGTAGCTGCTACCTATAATTCCAACCGTTTAATAGGTGCAAATACCCTGAGTAAGGGCATTAGTCAAGTCGATATTGGTTTGCAGAAGACCCTGCTTAGAGATAAAGCAACACTTAGATTAGCAGTCAATGATATTTACAAGGGCAATCAAAGCCGGTATACCCAAAATTTTCCAGGTTTTGTTTCCTCCAGTTATGGTTATTACGAGTCTAGGCAGGTTCGCTTGAGTTTTAGTTACAGGTTTAGTAGCGGGACGGCAAAGGCTCAGCGTGCACGGAAGTCTGCCTTGGAAAGCGAAAGTGGGCGGATACAATAGCATTTAATGTTATTCAGGGGGTTCTCGATAACCCTATGCAAAGTCGCCCCCATAAGAAATGGAGGCGACTGTTGTCAAATAGCGATAGCACTACTCGATATATTATTACGAAAGTCTATCTTAATTTTTCTTTCTATACAGCGGGAAAATAGGGCTTTCTTGGTGAGCGGCTTCCAACTGTGCTGTCAGCTTTTTGACTATTTTAGGATATTGGCCTACTAAGTTGTTCACTTCCTTTGGATCCTTTTTGAGGTTGTAAAGTTCAAAATGTGGCTGCTCACTTTTTACCTTCAATTTTATGAGCTTCCAACCGTCTACCAATACAGCTTGTTTGCCACCATCTTCATGAAATTCCCAGTATAGATAATCATGGGATTTTTGTTTTCCTTTAGCTGTCAATGTCGGTAAGAATGAGATTCCATCCGTATATGATTCCATATTTTTTCCGCTGATTTCTACAACGGTGGGCATGATATCCCAAAATGCAGCCGTATGACTTATCTGTTTACTCGTTTTTATTTGAGAAGGCCAGGAGACAATAAAAGGTGTACGGATTCCTCCCTCATACAAATCTCTTTTATAACCTTTCAAACCGGCTGTGCTATTAAAGAAGACAGGGTCAGCACCACCCTCGCGATGGGCGCCATTATCACTCGTAAACATGATTATGGTATTGTCCAATAGATTCAATTCCTGTAATTTATCCACAATCTGTCCCACATATGCATCCATTCTACTTACCATTGCCGCATACGTAGCACGTGGTTTGTCTACAGAGGCGTACCCTGCGATGGTAGCTCCTGGGCCATAGTCATTGCCCTTGTGCGGTGTTTCAGGAAAAATATCCTTGTACTTTGTGTAGAATACGTCGTCCGGGCCGGCAAGTTCGGCATGTGGTAGTACTGTCGGCACGAACAAGAAAAAAGGTTTATCCTTGTTTTCCTCGAGGAAAGCTAACGTTTTCTCTTGTATTAAAGTAGGTGCATAGTGTACTTTCTGCGATAGGTCGTTGCCAGTCAGTTCGATGCGTTGACTATTGTGCCACAAGTGGGTAGGATAGTACCTATGTGATTGTCGTTGACAGTTGTAGCCATAAAATTCATCGAATCCCTTCTTGTTCGGGTCCCCACTGGTGCCCACCATTCCTAGTCCCCATTTACCGAAGGCCCCTGTTGCATATCCTGCTTTTTTTAGTGACATAGCCATTGTAATGACCGAGTCGGCTAGCGGCTGTTGGCCTTCTGGCTCAATTTCTTTGTTACCTCTGACAAAGGTGTGGCCTGTATGCTGCCCTGTCATCAGGGCCGATCTCGATGGCGCACATACCGAAGTACCCGAATAGAAGTTTGTAAATAGGATTCCTTTTTTAGCAAGTTCGTCTATTCTGGGGGTGCTTATTTTGGTTTGGCCATAGCAACCGAGGTCGCCGATACCCAAATCATCCGCCATTATTAACACGATATTAGGTTGTTTTTGTTGTGCTTGTATAATACTTGTGAAAAAAATCACAAAAACTAACGTGTAAATTCTTGTCATAGCTACTAATGTGTATAGTTAGGGTTTAATTTATTCGGAATGTATGCCTTTGTCTCTAAAATCTTTTCATTCAGCAAGGTCTTCATTTTTTCTAATATAGTAGGGTACTCAGAAGCCTTATTTTGCCTTTCTCCAATGTCTTGGGACAAATCATATAAGAGATACGCGTCATCTTCGTAGTAATGATGGAGTTTCCAGTTTTTGTACCTTATCGCGCTGCCTGGACGTGTTCTGAACGTTGGGTCACGTCCATCGTCTTTGGATTCATTGTAGGCCTCTAGGTAAATCGGAAAGTGCCAGAACAATAAGCGTTCGTGCACATCCTCATCATCAAGCAGATTATTCAACAGTGATGTGCCATCCATCCGCATCTGAGATTTGTCATTCAATAGCTGTTTTAGTGTGGGGAATAGGTCCAAATGACTCACCAATGTAGTCGTATCCCGGCGCGGTTGTATATGATTTGGCCAGTGTACAAAGAAGGGTATTCTGATTCCACCTTCAAAATAGGATCCTTTACCCGACCGAAGTGGTGTTTGAGGAGAAATGGTATTTATCCCACCATTATCAGAGCAGAACCACAGAAGTGTATTTTCTGATAGCCCGAGATGCTGAAGTTCCGATACCAGCTTACCTATGTTATTATCCAGTGATTCGATCATTGCAGCGTAGGTTGGATAATCTTTTTCACCCGTTCCAACCATCCCTTTATAATGATTTTTTAAAGAATCAGGAGCTTCCAATGGGGTATGTACCGCATAGTATGAAAGGTACAAGAAAAAGGGATTCTCTTTTTGTTGTCGGATGTAGTTAATGCCCTCTTTCGTAATTCTATCAGTCAAATACTCGCCTTCATCACCATCGGGTATCGCCGTGTTTTTATAGGGCGAAAAATGTTTGTTGTGCCCGCTATGGTCCCCTCCAAAGCTGTACGAGAACCCATGCTGTTTTGGTGAATCACTTAGGTGCCATTTGCCCACAGCAGCTGTCGAATATCCTTTCTTGCCCAATAGGGTAGCTATCGTCGGAAAGCTGGCGTCTAAGGTGTTGTTGTTTTTAATTGGGATTATCTTTCTATCCACCGTTTTCCCCCTTTCTGAAGAGCCTACGGTATATATCCCGTGCCTATTCGGGAGTAGGCCTGTCAAAAGACTTGCCCGACTTGGTGCGCAGTTGGATGCCGCAGCATACGCCTGTTGGTAGATTCGCGATTCTTGCGCCAAGCTATCCAGATGAGGTGTCCGGTAGAAACGTCCGTCCATAAATCCCAAGTCTTTATACCCCATATCATCCACCAATATTACGATGATGTTAGGTTTTGTAGATTGTGCTTGCACAGGAGCTATATAGCAGATAATACATATCCAGATAGCATATAGGATTTTCATATATTCTTTGATAAAGAGGATGCCTTAAGACATCTAGTTCCATATAGGCATCCTCTGTGTGTTGGAATAAACTATTTCCAGCCCGGGTTCTGCGTTATTTTCGGATTCATTGCAATTTCGGCTGAAGGTATCGGATATAGATAATAATAGTCTGGAAAAGCAGGAGGTTGCCCTTCGTAAGCAATATATCCTGCTGTTGCCCCATTTAGAATGGGAATAGGTGCCGCTTGAGGGACATCCACTCCCTTTGTTAAGTATCGGCCTAATTTTTGTTTTGCCGCATACTTCATTTTTTTCCATCGTCTCAAGTCATCAAATCTGAAACCTTCGCCCATGAGCTCTACCGCACGTTCACGACGTATCTCCCATAGCACAGGCGTCACTTCCGAATCTCTAGTCGGATCGGCTGGTATGGCGCTCAGCTCTAAAGGCGCTACTTGTCCTCGTTTTCTAAGTTTATTGACGGTTCGATTGATGATATCCTGATTGATTTGTCCCAGTTCGTACGCCGCTTCCGCATAGTTGACAAATATTTCACCCATTCTGAAAATTGGAGCATCGTTGATATCTTCATTCTGTAGCATCTTTATCTTATTACTGAATTTGTAAAAACGGTAACCAGTGAATGTTACGTTGAAGGGCTGTCCATTTGAATAGTCTGCATAATGTGGTTCTTGTCTTAATACCAATCCCTGCCAGTTCAAAGTCGGTAATGTCTTTCTAGTGGCAATAGAAAGCGTGCTCATCAGGTCGATATACTCTCTATCTTCAGCCACTCCGGTATATTCCCATGCGTAGCTTGGGTGTGCGACCGTCACCTTAAAAGGAGGAGGGACTGTATAGTATAATCTAATATCCCTATTCCTGAATTCACTGTTTGGTGTTTTGTCTCCCGCGAAGCTAGGGCTTGTCCAACGGGATTGTCCGTCCTTCAATAAATATAGATCTGCAGCATCTTTAGTTAAGTCCCATCGACCTGAAGAGTTTCGCGCTAACGAAGCCAATGTATGTGTAATCTGGTTGACCTCATATTGCTTATACAAGAGCACCTCTTGGTTGTTGGCCAGCGATTCGCTATTAAATAGTTCGTCGTAATCCGTATGCAAGTTTGGAAAGTCAGTTATCAATCCCTTGGATGCATCCAATGACAGTTGGAGATATTTGTTAGCCTCATTCAAACCATGATATTTACGCCAAGTGCCCTCTCTCAACCCAAATCGAGATATAAGCGCCCGTACCACATGCTTGTTGATCATATTTTTTCCATCCCCGTTAGGTTTGATGTTTTGCTCGGCATAGGTCAGCATCTCCGTTATTTTTTGCGCGATTTCGTCTCGGGATGAAGGCGTGCCATATAGGATCTCCGTATCTCCGTCGTCAATAGCATTCTCTACCCATATGACTCCTCCATATTTGTTCAATAAATCCATATAATTATAGGATTTGAAGAAGTAACCTATGCTTCTAACGTGTTTCTTCTCCGTATCGTTGAGATATGTTGCCCCCTCTATATTGTCAAGTAAGACATTGATGGATCTAATATTGTTATAGGGTATTTTGTAGTCATCCGAAGAACCAGGCGTTACGACTCGGTTCCACAGCCAGTCTGAAGTTGCATTGTTGTTTGCTTGGGCAAATAAGTCGCTATGGATTTCTGAGTTTGGTACAGAATTACTATACCCAGGGAATACACTGTAGAACTGCCAAGCATAGGTTATGAAGTTGTTGTAGGAAGTAAATGTTGTTTTTTCTACCAATGAACCTTCCGGACTAAGGTCCAGTAGATTGGAGCAGCTCATACTTGATAAGCCAAGAGCCGCTGCACAAGATATATGTATGAATGATTTTAATATTTTCATTTTCGTAGGAGTTGTGGGTTAGAAGTTGATATTGATTCCAGCGCTAAATTTTTTCAAATAAGGATAGATACCCCCCGAGTTAAGATTCTCCGCGTCAGCCTCGATTCCTTGAGGGAGTTTGTCAAATAGGAATAAGTTCTCACCAGTGAAATAAAGACGGATATTTTCAATCTTTTTGGTCTTTAACAACTCTTTCCCCAAGTTATAGCCTACCGTGATATTTCGAACACGCAGATATGAGCCATCTTGCAGGTACTTGGTTTGTACCCTACGGTTGGCCCCGGTATTTAATGACCCATTGGCATATACGCGACCGTAGTATGCATCCTGATTTTCTGTTGTCCAATAATCTAACGTGTGTTGATAAAGTGTTGCAAACTCATTGGTTAATGGCCAAATGATTGGATTACTCATCCACAGATCACGTTTGCCTACGCCCTGTAAAAATATGGATAAGTCTATATTCTTATAGCTAAAATTACCATTGATACCGAATTGATACCGTCTTCGATTGTTCCCGATAATCTGCATGTCACCAGGGTTGCTGAGTGTACCATTTCCAGAAAATATGATGCCATCACCATTCAGGTCTTTATACAGTACATCGCCCGGATTTTGTGCCACACCATTGAAATATGGAATGCCGGGTTTGAGTTTCCCTCCTATTAGACCGTCTTTGATAGAGCCAGGCTCAAAATCATCAACCGTGTAATAGCGATCTGTTACATAGCCCCAGATTTCGCCCATTTCGTGTCCCTTGTAATAGCTGCTAATATTGCCCGCACTGTTGTTGATGCGTGTTATGAATCCTCTATTATCCGATAAATTAAAGCCCAAAGAGTAGCTGAAGGCGTTGATTTTGTCTTTCCATGCCAATTCCCATTCCCAGCCTTTTGATTCCAGGTCGGTGACATTCTGATAAGGTGGGGTAGATCCTAATACCGCTGGCAGATCTGCTCCTGGGTACAACATACCGATGGTCTGTCTTCTGAACCAATCGAAGCTTGTCGTCAGCTTATTATTGAATAATCCTACATCCACACCAAGATTTAATGTCCTTACCACTTCCCATGTGAATGTCGAAGACACGAGGTCTGGACGATTGATGGTTAGGTAGCGGATACCCGTCTCTGGATTTATCCATCCCGCATTTGTCGTTGTCATTTCAGGGTTCACTGGGAAATAGACTTGCTCATTATTCGAATTCAAGACCACTTGGTTTCCGATTTCACCGAAGGATCCTCTGAACTTTAGCAAAGGGACCAAATTACGAATAGGAGACATGAACTCCTCTTCAGTCACATTCCACCCGGCCGATACGGATGGGAAGAATCCAAATCTTGACCCCTCTTGGAAGCGAGAAGAACCATCTAAGCGTCCATTGACTTCAAGTAGATATTTGTTTTTGTAATCGTAGTTTATACGTCCAAAATAACCCAGTACGGCATATTGACCAAACGAATCGTCTACCTCTTGGGTACCACTACTTGTCCCTAGTGATGGTGATGTAGGATTTAATATGTCGTATCGGGTTGCTGTGAAACTTTCGAAATGGCTCTTTTCATAATTGGTACCCAACAGGTATTTTAGATTATGATTACCAATACTGTGTGTGTAGTTAGCGTAAAAGTTTAACGCATTGTAGTTCGTTATGCTGTTACGTCTTCTATAAAATTGATTATTGAACAGGTATTCTTCCGTATAGTTGTTCGGATTCATGTACTTGTTCTTTGTTTGGAAGAATTTATTATTCTTATTCGTTTTATTGAAAGTATACTCCGCAGTAATATTCAATCCCTTTAAGGGGTTGTATTCCGCTTTACCAAAAAGACGCAAGTCGTCGTTATAATCTTGTTCAGGCTGCTCGTACTTCAGGTAATTATTGGGTGAACCGTAGGGGATCAAGGTACCATCCATCGCTTCTGCGTATCCAGGGTCGAGATAAGAACCAAAAGTAATTGCTCGGTAGAACATTTCTGTCATATTCATTGGAGTTTTCCTTTTATCGTTCTTATATAAGATGTTGGCACTGACGTTTAGATTTTTGGCCAGTTCCGTACTTACGTAAGCATTTAGGTTGTATCTGCTGTACTTGTCGTTGCTGGTTGTCATTATTCCATCTTCATCAGCATACATACCTGATAGTCGATAGGCTATCTTTTCACTACCTCCACTGAAAGAGAGGTTATGAAGCTGTTCAAAGCCTGTTGTGAACACCTCATTATAGAGGTCATGTGTTTTCAACGGATATTTGGTGTTACCTACTGTCGTTATTCCTTCAGGATATTTCGTTGGATCAGCCTCATATTCTCTCAGCAAATTTAGCCAAGTATCTACATTTTGACCGGTCCAATTTGTTGTATTGCCGAAATCCTTTAATCCTTGCACAAATTCCAATGGACTAGCTTTTTCGGGCAATGTCGTAGCTTTGGACGAAGTCAGGTTGGTTGAATAATTAAATCTTGTTGGTTGGTTTCTACCGGCTTTTTTGGTGGTGATCAAGATGACTCCATATGCCGCTCGGGCCCCGTATATGGAAGCCGCTGCTGCGTCCTTCAAAATGGTCACATTTTGGATATCTTTTGGGTTCACGTCATCTATATTCATCGGGACATTATCGACCAATACCAGTGGTGCGCCCCCATTGATCGAAGTCACACCTCTAATATTCAGATCTGTGCCTTGGCCGGGGCGTCCGCTACCAAATGTGACCTGCATACCCGGCATAGCTCCCTGTAGTGCTTGGGAAGCACTACTTACCGGTCTGTCTCCGAGTACCTTGTCCATGTCCACTGAAGATACTGCCCCGGTCAGGTTGGCTTTCTTTTGAGTTCCGAAGCCTACGACGACGACTTCGTCCAAAGACGTGATATCCTCTTCCATGACAATACGCATTTCTTGACTAGACGCTGTCGTTTCTTGACTCAGGTAGCCTATATAGCTTATGATCAGTATTGCTTCATTCTTACTTGCCAGTAGCTCAAACCTCCCATTCTCGTTACTGCTAGTTCCATTGTTGGAGCCTTTCTCAATGATAGATACACCTGAGAGTGGCTTACCTGTATTGTCCAGTACAATCCCTTTGATGGGCTGTCCTTGTCGTTTTTTGTCCAAAGGTGTGATGATCATCCTACTATCTTCCAATCTTTTGATCGATAGTCCTGCACTGTTGAGCAGAGGAAGTAATACCTGTGACCAAGGCTGGTTTGACACATTAATGGATCCAACTTGATTGTCCAATAAAAGATTGTCGAGGTAGATAAATTTGACTTTGGTTTGCTTTTCGATTGATTTGATTACATCTTTAAGGTCACTGTCGAATAGGCGTAATGTGACCTTTTCTTGGGCAAATGAATTATTAGCCAAGGCAGAAGTCGAAGATATAAACAATAAGCAAATGACTAGCTTAAGCATCAATAGGATCTTTAGGGATAAAGGAATCTGCACACGCGCATTGTTGGCATGTAAATTAATTTTCATAAATTTGATTTAATTGATTTTTAATAAAGTACCGTACTTTCTCACGGCGAGGTACTTGTTAATTGATTAATCATACATAAGTTTAAGGGTACATCTTTTGATGTATCCTTTTTTAATAGGTCAATTTATTCCATCTCTTCTGGTTTTGTTAGTAAATAATGATTTTTTGATTTTGTTTTTTGTACTTGAAGTTTGCTCCACCATATTGCAATATTTCTAAGACATCCTCGGCACGTTTTTCCGTAAATGTCCCTGTAACGGAAAGGTTCGCCAAATCGACATTTTGCAGTTCGATTTTGGTGTCATACCATTTTTCCATTTTCAGTACCGCTGTAGACAATGGCTCGCTATCAAATGCCAGTTTGTCCTCTTTCCAGGCTATTTCTGAAGGTATCTCACCATCGGCCATTTTGCCAAATAAGGTCTTTTCAACTCGATACTCTTCCGTGGGTGCCGATTGGTCTATAGATTGCTGGTCGAGCTTGCCGGTCGTAAGGTTTGTCCGTATCTTTATTTTTTCACCTGGGATAAGATGGTATACCTGTTCGGCCGATTGGTTCTTTTTATCCACGTATAGTTCGATTTTACCTTCCATAAGGCTGGCTTCGTACGTGTCTTCATCCGAATAGGATTTGATGTTAAATGAAGTCCCTATTACCTTTATCTTTATTTCTTTGGCAGATACGATCATCGGTAATTCCTTATTCGAGGTCACCTCAAAAAAAGCCTCACCTTCTAATTGTATATTACGGTCGGTCTTTCCAAATGTGGGGAGGTAGGATATGTGACTGCCGCTATTTAGCCATACGATCGTACCATCTGGAAGGGTTATCTTTTTCCTTTCGGCATTTTTAGTATTTATCGTCTGCGCAAGCGCTCCAGACGTTTTTGCTTTATGATTTTTTTGCAAAAGAATCGCCGAGAACAAGAATAGTATACCGATAGCAGCCGCAGCAATAGCAGTTATCTTGAAAGGGATTCTAACAGGTTTCTTTTCAACCGTAGCACCCGATGTCCGCCTTGAAGAGGCCACTATACGCTCCAATTTAGCTTGCAATTCTGTCGTCGAACTCTTTTTTATGGTTGATTTTGTTAACGAATCAAATAGGGCGCGACTGTTGTTGTCATTTGCCAAATGATTTTCCAACAGTATCTGTTCGTCTTTAGTAATTTCTCGCTTTAGATATTTGTGTATTAGCTCATAAAATTGATCTTCGCTCATGTTATGTCTTGGCTGTTTTTATATAAGACAATTCAGCGTGACAAATTCACCAATGGAAAAAAAATTATTTTTTTAAAAGAGCTCTTATGTGTTTTAAGGCCATTTGAATATGCCGGTCCACTGTATTCACGCTGACCTCCATAATACTGGCTGTTTCGCGGTAGCTCAAGGAGTTGTCTTTAACCAAAGTAAAGGCCATTTTCATTTTAGGAGGCATCTTATCTATTGCGCTTTCCAGTTGTTGCAGGAACTCTTTGGTTAGCACAAGCTCTTCCGGTGTATAAGGATGCTGTACCTCTCGTTCCGATTCTTTGTGCAAGATCCTGACCTTTTGTTGGGAAAGGTGATTGAGTGCGCTATTTTTGACAGATTGAAATAAATATGTTTTCAAATTGGATACACGTTGAAATTTATCGGTACTGGTCCATATCTTAGCCATCAACTCGGAGACAATATCTTCGGCGACTTCTGTGTCTTTTGTAATTGAAGATGAAAAATGCAGTAGACTGTCGTAGAAGTGAAAGAATATTTTTTTAAAGGCCGTTTCATCTCCAGACGCAATTGCGTCCAGAACTGCCTTCCATTCTATATCCATCGTTTTCTTTAACATTTTATCCTCCGCATCGAGGTCTAAAATATTAATAAAAATCGACTTAGATAAAATCTATTAAAAAAACTCCTTATTCTGATTTTACGACAGATAGGCACTGTCTATTTTTTTAATGAGGTGTTCCCAAACCAATGCCTAATAATTCGTTCATAAGACTTTTATAGTTCATTAACTATGTTCATCACGCGTGCTGTAAACGGGTTGCAATGGCATAGATTAAACTCAAACAATTCTTCTGCCGTGTACGATTTTTCTATTTCAATTCGCAACATAGCTTTAGCTCGGGTCAATCGTACCTTCACATTTGCTTCACTAATATCAAGTACGGAAGAAGTTTCAGCAACATTCAATCCGTTGATCTCCCGTAAAGAAAACACCATCCTATAATCCTCGGGAATTTTGGAAAGTGATTTTTCAATTACATTTCCTAACTCACGGATGTGAATTTCCCTTTGCATATTGTTATTTGAATTACTGAACATTTGCGTTACGTTTTCATGGACGGTTTCGTTGGCACATTCATTCTTATAACTGAATTTTTGCTTTTTTCGGTAGCAATTATTAAGCATTATCCTAATTATCCAGGTTTTAAAGTTTGAAGGTTGTTCCAACTGAGATAAACTCTTGAAAGCATCGATATATGTATCCTGCATCAGATCCTGTGTGTCTTCGTGATTGTAGTTGTACGACCGCCCAATTTTATATAAATAGGGATTAAACCGCCTTACAATAATTTCGTAAAGCAGTTTATCTCCGTTTAAAATACGATTGATAATTTCAACCACTGTTAATTGGTCAAATTGTTTCATTGTCATTATTCTACTAATTTAGAAATTCTTGCCATTGAGAATGCTGCGATAGCCATTACAAGGTCACGAACTGCTACATCTACATAGTTAAATCCGATCAGTAATGTGAGTGCAATAACCGTCAACCAGCCTGCAACAATGTAACCGCCAATTGCGGCTTTTTTCAACACAATGATACCTGCTACTATTTCAATAACGCCCACAATCATCATAAATACGGAAGTGGGGAAGGGTAGTACTCCAGCCATTGAAGGACTGATATATTGTTCCCAATGCGTTAACAAGTTCGTAAATTTGTCTGCACCTGCGACAATTGGTACAATTCCGAATGTGTACTTTAATAGGTTGAATGTCTGTGTCAATGATTGACTTTTGATTTTACTTTCCATTTTTTTTCTTTTTGATTATTTGTATCCTATTAGGGTGAATGAAAAACGAAAAGGTTACAATGTATCTGCAAGAAATGTAAAGAAGCGGCATTCTTTTGCTTCTTTTCTTTGATCGCAAATATGGAAAAAAAGAAGTGTTTAAAGTGGGAGCAAAGGAGCAGCTAGTTCTTTGGCTTTGAATAGTCCGTAATATGCTTTTTCCCTGAAGAGGGAACTCCTCTTAAAAAAAAGGAGTAGGTTAACTCTCGTCAAATCGTTATTTATACCTGGACGATAGCATACGTGGGGTTTGTAGCAGTATAGTACCATCTCTATCTAACCGGGCATATATCTTTGTTTTACTTTTGGTGAGCCTTCCTGTATGTAAAAATGCTGGTGTCCAGTCTTTTTTTGTCTTCTGCAGTGCGTTTTCAATCAGTATGGAGAAAGGGGAGTGATTGCCCACGATTAATTTTAGATCGATCAAGAGGCCATCTCCGTGTTCTAGCTTATCAATCGTAGCCTCATATAGGAGGATGGAGTCTATACGCTCGCCATTATTAGACCTAGCAAATTCTCGTGACAGATCATCTCCCAATTTTTTCAAGTCGCCGCGATATTTGGGAGGTACTCCTGGTCCAGTGTCTTTTATATAGTCTTTATGCTGATATGATCGTGTACTCAATTTTCGTTGAATGTACACAATTGAATCTCGATATACCCTTGCCCATACTTCATCTACATGCGGGGGTATGTCACCTTCTGCCTTTCCAAATATCCTTCTGAAGTTGAATTTTGGAGCTAGAAATGTAATTTTATTGCCGTATTCTTGTTTAAAGAGATACTTATCTCCTTCAAAATTGAGGTCGTAGAATTTTAATATTCCTTCCGAATCTTTTTCGGATGGATTAAAATATAGAAATAGGGCATAAGGAACGGTATCCTGATATAATACCGAAAAGTAATCCAGCTGAGGCTGTTCCTTAAATAGCACTTCATTGGATTTGACGTTGAGGGAATAATCAAAGTTTAGTATTCCGAAACTGTCATCATAGACATCGCCCTCTGACTGTGCTAGTGCACAGCCAGTACAAGACCACACGATAAAAACTATGCATGGAAGAATTTTATGCATCATGTTAGAGGTTTTATTACGCGCTCTATTTTTCATTTTTTACACTCTTTTTAGGAAAGCTGCTCCAAAAATCTTCTTGTTAGGTATTCCAAATGTCTTTTGGGACATATACTATATTGCTTGCCGAAAAGCTTTCGCTTTTTCAACATATTCTTTTATTATGGACGATGCATTCTTTGTGTCTCGTCCTGAAAAAAACTACAAAAAACAACTAAGAAAATTTCTATTACATCGGCCAATTATTATATGAATCTATTAATTTAGCAAATGAGAATTAGTTGACTTTTTAATGAAAATGAGATAATCGAAGTTGTTTGCGATGTTGAAATTTCTAAATTCTCGATCTATTTTCACAGCACCGACTGTTCTAAATTCTAAATCGGACAAAAGCCAATTTAGTTCTGGGGGCCTATCTTCCTTAATTCTTTTTAGATCAAGAATAAAAAATGGTTCATTGATTGAGTTCAGGAAATATTCATATGAGCCTAAACCGGCCGTTTCAGCAGGGTAGGTCGTCACTCCCTTTTCGCCGCCAGCAGTATACTCTCCTTCATAGAACGCAAATCCCATAGCAATGTATTTGTCTTGGAGTATTGAGCTCAAATATTGCCCCATAGCATTATGTTTTTTCTTGATATGTCCATTATGCGCCCAACTAATAACCTTCGAATCTTTATTCTGTCCTAATATCCACATCAGGTTCTCGGCCATATATTTGTCTCTCGTCGAAATTGACTGGTCTAAAAACTGCTCCAGAATTCTGACATTACGTAGTAACCATTCTTTCCTATCATTATTAAGTCCTGTATATTTTTTATCAATGGCAACCTTTATATTCTTAAGGTGCTCGGATATTTCTCCTGCCTGTTCCGATGGTATAGTGATTTGTCCAGTTTTAAAAAACAATTCATGTATCTTGGCCAATATGTGAGATAGTGCATCTATTTCCTTGTGGATAATCTCTTGGTATCCAAAGCCATCTTTGAGCTCTCTTATAGATCCTTGATAGTACTGCATATCAAATCCTGAAAAAGTAAGCCTCCGGCCGTACTTATTGTAATGGCCCATCCATCTGATCATATCCGAAATCTCGCTCGTATTCCAGCACCAAAAGTACAGTCTATTGAGCAAGTTTAAGTTGTTTGTTCGATTATGAGCAATCTCCACATTAAGCTGATAGGCTTCGGGCATATTAGCCTCCATCGAAAATATGTCAAAGTTGTTTTTCTCCGCGAGGTATTGTATCAGCCTATGTTTCATCTTGAAGATTTCGCTGGATCCATGCGATACCTCTCCCAGAGCAACAATTTTTGCGTCTGCGACCAGTTTATCCAGTATCTTTAGGTCTTTTTGATCTTTAAGCATAGGGTCAAAAGATTTCAGTGGATAGCAGTACTCTCTGAGTACTTCGATTTCGCTCTTAGAGAGTGCTTCTATTCTGGGGGCGGAAGCATTATATTCTTTACCGTCTATTGTTATTTTGAAATCGTCAAACCAAGCGGTCACCTGGCCCGCACATATTCCTCCAAATAATATAAATTTAGCATTGGAATCAATTTTCGCTTTAATATAGATTTCCTGCCAGTCCGAATTTCCTGTTAATCGCCTATCTTTCATATCATCATATAGGAGCAGCTTGTTGTTTTCGCCTAGTACGATCAGCATTAATCCTGCATTTCCTTTGTCCTTGGTGGTGGTCTTGATTTTCCCCTTCAAAATCAACTCTCTTCCAATTGCGTATTCCACCGGAAATTCATTCCGGAAGAAAGCACCTATACTATCGCTCGGATTGGTTTTGTTTACCTTGAGGCTGTAGCTTCCACTAATTTTTTCTAAGCTGTCTAATGTATAAGTAGCGCCTACATTGGGTATTGCCCATCTATTCAATTTGTTCCCCCTTTGACTCTCAAAATCTAGGTTAAGATAAGCCTGCGCAAATACTGATGGAGTATATAGAGAAAATATTCCTACGATTATTATGTTTTTCAATAAATTCATGGCTTTATCTCTCGTGTTTATAATCAGTTTGTGGGAAGCCCCGATTATTTACCCTTGGTCTTCAGCTTAAAACTGTTCATTACCTCTTGGGCTTTTGAAAGGTTTTCTTCAAATGTATCCACTGTTGCGGTGTAGGTGAGTATATACGCTTTATTGTTTTGAACGAAATCATGTTGTAAAAATTTTAGATCGCCCTCTCCAAAGTTTGCTTCAAATATTATAGACTGATATTCCGTACCATTCTGATTCATCTTTTCGCTCTTGATCAGCTGTCCAGAAGATTTTATTTGGGATTCGGTTAGCTCGACAAACTGCTCCAGATTAAGGTTGGCCTCTGTAAGGTCCTGCACGAGTAGGTTGATGTTGTTCCTGAAATTCTGATTCACGTCGTGAGGTAGCACGATGTATAAATCAGTGCCATTTATACCTGAGTCATCCATATCATAACTCTTATTGTACGAGATTGAGTAATCTTCATTCGCGAAGGTCCCTTGATTATCGGATTTACAGCTTAAAAATGTCAACAACAATGTTGTCACCATGAGGTATATAAATTTCATTTCTGTAATAGTTTTAAATCTAATTGGGTTATAAGTAAGCTTGTGTTATTTCTTCTCTAGCAACGCCGTCATCAGGCGCGAATACACTACTCGTGGCGGCTTGCCCTAAACTACTGCTGCTTTCCTGTCTTTAGTTTCAGATAGTTGTTCTACAATTTGCTCATCGACTCCAAATCCGATGCTATCTTTTACAGCGATATTACTTAATGTCTCATCTGCTGCTACAATATACATATATTTTTCGGACATGTACAACAGGTCTGCGCCACACGGAATCACCTATTGGAGTCGAGGTGGGAGCGTACAAAGGCAAATTGTATTCATCATCTTATAACCCAGGTGATCAAAACGAATGGCATGGCGCTATTGTTATAGTTACAAAAAGAGGTAGTAATAAATTAAAAGTTACTCCAAAACCAAACGAATCTTACTCATTCTTAACTCCTAAAACTTTTACTGTAGAAACAGGTGCTTTTTTTGGCGAAAACACACAAGATATTGCTTCTTTATCTGGAAGTTTAGAAGTTTTTTTTCATTATTATGGCTCTAATCAAAATCTTAGTATTAGTACTGATGCGCAATCCGAAACAGATGTTCGTTTTGATTTTGATGTCGTAAACCAATAAATTAAATTCTTTTTTTTTGAAAAGGAAAACATTTATCTTTAGCCCTTTTAAAATTTATATAAAAATGAAAAAAACAGCCTTTATTCTTGGTTTATCAGCTTTGATTGTATCCTGTAATCAACCTGCGAAACAACAAGAAAATAATGAACACAATGCATTAGAAACTTCCGTTGAATCTAATGAAGTAAAAACAGAAGAAGCGAATCCAGCTGCCGATTTCAATATAGAAGACATTGCGTTTTCTACTGCCGATATTGGGGATTTTCCTTTCATCAACCTTCCAGAAGGATTAGAAGCTCACAAAGGCGCTATACAAAGTAAATTTGATATTTGTTTCTTCCCGATCAATGGTGTCATGACTCCTTTTGAAGGTAAATTGTATAAAGCAAATGTTGGCGCAGTTCGCGGTGAAGAATATTCGCAACGCTATTTCGAAAAAAGTATGGAAGATTATTTGCTTTCAGTTGGAGCAGTTAAGGTTTTTGATGGTGAAATCACCCGAGAAGAATACGATCGTTATAACAAACAAGACCCTAATAAAGGTGGTTCTGGTGACATGGGCTATTGGAACCAAAACATCCAGTTTTTTATTATTCGAAGTAAAGACAAAGGGAATATTTATATCCAATTCACTTCGAATAATGCAGGAGGAAAATTAAATATTGTACAGGAAGAAGCTTTTAAACAAACCGTTACAAAAGTAACGGCCGATGAAATTGTGAAAGATCTTTCGGAAACAGGAAAATCTATTTTATATATCAATTTTGATGTAGATAAGTCAAATATCACGGCTGAAGGAAGAGAAGTGGTAATACAAATCGCAGAAGCACTTCAAAAAGATAAAAACTTAATAATTGCTATTGAAGGGCATACCGACAATACAGGCGATGCGTTACACAATAAAAAGCTATCAAAAGACCGTGCTAATGCTGTAGTGGATAATCTCATTGCAAATGGAATTGACAAAGCTCGATTATCAGCTATAGGTTTCGGTTCTGAAAAACCTTTGGTTGCCAACAATTCGGAAGAAAATAAAGCTAAAAACCGTCGAGTGGAATTGATCCGTGTTAAATAACTTAAAATATTAAATGACTATGAAGACTACCATTAAATACTTAATTTATTTATGATTTTTGCTTCGTGCAGTACATCAGATGATAATGGTTTCAACGATGATGGGAACGATGGGAATGGAGGCAATCCAACAAGCATTTCTTATTGGCGTTATGCTATTGGTAATAAATGGAATATGACAGACCTAAAAGATGCCAAAGACACCTATACTTATCACATCTATAAAAAGATTAACCATGGAGGGAAAACTTATTTTCAAGTCGAACCTATCGGATTAAATGAAGATATTGAATCTACAGATGGTTTTCGAGAAGACAACGGTGTGTTCACATCTTTACATGGAGCAACATCTATGAATGGCGTTAACACTTCGGCTGGCGTTATGAAGAGCATGGATACCAATCTAAAAGTTGGTGAAGTTTGGGAAGAAGAGATGACATTAACGATTTCGGGGGTAGCAAGCGGAATCATCAAACACACTAATTATGCACGTCCCCTATCAAAGGGGAGATTGTAGTCCATTCGCAAAGACCTTTATGAACCGGTAAGGTGGAAAAACGGTAAGTAGTTTGTTATAAACTCCTAGTAAGTTGAGCCAAACAGGATATAGATTTCGAACAAGTGCCAAGACTTTGTGAACAAGTGCTCTGCGTTTGTTGCAAACTGCTCTGCTTTATCCGACAAGTGCTATGACTTTGTGAACAACTGCTATACGTTTGTCGCAAACTGCTATACGTTATCCAATAAGTACTATGACTTGTTGGACAAGTGTCGTGCGTTTGTCGCAAACTGCTATGCCTTATCGAAAAAGTGCTATGACTTGGTGAACAAGTGTTGTGCGTTTGTCGTAAACTGCTATGTGTTTGAGCCAAACTACTAGCAGTTTGGCTCAAACTACTATGCGTTTTTGGGAGTATCAGGGCAGTGTCCCATAATTGTGTAAATCTT
This sequence comes from Sphingobacterium sp. SYP-B4668, assembly GCF_027627455.1. Classification (NCBI taxonomy): domain Bacteria; kingdom Pseudomonadati; phylum Bacteroidota; class Sphingobacteriia; order Sphingobacteriales; family Sphingobacteriaceae; genus Sphingobacterium; species Sphingobacterium sp. SYP-B4668. Next base: position 4,132,141 of record NZ_CP115483.1, on the reverse strand, counting down.
TAGTGGACGCGAAAGACGTGAAAGGATGGCTGTTTTTTTCTTTCGCGTTCTTTGGCGTTTATTATTCTTTTCACCTCGGGCGCTGCCCTATGTTTGTCCTATTGTTACTGACCTCGCGAGCAGTGTTTTAGAAACCGCTTATGGCTAATAGCTTACGGCCGAAGGCACAAAAAAGAAAAATATGGCTACAAAAATGAAAGCGTTGATTGGTTTCGGAGGAATGAAAGACGAGCTTGGTATGAAGAGGTCTTTTAGGAGCGTGCCTCATTCTTAATCATTAGTGTCGAAACATGCTGGTAGTTCATGTCCACGGCATTATTGTCCCGCACTGCAATTGACTACTTTAACTCATCAGGAAAGGGTACAGGATGACCGGTGGTTTTGTAGGTCGGCAATTGAGCCTTCCAGCTCCTAAGTTGCTCGGCAAGCAAGCGGCTCATTTCCGTAGTCTTCGATTGCATTTTGTGTACCAAATTATCGGTCTCGCCAATGTCTTTTGTTAGGTTATAGAGTTCTAGACGTCCATTTTTCATGTCGTATAGCAACTTATAGTCTCCTTGTCGTATTGCTGAAAAGAAATTGATTGCAGGCCCATCTGTCGGTATCCATTTATTGGGATAATTCCATACGAGTATTCTTTTGTCCCATTTGGCATCCTGCTTTTTAGAACTCATGAGTTCAGCTATATTCTGCCCATCTAAAGCTGGTTGGACGGTGGTATAGTTGGATATATTAGCCAGATGTAAGATGGTCGGAAAGAGATCTTCCATGATGACAGGAGTATCTCTGGTTATCCCTTTTTTCTGATTGACGCCTTTAATCAGCAAAGGTACACGGATACCGCCTTCATACAACGATCCTTTCCCGGCTTTGAGCGGTAGGTTTTGGGTATGACTGGCATTTGTCCGTGCAGGATGTAAGCTCAATCCGCCATTGTCGCTCACGAAGATGATAATCGTATTATCATAGACGCCCTGTTCTTTCAAAAAATCGATGATATCTCCCATACTTTTGTCATAGCCTTCTACCAGAGAGGCATAGGCTGCTTCATTTGCATCCAATCCCTGGTCTAGATAACGTTGTACGAATCGTGGGTCGGGTTGTATAGGTACATGGACGGCATAGTTTGAGAAGTTCAGCAAAAACGGTGTCTTGCGATCTATAGGTGTTTGGATAGCTTTGATGGCCTGTTGGGTAAGGGCTTCAGTCAAAAATATGGGGGAGCCATAGTATTCCATGAGATCGGGGACCGCCTGATGGCTGGCTTTTCCAGGGATGTTGCCATAATTTTGCTCACCGTAGTAGCTTTGTGGATGTCCGGCTGAATGGCCGCCAACGTTTACGATGAATCCTAAGTTCAATGGATTGGCTCCCGGTGTCCCAGCAGCACCCCAATGGGCTTTACCAATGTGGATGGTGTGATACCCATTGTCTTTGAGTATTTGTGGAAAAGGGGTTGCATATACCGTGTGTGGTATACCCGCAATCGGGCTTAATCCATTGATATTCCAATCAGGGGGTAGCAACAAATTATCTTCATTGTCTGTCGGGGTATTGGCCTTGGGATGTGTCCAATTGGTAACACGATGGTGTGCTGCATTGATTCCTGTCAGGAAACTGATGCGCGAGGGTGTACAGACGGCAGTGGCGTAGGCATTTGTGAATTTGACGGCATCCTTGGCTAGGCGCTCTACATAAGGGGTATGAAAACTTTTGTTTATCGGAGTTTTTTCGGTGTAGAAGGGTTCGGATGTATCTTGCCAACCCAGGTCGTCTACAAAAAAGACCACAATATTCGGACGCGGGTTGTCTTGTGCTAGGCTTCGTCCAACAAGGCATACGAAGGTTATCAATAGGACTAATTTGTTATTCATATGTCGCTAGTATTGATGATGGTCTCAAGGCTCCTCCAATGATGTCGCCAATGGTCAACTTTAAATTTGTTCTACACATATATCCAACTTTTATGAAGGACTTATGTCCAAAAACAGGCTCCTTAAGTTAGGCGTGTTACGAATTTAGGGTTAATTTTTAAATTAACAAGTTATCCGTGGGGATTTGCGCACAAACAAGCGTATAAGAACAACTTTCCTTTTACAACAAAGGAGGGAAATACGCAGGATGAAAATGTAAGCTGCGGGAGAGATGCAGCTTACGCGCGAGACAAGCGATATTGTAATGCCGTTAAGAATATGTCGGCATCTTGACGCGATAGATTAAGTGCTGGCAATACTCGGATAGTGTGTGGGCCAGCTTCGCCAGTCAATATATGGTCATGTTCCATCAGTTGTTGGCGAATAAAGCCTAACTCCTTCGGAAGCTCTATTCCAATCATCAGCCCGCGTCCTCTTATTGCGACAATTCGTTCCATCTTTGATAGTTCATTCATGAGGTACTGTCCAGTCTCCTTGGCATTGGAAATCAATTTTTCTTGTTCAAATATTTCCAATACAGCCAAACTGGCGGCACATGCGAGATAGCTTCCGCCAAATGTTGTGCCCAATAGGCCTAGGCTAGGCTGGATCGTATTGGTAATGGATAAAGCACCTATCGGAAAGCCATTGGCCATACCCTTGGCCATCGTATAGATATCGGCCTTCACCCCGGCAATATCATGTGAATAGAATTGGCCAGTACGTCCATACCCACATTGGATGGCATCGGCAATATAAATTGCACCATAGCAGGAGCAACACTCTCGAATGGTTCGTAGAAAAATGGGGTCTGCGGGAATGATTCCACCGACGCCTTGGATGCCCTCTACGATTACGGAACTGATCTCATTGCCCATTTTTGAAAAGGTATCCAATAATGCTTCACTATTATTGAACGGTAGCCGAATGACGTTGGGTGTTTCGTTGATTGGTGCTCTGATTTTCGGATTGTCGGTCGTGGCCACTGCAAGCGAGGTGCGTCCATGGAATGCTCCAGAAAAGCATATTGTCATCTTTCGACCATTATGGAATGAGGCCAGTTTTAAGGCATTCTCATTGGCCTCGGCTCCTGAATTGCACAAAAACAACTGATAATCTTTCAATCCCGACAATGTCCCTAGTTTATGGGCAATCAAATCTTGTAAAGGCATTTTTACGCTATTGGAATAGAAGCCAATTTGGTCCAATTGTTCTTTCAGTTTAGCCACATAATGTGGATGGGCATGACCTACCGAAATGACGGCATGACCACCATATAAATCGAGAAATTTGTGCTGTTGTCTGTCCCAAACATACGAGCCTTGTCCTTTTACTATTTCTATCGGCAATTTATGAAAGACATCGAAAGTATTCATCTTTATTTTGCTATTGTGGTTTGATGTTTATGACAAAAATAAAGCTTTGGAGATGCTGTTGATTAGTCCAGTATGTAAATAACGAATAGTCCAGAGCCATCGATATCTGGGGGGAAGAACGACTGTTCTGGTCTGTTTGTTTTATCATTTCTGGACTACTGAAGGGGGCCAATGATTCTTTAATTTTGCCGCATCAAAACACAGCACTAAATCACTTGCATCATGAACAATAAGCATAATTTTAATCCAGGCCCAGCGATTCTTCCGGCATCGGTATTGGAAGCCGCTGCGGATGCCGCCCGGGATTATATGGGAAAGGGACTATCCCTTTTGGAAATCTCGCATCGTACACCGGAGTTTGAGGCTATCTTGGTCGAAGCCGAGGAGCTCCTGCGAGAACTGATGGGCATCTCCTCAGATTATGCTGTATTGTTTCTGTCAGGTGGGGCAAGCCAACAATTTGCTCAAGTACCACTCAACTTGTTGCCGATAGGGGGGCAAGCTGCTTATTTGGATACGGGGGTGTGGGCCTCAAAAGCCATCGACGAGGCTCGTGTGTATGGCGATATACATGTGGTAGCTTCGGGAAAAGAATATGGTTATCGGCGTATACCAACTGGATTTTCGATTCCGAATGCATGTAGTTATTTCCACTATACGTCTAATAATACGATTTACGGAACAGAGACTATCGGTGTACCCAATGCTCCCATACCGCTGGTATGTGATATGTCATCAGATATTTTGAGTCAAGAAGTCGATGTTTCGAAATACGCGCTTATTTATGCAAGTGCTCAAAAGAATATGGGACCAGCTGGAGTTTCGGTAGTCATCGTCAAAAAGGACGTATTGGGTCGCTCCAACCGTGATATTCCGAATATTTTCGACTATAGCATATTGACTAAAAATGGTTCACTCTACAATACTCCGCCGGTATATGCTATCTATGTCACCATGTTGAACCTTCGATGGTTGAAAGAGCAGGGCGGGATTGCGGGGATAGCGGCGTATAATCTTGCAAAATCGACTCTTTTATATCGGGAGATCGATCAAAGTAACCTTTTCGAGGGCAGGGCCGATGAAAGCTGTAGAAGTCGCATGAATGCGACTTTTGTATTGAAGGCCCCAGAACATACGCAGGATTTTCTGGCGTTTGCCGAAGCTAGGGGGATTGTGGGGATAGCCGGACATCGTAGCGCAGGTGGTTTTAGGGCGTCGTTATACAATGCATTACCTTTAGAGAGTGTCAGCGCGCTCGTAGTGGCTATGCAAGAATACGAACGCCTAAGGGGCTGATGGACGATTGACAATTAATCTTTTTTACAAAAACATAAAAATATGAAGAGAGATCAAAGGACGTTTGATATTATCGCTAAAGAGCTGAGGCGTCAACAGCAGAATGTAGAATTAATCGCTTCGGAAAATTTTGTCAGTAACCAAGTGATGGAGGCGGCAGGGTCGGTGATGACCAATAAATATGCAGAAGGACTGCCAGGCAAACGGTATTATGCGGGTTGCGACTTCGTCGATGAAGTAGAGCAATTGGCTATTGATAGGGCGAAGGCGTTATTTGGCGCAACATGGGTGAATGTGCAGCCCCATTCAGGTTCGCAAGCCAATGCCGCAGTCTTTCTCTCTGTTCTCAATCCTGGAGACAAAATACTAGGATTTAACCTTAATCACGGTGGGCATTTGACGCACGGGTCGGCAGCCAATTTTTCGGGATTGAATTTTGTCCCTCATTTTTATGGAGTAGACAAAGAGACTGGACGGATTGACTACGACGAATTGGAGCGGGTGGCGTTACTGGAAAAGCCTAAATTAATCATTACAGGAGCATCGGCCTATTCCCGAGACTGGGATTATGTATTGATCCGACAGGTAGCGGATCGGGTGGGAGCGATATTGATGGCAGATATTGCACATCCGGCGGGATTTATAGCCTGTGGAATGCTTAACAATCCATTGGAGCATTGCCATGTTGTGACGACCACTACCCATAAGACATTACGTGGCCCTCGTGGTGGTATGATTATGATCGGTAAGGATACGGAGAATGGTCGGGGGATTAAGGATAAGAAAGGAAATTTGCGTATGCTGTCAGCGATGCTAGATTCTGCTGTTTTCCCAGGTACACAGGGCGGCCCCTTAGAACATATCATTGCGGCAAAGGCTGTTGCTTTTAGCGAAGCACTGGACCCTAGCTACTCTATGTACATGCAACAGGTGCAGGCTAATGCCCGTGCGCTGGCTGGGGGATTAATGGAACGAGGTTATGATATTTCTTCTGAGGGCACAGACAATCACCTCTTGTTGGTGGATTTGAGAAGAAAGGGTATCACGGGAAAGGCGGCCGAAGGTTTGTTGGAGAAATCTGGGATAACGGCAAATAAAAATATGTTGCCCTTTGATGATAAGCCTGCATCGATTACTTCGGGCATACGATTCGGAACTCCTGCTATGACTACGCGAGGAATGAAAGAGCGGGATATGGTAACCATTGCCGATATGATCGATCGGGTACTCTCTAGTGGGGGAGGAGCTAGTGACGCTGTTCGAAAGGAAGTAGAGACGTTGCTGGAAGGCTTTCCTTTATATAGCTAGTTGTTTTAATCCAGGTAGCATATGGACCCATATGCTACCTTCTTTTATTCGGCCTCTGCTTCGTTCCAAATCTCTTTTCCTAAGAATCGATTCCCGAAGATGGATGTGCCCACACGCACAATATTGGCTCCTTCTTCAATGGCCATTTCTAAATCTTGAGACATGCCCATGGACAGCTTGAGGTGTTCGATATCCAAAAGTCCATGTTGCAAAATTTGATTTCTTATTTCCCGCAGCAAGACAAGAGAGGGGCGCATTTTTTCTTTTTCTACATCTAATAGACCTATGGTCATCAATCCTTGTATTTTGAGGGTATCGTATTTTTGGATTTCTTTGATGAAAGGGATTACTTCCTCAGGCGGTAATCCGAATTTACTTTCTTCGTAAGAGGTGTTGACCTGCACAAAGATACCTAGACTTCGACCTTCAAATTGCAGCCTTCGGTCCAGATCTTCGGCTACTTTGAGTCTGTCCAATGATTGGATGCAGCTGACGTACTTGAGTACATCCTTGATTTTATTGGTCTGCAGGTGGCCTATAAAATGTCGCTCTAAAGTCAATCCGGATAGGCCTTTGTCCTTGTCCCGTAGTTCTTGGACTTTGTTTTCGCCCATTAGATTTTCTCCAGCTTCTATCGCAATCCTGATCTTGTCTGCAGGTACTGTTTTGGTCGCCAGTAGTAGTTTGACATCCGAGCGATCTCGTCCCGAATGTTGGCAAGCCCTTTCTATCCGTTTGTGCACGTGTTGAAGATTGGCGATGATTGTTTTTTTGATATCTTCCAAAGTATTGAACAGTTAATGGTGTAAAGGTTCGCTTGACTTAGAAGCGAGCCATTGTGTTAGTATAGTACTCATGATGCCGTTGCAATTGGCGATGTTGATTTGACCGCGTTGGATTTCTTCAGCTGTCTGGATATAATATTTGCTTTCTAGATCGCTGGCAGCATAAGTCAGCATTTGCGCTATGGTGGCTTTCGTGGCTTCCAAATGAAATTGCAGGCCCATAATGTCTTCGTTGTAGTAAAATGCTTGATTATAGTTTGCCGGTGAGTATAAAAGATCCAAGGCTCCTTCCGGAATTTCAAAGCGATCTTGATGCCAATGCAAGACAATGGGATTCTTTTTGAACAGTTCATAGAACCAAGGAAGCTGCTGGCTTTCTTTGGTAGGGATTACGCTAAACCAACCGACCTCTTTGCTTGTGGCCCTGCTCACCTCCGTACCTAAGGACAGTGCAATGAGTTGAGCACCAAGGCAGATACCAAAGACTTTTTTTTGGGATTTGATACACTTGTCGATGAATTTTTTCTCTTCTCTTAACCAAGGATATTCATCTTCATCGAAGGGACCCATTGGCCCGCCTAGGATTATCAATGCATCGATATCTTCGACCTCAGGAAGTTGATAATTGTCTTCATAGAAATGGGTGCCGGATATCTGGTGAACATGGATTTGGAGCCACGTCTCTATAAAGCCTAAGGCTTCAAAATGTACGTGTTGTAAATAATGTACTCTCATAGTGTTGTAGTGGATGTTGAATAAATGATCATTTGAGCTGTGCCAGTATGGTGAATGTACCTTGTGTCTTATCTCCCAATTTGACTTTAACATCTGCATCAAGGGGTAGAAAAACGTCCATTCGTGAACCGAATTTGATGAAGCCCATCTCAGATCCTTGTGCTATTTGTTGGTCGGGAGTAATGTACCAGCATACTCGTCGTGCCAGTGCGCCGGCAATCTGACGAAAGAGGATGTCTACTCCTGTATCCATGCGTACTACGGTAGTGGTCCGCTCATTTTTCTCACTGGACTTGGGATGCCAAGCGACCAGATGTGTGCCTGGGTGGTACTGGAAGTAATGGACCTTGCCCGCGACAGGAGTCCAATTGACATGTACATTGAAGGGCGACATGAAAATACTGACCTGTAATCGTGGACCCTTAAAATACTCCGATTCGTATACTTCTTCAATGACCACTACTTTACCGTCACATGGGGCGATCACTTTGCCCTCCAACATAATAGGGGTGCGCTTGGGGGACCGAAAGAATTGAAGGATAAGGATCATGATTGCGATGCTGATAATGAGAACTGCAATTTTCAAACTGGGTAGATCTGAAATTAAATACGCTAAAGTAAGATTGATTGAACTTAACCATACTATACTTTTCCATATAATCGGAATACCTTCTTTGTGTAACGTCATTGTATCAATATCTAAAATAATTTATTAAATGAATCCTGCATAAGTAGGTCTTCATAGCTACGCAAAATTAGGGATTCATCACATGGGGAAAGTAGTCCAGTATAGACAAAAGCGTATGTCCAGCCGAGATAGAAATGGATTGGCTATACTAGGGAAGCGTCGAGTACCTGAGTAAATAATACATGGCCCACCCGATGAAACAGATGATGATGATCCATACCCATGATGGGATACTTTGGGGTGTTTCACTGCCGGCAATCAAGAAGGATTTTTGATCGCCCTTGCCATAGGCATTGACCATGATGGGCAGTACACCGTCAACCAGGTCGTTTTCCTTGATACCCTCCACTGCGATTGCTGGACCATTGCGTACGACAAATGGGATGATTCGAATCCCCTCTTTGCCACTTGGGTCTTTACTTACAATTTTGAGCATATGCTGGCCATCAATTAATTTGCGCGTGTCAAGATCGAACACAACTGGGGTATGTACATCTGCAATGGGTTCTATTTGGTCGTCAATGAAAATAATGACTTTGCTTTTATCGTTCATCCTAGAAATTTTTTAATACCGTTCTTTTGATGTGACTCTCGGAAGCTTCGCCTGGCCGCACCAACCATTTGAGAGAGAAGTAAATGGTGATTAATACCATAACAGCTACCAAACCGATTATGATGTAATCCCATTGGCTTTCTGGACCGGCACCATGTACCAGACCTCTCAGCAATTTGGGCTGATTACGTTCGCAAACAGGGCAGGCACTTGCCGTGAGTGTGACGGATATCAATAAGACGAGTGTAATGACGGTTTTCATTTGCTTTCCATTTTATGTTTTAAAAATTCAAGTATTTTTTTAATCTCCTCTGTTGTTGTTGCTGGAGCATTATTGCCCCAACTGCTGCGTTCATAGTTTATCACTGCGGTGACTTCTTCCTCTGTCCAGCCAAGATTGGTGCCGATAGCCGCCATTGCACCATATTCTGGGCGGGCGTCATACCCGTTCATGATGATGTCAACATATAGTTCAAGATTTTTGCCCGTTACGACCGAACTCCCTTTTAATGGTGGAAAAGCCCCGGCCAATCCTTCACCATTGGCTTGGTGGCAGGCTTGACAATTGGCAATATAGAGCGCTTTACCATCTACACGTGACGATTGGACTTGTTCGGTCGTGCTTTTTTCTTGTCTTTCATACAGAAAGTTAGGTAGAGCGGTACCATCAGGGAGTGGGGTTTGCTTTAATGATTGTAGATAGGCGACCAAATCGAGTGCATCTGAGGTGGCAACCACTTTTTTAGCACTGTTTTTTAAGTATTCGGCAGGTATGTTGACAGCTACATCGTGTTCAGTAACGCTCTCGGTCAAATGGAATAACCAAGGGTAAGCAGGCATAATAGACTCGGGTACTACAATTCGAGGGTTGTATAAATGCACTAAATTCCATTCCTTACTGGGTTGTCTATTTCCCACATCCGTTAGATCAGGTCCGATACGGGCAGTGCCCATCAATGTGGCTGTATTTCTCCAAAAATCAGTACGGACATTGCCGGCATAATCTGCTGCGAGCGAAGCACGGCTACCCCAAGATTTGTCCATCTCTACGTTACGTACCTGTTGGCTATGGCAAGCAACACATCCGTTGGCGACGAACACCGCCTTCCCACGTGTGGCTGAAGGACTTAAGGGCTTGGCATCTGGGAGTGGTTTGATATAGTATTGGTTGCTGAGCGAAGGTAAGATAGCTACAAATAACGTCAAGATAGAGAAAAGTAGGGTGGCTACACCGAATAATTTTTTGTGGTTATCAAATAGTTTCATGTTTTTGAGAAATTCTTATCTAGTAAAGGTGCTTGTCTTTATCTTTCGGATCAAGCAAATCAATAGCTGTTTGCCCTATATCGATGCTGGTCATGGGCCGTGCAATCATTTTATACATATTATAAGCAAAGACCAAATGCGATAGCCACATCAGTGTGCCTCCAATTGCACGCCATAGCCAGTAGGGAAGCATGAGGCTGATGCTTTGTACAAAGGGCTCATTGGCTATCCATGATAATCCCCTCAGACTCCCACCATACATCAGCGGAATGGAATAGAACAGCAGGCCGATGAGTGCAAGCCAGAAGTGCATGCCCACCGTGATTTGAGGGGCTTCTCGCCCTGTGAGCCGGGGAATCAATGCATAGATACCTGCCCATAGTAAAAATGTGATAATACCATACATGGTCATATGGGAGTGTGCGACTGTAAAATCTGTAAAATGCCAGATGAGGTTAGCGTATCGGAATGCTTCTGCAGTCCCTTGCATAGAGCCTGTAAAGTAGAAGATAATGCCGACTAGAAAAAAGGGTATAGTATAACTATCTTTTAGTTTGTACCATGCTCCCTTGAATGTCATCAAAAAATTGGTCGTCCCAGCAATTACGGGGATGACCATCCCCACGCTGGCAACTATAGCTACGGTCTGTAGCCACCAAGGAATGGCACTGAAAACAAAATGATGGGTGCCAATGAGCGTATAGAAGATAATTTGGGCCCAGAAAGCAAGGATGCCTAAGCTATACGAATAAATGGGCTTATTGAGTTGCTGGGGCAGGAAGTAATAAACAATTCCCAAGGTAAATAGCATAAACCACATCCCTACCGCTTGGTGCATGTAATACCCCTGTACGATGGTTTCGCCAAGTCCATCTTGCCACTGGGGTATGTAGCCCACCAGCCCGACTATGGTAAAGAAAATCAAGGCCGAAACGATGTACCAGTTGGAGATGTAGATTTCGGATGTCTGACGACGGGCAATCGTGAGCAAATAATTGTTTAGGGTAAATCCCAGACCTATGCCAAAGAGGAGCATAATAGGCCAGATATATTCGCGATATTCACCGCCGCCGTTGTTAATGCCCATCATGAGGCTGATAGACCCTAAGGTGATGGCAGCGTTGATCAGATGTAAAGAATACCAAGCCCATTTAATATGGGCAAGCGAGGTATTGCTGACCCGCGGTACAATGTAGTACCCCAGGCCCAACATGCCTAAGGATGCCCATCCCCAGAAAACGGCATTGGTGTGTACAGGGCGTAATCTTCCGAAGCTCAACCAACTCAATTGATCGGCATCGGGGGCAACAAATTTGATTCCCAGGTATTCACCGACAGTGGTGCCAAACAATAGCCAAAAGGTGGCGCTGATCAGGTACCATTGAATGACTTTTGACAAAGCCGGATCTACATATGGGCGGGGAAGTGCTTTCTTCTTGATTGCCGCAATTGGCAGGCCCGTGTTTTGCCGGATATAGAGCAGACCTCTTTTATCATTGATAGATTGCTTTCCCGCCAGCTCTTTGTGGGTAAGTGAATAGTCCAATGCTTGTTTTTGATCTTGGATAGTCTTTAATTCAGGAGCTGGCAAGACATCTAGATAGGTGGCAAATGCCTCAGCTTCTTTTCGCATCAACTTGTTTTTTTCTCGATTGACAATATGTTTCGTTTTAAGGATTCCCAAGATTACGACCAGCAAAATGGGAATAAAAACAAGGATAAGCGTGACGATAATGGGGCCTTGGTTTAAGACGGAACTCGATGTAGGAGACTGTGCCGAGCCAAGATTTGGGATGAAGATATGAACAGATAGCAGGCATATGGGGAGTAGCCCTTTATTCTTTTTGATCTCATTTTTGTACTTGATCAATTTTTTAAGTTGCGCACTTGTCAGATTTTTGAGGTTTGCCCTAAAACGTTCGTTAGTGCAGGGGGAGTCGTCTTGTCTTTTGTAAACATCGGCAAAGTAATCTACATGCCGCTTAAAGCTGAGTGTTACCAATATGGTCATAAGCAGAGTTAGTATCACAAGACCAATCATGAGGGAGGCCAGGTCCAATGTGAGGGTATAGGGAAGCATAGCTTGTGCATGTACCCAAGCTGTGTGACCTAAGAGGAAGATTAATAACATAAATTTGTGCGATTGTGGAGACATTAACTTCATTTGCTTTACGATTATATGATGCTCAATTTTTTAAGCGCTGTCCATATTCCATTTTCCTCGGGTTTTTCGGTAACGTAGTCGGCTGCTCGTTTGACATCGGCGCGTGCTTGTCCCATCGCAATACCTAGCCCGGCATATTGCAACATAGGGATATCATTCCCACCATCGCCGAAGGCAATTGTAGCACTGGGGTGTATGCCGAGGTGGGCTTCAAATTGTTGCATTCCTGTGCTTTTGTTGATGCCCTTGGTATTGAAGTCCAAAAATTCTGGATGCCACCGGATGGCGTCCAGATCTTGCAAGATATTCTCGGTTAGGTATTGTTCATGTAGATGGTCGACGTAAATACTCAATTGTATGATTTCATTTTCTAATGCATATGTGAATGGTCTTACCGCTGGAAAAGGAATATCTAATAGCTGGAATAGATGCCGTGTCTGTTTGGGGCTTTCGGTGATAAATGTACCTTCTAAACCGGTGAATGCAACAGGTATATCGTCTCTACCTTGGATGTATTCGTGAAGTTTGAGTAACTCACTGGTGCAAATATTTTTTTTGAACAGAGACTTTCCTTCTTTAGTCACACAGTAGCTGCCATTAAAGGTGATGTAGCCGTCGAAATCATATTCTTTAAGAAACGCTATTTGTGCATAGGATCTCCCGGTACAGATGATTCGTTTTATACCTCTCCATTTGAGAATCGCTAGCAATTCTTTGGTCGAATCAGGGATTCTACCTGTTTCTAGACTCATTAATGTACCGTCTACATCGAAAAATACGGCCTCTACTTTTGTCATAATCTATCGAAATTCTGTGTTTTTTTAATGCTTGGATAATGTAGGAGAGGAGGTAATGGCATACTTCCTTTTTTACTACTTTAATAGAGGTCGGAAATGGATTCGAACCACTGTGGAGCGTATTGCGTTCTCTTGCCTAACCACTCAGCCATCCGACCTTGTTGTTGTAATCATCTTTAAGAACATAGAAGTTCTCTTCTGGATTACGATACAAATGTATGGATGATCTGGTTGGGTATGATGGTTCAGTTTGTGTAAAATGAGGTGGTCCAAGGGGAGGTCGGACATGTCCGTATAATTAGCTAGGTATAGCATTCTAGGCGGTATTATTTGCGTCTAAATGCGGGGGCATATTTTACTTTAACGGGAAGATGAAAATACAATTGCCTACGTAATCTGATAAAATCATTTATCAGATTACGCAGGCAATTATCGAGGATGTATGCTATACTCTAATGGGGTTTGGTGGGACGCATCACTATCCTTTTACGTCAGCAAGGGAGGCACCGAAATTAATGTGAAGGACATTTCCGTTTGTGGTTACTAAGGCAGGAACAGATTGTACACCTGCTTTTTCGGCTTCATCTATTCTGTGGCGGTCTTCTCCAATGTGCACCACTTCTACATTGTCTTCGCCTATAAGGCTAATAATATCATGCTCTGCGCTTATGCAGACAGGGCATCCTGCGTGATAGAAAATTGATTTTGCCATGGTGTTTTAATTTTAGTTTAAAATGAATACTGTGTGATTTAATGGAGGTCGGAAATGGATTTGAACCACTGTGAAGAGTATTGCGTACTCTTGCCTAACCACTCAGCCATCCGACCTTTTCTTCTTATTTGCTTCACAAAACTAGAGAAATATTGGGTGAGGGTAATGGTTCAGTTTTTTGAAAATTGGATGGTCCAGAATTTGATTGTTAATGCTTGTAAAAATAGCTAAGTTTGGAATTCAATACGGCATTATTTATTTCTAAACCAATAGTCCAGATGTTACGTCCTTGGAAAATGAAAATACAATTAGATCCACAGTCGGATAAAGCCATTTATCTACAGATTGCAGATGCGATTATCGGTGATATTCGCTCGGGTCGATTGATGAAGGGAACAGCTTTGCCCGGAAGTCGAACCTTAGCGCAGGATTTGGGGTTGAATAGAAATACCATAGTAGATGCCTTAAATGTGTTGTTGAATGAGGGGTGGTTAATCTCGAAGGAACGAAGCGGTACTTTTGTAGCTGACATCTTGCCCATAGCGCCTAAGTCCGGACGATTAAACATGGCTAATCAGGGGATAGAGATCGCAAAGGCTAACTATCACATTCACTTTGATGATGGATATCCCGATAGTAGAATAGCGCCTGTGGAAGAATTGGCAAGGGCATATCGGCATTTTTTCAACAGAAAAGCCAAATGGCAAATGATGGGCTATGGGAGCGCATTGGGCGATTTGGAATTCAGAGAAGCGATTGGACAGATGTTAAATCAGTATCGAGGAATGTCTGTCGATTATCATTCGATATGTATTACCAGGGGGAGTCAGATGGCGATGTATTTGACCTCTCAATGTTTGTTTGAAGCAGGGGATTATGTAATGGTGGAAGATCCAGGTTATAAACCTGCTTGGAAAGCAATTGAAAGAACTGGAGCAAAACTGATTCCTATTGGAGTCGATCAAGAGGGATTGATTATCGATGACGTCATTCGCTACTTAAAGGCTGGAAAAAAGATAAAAGCTCTCTATACGACTCCACATAGGCAGTATCCCACTACGGTGACACTAAGCTTACGTCGAAGGATGGAACTAATCCAGTTGTCAAATGCCCATGGATTTACGATTATCGAGGATGACTATGATAATGAGTTTCATTTTGGCTATAGGCCAGTACTGCCTTTATCTAGCTCACCTGAGCTGAAAAATTATGTCTATATCGGTACCATGAGCAAAGTTGTAGCGCCTGTGCTACGGATTGGCTACTTGGTGAGCCGTAATAAGGAACTGATCGATCGGGTGGAATCGCTAAGAAAGATTATAGATGTACAAGGGGATGTCATTATGGAACAAGCTGTACTGCAATTGATCAATGATGGGACCATCAGAAGGCATCTTAAGAAAGCTTCACACTATTATAAAGCAAAACGGGATTATACAGAGGCACTGCTTGACCAATATCTCGCAGAGTGGATAGAATACAGTATTCCGGATGGCGGATTGGCAATATGGATTACTGCAAAGGAAAAAGTAGATTGGTTTAAGATTGCTGAAGCGCTGCTGGTTAAGGGCATCAAGATCGTAACTCCTGATCATTATAGTGGGGACCAGACGGCCAAGGGTATCCGATTGGGATATGGCGCGCTCTCTGAAGAGCAACTGAAAGTAGGTGTTCTCGCCTTGGCACAGGTATTGACCGCAGGTCGATAATGAAACGGGTATGGGTTAAAAAAAGCAGCTTCATTTTGTGTCTTTTTATCTCTATCACGATACTTTTATGCCCAACGTTTGATAAGCCTTGTTCAGTCCTAACATTCTAAATGCTTATTTCTGGACAAAGATTTAATCTGGATCCGCATATATCCTGAAACTGGACCAATCTGTCTTCATTTTTATTTCAGAATATTGTGGCGTCATCAAATACTAATGCGCATGTCGGTAAAAGGAAAAACTGTGATAATCAGTAGTCAAGTGGCTTACGGTTATGTGGGTGTGAATATGACTTCTTTGGTGTTGAAGTTAAATGGACAGGAGACGCTTGCCGTCCCAACAACTGTGTTATCCAATCATTTAGGATATGATACTGTTGGAGGTGGTCCTATTTCTATTCGCACATTTGAAGGAATACTGGAAGGAATAGTAAGACTGGATGTATTCCAACATGTAGAGACGATTATCACCGGTTTTTTTGACTCGGAAGAACAAGTGGTATTGACGGCGGCATGGATTAATAATTTAAAAAAGAAAAATCCTACCGTTCAATATGTATGTGATCCGGTGATGGGCGACTTTAAGGACGGAGGTCTATTTGTATCTGAATGTGTTGCAGATGCCATTACATCCTTACTGGTGCCCTTAGCAGATCTCTTGACACCTAATCATTTTGAATTTGAAAGGATAGTAGGAAGGCGTTTGTACAGTCGAGGCGAGATGCAGACTGCTTTTTGCGATGATGCGCGATTGAAAGGAAAGAAAATGGTTGTTACGGGTTGTCACTTGGGGCATGAATATGTACAGACGGTAAATAATGTTGTCCTAGATACCTCCGGATATGGATACATCAGTAATCTCAAAGTAAATTTGGATCCTGTTGGGGCAGGGGATTTGTTTACCGCACTTGTGTGTGTACAATTAAAGCTACAGATGGATTTTACAAATGCAATTAAAAATAGTGCGACCATGATGGTCACTCTTATTAATGATATGCTGCGGGAAGGAAGAAAGGAGTTTGAGCTAATAGATCTGCTTAAGATACCGATGCTGATCAATAATGTAGCGGCGATCCATAAAATTTTAATGAACTAAAGACAATAAATAGTAAAGCGGTTAGAGAATCTCATTGGTGGATTTTACAGGGGCGCTACTAATTTGCTTCAGATTGGCATCATAGAGGCCTATGAGAACACTATTCCCTTCTTTATCTACTCTCAATCCTCCAAATTTAGCATGCTCGTACCAATCGGCATGCCCCTCTTGGAAGAAAAAAGACTCCGCTCCAATATGGATATTCCAATCGGCCTTTGTGTACTTGACAAGTACTTCTCCATCATGTAGGGGGGATTTGCTTTCTTGTATGCGTACACGGTCCGCAAGACCATTGGTGCGTGGCTTCAGGACATAATAACCACGTTTGGGAACTTGCTCTATATCGGGGATATTGGATATTGAATAGTTTAAAGTCATATAGTCGCCCTGCATAAGCGAACGAGGATCAACCGGAGCCAATTCTAGAAGAATGAGCTGCCCTTCTTTCATAATGGTTTCTTTTTTTACCACCGAAAAATTGAAAAAAGTCAAAAGTATTGCCAAATTCAATACAATCAATATGCCTTTATATTTCGTCATGTGCTTTTAATTTGCGGTTGGTCAATAGGTAGAGTACGATAAAGAGTACGCCGGAAAAAAATAGAAGTAGAGACTTGACTAATAAAGTTATCTGAAGGTCGTAATAGAATACCGAAGTGAAATATATAAACGCTACGATACTCAAGACTAACCCTGTCTTATAATTGACGTAAAAACTTAATAGTAGGATAAGTAAGGAACACAGGATGCCGGGGGCGAATGATGTCGGTATCAGGATCAATAGACAGGTTGCTCCAATGATGATTTTAAGGACACTGCTTCGGTCGGGTGTAAGCTTCAAAAGTATGTAGACGAGATATAGGATAACGATAGTCGGAATAATGGACGAAACCCAAGGTCCGTATAGATTGGCTTCAGAGAGGTATCTATAATTGTTGGCAAAGAGGATGGAGAATAAAGAGAACACCAATGCGGCTCTCAGGGGCCTGTATAGTTTGCTCCATTTTTTGCCAAGGGATAAGATAAATCCTTCTTGAAAAAAAACATATGCAATCAAAAGGGTCAATATGTTGATGTGGAGAAATACGTATTCTTGCTTATCATTGATTATATAAAGCGCCAGTATATATCCACTGATTGCTAATGTAGATACAAATGTTAAAATATAATTTTGTGTAAAGAAAAGGGAGATGACGGTTAGTGCCATGAGTAGATATATGACGGTATTTTCATCCATATCCTGCATGATACAACCTATTGCTACGAGTATGAAACCACTAATGAAGGTGGTCACGCTAAAGGTGCCAATGATGAGGTTGTCAAAAGCAAAGTTGAGTCCTATGGCGCCTATAATGAATACCAATCCCAAAACAATCATCAGGCTGCCAGAGTCGTAGATGCCTCCAAGGAACAAAAAGCCCAAAAAAGCTAAGGTTGCTAGGAATCCGCCAATGACGGATAGAATCTTGATGGCGGTGACAGACTGATGTGCTTTCTCTTGCGCATACTCCTGATGTATATGCGCTTCATTAAATACTACAGGACGACCTGTAAGCTGTAGTACACGCGCTAATAATTGTTGTATGTTGTTATGCTGTTCCATTGTTCCATTTTTTTTGGGTAAGGACAAGATTGCGCACGACTAAACTAATGCTGACAATGATAAATAAGCTGATGAACAACAACATGCTGCCATCATCTGATATTTTCAGAAGCCAAGCGGATAAAATAATGATAAGGGCAAGTGGAATGGTGGCGATATAGAAACTCTGCTTTTGCAGGATCCCATGCCATATTCCTAGCCCAAATCCCAAAATAGTAAGGATTAACAGATAAATAAACATAGGGTCATAGTTAGACAGGATGCCGTAGCACACGCCTATGGTCGCAAAGGAGATAGCAGCTAAGGCAAGGATGTAAGAAAACCAATGTGGAAAAGTCATCTCGTCTTTGTGCTTTTTCCAAACGAGTGTTGCAACAAAGAAAAAGAGATTGACTAAAAATAGCAATCCGAATAAGAAAATACTCGACCAATCTGCTGCAACCTGCTCGCTGTAGAGTATTAAGGTGGTATTGACCAATGTCGTGAATAGAAGCCAAAGAGGGGCAAATTGTACGACCAAGGCCCACAGGACTATGCAGGCTGTCCATCCTAAGAAAAAATCGTATGCATTGGCCCCGGTTTGGTAGATTTGCCCAAATACGGCAAATAAAACACCGACCAACAGGGCAGCACCTGTTAGGATAATGTTTTTGGTCGTGGTGTTCATCTTCGAGAAAACCGCTAGGAGGGTAGCGGCAATAACAAGCCCTTCAATCAACCCTATTTTGATGAATTTGTGCAGTTCGGCCCAATTGTAAGCAAAGAAGAAAATAAGACCTGTAACCGAAAATCCTACTCCAAGTGTGATTAAGACTAGTCGAAGAAATTTTTTCCAGTTTTCGCTGTCGTTATATATGTCGACTTTAAGTAGCTTATCGACATCCGCCTTGGTCATGTTGCTATGGGGAATGATAATGTCGAGGTCATCTCTATTTAGCTTTGTCATTCAATATATGTTTGAATACTCGGGTTCTACGTTCGAATCTACTGAAAAAAGAGATGCCTTTTTAATTTTTGGATAATTTTGTGCGGCTTTGCGGTGGTGTAGAACTCTTTACCAAATGGCGCTAATGGAGGGAAGATTAATCAAGATGCTATGTGCACGGGCATGTTTTGAATGGTTCGTGCACATAGCGTTATCGTCATTATGGGTAAGCAGTAACGACTTTGCTCACTTGCCAGGTACCTTGGGTACGACAGAGGGTGATGTAGTCAATACGTGTGAAATTCTTGAACTTCATTGTCGCTTTGGCAACACAACAATCCCCACTTTCATCCAATATTTCATAAGCGGTCTCGCAATCATAAGTCAGTCCTTTGTTGGCTTTTAGGAATGCACAGTATTGTTTTTTGTTGGTTTTGACTTCTAGATTTGTTGTCGTCTGATATTGGAAATCGGTAGCAAAAAGGTGCTCATTAAAATCAATGTTGCCCAAAGTGGTAGCTTGCAAGTAGGTCTTGACGATGCTCATCGAATTTAAGTTTTTTAGGGGATTTACCTTCTCCATCGCAAATGAACTAAGCGTAGTAACCAGTAGGAGTGCGGTGACAAGGGGTTTGATAATGTTTTTCATGGTATTAAGTTTCTTAGTGATTTTCTGTATTATTTGAATCAAAAGTAGACCAGAAAATACAGCATCGAAACGGTCATTAGACTAATACCGTGAAATATTCGGTAAAAACCGATTTGGAGTCGGTGAATTTGTTGGAGTGGGGGGTGTAACGTCTTGTGAAGTAGTGGTTAAATTGCTTGGGTCTGTCGCAAGACAGACCCAAGCAATTACTATTCTATGATTTTCATTTCCAATAGTTGAGAGAAGACTTTTCCGTCCCAGATATATTTTTCTTGCTTTTTGGTAACTTTTGGATTTGGATCATCGATATCTTCATATTCGGCATCTTCTATCATTTTGTAAACCATATTTGCTTCTTTTTTATGCTCGGATGGAAATAATAGGGTCTCTTCATGATAAAAGGCTCCCGCATCTCCAACACTGTATCTACGGGGCATATCAATGAATTGTTCGCCATTCCATGCTACATAATAGTATTCTGAAGGAATGCCACAGGCTTCTCCGAGTAAATCTATACGGAATATATTTTGGAGACCATCCAGCCCCATATTGGGCAGTAATTTACTTTGGATAAAACCTTGATCGGAATAGTCGCAATGAAAGCTGTGTTTGGCAATAAAGATACCGTCAGGACCAAAGAGTTTAACATCGCTAATATAGTAAGCCCCCGCATCCCCTTTTTCGGGAACATAGCGATCAAACCCGTAGATGTACCGATTACCATTGCTATCTGTATGTTGTCCTAAAGCGAGTAAGCCCAGCCATATAAACCCTGTCTTGGTTTGGTTGTCTTTTTGATAGGTGACCTCATGCCAAGGAGCATAGAAGCCTTTTACTTTATTCCCGTTGTAGGCTGTGCTTGTGATTTTGACGGCTGTTCCGGCAGTAACGGAATCTATCAGTTGAGCATCGGTGGCGGGATAGGCTCTTATGTAGGCATTGTCTGCAAAGACATAAGATGTTTGTCCAACGGTCAGATTCCAAAAATTAAAATCGTCATTGACAGCATAGGCAACGGCATCCTGTGCATGGGTCGTGCTCACGCTAAAGAATGCGACGAATAGTACAACTAGGTGTTTCATGTTGTAAAATTAGTATATCTGTCGAAAAGATGGAGTAGCTGTAACCAGTGATTTTTATTAATGGGTCTTCTGGGGTCGCATGCTATTGTTTTGCAATGTATTGCCCAGCTTTCATTCCTGTAAATATACACCCACCCAGAAATGTACCCTCTAATGTTCTGTATCCATGCATCCCTCCGCCACCAAAGCCTGCGGCTTCGCCTACGGCAAATAAGCCTTGTATGACCTTACCTTCCGCATCCAATACTTGTGCATTTAAATTGGTCTCAATACCTCCCAATGTCTTCCGGGTCAGAATATTCAGACGGACAGCAATTAATGGCCCATTCTGCGGATCTAATATTTTATGGGGCTTTGCTGTCCTCGCTAATTTGTCACCAAGATATTTTCGGGTATGTTGTATGTAATTTACCTGAGCATCTTTACTGAATTTATTATCAAGTTGACGGTCACGGTCTTCAATTTGGGATTTGACCTGTTGGTAATCTAGAAGTGTGGAACCTACTTTTGTATTCATCTGTCTGACTAGGTTTTCTAGGTCGTGGGCAACGATGAAATCGTCGCCATGTAATTTAAATGCTTCTACTGGTCCTGTTGCTTTTGAACCAAATAGTCGACCTAATATCAGGCGATAATCCTTATTGGTGAGGTCTGGATTTTGTTCAGAACCGGAAAGGGCAAATTCTTTTTTGATGATTTTTTGTGTCAATATAAACCAGGAGTAATCAAATCCCGAATCTTGGATGTGTTTGAGGGTGCCTAAAGTATCAAATCCTGGAAAGAAAGGGGCTGGAAATCGGTTGCCTTTGGCATCTAACCAAATAGACGATGGGCCAGGAAGGATGCGTATTCCGTGATTGGTCCAGATGGGATTCCAGTTCTTCAAACCTTCGGTATAGTGCCACATTCGATCTTTATTGATAACATGTGCACCATTTTCCTCTGCGACACCAATCATCTTGCCATCGACATAGTCCGGAACACCACAGACCATGTGCTGAGGAGGTGGTCCTAAACGGTTGGGCCAATTCTTTTTGACAAGATCTAGGTTTGCTCCGATACCGCCAGATGCAATAATGATCTGTTGAGCCTGAAAACTGAAAGTCCCGATAACCACTCTATTGGTTTTCTGGCCTCTGGGCTTATTGTCGGACGCTAGGATATCGCCCTCCACACCATAAATTCGTCCATTTTCGGAGAGTAGTTTAGTGACGCGATGCCTAAACTTAAAGGTAAGCAGGCCTTGTTGTTGTGCTTGATATGCTTTTTTGACGAAAGGAGCGACAACACCTGTACCGGTGCCCCAAGTAATGTGAAATCTGGGAACCGAATTGCCATGACCGCTTGCTGAGCCATCACCGCGCTCGGCCCATCCTACTACAGGAAAGAATTTCATGCCTAATTCAGAAACGTACTTGTATTTGCCGTTGGCTGCAAATCGAACATACTCCTGTGCCCACTGACGAGGCCAAAAATCTTCGGGTCTATCGAAAGCGGCGGTTCCGTTCCAGTCTTGACTTGCAAGTTCATACGAGTCTTTGATCCGCATGGTACGCTGCTGAGGTGAGTTAACAAAAAACAAACCTCCGAAAGACCAGTGAGCTTGGCC
Source organism: Sphingobacterium sp. SYP-B4668 (assembly GCF_027627455.1). Taxonomy (NCBI): domain Bacteria; kingdom Pseudomonadati; phylum Bacteroidota; class Sphingobacteriia; order Sphingobacteriales; family Sphingobacteriaceae; genus Sphingobacterium; species Sphingobacterium sp. SYP-B4668. The sequence continues at coordinate 4,109,876 of NZ_CP115483.1, read as the reverse complement.
ACCTAGATTTTCTTCGGTCTCTTGGTCCAATACAAGTACTTTTTTTCCTGCTTTAGTGATTTCATGAGCAGCGACCAAACCTGATAATCCACTACCAATGATAATTGTTGAATACTTTTCCATGGCTCCATTTGTTTTTGTAACCTTTCAAGAATTCAGCGATGCGAAAGAAATCGCTAGTGCTGTATTTTAGGTTTGTTGAAGATACATATTTTTTCTTGTACTATGTTTTAAGAGTAAGAATATGAGTGGTTTAAGTGTGTGTTTTTTTCTGTTTGTTGGTCAATGCAATCGAAGGAAGGCTGCAAAAGTTAAAGTCGTTTGTGTAGTCCAATTCTGTTGCCTTCGCTATCAGCGAACTCAGCAACCTCAAAGCCATATTCACTGTTGGACGTCCTTGGATAGAGAATCTCACCACCAATGGCTAAAACACGAGTCAAGGTGCTGTCAATATCATCGGTAGAGAAATAGATCAGCACACCGTCTTTCGTAGGATTGTATATATCGCCCTTGGCTAATGCCCCAGTAATGCCGGAGTGCTGTTCGGAAAAAGGAAAATAAGCCATTTCATTGTCGTCCAAAGACTCACGCTCAAAAGTGAACTGAAGGGCTTTGCTGTAGAATCGAATGGCACGTGACATATCATGTACTGGGATTTCGAAATAGACGACGGGATTTGAGTTGGTATTCATGTGAGAATGATGATGGTGTTATCGTGATACTACATTGATTTCGTGAAAATCAGAAACGCGTTCTACCGTTGATAGGTATATTTTATCCATCAATTGTCTTTTGTAGTCCCCTTCTATTTTACAGGAAGTCGTTGACAATATATTAAAAAATATATCCAAATCAAGTATAATAGGCTCATGTTACTCAAAAAGAAAGCCCACGTCTCCACGTGGGCTTAGGTTGAAACAAAAATATACCTTGGTTAGGGGTATGTCGTGACCACTTTGCTCACTTGCCAGCTATCCTGACTTCGGCACAAGGTGATGTAGTCTACACGGGTGAAGTTGGGAAACTGCATCGTTGCTTTTGCAACACAGCAATCCTTACTCTCGTCTAGTATGTCATAAGATGTTTTGCAGTCGTACTGTAAGCCTTTGGTAGCCTTAAGGAACGTGCTGTACTGTTTCTTGTTAAATTTTGTATTTGGATTGGCCGCTGTTTGGTACTGAAAGTCTTTAGCGAACAAGTGTTCGTTGAATGCGGTGTTGCCGAGGGCTGTAGCTTCCATATAGGTCTTGATGATGTTGGTCGAATTCATTTCCTTCAAAGGGTTGTTCTTTGTGGTAGCAAATGAATGGAGCGAGGAAGCTAGAAGCAATGCTGTCATGATGGTGGTGATAAATGTTTTCATTGTATTAAGTTTTTTAAGTTGTTATGTCGTATTGTTTGATTCAAAGGTAGGTAGGGGTGGGTTAAGTGGGAATGGAGATTAGACCAAAGCCAAAATTATTTCGGTGAAATGCGGTGTTCAGTCGGTGAATATTTGACGGGGTTTCCCAAAGGATTACATTTTGTCGGTAAAATTGTGAGAAGGGGGGATAACACAAAAAAAGGGCGGAAATATTTTTCCGCCCTTGAATGGTAAGATGTTTATTCTTGATTACTCGAAGGACAAACTGATTTTAGTAAAGCCAAGTCCCTTAAGTAAAGGTGTAAATACATTTAACGCATTTGAACGCGTCTGTTGGAGAATGTCTGATTTTTGAACTTCTGCCGCAATTTCCTTTTCTGCATTTTTATAGGCTTCATCTACTAAATCAGCTTCTCTAAAAAAAGCCATCTTGGTATCGTATACGCGTGAAGCTTTGTGGTCTATCTTGATGTAGCAAATCTCTGGTTGCGGAAGTCGCATGGCTACAGAGTCGCCATAGACTTGGATGTCTTCCTGCTTGACTTTGGTTAGGTCGATACAACCTACCGCGTCAGCCTTGACGATCAGCAGCACACTCGCGTCTGGTAAGAACGTGCTGATATTCTTATGTTCGAGTACATCACTGAATCGGTACTTCACTAGCTGTAACTTGCCCATGGCTTCAATTCGCTCTATCAAGAGCTGGTGTGTGGTGACAGTCGTAGGTTTGGATTCAAATTTTGACCAAGCAAACCATCCAAGAGTACCGATAATTGCCAATATCAATATTACTTTGAAAAATTTTCCCATATAGTAGTACAATCAATTTATAGACCAACAATTGCGATTGCACGTAAAATTTTTATTATCATTCAATTACCGGTACGCTTTGCTATTCACAGATTTCTTTCAAGCGTTGTAGGGCCTTAGGCCAAGTTTCATCAAAATAGGCAAGATACTCTTCGTTGGTGTCTACCGAGACGGAAATAGTAGTCGTACCATTTTGCTCTTTGAAGGAATAATTTTCGGTGGAGCCTGCCCAGCTTTCAACCTCAGGACCTTCGGTTATTTCTTTGTCACCATCTAGTATGCCATAATGACGGATAGAAATATACTCGTTTGGAATATGATCCGCAATCTCCGCGACCATCCCTTCACGTTTGCCGTCCTTGTTAGTCCCGACGAAATAGATTTTATCACCTTTATTCCATCCGCCTTCGTAATCGGATGTGGGGTTGAATTCGGCTGTCCACAATTTATAGGTGGGCTTGTCCAGCATTTTGTGGAATACTTGGGATGCTGGAGCATGTATGTCGATGTGATATGCTAATGTTTTCATATGTGTATAGTATGTTTTTTATCTGTTATATGGAATATCCAAAGTGTAGTATGACCCTATTTTTTGTGTTAGCGATTGTTCATGTTGCTCCATGGATATTTCATATGTTGATTGTTTAAGGGTATGCGGACGCAGGATGAGCGTATACGTATATGACTATTTCTTGGGAAAATTAGGATCGGCCTTTACTTCTTCTATCTGCTTGGTATGTCTTGCGCAATGTGCCGCAATGAATAGTAGATTCTGATATCCATCTACAATACCCGTCGGATACTCGCTGATATGATTGCGTAAATCGTCCAGATTTGCGTTCTGGATGTAGACCAATACCGGTTGTCGAGCGGCAATAAGGTCATTAATAGCAACAGTGCTATTTTTATATTGACCGGCAGGTTGTAATTCTTTGGGTGCTTGAAACTTTTGACTACGATCTGTCATCATGTTAATCAGATTCTCATCCGTGACTTTGACTTCGGCCTTGCGCTCGGGTTGAGCAGGCTTCGCTAGTTCTTTTTTGGCCATCTCGAATAACATTTTTTCGGAAAGGATAATATGTTCCAAACATTGGCTGATTGACCATTTTCCATCACCTGGGCTGAATTGTAATTGCGCTTCACTTAACCCGGTCACATTGTCTTTAAGCAGTTGTGTGGTATGGTCAAAATACCGGAGCAAAGAGTCGATATTGCCCTGAGGTGGTGTAGGGGTGACGTGTTGTACCTCAGGCAATGGTGGGAAAGACGTAGAATTTCCAAATGAAGCCCCCATAGCCGATATCGACGTCGAGCTCAGAAGCGGTAGTGCTATGCTGACTCCAATGGTCAGCATAATTTTTTTTAGTGTTTCCATTTCCTTGTTTTTTATTTAATAGTGGATTAAATCCCATTAATTGAGTCGGGATTATTTTGTTTTTTCATTAGTGCTATAATTAGAATGTCAGCATGTCCTTTTTTGTTTTTGTATAGCATTCTTTTCTTGAGGAAGAGGATTATAATAGGTCTTCAGATAAGATGCATCGCATAGTAGGATATTACATTCAATAGACAATTTTAATGTAATTTTTGGAAAGCCCTCTTGCCATAAGACAAGAAAATGAAGGCCTTTATCCTCCACTAGCGAGTCGAGAGGCGATAGGACTGGGGGGATAGGTCCGTATATTTCTTAAAATATCGACAAAATGTGGATGCGTCAGCAAAATGAAGCAATTCAGCGATTTGGTATATGGTCAGATCTGATGCATACAGGTAGGATTTGGCTTTTATAATGACCAGCTCAGTAATTACCGTAGAGATGGTTTTTCCGGTGCGTAGACGAATTAAGGTAGTGAGATACCTAGGTGTCAACTTCAGCTGATCGGCATAGTAATGTACTGTACGCTCTGTACTATAATGTTGATGAACGAGATTGTGAAATTGGAAGATAATCTTATCCTTTTTTGAAGGGGGACCTAATACGGTTTCATTTTGTTGATAAAAAATATTGATTTGACCAATCAGTGAAAACAAGAGGTATTTGACTACGCTTTCATTAAATACAGAATAGGTACGGGCACAGGAATCTTTTAGGAGTTCCAAATATCGTATTGAGATGCTGATATCCTCTTGATGGAGCTGGATGACGGGCGAATGGAGAAGGGTCTTTAAAAAATTGTAATCTGTTGGGAGGATGAGGTCGGATATTGTTTCAAATCGAAACAGGATGCTGATGAAGGATGCGTCAGGGGATGTGTTGGTCAAATTAATGATGCTCTGCGGCAATAGTACGAGCAGGGTGCCGGCTGCCATTGTTGTATTTTGCAGGTTGGCTTGTACTTCAATCGAACCTTTTACACATAGTGAGATCAAAATCCCATCTTTAAAATAACCCCCGGTGTAAAATTCCTCTGGTATTACTTTTTTTGATTCTATCAATAGGATTGGTAAATGTGGCAATTCCTGAGGATTGTGATTTATAGTCATAACTGCTTGAAGCGGATATGTAAATTTACGTCATTTGATATAAAAAAGAACAATTTGCACATTATTTATGAATATTAACCAATAGATATCGATAAAGAAATGATTTATTTTGTGAAATGGAAAAGGCGAAAACAAGAGAGATTTCAATAAGAGGTGAACGGTATAGGTTGTGGGTTGGATATCAGTCACAGGTTGAGTTACGCATGGAGTTCAATCGAATGACAAATGAATTTTGGGGATTTGATTTTGAACGATATTATCAATCGGGGTTTTGGGATGAGAATTGTATCATCTATTCGCTATTTGACGGAGACAGGATCGTTTCACATACTACGCTGAGTATTTTGGATAGCAAAGTAAAAGGAGATACGCTACAGATAGGACAACTCGGCACCGTAATGACCGATCCAGCTTATCAGCGAAGAGGATTAGCCCGTTTTTTGATGGAAGAGATCCAGCGGGATTACTGTGGTAAGTTGCAAGGTTTTTCCTTTTTGCGAATGACTCCGTTCTTGATTTCTATCCCAAATTTGGTTTTGCTGCGGTGCAGGAATATCAAGCGAGTAGGACGATTGGCAACGAATGTAGTGCTTTAGAAGTCAAGAGGGTCGATTTGGATGATGTATTCCAACGGGAACTCTTTGCTTATTATATCAAAAATAGTACGCCTCATCCATTCTTCGATATCCGAAGTTTTGGATTGACATTTTTCTATTGTTACGCATATCCAGATTTGGGGTTCAAGACGTCTGTTTATTATATAGCAGCTTTGGAAGCTATGGTCGTTGCGCAGATAGAGGATAAGGTCTTGACACTGGTTGAGGTGTTTCAATTGGCGGAGAGGGACATTGAAGAAATCATACAGGCTGTGGCTCCAAAGGAAGTCGATACGGTGGTCTTTGGTTATACGCCTTCGTCCTCGATCATGCGCTATACCGTTCATAAAGAAGAGGATTTGACATTGTTTGTAAGTGCTAACCTAAAGGCTCTATTTGAAGAAAATAGACTCATGATACCGCTATTGGCACATACCTAGTCTAGGTGTACTAAATTTACCACCACCTGCCGTTTTGGACGATAAAAACATTGTCTACATAACGTTATTGTTTGTTTCGTGGTTGCACAATCTTGCATTTATGCCTATTATTGCGAGTGGATAGTTGCTAACGTTCCAAATGTAATCGACTGAATGAGAGTTGCTGTTTTTTGGATGCTGGTTATAATATGAATAGGTTGATTTTGATAGCAAAGAATTGGGATAAACTATTTCCATCGAAGGGTAGATTGCTTTAGTCAACCCTGTATGTATAAAAATGTACATTGTCTATAAATAAACTGATCGATTAATTGGTCGATCATAAATTGAATACATCATAATGAATATGAAAACCTTTATTACTACGACGTTGTTACTTGGCGTTACTATGTTTGGGCAGGAGCTCTTGGCTCAGGAAAATCCTTCTAGAAAGGAAATAGGCCTACAGCTTTATTCGGTACGAGATTTAATGGCAAGCCAAGCCAATACGAATGGTGATGGTGCTAGTTATCAACCTGTGCTCAATAAGATTGCAAAAATAGGCTATACTGCGGTGGAAGCTGCGGGGTATCAGGATGGAAAATTCTACAATACGAATCCGAAAGAATTCAAGAAGAATGTAGAAAAAGCCGGAATGCAGATATTATCATCGCATTGTATGAAACCGTTATCGAAGGAAGAGTTGGCTTCTGGGGATTTTAGTCAATCCTTGAAATGGTGGAATGAAGCTATTGCGGCTCATAAAGCTGCAGGTATGATGTATATTGTGACGCCTTGGTTAGATACTCCCAAAACTTTAAAAGAACTGAAAACGCAATGTGACTATTTGAATGAGGTTGGAAAGCTATGTCGGGCGCAAGGTATTAAGTATGGCTATCATAATCATGCTCATGAATTCCAAAAGATTGAAGGTAAGGACGTGATGTTGGATTATATGCTTGAGAATACAGACGCTGAAAATGTGTTTTTTGAGATGGATGTATATTGGGCAGTGATTGGAAAAGCGAGTCCTGTCGATTATTTTACAACGTATCCAGGTCGTTTTACGACGTTGCACATAAAAGATAATAGAGAGATTGGACAAAGTGGTATGGTGGGATTTGATGCTATTTTCAAAAATGCGGAACTGGCGGGAGTTAAACATGTTTTTGTGGAGATAGAAGAAGTCACAAAGGATATAGAAACAAGTCTTAGGCAGAGTCTCCAATATTTATCGGAGGCAGAATTTGTCAAACACAGCTATAGCAAGTAGGTGTAAGTTTTTCGCAATCATCCAATCATCTTTATTATCATGTTTTACACTCGTTTTCTACTATTTTTTCTTGTGATTGTCCAATGCGCATACGCGCAGAAGAAACCTGTCGATTATGTCAATCCGTTTATTGGGACCACTAATTATGGAACTACAAACCCTGGAGCGCAAGTGCCGCAAGGGTTGATGAATGTATCTCCTTTTAATGTCATGGGGTCATCGTTAAATAAATCGGATAAGGATGCGGGCTGGTGGTCTACTCCTTACGAGTATCACAATAAATTTTTTACCGGGTTCTCGCATGTGAACTTGAGCGGTGTGGGATGCCCAGATATGGGAAGTCTGTTGTTAATGGCGACGACAGGTGACCTAAAGGTTGATTATCGCGATTATGGAAGTACCTATACAGCGGAAAGTGCCTCACCTGGCTATTATACCAATCGATTGGAAAAGTATGGGGTCAAGACTGAGGCGACTGCGACACTTCGTACAGGTATATCGCGATTTACGTTTCCGAAAGGTAAAAGCCATATCCTGCTGAATTTGGGTGAAGGGTTGACCAATGAGACCGGTGCGACTATGCGCTTTGTCAACGATCGGGAGATTGAGGGCTCAAAACTGCTGGGCTCATTTTGCTACGTTAACAATCAGGCAGTATATCCGATCTATTTTGTACTTCGATTGAGCAAGAAGCCATCGCAACGAGGATACTGGAAATTTCAACGTCAAGGTGCGGAATGGGAGAATATATGGAATAAAGATGCGGGGAAATATAAGTTGTTTACTGCTTATCAACATGATATGTCAGGAGACGATATCGGTGCATATCTGAGTTTTGAAACCACAGAAAATGAACAGGTGGAGGTGCAGGTGGCGGTATCTTTTGTCAGTGTAGAGAATGCTCGTCAAAATCTGGAAAAGGAACAACCGGTGGGTGGATTTGACCAGATTAGAGCAGAGGCGAGTCGAAAATGGAATGAGGACTTGTCAAAAATAGAGGTCGAAGGGGGGACGGATGATCAGAAGACGGTCTTTTATACGGCTCTGTATCATGCGTTGATCCATCCGAATATTTTGCAGGATGTGAATGGTGAGTACCCAGCTATGGAGAGTCGAGAAACGCATCGTACTGATGGTAATCGCTATACGGTTTTTTCGTTATGGGATACGTACAGGAATGTACAGCCTTTGATGAGCCTTTTGTTTCCAGATAGACAAACGCAAATGATCCGGTCCATGATCGATATTTATAAGGAGAGTGGTTGGATGCCTAAGTGGGAACTGTATGGTCGAGAATCTTATACAATGGATGGAGATCCTGCGATTCCCGTAATAGTAGATGCGTGGATGAAAGGGCTTCGAGATTATGATTATGAGGCGGCTTACGAAGCGTTCTATAAATCTGCTACACGTACGGATAGCGAAAATCGACTACGACCAGATAACGCGGATTATGTGAAATATGGATATGTACCGTTGCGGGAGCCTTTTGACAATTCGGTATCGCATTCGATTGAATACTATGTTGCTGATTGGAACCTTTCGCAATTTGCGGCCTCCCTTGGGAAAAATAGTGATGCGGCGATGTTTGCTGAACGGGCAAAGGGATATAAGCATTATTACTCAAAGGAATATGGAACTTTCAGACCTATATTGCCCGATGGTGCTTTTTTGACTCCCTTTGATCCCTTGCTAGGTGCTAATTTTGAGCCTAATCCAGGTTTCCATGAAGGGAATGCTTGGAATTACACCTTCGCTATTCCGCATGACATTCCTGGATTAATCAAGCTAATGGGAGGAAAACGCAATTTTGTAGATAAATTGCAGGCAACTTTTGATAAGGGATATTTTGACGTGACTAATGAACCCGATATGCTCTATCCGCATATTTTTTCGGAGATTGCGGGGGAAGAATGGCGTACCCAAAAACTGGTAACTGAAATCTTGGAGAAACATTTTAAAAATACTCCCGGAGGAATACCAGGGAATGATGATACAGGCACCATGTCGACATGGGCGTCTATGAATATGATGGGTATCTATCCACTCTGTCCGGGGAGACCTGAATATACTGTCGTCACGCCAGTATTTGACAAAGTCACCATACACTTGGATACAAAATACCATCACGGAAAGGATAAAATCGTTATTAGGCGTGAACGAAAGGGAGAAGGAGGGTATATTAAAGGGATTACCATTGATGGAAAGAAATCCAAAGGCTTTAAGATATTGCATAAAGATTTGGTCAACAGTGACGAAATCGTGATCACAACAGGCGAGCGGAACTAGAAAATGGCCCCGGTTATATTAACTGGGGCCATTCTCGTCGAAACAAGACCAATTATCTCGAGGTGAAATACTTTGAATTTTTGCAAACAATTGTTGGTAATTTGATCTTTTGTAAAATAGAATGTCTGCGCAAGTGGTTGGTGAAGCGGCAAATACGAATAAATGCGTCGTCTACTTATTTTAAACTCAATGATAATGAAAAGATTTCTTCTGCTAGGCTTGATGGCACTATTTCTTAATCTCACTGCACAGTGTCAGAAGGGAAAGGAAACAATAGATATTGAAGTAAATGCTTCAGATCTGCTCAATAGAAGTGCATACTATGGATTAAGTAGTGAGCAGAAGGATGCAATCTTAAAAAGAAAGAAAATGGTAGGCCGTGAATTCTCGACCATATCTAAGAGCCATGTGCTAACGGGCGAGCAGAAGGGGCAAAAGAAACGTGAATTGGCGCAGGTATTTAAACAAGATATCGACAGTATCCTCGATGAAGCTCAGCGTGAGAAATGGAATCGGTTTATAGATTCTATTCCTTTGCGTGAACAAGCTAAGAAGGATATAGAAGTGCAGTTGAAAGTATTAGAAGAGGAGTACAAAAAAGATTTGAAGAGGATTGAGGACGAGTATCAACATGATGATACGATGCGAAAAGCAGAAAAAAAAGCACGTAAAGAGCGCTATAAGACGAAAAAATCGGATTTAGAGAAACAAAAGGATTTGTTGTAGGATCACACCCGAATAGTATGTCTGGTATTCGACCAATCTTTTGGAGGACAAGACGGTTGTTTGTAAGTTTCCTTTCTAACCAACGGCAAAGGTGATATTCATAATTAGGTCAAAATAACGTTCTAGCAGCTGCCAACAGCAAAAAAATAGATATGTGGAGATAGGAGGTCTAGAAAAATTAGCGAAGTAAACCTACCTTTACAGACGTTGTAATTTTTTAACAACGTGCTTTTGCATGGAACATCAAATTGCTATCCTCAACTTTGAAGACTTGATTGCACATCTCAATACAGATTTGAGAATCAAGGACTATATCGTATTTGATATGGATCGGAGTAATCTGTTAATTAAACTTAATCTTTGGTACAAGGCTAACTATTCAGGAATAGTCTTGGTGACAGCAGGAAGTGGCCGTTTTACAGTAGATGATCAGTCATTTGAGGTCAAGGCAAACGATGTCATCTATACGGTACTGCGGGAGTCTTTTACTATTGATTATATTTCTCCTGATTACAAAGCAAAGGAGATTTTTTTCTCTAATGAATTTATTAATGAGGCGGGATTCAACTATAAATCAAACGATATGCTGCGCAGGCTGACAGACCATCCTTCGGGTGTGATTGCTCAACAATCGGGGTTATTTAGAAGATTGATGTTTCATATGGAGGAACTGGAGGCGCTAAATCGTCCTGACGCAGAAAACTATTATTTTAATGAGATGATATGGCATCACTTCTCATTGCTGATGTATGAGATTGATAATCATTTCAAAAGGAATGAAACAGTACGGTTGCTGACCTCTAGAGAAGAGGAAATTACGACAGATTTTTTTGCACTGGTACGGACGCACTTTGTCGCTCATCATGATATACAATTTTATGCGGATGAATTGTGTATCAGTCGAAAATATCTGAGCCGTGTCATTCGGAGAACAATGTCGAAGACGCCAAGCGATATCATCAACCAAATCTTGACGATTGAAGCTAAACTCTTGCTACGAAATACGAGTAACAATGTCTGTCAAGTTGCTGAGCAACTTAATTTTTCGGATCAAGCTGTGTTTAGTAAATTCTTTAAAAAGCACACGGGTACCAATCCGTCGGACTATAAACGTGACGACCTTTTCTAATAACAATCCGTTCTAGGAACCGCAATCCATGTTGTTTTTTTTTGATAAAATGGAGTTTATTTGACTTTGGTTTTATTGTCTATTTGCTTGATTTTACAGTTTTAATCAGAATTGTTGGCCTTTTGTCATGTTTGATTTTGAAGGCGACCTTTGGACAAATTTTGGCGACTTCGTTTTTCCTTCTGATTTTTTTAAATCTTCATTTTTGTCGGTGTTAAAAAAATCTATATATAAATGAATCAGCTTTCCTTTCTTAAGTCCTCGGGACTTCTTTTATCTCTTTTCTTGATTGCTGGATGCAGTCGGCCCAAAGGAGAGGAGTCTTATCAATCACAACCAATAGTACTCCCCGTTGATGTGGTAAAGTCTGGAGACGCACATCTTCATACGGAGTATACAGCTTCAATAGAGGGTATAACCAATGTGGAGATCCGTCCGCAGGTATCGGGTTACTTGAAACAAATCCTGATAGATGAAGGTGATTATGTCCAGGCTGGACAGGTGTTGTTTAGAATCGAAGACGGTCCCTTTGCCGAACAATTAAAAAACGCAGAGGCTTCTCTGATGGCGACTAAAGCGAACCTCTCCAATACCTTGCTGGATTTGGATCGTAAAAAAGAACTATTGAACAGTAAAATGGTATCTGACTTGCAGGTACGAGAAGCAGAGACTGTGTATGCCGCATCCAAGGCGGCAGTCCAGCAGGCACAGGCTGCGGTCGAGTCGGCTAAAATAAATTTCAATTTTTGTGCTATAAAAGCTCCAGTGAATGGGTATGTGGGACGATTCAACTATCGTCTGGGAAGTCTGATTGCTCCAACAAATTTGGAGGCTCTTACACTCCTATCGGATGTTCATCATGTGTACGCTTACTTTAGCATGGGAGAGAACGAATTTCTGGATTTTCAGGCACAATATCCTGGGGCTTCTATTAAGGAAAAACTAGCTGGGACCCCTGCCGTATCTCTGATGGTAGCCAATGGGACGCTTCATGATAAAACGGGCCGGATTGATGCGGTCGAAGGACAGTTTAGCAAAAGTACCGGCTCCATTACCCTACGGGCAAAGTTTGACAATCCGAATACAACTTTGAGAAGCGGCAATACGGGCAAAGTACTTATCCCACAGCAATATAGTGATGTGGTATTGGTGCCGATATCAGCAACAATAGCTATACAGGATAAGAAATATGTCTTCTCACTCGATCAAGAAAGCAAAGCCGTGCAAGTGCCTATTGAAATTTCAGGGAAATCAGGGGATCAGTATATCGTGTCTAAGGGGCTATCTGTAGGTGACCGATATATTGTAGCTGGTTTCGAAAGGTTACAGCCGGGAACGCCAGTCTCGGTAGAGAAAGCAAATCAATAACTCAAGTACAACAACTTTGTCGTAAAATGTTAAAAAATATTATAAAAAGACCAGTATTGGCTACGGTTATCTCCGTGCTGCTGGTTATCCTTGGTATCGTCGGGATGCTGACGTTGCCGATTACTAAGTTTCCAGATATAGCACCTCCAACGGTCAACGTAATGGCAAGCTATCCAGGTGCCAACGCGGAAACTATAGCTCGATCCGTGGCTCCACCATTGGAAAATGCAATAAATGGTGTGGAGAACATGGATTATATCACCTCTACTGCAAGTAATGACGGTACACTGTCTATTACCGTGATTTTTAAATTAGGGACGGACCCTGATCAGGCAGCTATCAATGTGCAGAACCGTGTAGCGCAAGTGACCAACCAATTGCCAGCTGAGGTGGTACAAAGTGGTATAACAACGCTGAAAAAGCAAAATAGTATGATCGCGATGGTGACGTTAACAAGTGATGATGGCTCGTTAGATGATCTTTTCCTAGAGAACTATGCCAAAATAAATGTAGTGCCGGAACTGAAACGTGTCAAAGGTGTAGGGGATGCGATGGTATATGGGAATAAGGACTATTCTATGCGGGTATGGCTAGATCCACAGAAATTATCGGCTTATAACTTGACGCCCACGGAGGTGAGTATGGCTATACAGAAGCAAAATCTAGAAGCTGCTCCTGGAAAGTTTGGAGAGCTTACGACCGAAGCTATTGAGTATGCACTACGCTATCAAGGTAAATTTACGGACCCAGAACAGTATGAGAATATTATACTAAGGGCATTCAATAATGGTACCGTGCTGCGATTAAAAGATGTGGCAAGATTAGAATTTGGTGCATATAGTTATTTGGTAAGCTCGCGGGCAGATAAAAAACCAGCAGTGACAATGGCATTATATCAGATGGCAGGATCTAATGCTAATGAAGTGCAAGAGGCCATGATGGTCAAGCTGGAAGAGCTAGCCAAAACGTTTCCAGATAAAATGGAATATAATATTCCATATAGTACAAAGGAATCATTGGATCAGTCGATTAGTCAGGTCGTGACAACGTTGATCGAAGCTTTCATTTTGGTATTCTTCGTGGTGTTTATTTTCCTACAGGATTTTCGGTCGACTTTGATTCCTGCAATTGCAGTTCCGGTATCTATCATAGGTACATTTTTCTTCATGAATTTATTTGGCTTTTCCATTAATATTCTGACCTTATTTGCGTTAGTACTGGCTATCGGTATTGTCGTGGATGATGCCATTGTGGTGGTGGAGGCTGTGCATGCGAAGATGGAAAAGCGAAAACTGAATGCACGTGCAGCGACTATGTCAGCCATGAGTGAGATTTCGGGAGCAATTGTATCCATTACATTGGTGATGTCTGCCGTGTTTGTTCCGGTCGGTTTTATGAAGGGTTCGACGGGGTTGTTCTATCAGCAGTTTGCGCTGACGCTGGCTATTGCGATTGTGATTTCGGCGGTAAATGCACTGACGTTGAGCCCGGCATTGTGCGCATTATTTCTGAAACAGCATGATGGTCACGGAGATGTGGATACCCGTATAGGATTCAAGCAGCGCTTTTTTATAGGATTCAACGCGGCGTTTGATAAATTGACATTTCGATATGGAAAATCTATCCTATTGCTTATCAAACGTAAGTGGATTGCATTCGTGGGGATGGGGGTATTGGGTGTATTGTTTTTATGGATGTTCGTGAATACGCCTACGGGCTTTATTCCGGATGAGGATCAGAGCTTTATAGTGGTGGCGGTCAATTTGACCCCGGGAGCTTCGCAGGATCGGACCGATGCTGTCATAAAGCAGGTCGAGGAGGTGCTGGGCGACCATGCTGCGGTGGATCGAGTAATGGCGGTGACAGGTTTCAATCTAATGAGCTCATCTATGTCGTCTTCAGCTGGAGCGCTGTTCGTCAGACTCAAATTGCCGAAGGATAGGGGAGGTGTCCAAAAGATTGACGACGTCATTGGACAATTACAAGGGCAACTATCCCAGGATAGGCGTGCTTCCTTCTTAGTGTTGAATATGCCTACAGTAGATGGGTTTGGTAATACCAGTGGTATGGAACTCGTTCTTCAGGATAAAGGATCGGGAGATCTGAATAAATTTGGAAATACGGCTTATGGTTTCATGGGAGCACTGATGCAGCGACCAGAAATTGCAGTTGCGTTTACAACCTTCAATACCGGATTTCCGCAATTTGAGGTGGTTGTAGATGAGGCTAAGGCCTATCAGTTAGGTGTAAGTTTAGCAGATGTCATGACGGTGATGCAGGGGTATTATGGGAGTATCCAAGCTTCGGATTTCAATCGATTTGGAAAATACTACAGGGTGCTGGTACAGGCCTCACCCGAATACCGAAAGGACCAGTCGTCTTTACAGGGGATTTTTGTAAAGAATGATAAGAATGAGATGGTCCCGATTAGCACACTCGTAAGTCTCAAACCGACAACGGGACCAGAGGTCGTCGATCGGTTCAACTTATTCAATGCTGTGAACATGACGGTAATGCCGAAACCGGGTTTCAGTACAGGACAGGTGATGAAAGCCGTTGATGAAGTGGCTGTCGATGTACTTCCTGCGAATTACTCATATGATTATAAAGGTATGAGTAGGGAGGAGCGTGGTTCGGGGGGGCAATCGCTAGTGATATTTGGACTATGTATCGTTTTTGTTTTCTTTTTACTGTCGGCACAGTACGAGAGTTACATCTTACCGCTATCGGTGTTGATTTCAATCCCGCTAGGTCTATTGGGTGTATTTATTGGGATTACACTTGCGGATATATCGAACAATATATATGTGCAGGTCGCATTGGTCATGTTGATTGGTCTATTGGCTAAAAATGGTATTCTCATTGTTGAATATGCGATCCAACGACGTCGGGCCGGTAAGAGCTTGGTGGCAGCTGCGGTAGAAGGAGCAAAGGCTAGATTGCGACCTATATTAATGACATCCCTTGCTTTTATCACGGGGTTACTGCCTCTTCTGTTTGCCACTGGGCCTTCAGCCTTGGGAAATCACTCTATTGGATATGCTGCGGTATTTGGTATGCTGTTCGGTACGGTTGTAGGAATCTTTACTACACCGGTGCTATTTGTAGTTTTTCAGTTTTTGCAGGAAAGGTTGAGCGGTAAGCAGGTTTCTGAAGAGGATTGGGATTATTAAAGATTCATAGGGATATAAATATATATGATGTTAGTAAATATAAAGAGAATAATAATACCCCTCTATTTGATGGGGCTAATGACGGCCTGCTCTGTGCGTAAGTATGAACGCCCTAACATGGAGCTGCCTAATATATATACTGGTGTGGATAGTAGTGTGGTAGATACGGTGGAGAATGTCGCCGAATTGGACTACAAAGATTTTTTTAGAGACTCGGTTTTGATCGGACTTATTGACAGGGGTCTCGTCCATAATTATGATTTTAGGATAGCTTTGAAGCAAATTGAATTTGCAGCATTGGGTTATAAGCAGACTAAGTTGGCTGGGTTGCCGAGAGTAGACGCGACTATCGGAAGTACTACTATTACGAGACCGTCCAACAATAGTATGAATGGTATGATGGCTGGGCAATTTCTTGGAGATCGATATATGCAAGATTATAACAGTGCTGTGGCTATATCATGGGAGGCGGATATCTGGGGAAAAATAAAGGGTGCACAAGAAGGGGCTTTGATGGATTTGCTTACCAGTGAGGAGGGGGCAAAGGTCGTGAAGATCAGATTGATATCAGAAATTGCGCAGGGATACTACAATCTACTAATGCTGGATAAGCAATTGAAAATTACGAACGCGAATCTGGCATTTGCAGACAGTGCCTTGCTGCTCTTGAAGAAGCAATATGAACTAGGGTTGATACAGTCACTACCGGTGGAACAACAAGAAGTTGCCAAAATTCAAATTATGAATCGTATTCCGACCATTGAAAATGCAATACAGATACAAGAGAATGCATTAAGTGTATTGACGGGTAGTTTTCCAAGCAAGATAACGCGATCTATTGGACTTGAGGATACTGCTCCCTATGCTGCGATAAGCTCGGGGGTGCCTGCTGAGCTGCTGAGTCACAGACCGGATGTTAAAGGACGCGAAGTGGAGCTGCGTAAAAGCGTTGCAGCTATTCACGTGGCTAAAGTAAGTATGTATCCTGCTATTAATATTACGGCGCAGGGAGGATTGAATGCTTTTAAAGCTAGTAATTGGTTTAGTATTCCAGGTTCACTATTTGGAATAGTGGGCGGAAGTTTGGCCCAACCCATATTTCAGGGTAAACAACTGAAAACAAGATATCTTCAATCTCAAGTGAACTACGATCAGGCTGAACTTCGTTTTAAACAGAGTGTGCTTACGGCGGTAGGCGAGGTATCTGACGCGCTTAATCAACTTGAGAAGTTAGAACAGCAGCATCAAATAACCGAGCAATTGGTGCTTAAGGCTGACGCGGTGGTGGGGCAAGCATTGACGCTGTTTAAGTATGATAGCGCGACTTATCTTGATATTATTCTAGCACAAACCAATAAGCTTCAAGCTGAACTGGATCTAGCCAATGTGCGCACTAGTCGTCTACAGGCGCTAACTGTATTATACCGCTCTTTAGGCGGGGGAAGTCTTTAAAGAAGTGTGTGTGGAGATCCTCTTTAAAAGGGTCTATCTAGCCTGCTGCACCTCGTGCAGTGGGTTAGATTTAAACATGTCCCCATTGTCTAAAAGGCATTAAACTATTAACTATGATTGTATTAATATTTGCCACGAATATTCAAAAGCTTAATGAAAAGCTGAGACTCAATATGACGTCATTGATGGACCTTGTCTCCTGGTCTGTAGACCTAGAAGATGTAGACAAGATTTTGAGAGTGGAAGCTAAGACTGATATCAGTAGTGAGATTATAGAGATGCTTTCTAAAGCGGGGCACCGTTGTCGTCGTTTATACTATTGATGGGTTACGGTTCAAAATAACGAACACGCAACACTGTGGTATTCATAGCTATACTTCACGGTGTTGGTCCTGATTTTGTTTTTTTCTCTGTGGCCAAATGTTGTGTTACCCAACCCTCACGACGGGGAAATGCTTTATGGGAAACTTTACAGAATTGGCCATGAAGCAATATTCATTTGCTTTTTGGTGTAATTCGATTGCTGTTTGAATCATGTCTTCGGTTTTAACCACCACGGTGGGATGTAAGGTGACTTCAGAAAAGTATCCTCTGCCATCCCGTTCTTCCAACATGATACCTTCGGCCATATCCATATATTCTTCAACGATGATATGCTGTGCCGCACAAAAGTGAAGGTACCAAAGCATATGACAAGACGATAATGAGGAAAGGAATAAGTCTTCGGGATTGTGCTTGGTATGGTCTCCACGAAATGCTGGGTCAGAGGAGCCTTCAATAACCTGTTTGTGTGGAACGGCAATGATGTGGCTTCTTTCGTAATTCTTATAGTGATCGGTGCCTGTCCCGTTGTTGCCGGTCCATACAATCTGTGATGTATATATATGTTGTTTCATCTCTGCTTTGATGGGTATTCGTTAGTGTTTCCAGTTTGTCCGTGCTTCCATATCTATCGAAGATACAAAAGCAGACTAGCTTTTATGTCGGTGTATTGTAGAAAAAAAGCGATTTGTGAATGGCGCTTTTTATCTCAAAATCTATGAGACGATAATGGTGATTTTTGAACTAAATGTTCTATTGGGTTATTGAGATAATGAAGAACTTTACTATATACCAAATTAAAACAAACATGAGTAAAAATGTAATCCGCTTGCTGATAGCACATGTACTACTATCTTTTCTAATCGTTCAAAATGCACATTCACAAAGCTATGATCTGAAACATTTTCCAAAAGGAAGTCAGCCCAAAGAAATCGGAATCAAACTTACAGAGCGGTATCTAGAAACGCCCCACTCTCACTGGGGTTATATAAATTCAAAACACAAAACTACACTGATTAGCTATCCTGATGTATGTGTATGGTTGGGTGGATTATGGTTTACGAAAGCTATTAAGGACGAGGGGCTGTACGGTCGGTTAGTGGATCGATTTGAACCGCTATTTACCACTGAAAAACACTTAGTGCCGAGCATGCGTCCAAAGGATCATAATGTGGTAGATTTTTATGTTTTTGGCGCTCTTCCGCTAGAGTTATATAAAGTGAACAGAGATGCTAAGTACTTAGATCTTGGTATGAAATACGCAGATGGTCAGTGGATCTTACCAGAAAATCCAAATCAAACGGAGAAAAAATGGCACGATGAGGGATACTCATGGCAGACACGGATTTGGATCGATGACATGTTTATGATAACGGCCGTCCAGGCGCAAGCTTATTTGACAACTGGGGACGAGAAATACATAGATCGAGCAGCGCGCGAGATGGTATTATATCTAGACCGTATACAGCGTGAGAATGGGCTGTTTTATCACGCCCCGGGGACCCCTTTTTTCTGGAGTAGAGGCAATGGGTGGATGGCTGTTGGGATGGCGGAGATGTTGAGAATGCTTCCGAAGAATAATCAATATCGACCAAGAATCGAAGCTGCATATGCCAAAATGATGGAGACTCTCTTGCGTTACCAAGCTTATGATGGCATGTGGGGGCAAATTATTGATGACCCGAATTCATGGAAAGAAACCTCGGGAACAGCTATGTTTACCTATGCTATGGTGACGGGTGTGAAGAACGGCTGGCTGGATAAAAAGATATATGGAGCTGCTGCACGCAAAGCTTGGCTTTCTTTGTTGACATATTTGAATGAGGATAACAATATTAGGAATGTGTGTGAAGGTACAGGGGCTAAGAATGATTATCAATATTATCTTGATCGGAAAAAACTAACGGGAGATCTACATGGTCAGGCAGCTCTTTTGTGGTGTGCATATGCCTTAGCGAGTGATAGTAAGGGTAAATAAAAAAATATGTATCTTGTTGGCATTAATTAAGAGACTAAGTCTGAATACAATTTTAAACCACAACATATTATGGCAAACCTGAATATAGATGGTGTCAAGGAGAGAACATTTGATGCAATAGTAATCGGTTCCGGTGCTAGTGGAGGATGGGCAGCGAAAGAATTTACAGAAAAGGGGCTCAAGACACTGGTATTGGAACGTGGTCGAGATGTCGTGCATGTAAAAGATTATCCCACCACCAATCTATATCCGTATGAATTGGAGCACCGCAATGAGATCGTATATGCAGATAAGAAGGCTAATCCTATCGCGAATAGATGCTATGCATATCGTGAAGATACTCAACATTTTTTTGTGAAGGATGAGGAACATCCCTACGTACAAGAAAAGGATTTTGATTGGATTAGGGGCTATCAAGTTGGTGGTAAATCTTTATTGTGGGCTCGACAGACACAACGTTGGAGTGAATATGATTTTGAAGGACCGGCTAGAGACGGATTTGCGGTAGATTGGCCAATCAGATATGGAGATATTGCTCCGTGGTATAGCTATGTTGAGCGATTTGTCGGAATAGCAGGAAATAAGGATGGATTGGACACACTTCCGGATGGTGATTTTTTGCGGGGGTATCCTTTGAACGTAGTGGAGGATTATTTTCGTAAATCGGTGAGTCAACAATTTAAGGATAGACATGTCATCAGTGCTCGATGTGCACATCTTTCGGATCCACAACCTATACATATTGAACAAGGACGAGTTCAATGCCAAAATCGAGTCTTGTGTCAGCGAGGATGTCCTTTTGGTGGGTATTTTAGTAGTAATTCTTCTACTATTCCATGGGCGAAGAAAACAGGTAACCTCACACTGCGGCCGCACTCAGTGGTCCACTCCATTCTTTATGATCAGGAGTCGGGCAAAGCTACTGGCGTAAAAGTAATGGATACGGAAACTTTAGAAGAAATCGATTTCTTTGCGAAGGTCATCTTTGTAAATGCATCGGCGCTGAATACAAATCTAATTTTGCTGAACTCGAAATCAGAACGTTTTCCTCAGGGGCTAGGAAACGACAGTGGCTTGCTGGGTAAATACGTGGCTTTTCATAATTATACCGCTCGTATCAGTGCGGAATATGATGGTTTGCTGGAATACAGGACGGATGGTAGAAATCCTGCTGGTGGCGGTTACATTCCGAACTTTCGGAATGTTAATGGCCAAGAGACCGATTTTTTGCGTGGATGGGCAGCGGCTTTTAGTGCTAATAGAAGCCCAATCCGGGAAACGAGTGGCTTCGGGGATTCGCTGAAGACTGCTTTGTTAGATCAGTCAAAATGGAGCAACTGGCGTGTACACTCCCACATGATGGCGGAAACTATTCCTAAGGAAAGCAATCGAGTATGGCTGGATGGAGCTGAGACCGATAAATGGGGAGTGCCGCTTTTGCATATTTCTATTGACTACTCGGATGATGACTGGCAGAGACGGACAGATTATTATGAGCAGATGACAGCAATGTACGAAGCGGCGGGATTTTCTAATATTAAGACGGCGGATGATCATCGGCGTCCCGGAAACGATATTCACGAAATGGGAGGGGCTAGAATGGGGAATGATGTGAAGACTTCTTTATTAAATAAGTGGAACCAAATGCACCTTTGTAAGAATGTGTATGTCACTGATGGTGCTTGTATGACGTCAACAGCTACGCAAAATCCGACCTTGACATATATGGCATTGACAGCAAGGGCTGTGGATCATGCTGTCAAAGCGCTTAAAAATGGTGACATATAATATGATTACCTCCTTTTCAGCCGCAGGTACTTGCGGTTGAAAAGGAGATAGAGCTGTCATGTTTAAAATCCTGTTGTGGGATTACTATTTAACAACAACTGGTCTGATGGGATCTCCAACGATGCTGATTGCACCATCAGATGAAATGGCCATATCATTGATGTAAGATGTACGTGGGCCGACACTGCTGGTGCTGGCGTGTGCATGATAGATGTATTTATAACCTCCGTCAGCACTTATGAATGGAGCTCCATGACCTGTGCCTACTAATCCAGATGCTGAGGGGTGGTCTCTTCTTAGGATGGGGTTGCCTTTGTATTTTTTCCAAGGTCCTTTGGGCGAACTGGCTGTTGCGTAGCCTACTGCGTAGTCCTGGCTTTCAAAGTGATTGGCGGAGTAAATTAAATAGTAGGTGTTTCCTCGTTTCAAGATAGAGGGGCCTTCTGCCACTGTGGCTTGTTTTTTCTCCCATGGCTCGGTAGCGCTAATACATTTTGTGAGGGTCTCTGTCTTTATGCTTTGAAGATCTTTGTTCATCTCCGCCATCCAAATTACATTTCCATCAGTAAAACGAACATAAAATAGATATGGCGTTCCGTCATCGTCGATAAAAAGAGAGGTGTCGATTCCTTTTTCTTTGGCAATAATAGGTTTTTTCTCGTCTTGGATAAAAGGACCTTCGGGACTAGAGGAGGAAGCGACACAAATATGTTCATCAACGGAATAGAACATGTAAAACTTTTTTTGGGAAGCTACATAGTATACTTCAGGTGCCCAAAACCATCGTGTGCCCCAGGAATCTTGAGGTGAAAGGGCTAGATTTTTGCTACGCTTCCAATGTTTTAGGTCTTCGGAAATATATACTTCAAAACCATCGATTCGGGTGCCATAAGCATAGTATTTGCCGCTATGGTATAATACGTAAGGATCTGCAATAGGTAGCTTGCTGTCAATAATTTGAGGAGGTCTATTATTGCTGCCCCTACAATATAGGGACAGCATAAGCAGTAAACATGTAATCGATAATAGACGATAAGGAATATGTTTCATAATATTTATTGTTAAGCTCAAATCTGCTCAAGGATTGACTATTTTTTTTTATTACCACTGAATTTGTTGATCTTCATCCGGTATGAGGGTGTTGAGGTCTCGCTGCATGGATAATGTGCCATCTACGGTGTATCTCAATTTTTGACCTGGTACACTGGTGTAATCCTCAAATTCGTACGACAAATATAGGGTGATATATTTATGCTTCATGTATGGAAGTTTAGGATCCCATTCTTCTTCAATAGTATAATAGGATTGATTGCTCCCTTTTTTGAATTTGTTGTTTGCTGCATTGTCACTCCATATTTCTAATTTTCTCTTTTGTACATCTATGATATCGTCGGTAAACTTGATAAATACTTTATAATTCTTACGGTCTACATAATCAATATCTCTAGTGCCGGCATAGATGAAAATCGTCTCTTCATCTGCTACAAAAGTCCGATGTGTATTCAATGTCAACGGCTCTTTGGTATCTCCATCTAGAAAGATTTTATAGAGTGTGCCTCCATATTCGCCTGAATAGTCGTTGAAGGGGGTGATACGTAGCATAGCTCTGCGATAGTGCTTGTGTGGATTGATTTGATAATTATCGGACGAACCCTCCAAGATCTGTAAGGGTAAGACCCACTTATCGGCTTGGTCCAAATCGCCTAAGGAAAACTCAATGGGCATGGTAACCGTGCTTTTGCCAGCAGGGACTTCTACTGATTCGGGCATGCTGTAATATTGGTTTCCCAATTGTTGAAAATAGAGCTCTTGACGATGGCCGTAGCGCTCTCTATTTAAGGTTGCTAGTGTATCGGGGTCTAGGCCAATACGTACGGTGCGTGTGCTTGTATTGGGCGTAGAACCACTGATAATAACAGGTAGATTGTACCGGATTTTTCCAGATGGATTGTACCGGATGTAAGCTGTCGTCACACCTTGAGCGTTGGGCTCTGCTTTAAAGGAGGCCAACTGTCGGTACTGCTCATTTTCCCATTCATCATTACAGGATATAAAGCAGAGAGAGGTAATCGTCACCAAAAATAGGATATATATATTCTTCATGATTTTTTTGTAATTGGATTAATTATTCTGGATTGGTCCAACCTGGATTCTGAGTGAGTAATTTATTGCGTCGAAGCTCGTCATAATGAATAGGCCAAAACCACATTTTAAGGGTGAATATAGAGGGTAGTGATGGGATTTCTACAGGTGTGTGAAATAAATCAGGGAGCTCTTTCGTACTATATGCATTACATCCATAAACAGGGGCGGACTCTTCTGCTGGTGCATCTGTCCAACGACGAAGGTCGAAATAACGGTGTCCTTCGGCAAATAATTCAATTTGACGTTCACGCTTTAATTTAATGCGGAATCGGTTTTGGTCTGCATATACATCACTGCTGTAGTCGGGAACTCCAGCACGGATTCGGATGGGTTGGATTCCTTGCTTGAGATCAGCTTCATTACGCGATACTGTATGTGTCTTACTGCCATCCCAGGCAGGGATGGTGTGGGATCCATTCAACTCGTTCAACGCTTCTGCATAAATTAAAAGTACTTCAGCATAACGCATTGCTGGGTCAGATTTGTCTCTAATACGGGTTTGGTCGTATGCTGAAACTGCTACGTTGCTAATGTCGTCGGGGTGAACATATTTTTTTACGCCAATCCCGGTGCGGGGCCAATAGGTTGTATTCTTGTACCCATTTGGATCACCGCGATAGTAGAATATCTGTACATTACTGACTTCATCTCTTTCTTTTTCAGCTTTAAGGAGATGCCAAGTTGAGCCATTGTATGAAACTGATGCGTAGAATCGAGGTTCGCGTCTGGCGTATTGTTTACTAACATTTTTGCCTAATGGCCCTAGTTCGGGATAGTTGGCTAGTTCGTCTGGACGGACTAACCCTAACTGACGAGGCTGTGTATTGTAACGGCCTTCATATCCCTGTCTACCTTGGTACATGTCATTCATGCCCGGTAAATCACTGCCATCTCGCATATAATAGGCATCGCTTTGCTTTTGGGTCATACCATGTGAATTATACCCTTTTCCTTCTAAGCGAGGTAATTGATGGAGTACTAATACTTTTATTCCTTCACCACCTTGATTTTGACCACGTGTAAAAATCAGCTCTGGGTTTTGGAATGCTGGAATAGTGCCGTTGAAGAGCGCGCGATAGGATTCAAAAGGATCGATGTCGTTGTAACCGGTAGGCCAAGCACTATTCGAAAAATTATTATCATTAGCGGGAGTGACTGTTGCTGGGTAGGCAATATCTCCCGTGCTTTTCTTATAGGCGACATAGAGTTGATAACGACCTAAATCGATTACATCTTTGGCAGCAGCTGCAGCTTTTGCCCACTTGGACTCGTCATATGTGGGTGATAATAAGGGGTTCCCTTTTTTGTCGACCATGGCGGCAGCTACGTCGGCTGGTGCTTTTCCGTTGAATAGGGGGCTTGCAGCGAAAAGTAACACGCGGGCGCGTAGACCCAAAGCAGCACCTCGTGTAGGGCGAGATATCTGTTGTATACCGCGTTGAAGGGGTAGTCCCTTGGCGGCTTCGGCAAGTTCCTGAGCAAGATATTCTGCACATTCCTCATACGAGTTTCGTGGTTGGGCTATGGCGTCATATTCTTTGGTATAGTCGATACCTTCTTCTGGCAGAAGGGGCACTGGACCATAGGTTCTAAGGAGTATCCAATAGAAATATGCTCTTAGGAAGCGTGCTTGGCTCTTGAGGTCGGTCAATTCTTGGGCCGAGAACTCCTTGTTGAGGTCGATGTTGCTTAAGAAAATAGAGGCTTGGCGGATACCTTTGTATCCGGTGTCCCATATTGTCTTACTTTCACCGTTTAATCCATTCTCGGAGTATTCTCCATTTTTCCATCTCTTGTATCCATCGTTCTCATCCCCGTAATACATGTCGTCCGCAAAATTGAACGGTAAGCTTTTCTTGCTGCTGACGTCTTGCATATGGTTAGTGCCGAGAAATGAGTATGCGCGCGCCAACCATCTATTTGCATAATCTGAATTGGTGAATACGTCCTCGGTAGTCATACGTTCATCAAACAGGTAATCTGAATCGAGATAATTGGAACACGCGGTGGTTGTTAATATGAATCCGATGGTGGATAAAATTATAGCTATTCTTTTCATGTTTCTTGTTGCTTATAGATTAACTGATAGTCCTAGTGATAGCGTTTTGCTGAGCGGATAGGTTTTTCCGTTTGTGCTACCTAATTCTGGGTCCCAAAGCTTGAATTTCGAAAATGTAAGCAGATTGGTGCCGATAAAAAATACACGAAGATTGTTTAGGTGGGCTCTGTTAACCAAGTTTTTGGGGAGAGAGTAACCAATATCCAATGTTTTTAGTCGTAAATAAGATCCATCTCTGAGCCAGAAAGTGGATTTCTGATAGTTGTTGGAATTCGGACCATAGGTCAACCGTGGATACTCGGCATTCGGGTCTTCGTTTTCCCCAAGAACCCAACGGTTGCTACCTGCGATGTCATTCAATATATTGCCCCAGCCGTCACCTAGGCTAAACATATATACAGAGGAACCATCGATAAAGTATGTGGACTTGCCAACTCCTTGAAAGTGCATATTGATGTCTATGCCTTTCCAACTTGCGGATACCCCAAAACCGTAGGTAAGATTGGGCCTAGTGGTAGCTCCAATGGCCACTTTGTCATTATCATCTATTATTCCATCCCCGTTGATGTCTTTGTATTTGATATCGCCAGGCATCACTTCGCCAAATGTCTGTCTCGGGCTGTTGCGGATGTCGTCGTAGTCTTCAAATAATCCCATATCTATTAGACCCCGGGCTTGATTTACACGATATCCTTCTTGTAGTTTGTACCAATAAATGGTGTTTTCTTCATCTCTTTCTAAGATTTCGTTTTTACTATAGGTAAGATTTCCACGGAAGGTAAGGTCTACTTGATTGATCTTCTGCTTTAATTTGATATGACCATCGAAACCTTTGACCTTGACAGCGCCTATATTGGCAGAAGGGGTGCTCTCTACGCCCACGGATCCAGGAAGGAAATTGCGCGACATGTAGATTCCATCTCGGCGCTCATGAAATAAGTCGATCGACCCATCGATTTGTCCCTTGAAAAAGTTGTAATCCAATCCTAAATCTTGTTTGGTGGCAATCTCCCAGGAAACAAATGGAGAGGATATAGAGGAGTAACGTATACCGGTCCATGGGTTTGAAGATTCGAAATCACCGAAATTGTACCCACCGCCACTCATTTGTTCGATATCATACAAGTAAGGAAACCTTGTGTTACCTAAATTGTCATTTCCTGTCTTACCATAGGAATAGCGCAGCTTGAACATATCTACCCAACCCAAATCTTTGATAAATGACTCTTGTCCGATATTCCAGGCTCCCGAAATGGCAGGAAAGAAGCCGAATCGGTGGTCTTTATGGAAATTCTCTGAACCGGTATATCCGAAGTTGAAATCAATAAAGTAGCGTGTCTTCCAATTGTAGTTGACACGACCGGCCAAGCCTTGGTTGCGACGGGCTATCCCATTTTTAAGGTCATCCCCGATATTTTGAGTAAATACTTTTGAAGATTGATTGTACTTGGCAACTGCTCCGAATTGATGGGCACCCCATGCTCTGTTGTAATGAAGGTCCCATTCAAAGAATTCCCGCTTATCGCCATCCGACCCTGAGGATTGTGTCATTTTTCGTTCTTCAGTGATACGTTGGAATATGAGTTCTCCATTTACGTCACGATAGCGACTCGCCTTCCACAGTTCGGGATGCTTAAATCTATTGACCCAATTGTTGTTGTAAGTATCATATCCGAATCGACCGATAAACCGAAGACCTTTGGTAATGAAATCTAATTTTTGCTCTAAGTTTAACGTGGTTTGGATATTATTGTTCCAGCTCTCGTTATATCCGGTCATGGTGCCTTGTACCCAGGGGTTGAATCGATCACCGTTGTCATTGCCATCTGCTGGAATCTTGCCGTCGGAATACATGAGTGGTGCGGTGATAGGGTTGTATCCCATAAGGGCGGTCCATATGGATCCTGTTCCTACTCCGGGATCATTTTTCTTCCGTAGCGAGCCGGATATCCCCGCTCTCAATAACGTGGATTTTGTAATGTCCATGTCTACACTCAAGCGATAAGTGTATCTTTTAAAATTAGTATTGGTATTATAATCTTTTAGCGCATTATCTACTTTGTACATCCCTTCTTGATTATGATAACCCCCAGAGATATAGTAGCGAGCTGTCTTGCCACCGCCGCTCATACTAAGCATACTACGCTGACTTTTTGCTCCATCCTTTAGAAGTACATCCATCCAGTTGACGTCGGGGAAGAGGTCATTGTCTAATCCTAAACGTAGAATTTCTAGTTCTTCTCTGGAATATAAGGGTTCTTGATTACGGGCGGCCTTTGCTTCATTGGCCAAAGATGCATAGGTATACCCACCTACAAATTCGGGTAGTTTGGTGAGCCTGTCGTAAAAACCTTCTACTTTGGCATTGATGTTGACTTTTCCTTCTTTCCCTCGTTTGGTGGTAATCAATACGACTCCGTTTGCACCTCTGCTTCCATATATAGCAGTTGTAGAGGCATCCTTTAGGAGTGTAAAAGTTTCAATATCTTCGACATTGACCTCGTTCATATCTCGCTCAAAACCATCAACAAGTATTAAAGCTGCATTGCTGGCGCCAAATGTAGAGATACTACGGATCCAAAACTCAGAAACACTACCTGGTTGGCCAGAAGTCTGCATCCCCATGATACCAGGCACAACGCCGGCTAGCGCATTGGCTATGGATGTGGAGGGATTGGATTTCAGCTGCTCTACGTCTACAGTCGTAATTGCACCCGTGACGGAGATTTTTTTCTCTGGTCCGGTAGCTGTAATAACTACCTCGTCAAGTACGCTTGCATCGGCTTCCAGCATGGTGACATTTATAATCCGTTGCTCTTTTAACAAGATTTCTTTTTTTTCGTACCCAATATAGGTGAATACCAAGGTTTGATAGGGAAGAACTTTTAGGCTGTATTTTCCTGATTCATCTGTCCGGGTACCCAATCCAGGCATGTTGCTGATTGATATGTTGACGCCAAGCAAAGGTTCTTTGTTGGTGTTGGTGACGACTCCGGTTACAATGACCTCTTCTTGCTGTGCCCAAGCACCGAAGGTAATCCCCTGTAATACGATATATGTTAATAAAATAAATTTCTTCATCATATAGTGTGTTTTCAATTATTAGGCTGCTACTAATTCGTGGTTTCTACTGCTTCTTCCTCTTCCTCTTTTGCAATCTTTCGAATGATCCAGTTTCCGGTATCACCGATATAAAAGCATTCTTTCGCCTCATCGTATGCGATTGCTTGTGGTTGTTTAAAACGGGCTTCTGTTCTTAAATCACCGTCAGCATAACCACTGGTGCCGTTGTTTCCTCTTCCTGCAAAAGTGCTGATCCTTCCCTGTGGGGTCATCCGTCGTATGGCATGGTTTTCCTTGTCACAGAAATAGAAGTCGTATTGATCTCCGCCATTCTGTTCGTAATCGGGATTTTTGACAAATACGCCTTGTACGGGGTTATTCAAGCGGGCATTGGTGCCGACTCCGTCTGCATAACCCGATGAACCTGCTGCTCCTGCGATGGTGTAGGGAGTTGTAAATGTTTTTCTGGCGTAATCATAATCGGTACGCATGATAAAGTGTCTATCGTACTGGATTAAATAGGCATAATCGCCGGAAGGGTGTACAACCATATAAATAGCTACAGCACTATAAGGATTGGGGAATGCTAACTTGTCTTCTCCTGTAGCGAAGTCGTAGCGACGAATATCTCCGGCTCTAAACCTGGAATAGTATAGCTCCCCATTTTGTGGATGAATGATTGTGCCGTTTACACCTCTGGCGTACACGGGGATGGGGTTATTTTGAATAAACTTTGATTCGCGTGAGAATAGGTAATTCCCATACCTGGTGTCGCTGCTTTGGTTGTGCGAAACAATCATATCTTGATTGGCATCAAGTCTCCAATTGAGTACGGAAACTCTGTCAAAGCCAGTCCGAAAGTAGCTTACATACTGTTTTTCAAAATCGATTAATCGGGCACTGTTGTAGTCGGCAGAGAAATATAGATGATTGGAGTTCTTGGGGTCAAACGAGAACCATAGCATGCCTTTGAATGCACCACAATCGTTAAATGGTCCTTCCTTTTCTTCAAAATTGCTTCCTACTTCATAGTACTTGCCGAGAAATGTGGAGACCAGTAATTTTTTCGTGTATTCAAATCGTTCTTTGGTTTCGACATTTACAAGCTCTTTGCCTTCATCGTCTAGAATGCTGACTCGAATATCTCCGGCGTAGGCCTTCTCTGGGATAACACAGTATACGCTATTGTTTTGCACACCGACGACTTTGGCTACTTTTCCGCCAATGACTACTTTGGTTTTGGAAATGTCATTTCCAAAGTTTTCTCCATACAAAATCAGTTTACTTCCTACGCCGCCTTCTTTTGGATAGAAGTCGGTAATTACGACCTGTTTTGAAGGGTCAAAACCGATAGTTTGCTTGTCGCTGTCTTCTTTACACTGTATAAAACAAAGCGTCGTAAGCAAGATTATTATGACCTGAATAGGCCAAGATATGGGTTTAATTCTGTTTTTCTTTTCCATAAGGATATTGCTTTTTTTCCGACTGAAGTCGGGTTGTTTAATAGTGATTATCATCTATGAAATCTTTTAACGGGCATCTGTAGGGCGCCGACATGACGTTCTTATCGATAATGATGCTGGAGTATACTAGTCACGATAGTAGAGTAGTAACAGAAGGAGGATGTCCGGATGTCTTGTAATCGTTGAATGAGAGAACTGGGTTCTATAGGCACGGATGAGTTGCCAATTTTTACACTGTTTTGCATTGAAATATAGGTTTAATAAATAGATTCTAAAGTTTTAGTAATATAATAGGTCGGGAGGTTGAATGCATTCGGAATATTTGCATAATCGTCTGTCTCCTTGGTGTGTTTTATTGCTTTTTCAAAAAAAATATCGCAAATATTCCCTCATGGGTGTTTTTATAGTATCCATTTGAATAATATGTGGTTGTACAATGAGATTTATTTAAATAAAAAGTCGAATCAACGTCTTATTTATTTGCCGCCTGTTTCAATTATGGTCAATAATTGGATTATTGTTTCAGAAGTTTCCACTGAAGATTTTAATACAATCTGTAAATTCGTTTGATTATTGGCAATCATTTCATGAGAAGAATAACTCTTAAAAGAAAAACGAATATTGCTGGTGGTCGTCTTCGATTTCAATCGCAAATTCACTTTTCTCATTTGTAGAGCTACATTTCACAACAATGCTTACACCTACCAAAACACCTCTCCCCTTCATTCCTTAACACGTCCGAAAGCCGATTTCTCGAATACTTGTGCGGGTAGAACATTTCTTGCAATGACTAATTGAATTGTTATTGAAGTATAAATAATTGATTTTATCTTACACATAATTAATTGGTTTTCTACTTAAAAAAGCCTTGTGCTGTATCGTATAAAACATGATGTTTCAAGGTTTATATTTCATTTCTAGGCTTTAATTTATATTTGGTTAGCACAATATTATAAAATTTAAAATTTCACTGCTCTATTTGATCGATTTTTATTTGCGAAAACGTTTTAGTTATTCAGTTTGATTATTATTCTTATATCAGAGTAGAAAATAAATTATAAAAAAAGCTTCATATCATTGAATTTAGAAATATCCTGCACACCGAGATCTACACTAGATTACTGTAATTTATTGGAGCTATCACACCTTAGAGGTTTAACGAAAATAGTCGACATTTATACTTAAGAGCGTGTTTAAATTTTGGTCAATAATAATTTTAAGACGAATAATTTGACCATTGTTTCTGCAAACTCCAGGGTCATTATCGAACTATGAATACGCTCTCTCTACATCCAATCGTTTGCTGATAGGCTTAAATTCCCTACTGTTCTCATGGGTTCTCATTCCTATTTTTAAGAGGTATCCAAAATTGTATTTCTTTTTACTTCTTTCACTTTTTTGTTTCCGTCTTAGCCCTTAAAGTTTCAGCCATCGAACGATGGTTTCTTTTATGAATTTTTAAACAGGCTCTAAGTATTTGATTACTTCTTGCTTATAATCGGTTTTTAAATTAATCGTTAGTCAAATGTCTATGTAATCTGATAGAAAAAAATATCTATTTCGATCAATAAATTATCAAATTGTATCATAGGTGATGGAACTTCCGAATCTAATTACGTCGAGGGTACGACAAGTGCCAGGTCTGCAAATCTGGACCTGGCGGACTAACTTTTAAGGAATAAGGGGGTATGGAGTAGGGTGGTATTACAATGGGATTTTTAATAGGAATATGTTTAGACGTTCTTCATTTTGGACATATTGTAGTGAACCTCCATGAAGTGTAGCAAAGGAATGGGTAAGGGCTAGTCCCAGTCCTGAGCCTTTGATCCTGTAGTGGGATGATGCACGCTGAAAAGGTTTAAAAATTTGCTGGATCTCTTCTTCGGTTAACAATGCTCCATCATTTTTGACCGCAATACAGAAAATCTCTTCTTTAGGGATCTGATAAAGACTGATGACGATGACCTTATCGGCATATTTAACGGCATTGTGTAATAGATTGGAAATAATCTTATAAATGGTTTCGATGTCGATATTGGCATTGATTTGCTCATCAAGGTCAATTTGAATGTCAATCTTCTTGTTTTCAATCAGTGGTTTAAATTCTTGGATGCAGATTTCAACAAGTTTACTAATGTTTTCAAATTGAAGTTGCAAGGAGAAGTCATTGCTTTCGATTTTTTTAAAATCCAACAGGTTGTCAGTCAATGTGATAAGTTTTTCGGTGTTTTGATGAATGGTATGCAACCATTTGTTCGTATTCTCTTTGTCGGCGCCATTCAAAATCCATTCTAATGGCCCTTTTATTAAGGTCAACGGCGTCTTGATATCATGTGTGATTCGCATAAAGAAATCCATTTTTGCTTTGTACAGCTCCTCTTCATTGTGCGTTTTGATGATGGCCAGACGTCGTCTATTTTTCTCTTTAATACGGCTGTCATAGCTGTATATCGCATAGCATATGAAGGCGGAAGCAAGAATAATATAGGTGATAAATGCAGGTGTACTCGCCCATAAAGGAGGATTGATGGTAATCTGTAATGCTTTTTGTTCGGATATAGGGACACCATTGGCATCTGTCGCTACAACCTCAAAAGTATAATTACCTGGTGGTACTTTAGTGAAATAGGCTTTGCTATGGTTGCGTAAGATTGTCCAAGAAGAATCGAGACCTACTAATCTATAGCGGTAAGAGGTAGACTTGGCGGATACGAAGTTTAAAGCTGCAAAATCTAAACTAATGGTAGATTCGTCGTGATTTAATGCTAATTGGTTGGTGTATATAACTGCTTGGCTCAGATTTCCTTCTTTGCCTCCAATGGTGAGTTCGCGCTGATGGGTCTGGATACCGGTGATATAAAGAGGGGCTAATGAATTACTTTTAAAATGATCGGACATCAACTCGGGCTTAAAGCGAATCAAACCTCGTGAGGATCCGAAGTAAAGGTATCCTTTAGCATCTTTGAATACTGAATTGTAATTGAACTGGAGATCTAGTAGTCCCAACTCGGTATCAAATAATTCGATATGATTTCGATGGATATCCATCTTAACTAGTCCACGAGAAGTGCTGATCCATAAATTTTCGTTGTCATCTTCTTCGAATCCTAGAATCAAATTGCTGGGAAGCCCATCTTTCTTGGTAATGCGATGGAATTTGTCGGTAATTGGGTTCCATATGGCGATTCCATTTTCGGTAGCCACCCAAATCGTACCCTTCGAATCTTGGAATACACGTGTAGCTCTATTGCTGTTGAGCGATTGGGGGTCCTTGGTATCATGGGTAAAACGGACAAGGTCACCAGTGGAAGGCGATAGTTTGAAGAGTCCGTCACGCCAAGTTGTGAACCAAATATTCCCAGCGCGATCTTCATATATGGAGGTGTGAAAAATATGACGTTTCAGGGGTTTTAAGAACTGAAATTCGTCTTTACCCGGAAAAAACTCATATACACCTCGAGAGGTGCCTAGGAGTATTCGGCCAGCACGTGTACGATAAATCGAGAAAACAAAGTTGTCACCCAGCTTTCCATTTGTATTCTTGTTGTTGAAATGTTTAATGATTTTTTTGGTCTTAACATTGACAACATCCATCCCTTGGTGAAACGTTCCTACTAAGAGGCTATCTCCAGCTATCGCCAATCCGTGGATATTACTATGTGCAAGCTGTGTATCTTGATTTAATGTACTGAATTGATTGTTGCGATAATCCCAAAAAGTGAGTCCATTATCTTCGGTGCCTATCCAAAGGTTATGCTGATGGTCTTCTACGATTTCACGAATGGCGTGACCCTGTAGTGAATTAGGTGTGGCCCGCGGGAATATTTTTTGGAAATAGGTGTGTTGTGGATGGAAATAGTGGATTCCTCCAAAATAGGAACCTACCCATAATCCATCTTGGTGATCTTTGGAAAGCGTGTAAATAGCATTGTCTGCAAGACTCCATGGGTTGTCCTTTTCACGTTTTAATAGGTTGTACTTTGTGCCAAGTTGATCACAGATATACAGCCCTGATTCCGATGCAACCCACACGGCGGTATCGTTGACTTGTAGAATATCCCGGATGTACAATGGTGAATTGCGATTGCTGGCGATGACTTGGCGGATCTGATGGTTTTTGTGATTGTAGTGGAATAGGCCTTCTTTGGACGTGCCTATCCAAATGTTATGTTGACGGTCGGTATATAGTCTTTTTATTTCAGTAGGAAGGGGGGATTGAATGGGGAGCGGATAGGAGGTATTATTGGTTAAACAAAAAAGGTTTTTGCCGTCGCCAATCCAAACCTGATTATGATTGTCAAAACAAAAACCTGAGACTTGATATTTACGTATATGGGTTTTTTGAATAATTTTTTTTTCGGCAATGAGATAACAAAATAGTTCATTGTTAGCAATAAACCACATATTGCCGTCGGGATCTTCTTCAATCCTAAGGATTTCCCTGTTAACCATTTCTTTTAAACGATTGAATTGTTCGGTTTTGGGGTCGAATATGTATACCCCTTGGTCCGTGCCAATCCAGATTAGATTATGTCTATTGATGGCAATACTATGGATGTAGTTACTGCCAAGCCCATTTTCGTTATCGGTGTCGGCGTAAAAATGTTTGAAATTATAGCCATCAAACCGATTCAAGCCATCTCGCGTGCCGAACCACATAAAACCATTTTTGTCTTGAGCGCTAGATAAGACGGCATTGTTGGAAAGTCCATGTTCTACTTGAAAATGATTGAAATAGTATAATTGTGCTTGAACAGCGGGTGTCCAAATGGATAAGAATGTGAGAATAGGAAGACAAGTCTGAACTAAAAATAACTTAATTCTCATGAATGATACAATTTGGGTTTATTTTGAATAAAAAAGGCAATTTTATACAAAGTGTAATTTACACCTTTGTTTTATACTGGACTTGTAGTTGGGATCCAGTGCAATTATAAACAAAAATATATATAAGATTTACAAAGGCTAAGGAAAAATACAGAAACCTAGGTTGATAGGCTTGGGATGTATAGAGAATCCATGGTATGTACAGTAGAATATGGTTATAAAAATAAGAAAAGGCTTTAGTTTTTTGTTCTATTCGATTGGGATATTGTCAGCGACGTATTCGTGTGGGGTATTTGAACCTAAAGCTAATGTAGAAACTAGCAGCTATAAAAGAAGTCAATACATGAATCCGGTATTTGAACCTATTTTGGCAGATCCTACGGTCATAAGGGATGAGCAAACAGGCTATTTTTATGCATATGGAACCGAAGATAATTGGGGAGATGGTAAAGGAAATCGTTTGATGCCTATTTTGCGGTCGGAAGATTTAATTCATTGGACGGAGGTTGATAATGTGTTTAAAGATAAGCCTAACTGGAAGGATCGAGGTGGTCTATGGGCACCAGATATCAACAAGATAAATGATCAGTATATCTTGTATTACTCTTACTCGCTTTGGGGTGATCCCGATCCTGGGATTGGATTGGCTGTATCAGCAAATGCAGGAGGACCTTTTGTGGATAAGGGTAAATTATTTGTGAGTAGTGAGGTCGAGGTGCCGAATTCTATCGATCCATCCTTGTTTGAAGAGGGAGATGACAAATTTTTATTCTGGGGGAGCTTTGGAGAGGGTGTTTCGCAAGGGATACATGGTATCCCTCTTACATCCGATGGGACTGGTGTGCATGACCTGCAAGAAAAATTTAAGGTAGCGGCTGGAGATTGGGAGGCAGCGATGATTCACAAACGTGACGGATATTACTATTTATTTGGGTCAAAAGGGAGTTGTTGCGAGGGTGCAAATAGTAAGTACCATGTATTGGTGGCCCGATCTAAATCGTTGAAGGGGCCTTATTTAGATCGATCGGGTAAAGATATCAACACGCGGGGGGCGGGAACACTGGTGCTCAAGGGAAGTGATAAAATTGTAGGACCAGGACATCATAGTAAGATTATAAAAGATGATGAGGGGACGGATTGGTTACTTTACCATGCCATTGAAAAAAGTAATGGAAAGGTATCGGGTGGTGCTAGTCGACGTATGCTGATGTTAGATAAAGTTGTATGGACAGAAGGATGGCCAGTGATCGGCACCGGGGAACCGAGTCAATCCTTGGATGATAGTCCTGTATTTAAAAAGATGAAATATGATAACTAAAAATTTACGAGTATCCTTATTGATTGGTTGCTGGTTGCTGTTTTTCTCAACGGTACATGCCCAATCAAACAATCCGTTGGATGTTGCTTTTGGAGATCCATTTGTGCTTTATGATAAAGATACGGATTGCTATTATATGTACGGCACTGGAGGAGTGGAAAATGGCTTTGTGGCCTATGCATCCAAGGATTTAAAGCAGTGGGAGAACCAAGGTACTGTGTACACAGCTCGACAAGAAAAAGGCTGGGGAACGAAAGATTTCTGGGCTCCTGAAGTATATAAGCGAGGGGGTAAGTACTATATGTTTTATAGTGCGCATTGGAAAGATAATCCTAATGAGGAACTGGAAAATTATCGGATTGGTATTGCTATATCAACGAGTCCTACAGGTCCATTTATAGATATGACAGGTAGTCCGCTATTTGACCCGGGATATCCAATCATTGACGGGAACGTGTACTTCGCTGAAGATGGACGGTTGTATCTTTATTATTCCAGATGTTGTTATAAAAATCCAGTTCAATCTGAAATTGCAGATTGGGCGAAGCAGAAGGGAATGTTTGATGAGATAGAAGAAAGCTGGATATATGGAGTAGAGCTTGCAGCAGATTTTTCACATGTCATAGGTGAGCCTAAATTGTTGTTACGCCCTCCTGTCTCGCTGGCTGATAAACAGTCTGAATGGGAGAGTAGATCTGTGACTTCAGGTGAAGTGAATAGAAGATGGACAGAAGGCTCATATCTGTTTAAGCATAATGGGCTTTATTACATGATGTACTCTGCTAATCATTTCGGAGGAGAGAATTATGCTGTGGGCTACGCAACAGCCTCGAACCCACTGGGGCCATTCGAGAAGTCTTCAACGAACCCCATATTACAGAAAAACACCCCAAATGGAGGAATCGTTTCGGGAACAGGGCATAACAGTATATTGAAAGATAAAGAAGGCAAAGTATGGTGTGTATACCATGCACGTACAGCTAAAACTGGAAGTCAGCGCTTAGTGTTTTTAGATGAATTGAAGATTTTACCTAGCGGTCAACTGATTGTGGAGGGACCGACTGTCAAGCCTCAGTGAAACGGGCCTTTTTTTCTCAGATAGTACATAGCAAACCCCTCAAAAATATATTTTTGAGGGGTTTGCTATTCTTGGATGAGGGTTATGAGACTTTTACTTCGACATACTCCTTAGGACCAACACCAAACTGTTTTTGAAAATTACGAGTAAAGTGAGAAGGCCAATTGAATCCTACCATAGTGGATATTTCATAAATTTTGTAACCGCCGTCTAGTAACAGTTCAGCCGCTCTCTTCAATCTAGTGATATTAATCAATTCATTAGGGGAAAGGTCTGAGACGGCCTTTATTTTTCGATATAATGTTGGACGACTCATATTCATATTGTCAGCAAGCATATCAACGCTTAAGCATGGTTCTGAAATATTCTTTAATATCAACATGTTGAGTTTTTCAAGAAATGCTTGGTCGGATTTGTTAAGAGCGATACTCTGTAGGGGTGCTACCGGAGATTTGTTATAATGTTCCCTTACATGTCTTCTGTTACGCAAGAGGCTATCAATCTGAGCTTGTAAAAAAGAAGGGGAAAAGGGTTTCTCTATGTAGGCATCGGCTCCGTACTTTAACCCTTCAATCTTGGATTGAAGACTTATTTTTGCTGTCAGCATAATAAATGGAATGTGAGAGTAGGTAATATCCTCCTTTAGTTTGGTACAGAGTTCATATCCATCGATATATGGCATCATGATGTCACTTACAATGAGGTCAACAGCGTGTTCGGATAAGTAATCCAACACCTCTTGCCCATTATTGGCTTTAACGATGATATAACTGTCTCCTAAGACTTCGGCAATGAAATCGAGTATATCTTGATGGTCATCGGCTATAAGTATAGTCGAGCGAGATGTGGCGTGATTGTGCATAAGAGATATAAATGGTTTGGGTACACGAATATACCAATATTAATTGTTTTTTGATAGGCTCCTCATCTGCAATTATGAAAACGAACTGAGATGGTGAATTGAAGCGACTTGTTTTTTTAATTGGATTGCTAGGGTTATTTTTTTAACGGACACTTCCTTTACGAAAATCAATCAATTGGCTCTTTGGTTGTTCAATAAACGGAGTTAGCACAGCCTTCAGCAGTGCGATAATTCTTTGAATCATAATGTTACTGTGCGATGGTTATTCTAAAGAGCAAAATAACCAAATATGTTGATATAAACTGTTCAATTGTTTATTAATATGTATCAATTTGTCAAGGGCGAGGGTGGTGCGGCTTTATTGTTTCATTTGAGCCGAGAGTGGTATGCGTGTTGACTTTATTGTCCCTATATATGGGACAAAGGATATATTATGGTCAATAAAGGTTCGGAGGGATAGGGGCAGTGGTGTACGAATTGCCGATGTGGATAATATAGGTCGAATTATATTCTTTACTTTTGCACGGATAAAATTTACGGTATCGCAATGTATAGTTTTAAAAATGATTATTCGGAAGGTGCACACCCTAATATTCTTAAGGCACTGGTAGATAAGAACCTAGAGCAGCAGATAGGATATGGAGAGGACATTTATTGCAGTCTAGCAAAAGATTTGCTGAGACAAAAGATGAATCACTCAGCCGCTGCTGTTTTTTTTGTTTCGGGGGGTACACAGGCGAATCTTTTGGTTATTGCTTCTTTATTAAGAACACATGAAGCAGTCATCAGCGCGAAGACAGGGCATATCTATGCGAATGAAACCGGCGCTATAGAAGCTACCGGACATCGGGTAATCCCTGTTGAAACTAGAGATGGAAAGCTGCTCCCATCGGATATCGAGCTGGTATTGCAGCAGTATGCCATGCGACCTCATGTGGTAAAGCCTAAAATGGTTTATATTTCTAACTCGACCGAGATAGGGACGCTCTATAGAAAAGAAGACTTGGAGCAATTATCTGCTTATTGTAATTCGAGAGAATTATATCTTTTTTTGGATGGAGCTAGATTGGGACATGCTTTGACGGCCGAGGGGAATAATCTGACTTTATCTGACGTCTCTCGGTTAACCGATGTTTTTTACATTGGGGGAACGAAAAATGGAGCTTTAATGGGGGAGGCTATAGTCTTTAATAAACCGGACCTTGCTTCGGAATTTGATTATATCCTAAAGCAGCGGGGAGCGCTGTTGGCTAAAGGAAGGTTATTAGGTATTCAATTTGTTGAACTTTTCAAGGATGATCTCTATTTTTCATTGGCAAGACGGGCTAATGAAATGGCGACGAAAATTGGATCTGCTATCAAAGCAAATGGATATCCGTTTTTGACACCTTCAACAACAAATCAAATTTTTCCGATTTTGCCAAAGGCATATATTGATATTTTAAGCCAAAAGTATGACTTTTTTGTCTGGAAAGTAGTTGATGAGCATCAATCAGCTATTCGACTGATTACATCTTGGGCAACGGAAGAAAGTCAGGTCGATGAATTTATCAAGGACCTGAATAATCTTTAAAAATGATTAAGTGCTAGTGCGGTCTCCGAGTTGTCGGATTGATATCTCTTGGAATATTTGAGCAGGATGTTTTCTAGTACTTTTTCAGTGAGCTGGTGACCTTCTAATGTTGGGAATCCTTCCCAACGGACAATGCCATCTGGATCCACGATTATACAGTGGGGTATGCCTTTTACTTCTAAGTTGTTTTTTAAGACAGCTTTGGTATCTATCGCACTGAAATAGTCAATTTGAATTTGCTTATTGGATTTGACCTTTTCGGCTGTCTCATCAGATATACCAATGATATTAATGCGGTCACCGTATTTTTTGTGCCACTCGTTCAATTCTGGAATCACTGCGCGACAAGGACCGCACCATGTGGCCCAAAAATCAATTAATAGAAATTTCCCTTCGTTTTGCGGGGGGGCTGACAGCCACTCTTCAACATGCAATGTTGGGGCTTTTTCATTGAGTATAGATTTGGCCCATAGCTTCTTTCCGTTATTTGATTCTTGTCCATATGACAGCAGAGATAGCATGCAAAGCATAGTGGAAAACAAACGTACTAGCAGGGTGTTTTTAATCATATCGGTTACGTGCTGATGTGTTATAAAAGTATAAGATATTTATGATAAATGATTTCTATTGGGTCGAAATTATTTATTCCGGTACTTGTCCTAGTAGGAGACGTACCTGTGAGCCCCACCCGCCAATCACTATGTCGTCAATTCCATCTGCATTGACATCTCCAATAGCAATGCCCCAGCTTCTACCCCTAGTTTCTTTTGGAATGACGTCTTTTGTAGCGAATGAAAAGTGACCTGTCCCATCATTTCTTAAGGCCTGAACTTGCATTTCCTCAAAGGGAGGAATCTTGATTGCGCTGAGAATGATATCCATATGCCCATCTTTGTCAAAATCCATAGCTGTGGCAGCATAGGTGGAAAATGAGTGCTGCGGCATTCGAGAGGTGGTCTCATCGATAAAACGGCGATTACCGTGATTGATGAATAATCGTGCGCGAGGGTCTTTGTCATGCGCCCCACCATTGCTAGTTAGGTTTGCAAAAAGCAAATCAAGTCTTCCATCTCCATTTGCATCAAAGGTTATGACTTCACGCGTGTGTAGGGGTACATCATGAGGTAATCCTGCGTTATGCTCTATAAAATTACCGTTTCCGTCGTTGAATAATAGGCGGTTTGGAGGTGCTTCATTGCCTAATACCATGTCGATATGTCCATCACCATCTAAGTCAACCAATTTGACCGATTGGGTTTGGTCAGAAATCTGAGGCAGAGAGGTCATGGTGCGATCTATAAAGTGTCCCGGACGATCAGGATTATTTATCCAGAGGAAATTTTGGGGTTTATCTCCAGAATTACCGATAACAATGTCCGCAAACCCATCTCCATTAACGTCGGCTACATCTAATCCATTTGCTTCACTTTTTCCAAGTAGCCGATCAGATACATCTGTAAAGGTGCCATCCCCACGACCTAGATAGTACTCATGGTTCTGATCATCTTCGGCAACAAAAATCAAATCCAAGTGACCGTCGTGGTCGAAATCAGCAGTACGCACATGTTCGGTATCATGATTTTTCTCGGCAAAAGCGCCTTTCTTCCATGTAAAGATTCCTTTGCCATCATTGAGGTACAGCCTATTGGGTTGTGACTCTAATGCTAGCACCATGTCTAAATCACCATCACCATCCACATCGAGAA
Source organism: Sphingobacterium sp. SYP-B4668 (assembly GCF_027627455.1). Taxonomy (NCBI): domain Bacteria; kingdom Pseudomonadati; phylum Bacteroidota; class Sphingobacteriia; order Sphingobacteriales; family Sphingobacteriaceae; genus Sphingobacterium; species Sphingobacterium sp. SYP-B4668. The sequence continues at coordinate 4,068,610 of NZ_CP115483.1, read as the reverse complement.
GTACAACATCTAATGCATGGGTTTTGGCGTCTTGGGGAAGATGACTGGATGTGACGTCTTTGAAATACGTATTCTGTGCAAAGAGGTCTTGGGAAAAGCAAATGGTTACCAAAATATAGACCGAACCTAGTGACTGTTTGAAATAAGTGTTCATAGATTTTTTGAGTTGGTAAATGTTAATATACACATAATTATCGTTTTGTGGAGAAGAAATATTGGAAAGTGTAGAACGTACTTTAATTCTGTTGATATAGTACGTACCGTGCAAAGGTGTTTAAACGGTCAAAGGATCCCGTAATCAATAAAAACTTGCTAAATTTGTGAAAATGACAAATCGTATGCTAATCATTGACTCTCCATCCCATAATGCCTTTTTCAATATTGCTTCGGAGGAGTACTTGTTGTACAAATATCCAAAGGCTGATATCTTTCTTCTTTATATCAATGCTCCTTCTATAATCGTTGGTAAATTTCAAAATACGCTTGCTGAAATCAATCTAGATTACGTAAACCAACAAAATATTAAAGTGGTGAGGAGAATGTCGGGAGGAGGTGCTGTATACCACGATATGGGGAATCTGAATTTTTCGTTCCACACATTATTGGAATCTAATGATTTTATGGATTTTTCTACATTTACTCAGCCCGTTGTAAACGTGTTGAACAGTATGGACGTACCTGCTAAATTGGAAGGTAGGAACGATTTACTGGTAGCGGGTAAAAAATTTAGTGGCAATGCTAAGTTTGCAAAAAATGGGAAGATGGTTCAACATGGTACTATATTATTTGACTCGGAAATGCAGGTATTGGTGGATGCATTGCAGGTCAACCCGTTAAAATTTGTCGATAAGGCTGTCAAATCTAATAGAGCAAGAGTGACAAATCTTATTGAATACCTACCCGAGAATACAACAATAACGATACTAAAAAGGAGATTAATTGCTGAAATCTTAAAAAATAACGTGGACGCTCAGATATATGAGTTCAATGAGGAAGATATTCAGAGCATTGAAAAGTTGGTGAAGGAAAAGTATGAAACATGGGACTGGAACTTTGGCACTTCTCCCCATTATAATTTCAAAAAGGCTGTCAAAATACCGGCTGGATTTATAGAAATACATCTGGACGTGGATAAAGGCTTCATCCGTAAGGCAAAAATATTTGGAGACTTCTTTGCATCTCTGCCCATAGAAGATTTGGAACAGGTATTGATTGGTCAGAAACATAGTCTTGAGCGTATTGCACAACTATTCGATAGGATAGATTTAACGGCATATTTTGGGAAAGTCAATCAAGATGAAATCCTTGATTTATTTAAGTAATTCTATGGCCTTGCGCTGGATTGGATTTGTTGGTGTTGATTTATCAGATATCGACCAATAATTTCTTAAGAGAATATCTAGCCGCGTTAGAAGATGCTTATGTTCGTTTTCCCTTGATGTAGGCATATATTGCTGTAGCATGGCCATGTCCTATGTTAAAATCGTTTTTGAGCCAATTGATAATTTCTGTGGGTTTGATTCCTTTTACTATTTCTCCTTTGCTGACAAAACCTTTTTGTTCGGCAAGTTTTTCAAAATCAGTAGGAGATTTTCCTGTTTTCTCTTGGACGTTGTCCAGATATGCTTGAAAAGACATAATTCTTTGTTTTGCGTTCGTTTATAATGTTGTGTACAAAGTATCCGCAATGAGCTTTTTAATCGTTAGGGAGCTGTCCTAGCGGCTTGTTGACAGGTTCCGAAAAAAGTGGATTATCTGTTACCGTAAATGTAAGGAACGCTTTGATTTATAAAGATATTTTTTTTTTAAATCTGGGTATAATACAAAAACGAATGCTAGTGTATGGTTTAGGTAGATTTGCTTTTTGATAAGGAAATGTAACGGTTTAAGGATTTGGCTTTTATGTTTATTTTGTTAGATTAGTGATTATTAGCCAATTATTAACCTCTTTTTATGTTTAGGATACTGATTTTTATTGCTTTTTTGCTCGTGGGTGGAAAAGGCATTTATGGACAGCAGCTTGCGCGATCGGCGAATCGACAAAATTTTACTAGTATAGATTCGGTAAAGGATAGGCCTATTCTCAAATGGAAATTCCAAACGGAAGGGAAAATATTCTCCTCTCCTGTAGTGTTTGGAGATATGGTGCTGATTGGCTCATGTGACAGTAACTTATATGCACTCGATAAAATCGACGCAAAGTTGCTTTGGAAATTTAAAACTAATGGTGAAGTACGATCGTCAGTCGCGATTGCCTCCAATCGAGTATTTTTCCTTTCTAGCGATGGGATTTTCTATGCACTGGATGCTGATTCTGGACTGCTGCAATGGGAATTTAAGACGGAGGGTGAAAAATTCTACGATACCTGGGATTACTATCAATCGTCTCCGGCAATACAAGGTGGAATGATTTATTTTGGTTGTGGAGATGGACATATATATGCATTGGATGTGCAGACCGGTGCGTTGAAATGGAAGTTTAAAACAGGGGGAATAGTACATGCATCACCTACATTGACAGAAGATGCTGTACTGATTGGAAGCTTTGATGGTGTTTTTTATTGCTTAGAAACCAATGGTCAATTGCGTTGGAAATTCAATACAATAGGGCAACATTACTTTCCTCTCGGGGAGATTCAATTTCATGCTACCGTCTCAGACAGCACAGTATACTTTGGATCTAGAGATTTTAATCTGTATGCATTAAAGATTAAGGATGGTGGAGGGCATTGGGTGGATCATCAACATGGAAGCTGGCCTAGTGTGCCGAGTCTTGGGGGGAAGCAATTGATTGCTACCATGTCAGACTCTTACAGTGTGTTGGTCATGGATAAAGATTACGGAGGGATGATTTATGAGCCCAACGTTCCTATAAATGTTTTTAGTAGTGCTTCCATATCTGGTAAGTGCGCCTATTTTGGAGCTCTTAATGGAGTAGTATATAAACTAGATCTTGCGACTGGGGGAATTAGCTCCATTTTTCAAACAGATGCTGGAAAAATAAACAGCGCGCAATTCTTTGATCGGACAGGTAAGCTAAAATCGGATTTGGATAGAACGTACAACTACGATGTCAATCTGCTATTTGCGGATTATTTGAAAATGGGGAGTATTTTTTCGACGATTTGGATTGAGGGAAGAACGCTTTACTTCGGTTCGGCAGATGGTGCGGTGTATGCGTTGGAGTAATTTCAGTGAATGGATAATATGAAATGCTGATGGATCAAAACTGAATTAAGGGGGACTGTAATATCCCCCTTGATTCCTTACATATCGCGCTCGACATCTTTATCGCCGCGTCCAGATACATTGACGATAGCCAACGAATTTTTATTTTTAAGTAGTTTGATTGCTAAAGCTACAGCGTGAGCACTTTCTATGGCTGTGGTGATGCCTTCAAGTTTTGACAATAGTTTGTATGCTGATACAGCTTCTTGATCTGTGACAGGATAATATTTGGCTCTATTTGAATCTTTGAGGAAAGCATGCTGGGGAGATATACCGGGATAATCTAATCCTGCTGCTATCGATTTAGATGGGATAGGATTCCCTTCGGCATCTACAAGGCAATAGGATTTAGTTCCTTGGAATACAGTGGGCTTTCCGAATGTGAGGGTAGCTGCGGTGTTTGGGTACTGCCCGTCACCACCACCCTCGGCACCATGAATTTCGACCTCAGTATCATCTAAGAAGGCTGAAAAAAGGCCAATTGCATTGGATCCCCCACCGACGGATGCAAAAATGCTGTCTGGTAATCGATTTTCAAAATCCAAAATCTGTTGCCTGGCTTCTTGACCTATTACTGATTGAAAATAACCTACCATTTTGGGGTAGGGGTGGGGCCCGACATGTGAACCAAGTAAGTAAAATGAATCTGGATTTTCGATGTAATAGCCCAATGCTGCATCGACTGCATCTTTAAGTGTGCGACTTCCCAACTCTGTGGGGATAACCTCAGCACCTAATAGGTGCATACGACGTACATTGAGCGCTTGACGCTCTACGTCTATTGCACCCATGAATACTTTGCAGGGTATGCCAAGTAATGCGGCGGCGGTCGCGGTGGCGACGCCGTGTTGTCCAGCTCCAGTCTCGGCGATGATCTCCTTTGCTCCCATCTTTTTAGCGAGTAGTATCTGACCGATGCAATTGTTTATTTTATGTGAACCTGTATGATTAAGATCTTCTCGTTTCAAGTAGATTTTGGAGCCGACATACTCACTTAAATTCTTAGCATAAAACAGGGCAGATGGTCGTCCCACATAATTCTTTAGAAGTTGAACAAACTCGGTTTTGAATTCGTCTGTGTCAGCTTGTTTATCAAAGAAATCAGATAGCTGCTGCAGTTGTTTTTCTAGGACGGGTGGAATATATGCTCCCCCATATTCTCCATAAGTGCCTTGATGCACCAGCATCTTTGGATTAGGTTTTACTTCTATCATGTTGGTATTGTTGATTATCGTTTTTTTTTTTGTTGAGCACTAAATATATTACTTTTTTGCCAAATACTAGTTTAAAATATGTCTAGGCTAGTCCTTAGGAAATATTACATAAAAATTTCCGATCTATAGGCTATCCTTATTGATGAAGTTATTCATTCGTATTTCACATCAAAAAATACATTTATCAAAAAATGAAATTGTGTGTCTATGTTGAGGAAACTGATGTGGATGGGATTATGTCTTCTTGGAAGATTGGTCATAAATTTGAATTGATTTTTTTACATGCATACATGTATTTATTATTAATTTAGTGATTCTAGCAGAGTAATTGATAGAAGAATTCAGCAATATGCAAGTATGAAAAAAGAAAGTGATAGACCCGAATTTTGGGAGACAGCCTTTATTGAGAAGAAGGAAATGTGGGGATTAGAGCCTGCCAAATCAGCGATATTGGCTAGGGATATGTTTGCGCAAAAGTCACTGAGGAATATTTTAATTCCCGGAATTGGTTACGGACGTAATGCGCGAGTATTTATAGAAAGCGGAATGTCCGTAACCGGAATAGAGATTTCAAATACCGCTATAGAAATGGCCAAAAAGTATTATGATTCAGAAATCGTAATTCACCATGGGTCTGTAAATGACATGCCTTTTGATGAAAGGGAATATGATGGTATATTTTGCTATGCTTTGATTCATCTGTTGGATAGCAGAGAAAGGGAAAAGGTAATTCGTGATTGCTATAATCAGCTTCGTATTGGAGGTTATATGATTTTCACGGCCATATCCAAGGCGGCACATAGCTATGGACAGGGTAAGTTTGTTAGTAAAGACCGCTATGAAATATTTGATGGCGTAAATATGTTTTTCTACGATAAGGACTCCATAGAGGCAGAGTTTGGTGGTGCTGGATTATTTGACATTATAGACATTCAGGAAAGCCAGCCATTCTTTATGATAAAATGCCGAAAAGAGAACGTTTGATTATGGAGCAGGAGCTGTCATGGTGGAGGGAGTGCTGATCGTTATCTAGGTGAAAAAAAACGGATATGGATGCAAATGGTAACCTGATTATTAAAAGATGTTAAGTGAGATTAATTATGGAACTTGGAAATGAAGGAGATAAGTCGAAACGATTAAGCGTTAGATTGTTAGGGGTGTTGTATGTGCTGGTGTTATTTTGTTTGGTTATTAGCTTTCCTTCGGAAAATGATCAGTTTGTAGTTCCTATTTATTATTTAATAATAATGCTGGTACTGCAATCGAGCTTTATGCTGTACTACAAAACTAAGCTGCGGTCGGCGGCGGGGATTATTCTAATATTGGTATTGGCCTTGCTTATAATCTTTGGACTATTTTTTTATTACATAACCGGATTGGCCGCTGCTTTTAAGAATTGATATTATGAATATTCTGAATAAGGTATATTGTATATTGATTATCGTGACATCAATCTTATCGGTAGTCGCTATCCGCAATGTAGGTCAAAAGGTTAATTATAGCACGCATTGTTTTACGGCTGTACCTATCAAAGTCAGAGAACTATATTTGAAGGATCGTCGGAGTGAAGATTTTGGAAATTTTGAGTATCCGAGTGCTGAGTACTTTGCATGGAAGTTATTTTATCCATCTGTGGATAATAATTTCATAAACTATCCGGATTCTCTCTATATAAATTATTTCTCCTATGTCGACACCTCTTTTTATCGTGCTGTGCTGCCTATTGCAGACTTTGAACCGGAAGTTTGGAAAGATTACAAGAAATTAAAGCAATACAATACCTTCAGTGTCGGCATAGCTAATGATGGGTGGGTGATGCTATGGTGTACAAATGATGTCTTGGGTACAAAGCTGCTTTTAAGAACGCAAATTAAGGCAAGTGAACCGAATAAAGGAGATTTATTTTACATCAAGCAGTACGACAAAGCGGGATACATCGGGGAAATGTTTAAAAGCCTGAGTGATAGTATTCGGACGAATATAGCAAACCAATACTATTTAACGGATTATAAAGATAGCGTAGCGTACGAACTTCTATAAACATGCCCTCATAAAGGGGTGTTTCAAAAATGGGACATCGACTTATTTTGACTTGAAGGATTGTAACTATTCTATCTGTTATTGTGTTGACTGATTAATGCCATGATAGTGGATAAGCATAGTGGGGTTAGATAAGAAAGTATAGATAGCTTTGTACGTTGGTACGTCTAGCTGATAGCGTTCGGCTTCTCTTACAACATAACCTGTAAGGGACTCCACTTCAGTATTTCCTTTATTACTGATGAAATCTGAATGCATGGATGTCGTATTGGTGGGCGGGGCGTCACGAAGGATGTCTATTGATTTCTGCTGTATATCTTTCGGGAGTTTGATATTTTTCAATTCAGCTAGTTGACAAATCTCGGAAAGGAGACTTGTGTAGATTTTTCTATATTCGAGGTTGTTTATAATCTCTCCAAAAGATTTGTTGACATATGAAGTGGCGGTAGCAGCTGCAGAGATAAAAATAAATTTAAGCCAAACGGCGTTCCAGATATTGGAGGTTAACAGAGCGCTAATACCGGCTTCTGAAAATAATGTATGTAAATAATCTAAGCGGGCATCCTGCTCATCTTGGAGTCCAAAAGTAATCGTTTTGAACGTAGAGAAACAGGCTATTTGTCCAGGGGCTGTAAGTCTTGTGATAATGTTTGCGCACCCTTCAGCAACTAGATTGAACGGAAATATTTTTTGGATATGATACTTGCTATCCACACCATTTAACAAGGGCAGGAAAACAGTGGTCTCATCTACACAGGGGGATAGCATTTTGACGGTGTTCTCTAAGTCGTAGCTTTTGGTACATAAAATGATATAGTGTACCTTTTTAAGATGATTAATAGTTTCTGATGCGGATGCAGGTCGAGTGGTAAATGTCAATTCTCCATCTTGGATTCGAATGCCATCTCTTTTGATTGCATCTAAGTTGGTCCCACGAGCTAAAAAATGAATTTTAATTTGCGGGCTTTCTTCGAACCGCTTGGCGAGTAAGCCACCGAAGAATCCTCCAATGCCCCCAATTCCGACTATAAGAATATCTATCATACCGATTTTGCTTATTGGTGTACTTAAAAATATGCTAATGCCCAAATTTACATAATTAAATGCTAGGAATATTGTCCAATACTTGATATCTAAGCGCTGTAATTTGCTTGTGCTAACTAGGACGTTATTTAGGAAAATGGTTGGTATGGAATAGTTTGGTAGTACTGCGAGTACCCTTTGATGGAAGAGTGAGTTTACAGAAATGTAAAATAAATAATAAAGTCTATTGATTTAGTAGATTTTATTGTATGTTTGTGTTTATATACTAATTAGTACTATTATTTGTGTTGGGAATTTTCCTGTTATTGGAATCCAGGCACCTCACTAAAGCGAATTAATAATGAATGTAATACTTATTTTTACTTAAGAACATGAAAACACAAACCTTTACCACCCTTCTTCCGTTATTAGACCTTCATGTATTACGAATGCATTGCTCCATGCGCATGTGTTAGTATACTGATCCACCTCCATATTTATAAGTAATAATTTAGAGATACCCTAAGGGTGTCATGGAGTTTTATACCCAAAAAAAGGGAAGTATACGATACTTCCCTCAATGGTCTCATATCAACAACAAGTGTCCAATTGGCGTTGTGGCTTGTTATTGAAATTTTATATTAAAACCACTCAAAAATATGAAAAATATTACTAGAAACCGTGTTTTTAGTACACTTCTTTGTATGGTCTTCTTGTATGGAACCCATACGTTGGCTCAAGCCCAGTCGACTCCTTTAATAAATGCTTCGATTGCGGGAAAAGTAATCGATTCGCTTACACGCAGCCCAATTGCTGGGGCTACGGTGCGGCTCGAAGCCGTAACTCATCAAGTACAGACGGACGAATTGGGGAACTTTAAGCTTGTAACTGGGCAAAAGCTTCCCGCTACTGTGATTGTCACTGTCGTGGGATATACCAAACGAACTGTCGTTATTAGATCATCGCCAACGGTCATTGTACTGTCGCAAAATCAAGATTTTCTTGACGAGGTTGTGGTCGTAGGTTACGCTCAAAAGCGTCGCTCTTCAGAAACAGGTGCAATCACCGAAGTGAAGGGTAAGGCATTGGAGTATCAGGGGGGTGTCAGTCTTAGTGAGAAAATACAGGGACTAGCCCCAGGTCTACAAATTGCATCTGCTTCGGGAGTAGAAGGAGGGTCAGCATTAGTCAGGCTGCGTGGAGCAACGTCAATTAATGCTAATAATGATCCTTTGTATATTATCGATGGTGTGTTCATCAATAGTCGGTCGCTTCAGAATGTAAATGCAGGTGGACAAAATATAAATCCACTGGCCGATATCAACCCTGCGGATATCGAATCAATCGAAATCTTTAAAGATGCAAATGCGACAGCAATGTATGGTTCGCGAGGAGCCAATGGCGTTATAATTGTTACGACTAAGAGAGGTAAACGCAATGCGGCAACACGTATAAATATTAATTCTGTCATTGGTAAAGCGGTGACGCCTAAGGTCTGGAATTTAGTAACTGGACCGGAGCATGCTTCGATCCTCAACCAACAGTGGGTAAACGACGGTAAGAGCTACGAAAGCAGACCCTATCGACCAGCAAGTGAGGGTGGTGCCGGCAATCCAGAGGATCAAGGTACATACGACAGGCTGAGTTTGATTTTTCGCGACCCAGTACAGACTACCCACAATTTATCAATAGCGGGGGGAGGAGAGAAAACCTCGTTCTTTCTAAGTGGAGAATTTACCAAACAACCCTCTATTTTAAAATTGCAGGATTTTAATCGTCTTTCATTCCGGACGAACCTCGACCATCAGATTAGTTCGGCATTTTCCATAGGAACCAGTATTGCATATAGTAGTACCGAACGTGAGACTGTGCCGACAGGTGATACGGGGGGAATCACAAATACGGGGTTACACACACCTACATTAACGCCTCTATTTAATTCAGATGGAACTTTTAACAGAGGAGAGCGATTTAATAATCCGTATGTATTACTCGAAAATAGCAATAGCCATGCTTATGGCAAACATTTAATTGGAAACGTATTTGCTAAATGGAATATCCTTAAGAATTTGAGTTTCAAGTCTTCTTTTAGTTTGGATGACAATTCTTATAATGAGGTCATTTATTACAACGCGAATCTTAATCAAGGTTTAGCAACCAACGGAAGTGGCCGTGATGTGCTTTCGACAGAAACTACTTGGGTGGCAGAGCAATTGCTTAATTATATTCCTTTGTCCAATCAAGAGCATTTTCTTTCTATTTTCCTTGGTAATACTTTGCAACGTGGCTTTATCAGTAGAGCCTCTTTAACTGGTACCAATTATCCCAGTACACAGTTTACGACTATCTCTTCTGCGGCAGTGACTACCGCTTCTGCGACAGGTAGGCTCTATAACGGGTTAATCTCCTATTTTGGAGGTGTCAATTATACTTTTAGAGATAGATATAGTCTGGATGCTAATGTTCGGACGGATGCTTCGTCACGTTTTGGCGCTAATAATCGATGGGCAACATTCCCTTCTATAGGTGCTGCGTGGAATATCGCGAAGGAGAGTTTTGTGCGTCAAAATTTAGAATTTGTGAATACACTACAATTGAAGGGAAGTATCGGATGGACCGGAAATCAAGGTATTCCTGATTTCTCTTCGCAGTTGCTTTGGACTGGAGGTAATAATTACCTTGATAAACCTGGTGTGGCACCGACACAATTGGGTAATGAAAACCTAAAATGGGAGACAACGAGGCAATGGAATGTGGGATTGGAAACATCCTTGTTGAACCGGCGATTAAGCTTAAATATAGATCTGTATAATAAGTATACGCGCGATTTGCTTTTAGAGGTTCCTACTCCAGCAAAGACTGGTTTTAGTTCTTCGTATCAAAATTTTGGAGAGATTAGTAACAAAGGTTTTGAGATTGAATTGAAGACGTTAAATATTACAAATGATAATTTTCAATGGAACACGACTTTTAATATTTCTCACAATAAAAATAAAGTTGAAAAACTATCTAAATCATTTACGCAATATAACAGGGATTGGGTGCGGATTGAGGAAGGCTACCCATTATACTCTTTCTGGTTGTACAAGCAATTGTATGTCGATTCACAAACGGGCAACGCCGTTTATGATGACTCACGGACAGGTGATGGAAAGATCACTGTTGATGATCGTCAGATAGTTGGCAATGCTTGGCCATCCATCTATGGAAGTCTGACCAATCAACTGAGCTATAAGAATTTTTCATTTGCATTTAATCTTTATTTCTCGCAGGGTAATAAGGTGTTCAACATGAATCGATATTTTCAGGAACATGCAGGGAGTAGGGGTACCTCTTGGTCCATGTTGTCCAGTATGCTTCGCAGTTGGCAAGAACCGGGAGACGTGACGGATATTCCGCGTATCACGACTTTGCAAAATGCAGACGGAAGCTATAATCACAATTATGAAAGTAGCCGATTTCTGGAAGATGCTTCTTTTATCCGATTGAAGTATATCAATATCGGATATACGTTCCCAACGGCACTGCTTGGAAAACAGCATGTGATTAAAAAACTGGGTCTCTATTTCAATGCGACAAACCTCTTGACATTTACGGGTTACAGTGGGCCAGATCCAGAGGTAAATGTGGCGCAAAGCCAGGCGGGGGCAACAGTGCAGGGGTTAGATTTTTCTATGCCTCCACATGCACGGGTCTATCAGTTTGGGGTTAACTTGACTTTGTAATCAACAGTTTCTTTCACGATTTGATCATAAATACATTAAAAATGAAAACACAATATCAGGCTATATTACAGTTTCTGTTGGTCACTACTTTGTTGTTTGGACTCAGCGGTTGTTCGGATTATTTTTTGGACGTGGATCCTACGCAATCCATTTCGGGCAATACGATTGTTGTTGATCAAAATACAGCCGAGACGGCTGTACTGGGCGTTTATAGTGCATTGCAATCACGTTTGTACTATGGCGGTGATGGATATGCGGCAATGGCTTACCTGTCGGGAGGAGATCATATTTGGGTTGGGACACTCAATTACTACAATTCTTTTCCAGTCCATGAATATCGACCAGATAATACCTTGATTAATAACGTCTGGTATGATATCTATAAGGTGGTGAACGGTGCGAACAATGTTATCGAAAAGGTGGCGGCTTTGAGCAATGAATCAATCGCTAACGACGCGCGGAATAAATTTACGGGAGAGGCTTACTTTTTACGCGCTTTGGCTTTCTTTGATTTAGCAAAAGCATGGGGCAATATTCCGATTGTATTGCAGGCAACAAAATCACCTTCGGATTTTAACGGTATCCAACAAAGTGATCAAAAGACAGTATATGCCCAAGTATTAAAAGATTTGGATCAGGCGGAGACATTGTTGCCGACGACTGTGGATCGAAATAGAGTCACTAAGAATACGGTATATGCACTTAAATCGAAGGTGTATCTCTATCTTGAAAATTGGGATAAAGCGATTGAGTACGCTAGCAAAATTATTAATAATACAAATTATGAACTCATCTCGTGGCCGACAATTCTGGCGGGCCTGAATACCAAAGAGTCTATTTTTGAGCTGGCTTTTTCGGCTGCTGATCAAAGCGCGCACTTTGGGTCATGGTCGAGTCTCAGTTACCGTAATCAATATGGCCCTAGCGCGGAGGTCTATCAATTTTTGCAACAAACTGAGGTAGGTGGAGATCGTAAAGCTTTAATTGTAGACAATTCTACTCCAACAATTCGTAATTATTTTATACAAAAATTGTACTGGCGTTCGTCGGGGGATAATCCGACTTATATTCTGCGTCTAGCTGAACAATATCTAATTCGAGCCGAAGCACGTGCAAAAAATGCCACTGTTGATCTAGAGGGGGCACTTTCAGACCTGAATGCAGTGCGTAGACGTGCAAATGTCGGTGTAAAACTACTTACGACTAAAGAAGCATTATTGACAGATATAGAACAAGAGCGGAGGGCGGAGTTTGCCTTAGAGCCACATAGATGGTTTGATTTGGTACGTACGGGTAGGGCAGCGGCTGTATTGGGAGTGACCGACCAGCGTAAGTGGATTTTCCCTATTCCCTATAATGATGTGGAAGTAGATGCTGATCTGGTACAGAATCCAGGATATGAATAATCGTGATTAAGATGAATACATCCATACATGATTCATGGAGCAAAGGCCAGGTCTTTGTTCTGCTTGTTGCTATTTTCTTTTTTGGCCTATTGAGCATTCCGTTCAATCCTACACTTTGTGCTGACATTAGTCGCAAAGTGTTGAGTGTTGAGAGTTTTTATCAGCTGACGACTTATCATACTTCATTCTTTCGAGAAGCTCAACAAATAGGGCTGCAATTGACAGGTTATCTGAATTGGTTGATTGCATTGGTTGTCGCTTTGTGTGGAAGTGCGCTCCTACAGGTGTTATATAAGCAGCCACTTCCAGCGGATAGGCTCTATTATATCCTCAGAGTTTTGCTACGATATCGTCTTGCTATAGCACTATTTGCGACTGGTATCGTTAAGCTATTTCCCGTTATGTTGCCTCTACCGACGCTTAGCGATTTGCATACCGAGTATGGGGATTTTTTACCATGGAAAGTCTATTTTCTGAGCACTTCTATCAGCTCTGCAGGATATGTCCCGACACTTGGTCTTATGGAGATAGGAGCGGCCTTGTTGCTCTTGTTTCGAAAGACTACCGTAATAGGTGCTGCTATAGCATTCTGCCTGTTGCTCAATATTGTCTTGGCTAACTATGCATACGGTATCGGTGAGCAAGTATATAGTTCCTTTTTGCTATTGCTGTCGTTTGCCATTTTGTGGTATGACCTTCCTCGTTTATATGCTTTACTTTTCTTAGAAAGATATACTAAGGCCGATACTTACGAACCTGTATATAAAGAGCGGTATTTGAAATTTAGAAAAGGGCTCAAGATAGCAGTAGTCATTTGGGTGCTAATACTACTGGGGGGGACATATCGAATTTGGTCCAACGAACGGTATCCCTATTCTAATCAAGCGGGGCTTAAAGATGCTGCTGGATATTATGAGGTAACTAGATTTGTCCGCAATGCTGACACAATTGCTTATTCGCAGGATGATGAAGTGCGCTGGAGAAATGTGATTTTTGAAAAATGGAATACATTGAGTATTCGAGATAATAACGCAGGTGTAGTGGACAGTACCAGACCCAAGATTGTGTATCAGGTAGATAGTCTTCGAAATTTTGAACAATTGGGTAACGGAGGCCGACATTTTTATCGTTATGAAATTCGTGATGGAGGTCGCCGAATAGAGCTGCAAAATAAGATTGTTAAAGGTGATCGCTTTGTTTTCCATGTGAAACAGTCGGGAAAAGATCAGCTTGTCCTCTCCGGAGTATCCAATGCGAAAGATTCACTACAGGTCGTACTGCAACGTACTTCTAAGGAATATTTACTGCATAAAGGGCGACGTAAACCTATTAAAATCTATTAATAACTATGACACAAAGCACTATCGTCGAATCGGAATATGTGAATAAGTCCATAGACCGTTGGGATTCTGGAAGAAATATTATTTTCCGTTTCTTTTTTATATTTATCTTACTTTTTGTCATTCCTGTAAAGTATGAATGGTATGCTCATCTCTTCAAAAGCAAATCATTGTATGAGGTGTTGTCTTCGATGGCCGGATTCCGTCCCGGACTCATCGATATAGCTGGAGAAAGTGGTAAGTGGGGGTTGTATTCCTTTGCCTCTTGGGGGCTTACAGCCATCATCGCAGCCACAGGAGCCTACCTCTGGGCGTGGTTAAGTCGTAACGCGACCCCGATTAATGTCGCAAAGGGGTATTATTGGCTACGTGTACTCGCACGTTATCGTATCGCTATTGGAATCATTGCCTTCGGTTATCTTAAATTGTACCCAATGCAGATGCCATTTCCCTCAGAGGCTAATCTGCATACTGCCTTTGGTGACTACGCTCCTTTCAAATTGTATTGGCAAGCTGTAGGACTTTCTCTGTGGTACCAGATCTTTCTAGGACTTTTGGAAATAGGAGCTGGGATATTGATGTTTTTTAGAAAAACTACAGCCTTAGGGGCTATTATTAATGCAGGTGTTCTATATAATATTGCACATGCAAACCTGGCTTATGATGGAGCTGTACACCTTTATAGTGGATATTTTGTAGTACTGTCTGTTTTTGTCTTATTACAATATCTACCGGGCATCTGGCAGGTATTTATTAAACGACAAGACTTTGCTCCCAATTATTATACCCCCAATTGGAGAACTCCTGGGTGGAGAGTAGCATACCTTGGAGGTAAATACCTTTTTATATTATTGTTTCTTTTTTATTATGGATACAAACGCTATGAGATGCACTACAACGAAGGTAAGCTCAAGGAACCAATTGTACCCGGACTTGCCAATGCGGCGGGATATTATCATATCTCTAAATTTGATCTCAATGGCAAGACTCTACCATACGATCCAAGTGACTCTGTTCGATGGCATGATGCGGTTTTTGAACGCTACTCCACATTTGTCTATACAGTTAATAAGGCATATGCCATAAACCTAGATAATGGTACTCCTAAAGCCACTGATCTATTCAAAGATTATGAGTTTACTGGTCGGGCCGGAGGAAAGCGATATCTCTATTATGAAATCGATAGTGCTGAAAATTATTTGTACCTCGTTGATAAGAACCAGAAATTTGCTAGGGAACTGGTCCGTGAGCGCAGTAATATTAGGATGGATTTGAGGGACAAGTACCAAACGGTGTGGCGAGATAGTCTGCATATCTTGCGTTGGGAGTATAATCGACTGCCTAACGGTAATATTAGATTGGCGGGACGAATCAATGACAAAGACTCCATTAATGTCATACTAAGCAAGCATAAGCATCAGCATGCTATCGGCGAAGGATGGTATACACGTAATAATATTTATAACTATGAATAATCTAAAAATTAGAAAAATGGGACCTTTTTGGATGGTAGGTTTCTTGTTTTTTGTAGCTCATTCTGGATTTGCACAGCAAAAGAAACTTTGCGAAGCTGAAAACTTTCATGATCGTCTGCTTGTGGACACGGCCATACAATTGATTGATGTACGTACACCTATCGAGACTGCAGAGGGGACGATTTCGGGGGCTATTCTATTAAACTGGAAAGACAGCATAGCCTTCCAGCTGGTTGTGCAAAAATTAGATAAGAGGCGACCTGTATACATTTATTGTAAAAGCGGAAATAGAAGTAGCGAAGCTGCGGATTATTTGACTCATCTTGGGATCCAAGAAGTGGTGGGGCTCAAGGGAGGAATAAGGGCATGGGAAGAAAAGGGCTATTTCATAGGTGAAAAAGTAAACAGGGATAACAACGGAAAGGGATGTCACTGATGCAGAGAAGACAATTTGTTAAAGAGGGGATAATAGGATTGGGGCTAATATACCTATCGGAGAAAGGGCTGGCTGTAAATAAAGACAAAGTAAATCGAAATTTTGAGATTCAACAATTTGTCGATGAAGGTCTGTCACAATTTGCGTATGCGGTTTACGATGCAAAATCTATTTTACTAATAGATCCAGCAAGAGATGTGCAGCCTTACCTGGATTTTGCAGAGGAAAAGAATCTGAAGATTATTGCTGTAGTCGAAACCCATCCCCATGCAGATTTCGTGAGTGGGCATGCCGAATTGCAGCGTAGACTTCAAATTCCAATTTATGTGGGTAAAGACTATCTAGCAGAATTTGGCCATAAGGCCTTGATAGAAGGTGATTATATTGTTTTGAACAATTCCGTTCGTCTACAGGTATTGCATACTCCGGGGCACTCTCCAGAAAGTATATCCTTGGTCTTACAAGATCAGAATCGGAATATCGCATTGTTCTCAGGAGATACTTTGCTTTTTGGAAATGTAGGTCGTCCTGATTTGCGAGATACAGATGAAGGTTCGCCTAGTAGTCGAGAGGCACTTGCGCGTGCGATGTATCGAACGGTGAAAGACAAATTAAGTGTATTGGAAGATTCTCTTGCCCTTTATCCAGCACATGGTGCTGGATCACTCTGTGCCTCGGGTATTCGGGATGTAGCAACCAGTACTCTGGGTTATGAACGCATTCATAATCCAGCTTTTAAGATAAAAGGAGAGGGGGAATTTGTTTCTTGGATATTGGCAGATTTGGCATTTGTTCCAGCTTATTTCCCATTTGATGTAAATCTTAATCTGAAGGGTGCGGAAAATCTCCAATCCAGTTTGTCCTTGATTGATATTCTGCCAACGAATATTCCACTTCCCTCGCATGTCCTCCAGCTAGATACTCGACCGCAGAAGTACGCTATAACGTCCTATATCAAAGGTGCTATCCAAATACCTGGGAATGGTAAATTTGAAACGTGGTTGGGTACAATCATTCAGCCGGGAGAGAAATTTTATCTCATTAGTGAGGATGAAGAACACTTGCACCAAAGACTAAAACAAGTGGCTAAGATTGGGTATGAAGGTCAGGTATCGGGCGCTTTGATTTATAACCGATTCCAAGAGGGGCCAACAGAATTGGATGTAAATGATGTGTTGGAACATCCCGAAGATTATTACATTATTGACGTTAGAAATGAGAACGAAGTACATAAAAACCGTATTTTTAGCCATGCGGTGAATATTCCGTTGCCAGAATTGAAGAAGCAAATCTCTGAAATCCGTACCGACAAACCTATTGTAGTGCATTGTGCTTCAGGTTATCGGTCTGCAATAGGAAGTAGCCTACTTCGACGGGGTCGTCCGGATGCTGTTATTTATGATTTCGGTCCCGCTATAAAAAATATTAAACCCTAGTAAAGTTTTGATGAATAAAAACCAATATGATGCTATAGTCGTAGGATCTGGACCTAATGGTCTTGCTGCCGCTATTACAATGCAACAGCAGGGACTTTCGGTTCTATTGATAGAAGGGAAGGATACGATAGGTGGTGGTATGCGTACTTTGGAATTGACGCTGCCTGGCTATGCGCATGATGTGTGCTCTGCCATCCATCCTATGGCAGTGGGATCCCCTTTCTTTTCTACACTTCCATTGGCCGATTACGGTCTAGAATTTATTGAATCTCCCCTAGCGGCAGCGCATCCTTTTGATGATGGAAGCTCGGCTTATCTATCTAAATCTCTTACGGCTACGGCACATGGCTTAGGGAAAGATGCAGAACGGTATAGATCATTAATAGAGCCTTTCGTTCGCGAGTGGGGTGCGCTATCTCGTGATAGTATGGGACCACTGCGCTTTCCGAAACACCCTTTATTAATGGCTAGATTTGGTCTAAAGGCTTTGCAGCCCGCAGCTTGGCTGGTGAATCGATTTCGAAGCTCTAAAACTCGTGGTCTTTGGGCGGGAATGGCTGCACATGCTATTCAACCTTTGAATAATGTAGCTTCGTCAGCAGTTGGGTTGATGTTGTTGGCTGTAGGGCACAGTAAGGGATGGCCAATACCTAAAGGAGGGTCACAATCTATTGCCGACGCTTTGGCTGCATATTTTGTGTCACTGGGGGGGGAGATTCATACAGGTGTATGGATTGAAGACTTAGAAGACTTGCCTTCCCACCGCGCAGTGCTGTTTGATGTTAGCCCCCTTCAACTGGACAGGATTCTAGGTGCTCGACTTCAAAAATCGTATAGAGGTCAATTGAAGAAATATCGATATGGTATGGGTGTTTTTAAAATTGATTGGGCATTAGATGGACCAGTTCCCTTTGTGTCTGCCGAAGCCCAATCTGCTGGTACGGTACACTTGGGTAATACATTTGAGGAGATTGCGGAAGCTGAATGGAAAACCTCAAAAGGATATCACGTTGAAAAGCCGTTTGTACTGTTGGCGCAACAAAGCTTGTTTGATGCCACTCGTGTACCAGAAGGTAAGCAAGCCGTATGGGCCTATTGTCACGTACCTAATGGCTCTAAACAGGATATGACAAGACAGATTGAAAATCAGGTAGAGCGCTTTGCTCCAGGATTCAAAGATCGAATTTTAGCGACAAGTGTAATGGATACGCATGCTTTGGAAGCCTATAATCCAAATTATATAGGTGGTGATATCAATGGTGGAATTATCGATATTCGCCAATTATATACCCGACCTACATTAAGTCTATCTCCATATAGGACTTCTATCAAAAAGGTTTTCATTTGTTCATCTTCTACGCCACCAGGGGGAGGAGTCCATGGGATGTGCGGTTACCATGCGGCTAAGCTGGCACTTCAGGATGTTTTTGATATTTCGATATAAAAGAAATATTGAAGTCGAAGCTACTGAGATAGAAAGTCAATTTTTTTCCGATCTCTTTAGTAATGTGACCTATTGGCATTTTTGCTTTTCGATACTTAGTCTGTTAATCGTAGGTAATTAGCTTTGCTGGTATACATGAGATGTTGTTTTTGAGCATTTGACCAATATCCACTGATCAAACCTTTAGAAAAGTTGTAAAGCATGATGAAGGTTTTTGGGGAGAAATAGAATAGTGCAATAACAGCGCACTACTAAATTGATATGAATTGAACCTAAATTGATACGATTTCGCTGTTGATTTTAAAATATTAAAGCGTTATTTGATTTTCAGGATTAAGGATCTGTTTGAAATTTATCTAAATATTTGTTTAAGCTTTTTCTGGCTACAACATTATTGCGTTTTTTTGAGATAGAAATATTGCTATATCTTTAAAAGATACCTTATTTTTTTTAAAAAAGAAGGTCGTAAGCATTTTTAAAATATAAATCCAAACAAGTCCGAAGCTGATATTCAAAAGCATTTTATTATTTCATGAAGACCGTAGCGATTGTATTCCGAACCGCATATGAGCTTCACGTCAATTTTTCCGTACGATATGTTTAAACCTTTTCAAAAATCTATTATTGAGATGAACAAACTCAAAAGAATGAATGTTTGGTGTTTTTTATGCTGCATGTTGGCAATAGGCCAAGTCGAAGCCCAACAAAGGAAGGCCCCAGCCTATCCTTTAATCACGCACAATCCGAATTTCAGTATCTGGTCAACTACAGATCAACTTAATGAATCTACTACTAAGCACTGGACAGATGCAGATCATTCTTTGCTTGGGTTAATTAATGTAGATGGAAACATTTACCGTTTCTTGGGTAAAGAAGAACCAAACTATAAAACGATACTTAATACCTCTCATGACGGCCCATATACTGTACAATATAGCGAAACTAAGCCGCATGGAGATTGGACATCTCTAAACTACTCCGCGGAAGATTGGAAATCGGGTGCTGCACCTATAGGTGATGACGAAAAGCATGTCAAAACCCTTTGGAAATCGGATGATATCTGGGTAAGGAGAACTTTTGATATCGTTAATCCAGCTAGCATCAATGAACTTTTCTTAAAATTGAACCACGATGATAATGTTGAGGTATTTTTGAACGGCAAGAAAATCTATGATAAAGCTGGTTGGACCAATAAATTTGAATATCTGCCAATTCTTAAAACGGATCTTAAAGCGGGACAGAATGTAATAGCTATTCATTTGGTAAATACTGCTGGTGGTCGATTCCTGGATTTTGGTTTGGTGGATAGGTTGAAGGAAAGCGGGCCCAAAATACAGATGGCTGTGCAAAAAGATGTAGAGATTACGGCGACACAAACAATCTATAAATTTGTAGCAGGCAAAGTAAATCTTAAACTGACTTTCACATCTCCTCTACTCATGGACGATTTGAATTTACTGTCTAGACCAGTCTCCTATATTACATATAGTGTACAAGCGAATGATAATAAACGGCACGCAGTAAAAGTATTTCTTGGTGCATCATCTAATATAGCAGTGTATAGACCATCACAGGAGGTGACAGCTCAAAAATATACAACAGGAGGACTGTCGATACTAAAAGCAGGAACTGTTGAACAGCCTGTCTTGGGGAAGGGTGCAGATGATATGCGTATCGACTGGGGGTATTTCTATGTAGCTGCGCCAAAAGCAAATGGTGTCGAACAATTTGTAACGCCTGTGGCCACTGCTGTGGATGCGTTTCGAAACGGCGTTAACACATCTACCGCTTCAAAGGGAACTTCATTATCCTTAAACACGGTGATTCCTTTTGGTAACGTTGGGAATGCTGAAGTGAAACATTTCATTGAACTAGGATACGATGAGATTTATGCAATTCAATATTTTAAAAACAACCTAAGGCCATGGTGGAACAATTCGGGTACAGAAACTATAGAGAATCAGCTTATTAAAGCTGCTGATGAATATGAGTCTGTGGTGAACAAATGTACTTCATTTGATAAACAAGTATATGCTGATGCTCTCCATTCTGGTGGTAAGGAATATGCTCACCTGACTATACTTGCATATCGTCAGAGTATTGCTGCTCATACATTAGTCAAAAGCCCTGAAGGGGAACTATTGTGGTTGTCCAAAGAAAATAACAGCGGTGGATTCATCAACACGGTAGATGTCACCTACCCATCAGCACCCTTGTACCTTATCTACAATCCTGAATTGCTAAAGGGGATGTTAAATGGTATATTTTACTTTAGTGAGAGTGGTCAATATCCCTATCCTTGGGCGGCACATGACTTAGGTACCTACCCTTTTGCTAACGGTCAGACCTATGGCGAGCCTATGCCAGTGGAGGAGTCTGGCAATATGATTATTTTAACGGCAGCCATTACTAAGGTACTACAAGATGGCAGTTATGCCAAGCAACACTGGAAGACGCTTACTACTTGGGTAGATTATCTTGTGAAAGAAGGCTTCGACCCTAAGACGCAGTTGTGTACGGACGACTTTGCAGGTCATTTGGCCCGAAATGCAAACCTGTCGGTCAAGGCTATTGTAGGTATAGCTTGTTATGCACAAATGGCGGAGGTAATCGGTGAAACTGAAACGGCCAAGAAATATCGTGCTATAGCCGATCAGATGGTGCCAAAGTGGATGGAGATGGCAGATGCTGGCGACCACTATGCGCTTACTTTTGATAATAAAAATACTTGGAGCCAAAAATACAATTTGGTATGGGACAAAGTTCTAGGACTGGATTTATTTCCGCAAAAAGTATATAACACCGAAATTAAATATTACCTGACTCAACAAAATAAGTTTGGTATACCACTGGATAGCAGAAAAGCTTACACTAAGAACGATTGGATTCTGTGGACCGCTGTTTTTGCACCTACTCGTCAGGAATTTGATGCATTGATCAAACCAGTATATAGACATGCTATTGAGACCGAATCTCGGGTTCCGTTGAATGACTTTTATGATTCCAATACCGGTATCCGTGAAAATTTCAAAGCAAGGAGTGTAGTCGGTGGTTTCTACATGAAGCTCTTGGCGGATAAATTGCTTGCAGGTCAGATAAAATAAGTGAACAGTCATATGCTTGACTATTTCTTTATCTGAAAAAATAGTCAAGCATATTCCGATATACTTAAAAAGGAAGCTTCACAACTAAAGATGTATCAGTGTCTTTAGTTGTGAAGCTTTTATCGATTTCTAGATACTCTGAGGTCGTATTTGCTACTCGTTTTTGGGATATGTCGGAAATCTTCCGAAAGCCCGTGAAATGGGCATTGAATGTCTTGTGGCTTTATCATGAGATACTTGGCTTTTGAAAGTTAGGTGGCCCATATAAATGTATTTCTAAAAGCTCGCTCATTTTGAATTTCAATCTATAATTGAAGGCACTGTTTTTTGTATCTTTGATATTAATAAAAAGGAAAATTAAATAATGTGAACATACTTTTTAACCAGCTATTGGATGGTACAGTGCTATCTGTAACGTTGGTTAAAAAGGGGATAGATTCAAAGGTGTGAATTGCTGAATCTGGTTATCATTAAATATAAAATAATACGAGTGTCAAATGGCAGTACCCATCCATAAAAGCGAATTGCAAAATTCCATACAAATCAATTATGATAAGCTTCGTAAGGAATTGACTTCTATTCCTTTTGAGCTAACCATGGTAGAGGAGCTAGAAGGCCATAGTAAAGGAACGTTGATGAGTATCAACAATCTTCTGTCGTACTTGATTGGTTGGGGGCAATTGGTTTTAAAGTGGATTGATAAAAAGGATAGGGAAGAGCCCGTTGATTTTCCTGAAGAAGGCTATAAATGGAATGAACTGGGTAAACTGGCCCAAAAGTTCTATTTGGATTATGGTGCGGATGATTATGTTACCTTGCAAGAAAAATTAGACAAGACCGTTGGTGACATTTTAGCCATTATTGAAAAAAAGACAAACGAACGACTCTATGGAACTGCTTGGTATCAGAAGTGGACATTAGGTAGAATGATTCAGTTTAATACAGCATCTCCTTATATCAATGCTACAGGAAGGATTCGGAAATGGAAAAAGCAAAAAAATCTGAAATGAAAATAGAGAAATATACTAAAGCAGACTATACAGCTATTATGGATGTTTGGGAGTCTTCTGTAAAAGCAACTCATCATTTTTTGAAGGAGGATGATTTTCTATTTTATAAAAAAATAATTCCGACGGATTTTCTACCGAAGTTAAAGGTTTATATTTTAGAAGACAATGGCCTGAAGGCATTTATTGCTGTAAATGAAAGCCATTTGGAAATGCTCTTTGTAAAAGATGATGCTAGAGGAAAGGGGTATGGAAGGAAGCTGATAGAATATGCTTTGCACTATTTGGGAGTGGAGCAGGTGGATGTCAACGAACAAAATGAACAGGCTATTGGGTTCTATCGGAAAATGGGTTTCGAAATCAGGAGTATGTCTGCGACAGATGGTATGGGTAAGGATTATCCGATTCTCCATATGTGTAGAACAATTTCTAGTCAGATGAACAAGACATTTGTTGTATATGGAGTAAGTAGAGGACTCGGTCGGGCTATTGCTGAACATGTTGTTACTGATGGAGATATGTTGTTTGGGATTTCGAGAACGGAACCGCAATATTTTGTGGGAAGCGATAATAGAAGATGGATTTCAGCAGATTTATCTAACCCTATGGTCTCAGCTCATAAAATAAAACAAGTCATTGGCAATCAAAAGATAGATTGCCTTATTTATAATGTTGGTATTTGGGAAGAATACGCTTTTTCTACTGCTTATGATTTTGAGAAGGAAAGTCCAGAAGAAATAGTTAAAATAGTTAATACCAATATCACATCATGCTTGTTAGCGGTACAATCATTTATTGAAAATCTCAAGCTATCCAATAATTCTAAATTAATATTTATAGGCTCTACTTGGGGCCTAGACAACCATAATGGAAAAGAAGTTGTCTTTTCTGCTACCAAATTCGCGTTGCGTGGTATGGTACATGCTTTAAGAGAGAGTTTGAAAGCAAGCCGTATAGCTGTATCCATTCTTAATCTTGGCTACCTGGCTACGGAATACGAATTTACGGATACCCAAAGCGTATTAAACGAAAGGGAAGGTGATTTGATTCCATTGTCAGACGCTATTAATGCTTTGCGTTTTATACTCTCGACCACATTTGCAAGTTGTGTGAAGGAAATTAATATGCCTGCCATGAATGATGAAAATATCTAATTCTTTTGCTTCGAAATGGGTAAGAAATTGGATTGAATATTATAAACACATCACATCCTACGTGCAGGAAGATAAGGACTTAAGACTTTACACGACGTTAGTCTGTTCTGTATCAGGATTAGACTAACATTTAAAGTTATAGGGTTGTCGAAAACTATGCTACTACTATAATTCATATCTTTTTTGAATACGCTGCGGTTTGTCAGTAGCAATATCGTGAATGCTTGTTCCTTGATTATTAGTCATAATCTAATTCCTTAATTATATTTAACACTTTTGAAGTGCAGCAGATGTCAGGATGGTGCAGGATGCCTATGCTGCATTGGATTCATATATTTGGGATAGCCCCATTGGACCATCTGTGCGGCCTCTGGTTATAAACGATATGATTAGGTGTTTTTCAACCTAAACCTCTAAATCTAAAAAGCAATGAAATATAACGTACATAAAAAGGAGGTTTTGGGTACTAAGTCATGACATTCACAAATGGACCTGAAATAGAACAATCGACAGTGTTGAAGCACAGTCGAAATTTGCTGAAAGATTTTAACTAAATTAAATGTAGCTAATCAAGAGAGATGATGCTCTTAATACTTAAAACCAATAAATCATAAAGGGGTATGCCATATGACCAATATCACAAAACGATAGTCAAATATTGTACAGATGGTAATTTGCCATTAAAACCAATTTTGTAGGGGTATAAATATTATTTTTCTAGTTCCGCAGCGGGAAGTTTTGCTTAGTAGGATAGAACACAATCCAGGATATTAGTTCAATAAAGGAATGAATCAAAACAGAATATCAATATAAAGAGCCACAATGCAAAAAATCAAAAATGTACAGTTGCTGTTGTTCTCCTTGCTCCTACTTTTGTCAGTGGGGTCATGCAGTCAACAGGCCAAAGAGAATGTTGTAGAGGACACAAATCCGAAGACAAAGAAATTCGTGCTGCCCGACGGGTTTGCTGTTGATCATATTTATAGTCCATCGGATAACAAACAGGGGTCATGGGTTGCCATGACTTTCGATAATAAGGGAAGGATGATTACATCTGACCAATATGGCGCTTTGTTTCGTATTGAGCTTCCGCCTATCGGTGCCGATAGTACAGTGAAGGCCAAAATCGAAAAGTTGGAATTCCCTACTGATAATCCAGCTGATACCAGTTCTAAGAAGGTGGGTATAGGATTTGCCCAAGGCTTACTATGGGCGTACAACAGCCTCTATGTAGTCGTGAATCATTCTCCCAACGATCAATTTTCCCAAGGAAGTGGAGTGTATCGTTTAGAGGATACAAATAGCGATGATAAGCTGGATAAGATGACTAAATTGTTGGCTCTGAATGGTGAAGGAGAGCATGGGCCACATAGTATTATTTTAGGACCAGATTCCTCAATTTACTTGGTTGCAGGCAATCATACAGATTTGCCGAAAATGGATGCTTATAGATTGCCTTCTAATTGGCATCATGATAATCTGTTGCCTCATATAGTAGATCCTCAGGGACATGCTACTGACCGTAAAGAACCCGGGGGCTGGATTGCAAAAACTGATGCTGAAGGAAAGCATTGGGAATTGATAAGTGCCGGTTACAGAAATCCATTTGATATTGCATTTAATGACGATGGGGAATTATTTATCTACGATTCAGATATGGAATGGGACTTTGGAATGCCTTGGTATAGACCTACTCGAATCTGCCATGTTACCAGTGGGAGTGAATTTGGCTGGCGTACAGGGAATGGCAAATGGGACCCCCGATATCCAGATAATCTTCCCGCGGTTCTGAATATTGGACAGGGATCGCCGACTAATTTACTTTACGCTAGTCATGCAAAATTCCCCGAGAAGTATAGAAACAGTTTATTAGCATTTGATTGGAGCTTTGGTATTATTTATTCTGTTCAGTTAGATCCCAAAGGGGCTAGCTATTCTGCAAAAGCGGAAGAGTTTGTGTCGGGATCTCCACTTGCCTTAACAGATGGAGAGATTGGGCCAGATGGTGCGTTGTACTTTTTGACTGGTGGAAGGCGTTTGGAATCTGATTTGTATCGGGTGTATTATAAAAATCATGATGATATCAAGGGAAATACAACAAGTAGCAAAAAAGATTTAACCAAAGATATAGCGTTACGTCGGGAGATTGAACAATATCATAAACCATCTGCTCCTGGTACAGCAGAGAAATTATGGGAATATCTTGGGCATGAAGACCGTTTTATCCGTTATGCAGCACGTATAGCTGTTGAGCACCAACCTGTAGATACATGGAAGCAATTGGCTTTTGAAGAGCGCAACGTACTTCGTTTGACAGAGGCAATGTTGGCCTTAGTCAGAAATGGAGACAAATCCCTTCAAAGCTCGATATTCAACAAGTTGGCAACTATTAAAATAGATGGGTTATCACAGCAGATGGTGTTAAATCTGTTACGAGTTTATGAGGTTGCTATTGCACGAATGGGGAGACCTACTGATGCACAGCGGGTCTTGTTGTCTTATAGGCTGGGGGGCATGTATCCATCAAAAGTGAACCTTATCGACCGTGAGCTTGGAAAAATATTGGTAGCTATAGGCGATGAAGGTGTCGTTCGAAAGACGGTACCTTTGATGTATACTGCAAAAGATGATTCTACAAATGCCAATTTTATGAATTCATCTAACTTAATCTTGCGAAATCCAGAGTATGGATTGGATATCGCGAATATGTTGGCAAATATTCCACCTGCGCAACAGATTTATTTGGCAACTATGTTGAGTTCGGCAACAACTGGTTGGAGTCCCGAGTTGCAAGAAGAGTATTTTAAATGGTTTTATAAAGGATTTGGGTATAAGGGTGGAAACAGTTATATCGGCTTCATTGATAAAGCCCGCAAAATTGCTTTAGGTAATGTCAGTAAAGACCAATTGGCGCATTACGGTAAAATCTCAGGGGATTCTTTGGTTAACCAAGCGGGCAACCGTTTGGCAGAAAAAGTCGTAGGTGCTAAAGGACCCGGCAGAAATTGGGAAATTGATTCGGCTTTAAAGTATATTAATGAAAATAAGGAAATACGTGATTTCAAACGTGGCAATGAGTTATTTATTGCTTTGCGCTGTGCATCTTGTCATACAATGAAAGGCGAGGGTGGTTCGGTAGGGCCAGATCTGACACAATTGGGCACACGGTTTTCCACTAAAGATATGTTGGAGTCACTAATTGAACCTAGTAAGGTAATCTCGGACCAATATGAATCTAAAGTATTCCATTTGAAAGATGGAACTAAAAATATGGGACGATTGATGGGTGAAAATGAGACGAGTTATATTATCTCACAGAATCCGTATGCGCCGCAGCTTACTAAAGAGATAGCCAAGAAGGAGGTGCAGGACATCAAGGTTTCTGAAATCTCCATAATGCCTCCCGGTACTCTCAATGTATTAAGTCCAGACGAGCTACGCGATATCATGGCTTACTTAATGTCTGGTGGAAATGAAAATAATGTAGTTTATAAAAAGGATAGAAAATAATACAAGGTGGATTTTTCAAATAAGGACTGGTTGGATAAGGTGTCGCATGTGGCACAGGTGGGGGGTATAGAAACATCGATATTGGATAACGGACGTGGACGGGGTACTCGAATAGCTTGGATTAATACTGGTGCGGGGCTACGTTTCAAAGTTGTTATTGATAGGGCAATGGATATTGCGGATGCAAGTTTCAACCAGTTCAACTTAAGTTGGATTAGTAAGCTGGGTGTCACACCTCCTCAACCTTTTTCTGATAAAGGTGCTGATTGGTTACGAACTTTTGGCGGTGGGTTATTGGTCACTTGTGGTCTGACACATGTTGGTGGGCCTGAAACGGATGCATTTGGTAGTCGAGGGCTTCATGATCAAATCAGTAATATTCCGGCAGAAATTATCCAGATTAAACAGCCGGACTTAGTCAGTGGAAATCGTGAGATGTCTATTACAGGTCGGATATTACAAGGGCACCCACTTGGTTACAGTATTGAAATGACGCGCACTATACGTTGCTATTTGGGTGACCCAACTCTATATATCGTCGATGAAGTCCAAAATGTTGGAAATAGGGAGGTTCCACATATGCTTTTGTATCATTTTAATTTTGGCTGGCCGTTAGTTGATGCAGATACGAAGATACTATGGGAGGGTAAATGGCGAGCAAGAGAGTCAGGCGCAGATCAAAAGATTTTTAAAGAAGGTAATGACTTCAAGACGTGCACCGAACCACGGCAAGATCATTGTGGAGCAGGAGAAGAGGCGGCCTTTATATCTCCTGATAGTGATAGTGAGGGAAATTGTAGATGTGGCTTGTTGAATGAGAAGCAGGGGTTTGCAGTAGCGCTAAATTTTAGGAAAGAGCAACTTCCTTGGTTGACGAATTGGCAACATTGGGGACCTGGAGAATATGCGACGGGGTTAGAACCAGGAACTAACCCACCGTTGGGACAAAAGCAAATGCGAGAACAAGATGAACTCACCTTTCTTAAGCCTAATGAAAAGAGAGTCTATGAACTTTCTTTATCCATCTTAGATACTCATGACGCTATTCATGCATTTACAAATAACATATAAAAACTAAAAAATACGTTGTTATGGAAAATATAGAAAAAGCCTTTGAACAAGGTAAGGGGATATTCAGATTGGCGCCGAACTGGGTGCCAAGATCATTTTGTGTTCCCGGGAGGCGGATTAAACTCCACCCAGACGATTATTATATACTAGGTGGTGAACGTGGGGGGATTGATGAGCGTTGGTTGTCTTCGACAACGCCTGCTAAGAACGGTCCGTTAACAGGAGAGTTTGAAGGGCTCAGTTTTGTGGTCTTTGAAGATGCTGGCGAAATGAAGCAGATATTGCTTTCAGATTGTGTTGATTACCTCAAAGAAAAACTTGTTGGAGAACGTATTTGGTCGACCTATCGATGTTGGCCCATGTATTCTAAATTCTTTGATAACATGGGACCCTTACCGCACCATATTCATCATAATGACGAGAAAGCAGCTCTAATCGATCAAAGTGGAAAACCTGAAGCCTATTATTTTCCACCACAGCTTAATAATCATGGAGGAGATTTTCCCTATACTTTTATGGGGATCGCTCCAGGTACCAAAAAGGAACATATTAAGGAATGCTTACAGAATTTTACAAAAGGGGATAATAAAATTACTAATTATTCACAAGCCTATCGATTGGAGCCAGGAACAGGATGGGACGTGCCTCCGGGATTATTACATGCACCAGGAAGTATGTGCACCTATGAGCCTCAGAAAGCTTCTGATGTATTTGCTATGTACCAATCTCTGGTCAATGAGGCGATTATTCCAGAGGAACTACTATGGAAAGGCGTTCCAGAAGACAAGCATGGTGACTATGATGCTTTGATGGATATCATTGATTGGGATCTTAATGTAGATCCAAATATGATGCAGAATAGATTTATGCTCCCGATATCGGTGCTGCCCGACTTGGAGATGGAGGCCGCTGGATATAGTGAGAAATGGATTTGTTACAAGTCTACCGCATTTAGTGCAAAAGAGCTAACTGTATTTCCAGGACAAACGGTCACGATTAGAGATGCAGCTGCTTATGGTCTAATTATGATGCAGGGGTGCGGAAAATTGAATGATTGGATTTTGGAGACCCCGGCATTAATCCGGTACGGGCAGTTGACCTATGATGAATATTTTGTCTCTGAATCTGCTGCTATACAGGGAGTAACGATTAAAAATAACTCCCTTACGGATCCCATCGTGATGCTGAAGCACTTCGGGCCTGATAATCCAGATTTGGAAATAAAAGAGTAGTATTTTTAATAATAAAGGTTAGAATATGAACAAGAACAATTTTCCAAAATTACACAATGCTACATGGCCGGGTATTGTTGGTAAAGGAGAGCATGAGCCAATAATTTCGTTAGATGAGCTTTTGGCAAAGACAGCCGAAGCTACCTTTAATGGCGTCAAGTTTGATGGAGTCGACATTGGTCTCTTTGACGCTCATATAAAGCTGGATCCTGCGGATGATAACGTTAGTACATTAGTGGATAAAGTGGGGGGCTACGGTCTAGAAATAGGCACTCTCGTAGCGCCAATTTGGCCTCCTGAGGGTGGGTCAGCAATGGGGACGCAAGAAGATAGGGATCGCTTTGTTAGTGTTGTAAAAAAGGCTTGTCAATTTGGTTATAAGTTGAGAAAACAAGGTATCCGAACTAATAATGTTATTCGTATAGATTCTGCAACCAGTGTGGAGGAGTGGTCTAAGAACCCATTAGAACATACAAAAATGATTGCGGAAACTTTTAGACGGGCATGTGATGTGGCCGCAGACTACGGCGAGCGGCTTGCTGCCGAAGGGGAAATCTGCTGGGGGGGTATGCAAAGCTGGAAGAGCATGCTGGAAACGCTAGAAATGGTCGATCGTGATAATATGGGATTTCAAGCCGACATGTCCCATACCTTTTTATATTTATTAGGCTACAATTCTCCGCAAGATCGAATTCTCAAAGATGACTTTCAATGGAAAGATCGGGAAGAGTTGGAGCGAGGGCTTCAGTTCTTGACAAAGCAGCTTCGGCCATGGACTATTGATTTTCATGTGGCGCAGAATGATGGTACGGTGTTTGGCTCCGGGTCACATGATAAAACAGGTCGACATTGTCTACCGACAGATCCTAATGGTAAGTTAGATATCGTGAGAGATGCGGGGTACTGGTTAAGAGATGAAAATGGGAAACCAACCCAAGCCTTTAATCATATCTGTTGGGATGGATGCATGTTTCCCAACGAGGTAATGCATAGGCAAGAGACTTGGAATTCTATTTTAGAAACGTTGATAAAGGTGCGTGAAGCACATGGTTGGTCAGTGTAAAATTTGATGAAATCCCTTATGAAGAAAAAAGAATTAAGAATAGGAATGATAGGTTGTGGATTCATGGGACGAACCCATTCCAATGGTTATAAGAGAGTCGGTGATTTTTTTCCAGATTTGGAATATCTACCCGTATTGAAAGCAGTTTGTTCACGTAGTGAGGATAAGGTGAAGACCTTCGCTGAACAATGGGGGTATGAATCCTATGAGACAGATTGGCGAAAGTTGATTAATAGGGATGATATTGATGCTGTGGATATTTGCACACCTAACAATATGCACATGGAGATTGCAGTAGCAGCAGCAGCAGCAGGTAAGATGGTCTTATGTGAGAAACCTTTGTCAAGAACACTGGAAGAAGGACAGAAAATGGTGCTAGCCGTGGAAACCAACAAGGTTAAAAATACGGTATGGTACAATTACCGCAGACTACCCGCAGTAACGCTTGCAAAGCAAATCGTCGATAGCGGTAAGTTGGGAAAGATTTTTCATTATCGGACAAACTTCCTGCAGGACTGGACAATCAATGAAAATTTGCCACAGGGTGGTCGTGCGTTTTGGCGGATGGATGCTGAAGCTGCTGGGTCGGGTGTTACTGGCGATTTACTTGCGCATTGTATAGATTTGGCAATGTGGCTAAATGGCGGAATTAAAGATGTCTCGTCGGTGACCGAAATTTTTGTCAAACAACGGTTGCATGAAGAAACAGGTAAAATGGAAGAGGTGAAAATTGATGATGCTTGTATTTTTCATTGTCATTTTGACAACGGTTCGTTAGGCCTTTTTGAGTCTACTCGTTATGCAAGGGGGCACAAGGCACTTTTTACGTTAGAAATCAATGGAGAGAAGGGTTCATTGCGGTGGGATCTTCATGATTTGAATCGACTAGAATACTTTGACAATGCCGATGAGTCCATGGTTAGGGGATGGCGTTCTATCCATGTGACTGATGGAGATCAACCCTACATGAACAAGTGGTGGGTCCCGGGACTATCGATTGGTTATGAACATTCTTTTGTTCATCAAGTTGCCGATTTCTTGAAAAGTATGCAAACTGACGAAGTCTGCCACCCAACTTTTCGAGATGCATATGAAACACAGAAAGTATGTGAAGCGGTACTCCTATCAGCAAAGAATAGGCGATGGGAAGACACCAATGTAGATTGGAACAATTAATTAAACAATAAACTTAATCCAAGAATATGAATAAGATTGTGAAATATAGCTGGTTGAGCGTTTTTACCTCTTTTGTAATCCTTGCTTGCAACGGTCGTGCGGCCAATCAGACAGACGAGCAGGTTAATCCTAATGAAACTACCTTACCCACAGAGGAAGGGTTTGTAGCCATGTTTGCATCCAATAGTTTGGAAGGGTGGGAAGGTGATACTAGTATCTGGAGGATGGAGGATGGGGTGTTAGTAGGAGAAATCAAGGCGAATGCTGAACCATTAAAAAGCAATACATTTTTGATTTGGAAAGACGCTGAGCCAGCCGATTTTATATTAAGAACCCAATTTCGAATTTCCGATCAGGGAAACAGTGGTATCAATTATCGAAGTGAGCGGTTTGCCGAAGTGCCTTATGCCCTTAAAGGATATCAGGCTGATATTGATGGTCAACATCATTATACTGGCCAAAACTATGAGGAACGTAACCGGACGACCTTGGCCTATCGTGGACAGCGAACAGAAATTCCTAATCCGTCAAGCGTAAAAGGCGAATCCATAGGAAATGCTTGGAGTAGCCTCGTAGTGCGAGATACAGTCGCTACTCCGGAGGAGCTGAAGGAGCTGACTAAACCTGGAGATTGGAACGAAATTATGATTGTAGCAGAGGGCAACAAGCTGTCTCATTATATCAATGGAAAACTAATTTCAGAAGTATTGGATGATGATGCCGTAAATCGAAAGGAAAAGGGATATATTGGTGTACAGGTACATGTCGGGCCTCCAATGAAAATTGAATATAAGGATATGCAGATCAAGACGATTAACGAAAAATAATAAAACAAGGAATGGGGTTATGGATAAAGACAGCAGGACTGGAAAACCAGGTGTATTTGCCAAACCTCAAAAACAGATGTATTTTCGAACAATCAAACAAATTTTGTCAAATGCAATATTCGCTGATAAAAAGTAAAAGATATCGGATTAGAGCCCATGTGGCGTAATATGTGGTTAGTTTAGTTGAATGCTGTATATGTTTATATACAGCATTTTTTTAAGAATACGGCGGATAATCTGCCAAAAAGGAAGATGTTTTTAGTACCCTATTGGGTAGTACTTTTTATGGAGTTATTTATAAATGGGTTGTTTTCTATCATTTGTAAGTTTGTTTTCCTCTCTTGGTAAGAGGATTGGTCCCATAATATGGCTTGTTCATCCCACAAAGTAGCTCGCCTTCTTATATTTAGATACTTTTGAGCTTAAACTTTTAAGATTGAATATGAGAAAAAGGACTTTATTAGCTAGCTTATGCAGTATATCATTGATGGCCTCATTTGCACAAACTAAGGGGGTGATCAAAGCAACCCTCACTGGACTTGACAACGACACGATATACATTTATCATTATCCCTTGTCGGATATAAATGATATCAAGAAAGATACTTTAGTAGCTCATAACAATACCTTTATTTATAAGATACCCGATGAGCCTACTGCCTTTGCTATAATTCCCCACAATGCCGTACATCGAAGGAGCACCGGTGGAATTTATATTGCCCAAACTAAGTTGGTTGAGCTTTTTACTCAGCCAAATGAGCATATAACGATAGAAGGTGCCTTAGAAAAGTATTATCTGAATTATAGTCTCACTGGAAATGATGTCAGTGCCGAGTTATCTCAATTTCGACAATGCTATAAATCTGCCGCGATAGAAGCCGTCAAATTAGAGTTGAAAATGGATTCGCTTAGAGGCGTTGGTGAAAGGCAGGAAAGCATCAATCAATTATTCAAAATCCGAAATCAATACTTCGATACGATCTCCCAAGTTAAAATTCAATATATAAATATGAATCTTGACACGGATCTGTCCGCATATTTTATCACGCGATTTCCACTAGAGACTTTCGCTTACTACCATTCCAAGCTATCTAAAAATGTCAGAGAGGGAATGTTCGGTGCAGTACTTGAACATTTTTATCAAAATTATCAAAATTACCTAGCGACAAATTTAGCCCAAAATGAGCTTCTATCTGGTAAAGAGGCACCGAGCTTTAGTCTTAAGGATAATGAGGGGCGTTTGGTTTCACTAAACGATTTTAAAGGAAAATTAATTGTACTAGATTTTTGGGGTACTTGGTGTGGACCTTGTATGCAAGAATTACCTAAATTAAAGTCTTTTTATCAAGAAAATAGCACAAAAGTAGAGTTGGTAAGTATTGCTTGTCTCGATAAGCCGAAAGACTGGCAAGCCGTTATTCGTAGCCAAGAACTTAATTGGGTACAACTGGTAAATGACGGAGAATACGACGTTTCAATACTGTATGGCGTACAGTCTTTTCCAACAAAAATAATTATAGACAAAGACTTGAGAATTGTCCAACGATTTATTGGGCTCAGTGAGGATTTTTTTAAGGTTATGAAAGATCTGTTGAAGTGAAAAAAAACATATAAGTGGTTGGTTTCTTTCGGTTGTTGCCAACTATACCAGTATTGCTTTATATGACCTAGTATCACTAATTAATCCATTACTGTCATGAAGTGCTATGAGTAAAGAGATTTTTATTGTTGATTAGCATCGGCTGGTGACATATTGCCCTAAAGTATAGCCAAATGATACTGAAAGGTCCGGATCTCTCAAAATTGAACTCAAATTGGAGTATTAGTTCATAAAAGCAATTGTATGATTGGAGTTTGGATCAAATTTCATTGATTTAAGGTAATTGTGCTTGAAGTTCGTCTACTCCATTTTAGACACATTGTTTATGGCAAAGAGACTCATTTTAATTTTATTTCTTTTCTTAATTGCAGATATTTACTTCTACCAGGCTATCATTACGATGGGGGCACAACCGCTTGTCCGTATTGCTTATTGGTCTATAGACATTATACTATTATTAGGTATCGTATCTATTTTATTTATGCGTAGCTTGGGAAGTAGCATTCAGCGTTTGATTGCCACTTTGATTACCTCTATATTAATCATATTCATACCTAAAATATTTTCGTTCCCAATTCTATTTGCGGAAGATATCGTTCGTTTGTTTCGAGGTTTTCCTGACCGAAGCTTGTATGTTAGTGAGGCCACACTTGTCGTTGCTTGTGTGATTCTTTTAGTTATTGTGTTTGGGCTAACACGAGGTAAACATTTTTACAGAGTACGCAGAGAAACTCTTTATTTTCCCGATCTACCAAAAGCTTTCGATGGTTTTACGATTACGCAATTGTCAGATATACATTCCGGAAGTTTGAGCGATCAGAAAGGTGTTCAACGGGGGATTGATCTGGCCAATGCCCAGGATAGTGATTTATTATTGTTTACTGGAGATTTGGTTAATAACATGGCTTCAGAGATGGATCCATGGATACCACATTTCACCAAACTCAAAGCGGCCTATGGCAAATATTCTGTGTTGGGTAATCATGACTATGGTGATTATATTCGTTGGAAAAGTCCAGTAGATAAAGCTGCCAACTTGGGGCGGTTAAAGGAAATTCATGCTGAAACAGGATTCAAATTATTGCTAAACGAAGCTGTGATTTTACATAAGCAAGGTCAGCGTATTGCACTGATAGGAGTGGAGAATTGGGGTAAGGGTGGTTTTCATCAATATGGTGATTTGACACGAGCAACGGCCCAAGTACCTGGTGATTCATTTAAAATACTCATGTCGCATGATCCATCACATTGGGACGAAGTGACTGTCGACTATCACCAACACGTGCATCTTACTTTAGCGGGGCATACTCACGGTATGCAGTTTGGTATCGAGTTATTTGGCTTTAAATGGAGTCCTATCCAATACTTTTATAAGCAATGGGCCGGTCTCTATCAACGAGATGGTAAATATCTATATGTTAATAGGGGATTTGGTTATCATGGGCTGAGCGGCAGAGTGGGGGTTTGGCCAGAAGTGACCGTGCTTACCTTAAAGCGGGCTAATGATCATCTCGTTGGTAGAATGGTGAAGGGTGTTTCAGCATAAATAATGGACTAATGATAAATTCTGTATAGGAGATCTTGTTTTTTTTTACTATTTCTGAACATATCTTACGTTACTTTAAATCTTTGTGAATAACCACATCTATATTTCCTCAATTTATATCATTAGATAAATAGCTCTTTTTGTACTCATTAGGAGAACTATTTTTAAATCTTTTGAAATGACGGTAAAAATTGGAGGTATTGTCAAAACCACTCTCCTCTGCTATTGACTTGATAGGTTGGTCCGAATTGACCAATAATCTGCATGCGTAGCTTATCCTTATTTCTGTAAGAAAATCGAAGTAGGATTTTTTGGTGGAGGTCTTAAAGTATCTACAGAAAGAAGTAACGCTTAGATTGCTTAGATCCGCAATGTCTTCAATGTATATCTTTTGCTTAAAATTGCTAAAGGTGAAATTCAATATTTTATTAAGCCGTTGTTCATCGGCTTTGTTGAGCTTGCCAGAATTGTACTGAGAAGATATGATTTCATATTCTGTGGATGAAGAAAGAAGGTCACAAATTTTTAGTAGAAAAATAATCTTATCCAATCCGCTTGTATTTTTCATTTTGCGCATAAACTTTACAGCTTTTTGTTTGGTCTCCCCATAATAAAGTATCCCTTGATTAGCAAGTAAAAGAAACTTTTGCACTTTTTTGGCTTCGGGTAAAGATAAGAATGCCGTGCCAAGGCATTCGGGGTGGAAATGCATGACCAATGCTTCAACATAATCATTGTTGTTATTGGCATTACACTTCCATGTATGTGGAATGTTTGATCCGAGAAGTATCAACTCATCTTTTTCGAAGTTATTGATGTTTTCTCCAATGAAACGTATGCCAGTGCCCTTTACCATGTAATGTAGTTCTATCTCTGGATGATAGTGCCAAGTTGTACCAAAACTAGGGACTATATCATGTCTGATACTAAATGTGTTATCTGCCGGTTTGGGGACTTGGTGGAATTTTGGTTTCATAATGTGGTCATATGCTTGCCCCTAAAATAAGATTTTAGATGAAATTTACTGGGATTATGATAAAATGTTAGAAAACTATGATAATTTTTCAAAGTAACTGCTTGATAGATATGGAGATATTTGTATTGTATAACCAATGTAACATCTCATGGAACAAACAGAATCAAAAGAAGTGACGCTAGTGTGCAGCGGAGATCTGAGACCATCTGCCAATTTAAATTGCTGGCCAATGCAGAAAAAAATGGAGGAAAAGCTGAGTGAAGCACTAGAAGAATTGGGCTGGAAGTCAAAACGAGCCCATGACTATGATAAAGAAAAAAGACATGGATTTATAGACTATCAACATATAGGGATTAAGGTATTCAGGACGATAGACAGAGATGTGCCCTTGATTGTAGCAGAAAGTGTATGGCAGTATAGTCACCATTTACTGGCCGGATTGACCTCACATAGTGGTCCAATCTTGGTGGTGGCCAATTGGGATGGGACATATCCAGGATTGGTAGGAGCCTTGAACTTGGTAGGCTCATTGACCAAAGCTGGGGTCAACTATAGTTTTTTGTGGAGTAAGGATTTTACGGACATCTTTTTTAGGGAACGGTTATCGGAGTGGCTGACTACAGGTACGGTGACACATGATTATTCGCATGTCCGACTTTTTGAAAGAGCAGAGGTGAATGATGCTGACCAGCAATTGGCAGCGACTTTTGCCCAGAGAATACAGGACGATAAAGTATTGATGGGGGTATTTGATGAAGGGTGCATGGGGATGTTCAATGCAATCGTACCTGATGCACTAATGCATAGATTGGGTATCTATAAGGAAAGACTCAGCCAGTCCACTTTATATGCCAAAATGTTGACCATTAGAGATGCAGAGGCTAGTGTTGTTTTGGATTGGATGCTCAGCAAGGGGATGCAATTTGCATGGGGAACAGATCCAGCAATGGAGTTGACCAAAGATCAAACAATAGAACAGTGTAAGATGTATATCGCGGCATTACGCCTAGCGGATGAGTACGGATGTGATACGATAGGCATCCAATACCAGCAAGGTCTGAAGGATCTTGTGCCTGCGAGTGATTTGGTTGAAGGGCTTTTGAATAATTCAGAAAGACCTCCTGTAGCCAATGAGAAGGGGGAACTGCTGTATGAGAATGCAGCGTTACCACACTTTAACGAGGTGGATGAATGTGCGGGGATAGATGGATATGTGACCTATCATCTGTGGCGGAAATTAGGGTTAAATGGTGATAATACTTTACACGATATACGATATGGTGAATTCTATAGTATCGATGGAAAGGATGAATTTGTGTGGGTATTCCTAATATCGGGGGCTGCTCCAGCTTCTCATTTTATAAATGGATATGCAGGAGCAGATAGTCAGCGGCAACCACCTATGTTTTTTAAAAAAGGAGGTGGTACGTTAAGAGGTGTAAGTCGTCCGGGGCAGATTGTATGGAGTAGGATTTACATCGAAAACAATGAACTGTACTGCGATATCGGAACTGGAAGAGTAGTGGAAATGCCAAATGAAGAAACCGAGCGTCGATGGAAGTTGACGGATGCGCAATGGCCAATTATGCATGCAGTATTGGACGGTATGAGTCGAGACCAACTAATGGCCAAACACAAAGCCAACCATATACAGGTCGTGTATGTAGATGGCGATTTCGATGTGAAACGAGCCGCTAATATCAAAGCCGCTACGCTAGATACGTTGGGTATACATGTTAATTTTTGTGGAATATAAAAAAGGCCCAAATGCAAGATAAACTAGTTATCGGAATGGATTTTGGGACGGACTCGGCAAGAGGGATACTGGTGAATCCCTATACCGGTGAAATCCTGACAACAGCGGTATCCTATTATACCCGATGGGCAGCAGGCCTATATAGTGATTCTGAGAATGATCAGTATCGCCAACATCCGCTGGATTATATGGAAGCTATCGATGACATTTTTTCAACGTTGTTCCAAGGTGACCATTCTGGTTTGGTCAAACACGTAGTAGCTATTGGTACCAATACAACTGGATCTACTCCGGTAGCGGTAGATGATCGATGCAGACCTTTGGCTTTGCAGGACAAATTTAAGGACAACCCTAATGCTATGTTTGTATTGTGGAAAGACCACACGGCTATTCAAGAGGCGGAAGAGATAAATGAACTAGCCATGAAATGGCGAATCGATTACACCCGCTATAGTGGCGGGATATATTCGTCCGAATGGTTTTGGTCAAAGATACTACATATCAATAGGAAGGATTTGGAAGTTAGGAACAATGCTTTTACTTGGGTCGAGCAGTCTGACTGGATTCCATGTTATCTAAGTGGACTTGAGAAACCGGCCGAAATAAAGCGTAATAGATGTGCTGCCGGGCATAAAGCCATGTGGAACGAATCACATGGAGGCTTACCTTCTGCAGAATTTCTGTGTTCATTGGATGCTTCATTTTATCCCTTGATGAATAGGTTTTACGACCAGACGTATACTTCGGACGAGTCTTTTGGGAAGATCTCAAGTTGCTTTGTCGATAAATATGGTTTTAAACCAGATACGATAATTAATGTAGGCGGTATAGACGCTCATCATGGTGCAGTGGGAGTAGGGGCAGCACCATATACCTTAGTGAAGGTAGTGGGAACATCTACTTGTGATATGCTCGTGATACCAAAGGTAGATGCACCTCCTTTGGTACGTGGAATCTGTGGACAGGTGGATGGCTCGATAGACCCTGGTATGATTGGACTTGAAGCTGGTCAGTCGGCTTTCGGAGACGTATTTAACTGGTTTCGAAAAATGATGTTGACGCCGGTATACGCTATTTTGGAGAATAGCCTGACCTGGGAACAAAAGGAGAAGTTGGAAACTGATTTTTTCTCTCACCTCACGGAGGAAGCGGCTCGTATGGAAGTGCGTGATAGTGACCTATTGTTTACCGATTATTTCAATGGTAGGCGTACTCCAGATGCGGATTTTACCACAAGCGCAGCTGCAAGAGGCTTTACCCTGTCTACTCAGGCCACTCATATATTTAAAGCATTAGTGGAGGCAACAGCATTTGGGTCAAGAGCAATCATTGAGCGATTCAATACGTTTGATATCCCAATACGGGCGGTGATTGCAACGGGGGGAATACCTAATAAATCTCCCTATGTGGTGCAGGTAATGGCAGATGTGTTGGGTTGTGATATCCACGTGGTAGACAGTGAGCAAACCTGTGCCCTAGGGGCGGCGATATTTGCGGCGATGGTAGCTGGTATACATAGCGATATTGCGGAGGCTAAAATGTCTATGGCCGCAAAAATTATCAAAACCTATCCAACATCTCTGGTAAATAAAAAGAAATATGACGTTATTTATAAAAGATACAATTCGCTAACTCAATTATAACCATGAAGAACCTACCCGTTTTTGATCTTGCTATCATATTTCTCTACCTCATTGCTATGATTCTTGTCGGTGTTTACTTCTCTCGACGAAATACCTCGGCAGATGAATTCACGAAAGCCGCAGGAAGGATACCAGGATGGGCAATAGGAATATCCATTTATGCGACTTTTCTAAGTTCGAATACTTTTCTAGGCGTGCCCGGAAAAGCTTACGGCGGTAATTGGAATGCTTTTGTGTTTAGTCTGTCCATGCCGCTTGCAGCATGGTTGGCAACAAAGTATTTTGTGCCTTTTTATAGAAGTACAGGAGAAGTCTCTGCATACACCAATTTGGAAAAGAGATTTGGCACCTGGGCTAGAACCTACGCGGTGGTTTGTTTTTTGCTGACACAATTAGCGCGAATAGGTTCTATTTTTTTTGGTATTTCTCTCACTC
Organism: Sphingobacterium sp. SYP-B4668; assembly: GCF_027627455.1. Taxonomy (NCBI): domain Bacteria; kingdom Pseudomonadati; phylum Bacteroidota; class Sphingobacteriia; order Sphingobacteriales; family Sphingobacteriaceae; genus Sphingobacterium; species Sphingobacterium sp. SYP-B4668. The sequence goes on along the minus strand of NZ_CP115483.1, from coordinate 4,027,743 downwards.
TTCAAGCCCTTACTGGATACGGCCTGATTACCATTATGCTAATCACAGGGGTATGTATTGTTATCTATACGGTAATGGGGGGTATTGAGGCTGTTATCTGGACAGAAGTGGTGCAAGGTGTTTTGAAAACACTAGGCGCAATTATTATCATTTATCTGGTAGTGCAAGAAGTCCCCGGCGGTTGGCGTGATATCATTAAGGTCGGCAATGCGGAGCATAAATTTAGTCTGGGATCGATGAATCTTGATTTTGTGAATTCTTCTTTTTGGGTAGTACTGCTATATGGTTTTTTTATAAATCTGAATAATTTTGGGATGGACCAAAATTACGTGCAGCGCTATCATACAGCCACTTCGCCTCAAGAAGCAAATAAATCTGTTTGGCTATGCGTGTGGATCTATGTTCCCGTATCGTTGTTGTTTTTTGTTATTGGAACATGTCTATATACGTACTACCAACAGAATCCGGCACTATTGGAAAGTATTAAACTGCAAGCGGCGGCTGAGCAACTCGGACTAGCTATCAACCATGAGCAGGTAAGTCAATTGGCAGCGACGATGAAGCCGTCTGATTATGGAGATAAAATTATGCCCCATTTTATGGTCTACATGATTCCAACAGGTTTGTTGGGATTGATTGTGTCGGCAATACTATCAGCAGCAATGAGCACCATCAGTTCGGGTATGAATGCCTCGGCCACTGTCTTCACGGAAGATATCTATAAAAGATATTTTAACAAAAATTCAACGGATAAGAATAGTCTTCGTGTCTTGTACATCGCTACAGTGATTGTCGGATTGGTGGGAATGATTTGCGGTATAGCAATGATAGGAGTAAAAAGTCTACTGGATATATGGTGGACATTATCGGGGATTTTTGCGGGCGGTATGTTGGGACTTTTCTTATTGGGACTAATTAGTAAGAATGCAGCAAATAAAGATGCACTAATTGGGACTATAGTTGGAATATGTATCATCTTATGGATGACTTTCTCTTACCTTATCCCAGATGAATATGCTTATCTGAAAAACCCATTGCATGCCAATATGATTATCGTGGTGGGGACACTGTCTATCTTTTTGGCAGGCAACCTAAGTAGAAAAATCAGAGCGAGGGGAAAAGAATAAGATTAGAATTACCAGAATGCCTAAGGGAAGCAAAATGATGATTTGTTTCCGACACAAAAACATTTAAATATTTAGTAATGAAGAATAAGAAAAAATTTATTCCTGTCATGCTTATGCCTTTTCAAGAGGATGAGAAGATAGATTATAGTGCTTTAAATCAACTTGTTGAGTATTATATTCGAGCGGGAGCACAGGGTTTGTTTGCAAATTGCCTTTCTAGCGAGATGTTCAATTTGTCAAAAGAGGAAATGCTTAAATCAGTTGCTTTTATTGTGGACAAAGTGAACGGTAGAGTTCCAATTGTTGCAACGGGAACTTTTGCGGATACTATCGAGAATCAAGCCGAATTTGTAAAGGAAATATATACTACCGGGATTGACTGTGTTATCGTGATTACAAGTTTGCTAGCTGAGCAAACGGATAGCGAAGCCGTATTTCAAAAAAATGTAGAACAACTGTTGAGTTTGACGGCAGATATTCCTTTGGGCTTCTACGAGTGTCCAGTTCCTTATAAACGGGTGATGTCTTCCGATTTTCTAGGAAAATTGGTTAAAAGTGGACGGGTGAAATATCACAAAGATACTTCTTTGGATATTGAAAATGTAAAAGCAAAGATTGTGTCTACACTTGAAGTAGCAGACTTTGGCCTTTATGATGCCTATATGGCGCACGCAGTAGAAACGCTCCGGGCGGGATCTGCTGGGCTTTCGTGTATACAAGGGAATTATTTTCCGGAACTGGTTGTTTGGCTATGTGATAACTATGATAATCTAGATAGGGAAGAAGAGATATCATTGGTGCAGCAGTTTTTTATAGATAATATGGACGTGATGCATGAGACATATCCAACGAGTGCAAAATACATCTTGAGGCAGCGGAGCTTGGATATCGGAGTGTATTGTAGAAACAGAAGTGAGTCTCTTTCTCAGGACACGAAAAAGCAACTTAACCAGTTGTGGGATGATTTTGAGAAACTATCTCATAGGATAGGTTTTTCAAAAAGGGTCATTGACAATTGATATTAAAATCCTGGTCGTAAGAATACTTCCTATGGATTATTTGGATAAATACACTGGATGTTGAATAGCTAATTTGCCCCGAACATAGGGGTGGATAAGCGTATATAATTTTAATAGAGATGATGAAGCAACGCTATTATTCTTTGGATGTTTTTAGAGGCGCGACTGTCGCACTCATGATTCTTGTCAATAATCCAGGCACCTGGGACCATGTATTTTCACCATTGTTACATGCTCATTGGCATGGTTGTACACCTACGGATTTGGTTTTTCCATTTTTTCTCTTTGCTGTGGGGAATGCTATGGCGTTTGTCATTCCTAAAATGAAAGAGGCCGGAGATGGCCTATTCTGGAAAAAAGTCGTCAAACGGACGATATTGATTTTCGGAATTGGTATATTCTTGAATTGGTGGCCTTTCTTCTATTGGGATGATAAAGGTTTACAGTTTAGTACGTGGACAGGTACCGATGCAATTGATGGGGTGCGTATATTGGGAGTGCTCCAGCGCATTGCGTTGGCTTACTTTTTTGCTTCTATATGTGCTTATTTCTTAAAACCAAGAAGTGTCATATATGTATCAGCTATATTGTTATTTACATATTGGGGTCTGTGTATTGCTTTTGGTGATGGCGATCCCTATTCTTTGGAGGGATGGTTTGGTAATCAAGTCGACAAGTATATTTTAGGTACGGCACATATGTATCATGGTGAAGGGCTGGCTTTCGAACCTGAAGGTTTGATGAGTACCATCCCGTCTATCGTACAGGTTCTTTTTGGTTATCTAGTGGGATTGTTTATAATGGAGAGAGGTCGGGTAACTTGGCTCTGGCGAAAAGTACCATTGAGCTCTGAGACTAATTTTAGATTGATATCTGCCCTTATGGTCACTGGATTTATTGTGTTGGTACTGGGGTGGATTTGGTCATTGGGATTTCCCATAAATAAAAAGATTTGGACAAGTTCTTACGTTCTCTATACCACAGGTTTGGCCGTGTTAACGCTAGGCGTGGCGATTTGGTTTGTAGAGGTTCAGGAAATGCGAAACAGGATGACAAGGTTTTTTGAAATCTTTGGCAAGAACCCTCTTTTTATCTACATCATGAGCAGTATAGTACCTGGTACTTTGGAACTGATTCGTATTCGTCAAGTGTCTTCGGGAGGTACATTAGAAGAAAATAGCAATGTATTGGAATTTTTCTATAATACGGTTTGTGCCCAAATACCAGGACCGCCTGAACTAGGATCTCTCCTATATTCCATCTGTTTTTTGGGACTGATGTGGGGCCTCGGATATTTACTCGATAGAAAGAAAATTTATATTAAGGTTTAATCTGGAACTGTACATATGTGTTTTAATGAAGCAACTGTTATGAATTGAACCTAGTAAAAAACTCCTAAAATGAATACTATGATTTTTTTAAAAAAATACGCTCTTTTCCTTCTTTTTTCACTCTTGTGGATAGCGATGGATTGTTGGGGACAGTACACACCTGCAGTCAGTAACGGGTATCCCGATCAAATCGTGCTCAATATTTCAGAAAATTTAGCAACGAGTATTGCTGTTAGTTGGCGTACCGATGGAAATACAGGTAGTAGTACATTGCAGATTGTGAGGGATCAATCGCAGTTCAATATAGCCGATTCTGCAGAGACATTGACGGCAAGGTCGGAACTACTGGACTTTAAGGGCATTCGGACTTGGCACCATTCGGTGTTAATTGAGGGACTAGTGGCACAAACAACTTATGCTTATCGAGTCGGCCAAGGGGAGAAATGGAGCGAATGGATAAATTTTAAGACTACTGGGGGACCAGAAACTACATTAAAATTTATCTACTTTGGCGATGTACAAGCTAATATCAAAAGCTTATGGTCCAGGATTGCGAAGCAATCAATCCGAACTCTCCCAGATGCTCAGATGGTCCTCTACGCTGGTGATATCGTAAATAGAGGGAACAACCTGAACGAATGGGAAGATTGGTACTATGCCAGCGGCAATATGCACCAATCAATACCAATAATGCCAGCCGCAGGAAATCATGATCACGGAGACTCCGATACGGGGGTATATGGTATTTCGGAGTATTGGAACAAACAATTTGAACTTCCAAAAAACGGAGTTATGGGATTAGAAGGGACGACCTACTATGCTGATGTACAGAACGTGAGATTCGTGGTGTTCAATACTGAAATGTTCAATACGTATGAAAAAGATAAAGATAATCAAATGCGATGGTTGGAAGAGGTCTTAGCGAACCATAAACAACGCTGGGTCATCATGCTATTCCACCATCCTGTTTTTTCTACAAAGAAAAATAGAGATAATGTCGAATTGCGTAAGTTGGTGAAGCCTTTGATAGATAAGTACAAGGTTGATCTGGTGTTGCAAGGACATGATCATACCTATGCGAGAGGTAAGGAACGCGTGCCAATGGACGGTAAGGGAGAATCGCACGCAGCCTATGTCGTATCAGTATCTGGACCCAAGATGAGTGAAGTACAGGAGGCAGATTGGATGGATTGCTCAGCTAGTTTTACGCAGCTGTTTCATGGAGTGGAAGTAAGTCAGGATAAGCTTACATTTTCATCATACAAAGTTAATGGTGATCTTTTGGACGCTTTTACTATACTTAAAACGAATGGTATAAATAATATTAAACATTAACGAAAATCAGAATAAGATGTTATACCGATGTTTCTTTTTTGTTTCTGTCGCCTATTTCACGCTCCTGTCCATAGTGGGCTGTTCTTCGAGTTTGCAAGAATACCGTGTTCCGCATGTCATGGAAAAAACGATACGAAAAATCTATCAACGGCAACAGGTAGACTTGTTCAAAGACATAAGTCAGCAGGAAGTGTTGACTTACTTTGATGCGGATGGACTACAAATTTTAGCCAATGACTATTGGGTATTTGAGGTGAACGCAGATGCAGAGGTATTTGTCTGTAGGGATATGAATCAAAAAGAAGTCCCATTCTGGCTTACCCAACATAATTTTCAAAAAACAAAGGATACAGTAAAAAACGATAATGTAACATACGAGGTCTGGCGTAAGGTGTTTAAGAAGGGGCAAGTACAATTAGGGGTGAATGGATTTGACAGGCACCGATATGTATACTTTGTTGTGGTCAAGGCTTTAGAGGGGCGAGGTGAGTTGAAAATCAGACCTATATGGCCTATTGTACAACAGGTCAATCCTGTTGAGATTGGCAGCGTGGTATACCACGATTGGGAGGAGCTTACTTTGACTCAAATCCCTACTCATTTTAAAGGCGGGTATGTGCTACCTACCATTAGAGGTCGATCTCGCGAGGCACACCTTATCGGCGCATTTAGACACACGACCTATCCTGCCACGCTTGAGCCGGACCAACTTATACGGACTTGGACCGACGACCCTAAGACTACGCTAGATCTCAGTTGGCGAACGAATACGAATGTGGAAACCTGCTCTATTGCATATTGGCAACAGGGACAAATGGATACGAGCAAGGTGCGAGCCAATGAAACTCTAATCCAAGATGTACTACTCGCTAATGATCCGGATATAAAGAGATTTAACGTCCAGTTAACGAACCTCAAGCCAGGTACGGCATATGGATTTCAGATTTTGTCGGGACCGATCACTAGTAAAGTATATACCTTCAAGACCGATTCGGGGAAAGCCCAATTTGAATTCGGCTGGTTTGGAGATGTACACAATGATGAGCGATGGGGGCACTTACTCCCGCGATGGAGACAATTATATCCGGAAGCAAAGTTCTACTTACAAGTTGGGGATCTCGTAAATACAGGTTTATATAGAGATCAATGGGACCAACTGCTGCATGCAGCCCAACCCATATTAGATGATAAACCGTTCATGGCGGTACCGGGCAACCATGATAGTCAGGAAGGATTATTCCCAAGTATGTACCTCCATTATTTGAAATATCCGCACAACGGCCCTACTGTGGCGGAGGGACTAAGCTATCATTTTGTGTATGGTAATACGCTTTTCTTGATGCTGGACGTGGTCGGTACTTCTGTCTCCGATCAGAAAAAATGGCTTGAAGAGGTGTTAGAGGGTAGTAAAGAGCGCTTTAAAATAGCGGTATTTCATTTTGCTCCACATACCGCTGAAAGTACGTATACAGATATCATCCAGATATGGGAGCCTTTATTTAAAAAATACGAGGTGGATTTGGTCTTGACCGGCCATTTCCACTACTATCACCGTACGCAATTGAATAGAGAAAAATCGCATTCACCGATTTATATAATGTCTGTTGGGACAAAAGAGAAGGGAGAAGAGATAGAAGTCAAGACTGGTGATGTAGGCGTGCATAAAGGATACCTATATCAGCACGTAAAGATAGATGGCAATAGTTTGCACATGAGGAGTGTAGATAGTCTAGGGAATAATATTGATGAATTTAAACTAACTAAAACCAATTGATATGAAGAGAATTTATATAGCTTTTTTGTGCATGACCTGTTATATTTTAGCTTTCGGTCAGCAGAGCCGTTTTGAGGTTGTGGACCGGAGTTTTATTTTTCCGTTCCAGGGACAGCATGTCCATGGAAGCTCAATAGTGGAACTGACGGATGGCAACTTATTGGCGGCCTGGTTTCAGGGGTCTGGGGAAAGGACGGCAGATGATGTGAAGATAATGGGGGCGAAGTATTCTTCAAAGGACAAAAAATGGGGAACCCCCTATATATTGGCAGATACAGAAGGTATGCCCGACTGTAATCCAGTATTATTTTTACATAAGGGGAAGCTCCACTTAGTCTGGATTGCCGTGCAAGCCAACAGATGGGAGTATTCTATCTTGCGTGTAAAGAATAGTACAGATTTTAAGAAAGAGCAGGTAAACTGGACATGGCAGGACAATATCTTACTCAAACCTGATGAACACTTTGTCGATGAAGTAAAGCTGCGTTTTAAAGAGTTGCCCGCTACTGGTCACGGTTGGGCGGAGTATGCTCCGCGATATGATGATATGGTCATCAAGGCTTCTGAAGATTTGATGAAACGTTCCTTTGGCTGGATGACTCGAATAAAACCATTGTTGTTGTCTACAGGGCGATTGTTGTTGCCGATATACTCGGACGGCTTGAACTTTTCTTTGATGGCCTATTCGGATGATGATGGTGAACACTGGAAATCAAGTTTACCAGTTGTAGGCCGAGGCAACATCCAACCAACCTTAATTGAAAATTCGAAAGGTGAGATTATGGCCTACATGCGAGATACGGGAGATAAGCCGGCTCTGCTGCATACTAGTGTCTCTAAAGATCAAGGCTTAAGTTGGACTGCGAGTCAAGAAATCGATATTCCTAGTACGGCAAGTGTTGAAGCGGTGAAAGTAAGACAAAACAACTGGTTATTGCTTGTGAACGATACCGAGGATGGAAGACATAGACTGTCGTTATACCAGTCGAAGGATGAAGGCAAGAGCTGGAATAGTTTGGGGCCTATTGTGGAAGATAAGACTACAACTGGACGCTTTTCGTATCCAGCCATGATCCTGACATCTAATGGAATGGTCCATTTGACATATTCACATCATAAAGCGGGAGAAACCAAATCGATTGAACATGTGATAATCAATCCAAAATCGATTAACTAAGCATGTAATAGAAACCATTCGTGATGGAAACTTCAATGTTATCACATAAAGAAATATAAATTTTAATTACGATAAACTCCATCCAATCGATGGAATAAAATTATTTACAGATGAAAAGACTTTTAGTATCTATTGGGTTAAGTGTATTGTTGTTTCCGCTCTATGCTCAAGTAACCCATCGAGACCATCCTTATACACAGGAGTATGCCATAAAATATACCGCTACGTCTGAACCTCAAACTGTAGAGTCCGACCGCAATGGGAATATCCAGCTTTTGAGCAACGGCAGCCTTAAAAAGCTGTCTGGGGGAGAGCTTTTGCTACCGGGAACCATCGTTGATGATAATAGCTATCGTTTTATGAAGGATAAGGCGATAGTAGATATTGCGCAGCTTGATGGTCAATTTGTGTACTTGGACAAGCGTGTTATTTTCAGTAACGCATGGGCGGGAACCCTTTATATCCCCCATGATGTGGAAGATGCAGTAGGACTGATACCGTTGTCTAAAACTGAATATGTTGTCTATGGTAAAAATAAAATCCAGTACTTGAAAGATGGGAAATCCGCATGGAGTACGACATTACCCCAGTCTACCCTGTTGGAGGTGGTAAAGGGCAATGATGCGCATCAGGTTTTAATCTTAACAGATGGAGAGCTCCTACTGGGGGAATTGAACAATATGAAAACCAAATCGCTCTATAAGGGCAATGGCTTTGTGTCCGTCGCCCAACATGGTAACGAGGTAATCATTGCCCATAAAAGTGAAGGATTATATTTTTTTAACGAATCTTATGCATTGACGCGTAAAAATCCAAAGTTACCTTCTTTGGCGCTTCAGGTGGTAAGAAGTTTGAATGGAGAGTTATGGGTGGGAAGTAAGCAGGGAGCATTTCGGATGGATAAGGGAGGAGAAATAAAATATTACGCCAGTAAGCGTTGGCTAGTTGATGATGGGGTCGTGGATATTAAGTTGGGAACGGATGGCAACATGCTTATTCTCACGGATAAGGGATTGTCAAAGATTATTTCTAAGACTATGACATTAGCTGAAAAGGCGATTTTTTATGAAAATCAAGTGAGAGCTAGGCATATCCGAAATGGATTTAATTCCACACTTTCGGGCATGACTGATGGGGATATCTCAACGGGGTATATGAGTGACTCGGATAATGATGGTCTGTGGACATCGATGTATCTGGCAGGACAGGCTTTTAGATATGTCGTTACGAAAGATCCTGAAGCATTACAGAATACACGTGAGTCTTTGGACGCTATGGATCGTCTGTATGGCATTAATCCGATAAAAGGATTCCCTGCTCGGTCTTTTGAACGCACAGGACACATAAATGAGTTGGCTGATCCAGAACGTTGGCAAAAATCACCCCATAAAGATTGGGATTGGAAGGCTACTACAAGTTCAGACGAAGCTATAGGGCATATTTTTGCATTTGGTGTAATCGCTGAGATTATAGAGGATAGGGGCATCAAAGATCAAGCTATTCGTTTGATTGATTCGCTCATGAGTCATATCGTAGCGCATGAATATTATTTGATTGACTATGATGGAAAACCCACAGAATGGGGTAAATGGAACCCAACATATGTGAATGGCTTTTCTAAGAATGTAGGTGATCGGAAATTAAACTCTTCAAATATTATTGCAATGCTACAAACGGCCTATCATTTTACAAAAAAAGAAATCTTTAAGACAAAAGCTTTTGAATTAATGGATAAGCATGGTTATCTTGAAAACCTGATGCGACCTATGGACCAAATTGGCAAGTCCGATGGTACGGAGGATGATTTGAGCCAACTGCTTTCTGTGTATTGGAACCATTCGGACGATGAGATGTATTTTTTGGGGTATTGGGGGCTCTATCGCTATGCCTTTAACAAGGAGTTGAAGGAGAAATTCAAAGAAGCTATCGTAGATCATTGGAAAATCGAACTTCCGGAAAAAGAGGCACTTTGGAATATCATAACTGCGATGACTGGAATACCAGATTGTGGGATGAATGATGCGGTTTGGTATCTACAGAAATATCCGTTGGACCTTATTCATTGGAATATTAAGAATAGCGATAGGAAGGATATTGAAATGGTTGAAGGTAACTTCAGAAACCAGTATACGAAGGTGGTATTGCCTCCGGATGAGTTAAAGATATCGCGACATAATGCCAATCGATTTGTCTTGGACGGGGGCAATGGTGGCCGTGCCGAAAATAGCGCAGGCGACATTTGGTTGTTGCCTTACTGGATGGGAAGATATCTTCAAATTATCCATTGATGACCAGCTGTTTAGATGCTGTAGTTGCTAATATCTGCAATAAATATGATAATTTATTAGAAAGATTGATCAAGGTCTTGACCTAATTTTGAGGTATCCACTAACACATGATAATTATGATGAGAGTATTTTTATTTCCTGCAATTGTCTTTTTGCTTACTGTTTTTTCTTCATGTCAACATGAGGAAGTAAATCACACGAGTATTGAAAAGGCTTCTTTCGTATTACCAGATAATAGACCTTTTGAACAGGCCCATGCGTCGACATTGGTGTCGTTGGGCAATGATGAATTTTTAGTCGCTTGGTTTGGCGGAACTAAAGAAAAGCACAATGACGTGGGCATATGGTTAACGAAAGGCGATGGCGATTCTTGGTCTTTTCCAAAGGAAGTCGCCAAAATCAGAGAAGTGCCACATTGGAATCCTGTATTGTTTCGCAGGGACAATGGGGAGATTATTCTATTCTTTAAGGTGGGGTCAGAAATTGCTAGTTGGGAAACGTGGTATATTAAGTCCACTGACAATGGTGAATCGTGGTCAGCACCTTTGGAGCTTGTTGCTGGAGATCGTGGCGGACGTGGTCCTGTGCGAAATAAGCCTATTGTACTGTCTAATGGTTACTGGGTTGCTGGAGCTTCGGATGAATCCGGGGTATGGCGGGCCTTTGTGGATATTAGCAAGGATGAGGGTAAGACTTGGGAGAAGACCGATTTTTTACCATTCGATGTGGATAGCTTGGGAGGAGAGGGAATGATACAACCTACATTATGGGAGTCAGAGAAGGGGAAGGTACATATGCTTCTACGGACCAGTGGTGGGTCTATTTATAGAAGTGATTCGGATGACTACGGGGCGACATGGAATAAGCCCTATGCGACTAATCTGCCTAACCCCAACAGTGGAATTGACTTAGTCAAATTGGAAGACGGCACATTGGCATTATTATACAATCCAGATGATAAAAATTGGGGGTCGCGAGCAGCGCTAAATCTAGCAATATCTACGGATAATGGGGAGAAATGGATAGATGTTGTCAAACTTGAAGAGGGTAAGGAAGGAGACGAGTATTCTTATCCCGCAATTGTGTCCAGTGAAGAAGGGGTAGCGCTTACTTACACCTGGAACCGATCTAACATCGCATTTAAAAAAATAAAGATTAATGATAAAGTGAAGTTGGATTAACATGTAAGCAGTTATTTCACCTATAGAATCAATTAAAGAAATATTTATGAAAACAAACATCATTTCATTTAAAGGCTGGTGTTGCTTTTGGGCTTTATTGCTCGCAATCGTGATCATTCACCCAGTCACGGCTCAACAAAGCAATACCTCTATCAGTGGCGTAGTGACGTCATCAATTGATGGTAGCCCATTGGCCGGAGTCAGTGTGAAGACCAGTAGCTCCTCAAGGACAACGAGCACCAATGAAGACGGGAAATTTTCAATCGAACTGACCCCAAATGATCTTTCTATTACGCTCTCTCATGTAGGGTATCAAGGGCAAAAAGTCAATCTTGAAGGGAAGCGATCATTTCAAATTAAATTAGAACCTTCTAATAGAGAAATCGAAACGGTTGTGGTGACGGCATTGGGCATCAAGCGTTCTGAGCGTTCTTTGGGATATTCAGTGGGCAAAATAGATGGCGAGAGTTTGAACACTGTCGTGCAAGAGAATTTGTTAGGTGGTATCGCGGGTAAAGTTCCTGGTGTCACGCTTAATCAAACTGGGGGAGTAGGTTCTTCTATTAGTATGGTGATTCGAGGAGCGACATCCTTAAGCTCAGACAATCAACCTCTTTACGTGATAGACGGTGTACCCTTGGTAAGTGGTATGAACAATGTCAGTAGTTTTGGAAACGACCGCAACCAGGTAGACTACGGAAATCCTATTTCGGACATCAATCCAGATGATGTAGAAAGTATTTCGGTATTGAAGGGGCCGAGCGCTGCGGCACTTTATGGGTCGAGAGCTGGGAACGGAGTGGTATTGATTACTACCAAATCAGGTAAAAAGGGACAAAAGACTTCTATTAATTTTTCAACAAATAATGTGTTTGAGAAACCTGTGAGATTCTTGGATTTTCACTATAAATATGCTTCGGGTACGAGGCCAGCAGGACCCTTGGCAGAAAACTCGGCTTATTGGGCTGGACCAGAATTGGATAAAGGTAATCTTGCAATACAATGGAATAGTCCGATAGGGGCGGATGGGAATAAAATCCCTACGGAATTGAAATCATATTCCGATAACATGAAGAATTTTCTGAATACAGCAATTACGTCTTCCAACAATCTATCCATTGCAGGGGCAGGGGAAAAGCTTCAATACCGCTTTTCAGTCAATAATATGAATCATAAGGGTTTGATTCCCAATAGTAACCTGTATAGAAACGGTATAAGCTCCAACGTGACGTATGCAATTGCCAATAACTTAAAGCTATCTAGCAATATTAATCTTGTGCGCTCTAAATCCAATGACATGCCTGCAACTGGTAATAGAGGATCAAATCCGTTACAAGCTGTATATAACTTTCCTCATGTCAATGTCTTGGATTTAAAGGATTATTGGATGGACGGACAGGAAGGTATACAGCAGCGTCAAGTTGTTGCTGGAAAAGACAATCCTTATTTTTTAGCATATGCACTTACTAATGCCTTTGTTAGGGATAGAGTCTACGGTAATGTCAAATTGGATTGGGATATAAGTGATCGTATTTCTGCTTTTTTTAGAGCCGCTGAGACACGTTCTGTAGAAACTCGAGAGACGAAGATACCGTGGAGCTATAGCCGCGACATGAAAGGGGGATATCACCTACAGGATATAAAAAATAGAGAAAACAACATCGATTTCTTATTTACCTACAATAGTGGGTCCCAGTTACCTGATTTTAACTATTCGATATCTGCTGGAGGAAATTATATGAACCAATATAATACCGATGTGTATGCCGGATCCAAACGTAATGCAGGTTTGACTATTCCAGGACTGTATCGCTTGTCCAATATCCCAGCAGCGGGTTTGGATATCAGAAATGGGGAATATAAAAAATCCATCTATAGCTTATACGCTATGGCAAATTTGAGCTATAAGAGTCAATTATACTTGGATCTTACCGCCCGCAATGATTGGTCTAGTACATTGCCAGCTGAGAATAGATCATATTTCTATCCTTCTGCGTCATTGAGTTGGATTGCGAATGAAACTTTTTCTCTACCAGCTCAAATCTCATTGTTAAAGCTGAGGGGGGGGATAGCACAGGTGGGTAATGACACCAATCCGTATCAACTTAACCCTGTATTATCGACAGGACGATGGGGGGATTTAATCTATATGGAGATGCCCGAGACATTGCTATCTCCTAATTTGAAACCTGAAATCGCGACGTCCTATGAGGCAGGGGTTGATTTGAATATGTATGGTAATAGGTTGCGATTTGAAGCAACCTATTATCAGGTGGAAAATAAAAACCAAATTCTTCCCGTAAACACTGCACAATCTTCGGGTTATGCAAAAAAGCTGATTAATGCTGGAAAGCTACAAAGCAAGGGATGGGAGTTTGGTTTAGGCGGTACGCCGATAAAAAGAGACAATAGTTTCACTTGGGATGTAAATGTTAATTTTTCTCAAAATCGTACAAAGATATTGGAATTGGCTCCGGGAATAGACTACTATGAATATTGGAGCGAAAATAGCTCGGGAGCCATGACCTGGGTAGGCGAAGAGGTCGGTAACTTGTATAGTAGGGGATATGCACGTGTTACAGACCCTACTTCCCAATATTATATGTGGCCGGTATTAGGGAATGATGGGAAATGGATACAGGACAATGCTGTTGAAAACAGAATCAAAGTCGGAAATTTCAATCCAAAATTTTTGGCGGGGATGCAAAATTCATTTAGTTACAAAAACATACATTTAAGTTTTAGCTTGGATTGGCGCTACGGCGGGCAGTTCCAATCGCAGACATATCGATACGGGGGCTCGGATTGGAAATCACAACACCAGTTGGATCTGATGATACCAGGGGGAAAGATGAGTGCTGAGGAAATGGCTGCGTTTTTGAAATCAAATCCAGAAAAGTATATCATTCCTCATAACGGCAATTTTCCAAGGGTAGGCGGGTTGACTGAGGAGACTGGTGGTTATTATTTAAATCAAGGAGGTGTTGCAGGTTATGATGGTGTTTTCATTCCAGGGGTCATAGCACAATATGATTCGGAGGGTAAATTGACCGGCTACAAAGAACATCTGGGTGGTGATGGAACAATGTTGTATCGTGCATCTGATCAATACTCTTGGAATTACAATCAGCAGGTCACCTTTGATGCAGACTACTTGAAATTAAGAGAACTGGCTTTAGGCTATGATATCAAAGGAATTAAACATATTCAAAATCTACGTGTATCGGTCTTTACTCGGAATATCATGCTTTGGACGAAAGCTAAAATAGGTATAGATCCAGAGCGCGCATTCCAAGCAGATGCTGGAGGTTTTAGACAGGGTATCGAAACCCTAAATCTAAGTCCTTGGACGGTACCATTTGGGTTTAAATTGGATTTGACATTATAATCTTTATTCGTGATGAAAAATATTTTCTATAAATACCTTGTAACGGCCATGGCCATCCTGACATTGATAGGATGTAATGATAAATTAACGGAGCTGAACCAAAATCCAAATGGTGTAGATCCCGATAAAGCAAATGTGAATCTTTTGCTTCCGGGTATCTTATCAAAAGTCTCAGGCGCTTACGCAGAATTGGATAATAGTGTGAGTAGTGGCGTGGTACAGCATATGCAGGAAGACGGCTGGTTTACCGGCTACAACCACTACGTGTGGTCCAATCGAGATTGGGGAAACTGGTATAATGTGCTCCGTGATAATGAATTGATGATCAATAGTGCTATAGCAGGAAAGTTTCCGATGCATGAAGGGATAGGTTATGTGATTCGGGCATTTGCCTTTGGCAATATAACGGATCTTTGGGGCGACGCTCCCTACACAGAAGCACTCAAAGCGGGTGAAGATATCATTCAACCTACTTTCGATAATCAGGAAACAATCTATCGAGGGATATTAGCAGATCTTGATAAAGCAGTAGCATTGTTTAAGAATAATACCAATACTGGTATCATTGCTAACCATGATTTGGTTTATCAAGGTAACATTGACAAATGGCATCGACTGGCCAATACTCTCATGTTGCGATATGCCATGCGACTATCTGCGAAATTACCCAATGTAGCCTCTGAATATATCAAAAAAGTATATGATGGAGGTGTATACATAGATAACAGCAGCAACGACGCAGGGGTACGTTTTCTAGGTAATACGAGTGCTGATTCATGGTACTTGGCACAGCAATTCGACTCTGAAGGTGGAAGTGGTTTTCGTAGACGTAAGCTTGCAAAGACTTTGTTAGATAATCTCCTTGCCAACGATGATCCCCGTTTGAAAGTATGGGTAGCACCTGTACATTGTCAGTGGGTTGAAGACCTATCGTTAACGGTTGCTACCGAGTCATTTGTACGGAAAGATGGGATGCAACAAGCTTATGTTTCGTTAACCGATGCGCAATACGTCGCTGAGATTGCAAAAGGACATAAGTTTACCCGTCGTTATAATCCTAATTTGTTAGGCAGTCATCTGGACACTCGGTTATACGTCGGAATTCCAGTGGGCTCAATGGTGCCTGATGGTTATAACAACAATCCTACTCCCGGCCAATCGGTAGAAAATCAGCATGTATCGCAGCTGGCACCTAAGTACCGAGCTACCACAGGCGATTTTTTGAGACG
This sequence comes from Sphingobacterium sp. SYP-B4668, assembly GCF_027627455.1. NCBI lineage: Bacteria > Pseudomonadati > Bacteroidota > Sphingobacteriia > Sphingobacteriales > Sphingobacteriaceae > Sphingobacterium > Sphingobacterium sp. SYP-B4668. Next base: position 4,011,894 of record NZ_CP115483.1, on the reverse strand, counting down.
TCGTATAGCATCTGCATCCGAAACGCTGTTTATTTTGGCTGAAGCTGGGCAACGTGGATGGATATCTGGCAACGCGGAGACTTTTTACAATGAGGCGGTACGCCAATCATTGGCCACTTGGGGAGCTGCTGACGGTTACGGCGCATTCATCAGCCAGACCAATGTGAAATATAACGGCACCTTGGAACGAATTATCGAACAGAAATGGATAGCAAGTTGGAATTGCTCGGTAGAGGCATGGATGGATTTTAGACGTACAGGACTACCCCAGTTAGTGGCAGGGCCGGCATCTGCAGAGCCTGTGCTTCCATTGCGATTCATCTACGGGAACAATGAGTTGTCTGCCAATGAAAAGAACGCCAATGCGGCTATTGAAAAAATTGAAGAAACACCATATTCTAACATCCGCGGTAAGAATAGCCAGTGGTCTAAGATGTGGTTATTGCAAGGAACGAGTAAACCATGGTAAGAAAAATGAAAGAAATAATATCGAATAACGTGTATTGGTTGTGCAGTGTATTGCTGACGTTTGGTGCTTGCTCGGAATCGAAACAGCACAGCTTTACGGAATTGAACAAGGCACAACAGGGTAAAGTATGGGTTGTGGCCCATAGGGCAAATACTGGGGAGAATACATATCCAGAGAATTCGATTGCGACGATAGAATCCTGTATAAAGCATGGAGTTGATATCATTGAAATCGATGTAAGAGAGACCGTAGATGGACACTTGGTGGTGCTGCATGATAGCAGTGTAAACCGGACCACGAACGGGACTGGAAATGTGGCAGATCTAACACTGGAAGGCGTACGTGGGCTCCGACTTGTACATGAAGGCGATACCACCACTTATCAAGTACCCACACTAGAAGAAGTATTTAAGCTCATAAAGGGTAAAATCTTGGTTGATTTGGATATTAAATTTGAAAATCAGGCATCTTACGCAAAGATAGTAGATTTGGCAGAGCAGTATAATGTCCAGGAACAATTGCTTATTTTTCTATATGATAAAGAAGAAGTGGTGCCAATTCACGCATTGGCTAAGGGAATTCAAATAATGCCCCGCGCGCGATCGGTGGAAGAGCTGGATTTTTTGAAACAATATGATTTTATTAAGATTATCCATATCGACGATAGCTACTACGAGAATAAGTTAATGCAGGGACTCTTGGATAGTGGTATGCGTGTTTGGATAAATACTCTTGGTGACTATGATCAAGCTGAAAGGAGCAATAAGAATGGATTTGACCAGTTCTTTTCGAGGATGCCGAATGTCAATGTTGTGCAAACGGACTTATCTTTGCAACTTATTACTTATTTGAAAGGTAAAGGTTTGCGAAATTGATAGTATAACCTGTAAGGAGGAAATACACAAAATCATATGCGTACGCTGGGCTTTTTAGGAATATTGATTTGTATGAATGGAGTGCAAGATAAAAATGATATGGGAAAAATAGTTGTTGATCGTTTGACGCAAACAGGTATAGGCCACATGTTGCATCATCATGGCGTTTTTTCGGAAGATGGTCTATGGGTGGTGTTTGACGGTCGTAATGACGATACGAAAATCGGCGAAACTTCTATAATAGGGGTCGTGAATACCGAAACTGGGGAAGAGCATATCATTTATCGTACTACAGATCCTTCTGTACACGGTCCAGGCGTGGGAGCAGCTTCTTTTAGTCCGGTGGATGATTGTGTGATTTTCATCCATGGGCTATCGAATGCCAACGAAGAGCATCCATATGATATGTCTCGCCGTACGGGCATGTCTGTGGATATTAATAGACCTGGACACGCTGTACCAGCGGATGCAAGAGACATGACCGCTCCTTATGCGCCGGGTAGCCTCCGTGGAGGCACGCACTCTCATTGTTGGAGCCCGGATGGAGCTATGTTGAGCTTTACTTATAATGACGAATTGGTGGAGCCAGGGTTGCGGATGGTAGGGGTGATGTTTAAGAGAAAGGAACAAATCGAGATCGATCCGACTCCGGGAAATGTTTTGGGACATTATTATTCGGCAATAGTATCAGAGGTCGTGACACATCCTAGACCAGGCTCAGATGAAATCGATAAGGCATATGATGAATGTTGGCTTAATCCGAACTTGGATACCAAAGCGGGGCGACGTACAATTGCTTTCCAAGGAAATATCAAAAATGAGAAGGGGGAATCTGTGACAGAAATATTTTTGGTTGATATAGACCCTCAACTGATAGAGGGTGATAAGTACGCGGTAGGAGAAAAAGGAAAACGTCCACAGGTACCAAAGGGTATCGAACAGCGACGGCTGACATTTTCAGTAAAAGGATTGTCCAATCTTCGACATTGGCTGCGTAGCAGTGAAGATGGTCGATATATCTATGCGCTTGCAAAAGATAAAGACAATAACAATCAGCTCGTACAGTGTGCTGTAAAAGACGGGACACTTACTTATTTGTCAAACTTCGAGTTCTCGATAGCATCTCCTATTAATATCAGTCATAAAGGGGATAAGGTGACTTTTGTAGCGAATAACAATGTATACCTCTTTGATATCGCAAGCAAAGTGGTTTCACAGCTGACGACTTATGGGCTTGATGACGACAGAATTGTAGGTGCGCCAGTGTTTTCTCGGCAGGATGATAAGATAGCTTTTAATCAGTATGAGGGTATAGGAGATAATAAAAACATACAGATTAGGATAATTGCCTTGTAATTATTTGTTCTCATAGAAGACCTCACTTTCTAGAAATAGAGAGCGAGGATTTTTTTTGAGAATAAATCGGGGGATAAAAAAAGGTCCTGTTTTTTACGACAGGACCTGTGCCAACTATTCGCCTATTAACCAACCAGATAGTACGTTTAATATCCGTATGCTTCAAGTTCCATGAAGGAGATGTAGGTATTTGTTTTTGAGTCTAGAAATACAATGGCCATATAGCGTCCTTTTTTTGGAGAATCAAACGTTATTTTGAAGCTATCGCCACCTGTATAGGTTGCTGATGCTACAGGGCTTCCCCAGCTAGGCGAAGGTTCTTCTGCCGCTAATGGGTTATCGGATATGTATATGTTAACTTTGTTCATATACCTCCAGTTGACCTGTGAAGGTGGGTAAATAATGATATTATCCATTGTTAAAGACTCTTTCATATCGGCGACGACTACTTGCGGTAACGGGGCTCCTGCAGCCGTAGAATGCCAACCCGTCGACATGTTTCCATCTAATAGCAACGCTGGCTGCCCACCACCGCCATCACCCCAAGCATGATGACCGTTTCTGGCTTGTATGGTCCAGTCGGTTCTAGGGTATTTGTATAAAAATGGCTTTTCTGATGTCTGCCATTCTCGGGGAATGGGGTCAATACCGTTTCTAGGTGAAAAGAATGATCGATATTCGAATAATTCTCCAGGCTTGACGTCAGGACATTTTGTAATATCTTGATCAACGTTTGTGCGGACTATTTTCTTCGTACCATCCATGGATGTGTATCGCACCTCAGTATACACTAAATCCGAAGTTTTTGCACCCCAATTGATTGTCCCTACTCCTTCTGTATTTCTAAGCGCGCTAATGTAGATTCGGTCCGTTGCACCGATTAAGTAATTGGTTCCATAAGGTGTGCCGGTGATTTCTGAAGGTAGAGATACGTTGCCTTGATCGTCAAAATTTTTAATGTAAAAGGTATAGGTCGTTTCATTCAATTCTAATAAATTCACGACTAGGGTATCGTCATTTGCGCCCCATTCTACCTTGAGTGAGTCTGTGTTGTTGTTCCAGTAAACCATCGCATATTTTACCGTTGGAGATTTTGGTTTCATCCACTTTAGTCGTAGTTTGTAGTAGCCTGGGTATGCTTTTAAAGAATCGGCTTTTTGGAGGTAGATATGGCCATTTGGGACAATAAAGTCCTTGTATTCACTGTCCATCTGCTTGCAAGCAGAAAGGGCAAGTATGGTCGAAAGTATGTATAAAATATACCTATTCATGTTCTTGTCTTTTATAGTTGTACGCACAATTTGATTATTTTAACTGACCCCAGAATGCCAATTGTGCTATAATAATTTGGCTCCTATTTGTTTCGGTGCCGTAGGTCTGAAAAGTAGATGTCACTCTGATCCTAAGATGCGTTACGGGTCTATATGGGTCTGGGGCTTTTGCGGTAGGTATGACATCAAATTCTGTTCTATTGTACCAATAATCCTTGTCTTCATCTGTAACAGGACCTACTTCTCTTCCTTCTCCATAACCCGAGGGTTTGAATTGTTCAAACTCACCAATCAAAAACCAACTATCGTCAAAGCTGCCATTTGGATTGGGCGCCTCACTACCCCAGACTTCGAAGGTCCTAGGGGCTGTACTGGAATACAATTCATATTCAGGTCGAGGCCATTTTTGTATTCGACTGATGGAGACTCTTCTACCTAAGTCAATGGTAAACCACTGTGGCATGGGTGCACTGTGAGAGCTAGCATAAAATGCATTGTCAGAAGCATCTGCTCCAAGCCACAATTGTTCTAGGCGATAGCCTGTATTACCTTCTGCGGTGAGGAAATAATCAGTAGGTAAGGCTGCGTTTCGAAAGAGATCACTTGGTATTTTGACTTCTTCGATTGGAGTTAATTCTCGATAGATGGTGTCGGAAACATTGTTCCAACGGTCCCTCAAATAAAGACCAAATTTGGAAGGCTGTATCTTCAATCCTCGCCGTGAAAACTTTATTTTCCCGGATTTGGTGTGGAAGGTCTGCATGTCGACGTACTTACCATTGCCCATGGTATCTGCTAATAGTACTATGGATAAATCGGCATTCGTCTTATTCTCATCAAGACCTACCACTACACCTCCAAATCCAGCTTCCAAATCAAATTTGACCAGTTGTACCGGTGGGGCCAAGGGGCTTATTTTTACGGAAACAGGAGACGAAAGTTTTTCGTTTCGGCCGATGCTGAACAATTCGATTTCTTGCTCGTTCGTATTTCCAAAACCTTCTACTATTAACGTATCGACATATAGGGAGCCTTTGGTTTCCACTGTCTTACCATTTCTAACATATACAGCCTTTACGCCGAGGAGATTATGGTCACTCGGTATGTCGTAGGTTATGATTGCTCCTCCAGAGATATTTTTTACGTTTTTAATCTCTACCGGAGTCGGGGCTGATGCTTGGTCATCAATAAAATCAATTCGGCCCTCTTCTTTACATCCATTGAATGCAAATAATATCACGAAACTATAGATTAATCTTTTCATAATGTTTATTATTCAAATGATTTACCATCCTGTATTTTGTACTAAATTTGGATTTTGTTCGATCAAGGAAATCTGGATTGGCCAGAAGTAATCTTTTATCGAAAATTTTTGGTTGGTCATCAGTATTTTCTGATAGTATTCTTCTGGTTTACCCGCCGTGACCTTGAATCCATACATGCCCTTTTCATATTCCACTGCTGCTTTTTTCCATCTTCTGATATCCCAGAAACGATTGCTTTCAAAAGAAAGCTCGATCAATCTTTCTCTGTGGATAATTTCACGAAGATTCTGTTGGGTACCGTATCTATTGGGGCTGTTGGAATATTTGTCCCACGCTTCTTTCACACCGGGTAGACCTGCTCTTTCTCGGACGGCATCTAAGTATTCAAATAGATAGCTGCTGTTGACGCCGTTCGGACCTTCGGATTCGTTAATAGCCTCAGCGCACAATAAATATAAGTCAGCAAGGCGCAACATGGGCCAAGGGTAGGTAATCGCATCGTAACCAGTGGCGGATGATTGCCGGTTTTGATAGTGAACGACTTTCTTTAAGTAGTATCCGGATACTGGACCCCAATCATGTCCTTTCTTCTGCTGATTCCCGCCCGCTCGGCAGGCTATCCAAAACATGTCACCTGCTATTGGATCATTGACCTCAGGCTTCTGTCCGTACCATTGCCCGCCATCAAAACCCAGCCAAGCATAAAATCGTGGCTCACGGTTGTAATTCATTTCAGCTGTTACATACCCTTGTCGGATGTACCAACGATCTTGGACCCCTCCTGTGCGAAGACTTAGGGGATTCTTGTTCAACCATTCTAAATCATTCTCCATAGGGATACCATGATTTGTGTAGAATTGATCGACAATCTTTAGTGGCGGTTGGATATGATTGTATAGAGAAGGCATGTCGGGATACTGTTCCCATTGTAGATTTGGAGCAGAGGCTAATTGTAGGTTGCGATTTGCACCTAAAGAAGTGTGCGCGTTAGCCCAGATAATTTCTGTATTCCATTTTTCGGTAATCGCATTACGGATATCCAGTTGCAATTGTATTGTATCGTTGACTCTAACCCTTCCTTGATGAGTGAATAATCCATGGCTAGCCTCCTTACATATTGCAATAGCTTCCTTGCAGGCGACTACAGCATCATCCCATCTTTTCTTGACTTGCTCAGGCGTTTTATCGGTCTTGAACAGCTTTCTCCCATTTTTATCCATTAAGTTGGCTTGGTCCTGATTATTGTTAAATAGCGGACTTGCTGCGTATACCATGATTTTCGCTTTCATGGATGCAGCGATGGGTCTAGTAATTCTACCTAATTCATCACGACTTTGTACTTTGCTGGGGAGGTCTGGAATGGCTTCATTTAGTAGCTCAATAACATAATCAAAGCACTCGTCCATTGGGTCTCGATATACACGGACCTCTTCCACACTCGCATTGATGGATAGATTCTCTTTAACCAAAGGGATTGGCCCCCATTTTTTCATTAAATGAAAGTGATAATATGCTTTTAAAAATTTTGTTTCCGCAATCCATTGTAGTCTCTCCCATTCGGGGAGATCGGGTACCTTGTGGATGTTTTCCAACATGACGTTGCAGGCACGAATTCCTTCATATATGCCAGACCAATCATTGCCATATGGACCTGAAGCAGTTTGGAATCCTCTGGCCATATTGAACATCGTTCCACCCCATATGGCTCCGCTCTCTCTACGGTCTATCACTGACCAAAGTTCGTCACCGGACATATATCCATTATCACCATCGAGATTACCCTCTGATGTCATAAATCCATAACATGTGTATAGGTATCGTATCGCTGTTGAACGCAGCGTGAAAGCACTTTCTAAGGTCGCTAGACCGTCATCTGGCACGATGTCCAAATAGTTGTTGCAGGATACCGAAAATGACGTCAATGTTATTAAAGCGAAGATTCTCAGCTTTATATTTTTAATAATTGTTTTCATAATACGGATTGTTAGTTAGTTAAAGGACATATTAATCCCCACATTGAAGACACGTTGTAACGGATATCCTAAGCCATTACCTCCCATCTCCACATCCCAAAGTTTAAACTTACTGAAGTTGAGTAAATTGGTGCCGCTTAGGTAGATTCGAAAGTTATTCAGATGAATTCGTTCCTTCCATTTTCCGGGGAGTGAATATCCGACTTCAGCTTGTTTTAGCCGTAAAAATGTACCATCCCGCATAAACCAGGTGCTAGTTTGTATATTGTTGTTGACCAAAGTACTGCTCAAGCGAGGCCATAGTGCGTACATGTCTTGGTTATCCTCGGACCAATGCGAATCTGCATAAGCTTTTAACAATTGTGTTTGATCTTGGAAAGGGGATGTTTCGACTGGATTTATCCAAAAAGATTCATTTGACAACCCTTGGAAAAATGCGGAGGCATCAAATCCTTTGTATCCGACAGATAGACCAAATCCATAAATGATTTCTGGGGAAGTGGGATTCCCAATAGGAACCATATCAGCTGCGGTTATCTGTCCATCCTGATTAACATCAAGGTATTTGATATCTCCTCCACCATACAATCCTCCAAATGTTTGGGTTGGAGCGTTATTGGCTTCTGCATCATCCATAAATAGTCGTTCAGCGATGAATCCCCAAGTCTGACTTAGCGAGTAGCCTACTCGTGAACGGTATGCTTCTTTATAGTCGGGCTCCTCATATACTTTAAATTTACTGGTTGAGTAAGTGAAATTGGCTCTTGCGGAAGTCCAAAAATGCTCATTCCAAGAATGGGTAAAATCAGATTGTATATCCATACCATGTGCTGTTGCCTCGCCAATATTAGCTCTGATCGCTGCTTGTAGACCCATGGTGGAAGGGATAGCGGCTCTGGTCATGAGAATATTACGACGGTGCTCGGTAAAGTATTCTGCGATAATATTTGCTTTATTGAACAATCCTAGTTCTATGGCAAAGTTCTGCTTAGTTGAGTTTTCCCAAGTAATAGCTTCGTTTGCGTACCGATTGATTCGAATCCCCGCAGCACCTTTATCTAAGTTCTCTCCAAAAAAGGAACCTCTAGCCACATCGTTCATATTGACTTGAGAGAGATAGAAAAAGCGATCATAGCGATCACCGATTTGATCATTCCCGACTAATCCATAGGTGTAGCGAAGTTTTAAGTTGTGGATAGTTGGTCTATATTTTTCGAAGAAATTTTCATTAGATATCACCCATGCTAAACCGGCCGAGGGAAAGAAGCCCCAACGATGATTGTTTGCAAAACGCTCGGAACCATTATATCCAAAATTGAACTCAAAGAAATACTTGTTGTCATAGTTGTAGGTGGATCTTCCGGCAAAGCCGACGTTACGTGAAGGTAAGGACAATTGCAAGCTACCTTGATTGGCCGCTATCCATTGGCGAGTGGTAAATACTAATAACCCACTCACGCCGTGCTTCCCGAAAGTATTGTTGTAATTGAGCCTAGATTCGGAATAGGTAGTAGCTTCAACGGTTTTTGGCCCTTCCCGATAATCGAGATATTCAGTTCCATTTTCATTGAATCGCTCTAAATGATACTCACCTGTGAAGCTGTCATAGTTGCCTCGCAATTGATACCAATACGGGTTGTATGATCTGTTGACATAGTACTCTGATAATCGAGATAAATTCAGCATGGTCATGAATTTCAATCCAGGGGTAATGAAATTCAGATCTTGGTTCAATTCAACGCTTGCTAACATTTGAGAGCGGGTCCTGTCGCTATATCCGCGAACCATTTCGGCGTAAGGATTACGGTAATTGCCTTGATAGTTTCCGAACATAATGTGCTTCACATAACTGAAATCTTCATCTTTTGGATAATATGCTGGAAACATCACGGGGTTAGAATGCATGACATAATTGTACATGTCCTCTCCAGATATATTGGGGCCATTGTAATCATCAAAATTTCCGGACAACCGAACTGCCAACTGTGTTTTTTGCGTAATGTTGATGTCGACATTGGCGCGAAGCGTATAGTTCTTGAAATCAATATTATTGTTGAAACTATTACGTTTATCTACTTTCAGCACACCATTATCGTTGGTAAAGGCGGTTGATACGAAGTATCGTGCTACTTTACCCCCACCTGTCACACTCAAGTTTCCCCTTTGAGAGGTTGCGTAATCCTTGAACAACATACCGTGCCAATCATTCGCAGGGTATATATATGGGCTAGAACCTGGTTTGAGGGTGTTTTCGATTTTATCTTGGCTATACGGTAATTCTCCCAGCGGATTACGTGTCAGGACAGATTCGTTATGTAGTTTCATATAGGTAATAGGGTCTGCCAATGCTATATCTTGTGTGGGGCGGTTCATAGACATTTCTGTCCGAAAAGAAATTTTGGCGGGTCCTTCCACTCCTCGTTTAGTGGTTACCAAGATGACCCCATTGGCACCTCTTGCCCCATACAGAGCGGTCGCCGTCGCATCTTTCATAATCGAGAAACTCTCGATATCGTCGGGTTGTAATCTTGCAAGGTCGGTGGTAGTGAGTTCGATATTATCAATTAAGATAAGCGGCCGCGTATTCGCTCCAAAAGTGGTAATCCCCCGGACAAAGAAATCGGCATTGTCTGCCCCAGGTTCGCCGCTACGTTGATAGGCAATCATACCGGCTACATTTCCGGCAAACGCAGCTGTAAGGTTACTGGAAGGTATTTTAAGATCTTTGGGTCTTACGGAAGTCACCGAGCCAACGACTTCGGTTTTCTTCTGGGTACCAAAGCCTACCACGACAACCTCTTCAAGCGTGCTTGGATCGACGGACATTTGGATATTGAGTGCACGTTCGTTTTCTACTATCACCTCTTGTGTAAGATAGCCGACCATACTGAATACTAACGTGCTTGGAAGTTTGGGCAATTCTACGATGAAATTGCCTTTTTGATCTGTTTGTGTTCCCTGTCCCGGTATTCCTTTAACTTGCACAGAGACGCCTGTTAAATTCTCTTCTCCCTCTTTGATATTTCCGGTAATCCTTAGGTTTTGCGCATATGTAGCAATGTTAAGGAAATAGAAAAAGCAAATAGAGAAAGAAAATTTCAATAAATGAAACTTTACTTTTACCATAATTTAGTATTTTGTTATTAAATAGTGATTCTCATCTATTATTTCCTAACAGAAAAATAAGGTGGCTCAACCTTTATTCCAAAGTAGTGCACTTGTTTTAATTTGCTGTTTCTATTAAATAAACTAATTAAAACGTTTTAGGTATATTTCCTGTTAAAAATTGGCAACTCCAACTAATCATTAATGGTTATACAGCTTAAAGGTTATGAGGGGCTTTGCTCTATTAGTTGGTAATTATTTTTATATTGTTATTATAGTTAGATGTTGTTGTTATTTTTGATTGTACTATATCAAAAACAAATTTAATTTAAGTATTTATTTATTGGATATTATGTGAGTTGAATTTCAACGTTTTGTAAAGTTATTTTTAAAAGTATTAATTTGCATCCTGTACTATCCTGTATCTTTTGTCGGATAGAACTCTGTGAAAGGGGTTGGCTGTTTAATGAACCACGTTGAAGTGTGGAGGATATATTCCAGCGTTTGGAAAGGGGGGTAATTGACTTGTCGTGCTCTGGCCTTTTTCTAATATAATAACAGCGAGTGTTGGTGAGTCGAGCGTTATTTTTTTTATTCCGTGAGCTTTCCTGTTTGTGCAGGGGCTGTTCTAGGAATGGGCATCGTAGCCTATTTTTTTGAAGGACGTTTATGTCTTATTCGTATCTGCTGCTCCTCGATTTCAGAAAATCTCTATAGATTGTCCATCCCCTTTTTGATTATATATAGAGATTTGGCAGTCAGGGGCCAATAAGATGCGAGCCGGATATGAAGGGTTTCTTATCAAAGTGATTTCATTTCTTAAACCAGTTTAAGTTTATGGATGGGATTTTGATTTACCTTTGGCTATCATTAAAAATCAAACAAATGGAAAAGAGAATAAACATAGCAGAACTTGAACCTGCGGCTTATCGCGCATTAATTGGATTAGAAAATTATCTTGCTACGACGACAATTAATAAGACATTGAAAGAATTGATTAAGATTAGAGCTTCCCAGATCAACGGTTGTGCATTTTGTATCAATATGCACACGGTAGATGCTCGAAAACAAGGAGAGACAGAAAAGCGCATCTACCTTTTGAATGCTTGGAAAGAAGTGGAAGGATTATATACGGCAGAAGAAAGAGCTGTCTTGGCTTTAACGGAAGAAATGACTTTAATTGCGAACGGAGGTGTTTCGGCAGCAACGTATCAAAATGCCAAATCATTTTTCGATGATAATCTGCTGGCACAGATTATGGTCGCAATCATCACTATCAACGGATGGAATAGAATGTGTATAGCTACACTCGTACAACCGGCTTAAGTACCGTCAGGGCAACATTAAAAGTTTTTGTTTCGGATTTTTAGAGCCTGTTTATTCTTTTGAAAAATTATTAGATGAATTTTAAACAGGCTCTTAATGGCGTTGACTTTTTTGTTTTAAGCTATGGCTGATGTTGAGGTGTCACTTTGGGGTGTCCTTTTTTAAAATTCCATTTTCAATACTTTCGTTGATTAGCCTTTTTGCAAATTCCCAAATTGTCTTAGAGCCTTCGCCAATGACCTTTTTCTTTTCGAATACTTTATTGTATCTGATATCGTATTCATTCCAAGTGCCACCCTCATTTGATGTATTCTGTAATAGGGGCTCTAAGCGATCCATTGCTTTTGCAAATTTGGCTTCTGGGGTCAATCCGGCCTCAAACTCTTCCCAGACTTCGATTAAATCTGCTGATTGACTCTCGGGCAATAATCCAAAGATCCGATGCGCAGCTAACCTTTCCTCGTTGGTGTTGTCGTGATTTTTCTGTGTATCGTATATAAAAGTGTCGCCGGCATCAATCTCGACGATATCATGAATGAGTACCATTTTCAATACTTTTAGAATATCAATTGGTTCATTGGCATGTTCAGCTAAGACAATCGTCATAACAGCCAAGTGCCAACTATGCTCAGCATCGTTTTCATGTCTGTCGCTATTGAATAATTTGGTTTTCCTTTGTATATACTTGACTTTGTCTATTTCTTTTATGAAATCAATTTGTTTGAGCAGATTTTCCAGAAGCATTTTTAATAAGCTAAATTTGTATGACAAAGCTAGCTTAAATAAAAGATATTTAGATAAATGCAGTATCAGTGTTTATTTACACGTTAGGCTTGTGTTCTGTCTATGGCAGGCCGTTATTGCATACTCTTTGGGAAAGGAAAATGTAGATAATTTTTCACATATGCCAATAACTCTTGTATGTTTGTATTGTTCCATAGTAATGTCATGTATCCAAATTTTGTCACTCATCTTAAAAAATACATTTCGCTGAACAATGATGAAGTAGCATTGCTTCTGTCGAGTGTGAAGCCGTTAATCATCGATAAAAAGGACTTTTTAGTGAAAGAAGGTCAAATATGTAGAGCTAATTATTTTGTTGAGCAGGGCTTACTCCGAATGTTTTTTGTCAATCACAAAGGGAACGAGCAAATTACCCAATTTGCCCTCGAAAACTGGTGGATTGCGGATTATATGAGCTTCACCATGCAAAATGGGTCTCATTTCAATATTCAAGCGGTAGAAGCTTCTACAGTCATTGCAATAGAATACCATAAGCAAGACTATTTAATGGAGCAATTGCCGCAGCTCGAACGCTATTTTAGGTTAATGATGCAACGTGCATATGCGGCAGCACAGATGCGCGTGAAATATTTCCATGCTGCGTCTAAAGAAGATAACTATCGTCAGTTTGTCAGTTTGTTTCCCGAGTTTGTACGACGTGTCCCCCAGTATATGCTGGCTTCTTATTTGGGATTAACTCCGGAGTACGTGAGCGAGTTGCGAAAAAGAAATTCTTGATTTTGGGTCCAGGTATTTGCTGCAATCTATTATTTGAGCTGATAACATATGAGTATCCCATTTGCTGATACCTTTACAAAGTCGCACCAGCAGGGATCAACTTTCTGATTGCTTTGACGAATTAATTTAGTTGTCTTGTTTTGAATTATTTATCTTTACCTAAAATCGATTGCACTCGCCAATTACATGAATTACAAAAGATGATGTCTCCTATAGAAACCGCCACACTCGAAAAACTGAAAAATGGAGACCTTGATTCCTTTAATGAGATTTATTTTCAATACTCTCCCAAAATCTATATTCGGTTGATTAAGCTTGTGAAAGATCCTACTATCGCTGAAGAGATTCTTCAAGATGTCTTCACCAAAATATGGCTCAATAGAGAGAAAATAGAACCTACCAGTGGCTTTGTGTCCTTCCTCAATCATATTTCGGACAATTTAGCCATGGACTTTTTCCGCAAGGTACAGCGAGATAAAGCCCTACAATTGGAAATATGGGCATCAGCTATAGAGTTATATTATCACACCGAAGAGGCTGTCTTTTTAAAGGATACACGAGATATATTGTCCAAAGCAATCGATTCCTTGAGTCCTAAAAGAAAGCAGATCCTGCTGCTCAGCAAATTTCAAGAAAAAAGTTATAAAGAAATAGCTGACGAACTCGGCATTTCTGTGTCAACTGTAAGCAATCAATTGGTTAGTGCCCTAAAGGATATCAAGGAATATATTCATAAAAACTATCGCAATGACTACATTATTAGCTTCTTAGCAGCGTTTTTATTCAAACTTTGAAAAAAAAGTAAAATAACAATAGTGTGATTCTTGTCGACGAGCGTATAGATAGGAAAATACAGCAATGTATTGAACTAATTATAAACAGTTTTGGAGGAACAATTCTTTAAATACCAATTGGTAGAGTATATCCACAATAGGCTCGATTTACAGCACTTCGAAGCTTTTTTTGAACATATGGTCAAGGTGGACCCTGTCCAATTGGAGCAATGGATAACAGAGCAATTCGAAGATCAGGAGAACGAGACGGTCGCTGATCAAATGTCGCTACCCAATTTAGCCGATATACACAAGAAGGTGCTCAAAAATATCTATGCTCTTGATCCACCTCAAACCAATCGAATCCGCAAAATTGCGTATTGGACCTGGGCTTCTTGTGCAGCGGTGGTGCTCTGTATACTTTCATGGCTATATGTCTTGCATGGTTCGAGGTACGAAACCAATCCGTCTACATTATCGTGGTATGAAAATTGTCATTCCTATGCGGTCAGTACTTTGCTTCCTGATAGCTCTACCGCTATTCTCTATCCTAATGCCAAGATTGGTTTTGAAAGCAGTAAGAAGGGAAGTAGGGATGTACAACATGTTTCGGGCAAAGTCATTTATCAAGTGTATAAAAATCCGAAATCACCATTCCAGGTTCATTATAAGGGGTATACCACTACAGCATTGGGTACCATTTTTAGTGTAAATCCCCAAGCCAATGAAAATGTCCTTATCAAATTATTGGAAGGTAAAATTTCTGTAGGTCCATATCAGGCTTCGAAAGAAAACTTACTGTATTTGAATCCGAATGAAGAGGTCCTGATTGATTTACGCTTGCATCAAATGGTTAAATCTTCGGCGCATGAGTTGATGAAGAATCGATTTGCGCGAGCAGATAAGAAGATTGTGGAGCTCATCCCTGATTTATTGGCCAATGTGGAGTGGACCAATCAGACCGTCAGTTTTAACCAAACTAAGAATATAGAACTTTTACAAGTAATCGAACGTCTTTACGACGTATCCGTTTTTTGCGAAAACCCCGAACTGTTAAATAGCTCATTTACAGGAAGCATCAATCGTAAGGAGCCTTTGGAAACTTTCTTTACTAATTTCTGTCAATTAAATGGATGTTCATTTAATCTTGATAATGGTATCGTTCATGTAAAGAATGTAACAAGAAAGGAGGAACCGCAATAGGACACCGATCAAACTAAATCAACTTTTAACCCCTTAATAACCAACATATATAATTATGAAGCATATTCTAATCAAATTAATGCTAATGGGACAACTGTTCCTATATTTTTCGACCGGATTTGCCCAATCCAACCTAAAAGTCAACGGAAAAGTGGTAGACACAGAAGGTAATGCACTGCCGGGTGCTACTATCGATCTCATCCACGAAAAGACGAATAAAAAACTGAGTTTCATTGCTGATAACGACGGCTTGTTTATTCTTAGTCCGCTGATCGCTGATGAAAATTATTCCATCTTCGCACACTACTTAGGCTATTCTGCAGATTCCGTCAAAAATTTTGTGGCCACCTCAACTAGCAAAAATACTGTTCTCATCCGACTAAAACCGAATTCGGGGGTCATTGATGAAGTAGTCGTGGTGGGCTATGGTGTACAGAAAAAAGTCAATCTAACGGGAGCTGTGTCTGCGGTCTCGGGAGATGATTTGAACAATAGACCTACGGGGCAAACGTCAGCTGCGCTTCAGGGTATGGCATCTGGTGTGACCGTCACTCAGCGTTCGGGTAAACCAGGTGCTGATGGAGGGGACATTCGTATTCGAGGTATCGGTACACTTGGGAATTCCAATCCCTTGGTATTGATTGACGGTATTGAGGGATCTATGAACAATATAGATCCGAATGTCATCGAAAATATTTCAATTCTCAAAGATGCAGCATCATCATCCATATACGGTTCAAGGGCAGCTAACGGGGTCATATTGGTGACGACTAAAAGAGGAAACTCCGATAAGGTAGCCATATCCTACAATAATTATTTCGGTTGGCAATCCGCCACGAATATGCCTCAGATTGTCAATGCACTGGACCATATGTTACTTACCAACGAAGCATATACCAATGTAGGAGCGAGCCCTTTGTACCCAGAGAATATCATTAAAGCCTATCAAGCACAAGGAAATGGCAGTTCTGACGAATACCCCAATACGGATTGGCAGAAGGAATCTTTGCAGGGCAATGGATTCCAGCACAGTCATTTTCTAACAGTCAATGCAGGTACCAATAAAGTCAAAATGTTAACTTCCATAGGCTATTTCGATCAACAAGGATTGACTTTGAACAGTTCATTTAAACGGTATACCATTCGAAACAATGTCGATGTCAAGTTTTCTGAGAAACTTGCCCTGAAATTTGATTTTCAATACGTCAATCCAATTGTTACATCACCGGCAGCAAGTATTGAAGAGCTATTCCAATGGATGAGCAGCATCCCTGCCAATCAAACTTTTAGAAACTCAAACGGTACTTGGGGACTTGGTTGGAATGGCAATAATCCTGTATCCGCGGCGGCAGATGGGGGAGTTGCAACCAATAAAAGTCCATTTGGAAGCATTAATGCTTCATTGATATATAAGCCAAAAGAATGGCTCACGGCAGAGGTGAACTATGCCCCCAAATATGCTACCCAGGTGAATAAGAACTTTCGCAAAGCTGTTCAATCTTATCACCCAGATGGCACTACCAGTTTCTCCGTCCCGGAAAGGGCGGCCTTGACGCAGTATAATGGTCAAGATTTTTATAATAATATGCGCGCCACATTGACTTTCAATAAAGATTTTGGTCCACATCAGCTTAGTTGGTTGATAGGTGGTTCTCGTGAAGATTATAAGAACGAATACATGCAGGGTTTTCGAGATACCTATGTGCTCCCTGAATATGATGTGCTCGATGTTGGTTCCGCATTGAACCAAACAGCCACAGGAAGTGCTTCCGATTGGGCCCTACAGTCCTTATTCTCCCGAATCAATTATGTGGTCAAGGATCGGTACCTCTTAGAACTTAACGCTCGATACGACGGCTCTTCTCGCTTTGCAAAAGGTAATCGCTATGGTTTCTTCCCTTCAGCATCTGCAGGATGGCGATTCTCTGAAGAAGAATTTCTAGAACCAGCCAAAGGGTGGTTGAGTGAAGGTAAGATTCGGGCCTCATGGGGCAGATTAGGTAATCAAAATATTGGAACCTATCCCTCCGTTGCCTCTCTAGATTTGGGCTCCTATACATTGGGTAATGGTATTGTCAACACTGCCGCACTCAACGATATGTCGAATCCCGATATTACATGGGAGTCTACGGAAGAAAAGAATCTCGGTATCGATCTCACACTATTCAAACGGTGGACTTTTACTGCCGATCTATACAACCGAAAAACAAGTGATATCCTCCTTTTGCTCGATATTCCATTGATCATCGGGTTAAATAAACCTTATCAGAATGCTGGTGTCGTTGAAAATAAAGGTTGGGAAATGTCCTTAGGCTATAAGAATAATCCTGGAGAAGCTTTTCGATATAATTTTACCTTCAATCTTTCCGATGTCAGGAACAAGGTGTTGAACATGCGCGGTGTCAATCAAACAGGCCTTACTGTTAATCGGGAAGGGTATCCTATCAATTCTATCTTTGGCTATGTCTCAGAAGGCTATTTCCAAAGTGCAGATGAAGTCAAGGCCCATGCTACTCAGTTTGGCACATTAGCTCCAGGGGATCTGAAATACAAAGATCAAAATGGCGATAACGTTGTTAACGAATCTGATAAAATTATCATTGGTAGTACTATTCCGAGGTATACCTATTCGCTCAACTCCAATTTGAGTTTAAAAGGAATTGACCTTAGCTTCTTGTTGCAAGGAGTCGGAAAGGCCGATGGGTATTTGTATGGCGCCGGTATACAGCCGTTTACTACTACTGGTGCTATCGGAGGTACTATACGAGAGGACAACAAGGATCGGTGGACACCAGAGAATACCAATGCTACATACCCACGTTTGGCTTTCGGACAGAATAATAATCAGCAGGCCTCTCAATTTTGGATGAAGGATGCATCTTACCTGCGTTTGAAAAATTTGCAGCTTGGTTATACCTTCAATGCAGAAAGTTTGAAGACAATAGGTGTCAGCAGGCTTCGTGTATTTGTCAACGGATCCAACTTGTTCAGTATTGACAAATTTTGGGAGGGGTACGATGTAGAAGCGCCAATTGGCTATGGCAATTTTTATCCGCAGGTCAAGGTGTATTCCTTTGGTTTAGATGTTACTTTATAATTTGTGAACTCATGAAATATATATATAAATACGCTTTCAGTATAGTATTCGTCGGAATATTGTTTTTAATGGGAGCATGTGATAAATACTTGGATCGCTCACCATTAGATGGTCCTTCGGATGAAAGTTATTTTGCTAATGAAGAGGAATTGACATTGGTTGTCAATGGCTTGTATAGTGCTTTGGTCTTTCATCCAACAGATGATATGCCCATTAACTTGACACTTGATGATGCTACTGATATTGGTTGGGATCGCAATACCTCCGATTTACAAGCTATAGGACGCGGAGATTTCGATAGCAACAATGGATATGTGCGAAATATCTGGACCAATTCGTACAAAGTGATTGGTAAATGTAACTTCATTTTAGACAATATCGGCAAGCTGGACGGTAAGATGGATGCGGCTTTGCAAAAACGATACAAAGCCGAAACTCAATTCGTTCGTGCATACGTCTATCAGTATTTAATCGATTACTTTGGAGGAGTTCCGTTGGTCACAAGTCGTGTAAGTCTAACCGATGCCAATATTCCCAAAACTCCAAAAGCAGAAATTGCTTCTTTTATCTTAAAAGAGCTAGAGGATGCAGCAACCAACTTACCTTTGAGCTACGGCAAAAATGATATTGGTAGAGCCACAAAGGGAGCCGCTCTGGCTATAAGAGCTAGGACGGCTCTTAATAACGAACTTTGGGAGCAGGCTGCTACATCGGCGAAAGCAGTGATGGATCTCAAGATTTATGGTTTACATCCTGATTTTGGGGAACTGTTTACCTACGATGGTGAGAGCTCTAGCGAGGTGATTTATGCTTTTCAATACTTGCGGTTGCAAAAGACGAAGACGCATTCTGCTACAAGGGCATTCTTGTCGCGAAATGCACAAGGTACCTCTAATAAGATACCATCACAATCAATTGTTGATGTCTATGCTTGTACAGATGGCTTGGCAATTGATAAATCACCAGATTATGATCCCAAGAAGCCCTTTGCCAATCGTGACCCGAGGTTGGGCTATACCATTGCGATTCCCGGATCTATATTCTTCGGATTTCAGTTTGAAACACATAAGGATAGTCTGCTCTGCTGGAATTACAATTACAACACTTCGACTCCGATTCGTATCAAAAATGATGAGGCGATTAATGCTTATGCGTCTTTTTCAGGTTATTGTTGGAAGAAATATGTCGACATGAAGGACAGGGAATTTACGACAACCTCTGAGTTGAACATTATCCAAAGCCGCTATGCCGAAGTCTTATTGATTTATGCCGAAGCAAAGATTGAATCCAACTCCATCGATCAAAGTGTCTATGATGCAATCAATGCGATTAGACAACGTCCTACTGTTGATATGCCTGCGATTGTGGGCGGTCAGTCACAAGTGCAGCTTCGTGAGATTGTGCGTAAGGAAAGGCTTTATGAATTGGCCAACGAAGGTTTTAGGATGGTAGATCTGAGACGTTGGAAATTGGCAGATAGGGCAATGAATTCGACTTTGTACGGACGGATTCCCAAGGGATTGCTTGCCAATGCACCCACTATCGACCAAGATGGGTTAGTGAGTTATCAGCAAGTCGCTAATCAGAAAGATATGCGTGTCATAGAGATCCGTAAATTCGACTCAAGCAAAAATTATTTGTGGCCTATTCCTAATATCGAAATCGTAACCAATAAAAATCTGGAGCAAAATCCTGGATATTAAATCTCTAAAAATATAAAATGATGATGAACAAGTTTTTAATGATTATAACTGCATGGGGTACTATCCTACAGATGGCCCATGGGCAGACGGTGAAACAAGTGGACTTGTGTATTTATGGAGCTACTTCTGCTGGCGTTGTCGCCGCTTATACAGCTTCGCATGCTGGAAAATCAGTACTGCTTATAGACCCTGGAACAAGAGTGGGAGGGCTCAGCTCAGGTGGTTTAGGCCAAACAGATATCGGTAACAAGTATGTCGTTACCGGGGTAGCGTTGGATTTTTACCGAAAAATAGGTAGACACTACAACGGTTTTGAGCAATGGATATTTGAACCAAAAGTGGCCGAAACCATTTTCAAAAATTATCTATCCAATTCAACTACCGAGCAAATGCTAGGACATCGATTGGTGGACGTGAAGACTGACAATCGATTGATTAAATCAATTTCTGTGACACCTAGCGAAAGTAATGGTGACAAGCATATTGTTGTTAGTGCCAAGATGTTTATGGATTGTACTTATGAGGGTGACTTGTTGGCCCAGGCAGGAGTCTCGTATCATGTCGGACGAGAGGCAAATGATACATATGGTGAGACTATAAATGGAGTACAGTTGTTAGATGGACATCAGTTTCCGGATGGGGTAGATCCATATAAAGTCAAAGGAAATCCCGCAAGCGGTCTCGTTTGGGGAGTCAACGACCAACCTGTAAAAGATAATGGCACAGGTGACAATAAAGTCCAAGCCTACAATTATAGAATTACCTTGACGAACGTTCCCCAAAATAGGATAACTATTACACAACCGGATAATTATGACCCGTCTAGGTACGAGCTCCTAAAAAGACAAAAAGAAATTCAACCCTGGAAAAGCATTCAAGATGTATTTATCTGGAGTTTAATGCCCAATGGTAAGACCGATATCAACAATAGAAATGGATTTTCAACGGATATGATTGGTATGAACTGGGATTATCCTGAAGCAGATTATTTCAAAAGAAAAGAGATTATCAAAGCTCACGAAGAGTATACCAAAGGGTTGTTGTATTTTGTAGCCAATGACCCTTCGGTACCCACAACTATTCAGAACGAATTCAAAAAATGGGGCTATCCTAAGGACGAATATGTAGATTATGAGCATTGGTCTCCTCAATTATATATTCGTGAGGCACGTAGAATGATTGGTGACGTTGTCATGACGCAGCAGCACTGTCAGGGACATGAGACGGTAAACGACGGTATCGGCTTTGCGGCCTATACTATGGATTCGCACAATTGTGACCGAGTAGTTGTGAATGGAATGGTCAAAAATGAGGGCAATGTCGAGGTCGGAGGCTTTTCACCTTTCCCGATCTCCTATAAAGCGATTGTACCTAAAAAGGAAGAGGTTAACAATCTTTTGGTGCCCGTCTGCCTGTCTGCAAGTCACATTGCATTCGGTTCTATCAGGATGGAGCCCGTATTCATGGTATTGGCGCAATCAGCAGCTGTTGCTGCATGCCAGGCCATCGACCAGAACCTATCTGTACAGGATGTCGATGTTGAGCGAATCCGTCAAGTATTACAGAATAACCCGAAAGCCGACGGTCGTCAAGCTGATTACATTATTCAAGTTGATAACTCCAATCAGATAGCATTACGAGGGGATTGGATTAAATCTCCCAAGAAGGGATATGGTATGAGCTATCAGGAGGTGAAAGATGATCCATCCGCTACTGCCCGCTTTTCGCCGGGAAGAGATTTTGTCGCTGGTAAATATAAGTTGTATAGCTATTTCCCTAAGACAGCTGAAAGTGTCGCCTCTGGTATATTTACAGTATTCACAGGTAGAGAAATTGTTGAGAAAAATGTTAACTTTAAGGATGTCAATATTGAGGGCCAGACCACCAGTACATGGGTAAAAGTGGGGGAGTATACGTTTGAGAGCGGAGCGAAGAATCCATATGTGGAGATTCGTTCTAACGCTCCAGGTGTATTGGCTGCAAATGCGTTGATCTGGATACCAATTTCTGACCAAAACTAATAATTATGCGATATCTATGGTTTTTATTTGTTTTTTTGCTCGTTTTGAAACACGGTGCTGCACAGTCTAATACTAATACTGTAGATGTCTTGATTTACGGAGGAACTCCAGCAGCTCTAACTGCAGCCTTACAGGTAAAGCAAGCGGGTAAGTCTGTTATTGTTCTTTCACCTGATAAGCACTTGGGCGGTTTGAGTTCAGGGGGGCTGGGATTTACAGATACAGGTAATAAGACTGTAATAGGTGGTATGGCCAAGAGATTTTATCAAGATGTGTTTGATTATTATTCTCAACAATCGAGTTGGAAATGGCAAACCCGAGAATCTTTCGGTAACAAGGGACAGGGTACCGTTGCCATGGATAGTGAACACCAGACCATGTGGATTTTTGAGCCCCATGTCGCTGAGCATATTTTCGAATCATGGGTGAAGGATAATGCGATTACCGTAATACGCGAAGCTTATTTAGATAGGCGTGCAAAGAGCATAAATATGCAAAATGGACAAATTAAATCCATTAAGACGTTAGACGGTACCGTTTATAAAGCATTAATTTTTATCGATGCCACCTATGAAGGGGATCTCATGGCATTGGCAAAAGTAAGTTACGCAGTGGGACGTGAGTCGAATCAACAGTACGGAGAAAAGTGGAATGGTGTGCAGACGGGTGTTTTTCAACATCGTCATCACTTTGCGATTCCGATAAGTCCCTACAAGATTGAGGGCAATCCCAGAAGCGGATTGCTTTATGGCATCTCTAATCAAGTTCCAGGAACATATGGAAGTGCTGATCACAAATTACAGGCCTATTGTTTTCGCATGTGTTTGAGCAACAATGTCAACAACAAAGTCGATTTCCAAAAACCAGCTCGCTATAAGCCCGAAAATTATGAATTGCTCAAGCGTCTCTATCAGCATGGATGGGATGAGACGTTCCAAAAATTTGATTTGGTCCCCAATCACAAGACCGATGCTAATAATCACGGACCTTTTAGTACAGATTTCATTGGGATGAACTATAATTATCCAGAAGCGAGTTATAAAGAACGAAAAGCTATAGTGCAGGCGCATAAGGATTATCAAATGGGGCTGTATTACTTCATGAGCAATGATACGTCCGTACCGCAGACTGTTCGTGACAAAATGGCTACATGGGGTTTGGCAAAGGATGAGTTTGTGGACAATGGCAATTGGCCTTACCAATTGTATATTCGCGAGGCTAGACGCATGATTGGACAGTATGTCACCATTGAACAGAATATCTTGGGAGCTCGGTTGGTCTCCGATCCCATCGGTATGGGATCTTACACTTTAGATTCACACAATGTCCAACGGTATATTACCAAAGATGGGACGGTGCAAAACGAAGGGGATATCGGAGTGCACGTCCCCAAGCCCTATGCTATTTCTCTCGGTTCCATATTGCCCAAAAAGGACGAATGTACGAATTTATTGGTACCCGTATGTGTGTCTAGTTCGCATATTGCCTTTGGCTCCATTCGTATGGAACCTGTATTTATGGTCTTAGGACAAAGTGCTGGATGGATAGCCGCCCTAGCGCTTGATGATGACGGAATTGTGCAACATGTAGATTATAACCTATTGAAAAAACATCTGTTGTCTTCTGGCCAGATTTTAGGAGAAAAATGATAACTTAAAATAATATTTCGGACTTGATTTATGATGGACTTAGATAATATGAATGCCCTTACGTTAATTTTTGCATCGATTCTAATCTTTGCTATCGCCTACCGTTTTTATGGTATTTTTATCGCTAAAAAGGTATTAAGACTCAATGATGCAGTGACTACGCCTGCTATTGAATTTGCCGATGGACATGATTATGTCAAGACCGATCGAAAAGTCTTGTTTGGTCATCATTTTGCTGCGATTGCTGCTGCTGGCCCACTTGTGGGTCCCGTATTGGCGGCCCAGTTTGGCTATCTCCCTGGCACATTGTGGATTTTAATCGGATGCGTGTTGGGGGGAGGAGTACACGATATGGTCGTGCTCTTCGCGTCCGTGCGTCACAAGGGCCAGAGTTTGGCTACCATTGCGTCTAAGGAGATAGGGCCGGTCGTTGGCGGTATTGCTGGGGTGGCGGTCTTATTCATCCTCATTTTGACCTTAGCAGGGCTTTCGTTAGCTTGTATCAGTGCAATGCACGAAGCGCCTTGGTCTCTGTTTACCATTATCTTGACCATGCCCATTGCTATATTCATGGGGCTATTGATGCGGTATCGCGATGGCTCTGTAACGTTAGCCAGTATATTGGGCGGGATATTATTGATCGTGGGTATTATCGCAGGCCATCGCTTAATGGAAATCCCGGTCATCCATAATTTATTTGATTGGGATGTCAAGACCATCTCCATTGCCATCGCCGTGTACGGTTTTTTTGCTTCAGTATTGCCTATTTGGTTGCTCTTAGTACCTCGTGATTATCTCTCTACTTATCTTAAGATTGGTACTATCTTAATGTTGGCCGTTGGTATAGTATTCGTGGCTCCTAGTATTCAGATGCCGGCATTCACTAGTTTTGTCCATGGTGGTGGTCCTGTCATCGGTGGTCCTGTTCTTCCATTTATTTTTATCGTTATTGCTTGTGGAGCTATATCGGGTTTCCATGCTATTATTGCGACAGGTACTACACCAAAAATGTTGGGTACAGAGCGAGAGATTCTCTTTGTTGGTTATGGGGCTATGCTGGTGGAGGGGTTCGTGGCTTTAATGGCTATGATAGCTGCTTGTACCTTGATGCCTGGCGATTATTTTGCAATCAATACACCTACACAAGACTATGCGCAATTTTTGGCGCGACACCCACATTGGCATACTGTCGACTTGCCTCATTTTATCGAACGGATAGGAGTTGACTTACACGGGCGTACCGGAGGTGCAGTGTCTTTAGCGGTAGGTATGGCGCATATTTTTGATAAGGTGCCTTTTATGGATGATGTAATGGCCTATTGGTATAATTTTGCGATTATGTTTGAAGCTGTTTTCATCCTCACTGCCATCGATGCAGGTACTCGAGTAGGTCGTTTTTTTCTACAGGAAATGTTGGGTAGTGTAATCCCGGCCTTTAAGGATAAAGATTGGAAGCCCGGCATTTGGCTTTGCAGTGCTCTGTTTACCTTCTCTTGGGGTTATCTTGTTTTTACGGGCAGTGTTAGTAGTATTTGGCCTTTATTTGGCATTAGTAACCAATTGTTAGCTGCTTGTGGCCTCATTGTATGCACGACCATGTTGATTAGAATGAATAGAGGCAAATATGCATTATGTACAGCTATCCCTGGCGTCTTTATGGCAGGCATCACTTTTTGGGCGGGTTATCTACAAGTGATGGATATCTATATTCCCAAAGGCCAGATTTTATTGGCCTCCTTAGCTATACTCGCTATGTTTTTAATGATACTTGTATTTATTGGCACCTTTAGAAAATGGTATCTTTTATTTAAAGTAACAAATAAATTTGTTGATCGGAATGGAGAGTCGGTTAAGGTCTTAGTTGATCGATAGCAATTCTTTGAAGGCCCTAAGATAAATCTATGAACGGCTAAAATAGTGGTGGGAGTGGGGTGAAGAATGACCAGCCCAATAGATTTAGGCTGGTCATTTTGCAAGGATACGATTAGGCCATTAACGGGTCGCTTTTTTCAGCTTGTCCCACTTCTACACGTCCAGCAAAATGTTCAGAAAATCCTGCATATCCAATACAGCTTACGAGGATATCATACCAATGATAGTGCTTTGTGAGATTAATAGTTACCGTAGAACTACTGCCTCGTTTCAATTTTATCGTACGAGATGGCTGCCCATAACTTAGATCTTGTAGTGACACCTCAAGAATATGTTGTTCTAGGTTTGTCAAATGTATCAGTAATTTGCCTGTGAATCCTGTGCAGTTCTTTTCCCGCTCATAGTCGCAATAGACTTTAAGCTTTGGATTTTGCTTATCACCCATAAATGAACGGTAAAATCCATTTGGACCATAGACGGATAACTTATATCCCTCCTGATCCTGATTTTGCAGAGACCAGCTATCTTGTAGCTTATCTCCAGGAATCACGGCGTAATTCCAACTACGCCCCACTTCTCCTTGATAGCTTTTCTCGTTGTATACCGTGAATGCCGAACCCGCGGCACGATTCCCAAATACTTTATTTGCTGCCTCAAATGAAATGGTATAATTGGAGATGTCCTGATCCCAATGACCATTTACGTAAAGTTCGTATGGGAGCCCGCATGAATCGCGAAGTCCGCTTTCTTGGTTTGGAAATAGAGGAGATGTCTTCGATTGATGCTCTATCTCATCCATTTCTTCAGAATTCAATGCCTTGTAACCCTTGGGTACACTCCTAAACTGGGCTTGATGTATTTCTTTCAGGAAAGAGGTCTTGTCAATAAATTTAGGTTTGGCAATTACCTCTCCATGATAAGTTCTGAAGGCAGATGTTAGATCTCCGCATACTGTCCTTCTCCAAGCCGTAATATTGCTCTCTTTTATCTCCTTATTTTTTTTATGACTAATGAATTTTTCCAAAAACTGTAGCGGAGACGTATGATCGAAGACCTGTGAATTGACCCAGCCCCCTCTGGACCAAGGTGATGCTATGATCATCGGAACTCGATATCCTAGTCCAATATTGCTATCTCGTCCGCTTTCTGAGTAGTATTGGTCCTCTTTGCGCACATACTCAAGGCGTGTGTCGATTTCTTTAGAAGTTTTACCCGACCCTTCTCGATAAGGGTTGGGAGCGGCGAATGGAGCTATATGGTCAAAGTACCCATCGTTCTCGTCATAAGTTAAGATAAAGATGGTCTTTTTCCATACCTCAGGATTTTCGGTCAAAATATCCATTACCTCACTCACATACCAAGCGCCAAACCATGGAGAGTCCGGATGATCTGAAAATAATTGTGGTGGTGCTAGCCATGATACCGTAGGCAGTTTGCCCGACTGGACGTCTTTACGAAATTGATAAAGTATGTCACCCTTGGGAATATGAAGTTCACGAGTACCGTCACCCTCTTGGTACTCCATTTTCTCTAGTTGCATATAGTCAGGATCCATGCTGTTGTTTACAAAAGCACGTCTGTGTATATCCTTTGTATATTCGCTTAGCTTCTCAAAATTTTCCTGTGTATAGATATCCTGTTCTGTGATGAGTTCTTGGAGTTTCTTTTGCAATTTCCCAAGTTCCTCTCCTTTAATAATTCCCGCTTGGCTAAGCTCTTGTAGCTTTGTTTCCAATTGTTCTCTTTTCTCCGTTAAGAGGGCTCGATACCTTTTACTGTACTTGACCTGATATTGCGGAAAGTACTCCATGACATTGCATCCAAAGTTTGCCAACCAGCTGTTTGCCTGCCCACTATAGCCTGCACTACTGGATGAAATTTCATTTTGATAAATTTTCCAGTCTACACCTATATCAGACAGTCGCTCTGGAAAGGTCTTCCAAGTGGCCTTACCACTAAATTCAGAATCACCGTTCCATATTAAAGCCTTGCCGGTCAGGTTTTCTCGGATATTGCCTGTCCAAAAATAGAGCCGGTTGGGGTTAGTGCCGGTCAAACTGGAACAAAAATGTTGGTCGCAGATGGTAAAAGCATCCGCCAACGAGTAGTAAAAGGGAATATCTTCACGTGTATAGTGCCCCATCGTCAGGGGCATGTCGGCAAATTCCTTAAAACCTGATCGCTTAACATCCAGCCACCGATTCATCTTTCCCTGATTACGAGCATCTGTTTGATCGGTCCAGTTGTGTGGTAGACACCCCATCCAAGTAACTTTGGAGTCTTTTATATCTAATCGAAAGGAAGTATACGTCTCTCCATTTGATTGGGATTGTAACCATACTTTCCGTTGATTGGGCTGTCGGACAGCGCGTGGATCATTAAACCCCCTAACACCTTTTAATGTGCCAAAGGCATGATCGAATGATCGGTTTTCTTGCATAAGTAAAACCACATGTTCGGCATCGTAGAATGTGCTGCCCAACTCAGGTTGGATTGCCATGGCTTTAGCGATGGCCGGAGGCAATAGGTGTGAGAATGACATTCCTCCAGCCAACATAGCGGCTTTTTTTAAAAAATCTCTTCTATTATCCATATCTAACTGCTATATGATTACTATTTGATTAACCACATGCTAGCATTTGTGTTGTCTCCTTCAGGGTATTGTCTTTCGATTGCCTGCTGTACATGTTCTTCATTGTATTGGATCTCTGTCAGTGGATATTGCCAACGCTTTGGTACCTTGCCTCCATTTAATGTGCCAGGGCCTACACGTAAGATAGGGATGCCTGTACGACGTTGTTCATAGAAAGGTTCCCAACCGGAATTCATAAAGAAAGCGATATATTTTTGGGTCAAGATTTTGATCAGCACATCACCACTACTTAGAGCGACGAGCGGCATCGAGAGATAGGTATCTGCCTGTTGTTCATCAATCTTATAAAAGTCCATGGATGCTACCACTCCATTGCGGTAGTGTTGATTAATAGTGCCCGCTGCCCAACCTCGATGGATGCCCTCAGCTATAATAAATTCCTGCTCGGCATAGCTCATAAAGATCATAGGCTCATTAACCGGATTACGTAGGTCAACATATCTTCGAGCAATAAGGGATGAACCTGCTGCAGTGCTTTGCTGGTCAGCTGGAGAGAGCCCTGCATCTACACCTTTATAGCTGGAAAATTGACCTGCAGGCATTCCAGAGATAGGATCTCCAAATGAGAATAACCTTGGGTCCTGACGATTCTTCAGAAGTTTGACGAAGGATTCCTCTAAAGACACGAGTGTAGCTACGCTGAGGTGTCCAGCAGTAGGGTAGTAGTTGGATGGGTCAGTGGTGTTGAATACGATTTGACCATTGTCACTATTGCTCTCCATCAATGGATAGTGGGTAGGATTACTGATTATGCTATTGAATTGTTCTTTGATTCTAATCTTAGACTGTCCCTCTTTCTTGGACAGGTGTATCAACAGACGTAATCGGAAAGCGTTGACAAGTTTCTTCCAGCGTAAGATATTACCACCATATATAATGTCGCCATCTATAGTGCCATTGGTCGGTTGGAGTAAATCGTTTGCTTCTTCGAGCTCCTTGAGTAAACCTTCGTAAATATCTTCTTGGGTATCGTAGGCCGGTTTACGTATATCCTTTTCGGCAAGTAGGGCCTCTCGGTAAGGAATATCACCAAATGTCTCGGTCAATCTTGAAAAAAAGATTGCCCTAAAAAGTTTAGCTACGCCTTGATAGTTAGGATGATCCTTAGCAAGATCTTGCAGCTTTTGGACCTGCATGAGATTTTCATAGCCACCGAATGAACTCCTGTTCCAATTGTAATTAATGGATTCACTCGGACGTTCGTAGTAGGTCAAATGGCGCGTGGCGTAGGCAGCGTCTATGGGATTATTATTGAATATCGTCTGACAAATCCTAGACATTAACAGTGCCGGTGTGGCATTAGTTGGTTTATTGGGATTGTCTTGATAATAGCCAAACTTCTGACAGCTAGAGGTCAGGAAGCTAGCGGTCAAAATAATGATACTGAAATATATGATCTTCATGAGCTTGATTGCAGTTTAGAATTTAAGATTAATGTTGAAACCGATATTACGGGTAGTGGGCTCTGCTAAATACAACTCGTCACTATTAGCTCCACCATTATATCCATCAGGGTCCATATAAGGTACTTTGGACCATAAAAATAGATTTCGCCCTACGAGAGAAAGACTAGCGCTCTTAAAAGGAGTCTTGGTCAATAAGCTTTTTGGCATATTGTAACTGAGTGTGACTTCCCGTAATTTGACGAAAGTACGGTCATATAGATTAGATTCGTCGATTCCATTGGTGTAGCGAGCAAATACCCAGTCTACATAATTAACTGCAGTTGTATTGGGTTCGAATGTGCGTGTATCACTGGTGATATTCCCCTGCGCATCATATGATACGGAGCCTCCCGACTGTTGTACACCACCTGCTTGATAGGTTTTGCTACCTGCATAAGCGTCGTCGCGGTAACTATTAGCAGTATTGGGATGCATGCCGCCCTCATACATCTTGGCTTCCAATCCGTTGTACATTTTTCCTCCAATGCGCCCATCGATGGCAAACGACAATCCGAAATCCTTATATTGGAAATTATTACTGAAACCAAATTCCCAATCTGGGAGTATGTGGCCGAGGTTGACTTCTTGATTGATATATTGCGGTATGCCGTTCTCGTGGACAATTTGTCCATCAGGAGATTTTTGCCAAGCCCATCCCCTGTATACATCTCGACGTTCGCCAACTCGTACCCCGCCACGGATTTCTTCTCCGCCATGATATTCTAATACGGTATTGCGTAGTTTGGAATAGTTAATGATTGTGGCCCATTTAAAATCTGTGGTCTGTATGGGGGTACCGCTTACTACTACTTCGATACCCCGCCTGCGATTACGGTCGCCATTGACTCGTACTTCGCGGTAACCCGATGCAGTCGAGAGTGGTATATCCACCACATTATTGGTCAAGTCGTAGTTGAAAAAGGTAAAGTCTGCCCCAATCCTATTGTTTAAAAGGCGAAGTTCGGCCCCATACTCCTGAGAAATAGTTTTATTTGGTTTCAATCCTGGGGATATCAATGAATACGGTAAGTATAGTGATGGAGTTCCATTCCATCTGCTCCCAATCGTATATGTCTGCAAGCTACTATACGCAGAGACATCTGTCGTCGCATCGGTAACGGCGCCTCTCAATTTGAACATAGATATTGCGTCAGGTAGGCGGAACATCTCGGAGACCATCAGACTAAGTGATGCTGATGGGTAGAAATAGGAATTGTGCGGAGATTGAAGTGCTGATGTCCAATCATTACGACCGGTAATACTCAAAGTAGCCATATTGCGGTAATCCAAATCTACATATCCGTACAATCCGTATACTTGCTTCTCTATACGTTCATTGGTTGAACGCAATGGGTCACGTGAATTATCCAGATTGTACCATCCTGGAACGGATAATCCACCTGTTGTTCTCGACTCTAACCGATTGTATTGGTCTAATCTAGTGCTCGCACCGACACTGGCGGTCAGATTGAATGGCGAGCTCACCTGCTTATTATAGGTCAAAAGTGCATCACTTACGAACCGCATCCTATTATTGCGATTGATGGAATAGTTACCATATGGTGCTGCATCTGTTCCGTAATTGATATAGCTATAGGGTGTACGGGATTCACTGTTTGCAAAATTGGAGGTAATACCACCTCTTACTAATAATTTGAGGTCGTTGGTAAAGGTATATTTAAGATTACCCTGCGATACAACTACATCGTTTGTGTAGCCCCGTTCTTTCTCATAAGCTAGAAACCACGGATTGTTGTACCAACTGTAGTTGTATGTAAGTTGTTCCAAGCCGTCGCGGCCCGGTTTCCAATAATTCCGCATATCCATGATGTCTACTTCAGGCCCCATCCATAAGACAATATTGTAGAGGAAATTGTCTGGTGAGTATCCACTTGTAGGATAGTTGGGAGAATATTGTCTATTGTAGGACAGCGTAGCCTCAGCTTCTAATTTGTTATTGATTTTGAGCTTTCCTGCTAGATTGAGGGTGGTTGCATTGAGTTTTGTATTGGGCACCTGTCCCTTTTGATACATATGCGAAAGGGAAATACGGTAATCCGTACGGTCAGTAGTTCCTGCTACACTTAGATTGTGAGTCGTCATCAGTCCACTATTCAAGAAATTCTTTAGATTGTCTTCGCCCCTAGATATCCAAGGTAGCGGTTTTAACTTGTTTGTAGCAGGGTCCAGTGAACTGTTGTATTGTGGAATCTCGACAAATCCACTAGCTGTAGATGCATCAGGTTGGTTGAGCTTAGGGCCCCATACATATCCATATGCATCATTAACCCCCCCCCCCTTTCCATCCACAAATGCATACTTGCCATTGAATCCCATTCCATACTCACGCTGTGTTTCTGGAATTCTTAAAAATCCTGCCTGAAACTGTGTGCTCGAATTGTAGGATAATTCTACACCTGCAGCACCACCTTTTCCTTTTTTAGTAGTAATCATGATGGCACCGTTTTGGGCGACCGATCCGTAGAGTGCCGAGGAAGCCGTACCCTTAAGTACCGTAATATTTTCAATGTCATCGGCATTGAGGCTCCACATGTCAAACCCATCAGGAGCAGGTACTCCATCGATAACGATTGTTGTAGCGGCTCCTCGTAGGGTTATAGCCGGATTTTCGAAAAGCGTTGATCTTGCGTCAATGCGTAGTCCAGCTACTTTACCCACTAGATTAGCAGCGACATTGGATTCGCGCGCTACGCTCAGACTCTCGCCTTTTACGTCTTGTAGAGCATAAGCTACTTTACGCTTCTCTTTGCTAATGCCCAGGGCCGTCACGACGACTTCTTCCATACGACTGGATATAGTTTCGAGTGTAATGCTTAAGGTGGTCCCATTAGCTACTACCTCTTTGCTGTCATAACCGATAAATGTAAAAATCAGGGTTGTATGGAGGGGGACCCTGAGCGAGAAATGGCCATTTTCATCGGTCGTTGTTCCAATTTTGTTATCCTGTTTACTCCTTACAGATACACCTGCCAATATTCCTGCGGAGTCCCTCACGGTCCCCGTAACCTCTACCTGCGGTATTTCTTTTACCTCGGCATGAGATTCCATTAGGGTAATGGTGCGGGACATCTTTTGATAAGTTAGTTTGCGAGGAGTCAGTAATTGTTCCAATACTTCGTCCATCGGAGTATTCCTTATGGACATGTTGACTAAAGTCGACTTATTGATAAGTGAACTCGAGTAGAAGAACTTATAGTGGGTCTGCTTCGCAATGTCCTTTAGTACCTCTTCTAAGGATAAGTTCCTTGCAGTAATACTAATCTGTTGGCCATTTGTGCGCGCATGCAGTGTAAGTGAAAATAAAAAAAACAGGGCAAATGTCAGTTTCATTTTTCGATAAATCATTTTTTTGTCAAGACAATACCAATTTATACTCTTTGGTTTTTTGCCATGAGGGAAATATTCCATAATTTTGAATATGAGGTTGTTTAATTTTTTATTGAACAGCTTTTTATTGAACAAATGGCGGAGATGTTACAACCATCTCCGTTTTTGTTATATCAAAGGGTTATTTGTCAGGGTTTTCTATCATAGGCCTTATTTTTATGGTTTTACAATCAGATTTTTTTCGTGTAGTACAAATTCGACTTTACTAACTGCTTTGAGCATCGCTAATACACCACTCAACTTACTATTACGATCCACACTACCGCTGTAGCGTCCTGTGGGCAATGCACCTCCTTCTACTGTTACATTAAGGTTGTACCAGAGGGCCACATCCTGAAGAATTTTAGCCAATGCCTCATCTTTGAAATAGAAGTAGCCATCTTTCCAAGCAGTGGCGCTTTCGAGATCGGCATCCGTCATTCTAAATTCGTTGTTGTCTACGTTAAGGGTCACCTTTTTACCAGGGTATAGTTTCAGTATCTTGTTCTGATAGCTGGCTTCTACTAGGCCACTTACTAAGGTAGTGGAAATATGCCTCGGACTATAGGCCCGTACATTGAATGATGTGCCCAATACGGCAATCGTTAGTTCATTTGCCTGTACTTTAAAAGGACGTTTTGCATCTTTTACTACCTCGAAGAAGGCTTCCCCTTCGACTTTTACCTGTCTTTCATTAGCGGCAAATTGGTCAGGAAAATACAGTTTGGAATTGG
Organism: Sphingobacterium sp. SYP-B4668; assembly: GCF_027627455.1. Taxonomy (NCBI): domain Bacteria; kingdom Pseudomonadati; phylum Bacteroidota; class Sphingobacteriia; order Sphingobacteriales; family Sphingobacteriaceae; genus Sphingobacterium; species Sphingobacterium sp. SYP-B4668. The sequence continues at coordinate 3,978,196 of NZ_CP115483.1, read as the reverse complement.
CGTTGAGCCACACCTTTGTCCCATCCGGTAATTTCATTTCAAAAGTCCCACCCATAGGCACCTCTAGAATATTCCATTGGGCTGTATTTGTAGCTCGATTAGTCCCCATATAACTCAATTTTCCGTTGTCGGAATGAATTTCGGCGCCATTAATGTTATCCCGTATTTGATTTGAACCGTTTAGATTCACCGTTTTTCCATTCGAGAGTAATAGGCGGGCTTGACTACCTCCGGGTTCAATATCATTTGGCTGTATCTGAGTAATAGTAAGGGTGGACGGTTCTGCTTTGTCAATCAAACGGTGACGCCACCAAATACCTGCTATACTGATCAGTATCACCGCCGCTGCAGACCAGATCAGTGGTTTGATTTTTCGCTGTTTTGAAGAGCGTACGACTTTTTCTTTCAAGCGTAGGTCAACATTCCCCACTATTCGATGGACTTCATCCGAATAGGTGTCCTGTTGTTTTTCCAATTCGCGATGGACCAGTTCTTGAAGTTTCTCGTCTAAATGTGTTTGTCCAAAATAGGCCAATAGCCTATCTATTTCGGATGGTGTACATGTATTGCTTATGAAATCATTAAACAATCGTGATATGTCTTTTTCTCTTTCCAAGTTGGTCGTTTATATACATTACGCTTAACTTTGAAAAAGTCACTACACGAAAAAAAAAAATTATCTTATCCAGAAGAACAGTAGCAAATAGGGGAGATTGACGGGGTCGGTCAGGAAGAGTTGCATTTTTTTATTAGCTCTTGTAAGGTGCGTACTGATGGTATTGGTCGAGATATTTAATAAGTCCGAAACCTCCTGATAACTGCGTCCTTCTATCTTACACAGTTCAAATACCTGTCTACACTGTGGTGAAAGTCTTTGCAGAGCTCTATCCAATAATTCTTTGCGTTCTTTGTTATCCAACAGTTGGTCGATATGTTGGTAACTGATCTCACTTACAGCTGTCAAATAATCTCTATAATCCCTGTTGCGACAAGATTTACGGTAACTATCTGTGACCATATTGGAAGCTATGCGGTATAGATAGGCCCCAAAAGACCGATTCGGATCTATATCGACCCTGTTTTCCCAGATTTTGAGAAAGATATCATGGAGCATATCTTCCACCATTTGGGGGGATTTGAGCAATTTGAGAAGATTTGCCGTTATTTGATACTTATATGTGCTATATAACCATTCAAAGGCTTCCACGTCACCTGACTGCAGCCGGACAACCCAATATATATGTGTTGAATTTTCTATAGTAGTTCTCATCATACTTCGGGCAAAACTATCAATTGGATATAAAATCAGTAACAATGAATGTTGAAGTTTATAATAACAAACTGTTAACAAGGGCCGATTTGGATTATAACAAAGCTATGAATTATAAGGCTTATTCGCTATATGTTGATAGAATATTTATTCGTAAAGTACTCAGGAGCCGTATGTAGTAGATTAAATAAATAGTGGAAGCTCAGTTGAATTCACCACTTCTTTCATGACGAAGTAGCTTTCCATATGCCTGATGCCCTTAATTGTTGCCAATTTTTTAAAGTTGAATTCATGGTAATGATCTACATCCCGCGCCATGACCTTGAGTTGATAGTCAAATGCACCTGTTACATGAAAGCACTCTACCACCTCTGGAATTTTCTGGATTTCTTCCATAAACAACAATGCGTTTTCACTGGAATGTTTTTCCATACTGATCGATACGAGCACCATGAGATTGAGGCCAAGCTTTTTCCTGTCCAACAGATAGACTTTCTTTTTTAACATGGACATGGATATCAACTTTTTTATCCGTTCATATACAGGTGTCATCGATAGGTTGACCCGATCCGAAATTTCTTTGTTGCTCGTATTGGCGTCCCGTTGCAAAATATCCAAAATCATGAGGTCTTTTTCGTCAAATTTCATATTTATAGGAATATAAGTCTAAAAATGGTTGTACCTACTAGTATGTTAGTAGTATTTAACTGCAAAATTTAGCAAAGCAAAATTATTTTACTAAAAATTCACAAGATACTAGTTGTATTATGCTAATGTAGAAAATAAAACAGTAATTTCACTTTACTAAACTGATTAACTTAATATTAACCTAACATCAATTATGAGTGATCCTCAACTAAAGAAAGTCCTTGGTCCTGTCATGTTATGGGGGTTGGGAGTAGGATACGTGATTTCCGGTATGTATTTTGGATGGAATCTGGGACTTGCGGAGGGAGGTACACTGGGCCTCGCTATCGCTACAGTATTCATTATTGCCATGTACCTGACTTTTACATTCAGTTATACAGAGATGGCCTGTGCCATTCCAAAAGCGGGAGGCGCCTTCGAATACGCTAATAGGGGGTTGGGTAAGCAATTGGGATTTGTAGCTGGAATTACCCAGAATATAGAATTCGTATTTGCACCTCCAGCCATTGCTGCAGCGATTGGCGCTTACCTGAATTTACTCTATCCCTCCATTGACTATCTAACATTTGCGATAGGTGCATATGTCATTTTCACCTCTATGAATATCCTAGGGGTCAAATTGGCTGCCTCTTTTGAACTTGTGATTACTGTTCTCGCTGTTGTCGAGCTATTGATATTTGCAGGTGTTACATTACCGGAAATTAAGTTTTCTAATCTCGAACACAATGCATTACCCAATGGTGTTTCCGGAATCTTTGCTGCTATTCCATTTGCAATCTGGTTTTTTCTTGCCATTGAAGGTATTGCGAATGTGGCAGAAGAAACGATTAATCCACAAAGAAATGTATTAATTGGTTTCGGTTCTGCAATATTGACGCTGGTTGTATTATGTGTAATTACATTTTTATCAGCAGTGGGAGTTGCAGGGTGGGAAACGATTGTCTATCCACCCGGAAGTGTCGAACCGTCGGATTCACCTCTGCCGTTGGCCATCGCACAGGTTATAGATAGTTCCCATATCTTGTACAAGCTGTTGATAGGTGTTGGGTTGCTAGGGCTGATAGCTTCATTTCATGGTATTATCCTTGCTGGTGGACGTGCCACCTTTGAATTTGGACGGGTGGGGTACGCACCTCCAATGCTTGGAAAAGTGCATAGTCGTTTTAAGACTCCTGCAAATGCTTTAGTTGCCAATATGGTCGTGGGGGTAATCGCTCTTTTTACTGGAAAAACTGGTGAGATTATCACTATTGCATGTTTTGGAGCCATTTGTCTTTACATCATATCTATGATTTCGTTTTTTGCTCTGAGGCGGAAAGAACCAGACCTTGTCAGACCTTTTAAGGTTCCACTATATCCCTTATTTCCGATGACAGCATTGGTAATCGCTAGTGTTTGTCTAGTTGCCATGATGTACTACAATCCGAAGATAGCACTTGTATTTGCTAGCTTAGTGGGCTTATCCTATTTGTATTTCTTACTCTTCCTTGGCAAGGATAAAAAAGCTAAATTATGATGGACAGAAATGAGATTATTTCTAAATTGAAAGAAAGTGCAAGTTCGCACGTAAAGGTTGCAGTGACCGATATAGATGGTGTACTGCGAGGTAAACTCATGCATCGAGAAAAGTTTATTTCGGCGCTGGAGAGCGAATTCGGATTCTGTTCAGTGGTATTCGGATGGGATACTAATGACCAGGTTTATGATAACGTTGCTATAACAGGATGGCATACTGGATATGGTGACTTTCCTGCTCGGATAGATGAAAGCACATTTCGGATTACTCCTTGGCAGGAAGATATTCCCTTTTTTCTTGCAGATTTCGATTCTTCGCTTTCCGATGGGGAGTATGTTTGCCCTCGGGCACTCCTCAAAAAGGTAATAGATCAGACGCAACAACAGGGGTATACACCTATTTTTGCACAAGAGTTTGAGTGGTTTAATTTTCTAAAAGCTCAACCGGGATCTAATCTAGCTAGCTTTAGGGAAGCGACACCAATCACCTCCGGAATGTTTGGTTATTCTATTTTAAGAATGTCAGACAATTTTGAATACTTCCGTGATTTGTGCCAGATGCTCGAAAGATTTGATATCCCTGTGGAGGGATTACATACGGAGACTGGTCCAGGAGTATTGGAAGCCGCGATTCAATGTAGTGGAGCACTTGAAGCAGCTGATAGGGCCACGCTTTTCAAATCCGCTGTTAAGGATATTGGTAAGAAGTACGGAATCGCAGCTAGTTTCATGGCCAAACAGACGAAAGAGCTTCCTGGTTGTAGCGGACATGTACATCAAAGCTTATGGGATGTCGAAAAATCCACGAATCTTTTTTACGATGCAAGAGATAAATTCCATATGAGCCCATTAATGAAGCATTATCTTGCGGGGCAACTCCATTGCCTCCCCGAGATACTGCCCATGTTTGCCCCCACGGTCAATAGTTATAAAAGGCTTACCGAAGGAGCTTGGGCTCCAACCACTTTGACTTGGGGCATTGACAATAGGACTACAGCTCTTAGGGTCATCTCTGGAGGTCCGAAATCTACCCGTATAGAGCATCGGGTAGTCGGTTCGGATGTCAACCCTTACCTCGCTGTAGCAGCTTGCCTCGCCAGTGGACTATATGGAATTAAGCACAAGCTGTCATTAGACAATCCACATACGGTGGGCAATGGCTATCGCGACATACAGTTTGGTACATTGCCAGTCAATCTTTATGAAGCGACCAGCCGGATGAGTCAGTCTAAGCTGGCGTCCGAGCTCTTTGGAGAGAAATTCGTAGACCATTTCACCCAATCGAGATTTTGGGAATGGAGACAATTCTCTGAGCAGGTCACAGATTGGGAGACAAAGAGATACTTTGAAATTATTTAACATCACAATGAATACAGATAAAATTTATGGCTTTAATTTTCCTACGCCTATTCGCTTTGGTGCAGGATCTATAGATGAATTGCCCGACTATCTGAAGAGCAATGGTCTCCATCGTCCTTTGTTGGTCACCGATCCAATCATTGCTGGACTTCCTTTTTTTAAAAAGATTCTAGAAAAATTGACCAGCAAAGGTATAGATACGATTGTTTATAAGGAACTTCACAAGAATCCAGTGAAATCCGATGTTCTTCAGGGCGGAGACGCATTTCATGAAAGTAAAAGAGACTCCATTATAGGTGTGGGTGGGGGAGCAGCCTTGGATGTGGCCCGTGCTATTGCATTACGGGTTCATCACAATCGTGATCTGTTCGATTACGACGACCTTATTGGTGGAGATATTTACGTAACAAATGAAATTCCACATCTGATTACCGTACCTACTACTGCCGGGACGGGTAGTGAAGTCGGCCGGAGTGCCATCATTTCCGAAGACGATACCAAAAGGAAAAGAATACTTTTCAGTCCACGGTTAATGGCTAAGATTGTTTTTGCCGATCCTATGCTTACCATGGATCTACCGCCTTTCACAACAGCGGCGACAGGAATGGACGCGCTGACCCATAATATAGAAGCTTATTTGGCAAAAGGGTATCATCCCATGTGTGATGGTATTGCCCTTGAAGGGATTGCCTTAATTGCTGATGGAATTGTAACTGCGACAAAAAGGCCGGATTTGGAGGCTCGTTCCAAAATGCTCCTTGCATCGTTAATGGGGGCTGTGGCTTTTCAAAAAGGATTAGGCGTAGTCCATAGTCTTGCCCATCCACTATCTACATTATTGGATACCCATCATGGACTGGCTAACGCCGTCAACCTTCCGTATGGAATGCAATTCAACTATGAAGGATGTGAACCTCGTTTTGATAAGATTGGAAGCGCATTGGGGCTTGGCCATCATGTAGGAAATACGGTAGTCGATTATCTTTTTGATCTCAATAATCGGTTAGATTTGCCGACTCGCCTATCTTCCATAGGTGTGGAACGTGAACATTTGCACGCCTTGTCAGAGCTGGCCTATGCTGATTTTTGCCACCCATCTAATCCCAAGCCCGTTTCTCAGGATGATTTTCATAATATTTACCAACGCGCATTTTAACTAGATAGCTATGTTGACAATCGGAATAAGTTCATGTTTTCTATATCCAGATAGTGCAAGGACGGTATTTGGCCACAAAACCCTACAATATGTGGAGCACGATTTGATGAGATGGATTTGTAGGCAAGGAATATTGCCGGTATTGATTCCCGATGTAGAAATCTCCATATTGGACGGCATCCTTGAGCAAATGGATGGGATTATTCTTCAAGGTGGTAGTGACATCGCGCCTGAGAAATATGGTGAAGCACCGATTGGTATTTGGAAAGGCGATTCATATAGGGATGATTACGAATTGAAAATATTAGACTATGCGATAAATAATTCCAAACCAATCTTGGGAATATGTAGGGGTTTTCAACTCATGAACGTTTATTTTGGAGGTACTCTTTACCAAGATATCCCGTCTCAGGTTCCTCAAGCAAATGTCCATAGATCAGCAGAACAATATGATAAAATAAATCATCCCATACAGTTTGTGCCTGGAGCATATTTGGATAGGTTGTACGGTTATCTTTCACAGTCTGTTGTCAATACGGTGCACCACCAAGCCGTCAAAGTGTTAGGGCATGATCTTGAAGTCTATGCTCGGTCAGATGATGGTTTTATTGAAGCATTCGGTTATAAAAAAGCGCCCGAGGGCAAAGTAATGGGTATACAATGGCATCCTGAATTTTCTCATACACAGGCAGGTAAATTACTGGACGAAAATTTGATATTTAATGCCTTTCTCCAACATGTAAAACAGAACAAAAATGCTAGTTAAAAATCCAGCCACCGATACTGTGCTGACCACGTTGGCAGCAATAGAACTTGATGACCTACAAAAAATGGAAGTCGATTTACACAAAGGGCAAAAAAAATGGGCTCAATATCCGCTAAAAGAACGTTTGGGGCATGTTGTTAAATTTGGCCAACTCATATTGTCTCATAAGCAAGAACTTGCCGAGATCCTGACGAAGGAAACTGGAAAGCCAATCTCGCAGTCTATCAATGAAATTCAGGGCGCACAAAATCGGATTGAGCATCTTGTATCAAATGCCGAACGGTGGCTCTCTACTGAGCATGTCACCTCAATAGGAGCCACGCAGGAACTGGTTGTCTACGAGCCGTTAGGAGTAATTGCCAATATATCTGCTTGGAATTTTCCGTATAACGTGGGTTTTAATGTATTCTTATATGCCTTAGTAGCAGGAAATGCAGTGCTGTATAAGCCTTCTGAGTTCGCTACTCTTACCGGACGGGAATTCGAAAAATACCTTCATCAGGCGGGAGTACCCGAAGATGTTTTTAGATGTGTGATTGGTGATTCTCGGACTGGACAGCAGGTGCTAGACTTATCTTTAGACGGATATTTTTTTACAGGATCTTACAAAACGGGCGTTCATATCGCTCAATCTGTCGCTCATAAACTTGTTCCCGTTCAGTTGGAACTGGGGGGCAAAGATCCTCTGTATGTGACCGAAGATGTCGTAGACGTGCAACAGGCAGCCGTATCGGCAGCAGAAGGAGCCTTTTATAATAATGGGCAGAGTTGTTGCGCAGTTGAGCGGATTTATGTGTCGGACAAGATTTACGACCAATTTGTCCAAGCCTTCATTGATGAAGTCGCATCCTATCCCGTTGGTAACCCTATGCTTCTCGACACATTTATAGGTCCCCTTACTCGAGAAGCACAGCTAGGGGTTCTTCAGGAGCAAATTCAAGATGCTTTGTTGAAAGGAGCTTCGCTGCGCTTGGGAGGACATATTATTGATAGTTCAGGATATTATCACCAACCGACTGTATTGATAGATTGCAATCATGATATGTCGCTGATGAGAGAGGAGACGTTTGGCCCGCTTATCGGTATACAAAAAGTCAGTTCAGATGAAGAAGCCATTCAACTAATGCGGGACACTGATTATGGTTTGACGGCTGCGGTGTTCTCATCCAATCGTGACAGGGCTATGGCCATTTTGAAAGAGATGGATACAGGTACTGTTTATTGGAATTGTTGTGATCGAGTAAGTCCCAATGTCCCTTGGTCCGGTCGTAAAAACTCTGGACTTGGATCCACTTTGTCGTCGCAAGGTATCCGAGCTTTTGTCCAACCCAAAGCATACCATTTGAGACAGTAAACCAAAATATTAACGAGGGGTAATAGATGCAAGTTGAGTATGAATTTTCTGTTGCGCCCTCGTAACAACGTAAGAATTCCCGTAGTGTATTTTAAATAGCACATTACCATCCTTTTATGTGAGAGGATGAATATTCTAATGTTCTTTTAATTAATTTTTACGAAAAAATAAATTCAATAGTTATAAAAAATCAGTTAAATTAACCAATTTGAAAACCAAAAGTATGCTAACCTGTACTTTGAAAGATGTTTCTCCAAAAACATCATTAATTCACAAAAATTATGAGCAAAATGAAAAAGTTAACCTTGTCCATGCTTCTGCTCTTTTCAATCTTTTCTTGCAATAAGGATGGAGAGACTAATGGAGGCGAACAGACTAAACCTATCGATATTAATAGATCGATAGAAGTTACAGACATCAAACCCAAAGAAGGCGGGTTGGGTACCGGTGTCATCATCAATGGGGAGAATTTCGGTAATGACACTTCGAAAATTGAAGTCTACTTCAACGAAAAGAAGGCTTTGTTACTGAAAGTCAAGCCTACTGTTATTTACGCCATGGTACCCAAGCAACCGGGAGATCTTTCTGAGATAAAGATTGTCGCCAAAAATGTAGCCAAGCCGCTGGAGGCTGTGCTTAAAGATGTCAGGTTCCAATACCATATAAAGGCTTCCGTGACTACTGTAGCAGGTGTCTTCAACGTTTCCGCCGTTAAAGATGGACCTGCTTTAGAAGCAAATTTTAAACGCCCATCGTTTGTAGCCGTTAGTGACGACAATATCATCATCGTTTCGGATGATGATGCAGGACGTGTTGCAGCGCTTTCACTACAGGATAACAAGGTCTATACACTTTCGACCGATTTCTCATATCCATGGCAGTCCTCCTATACCCCGGATCAGTCTGCACTTTTTATCGCTGAGCGGACCACAGCCTCGAAACCAATTTTATTCAGGGGATTATATCGTAACAAGAATTGGTTAGAACCGGTTCCCTTCTACGATCAAAAGGATAATAATGGTAATTACATCCTCGGCACAGAAACCATAGTCGGTATGACGGCGGATCAGGAGTACGTATATCTTATTACCTCTGGTGCGAAAAAACTTGTTCGGGTGCACCAACAGACGCGTAAGGTAGAACTAATCGGCGAAAAGCTGAATCTCTCTTCGTGGAGCTATCTAGCGTTTAATAAAAAAGATGGTTACGTATACCTAGCATCTGAAGAATGGGGACGTGTGTATCGATTCGATCCTAAATACACGCCTGCAGGTAATGATAAACCTTGGATTGGCAACGGTCAATTGGAACATTTGATTGGTACCGGTAGAGGAAAGGTAAGAGAAGGAGTAGGTACTTCTGCTCAGACGGGTAGTCTTTCGGGCATCAGCTGTGATGCGGATGGAAATGTGTATACCTGTGACTTTGACAATCATGTGATTTGGAAGATAGACCCTCAGCTCAATGCAACTGTTGTTGCAGGTACTCCTGGTGTCAGTGGATATAAGGACGGAATCCCTAAAGAATCACAGTTCAACAGTCCTTATGGTGTTTACGCGACGTCGGATGGAATTCTCTATGTTGCAGATACCTTCAACAGAGTAATTAGATGTGTCGCAATCCAATAATCTAATCAAAAGCTGATGTTTATGTATATCAAAAAAATAAGTCCTATCGTACTATTTGTATTACTGGCTCCGAGTATTGCGTTCGGACAATCGAAAATAAAAGGTATAGTTGTTGACGCTGAAAGTAAGTCTCCATTGGCAGGAGTTGTCGTTTTTCCTAAGAAGGATTCGACAAATATGGTTTCCTCGGACAATGGGGGAAATTACGAAATCAATGTTTCTGCCAAATCCGTTCTTGTTTTTCGTTCTATCGGATATAGCCTCAAGGAAATTGACATTTCCGAAAATCCCAATCAAATCATCAATATCGAACTTGACGCAATCAATTCTTCCCTCGAAGAAGTACAAGTTGTCGGACATGGAGTCCAGCGAAAGATCAGTGTCACAGGGGCAATCTCTACGGTCAATGTCAAGGAATTGAACCGTGGTGGAGTTACATCTCTATCGAATATGCTTGCGGGAAGAATCGCAGGACTTATTGGGGTACAGGGAAGTGGCGAACCTGGTAAGGATGTATCCGAGTTTTGGATTCGAGGGATTAGTACTTTCGGCGCCAATAGCAGTGCCTTAGTACTCATTGACGGTGTCGATCGGGGAGCAAGCAGTCTCAATGATCTTGATCCACAGGATATCGAAAGTTTTTCAATACTAAAGGATGCTTCTGCTACGGCAGTATATGGAGCTCGTGGTGCAAACGGTGTTGTGCTTATCAACACAAAGCGCGGTAGCGAAAGTAAAATGTCCATTAGTGCCAATGTTAAATCTATGGTTGAATATCTACCCCGACTTCCAAAATATCTAAATGCATACGATTATGCCACCCTTGCAAATGAAGCAAGGCTCGTTCGTGGCGAGAAGTCTGTCTATTCTTCAGAAATCTTCGATATTATTAAATATAATATGGATCCAGATCTGTATCCCGACGTGGATTGGCAAAATGAAATTCTCAAACCCAAGACGTGGGGCACGCAGGCCAATCTCAATATTTCAGGGGGAGGTAAGGTAGCCCGTTATTTTATGAGCGGTACCTATCGTGGTAACGATGCAATCTATAAGCAGAGCGGCATGGAGGATTATAACTCCAATGTCAAACGTCAGCAGTACGGTTTTCGATCTAATATCGACGTCGATGTTACAAAAACGACCTCTTTGGGGCTATCTCTGTCAGCTAAATTGATTGATCTTAATCGTCCCGGATTGGGTACTACCGATAGGATTTGGGAGGCCGCAGCCAATCTCACGCCGATGACGGTTCCAGTTATTTTTTCGAACGGACAATTCCCAGCTTATGGCAAAGAGGAAGATCAGACTTCACCCAGTGTCTTATTAAATAAGACCGGTTTTTATACTGAGAAGAGCAATACCATAGAGTCCATTATTAATCTAAAACAAGACCTTTCCTTTATCACAGAAGGACTTTCGGCCTCTGGATTAGTCTCCTTTGACAATGCTAATTATTATACTACCGGTAGGACCAAGATGCCTGATTTATATAAGGCTGTAGGCAGGGATTGGAATAATGGTCGCCTCTTGACACAAAAAACTGTTGTAGCTACACCTTCTAATTTTAGTTCTAATTCATTCGGTGTAAAGACGATATATATAGAAGCTAAGACTAATTACGAGAAAAATCTTTTGGATGAACGTATCCGTACAGCGGCCATGTTTCTATATAATCAAAGAGACCTGCAACGTACCGATGCTGGAACATCTCTCTACGCTATTCCTAGAAGGAGTCAAGGTATTGCTGCCCGTGTCACAGCTTCTCTGGATGATATTTATTTTATCGAAGGTAACTTCGGATATAATGGTTCTGAAAATTTTCCGAAAGGAGAGCGTATGGGCTTTTTCCCCTCTGTTTCGGCAGGTTGGGTTCCTACGAGCTATTCCTTCATGCAAGAGCACCTAGCCTTTATATCGTTCCTTAAGTTCCGTTACTCATTTGGATTGGTCGGTAATGACCAGATCAGTGGAAATGTACGTTTTCCATATCTTACTACTTTAGATATGTCGGCTCCTTCCTATGTTTTTGGGGATCAAGGGCAGACCAATTATGGCGGGGTCACTGAAGAAGTTATGGGGTCAACGGGGTTGGTATGGGAAAAGGCTGTCAAGCAGAATTTCGGACTTGACCTTACACTTTTTAACGATCTTACCATCAATATCGATGGCTTTCTCGATCACCGTGACAATATTTTCATGCAACGAGCTACATTACCAGGGACTATCGGTACTTCTACTATTCCTTGGGGGAATGTTGGACGGATGAAAAGCTGGGGGGCAGACGGGACAGTCTCTTATCGTAAAATGGTGGGCGAGTTTACTTTTGAAGGTCGCGGTAATTTTACAATAACTAGGGATAGGATAATCGACTATGATGAGGTAAAACCACGTTACCCTTATCTGGGAAAAAAGGGAACTAGTAATAATGTGACCAGAGGGCTCATCGCGCTTGGATTGTTCAAAGATGAACAGGATATCGAAAATAGTCCTACTCAGTTTGGTAATCTGATGCCTGGTGATATCAAATACATGGATGTCAATGGCGATGGAAAGGTCGACTCCGATGACATCGTCCCAATAGGCGATTCCAATATACCTAAGTTTCTGTACGGTTTTGCTTTAAGCACCTCTTGGAAAGATTTTGACCTTAACATATTCTTCAGGGGAGCGAATCAAGTGGATTACTTCATGGGCGGCAAAGGATATTATCCATTTGTTGGCGGACAAACCGGCAACGTACTTTCCATCGTAAACGACCCAGGTAATCGCTACGTCCCAGCCTCTTATTCAGGAGACCCAGCAACAGAAAATCTGAACGCTCGTTTCCCTAGGTTAACCTATGGCGAAAACAGCAACAATAATCGTCCCTCGACCCATTGGCTGGCCGATGCAGGGTATCTTCGATTGAAGACATTAGAACTGGGGTATACCGTTCCACAGGCCTGGGCCAAGAGCATTTATACCAAGGGAATTCGAATTTCCATTATAGGGGATAATCTACATCTCTGGGATAATGTGAAGCTTTGGGATCCAGAGCAGGCTAATTCCAATGGGTCGGTCTATCCGTTGACTAGATCCTTTACTTTCAACCTTCAGCTCTCTCTCTAATACTGGGCCATTAAAGCAAAACGTTATGAAAAAGACATATAAATATATCATCTTTACTTTCCTATGTTTAGGATCCTTCGGTATCCATTCGTGTAATTTCCTTGAAATAGATCCTTATGTGCATGATCAATTTACGCTAGATTCTGTATTCAATCGAAAAGAATATACCCAAAAGTATCTGTCTAATATCTATAGTCACCTGCCTGACTACGCCTCGTCCAATTATTATACTTCGCAGTCTATGCCGTATTCATTGATTAGTGATGAGGCTATCAGTACTCTTGACAAAATCGGTACGCATAATTATAATCGTTTTTCCAACAATCTGATGACCTCTGAAGGACTTGGAGGATATTCCAATCGCTGGGATTTCTTCTATCAAGGTATCAGAAAAGCCAATGTATTCCTTGAAAATGTGGATAAATGCAAAGAGGTCTCTGAATTTCAACGTTCGGAATGGAAAGGAGAGGCACTCTTCCTTAAAGCCAATTTTTATTTTGAACTGATGTTGGCATTTGGCCCCGTACCTATCGTACCCGATAATCCCGTTAGTTTTGATACACCCATCGATCAGATGATGTTAGCACGCAATACATGGGATGAATGCAATACCTATGTCAGCAATTTGCTCCAACAGGCCGAACTGATGCTACCTGAGGTACCTCGTGACAATTCTGAATTCGGTAAGGCGACCAAAAATGCATCACTAGCGGTGTTGTCCCGCTTAAGTTTATACAGTGCGAGCCCCTTATATAATGGTCAGAACGGGGAGTTTTCTAATTTGAAGACCAAGGACGGTGTACCGTTACTCAATCCGAATTTCGACAGTGAAAAATGGGCTATCGCTGCTGCTGTTGCAAAGAAATTGATTCTCAAAAAACCAAATGACCTCTATACCGTCCCTAAAATGTCGAATACGCCACATCTTCCTGTTCCTGCCGAATTTCAAGGAAGTTTCCCGGACGGCGTGGGAGGGATAGATCCCTACCATTCATATGCGGATATCTTTAGTGGCGAGTGTGTACTTCCATCCGAAAATCCGGAGATTTTATTTGCTAAGATGAACTCTAATTTCAGTACCCGATACCTTATGCCTAGGATGGTGGGTGGATATTCCGATCTCGTCTTATCGCAGAATTTTGTCGATGATTTTTATATGGTAGATGGAAGGGACATCCACAATGCGAGCGCAGAATATCCATATGGATCTGACTTTACAACTAATGAGACTATCTTTTCTGGAGATCGAGAGGGTAATGGAGTTACGCTGTTGCCCAATACCCACAAATGGTACGTAAATCGTGAAATGAGGTTTTATGCTATTGTTGCATTCAACAACTCATACTACCCCTCTACCTCTACTCCTCCCAATGCCATCGATCCTCAAGATGGCAAAGTGGCTAAGTATTTCCGAGATTCCAAAAGTGGCAAAGACTATGCGTTGAATGGTACCAACGCCGACCCAGAAGATTATCCTATGACGGGATATCTCTGTAAAAAGTATGTACATTTTGAAGATTCTTACATCTCGGGTGGACGTCTGAAACGCAAATATAGTGTTCCCTATAGAATGGCAGAGGTTTATCTAAATTATGTAGAAGCCCTCAACGAACTTACCGGTTCACATACCGTAAATGGAGTTGTAGTTTCCCGAGATATCGAAGAGATGAAACGGTACTTTAATATGATTCGCTTCCGGGCCGGTCTTCCAGGGCTCACCAATGCCGAGGTGTCAGATAGAGACCTACTACGAAAGATTATACTGCGAGAACGAAAGTTGGAGTTTGCATGGGAGCAGAGACGTTATCATGACCTAAGAAGAACCAAGCAGGCAATGGTTTATGAAAATGAAGTACAGATGGGACTCAACGTCAGTGCAAAGGAAAATGAGAAAGATAAGTTTTATTCCATTGTAAGGCTCAATGAGCGGTCGTATCTATATAAGGTCTTCACGACAAGACAGACCTTTCTGCCCATCCCAAAAGGTGAGGTAGACAAGAACTATAACCTACAACAAAATATCGGATATTAAATTCAGTATCATGAATAGAAAAATTTTTTTATTACCTGTGACAATGGCACTTGTTGCTACATTTAGCGTTTCGTGTAATAAGGATCCGCTTGCTCAATATGGAGAACAGTATAAAAAGACGGTATATCTCGTGCACTCGGAGAGTATTGAATACGTTCGAGAGCACTCCTTTGAAAATGTCGACGATACCATTACGTTTTCGATTTACTGTTCTTCCTCTGAGCCAATTACCAGTGATTTGACAGTATCCCTAAAAAAGGATCCACGAGTCTTGGATTCTCTGAATTTTATCAACAGTCTGGGCAATGCTAACTATATCCCCAAAGAACTGTTGGGGGCAGAGCGTTACAGTTTCGAAAATGGATCGACCATTATTCGTACGGGTACGCAATATGGCTTGTTGAAGATCCCGGTTAAGTTAACTGGAATAGATGTTGACAAAGAGTATGTCCTTCCCATTACACTTACTGCTAATGATAGGGCGTTTGATATCAATCCTAAATTGCAGTCCATTGCTTATAGGCCTGTTATGATTAATAGATTTTCCGGGATTTTTACCGGCTCATCCAAATTGTCTACCGAGACTTCTCCAAGAGCCATCTCTCCGAAACTCGTTGCGATGGAAAGAAATAAAGTTCGATTGCCCATACACAATCTTTCTGATGACAAGGCGATGTTGGCTACCAATTATATGATATTGACGATACAGGAAGATGGCAAATCCGTCGTTGTAGAATCCTATAAAGACTCAGAGGTCACCGATGAAGGAGGAAGCGAATATGATGCAATCTCAAAACGATTTACATTGAACTATTCCTACAAAGATGGTGCGACAAAGCGGTCAATAAAATCAATCATTCAGAATATCGATGCGATAGAGAATGAATTGTGATTTATCCTTCACAATTGGATGGGGAGCTAAGATTTATGATAGCTTCCCATCCAACTTTGGGTAAATTTAGATTCTCGCCTATTGAGGTATTGCTTCTGTCATGATTTCATTTCCTACTTTGTCGTAATAGGTGCACGTCATCTTGTCCAAGGACACATACCATTTTTCAATCCCAGTTTCTGCGCAATGCTTACAAAATGTTATATAGTCTGTTTTTCCCCTTTGATGTAATTTTAGCCAATAGCTGAATTTATTTTTATCACTAACTTCGGCGATTGTTAGATCGTCGTATTGCGGTTCAGATTTGGTTTGAAAGTCATTTTCACCAAAGTATTGCGTATGACTATCTTGGACCCATGTTTCAAAAGCGAATACACCTAGTTGCTTGATTTCTTGGATATATCTAGGGAAATCAGCTCCTGATTTCACTTTTTGGTGAGCCTGCTCAATTTGTTCTACAGTAAACATGGCTTCTATTATCTACAGTTTGGACAATTGAGCGACCAAAGTCTGCCAATCGAATCCAAAATCCGTTGAAATTAACTTGCCTTCGGGTGTGACGATATACTTGCTTGGATATTCACGTACTTTGTACGTAATTTCCACTTGATTATCAGATATCAATACTGGTATCTCATAGTTGTGGTCCGACAAAAAGCGGTGTACTTTTTCCTTGGTATCCCGACAAGCTATGCTCATAAAAGCTATATTACTCATTTTATCCTGCTTTAATCCTAGATAGTATTGATTTAATTTTGGCATTTCTGCGACACAAGGGCCGCACCAAGTACCCCAAAAATCAACTACCGTCCATTTACCCTCAAGCTGCTTGGAAGAAAAATCCTTATCCGCAATATCCTTTAGTAAAAACGACGGAGCATCTGGAAGTTGCGGAATAATATCATTCTTGAAAAAATTTCCAAAGTTGGCCGAGTCATAGTTTTCGCGATAGAAAGTCGATAGGCTGTGAAAACCGCTTCCTGGATTATTTAGGAATTCTTGGATATAACTTTGCAATGCGACATCATTTTTACCTCGTTTACTTAACAACTTAAAATAATCTTCACTGTAGTTTTCTTTTGATTTCAAAAATACGCGATCGTAAAAACTACCGTAAGCTTTTTCTGTACCACTTTTTGGAGAATAGTAGGCTGCTTTTTCTAAATAGGAAAGTGCTTGTTCTTCTTGGTCCACTGGTGTAGACTCGTAGGCTAAATAGTGCGCATACGCCAAATGCGCTTTTTGTAAGAATCTTTTCTTATCTGTCTCGTCCTCGTATAATGGACGTATTTTGTCTATAATATATTGGATCTTTTGGACGTCTGAGGCTCCTTTTTTGGAGAGGAGCTGTTGAACCAATAAGGCATATCTCCCAGCATTGCCTTGCTCCCAATAGGGCCTCTCCATATTTAGTATTTCCTCTTGGATACGCTTAAGTGTGTCAACATGCTCTGTTTGCATTGCAGTTGTCCATAGATACATGGGGCTGGCTGCGATGCGCTCCCTCTCGCCAAATTGATTGGTAACAATTTGCAAGTATTGCAACGATAATGTGTCGAGGCGCAGTACATGCTGACTTAACGTTTGCTGTAGATAACTGTATAACTGCCCATCATCCAGTAGTGGGATGATTTGACGGAATTCGTCTATGGGGATATTCCCGAAGGATAACTTGTTGCTGAGGTGGGAAGTATGTGCAATTAGATTTGGAGATATACTCTTTAAAGCTTTTTCGTATATCTTGTAGTCTCCAAAGCTTTGCAGATGCCTTAATTTAGTGGTCACATATTCAGGATTTTTTGCATATTTCGGCTCATACAACTCGATATATTGGAACAATTTCAAGCTATCTGTTTTGTCTTGTTGACCTAATGCACTGCTCCAATAACTACCATTCACAATCATCTCATAATAATCGTCTTCGATTGCTTTTGAGTAGTATTTGCCCGATCGCCGAATTGATAGATTATTATAATTTTTTATTCTTTGTCCGCCTTCCACCAAAAAGGAATAGGTTACGTTCCGATTTCCGATATCCACCAGGTTCGTTTTCGGGTCAAAGCTGGCATTTCCTTCCAGTATTGAGGTACTATCTGCTTTGGTATAGTTGAGTGATACCATAGATTTATTCCGTTTGAGGATATGATATGTTACGCCGTCTTCGGTTATGTTTACGTCGTTGGCTGTTGTTCCATCTAATACAGGCAGTTTCGAAAAATATAGAGAATGTACGAGGTTTGACAACTCCGAAAATGTGTTGGCCGATATGCTGGCTATCACGTCCTCTTTGATTGCCCAATCTTTAAGCTGTTGTTTGATTTCATCTTTCCATTTAAGGGAATCGATATTGACCATGCCCCTGTTGACTGTAAATTGCAACGGCTTTTTCAAAGCATAGATGTCGGTAATTGCCGAAGTCGAACTCATAAAGTTTTTTCCTTGGCCTAAATCTCCAGTAGAAAATGTACGATCGACTCCTCCTTTATCCTCCATGTCAAGACCATCTACCCTTAGCTCCATCAGATTCTTGTCTTTTGATAGTTTCTTGAGTTGTTGTAGCGTGACGTAATAGGTTTTTTTGCTGCTTGTCTCGTTTTTGTTTATAACGAAGTGGAAGGTTGCCATTTTTTGTGCTATACAAACTTGCGTACACAAACCGATCAGTATGAGCAGGTATTTCATTGGTTAATGATTTAATTTACCTAAGATAGAAAATAGATTGAGATAATCCTATCCTTCAAGATAATTACAAGTTTATCTAGTAATGCTCTTATTCACATCCTTCTGAATGATAGACGAGGGTATTGATGGATGGCACGAGTGTAGGTACTTGTATCCGATACAGGTTATTTCTTTTTTCTATTCCATAACAAAAAAATGATGGAGATAATAAGCGTGATGATGTAAATAATCGCTAGCCCGGGTTTTTCGAAACGTAGCGTTTCAAAATCAAACTTTCGGTACAGTGTCACTCCCAAGATGATTGCTATTACACTAAGAGTAAATGTTAAAGCACTTTTCTTTTCCATATTATTTTGCGCTATTAAGTTGATGAAGATGCCACTTTGCTAATGCAATTTAGCAGGCCAAATTTAAGTGTATTTCTAAGAGTTTTAACAATCATATGTTATTTGTCTTGATGTTGTATAGTGTGACGATGTGCTGTCATTTTGAATGTCTCCACGCTACCTATCGCCAGAAGGAATGTCCTCTTTCCGGTCACCGTACACCGATTCTCTTTTCTCTAATCAATAAATAATCTCAAAAATTTTACAACTAACTTAGCCACAAACTAGTGGTACAGGACGGTTTTTATTTTTGATTTTTGTACATTTACAGCTAGTAAACCTAAATCTACGGTCATGAATATCCTAAAACATATTACGCTATGTTTCGCCCTGCTATTTGCAATTGCCCAAGAGGGACTTGCACAACTGAGGTTACCAAATTTTTTCTCTAATCATATGGTCTTACAGCGCAATACTCCTATTAATTTTTGGGGTTGGGGAGGTGCTGGAGGACAGATTCAAATTAAAGTCAGTTGGTCACAGGAAGCTATTACTGCAAAAGTCGATCCAAATGGACAATGGAAAGTTGTCTTACCTGCGGGCAAAGCTGGGGGACCTTATCAAATTGATGTAAGCCTGAATGGTGAGAATCAGACATTGCAAGATGTCCTATTGGGTGATGTCTTTCTATGTTCTGGACAGTCCAACATGGAATGGGGTGGCAATCAAAATTTGAAAGAAATTATCGATGAATTACCCTCAGCTAATAATCCAAATATTCGCTTACTGCAAGTTAGTCGTGCAGGAGCAGGAGCCGCGCAAGAACAATTGCCTAACTCTTGGACTGTATTGAATGCCGAAACATTGAAGCCCTTCTCTGCTATTGGATATTTTATAGCCAAGGAAATCAACGCCAAGGAAAATGTTCCCATTGGTGTCATCAACTCAAGTTGGGGGGGGACTCCTGCTGAAGTTTGGACACCTTCTTATTTAATAAATCATGATCCTCTCTTATTGGAGAAGTCTAAAATGCAAGGCGTGTCTGACTACCGCCCCAATCAACCAGGTGTCCTTTGGAATGGTATGATTTCTCCTTTTGTGGGATACAATCTTACGGCAGCATTTTGGTATCAAGGGGAAAGTAACGTAGGCTCATGGCAGGGATACGATAAATTGATGAAGACCATGGTCAATGCATGGCGTTCGGCTTGGAACCATGATTTTCCGTTCTACTTTGTTCAGATCGCTCCTTACACGTATAATAACCAAGCCCCCCTAGCTGCCTATCTACGAGAACAACAAGCTAAAACAGCCTTAGAGCTACGGAATACAGGGATGGTGGTCGTTACTGATTTGGTCGATAATATAAAGGATATACATCCAACGCAAAAAAGGGAAGTGGCCCTACGTCTTTCCGAAATGGCTTTGGTCGACATTTACAAACACAATATCAAAGACTATAAATCACCAATTTACCAATCCAGTGAAGTGAAAGGCAATTCCATTGAGGTCACTTTTTATAATCTAGATGGTAATCTAAAGGCCAATGGCGATGTTACGGATTTACAGATTGCGGGTGCAGATAAAGTCTTTCATGCTGCGAAAGGCAGTGTCAAAGGGAATAAGTTGATTATTCAATCATCAGAGGTGAAAAATCCTGTAGCCGTTCGTTTTGGATTTTCAGAGATTGCTATGCCTAATCTTTTCAATAGTCGTGGTCTTCCTGTTTCTCCGTTTCGATCGGATAATTGGTAGATCCATTGGATAAGTACATACTTCTAAAAATATCTATATTGAAACGTTTGGTTTTATTCGCTTGGTTGTTCTTCGTGTCCAATCAGCTCATGGCTCTACAAGATACCGTTTACCTTTTTAGTTACTTTAAAGACAATGGGCAGGATGGATTACATCTTGCCTATAGCCATGACGGTTTATTATGGAAGGCACTAAAAGATGATCGATCGATTTTAGAACCGATACTCGGACCGGATAAACTCATGCGCGATCCCTGCATCATCAGAGGGGCCGACGGTTTATTTCATATGGTATTTACCATTAGCTGGACGGAGAAAGGCATCGGTTATGCTTCGTCCAAAAATCTGGTGGACTGGACGGCGCAAAAAATCATCCCCGTGATGTACCATGAGCCACATGCAAGAAATGCCTGGGCACCCGAAATTACCTACGATTCCACATCCGGGACCTACATGATTTATTGGGCAACGACTATTCCTGGTTGTTTTCCGGCCTCTACCGAGTCCGAAGATCGTTATAATCATCGGTTGTATTATACCACGACAAAGAATTTTGAGCAGTTTTCAGAAACGAAGTTATTGTATAATCCTGGGTTTAATGTCATTGACGCCAGTATAGTCAAGGATGGGAGGCGATTCGTGATGTTTCTGAAAGATGAAAGTCTGAAACCTGTTGCAAAGAATCTTAAAGTTGCTTACAGCGATAACTTGATTGGACCTTATGGCCCCGCCTCTGAGCCAATTACAGGCGCTTATTGGGCAGAAGGACCAACTAGTTTACAGATAGGCAAGCGGTGGATTGTTTATTTTGATAAATATCAACAGGGACTCTACGGAGCGATCAGTTCTACTGATCTTCGAACTTGGAAGGATATTTCCAATCAAATATCTCTGCCAAATAAAATTCGGCACGGAAGTATCTTCAAAGTAAGTTATAGTGAATTTGTATACTTGAAAGACCACCTGTGATAGACTAAGTGGTGGTCTTTTTATCTCGTACAATTAAAGAGAGGGATAGTATTAAGGCTAATGTTGCTCAACAATCAGTTTGTACTTTCATCTAACATTAGATTTAGCTCGTCTAGCTCTTTGCGGATAATGCGTACACTGTCATGTATAGCATTCATTTGATTCTTTAGGTCGGCAACTTCTTCCTGAAGTTTTTCATCTCTTATTTTTGATCTTCCTTCAGGAGAGGATTGGGGGCCACAGGCTGCTAATGCAAGCAGAATAATAATGTAAAATTTTTTCATTTTTTTTCAATTTAGATTATTAGTTGAAAGATTCTGATAAAACTTACAGAAGAGTGAATTTAAAAAATATAAATCCCCCACCAAGAGGCGAGGGATAGCTGATTGTCAATTATATTATTACGTTTGCCATCCTACTAGTAGACGGCTAAAGCCAGACTGTTATTGCATCTGTATTCCTTTCATGGAGTTCTGATATTTTTCTCATTTATTCATTTTTTTAGTTGGCGATATTTACGAATACGTCCAATAATATACATTTATTTGGCAGGGTGTGAGTTTCGGGTTGAAGGGAAGTAGCATTTTATTGATATTGATGTTGACGGTTGCTATTCTTTAATCGTAAATTTCTGTAAAAAGAGGTCTTATCTTGAGCAGGGCATCGATATCCTTTCCGTGAAAAACTGAATTGGCTGCGATTTTATTAGAAAAAAGAAAATAGATGCTAAGGTTTTCTGACATTTCTCGTATCTAGTGTGTTGAACCAATAAGACCACTATGATTCCAAAGATTGCCCACTTGATAAAAGCCAAATTAGATGGTAGCATAAGTCCTCTTGAGGAGCAACAATTGCTTCAATGGGCAGAACAGGACCCTAGCTATCAAGCCCTGTTAGATAGGCTCGATACAGATGAGGGTTTTTGGAAGGACGTCTTGAATAATATTCAATTGAAGCAATCTATTGATGAACATTGGGATGAAAGATTAGATAGATTGACTTTTGAAAAGATCGATCGATACAAGCACAACCATAGGCCACATCGTTCTCGCCCCCGTCGATACCTACAGTATACAGGTTTGTTACTCTTATTTAGTGCGATAGGTATTTACTTTTACATCGCAATAGACTCATCGGCATCCCATATCCAAGTGCTTAAAGATATCTCCCCAACATACGGTACTGCTACTCTAGAGCTTTCGGATGGCACCCTGATTCCCCTCGATGCTGACAAAAGAGGTATTGTTGTCGGGGCCGATATGCGCTATCAAGATGGTAGTTCTGTCGGTACGGTGGAGGATGATGCCGTAAGTTATGCCACATTGAAAGTACCCCAAGGAGGCAAATATCAGGTGACGCTATCCGACGGGACCAAAGTGTGGCTCAATTCGGGAAGTACATTGAAATATCCGATTCGGTTTTCAGATTCCCTTCGTTCTGTGGAACTTGATGGTGAAGGATATTTTGACGTCGCACATCAGTACTATCAGAAAGATTCAAAAGCCGATAAGAGAAAAACCGCATTTATTGTGACGTCTGCAACACAGTCAGTTGAGGTTCTAGGGACGATATTCAATATAAAAGCATACGCTGATGATGTATGCTCCAAGACAACATTGCTGTATGGAGCAGTCCGATTGAAAAGCAGTACTGTAGTGCCTCAATCTGTCCATCTGTCTCCTGGGGAACAGGGAATCCTAACCTCTGGTCAGCTTCATAAAAAGACTGTCAATATTAAGTTTGAAATCGGTTGGCTAGAAGACAAGTTTATTTTTAGAGATACTGAACTGCGAGAAGCTTTAATGGAATTAAGTCGATGGTACGGCTTTGAAATCAAGTACGAGAGAAATGTACCTCCTACGCATTTTTATGGCGAGATAAATCGCAATAGCGGATTGATTGAGGTGTTAAAAATATTGAAATCGAGCGGCTTGGAATTTCGGATCGAACAGCAAAACGGAGTAAAGCGATTGGTAGTCCTTTAAATATCATCATTATTAGACCATTTAAATAAATAGAAATTATGAAAAAGACACGACAGTTCTGAATTAGGGTTAAGGTAACGGTTTATAAAAAAGCCGAATAGTGCGGTAACACTATTCGGTTATGGTTTGCTAAACTGTTGTGACACTTGCAAAACGCAAGTAAAAGTGATTAGGAAACAACTTTTAACGAGTTTAAACATTTCAAATTTATGATTTTTTTCGCACATGTTAAGGGCTTCCGCCGGCCTTTAATCAAGTCAATACTGCTTTATATGAAATTAGTATTTCTGTTAACCCTGCTTGGTACCCTTCACGTCTCGGGCAAGACGTTGGCCCAAGTGATCAATCTTAAGGCTAAGAATGTTCGATTAGTAGATGCTATGTACAGTGTTCAGGAGCAAAGTGGCAAGCTTTTTTTTCTTCAAGGGAGGGCAATTGCTGACATCCATATCGATGTGGAGATTCGAAACCTCGACCTGCGTAAAGCTATGGATGTGTTGTTGAAAGATAAGCCAGTATCTTGGGAACTAAGCGGTGAAACCATTATTATCAAACCTCGAAGTCGAATTGGTAGACCTGGTGAAGAGCTGATAAATAATTATTCTATCATTCCAAACTCACAAAGAACCGTAACTGGAGTGGTTAAAAACGAGAAGGGGGATGCTTTGAATGGTGTTTCGGTATCTGTAAAAGGAAATCATAGCGGGACCACCACCGATGAGAATGGTAGATTCTCTTTACAGGTGCCAGCCAATAGTACTACACTTGTGTTTTCCTTCGTTGGCTATAGCAGTAAGGAAGTGAATTTCTCTAATAATTCGACTATTAACGTTACGCTTCAAGAATCTGTTGATGCTCTGGATGAGGTCGTTGTAGTGGGCTATGGAGTCCAGAAAAAACTAAACCTGACAGGTTCGGTTGCGACCGTTAGTGGTGATGAGATTGCCAAGACCCCAACCAATAATCTGACCAATACCATTGGGGGAAGGATGGCAGGTATTTCTTCTGTCAATAGTGATGGGCGCCCTGGGAATAGTTCTGCAATCCGCGTGAGAGGATTGAGCACACTCAACGACAATAGTCCGCTTGTTGTGGTGGACGGGATTATTCGGTCGGATGGCTTTGGAAATATAGATCCCAATGAAGTTGCCAATATTTCAGTTTTGAAAGACGCATCAGCTGCCGCGGTGTACGGTGCCCGTGCAGCGAATGGGGTGATTTTGATAACCACCAAACGAGGTAAGGTAGGTAAGCCAGTTCTTAATTATACAGGTATGTATGGTCTACAGCAACCTACTCAGTATCCTGCGTTGATGAGTGCTTTTGAATATGGAAAGGTCAGGAACCAAGCTTTTTTAAATCAAGGTTATGATCCAACCGATCCCGTCCAGAAGAATTTTTTCTATACGGATGAAGAGCTAGAGGACTTCAAACAAAATGGGACAGATTGGTATAGTGAGTCTTTTAAGAAACAGAGTATGCAGACGCAGCACAATCTTTCCGTCGCTGGCGGATCTGAGTCCATCCGGTACTTTGGTTCCCTGGGATATTTAGATCAAGATGGAATTTATGACAATATTGGCTTTAAGCGGTTCAATCTACGGTCCAATATCGATGCCTCTATTACGGAGAGTTTAACGGTTGGACTCAATGTAGATGCTCGACAGGAATTGTTCGATTCCCCCAGTTGGGATGCCAATGATATCTTTCACCGCGTCATCAATGTCTCTCCTACACGTAAGGCTTATTATCCTAGTGGTAGGGCAGCCAATACCACAGGGTCACACCCTGTTGAGATGATTAGGTCGTCAGGATATAACCAATCAGAATACAATATATTCCAGGGTACCCTCTTTTTTAATCAAAAATTGACAAATATTACCGAGGGGTTGGCCTTCAACGGCAATTTTTCCTACTTTAAGCAACAGCATTTCAATAAAAAATTCGCGACGCCTTATGTCATGTATGATGAGGATCCAGATGGCAATATAGTCAATCAAAAGATGGTTGGAGGTCGTACTTCCTTATATGAAGCTTTTGATGATTTAACCAATTATACATATAATATTTCTTTGAATTATCAACGTAGTTTTCTGAAAAACGATATATCGGGACTGTTGTTGTTCGAGCAATATAGTTCCAAAGGCAAGGGATTTAACGCTAACAAAGAAGATTTTGCGACCAATATCAAAGACGAGTTTTTTGCCAGTGGGCCTAATAATCAATCCATCGGCGGGAGCGGGTACATTCGTGACGCGCGCCGAAGCGTAGTTGGTAGGTTTAATTATGCCTATGACGGTAAGTATTTGTTGGAGGGTACCTTTAGATACGATGGTTCATATCGTTTTCCAAAAGAAAATAGGTTTGGTTTCTTCCCAGCAATTTCTGCAGGATGGCGTATTTCGGAAGAGCGTTTTTTCAAGGAAAGCTCCGGGTTGAATTTTATCAATAATCTAAAGTTGCGATTTTCCAAAGGTCTGATTGGCAATGATCGTGTGAATGCTTATCAGTTCCAGGAGACCTATTCACTGATTTCTGGTGTTGGACCTATAATAGATGGTCAGGCTGTTTCCCAAGTTGCTTATGGAGTGTACCCCAATCAAGCGATCACTTGGGAAAAACAAGACAATACCAATATAGGGTTGGATATCAATTTCCTCAATTCCATGTTTGGATTAGAAATCGATTATTTCTTCCGAAAGACGAGTGATATTTTATGGAATAGAGATCGGTCTGTACCCGGTACCTTCGGACGTGTTTTACCAGATGAAAACTATGCTAAGGTCAATAGCAATGGTATCGAATTGACATTAACGCATCAAAAAACCTTTGCTAGCAGTCTATCCTATAATTTCAGACTCGTAGGCTCCTATGCAACCAATAAGGTCACACAGATAGACGATCCAGCCAATGCTTTGGATTTTGATAAAAAGCTAGGTCGACCTATTGGATTTCGGGTGGGATATGAGTCTTTAGGGCTTATCACGAGCGAGGTTGAGGCAGCTTCTTGGTTTGGAGGAACTCAGTTTGGACAAAAAAATCTACCTGGAGATATCAAATATGCAGATGTCAATGGTGATGGACAGGTTACCATCCAAGATCAGAAAGTTATCTCAGACTATGGTAACGAACCTCGTATCATGTATGGTCTTACGGGCAATCTGACCTGGCGCAAAATCGACCTAAATTTCTTTTTTCAGGGAGCTGCTCAGCGCAATTTAATGTTGACTTCGTCAGGTCGTGTAATGTATCTCAATGGAGGCTCTAGTAACAACTTTTCTTATTTTGCCGATTCATGGAGTGTAGATAATCCCGATGCAAAATATCCCTTGGCTTGGATAGATTCTCGGTTAATTAACAATAGGGATTCAGAGTTTTGGCTGCGAAAGGCAGGTTATATTCGATTGAAATCCTTAGATATCGGGTATAATTTCTCATCGCAGTGGCTTTCAGATTTGCGGATCAGCAAGTTGAGGGTTTATATGTCGGGATATAACTTATTTACGATTAGCCAAGTCAAGGAAATGGATCCTGAAGCGGCCACTGGAGCAGGTAACTATTACCCTCAGCAACGCAATTATAACCTGGGATTGCTATTATCTTTCTAAACCTAAATATCATGAAAAAATACATATACATTTTTATTGCAATGGTCTGCATCACGATTCTGCCATCCTGTAATTCAGATTTTCTTGATCCCTCCAACCCCGAAGCCATATCTGAGGATGATGTTTGGAAGGATCCAAAGCTTATTGAACTTTTTGTTAATCAGATGTACAATGATCGTCCAGGATACGAATATTCCAATACTCAAGATAATATTACCGACGAGGGACGTTGCAATTACCCTGGTGATGCTCCGAATCAGATTTTGGCTGGTCAATGGGATCAAATCACCAATCCCATCGGCTTTTGGGCCTATCAACAGGTGCGTAAAACCAATGAGTTTATGGCTAGAGTGGATGGAGCAAGTCTCGACGATGCGACCAAGAAGCGGTTGAAAGGTGAAGTCCGTTTCTTACGTGCCTTTCTTTATTTTGATATGGTCAAGCGATATGGAGGAATACCTATCATCGATAAATTACAGAGTATTTCCGATGACCTTCAGATTGGCAGGAATAGTCTTTCTGAATCTATGGATTTTATCGTTAGCGAACTGGGTACTGCAGCCGAAGAGCTACCTCTTCAGACCGTGCGAGGCAGGGCATCAAAAGGAGCGGCTATGGCGTTGAAAGGAAGAGCGTTGCTCTATTATGCTAGTCCAATGTATAATACAACCAACAATACCGAATTGTGGGAAGCCGCTGCAAAAGCTAATAGGGACGTCATCGACCTGAATAAGTATTCGTTATATCCCGATTTGGATAAGCTCTGGTTGGATAAGTCCAATGCGCATGTGGAATCTATATTTGAGGTTCAATACAAGCTTCCTGAGAAGCAGCACAGTTGGGACGCCGGTCTACGTCCGTTGATTTTAGCCAATAATAATGCTGGTCAGCTTTCTCCTCTACAGGAGTTGATAGATGCCTTCCCCATGGCCAATGGAAAAACGATTCACGAATCGGGAGCTGACTACGACCCCAGTAATCCCTATATAGGCAGAGATATGCGCTTCTATGCTTTCATCGCTTTCAACGGCTCTAAAGTAAAAGGCACCACCAGTGGCCCACCTGTCAAAGAAATTACACTTGAGACCTATCAAGGAGGAAGAGATTACGATCAGTCCAAGGAGAATACCATTTACAATACCATTACCGGTTATTATACCAGAAAAGCTACCAATCCAGATAATACCGTATACACAGGTTCTACAGGCAGTGATCAACCCTGGATTGAGCTCCGCTACGCTGAAGTATTATTGAATTATGCCGAAGCGCAAAATGAATCTTTAGCTACCCCCGATGCCACTGTATATGAAGCCTTGAATTTGATTCGTAAGCGGGCCGGGATTACTACTCCATTATCGCTGGGTTCTTTGGACAAAATTCAGATGAGGGCACTCATCCACAATGAAAGATATGTTGAATTATGCTTCGAAAAAAAGAGATATTGGGATTTGCGGAGATGGAAGGAGGCTGGACAAAGATTGAATGGCAAGCGTTATAGAGGTGTGCTTATTACCAAAATGCCCAATGGGTCTTTTACCTATGCCTATCACGAGGTCGATGCCAACCCCATAGTTTTCCAAACCAAAATGTATTGGATGCCCATTCCGCAGTCCGAAATAACCAAGAATAAGAATTTGGAACAAAATCCAGATTGGAATTAGAAAAATCGGAATACACTGTGTGTATACCCAATCGTATGTACACTGCGTTTGTTCTGTAATATTTATAAACACTATATCCGTATTTGACTATGAAATATGAGTTAATGTTTCCGACAGATATCCGTCAAGCTATCGCCCAGCATACCCCCGTTGTATTCACTTTGGGCGTTTTGGAATATCACAGTGAGCATCTTAGTACTGGGGTCGACACCCTTGTTATAACCAGATGTCTCGATATCCTCGAGCAGGAGATACCCCTAGTGATTATGCCTCCCTTTTATTACGGGGCGGCTAGTTATGCTGTAGAGCCACCCGAAGGCAAAGGAAGTATCCATGTAGATTCTCAAGTACTGGTTCCTTTTGCTTCCAGCATACTTACCAATCTTTTACGCATAGGCTTTCGTAATATATATATAATTGTACACCATCAGAGCGAAAATTTTGCGGCAGGGATGCCCACAGATCTATCTTTTAAGCTGGCTGCGCGACAGGCCACATTTGATTTTTTGGAAAAAGAACGAGGGGAAGGATGGTGGGGACGCAATTCCTCGTCGGATTATTACGAAGGTCATCATGCGGGTGACAATCCCTTTAATTGGATTAAAGTATGTCCGCTCTTGAGTCAATCTTTGCAATGTGATTACCCAATAGACCATGCCGGTAAGTTAGAGACGGCTATGATGATGTCATTATGCCCCGAAGGTGTAGATATGGATAGGTTTACCACGGATAATTGGTATGCGCAGACAGCCAAGGATGCTTCTGCCAGCTTCGGAGAAGAGATAAAGGCCAAGATTTTAGATTATTTAAGGTTATTATTGAAGTAGTCTTTTTTTAATATCAAAGTATTTATTATGGACAAAAGTAGTGTCTCTTTATATCTTCTGATGATTGGATGTATGTATGTAGTTCTCGGTTTTTCAATCGGAATCAATGCATATTTTATTCCTTTTGTGCAAGAAGCATTCACTGTAACTAGGGCCGTCTCATATTTGATTATGACGGCCACCTTCTCCGCTTATGTTTTTTTTGCTTTGCCTGCTGAGCGTATAATTCGATCCATTGGTTACAAAAAATCTATTTTCACCTCCTTTTTGATTCTCGCTATAGGCTTTTTTCTGATTGGGTATTCGGCGTCTGTCGTCAGTTTTCCAGTATTTTTATGTTCTTTGTTTGTTCTTGGTATAGCCCAAACTTTACTGACCGATGCGATCAATTCATACGTTACCATCCTTGGACCTACCCGTAGTGCGGCACGCCGGATAAGTATGATGGGGATTGCCGATAAACTCGCTTTGGCCAGCGCATCTTTGTTACTAGCGTTATTTCTAGACCTATCTCAGGTTAATCTAGATGATGCGATTTTACCTTTTTACTTGATTGCTGTATTTGCTTTGCTTATCGGATTCCTTGTATACTTTTCTCCCCTCCCCGAATTGTCGGCGCAGGGTGAAGAGATGGATAGCTCCGTAATAAACCAACAGGTTTATGGAAATTTGAAACAGAATATTTTCCAGATTCCCCATTTATACTTAGGTGCCATTGCTATTTTTTTCGATGTTGGGGTCGAGATTATCGCATTGGGATCTATCAATGATTATGCAAATGCCTTAGGGCTATCTCATCCCGAATTCTACGTGTGGTATACAACACTGGCAATGGTACTGGGATATAGTATGGGGATAGGCTTTATCCCTAAAAGGTTGAGCCAACAACAGGGATTGACCATTTGTGCATGCTTGGGTATTTTCTTTACCGGGTTGATTGTCTTTTCTCCTGAGCGTCTTTCTATTTATCTCGTTGCTTTTCTTGGTTTTGCCAATTCTTTACTCTGGCCTACAATATTTCCATTGGCACTTACCGACTTGGGGCGATTTACCAAAAAAGGAGCATCCTTTTTGGTTATGGGTATCATTGGTGGAGCCTTTCTACCTCTGTTTTTTGGATTCTCGGCCGAGAAATGGAACTATCAACATGCTTATTTGATTTGTCTTCCAGCCTATCTCTACATCCTTTTTTACGCGCGAGTGGGCAGTCAAATCCGCACAGTTTAAAAATATGAATATGGAAAAAATTTTTAAGGTTCACTCCCAAGATAACGTATTTGTTGTCAAGATTCCTCTTGCTAGAGGAGAGGTTGTGCAAATTGATGGTGTTAGTTTTCAGATCCAATACGATTTGGATAGAGGGCACAAGATCGCCTCTCAAATTATCCGAAAAGGCGACAAGATTATTAAGTTTGGTCTTTCTATCGGTTCGGCCATAGCAGATATAATGGTTGGTGAGCATGTTCATATCCACAATCTGCAAAGTGATTATTTACCAACATATACATCGTCCCATCGTTTTACAAAATAATTCAGTATGAGAAATTTAGGACTTGCATATCTTCGCAAAGATGGCCGAAAGGGCATCAGGAACATCTTCTTAGTTGCTTATCTTGTAGAGTGTGCACACCATATTGCCAAAAAAATAGCGTCTAGATTTGACGAGCGCGAGGTACATCTTATCGGCTTCAGCGGTTGTTACCCGAATCAATACGCGGAAGAGATGATGCATGCACTATGTAAGCATCCGAATGTCGGGGGGGTGCTGTTGGTATCCCTTGGATGTGAAAGCTTCAATAATGAGTCTCTTTATCACGCTATTCAAGAGAGTGGTCGGCCGGTTAAACTCATTTCGATACAACAGGAAGGCGGTACCAGCTCGGCTATAGCTCTCGGAACGGAGTTTGTCAGCAACGGTTTAGAGCAGATTCGGCTTGTACCGCGAGTGGAGATGAGATTTGAAGATCTGGTTGTCGGTGTTGTATCAGGTGGTAGTGATGCTACAAGTGGTCTCACGGCCAATCCAGCCACGGGGCTTGCCTTTGATCGGCTTGTAGCATCCGGTGCCACTGCTATATTTGAAAATACCGGTGAGATGGTGGGCCTGGAAGACGATTTATATCGACGGGCTATACATCCAGCGTTGGGCGATCGACTGCGCGATACAATAGTCAAGGCCGCGCATTATTATGCTGCTATGGGACACGGTAGCTTTGCTCCGGGTAATGCAGCCGGCGGTTTGAGCACCCTAGAAGAAAAATCCATAGGTGCGTATTGTAAAAGTGGGAGTTCGCGTATTGTTGGATTATTGAAACCATGCGATCTACCTTTGTTCCCAGGACTTTATTTACTTGATATTGTACCCGATGGCCCGCCTACATTCGGTTTCCCTAATCCCAATGATATTTCCGAGATTAATGAGCTTATTGCGTCGGGAGCCCAATGTGTGCTGTTTACGACCGGTAGAGGGTCCGTGGCTGGTTCGGCTATTGCTCCTGTTATTAAAATCTGTGCCAATCCCGAGACCTATTCCCGTATGCATGAAAATATGGATATCAATGCAGGCAAGATCTTGAGTGAAAATTGTTCCTTGGACGCCGTTGCAGACGAGATTTTAGAAGAAGTCATACGTGTGGTACAGGGTAAGCTCAGTTGCGCGGAGCAACTTGGCCATTTTGAGTTTTCACTAGGGTACAAATTTTTTGAACCGCTGGGGCCTTCTTGTCTCAGCTAATAAAACTTACTGAACACAAAGCTTAGATATGAAAATGTGCTGTCGCTAAGATTCATTTGCGTTGTGACACTAGCAAATTCTCCAGTTGACCGAATAGACATCTAATAAAAAAAATAGAGATATGAAAATTGATAGTCATTTACATTTCTGGAAATATCATCCCGTTAAAGACGCTTGGATTACTGATGATATGACTGTGATAAAGAAAGATTTTATGCCTGATGATCTTTTACCGGCATTGACTAATCAAGGATTTGATGGAGGCGTAGCGGTTCAGGCCGATCAGAGTGAACGCGAAAATGACTTTTTAATAGATCTAGCCACTCAATATTGCTTTATCAAGGGAGTCGTAGGATGGGTGGATTTACGGTCTCCACAAGTGGAGTCTAGGTTAGATTACTATTCCTCTTTCTCTCGGCTCAAAGGATTTCGGCATATTGTCCAATCCGAGGCCCAAGATGACTTTCTCCTGAGGTCAGATTTTTGTCGCGGCATTGGGTTGTTACGCAAATATGATTACACCTATGATGTGCTCATCTATCCCAAGCATTTGGAGCATGCGCTTACCTTTTGCATGGAGTTTCCAGACCAAAGATTTGTCTTGGACCATATCGCTAAGCCACCTATCCGAACACAGGACTATGAGAATTGGGAGAGGGGACTTCAGCGATTTAAATCACTTGACCACGTGTACTGTAAAATAGCAGGACTAATCAACCAAGCCGATTGGAAGTCATGGACAATCAAAGATTTTGAGCGATACATTTCTATCAGCATAGATATTTTTGGAATAGATCGTGTTATGTTTGGAAGTGACTGGCCAGTGTGTTTGGTAGGAGCAGCTTATGAGCAGGTATGTCATATTGTATCTGACAATACCTTGGGTCTTAGCGATAGTGAGAAATTGAAATTATGGGGACATAACTGTACCCAATTTTATGAACTAACAAATCAATAGCATTATGAAACAAAAGAAAAGTATCCTGCATCCTTTGCGGCAGTCACGAATAGCTGAGTTGCCGTTGTCGGATGCCATTTTTATGGACAATTGGCTTTACGTCAGTGGTCAGGCTTCCGTTGATTTATTTGCCGGCACCTTTATATTGGCAGATATTCGAGAAGAAACGAAGCGTACCCTAGATAATATTCAAGCTATTTTGGGGCAAGTCGGTATGACGCTGGAAGATGTCGTCAAGTGTACCGTCCATTTGAGTGATATTGATGATTTTGAATGTTTTAACGAGGTTTATAGTACGTATTTTCAGGGAATTAAACCCGCTCGGACTACCGTGCAGTCTGTCTTGATGAAAGGCCTCAAAGTTGAGATTGATTGCGTTGCTAGAAAGGGGAGCTCCTCATGAGCAGTTCTCTTCATCTCAATCGCAGGCATTTCCTTGCTACAGGTGCCATTGCTCTCGGAGCTTTTTTGACTGCTCCTTTGAGTTTCGGTAGTACGAATGGCCTACCCATAATTGATCGCGGCCCCAGGGGATTGGTGCCGGCTCATTTCCCATCGCGTCTGCATGCATTCGTTTGGCGTAATTGGAATCTTGTTCCTGTGGAGCGTATGGCCAAGACTGTGGATACCGATTCTTCACATATCATTCAGTTGGCCGACGAGATGCGCCTTCCTCCGCAAGAGGTTGTTAGTCCAGGTCAATGGGAGCGGAGTTATTTGACCGTTATCCGTCGCAATTGGCACTTACTTCCCGAAGACCAGCTGCTCACACTTATGGATTGGGACAAAGCAAAGCTCGAATTCACGCTGGTAGAGGATGATTTTTTTTATATCAAATTAGGTAGTCTCAAACCTCACTGTGATGCACTTCTATGGGCAGACACCATGTCCAAATTGGATTTGAAAAAAGTCGAACGCTTTGGTCAATATCTCGATACGCTTTATCCATCAGGTGTTCCTGGGGTGAAAGAGCCTTACTTTCATTTTGTTCATGAATTATCCGCCGCTGATACCCGTACGTACAATTCTTCATCCATAGGTTCGGGGTTCAGCCCTCGGATTGCCTATCCCTATTTTGCACTCTTTGGAGATCCTCTATTGTCCAACTCTACAGAGTCCTATCCTGACGCCTATTTGGATAGGATGCATGCAAAAGGAGTCGACAGTATTTGGATGCATATTGTACTCAGTAAAATTACTCCTTTCCCTTGGGATCCCACCCAAAGTCAAGATTGGGAGCTCCGTCTGGCGAATTTGTCGAAACTCGTCCAACGTGCAAGAAAGCGAGGTATCCGCTTGTTTCTCTATCTCAATGAACCACGTAATCAAAGCGAGCAGTTTTTTCGTCAATATCCTGCGCTGAAGGGCAGTGGCTATTCCCTGTGTACCAGCATCCCCGCAGTAAGCGATTATCTGAAGAGTTCGTTGGCGCTGGTTGCTTCCAGCGTACCTGGTTTAGGCGGATTCTTTTCCATTACTGCTTCCGAGAATCCGACTAATTGTTGGTCTCACGGACAAGGCGACCAGTGTTCACATTGCTCCAAATTAGGTGCGGCTTCGGTAATATCTACTTTGAATAACAATTATTTAGAAGGCATCAAACAAGGGTATGAGCAGTTGGATAGGAATGTAGAATACGAATGCCCTCAGTTGATCGTCTGGGATTGGGGGTGGCGTGATGGACTTGCCGAAGAGGTGCTGCCAGCTCTTCATCGACAATCCTTGGCTTTTATGAGTGTCAGTGAGTGGGATCTTCCAATAGAGCGTGGCGGCATCCAGAGCAAAGTCGGCGAGTATTCCATTTCAAGTATTGGCCCAGGGCCCCGCGCTTCGCGGCATTGGGCTTTAGCCAATTCATTGGGCATTTCCTGTGTTGCCAAGATTCAGGCCAACAATAGCTGGGAGATTGCTGCTGTACCCTACATACCAGCATTGTTTAATGTTGGACAGCATATTGACAATCTTCGCAAAGCCAATGTTAAAGGTCTCATGTTGGGTTGGAGTCTAGGTGGTTATCCCTCGCCTAATCTATCTCTGGTCAATCTATTAGGTGCCCATCCTGCGATGACGGTTCGCCAGGCTATTGACCTTGTTGCAGAAGAGTTTTATGGCAAAGTGGCGGCTGAGGCCGTTGTGCGTGCATGGAAGTCCTTTAGTGATGCCTTTCGTCAATTCCCTTATCATGTAGGTGTTGTTTACTCAGCGCCATTGCAATCTGGCCCCTCCAATTTACTGTGGTCGCAGCCTACTGGATATCGGGCCACTATGGTCGGCCTGGCTTATGATGATTTGGCGTCTTGGCGTAGCATATATCCGACAGATATCTTTATCCAACAGCTCACTAAGACAGCTATCGGCTTCAAAGATGCATTGGCTATCTTAAGACAAGATACACGAGATATTGTGATTGAATCGGAGCATTTATATGCTCTCCAACGCGAACTTAGTATTGCGGAGACTGTCTATCTGCACTATCAGAGTGTAGCCAATCAATGTCGATTTGTCGTGCTCCGTGATCGATTGGTTGCTGATGACACCCTGCGATCAGCTATTTTGTCGGATATGATAGCTCTTCTTGAGCACGAGTTATCCATTGCTAGACGATTGGCCGAAATTCAATCGAATGATTCTAGGATAGGATTTGAGGCCTCAAATCAATATTTCTATGTTGGACAGGACTTACATGAAAAGGTAATCAATTGCTACGACTTAATTGCTCATTATAATAGCCTCTGATTTTATTTTTTCGTAAACTTCAGCCTATAAAAGTAGTTGTTATCTGAAATCATGTTCACATAATAGTAAGATGATTGCTACTTTTTCACCTAAATAAATGTTATCTTTAAAAGTATACCGACGACCGATAGATCAGCCCCATTATGAGTACTAATTTAATCCATTTAAGTAATTTCAAGGATGGAAGAGAGTCTGGCCTTAGACATTATATGTCTCAGTTTGGAGGCTCTCTTCATTATTTTGCTTATTCATTGGTGCATGACAGGGCGGTGTGTGAAGAGATTGTCTCCGATTCCTTTTATAAACTTTGGTTGGGCCGGGACAAAATAAAGACTGTCGAAAATATCCGAGCTTTTTTATATCTATCCACACGCAATGCCTGTTACGATTATTTAGTTTGTCCCAAAAACAAAATCCGCTTCGAAAACAATGATGGCGACTTCCTTGCTAATGCCGATCCTGATTTAGAATCTCAGATTATCTATGCTGAGTTAATCGATATTATCTCCGCAGAGGTTGAAAAGCTCCCGGAGCTGCAGGCCAAAGTATTTCGTATGTCCTATCTTGAAGGCTTCGATACCAACGAGATTTGTGAGTTACTAGGTACTACCGCAAGTACTGTGTACTTTGCAAAATCAAAGGCAATTTCCAGTCTCAAGCAAATTTTTAAGCGTAAGAATCTAAAATATTATTCATTGTTTTTCGCTTATTTTTTGCTCCGTTGAGGATTTTGTATATTCAAAGAGCATTCACAAAGGGATATTTGATTGTGCAAATTGGATAAATGAGGCAACTTCTGTAGGGTATGTTGCCAATGTATGGGGCCTGCCATGTAAATAAGCCTGTTGAGCTTCAAATAGTACTGAACGACGACATTCCGGTAAGAGCGGTATGAGCCAATTGGCAGCAGCTTCTTTTGATGTAATCCTTCCTGTAGCAGCGCTATACCAAATTCGGGCCAGAGTCAGGATTACATTTTGTTCGTCCCCAACCCAATCTATAGGGGAGTTCCAAATCTTCAACGTATCTCCCAATGTTTTAATAAAATCTTTATCTGGTATTTTGTCAAATAGCGCTTCAGCGGGACAACCTAGTATGGTAATGCTATGTTCCCGTACTTTTTTTAATAGCAGGGTTAAGTCGATATCCACGGTCGCCGATTCAATTACTCCGTTCAGAATATCTTCTCTCAGCCACTCTCCAAATTGCATTTCACGTATAGCAGGATATCTCCAGGGAGATATCTCCGAATGACATATTACAGTTACTTCCAAAGCTCGTAAAGCTTTATTTAGCCTTGGTGGCGCCGAATAATCCAGTAGCTCCAACATCAATCTATTGCGAGTTGAATCTTCTAGTTTCTCGCCTATCGTTATCAGCAGGTCAATGTCACTCTGTGGCTTCAGGCCACTATCTACCGAAGAGCCGAATAGATGTATCGCTTTTAATGACGTCTTTAAGTAGCGTTCAATGATGCCGCACACTTTTGAGACTTGAATGGCTATAGACTTAGGAATTGCTGGTTGGGTCATGTTACTATAATTTTTGCTTGTTGTTAATTGAAAAATCGTTGTCTTGCTACAGGGATTATCGGAAACTTCATAAATCCATACGCATTTACATTGCTTTTAGTCTTTTTTCAAATCCGATGTTACCAATACAATCGATGACACATAGTTTATCCAAAGCGGGGACCTTATTTTCAATCCACTGTAAAGCGGTCTCTTTCAGTATGCCAGCCATTATTTAAGCTAAGGAATTATCGGTGGATTTTTTTCAATTCAGCTACTGTTGCTGAGTTTAATGAATTTCGATACAAATCCGTAAATTTTCCCCACTATTTATCACTTAGAAAGGATTGTTCTAACTTCATGATTATAGATGGCAGTTGCTGAGTAATAGAAATTGTTTCTGTAAAAATACTTTAAAACGGTATTCAAAGCAATAGCAATTACAAGCTACCTGCATTGTAAGTTGGAGGGAAGATAAACCCCATCCTATGTCGCTATTGTTTTTTCTTGATTTCATAACGAAGACGGAGGACCATTAGTTTCCAAAGGGTAAGTCTTTGTTCGGCTAGAAGATGATTGTCTTGCTGACTTATGATTAATCGGTCTTGAAAAGAACGGATGTATTGCGTCCAGTAATTTCCCTTTGAATCGTTTAATAAAAAATAAAAACCTGCATCACCAAATTTCTTTCCAGATGAATTGAGTATTAGTTCCCCCTTCAGATTGATATCTATAGACATGATTACTGTTGCGTTACCCTTTGGAAGTGGAAATATCGCTTTCAAACAGGTTTCTCCCGAGGGCAAGATACATGTTCCGTAAATTCCCGAGTATACCACTTTGCCATTTTTCTTAATCGTGCGATACCAAGCTGTATATTTTATCCGATTGGTATTAGGCTCGATGAGCGTAAGAATTTCATTAGTCAACGATTCTGTCTGCTTTATATTTTTAGTGGGAATATTCAACTGCTTTATTCTGTTGCTGAATAATTTGGTTACCATTATTCCGAATACCCTGAAAAAGGGGTTCCATTTTATACTAAAATCCAGGTCGTAATCCGAAGTATTTGTGTAGAAATCAACTACATTTTTTGAGAGTCTCGCTAGCTTGCTTTCTGGGAGTTGGAACGCATCAATGGACTCAATCAGTCCTTGTGATTTGGTTCCTCGTTTGATGATAAGCATTTCTTTTTCGGCCAATTCATTTATAAAATTTTCGCCTATTCCATTTAGATTTCCCAATGGTCCCATGAGCCAGTTCGTATCCTCCGGGTCAATTTTTTTACCCCACAAAATGACCCATTGTTGGGTAAACCAATCTTGAAATTTTTGCATTGGATAAGCTAGTCCCATTTATTGCAGTTTGTTGAGATTAGGGATAATATTGGATTTACCATTCCACGTTCCAAACTCGGAGGTAGCTTTGAATCTCATTGTTGTAAACTCAATATGAAAATCTTTTCTGTCTCGTTCATACATTGCATTTATATGTCTTTTAGGATGGGGTACATCGCTATGACCATATACCATACCTGCCATTTCCTCCTGAGATTTCCAAATAGAAAATGTAGATACCGTACGAGGAAGTCTAATTGAAGCCAGTGATAGGGTAGTGCCAGGATGGTCTCTTACTAATTTTTCAACTGGTCTACCCCAGTGTATGAATCGAGGTATTTCCAATAGTTTCATTCGGGCTATAGTTACCACTACCACTGCTTGTACATTCAATGTATGAAGTTCTATATTTTCGTGCGGGACTCCAAATTCTGTAAATTTGCCCCATTGCCGAACAAGGGTCAGTCTTGTATGCCAGCCTGTTGCAAGTATTTTGCCAGTCTTGGTGTTTTCCAAAAAAATGTCGATCGCACGTTCGTTTTCCCATTTTGCAAATAGAGCAACCTGCCGTACCAAAATGCGAGAAGTCGAAAAAACCGGTGAACCTAACGTCATTGCTGTCATGCATTCAGCGTGGATCAAACCAGGAGTGTTTTTGGGGGAGGGAGGGGCTAATATCATCTTCAGAGCCGTAATGATATCGGTCTTTACCAAATGATAAGTGAATACACTCATAGTGTTGATTTTATTTTGTTATCCTCATCCATGTTTTTACTGATTTTGTATCCTTAAATTTATATGTTTTTATCACATTTGACAATACTTTGTGGCGTTACTTCTTTTTCGTCGTGTTGTGTTTGCTCCACAGTTACTTTGTGACTCGTGGGGTGGCTTTAACTTAGTCGTATTTTTTAGGGCATGAAAGTACAGGACAGTTGTTGTACTCAACATTAATACATTTATTTTTGGTAACCATAACTTATGAGTGTGTTCAATCAGTAAATAAATCGAATATAAAATTTATAGGGCTGTTCACCCGTCTGTATATTTTTTATGCAATAAGAGGGGTATACTGATACGTTTTAGTTTGTAGCAGTACGTTTTTTGTTAGCAGCCTGATACATTTGTTAATCTGAAAATACTAACTTTAATTGTCTTCAATAGTTATATAGCCAAGAGATGAATCAAGGATTTCCCAAAATATTGCAAGAAGATTTTGTAAGGTTTAAATCTGGGGATCAAATCGAATTTCGGAAGATATTTAATATTTACTACAAGCTCATCTATCGTTATTCGCTTCGGTTTCTCAAGCAGCATGAAGACACCGAAGAGTTGGTTCAAGAGGTTTTTATTCTGTTGTATCTCAATCGAGAGAAAATTGAGGATGCGGCAGCAGTTTATCCCTATTTATTTACTATTACCAAGCGATTGGTTATTTCTAGCTTTAGAAAGAAGATAATTGAATCAAAATTCGAAGTTCACTTACAGAATATATGGAAAGAGGAGGATTATGATACCGAGGAATCCCTAGCCAGTAGGGAGCTCAGTTATTTTTTAGATAGGGCTATAGCCAGCTTGCCAGAAAAGCAAAAAGAAGTATACGCCATGAACAAACTTGAAGGCTTATCTTATCAAGAGATAGCAGACAAAATCGGTATTTCCAAGAATACCGTAAAGAATCATCTAATTACAGCATCCAAGACTGTCAAAGTTATCATGAGAGGTATTTACCTAATCTTCTTTTTGATGAAAATTTAAAAAACTCAGATTTCAACTAGCCCTTTTTGCTCGGGAGTTCGTTTATACATATAACCAACCATTATAAACATTGAAACAGGAGCAGCTCATTATTTTGATTCATCAGTATTTGATAGATGCTATATCTGATGAAAATTTAATTCAACTACGGAATGAATTAAAACAAAAATCTGAAGAAGATTTGTTGGATATCTGGGATAATTTTTCCGAATTCCCTAGTGATTTATCTCAAGATGTCCCTAATAAGGGTGATATATTTGATAAAATAATATCGGATGGTAGGGTACAGTCAGCTATCGTCCAAAAGAATAGATTGGTATCGCGGCATCGTCTACGAATCATTTCCATTGGTATTGTCTCAGCGGCAAGTTTAATCATATTTCTAAAGTGGGGTATAGATTATTTCCAACGGCCGCGAACTACAGATCAAACGTTCGTATCAAAGGAGGCGGGGGAAGCAATTTTACCAGGAGGGAATAGAGCTCGGATTGTATTGACGGATGGGGCCGAGATTGATTTGGAACAGTTAAAGCCCGATACTGTTATTCATTTAGCCGGGTATAGTCTCCAGAAAAGAGCAGACGGTTCAATCAGCTATATCCTTGATAACGATGTCGATTCGAAAACAGTTATTTATAATACCATTGTCACACCAAGAGGAGGGGAGTATAAGCTTAACCTTTCGGACGGTACCCAAGTATTCGTCAACTCGTCTTCGCGATTACGCTATCCTGTTAGATTTGAAGGTAGCAGTCGCCAAGTCGAATTAGATGGAGAAGCCTATTTTGATGTGACCAAGCAGTTTATAAATGGCCACAATATTCCCTTCATCGTCAAGACAGGTCCGCAGGTTCTCGAGGTACTCGGCACCATATTTAACATTAATAGTTATGGTAAATCTATTCAGACAACCTTGGTCGAAGGTTCTGTGAAGCTATCCTATGGAAATGGTCAAAGCCGGATTATCAAACCCAATCAACAATCCAATTATGAACCCCAAGCCCATTCCTCCACTATAACAGAGGTGGATCCCTTCTTTGCTATAGCTTGGAAAAACGGGTCGTTTTCGTTTGAAGATGCTTCCATTTATGATGTTATGGAAAGCGTTGGTCGTTGGTATGACGTTGAAGTACATTTTAAGGGTGACTTTAGTGGCGAGCGGTTTTCGGGTACCATGTCAAGAAGTGACGATATAGAGAAGGTATTGAAAACGATAGAATTGACGGGAGAGATGAAATTTAATCGTACTGGAAGGAGGATTTTAGTTATGAAATAAATTTATTTGAGAATATAAAGACGCAAAAAAATCAGGTGTGGTAGGACACACCTGATCGCTTAAGCCTTTTAGGCCTGAAGATTGACGTCGCCCCTGTTTGAACAAAAGTATAACAACCAATCTTATCGCAAATGTATAAAAATTACGCGATACCTGCTTCTATTTGTAGGTGTCTAAAACCTAGATTGTTATTGATGAAACTATCCTTGATTTTACTACTCGTAGTTACACTACAAGTTAGTGCATTTTCATACGGCCAGAAAATAACGCTTCAAAAAAATAATGTGACCCTCTCCTCTGTTTTGCAAGACTTACAAAAGCAAAGTGGCTACCATATCTTTTATGATAAATCACTACTTCCATCTAAAGCCCTCATAAGTGTTTCGGTAAAGGATGCTGCTTTTGAAGACGTCCTGAGAGACTTGCTGACCAAGCATGATTTGGATTACAAGAAATTGGAGCGCAATATTGTCCTTGTTAGGAAAGAAGGTAGATTGACAGCTGATACCGACGATATGAATGGGTATGCCAATCAAGAAAAAGTAATTATTGGCAGTGTCCAGAATATCGAGGGCCAGCCTCTCGCTGGGGCTACGATTTCAATAAAAGGGACCAACATCCGTACCTCTACTGATGAGCAAGGGAATTACTCCATCAAAATCCATGATACTGAAGCTATTATTTTAGCCTCTATCCTTGGCTATAAAGGTCAAGCCGTTCGTGTTGGAAGCCGGTCGGTGGTTGACATAGTCTTGGAAGTCCAGCCCGACGAATTGGATGAGGTAGTCGTTGTCGGTTATGGTACCGTCAAAAAATCAGACTTAACCGGCTCCGTTTCACAGGTCAAATCCAAGGAGCTCAATGCCTTTCCCAATGCCAATGCGCTACAGGCTTTAGCCG
The DNA here is from genome assembly GCF_027627455.1 of Sphingobacterium sp. SYP-B4668. Lineage (NCBI taxonomy): Bacteria > Pseudomonadati > Bacteroidota > Sphingobacteriia > Sphingobacteriales > Sphingobacteriaceae > Sphingobacterium > Sphingobacterium sp. SYP-B4668. The sequence continues at coordinate 3,935,443 of NZ_CP115483.1, read as the reverse complement.
GCCGAGCACCGGGTGTACATATTCGTCAAAGTTCAGGTGCTCCTGGACCTTCAATGTCCGTGCGGGTACGTGGCGGTAACTCCATCAAAGGAAGTAATGAACCCCTATATGTTATCGACGGATTTCCAATAGCGGGCAATAATCCAACAATTATCAGCCCTGCCGATATTGAGAGCATTGAAATCCTTAAGGATGCTTCTGCGACCGCCATTTACGGTTCGAGAGGAGCCAATGGTGTGGTTATCATTACGACCAAGAAAGGGAAAGAAGGACGTACGAATGTCTCTTTTGAGAGCAGCTACAGTACACAACAATTGATACGCAAGTTGGATTTAATGGATGCACAAGAATATGCGCGTTTTTATAATGAACAGGCCGTCAATGATAAGTTAGCTCCCTATTTTACCGAGGAAGACATCCAGAATTTCGGAGAAGGTTTTGATTGGCAGGACTTCGTATTCCAACGTGCTCCTATGTATACCAGTTCGTTGAGTGTTTCAGGTGGAAATGAAAAGACCCAGTTTTCCATTGGAGGAAGTTTCTTCGGTCAAGATGGAATAGTTAAAGGCAGTGATTACGACCGTTATTCCTTACAGAGTAACCTAAAGCATCAGATCAGCAAAAAATTTACGGTTGAATTGAACAGTGTATTGTCAAGACTAACGACTAAGCGAAGAGATAGTGGTGGTGGCAATCGAGGCAATTCTATGATAGCAGCTGCAATTTCTGCGCCCCCTATACTTACTCCATTCAATGATGATGGATCTTATAGGATATTGCATACGGCCTACCCCTTTTTGGCGACCGACCTACGCAATCCTATTAATTGGATTAACGAAAGTAAGGCGGAGACCAAGGCTAATTTAGCCTTGATAAATGCCTCACTCTCTTATCAAATTACTCCTGATATCCTGCTTAAAATAGCTGGAGGTCTAGAGAATCGAGATGACCGTTCCGATAATTATACCTCGACTAAGTTTTTTGACAGTCCTGGTAATGCAAGTGTTTCTACCTCTCAGCAATCCAGTTTATTGAATGAAAACACCCTAAATTACAGAAAGGTATTCCAAGAAAAACATAGCCTTTCAGCGGTTGGGGGTATCACGTATCAAAATTTTGTCAATACATCACTGAATGCCAGTGGTACCGACTTCCTGTCAGACCTGTTTGAGACCTACAATCTGGGAGCGGCGGGCACTCCGGGAGTACCGGGATCCGGATATGTCAAGTCCACACTGATTTCGTTTTTAGGCCGTGTCAACTACAGTTATGATGATCGCTATCTGGCCACAGTAAGCTTTCGTAGAGATGGCTCATCTCGTTATTCATCAGGGAGCAAGTGGGGTAATTTTCCGTCAGGAGCATTAGCATGGCGAGTTTCCAATGAAGATTTTATGAAAGGTATGCCAATCGTTTCCGATTTAAAATTAAGGACCAGCTGGGGGCTTACCGGTAGCCAAGCGATAGATCCTTATACTACTTTGAATCTGTTGTCATCCGGTAAAACGATCTTTGGTAACGAGTATTATAATACCGTAGGGCCTTCTACACGGCTGCCCAATGACCTCTCTTGGGAGACTACCGAACAATTGGATGTAGGGGCAGATATTGGGATTATGAACAATCGTATTCTTCTTACAGCCGATTTTTATGTCAAAAATACACGTGATCTATTGAGTGATGTTCGCTTGCCCTCTTCTATGGGCTATACCTCCACCATTCAAAATGTAGGAAAAGTGCAAAATAAGGGAGTGGAGTTTGGAATCGAATTCAAGCCCTTTACCCGGGCCTTTACTTGGGATGTACAAGCCAATATTTCCTTTAATAAAAACAAGGTGATTAGTCTCTATAATCAGGAAGACGTGCTGCGTGATAATATTGGTATGATAATCGTCAGCGATGCGACCAGTATATTACGCGAAGGACGACCAGTAGGTCAGTTTTGGGGATATGTAGAAGATGGTTATGACAGTAAGGGAGATATCATCTTTCGGGATATCAATGGTGATGGCAAGATCAGCTCGGCAGACAAAACGTATATAGGCGATGCTAATCCCGATTTTACTTATGGATTCAATTCACAGATGAGCTACAAGAACTTTGAGTTTTCTTTTTTCATACAAGGTACCTACGGCAATGATATATTGAATGCGAGCTCCATTACCAATACCATGGACTACGGATTTGGGTTGAATATGCCTAAAAACGTTTACCAAACCCATTGGTTGCCCGATCGTACAAATGCAGACTATCCACGTATTAGTCGTTCTACTCCTGTAAAAATGTCTTCTAGGTTTATAGAAGATGGGTCGTACCTTAGGTTGAAAAATATTTCACTGGCTTACAACTTGCCCTTGACGGCCATGAACTTACAAAAGATACAGCAGTTGCAAGTTTATGTCAGTGGACAGAACCTATTTACGGCCACGAAATATTCATGGTGGGATCCCGAGACAAATTTTAGATTGGACCATAATACCTACCCCGCGGCAAAATCTATCACTTTCGGTATTCGCGCCGCGTTCTAAGGATTTTTATACTTGATAACATGAAGAAAATGAATAAAAATATAAAGCGAGGCCTATCCTGTCTATTGGGCGTCAGTTTACTTTTTAGTGGATGTGAAAAATCTCTGGAAGAGGCACCCAAACAAATTGCAGTCGAAAATTTTTATAACACTGTACCAGAGGTGGAAGCCGCTGTAAATGCAATCTATAATCCGCTCCGGAATGATTTGATTAGCAACTATATTGCCACCTTAGAGTGTCAATCAGATTGGATGTATGGCAGAGGGAGTTGGTCTCCGCTAAGTAATTTTCAGGGATTGGATGATGCTAATATTACACGCGTTGAAGGGTTTTGGAACAATTTCTATTTAGCTGTTCGCAATGCTAATTTAGTCATTCTTAATTCCCCCGCTGAGCAGGTGTTTGTCCCATTTGTCGGTGAGGCTAAGTTTTTGCGCGCATATAGTTATTTTCAATTGGTGCGAAATTGGGGTGACGTCCCCTTGCGTACAGAGGCCACAATGGCCGAAAAGGATTTAGCCCGCAGCTCATCCGAAGTAGTCTATCAATTGATTGAAGCGGATTTACTCTCCGCTATCGAGTCTCTTCCTGTTACCCCCTTGGTGAGCGGTAGACCCAGCAAATGGGCCGCTCAAGTATTATTGGCAGATGTATATCTTCAATTGGGACGTTATGCCGATGCAGCCCAACATGCTAAAGAGGTCTCAGAGAGCGGATTTAGTTTGGTCGGTGTCAATGAAAAGAAGGACTTCCAGTATAAGATTTTCGGTCCAGATATCATCTCGAGCAGCGAAGAAATCTTTGCCTTCAAATATGCCCGCCTACCTGGTCAAGGTAATTATATCCTGTGGATTTCCAATCATCCCAGCACCAAATTATTTACTGCTGATGGTACAGGTGCTTATGCCGTTCACGGAGATGCTACCAATCCCAATTACCTAAGCTGGAGCGATAATGATATCCGAAAGCAACTTTGGGACAAAGTCAACTTTGGTTTGGGGCCCAATACCTTAGTAAGTTCAAAATATATAGATCCAAGTGCGCTGGATCGCAATACGGCAGGCAACGACCTACCCATATACAGACTATCTGATGCCTTGTTAATCTATGCCGAAGCAGCTGCTCGTGCCAGCAGCTCAGTCAGTTCCGCGAGTATGGAAGCACTAAACAAAGTCCACCGTCGGGCCTATGGTTTCGCACCAAATTCCGTATCTGAGGTTGATTATCAAGTGGCAGATTATACTTTAGACGGTTTTATCGATCTCGTCGTCCAAGAGCGTGGATACGAGTTTATGTATGAAGGCAAGCGATGGCTGGAATTGAAGCGTATAGATGAAGTGAATAAATATATCGAGTATGGAAAAGGGAAGACCGTCGTCCAAAAACACTTACTATGGCCTATTCCGCTTTCCGAAACGAATTACAACGATGCAATTGATCCGGTTTCAAATCAAAATCCTGGATACTAATCTCATCATAAAGATATAAAAATGGAAAAAATGAAAAGACGATCGGCGTTAGCCGCTCTAGGAGCTTTATCCTTGGGCCTAACATCGACAAGTTTATTAAAAGGCGAGGTTTTGCACAAACCTCGTGCTATTGACAAGAAAACCATTCATACCGATATATTGGTGGTAGGTGGTGGGACATCAGGCGTAGTCGCCGCCATTCAAGCTGGTCGGGCTGGTAAAAAGACCGTTTTGGTAGAGAATGGAAGTATGCTGGGGGGGACGACTACCACAGGAGGAGTGGCATTTCCTGGCATTTTCTTTGCCTGGGGCAAGCAAGTGATAGGTGGTATAGGCTGGGAATTGGTCCAGGAAGCTGTTGCCTTGAATAACGATCGCTTGCCAGATTTTACCGTCCCTCATGGGAGGTGGCATTGGAAGCATCAAGTCCGATTGAATGGACCACTCTACGCTTTGGTAATAGAAGACAAATGTGTAGAGGCCGGGGTTGATATTCGCTTCTACGAGACCCCTGTATCCGTGGTGGAGCACAAGAATGGCTGGAAGGTAACTACCGTCGGTAAAGGCACCCAAACAGACATCTATTGCAATCAGTTGATTGACTGTACAGGAAATGCTCTTGTGGTGTCATTAGCTGGGTTCAACCTTTTGCGAGAAGCTGAGATTCAACCCGGTACCCTTATGTTCAACATTGGAGGGTATCAGCCCGATCAATTGGATATGAAGGCCATTGCACAAGAATTTAATCAGGCCATCGCTCGGGGTGATTTGATTAAAGGTGAGTTTTTGAATGTAGAGTCCCTGCTTCGTAATGCAGGTGATAATGTTCAGCATATCGCTGGTGCTGATGCTACGACCTCCACATCGCATACATTGTGTAATTTGAAGGGGCGTGCTTCCCTGCTGCGCACGTTTAAATTCCTCCGCAAGTTACCTGGACTAGAACAATTGAAAATCCTTGACATGCAGAATGAAACTGCTACACGTGAGAGTTATAGGATAGATAGTATCTATAATATTACCCATGAAGATTATGTCACCGGTCGGCATTTTGATGATTCTGTTTCTTACTCTTATTACCCTATCGATCTACACGATGCACATGGTGTAGTACCTAAGCATCTCGAAGAGGGGCGGGTGGCTACCGTACCTCTGCGTGCGCTGATTCCCAAAGGAAGTCGTAATCTTATCGTCGCTGGTCGATGTCTTGGGAGTGATCGCTTAGCCAATTCTGCTCTACGAGTACAGGCTTCCTGTATGGGAATGGGGCAGGCAGCAGCGGCAGCAGCCGTATTGGCCCACAGTAAAGATACCACCCCTGCTAAGATCAATATTGTTGAGCTCCAAGAACTGTTGACTCAGTATGGAGCGATTGTTCCCAATAACAAAGCATGATATTAGTGTAATGGGCAAGTGTATTTTAAATCTTATCTTATTAGGACTTTTGGTATTTGGCAATGGTTGGACCCTGCATGCCCAAAACATTTATCAAGGTACGATCAAATATTTCAACACGGCAACGATATTGCAAGATTACTCACATATTGTCCCCATTCCCGTAGATACCGGGAGTGGGGTTTTAAGTAAGGATACGTTATTTCAATTGGTTTCGAAGGTGGATAAACCAGTTTCCTATTATCGCAAGATTGTCAAAGAAATCTGTTTTGATGGCAGTTGCCGTGTTTTGAAAGTTAATCTGTATTGGAATGTAACAGGACGTTATTTAGGCTTTGAACTGCCTCCCCAGGAGTTTCTAAGTAAAGCCGAGCACAAGCCTTTTGTGTCGCAAGAGTATGAGCAGTTACATGCTATACTCGCTGATAGCCTTTCCGCTTTGGGTACTTATCGTTACGAACAATTGATTCCCAAACAGGCACCTATTTCGTTGGTAGATGGTGTTACCCGCCCCACATCTATAGATGTCCTTCAGCATGTGGTCAAGGGTGCGGTATTTACCACCTATTCGATGTGGCATTTGGTTTATGGGCAGATGCAGCGTGATGTCGAAGAAGCCACCGCTTCCACACTAGATGCAGTGTTGTTGGCGGATATCATGCAGAGTCCGGTCCCTTGGGATTGGATGTGGGGTTTGGATAGAGTGTACTTGGTGGTGGATGCTCCAGATGCCTTGAAGCAAAGAATCCTTTCGTTCATCAGCAAGGATTCATTTGGTCTCGCTTCGAAAGCGATTGCCTCCATCCCGGATCAATGGTGTGTTGATGTTGATTTTCAGCAAGCCCTTTGGTCTAGATTTGATAAGGTCCCATTTGCATTAAAGCCTAGTTTGATTCAAAAATTATCTAAGAGCCAAAGTCTAGACAAATCCATTTTACTGGCGCTTAGCGAGCAGCTTAGCGGCTTCAATGGGGCATTGTTGGATGCTGCTTTGACCTGCCTTCAAAAGTATGCTACGATTTATCCAGAGATAAAATTGAATATCGTCGCATTAGCCAAGCACAATAATCCTTACATTGCCAAGCAGGCTCAAAAAATTCTTCAAGAAATAGACAAGCGTAAATAGTAGGACGTGTTTTTAAGAGTGCAAACTACGGATAGCTGCAAGCAAATGTGGTTCAATAGCTCCAATCTTTGATTCACTTGTTGTCGATTTTCGGTTGGGGGCTGTGCACATCCATTCAATTAAGGCACTAGATTAAGCAATGCAAAGAATGTATAGATTTGTTTGATATCCTCATTTTTGTTTAGGTGATGCTTTCCATCTAATCTGAGTACAGGTCCCTTAAATGTGGAAGTCGGTAATCTATCTGCCTATGCTCCGCAGACCTTCCGTCGTTCAGGTGTGATGACCATAATCATAGATATGACAGGACTCGATTTTAAGTATTCTAAATTAGTCAATGATTCACAAGGATATCTATACATAAGCAAATAATCCCAACAGCGGTAAGCCATAGGATCGACCTTGTCGACAACGGATTCACCTTGCCGCAGGTATTCCGCACGAGCCTAGGTATCGATTATGAGGCCCTGGGTGACTAGAAGTTTACGGTTGAGGGTGTACACCCTCAATATTAGCGATGTCATGTTCTAACAACTCAATACCAAGGACAATCCGTTAGGTACGGCTATGATTGAGATAAGCAACATATATCTCCACATCGTATAAGTTGCTAGAGGCCCTCCTTAAATAACATAAATATCCTCATTATTTTAAACGATCACTAATGGTTTAGCGAGCTTGTGTGCTCACGAATATAGCTTGACCAACCATTAACTTTTCTTTCTACCAACTGAAATAGCGGAAAAAAACGTATCTTACTCTAGGTAAGGTGTTAATTAATAACTTCTTATGGAGTTTTTGCCTATGTGATACATTAAATTATTTCCAAATGGTTGTTACAACTAATATATTTAATAAAGCCAGCTTGATTCTTTTTCTAGTTGTTGTTTTTAATTCCCTTTCCTGTGTACAGAAGGTTCAGAGCAGGCAAGTTGTGGGCGAATGGCATTCTATACAAGGTATGGATGCCAAGTTGAAGGTCGTGGTCACCCGTAGCGGCCAAGCAACTCTTTTTCAAGTGGAAGATGGGGCTACAACATATTCTCTACCGGCATTATACTATGATCCTCAAAAAGATGAATTTAAAGTAGACACACTGCCAAGTTTGGCCGAAGGAGATTTAAATATCAAAGTAATCAAATTTGCTTCAGATACGATGTTGATTGATGTCAGAGGCCAAGTTAATAAGCTCTTACAACCATAAGTTAATAAATGTAGTTTTGCTCATCATCATACTATCATCTGTATCTCAATGTACTACCGTAGGATACCCCATGCTTTTTCTGGGAGATGGTTTCAAGAATTTAGCGAGGGGTGGGGTACCGTATAGGGTGTCATGAGGATTGCGATTCCGTCTTTACTTCTTGTTATCGTAAGTTCTAGTGTGGTTTTATTTGAAAAACTCAGGTCAAATATATTCTCTTCCTCTGTGCTGATGGAGATATAGTCAGTGGAGTCGAGTAGGTATTTGCCGGAATGTTTGTTTAATACACCTGTATAGCCAATAATTAGTTCCTTAGACGGGATGAATTTGGATTCTCGTATCGGGAAATAGGCAGTTGCATTCCGCATGTTTAGCGGCTCCAAGAATCGACCTGTAAAGTAGGGAGGCTGGGTCTTTTGCTCCCACGAGACCAATTCCATATTCTTTATCGGCAGTTCAATTAAATAGCTCGCTTGTCCATTTGATTTTAACTTGGTTACTTTCTCCCCATATTTATACAAGAATTGACTTGTTATTCCATATAGTTGTTCTCCCCCTCGTGCTTTTATCAACGTGTCTTTGATTTCTTCGCCATACACCTTCTGCGATACCGTATATTCCTTGGACAGGGATATAATTACCATTGAATTATAGGCAAACAGCGCTATGTAAGCAACTCCTGCTAGGCATAGTATGGTTAGTATTATTTTGAAGTATTTTGTTTTCCTGAACATGATATCTGTATTTATCTACTATCTTTCAATCCATATAGATCCCCTATTTAGGTTCTTGACCGTTGGACACGGTGTACCGATGTCCAAAATCTGGTGCTAGTGAAACAATAATCCAAGAGTGTTACCATATCACCATGTCTTATTTGTTAACGACCTAATATAAATACTTTAAACCATTATTCGAGGTAATTTTGACAGTTCATCCCGCATTCAGTTTAAATTGTCTACGGGTCTATTGCAATGATGATATAGCATATGCTTTTTCGACCAACCTGACACTATTATCTTTTTAACGTGTTAATCCTTCTAAGTTTGAGCTGTTTTACAAGACGATTTATTTGTGCACTACCGGACCTTTCCAAAATCTTTATTATCTTTGTTTTAGCATCCTAACTTAAATGGAAGACCACTCTCCCGATATCGACGAAATATTGATTCAACAGATTCAACTAGGCAATAAATCAGCTTTTGAGGAATTGTATAATCGTTATAGTAAGGTGCTGTTTTTATATATTTACAAGAAACTTGATAATCAGGAGGAAGCTCAAGATGTGGTCCAGGAAATATTCACCCGAATATGGATCGATAGAGAAAGTCTCCATATTCATACCTCTACGTCTGGATATTTATTCCGACAAGCCCTAAATAGGTCGCTCAACATTTTTAGAAGTCAAAAAGTCTCGGATAGTTATATAGACTCCTTAGCTAGCAATGTGAATTATTATGCCGAAAGCGCAGACGAAATGACACTTAAGAATGAGTTTCAAGAAGTCATCAACAAGGAGATTTCCCATCTCCCTAATCGCATGAGGTCAGTATTTGAGTTACGATATAAAGACGGATTAACGAATAAAGAGGTGGCAGAACTGCTCAAAATCTCTGAACATACGGTATCCACTCAAATGAAACGTGCTCTAAAACTTCTAAGAGGTAAATTAGGGGTTGTCATTTTTGCCTTTCTCCTTCAAAATATATAAGACAAAATAAAAATAAAATAGATGTACCCTCACTGCTTCAGTAAGGTGTCTTGTATATAAAGCGGTTTTCTACCGCCTAAACCTTATATGGATAGAAAAGAACAAACACGAGCAAAGGAACTGCTTTCCAAGTATAAAGAAGGAACCTGTACACATCAAGAAACTCTTTTGATTGAAAGATGGTTTCACGCTTATCATACAGATCATAGCGCTTCTTTATCGGACGAAAGATTAGAAGAAATCGACCGACAGATTTATGATAAGCTGAATCGTGATCTCTTTCCTCCTGTCAAGAAATCTATACCGTGGCGCGCGATTGCAGCTTCATTGTTTCTTGTTGCGTCATTTTCAATTTGGATATATATGTCTCGTCAACCATCATCGGTTGGTCCCGCTATCGTGAGCAATCAAGTTGTCGATATAGCACCTGGTAAGGACGCCGCGGTGCTAATTTTGGATGATGGTCGTCGAGTGGAATTAGGTGATAGTCTGAGCGAAGGCACTATTGTAGAAATGGATTATCAGATCAAGGGAACAAATAATGGGCAGCTGGAGTATGATTTAATTCATCCATCACCAAATCTAGCATCGAGCGATAGATTTAATACAATTGTGACACCTCGTGCGGGCGAGTATTCCGTTGTCTTGCCAGATGGGTCTAAGGTTTGGTTGAATGCGGCTTCGAGCATCCGTTTCCCCCTTTATTTTGGTCGTACTAGAGAAGTTTATGTAGAAGGGGAAGCTTATTTCGAGGTCCAACATGATCGGTCGAAACCTTTTAAAGTACATGTCGGACATCAGCTGGTTGAAGTGTTGGGTACACATTTTAATGTGCGATCCTATCGCGAAGAGCGTAGTACGAGTACCGTGCTCGTTAGTGGGTCTGTAAAAGTAAGCACTGCCGGAAAACAGGCGGTACATCACATTCTCAAAGCTGGTGATATGGCAATATCCAATGATTCTAATCAGATTGATGTATTGCAGGTCAATCCACTGAAGTACAAAGCATGGAAGGATGGTGACTTTTTCTTTGATGGTGAGAGTTTACAAGAAATTATGGATATAGTGGCAAGGTGGTACGATGTGAAGGTCATCTATCCCGATACGCCATTAGATCGAAAACAATATGGAGGAATTATTTCAAAAAAGAAAAATCTCTCTGAAGTACTTAAAGTTTTGGAGAATAAAGGAGGTGTGAGGTTCAAAATTCAAGGAAAGGAGGTGACCGTGATTAAATAACCTTTACCCAACAAATGTCTTGATAAAAAAGAAGCCAAAAGTACAGCGAATACTTTTGGCCAATAATCAGGGCACAAATCTTAATCAACAGACTATAATTACCCTAAATCAAAAGTATGAAAATTAACCAAATTTCGTATAGGCATTTTTGTGGCCCAAAAAGCTGGTACGATCTTATATTTCTTATGAAAATAACCATATTAATCCTCTTCGCATGTGTTATGCAGGCGAGTGCATTATCTGCCTTTTCGCAGCAGGTCACGATATCCAAGAAAAACATCAGAGTAGAAGAGTTGCTGATGGAGATTCGAAATCAAACCCAAGTCGATTTCTTTTATGACAAAGCCGATTTGAGCAAAGTAGATCTTATTTCCGTCAACTTTTATAAAGTAGATCTGCATACTGCTTTAAATGAAGTTTTCGAAAAATCTGGATTAGATTACAATATCAAGAACGGTGTTGTATACGTCAATAAACCCAACAATTTAACAATCGCCATGACCCCGCAGCAATTGGTGGTCCAAGGTGTGGTCACTGATCAAGATGGACTCCGACTTTCCAATGTAAATATTGAGGCTCGTGGGGATCGATCGCTGTCTGTTGGCAGCCGCAGTGACAATCAAGGAAAGTTTAAGATTATGGTCAATTCCTTGTCCGATACATTACGTTTTTCGATGTTGGGCTATGAGAAACTTTCTGAGCCCCTCCGTGGACGACGGGAGATTATGGTTACGCTCAAGCAAGCCGTGATGGAAATCGAGGATGTCGTGATCACAGGTGTATATACACGTAAGGCCGAAAGTTTTACGGGTGCATCGATGACGCTCAAGAATGCGGATCTAAAGAAAGCCGGTAGTGTCAATGTGTTCCAAGCATTGAAAAATATATCCCCAGGGATGTTTTTAGACAATCTCGAAATGGGGTCCAATCCCAATTCCTTACCCAATCTACAGATTCGAGGAAATGGAAGTTTGCCCATCCAGGAGGCTGATTTGACTCAAGGTCTCAAAGGGAATTATTTGAAAGACCCTACACAGCCTTTGTTTATCCTAGATGGATTTGAGGCGAGTGTCGAGCGTATTTTCGATTTAGATATAAATCGTATCGAGAGTGTCACCATCCTTAAAGATGCAGCTTCCAAAGCGTTATACGGTTCCAAAGCTGCCAACGGTGTTATTGTTATCGAAACTTTCCGAATGACCAGTGATAAGCCCATGATCACCTATAACGGTAGTCTTAATATTGAGATGCCCGATTTAAGCAGTTACAACTTGACCAATGCCGCTGAGAAGCTGGAAGCGGAGCGAATCGACGGTATGTACTTGCCCGCAAACGGCGTCGATCCTGCAGGTGATTATTTGAAAATTCAACAATTATATAACAGCCGAAAGAAACTGATTGCTGAAGGATTGGACACCTATTGGTTGGCCAAGCCCTTGCAAAATGGTATCGGGCAGAAGCATGCTTTAAGTATAGAATTGGGCAATAAGGATCTCAAAGTGTTGACTGATGTTCTTTATAATAATGTCCAGGGGGCTATGATTGGATCTTCTCGTCGCAATATGGGGGGGAGTATAAGCGCTTCTTATCGGCTCGACAACTTTTTGTTCCGTAACCTCACTTCGGTCACTCAGAATAGAAGTAAAGATTCTCCATATGGCACGTTTGATGAATACGTCCGTATGAATCCTTATTGGCGAGCCACTAATGTGGATGGTACCATACCCTATTATGCCGAAATCTTACCCGATGATGTTAAGGTAACCAATCCTCTTTTTAACTCGACTCTTCAATCAAAGTTAGAAAATTCGTACCTCAATCTTACGAATAATCTATATGTAGAATGGACTATGAAGCCGGGTTTGCGAGCTACGGGTCGTTTTGGTATAGATCTTAAATCCAGCGATGCGGATGAGTTCTACCCAGCCAACCATACTCGTTTTGAAAATTATTACCGTGAAGATATTTATCGTAAAGGTTCTTATCAGGTCAACAATGGGAAAAGCAGTTATGTTTCGGGTGATTTGAACGTCAATTATAGTAAGGAGATCAATAGGCACTATATTTTTGGTAATATAGGTTACAACATCAGTCAGCGGTCATATCATGAACTCACCCATTTTGCAGAAGGGTTTCCGAGCGATCGTTTACAAGATATTATTTTTGCCAGATCCTATGCCCTAGATAGCCGTCCTGCTGGTATTGATGGTATCACTCGTGATATGGGATTTTTGGCTGCTGCCTCCTATATGTGGGACAATCGCTTCATGACGGACTTTACCTACCGAGCCAATGCCTCTTCTCAGTTTGGAGCAGACAAGAGATGGGCTTCTTTTTGGAGTGCCGGTATAGGTTGGAATCTTCATAATGAATCCTTTCTAAAGGAATTGGATTGGGTTGAGCAATTTAAGCTTAGAGGATCTCTCGGAGCTACAGGAAACCAGAATTTCAATCGAAATGCTTCTATTGCCACCTATAAATATGCGCTCGATGCTTTCTATCAGGGTCTACCGGGATCTCAATTGATTAATCTGGCCAATCCAGGTTTACAATGGGAATCATCATTTGACTATAATGCTGGTGCCGATATTAGATTCAAGAGGCTAGGGATTCGATTTGATTATTATCAGCGTTATACCCAGAATTTGTTGGCCGATGTTAGCGTCCCAATTTCTACTGGGTTCAATAGTGTGAAGGATAATCTCGGTAAAATAAAAAATACAGGACTGGAAGGGTACATAAATTATACCCTTTGGCAGCAGGGGCGTGATTACTTCAGTATCCAAGGAGGCATTGAGACCAATACTTCTAAGATTATTGAGTTGTCCAATTCGATGAAAACGTACAATGAAAAGATGGATGCCATCGCCAGTGATTTGGGAAGAGGTAAGCCCATCCAAAAATATCAGGATGGAATGTCTATGGATGCCATTTGGGCCGTTCCATCTTTAGGGATCGACCCTTCTACCGGAGATGAGATATATGTCACCCAAGAGGGGTATCAGACCTACCTTTGGAATGCTAGTGATATGGTCGTGCAAGGAGTAGCACGGCCCAAGTACCAAGGTACATTTGGGTTTAGTGGAGAGTACAAAGGGATTGGCCTCAGTGTGATGTGCCGTTACCTAGGTGGCGGCCAACTCTACAATCAGACGCTTGTCAATCGGGTAGAGAATGTGGATATGGCCTACAATGTCGATAAAAGAGTATTGACTGGCCGCTGGTTAGCACCAGGGCAGAATGCTCAATTTAAGAGATTGGGTACTTATTACTTTGTAGATGAGTCGGGCAAGGGGAATACTGCCCAAGAGATGACACGCGCTACATCTAGGTTTGTTCAGGATCGGCGAGAACTGACTATTTCTGCTGTTAATCTATATTATGATTTCTATAGACACGATTGGTTAAAGAAATCCCGATTACAAAGGCTCAGAGCCGCCTTCAATATGAATGATCTGGCACAGTTTTCTTCTATTACTATCGAGAGAGGTACGAGCTACCCCTTCTCTAGGACCATGTCTTTTTCATTAACTGCAACTTTTTAGAAAATGAAACAACGTAAATTATTTATACCCGTATTACTAGGCTTGATGTTGATTAATCAATCTTGTGAAAAGTGGTTTGATGTAAGCCCCAGCAATGAAATAAAAGCCGAAGAGCAATTTTCTTCGGTCGATGGGTTTAAAGATGCCCTACTTGGCATCTATATCGGCATGGGAAGTCCCAATGTATATGGACGAGATATGACTTACAATCTTGTAGATTTGCTTTCACAGCAATATACCAAACTGTCCAATACAGCTCTTTATTTTGCCGTTCAGCAGTTTGACTACAATTATGTGAGGTCGCAGGCACAGATTGAGAGCCTATGGGAAAAGCAATATAACATCATCGCAAATGTCAACAGTGCCCTCACACATCTAGACAATTCAGGTGTCCAGTGGAACGAGATTGAGTACAATATTATCAAAGGCGAGTTATTGGGATTGCGTGCATTTTTACATTTTGACTTGTTGCGCTTATTTGGTAGATCTGGTTATGCTGATCGTGGCGAATTGAAGAGCACCTTAACCATTCCTTATGTATTGCATTACGGTAAGGATCCCACTGGACAGCTTACTTATGAACAGACCTTTGCTTTAATCGAAAAAGATCTTAAAGAAGCTTCGGAGTTACTTAAAGACGATCCTATTTGTCATAAATCCGTTCGTTCATCCAGTCAATATAGTGAAATCAATCGGAACGGATTTTACGACGGCCGTATGCAAAGAATGAATTATTATGCTGTTCAAGCATTAGCTGCTCGAGTATACAGTTGGCAGGGAGGCGTCAATTTGCAACGTGCAGCATTAGCTGCCGAGGAAGTCATCCAGTATTCTGGTGCGCAATTGTTGAAACCCAATGTGGATGTCTCAAAAGACAGGACCATTGTTTCCGAGCATTTGTTCAGCCTCAACATCGATAAGTTTGCCAATATCGTTAACCCTCTGTTTGAAGGACAGGATGTAAGCGGGGTTAATTCATTGCGCATTTCCAGTACGGCCGCTGAAGAGCTGTTCGAAACCGATATTCCAACAATAGGACTTGTGGATGTCAGGTACAACACTCTCCTTGACAATCAAAGCTTGGCAATGGTTAGTAGCAAGTTAAAGCAAATCAATGAAAATCAGATCGGTTATCAATTGATGCCTTTAGAAAAATTGCCCGAGATGTACTATATAGCTGCAGAGTATTACGCTACCATCGATCTTTCGAAGGCTGTATCCTTACTAGAAGAAGTTCGCAAAAGCCGTCGCATTGTCGAGAAGCTATCCCTATCCATGGATCGATCGTCATTTTTTGTCGAGCTGCAAAGGGAATATCAAAAAGAGTATGTAAGCGAAGGACAATTGTTCTTTTTTTATAAGCGAATGGGCCTGGAGCATATTCCCAATTATTCTTCTCCCAATGTAATAGACGATCAAATTTATATGCTTCCCTATCCACAGCAGGAAATTGAATTTGGGGGAAGAGTCCAATAATTTAGTTTTAAACACGATGAATAGATATTATAGAACATGGAGCATACTTACCTTTCTGGTCGTATCGCTCCTCTTAAGTTGTGAAAAATCCGATCCGCTTTCTTTTTCGGCGGCTCCGGGCATTAGTTTTCAATACGGTATCGGCGGTAAGGAAAGCGCTATCAACTACTCTTTTTTAGGGAAAAGCGATCCGACACATACCGTCAAGATTCCGATGATTATTACCGGCTTTCCTTCTGATAAGGACAGAGTTTTCGATATACAGATAGTGCAAGACGAGCTAACTACCGCTACCCCGGAGCAATATGAGATCCTAGCATCCACTGTGCACGCAGGTAATTCGATCGATACATTGTACATCGCCGTCAAGAACTCCGAAGATTTGGAGTCTTCGGTTGCTAAATTACATCTGGCTATCAAAGAGAATGACAATTTTCAGCTCGGCATCCAAGAGAAGGATGATTTTCTCTTACAGTGGAGCGATCAGGCTATTATGCCGACTTGGGGCGTCTATTTCCGAACATTCTTTAGTGCTGCCGGTAGCACCAAGGCCTATCGCATATTTGTAGAGACTACTGGACTTACAAATTTTGTCGCCGCAGATTTTAAGAATTATCTACAGGCTGGTGCCGAAGCATTAGGGACAGAGTTTGGAAATTATATCAAACAATGGAATCTTGATCACCCGGATGATGTCTTGGTACATGATGATGGGACCCAAGCTGGAAAGCCAATTGTACCCGTCTATTATGATAAGTCAAAATATAGATAGTCATTAGTAACATTCAAACGAATAGTAATGAAAAAGAATAGAAATTATTGCTTGTTAATGGGGATTTTGATATGTTTCGGAATTTCTTGTAAAGATGATCTCAGCACCCTGGATGTTCACAAACTTCCAAATATAGAAGTAGATACAGTGGGCCAAAGTACCATTACCGTTAATCAATTTGACAAGTTCGAACTTGATCCCAAGATTAAGTTGGAGGGTATTACAGAGGCCGATCTGGAGTACGAATGGTCTGTCAATACCACCCCCAAAAAGACCGATTATGTAACCATTGGGGATACCAAAAAGGTGTCCTTCGAGGTTAATCTGTTGCCCAATGCATCGTTAGATGCTTATCAACTTCGCTTGAAGGTGACCGACAAAAAAAACCATCTGGACTACTTGATGGGTTGGCCCTTGAACGTGAAAAATGGTATTGGTGAAGGTGTGGTAGTTGTGGAGACCTATGATGGTGTCTCTACTGATTTCAGTCACCTGATGTCACCCTTAGTGACACCAGACTATGACAAGGAGACCATTCGTTATCGTATCCTATCTGGCGTCAATGGACATACTATAGATGGCCTGGTCACACAATTGAGATATACAAGGTCCAAACCCGATGGCACCATTTTATTAGGCTCCACTGAGCGTTCCCTATTTTCGGTCAAGACATTAGATTATTCATTGGGGGCTGACGACCAGCGACTGTTTTTTACGCCACAGCCTAGTTATGGAGCCAGCTATCTGACAGGGATGAGCCAATTCGACGTAGCGGTCATCAATGGCCGACTTTTCTCTACTTGGTTGCAATTGGGGGCATATGGCGCACCTTTTTCTACGCCTTATATCATTCCTGATGTTATGGTGACCAATGCTTTTCCTGGAGATGTCAATGTCCGGAATAGTTTCTACATCGAGAAGGAGGGGTTGTTTGCCTATCAATCCTCTATGCTTTCGGGAAGCGATCGTGAGATTTATCCAGTACCTGCGTCTACTAATGGTCCATTCAACCCCGCCGCTGTGCTCAATAAGCTGAATGTTGCGGCAGGCGTCAATACGGATATGGATTTTCTGCATCTCTTGAAAGACAAGTCTACCGGTAAGTACGAGCTGTACGTATTGGAAAAAGCTGGCTGGCATACTACTGATTGGTACGTGATTCCATCCCGTCCAAAGGCACGTATCGATTTGTCTGCTGCTCCCGAAATCGACAAAGCCGAGCATTTCCTTTTGTTGGACAATCAAAAGGTCATCCTATATGCCACTAAGCAAAAGATATATGCCGTAATGTATGGCACGCAGACAGCCACTTATAGCCTGCGCTATACTTCGCAAGGTGCGGACGAGATAACTGCTTTAAGTGTGTATCAGCAAGCTAACTATCCGATGGCGGGTCCGCCCTATTTTGAGCGTAATAATAAGCAGCTCTTGATGGGTACCCATGACGGTACGGGCGGTAAGGTCCATATCCTGCCACTCATCAATGAGGGAGTTGCCAATATTGACGTTCCCAACATAAAGGTCTACGATGGATTTGGGAAGATTATCAAATTTGCCACTCAACTATAGACGCATTCCCTTTAATGCCGGATAGGATATAGCAATAATCTATCCGGCTAAATACTTACTATGACAAAAATATTTAGAGTAGCAAAGTTAGAGCTACAGATTCTTTTTTACTCCCCTATCGCATGGGTAGTGTTGATTATATTTATGATCCAGGGAGGGATGGCGTTGGCTGACAGCCTATTTGCCGAAGAGACCTCTCAGCAGCTGGCTTATGAATTGTCGAACCTGACCAATAAAATCTTCGCCGGCAAGCTAGGTTTTTTTTCAACCATCTTGCGGAAAATATACCTCTATATCCCGCTGTTGACCATGGGTATCATTAGTCGAGAGATTAGTTCCGGTTCCATCAAACTGATCCAATCTTCCCCAGTCACTAATTTGCAGGTCGTACTTGGCAAATATCTTGCGCTATTGCTTTACGGGTTTGGTTTTATCGTGATACTTGGAGGTTTGGTCCTTACGGCAGGCCTTGCTGTGGATCACATGGATTATGGGTATATGGTGTCCGCCCTCCTCGGCATTTATCTGCTCATTGCTGCATATTCGGCTATTGGACTGTTGATGTCCAGTCTGACCTCTTATCAGATTGTGGCCGCCATCAGTACCTTAGCGGTATTAGCTGCCCTTAATTATGTAGGCGTGCTTGCTCAGGGCAATGAAGTACTGCGAGAAGTTACGTATTGGCTTTCACTCGCTGGCCGCACCGATCACTTTATCAATGGCATGATCAGCAGCAAAGATGCATTGTATTTTATACTGGTTATCATCATGTTTGTGGGATTGACCGTGATGAAGATGGGCGAGGGTAGGGTTGTCCGCAGCTCGGTCGCCCAAGTCCTTAGATATGTAGCTTTCATCGGGGTAGTTGTCGTTGCCGGGTATGTATCCTCTATTCCACAGTTTAGCAAATTTTTGGATTTAAGTAGGTTTCAGGCCAATACGTTGACTTCCAATTCCAAAGCTGTCATTTCTCAGTTGGATCAACCCGTACACATGACCACCTATGCTAATATCTTGCATCCTCATGGCAGGTTAGCCACACTCAAATGGCGAAAATTTGACGAGAAGCAGTTCGAGCAACTTACCCGTTTTATACCAAGCATGACCAACTCTTACGTGTTGTATTATGACCATGTCCCTGTATATGCCGACAGTAGTGTCAATATTCTTGACAGAGCTCAAAAAGCCGCTTTGGCCCTTGGTCTAGATTTTTCACAAGTATTGTCGCCAGAAGAGTTGAAGCGGGTCGTGGATTTGAAGAAAGAGACCACTGGGTTTGTACGCTTTGTCCATCATGGACAAGATAGCGTTCCTCTTCGCATGTTTATGGATGCCCAAGCTTATCCATCCGAATCTGAAATTGCTTCTGCTCTCAAGCTTTTTGTGACGCCATCACCCGTAATCGGTTTTTTAACAGGACATGATGAGCGTAGCCCCAGCAAGTTGGGCGACAAGTCTTATAACAAGGTACTATTGGAGCTGACCAATCGTAACGCACTCATCAATCAAGGATTTACTATCCGTGAACTCACCTTGCAAGAATTGGAACATGGCGATACCAATCTCGCTGTGCTTGTCATTGCCGATCCTTATCAAGCTTTTACCGAGCCTGAGCAAGCGGTAGTTAAGCGGTACATCCAGCGAGGGGGCAATATTTGTCTGATGTCTGAGCCCGGTAAGGCACATTTGATTAATCCGCTATTGGCTGATTTACCGGTCAAGATCCAAGAAGGACAAGTCTATCAGCTTTCCAAGGATTTAGATCTAGACTTAGTTCAGGCAACTCCTCCCAAGGCCATGGTCGATAAATTTGGATTTTCCAAAAAGAAGAAATCGATTATTGCTTTGTCAGGAGCGACTTCGATAGCTGTGGCGCCACTACTTGGCGATTATCATTATGAGCCTATCCTTCTGAGTAATGCTACATCATCTTGGAAAGATAAGGTAGATATCGCGGCGATGGATGCCCAACATTTACCCGCATCACTACCTCATTCATCATCTGTGATGGCGGCTGTGTTGACCAAGGCCAAGCAAAAAATTATGGTAGTAGGAGATGCCGATATCTGGAGCAATGGCGAGTTGTCAAGGAACAATCTTAACACGGTAAATGGAGAATTTGCAACCCAGCTATTCAAATGGTTTTCTGACGGAGAGTTTCCTGTGGATATCACTAGGCCTACACCTTTAGACAACAAGATCTTGGTTGAAAGAACTCATATAGAATATATGAAATACGCTTGGGCCGGTGCACTTCCACTTTTATTGGGGATTATCGGTGCATTATTATTAATCAAAAGAAAACAAAAATAGGATACACATCATGACAAATAGTATAGCGAGTATTAAGAATCTATCGCATAAATACACTAAAAATTGGGCCATAAAAGATATAAATTTTGAAATTACCGAAAAGGGGATTTTAGGGTTACTGGGGTCCAATGGTGCCGGTAAGTCGACCACCATGAATATTCTTTGCGGCGTCATCAATCAGACGGAGGGAGATGTTTTCGTGGATGGGATTAATATTAGACAGCACCCTGTGGCGGCCAAGCGATTGATTGGTTTTCTACCTCAAAAAGCCCCTCTTCATTTAGAGTTGACCGTTGATGAGTATTTAACCTATTGTGCCTTCTTACGGGATATACCTAGCGACAAGGTCAAAGAGGCCGTCGAGTCGGCCAAGCACAAATGCGGTATTGCTCATTTTAGCAATCGCGTATTGAGCAATCTTTCTGGAGGTTATCAGCAGCGGGTCGGGATTGCACAAGCTATCATTCATAGTCCGAAATTGGTCGTATTGGACGAACCTACCAATGGCTTAGACCCCAATCAGATATTAGAAGTCCGCAAATTAATCAAAGAGATTGCACAGGATCGGAGTGTCATTCTGTCTACGCATATCCTTTCCGAGGTACAGGCCACTTGTGATCGCATCATTATGATTGAGCACGGGCATGTTGTGTTTGCGGATACCATGCACGCCTTTAACAACTATGTAGAGCCCAATTCCCTTGTCATCAATCTGGATAATCCTCCTTCCATAGCGGAGCTGAGTGATATCAGTCAAATCAAGGAAGTCGTCTCCATTAGTGAGCACAGTTTTAGATTAATATTTGAGGATGGCACCCAGATTACCCAACATTTGATTGCGTTATCTGCAGCCAGAGGATGGGGACTGTCTGAAATCTATCTAGAGAAGAGCTCTTTGGATGGCATCTTCGCACAATTGTCCACTGTCACCAACAAGGAGGTCTAGCACATGAAGAAAATCATTCGTATTGCGCGGTTAGAGTTGAGTTTAATGTTTTATTCGCCCATTGCCTGGCTTATCTTGGGAATAGTTTTTGTCCAATGTGCATTCGTTTACACAGAGACACTCTACGACAAGGAGACTCAGCAGCAATTGGAACGTCCCCTGACCGTATTGACCAGAATCCTATTTGCTGGCGATTCAGGCGTATTGCCCAGCATTATGGAGTATATGTATCTATACATCCCGCTATTGACTATGGGCATATTTAGTCGGGAGTATCAGAGCGGCTCTATCAAGCTACTTCAATCTTCGCCCGTTACGATTAGGCAGATGGTGTTGGGCAAGTACCTGTCTCTAATGGCATACGGTTTTATATTGATTCTTTTGTTGATGGCTTTCATCGGGTTTGCATATTTCTCCATAGCGCGTCTAGATGTAAGTTTTATTATATGTGATTTTGCCGCTTTATTCCTTCTTGTTTGTGCGTATAGCGCTATTGGGCTTTATATGTCCAGTCTGACTGCCTATCAAGTTGTTGCAGCTATCAGTACTTTAGCCGTACTCGCCCTTCTAAATTATATCGGTGCCGTAGGTCAGCAGTATGATTGGATTCGCGAACTCACGTATTGGATAAGTATCAGTGGTCGAGCTGAGAATATGGTCAATGGATTGATTACCACCAAAGATCTAATTTACTTTATACTGGTCATCCTCCTGTTCCTATCCTTTACGATGTTAGGTCTCAGCCACGAACGTAGCAATGAAAACAAATTTATTAAATCAGCGCGTTATCTAGCTGTGTTCGCTGCGGTCGTTGTCATCGGCTACCTCTCGTCGCTCCCTACCACCACAGTTTATTTCGATACCACGCGGGTCAAGGATAGGACACTTTCAGTTTCAGGCCAGGAGATTGTCGGGCGCATTCGGGATTCCCTCAAGATTATTACCTACACCAATGTCATCGATCATAAAGCCGCTTACGGTGCCTCCCAAAATAGAAATGCAGATGTGGGGCAATTTGAGCAATATCAACGCTTTATCCCGTTCATGGAGATGGAGTATGTAGCCTACTATGATTCTACCGAATCCTTTGGTTATGACACCACCCAGACCTTGGTCGAAAAAGCTAAAAAATCGGCTGATGCCCTAGGGTTTAATTTCAAGCGTTTATACACCCCTGCTCAAATGAAGGCGTATCCTTGGGTCGCTCAAGAAGGGAATACCTTTGTTCGATTTGTGTCATACAAGGGACAGATGACGCCTTTGCGGATGTACGATGATCTCATGCAATATCCCAAGGAACCCGAAATATCAGCCGCTCTAAAACGACTCTTAGATGGACCTGCACGTATTGGCGTAGTTTCGGGCAACGGCGAGCGGTCCAGTAACCAAATGAATGAAGGCGGTCTCAAGATCATTATGAATGGGCCGGGACAGAGAGGAGCCCTTTACAACCAAGGCTTTCAATTAGAGCAACTTGATTTGGGAGACGGACATCGTATCAGCGATAGTCTTGATGCTATTGTCATTGCCGATCCACAGGTTCCTTATACGGCACAACAAGTCGCCAAGGTCAAAGATTATCTTGACAAAGGAGGGAATATGTTATTGCTCGGAGATGTCAAGCATCATCAAGTTATCAACCCACTCATGCATCTACTTGGACTTACTTTAGAAGACGGGATGTTACTACAGGAAAGCGAGAATTTCGAACTTTCTTTATTACAACTGCATTTTGATGCCGCGGCAGCTGATAATGGTTTCAAATTTTATCCCAAAGCCAAAGTTGTTATGAATGGTGCTTCCGCCATTAAAGTAGTCGAGGACAAAGGCTTCGCTATCACACCTCTTTTATATACCGATAGTGCTACCACTTGGAATAAGACCGGAGACATCGATTTGAATAAAACCAAGGTCACCTTCGACCCTTCCAAAGATACAAAGGCAAAGCTGCCCGTTGCTATGATACTGACCCGAGATATAGGGAAGCGTACGCAAAAAATAATGGTTAGCGGAGATGCCGACTATATGAGCAATGCGGAGATGTCGCGGTTCAATATCTCGAGTATCAATGCGATGTTTGCACTCCGTACGTTCAAATGGTTCACAGATGGGGTATACCCTGTTTCAGGAGGTCGAGAAGCTGGCCAGGATACGGTTGTGACAGTCAGTCGGAGTGCTATCAATATTCAAAAAATTCTTCTCATCGGGCTGGTTCCTTTGGTTATTTTGGGAAGCGGTATGTATATCTTAAGAAGAAGAAAACGTAAATAGAATTAAATAGACGATAATAATGAGTGTATTATTGAAAGCTTTCAAAGCCGTAACGATTTGTTTCATATGTTGGTTCAGCACCGGTGCAGCAGTATGCTCACCGGCACTGCTGGACTCTGTTCCTACCGATCCAGATGTCCGAATCGGCGTATTGAAAAATGGTTTTACCTACTACATTAGGCAGAATAAAGAACCCAAGGAGCGCGCAGTTTTATATTTGGTCAATAAGGTTGGATCCGTATTGGAAGAAGACCACGAGCAAGGACTTGCACATTTCCTTGAGCATATGAATTTTAAGGGAACTACCCATTTTCCAAAAAATGAGATGATCGATCTATTAGAGCGAATGGGCGTCAAGTTCGGCGCCGATCTCAATGCCTATACCGGATTTGAAGAGACAGTCTATCAACTGCCTATCCCCACATCTACCCCTGAGATGACGGCCAAGGGGATAGAAATCCTGCGTGATTGGGCCTCAGGTACACTGATAGATTCCCACGAGATGGAGACAGAAAGAGGTGTCATCTTGGAGGAGAAACGGCAACGGCAAGATGTAAGTATGCGTATCCAACGACAACTTCTTCCTGTATTGCTCAATAAGGCCAAGTATATCGATCGTTTCCCGATTGGTACCGAAGAGGTCATTTCCGGAGCCAGTAGACAGACTTTGTTCGATTTTTTCAAGCGATGGTATCGTCCCGATCTTCAGGCATTTATTGCCGTCGGAGATTTTGATGTAGATCAGGTCCAAGAGCAGGTTATCCAACAATTTGGAAAGCTTAGTAACCCTTTGGATAAGGTCGATAGACCTGTATACGGTATTAAGCTCGAGGGTGCCAATCAATTTGCTACTATACTCGATCCTGAGTATACACGCTACACCATCCAAATCAACACTAAGCATTATCGTGACGATAGCTCTGACGCAGATGGTTTACATCGTCAGCTTCTGATTGGCATGTACAATTATATGATTCAAAATAGGATTTCCGAGTTGAATAAGCAAGAGCGTCCTCCTTTCATCTCTGCAAGCAGCTCCATTGGACATCTTTTTCAAAATGTAGATGCCGTTACAACAGTGGTCAATGTCAAGCACGATGGGCATGAGATTGGCTTCAAGGCTCTGTTAACAGAGATTGAACGTGCCAAGCGATATGGATTTAGCGCATCTGAGCTGCAACGCACCAAAGATGTCATCCTCAATTATCAGGAAAAAGCTTACAACGAAAAGGACAAGCAGACATCACAAGGCTTTGTGGACGACTATGTCAAACATTTTCTTCAAGGCGAGTCTATTCCATCACAAGAATTTTTATATCAATATTATCAAAGAGAGGTCCCGCTGGTTACCTTAGCGGATATTCAGGGTTTGGTAGACCGATATTATGTAGACACCAATCAAGATATCTTGGTTATGGGGCCCGAAAAAGATAAAACTACCTTACCCACCCATCAAGATATCGATTTGTGGATCCGTGAAGTCCGTGACATGGAGTTGGCGGCTTATCAGGACCTCGATGTTAGCGCCCAGTTAATGTCTCCCCTCAAGGCCAGCCCTTCTGTCCAGTCCACTTCTTTTGACAAGAAGACGGGTACTACCCATTTCCGTTTACACAACGGGATACACGTATATCTGAAGACCACAGCTTTCAAAAATGACGAAATCAACGTCTACGCTTTTAGTCCCGGAGGATATTCCCAATATCCCGAAGTCGACTATCAGTCGGCTGTCAATGCAGTAGGTATGGTTACCAGTAGTGGGGTTGGGCAGTGGGATTCAAAGAGTTTGCCCAAACTGCTTGCTGGCAAGATTGCTGGAGTAAGTCCCTACATCAGCGAAAGATTTGAAGGGTTCCAGGCACAGTCTTCCAAGCGCAATTTGGAAGATATGTTTCAGCTCATGTATCTATACGGCACGGCACCACGTCTAGACAGTCTTCAGTTTCAAGGGTTGATTTCCAATTACAAAAGCTCATTAACCAACAGATATGACAATCCCCAGAATGTGTTTGCCGATACCGTAAATGCCATCCTCGGTCGTTACCATCCTAGACGTACGGGGCCGAGTCTAGCTAAAGTCGAGCAGATAGATGTCAATAGATCCTATGCGATATACCAAGAACGATTCCAAGATTTTTCTGATTTTAGTTTCATCGTAGTGGGCAATATTACCGCCGAAGAACTCGTACCTATGCTAGATACGTATCTTTCCAATCTCCCTGTGACCAATCGAAAAGAAAAGGGTACAGAGTTGGTGATACCTTCACCTACCGGTTTCTTGAAGAAGGAGATCCATGCAAATAAAGAAAACAAAGCCACGGTACAATTGGTTTTTTCTGGTCGATATAAATATAGCCCTCGTCATAATATGGTGATGAATGCGTTAGAGCAAATATTGGAATTCCGGATGACAGACAGGCTCCGCAAAAAAGAAAGCGGGGTTTATTCGCCTGGGGTTTCGGTCAGCTATAGTAACAAGCCTAGCGAAGAGTATCGCATCGGTATTTCCTTTGGCTGCGATCCCAATCGAGTAGACGAGCTTATTGCTGCGGTCGAAGAGGAGATTACTCGATTACAAGCAGAGGGACCTACTGCTGATGAAGTTCAGAAGTTTATAGCCGAAAAGAAAGTTTCCAACCAGACCTTAAGAGCTAGCAACAAGTATTGGGTATCCTATTTACTAGGTACGTATCGAGATAAGGCTAGTCCAGATAGACAACAGTTGAATGATGGACTTTTGGAAAGTCTTACACCGGCCAATATTAGAAAGAACAGTAGTCGATTCCTGTCTAAAAAAAATTATCAACAGTTTATTTTGCTACCCCACCAAGATATTCTTTAATCAACCAACCTGATGAGGCGGAGCTACGGCTCCGCCTTTCTTCGGTTTTGGCTGCCACTGACCTTCTTTGCGCAGAGTTGCATACATATCTGTACGTTAGTATCTGATAGCTTAGTGGTATGTTGTGAATCCTCCCGAATAATAGCCCGTATTCTATCTAGGTTGAGCCTTCTTCCATTTTTATAGTGTGTATCATTTCGATTTAACGATACTGCTGTTGCTACGATCGATGAATTATGGGTGCCGCAAAAACTATAGCCGAAACTCACTCCAAAAAATACTCCTTTTTAGGTATTTTTTGGAGTTCTCTTATTTTCGACATTTGTGATATTGTATTAACTGAAAAAAATCATGGGTAGGGGTGACCATGAGAGCGATTCTAGTTTTGATAGCTATGTCGAGTTGCCCTAGCTTCTTTTGGATTTATACTATCACACTATTATGAAAAGGATTATTTTATCATTTGCACTATTCGGTATATTCGCCACTAGTTTTGCACAAAATGCGACGCTCACAAAAGAGGAAACTGTAAACTACATCAACAAGAAGTTGGCAGAATGCAATGAGCATAAGAAAACGCCATCTAATGGTAAACTTACGCCTACTATCGACAATCAATCTATTAGTCTTTCGGATGCAGGGCTCATCAGCAAAACATTGGCTAGATCCGTCACGTTAAGTGGGGCAGATTGTCCAAATGGAAAGTTGTACGACTATGAAAAATTTAATGCCGCTCACATTGTCAGCATTGAGGCAGATAAAAATTACGATGAGAGCGAGGCCGTTGGCACTATCAAATTGACACTGTTGCCTAATACGGGGCACCAAACAAGCACTGTCGAAGCTTATACAAGAGTATTGATGGGCCGCTGTACCGACTGGGGAGAAGTCGATAGGAGCGAAACGAAGAGCAGTGTTGCATATTTATATTATTTAAAAGGTGACCCCACGAATTTCAACAAAGTAAAAAAAGCAATAGAATATTTACGGGATTTGGTGAAAGCCGAAGACGATCCATTTGGTGGTTAAATCTAAATTTCCATAACCCATGAAATCACTTTTTGTACTCTTTTTTTCCTTCTATGGGTTTGTGCTGTTTGCACAAGACCGGACATCCGGATTATCCTATGTCGTATCCATTGAATCCAAAGTGCAGGCCTATGAAAAAAATAAAGATAGGATAGCGCAACTCCGGCTGGAGTTGCCTGAATTGGAGAATCAATGGAAGCAAAAGATAAAAGATATATCGGACAAGATCGCAGCACTACTCAAAGAAAGGGACAACTTAGTTGCCGACATGAAGGTGGGGGCGAGGTGCAGTGAGTGTCAAAGATGGAAGACCGAATTAGAGCAGGAGGGGATAGATTTTCAACAGCATCTGGGCGAGGTCAAAGGATATGCCGTTCCTGCATCCACATCGGAGCTAGAGGGTGTAAGGAAACAATACAATGAGAAAATAGCTATCCAAAAAGTACAGTTGCAACGATTACAAAAAGGAGACGATGCCATACAAGCCAATAGTAATGAAATCGACAAATTGACCAAAGCCAATGCCTCATTGTGTCAGCAAGTTACGCAATTGAGTAAGGATTACGAGACTGCGGTATTGAAAGAAGCTAGGGCCACACAAGAGGGGTTTGTCCAAAAACTGTCCGACGTCGTTAGTGACATCTTAATATCCGCGGATCAATCGGCTATACAGCGCGCTAGGGCTGCACGACACCAAGAGGAGTTTCAAGTGCAAAGCGAGCAAATAAAGCAACGCCTCGAGACAGAAAATAAGGAGCTCAAAGACTTGAAGATTAAAGAAATTGCTCTCAACGACAGGCTACTCGATGCAAAGCAATATCAGAAGGATAGCATTTCAAGCAGTACGAATCCCAAACGTGATTCTTTACTTAAAGTCGTGGAGGCTGAAATTGCCGACCTTCAAGGCGCGAATCACGCTTTGGCAAGTGAAATCTCCTATCTAGATGCTAGTCTAGCGCAAAAAATACAAGATAAAATTGCAGAAATAAAACCTGTACTGGACAAAGATATCGCCCATGCACAGCAACTAGCAGAATGCGCCATAAAGAATTCGGGCCTTTTCAAACAACAATTCGAAGCAGAGGTGGGGGCCTGTAGTAAAGCCAATAATATACTTGTGGCTGCTATCACCGACGAAACCAATCGAATGGTGTTAGCCGGGCGAAAAATTGAATGTCCCGTATGGAATGCGACAGGTGGAGAAGTAGCCTCCAGTTGGAACCAACTTCTTCCTTGCATCCGGAATCTGGTGTCTTCTGCACAAGTCAATCCGTATTGTTCCAAGTGGAATTTAAAAGATTATCTGGGTAGGTATTTGAGCTTTGTCAATAACCTTGCCCCAGAAGATTTGACCAATGTCAAGACCAATATACGGTAGGCGTCCTCTTGAGCTCATTTCATTAGTTTTTTGCATATCGGTTTATTGCCAAGTTTTTGGATGATTTCTTATATTAGATCATTAATTCATTATACGAGCAAATCTAACCCGATGAAGCAAAAGATAAGTTTTATAGTTTTTCTTTTATTAGCAGTACTTACCTCTACACCCTCCAAGGGACAAGAAATGACATCCCAGCAGTATGTCGAAGACATAGACTTTTTTGGTCATGAATTGGCGCATAGGCATAAGAATCTATTTGCCAAGATTAGTAAAGACGATTTTTCGAACAAGCTACTGCTTGTAAAAGGACAAAGCTTGACCAAACAAAGTTTTGTTATCGCACTGCTTAAACTTATAAAGGAGATTGGTGACGAACACACGATGATATTTGAGTCCAACTACCCTAAAGCGTACCCGATAAAGTTTGATATCTTTAAAGAAGGGATATTTGTGGTTGGTGCAGGTCCGTCCTATCCAGCGCTTTTGTATCAACAGCTCGACGGGATTGAAGATCAAGCAACAGCCGAAATAATCAAAGCGTTAACAACCCTCATCAAAGAAGGCAATCCATCCTATTATGATGTCTATTTAACACGCATGCTTGCCAACCCGACGATTTTAAATGGAATAAGTGTATCACGTTCTGACCTGAAAACCGACTTCATTTTAGGAGGCAAGCGGCATACCTGTTATCCTGACGAACCGCAAAGGGCCAAAATCCAAGCGCCTCTGTTGAGATATAGCAATAATGACAATTATTGGTACAGCCTTATTGACAATAAACAAACCTTATATTTTAACTATCAAAATTGTAGTCAGCAAGTAGGAAAGCCATTTGAGGCTTTCAGTCAGCAACTGTTCCAAGAAGTGGAGACTGTACGACCGAAACGAATTATTATAGACCTTAGAAATAATAGCGGAGGTAATTCAGCTATTTTGCAGCCATTTTTGGAGAAATTGAAACAAAGTAGTTTAAATACAAAAGGTGCTCTGTATGTATTGATAGGGAAAAATACTTTTTCATCGGCGTTAATGAATGCTGTTGACTTGAAGAGAAACTATAACTCCATTCTGGTCGGAGAGCTTACAAGTGGGAGTGTAAATCATTATGGCGAAATAAGAGGTTTTCAATTGCCACATTCAAAATTAGAAATCGGTTATTCCACCCGGTATTGGGAAGTCTGGAAAGGATATGAAGGAGGTCTGAAACCTGATCATCCAATCGTCTATTCCATACATAATTTCAAGGCAGGGAAAGATGAAGCCATCGACCACGTGCTAACACAAGACATTTATTGATACCACTAAGATTTATTTTAACACTCACATGGTATTGCCCATATGCAATACTACAGATCCTAAATGATAGTGTTAAAATAATTAAGGGCAGCAATCTATTGACCAGCATACTGTAGATTATTAAAGATTAGCTATTATCAGTAAATAACCCTTACCGCTTTGGGCTGGACCACTATTCGCTTGATTATACAGGTAGTAGAGTTGTCTGTACTCTGGGTAATTAATTTTGTATTTCCAACTTGATTTTGTATAATTCATTTTTGGTAATAACGAGTTCCAGCCCACTGGTATCCGTTGCATTCTTGTACAATGTTAGGTGCGTGTATTTTTTAGGTTTGACGGGTTGTGAGGAAGCGACTACTGCAAATTCGTAAAAAATCGTTTCATGTCGCCCATGTTCAATATTGTCAAAGTAAATAGTATCATTTTTTAGGTGGTATTTCCCTTTGGTATATGTTATGCCAAAGCATATGTTCCTTTGTACGAATGTCATGTCGTCCTTTAATTTTAGCGTAACCGTACAGATGGCAACGCCCTCTCTTGGGGCAACTAAAAAAATGTCTCCCCTTCAATCAATATATCCTTCAGCACGCTGGTCAGTCTTCTTTACATCTTAAATCTTGGTTTGTCAGCTCCACGCCCTATAAACCAGTATGCGATACCACCTAGCAAGGGGACGCTGAGAATCACAAAGAACCAAATTAGTCGATGCATTCCTGGGATTTCTCGATTTGTCGCAGCATGAAACAGGCAATAAAAATAGATTATCATTATGGGGAGTACCACAATGAGCTCTTGTGTTCCGATGCCAGCTATTGATAAGTTCATAATTTTTGATTTTAGTGTTATAGTAGTATTCTCTTTTCGTTGGTTAACTCAAACATGCCTCTACATTAGATTAGCTTTTGTTCAAGAGCTATCCTTACTAATACGGCTGTGTTTTTGGCATCCAGCTTAAGCAACAGGTTTTTGCGATAGCTTTTGACCGTTTCCGGACTTAGAAAGATACGATCGGCTATTTCCCCGTTGGTCAATCCCTCGGCTACCAGTTTTAGCATTTCCCGCTCCCGTTGGCTCAACCAGAGATGAGTCTCTTTGGGCCGTTTCATCAGCACATCGATTTCATGGCACAGGAACGTTTCGCCTGCTGCCACCGCCTGTATTCCAGCAAGAACTTCTTCGGTCATGGCATTTTTGATCAAGTAGCCTAAGGCACCGTTTTCCAACATCTGCCGTACCACACTGTATTCATTGTGCGTAGTCAGTGCCAGCACCTTGAGTTCTGGAAAAAGCTCCTTGAGTTCCTTACATAAATCCACTCCGTTGATATCCGGCAAGCCTACATCGAGAAGTAGCACATCAGGTTTCCAAAAACCGATGGAGTTCCTGCATTCGGTGGCACTGTGCGCCACACCGACCACTTTCGCTATACCTGATTCTTCAATAAGACTTTTTAGTCCTTCCGTTAGGATCTTATGATCATCCACAATAGCTACCTTAATCATGTTGTTCATTTTTTGTCAGTTCCAGTTCCACATGCACCTCTGTTCCTTCCTCCGAAGAAAATATATCCAATTTCCCCTGAAATGCATCTACCCGCTGCCGGATATTCTGCAACCCCATTCCTTCGGAAACAGTATGCTGATCGAATCCTTTTCCATCGTCCTGCACCGTAAAAGAAACACGGTCAGGTTCCTGTACCAACTGCAGGTTGATATGGCTTGCTCCGGCGTGTTTCAGCGCATTGTTGACCAGCTCATGGATACATCGGTAGATCATAATCTCCATTTTGCCGGGCAATCGGGCTTCATTCCCGAAGTAATGGAAGTTGGCTGTTGGAATGGCAGCGCAGAAATCGGCAAGTGAGACTTTCAGTCCGTAGCGCAGCAGCGATTCGGGCATCATGTGGTGCGCCACACGGCGGAGCTCCTGTATCGAATCGTCCAGCATGCCCAGGGCTGTCTGAAAACGGGCTACGTCCACCGCTTCCAACAGGGCATCGCCTTTCACCTGTGGTAAATTCATCTTTACGGCAGACAGCATCCCACCCAATCCGTCGTGCAGGTCCTTGGCCAAACGCGTTCGTTCCGCCGCTTCTCCCTCCAGCGTGGCCTGCACGGCCACCAGTTGCTTTTCCTGTTCCAGCCGTTGTGTTTCCTTTTCAGCCAACTTTCGCTTGCTTACCGCCAGACGATAACGGATGAAGGCAAAAGCCAATGCAATCAGGAGAACCGTTGCCCCGGCGATGCCGAGCCAGATGTATAATTGTCGTTGTTTTTCCAATGCAGCTATTTTGATTTCTTTTTTCTCGGTCTCATATTTCACTTCCATAGCGGAGAGTGAATTTTGATAGGTTTCATTGCTGTGATTGTCTATGGCCGTCTTATACCGCTCCATGTATTCCTCCATCGCATCTAGGTTTCCTAAGTGTGCATATATCAGGGGTAGGTTCGAAAATATCGTTAGTTTCAAATGATGATCTGTCGAATCAGTTTCCAACGCCACCAACGCAGTTTTAGCAGATTTTTCATATTGTTGCATATAATAGCTGATACTGGAGATATCTGCGTAGGAGTGCGCAATTAAATTTGTATTGCCGATCTCTTTCGCCAGATGAAGCGCCTCTTCCGCGTATTTCATCGCATTGGTGTAGTCATCATACTGAAAATAAGCTCCGCAAAGTGTCTGCAGCGCACTGATTTCGTTCGAGCGACTACCTGATTTGTGATGGATTTTAAGTGATTCCTTCGCATAATGTATCGCTTTTTCCTTACCGCCCTCCTCATTTTTATAGACACTACTCAATGAAAGATAAATGTCGCCCAAGTTTTGTGCGTTTCTATGCTTCAACGCAATTTTCTCTGCTTTCCCGTAGTAGAATAACGCTTGCGAATCATTTTGCATCAGGTGATAGGTTCCACCTATCCCCATGTATACATCACACATCTTTTGGTCCTCCTCAAGTCGCTCACCTAATTTTGCGGCTTCGAAATACCGTTCCAAGGCTTTTTCATACTGGCCTTGCCGACGATAGAGTTGACCGTACATCTTAAGAATCGACACCTCGTCATCTTTGTCCTCATTTTGTCGTGTAAGGATCAACGTTTTATCCAAATAAAAGGTGACAGAGTCGAATACCATGCTCACGTAATACGAAGATCCCAGATAATAAAGGAATTTAGCCTTGGATTTTTGATTGCCCGTCGTCTCCGCCAAGTCGTGACCTTCCAAACTAAAAGACCTAGACCGGATAGGGTCGTCATTTAAATACCCCTGCGCCAACTCCATGTAAATGTCGATTCTCTCTTGCTCCGTCAACTTCTTCTTTGCCAATAGCTGCTCCAAAGAATCCAGATCCTGTCCGAAACTTATCATCGGCACAAGTGCTATCAACAGATATAGCGATAAATGAGGTACCCCTTGTATTACCCTATGTATATATCTTTTCATTATCCTGTTTGGTTATTCGGGTTTATTCCAATTGTTCATAAAACAAAGGTAGCAGTATGCGCTCCCGCTAAATACCCCCTTTTGGGGGTATTGGGGGAAGTTTTGCCCCTGTACCTTTGTTTTTATCGAATGAGGGAAAACGGTCAATCTGTTTTGGTAGCCTTTATCCTGAAAAAAATCATCAATTATAAAAATAAGCAAAAATGAGAACAATCATCAGAAAAACAATAGGTCTGCTCTTTATTGCAGTTAGCCTGACATCCTGCTCGAAAAGTGACGACTGTGACCCCAATGACGAAAATAGCCTCTGTTATGTGGGGATTGGACACGGTGAAATGCTCCTGCTAACGGAAGAAAAGACAAACGGAAGGACCGAAATGAGATTTGAATACAACGATCGGAACCAGGTCGTGGTACGGTATGTACATGGAGTGGACGGGAACATCGTTAGAGAAGATTTTACCTATAATGGCGATAAGATCATCAAAGTAGAAAGGAAATCCAATAACCAACTTGTCATGACCGAGGAATACTTCTATGCTAACGGGGATAGGCCCACCACAGGTGTCTTCAAAAACAATAAGGGGGAGCCGCAAGCAAGTATTGTCTATACCTATTCCGGGAATGATATCACAGAAACATCCTTTAATATGGAAGGCGAGCAAATTGGGGCCAATACCTATATCTACGACAAAATGGGTAAGAATATCATAAAAGCTGTAACCAATATGCAGAACGTTATCCTGTTTACCCTTGAATATGGTGATTATGACGACAATCCGTGTCGGTATACGAACTACCCCTGGGCATGGAAAGTAGGCTCGGTGAACAATGCCCAATCCTATTTATTGACCTCACAGGGGCCGGAAGGTACCCTCTCTACCAAAAGCGACCGCTGGGAATATACCTATAACAACCCGGGCTATCCCAAAAAAGCGGAAGTTTACGATAAGGAGTCAAACACCTTGATAGAAACCCGGGAATACACTTACAAAAAAGCAAATAAGCGATAGGTACGATCATGCGGGTCAATAAAATAATGGGGCTTTGGTACCAGCAATAGAATACAATAATTTAAATAAAATAATGAAAAAAGCAATCTTTACCCTTATGGCGGTCATCATCGCCATCGCTGCACAGGCGCAGCAATTTCAAAAAGGAACCACCACCGCCAATCTCGGTATCGGGTTGGGGACATCATTGGGCGGCCTCGGCACGGCTCGTCCGGCCATTTCTTTGTCCGTAGACCACGGCATGTGGGATGTCGGTGGCCCGGGAGTCGTCAGTTTAGGAGGTTATGTTGGGAACACCGGGTACAAATATACCGACCTAGGCTATACTGCCAAATGGAACTATACCATCGTGGGGGTACGTGGGGCATACCATTACAATGGTTTTACCAACGTATCAAAGCTTGACGTCTATGGCGGGGTGATGCTCGGCTACAATATTGCGAAATACACGTCGGATAGTGAAGACAGTTCGCTCGGGAATAGCTACGGCAGCGGCCTTGGTTTTACAGGGTTTTTAGGTGGACGCTGGTTTTTTACCGATCGCATCGGTGCTTACGCCGAGCTGGGGTATGGGGTATCCGTACTGAATGCGGGGGTTACTTACAAATTCTAAAGAAATAGCAATACACCCAGCCTCCTTTCCAAACGACAATTCCTCCGACAATTTTCAGGGGGTGTTAATTAAATAGTATGGATGATAACATGGCGCGCCTTGTTCTGGAACACAAAAAAGGAGTGTATCTCAAGCCTTGTCTGAATTGGAGGTCACAATTTGTGACCTCCAATTCTCAACCTCTTCATCAGACATTCCAAATCGCTATTTCATTGGAGTTGCCTTTACTCATCGTTCCCCTAGGTTACAATTGATGGTGCCTATTTCTTATTGTTTTGTATTATTCTGTAAACTTGCTGATTTTATAGATTGTGGGAATTGGTACATCATAGCCATTACCTTCTTTTATTCTCGTCAGCGTCGACCCAGCAACATTACATTTTTTGCATAGGCGTTTCTGGTAACCTCTCTTCCTTCAGACCTATATGGTGTACAGGATTTATCTTTAAGGAGCTGAACTAACTTCTGCTGATATAATTCTAGTTCTTTCTTCGTAATCTGTAAGCTCATTTTTTGCAATTTGTTGAAATGACTGCCGTGTTCTTGCTTTTTATTTAGCACGGCAATTGTTCGTTTCGAGCTACATCATATCTTCACTAAATCTGTATCTTCCATCGGTATGCGTATGTAAGTTTATTTCGTAGTGAATTTTGCCGTTCTCGCTCCATTTATTTATAAGGTTTACTTTTTCGTTTCTGAAATTTTGATGATGTTTAAATAGATATGCGTTATCATTTTCGAATATTCCTTTAAAGTATATGGTTTTGAATTTGGGACTATAAAGATGTTGGCTTTTATCAAATTCTTTAAGTTTTTGTTTGTCGAGAAGAGAGGGAATTACATCACCTACTATCAGAATACCGTGTCCCGGATGGAGGCGCATTTTGAAGGAAATGATGACGTAGTATTCGTAGCGGTATCCATCGACGGCAGGCGGGAAAAATGGCTCGGCACACTCTGTGGAGGAGCGTACAGCAGCAAAGATGCCTTCAACCTCTATACGGCGGGCGGAGTGCCGAGCATTCCATTATACAAAAGCTCAATATCACCAAGTATCCCTCATCGATATTGATCGATAGGCGGGGCGGGATAGCTACCGCTTCGTTCCTCGAATTGGGACAGGAAAGCCATCAGGTACTGGTCGACAGGATACCCCGAGAGCTATGAGGACATAGGGTACTGGATGCGGCCGTATCCGGTACCCCAATATGGACAATAGGACGAATCGATGGAGGTACAGTGCTCGGCATCTCTTGCCTCAGTCCATTTGAATCGTATTTTTTATGTTCGAAAATCTACCTTTCGTCAGGTCATAGGATACCTTGGTCGAAAGGAGGGGACTATTGACAGTTGTTCATGTTAATATTGCATGAAACAACTTTATTATGAAATATTTTTCCCTCGTTTTATTACTTTTCGTTATGTTTTCCTGTAAAAAGGAAGAGAAGGAGCCTCCTGAAGAAATTTTGCCTGTTATTTCTGATCCAGTAGTCAGGGAACGGGGAAATCCATTGAGCGGAAAAATAACGACCACAATCGGTTCGGACGGAGGTTCGCTTAATTATGGCAACCTGGTCAAAATCGATGTTCCGGCAGGAGCTGTCGAGGGGCCGACAGTATTTGGCATACAGCCGATCAACAATACCTTGGATGAAACATCCGACAGGATGGCCTATAGATTTACCCCCGAGGGGATGACTTTCAAAAAGCCGGTAAAGATTACCTTCAACCGGGATTTCCAGCAGCCGGATAATCCAATTTCTAGAATGATAGCTTTTCAGAGAAAGGATGGTGTATGGTGCGGGGTGTCCACGGCGCTGGATAACAATGTGAAGAGCGCAAGCACGACAACCACACATTTCAGTGATTGGGTGTGGTTCGATATGATCACGCTTCGAAAGGATCGAGAAACTGTGGGAAGCGGTGGGACAGTGAAACTGAAGCTTATGGAACAGATTCTCGGGGCATTGAATGCGAGCAACCAGATTGACAGCGTGCCACTGGCTGCGCTGGAGGACATCGGTAGGTCAAAGGATATCCGGATAAAAAATTGGAAGATAGTGAGAGGGCCAGGTAGCCTGGAGCCTAAGATTAACTCGAACCTTGTGCTGGGGGATGCCATCTATACCGCACCCGCGAATATAAGGCCAGGGGAGGAGGTGGAAATCCAAGTGGAAGTGGAAAGCAGGAGTGGCTACGTGAGCGATCCCACGGCCCCGAGTGGGAAAAGAAAATTTGGAAAGCTAATCCTTTTGACCCAAGTACAATTGGAAGCGGAGACGTACCTCCGGGTGAAGATTAGTGGTCAAGCCGAAGACTTTTCAGCCGAAATGTACGGTGGAATAACGAATAACGAGATCCACTTGGGAAATGTGAGCCTAAATGGGGGAATTCAATTGCAGCTGTCCTGTTTCGGGACATCAGCAGGCTCTTATCCCGGAGGTAGGGAAGTGGGACAAAGCCTAGTGGGAATCTCATTTCCGACTTCGCAATTCAAACAAAATTACTACAACCTATACCTGGACTGTTCGGGAGCTTACCAAACCAATGGGCTTACCACAGTCCGTATGGCTGAAGATTATATAGTAGGGTCTTTTACTGGGCGTATATATTTAAACGATAGTAAGCCTTGTGGATTCACCGACAGTAAGGAGGTACAGGTGGATTTTAAAATCAAGAAATAACAAATGTGGATTACTGGATAACTCCATCGCCTATAGGAGAATGGCTTTTATGACCGGGAGATAGGATTTACTAACGATAATCTCAGGACCTTCTTTCATAACGAGGAAAGTGTGGGGGCCAGTCCTTTCGACGCGTTCTACCCAAGAAAGGTTGACGATATAAGATCGGTGTACACGTTTGAAAAAGCATTGATCGAGCCTTTGTACAAGTTTGCTAATCCCGATGGAACTTATCCATTCTCGGCCTTCTGTGTAGAGTACGGAATAGTCTCTCGCGGCTTTGATGTAACGGATCTGGTGGCTCTCAATACGGGTGAAGCCGTTTCCATTGGCGACGAAAAGATAGGGCAGTAAGATGTCGCACACGCTAGAATTGGATAAGGGATTTTCAAAAATCTTCCTGAAGGTGTAGGCCAACCGATCGGTACAGATGGGTTTGACCAGGTAATCCAGGGCACCATGATCAAAGGCTTTGGTCGCAAAGGATCCGTCCGGAGCAATGATGATAATCCGGGGGTCGTGCGAGATGTTATGGAGAATTCCAGAAGGCTCACCTTCCAGAAAATAACTGTCCAGAAAGATTACATCCGGTTCTATACGGGTCATCATTCGTGCGGTTTGATAAAGGTTGACCGTCTCGACTATTGTTCGCACATCAGTAGACTTGTTTAATCGATCCCGGATAATTGTGCGGGATACCGGATCCCGATCGGCAATAAGTATAGTGTACATTGCTATGATGATTCAACTGTTACGGTCAAAATTAGACCGATTCAGATGATGTAAAAAGAGAAGAGTTGCGGAGTATTTAAATTCGGTACTTCTACGGACATCGCACCCATTATTTATCCGTATGTTAAATGATAAACCTTGCACAAGTGAAGAGAATTTTATCCATGCTGGTACTATGCATTTGGGTAGCAGCACCATTGCCCTGCAAAGCGGGGGACACTACAGGAGTATTTATGCTGATAGACAAGGCCAAGGAAAAGCAGAAATCAGGACAGCTCGACTCTGCAGATCATTATTTCAAGTCAGCAGGTAGACTTGCCGATCGGCTCCGATTTGACAACGGCCGATTGTCCTTCTTGGGCAACTACAGCGTGTTCCTATACGAACAGCTCAGGTATGGGGAATCGCTGGCTTTTGCAAAAAAAGCATTGGCGCTAGGTATAGATCTCCGTAATTGGCCCCGAGTCGCAGCAGCGTACAATAATATCTCCCTGCAGCTGCAAGCCCAAGGTCAATTAGAGGATGCGGCCAAAAATTTGGTGAGGGGATTGGAAATTTCCTCGGCTATCAAAGAGCCGACACAAAGGGACTTGGCCGACCGACGGAAATACTATAATAACCTCAGCTCCCTCATGCTCGATATGAACGATGTTAAAAAAGGGCTACAGTATGCGCGGGAATCCTATGGATTGGCCCAGGAGCTAAAAGATACGCTTGCCATGGGCCGGAGTCTGGTCAATATTGTGGTTGCCGAGGCGATGGCGCACGATTTGGGATCGGCCGAAAGGAACGCTTTGCGTCTATTGGAAATCGCTAAGAGGTACGATGATATACAGATGGAGATTAAAGCGTACAACAATTTGGGGGATATATATCGAATGCAGAAAAGATATCAGCAGGCATTGCGGAGTTTCAAAAAAGCAAAGCAAATTTTACATTTGACGTTTCCGGGTAATGAGGTGTACGTACTTTCGGGGATGTCCTCGGTATATCGAGATATGAGAAGTTTCGGAGCTGCGGAAAGATATTTCAGTAAGGCCATGGAATTGGCCCAGGAGGAATTAGCCAAACCCCAACTCATTGAACTGTACTTGTCGGGGTCAGAAATCAAAGAAGGGATGGGGAAATACAAGGATGCCCTCGAACTGCGTAAGCGATACCAATCTCTTGCTGATTCCCTAAAAGATAAGGAAACACATCGGTCGATACAGGAACTGGAACTGAAGTACAGAACGATGGAGAACCGAAGGAGCATTGCCGAAAGGGATCTCATGATTGCCGAACAAACGACGGGGTTGGAAAGAAAGAACAAGTGGATCATCATCTCTATTTCCACGGCTGTCCTGCTAGCTTGGGGTCTTATATCATTGCGCATAGTCGGAAACCAGAAACGGAGGAGACTGAAATTGGACCACGAAAGGCATCTGCTAGAAGCCCAACTTTATGGGGAAGAGCGGGAAAGGGAACGCACGGCACGTGAATTACATGATGGTGTGGCGAGTATCCTATCTGCTGCCAAAATTCAGGTCCACAATGCTGTAGACGATGGTTCGGAACGGCGATCACTACTTGAAATCGGTGAATTGATTGATATTGCGGTCCGCGAGATTAGGAATATATCCCATAATCTTGCTCCCGAATTCCTGCTACGGGAAGGATTAGCCTGTGCCGTCGAATCCTTTTGCTACCGGGTAAAGGGAGGAGATCTTGCTCTCGATTTCTATCTCCTAGGCACGATTCCCAGATTTGACAGGACTGTGGAGCTGGTCCTCTATAGAACAATTCAGGAGGCCGTAACCAATATGGTGAAGCATTCTGGAGGTACTGAAGGGATTGTCCAGTTGGAGAG
Organism: Sphingobacterium sp. SYP-B4668; assembly: GCF_027627455.1. NCBI lineage: Bacteria > Pseudomonadati > Bacteroidota > Sphingobacteriia > Sphingobacteriales > Sphingobacteriaceae > Sphingobacterium > Sphingobacterium sp. SYP-B4668. Next base: position 3,894,987 of record NZ_CP115483.1, on the reverse strand, counting down.
TAGTAGGGGGGGGCTCCGGATAACGGTCGAGGACAATGGCAAGGGGTTCGATCCGGAGAATATCTCGTCAAAGGGAATCGGGCTTAGCGGGCTTTGCTGCAGAGTTTCAGACATAGGTGGGATCATTGATATCCGGTCATCGCCAGGAAGGGGGACCTCGGTCTATATCGAAATCGATTCTAACGGCCATCCTTCCTTGAAAACCGACCCCGAAAAAATAACCTAACTTAATTTGACCTATTCGTAATAATACGGTAGAAAAGAGGTTGTATAAAAATTTAATTTGTGTAAAAAATAGGCGTATGACAACAATAGGAATAGTGGACGATCATCCCGTGATTATAGAAGGGCTTATCCAGATGCTCAGCACCTTCCCACAGTTTGAGGTCGTCTTCAAGGCAGGAAGTGGCGAAGGCCTGCTTTTAGCTTTGGAAACATGGGCTCCGGATGTTCTACTACTCGATATAGAGCTTCCCGATAGCGATGGTATTGCTCTTTGTAAAGAAGTTTTGGGAAGATATCCGCAGCTGCCCATTATCGCGATTACCAATCATGACGAGGTACTCTATGTCAGGAAGATGATGCGGAATGGGGCTATGGGCTACCTACTAAAGGGAACCGATAGGGAAGGTCTACAAGAAGCCATCCAAAGTGTGTTGTCGGGAAAGCAGTTCATAGACCGGCAGATCGAGCGGTCCATAGTCCATCAGGCTATCACAGGTCGGAATGCCGCAGTTAACGTGAAGTTGACAAATCGGGAATGTGAGGTATTGGCATTGATCGCCCACGAACATTCTAATCAGGAAATTGCCGACCGACTCTTTCTGAGTGTCCGCACAGTAGAATCGCACCGCTACAGCCTTAACCAAAAGCTCAACATTAAGACAGTAGCTGGACTAGTCCGGGAGGCTTATCTAAGAGGACTTATCTAGAACCTCTGTCCGAGACACCTTTCCTTATCCGACTCAAGCTATCGTGGTGGATTCCCAAAAGAGAGGCGATGTATTTCAGCGGAACGGATTGTATTACCTTTGGCTGTGTTGCTATCAATTTATAATAGCGCTCTTCTGCGGTCATGCATCTGGACTCGACTTGATTGTCCTGTAACCAAGCCAGTAGCCTGTCCATGATGGCCATTTCCATGGCAAACATCCTAGGGATGCTATTCTTGAGGATAGTGACGCTGGGCAGATCCCAGACCAGTAACTCGATTTCGCTGAGCGACTCTAGTGCGCAGGTGGATTCCTGACCGTTCTGAAGAAGAAGGGGAGTCGATAGAAAATAATTGGTCGATTCGATTCCCAACGTATGGTCAACGCCATTGTGGACCCTGAACAGCCTGGCTATACCCCTGTTCATAAAATAAAGCTTCTTCACCAGTTTCCCTTGTTCCATGAGGATCGAATGTGGTGGAAGGACCACATACTGCGTATTTGCCCGGATAATCTCCAATTCCTGTAGGGTGAAGGATATGCCGTATTGCCTTGCAAACAGACAGACCTGATTAAAATGTTTTCGCTCTACCATGTCGTATCTCATCTCTTGATGGGTCAAAGAAATAGTAGGACAAGATACTAAAAATGACCTGTTTGGCCAATTTCTGACATTTGTCAGTTACGACAGGCAATACATACGCTAATTTTGATCCTTTCATCAAAGGTCAAATCAATGGTAAAGCAATCAGTGCTCATTGCGGACAAAGACGGTTCATTTAGACAGGAACTCCGCAGAAAGATCGAGTCGTTGGATTATCCTGCGGTATTCCACGAAACCTGTAACGGGCCGGAGGCAGTTAGGTATATCAACTCCCTCCAACCAGCGGTGGTGTTCATCAATGCTTCGCTTCCGGGGATAGCAGGATTTGACGTGCTCGAGCGAATCTCCCACGATCCCATTTCCGTAGTATATTCAGATCATCTCGAAGATGCGGTTAGGGCAATAGATCATGGTGCTCTGGGATACCTCCATCGACCTATATGTACGGAAAATCTACGAAGGACGTTGATTCGGATTGGTTCATCAGAAGCAGCAGGCCCTGTCCAACCTCTTTCTATGATCCGATATCCCGGAAGGATCTTTGTAGAGAAAGGGGGCTGCCTCAAAAAAATAAACGTGCCGGATATCACTTACTTGAGAGCAGACAGGGACTATACATGGATCTATACTGCGGACAATAGCGCATATCTCAGCAATCATGGCATAGGACTGCTCTGTAGCAAGCTGGATCCCGATAGATTTATGAGAATCCATCGTTCCTTCATCGTCAATCTGGACCATGTCCAGGAACTCTACAGGGATATAAGGAGATTCTTTCTCGTGCTGACAGGGGATGTCGAGATTGGAGTGGGCAAACAGTATGTCCCGTTGATCCGACAACTCATCTACTGAGCTAGGCACAGCTTATATTTTGTTTGTGCGGTGTCCGTAATTGTACGCAAAAAGATAATACCGTATAGAGACTGGGGGGCATACTTAATTGTTTGAAGAAATTTGCAAAAAAATATTCACCTATAGATGACTAAAATAGATTACCTCGTTGCAATTGGTTCCTTAGGCCTATTGTTGGCATTTGGCTGTACGGGCCATTCCGCACCTATTTTTCCGACCTTACCTCCAAATCGCTATACCGTTTATGAGAATGGTGATACGTCGACTTTCCAACTACAGTATGATGCTGACAATAGGATTGTCTCTTATGAGTGTCCTGCTGAAGGCGAGATCACTACCTTCAGGTACGATAGATCTGGTAGGCTTCATCGGATTGAAATGATTGATGAGACGGAAATCCAGGATATGGAGATAAGCTATTCCGAAGATGACCTACCCGTGAGCGCTGTTATTTCCATTCGTCAGAAGGAAACCTTTCGTATCTCGGGGAGGAAGTTTATTGATTATGAAGTGAAGGAGGGAAGGGTGACGAGGATGAAGATTTTGAAGACTGGAGGCAAAGGCTCACAAGTGGATTTGTCTTATTCTGGAAATAACCTCGAAATGATCACGACCACCGGAAATGCTGGCTATGTCTCAAACAAGTTTGAGCTTGGCCCGAAACGGTCCCCATTTGCAATAGCGAGGTTAAGGCATGTCCTGAATCCAGATCTACCCATCATACTCGGCAGTGAGCATGAAATTACGGGCCATACCATTGTACTTTCTGAAGGTATGGCCCACTTCACAAAGATAGACAACCATTACAACGGGAATGGAAATGTTCTGTGTGTAAAGGAAGAGGGCGCAAATATGATTGTCTCCAAAAATATGACTGTTAATCTTTGGGATGCCAATCCGTATTTAGAAAATCTGTCTTCGAATCGCATTACCAAGATCGGACCATTATAAAGGGGAGAGCCGCTGCCACAACATTTTGCCATGACGGCTTCATCTCGGAGTTTGTCATGTGCGTTGTTGTTTGCTCCGTACACCTCCTCCTCAAAAGGGTCGTTCTGGGTGCCTTTGATCAATCGATAGGTAAAGGACAGATTGACGGTCCTGGTATCCCACAGGGTAGCTTGACGAGCAGCACGACAATTTTTTGACTGCGATATGTTGCCTCCGTAGGCGAATATTCATCTTTAGTCGAATATGGACGCGATGGTTCCCGTAAAAAAGTGAATTTACAGACTTTGTCTAAACTTCTAAAAAGAACAATTTATGAATAAATGGATTTCAACCAGCATGTTGGCACTCAATGCAGTCATCCATCAGGTGGCAGGTGGCGCTGTCACAACAACGACTAGGGTCACCACGGACGACGCAGGATATTGGAACAAAAATATTCCAGTTGCAACGCCTATAATCGTCTTTCAGGATCAGCGAAATAATCAGGGAAACGTGCCCGAACACGTAAAGATTGCTGCGGCTAAAAAGGCTGGCTCACAAAAGATAGACCATTGGATCACGACCGTGAATTCGGGAAAGCATCTTGCCGTCCTTGAAAACGGTACGGTCATCGAAATGGATACAGTCGGAAACTGGTTAAGGACAGCAAAAAAGGTGCGTAGGAAGAAATTGCCTGCTCCAGTTGCCGCCGCATTGGATGTATATCTGGGAAAAGGCTATCGGCATGAAAGGACACTCTACATCGAGGATGCGAAGCAGGAAAGTGTTTTCATAGCGACAATGCACCTAAAGGGTAGACAGAGCAAGATATATATAGACCGCTATGGTGAGGTCAAGGATGATGTCGGGGAGTAAAAAAATAGGGCTGCATGGGCAGCCCTGTAACTAGTGGAAATAGTTAGGTGAAGTAATCTCTTTGTTATGGTGACTATCTATAGGGTTTTAATCTTTCCTTGAGCTTGATTATTTTTCCATGCGTCAGACCGAATCGATCTGTGATTTCCCAAATATGTTCCTGGATTTCGTTATGTATCTTCATCCATTCTGGAACTACATAATCTTCTTCATGTGCCGCTACGGGATCCCAGTGGTTGGTAATCTTAAGCCCGGGATGGCCCTTGAGTAGGTCCAGCAGTTTCGATAGGCCAGGGTCAGAGGTAACGATAAATTTTTGATAATTGTTCCTTGAAATTGGAAAGACCTGTTCGGCGCCCAGATTATCATACCAGGGCATTGACCTACCTTCATTTAGACAGGCCATTCCGACATAGACCGTCGTGGTATCGCGACCTCCTCCAAGCCGTTGTGTGGGTGGGACCGTGATGAGGTACTTTTCGATGCTGAGTCCATTTTGCTTGTCGTGTATCGTGCTGACTCCTATTAATCCAGGAGGGAGTTCGACGATGACTGGCGGGGTTCCCGGCATCCGGTCATTCACAAAATTAATGTCCACGTAGAAAAAATTTGCATGGGCATATAGCTTTCTGATATCGGGATCAAATGGATGGCTCTGTCTGGCCACGATACGTATGCCTGATGGCAGTGCTAGGGCTGTTCCCAACGGTTCCTCATCGCTGTGACCCAATCCAGGATTGCCATTGGAAGAGGGGATGACAATCTTGTCATCCTCAGATTCGGAAGGTACAAGATCACTTTTTCCACATGAAATCAGTAGCAAAAATAATATAGGAATGTTAAAATAGTTTCTTTTCATGATTATCGGTTGTATTCTAGTTTAAAGCAATTGTCACATTGTGCATTGATCTGTGGTTCAAAATCAAAAATGATTTCCTTTTCAAAGCTATCCTGGGAGTTCCATCTCCGAAGTTTCAGGTGTTCCTCCCCATATCTTGCGCTTATTCTATAGCGACCGATTGGGACATCCAAGATTTGTTGCCCGTCGGTTGCATTCCGTACCAAGGTCTGCCCTTGAGAACCATCGATGAGCTTGCCTTCGGGAATGAGGGTAAATCGTATCTCTTCGGTATCCAAATAAACTCCTGGGAAGTTATCGACGGTTATTGTCCCGCCATAATGCCCTGTTAAAGGCTCGGCCTTTTGACCGGTGAGCTGCCAAGTGAAATCTCGGACTGCGCCATCCGGCCCGAAGCCTGTTGAAATCTCCGGATGGAGGTAGCATTGATAGATTTTTCCATTGAAAGATATTTTATGGATGGCAAAGGCGTACCAAGCCCCGGTCGTGGGGAGAGCCAAGCTGTAGCTTCCGTTGGAAGCAGTTTTTGTAGATAGATTACTGTTGAAGAATATACTGTTGTCCACGATAATCTGTACTCCTTGGATTGATTTGCCAGAATGGTCTCTTACTGTTCCGCTTACTTTTCCAGCGTTTTCCGGAGCTGTGTCTTTTTTGCCGCACCCCAGTGCCAATGCTAAAAATAAAAGGTGAAAAATTTTCATGCTAGCAAAAATAGGGTGGTGGATAGTCCCTTTCTATGGTACTATCTTCTAAAAGTCACATCTAAGTAGTACCACTTAGATGCCATAGCGCACGGGATTGCTCGATTTGCAGCTGCACGTAAATGCTAAGTTTGGGTAGTACTACGCAATTCAGAGACCTGGCAACAGGGTAGCTTTGCCAAGCCTGATACGGTACGCCGTAAAGGGAAAATGAAATCTGTAAACCATAAACAATTTATATATATGAATACATTAAAAACAATCGGTGCAGTAACCTTGATTCTGTTAATCGGTAGTACCCGTTCTTTTGCGCAGTCTTTCAAACGTGGAGACAAGTTGTTCAATGTCGGTATTGGTGTGGGTGGTGGCTTGGGAATCCCAGCTGGGGTCAGCTATGAGCAAGCTGTTTCTGACCGTATCAGCGTGGGCGGATACCTTGCATACGCTAGAAAAAAGGAAAGTTGGAATGACTACGGTGAATGGAAATATAGCTATTTACTTGCTGCTGCTAGGGCATCCTATCACCTAAAAGTAGATTCTGAGCGATTTGATCCGTATGGCGGAATCATGCTTGGTTACAATGTCGCGTCCGTAAAATGGGGCGGAGAAGGATCTGAACCTATTTCGACGTCAGCTGGAGGACTAATGTGGGGGGTGTATGTCGGAAGTAGATATTGGGCCTCAGATAAGGTTGGCGCTTTTGCAGAGGTCGGTTATGGCGCGGCAGTATTGAACCTAGGTGTGGCTCTCAGGCTATAAACCTACTGGTCGGCCTATCTGTACTTCCGTCGGAAGAGATGGACCGCTGGTCGAAAAGATAGTTTCCTTATTCAGATCCATGATATTTTTGTCCGGTACTGACAATTAGTATGATAACCATATGATATATCCATATTGCTCAGGCCACACACCGATAAATAGAATTTGCATCCGCCGACTGGCGGATGACAAATAAAAATCAAATTATACACATATGAAAAATTCAATGTTTAGAGGACTCGTAGTATCAGTTGCATGGATAAGTATGCTTGCTAACATATCTATGGAGGCCAGTGCCCAGTCCATATTAAAAAAAATCAAAGGTAGGGTAGAGAATGCAACTACCCAAAAAGTACTCGAACAAACCGATAGGGCAGTAAATAAGGGTATGGATAAAGTGCTAGAATCGGCTGAGAAAGGCAATCCTAAAAAGGAAACAGAGGAATCGGCTGAACCTGGAAAAATGAAAAATGAAAACGAGGAGAATGCTAGAAAGCCCATAAGTTCGTTCAGTAAATACGATTTTATTCCTGGTGATACGGTGCTTTATGCGAACGATTTCTCCACAGAAGCTCTAGGCGAGCTGCCTGCAGGATGGAACAGCAGCAGGAGTTCGGTCATTGTGTCTTTGGAGAATATTCCGGGCAAATGGCTGCGGCTTGCCCAGAACAGCGTTTCGCTGACGGACAACGAAAAACTGCTGGGAAGTGATTTCACGGTTGAATTCGATCTTGTGATGGATATCGATTTTAAGGGATGGCTACCCCCATCATTGCAGTTCGGACTATTGGCATCAGGAACAGAGTCTTCAAGTTCCAATAAGCTACTGGTCGATCCAAAGGGAATCAAGTCGTTTTATATGGAAGTTTCTCCCTTATCCGACGCAGGGAATATTATCTTGGAAAGCCATATTGGATATATTCGTCATTTCCATAGCCCTCCCGACAGGAATACGATAGTGAAGAGCTGGTACGGGCGTCCTGTTCATGTAGCAATTCAGGGACAAAGGGAGCGATTGCGAATTTGGGTCGATGGAGAAAAGCTATTCGATGTGCCCAAGGGAATTGCTAAGGAAGGAACGATGAACCAGCTGTTCTTCCGTTTGGGCAGCAGCCCCTATAAAGATGATCAGATTGGTGTGTTTATAGGTGATGTCAAAATTGCAAAAGGTGCTGTTGACACCCGACGGAGACTTCTGGAGGAAGGACGCTTTGCGACAACTGGTATCCTTTTCGAAACCGCTTCGGCGTCCATAAAACCTGAATCAGCAGGAGTGTTGCGGTCGATAGCTTCTGTATTGGAGCAGGATCCGGCAATCAGTCTGAACGTTGTGGGGCATACCGATGGGATTGGGGATGAAGGAAGCAACCTATCGCTCAGTACTAGACGTGCAGAGGCCGTAAAGGATTGGCTGGTCAACAAGGCTGGCGTCAGTAACGAGCGCTTGAAGACTGAAGGCAAGGGAGAGACGGAACCTGTCTCTGAAAATAGTACTGCATCTGGACGGGCCCAGAATCGAAGGGTAGAATTCATCAAGACGTGATGTGTGTAAGATAGCGATAACAGGTTTTAGTAAAGATACGGTTTGGAAGCATCAGATCCTCAGACTTCCTGACCCTACGATTATTCGTCACTATACAGCTGCTTGATTATCGAAACTAAAGTAAACTCTTTTATGGAAGAAAATAATATCGAAATTGTAAAGGACCTCTACAGATTCTTTAAGGAGAAAAATGATCGCAAAGTGTCGGAAATTTTGTCTGAGGATATTCACTGGAATCAGATGGATGGTTTTCCAGAAGGTGGGAGATTTGTCGGAATAACGGAGGTTCTTGGATTTGTGTTTACTGGCTTGCGCTCCCAATGGGCCGATTGGTGTTCATGTGCCGAAGTCTTTTTCGCTAGTGGCAATTCGGTTTTTGTAAAAGGATTTTATTCTGGGATACACAAGATGTCTCAGAAGACATTTAAAGCGGCCTTCATCGTAGAATATAAACTAAAAGATGGAAAGATAACCGAATTCAACCAATGTACCGATACGTTCCAAATTGTGCAGGCTACTGTAAAAGATTGACTAATTTGTTTTTGAAAAACAATGCCTGCTAGGCATTCCCCTCCTTTTTGTATGCGCATTTTGAGAAACTAGAACTTGGGGTAGAAGGCCTGTAATTCTTGACAATTACAGGCCTTTCGGATTTTTTGTGACTTTGAAAGCTTCAGCTTTCACCTTGGCGGATGCGACGGCATCTATCACCCCACATCCTGTTTAGTTGCCGGTATACTGGCCCGGTTGTAGATTCCCTACATGGGTAGGGGAGCTGTAACTGCTTAAAAGTGTGCCATCGGCAGGTGCACTGATGGTACCGATATCCCATACTCCCGAACAGACCGATCCCTCTTCGCTGCACATCGACGCATTGGTCCGATATACATACTCATTGTGGTTTGGATTGTTCGGGGTGCTGGATTTGTTGTTGAATCGGAATTCTCCTCATTCCAATTCCGCCACACGAGTACTGAATTTAGCAATCTCCGCTGCTCATTATCATCCGTGGTGGTAGGTGCCAAGAGGCCACGGGCGACGAGATAGAGATTGTTGCTGGTGTCACCCTGTAGATTTAGTATAGCGCCTCATGCTTTCTACAGGATGAGACGACTTCCACATAGCGTAATATCCAAGAGATATGCCCTGCTTCCAACGTGCAATGCTTGGACCAATAGTTGATCAAACAACGGAATCCAGAATGTTCTTTCGAATTTTTTAATTATGTGTTTTTCAGTTTTTTTCGCTGTCGCGAGCGATCAATCGCATACAGACTACTCGAAGGAACTGTGGGTCAATGAATGGAGAGAAGCACATGCTATTGCTGTTGTATAAGGGTGTACGTGTTTCATAATCAGTTTGGTATGGTTGATTCGCAAGGTTGCTCGGCTAAATTGTCTTCGGATTGCCTATAATCGGACAAACTCTCCACCAATTGGGCGGATCAGATAAGCCCGACTGTTGACGGAAATCCTCGACAATTCTTGACGCCTGCACAGCCTAGGCCATATTTTGGGATAGTGTAGGGTGGGCGTATCGTCGGAATGCGAGGTCGTCGTTGGGGATAGTGAGCAATTTTGTCACTACGAGGAAGTAAGGACGAAGCAGTCTAGAGGATTGCTTCACGCCCTCTCGTATTCTTACGCTTCAGTTCGCAATGACGATGTTCATCTTTTAACACGCACTACTAACATCTAACTAACTGAAAAATAAAAATAAATGAAATTCGCATGGGGACGCTATGCTCGATATGGGCATCGATAACCTTTGGAGACCTGCTACAAACGGCGGCAATGGCCGCGGTGGGTACCTTGGTGAGCTACGGCATATCCCAACTGCTGCCGCGCAAACATAAGCGATAACTCACAAACAGCACGCGCTACCGGATGACGGTAGCGCGTTTTTTTATTAGGATGGATATGTATTGGTGTGTCTATTGTTACCAATCATCGGTCCTAAAAGATGATAGTGGCAAGCCCCTATCATCGTAGAGATCGGTCTTAATGTAATTCTTAAATGCATAACGGGCAGCTATAGGGGCGGGAACTTGGTCAGACTTGACGTAGATACACCCATCAGCACTCCATGCTGTCGCAGGATGAAATACTTTGTCGGCTCCGGCGATCTCAAAATCCTTAATGCTGCCACCCGTAGCGCTAAAACCTGTAGGAATAGGTTTTTCAAAAGCTAACTTGATCTTGTCGCCATCGATTTGAAATGATTTGTAAACGGGAGCCGAATAACCAATCCCAACCCTATTGTAGGTCTTTGCAAGTGCCCAATAGGCCAATCTATTGCCTACTTTTTCTTTGTCAGGAGGATGGATACATTCTTCAGAACCGATATCCGTGGTGACGACCATACCCGAATTCGGAATCTCCTGCATGGCCCACAGTTGGGACTCACGAAGTTTAGCGGCTTCTATTCCGTCTTTGCCGCTATATTTGAATGGGGCTATCTGGACGAAGTAGAAAGGCAAATCGGGATTGGCCCATGCAGCCCTCATATTGGCGACAAAGGCTTTCTGTAGCTTGAGATACTGCTCGGGCTTGTCCCTGTTGCTCTCACCTTGATACCAAAGCATCCCCTTGGCGGTGAAATTTTTCAAAGGATGGATCTTGGCATTGTAGAGGTAACAAGGGCTGTGGTGATTAGGGTATTCGGACTTCTGGTCATTCTTGAGGAAAGAGAGGTCAAACTCGGGAAAGGAGTTCATATATGGTTCACTAATCCAAGCTTCTATTTTGGAACCGCCCCAAGCCGATACGATTATGCCTACCGGAACGTCCAGTACTTCTTGTAGATACTTGGCAAAATAATATCCCGTAGCACTGGTCTGTGCGACACGCTCGGCAGTATGCTGACCCCAAGAACCAGGCACATCGTCTTGTGGGGTCTTGCTGTATTCGTTTTTAGAGGTATAGATGCGGATAGGGGTGCTTATCTTAGCCTTTGCGATGACATCGTTGGCTCCGGATACAGGCTGGTTATAGAAGCCCGTGAGTGGCATCTCCATGTTGGACTGTCCCGAGCAAATCCACACCTCTCCAATCAATATATTTTTGAGAGTGAGGAGCTCACCGTCGCTGATGTCAATCTGATAAGGTCCCCCCGCAGATGGTGTCGATACTTTGGCAATCCAACGCCCTTGGTCATCAGCTTTGGTCTTATAGGTCTTCTTATTCCAAGAGGTGGTGATCGTGACGGCGGTGTTGGCTTTCGCTTTGCCCCATAGATTGACTTCTTCTTTTTGTTGGAGGACCATATCGTCGGCGATGACCGACGGTAGTAGAACCTTGGCGCTGAGGGACAGGTGAGCGAAACACAGCGCTAGTGTCATATAAAATGCTTTGTACATGTTGTTGATTATCATCTTTTTTTTAGTTTTTGTCAATGGTCGTAGGTCGGAGATAAGCCAATTGCAATATCAATACGACAACGATACCTACTGATAACAGCCCGATGTGGTTGCCCAGATGGCCGGTATCGGTGGATTGGCCTAAATAGCCCGTAATAAATGCTCCTGCAAGTACGCCCGTCATATTCATCAATCCATAGCCGGTGGCTCTGTACCGCGGTGCTACGAATTGGCAGAGGATGGGCATATTGTTGGCATCAAAGATACCAAAGCCAACACCAAAAAAGATTGCACCGGAAACTATTTCAAGTAGCGTATTGCCAAAGCCGAGGAGTAGCAACGCAGGAATCATCAAGGAAAGACCGATGGCGCCGGTGTAAATCCGACCACGCATATTCTTCAATACCCACCTGTCGGAAAGTATGCCGCCCAATATCACGCCTACAAAGGAGGCTACTGCCATGGCGATGGTAGACAGTGGCCCGGCTTGCTCCATAGATATATGCAAGCTGTCGGCAAATAGGGTAGGCAGCCAATTCTTCGTGGCCCAGCCCGGAAGACTTGGCGTGGCAAAGTAAAGAAGGATAATCCAAAAGGAAATGTTGACCAGTAATAATTTGAGTCCCAAGAACACGGATATGATTTCATCTTTCAGGCTTCTCTTGGTATTGTTGTCCGCGGCAAGAACGATGCGCTTCTCTTTCAGGACGTAAATAAGGATGATGCTGTACAGGATACCAATGAACCCTAGAGAGAAGAACGTATGTTGCCAGGAGAATGTGGCGGCAATGGTAACTCCAAAGCCTCCCATGGCCTGCCCGACGTAAAGCCCGGTCATATGGATGCCGATGGCTAGCGAACGGGTCTTGTCCTTGTGATAGTCCGCAATTAGGGCTAGTGCTGCTGGGATGTAAGCGGCCTCGCTGGCTCCCATAATGGCCCTTAAGACATACAGCTGGTCGAATGTGGTACAAAGACCCATTAAGAGGGTGACGGCCGACCAAATGAACAGGCTGCACACGATGAGCCACTTGCGGTTCACCCGATCGGCTATAGACCCCATGAAAGGACTCATCATCCCATATATCCAGAGAAAGATTGACATTAATCGCCCAAAGTTGGCCGCTCTTTCAAGGGCTACGATGTCTATCATCATGGATTCTCTCATGACGGATAGCATCTGTCTGTCCATATAGTTGAGCAGCGCGACAAACCACAATAAGGCGACGACTATCCAAGGGTATATTTTTTTGTGCTCCATGAGTAGGGATGTTATGGGATCAATGATCCCATTTGACTTTCGCTATCAATGTGTTGGTATCACGCCCTGTCTGGGGCATGACGGATACGGTGACCCATGCCTCATTGTCATGGAGGTGAGTGACACCAAAGTTGCCCAGGTCGCCATTGCCCTCGGGAATGGGAATCAATACCTTTTCGGTGTCCTTGATGACGGTGAGGGTACTGGGGTCGACTTGGGCTATAAATAGGGGTGCACGGTGTCTAAAGACCTTATCGTTGTTGGCACCTTTGCGGGTGTATACGAGAAATAGACCATGCTTATTGCTGATCCAGTGCTGCTGGGTGTTGTAACTGCCCAGCCATTGTCCATCATTGTATTTCCACTCCTGCAATGCTTGATAATGCAACCCATCTTTGCTCTTGGCGACATAGGCCGATTCGTCTCCGCGCATCGTCAAGAAATATTCGCCTTTATGATAGGTAATGGAGGGCTCGTATAGCCCTCTAGCAGCGGGGACGGTAAATGATGAGCCGTGTTGTTTGTATTTCAGCTCACGACCATCATAGGAGCAAAGGATAGTGGTGGATACGTAATTCTTGCCTTTCATATATCGTATAGGGAGCAACACATCGCCATTGGGCATGTCGTACCGTTGAGTGCAGCCTGCATTCACATGGAGCAAGCGATCTCCATTGGTTAAGGTATCGGGCAGTGCGACTACTTGGATAGAAGACCATGTATTAGTCTGGGGGTAGTATACGGCATATGCAATTTCCTGCATATGCTCGATGTCTTCTCGTTGATTGCCCGTCAATGGCTTTTCTTCAAGAGGATAGGAAAAAAATGATTTGCCTGTACATAGTACAGTCTGGGTGTGCTGGTGCCATTCGGGAGTTACATCACCGAAGGCCCGTAACAGACCGTCATCGGTTTTGTGGCGAATGAGTTGGTTGACCAATAGAGGGGGCTGCCACCCTTTGGTCTTAGAATGGACCATGGTATAAACGTCGCCATAGGAATGTGTATGCATGCCATAGAAGGACTTTGTCATCAGGGCATCTATATCTCCACTTTTGATAATGGAGGTTCGGGCCTGCAGAAAAAGGGTGTCTGTGGTGTGGTAGACGGTATCAATGTGGATATGGTAAGGAGTGGGACTTTTACGCTCGGTCTTGTCAAGCGTAAAAGTCAATCCACAGATGAGTATAATTATTGCTTTGTACATATATCTGGGGGATTAATAGTCAAACTCGTTGGGCTTGATATTGGGATTGGAATTGATGGATGAATTGGAAATGGGCCATAGCAAAATATTCTTTTCGCTATCTCTTCCTATCAAGCTTGGCGTCCGTTTGAAAACTTGTCCCATCCGAATGTAATCCCACCAGAGCTTGCCTTCGGCCACAAATTCTTTCATTCGCTCGTCTAATATCTTAGAATCGATATCTTGTGGAGACAGTGAAGTGGGATAATACTGATCCACACCGTAAGCTCGCTTGGCGACCTTGTTCAATTCGGCGAGGGCTGTACTGGGGTCACCAAGAGCGTTGTATACCTCGGCACTCAACAGCAGAACGTCCGCGTAGCGATAGATGGGGATATTGGAGTCAAAGATACGAGTGCCTTGCTCCCAAGTGCCAGCAAATTTGTTGATCCACTGTTGCTTGCGTTTTCGGTCCACATCGTAATACGTGTCAAACGTTGTCTTGGTTCTGGTGTCTTTGCTCTCGGATAATAGGAAATTTTGGAATTGGGGAGTTAAAAAGCAGCGTTGTCTGACACTGCCCACTTTTACTGGGTTTTCAAATAGTGCGGGGCTGACATTGGAAATAGATTCAAGGAATACGTCTGAGTAGCCACCTTCGGCTTCATTTCTCAATAGGGAAATGGTAAATATGATTTCGCTGCTGCTTTTACTTTGAAATATAGTGGAAAAGTTGTTTTCCAATTGATAGGAAGTTACTTTCTTGATGTCATCCAAAGCGGATTTGGCTTTGTCTAATGCGGGCTTTCCTTTGCCTCTAACCTTTGCGCTCCAGAGATTGAAGTCTGCTTTGAACACGTTAAGGACAGTTTTGGTGGCCATATTTCGATCGGCCACAAAATGGTTGTCAGGTATTATGGATAGTGCTCGTTCGATGTCTTCATCAATCTGGTCGAAGATGCGGTCTTGTGGCTCACGTGATGGAAAGAGATTGTCTTGATTGGCCGACTCGTATGGTTGCAATACCAAAGGTGCATCACCCCAAAGACGTACGATCCAATAATAACAAAATGACCTGATGAACAATGCATCGGCAATGATGCTGTTTTTTTGATCCTGATTCATCTCCAGTCCCGGCGTATACTTTAATATGAAGTTGGCATTTCCAATGGTGGAGTATAAGGCTGCCCAATTGGTAGAGCCGTTGCTGACTTGGATGGTGTTATCATATATCTCATCTCTGTAACCTTCGGATCCGTCGTTGCCAGGGCCCCATATTCCGGTGCGGTACTCGCCCCAAAAGGGGTATTGGGTGATGAATGTAGCTCGGAACTGTCTATACATCCCATTCCTGGCGGCTATGGCATCAGCGGCCTCGGTCCACATATTGCTGGTGGTCAATCCGCTCTTGTGTACCACCTCCAGATCTTTGTGACAGGAGGCCAATACGATAAGGGTACTTATGATGAAGGGTATAACTATCTTTTTCATGTGTTGGTCATTTAGTTGTTGTTGTCATTGCTTAATTTAGAATGTAGCCTTTACACCAAACGAAAATTTTCGGATAGGCGGGTAGCTGTTGTAGTTGGCATCAAAAGTAGAGCCGGTGCCTATTTCAGGGCTAATGCCGCTTTTGACAGCTGTGAAATAGTAGAGATTGTTGCCAGAGGCAGTAAGGGTCAGCCCCTCCACGCCAGCCTTGCTTATCCAACGCTTCGGTACCTGGTATTGCAACGAAAAATCTCGTAGACATAAATAGTCACCTTTGTAATTGAATACATCGCTTTTGCGGGTGTAGTTGCGGTTACCTACATTGGCATCATCGCCTACGATACGGGCGTACTTGGTCTGATCGCCCTCTGCTTTCCAACCCGTGGCGGCATCTGTCGTGAGGGCATGGGTGAAGTCGAAGGTATTCATGAAAAATCTCATGTAGTTGTCATCTTGGATGTAGTGTCCGATAGCCCAATCCAGGGCGATGTTCAAAGAGAAATTTTTGTATCTGAAATTATTGCTAAACCCGCCTGTGGTGTGTGGTACGGTGACACCGAGTTCATACTGATCGTTGTTGTCTATGCGGCCATCGCCATCTCTATCCATCCACTCGTAGTCTCCAGCCGATTTGCGGCCAGCTTTTTTGACCCAAGCTCCATTTTCTTTGATCCATCCATTGGCGCTCGCATCGTAATGGGCATTGCTGGCTTCTTGTTCATTCTGCAGGATGCGGTCTACCTTGAATCCATAATAGCGATAAAGTGGCTCGCCCTCTGCTATGCCGCCGAAGGCGGTGCCGTCGGGTAGGGTAATCCCTCCTTGTCTGTTGCGGTCCCTTCCATTGTCTTTTAGGCTGATGACCTTGTTCTTGATAAAGCTGACGGTAATGGAGGATGTCCAAGAAAAATCTTTAGTCTCTATATTGTTTGTGCGTAGGTCTATGTCAAATCCATGGAAATTAACTTTGCCGATGTTGGTATATACGCTGTTGAACATCGCGGTATTGGGCAAGGGTTGCTGATAGATGAGATCTCGGGTATCTTTGTTGAAGTAGTCGAAAAGTAGATTGACCCTATTCTTGAACAAGCCGAGGTCAAACCCAAGGTCAAGCTGGGTGGTCGTCTCCCAGGTAAGGTCAAAGCTCGGCATCACCGAAGGCGAGATACCGGCTACGCCGTTGTATTGCTGCGTAGGGGAGTAGCCGCCTAGGGCGTCATAAAGCCCGACATTGTTGTTGCCGGTCTGTCCATAGCTGAAGCGCCATTTGAGATTGCTGAGGGCGGGAGATAGCCCTTTCATGAAATCTTCCTCAGACATCACCCATCCACCCGATATGCCAGGGAAAAAGCCCCATCTATTCTGCTTGGCAAATAGTGAAGAGCCATCTTGGCGGAAAGTTGCCGACAGTAAGTATTTTTTGTCATAGTCGTAGTTCAGGCGACCAAAATATCCCAGCAACACGATCTGCTCCAACTTGGTGTCGGCTTTCTTTTTATTGGGGGCGACACCCAACGTCGGAATCTTGTCGCTGCTGCCACCATCGGCTGCGGCATCGAGATACTTGCGGTCGCTCTTTTGGTAGGTATAGCCGGCCATCACCGAAAGATTGTGCTTGGTGTTGAATGATTTGGTGTAATTTAAGTACGTGTCGAGCTTGATGCGCTCCAAATCGTTGAAATCTGACGTGGCAGGGCGTAGTTTGTTGAATTCGTTGGCTTTTTCGAATGAATCGAATTGATATTGTGTATAGAAATAGGATCCATTGACGTAGGCCTTCAGACCGTCGATGATATGGTATGTCAGGTCGGCGTATGCAATCGTGTTGTACCGCTTGTCTGCTCGATCTTTATAATAATCAGTCCAAAGTGGATTAGGGGTGGCTACATTGAACCCTCTATTGGGGATGCCATCTTTGTTGTAAAGCCTCAAGGTGGGTGCATTGGCCAGCGCGCGGGATATTTCATTGGTCTGACTGGCAAACTGATTGGAAGTAGTTCGAGAAAGGTCGAAGCCTAGGGAGGTGGATAGCTTTGGGCTAATCTCTATTCTAGCATTTGATTTGGCGTCAAATCGCTTGAACCCCGTGCCAAGCGCTACGCCCTTATCCTCGACGTATCCTATACTGCCTCGGTATACCGTCTTGTCGCCGCCACCATCCACGCTGACGTAATAATTTTGCCATATGGCAGGATTGAATAGGAGATCCTGCATTTTACTTTCTTGAAAGATGAGGGTCTTGGTGGGGTCCAATGGATCGGCCATGCTCTGGTACCCTTCGGGGATGGCTTCGCCTGCTCCTAGATAACGAGTGGAGTATATGGAGTTTTCGCTATTTCCGGAACTGGTAGCAAAGCCCGAAGTCTGATTCCTATCGGAGTATAGTGGGCTATTGGCTACAATGGGCCGTACTGTATTGATGAAATCCCTGGCATTCATGAGCGACATCTTGCTGGCGACATCTTGTGTGGCCAGGTTGACGTCAAAGGTAATACGGGGGGCAGCATTTTTCTTACCTCCCTTGGTGGTGATGAGGACAACGCCATTAGAGGCCCTTGCACCGTAAATAGCTGTGGAGGCCGCATCTTTCAATACTTCTATCGACTCGATATCATTGGGATTGACAGCGTTGAATCCTCTTTCAATTCCATCTACGAGGACTAAAGGGCTGTTGGACTGTGTAATGGATGATCCCCCACGGATAATCAGGGAAGCCTCGGCACCTGGGGTATTATTGTTTGAGAAGACCCGCACGCCCGCTATCTTTCCTTTTAATCCCTCACTGGCAGTGGTAATAGGGATATTTTGGATCACATCTCCGCTTACTTTGGCGATAGAAGAGGTGATGGTGCGTCTCGACTGTGTCCCGTATCCGACGATCACCATTTCATCGAGGAGTGTGGATGAGGTTTGCATGATAATCTTGAGGTCTGGCTTGTCTTCGTTGGCTTGTATCTCTTGGGATTCATACCCCATAAATGAAAATAGGAGGATGTCCCCTTTAGCTGATTGGACCTGGAACTTGCCCTGGGGGTCGGTGTGTGTCCCTTGTTTTTTCCCTTTTACGGATACGGTAACACCTGAAATCGGTTTTTCAAAAGCATCATAGACCGTCCCGCTTAGGGATATTTTACTGCTTTGTGCCAGCGTACTGATGGTACATACCAGTGCAAATAGAGCACTTAAAAGAATTTTCTTTCTCATAATCTTTAAGATTGGTTATATGGATATAAGTCATGAGTGCACCATGCCCATGCTGCAGGAAAGGGCTGGGGTACTCAAATGGTTATTTTTTTAAGAAACGGTGTCGGTCTAATCGGTGAAAGGACCTGCACATACTCCTATTTCAAACTCTTCATCACAATCTGCATATTTTCGAACTGTGTATTCAGGTGGAGCCTCATCGCCGATCGAAATGAATCCGCATTGCCTGACTTAAGGACTTCGATCAGGCCTGCATGTGTGATGATTTGCTTGATTTGCCAGTCATCTGTCCTAGGGGCATAGATGGAGAATAGCGTGTTCAGGATTCTTTGAAAGCTCTCGAGACTTTTGTTGCCCGAAATTTTATATAGTGTCTTATGAAATTGGATATCTAGTTCAATGGACTCTTCAGTAGAGGTGGCTCTATTCTCTTTGGCAACAATCTGCGATAAATGTGCTATATCGGCATCCGTCTTGTTCATGAATACAAAGTCGGACATCCCGATTTCTATCATCAATCTTAGTTCATACAGGTCTCGAAGCGATTCTAGATTGAGGGCGCCCGAATTTACGATGATATTCATCGTGCCAAATATGTCGGGCGAGGTCAGGACAGTGCCTTTTTTTCTTCTAGTCTCTACTAATCCCAAGATGCGCAAACTGCTAAGGGCTTCGCGTACGACGACCCGACTTACCGCTAATATCTCGACCAATTCGCTTTCTTTGGGAAGAGCCTCTCCATTCTGGATGCCTTTTTCGTCAATATATTGGAGTATCCTTTTTTGGGTCTGCTCGACGAGGCTTACTTCGTCTACTTTCTCTTTCATATCTATATAATTATTTCATGAGTTCATTATACTCGGTTACTTGGTGACCCACCAACTAGTAGGTCGGTTTGATTTTCCGTAGTCCTTAACTTGTCCATCTGAATCAAGATGTAATATCCAAACTATAAATAGATCGTGTCTGCATATGGTGCTACCTGAATATTTTATAATTGATTCGTTTATAATTCAAATACAAATATCGAAATAAATATTACATATTATAGAATTTAATGTTAAAAAATGTTAAATTCATCATAAAAACATGTTGATAGCATGAATATATAATACATAATCTATATTTGTGCTACGATTATATAATACATAATAACCAATATGATAAATAAATCAAACAAAATCAAGGGGTTGATAGTCGCTCCTTTTACCGCTTTTGACTCGGATAATAATCTCGCCCTGGAGCAGGTTGCAAAGCAGGCAGCGATGTACAAGAGAAATGGCATCAGTGGTGCCTTTATCTGTGGGACTACGGGGGAGAGTTCGGCACTGACGCTCGATGAAAAGAAGAAATTGTTCATGGAATGGAGCAAGTACAGGGCCGATGACTTTAAGGTAATTGGTTTTTTGGGAGGGACATGCCTTGCTGAGTGCATCGAATTGGCCAGATATGCTGAAGAGTTGCAATTGGATGCGGTATCTGTCACAGCACCTTATTATTTCAAGGCTAATAGTATCGGCAAGCTGACCGAATTCTGCATGGAGGTGGCTAAAGTAGTCCCGACCCTCCCTTTGTACTATTATCATATCCCATCCTTTACAAATGCACACTTCCCAATGATCGATCTATTACGAGATATAGATGGAAAAGTACCCAATTTTGCAGGTATTAAGTATACACATGAAAACTTGATGGATTATCAACTCTGCTTAAACTTTGAGCATAATAAGTATGATATACTGTGGGGACGAGATGAAATGCTGCTCGCCGCTTTGGCTATGGGTGCTAAGGGTGCTGTGGGGAGTACATATGGATATATGGCGCCGGTATATAGCGGGGTGATGGAGGAATTCGAACGTAACAACCTCGAAAAAGCACGTGATTACCAACTGGCGGCTAATAAGCTGATCGGCCTCCTCGGTAAGTATGGAGGCGGTACGGGGAAGGCTTATATGCGTGAAGCTGGAATAGAATTGGGCGAGCACAGATTGCCTGTGGAAAACTTGACGGCTGGACAGCAGCGGGAATTTAGAATCGACTTAGAGAAGCTGCAGTTTAAGACCTATATGAATAGGTAAGGACAGCTATTGATGCCTTGGTGAGCTACGGCATATCCATGCTACTGCCTCGCAAACATAAGGATAGCCCCCAAACAGCACGCGCTACTGGATGACGGTAGTGCGTCGTTATTACTATTTGGCACTTTGGAAAGGAGTATAGGAATAAAAACATTCCGATATTTTTAAACTTTTGGAATGTCTGGCGGTTCTCCATATACAGAAGGACGCTCACTCGGCTGCTGCAGTGTGGACATATAACCTCAAGCGTATGGAAATCATCATTGGGATCCTAGCTGGAATATTGACCTCTATTTCGATGGTCCCACAGCTCATTAAAGTAATCAAGGAAAAGGATGTAGAAAACCTTTCTCCAGCCATGATTAGCATTTTATTAGTCGGAGTGTCCATGTGGGTGGTGTATGGCTTCATTCGGGAAGAATGGCCCATTATCCTCTCCAATGCCTTTTCCGTGCTTATCAATATCACTTTGTTGACCTGTTATTTGCTCTTTCGAGAACGTAAATAGGCGTTGAATCTGAGCTCGGTGTGTCGAGCTGATTAGCTGTGTTGTGTGCAAGTCCGTTGATGGGAGGATAGCGGTAGTATGTGAGTAATATACTACCGCTATACGTACCTATGGCTTACTGACAAATCTTTTTTGAGGTGTCGAGAATAGAATTTAAATCGTCATAGGCCATGATAAATCCTGCACCATGCAAGCCGGTGTACAAGCCATCATTTGTCATGCTCAATTGATTGTTGGCGCCGGGGTTATTGTAGAAGCCCCACCACCAAGCTAGATAACCAAATCCATTTTCTTGGCACAGCTTCATGAGCAGGCTATAGTTGATCGGATAAGCGATGCCGTTCTGAATGTCTGCGGCTGCCAGTTCGCCCAAAACGATGGGTAAACCGGATGATTTAAGGGCTTTTAGATTGTCTATGATATTGGTGTTGGAGTAATTGCCAAAGGCCCCATTTGTAGGCCAATAGGCGTGTACACTAAAAAGAAGATTGTGCAAAGGGTCGGCCTCCATCAATGCCTTGCCTTCATACAAAAAGAATACATGATCTTTTCCCCAATTAGGCGCATCGATCATGATCGGACAGGTGTAACCGGCATTCCTCAAAGCTTTTATTGCTGTTAGATTGGCATTGCGATAGGTAGCGTCGGAGGCCGATCCATTGTCCGGTTCATTGGCGATGTTGACGATGATTGATTTCTGGTATTTAAGCATGACCGATTTTATATCGGATTTGGTCCACCACTGGGTAGCCTTTGGTAGATCGGTAGTGACATTGGCCGCACCGGTAAAGTCGTGTAGCTCCAAAACGGGAATCATTCCTTTGGCTAGGCAAGAGGTGATGAGGGGCTCTATCTTAGTGCCTGTTACGGCGGTTACAGCCCCGCCTCGGCTCCAATCCTTATAATTTTGCTCCAATACTAGGCGGACGGAGTTGGCTCCTGTCTTTTCAATCTCTTCTAATTCTTTCATCCCGAAATCCACGGCGTAGACATTGCCCATATTAACCCCACGTAATACGACCTTGTTGCCGCATTTATCGGCTAGGTATTGACCATCTTTTACATGCAGACCTGTCGTATGGTCGATGTCTGGCGCAGTATCTTTCTTTTTACAGGCTGCAAGCAGGACTATCAGGAGTATAGCGACCAATACAGGTATGATTTTTGAATTTTTCATAATTCGGGTTTTTATCTATCCAAACTTAAGGAGCTTATCGATGATATTGGGGATGAATGATCGAACGCCCGATTTTAATGAGTGGGATATGGGGTACGATGAGTAAAGGGGCAATTCTTTATTG
The DNA here is from genome assembly GCF_027627455.1 of Sphingobacterium sp. SYP-B4668. Taxonomy (NCBI): domain Bacteria; kingdom Pseudomonadati; phylum Bacteroidota; class Sphingobacteriia; order Sphingobacteriales; family Sphingobacteriaceae; genus Sphingobacterium; species Sphingobacterium sp. SYP-B4668. The sequence goes on along the minus strand of NZ_CP115483.1, from coordinate 3,872,541 downwards.
ACGCTCGCAGTGATGACAAATACATTTTGCCTTTCTTGAACCCATCGATAAAATGGTAATATGATAAGGAAACCTTTAGCGTACTAAAGGTAGCTAGATGCTGTAAAGAGGTTTACGTATAGGTAGTGGTAATTCTATTTAATACTTGTTTATAATATTGGAGCTTTTTGGCTTCATTGATGATGACGACCTCTACGTCATTGGCTCGTAACAATTGCAGTTTGTCTTTCGATTTATCGGCCCATTGGGCAGAAATGTAGTAGTATAGCCGATTGTTGATAAAGGTGCTCTTTTTGTAGTATTTGTTGCGCGCACGGTAGGTGAGCAACCACCAAAGGTCGATTTCCACAAAGTCCAAGGACAGCCCTAAAATATGTACATCATGGGTGAAGAATAAATCCATCCAGGATTGGATATTGAGGTTTTTACCTTGGCTGAGTCTTTTGATAAGGGCGGCTTTATAAATGGTGGGGGAGGTGTAGTCGGGACCATTGACTACGTAATCCCGCATTCGTTGCAGCTGACCGCAGTAATGCTCGTACCCCAGATTGATGGATAGGGGGGCGTTGCTGTCACCGTGGATGTGCCAATAGGTCTTATTCTCCACTTGGTATTGACGAAAGACACTGTAGGTGGTCTCTCTGATCAGGCTGGTGTTGGTCGAAGGGACGCTACCCTCCAAGCTGAATTCGTAATTTGTTGTGATAATATGTTGGATCGGTAATTGCCTGATCAATCCATGTATCTCATTCTGCGAGATGTTGGATACATGGTTGGCGATATCCATCTTTAGCTCTTTCTCTTTTATGTGACGATTCTTGATAGCATGTAGGAATATCTCTTCATAGAGCATAGGGAATGGTTTGTTGCCGTTCTCTAATAAAGGAACATGGTATTTGTTTTTGATGGCGATCAATAGATCTTTCCAACTGATACCAGGAGAGATGTTGTTGATGTCGTTGCCAACAAGTAAGGTGTATGTACTCATATTCTTGTATCTGCAAGCTTCGGGATAGCATAAACATAGTGAAATATATGGCTTTAAACAATAGGCGCCATTATTTTAAAAACGGAAGGTTGTAATTTAATAAAACCCGATTTAGTCTCATCAGTATTTATTAGATTTAATAGTTGGAGAATCATGACTTTAGCTACGGAGTGACATAGGAGGGTAGTGATCGGTTTGCTAGCAGTACAGGACATAATATCTTGTATTAACTAAACTTGAAAAAGCAGGATGAAAAAAATAATACATTTAACCCTTATGCTTGGTCTGGCGATAGCCGCGAAAGCGCAGTCCACCCGTCATGCGAGCTTTAGTGTAGGCTTTGGTGATAGCTCTAATACATTGTTCTTTACTGAAAATCCGACAATACGAAAGGTTCGTGTAAAGTATACCGATCGGGTACCCGCGGATATTTTCATACATCACGAAGGCCTCAAGGGGGATAAGCTAGAGACGCATTATGATCTGAAGTTTGAGGGCGATTTGTATGTTTTACAAACTAAATATCCGTCAATCAATCTTCCAATGTACCCGAATATCCAGACGGGCTATTTAGAAGCAGTGTCTACATTGCCAAAACATGCTGAAATTACTGCCCGCATGAAAAAGGATTCGTTGATATATGACGTCGACGTGTACACCCTTGAGGGCGAGGAGTCATCCTTGTTTAGCGAGAAATTTGCAGCTCATTATATTGGAGGAGATCTGAAATTAAAGGAGGACTTGGTCAAATCTTATCGCAATTACGAAGTTACGGGCCGGTCTATGCCACAGGATTCTGTACTTTTGTTTCGAGGGGTGGTACATCCTCGTGGAAATATAAGCAATGTAGAATTGGTGTCAGGAAGGCCATCAACATTTTCGGAATTTGTTAAAAGGCACTTTCAGCAGGATAAGGATCTTTGGCAACCTGAGCTGCAGGGTGGAAGGCGTGTGAAAAGTATTGTGGGTATTTTCATTCGTGTCCGTGACGGTGAAATTATTTCAGTCTCAGGCTCTGGATCGAGTGGCATACCGAGATACCGATAGAGTTGCCAATCTGGTTGTCAAAAGATAGCTTGACCTTAGCTTGCGTCAAATCTATTAGACCTCTACACCGTATATTACTTTAGCCCGTATTCAATTATCTAAATATAATGAATAGCGGGACTAAAGAACTTACAAAATGCAAGGAACAAAGCAACAACAGCTTATTGAAAAAGACTGTTATAAGAAGGAAATGTAGACTTCCGTGCTAAAGGACTATCTTAAAGTATTTGTCGGTGGATAATAAAACAACCGTCAGGATACACATCAAGAGAGCGTCATAGAAGTGATGATACTCTTGATGTGCCATATGTGCGGTAAATGCGCCGACGGCAAAGGGGAATAACAGCAATATTCCTAAATTCTTTAAATCGGGCTTGAAAATGCCAATCACAATCAGGAGGACACCAATGAGTTCGCCTGCACCGATGATTAGGGTCCAATGCCTATTAAAACCCAAAGATTGCATGCTTTCCATCATGGATGATTTTTGAAAGACTTTGAATAGAGAGGCATAGCCAAAGACGTAGAGGTAGTAGGCGTAGCTTAGCCAGTGAACGATCGATTTTACAGTTTCCATTTTGATATTCGTTTGATGAGGGTACAAATATCTTTATTAACTTGCTTGAATAATAGAACATACAAAATTGTATGGTACTGACAAAAAAGTAAGTATAGGTATGAGAAAGGAAAATTCAACTAACAATACGAATGAAATCTATTGGAAGAATAAATGTGGTATCGCATTTACACTTTCGATTATTGGCGGGAGATGGAAGATAAATATTCTTTCCTATCTCTTAAGTGAGAACAAGCTCAGATATAGTGAATTAAGGAAACGATTGACGGGAATCTCTGAACGGATGTTGATTGCTAAGTTGAAGGAGTTGGAAAGTGACGGACTTATCAATCGAATGGTATATCAACAGGTGCCGCCAAAAGTGGAATATGAACTGACGGAACATGGAAGGTCGCTCAAAGAGATACTGGTGCAGATGGATGAATGGGGAGAGGCAAATGTAAGCAAATAGTGTTTTTTGATGTCACTCGAGCCGCGGCGGGACTCTTCCTCTTGCGGTGATTCAAATGTCGCGCCCATCTCGATACCCAATTCTCTATGCTACTTATTTTATAAACTTCCAGATTTGTTTCTGTTCGTCATATTGGGCATTTCGGTCTCCCTGTTTCAAATGGGCGACTTTGTAACTCTGACAGGGATCCTCAGGGATAGTTTTGCCAGTATAGGTTATTTTATCAACGACATCAGCTGTTAGCACAATGAAAAAAGTGCCATTTTTGTATTCCTGTAAATTTAGGGAAATGAATCTATCCTCTTTATTGATAGAAAAGGATATCGGCACTTCCTTATCACCTATTGTTTTGTATATGTTAAGATGTTCGGTTGGATAAAGAGGTGTGTCACCAAAGAGGAGATCCTTCCCACTTTCGTCCACATAGTTGAGATTGACGACCATGGGAAGTGCTATCTCTAAACATTGAACTTCACGATTATCTTTACATGATCCTGTCGTAATGATAAGGATGGTCAAAATAAGTAGATTTAAAAAATTCTTCATGTTAAATAGGGGGTGATTAGCATTGAATTAAACGGATGATCTCTTCAAATCGCTACATCCTTTGTTGGACTTTCGTTGGAATGATTTTGTTTCTAATATCAATAAGGATACCGACTTACATATGCTCTTCAAAGATGAAATCGAGGAAGATTGGCTAACATTTCTGTATTGAATAATAGTAACTGCGGATAGCGATAGTCTTTTGAAAAAATGGGAAATAAAAATTTTGTTAAGAAAGTTTGATCAGGTTTGTATATCTTTATGGTTGCGTACCATCGAAATGACGGGCTTCACCAGTCCGTGAACTGTCGTTGGGTACGAGTAATCACCTATTCATAAATTATAATTTAAGTAGAAAAATGAGCTTAAACCTAAAGAACATTTTTTATTCCGACGCGGATATTCCCCCGGAATTTAACCTCACTCAACAATTGGATCAACGCGTATTCCTATCGAATGGCAAGTTGCTCCCTTGGGAAGGTGAGGTAAATGAGGTCTTCTCTCCAATTTGTGTCCAAACCAAAGATGGCTTGCAACGCAAACGTATTGGTAGCTATCCGGTATGTACGGAAAAGGAATCTATGGAAGCATTGGAGGCTGCAGTAGCTGCCTACGACAATGGTCGCGGCGAATGGCCAACGATGAGTGTGGCCCACCGTATCGCTTGTGTCGAGCGTTTCACTCAGCAGATGCTGGAACAAAAGGACAGCGTGGTCAAATTGATCATGTGGGAAATCGGTAAATCGTATTCGGACTCGGTAAAGGAATTTGACCGTACCGTGGAATATATCTATGCGACCATCGATGCTTTGAAAGACGTAGATCGGGATTCATCCCGTTTTCAAATCGAACAGGGTATCATCGCACAAGTCAGAAGGTCACCACTGGGCGTGGTGCTCTGCATGGGGCCATTCAACTATCCGTTGAATGAGACGTTCACGACGTTGATCCCGGCATTGATCATGGGCAATACCTTGCTGTTCAAACCACCTAAGCACGGTACACTTTTGCACTATCCCTTGTTGGAGGCCTTCCGGACTAGCTTCCCTAAGGGTGTGGTCAACACGATATACGGTCGTGGCAATAAGATCGTCCCGCAACTGATGCAGTCTGGCAAGATCAATGTATTGACGTTGATTGGCTCAAGTAGGGTCGCGGATGAGCTGAAAAAGCTCCACCCGAAAGTAAATCGTCTGCGTGCTATCTTGGGATTGGATGCTAAGAACGCTGCCATAGTGACGCGTGATGCCGATCTGGATTTGGCCGTAAAGGAGACTGTCCTCGGAGCATTGTCTTTCAATGGTCAGCGCTGTACCGCAATCAAGATTGTATATGTGCATCGTAGCTTGGCTCAGGAATTCCTGAAAAAACTAACGGACGAGGTATCACGCCTGAAATATGGGATGCCTTGGGAGAGTGGAGTAGCACTGACACCACTTCCTGAAGTCAATAAACCGGCTTACTTGACAGAGTGTATCGAAGATGCTAAAAAGCATGGCGCTAAGGTAATCAATCCGCATGGCGGCGAGGTGGAGGAGTCATTCGTATATCCGGCGATTGTGTACCCAGTGAATGAGCAGATGAAGCTGTACCGCGAAGAGCAATTTGGACCGGTAGTACCGGTGGTACCGTTTGATGATTTGGAGGAACCAATTGAATATTTGATTGGTTCATCCCATGGCCAGCAGGTAAGTATATTCAGTAGCAATGCAGCCGTAATCTCTTCCTTGATCGATCCTTTGGTGAATCAGGTGAGCAGGGTAAATATCAATTGTCAATGCCAGCGAGGACCTGATATTTTCCCATTCACAGGGAGAAAGGATAGTGCTGAAGGTACGCTGTCAGTAGTAGATGCGCTGCGGTCTTTTTCTATCCGATCGCTAGTGGCTACCAAAAATACAGAGCACAACAAGGATTTGTTGAACGCTATTGTAAGTGAAAATAAATCTAACTTTTTAAGTACCAAGTATATTTTTTAAATAATCTGGTATTGAATCTGAAGTATAGAAAGCCGCTATTGGGAAACCTCTAGCGGCTTTTTGATTGTTACCCTCTCAAGGGTATCGTCATCTGGTCGTGTGAATCCGAAAAGTTCACCATGATAATCTGGATAGAAATGTTGAAATTTATGGAATGGGCTAAAGCACGATCATGGATATGAAACAAAATGTGAAAAATGAAAACAAACGTGGTGAAGAAATCATGAATGACTACTTCAGGTTTTTGGATCGACACATCGAAGAGGTTGCAAGCGGTGATATACTCGATTTTTTAGAACTCAACCAGATTGCTAGTGCACTGCATATCTCTCATTCACATCTATCGGATACTATACAACAAACGGCAGGGCACCATCCGTGTCATTTCTACGATCTTAAAATCGTTGAAAAGGCCAAATCCTTGTTGATGGAGACCGATCTGTCTATTGCTGAAATCGCCAAAAAGCTTACCTACGATCCTTCGAATTTCTCCAAATTCTTTAAAAAATTCACAGGTGAGACTCCGGGACAATTCAGAAAAGGAGAAAAAAATAAAAGTTCCGAAAAGTTCACCACAAAATAGAAAAATAGCTTGTTGAACTTTGTGTGGTTAGATAAACTTAAAATAATCATACTATGTCAAGAAACGATTTTAAAGGAAAAGTAGTGCTGATTGCTGGTGGAGGAAAAAATTTGGGTGGACTTTTGAGCAAAAGCATTGCCTCAAAAGGTGCAAAGATAGTAGTCCACTATAACAGTGATGCAACCAAGACGGCAGCACAAGACACGCTGGCTGACATTAAAAATAATGGCGGCGAAGCAATTTTGGTACAAGCGGATTTGACAAAAGTAGCGAACGTCCGTAATTTATTTACCCAAGCGAAAGAGGTATTTGGTGGTGTAGACATTGCTATTAACACGGTAGGGATGGTACTGAAAAAGCCATTTACCGAAACAACGGAGCAAGAATATGACACGATGATGGACGTTAATGCAAAGCAAGCGTACTTTTTTTTGCAGGAGGCAGGAAAGCAACTGAATGACAACGGCAAAATCTGTACAATCGTGACCTCATTATTGGCCGCCTATACAGGGTACTATTCTACTTACGCAGGAGCAAAGGCACCAGTAGAACACTTCACTCGGGCTGCATCCAAAGAATTTGGAGATCGTGGAATATCGGTAACTGCAGTGGCACCTGGTCCCATGGATACCCCTTTCTTTTACGGGCAAGAAAGTGATGAGGCGGTGGCCTATCACAAGTCGGCATCGGCTTTGGGTGGATTGACCAAAATTGAAGATATCGCACCACTGGTTGAATTTTTAGTAACGGACGGATGGTGGGTCACTGGGCAGACGATTTTTGCAAATGGTGGCTACACCACACGATAAGTAGTAGTTGGGTTGGAAACTAAAATCTGTTTTAGTTTCCAATTTTTTTTAGCGGACCTGAGGGCAGATTGCCACACGTTTGAGGTGTATCTTGTGGTCTACTGTCACGGCCTCTGTTGCTTGATGATCCGGTACCAGTTGTGCGCTACTCCCTCATCATCAAAGCGTTCTATTAATTGAAAACCTAGTTTTTGCAGGATATGATTGGAGCCGTCATTGTTACAGTCTGCCATAGCATAGACTTCGGTCAGCTCCATCTTATCGAAGGCATAATCCAATACGCTTTTGGCTGCTTCTGGTGCAATCCCCTGACCCCAATATCTTTTGATAAGCCTGTACCCAAGGTCATAGTAATGGATGTGATGGTTGGTCTGCTCGGTGATATATTTGAGCCCAGCCCAACCCACGAAAGCATTGGTTTTTTTTTCTATAATCGCCCAACGACCAATTCCATTGTCAACATATTGTCGCCGAATAAATTCGATTACATCCTTAATTTCACTTTGATGATGGACCGGCTGATTGCCCAGATAAAGATGGACGTCGGGATCGGAGTCCAACTCAAACATGCCGTCTACATCAGTAGGCAGGATTTCCCTTAAAATTAGCCGCTCCGTCTCTATAATGATATTGGGATGTGTTGTATTTTCCATTTATTAAGTTAATGTCTATGACAAAGATGCAAAAAATAAGCGATGCTGTCCACTGTCGCATTCTGTTGGAGAGTAATAGTGGTAAAGCGAGAAGTAGATTTTATATAGAGGTGCCATACTGACCCCTTTAAGGTGCGTGGTCAGTACGAAAACACCTTTTATCATCATTTGGCGAAATATTGGTAAAGCGCATATTGTCTCCGTCCCACAACAGGGATCTATTCGGGCCCTGTAGCCGTACAGCGAGAACTCCCATGACTACCATCTCATTAAATGGTCCGGAAAAGGCAAAATTAGAGCTGGTTTCTGTTCGGTTTTCTTTTGATTCTTTAGCTGCTCGTATCCAGTCCTGTTCATCCGCATTGGATGTCCAATTATCACCATTGCCACCTTTGATTCGATGGAGCCAAGCTTTGGGTTTTTGGAAATGCTTCATGCTCTCGACAGGTAGTAAGGTCGCATTCATCCCATTGCCACCGGTCATTATTTTTCCTTTTTTACCGATGAATATGATGCCACCATTCTCATCGCCCATCATCATCCCTGGTGTCAGTTCTTTCGGACGGTCGGGGAGTAGCCCGCCATCGTACCAGTAAACATCAACTTCGGGCATCAGTACTGTTTCCCATCTGATCGAACATGGCGCGCCAATAAAAGTCCGAGATGCATATTTTCAATCGACATCACAAAGTGCTACGATATTTTCGGTCTGCATATTAGCCAGATTTCTACGTCCAACACCTCCTATCCCTATACCAGCAATATTCACTTTGTCACTTGGTGCGGTATGGCCAAATTTTTTACCCAAAACGGTATTGGAAACAATGGTGAATCCTGTTAATACAATCGCTTGTTTTATAAATTCTCTTCTTTAATTGTCTTTCATGATAATGTTTTTTAATTGATTTCTCGGATACGGATATTCCGGTAGTATACGGGATCACCATGATCTTGAAGTCCGATACGCCCCTTATTGGTCTTGGCATAGGGAAGATTCGCAAATTTGCTGGCTGAAATATGTGTAGCCAACTCATCAGAACCAATAGTATAGTTTAAAATCAGTTTATTGTTGAGCCAATGCTGGACTTTATTGTCATGCGCGACAATCCGTACCTTGTTCCACTGACCGACGGGCTTGGGGATGGCATTCTTTGGTGATATGACATCCGAAAGTGCTCCGGTTTTTTGTTGTTCGGTAAGCTGAAATGGATAGTTCAAATTGTCTATGATTTGAAATTCAGGACCAGTTTGATATATGTATTTGTTGTCAGGGTGCTCCACGACATATATAAAGATGCCACTATTGCCTTGTTTCTCAATCTTCCACTCAAGTTCTAGTTCAAAGTTGTGATACTCCTTGTTGGTCACGATGTCACCTTTATTTCCAGGGGTGGAGAGGATACCATTTTGTACCGTCCAACCGATTTCGCTAGCTTCTAGATAACAATGCCATTGTTGAAGTGAGTTGCCAGCAATCAAATCTTGCCACGGCCCTTTGCTGGATTGGACATTTGGCAATGAGTTGTCTGTTTTGATAACCCTAGGGATAGCAGCTAATGATAGAATCCCTACTACGAGGGATGTACAAATGATTGTTTTTTTCATGGATTTTTACTTATTTTCTTATCAATTTATTGGTAACCGGGATTTTGATCTAATTCGGGATTGGCATCTAATGAAGTTCGTGGGATAGGATACAGTAGCCGAGTTGCGGGAATAGCCCTTCTGCCTACAGGACCAGGGATGGCTTCCAAGAAAGTCCCGAAGCGAATCATATCCTGTCTACTGAATAACTCCCACGCAAATTCAAACCGACGCTCCTTATAGATATTGCTGAGTGTAGTGTGGACCACAAGTTTGGCAGGATCGCTAAAGGCGAGCTTACGGACGCTATTGAGGAGGTCAGTGGCGACGGTATTATCTCCTCCAGAAGGGTCGACCTCGGGAGCTTTTCGTTTTTGAATTTTGTTGAAAAGCTGATATCGCCCGCAAGCAAATAGATATACCTTTTTAGAAAGTTGAATGGTAATCTGCTTCCGTTTGCGCCAAATATTGATCAATACCTCTTGGACGATATCTTCACTGGCATATTGGTCTTGTGTAGTGGATTCGACCATCAAAAAAAAGGGCCGCCAATATCGCTCCATCAGCTTTTTTAAAGCCAGCTGATAGTCTTGCTGTACCGAGTCAAAAAGTTGGCAATCTGAAGCTTCCATCACATGTAGGGTATAGGTTTTCGGTATTTTTTTATCTTAAGCGTGCTCAGGTGGTTTAAATATAGTGAATTGAAAATGAATTAACTAATCTATCGAAAGAGCTTCAACAGCCCTCGTTAGGCGAGGAGCATTTTTTTGTAATGCCCAATCGTTTTTTTCGATTAAACGAATGTGAAAATAAATAGAGATTTGGGTATTTATTATTCTTAGTCCCTCCTTTCGTTTATTTTCATGCTGCTGCCTGCTTTGCACGACCGACCTTTATCCATAAAGGCCATACAGCGAATTGTATGATATTATTAAGACTGAATATGACTCAGAGCAATATGTGTCAACCAAGCGGTACTCGACGGGGTAAGTGAGCACGAAGCGGTCTTTATTTTGGGACAGGTTTTTTGACATTGCGTATTGCTATTCTCCGGGCAGGTTTTAGAATACTTTTGGGATTGTAGAGCTGTCATATCTCGGATTATGTTGCTCGAAGACTTAATATCGCCTATAGCTGTCTTGGACAGCAGTACTCAGGGACGATTTGCAAACCTCAAAGTACCCCCTGTCAAATCACGGGAATCGTAAGGTGAAGAAAAGGAGCGAAAATAATGAATGACGTATTTAAGATAGGTATTTGACCTGTATATTTTCAATCTGTTGCATATGTCTTAGCATGTGGTTTATGTAAAACTGAAAGGTATCGCCTAACTTCAACTTGATGAACCTCGAAATAGAGGTTTCTATTTTTACTTTGTTCCAACTGACGTGCTTCGATTTGTCTAATAGGTCCAATAATTGGATTTGTTGGGCCATGAACCTGTCAATCACCGTCACCTCTAGGGGCGCATGTAAGGGATTTTTATCAGAAAAGGTTTTCATCTTATTGAGTTTTTTCTTAGGTAGCATACTTTTTGCAAAATAGCCTCCTAGTAAACCACTTTTGAAAATGGGATCATGTTGGCTAGAGGAGGAGAGTATTTTCTGCTCTATGGCGGGCAGATAATAGTTCCCATATCGATTGAGATGTTCTAAACATTCCAGAATATTCCAAGAATCTTTATTCGCCCGCCACGTCAGTAGGTCGTTATGCAATAATTTGATTTTTTGAACCTGGGAGAGAATATCGTGTGTCTGTCCAGTGAGTGTGTGGGTTAACATTTCCGTTTGCATATCATCTTTTGTTTATACAAAAAAACAAAAGAGCGGGATGATAATCCTTGATTGAAATCAAGATTTTTTTAACCTAGATAGGGTCTCCGGGCTCATACGTAGATAGTTGGCAATGTGTTTGTTGGGTATCTCTTGAAACAATTGCGGACTTCTTTGTAGTACCCTTTTATAGCGTTGTAGCGGAGACTCTGTCAATAGATCGATTTCGCGCTCGAACTGTTGGACAATGAGGCTTTCTAATAGTGTTGACCATAGGATTCTATTGGATTCGGTCTGTAAAAAAGCATTAATCTGATATTTGGAGATGACTCGAATACTGCTTTTCTTTAGGGCTTGAATAGCGAGGTGGGAAGGTGCTCCTGTGATAAATGAATCCAAGGCAACAATGAGATTGCCCTTGTATCCCAACCGTATGGTTTGCTCGCTGTCATCATTGAATATGGATATGCGCAAACTGCCGCTTTCGATATAATATACATTTGTATCTACACTTCCGCTGGTTTTCAAGAATTCATTCCTTTTGAGGGTTACTATCTTATCCGAAAGTGCCATAATCTCTTTCATTGTGTGGTCTTTAGCTCCAAAACTAAGGGAAAACTTTTGGACCATCAAGATTATGATGCACGTCGAGGAGCGTTTGTCTTCCAACTGGAGTATTATGGAATATGCGACATGCTACTCTATACACTTGATCTGTACAGAGAGGCGGAAAGAAAATAGCCGCCTGTTGAGGGCGGCTACCAGTGTTTGATGTTTTTGTATCGCTACAAGCTATTGAGAATGGCTTGCGCTTTTTCTAGTGCAATATGAGCATTCTTGCCGTTTAAAGACTGTATGGTGAAAGCTTGGATAACATCTTCTAGCTTTTTAAGGTCTTCTAGATGGCCATTGGCTTTGAATTGGCGTCGCAGAAAGGTCACTTTTTCAAAATCCTGGATGCCTTCACGCAAGCGCTCGAAGCGTATCGAACTGCGTGCTCCAGGATAAACGAAATAGGTATCCCCGGCTGGAAAAGGACCAAAGCGTGAATCTTTGAATGGATCTCGGTTCCAATTGTTGTAATCCCATCGAAGGTATCCATCATAATGCTTATGAAGGGCGTGCCAAGCCATCCAGTTGAGTTCGGCATAATCGGATGACGTATAGGTGTTGGGAAAGATTTCGGTACAGGAAGTATAAAACTTGGTAATGTAGCCTTTCTCTTTTCTGGACTGCAAGACTTCAGAGGAGATGGTCTGCGTAGAGGCAACACTATAATCTACCAAATCGGCCTGTAACTCTTCGTGATAATTACCGGCCATTGAAATTCGAAATGCCGAATCGGCGTCCCTGATGACCTTAATCGCAGCTTGCATATCTTTCTCAGGGCGTTCATCCATTGCAATGGTGGTGATGTCAAACCATCCCTTGGACTTGAGATGACGAGCGAAGTCACGCAACATACTACCCCAATATGTGGCGTATGCCTGGCTATCGGGTTTGGCTTCGAACATTTGATCCTGGCCAGAGACTTCATCGTAGTATTGGAATTTGAGCGTCCAGGGGATCATGCTGTAGGCGCTGATTTGTTGATCTATGCCAATATCCATCATGAACTGCACCCACTTGTCGAATATGCGGTAGTCATAAGTCCACGAACCGTCTTTTTGTTTAATCCATTTGATCATTCCTCCGTATACGTCATAGGTCTGCGAGCTCCATGGATCGTGAATTAAAGTGGTCGTAATGACCTTCTGACCAGCATCACGCAGCATCTGGTAGCTGGCCCTCATCGCTTGGAAATGTTCATTGGACCATAAAGGTACACCGTATACACGAGCATCGCTATAGGGATTTTGCCAAAGATCAAGTTGAAACGTCCAATCTTGAACCTCGGGTAGGGTGTGGGCCAGTACCGTAATGGTAAAGGGATGCTGACGGGAGTAGTTCTCGGCTTTGATAGTCAATGTGCCTGAATAAATACCTGGAGGGGTATGACGGGGTACATCTACACTTAGCCAGAGGGGGCGACTGGTAGAGTCTTCCATGGAGAGGCTAGAAATAGGGTCGATCATATCTGCATGTAATGCCGTATCCAACTTAACGCTGATTGCGCAGCCTTGTTTGAGTCCTTTGGGATCATCCGCCATGACATACCGTACAAAGTTGGCTTTAACATGCTCTTTGGAAATATGAGCGTGTTGGTCTTTTTGTAGGTCGCTGACTATTAGTTGTATATCGTTCAGTCGACGAGTGGTATAGATAATCCCTTGGGTGTGTACACGTTCTCCTCGCCAAGCAGTCTTGGACCACTGTGACTGTACATCATGCTGACTTGGGGCAGAGGATCGATCAAAATGCTGGTTGGTAGATACAAAACCACTATGGGCACCAGAAGTGACATTACTCCAAGTAGCTAGATTCCTAGAATGGGGATCTGGTAGCTCTTGGTACACTTCAAGAGAGGCTAATTGAGCCAGTGTGCTGGTGTGCACGCAAAGTGTTAGCAGCAAGCTTAGGAAGGCTAAATGGATATGATTTTTGTTACTATTGAAGGGCGTCATATTATTTCCAATCATTATTTTGGGTAATTAATGGATTTGTCTGGATCTCTTTGGCCGGAATAGGTAGGTAGTAGTGTCTTTTATTAAAATTGGCAAATCGTATAGGGTCCTGATTCTTAAGTTCAGTCTCCAATAATCCCCAACGACGTAGGTCATAAAAGCGCTCTCCTTCTTTGAAAAACTCGATAGCGCGCTGATGCATGAGCTCATTTTTGATCGCTATTGCGGTATTGGGGCCGGCGTAAGGTAGCAGGTTACCTCCTCGTGTTCTGATCTGATCGATATAGGGAATGGCATCGGAAGCTGTACCGCTCTCCAATTCACACTCTGCCAGCAGTAAGAGTACGTCTGCAAAACGCATAGCGCGCTCATTAATGTAAGAAGGAAGGGACTCGACCTCTTCGGTGCGCGTGGCAGAATTTTGCGACTTCAAGATCCAATACTGCTTGATTTCGGTTGCATTGAGCACCTGTTGTATAGGTCTTTGATAGTACATACAGCCAGGGTAATCCCATGCAACGGAAGTCTTGGCTCGGTAATCGAAGTCGCCATTGGCTGCCTTTTCTTTCCAAAAGATATTCATCATCTTTTTGGTAGGTTGGGCTTCAAACCATCCCCCTACGCTACCGGCTGCATACTCAACAGCGATGGTGGTCGATTGGGCTGAATTGGCCGTCTCGCCATTGTCCCATTGATTGGTTCCGCCCACAGGTTCATACAATATTTCAAAAATACTCTCACTATTGTGTTCGTGCAGTTCATCAAAATTCCATGCGTAATCATCGACAAGTCTATAGGTATAAGGAGCTTTGGTGAGTGGTTCAAGCACTTTCTTGGCCTCTTGCCATTGTTCGGTATAGACATATAATTTGCCTAGATAGGCGTAGGAGGTACCCTTGGTGGGCTTCCCTTTGTCGTTAGTCAGGGGGAGGATATCAGCTGCAGCTATAAAGTCTTTTGCCGCTTGGGCGTAAACATCTGCTTGGGAAGATTTGGCTAGTGGAAACGTAGTGGGATCCTGAGACGGGCTAAGGCGCAAAGGCACATCACCAAATTCTTTAGCGAGTTGAAAGAAATACATACCTCGGATGAACAAGGCCTCTCCACGTACCATATTCTTGAAATCATCAGATAAGTTAGCATTGTCCAATTCGGTGAGAATGGAATTGGCCCTATAGATGGCATTGTAAAATTGATAAAAGATGTTTTGTGCTACAGCATTGTAGGAGTCATTGGTGAAACGATGCATGGCATATATTTCATTGATGTCATTCCTGAACTCGATGTCATCGGCTCGGGAGATGCGCGTCATCAGCCCTCGGGTACCATAGTAACCCCCGTTCCAATTCTTTAATGGGGTATAGCATGATGCAATAGCAAGTTTAAAATCAGTTTCGGTTTTCCAGAAAGTTTCACTTGTCACACTATTGGGGTTGGTCAAATCTAGTTTATTCTCACAGCTCATGAATAGCAGTGCAATCAGAGATGAAGTTAATATTGTATATAGTCTCATGGTTTATGCTGTTAAAATGAAAGATTGACACCAAACATCACTATTCTGTTGGTCGGGTAAACAAAACTGTCGAATCCCCTTGAGGTCAAATCACCACCTCCATCTATGTCGGGGGTGTAGCCCGAATATCCCGTGATGGTAAATGGATTCTCGATACTGGTGTATATTTTTAAACGTTGTAATTTGTTTTTTAAGATATGGGCCGGAAAGGTGTATCCAAGTTGGATATTGCGCACACGGAAGAAGGATCCATCCTCGAGGTAACGGTCGGACTGTGGACGATTATTCTGATTGGGGTCGTCCCATACCAAACGGGGCGCGGATGCATTGCGATTGTCTTCGGTCCAGTAGTCCAATGCGCTCCTGAGGTAGTTGGTTCCCTTATTTACTCCCTCAAGCTCTAGGCGGGTAGCGTTGTATATCTTGTTGCCCATGACACCTTGCATACCTACCAATAAATCGAATTGCTTATAGTTGGCATTGAAATTCAGGCCGAGTGAGGTTGTCGGTAGGGGGCTGCCCATATAGACGCGATCATCATCTGTGATTTTACCATCGCCATTGGTATCGCTAAACTTGACATCACCCGGTTTGGCATTGGGCTGTATGAGACTGCCATTCTGATTGTAAGCATTGACTTCGTCTATAGTTTGGAATAGGCCTTGTGTAGGAATGAGCCAAAAGCCACCGATGGGATAGTTTGCTAGGGTTCTGGTGGTGGTCACGTTGGTGCGATTGGCACCGCCATTGATGATTTGATCGGCCTCACCCAGTGCTACGACCCGATTGGTCACAAAGTTACCAGTCAACGTGATGCCATAGCCAAAGTCATTGGAAGGTCGATCACTCCAATTGGCAGTGAATTCGAATCCTTTATTGCGTATCCTACCTGCATTTACCACTGGATCGTTGGCTCCGCCGGTAGAGATGGGAATAGGGACGGTGAGTAAAATATCTTTGGTATTCTTAAGGTACCAATCGGCGGTCAAGGTCAAGCGATTGTTGAAGCTGGCGACATCGACTCCGATGTTGGTCATTGCCGTTTCTTCCCAGCGGATGTTCGGATTGGCAAAGTCTTTTGGGAAGGCGCCATTGTACACTCCACCATTCCCATCTGGGTAATTGATGTTTGATGTAACTACGCTGGTATACATGTAATTGCTGATTTCTTGATTGCCGAGTACACCATAGCCCCCTCTTAGCTTCAGCTGATTAAGCATGCTGATGCTTTGCATGAATGCTTCCTCTTTCATATTCCATCCCACCGAAAACGAAGGGAAATGGCCGTATCGATTACCTTTTCTAAATTTAGATGAGCCATCTCTACGATAGGTAGCGGTCAAAAGATAGCGCTGGTCGTAAGAATAAAAGGCGCGAGATATAATGGAGGTAAGTGCGCTTTCATTGGAATAGCCATCATTAAGGCGATCCTGAGATGCAGCTCCAACCTCATAGATACCGGGAGGTAGACCACGGCCAGAAGCCATAATATAGCGGCTTTTGAAATTTTGATAGGCGTATCCAATCAATCCATTGATAGTATGCTTGCCGAATTTCTGATCATAACTTAATAGATTTTCGAGGAGTAAATTGTTACTCGTGTTGCGACTTTCGAGAATCGAAGAGATGCTATTGTTGCGTAGTCCAAAATCGAATTCGTTCTGATAGTCAGTATTGCGGGTATAGCTGAAATCTGGCGTGACATTGAATCGATATTTTAAACCTAGTGGTAGCCTAGCTTCAGCGTAAAAATTAAGGTAAATTTTATTTTCATCCCAGGTACGGCGGGTTAGGTTTTGATCCAGTATACCGAGTGGATTGGGAATGTCAGTAGCATCACCGTATACTTTTCCATAGCCGCCTTTGTCGTTAGTAGGGTCATACTGGGATAGAGTGGGGATAGACTGTAAGATGATTCCGAGATATCCTCCGCGAGCGAAAGAGTATAGTGGATTGTTCTTTTGACTGGAAAAAATAGTGTTGTTACCAATCTTTAGCCAGTTTTTTTTAAACTCTGTTTTAATCTGGGCATTGTAACGCTTGTATTTGGTACCCTGTATTGTACCATCTTGATCCATATAGCCCAATCCAGTATAATAAGTGAAATATTTGCTGCCACCTTTGATGGTGAGATTATAATTCTGCATGAGTGCCGTGCCCATCATGGTACGTTGCCAATCGTTATCTTCCTTGGTGTCTAAATCAGCAGCCATGGCTAATGGCCCCGCCCCAATGGCTTGACGGGCTAGCGTGGATACCTTGGCCCACTCTTGTGCATTCATCATATCAAGATATCGGGAAGGCGTCTGTAATCCAGCATTGATAGCGGCATCTATAATAGGTTCGCCCTCCGTATTGGATCCTGATTTGGTGGTGATGATGATGACGCCATTAGCAGCGCGCGAACCATAAATTGCTGCTGATGAGGCATCTTTCAATACGTCAATACTCTCGACATCGTTGGGGTTGATGTTGTCCATATTGTTCATGTAGATACCGTCCACAATATATAGGGGGCTGACATTGTTGAGTGTGCCTATACCTCTTATCATGATACGGCTACCCGCACCGGGAGCACCGCCTTGGGAGACAATATCAACTCCTGCAATCTTACCCTGGATGGCTTGTCCTATATTGACATTGCTCTGGGTGTTGAGCTTGTCCGACGATATATTGGCTACAGCGCCGGTAAGGTCTTTTTTGCGCTGGGTGCCATACCCCACGACGACAACTTCTTCTAGATTATCGATCTGTTGGTTAAGCGTGACGTTGGCGATGGTTCGATTGATAATGCTGATTTCAGTAGGTTCATATCCGACTGTGGAAAATGTAAGAAATTGAGCATTTTCGGTCACGGCGATCTTGTAGTTGCCACTCTCATCGGTCGTGGTGGCTATGGATGTTCCTTTTATGGTGACAGTGACGCCAACTAGGGCAGATCCATTGCTGTCGCTTACCTTGCCCGTCACCTGTCTCTGTTGAGATGTCACTACACTCTTCGTATTTTGGAGCTCAGCCTTTGAGGACGGTCTCACAATGATAGTGTTCTTACGAATCTCGTACTCAAAACCTCTGTTTTCAAAAAGCTGGTTAAGCGCATGTTCGAGGTTGGCCTCTTTTAACGTAAAGTGAATCAATGCAGTATTACGAAATACCTTTGAATCATACACCAAGTCGTGCTTGGATTGTTGACTGATTTTTAGGAGTGCCTGCTCGATACTCACATTCTTTAAATTGAGGTTGATGAGTTGGCCATATGCGGTGGTTGTGGCTTGTACTATAGTAAAGCAACAGATTAAAGCCATGAATTTGATGGCGACGAAGGTTTTTAAAAAGAACCTATCTCGTTCTCTTTTCAACGGTTTTTTCATAAGTTTGATAAGACTAAAGGTTTTATAATTTTTTATACATTTTTTAAAACTGGATTTCGGTCGGGATGTCTTCAGCATCCCGGCTTTTTTTATTTAAAAAATGGGTGATGGGTAAAGTTATGTGCTGACGATAATCCTCCTTCCTATGATTTTAAATTTAATAGAATGTGTTAATTCTAGCATCTCGAGTATATCTGCTATCTCCTGACGTCGAGATACTCTGATTGTAAAATTCTTGTCCTCCCAAGCATTCCCCTCATATTCGATCTCTGCGTTGTACCAACGACTTAATGCATTCATAATTTGTTTGATATTCTGGTCCTTGAAAATGAAATAATCATTTTTCCATGCAATCTCTGATTCGATGTCAAAGAGTGTTTTTTCTACTTTTCCAGCCTTTAAATTCACTTTCTGTCCTGGTCGGAGTGTAGATTGACTGGTAGCGGTCTTGTACTTGACTGCGCCTTCAAGTAGTGCCACAGATACGCCTTGTGGGTTGTCGTCATAGTTAGAGAGGTTGAATGAAGTACCTAGTACAAGGATTTCCATATCGTTGCTATTGACAATGAATGGCCGAGTCTTGTCATGGCTGACTTCAAAGTAAACCTCTCCGGAGGCTTTGACCAAGCGATTATGGGTAGCAAATCGCTCTGGAAAGGTTAAGGAGCTACCCGCATTGAGCCATACTTTGGTACCATCAGCAAGCTCGATCTGATATTTACCTCCTTTGGGAGTTCTTAGGGTATTCCATTTGTCTGTAGAACCATCGGTATCAGATTGTTGGTCATAAATATAGGTGAGATTGCCATCCGAATTCTTACGGATGGTAACTCCTGCGTTCTGGTATTGTTTATCGGGAGCGAGATCGGTCAGTGGTATTACTGTGCCGTCGCTGAGCTCTAGGGATGCAATGTCTCTTCCGGGAATGAGTTGCGATGGGGTTACAGTAGCTGTGATTGGAGAATTTTCGATTGAGCGTGGATAGAATAGAAATCCGATACCCAGCAGAATAAGTATTGCAGCTGCGTAACGGAATATATTGTGGCGGTTGAATACGGAGTAATTTGTTTTATATCGAGGAGAAATATGTTCGGTAACTTGTGAAATAATCCTACTCTCGAGGTCTTTTTTAGACCCCATATCCATCTCATCCCATTCCTGGGACTGGAAAGATTGGTAGAAATGATCATTTACTTGATCCTCTTCCTCTTTAGTGGACCTACCGGATAGTATCCGCTTTATCTTGGTTATTATATCTTGGTTATTCACGTGTGCAATGTGCTGTTATACCAAGGAAGAGTATAAATGCACGGGTTGCCCCCAAGCTGAAATGAAAAAAAATTAAAAAAGTAACAAAAAGAGCAATTTACTTAGACCAACCTTGATTTTTTTCAGTGCTATCGTAATCTGATTCTCAACGGTCTTGGTGGATACATTGAGGTGAGCTGCAATTTGTTTGTGACTAAATTGGTGGTCACGACTGAGCTTGTATACCTCACGACACCTATCGGGCAATTGGTCAACCAATGTCTCCACATTCTCAAGTAGCTCATTGTACTCAAGGGCTTGGTGGGGGTTGTAATATTCGATATAACGATATTCGTCGTCATCACAGGAATGGAGAGGGGTATGCTTGGCCTTTATCTGTCGATAGACTTCGTATCGGGTACAAGCAAATAGATACGATTTTAATGAATACCGAAAGTTGAGGACGTCTCTTTTGGACCATATCTGGATAAAAACTTGCTGCACGATGTCCTCGCATAGAAACGTATCATGAAGGGTGTATAACGCCATTTTGTATAAAGGCTCCCAATACCGAAGCATGATGGCCTGTAAGGCCTTTTCCTTATTTTGTTTGATTAACGCGCAAAGTTCCTCATCGGAATAGTCATCCCAAAGCATTGGTCAATTGATTTATAATACCATAATTGAGTGTGCGACACAATTTAATTGGTGAGCCAAGATAATAAAAAAATCTTTGTTGGTGGGTAGACTGAAAAAAATGGGCTTCAGGTAATATGTTTTAGATTCTTTTGATGGCAATTTTATTTTGAGAATAATTTATTGAAGTAGTAAAGGAGGAAATAATTTCATAGGTGTGCAAGCAATTTCATATAGTCGCCAATACTTGTATAATCAGCTGTCCACTATAGATAGAACGTGTCTTGTGAGACTATGGTAGCTGATTTGATTGTAAACTTACCTAAACCGATAGCCCGCACCAATCCTAAAATATCTATTCTCAAATTTGTAAGAACCCAATGAATTTCCAACTCGATAGGGATTGGACCAATGATAATTTGCCTTGATGTCGAATTTGTTGAGATGTAGGGTAACACCACTGGAAAAACCAATATTAACGTGGTTTGCTCGGGTATTGATTAATGCTGAAATAATTTCGGTACTATGGTTGAGCGTGTCCCGGATATCGTAGATAGGCCCTAGTCCGGTTTGAGCTGAAGATTGCTTTATGGGGACATTAAAAGTTAGTCCGGTATTTAAAGAAACGAGCTTTGTAAGCTTATACTCGGCTTTTAGTGGAAGATCTAGCAGAATAAGTTTTCGACTATCGTTTACCGTGAAAGAATAGCGTAAAGAGTCGGGTCTAAAAAAGCTAGGATGACGAAATTTTCCTGCTATTGGTTGCTTGCTGTTGGCATTGAGACCCAGGCTAATAAACCATTTGTCGCTCAAGCCCAGATGACCAAAAATACCGGCATAAAGAGTCTTCTCCTGTGGACCTAGGTTGGTGCCAGTCTCCATCCCATAGCTATAGGAATGTATGTTGATGCCGCTCCATCGCCGATATAGTGTGTGGTCAGGTTGTAACGGGATGATCTTCTGGTTTTTAGTTCTTGTTTTGTCTTTGTTCTGTCTATCGTTTTCAATCTTATGCTTGCCAACAGAAGCTAAAGGTGCTGGAGGTAGGAGGATATGTAAGAGAGAACCTGATGACGTGATGACCTTGCTTTCTGACGGATAGGCTTCAAAAACGTTTTCAGATTCTTGCTGATTGAAGACTTGCCGATGCTCCTTAAATGCTACAAAGGTATCTAGCAATGACCTATGTTCTTTACTGACTTCTGGAACAGGAGGCAATGTGTCATGGAAATAGCGCGACGTTATTAGTGGAAGCTCTGATGACGCTTTGGCCCGTGTATATGCCTCACTATTCGATATTGCTATCCGTAAAGTGTCTCTATCCCTGCTGGGGTCGGGGGTCTTAAACGGATTTTGTTCACTATTCTCTTGGTCTGTGGAATCTAAACGAAGTTCCTTTTGCTTTTTCTGTACACGTAGATCTTCCTTTTGAAAAGGCGGATCCATAAAGGTTATAGCTGAAATAGTCGCAGCTGCGGGCAAAAGATATGCAATCACCTTCCATATCTTTGTTCCCAAGGATGCAGCCGAGCTACCACCAGCGCTACCGCCGTCGTTAGGATGATTGCTATTAGTAGGTATAATGGTCGGTAGGTGTTGATCTAAAATGTCCTTCATCTCTGTCCAAGCTGAATCAGTGGACTCCTTGACCGGAATGTTGTTTAGCTTATCTCGCCAAAGTTTATGATACCATACTGAATTCTTCATATTTTTTTTGTTTTCAGAGGGTTATCAATTGTAGCGTCTTTCAATAAGGTACGCAACTGTTTTTTTGCTTCAGAGAGATGCCAGCGTGAGGTCCCCTCGCTTATATCCAACTGTTGGGCAATTTCTTGATGGGAATAACCATCTATGACAGAGAGACTAAATACAATCTGGGTGGCAACAGGTAAAAGTCTAATGAGTTGGAGAAGGTCTTCTGCAAATAACTTGTCTAGGATTGTTGGCTCAATGTATACCTCTTCTGTCTCATCTTGGATAGCGGAATGGTTGAAGCGGGCTTCTTTCCGACCTAGGTCGATACATGATCGGACGATAATGGTACGTATCCAAGCACCGAATTCGCCTTTTTTTTGGTCAAATGTATTGATGTTTTGGAATATCTTCAAGAATCCCATGTTGAGCGCTTCATGAGCTAGCTCATCTGATTTAAGATAACGAAGGCATAACCGCAACATATCTTCATAATAAAGCTTGTATAAAACTTCCTGAGCCTGACGCTTATTGGCTTTGCAGCCCTTAATTAATTTGCTATCCCGATTAAAAAAAAGATCCATTCATTTGATTTGGTAGCCAATTTTTTATTTCCATGTATATAATAGTTACGCAACATATAGGAAGAACGTTGGGTAAAACTAAAATTATTTATTCTCTTTTTATAAAATCGATTTTTACCAAACGTTTGTATGGTTGCGCACGTAAATATCATAAAGTGGTAATATGTCCTATAAAAATAGTTACGATAGACACAACGAATGGTATAATAAACGATTTCCCTCGGAAGAGTCAAAGATGGAGGTATATAAAAGAAGCCGATTAATGGATCAGGATAACTTGTCCAACTGGTTGCAACGTATATTTTTCTCTTGCTTGGATCCATTATTGATACAGCGTAATAAAAAGTGGCTGACAGTGGGTGATGCCTATGGGTTTGACGCCCAATATATTTTGAATTCGGATAATGATGTATTGGCGACGGACCTGAATGTCGATTTTTTGAATGTAGCGTTGAAAGAAGGAATAATCACTGCCTGCGCAGCCGAGAATGCTGAAAAGATGACGTTCACGGATGATAGTTTTGACTATGTGCTGTGTAAGGAGTCTTATCATCACTTTCCAAGACCCTATGCTGCAGTCTATGAGATGTTGAGGGTTGCTCGAGTAGGAGTGGTAATTATGGAACCTCAGGACCCGGTCAGTAAGTTGCCTTTGTTGCTTTTTATAAGTAATCTATTGGCTGCTTGCCCACGTGCATTTGGTAAAATATGGAAAAACCGGTTCTCCTTTGAGCCAGTGGGAAACTTTGTATACAAGGTATCTGAGCGGGAGTTCGAAAAAATTGCTGCTGGCTTAGGATTGAAGATGGTTGCATTTAAAAAAATCAATCCCCATTTTTGGTTTAAAGGAGCGGAAATGATTTCAGGATCCAACAAGAGGAGTCTGTTCACATTTATCAAAATCAAAAAGGTAATTCGAGACATCCTAGTGCGATTGAAAATTATCCCCGCCCAAACGTTGGTGTCGATAATCTTCAAAACGATGCCAGAAGGGAAAACTATCCGTGCCCTCAAACGGGAGGGATATCATCTGGTCCAAATACCGGACAATCCCTATTTGACCCAATAGTAGCCCATGGGGCTACTCAGCTGTCATATACCATTACTCACATCGCAATACGCCTATCATACTACATGACGTTTTTAAACTTCTCCGGAAAATATCGTTTTAACTCAGAATCTAAGTTGTAGGATTGAAAGTTGTCATTGCGGATTCGACCTTGATCATCGACAAGGATGTAGCGTGGTATTCCGTTAAATTTGAAGAGTTCTCGAAGGGTCAAATACTCGTCAGCAGTGACGCGGTAAGAATTTTTCAGGAAATTGGTCTCATTGTAATCGTTAAAAAACGGAGTATCAGGTGTACCGATAAGGTCTGTAACCTTCCGAAGTGATAGTTAGTATTGCCAATTGTGGATATGTAAAAATACCCCATTTTAGGTATTTCACAGACAGAGAGCTCGTCGTACATTTATATGACCTCTTTGATACCGAAAAGTAGTGTAATGGAGGCAGAAAATTAGGTGCTCATTTGATCTATTTATTATGAAAGCAATTTTAATTCTCTTTTTTCTAATCGCTTACGGTACACTGTCTTTTTCTCAGACAAGGGTTAATAGGGCTTCCTATTCGAACTTCATCAATGACAGTAGCGTTTCCGGCAACGCTACTAGTAAGTTTGCACGCGATCAAGCTACAGGTAGTAGTTATTGGAGAGGTGCGTCTCTTGCCTACAATATAGATGGAGCAAGTGCAGCAAACATTATAGCGAACACCAAGTTCATGATTAACGCCATGGAATGGCACGGAGGAAAGCAGTGGAAGGGATTGACCTGGAACCTGGGAGTGGTGGGTAATTTTGGAAATTTCATCAGTTCGAAAGAGAAGACTGAGGTCGATCGGGATATTGCGCGTATTAGCCAGTCAGGGCAGGGGCTGAATATCGGTTTCTCTTTTTTGGGACATGTTGGAAATGCAAGAACTTCCATTTTTCGGTTGGAATACATCCCCTCTTACCGATTAAATGCATTCCAAAATGTAGGCATAGACTCTTCGACTGTAGCATTGAATCAATTCCGAAATGCCATTACACTAGAGGGCGAGTTTGGCGGATTCAAAAATGAAGGAATGCTCAGTGTGAGTTTTGAAGTGGGGTATAATATTTTTGATAAGAAGAAATATTTGGTGCTGAACGCTCAGGAATGCTGACTGGTGAAGCCACAGTCATATTGCCTTTGGCAAAGAACTTAGGTATACTTTCATCATTGACTTTTTCAAAAGGGATGAGTCCGAAGTACCAATTCGGTGTATACATTAGACCATCACAAGATTAATAACTTCAATTTTTTTACATAAAAGTATATGACTATGAATATCTTGAAAGCAATCGTTTTGACGTTTACATGTCTCTTGCTTCCATCCATAATGGTGGCGCAAAGTAAAGCTAAGGATGCGGAAAAAACAGCTGGTGAAATCCAAAATTTACTGTTAGAATATGGTGGTTCTGAGGAAGGGTATTATGAGGATTTTTCCGTGGACCTTGAGGGTAATATTACGTTGTCGATGACACATCCGTTAATAGGAGATCATCAGATAGTCTTTAAGATAGATCCCACATTTTACCACACGTTAAAAGATGGCTATTATGTGTTTACGGCAAAGGGGAAGGAAGCTACCATCATTAATGAGGACGAAGGGAAGAAAGTTTCAAGTGATTTATTTTCCTTGAAGGATGCTGATAAGGAAATTGCGGATAGATTGGTCAGGCTCTTTTCAACTTTGGATCAACAGCTGAAGCGGGTAAGGGAAGAGAGGGCTGAGAAGGAGAAAGAGGCGGTGGAAAGCAAAAAAGCGTTTTACGAAAAGGTCAAAAATATAGATGCTACCGATTATTTTGTTGCTGTCACAATACCCAATACACCGAATAGGGATTTTAGAAAATATACGTTGTTCAAGAATCCCCTACAGGTAAGGGATAAGTTCTATTCCGGTTTCCTTTTCAAACCGGAAGAAGACGGGTACCTGTATTGGTACTTTCAGTCTGTGAAAGGAAGTAAATCCAGTTTTTATATTGTGGACTTAGATAAGAGGGTAGATGATGTTGATGTTGCATATTTCAGACGAATGGCTTTTAGCAAATCTACCGAAGCAGATCGCTCTTCATGGATTATCCAAAAATCCAACGAAAAATTAAGAAAAGGAAAAACTTATGTGCTATGGTTTGATTCAGAATCAAAAATCGGACCGGAGGAAATTAAAGCGTCTTTTCAGCTTAACAACACAGATGAAATGAAAGTAGGCGAATTTTTTAAAGAGCGATTTACCGAAATCGCCAGAGACTTCTGATTAAGGTCTGTATTATTAAAGGAATGACTTTCCTTATTTTACAATTCGGCTTGGTGTAATTCCTGATGCCAAGCGGTGGTTGAAGCAAAAGGCCTTTGCTGTTTATAACAAAGGCCTTTCTGTATTAATTGATTTTTATGAGTTCGACCCGTCGGTTCTTTGCTTTGTTCTCCTCAGAATCATTGGCGAACAATGGGCGTTCGGCCCCGAAGCCCTTAGCTGTTAAACGGGATTTATCAACTCCATCTGCTACCAAGAGATTCATCACTGAATTAGCGCGGTCGTTTGATAGCGCTTTGTTGTGTGCAGCCTCACCGCTATTGTCTGTGTGACCTTCAATAGCTATTTTTAAAGATTTATCCTTCGTGAGTGCACCCAATATCTGTTCTACAGCTTCTTTGCCTTCTGCAGTGACATTAGATTTGTCTGTTTCAAAATTAATGTATAGAATGGATTTTCCTTTTTCTGTTAAGTCCTTGACAATATCATCGGATGTGATTTTTTTAATCGTCTGCTCGAAGGGTTTCTCTTGAACAATCTGGATGGAAGTCGAAGGAAAGTCCTTTTTCTCCAAAGCAATATAGATATTACCTTCTTTTCTACGAATTACATACGTTACAATCTGTTGGTCACCATTTGGAATGAAGCTACCGTCATCTCCAGCATAGGTACATAATTTGTTGTATTGCTCTAATCGGTTGCCGTCCAGTATCCCCTCAAAGATCTTGACTCCACCAGCTTGGGTGATGGCATCATCATAGCTCTTGAAGAGGTAGCGTCCCGATAGCTCTGCTTTACTCTCTTTATCCGCATGCACCCATGATCTATAGGTCTTACCTTCCACTTCAAAGATATCATCGGGTGTTACAAAAACGATAAAATCAAATGGCTTCGTTTTTGTATTGTTGACGTATATGGCTCCATCAGGTGCGGTGAAAAAAGGAAAGTCACCTAAATCTGTTGTGGAAAATGGGATGTTTTCAATAGAAAATTTGGTGCTTGACGTTTGATTTTCTGAAGCAACTTGTTGGGTTTGCTCTGTTGGAGTTTCGGATTCTTGAGTTTGCTTTTGTGGATTGTTGCAGGATAAAATAGATAAGGTTGCGCCAATTAAAAAGAGTGTCGGTTTCATGAAATACATTTTGTGTTTAACGAATTCTAAATTAAAGATAAAAATCTTTACGTCCAAATTATTGAATTATAGTAGAGATGGAGATGTTGAGGAGGGCTTGTTATGTTGCATTGACCATACTGAGTTCGCCAAATGCAAATATAAGACGCTACTGCATGTCCTCTTCATCGCAAAGAAGACAATGGAAAGCGAGAGGACCTCACTATCTTCCTTTGATTTTGGTCAATATTATCATATCCCGATCGATGGAGTCAATGCTGTAAAGCGTATTGGAATTGGTAAAATGACGATCGAAACGAATGGTGTTATTCAAAAAAGTAAAGGTCCCCTTCGTTGTCGTGCTATCGCTCGGAATGGTGTAAGCCTCACGATATGTTCTATCGTATTCCATTCGATGCCGCCAAGGATTTAGATACTTTAGGGTCTTTTTGCCTTCATATAGACCATCTTCTCTGAGGGAAACCCAATAGGTAGTTTCTAGGTCGTATGACTCGGGGTTCCACGCGGAGTCAGGCTTTGTTGAGCTTGTGAATTTGTAGATCATACCACTGTGAAATTTGGAATCAAAGTGGGGGGTGTTGGTTATGGGATTTTGCATGTTGTAATTTTTGTTAATCCCATAGAGAGTATCCAAATCCTTATTGGCGGCAAAGTGCCAGTCTGTATAAAGGTAGTTTTCGGGGAGTATGGTCTCGTTGATACGTTTGATATATACGGTATCCAAGTTGTCAAGAGCACCTTTGGCTCGACCACCTCCGTACTTGTGGAAGAAGTTGGTGCTGTAACTTTTATAACCTTCTTTCTCGATGTCAAGTGTGAAAAAGATGGGGGGAGCTTCCATGGCGAATATTTCGGTTAGGAGAAAACGATTGGTTCGGATTTCCTTTAAATAGAATTTGCCATTTTCATCAGTTTGGGTTTCTCCCACGCGACAGTTGGCGACAGGCTTATTGTCGTAATCATAAATATACCCCGTAATTGCCGGTCTACTTAATCTAGAAATACAAGAGTTGAATAAACATACACTCGTAATTAAACATACTATAAAGACTATTGGCCTGTACATTATTTCAAGTTGTTTGAATTTAAACGCTGTCCCCCTCTAGGATTCGCTCTTTCCGAAGCGAATCAAAGTATCAAGGTAAAATCTAAAATTGGAATACGCAAACGTTGGGATTTTTTTAACATTTAGTGACTGTAAATAGGGTATGGTTCGTGGATGGCAGGTAGTGGAAATAGTTGTTTGGGTATTTTTACAAGATAGAGAATACGACACAAGGAGTGATAAGTATACCTCGCTGCTCAGAAGCTGCCGATTGTACGCTAATCATTGCGTTTTATGCGATAACCTTAATACTAAATACGTACTACTTGGTTCCCAATTTACACTACTATTTAATTTTCTCCTTTTTGAAAGTGGACGGGGTCATTCCACAATGTTTCTTAAAGGCTGACGTAAAATAGGCTGATGATGAAAAACCTACCTTTTCAGCGATTTCGTTGATGTTGAGACCTTCAATGATGAGATGCTTAGCTTTCTTTAGTCTTCGTTGTAACAGGTACTCGTTGACACTACATTGAAGGAGGGCCTTCACTTTTCGGTACAGTTGTACGCGAGACATATTAAGCTCGGTGCTGATGTCTTCCACGCTTAATTTCGCATCGGATAGGCGAGTCTCTACCACTGCGGAAAGGCTGTTGAGGAATCGCTTGTCCTGATCTGAATAGCTGCGGTCGGTAAGCTCGTCCATAGGTTCGATTTCACTGATGTATCGTTCTTTTAACTCGCGGCGAAGATAGAGCAAGTTTTCAATTACGGCCTTTAGATGGTCGGCATTGAATGGCTTTGTTAAATAGGCATCCGCCATGGCTTTGAGCCCTGCTATCTTGCCCTCGTCGGAATCGATGGCTGTAAGGAGTATGATGGGGATATGTGAGGTCTGTGCATCAAATTTAAGGCGTTTCAATACATCGATGCCACTTTTGTCGGGCAACATCACGTCACACACAATCAAATCCGGAAGTTTGCTAGTAGCTATCTGTACGGCGCGATCATAGCTATCGGCGGTATAAATATTATACTCCTGCTTTAGGAGTTCTTTTAAGAATATCCGGATGTCGGCATGATCGTCGATAAGAAGTATGCTCGGTAGCTTGATAGAAGTGAAACTGATTTCGTCTTCTACGATTTTGGGACTATAATCGTTGCTCAGTAAAGCTGGATTGCTGATTGGTACCACGGGAATAACTGATTGCCGACGCTCGGTGTCTTTGAGATGGACGTGACCTATAGGTAGGCGTACGGTAAAGCAGGAGCCCTCACCGAGCTTGCTGCTGACGGTAATCTGGCCATGGTGGAGGTTGATGATTTCTTGAACGTAAGAGAGTCCTATGCCCGAGCCTTCAGGACTATACCCGCCTTGATAAAACGGGTCGAATACATGGTCTAGATGCTCTGCGCTGATTCCTCGGCCATTGTCTATTACACGTAAATACACATGGTCTCCAAAGGTGTTACGTTCAAGAATGACTTCGATTTTACCGTTCTTCTCTGTAAATTTAAAGGCATTAGAAAGTAGATTTGACATCACCTGCTCGAGTAGATATTCGTCAAACCAGAGTTCCTTGACTTGCGCCCTGTTGCTATAGGATAGTGATATCCGATGGCGAGTGGAAAGGGGTTTGAACGTGGTAATCACTTGATGCATAAAATGATCTACTTGTACCGGAGCGGCCTGTAATGTAATCTTGGACTTGGATATCTTGTGGATATCAATTAGTTCATTGACAAGCTGGAGTAATTTATGGGCACTCCGTCGGATACGTTGAAGCTGTTCTTTACTGTCGTTTGATATTCCTTTTTCTTTAAGGAGCTCGTCGACCGGAGCAAGAATCAACGTCAGCGGAGTCTTGAACTCGTGTGATACATTCGTGAAAAAATTGCTGCGCGCTTCAGAGGCCTCTTTGACCTGTTCGCTCATTTCAATGAGCTGCTGTTGCTGTTGTAGGATTTCTCTATTTTGGATTTCTAGGTGCTTATTTTTGTTCCAATTGCTCTTGATGACGATGATGGATATTCCACCAAATACAACAGCCATCACCAGACTGACGATCAATACATTGAGGATGGCCTTTTGGTCGTTGTAAATTTTACTCTGTTCACTCATCAAGACTTGCTGCCGGTCAATATCAGCCTGTTGCAGTTCGATTTTCTTGGATTGTAATGCCATCAGATTGGCATTGCTGCTATCAATGACCAGTGTTCCCAACAGATTGTCTCGTTGGTAGGATTTTTTTTGAAGGATGGCCATAGCTGTCCGTATCGCTTCGGCCCCGCCTGTAGGATAGAGCATAGAAGCTTGGAGATGTCCTTTGGTAATTTGTTCCAATCCATTAGCTGGACCAGGGAGTGCATCCACGCCAATAATGATTTTGTTGACAGCTTTATTTTGTTGCAGTAAACTCTCGCGTACGCCCAAAGCCATTTGATCGTTGAAGGCAAAAATAAGGTCACTGCTTTCCAATTCGTCGATATGTGCTTGTGCTGTGTTGCGGGCTTTTGCTCTTTCCCATTGCCCTTCTAAAACGGTACCGATTTGTATCAACGGATAATCACGTAGGGATTCTCGCAATCCTTTTTCCCTTTCCATAGAGGCTGAAGTACCTTTTAGGCCGGTGATTAGAGCAATGTTACCTTTACCATTGAGCATATTGCCGATATATTTACCTGCCAGATTGCCAATAGCTACATTATCTGCACCTACATAGGCATTATATAGATGGGAGGAAGTCTTGCGATCGGTGACGATGACCGGAATATTCTGCTGATAAGTGGAATTGACAATAGGGGTGAGTGGATCGGCCTCATTGGGAGATACAATCAGCAGGTCTATATCTTGCTTTAAGAAAGACGCTATTTGTTTTATCTGTTGCTGGCTGTTGCCTTGTGCATCGGCATACAGAAATGTCACTTCGGGATGAAAACTAAGTTCACGCTTCATTTCCTGTAACATGGTTTGGCGCCAAGCATCAGTCCCAATACATTGGGAGAATGCAATGGTATACTTTCCTTTGGTCTCTTGCTGATGGCAGGAAATGCATAACAACATCGACAGAATGAAAAGTGATATTAGACTTCTAGGCATGACTGATTTGTGCTAAACGTAAGGCAATATACATGTTTTTGTTTTTTGACACTCTATCGTAAATACTTAGTGTAAAAAGTACATTGTTTAATTGGCGTGTCGGAATGAATCAGAAGTGAAATTTTCTGTTCAATAATCACGAATCTATATTTCCATTGTTGTTGTAATTAATTGATATTTAGGTGTTTGAATTTATTATTCACTGTGTAACAAATTTTATTCAATTTGTCGTGGATTTATATATCCCAGAGCCTATCGAGCATCTAGATTTGCTTCTAATCAATTATAAAGTGATATGAACAAAAACATGGTGTTGGCCTGGTCATTTGTAGTGGCCTTGGGAGGTTTTTTATTTGGGTTTGATACAGCGGTAATTTCCGGCGCAGAGAAAGCAGTGCAGGTATTTTGGAATTTAACCGAATTTGAGCATGGGCTCACGATGGCCATTGCTTTGATTGGTACAGTAGTGGGCGCTGCTTTAGGAGCTTTGCCTTCCGATAGATTTGGACGAAAAAATACCCTCTTTGTCGTTGCGCTCCTTTATTTCTTCTCTGCTATTGGTACGGCGATAGCCCAAGATTGGCCACTATTCATGATATTTCGCTTCTTGGGTGGGATTGGGGTCGGGGTATCTTCAGTAACGGCGCCCATATACATTACAGAGATATCACCTGCCAAGTCTAGGGGCAAGTTGGTCGGGTTGTTTCAATTCAATGTAGTGTTCGGGATTCTAATAGCCTACTTGTCCAATTATTTGATAGGTCAGTGGGGTGAAGAATCTTGGAGGTGGATGCTGGGGGTACAGGCTTTTCCTGCTGCGCTATTCTTTGTCTTGATATTTTTCATTCCCGAGAGTCCGAGATGGTTATTGTTACATCGTGACAGGCGCGAAGAAGCTGAGGCGACCATGAAAAAGATTAATGCGGACAATTATGAAGAAGAGGTCCAACGTATTCTAGAAAGCCGCCATGTTAATCAACCTTCGGGACAACAGGCTGCGCCTTTATTTTCAAAGCAATATCGGACGCCGTTGCTATTGGCCATCTTGTTTGCTGTGTTCAATCAGGTATCGGGGATCAATGCTATTATATATTACGCTCCACGTGTATTCGAAATGGCCGGTTTGGGAGCGCAAAGCTCTCTCCTCTCTACAGTAGGAATAGGCTTAGTCAACTTTATCTTCACCTTATTAGCTATAAATTTCATCGATCGTATAGGTCGTCGAAAGTTGATGTTGGTGGGGTCAATAGGACTTATCGTAGCATTAGGACTGGTGTCATTTGCTTTTTTCTCAGGACATACCGAAGGGCTTTCTATTACTTTCTATCTGATGCTGTATATCGCATTCTTTGCCTTTTCGCAGGGAGCGGTTATCTGGGTCTTTATCTCCGAGATATTTCCGAATGAAGTTCGGGCCAAGGGACAGACAATTGGGAGCCTTACCCATTGGGTGATGGCAGCTGTGATTACATTTTGTTTTCCGGCACTAACCGAATTCTTGGGCGGCGGATATACCTTTTTGATATTTGCAGGTTTTATGGTTTTACAGCTCGTATTTGTACTCCGAATGATGCCTGAGACCAAAGGTACATCCTTAGAGAATATGGATCAAACCATTAATTTGCATTGAGTATGAAAAACGAACAATTGGCAATCAAAGGAGTCTGTTTTGGGGAGGTGTTGTGGGACAACCTGCCAACAGGCAAAAAACTTGGTGGTGCACCCTTGAATGTAGCCTATCACCTCAATATGTTGGGTGTGGAGACACAGATGCTTACGCGGGTGGGAAAAGATAAAGATGGCGATGAGCTGATTGCACTATGCGAAGCACTGGGAGTACCTACCCAGCTCTTTCAGGTGGATAAAGCGCATGCAACATCTACGGTAGAAGTACACATTGATGCACATAAAGAGGTGACGTATGAAATAGTATACCCAGTCGCTTGGGATTATATTCAATTGCACGAGGCTAATCTAGATGCTATTCAACAGGCAGATTTCCTCGTTTTTGGCAGCCTTTCTTCTCGACACGAAATTTCATATAATACGTTGAAGCATCTCTTACGGGTAGCTCCATATAAAGTCTTGGATGTAAACTTACGCGCCCCCTTTTATACGAAAGCACGTGTGCTTGAACTATTAGGCTACGCCGATTTGGTGAAGATGAATAGGGAGGAGCTTGGAATGATTGCCCAGTGGCTGGATCTACCCAAGGGTGATAATGATGGACAGTTTGTGGAAGAGATAATGCAGCGGTATGGGATAGATGAGGCCATTGTAACTTATGGAGCTGCAGGGGCTATCTATCATGCTAGACGTGCAGCAATAAGCTATCATTTTCCGGCTTATCCAGTAGAAGTGAAAGATACCATTGGGAGTGGAGATTCTTTTTTGGCGGCTTTTTTGTCTAACAGGATGCGTAATAGTGTGGATATCAGTATGGAAGAGATAATGGGGTTTGCAGCCACATTGAGTGCCTTTGTGACACAGAGTACAGGCGCATGTCCGAGCTATGATGCCAGCACAATCAATCGGTTTGAATGGATACATTACTTGGGGAGAGGGGAGGTTGATTCAGGCTAGATAAGCAGCCTAACCAACGCAACATCTTAATCAACTATAAATTATAAACAAACAAAATTTACTAAACTATGAGAGGAATAGTCTTAACACTATTGTTCTTGGCATGCATGTTTACAATCGTGTATGCTCAGGACATTCCGTTGTCTGGAAAAATTTCAGATATGAACGGACTTCCGCTATCCGATGTGACAGTCACCGTAATGGGGACACAAAATGTGACGGCCAGCGATGAAAGTGGAAATTTTAAAATCAATGCTGTTAAAGGGGCGCAGGTACGCTTCACGCGTGTGGGGAAGAAGACGACCTTCTTGACGGTCGGCGATCAACATAATGTGGTTGTGACGATGGCCGAGGGGGAAGAACTGGAAGAAGTTGTCGTGACAGGCTATCAGACCCAGCGCAAAGCTGATCTTACGGGAGCTGTAGCTGTGGTCAAGATGGATGAGATTAATGCGCCACTGACGGGGAATGTGATGAAAAGCTTGCAGGGAAGAGTGCCTGGAGCATTTATTACGACGAATGGCTCACCTGATGGATCGGCCAATGTCCTGATCCGAGGGATTGGGACACTGGGTAACAACAGCCCCCTCTATATCATAGATGGTATGCCGAGTACCAAATCTATGAACGAAATATCAGGACTGGATATTGAGTCGATCCAAATATTGAAAGATGCATCATCTTCAAGTATTTACGGGTCTCGGGCCGCCAATGGGGTAATCATTATCACGACCAAAAAAGGAGAAAAGGGTGGTACTCGGGTAGATGCGCGGGTGTCTACGGGTATCAAAAACTATTCAAAATCACTGGATTGGTTGGATACACAGCAGCGAGGGTACGTGCAGTGGCGAGCTGCGCGTAATGACGGTACGGATCCCAATTTCGGAGTATACAGATTTAGGGATGCACAGAACGGTGATGGCACTTGGCGGTTGGATGAAATCATCCTGCCCGAATACATTGATGATGCCAAGACCATGCGCGCAGCAAATACAGATTGGGTAGAAGAGGTGGGGCAAACGGCTTTGGTCCAAAATTATAACCTGAGCATAATGACCGGTAATAATAAGAGCCGTGCACTATTTGCAGTGGATTATTTCGATAATCAAGGAACGGTACGGGGAACCTATTTTGAACGCCTCTCGGGCCGTTTGAACACGGACTTTAGTCTGCTTAACGACCGTGTGAAGATTGGTGAAAATCTCTCCATTACCAAGATACAGCAGGATGTACTGGGAAATGTGCTGGACCGAACACGTAATATACAACCTATAGTGCCTGTACATACGATAGATGGTATCGGTTGGGGTGGGCCGGTAGCCGGGATGAGCGATAGACAGAATCCAGTTAGGCTTATTGCTGACAATGCGCAAAATAGACGGAACATGTTGCGCCTATTCGGGGACATGTTCATGGAAGTGAAACTATTGGAAAACTTGAAATTCAGATCGATGCTGGGGATGGACTATTCCTTTTTGTGGGACCGAAATATGCAGAAAACCTATGTGTCTGGATTCATGTCTGAAAATACCGCTAGTTTGAGCAACGTGAACAACAGATGGGGCAACTATGTCTGGAACAATACCCTTACCTATAAATTGGATGTGCAGGACAAGCATCATTTTGACTTCTTGGCAGGTCAGGAAATAATCGATTATTATGCTGAAAACCTACAAGCCGGACGTCGTAAGTTTGCGTCTGAAGACCCCGATTATATGTACTTGGATGCGGGAGAAGGTATTCAGACCAATAGCGGCAGTGGTACGGTCTATCGCTTGCTTTCTTACTTTGGTAAAGTAAACTACAACTTTGATGACAAGTACTTGCTTTCTGCTACGGCACGATACGACGGCTCGTCACGATTTGGGGCCAATAACCAATTTGGTTGGTTTCCAGCCCTGTCGGCAGGGTGGCGTGTGAGTCAAGAGGATTTTCTTAAATCGGTAGAAGTGCTCTCGGATTTAAAAATCCGCTATGGATGGGGGAAAGTGGGTAATCAGGAAATCGGGGATTTTGCCTCATTCGGAATGTATCAGGCCAGCTATGCTACCAACCCTACTTGGGATCCAGACAATGGAACGGCTTACGACATCAATGGAGCGGGTACGGGCGTATTGCCTTCAGGATATAGACGTATACAACAACCCAATCCCAATCTTCGCTGGGAGTCGGCCATGCAACACAATATTGGGGTTGATTTCGGTTTTTTTAATCAAAAATTGACAGGTTCATTTGATTATTTTCAAAAGAAAACAGAAGATATTCTCATATCTCCACCCTTTATAGCGACACTGGGTGAAGGGGGAAATAGATGGGTGAATGGCGCGAGCATGTCCAATAAAGGCTATGAACTCCTACTTTCTTATCGTTCATCTCATAACGATTGGAAATACTCCATT
This sequence comes from Sphingobacterium sp. SYP-B4668, assembly GCF_027627455.1. NCBI lineage: Bacteria > Pseudomonadati > Bacteroidota > Sphingobacteriia > Sphingobacteriales > Sphingobacteriaceae > Sphingobacterium > Sphingobacterium sp. SYP-B4668. The sequence goes on along the minus strand of NZ_CP115483.1, from coordinate 3,836,340 downwards.
ACGGGAAATATGGCCGGCTACCGTAATAAAATCGTCAAACTGCCCGAAGATGTCATCAACTCTTATCCTGGAAATGGTGTAGACCAAACCATTCTCAATAGACCACTCAACTCTATGTTTGGCTATGTCGCAGATGGTCTTTTCAGGACCTCTGAAGAGGTGGATAGCCATGCCGAACAGGTGGGGAAGGGGTTAGGACGTATTCGGTACAAGGATATCAACCAAGATGGTCGGATAGGGGATGAAGATCGGACCTGGTTGGGAATCGCAGATCCTGATTTTATCTACGGTATCAACTTTTCGATTGGATACAAGCAATGGGACTTCGGTATGTTCTGGAATGGCGTATATGGAGGACTAGTCAACAACTCTGCCAAGGGCTATACGGACTTTATCAGCTTCTTTGGCGGGGAAAACTATGGCACACGGGTGTTGGACGCATGGTCGCCCCAAAATCCGCAATCGGATATTCCAGCCTTATCGTTTAATGACCTGAACAATGAGAAACGCTTTTCAAGCTATGTGGTCGAGAGTGCTTCGTATTTTAAGTTGAGGACACTGGAACTGGGATACAGCTTGTCACCTCAGGCCCTACAACGGATAAAAAGCCAAGGAGTGCGATTCTACGTATTGGGCGAAAATCTACTCGCCTTTAAGAAAAATTGGGGAAATAATAAATATACGGGTGTAGATCCAGAAACTCCGAATTCGGGATACCCGATTCCATTCTCCATTACTGCCGGCATAAATGTTTCATTTTAATTGCAACCTTGTCATGAAAAAAAAGATAAGTATAATATACACTGCATTATCCCTATTACTGCTGAGCGGTTGTAGTGATTACCTAGATATCAATCCTAAGGGCCAATTGGGCGAAAATCAACTAAACAATGCTGAAGCTGCCGAGAACTTGGTCATAGCCGCCTACTCATCATTAGGCAATGAAAATTATAACAATAAAACCAATAGCCTATGGCCTTATGGTGACTTGAGAAGTGGCGACGCTTATAAAGGAGGTGCTGGAACGGGCGATATGGAAGAGTGGAATCTGTATGAAACGTTTGTATCTATGCGGGTAGATGTAGGTGGACTGGACCAAAAATGGTACAGGCAATATGTGGCCATATCTCGGGCGAATAATGCATTGCGAGTCATCAATGGATTGGACGTAGCCGATTATCCAAAGAAAGAAGTAAGAACGGCCGAAATGCGATTTTTGAGGGCACATTATATGTTTGAGCTTAAATTGCTTTTTAAATATGTACCATTTGTGGATGAAACATTGGCCCCTGAAGCGTATATAACTGTTTCGAATCGCGAATATACGGATGCAGAGCAATGGACCAAGATTATAGACGAATTTAGATTTGCGGCTTCCAAATTGCCTGAGAAAAATGACGACCAGAAAGGGCGGGCCAATAAGTACATGGCGCAAGCCTATTTGGCCAAAGCCCTGTTGTATTCGGCTTATGAGCAGAATGAGCAACATCAGGTGACGGGTATTAATAGTCAAAAATTAGAAGAAGTGGTGGCACTAGTGGAAGAGTTGGAGGGCCGCTATGATTTGTCACAAGATTTTGCATTTAACTTTTTGTGCGAGTACGAGAATGGACCTGAATCCATTTTTGCAGTACAAAATTCATTGAATGATGGAACCGAATTTGGCCGCTTGGACTGGAGTGCAATGCTCAACTACCCGATGAACGGTGAATATGGATGTTGTGGGTTTCATCAACCCAGTCAAAACTTAGTAAACGCCTTCAAGACCGATGCAGAAGGTCTTCCCCAGTTTACGAGCTTCAACAGTACAGATTTGTCTACCGCTGCACAGGTGAAAACACAGAATGTAGATCCACGGCTACTACATACGGTAGCAATGGTAGGTCTTCCATACAAATATAAAGCAGATTTTATCTTTCAGAACAGCTGGATCCGGCAGATCGAAACTTATGGCAATTATATGTCTTTGAAAGAAGTGGTGCTGTATGACAATCCTTGCTTTAAGAAAGTTAATCCATTCATGAGCAGCAGTAAGAATAGAGATATTATTCGTTTTGACGATGTATTGTTGTGGAAAGCGGAGGCTCTCATCGAATTGGGAAGATCCGCTGAGGCCTTACCCATTATCAATAAGATCAGGAAGCGGGCAGCGGAAAGTACATTCCGGTTGGTAGATAGTGGGGGAGCACCTACAGGTCAATTTAAGGTAGCGGAGTACAAAGATGGCGTGAATTGTACTTGGACACAATCATATGCAAGAGCGGCCCTACGTTGGGAAAGACGATTGGAGCTAGCGATGGAAGGGTTTCGATTCTTTGATTTGGTACGTTGGGGTATTGCAGATACCTATGTAAACGAATACCTGCAGAAAGAGAAAACGAGGCGCAATTACTTAGCAGCTTCAGTATTTAAGAAAAATCGAGACGAGTATTTTCCCATACCGTTGTCACAGATAAATTTTAGTAAAAAACTTTATATACAGAATTTCGGTTGGAATTAACTATTTTAAACATGCAATTATGATAAACAGACTAGTATTACTTTTGGTGATGTGTGGAGGACTGCCTCTGATCACAATGGGGCAACAACCATTTACTACCAAATTTGAGGTTGGAAAAAAGTACTTGAAGATCCCGGTCAAAAATGGAGCGCCTAAGCGAAATGTGGACATCTTGCTCAACGGAGACAAGATAAGATGGTTTAACGTCGAATTAGCGGATGACACCCCTGATTGGTATGCCTACTTGGACGTGAGTGCTTGGAAAGGAAGCACACTAACGATTAATGTAGATGCACTGAATAGCAATAGTAGTGCTTTTTCGCCAGTAGTGCAGGCCTCCGATGATGGCAATAAGATGGATTACAAAGAACCGCTCCGTGGACAGTTTCACTTTTCTCCAAAGCGAGGATGGAACAACGATCCGAATGGCATGGCCTATTATAAAGGGGAGTATCATCTCTTCTTCCAGCATAATCCTTATGGTGTGAACTGGGGCAATATGCATTGGGGACATGCAGTGTCGACGGATTTGATCCACTGGAAGGAAATGAGCGAAGCGCTATATCCAGATGAGTTTGGAACCATGTTCAGTGGCGGTGGTGTCGTGGATACTGAGAATACAAGCGGGCTGGGCAAAGGTAAAGATCGACCTTTAGTGCTATACTACACTGCGGCCGAAAAATCATGGGAGCAGGGACTGGCTTATACCTTGGATGGCCGCAACTTTACCAAGTTGCCCCATACCATATTGGACAAAATCACGGACGGCAATCGCGACCCTAAGGTCATCTGGCATGCGCCTAGTAAACACTGGGTAATGGTGCTCTATGTGACGGAAGCCAATGACCTGCACACCATGCATTTCTTTACCTCAGTAGATATGAAATCTTGGACGTTTGCGAGCAAAATCATAGGTGGTAAAGGTGATGATCGTTATATGCATGAATGTCCGGAATTCTTTGAGCTGCCTGTGGACGGAAATGAAAACCATAAAAAATGGGTATTGACAGGCGCTAACAGCCAATATGCGATAGGAACCTTTGATGGAAAGACCTTTCTACCCGAGGAGGAACGCTTATTCAGTCAGCATGGAAGGGATTACTACGCAGCCCAGACTTTTAGTGATGAACCCAAGGGGCGACGCGTAGAGATAGGTTGGTGGCGTACACACACCAACAAAGAGGCTTCTTCTTTCAATCAATCGATGAGTATCCCTATGGAGCTAGCACTTAAACAAACCAATAAGGGCGTAAGACTCGTGCGTACGCCTGTATTGGAACTGCAAAAGTTGAGGGGAGCTGTTACTAAAGTGAGCGCTAAAGAACTAACTCCTGACATGAAAAATCCATTGGCTGGAGTGGATACAGAGATTGCCGAAATCAAGTTGACATTGATGGCCAAAGATGCGAAGGTCATACAGTTGACAGTACGTGGATTGGGAATCAATTATGATGTTGCTAAGCAGGAACTGGAAATCGATAACGTGCGGGCACAGGCTCCTTTAGTGGATGGAAAGTTGAATCTGCAAGTATTCGTGGATCGTACAGGAGTAGAGGTGTTTGCTGCTGAGGGCGAGGTATTCATGCCTGTGAACTATAATTTGAATCCGACCGATCGCACGTATAGCCTCCAGGTAAAAGGTGGTAAGGCTGACTTGCAAACGTTGGAATTGTATAAGCTTAAAAGTATTTGGTAATGAAGAAATATCTAGGTATTCTACTTATACTGACCATCTTCAATAGCTGTCAGACGGCAGCTAAAAAAGAAAATAATCTGCAAGAAAAATATCGTCCTAGCTATCACTTCTCTCCTAAAAAAGGATGGATGAATGATCCGAATGGAATGGTATATCTCGATGGTACATATCACTTGTTTTTTCAGCATAATCCTGATACGACTGTATGGGGACCTATGCATTGGGGGCATGCGACGAGTACGGATTTGATTCATTGGGAGGAACACCCTATAGCACTTTTTCCAGATAGTCTAGGGACTATTTTTTCAGGAAGTGCGGTCATTGACAAAGATAATACTGCTGGGTTTGGAAAGGGAGCATTAGTTGCAATCTTCACCCACCATAATCCTAAAATCGAGGAAGCGAAAACGGGGTTGCATCAGTATCAGAGCATAGCCTATAGCTTGGACAAAGGCAAATCCTGGACCAAGTATGTAGGTAATCCGGTGTTGCCTAATCCGGGGATTTGGGATTTTCGCGACCCGAAGGTAATGTGGCATGCGGGTAGTGGTCAATGGGTAATGACCCTAGCAACCAAGCAGTCGATAACCTTTTATGGCTCTAAAAACCTGAAGGAATGGACACGATTGAGCGAATTTGGAAATGAGGTAGGTGCACATGGAGGAGTATGGGAATGCCCAGATTTACTTCGTTTTGAGACGCCTGAAGGGGATAAATGGGTATTGTTGGTCAGTATCAATCCCGGAGGACCCAATACGGGGTCGGCCACGCAATATTTCGTGGGAGACTTTGACGGTACGACATTTAGGTCGGATCAAAAGGATATTCGTTGGATGGACTATGGACCTGACAACTATGCAGGAGTTACATTCTCCAATACTGAAAATAGGCAGATCTTGATGGGCTGGATGAGTAATTGGGCATATGCCAATACGGTACCTGCATCTAGTTGGAGGAGTGGGATGACAATACCACGGACGCTTTCTCTACAAAAGGTCAGCGAACGTTGGCTTTTGGTGTCGACTCCAATCACAGATGAACTTGGAGCATGGGATACACAAGAAAAGGGCGGGGTACAAGTGAAAAACGGAACCGACGACTGGAGCAAGTATATCGGGGAGGCCAACGGTGCGTTTGAGCTTTCATTTGCATTGGATAAGGTGGCGACTTTTGATTTGGTATTGTCGAACGGAAAGGGGGATGAATTGGTCCTTGGATTTGATGAGGCTACCAACCAATTTTTTGTGGATCGTTCGAAGGCTGGGGATGCTAACTTTAGCCCCACATTTATCAAACGTACGGTAGCTCCGCGTATCTTGGATGCCGAGACGCTGACCTATAGGTTGCTAGTCGATCGTAATTCGGTGGAGATATTTGCAGACGGAGGTTTATCTAATCTGAGTAGCCTCTTCTTTGTCGAACAACCTTTTGATTTATTGATGTTTCGATCCTCGACAACTGTTAATGTTCGGGACCTGCGTGTAAAAGTTATAAAATAAGAACACAAATTATAGTGTTCCGTACGGTAAAAGTAAAAAGGGTCTCCATAAGAGACCCTTTTTACTTTTAAGATATGCTTTAGGCCTAAGGGCGAAAAGGCTAAATACGGATTACTATTCATACAAGCCAGATATTTTCATTGCCGAAATCTTCGTTTGTCAAAATTCTTGTTAAATTGTGAACTGTAAACCTCAAGTATAGTAGCGGATATTGGAATACTGGACCGAATGCACCTTTATATCAAATGAATATCTATGTGGTACAGATTGTTTAACCGTGGATGAAAAAAAGGAGCAGGAGTGCCACCGAAAACTAATTCCACGATACAAATAGAGCAAATCAGCGAGAGATCGAATGACTATTAATTATGAACTGAATTCACGAAGTAATTCTATATAAATGATTCATACATTAACGTATATCCCCAAAGTATTGGTGCTGTTCATCATAGGAGTAATGTGGGAAGGGGGAGCTGTATCAGCCCAAACTACAGTGGCCAAGAGAATCTATGTTGCCAAGTCTGGTAAGGATAGTAATCCCGGAACAGAAGAACGACCCTATGCTTCGCCCTATGCGGCTGTACAAGAGATAGCCAACTTGAAGAAAAAAGGCCATACCGGCGCTATAGAAGTACTTATTAAGGAGGGCTTGTATTATATAGACAAGCCCCTCCTGATTGGTCCTGAATCCTCTGGTACAGCAACTGCTCCTGTTACCATCAAAGCTATGGAAGGACAACGCGTCACCTGGAGTGGGGCGACGCCGTTGCAGCTCAAGTGGGAGGAAGTAGGAAATGGTATCTGGAAAAGCCAAGTGCCAAAGCGGATGAGCTTTCAGCATATCTACACGGATGGAGAGCCTATGATACGGGCGCGATACCCCAATTATGATCCTACTGTATTGCCTTTTAATGGATATGCCGTAGATGCAATAGCTCCAGAACGTGTAAAGAGATGGAAAGCTCCAAAAGGAGCATATGTACATGCCTTGCATATTGGTCGATGGGGTGGGTTCCACTATCGGGTGGTCGGTAAGAACGAGAACGGGGAGGTGCAATTAGAAGGAGGCGAACAGAATAATAGGCCGAGTAAAATGCACGAGACCTATCGGTACGTAGAGAACGTGTTCGAAGAGCTGGACGCAGTGAATGAATGGTATCTGGATGAGGAGGATGGCATACTGTATTACTATCCGAAAATGGGGGTGAATCCCAACGATCTAAAATTGGAAGTGCCCATGCAGGAGAATATCTTGACCATCAAGGGTAGCAGGAGCCGACCAGTGCACGATGTGCGCATACAAGGAATTAGCTTCGTGCATACTGCACCTACATTTATGAAGACTGCCGAGCCATTGCTAAGAAGTGATTGGGCTATCTATCGGCAAGGGGCAGTCTTGATCGAAGGAGCTGAGCGTTGCACGGTGATTGGATCGGACTTTACAGATTTAGGCGGCAATGCCGTGTTCGTAAGCAACTACAATCGAGAGGTCGTGATATCAAACAATCTGGTGGAACGCATAGGTGCGGGGGCGATTAATTTTGTCGGCAATCCGGATGCGGTAAGATCTCCGGCATTTCGGTATGAAGAGTTCGTTCCAATTGCGGAAATGGATACAGTGCCTGGCCCTAGGGGAGATGATTACCCAAAAGACTGTGAAGTGAGCGACAATCTGATACGTAGAATAGGATTGATCGAAAAGCAGGTGGCAGGGGTACAGATTGCTATGGCCTCGACCATTCGAGTGCTTCACAATACCATCTATGAAGTACCGCGTGCAGGAATCAATGTGGGTGACGGGACATGGGGAGGCCATGATATCGGATATAATGATGTATTCCATACGGTACTAGAAACCAGTGATCACGGTGCGTTCAATTCGTGGGGGCGGGATAGGTTTTGGCATCCCGACCGATCGGAGATGGATCGTCTGACTGCCCAACATCCGAATTGGGTTACTTTAGATGCTGTCAAAACGACTTTGATTCACGACAATCGATTCCAATGTGATCACGGCTGGGACATCGACTTGGATGATGGTTCAAGTAACTACCTGATATATAATAATCTGTGCCTCAGTGGCGGACTCAAACTGAGAGAAGGATTTTATAGGACTGTGTACAACAATGTGATGGTCAATAATGGATTTCATCCACATGTTTGGTTTAGGAATAGCCATGATGTATTTCGAAACAATGTGGTGATGCAGGCCCATCAGGATATTCAGATCAAATACTGGGGAGATACGGTCGATTATAACTACTATACTCATGCCGAAGCATTGGCATTAGACCAAGCAAAAGGAATAGAGGAGCATGGACAGGTAATCGACCCTGAATTTCAGGATGCAGAGAGGGGGGACTTTAGGTTGGTAGGTAATCGTGTACTTGGATTCCAAAATTTTGATATGTTGAATTTCGGAGTGAAAAGTCCTCGATTAAAGAAAATGGCAGATCGACCAGAGATACCTCACTTGCTGATGTCCAAATCGGCAAATAAGAGCGAAGTCTACGAATGGAAAGGAGGGACATTTAAATCAATCGAGACCTTGGGCGAACAGTCGGCCGCGGGATTACCTGCTATAGCGGGCGTATTAGTGATAAAAGTAGGTGAGGGGGGCATCTCATTTAATGGAAGATTGCGACCTGGCGATGTCATCGTAGCGTGCCAAGGGGAGCTGGTGAATACAGTAGCTGATTTTCAAAGAATCGTCAAACGGGATAATTATGCAGAGCATATAGGATTGACTATCTACCGAAACCAGACGAAGCACGTATTGCGAATCAAGCAGTAACGAGCTATAAGTCCTCATTCAGCTCTGAATGGGGATTTTTTCTTTTTGCTAGGTGCCCTTCCTATCTTTACTGCCTAATACGTGGGTGGTAAATAATCAAATTGTGTAATATATCACCGGTAATAAATGTCAAATACCATAAAAAAGAAAAGGTTTCCAAACGGGGAGAGTGGAAACCTTTATAACCAATTATAAACCTAAATTATGATAGAACAAAGATAGTGTATAATAAACACTAAGACAAATTTATTTTCATTTTTTTTAGTATCCATTTTCCAAGAGACCATTGCGACTGGTAATGGGCAAGGTTGATGTTGTCTCTACTGGTGAACAGTATAGGGGTCGTGTTGATGTCATCATCAAGTGCTAAATAACCTGGAATCTTAGCTGGTGGTCCGAAAGATTAAAAAATTCGTAGATTTATGTAATCCGGAGAGGAGATATATTTTGAAATTGAGAATCGACATGAACGACGAAATAGAGAATAAGTTGCGAGAGAAGAATACGAAGCCGACCAGTATGCGGATATTGGTATATGATTTTTTGGCTTCTCAGGATGTTGCTCGGTCACTATCCGAAATCGAAAATCATTTCTATCCGGCAGATCGGATTACGATATACCGTACACTCAAGACTTTTGAGGAAAAAGGAATCGTGCATAGTATACAAGAGAATAGTACCAGTAAGTATCGGCTATGTAGTGATGATTGTAATGAAGATACACATAAAGATTGGCATTTGCATTTCTACTGCAGGATTTGCAAGCAGACGACCTGTCGAACGGATATTAATTTCCAGGCACCTTCTCAAGCAACTTTGCGTATCGATGAAGTGCGGCTATTTGCGAAGGGCATATGTGAAAATTGTTTAGATGAAACTATGCAATAGCATTGCATGCAGGTATGAGGTAATTTTGTAAAGATAAGAAACACTTAAATGTCGATAAACAATTAAGATATGAGCACAAAACATAAGCATACATATAGCACGGCCGATGATGGGGACTGCTGTGGACAAACGACAAGGGTATACACGGACGCTGGCGCTAAAAGCTTGCTAAAGGGGGCTGGTGGGAATGGTAAACATGACCATGCTGGGCATAGTGATGATGATGGACATGATCATTCAAACGTAGAAGGAGGAATGGTAAAGTTGTTTTCGCCTGCAATCCTTTCGTTTATACTCTTGATGTCGGCCATTGCGCTGGACAATTGGATTGCACAGGATTGGTTTACGGGATGGTTACGTACATTGTGGTATATTGTCGCATATATACCGGTAGGATTTCCAGTAATAAAAGATGCTCTTGTCAGCGTGGGTAAAGGCGAGGTATTCTCCGAGTTCTTCTTGATGGGGATTGCGACAATTGGTGCATTTGCCATTGGTGAATATCCTGAAGGCGTTGCGGTGATGCTGTTTTATGCGGTGGGCGAGGTTTTTCAAACTTTGGCGGTATCGAGGGCAAAAAGCAATATCAAAGCGTTGCTGGATCAACGACCGGATGAAGTAACGGTGTTGGTGGATGGCCAACCGCGTATAATTAAAGCCGAGACTGCGCAAATAGGGACTGTAATCCAGCTAAAGCCCGGGGAGAAACTTGGACTCGATGGTGAGCTGCTCTCTGAAAAGGCATCGTTCAATACCGCGGCGCTGACGGGAGAAAGTAAGCCTGATAGTAAAGCGAAAGGGGAAGCGGTATTGGCTGGGATGATTAATCTGAATACGGTAAGCTTAGTGCGTGTAACTGCAGCCTATACGGATAGTAAACTTAGTAAAATCCTCGAGTTGGTGCAAAATGCGACCACTCAAAAAGCACCTACTGAACTCTTTATCCGCAAGTTTGCAAAAGTATATACGCCAATTGTCGTGTTTTTGGCGATTGGAATATGTTTGTTGCCCTATTTTTTTGTGCAGGACTACAGTTTTAGCGAATGGTTATATCGGGCATTGGTATTTTTGGTGATTTCTTGTCCGTGTGCTTTGGTGATATCTATCCCGCTAGGGTATTTTGGAGGAATAGGAGCCGCAAGTCGAAATGGAATTTTATTTAAAGGCAGTAATTTCTTGGACGCACTGGCTAACATCCAGCATGTGGTCATGGACAAAACTGGTACGATGACCGAAGGAGTGTTCAGCGTACAGGATGTCAACTTCAAGCCTGAATTTGATAAAGAGGAGATCTTGAAGATGGTCAATGCTTTGGAAAGCAACAGCACGCACCCGGTAGCAACTGCCATTCATCAACATGTTGGTGCCGTGGACAATACACTGGAGATGGGCAATGTCGAGGAAATAGCAGGACACGGACTGCGCGCACTGGTAAAGGGTAAGGAATTGTTAGTGGGAAATTTCAAGTTGTTGGATAGATTTCAAGTGAAGTATGATGTGGATCCGGCATCTATCGTCTACACGACGATTGCTGTAGCGTATGAGGGCAAGTTTGTGGGGTATATTACGATAGCAGATCGTATCAAAGCGGATGCGAAGTATACCATAGAGCAGTTGCACAAACTTCAAGTAAAGGCTACAATGCTGAGTGGCGACAAAAGTACGGTGGTAAGGTATGTTGCCGAACAATTGGGGATAGATCAGGCTTATGGCGACTTACTACCCGAAGATAAGGTCAACAGGCTGAAAGAGATAAAAGCCCGAAATATGACAGTAGCCTTTGTAGGTGATGGTGTGAACGATGCACCTGTGGTGGCTCTGAGTGATGTTGGTATTGCAATGGGTGGGTTGGGAAGTGATGCGACGATTGAAACCGCAGACGTGGTGATACAGGATGACAAACCGTCTAAAATCCCCCTCGCAATTCAAATTGGTAAACAGACCAAACGTGTGGTCTGGCAAAATATCACCTTGGCATTTGTCGTGAAAGGTATTGTATTGATATTGGGTGCCGGTGGTCTAGCTACCATGTGGGAAGCGGTGTTTGCAGATGTTGGCGTGTCCCTGATTGCTATTTTGAATGCAATTAGAATCCAGAAAATGAAATTTTAATACGTGACCAATACACAACGCGAAATAAGTTAAATAGCAACTATCGTTATGCTTGAGTTGTATATGTATTGTGTTACTATCTTGTATAAATAAGGTAATGATAATGTATATGATATATAGCTATTAACTATGTATTATATCTACATAGAACCTACATAAAACCTACATAGTAGTTACATTATACCTTATGCATGATATAATTTAATGATGGGCTCGTATTCGTCTTTGTGTGGATTAATGGCCTCGCTATTATATGCATAAATGCACATACGATAAAAGAATTGACAAGGCATGATGGATAAAAAAGAAAAGGTTTCCAAACGGGGAGAGTGGAAACCTTTATAACCAATTATAAACCTAAATTATGATAAGACAAAGATAGTGTATAATAAACACTAAGACAAATTTATTTTCATTTTCTTTACTACTATTTGTTTGGGTAAAGACGAGTGGGAAGGGGTATTATATATCCGCTGTTAATTATGGACTTAGATTACAGAGGGATATGGACTGCTTTTTAAATCAAAAAATAAAAATGTACATTTGAAAACTTCAAAATAAAATTACCGAATTTCTATAACCCCATGCACCACGTATGCACCTGAATACCGAACGACTTTATAAACTGATCGCCATTATCAGTTTCGTGGTGTTGATGCTCCTACAGTATCAGCTGATTTCGAGTACTTATGAAATCAAGAGCAAGGATTTGTTTAAGACAGAAAAGAGCAAACTAAAAGCGGCTTATGAAAAGGCAATTATCAATGATAAGCTTTACCCTGGGGGGCAGGCAATAATCGATTCGATACTGCGGCCGCAAATGCGTGATTTGGAAAAACTTTACCATTCAGATGGCAAGCAGTTCAAAAGTAAAGGAAGTGAAATATACGACAGAATTGTTGCTCAACTTCGACGGGAGTCACCAATGGATAGCCTGTTTGTCCATTTGCTAAAGAAAGAAGGTTTGGAACCTAAATTTAAGTATTCTCTCGTCCTTTGGGGGTTATCGGTGACTTTTGATGGTCGTACTTATATCGACCTGGTACCTAGTAAGATGTCTACGGAAGATATTCCTGTAATCATCAGTGGTGAAACACAGTTTCAAAAGAGCGATCAATTGGTATCTAGTTTGTCCATTTCATCGCATCAAAAATATAGCAATAGAGTTGAATTTGCTCTCTATGCTGATAAGGAAGGGCGAATGCTTGCGATTATCAAGGACATCTTGCCGCTGCTATTGTTATCAGGCTGTTGCTTGTTGGCGGTGGTAGCCATTTATTTCTTGACCTTTAATAATTGGGTCAAACAAAAGAAAATGAATGAGATGACTACCGATTTTCTTAATAATATTACACATGAATTCAATACGCCTTTAGCGACTATACAAGTAGCAAGTAAAAATGTAAGAAGGGATATAGCCATCACTGGAAAGGATACAATCCATATCAATTTGGACATTATTGACAGGCAAACGGGTCGATTGGATAAATTAATCAACCAAGCCATCAATGTGAGTAAATTTAGCCCATATCATGTAGAAAAAGATGTTTATAATCTACATGAATTACTTGAAGAGATTGCTACTGACCTGCAAATCAAGTATGGAACCGAGGCTAAGATGGCTTATCATAGAGAATCGGATGAAGGGCCTGTCAATTTTTTGACTAATAGGTTTATGTTTACTACGCTCATGAATAATTTAGTCGAAAACGGCGTTAAATACAATAGTGTCCAAGATAAGGAAATCAGTATTTGGACCACACGCGAAGAACATATCATCACCTTACATGTGAAAGACAATGGGGATGGTATGGATCGGGAGACCTACACACATATGTTTACCAAATTTTATAGAGGTAGGCAAGAACAACCTAAGAATGGGGTGGGGCTAGGGTTATACTATGTGCAGCAGTCTGCAGCCGAACATGGCTGGCGGATAGAAGTGGAGACTACTCCCAAAAGTGGAACCGAATTTATTCTCTATATACCAATTGTCCATATATGCTAGAAAAATTGAGAAGATGACGGGAAAGATACTCATGATTGAAGATGATGTAGACTTGGGAATTGTCACACAACAGTACTTGATTTCTTCGGGATTCGATACTACATTAGCGACAACTTGTCGCCAAGCGGAAGAGCTTTGCAGTAGACAACTTTTCGATTTGTTAATTGTTGATGTACAATTGCCAGATGATACAGGTTTTGAGCTCGTCAGCCAACTTTTGGAAAGCTACCCTGAGCAACGATTTGTCTTCTTGACAGCTAGGAATAATAAGGAAAGTAAAATCCAAGGACTCAAATTGGGAGGAGATGATTACATCACTAAACCTTTTGACATCGAAGAACTTTCTTGGCGTATACACAACATCATCAATCGCCAACAAGTGAGACGGTCCGCAGATTTGTATATTGGAGATATTAGATTGGTACAGGATCAGATGATGTTAGTCTTCCAAAATGACCATCAGGTGAATCTGACCGAGCGGGAATTTGAAGTTTGGAAATACTTTGCACTTAATGCCAATCGTGTCTTGAAGCGGGAGGATATCTTATTGGCTGTTTGGGGAGAAAATGATTATTTTTTAGGAAGAAGCTTGGATGTATTTGTCTCTCGGATACGCAAGCTATTGTCCCATTCCAACAATGTACAGTTGGAAACAGTTTTTAAAGTCGGGTTTATCTTTCGTGCTCCCAACACCTGATTTTTGTCATTAACAACTGGTTAACAACTTTATTAATTAAGGCTTCGTAATTTCGATTTGCTAATCCGTTTTAGTATTTCAATTCACCTTAATTTATGAAAAAGCTAACTAAATTTAAACAGCTATGCGCCCTCTTGGGGCTCTTTATCTGTCTGACAGCATGCGAAAAAACCGAGACAAGGCACTATGACCTATTGGAACCTGAAAAGGAGCCCGAAATGGATATAACCGCCTATGGTGTTCTTGCTGTCAACCGCGAAAACTCGGGCGGGAAGACAGCCAATGAAGGTTCTCCGAAAGTAGTCGACAATGACTACAAGACCAAATTTCTGATCAATCCTTATGTGGATGATCTCTATCTCCAATTGTCCTTCCCAGGTGGTATTGCGGTAGGGTCCTATATCTTGGCATCGGCGAATGATGCACAGGGGCGTGATCCCAAGGACTGGACATTCGCTGGTTCTAATGATGGTACGACTTGGACGACGATAGATACCAAGCAAGGTTATTTATTTGCTTCTAGAGATCAAAAGGTACGCTTCGATGTACCCAACAAAGAGAAGTATAGGTATTATCGCTTGAGCATAACTGCTATACGTGATGGTAGTGGACTCTTTCAGCTTGCAGAGTGGCGAGTTAACAATGTGCCCGAATAACCAATCTTTTTTACGCAATCACTAAACAAAAAACTAAACATGAAAAGAACGTTACTTATCACGCTCGTGGTGATGATTGGTGTCATCTGTATGTCTGAGACTATTGCCCAGAGCAATACGCAGTTAGAAATTACGGGTGTAGTCAAAGATGAGCTTAACAATCCCTTGGACGGGGTGACCGTCATTAATACACGATCAAAAAATTCGATGGCAACCAATAATATGGGACAATTCAATATCCTTGCCGGTAGAGGAGACACTGTCGTGGTTCGGTTTATTGGCTATGAGGACTATCGAACTGTCATCAATAATACGATAAATTTGAATATAACCTTGAAAGCCATCAACAATAGCATTAATGAAGTCGTTGTCGTGGGTTACGGTCAACAGAAAAAAATAAGCTTAGTGGGTGCACAGTCAACGGTCAAAGTCGAGGATCTAAAAGTCCCAATCGCCAATCTGAGCGCGGCACTTGCGGGGCGAATAGCTGGTTTGGTGGGCGTGCAACGTACAGGATTGCCTGGGTCAGATGGAGCAGATCTTTGGATAAGAGGTATTTCAACTTTCAATCAATCAGGAAATAGTGCCGCTCCACTGGTCGTGGTTGATGGAATTCAGGGACGGGATATCGATAGCTTCGATCCAGAGGATATCTCTTCCTTTACGATCTTGAAGGATGCGTCTGCAACGGCAGTGTACGGTGTGGCTGGAGCTAATGGCGTCATCTTGATCACGACAAAGAAGGGGATAACAGGTAAACCGACCTTGATGTTTAATTATAACCAAGGGATCACTTCATTCACGAAGAGACCTGAGTTGACAGATGGAGTGACCTATATGCTACTTCGTAATGAAGCCAGGTTGGCTTCCGGCTTGACGAAGGAATATTCCAATAATTACATCAACAATACCATACTAGGGACCGATCCGTTGTTGTATCCCAATGTTAACTGGATGGACGAACTATTCAGAAATGTGTCTGGGAATAAAAGAGCTAACTTTAGTGCGAGAGGTGGATCTGATTTCGCAAATTACTATGTGTCGGGAGCCTATTATGATGAAGAAAGCTTGCTTCGTACGGATGCCTTGCAGAGTTATGATGCATCTACTCGTTTCAAGCGTTACAACTTTACGTCTAATGTCTCGATGAATTGGACGACTACGACCAAGTTTGACTTAGGTGTACAGGGATATGTCGCCAATACCAACTATCCCGGAATCAATCCACAGAATGCTTTTGCAAATGTAATGCAGACTAACCCTGTTTTGTATCCGGTTATGTATCCTGGTAATCTAGTCCCCGGGGTGAGTTCCGCGGGTGCACAGCCTAATCCCTATGCTGATGTCACACAGACTGGTTTTCAGAATATTTTTTCGAATCAGATCATGACCAACGCCAGATTGACACAAGACCTTAAGTTTTGGGTACCTGGGCTTACGTTTTCGGCTTTGTATTCTTTTGATATTTGGAATTCACATACCATTAATCGGACACGCAGAAGAAGTACCTACATGATTAACCGTCTGTTCCCTTATGATGAAAGTGGAAACCCTATCTTGAATAGTATTTCTCAAGGCACGGATGACTTGGCCTTTTCAAAAGACAATGACTCGAATCGTCAATTCTATACGGAAGCTTCTCTTAACTATAGTAAAACAATTGCTGATGATCATACGATCAGCGCCATGTTGCTCTATAATCAGCGTGAAAAGACATTCGCCTTTGCCAATAGTGTCACCTCTTCGCTGCCATTTAGGAGTCAGGGACTTGCAGGACGTCTTACATACTCGTATGCAGATAAGTATTTTGTGGAGGGAAATTTCGGATATAATGGGTCTGAAAACTTTGCTCCAGATATGAAATTTGGCTTTTTCCCATCATTCGGTGTGGGATGGGTCGTGTCTAATGAACGATTCTTTGAACCGGTGAAAGATGCGGTTGATTTCTTGAAATTACGATACTCTAATGGTACCGTGGGTGATGGTGGCGCATTGGATATCAACAGTGGGGTTCGTAGGTTTGGATATCTAACCTTGGTCAATACTGGAGCTGGGGGGTATACGTTTGGTAACGGATCTAACAATGTGACCTATGGTGGTACAGCTATAAGTGACTATGGCACGAATGTCAGATGGGCCGAAGCGCATAAGCAAAATCTCGGGATTGAAGTGAAAACTTTAAAGTCTAAATTGTCGCTAACGGTTGATCTCTTTAAAGAAAGAAGATCAGGCGTATTCTTACAAAGAGGGGCGCTTCCGGGATATGTAGGCTTGAACAGCTCACCTTGGGGTAATTTAGGAATTATTGACAATAAAGGGATAGATGCGACAGTCGAGATGGCGCCGCTAGCGCTTGGACAAGTATACTTGGATATGCGTGCAACTTTTACATACAATAAAGACAAAGTGATCGAAAATGACCAACCTCGACAACCGTTTCCTTACATGGAAAGAAGAGGTGTCAACTACCTTTCTAGATTTGGGTATGTCGCTGATGGATTGTTTCAATCTGAGGAAGAAATCAATGCGCATGCCGATCAAACTGCTTTAGGAGCACAACGCGTGGGTGATATTAAATATAAGGATTTGAATGGAGATGGTATTGTGAATGCTAATGACATTATGCGTATCGGTAATGGGGATATACCCAATACTATATATGGATTTGGATTCAATTTGACGTATAAACAGTTTTATTTTGGGGCTTTCTTCCAAGGGATATCAGGAGCAGATCGTCAAATATCTGGCGATGGAATCATTCCTTTCAATAATAGTACCGGTGCCGAACGTAGTAATTTATTTGCAATAGCAGAAGATCGTTGGACAGAAGAGAATCCAAATCCAAACGCATTCTATCCTCGCTTGGCTTATGGAAATGCGGCCAATAAGAACAACGCAGTGTCATCCAGTTGGTGGGTAAAAGATATTGATTTTTTAAGGTTAAAGACAATAGATTTGGGATACAACTTAAAAAAGGGAACATTTCAAAGTATCGGGATGAAGAATGCGCGTATATATGTACAAGGGGTCAATCTGCTGTACTGGAGCAAATTTAAACTGTGGGATCCTGAATTGAATACCAACAACGGTACAAGATATCCGAATATTCGGACTGTGACCATGGGCGTACAGGCAAACTTTTAATAAATGATAAAATATATTCCAATGAAAAAATCAATATATATATTATTAGCGCTACTGACTGCGTCGTCTTTCAGTGGTTGTAATAAGTATTTGGATCAAGTACCAGATGATGTCATCACCGTAGATGATATTTTTAAATCCAAAGCCAATACAGATAAGTTTTTGGCGAATATCTACACTGTAATACCCAATGAACTCGCACAGCGATTTGTAGGTACCGATAATGCAGGTCCATGGACGGCTTCATCGGATGAAGCTAAATATACATGGGACTTCAATTACAGTAATAATATGATTTCGTCGGTATGGAGTAATACCGATGGGACAATCGAGTCCTTTTGGAACAGCTATTACAGAGGAATTCGTAATGCATCGTATTTTATCCAGAATATAGATGGTGCGAATAGTGTGGAAGTGACCGATGTGATGAAAACGACCTATAAAGCTGAGGCAAGGGCATTGCGTGCGCTTTATTACTATTATCTGGTAAGAAGCTATGGTGCCGTTCCAATAGTAGGAGAGGAGGTCTTGGATATCAATATACCTATTTCGGATTTAAAATTATCCCGTACCCCATTTGATGAATGTATCGATTACATCGTTGCCGAATTGGACAATGCCTATGGCAACCTACCTTACGAACCGAATAACAGTGAGTTTGGTCGTATTACCAAAGGAGTTGCAAAAGCCTATAAAGCTGAAGCACTATTACTCAAGGCGAGCCCATTGTTCAATGGTAATACCGCATTTGCTAGTGTGAAAAATGCAGATGGAACAGCCTTATTCAGTGCGACTGCCAATCCTGACAAGTGGAAAGATGCAGCAGCCGCTGCTAAGGCATTTATCGACGAGTTTGTCCCCAATTACTATCAGTTGTTTAAGGTGAATAATGCAGATCCATTTGTAGCGGCTTATCTATCTTGTAGAAATGTGATGACGGTAGATTGGAATCAAGAATGGATTTTTGCGCGTTCCAACAGTGGAAACAATGCACAATATGATCGTACACCGAAGCATGTCGGATTTCCTTCAGCAGCTCAGGGTGGTGGTGCACTTGGTGCTACGCAGACAATTGTAGATGCATATGCGATGAACAATGGACTGCCGATTACCGATCCCAATGCGAATTATCAAAAAGACGGCTATGTCAGTTTCAAAGCTCCTTATGATGTAACATCAAGAACGACTTTTGCAGCCTACACGAATAGAGAACCTCGTTTTTACGTAGGGATTACTTATAATGGAAGCTATTGGCTCAATCAGGCAAATAGCGGTACGGCAGTGTTGTCGTTGTTTAATTTCAGTGGCAATTCAGGACGAACACAGAGTACATCTGATGTGACACCTACGGGCTATACGGTTCGCAAAAACGTATCTACAAATGGTAATTCAAGAGGGGCATTGCTGATTAGGTTAGCGAATATTTACTTGGACTATGTGGAGGCTTTAAATGAGTCTGAACCGGGACATGCAGATATTGTTAAATATCTCAATCTTATTCGTGAGCGTGCTGGGATTCCATTATACGGTCCTAATGGTATCACAGTGCCCACCACACAAGCGACCATGCGTGATGCTATCCGTCGGGAAAGACAGGTGGAATTAGCTTTTGAGAATGTACGATTCTTCGATACTAGAAGATGGAAGATAGCAGAGGAGACGGATAATGGGCCAGTGTATGGGCTTAATCTTAATGCTGATGGAGATGCTTTTTATGCAAAAACACTTATCGAGACCCGTGTTTTCAAAAAAGAAAGGGATTACTTGTTCCCAATTCCTAACAATGAAATTTTGAAAAATGAGAAAATGGTGCAGAATGCTGGATGGTAAGCTAAAAAATGAATATGTTTAAAAAATCAATAATAGCAAGTATTGCCTTATTAGTAGGTGCCGGGATTATATTCCCGGCATCTACTTTGGCGCAAAAGGTCAATGGCAGAGCTGTTGATCCTGTAGATTTGGTGAACCCATTGATGGGGACGGATTCCAAACCCTCTCTCTCTAACGGAAATACTTATCCTGCCATCGGCCTTCCTTGGGGCATGAATATGTGGACGCCACAGACAGGGAAGAATGGAGACGGGTGGCAGTATGTATATACAGCAGACAAAATAAGAGGGCTTAAGCAAACCCATCAACCCTCACCTTGGATGAATGACTATGGTCAGTTTTCTCTGATGCCGGTCACTGGTAAAGGCATATTTGACCAAGAAGGCCGAGCGAGTTGGTTCTCACATAAATCCGAAACAGCAAAACCTTATCACTACTCGGTATACCTCGCCGATCATAATGTGAGGGCTGAAATAACACCTACGGAACGGGCTGCGATGTTTAGATTTACGTTTCAGACGACAGACAGCGCATTCGTTGTCTTGGATGCATTTGACAGAGGTTCGGAAGTGGAGATCATACCAGAGAAGAATATGATCATAGGGTATTCTTCTCGATATTCGCGAGGAAAGCTTCCTAACTTCAAGAATTATTTTGTATTGGTATTTGATCAGCCTTTTGATAATTTTTCAACATGGGAGGACAAGTCCAGGTTTAATGGGAAATTGAAGTCAACAGCTAATCAGACGGGTGCTATTGTCGGGTTCAAGATTAAGGACCGTTCAAAGGCCGTACATGTGAAGGTCGCGTCGTCCTTTATTAGTCCCGAACAAGCTCTTGTTAATCTGGACGAGCTTGGCGATAGGACGTTTGATCAAATCGCTAAAGATGGTCGTACGATTTGGAATGAAAAACTTGGGCGTATTGCAGTAGAGGGAGAAGATATAGATCAAATGCGTACTTTTTATTCTACATTGTATCGAACGCTTTTCTTTCCCAATAAGCTATACGAAATATCCAAGGATGGACAGACAGTGCATTATAGTCCGTATAATGGAAAGGTATTACCTGGATATTTATACGGGGGTACTGGATTTTGGGACACCTTTAGAGCATTATATCCCTTCCTCAACCTGATGTATCCTGCTATTAATGTGGAGATGCAAGAGGGCCTTAAGAATGCGTATTTGGAAGGCGGATTTTTGCCAGAATGGAGTAGCCCCGGTTATGCGGATATCATGATTGGCAACAATTCAGCATCGGTAGTCTCTGACGCCTATATGAAAGGTTTGAGAGGGTATGATATCCAAACGTTGTATGAAGCACTGCTCCATGGAGCGAATAATGAAGGGCCAATGACGGCAGTTGGAAGAAAAGGTGTAAATTACTACAATGAATTGGGATACGTGCCTTATGATGTTGGAATCAATGAGAACGCAGCTCGTACATTGGAGTATGCTTATGATGACTTTGCAATCTATCAGCTTGCCAAGGAACTTAAGCGACCACAAAGTGAAATTGACCTGTATGCCAAGAGGGCACAAAATTATCGGCATCTTTTCGATTCGTCGACCAATCTGATGCGTGGCAAGAATAAGGATGGGAAATTTCAAACGCCTTTCAATCCGTTGAAATGGGGGGACGCTTTTACGGAAGGCAACAGTTGGCATTACTCTTGGAGTGTATTTCATGATATAAAGGGGTTGATTGGACTTATGGGGGGAGAAAAGACTTTTGTCAATATGCTGGACAGTGTCTTTAATCAACCGCCGCTGTTTGATGATAGCTATTACGGAGGTACTATACATGAGATACGAGAAATGCAAATTGCCGATATGGGGCAGTATGCCCATGGAAATCAACCTATCCAACACATGATCTACCTTTATAATTATGCTGGCCAACCCTGGAAGGCCCAATATTGGATTAGGCAAGTGCTTGACCGAATGTATAGTGCTACACCTGACGGTTATTGTGGGGATGAGGACAACGGGCAGACGTCAGCATGGTATGTATTCTCTGCTTTGGGATTCTACCCGGTATGTCCTGCGACGGATGAATATGTCATTGGTGCACCTTTATTCTCCAAAGCAGTGCTACATTTGGAAAATGGGAAGAAAGTAGAAATAAATGCAGTCAATGCATCTAAGTCTCACGTTTACGTAAATCAACTTTCCCTAAATGGGCAGACCTACGCTAAAAACTGGTTAAGTCATACCGGTTTAATGCAGGGAGCCGTGTTAGATTTTGACATGAGTGTGCAACCTAATATGACGAGAGGTACCGAGGAATCTGCAGCACCATACTCGATGACGAATGAACTGAAAACAAACAAAGTAAATAAGCATAAAAAATGAAAAAATTAATAAAAATTATGTCTTGCACGGCATTATGTATGGTAATGGGAGGTATTACCGTCAAGGCACAGAACAATTGGCAACATACCGACGATGATCGTCGGGAAGCCGTAGAGGTCGATACCATTACAAAAGGCAAATATTCATTGATATGGATCAATAAGCAAGCGGACTTCGATCCCGTTTTAAAGCAGAGGCTTATCGATACATATTTTCTCAATTATCCGAAGCTGGCGAAGAGATATAATAAAAATACCCGAAAGCAGGTTTCGTTTGTCATTGACCCTGGATATGATGGAGTCGCCGCTACTGCAGGAGGTATTGTGAGATATAGTCCGGTTTGGTTTGCTAAGAATCCAAATGATATCGACGTTGTGACCCATGAAGTGATGCATATTGTGCAAGGGTATCCTAATGGCTCTGGCCCTTGGTGGATTACAGAAGGTATCGCTGATTATGTCAGATTTACAGATGGTGTAGACAATGCATCTGCTAATTGGAAACTCCCCGATTTTAAAGATACGCAAAAGTACAGCGATTCTTATCGCGTTACTGCTCGTTTTTTCTATTGGTTGGATACCAAAGTAAAGCGAAACATCGTTAAGACGCTAGATAAAAAAATGAGGGACAAAACTTATAGCGAAAGTTTTTGGAAGGAGCAAACGGGGCAAGATTTAGACAGTCTGTGGAAACGCTATGCTGCCGACCCTTCCATAGATCAGTAATTATGAAACTAAAAAATGAACGCCTATTCCTTCTGATGGTATTGCTTGTGAGTAATCCTCTGTTGGGGAAAGCACAGCAGAAATCTTTGATTCAATACGTCAACCCACTCATCGGTACGGCCAAAATGGGCCATACTTTTCCGGGAGCTACGGTGCCTTTTGGAGCCGTACAGCTAAGTCCAGACACGGATACCATCCCCTACGCAGTTGGAGGAAGGTATAATGGAGACGTCTATAAGTATTGTGCTGGATATCAATATGAAGATCCCACTATAGTGGGATTTAGCCATACGCATTTCAGTGGTACAGGACATGCTGACTTGGGAGATATTTTGGTCATGCCGACGCAAGGGAAGGTACAGCTGAATCCGGGTACCGTCGAACGACCTCAAGACGGATACCGCTCTCCCTACAGTCATGAGCAGGAGGTGGCAAAGCCTAACTACTACAGTGTGATATTGGATAAGCACGGGATCAAGGCCGAGATGACCACGACCGCAAGGGTTGGAGTACATCGTTATACCTTTCCTAAATCGGATGCGTCTCATCTCATTCTCGACCTTACCGCCGGAATATACAACTATGAGGGTAAAAATGTATGGACAGTGGTCAAAGTGCATAACGACTCGTTGATTACAGGGTACAGACAGACTAACGGGTGGGCGCGTTCTAGAACTGTCTATTTTGCTATAAAAACATCCAAACCTTTTAGGAACTACGGCGCTCAATATAAAGATGGTAAATCCGTTTATAATGGGTTTTGGCGAAAGTTTAACCAAGAGGATAATTTTCCGGATTTAGCGGCGCACAATATACGCATGCATTTGGACTTTGACACCGAGGATGGAGAAGAGGTCATGATGAAAGTAGCTCTTAGCCCTGTAAGCATGAAAAATGCGTTGATCAATATGACTGCCGAAACACCGAACTGGGCCTTTGACGATATTGTGAAGAATGGACAGGAGCTATGGGAGAAAGAATTGGCCAAGATAGAAGTCGATATGCTGAACAAAGAAGACCTGATTAATTTCTATACAGCATTGTACCATGCGAGCTTAATGCCGACCGTATATATGGATATCAATGGCGAATACAAGGGACTTGACCAAGAGGTGCACCAGGCTCAGGGATTTACGAATTATACGTCATTCTCATTATGGGATACTTTTAGAGCTTTTCATCCGCTAATGAATTTGATTAATCCGTCTCGCAATTCGGATATGGTGGCTTCTATGATGGCACATTATGATCAGAGCGTATTGAAGATGCTGCCCATATGGTCTCACTATGCCAATGATAACTGGTGCATGAGTGGATACCATTCTGTATCCGTTGTCGTAGATGCCATTATGAAAGGGGTGTACAAAGGAGATGCGCAAGCAGCATTACGGGCTTGTGTACAGACTGCCAATACTAGGCGATATGAAGGTATTGGAGCCTATATCGATTTGGGGTATGTTCCTGATGATGTTTCGGGAACTTCGGTATCCAATACGTTGGAATATGCCTATGATGATTGGTGTATTGCCCAATTGGCGCAAAAACTGGGAAATACTGAAGTATATGAGAGATTCAGCAAACGAGCTGAGTCATGGCGTCAACTGTTCGATCCGGCAATAGGGTTTATGAGGCCCAAAGATTCTAAAGGTGTTTTTAGGCCAAAGTTTGATGTGTTGGATACGCATGGTCAGGGGTTTATTGAAGGAAACTCTTGGAATTACAGTCTTTATGTACCACATCAACCTGCTGAATTGATGAAAGTAATGGGGGGAGGTAAAAAGCTGGAAACTTATCTAGATTCTCTATTTACTATGCATTTGCCAGATCACTACTTTGCAAATACGGAAGATATTACTCGAGAGGGAATAATCGGTAACTATGTACATGGTAACGAACCTTCTCATCATGTGGCCTATCTCTACAACTTGACTGGTAGTGCCTGGAAGACTCAAGAGCGTATTCGAGATATTATCCGTCATCAATACCAAAACGGAGAAGCAGGTTTGGGGGGTAATGATGACTGCGGCCAAATGAGTGCCTGGTATATTTTCAGCTCTTTAGGATTCTACCCTGTGGCCCCGGGAGAACAAGACTATTGGATAGGAAGCCCCTTGGTGAAGGCTGCTCGTGTCAACTTGGAAAATGGAAAGGTGTTGACACTTAAAGCACTCAATCAATCCGATAAACATAAATATGTTAAAAAGGTAACATTCAATGGCCAACCCCTGGATAATCTCAGACTTTCGTACGATAGTATCAAGGATGGTGGCGAACTTGTTTTTGAAATGAGTACCAAACCCTTGAAAAAATAATTGTTGATTAATAAGGTGATCCTTAGGTCTCTGAGGCTTGTGAAGTGCTGATAGAGATCTTGGAAAGAAAGCGCAGGAGACTGCGCTTTTTTTATGGTTGAGCCTCTTTGTTTAAGTGTCTACGTTTTAAAAGGAAGGGGAAGGTACCCGTAATTATTATTTGTATGAAATGTAGCTGTCTGTTTTTTTTGTTATCTATTTGATTGTTAGTTGCTTGTTGTTGTGTTGGTTTTTTTTTCTGAGGAAGGAGATGGAGTATATATGGAATATTATTGTAGATTGTTTAATATTTTTTCTATTTTCGTGTACGTACACAATTATAAACATGAATACATATTTAATTTCTAATGTCAACATTATTCTGTTAGATCGGGTGCAACAGGGCGTTGTACTGGTCTCAGCAGGTAAGATTGCTGGCATATATAGTTCAGAAAAGGAAATCTCTCTGGATCTTGATGAAGTGAGTAGGGTGGATGGAAAGGGGAGATACCTATCTCCAGGATTTATCGATATCCATATTCATGGAGGCGGTGGTGCTGATTTTATGGATGGTACGGTGGAGGCCTTTTTGACGATAGCGGAGACACATGCCACTTTTGGGACAACAGCAATGTTGCCCACCACACTGACCACGACTCAAGAACAATTGGAAAAAACGCTTGGATGCTATGAGGAGGCGTGTAGACGCAATAGCAAAGGAGCCCAATTTTTGGGAATGCATTTGGAGGGACCTTATTTTGCCATGGAACAGAGAGGGGCCCAGGATCCACGTTATATTCGAGATCCCGATCCGCAGGAGTATCAGGCAATTATCCAACGTTTTCCATTTATAAAGAGATGGAGCGTTGCTCCTGAGCTTCCGGGGGCTGTGGAGATGGGAGAATATTTAGTTAAACATAATATCATAGCAGCAGTAGCTCATAGTGACGCTTTATATGAGGATGTGGAGAAAGCGCATCAAGTAGGATATACACTAATGACTCATTTTTACTCGGCGATGTCGTCCATAAAACGTGTAGCGGGACATCGATTTGCGGGAGTGGTAGAAGCAGGCTATCTAATCGATGGGTTCGATCTTGAAATCATCGCCGACGGTGTGCACTTACCTAAACACTTGTTGCAGTTGATCAGTAGGTTCAAATCACATGACCGAATCGTGCTGATTACAGATGCCATGCGGGCTGCAGGTACCCAGGTTGACGAAAGTATATTGGGACCATTGGTAGGAGGTACCAAGGTCATTATAGAAGACGGGGTAGCTAAATTGCAAGACAGGACAGCATTTGCGGGTAGTATAGCCACATGCGATCTATTGGTTAGGGTAATGCGGTTACTGGTGGAGTTGCCCCTGCATACTATTGTGCGGATGGTGACGTTTAATGCTGCCCGTGTGCTTGGTATCAGCAATCAAAAAGGGAGTATCCAAATGGGGATGGATGCCGACTTGATCCTCTTTGACGAAAATATCGAAGTGTCGTGGACTATGGTACAAGGGAATGTCATATATAATCAATTATAACCTTATAAAATCGACGATGGATTTATTGAATTTAAGCGTATCGACAAGCCGAACGCAAATGGGAGCTGCTGCAGCAGCTGATGTGGCAGCTCGCATCGTACAATTGTTGGAGAAACAGGAGGAGGTCTCTGTTATTTTTGCAGCAGCACCCTCGCAATTGGAACTTTATCGAGCACTCATCGATACTGATGTGGATTGGAGTCGAGTCAATGCCTTTCATATGGACGAATATGTGGGACTCAGTGAGGATAGCCCACAAAGCTTCAGAAGGTATCTGAAAGAGCATTTCTTTGACATGCTCCCCTTCCGCAGCGTACACTTACTTAGAGGAGAGGCTGATGACGCAACAGAAGAGTGTATACGATATGGACAGCTTCTAGAGGAATATAGTCCTGACTTAGTCTGCCTAGGTATTGGTGAAAATTGTCATTTGGCATTTAATGATCCCCCTGTTGCTAATTTTAAGGACCCCGTAAAAGTGAAACGGGTTAGCTTGGATGACACTTGTCGGCAACAACAGGTCAATGATGGCTGTTTTCCGTCTTTTGATGCTGTACCAGCGGAAGCATTGACTTTGACTATACCAACTTTATTTGAAATACCTTATTTATACTGTGTAGTGCCAGGTCCAAGTAAAGCACAGGCTGTAAAATGGACACTGGAAGAGCCAGTAAGCGAACGTTTTCCATCGACGATATTGAGAAAGCATCCTAATACTACACTGTATTTAGATCAAGATAGTGCGAGTTTGATTGCAAATGGTTAATTTGCTGTATTGAAAATTAATTATGGAAGAGAATTCAGGATTAAATGGAGTCCGTGAGATTGCCCGACGCGCCAACGTATCAATAGCAACAGTAGATCGAGTATTGCACAAGAGGGGTGGGGTCGCTCTGAAAACCAAACAGAAGATAGAGGATATCATCAAAGAGATGGATTATAAGCCTAATATGCTTGCCCAGCGGCTAGCCTCTAAACGGGTCTATCGTTTTGCGGTTTTGATACCTATGCAATCCCAAGAGACCGAATATTGGAAACTTCCGTTGGATGGTATCAATTCTGCGTTGGAAGAGGTCAAGATGTTTGGGGTGGAGGTGGTCCGTTATTTGTTTAATCTGGATGATCGTACATCTTTCAAACGGCAGGCTGACCGTATCTTAGGGGATAGGATAGATGGTGTGATTATTGCGCCGACCTTTATTAATGAGGCTATGGAATTCACCCGACGATGCGCTGAACGCAAGATAAGTTTTGTATTTATCAATTCGGATATCCCTTTTGTGACTCCGCTGAGCTATATCGGTCCCGATCTGTACCAATCGGGTAGGATGGCGGGCAATATTGCGCATTACCTTATTAAGGATCAAGGATCGGTACTTGTGCTCAATATTTCTAAGGAGCTCGATGCAACCTATCATCTCATTAAAAAGACAGAGGGCTTTGAGGATTATCTTGTTGAGCAGGATTTCAAACAACAGATACATAAACTTTCTCTGAGTCAGACGGACTACGAATCCGTCAGGCTGGAGTTGGAGCGTTTTCTTCAACATAATGAAGTTGATTTGATATTTGTAACGAATTCGAGACTCTTTATCATCGCACAGTACATCAAAGAAAAGCGATTAGATATTCGATTAATTGGATATGATTATTTACAAAGTAACCTTGCTTACTTAGAAGAAGGCTATATTGATTTTATTATTAGTCAGCAGCCCGTTAAGCAGGGATTTATTGCGTTGCAGACACTTTGTGATTACTTTATTTCAGGCGATGATGTCGTGAAACTACACCATATGCCAATTGATGTGTTGACCAAAGAAAACTATAAATATTACAAACTGTAATATTTATTTGTTTTTTATTTCGTGTACGTACACATTTTTACTATATTTATAGTATTAAAATTATAAACATTAAATAACTGCCGATTTCAACGATAGGCAGGCCTATTTCTTACGAGTTTGATAAGCTTAATGACTACACAGCAACTTTTGCAAGTTGAATGTATTCGATTGCCGATGTTTTGGGAGGTGCTTGTTTAATTTATGGGTACGTACCCGTATTGCATATTTAACTAAATGATGATAACACAATAAATGATCAAATCATGAATAATTTGAATCGTAAAGAATTTTTGGGAGTAGGTGCCCTGACATTCTTCTCTCTTTTAACACCGGAGATAACATTTGGCATGCCCCAAGATGTTGGTAAAAAGATTGGTATAATCGGATTGGACACCTCCCATTCGGTAGCATTTGCCAAAGCTATAAATGCCGACCCAGCTAAGTATAAAGGATATTATGTAGCAATGGCCTACCCTTACGGTTCAAAGACTATAGCTTCTTCCTTTGAGCGTATTCCTAAATATATTGAAGAGATTAAAACATATGGTGTAGAAATTGCCGAGTCCATACAGGATTTGTTGACCAAGGTAGATGCTGTAATGTTGGAAACAAATGATGGGAGATTGCATCTCGCACAAGCCGAAGAAGTACTAAAGGCGAAGAAAATCGTCTTTATTGATAAGCCTCTGGCAGCATCTTATAAAGACGCTGCTGCGATATTTGATTTGGCTAAGAAATACGATGTGCCATTTTTTTCGTCTTCATCCTTACGATATATTACAGGGATGGCCGAGGTGTTGAGTGGTAAATATGGCAAAGTGTTGGGCGCGGATGTCTATTCGCCTGCCAGTCTCGAAAGTAGTCACCCAGATTTTTTTTGGTACGGTATACATGGTGTGGAGATTTTATTCACGGCGATGGGTATCGGCTGTAAAACAATCAGCCGTACACACACGGCTGATGCGGATACAATCGTAGGTGTATGGGAGGATGGTCGTATAGGCACAGTAAGAGGAACGAGAAAGGGAAAGGCGGAGTTTGGCGGAACTATATTCTGCGAAAAGGGTGCTGTTAAACTGGGTGAGTTTGTCGGTTATAATCCTCTTTTGGATCAAATAGTGAATTTTTTTGACACAAGGAAAGTCCCTTTTGACCCACGCGAGACTTTGGAGATCTGCGCATTTATCCAAGCGGCTGATGTGAGTAAAGTCAGAAATGGACAAGCAGTCGAACTTAAATCAATCACGCAATAATAACATGAGCCATGAATAAAGAAATGAATTCAAGAAGAGAGTTTTTAAAGAAATCAATACTGGCTACAGGCGCCTTGAGCATCGGTGGCGTATTGCCAGCATTTAGTGCCAAGAGCTACAACAACATTATAGGCGCGAATGAAAGACTCCGCGTTTCTGTAATGGGCGTCAACTCTAGAGGGTTGGCTCTTGCTGAAAATTTTGCTTCCCAACCCAATAGTGAGGTAGCCCATATTTGTGATGTAGATTCTCGTGCCCTTCAGAAATGTACAAAGGCACTGTCCAAATTTCAAAAATCAATACCAAAGGAATATGGGGATTTTAGAAAATCTCTTGAGAGTAAGGATATTGATATCTTGGTTGTAGCCGCTCCGGATCATTGGCATGCCCCAGCGGCTATTATGGCTTCCCAAGCGGGTAAACATGTTTACTTAGAGAAACCCTGTAGTCATAATCCAAATGAAGGTGAACTCTTGATCCAGGCCGTACAACGCTATGGAAACGTTATCCAGATGGGTAATCAGAGAAGGTCTTGGCCCAATGTCGTGAAAGCGATAGGAGAGCTGCACGCGGGTAGTATAGGTGAAGTATACTTTGCCAAAACCTGGTACACCAATAATAGACCATCAATAGGAATAGGTAAAGAAATAGTGGTACCTTCTTGGTTAAATTTTGACCTGTGGCAAGGCCCAGCACCAAGAATGAAATTGAAAGATAACTTACTGCATTATAACTGGCACTGGTTCTGGCATTGGGGTACGGGTGAAGCGTTAAACAATGGTACACATATGGTGGATTTGGCACGTTGGGGGCTGCAAGTCAACTATCCGACTAAGGTGAGCTCGTTAGGTGGGCGTTATGCTTATAAAGATGATTGGGAGACTCCGGATACACAGGTTATCAATATTGAATTTGGTGAAGACAAGCTCATTAGTTGGGAAGGGAGAAGTTGTAATGGGTATCCGATAGAAGGTTCCACAGTTGGCGTGATGTTTTATGGAAAGAATGGGTCATTGCAAATCGATGGTGCCAACTCCTATAAAGTATATGATCTCAAGGGAGTGTTGGTCAGGGAAGTGAAAGATGATATGCCGGTGAATACTGCTAGTCTGACTAGTCCCTCACAAAGATTAGATGCTATTCATATCCAAAATTTGTTTTCGGCGATCAAGAACAAGGAAGTTTTGCACTCGGATATTGTTAGTGGGCACCAAAGTACACTGTTAGTACAACTGGGCAATATTGCCCAGCGTGCAGGAAGGGTATTGAATATCGATCCCACGAATGGACATATACTTGGAGATCAGCCGGCTATGGACAGCTATTGGTCTAGGACTTATCAAGCCGGTTGGGAAGTTAAAGTTTAAGATGATGGATAACAAGACCGTAACCCATGCTGAAGCTATTCCGAGAAAAGATAGAATCATTTCTATTGGAATAATCGGCGTACTATTTTTCACTTTTGGATTTGTCAGTTGGATTAATGCAATATTGATACCTTATTTCAAGATTGCATGTGAGTTGACCAATTTTCAAGCCTATCTTGTTGCATTTGCTTTCTATATCTCTTATTTGGTTATGTCTATGCCCGCTTCCTATATCCTGCGGCGCAAAGGATTCAAAAAAGGGATGTTGATTGGATTTTGGGTGATGGCATTTGGGGCATTCATGTTTGTCCCAGCAGCATATACCCGAACCTATCATCTTTTTTTGATTGGATTATTCTCTTTGGGATCTGGACTTGCGATTTTGCAAACTGCGGCCAATCCTTATATTACTATATTGGGACCCAAAGAAAGTGCTGCACAACGGATCTCCATAATGGGGATATGTAACAAAGCCGCTGGAATATTAGCACCAATTCTATTTGCTACCGTGGTGTTGAGAGCGTCTGATAGTGAGTTGTTTGCTTTATTGGAACACATGGATCCAGCGCAGAGAGCAGCGGAGCTCGATATGTTTATCAGAAGAGTGATGGTACCCTATGCCGTAGTAGGAATGGTATTATTCATTCTAGGGATATTTGTCAGATATTCTCCGCTTCCGGATATAGATACGGAACATGAGGAAGACACCGTAATGCGTGATAATGTAAAGAAAACCGGTGTATTGCAGTTTCCGCATTTGGTGCTCGGTGCTATTGCTATCTTCCTGCATGTGGGAACGCAGGTCATTTCGATTGATACGGTAATTGGATATGCTGGATCTATGGGGATAGACCTATTAGAGGCAAAGACCTTTCCGTCATACACCCTATTCTTGACCATTGTAGGGTACTTAATGGGCATTGTCCTTATTCCAAAAGTGATTAGTCAAGTGACTGCATTGCGAATATGTACAGTATTGGGATTGGTGTTCACACTTTCCATTATTTTTGTCAAAGGGCAATCCAATATATTGGGGCATTCCGTAGACCTCTCCATTTGGTTCGTCGTTCTTCTCGGTCTTGCCAACTCATTGATATGGGCGGGAATATGGCCTTTGGCATTGAGTGATCTTGGTAAATTTACGAAGCAAGGTGGTGCACTATTGATCATGGGCTTATGTGGAAATGCAATCATGCCGATGATATATGGATACTTTGCTGATAAAGTTGACCTCCGTAGTGCCTATTGGGTATTAGCCCCTTGCTATTTGTATTTGATTTTCTATGCGACACAGGGGCACAAATACCGGTCGTGGAAAAAACGAGTTAAAGCCCAGTTGAAGAAACCGGAGCATATTATTGGTATTGTTTTGATTGTTATGAGCCTTTCTTCCCACGCGCAGGAAAAAAAAATAACATTTATAGTGGTACAGCCTCAGCATTTTCATGCAGCGCTGACGCAGAAAAGTATGCCTCCAGGCGTGGATGAAAATATATACCTCTATGCAGCGAGTCAAAATGATGTGGAGGGTTACTTGCGGTTAATCAACCAATATAATGATAGATTACTGCAACCTACTTCTTGGAAAATAAAGCCCCACTACGGTGCAGATTTTATAACCGCCTTTGAGCGAGGTCCGAAAGCGGATGCAGTTATCTTAGCAGGCAATAATGGAGCGAAAATAACATATATCGAAAAGTCAGTCAATAACGGGTTGCATGTGTTTGCTGACAAACCTTTGGTCATCAATGCTGAAGGGTATGACAAACTAGTGGATATCTTTCATCAGACGAGTTTAAATAATCTAATCGTCTACGACATGATGACTGAGCGATTCGAAACGAAAAACCAAATTATTCAGAGGCTTATACAAAATAAGAATCTATCTGGAGGATGGAAATTGGATGATGGCGAGCCCGCTATTAAGTTCAACAGCACACATTATTTTCTAAAAACAGTATCGGGGGCTCCTTTGATAAGACCCAATTGGGTCTTTGATACCGCTCAACAAGGAGAGGGATTGGTAGATGTGAGCACGCACTACATTGATTTGGTACAGTGGCTGGTCTGTCATCAAGAAACTTTAGATCCTCAGAAGGACATTTTGTTTAAGGAGTCAAGTCGCTGGAATACGGTTTTGTCTTTGTCACAGTATCAAAAAATAACCGGAGAAAAAGAATTTGCTTATTTTCTGAGACCTCAGGTCTCGGATGGGGATAGATTGAACGTCGCTTCGAATGGAATACTTGAATATTCCCTCAAAGGAGTACCAGTAGAAATCAAAATACAATGGCATGCCGAATCCCAACATGGAGAAGGAGACGAACTACTGGCGACTTATCGAACGAATAATTTTACTTTAACTGTTCAACCTGATGAAAATGGACGGAGCAACATTTTTATCAAACCGAATAACACAACCCTTACATTTGAAAGGGACTTGCAAAAGGCTTTAAATGAAACTGGATGGGATGGACTTAGTTTGGAGAATAACGAAGGTCTTCTGAAAATTGTCATTCCTGAAAAACATATGCTTAATCACGAAGAGCACTTTGCAAAAGTAGTCGAGCAATTCCTAGCCTATGTAAAACTGCGTAAATTACCTGATTGGGAGCAATCTTTTATGCTTTCAAAATATTATCTCACCACATTAGCTCTTTCGAAAGCCAAGCATATAAACCTGTAAAACCACTGATCATGAAGTCTAAATCGATAGGGATGACGCTAGTCTTCCTCATTTTTTGTGCACGTATTTTTGCACAAGAAAATCAACTATGGAATGGTATTTCCAGTTATTTTGATGTACCCGCGGCCTTTAAAGGGGATTTTGGTCGATTGACTTCCGTCCTGAAGTTTAAGGATGGTAGCCTAGTAGCGAACGCTAATGATTGGCAGAAAAGAAGACTAGAGATTCGGAAAGATTGGGTGTCATATTTAGGAGAATGGCCTTCGATATGGAAGGATCAAAAATTCGAAGTACTCGCTACCGAAGATAAAGGTACGTATACTAAATCGACAGTTAGATTTTATTGGACACCTAATGAGCAAACTATAGGCTATTTGCTCTCTCCTCATAAGAAGGGAAAGCTACCCGCAGTGGTGACAGTCTTTTATGAACCAGAGACCAGTATAGGGGAGGGAAAGCCAAGACGGGATTTTGCATTGCAATTGGTTCAACGAGGTTTTGTGACCCTATCTATTGGAACTAAAGAAGCTTCAGCAAGACAAGAGTTTTCCCTGTACTACCCGAGTATCGATAAGGTCAGTGTGCAGCCTCTTTCTATGCTGGCCTATGCAGCAAATAATGCTTTTTTTGCATTGGCGAATCAAGCGAATGTAGATCGGGATAGGATTGGCATCGTGGGACATTCGTTTGGCGGTAAATGGGCCATGTTTGCATCGTGTTTGACGGACAACTTTGCGGCGGCCGCATGGTCGGATCCCGGAATTGCCTTTCAAGAAGATAGGGAGTCTGTCAATTATTGGGAGCCTTGGTATTTGGGATTCCATCCTAAACCTTGGCGTAGTAGAGGCTTGATAACTCCTGATAATCCAGCTTTTGGGCCCTATTTAGATATGCGTAGCAAAGGACGTGATCTCCACGAGCTACAGGTTTTGATGGCACCGAGACCCTTCCTTGTATCTGGAGGGTCTGAGGATCCTGTGGCACGTTGGCGGGTATTGAATCATAGTATTCAAGTTAACGAGCTTTTAGGGCAGCATAATCGGGTAGCAATGTCCAATCGTCCTACACATGAACCGACAGACGAATCGAATGAATTGATATACAACTTCTTTTCTTTCTTCCTTCAACAAAAATAATCCAACATTTTATAAACAAATAGATACTAAATTATGAAGACAAAACTGTTTAAAACAACCTGTTTTTTGCTTTCACTTTTGGTTACTCCAGCTTTTGTGTCATTAAGTCATGCTAGTGCTCCCGACGGACGGATAGGGCATGCTCAGCAACAGCTACGGGGTAATGTAGTCGATGAAGCAGGGGCTCCACTAGCTGGGGTGTCCATTAAAGTGAAAAATTCGAATCTGGGTACATCTTCCGACAATCAAGGTAATTTTGAGCTGAACAATGTAGCGCGGGGAGCGGTATTGGATATCTCGTATTTGGGATATGTGACACAGGAGGTCGTGATTCAAGATTATACGCCTAAATCTATTGTGTTACTTGTCAAACAGGATGCATTGGATGAGGTCGTGGTGGTGGGCTATGGTACGCAAAAGAAAAAGGAACTCACGGGTTCTATTTCTTCTATCAAATCAACAGATTTGGAGAAGGTGGCTGCTACTTCTTTTACGGGAGCGATACAAGGGAAGGTTCCAGGGGTGACTATAACGCAGACTACGGGTGCTCCTGGTGGAGCTGCTTCAGTCCGGATAAGAGGGGTTGGAACCACGGGGGGGAATCAACCGCTTTACGTTATTGATGGATTTCCAGTGGGTGGGGGTGGAGTTGCGATTAATGGAAGTTCGGATAACGTAGATGGAATGGCAATCGTCAATCCTAATGATATTGAGTCTGTAGAGATTTTGAAAGATGCAGCAGCAGCCTCTATATACGGGGCTAGGGCGGCGAATGGTGTGATACTCATTACCACAAAAAGAGGTAAGGATGGAGTAGCGACTGCAGAGGTCAATGCTTACACAGGAATTCAGAGTTTGTGGAAACAACCAAAATTTTTGAATGCGGAGCAATTTGCAACTTTGGCCAACGAACTATATACAAACTCCAAAATGGCACCGAATCCAGAATGGTCAAATCCGGCGGGATTGGGTGTAGGTACGAATTGGATTGACGAGGTTTTTCGTTCGGCACCCATACACAATATCGATTTGTCGATAACCGGTGGCAACCAGAAGGTGAAAAGTGCGCTGTCCTTAGGATACCGGGATCAACAAGGAACTATCATCGAAACGCGCAATCGTCGATACACAGGGCGTGCCAACGTGGATGTAAATGTCAATGAAAAGTTGAAAGTGGGTGGGAGCATGGCTTTCTCTTATATTGACGGTAAGGGACAACGTAATGAAGATTTTCGATTGGGAATATTTAA
This sequence comes from Sphingobacterium sp. SYP-B4668, assembly GCF_027627455.1. Lineage (NCBI taxonomy): Bacteria > Pseudomonadati > Bacteroidota > Sphingobacteriia > Sphingobacteriales > Sphingobacteriaceae > Sphingobacterium > Sphingobacterium sp. SYP-B4668. The sequence goes on along the minus strand of NZ_CP115483.1, from coordinate 3,800,067 downwards.
TTTGGCGCAACAGTTTTATCCGACCTTGGGAAGAGAAGATGTGGTGTCTGGCTCCTCTGCCTATTATTCCACACAGGGAGATAATCCTTATCTAAGGGCTAAATCACTAGATAATTTTGTGCGTAATATGCGGTTGTATGGTAATGCTTTTGCAGAATACGAAATTGTCCATGGTTTGAAGTTTAGGTCGAGCTTGGGCTTGGACTTCGCTTCCGTACGAAATCACTCTTGGGAACCGAAAGTGCAACGTGGATTTTATAGTAATCCTGAAGCATCCTTGACCGAAAATCAATCACAAGGGCTGAATTGGTTGATTGAAAATACGCTGAACTATAATAAAGATTTTGGAGATCATCGCATTTCGGCTGTTGTGGGGCAATCCGCTCAGAAGAATACAAATGATTGGATGACAGTAGTGGCACGAGGTTTCCAGAATGAATCTTTACAGGTCATTAATGGGAGTTCGGATGCTAATCGTAAAGCGACTGGGACAGGCTCGGTTTATTCCTTGGCGTCCTATCTGGGTAGGGTCAATTACAATTATAGAGACCGTTATCTATTTTCGGCAAGTATTCGAAGAGATGGTTCTTCAAATTTTGGTCCGGCAAGAAAGTGGGGTAACTTCCCTTCCGTATCTGCCGGTTGGAATATTTCGGATGAGTCATTTTTTGACAATACTGGATTTGTCAATAGTTTAAAATTAAGGTCGAGTTGGGGGCAATTAGGTAACGATGCTATTGGAGCATTCGGATATTCGAGTACGCTAGGGATTGGCCGTGTGGTGGACAATTACATCCTGGGAACAGGTCAGGGCTTAGTAACTGGTGCTGGTATGATTCGACCTGGAAACGAAAGCTTAAAATGGGAAACCAGTGAACAGTTGAATTTTGGAGCTGATTTTACTTTTCTAAAAAGCAAGGGGTATGCGACATTGGAATATTACATAAAAGACACTCGAGATATGTTGGTGAGCTTGCCTGTGTCTTTGGAAGCTGGGTTTGAAAGTGCACCATCAGTAAATGGGGGCAAGATAAGAAATTCGGGTTTTGAATTTTTAGTTGGATATGCTAGTGGGGGCGAGTTCAAGTATGATGTCAGTATCAATATGTCGACATTGCGTAACGAAGTCCTATCATTGGGCGCTGGAAATCCGATCAGTGGCCCTATAGTTGGCTTTACGAGTATGAATAGTTCGTATACGCAAGTCGGGCAACCTATTGGATACTTTAGAGGTTATGTGGTTGATGGAATTTATCAGACTGATGCAGAGGTGAACAAATCTTTCCAACCGAATGCATCAGCCGGTGATTTTAGATTTAAGGATATCAATGGTGACAATGTTTTATCGGATGCAGACCGAATAATGCTAGGTAATCCTTGGCCAGATATGACCTATGGGCTCAATATGGATTTTTCGTATAAGGGGTTTGACCTCAATATGCTGGTGCAGGGAGTGTCAGGAAACGAAATATTTCACGTTGCCAAATTCACGACTTATCCTATGAAATACTTCGGCGGCAGTGGTGTAATAAATGCCTCTGAGGATATCATGAACAGGTGGACTCCTGAAAACGGAGGCAACAGTACTCCTATATTGAAATATACGGATTTGAATGGAAACTACGCCAACCTATCTTCTTTCTATATTGAAGACGGCTCTTATGTACGGTTGCGAAATCTTACTTTGGGATATACACTTCCTGGGCATATTATTGAGAAAACAAAGGTGCTAAAAAAGCTGAGAATGTATGTGTCCGCTCAAAACCTATTTACCCTCACGAAATATTCGGGGTTTGATCCTGAAATTGGAGCGACCAATCCACTGGCTAGTGGGGTAGATGACGGCGTGTATCCTGTTCCAAGGACCTACATGTTTGGACTTAAAATGGCTTTTTAAATTTAACGAATTGAAAATGAAAAAATTGAAGTTAATTGCGTTGTTACTCGCTGGAGTAACCGTAGGGTGCTCGGATAGTTTTTTGTCGCTGAAGCCTACAGATATAGTGATTGAAGAAGAGTTTTTTAAAAATACATCTGATGCCGAAGCCGCACTATTAGGTGTGTATAGTACCCTTCAAAGGGAAGAGACTTTTTCAAATGTAAGAGATGCAGCAGACATTGAATGGGCCATATCTGGAGATATGTACGAGATGGACGGAAGTGCTAATAGAATAGAATTGCATTCCTTGACATTGCCTTCTACTAATACCATTTTGCGAGATGTATATACTGCGGCATACAATGGGATAGCACGTGCAAATCTGGTTATCAAAAAAGTGCAGGACATGGGAGAAGGTGATCAAGGAGTGAAGGATAGGATTATTGGTCAAGCTAAATTTATAAGAGCGCTCTACTATTATCGTCTGGTAACTTATTTTGGAGGTGTGCCTTTGATTTTGGATCCATTGAATGCCAATTCTGAATTGCAGATACCGAGAGCAAAGGTTGAAGATGTGTGGAAGTCCATTGAAAATGATCTCATCAGTGCGAATGAGGTACTTCCTAAATCTTGGGATCCGGCAAATGTTGGTAAAGCCACTTCAGGGTCATGCAAAGCGTTACTGAATAAAAGCTATCTCTGGCAAGGTAAATATGGAGATGTAGTGAAGATTACGGAAGCACTTTTTACAGAAGGAGTCTATGGGCTATTAACGGATTATAGATCTATTTTTCTAGAAACAAACGAGAATAATAAAGAGATTCTATTTTCAACCCAATTTAGAGAAGGCACGGATGCTGAGGGAAATAATATTGTCAAACGGACTGCACCTAGGGGCGCTCCAGCTGAGTTTACAGGGGGAGCGGCTTGGAGTAACTTTGTCCCACAACAGCACTGGGTGGACGGTCATGAAAAAGATGCTCAGGGTAAAATAAAGGACAAGAGGTATTGGTCTACGATAATTGGTCCAGGGGAAGCACATCAAAATATGCCCACCTTCGTGATGCCTGCTTCAGTACCAGCAGGCTGGTCCAAATCAGGTTATATCATGACCAAATATTGGCAAAAACCCACATTAAATAATTCAGGAGTGAATATGCCTATTATACGATATGCCGAGATTTTATTGAACTATGCCGAGGCTTTGAATGAGACGAACCAAACATCGAAGGCAATAGACTACATCAACGAGATACGCGAACGTGCGGGGCTGTCTCTACTTGCTAATAGTTTAGGTAAAGACGCGACATTAGATGCTGTTTTTCAGGAAAGACGTATGGAATTTATTTGGGAGCCATCCGGAGGTTTTTCTGACTTGAATAGACGGGGAAGATTTTTGGAATTCATCAAAAAAGAAAGGCCAAATTATGCCGATCTCAATGTCGATCAAAAGCCCTGGTTGAATACGCAGCCTATACTATTCCCAATTCCGCGCGACGCGTGGGATAGAAATAAGGCTTTAGAACAAAATCCACATTATACTTTCTAGTTACGAGCATAGCTCGTATTCTTTACGGAGGTGTTCATGCTTTGGCGCATGGGCACCTCCTTTTTTATACTAAAGAGTATGATCTTTTAGCGCTTGTATAGCATAATTTGCCGCTCTTGCTGTCAATGCCATAAAAGTTAAAGAAGGATTTTGATTACCGGCGCTGATCATACAGGCACCATCTGTGACAAAAACATTTCTACAAGCATGAACTTGGTTGTAGGCATTCAACATGGATTGTTGGGGATCATTGCCCATGCGCACACCTCCCATCTCATGGACTTCAAGTCCTGGTTGTCTATTGAAAAGCTCATGTTGATCCAAGGTTTTTATGTTTTCACAATTCGAACTTTTCAACATTTCGGTCCCCTCTGTAAAAAAGTCGCGCATCATCGTAACGTCATTTTCGGTATATCCCACGGATGTGATGAGTTTAGGAAGGCCATATTTGTCCTTGTCTTGACTGATTCGCACGTGATTATGGATGGAGGGGATGACTTCACCTTGCATCATCATGGAAACCTTCCAAGCTCCAGGTTCCAAAAGACTATCCTTATAGGCTGCCCCCACACCATCTTTATTCATGCCTTTCCAGTTGTCTCGATTTGCACTGAAGGCGATAAGATATGATCCCAAAAATGAGTTTGAGGGAAAGTTGATGTTTTTGAAAGCAGGGATGAAGACTTGTGTTGGTCTACGTCCATAGTAATATGAGTCCTCGAAACCAGGGAAATCAGCACTTATCTTGCCTCTGTAATTATGGAATACAATATATTTTCCAAGTGTGCCATTGTCATTTCCTAGGCCATTTGGAAATCTCGAGGATCGGGAGTTAAGAAGGATGAGATTGGAATTGAGAGTCGAAGCATTCAAGAAAATGATGCGAGCATTTATTTCCTGTCGTTTTCCAGAATGGATATGGATAATTCGTACCCCTGTAGCTCGTTTTGTTGTATCATTATACGATATGGATTCGACGATGCTGTCGGTAAGAATAGTAAGGTTGCCGGTTTTTAATGCATAAGGAATCGTGGATGCATTGGCACTAAAATAGCCTCCAAACGGACATCCACGCTCACATAGAGAACGCGCCATACACTTAGACCTGCCTTGATGGATCTGTGTATCTGTGATTTCGGCCAAGTTGGCCGAACGCCCAATAATGGCTTTTCTGTCGTTGTAGTTGGTCGCGATGTTTTTTGAAATATACTGTTCTACGGCATTCATCTCAAAAGATCCGACGACCTCACAGTCAGGCATGTTTTCAATTCCGTCCTTCTTGCCGGAAATACCAATGAATTTTTCAACATGCGTATACCAAGGAGCTACATCTGTATATCGAATAGGCCAATCTATGCCATATCCAAATCGCTTAGGCGCATTGAACTCGAAATCGCTCCAGCGCTGTGTTTGACGGGCCCATAAGAGTGATTTGCCGCCCAGTTGGTACCCTCTAATCCAGTCAAAGGGTTTCTCCTGGATGTATTCTTGATCTCCATCTTGGATATAGAAATGCTTAGTGGCCTCGTTGAATTGGTAATGCTTGGATATGAGTGGATTCTTGGTTAAATCGTCTTCTGTTTTGGCATTGGCATGAGGAAGTTCCCAAGGGTCTAAAAAAGCTGTGGGGTAATCCTCAATATGTTTTACCATCCTACCTCTTTCTATTAGCAATGTCTTTAAACCTTTTTCTGTAAATTCTTTCGCTGCCCAGCTTCCTGAAATGCCAGATCCTATTATTATTGCGTCAAAAGTTTCGTGCATGCTATTACGTCGTTAGTAAAAACAAGGAATTCGGTTTTAGAGCCTGTTTGAAATTTATGAAATAATTTTTTATGTCTCTTTTTGACTGCTACCTCTTTATGTTTTTTCGAGGCCAAAGCGCGGCTGTCTTTAAAAAAAATGCTTGGTCTCTCAAAAATAGCGTATAAAAAATTTCATAGTATGAATTTAAACAGGTTCTTATAATATGCATTTAATATACGATTATTTTGTGTAACACGCCCGGTATTAAGACGGATAACGCATATCCTATATGCAAAAGTTACACATTAGGTCGTAGGTCCCATAGATTGGTGTGGGGATGGGGACCGTTGTTTAGCTGTATGGGGGGATTTACTTAAGTTGTAGGCAACTAACAGCTAAGAAATGAGCTGCTTTTATAGTGACTGTTGCACAGTCGAAATAGCTAGGAGGATGCAACAGTCAACTAGTAGCGATGGCTTATGCCATCCAGCGCAATAGACTCGCTCCCCATGAGAATCCAGCTCCGAAAGCAGTCAGCATGACTAAGTCGCCGGTTTTCATACGTTTTATATTTTCCCATATACAAAGCGGGATAGTTGCAGCAATTGTATTACCGAGGTATTCGATGTTACTTAAAGTCTTGCCTTCAGCTATATTGATGGATCGACCTACGGCATCAATGATGCGCTGATTGGCCTGATGTGGTACTAACCAACTAACATCATCTATAGTCAAATTGTTTTTTTCAAGAACATGTAGACATGCATCGCTCATGGACTGCACCGCTTGCTTAAATACAGCCTTACCGTCCTGTCTCAAATAGCGTCGTTCACTAGACATCAATTCTTTGTCCAATGGGTATAAAGAGCCGCCAGCTTCGATGTTGAGAAATTCGCGACCGCTACCATTGCTGCGCAAGTAGGCATCCATAATACCCCCTTCTAATGAAGCTTCTAACCAGACCACACCCGCTCCGTCGCCGAATAGGATATTTGTGGATCGATCCTGTTCATTAACATAGGTGCTGATATTATCCGCACCTACGACCAATACATTTTGATAGCGTTTAGTCTCGATGAGGGAAGCTCCCATATCCAATGCATACAAGAAACCAGAACATGCAGCGTTCATATCAAATGCCCAAACACTTTTAAGACCAAGTTTTTCAGCAATGATATTGGCTGTGGCTGGCATCAACATATCGGGTGTAGAGGTAGCTACGATAAGTGCATCGATGTCTTGAAGATCCTTATTGTATGCTTGTACCATATTGAGTATGGCTCGCACCGCCATGTCCGAAGTCGCTAGATCTTCCTCTAGTATGCGACGTTCTTTGATGCCAGTACGTTTGATGATCCACTCGTTCGAAGTATCACATACTTTTTCTAGATCGTTATTTGTTCTTCTATTCTGAGGTACATATCCTCCAATGGCTGTAATGGCGGCAAATAGTCTAGTCTGTAAGCTTGTATTCATATAATTGGGTACGCTATTATTCTGTCAGCTATCAGTTAGTGCTAATCAGTATTCCGTGAAATGAAGATGTAGAACAGTGGAGGCAAAAAGAGTCTGTGATTAGACCTATTTTAACCATAGTGTTTCGAAAAACAAAATGGGTAAGCTTATTGGTGTATTGGAATAAACGGGTGGATATTAATCTCGCTCTCAAATTTATCTTCATTTTAATCGTACAAAAATAGGATAATTTAGTGAGGTAAGTATAAGATGTGGTAAATATTGTGACAATATAATTACCAAAATGAATAGTTTTATCATCTAATACACTATAATTATTCGGTAACCATCATTGCTGGGGAATGCGTATGCTCATATGGAAAATTAGGCGTTTGCATTTTATGTGCTTTATGTCGTACATTTGGATGGCTGATAGTAGCAAAGAGCCGTAATTCCACAGACGAAACAACCAAACTGAACGCGTAAATATATGCTGATGAAAATGTCGTGAACATACTATTTACAAACAGACATATAATACCCCTGATGGCGTCATCGTTCTGGAAACAACCGAAAGCGGTGAGAATGCCTTTGAAAGTACACAAGTATGAATGGATAAACCAAGGGCAACGAGCTTAGAGAAGGTGATGAAAACTCGCACTTATAATAATGACATACCAATGAAAAAAATTATTTTGCTGATGCTCCTATTGGGAGTGATGATGGGTACTTATGGACAGAAAAAACCTAATATCGTAATTATTATATCGGACGATCATGCTTATCAGGCAATAGGAGCTTATCAACCAGCACTTAAAAATACACCCAATCTGGATAAACTTGCCGCAGAAGGCGCTATTTTTTCAAAAGCTTATGTATCGAACTCTATATGTGGGCCGAGCAGGGCTGTACTGTTGACTGGAAAATATAGCCATAAGAATGGCTTTAAAGACAATGAGACTTCTACGTTTGATTTTAGTCAGGACTCGTTCATTAAACAATTGACTAACTCTGGATACAAAACTAGTTGGATTGGCAAAATACATTTGGGGTATAAATTGGAAGGCTTCACCGATTATGACATTTTAGTCGGACAAGGGCATTACTTCAATCCTGATTTTATTTCACCCGATGGACGGCATCGTCAACAAGGATATGTGTCCGATATAGTAACCGACAAGGCAATCGATTGGATGAAGGAACACCGAGATCAACCCTTTTGTGTAGTCATCGGCCACAAAGCTACACATCGAACTTGGATGCCTGACCCGCAAGACTTTGGAGTCAACGACGAAGAGGAGTTTGAATTGCCAGAAACATTTTACGATGATTATCGGACTCGCGAGGCAGCAAAGCTACAAGAAATGAGTATTGACAAGGATATGCAGATGGGCTATGATTTAAAAATGTATCCTACTGTGGCGGATATGAGAAAGGATGGAAATTTTGCACGTATGGATGATGAACAATTTCAGAAATATATTGAATATTACCGTCCTATATATGATGATCTCCAAAAAAGAAAACTTAAGGGAAAGGAGTTGGCGGAATGGAAGTATCGAAGATATATGATTGATTATCAGAATACGGCCCGATCCATGGATCGGAATATTGGTCGGGTGACAGATTATCTTCGCGATAGTGGACTGGAAGACAATACGCTTGTTATCTATCTATCAGATCAAGGGTTTTACATGGGCGAGCACGGTTGGTTCGATAAAAGATGGATGTACGAAGAGTCTTTCCGTACCCCGATGATTGCTAAAATGCCGACACTAATCAAAGCCCACAGTCGTATCGATCAACAGGTCATGAATGTCGACATCGCCCCCACCTTATTACAAATTGCTCAAGTAGATGTGCCTCAGGATATGCAGGGTAAATCTTTCTTGCCCCTATTGCGAGGTGACAAGAAGAAGATTCGGGATGTATTGTACTACCACTACTACGAGAAAGGTGAGCATGCTGTGTCTCCACATTTCGGAATCAGTGACGGAAGGTATAAGTTGATCCGATTGTACCATAAAGTCGAAGGATGGGAATTTTATGATCTTAAGGCTGATCCACAGGAGATGATAAATCGATACGAAGACCCTAAGTTTAAAAAACAAATTGAGAAAATGAAAGCTAAGCTAGTATTGGAAATCAAAAAAGTGGATGATAAGGAAGCGCTAGAGCTGTTAGATAAATAAGTGGAAAGAAGTCAACGATTGGATTAGGTGTAGACGGAGTATACTATAGAACCAATTTTGGAATTGACGGAAGTTAATTGATTGTTAGTTCTAATGAGATGTGTGATGTGCTGATTTTTTTGTGATTTATAACATAAAAGTTGGACAATCGATTGCATACTGTATCTACTTGCCAGTGCTTCTATTTATGTTTATTATTGTAGTTGAGATGATTGTGATTTGTGTCTTAACATTCATTATGTCAGCTTTTTATAAACTAAATAACCTAAAAAAAGCATATTTTATGAGTACTAAAAGAAGAGATTTTCTAAAGGCAGCAGGTCTGACAAGTCTAGGGATATTAGGCGGTGGGCTGATGGTTAGAGCGGATCATGTTAGCGATTCTATTGAAACCACTAGGATACAAAGCGGTCGTCAAAAATTCAATATGTGCGGATATCGCGCCCCGAAGATTGATAAAGTGAGAATAGGTTTTATAGGGGTGGGAAATCGTGGTTCGGGTGCCGTGTACCGAATGAACCACATTGATGGGGTAGAGATTAAGGCGATTGCAGATATTCGTCGAAATGTAGCCGAAAAATCTCTAAAGAACGTGTCCGGACCAGCCCCTACAATATATGCTGATAAGGAAGATGAATGGAAGAAGCTATGTGATCGGGACGACATCGATTTGGTATACATCTGTACTCCTTGGCACTTGCATACACCAATGGCAGTCTATGCGATGAAGGCTGGGAAGCATGTTGCGATTGAAGTGCCAGCAGCGACTACTATGGAAGAATGTTGGCAATTGGTAGAGACTTCAGAAGCAACGAAGAAGCACTGTATGATGTTGGAAAATTGCTGCTATGATTTCTTTGAGTTGATGACATTAAATATGGCAAGGCAGGGTGTTTTTGGCGAAATATTACATGGAGAAGGGGCTTATATTCATGATTTATTGAACGATAACTTTGGTAAAACTTCTTATTACGACATGTGGCGTTTGAAAGAAAACTACAGAGATGGAAATCTATATCCTACCCATGGGCTTGGTCCCGTATGTCAGATTATGGGAGTGAATCGGGGTGATCAGATGGATTATCTAACATCGATGTCCGGTAATGATTTCAGCATGTCAGCTAAAGCAAAGGAATTGGCGGCGAAGGATGATTTTTATCAACAATTTGCCAACAAAGGTTTCAGGGGTAATATGAATACGACCACTATCCGTACGCATAAAGGTCGTACGATAATGTTGCAACATGATGTGTCTAGCCCTCGGCCATACTCACGTATCCACATTGTCAGTGGAACGAAAGGATACGCGCAGAAGTGGCCTGAACCTGGTAAGATTGCCTTTGGTCACGATTGGATTTCTGCTGATGAAATGAAAAAGTTGGAGGAGCAATATACACCGGAGATTGTTCTTAAAGTGGGGGAGATGGCGAAGAAGGTTGGCGGTCATGGTGGTATGGATTTTATGATGGACTGGCGGCTAGTCGATTGTCTTCGCAATGGGCTTTCTTTGGACCAGGATGTCTATGATGCTGCGCTGTGGAGTGCTATAGCCCCGTTGAGTGAAAAATCAGTTAAAAATAGGTCAAATTCAGTGGATGTTCCAGACTTTACAAGAGGAGCGTGGAAAAGCAATCCGTTGTTAGAATTGACACTTAAAGGAGGCGGTAGTACCGGCGTGAAGGCCTAACTCCTTTTGGCAATCTGTCGTGAATAACACAAAAGCCTCGGAACATGACATTCCGAGGCTTTTGCTTGTTGTATCAACCTGTAAGCAGATTAGTGTTTGAAATGGCGTACACCGGTAGTTACCATTGCGATTCCCTTCTGATTGGCCATATCGATGGACAATTGATCCTTGATAGATCCACCAGGTTGAAGAACAGCTGCAATGCCTGCTTCCGAAGCAATCTCTACACAGTCTGGGAAAGGAAAGAAAGCGTCAGACGCCATAGCACAACCGTTTAAATCAAAACCAAATGATTTTGCTTTGTCGATTGCTTGCTTAAGCGCGTCGACACGCGATGTCTGCCCAACCCCTGAAGCTAATAATTGTCCTGCTTTGGCGAAGACAATCGTATTGGATTTGGTATGTTTTACAATTTTATTAGCAAAATAAAGATCGTTTAATTGTGCTTCAGTAGGAACCGTATTGGTCACTGAAGTCATTTGATCTGGGCTCTCAACTGTATTGTCTTTATCTTGTTGAATCACACCATTCAATAATGTCTTGAATTGTTGACTCGGTAATTGGACTTCTTTACGAACTAATATAATTCGGTTTTTCTTCGCTGTAAGGATCGCCACGGCTTCTTCTGAATAAGATGGAGCAATCAGTACTTCAAAAAACAAATTGTTTATTTCTTGCGCTGTCTCACCATCTACTTCGCGGTTGGTGATTAGTACCCCTCCAAATGCAGATACTGGGTCACAAGCAAGTGCGTCTAGCCAAGCCTGTTTGACTGTAGGGCGTGATGCGACACCACAGGCATTGGTGTGCTTTAAGATAGCAAACGTGGGCTCTTCAAATTCATCGATAATAGCGACTGCGGCATCAACGTCTACAAGGTTGTTGTAAGACAATTCTTTACCATTCAATTTGTCAAACATTGCATTCAAATCACCATAGAAAACCCCTTTTTGATGTGGATTTTCCCCGTAGCGCAATACTTGTGCGGTCTGTTGGGATTGTTTGAAGACATCTAATGGTTCTTCTTCATTGAAATAATTGAAGATGGCTGTGTCATAATGTGAAGAAGTATTAAATGCCTTTTTAGCGAATGATTTACGTTGTTCTAATGTTGTTGTACCTTCTTGTGACGCTAAAATTTGCGCTAACTCTTGATAGTCATTCTTGGAAGATAGGATAACGACATCGTTGAAATTCTTCGCTGCCGCGCGAATAAGAGAAATCCCGCCGATATCAATTTTCTCAATGATATCTTGTTCAGAGGCACCCGAAGCTAGGGTTTCCTCGAATGGGTAAAGATCCACAATAACCAAATCAATTTCTGGAATCTCGTATTGTGCTAATTGTTGTTGGTCGCTTTCCAATGGGCGTCTGGCAAGGATGCCCCCGAATACTTTAGGATGTAGGGTCTTCACTCGACCACCCAATATGGAAGGATAGCTGGTCAGGTCTTCTACAGGAACAACGTCGATTCCTAAATCCTTGATGAATGCCTCAGTCCCTCCTGTGGAGTAGAAAGTGACACCATATTTGTGGAGTAGCTGAATTAGAGGTGCTAAATTGTCTTTGTAGTATACTGACACTAAAGCATTTTTAATCTTTACAGGATGGCTCATTATCTATTTGTTTGGAGCCGCAAAGATACAAATTATTACAAAATGTTCAAGGGTCTATTTTTCGTAAAAATCAATTGTATTTTTTCAATAGATTCTCTATGACTTTAGGGTAATGTAAGTGTTCCAATTGCTGCCCTTTGAATTTGATAATTTCCAATGTATCTTCTGGTTCCACTTTGAAACGAGCTTGATAGATAATTTCACCCTCATCGAAATGCTCATTGGCGAAATGGATAGTAACTCCATGTTCACTTTCTTTTGCTGCTAGCACGGCTTTATGAACACGATCTCCATACATCCCTTTGCCACCGTACTTTGGTAAGAGCGCTGGATGTATGTTAATGATTTTATTAGGGAACGCTTTTAATAGATTGTCGGGTACCAACCATAGAAATCCGGCTAGGACGATTAAATCTATTTCTAGGTTTTTTAAAAGTTTAACAACATCATCGGTCTGGAAAAAATCCTGTTTGTCAAAAACATGCGAGGGAATCTCAAAGTTGTCAGCGCGTTGTAACACATAAGACTCTGGATTATTACTGAGTACCAGGGCCACCTCTGCTGTATCTGAATATTTAAAGTGCTCCATTATTTTTTGAGCATTTGAACCTGAACCTGAAGCAAAAATAGCAATTCGTTTTTTCACAGACTTTCTTCTTTTTTGAATAATGATAAACTAAAATTAGCCAAATTTACTTATTTTTTTGTTAAGATATTGTAATATGTGGCAAGAAAGCGTATATGGCCTATAGTATCAGTAAATCTAATAATAAATGAGAGAATTCAATGTTGTCAACACTTGCGTATAATTATTGTATCTTTAAAGCTTAAGTAATTGCCTCGACTGGAGTTGCCTTGGTCTTGTAATACTTAGCGAGATATACTGGAGTAATCTTTTAATAATAATATCACTATGAAGTACTTGTATACGACGTGTATAGCATTAATGGTCATGTTGAACGCTCTTGGACAACAAGCACCAGTCACTATCCCTGCATTCACTTTTTACAGCGTGCAAGATGCGCAACCTTATAATCCGGATAAATTACCAACAACAGGGTATATCATCTTCAATTACTATGATCCGGGATGTGGGCATTGTCAAAAAATGGCCTCGGGCATAGCTAAAAATTACAGCCGATTTTCGAATTCGACTATTTATTTCATCTCTATTAATGATAAGCCTTATGTCGAAGGATTCATAGAAATGTACATACCATCATTGAAGTCCAAGAAAAACGTGCACTTTCTGCATGATAAGGACATTACTTTTATTCCTAAATTCAACCCAACGCAGTATCCATCTCTCTATGTCTATGATGCTAAGACTAGGAAGCTCATCAAACATCTAGATGGAGAAGAGAATGTACAGAAACTACTACCGTATTTGAAATAGATTAATCCCGATGTGTCAATATATAGTCTAATAATTTGCGTGCCGTACCGTCCACGTCGTGAGCCGAATTGGAAAGCACAATTACGGCTGATTTTTCATCAGATGCAATGCCAATGAATGAGCGACTACCATTTGTGCCGCCATTATGCCAATAATAGGTAATGCCTTCCAGCATATTAACATGCCAAGCTAGACCTAAATCGGTATCCGGTTGAAGGAAAAAAGTAAATTGTTTGGTTTGGGCCATCGCCTTTTCTGTATCTGTCTCAGGCATCTTGAACTGGGATTTTGCAAATTGCAGAAGATCATTGATGCTTGATTTCAATGCACCGGCGCCAGCCAAGGAGCTAAAATTCCATGTGGGTACTTGCTCACCTTTGGTATTGTATACCTGTAAAAGCTGATTGTTTTTGGGGTCAACCTTGTCGAGGGTTGCAGTGAGGCCAAGAGGTGTAGTAATGAGCTCTTGTATATTTTGACTATATGATTTCTTTGTGATGACGGTAATCAGATCACCCAACAATCCAAATCCCAGATTGCTATATTCGTATTTTTCGCCTACAGCCGAAGTAGCTTTATAAAGCTTTAAATAAGCATACAGTGCAACACGGTCGTAATCTTTATAAGGGTCTAGAGCGCTGTAACCTTTTGTGGTTGTCAGGTTGTCTGGAAGACGTGGTAATCCTGAAGTGTGATTAGCTAGGGATTTGAGTGTGATCTTTTGCAGATCAGTATTACTCTTCAGTGAGTCTGGTAGGTATTTGGTGATAGGGTCATCCAATGATAATAGTCCCTTTAGACTCAAATCTGCCAATAAAGTAGCCGTGAATACTTTTGTAATGGAACCTATTTCATATTGAGAGTCTTGGTTTGGAAGGGTGGTATTACCCTTTGCTGTCTCTCCAAAGAAATAGGTTTTTACCTGATTGTTTTTGATCAGACCAATGGATAAGGATGCTGTATGAGGGTCTTTTAGATAAACCTTAGCGACGGAGTCGGTAAAGAAATCCAATGGCGAGGTTATTGCAATGACTTCCGAAGTCTGTTCGTTTGTCGCTCCATCCACCTCCTCGTTGACGTCAGCTATGCGTTCGCTTTTAGGGTAGGGCTTGATTAAAAGCGTATTGTAGTGCAAGGTTTCATCAACAACCAATAGTAGCTGCATAGGGCCATCTGAATAATCCAGGCGATAGGCCCCGATTCCACTTTCAAAACTTTCCAGCGTAGCGGACTTGATTCTTCCTTTTGGGAAAATACTCTCTGAGAGGATACTTGCCAATTTGCTATGGGTGATTGCTTTTTTAAAGCTATCATCTGCCATATTATAGATAGAGTCTATTTGTTGGCTGTTCAGAAAGAATTCAATTTTATTGAAGGCAGCCTTATTTTGCTGTTCGTTGGTATTTGATTGTTGCGCGGTAAGCGAATTTGAAATCAGCGCAATCAGTAAGAGTGGTATGTATTTTATCATTGCAGATACAAACTTAGATAAAGTTGGTTTTAAATGCAAGATTGCCGATTCAGCTTCTCCAAAAATAAATTCGCTTTCCTAATATATGTGTATATAAGGGAAAGCGAATGTAGATATTTATCAGATGCGTAGGAATTACATCCCTATGGTCTGCTTCAGACGAGCATATCCTGATTTGCTTACGTTGATTTTGTCTCCAGACACTAGCGTAGCAATATAGTTTTCTTTTTCTAAAGGTTCGATTTTAGACAATTGGTCCACTCTTATCATAAAAGAACGGTGTACGCGGATGAAGTTTTTAGGGTCAAGTTGTTTCTCAAAAGAGGACATGGTTTTGTTTTTTAGAAACATACCGTCTTTGGTGTGTATTTTGACATAGTCATCGTAGGCCTCCAAAAAGATGACTTGTTGTACAGGAATAATCTTGATTTGTGCTCCATTCTTAACAACGATACGTTCCAAATTTTGCTCTTCGGCCTCTATAGATTCCGTTATCTTGGCTGGTGTCGAATTTGGCAGAGCTTGTTGGTAACCTGTGCCAAATTTGAGAATAGCTTGATCAAATCGGGGTCTACTGATTGGTTTGAGTAGGTAATCAATGGCATTTTTCTCAAAAGCTTTAATTGCAAATTCGTCAAATGCCGTTGTAAAAATAAGTTGGGGTTGCTCGTCGAGGATTTCAAGTAACTCGAAGCCATTCAACTTGGGCATCTGTATGTCTAAAAATACTAAGTCAGGTTTATGAATTTGTATGGCTTTGATTCCCTCAAAACCATCATTGCATTCGGCCACAACCTCATAATCTGGGTGGTGTTGTAGATACTCCGAAATGATGGATCGGGCAAGAGGCTCGTCATCGATAATTATAGTCTTAATCATATTGAGGGATTTTTAGGGTGGATATGAAGCTTTTTGCGATTGTCTCAGTTGTAAGCAAGTCCGTACGACCAAATATTAAGAATAGTCTTCGTTGCACACTGCTGAGCCCAAATCCTGTTCCTTTTGTATTTTCAAATTGGTCATTTTCTATGGGGTTGGTAATCCTAATCCAAAGTAAATGGTCAACAAAGGAGACTTCTACTTTAATCAATACCTCGCCTGTGATATTATAGAGACCAAATTTTATGGCATTCTCTAAAAGAGGTTGGATAATCATAGTGGGTAGTTTTTTATCAGAGAGCTCTTCAGGAAAGGTTACTTCTGTATTAAGCCGATGGCCAAACCTGACTTTTTCAATGTCCAGATAGAGTTGTAAGTGTGAGAGTTCATCTTTTAAGGAAATGAGACTCAAGTTATCTTTTCGCAAAGTGCCTCGCAAAAAATCTGACAATTGAAAAGTCATCTCTCGGGCTTGATCGGGTTTGCTACCGATTAAAGCGATAATAGAATTGAGACTATTGAATAAAAAATGAGGTTGGAGTTGTTGCCGGAGATTGTAGAGTTCGGCTTCTCTAACCATTTTTTCTGACTCCTCTTTTCGTTTCTTATTTTCTTCATACTCTTCCTGTATGTTCCAGACAATTTGTAATATAGCTATGCTAAATAAGACTAGAAAATTAATGAGTATACGATAGGGGATGCTAAAATCAAAATAAAGCAGTTCTTGATCTGTAAAGATCTGCAACATTGAAAATCGGCTAATGGTGATGCCTAATGCAACGACAACAAGCCCAGTAATCGATAGGCGTAGCATTTGTCCTCTTTTGGGTAGGAAAAAATTGATGGTGCTGGAGAGGATGTAACAACAAAGGGTGATGCTCAATGCACTGATTCCGGCATCATAAAGTGCCACATCTTTGGATACTCCTGTCCAGAGAAGTAGTCCGAAGATGACGCAAAAATATAGTACACATATAGTCCAAGCCGATAGATGAATCAGATAGTTTTTGTTGGTGGGTAACTTGAAAATCAACATAAATGGATTGTCTATGCGTTTTTAAGTGTGATTCCTCCAAACAGAGTAGTTCCAGTTATATAGATACGTTTGCTCGGGTCCATAGCTGCACCCGAAGGGTAGCGTCGATCGTCTACGTCGCCCAAAAGCGAAGAGATGTCCGAAGAGGCTTGCCAGTGGCTAGGAAGAATAATCTGGGTGCTGCCAAACAATTGAAACACATCTATTACAACAGGTTGCTGTAAGTCTGCCTGTAATAGATTGATTTCTACCGAGCCGAATATATTGGATACCCTTCCACCTAGAAATGTTTTAGATAAGATTAATTTTTTCATCGAACTGAATGCCGAATTGACGTTCAGATAGTTTTCTGATTGATAACTATAGTTTCCATAATTAGGTTGCCCCGTACTTTGCTGATACGAGGACTGATAATTTGGATCTTGATTTGGTCCTGCTTCACCTAGATTGGATTCCGGAGAGGGGGATGCAGGATCTTCTACACGTTTGTCCCAATCATAGTCATCCTTGTAGGGTGGGATGGGCGGGATTTGATTATTGTTATGTCTGGTAATCAGAAAAAAGCCAACTATAATAATTCCAAGAGGAAAGATTACTCCACCAATAGGCAAGTGGGTTATTTCTCTGAAAAGAAACAAAACACCCAAAATCAATAAGACTATAGAAGCTTTTTGCTCAAATTTAGAGTTTACACCAATTACCAAACCGACAATTATCAGAATCATGGGCCAACTGAAAAGCCAATCTGGGAATAGTATGCCGAAGTCAAGATTTCTAAGCAAGAGCAACAGACCACCTAAGATAACGATAGCGCCAATTATATTTCGCTTATTATTATGTTGTGGTGGCATGTTGAATGGATCCGAATGTTGTGTTTTATCTTTCATCTGTTTTATTTGTTTATCATGTTTGATAGATCAAATGTATTGCTAATATAAGGACTGCAAAATATTATTTAGGTCACATGTTTCAAAAACTCGGTAAAGCTCGCTTTTTTATCGGTGAATTCTTCTTGTCGCATCATCTTTCTGGTCGAAAAAAAAGGCTTAATGTATCGAGTAATAAAAAAAATCAGTTTTTTTCGTTAGAAAATTTGGAGAAAAGAATATAATTATTATATATTTATGACGGAAAATGGAACTTAAACTTAAATAGTTAATAATGGGAGATTTTGAAAACAAAGAGCGCGAAGAGGTATTTTCAAAAAAAGTGAGAGCGGGAAAACGTACTTATTTTTTTGATGTAAAGGCGACTCGTTCAGACGATTATTACGTGACGATCACCGAGAGTAAGAAGCGTTTTGAAGATGGGCAGTTTATCAAACACAAGATTTTCTTGTACAAAGAGGATTTTGAGAAATTTGCTGAGGGATTGAAGGATGTGGTTGAGTACATCAAGTCAAATCAGGAAGTTGTTGAGAAACGCTATGAACCTAATTTCGAGGATGCAGGTTATAGCGAAGATAATAAAGTTGCTCAAAGAGACGATTTTTCATTCTAAGGTGTGTCTAGCCTAGAATAAGAGCCACTATTCCCATAGTGGCTTTTTTCTGTATAATACGGACCTGCACATAACTAAAAGAAATTCTTAGGATCTTTTCTAAGCTGTTTGTCACAGTATATCAGTTTAGATTTTTTATAAACTTGTTACAGAAGCGGGTTGTTAAAGTATGAGTTAATATACTATTTTCGAGTTTTTAATTTTTTGAGTGAAGCCCAAATTCTATTTTAAATGAAAGTAAGAAGATATAGCATAGTATTTTTTGGCCTTTTTTTGCTTTTTAGCCAAAGCAGTGATGCACAGACCCAGCGCCTGAGCTTTGAACAGGCATGGGGAAGACAGCCATCTATTACCCAGTCAATCGGTAATTTTATGCAAGGTTGGGCGGATGGTGATCATTACCTGGAGTTTGATCCTGCTGTCCAAAGAACCTATCAAGTGGACGTTAGAACGGGTGATAGGGCGCCGTATAATCCTCCGAAAGCTGTCGGTACTGCAGTGTATATAAAGGACAATGATGTTGTTATTAGATACATCGATGGAACCTCTAAAAGATTGACCAGCTCCCCTGATGTAGAAGAGCAAAATCCTACCTTGTCTCCAAATGGACAGTATGTAGCCTTTACTCGGAAAAGCAATTTATATGCAGTAGATATAACCTCAGGGAAAGAGATCCAGTATACGACGGACGGGACGGATGTTATCTATAATGGATATTCGTCATGGGTATATTATGAAGAAATTCTTGGTCGATCTACCAATTATAAAGCCTTTTGGTGGTCTCCAGATAGTAAAAGGTTAGCCTTTATGCGATTTGATGATACAGAGGTCCCCATGTTTCCAATATATGTTTCTAAAGGGCAACATGGCTACTTAGAAGAGACACGATATCCAAAGGCGGGTGACAGAAATCCACTTGTTAAAGTAGGAATTGTTAAATCTGAAGGAGGAGCGGTAATATGGGCAGATTTCAATGAGCAAGATGATCAATATTTTGGACAGCCTTATTGGGCTTTTGATAGTCAGAATATAATGGTGCAGTGGATGAATAGAGGCCAAGAAAACCTGAAGTTTTATCAGGTGGATCCTTTGGATGGGGCCAAAATAGAAATATACGATGAAAAGCAGCCTTCATGGATTAATCTTGATCATGACGAACGTATTACTTATTTGGCGGATAATAAACATTATATACTCAAATCGGACAAGACAGGATGGGCTCACTACTATTTATATACACTTGATGGTAAATTAATCAATGCCATGACCTCAGGAAATTGGCAGGTAACGGGTATTGCTCATATAGATGAGAAAGAAAAGATATTGTATTTAACGGCACGTAAAGAAAACTCGGCGACAGTTGATTTATACAGAGTGGATTTCTCTGGAAAGAACTTTAAAAGATTGACCTTTGGTGATTATACCCATCAAGTATCCGTTTCTCCCAACGGCAAGCACTTCATTACCACATACTCCAATGTAAGTACGCCTCCTAAGGTATCTCTATTGACAACTACTGGTAAGAAGGTAAAGGAATTGGCAGATAGTAAAAGTCCGGATTTTGAAACGTATAAAATTGGGAAAACCGAATACTTTACAATACCATCAGAGGATGGTAAATATCAATTGCCTGTCATCATTACCTATCCGACAGATTTTGATGAGACAAAAGAGTATCCTGTCATTATGAGTATATATGGAGGGCCAGATGCCGGTTCTGTTAAAAATACATGGAAAGGGATGGGCGCTCAGTATTGGGCAAACGAAGGAGTCATACAGATTACCGCGGATCACCGTGCTTCTGGTCACTTTGGTAAACAAGGAGTGGCACTCATGCACCGCAACCTTGGCCATTGGGAGTTAATTGACTATATAACGGTAGCCAAGTGGTTTAAAGCTAAGCCTTGGGTGCGTAAAAATAAGCTGTTGATTACAGGGCATAGCTATGGCGGCTATATGACCTGTCTGGCTTTGACAAAAGGCGCTGACTATTTTGATTATGGGATTGCAGGTGCACCCGTGACCGGCTGGGAGCTATACGATACTCATTATACGGAGCGATGGATGGATACTCCTCAGGAGAATCCAGATGGGTATAGGGATGGTTCGGTGCTGACATACGTTGATCAATACAAGGGTGTGTTGCGCATTATGCATGGTGATATGGACGATAATGTACATATGCAGAATACTATACAGCTTGTGGATAAGCTGACCGATAGGGACAAACCATTTGAACTCATGATCTACCCTGGAAGCCGTCACGGTTTTGATAAATCTAAAAGTAAATATGATTTTAAAGAGCGTGTAAGGTTCTATTACCAATATTTATTGGAAAAGCCAGTTCCTCAGGATTTTAAATAGTCTAATGTAGGTCTTGAAGGTAGAAGAGGCTTTGGATTTCAATGTTCAAAGCCTCTTTGTCGTTCAGGATCGACAATTCTGTATTTTTTAGGTAAAAACGGGCCGAAAATATTGATGTGCACAAAAATAAATCACATCTTTGCGTAATTCTATGAGTTCGATGATTCAATTTTTAAAAGAGAGCACATTTGCTGTTAACGAAGTGTTTGCAAAGTCTGTGGCTATTCTGAAAAATAATTATTTTTCAGTTGCGGGCTTGTGTTTTTTACTATTCGTTACCTCCAATTTGTCCAGTACACTTGCAAGTTATATCCGGGAGTACAATCAAGTATTGAGTGGGTTTATGGCATTTGTATTTATGGTTTTCTATTTTGGGGTGAATCTGACCTTGTTCAAATACATCATGGAGATAATTGACAAGGAAGACAAAGCGAAATTGTCATCGTCTATTCCAACGACCAAAGAGCTTGCGTTTTTCTTCACTTCTATGTTTTTGATCATTGGGGCCTCGGTTGTGCTCCTGTTGATTATTTCTCTAATTTGTTGGCCGGTGATCTATATCACAAAAGAGGTGAGCACGATGGCAAGTGTCGTTTTGGTAATTTCTGCTATATTGACATTTTTGTTTATCATCCGTGTTGCTTTTTATCCGTTTTTCATTATGGATAAACATGCAAATGCCTATCGATCTATATTGTTGAGTCTTGCGTTGACCAAAGGTAATGTAACCAAGCTTTTGTTAATCATGTCTTGTTTTGCCTTGTTACATGTATTGCAGGTATATTTCAATTTTGCAGGTTATACTTTTTTTTCTATATTTTTAAGCGTTATCAATTCATTCTTGGTGGTGCCGTTGTCCAGTATTGTAGTGACAGTTGCGTATAGAAACATGATGGGAGATTACCGTGGTGGAGAAAATCCACATATTTTGAAGAATATCATTTAAGAAGAATTAAGGAAATTGAAGTATAAAAATATAGCCATATTAGGCTCCACTGGTAGTGTTGGAACACAGGCGCTAGAGGTCATTGCGTCTTTTCCTGAACGGTTAAAGGCTACAGTGTTGACCGCAGGGTCCAATTCCGATTTGTTGATTGAACAAGCTTTGATGTTCAAACCGCAGAGCGTGGTCATTGTGGACCCGAGTAAATATCTCAAGGTGAAAGAGGCTCTCCAAGCGCTTCCTATAGAGGTTAAAGCAGGTGAGGAAGCTCTGGTGGAGGTGGTCCAGCGCACTGATATTGAAATTGTGTTGAATGCAATTGTAGGCTCTGCCGGACTCCGCTCTACTATAGAAGCAATTCAGCATGGAAAGGATATCGCTCTTGCAAATAAGGAAACACTTGTGGTAGCAGGTGAACTCGTCATGGGACTCGTAAGAAAACATGGTGTCAAGATGTTACCCGTAGACTCCGAGCACTCAGCCATCTTTCAGTGTTTGGCGGGGGAAGAACATAACCCGATTGAAAAAATATATTTGACGGCTTCAGGAGGACCATTTAGAGGTAGAAGTTTGGATTTTCTCAAATCCGCTACCAAGCATCAAGCATTGAAGCATCCCAATTGGGTAATGGGAGCCAAGATTACAATCGATTCGGCTTCTTTGATGAATAAAGGTTTGGAAGTAATAGAAGCGAAATGGCTTTTTGATTTGGAAGTCGATCAAGTGGACGTTATAGTCCATCCACAATCGATTGTCCATTCCTTGGTTCAATTTCAAGATGGATCGATGAAAGCGCAGATGGGTGTGCCTGACATGAAGCTTCCCATACAATATGCTCTTACCTATCCTGACCGATGGGCGAATAGCTTTGAGAGATTTGATTTCGCCAATTTTTCAACGCTTACATTTGAACCCGCTGATACAAAAACATTTCGTAATTTGGCAATCGCTTATGAAGCTTTGCGTAGGGGGGGGATAAGTCCATGTGTCATGAATGCCGCGAATGAGGTTGTCGTGGCTGCTTTTCTGGAAGAGAAGGTGTCTTTTTTAGGGATGAGTGAAATCATAGAACAGACATTGACACAAGTATCGCATATTACAACTCCGACGTTGTCAGATTATCTGGCAGCGGATCAAGAGAGCCGGAAAATAGCAAAAGGATTGATTTAAGAATTAAACGTTAAAGAACTAGAAAGTTAAATGGGAGTTTTAATAATGATTGGACAGGTTGTATTAGGCCTGTCGATTTTAATTGTCTTGCATGAGTTGGGACATTTTTTGGCCGCTCGTGCTTTTGGAATAAAAGTCGAAAAATTTTATTTGTTTTTTGACGCCTGGGGTGTCAAGCTTTTCAAGTTCAATTTTAAGGGATGTGAATATGGTATTGGTTGGTTGCCATTAGGGGGATATGTAAAGATTGCAGGTATGATTGATGAATCAATGGATACTGAACAATTGAAAGGTGATCCCCAACCATGGGAATTTCGGTCCAAGCCAGCTTGGCAGCGTTTAATCGTGATGCTCGGTGGTATTATAGTCAATATTGTTGTCGGTGTAGTCGTGTATTGGATGTTGGCGTTTAGCCAAGGTGAGACGAATTTTGATAATCAAAAATTGGTGAATGGGGTAGTTCCAGGTATCATAGGCAAAGAGATTGGCATTCAAACTGGAGATAAGATTATAGCTATAGACGGTCAAAAAGTCGTATACTTTAGAGAATTATTGAGTTCAAAGGTCTTGATGGGAAATACCAATCTTACCATTGAAAGAAACGGGGAACTGAAAGATATCCATGTACCTGCCGATATCTTGAATGCAGTAGCGGATCATAAAGTAGCTGAATTTGTACAGATTCGAACTAAAATGACGTCAGTGGTACAGGTCGTCAAAGGATCTGAAGCTGATAAAATGGGCTTGGAGAAAGGAGATAGTATCATTAATGTAAATGGTACACCTGTTCACTTTTTTGATGAGTTCAAAGGAGCGATTGCTCAACTGGCTTCTAAACCGGTGGAGCTCACCGTAATCAGAGATGGTAAGGAGGAGACGTTGAAGGGTAAAGTAGATACGGATGGTACATTGGGTTTTGGGTTTAATTTTGATTACTCGCTCCCTGTCGTGACGACTGAATACACGTTGGCTGAGGCTTTTCCGGTAGGAGCAAAGCAGGCATTTTCAGTAATTACAGATAATATCAAAGGGTTTGGGAAGATTTTTAAGGGTGAAATAAGGGCCGATAAGGCACTTTCTGGACCTGTAGGCATTGCGACAATGTTCGGGACAGAAGTGGATTGGGTGCGGTTCTGGAGTCTAGTAGGGATGCTTTCTATGGCACTCGCCTTCATGAATTTACTTCCTATACCGGCTCTAGATGGTGGTCATGTTATCTTCCTGCTTGTGGAGATGATACAAGGAAAACCATTGAGTGAAAAGTTTTTGGAGAAGGCACAGATGATTGGGTTTTTCATTCTTTTGGCATTGATGGTTTTTGTGTTTGGGAATGATATTTTTAAGTTGTTTAAATAATAGTTTGCGCTCTCATAGTCTGTGCCCCAATATGTGGGGGTAGTAGATGTGAAAGTGATGGATAGATATTTCGGTAGGGGATGCTCATCAGTGAGAATTCCAGAAAAAAGCAATAAATTTGTTTATTAAATCTTTAGAAGGTCTTTCTTATGAGAGACCTTCTTCCTTAAATTATATACATATGGACGGAACGAATCGTGCTAATATTAGACCTGGGGTGCTGGTTAATATTATTCTGAAAAAAGACCAACGGTCTGGAGTACTGACGGAGGGAATTGTAAAAGATATCTTGACGTCCTCTTCATATCATTCTAGAGGTATTAAAGTTCGATTGACAGATGGACAGGTGGGGCGCGTGACAGAGGTGATAGACGAGGATTAGTTCTTTTATAGGGAGCATGTTGAAAACTTATTAAAATTTTTATATGATTTTAATGAATAATATGTACCTTTGTCCCTCGTGAAAATTGAAGTAAATCTATTCAAGGTGAGCGCAAAAGACAGCAATGTTTTCATTGATGGATATTTTGTTAATTGATATGTAGCCCGTTTAGGGCTTTTTTTGTGTCTTATCAGAAAATTTACGGAGAGAGAGAAGAGCTTAAACATTCAAAATAATAAAAGTTAATAATGACCAACTACAGCAAATTGCCTGCAATTTTAGTTTTAGAAGACGGTACTGTTTATCACGGTAAAGCGGCTGGTAAAATAGGAACGACCACTGGGGAGATCTGTTTCAATACCGGCACTACTGGATATCAAGAAATTTTTACCGATCCTTCTTATTTTGGACAGATCATGGTGACTACCAATGCCCATATTGGGAACTATGGTATCGCCACTGAAGAATCTGAGTCTGAACAAATACAGATTGCGGGGTTGGTATGTAAAAACTATAATATTAATTATAGCCGTAAAATGGCAGACTCGTCTATCCAGAATTACTTTGAGGAGGAGAATCTTGTCGGTATTTCAGATATCGATACCCGTTCATTGGTGAGACATATCCGCAGCAAAGGTGCTATGAACGCGATTATCTCTTCTGAAAATCTAGATGCAGAATCACTTAAAGCGCAATTGGCACAGGTGCCTTCTATGGATGGATTGGAATTGTCTTCTAAAGTCACCACCAAAGAACCATATTTCTATGGCGATGAGGATGCTCCAACTCGCATTGCCGTGTTAGATCTTGGTATCAAACGTAACATTCTACGAAATTTTGATCACCGTCAGGTATATGCCAAGGTATTTCCTGCAAAGACTACATTTGCAGAAATGGAATCTTGGAAACCGGACGGGTATTTTATTTCTAATGGGCCTGGTGATCCGTCGGCAATGGCTTATGCCATCGATACGGTAAAGCAAATTGTTGATGCAGAGAAGCCAATGTTTGGAATATGCTTAGGTCATCAAATCTTGGCTTTGGCTAATGGTATCCGTACTAGTAAGATGCACAATGGGCACCGTGGAATCAATCACCCTGTTAAAAATATCGTTGCCAACAGATGTGAAATTACATCCCAGAACCACGGATTTGGAGTGGTAGCAGAGGATATCAAAAATTCGGATAAAGTAGAAATTACTCACGTGAACTTGAACGACGAGTCCATCGAAGGGATTCGCCTGAAGGGCAAGAAGGCATTCTCTGTACAATATCACCCTGAATCGTCTCCTGGTCCACATGACTCAAGGTATTTATTTGATGACTTTATTGCGATGCTTAAGTAGGTATTTAAAGTTTTAAGGAGAAAAAAGTCGAACAATCCAGATTGTTCGACTTTTTTATTTCAGGGGGGTAACATTTTAAAGAAATGGTGTATATGATGATACAAACTAAGTATTCACTATTACTAAAAACAATGTTATGAAAAATTTATTTTTACTGCTGACTTTGATAATTGTCTTGGGATCATGTAAGAGGGATCCAATAGACTATAATGAATTGGCCTTGTCTCCACAAGAATTCGCTGCTAAGTATGCTATTCGAGGAGAGAATTTTACAGGTAAAGCACAGGATGGATTTGCTATTCAGGGGAAAAAAGGCACAAAAGTTAAATTTCCTGTAGACGCATTTCTAGATGAAAACAATAATCCTGTTTCGGGAGATGTGTCGGTGCATCTTGTTGAGTTACTTTCTAAATCGGACGTCTTGTTCTCGGGTAAGATGACAGAATCTGAAGGTGCATTATTGGTGTCTGGGGGGCAGGTTTTGATTCAAGCGACACAGGCAGGCAAGGTCTTGCGTCGGAATCCTTCCAAGTATATAGAGGTAAATGTACCTACGACTTTCAGTGAAGAACCGATGGACCTGTTTGTGTATGAAAAGATTGAAACAGGTGATAGTACTTGGGCATGGGTTGAAGGTAAACCTAGGCAGCCGCAGAATAACTATTATACATTCGATCTTCCTGGGTTTGGATGGATCAATTGTGATTATTTTTATAATAATCCCTCGCCTAAGACCACTATAACAGCCAATTTCAATCCCAACGGCAGTGGTTACAATGGAGCCGCAATATTGTCACAGAGTATTATGCTAGTTTTTAAAGATGAAAATATCATTGTTTCCCTGCCTTATTCAAATAGTGTCCATCATTATCAATCGTACTTAAATTCGCTGCCAATAGGAAAATCAGTGTACATGGTGGCTATTGCATTCGATAACAGAAATAGAACTTACTTTGGTACGCGGTCAACGGTAGTTGCTGAAAATATGCATGTAGATATCCCTGTAAATCCTGCTACGCAACAAGATATAGACCAATTTCTCGAGCAGTTGTAAGTATTGAAATAAATTGCGAAGGCGATGTCGCATTAACAAGATGGAACTCGTCTTATAGGTAGGTCATAATGAGGTTTATGATTTAAAATGGTAATCAATGTTAAAGCAAGATAGCTAGCTATCTTGCTTTTTTTTGAATCGGAGTCAGTAGAGGTGGGACTATTAGAAGCTTCTTGGCTGCCCGTTAGTTTTTCGTGAAGGTTTTATCGTAAATACTTTTAATAACCGCTTCTTTTACTTATATTTGATTGTGTATATGTAGCAAAATCATTAATGTGTATTTTGTACACTTACATGATTAGTGTTATAAGATAATCATACAACCAGAAAACAATAACAATGAGTTTAATTATTGATGTTAGAGCGCGTCAGATTTTGGATTCGCGCGGTAATCCTACGATTGAAGTAGATGTAACTACACAGAATGGTTTTACAGGCCGTGCAGCGGTACCTTCGGGGGCTTCTACTGGAGCGCACGAGGCTGTAGAATTACGTGATGGTGACAAGAAAAAATATTTGGGTAAAGGAGTCTTGAAAGCTGTTGAAAATGTTAATACCAAAATTGCGAAAGCATTAGAAGGTGTTGATGTATTTGAGCAAAATGCTATTGACAAGATTATGATTGATCTTGACGGTACAGAGAATAAAGGTAAATTGGGCGCTAATGCTATTCTTGGTGTTTCCCTGGCTGTTGCTAAGGCCGCAGCTCAGGAAAGTGGACAACCACTTTACCGTTATGTAGGTGGAGTAAATGCTAACACTTTACCAATCCCGATGATGAATATCATTAATGGCGGGTCTCACTCTGACGCGCCTATTGCATTCCAAGAGTTTATGATTATGCCTGTGGGTGCTCCTACTTTTTCAGAAGCGTTGCGTTGGGGTACCGAGGTATTCCACAGTTTGAAGAAAATTCTGCACGATAGAGGTTTATCTACTGCCGTAGGTGATGAAGGTGGATTTGCTCCTACATTCGATGGTACGGAAGATGCTGTAGAAACGGTTTTACAAGCGATAACTGCAGCGGGGTATAAACCAGGTAAAGATATTTATTTGGCATTAGACTGTGCTTCTTCGGAATTTTTCAAAGATGACAAGTATGACTATACTAAATTTGAAGGAAAAACAGGTGTTGTACGTACAGTAGAACAGCAGGTCGATTATCTTGTAGAGTTGACGGAAAAATATCCAATTATCTCTATTGAAGATGGTATGGCAGAAGATGACTGGAAAGGATGGAAATTATTAACTGACAAGATTGGTGACCGTGTGCAATTGGTGGGGGATGACCTTTTTGTAACGAACACTGTTCGTCTTCAACAAGGTATTGACCAACATGTCGGAAATTCTATTTTGGTAAAAGTTAATCAAATTGGTTCATTGACAGAAACAATTAATGCCGTTAGCTTGGCACAAACGAATGGCTATACTTCTGTAATGTCGCATCGTTCTGGAGAAACTGAAGATACAACGATTGCCGATTTAGCGGTTGCATTGAATTGTGGTCAGATTAAGACTGGTTCGGCTTCACGTTCGGACAGGATTGCAAAATACAATCAATTATTGCGTATTGAAGAAGAACTGGGTGCAAATGCCCGTTTCATCGGAAAAGATTTTAAATTCGCACCGAAGAAAAAATAATTATTATTCCTGTTGATAATGAAAGAGGCTATTCCGATAGCCTCTTTTTTTTTGCCTAGGAGGTATCTTACTCAAATCGAATAGCCTCGTGTGTTTGAAAAGCAACGTCTAAGCTTGTGTGTTTGTATGCATAAGGAACCTTTTTATAATTTGGGGATATTTGGATGAATGCTAATGGAAGTCGTTTCACAATGCTTCTGTTTCAAATGTTTTTTAGTTTTAAAGTATTAGGAATTAACGTTGAATTGTTTGTATTTTTGATATATGGAAAGATTCTTGTACGCTATTCGAAACAAGTATTTACTGGCAAGCGTTGCGTTTGTTGTTTGGATGCTGTTTTTTGATCGCAACGATGTAAGTACACAATATGGATATCAACGTGAGAAATCAAACCTTGAAAGAGAAAAAGTCTACTATGAAGAGGAAATAGCGAATATTAAGCAGTCTATCAAGAATGTACAAAACAACCCTAGTGAAATACAACGTATCGCTAGAGAAAAATACCAGATGAAAAGGGATCAAGAAGATGTCTATGTCATAGTAGAAAAAGTCCCAGAAGATAAATAAAAAATCGCCCGTATATGTCATATCGGGCTTTTTTTTAGCTTCTTTGACAAGAAAGGTTGTAATTGTCTGGTACAGTGTTAGGTTTAAAGAATTGAACGGAACGGCGTTATAAAATTTTCACCAAAGCTATCTAACAATCTGCAAATCGCTATTTTAAAGATTTTGGAATGCCTGTTGGTTGCAATTTAATACTATTTGACGAGGGTGGTATAGTCATGCGTTGCTTATTCCGAAACCTTAGGATTCTCGGTTCATACGAGGAGATACAAAAAAGGGTTAGCTTTCCGAAATGGCATTGATAATGTCATATTGTGTAATGATGTTGATTCTTCCATACTCATCCTCGACGAGCACAGCTTGTGTCTCTCTGTTGATAAGAGCAGATATTTTGTCTATAGAAGCATTTAGGTTGACAAAAGGAAATGGCTTGGTGCTGATGCTTTGTACTTTCGCAGACTTCAATGAAGGATTGTCAAGTAGTGCTGATAGAATATCGGATTCCGTAATTTTACCAACTACCATACCCAATTGGGTTACTGGTATTTGGGAGATATTGAGCGTCTTCATAATATTGAAGGTTTCTAAAACCGTTTGATTCACATCGGCTGTTACGATTTCTTGTGTGCTTCGTTTTTTCAAAATAGTGTTTGCGGTCAATTTTTCATCTTTTAAGAAACCTCTTTCGCGAAGCCAATCTTCGTTGTACATTTTACCCATATAACGGGAGCCATGATCATGGAATATAACGACGACAAGGTCTTGGTCTCTCAAATTGCGGCCTAGCTGCAACAGCCCTGCAACAGCTGCTCCGGCTGAATTTCCAGCAAATATACCTTCTTTACGAGCTAGCTCACGGGTCATCAATGCGGCATCTTTATCTGACACTTTTTCAAATAGATCTATCACATCGAAGTCTACATTCTGTGGTAAGAAATCTTCACCGATACCTTCGGTAATGTAGGGGTAGATTTCATTTTTATCAAAAATACCGGTTTCTTTATATTTTTTGAAGATAGAGCCATATGTATCAATACCCCATATCTTAATATTGGGATTTTGCTCTCGCAGATATTTAGCTGTGCCTGAAATGGTGCCGCCTGTGCCTACACCAACCACGAGATGTGTAATTTTTCCTTCTGTTTGTGCCCAAATCTCCGGTCCTGTAGTCTCGTAGTGTGCTTGTGCATTGGAAGGATTATCATATTGGTTGGCTTTCCATGCATTGGGGATTTCATTTTGTAATCTGCTGGATACGGAATAGTAGGAGCGAGGGTCTTGTGGGTCGACATTTGTAGGACAGACGATTACCTCTGCTCCAAATGCCCTTAAGGCATCCACTTTCTCCTTGGATTGTTTATCAGTAGTGGTAAATATACAGCGGTAACCTTTAATAACTGCAGCCATAGCGAGCCCCATACCTGTATTTCCAGATGTACCCTCAATGATGGTACCACCTGGCTTTAGCAATCCGGCCTGCTCTGCATCCTCAATCATTTTAATCGCCATCCGATCTTTGATCGAATTACCAGGGTTGGTCGTCTCAATCTTGGCAAGTATGGTTCCTTTTAGCTTGCGGGTTACTTTATTTAGTCGGACTAGGGGAGTATTGCCTATCGTCTCCAAAATGTTATTGTACCACATACCTTTCAGTTTATCTCTCTAAATACATTGTTTTGGTTCAGGATTATTAGAATTTAAGATGCTTTACGGTCAATCCGTTGTTTATCAGTTGTTTCAATGACTCTATTCCGATCATCAAATGGGTTTCTACAAATTGAGCTGTTACTGAGAGGTCACTCTCCACGGTTTTGACACCCTCTGGTATCATTGGTTGATCTGATACAAGGAGCAAAGCTCCTGTTGGTATTTTATTTGCAAATCCAACACTAAATATGGTAGCCGTCTCCATATCTACGCACATCGCACGTATGGACTTGAGGTATTTCTTAAATGATTTGTCATGTTCCCAAACCCTTCTATTGGTTGTGTATACAGTGCCAGTCCAGTAATCTCGCGAATGGTCTCGTATAGTGGTGGAAATCGCCTTTTGAAGAGCAAATGCGGGTAATGCTGGCACTTCAGCAGGGAAGTAGTCATTGGATGTGCCTTCTCCCCGAATCGCTGCTATGGGAAGTACCAAGTCTCCAATCTTATTTTTCTTCTTTAATCCACCTGCTTTACCCAAAAAAAGTGCGGCTTTAGGTGCAATGGCCGATAAAAGGTCCATAATGGTGGCTGCCATGGGGCTACCCATTCCGAAATTGATGATTGTGATACCAGCGGCGGTAACAGATTGCATTGGTTTGTCCTCACCATAGATAGGAGCGTTGTCATGCATTTCTGAAAATAGGTGGATATACTTGGAAAAGTTGGTCAATAATATATACTCACCAAATTCTTCCAATGGTCTTCCTGTATATCTTGGCAACCAATTGTGTACAATATCTTCCTTTGATTTTAGGCCAGGTGTAATTGGACTGTTCTCTTCTTTGTTTTTTTTCATCCGTAAATATTTTTAATAATGAATGCTAGCTCTCAATGTATCGTTTATCTCGTAAAACTTCGTTCTTTCATAACTCTACAATTTTTTCGTCAAGGCAGAGATGAGCTGTCTCTATCGAAAAATAACCCTTACCTGCGTGATAAAAATCAAATTTTAGATATGAACGGTTCATTTGAACTCGGGTTGTGATTTTTTACACTACCGTTTAGCCTTGCTAGCTCATCTACTTTTTTGTTTAATTTAGTTATTTCTTTTCGTACTTAATAATAATTATATATCTGACGCCGATAGATGTATTTTTGAGTATCAATGGTTTTATATTGAGATTTTATTTCAAGTTACAGATTTTTTGTGACCATTAGGTTAATATAAGGTCAAGTGATTGTTGTTGTATAATGAACATTAGGTATGATGTCCAAGTTGGGAATAATCGGGCTTGGAGATGGAATCTCTGCAGGTCAGGCTGTCTGCTTTTTTCTAGAGTAGGATTGTTGGATAAAAAAAGCCCTCTTTTTGGGAGGGCTTTTATCTAAGCGACGTGTAATTTTTTAATATCCGATTTTTCGAATTTTTGCTTGGCATAATCCAAGGTAATGTGTAAAATATTGTCGACTACTAAATCCTTTTGAGTCGGAATCTCAAACATAGCGTCAAGCATAATACCTTCACAGATGGATCGAAGACCTCGAGCTCCAAGTTTAAATTCGTCAGCTTTGTCTACAATGAATTGATAAACATCCTTGTCGAACTTCAGCTCAATACCTTCGTAGTGAAAGAGTTTTTTATATTGCTTGATCAACGCATTTTTTGGTTCCGTCAAAATGCTCAATAGCGTCTCTTTGTCTAGCGGATTCAAATAAGTCAAGACAGGAAGACGGCCAATTAATTCGGGAATTAATCCGAATGTTTTTAGATCCTGAGGCGTGATATACTTGTACAGATTGTTCATGTCAATCTCTTGGTCATCTTCACGCATCTTGTAACCTACAGTCTGTGTTCTAAGACGGTTCGCGATTTTTTTCTGTATACCATCAAATGCTCCTCCGCATATAAACAGAATGTTGCTGGTATTAACAGCAATCATTTTTTGGTCGGGATGTTTGCGACCGCCTTGTGGTGGAACATTGACTACCGTGCCTTCTAAGATTTTGAGCAATGCTTGCTGTACGCCCTCGCCTGAAACATCACGCGTAATCGAAGGGTTATCGCTTTTACGCGCTATTTTGTCAATTTCATCAATATAGATGATACCTCTCTCGGCAGAAGCCACGTCATAATCAGCTGCTTGGAGTAGACGGGTTAATATGCTTTCAACATCTTCACCCACATATCCTGCTTCTGTCAGGACTGTTGCATCAACAATACTAAAGGGGACATTGAGTATTTTGGCAACTGTCTTGGCCAATAGCGTCTTTCCTGTACCTGTTTCGCCGACAACTATGAGGTTTGATTTCTCAATTTCGATATCATCTTTCTCTACTTTCTGGTTGAGGCGCTTATAGTGATTATAAACTGCTACGGATATTACTTTTTTAGCATCGTCCTGCCCAATGACATATTGGTCCAGATGTTCTTTGATTTCAAGAGGACGAATGAGCTTTAAAGTAGTTTGTAAAGATTTGCTTTTTCGCTGTTTGAGCTCTTCGGCTAATATCTCGTTCGCCTGCATCACGCAGCGGTCACAGATATGTGCTCCATCACCGGCAATCAGCATCTGTGCATCATTTTTGCTGATGCCACAGAATGAACAGCGTGTATCTTTGTTATTGATTTTGCTCATTTATTTTATTTCTTTTTTGGAGGACAATACTTCATCCACCATACCAAATTCTTTTGCTTCAGCAGCACGCATCCAATAATCACGATCAGAAGATTTCTCTACCCATTCATATGATTGTCCAGAATGTTCGGCAATGATGGTGTAAAGCTCTTCTTTCAGCTTCAACATTTCACGTAAATTGATTTCCATGTCTGCAGCAACACCTTGTGCTCCTCCGGAAGGTTGGTGAATCATGACACGTGAGTGTTTTAAAGCTGCACGTTTTCCTTTGGCTCCTGCTACCAATAATACCGCCCCCATGGAAGCTGCTATGCCGGTACAAATAGTCGCTACATCAGGAGCGATATATTGCATGGTGTCATATATACCTAGACCTGCATATACGCTTCCTCCAGGTGAGTTGATATAGATCTGGATATCACGTTGGGCATCTGTCGACTGTAGAAATAGAAGCTGAGCCTGAATAATATTTGCGACTTGATCGGTGACAGCATCCCCCAAGAAGATAATGCGGTCCATCATCAGTCTCGAGAATACATCCATCTGGGCGACGTTCAATTGACGCTCCTCAACAATGTAGGGCGTTAAATTGGTCGGCATATTTTGTTGAACACGTGAAATAAAACTATCGACATGTTGACTTCCAATTCTATGATGCTTAATCGCGTATTTTCTGAATTCGTTTTTATCTATGTTCATAATACTTACTTTCTTTTACAGGACGAATATAAAATTATATTTTAAATGTTGTATACTTTGTTGCGCATGTTTTACATGTAGCAAACAATACTTCAGGAGACGTCATAGTCTGGCAATTCCTTTAAAAACTCATAAGAATGTGAATCAAATGAGATTTTACAATAAAAATGTTCTAAACCATTGCTTACCAATAATAACGGAATTTGATGGATGGTATTGTAGTTGGCGATTTGCTCAAATACGGCTTGTGTAATTTTTACGTTGGGCGCCTTGAATTCTGCTAGTATTATCTTTTTGCCCAAACTGTTGTATATGAGAAGGTCGCTTCTTTTTTGTAGGGTATTCAGCTTGAGACTTCCCTCAGTTTTCATTAACGACTTGGGGTACTTCTTTTGTTGGTGTAGATAATGTATCCAATGTTGTCTCACCCACTCCTCAGGAGTCAATACCAATCTTTTCTTGCGCAATTCATCGAAAATAAAGACAGTCTCATTTTCCTTGGTCAATTTCGCGGGATATGGGGGCAAGTTTAACTGGATAGGCGTAAACATATACAAAGATAAGAAAACTCCTGAACATAGTGAATTTGATAAAAAACTGTACTGTCTCCTGTACTAATAAATTGTATTTTTGTAGAACATGAATGTAAATCCTATTCTTTCAGACATCAGGAATAAAAAGCTCAAACCTATCTACTTGCTACATGGGGAAGAGCCCTATTTTATTGATTTGATCAGCGATGCTATCGAGAATAATGTACTAGATGACGCCCAAAAGGGGTTTGATCAGACGATTCTTTATGGGAAAGATGCTGATATCGTCACTATGGTAAATGCTGCCAAACGCTATCCTATGTTAAGCGATTATCAAGTGATTATTGTCAAGGAAGCGCAAGATCTAAAATGGAAACAAGGAGAGGAGCTCTTGCAACAATATGTGGAGCACGTAACACCTAGTACTATACTCGTATTGAACTATAAGTATGGTAAGTTTGATAAACGAAAAAAATTATACAAGCTTATTGAAAAGGTTGGCGAGGTTGTTGAATCCAGTAAATTGTACGAGGATAAGATAGGAGCGTGGATTAATGGGTATGTTAAGGATAAGGGGTGGAATATACATCCTCAGGCTGCAGCAATGATGGCAGAATATTTGGGGACAGATTTATCCAAAATATCCAATGAGTTAGATAAATTGATGCTCAATGTGCCCAAAACGCAGGAAATCGGCGCTATGGATATAGAGCGAAATATCGGAATATCCAAAGATTTTAATGTATTCGAATTGAATACGGCACTTGCTAAGCGGAATGCACTAAAAGCTTATCAAATTGTTGATTATTTTGCTGCCAATCCTAAAAATAATCCGCTCGTGGTGGTATTAGGTGCTATGGGAGGGTATTTTACAAAGATATTGAAATATCATTACCTCACAGACAAGTCTTCTGCAGCGAAGGAACTAGGCATTCATCCGTTTTTTTTGAAGGAGTACGAATTGGCCGCGCGAAACTATAATCGCAGAAAAACATTTGACATTATCAATTGTCTCAAGAATGCTGATTTATGCTCGAAAGGTATGAACGTTGGTAGCAATACGTCGACAGAGGACGTATTGAGAGAGATGGTTTTCAAAATTTTAAATTAAGATGAATAAGAGATTTCTTTTGCTATTGGTTTGCACTTTTTTTGTCGTCTATGCCGCTTCAGCACAATCTTCCTTATACACGGTGCTACAAGGAGGTGGTACTTTTGGGTTTAGTAACGAAGGCTATAAAGGTGCATTTAATGGTTACTCGCTTCATTTTATTATGGGCAAGAATTTTAACCAAAAGGCTTATCTTGGCTTAGGTGTGGGCAATGAGACCTTTAAAGGAGACTATCAAACAAATGATCCGCATAATGCCGATCAGCGTAGCTATCCATTCGAGACCAATACTTTTCCTATATTCATAGATGGTAGACTTCCTTTTGGGGTCGTTGGAGAGCAGTCTTCTATAGGACTGTTAGCCAATTTTGGCTATGCACCTAGTATTGCTCTGCGGTACCATCAAGGAGTTATGTTTAAAGGCGGCTTTTTTTACGTGCTTGACTTAGGTGGGGCCCCAAAGTTTACCGTTTCCGCTACATATGCTTATCAACAACTAAAAAAAAGAGCGATAGATTTTCAGCACCAAGCATTTAACGTCTCTGTGGGTATCCTACTGAATTAATCATATTAGGTTATTGAGAAAAAGGGCATCTCTATATTTTAGAGGTGCCCTTTTTCATTTCAATGTAAGGAGTTTTGAAAAAAAGTATTTAAACGTTTGTTTAAATTAAACGTTTGTTTAATTTTGTCCCGTAAAAAAATAATCGCGATATGGATATTAATGACAAGCAACTGGAAATACTGAATGTCGCCGAGAATCTATTTTCTATAAAGGGGTTTGATGGTACTTCAGTACGAGATATTGCCAGTGAGGCCAACGTAAATGTTGCGATGATTAATTACTACTTTGGTTCGAAGGAAGGATTGTTAGATACCTTGATTAATGTCAGGGTTGAAAATTTTAAAATGAATGCAGCCGTCCTTATTGGGATAGCATCTCCGCTGGAAAAGCTGGAGAAGATGATTGAGCTATACGTTAAATCCATGAATTCAAACCGGGGGTTATACCAGGTAATCGCTGTTGAATCAACTATTAAGCGAAAATTGCTTCTTTCCGAATCATTCAAGGAACTCAAATATCATAATCTTAAGGTCATTGAAGATATTGTCCAAGAGGGAGTGAACCAAGGAATATTTCAAGGTGGAAATAGTTGTATTCACATCCATGCGACACTAATGGGGACTTTTATGAATTTTCAAATGAACAGTTTATTTCTTAAAACAATGTTGGGATTGACTTCCGATGAAGAGTATTCCAATTACATCGAAAACGAGGTAGTTTGTTATTTACAAAAAAATATTAGAGCATTGCTCACCTATACATCTGACCCAAACAGTGTATAAAAAGAGGGAGCACCCAAAAAGTAGATGAAGCTGAGCTGTTGAATAACGGAAGTGCTCATCAACTATCAAAAGAAAATCAAAGTAGATGAAATACAAATTACTAGGGCTAGGCACACTTATGTTGTTTACCCATTTGGTAGGCCATTCGCAAGAAAGGCGGAAGATTGCATTGGAAGAAATCATTCGCTTGGCCAGTACGCAGAGTACAGAGGCGCGTTTGTCTGACACTAAAATTGAAAGTCGCAGACTGGAAGTAAAGTCTGCAAAGAACAGTCAACTTCCAGAGGCGCAAATCAGTGGTCAATACATGTTGATGACTACTCCGGATATCAATTTTAAGATACCGCTAAGCGAATCTGGCGAGGCTCCAGATATTAAAGCCAACCAGTTGATACTGGGAAGGGCGACGGTCAATATGCCAATTTATACTGGGGGGAAAATCATGGAGAGCATACACGCTTCTGAAAATGCTCTTAAAGCTGAGCAATGGACTGCACAGGCTACTAAAGAACAACTAGCTAAAAGAGCATTGTCCCTGTATCTTAATCTGTACAAAGCCCAGCAGACCACTTTGCTTATCGAAGAGAATATCAAGCGGGCCACTCAGCGTGTGATGGACTTTAAGGCGATGGAGACTAATGGTGTGATAGCACGAAATGATTTATTAAAAGCGGAATTACAACTATCCAATTATTTAGTGGCTCAGCAGGAAGCGCGGAAAAACGTGAAGGTGATGAATTATCAGTTAGTCAATTTTTTGAAATTGGAAGATGGAACTGAATTTGACCGAGTAGACCTAGCGGAGATAAATTCCCCTATTTTGCCCGCCTCCGAGGACAATGCGATTACACATCGTTCGGATTTGAAGGCCGTAGAAGCACAGCACGACGTTGCACTCAATCATGTAAAAATCATACAGGCTGCCAATTATCCCACGCTGTTTGCGACAGGCGGTTATACAGCTATGGACGTTAAAAATGTCATTACGGTTAAAAACGCGATGAACATTGGAGTAGGAGTGTCTTATAACTTGAGCGCATTGTACAAAAATAAGCGTGATGTAAATGTAGCCAGAAACAGGGTGCGCGAGGTGGAGGATAATATGAGGCTACTAAATGATCAAATAAAGGTCGAGGTGCAACAGGCCAATGAAAATTACAAATTAGCTAAGGCACAGGATATGGTGTATGGGGAGGCCGTGAACCAAGCGAATGAAAACTTTAGGATCGTAAAAGATAAGTATGATAATGGGGTAGCTGATACCGATGATTTATTGGAAGCAGATGTACAACAGTTACAAAGCAGAATCAACCAAGCTATTGGTAAGGCGAATACGGTCGAGAGGTACTATGATCTGCTTTTTACCAATGGTCAACTAATTCAGAAATAATAGTTATGGAAAATAATAAAGAAGTCAAAAAATCAAACAAGAAGTTTGTCATCATTCTAACGGCTCTAGTCGTTTTGGGTGGAGGCTATGGTACTTACAAATACATTCATGGTCAGGCGCATGAACGTACGGATGATGCCCAAGTGGATAAAAATATGAATCCAATCATTTCTCGTGTAGGTGGGTATGTATCCAAGGTGTTTGTTCATGACAATGATATAGTGAAGAAGGGAGACACGTTATTTACTATCGAACCTCAAGATTTTATGGTAAAGGTGCAGGAAGCGCAGGCTGCATTGCTTGCGGCTGAGAGTTCTTTGGAGGTTTCAAAGGCAGATGTGTTTGCTTCTTCAGCAAATGTTGCCATATCGGATGCGAGTATTAAATCTAGCGTTGGTAGCGTGGATGCTGCTGAGATACGCGCAGAGCAGGCCAATAATGATTTTGCTCGCTATGAGAATCTATACAAAAATCATTCTATTACTAAGCAGCAATATGAACAGGCATTGACGGCTAAATTGGAAGCCGAAAAGCAAGTTGAAATCTTACAGGAACAGCGCAACGCCAGTACTTCGCAACGTCATGCTGTGATCAGTAAGACAACTGTGGCTTCTAAGCAAACTTCCGTAGCTCAAGCAAATATAGGGCGGGCTAAAGCGGTGTTGGATGCAGCAAAGCTAAATTTGTCATATGCAGCGGTATTGGCGTCCGTAGACGGTCAGGTATCAAATATCAAAATACAACCTGGTCAGATGATTAATCCAGGTCAATCCTTGTTCTATATAGTTGATAATACGGAAACGTGGGTGGTTGCAAATTTTAAAGAAACGCAATTGAATAAAATGCGCACAGGGCAGCTTGTGAGCATTAGGGTGGATGCTTTTCCAGATATGGAATTTGAAGGGGAGATTAACTCG
The DNA here is from genome assembly GCF_027627455.1 of Sphingobacterium sp. SYP-B4668. Taxonomy (NCBI): domain Bacteria; kingdom Pseudomonadati; phylum Bacteroidota; class Sphingobacteriia; order Sphingobacteriales; family Sphingobacteriaceae; genus Sphingobacterium; species Sphingobacterium sp. SYP-B4668. Next base: position 3,760,558 of record NZ_CP115483.1, on the reverse strand, counting down.
TTCTCTCCGGCTACGGGTTCGCGCTTCTCATTATTGCCCCCAGACAATGCTACTGGTAACTTTGTGAAAACGGTGCAACGTCTCCCTGTCAAGATTAAATTAACGGAGAAAAATCCAAAAGATAAAATAGCATTGCTGCGTCCGGGGTTGAATGCAGATGTGGATGTTCATGTACAATAGTTATGGAAATAATACAGCAGGATAGTCTGGTTGAATATGGTTTCCGTCGCGTAGTCATTACCATAACAGCCGTGTTGTGTGCCTTATTGGAAATCGTGGATACCACCATTGTCAATGTTGCGCTGAATGACATGAAAGGTTCTTTGGGAGCAACCTTGACTGATGTGGCGTGGGTTATTACAGCATATGCTATCGCTAATGTAATTGTCATTCCTATGACCAGTTGGTTGTCGCAACAGTTTGGGAGACGGAATTATTTTGCAGCTTCTATCATTCTCTTTACGGTCGCTTCTTTTTTGTGCGGTAATGCAACCAATATCTGGGAATTAGTATTTTTTAGATTTATTCAAGGGATGGGGGGCGGGGCTCTATTAGTGACCGCACAAACGATTATCACTGAGAGTTATCCACCGGAAAAAAGAAGTATGGCGCAGGCTATTTATGGTATGGGGGTCATTGTTGGGCCAACTTTGGGGCCGCCGTTGGGAGGATATATTGTGGATGAATACTCTTGGCCTTATATCTTTTATATTAATGTACCTTTGGGAATTATTGCAACTCTTTTGACGCTTTCTTTTGTTAGAAGTCCGAAGTATGGCAAAAAGCAGTCAGCTAGTGAAGTGGATTGGTGGGGCGTGGTATTTTTGATCATGTTTATTGGGTCCTTGCAATATGTATTGGAGCATGGCCAACAAGATGATTGGTTTGAGAACAATACGATTCTGACATTGTCGGTGCTGTCTTTCTTTGGCCTGTTTTTCTTCATCTGGCGTGAGTTGACCTATAAAAATCCGATTGTTAATCTTCGGGTATTGAAGGATAAGAATTTACAAGTGGGGACAATCATGAGTTTTATATTAGGGTTTGGATTGTTTGGCTCCACCTTTATTATTCCGATATACACTCAATCGATTCTAGGTTGGTCCGCTACGGATGCTGGATTACTGTTGATTCCTAGTTCTATAATGACCGGATTGATGATGCCATTTATTGGTAAGATGATTCAAGCTGGTGTACCACAGAAATATATGGTGGCTCTGGGGTTGTGTATCTTTTTTGGCTTTTCATTTTTCATGTATGGTATCTTGACTAATGATACAGGCTCTGAGCATATGTTTTGGCCTTTGATTGTTCGTGGGGTAGGTTTGGGATTACTATTCGTGCCTGTGATGACCTTGTCACTGTCAACTTTACAGGGAAAATCTATAGGAGAGGGGGCTGCCTTCACAGGGATGATGCGTCAATTGGGTGGGTCATTTGGTATTGCACTGATTACTACCTTTATCTCTAGAGATTCACAAAAGCACCGGGTTAACCTGATTTCGCATTTGGACGCTACTAGTTTTGAGGTTCAACAACGGGTGGAGCAGATGCAAATGAATTTCATGTCGAAGGGATTCAGTTCTAATGAGGCACTTGCTAAGGCCCATCAGCTTTTAGATCTTTCGGTTACAAAGCAGGCGGCAGTACTCTCTTACATGGATGTATTTTTGTATCTAGGATTGGTATTTCTCATATGTGTCCCATTTGTACTGACCATTAAACAGGGCAAAAACAAAATTGATATGTCCAGCGTCCATTGATTAATATAAAAAGGTCCTTCCTCGGAGAGAGGAAGTCCTTTTCTCTGAATAAACCAATTATGGGGAGCCCCTTAAGTGTTAAAGAATAATTTTTAGAGTAATGATAATTTAATCATTATAAAGTCTATAGAATAAGTAGTCAAATATATTTCAATAATCTAATTTCTGCAAGTTTTATCTTTGTAATGATTTTAATGTGTTGTATATCAGTTGTTTTAAATTCGTGTTATTATCGAGTGACGATATTTTAAATATCATTTTGTTAAAAAAAAAGCACAAAAAAACACCTTATGGAGATAAGGTGTTTTTTCGTCAATGGTTGTATTAACTATACATTTCAGCACGTTGTGCTTGTACGACTTCGCTATTGATATATTCGTCATAGGTCATTAACTTATCGATAATACCTTTTGGTGTAAGTTCGATAATGCGATTGGCCACTGTCTCTGTCAATTCGTGGTCACGAGAGGTGAAGAGCATTGAACCTTTGAAATCTTTCATTCCATTGTTGAGTGCGGTAATAGACTCTAAGTCCAAGTGATTGGTCGGTTCATCGAAAATTAGGAAGTTGGCTCCCTGAAGCATCATCCTAGAGAACATGCAGCGCATTTTTTCACCTCCAGATAAAACAGAAGCTTTTTTGAGAACCTCTTCTCCCGAGAAAAGCATCTTGCCTAAAAAGCCGCGTAAGAATTGTTCGTCAGCTTCTGGATTTGTAGTATATTCTCTTAACCAATCAACTAGATTTTCAGTTCTTCCTTCGAAGAATTCGGCGTTTTCGATAGGCATATCTGCTGGAGTAATCGTAATACCCCATTTGAACTCACCTTGAAAATCCTTATCGCGTCCTGTTATAACGTCGTAGAAGGCTGACGTTATAAGAGAGTTGCGCCCGAGAACGGCAATTTTATCTCCTTTGTTGATCATGAAATTGATATCCTTAAAGAACACCTCACCAGCAACTGTCTTTCCTAACCCTTCAACGGATAATGTCTGATCTCCCGGCTCGCGGTTCATTTGATTAAACATAATGGCCGGGTATTTACGATTGGAGGCTTTGATTTCTTCTATATTAATCTTGTCAAGTGCTTTTTTACGAGAGGTAGCTTGTTTGGATTTGGAAGCATTAGCGGAGAAGCGGCGTATAAATTCTTGCAGCTCTTTAACTTTGTCTTCCATCTTTTTATTTTGATCGGTGCGTTGTTTTAATACCAACTGAGATGATTCGTACCAGAATGAGTAGTTACCGGTGTAGATAGTCATCTTGCTAAAGTCAATGTCTACGATGTGGGTACACACAGCATCAAGGAAGTGACGGTCGTGAGAGACTACAAGTACAATGGCTTCATAGCTAGCTAAGAAATCTTCTAACCAAGCGATGGTATTGATGTCCAAATCGTTGGTGGGCTCATCTAGAATAAGGATGTCAGGCTTTCCAAACAATGCCTGTGCCAATAAAACACGTACTTTTTGATTACCATCCAGCTCTTCTAAGAGCTTATAATGAAGCTCTTCGGAAATTCCAAGATTGCTAAGCAAAGTTGCGGCATTGCTTTCTGCATTCCATCCGTCCATTTCCGCAAATAAACTTTCCAGCTCGCCAGCTCTTTCTCCATCTGCATCCGTAAAGTCTTCTTTCATGTAGATGGCATCCTTTTCTTTCATTATTTTGTAAAGCTCCTGGTTGCCTATTAGAATGGTCTCGATAACGGAAAATTTATCAAACTCATAGTGATTTTGCTTTAATACTGACATTCTCTCCCCGGGAGTGAAAGCAACAGATCCCGTTGAAGGGTCTATCTCGCCTGAAACTATCTTTAAAAAGGTTGATTTTCCGGCACCGTTTGCACCAATTATACCGTAGCAATTTCCTGATGTAAACTTTAAATTGACATCTTCGAACAGCACACGCTTGCCGAAACGAAGAGAAAGATTGGACACATTAATCATGGCGCAAAGATACGGTTTATTTCCTGAAATATGGACAACAAAAAGAGGATAACCTGGTGTGGATTATGCTCTTGAATGGGACGGATGTACCATCCAATTTTATGGATTTTCTTCTGCAATTATACCAATCACATAATTGCACGACAAGGAAGTAATGGTACTATTTAGCTAGAAATATTTTGTTGTTGGCAAGACCGTCGTTTAAAGTTTGCAACATTTGAGGGGAAAAGAGTGCCGATGTAGTTGGTCAGGAAAGTAAGGGGTAGTATTTTTTATATTGTTGGACATGTCGAGCATGCCTAGTTTAGTAAGAAAAAACGAGGGAAGTAATACTGCTATAAAACACTGGAGCAGGTGGTAGCAAATATGAGAACAATTGCTACGACGAGCAAAATAGCGAAAGTAGTAAAAGGTGTTCTTTTCATGATTAGTTAGTTAAAAAATCAACAGTGCTTTATTCAGTTGCAAATATCGTACCTAAAATTGACTTTAGCTTTTGACTAAAGGGTTTAGGTCTCTATAGTTTATCTAATAAATAGAGGTATGATTGAAGACTATGATGCATAAATGGTTTGTTGATGTCCATAGGATATTGTGTTAGATAAGCACTATCAGCCTTGAGAACAATATGATGTCCAGCACGGCTATAGTTGGATGACGGATAATAAGTGGGTTCCGAAATCGTTGGATATTTTTTCTTAAGAAATTCGAATACTTTGTGTCCCAGCAACTTTTCTATGTTTTTTTGACTTTTCTCAGTTGGCTTTTTTACCTTATTTAAATAGTGTTTGATAACTATTTTTTTTCCGAAAGATTGTTTCTTTATCGTAGCTTCTAGTTGTGGAAATGGATTTTGTTCATTAAAATCGTCCAATTTTTGGACAGTGAATGGAGTCTCAGGTACCCAATCTAAACCATTTACCACATTGTAGGCCCAGCCCATCTGAGTAGCGGCTTCATATTCGTATGCATAGTAGAGGTTTCCGACTTTAGGTGCCGCAGAGCTGTAGGTCTTGAATTGTACATCATTTGCTATTTTTCCGATAGTTTTGAGGTGGAGTAAATGAGAGGTTAGTAGATAGGTTATAGCTCCGCCCTGGCTATGTCCGGTAATATAAAAATCTCTAATTCCGGAACGATAGCAGGAGTCTATCTTTGGTAGAATATCTGCCGAGAGGTAGCCTGTGCAGAAGGTCCATCCGACATGGACTGCGGCCCGAGGATTGTCCGAGAAATTGTATTCGAAAGATTGGACAGAATCAAGTTGAAGTACACCCTTAGCTGGAATCATTGCTGCAAAAAAATTGGCCAACCAACTCTCAGGACTAGATGTCGTACCCCGAATTCCGATGATAGCTTGTTTTTTTTCTTCATTGGTCCAAAGCCACCATTTATTCTCGAATCCCATGACTGGTGAGGTGTACTTGAGGGCGAAATACGGGTCTGATGCTCCATTGGATAGATTTTCCATCAATGAAAGCATAGTCTTGTATTCGTCCTTTTCAAACCCTGGGTGTAGGGACTGGGCGCTAGCCGTAGTAACTGCGAATACAAAAAAAGATAGTAGGATGAAACGTTTCATGGATGAAAAATGTGATATTTTGTAGTGTATTGAATATTTACGCTTAATTAAACTAATTGTTTGATGTTTTTAGGATACATATAATCATTATCATAAACCCATTTTTAAGAACTTAGTTTTAGAATACTGCCTTTTTCTAAATCTTTTACAACTGTTATAGATATCGGAATTCTTTCTTTTAATTCTTCTACATGTGAAATAATGCCTACGATTCGATTTTCTTTGTTGAGGTATTGAAGGGTTTCGAATACAGTATTCATGCTTTCTGCATCTTGAGTTCCAAAGCCCTCGTCTATAAAGAAGAAATTTTTGTCTGCTTTATTTAGGGATTGGATATTTTCAGCCAAGGCCAGCGCAAGGCAGAGAGAAGCTTGAAACCCCTGTCCCCCGGAAAGCGTTTTTACAGAACGGTGGTACCCATTGTTGAGATAGTCAATTACTTCAAATTCGTTTGCTTCATTGATAATCAAGCTCAATTGGTTTTTGGTCAATCTGTGGAATCTCTGATTGGCAATGTCGCAAAGTCTTTGTAAATGTATGCTGGATACATAATTGACAAACCCTGATCCTTTAAACATATTGTCCAATGTCCTAAGATTGTTTTTTCTCTGGTTTAACTGTTCGTATTGCTCTAGAAGCTTGCCTTTTTTTGCGAATTCGTCTTCAAGGCGTCGCAGTTCCTGCTCAAGTGCTCCATATTTAGCAATCTGTTGCTCGAGATCCAGCTTCGTGTTTTCGAGATTTGCTGCTGTCTCGTCATACATGTGTTCATTAAACACTTGATTTATGCAAGCTTGTTCAAGCTCGTGAATCTGTTTTTGCAGGGTTTCATATTCGATATGAAATTCTTTAATCGCTCTTCTATTATCCTGTATTGGCAGATTTTTATGGAGCACTATTTGAATTGCAGCCATTCCAGGAGCATGATGTGACTCTATTCGTTCTATCAGAATACCATTTAAATCATCTATTGAGGTTATTATTTTCTGGTAGTTTTCTAAAGATTCGCTGTGCTTCCCATTCAAAGCTGCCAATTGTGTCTGTAATTGATGTAGGCTTGTTTGTAGTTCTTGCTGTTGGTTGGTTATAGAACGTATGTGTTCTTCCAAACTTTGAATTTCGTTTTCGAGGGTAGGTGTGGGACGCTCTTTATATTGTTGGACATCCAATATTTGGATTTGGGCACTATGCTGTGCAATAATTCCTTGGATTACGGCTATCTGTCGTGCAAAATCGTTGAGTGTCTTTTCGAATTTAGAAATCTTTTGTTGGGACTCACCAAGCTGAACCCTTAAGGATTTAATCAATAATTCAACTTCCTTTATCTGAATTTCGCTCTGTCTTACTGTTGCTTTCTTTTTTTCAAATGATTCACGATTATCCCACTTGAAATCTTCCCAAGAGAATTGATTTTTGTGGTCAGCCAACGCTAGATTCAAGCTTTGCAGTTCTTTTGTTGCGGTTTCCAGTCTCGCCTTCCGTTCAAGATAGGACGTGCTCCACTGGGTCATTTGTTTAGAAAATGTTGCTAAGTGTTCCAGCTGCTTTTTAAGCGTTGCTTTAGTCGCTAAGATATCCGTTATTTGTTGACCAACATCTTGCAGGTGCATAGGTGCAGGATGTTCTAACGAACCGCAAAGTGGACAAGGATAATCGTTTTGTAGATTGTCTACAAAACGGCTGAGCTCTCTTTGTACTTCTAGTGCGGTTTCTTGTCTGTTTAGTTCGTCTAGTTCTGTATTAACACTCTGATTTTGGATAGCTAGCTCTGATTCCCACTTTTCGAGTGAGTATCTGTTCTTTTTGAAAGCTGTAGTCAGTTCTTCTTGTTGGAGCTTCAGATTGCTTATATTTGCTATGCAGGTAGTTTGGTCTCGTAATAGCACATCGTACTGCCTATACCAATTATCTATCTCTATTAATTCTGATGTGTCTATCTTTACTGATTTTAATTGTTCCAGTAGCTGCTCCTGTTCCTCGATATCTTCCTTGAGGACTAGTTCTTCTGCTTTCGTCTGCTCCAAAATTGGGGTACCCTTTGCCAACCGTGTCGTTAGTGTTGATTTTTCATCTTGCTGGAGATTAATCTGTATTAAATTCTTGAGGTCAGTAATTCTTGTTTTTTGAATATCAATAGCTTGGTATGCAATGTGGATTTTTTCATAAGCCAGTTCTTTCTCTTTTAAACTGGCCGCAGTTTGTTGTTTGTCTACTAATAGGTTTTGGATTTTCACCTCCTGTTGTGCTTGCTCTTTTTGTAGTACATCAATTTGCTGAATGGTATCCTTGAATAAGGTGACAAAATTTTCATATTCATCAAGCTCTTTTTCTAGACGGTCTATATCGGCTTTACGGCTTGACAAATTACCAAAGAGCTGTTGCTTTTCGACGAGATTTTGACGGTTGGATTTCGCTTCTGTGAGTAATCGATACTGGTGTTCGAGATGTTGGTATTGGTCTTTTTTTTGCCTTAGTAGGCTATGTTCTTCCTGTAAGTTGATTTTTTTTAGTTGGAGTACATCTGTCGTAATTCCTTCGAATCCAGACAATACGCCCTGGAGATTCTCTATTTTACGGTTGTTCTCAATTTGCAAAGTAGAGACTTTGGGGCCAAGGTCATATTTGTCAAGGTTGAAAATTTCCTTCATCATATCCGAGCGGTCTTTTCCTTTGAGGTCAAGAAATTCCTTGAATTGTCCCTGTGGAATGATAATAGTTCGTTTGAAATTTTGATAAGTCAGATTAGTGATGGCGGATGCATCTACTGATTCAAGTGGTGTCCAACTGCCATTCTCCCATTCATATGCGACCCGCTCTATTGTGGAGGTCTGGTCAAATTTTTTGCGTCTTCTCCAATGTACGGTAAAGCGAAATTTACGGTTTTCGAAATTTAAGAAATCAAAGATAATAGTGGCTGAATCCGATTTGAGATTCAGCATATTGTAGCTTCTATTTTCCTTGCTGTTTAGCCTTTCGGTATTTCCGTACAATGCAAATCCGATAGCTTCCAAAATTGAAGATTTACCCGATCCAACACTTCCAAATATACCAAAGAGTCCAGCTTCTGTCAGCTTGGTGAAATCTACCTCTTGCTTAGCTTGGTAGGAATATAGGCCCTCTATACTTAAAAATAATGGCAGCATGTCTTAATCTTCTGATTCATTGGTGTTGTGCAAAACTTCGTTGAATAACGAAAACAATTCTTTATTGACCTCTTGTCCATATTTCGATTTAAAATAATCTTTGAAAAGGTCCTCTATATCCTGTTCCAGATTGATATGTTGTGCCGAAGCCAGCAACATCTCCTGCTGTTTGACAATGGGAATAATGTGAATGATACCATCATGGGCAGCATGTATTCGCTTAAGGTCTTGAGAGGAAATAAAAGTGTCACTGAGGAGAGTCAATTCTACCAATGCGTTTGGATGCGATTGCAGCCACATCACGGCTTCATCTATCTGTTCGAATCGCTTACGGTATAGCCGACGTCCTGATTGTAGTGTTCGTGACTTTATTTGAACTTGACGATTTGCTTCGGCTTCAATTATAACCACTTTTTTTTCCTGTCCGGCTTCTGAAAAGGAATACGCTAGGGGACTACCGCTGTAAATAACAGGTGCATGGTGTCCACCGATATTTTGAAAACGGTGGAGGTGGCCCAGTGCGGTATATTGAATTTGCAAGGGGATTCCATCTGAATAGACAATGTCCGCATGGCCTATTTTTATTGGTTTCTCTCCATCGGGTTCTTCGAGGATGTCGCCTCCACGATTAAGCATGTAGAGGTGGGTGACAAGAAGATTCACACCATATTTGTCCGCATATTTGTCCGCTGACGTCCGCCAGTTGTTTTTTAGTACTTCATTTAATTGTTGTTCTTTTTCGGTGATGCCTAAATATTGCTTCAATCTAATTTCATTTGCAAATGGAGTAGTCAGGATACGGAGGGGAGTAGAATACTTTGGTAGCCTCAATTCTATAAAACCGAGGTCAGACTTTGTAATAGCAAAGCCATTTTCGACTTGAATGGGCTCAATGGTCGTATTAGGATAGCCCATGAATATGATGCCGCACTCTCGGGCAAGTGAATCTGGGGCATCAATTCGGTCAGGACTATCGTGATTGCCCGCAATGGCGAGGACTGGCCTTAAACCATTATTTGATAGTTTTTTTAGGGTTTTGTACAATAAATCTATTGCTTCAACAGGAGGGTTGAAGGCGTCGAAAAGGTCTCCAGCAACAATCACGGCATCTACCTGTTCTTCTTCAGCAATGTTACAGATTTCCTCTAGGACAGATTTCTGCTCTTCCATTCTAGAAAAGAAATCCAGTTTCTTTCCCAGATGCCAGTCTCCTGTGTGCAGTATTTTCATATATAAATAATTTTTTATAAGTGTGTGTTCATTTGTTATAAATGAACTTGTTACACTCGGTTACTTCTTGATTTGCACAGTAGTCAATCGGTTTTTCTGCGCTTACTTAACGAAGAGACCACCACATATGCTGAGTATATTTATTTGATCCTTAAGAGGATTGTTTTGAGCATCATTCTGGACTTCTTTAATCGATAGGCTAATATACCTTTAATCTCGATAAGGTCGAAATCGTGCTGATTGGATTATTTATGAAAAAATTCCAGAATCAACTCGATTTCAACTAGATTTGTCATTTACTATTAACTGCTTTATGAGAAAAATAATTTTACTTTTTATTCTAGTTGTGTGGAGTGTGGCTTCCTATGCCCAAAAACTAATGGATGTGGTATATCTTAAGAATGGTTCAATCATAAGGGGGATAATCATCGAACAGGTACCCAATCAGAGTATCAAGATTGAGACGCTGGACAAAAGCAGTATCATCGCATTAAAAATAGACGAAATAGAGAAGATTACAAAAGAGGAAAATGTAAAACCTGTCAAATCAAATGCGAGAGAGAAAGCACCACGGTTTAACGGACTGCAGGCGGGCTTCAATTTGGAACCTAACGTTATGTTGGGGGTGACCAATGATGAAGAGTTTTTCTTTTCGGCCACATTAACTGGAAATTATCAAATCAATCCCAATATTGCACTGGGTGTAGGAAGTGGTATGCGGACGGTTCGTTTTGATCAGACTTATGTCCCGTTGTTCTTTCATTTTAGAGCAAATATATTGACCATGAAGTTAAGCCCATTTATTGACTTCAATACAGGGCATGCTTTTAAGGTAGAAGGGGATATCGATGGTGGTTTTATGTTCAACTCTACAGTTGGACTTGCGGTAAGAACCGGGAAAAATCAGATTCGTGTAGGGCCATTTATAGATTTTCAACGTTATGCACGGGGCGATAGGTATAATGATCAATATGATGATTTTTATCTTGAACCTTTTAGTAGTACGTTGTTCTCGACAGGAGTAAGATTTGGAGCTTCTTTCTAATGAAATTTTTAAAATGCGTATTGACCACATCGGCTTATACGCATTTTAAAAATTTAGATGTAGATTTCCATCCGACATCCTCACTTATTTTGAGATAGACTACTAGTTAATTAGAGTTGTTTTCGTTTAGATCTGTTGTTTTCTTATCCGAATGACCTAAATTTTTTCCCACCGCTACTAGGTCTCTTACCAATTGTTTTAATTCTTTTACTTCTGGAAATCTTTCCATTCGCTTTCGGTCAAAAATCGCCATATTGTCTACACTGACAGTATAGCGTCCTGAAACCTCACTCGGCTTCAATGTAACACCATTGATATCTTCCGTAAACGTGGTGAGCAATTCTTGCGCCATATAAGCTGCTCGGAGCATCCAGCCGCATTTGGGACAATATTCTATCGTAATGGTCGGTTTTGTCATTAGTCGCATTTTATCTATCTAATTTAGATATTAAATAAGGAAGTCTAGCGTTTTTTTGTATTTTTAGATTTACTATCACATCTAATTATATCACAAATCATGAAGTACTATATCCTGTTGTGTTACTTTTTGTTTGCACTATCCGGCACTGTGTTTGGCCAGTATGAAACAAAATCGAATATATCTTATTACGAACACCAAAATGAAACGCAATCCACCGCATATACCCGCTGTAAATTAGATGTGTACTATCCAACTGTTGAAAAAGACTATGCGACTATCATTTGGTTTCATGGTGGTGGTTTGACCGGAGGAAATAAAGAGATACCCCAGGCGCTTAAAGCACAGGGTGTGGCGGTAGTGGGGGTGGGGTATCGGTTATCTCCAGATGCCAAGGTCGAAGAGATTATCGAAGATGCTGCTGCAGCCATTGCTTGGGTAAGGAAGCATATTGGCGAGTATGGTGGTTCGGAGAAACTAATTTTTGTATCTGGACATTCCGCAGGTGGATATCTAGGTATGATGACGGTTTTAGATAAGCGTTATTTACAGAAATTTGGTATAAATTCCGACGAAATTGCAGGTCTAATCCCTTTCAGTGGACAGGCCATCACACATTTTACAAAGCGTAAAGAAGTAGGGGTTGGAGAGACACAACCCACTATTGATCGGTTTTCACCTTTGTTTCATGTTAGAAAGGAGGCCCCTCCCATCTTGCTATTGACTGGAGACCGAGAGCTTGAGATGTTGGGTCGGTATGAGGAAAATGCTTATTTAGCTAGAATGTTAAAGATTGTTGGTCATGCTGAAACACGGTTGTTGGAGCTACAGGGATATGGGCATGATATGCAATTCCCTGCTTTTCCCTTGCTGTTGAAAGAGGTCAATAGTCGATCTGATAAAATTTTAAAACATTAAAGTAGACGAGAAGACTTGGGAGCTCCTCTCGTTACTTTAATGTATATTCGCTCGATGTTTTTAAAGAATATCTATTTGTATACCCATATAGCTATGGTGGCAAGATTTTTTTATTTGGAGACTAAATAAGGGTGTTCTTTACCGTTGTGACAGGTCATGCATGAAATTTGAGCAATCTGACCGGTTTTCTCGTCCCTATGTTTGAAATGTTTTTTGTTAATCTGCATGGTCATTTTCATCATCGATCGAGCTACTTCCTTATGTGGGTTTTCATCACTTGCAAAATCCATTCGTTTGGGGTCGGTAACGCTTTTTGCATGGCAGAAGTTGCATTTGACACCTAGAGCTACTTTAAATTCATCCATAACCTTGTCCAGTTCTTCATTGCTAATGTTTTTTGGCAATACTTTAAGGTTAGTTGCTTTTTTTTCCTGCGTTGGGTGTTGAGTTGGAATAAAGGCTAAGAGGGTTATTGCTGTTATGAAAACAGCAACTACAATTATTGTCTTTTTAAATCGTATCATATTGAGGTTTGTTTTGATTGTAATATTAATGTAAAAATAAACGATGCTATCTGTATTACGTTCGAAAAAAATCTATTTAGAACTTGTATTAATAATGTGCGAGAGTTTGTATTTTAGCAATCCAATATGATACATATGCAAACAGGAATTCGATCTGCTATTTCTTTATTATGTCTAATTGTTGTTACTGGTCTTTACTGCCATGCACAACCCACCCCAGTCACAGGAGAGACCGATTATCCTTTTATGATTCAACTGCCTAGTCAAGAGATTTTGGACAATAATCCACCGATTTTGGTTTTTCTGCATGGAAGGAGTTTGTCTGGTACCAATCTTAATCGTGTCACGAGATATGGCGTGTTGTATGCAATGGCAAAAGGACAACAAGTACCAGCAATTGTCATTGCTCCCCAGTCCAAAGGAGGGTGGGATCCTGATAAAGTAATGGAAGTAGTGGACTATACCATTGAAAAATACAAAGCAGACAGCTCGAGAGTGTATGTTGCAGGGATGAGTATGGGCGGGTATGGCACGATGGACGTTGCCGGAAAGTATCCGGATAGGGTCGCTGCTGCAGTTGCGATATGTGGAGGAGGAACATTGAGCTACGCCCAGAATCTAACAAAAGTACCTCTATGGATACAGCATGGCAATAAGGATAGGATTGTACCGATGTCAGAGTCCAAAAAAATTGTTAATGCTATAAAAAAGGCCGATCCTGATGCAGACGTCACACTCACCATTATTTCAGGCGGTAATCATGGCAGTGTAGAGCGACTCTTTCATGCAGATGATATTTACGACTGGATGTTTAAGCATGTGAAAGAATAGATGTATAAAAATGCTAATTATTTTAGTATTTTTATGCATGGAAAAGAATAACTATTTCAAGGGGCGGGGCGCGCAGATTAATCCACATAACAGATTCTTTCAAAATACGTACGTCCAAGAGCATATTGAAGGGCTTGACGAACCTTTTTTGGAAAGTGCGGATACGCAGCTTATTCCTACATATCCTAAATCTATCATCTCGACAACCGATAGTCCAGATTTACGTTTTTTGAGGTCAATTAATCCATATCAAGGTTGTGAACACGGCTGTATTTATTGCTATGCGCGCAATGCACATCAGTATTGGGGTTACAGCCCGGGACTAGATTTTGAGCGCAAGATATTAGTGAAGTATGATGCTGCGAATCTTTTGGAACGAGAATTTAATAAACCTCATTATATTCCGTCAACCATCATGTTATCTGGAAATACAGACTGCTACCAACCTATTGAGCGAAAGCTTAAAATCACCAGGTCCATTCTGGAGGTCATGTTAAAGTATAGACATCCTGTATCCATTATTAGTAAAAATGTGTTGATGATGCGGGACTTGGATATTATCCAGCAATTGGCCAAATTGAAGCTTATATCTGTGGCTGTAACCATTAATTCACTACGTGAAGAGGTGAGGCAGAAAATGGAACCTCGGACGGTGACAGCTCAAGCGAGGCTTGGACTGATAGCCTCGCTGTCGAAGATAAATGTACCCGTGATGCTGATGATTGCCCCGATAGTGCCAGGGATTAACAGTGAAGAGATGCCTGCTCTTATCAAAAGTGCGGCAGAGGTCGGGGCCAAATCTGCCAGTTATACTATTGTCCGGTTGAATGGTGCAATAGGTGACATATTTAAAGATTGGTTGGTGAAAAATTATCCAGATCGTGCAGAGAAGGTACTCCGCGGAATAACTGAATGCCATGGAGGTAAAATCAGCGATAGTGAATTCGGTAGAAGAATAAAGGGCGAGGGGAATTTAGCGGAAAGCATACGAGGTCTCTTTGCTCTTAGTGTAAAAAGACATATGGGGGAAGCAAATATGCCTAAACTACGGACCGATTTATTTTGTATTCCGAATAAAGGGAAGCAGCTAGGGCTTTTCTAGATGCGGTTCTCATCTATTCTCATAATAAATGTCCAAAATTTTTTGTTTTGGACATTTATTTTTTCCTGGTTGAATGTGTATAGATTTATTTTTTCTGTTTATCAATCTTTTATCTAATTATTTTTTAGGATAGGAAGTCACAACTTGGCTAACTTTCCATGTTTCCCCAACACTGCATATGGTCACATATTCCACTTTTGAGAAATTCTTGTATTGCAGCGTGATTTTGGCAATTGCGCAGTTATCGTTTTTTTCCAATATGCTATAATTGGTTTGGCAGTTTTGGATATACCCTTTTTGACTTTTTAGATATGTAATCAAATCTTGTCTTTTGTGGGTTTCGACTTTAGCTGGAGTGGATATCGTTTGGAAGAAATGATCGGTGAATAGATTTTCAATGCCTACAGTATTGCCTTGGGTTGTACTTTCAATGTAGCTATTGATTGCATCGTTCGCACTGTGATTTTTTAGAGGCTTCTTTTTTGGCGTAGCCCATGCGCTTGATGATATGGCTAAGCATAAGAATAAAGCTAGGGTCTTGATTAGATTTTTCATAGTATTAGATTTTTGGATGTTGTTGTTAATTGTTTGATTCAAAAGTAGGGTGCATAGCAATTTCATACCATAGTTATTGGGTGAGTCCTGTCGAAAACTCGGTAAACTATGGGAAGTAGTCGGTAGAAAATTAAGATAGGGTAGACTCTTGGGGCTTTAAGGGCAATATCTGGAGAGGAGGGGCTACATTAACATGTTTATTCCTGGAGAATAATCGGATTTATTTATTTTCTATAAATAAATAAATAAAGGCGATCTATGGACAATAGATCGCCTTTACAGCTCAGAGGTGCTTCAAATAGGCTATGCCAAGGGAGCCGGAGCTTCTTCTTCAAATAAGGGAAGTTCTTTGATGATGGTATACCAACTAATGATTTTTTTGATATCTGAGGTGTAAACCCTTGATTCGTCATGTCCAGGGGCCACTTCACGGAAAAATTCACGTAATGTATCACCACTTGCTTTCCCATCAGGTGTGTTGCTTCCTTTTGCCTTAATATTCTCGAAAACATCAAGTAATCTTATTTCTTCCTCTTCTCCATAAATGGTGATATCTTCCAAAGTCGCCATTTTAGTAGTAGACAGGTTTACAACCGATTTAATTTTCGCGTTGTCTAGTGTTTCTAGAATAAATCCACCTTTATTTTGTCCGATTAACTTGAATAATCCTGGTTTTCCTGTTACAGATACTAATGCTCTTAAATTCATTTTGATAGTGTTCGTTCTGAAAAATTAATCTTCAATTACTTCAATACTCAGAATGCGATCGCCTTGACGGATATCGTCTACAACATCAACATTCTCGATGACTTTACCAAAGCAGGTATGATTGCGGTCTAAATGTGCAGTATTGTTGCGGCTATGGCAGATGAAGAATTGTGAACCTCCAGTGTTGCGTCCCGCATGTGCCATGGAAAGGACTCCACGATCGTGGTATTGATTTTCTCCCGTAAGTTCACAGTCAATTTTATAGCCTGGACCACCAGTACCCGGGATTCCGGAAGCACCTTCTTTAGAATTAGGACATCCTCCCTGAATTACAAAATCAGGTAAAACGCGATGGAAAGCCAATCCATCATAATAGCCAGATTTAGCTAATTTTACAAAATTTGCAACTGTATTTGGAGCATCCGCTGTGTAAAATTGCACAGTCATGTCGCCTTTTTCTGTTTTAATAATCGCTTTACTCATATCAGTGATATATTTTTTGGATTACAAAGATAAGATTTTGTAGCGACTTGGAAAAGCGCAAAGAACTTCTTCTTGGATATTCGATTTTAAATATTTTAGAAGGAGAGAATTTTAAGGTATATTTATCTTTATTAATCGAAGTAAACCTGGATTATGAATAAGTTGGTTATAAAAGATTGGGCGGTGGCTGACCGCCCTCGTGAAAAATTGCTCGAGAAAGGAAGACGATTTCTTACGGATGCCGAGTTATTAGCTATATTAATTGGCTCGGGTTCGAGAGATGAAACCTCTGTCGAACTTTGCAAGCGGGTGCTTGCAGACCTAAATAATGATTTGACTTCCTTATCTCGAATGGAAATCCGAGACCTTTGTAAATATAAAGGAATAGGCGAGGCTAAGGCGATTTCCATTATCGCAGCGATGGAATTGGGTCGTCGAAGAAAAGACGTAGTGCAACCAGCCAAACCTGTTTTGAATAGCAGTAAGCGAGTTTATGATTTTTTTAGGTCTCAACTGCAAGATTTGATGCACGAGGAGTTCTGGGTATTGTATTTGACGAAAGGATGTAAGGTGCTAGAACAACAGTTAATAGGTAAGGGGGGGAATGACTTTACTCCTGTCGATGTTCGTAGTGTTCTTCGAAATGCGTTGACATGCGGTGCCTATTCCATTATTCTAATCCATAATCATCCATCTGGAACGTTGAAACCTAGTAAAGCGGATGAACAATTGACTAAGAAAATTGTCAATGGGGCGTCAATGATGGATATACATGTAAATGACCATATTATTTTTACGGATAATGGCTACTTTAGCTTTCGAGATGCTGGGTTACTAGATTAAAAGAATTAGACAAATGAAGAAATCCGTTGATAGATTTACAGATCGTGTAGTGGACTATGAAAAATATAGACCTAATTATCCCCACCAAATACTTAAGATCTTAAGCGAGACTATTGGATTCAACAAAGATTGGCTTGTAGCCGATATAGGAAGTGGTACGGGATTGTCTTCGAAATTGTTTGTTGACAATGGAAATAATATCTTTGGAGTCGAGCCAAACCGAGCTATGCGAGAAGCTTCAATTCATCATTTTAAAAAGAACAGGAATTTTATAGCAGTTAATGCGTCTGCAGAAGATACCAAGATAGATGAGGATTGTGTGGATTTGGTATTTGCGGGGCAGGCTTTTCATTGGTTTGATATGGAGCGATCGAAACTTGAGTTCAACCGTATTCTTAAAGACGACGGACATATTGTTTTGGTCTGGAATCAGCGAGATCCTGAAGATGCTTTTCAGAATGATTACGAAAACTTCCTCATGAAACATATACCTGAATATAAAACGGTGACGCAAAAAAATATTACCGACAATCAAATTGGAAAGTTTTTCGAACCGAGAACATTTCAGCGTATATCGATACAAAATGAACAGACTTTTGACCTCAAGGCTTTCTTTGGTAGGGCGAGATCTTCTTCCTATTTTCCGAACGAGGAGAGTACGAGTAAAAAACTCTTCCATGGTCTTAGTGCCCTTTTTGAGGAGTATGCTGTCGGAAATAAGCTGTTGTTCAAATATCAGACTGACTTATATATTGCGTAAGGTATCTCCGAATCTCCGTTTTTCGATTCGGGGTATCATAGGAAAAAAAAAGAAGCTGTCTAAAAAATGCCACTATGCTGGCCACATTGCATCTCTGTATAAAATGTCCTTGGTGAGGTAAATATGGGTCCTGACCAAGCCTAGAGGGACATCATGGACACCTTTAGACAGCCTCCAATTTTTATTTTTTTAACTCAAATTTTGAACTTAATACATCTCTAGAGTTCGTTCCGACGAATATTTCAAACTCGCCCGGTTCTGAAACAAATTCTAGATTTTCATTGTAGAACTTGAGATCAGCTTCTTTGATTTCAAACGTGATTGTCTTTTTCTCGCCAGCTTTGAAAGCCACTTTTTGAAAACCTTTTAGTTCTTTTACTGGGCGGGTCAAGGATCCTACGATATCACGTATGTACAATTGGACCACTTCTTCTCCGTCATACTTCCCCGTATTTTGCACTTCTACCTTTACTTGTAACGTTTCTGACGCTTGCAGTACGGCTGTGTTCAATTTCAAATTCTCATACTTAAATGTGGAGTAACTCAACCCATAGCCGAAAGGATAAAGAGGCTCATTGTCCACATCTAAATAATTAGATCTGAACTTCTCAAACCATTTGCCATTTGCCAATGGACGTCCGGTATTTTTAGCACCGTAATAAAGAGGGATTTGGCCTACATTTTTTGGGAATGTGGCTGGAAGCTTTCCTGAAGGATTTACGTCTCCAAAAAGTACATCAGCCACGGCTTTTCCTGTTTCTGTGCCACCAAACCAAGTATTTAGAATGGCAGGTACATTTTCCTGCTCCCAGGTCAATGTCAAGGGTCTGCCCGTAAAAAGAACCAGTACAATTGGTTTTCCTGTTTTCAATAGCGCTTTCAAAAGTCGTTGTTGATTTCCTGGGATTCCTATTTCAGTACGGCTTGAGCTCTCTCCACTCATTTCTGAGCTTTCACCTAGAGCTGCTATGATGGCATCTGTTCCTTCTGTAGCTTTTAATGCTTCAGCGATGAGCTCGTCTTCGCTACGATTATCCCTTGGTATAGTACGGCCAAACATTGTCGCGCGTTCCTGATAGATGGGGTCATCCAATAAGTTGCTGCCTAAAGCATAGTTAATCGCGACTTTTGTCCCCAATACCTCTTTCATTCCGGCCATTAGAGACTGTGTGTTGTTCAAGTCGGCACTAACGCTCCACGTTCCAGGCATGTTGGATCCAGAATTGGCCAACGGACCTATCAGCGCAATTTTTCCGGTTTTCGCTAATGGAAGTATTTGCTGTTCGTTTTTAAGTAATACAAATGATTTTCCAGCCACTTCTCTCGCCTTCGCAAGATGCGCAGGAGTCAGGATGTTATTTTTAGCACGATTTACATCACAGTATTTATAAGGATCTTCAAATAGGCCTAATTTATATTTAGTCTCTAATATCAGTCTACATGATCTATCGATATCGGCTTGGCTTACTTTTCCTTCGCTTAGTGATTTTTTCAATGTTGTCAAGTATCCTTCTCCCACCATATCCATATCTACTCCGGCCTTTAACGATAGCGCTGACACTTGTTGCAAATCTCCCAGACCGTGATCGATGAGTTCATTGATAGCCGTATAGTCTGTCACGACCATTCCTTGGAATCCCCATTGTTGACGTAGTACATCTGTCATTAGCCATTTATTGGCCGTAGCAGGCATCCCGTTGATATCATTGAAGGATGTCATTACAGTACCTGCGCCGGCGTCAATCGCTGCTTTGTATGGGGGGAAATATTCATTGTACATACGATGCAGGCTCATATCTGTGCTGTTATAATCTCTTCCAGCTTCAGAAGCTCCATATAGAGCAAAGTGTTTCACGCATGCCATCAGTGTATTATGTGCTGCTAGGTCATCACCTTGGTATCCTTTGACCATTTCTATCGCGATTCGAGACCCTAAATAAGGGTCTTCACCACTACCTTCGGAAAATCTTCCCCAACGTGGGTCTCTGGAGATATCTACCATCGGCGAAAAGGTCCAATTGATTCCATCTGCAGTTGCTTCGGTAGCTGCAATTTGAGCCGTTTGTCGGATAAGGTTCATATCCCATGAGGATGCCAAACCAATCGGTATTGGAAACATGGTTTTGTAGCCGTGTATCACGTCCATTCCAAAAATTAAAGGAATACCTAAACGTGAATGTTTGACGGCCAAATCTTGTGCGGCACGAATACGCTGTGGGCTAGTCATGCTGAATACACCACCAATAGCACCGGACTTGATCTTGGTCTCTACACCTGTACTCACTGTGCTACCGGTAGTAGCCTCACCTCCGGTCACAAGATTAAGTTGTCCTATTTTTTCCTCTATTGTCATTTTGGACATTAGTTCGGAAATAAAACTATCCATCTTTTGCTTATTCGGCTGCGCTGTAACGGCGCTCGTGACGTACAAAGTACATATTGAGAGCACCAGTCGACTGTATCTGCTTATATTCATATGTTGTAATCTGTTTTTTTTATGGATGTATGGAATATCTAAACCATATTATTAGCCAATTTTTATTTTGGCGGCTGTCCAATATGCTTCATTATCCCTTTCATTTGAGCAACTTATATTCTAGGGATATTCCATAAGTCTGTCTCCTTGAAATCTTAGAAAACTAAAAAGTCTACTGAAAATGAGGGCTTGCGAAGCCAAGGTCTTTGAGCCCTTTTTGGACATCAGGAGCACCCATGAACAATTTCCAAAACAGTCCTGTTCTATAATTTTCAATCATGACGACTATCGGACCTTGGTCAATAGCTAGATAACGTTGCGGATACCAATCCGCTGATTCGCTATATGCATCATAAAAGCCATATTTCCCCCATACTTTATCGTGAAGGGGACCATAAAGATAGTTTGCCAAGGCAATACTTTCCTTTGGCGCATATGGCATCGAAGAAAGTCCGGCAGTAGGGCTGATAACACCATGATCATTGTCTGGGTGATGGGCATCATATCCTTTTACGGAATAGCTAGCTGTCAATCCCCAGCCTTTGTCTTCTCCATATCCTTTATATTGTTTTGGGTTTTGCTGAGCGTGTGCGATGTTTATCTTGGTATGGTTGACTACTACGTCCCAATAGTTTGCATACTGATCTTTCAATCCTTTAGGGTCCAATCCCAAATAGGAATAGTGCTCCCAAAAGAGTGGACCTACGCCGTTATTAGGAGCATTATGCTTCAGTATCAACGGAATTTCATATTTTTTTGTGTCGGTGACAATCGCACCGTCTCTTGCCCATCCTTTGTGATACGTGGAGGCAGGTATAGGGTGAGTAGGAGAGGACGCACCTAATACATAAGCAATGAGACACTCATCATACCCTTGAATAGAATGATTCATACCCCAGCCATATTTTGGACTCCAATGCCAATACAGCACATCTTTGCCGTTCCTGAAAAAATTCCAATCAATGTCTTTCCAAAGTTGGTCAGCTTTGTTGGCAATAGCTTTTTCAGCAGTATTACCGTTCTTGTAGTATTCTCTGACGACGATTAAGGATTGTGCCATGAATGCAGTTTCGACAATATCTGCTCCGTCATCCTGTTGGCTGAAAGATTTGGCTTTACCAGTCTCTCCAAAATACCAATGTGACCAGGCGCCTTTAAAGCGATCCATTTTGCTTAAATAATCCATGATGTGACCTAAACGCTGGGCACCTTCGTCTTTTGATATGAATTGACGTTCTATTCCGGTGATGATAGCCATTATCCCAAATCCGCTTCCTCCAACAGTGATAACACTTTCATCATTTTGAGGGTAGTGCCCGTCGATATGGATACGTTCGCGCGCCATTCCAGAAGTCGGTTCGGCACCATCCCAGAAATATTGGAAGGTCTGTTTCTGAATTAACGTCAGAAGGGAATCCGTTGCCAATGTGTCTTTCGCCTCATTTTGCGTGTCCGTCTTCTGTTCTTTGTTGGAAAAACAAGATTGTAATATCAGTAGCGGAATAAAAAAAGTATAAACAAGTGTTTTCAAGATAAGAAAGGAGTTAATTTTTATAATACAATATTGTTAAAAAAGAGTACGGACAGGAAGTCCATACTCTTCTCGCTCACATTAATAGTTTGGATTTTGGATTAGAATACCCCCAGAACGGTCTATTTCATTTTGAGGAATAGGAAGAAATCTATTTCTAATCTGGTAATTTGTTTTGCCAGCATCTTTGAATGTCTCTACATCTATATTCCAACGAATTAAGTCAAAAAATCTTTCGTTTTCCATACCCAGTTCCACTTGTCTCTCATGTCTGATGGCCAGTCTAAGTTTTTGTTGGTCTGTAGTTGTTACCTCTGGCAGTATACTGTTATTGTTTCCTCTAGCTCTTTTTCTGACCATTTCGAGGTATTTAAGCGCATCAGTACGTTCACCCACTTCATTGGCAGCCTCTGCAGCCATTAATACGACATCTGCGTACCGGATTACGCGGAAGTTAAACCAATCACCACCCAAGCTGCCTGTTCTCAGTCGAATAGCGGGGTCGGTGTACACTTTTTTATTCCAATATGGCCTTGGGACATCTGCTGATGCCGATGGAATCCGTTCGCCATACGGGGTATTTTCCCTTCCGGCATACAGGAGGGTTTCATCCTTTCTAGGATCTCCAGGTTCAAAGGCTTTTTCCAATCTTTCATGTGGTACATTCCAACCCCACCCTAGGTTCATATCTCCAGATCCTCTTACTCCCTGTCTACTCGCATAGGTGATACCCAAGTTAGTTTGTCCTTGTTCATAGTACGCTTGTATTTCAAAGATTGATTCTTTACTGTTTTCGGAGCTTTCTCTAAAAATTTGATTATAAGGTACGTTCAGGTTGTACTGTTCTGAATTGATGACCATACGGCTAGCAGCAAGTGCTTTGCTATATTGTTGTCTAGCCAGGAAGGATTTAGCTTGCACAGCAAAAGCCGCTCCTTTTGTAATTCGTCCTATATATCTTGCTTCCCAATTTAGGGGTAAATACTGGGTTGCATATTCCAAATCAGCGTCTATCAATGCATAGATGTCAGCAATAGGTGATTTAGGCAAGATGCCTTCTTTTTGATCGCGTACTCTAAAGTCAATCTTCGGTACTTCGCCAAAAGCCCGTACTAAGTTGAAATAGGCCCATGCTCTGAAGAACTTTGCCTCCGCTTCCAAACTCATCGTTAGGTCATCCTTGGTAACGATAGAGTCGGCCGTTTCAATTGCAATATTGGTCAATGCAATTAATTTATAGTGATCGGTCCAATAGTTGCCCCACAACCAAAAGTTGGTGGTATATTGAAAATCGTCCGTATTTGGAGCCGATCCTGCTTCGTCTCCGACGCTTGACCCAATCTCGGCATCATCCGAGCGCATATTATGTACTCCTACATAGGGTAGGCCGCTGGTCCCCTCACTTCTCAATCCTGCATAGATGGCAAGCACCTGCCCTTCTAGGGAGCCGGCTGGAAGTTCATCTTCTTTCAATTGTCCCAGTGGCTTACGGTCCAAAAAATCTTTTGAGCAACTGCTGAACACCAGTAGGGCCAGTAGGGTTGCCGATATATATGTTGAGATATTCATTTTCATCACGTTCTATTTTTAAAAGTTAACATTGACACCTACAGTATAAATAGCCGGAAGCGGATACGTTCCGTTGTCCACACCTACAGCTATTGCACTTCCGCCAATTTCAGGAGTAAATCCGGTATTGTTAGAAAACGTAAATGGGTTCTGTGCATTCAGGAACAATCGCAAGGATTTTAGTTTTATCCTCTCGAGGGATTCTTTCCTGAAGTTATAGCCTAATTGGATATTCCGTACCCGGAAGAAACTTCCATCTTCAATAAAATAAGAAGAGAACTCTCGGTTGTTAGTTCGTTTGGAGTCCATGATGGGTTCAAAGTTAGAGGTTCCTTCTCCATGCCACCTTCCTAAGCGATCTTCTAAGAAGTTGAAAGTGGAATATTGGTTTCTGTTCCAAGTACGAATAATTTCATTGCCCGATACGCCCATGAATTCCGTTCCTAAATCAAAGTTTTTGTAACTCAAGTTGACGGAAAACCCGTAGATGAAATCCGGAGTAGGGTTGCCAATAATCGTTCTATCCTGGGTATTGATGGTGCCATCGTTGTTGATGTCGATGTATTTGATATCCCCAGGTTTGAAAGCTTGACCTAGACCGGATTTCGGTCCTGCGTCGATTTCAGCCTGGTTTTGATACACTCCATTTGTCCTTAAGCCATAAAAATATCCCACCGGTTGTCCCGACATCGTACGAGATACCCCGTTACCCGCCAAGATCGCAAAATCCTGATCGACCAAATTCAGTACTTTGTTGTTAAGTGTGGTCAAGTTGGCATTCACACCTAATTTTAAATCTTCTGTAAGGTCTTGATTCCAACCTGCCGAAAACTCGAACCCTTTGTTTTGGATTTCACCAGCATTGCGCAAAATCGGAAGGAAACCATTTACACCCGGTACTTCTACTAATATATCTTTGGTTTTTTTGTCGTAATAGACAGCCTCTAGACTCAATCTATTTCTTAACATCTTAGCTTCAAAGCCTGCTTCCCAAGAATGTACGGACTCCCAACGTAGGTTAGGGTCTGGAGAATAGGCCGGTGATAGCGCAGGATAGATATTGTTGCCAAAAGACGTAGAACTTCCAGTCACTAGGGTCGGATAGACTGGGTAACGGTATCCATCGCCGGTGTTTTCATTGCCCAAAATACCCCAAGAACCTTTAATTTTCAAATTATCAAATAATTGTTGGTCCTGCATAAAGGATTCTTCAGATACTATCCAACCTGCACCAATAGCTCCAGAGTTTTGCCATCTATTCGATCCCAAAAATGCAGATGATCCATCTCTTCTAAATGATCCGTTCAGTAAATATCTCCCTTTATAATTGTAGAGTCCTCTGACGAGGTATGATAGGGTGGCACGCTCCCATTGGGTTCCCCCAATAGACCTTGTGGTTTGATCTCCCATCGTTGTGTAAAAGAAACGCGGATCGTTTGGAATGGGTTCTCCATTTCCTTGGCCTACATTTGTGATAATACCTTCATATCCTCTGTAATAGGTCGTAAAACCTGCTGTTGCCGTTAGGTTATGATTGCCCCAAGCATTCTTATAGGTCAAAAGCCAATCGCTCTGTGCTTTTTTGAATGTATTTTGCTCTTGAGATACACCTGTTGTTCGCACTAACCTACTTGTCTTATCATCACCTTGTATATTGGGATCATACACATCCACGATTGGCGTATAGCTTCTGATGCCGTTGAACCCATAGTCATACAAGAAGGAGGCTTTTGCTGTGAAATGCTCTAGGAAGGTCAATTCGGCAAATACACTTCCTACCGCTCTGTATTCGTCACTGATCCGTGTATTCTTCCGGAGTTCGAGCCCTACCATTGGTGAATAGATCTGTGGCGTTTGAAATGGTGGGGTATTATAGTATAGGCCATATTGGTCATTGTAGATCGGCGTGACAGGAGATGCAATAATGGCCGTATTGATGAGTCCACTTTGAATCTGTGGTAAACTGGCCTTGTAGCCACTGAAATTCATTCCTACTTTGAAGTTATTTGTAATCTTCAATTCGTCATTGATGTTGATCGTGAGTTTCTTGTATTCCTCATGTTTGACTACCCCGTCTTCTGTTGTGTAGCCCAAGCCCATGTAAAACTTGTTCTTTTCTGTAGCTCCGCTTACACTTAAGTTGTTGTAGTTTAAGATGCCCTTTTGGAAGATCTGGTCTTGCCAGTTGGTATTTCCATTCCAATCTGTATAGTCAAAAGATTGTGCCCCCTCGTTCTGTCTTTGCTCATTATATAACGTTTTAAAGCCTTCAGCATCTGTCATTTTCATGCGGTGATTCACATCTTTGAATCCCAAAGTAGAGTTGAAGTTGAAATTTAGATCACCCTGTTTTGCCGATTTAGTGGAAATAATGATTACACCGTTGGCGCCCCGTACCCCGAATATGGCCAGAGAAGAAGGGTCTTTCAAGATTTCCATGGATTCGATATCAGATGGATTCAAGAAATTGATGTTATCATTCAGGATCCCGTCGACTACATATAAAGGAGATGCCCCATTGATGGAGTTCGTTCCTCTTATTTTGACGTTGGGAGCTGCGCCTGGCTCACCACTGTTTGTGATTTGGACACCGGCCACTTTTCCTTGAATAGAAGAAATCGGATTAGGTGATGGTTTGTCAGCAACATCCTTACCGCTCACAGATGCGATAGATCCTGTTAGGTCTCGTTTAGCAGCTGTTCCGTAACCAATGACTACAACTTCTTCCAAAGCTTCGCTATCGGGCAGCAAACTGATATTGATTGAAGTCTGGTTATTGATAGGTATGTCTTGTGTAATGTATCCCAGGTATCTGATTTGTAATACATCTGTAGGGTTGGCCTGGATGGTGAAGTCTCCTTGATCGCTACTTTGAGCAGCAGTTGTCCCCCCTTTGACCGCAATTGTCACCCCCGCAATAGCTAGTCCTGTGCTGCCGTCTTTGACGTTTCCTCGTACTGATGTCTGCTGTCCAAATAGGGGTGAGGACAGTGTCAAACTAATGACCAGTATGAGATAAGTAAAAAAGTTCCTCATGTGCTTGTTTAGTTAAATAATGAAATGTGTTTTAATTAATGCCTAGTCAGTCCTTTTGTTTTTCGAATTTTCCTCATCATAACTGGTTGTTATAATCATTCGGGCTGCACTAAACATCTCACAAAGATGTGATGTATGGGGTGTAAATGCAATGTTGTATACCTCTACATTAATACACCCAATTATTAGTGTGTTACTATATTAACAGAAAAAAGTTATTAATGTTTTGATAGTCAATTTTATATGTGTGTTATGGGGCAATGTGCATAACATGACATAGTGTTGTTTTTACACATATGGAGATGTGAGGTAATGATGTAGTGATAATATCTTTTTTTATGAAGTGTTGTAGTTTTTTGGGAGGTTCGTTAGACCTCCATTAAGAATTCGGAAAGGTTCTTTTCAGTTGGAATGTTTAGTTTTTTTCGCAATCTATAACGTCTAATTTCTACTCCGCGAGTGGTAATATTCAAGAGCGAAGCGATCTCTTTACTGCTCATATTCATTCGGAGGTACGCGCACAATTTGAGGTCATTGGGTATCAAAGCTGGATAGTTTTTCTTCAATTTCTTGAAGAAGTTTTCATGTGCTTCATTGAAGCTTTTTTCAAAAATATTCCAGTCCCTCTCATCATTGTATGCTTCGTCGATAATCTTACTTATTTTTTTAACATGTTCGCTAGACAATTTTTTACCATCATTATCCTTTAGTTCCACCAACTCGTTGTGGATGTTGTTTAGAAGTTCGTTTTTATAAACGATGTTCATGGCCGAGTTGGCCAATTCTCGGTTTTTGCTGGCCAGCTCGTGCTCCAATTGCTCGTTTTTCAATTGCACCAATTGCTTATCAGTTTGTTCTATTTCCCTTTTTATGGCTTCTTCTTGTTGCCTCGTCAACTTGTCTCGAAGCAATACCCTATGTTTTTCCAGTTTTCTCTCATACCATACTTTTGTATAATGTGCAGCGGCCAGTAGCATCAAGAAATATATAAAGAGCGCCCACCAGCTCAGATACCAGGGAGGAAGGATAGTGAAAGCTAGCTCCGTTTCACCCGTAATGGTGCCGTCAGGTAACAAAGCCCTTACCTTAAAGACATAACTCCTATTTCGTAGATTAGTGAAATCCTTTTGAAATTCTTCAGACCAGTGGGACCACTCTTCTGAGTAACCATCTAGAAAATATTGAAATTTAATGGCTTTCTGGCTATACCAGGGAAGGGCGAAGCGTATCCGTATATTATTGGATGTGTAAGGTATCTCCAGTTCGTCATCGACAAGGTCTAATTGTGTGACCTCTTTGGTGGTATTAAAGATTCCTTGAATTATAGGCGAAGGAGTCGTATTCCTTTTTAGAAGAGTGGATTGTGTATTGTAAAGGGCAAAGCCGTTGTCCAAGCTGATCAGAAATAAATCGGCGCTTACCTTATTGATGTTTTCATAGTATTTGATCATCTGGTTTTTCAGAATCGCAAAACTCGCCGAATCGATTTTCAACTTTCCGTTGGGAAGAAAACCTACATACGCAATATTTGTTTGGTTGATGAACCAATATTGTCTTGGGTAAGCCTGTATTATCTTATTGGAGTAAGCATACGGCCCGAGCTCTTTGTTTAAGAATTGATGTGGGGAGAAGCTGTCAGCAATCTCATCATATTTGTAAAAGCCTGAATCCGTTGAAAATAGGGTTGTATTATCGAGGTTAGCGGCATAATTGCCCATATTGGAAGGAAGACCTTCTTTCGTCCCGTAAGATTTTTTTTGCAAGATGTGACGGTAGGCAGTGTCCATCTTGATCAAACTGAGCCCCTGAGGTCCACTGATCCAGAATTGGAATTCAGACTTCTGCTCTATCGTATTGATCGGTAGGTCAAAATCTGGAACTTTCCAGGATAGTTTCCAGTTGTTATCTTGGTTTTTGAAAATCGCAATACCAGTATAGTTTCCCTGGATCAAAAGTGCCGGATGCCCTTTTATCTGCTTCGTCGTCCATCCACCCGTTAGGTCTGATATTTTACGGAATTGCTCGCCCGATACGGCAAAGGTACCGTCATTATGACCGCAAATCAGGTCGCCATTGATGATTGTTAAATCCCAAACTTGCCCCTGCGAGCCATTGATTAGTTTAAAATTCAGAGGTCGTTGTGTGTGATTGTCCGACCATTGGCTATAGAACAATCCTTGGTTGGTTCCTAAGTACAAGTTCCCTTTGTATATCTTGGCACTGTATATCATTCCAATACTCCCAGAATTGTCGCTGTAAAAATACAGGGGTGATTGCACATCTATTCTGGCTATCCCATTGTCCAACCCGGCCCAGATTTGATGTTGATGGTCGATCGCTAACGAGAGTATCGTATTATTTTGCAGGCCATTTTGTCTATTGATATGCTGGATGAGCTGTCCGTTTTTATTCAGAATGAATATTCCATCTAAGATGGTTCCATAGGCATAATAGTCATTTAAAAGCTTAATTCCATTGTTGAGTTGCGCGTTTTTAAGTCTATTATCGATTTCATTCTCCCATTTTCGTATTCCATTTTGATTATCATATTGATACAATCCATCTTTGGCCGTTCCTATTAAGAACGAGTGCTCCGTAAGGGGAAGTATAGATAGTATATTTTGGCCAATTAGTTTTTCCTTACCCGGTAAGGGTACCAAAGTGCTACCTTTTAATTCAAATAAGCCGTCAGGGATTATTTCGGTGAAAATTCTATTATTTGCTTTGAAGGCGAATAGAAAGGGTTTACCTTGTTCACTAATCCGGGACATTTTCCCATTTTCATAGCAATACAAACTAGCAAATGATTGAAAGATTACTCTTTTGCCATCCAGGATGATTTTCCAGATTTCATCTTTGCTTATTGCTTCCTTATCCACAAGTGGGGTCAGGCTTTTGTAATGCAGTTTTCCAGCTTTCGACTTTTCCCAATAGCCAAATTCGGCCAGCCCACCCGTATATATCTTTTGATCCAGACCTATAGTCACCGCTCTCACGGTAGATTTATTGGGCAAAGTGTGTAGACTCCAGCTCTGTCCGTCAAATTGTAACAGTCCGTCTCCATTGCCTACATAGATAATGCCCATTGAATCAGTCGCCAAAGACCAATTTTGGTTACCGGCGTTATAATTGAATTTGGTATATTGCTGTACCCAAGGATGCCCCACCCTAGGGAGCTGTTGCCCCATTAGTTTTGTTGCGAAACTCAGTAAAAGAAAGACACTTATTATCGTGGATGTAATACTTTTTTGCATGTAATGATTCTCGTGCCTCAAAGATACAGAATTCAGACTAAGGTGTCGGTATATCCCTATTTAATCTACTTTTGAGTGGTGTCGTATCTTTTACTTGAAGTGTGGAGAAGCAAGTTTAAGTAAATCTATATTCTCAAAAACGGAGTTGGTTCATGGAAGAGGGGGGGCGGAAAAAGACCCCTGTATGCCACACGCTACGTGCTCATACAGGAGCTCTTTTTCAACTATAATACTTTTTCATAATCGTCTTATGGGCTATTCAACTAGTCAATTTATGGCTAAGCTGAGGAGCCAGGCAGGTTATTTCGGTAATTTGGCCTTTGCAACGACTTCTTTTAATGTCTTTCCTGGAGAGAATTTTGGAACTTTCTTTGCTTTTATCTTCAGCGCTACACCAGTCTGCGGGTGTCTACCGGTTCTTGCCGAACGCTGAGAAACTGAAAATGTACCGAAGCCGATTAAAATTACCGGTTCTCCTTTTTTTAACGATCCTGATACTGCACCTGTAAAGCTGTTAATAGCTTTCTCCGCTTGGGATTTTGTGATGCCAACTTCTTCAGCAATTTTGCCAATAAGGTCTGCTTTGTTCATAACTTGTTTATTTAATGATTATTAGTTAGCTATTATACAAAAAAAAATA
This sequence comes from Sphingobacterium sp. SYP-B4668, assembly GCF_027627455.1. Lineage (NCBI taxonomy): Bacteria > Pseudomonadati > Bacteroidota > Sphingobacteriia > Sphingobacteriales > Sphingobacteriaceae > Sphingobacterium > Sphingobacterium sp. SYP-B4668. The sequence continues at coordinate 3,730,197 of NZ_CP115483.1, read as the reverse complement.
GAGTAAAAAAAAGAACTCCGATAATAAATATTTATTATCGGAGTCCAAATCACTCTTGGAATATTCGTTTTTAGAATCGTTATTCTGATTTTAATGCTAAGTCAGAGACTTGCTTTCTGCTTTTAACATAGTATATCATGAGTAATAGACCCAGTAATCCGTAGGTAGAAAGCACAGAAGTGCTGAGTAAACTAACCGAATAAGCAGAAGGAAATATTTTCATAATCAAAGTAAGTATCGATAGTCCAATCCCGGCACCTAAGAAGTAGGTGGTACTCGTGAGGCTGGAAGCCATTCCATAGTGCTGCGGATCGACATCTGTGATGGAGAGTACCGACAAACTCGTAAAACATAGCGTCATTCCAACTCCCGAAATACAGGCGGCTGCCAATAGGATTAGACCCAAAGGATGTTGCGATACAATGGAAATGCTCAATAAAATGCCACCTGTTAACATGAATCCCATTCCCAAGATGCCCAATCTCTGAGAGTCTAGCACTTTTAATATTTGTGGTAGCGCAAATTTGGCCACCAATGCAGATAGAATGCTGAATGGCACCAATAGCAGTCCCGAAGTCGCTGCACTAAGCCCCATATCTTTCTGAAACATGATGGATATCAAGAATAAAAATCCAATGAAAAAGGCTCCCAGAAGGAAAAATGCCATATTCGAAACCATTAGCGATTTCACTTTGAAGAGTTCGAGATCCAACAGAGGGGTGGCAGATTTTTTCAAACGATGGTATAATGTAAACAACAATACAGCGGAAGTTGTCAGTGATACGATGATACGCATAGGGTGTTCAGCGAACTCTGTTAGACTGTGAATGCCATATGTGAGCAATAAAGGGGCAGCTATTAACAAAATTGCCGTTAAAATGTCCGGTTTTTCGTTTTCTAGATTTTTTACATCTTTATCTAGAAATATCGTAGCAGAAATAACGACCAGCAGTAGGATAGGAACATTGATGAGAAAGACCCAGTGCCAGCTCCAATAAGTGCTGATGATGCCACCGAACGAAAGCCCACTACCCGAACCAATTGCCGCAAACGAGCTAAATATACCTATTGCACGACTCCTTTCTCGTGGCTCAGTAAACGTATGGGTTACTAGCGACAGTGCTGATGGCATGATAAGGGCTGCACCCAAACCTTGGATGGCTCTGCATATGGCCAAGAAATCGAAACGATCACTTACTCCAGCTCCTAGGGACGAAAGTAAGAAAATCAAGGAACCTACGATGAATACCTTTTTTCGGCCTATACTGTCCGAGAGTTTGCCTCCAATGATAATGAATCCACCAAAACACAATACATAAAGTGTTTGTAGCCACTGTACCGTGTCGTTGTCTACGTTGAATTGACTCTGGATGGAAGGAATCGTAAGATTGATAATTGCGATATCCAGAGCTTCCACAAATGTTCCCATGGAGGCAAGAATGAGAACTATATTCTTTTTAATAGTCATGTTACGGAAATTAAGTCCGCAAAGGTATGTTTTGTAGAACGTGTAGTAAACAAAATAATAATATTTAGAACAAGTGGGTGATAATTGTGTTAAATTTGGAATATTATTACTGTTTTAATCTCATCAAAGATATGAAAAGAGAACAATCGCTCATCTCTCCATCCAATTTAGACGCTAAGGATTATGAAATTCTCGCACTACTCCAGCGAAATGCGAAAATGACCGTACGGGAAGTGGCCCAAGGTATTAGTTTGAGCACTACTCCAACGCATGAGCGTATCAAACGCCTAGAGCGAGAGGGAGTTATTAAGGAGTATACCGCTATTATAGATAGAAAACAGGTAAATCGTGGGATAATGGTCCTTTGTATGATTGCACTGAGTGTTCACAACAAAAAAGCTGCTGCACAGTTCATCGATCAAGTCAAGCGATTTGATGAAGTTTTGGAATTTTACAATATCTCAGGTGATTTTGATTTTATGCTAAAAATTGTAGCCTCCAGTATGGATGAGTTTCATGATTTTTTTGTCAATCAACTTTCTGAAGTGGACGGTATTGGACAGACCAAGAGTATTTTCGTGATGAATAGCATTAAGGAGACGCATTGCTTATTTTAAAATATCCATTTAAGGGTTACTTTTTTGATTCTTGGCAAAGTTTGGGGTATTGATTATTTAAGAGTTTTATATTTCAAGTTGAAAACTTAAAACAATACCTACGTTCGATTGTATTTTCATTGATTATTAATCTTAGACTAATTTTCTAACCATGAAGTATTACTTTTTATATTTTCTACTGCTGTCTTTTTTGAGCTGTAAGCAGATACGGCAGTCCGAAGTGGCAGACACTATTTACTTTGGTGGTCATATTATCACGATGGAGGAGGGAATAGATTCTGTAGAGGCTGTTGCCATCAGAGATGGTAAGATATTATTTGTGGGCAGTAAAGCTGACGCCTATCAATATCTATCTGATTCGACCAAACAATACGATTTGAAGGGAAAAACATTGCTGCCAGGTTTCATAGATGCACATGGACACTTGACTTCACGCGCAGGAATGATGCAAGCTGTGGACTTGTCTCCATCACCTTATGGGGCTGTCAATTCTATAAATGATTTGCAGCACGTTTTACGAGATTATATCGACACCCATAAGATTAAATCGGGCCAACCTATTATCTCTAATGGCTACGACGATGCCATTATGGTCGAACATCGGCATCCCACACGTGCCGAATTAGATGCCATTAGCAGCACTGTACCTATTATTGCCATTCATGCATCTGGACATGCGAGTGTGGCCAATTCGCCTATGCTGGCTTTGGTTGGGATCGATGAATCGACCAAAGAACCCTCTGGAGGCCATTTCGGTCGAGACCCTTTGACAAAAAAGCTGAATGGTAAATTGGAGGAAAATGCTAGTTTCACGGCATTACTTACCTTAACCAAGAAAATGGCTCCGCACGAGTCTGGCAACGATAATAGTCAGGCCTTACGAGATTTGGAAAAAGCACAGGAAGAGTGGCTTAGTTATGGGCAGACTACAATCTGTGATGGGCGGACTATGGGAGCGAGTGTAGATTTGCTAAAGGAAGCTGCTGCTAAAGGTCTTCTTAAGGCTGATATCGTCTATTTTCCAGATTACGAATACTTCAAAAAGAGTTTTGATGATTTTAAGCCTGAGTACATGGTTTATAAAGATCGATTGAAATTAGGAGGTTTCAAGTTTTCGGATGATGGATCCCCGCAAGGGAAGACTGCGTGGCTCACGCAACCCTACTTGGTCCCTCCTGAGGGAAAAGGGGCTGACTACAAAGGTTTTCCTATTTTTGAAGACACTACCTTGTATAACGATTTGAAAACCCTTTTTAGTAATAATATCACCGCGCAGATGCATGTCAATGGCGATGCGGCTATCGATCAAGCCATTCGTGTGATAAAGCAACTTAAGGATGAAGGGATATATAGACCCGAATTGCGCGCTACGCTGATCCATGTACAGAATAGTCGTCCCGATCATATCCAAAAGATTAAGGATATCGGTGTTATCCCTTCCTATTTTTCAACGCATGTCTACCTATGGGGGGACTGGCATTACTCGAGTGTGTTTGGACCAGAGCGTGCAGCCTTTATAAGCCCTGCTCAATCTGCAATCAAGGCAGGTATCTTGTTTACTATGCATCACGATTCTCCAGTCACTCCGCCAGATTTGATTACGGCTATGTATTCAGCAGTTAATCGGAAGACTCGCTCCGGTCGAATTCTCGGGCCAGATGAACGAATAAGCGCAATGAATGCGCTTAAGGCCATTACCATCAATGCCGCATATCAGTATCATGAGGAAGATTCCAAAGGGTCACTCAAGGCCGGTAAGCTTGCTGATCTTGTTGTTTTAGATCAGAATCCCCTCACTATCGACCCTTTAAAAATGAGGGATATTAAAGTATTGGAGACGATCAAAGAAGGTAAGACGGTCTATCTTCGTAACTAAATGTAATCTAATGAAAACGATCCATGTTTAAAATCTCCAGTTTATAATACAAGGCAACTTCGAATATTAACGATCACAGACTCATCAAAAAAAATATTTACAGATGAAAAAAATATACTTCTTTGTAGTTGCTTTATTATGCAACTCGCAGCTATTTGCGCAAGGTCATTATACAGGTTCTTCGCTTAACCCTAATGACTATTTTGCTCCACATCCAGGGTGGATTATCCCCGTATGGTACGGCTTTGCTGATATGAATTATTACAATGCAGCCGGGGATCGTTCGGACCAATTAATAAATCCAGCTCCAGACAACCCGACCGAATTGAATATAAAGCAGAATGTCAAGACCCATTCTTTTATTCTTATGGCTATTTATGGTGGTAAAGGCAAGATCCTGGGCGCAGACTGGGGGATGATGATTATTCCCACCCTGAATAGCCCTACGGCTAACATTGCTTTGGATTATTACGCTAGCCAGACCGGGTCTGGTAACTATGTATTTACGAACAAAAGTCTTGGCATTGGTGATATGTATATTCAACCGGTATGGTTATCCTGGACCAAGGGTAAGTTTAGTTATGCTGTCAATTATGGAGTTTGGGCACCCACAGGGCGCTATAAGCCACATGATTTAGATAATGGAGGACATGGGTACTGGTCCCATAATATGCGTGTCGCCGGAAAAATGAAGCCTATTCCAAAAGTAAGCGTCAGTGTTGCGACGACGTTGGAGGTCAACCAATGGCAAAAAGATACTGATTTTAAAGAAGGAAGCCACTTTTCCGTGGATGTTGGTGGATCTTATTTGTTGGATAAAAGAGGTGATGAAATAGGAGTATTTGGACATTATTTGACACAGGTCAGTGATGACAAAGGTACCAATGGAGGGTTTGCGTCCGATCGTATTGCTGGAATAGGTGCTTTTGGATCATATTGGTTGAAACCCATGCGCGTGGGCCTGATGTTGAGGGTCACGCAGAATTTTGGAGCTAAAAATAGATTTGCAGGTACTGCAGTACAGACGGGTGTGAATTTCCTGATTCCGAGTACTTCTACACATTAACACGGGCGTAGGTAGACATATTCCATACCCATGCGTATACTTATAAATGCTGATTTTCTTTGGGATCTTGCGGATTTAACTTTACTTTAGCGCCTTTTTGAGGTTGAAATGCATCATTTATTGACTAATTCGAGGTAGAATAAGGGAGAAAGAGGAATATTGTCTTATATTTACTGCAATACATAACTTCACAATACATAGTAAATTAGCAAATACATGAAGGAGAGCTATAGCGCATTTATAGATCGGTTTGGGAAACGATTACATGATTTATTCCATTATGAATCCAATATTAACGAACTGAGCATCAGTAGAGGGTTGCCAGATGAGGTTTGGAATAAGATTATGGAGTTAAAACCGCTATCCGTAGCTATTCCAGAAGAATTTGGAGGACGTGGGGCCCAGGTAAAAGAATGTCTCGGAATTCTTTCAGCAGCTTCTTACGAGTCACTACCCTTGTCCTTGACTTTCGGAATCAATATTGCTCTATTTTTGGAGCCATTGGCCAAATATGGGAATCCTGAAATACAGAATTCCATCTTCGACAGATTTATCAATCACCAAGCTATGGGAGGATTGATGATTACCGAGCCCGATTTTGGAAGTGATGCTTTGAATATGCGTACTCAGTATGTCGAGCAAGAGCATGATTATCAATTGGAAGGTCAGAAGCACTGGCAAGGTCTTACGGGGATGGCTGATTTTTGGATCATAGCCGCTCGTAAAAAGTTGGTCAGCGGTGATTTGGCTCGTGATGTTGAATTTTTCGTTACCGACAACAGTAAGAAAGAGCAACAAATCCAAGTTGAAAATTATTTCAACAACCTCGGATTGTACATGATTCCATACGGTTTGAACACCATCGATTTGACAGTGCCACGTAATCAAAAATTACTTCAGAAAAGTACGGGGATCAAAATGATGCTAGATATCTTGCACAGGAGTCGTTTACAGTTTCCGGGTATGGGTATGGGGTTCATACAACGTATGTTAGATGAAGCCATGTCACACTGTATCAATCGTAAAGTAGGCGGCCAGCAATTGCTTAATTTGGATTCTGTTCAATACCAATTATCTCGTATACAGTCTTCTTATAGCCTATGTTCAGGAATGTGCGCTCATAGTTCAACAATGAGCGGCATTGAGAACGATCTTTCTGGAGAAGGGTTGGAAGCCAATAGCATGAAAGCCCTGGTTACTGACCTCATGCAAGAGTCAGCACAGATTTGTGTGCAGTTGTCCGGTTCTAGCGGTTATAAAATTGATCATGTTGCCGGTAGAGGTATTGTAGATAGTAGACCCTTCCAGATTTTTGAAGGTTCTAACGAGATGCTATACACGCAGATTGCTGAGATTGTCATTAAACAGATGAAGAAAAGCAAAGAGAGCAATTTGGCGAATTTCATGCTAACGACAGCTTACGCCAATAGAGTGACCCCATTGTTTAGAAAGCATTTGGACTTTACCGTTGTTGATGGACTGGTTCAACGCCAAATGGTTGTATTGGGTAAGATTATTGCTCGATTGGTATGTCTTCAATATGTAGACGTCATGACCGACAAAGGTTTCCGCAAAGATTTATTGGACAATTGTACCAAACATATGGAAATGGATGTCAAAAAATTACTATCTGACTTTTTGGACTATAATAATGCAAAGCCGATTGTAGAATACCAACTAGATTCTAACTGGATGGACTTTATTTAAAAGAAGCTGCTCGGTTTTAAAATAAATCTGATTCCACATATATCACGGTCCCGCTCCTCATCTTTCATTGGAAGTACAGGAGCGGGGCTTTGTATTTTAAAAGATTCGGCAGCATAGCTTACTGATTCCGACCCGTCGCCCATGGTCACAATAATCTTCATCTTGCCAATACCTCCAATTTTCAAAGACAAGTAAATAGCGTAAGCAAGATTTGTGCTCAAGTTTAGTGTTATAAATGTCATAGAAATAAAAATATTTCCATAGTGTCACCATGTAGTGATTTATTTTGTATTTTTGTTTCATTAAATCGATTGATATGGAGTTATCAGGCTTATTTTCCATTTGGCAATTGTTGATTATCACTAATTTTGTTCTACAATTTATAGCACTCTATAGATTGACCTTTCGAGAGCAATTAGGCAATAATGAGCGTCTACTGTATTTTCTTGTCATGCTTGTCTTTCCATTCATAGGGTCCATCTACTATCTCATCAAGAGTTTTAAGCACAATCCTCATACGATGTGGAAGGAAGAGAAAGAGATGGAGAATGCTACCCAATAAAGAGGGGTGACGCAATCCAAGATTCCACTCTCGTTTTCATTTTTTAGGCCCGTGATACTCATGTTCCTCTATTGGGAGATGTAGGTCAAAAAATCAGGTTTCCGCAACAGCCAAAAATCGCTTTTCTTCCATTCTTCTGTTATCAAAGGTGACTAATAGTTGTCTTTTGTATTGCACATAAAGGCAAATTTATCTAGTTTTAGACATATCTAATTTATTTAAATGGCATCATCACTAGAGAAGGCAAGTACAGCACTGTATATTATCAATACGGTAAGGCAGATGGAAAAGATTATTGAGAGCATACGTGCAAAACAATTGGTATTTCTCGCCGATGAAGAAGTGTTGCCATTCGAACCTCAAGTCACTACCGAAGGCATCCGGCAGCGAAAAGAGTTCTTGCTCCGAAAGACCGGGAATACCTTACCGCAATTGACGGAGGGTATCGCTATTGAGGATTGGGGTATGTTGGATGGTAACATAGAGAATTTTATCGGCATGAGCCAAATCCCTACCGGCATCATTGGACCTCTTCGCGTCATCGGGTCATCGGCTCAGGGGGACTTTTACGTACCTTTGGCCACCAGTGAAGGAGCTCTTGTTGCGTCCTATCACCGGGGAGCCAAGGCTTGTTATTTAGCGGGTGGGGCCACTTCTATCTGTTTGATGGAGGGCGTCCAACGAAGTCCTGTATTCAAGTTCGAGAATGTGGCCGATCTCGGCCTCTTTGTCGCTTGGTTGCTTCCACAAGTGGACAAGTTAAAAGATATCGTTAGTCAGACGAGTCGCTTTGCCAAGTTGATGGATATCAAGATACAGATAGAAGGCAATCATCTTATTGTCACCATGGAGTACCATACAGGTGATGCTGCCGGTCAGAATATGGTGACTATCTGTACCGATGCTGTCTGCCAGTATGTGGTACAGGAGTGCCCTACCAAACCTAAGCTTTGGTTTATAGAAGGCAACTACTCTGGTGACAAAAAGGCAACGGCACTTTCTTTTACCAATGTCCGCGGCAAGAAGGTAACTGCTGAAATTGTCATATCCGAGGAGATTGTCCATAAAGTATTGAAGACCACACCCGAATTGATGGCCGAATATTGGCGTTCTTCCACAGTAGGAGTCATTCAGAGTGGCGCAATTGGCGCCCATGGTCATTATGCTAATGGGCTCGCTGCATTATTTTTGGCTACTGGTCAAGATGTAGCTTGCGTGGCCGAAGCTGCAACTGGTATCACCCGTATGGAAATGAATAAAGATGGATCTTTGTATGCCAGTGTCACCCTGCCCAATCTGATTGTTGGCACCGTAGGAGGGGGCACCCATCTTCCTACACAGCGCGAATGTTTAGAATTGATGGATTGTTATGGTCAAGGTAAAGCGCGCAAATATGCGGAAATATGTGGTGCGTTAGTATTAGCAGGCGAATTATCCATTGCAGCAGCTTTATCGGCTGGTCACTTTACACAAGCCCATCAGAAATTCGGGCGTAAAAAATAGAAGATTCATGGATGGCGATTATAGTAAGCATATGAATGAATTTAGTAACCCAGTAGAAAACAATGCTTCGTTTTGGAAACGTCTCTGGATCTATCAGAAGGAGCGTTTTCCACTGCTTGGGCATGGTTTGCTCGTTGCAGCATTCAGTTTTTCTGCAATAGCTTACAGCCGTATATGTAGAGGGGCTGAAGGGTTTGTCGATACCAAGACTTTTCTCGTCGGTATCTTCACGACCGTTTCCTTGTTTTTGTTGGTTCGCATTTTTGACGAATTTAAGGATGCCGAGGACGATGCCCGCTACAGACGGGAGCTGCCCGTCCCCAGAGGGCTCGTGTCCTTATCTGAGCTAAAGAAGGTAGGTATTGGTATCGTAATGCTGCAGCTTGCACTCAATCTGCTGTTTTTTCCTAAGATGCTGCTGTTGTATGCAGTGGTCATTATCTACCTGTGTTTGATGGGAAAGGAATTTTTCATACCCGAATGGTTGAAAAAGCATCAATTTTGGTATGTTACTTCTCATATGCTCATCATTCCACTCATCGATATCTATGCCAGTGGGCTCGATTGGTTGCGCGCTGATGTGGCTGCACCCCTGGGGTTGCTTTACTTCTTTGCGGTGTCCTATATGAATGGCATTGTATTGGAAATCGGACGTAAGATACGTGCTCCTCACGATGAAAAAGAAGGCGTATTGACCTATTCTGCGATGTTAGGGCTTCACCGGTCCGTATACAGTTGGGTATTTGTGCTCGCCATTACCCTATCCCTGACCATAGCCGCTTCCTATTATGCTGGTCACGGCGGGTTAACCTATTTGAGTTTGGGCATCATTTTCATGGGCTGTTGTATTCCTGCAGCACTTTTCCTAAAGTCCCAGACTAGGGGAGCAGCCAAAGCCATTGAAGTAGCATCCGCCATTTGGACCATCGCTATGTACCTCATTTTGGGAGGAGTACCCATGTTAGAACAATTGTGGACGGAAATTTGACATGTACTTTGACGCGTTTGGATCAGTATATGCGTTTATATACTATCTGAATTAGGGAGCTCCTATTTATAGAGTTGTCATTACATTTGAAAAGCTTTATTATTAAAGATGTTTATTAGAGACTATCAACACCAATATATAAAAAATCCTGCCATTGGCGGGAAAGCCAAAAATCTATTTAAGCTGACTCAATTAGGTCTTCCCGTTCCCAAATGGATGGTATTGCCAGCAGATTATCTTGCGGAGGTATTTAAAGATCTTTCTTCCATAGAACATACACAGGATATGTTGTATGCCATTGATACCTATCGATTTCCCACCTATTTTCTTAAGGAGATCGAAACATATTTTGGAGATACCACCTACTTTGCTGTGAGATCATCAGCGTTGGATGAAGACGGGACAAAGCATTCCTTTGCAGGACAGTTTGAATCATACTTATACGTGTGTAAGGAAGATATCTTGGCTCGAATCAAAGATGTCTGGCGGTCCCTTTATGCTGACCGTGTGCTGGCTTATCGATCGGCCAATAATCTCGGGCCCATCTTTGGAATAGGCGTCATAGTCCAACAGATGGTTGATGCCGACGCCTCTGGTGTAGCTTTTGGCGTCAACCCAGTTTCAGGCAACCGCAAAGAGAAGTTGATCGCAGGTGTTTTTGGTGTAGGTGAGGGGCTGGTATCAGGTGCATTGGATGCAGATAACTATATTGTACAGAAGCATAAAATCAATCGAGAGGTGGTTCGTAAAAAGGAAAAATATGTTATTGCACCTGACACAAAGAGGGGAACCATCAAGGTGGAGATACCCCGAGTACATCAGCATGATCAAGCCATTTCCGATGACATCATATTAAAGCTAGATACCCTTTTGGACGATCTGCGTGCGCACTTTGTCACTTTTCAAGATGTAGAGTTTGCCGTCAAGGACGATCAGTTTTATATCCTACAGACACGGCCCATCACGACACTTGCGCACACACCTGATAGCTCAGGAGACTATGTAGTCTGGGACAATAGCAATATTGTAGAATCTTATCCCGGTGTTACCACTCCCTTGACTTTCTCTTTTATCAGCCAGTCTTACGAAGGCGCCTACAAAATGTTCTGTTCCTTCTTGGGAGTAGATGATGCTACTATCCGTAGACATGAGCGGGTATTTGCCAATACCTTAGGGTTGATCAATGGCCGTGTATACTACAATCTCAAAACCTGGTACCACATGTTGGCCATGCTGCCTGGATATAGTCTCAATGCTCGTTTTATGGAGAATATGATGGGAGTTAAGGAGACCTTTGACGTCCCCAAGAGCTACCAACTCTCTACTGGCCAAGCCTGGCGCAGTATATTACGCATGGCTGTCAAGATGTATCAGCGCTTCCGGAGCTTACCCCACCGGCGCAAGGTGTTCAAAAATCTGCTAGACCGTACTATTGCGACCTATAAGCAAATGGATTTTCAACAGAAGAATGCTAACGAGCTGATGAAGCTCTATCTGCATTTTGAGCGTACCCTTTTGAATCAATGGAAGGCTCCTTTACTCAATGATTTCTTTGCCATGGTTTGGTTCGGTTTATTGCAGAAGAAGTGCGACGAATACACCAAAGGTGAGCATCCCAATATCCACAATGACCTTTTATGCGGTAGTGCTGATATCATTTCTACGCAGCCTATACACCGCAGTATTGCCCTTTCCACCATCATCAGCGAGATTCCCTTCCTCAAACATCTCTTTGTAGGCGAAGAGCCTATCGCTATATGGAGCACACTTTGTCAGGATGAAAGGCCTGAAAGTCAGCAATTAGTGTTGCAGATTCGGGCCTATTTGGATGATTTTGGTGAGCGCTGTGTTGGAGAGCTCAAATTGGAGACCATTTCATACGCACAAGATCCTACCAAGTTCATCCAGGTATTAAAGTCCTATGTCGAAGCGGGTATCACCACGGCTCGAACTTCCAATCGTATGGAAGATGAGGTCCGTTCGCAAGCAGAGCAGACCATGAAGAAAGCTCTGCGTCGCAAACCTATTAAGAAATGGCTTTTCAAAAAGACCGTCAATCGGGCTCGAGAACTGGTCAGTGCACGCGAAAATCTGCGGTACGAACGTACCCGTGCATTTGGCATCGTACGCCAATTGTTCACCTATATTGGTATCCGTTTTTACGAAGAGGGGATACTCGAGTTTGAACGTGATATTTTCTTTCTCACCAAGGATGAAATTTTCGCCTATATTGAAGGACGAAGCGTCACGCGTGATCTCAAGTCCCTAGTTGCGGTGCGCAAAGAGGAATTCGAACATTTTGAACATATGGAGGCACCTTCTGAACGTATAGCCACCTATGGCGTCGTATATCAAAGCAATGATTTTTATAGTAAAAGTAAGCTGGAGCCTTTGGAAGGCGAGTTGAAGGGTGTAGGCTGCTGTCCTGGAAGGATAAAAGCCAGGGTGCGTGTTGTTGTACATCCGGGTGAGGTCAAGACCCTGGACGGCGATATCCTCGTGACTTCTAGTACCGATCCAGGCTGGGTAACCCTATTCCCTAGCGCCGCAGGTATTGTTGTAGAACGCGGGAGCCTATTGAGTCACTCCGCTATTGTGTCCCGAGAAATGGGTATCCCCTGTATTGTAGGTGTCACGGGGTTATTGAAAACTTTGAAGTCGGGTGATGTCATTGAAATGGATGGCAGTACAGGTGAAATAAAAATATGTGAAGAAGCCTAAACCCACTATGACAGATATCCAAAAAGAAGTAGACTTTAACTTTATTCGATATGCCAATTGTTGGGAAGACCCTGTCATTCTACTAGAAGGTCTATCCCCTCGACCGCAAGCAAGGATTTTATCCATTGCCTCTGCTGGCGATAATAGTTTTTCGCTTCTGACTGCCGATCCCGCTCTCGTTGTTGCCGTTGACGTCAATGTTGTGCAACTCTATCTCGTCGAGCTCAAGAAGGTCGCTATCAAATATATGGAGTATCCCGATCTTTTGGCGTTTTTAGGGTATACCAGCACTGCAAAGCGAATTCATATGTTCCAGTCTATAAAAAAACAGTTAAGCACCGAAGCAAGACATTATTGGGCATCGCAAACCTCTTTGTTGGACAAAGGCATTATCCATCAAGGGAAATTCGAAAAATATTTTCAAACCTTTGCTAAGCGCGTGCTCCCTTTCATACACAGCCATAAGACAATCGAAGCACTATTGTCCCCCAAGGAGGAGTTGTCACAGCAGCAACACTACCAGCGTCATTGGAATACCTGGCGTTGGCGTCTTTTCTTTAAGATTTTCTTTAGCAAAGTCGTCATGGGACGTTTGGGGCGTGATCCGCAGTTTCTCAAGGAAGTAGATGTGCACGTGGGTGATTATATCTTTAAAAAGGCCGCGCGACATCTCCAAAAACAACAAGCTCAGTGCAATCCCTTTTTAAGGTACAATCTTACGGGGACTTTCGGCGATTTACGCCCCCATTATCTACAAGAATCCCATTTTAATGCCATCAAGTCCAATATTGATAGGCTCGAGATTCAACAAGGCTATGCGGAGCAGGTCGCCACTATATTTGGAAATTTTGATGCCATGAATCTTTCCAATATATTTGAGTATATGAGCAAGCCGGTATTTGCCCAGACAGCCAGCGCGCTATTGCGTAGTCTCCATCCTGAGGGGCGCATGGCCTATTGGAATCTGATGGTGCCACGTCGCGTCTCCGGCATCTTCCCCGCCGAAGCAGAGTACCTGAGCGCCTTGTCCAACAAGCTAAGTGCTGTGGATAATGGCTTTTTTTATAACCAATTTATTGTCGATCAAAAATGAGCCATACCAGTCTGTTGAATACATTTTTATTGTCCGCAGCCTATCTGGTCCTATTTGCCGTTGGTGAGGTATTGTATCACAAGTGCAAGGTCAAGGTCGAGATTAGCCGTAAAGTGGTACACATCGGCACGGGATTATTGGCCTTACTTTTTCCTCTTTTACTGGACAACCATTGGCTTGTTTTGATCTTGTGTGCAGCATTCGCCATCATACTCGTCGTTAGCCTGCGTTTCGGTTTTTTACCCTCTATCAATGCTGTAGAGCGCAAATCCATTGGCAGCTTGGCTTATCCAGTAGCTGTATATGGCTGTTATTTAGCCTTCTTATTCAGCGCACATCAATATCACTATTATTATCTCCCTATCTTGGTCTTGGCTGTATGCGATCCAGTGGCGGGGCTAGCCGGGCGCAAGTGGCCCATCGGCCCATATACTATTGCCGGAGCACATAAGACACTGATGGGCTCAGCTATGTTTCTGTTGAGCGCTCTTTTATTAGTCGGCAGCTATATTTTTGTTGCGGGACATCCCTTGACAGCACCAGCTATAGCCTCCATTTTGATTATTGCTGTCCTAGCTACATTAGCCGAGGCCGTGAGTCGGGATGGCTATGACAATGTCAGCATTCCCTTTTCGGTAATCCTTGGACTCCTGCTTACCCAATCCTTACTAGCATGATGGAGATTCAATATTTCGGTCATCAAGAGGCGGACCTTGATTTATTCCAGACCTTTATATCTTCTGGATCCGTTCCCGTCGAACATTTCCATACCGGTATAGTTGTCCGAGAAGACGGGCAGGCCTTGGCTAAGGCCGCATTGTACATCAATCCTCAGCTTGTGTATCAACACTATAAGGTTGGTTTGGTAGGTGCCTATGCTGCCATGGAGCATATTAGAGCATGCCAACTGTTGTTTGGTACATTATCAGACATCGCCAGTAGCTTGGGATTGGACATGCTTTTGGGACCTATGAATGGTTCTACATGGGAAGACTATCGGTTTGCCGATTATTCAGATCGAGCACCATTCCTGATGGAAAAGGTACACCCCTCATACTATTCCGAGCAGTGGGAGCGCTGTGGCTTTGAAACTATTGCTCGATATTACTCTTCTGAATCCTATCAGCTTCAGATAGCCGATCCCACCATCGCATCCAACGCCCTCCGTCTCCAAGATGAAGGCGTCCGTATCCGACCGTTAGATTTGGAGGACTATGAATCCGAATTAAGGCATATTTATCCTTTTCTGACACAAGCCTTTTCTACTAATTTGTTATATTCTACAATCGCTGAATCTATTTTTATCGAAAAATACCTTCCTTTAAAGCACTATTTACAAGCAGACTTTGTGCTGATTGCTGAGCATGGCGACAAGGTCGTAGGGGTGTTTTTGTGCCTAGCCGATGCATTGGATACCAAAAATAGGACCTTGATTATTAAGACTATTGCTCGAGATTCTGCATCTTTATATAGAGGGCTGGGGCATGTCATGGCCGCACAGGTGTATAAACAAGCACATCAACAGCAGTTTAACCGTATCATACACGCCTTTTTAAAGGAAGAGGGAACTTCTACGCCTATTTCCCAACATTTTAACGGTATTCCCTTCCAAACTTACTCGTTATATGGAAAAGTCCTTTAACATTACCGAGTTGTTTTTGGCTGCCGCGGCCCAATATCCCGATAAGTTGGCTATTGTTGAGCAGGATAGGGTTATTTCGTATCGGCAATTGGAAGCAGATGTTCGATATACAGCGGCTTACTTCGAGAAAAGAGGCATTGTACGAGGCGACCGTGTGCTTGTTTTTGTTCCTATGGGGATACCCCTGTATAGGATCGTACTTGCTTTGTTCTATATGGGGGCCACCGCTGTGTTTTTAGACGAATGGTCTGATCGCAAGCGCTTGGACACTTGCTGTAAGGTTGCCGATTGTAAAGCCTTTATAGGTCATTGGAAAGCACATTTGCTCCGTCTACTCTCCACCGGAATCCGACGCATACCCATTAAGCTCAGCTTAGGGTACAGTAAAGAGCGCATGGCTCCCCAGGTCGCTACCCACATGCAGGATGCAGCCCTCATCACCCTTACCACAGGAAGTACCGCAGCTCCCAAAGCAGCAGTCCGCACCCATGGTTTCTTGCTTGAGCAATTTCGAGCTTTAGAAGATAAGATAAGTGCCCACCCTACAGATGTAGACATGTCGGTGTTGCCCATTGTGTTGCTGATCAACCTTGCCGTTGGCTCCACTTCGGTAATCGCAGCTTTCAAGCCTAGTAAACCCACTCAAATGGATGCCCGTTTGATTGTTCGGCAGTTGCTGGATCATCAAGTCACCCGGATTGTGGCATCTCCTTATTTTATCAAGCGGTTGGCCCAGCATGTGCTTTCCCAAAATATCCAAATACCGCAGCTCGCCACTATCTTCACCGGAGGAGCTCCTGTTTTTCAGCGTGAAGCTCTCTTATTTACACAAGCATTTCCGCACCAACAAGTACAGGTCGTTTACGGTTCTACCGAGGCCGAGCCCATTAGTTCTATAGAAGCTACAGCTTTGGCCACCGACCCCATTATCTACCAGCCCCATCGAGGACTGGCCGTGGGTATTCCTTATCACAAGACCGCTGTACGTATTATACACATCACCGAGGATAAGCTATTCGATATTTCGGGGCAGTATTTTGATCAGATTACATGTTCAGAAGGGCAGTGGGGAGAGATTGTCGTTTCTGGCCCCCATGTATTGGCCCATTATTATAAAAATGAGGCAGCTATGAAGGCCAATAAAATCCTTATCGATGGTGTATATTGGCACCGCACTGGTGATAGTGGCTATCTACAGGACGGGCATTTGTTTTTGACAGGACGCTGCCAGACCCTGATTCCACAGCAAGGGACGTGGATTTCTCCATTTGTATTTGAGAATTATATCCTCAGCATCCAAGGTGTAGAAATAGGTACCATCCTTCATATTGATGGCGCGTTAGTAGCTTTTATTGAATGTAGCAAAGGTATCTCCGACTTCGAACGGATCAGGGCTAGAGTTCTTTCATTGCCCTTGACAATCACAGAGGTGAGATTTTGCACCTTGCCTCGCGATCCCCGCCACCACTCCAAGATTGACTATCATCGGCTACGAGAAGCCGGATTGTCTTAGACTGTTAACACCCTAAAATAGGCACGGGTTCGTTTTCTTACAAGTTTAATAATGGCACACGCAATAGTTTATCCGATGCCGTGATATATAGATGACCGTCTCCACCAAAATTGCAGTTGGCGGTAGCGGTGCCAAGCTTGATCCGACCTAATAATTCACCTTTGCTATTCATGACGATAATTCCATTGCCCGCAGCAGCAAATACATACCCGTCCGAATGTACCTTGATGCCATCAGCTGCTACATGTTCAGTAGGAAATTTTGATTTGAAATCAACAAAAATTCTTCCCTCTCCAACTTCCAAATTATCCTTTAGCGGATACTCCATGATATAAGGATTTTTACCATCACTGATGGCTACATATAATTTGTCTTGTCGGGAGGATAAGGCTATACCATTAGGTCTCGTTAGATTCGAAATGAGTTGTGTCGTTTTTCCCGATCGGTCTAATCGATAGACTCCATTGGCTTGAATTTCTCTATTTATCGTATCTCGCTCTCTATTTGGGAGACCATAAGGTGGGTCCGTAAAAAAATAGTCGCCACGTTGATGTTGACAGATATCATTAGGCGAGTTAAACCGTTGTTGTTGCCAATGTGTACTTAATGGATTCATCTCTTTAGTAGCCAAATCAATCTCTACTATCCGTCTATTTCCGTGGTCACAAGCTACTAAATGCCCATCTTTATTGATCAGTAGCCCATTTGTTCCAGGTTCCTCACTATAAAAATCAGTCCCTTGGTAGCCTGCTGGTGTGAGGAACTTTTCTAGACCATTGTTCAACGACCATTTATACACCGTGTTGAGTCTCGGATCGCTGAATAATAAATAGTTTCCTTGCTTGACCCATACCGGGCCCTCTGTCCATTGCATACCGTCTGCTAGCAGCTCGACTTTAGCCGTGGGGGCTATTATTTTTTTGAAATCGGGATGCATCACTTGGATTGTAGCACCCTCAAATATTTTTGGGGAAGTCTGTCCAAATATCACTAGCGGAGACAGTAGGAGCATCAGGACGAGTACGGCAAGTTTTCTGTTTGTATAAGCGGTCATTATTTTTGATTTTAAATTTCAGTATGTGATTGGTTACACCTGTCGGCAATATATGCTTACCCTTTGGTATAAAATAGCATGTGCAGGTATACATTTAGGGCTGACAGGTTACGGGAACATATAAAGATAAGATTATTTTTTCTTCGGGACAATCCTATCCTTTGATCGTATACCTAATATATCGTATACTTAATATATGACCCTGGATAAGGGGTATGTGCTAGAGCATATATCTGGTAGGTTTATAGATTTGGTAGGTTTATTTTACAATGGTGAGTGTGATGGCCGCTACGAATTTTAGATTCTAGCGGCTTTTTTTTAACAACATATTTTGCAAATTTCTTCCACTACAGCTCCATGTAGGGAAGGGGCAGTTAAAGCTCACTATAATTAAAAATACTTCTTATATCAGGTTTTCCATCCAAGAGGATTTCCAGTACATTGCCTACGGCAAGTAAGCACATTTGACGATAGGTTGTTGCAGTCAGGCTGCTCGCATGTGGTGTCACCAATACCTGTGGATTGGATACTAAGGCCTTACTGATAGCTGGAGTCAAGTCGGGCAATACGTCAGCCGCAAATCCAGACAATTGCTGGGTATGCAATGCATTTAAAAGCGCTTCATGGTCGATTAGTGCTCCGCGGGCAGTATTGATCAAACGTGCCGCAGGTTTCATTAAGGTCAGCTCGTCCACACCGATTAAGGGAGCATCACCTGGGGTATAGGGGAGGTGTAGGCTTACGATATCTGCTTGGCTCAATACCTCCTCCAAGGGCAAATAGGGGTAGGACACATCCTGTTTACTACGGTTCCAATAGATTACCCGCATCTCAAATGCTTCGGCTAGACGGGCCACTCGCTTACCGATATTGCCCATGCCCAGAATTCCTAATGTCTTGCCCGTCAGCTCGTCACCGTTATACACGTTTCGCCAAGCCCAATTGCCTTGCTTGACTTGCTCTATTGTGCGGTATAGGTCGCGGATAGACATCAACATCAAAGACAGGGTATGCTCGGCCACGGTCCCTGCATTTGCGCCGGGAGTGTTCACTACTTTAATCCCTCGAGCCGTTGCTGCTGCCACATCGACATTGTCCAAACCCACGCCACATCGGGCGATGACTTCCAAATTAGGACAAGCCCGTATCAAGGTCTGGTCTACTAGACCCTTGCCTCTTGTGATGATCGCGTGTACATGTTCATATGCTGCGGTATCTTGAAGGCGTCTCTGATCATATCCAACAACTACGTTTGTCCGATCCATCAGTAGAGCCATGGCTTCGTCGGCAATGGTTTCCAACAATAAAACAGTCTTCTTCATATGCTATTTATGATATAGCGTGGCATCATCCGATTTGTTGCCCCTAAAGTCATTCCGATTGGATACATACAGTCCTTCTTCGTACAGCTCGTCTTTGAAGATTTGTGGGTCTATTTCGGCATCTGGGCTAGAAGATATCTCCAATAGATTGCCGCTAGGGTCACGTAAAAACATTTGCATGGCCCCATCGGGTAGCTGCCTCACCTTGCCCCAAGGCTTGATGTCAATAGCATTCAGCTCTTTCATCCGAAAAAATATAGCGTTGAAGTCATCCGTCACAAAGCAGATATGACCCCGGAAAGAAGGAGTATCTTCCCATTCGGAGATATGCAATTGCTGTTCGGCATTGACACGGAAAAACATAACGGGATAGTCGAATCGGAAAGCCGAGAGAGGTTCCAAGCCCAATTCCTGTTCGTAGAATTGGGTTGCTTTTTCGAGATTGTCGACAATCACGGTGACGTGATTGATACGGAGTACACGTGCCATATTAGTTGATTTTTTGTTTGAATTCCTGTATAAAGTCCCAGTTGGGGGTGAGGCCAAGTCCGGGTGCGGTAGGGGCATCCAAATAGCCATCAGTAACACTTATCTGCTCTTTTACTAGGTCATACATCATCGGGTTGCCGCCCAATGAAAATTCGATGACCGTCGCCGAAGGAGAAGCGAAGGCTACATTCACGCCTGCCATGAATGAAAATGCCGATCCCCAGCAATGTGGTGCCAATTCAATCTGCTGTGTATTCGCCAGATGGGCTACCCGCACCGCCTCCGAGATTCCACCAATAATGGCCGAATCAGGCTGTACGACGTCCAGAGCACGTACATCCATCAGATCGCGAATATCAAATGCGGTAAATTCACTTTCTCCTGCCGCAATCGGAATCGTGGTCATGGCCCTCACCTCAGCAGTACCCTGTTTGTTGTCCGGATTAATAGGTTCCTCAAACCAGTAGAGGTGACAGTCTTCTACACCACGACAGAAATACTTAGCTTCTGGTACGCTGAATGTTCCATGTGCATCTGCCATCAATTTGATATCCGGCCCCAAGGCCTTCCTTGCCGCCTTTACCCGTGCGATACTTAGTTCAACGGTTTTGTCCATGACACCTACCCGCATTTTTACACCCTTGAATCCTTTAGCTACATATCCATTCAATTGTTCACCAATATGGTCCACATCCGCCCAACCGCCACTAGCATAGGCCTCCATGCGATCACGACAGGCGCCACCCAGTAGTTCGACCACCGGTATCTGTAAGGCTTTGCCCTTTAAATCCCATAAAGCGGTGTCTACACCACTTAGGGCGGATATAGTCAATCCTCGGCGACCCAAAATTGGAAACTTGCGACCTCGAGACAGTGCATAGTGATCACGTGTGCCATTGTACAACTCCTCCCAGATACGGGTGATGTAGCGCGCATCTTTTCCAATCAGTAATGGTTTTAGGTCGTTCTCGATGCAGCTTACAATAGCGGCGCAACCACCTGAGGATCCTACGGCCGCTTTTGCCTCGCCATAGCCCTGCAGGCCACTGTCGGTTGTGATGACCACTAGGGTCATGTCAAAGTGGGTGAGTAATCCGTAGTCCGAGATATGTTGTTTGGCTTCGGCAATGGGACACTGTAACCAATACGCTTCTACATTTGTTATTTTCATCTCTATATAATTATTTAGTCTATCCTATATATCTGTACTACAATAAGGTTGATAAAGTTTCATAGGACTTACGAGTCAGCATCGTATAGAATTCTTCCGTGACCGCTGTGCTACCATGGTCTTCCAAAAACTTGCGTTGCTCGGGTGACAAGTTTTGGGGATTTTCATCCAATGAATTAGGATAGGGATTTGCCGGTGTACGGTCCAATGGTGAGCAAAATTCTACCGATAGCACCTCATCATAACCGATTTCGCGAAGCGTATTCACTATCCGCGCCCAATCCAGATGACCCATTCCCGGTGCCATACGATTATTGTCGGCCACATGGAATCCCACCAGTCGGCCCTTTGTCCTTCGAATAGCTTCGTAGATATCCGACTCTTCCATGTTCATATGGAAGGAGTCTAAGCACACGCCACATTTGGGGCCTACAGCTTCCGCCAATACCAAAGCTTGGTCACCTCGATTGATGAAATAGGTCTCGAAGCGATTAATAGGTTCTATCCCCAGTAAGATATCCGATTCTTCAGCATAGTCATAAATCTCTTTTAGAGAATCTACCGCCCATTGCCACTCTTCCTCTGGACGTGCTTCAGCAACAATCTTGCCCACTGTGCCAGGTACTACCGATACCATGGTGCCCTCCAGTTCTTTGACCATGCGCACTACGTCTTTAACATATTGCACCGATCGAGCCCGTTGGGCTTCATCTTTGGCCAGTAGGTTGCGCTCGCCGAGCATCAATGTCACCGATCCCCAGCACGATATGTTGTATTGTTGAAGCAGTTGCCGTACCTGTTTTGTATCATATTGTTCGGGGGTTCCCGCAATCTCTAATTTGGTATAACCGAGTCCAGCTATCCTTCGGATGGTCGTCTCCAATGTTTCTGCGCGCATCCAATTGTGAATTGATAATTCCATCTATTATGTTATTTATCGGGTTTTCTAATGACTATTGACGGTAAGGTACGTTGATGTTCATCTTCCCGGCCCATTGCTTTGGCACCTCCTTGTCCAACGTCCAGTGAATGGCATTGATGACCAATCTTTGTAGACCTTCTTCTTTAAAATCATCGGGATGTCCAAGTGTAGTGAAGAAGCTCTTGCCGCCCCAATTTGTCTTCCAGGTCCAAGCAACAGGGTTGTCCACCGCCGTTTTGTCCGGATCCACTGCTTTACCCATCAACAAAGCTGTAGCTCCTTTTGGTGGAAAGTCCGGTACCACATGGTACAGCCATGATCGCACATGGAAAGCCGTTGGTACGCCCGTTAAGATAGGGTTTGATTTTTGAGCCTCGATTACCGATACATCCGTACTGGAATTATGGCCGTAATGTGTATGTCCCGATTTACCCCAGCCCGGAGGAGTTCCAAATGCAAACTCACCAAACGCATTCCAGCTTTCGGATGGATGCCCAGCCGGAAAGTTGAAGCCGTGCGTGGTCGTCCTGAAGCCTATAGCAGGTTTACCCGATTTGAGATAATCGTCAATAGGCTTCAACTGGTCTGTCGGTAGCCTTCTCCAGCGCAGATAGAACACCACTAGGTCCGCATCTTTCAGTATCTCCAGCCCAGGGATGTTCTCTTCGGAATTGTGGTCAGGGGCCGATTTTAGCACCACGGCCCGCATATTGTAGTTCTTCTCTAATTCCGCTGCAAGGATAGGCATTGTAGCCTCGCTACTATACTCGTGGTCGCCCGTGACGAATACGACCAATGGTTTTTTGTCCACATCGGTCGTGCTCTGTTGCTTCGGGCTGGCCCCGCAGGAAAACATAGTCCCGATAAGCAATAGGCCAATGATTCTCTTGAGATGTAATATTTGCATGTCTTTTGTATATGGGTGTTATATTGGTTATTTCTTGAGCGGATGTTCCTTCAGTAGTTCATCAACGGTATAAAATCCCTCTTTATTGTTTGTGGCCTGTCGTATAGCCTTGACTTTTTCTACTGAAATCGCCGACGATGTATTGCCAAAGGAATTACGGACATAAGTCAATACGGCCGCTATTTCGTCATCTTTCAACATCCGTCCAAAAGACATCATCGGTACTTGGCCGGGATATTTTTTACCATTTACTTCCATGGGGCCTTGCAGACCTTTTAGTACCAGTTTGATTAGTCGGTCTTCATCTCCGGCAATCCATTCATTCGGTGTTAATGGCGGGAAACCGGATACTTCAAGTCCTTTTCCATTTTCTTGATGGCAGGTGACGCATAGCCCCTCACGCAAATACACTGCCTTCCCAGCCAAGAAGGTCTCTTTGTTGATGCCTTTGGGTATGGCGACTTCTTTTTCGTCCACTTTCACGTCCTCTTTGCCTTTGAAACGGGCTAAGGTCCATTCATACGGCGGCTTCATCCAATCATCTAGCGGACTTTTACCTGCTTCTGTAATCACGGGTAGCCCCCCTTCGTTCGGAAGCCAAGAGGCTGCTACGATAGCCTCCAGGCGTACTCGCGGATGGGTATCTCCTGCCATTTGGCGAAGCAGCTCGGCCTGGTTGGCGATATGGCTCCCCTCATTTCGGAGTATGCGTACAGCTGCCGATCGTACATGATAATCCTTGGCTTTTAGCAATTGCTGTAACAACTGTTGATCCACTTTGCCCGTCCCTGCTGTCACCCAAAGGGCTTCCAATTGATGGTGTTCCAGCTTAGGGTCCTGCTTATCGAGTTTGGCGACCCAGGTCTTGACATGCGCCAGCACTTCTTCGGTCTTTCTGTCGCGTAGTTCACGACGTGTGCGGTAGCGGGTACGGTACTCCGGTAGTTTAAGGTTTTCCAACAACACAGCTATAGGCTCTCCCGCAATTTTGGAAGGTTGTACCAGCGGACGGCTAGGGTAGGTCACACGGTAGATACGTCCATGCGTGTGATCCCGCATCGGATCCCGTTGGTTGTGCTGCATATGGCCGATCAGTACATTATGCCAGTCAATGACAAATAGTGATCCATCCGGCGCAAATTCCAGATCTACTGGTCGGAAGTTCATATCCGATGATTGCAGCAGGTCCTGTCGATGGCGACTTTTGTACCCCGAGCCATCATCTTCCAATACATGTTGTTTTGTACCCAAGAATCCAATTGTGTTATTGATCAAAATATCACCCTGTACTTCATCAGGGAAGTGCCGGCTGGAGACAATCTCAAGCCCTGAGGTAGGTCGCACTTTATGCGCATCTTCAATCAGGTCTTTAGGTTTTTGTATAAATTTGGCATATGTTGGCTTGACCGATCCCGGCAACATCCAGCTCACTGCAGGACCTGAGGTCTCGGCATAGAAATCCTGTCCCCACCCGTCAAAGGTAATACCCCAGGGATTGGGTACATTCAACTGTGCAATAAAGTCCAGTTTACGTCTTTTAGGATCGTATCGATAGAAGCCCCCTCCCGTGGCACGTACTGTACCATAAGCGGTCTCTACATCTGTCAATAGGAAGACACCTTGCCCCATATATATGCCGCCTGTAGGGTCATAGGTGTAGGCGTGGTGCGCATGGTGCGTGTCATGGTCGTCAAAGCCGCTCAATAGGATTTCCCGTTTATCGGCTTTGTCGTCCCCGTCTGTATCGGTGAGCAGGATCATGTCCGTACCTTGTGAAAGATATACCCCTTCGGCCGATAGTTCAAATCCCAGCGGTAGCTGTAGGCCATCCGCAAAAATAGTCTGCTTGTCTGCCTTGCCATCCTGGTCGGTATCCTCCAAGATAATCAGCTTATCGTTTGGTTTGGGGTCTCCTGGTTTCCATTGGGGGTAGGTGGGCATCACCGCCACCCATAGCCGCCCCTTGTTATCGAAGGTCATTTGCACCGGTTTTTCCAAATCTGGAAACTCTTGCTCCGAAGCGAATAGCTCTATTTTATAACCTGGAGCCATTTTGAACTTATCAAGCGCTTCTTCGCCGTACAGATATTTCGGAGACCCATTTTTACCGTTGTTGGTATAGTTTGTTTTGATTTCGGGCAGCTGCGTTGTGTTTTTATCGGCCGCTGTCAAATCCATCTTTTCCCCCTTTGTCGCCTTCCAGATCGCAGTATCGCGAATAGCCGTAAGTTCACGTAGTTTGATAATTTCCGATGGAAAGTTATCAGGACCAAATGGCTCATATCGTTGTCCAAAGACATGGACTCCGTTCGGCATCTTATAGTCGTTGTGCCACATCCAGTTTTTTTCCTGTACAGCAGCGTGTACCAATGTACGATGCGCTTCAGCGATGGCAGGAGCCTTTCCAAAGAGTCCGTCTGCCAGCGTTGGGGCCAATTTGGCATAGCCTGCCTCTGAAAGCTGTATCCCGTCTATAGTCAAGGGCTCATCCGCACCTTTGAACCATTTCTTGGTCTTGGAGAATACATCTACAAAAACCACCTTATTTGCTTTAGCGACCTCCTCCATGGCGTCAGCATATAGGGCTAGATTTTCATTCTCGACCTTCCCACTAGGCAGGTCCCTTTCTTTGGAGAGGTCCTCAAAAGCGATAGGAGAGACCAACGCCAGTTGGGGGGCAGTAGTACCGTTATACTTTTGAGCTAAGGTATGTTTGATAAAAGCATCCAATTCGGCTTTGTAATTTTCCAAACCAGCCTTACCTCTATAGGACTCGTCGAAGCCAAAGAAGGCAATGATGATATCTGCTTTATGGCGCGTGATCCATTGATCCGGTGTTTCGAAAAAGCCCTTTGCGTTGGCATCATTCGCCAGTTCAGTCCCCTCGTAAAATTTTTCGGCACCGGGGAAGGCCCATGGAGAAGGTACGCCAGCATGGGGTCTGAATCCGGGAGTATTGCCGCCATCGCTCAAATTACGAATGTAGAGGATGCTGTCTGGATATCGGAGTTGAAGCTCTGTTTCCAAATGCCCATAGTTCAACATCCGTGACCCTAGGTTGTTGCCAATCAAGATGATATGCGCCCCTTTGTGAAGCTCGAGTTTGTCGGACTCAAAAAATGAACAACTTGTTACGCAGGTAGCGATTATACCCATCAGCAATACGAATTGCAGTTTGATTCCGTCAAAACCCCAAAATCGGCTTCGAAGGATAGGAACCCAACGGTTGATATCAGGTGATCGTTTTGTCATAATTTAATTTTTATCTATGTTTATAATAGATTACTCGGGTAGAAGTTTGCTATGTACTACCGTCGAGATGCTAATTTTTTTCTGGTTGTTTTGGTTTTCGATAATAGATTAAGTTTATCGCTAAGGCCACGATAGCAATCAGTAGCCCAAAGAATTCACGTGTCTCTTCTATCCACGGTTTTTCGGCCTTCATTTGCCCCGCTATATTTTCGGCATGATGATCATAAATCCAATCCAGTACCCCATCTTGATGTACCATCTTGAATATCGCATAACCCGAATATACGACGATTGTCAACAGGACGAGACCATTGTTAAAGCGGTTTGCAGCTGCACCAAAGCACAGTAAAGCCACCCATAGATAAAGAAGTATCCATAGCAAAGGATCCGGGTCGTTGTATTGCAGCCAGGCACATACCACAAAAAGAATACCCCATATACTATTGAAAATTTTCATCTGATTTTATTTAAAATCTACCCGTTAACGTCACACCATAGGTTTTCGGGTCACCTGTCCGCACGGCACCGAAATCATACGCGTAGGCGATATACTTTTTACCACCCAGATTTCTTCTCCAGACCGATATTCCTATATGTGGACAGCTTACCCCTAGCTGGGCATTGAACAAGCTGTAGCCCGATTGGCTAATAGTATTGGATAGGTCAAAGTATTGTTTGCCCAGGGCCACCCATTCACCTCGGCCCGTTAGTTTTATGTTTTTTTGCTTCACCAACGTATAGCTGTACTGCCCGGTGAAGGTGTTCGTCATTTGAGGAGTATACAGTTGTCGATTGCCATTTAGGTCAACTTCTGCTCCTTGCTGTGCTATTTTGAGTGCTTTGTATTTGGCATCTGTATAGCCTAGATTATTGCTGAAGGTCAAGTCTTTGATAGGGTTAAAGGCTAGCTCCAATTCCACCCCTCGGCTGTGTAAATTGCCCGTGTTGCGGGTTATCGTCATAGCATCGGGCAATACCAGCGTAGGTACTTGTACATCCGTCACGGTGGTATAGAAGATCGCCATATTCAACCGCAGGCGATTGTCCATAAATTGGTTTTTGATGCCGATTTCATAGTTGTTGCTATATTCTGGCTTGAACTTATGTAGCGGTGGTTGTGAGGGATCAGACGATAAGGACGTAAATCCTCCCGAGCGGTAGCCTCGGCTGTAGCTCCCGTATAGCAGATGCACATCCGAAAGTTCGTAGTGGATACTCACTTTGGGTGAGAAGGCCTTAAAACTGGCCGATGCACTGGTGTCGGGTTGGGTTTGGAATACAGGTTCCGAATCACCGTCTAGCTGGTATTCACCTAGCACGCGTTGTTCTTTATGTTCATAATCGTAGCGTACGCCTGCCGTCAAAGCCAGTCGGTCGGTGAGCGCATAGCTCAGTTGTCCGAAGAGTGCAGCGCCCAGCGCCTTGCCATTAGCCGTGGTAATGATTGAAAAATTCTTTTCCGGTGACCCCATTAGATCGGCCTGTTCTCCAAAATGAGTGGCCTGTTTGTTCGGCACATCCTGATGGAAGAGGTAGGCCCCCGCTGTCCAGTTCAAAGCGGATTGGACATGCGCAGGTGAGCTAAATTTAAATTCCTGTGTCCATACCTTTACATTGTTCCAATCCCGTCCATAGTTGTTCTTGATTGTCACGCCATCAATAGGTGAAAAATCACCATCTATCGGCTGGTCGTAGTAGCGATGGTTGGATTGCCATGCCGTCTGCGAACTGAAGTTGATATGCTGTCCTGCATAGTTTATGGACAGTGAGGTGTTAAAGCTATTATCCAACATCTTTGTGGTCGCATTCTGGTTGAGACGGTAGGGGTCAGTGGCAAAATCCGCTAAACTACCCAAGAGGGTGAATGGGCCATGGTTGCGGCCATTCCGATGCTTGACATTGGCGGTAATGGTCCATTGAGGTGATACGATATATTTTAGGTAATAATTGCCTGCAATACTATTTTGCTTATCGTGACGATCCCCGGTAAAGTCGTTGATGAAAAATCCGGCCTGGCGACCGTACATACCCGCCACACCCAAGAACAATTTATCCTTGACCAAAGGCTGTCTCCACGCTATGTTGTACCGCTGTTGACCATAGTTGCCCACATTTACCTCCATTGTTCCACTAGCCTCGTTACTTGGTGCTTTGGTGATGATATTGATGGCTCCACCCATCGCATTTCGACCATATAATGTGCCCTGCGGTCCACGGAGTACCTCTATCCGCTCGATGTCGAATAGCTGAGGGATGTAGGTGTCCAGATTGAACTGGTTGACCCCGTCGATATAAGTTGCCACCGCCGGGTCGTACGATGTCGAGGTGATTCCTCGTATCGCCGTGACGTTGCGGTCATCGCCAGGGTTTGCACTATATAGGTTGGGGACTAGGGCGGTTAGGTCCCGAATATTCCATAAACGGTACGCTTGCACATCCTTGGCCGAAAAGGCCGAGATGCTGAACGGTAGCTTTTGTAGCGATTCGTCACGCTTTTGGGCCGATACGATGACATCTTCCAACTGTGTGTCCGAAATTGGCAACGTTATGTGAAAGGTACCGGCTTCATTTGTATTTATTTCTTTGATTTGGGTGGCATATCCTACAGCAGATACCCGGATACTGTATATACCGGGGTTTAGCAAGTCGAAGTGAAAATCACCATTTACGTTGCTCATTGTGCTGCGGTTGCTGTTTAAGATGTACACGGTAGCGTGTGGAATGGCCTTAGATCCACTGTCGGTTACACGGCCGTCAATATGGCCTTTCTGCTGGGCCAAAAGTGAAAAATTATGAATGAGAAAAATAAATAGAAAAATTAGGGGTCTATACATGGTATATGCAATTGGTTTAAGGGTAATAGATACTTTTTTATAGGTCATTAGCTTGAGTTTATATCGGTTACGCAAAGCCATCACTTTGCAATAGGTGGTACTAAAAATACACATTTTTAAATAGGTTATCGGTTGGGACGACGGATTGTCTCTCAAAAAAATGTAAAGTATTGGTTACAATGCCGAGAGGGCCGTTTGAAGGACAAGTGAGGCCTTGCTCCACCGCTTTTTGTAGGGAACACATTTCTTACTAAAACCCAGAATTGATAGCAAAATGAATGTCTCCCTCCACGGAAGGAAATAATCAATCGCAGTAAGAGGTATTAGCTAAAGATTGCTGAAAAGGTATCACAACATACTGTAAATGTACTGAGGCTGAAGGTGCTGGTTAAAGTTACCTTTGCTGTAGGGGATGTGGTTATTCACTAACGGAATATTGAAGCTAATTCGCTACATATGGCTTATATACGCTAAGATACTTAGCTTTTTGAATATTTTTTATTGCCCTTTCCAATCTAATCGGTGGTAGGCAATCCCAAGATTTTCACAGCACTTGGCTAGCCACGTGCGGACTTCCTCTTCTTGAGGCAACTTAGATTTTGAAATGATGATATGCCCACCGGTTTTTAGCTTTGGAAAGATATAGCTGTTTGTCTCTGTGATTTCTTCAATATTGGTGAATAGGATATGGGCTTCCCCAGTAATATCTTGTAGGTGGAAGTCTGTAGCAGTGAAAGTAAGGGTAATGGGTTGTCCAAACCGTTTGCTCATCTGCTTTTCTACAAACTTGTTAAAAAAACGCTTATAATACCATTTTTGAAAGAGCGGATAGAGAAGGAAGCAGATAATAGCGGATATGACAAAATAAATAGCGATGTGTTTTTCGAATTTATAAAAAATCAACGCCAATATTGTAAAGATGGCTAGTAATAAAAATCGCCCTATATTGGCACTTCGTTTTGCCATACCTGACTGGTCGATGTAAAAAAGCTGGTATTGAAGAAAGTCTTCTTTGTGAAGTGGGTATTGTATCGTGAGCTCTTTGTTTTCGTTCATATCTGGTTAAATTTAATATAGCATTCCGATGCTCATACTACAGCTAGTAGATGGATTGTCCGTGGGACATACCGCTACATTGCCCAAAATATTTCCATCCCTGTAAAGATAAAAATTTAACGGAATTTCTATCTTTATCTCTTGATCAATCATCCAAAATGGAAAGTATAAGTAGTAAGGCGGTTATAAAAGACAAGGTGGCGGAGGCTTTGCGCCAGCTACAGCATAAGGGTGCCGATGCTTTTATCATTTCACTCCAAGAAGGCTTGCTCAATAAGAAAGTGAAGTTTCCGCTATTGGAGTATGCAGCTATGGAATTAATGACCGTCATTCCGGAGGACATACAGCTTGATTTGGCGGATCGTATTGTCTACTTACGTGCAATGGGTGGACAGGTATTGGTAGGTATCATGTTGCGACTTCGGTTGGACACGGATTATGAACGAACGATCAACAAGGCTTGTGATTATATCAGCTTTGGTAACGAATGGTATGTGTGTGATATCATTGGCGAGCGGGTATTGGGTTACGCGTTATTGACCAAGCCCGAAATGACGATTCCAATCCTAGACCGATTAGCACTACATCCTGACAAATGGTTGGTCCGGACGGTGGGAGTAGCAACACACTATGCCGTCAAAAAGAAACTCCAACCACCTTTTGTGGAGCAGGTATTTAGGATATTACTGCAACTTTCGACTGCTACAGACTTTCATAGTAAAAAGGGGATTGGGTGGGGAGCCAAGACCGTCGCCCGATTTCATCCTGCACTTATCGATTGTTATCAGGACCAGATTGTGTCAATCGAGACCAAGCAATGGTTTCGAACTAAAATCAATATCGGACTTAATCGCAGTAGAGGCAATGGCACGGAGCGTTGAAGTCAAATCCATATTGAACAAGACCAAGCGGCGTGATTCTTGGTTCCTAGATGACTATACAATCAACCCCTACAGCGGCTGCTCCTTTAATTGCTTGTATTGTTACATCAGAGGGAGTAAGTACGGGGTAAACATGACGGACAAACTCAGTCTGAAAAACAATGCAGTGGACCTGCTGGATAGACAACTGTCCTTAAGAGCTCGTAAAAAACAGTATGGTATCATCGTATTGTCTTCCGCTACCGATCCTTATCTGCACATAGAAAGGACGCAACTTCTTACCCGTCAAATATTAGAAGTCATCCTTCGGTATCGGTTTCCGTTACATGTTATTACCAAATCGGAGTTGGTCCGTAGGGATTTCGATTTGATACAGGCCATCGATAAGGCGGCTATACTTCCACATGACCTTCAAGGGCAACTTTCGCATGGGGCCTTTGTGACATTTTCCTTCTCAACGATTACAGATGGTATTGCACGTGTTTTTGAACCAGGAGCCACGCCACCGTCGACACGATTAGAGACCTTGGCGCTTGCCTCTCAATACGGGCTACACAGTGGTGTTAGCATGATGCCCTTGTTGCCCTTTATTACCGATACATCAACCCATTTGGATCAAATGTTTGGAACGTTCAAGGCTGCAGGGGCATCTTATATATTTCCGGCAACACTTACCTTGTTCGGGGCTGCACCTTACGATAGTAAATCCCTAACTCTGGACGCGGTCGCTAAGCACTACCCTCATTTATTGGAAAAATATCAGCGTTTTTTTGCCAATGGTACACAGATGCCGCTGTATTATCGAAAGGCTTTCGCCAAAAAAATGGCGGAATTACATTTGAAGTATGAGCTTCCAAATACCTTGATGTGTGTTTAGATCCGTGAGAAGTCAATTAATTGCATATGGTTGTCCCTAATACAACTGGTGAAATTGATTGTGTGGTCACAAGGTTCTGCGATATCGCTCTCGTTTGCAGGGTATGTCCTTATGTCAAAAAAGTGCTCTGATGGTGCGGGAATCTTGCCATATCCTTCATCATACCTATTAACCATACACTCTTGTCATCGCTCGGAAAGGTTTTGTCAAATTCCATTTCTTTAGGTACCAATAACAGGAGTTCTGCAAATGCGTACTAGCCTCTATTTTCGTTCATTTTGAAAAGTATCCGGCAACATCTTTTCAAAAATATCTCTGTTAGTAGAAAGTAAATTGTTTGGGTGGTAGGAGCGATTTCCCAATAATTTGTGGCAGAATTATTGTGTATGTGAGACTGACCTCAAGACGTGTTGATACAACAGGTCTTTGCTTAAATTATAGCACTACATAAATTACTTGAAAAATGATAAGAACCCAAGTCATATTCTTAGCTATTGCAGCAGGTCTGTTATTGATGGCTTCCTGTAGTAATGAAACTGTGTATCCGCAAAATGAAGGTGGAGGAAAATCGCAAAATGGACGTATGGTCAGCCAAAATTATTATACTTTTAAATTTAAGGTAGACGAAGGTGGGAAAGTGGCTCTGGTAGAATATTCCTTATTTTAGCCTAATCAATTATCTCGTTATGATAAAGTATTTTATTGTTATTCTATTTATATTACTGTTCGGCACTGTTCTTCTGGCACAGAAAAAGGAAGTAAGTTGGTTGAAAAAAGAAGTAATCGATCTCCATATCGATACAAATGGGACGCTCACAAGTACACCACAAGCCTTAAGGGAGTCTATTGGTGAAGCCCAGATTGTCCTGTTGGGCGAACAGACGCATGGAGACGGAACGGCGTTTAAAACAAAGGGACAGTTCATCAAGTTTTTGCATGAACAATTGGGTTTTGAAGTTCTCGTCTTTGAAAGCAGTCTTTATTTAGCCGAAAAATCTTTCCAAAATAGCAAGGTATCCGACAATCCAATCAAAGAACTTAGAGGCGCCACGTATCCGCATTGGTCTTGGACGAAGGAGGTACAACCCTTATTGGAATATATAGGCAAATCGACAAAGTCTAGTGACCCCCTGTTTGTTTCTGGGATGGATTATCAGGAGATCTCCAAAATTGATAGAGAGGGTTTTCCCATTGATTTGTTTATGGCATTAAAAAAGCTAAATATTACATTTATCAATCAAGATGAACAAAATGATTATTTTACATTTTACTCGTATTTGGCTAATTACTTTGACAATTTGCCGAAGAATATCCAAGAAAATGAGTTGAATGCTCTCTCTGATAAGTTCGTCAGCACTTCACAACGATTTTTAAGCCTATTGGACAACCATAGTACAGCAGATATCGAATTGCTTAAGCAGGTATTGCGGAACAAGGCGACGGTCGCTCCTGTATTGGTATCTCGAAAATTCAGGGATAAAGACTTTTCTAAGAATACCAGGGATTCCATTATGGCCGAGAATATTATCTGGTTAAAAGAAAAGCGATATCCGGGAAAAAAGATAATTGTTTGGGCGGCAAGCCGGCACATTGCACGAAATTATCAACCTTCCCCCGAAAAATCTGTTGGTGATTACTTGTATCAAAAATATAGGGATAAGATGTATTCCATCGTATTCATGGCTAATCAAGGCACTTGGGGTACCATTGGAATGAAAAACAGTAGGAATATACCTCCAGCAAAAGAGCATACATTGGAAAATCTATTTTTTGAGACCGGCAAACAAGATGTATTTCTAAACATAAGAAATTTAAATAGAGGTTCGTGGTTACTGACCGAACAAGTGGCACGGCCCTTTGGATATGTTGAAGAAGCTAAGGTATGGCCTAATATTTTTGACGGTATCATCTTTAATACGGAAATGGTAAAAACAAACATAGCCCAATAGCCAACTAATTCGGATGCTAGTCGAGGACTAAAAAGGAATGTACTATAATATGCGTATACTATCTTTTGTATTTTATTATTTGAGCTATCTAATTGCATGTTATGCGGTGGTAGCTATTTTGTTAAAACAATGCCGATATTGGCTGGGTCGAGCGATTGAATTTCGAGAGCAGGGGTATCCCATACAAGTTTTTTTTCTACGATAAATTCTATGGTCATCCATCCGCCCCACAACATAGCTTCGAGGATGTTGCACAAGTGAATATCTATTTGCAAAACCATTTATGACGTTTGTAAAGCCGTATCGAAGTTAAAACAGATGCAAAATCTTTGAAAAAATAAAACAAACCTGATTCCAAGGGTTCTTCAGTTGACTCAAATGTTCATCAACAAATGAACGCAGTTCATTTTGTACCGTTAAATTTATACACGCAATAAGAGAAACAAATAGATGAAAAGAAAATCGTTTAGAAATACATCGGCAATTGCTTTGCTATTTGTTGTTTTGATTTCCTGTGGACAAAAGCTAAAGCCCGCCGAGGTTAATCAACAATCCGATAAACGTATAGCACCAAAGCGCATAGGATCTGAATCTAGCAATACATCAAGTGTGCACACTATTGAGATAGAAATAGAGAAAATAGATAGGGCACAGTTTTACGCAGCCAAACACGCCGATAAAGTAAGTAAGCCGGTGGAGAAGATAACAGATTTTAAAATCGTACAAGAGCGATTGTCCGGAATTGTTGATTTCAACGAAATGGAGGGGTACTTAGGTGTCAAAAGAATAAACTTCAGGAACGGGACCTCTTCGGACGAGCAGAAAGACTTTGAAGAATACGCATTCGTCGCCTATTTTCCTAAGGAGGATATTCTTTTATGTGAAGGAGGCCATACGATAGATGTAAGCTTCGACTTGGGGACCGCCAAGGGGACCTATGATATAGGTAATCCAGCGTTTACGACGACCTCACCCAGTGGGAAATATAGGCTGAACAAAGTTTTTGAAGGTCAGGCGTGTTTTTACCATTTCATCCAAGAGAAGAAGGGCCAGAAATTTCAAAAAGTAGTCGAATTAAATGAAATATTTGAAAAGAAAACCAATAAATGGCTTTGTACGATAGAAAAGGAATTTTGGACGGACGACCTCACCCTTTTCTTTGGTTTGGTGACCCAATATAAAGAAGGAGGCAATGAATATGAATATTACAAAGTGAATCTAATGGAGTGATCATATTTGATAGTAAGTGCAAAGACCTTTAAAAAAGTATTGAACTGAGGAGCGCATGCCATTTGTTGAGATTTTTCGATTATCTACGCCGTTATATTATGTAACGGATATTGACACTTGGGTAGTCCACAAGTTTATTGAATGACTATTTGTGAAGCCCGACAGACAATTTCATCAAGATATGCCGTCGATGGACCCTTCTATCTATTGGTCCGCCTTTGTATCTACAATTCTAGGATCTGATACGGGTATATTTTTGACTGATGAAATCTATGGTGCCTTGCATAAGGGCCATGAGTACGTTTTCGTCAATATCAGCCAGCTTCTTGATGTAAATGCAAGCTTTGGCAATCTTGAACTTGCCTAGACCCTCCAACATATGCTCTTGCTCGGCACATCCCGTATGGACATATAAGGATATCGCAGCCTTGCGGGGTGAAAAACCGATCAAAGGAGCATCTCCCTCGTGCCCTGAAGCGTATTTATAGTGATAATGGCCAAAGCCAATAATGGAGGGACCATACATCTTAGCCTCCTCGCCCGACACATGTTGCATAAGGTCGATCAAGCGTAGGCTGTCTGCTCTTTTCTGCTCATTATCTACTTGATTGATAAAGGTAATGACAGACTCGTCCGTAAAGGTTGTTTTATTTGTTGGCATTAAGCGCTCCTTTGTATAAAATGTTTGAAACTAGTTAGTGCCTGTTTAAAATTCATCGAAGTAAAGTTCTCGAGGTCTCTTTTTGGCTGCGACTTCGTTATGTTGTTTTTAAGGTAGATGCGCACCTCTCTCAAAAATCGCGTATAAAATTTTCGTCATATCAATTTAAACCGGCTCTTAAACTTAGGTAAATTTGTATTTGTTTACAAATGCTTTTTAATCGAAGTTCGTATTTGAAGAATCCGTGATGGCTGTATGCGATATGGGTCCGAAATCAGTGCGCGACCAAGATGCTCTTTTCTACGCGCTACGGAAAGACTATCGACGGAGTGCTACACTTGACTAGACTTTAGCAGGGCGCATCTGAGCGGTAAGACACAGATTAGCATAAATTGTTTATATTTGGAGCACGCATTAAACCTAAATCGTATATGGAAGATGATGTTTTTACTAACCTGATGCTGGTCGATTTTATAGATGGTAGTGAAAGTGCATTGGATCACATCTACAAAAGCTTTGCACCGAAGGTATATAAGGTAGCCTACTTCCTGCTACAAGATAACGGTTGGAGTGATGATGTAGTACAGGAGGTCTTCATCAAACTATGGGAGAATAGGATGAAATTGCAACGTGAACAAAATCTATGGTCTTATCTATATGTGCTCACCAAAAGAGCTTCCCTCAATAAGCTGAGAAGTATCAAACGATCGAATACGTGCTTTCAACAGCTATGGTCCAATATCTCGGATGTCAACAATGAGGTTGAAGATCATATCTTAGCGAAGGAATTAGCCGATCAAATAGACCGATTTGTCGCACAATTACCACCACAGCAGCAGAAAATATTTACCTTGAGCCGTATTGGAGGTTTCTCCCATCAAGAAATTGCCGAACAATTGGGCATTTCACCCAATACCGTTAGAAATCATATTGTGCAAGTACTGAAAAGCTTTAGACAGTATACCTCTTCCAACGATCTAATCCTGTATATGATTCTTCCAACAGTGTGGGAGGCGTATTCCATATATTCTTCTGCACTCCCGCTCTCCCCAGCTGTCCACTTCTAGGGATATCAAATGGCTACTTTTAAGCTTTGCTAATCTGTATATTTATATTTATCATCCAATTGGTGGGTATTCCATTGATTAGTAAATATTTGTGCCGTGTCGACCGGTAGTGTTTTAATGGTGTATCTGCGTGGATACTAAAAAAATATAGTAATGGACTAGTTCATGTATAGGTTTGTGGTGTTCTATAGTCAACAAGTCGAAAAATCTTGTGTCAACACTTGAATGTAACCAGACATGGCTAATTATAGATTGAAGTATTTATTGTGGCGATATGCCAACCGGAGTATCGCGCAAGATGAATTGAAGGAGCTTTTGGATATTTTGTCATCGGATGATCCAGCCCACGTAGACCGTGAAATTGATCGACTTATCGATACATGCGGCATCTTGGAGGAGGATGTGCCGAATTTCGAAGTGGAGAAAGGACTCGCAAGGCTAAAAGCTGAAATCTTTACTGTAGATGTGGTGGATGGCGCCCCATTTGCTGTCTTTCCATGGCGCAAATGGTTTGCTACAGCAGTAGCCGCCCTGCTTATACTGGGTTTTGGCTTGTTTTGGGCCGTCCAGTATGTTGATTGGGAGGAGCCAACAGTTGTTGTAAAGCAGCAGGACATCCTCTTATCGGATGAAAATAATGCTCGAATTAGCTTGGCAGATGGCACTACTTATGATCTGCTGAAGGTTGATGATAACATCCTGCATAGCCAAGGGGTGACCATTAAAAAAGATGCTGCGAATCAGATTGTCTTTGCTGTATTGGAAGGCGAGGGCCCTGTCGAGATGAAAACTTTTATCAATCCCAAAGGCGGGACCGCCCAACTGATATTGGCCGATGGTACACGGGTATGGCTCAACTCCGGTTCAACAGTACAATATCCTTCTCGATTTGATACTAATCTTCGAAAAATAACGGTAACAGGAGAAGCGTACTTTGAAGTCACGCATGAAAGAACGCGACCATTTGTCGTCAAAGCAGCTTCTTCAGAGATAAAGGTGCTGGGTACACATTTTAATGTAAAGGCTATGGAAGGGGCAAAAGCGGTGTATACCACACTCTTCAATGGGTCGGTCCAAGTGGCAAGCCATCTGAAGAAACTTATTCTTGTCCCCGGCCAACAGGCCATTGCAAAGGAGAACGGGACCATCGATAGTCGGTTGGTCAATTTGGATGATGAGTTGGCCTGGAAGGCGGGCTATTTTCGCTTTGATGATGATGATATCCACAGTGTGATGGAACAGATTGCATCTTGGTACGACATAAAGGGGTATCAAGTGGAAGAAGTAACACCTGATTTATTTACGGGGGCACTCCAAAGGACCAAAAAGCTTTCGGACCTACTCGGTCAGCTGGAAAAAATATCCAATTATAAATTCAAGATAAAGGATGGGGAGGTCCTGGTTATGAAATAAATAGTATAAAAGGACAAAGAGTCGGAAGTGCGACCAACACTCCCGACAAAGTATGTTCGGAAAAAAAATAAACTAATCCAAATAATCCATTATTTACCAAACATTTAACAAATGTATAAATTTTACGGCGAAACCCGCAGTCCACTGCGGTGTGTCCTCTCTAGATTCGTATTTAGAATGAAAATTATGATGTTCCTGTTGGTGATTTCGCTGGTGAATGTGCAAGCGAGCACCTTCGCCCAAAAGGTAAGCCTCAATGTCAAAAAGGCACCCTTACGAAAAGTGCTAGACGAGATTCGGCGCCAGACAGGCTACGACTTTCTTTACAACAGCCGCACGATCAATCGAGGTCAGCTTTTTACGTTGAACGTGCAAGACAGCGACTTCAAAACGGTACTGGACCAAGTATTGACCCCCAATAGCCTGTACTTTGAAGTCGATAAAAATACAGTGCTCATCAAAGAAAAACGACCCTCGACTACAATGACAGTTCCGGTTGAGGATGTGCTGCAGCGGCAGGTCTCGGGGAAAGTAACGGATGTAGAAAACAAGCCCTTGCTCGGAGCAACAGTCGTGGTCCGCGGAACCAATGTCGTCACCACTACCGATGCGGAGGGACATTTTCAATTAGACGCCACTGAGGGGCAGACCTTAATATTTTCCATGTTGGGGTTTCAAAAGCAGGAAATCAGTATTGGGCAATCGGCAGTAATAAATGTCCGTTTGCAAAATGATGTCAGCGATTTGGATGAGGTCATTGTCGTGGGCTACGGTACACAGAAGCGTGTGCACATGACAGGCGCTGTGTCGCAAGTCACTGCAAAGGAGTTGACACGGGCACCCATGCAAAACGTATCGAATATGTTGACAGGCAAGTTGCCTGGTTTGACAAGTATCCAAAGCTCAGGTAAACCAGGAGAAGACGGTACCGCACTATATGTACGTGGGCTTAATTCTTTCGCGGGCAGCAATGGTCCCATGATTTTGGTCGATGGCGTGCCACGTCCAATAGACTATATCAATCCCAATGACGTGGAGTCCATATCTGTGTTGAAAGACGCAGCAGCGGCTATATATGGTGTGCAGGGCGCGAATGGGGTCATCCTGATCACGACAAAGAAAGGCTCCGCTGGTGCCACGAAAATATTTTACGATGGCGCTCGGGTCATCACCCAAAATACCGCCATGCCTGATTTTTTGAATGCTTCGGAGTATATGTATTGGAACAACAAGGCGAAAGAGATGGATGGTCTCACTCCAATGTGGGATGCTGCCATACAAAACAAGGTGCTCAGCAATGATCCTAATAGCATCTATGGTCAAACGGATTGGCTGGACAAAGTGTTCCGGACGGGTACCATGCAACAACACAATGTCTCCGCTTCGGGAGGTACCGAGAAATCGAAATACTTTGCCAGTTTGGGTATTATGGACCAAGAAGGAACCCTAATCAATACGGATTTCACGCGTTACAATGTGCGAACAAATTTGGACCTACAGGTTGCTAAAAATCTAAAGTTCACGGCCAATTTGGCGGGCATGCGATCGGATAGAAACTGGCCAGGAACAGCTATTGGTAATCAGACAGAATTTAGTCCCATTCGGCAGGCGATGACGGCCATACCTATTATCAAGAGTGAATACAATGGATTTCCGACTGCTTGGAATGGATCGCTCTATAATTCCAATGGCTATGCTGCATTGACCGAGTCAGGCTTTATCAAGCAGACCCGATGGGTGATGGATACCAACTTCAAGCTGGAATACGATTTTTCGGAGTTGTCTGACGCGTTGAAGAATTTGAGAATATCCATGTTTGGCTCCTACAATTATAGCAATACGACAGATGCGGCCTACAGCAAATATTATGAGTTGTACAGCCTAAACAGCAGCCTCGACGAAGGGCTTGTGGGCGCGAGTGGCTTTACACCGGACAATACCTTCTCCAAGTCGGCATCCTGGGGCGATACTTACTTGTGGCGTCCGCAGATTGACTACTTTCGCGAATTTAATAAGCACTATGTAGGGGCAATGTTCTTGTTTGAAACCAAAAAAGGCTATTCTGATACGATGACCGGTACCAAGCGCGGATATGTGACCGACAATCCGGTGGACCTATCTCTAGGTTCGACATTTGGGACAACACCTGTATCCGGCTCTCATGTGTATTCTGGAGGACAAGCTTCTTATGTAGGTCGAATGAATTACGGCTATGACGGTAAGTACTTGGCCGAAGCGGCATTTCGATACGACGGTTCCTATATTTTCGCACCAGGCAATCAATGGGGATTCTTCCCGTCGACATCTGTAGGATGGGTGATCTCTAAGGAAGACTTTTTTGCGAAGGCACTACCGCAGGTCGAACTCCTGAAATTGCGTGCTAGCTATGGTCGATCTGGAAATGATGCGGTGAGCCCTTTCCAGCACAACTCTTTATTCGCGCTTGCCAGCAATAGCATGGTCTTCGGAGGAGAGGCTATATCGCAATTCTATTCAATAAGTCCCTATCTATACCGTAACCTGAGATGGGCAACCACAGACAATTACAATATGGGATTGGATGTGGACCTCTGGGGACGTAAACTGGGCATCGAAGTGGATGTATTCTATAAACTGACAAAAGATATCCTGGAATCGCAGGGCGGTAATTACCCCCCTTCATTGGGAGGCTACTATCCCGCATACAAAAATTCGGGCAAAGTGGAGAACAAGGGATTCGAAGTTGTATTGAAGCACTTTAACCAACTCAATAAGGACTGGAACTATGCTTTGAAAGGATCTTTTGCTTTTGCGCAGAATCGGGTATTGTCCCGAATTATTGCCGACAATAGACCTAATTATCGGGCAGCTATTGGCGAATCTATGGGAGCAAGATATGGTCTACGTGCTGTGGGATTATTCCAATCAGCAGCCGAAATCGACAATTACCCCGCTGCGCCGTCAGGTTTTTTGCGGGTGGGAGATCTGAAATACGAGGATGTGAATGGCGATGGCTTAATCAGCTCTGAGTTTGATTTTGTGAAGACAGGTTATGGACAGGTTCCCGAAATCAACTTTGCGCTAAACATGGATGTTTCCTACAAGAACTTCTTCTTATCGATGTTGTGGCAAGGTGCCTCCCGAGTAGATTATGAACTATCGGGGGTATACGATTCTGGTGTAATGTCTTCTACGATGTATACCGCTCCATTTAGTGGAAATGGCAATGCTCCGGCCTATTTGGTGGAGCAGGCATGGACTCCAGATAATACAGATGCCCGCTATCCTAGATTGTCCACGGTGGCCAATGGAAATAATGCTTGGCAATCATCATGGTGGGTCGTGAATGGTGAGTATTTGCGCCTGAAGAATCTCAATATTGGATATGATGTACCGGCAAACCTTTTACGCAAGACACCGTTCAGCAAAGTGAATGTCTTTATTGCAGGTACCAATCTATTGACCTTTAGTCACTTTAAATATGTGGATCCCGAAAGCCCGTCGGTGAGTAATGGTTATTATCCACAGCAGAAAACATACAGTTTCGGTCTTAACGTAACATTCTAAGGAGACACTCAAATGAAAAAGAGAATTTTAACCCTATTTTCAATCGCCCTCATGGGATGTGGGATGCAAGCATGCAACGATGCTTTGGAGATAGAAAATACACAGAATCTGTCTGACCTAGCGGTATGGAGTACCGAGAGTGCTGCGGAGATGTATATAACAGCGGTCTACAAGACATTTACCGATGTATCACAGGTAGCCAACAGCCGTAACCAATATTTTGACAGTTACTCGGATTTGATGAAATCCACTTCTTGGGACCAATATAGCCATGGATATAACAAGGCGCTGTTGCAATCAAGTGCTTTTGTAGTAGGCAGTGCAGGCCCTCTGGATGCTTGGTCTTCGGTATATAGTGACCGCATAAGGCGAGCGAATGTGCTATTGGATGATATCAAGCGCTACGGTGTCTCAAAGTTTGGCGAAGAATGGTGTGATATCCGGCGTGCTGAGGCGAGGCTTTGCCGGGCATTCTCGTATTACCGATTGATTCGGGTATATGGGGGTGTGGTGCTCCGTACAGATGTGTCGGGAGCTTCAGGGGGAGTAGATGACGGTGCCAACGCATCTGATGTACACCGTGCTCGCGCTACGGAGGCAGAAAGTTGGGACTATGTATTGAAGGAGTTGCAATGGAGTGCCGAACATCTTCCTGAATCATGGCCCAGTGCCTGGGAGGGAAGAGCCACCAAAAAAACAGCCTATGGCTTGCTCTCTCGTATGGCTTTACATGCCAAGGAATGGCAAATCGCAGTTGATGCGGCAGAAAAAGTCAAACAACTGGGAGGGCGCTTGGCGGCCGACTATAGTAAAGTCTTTCAAGTAGATGGTGGGCAAGACAATACAGGAGAAATCTTGTTTAAACTCAATTTCTTAAGTGGGAGTGTGATGCACAACTACGATAAGTACAATCGTCCATTCGGGGATAAAGATGTGCATTCGACAGACGTATATGCTGAACATGTCCCTACCGCTGAGCTGGCTGATTTGTATGAATTTAAAGATGGAACGAATTTCTCATGGACCACTTATGGTAATACCCATGCCGACCCATATACAGATAGAGAACCAAGATTTCACGCAACAATTCTATACAACGGTGCCAAATGGGAGAATCGTACGATCGAAACTTTTGTGGGTGGTGCGGACGGTTTTCAGGCCTTTACGCAAGCGGGTGCGACGGCAGGTCATACCTGTACGGGATACTATCTACGCAAGTATCTACAAGAAGGAAATGCTGATTTTGTGACTCAAGGCAGTTCGCAATATGATGCGGTATTGCGTTATGCCGAAGTCTTGTTGAACAAAGCCGAAGCGTATGCCGAATTGGACTTCGGAGGTTACAGAAGTCAAGCTTTGGATGCGCTCAATGAAGTGCGCAATCGAGTGGGGCTTCCTTCACGCACCCCTGCAGACACCCCCACTAAGGAAGTCTTTATGGAATACCTACGTAAGGAGCGAGCGGTTGAATTGGCGGGTGAGGGACTTCGCTATTGGGATTTACGCCGTTGGAAGCGGGCCGAAGCGGTAATCAATGGGAAAAATGCACATGGTACCAAGATTACAAAGGCCGCTAATGGCAGTCTCTCCTATGAGACGGTAGCTGTAGATGGGGGCAGTCCACGGATATTCTTGACGAAGTACTATTATTTTTCCTTGCCAACTGCCGAAACTGCCAACAACAATTTAGCGGATAATAATCCGAATTGGTAATTGTAAATTTTAGATTTTGAACATGAAATTAGTACATATAATGAACCCATGGCTGCTCGGCCTGCTAATAGCTTTTGTATTCGGCAGCTGTGCAAAGGAGAACGAGGAATTTATTTTCGTGCATGACTCCAACTTGATTACCCAGATGATTGGCAAGGCATCCCACTCGGGAGGCGAATTCAGGGGAGAGATTTATGAATTCAACAAAGCAGGTGAGATGATGGAGGCAGGATTTAAACAAGAAGATGTCGAGGGAGGCTATGGATTGATTCTCTTCCCAATTTCGGCAACTTTGCAAGATGATGTCGACCTGAGCAAGATATATCTGCGAGCTACCGTGACCTATGACGAAATCATCACACCTTCCTTATCTGGAAGGCATGATATCTCCGGAGACGGAATGATTATTACCGTGACATCGGGCGAGCGGACGAAGCGCCAATATCGGGTCAGGGGTT
Organism: Sphingobacterium sp. SYP-B4668; assembly: GCF_027627455.1. NCBI lineage: Bacteria > Pseudomonadati > Bacteroidota > Sphingobacteriia > Sphingobacteriales > Sphingobacteriaceae > Sphingobacterium > Sphingobacterium sp. SYP-B4668. Next base: position 3,686,639 of record NZ_CP115483.1, on the reverse strand, counting down.
ATTTTGAATAGAATGTCTTAAGTTATTGATATATAGATTATGAAGACTTTAAATATGAAATTGTACGCTATTCTTTTCTTTTCATTCCTGTTGAGTTTGGGCGGGTGTAAGGAAGAAGACCTCAATAGCGAACCTGCTATCGTAACCTCCTTTTCGGTGGTCGGGAAAGACGATGCTTTTTATAAAGGAAAAATAAATGAGGACAATACCATTACAATCAAGGTATCACCTTATCTGGATGCAGAGGAAGTACTGGCAGCTGCGGTGCCTACATTTTACCTAGCGAAGGGGGCGACGGTATCTCCAGACCCGGCTATACCTCAGAATTTTGCGCAGGAAGGTGGCGTGAAGTACACGGTCACAGCCGAAGACAAGGTGACCAAGCGGGACTACACCGTCGTCTGGGGCGTGTCCGATCATTTGCCAGATGGAGCAGGGTTTAGCTATGCAGAAGTGAAGACGGCAAAGAACTTTGTGCAGCTTGGCTACCCTGGCGAGCACAATAACTTTAATCTACCGGATTCGAAGCTATATGGCGACCTGAGTATGTACCATGCATATTGTGGATCACATATCGTGCTTTTATCGCGTCAATATGTGGCCAGCGATGCCAATTCTCCATATGGTATCAAAGTAGTGGATAAAACGACTTTAAATCCTTCTGTTGCTTTTAACCTCGGAACAATAGCCCTTGAGGATCTAAAAATGATTTCTTCGGACTATAAGGGTAAATGTGTAGGGGCAGTGGTCAGAAATGGAGAAACTGAATTCTTTTATTGGGCCACGCCAACGGATGCCCCGAAATCTATCGGTAAAATTGGGGCAGATATGGCATCAACTACGGATGGTTCGAGTAATTTTCAGGTAGCAGGAGATATTTCAGGCAATGCTTGGATAACAGCAATGGCGCCGCGCGGTGCGAAGGGGCCTCATTATCGGGTGAAGGTATCTAATGGGCAGTTGGCCTCGACCTATTCGACGTTAGAGACCGGATATTCGAGCACAGATTGTACCGGTTTTCAAATGATAGCGCCTATGAATGATTCGGACAGCCCGAGTTATGTGGTCGGTGACACGCAGGGTACACCCAATACGGCAAATAGCAACAAGGTATACCTGAATACATTTGCCGGATCGACCACTACCGTGATGCCAGGATTGTGGCAGAATATCCTGCAGGCTTGGTGGGTAGGAACAGGATTCTCCACCGCACGGATAGGGGGCAAATCTCCTTTTGTATCGGCACTGGTAATCAATGGGAAGAGCTATGTACTGGTGACAAGTGGTACGTCATGGTGGCATGCTGCAGCTGTGCTCAATGCCGATTTGCAGACCTTGGCCCATCCCAACCTGAATATTACAAGCAATATAAATCGTGGCTGGAGCTACGGGGCTTGGGCTGATTGGTACTATGACGAAGTAGCGAAGGAAGCACACCTGGCTGTGTGGTTTGGTCGTGACGGATTGAAGACGTATAAATTAACCTGTTTTGAATAATCACCCCTCATGAGATTTTTAACAATTTTGATATATATCCTAGTTCCTTTACTTTTTACGGCTTGCTCAAGTGTAAAAAAAATGGAAACGGGGGCTACCGAGAAACCTAAGATGCTTTGGTTTGATTCGGAAGCCAATTTTAAACGATTTTCTTCGAAGGACAGCATCCGATATTATCTGGATAAGGCCAAGGCCACTGGGTTCAATGAAATTGTAGTCGACGTGCGCCCCGTGCAGGGGGACGTACTCTATAAGAGTAAGATTTTGGAACCGTTGACCAGTTTTGGAGATGGATACACGTATAAGCGGGATTGGGATTACCTCCAATTTTTTATCGACGAAGCGCGTAAGAGATCTTTAAAAATTACGGTTTCGGCGAGTATCATGCCTGTAGGCATCCTGCATACTAAAAGTGGTCCTGCATATAGGAGCTCATTCTGGGATGATAAGATTGCTATCGGCAATACGCCCGAAGGTTTGAAGAATATGAAAGAAACAGACTACATGGGCGTATTCCTCAATCCTAATCTGGCTTCGGTCAGGAGCTTGGTCAAGTCATATGTAGATGAGATCGTTTCGAACTACGAGTTTGACAGTTTCGCGTTGGACTACTGTCGTTTTGCAGATGTACGCTTTGATTTTTCGGACTCTTCACGGGTAGCCTTTGAAAAATATATTGGCAAAAGTGTCGAAAAATTTCCAGAGGATATCTTTAGTTACAACAGTAAGAAGGAACGTGTACCCGGAAAGTATTACAAAGAATGGTGGGAATTTCGAGCGATGACTGTTCGGGATATCGTGCACGAGCTGCGGCACACCGTAAAAGCGAGAAAGCCTAACGTGAACCTTACCTATTGGGCGGCTTCTTGGATTAATGCGACCTATGTCAATGGACAGAATTGGGCCAGTAAAGGATCTTTTGATGCGGCCAAATCCTATCCTGAATGGGCAACCGACAACTATAAGAATGCTGGTTTTGCGGATGAATTGGACGCCTTCATCGTAGGTGCATACCTCACCGATCTGTATGGTCTGGATAACAACGAATCTATCGAATACGCATTAGATCGGGCAAATAAACTGATTGGAAAGAGTACGAAAGTGTACGGATCGCTATATGGTCTTAGCAATAAGGATACAATGGAGGAAGCGGTATATCTGACGATGCAAAAGAGCGCTGGACTGATGGTGTTCGATATTGTGCAAGTCATTGACTTTGATTTGTGGGCCGACATCAAGAAGGGAATAAACCGTGCCGAGGCAGAAGAGAAAATAGGACAATAGCCTATTAGAGATAAGCGAAGCTCATGTGCTCACAAAGTGATTATATGCGAAATATCCATGTAGCTCAGATTGTACAAACACGAATGAACATAATTTGAATCTGCCAGCTGGCGGATGACAATTTAAAAACAGATTATACACATGAAAAAATATTCATTTTTACTGATAAGTGTCCTTATCGTTTTGCTTGCTTGCAGCAAAACAAAGAACGATCCCGAATATATAGAGCAGGAGATTCCCTTAGATATCGAACGGGACCATGTAGCGGCCAAACCTATCCAAATGTGGATAGACGCGCATGCTAACTTAAGCCTTTTTGCGGATAAGGCCAATATCACGGCCTATATGGAAAAGATGAAAGCTACAGGTTTTACAGAAGTGTACGTAGATGTGAAGCCTGGTATAGGCTATGCAATGTATGATAGCGATATACTCCCACAGCTGACCAAATGGGATAATATTACGATTAATAGGGACTGGGATTACCTGGCTTTCTGGTTGGAAGAAGCCGAACGGCTGGACATGTCGGTAATCGCTAGTCTTTCGGTGATGGGCTACGGGTATACCAAAACTAAAGAAGGATTGGTATACGATACTAACAAGTGGGATGGGAAAACCCAGTTGGGGATGTTGGATGCTTCGAAGCCTACTGTGTTGACCGACATCCGCAACGATAGGGAAGCGGATGGAGCAATGCTGAATCCAGCGCTTCCGGAGGTACAGGAGTTTGTAACGTCAGTCATTGCAGAGGTAGCGACCAAATATCCGAAGCTGAAAGGTATCGCGCTGGACTACTGCCGCTGGTGGAGTGCTGACTACGGATTTGGCGATGCGACCATTTCTGCCTTCAAGACTTATAGTGGCAAATCGGTGAACAGTAATAATGACATTATCACCAGCACCGGGGGTATTGGTCCGATTTATAAAGATTGGATTGAATTTCGCTCCATGTCAGTGACCAACCTCATTACCAATATACGGACGAAAGTGAAGGCTATTAATCCGAAATTGGAGTTGCACCTTTGGGCTTCGGCTGATTGGGCTTCGCGCTATGGAGTTGGACAGAATTGGGCAAGCAAAGACTATAAGCCTACGCCTAGTTCCATCTATACGGATACCTATAGTAAGACCGGTTTTGCTGATCAAATTGATGTATTTTCATTAGGTGCCTATACCGAAAATATCTATACCTCGGAGAATCCAGGTTCGGTGTGGTCAGTCGAAAATTTTGTCACGACATACGATAAATTTATCCAAAAAGACTGTAAAGTCTACGGTTCGTTTGCATCATATGCCTACGGTACAAATGCAGCCAAGGTGTCGGATGCGGTGTACCTATGCCTGAAAAATACCGAGGGACTGATGACGTTTGAAATCTCGCATGTCATCAATAACAATCAATGGAGCGCCATCAAAGCAGGAATCGATCGCGTTTATAAGAAATAATCAACCTTCAGAAGTACGTTATTTGCGTTAAAACGGCCATGCCTATCCGTAGGGGTAAGCATGGCTGCAAATAGCGGAGTGCTTCGTTTTCTTATCGATAGGTGGTGTATATCTGTAGAAAGTGAAGGTGAAGTGCCTAATATGGAATACAGTGATGAAAAAAAACAGACTAGCTATATGCTTGTTCTTATTGATGCTCTGTGCATCCCAACAACTGTTGGCTCAGCAGCATGCATTGAAGAGGACATTCTTCGGGAAAGTATCGGTTCAAGGTAAAGGAATTCCAGCGGTGGCCGTCAGCGATGGTGTTCAGATAACCTACACGGATAAAAAGGGAAACTATAAGTTGTCTAGTATAGAGAATGTGGAGTTTGTATTCATCAGTACGCCGGCTGGTTTTACGACAACTATCACCAATGGGGTTCCTGATTTTTTTAGACGCGTGAGCAATCGGACAACGGTCAAACAACGCTTTGATTTCGAATTGGAAAGGAATGATAAAGATGAATATCGGCATACTCTGGTAGTCTGTGCAGACCCGCAGGTTGGATTTGACGAAGATGTCCCCAAATTGGAAGCTATTTTAACAGATATGAAGGGACATGTTCGCGACTATTTTGCTGATCAAGCGGTCTATGGAATCATGTGTGGTGACATTGTCGAAAATATAGATCAGGTGTCGCCTACCTTTCAGGATATCCGACAGCGTTTTACAGCTACAGGAATCCCGTTTTTTTATGTCGCGGGGAATCATGATATGGACCTCGACATGCGATCGAACCATCGTTCGAAGTCTCGGTATGAAGCTGTTTTTGGTCCGTCCTACTATTCGTTTAATCGGGGAAAGATCCACTATGTAGTATTGGATGACGTATTTAGCACCGGACGGGCATATGGCTATATCGGATATTTGGAGGAAAAGCAATTGCATTGGTTGGAACAGGACTTGGCTCAGGTGCCCGAGGGTAGTACGGTAATGGTGAGTATGCATATCCCAACATATTCGGTAGCCGCTCGAAAAGGCGAATTTGGAAAAGAGGAAATCAAGAAGGTGCTGCAGAATCGTCGAGCATTGTACAAGCTATTGGCTCCTTATAAGGCTCATATACTCTCGGGACATGAGCATTATCAAGAGAACTATGTTGTGGTCCCCAATCTTCTTGAACACGTGCATGGTGCACTCTGCGGAATCTTTTGGCAAGCACCCTATAATAGTGATGGTACCCCACTGGGGTATACGGTTTACGAAATAGTTGGAGATGAGGTTTCTTGGTATTTTAAAGCAGCTGGCCTTCCTAAGGACATACAGTTTTCCGCTTATTTACCGGGAACGGATCGACAGCATCCAGATGCGCTGATCGCTAACGTCTGGAATTACGACCCCGAATGGAAGGTATACTGGTACGAAGATGGAGTCAAAGTGGGAGAGATGAAGCAGGCTCAGGGATGGGATCCTGATATCGTGAAATATGTGACCGCCCACCAGCAACAGTTTCGGTATACATATGTTGGCGCAGGACCAACAGAACATATATTTTATGCAGTACCCACCAATAAGAATGCCCAATTTAAGATTGAGGTAATCGATCGTTTTGGTAGGGTATATACCGCTGAGCCACGTGCTGCTCATCTATAAAACATAAAATAAACCAACATCAATAATGAAGATTGAAACCAATGAAAATACAATTTATAACTTTAAAAGCTGTTGTTATCACTTTTTTGCTGTCGTATTGTTGCCCCGAATTGACTTTGGCCCAGCAACGGCTGTCTGTAGAGGTATTGGTGGTCGGAGGAACGACTAGTGGCATATCTGCTGGTCTATCGTCGGCTAGAGCAGGTGTGAATACATTAGTTGTGGAGGAGACGCCATGGATAGGCGGGATGTTTTCTGCTCAAGGGGTTGGCGCCGTAGACGGTAACCATCATTTACCTTCGGGCATCTGGAATGAATTTAGAGAAGAGATAAGGAAGCACTATGGAGGTGCTGGGGCGGTCCATACGGGGTGGGTGAGCAATACCCTATTTGAGCCCCATGTGGCGGATAGCGTGTTCAAAGCGATGGCGCACAAAGAGAAGGACCTACGTATCATTTATGGGTACTATTTGGATAAGTTAATAAAAAAGGGAAACATCATAAAGGGGGCCGTTTTTCGGAATGCCAATGACGAAAAGCTTGTTGTGCATGCAGCGGTCACTATTGACGCAACCGACATCGGGGAGAGTCTTAAGATGGCTGGGGCGGCTTACCGATTGGGGATGGATGCACAAGAGGAAACTCATGAGTCGGGAGCTCCCGACAAAGCAAATGACATTGTGCAGGACCTGACTTGGGTCGCGATCTTGAAAGACTATGGTGTGCATGCGGATAAAACCATAGCACGGCCGAACGGCTACGACCCTGAAGAATTTAAAGGATGCTGTGCTGAGACGGTGGATCAGGTGAAAATTGATTGTGCGTATATGATTCAGTATGGGCGAATGCCTCATAATAAATACATGATCAATTGGCCCAAATACGGGAACGATATTTATCTGAACGTGGTGGAAATGTCACGCAACAAACGAGACAAAGAACTGAAAAAAGCAAAGGAACAAACGCTTAGATTTGTGTACTATTTACAGCATGAATTGGGCTTTAAGCATTTAGGCTTGGCGGATGATGAATTCGAAACGAGCGACTTATTGGCTTATAAGCCTTATCATCGAGAAGGCAGACGGGTAAAAGGAATCTCTTTCTTGACATATAATGATGTGGAGAAACCCTATGGGCAGGCTACACATCTTTATAGAACAGGTATCTCTGTAGGTGATTATCCGGTAGATCACCATCATGCTAAACATGCCGATGCACCGAAGATCGGTTTTGATCCGGTACCATCGTTTAGCATTCCCCTAGGGTCACTTATCCCAGAATCTGTTAATGGATTGATTGTAGCCGACAAAGCAATTTCGGTTTCTAATTTGATGAACGGATCGACACGATTACAGCCAGTGGTGCTTCTGACTGGACAAGCGGCGGGGATATTGGCGGCCTTGTCGGTGAAGCAGGGTAGGGCTCCGCGTGCCGTATCCATTCGGGAGGTACAGGAGTTGTTGTTACAAGCAAAAGCTTATATCATGCCGCTGTATGATGTGCCAGTGACAGATTCTGATTTTAATAATATCCAAAAAATAGCCGCGACAGGTATTCTTAGGACATATGGCGAGCCTTGGCAATGGGCAAATCGCACGTGGTTTTATCCTGATAGCATGCTGACTGTAGCAGAGTTTTCAAAAGGCTTGCATGATTTCGATAGTCGCATACCTATTATGACAGATACGCAGGTGTTGACTAGTCGTGAGGCAGTGACTTTAATTGCTAGAATCTGCGAGGTTAAAGAGATTCCCAAGCCTATGGAATATGCAGATATCCCGATTTCGAAGCGCGAGCTGACCAAGTTGCTGATGAAGTTTCTAAACCCCTTTGCAAAACAAATAGATCATCAGGGGCATTATGTCGAATGATTGTAAATTATCTCTTTTTATTCAAATCCTCTATATCGAAAATTCTTTATTCCATTCCGAATAAAAAGAAGGTGTATCAGTAGACTGTTAAAGTCGTTACGAGGAGCAGGTGCGACGACGCACCAGCGGAATGTTGTCGATAATATTCCGTTGGTGTGTCGCTACATGCCTCAATTACTTTTTTTGACTTCGGATACAAATTGAGAGCTTACATTTTCTTTATGAGAATGACCCCCAGTATGACAACACAAATACCTGCAATTCGCCCCCATGACAGCGATTGTTGTTGAGCGACCAATATGTTAAAGTGTTCAAGTGCTAACGAAATGACCATCTGTCCCGCAACCACTAGCCCAAATGTCAAACCTGGCCCAAGTTTAGGAAAAGCCAAAACGACTATTGTAACGTAGAAAGCTCCAAGTATTCCCCCGCTCCATACTGCCGCTGGAGCCGATCGTAGGTTTTGCATTACGGCATGCTGTTGCGTAATCAACATATATATGATTAAGCCTAGAGCGCCGATGATAAACGAGATCGTGGAAGCGTGTATTGGACTTTCTACTATTTTACCCAGTTTGGTATTGAGTCCACCTTGTAGCGGTAATACAGCTCCAGCCAATAGAGCAAGCACTATCCATATTGTTTTTTCCATTTTTTTTAGTTTAAAAGAGTGTTATATTTTTCCAGAATTAGCATCTTCTTTTGTTTCCATGTGGTAGGTAGGATAATCCGTGTAGCCCTGATGATTACCACCATAGAATGAGGTCCTATCACCTTCCGCCAGTGGCCAGTTATGATACATTCTGTCCGTCAGATCTGGATTGGATATGAATGGACGCCCAAATGCAGCTAAGTCTATTAGATTATTGTCCAATAATTCATTCGCAATTGTAGCCGTCATCCCGCCAGCAAGTATCAGCGTACCCTTAAATCGAGATCTCAATTGGGCGAGAAAGCCATTTGGCCACGCATCACTGAAATCTAAATTGCGCATGTTCATAAGATGAATGTAGTTGATAGTTAGATTATTCAGTTTTTCTGTGATATTGTAGTAAGTTGCCTCAATTTCATCATAGTGTTTCATATCATTCAAGGTGCTAAACGGACTTAAACGAACACCTACCCGAGATGCTCCAATTGCTTCACTTATAGCTTCTACCACCTCAAGTAAAAATCGGCTTCGATTTTCAATGTTACCACCATATTCATCTTGACGCATATTGACATGTGGATTTAAAAATTGCTCCATTAGGTATCCATTTGCAGCATGAATCTCTATTCCATCAAAGCCCGCGATGATCGCATTCTTTGCGGCATGGACATAATCTGCGATAGTGGATAATAGCTGTTGTCTGTCCATGGAGACTGGTCGCGATGCTTCTACAAACCCAGGGATTCCGTCCTTAGTATATCCGTAGGCATTTGTGTTTGCAGCGCGTATTGCTGATGAAGATAGGGGAGCATTTCCATTAGGTTGGGTAGAATAGTGCGATACTCTACCTACATGCCAAAGTTGTGCATAAATTTTACTGCCAGCTTGATGAACTTGGTCGACCACAGATTTCCAGCCCGCCACTTGCTCATCGGTATATATTCCGGGTACAAATAAAACGCCAGAAGCTGTAGGAGATATGATAAGACCCTCTGTAACAATCAGACCTGCGCCACTACTTCCTGAACGTTGGCTATAATATAATGAGTTTGTTGCATTGGGTACTCCGTCTGTATTTCTTGCACGGGTCATTGGAGACATTACTACTCTATTGAGTAAAGGGGCTTCCATGAACTTGTAGGGATTAAAAAGTTTCATTTTTCTATGATTTTAATGATATCAATAATTCTTCGTGAAATCTATCCATCTCTTCCCATAGCAATGCATGGCCACTATTTTCAAATGGAATCAGCGTACTCTTGGAAAAGGTTTGTTGCATTTGTTCTGCAAGTAGATAGGGACATATTTGGTCTTTCTTTCCGTGGAATATCGTGACAGGGATTTGGACCTTGGCTATTTCGTCCCTCAAGTCAGTATCACGTAAAGCGATTAAGCTTTGTTCGGTTGCATAGAGCGAGGCTTCTATACCCATTGAAAATATCCAAGAAAGGTACTCTTTAATAATGAGGCTGTCCTTTGCACCAAGTGCCAAGCCGACAGATTGGATTACTGAGGGACGGTTACGATTGAGTTGAACGAGTAGAGCATCTACATCTTGAACGGTGGGGCCGGCGTATGTATAGTCGTCTCGTTTGGTGTAAAGCGGAACCGCCGCTCCAATCATCCAAAGCTTGTATATATTACTATCGCCATACTTGGCGATGTATTTTATTGCTACTGCGGCACCCATTGAAAATCCCCCTAGGACAATGTTTTGAAGACCCAGCGATTCAATCACAAGATGTAGATCTTCTGCGAATTGATCGTAGTTGTAATTACCGTATGGTTTGCTGGATTTGCCAAAGCCCCTGAGGCTGACAGTGATGACGCGATACCCCTGTTTGTTTAGATATTGAGCTTGGTACTCAAACATCTGCTTATTTAATGGCCATCCATGTATCAGAAGTATTGGGAGTCCACTTCCAGTGTCGGAATAGTCTATGGATACGCCTGGTGCTACCTCTATTCCGAGGGGAGAGATGATTGGGCTTTTGTTTACTGTTTTTGCTTCCATAATATTTAATTTCTTATAGAAGCAAAATTGGAAAATAAACGATTGACCTATTTATTCGTATCAATCAAATGCTTATTCAATTGAAAGTGTAGCATTGCGAAATGAACTTGGAGAACTTCCAAAGTTCCGTTTGAAGAAAGTGTTGAAATTGGAGGCATGTTCGAATCCTAAGCAGTACGCTATTTCCGAAATATCCCAATTTGTTGATAGCAAGAGCGATCTCGCTTCATTCGCAATCCTAGCAGCAATTAATTCCGAAGTCGTCTTTCCAGTCGTTTCCTTCAGTGTTTTATTGAGATGATTGACATGAACCATTAGATGATTGGCGTATTCATTGGCATTTTTTAGACGAATTGCTTGGTCCGCAAAATCTATCCGAAATTGCTGTTCCAATAGTTCTACGAACAATGAAGTCAACCGTTCTCCGGCATTCGTTGGTTTGTAAAATTCTGTCGGAGGTGTCATTTTTAATGCTTCGTGCATCACTATCTGTACATAGTTTCGCAGCAAGTCGTACTTGTTTGTGTATTTTGAATTGACCTCCCGGGACATATTTTTGAAGATTTCTTGTAGAAATCCTCTTTGATTATCATCCAGTAAATATATTTGATTCGCCCCCACTTGAAACAATGGAGTTTGGATTAATGTATCCTTCTTTAATGAGTTATTAATGAAATCATCGGTAAATAAACAGAAGTATCCAGTTTGTCGTTCAGAAATGGGCTCCCAAGAATATGGAATCATTGGATTTCGAAATGTAAGAGCACTTCCATTAATATGGATAGCCTTATTTGCAGTCGAAAGTATACCTTCGCCTTCAACAATTAGGGTGATTTTGTAGAAATCGCGCCTATTGTTTTTTAAAAAGGTGGTATGGCAGGCAAACTCCTCCCGTTTGTACACATTAAACTGTTCTTTTGGAATGTTTGATAGACCATGTTCATCAAAAAATTCCTTAACCGATATTCTAGTTTTCATTAAATTATATATTGATAAGCGTATATATATCAACAAATAAAAGACAGAATCACACTTAGGGGCTCTTCTTCGCTGTATTTGAATTGTTGTTGAGTAAATCTAAAATAAATGTATTAACCCAAAATATTGTCTTCTCAATCACATGTTTAGCAAAATAAATAACATGCAATGGATGGATGCTGGACAACTACTTCCTCAAGATCTTTTCCATGGCCCTGCCCTTGGACAACTCGTCTATCAATTTGTCCAAATACCTAACTTTTCGCATCAATTGATCTTCAATCTCCTCGATGCGATACCCGCAAATGACTCCAGTAATCTTAGAAACATTGGGATTGAGTTGAGGGGCCTGGGCAAAAAAATGTTCAAAGTCCGTCTTGCGTTCAATATGCTGTTGCAACGCTTGTTCGTCATAGCCTGTTAACCAATGGATAATCTCATGTACCTCTTCTTTACTACGTCCTTTCTTCTCCGCTTTGGTGATATAGTGTGGGTATACACTCGCAAACGACATCTTGTATACTCTTGTATTGTCCATTTTATTTGATTTTAATCCTCAACTTTTACTATTCCCGTGCTATACATCTACCGGTGGTGCTACATCGGTAGGCAGCCAGACTAGTTTACTAGTCTAAATTTAGCAAAATTTACGGAATGGCTTAGTTTATTAGGTGGTGTTTACATATCATTGCTGGTCATGGCACAGCAATGGCTCTTGAGCTATGGTTACCGCGATAGCATAAGAGAATGATAAGGTTATATTTGTCGACATGCCAAGTAAATTATTAATTTTAAGACGAAGTTAAGAAATGGAAACCAAAGCACTGATACCTGCAGATATCCCACGGCTATTCATCGAGGCTTGGAATGACCGCCGAGTAGATGACCTAGCGAGTCTCTTTGAAGAAGATGCTGATTTTGTAAATGTTGTCGGAATCTGGTGGCACAGCCGTGATGCAATTTTCAAGGCACATGATTATGGCCTGTCGGTCATTTTCAAAGACTCTACTTTAAAATTGGGAACAGTAAAGGTCAAGCTATTAGGGAGTGATTACGCTATTGTCCATGCTCGAATGCGATTGAGCGGGCAGACGGCACATGATGTGACTGCAGGGCTCCGGCAAAATCTATTTATTTTTGTGCTGCGTAGATATGATAGTCATTGGTTATGTGTATCTGCTCAGAATACAGATATCGTCATCGGTGCTGAAACACATATTCGAGAAGAAGACGGAAAGTTATCTCCGGTGGACTATAGGGGACGATGAAAAATGTTACTTGCTATATATGACCAAATGCTTGGACGGCATCTTATTGCCATAACTGGTTTGGATAATTTGTATTATCTTTTGCTAAATGTTTTCAGAATTCTATCTTTATACATCCATGTATAAATCTAGTATACCGCCATTCGATTTTTATTAACATCGAATTAAAGTAGATTAGGTAATTTGTTAATATGCTTTGTTCATATTAGCAGAATGCCGACAGAACAGCATTTACTAACTAAAACCATGTCTTGGACAAAATTTTTGAAGGGTGATTCGGATGCATTTGCTTTGTTATATAACAACTATATCGATGATTTGGTTCGCTACGGTATTCGATTTCATGCCGACAAAGCTCTGGTTGTCGATTGTATCCATGATCTCTTCGTAGATTTATACGGCAATACACGTATAGCCCAACAGGTGAATGTCAAATTCTATTTGTTTTCTTCATTACGGAGACGGATCCTTAAGACTCGGAGGCAGCAAGCAGGTGAATCATTGGAGACGGTCCAAGAAGACTTGCTGGCCGTCGGCTCACATGAATTGAATTTTATTCTACAAGAAGATCAAAGGCTGTTGAGTATCAGGGTGAAAGAAGAAATCGAGCGACTTCCCAAACGCCAGCAAGAGATCCTGTATCTCAAATACTACATGGACTTTAGTTACGAAAATATTGCCGAAATCATGGGGGTGAGCGTTGAATCTTGCCGCACCCTTTCCTACAGAGCGGTAAGGTCTTTAAAAACACAGATACCAGCATTTGAACTGACTTCCATATTAATTCTAATTTTTTCCAAATAAAATGTCTATGCTTCCATAGCTTTTTGCTCTATGTATGTAAAAGAGCAAAAAATTGGAAAAGAATAAGGAAAAACTTAGACAGCTATTCGACATTCGAGAGAAAGATCAACTACTTGAGGAGGAAAAGCAAACTCTTCTCGCAGATATATTGCGTAGCGGTAGGACCGTTCATTTTAGAAAACGTATAGTACAGCTTTCTGTGGCCGCTGCTATACCCCTGATTCTGACATTATCTTTTTATTTCTTTAAATCGATGTCTTCACCTGTAGATCTCCAACAGATTGCCCAAATGCATCGCGGGCAAATGGACCATTCGGACCACATCCAATTAATACAGTCCGAAAATGAAAATTCTAATAAATCAAGAGATGGATTCCATGGCAGGTCTGATAAATCCTATACCTCAGATAGCGTTATATACATTGCTAATAGTGATAACAAATCCCAATTTACTACCATCTATGTACCCTATGGTAAGCGACAAGAAGTAACGTTGGTAGATGGTACCAAAGTTTGGTTGAACGCAGGGTCATTTTTGACGATGGCTAATAATTTGGGTGAGGGCGAAAGGCGTGTTTTTCTGAATGGAGAGGCCTATTTTGACGTTGCTCACACCGGGACACCCTTCTACGTTGAAATGCGTGAGAATGCTGTTCATGTAATGGGAACTTCCTTCAATATCAACAATTACGACGATAATCGCGCTACTGTCGTGGAATTGATATCAGGTTCTATACTTTTGAAAGACAATGCGGATCGATTTGAAAAGATAAAAATGGAGCCGGGGCAGCGGGTTACCGTAGAACGTGCTACTGCACAGGTCAAGATGGAGAGATCAGGGGGAGGGCAAGATATCTTGTGGCGCGAAAAGCAATTGGTTTTAGATCGTCTGCCATTATCTGATTTATTCAAGAAACTAGAAAGATTTTATAATATCCGGATACAGGCTCCACCACAGCTTGCTCACGTTCAACTTTCGTATTCTGGACGATTGGATTTGCGAGACGACGTGGTATCCATCATTAACGACATTTATGAATTGAGAGACTACCAAATAGAACTTAAAGAAAAGGAGGTTATTATTCGAAAAAAATGAAACCATTGAAAGAATAGACAAGAAAGAGCGGCAACTCCTTCTTGTCATTTACTATTGATCTTATTACACTTTTAAAATCTTTTAAATTTATGAAAAAAAATCAACCTCGGCAATTCAGGGCCGGGCTAATACCTATTTCTGCTAAACTGGCTTATTATATGAAAGTTTCCGGCGTGTTGTGGACATTGATGCTGCTGAGCTTGTCTTCGCAGGCATTCTCCCAAAAAATATCAGTTGACCTTCAAAATGCCTCTTTTAGGGCCTTTTTGACGGTCCTTCAAAAGCAAACAAGGGTTGCGCTTATGTATAACGACAACCTTATTAAAGACAAACGAATATCCCTGAGAGTGGAAGGAATATTGTTAGAGGATCTACTAAAGACCGAACTTCCAAAGCATGGATTATCCTATTCTCGAAAAAATAACCAAATAACGATTGTTCCCCACAAAATCGAGGGAGTGGCAGTTATTGAAAGCATTCCCGTCAGGAATCCTGTCATACAAGAAGAAATAAAAATCAAGGGGCGGGTTTTTACGAATACTGAACCACCCCAAGCATTAGCACATGCTTCTGTAGCGGTATTGGGTACTTCTAAAGGAGTCTTGACTGACGAAGCCGGTTATTATGAAATAGCGCTCCAAAAGGGGCAAACCCTAGTCTTCACGATGGTAGGATATGCCTCAAAGCAGGTTGTGGTCTCCAAGGCCGAGACCAATCTAACCGTTTCCTTGGAATTGGATGTTTCTGAATTAGAGGAAGTTGTTGTTGTGGGGATGACAGAGATGCAGCGTAAGCATATCGCGAGCTCGGTTGCAAGCTTGGACGTTAAATCCAATATAGCAGGAAAACCCATCACCAATCTGTCTCAATCGTTGCAAGGTGGGGTCACCGGATTGCAGGTGCAGCAGGGATCTGGACTACCGGGTGGAGATGCTGCTAGTATCAAGATTCGTGGTATTTCTACACTCAATAATGCCGAACCCTTGGTATTGGTCGATGGTGTCCCTATGGATATGAACCATATCGATCCGGTAACTGTGGAAAGTGTCACCATACTAAAAGATGCTGCCGCAGCAGCTATATATGGTGCTCGAGCGGCCAATGGGGTTATTTTGGTTACGACCAAAAGGGGTAAGGCTGGACAGATTAATATCTTATATGATGGGTACTACGGCATGCAGACTCCCACTATACTGCCAGAGTTCGTAGACGCTCCAACTTACATGAAAATGTATAATTATGCAGTAGTCGCTTCTGGAGGTCAAGAGTTTTATACTGACGAGCAGATCAGTAAGACCATTGCTGGGGATGACCCTATCAATTATCCAAATACCAATTGGACTAAAGAACTTATCGACGAGTATTCGCCCATTACCTCACACTCCCTTGCCGTGAGCGGTGGAAATGATGTGGCGAGATTTGCCGTAACGGGTAATTATATGTCCCAAAAGGGGATGTTGCCCCTGAATAATACCGATCGATTTAATATTAGGGCCAATACTTCTGTGTCCTTATCTAAGAAATTCCTGATTAATTTGGATGTATTAGGGATTCGCAGGAATACCATGTATCCCAATCGGCCCATTAGCAATGGTGGTAGCCGGATGTTGGATGATTTGTATCGCTTGGAGCCGACCATCCTTCCTAAGTATCCACAAGAAGAGGGGTGGCCAACTATCTATGGAAGATATGCCGATATCGTCAATCCTATCGCTTATAAAGAGGTAGGAGGTACTATAGGCTATCAATATGATCAAGCCACTATTAATATGCAGCCTAAATGGACTATTACAGACAATCTGAGTTTACGTGGTCAGTTTAGCTACAGACTTAACAATGATGTCTATAAACAGAAACGGGATAATTTCTATTTCTTCGATTATTATACCAAACAGCTCGTGCAGACATGGGGTGTACAGCGTGATGCATACTCTGAGCTGCGAGATACTTATTTTTTCCTCAGCGGCGCCCTAGATTATAACAAGGATTTTGGTCGGCATAGTGTATTTGCAATGGGTGGTTTCTCGAGTGAAAAATTCAATAATGGATATTGGAATATGTCTGCACTGGTTTCCGCTTATACCAAGGTCAATTACTCCTTTGATGATAGGTATCTGGCCGAAATCTCTTTCCGTGCAGATGGATCTTCTAAGTTTGGTCCAGGAAATAAATTTGGATATTTCCCATCTCTAGCCCTTGGCTGGAATTTGCACAATGAAAAGTTTTTTGAGATTGATGCCATCAATAATTTCAAGATTCGGGCTTCGTATGGACAATTGGGCAATGAGAATATTGGACTCTATAAGTATCAGAACCTGATTAATACGTCCAATGGTACAGAGAGTGTCTGGGGCAATCCAAATGTGAGCTGGGAGAAAGTAAATATCCTTGATTTGGGATTCGACCTCGCTTTGTTCAATAGTAAGCTTAGTATGACCTTTGATTACTATGATAAGCGCACCTCTGACGTCTTACTTATGCCTGCCGTTGCTCCGTCAGGTGCGGTAGGTTCCGCTCCCATCAACGCTGGTGAAGTGATGAATAGAGGGTATGAATTCTCATTCAATTACAATGGTAATTTTTCAGAAGATTTCTTGTTTTCTGTGAAACCCGGGATAACCTACAATAAAAATAAAATAACAGATATATTAGGCGGGCCATACATCAGCGGGATAGAAGTCAATGAGAAAGGGTCCGCAATAAAGAGCTACTATGGTTACCTTTCCGATGGCATCTTGCAGTACAGCGATTTTGAAGAGGATCGGTTGACTGCTAAGGTTCCTTTAGCAGGCAAGCAGGGGCCCGGTGATATCAAATATGTGGATTTGAATGCAGACGGTATTATCGATGAAAATGATCAGCGAGTGATGGGAGATCCTACTCCACGGATTAATTATTTTGCGAATTTCAACTTCACATATAAAAATCTGGACCTTGAATTCCTACTACAGGGAGCGGGCAATCATGATTATTCAGGTAATCTAGGTGGAAAGTCTGCAGGCTACTTATGGCATCCGCTCAATTTGAGTGCATCTGGAGGCGTACCTACGACTTATAGAGCAGCCAATACGTGGAACGAGAATAACCAAGATGCCATCTATCCGCGTCTTTTGGCAAATCCGGCAGCCAATGTTTTACGTAGTGATTTTTGGTTGTTCAATGCCAAGTACATGCGTGTTAAATTTATACAGTTGGGTTATCGCTTGAATTCAAAGGCTATGAATAAGTACGGAATTAAATCTAGCCGAATCTATCTCAATGCCCAAAATCCTTTGCTCATTACCGGGTTGAAGATGGCAGATCCAGAATCGCAGGGCGGATCTTATACACATCCGATCATGAAAACATTCTCTGTTGGTGTTACTGCTAATTTTTAATATTATTACCATGATAAGAAACATCAAATTTTATATATTCAACGCGTTGGCAGCAACGCTTATGTTGCAAACATCTTGTGAAAAATTTCTGACCATTGATAGCCCCACAGGAGTTTCCGATGAGCAGTGGTGGAAGACTGAGACCGATGCCTACAATGCATTGGCATCTGTGTATGTGGGAATCCCTGGCGGCTCTAGTGGACGTAATATCATGTACTATTCCGGACTTACGGATGAGTCTGTACATCGTGGTGATTTCAAAGGTGACTATGATGGTTTTACGAGGGGCCTCGCCACTAGTAGGTGGGGAGTTTCCAATTCGATATGGCAAGATGATTATACCTGTATTCGCCGATCCAATCGTTTTTTGGAAAATGTAGACCGGACTTTCGTGGACGCCGAGCTGAAAACACGGATGAAATTGGAAGCAAGAGCCTTACGCGCTTACTATCACATGGAGCTAATGATGCTTTTTGGAGATATACCCTTGTTGACCAAATCTTTGACCCCTCTGGAGAACAATCAACCTAGGACAAATAAGGACGAAGTGTATGCTTTTATCGTCGATGAGTTGAAAGCCTGCGCCGAGGGTCTGCCAGCTACTTATGTCAATGCCGATAGGTGGCGGGTGACGAGCGGCGTGTGTCAGGCCTTACTATCTAGATTGGGGTTGTATAAAAAGGATTTTGATTTGGTCAAATCCTCTTCTAAAAAAATAATAGACTCCGGAGTATACAAGCTATGGGTCAATACCAAGACCAAAGAAGCTAGCTACAGCGAATTATTTAGTTATGCAGGTGAATTGAACGATGAACGTATATTTTTCAAGGAAAATGGTTGTAGCAATGCCTGGACTACATTTGCACCATTCGGTATTGGAGGAGAGACCTACTTGTCACCGACCAATCTTGTCGTTGATAACTTTGAGACCCGTCAGGGAAAGACATTGCAAGAATTGGGGTCAGATTCTACTTTGATTTATCAGAAAAATCCCAATTATAATAATAACAGGGATCCGCGATTGGCCGCTTCTGTATTCATTCCCTATGAGAAGTTCCAAGGGCAATATACCCTAGATCCATTCTACAATCCTAGTGACAAGATTGGGCTTACCAAATCTACAGCAACTGGCTATTGGATAAAGAAATACGTCGATGCACGTGATAGGCAATCGAAAAGCGGAACCTTGGATTTTATGATTATCCGCTATGCCGAGATTTTATTGAATTATGCTGAAGCACTGATCGAATCTGGAGATTGGAATAATCCAGATGTATTGCTTTCGATCAATCAACTTCGTTCGCGCGCCAATATGCCAGCAGCCTCGGCTGATAAGTACAATTCTCAAGATCGTGTTCGGACTTTGCTGCGCCGTGAGCGGCAGGCAGAACTGGCTTTTGAGGGCGGACGTTACCATGATATCCGTAGATGGGGTATTGACGTGATAGTGATGAATGGAGAGGTTTTTGGAGCAACCAACCCCACTACTGGCGAAAAGGTAAGGGTTCAGACGCGTAGTTTTAACAAAGATAGAGAAGGCTGGTGGCCTATTCCCGAAACCGAGTTGTTGGCCAATCCAAATATGACACAAAATCCAAATTATTAGAAATGAAAAGCGTAAAATTATTGCCTATAATAACACTGATAGTACTCATGTTGGTACTGTTAGGAGGATGTCGCAAGTCCTATTCTCCAGGAGATTGGGATGTTAAACCCGACTTGCCTACTCCCCCAGATCAAGAATATAAAGGACCTACCAAGTCGCTCAAGATCATGTCGATCAATATGAATAGGTTGACGAGTTTTGAAGAGACGGTAAAGATTATCGAAGAATACAATCCTGATTTCCTCTTCCTTCGTCAGGTAGATAGTGCTACTACAAGAGCTGAAAAAGTTGATAGACCAGGTGTCATTGCCCAACGATTAGGTATGAAAAGCTTTTTTGTCAAAAACTTTGATTATCAGACTGGCGGATTTGGCAATGCTGTATTATCCAAGTTTCCAATATTGGAAACAAAGGCCAAGATTCTAAGTCGGGAGGAGGGAAACACGGCCGAACTTCGTAGTTTAGCTTCTTTAAAGGCCAAAATCGATGATAAGAACGAAATCCATTTTACGGGTACCGAGCTCGATCCTGCCGCCAACAACCGCAATCTGCAGGTCATCGATATTTTGAATGAAACGGCCAAGTTCCAAGCCCCCCAGTTATTGGTGGGCAATTTTAATGAACAAGAAGGGGGTGTAGTGATCAACTATATCAAAGACGTATTTACATTTGGATGCTTAGGGACAGGTTGTCCAACCAATAGTGGTGGTAAGGTATATGACTATATCACATATAAAGCTGTTGATGAGTTTATTTTAGATAAGTACGCAGCTTATCCTAAATCCCAAAACACATTCCTGCCTATGGTAGCCGAGGTGCGGCTGAAGCTCAAGCAGTAACTGCACAATAGATCCTACTTGGTGATGAGCTAGTAGGATCCATTTATTACCAATAATCAAGATGAAGCAAATCTTACGCGTTCGTGATATCGAAGAATACGAATATTGCCAAAGGTAATATCAATGCCTTAACGATAAATATAAAATAAACAAATAGCCATGTTACAAATGAAAAAAAATCAAATACTCTTACTCATCCTTTGTCTCTGCAGTACGGTATTTGCTTGTGATGGTAAGGGCAAAGAAGTGCCTACATTGCAGGTTGAAAAAAAGAAACTGACCGTGATGACCTACAACATCCATCACGGCGCTCCCGAGGGTTCGGAAGTTGTGAATTTAGAAAATATAGCCAATACACTTAAGGCCAAGAATCCCGATCTGATTGCCCTGCAAGAGGTCGATGTCAATGTGCCTCGATCGGGTAAGGTGAATCAAGCGCAGAAGCTAGCAGAGCTCTTAGGGATGGAGTATTTTTTCTCCAAATCAATAGATTATCAAGGAGGGGAGTATGGCGTTGCTGTGTTGAGTAAATTCCCAATTTCAAACAAGAGAAGGATTGAATTGCCGATGCCTACTTCAGGTGAGAAGCGCTCTGTCGCACTAGTGTCTGTCAATCTGGGAGAAGGAGTTTCGTTGGAGTTTGGCTCCACGCATCTCGACCTCAATGTGCCTAATCGTACCGCGCAGGCCATACAACTCAATGCTCTGGGGATGGAGGCTAATAAGCCGATGATGATAGCTGCAGATTACAATGCCGAGGTTAATACTTCCGAACTCCAAGAGATGCAAAAAGTATTTTCGTTTTCGTGTAAGAATGGTTGTCCTAACTCGTTCCCGGTCCGTAATCCTACGAAAGCCATTGACTTGGTTGCTTCTAATAAAAAATCAAGTGATACCTTTGGACTGATGTCAGCTGTAGCATTGACCGGTAGCTATGCTTCCGATCATTTACCTGTACTGGTTGTATATAACTATTAGTCGGGAGACATTCTTATTGGTGCGCTCTTTAACAGGAGATTGGACGATTCCCCTTGCGGTATATGTACCAATCTCCTGTTGTTTTGTCCCCATGTTGTCCGAGCAATTCAATCCCTATCTTTTATCCCTGTTCTTATGCTTCATTTCCAAGTTTAGGAGTATGTCACGTTTCTTCCCTTCTATGAGAGATAGATTTCCAGCCACGAATACCCCCTTTTTTCCGTTACTTTGATTGGATATGCCGTATACGGTCGACTCATCATCCGGATTGGAAGGTCCCTCATAGCGGTAGAGATAGTCAATCTGATAATTCTCTGCTTGAGAGAATATTTCTTCGAATGCGATGTTGAAGTCAATGGTATATCCCATTTCCTGTAGTTTCGTCAGTGCTACGTCTGCTGTTTCGTAATGATGCTTAGTCTCCATAATCTTTCATTTATATGATAACAAACGATCGCATCGTTCTGTTTTTTTCATGACTCGAAAGACTTTTGTAACGAGGTAATCAGCGTTTAATTAAAGGCCCTATCATTGGGCGTGCTGCCCATTTTTAGTACTAGGGTGCCGCCATTCACAACTTCTGAAAAGGAGATTCTTGGCTTTTTTAATTTTTTGCCATTCAATTCTGCGGATTGAATATAGATGTTTTCTTTACTATTTCCCTTCGCTTCGATCGTAAAGCTTTTTCCGCAATAATAGCGGTTGTCTAAGTGGATTGTAATACGGTTGAATAGTGGAGATGATAGTTCCAATTCTGGATTTTGACTTGTCCCGCCATTCATTTCAAAAAGTCCCAAGGCAGACATGACAAGCCATGCTCCCATTTGCCCTTCATCTTCATCTCCTTCCCAACCGTGGTAAGGAGATGTTCCGTAATAGTAATCCATTATTTCTCGGCTATATTTCTGTGTAAGTGAGGGCTTTTCTAGGTAATTGAACAAAAAGGCAGCACTCATGTTTACTTCATTACCTTGATTGATGTAGAATTCAGCTCGTTGCCCCATTGTTCGGTCAAAAGCATGTGCAGCAAAATTATGCTGACGTGAACGCTCGAAGCCCTGCGTTAGTCTTTCTGTAGCCAATTCTTTCCCCAGTATACCCAACATTCCGTTTATGTCATGTGGCACATACCAAGAATATTGCCATGAGTTCCCTTCGATGAATCCTCGATTGGAAAACTCATCAAAATTAGGGTCCCAATTTCCAGAAGAATCTCTACTACTTACAAATTTGTGAACCGGATTGAATACATTTTTGTAATTTTTTGATCTGTCTTCAAATAATTTAGCGTCAGATTTTTTATTTAAAGCCTTTGCCATCTGACCTACGCAATAGTCATCATATGCATAGTCAAGGGTTTTTGAAACCACACCATATTCACTCGGCATATAACCAAATTTAATATATTGCTGTAAGTTGGTTTGACCGTATGAACCCCCACAAGGATGATTACCACCTGGTTCGGTCACCATTTTTCTGATGGCTCGATAGATTTCTTCACCATCTTTTCGGATCCCTTTCTGAAAAGCTGCGACCATCAGTGCAATTTCATGCGAACCCTCCATGATACCCGAATATTCAATACCTGCTGGCCCTTTAGATGTCCAACCAGTATGATGGAACATTTCCAACTGGGTGGTTACCCAATTATCTACTGTTTTAGGACTTATTAACGACCAGAGTCCATTCAGATTCCAATACGTATTCCAGAGTGCATCACCACCATATATATCACTCTCTGGAGGTAATTGTTGTATATTTTCACAAGCATCTCTGTACTTGCCGTCGATGTCATTCCAAGTTTGCTTTCCTGTGAATGAACGGTATAAGTTGGTGTAGAATTTGGTTTTGTCATCTTCTGTCCCACCTTCTACTTGGATTTTTTCCAGTAAATCATTCCACTGCTTTTTATTGTGTGCCACAGTTTTGTCGAAATCCCAACCGAAGGGTTTTTCAATTTCCTCGTTTAAATTTTTGCGAGCCCCTTCGATACTGACTAACGATAGACCAGTCTGAATATAAACGCTTTCACCCGCTGTGGTCGAAAAGGTGATGTAGGCTCCGATATCACCTTTGCCTTTTATCGTATCTATATTGGAGTACGTGTTTTCGTTTTGCCATCCATTGAAATGCTCAAAATCTTTGCTAAGCTTGATGACAAAGTAGAGTGTCCAATCATTCCATTGACTCCAGGGACCTGATTTGCTCTTGACATATCCCTCTATATTTCTGGTGTTTACGTTCGTGATTGTTGCGTCTTCGACCGAAAAACCATAATCCCATTCAGTGGGAAAATGAAGGTCAAAGAGTATTCTAGCTTCTGTAGATTTTGGATAGGTATATTTTTGAAAACTACAACGCGTTGTTGCAGTCATGGCCGCTTTCACTTTATGGTCAAAGAGCTCAACCTCATAATAACCTGGGAAAGCTTTTTCGGTCTCCTTTAGGATTCTGGAGTGATATCCTGCATTTGCACCTTTGTAGGGCGCATCTGGGCCAGGATTTGAAAGTGCTAAGTCTGCAGTTGTAGGCATCATCATCAAGCCACCCATGGTCCATGCATGAATGTGACTGAATCCAGATACGCTGTTGATCGCATATTCGTACCCGCCCATCCAATGATTCCCTTGATTGTCAGGGCCAATTTGTACCATTCCAAAGGGAGCCTGCGCATATGGTCCTAACATCCATCTCGAATTAGAAGTTCCAATGAAGCAATCCACATAGGCTGTGGGCGGTTTGGTTTGTGCTAATGACGGTCCAACAAAATATACCAGGTGTAATAGCATGAAGAATAGCACAGGAACGTTTAAATAACGATGCATTGGTTTCAGTTTAGGTATTTAACTTTAATAATTTTGTTAAATGTACGAACATTGTTTAGTTATTTAAGAACTGCTTATAATTTTTTTTAATTTCGTTTCCGTTTGATTATTAGACTTTTTTGGTGTAATAAAAATATTATTACACTATTTAATCATTTTTTATATATTTGGAATATAACTAATGTGTGTACATGCATCTGTATGTATATATAAAATCTAAATAACTAATGATATTATGAACACGGAAAAAAAGCTATGGAAACGAAAACTTTGTGCCCTATTGAATGGTCATTACGGTCGACAGGTGCTAATGACGACGATTGTGGGGACTTTACTACAAAGTAGCGAAGTTCACGCCCACATGCGCACGTTAAGTGTGGAAACGCGCACCTCGAAATTCACCTTATTCCCCCGAGTATCAGTCAGCGGTAAGGTCGTTGATAGTCAGCAGCGTCCCCTTCAAGGGGCTACTGTTCACGTCAAAGGGACTCAAATTAGGGTTGCGACAGATGCAAATGGAGAATTTTTATTAAATGATATCGCTGATGATGCAGTGCTATCGGTTAGTTTTTCTGGAAAAAAGCCAAAAGAGCTCATGGTGAAAGGGCAAGGTAAAATTCAAATTTTGCTTGAGGATGATGTGGTCGGTTTGGAAGAGGTAACGGCCATTGGCTATGTCAGTTTGAAAAAGAAGGATATGACAGGGGCGGTATCGTCGCTTTCAAAAGAGCAGATTACTCGCATTCCTGCCAATGATCTTCGGTCGGCCTTAGTTTCCGTTCCGGGGGTGAGGGTGAGTAATGGACAGATACGCATCCGAGGCAACCGTTCTGTTCATGCTTCTAATGAACCCTTGATTATCCTTGATGGTATACCATATTACGAGGGAATACAGACTATCGATCTTAATGATATCGAGTCAATGGAGATCCTCAAAGATGCGTCCTCTACGGCGCTGTATGGATCTCAAGGCGCTAATGGTGTCATAGTTGTCAATACCAAAAAAGGGAAAGTTGGAGCCACAGATATTTATTATGATGCATTTGCTGGATTTGCTGTTACAGATTGGAGAAATTTTGAGGTCATGAACGCCGATGAATATACTCGTTTCTTGCGTGAAGCTTACCGTGCGGCTGGAACTTGGAAGACCGAAGCCGACGACAGTAAGATTTTTTTAGGCAATGAGATAGCCAATATGGGAACTGTTGACGAGGACTGGGTCGGTCGATATTTAGGAAAGAATAGGTTCTGGACCAGTCAAACCCTTACTTTATCTGCTGGAAAAGAAAAAACGCAACACAAAATTTCATTTAATTACAAAAATGACAATGGTAGACTGAAAGGTACCAATCGTGACAATTTTACATTGACAGCGGATGTTGATCATCAGGTTTTTGATAAATTGAAAATTGGTCTTTCTACCAGGTTATTCTACTATAAGGGATACAACAAGCCAGATCCCCTAGGCGGTCTGATAAACATGTCTCCTCTGGTGCCTATTTATGGAGAGGACGGTATGTTGAATATTACCCCTACAGGAGATCCTTTTGTTAAAAATCCCTTTCTAAATGAGAATGATGATTTCTATCTCGACAAATCAGAAGAATGGAAAGCATTTCTCCGTTTTTACGCAAACGTCAATATAGCAGAGGGGTTGACGTTTAAAACCAACTTTTCATATAATCCGACATTTTCTGCTAGAGGCTACTACTATGATAATAGGTCTACGGGTTATCACGATGTCCGCAATGTAGCTGGGAATGAAAATCGTAGGCAGATGGGGCTTGTCTGGAACAATATTCTAAACTATAAGCGAAGCTTTTCAGATAAGCACGAACTTGACTTGACAGCAGTATTCGAATTGCAAAATAATACGCGCAATAGTGCTTTGATGTCAGGCAAAGACCAAGAGCTTCCGCTTTACCTTTGGCATAATATGGGACGGCTTATGGATAGTAAAACGCTTTCTTCCGGGTTTAGTCGATCTCAGATGCTGTCATATGTAGGACGAGCTCAATATAGCTTCTTGGGTCGTTATCTTGCTACAGTATCTGTTAGACAGGACGGGGCGTCCCAACTATCGGACGAAAATAAGTGGCAACTGTTCGATTCCTATGCTCTTGGATGGCGAATATCCGACGAAGAATTATTCAAAGAGCTCTCTTTTGTCGACAACCTGAAGCTCCGGGTCAGTTATGGAACCACGGGCAATCACTCCATTGCGCCTTATGCTACCTTAGGAAGTCTTCACAGCAGCTATGCTACCTTTTACAATCCTACTGGTGAGGTGCATTATGTCGGATTGGAGGCCAGTGTTAGGCCTACTCCTGGTCTCAAATGGGAAAGGAACCGAATGTTGAACATAGGTTTGGATTATGCCTTCCTAAAAGGACGTATTTCAGGGGTATTTGATTATTATATGTCCAAGACGGACAATTTATTGAACCAACGCAAACTCCCCTATACGAGTGGATTTAATTATGCATGGGAAAATATTGGCAAGACACAGAATCAGGGATTCGAATTGACCCTGAATACCAAGCCACTTCAGAAGGACGACTATGAATTAGGACTGAATTTTACCGCTTATCGGAATAAAGAAAAGCTTGTCGAGCTTTACGACCCTAAGTTGGTGGCGGATATTCAAAATAGGTGGTGGATAGGTTATCCGATCAATGGTGTACACTATGATTTAGAATACTTAGGAATCTGGCAAGAGAGTGAGGCTGGCGTTGCGGAGCTTTATGGGCAACGTCCCGGTGAGATTCGTGTTCGAGATAGGGATGGCAACGGTGTCATCGATGGCGAAGACCGAGTTATTTTAGGTACGGATCGTCCCGAATGGTCTGGTTCAGTACAACTCACTGGCCATTGGAAGGGGTTCGATATCGCAATGGATTTATATGGAGAGTTTGGAGCCATGGTTTTTGACAACCTTAGTACGTCGACCTGGGCCAATCAGATGGGGCGTTGGAATACGGTGAAAGTGGACTATTGGACACCGGAGAATCCCGAAAATCTACATCCTCGTCCAATTGCGGGCCAAGGTGCTCGCTATATAAATGCGATTGGTTACAAGGACAATGATTTTGTGACCCTGCGCAATGTTACCGTAGGGTATACGCTTGGGACTCAAGCTATGGGTAAGTTTGTCAAACGTGCACGATTTTATTTAACGTCTAATGATCCCTATCGATACATGCAATTTAGCCGTCAGCGTGGCATCTCTTTTGGCGAACGCGTCTTTTTGGTCGGAGCAAATATTCAATTTTAAATAGTTTTTTATGAAAAGCATACTAATAAAAATCTGTCTGATAGCAGTTCTTGTCATAGGATTGGTTCGATGCAGTTATTTGGAAGAAGAGTCCTACGGAGCTACGGTAGGAGTATTCGATACCGAGGAGGGGAGTGATGCCCTAGTACATCTATTGTATTCAAAAATAAACAATTTATATGGGGGCGGGTTTACTTTCGGTATTTTGTCAGAGAGCGGTACTGATATTTGGTTACGGGGCAATAATAATGGAGCAATTGAATTAACAGATTATAAGGGTCTGGATGGCTATGAAGGAAATTTAGCCTGGTTATGGAACCATTGTTATAAAGCGGTTTGGAATAGCAATTTGTTTTTAGAGACAATAGACAATGTCCCGTATGAGAACGAGGCTACAAAAAAATACCGCAAGGCCGAAGTGTTGACCTTACAAGCCATGTTTTTGTGGATTATTACCGAGACATGGGGTGGAGCATATCTTCCGCAGACTACCGCGGTAGAGGAGGGTTTGGCAGCAAGGCGTTCCGATAGACAGGCATTTTATGAACGCATAATAGGCAATTTGGAAACCGCCCTTACATTGGTCTCGGTAGACAAGGCCGTGGAGCGAGGGCGTGTCGATTATTGGGTGATTAAATCATTTCTAGCTCGAATGTACCTATATGCAGAGGATTGGCAAAAGGCTATCGATGCATCATCCGATGTTATTTTGAATGGGGGGTACGTATTATCTCCGAATTGGAAAGATCTTTGGGATGCTTCCAAAACCAATTCGGAGTTTATCTGGACTTCCGAATTTTCATCTGATGAAGCTTTTGGTGGTGGCAGTGGTGTTTGGTGGCAGGCCAGTCAAATGTTTATTGATAGATTCGCCGGAGTACAGACTGAGTTGGGGTGGACGGGCTATGGTGGATGTCGGATGTTACCCAGCAAGTTCTATCTTGATCTTTTTGACAAGGAGGCTGATTTGAGGTGGGAGCAAGGGCATCAGTGGGTTTGGTACTATAATGATCCCAATGACAATACTTCTGAATTTCCATTGATGAAAACAATGTACAGCGATACAGCCTTGTTCCTGTATAATGGGGTTTTTACGCCAGAACAACGAGAATATACCAAAAAAAGGTATACGGCATTTGATATTTCGGATCAATACGACGAGAGGGGCGTCCCTAAAGATCGGTTTACTTTTGTGGGGGTCAGTAAGTTTGACGATCATACTCGACCAAGTTCAATGTCGACACTCTCCAGTCGAAATTATCCCGTTATCAGACTTGCTGAGCTTTATTTAATCCGTGCCGAAGCAAATATGCGCAAGGCAGCTCCAGATCGCCAGGCAGCAGCGGATGATATCAATTTTTTGCGTAGGCGAATAGTAAAACCAGGTTTTGAAGACAGAATGAAGGTACAAGCTGCAAATATGGATATTGATTTTTTATTGGATGAACGTGGTAGAGAGCTCACAGGAGAGTTTCAGCGTTGGTTTGACCTCCGTCGTACAGGTAAATTGCTTGAGCGAGTTAAGATGGCCAATCCAGACGCTTCGGCCTTTATCAAGGATTTTCACCAGTACCGTCCTATTCCACAAGAGCAGTTTGATGGAATGCCCGATCCAAGCACGTTGGGTCAAAACCCTGGATATTAGTTTTTTATTTTTACAAACTGAATATATGAAAACGATTTTTTTGAATAGAACGATGTCTAGATATGTGTTGATGTTTTTCGTTTTGACACTATTATCTTGTTCCAAAGATAAAGAAGGTATAGTAGATGGCACACGCTTGGAGGAGCGTATCGTTGATGCGGAGTTGATCTTGTCAACTTCAGAGGAAGGTGTCGAGGAAGGGGATTTTGCGCCAGGAGCAAAACAGATTCTGAAAGACAGAGTTGACTGGGCTCGGATGATCTTGACCACTGCTGTTCGTGAAGAGGCTATTGTCAATGCAGAAGAGATATTGGCCAAGGCTATTGAAACATTCCATACCAATGTTGTCAAAAGCGGTGTACCGTTATATGGTAAGGGAGCCTATTTCCGTTATGGAACCTTTGGTGATTTTAACATTACGGGACAGTTTAGTATTTCTTGTAGGGTGCGCTTTAGTAGCTTTGGTTCAGACGCTCTGGGTAATATCTTTGTGGTCGGTTTGGATGGAGCTGAAGCGGTTATCCTAAGATATACCAAAGACGGGAAAATTGAAGCGTATATAAACAACGGAGGTTGGTTGGGAGGAGGATTAGATAGTGCTCCTCTTCAGCTTGATAAGTGGTATCATTTGTCCTTAACCTACAGTGGCAAGGATTTGGTAGCCTATTTGGATGGAGATATCGTCCTGAATCTGAAGGGTAATGGTAACCCCCTGGCCGTAGCTTCTAATTTCTTCGTTCAGAGTGGTGTTAATCCCGGTTATCCCTCCCGATTTATGTTGGGCAATATTATTGATGTTAGTATTTGGAATGTGGTTAGGTCGCCTATGCAAGTTCAAGGAGATTTCGAAAATGGGGTTGAGTTAGGGAGTGAAGGTCTGGTTGCGCATTGGCCCCTAGACGTGAATCTCGGAAACTCCATTCTTGATCGCACTGGGAAATATACGGCAAAGGGTACTGCTATCAATTGGCAAGATAAGTAATTGGTGCTTTTGATTTGAAATAGAGACAGGAGAAATTCGGTCTCTATTTTTTTGTGCCTATACTTCAAAGGCAAAGGGGCAGCCCCCGTGTTGTTCCTTACAAGGATTTGTCCTTGTTTTTTGGACTAACCACTTGTCAAGTCGATGCTTTGGAAGAGGGGAATTTTCGTTACGAGGTGATGATGTCGACCTTATGAAGACAAGCAGCGTCGATGTATATCTGTGCTGCTTGTCCATTTACATGTCAAGAGATTGTGGCCTTTTATTTTTTATCGTCTTTGATTTGCTGTTCAAACATTTTGACGCTCTTCCATAGGACCCCCGCTGCCCCCCTAAACATGCCAGATCCTGCAGGTTCCCCATCTATTTTCCACCACTCATAGAATCCATTATGTTTTAAGACTAAATCCATCATCGGCTCCAGCGATTCATATGCCTCTTGATACATTTCGTTTTTGATCAATTGTTGTACCATTCGAGCTCCGAACCACGTCCAGTCCCCACCATTTTGGTAACTATATTCTCCCAGACCTTTGTTGAGGAATGTTCCATTCGGATATGGAGGGTATACCGTGAGCCCTATTGATGGAGCACCTGATTTTTTGACATTTTCTTGCATAGTTGCATAAGCTTCTTTTATCTCTTCTTTTGTCAAAAAGCCCGCCTCTATGGCTGTAAATGTTCCACCATGATAGTAGATTGCATCTTCATCTAGGCTTGCCGGAAATGGAGATCCCTTATCCAGATAGACATGCGGTTTATATTTTTTTCGTTGCACGTCCCATAAGTGTTTCTTTGTGTTTTTTGTAATATCTTCCTTTATTGTCGTCCAGTACGCTGTTTTATCACTTTCATCCAAAAGGGAGAGGTAGTCGTTGATGGCGATTACAAACATTGCATTGTCGTATATGTCAATTGCAGGGTGGGACGAGCTGTCTAATTCGACTCCCCATGGATGTTCAGGTTGTACATCTCCCCAATCTACAGTGGTAGCTCCCCAAAGTAGACCATATTGTTTATTATAGCGGTGGTCAAGTAAATATTGTAGTGCGTCATGCATGCGATTCATAACCGTTTTTCCATCGACAACTCGGTCTAGCAATTCTCTCTCTCCAGTATACTTGACGTAGCGACTTATCGCTTGTATCAATGATGATTCTTGGTCTGTTTCTACCGTGTTTTTGTGAGCCAGTAGCGTGGGAGCCAATTCCGAATTTTGATATTTGTATCCAATGTTCGCCTTATCTTTGGGTATGTATCCATCAGGGATGTTTCCATCTTTCCCCTGAAAGTTAAAGAACATTACCAGTGCATCGGAAGTAGCTTTTTTACCATTAACCTTGGTCGCTAATTCAATAAATGAATTTAAATCACGTATCCATACTTCACCATAGCCGTCCCCGGCAGTCAGTCCAGTGGAAACCAAGTCCTCAGCCATTTTTTCTATTTTTTGAAGACGATCGTCTTTACTTATTCGATCAGCTAGCTGCTTGTCGATTGTACTTTTGTTACTAGCGCATGACAATAGCGATAGGGCTATTGCACAGCTTAATGCATGTTTTAATTTAATCATAGTGTTTGGGTTTACATTTATATGTATATACATTCATACAAATGTACTAAACTCATGATAAATAGCAAAATTTTGACTAGGATATTTCTAGGAGTAAACGCTTGGTTGAAAGGGTGGTATAATCATTTAACGATATCGTTTAATCCCAGTGTTTTTGCAGATGAAAATCAGAGGCGATAGGCCAATAGTCCCTATTAGAATTTAACTATCCAAATTCTGTTCATTAAGATCGATAAGGATAGGATTTCGGAGATGATATCCAAGATGATATTAGATGCTGTGGTAGGGCATGATTGCGTTTTTTTTGTTTTCGGTTGCGCGGAGGTCTTTTTATTTTCTATATTCGGGGCTAGGGTTTATATAAGTTTAGAGATGAATAGCAATAGCAGTCAAAGAGATGAAACTCAAATTTGAAGATTATAATCCGAGCTGGTCAACGGATTTTGAAGCAATAAAGATTGCGCTCTTGGATACGATAGGGGCAGTGGATCCAGTCATCGAACACATCGGTAGTACAGCTGTCGAAGGCCTATCCGCCAAACCTATCATCGATATATTGATCGGAGTGCGAGATGAAGAGGCATTGGAGAAGATAATCGTTCCCCTTGTCAATAATGGCTACGTCTATTATCCGATATACAACAGCATGATGCCCTACAGACGATTTTTTGTAAAGCATCGTGTATCACCGGAGCATCTTTCGATAGCACCTATCATTTCGGAAGAAGTCCAGATTCCAAAAAGTACCGAGGAACACAATCATCGCTTAGCACACATACACATCCTACCCTACAATTCCGAACATTGGATCAGGCATATTGCCTTTAGGGACTACCTTCGCGTGCATCCGGTCGTTACAGCGCAGTATCAGGCATTGAAGGCGCAATTGAGCAGGCAGGAATGGAGCGACGGAAACGAATACAACGCCTCGAAGAACGAGTTTATCAAGACGGAGGAACAGCATGCCATTGATTGGTATAAGGAGCAACAGCACCTGTGACAGGCATGTTTGGCTGCATTATCCATTCCACTCATATCCAGCACACACTCGACCACAGGCTACCTATCCCATGTTTTCCAAAAGCCTCTACACACTCGATTCATATACGCCAGTAAGGATGCAATAAGTAGTCGTATATTCTCCTAAAGGAAGCGTTGTGCTGTATAACGAAGCTGTTACAAGTTTTAGGCCGTGTTTTTTATGCTTTCGTCACGACGGTTCTGCTTACGATTTCCATATCTCCTTGTCCTAAAAATGAGCTATCAAGAGAATATACATTTTGGGTAAAATAGAATTAGTTTGGATGGAATTATAATGGCATCTTTAAATCCAAAATTACAACCTAAATAGTACAACGATAAGAGTATAAAAATTATGAATAAAGCAATTTTATCAAAGCTTTTTCTTTTACTGATTTTGGTATCGGTTCTAAGTTCTTGCAATAAAAAGCGATCAGGCAAACCTCGTGTCTTGGTTTTTAGTAAAACCGCAGGTTTCCATCACAGTTCCATTGAAAAAGGGAATACCGCTCTTCAGAAATTGGGACTCGAAAACAATTTTGATGTAGATACGACGACCAATGCAGATTGGATTACCGAGGATTCCTTAAAGCACTACTCAGCGGTCGTTTTCCTCAATACCACGGGCGATTTGTTGAATCATTATCAGGAAGCCGATTTTGAGCGTTATATCCAAGCCGGAGGAGGTTTTGTCGGGATACATGGGGCGGCCGACGCCGAATACGATTGGGGATGGTATGGACGACTGGTGGGTGGATATTTTGCTACCCATCCGGAGGTCAAGGAAGGCGAATTGACGATAGTGGACAAAAAGCACCCTGCGACAAAGCCCTTACCGGATACTTGGTTACATACCGATGAATGGTATGTCTTTAAAAAATTGTACCAACCTATCCGTGTCCTGATGACTATCGATAAGAATGTCTATGCCAACCCCGAGCAAATGACCGAAACGCCTATGGCTTGGTACCATGATTTTGACGGAGGCCGTTCTTTTTATACTGGATTAGGACACCAAGAAGAGGATTATACCGATTCGCTATTTCTGAAACACCTATTGGGTGGCATCGAATATGCCATTGGAAGCAACTACGAATTGGACTACAATAAAGCTAAAACAAAACGAGTTCCTGAAGAAGAAAGATTTACGAAAGTGTCGCTTGGTGTAGGCGAATTCTCTGAACCCACAGAAATGGCTATCCTGCCCAATCTGGATATTTTGGTTGCACAACGTCGCGGCGAGTTGTTGTTATATAATCAAACGACAAAAAAAGTAGAGCAGGTAGGCCTTTTGGATGTCTATCATAAAACGGAAGTACCCAATGTGAATGCAGAGGAAGGATTTATGGGGCTTACCCTAGATCCTGATTTCGAGAAAAATCATTACATCTATGCTTTTTATAGCCCTAAAGATACCTCTGTTAATCGCTTATCCCGGTTTGAGTTTACCGACAATAAGCTGAATCTCGCATCCGAGAAGATTGTGCTTGAATTTTATTCCCAACGTAATATTTGTTGCCACACAGGTGGTTCCCTCACTTTTGGTAAAGACAGGAATCTGTATGTATCGACAGGCGACAATTCGACACCATTCGACGAAAAAGGCCAGCAATTCGTGAGCAATGGCTACTCTCCTCGGGACGATCGTCCCGGACATGAGCAGTATGACGCCGCTCGGAGTGCTGGGAATACGAATGACTTACGGGGTAAAATATTGCGGATCAAAATGAATAAGGATGGTTCTTATACGATTCCAAAAGGTAATTTATTTGCAAAGGGTCAGGCGAATACCAAGCCCGAGATCTATGTCATGGGCAATCGAAATCCATATCGTATCTCCATTGACAAGAAGACCGATTTTCTATATTGGGGAGAGGTCGGCCCTGATGCCAATATAGATAGTTTGGGCAGAGGCCCCAAAGGCTATGATGAGGTGAATCAAGCCCGTGTGGCAGGTTTTTTTGGATGGCCATTTTTCGTTGGCAACAATTATGCTTACCACCCCTACAATTATCAGACAGGGGAGAGTGGGCAGGCTTTTGATGCCCAAAAGCCAATCAACAGCTCTCGCAATAATACCGGTATTAGCACCCTTCCGCCAGCACAGCCGGCCTTTATTTGGTATCCATATGGCGATTCCCCAGACTTTCCACAAGTAGGTTCGGGTGGACGCAATGCGATGACCGGCCCTGTATATCATTCGGATATGGTGCCCAAGGAAACCGGCTACTCGGATTACTATGATGGCAAGCTATTTATCTATGATTGGATCCGAGGATGGATCAAAGCGGTGACGATGTTGCCTAATGGTGATTTTGATAAAATGGAACCTTTTATGCCACATGTCAAATGGGCCTCACCGATTGATATGGAATTGGGACCTGATGGCAAGTTATATGTATTAGAGTATGGTAGCGGTTGGTTCAGTAAAAATCCCGATGCTGCTTTATCCCGGATTGACTATAATGGCGGCGAACTTGCTTCACAACGTGCTCGTAAGGCTACAGCAGCAAAAAAGGCATCTGGTGATACCGATTACAAAGACATGGACAAGGCTGATGGATCGTTGGGACATAAAGAAGGGACCGACACCCCAAAGGGTGAAGCTTTGATACTCGCATCAGACTGTAAGGCCTGCCACGCAGCAGAAGCAAAGTCCGTCGGCCCGAGTTATAAGGAAGTAGCCAAGCGCTATAAAGACAAAAAAGATGCAGTATCGCTATTGTCCGAGAAAATCATCAAGGGCGGCAGTGGTGTATGGGGCGAGGTAGCCATGCCTGCACACCCCTCTTTAAAGAAGGAAGATGCACATGAGATGGTCAATTGGATATTGTCCTTATAGATGATCACCCAATCATGCAAATCCCTTGTAAAAGAGATCATACGTCAACGTATGATCTCTTTTTTATTTAACCTTCGGTGTAATAAGTCGATTGTTGGCGATGAGTTGCCCTGTTTTCAACACAAGTAGATCTCTAAAAATAAATGCTCGCCCAGCATACGTAATAATCTTGCTATTGTTGTAAGAATTTAGCTTAATAGTTGTAATTTGCTGTACAATCGATAAATCTAATCAGTTTAACACCATAGTATGAAGAGGACACTCAACCTATTGTTTCTCTTTCCTGTATTATTAGGATTTGCCAATAATATAGAAAAGCCAGCACAACATCATGTACCAACACACAATAAACTTTATTCCCCCACGGCGGTATTGCACGTTCAGGATAGTCTAAAGACCTTGCCTGGAGCTCCGGCAGACCTCCTGATGACGTCCTTCACCGGGCCTGACCTTACTCCGAGTCCCGCCTGTCTGGCGGTAGCACCCACTGGCGAAGTGTATGTTGGTGTAGATATGATCGGATCATTAGGCAAGGATATGGGCAAAGGGTTTATTCGCCGATTTGTCGATACCGACAATGATGGAAAAATGGATACACATACCGATTTCGCGCGTGTGGACAATCCTCGCGGTATTTTCGTCCTGGGCGATCAAGTCTTTGTCTTACATACCACATTCGATGCTACCAGCGGAAAAGCGACGGGGATGGATTTGGTCGTTTTTGAGGATAAGAATCAAGACGGCATTGCTGATGGCGCGGCCAAGCCACTTGTTGTTGGGTTGAGCAATACCAAGTACATCCAAGAACGAGGCACAGACCATGCTACCAATGGCATTAGAATGGGGATTGATGGGTGGATCTACATTGCTGTCGGCGATTTCGGGTTTCACAATGCCTCCGGTACGGATGGTAAGAAATTGACCATGCTAGGAGGGGGGATCCTGCGGGTGCGTCCGGATGGCAAAGAGCTGGAGGTCTATACCCACGGTTTGCGCAATATCTATGACGTAGCCATCGATCCCTATATGAACATATTCACTCGCGACAATACCAATGACGGTGGCGGTTGGGATATCCGATTCTCCCATCAGATTCAATCTGGGGAATATGGCTACCCACTATTGTTCCAAAATTTCACAGAAGAGATCATCCCTGCCTTGGCCATGCTAGGAGGGGGATCTGGTACAGGATCTTTGTATATGGATGAAGATACCTGGCCTGCAAAGTATAATAAGGTGCCGATGATGGCCGATTGGGGACGTAGCTACTTATATCTACATCATGTCACTCCAGATGGACCAAGTTTTCTGCAGAAAGAAGAAGAGTTTATCAAATTGCCTCAGATTACCGACTTGGATGTAGATGGTTCCGGTAGGTTGTATTTGGCTGCTTGGGATGGCGCCGGTTATTCAGGCAATCCAGATAAGGGCTACGTGGTACGTGCTGTCCCTAAAGGCTGGCAGTATAAGGCATTCCCGAATACCAAGAAAGCATCCATCTCCGAACTAACAAAATTATTGAAATCCGGCAGTGCGACCGCTAGGCTCTATGCATCACAAGAGCTTTTGGCCAGACCTGTTGAAGAAGCCGCCAGTGCTGCATTAAGTATTGCCAAGGACAAGAATTTGGACTTGACTGTCCGCGTAGCCGCCCTCTACACCTATGCGCAAGTCGAGGGGGCAAAGGCGATACCAGCGTTGGTCGAGCTCGCCAAAGAAGATCTGCTTCGCGAGTTTGCCTTGCGCGCCTTGACCGATCGAATGGGCAGTCTGGATCAGGTTCCTATCGACCCCTTTATCGATGGATTAAAGGATCCCGCAGTACGTGTGCAGACCGTTTCTATGGTAGGCTTGGGGCGTTTAGGTCGCGTTGAAGCAGCCAATGCACTGTTGCAGACCAAGGTGCCAGTTTCTTTTGTGGCACCTGCCAAAGGGGTCGAAGGCCCGCATCATGTACCCAATTCGGCTATTATCCCAGCTCATTTGGCGGTCAAAGCTTTGGTTCGATTGAACGCCGTGAATGCAAGCGTCGGGTTTTTAGGGACCGAAAATCCCGATCTCGCGCTGTGGGCCATGCGCTACATGCATGATACTCGCGCTGTTGATGGGCTTATTGCCGCCTATACCAAGACAAAGGACCAAAAAATGAAAGATAAGATATTGGTGACTCTAGCTCGTTTGTACAAGCAGGAGGCGGCCTATGATGCTTCATGGTGGTGGGGCACCCGTCCAGATTCGCATGGCCCCTATTATAAAGGCGTTGTGTGGGAATCTTCCCCGGTTATCGAAAAATTCCTGAAAGCCGAGAGCGCAAAAGCTGGAGCCGCCAAAAGGCAGTTCTTTACCGATTTGAATGCCAAGTTCCGGATGGAAATTACAGCTTTCGATGTGGTGAAAAAAGAAACACCCGTAAATGAGGGGAAAGAGAAAAAAGTGGATTTGGCCAAGATTACCAATCAAAAAGGCCAAGTCGGCAAGACGTCAATAGAGGATATCATGTTAGCACTCGCCAAAATCAAAGGCGACCCCGTCAAAGGAAAGGCACTCTTTACCAAGCAGGGATGTTATGCTTGCCATAGCATCAAGAAAGGTGAAGAAATGAAAGGACCTTTTATGGGGCAGATTGGTGCAATCATGAATCGCGAACAGATTGCCGAGTCTATCTTAAAACCGAATGCGTCCATTTCGCAAGGCTTTTCGACCGTATATATCGGAACGAAAGACAAGAAAAGCTATATGGGCTTTATCACACAAGAGACGGCAGACAAGGTGGTCATGAGAGATATTGCGGGATCGGTCACGACCATCAAAAAAAGTAATATTGCGTCTCGAAAAGAGATGCCCAACTCTATGATGCCTACTGGCTTGGCCAATTCATTGTCCATTGATGAATTTGCAGCCCTCGTCGCCTTTTTAGAGAAGCAAAAGTAAGAAGCTGAATGCTCCATAATAGATGGGTAGGAGACCCATCAATAAAAGAATAGCCGCTTGGTGTCCCCAAGCGGCTATTTTTGAATAGGTATTTTTAGGAAGCTTCATCCAGCTGTTCCTGTTCTCTAAAATGTGCTTTCATCAGCGACAGCATCCTCCCAGTTATCCCATTTTGGAGTAGCAGCATTATAGCCCGTATAGCCGTAGTTTTGACTGAGTTGTCCGTTTATGTTAGAGGTAATGGCAGCATTGGGGATAGGCCAGTACATATTCTTTTTATCCATTGTGTAGTTGGGTTTACTGATCCCTGGAGCATTGATTTCGACCGGCCCTTTGTTGTACATGCTGTAATGTACGATACGTTGGTACCAATAGCTTCCACCAGCTGGGTCTGTACCCGTTTGTTTGTCAAAAGTTGCCAACGAGTAGGTATTTCCCCATTCATCAGGTCTGCCACTACGGGCTAAGCACAACGATACGCGTTTCAATTCCACATTGCGCCATTCTTCCCAATACAGCTCGCGGGCCCGCTCGTTCATGATATCTCCAATCGTGACAGCACCTTGGTACAGCTGGCTACATTGCGCGCGCTGCCTTATGGCATTCAGGTCATCTTTAATCGTAGGATCGCTAGGGTTGATGTAAAATTTTGCTTCCGCCCTTAAAAGGTATGCTTCTGCCAGGCGGTAGAGGTACCAGTCTGCATTCCCTCCGTTTGTAGCACCACGATGTCCGTCAGAACCCACTATATTGGCTTCCGCGATGGGGTCATCCATATACAGTTTGTAATGCGGTACATCAAACCAACGGCGAATGGTGTCGCTGCACAGTAAGTTTCCATTGTCAGGATTGAAAAGCGCGAGCGGTTTGCCAAATTCGGTCGATGCCTTGTTGTTCACCTTGTAGTCTTCCATACGGATCCAGTTGCCCGTCGAAGAGCTATGGCGCAAGTCGGTTTCATCCATTACCCCATTGACACGCCATAAGTTGGTCATATGAAAACGAGTGGGGCGAAAGGTCGCTATTCCCCGTCCGAAAGCCCGCATATAATCGTATTTGGCATTGTAGTCTGTCGTATTACGACGGATATTGAGCAAGGCCTGCCTTCCATCTTTCGCCTGCAGCCTATTGTCAAAAACGAAGGGATACAGGACGCGCATCGTCAGCATTTTGACAAAAGATTCCGCATCCGACCCCCTGTTGGGCATCCCCATAATCACTTCTTTATTTGTCGAGATCAATTTATTCTCGGCGCGATGCAAATCCCAGATTACATTTCTAGTAATCGGCCAAGTTTGCGGCTCACCACCGTCGTTAAAGGTACCGAAGGTATTCTGCATCAGTGCATAGCCAGACTGATTGATCAAGATGTCGGTTTGTTCCTTCGCTTTTTCATATTCGCCAGTCGCTAGATAACATTTTGCGAGCAACATACGACAGGCTCCCTTATTCACCATTCCGATCAGGCCTATTTCACTTTGATTTGGAACCCATTCTACGGCAAGCTCCATATCACGAGTGATCATTTTTAGAATAGCCTCCCGTTCGGTCGTGCGGTAATTTTGCTTAGGTACTTCCAGTAATTTGGTGACTAGTGGGACATCACCATATTGAAAGACTAAGGCCAAATAGCGAAATGAGCGATGGAAATAGGCCTGTCCCTTAAATCTATTTTTGGTCACCTCGTCCAGACCCTGCACCTGGTCCACATAGTGGAGGATGGTATTTGCATTTCGAATACCGTTGTAGGTTTCGTCCCAAAAATACCACAGGCTGTTGGTCCTGTCCAGATTGTTAGCCGTACCGTCATCGCTGGTAGGCGTCAGCATATTGGCCACATCGGCAAGCATAGTCCGCTTATCTGTCGCCGAAGCCACCATCAATTCGGAAAAGATATATTCTGTACCCAATGAGAGCATTTCATTATGATCGGTCATCCAATACAATTTGAGGTGACGATCGTTGATCGCCATAGCTGCCTCCAATCCAGATTTGGTGTTGAAAGTGGACCCGGGCTCATAGAATGATAGGGGATCCGGATTTAAAAAATCCCGCGAACAGCTGCTGCCCAATAAGGTGGCACCCATCAGCAAGGCAAATGCTGTACGGTTTAGTTGTCGTGTTATATTCTTCATCTTGTCGGTTCTTAGTCGTCTAAAAAGTTAAATTCAATCCTAGGGTAAATGTCCGTGAAGCCCACGATCCAGTCTCTGGGTCCCCGTAGATCCATTCCTGTGCCCAAGTCGCGGTATTCCGCACGGCGCCAAATACCTTGACCCGGTTTATATTGTACATGGATGTCCATCGCTGCGGTAGTGTATATCCGGCGGAGATATTATCCAATCGGATGAAGGACCGGTTATACAATTTTTGGGCGCCATTTGCACCTTGTGGTCCCTTAGCTTCTATCCGACCAAATTTATTTGTGGGGTTATCCGGGGTCCAGTATTCTTTTTGTGGCAAGTTGGCCAGTGCATATTGCACACGTCCTCCATCATCGTCGTTGTTGAGGTAATTACCCGACAAGCTTTTGTGTCCCATGTACGAATAGATTTGGAAGGATACGCTCAAGTCTTTCCAAAGCACAAATTCGTTACGCAAAGACCAATGGTAAGGCGCGACGCTCTCTCCGAGAAATACTTTATCCTGATTATTATAGACATGTGTGACCGAGCCGTCCGCATTCACGACATCATCACCTGTATAATGATTGGTTACCTTAGGGTCGCCCGGTTCTTGGCCGTATTGGTCCGCTTCGTCAATTTCATGTGTTTGCCATATGCCCGTCACCTGGTAATCCCAGATAGTATTGATGGATTGCCCAATAAACCATTTGTTTGTAGTGTCGTCTTTCTCTTTTTGTCCCGTTATGTTACCCGCTGCATCGAGCACGTTTTCATAATCATAGTACAGGTGTTTAATCCGATTCTTATTGTAGGAAAATCCAAATGTCGTGGACCAGCGGAAATTTTCACGGTCAAAATTTTGGGTATTCAATGCAACTTCGATACCCTTATTTTCTACCAGACCGAGATTGGTTGTAATACTTTTAAAACCTGAGAAGCCGGCTATACGTTGATCCATGATCATGTCGTGGGTCTGCATATTGTAATATTCAATGGTACCTGATATGCGGTCGTTCAGAAATCCAAAATCCAATCCCACGTTCCATGCAGCTGTCTTTTCCCACTCCAGATTAGGACTTGCCAATCGGTCCATCATCAGGTAACGGTACAGTTGCAGCTGGCCTGTGGCGTTAAGATAGCCTTGCATCTTTCCACCACCCCTAGAAAGGTTGGCTAATGCCAAATAGGGCGAACCCAGTGATCGATTACCATTTTTACCATAAGAGACCCGCAGTTTACCGGAGCTCATGATGTCTTTCCATTTGAAGAATTTTTCGTTGGTAAATGTCCACGCGCCGCCCAGGGACGGAAATATGCCGTACGGATCAGTCGAGCCGAAGGCCGAGTATCCATCCCGTCGGATGGTCCCCGTCACCATATAGCGATCATCGTAATTGTAAAACAAGCGGGCCATTAGCGCATCCGCTGTTTCATGTGTATCGCTACTGGAATAATTACTTTCTTCTTTATTTCCCATTCCTACGTTGTGGTATCCCAGTACATCGGAGGGCAAAATATTGCGTGCCTCGATCCGTTCTTGCCAGGATCGCAGCTGTTCCGCTTCTTGGACAAGGGTCACATTCAGGCGGTGCTTCTCGGCAAAGGTGTGTTCCCAAGTGATGGTATTGTTCAAAGACCAATCAAAGCGTTTGGCCGACTCCCGGTTAGCACCACGTACTTTCGGGTCAGATCCGGGTAGATTTGCAGACATAAAATAGCGGTCGTAGAAGAACTGATAGCGCGGTGATGCATTGAAGGAGTACGTGATATTGAAAGGCAGTTTAAGCTTAGCCTGCAATATCGTGTTGAACACCGTGAATCCCTTGTCCAGTTCCAAATACTTCCGTTGGAAATCGTAGTTGTATCCGCGTTGGCTGAATTCATCATTCAATGGGAATTGCAGCGGGTTGCCCATTTCGTCCGCATAGTCGGCGTAGGGGCTGTTGCGCATCATTTGATCCATATCGATGTCTACATTGCCATCGGAGCGATCCTGGAAGTTGACGTTGGCACCGATTTCAAACCAGTCAGTTACCTTCGAATTCACTTTCATGTTGGCACGCACTGCCCGGTAATTGTCGCTCACCACCGCGCCTTGGTTCTTCAGATAGCCCATCGAGAGGTAGTAATTCGTCCGATCGCTCGCACCACTTATACTGGCATTATAGTCTTGGTCAAAGCCTGTTCTAAAGGTTTTGTCTGTCCAATCAACAGTTTTTCCATTGACAAAATTTTGTAGAGCATTCCCGGTGAATCCCAGTCGTCGTGCCCAGATGCTCAGATCTGATTCGTTGGCACTATTGGCGCTGTACGCGCGCCAGCTGTCGAGAGAAATGTTAGCGGGCAATTGATCTGGTCGCATAAAAAATCCAGGTTGCTGACTATGCAGACCCGTTTGATACGCTTCATATGCACCCGTCTCTTGATTCACGCCATAGGTACTCTTGGTAAACCAATCCTGGCGATGTTGCATATAGGCATCCTTGTCCCATCTTTTGCGAAAATCACTGGGGCCAGTAGCTCCAAAATTTGCCGTCACGTTGATGACCGGTTTGCCCACTTTACCCTTCTTGGTTGAGATAATGATGACGCCATTGGCCGCTTTCGAGCCATAGACAGCAGCTGCCGATGCATCTTTTAGTACATCTATCTGTTCGATATCGTCAGGATTGATCTCGGATAGCTCGCCATAGAAAAACATGCCATCCATCACGATCAGTGGGCTATTGTGATTTCCATCAGTATATACTGAGCGCTGTCCGCGGATTTGCAGCGAGCCGCCTCCCTTTGCCGACGAGCTGAAGCCTACGTTCAAGCCTGGTGTACCCCGCAAGATATCCTGTACGGTACGCGGGTTTTCATTTGCGATTCGGTCTGGGCGGATTTGAATGATGGAGCCGGTAAGGTCCTTTTTCCGCATAGTACCGTATCCCACCACGACAACCTCTTCTAAAGACTCGTTGGTTGACGTCAGTTGAATTCGAAATTCGTTTTTGTTTCCAACTGTAATGGTCTGTGATGTATACCCCACAGACGAAATTTGCAATACAGCGTTCGCGGGCACTTGGAGCGAGAAGGTTCCATCGGCCTTTGTACTTGTACCTGAGGAGCTATTTTGCAGCTGTACCGCTACACCTTGGATAGGTTGGTTGGTCGTGGCATCCGTCACGGTACCCGTGATGGATTTCTGTTGTCCTAATACCAGCAATGGTGCTACTAGGGTCCACAACAATAAGATAAATGCTGGTTTGCCCAGTATTTTATCAATAAGTGAATGGAGATAGTTATTGATTACCATAGATTTAAATTTTGGATGTCTAATCTAGTTGTTTTATTTACTTTTGGTTAAAAACCAATAATCAGAAGGTGAGCTGATTGGTTTTTGTTTATCTGCTATGCAACTGGCAAATCTCCACCGCGATACCCTTCCTCTCTTTTGCGTAAATACTTGAACATTGTCAGTGGCATTTAACGTATAGGGGTAAACGGCTCTTGCTAAAACTGGAAAACCGGTTTTTTAGAAAAAGGAGGTCTGCTATCTTGCCTTGTTATAGCTTTCGATTAGCGTTTGATAGTTGGGCATGACGGCTGATAGCGCTTGAGCATAGGTCAATGCATTTTGATGTCCCCAACTTTTTAGGATTTCGCTGATGACGGCCGTGGTGGTAATTGGGGTCACACCCGCAAGCTGTAGTCTCGCAATGGTGACCTGGGTAGATAATGGGCTCATATCGCCAGAGGCATCAATTACCGCATAACCCGCGCAAATCCCCTCCATATTCGCCGGTTATGAGATAATTATAGAAAAACATAAAATGTTGTGTCTTTTT
Source organism: Sphingobacterium sp. SYP-B4668 (assembly GCF_027627455.1). NCBI lineage: Bacteria > Pseudomonadati > Bacteroidota > Sphingobacteriia > Sphingobacteriales > Sphingobacteriaceae > Sphingobacterium > Sphingobacterium sp. SYP-B4668. The sequence goes on along the minus strand of NZ_CP115483.1, from coordinate 3,642,245 downwards.
TTTAATTTAGCCGATTATCGTTGCTAAAACGTTTTTTGTATATACAAACCTATACTAGGAGCACGTGATTTGAGGTTTCTGGGTAACGAAACGAACCAATAATACAAGCCATGAAGTAATGTCTGCTGAAAGATCTGATAAGGAATTATGGGAGCGATTGAAGATGGGGGATGAGATGGTATTCAAATACATCTATCAAAGCCACTTACAGTCATTGTTCCGTTATGGCCGTCAGTTTTCGACGGACGAGGAGCTTATTAAGGACTGCATCCAGGATTTGTTTCTGCGATTACACCAGCATAGCCATTCCTTAAGACAGGTGGACAATATCAAGATCTATCTCTTCATATCCCTCAAAAATGCGCTCCTGAACCAGGAGAAGCGCAAGATAAACTATGCTCGGCATGTGGACAACTTGTACAAGGCATCGGAGACCTCTGTGGAAGAGAATACGCTGGAGCGAGCAGAGGAAGCATTGGCATCGTCCCAACGTTTTGATAGGCTAACGGCATTGCTCACCGCCCGGCAGCGCGAAATCGTGCATTGCCGTTTTGTAGAGGGGATGTCTATCCCCGATATTGGCATTTTGATGGACATGAATCCGCAATCGGTCTCGAATGTGCTGTATCGCTCGCTGTCACGGTTGAAAATGGAGCTTAAGTGATTTTTTTTCAAAAAAAGTGAAAATAGTGAGTATATAATTTCCGCAAGATTGTCCTTCCTTAAATAACCAATAAATCTATGTCTTTAGGAAGGACTGTTGAACAGTACAATGCATTTACATTTGAAGATTTTCTTCAGGACGACTACTTCATCGCAAAGTGGACGAGTCCCACGTCGGAAATACGTCTATTTTGGGACGCATATAGCCAAGGCGCGGTATCGGACGACTATAAGCAGGCCTGTCAATATATGGATCTGCTACACGATAACCAGCCCCATTTGTCTACGGTGGAGGAAGAAGACCTTTGGCAGGCCATCACTGCTGCACAGCCTGTGGCGCCAACCCAACATATACGCCGCCTGCGGCCCCAGCTATGGTATGCTGCCGCCGTGGCCGCTATCGTCCTGTTATTTGTAGGGGTGCGAGTCGCACAGCGGGATGCCCTCCCGGATACCGAAAATATGTCCCTCGCTCAATTTGTGCAACGTAGCCAAGTGGTTAGCGATGAAAAGCCGGAGCAGGTCTCCTTGGTGCTTTCGGGTACGGAGAAGACGTATTTGGAAGGCAAGAATCCAGAGATTGTTTACAAGGATGGCCATGTACTGACCTCGAATGACAAAGAAGCACAGCAGGTGCTCACGCCTTTCAATCAGCTGATTACCCCGCACGGCAAACGCTCGATGCTGGAGTTGGAAGACGGGACCAAAGTGTGGGTCAACTCGGGGACAACCATTACCTATCCGGTGGTATTTGCGAAAGACAAAAGGGAGATATATGTCGATGGGGAGGTGTTCTTAGATGTTGCACATCAACCGGAACGCCCATTTATCGTGACCACTCGCGACCTCTCGGTACAGGTCTTAGGGACACGTTTTTCGGTGTCGGGCTACGCGGATGTAAAAGTGCAGCAAGTGATCCTGCAGTCGGGCAAGGTGCAGGTCAATGCGGGTCTAAAAATGGCTTATCTAGCGCCTAACCAAATGTTTGAACAGGCCAATGGCCAAGCCCGCAAGACCCAGGTAGATGCCACAAGGCTGACCAGCTGGATACATGGCTACTACTCATTCGAGGCTACCCCATTTGGGGAGATAGCGGAGCAGCTGTCCCGCTACTACGGGGTGAAAATCAACTGCGATCCGGAAGTGTCTACGCGGACATTCAGTGGTAAGCTCCATCTGGAAGAGAATTTGGATAAACTCCTGAAAGGTCTCTCGTTTTCGGTCGCATTCCGTCACCAGATCCAGGGAAATGAAATCCATATTTCTAAAAAACCGATTTAACCGCGCTATACCAATCAACTTACATACCGAATATACTAACTAAACCATTTCATGAATTTCTTAAAAAGATCAATGCTTATTGGGGGAGGATTATTGCTGGCCTATTCCGCATATCCACAGCCCATGCTTTCTGTACAGGTTCATAATGGGACATTGAAACAGGTTTTTCAAGAGATTGAAAAACAAAGTCCATATGTCTTTTTTTATCCTACGGGAACTGAACTGGAGCAAAAACGCGTGAACATTGCCGCAAAAAATAAGCGCCTTCCGGAGGTGCTCGGCGAATTGTCAGATGAGGCCAATTTTTCGTATTCCATTGAGGGGAGTCAGGTGCTGATCGCACAGCAGGCATCCCGGAGGGCGGCTACACCGGGTGCGCGCCTGCAGCAACGTAAAGTGACGGGCGTGGTGCGGGACGAACAGGGGGGAGCCGTAGCTGGGGCTACGGTCACGGCAAGCAAATCCAATACCGTCACCCAGACGGATGATGACGGGCGCTACGAAATCATGCTCGGTCAGGCAGATGACCAACTGGTCTTTAGCAAGGTGGGCTATGTGGCGCGTGAAGAAAAGTTCACATCGGGGAGCAACATCTTGGATGTGGTGCTGACACCGATCGTGAACGAGCTGGATGAGCTCGTCATTGTGGGATTTGGACAGCAGCGGCGTATCAGCAATATCGGTGCGCAATCCAATCTGAAGATGACCGATATCAAGACGCCTTCGTCCAGTCTGTCTACAGTGCTGGCCGGTCGACTGGCGGGGGTAGTGGCTGTGCAACGCACCGGTGAGCCGGGGCGTGATGCCGCGGATATCTGGATACGGGGTATTGCGACGCCCAATGCATCGCGCCCGCTGGTGCTGGTCGATGGGGTCGAACGGTCTTTTAACGATATCGATCCGGAAGATGTAGAGTCTCTGACCGTCCTGAAAGATGCTTCGGCTACAGCGGTATACGGGGTGCGTGGGGCCAATGGGGTCATTATCGTGAAGACCAAGCCCGGGAGGATCGGAAAGCCCGTGGTAAGTGTGGATTATTATGAGACCATTACCCAATTTACGCAACGGGCCGAATTGATCGACGGGTTGGATTATATGGCCACGGCCAACGAAGCGCTAGCAAATGGAAATCAACAGCCGAAGTACTCCGAACAATATATCGAACGTACACGTGCCAACTTCGACCCTTATCTGTACCCGAATGTCGATTGGCTATCGAGTATTTTTAATGATTTCGGTCAGAATAGACGTGCGAATGTCAATGTACGTGGTGGGAGTGAATCAGCCAATTACTACGCTTCGGTGAGTTATTTCAACGAAAAGGGATTGATGCGGACGGAGTCTCTTGAATCGTACAATTCGAAGATGAGTTTCAATCGATACAATTTTACAACGAATCTAAACTTGAAGGTGACACCAACCACCACCGTTGAAATCGGAGCGCAGGGCTATCTGGGCGAGGGGAATTATCCAGCGATCAGCTCTTCGTCGATTTATTCGGCTTCGATGGAAATAACGCCTGTAGACTATCCGCGCATGTTTTTTGTGGATGGCAAAGCCTATGTCCCCGGGATCAATCCCAATGGCGGATTTCGCAATCCGTATGCTGACGCTACCCGTAGGGGCTACAGTAACCAGACGCGCAACCAGGTCTATTCCAATCTACGGGTGAATCAGGATCTGGGCATGCTGACCGAAGGGTTGAAGCTCTCGGGTATGTTTGCCTATGATGTGTACAACAGTGTGAACATCATGCAGAGCAAGCGCGAATCGACCTATTACTTTGCCAATAGGGATGTGCCCTATGATATGGATGGTCGCCCTATTCTGGTGCAGACCTACGCCGGATCGGATGTGCTCGGATTTGAGCAGCGCTCGGATGGTAACGAGAAGAAGACCTACTTGGAGGCTTCCTTGAACTATGACCGGGCTTTTGGCAAACATCGTGTAGGGGGATTATTCCTGTATAATCAACAGAGTCGCTTGTTGTATCCGGTAGGGAGCTTGGAAGATGCTATCCCTTATCGCACGCTAGGTGTAGCGGGACGGGCGATTTATTCATATGACGACCGGTATTTTGCCGAATTCAATGTTGGATACAATGGTTCGGAAAACTTTACCCCGGAGCGCAGATTTGGGGTATTCCCGGCATTTGGGATAGGATGGGTACCGTCCAATGAGCGCTTCTGGCAGCCATTGGCGTCGACAATCAATTTCCTCAAATTGCGCTACACCAATGGTATCATCGGCAACTCGAATGTGTCGGGTAGAAGATTTATGTACCTCGAACAGATGCAATTTGACAATGGATTTGGATACAATTGGGGGAGTGCAGGCGGACGTAGACCTGGCGTGAAAGTGAACAACAATGCCGTGAATATCGGTTGGGAGGAATCGCATAAGCAAGATTTGGGAATCGAGTTTAAAGTACTGAACAGCAGCCTTTCGGTCATCGTAGACTTGTTTAAAGAGCGCCGCTCGGGTATCTTGTTGCAGCGCAACGAGTCCATCCCCTCCTTCTTGGGCTACATGTCCGATCCGTATGGCAATGTGGGGGTGATCGAAAACAAGGGTATCGATGGGACATTGGAATACAACAAGCGTATCAATGAGGATTGGCAAATCTACCTTCGGGGTAATCTGACCTTTAATAAGGATAAGTGGGTGGATAGCGACCAGCCCGATCAGCGCTATGCCTGGATGAACAAGAGAGGTACGAATGTCAACGCCAGAAGGGGCTATGAGGCCGCAGGGCTGTATACCCAGGACGAAATCCTAGATATACAACGTTATGAATCCCTTTCGGCTGTTGATAAAGAAGGGGTAAATCGCCCTTTTCCGACCCAATTTGGCGAGGTAAAGGCTGGAGATATTAAGTATAAAGACCAAAATGGTGACGGTGTCATCGATGCCTACGATCAAGTCTATATTGGTCGTGGAGATGTGCCTCGGATGGTTTATGGATTTGGGATTAATACCACCTACAAAAGACTCTCATTGGGGGTGCTCTTTCAAGGGATAGAGGGGGCCGATCGTATGCTCCAAGGGACCAGTATCCATCCGTTTGTGGGTGATGGCGGTGGTGGCAACCTTTTTTCCAATATTACGGATAGATGGACTGCCGACAACCCTCGGCAAGATGCATTTTACCCACGCTTGGCCTATGGATCGGACCAAACGAGTAATATCAACAATTTTCAAAGCAGTACGTGGTGGCAAAAAGATGTGAGCTTTCTACGCTTGAAGACCTTGCAGGTCAACTACAACCTGCCCAAAGAATGGTTTGCACGGGTGGGGATAGATAAGGTCGATCTCTATCTGATGGGGACCAATCTATTGACTTGGAGCAAATTCAAACTGTGGGACCCAGAGCTCAATACGAATAATGGAACAAGCTATCCGAATATGAAGTCTTATTCATTCGGTATTAATTTCTCTTTTTAAAATAAACGATATGAACTGCAATACATTAATATGGATGCTGGCCTGTGTGTGGATGTTGACGGGATGTTCAAAATATCTGGAGCAGGTGCCGCAAGATCGATTGTCACTGGATAAGATATTTACCAATCGGGAGGATACGCAAAAGTATCTGGCCGGGATATACACCTATATTCCGGACGAGTACAATCAACGTCAATTGCACGAGGGCGAGCTTTATAAAACCTATGGACCTTGGACGGCGGCAAGTGATGAGGCCGAATACACCTGGGCACATGTGCAATCCCACATGTGGAACAACAATACCATCAATGCCAATGATGGCTTGATCGCCCGCCGTTGGAAAAGCTGGTATGTAGGGATACACGAAGCCACGATTTTTATGGAGCGGGTCAATGGCAACCCAGAAGTGCCGGCCAATCTGAAGGCCCAATGGGCGGCAGAGGCTCGAGCACTGCGGGCAATGTATTACTTCTACTTGGTCCGTGCGTATGGTCCGGTGCCGATCATTGAAAAGATTGTGGGCCAAGATACACCTTTGGATCAATTGCAGATACCTAGGAACTCGGTAGACGAGTGCTTTGATTACATCATCGCCGAGCTGCGTGCGGCGGTCAATACGGGTTTGATACTACATGTATCCTTGGAGAGCAATCCGAGTAGCGACGGGTATGGACGCATCGATCAAACGATCGCACGGGCATTTATAATCGAGGCCATGATGCTGCGTGCCAGCCACCTTTTCAACGGAAGCAACAGCTATTATGCTGGTCTGGTCAATGCAGACGGTAAGAAACTATTTCCAACAGCAAATGCTGCTGAAATAAAAGCAAAGTGGAAGGCTGCTGCTGATGAGACACGCGCATTTATACAAGATTTTGTCCCCCGTTTCTACGATCTGGAGCGCAGTATGACAAATGGCGTGCTGGATCCCTATGCCTCTATTAGGCGTGCGACTCGGGGAGCCTTTTCGGAGCTTTCCTCCTATAAGGAGCTTGTATTTTATAGGATAAGCACCTCGGCCGGGACGATGCAGTACGACCGTACCCCCAATCATAAAGGGACCACCGATCAATATAAGGGAGGTGGGGCTTTAGGAGCTACCCAAGAAATGGTGGACGCATATTTCATGAAAAATGGACGATTGCCGATCACAGGCTATCAGGCGGATGGGAAGACCCCTATCGTGCAGGCAGCGGCCAATTATGCCGAAACGGGCTTAAATCCCTCGGATTATAGAGATCCGGCCAACAATAGCCGCATCTTCGCACCTGCCAATGTGGGCATGATGTACGTGAATAGGGAACCCCGATTTTACTCGGATATCACCTTTAGTGGCCAAAAGTGGTTGTTTGATCGGGATGGCGCTATCTACACGGATTTGAGCTATTCGGGCAATGCCGGTAAATTGCAAGGGGTCAACGATTACTCCAAGACGGGCTATGTGGTGCGCAAATCTGCACCAGAAGGACCTCGTAATACCGAAGATAGGGTCTGCATATTATTGCGTCTGGCGCAGGTATACCTCAACTATGCAGAGGCATTGCATGAATCAGATCCCGGAAATTCGGAGGTGGTGAAATATCTCAACCTGATCAGGCAGCGTGCGGGGATACCTTTGTATGGAGCGGGTGTGGACGCGCTACCGGTGCCCAGTTCGGAGGCCGAGATGACTGCCGCTATCCGCGCAGAGCGGAGGGTGGAGCTCTCGTTTGAGAATAGCCGGTTCTTTGATGTGAGAAGATGGGGTACAGCCGAGCAAAATCAAAATAAAGCCATCTACGGTATGAATGTAGAAGCTGATGGTACGGCTTTTCTACAACGGACCAAAGTTGAGGATCGGGTATTCGCGAAGCGACAGTACTTCTTCCCGATTCCACAAAAGGAGATTGATATAGACAAAGCATTGCAACAAAATCCTGGATATTAACACTTAAGAATATGCATTTATTTAAAAATATGACCTCATATATCCTCCATGGCTTCTTCTTGTTAGGAGCCTTGGTCAACATATCGTGCAACAAGGAGTTTGACGACGGAAATTTTGTGCCGGATTATGACGTCGTTCCGAAATATACGAATACGGATATCGACGAGGCCTACAAGGCTTTTAACGAGCATCTGTACGACCCTGTTCGCAAGATCTACCTCCGCGACTCGAATAAGCCACAGGCGGTAGGTGCCATATGGACACAAGCGGTGTATTGGGATATGGCCATGAATGCCTATAAGCGGAATAAAACCCCTGAAAACCTCAAACGTATCGAAGACCTGTATGAGGGCAATGGAAAGCAGTATGCCAACTACGATTGGACGAATGACAAAGAATGGTTTATCTATGATGACATCATGTGGTGGGTCATCTCGATGGCTCGCGCGTATGAGGTGACGGGTGACCCGAAGTACCTGGCGCATGCTGAATCGGGTTTTGACCGGGTATGGTATGGGGTACCGGGATTGGATCCCGGCTCTTATGATACCGAGCATGGTGGTATGTTTTGGGATTGGACTTTTGGTCGTGTGGGCAAGATGTCCTGCATCAACTACCCAACAGTAGTAGCGGCAGCGACGCTGTATAATATCACCAAGAAGGAAGATTACCTCAACAAGGCAAAGGAGATCTACCAGTGGTCTTCTGACAATATCTACGATCCGCTTACGGGACGTATCGCGGATTCAAAACATGGAAATGGGAGCCCCAATTGGACCCTCCATGTTTACAATCAAGGGAGTGCCATAGGTGCAGCAACGGAATTGTATGCGATTACGAAGGATGCCAAATATTTGGACCAAGCGGTACTGATGGCCAATTATACACGGGATGTCATGTCGGCCCCCTATGCTATCCTCCCCTCGGAGCCGAGCGAGGAGAAAGGAATCTATACGGCCATATTTGCGCAGTATATGATCCGATTGATAGAAGTGGGTGGCAAGACGGAGTACTTGCCTTGGTTGAGACGAACGATAGACTATGGTTGGAGCAACCGGGATCAAGCGCGTAAGCTGACGTCGAAAAATTATCTTAAGAAAGTGGGTACGGACGAGGTCGTCTCCTGCTATGATGCGAGCGGTATCCCGGCCTTGATGTTGTTGATTCCATCCATTGCCGACCAATAATAGACATAATCATGATACATACATTAAATCTAGAGAAAATAACACGGGGATATTTGAACCTCGTTATCGGTTGCTTCGTGCTGTTGCTTACGGCCTGCTCGGACAACGAACCCATCAAATTGGAACCACCGATCAATGATGGGCGGATGCTGGAGGTGGATCAAGTGGTACAACAGTTGGTGACGCTGGACAAAGAGGCGACATATGGTACCCGAGCGGGGATGTACCCGACGGGCAGTAAGGAAATATTGAAGAAGGCCATCAGTCTGGGCAATAAGTACTACTTGCTATTTAAATATGGTCCAATACCGGAAGACCAAAGCGTCGCAGCTGCTTACCAGGAAATGGATAATGCCAAAACACAGTTTTTGGCCTCGCGATTGACAGAAGATCTGCAGATGCCCGCCGAGCTCTTTGTGGACGGGCTACGGGATGGTTACATTGATTTCGGATCAAGTCCGGAATATGCTTCGTTTGGCGAGAGAGGAAAGCAGCGATTTACGGTAGAAACTTGGATAAAGCTGACGCAAATCAACGGATTTGGGGCGGTGTTGACGACCTTTCATGAGGATGGTGGCCAAAATATAAGACAAGGCTGGATGATCAATCACTTTGACAATCGAAACCTACGGATGTCGTATTCGATGAGTTCGTATCATAACATGCTAGAGCCTGGAGTACGGGTGGATATGCCGCAGAGCGCTAATACATGGGTGCATTTTGCGACGGTATATAGCGACGATGGTTTTAACGGGGAAAAGGATGGCAATGGGACATTGATCGTCGGTAAGGTGTATAAAAATGGGGTCCTGGAGTCTACGTTTACCAAGCGCAACAGTGGGGATGTCTACTCGGCCAGTGCCATCAAGTTGAGCATGACGGCCTTTGCCGAAATAAAGAGCAATGGTAGTCTAGATCGACGGATATCGGGATATATGAAAGACTTGCGGATTTGGAAATCGATCAAGGACCAGCAAGAAATTACGGCGTTGATGACCAAGGCTAAAGTCGTCAAGGGGGATGAGGCCGATCTTGCTGCGGCATGGGACTTTAGCATGACGGTAAAAGATGACCAGCAGATCCCGGATCTGACAGGACGCCACACGGCTAAGCTGAAAGGAGCTTATCGTTGGGATCTGATCAACTAGGTATAAGCCGTCCATGACGTGTACAGCAAAGCCCTATCGGTATACCCGATGGGGCTTGTTTTTTTGACATTTGAGAGCTGATTGGTGTTTTTTTACATACAGACGGCAACACGGGTGGTAATTGGATATCCACGCGTTACATCCTTAAATAATGCCACTGGTGTAAACAAAATAGCGATTGGATTGTTGATAAGGGTACACCTGATCATCGAGTCTCAATAGAAGGCGGGTGGAAGTAACCACTAATCAGTATAAACATGGCTAAGCAAGAAGCAAACAAAAAAGTGCAACAGATCCAGGATCATACGATAGACAATGCCAACAAGGTGTTGACTACGAATGATGGGGTACCGGTCAATGACAACAATAATATGTTGAAAGCCGGCGAACGAGGGCCGGCACTGATCGAGGATTTCATTTATCAGGATAAGCTGGCCCACTTCGATCGGGAGCGTATACCCGAACGTGTAGTACATGCAAGGGGTTCTGGTGCACATGGTGTATTTGAAGCGACGGCCGATGTATCTGAATATACAAGTGCCGCTTTTTTGAAGAAAGGAACAGTGACGCCGCTTTTTATACGATTTTCAACGGTGGCGGGATTTAAGGGGTCTACCGATCTGGCCCGTGATGTACGGGGATTTTCGGTCAAATTTTTTACCCAAGAGGGGAACTATGACTTGGTAGGTAATAATATCCCGGTATTCTTTATCCAAGATGCGATGAATTTTCCGGACTTGGTACATGCGGTAAAGCCCGAACCCAATAATGAGATGCCACAGGCGGCCTCGGCGCATGACACCTTCTGGGATTTCATATCGCTGATGCCGGAATCTGCTCATATGCTGATGTGGGCAATGTCGGATCGGGCTATTCCGCGGTCGTTTAGGATGATGGAGGGCTTTGGTGTGCACACATTCAAGTTTGTGAATGCAGCCGGTAAGGGTACATTTGTAAAATTCCACTGGAAGCCCAAATTGGGCGTGCACTCAGTCGCGTGGAACGAGGCACAAAAGATATCGGGATTTGATTCGGATTTCCATAGGAGGGATTTGTGGGAGAATATAGAGCAAGGTAATTTTCCGCAATGGGACTTGGGGGTGCAACTTGTACCGGAGGAGGATGAACTTAAGTATTCGTTTGACCTATTGGATGCCACGAAAATCATTCCGGAGGAGGTGGTGCCGGTTACCATCATTGGTACAATGACACTTAATCGTAATCCAGAAAATTTCTTTGCGGAGACGGAGCAGGTGGCATTTGATCCCGGACGTCTAGTACCTGGTATAGATTTGACCAACGACCCTTTGTTGCAGGGACGGATATTCTCATATGCTGATACACAAAACTATCGCTTGGGCGGCCCTAATTTTCATGAACTCCCAATCAATAGGCCGATTAATGGGAAGTTCAACAATCAAAAAGATGGCTTTGGAAGGCAGGATATCTTGAAAGGTAATGTTAGTTATTTTCCAAACAGCTTGGGGGGTGGCTGCCCGTATCATGCGATGCTCAAAGGCGAAACGGGATTCAAAAGCCATGAAGAAAAAGTGGATGGATACAAAGTCAGGCGGCGGTCAACATCATTTGCCGATCACTTTACGCAGGCGCGCCTGTTTTTCAATTCACAATCTACAGCAGAGCAGGAACACATCATCAATGGTTACAGCTTTGAGCTGTCTAAAGTCAATTCGGTAGATGTACGTAGAAGAGAGCTGGCGATACTCCATCAAATCGATAAGGAGCTGGCAGCACGGGTAGGGGACAATCTAGGACTAACACCACCTGAGCAATTGGATGAATTGACTTTGCAGTTTGCCCGCCAAAATCACCCGGAATACCCTATCCAAGCCCCTAAGCCAGAAGTAGAGAAATCAGCAGCGCTGAGCATGCAAACTGCTCCGGGGGAAGGCACTATCGCAACGCGAAAAGTGGCCTTCTTGGTCGCTGATGGTGTGAGCAAGGCCTCGGTGGATGTGATGAAAAAAGCGTTGGAGGCGGAGGGAGCAACTGCTGTATTGATATCGACCCATGTGGGTAAAGTTAAATTCAAGGAGGGCGATGAGGCAGCTATCCAACATACCTATCTCACGGAGGCGTCGGTATGTTATGATGCTTTCTATACACCAGAGGGCAATTCGATAGCAAAGCTGGAAGATGAGCCGGATTACTTCCATTTTATCAATGAGGGGTATAGACACTGTAAGGCATTGGCATTTGCAAAAGGTGCCGAAAAACTCGTAGAGCAGTCGTACATTGCCAAGCATGAAAAAGACGAAGGGGTGGTCTTCGAATCACAGGACCAGTTGACAGCCGATTTCGTCACAGCTATGAAGGGTCACCGAATATGGGATAGAGAGAAGGCACGAAAAGTGCCCTCGTAAGGTCATTTATTTAGAGAAATAAATAATAAGAAAAGGGAGTCGCTCATGTGAGTGTCTCCTTTTTTTGTTTTCGTGGGGCGAGCCCCATAGCATATAAATGATGGGTAGTGAATAGAAATGGGGCTTGGATATTGCAGTGCAAACAACTATATGGCCACCGGTCGCTATACTCACCTGATTAAGTGGGTCTTTAAAGCATCTGGCGGTTCTTACCATAGGTCAATGCACAGCGGATTTGGGTGCTCTACATTTGTATGTATAAACAGGGTATCGGGGGTAGATATTCAAAGAAAGGAAAATATAACATGGAAAAATTTAGAATAGATAAAAGTAAAGGAATTGAAATTGGATTGTATTCATTGGGCGATCATTTTCCACATGCACAGTCTGATAAGAATGTCAGTGAAGGACAACGGCTAAAGGAAATCGTGGATGCAGCTATATTGGCAGAGCAAGCGGGATTGGACGTAATTGGTGTGGGCGAGAGCCATCAAGAATACTTTATTACATCGGCCAATCAAGTCGTCTTGGGGGCAATAGCACAGGCGACCGAAAAAATCAAGATTGCTAGCTCCGTGACCGTATTGAGTACGGCCGATCCTGTACGCGTGTACGAAGAGTATGCGACTATCGACCTCTTGTCGGGTGGGCGGGCCGAAATCGTCGCTGGTCGAGCTTCTCGCTTAGGCGCATTTGAGCTATTGGGCTACAATGTCAGGGATTATGAGGAATTGTTTGAAGAGAAGATGGAACTCTTGATCAAACTCAATTCTGAACGTATTGTCAATTGGAAGGGCAAATATCGTCCGGCTTTGGAAAATGCGGAAATATTTCCAAAACCACTCAATGGCTCGCTCCCCATATGGCGAGGAGTGGGAGGGCCGCCCACAAGTGCTATCAAAGCCGGTTATCAAGGCGTGCCTATGATGCTGACAACCTTGGGAGGCCACTCGGCAGTATTCAAGGAGTCGGTGGATATCTACAGACAAGTGGCCAAAGAGTCGGGATTTGACCCTGCTGGATTGCCGGTAGGTACGACTACGCTGGCGCATATCAGCAAGGACTCGCAGCAGGCAATGCGGGAGTACTATCCTTATCTCAACCATGCATGGCAAAATATCCGGGGGGGAGCGTATCCAAAATCTGCCTTTGCGGAGACGGCAAGTACCCAAAATGCGATGATGGTGGGCAGCCCGCAGCAGATTATAGACAAAATGCTGTACCAACATGAGCTTTATCGGCATGATCGCGTGCTTTTACAAATCGACTTTGGAGGGGTGCCTTATGAAATGGTCGCCAATACCATTGAATTATTGGCTACGGAGGTATTGCCTGTGGTGAAAAAAGCAACACAACCAAAAGAGACATCACAACAGAATAAGGAAGATAAATCATGAAAATAATCGGTATATCAGGATCTATAGTCGGATCCAGGACAAGAGTTGCGGTGATGTATACCTTGTCAAAAATAAAGGAAAAGTTGCCGGATGTAGAGGTGGAGCTGGTGGACTTGGCTGCATTCCAGGTCGAATTTAGTGATGGAAGGGATTTTAGGGACTATAATGGTGATACACGGACGCTTATTGAGAAGATAATGACGGCGGATGCCTATATCATAGGGAGTCCGACCTACCAATCGTCTATACCTGGGGTCTTGAAGAATGTATTCGACCTACTTCCGGTGGATAGTTTTAAGGATAAGGTCATCGGGATCGTATCTACTGCGGGGTCGGAAAAGCACTATTTGGTTGCTGAATATCAGTTGAAGCCTATTTTGCAGTACATGAAGGCTGTCGTAGTCCAGAAATATGTGTTTGTAGAGGAGAAGCATTTTCACAATGGCGAAATTGTGGCAGATGATATTGCTTATCGATTGGACAGATTAGCACAGGATACCTTGGATACCATGCAAGCAACAGAATTGCTCCTGAAGGCTAAGGACGATGCGTATGATTTTTAACCTTGTCGCGAATAGCATACAACGTGTTTACTACATATATCCATTTACATTTAATTGAAAAAAAATGAGTTCATTACCGATTCGTAACCAAGTGGAGGATCACTTGCTTACGCCTGGAAATTCAGCATTGATCGTCATCGACTATCAACCTGTGCAAGTCAATTCGATTGCCTCTATGGATAGGCAGCTATTGATTAATAATATCGTAGGTGTGGCCAAGGCTGCCCAATTGTATCAAATACCTACTGTACTGTCTACGGTGAATGTGCAGACGGGCTTTAATAAGGAGACGATTCCTCAACTGAAGTCCGTATTGAAACATTTGCCTTCTTATGATCGGACGACGATCAATTCATGGGAAGACAAAGAGTTTGTACAAGCGGTGAAGGTTACTAGACGGAAAAAATTGATTATGACCGCTCTGTGGACCGAAGCATGTCTCACATTCCCAGTATTGGATGCGCTGAAGGAAGGCTATGAAGTGTATATCGTTGTAGATGCGGTGGGAGGTACTTCCTTGGCGGCCCATGATGCAGCAATCCGTCGAATGGAACAAGCTGGTGCGGTGTCGATCAGTGTTGCCCAACTATTCTGCGAGCTGCAGCGCGACTGGAACCGCTCGGATACTGCACAAGGGTTTATGAAACTGTTTGTCGAGACAGGTGGCACAGCGGGTATTCAATTCTCCTATGATGATGCTGAATAGGCTATCGTGGAGGAAGGAATTGTAGATTTCGATAATCTAGAATAGGTTGTGACGTCAGGTTACAACCTATTTTACTTTCTTCATAGTTCGGAGATAGTAGTTTTGGAGGTATGTAAATGTAGTATGCAGATGAAAATTGCAGTATTTTACATCAAATATATCAGAGGAGAGGCGGGAGCAAGCACATTCTATTATGCGGGAGGTGCCCGGATTGTATAGCTATACAATCGATAGTGATGATGAGGATTAGGTGCTGCGGCCGGTGGAACATGTAGATATTAGCCAGGCAGTTGTCCAGCAGCTCGCGGCTATTGGGATATATGCAGCATACCAGGACCTGAGGTCATTTCTCGAAATGAAAGTATAGGGCAATCAGCTAAAATAGAAAATTACTCCTATCGCCAAGCTGTTGACGCAAGATATGAAGAGCCCGTTGATGTAGCTTATAGCTGCCCTTGACTGTGATACCCCAAGACTAAGACATTGACGCTTCAGTATAAAAATATCATTGGCTCGGATTATACAGACGTATTGACCTTCGTGGATGATAATCTGAATATCCGAGATGCTAATACACAATCTGGTCCTCATAATTGGGAACATGTCAGACAGTCAGGATATACCTATTGGTTACCTATAGATGAAGAATAAATAATCGAAAGATTACGTTATTTATTCTTTCCAGTAAGGGGGAATTGTAACCGATTAATTATTAAATTGTAAAGTTATAACCTGTTAATGATGAACAGAAGAAATTTTTTAAAGAATTCGAGTCTGATAAGTCTAGGGGTATTGGCTACCCAATTCCCGGCTTGGTCCCGAAGTATCTTTGCTTGGGAGCAACCTTTGCACAATATTCCCGTGGACAAGGCTATCGATGCCAAATGGCTGGCCTCGCTGTACGAGCGAGGTGACAAGATCCAGTACCGCAAGAGCCGAAACGAGCTGCGGTACATCGGTATGCCTGTGGGCGGCTTGCATGCTGGGACGGTGTATATTGGCGGAGATGGGCGGCTATGGCTCTGGCAGGTCTACAACAACTCCTATGATGGTGCCATGGAAGGGGTGGAACCCAAAGTCGTGCAATGGAACAACGGTAAAGAGCAGGTACGGATCCGGGTAAGGGACGGTGCGGCTTATATCGAGCCGGCAATCGCGGACAATCTACGGGTGCTGGAGCAGGGATTTGCCGTGTCGGTGTCCCATCAGGGAACACCGTGGGTGAAGGAACTTCGCGAAAATCATTGGGATGAGGTCGTATTCGAACCGTCATATCCGACTTGTAAGGTCACCTATAGCAGTGCCGACTATCCCGTCGAAATGATATTGACGGCCTACTCGCCGTTCATCCCACTGGATGCGGAGAGCTCCTCACTGCCCATGACCAGCCTGCACCTGGAAATCGTCAACAAGACCAACCAACCGCAGGAGGTATTGGTCAGTGGGTGGATGGAGAATGGGGTGCACAAAAACAGGAAAGACTTCGGTGCGGTGCGTAAAGTGGCCAGCAGCAAGGACCTTGTCGGTGCAAAGGCGATCTTTTTTGAGTGTGGACAGGTTCCCGATCAAGATCTCAAGGCCAGTGACCATGGCTCCATGGCCATCTCCTGCCAGGATGCGACAGCTGTAGCAGTAGCGCAAGTGAAAGGTTGGCCCATAAGCCCCGTAGATTTGATGGCTGACATATCTGGGAGCGATATCGGCTTTGGCGAGCTACAGGTAGGTAGCCTCAGCGTACAAAGGACGATAGCTGCCCGCGGGCAGGCCCAGGTATCTTATGCGATCGGCTGGCACTTCAATAATCCCCATCCCAAACTCCGGGAGCACCTCAAAGATGCCCAGAATGGCTATTGGTACGGGACCAAATTTGCGAATGCCCATGAGGTATTGGCCTATTATAACCAGAAGAGGGACTACCTGGATAGGGAGACCCTCCAATGGGCCGCAACATGGAATGACTCGACGCTGCCATATTGGTTCCTGGACCGTACCTTCGTGAACATTGGGACGCTGGCCACGGCCAATACCTATCGATTTGCGACGGGACGCTTCTGGGGCTGGGAAGGTATAGGGGCCTGCGCGGGGACCTGTACGCACGTATGGCAGTATGGGCAGGCCATGGGCCGTATCTTTCCGGAGCTGGAACGCAACCTTCGGGAGGTGACCGACTTGGACATCGCCTTTAAACCGGATACAGGCGCGATCATCTTCCGCGCGGAATATGAAGGACGCCCGGCGATAGATGGTCAGGCGGGAGTAATCCTTCGGTTTTACCGGGACCATCAGATGTCTGCGGATGGGGCATTCCTGAAGAAGAACTGGATTAATCTTAAAAAAGCGATACAGTTTGTCATCGACCAGGACAAGAACGGAGATGGCATGACGGACACACCGATGGAAAACACACTGGATGCGGTATGGGAGGGAGAGATAGCGTGGATAGTGGGGCTATGCCTAGCAGCGGTGCAGGCCGGGGGAGCAATGGCAGGTGAGGTAGGGGATAAGGCCTTCCAGAAGCTGTGTGCGGACTATGTCCACAAGGGAAAGACGAACATGGACAAGGAGCTGTTCAACGGTGAATATTATATCCATCGGCCCAACAAAGCGTCCGGGCGTAAAAAACTGGGCTCCTACAATACCTGCCATATCGATCAAGTGTATGGGCAGGCTTGGACATTCCAAGTGGGGATGCCTCGGGTCAACGATCGTGCGCAGACCTTGGCGGCACTGAAGGCCCTGTGGAAATACAACTTTACGATGGACGTGGGGCCTTATATCAAGACCCATCTCAACGGGCGGCCCTATGCATTAGCTGGTGAAGGGGGGATGGTGATGAATACCAACCCCAAGAACGAGGCAAAGGCATACGGGGATAACGAGACCTGGCAATTGGGCTATTTCCATGAATGCATGAGCGGATTTGAACACCAGGTGGCGGCGCATATGATGGCCGAGGGGATGATCGATGAAAGCCTGGTCCTGACCCGTGCGATCCACGATCGGTACCATGCGGCCAAGCGGAACCCCTTCAACGAGATCGAATGCAGCGATCACTATGCGCGCGCTATGGCCAGCTACGGCACCTTTGTGAATGCCTGTGGCTATGAACACCATGGCCCGAACAAATATCTGGCTTTCTCTCCGAAACTAAGTCCAGCACGTTTCAAGGCCCCGTATACGACGGCCGGTGCCTGGGGTAGCTATGAGCAGGAACAGAAAGGTAAGGCCCAAGAAAGCAACCTGTCGGTGGTATACGGTAGTCTGCAATTGCGGGAGTTTGCCGTTGGGAAGGCCGAGGGTAACACGGTGAAAGAGGATCGGGTGAAGGCCGAGTTGAACGGTCGTGCAGTGGAGATAGCAAGGGTCGCAGACATCGATGGAAAGGTATCGGTCTCTTTCGAGCAGGACCTGAAGATGAAAAAGGGGGATACATTACGGATTTCGTGGTCATGAGAAGGGGGATAAGGTATATCATACTGCTGCTAATGGGGATGTTGGCAGCATGTGCACAACCTAGCGGGCAAGGCCCGGTAGGATCTGATAATGAAGGCTGGCAGGAGGAGATACGAGCGGAGCTTCCGCTTTTGGGGCACCGCAATTGGATCCTGATCGTGGATAAGGCCTATCCGGCACCAAACAACCCGGATATTACCGTGATCAATACCGGCGCATCGATGATCGATGTGGTACGAGGGGTAGACAGCATGCTACGGGGGCAATCCCATATCCGACCGATCGTCTATCAGGATGCCGAGTTTAACTATCTGGACGAAGGGCTGGTCGGCGGGATCGAAGCATACCGAAAAGATATCAAAGCCCTATGGGGGGGACGGACTGTCCAGGAAATTCCGCACGGGGAGATTTTTAAGAAGATAGATGAGGCATCGCAGCTCTTCAAGGTGGTGGTGCTGAAGACGGAATCACTGCTGCCGTATACCTCGGTGTTCCTGGAATTGGACTGTGGGTATTGGGATGCGAAACGGGAGGAGACCCTGCGTTCGCGGCTCAATAAGTAGTGGTAAAGGAGCATTATTCCCTTATTGTGTAACATTTGTGTGGATAAAGGGGGTAATTTTTAAACTGGATATAACATTGGTGTACTTTATGGCGTTATATCAGTAATTTTCATAATTTAGGTTAATAATTGGTTAGTATAAAACACTCAGAGTTCCCCACTCTGGGTGTTTTTTTTTAGCTAGCGTAGCTCGATAGTAGGGAAATTTTAGTCAGATTTTCTGCGCCTCCTTGTTTTTATATCTATGGATTTGGAGGTTTTGAAAAAAAAGTAAAAATATGAAATCCAGCGAGAAGGTTTTGTCGTATATGATGTAAAACGGCAATTAAATTATAAACGATAAATACTTTTTGCTATGAAAAATCTAACCCCTAAAAATCCGGATATAGCTGTACAGGCTGATGGTCGGTTGAGAAGACGTGACTTCTTAAAGTTTGCTGGCGCCAGTGCAGCAGGTCTAGCAGTCCTCGGCATGAGCAGCTGCAACGATGATGATGACGATCCCATCGATATGGGTGGGAAGGACTTCTATTTCGGAAGTGGCGATATTGCGATACTCAACTATGCTTATGCGCTGGAACAATTGGAGGCTGCATTCTATATACAGGTAGCCAACACGCCTTATGGTGGTATATCCGATTGGGAGAAAACACTCTTTACAGATATTCGAGATCATGAAATAGCACACCGTGAATTTTTTAAGGCAGCGCTAGGTGCGAAGGCAATCAGCAACCTGGAGTTTAACTTTTCAGGAATTAATTTTTCAAATCGGGATAGCGTGCTATCTACGGCAAAGGCTTTCGAGGATTTGGGAGTATCGGCCTATAACGGTGCCGGTTGGTTGATTAAGGAGCCAGCATACCTGCTATTGGCGGGCAAGATTGTCTCGGTAGAGGCCAGACATGCGGCACTGGTCCGTGATTTGATCGATAATGGCACATTTGCCAATCAGGAAGTCGTGGATAGTAACGGGCTGGATGTATCGAAAAGCCCTACACAGGTCTTGCAGGCTGCAGCACCTTTCATCAAGTCCAAAATTAATGTAACAGATTTGCCTACCTATTAATCTCTAAAGCCATGAATCTATTTAATATTTTCGAAACAATCACGCAGGTTGACCCAGAGTTCAACGAACGCGTAAGTCCACGCCGGGAGGCCATTAAGAATATGGCATCTTTTGGAAAGAAAGTCACGATTGCGGCGATGCCATTTGTATTGGGCGATCTTTTCAAGAAAGCGTATGGGCAGACTCCTACAGATGTCAATAGTGTGCTCAACTATGCCTTGACATTGGAATATCTAGAGGCTGAATACTATACCTTGGGAGCAGCGGCAGCTGGCTTGGTACCTGCAGGCAAGCCGATGGGTGCTATCACGACGATCCGAGATCACGAGGTGGCGCATGTCCAATTTTTGAAGCAGGTATTGGGAGATAAGGCTGTATCCAAACCTACGTTTGATTTCACGGCGGGGGGTACATTTGGCAATGTATTCAGTGACTATGATACCTTCCTGGCTTTGGCACAGGCTTTTGAAGATACGGGGGTGAGGGCCTATAAAGGGCAGGCTGCACTATTGAAAGGGAATAAGGTGGTCTTGACAGCGGCATTGCAGATCCATTCGGTGGAGGCTAGACACGCTTCCCATATTCGGCAGATGAGAAGGGCTAGAGGTGGAGGTGCTGCTAATCAGAAACCTTGGATTACGGGAGCCAACGACAGTGGAATAGGAGCGGTGGTAGATCCGGTATATGCAGGTGAGGATAATAAAATGCAAGCGACGGTAGATATTACGACGCTCAATGGTATAGGGGGAAAAATATCTGCGAATGCAGCAACCCAATCTTTTGATGAACCTCTTACAGCGACAGCGGTATTGGATATTGCCAAGTTATTCATCAAATCGTAATACTGGATGTGCACTAACTATTTTTATTAAACCTTTTGGTATAGGAATATTCTAACATAGTATATAGTAAGTGCATCCCAAATGGGCTTACTGTATGAGTTAACACGGTTTTAATAGCGAGATTATTGGGTCTCGCTATTTTTTTTGTTGTTGATTGTTCTTTGGGCGGGATGGATATGTTGGGCGCATGGGATATGGACAATGGGTATGTCTATATAGTAGTCGCAGAGACGCTGTAAGCTGTCGCCTTATTTGTCACTTTGAACGGGAATGAATTTTGCTTACATTGGGATGTGTATAATGCCTTGTGTGGTTAATAAACCCTGTCTCTTATGAAAAAGAAAACACCTGTCCAAGATGAGCATATTGCGATGCTAGAGCAAAGCAATGCACATATTCGTAAACTACACGATATCGTGAAAAAGGCGATAGCGGAAGAGGCCCTGATCGTGAATAATCTGCTCAATCCGCCAAAGGAGATGCTGAGTCGGGGTCAACGGATATCGGATAAGGTTGCTCGATTTGGGGGGAGCTGGAAGTTCATCATCCTCTTTAGTGTTATATTGTTGGCCTGGATTGCTTTTAATGTGTTGACGCCAAAGGGCGATCAATTTGATCCGTTTCCTTTTATACTGATGAATCTTGTGCTTTCTTGTATCGCGGCATTTCAAGCACCTATTATTATGATGAGCCAGAATCGACAAGAGGAAAAGGATCGTAAAAGGGGGGAGAATGATTACTTGGTCAATCTGAAAGCGGAATTGGAAATTAGAAGCTTACACCAGAAACTGGATATTTTATTGGAGGAGCAGATCAAAGAATTGTACGAATCGCAGGAAATGCAAATCGAACTATTGAAGAGACTGGCGGTTAAGATAGATAATCTGGAGAAAAGACAGGCTAAGGATTGATGAAATAGGGGTGTTAAATTTGCTTTTATCTTAGATTTGAAGGCATATTTTTGGTATATTTAAGGCTTAGGTTCTTTACTGCTTTTTGTTCAAAGGCATTTAATGATGTTATATGTTTTTTAAATTATTTTATCTTTTTACAAAGATAGGTGTATTTACTATTGGCGGTGGTTATGCTGTTATCCCTCTTATTGAACAGGAGATTATTTCTCGAGGCTGGCTCAGCCAGGACGAATTTTACGAACTGCTGGCTATTACCGAGTCGCTGCCAGGCGTATTTGCGACTAATATTGCAGCCCTTGTGGGATACAAAATCTACGGATTAAAGGGTGGGATAGTCGCTGCATTGGGGACAATTGTTGCACCGTTCTTGATTATTGTGTTAATAGCTTCTTTTTTCAATCGTTTTCAAGAGAATGTGTGGGTGGCGAAGGCTTTTAAAGCACTCCGCCCTACTGTGGTTGCACTGATTGTGGCTCCTTGCTATACGGCTATAAAAGCTAATAAACTGACCTATAAGACGGCGATGATACCTGTGGGTGCATTGGTGCTGATGTGGTGGTGTCATGTCTCGCCGGTATATATTGTATTGGGCGGTTGTATAGGGGGAGTGCTTTATTATGCAGTGAAAAAATTGATGGTGCAACGATTGGGGTAAGATATGATATTTTTGAAATTATTTTGGGTATTTATTAAGATAGGAACATTGGGCTTTGGTGGTGGATATGCTATGCTGTCGTTGATTCAGGACGAGGTGGTGGTACAGAATGGATGGATGACGGCTCAGGAATTTACGGACCTTATCGCTATTTCGCAGATGACACCTGGCCCCATTGGCATTAATACGGCTACCTATGCGGGTTACACTGCGCTAGTGCATGCTGGTTATTCGTCCTCCGTGGCTGTCCTAGGGTCGGTGGTGGCTACGCTTTCACTATGTCTCCCTTCGTTTATATTGATTGTCCTGATTTCTTATTTCTACACCAAATTTAGGACAAATACATACTTTGCAGCTGCGCTTGCGGGAATCAAACCGTTGAGTATAGCGCTTATTGGAATAGCCGCCCTTTCTTTAATGAATAGTGATAATTTTATTGACTATTTGAGTCCCGTTTTTTTTGTTGGGGCACTGCTATTGTCTATCAAGTATAAAATGCATCCGGTATATATTATTTTTATCTCGGCTGCCGTAGGATTGTTGGTGTATTGAGGCGGGCATATCTACTGTTTTTTCTTCTTCAATATTTGCATATCGGCCAATATTTGATCGATCAAGACTTTTACTTCTTTCATTTCGGTGGGGCCATCGGGCATGTGACGGGAATGATAGCTATAAAATTGCCAAATTTCCAATACATCTGCAATCCCGACCTCATAAGGTTTGTAGGCCGTATTAAGGGATTCTAATAAAAATGTCCGTTGTTGTAAAGTGACCATTTTGAATACAAAATCCTGCTGTCCGTTCAAGATGACAACACAGGGCGTCTGTGGCTTTAAATTCTTCCAATCTTCTACATACTCGGCAATGATTTCGCTTCCTTGAACAATGGGGAGCATAGAGTCGCCGGCAATGGGAAACATGCGGAAGCTTTTGTCTGTAGGAAGATTAGGTAAAGAAAATTTGGGTAATTGGGCAATGAACTGCGGGTCATTGTAGCCTGAGGTATATCCAGCTTTAGCATGTACGGGCACATATTCGGTATTTTCTTTTTGTGCTTTGTCTACTGTGATAGCCAGTACCCTAATCTTGCCTCCCATAATATAGACATCATTGCCGGCTTCCAATTCCCGTAACTTTAATTCGCCGAGCTTGGATAGATCAGCTTTTATCAGGCTATCTATGCTGATGGTAAAGAAGTCTGAGAAACGAATGTAATCCTCAGGCTGAGGTGCCTTGGTCTGTCCAATCTCAAGAGCGGCAAGCTTGGCCCTTGTTACATGGAGTTTTTCGGCGAGGCTTTCTTGACTTATCTTTCTGCGCTCGCGCAGGAATTTAATATTCGGACCGAAAAATATTTTTGGGGATTCAGTTTTCATTTGTTATTATTGGTAACACTATTTTGTTATTATTAGTGACAATAATACGAATTTAATTTTAATTATCATGTATCATGGAGGTTCGAAAAGTGAGATTGTGGAAAGACTCCAAAAGGAGATTCTTTCTTTGGAAGGGTTTAAGGAACCTTCATCACAGCATTGCACTGTTGGATTGGGGTCATTGGAGCAGGTATTCCCAAATGGAATCTTCCCTACGGGGGTCATTCATGAGTTTATGAGCCATGACGCAGAGGAGGCTGCGGCAACAGGCGGCTTTGTTGCGGGCCTGTTGGGGAATTTGATTCCTCAGGGCGGGATGTGTCTCTGGATCGGGACTAGAAGGACGTTGTTCCCGGCAGGTTTGAAAATCTTTGGCATCGATCCGGACCGTATTATTTTTATTGATTTGGTACAGGAGAAAGATGTGTTGTGGACGGTAGAGGAAGCTCTCAAATGTGAGGCACTTACGGTGGTGGTGGCAGAATTGAAGGAAATCAGTTTTATGCAATCGCGGCGTCTCCAACTTGCAGTGGAGCAAAGTGGGGTGACGGGACTGATGCATTGTTATCAACCTCATAAAGTCGGAAATACGACGAGTGTGGCGCGATGGAAAATCTCGCCGATAGCCAGCGTGCTTGAAGCAGGGCTGCCAGGTGTAGGGCCTCCTTGTTGGAACGTGGAGCTCCTCAAGGTACGAAATGGTCGATTAGGTAGCTGGCAGCTGCAATGGAAGAGCGGGCAGTTTTGCCATATGGATAAAGTGAAACAACCCCAGGGAGGGATATTGTCATACACGGGATAGTATGGGAAAGCGATTTATGAGTATATGGTTCTGTCATCTGCTGACGGATTGGTTGGCAATACGGAAGCCGACTTTAAGGGGGATTCCTTTTGTGTTGGCAGCTCCCGAACGTGGAAGGATGTGCATTAAGTCGGTCAGTATCGATGCGCACCGGATGGGGGTGGAGCAGGGTATGGTAGTGGCAGATGTGCGGGCACTTTTTCCAGATATGGAGGTTTTGGAGGAAGAAGCAGGACGGGGGGCAATGCTGTTGAAAGCCATAGCTGAATGGTGTATCCGCTATAGTCCGTTAGTGGCTATTGATGCTATTGCTACAGATGGTCTGATACTGGATATTAGTGGCTGCGCACACTTGTGGGGAGGTGAAGGGAAATACTTGATCGAGGTGTTGAGCAAGTTCAAAAAAGCGGGCTACCACGTTCGTGCAGCAATTGCTGACACGGTGGGTACGGCTTGGGCTAGTGCCCATTTTGGGAAGGATGCTGATATTGTCAAGCCAGGGGGGCAGTTAGAGGCTTTGTTGAGCTGGCCACCTGCGGCGCTCCGACTTGATCCGGTGGTGCTGGACCGGATGCAGAAGCTAGGTTTCTATCAAATCAAGGATTTTGTGCAGATACCTCGATCGGTATTGCGAAGACGCTTTGGCCAACCCTTATTGGACCGGATGGCACAGGCCCTAGGTGAGGTAGAGGAGGCTCTTGTGCCCATACAGCCCCCTCAGCCTTACCAAGAGCGCTTGCCCTGCTTAGAGCCTATCCGTACGGCTGTGGGAATAGGAATGGCATTGGAGAAGCTGTTGGAGATGGTCTGCCAGCGCCTATCGAAAGAGGGAAAGGGGTTGCGTAACGCTATTTTTAGGGGGTACCGTATAGATGGCAAAAAACAGGAGATAGCTATCGGAACGAATCAACCGGTACGGCATGTCAAACATCTATTTAAACTGTTTGAATTGAAGATAGCGACCATGAGGCCTGGATTGGGGATTGAACTGTTTATATTGGAGGTGCCTGTGGTCGAGGACCTGTCACCCACGCAGGAGACTCTGTGGAATATGGCACAGGGGGCAGATCATAAAGCCATCCTGAATTTATTGGATCGAGTAGGGGTGAGAGTGGGGATGGGGGCAATACATCGATACTTACCGGCGGAGCATTATTGGCCCGAACGGTCTATCAAAAGAGCTTGTTCTTTTGAAGAGAAAGCGACTACGGCTTGGCGAAATGATCTGAAACGACCGGTCAATCTTTTGGGGACACCACACCGGATCGAAGTGACGGCGCCCATACCTGACTATCCGCCTATGGTGTTTCGATATAAAGGGCATATCCATCAAGTCCGTAAGGCTGATGGTCCCGAACGCATCGAACAGGAATGGTGGCAAGAGCAGGGACTGCATAGGGATTATTATTGTGTGGAGGATGAGCGGGGGGCTCGTTATTGGATCTTTAGGTTGGGGAATTATGGGGAAGATGACCCTCAATGGTTTATTCACGGATTTTTTGCGTAGGGGATGACATATTCAGAATTACAGGTGACGACGAATTTCAGTTTTCTACGGGGGGGATCCCATCCGGAAGAAATGGTCGAACAGGCTGCAGCATTGGGCTATACCGCCTTGGCTATTGCCGATCGGAATACATTGGCGGGTATCGTACGGGCACATGTAGCGGCAAAGACGAGTGGGATAAGGTTGATACCGGCTTGTCGATTGGAATTGTTGGATGGGCCGAGTTTGTTGGCCTATCCTACCGATATAGCGGCTTATGCTCGCTTATCTGGACTGTTGACGAAAGGTAATATGCGCGCGGAGAAGGGGCAGTGTCACTTGTATAAAACGGATGTGTATGCACATGCGGAGGGATTGAAGCTGGTCGTACTGCCTCCTGATGGGTTAAATGCTGATTATGACTTTGATGAGCTTTTTAAAGCGGCGGTCAAGGAATATAGACAGAAGCTTGGAAAGGAACTTTATATCGGGGCTATGCGTTCTTATCAAGGGGATGACGGTAAGCGTTTATTTAGAATAGAACAGTTGGCTACTGCACTTGATATGGGGATGGTGGCCGTGAATGATGTATATTATCATGATCGGGATAGGCGTGAGCTACAGGATATCCTGACTTGCATACGGGAGAAATGTACCATCCAAGAGGCGGGTTTTCGTCTTTTTCAAAATGCAGAACGATATATGAAGCCCATTGCTGAAATGCATCGGTTGTTTAGGGGCTATCCGACGGCTATTTTGCATGCAGAAGAGATTGCTGAAGCATGTCGATTTAACTTGGACAGTCTGGCGTATGTATATCCGGAAGAGATTACGACTGGCGGACGTACGCCACAGGAGGAGCTGAGCAGATTGACTTGGGCCGGTGCTGAGGAGCGCTTCGATGGTCATATTCCCAATCATATCCGGAAGACGATTGAAATGGAATTGGAATTTATGGAACGCAAGAACTATGCATCCTATTTTCTAACGGTATATGATTATGTACGCTTTGCCAAGGAACAAAATATCCTTTGCCAAGGTCGGGGGTCTGCGGCGAATTCGGTGGTCTGCTATTGTTTGGGGATCACGGCTGTAGACCCGACGAAAGTAAAGCTGCTATTTGCCCGATTTATGTCGGATGCTAGGGATGAGCCACCGGATATTGATGTGGACTTTGAACATGAAAGAAGGGAGGAGGTGATGCAATATATTTATAATAAGTACGGACGGAATCGAGCAGGTGTGGTGGCTACGGTGACACAGGTACATTGGAAGGGCGCAATCCGGGATGTGGGTAAAGCCATGGGACTGTCGGTAGATACAGTAGACAAGCTGTCGAAGTCTAAGTTTGAGCTGACGCCTGAGTGGTTGGAAGGCAAGTCGGGAATGAGTGAGGGATTTGATCCGAACGATAAGCATCTGATCAAGGTGTTGCAGCTGACGGAAGAATATAGGGGATTTCCGAGACAATTGGGGCAGCATACGGGAGGCTTCGTGATTACTCAGGGCCAACTTTCGGATTTATGCCCAATCCTCCATGCCCGTATGGCCGATCGGACCAATATTGAATGGAATAAGGATGATATCGAAGCTTTAGGATTTTTGAAAGTGGATGTATTGGCCTTAGGGATGCTAACGTGTATTCGTAAAGCTTTCGATCTGATCAAGGAGTACCATGGGCGCGAGATGACGTTAGCGAATGTCCCACAAGATGAACCAGAGGTCTATGAGATGATCAGCCATGCGGATACGATTGGGGTTTTTCAGGTGGAGAGCCGTGCACAAATGTCCATGCTCCCACGGTTGAGGCCCGAGAAATTTTATGATTTGGTAATCGAAGTGGCAATCGTACGACCCGGTCCGATTCAAGGGGATATGGTGCACCCCTATCTAAGAAGGCGTAATGGAGAGGAGCCAATAGAATATCCCTCTGAAGAATTGAGAGAGATCTTGGAACGAACTTGTGGTGTACCCTTATTTCAAGAGCAGGCGATGGAGATTGCGATCGTAGCTGCAGGGTTTACCCCGGCGGAGGCGGATGGACTACGACGGAGTATGGCGACCTTCAAATCGAAGGGCTTGGTCAGCCAGTATAAACAGAAGTTGGTGGGGGGGATGGTGCAAAATGGCTATACGGAAGAATTTGCGCAAAGGATATTTAAGCAATTGGAGGGGTTTGGAAGCTATGGCTTTCCGGAAAGCCATGCGGCAAGCTTTGCGCTATTGGTATATGTATCTTCATGGATCAAATATCATTATCCGGATGTATTTGCCACGGCTTTGCTCAATAGTATGCCGATGGGATTCTATCAACCGGCACAATTGATCATCGATGCCCAAAAACATGGGGTGAAAGTCCTTCCTGTAGATGTAAACCGATCGGAATGGAACAATACATTAGTCGGATCGATCGGACCTCAGGGTGGGTATTGTAAAATCCGTCTAGGCTTTAGGCAGGTCAAAGGATTGAAGGAGGAGGAGATGCAGGTCCTGGTCGCTGGAAGAGGGAAGGGGTATACGAGTATGGCTATGCTATTGGATGTAGGCATCTCTATGGCTGCTTTGGAACGACTGGCAGATGCGGATGCTTTTCGGTCGATGGGTATGGATAGGAGGCAGGCTTTGTGGGAAATCTCGGCATTGGCCGATCGACCAATAGGTCTCTTTGAAGGGGAGGTATCCGAAAGTGCCCTCGAACCATCGGTCGCTCTCCCAAAGATGACGGCCGCTGAACATGTATTGCATGACTATAGTGCGACTTCTCTTTCCTTAAAGGCGCATCCAGTACTCTTTGTGCGCCGAAAGCTATTCGCTGCCCGCATCTTGGCGATACGCGAATTGAACCTGTGGCCGGACGGTACACTAGTAAGGGTGGCGGGGTTGGTACTGGTAAGGCAACGTCCGGGGACGGCTACGGGCATATGCTTCATAACGATAGAGGATGAGACGGGGACTGCCAACTTGGTGGTTTTCAAAAAACTATTTGATAAGTCCAGAAGGGATATTGTGCGGGCTAAATTATTGATGGTGGAGGGAAAGATCCAGCGGGAAGGGGAAGTGACGCATGTCATTGCAGCGGCTTGTCATGATATGTCTGGACTGTTGCAGGGGTTGACGGCTATAGGGGAAGAAAGGTCGACGGAACAAGAGCCCCCAAAAGCTATTGAAAAAGAGGAGGTGATAGGGGCGGCAAAGCCGAAAAGAAATAAAAGGACTGTAGGTATACAGGGCGAAATCTTTCCTGCTGCGCGTGATTTTAAATAGATGCTATTGGAGGTGTTGATTTTATTATCTTTAGCGGCATAAACTAATATGATAAATTCCAAACTTTCCATGCCTAATACCCCCTATTTTATATGGAAAATGACTGTTCTTTTCGAGATTCTACCTTATCCTTGCGGGATTGGAATACCGATGGATAAAAAAAACAAGTATGGAGGTGAGGGGTGATGGAAAGACTGGATAATGGATGTCCTATCAGTCGATTGCTGTTGAAAGTTGTAATTTGAGATATTCGGATTTGTAAGTAGGATCGGATGTGCGTGTATTGGAATGGGTAGCTTTAAAATATAGCGTCCGCGAATCCACCCAAAAGAGAGAACTTGTATCTGGAACTTTAAAATTAGTAAAGTTGGCATACAACAAGATGGTAAGGGTATTGGCCTGATGGTCGTAGCCTGTGAGTACAAAATCGGTCATTTGATCGGTATTGGTACGGATTGTAGCGACTAGTCCGTGGGTAGGAAGGATGATGGGTGGGCTACTGAAATAGGTTGGTGTCTCATCAGGAGCATCGGGATCATAACCGACGTAGTGGTCCATGCCAGACATATGGTCTTGCTCTAGGAAAATCTCTCTATTGATAGTGGAGGAGCGCCCTCTGTAAGTGTACTCTGTATTTTCCTCTGCACCGACCAAATGTTTCACCACTTGAAAATCTTTAGCGCCGCTTGAAGAAAGCGACCAAGCGGACCCATCAAATTTCATTTCGGGATTGGGAATGAGGGGCTCTGTGTTGGTCTGTTTTTTTGCTTGGAGGTAAGTGGCTTCATCAATGAGGGAAATAGTCCCTAACTTGGAGAATGATTTGGTTGTGTGATCGTCAACTCCATTTTGAGCGCTGGAACGAATGACATTCAAATCTATACCTTGTAGGGATAGTTGGGAATCTTTGGTAAATTCCTGTTTCGAGACATAGGCAACAATTGTTGTCGGAGGATTGTTTTTTATTTGATAATGCAGTTTGAAAAAATCTCCTAAATCTTCAAAACCATAGTAATTGTTGAATCTATCGTTGACGATTCTTAGGCTTTTGGCCTGAGCTTGTGGCTGGGTATATAAAGTGACACTGTCTAATTTAGTATAGACAAAAAAGTGGACGTCATTGACATTGTCAACTGGTGCGGTGCTGTCAAAATCGGATATATCTGCCAAGCTGCCTTCGGGGAGGGAGTCGTTTATGAATGTTGGTGTTTGATTGTTTACTTGCTGGTGGCAGCTGTTAAGGAATAGGACGGATATGCAGAAAAAGAATATGGATTTCATGTATGGGCTATTGACAGATGTTTATTTCTTGTTCATTTTGCGTTTGCAATTTACAAATTTTGAAGTGTAGCGGCCGTCCCTGAAAGCAGGGATTTGTATCCTTGGAAAGGTCTTGCCATGGGGGAATAGTTGCTTCTGTATAGGGGGAATATCGGGGTATTTAGCGTATATTAAAATATTTTTCCCGGAGTTTAGATGGAAATTTATTAATTTGGATTAATCACGTTCAGGAGGGGATAAAATGGTTGATGCGGGATTTGATGTAATGGAAAGAAAGTGAGGTGGTTATCGCTATTTTAAATGGTTAAATAAAAATATATGGTAGTAATAAACAATTTTGAAGAGTTTCATTCGCATTTGGGCAAAGAATTAGGTGTATCGGAATGGCATAAAATCGATCAAAAGCAAATCAATGCATTTGCGGACGCGACATTGGACCATCAATGGATACATGTCGATACAGAAAGGGCTGAACGTGAGGGTCCATTTAAATCGACGATTGCCCATGGTTATTTGACCCTATCGCTGATTCCATATTTATGGAAACAGATTGCGGATGTCCGGAACCTTAAGATGGAAATAAACTACGGGATTGAAAGTTTGAAATTTGGACAGGCAGTGTTGGTCGATAATGAAGTCCAACTGCAGGCCAAACTTAAATCTATCGTCAATCTGAGAGGTACTACCAAGGTCATAATAGAGGCAACCCTTGTCATCAAGGACCAGCCAAAACCTGCTTATGTGGGTGATGTAGTCTTTCTATATCATTTTATATAAGTCTTTTCAAAAAACAGCAATCTGCTCTGGTCGGGGTAGTTTGCTGTTTTTTTTGTTTATTGGAGCAGCTTGACGATATTTAGCTGTTGCTCTCCCCTTGTAAATAGTGCTTGCCCAATGGGGAGATTTCATATCCGACAGGATGGCTGATGGTCAATCCAAGATTTTTCAGTTTTCGGATATGGAGCTTTAACCATTCTTTTTCAAAGCCGGTGAGTGATGCTAGGTCTACAGCCCGCAAGTGCGGATGTGCTGCTATAGTGGATAGTATCTTTCGTGTCCAGGGACCTTGAGCACCGTGCAGGTCTAAATTAGCTAAACGTTTGCTTAATTGGTGTAGTTCTTCTTCGTGTAGATGGACGCGTTCACGAAGCTTGATTCGAGGATCTTCGGATAGGTAACGAATTTCCATCTTGAATATCTTTCCCGAGGCTATTGGTCGAAAGGAGTCGAGCAAATCTTGTTTGTTGGTAAATCCTGCTTTTAGACTATCTGCTGTTGTGATTGAATCTGCAGAGACTTCTGTGATGCTATCAATACGCAGTAGGCCTATCGTGGTATTGATTTCACTACCCTCTTTTACGGCAGCTTTGTCCCACTTGCGGAATGCGTATTGGACAGTGCCAGCTTTGATGCCATGTAAATGTTTCTCTTTGAACAACATAGTACAAATTACGAAAATTATAAGAATCATTGGCATGCTCTAAGGTGCTGTAGAAGATTTGGATGATTAAAGGGGAATAATTGCTGTCATTATAATCCTGTTTTTTTTATAAATTAGAGGGATAGTGTTGTGGATAGGATGGATGGTTGGACTAGATAAAATAAGATTATATGGAAATGTTAGCTAAAATTGTCGTCGGTCTAGTAGCGGTGGAGCATCTGTATATCCTTTGGTTTGAGATGTTTGCCTGGGAAACCAAAGGAAGGAAGATATTTAAGGGAGCATTGCCTTCTGAATTATTTACGCCTACGAAAGGACTTGCCGCCAACCAAGGGCTGTATAACGGTTTTCTGGCTTCGGGTCTGATTTGGTCGTTGTTTATTCAGGACCCTATTTGGCAGGCCAATGTAGCACTATTTTTTTTGATATGTGTAGCTGTAGCGGGAAGCTATGGAGCTTGGACAGCTAGTAAGAAAATATTTTTTGTGCAAGCATTGCCTGCTATAATCGGTATTGTGCTAATATGGCTATGTCGGTAGGCTTGGGAATCTCTTTGCTATGGATGGGGGAGACACTTGCGAACAATAAGAAAATGGGTAGATGAAGAAGATATATGAATGGAGTGATTGTCGAATTGGGGTTGATTTTATGGATAAACTTATCCGTATACATGAACCGGAAGCTTTGGAAAGGTACTTGTCTACCGACCTTGTAAACCGGTCGGAAAATCTTGTAAAGCATATTAAGATGGATTATGCCCACTTGATGAAGCAAGAGTTGGATATTACGGATGATTCGATGATTGTCGAAATATGGGGACATGTGTATGCAAGTTACCTTGCTAAAGGGGTAAAGAACCTTATTCAGTTGAATATGGTCGATAACGTTGCTGATTTCGTTCTCAAAAGAAGTGATATTATTGACTGTGGTGAAAGTGAGATTGATAGCAATCGCAAATTCTGGGATATAATTGCTCGGTTTAAAGGAGTGATTTTAAAATTCTTGCCGAACGAAGTGAAGTGATGGCAATCTGTATTGCTTAAAGGGATTCAGCTATTTTATGCGTTTTCGAAAAATTCCTAATACCGAACATGTAGCGCTATTCATTATTGTGAATAGCGCTACATGCATATTCTTTCTTTATGAAAAATTCTAATGACCTCTTTTTTTCAATGTCAGGGTCGTAAATTCCCGATTGACAAGCTCACCTGTCTTGCTTTCTATGGTTTCTGTCTGGGTATTGGATTGTTGGATATAGAATGTGGTTCCGTTGATGAGATCGGCAGCTTTGTTTTCATCGTAAAGATTAAAGCCAAATGTAGTAAAGGGCAGTTGTTGCATAAATCTTTCCTGCGCAAAGGTAATATTCAAAACGCCTTCCGGTTGGAGGATACGGGCCAATTCGGATAGAAGTTGATGTGGTTCGGACCAGAAATAGATGGTGTTGACGGTAAATATGCGGTCGAATGTGTGCTCGGGAAAAGGAATGTGGAGTCCGTCATATAGGAAAAAGGCAGCTTGTTTTGCGTCTGTATAGGCTTTATTCTTTCGCTGGGCTTCGGTATACATGAGTTCGGAAGTCTCAAGACCAGAATAGCGGAGACCTTGTTGTCGAGCAAGGAGATTGTGCAAGTGACCACAATTGCCATGTCCCAATTCGAGGATGTGCTGATTGGCTTGTATCTGAAGGTAATCGATGGCGTGTAGGGTCATTTTGATATTGGTGGCATCCATCATTTCCGCAATCTCGATACCTTTGGCTCCTTTGGGGTCTTTGAGTTGTGATGCCAATGCTTTTAATTCTTCATTACTGGCCATATGCTATAGTTTTTTAATGCTTCAAGGGATTTATTGCCATTGACAATTACTAGGTTGATGTAGACAATGTAGGTATTTTGGATATCACAATAAAGTAATATTTTGGTTTTTGAAGCGCGCAAGGATACGTTGAAGGAGATATCGGTAGTGAAAAGATCGCTAGGGTAAGGTGGTTATGGAGGTCTTTGATGTTGAAGTGTATGGTGACGCATGTTTAAGTTCCGATTTATTCTTTATATTTTTGTATACACAAAGAATAATAAGGAAAATAGGATATGCCAGTCAAAATACCCAATAATTTGCCAGCGATAGAACTGTTGAAGAAAGAGAATATATTTGTGATGAACGACCTTCGGGCCAGTACACAGGATATTCGACCCATGCGTGTGCTTATCCTCAACCTGATGCCTCTTAAGATTTCTACTGAGACTGATTTTGTAAGGTTGCTGTCTAACAACCCCTTGCAGGTGGAAGTTGAGTTTTTGCGATTGGACTCCCATACATCTAAAAACACCCCCGAGGAGCATTTGGAAATGTTCTACAAAGGCTTCGGCGAGATAAGGGAAAATTTTTATGATGGGATGATCATCACAGGGGCCCCAGTGGAGATGATGAAGTTTGAAGAAGTGACGTATTGGAATGAAGTGACGATGATCTTTGATTGGGCGAGAAAGCATGTGACCTCCTCTCTCTATATCTGCTGGGCCTCGCAAGCGGCGCTGTACCATTTTTATGGAGTAGAGAAAGTCCCATTGGATGGCAAGCTATTTGGTGTCTTTAAACATACGGCTACAGAAAAGACAAATCCATTATTTAGAGGCTTTGATGATGAGTTTTTTATCCCGCACAGTAGACATACTACTATTTTGAAGGAGGATCTGGAGCGTAAAGAGGAGATATCCATATTGTCAGAATCTGCGGAGGCGGGAGTTGCTATAGCCTCTTCAAGAGGTGGTCGTGAGTTTTATTTGACCGGCCACTCTGAATATGCAGCTCTAACCCTTAATGATGAGTATAAAAGAGATCGAGAAAAAGGGCTGTCAATAGAGGTACCCCACAATTATTATACAGATAATAACCCGGATAATCCGCCTGTGGTGCGTTGGACAGGGCATGCCAACTTGTTATTCAATAACTGGTTGAATTATTTTGTATATCAAGAGACACCATATGATGTGAAAGAAGTGGAGCAGCTGGGAGAAATCAAGACGAGCTAGACAGTTGATAACGAACGTGAAAAAACTAGGCATACTGTAAAAAAGAAAAGGATTCCAAACGGGGAGAGTGGAATCCTTTATAACCAATTATAAACCTAAATTATGATGATACAAATATAGTGTATAATGTACACTATTGCAAATTTTATTTTACTACTCATTTTATTTATTGCGCAAAGGTGGAAGTACGGACGATAGGAGCTCGGAAGTAATATTGGATGGCAATGGTTTGTAAAAAGAAAAGGTTTCCAAACGGGGAGAATGGAAACCTTTATAACCAATTATAAACCTAAATTATGATGAGTCAAAGATAAGGTGTACTGGATATTTTTCCAAGACAATTTTGACTTTTTAACAGGATTTAACGTTTTTGTGACAATTTGTGCCACATGTATGCCGTAGCATTTGTGTCAACGCTGTGTTTATATATGGGGTGATGAGGAGTGGAGACGCTAAAAAGACAGTTATTTGTTTTTCGTATATTTGCTTGTTAATATGGAAAAAACGAACATTATTAACATCAGCGCACAGACTACCAGCTCCATCTACCAGTGGACATTCAACCTTGCCGAAACTATCGGGATTCATGATCGTATTGCCCACATTCTGACATCGGCCTGTCTCCTTATCTCCGCATTCATTCTCTTGGTCTTAATCGACTATCTCTTGCGATTTTTTTTCAATTCTGTTGTTACGGGCTTGATAAAGAAAACCAAGACCAATTGGGACAATCATCTACTTGATAATAAAGTGCAGGTTCACCTGAGCCGATTGATCCTGGTTGCTATTTCGCAATTGTTGCTTCCAGATGTATTTATGGGTTTTCCATCTTTCACAGCTGTATTGATCAAGGTGTTGGATATTTTCATGATTTTTGCGGTCTATGGTGTTGCCAATGGTTTATTAAAGACTGGTAGGGACATACTTCGTTCCTCTAAAGCATTTGTAGACAAACCGGTGGATAGCTATCTTCAAGTTTTGCAGATATTCTTGATTTTTGTAGTCGGTACTCTCATTGTTTCGATATTGACTGGAAATTCTCCATGGTCATTTCTGGTTTCGTTGGGGGCTGCTTCGGCCATTCTGATGTTGGTATTTAAGGATACAATCCTCGGTTTTGTGGCGAGTATCCAAGTGTCGGCCAATGATTCCGTTCGCGTTGGTGATTGGATAGAAATGCCTAAGTATGGTGTTGACGGAGATATCCTTCAAATCAATCTTAATAATGTACGCGTCCAGAATTGGGACAAGACTATCGTTACGATACCTACATATACGTTATTGAGTGATTCTTTTAAAAACTATAGGGGTATGCAGGAGAGTGGCGGTAGACGAATCAAGCGTTCTATTAATATTAAGATATCCACTATTCGATATTTGACTAAAGAGGAAATCGACGAACTGCGGAAGATTGCACTTTTGAAACCGTATATCGAGCAACGCGAAAAGGAAATTCGGGAATACAATGAACAGAACAAGGTCGATCCCGAAGTGCTTGTCAATGGGCGTAGGATGACCAATGTTGGTCTATTCAGAGCGTATATCAAAGCTTATGCGCTTCATAATCCGGATATACATAAGGGCCTGACGCTATTGGTCCGTCAATTGGCTCCTGGTGAGCATGGACTTCCATTGGAGCTCTATATGTTCACAAAGGGAACACAGTGGGCATTTTTTGAAGATACGATGTCGGATGTTTTCGACCATTTGTTTGCCGCTATTAAATACTTTGACCTAGAGATATTTGAATTGCCGGCTTCTGATGATGTCCGTCTCCTTTTGGAGGGTCGATCAGCATAGTAGATGTGAATAGGTTGATGAGTCGAATTTTAAGGTGAACTTTTTTATCTCATCAAGATTGATGTCCTGCCCGGCAGAACGGCCTGCTATCAAAAAAGGGGGGATGGACTAATCGAATGGAAGGAGTATTTAAATTAAATTGTCGATTAATAAGCTTTTTTGTTGAGGAATTTTATTTCCTTTGTTGAAGGAAGGCATTACACCAAATATAAATATTATGGGCAAGATCAGCGATTTTTTTAACCTTCATCTGGGTGAGGATAAAAAGGAAAAAGTGTTGGAGAATGTCATTTCGAATATCTCTTTTCGAGGGGCTAACCTTTGGATATTGGCCTGTGCGATAGTGGTCGCGTCGGTAGGCTTAAATGTCAATTCGACGGCGGTGATTATTGGAGCGATGTTGATATCTCCTTTGATGGGTCCTATTGTGGGGGCAGGATTTGCGTTGGGTACCTATGACTTTGGTTTGTTGAAGAAATCATTAAAGAACTTGCTGATTGCGACGATGGTGAGTCTCTTGGTGTCATTTATCTATTTTTCACTTAGTCCTTTCAAAGAGGCTCAATCGGAGTTATTGGCGCGAACAGCTCCCAATATATACGATGTGTTGATTGCTTTCTTCGGTGGTCTGGTAGGGGTCATCGCGATCACGCGGGTGGAGAAAGGGAATCCTATACCGGGTGTAGCAATAGCGACAGCGCTAATGCCACCGTTGTGTACTGCAGGGTATGGACTGGCTATCGGGAATATATCCTATTTTGGTGGAGCGATGTACTTGTATACGATCAATTGCTTCTTTATCTGTATTTCAACATTTTTGATAGTCAAATTCCTGAAATACCCAAGTGTTGAATTTTTGGATGAGGGAAAGAGGAAGCGGATTACCAGAACAATCACGCTAATGATCCTAATTATGATAGTGCCTAGTTTTTATCTGGCTTATGTACTGCTGCAACAGAAGAAATATACGCAGCAGGTGAATGCCTTTATACAGACAGAGCTTGTTGAAAAGGGATATACACTGATCTACGAGAATACACAATTTAATAGGAGACCTAAGAAGATTGAACTGGCATTTTTGGATAAGAAATTTACGGCTGGAGAGATTGCTGGTCTAAAGGAGAGGATGGCGTACTATGGTATCCGGCAGACTGAACTTTTGATTCATCAAGATAGTACTGATATTAAAAAAGATATTTTGGCGGAGATAACAAAATATTCAGAAAATGTTTCGGAGAAAGATATTACGATCCAAAACCTAAGAAACGAATTGTCGAAATATAGATTTGACAATCCCGAGCTTATCCAGGAAATCACGCTGCTATTTCCAACATTGACACCATTCTCTATCGGTAAGCAAGTGGCTGTGAGCGGGGTAGACAGTACCAAGTTGGAGACGGTCTTGTATTACCATGAATCGGCGAAAATCGATGCAAAGGAGCTCCTAAAATTGAAGGGGTGGCTGACGATGAAATTAGGCGGGGCTGAGGTGAGGGTACTAAAAGGCGATTAGATATTACCCATTACATAGAGTTGAGCTAAATTGGGCGTTGGGTTGCCTCCCTTTGTCTCTAGTGTGACGGCGAAAGCTTGTGCCTTCGGTATCTGACGCATATTGTTGATGCGATCAGTCTGGTCTAATGGAAATACACCTGCATCCACAGGTTTGCCATCTACAATCGCCCATAATTGGTATTGCATTCCTTCTGGCGCGGCCGGGAGATTTTCGAGGCTGAGGTATACGTCTGTCGTCTGGGTGTTCCAGAAGACATGGGCTTTGAGGTCAGGATGTTGTGCTACTCCAGCTAAGGTGATAGTCTTGATTGCGGGATTCTGTAACATACTCCATTTTTCTTTCAAGGTCTCCAATGTTAGTTGGGTAGACTGTTGCTCGGCCAAGGTACGGGCGAGAACTTCTTGATTGGCTTCGTTCTTATAATGTAAGAAAGCATTGGCTCCTAAGCTTAGCGCTAATAATATGGAGGCGGCAATGGCGATATTGCGTGTAGCTAGCGAGCGTATAGGTGCTGCGCTAGTCGTCGGCGGACTGGCTTGGGTAGAATCATGGGTCTCAGGAATACCAGAGCCAGTAGTGATGCTTTGCTCGCTCAATGTATTCCAAATAGCTGCTTTGAGGTCGGAAGATGGGGGTACAGCATGGACAGTAGCAAAATCCTCCAAGGTCTTTTGGGCCTCAACGATAGCTTGCTCCACTTCAGTATTATGCTTGCGTATGCACATCAGGATGCTGACCTCTTCTTCGGTAGCAAGCCCCATGACATAAGCTTCTATAATGCCTGACGATATGTATTCTTTAATGTCCACTGTTATTGGTAATCTTTAAGTATTTTTTTTAACTCTAATAAAGCTCCACGCGTACGTGTCTTGACCGTCCCTAAGGGGATGTCTAATTTTACTGCAATTTCTTGTTGAGTGTATCCTTCGTAGTAAGCCAATTCAATTAGCTCTTTCCATTCGGCTTTTAAATCATTTAATACATTTTTAAAACCGATATGATCCACGTGTCCGGATACCGTAAAGTTATGGTTTTCTTTAGCATCTACGATATTCGGAAGAGATTGGTTTTTTTGTTCATTTTGAACGCTCTTGGACTTGATATAATCAATTGAGGTATTACGGGCTATATTGATCATCCATGTGTAGAGCTTGCCGCGCTCAGAATCGAAAGCGTCGATGTGGTTCCATACTTTGACGAATACATTTTGGAGCACCTCGTCTGCATATTCTTTGACGGTGACGATACGAATCACTACTCCATAAAGTGCCCCGGCATAATTATCGTATAGATAATTAAAGGCCCGTTGATCCTTTTTTTGTAATAAGGATATTAGGGTGTCTTCGTCGAGGTAGTGTATCGGGCTCAATCAGTTGGTCTTTGAAACCAAAGATATAGATTAGGAACTAAAGTTTTGTAATTATTTTATATTCTCTTCAGTATGAGTGTTGTATTGCTCGAAGATGATTCGAAACCAAGCTGTATAGTGTTCGGGATGGGTGTGGAGTTGCTCTGCAATTTGTGATATGTCCATGTATTGATAGGCTTGGACTTCGTCTGGATTGGGGGTGATGATGCCTTCGTACAATCCAGTAAAGACATAGTCTAGCTCATGTTCAATCAAACCATTGTCTAACTCAGCTTTATAAATGAACTTGTATTGGTACGCTAATGGACAGTCAAAAGCTAGCTCTTCCTGTAAGCGCCTATGTGCGGCATCGGATACCAGCTCTTCGGGCCGTGGGTGGCTACAGCATGCATTGGTCCAGAGGCCTCCACTGTGATACTTGTGCTTTGCTCTTTGTTGTAACAGCATGCGTCCTTGGGTATCAAATATCAAGATTGAAAATGCGCGGTGCAATAGTCCTGTACGGTGGGTGTGGGACTTGGATGCGGTGCCGATAGCAACATCTTCGGGAGTTACGAGGATAATATCGTGTTGAGCGGGTGTCATATTCAAACTTAGGCAAATTTGGGTGAATGCGCAATGTCATGAGATAGGGGTAGATAAATATTGTGCCAGATGCTGTCTCTACATTAAATATATTTGAGGCCTTTTTGGTCGTGTGATATAGGGGGAAGGAGGGCCTCGACTGAGAGGCGCGGTATTGATCTATTTGAGAAGAATCGGCTGTACGTACAAACGGGTACGGCGTATTTTTGTAGCTATGGTCGATGCTGGTGTGTGTAAATCAGGTGGTAATCAGGCGTTTCTTAAGGTGTCGAGGTCGATTTTTTTCATCTGTCGCAGTGCATTTGTGGCATTTGCGGCATTGCTGGCTTCGAATAGTAATTCCTTCAAGTTGTGGGGGACTACTTGCCAGCTTACTCCGAATGGATCTTTGCACCAACCGCACATGCTTTCTTGACCATCTTTGGTAAATGCATCCCAGTAGTAATCGATTTCGCTTTGATCTGCACATTCCAACACAAAGGAGACGCCTTCTGTAAATGAAAAATCTTGAGGGACCCCGCTGTCCATTGCCATCAGTAACATTTCTTTGATGTTGAACTGGGTATGTTGTATTTGACCTGAAAAGGGGCCTTCGGTGTATCTCAGGAAGTCGTAGCCCTGAAAGTCTGGGAATACGGTTTTATAAAAGCTTATGGCCTCTTCGCAACGTCCTTGTTGACTTTGGCCAAACATCAATGTCGGAACGATTTTTTGATTGTTGACATCATCTAACTTGCCCAGATATAACTGCCAATTGACGCCGTAGCGGTCGGCAACCCAACCGTAATATTCACTCCAAGGATAGCTGTCAAGGGGCATCATGATGGACCCATCGGTGGAGAATTGTTTCCAAATTGAGTCAATCTCTTCCTTGGTCTCGCCGATCAGCATAAATGAAATCGAGGCATTGGGTCTAAACTGATCTCCACCATTGATTCCGATAAATTTAAAGTTGTACAATTGGGTACTGACAACGATTGGATTCTCCTGTAGGATATGCCCTTGACCGAAAGTCGAGATGTAAAATTCAGCGGCTTCTTTGGCTTGGTTGTCAAACCAGATACTGGGATAAATATTCTTGGTCATGATTCTTGGATTTAATATTTCATTTATGCGAGCAGATAATATGAGATTGGTGATAAAGAATGACATGATAATTGGATTATTTGGCTTCTTTTAAGATGAATACATTGCCTGCAGGGTCGCGAATCCAGTGCATGTGTGCAGGAATTTGTTCGAGATGGTCTTCAAATTCAATACCGTGCTGCTGTAGGTGCTCTTCGGTAGCGGCCATGTCATCGGTCAATAGCTCAAGCCAGGCTTGAGGAGGTGTTTCGGCAATCATGAGGTCGAGCCATAGCGTGTTCTCGCCAAATTGAATTTTTGTACTTTTTTTGACCGTGGGGTGGTCTGGGGACTCGACTTCAGATGCAGGTAGTCCCAATATTTGAGTGTAGAATCTTACGGTTTCTTCATATTTGGAGGGGGATAGTTTGAGTGCTATATTTTTGCCGCCGTTGATGTTCATTTTTTAGTTTTTTAAAAGTTGTAGTAATCGAATTTATATAATTTGTTGCAAGGGGATGTTGGATGCGGTAGTCTAGCAAGCAATTTTGTCAAGAGGTGGTCTATATCACAAGATATAGACCACAGGTGACATTAGCCCATTTTTTTATTGCCTTCGAAATGAATCATCCAAGCCACACCATATTTGTCTTGGAATGATGCGAATATTTCAGCGAAGAACTGCTCGCCTAGTGGCATCTCGATGTTCAGTGCATCTACCGATAGTTTGTTGTATAGATCCTGCGCTTCTGCAGCTGTCTGTGTGTCTAACATGAGGTAGCTACCTGTGCCATAGGTTGCTTTTTGACCAAAACTCTCTAAACAATCCGACCCCATAAGCATGACGGAATCGTTGATTTTGAGTGAGGTATGCATGACTTTGTTTTTATCAGCGTCAGCAACTGGGTGCTCAGGATCTGCTGGCATATCGCCGAAACGGTATACTCCTGTGAGTGGGCTGTTGAATACAGTTTTGTAGAAATCAAATGCTTCTTCGCAATTGCCATTGAAATTTAAATAAGCGTGTAATAGTGCCATGATGGTATATATTTTAGTTTATTGGTTCAAATGTATGAGAAGCGAATGACAACAGTCTGTCAGTAGCTTTTTTGGAGTGTGTTGCATAATATTGGTACGCGTTACTCCTAACTCTTTTTTGAATTGCAATCTGTCGTTGCGCATGCATGTTGAAAAACAGATCGATAGGGTGAAATGTTCTCTCGCATATTGTTTTTTTAATGAAAGGTGTATGTGACGCTTTGTATTCCTTTCGTAAGGGTCAAAGTTAGGGGCTAGTAAAGTAAAAAAACTTGCCTTATGGCAAGTTTTTATTTTATTGAAGAGCTTCTTTTCTGATTCGGCTCAGGGAGGTGTCGGTGACTCCTAGATATGAGGCGATATGCTTAAGCGGTGCAAACTGAAAAATCTGGGGTTTGTTGGCAATCAATTGATTGTATCGCTGCGAAGCTGATAAAGACACCATATCAATGGATCGCTTCTTCATTAGATGTAGTGCGTAGGTCATCCAGGCACGTCCCCATTCATTGAAGGCGGGGATGGCATGATAAAGTTCTTGAAAATCGTTGTATTCAAATTTCCAAACCTTGCAGTCTGTAAGGCATTGCATATTCTCTTGGGAAGGGATTTTTAAAAACAGAGAAGTGACTTCAATCACCACCTCATTGCTGCCAAAAAATTCGGTTGTGATTTCTTGGCCTTCATAGTCGTAGACATAGGATCGTATCAATCCGCTTTCTAATAGATAGTACTCATGTGCGAGTTTGCCTTCTTTCAAGATGACATCTCCCTTGTTAAAGCTAAGCGGTTGATGTCTCGAAATAATGATCTCTAAATCTGATGGGCTGATGGCGGATTTCCGGTAGATTTGGAATGGGTCGGACATATCGGTTTTTTTCTTTGCGTTGAAGTTAATAAAAATCTGTGAATTTAAAGGATAAAACTATGTGCTATAAGAGGTAAAGGCGATGGGTAGGGGGGGAATTAATTTCTAATATGCATTTAGGTGATTCAATATATGGTATATTGTGATTGATGTTATTTTTATAAATATGCTTATTTGATTGTTTTTATTTTATCATTACAACCATATTATTGTTAATTTTTCAATAAAAAATAAAAAATGTTATGATTTTTGTTTTTTAATGTTTTACTTTGTGACAGTATTGAAATAGT
The DNA here is from genome assembly GCF_027627455.1 of Sphingobacterium sp. SYP-B4668. Classification (NCBI taxonomy): domain Bacteria; kingdom Pseudomonadati; phylum Bacteroidota; class Sphingobacteriia; order Sphingobacteriales; family Sphingobacteriaceae; genus Sphingobacterium; species Sphingobacterium sp. SYP-B4668. Next base: position 3,598,837 of record NZ_CP115483.1, on the reverse strand, counting down.
AATTGAGAAATTAATAAAAAAACATATGTGCGGAATTATAGGAGCATTCGATTTGAAGTATTCTTCTGAGCAGCTAAGGCCTCAGATATTAGAGATGTCAAAGCGTATTCGACACAGAGGACCAGATTGGTCAGGTATTTTTACCTCGAGTAGGGCAATTCTTGCTCATGAAAGATTGGCTATTGTGGATCCGAAGTCCGGAAGCCAACCGTTGTACAGTCCCGATGGCCAGATTGTCTTGGCTGTAAATGGTGAAATTTATAATCATGAAGAGTTGAGAGCGCAGCTTGCTGACTATGACTTTGCCACAAATAGCGATTCGGAAGTGATATTGGCATTGTATCAAAAAAAGGGGGCTTCTTTTTTAGAAGATCTTAATGGAATATTTGCTTTTGCTCTTTATGATGCAACGAAAGATGTTTTTTTAGTAGCACGCGATCATATGGGAATCATCCCGTTGTACTATGGTACTGATGAAATTGGGCAGTTTTACGTTTCATCTGAATTGAAATCCTTAGAGGGATTTTGTGGCCGGATCGAGCAGTTTCCTCCAGGGCATTTTGTTTACAGCGGAGAGGGGGTAACCCCCCAAAGATGGTATAGTCGGGAGTGGGAATCTTTTGATGCCGTCAAGGAAGCCGAAACGGATATCGAGAAACTACGTCAGGGCTTAGAAGATGCTGTGCACCGCCAATTAATGTCAGATGTACCGTATGGCGTGTTGCTCTCGGGTGGACTGGATTCATCAGTGATTGCCGCGATTACGAAAAAATTTGCTTCTAAGCGTATTGAGTCAGGTGATAAGGAAGAAGCGTGGTATCCACAGTTGCATTCATTTGCGGTCGGATTAAAAGGGGCTCCGGATTTGATTGCTGCGCAGAAGGCGGCGGATCATATCGGCACAATCCATCATGAAATCAACTTTACTATACAGGAGGGGATAGATGCCATCCGTGATGTGATCTACCACTTGGAGACCTATGATGTCACTACAATACGGGCATCCACTCCCATGTATTTATTGGCCCGTGTGATTAAATCAATGGGAATAAAGATGGTGTTATCTGGAGAGGGATCGGATGAGTTGTTTGGTGGATATCTGTATTTCCATAAGGCGCCGAATGCGCAGGAATTTCACGAGGAGACTGTTCGGAAATTGAAGAAGTTGTATTTGTATGATTGCCTACGTGCCAACAAGTCATTAGCGGCCTGGGGTGTAGAGGGAAGGGTGCCCTTCTTGGATAAGGAATTTATGGATATTGCGATGACTATCAATCCCAAGGATAAGATGATAAAAGATGGGCGAATGGAGAAATGGGTGGTGCGCAAGGCTTTTGAAGATTACCTGCCCGAGAGTATCGCCTGGAGGCAGAAAGAGCAATTTTCTGATGGTGTAGGGTATAGCTGGATCGATACGCTGAAGGAGCAGGCGGAGCAGAAAGTGTCGGATACAGAGTTTGCGGGAGCGGCGGAGCGATTTCCAGTGAATACACCTAAGAACAAAGAGGAATTCTTGTATAGGACTATCTTTGAATCGCATTTTCCATCGGAGGCCGCGGCGCAGACTGTACCTTCTGTAAAATCAGTGGCATGCAGTACACCGGAAGCTCTGGCGTGGGATGCTTCCTTCCAAAATCTTAACGACCCTTCGGGGCGGGCAGTAGCAGCGGTGCATTTGGAAAGCTATGAAAAGGCGAAGACGGCGGTTGAATTGTAAAGATTTTGCACTAACTAAAAAAAACGTATATAATAGAGAGGCCAGTAACGATTGTTACTGGCCATTTCTTTGTTTCTCTGCATCATCTTGGTAGCGTGTCGTCGCTACATTGCATTAATTAGTGGATGAGCTATGAAGATGTAAATCAAAGTATTTGGCAATCTTCTCGTACATATGAATACGGTCTTTACCCATTACATTGTGCTCATGGGTTGGATATAAGAAGTAGTCGACCTGTTTGCCTGCTTTGATGCAGGCCTCAATAAATTCCATGCTGTGCTGTTGGACCACAACGGGGTCTTGGGCGCCGTGGATGATTAATAAATCTCCCTTGAGGCGATCGGCTTTATCAAGGAGTGATGTCAATTTGTATCCTTGAGGATTGTCTTGTGGAGTGTCCATGTAACGTTCGCCATACATGACTTCGTAGTATTTCCAGTCTATTACTGGCCCTCCGGCGACTGCCGCTTTAAAGATTTCGTTGTGGTGGAGCATGAAAGATGTCGTCATAAAGCCTCCAAAGCTCCAACCAAAAATTCCCATTCGTTCTTTGTCAACATAGGGCTTGGATTTAAGGAACTCAATACCCTTCATTTGATCGGCCATCTCCGCTTGTCCGAGTTGACGATGGGTGGCAGTAGCGAATGCGCGGCCGCGAGCGTCTGTACCTCGATTGTCCATGGTGAAGACAATATACCCTTGCTGAGCCATGTATATGTCGAAATAGCCTGCGCCTCCAAGCCATCTATTGGTAACCAGTTGAGAATGCGAGCCTCCATAGAGGTAATACATCACGGGATACTTCTTGTTTGGGTCGAAATCATTTGGATAGATAATGCGCCCGGTAAGTGGTGTCTGGCCATCAGCGGTAGTTAATTGGACGAAATCGATTTTTGGCGTATTTATTTTGCCTTGGAATGGATTTTGGGCTTGGATAAGTATATTCTTTTTACCTGATTTGATTTCTTTGATCTGAATCACATTGGGGGTAGATAAATCACTGTATTGATCCAAAATGTAGGTTCCATTGCTATTCAGGCTTGCTGTGTGGGTACCTGATTCGGTGGTCAACTGGGTGGTCTTTCCTGATTTTAGTTCTACTTCGAAGAGTTGTCTATCTAGTCCGTCGTTTGTGACGCCGATGTAAGATACCTTGTCGCCTTTTGATGAAAAGGTTAATAGGTCCTTGACAATAAGTTCTTTATGTCCAAGTTTGCGAATGAGCTTGCCGTCAGTATCATATAGGTAAAGTTGGTTGAAGCCATCTTTGTCAGATTGATAGAGGAAGTGCTGGGGGTTGTTGGGGGTGAATGTTAGTGGATTTTGGGGTTCAACCCATGTCGTGGCGGTCTCTTCGAAAAGAGTCTTGATCAATGCGCCGGATTTGGCATCATATTTATTCATTTTGAGATGGTCCTGACCCCGATTCAATACACCCACATATACAAATGCTCCGCTAGGGTCCCAAGTGACGCTAGTAAGGAACTGCTCTTTGGGTTCGCCTGTTAGCAGTGTGACTTTGGAACCAGTAGATGGGTTGTATATGACTAATGTTACTTCCTCGGATTTCATCCCTGCCATTGGGTAGTAAATGTCCTTAGTCTCCGCAACCCGGGTGGACCATTGTACTAGGGGATACTTGGTAACCATTGTCTCATCTTTACGATAGTATATGAGTTGGTCATTCTGAGGGCTCCACCAAAGGCCTTTGTTAATCCCGAACTCTTGGCGGTGGGTGTAGTCACTGCCATTGACAATGCCGGGGTCCTTATCGTTGGTGACGGCTATTGTCTTGCCATTGCTGTCTACTAGGAAGATATTGTTGTCTATCAGGTAAGCTACTTTGGTCCTGTCAGGTGATATCTCTTTGTTTTTGCCATTGAGGTCGCTGAGAATGGCATTGGATATTGTCTTGAGTCGGGTGTCAAAATCAAAGGTGTAAGCTTTTGATTTGCCATCGATTTCAAGTAAAATGGTCTTGTCGTCTTTCCATTTGTAATCATATGGAAACATGCGTAGTGAGAAAGTCTCTTGCGGCCATTGGGTTTTTAGGGCATTTTCAAGGTCCTGCTTACTGACCAGTATCTCTTCTTGTCCATTTTTGTCGGCTCCTTTGCTGACCAGGTTTTGGTAGCTGGCGTCTAAATAGCTGATGTTATTTAGCGTAGGGATCCAATTTGGACTGACAAGTGAGGTGGGGGCGTAGGTGCGGGAGCCGAAAACAGTCTCTTCAAGATTCAGATTCCGCTGACCGTAGGCAGTTGTGCTGGCCAAGAGGAACAAAAGTGCAATTCTTCTCATTTCTATCTGTTAAATGAGGTAAAATTATAGATTCACCTCCTAAAAACCTAAAAACAAATAGAATTATTGCGGGGGTTCTCGTCTAGAGTCTGCGAAGCCAAATGTTGCGGTAGTTGACGAGGTCGCCGTGGTCTTGAAGAATAATAGGGCCTGCACCGTGCGCTTTGAGCTGAGGGAGGCCAATGTACTCTGTCGTTCCTTCGATTTCGGTATTGAGTTGTACAACTATGCCATTGTGTAACACTGTGACCCTCGCTTTGCTGATCAACATCCCGTCTTTATTGAACCGTGGCGCGGTGTATAAGATGTCATAGGTATGCCATCCTTGTGGGGCGACTCTGGCTTCCACCAATGGGGGACGCTGTTTGTAGATGCTTCCGGCTTGACCATTGGTATAGGTGGGGTTGTCCTGATTGTCCAATACCTGCAACTCGTAGAGACCTTGTAAGAATATTCCGCTGTTGCCACGTCCTTGTCCGTTGCCCTTTACTACTAAGGGGCTCTGCCACTCGATGTGGAGTTGGAAATCGTCGAATTTGTCTTTGGTCTGAATATTTCCGGAGCTAGGTTTTACAGTGAGTATGTTATTGTTTACTGTCCATGGGGCAGCAGCCCCTGGAGTTGTAGATGATTCCCATTTACTGAGGTCGACTCCGTTAAATAATATTATGGCGTCACTTGGGATGGTGTTGGTGACTGTAACGACAGGTGGTTTAGGGGTGTAGAATTCGGTGTCTTCGGGTTTGAAGTGAGATTGGGCGAATAGTGAGCATGTCAAAAGACTTAGTAGCAATCCCAAGGGATATCTTAAATGAGGTGTCATATTTGAGGGGTTATGGTTTTTTTATAAGACAATAATAAAGATATTTTTTGAAACGGATAAATATTTCTAGGTTTGCGGTATGGCAATCCTTAGGCAGACTATCGCGATAAATGATGCGAGATTTTATGCTCCAGTTGGTTATTACTTGGAAGAGCAGGTGGTTGGGAATGAATTCTATGTGAGTGTAGAGGTGAGCTATATCTACCAAAAAGTCTCTGGGGATGATCTGGCTAATACGCTTAACTATGAGCAATTGTATGCCGTGATAGCAGATGTAATGCATCAGAAAAGGGCCTTGATTGAGTCTGCAGTGGAGGAAATGATGGATAAGGTGTTGGATAGATTTGACTTTTTGGAGCATGTGGATATTACAGTTGTCAAATTGAATCCCCTTTTTGGAGGGGATCATGCCAAATCCAAGATCAGATTGGTCTATCAAAGGAGCTAGAGATTCTATCTAGTTTGTTTCTTTTTTTTATCTTTTTTTTGAAAGGGTGGATATCTCATTGGGTATGGCGGATGGATGCCTTTTCTGTCCCCTTTTATTTTTCTTTTAGTTTCTTCATTTGAGATATTGCAAACGAACCGGTACGAGGATTGTCTTTTTTACATAGATGTCGCATATTTAAAATGACATATTGTCACTTTGAGTGCTTTTGTGATGACTTTTTGTCTTGTTTTATTTCTTTTTTTGAGTTGGTACGCCGATTGATTATATATCTGAAAATAAAATTGAACAAAAAATAACGGAGGACAGTATTATGGCATTATTAAAATTTCCAACTAAAGCGGTTAATACAGATGCAGTTAACCCATTTGTGAATTCAGTGTTTGACAACTTATTTAATGATTCATTCATCACGGATCGTTTGGTGACTCGTATTCCTGCTGTGAATATTTCTGAAGCCGAAGATTCGTACAAGATTGAGTTGGCTGCACCAGGACTTGAGAAAGCAGATTTTAAGATCAATGTGGATAAGAACATGATGACTATCTCTGCGGAAAAGGTAAATGAGGGAGAGACAGCTAGTAAGTTGTTCAGTAAACGTGAGTTTAACTATACATCGTTTACCCGATCATTCACGTTGCCTGATACGGTAGATTACAACAGTATTGATGCGGCTTATGAAAATGGTATATTGGTCGTGAAGGTGGGTAAGAAGGAAGAGTCAATCGTAGCTAAACGACTTATAGAAGTAAAATAAGGAAAAGATAGTTTTTTTAGGTGAGGTTATGTGAGAACCGTCATACTTTAGTGTATGGCGGTTTTTTTAATAAAAAATAAAGGGACAGGTATCTGCTTAGGATTACTGCCCCTTTGTAAACATTTTAACTGCCCATTAGGGAGCCCAGTCCACCAAAGATTGCGGCGATGATGTTAAGGACGATGGAAACAACTACTCCATAGATAGCAAAAGTACAGGCCGACTTTGCTTGCTTAGGTGCTTCATCTTTTTTGATGAAGTAGTAGATTGCTCCAAATAACGGGATACAAAATGACAAGACTTTTAAAGGTGTTGATAAGTCATCTTGATTTTGTTGATTAAAAGGATTGTTAAACTGATTTTGGTTTTGTCCCTGATTGGGGTCAAAGTTTGGTGTGTTTTGCTCTTCCATATTTAATATTTATTTAATGATCAATTGGATTCCGTCTAGTATGAGCGAACCGATCGCTCTACCTATTATGGCGCATATGGCCATCATCCCAATACCGGCCATGATTCCCGTAATAAAGCGTAGTATATTATTGCTTTCTCGATTCCAATAAGCCTGTGTGAGGCCATCAATTATGGTAGGCAGGGTGAATAAAAGTGCGATCCACCAATTCATGGTCAGGATTCCGAAGATGAAAAGAAAAGTCGAGAGATATCCAAGATGGATGCCTGTACAGCGTGCGCAAACTGGAAACTGCTTTCCTTTCCAAAAAAAAGAACGCTCGGGCTTGCGGTGGCAAAAGGTGAACTCTAGCTTGGTTTTCATTCTTATTATGGGTGAATCTATTGTTAATGTGTGTTTTCTATATTAAAAGTAATAAAATTATTCAATCACGATACAGAAAGTTTTAAAATGTGGAAAAAAAGTAGGCGTGTGCATTACTTGGATTCCTCATAATCTACTGAACGGGGTACTTTCGCCATGTAGCTATACCACTCATCGGGGATGTTGACCAACTTGCGTTGACGTATATCTAGCCATGCGCCATCGACTATTACAGTGGCAGCCTTAATGCCGTCTTCTTTGAATACTTCATGGCGAAATGAGAATCTAGCATTGGCGAGGTTGAATTTGGTTAACTCGATATCTACGTGAACATATTCGTCCAATCTGATTTCGCGGTGATAGATGAGCTCTTCCCTAAATAAGATGGGGCCAATTCCCATCTTTGCAAATTCGTCAAGCGATAGTCCCATTTTTTTTAACATGTTGCTTCTTGCTTGTGCGCATAAATCAGCATAGGCGGAGTGACGGAGATGACGATTGGCATCTATTTGCGACCATAGTACTTGGCCTTCGTAAAATGTATTTTCCATGTATCTTTTCTTGTTTGTCGTTTTTTTTGTTTGTCGGCGACGCTATCTGCCTCACGGAGGTAGAAGGTTCGAGTATTTAAATTACACATAATAGTTGCATAGTCAGTAATGCATGGGGTTAAAAAAAAGTTTTTTTTTCGTAAAGGCTGTAACGTTTTTTACTTTACGTTACTAATTGATTACAATTGCGCGCAGATTAAGGGCTGTATCATAAAATACTAAATAAGTGAAAGAAAGAGAGACTGAATTTCTGGACCTAATGAAAAAAAATAAAGGTATCATCTTTAAGGTCTCCAAAATGTATATGGATGATCCGGATGATAGGGCGGACCTTTGTCAGGAGATTATTTTTCAATTGTGGAAGTCCTACGAATCATTTAGGAATGCAAGTCAGTTTTCTACGTGGATGTATCGCGTGGCTATTAACACCGCGCTCGTATATTTAAAAAAGGGGAAGAGGTATGGAGAACAGGTGTCCTTAGAAGCCTATCATGATGTTGCTGAAGATAACGACTCAGGACAGAAAGAGGAACAATTGGCGATATTTTATAGGGCCGTCCAAGAGTTGAATCAGGTGGAGAAGGCTTTGATATTTCTTTTTTTAGAAGGGCAGAGTCATCGTGAGATTGCTGAGAATCTTGGAATCAGCGAAGTGAATGCACGGGTCAAATTGAACCGTACAAAAGAAAAAATACAACACATCATTAAAAAATACGAACATGAATTTTGATGAATTACAAAAGCAATGGGACAATCAAGCTGATGATCAGATGAAGATAGATCCCAACTTGGAAAGATATCAGCAGGTGGATGGTGTACTTGATAGGGTCAGGCGCAACATCAGGAATGAATTTTTGCTATGGGTTGGCGCGATGATTTTTCTAACAATAGTGCCGCTTGTGGGATTGTACCGGATAGAAGGGATTGCCCGATTTGCCTATTATCTTGTGCTGGTGCAAATGCTATTGGCCAGTTTTGTATACTATAGGCGGTTCTACTATTTTTATAAAAGCACGCAACAGTTTGAGGTGTTGAATTCACGTGAAAATCTGTTGAAGCTGTATTATGATCTGAAGTTTTCGATAGATTCCTATAAGACTATTTCCTACGTGATGATTCCTCAGGGACTTATTATGTATGGGATTATGTTTTCAGTGGGCAAAGCAGATAAATGGTTTGAGAAATTGTATCATTTGAAGGATACGTTGGCGCAAGAGCCTAACTTTGTGCTTTGGATTGTCGCTACGGCCATAGTGAGTGTCATCCTAGTCGTGTTTTTCATCGAGATGATGGCTTATCAGTATTATGGTAAATATTTGAAACAGATAAAGGGAACCTTGGATCAACTAGAAGAATCATAGACTAAAAGTCCCGCTACCTTCACGATAGCGGGACTTTTAGTCTATGCTAGATGGAACTAATCTCTTCGTTTGGGTTTTGGTCTTCTCTGGAAAGACTTGTTGTGACTTGATTTGGAGCCTGTTTTTTGTTGTTCGTTTTTCGCTTTTCCGGCTGTGTTCCCATTTTTCTTTGGAACGATTTTCAAGGAATATGGATGATTTTCTATAACCGGAATTTCCATGCGGATAGATTTTTCAATATCCATCAAGTATGCATATTCTTCGTCATCACAGAAAGATATTGCTCTTCCGTCTCTCCCTGCACGGCCAGTACGACCTATTCGATGTACATATGACTCGGGTATATTGGGGAGGTCAAAGTTGATGACATTTGCCAATTCGTCGATATCTATACCTCTGGCTGCTATATCTGTTGCGACTAGTAGCTTTAGGGAGCGATCTTTGAAGTTTCTTAGTGCATTCTGTCTAGCAGATTGGGACTTATTACCGTGAATGGCGGCTGCTTGGATTCCCTTTTTTTGTAAATCTTTCACGATACGATCGGCTCCATGTTTAGTTCTGGAAAAGACGAGTGCGTGGTCAATGTTTTCTACTTCAAGGAGATGGGTCAACAGATGACGTTTGTCGTTCTTGCTGACAAAGTATACTGATTGCTGTATTTTTTCAGCGGTAGTAGACTCAGGGGTCACCTCTACTTTGCTAGGGTCATTAAGAATGTGAGAAGATAATTTTTGAATTTCGGAGGGCATTGTTGCCGAGAATAGCAATGTTTGCCTTTTTGTTGGGATAATATTGATAATCTTCTTTACATCGTGGATAAAACCCATGTCTAGCATACGATCTGCTTCGTCTAGAACGAAAAATTCTAGACTCTTAAGGTCTATGTATCCTTGGTTGTAAAGATCCAATAGTCTTCCTGGAGTAGCGATGAGCACATCAATTCCTTTTTTTAACGCATCGCGCTGCGGTTGCTGTCCAACCCCACCGTATATGACTAGGTTGCGGATTTGTAAATCCTTGGAATAGGTATTGAAATTTTCGTGGATTTGGATGGCCAATTCACGTGTTGGAGTCAACACGAGTGCTCGAATCTGTTTTTTTGCTGTCTTTTCTTTTGAATAGGACAGCATCTGTAAGATAGGTATGGCAAATGCAGCTGTTTTTCCGGTGCCTGTCTGTGCACAACCTAATAAATCCCTTTTTTGAAAAATAATGGGAATAGCCTGTTCCTGTATAGGTGTAGGGGTTTCGTATCCTGAAGCATCTAAAGCCTTGAGGATAGGAGCTATAAGTTTTAAATCTTTGAATTGCAAATTGTTGAAATTTAATCATATTCGACTCTATGTCTGAGTCAAACTTTCGCAAAGGTAGTCAAAAGAATAGCGTTTTTTTTGTTTTGAAAACTATTTAGCTAAAACTATTGTGAAGTTGACATTTACCAAAACCTCTGAATCTACTCTAGATGACCGCTGATAGTGTTCTGAGCTCTATTTCTATCATATTTGCGCGTTGAATTGGATGTCGAAGTCTATAGGTGATATTTTTTTGGAAAGGATTATTTTACTGTGATTTGGGACATGGATGTGGAGTAGGGTAGGTGCAATATGGTGCATCCATACTGCATCTACCTGTTCAATCCGTTGTACTTAGCTAATGAGCCCGGAGATGTATTGCATCAAGAGGCCGCAAATGTAACCTCCATAGGTACCGACCGCGTATCCTAATACGGCCATCAATACGCCTACGGGGGCCAGGTATTTGTTAAAAGCGGCTGCGACTACTGGTGCCGATGCAGCTCCACCAATGTTGGCTTGGCTCGCTACGGCAACGTAGAAAAAGGGGGCTTTTATGATTTTGGCCACTCCTAACATGAGGATAATGTGAATCAAAATCCAGACGGCCCCTACCAGGAAGAAAATGGGATTATCCAATAAGGCTTTGATATCCATTTTCATACCGATAGTTGCTACAAGAATATAAAGCAGTATGGATCCCATATTGGATGCGCCATAATTTTCTAATTTGCGTGCAGGGGTAAAAGAAAGCACCATTCCGATGGTGGTCGCAATGATAATGACCCAAAAGGTAATGCTGGTCAAGGAATATTGCTCCGCACCTGGCCATACCTCTTTGAACCATGGGCCTATCTCATTGCCCAGGAGGTGGGAGAGTCCGGTTCCGGCAAATCCGACTCCAAGTACTGTAAACCACTGGGCTACGGAGACATCTTTGACTCGTTGAGCCAGATGAACGGATTCTAACCGTCGTTGTAAATCATAAAGGGCATTACTGTCAGCCTTGAAAAATTTATCAATTTTATCCGCTTTCTGTGCCCCATAGATGAGAAGTCCCATCCAGATACTGGAAATCAGCACATCTACGGCTACCATTTGTCCAAATAATGCTTCTGATGATCCGAATACTTTGAACATGGCTGCTTGATTGGCGCTGCCTCCGATCCAACTGCCAGCAATAGCGGCAAACCCTCGCCAGGTATCCTCGCCATTAAAGGTTAAGATAGAGGGGAAAATGCTACCTAGTAAGGCTAGTGCTATGGGGCCGCCAATTACGATACCGATAGCGCCTGTGAAAAACATGATAAGCGATTTGCTTCCCAATTGCTTGAGCCCTTGTATATCAATGCCAAGTGTGAAGAATATCAAACTGGTAGGCAGGAGGTATGTCGAGGCCATTTCATCCAATTGTGATACCTCGCCGTTGATGATGTTGAATGAATTCAGAATGGCGGGTACAAAATAACAAAGTACCAGCGAGGGGCAATATTTGTAAAACTTTGCCCAGAAGCCATCTTTTTTACTAGAAGTGTAAAAAATAAAACCGAGTATGCCCATTAGTAATCCAAAGACGACTGCGTCGTTGGTAATAAGGGGGGAGATGATGGGTAGCTTTTCTTCCATTTGTGTTTAAAATTGATGATTGGTGGGGTGAAGTTATGTAATATTTGTAACTTATCGAGTGATTGATTTTGAAAAGTGCATAAAAACGCACTATTGATTGTAAAAATCTAGTGATGCTATTTATCAAATGGAGTGTTATGTTTTGAATGTCAATGAAAAAGTCTAATTTTATGGTTACAGTTATATAGACATGAACCAAAATAGAAGAACTTTTCTGAAACAAAGCGCAGTTTTTGCAGCTTCTCTAGCAGCTATCCCCACTATTGGGTATGGTGCGGCAGCGAAAAAGATTAAGGTAGGCCTGATTGGATGTGGGGGGAGGGGCACCGGTGCGGCTTCTCAGGCTTTGGCTGCTGATCCTCAAGTAGAAATCACGGCATTGGCTGATGTTTTTGCAGATCAGCTAGAAAATGCATTGACCTCTCTGAAGGAAATTGATCCAAAACGAGTAAATGTCGAGGAGAAAAATAGATTTGTAGGCTTCGACGCTTATAAGAAGTTAATCAACTCAGGCGTGGACGTGGTGCTGCTTTGCTCGCCGCCTAATTTTAGGCCTGATCATCTAGAGGAGGCTGTTAGGGCCGGAAAGCATATTTTTTGTGAAAAACCTGTTGCGGTAGATATTCCTGGTATTCACCGTGTCAGCAAGGCGGTGGAGCTAGCTAAACAGAAGAAACTGAATATTGTGTGTGGATTTTGTTTCCGCTATTCACTACCGAATCGAGAAGTCATTAAACAGGTTCGAGCTGGAAATATTGGTGATATCAAGGGCTTGTCTACTACACGATATGGAGGCGAATTGACCTTTAAGGAAAGACAGCCGAATTGGAGCGATATGGAATTCCAATTACGTAATTGGGTGTTCTATACTCGTTATTCGGGTGATATGTTGGTGGAGCAGGCCATCCATAGCGTAGATTTTATGTCGTGGGTGATGAATGATGAGCTTCCCAAAACTGTGACGGGTACTGGCGGGCGCCAGAGCAAACCATGGGATAAGTTTGGAAATGGTTATGATCATTATGCGCTGGAGTATGCTTATCCTGAAGGCTTAAAATCCTATCATTTTAGTCGACAACAGAATGGAACTGCTTCGCGTAACAGTGTCGATGTGATGGGGACGCAGGGGCAAGTTGACGTGAAGCTGATGTCAAGCTATGAAATATTAGGCCAACATCCTTGGAAATATGCTGAACGTTTAAATAATATGTACCAAACCCAGCACGATGAATTATTTGCGGCTATCCGGAATGGACAAGTCATCAACGATGGCGATTCGATGACCAAATCGACTTTGTTAGGTATATGGGGACGTACAGCGGCCTATACCGGTAAGGCGATAAGTTATGAGGAGATTATTAATTCTCAGGTGGTATTGGGGCCACATTCGGATGAATTTAGCTGGGATATGCAAGGTGATCAATCGCCGATTCCGCGTCCAGGATTGACAAACTTTGGTTAGATTTCGGTAGTAAGATTCATGCAAAATATAAAAATACTTGTGGTTGGCTGCGGCAATATGGGGGCTTCCCATGCGCAGGCCTATCACGATTTAGAAGGATTTGAAATTGTAGGCTTGGTGTCTAGAGGGAATAGTAAGCATGTGCTAAATGAGAAATTGGCCGCACAATATCCTTTATTCGACGATTATGCGGAAGCATTGCTAATCTCGAGACCTGATGCTGTTTGTATTTCTACCTATCCCGACACCCATGAATCCTATGCAATAATGGCATTTGAGGCGGGGGCACATGTGTTTATTGAAAAACCGCTTGCAGATACTGTCTTGGGTGCGCAACGCGTGATCGACGCTGCTGTGCTAGCTCAACGAAAGCTTGTTGTCGGATATATACTGCGCTATCATCCTTCTTGGGTCAAATTCATTGAAAAAGGAAGAGAGATGGGCTCTCCATTGGTGATGCGTATGAACTTGAATCAACAAAGCCATGGCTATATGTGGGATGTGCATCGTAATTTGATGAAGAGCTTGAGTCCTATTGTAGATTGTGGTGTTCATTATATTGATGTGATGTGTCAACTAACTGATGCTAGACCGGTACAGGTCTCGGCAATTGGAGCTAGATTGACTGCTGATATTCCTGAGGACAATTATAATTATGGACAATTGCAAATACGATTTGAGGATGGAAGTGTAGGCTGGTATGAAGCAGGGTGGGGCCCTATGATTAGCGAGACTGCTTTTTTTGTCAAGGATGTAATCGGACCGAAGGGCTCGGTTTCTATCGTAGCTGACGACGCCTCCAAATCCGGACATTCGGATAGTGTAGCTGCGCATACTCAAACGGAATCAATTCGTATACATCATGCGACGATAGATAGTGCCAATAGATTTGTGAAGCAGGATGAATGGTTAAATTTGAAGGATGAGCCCGATCATCAAGAATTGTGCAATAGAGAACAACGCTTTTTTTTGAAGGCCATACATGAGGACTTGGACTTGTCTAAGCAAATGCAGGATGCTATCAATAGTCTGCGAATAGCAGTAGCTTGTGACGAATCTGTCAAGAGTGGGCAAATTATTAAATTATAAGCCCAATTGACCAATTCTACCAAGTTGCTAACCCTAACCAACCTAAATTATTCATGAAAAAAAATATACATTTTGACGCGATTGTCATCGGTTCCGGTATTTCTGGAGGATGGGCAGCGAAGGAGCTGTGTGAAAAAGGGCTCAAAACACTAGTGTTGGAACGTGGTCGTGATGTCAAGCACATCAAGGACTATCCTACAGCAAATGTTGACCCTTGGGGCTTCGATCATCGAGGACAATTGCCTCTTCAAGTGAAAACCGAAAATCCTATTGCATCGAAATGCTATGCTTTTAAAGAGGATGCGCTTCATTTTTTTACAAAGGATGAGGAGCAGCCTTATATCCAAGAGCAGCCTTTTGACTGGATTCGAGGATATCAAGTGGGGGGGAAGTCGTTGATATGGGCTAGACAAGTGCAACGGTGGAGTGAGTATGATTTTGAAGGGCCGGCGCGCGATGGTTTTGCTGTAGATTGGCCAATCCGGTACGCGGATATTGCGCCTTGGTATAGCCATGTCGAACGATTTATAGGAGTCTCTGGAAATAGGGATGGAGTGGCGGCAATGCCAGATGGTGAATTTTTACCGGCTTGGGATATGAATGCTGTAGAATTGAGTATCCAAGATAAAATCCATTCACACTACACCGATCGTCGCGTGATTGCGGGAAGATGTGCGCATATTACGAAACCACAACCGGTGCATATAGCACAGGGACGTACACAGTGTCAGGCGCGCTCATTGTGTCAAAGGGGCTGTCCATTTGGGGGCTATTTTAGCTCGAATGCATCAACCCTTCCATGGGCTATGAAAACGGGTAATTTGACTGTCAGGCCACATAGTGTTGTGCAATCTATTATTTATGACGATGCTTCAGGGAAAGCTACAGGTGTACGGGTAGTAGATGCCGAAAGTATGGAGATTCATGATTTTTTTGCAACCGTGATTTTTCTGAATGCTTCTGCATTGGCTTCGAATATGATTTTGATGAATTCGGTATCTAGCCGTTTTCCCAATGGTCTTGGAAATGATAGTGGTGTGTTAGGGAAATATATCGCTTTTCACAATTATTTGGGTTCTATGGGGGGGACTTTGGAGGGATTTGAGGATAAATATTACTATGGACGACGTCCTACGCAACCCATCATCCCTAATTTTCGAAATGTAAAAAAACAAGAAACCAATTTTTTGAGAGGATATGCATCTTTCTTTGGCGCTTCGCGAGGAAGAGGAGTGGCGAATGAGAGCGATTCTTTAGGCGGGGCTTATAAAGATAGCCTGATGCAGGTTGGAGGATGGGGTGTAGGAATGATGATGCAGGGGGAAACCATTCCAAAGGAATCCAATCATGTGAGGCTGAGTGCAGATCAAAGAGATAAATATGGTATGCCGCTGTTAGTGACCTCCATTTCTTACGATGAAAACGATCATAAATCGAAAGCGGATTTTTGGAGCCAAGGGGAGGAGATGCTAACGGTAGCTGGAGTCAAAAACATCGTAAAACATGATAGTAAACAGAATCCTGGTCTTGATATTCACGAGATGGGCGGAGCGAGAATGGGAAGGGATTCTAAAAGCTCGGTACTGAACAAATGGAACCAAGTTCACAGCTGTCCTAATGTTTTTGTAACAGATGGTGCATGTATGACTTCTACGGGCACTCAAAACCCTTCTATTACTTATATGGCGCTAACGGCAAGAGCTGTTAATTATGCTGTGGAGGAGATTAAGAAGAAAAATATCAAATAAATTTCCTTATTGTCGACAATTGGTCTTTATTTTGTGACTTCTAGAAGTCATTAAGTCTTTGTCTATGAAATTGAAAATTTGCTTGGTCCTGTGTGTATGTGTATTTGGTCCTGTTTCTTATCTATATGCCCAAGAAGGTGTGTGGCAATTGGAGCTCGAAGCAAGTGGTGAAAAACCTGTAGAATGGTGGAATAAACGTAAATCTGGCTATATCGCAGATTTTGAGCAGGCTGTGATGGAGACGTTTCAACCTAATGGGAAGAAAATAGAGTTGCAAGAACAGCTTATTTTATCGAAAGATAGAACAAAGGCTAGTAATTTTTATACCAAATCTTTTACATATTACCAGTATCCAGAGAAGCTTGTCTTTTCTTTTTTGGAGGGCGATGATATGATTATGAAAGATCAGTTGTCAGATATTTATAAGGTTACAGCTCCTTCTGCTATCTCGGATTTGAAGGATGGTGAGGCCTATTTAATCATAGGGACAGTAGAAGGAACCAAGGAGTTGCGGGGGTATACTTGTAATAAACATACGCTCACATTTGGAGAGATGGGGTTGGGAGAGAACCAGTATACGGTATGGTGTGCTGCAGCATTACCGGCTTATTCTACAGAAGTATTGCCTTTTGGTCGGCATCTTCCAGGAGCCATCTTCCAATTGGATTTCAGTAAAGAGGATAGTACCCTCGGTTTTTTCGTAACTAAAGCTGAAAAGCTTCCCGCCCTAGGATCCTATTTTGAATTGCCAAATGAAGTCGAAGTTGTAGAATTGACCCCTTTGGATAGTGATGGTACAGGACAGGGGGACGAGTCTTTGGTCAATAGTTTTCATAGTGCATTTTCATTAGAGGACGGTATCCAGTGGTTTCAAGATGTACGAGCGGGGTTAAGTGTGGTGGGCGTAAGGAACGAAAATGGAGACATATTGCTCCCTGCAGTCTATCAAAGTGCCGAACGAATAAATGAAAATGTAGTGGCAGTCACTGACATCGAACAACGCTATTGGTTGATGAATGCTGCTGGCCAATTGTTAAATAAAGTGGCATACAATCATTTTCTGCCTATTGATGATGCTATCTATTCTTACCAGACAGATGCTGAATGTGGATTGGCAAATCTTGATGGAAAAATCTTAGTGGGACAACTGGAAGATATACAACCGCTTAATTCGACCTATGTATTTGCCAAAAAGGGAGGACAGTATGGGGTCATGGATCTCAAAGGAAATTTCGTCTTGGCACCTACCTATCATAAGGTGAAATGGAATTCGAATGGAGAGCTAAACCTCCTGGAAAAGAATGGAGATGCGGAAATGAAAACTGTCAGCGCAAGTGAATTTCTCAAAGAAATCCATAAGTAATTGTAGCAACTCGGGTATTAAATTCCTATTATTTGAAATTCGGTCCTTCGGTTCATTGCTTTCCCTTCTTCGGATTGATTGTCAGCTATGGGTTTAGACGATCCATATCCTTTAGATATCAATCTTGTGCTTGTCACTCCGTTCTTAATCAGATAGTTTACAACGGCGAGTGCTCGACTCGTTGATAATGCTTGGTTGAGCTGTGAATTTCCGGTATTGTCGGTATGTCCACTGATTTCAATTCGTACATTGGGATTGTCAGTGAGAAATTTGACCAAAGTGTTGAGCTCGCTTGTGGAGGATGGAAGTAGTTCATGCTTGTTTACTTCAAAGAAAATGTTATTGAGCGTTGCATTCTTGCCAGTCTCAATCGGTTTTAAGAGGATATGGGCTTCAAATTCTTCGTTGGTATATTGGAGTTTATCAAGGGCATATTGTTTAGATTCGAAGAGGTAACCTTTTTCTTGGATATGTACTGCATAATGATGTCCAATCGGTAGAGTGGCCAGAAATGAACCATCTTGAATATCGCTTACATCTTCAAATACGACCTTATTCGTCAATGTGTTGGTAACACTTATCGTTGCGGAGAGTGGTTGCTTGGTATTGGCATTTAACACCAGACCTTTAATAAAAGCGACGGGCTGGGGACGTGTCCCTACTGGCATCTGAAAGCTATATAGGTCTAATTGTGCATCTTCACCCAATTCGGTCGAAAGGAACCCCATTTTACCATTCATACTTACATGTAGTGCATTCTGCTCGTAACAATTGTTGATGGGCGAGCCGAGATTTTGGGGAGTGGACCAAGCACCGACTGAGTCACTTTCGCTGATAAAGATATCTTTTCGTCCAAACCCAGGCCATCCGTTAGAAGCAAAATAGAGGCTTTTATTGTCTGCATGGATATAAGGCGCACTTTCATCAAATGTGGTGTTGATTTGCGTACCTAGATTGATGGCAGTGGTCCATTTGTTGTCGGCATTGAGGGTGCTTTTCCATATGTCATACCCACCTACGCCACCAGCTCTATTGCTGACAAAATATAGTGTTTTTCCATCGGCACTAATAGCCGGCTGTGATTCCCAGCCTTTAGTGTTGATGGGATGGCCTAAATTGGAGGGCTCACTCCAGATCCCATTCTCTTTCTTTGACACGTAAATGTCGCAACTTCCAAGCCCATTCGGCCAGTTACATCCTGTGAAAAACAGGTACTTACCGTCAGGAGAGATGCAATGGGCACCTTCATTGAATGCCTCGGAATTGATGTAACCTACTAGTTTTGTAGCTTCAGTCCATGCGCTGTCGATATAGCTGCTTTCAAAAAAGTTCTCTTGATTATTGGTCTTTCGCGTGAAGATGATCGTTTTATTATCTGCAGTAAGTTTTGGGAAATATTCGTCATCAACCGAGTTGATAGCTGCGGATAATTTGTGCAGTACAAACTGGTGGTCTGGTCTATAGGTAATGCTAAACTGACAGTCGGCGATGTATTTGTTGACAAGCAGTATGCTTTTTTCGGATAATCGACTCTGATCCTTGTATTGGGTAAGGTAACTAAGTGCTTCTGGATAATGTCCGGTGAATAAACTTGACTCACCTATGCCGAAGTAAGTGAGTGGTGTTAAATTTGGATCATGGAGAAGTACCTGCTGATAGGCTTGTCTGGCGTCTTCGTACCTGCCAGATTTGCGATATACGTCACCTAAAGTCTGATAGGCAGAGGCAAATGTTTTGTCATATCTGATTGCCTCTAATAATAAGGGGATGGCATTGCGCTGTTCGCCTTTTTGTATCAGTCTATTGGCAGCAGTGTACTGTTGCTGCGCCTTGGAATTAGCAGAAGGTTTTTGGCCTGATGCAGGATTTAGCATAGCACACATGAGTAATAGTATAATATAGCGTATTGTCATTTGTCAATCCATATAATTAATAGCTAAAGGTATCAGTTTTTTAGATGGAATGGAATATGGACATGATTAAATGTATTGCCAGGCTTTGAAGCTTTACGATTTTTAAAAAAGTGACTTACGAAAGACGTGGTACGATAAAAATTATCAATTATGAGAATGTTTTCAGTAAAATTTTCGGAATGAAATGTAATGTTTGTAATTCCGATGTATTCTTAAGTACTTTATGTTTTTATAAGTAGTTGCAGTTTAGAAGGTTGTCTATTAGTGGGGTTTGATGAATACTGTTTCTGATTTAATAGTCTTAACATATAAAATGACATCTATATTCTTTGGAAAGAAATAAAACAAACTCATATGAATAAGTTTTTAAAATCGATTTTTGTCGTATATTTTGTTGCTTTTTTAACTTCAATAACTGTTGCTCAAGTGAAAAACTACGACTGGAAGGAATCATCAGAAGGAGGGTATACCTATAAGTATGTCACGAATGACCCGACGCAAGCCCGTTTCTATACACTAAAAAATGGCTTGACAGTCATTTTGAGCCCAAGCAAGAAGGAACCTCGTATCCAAACATATATTGCTACTAAGGCCGGAAGCAAGACAGATCCTAAAGATCATACGGGACTGGCGCACTATTTGGAACATCTATTGTTTAAAGGTACGGACAAGTTTGGTACTAAAGATTGGGCCAAGGAAAAGCCACTATTGGATCAAATCGATGCCCTTTATGAAAAATATAATTCGACATCGGATGAAAATCAACGTAAGCAAATTTATGAGGAAATAGATCGGGTGTCGGGTGAAGCCGCGAAGTACGCTATTGCTAATGAATACGACAAGTTGATGAGTGGTATGGGGGCAGATGGTACCAATGCATTTACATCATTCGAGCAGACAGTATATATTGAAGACATACCGAATAATGTGGTAGATAAGTATTTGGCTGTGCAGGGAGAGCGGTTCCGCAATCCTATATTCAGACTATTCCATACCGAGCTAGAGGCTGTTTATGAAGAGAAAAATATAGGATTGGATAATGATAATAGGAAATCTATTGAAGCCATGTTTGAAGCGATGTTTCCTAATAATAATTATGGGAGACAAACGGTGATTGGAACAGTAGAGCATTTAAAAAACCCCTCTCTTAAAGCGATTAGGGAGTATTTTGAAACCTATTATGTGCCGAATAATATGGGAGTAATCATGTCAGGTGATTTCGACCCGACAGAGATGGTAAAAAAAATAGATGCTACTTTTGGATATATGAAGGAGCAATCATTACCTCCGTACGTAATCGAACCGGAAAAGGTAATCGAAGAACCTATACTACGAGAGGTGAAAGGCCCAAATGCTGAATATCTATTTTTGGGATTTCGTTTTCCAGGAGCAGCGACTAAGGACGCACAAATGCTCAATCTATTGGCGAATATGTTGACAAACGGGTCAGCAGGTCTAATCGATTTGAATTTGGTGAAATCCCAAAAACTATTGGGCGCGGGTGCTTTTCCCTATGTTTTGAAGGATTACTCCATGTTGATACTCCAGGGTAATCCGACCCAGGGCCAATCCTTGGATGATGTTAAGAATTTGATATTGGCCGAATTGAACAAGTTGAGGAAGGGTGAGTTTTCAGAGGATTTAATCACCTCTATCGTCAATAACGAGAAGAAAAGTGAAATATCTCGAAATGACAGCTATAAGGCGCGGGCCGAGGGACTAATGGATGCCTTTACTTCTGGAGTGGATTGGTCATCAGAATTGAGTTATTCTGATAATCTATCCAAAATTACAAAACAGGATATCATAGAATTTGCCAATAAATATTTAAACGATCGTAATTATGTGGCTGTGTACAAACGTCAGGGCATAGATGAGAATGTAGTAAAGGTGATTAAACCGTCCATTACACCAATCACTGTCAATAGAGAAGATCAATCTGATTTTTTAAAAAGGATAGATGCTCTGCCAGAGAATGCTATCAAGCCTGTATGGATCGATTATAGCAAAGATGTAGAGAAGGCTAAGTTGAAGGATATTGACATAATTGCAGTACAGAATAAGGATAATGAGTTATTTAGCTTGGTGTATCAATATAAAATTGGCAAATGGAATAATAAACTACTGTCTCTGGCAGCCAATTATCTAGAATTCTTGGGTACGAAAGATAAATCAAGCGAAGCCTTTAGCAAGGAGTTTTATAAATTGGCCTCTGATTTTAGTGTCTCTTCCGGAAACGAAGAAACGAATATTGCCGTTTCTGGTTTGAGTAGTAATTTTGCGAATACAGTGACATTGATTCATGATTTGATTAAGAATTGTGTGGTGGATCAAGCGGCTTTCGAAGCTTATATCGGGCGATTGAAGAAATCACGAATCAATGCCAAGGAAAATAAAGCGACTATCATGGACGGGCTCAAGTCTTATGCTAAGTATGGCGCAAGTAATCCATTCAACTATACGTTGTCGGACACAGAATTGGATGCCGTAAGGGCGGAGGATTTAGTCAAATTGTTGCATGATTTTGCGAACATGAAGCATACTATACTGTATTTTGGACCTAAGTCCACAACGGACTTGGTAACGAGTTTACAACCGTTGAAAACCGGTGAGGGGGTATATCTGGAAATCCAAAAAGCACAACCTTTCAAGGAGTCTCCGACAATAGCGAACAAGGTATTGTTGGCAAACTTTAATATGAAACAGGCCGAGGTTTTTTGGTTCAGAAATTCGGAAACCTACAATTCTGCCTATGCACCTACTATATCCTTGTTTAATAACTACTTTGGAGGAGGTATGGGAAGTATTGTGTTCCAGACTATCCGTGAATCGAAAGCACTCGCCTATTCTACCTATGCATTTTTTGGACAGCCGTTTAAGAAGGGGAATCATTATTCGGTGGGTGCCTATATTGGGACCCAAGCGGACAAATTCAATGACGCTGTAGTTGGAATGAATGAATTGTTGAATGACTTGCCCGAATCAAGTCAGGCACTAGAGACTGCAAAAGTAAGTTTGATTAAATCAATAGCGAGTGAACGTATCACTAACTCTGCGATATTGAGTAGCTATCTTGCAGCGGAACGTTTAGGGAATAAAACAGATATAAGAAAAGATGTTTATGAAAAGGCACCGAGATTAACCTACGGGGATTTGAAAGCTTTTCATGCAAAGGAAATGAGCAACAAACCGTATGTATACTGTATTGTAGCGCAAACGGAAAATCTCAAATCCGAAGACTTACAGAAGTTGGGCGAGGTGAAAAAACTTTCATTAGAAGAGATTTTCGGCTATTAGATCCACATCAGCCTGTAGGAATGGGCGGCTAATGGCCGCCCATCTTATTTTTAAAAAATATACTGTGAAGAGGACTGTGGAATAATAAATTGTCCGTGATGTGTGGATAGCCGATTTGAAAATGCTACTTTTGGTTTCGATTATCGATCCATCAACCTGTTAGGAAAAGTATGAAAGAAAAGGGCGTATCTTCAATTGTTGTTAAACTGATATATTACATCTTTTTTATTTCGATTTTTTTATCAAATGCAAATGCAAGCCAAGTCGAGGGGGAGATTGCAGGATTGGAGTTCCAGTTGTTTGATAAAAATGAAAACCTATACTATTCGGAATCTTCTGACCATCGTTTTTTCTGGTTGAAAGGACAATTTTCGTTGGATCAGCTAGGGCAATCATTGGTGATGCAGATCCCCTCTCCACATTTGCAAGATATGGAGCTATATGTGTACCGAGAGGGAAAGCTTATCTCTATTTCTGATGCAAATAAAGATTCCGAAGGAAAGTCATTTGTGCGGTATAACCAATTTCAGTTTGATACCGACAGTACCCAATTTTATATAAAAAGCAAAAATTCAATGTTTGAGGGACTGGAGATTATCGTGGCCCCCAAGGATACGTTCTATCAACAGGAAAGTACCAAATTACTCCGGATAGGACTTTATTATGGGCTTGGTCTGATGTCTATCATCTTTAATTTAGTTTTTTTTCTGATTTTCAAAGACCGACGTTTTATTGCCTATAGCTTGCTTCAGGTGGGCGTTTTTGTCGAATTTTTCTACGAGGACGGCATGTTCCACTATTTGTCTTCAGGAAGGTTGGTCTTAGAAAATCTATTAGTGTACATGGTTCCTTTCACGGCCACTTTAGCTTGTGTATTTGCTTATTATTTCTTGGATCTGAAGCATGCTTTCAAGAGCTATTGGAAATACATTGCGCCTGTAATAGCTCTTGCTTTTATAGGTCTCATATTGTTCTTGATATTTGAGTGGGGAGGATTTGTAGCGCTGATCAATATTTCAAGTTTAAGTGCAGCGTCTATCGCTATTGGAATTGCTGTTAGGCAATTTAAGAAAGATGTTTATGCTCGATTTTTGGTTCTTACATTTGGGGTTATCGTTCTCTTTGGCGTTGGGTTTGTCCTTAATCAAAATTTTAACCAAGCATGGTTGTCTTTTTTTGATATGGATACTTTTAGATTGGTTAGTGCATTTGAAATCATTAGTATTAGCTTTGCTATTATTTTTAAAGCGCGGTCGTTGCAAGCTGAAAATGAGCAGTATAGATTGGAGATTAATCGCTATCTATACCAACTCAAAGAATTGACCACCACCCAACCTAAAGAAGTGAAACCGACTGATCCTGACCGTAACATTATCGAAACGTTGAAATCAAATTATCAACTTACGGAAAGGGAGACAGATGTACTTCTTGGCATATGGGAGGGATTGTCCAACCAAAGCCTGGCAGATAAACTCTTCATATCTCTGAATACGGTAAAATATCATGTCAGTAATCTATATCTCAAATTAGAAGTGAAGAACCGAACCCAAGCGGTCAAGATTAAAGATAAAATAGCTTTATAGTAAATCGTCAGCTATTTGCCTAATCTTTCGAGGTCCTCCAAAATCGCGGTCGTATAGTCAACACCATTCAGCTCTGATGCTTGTGGAAGGGCTCCAGGACTAAATACGTTGATTTCCATTATCTTATCTCCAACAATATCTAGACCCACGAAATACATGCCATCGTTTTTTAATTTGAGAGCTACCTTTTCCACAAGCTGTAGAATTTCGGGTGTAATGATGGCTGCTTGGGCTTTAGCACCTTGGTGGATGTTGCTGCGGATTTCTCCTGAGGGTTGTACGCGATTGACACTAGCATATTTTCCATCTACTACAATTGGCCGACCATTGAGAAGGAAGAAACGAATATCTCCTTGTTGAGCGGCAGGGAGATATTCTTGGGCAATAAGGTAGCCATCTCGGCATATCACCTCTACAATTTGTTTGAGGTTTTTGATTTCGTGTTGATTTACTAAGAAGACATTTTTACCGCCCGAACCCTTAAGTGGCTTAAGGATAATTTGTTGACCTTGCTGTTCCAAAAATTGCTTAACATCATCATAGCTTCGGGTTACGATGGTACGGGGACGAATCTCTTCTGGAAAATTCTCTAGGTATAATTTGTTTTCGGCATCTACGAGTGCGCGCGGGTCATTCAGTACTTGTACTCCTAATTTTTGTGCCATTTCGGCAAACTGTAAACCCATTGAAGCTGCCCAAGGACGCCCGATCATATCGAGTACGGGGTCAAATCGCAACCACATGATATCAAATTCCTGCACCAGTATTCTTTTCTTTGGTGTATCACGTAGTACATCGAGTAGCTGCTGTGTGTCATCAATTGTGTCGAGGTGATGAACTGCACGTGCATGTGCGGCGACCTTGGTCTCATCAAGATAGACAAAATCAGCCAGTCCAATATAGTAAATGGAGTGACCGCGTTGCAGCGCTCGCAAGGCCAATAATGTAGTTGTAAAGCTAGCAGCTTCTTTGTGTGTCTGATTGATAATAAATGCGATGTTCATATAGCAGATTTGTGCGTTAAGAATTTGAAAGATTGAAAATGTTGCCTCCTTTTTTTATCTGATCAATGCTGTGCAGATAAGGCTCAGATAGGTAACGCGGCCGAAGTACGGGTGGAAGTATGAGTCCTCGGAGTGTCAATTCTTCTACAATAGGGATATAGTCTTCTCTGATTTTGCCGATAAGGAGAGAGGCTAGATCGCGTCCCTCTCGAATATATTGTATAATGCCCAATAATCCCTTGAGGTAGAGGGCATCTTTGGTGAGCCCACCACCTCGATATACACGGGTAGTGATGTGGAATGCTGTCTCTTCGTTGAAACTATATTGATCGACCAATAGAAAGAATGTGTCTGGAAATTTATGTCCGGCTAGCATATGGTGTACGGCAATAACCCTAGCTGCTATGATACGAAGTCGATCACGGGTAAGTTCGCCGACCATGTATTCAGCAAATACTGCGAGCCCTTCTTGCAGTTGCTCATATCCGGGAACACCGAGGCTGAAGAGTTTGAAAGGTTGAGATTTGCCGTTGAAATAGGTGACGATATGTGTGCCCACCTCATGTTGGATGAGAGCAACGGCTCTAGACCGTTCGATTTCGTAGTGTTTGCTGATATTGAGCACTCCGCGATTGACCATTATGCCTGATATATCTTCACGGATTCGTACACCGGTCTCTAGTGAAGGAAGTTGTTGTCTTAAATAGTGAAGCTCGTCTTTTGCGAGTTTAGCAAATTCGGTTGCGTTTAAAAATTCATTGTTATGTGGTGATCGTTGCTGGTTGTTTTCATAGACGATTAGGATAGCCTTTGCAGTCTCCAAAAGGTGGTCATTGACATTGCCAAATACTTGTAGGCTGCCATGCATAAAACCTTCATTTCCTCTATCAATCAGCATTGTCATCATCGCATCTAGTTCCTTTCGTTTGTCCCTGAAGAGATACGCTATTGTGGGATCGTCTAGATCCTCTATGCGTAGATTGTATAGATTTCGTTTGACTAACTCCGGATCTATTGGCATAGGTCTGTATCTAAATTTGGGGGTTTTGAGAAATTTATCTTTTTTAAACTGTAACCAAGCTTCTTGGGTATTGAGGGGGCTTACCAACAGTAGGAAATCAAATCGCTGACTTTCTGAAGCTAAGCTTTTGTCTATCTCCCAGACCAAGGGTTGCAGTTCGGTCGTGCTCAGCATTCTGAATTGAGAGACCTTTAATGAGGTGTGCAGGCGTACAAACTCCAAAAAGCTTTTGCGAAGACTTCGTGTGAACGTATCGCGGTAACTTCTTAGGATAAGGGGATAGGGTTTACCAGTCTTTAGCTCAATGTACTGTGGTTTGATAGCGATTCCCATATAGAGTAGCTGTTTGAACTCATCCATCAATGGATTAACCAGAGGCTTGGCATCGAATGGTTTTGGAAGTTTCGAATCCTTTTTGAGTGCTATGCTGAGTGGAAGTTGAAGGTCGTTGGATTTTAAGTCCTTGATAAATTTGTCTGCAATAGCCAATGCTGTTTTTTGAGCTATATGGATGGCAACATCTGTTTCCATATCATCTTCTTGCCACAGTTCGATTAATTGACAAGCACCGTATTCATCAATCAGTTGACGTACTATCGGTGAAACGATCTTGGTAAAATCCAATTCAGATTCTTTGCCAACTAGATAACAAGCTTCGGACTTGGCAAGGGCAGATAGCATCTGATCTTTACCCAAGGTAGGAATGCGATAAACCAATAGCAACGGTGTAATGCGTTTGAGGACTAATTTGCTGTCTTTGGAAAATTGAATATGAGCTGGCTCCTTCTGTTTTATGGAGGTGATGGCTTTGGCTATTTCTTTGCTATACTCCATATATAACGGACTGATTTAAATTTGTGTGTTGTAAAGAGGATGCTAATAATTGGCGAAACAATTCAATAGCCTGAGGATTGGGCACGCCGCTCCATTCATCCATGAAATCCTTTCTAAACTCTATGGAAAGTACGCATCCATGGGCGCCGTATTTGCTATTGATCCATTTAGAAAGGTATCCCCCTGAAAACTTCACGTTCTCCCGGATATCAATATTCCTACCAGCGAATTGCTTGCTGGAAATAAACTGCTTAAATGCGTCAATGACGGGATGCCATATCGAGCTGTTGTGGATGGTGCCGATATTGATTTGTGGATTAAGTGCGGTGTCGATAATCTCATTTGGACCTTCGCGCTTACTGTTGTAGCTGTGTATGTCGTAGACAATAAAATATCCGTATCGGTGGATGGTATCTTCTATGAGTAGAGATATCAGGCGTTGAATATAGCGATAGCTGTGCTGGATGCGTTCGATTATAGCTTTGGAAGGTAGATGTTTCCACACTTTAAGCCCCCAAGCTTGCTCGGGGTGAAGATAGATGGCATCCTGCAAGGCTCTATTCAGATCGACTTGAAATCGAGATGTTTTTACCACCAACCTGTTTGTGCCTATATCGGTCAACATACCTGTAAAAGGATCTTCTTCTCTTAATCTTTCTACTTCGGAGAGATTTATTAACGGAACAAGCTCATCTGCAATATCATGCCCATCGTGAATAGCCAATGCCCAGACGGGGCCTCCTTTTTCTTCTAGTAAATAGTGTATATCCATAGTGTGATGTCTGTGAGCACGGTGGCCTCTATCTAAAGAACAATTGTTCAGTAAAATGGTTTGGAGAGCGGGCAGAACTGACTTTTTGGAAATTTTTTTAAGTAATTTAGCCGATAATTTTAATATTTTGAATACTTTTAAACGAAAATATAGGACTATGTTTAGAAAAATATTTTATGTTACAGCACTTTTTCTTAGTTGCACGATACTAACTGGATGTTTGGATATCGTGGAGGAAATTGATTTGAAAACCAATGGGTCTGGTCAAATAAAGGCTACTCTTAACATGAGTAAGAGTAAGACGAAAGTTGCATCATTAATGATGCTCGATCAGGTGAATGGTATTAAAGTGCCGTCGAAAACGACTATTCAGAATGAAGTAAACGCTGTCGTTCGACTGTTAAAGCAGACTAATGGTATCTCGAATGTTGTCTCTCAATTAGATCTTAATAATTATATCGTCTCTATTAAATGTGATTTTAATGATGTCAAAGCTCTAAATGCATTCACAAAAACACTTTCGGAGCATTTTAAAATCAAGATATCTGGCAATACAAGTTATGCATATAGTCCAGGGACAAAGATTTTTGAACGTCAGTACAAATTTTCGCCAGAAGGAAAGAAGGAATTCGGAAAGCTGAATGCTGAAAACCAAAAATTATTTAATGATGCCTATTTTACCAGCATTTACCGTTTTTCTGAGCCAGTCAAGAAACAAGATAATAACCTAGCGAAACTCTCTTCTAATAAAAAAGCGGTTATGCTGAAGGCTGGCGTCATTGGGCTAGTCAACGGTCAGGTAAACTTGAGCAATCGTATTCAATTGAATTAACTAAGATTTTACTACAAAAATAATATCCTAATAAAATTATATATGAATATCAAATATGTATTGACGGCATTCCTGGGGTGCGTAGCGGCACTTAATTCTTATGCTCAGGACTTGATTCGTAAAGTGCCAACAGATGCAAACATTGTAGTCACTTTTGACTGCAAGCGCTTTTTTAACCTAGTGGAGGCGCAGGAATTTAATGCGACCCTCCAAAAATTGGGTTTCTTTGATAAGTTGAGTAAAAATGAACTAAATGGCATTAATAAAATTGAAGATATCGGATTAGACCTGACTGGAAAGGGGTATGTATTTAACCGAAAGACCGACAGCATTAATTACATCGGAGCATTAATCCCCTTGTCGGACGAGCAAAAGTTTAAATCTTTGATTCCTGCTCATAAGAAAATCCAAACAGTAGACGGTTTGCAGACTATCTATTCTGCTGATCGCTCTACGCGCATGAGCTGGGATCAGCAAGGGGTTTACATCATGACGGGTCTAATCACCGATGTTTTTTTCGAACGTGATTCGGTCGCTGATCATTATGGCTTACAAAGTCGGGGCTTAAATGGTATGTACGATACTGCAGTAGATGCTGCAGAGGCAATAGACAGTGCTTACTACGACGAGTATGAGGAAGATGAAGTAATAGATACCGTGGAAGAGATCGAGATACTCGAACCTCCCATTATTGATTCAATTTCGAAGGGTGCGGAGATAGATGCGCCACCGGTCGTGGTGGATGTAGAAGATTATCCTTCAATAGAAATTGATGGACCGGATTTGGATGCTGTAGAAGTCGATACTGCGGATGATTACTATTATCAAATGATTGTACACGATGATTCGATTAAGAATGCTTTGGTAAGTGAATGGGTCAATAAAGAACTAAGTGACTTGATAGCAACCCGTGGCGACAAGGGGTTTTCCGCGAAGGGCTATTCCAATAATTTGAAACCGAACGCAATAGCCAATCTTTGGGTGAGAAGCTTAGAGGGGTTATACAATGATTATTTCCCTACCTATCTCGTCCGAATGGCAACTGGATATGATCCCCAATTTAGATTTGGTTTTGGTGAGATTTCTATGGACTTGATTGTCGATAAAAATAAGCTGAAGATAGTTGGAGATATGGACGTGGACAAAGAAATTCTTGCAGATTACAAGGCGATTTATAAACGCAAAATCAATCCTAAATTCCTGAAGTTTGTAGACAAGGATGTCGTTGGTTTCTTGTCTTTTAATGTTAACACAGAAGGATACCTTAAGTTTATGCCCAAATTTACAGAACGTTATTATGCTTCGTTATTACCGAATTATAGCGACATTATTTCATTGGGAACGCTATTGTTTGATATTGCTCTTGACGAAAAAGCAATTGCTAAAGTGTTTAGTGGAGATAATTTGTTTGTGGTCAATGGTATTTCTAAACAAGTGGTTAAGTATAAGGACTATGAATATGATGACGACTATAATATGACTGAGGTTGAAAAGACGAAGACGGAGACTTTGCCTCAGTTTTTGTGGATGTTTTCTTCAGAAGATACCCGCATATTTGAACGTTTGCTTAAGCTTGGAGTAAAGGAGGAATTAGTGATTAATCACGATGGTGTTTATGAAGCCAAGGAAAAGGGAGGTAATGATATTAAAGTGTATTTTTTGATTAATGATGGTATTGTATTTATTGGGAATGACTTAGTAGAAATGCAGGATATCAAGGCCAACCGCATTCATCGTCAGCCTAATCCAGCTCATAGTAAGATGTTAAAACAAAATAATATGACGATGGTATTCAACGCTAATACAGTACCTACGTTGTTGAAGGATTTGGAGATTCCTATCGTTCCATCTATGAAAATGACAGTGGATGAGTTGGGACAATATGGTGACTTTTCAATCGTTTCGAAAGGAATAAAGGGGAATAAAGTATCGGCAGAGGTGTCTGTCGAATTTCCAAATACGGGACGTAATGCATTGGGGGTCTTGTTAGATTTGATTAATCGTCATCGCAAGGATTTGGAATAATGCAATCAAGATCAATTTGATGATGAGCGATTACTGCATGGAGTGGTCGCTCATCATTATTTAAAAAAAGAACATCATGAAAAGGATTTTAATGTGGATGTTGACCGTGATTGGCATTTTAGTGTTGGGCTGTTGGGCGTATTTAAGCTATCGGGAGTCGGATTCAAAACATGGATTGGTACATGCTCAAAGCCATGCCGTGATTGAAGTATCAATAGATGGTATGCTTGGTGCTATTGCTCGAAATGCAATGTTGAATCCTGGAACCTATTATAAGGGACGGCGCTCAATTGAATCGGATAGTGCTGGGTTAGGCATTGCCCAGTCCGGATGGGATTTTCCAGCGAATGTTTTCCTTTTTTCCTTGGAAGAGATGCCTCATCGTTTTTTTAGTGTTCAGTCGATTGGAAATTCCAAACAGTTTACCCAATATATTAAGCAACGGTTTTCCAAAAGCAATGATACCCTAATCCAAGGACAAAAGCTTCAATACGGTTTATCCGAGGATAGCAGATTTGCAGTTTTGTTCGATGAGCAGCAATTTGTTCTTTCTTTGGGAGTAGACCAGAAGTTACATTGGGAGATAATGGCAAATTGGTTGGCAGGTAATGAAAAAGCATTGGTAGAAGTGTCGTCGCTATCGTTGGACGGCTTTAAAAATGGAAAATCCGACATTACCTATCTCAATATGGTGGATCAAACCCGATTAGCCGTGACATTCCGCAATGGGCGAATCGACTTCGAAGGTGACGTAATCTCTCCATCTATTATAGGAGTCCGAGATGCGACTGCAAGACAATTGGACACGACTTCGGTGCTGTACGGTTGGTTGAACGCAGATCTCAGACCTTTGTTTAAAGGTTATAGCGAAACATTGCTTAAGTACGATGTCAATGCTGATTCGCTTGCAAAATATTACGGTGGATATGTTGATGTCCAATGGAAAAGTGATTTGGTGAAACAGATTGATACCATAGTGACTTACGATTTGGACGAAAACTTTGAAATGACCGAAAAAATGGAACGTCGGGAAGTTGAGGTGCCTCACCTCAATTTAGTTGTTAAGGCGTCGCCTCATATAGCAGGTTATCTACCTGAAAAGATGTTCTATAAGTTCAAAAAAAGTGTAAGCGGAGATTTGATAGCTCTGAATACCGGACCACAAATGATAATGGAGGATAAAAGGGCAGCATCACCATATTATGGTTATCTCTATGCAAAATTGGATAAGGCGTTACCGATATTGATGCCCAACAGGGAAGGAATAGACTGGGAAAAATTTCAAGTATTAGAAATAGGGATGAGTCGAGGAGTACAAGGAGAGTCTGTGATAACAGGGAAGTGTATACTACGCGATGCTACTATTCATGCATTGTACCAATTGCTCTAGTGTAAAAGGTAGTAAATAAAAATCCTCAAACACCGGGCGATGAATGAGGATTTACCAATTATTAACCTAAATTATGAAAAGTCATTTTATACACTATTATAACGGGGCTGCATTCGAGATAGTATGAGGGAAATGTTAAGATTATGTTAAAGCTTAGATTCTTATGCTACTGAAAACTTATCTCCTGCCTTCCTATTTTCTTAAAGGTCACCATATCGACCAGCATCCCTAGTTTTTGCTGATATACCATTGATATTCGATCTGAATTGTCTGTTTCAAAGAGTAGAGATTTTGCAATCGGGACACTGAAGGGGAGTGGCCATGCACGAAGTGATTTTGCTACGATATCCAGCGCATTGATAGCTTGCAAAGCATGTCCACCATCAGCCCAAGACACCATGCCAATCATTTTGTCCTGTAAATAAGGAATGGGTTCCTTTGCTGAAATTTCTAGCCAATCCAAACAGTTTTTCATTACTCCTGTCATGCTGCCATGATACAAAGGTGTCAACCAGATGTGTGCATCGGCTTCTCTAAACTGTTGGGCCATTACCTCTACAGCAATGGGGGTTTTAGAAAGCGTAAAATCAAATAGAGGTATGGCAGATCCTGCCAGATTGAATACGGTTGAATGGGCATCATGTTCCTGTATTTTTTGTTGTAGAAACTGAGTTATTTTGCTTGAAGTAGAGTTGGGACGGCGTTCCAGAGCTCCATTAAAGATTAGTACATTCATGTTGTAAAGCTAATTTTTGTAGATGACTTTGGGCATACCTACTTCTCCATATAGAAGAGTAGATACTATTGGTAACAGTTTTTGCGTGATGACAATAAATATGTTTTCGGGTACTTGAATGTCATTTTTGATACTTACTTTTTTACCGCTTAAGTAGCCGAAGTCCTGTTTTCTAATATTTTGGATCCAGATATTCTCGTAATGTGATTTGGGGTCGCCAAATTGTATGCTTATGCTATAGGGTGATAACTTCTGTGTGATTAGCATATACGCCCACTGTGGGACGATGGCTTCTGAGGAGCAATATATAGATACCATTTTGTCTCGAAATGAGAACGTATCAAATTTGCTCAAAGCTTCTTTGAATTCCTTTTCTCTAAGCATAAGTCCCTTATAAAGCATATCTTTTAAATCAATATCTATAAAGGTATCTGTGGGGGCATAGTCCTGAAGGTCTAATCCTATAATCCCTGATAATTGAACCTTATTAACAATGAAATCGTTCATATTTACTTTCTTTGATGTACATGATAATTGGATTCTACTGCTTTCCAATCCAATACTTCCCAAAAAGAGCTGATATATGCAGCACGTTTATTCTGATATTGCAAATAATAAGCGTGTTCCCATACATCTAATCCTAAAATTGGAAATCCGCGATCGGTACTATTGATATCCATAATAGGGTTATCCTGATTGGGGGTAGAACAGATTGCTAGACTTCCATTGTATTTGACATACAACCATACCCAACCTGAACCAAAGCGCGTCAATGCCAATTGTTCAAATTGATTCTTGAACGCATCTAGTGAACCCCATGTGGCGATAAGAGCATCTTGAAGTGTGCCGGTGGGTGTTTTTTCGGGTGTTGCTGAAAGAATTTTCCAAAACAAGTCGTGGTTGTAGTGTCCACCAGCATTGTTGCGAATGGAGGCAGGGTAATTGCTGATATTTTCCAATAAAGTTACTAGTTTTAGACTTTCGGCATCCGTATCAGTAATAGCTTTGTTGAGATTGTCGACATATGCTTGATGATGTCTGTCGTGATGGATTTCCATGGTAGCCTTGTCTATGAAGGGTTCGAGTGCATCATATGAGTAGGGCAATACTGCTAATTGATAAGCCATAATTTTAGTATTTTTGTGAATGTATGACAAAGGTATTAACTTTGTGTATTAAACCAAATAATTACTTTGTTTATTATGGATAATAATCTGCCGGATAATGAAAAATCACTTTGGATTCTCAAGACCAAGGGAGCTCTTCCTTTATCTCGATTAGCGCAAGAAATGGGCGTAACGAATGAGGGAGCCCGGTTTCATCTTTTAAAATTGGCAAATGAAGGGCTAGTGGAGTGCACCGCAGAAGCTAAGGGACGTGGGCGCCCCCAGCAAATATGGTCATTGACCGGTAAAGGGCATTCGAGATTTCCAGACTGCCATGCAGAGTTGACCGTACATCTGATTCGTACCATTCGTGATACCTTGGGGGATAAGGCATTGCAAAAAATCGTGAAAGCGAATGGTGTGGAAGTTTTCGAACGTTACACTAATGAACTAGTGGGGACGAGGGAGCTGGAAGAAAAGATTGGGATACTCACGGCTATCAGAAAGAGAGAAGGGTATATGGCGGAGTATAAAAAAGAAGACGATGGTAGCTATCTGCTTGTGGAGAATCATTGTCCTATTTGTGCAGCAGCTTCCGAATGCCAGGGGTTTTGTGAGAGTGAACTCAATATTTTTCGTACACTTCTTGGCGCTCAGGTGCATGTGGAAAGGCTGAGTCATATCGTGTCTGGAGCACGCCGATGTGCATATGCAATAAAAGCGGTTTCAGAATAGTCTGATAATTTGGGATTTTGATAGCTGTATACAGCTTGTTTTTGGCTTAATAGGGTTGTCGTATTTTTTACTAAAGGTAAATCTTTAGCAAACTACGTAGCAATAATACCTCAATTTGTTAGCACTATGCGGTAGTGCTAACAAATTTTATAATGTAGGCTATGAATTTTGCCCGATAATACTCCATATAAATAATAGTGCTTCTTTTAGCTCTCTTATTTAGTTTAAACGCTCATGATTATTATCATCAATATCTTTTTGAGCTAAGAGGGAGCGGTCTACATTGAGTATATGACTTTGGGCCGCGTACTTCTTGTCATTAGCATATATATAGAGCAAAGTCCCATTCTTTATCGTATTAATGATGGGTTTATTTAGTTCTCTGGGTAATGCTGGACACCCATAGCTCCTTCCTAGTCGCCCTGTAGCTGATATAATCTTCTCACTACAATAGTCAGCACCATGCATAACAACGGCTCTGGATTTCGCTCGATCATTAATGCCCGCTTCAAGTCCATTAAGTACTAGTGAATATCCATTACCGCCTTGATAGGTAGCCTCAGTTTCGTAAAAACCAAGAGAACTCTGATAGGAGTTGGTTCTATTTGAAAAACTTGTAGCGAATTTCTGACCACTGTTACGACCGTGGGAAACCAAGCTATGAAATAGTAGCTTTTTATTCTTTAGGTCTAATACATACAATCTCTTTTCAGTAGAGGGCAGACTAAAGTCTATTACCGTAATGGTATCCTTATTATCAAGAGAAAGCAGATTGCGACCTTGGAGAGCCTGTTCAAAAGCTTCGAATTTGAGAATAGAATCAAGATGCATCTGGTGATACATCTCTTCTATAGGGGAAACATTCTTTTTTGCGTTATTTGCAATTGTTTTTTTTTCTATTTTTTTACTTGTTATCAAAGGATTTGAAGAAGTAAATAATATTAAAGAGAAAATATACATTAATCTAACCATATCTAAAATCACTATTTTCCACTACAAAAGTAGCAATAATATGATTACCAGACTGTTAAAAAACGTTAATCTATTACAATCACTAAAGCTCGGAATGGTTTTGCCCAATCGTATATAAATTTTGCATGTGAGGAAGCATTCCTTACACACATATGTGAGCGTGGCGTAGTGCCCAGTGTAGAGCTAAATTCAATAATGCTTCCCTTTGGATTATTGATGGGTACCCCGTGTATGTATGCTCCATTTGTGAAGCGGCTTGCATACGGTGCAAATCCTTCTATTACCGTGGTGCCGTCACCGTAATAGAACATTTTAGATTTTTGCTCTTGAATCAAAAATAGCCCAGTGGGTGTTTCTTGAGCGTGTGGAGGTTTGTGGCGGCCTGAAGTAGCTGGGTTCATGCTCCTGATTTTCCAGTTCTTACCTGTTCCCTCCAACGTACATATATTCTGATTTTTTACATCAACGACAACGATATGATTCCATTTGATAGTATCCCCAATTGCTTTTACATAGCGCTTGGGCACGTCCCAGTTTCCGTCAAAGGATACGCCCTCAACTTTGACCATAGCCAAGGTATCACTACTTAATAATTTGACAAGGGAGCCATCTCTTCCATAAAGAATAGGCTGTTTGGTTTCTCCCTCCTCATAAAGTGGGGCCGATTGGTAGCGCTCCACTCCAAGGGTATCTGATACCCTAGTATAGGCATTACGTCTAAAGTTTTTCACGACCGGAGCTTCACGATTTCTATTTTTATAATTCTGAAGTACTGCATAGGAGCCGCCTAGCGTCTGAAAATTTTCAACGTACGCAATCTTTTCCTTAATTTTTTCCCATTGAAATTCCCTTGTTGTATCCTTATAAGGATAGCGATCTTCCAGAGTGTGCTTATCGTATGAAAAGTCTTTTTCTAATTGTATGTCGTTAGCTGTTAGGGGTTTTAGTTTCTCTTTTTCCTTTGTTTTGGAGATGCTGTCTAACGAGTTCGCTCGATGATCTGTTGTTTTTTGAGTTGTAGTAGTTTTGTCGTTGCAGGATGCAAGTGTAAAAGAGCATATAATGAATGCAAAGTATTTCAATCTCATAGTGTACAACAGCGGTTAATATTTTATTATCTGTAATTTACTTTATCCTAGCAAGCTAAAGTAGATTTTTCTTATTTCAAAGGAAAATCTTTTTTTACTAAAACAAGATACAGCATTCGTGCCAAATTTGTTGGACTGCTGTCAATTTTATTTTTTTAAGTATACTACTGGAGCATTTGTCGTATAGGATCCAGTATAGTGGTCAAGATTCTTTCGCAGACTATATAGCTATAATTGCATATAAAAGCAAATTTATTTAAGTTTGAGCAGAATATTGAAAAATGATGGTTCTTGGGCAATCCTTATACTGCTTAATATCCAAATTGAATCGGTGGCTAGGATTAAGTATCCCTAGATACGATATCATCGAGTTCGAAATAGAATGTTATTCGCGAGCAACTATACTAAAGTAATTAATAATACATATAACACATACCCATGGAACTACTGTATACAGGTAAGACAAAAAATGTTTATAAACTAGGGAATTACGAAGTCCTTTTGCAATTTAAAGATGATGTAACGGGCGAAAACGGGGTGTTCGACCCAGGCGCTAATACTGTTGGCTTAACGATTGAAGGGGCTGGGAAATCCGGGCTTAGGATGACCAAGCACTTTTTTGAATTAATCAATAGCCTTGGTGGAGAGACACATTATATCGATGCTGATTTAGATAATGTCAGTATGACGGTACGGGATGCGCAGGTGTTTGGCAAGGGCTTGGAAGTGATTTGTCGATATCGTGCCGTAGGTAGTTTTTTAAGACGTTACGGAATGTATTGTCAAGAAGGGCAGGCTTTGGATGCATTTGTGGAAGTCACCATTAAGGACGACGAACGTGGCGATCCTACAATCTCTGAAGACGCATTGACTATGTTAGGTATTCTTACAAAGGAGGAATATCAAATATTGGTTGGGCAGACAAAGAAAATCTGCGACATAATTAGAGATGAGTTAGCGACAAAGGGATTGGAATTGTATGATATCAAACTTGAATTTGGTAGAGACAAAGAGACGAATAAAATCTTGTTAATTGATGAGATTTCCGGCGGTAATATGCGTGTCTACAAAGAAGGTGAATACATTACACCTTTAGTTTTGGAAAAAGCCTTTTTAGGGTAAAACTTATCACAAACGGCCATATAAATAGCCCGGGCTTTTGAAGTCCGGGCCGTCTTTTTTATTCTATATTATTTGCACCAGTTATACTTGATCGGACAAATAACTCAATTAGTTATATAACGTAAACTAGCATAGTCCTAGTATAAGGATGAAGCAAAAAAGACATCTTTTTAGAGTAAGCTTATCATAGGTAAATATCTAGAAATATTGTTATCTACGATTATCTATACCTGCATGATATTGGTAATTTCGGTTTCAAGAAAATCAAAAAGAGGTTTGATAATGATGATAAAATTCAATCCGCAGGTAATCAAAAAAGGAATTTTGGATTGAAGTTTGGAAATAATAGACGAAACTGTGTGGTATGGATATCTTTCATTCCAACGAATAATATCTTCTAATAATAAGAGTGCCTTTCGAAATACATCATGATTTGCTTTTACTTTCGAAGAGTCATCTTCACTACTGAATAATCCAGCACTTTCAGCTAAATAGACCAAATCCTGCGTGGTCTTATTTAGAACTTTACGTTTTATGCGAGTGGAGCCAGAACTGCTTTGTGTAACATTGCTAAATCCAATTTTAAAAGCAATCCCCCAATGATAAAACACATTGATAAAAAGAGCTGCAAAATTGGTCTCGGCATCATCCTGTGAACTGTCTTTGATATGACCCTTTACGATAGATTCTTGTAGTAGCGTATCCCCAGCTGACTTTGCTATCTGATAGTATTCGTACCAATCCATGGATCGGTCGAATGCCCCATATGAAACATTGTGATGATGATTGGAAGAATCTAAACTTTTTGTAAACATAGTTCTTAATCAAAGTAAGGTTGAAGTTGGTTGTTGTTTACTAATTTACATTTTATTCTTAATAAGTTTATGCCTAATTAAATAATTATTTTCCCTTTAGGTCTAGGTAGGTTGTTGGTCGTATCCCAGGAGGACATTAGTATCACTCTTTTTTACAAAGAATAGTTCTAATATTTAATGGAAATCAGCGATATGGGAATAAAAATGGGGCCTCTCTAGAGAAGACCCCATATGTTATAGTTGTGTAAAAATGGTCTAATTACTGTTTGTTGGACCAGCCACCTCCGAGTGAGCGATATAGATTCACGACTGCCACAAGTTCGGCTTTTTTGAGTTGTGCGAGTTCCAATTCGCTCTGGAGGACATTACTTTGAGCGCTGATGACTTCAAGGTAAGTTGCCATTCCTGTTTCAAATAGGAGATCAGCGTGTTGTGTGGCTCGCTGCAGTCTCTTTGTTCGACCTAGCGCAATGTGGTGCTTTTCTTTGAGCTTCTCAATGGATATCAATGCATCCGAAACCTCACCCACCGCATTGATGACTGATTGCCTGAATACAACAATACTTTTCTCTTGTTCAATAACAGCAAGTTCGTACTGCGTTTTGAGTTGTCTACGTTGTAGTAGCGGTTGGGTAAGACTCCCAGTCACAGCCCCAAATAAGGAGGCAGGAATGTTGAACCAATTACTTGCTTTGAATGCATTTACACCAGCTTCTGCACTGATCACCAGTGAAGGATACATTTTGGCTCTTGCGGATTGCTGATAAGCGAGTGCCTCCGTCACAGCTAATTCGGCCTGTTTGACGTCTGGTCTTCTACCTAACAGTTGCGCGGGAATCCCGGCATGCATTTGGTCAGGTAATACGACATTATTTAGCTTTTCTTGGATTTGTATTTTCTGGGGTAGCTTCCCACTAAGGATGCTGATTGCATTTTCTTGAATCTGAATCTGTTGTTCAAAATCGGGAATTAATGCGGCCGCCGCTAATTTTTGTGCTGTCACTTGTTCTACAGCCAATAGGCTAATATCTCCAACGTCATACTGATGTTGAACTATGCGAAGGGTGCTGTCGCTGAGGTTCAGATTCTGGATAGCGATCTCATGAAGTTGGTAAAGCATGAGCAACTGGTAGTAGCCTTGGGCAACCTGAGCAACTAGTTGTGTCTGGACTGCTTTTTTAGCTTCAGCTGTCTGGAGATAACGGGCAAGTGCTGCTGCATTTTGATTGCGTATCTTACCCCATATATCGGCTTCCCAGGAAAGTGATAGCGCGGCATTATAGTCTTCGATATGATTTTGTTTCAAAAATTCGCCAAGACTAAGGCCATTCAAGCTATTGTTTGAGGGATTGGTGCTATTGGCGTTGACTTGAAGTTGCAAACTTGGTAAATATGCAGCTTTTGCTTGTCGTATCATCAATTGTGATGCTTCAATATTTTTGACAGCGAGCTGCATATCCATGTTTTGACGGATTGCCGTATCGATGAGCTCCTTTAAAATAGTGTCGTGAAAAAAGTCCTGCCATGGAACATCTGCTAGATTGGTAGCAGAATCCATCTTTTCATTCCCTCTATATTGTTCAGGAAAGGGGGGATGCAAGCTGTTTTCTATCCTTTTGGTTTGACAAGACAATACGACTATTGTGGATAGAAATAACAGGATAACGATGTTGATTTTTATATTCATGAGTGTGATTTTTTTGCCCCTCTCTATTTATGCATTATTGTGAACTTGTGCGATTGCTGGTGTACGTGTTTCCGTTGAAACGACCTGATTTTCATTTTTCATAGCGGGTCCCCCTGATAAGCTTTCATGTAGATATTGAAAGATAATGAAGAGTATCGGAATGATGAATAGCCCTAATACAACACCAGATAACATGCCTCCTGCAGCTGCGATACTGATGGAGTGATTCCCTTGGGCGGATGGACCTACCGCTCCCATCATGGGTATCATACCAACAATGAATGCAAGAGAGGTCATGATGATTGGGCGTAATCTTAATTTGGCAGCTTCGAGGGCAGCATGTGCAATGGTGTCTCCACGCTTACGGCCTTGAATTGCAAATTCTACAATTAAGATGGCGTTCTTAGCCAATAAACCTATCAGCATGACTAAGGCGACTTGTACATAGATATTATTGGAAATACCGGTCAGTCCGATTGCGGCGAATACACCAAATATTCCTGTGGGAATGGAAAGAATGACTGCTAGGGGTATAATATAACTTTCGTATTGTGCTGCTAAGAGGAAATACACGAAAATAAGACACAAGATAAAGATGAGTGTGGATTGACCTCCTGATACAATTTCCTCTTTGGTCATTCCTGAAAATTCATAAGTATAACCTGTAGGGAGATGTTGGCTGGCTACTTCCTCTACAGCTCGAATGGCATCACCGGAACTAAATCCTGGTTTAGGAATAGCATTTATTCCTATTGAATTGAAAAGATTATAACGTGAAGCGGTCTCGGGGCCATAGACTCGTTCCAATTTAACGAGTGTATTGATTGGGACCA
Source organism: Sphingobacterium sp. SYP-B4668 (assembly GCF_027627455.1). NCBI lineage: Bacteria > Pseudomonadati > Bacteroidota > Sphingobacteriia > Sphingobacteriales > Sphingobacteriaceae > Sphingobacterium > Sphingobacterium sp. SYP-B4668. The sequence continues at coordinate 3,557,759 of NZ_CP115483.1, read as the reverse complement.
TATCGCCGCTTCGATTTTTTACATAGATACCATCCATGGATGAAGGCTCGGTACGATTTGGGATATCTGCTTGGACCATAACACGATAATACTTTCCAAACCTATTGAAATCTGAGGCTTGTGCACTGCCGAAATACGCTTGCATCGTCTGTAGAATATCTTTTGTATTGACCCCTAGTTGTTCGGCCTTAATGTCATCTACCTGAAGTTCATATTGTGGATAGTCTGCTTTGAATGTAGTAAAGGCCATTAGAATTTCGGGACGTCGCATTAATTGTCCAATAAAGCCTTGTCCTATTTCACTGAATTTGTTCAATTGACCTCCAGTGCGATCTTGTAATACCATATCTAAGCCGTCAACATTACTAAATCCTGGGACTGTAGGGAAAGTAAATACAAAGAAATTTGCTCCTTTTATGTTCGCTAGTTTTTGATTAACATCACTCATGATAGCATTAATATCTTTGATATCGCCGCGCTCTTTATGGGATTTGAGTAATATGAAAGCAACACCTGCAGAAGGGCTAGTAGATTGGGTCAAGATGTTGAAACCTGCCAACACATTTAACGTCTTTGTGAAGGGTGCTGTTTGCAATTGTTTTTCAGCCTCTCGTAGCGCTTCGGAAGTTCGGTCAAGTGAAGCACCGGCCGGCATGGAAAGTGATATGGCAATAAAACCCTGGTCTTCAGATGGAATAAATCCAGTAGGTGTTTTGCGAATCATTACCAGTGTCAAAACGAGGATTACAGCTAGGGCAGATAGGGCTACCCATTTATGTCGAACGAGAAATCCGAGACTACCTACGTAATTTTTGGTCAGTCTATCAAAACCGACATTGAATCCTGTGAAGAATTTTTCTTTAAAACTTATTTTTTTTACCTCATTGGCCGAATGATGTGATGGTTTAAGAAATAGAGCGCAGAGGGCAGGACTCAGTGTCAATGCATTGATGGCTGAAATAACAATGGCAATGGCTAAAGTAAATGCAAATTGACGATAAAATACACCCGTGGATCCTTCCATAAAACCAATAGGGAGAAAGACGGCTGACATGACCAATGTAATGGAGATTATTGCACCTGTAATCTCGCTCATGGCGGATGTGGTGGCTAATTTTGGAGGTAGATGAGCGTGTTGCATTTTGGAATGTACTGCTTCCACCACCACAATTGCATCATCCACTACAATGCCAATGGCCAGCACCAAAGCAAATAAGGTAAGTAAATTGATTGAAAAGCCAAAAAGCTGCATAAAAAAGAAAGTTCCAATGATAGCTACCGGAACTGCAATAGCGGGTATCAAGGTTGATCTAAAATCTTGGAGAAAGAGAAAAACCACTAAAAAGACTAAAAGGAAAGCTTCAATAAGGGTATGTTTGACTTGATCTATGGATTGATCTAATGCATCTTTAGTATTGTAAAGGACGAGGTACTTGACTCCTTTTGGAAAGTTAAGGGAGGCTTTTTCCATGAATTCTTGAATGGCAATTTGAATTTCATTCGCATTCGAGCCTGCTAGTTGCATAACGCCAATATTCAAGCCAGCTTTTCCATCTATACGAGTGTGACTGGCATAGGTATAAGATCCCAGTTCAATGCGAGCTACATCTTTAAGCCTGAGAATCGACCCATCAACATTTGAACGGATGATTATGTTTTCATAATCGCTAGGTTGGTTTAATTTTCCTTTGTATTTAATAACAAATTCGAACGCCTCTTTACTGCTCTCTCCAAATTTCCCTGGTGCTGCCTCCACGTTTTTATCCTGAATGGCGGCCATCACTTCTGCTGGAGTCAGTTTGTAACTTGCCATTTGATTTGGGTCCAACCATACCCGCATAGAATAGTCTTTACTTCCACCGAAAGGAAGTGCTTGTCCGACTCCTGGGATACGTTTAAGTTCGGGTATTATATTAATTTGAGCATAGTTGGTGATAAATGTTTGGTCGTATTTGCTTTCGTCTTCTGTATACAGATCCAGCACCATGATTAGGCTGTTTTGCTGCTTTGCTGTCGTGATTCCTGCTTGTATGACCTCTGTAGGAAGTTGACTCGTAGCTTGTGAAACTCTATTTTGCACATTTACTGCTGCTTGGTCAGGGTCAGTTCCTAGTTTAAAATATACGGTTATCATCAATGATCCATCATTGCTGGCGGTCGAGCTCATGTAGCTCATGTTTTCTACCCCATTTATGGATTCTTCTAAAGAAGGAGCCACCGCTCGGAGTACTGTCTCGGCGTTAGCGCCTGGATACAGGGCTGTCACTTGTACTGCAGGAGGAGCAATGTCGGGAAATTGCTGTAAAGGGAGTTTCAAAATCCCAATAATACCGAGTATGACCAGTAATATGGATATAACAGTAGCCAGTACAGGTTTTTCTATAAATTTTTGGAGCATTGTTTTTAAATGTTATAGTGATTATTTAATGCTATCTTGCGCTAAGGGTTGTGGTGTAATGACTTGTCCATCTTGTAGTAAATCGATTCCTTTTTGAACGATTTTATCCCCTTGGCTTACACCGCTTTTTATCAAATAATTTGCTCCACTTTTTCCAAGGACTTCTATAGGTTGCTGGCTAACTTTGTTTTTACTATCGACGGTGTAAACAAAGATTTTATCCTGCATTTCTAGGGTTGCCATTTGGGGTACAAGCAATGTTTGATTATATTTTTTTTCGATTCTAATTTTTCCGGTATTACCACTTCTAAGTATACCCTCTGGATTTGGAAATGTAGCGCGCAATGTTATGGCTCCGGTATTTTTATCAAATTGACCATCGACCATATCAATTTTTCCTGTATGTTCGTAGATACTTTGGTCTGATAATATTAATGATACTGGAGGTAAGTTTTTTAGTTTTTGCTCCAGCGTGTTTCCTTGGACATTATTCTTGAAGGCTATGAAATCATTTTCACTTAGTGAAAAATAGACGTGCAAATCCTTTACATTGGAGAGCTCTGTGAGCGCTTGTTGGTCGGCTGTGCCGACCAAGCTTCCTTGTTTTCTCTGCAAACGTCCGATATATCCATCGACTGATGCTCTAATGGCGGTATACCCCACATTTATTTTAGCCGATTCTACTGCTGATAGAGCCTGTTGTACGCTAGCCTTGGCTGCATTTCTATTGCTAATCGCAGTTTGCAGCTGAAATTCGGTTAGGACTTTATTATTTACTAAACGTGTTTTTTTATCGACTTCCAATTCCGCATTATCCAAGGTCGCTTGAGCGGCCTCTAAGTTGGCTTTTGCTTGATTCAATTGCTCTTGATAGGGACGGTCGTTTATTTTGAAAAGCAATTGTCCTTTGTTGACTCTTGCGCCTTCATCTATGTAGATATGTTCAAGGGTACCATCTACCTGGGGCCTGATTTCGATATTCGCCGATGCCTCGATGGCAGCTGGATATTCTTGATATACATTCTGGTCACTGGCATTGATGGTCATTATTGGTAGACTAGGAGGTGGTGGGGTTACCGGTTTACTGGTGCCTGTGGAGCATCCATACAACAATACCGCTGAAAAAAAATAAAGTATTTTAACATGATTAAAATATTTAACAGTGTTAAATTCTAGGCCTAGAATTTTAGTAAAATCATTAAGGGGAGATGTTTTCATTTAGTAATAATTATTATATATATGTGTGTAGTTTGGGGTAATTTAACGGTGTTAAATAATATAACTATGTTTTATTTTATTCAAAAAAAATCAGTCGGTTAGTGACCTCGTGATTCCATATATGGCATCCTTGAGCACCTCCTGATTAGTAATGTCTCCATTTCCTTGATTCACCAGGTTGATAGAAATCAATCCATGTATAATCGACCAATAGGTGAAATATTTTCTGCAAATTAAATCTTCTGTGGGCTTTTGATGTTTCATTATTTCCCGAATCACATCGCTAATTAGTTTGCCATGGGATTCTGCGCATTTATAGGTTTTTTCAAATCCGCAGCATGCCGTACCCACGCCAAACATCAGTTGATAGAGTTCACGTTCTTCAAAAGCGAAATCCCAATATCCAAACCACATAGCTTCAAGTTGTTTTTCAGCAATATGTTCTCCAGATTTTGCTTCCTTTACTTTTTTGGATAGTAGTAGGTATCCCTGATTGGCAAGCTCTGTTAAAATAGCCTCTTTATTGGCGAAATATTCATAAATCATCGGGGCGGTGTATTCGATGATATCAGCAATTTTGCGCATACTCAACGCCTGCCATCCCTCTTCTTTCACAATTTGAAGGGAGGCTTCGAGGATTCTATTTCTATTATCCTCTTTCAAACGCTGTATCCGCTCTTTACTACCCATTGATTTTATATAATAAATGATTTAACACTGTTAAGCAAAGTTCATGTTTTTGATTTTAATTATTAACATTTTATTGTCATTAATTAAAATGAGATGTTTTTTTCAACGGCACTCGCCCATTCTTCCACCATTGTTGACTGATAATTGTATATATGGATGATTGTATATGTTTGTTGTTTACGCGCTGTAAAGGTATTTAAGTCGTCCTATTTGGTGCTAATCTTATCGCGGGATGGAACTTTCTAAGGGTTTGCATATCAGTATATTTGTTGTTATTTTTGGAGTATGGAAATAGCAGTATAGCTAGCTTGATATAATATTAAATACCTGATGGGTTTAGTGGCCTTCTCTTCTGACCTAATGGAGAAGGCTTTGTTTGTTATATATTTAAGTCTAGTTAAACATGAATAATTTTTTCGAAAGTCCTTTCAAAGGCATTACACTCCAAAACCAAGTTACCAATCCTAATATTATTGTAGGTAGATATTCATATTATTCGGGGTACTATCATGGGCATTCATTTGATGATTGCGCTCGTTACTTGTTTCCGGACCGTAATGATGTGGACAAATTGATTATTGGGGATTTTTGTTCTATAGGAAGCGGAGCAAGTTTTATTATGGCAGGCAATCAAGGCCATCGTTACGACTGGATTTCTAGTTTCCCATTTTTTTATATGTCCGATACCCCCTGTTTTGAAGAAAGTGAAAATGGATTTTTAACTGCAGGTAACACAGTTGTGGGAAATGATGTGTGGATTGGTAGTGAGGCCATGATTATGCCGGGCATAACCATAGGTGACGGGGCTGTGATTGGAAGTCGGGCATTGGTCACTAAGGACGTGGCGCCTTATTGTATTGTTGGAGGTAATCCAGCTAGGTGTATCAAGCAAAGATTTTACGATGAGGATATAGAGAAGTTGTTGGAGATGAATTGGTGCTCATGGAAGGAAGAGCATATACGACAAGCCATGCCAATTCTTTGTTCCGGTGATATAGGTCAGCTCTATGATTTTTATAATAGCTCTGTCAAAGCATTGTGATGATGAAATGGTCCCGATTCGGGGCCATTATTTTTTTATGTTTCGAACACTTATTTTCTCAATTCCAACTCGTAATTAGTATAGTCAGATGACAGGCCGAGTGTAATGACAAAAGGGAGGAGAGGGACTGTAAGATGATAAAATATCGGTTTTTGTAGTTGTTTTTATTGTTTTAGTTTGTATAAATCGGTATTGTAGTTTAAATCCTACAGGTTTCAGCGCGGGTTTATTAACTTTCATGTTCATATATTGCTATTTTTGCAAAAAAAATAAAAAATATGATGGTTATGTTGACATTTTTTGGAATAGTTATTTTAGCTTGTATCAGCTCGATTTTCTATTTGCTCTATAAACAGGTAAAATAGAAATAGCTGTTTTTTAAAGTTATATAGACTTAGTTTGGTTGATGGTTATTCTAGGAAGTATATGTGGGTAAAAGGTTTTGGGAAATTTTACTACGGAAGCCCAACTCATATATTGGAAATGATAATATTATAAATTTTGGCACGTATATTGATTGATAATATATTCATAATTTAGGTTAATAATTGGTTAAAAAAAGCCTAACATCTCCCCGGTGTTAGGCTTTTTATTTGAATAAATGCTTTTTAAAAACCTCTTGAATAATTATTAGGCTTGTCTATTTTGCATAATCTTTTTCAAACTTACTGGAGGCCTTATTCACTCCATTTGCCATTACTTCAAATGCTTGATTGATATTATTTAATAGTTTTTCTTCATTGGCTGGATTCTCTACTTTATTTTTACGTAGTTCAATCAATTTTGGGTAATCGTCTTCTACGATTTTCTTATAGCCTTTTAATCCAGTTAATATTGCATTCTGCAAATTGGCATCTCCATTGAAATCGCCAATATCTTCGACTTTTTTGATGTCTTTGCTTACCGAATCATACCACTCCTTTTGCACTTTTTCTGCTTGTTCGTAATTATTAGACTGCATTGCAGTATTCATATCGGTAATGTGTTTTTCGCTGCCATTAATTACAGTCATCAGGTCGTTATTGTATTGAATTGGATCTTTTTTCGTCCCGCAAGCAATCATGATGAGGAGGGGAAGGATAACGAAGGTTTTGGAAATAATTTTTTTCATTTTTTGTTAATTAACGATTTACTACCTATTATTTAGTTATAACAAAGTTAATTGGGCTGAATCCAATAATATATCCCCCAAACCAGTGATTTTGATCTAGAGCGGCGGCTATTCCCTAACCAATCCGTACTCAAGTGCTAGCTTAATGACTGAAGTCAAGTTTTTTACTTTAAATTTCTCGATAAGATTTTTACGATGACTTTCAACCGTGTGTGGACTTATAAAAAGTAAATCTGCTATTTGAGGTGTTGTCAATCCTTTAGCGGCCGCTTGCAATATTTCCTTTTCTCTTCTCGTTATTTTAGGCACACTTCTCAGTTCGTCACTCGTCTTTTTTTCGATTACTTGTCGCGTTTGGGAGCATAAGAATTTTTTGCCCAGATAGACTTGATGGATACCTGCAATAATTTCGTGACCTGCAGCATTTTTCTGAATATATCCCGATGCTCCCTCGGATAGAATACTATTGATTACGGCATATTCATTATGTACACTTAAGGCTATAATTTTCATGTCGGGGTGTAGTGCCTTTAATTTAGCAACATGTTCGACACTATTGATGTCAGGAAGGTTGATATCTAAAATCAAGATGTCAGGTGTCGTGTGGACTAAGCCTTCGAAAGTTGAAGCTCCGTCTGTGAAACAGTCTATTATTTCGAAATCTTCCTCGATTGTCAGTGCATTTTTTAGACCTTCGACCACCATTGGGTGGTCGTCGGTAATCATTATCTTAATCATATCTTATATTTTAGCATCTACAGGGAAATCGAATTCTATCGTGGTTCCCACTTTTTCTTGTGTTTGGATATTTAATTGCCCATTTAATAAAGACAGTCGTGTTTTTACATTATGTATGCCTGCTGATTTTTTTTGATCCAAGATTTCAGTGGCAAACCCATCTCCATCGTCTTCCACAGTGACGAAAATGTGTTGGTCATTTTCAGCCAGTTGAACTATAATTTGGTGAGCATTCGCATGTTTCAAAGCATTGTTGACCAATTCTTGTATAATCCTATATACAAGAATTTGTTTGTCATGTGGCAATTCGGTTTTGAGATTTACAAATTGTGCTGAGACTTCTAGTCTTTCGCTTGACATTCTGTTGACATATTCTTGGATGGTCTCTTGAAGGCCATATTTCAGTAGCAATTCAGGCATTAAGTTGTGTGCTACCCTCCTTAATTCGTGAACAGCAAAGTCTATCTGATTAAGTGATTTGTCAAGTTGTATTTGGATTTCTTTTGGATTCGTGCGGTGGTTGACATTGGATAGGCATATTTTCGTTCCTGAAAGAAGTCCACCCAAACCATCGTGTAGGTCTCTCGCTAGCCTTGATCGTTCGTTTTCTTGGCCTTCTAGCATGGCCGTCAGATTTGATATTTTACTGTTTTGTTTTTCTTGTTCCATTTCCAGCTCATGGAGGCTTTCTTTTTGTTTCAATGTTTTCGAGCGTTGTCTATATGCATAGAATAGGAGTATTGCACTAATTAGCGTGGCACAAATTGTTAAAAAGTAGAATGTATTGATTTTAGATTTATAATCTAATTGTTGCTTGGAAGCAAAAAGCTCGTTGGCTCGCTTGAGTGTTTCGAGTCGGGAAAGCTTCAGCTCCTGGCCCTTTTTTTCTGCCTCCAATTGAACGAATTCAAGCTGTTGTTGTTGGTTTTTTTCGTTTAGTCTCATATTCTCCAATAGCTGGGTCTGTTGACCTGAAAGGGCTTGCATCAGAGAAAGTTGCTGTTGTTTTTTTTCACCCTCTAATTGGAGCTGCTTCATCAGTTGTTTCTGCCTTTCTTTCTCGAATTGTTCTTCCAAACGTTTTCCTTGGAGCATTTTCTCTGAATTATATACCTCTTCAAATACACGTAGATATTGTTTGTAATAGTGGATAGCTTGTTTGTAATCCTCCTCATCCTCATAAATTTCGGAGAGCTTTTGGAAGAGATTCATCGATAGACCTTGGTCTACTATTGGTTGATTCATGATAGCCGATAGTGAGGCCAGCAAATATGTCTTGGCTTGATCTTGGTCATTTTCTTTAAGACTATATTCGGAGAGGATTCCATACGCGGATGCCACATGGTCGTATTGGTGGGTTTCTTTTCCGATATCCATGGCCATTTGGGCATATTTCAGTGCTTTAGATTTGTGGCTATCTGGAAAGAATTCCATATAAAGGTTGGCTAGGTTGACGGCGACAAATGAAAGGTCTGACGGTATTACCATTTTGTTGCTGTTGGACTCGTACGTACGTATGGCTTCGAGATAGTAACGCTCAGCTCCTTGTAATATGTTTTTATCCGATTTATTTTCTCTGTACTGTCGTTCGTGCATGTATCCCATCAGCATGTAGGCATCGAAAAGGGCCATTGGGTCTTTTCTACTCTTCGCTACATCTAGGCTCAGTTCCGCATATTTTTGTTGCAAAGGAAATTCTTTCCAATTGGAATATATGGCGCAGAGTTCCTTATAAACGGCTACTTTTCTGGAAAGCGTCGTCTCTGAAATAGGCGCTCGCTCCAAATCGTTCAATGCATGTTGGAAACTTTGCACAGCTCGAGCTTCTTGACCATCTCGCACTTGTAACCATCCGATACAATAATTGACATATCCCTTTATAGACATGTTGTCTGTCAGTGTCACATAGTGCTTCGCTTGTTGAATATATTGCTGAGATTTTTCACCTTCATCCAAGATAAGACTATTCATTGCGGCTATGGCGGAGAGATAGGCAGCATATTGACCATCTTTTTTTCTTTTTGCGATAGCAATGTTGTAGGTCAACAGCTCATAGGCTTCATCTTGCCTATTGTTGAAAAAAAGGGCTTGAGCATACTTTCCTGCTAGCATGACTTTTTCACTACTTTCGAATGTAGCACTACTGTACTGCTTTGCAACATCTTCCAAGGCGGATTGTCCAAAGCCATATATTGGATATAATGCAAGTATAAGGAGTGTGATAACTGAGTTGGACTTTAACTTGAATAACGTGCGCTTCATATTAATTTTATCTGCAGCATTACTGCTTTGGCAAAGTATAAAAATCATGTTATTTTTCGAATTATAAGTCATAAAAAATCAAATCATTGACGTAAAAGTTTTTAGAGCAAGAAAATCGAGATTTATAGACAGCAGTTTTGCTTACTAATGGTTAGTTTTCAATCAAAATTGTATTTTTATGAATATTAAGTGAAATGGAAATGATAAACGATTTTTTATTGAGAAAAGCATGTACTGGGGATAAGCAAAGAATTTGGGAGATATTACAGCAGGCTATTCAATTGCGTAAAGCAGATGGTAGTGCTCAATGGCAAGATGGCTATCCCAATCTTGAAGTTATCGAAAATGATATTAATAAAGCATATGGATATGTTTTGTTGCTAGATGAACAAATTATAGCTTATGTTGCCATTATATTTGATGTCGAACCTGCCTATGAAATTATTGAGGGGACGTGGTTAAGTAATCAAGATTATGCAGTGATACATCGATTGGCGGTGGCTCAGGACATTAAAACAAAGGGGGGAGCAACATTCGTAATGAGCGAAATAGAGCAGATAGCCCGAGCAGAATCTGTCTTTAGCATTCGAGTGGATACCAATTATGACAATGTGGGTATGTTGCGTATTCTGGATAAGTTAGAGTATCGTTATTGCGGAGAAGTCTATTTCAGGGGCGGGGCGCGTAGAGCTTTCGAAAAGCTGCTTTCCTAGAGAAAGCAGCTTCTGTGATCGTTCGGTCGGAGTTGTTTCAGCACCGTGTTATCCCGGAATTATTTACGGTTTTGAAATGTTTAATTCTCTTAATTGTAGCAAAAATGAATGCGATACTTCTACTAATAGGTCGTTTTGAAATCATAAGATGTGCCATCAACTTTTGATGTAAAGATAAAGGATATTTGTCCTTCCGTATTTATTGTACGGAAGGACTGTGAATTTGTGCCTGGGTACTCTCGAGAGAGATGAGGGAAAGAAGTAGAGAGGCCCAGGACTTAATACGATAGTATTATCCGATCATGTTGTAAAACTGTTGAAAATAATAGGATTCATTTAATGCATTCTTAAAGTCATCCCATTCCTCTGTGTTGAAATTAAACACAATTTCGGGACAGGGGGTCTCTATGGTAATCCGACCCTCGCCATCTGGGAAGATGTAATAACAATTGTCATCCGCTTTGTTGAGAATAGAAAGTACGAACGATTCAAATTGACCTTTGTTGAAGGTCAATACAAATGACGACTGCCAAATGTAGTATAAAGAACATTTGCGACATAAACTGATATGGGTTACTCCTTTTTCACTTAATATGATAGTCTGACACATAGTATTTTAATTATTTAGAATCATTATAAATAATGGCTAAGGTAATTGTTTTACAGGTCCAGTCAAACATTAAAATAAAGAAAATATGAGAATCGTATTCTTTATGATATTAAAATGATATTAAAATGATATTACTATTCCAGAGTAGTACTACTTAGCAGTGCCCAATACGGATGCTATATTTTGGTGTGAAAATAGCGTCCAATATAATAGCCATTCATAAGATTTAGAAAATAGACAGGAATTTCTGTTAACCAGCTTCGATTCCTTTTAAAATGGCACTTACGAGCTCATTTTCATTTAAAGGTTTCGAAAGTACACCATCGAAGGAATAGTTTTTTTTGTTTCTATGGTCATCTTCAAGAAGCATTTTCTCAGCAGTAAAAGCAATAACTTTGACGTGTTGAAGGATTTGTTGCCCTTTGATTTTCGCCAATATATCCCAACCACTTACTTCAGGCATGATGAGGTCCGTAATCACGATGTCGACTTGATTGGACAGAATAAAGTCTAATCCCTCCCTACCGTTATTAAAGGTGTGTATATTCTTATTATTACCAAAAAACTGTTGCAAGTACAGAATATTGATTCGACTGTCATCAATGATAACGATATTTAGATTTTTCGGCAAATCTTCTATAGTATGGGTTTCGATTTCTTTTTCGGACAGTAACTGTTTATCATATGGAATAGTTAGTGTAAATGTTGTTCCCGTATCGGGTCTACTTTTGAACGAGATGTCGGCATTTAATTGTTCGGATAGTAATTTGGATATGTATAGGCCTAATCCGAATCCACTAACTTTGTTTTCTGTATCTGCGACGTAATATTTTCTGAATACTAAACTTTTGTTATCATCGGAAATTCCTATACCTGTATCAGATACTTCTATAAACAATGAGTGCTTGTCCTTAATTTGTTTGATGCTGGCCGACAAGTTTACATTTCCCTTTTTTGTATACTTTATTGCATTACTTATAAAATTGGAGGCAATTTGTTTTATTCTAAAGGCATTGCTGTATATTTTAAGCTTTGGATCGATTGTGATTTGGTTAGTAAAGGATAGTCCTTTACTTTTCGCTTGGTACCCATGTAAACCTATCAGGTCATGTAAGAGTCGATGTGGAGAAAAATAATCGTAGACTATCTTTAAAGAACCGACCTCTAACTTGCTTAGATTCAATATGTCATTTATGGTACTGTTGATTACCGTTATCTCATAACTTGCAGAATTTATCAAATCCTCATCTACTTTGCCCGTTTGATTATTTTTTTTCATGATATCGATTACGCCTAATAATGAGTTGACTGGCGTACGTATCTCATGGCTAATATTTGCGAGTACGGATGTTTTCTCTTCCGCAATCTTGGCAACATACTCTTTCTCTCTAAATAATCTTTTCTCATAGAGGACGGCGTTAGATTGATAGTAGATGATAAAAATAATCATTAAAAACATGATGGATAGCGCGGCTATAAGTTGGTATCCAAATTGCTGGGAATTTTTTCGGTAAAGACTAAAATCTATTTCTTCGGCTTTTCTAATGGAATCCATTTCCAATTCTTTAAGCCTATCAATGCCGTTTTTTAGATTATTGAGTAAGGCATTGTTTGATAGTATCAATTCCCGCTCTTTCTGTTGGACCTTTAAAAACATTTCCCTTAGATTTCGGATGTTATTGCTGTAGATGTAGTCATTCTGTTGCAGTACATTTTTTATATTGCGGTACATTACGTCAATCTGATTGACATTAAACTGCTGATCTAAGGTGTTGGCAACTATGGTGTCGTTTTTAGCGTTAAATATTCTTTTAAAGAGATTGTCTTTCTTTTTGACGACAGTATCTTTTTTTACAATCTTTTTGACGGAATCTTGTAAGATATTGCTGACTACCGAATCCGCAATAGTGATGCTGGATTTTGGGACATAACGGTCTGAATTACTTCCTATCTCAGGTAAAGAGTCTTTCGCGAAGAAGATGAGGTTGTCCACATTTTTTTTGAGTGTAGCAAATTCCATGGCCAGACTGCCTTTTAATTGGACATTGGACACAGCGTTGTGAAGTGGATTATTTTCAATAGGTAAAGCCGAAAGAGAGTCTACATAATATTTTATTGTGTCCAACTTATCTTTATAGGCTTGATACGTTTCTTTCTTAAAATCAACAGTGTACATGCGAAAAAGATTTTCCGCTTCATTATAGGTGGAGAAAAGGCTATATAATGCTACAGATTGAGTTTGTCCTGATGCGTAGGCGGCGCTGAGCCGTTGTTCGACTCGTTTGTACTGACTATATTGGAAGATAAATATGGCGCTAAGAAATAAAAAGGATAGAACTATACTGTAGATGAGTATTTTCCGAAGAAGGAAGGTATTTATTGTCGTCTTGGCCACGGCGGTTAATATTAAATGCTGGACAAAAGTACGGAATTAAGTTGATCAGCAGTCTAGAGATGTGAATTGCTGATACAGATATTTGCTTTATATTGTGGATTTTGAGTGTCTATTTAATCGGGAGGGACGACTGTCAAGGGCGAGTGTAGGAGTTTGATGGCAGTTGGTTGATTTCTGTCAAATTTCTTTTTAGCTTGGCAAGAAGGATAAGATCTTGCCAAGTTTGATTTGATTAAATTTGTTGGAACCATTTTTGAAACGAGGCGCCGATAAGCATAATTGGTTTTTTCTGACCGTTGAATGCCGATAAAACACCTACTATCCACAAGATGAATACTAGAAAACCTGCAAACATAGAAATGCTAGAGCCTACTACAGGTATAAAACGGAATAGCCCGGATACAATTCCAACGATTACAATTCCAAGACTTTGACGGATATGGAATTGTGCAAAATTATTCTTTTTATCTTTATTCATTACTAGTGCGATCACTAAACCTATTAACGTCAGATACGATATAATTGAAATTGTTTTTCCCTTTTCGACTACTTGTGCTTCTGATGAAAGATTAAATTGGCTGTGCGTTGTGTTCTCCATTTTTTAATTATTTGTTTTAAATTTTTGAATCTGACATGAATTTTCCGTTGGAAACCTCAATTGAGGATCCATAGGTGTGTCGCAACAAATTTAATGCAAACGGAGCTACATTCTTTTCCCTGAAAGCAGGGGTTTTTACTAGCGTATTTTATTAAGCGTGTGGATTTCCTTGTTCATTACCAGCACCTCTATTTTAATAAAACGCCCCCTTCTTCACCGAGTAAAAAGGGGGGCGTTTTGTACCACTTATGTTTAGTAAGTTCAACCGTCATCTAAGTTACTTTGTGTTTTTGATACTTCCTACAACCTGAAGTTGTATTTAGAAGTAATATTCTAGATTAATACATCGTAATAGTTCGTCTGATTAACGTGTTCGTAATCTAAGTTAGTATCCTGTATAACATTGTGAAAGATATTTTTATGGTTTAATATTAATAAACTTTGTCAAGTGGCGATTTCTTGCTATCTATGTACCTTTAATATTCTTTTTATATAAAAAGGACATAAGTGTTATATTTATGTTAACATTGAAGACCAAATTGAACAGTATCCTTGTTTATAAATGCTGAATAATAGTTTGATGTCCATTTGTTACATTTAAACAATAGCTCAGAATGTAGGTAAGGTGTATTGTGCATATAAATTTTTAGTTTTTTTTTGTAAAAACACCTAATTAATGCTAGATTAACATATCAATTATATTTTTGCTGAGGTGAATATTTATATCTCTTCAAAAAAACTTAAAAGGGGAACAGGATGTCATTGAATACATATTCGGATAAAGAATTGTTTGTGGAGCTCAATAGGGACAATACTTTGGCTTTTTCAGTATTGTTTGATCGGTACTCAGATGTTTTGTTCCGTTTTATTTTTAAAAGGACGGGTTCAGTATCCGATTCACAAGATATTCTGCAAGAAGTATTTCTTTCTGTATGGAATAAGCGAACTAAAATTGAGGTTGGTGAATCGTTGTATCCATATTTATTCCGGGCATCTAAATATGAGGTTATCGATTGGTTGGTGAGAAATGATAAACGGAGCAAATGTATGGAGAGGCTTGTGGTGGGCCATTACCCGGAACCATTTTGTTCTACGAGTGAAGAGGAATTGATGGCAAAAGAGTTGGAGACTTTATTGGCACATGAGGTAGATAGTATGCCGTTGACGATGCAATCCGTATTTAAATTAAGTCGAGTAGAAGATATGTCGATCAAGGAAATCGCTGCTCAACTTTCTATATCTGAACAAACAGTTAAAAACAACATTTCTCTGGCCATCTCTCGGCTACGTCTCCTTGTAAAATAGCTTTTTTTATTTTTTTTATTTTTTTTCGGTACTTCTCATGCCTCTAGAAGGTTATAGGAATATATGGACGAAAATAAACAGGCAAAGCTGCTTTTAGAAAAATACTTACGTGGCGAATGTACCTCGGAAGAAGAAGATCAGGTGCAGGCGTGGTTTTATTCTTTTGATGAAGAGTATTTAGAAGAAGGTCATCTTAAAGTAGCATTACAGCAAGTAAAGGAGGGGATAATGGGGTGTATTGATACACGGCCTATTGTCGCTTCCACTGCTAGACTATTTCCATGGTTGAAGATTGCGGTAGCGGTACTGGTCTTTATTGTTTTTGGAGGGATAATGGTGTTATATTTAAATAAAGATAAGGAGGGTGTAACTACTGAGCTTGCTGCTATAGTCATTGATTCTACCGGTATACATAGGAACGACATTATGCCAGGGGCAGCTTCCGCATGTGTGATCTATGCGAATGGAAAGAGAAAGGAGATTATCCAGAACGAGCTGGTCTTAATGGAAAGCGAAGGCAGTACCTCGGAACTATTAACTATTGAGGTTCCTAAGGCTGGTAAATATAGGTTGGATTTGGAGGATGGTACCGTGGTGTGGATGAACTCCTTATCTACACTATCGTTTCCCGAACGATTTGGGCATGAGGAACGTAGGGTAGAATTGAACGGAGAAGCTTATTTTGAGGTTACCAAGGATAATAAACGGCCATTCAGAATCACTGTTAAAGGCAGTACCATCGAGGTGCTAGGTACTAGTTTTAACGTAAATGCTTATTCTGACACCATCAGTACATCTTTAGTAGAAGGTAAGGTTAAAATTATTAAAGAGCAAGCTGAGAGATTTCTGTTACCAGGTGAGGAAGCTCTGATTAGGGGAAGCGAAATTAATATCTCACAAACCAACCTTTTAAAGAATACCGCTTGGCAACGAGATGAGTTTTACTTTGATGGTAGCAATTTGCGGGATATCATAGAGCAAGTGGCACGATGGTATAATGTGGACTTTGTGAATTCAGAATTGCTGACAGAGTCTTCGACTTATAAGGGGGCTATCGGGAGAGGCCATAAGCTTTCTGAGGTGTTAGGGGTATTAACAGCCGCTACGCAGCGTAAATTTGAAATCAATGGACGAGAAGTCACTGTGAGATAATAATATTATTAACCTTAAACCTTAGTTATATGAAAGAAACTTAACAAAATCATACCACTAGCTGGAAGCAACAAAAAAGGGGTGTTGACGCACCCCCTGTTGAACAAAGGCAATTTTTATTGAAACGCGAATTCCATTGAATAATTAACCTTTAACAATTCAAAGTTATGAATTATTTTTCTCCATTAAAAGAACAAGGTGATCGGAGAAGTCAACCTTATGCCCTTGTCGCTAAAGTCCTACTCATTATGAAGTTAATTTGTATTCTGATTCTGGTGTCGACATTGGGAGTCAGGGCATCGGGATATGGACAGGAAGTCAACCTGTCGATGAAAAATGCAAAGATTGAAAACGTCCTCACAGAGATATCCAAGCAGACCAAATTGCGTTTCTTTTACGACGAACAACTATTGGATCAAGCTGCGCGCGTAGATATATCAGTATCTAATCTTGATGTACGCCATGTCTTGAACCGTGCATTGCGCGGGCAAAACCTTGCCTTTGAAATTCTAGGCGGTACCATTGTTATCAAAGAGCGGAAGAAGACCGATATAGAGATTACTGGAGTCGTACGGGATTCTTCTGGGGTAATGCCGGGGGTGACTGTATCTGTACTGGGCGTATCAGGTCTTTCTACTAAGACAGATGCCAATGGCCGCTATGCCATCCGGGCTCCGGAAAAATCCATATTGCTATTTCGCTTCATCGGTTATAAAGATCAAGAGATAGTGGTGGGCACTCAGACTGTCATCAACGTACGGATGGACGTCGAGGAGTCTCATCTGGATGAGGTTATTGTTGTTGGATATGGTACGCAAAAACGGGTCAATCTATCTGGTGCAGTTGATCAGATCAGTGAGAAGTTCTTGGAAAGCCGGCCTATCACCAATGTAGGGACAGGTTTACAAGGGGCTATGGCGAACCTCAATATTACCCCTACATCCGGTCGAGCCAACAGTTCGCCAGGTATCAATGTACGGGGATACACGTCTTTGTCAGGTGGAGGTCCACTGATCGTGATAGATGGAATACCCGCGACCAATGACGAGTTGAATCGGATGAATCCGATGGACATCGCTAGCGTGACCGTATTGAAAGATGCGGCCTCAGCAGCTATCTACGGTAGTAGAGCAGCTTTTGGAGTTGTGTTGGTGACCACCAAATCCGGGACAAGCCAGGATATTAAGATTGCTGCCAATTCCATATTTGCAGCAAAAGCAATCACCAGATCCGTAGAGATTGAGGATGATCCTTATCAAGTCATGAAATATCGAAATATCATGTCGGCTCCTTGGTATAGCCTTTACGACGAAAAGATGCTGGAGTATGGCAAACAGCTGAGTGCCGATCCATCCTTACCTCGGGTTATAGTAGACCCTCTGAATCCGAATGCTTATATCTACTTAGGATCTACTGACTGGTTCAAAGAGGTATATAAGGATATACAGCCTTCGTATACCAATAATATCAGCATTTCTCAAAAGAGCGAAAAATCATCCTTTTATCTTTCCGGTGAATATCACAGGCAGAATGGAATGCTTCGTATCAGTCCAGATACGTATGATCGGTACAATTTCAGGGCAAAGGGAGATTATAAAATCACGGATTGGTTTACACTATCCAATAATACTACCTATACGAATGACAAATACGATCAGCCATCGGCTATTGATCAAGGGTATCTCTATTGGCACAATGTGAATCGTCAGCCTTCACTCAATACGGTGTACAATCCCGATGGATCTTATACAGAGACTGGGGTGAGTATGATCGGAGCTGTTGCAGAGGGGGGGCGCAGTATCAAACGTGTGAATGATTTTCAGAGTAGTTTTGGTGCTAAGATTGATCTGATCAAAGATGTCTGGACGTTAAATGGAGATGCTACATTCAGGAGAACGTCTGGTAAATCCCACTTTTATCAATTGCCGTTAGAATATAGTATTGGTCCAGGTGAAGTAAGACGTCAAAACTTTAACAGTTATGCCTCTAGTGGCAGTGAAGAGACCCGGTATAATGTGTATAATATTTATTCCCAGTTTCAAAAAACACTGAATGATCATTATTTCTCCGTTATGCTCGGTTTTAACCAAGAAGAGCGGATTTATGAATACTTCTCTGCTGCGGGGAGCAAATTAATCTCCAATTCTTTACCGACAATAGGACTTGCCACCGGAGATTTGATTCGGCCAACTGCAGATGATTATGCATGGGCCGTGAGAGGTGCGTTTGCGAGGTTAAATTATTCCTATAAAGATAAGTATATTTTTGAATCGAATTTGAGGTATGATGGTTCTTCTCGATTCCCTAAGAAAGACCGTTTTGCGTTCAATCCATCTGTTTCTGGAGCTTGGGTAGTTTCGCAGGAGAATTTCTTCCAACGGCTCAAAGCTACTGTGTCTAATTTAAAGCTGAGGGGATCTTACGGTTCACTAGCCAATCAAGATCTGAAGGATAACTATTATCCATATCTTGCTAAGATGCCCATGGGGACGGGGTCTATTCTAGATGGAGAACTACCTGCTTTTGTGATGAGTCCGGGATTAGTGTCCCCTACATTGACTTGGGAGACCATCACCCAGTCTAATTTGGGAGTGGATGTCGGTCTCTTTAGCAACCAGTTTTTTGGATCCTTTGATATCTATAGACGCGATACGAAAGACATGTTGACCCCAGGAAGGACATTACCTATTGTATTGGGTACTGCGGTCCCACTTGCAAATGCAGCCGACCTAAAGACCAATGGTTGGGAGTTGACACTTGGTTACAATAAAGATTTTATGGTCGCGAGTAAGCCCTTTTCATTCGCAGCTCGATTTAATCTAGCAGACAGTCGTGCATACATTACCAAATTCGATAATCCGAAGAATAACCTGAATGATTACTATGTGGGACGACGGATTGGGGAAATGTGGGGTTTGACGACTTTAGGCTTCTTCCAGTCAGCTGAAGAGATAGCAGCGCATGCCAATCAAAATAGTGTGACCTCCTATCCTGGTACAAGAGGCTTAGAGCCCGGCGATCTGAAATTTGCAGATATCAACGATGACAAAAAGATTGACAAAGGAGATTGGACATTGGAGAATCATGGAGATTACAAAGTAATCGGCAATTCGGAGCAACGGTATACGTATGGCCTTGATCTGAACTCCTCGTGGAATGGGATAGATCTTCGTGTCTTCTTACAAGGGGTAGGCAAAAGAAATTATTATCCTCCTGGCGGTGACCACTATTTCTGGGGTATATATGCACAGCCATGGGCCAGTCTGACCAAGTTTAATTTGGATCATTGGACTCCTGAAAATCCCAATGCCTATCTGCCAAGACCCAAATCATATGTCGCCGAGCAAAGCGGTGTCGAATTGGCCGCGACACAGACCAAGTATATGCAGAATGCAGGCTATCTAAGAGTGAAGAATATCACCGTGGGTTACACACTTCCTAAATTGATGACCGACAGATGGGGCATCGACCGTATTCGGATATTTGCCAGTGGGGAGAATCTATTTGAGTTTACCAAATTGATGGATTACTTGGATCCTGAGATCGTCGGTGATCGGACAGCGTATCCGTTTCAAAGGACTTATTCGTTTGGGTTGAATTTTAATTTTTAATATGATGAACATGAACATGATCATGCAAAATATAAATAGAAAATGGAAAGCCGGTATAGCTGTACTAGGTTTAGTGGCTATCATGACCGGCTGTAATGATGACTTTATGGATCGGTATCCGACGACCACTATTTCGCCTGAAGTTTTTTTCAACAACGTGGAAGATCTGCAGACATACACGAATAGCTTCTACTCATTACTAAGCGCTCCTATTGCCGATCTCGGATCGGATAATTTGGCTCATCACAATTCCGGGAGTGAGATTTTAGAGATAATGGGAGGTGGAGTCACTTCGCAAAATGCCAAGGTATGGAGTTGGACGACCCTTCGGAATATCAATTTCTTTCTGGAGAACTATGGCCGGGTGAAAGGTGCGAAAGCGGAAGATGTCAATCATTATGTAGGTATTGCGAAATTTTTCAGGGCTCGTTTTTATATCGACAAAGTCAATAAGTACAGCGATGTCCCGTGGTATAGTGGTACTATGGAAACATCGGATACCGAGCTTTTGCATAAGAAGCAGGATAGCCGTGCATTGGTCGTCGATTCTATCATGGCGGATCTGGAGTATGCGGTCGAGCATGTAAAAGCAGCGGGACATAAGTCTACTGTTACAAAATGGGCTGCATTAGCACAATTGGCTCAATTTGCACTGCAAGAGGGCACCTACCGTAAATATCACGATTATTTAGGCCTGAAAGCAAGTGCTAATGGGTTTTTAGAGAAAGCGGTATCTGCATCCGAGAAAATAATAAAGGAAGGTGGATTTCAAATTAGTACAGCCGGTGGTGTAGATAGAGCCTATCGCGAATTATTTATCAGTCAGAATCTTCAGGCCAATCCAGAGACAATCTTATTTATTGACTACGACAAAGACTTAGGTAGGATGCGCAATGCACATACCGTGCTGGATTACGAGTGGGCGTTAAGTCAGAATTTGATGGAGAGCTATCTGATGAAGGATGGAAGTCGATTTACCGATCAACCGAATTTTAAGACCAAAAATATTGATGAGGTGTTTGTGAATCGTGATCCGCGTTTCGCACAAACGTTTATGAAACCTGGTTTTCAAGCTGTTGGTACCGCTGCTCCCCACCGTCTGAAGCCGACTCTCGGAGGGTACAATCAGATCAAATTTTATCCCGAAGTCTCAGACATGATCGCATGGGAGTCTGCATACACGGATGCTTTTGTATTTCGATATGCGGAGATACTCCTGATCTTTGCCGAAGCCAAGGCAGAGCTTGGGACTTTGATCAGTCAAGCCGATTTGGATAAGTCTGTCAATCTATTGCGCGGACGTGTAGGCATGCCAAAGATGGAGTTGGGTACTGCTGTTGATGCAACTTTACAGGCCTACTATAACAATGCGACCGGAAGTAATCTCGGGTTGATTTTAGAAATACGGAGGGAGCGACGTGTCGAACTAGCATGTGAAGGACAACGTCAATCTGATGTATTTAGATGGGAAGTTGGGGAGCATCTTGCCGATCTTCAACAGGGGATATATGTCAAAGCACTAGGGCTCATGGATGTGACCGGTGACGGTAAAGTCGATATTGCCATTCTGGAGTCCTCTAAAGCTACCGACCCCATTAAGCACCTCACCCCTGAGGAATTAAAGGCTATCTCGCTATACTATCTGAAAGATGATAATGGTAATAATACATCCATCTATCTGCAGAACGGGAATAGCGGTCATATCATGTTTACAGCCGCACGAGATAAAGTTAGAAGATTTGATAACCCTAAGCACTATTACTATCCTGTAGCTAATAGCGAATTGGTCTTAGATGGAAGTCATCTGGTCCAGACCATTTACTGGTAGTCACGAAGATTATTTTGTTGGAAATGGCCGGACGCTCATGATGTCAGGCCATTTCCTATTTAAGTATCTTTTTGGATACGATAGGATTATTGTTTTTAAATTCTCCCAATACCTGTATTTTGATATACATTGTTAATAAATATTAAACTTATATATGAAAAGACTGCTATTTTTCGGTGCATTACTGCTTTGTAACAGTGCCTTCGCACAGCATAAAGGGCAAGTATACCTCGATGGCAATGGCAACAAGAAGATCGACTCCCAGGAGGTCGGCTTGCCAGGTGTTGTTGTTTCTGACGGGTATGAGGTCGTGCAGACAGATGCCAAAGGGCAATTTAGTATCCCGACCAATCCAGATGCCCGGTTTTTATTTGTGACCGTACCCTCTGGATACAAAAGCAGCACCACACATTATCTAAAAATAGATCATAAACAGGAAGTTTTCGATTTTGGTATGGTCAAGGACGAAAGCCAGCGACCAGACTTTCTACGTTTTATTCAAGTGACTGATACCGAGACGCCTTTGTACGGAAGTTGGATTGATAATATTCGCAATTATGCCCAGCATCAGGAGGCTTCTCTGATTATGCATACAGGTGATATCTGTTATGAACCAGGTATGCAATTCCATGCACGGCAGGTCAATTCGGATTTGATGGGGCGATCTACTTACTACACCGTTGGAAATCATGATTTGGTCAAAGGTGAATATGGGGAGAAATTATTTGAAGATCTTTTTGGACCAGTTTATTATTCATTTAATGCAGGGCCTGTCCATTTCGTGGTGACACCAATGCCGAGTGGGGACTATGCTCCCCGTTATACACAAGATCAGGTAATCTCTTGGCTCAAAAAAGACCTCGCTTTAAAGGAGAAGGACAAACCACTGATCTTTATCAATCATGATCTGATTGTAGGTAAAGATTTCATCATGAAAGGTAAGACGCAGTCCATTGATTTGAGACAGTACAATCTAAAAGCATATTTGTATGGCCATTGGCATAATAATTACGTATTTGGACAATCATCAGATGTATTGGTCATTTCGACAAATGCACCCAATAAAGGTGGAATCGATCATTCTGTGGGCCAGTTTATGGTGATTGATGTCGATAAGAATGGTGTTAGACAGGTGGCACCTAAGTACCCCAATTTGAATGATCATATCGAATTGATCTACCCAAAGAATAGTGACATATGTCTTATCGAGAATAAAAAGCTAAATATCAGTGCAAATATCTACGACAGTGAGCGGGAAGTAGCGTCAGTGAAGGCTATACTTTTTGATGGAAAAGGAAAGTGGACGGAGGTCTGTGAAATGTCTCAAGCGAGCGATTGGAACTGGAGAGGTACAGCAGCCGTGTCCTCGGATGTAAAGCGTGACTTTGAGCTTATATTGGAAGTCAACTACAAGGACGGCCATCAAGCATTGAAGAAAAGTCAATTTAAAGCCCAGGCATCGCCAGAAGCTAATCTTCGTCTATCTTGGTCTACCAATATAGGAGCGAATATCTGGAAAGTATCTCCATTAGTGCAAGGGAACCGTGTGTTTGTCGCGACTATAGATGATAGCGGCAGTGAGAAGGGAAAGATAGCCGCTTTAGCTAAGGCTGATGGTCAGGTTCTTTGGGAATTTAAAACGAAGAATTCAGTCAAACAAAAATTGCGTTATAGTGACGGAGTCGTCTTGGCTACAGATGTAGGAGGAGTGGTATATGCACTTAATGAGACTGACGGTAAGCTCATCTGGAGTAAAGCGCTTAGCGGAGGTAAGTTGCCAGCTTATGTCACCGCTGGTGTCGTGCGCGATGGTTATTACTACACAGGCGCTGGCAATTATTTATCTGCTCTACGTGTGGTGGATGGAGAGCTTTTATGGCAAAATAAGGATTGGAATGGAGGCGAGGGGATGCCAGGCGAAATGCTAGCTACAGCAGACCATCTTATAACCGGGGCCAACTGGAATGCCTTATTTGTACACGACCGCAAAACGGGCCAACTGCGTTGGAAGAAGAATGACGATGGCGTGAGGTTCAGGAGCAGCGGAGCGAGCGCTGACGATAACGGACTATATGTTGCTGGACTGAATGGACTATTTTTGTTGAATGAGAAGTCGGGACAAGTCATCCGCAAAAGAATATACGAAGATGATTTCAAGGTGATGGCTGCTCCATTACTGAGCGGCAATCAGCTGATTATGCCCAGCTCTCTGGGTGGAGTGAAGAGTTATGACAAAAATACGTTTGAAGAGCGTTGGGTTTTTGAAACAGGAGAAGCATTGATCTACACCTCTTCTTATACGACACCGGATTTGCATAAGTTGGTCGGTACCGTCGAATCTGGAGTTGTGCAGCAGGGACAGAAGCTATTTTTTGGCGCTTCGGATGGCTATCTGTACGTGTTGAATTTGGAAGGGAAGCTACTCGATAAGGTCAATGTTGGCGCACCTATTCTCGCGGAGACTGCCCTCGATGATAGGCATGTATATATTGCCGATTTTGCAGGCAATGTGTATTGTTTCAGCGTGAAGGACTAAATATCTAATACGGAATGCAAAAAGCATCGTTCACAGGATGAACGATGCTTTTTTTTGTTTAATTTTTATTAACTTTTATAGATTTATTTAACTTTTTTTAAGAATATCTAAAACGTTTTTTATCTTTAAATACTTAATAACTAACTGATTTTTGGTTTTTAGTTGTTGCTGTTTATCTTTTTCATTTGTTTACAAATGCTTAATATTTGCTTGCTGTTAACTTAATGTTAGGGTTTTATTTTTGAAATGTAGAAACTTCTATTTCAATAGAAATAGTGGGGGCTATAAGTGTAATGAAACCTTAAAAAAAAGAAAGATGTCCATTAAGTTAGTTGTATTCGATATGGCCGGCACGACGGTTAAAGATGAAAATTATGTAGGAGCCGCGTTTGTAAACGCTATGCAGTTGTATGGTTATCAGGCGCGGCTTGAAGATGTCAGCCCGATAATGGGATATCAGAAGCCGGTCGCGATTCGTATGATATTGGAAAAACTGGAACGTGACAGTGATGCAATTACCCCAGCGTTGATCGATCGTATTCATACTTCTTTTGTGGAGGAGATGCTCACATTCTACCGTGAATCTACCGATATTGTTCCCTTAGACGGTGTAGAGGGTACATTCGGATTGCTTCGAGAGAGGGGAGTGTTCATTGGTCTTGATACGGGATTTTCGCGGGATATCGCGCAGTTGATTGTTGATCGGTTGGACTGGAATGACAAGATAGATATATTGGTTGCCAGCGATGAGGTAGAGGCGGGGCGGCCATATCCCTACATGATAGAGAAGATGATGCGCCAATTGGGTATTACCGATGCTAGCGAGGTAGCTAAGGTAGGGGATACCGAGGTCGATATCAACGAAGGACATCGTGCGCAGTGTAAATACATAATAGGAGTGACCACCGGAGCCTTTACCAGGGACGAGCTTGCCACCTATGGCCCCACGCATATCGTGGATCACATCGAAGATGTGTTAACCATCATTCGCTAAGCGCCCGAAGATGATATCGTTGGTTTCATTACGGACTAAGGCTGCAGGTTGGCGCTGTGCGCAAGTTTCAATTTTTGCAGCGCTAGCAGCGTTCTGCTGCTATACGAGTATGTACGCCTTCCGCAAATCCTTTGCAGCAGGTGTTTTTGAGGAATCGGAGCTTTGGGGAATTGACTATAAGGTCTGGTTGGTGATGTTGCAGATGGTTGGGTATATGTGTAGCAAGTTTTATGGTATTCGGTTTATATCAGAGTCCAAAAGTCAGAGTAGGGCCAAGTATCTCCTCGTTTTAATCGGGATATCATGGTTGGGACTGCTGGGCTTTGCCGTTATTCCGGCACCCTATAATATGGTGTGCCTGGTCATCAATGGATTTCCTCTTGGGATGGTCTGGGGACTAGTTTTTAGTTATCTAGAGGGGAGAAAGGGTACCGAGTTCATGGGCGCAGTAATGTCCGTTAGTTTGATATTTGCATCAGGTTTTGTAAAGACAGTAGGTCGAACATTGATTGATGTTTTTCATATCAGTGAGTTTTGGATGCCCTTTTTTACAGGATTGGTGTTCCTCGTGCCGTTTTTAATCAGTGTCTTATGTCTTGAGATGATCCCACCGCCAAGTGCAGAAGATCAGCGATTGAGGACCCTACGAATCCCTATGAATCGAATCCAGCGGAGAAGCTTTATGATACAGTTTTTGCCAGGAATTATAATAACGATATTCATATACGTCATGTTGACGGTGCTGCGGGATGTGCGTGATAATTTTGAAGTCGAGATTTGGCAGCATCTACACGTGAAGGACAACCATATTTATACGAAAGTCGACGCAATTATTGCTGTCGTAATTCTAGCACTGATGAGTCTGTTGATTTTGGTGAAGGACAACTTAAGGGCATTTTCATGGATACATGTTATGATCTTAATTGGATTTGTTACCTGTGGCATTGCGACATATAGTTTCGATAGAAATATGATTGACGGTGTTACTTGGATGACCTTGGTGGGACTGGGGCTCTATATGGCCTACATCCCTTACAATGCTATTTTCTTTGAACGTATGATCGCTAATTTCAATGTGAAAGGGAATGTCGGATTTGTGATGTATTTAGCAGACTCCATTGGTTATTTAGGGAGTTTTTCTCTTTTAATGCTTAAAGAAACCGGACCTATTAACATAAGCTGGGCTATTTATTTTAGTCAGTTGGTGTATATCATATCTATACTAGGGGCTGTATGTGCTGTTGCTTCCCTGATGTATTTTGTAAATAAAACGATATCAAGACGTAATAGAAACACAGTCAGGCCTTCGGATGCACTGGATTCAAGAGGACAATTGCAGGCCTCTGGAGCCTAAAATCCACAACAAATAATTAAATAAAAAAATGAAACAACACAAATATGACTTGGTAATCATTGGCGGAGGGATACTCGGTACTTTCCATGCCTACCATGCGTTAAAATTGGGCAAAGAAGTCCTGCAGTTAGAGAAAGACAACTTTCCGGTCGGGTCTACCATTCGGAATTTTGGTCAGGTGGTGCCTTCGGGCATGTCCGGACAATGGTTTGAATATGGTGTGAGAGGATTGGAGATATACAGTGCCATCCAGCGTGAATTCGATATTTCGGTGCGCCAAAATGGAAGTGTTTACATCGCTTCGGATGACGACGAAGTCCAGCTGCTACATGAGTTGAAGCATCATTATGATCAAGTAGGTTATAAGCAAGAGCTGTTGACGGCTGCGCAGATCCAGCAAAAGTATACAGCAGTGAGGGGCTCTTATGCCAAAGAAGCTTTATTTTTTGGGCAGGAAGTCAGTGTCGAGCCAGGAGTCATGATCCGCCGACTTCAAGAGTATTTGAAATTTAAATTTAAAGGATATAGCTTGTTTTACGACTCTCCGGTCATAGATTGTACGAGCAAAGATGCTGGAGTAGAAGTCGTCGTGAGTAATGGCCGGCGCTTTGAGGCGGACAAAGCTGTGGTCTGTAATGGATATGAGTTTAAATTACTTTTTAAGGAGCTGTTTGAGACCAGTGGTCAGGCGATCAGTAAGTTGCAGATGATGCGAACTGTGCCACTCAAAAACATTGGCCTTGAAGGAAATATATTGACTGGCTTGACGATACGTAGATATGAGAGTTTTGAGGACAACTGCCCGTCATTTGAAAAGCTGAAGACCCCGGCCTATTACGAAGAACTTCGTAAATACGGAATTCATATCTTGTTTAAGATGGCGCCCGACGGCAGTATCATTATTGGAGATTCACACGAATATGCTGCTGGGACAAATTTCGACCACTTAGGATTTTCTTTAGATTCTTATATCAACGAGTTAATGCTGCAGGAAGCAGAACGGATTGTTTCATTTGACGTTCGAAAGATTGCAACCAGTTGGGCCGGATTTTATTCGCAGCACAAAGATCATATATTAGAATACGATATCGATGATAGGATCCATATCCGGACATGCATTGGAGGTAAGGGAATGACGGCGAGCGCAGGTTATGCGGAGCATAGTATAAGGGAGGTTTTTAGATATTAAACAACCTCAGTACATTGCCTGCAATCGATTCTATATTTTATCATTATTTGTAGGAGGGTATAATATGGTTATTAAAATAAAAAGAAACCCCTTTAATAAAACCCCTTTAATATTATTTGAAGGAGTTTCTTTCCTGCGGAGAGGGCGGGATTCGAACCCGCGGTACCGTTAAGTACACACGCTTTCCAAGCGTGCTCGATCGACCACTCTGACACCTCTCCGTTTTGGAGTCACAAAAATAGCATCTTCTAGCGGAATTGCAAAACTTTTATCCACTTTATCGCATTTTGACTATGGCGGAAAGTCTACTTGTTAAGCAAATCGTTAATAATCACTAACTTTAATTTATCAAATCACTAATTATGATGACAAAATATACATGGTGGGCAATGCTACCTGCACTTGTTGTGCTAGGGAGCTGTCAGTCCAATAGCAACGATTCTTCTTCGGATGCGCGGATTTCTTTTTTGGATTTAAGTGGTATGGATACTACTATTAGCCCTGGTGACGATTTCTTCCGGTATGCAAACGGGAAATGGTTAAAAGAAACGGATATTCCCGCTTCCGAGACTGGTTGGGGGTCGTTCTATCTCTTGCAGGATGAAAACACGACCAAACTACACGGAATTCTTATTGAGGCGGCAAAAGAGCGTTACAAGGATAAATCTGATGAACAGAAGGTGGGAGATTTTTATGCTAGCGGTATGGATACCCTGACAATCGAAAAATTGGGAATAACGCCTATAAAATCCCAGATTGAAAAAATTGATGCCCTAAAGAATGTGCAGGAACTTATCGCTTTCTGTGCTGGTGGATTTAAGGAAGGGCATGGAGATTTATTTCATTTCTATATAGCCTCAGATGATCGGATATCTACAAAAAACGCGTTAACTTTCATTCAAGGGGGGCTAAATTTACCCGATGCAGGTTACTATTTAGAAAATGATGAAAAGTCAAAAAAAATACGCTCGGCTTATCGTGATTATATAGTCCAGCTTTTTACCTTAAATGGGGAGGGGGTGTTGGCAAAAGAGTCTGCTGACCAAATTATCCAATTAGAGACCACAATAGCTAAGTCACATCTTAGCCCTGTTGAACTTCGTGACCCTATTAAGAACTATAATAAATATTCTATTGCTGAATTCCAAACAAAGACGATTAACTTGAATTGGAAAGATATCTTGGAGAAACTACTAGTGACGACCGATACGATTTTGGTTCAACAGCCCAAATATTATATGGCACTAGATCATATGCTTATCTCTGAGTCGCTTGATATCTGGAAAAAGAAGTTGAAGTTGGATGTTTTGAATGGGGCGGCTAGTGCGCTGTCAAAGGATTTTAGGAGGGCGAGATTTGATTTTTATGGTCGCACCCTGAATGGTCAACAATCGCAGAAAGAACGGTGGAAATTGATGGTGAATGCGGTTGATGATAATCTAGGCGAATTGCTTGGTAAATTATATGCCGAGAAATATTTTAAGGCAGAGGCGAAAGAAAGGATGATGGTATTGGTTGACAATTTGCAAAAAACATATAAGTTGCGCATAGGACAATTGGATTGGATGACCCCCGAAACTAAAAAGAAGGCAGTCGAGAAGTTAGAAGCCTTTACTAAAAAGATTGGATATCCAGATAAGTGGAAAAATTATGATGATGTGGTTATTGGTCGAGATACCTATTACGCGAATCTTCAATCTGCTTCGCGTCATGCCTATAAGGAAATGGTGAATAAAATGGGAAAACCGGTAGATAAAGCCGAGTGGTTGATGACGCCACCGACTGTCAATGCCTACTATAATCCACCCTATAATGAAATTGTGTTTCCGGCGGGGATACTGCAGTTTCCCTTTTTTGACTTTAATGCCGATGACGCAATCAATTACGGAGCAATAGGGGCGGTCATTGGACATGAGATGACCCACGGATTTGACGATCAAGGCAGACAGTACGATAAGGAAGGGAATTTGAGCGATTGGTGGACCGCTGTGGACGCGAGGCAATTCAACCTGAAAGCTAAAAAGGTAGTGGATTTATATGATGGGTTTACACTATTGGACAATCAACATGTAAACGGGGAATTGACCTTGGGTGAAAATTTGGCTGACATAGGTGGGCTTAGTATAGCTTATGATGCATTTAAATTGACCACGCAAGGGAAGGCAAATGATAGGATTGATGGATTTACTCCTGACCAACGTTTTTTTCTGAGCTTTGCTCAAGTTTGGCGAATCAAGACTCGCGATGAAACTATGCTCCTAAGGTTGAAGACCGACCCGCATAGCCCGGAAGAATTTAGGGTCAATGGCCCGTTGTATAATATGGAGTCATTTTATCAAGCGTTTAATATTCAGCCTTCTGCAAAAAAATATATAGCCCCTGTAAATCGGGTCGGTGTGTGGTAGTGAAAAATTACGAATAGTATTTTGAATATTGATAAAAAGTTTATAATTTTGCGGTTCATTAAATAGAAACAAGTAAATTAATTTATTAACAATGTACGCAATAGTAAATATAGCAGGACAGCAATTCAAGGTTGCAAAAGACCAATATCTTTTTGTGCACCGTTTACAAGGAGATGAAGGCGCTAGTATTGAATTTGACAATGTATTGTTAGCAGAAAATGGTGGTAAATTCTCAATTGGTACTCCAAGTGTAGAAGGCGCTAAGGTTTCAGCTAAAATTTTGTCTCATTTGAAAGGTGATAAAGTGATTGTTTTCAAGAAAAAACGCCGTAAGGGTTATAAAAAGAAAAACGGACACCGTCAGCAGTTCACTAAAATCCAGATTACTGGTATTACATTATAATTGAATTTTTAATCAGACAATCGTCTTAAATTAAGATAAAAAATGGCACATAAAAAAGGAGCGGGTAGTTCGAAGAACGGTCGTGAGTCACATAGCAAACGTCTAGGCGTTAAAATTTTCGGTGGTCAGGAAGCAATCGCTGGTAACATTATCGTTCGCCAACGTGGTACTCAGCACAACCCAGATTTAAACGTAGGTATCGGTAGAGATCATACGTTATTTGCTTTAGTAGATGGAAAAGTTGTTTTCCGTAAAAAAGCAAATAATAAATCTTATGTTTCTGTGATTCCTGTGGAAGATAAAGCATAAGCTGTAAAAAGCTATAAAAAGCCCTTCGATATTTTATCGAAGGGCTTTTTTTTGTGTTGAAATCTGAAGATTATAGCTCCTTGTTATTGAGAAGGAAGTCCCGCTCTTCGTAATAGTGG
Organism: Sphingobacterium sp. SYP-B4668; assembly: GCF_027627455.1. Lineage (NCBI taxonomy): Bacteria > Pseudomonadati > Bacteroidota > Sphingobacteriia > Sphingobacteriales > Sphingobacteriaceae > Sphingobacterium > Sphingobacterium sp. SYP-B4668. Next base: position 3,526,779 of record NZ_CP115483.1, on the reverse strand, counting down.
AGCTACAATTTTTCTAAGAAATAAAAAAATCTGTTTGAAGACAAAGCGTGTCCAAATAAATGAAGCTCCAATGTGCTTTTATTTAAATAAAAAAGAAGATTATGGAATGTTGAGGTATTTGTGAGTTTGGAGCGAAATTTCCCATCGAGGATTTTTCTTTACGTATTCCACAATGAGAGGGGTAACCTCTGCTACCTTAGACCATTCCGGTTGGAGGTAGAGTTTGCAAGAGCTTCCCACAAGTGCCGCATGCTCTTCCGCCCATTTAAAATCACTGTTGTTAAAAATGATGACTTTGAGTTCGCCAGCTGCCGCCAGTACATCCGGACGGGGGGCTTTGAATTTTTTTGGAGAAAGGCATATCCAATCCCAATCTCCAGTTAGAGGATAAGCTCCCGATGTTTCAAGAAATGTGCTAATTCCTTGTTCCTTAAGTTGCTGGGTCAGATAGTCTAGGTTGTAAATAAGAGGTTCGCCGCCAGTTACTACTACTGTCCTGGCAGGATGAGCTTGTGCGTGCTCCACAATGGTATCTGACGTTGTCAGGGGGTGAATATCCGCATCCCAGCTTTCTTTTACATCACACCAATGGCATCCTACATCACAACCACCTAAACGTATGAAATAAGCTGCTTTTCCAGTGTGATATCCTTCTCCTTGGATTGTGTAAAATTCTTCCATTAACGGTAGAAGTCGGCCGTCTTCGGGAACTTGTCGTGACATCTTTTTCAATTAAGACTGCAAAGGTAGGGATTTTTTCCTACTTATCCGCCTCTCTTGAATTGCTATGTGAGAGTGATGAAAATATTTACAAATGATAGACAGATAGATACGGTTAATTAGAGAATATAATATTTTTTCATGATTAACTTAATTTATTAAATCTTATATTTAACCTAGTTAGTACCCATTACTAAAATCTACCTGTATATGAAAAGCAAAGGATATTTTCCATTGTTTTTGCACGTGCTTATGACCCTTTGGCCTATATTTTTGTGGGCAGATGGGTCAAAGGATCTTTACCCCAATGGGGTGAAAGGCAATCGCGCGTACTTAATCTCACGAAATGAAAAGGAGCAGGGAAGTTCCAGTTTTCCTTTTTTTACGTTAGGAACCCACTATGTTTATGCCGTAGAGGGGGAGATAATTGCGACCGCTTCCAGTGCACAAAATATTGACGATGGTAGAATACGACTTACAAGTCCTTCAGGTAAGCAGTATCTTAGCAATCGTAGCAATGTTGGGCGAATCATGAACCGTGGCGATGGAACACGTAACGCTGAGCTCGATGGGCCAAGGTTAGGCTATACACCGTTTGAAGTTCAAGTCATGGAGACAGGTGTGTGGAAGGTCGAATTTATTTCACCCATAGGTGAGCATACTGAAAGATATGGTGATCCCAATATACCTGCAATAGCAGCAGATGATAACTGGATGCAGACGGGGGATGCTTGTATAGCTGCGTGGGATGTTTCCGTTCGAAATCGGGAAGACAATGCATGGGTCGGCGGAAGAGTTTATACTAATGTTTTAAACTTACATCTAAATAGCGGACAGATGGCCAATCAGGCGGGAGCTTTCTATGGCAGATATTATGTGTTGACAAATGATGGTTACACCTACCGTGTCGATGCAAATGGAAGCAATGGCATTGCATTTACCTCGTTTGTCAATAATAGTGGGTTTTTGAATTTGAAAGGCGGAGCGCTTTACAAGAGTTTGGATTATGTGCCACAAGTTGGTAGCCCAGTGGTTCATGACCCGAGAGAAGCAGATGGGGGTGGAGTAGTTACGCATAAAATCTGGTACGTGAAGCCCAATTTTGATATGCCTGCAGAAGCTATTGGAGCTATGCCCGATCATCGTACTTGGCTTATAAATCAACGACCGCGGCCAGTTATCGAACGAGTGAGCATTGTAGGGGCAGAAGGTACTGTGGGGTATATTGGCGCTAAAGGGGCATATCTACGTTTTTATACAAATCACGCAGGGATGTATCGTGTCTCCGTAGAGAGACTAGGAGAAGAGGGAAAACCAATTGTGGTTTATACCTATCGGGCGACTTCAGGTTTTAACGAAATATATTGGGATGGAAAAGATGACGAAGGAAATCGACTCCCACCGAGTGAGCAACAGGATGTGAGCGTGAAAATTTCGCTTCTAGAGGGGGAAGTGCATTTTCCATATCTTGATATGGAGATTAATCCAAATGGGATCCTTTTAGAACGGTTGGCAATAGATATGGATGAGGTGGAGTCAGATTTAGTGTATTGGGATGATCGAGACTTACAGTTGGGGAAGGAGTCTGAAAATAGTAAACCATCTATAAACCTTTCCGGGGTGAGCAGTCGTGTGAATGGACACATATGGGGCACGTATAGAAATCAAACAGCTAATCGTAATACGAACACAGATTATGGCAATTATAGCTTTGGTAATGAGAAATCAATGGATACTTGGTCTTACGCTATACAGTCGACTTATATCGTAGATATATCGCTGACTGTAAAGGTGGCCGATCTGGAAATTGTCTCTATTGACCATCTAGTTGGATTTGCGGCCGCGGGAGATGAGGTCACTTATATGGTCAAGGTGAGAAACAATGGACCCTCGAAGGTTGGGCATGCGACATTTGACTTTTTACTTCCTGTAGGATTTGAAATTGTAGGCTTGACTGGTGGAGGCTACCAATACGATAGTGGACGTGCGTCAGGAACGGGAAATTACTACAGTTGTTTGTTGGACTTGTTGAGTAACCAGGATTTGTTGCTTGAAATAAAGGCTATAGTGCCCCAGGGTGCCCCTGCTTCAGATCGGATAGTGGCAAGGGCTACAATTGTGCGCAGCGCCGATGTAATTGATCCTGATGCCACTTCTGAAGACGTTCGCATAAAGGCCCCTCAGGGCGCAGAGCAGGAGTGTAGTGTGGGGTGTAACAATATTGCTGTGCACAGTGGTATGAGGTGGGCCGAAGCTATTTCTAGCCTTCCTATGGGGGTCTCCGATTTAGTAGTGACCAAACAGCGAGTAAAGGCGACAGTAGATGTGCTCTTCAATGATAAGTTTGATGGCGCGGCTGTAGTGCTGTCTACATTGAAACTTGAAAGGCTTCCAAAATATGGAGAAGCTTGGTTTGATGTAAATGGTAACCTGGTTTATCAACCTGAAGCGGATTTCGATGGCGTAGACGAGTTGACTTATACTGTAAAAGATGAAAAGGGGGGGCAAGTCGCTCCGACGCTAGTGACTATAAAGGTCATTAAGAGAACACCTACGGCCTATGATGATTACATTGTAGGTCAGGTGGGGTCCGATTTGTCCATCCCGATACTGAATAATGATAAGTCGGATGGGGATGCCGAACTGGATATTCATTCCATCCGAATCGTCGCTGGGCCTAAGGATGGCATGTTACGGTTAGAGAATGGGCATGTAATTTACCGCCCCCAAGATCGGTTTTCAGGCAAGGACAGTTTTGTCTATCAAGTTAGGGATGTATTGGGTAATTGGACGAACGAAGCTGTAGTGAACATAACTGTTTCGGGCTTTTTTGTCCCCAATGTCTTTACACCGAATGACGATGGAATGAACGATGAATTTGTCGTTATGGGGACCGGTTATTATGACCGAATTTCACTGACTGTCTGGACAAGGGCGGGCAAGGAAGTGTTTTCCTCTGGAGATTACCGAAATGATTGGCAGGCCGAAGGTGTTGAAGATATGACTTATTTCTATACGGTGAGCGCTTATAAAAGCGGGGAGAAAAATGTCGTAAAATCAGGGTATATTTTAATATCGAGAAGAATATCGAAATAAAAGGTGCCTTTAGGGGGACAAAATTGATATGTTTAAGTCATGAAGCTTTATTTATTTTCTAACCATGATTAAAGCGTAAATTTTTACACTTTTGTATCAAACAATTTGTGTCATTTATGCTGAAGGTCTTGGTGCTATTTGCACATCCTACATTAGAACAATCGGTTGTCAATAAAAGATTGGTTAAGCGTTTGCGGGAGCTGGATGGAGTTTCCGTTCGAGATTTGTACGAACTCTATCCGGATTTTGACATCCCTGTGAAGGTGGAACAAGCGGCTTTGGAGCGTCACGATATTATCATTTGGTTGCATCCTATTTATTGGTACTCTGCCCCACCAATTATCAAGCAATGGATTGATCTGGTACTTTTGCACGATTGGGCATATGGAATAAAAGGGGTGGCGCTAAAAGGAAAATTAATCTTTAACATGGTCACAACAGGTGCTACCATTGCATCCTATCAAACCGATGGACATCATGGACATCCATTGCCCGATTTCTTGCTGCCCTATAAGCAGACTGCTCTATTGTGTCAGATGGAATACCTTCCACCGTATGTGATAGATGGAGCCTTTACACATGATATAGATACGTTGAAGGGGGATATTGAGCGAGCTGTAGAACATATTCGGTTGTTACAACTTGGCCTGTATGATCTCTCTCTTCTAAAAGAAATGCTTTATTCAAACTACTTATCCGATCATCGCTAATGGATTCAACTTTTTTATTCCAAATCATTGCCTATTTGGGTTCGGCTATTGTCTTTGTCCCTATTGCTAAACGTTTAGGGTTGGGGTCGGTGTTGGGGTACCTTATCGCCGGTGTGATTATTGGGCCTTCGGTATTGCAGTGGGTAGGCAGTGGCGCCAAGGATGTTATGCATGTTGCGGAGTTTGGCGTTGTTATGATGTTATTTTTGATTGGATTAGAGCTGGATCCCTCAACGTTATGGAAATTGCGGATACCTATATTAGGTATGGGAGGGTTGCAGGTGCTATTATCGGCAGTGATTATTGGGGCTATTTGTGTTATGATGGGATTCACATTCAAAGAGGGGATAGTTTTGGGGATGACGTTAGCACTTTCTTCCACAGCAATTGTTATGCAATCTCTTGGTGAGAAAGGATGGTTGCAAACTGTGGCTGGTAAGAGTTCGTTTTCTGTACTATTATTTCAAGATATCGCTGTAATACCTATTTTAGCCATTTTGCCTCTCTTGGCCATAGATGCTGGAGTGGTCACGCATGAGGATACTTGGTTGACAGATATTAGTGGTTTAGCAAAGGCTGTATCTTTGATTGGAGCGGTGGCCGCGGTTGTCTTTATAGGGAAGTATATCGTAGGTCCTATATTGCGCGTTGTGACGCGCACTGGAATGCGTGAATTGTTTTTGGTAGGGGCGTTACTGTTGGTTGTGCTAATCGCATTTATTATGCAGAAGGTGGGCCTTAGTCCAGCTTTAGGAGCTTTTCTTGCAGGTGTAGTATTAGCCAATAGTGAGTTCAAGCATGAGCTGGAAAGTGATCTTGAACCTTTCAAGGGGTTGTTGCTTGGAATATTTTTCATCTCTGTAGGAGCCTCAATCAATGTGTATTTTGTATGGCAGGAAGCCCATGCTATTTCTCTTTGGGTCACGATATTTATGTTGGCCAAGATTATGGTACTTTATTTTCTTGCGGTTGTTTTCAAATTGAAGCTGGACCAACGCATTATTTTTGCGGTTTCGTTAGCGCAGATGGGGGAGTTTGCTTTTGTATTGTTCAGTATCCTCGGCCAGTTGAAGTTACTTAGCGCGGAAACAATCAATATCATGGTGGCTGTCGTTGCTGTAAGTATGGCAATTTCACCCGTATTACTTTTGATAGCTGATCGATTTTTACTGCCTAAGATTGATAGACTTGCTAATCCAGTTGAAGAGAAGGACGATGACTTTGATGAAGTAAATGAAAATAACAAGGTTATTATTGCTGGATTTGGTCAGGTAGGGACCATAGTTGCCAGATTTTTGCACTTGAATAAAGTAGAGACTACCATTTTGGATTATAATGGAGATCGCGTAGATATGCTTCGTAAATACGGTTTTAACGTGTATTACGGTGACCCTACACGGATAGATTTATTGAAGTCGGCCGGTGCAGCAAATGCGAAGGTAATCGTCAGTGCGTTCGATAATGACGAGGATCACATGAAATTGGTGAATATGGTTAAGAAGCATTTCAGCCACCTTAAGATTGTCGCTATCGCGAATACTCGAAATATCGCGTATGATCTGATTGAGAGTGATGTGGATCGTGTGTATCGTGTCGGCACCGATATCGCACTCCGTATGGGGGTGGATGTGATGACGGATCTTGGTTATCGGAAATATTCTGTGTTTAGGGCCGCACAAAAATTTTCAAAATTGGAGGATAAATCACTTTATAAATTAGCGAGAGCGAGAAATGAAGGGTCAGAATATATTCAGATCGTGCAGGAAACTATACGGGAGCTCGAGAGTGAAATATTGGATGACATGTTAAATGATAATCGTACCCTACAGAATGCGTGGAACGACGAAGAACGAAAAAAAGGTGAGCATGAAAGTGAAGGAGGCTAAGGCCTAGCGTATCTAGATGATCCGATTGTTAAGGTAATTGGCTTTTGGTCGAAAGACTTTTTTTGTTGCTGAAGTTTAGGTATCTTTGTGATAATTCATTGAAGGGTGTTGGGGTGAAACTACATAGTCGTATATGTTGTCCTGTCAACTTCTACATTTTATTAAACATATAATCATGCTTGTAAATGATTAAAATTACATTACCTGATGGTTCCGTTAGAGAATATGAAAAAGGAACATCAGCCGCTCAAGTAGCGTTGTCCATTTCTGAGGGGTTAGCCAGAAATGTATTAGCCGCCGAAGTTAATGGCGAAGTATGGGATGCTTCCCGTCCCATTGAACAGGATTCCACTCTTAAATTACTGACTTGGAACGATGAGAAAGGTAAATCTACCTTTTGGCATTCTTCAGCACATTTAATGGCTGAAGCCCTAGAAGCGTTATATCCAGGGGTTAAATTGGGGATTGGTCCAGCTATAGAAACCGGATTTTACTATGATGTGGATTTTGGTGATAGAGAGTTCTCTTCGGATGAATTTAAACAGATTGAAGATAAGATGCTAGAGCTGGCTAAACGTAAGGAAGTGTTCGAGCGTAAGGCTGTTTCTAAAGCAGACGCTTTGGCCTATTTTACCGAAAAAGCAGACGAGTATAAACTTGATTTGATCAAGGATTTAGAAGATGGCAAAATCACGTTTTATTCGCAGGGTGATTTTACAGACTTGTGTCGCGGACCTCATATTCCGAATACAGGATTTGTAAAAGCGATTAAGCTAACCAATGTTGCTGGAGCATACTGGCGTGGAGACGAGTCTAGAAAGCAGTTGACGCGTATCTATGGTGTTACTTTTCCTAAAGCATCTGAATTAGCTGATTATCTAAAATTTATAGAAGAGGCAAAAAAGAGAGATCATCGTAAATTAGGGAAGGAATTAGAGCTATTTGCTTTCTCTGAAAAGGTTGGGATGGGTTTGCCTTTGTGGTTGCCTAAGGGTGCCGCATTGCGTCAAAAGTTAATGGACTTCTTGCAGAGGGCACAGCTGAAAGCTGGCTACGAACCGGTGGTTACACCACATATTGGACACAAGCAGTTGTATGTGACTTCAGGTCATTACGAGAAATATGGTGAAGATGCTTTTCAACCGATAAAAACTCCTGTAGAAGGAGAAGAATTTTTTTTAAAGCCGATGAACTGTCCGCATCACTGTGAGATTTATAAAACGAAACCTCGCTCGTACAAGGATTTACCTGTCCGATTTGCGGAGTTTGGAACAGTATACAGATATGAGCAGTCTGGTGAATTACATGGGTTGACTCGCGTTCGTGGATTTACACAGGACGATGCACATTTATTTTGTCGTCCTGATCAAGTAAAGGAGGAGTTCAAGAAGGTTATTGACTTGGTCCTCTATGTATTTGGAGCCTTAGGTTTCGAAAACTTTACAGCACAAGTGTCTTTACGTGATCCTGAGAATAGAACGAAGTATATTGGGTCGGATGAAAACTGGGCTTTGGCTGAGCGTGCTATTATCGAAGCAGCAGAAGAGAAAGGGCTTCCATCAGTTGTGGAGTACGGAGAAGCAGCATTTTATGGTCCAAAGCTGGACTTTATGGTGAAGGATGCGTTAGGACGTAAGTGGCAATTGGGGACCATCCAGGTAGATTATAACTTGCCTGAGCGCTTTGAATTGGAATATACAGGTAGCGATAATGCGAAGCATAGACCTGTCATGATCCACCGAGCACCTTTTGGTTCATTGGAGCGTTTTGTGGCCGTATTGATTGAGCATTGTGCTGGACGCTTTCCATTATGGCTTGCTCCTGAGCAATTTATCGTCTTGCCTGTGTCAGAAAAATATGAAGAATATGCACAAAAACTTTTAGAATCGTTAAATAATTCCGATATTCGCGGTCTGATTGACCTTCGTGATGAGAAGGTTGGACGGAAGATTCGTGACGCCGAGGTGAAAAAATTACCCTATATGTTAATCGTAGGGGAGAAAGAAGCCGAAAATGGCACAGTTTCTGTTCGTAAGCACGGGTCAGGAGACGTAGGTATCATGACACCACAAGAGTTTAGAGAAGTATTAATTAAAGAAATAACCGTTTAATTTTTAAACATTTGGCATTAAAAAGACCCAGTGGACCTCGTCCACCAATGAGAAAGAAAGAACCAGATCACCGCATTAACGAACTTATCCGTGTGCCCGAAGTGCGCTTGGTAGGAGAGAATGTGGAGCAGGGAGTTTTTCCTACACGTAAAGCTCTAGAATTGGCTGATGAATTGGAACTTGATTTAGTGGAGATTTCGCCAAATGCTGTTCCTCCGGTTTGTAAGATAATTGACTACAGTAAATTCATTTACGAGCAGAAGAAAAAGCAGAAAGAAATCAAAGCTAATGCGAAACAGACTGTAATCAAAGAGATTCGATTCGGTCCTAACACCAGCGAGCATGATTTTGATTTTAAGCTTAAGCACGCGATGCGTTTCTTAGAAAGCGGCGAAAAAGTCAGAGCTTATGTTCATTTCAAGGGACGTGCAATCGTCCATAAAGAGATGGGAGAGATTTTGTTACTACGTTTTGCACAGGCCTTGGAAGATTATGGTAAGGTAGAGTTATTGCCAAAATTGGAAGGTAAAAGAATGTTTTTGACGATAGCGCCTAAAACCGTAACATCTCCTAAAAAATAGTAAAAAAGCATCTAACAGATTGATATAAAATTTATAAGTATTATGCCAAAAGTAAAAACCAATTCCAGCGCTAAGAAACGTTTCAAGTTGACTGGAACAGGTAAAATTGCAAGAAAGAACGCTTTCAAAAGCCACATCTTGACAAAAAAGAGCACAAAACGTAAACGTAACTTGACACAAACTAGTTATGTTTCTGATGGCGACATGGGCAATGTTAAACGTATGCTTGCTATCGGAAAATAAGTTTTATTCGATTTTAATTAACAATAATTTTTTAACCGGGTATGAGGTTGTAAGTTCATTGTAAAACATGACACCTTCTACCAAACAAATTTTAAAAATATGCCACGTTCGGTTAACGCAGTAGCTTCGAGAAGAAGACGTAAAAAAATCCTTAAATTAGCCAAAGGCTATTATGGATCACGCAGCAAAGTATATACTATTGCTAAGAATACAGTAGAAAAAGGTTTACAGTATGCATACCGCGACCGTAAAACCAAAAAACGCGAATTTAGAGCTTTATGGATTCAACGTATCAACGCTGGATCACGTCAACATGGGATTTCATACTCTCAATTGATTGGTAAACTAAATGCTAAAAACATAGGTTTGAACCGTAAAGTTCTTGCTGATTTAGCTTTAAACAATCCAGACGCTTTTAAAGCAGTTGTAGACGCAGTAAAATAGAGTTTTAAACCGTTGTCAATTTGTTAGATATTAAGAGGGATCCTTTGGGGTCCCTTTTTTTATATTTTATTTTTGTAATTTCGTCTCCTTTACAAATTATTAACAACATATTCACGAACATGGTATCTGTCTACTGCAACGAGCGGGCGCTTGTTGCCCTTTTGATTCTATTCATTATAATCGGATGCCGTCGTGATGATGCGGTGTTAATTCCCGATGAAGTTAAGGTTCCCCCTTTAGAAGAGAAAATGTACACTGTAGAGGCTTTTAAGGAGGTATCTATTGATGTAGCGATAGATGGAACATACTATGGACAAAATGCGCCTGATCGTATGTTTAATCTTTCTGCAAATCGAAAAGCATATGCCCATCCTGATATTCACTATTTTCCGAATGGATTTAACGGATATCAATATTGGATGGTATTTACCCCGTATTTTGGCGTTGTAAGTTCCTTTTCTAAACCATCTACCTTCGAGAATCCGACAGTTGTTGTATCTAATGATGCTGTACACTGGTCGACTCCTATGGGGTTGCAAAATCCTTTGGTCAAATGTCCAGCTCCTGAGGAAAGCTTCGGTGGCGACCCCAATGATACGAACACACAAGGCTACTGGTCGGATGTTGATATTGAATATGTTAATGATAGATTTTATTTGTTCTATAGGAGTAGTTGGGTGACTGCGGGTGGATTAAAGGGACGTGGAGCTGCCAGTGCCAATAACCAACTAAAGCTAAAAGGGGGGGACCCACAGAGGGCTATTGTGAGGCAGACCTCTACAGATGGTGTGCATTGGGATCCGCTGGAAGTTTGCTACACCAGTGCTCTTCCCCACTCGCCACCTAATAATCTTCTTCTCTCGCCAACTTATCTATATGATGGAAAACAATTTGTGAGTTATGAGGTATTGAATAACAACAGCAGTAATTATTTTCCTGGGGATAAGCCCTCTTATGTATTGAGGAGATCTTCCATAGATGGCTTGGATTTTACGACATTCCAACAAAGTGAGTTTGTAAATTTCGACAATGAGCCATGGTTGAAGAAGAATGTCGCTTATGCGCCGTGGCATATACAGGCTTGTATGATAGATGGATACTATTTTATGCTTATCAATATAGGTATTGTTAAATCCTCCAAAGGCGAAGCCCTGTACCTTGCCTATTCAAAGGATGGAGTTAATTTTAAGGTGTTAGATAAATCACTAGAAGATAGAGAAGCTTATCGATCTTGTCTATTCCCAATTGCGCATGATAAGAAGGAGATTTCTTTGGGCATGATGATAGCCAGTACAAGAGGAACCTTTAGATATGCCAAATTAAAATTTCTGAAAGAAAAGATGATAAACTAGTAGTAGCTTATCTCTGCTAAAAAAAAATACTACTTTTGAGTAAATACCAATATCAATACGACAGTGAGACTAAGGTATCTACACAGGGTGAAAGAACTAAGGATGAGCTATAAAAGACAAGTATTGGTTAAAACTAGAGCGAAAAAATTGAATTAGGAAATACTGGTCTGTTTTTTGTAATGGATTATTGCAAAATGTGAACATTAAACAAGGTCCAATGAAAAAGTCAATAGTAATGATTTGCTCAGGTATTCTCTTTCTTAGCAGTGGGGTATATGCAAATATGTCCGTTGGTGGCCATCCAATAGATATTCAAAAGCAAGGAAAAGAGATTAAAGTGACAGGTATGAACAATACCCGTACAATTAAGTGTACAGGTGACGAAATTGTCAGTATCGAAGGTGCAAGTAACAAGGTAACCATTCTTGGTTCATTTGCGAAATTGAATGTGGAAGGCGCCAGCAATAATGTTAAAGCAGACAATGTAGCGAAAATTGAAGTTGAAGGGACGCAAAATATGATAAATGTTAATCAAGTCGACTCTGTCTCTGTAGAAGGTGCACATAATCACATCCACTATAAGGAATCTGCAAATAAGTCAGGAAAGGCGGATATATCTATTGAAGGAGCGGATAATATGGTTATGAAATTGAAGTAGTCATTGCTTCTCGTTTTCGTTTCTTCTGAAGACGATTATTTTCTTAATTAATTCAAGAGGGAGACTATGGTCATTCGGAAATTGGATAGGTCCCTTTCCCTGTTTATAATTCCTTAACTCTTTCTCAAATTTGATATTGGCCGTTGGTGTCGCATATAAGCCTATATGTCCAGGGTAATGGGCAAAGTATAGCAAAGGTTTGCCATTTAATTTATAAGAAGGCATCTTGTAAGAAAAACCTTCAACGGCCTCAGGAACCAATGATTTTATCAATTCTCGTATTTGCTGCAGCTTGCCTTGCAAGGGGACGGATGCTGATTGGATGTATTCATCGACTAGTTGCATGTTCTTTTTGTCATAAAAATAGCGATTTTATTTAGAAGTATGCATGTGTTGTATCTAAATAATCAAGACAGAATTATTCGCAACTCTCTTAATGTCTTATCCTGTTCGTGCAATTAAAAAAAATATTTAATAGCTTTGCATTATGTCTTTTTTTGCTTCACCTTATTTTTATGGGATTATTATCGTAATAATGCTGATAATTATAGGCATGTTACTGAAACAATCCCGTTTTCAAAAGAATAGGCTGCAGCATGTTGAGCAGCACTTTGCACAGCTTGAGAAAAGATTTGATGGTATGCACCTGAAGTCTTTAGAATCTAAGTTGCACCCCCATCTTTTTAAGAATATTTTGAATTCCGTACAATCACATGCATACCAAACTTATTATACATTAGATAAGTTGGCCAATGTACTTGATTACATCCTTTATGAAGGACGAGATGACTATGTCTCCATTAAATCTGAAATAGATTTCTCAAGGAGTTTAATTGACATCAACAAAATCAAAGTCAGTCCGCTTTTTGATATCAGGGTAAAAACTAAAGTTGCGACTTCTCATGAATATTATGAGCAAAAGCTCATTTCCCCTATGTTGTGCTTAGATTTTATCGAAAATGCGTTTAAGCATGCAGATCTTCAAAGTGCTGAGGCTTACATTTCGTTCTATTTCGAGCTTTCGGATAATGGGCTTTTTCATTTTACGGTCTCCAATACTGCTAGTGAGCATTGGCAATTGACCAAGCAAAATGGGGGGATGGGAATAGAAGCTTTTGAACATCGTCTGCGCATATTGTATAAAAATTGTTTTAAATTGGAGCGTTTTACAGAAAACAATATATTTACTGCCCATCTTACATTAGATCTTAGAGAACTTGAGCGTACTAAAATGCATATTACTGGATGATGAGCTTCCTGGGTTAAGGTTTCTCAAATTGATAGTTGAGCAGATTCCCGGAATAGAGATCGTGAAGGTATATGATAGTCCAACAAAGTTTTTAGAAGAAAGAAATATACTCGACTTCAACCTCTGCATAATGGATATTGAGATGCCTAAGGTCAATGGCCTGATGGTTGCTGAAAAGTTGAGTGATAAGATGGTTATTTTTGTCACCGCTTATTCTGCATATGCAGCTGATGCTTTTGATTTGAACGTGGTTGATTATGTGAGAAAGCCACTTAATAAAGAGCGTTTGGAGCACGCTATAATTAAAGCCCGTACGCGTTTTAGGGATGATGAAACGATTAGGGTAGCATTTAATACTGATCAGGGAAAGTACTTATTGAAGCCATCTGAGATTAATTACATTGTAAATTCGACAATTGATAGTCGTGATAAAGATGTGTATATGCAGGATGGCCGTACTATTTGTGTCAAAAATGTCACTTTTGCTAGACTGGAGGAAGTGCTGCCAAAGAACGACTTTTGCCGAGTTAACAAAAGAGAGATTGTTGCTTTGCATATTGTCAAATCTTACACACATAATATGATATTGACAACGCTTAAATCAGATAATAGCCCTCTTAGTTTTCAACTTTCCAGTACGTACCGAGCACGATTTATAGAGCGGTTGAATCGATAGCTTATTCCATTTTTTTCTATTTTTATTACATCTTAGTCACGGTGTTATGTCCTTTTTGACCGAAAAATCTCATCTTGTACGAATATACGTTGCCAGTGGATATGTGAGTTGTCATTTTTATCAAGAGCTTGGTTGGTGTAGCGCTACTACAAGGCGAAGCTCGACTTAGGACGAAGGGTATAGAAAAATAGATAGGTAAAATGAAGAGATTTAGAAGTAGTTTTTTTTACATCAGTATTATCGGTCTCTGTTCGATGATTATGTACTGGACATGTAAGTTTGGGTTAGATAGAGAAGAGGGGCGGACTATTACGATGCCTGACACGGGAAAAGGTCATTGGTATGAATTTGTGGATACACTTTCGCATAATTTGCAACATCCTCTAGCTGTATTGCTTGCTCAGATTATAACGATTATTGTAGTGGCGCGTCTGTTTGGCTGGCTTTTCAAAAAAATAGGTCAACCATCTGTTATTGGAGAAATTATTGCTGGGATTATTTTGGGGCCATCTTTTTTTGGCATGTATTTTCCCGAGATTACAGCGATGCTTTTTCCTAAGGAATCCTTAGGTAACCTCCAAATGTTAAGTCAGGTCGGTTTAGTCCTCTTTATGTTTGTCGTTGGAATGGAACTGGATTTGAATATCTTAAGAAATAAGGCGCATGATGCTGTGGTGATTAGTCATGCGAGTATTATTATACCTTTTACGCTTGGCATGGGCTTGTCTTATTTTATTTATTTGGACTATGCACCTGATAATGTCCAATTCTTATCTTTTGCATTATTCTTGGGTATTGCGATGAGCATAACGGCTTTTCCAGTGTTAGCGCGTATCGTACAGGAAAGAGGTATTCAGAAGAGCCGATTAGGTACCGTGGTCTTGACCTGTGCTGCAGCGGATGATATCACAGCGTGGTGTATTCTGGCAATCGTTATTGCTATCGTGAAAGCCGGGTCGTTCGTTAGTGCACTTTATGTGATAGGTCTTGCAATAATCTATGTAATCATTATGATTAAATTAGTGCGTCCATTTTTAAAACGCATTGGAGACCTTCATGCACAGCGAGATAATCTTGGAGCTCCTATAGTGGCTATTTTCTTCTTGGTCCTTATTGTTTCGTCTTATATGAGTGAAGTGATTGGGGTGCACGCTTTGTTTGGTGCGTTTATGGCGGGAGCGATAATGCCAGAGAATAAAAAGTTTAGACATATTTTTATAGAGAAGGTGGAAGATGTCGCGTTGGTGCTTTTGCTCCCCTTGTTTTTTGTCTATACGGGATTGCGTACCGAGATTGGCCTGCTAAATGATGCAGAGCTCTGGAAGACTACTGGCTGGATTATTGCCGTAGCCGTGATCGGAAAATTTGCGGGGAGTGCTCTAGCAGCACGTTTTGTAGGGCAGAATTGGCGTGATAGCTTTACTATAGGTGCGCTGATGAATACCAGAGGCTTGATGGAGCTCGTTGTTCTTAATATTGGCTATGACTTAGGGGTGTTGTCCCCTGAGATATTTGCAATGATGGTGGTTATGGCTTTGGTAACGACTTTTATGACCGGGCCAGCTCTTGATTTCATCAATTGGTATTTTCGTAAGCAGACAAATATAGCGCCTGATTATATTAGTGAAAAAACTAAATACAATATCTTGTTGTCTTTTGGAAACCCAGAAACAGGCGTCTCACTATTGCGTTTGGCGCATAGTATGACGAAGAAAAATACAAAACTCAATACATTGACAGCACTACATCTTTCGGCAGACAATATGCTTCCTCAGTACGATTGGGAACGGGAGGAAAAAGATTGTTTTACTCCATTGGTCGCTGTATCTGAAGATTTAAAGCAACCCTTGACGACGCATTTTAAAGTTTCGAATGATATTAATTCGGATATTATCGATACTGTTAATGAAGGGAATTATGATTTTCTTCTGATTGGAGTCGGACAGTCTATTTTTGAGGGAAGTCTTTTGGGTAAAATCTTGGGCTTTACAACGCGCATTATCAATCCTGAACGTATCATCAATCAAATGTCTGGAAGGGAGCAGATTTTTGAGTACGCAGCCTTTGATGATCGTACATCATCCATACTAAGTGGAAGCAATGTGTCTGTAGGAGTTTTGATAGATAAAGGACAGACGGAATTTAGACGGATACTAGTTCCTGTTTTTTGTGAAGAGGATTCCTTTTTAATTGATTACGCCAAGAAATTTATCACGAACAGCAATGCCCAGATTGTGATTTTGGATGTCCAGGGAAGTGTGCGTGAAAATTCATATGTCAAGGAGGCGATTCGAGCCATAGAACATATGGCGTCTAATCAAATTACTCTAATGCACGAACGCATCATCGATAAGAAATTTGTATCTGAACAGCAGCTGTTGCTCGTGAGCTTGAAAAGTTGGAAGAAACTTGTGGAATCTAAAAGTAGATGGCTTACCGATGCTCCGTCAACATTGATTATTAAGCATAAAGCCTAGCGAATGTTTGCCCGATAGATAGTGCCCTGCTATGATAAGAACAAAAGCCATCCAAAACTGGGTGGCTTTTGTGTATTTATTGAGTCTTCGGTTAGTCTATCTTATAAATAACAACTCACGCAGCTTAGGCAATGGCCATTTGCTGTCATCAACGATTTGCTCCAATTTGTTGACATGGTAACGAATTTTGTCAAAGTAGGGTTTTACTTTTTCATCGTAAGCGATCGATCTTTCACGAATATCCTCTAATGCATTGGCTTTCTTACGTTCTTGACGCATAGCCTCAGATTCTTCAAGAATAGTGTTGGCGTGTTTGGACAGTCGCTCAATAAGATTAAGTTGAGAGCTGTATGCTTCTTTTGCTAATCCTAGGTCTTTAAGACCTTTAACGTTAGTAATTAAGTCGTTTTGGTAAGTGAAAGCTGCTGGAGCAATAAAGCTGTTGACCACTTCGCCGATTACACGAGCTTCAATCTGAAGTTTTTTGTAGAAATTCTCCAATAGAATTTCGTGACGAGCCTCGCTTTCGCGGTGTGTGTATATACCTAATCCTTCAAACAAGGCTAATGAAGCCTCGCTTACATACACATCTAGTGCTTTTGGAGTAGATTTGATGTTTGATAATCCACGATTGGCAGCTTCTTTTTCCCACTCTTCGCTATAACCATTTCCTTCGAAGCGAATCGCTTTGGATTCTTTAATGTATTTACGGACTACGTTAAGGATTGCAAGGTCCTTTTTAGTCCCCTTTTTTATCTGCTTGTCAACTTCAATTTTGAATTCGGTAAGTTGATTGGCAACTATAGCATTCAATACGGTCATTGGAAGGGCTGAATTGGCAGAGGATCCGACTGCACGGAATTCAAACTTATTGCCTGTAAATGCAAAAGGTGATGTGCGGTTCCGGTCGGTATTATCTAGTCTCAATTCTGGTACTTTTGGAATTCCGTGCCACAAATTAGCTTCGGCTTTTACCTTCTTAGCCACGCGAGCAGATTCAACTTCTTCCAATAGATCATCTAACTGCGATCCGAGAAAAATGGAAATGATTGCTGGAGGAGCCTCATTAGCACCTAAACGATGATCATTACTAGCACTCGCAATCGATGCGCGTAGTAAATCAGCATGCTCGTGAACAGCTTTAATTGTATTGACAAAATATGTTAAGAACATCAAGTTGTTCTTAGGTGTCTTGCCTGGTGAAAGTAAATTTACACCTGTATTGGTGATTAATGACCAGTTATTGTGCTTTCCTGAGCCATTGACACCACTATATGGTTTTTCATGCAATAGGACTTTGAAGTTATGGCGTAAAGCTACTTGATCCATTACATTTTGCAACAATTGATTGTGGTCTATTGCTAGATTGATCTCTTCAAACATAGGTGCACATTCGAATTGCGATGGTGCGACCTCATTGTGTCTAGTCTTTAATGGGATTCCTAATTTTAAAGATTCGTTCTCTAAGTCTACCATAAATGCCAGTACACGTTCTGGAATGGCACCAAAGTAGTGGTCTTCCAATTGTTGACCTTTAGCAGAGATATGCCCGAATAGTGTGCGGCCGGTTATTTGAAGATCTGGTCTAGCATTGTATAGAGCTAGGTCCACCAAGAAATATTCTTGTTCAATTCCTAATGATGGAATGACTTTAGTGACGGCCTTGTCAAAATACTGAGCTACCTCAACTGCGGCTTTATCGATCGCATTGATGGCTTTTAATAATGGAGCTTTGTAGTCTAAAGATTCGCCCGTGTAGGATACAAAGACTGTAGGGATACACAACGTTTTCCCCCCACCAGTTTCGAAAATAAAAGCCGGAGACGAAGGGTCCCAAGCAGTATAACCCCTAGCTTCAAATGTATTTCTAATGCCTCCGTTTGGAAAGCTTGATGCATCGGGTTCTTGTTGAACTAAAGCATCAGCGGTGAATTTTTCAATTGCACTGCCATCACTATCTGGTTCAAAGAATGCATCATGCTTTTCTGCTGTAGATCCCGTCAAAGGTTGAAACCAATGAGTATAGTGCGAAGCACCATTAGCGATAGCCCAAGATTTCATAGCCTGAGAGATGTGCTCAGCTAGATCACGATCAATGGTTGTACCTGCGTCAACGATTTCTACCAACTGCTTGTACGAGTTTTTAGGTAAAAAATCCTTCATTTTATTTATGGTAAATACATTCTTACCATAAATTGCTGTCGCTTTTTGTAAAGCTAGGGGTTCAGTAGAGGTCTTAGGTCTGCTGCCTGCTGCTTCTACGGCCTGAAATCTTAAGTCTGACATTTAGAATTAGTGTTGAATTATTGTATGTTATTGAAATAATCTGATTGTTGATTGAAATTTACACTGTAAAAGTATGTTGTTTTGATAAAAATAAAAATATTTTTTTGAAAAAAACTTATTTTTATTTGTTTTTTTTGTGAAAAGTGTGCTTTTTATTAATGAATTATTGTTTTTTTTATTGTATTTCTTTAGTTGTCTAGTGGTGATGGTGGATTTTTTTTATTTGGTTGTTCTTTGTAGTGGAGGTTTTGCGTTTGTCTGGTGGAGTTTTCTTGGAAAGGGGGGGTAGAACTTAGTAGTGACCGATTTTCTGTTTTTTACTTTCATGAGATTCTACCGACATAAGTACAATGGATTGTTTTGTATTTTTGGATCGATTTTAATTTTAAAAAAGATAAGAAAATATGAATAAAATTGAAGAGATACAGGCCTATATAGCAGAGGAAAGAAATATGTTGCTGAAACATCCGCTGTACGAAAGATTGCATAATTTGGAGGCATTAAGGACGTTTACAGAAGGACATGTATATGCGGTCTGGGATTTTATGTCTTTATTGAAGGCATTACAAATTAAATTGACCTGTACCCAAACGCCATGGTTTGCGTCTGAATATCCGAATACCCGATATTTGATTAACGAAATCGTTCTCGCAGAGGAATCAGATGAATATTTGGATGGAACTCGACTAAGTCATTTTGAAATGTATCTAGACGCTATGCAAACAATTGGCGCGGATCTCACTGGGATAAACCGATTTATAGAAAAGGCAAGAAGTAAACAGATAAGACTTGCTATAGCAGATGCTGCAATCGATGTTCGCATAAAGGAATTTTTGAGCTTTACATTCGATACCATTGAGAATGGAGAGACGCATGAGATAGCATCTGCATTTACATTTGGGCGTGAGGATCTTATACCCGAGATGTTTGGCCCTATGTTACTGCGCATCCAGCAGCACGATCCTGATGTGGACCTTGCGAAAATAATTTATTACTTTGATCGACACATTTCCTTGGATGGAGACGAGCATGGCCCATTAGCGATGCAAATGATTACAGAGTTGGCAGGAGATAACTCAGACATATGGGAGCAAATTAAATCTGTAGCTAAAGTGGCGTTACAAAAAAGAATTAAGCTTTGGGATGCTATCAATGAGGGGATTTAATATATGACAAGGTTTGCAATAATTAGTGATATTCATGGTAATATGCCCGCCTTGGATGCGGTATTGACGGATCTTCAGGCGCGGGATATTGATCAAATCTATTGTCTGGGTGACTTGGTGGATTTCGCACCGTGGGGAAATGAAGTCATCGAGAACATAAAGCGGCTAGGTATTCCTTGTATACTTGGTAATCATGACGAGCGTATTGCATGGGACTTGGAGATAGTACCTTTAGGCCATCATTCATCTGAAGAAACTGCTTTTCGTGAGATTGCTATTGTAAACTCCAAAGAACAAATTAAGGAGTGTAACAAATCATTCCTTCGACAGTTACCCTACACAATGTTACTGACATTTAAGATTGGAATCCGGGAGTGGTGTATTCATTTGGTGCATGCCTCTACTCGAAGTAATGAAGAGTATATATATGCCAATCATGATGAAAGGGATTTGTTATCGATGTTTGAGAAGACGGACGCCGATCTGTTGGTCATGGGGCATACACATATAGTATATCAAAGAACGCTGACAGATGCTCAAGGGAAAAGTCGTACGGCTTTGAATTGTGGCTCGGTGGGGAGAAGTCGAGAAGAGGGACGAAAGGCGACATATGTGGTCATTTCATTGTTTGAAGATCATATGGAGATCGAAGTATCCCGACTGAATTATAAAATCGAAAGCGTTGCGCAGGCAATTATAGATAGTGGTATTCCAGATTTTTATGCTCAATTTTTATTAGAGGATCGGAGGTGAAACACAAGAAGAGCAGCCATGTGATTGCCCTTCTTGCGTTTTTAAGCGACTGATTTACTCTAAGTCAAATCCCCAATCTATTCCTTTTTCTATCGCGGGAACCCCTTTTGAGATCCAGTTAGGGGCGGGTTTGTTCTTTAGAAAATGGTCGAAGAATTGAGCCTCCCGAATTTGAATGTCTTTTCGATTTTGGCGTTGTACTAGATTGTGCTCTTCTCCATTATAGTTGAGCATCCATACGGGCTTTTGTAGCCTTCTTAATGCCGTAAACATTTCAATCCCTTGATACCATGGCACTGCGCCATCGTTATCATTGGCCATAATGACCACGGGGGTGTTCACCTTGTCCATGTGGAATAGGGGGGAGTTTTCCAGATATAGCTCTCGGTCTGCCCAAAGTGTTTTTCCGAGTCTACTTTGTGTGTTTTCATATTGGAATTGACGAGACATTCCCGTTTGCCACCTTATGCCTCCATATGCAGAAGTCATGTTTACAACCGGGGCTCCTGACCAAGCTGCGGCGTACATATTTGTTCTGGTGATGAGGTGCGCGACTTGATAGCCACCCCAGCTTTGTCCCTGGATTCCCATCTTGGTGGCATCAACCCAAGAATTTTGTGCGAGATATTGCATTCCTGAATTGATATATTCTTCTGCTGATTTCCCTGGGTAGCCTATTTCGTAACGAATGTCGGGTGCAAATACTAAATAACCGTTGCTTACGAAATACGAAATATTTAGTCTCGAAGGGGTTGGCGCTGGGGCTTGATAAGTATATAACCCATCGGATAACTTTTCATAGAAATAAGCAATGATAGGATATTTTTTACGGGGATCGAAATCCTCAGGTTTGTAGAGAATGCCCTCGGCAGCAAATCCATTTGGGGTAGTCCAATGAACGAGTTCGGCTGTTCCCCAGTTGTATTCTTGTTGCTGTGGATTAATTTGGCTAATAGCTATTTCGGAACCAAAATTAGTTGCAAGATAGAGGTCTGGACTGTTTTGGTAGTTTTCTTTTGTATACACGATGGTTTTTTGATCGAGGGAGGCTGAAAACCGTTTAAATGCAAAAGGGGCCATCATAATTTTGTCTGGATTTCTATTCTTTTTGATGTGTACCTGATAAACTCCATTTTCCTTTGTTTGATGGTCAAATGCGGTTAGATAATATTTATTTGTGGCATCAATGAAGGTCGATTTTCGATTGTCGACTGGTGACAGGTCTAAATATCGAAAAGTTGTGCCGGTAGCACGACCATATCCATTAGTAGATACCAACCTATCTTGTTCACTAAGACTAAAATTCCAAATATCATATTTGTCATAGATGTAAACTGATTTGCCATCACTTGACCAGCCTGCAATACCATATGAACCTGGTTTTGCAGGCATGTCATTGTCTTCGTCAGCGAAGTTGACAGGAAGTCCTTCGTTTAAATGAATGGTCGTTTCATTCGTAATGTTATAACTGTACCAATTGCTGCTCTCGAGGTCAAAATAAATAATAAAGTAACCATCTGGAGACAAGTAAGCCTGACCTAATAAGTTCTCTTTTACAAGTTTTCTCTTGCCGGTGAGGGTGGAGATTGCATAGATGTCCTGTTTAGTCGCGAGGTCCCATTGGTAGGCTATTCTTCTGCCAAAATCGGATGTAGCTAATGCCCATTCATTATTTTTAGTGTCGCTGAAGGAGATTCTGGAAAAAGTAGGATCTATGAGTGGAATGACCGTAGCTCCCTGTGCAGGGTATACAACAGCTGCGTAGCTTTTGCTAAGGTCACGCTTTAAATTGGCAAGTTGCATAGGTTGAAGATAGTCGTCCTTCCAACTCCAAATGTCTAGTTTGGCATGTTCAAAATCCACTAAGGTCGTATCTTTTACACGCGGAGTGGGGGCAATACCCAAAAATAGTTTGTCACCATTGTCACTAAAGCTTAAACTTGATTCCCCACTTATCTGCCAATTGGGAGGAATGCCGTTTCCCGACGTCGGTATAAGAAGCGTAGAGGTGTCTTGTCCTGACTTGAAAAGGTAGAGGTTGAAAGCTTTTAATAACGCTTTGGAATTGGAATGGTCTCCAATATAGGTCAATTGTTCACCTTTCTTATCGAATTCAAATCCCTTGTAAATTCCTTTTGCTCTCGTAATCTTGGATATTTTTTGAGACGGGATGTCATATAAGTATACACCTAGTACAGAGGATAGCGAGTCCTTTTCATCTATTTTTGTTGAAAAGGCAATTCTAGTGCCTGCTTCATTTATCTTGTATTGATCTACTGAGGCAAAATTGATTGTGTCTCCTGTTGACAGATTAAGTAAATGTAGAGTAGGAACTATTTTTTCTTTTTCCTTTTTCTTTTGAGTCGTATCCTGTGAGGGTTTGGATTTAACATCAGAAACAAAGACCAAATGCGTAATACTTTCTTTCGGTAGTTGATAAGATTTTACATTTGGGAATCGGTATTGAATCCCCGTTTTGATTGCATGGATAAGGATGGAGTCTTTAGGCATGTCATCAGCCTTCTTTTTTTTGATTTTAGCCTCCCTTGTATCTTCAAATCTAGGCTTGATAAGGGATATTAAATACGATTCGTCTTTTGTCAATTGTGGATTGGTTGCTCTTGGAATATTTAGGATCTCCCTATATTTATGATCTTTCAAAAAGAGTGTAGAGTTTCCCTCTTGCGGGTTGATAGTATAGTAAATATACGCCCCCGAAGGGCTTAGATTAGCAGTCCCAATGCTTTTCCAATTGTCATAAACGCTATGGTCGATAGGTTTCTTTTGCGCAAACACGCTTGTTGAAAATAGGGCTAGCGTAAGAATTGAAAATCTGAGTTTCATCGTGGAATAAGAGTTTGATTTTTGAATTAGACCTCAATTATAAATAAAATAGGGGGTATTATGGAACGTTTTTTGCAACAATGTTATGGAATTCAAAACCAATCTTTATCATGAAGACAAATCAAATCATTATCACCCTTATTGCGGGATTATCCATTGTCGTTTTTGGCCTCATTTTAAGCGGCGCTTACAAGTATAAGTTTAAGAGTACTAATACTATAAACGTAACAGGAAACGCAAAGAAAGATTTTGAGTCCGATTTAGTGAAGTGGACAGCTACCTACAGCCGTAAATCGATGCAATTGAGCGAGGCATCTGATTTGTTGACCCGAGATAGGGAAGTGGTACGTAACTTTTTAATTAAGCAGGGTATTAAGGCTGACGAGATACAATTCGATGCGGTGAGTATTACGAAAGATTTTGTCTATTCGAGTGATGAGAATGGTCGAAGTTATAATCAGTTTTCAGGATACAGCCTTTCTCAAAACGTCAGCGTGGAATCTAAAAACCTGGAAAAAGTTGATGCTGCATCTAGAGAAATTTCTACATTGATATCTCAGGGATTAGAACTAAGCTCGAATACCCCAAATTATTACTATTCGAAGCTGGAAGATCTTAAGTTGGAACTTATCTCCCAAGCATCTAGTAATGCTCGTCAGCGAGCAGACAACATCGCCAAAGAAGCTGGATCCAGTTTAGGGGATTTGGTTAAGGCCGATTTAGGGATTTTTCAAATTACTGGTCAAAATGACAATGAAGAGTATTCTTATGGGGGAGCATTTAATACCACCTCTAGAAGTAAAACTGCAAATATTACGGTGAAGACCAGCTATCTTGCTGACTAAATGTGGTTATTTCATAAATGTTTGTTTATTTGATGGTAATGATTCTTTACATCAATAAGATGTTAGAAATATAAAGCTTATGACAACCAGTTAGCTATGTGAATTTTTAGGATTTATAGATCATTATGAAAATATTGAAAGCGGCCCAAGTTCAAGAGGTAGACTGCCAGACCCTAATTGCACAACGGATCTCTTCATTGGAGTTAATGGAAAGGGCTTCTGAAGAAGTAGTGAAGGCAGTGCTTAGGGACTTGAGTCAGAAAAAGGAAAGGACCTTTTCTTTACTTTGCGGAGGAGGGAACAATGGGGGGGATGGATTGGTAATTGCTCGTTTATTGTTATCGATGGGTGAAAAGGTAAAGGTTCATATCTTAAAGTCAGCACGTTATTCTTCTGATAATGTTGCTAATCAAAGTAAAATTGATAACACATATATTTCATTTTTCGATTTAGATAATATCCCATATTTATCTGATAAAGAGATAATTATTGATTGTATTTTTGGGGTGGGGCTGTCTAGACCTCTGTCTACTGAGTATCGATTACTGGTTGATCGTATTAATGCGCATCCTAATCTTGTACTGTCGGTTGATATGCCATCTGGACTCCTAGCAGACCATGTAAATGAGTCGGCTGCGATAGCGGTTAAGCCGGATAAGATATATACTTTTCAAACACCTAAAATGGCGTTATTGCTGCCCGATAATCATCACTTTACCCGTGAATTTGAGGTGTTGGATATTGGGTTAGATAAAAATGCCTTAGACAGTCAGGTGTCACACAGCTACTACATCGACGAGGCATTAGTCGCTTCACTCGTGAAAATGAGAACTCGCTATAGTCATAAAGGTAGTTTTGGTCACGTGGTATTGATAGGAGGGAGCTATGGCAAAATCGGAGCAATGTCACTATGCTGTCTAGCAGCAATGAAAGCTGGATGTGGATTGTGCACGGTGTATGTTCCAAGATGTGGATATATTTGTTTACAGACCGCGGTGCCGGAGGTGATGGTCCTCACCGATCCTGAAGAGGAGTTAATATCGATTTTTCCAACGGTGAATAGCTTTTCTGCCGTGGGCGTCGGGATGGGGATGGGACAGGAGTCGAAAACCAAAACGGCTTTTTTCGAATTTCTCCAATCGTTGTCGCCTTCTTCAAAATTGGTGCTTGATGCCGATGCATTGAATCTTGTCGCCTCTCGAAGAGAAGTGTTGTCTTGCTTGCCCTTTCATACGATTATGACTCCGCATCCAAAGGAACTAGAAAGACTAATTGGAAAATGGTCAAATGATATAGACAAAATTGAGAAAGTGAAAGAATTCTCTTCATTATATCAAGTGATTGTTTTGGTTAAGGGAGCCAATTCAATGATTGTTAATCCGAATGGTCACCTTTATTTTAATTCTACAGGTAATCCTGGAATGGCGACTGGTGGCAGTGGGGATGTGCTGACCGGGATAATCACCTCGTTGCTGGGACAGGGATATGAACCCATGGATGCAGTCGTTTTAGGGGTTTATTTGCACGGGGCTGCAGGTGATCGCGTAATGGATGAAATTGGTGAAGAGGGACTGGTGGCTTCAGATATTATTCTTCAACTTAGCCCTGCCATGCAGGAGATTAAAAGACATCGATTTCTTTGAAGGATTGCTTTTTTCTTCTAACTTGCATAAACTAAAATTATAAACATAAGTCTCCAATAATATGAGGTGTATGGTCTTCATATTACTTATTTTAGACTCGCTTTTATCCCATGGACAAGGTCATTTTGACTTTGATCGTACGGCGGATAGGGTGATTATACCTTTTAAATTTGTTCGTAATTTGGTTTTGGTCCCAATTAAGATTAATGGCGTGGACCTCACTTTTTTATTGGACACAGGCGTTAAAGAAACGATTCTATTCGGGATAGATAATGATCATATAACGCTCAATAATCCAAAACGACTGAAATTTAATGGATTAGGCGAAAACGAAGGCATCGATGCTATAGTCGCTGCGGGCAATCGTCTAGAGGTTGGGGGGCAAGTGCTCGATACTGCGCATACCATATTTGTGGTATTGAATCAAGAATTCAATTTTTCGACATATGTGGGTGTCCCTGTAAATGGGATTTTGGGCAGTCACTTCTTTAAGGATTATCCGGTGGAGATGGATTACACAAGGAGCCGGATGACGCTCTATAGAAATTCATCGTTGATAAAGAGTAAGATTAGAAAGTTTGAAAAATTTCCAATCGAACTTGAGAATAGCAGACCCTATATCTATACTGCTGTACGACTGAAGCAAAGTATGATCCCCGCTAAAATGCTTGTAGACATGGGAAATAGTGATGCACTGCTTATTTTCCCGTCGCGGATTCCAGGATTTATATTGAATGAACCTAATATTGACGAATTTATTGGTAGGGGGTTCAACGGAGATATCCACGGTAAGATGAGTAGGATACATAGTTTGGATATTGGAAAATTTAGATTTAGGACGCCAACGGCTTCATTTCCAGATAGCTCTGCACTTCGGTCTGCTCGTTTGGTGCCGGGGCGAATTGGCTCGATCGGAAGTGAAGTATTAAGGAGGTTTACAGTAATCTTTGATTACCCTTCACAGATGTTGTATCTCAAAAAGGGGAAATATTATAATAAGCCTTTTTTAGTGGATATGAGTGGCGTGGATATTAAGCATGATGGGCTAGTGTGGGTCAAAGACTGGGTAAGGGTAAATATTCCCAAAGAAAGCGAAGAATTGGGTAAAACCAAGCCCATTTATAAAGCTGAGACAAGCGATCTCCAATACAAGTTTGTGTTGAAATCATCTTATTCCATAACAAACATCCGAAAGGGATCACCAGCGGAAGAATCAGGCTTGAAGAAGGGGGATATGCTTGTCAGTATAAACAAACGACAGACGGGCGCATTGTCTCTAGATCAAATACAACACCTACTGACCGAGGATGAAGGCAAGCAGGTTCATATTGTTGTCCAAAGGGATGGACAAAATCTTCGTTTCTCATTTAGACTTAAAGATCCGATACCGTATCTGGTAAATTAGTGTGTGTATTTATTCCTTTGAGAAACTATCTCATATTGATGATTTTATCGACGACATATACGGTATTGCCCCGCCAAGGTAATACACCATGGTATTCTTTGTAATGGAGGTCGAAGAATTTCCCACTGTTTAGCTCCAATACTTGAAAGACGGAATCGTCAACAATGGAAAATTCAAATTCGTAGCTAGCTAATCCGCCTGTCTTTCCCTGGCCAATCCCTTCTTGTATCAATTTTCCTTCATAAGTCTTGAAGATGTTTCCTTTTTTTACTGCAAAGTTCAATTTACCAGATTTTACACCTTCGCCAAATACGAAATAATATTTATAGTAAATAGTTCCTGAGCCTATGGCTAAAAGGATGAGGACAAGAATCAAAATAAATTTTTTGAATCCTGATTTTTTTTGTTGGATACTGTTTTCTTCCATTTGGATTGTTCGAAGTCTTGAACTAATGTAAAGAGAATACTTGATAAATAGGAGCTTCCCCAAAAATAAAAAGGGAGATTTTCAAAATCTCCCTTTTGGTACTCCTAACTTTTTCAGATATTGACAGATGCTGGTCAGAGTAGACTTAGCTTTATCTAATTCTCTCCATTTCTTGGTCAATAGCCCCCTGTACTTTAGCTCCTACAGGTACGAGTGGTAACCTGACGTAGTCTTGACCGATACCCATTTGTTGTAGGATATATTTTACTCCGCATGGATTTCCTTCAACAAAACATAGATCGGTAATCTCCAATAGTTCGCTATGGACCTTTCTAGCACTTACATAATCATGATGTGCACAATACTTGGTAAGACTCACTACCTTTGCGGGGTAAGCATTACCAACTACAGATATGACACCGACTGCACCCATAGCCATCATGGGAAGGGTAGCTGGGTCATCACCTGATATAAGCAGGAAGTGCTGAGGCTTGTCTCTTAAGATAGCACTGAATTGTGCAAAGTTAGCCGATGCCTCCTTAATTGCAACTATATTTTGGAAATCTTCAGCCAATCGTATTGTTGTCTCAGCGGTCATATTGCTTCCGGTTCGTCCTGGGACATTGTACAGGATAATAGGTAGTTTAGACGCTTCAGCAACGGCTTTATAATGTTGGTAAACTCCCTCTTGAGTTGGCTTGCTGTAGTAGGGAGATACTGAAAGGATTGCGCAATAGCTGCTATTGTCAAATTCAAGAATTTGATCAACCACTTCAGCAGTGTTGTTTCCCCCGATACCGGCAACCAATGGAATACGGCCATTCACCTGCTTGGCAGTAAAATCCCAGATACGCTTTCGTTCTTCCTTAGAAAGTGTAGCGACTTCGCCTGTAGTTCCTAAAGAAACCAAGTAATTCATACCTTCATTGATTTGAAGCTCAATAAGTTGTGCTAGGGCTTCAAAATCAATAGATCCTTCTGCATTAAACGGAGTGACTAATGCGACTCCTGCTCCGTGAAGCTCGTTCATTGTGTTGTTTTTGATTAGTGGATGTTAGTAATATAAAATATGTTTTTTTTTTGTTCCTTCCATACTACATATTTATTAAGGCTAATAAATCACGCTCGTTAATAATTGGAACTTGTAGTTTTTCCGCCTTGATGAGTTTGGCTGGACCCATTTTGTCTCCCGCAACAAGGTAATTGAGTTTTGCAGATATGCTACCAACCATTTTGCCACCATGATTTTCAATTATCGCCGTTAGCTCTTCCCTAGAAAAATCTGCAAATACACCGGATATCAAAAATGTTTTTCCTTCCAAACTATTGCTTTCCAATACGACTTCTTTTTCCTCAATTGCGAATTGGAGACCATATTCCTTCAATTTTTCAATTTGGCTCCGGTGTGCGGGAGCATTGAGGTAATGATGGACACTTTCTGCTATTCTACCTCCAATATCTGGTACTGAAGCAATCTCTTCAATAGTCGCAGTGGTCAAGGCATCTATATTTTTAAAGTATGAAGCTAGTTTCTTTGCAATAGTCTCTCCAACATGTCGAATTCCTAAGGCAAAAAGAACTTTTTCAAAAGGTTTCTGTTTGGATTTTTCAATCCCCTTTATCATATTGTCTATGGATTTTTGACCGAAGCGTTCCATTTGCTGCAGATCTTCTTCATGCTCTTTCAGTGCGTAGATGTCGACTACATTGCTAAGCAGGCCCTTCTTGAAGAATGTCTCGATCGTTTCATTCCCAAGTCCTTCTATATCCATCATTTTACGTCCAATAAAATGTTGCATCTTACCCACAATCTGTGGTGGGCAGCCGTCTTCATTTGGACAGTAATGCACGGCCTCGCCCTCTTCTCGAATTAGTTTGGATTGACACTCTGGGCAAAGAGTGGGGTAGTGGAAGGGAGATGCATCTGGTAGGCGCTTTTCTAGATTGACACTAATTACCTTTGGGATGATTTCTCCTCCCTTCTCAACATATACGGTATCCTGTGTATGAAGATCAAGTCTTGCTATTTCGTTAGCATTATGTAGAGACGCACGTTTGACGGTGGTACCAGCTAGTAGTACCGGTTGAAGATTAGCTACTGGCGTAACAGCGCCAGTACGTCCTACTTGATAACTGATAGATTTTAAAATCGTCTCCACACGTTCAGCCTTAAATTTATAGGAAGTAGCCCAACGCGGGTTTTTGGCAGTAAAACTTAATTCTTCTTGCTGAGCATAGTCATTGACTTTGATTACGATACCATCTATTTCATAGCTCAAATTATGTCTTTCGGTATCCCAATAATCAATAAATGAAAATACTTCGGATATGTCGTTACACAATTTGGTGTGGTCACAGACATGGAAGCCCCAGTTGCGCACAGCTTCTAGGCTTTCCCAATGCGTAGTGAATTGTTTTCGACGATTTTCAGTATATAAGAAATACAGGAAACAGTCAAGGGGTCGTCTAGCGACCTCTGCAGAATCCTGTAATTTTATAGTCCCAGCTGCAAAATTTCGAGGATTTGCATAAGTCTGATCTCCATTTTCCTCACGCTCCTTGTTTAATCTCAGGAAGGCTGATTTGTGCATGAAAATCTCTCCTCGAATTTCAAATTCCTCAGGAAAATCTGTAGTCTTGAGTGTGAGTGGGATGCTCCTGATAGTTTTGATATTAGTTGTCACATCATCTCCTTGTGTACCATCGCCTCGGGTCACACCTTGCACTAATCTGCCATTTTGATAAGTCAGACTAATAGAGAGACCGTCAAACTTTAATTCGCATACATATTGAAAATCATCACCAATTATTTTGCGTACCCGCTGGTCAAAATCGCGAAGTTCATCTTGACTATATGTGTTGCCAAGCGAAAGCATTGGCCAACGATGTTTAACAGTGTTGAATTTAGAAGTAATGTCTCCTCCGACACGTTGTGTTGGAGAGTTAGGGTCAGCAAATTGAGGATATTGCAGTTCAAGGGCCTCTAATTCTTTGAGCTTCTGATCAAAATCGTAATCCGAAATCAAGGACTGCGCCAAAACATAATACTGGTAATTATAATGATTCAGTTCCTGAGTGAGTTGTGCTATTTTTTCTTGAATTTCAACTGCTGACATATCTAGCGAAATTACAAAAAATAATGCCTCTAAAGCAATTATAGTGCTTTTTTAATAGCAAAAATATTGAATTAAAATCTATGCTCTTTTATGCGTTTTGCGGAACGTCGACGTCTGAGGTCCTATTTGAAATTTTTGTCGGGAAGCTCAGAGAATTTTCGATGATTATTCACGAAGAAATCCCAAATGATGCAACCTTTGTATTTTCCCGTTGTATTTTCGAATCGTGTTTGTTCATTACGTTTTTCTGCTGTTTTGAAAATATTTAGGAAAAAATATTGATGTGATCGGCTTATCGCCCACGCGTCTTTGAACTTTTTCTCTAACAAAAATTTAATCAAAGCGGCCAAATCTAACCAAAGCCGAGCAAAAATAACCCATATCGCAGTCCAAAATGGGAGATTTTTTTGTAGCATGACGAGGTTATTTCTAAAATTGAGGTACGTCTTTTTAGGATTGCTGGTATTGAGGGTGCCTCCACCGACATGGTACACGACTGATTGGGAGCAATATCCAATCTTGTAGTCCATCTTTTTTAAGCGCCAGCACAAATCAATTTCCTCCATGTGGGCGAAAAAATCTGCATCAAAGCCTTTCGCTTCTTTCCACGCATGGCTTTTAATAAAAAAGGCTGCACCTGATGCCCAAAAGATCTCCCTTTCATCATCATACTGACCATTATCTGATTCCAATTGATCCATGATACGTCCCCTACAAAACGGATATCCGTAACTGTCAATGAAACCACCGGCACCACCAGCATGTTCAAACTTTGTTTTTTCGTGGTAAGCCAATATTTTGGGTTGTGCTGCTACCATATCCGAATTGGATTCCAGCATATCGATTACTGGAGCTATCCAATTTTCAGTGACTTCGACGTCTGAGTTCAGCAAGATGTAGTAGTCCGCTTCTACATGTTCCAAGACTTTGTTGTATCCTCCCGCAAAGCCATAGTTTTGATCATTTTGAATAATGGTGATTTGCGGATAGTACTCTTGGACAAAAGCTACTGATTTGTCAGTAGACATATTGTCTCCAATGATAAACTCGATATTCGGATAGGCACTATTATATACAGAAGGAAGAAATTTTTCCAAGAAAAACTCTCCATTCCAATTTAGAATGACAAGGGCAACTTTAGGATAATTCATTACATTCTACGTTTTCGCTTCCAACGTCTGTGCGACCATAGCCAATATTCGGGTTGTTCTCGGATAATATCCGCTGTAAATCGATTATGTAGCTTCGTGATTTCGTGTTCTTCATACTGAGAGGCATCTTCTACTAAAGTAGTAAATTTGCAGTAATAATGTCCTCTTTTTTCTTTTCGTCCGATATGGCAAAAGACAACTGGATTATGTGTAAGTCTGGCAATTCTCTCCGTACCAGTATAGACCAACGTCTCTTGATTCAAAAATTGGAGAAAATAGTCCGAATCTTGGTATACTGGTGTTTGGTCGGCTACAAACATACTGATATGAGGCTGTTTTTTAAGCTTGACGATATGCCTCAAAATCTGTTTCATAGGGACCATTGTTGCACCAAATCGACCTCTTATACTATTAAATATATGGTTAAAATCTTTGTTATTAAGCGGCTTGTATATTATCAAAACAGGGTTGTCAGTCATCAGGCTGACACGGTGTATCCCAAGCTCCCAATTACAATAATGTGCGGTAACTCCTATGACAGCTTTGCCACTATCGAAGTGACGATAGACTTCTTCTGGATTAATGAGTTCGATGCGCTTCATTACCTCCTTGGCTGAAATCGTTCTCATTTTTACAGCTTCAACAATGAGGTCCGGAAAAAAACGATAAAATTTCTTAGCTATTAGTAGTCGTTCCTGCTTTGTTTTTTCTGGAAAAGCATTACTTAGATTTGTTAGAACTACCTTTTTACGGTATTTGACAACGTAAAATAGAAGATAGTAGAAAAAGTCTGAAAGCAGATACAGCACCCCAAAAGGTAATATCGAAAGGCAAAAAAGGATACCTGACAAAATTTTTATCTTCATGCTGTATTTCTTGAAAAGCTATTTTTTACAAATATCCTTAATTTAAGTTACTTTTGCCTAAAAATAAAGCTCTATTTTCAATTTATGGTCAACCAACTCATTCTTCCAGTATGCTATTTGCCACCGGTTTCTTATTTTCATGTTATTCAAAAACAGGATGTACCCATTGTATTGGAGAAATATGAACATTATCCCAAACAAACTTATCGTACCAGAGCCAGTATTGCAACGGCTAATGGTAAGCTTGATCTTGTCGTACCTATAATCCACAAACGAAAAAATCATGTAGCGATGAAAGATATCCGAATCAATTATGATCATCCATGGCAGCGATTACACTGGCTGAGCATACAAGCAGCTTATAGAAGTTCGGCATATTTTGAATTCTATGAAGATGATTTTGCTAAACTTTATACGGAGAAGTATGAGTTTTTATTTGATTTCAACTATCAGCAATTGACGTTAATATTGAGATTGATGAAGATTAATAGGTCTATTTTAGAGACTACGAGTTATCAGGGCGCGTATCCTGATGATTTGGATTTACGGTCGTCTTTTATGCCAAAGAAAGAATCTCTGTTCGAAAATCCTAAACCTTATTATCAGGTGTTTGAGTCCAAAAATGGATTTATGCCTAATATGAGTAGTATAGATCTACTTTTTAATCAAGGCCCACAGGCAAAGAGCTTTTTATGAGAAGTTATTTAGTTGATACGCAAACTTTTTTCGCGCTAAGGTGTTTCCTGATAAAGACACTCTTTATAGATGGCAAGAAAGATTATTTTAATACTTTTATCGGTTTTTATATGCATTGGTGTATTCGGCCAATCTAGTTCTGATACCATACATTATCGTAAAATCTATTATTTCGGAGGGACGGGTATGGCTTTTCCAATGGGAAAGACTAAAGACATACTGAGCCCAAAATTCTCAGGAAGTATGGGGTTGGATATCTCGCTAAAAGATAGTCGTTTTTATCTTTTGCCAGTCTTGTATACGCTATCTTTTGGCTATAAACAAGAAATTGAAGATGAGCTCACCCAATATAGGATTAGTAATGGTGATGCTACGTTTTACAACCTCAGCTTGTCTGCTGGCATGCGTAAGCAATATCGTCAGTTGAATACTTATGCTTATCTGGGGCCAGGCTTTGGTCTTTTTCTGGAACCGCGGGCTCTTGTGAGGCCAGAGACTTCCATTGTTGAAATAGAGAAAAAATCCAAATTCAACATTTCATCCAAATTAGGAGTGGGAGCCGATTATAAGTTTAAGGGCTTTTTCCTTGGTCTTGAGCTTGGATACGTCCGCAGCTTTACCAAAATCCAAAATACACCTATTCATGCACTCACGGTGATGGTCGGTTTAAAATCGGATATTACCAGATTGGGAGACAAGGTGGTGTCGGTACTCGGTGTAGATGGAAGCGTAAGCGGAAAAGATTAACGGAAGTCTTCGTCTGGTAGAAATGTTTATCTTTAATATGTTGAAGTAATTGACTCCCAATAGTATTCAATTAAGTATGGTATATGGTATGTATAAATGGAAGAGAGTGGGTAAAATTGCCCAAATCTTATCTAAGTATGGATTTAGTGAACTGATATCGCGATCTAATATTGATTCAATCGTGCCTGATAGCGTCCTGCATTGGAGTACACACACAGAGCGAATTTTTGAAAAAGATTTTAATGTAAGGGTGAGACTGGCTATTGAAGAGCTTGGTCCGACTTTTATTAAATTGGGACAACTGCTCAGTAATCGTGAAGATATTATCCCGAGCGAGTTACGAATGGAACTAGCGAAACTCCAGGATGATGTTCCTGCTGAAAAAATAGATGTCGTGGCTAGGTTGCGTGCACACTTTGATATCGACGCTGACGAGCATTTTGATTTTATTGATTCGATTCCGCTGGCCGCAGCTTCCATTGGACAAGTATACAAAGCAAAATTAAAATCGGGGAAAGAGGTTGTTCTTAAAATTAAGAGAAGCAATATTCAGGATACAATTTCCGCCGATTTGGCGTTCATCAAGGATCTGACTAAATTTTTGGAGCAAAAATATGAGGTAATCCATAAAATGAATCTTTACCAGATTATACTATCCTTCGAAAGTTCGATTATGAAAGAACTATCCTTTGTCAATGAATTAAACAATATTGAACGCTTTCGTACTAATTTCAAAGGAAATGAAGCCATCTATATTCCGGTAATCTTCCGGAAGTATTCTGATGATGAAATTCTGTGTATGGAATACATCGATGGGGTCAAAATTAATGACATAGAAGGATTAGCGTCTATAGGTGTGAATCCCCATGCTATTGTACAAAATGGGTTAGATCTTTATTTGGAGCAGGTGTTGGAGCATGGCTTCTTTCACGCCGATCCACACCCTGGCAACCTTTTTGTAAACAAGATGGGACAGGTTGTATTTATCGACTTTGGGGCCATGGGGTTTATGATTCCCCAAGATAGATCCGTCATCGAATCTATGGTGATTAATTTTTTGATGAAAGATGCAAGAGACCTGATTCGGAATATTAAAAAACTCGCAGTGGTTCATCATATAGAGGATGAACGTCGGTTAGAGAGGGATGCGTATGAAATTTTTGAACTATTAGAACAGAATTCTTTGGCGAATTTATCTGTTTCATCCATGATGAGAATGGTAAATAACATTTTGCAGCGTAATCACATTTTGATGCCAGACTTTGTGTATATCCTCCTTCGAGGTGTTATTCTTTTAGAGGGGGTGGGACATCAATTAAATGCAGATCTCAATATTCCTAAAAGTATTAGCCCTTTTGCTGATAAGATTGCTAAGGAAAAAATATCACCTCACAATATCAAGAAGCAAATTCTTGAAAAGGCTAAGTTTGTTAAAGGGATAATGGGGGACGTTCCCGAAGATTTATCTTATTTATTGGATAAGGTTAAGCATGATAAGATACTTTTGAATCATCACATCAAAGAGTTCGATAGTTTTCAAATTATCTTGCATAGGCTGGGTAATAAGGTCATATTGGCGATATTAGCCATGACTTTTGGCATCGGGTCTAGTATTATGGCGCATGGTAAAGTTGGTTATTTACTTTGGGGAATTCCAATTTTCTCATGGATTGGATTTACAATGAGTTTTCTCTTGACGACAGCACTGCTGTTGCAACTATTTCGATCTAGGTGAAAAAGAGTAAATATATGAACAATAAACCTTCACGATTTTCGTTTATTATATCGAAATGCATAAACATTTCATAATTTAGGTTAATAATTGGTTTGGAACCCCTGATGCGCCCGCTTCAGGGGTTCCTTTATATAAAATATCTACTTATAATCTTTCTATGAGTGTTTTATCCTATGTCTAGTTTTTTGGCATTCTTGACTTTCTTATCTAAAAGGGCAAGCTTGATGACTTCCGACATTTCGGTCACATAGTGGAAATTGAGATCTTTGACATAATCTTCTTTTATTTCTAAAATATCCTTTTGATTAGACTTGCAAAGTATGATTTCTTTGATATTGGCGCGCTTGGCTGCCAGTATCTTCTCTTTAATACCACCCACAGGAAGTACTTTTCCGCGGAGAGTAATTTCACCAGTCATCGCCAACTTAGCCTTGACCTGTCGCTGCGTAAATAATGAAGTTAAGGCTGTCAACATAGTAATGCCCGCGGAGGGGCCATCTTTTGGTGTCGCTCCCGCTGGCACGTGTATATTGACATCCCATTGGTCAAATACTTTATAATTGATTCCAAAATCCTCGGCATGTGAGCGTAAATAAGCCATAGCTATACTGGCAGATTCTTTCATAACCTCGCCTAAATTACCAGTTAGGTTCAATTTCCCTTTGCCTGGGCTTATACTAGATTCTATGAACAGAATGTCACCACCGACCGAGGTCCATGCTAATCCTGTTACCACTCCTGCAACCTCGTTATTCTCATACATATCTTTATCAAAGATTGGAGCACCCAATATGTCTTCCACATCATTTTCAGAAATACTAGGATTAAATGCTTTTTCCATTACAATACGCGTTGCGATGCCTCTTACTACTGATCCTATTTTCTTTTCTAAACCTCGAACTCCAGATTCTCGAGTATAGTCCTCTATTATTTTCTCGATGACTTTCGGACGGATAGTGATATCTTTTGTCTGGAGGCCGTGCATTTCCCGCTGCTTAGGAAGTAGGTGTTTTTTCGCGATTTCAATTTTTTCTTCTATTGTATATCCATTTACCTCTATTATCTCCATACGATCCAATAAGGCAGGTTGCACGCCGCTTAATGAGTTAGCAGTGGCGATGAACATCACTTTAGATAAATCAAAGTCCATTTCTACATAGTGATCGTAGAAGGCTGTATTTTGCTCGGGGTCGAGCACCTCCAGAAGTGCAGACGATGGGTCGCCTTTGAAGTCAGCCCCAATTTTGTCGATTTCATCAAGGACAAATACAGGATTAGAGGTTCCCGCTTTTTTAAGAGATTGGATGATGCGACCAGGCATGGCTCCAATATATGTTTTGCGATGACCTCTGATTTCAGCTTCATCACGTACACCCCCTAGGGCCATGCGGGTATATTTGCGTCCTAGAGCTTTGGCAATTGACTTTCCAAGGGAAGTTTTACCAACACCTGGAGGGCCTACTAGACAAAGAATAGGGGCTTTCATATCGTTTTTTAGCTTCAAGACGGCTAGATATTCTACGATACGTTGTTTTACTTTTTCTAATCCATAGTGGTCTTTGTCCAATACACGTTGCGCACGTGCCAAGTCAAAGTTGTCCTTTGTATGTTCGCCCCATGGAAGGTCTAAGAGCAATTCCAAATAGTTCAATTGTACGGAATAGTCAGCTGCTGCCGGGTTGATGCGTGCTAGCTTTTCAATTTCTTTGTTGAAGTGTTTGGCAACATCATCTCTCCATTTCTTGGTTCGGGCTCTTTTCTTTAATTCTTCGAGTTCTAGGTCGGGGGTGCTCCCTCCAAGTTCCTCTTGGATTGTTTTCAGTTGTTGATTTAAAAAATAATCACGCTGTTGTTTATCGAGATCGACACGTACTTTATTTTGGATTTGATTTTTAAGCTCTAATAGTTGGATTTCTGTAGTCAAATATTCCAATAGTTGTTTGGCTCGTTTGTCAAAATCCTTCATTTCTAGAAGTTCCTGCTTAGATTCCATTTCAAGACTCATGTTCGAAGCAATGAAATTGACTAAAAATGTAGGGCTTTCAATATTCTTGATGGCAATTCCAGCTTCACTTGGCAAATTCGGAGATAGCTGAATGATTTGCAGGGCCAGTTCTTTGATAGAAGATATCAAGGCTTTGAACTCCTTGTTTACCTTTGGTTTCTCCTCTTTAAAGCGCTCAACTTTTGCCTTTAAGTAGGGATCCGACTGCA
Source organism: Sphingobacterium sp. SYP-B4668 (assembly GCF_027627455.1). Classification (NCBI taxonomy): domain Bacteria; kingdom Pseudomonadati; phylum Bacteroidota; class Sphingobacteriia; order Sphingobacteriales; family Sphingobacteriaceae; genus Sphingobacterium; species Sphingobacterium sp. SYP-B4668. The sequence goes on along the minus strand of NZ_CP115483.1, from coordinate 3,488,682 downwards.
CCACCTCGTTTAGACGAAAGCGTTGTTTGCCCTGTATGATTACAGTGGTATTACCATCAGGCATTTGTAGTACTTTAATGATATTGGCCACTGTGCCAACCTTGTTAAGGTGTTCAAAACTAGGGTCTTCGATGGTCATGTCTTTCTGCGACACAACACCAATCGTTTTGTCACCTTTATAAGCATCTTTAACTAATTTGATGGACTTGTCTCGCCCTACCGTAATAGGGATTACAACGCCAGGGAATAGGACCGTATTGCGAAGGGGAAGAACGGCCAATATTTCAGGAATGTCGGCATTGCTCATCTCATCCTCATCTTGTTGGGATAATAATGGGAAAAACTCGGTATCTTCATTTATGATAGGAATCGCTTGATTAAAATCAAAGGGTTCGAATTTGCTCATATGATATTGTTAAGGGTCTAAACAGACAGGCTGTCAGGTGTGTTCGTTTTAAAACTAGAAAAAATCTTCTAATTCTAATGTGCAAGCGTGGTGCCAAGATTAAAATTGGTACCATTTGTGCTATATTATAACTGACGGACTGAAAAAAAGGCAGTCTATTGATATGTTTATGTCATAGTATCAGTAGGAGAATTGAAGTAAATATACTAAGATTGCATGAATGGAAGTTATATAAGTTAGGACTGCGGATGTAAAATGTGGAAATGTGCATAACTTCTGATTGCAGCTTTAAACTATTTGAATCATTTTTACTCTATTACAGGGGTGGGGTGTTTCTATAGTACGCACCCTATGTTTTTTACAAAATAATATTAAATATGAAATGTCCCATATATGCAGTTTTGTATTCGCAAATGATGGTCGGGATGTTCCATACAAGGTTTATAGATAATTTAATACAAATATGAGACTTAATTTCTTAAACATCACTTTGAAAAATGCCAAATTAGGATTAGCGACTTTGGCAATGGCTTTTTTTGCTTTTAGCGCTAATGCTCAGCAGAAGGAAACGGAACATAGTAATCCTAATGTAAGATTAGGACAAAAGGCGCTTTTGGATGGTGACTTTAAAGGAGCGGCGACACATTTGGAAAAAGCTCTTCCAAAAGAAGGAAGTGATCCTAATGTCCTTTATATGTTAGGATATTCTCAGTTTCACAATGGGGATTTCAAAAAAGCAGCAGATACATTTGGTAAAGTAGTGACATTGGATGCCAAAAATGGCACCGCATATTATTATAAGGCCAAAGCGACTAATAATTTGGCTGTGCAAGTGGATTCTAAATTGTCAAATGCTAACCGAGAGCAACTTTTAAAAACGGCTACAGAAGATTATTCAAAAGCTATTGCGCTTAACTCCAGTGATTCTAAATTGTACCAAAATAGAGCTATTGCTTATCGCGACTTAGGTATTTTGGTAGGTACAACGGGAGCTGCAAATTATAATAAAGCAGCAGCCACAGATGCTTATAATAAAGCTATTGCAGACTACGAAAAATTATTGTCTTTTGATTCATCGAGAAAAGATATTCAGAAAGAAGTTAAAAAAGCCACTGTCTACAGAGATAATTTGAAATAAGTCTAGTACTTATGCACAGAAAAAGGCCCCGGTTTTAAACCAGGGCCTTTTTTGTTCGATAATTTCCATAGAGTTGTTTTTGCCAAATTACTTCAAAGTTGGATTTATTTTTAAATTTGTATTGTTAGCAACAAGGTTATGCAGATATACAGTTACAGACGAGTGTTTTACAGCTGTATCACGGCGGTACTTGTTGTTCTCCTGTATCAGCAATCTGTTGTTGCCCAAGAGTTTCCTCTAGCTACACAACTGGGAGATAGTACGTGGCGCGAGCTGAAGCTAAAAAAAGCCTTACGAGACAGTTTGCTACTTCCCAACTACGTCGATACCATTTACGAGAGCAAGAAAAATTTTTGGAGAGCTGCTGCTGAATGGACCGCTACGCAAGCCTTTCCAGCATCGTTCAACTACTTCATCCGTAAAGATCCTTACTCACATATCAGCTTTCAGAATTTTTTGGATCATCAGCGTATAAAAGCTTGGAAATGGGACGACAATGAGTTTATGACTAATCAGATAGCTCATCCTTATCATGGACAGCTATACTTCAATTCGTTTAGAAGTAATGGATATTCTTTTCTATCATCATCTATTGCAACATTTGCAGGTAGTTACATATGGGAAACGGGGGGCGAGACTCAAGCACCGTCTATTAACGACTTGGTGAATACGACTACAGGCGGAATTGTATTGGGGGAAATGACGCACCGAATTGCCAATAATATTTTGGCAAAACCTGCCGATGGATTTCATAAGCATGTCAATGAAGCCTTAGCTTTTTTGATTAATCCCATCAATGGGTTGAATAGATTGATTGATGGAAAATGGGGGAAATACGATAGACGAAATCTAGCCGATTCTTCTGTCGTTACCGCCGAAGTAGATATGGGGATTAGAAGATTTGACAGCAAAGTGTCTAGTCTTTTGGAAAAAGGGAAGAATGCTGCTTATGGAAGGTTAAGGATTCTTTATTCAGCAGGTGACAGTGAATATAAAAAGCCATTTGAGGAGTTTTTTGTCAACCTAGAAGTGGGCAGCGATGATAGTTCATTTGTTAACGCTGTCAATGCTTATGGTGTCTTATATGGTGAACCTCTTGTTATCAAGTTGCCTGGAAAACATTACGGGACTATTACGGCCAACTATGATTTTATTTATAATGAAGCTTTTTTCTATGGAGGACAAAGCGTCAATTACAACGTACTTTCTACTTTTGTTTTAGGACGAAAGAATTTATTGAAAACATCTCTGGGTGCGGGTTTTGTCTTACTATCTGCTATTCCCGATCCGCATCTTCTTTACGGGGAAAGCCGAAATTATAATTATGGGTCAGGGTTTTCGGTCAAGTTTGACTCCGAGTTAAATCTATTCGGAAGATTCAGGATAGCCGCTGCGTATAATGGCGGCTATTCATATACTTGGGAGAAAAGTGGAAACGCTTCTACTTACTACCTGCATACCTTTGCTGCCGATTTTGGAATTCGTTTCTATGAGGACCTCTCCCTGAATGTCAATTCGGGCTATTATAGGTTGGAAGGTGAATTTAAAGACTACCCAGATTTGGATAAAACTTATCCTTTTGCTCGGATTTCACTGGGGTACAATATTCGATTCTAGTGTGAGGGGATTACTATTCCAATCCCCCCTTATACCCTTTATCTTTTGTAGTTGAACCATTTAATCATTTCTTTAAAACTTGCTTTCTTTCCATACATCAATATACCCACTCTATAGATACGGGCAGCTACCCAAGTAGTAAAGAGAAAACCGCCAATGAGTAATAGTGCGGAGACTATAATATGCCAGAGCGGTACTCCGAATGGAATACGTACAAGCATAGCAATCGGTGAGGTAAGCGGAATGAAACTTAGCCAAGTAGCTACAGGACCATTTGGATCGTTGACCAATACCCCAAAAGAGAGAATGTATGTCAGCAATAATGGCATAGTGATTGGCATGGTAAATTGTGAAGCTTCTGTCTCACTTTCTACAGCAGATCCTGCTGCTGCAAAGAGGGCGCTATACAATAGATAACCACCTATGAAGAAGATGAAGAAGCAAATAATGAGCTCTGTGAAATTAATCGATTGCATCGCATCTTGTAAATCAAAACCAGACTGACTTAAAGCAGAGGTCTGTTGGGTATTCGGTTGATTGCCGACAGCACTGCTTAGGTCTTCTTTCGTCATAATGGTAGATGTAGCGATGGCAGTCAACGAAACCGTGAGCAATAGCCATAGAATAAATTGGGTGAGCCCCACCATGCCAATGCCGATGATTTTTCCGAGCATCAATTGAAATGGCTTTACACTGGATATAATGACTTCTACTATCCGGTTGCTTTTTTCTTCGATGATGCCACGCATCACTTGTGCACCATAAAGGAAGAGTGAAATATAGATTAAGATAGACAATGCCATAGCGATGCCCATAGCCACCTCGGTGTGACTTGCTTTGTCATTCCCCGTTTGGGTCAACTCTTTCGCTATTAGATGGATTTGAGGATTTATGCTGTCCAGTGTCTGGATGTTTATTCCTGCTTTTTTGTATTCATAATTTCTGACTATTTGCTTAAGCTGACTTTCTATTTCCGATTGGGTTGCTATCCCCGACTTGCCAACAGTCAGGTATTCTATACGAGAGCTCTGATAAAAATCTTTTGGAATCACTAAGATTCCAGTGTTGTCCTTGTCTGCGTCTAGGCCTTTTCGCTGTTCTTCGAGCGATACCGAAGAAGCAATAAAGGTGATATTCTTATTGCTCTTTAATAGTTCCCCTGTATGGTTCTCTTGATCGATTATATATACTGTAGCATGTGAATCGTCAAAACTTTTCTTTGTTAGATAAAATATCAAAACATACATGCCAATAAAGAACAAGGGTACTAGGAAGGTGAGTAACAAAAAGCTTTTTTTCTTTACCCTAGAGAAATACTCACGTTTAATGATTAGTAAGACTTTATTCATGTGTGACGGCGATTTGTGGAGAAAGCGTGACCTTCTCAATGAAGATGTCGTGCATAGAAGGGATTTTTTCGATGATTTGGTGGATATTAATGCGAGGGATTAAATAGGAAAGCGTGTCATTCAATTTGATACCATGGTTTAGTTTTATTGTCATTTTCATAGCTGGTTCTTCCCGCTCCAAATGATTGACAATCTGGTAGAGGTGGTCATTATCCAATGGGCCATTGGGGGTATCATATTGGATAGTATAGGTCTGATTTCTATATTTTTCTTTAATTTCTTTAACCGAACCATCTAAGATTTTTTTTGATTGATTAATCAACGCGATATTATCGCATAGCTCTTCCACTGTCTCCATTCGATGTGTAGAATAGATAATAGTTGCCCCCTTTTTATTGAGTTCTAAGATTTCATTTTGAATAATCTGCGCATTTACGGGGTCAAACCCTGAAAATGGTTCATCCAGGATGATGAGCGCGGGTTGATGTACTACAGTAGCTACAAATTGTACCTTTTGTTGCATTCCCTTACTTAAATCCTCCACTTTTTTGTCCCACCAAGATTCAATATGTAACTTTTCAAACCAATATTTAATTTGGTGCGACGCTTCTGATCTTGTTAAGCCTTTCAGTTGAGCGAGATAGAGCATTTGGTCTCCTATCTTCATTTTTTTGTAAAGGCCTCTCTCTTCCGGTAGATACCCAATTTGTCCAATATGGTTGGGATTGAGGATTTCACCATTAAATAGAATCTGCCCTTGGTCAGGAGCAGTGATTTGATTTATGATTCGGATAAGGGACGTTTTGCCAGCTCCATTTGGCCCCAAGAGACCAAATATTTTACCAGCAGGTATAAATAAGGATACGTTATCTAAGGCTTTGTGGTCAGCATATTGTTTGACTATGTTTTGAATGTCAAGCATGTTAATTTATTTATGTCCGCTAAATTAAGCTAATTAATCTCACAAACTAAAAATGTTTAGGAGATTTTTGATAATTAGCGGTGTTTAATTTTCCAAGCAATTAATCATACCTTTGCGTTATGCAAGTAAAAAAAGCTGAATTCATTTGTAGTAATACAAGAGTAGACAAACTTCCAGAGCCTAAGATTCCTGAATACGCTTTCATTGGACGTTCGAATGTCGGTAAATCCTCCTTGATAAATGCCATGGTAAATAAAAAGGGACTCGCTAAGACGTCTCAAAAGCCAGGAAAGACACAGCTAATCAACCACTTTATTATCAATGACGATTGGTATTTGGTGGATTTGCCGGGATATGGTTTTGCCAAAACCTCCAAAAGTAATCGGTCAGAGTGGGAAAAATTTATCCGCAGATATTTAACCCGTCGGGAGAATCTTCAATGTGTATTTGTGTTGGTAGATAGCCGATTGGAACCACAGAAAATAGATTTAGAATTTTGTTGTTGGTTAGGTGAGTGTGGTATTCCTTTTATGTTGGTTTTTACAAAATCAGATAAGCAGTCCGCAGTCAAGTCGGATGTCAATATAGCTAAATTCAGAAAGGCGCTCTTGGAATGGTTTGAAGAGGTGCCTCCTCATTTTTTGACATCTGCTGAGTACAAGACAGGATGCGAGGATATTCTTGCCGTTATTGATGATATCAACGGTAGATTTGTGATTCCTGAAATCGATACCTTGCCTTAATCCCTATATGAAAAAGTATTTTTCGTTAGTCTTATTTGCACATAGTGTATTTGCTCTTCCTTTTGCTTTGATTGGTTTTTTCTTAGCCGTCAAGACCACCTCACATTCATTTGAATGGATCAAATTGATCTTGATGTTGGTCTGTATGGTGACTGCAAGGAATGCTGCGATGGCTTTTAATAGATATCTTGATCGGTACATCGACGCCGATAACCCCCGAACGGTTACACGTGATATCCCTGCTGGGCGAATTACTGCCAATCAGGCCTTGATATTCACCATTGTGAATAGCCTAATTTTTGTTGGAGCTACATTTTTCATCAATTCTTTATGTTTCTATTTGTCTCCAATTGCACTTTTTGTGGTTTTATTTTATAGTTATACAAAAAGGGTAACGCCATTGTGTCATCTAGTGCTCGGAGCCGGGTTGGGATTAGCTCCTATAGGCGCATATCTTGTTGTTACCGGGCAATTTCATATAGTTCCTGTCTTTTACGGCATTGCTGTGATGACTTGGGCTGGCGGATTTGATATCATCTATGCTTTGCAAGATGAAGCATTCGACAGAGCGAATCAATTGAAGTCCATTCCTGTACGTTTTGGAACAAGAGGTGCCCTGCGAATATCCGAAGTATTACATGTCCTATCTTTTGTATTTGTGCTGTTGCCTGTTTTATACATGAACGTCAGCTGGTTTTACTACGCTGGTCTGGCATTTTATGCAGCCCTGCTTATCTTTCAGCATCGCATTGTAAGCCCTACTGATTTAAGTAGAGTAGGACGAGCTTTTATGACCACAAATGGCGTTGCTTCAGTCATATTTGCTGCATTTTACCTCTTAGATGTATTATTTTTACAATAATAGAATCATATTTTTTTATAAGTTTGCTCCAATATAATATCGAGAACAGTTGTCAGTTCTTAAAGAAATACTTTTATTTGCAGAAATCAATAAATATAGATGGCTAAAAATTTGCTCATAGTAGAGTCGCCTGCAAAGGCAAAAACAATTGAAGGTTATTTGGGTAAAGACTTTTTGGTAAAGTCCAGTTATGGGCATATCCGGGATTTGGTGAAGACAGATGACGCGATTGATACCGAAGATAATTTCAAACAAAAGTATGAGGTGCCTTCAGATAAAAAGGCGGTTGTCAGTGAGTTGAAGAAATTAGCAAAAGAAGCAGAAATGGTGTGGTTAGCGTCCGATGAGGACCGTGAGGGGGAAGCTATATCTTGGCATCTATATGAAACTTTAGGATTAAAAGAACAGAATACGAAACGGATTGTTTTTCATGAAATTACCAAGCCCGCTATACTAAAGGCTATTGAAACACCCCGTTCCATAGATTATAATCTAGTCAATGCTCAGCAAGCGCGCCGTGTATTAGATCGTTTGGTAGGTTTTGAATTGTCGCCCGTATTGTGGCGCAAGGTAAAACCATCTCTTTCCGCGGGGCGTGTACAGTCTGTTGCTGTAAGGTTGATTGTGGAGAGAGAACGCGATATCAATAAATTTGAGGCAGAGGCATCTTTTAAAATTGTTGCAATTTTTGTGACTGGAAAAGGAAAGGAGCAGTTTAAGGCTGAATTACCTCAGCGTTTTGAACAAGAGGTTGATGCAGAAAAATTTTTAAGGGACTGTATTGGCGCTTCGTTTTCTGTAGCTTCCTTAGATAAACGTCCTACCAAACGAAGTCCTTCAGCGCCCTTTACAACTTCAACGTTACAGCAAGAGGCCAGTCGTAAGCTAGGTTTTTCAGTAGCAAGAACTATGCAAGTGGCCCAACGGCTCTATGAAGCTGGACGGATTACTTATATGCGTACCGATTCGGTAAATCTAAGTGATACGGCCATACAAGCAGCGGAGACTGAAATTACCCAAGCTTATGGTGCTAAATATCATAAGTTAAGAAAGTATAAGACTAAAGCGGCAGGAGCTCAGGAGGCTCACGAAGCTATTCGTCCGACTTATTTTTCGGAACATACTATCGATGGCGATTCTTCCGAAACTAGACTGTATGAATTAATTTGGAAGCGTGCCATTGCTTCTCAAATGAGTGAGGCAGAGTTTGAAAAAACAACCGGCAAGATTTCAGTGTCCACGCGGCAGGAATTGCTAGTGGCTTCAGGCGAGGTGATGAAATTCGATGGCTTTTTAAAGGTATATATGGAGTCTATTGACGATGATAATGATGTTAGTCTGGATGATGACGCTTCAAACGCATTGCTCCCTCCTTTAGAGAATGGACAGCAATTGCAATTGAGGACGATGAATGCCATTCAACGGTTTTCAAGACCGCCAGCACGCTATACTGAAGCATCATTGGTTAAAAAATTAGAAGAATTGGGTATTGGACGACCATCTACCTATGCACCGACGATTTCTACAATCCAAAATAGAGGATATGTCGTGAAGGAAGATCGTGATGGAAGGGTTCGGAGCTATCAATTTTTGACATTGGAACATGGTGAGGTGAGTACGGTTACCAAAACAGAAGTAACGGGAGCCGAAAAGTCTAAAATGTTTCCGACGGATATTGGTGTGTTGGTAAATGATTTTTTGGTCGAACATTTCAAGGGAATCGTGGATTATCACTTCACCGCAAAGGTAGAGAAGGAATTTGATGATATCGCGCAAGGATTGACCGAATGGACCGAAATGATGAAGACATTTTATGTTCCGTTTCATAGTGAGGTGCAGGACACATTAGAAAATGCAGAACGTGCAACACACGAACGCGAACTTGGAGTCGATCCTGAAACAGGTAAACCCGTGACTGTGCGTGTCGGTCGGTTTGGACCATTAGTCCAGATCGGCAGTGCCGATGATGAGGAAAAGCCTCGCTTTGCATCTTTGCGAAAGGGGCAAATGATTGAAACCATTACTTTTGAAGATGCTTTGGAGCTGTTCAAGTTACCCAAAAAAGTAGGTGAATATGAAGAAAAAGATATGACGGTGGCCATAGGGCGATTTGGACCATATATTCGTCATGACGGTGCGTTCTATTCCTTGCCTAAAGGGAAAGACCCACACGATGTGACTGAATCGGAAGCTGTTGAGATTATAAAAGATAAGCGCCAAAAGGATAAAGAGAAGGTGATTCGAATATTTGACGAAAATCCAGAAGCAAAAATTGAAAATGGCAGATGGGGACCTTTTGTGCGTTTCGGAAAGCAAAATCTTAAGATACCTAAAGGCACTGCTGTAGAGTCTATTACTTATGAGGATGTGCTGAAATGGGCTGAGGCAGATGCCCCGAAGGGTAAGGCTGCCAAAGCGGGCACAAAGAAAGCTGCTCCTAAAAAGGCTACAACTGCAAAGGCGAAAAAAACAGCAACAAAAAAATAGGGACAGAATGCCTAAAAACAATGAAAAATGTGATTTGCTAGTTGGTGAATTCTTCATATTTAGACATCTGTTTTTAGTCGCCCATTAACGTTTAAAAAATAATATTCTGATGAAAAAAGACCTCCCAGATAATATTGTTGAAGATATATTGATTTCAGTAGTCTTAGAAGGAGATACCCCAACATCACAGGATTGGAAAGTGTATCTGATAAATGAGAAGGCTGTCCCATTAAGTAATGTATTGGTCAGCTCCAAGGGATACGGGGTGAAAGATGGACGGGATGTAAAGACTACTACTTTAAGACATTTTGTTGGCGAAGTGGCCCCCCTGTCCTTTGCAAAGATTGAAGCGATTGATAAAGAAGTCTTCGGATTGACAAATGAGTATTGGGTGAGTTATTACATCGATGGGGTGATATATGATAAAAAGTATATTTTTTTACCCGAAAGTATTGTAGACTCAAACCTGTCCAAAGTATCTTTTGTAAATAAGCCAGGTGTAATAATAGGAGGGAACGTTTAAACAATGACCGGTCGCCATAATTTTATTATTGCTATTGATGGATTCTCCTCTTGTGGAAAAAGTACCTTAGCAAAAGCGTTAGCTAAACGCTTAAAATTTGCTTTTATTGATAGCGGAGCAATGTACCGTGCGGTGACGTTGTATTTTTTAAAAAATCAAATCGGCTTAGAAGACGATGCCGCCATAGAACAGGCATTGGTAGACATTCACATTGATTTTATACCCAATACCGAAAAAACTGAAATTCATCTCAATAACGAAGATATCTCGGATGAAATTAGACAGATGTATATCTCCGATATGGTGAGTGAAGTGAGTGCCTTGAAAACGGTGCGCAGTGCAATGGTGGCGCAGCAGCAAAAGCTAGGCAAACGACGGAACATTATTATGGACGGACGGGATATTGGAACAACTGTATTTCCGGATGCAGATTTGAAGATTTTCATGACAGCGGATCCATCTGTACGTGCCGAGCGCCGATATCTTGAATTAAGTGCAAAAGGTGAGCAGGTGACTATGGCGGAAGTAATCGAGAATCTGGCCCACCGTGATCATATTGACAGCACACGCGCTGAGAGTCCACTACGTCAAGCGGAAGATGCAGTTGTATTGGATAATTCAGATATGAATCAGGAGGAGCAGCTTGCTTTTGTAATCAAAGAATACGAACAAAGAAAAGCTTCAAAAAGCGCTATCTAATTTTTTGTCAGAAATATGGAATACAAGATGGGCTGTACATTATGTACAGCCCATCTTGTATTCCATAAGTATTAAAAGCATAGTCTATTTAAGACTATTGATTTGTTGCTGTTCTTTTAGTTTTTCCACGTTATTCTGCTCTCCAAACTCGTCCGTTTTTTCTTGAAATGACGTTAAAAGATCTCGAATAGCGTCCGAATTATCTGCGGTTCGTTGATAGATTTCAGGAAGTATCTTTTCCAAATTTTTATCCCCAAGTTCTATATTATCAACTTCAATTTTGCCGATTTTCTCTAATACAGCTTGTTGACTGTTGCGCACACCATCTAGCTCGCGTACAATTTTTTCCATCAACTCAAATTTCTTCAATTTATCCATACTATCTAATTTAAATCGTTACAACTACAAAATATAACGTATTAACTTGTGAATTGTTTTATCGTGAGTTCATCGCACGTATGCAAATAGGTGTTTTTCATCTTGTAGTGTTTTGATTTTGAGTATGTTGTGTTTTGTGCTCGGAGTGCTTTTTTTCTTTTCTCTCTGCGCTGGAAATTGCAGGGGATGAAGCGTGTCGATTCTGATAAATTGGTTTGTTTAAATAAAAAAATCCCGTGATGGATAAAATCACAGGATTCAATAGTTTCTATTCTGATCAGCTTAGGTAGTTCTATCCGGATATTGAGACAATGCTTCTTCCAAGCAGCGTATTGCACTTTTTAAATCGGACTGATTCAGCACATATGCCATGCGTACTTCATTGATACCTGCTCCTGGTGTACTATAGAAGCCTGTTGCCGGTGCCAACATTACCGTTTGATTCTCATAGGAGAATGATTCTAACATCCACTGGCAAAACTTATCAGCATTGTCGATGGGTAATTTGGCTACCACATAAAAAGCCCCTCCCGGATTGGGACAGTATACACCGCTTATTTTGTTTAAACCGCTCACCAAGGTGTCACGACGTGCGGTATATTCTTTGGAAACTGCTTCAAAATAACTATCTGGTGTATCCACGGCCGCAGTTGCTGCGATTTGGGCTACTGCAGGTGGGCTCAAACGCGCCTGCGCAAATTTCAAGGCTACATTATAGAGTTCTTTATTTTTAGTCAGTAAACAACCTAAACGTGCTCCGCAGGCAGAGTAACGTTTAGAGACAGTATCGAATACAACGACATGTTGTTCCAATCCTTCTAAGTGCATGGGTGAGATGAATTCTTTTCCGTCATAACAAAATTCGCGATAGGCCTCATCTGAAAAAAGAAATAGGTCATATTTTAAGCATAGTGCTTTCAATGCCTCCAGTTCTTCTCGAGCGTAAAGGTAGCCTGTCGGATTATTGGGATTACATATGGCAATCGCCTTTGTTTTTTCTGTAATCAGCTTTTCAAACTCAGCAATGGGGGGGAGGGCAAATCCGTTGTCAATATATGACATGATAGGGGTAATAACAATATCTGAGGAATTGGCAAAACCATTGTAATTCGCGTAAAAAGGTTCAGGGATAATGATTTCCTCTCCAGGATTCAGACAAGCCTGCATAGCAATCGTAATCGCTTCAGAACCACCATTGGTCACTAGGATATCCGAAGCCGAAATATTATAGTTCAACTTGTTGTAATATTCTGCTAGTTTATTTCGATAAGTTGCAGTTCCTTCCGATGGAGTGTAGGCCCATACTTTGAAATCAATGTTTTTGATTGCATCGAGCATGATTTGCGGAGTCTCTATATCTGGCTGACCAATGTTGAGATGATAGATTTTCTTCCCTTCTTTTTTTGCCTTATCTGCAAATGGAGTAAGTTTGCGAATTGGTGACGCGGGCATATGGATGCCTTTCTGTGAAATTACTGGCATAGTAAAGCTATTCTAAAATTTGATGGTCAAATCTACAAATTTTTTGCTGTTTAGCGATTAGTATTCCATATTTAGATATAGATGGTCAAGATAGGTTAATCAATATATCAATTTTTATATGTGCGACTGTAGATTCCTGACATGAAGATAGTGGGGAATAACGCAAAAAGGCACCTAATTAAGGTGCCTTTTTGCGTTATTTTGATTTTTTTTATTCCACGATTCCTTTGATATAAAGCGTTTTGACAGGTGTCTTTGTATTGGAAGTCACTGTAAAGCTTTTTGTAAAAGGGCCTTTTGAAGCAGCATTGTAAGTCACTTTTACAACACCTGACTCTCCTGGTTTAATCGGTGTTTTTGTGAACTCCGCAACAGAACAACCACATGCTGGTTTTACATCTGAGATAATAACAGGTTCTGAACCTCCATTCGTAAACTTAAATTCATAGGATACGGGTTTCCCTACAGGGATGCTTCCAAAATCATGGGTCTCTTTTTCGAATTTAAACTCACCCTTACCTGTTTGCATTGAGGTAAATCCAACAAATGCAATCACGACTGCTATCATGGCGAAGAAATTTTTCATATTTCAATTGTTTTAGTTGTGTATTCTTAATTATCAATCTATGTACCAAATTTAACTCATCTATCCTTAAAAATAGGGGATAGGGTCTGTTTCTAACAATAATATTACGAAAAGGGGGTGTATCCATGTCTTAAATTTGTTTTGTGTAGCTACTGACTGTATTTTAGTAGTACCTGCACAGCGTAAATATCAACAAATCAGGAGCTGAAAAAGCGAAACTTTGGCCGGTCTATCCTTAAATAATCCCTTCTTTTAGCAAATCTTGTATGTGTATTATTCCTACATATTTGTCCTCGTTGGTCACCAGCAGTTGAGTGATGTTGTGCGTACGCATAATCGATAAAGCATTCACCGCAAGTTCTAGTTTGTCAATGGATTTTGGGTTTTTCCCCATGATGTCTTTAGCCGTAATGTGAGATAGGTCGTCGTATGACTCTAACATCCTTCTGATATCTCCATCGGTTATGATTCCTATGATGTGTTCTTGCTCGATGACTGCTGTTGCGCCCAGCCTGTCTTGCGTTATTGCAATGATGATTTGCCTTACTGGGGTATCAGCGCCTACCGCAGGTCTACCGTTCAGTTCAGAAAGATCGCCTACTTTTAGATACAGTTGCTTGCCTAATGCACCTCCAGGGTGATATTTTGCAAAGTCACGGTCTGAGAATTCTCGACATTCCTGTAATACTACTGCGAGCGCATCACCCATTACCAACTGTGCAGTAGTGCTGGATGTTGGAGCCAAGTTATTGGGGCAAGCCTCTCGCTTAACCGTGGTGTCTAGGATATAGTCAGCATGTTGCGCAAGGAAGGATGTGGTGTTTCCGACAATAGCCACTAATTTGTTTTCAGATTGTTTTAAGAATGGGACAAGCACTTTGATCTCGGGCGTATTACCACTTTTGGAGATGGCGATGATGAGGTCATTTTGTTGAACAATTCCCAAATCACCGTGTATCGCATCTGCAGCATGCAGGAAGATGGATGGGGTGCCGGTTGAATTGAGTGTAGCCACTATTTTCTGCGCAATAATGGCGCTTTTTCCAATTCCAGTGACGATTACTCGTCCTTTGAGGGCTAATATTTCATGAATAACATCCACAAAATCATCATTGATACGGCCTATTAGATTCTGTACCGATTGTGCTTCAAGTTCGATAGCTTGGACCGCTATGTTTTTAATTTCAGTATTGTTTTTCACAAAAATTATGTCTATTTTTATATGTTCATTATTATACAAAAATAAGTTATTATTTAACTTAAAAAAAGGTTGTAGTCCATCTTATATTTTATTCCCTAATAAATGGAAATAGAAAAATCATTATTTGATAATCTTCAGGATTTTTTTGGTTTTGACACGTTCAAAGGAGATCAGGAGGCCATCATTACTAACGTGCTCAATAAAAAAGACACTTTTGTAATTATGCCCACAGGAGGAGGAAAGTCCATATGTTATCAATTACCCGCACTTATGAGTGAGGGGACGGCTATCGTGATATCACCGCTTATTGCGCTGATGAAAAATCAAGTCGATCAGTTGCGAGCGTTCGGCGGAAGCGATAGTATAGCACATTTTTTAAATTCGTCTCTTAATAAAGGAGAAATCACAAAAGTCAAACAGGATGTGGTCGAAGGCAAAACTAAATTATTGTATGTCGCACCAGAATCTTTATCCAAGGAAGAGAATATCGAATTCCTAAAGCATATTGTCGTTTCTTTCGTTGCTGTTGACGAAGCGCATTGTATTTCAGAATGGGGACACGATTTTAGGCCAGAGTACCGCAAAATAAGACAAATCATCAATGGTATAGGAGAAGGTATTTCCATAATTGCTCTGACGGCTACAGCAACACCCAAAGTGCAGTCGGATATCCGTAAAAATTTACAGATGAACGATGCAACTCTGTTCAAATCTTCCTTCAACCGAACCAATCTCTTTTATGAAGTGCGTCCGAAGCGTAATGTCGTAAAGGAAATAGTTCGTTTTATCAAGAATAACACTGGAAAGACAGGGATTATATATTGTTTGAGTCGCAAAAAAGTAGAAGAAATTGCAGAGGTACTTAATATCAATGGGATTAAAGCACTACCTTACCATGCTGGCTTGGATGCAAAGACAAGGGCTGATACTCAAGATAAGTTCTTGATGGAAGATGTCGAGGTAATTGTTGCTACCATTGCTTTTGGGATGGGAATTGATAAACCTGACGTGCGCTACGTTATTCATCATGATATCCCTAAATCTATGGAAGGGTATTATCAAGAGACAGGACGTGCTGGACGTGACGGAGGAGAAGGCGTATGCGTGACCTTTTATTCTGAAAAAGATATTGAGAAACTGACCAAGTTCATGAAAGATAAGCCGGTTTCGGAGCGTGAAATTGGTACACAAATATTAAAAGAGGTTATCGATTATTCCGAATCAGCGGTATGTCGAAGAAAGCAAATCTTGCATTATTTTGGGGAAAATTTTGACGAAGCGGGGTGTAATAGTATGTGCGACAATTGTCGTACAAAAAAGACTTACTTTGAGGCCGAGGAATCATTGATTATGATTTTGAAATTTATTCAAGAGCAAGGGGGGAAGTTTGACGATCAACACATCATAAATGTCTTGATGGGACAGACCAATCAACCTGTAGCGGCTTATAAACATGATGAACATCCTTTGTTTGGTAAAGGAAAAGAACAAGGAGTAATATACTGGAAATCCGTTATTAGACAGGCAGAATTAGCCAATTTCTTGAAGAAAGATATTGACCACTACGGTTTATTGATGTTGACAGAAGGTGGCCGTCGCTATATTGAGAATCCTTATGCAATTAAGTTTATCTTGAATAGACCTATGGAGAAGGCCGATGAAGACGGTAGTGAAGAGCCTACGCAAGCTGCCAGTGCGTTAGATGCCGAACTTTTGAAGATGCTCAAGGATTTAAGAAAGAAGATTGCCAAGCAAAAATCTTTACCTCCATTTGTTATCTTTCAGGATCCATCACTGGATGAAATGTGTACCTGCTATCCAATTACGATGGATGAAATGAGACAAATCCATGGAGTAGGGTCTGGAAAAGCTCTCAAATTCGGTGCTCCCTTTGTTGAATTGATTAAGCAATATGTTGAAGATCATGGTATCGATCGTCCACAGGATTTGGTTATCAAAAGTACGGCCAACAAGTCTGCTCTGAAAGTATCTATTATCCAAAATATAGATCGTAAGATTGGATTGGATGATATTGCTTCTTCAAAAGGGATTTCTTATGAAGATTTACTAAAGGAGGTGGAATCCATCGTTAATTCAGGTACGAAATTAAATTTGGGTTATTTTGTTGATGAAATGATTGATCAAGATCGTCAGGATGAGGTATATGATTATTTTAGAACGGCGGAGATAGACGCTATCGAAGAGGCTTTGAAAGAGTTAGGAGAGGAAGACTATACTTATGAGGATATTCAATTGATGCGCATTAAGTTTATGTCTGAGCTGGGAAATTAGAGAAATTGAATTTTTATTAGAAGATGATACAGTCATATTTACCGAATATCAAAAATGGACAGTCCGAGAATTTTTTCTTAATGGCGGGTCCTTGTGCAATCGAAGGTGAAGAAATCGCGCTTCGTATTGCTGAAAAAATAGTTACCATAACAGATAAATTGAATATCCCTTATATTTTTAAAGGCTCTTACCGTAAAGCAAACCGCTCACGAGTAGATTCATTTACAGGTATAGGTGATGAAAAAGCGCTTAAGATTCTTGAAAAAGTGGGACAGACGTTTGGTGTACCCACCGTTACAGATATCCATGAAAGTCATGAAGCTGCAATGGCTGCAGCTTATGTTGATGTGTTGCAGATTCCAGCTTTTCTTTGTCGTCAGACTGAGTTACTGGTTGCAGCAGCGGAGACAGGAAAAGTCGTTAACATTAAGAAAGGACAATTTCTTTCGGCAGATTCTATGAAATTTGCAGTAGATAAAGTAAAAGACTCAGGTAATGATAAGGTATTCTTGACCGATCGTGGTAATACATTTGGGTATCAAGATTTGATTGTTGATTTTAGAGGGATTCCTGAGATGAAATCTTTTGATGTACCTACGGTGATGGATTGTACACATTCACTCCAACAACCCAATCAGACATCTGGTGTCACCGGTGGCAAGCCTCAATTAATCGAGACCATTGCCAAAGCTGCAATCGCGGTAGGTGCCGATGGTCTATTTATCGAAACACACCCGGATCCTGCCCATGCTAAGTCTGATGGAGCCAACATGTTGCACTTAGATTTATTGGAGGGGTTATTGACCAAACTGGTCCGTATTAGGCAGGCGATCTTATAGAAAAAAGATTATAAAAAAGGCTGGATTTTAATTCAGCCTTTTTTATAATCTTTTTTCTAGTTTAGCAAGGATTGAAAAGGAAAGGGATGCTTAGGCTCAAAATAATTCCAAAGTAGATTAGATATCCTCCGAGTCAGATTCTCGGCTTCATTGGTTTGTTCCCAGCTTCTATCTAGGTTATTTTTCGTAAAGATGCTAAATACATAGTCTCCGCTTGGAGCATTCACCAGTACTACTTCACTTCTGACATCATCCAACGAGCCGCTTTTGGAAGCGGTTTTTATATGGGCAGGGACTTGGGATAGTGATCGTTCATTATAAAATACATTTCCTAAGACACGGTACATTTTGTCCGATATGGAAGGGCTGATGACCTGTCCCTCGCGAATCATGATCAATAGACTGGCCATTTCTCTTGGGGTGGTATTGCCCCATCCATATTCTTTCCATGCAGCCTCGCGACCGGGAGTTCGGGAATTGACTTTCGTATTTTTCAATCCTAGCTTATCCATGATGTTGTTGATTTTTGTTCCTTCGGCCAATTCTTGACACCATATGGAAGTTATGTTGTCACTGTAGCTGATCATTAGTGACGCCATGGTTGCGAGGTCCGTTTCTACACTGTCTTTAAAAAACTGCATGAGACCTGATCCTCCATATATTCGATCTTTGCGATATATGAATTTTTGTTTGTACTTAAGTTCGCCATTATTTATCTTATCGAATAGGCCAACAAGTATCGGGACTTTCACTATACTTGCCGTTGGAAATATTTCATCAGCATGAATAGCAACCTCTTTGTCGCTATTTATTTTTTTGACATATATGCCTACCTCGCCTTTGAACTCGGCAATTGCTTCTGTCAATTTCTTGGTGAGTTTATCGTCGTTTTTCTGAGCAAGTGTTGGAATGGAGATGCTCAAAAAGCCGAGAAGTACTAAAGTAAGGTAGGTTTTCATGGTTGGATTTTAATTTTCGTTTCGTAATTAGATGTAATTTGCAAAATTATTTTCTAACATTACGTATACAATACTTAATTACTGTATCTATCCTGCAGTGCTATCTAATGAATAAACGTGAGTGTGCCGACCTTGAAAAAGAAGGCTATCTAAATGTTAAGAGCAATATGGAGTTTTTAAAGAAGTGCCGTTCTCGGATGAGGTGGCTTATCGGCGAGAATGATGAAACTGCGCTTGAAATGAGAATTTTTAATGCAATGTGCTTATTAGGGATTATTATAACTTTTTATAATATACCCTTTAATTTTATTGTCGGATTAAAGGTCACAGCCTTCATATTCATCTTAATTACAGGATTCTTGAGTTTTCTTTACTACCTCTCTAGGTTTAAAAGCCAATACAAATATAGTGTCTTGGCATGTGGAGTATTACTCAACGTGTTATTTGCTATCAACTACTTTTATGCAGATGGTGTGTCAGGAGCTTCTCTATTGTCTTTCACGCTGCTAATTTTTTTAATTATTATCATTTCTCCAAAGAGGTTGTATATATTTTGGGTTTTGCTTATATTTTTAACGGTCTGGATTATCATGATGTACGAATATCTATATCCCGAATCAGTGCTGCATACCTATAGCAATGTCCAGAAGACGATTATCGATATGGGCTCTACAGTCTCCATTAATATCATCGTCATTGCTTTATCGTTGATCTATCTGAAGAAAGAATATTACCGCGAGAGGCTTAAATCAAATCGGAATACAGTAGCATTGAAGGACCTCAATGATAAGAAGACAAAATTATTTTCAGTGCTTTCGCATGATATTCAAACACCACTCCATTCAATTAATGCTTACTTAGAAATCATTAAATCGGATTCCATCACTGATCAAGAACGTAAACTGATGGAGAGTTTACTTTCTTCTTCAGTATACAACATACAGGAGATGCTTTCTAATATATTACATTGGTCAAAGGGCCAGCTTCATCAGGGAGAGATTCTTCTTGACTATCAGAACATAAGTGTCACAGTAGGAGAGACTTTTGATTTGTTCAGGCAGGAGGCAGCACGCAAAGGTATTCGGTACATCTCCAATATAGATGATCATGTTAAAGCAACAGTCAACATCGGTATGCTCAGGATTATCATTCGCAATTTAATCGCGAACGCTCTGAAATTTACGGAAAGGGGAGGTACTGTCCAACTTTCGCTGGTCGATGGGCCCAGTGGCGCATTGATTGAAGTAAAAGATAATGGACAAGGCATGGGAGAAGAAAAGTATAGTCAACTATTTTCGTTAGATATTGGTCCTACCTATGGTACTTCAAATGAAAAAGGAGTAGGATTAGGTCTTTATCTATGTAAACAATATACTGTTGAGCAGAATGGAGAAATATGGTTCAACAGTAGGCTTGGAGAAGGCAGCAGCTTTTTCGTTAGGTTTCCATATAGATAGATTTTAATCTTTTTTAGCTATTATTACATAGAAAGCTGTTGAAAAAAGATTTTCAAAAATATTCTTAATCAGTATTAACGATGAAGACGATGAAATTATTTATGATTCTCTTAGGCTGTAAGCCTGTAGGTAGACAGGTGGAGCAGCATGATATTTACTTTGGTATTGCCGCGACATTGCCCGAACTCGTACCGGCTATGGAAAATTTTTGGAAGGAAGCCAATGGAAAGATGCATGTTGATGTTTGGCGGGAAGTAAACTACGTAGATGGTTATGAAATCAGTGTCAGTTCATATACAGTATCGCCTGAGAAAAGACGGTGGAAATTGTTCTTTGTGAATTTAGGCGGGTATAAGCCTGACCAATTTGACGAATTTCATTATAAACAATTGGTCGTAGCAGAGGAAATAGCAGAAGCGATAGCACAAGCCAAAAAAACTGTGTTTTGGAAGCACCATATCTCTTCCCACATCGATGATAAATACGGCTTAGATGTTGATGATGTCTACGATGTGGAAGATTTGTTATCCGATGATTTTAAATCAAAATACCAATTGAACATCCGTCCAACTGTACAACAGGATGCGGACTCGCTACACATTGGCTATCTTAAATTTTCAAAATTGATGAACGACGAATGTTGAATTTGCTTATGTAGCACTTGTCATCAATAGACGTGATAAAGCCCTTCCTATGAACTAAGAAGGGCTTTATTGTGTACGGTTATTTGCCTTGCTCTAAATTATCCTTGTTTAGGAAGACAAATTGACCGTCAAATACATCTAATTGTATCACGGTATCACGAGCTACCCTGCCAGACAGTATTTCTTTGGATAGTTCATTGAGAATCCGTTTTTGAATCACACGCTTCAAAGGCCTAGCTCCATATGTTGGATCGTATCCCAACTGAGCCAACCAATCCAGGGCTTCGTCTGTCGCCGATATAAAGATATTTTGTTCCGCTAGTTGATGCCTTACCTTATTGAATTGTAGACGTACGATGTCTCCAATCTCTTCTCGGCTTAATGGCGTAAACATAATCACTTCGTCTATCCTGTTGAGAAACTCCGGTCGGATTGACTTTTGAAGAAGATCAAAAACCTCACTTCTTGTTCTCGCAATAACTTCCTCCCTATTTTCATCATTAAGACTTGAAAAGTTCTCTTGTATAATATGCGAACCAGTATTGGATGTCATGATGATGATGGTGTTCTTGAAGTTTACCACCCGGCCCTTGTTATCAGTTAGATGCCCGTCATCTAATACCTGAAGCAAGATGTTAAATACATCCGGGTGTGCTTTCTCAATTTCATCCAATAGTACTACCGAGTATGGACGACGTCTCACAGCCTCTGTCAATTGTCCACCTTCATCATAGCCTACATATCCTGGAGGCGCTCCAATAAGTCTAGATACGGCATGTCTCTCTTGATACTCCGACATGTCGATACGAATCATAGCTTGTTCGTCATCAAAGAGAAACTCTGCTAAGGCTTTCGCCAATTCAGTCTTACCTACTCCTGTCGTGCCTAAGAAGATGAATGATCCAATTGGACGTTTGGCATCACTTAGTCCAGCTCGTGATCTACGAATCGCATCAGAGATTGCTTCGATGGCTTCATGTTGCCCTGCCACTCTTTTATGTAGCTCTTCTTCAAGAGTAAGCAACTTTTCGCGTTCAGATTGAACCATTTTATTCACAGGTATTCCAGTCCAGCGAGACACTACATCAGCAATGTCTTCAGAGGTAACCTCCTCTTTAAGCATGCGGCTACTTGCTTGCTTCTCCGCCAATTCGGTCTTGAGGACCTCTACTTTATCCTGGGCTTCTTTGATCTTACCATATCGTAGTTCGGCAACCTTACCGTAATCTCCCGCTCGTTCGGCCTGCGCTGCTTCCAGTTTGTAGTTCTCGATATTTGCAATTTCTTGATTGACTCGGTCCACCAATGACTTTTCTGACTGCCAAGCTGCTTTTAACGAGTCTCGCTCCACAGATAGATTAGCAATAGTTTCCGACAGCTCATTCACTTTTCTTTCGTCATGTTCTCTTTTGATCGCTTCTCGTTCAATCTCCAATTGCATAATGCGACGTTCCAATTCGTCCACAGCCTCGGGTACCGAATCCATTTCCAGGCGCAGTTTAGATGCCGCTTCATCAATCAGGTCAATCGCTTTATCCGGAAGAAATCGATCTGTAATATACCGTTGGGAGAGCTCTACTGCTGCAATTATTGATTCATCCAAAATCCTGACCTTGTGGTGGGTTTCGTATCTTTCCTTTAACCCCCGTAAGATGGAAATTGCATCTTGGGTATCTGGCTCTCCCACCATTACCTTTTGAAAACGACGCTCTAACGCTTTATCCTTCTCGAAGTATTTTTGATACTCGTTTAGTGTAGTGGCGCCTATCGCTCGTAATTCACCACGGGCTAATGCTGGTTTCAAAATGTTGGCAGCATCCATTGCACCTTCTCCACCTCCTGCGCCCACTAATGTGTGGATTTCGTCGATAAATAGAATAATATCACCATCACTATCAGTCACCTCTTTCACTACGGCTTTTAAGCGCTCTTCAAATTCTCCCTTATATTTAGCACCGGCAATCAATGCCCCCATATCCAAGGAGAATACCGTCTTCGATTTTAGATTTTCTGGTGCATCTCCTTTGATGATTCGGTGAGCAATTCCTTCAGCTATAGCAGTTTTACCTACGCCTGGTTCACCTACTAAGATGGGGTTGTTCTTTGTGCGCCTTGACAATATTTGCATCACTCTACGAATTTCTTCATCTCGCCCGATTACGGGATCCAATTTGCCCGACTCGGCAAATTCGTTAAGATTACGGGCATATTTATTAAGGGCGTTGAAGGTGGCTTCCGCATTTTGATCGGTCACTCTATTATTTCCCCTCAGTTCCTTAATTGCCAATTTTAAATCTTTCTCATTGACGCCTTGATCTTTTAGTAATGAAGCCGCTTTGTTACTGCTGGTCAATATACCCAATAGCACATGTTCAATCGAGATAAATTCATCGTTGAATTCCTTTAAAAACGACTGTGCTTTTTGGAGCACCGTGTTTGCATCGCTACTTAAGTACACGTTGCTGCCACTTACTTTTGGATAGGCTTGTATCTGTTTGTCGACCTCACTTTCTAAATAAGAGATGTTGACGTTTAGTTTTTTTAACAAATGGCCAATGATGTTTTCATCAACGGTCAACAAGGCTTTAAGGATATGGGTCGGCTCAATCGCTTGCTGTTGATTACCAGAAGCGATTTCAGAAGCCTTTTGTATGGCTTCCTGTGCTTTGATTGTATAGTTATTAAAGTTCATGTTCTAATTGATTTTTCTATAAAGACAACAATCATTATGCCTTTGCGGTTTTTGAGTTTTTTTCGGAAAAAATGTCGCTAATAATTAAAAAATAAAGACATAATTACAGTTTAATCTCAATCGACCTGAAATTATGTCCAAATTAATCTCGTTGGTTTTCAGATATTTGCTCCTAGTACGAGGAGAAAATAGTTGATGTTTTTGCAAAACACAATTTTGATAGCGATATTTGCCTCACCAAAAAACAAGGATATACTTGTTTGAAAAGCCTCCTTAGCTCAGCTGGTAGAGCAACTGACTTGTAATCAGTAGGTCATTGGTTCGATTCCGATAGGAGGCTCCCGAAGGTTCGGTCATTTTATGATCGAACCTTTTTTTAAGCATATCTTCTAGGCTACCAATACCTTTATCTGAAATCATTGTGGGAAATAGCATTTTTTGTAAAAGCACAGTACTATTTAAGTGACGGCCTACTAATGCCTCACCTCATAGGCGTAAATGGTATTTCAGTTCATTACCGATGCTTCATCTACATCCAGTTCTTTTTAATCCAAATAAATACTTTTGATCTCACTCTGTTTTTGACTATTACAACTCGCTTTAAATTTGTATTGTGAGCGATTCTTAAGCCAGGTGTGATGTTTATTCTTCGTTCTTTGCGCATTCTGTGCCATCTGCCACGATTTGGAGCGATAGCGGTACATAATACCTCCAAAAAACATAATGAAAGTATAACCAAAAGAGGCATGAAAATATTATCGGAAAAATTTTGACGGGCTTTAAGGAATGTTTGGTACAATATTTATACATATAGCAGTCGTTAGTTATACAATAATATCTTCTGTATGGATAGATACATTTTTACCAGTTTTTTTTTAGTCCTAATTGCCTTTTCCCTAGAGAGTTGCTCGTCTATGTATATGCCCAATGTCCCCGCAACGCCGATGTTTACAAAGCAAGGAGAAGGCTATTTGTCGGGACATATCAATCTTAAAGGTAATATCAGTGGAAATGCAGGTGTTGCTATTACTAAGCACATCGGTTTTATTGCAAATGGATCCTATGTCAACAACAAAAGACAGAATGAAGAGTTTAAGCAATACCTTTATGAAGGTGGGATAGGATATTTTACTCCTTTGGGTAAATCAAAGCGGCAGGTTTTTGAGGTATATGCGGGATATGGTATAGGTAATACCTTGGAGACCGATTTACGTTCCTCAACTTCAGGAATGATACCCGTTGAAGTGAGGGATATGGATTTCGAAAAAATGTTTGTACAGGTCAATTACTCCTCTATAAAAAAAGATAAAATCAACCTCTTTGGTGCTAGAAGAGAATTGAATTACGGTACTGCCATTCGTCTAAGTAGGATTGCGATGAAAGATTTTTCAATAGATAATGTTGCTGCTCCCCAAGAAGATAATATCTTTGTTGAGCCAGTTTTCTTTACACGTTTGGCTTTAAATAAAAATTGGCAGCTTCAATATACCACCGGCTTTAATATCGGTGTGGTGAGCAATGAATATTTGAAAGCAGGAAATGCTGTATTTACCCTTGGCGTGAGTTATAATTTTGGGAAAAATAAGAAATGATGAATAGAATTAAAGGTTTGGTAATTTGCCTACTCGTATTGTTGACGGTGGGTTGCGGCGTGAATCGTCAAAAAAGGGAAATCGAAAATCTGAGTAAATGTAAGTATGAATTGGAGTCGATTGATAGTTTGAGATTGGCAGGAGCTAATTTCAAGCAAGTATTTAAGGATGGAGAGGTGGATTTATCCGCACTTCCTGGATTAGCGATCGCGATGCTTAGAAAAGATGTGCCTATGGATGCCAACGTCCGTTTAAAGGTTACGAATCCAACAGGGAAGAAAGCTGCCATTAATAAGTTTCAATATAAGATTGCATTTCAAAATACAGATTTGGCAGAAGGAGAGGTAATTCAAAAATTAGATATAGCTCCAAATGAGTCGGCTATAGTGCCGATTAAAATTCGAACAAATTTGTACGAATCCATGAAAGGCGCGGGAATTCAAGATTTTATCCAATCACTATCTAGGAATCAAGATTCAAAGGGTGTGTTGACCTTAAAGATTAAACCTGCTATAACGATTGCTGGACAAACTTTTTATTATCCAGGTTACATTACCATTGATAAAGAAGTAAGTCGTAAGCTGTTGTTCTAAGCGGGACGCTACACTGTCATTCTTTGATTACAATAAAATCTACTTGTGCTGCAAGAAAGTATGGATTCAAATAGATGTCGAATCACGGACTTTTTTGCAGTAAAGTGAACATACTGTGTAGTATTGAATAGATTTTTATTTTGTTTTTCTACCAAAGGTGTAACCTGTTGTCCACTCGATGTAGTCAGCCTTTCCCATATGCGCTTTAATCGACACGCCCATATTTAGGTTTTTATAAACATAATAACGTGCTCCCGCTCTCAAGTACACTTTTTTTATCTCGCCGTTGAATGCATTTCTATGCAGATAGTAGCCCACATTGCCGTTCAATACCAGTCTTTCGTTCAGGACATGGGCAAGATAAAATGCGGGACCACCTGAAAGTACCGAACCCAGTTTACCTTTTTCATCACCCGCAATTTCCACAGCATTACCCGATGCCGAATAAAATAGGTCAAAGCCAGCTCCTATACGCCATTTATAGGACACATGCCTGCTCATATATGCGCCTAATGTGGATTTGTAATAACGTTTATCACTTTCTTTGTCCACTTGTTTTACACCACCAGCAATATTTATATGGTATAAAAAGCTACTTTCGAACGGAGGGACTTCGACTCTCGAAAAATCTACATTTTTGGGATTGGGAGTATAGGAAAGAGATGCGGTAATAGGGAGTAAGTTTACACCCTTATTTGGTAATCTCAGTGCACCATTGGAAAAGTGATGAAATGCCGCTCCGATACCCACATCGAATTTTTCGTGCAATTTATACTTTGCTCGAAATCCCAAATCTATAAAAACATTGTTTTTAGAGCCAATTACTAGATTAAGTGGATTTTTCTCCTCATCATAAGGTTTGAAATTTCCAGATAGTCCTAGTGCAATTCGATACTCATAAGACCAACGCCTATTTTCCTTTGGGTGTATTGGCACGAGGATAAATCCATATATCGCATATGGACTTCCTAATACATTGGTTTTAAATGTACTGGTGTAGGCTCCGATGCCGTATATGGGGTAATTGTATAATTGATGATAAACATCTTTGGACTTTTGGGTCTGCCAGCCCACCCTCAGATTGAAGCCACTGTAGTAGGCATCCTCGAAAGTCGTATTTCTAATATCCTTTTCTGCTAATATTCCACCGTTTTCGGCTTCAATCTCTATTACTATCGGGTTTCTCACCTTACGGACAGATACACTATCGGTAGATCCAGCGTATTGGATCTCTTGCGCCATAGCAAAAGTGCTAATGGTGTACAAAATAAAAAGTGTAAAAATATTTTTCAATCTCCTAGTAAATTATAAAAGTAAGCGCCCAATGTTGTTGTCGTGCAAAAATATGTATTTTATCTGAAATAGACTTTTGATTGACGAAATATTAAGCCGCCATTTCATCCCTTGGTTAAATGTAAGAGAGATTAGCAGGTAATCACAAAGAAAATTACCTTTGCAAATAAAAGCTAAAGTTATTTTGGTAAATTTTGTTTTGATAATCATCTGTATGGGAGCCGGGTATGCTTTAAGGCAGACCAAGCTCATCCATCAGGAGGCGCACAAAGGAATCAACACGTGGGTACTCTATCTCGCTCTGCCCGCAGTATCTTTTAAATATTTACCCCACATCTCTTGGGGGCAAGATATGGTGTTCCCAGTATTTAGCCCTTTTATCGTATTGTTAGGTAGTATCATTTGCTTTCGTGTAGTAGGTTTTTTTAAACAATACACGACTAAGACCAAGCTTACGTTGATACTAGTCTCTGGGTTTAGTAATACCTCTTTCGTAGGGTTTCCATTGGTCGCCAGTTTCTTTGGTGAGCAGTATCTTGCTATCGCTATTATTTGTGATCAGGCCACCTTTTTTTTATTGTCAACCTTAGGCGTCTACATCGCTGGGCGGGAAGGTCGAAATTCGTCATTAGCTGTGCGAGTACGTGAGGCAGGGAGACGCTTGCTTACTTTTCCACCCTTTATCGGATGCGTTTGTGCTTTGTCATTACCGCATTTCATTGATATGAAGCCTTTAGACCCTTTGTTTGATAAGCTTGCTGCTACCGTTTCTCCACTAGCCTTATTCTCGGTTGGATTACAGTTAACATTCAAAGGGTGGAAGGAAGAGATCCAAAGTATTTCCCTATCGCTGTTATATAAACTTTTGATCGCACCCGTATTGGTCTTAGGTTTCGTTTTTTTTATGAAAGGAGAGAATGCTTACGGTGTCGTCAGTATTTTCGAAATGTCTATGCCTTGCTTGGTTTCGACAAGTATACTTATTGATCAATTCAAGTTGGACAGTAAAATTGCCAATCTAACCATAGGTGTCAGTATAATAATTGGTCTATTGACATCTACTGTTTGGTTCTATATCCTACAGTATTTATTTGATTTTTAATGCTCCAAAAGTCTGTAACAGATTTGTTATGGCCTGTGTGTGTGTAATAAGTACAATTAGTGTAACTTTATTCTTCGGAAAAAGTAAGTTTTGAGGTTTTTCCAAATTAATTTAAGCCTAGAATCTGTCTAGTTATTTCTTTGTAGTCATATGCGAATATTGTTATCATTAGGACTTTTAATGTGTGCGTCCTACGGGAGTGCACAAACTAAATTTGAAAAATACACCCAAGATGTAAAGGGAACTAAGTTGAATTTTACAATGGAAGCGATTCCAGGAGGGACCTTTAAACAAGGCAGTGCCAACGGGAAGGAGGACGAGATGCCTGTACATGAGGTGAAGATTAATCCTTTTTGGATGAGTACATTTGAAGTAACCTGGGATCTCTATGAACCTTTCGTCTATAAAGACTACGAAATAAGTAATTCCAATGATGGTAAGGTGAGTGCAGAGGTCGATGCAGTGACGCGACCTACTAAGCCATATTTAGATATGACGTTCGGAATGGGCAAGGAAGGGCACCCTGCTTTGGCCATGACCCATTACAATGCCATTCAATTCTGTAAATGGCTTTACGTCAGGACCGGAGTTTTCTTTAGATTGCCTACTGAAGCCGAATGGGAGTACGCCAGTCGTGCAGGTAGTACTGATGATTATTACTTTGGAAATGATGCCGCCCAATTGGATCAATATGCATGGTATAAGGCCAATAGCAACGAACAAACGCAAAAGGTAGGGCTTAAAAAGCCTAATAAATGGGGACTCTATGATATGTTGGGGAATGTTGCCGAGTGGACATACGATCAGTATGATGCTCAATTTTATAAGCAATTTGCGGGAAAGAAAGCGGACAATCCAGTAAATATCCCTACAAAACTCTACCCACATAGTGTACGCGGAGGTGCCTTCGATAGTGAAGCTAAGGATTTAAGATCGGCTTCTCGTATGGCCTCCGATCCAAGTTGGAAGCAACTCGATCCTCAAATTCCGAAATCCAATTGGTGGTTTCCTGAAGCTCCTTTTGTAGGTTTACGTCTTGTAAGGCCGCAGACAGTTCCTTCTCATGCTGAGATTATGGCTTATTATGATAAAGCCCCAATTAAAGATTTTTAAAACTCAACCAAATAAACTTTTTGTATAAAATGAATAACAATTTTCAACGTAGGGATTTTTTAAAGGCCAGTGCTGCGATAGCAGGTACTGCAGCCTTGGGGTCTATGCCTATTTCTGATGTCTTTGCAGCAGGCAGCGATATTATCAAAGTTGCCTTGATTGGCTGTGGCGGTCGTGGTACTGGAGCTGCTTTCGATGCTTTTGCTTCCGGGCAAAATATAAAATTGGTAGCAATGGCAGATGCTTTTAAAGACAATTTGGATTCCACATATAATACTTTAAAAGAGAAGTTCCAAGATAAGATCGACATTCCAGAGAGTCGCAAATATGTTGGATTTGATGGATACAAATCTGCTATTAAGGATGCTGACGTCGTTATTTTGACCACGCCTCCAGGATTTCGTCCGATACATTTTGAAGAGGCGGTAAAACAGGGTAAACATGTGTTTATGGAAAAGCCTGTTGCTACCGATATCCCCGGAATCCGCAGAGTGTTAGCAGCTGCTGCTGAAGCAAAACGTAAAAAATTGAATGTTGTAGTTGGTTTACAACGGAGATACCAGACGAATTATAGAGAGGTAATCAAACGCATCCAGGATGGTGCAATCGGTGATGTGGTTTCTGGACAGGTTTATTGGAATAGTGGTGGTGTATGGGTGAGACCACGTAAGCCAGAGATGACAGAAATGGAATATCAAATGCGTAACTGGTATTATTTCAATTGGTTGTGTGGTGATCATATCGTGGAGCAACATGTGCACAACATTGATATTGCAAATTGGGTGAAAGGTGCATATCCTGTATCTATCCAAGGGACAGGAAGCCAAGCTTATCGCAAAGGAAAAGATTATGGTGAGATTTATGATAATTTTGCTGTTGAATTGACTTATGGAGACGGTTCAGTTGTATATAGTCAATGTCGTCATTTCGAGGGTATTGCGAATAGAGTGGACGAGACATTTCAGGCTACCAAAGGAAGGACATATCTTTCAGCTGGTGGGCAAGGTGTCATTTGGGATGCCAATGGTAAGGAAATCTATCGTCATGATGCTAAAGGAAATCCTAATCCTTATCAACAAGAACATAAAGAACTATTTGAAGCAATCTCTAAAGGAGAATACAAGTTTGACAATGCTGAGTACGGTGCCTATAGTACATTAACGGGTATAATTGGCCGTATAGCATGTTACACGGGCAAAGTAATCAAATGGGATGCGGCATTGGAATCCACTGTCGATCTTCAACCCGCTACATACGCTTGGGATGCAAAGCCTAAAATTCTGCCTAATGCAGACGGCCTATATCCTGAAGCCATTCCAGGGCAGAATACCAACCTTTATATCTAAGTTGTCTTCATGAGATTTTCATGGATAACTCTATTCTTTTGCTTTATTGGCTGTTCGGCGTTATGTGCCCAACAGCCAAATAAAGTGAGTCCTGAAAGGAGAGTTATCGACGGAAGAGCACAAGGTACTACCTATCATATCGTATATTATTCCGACAAGCAGATGGAAAAGTCTGCGATAGACAGTATATTGAATGACATTGATTTGTCTATGTCTATCTATAATAATCAATCACTTATTTCTAGGTTCAATCAATCTGATGTCCAAGAAGTGGATATGGATGTACATATGAAGAATGTGATTGCTGCATCTTTTAAATATCATAAGCTATCCAAAGGTCAGTTTGATATTACGGTCGCACCTTTGGTCCAATTGTGGGGCTTTGGACCCAAGCGTATATCCTCTTTACCAGATTCCATACAGATTCAAAATGCATTAAAGGATGTTGGAATGCATCAATTGAAAGTGAAAGGTAGACGTCTTATCAAGTCCAATCCTCGCGTCACGATCGACCTTAATGGTATTGCCCAAGGGTACTCTGTTGATGTTCTTGCCGCATATCTCATGGATAGAGGGATTAAGAGTTTTGTTGTGGAATTAGGCGGAGAACTACGGATTCAAGGGGTCAAGCCTGATGGAGATAGTATGAAGGTCGGTATCGAAAGACCTGTAATGAATGACGGCAAAATGAGCTTAAAGCAAGATGTTATAACAGTCTCGTCAGGAGCAATTACAACAGCCGGTAATTTTGAGAAATTTTTGATGGACAAAGGTCGTAAGATTACCCATCATATCGATCCTCGCACAGGATACTCTTATCTTTCCAATATGGTGAGCGTTACGGTCTATGCACCAAGTGCTATGGACGGTGATGCATTGGATAATATTTTTATGGCCATGAGCCCGAAAGAAGCACTAGCTTTTGCGGATAAGAGAAAAAATGTTGATATTTATGTAATTTATAATAACCAAAACGGGGAGATTGAAGAAGCGCACACCAAAGGCTTTGATAAACTCTTTCGCGTAAACCAAAATCTAAACTAACAGTATGAAACGAAGTAATTTCTTAAAAAGTGCTGCTGTGTTATCAGGAGCTTTACTCACTAATAATATGTTACGGGCTTCAGAAAATGAAGCCAAATCGTCAGAAAGTGTCTCGAACGCATTGAAGGGCGAAACTTTTAAATTAAACTATGCTCCACATCAGGGGATGTTTAGTACTTCAGCCGGAAAAAATTTCTTAGATGAAATCAAATATATGCACGATTTGGGGTTTCGCGGTCTGGAAGACAATGGAATGCCTGGTAGGTCGGTAGATGAGCAGAAAAAGGCCGGCGAACTTTTGGCCAAGTTAGGAATGACTATGGGTGTTTTTGTTGTGCCAAAAGGTGGGAATGGTGCCAACACCCTGGCGGCAGGAAAACAAGAGCATGTCGATATCTTCTTGAAAGGCTGTCGTGAATCTGTCGAAATCGCTAAGCGTGTAGGTGCTAAGTGGGTGACAGTAGTACCCGGGGATTATGAAAGACGTCTTCCAATTGGCGTCCAGACAGCCAATGTCATTGAAGGATTGAAGCGTGGTGCTGAAATCTTTGAACCGCATGGCATCACGATGGTGCTCGAACCATTGAGTGACACACCCGACCTGTTTTTGAGATATACCGACCAGACTTATGAAATATGTAAAGCAGTAGGCAGTCCATCATGTAAGATATTATATGATGCTTATCATCAACAAAAAAATGAGGGCAACCTTATTAATTTGATGAACCAATGCTGGAGCGAGATTGCCTATGTACAGGTAGGAGACAATCCTGGCCGTAATGAGCCAACAACAGGAGAAGTCAATTATAAAAATGTATTTAAGTGGCTATACAACAAAGGATATAAAGGTATAGTCGGTATGGAGCATGGTATGTCTAAAGGTGGTAAAGCTGGTGAAGACGCTTTGCTAGCTGCATATCGTGAAGTAGACAGCTTTGCTGTGTAACTTTTTTAAGTGTGTATTCTGTACAATATAATATTTTTTTATAAATTGCTTTTAGTTTTAAATCAACATCGATTTTCTATAAACCATTTTTATGACAACAGGAATAAGAATTAAACTTTCTTTTATGATGTTTCTCGAATTTTTTATTTGGGGAGCATGGTTTGTTACGTTGGGTACTTTTCTTAGTAAAGGCTTGAATGCAACAGGGCTGGAGAGCGCCAATGTGTTTTCTACGCAATCTTGGGGTGCTATTGTAGCACCGTTTATTATCGGCATGATAGCCGATCGTTTCTTTAATGCAGAACGAATATTAGGAGTGTTGCACATTGTGGGGGCGGTTTTAATGTACCAAATGTACAAATCAACGTCTGTTAGCGAGTTTTATCCTTACGTTTTGGGATATATGCTTCTTTATATGCCAACGCTTTCTTTAGTCAACTCTGTTTCTTTCCGTCAAATGAAAAACCCGGAAAAGGAATTTTCAAGTATCCGTATCTGGGGTACAATAGGCTGGATAGTTGCTGGTTTGGCAATTAGCTACCTGTTCAAATGGGATGCAGCTGATGGATTGCTTCAAAATACATTTCTAATGGCTGGAGTCGCTTCATTAGTGTTAGGTGTATTCAGCTTTATGCTGCCTAAGACGCCACCAGTGAAAGTCAGCAATGATGGAAAGGCCTCTATTAGTCAAATTCTGGGCTTAGATGCCGTTAAATTGTTAAAGGATAGAAATTTCCTGCTTTTCTTTATCTCGTCGATTTTGATTTGTATTCCATTAGCTTTTTACTATCAGAATGCCAACGTCTTCCTAAGTGAGATTAACCTTGAAAATCCAACAGGGAAAATGACGATAGGACAGATTTCCGAAGTCTTGTTCCTACTCTTGTTACCCGTGTTCTTTACTCGTTTCGGTTTCAAGAAAACCATTTTAGTAGGTATGCTTGCTTGGGCAGCACGTTACCTCTTGTTTGCTTATGGCAATGCAGGTGATTTGACTTTCATGCTGATTTTGGGTATTGCACTACATGGGGTATGTTATGATTTCTTCTTTGTATCCGGTCAGATTTATACCGATGCAAAGGCGGGGGTAAAGTATAAGAGCGCTGCTCAAGGATTGATCACACTTGCCACATATGGTGTTGGCCAATTGATTGGATTTTGGGTAGCTGGATACGTAAGCGACATGTATTTGGATATTAAATCCACTGATATCGCCTTATTCTGGAACAAGGTATGGGTGATTCCTGCCGTTATTGCAGTAGTAGTCTTCTTTTTCTTCTTGATTTTTTTCAAGGACGAGAAAGTCGAAAACACGAATGAAACAGAAACTATTTAAAATAAACAATAACTAATTTAAGAGAAGAGATATGGCAGATAATGTTTATGATGCAATTGTCATCGGTTCTGGAATCAGTGG
Organism: Sphingobacterium sp. SYP-B4668; assembly: GCF_027627455.1. Lineage (NCBI taxonomy): Bacteria > Pseudomonadati > Bacteroidota > Sphingobacteriia > Sphingobacteriales > Sphingobacteriaceae > Sphingobacterium > Sphingobacterium sp. SYP-B4668. The sequence continues at coordinate 3,454,960 of NZ_CP115483.1, read as the reverse complement.
CGGCTGGGCTGCAAAGGAACTAACCGAAAAAGGTCTCAAAACAATTGTACTGGAGCGCGGACGTAATATTGAGCACATCAAAGATTACCCATCGCCCAATAAGAATTCTTGGGATTTTCCGCATAGGGGTGGACGTACTCAACAGATGATCAAAGATTACCCCGTACTGAGTCGCGATTATCCCTTGAATGAGAAAAACCTAGACTATTGGGTCAACGAAAAAGAAAGCCCGTATACAGAGGTCAAACGATTTGATTGGTATCGTGGTTACCACGTAGGTGGACGTTCCCTTATGTGGGGAAGACAGAGTTATCGTTTTTCAGATTTAGATTTCGAAGCCAATGCCAAAGATGGACATGGTACCGATTGGCCTATACGCTACAAAGATATTGCGCCTTGGTACAGCTACGCTGAGAAATTTGCAGGTATATCTGGTAATAGAGATGGACTAGACGTATTGCCCGACGGTGATTTTATGCCTGCCATGGAGATGAATATCGTGGAAAAGGATTTGGCTGCTCGGTTGAAAGGCCAGTATGGTGGCAAACGTCATTTTATAATGGGAAGAACTGCAAATCTTACGGTTCCTCATCATGATCGTGTGAACTGCCAATATCAAAATCAATGTTGGTTAGGTTGTAACTTTGGGGCATATTTTAGTACCCAATCTGCGACTTTACCAGCAGCTGTCAAGACAGGTAACCTTACCTTAAGACCATTTTCAATCGTAAAAAATATCATCTACGATAAAGATACCAAGAAAGCAAAAGGTGTTGAGATTGTGGATGCAGAAACAAATAAGACCTACGAGTACTTCGCAAAAGTAATTTTTGTCTGTGCTTCCGCATTGAATTCTACATGGGTGTTGATGAACTCAGCAACAGATGTATGGGAAGGTGGATTGGGAAGTAGCAGTGGTCAATTGGGACATAATCTGATGGATCACCATTTCCGTTGTGGTGCAGGTGGTTCCGTTGAAGGTTATGAAGATAAGTATACCTTTGGTAGAAGACCCAATGGTATTTACGTTCCTCGCTTTGTCAACGTCGATGGAGATACCAAGAAACGCGATTATGTACGTGGTTTTGGATACCAAGGTGGTGCCAGTCGCGGACGTTGGTCAGGAGAAGTTGCGGAAATGAATGTGGGTGGTGATTGGAAAGATGCTATCCTTGAACCAGGCGGCTGGAATATTGGTTTTACGGCCTTCGGAGAGATATTGCCTTATCATGAGAATAAGGTTACATTAGATAAGACAGCAAAAGATAAATGGGGATTACCTGTACTTTCGTTCGATGTAGAGATCAGAGATAACGAGATTAAGATGCGTAAAGACATGCAGGAGGAGATGAAGGATATGTTGGAAACGATTGGCGTCAAAGATGTGTATACTTATGACAATGTCTATGGCTTTGGTCAAGGTATTCATGAGATGGGTACTGCACGTATGGGTACCGATCCTAAGAATTCTGTTTTAAATGGTAATAACCAAGTCTGGGATGCCAAGAATGTGTTTGTTACAGATGGTGCTGCAATGACTTCGGGTGCTTGTGTCAACCCTTCTCTTACTTATATGGCATTAACAGCTCGTGCCGTCGATTTTGCAGTTAGTGAGCTGAAAAAAGGTAACCTATAACCAAAACGAAAACTAAACATTATGAACAACGATAACAGTAAGTCTAGAAGAGACTTTATTAAATCCGCTGCAACAGCAGCAGCAGCTTTTATGATTGTGCCACGCCATGTACTTGGTGGAACAGGTTTTATCGCGCCAAGTGATAAATTGCAAATTGCAGGTATTGGTGTTGGCGGTAAAGGGTCTAGTGATATAGCCTCTTTCTACGCCAGTGGTAAAGCAGAGATAGCCTACCTTTGTGATGTAGATGATAGAAGAGCTGCCGGATCTGTTAAGAAATTCCCGAAGGCAAAGTATTATAAAGATTACAGAGAGATGTTGGACAAAGAGCACAAGCATATTGACGCTGTGTCCATATCCACACCTGATCACAATCATGCGATTCAATCGTTGGCTGCGATGCAGTTGGGTAAGCACGTATACGTACAGAAACCATTGACACATGATGTGTGGGAAGCTCGCGCATTGACCGATGCTGCAAAAAAATATAAAGTTGTCACCCAAATGGGTAATCAAGGAGCATCTAATGATGGACCTAGACAGATTCGTGAATGGTATGAAGCTGGTATTATCGGAGACGTACATACTGTATATTGTTGGACAGATAGACCTGTATGGCCTTCAGGTATTCCTTGGCCTACCGGCAAAGGAGAAATTCCAAAGGAACTGGATTGGGATCTATGGTTAGGGACAGCTCCTCAAAAAGATTATATCGAAAAATTAGTTCCATTCAACTGGAGAGGTTGGTGGGATTACGGTACAGGAGCTTTGGGTGATATGGGATGCCACTTATTGGAGGTCCCTTTCAGCACATTAGGTTTGACATATGTTCAAGATGTTCAAGCAAGTGTCGGGACGGTATATGTAGATGAGTTCAAAAGAGGATATTTCCCAGAAAGCTGTCCTCCATCAAGTCATGCGACATTGACATTCCCTAAAGGTACGCGCACCAAACTACCTGTTACTTTACATTGGATGGACGGTGGTATCCAACCTCCAAGACCTGATGAATTGGGTGCTAATGAAATCTTTGGCGATGGTGGCAACGGTATCTTATTGGTCGGTACCAAAGGAAAGATTCTAGCCGATACATATGGCGACAATGCTCGCTTGCTACCGACAAGCCGAGTGGAGCAGGTGGCTCAAAAATACGAAAGAGTACCAGGAGCTGCGAGTGGACATTACGGACAATGGGTAGAGGCATGTCTTGCTGGATACGGAAAAAAAGAAGTCAGTGCACCTTTCGAGATTTCCGGACCATTGACTGAAGCTTTATTGATGGCCAATTTGGCCATTCGCGGAGCCGATATGAAAATAGATGGTAAATATCCAGGACGTAATTTGAAATTGTTGTGGGACAATAATCAAATGAAAGTAACCAACTTCGATGCTGTCAATCAATTTGTGAAGAGACAGTACCGTACAGGTTGGGATATAAATTACAAATTTTAATTTTACGTTTTACTACGATAAAAAGATATGAATAGAAGAGAAGCATTACAAAGGGTTGCCTTCATAATGGGGGGAGCCGTGATCGGAGCCAATCTTTTCTTGGAAGGTTGTAGCCGTTCTGCATCCAAAGATGTGGAGGCGCTTTTTACAAAAGAATCGACAGATTTTTTAGGTGACCTTGCGGAAGCAATTCTCCCAAAAACAAGTACTCCAGGTGCGAAAGAAGCAGGAGTGGGTGACTTCATTCCGGTGATGATTAGGGACTGTTATAATGAAGCACATCAAAAAGCTTTCTTAGAAGGAATTAATGGTGTGGACGATCGCGCTAAAAAAGATTTCGGGAAGAAATTTCAGGAATTGAGCAAAGAAGATCAAACCAAATTTGTCAATACTCTGGACAAAGAGGCTGGCGAATTTAATAAAAAACAGGACGAAGAGACAAAGGAGAAACGTGAGAAAGAAGCACTCAAGCAAAATGAGATGTATCGCGTTCCAGAGAGTCTCCCTCCACATTGGTTCACAATGTTCAAACAGTTGACACTTACAGGATTTTTTAGTTCGGAGCTAGGGTCTACAAAGGCACTTCGCTACGTCAAAATTCCAGGTAAATACGATGGTAACTATCCTTATAAAAAGGGTGAACACGCTTGGGCGTTATAGTTAAATGAACATACTAATGAATAATAGAAAAAGGGGTTTTACACCCCTTTTTCTATTTTAGTTCGATTTGCATCAGAAAACTTATTTTTTCATCTTTCTTTATTTTGAAGAAGATTTCATTGTCCGTATGTGAACTCGATATCTCCACCCAATCGTCATACCGCAGTTCCCGGAGATAATTCATTTCTAGTGCTCGGATATTATTCTCTAGTACCAATTCAGGTTTTAAGGTATCTAGGCACCATTCCATATATTTGACATTGTTTACATGTTTAACTATATCCAGATCAGATAATACCACTTGATGATTTTTTACGACAGCGGTATCTCTCTGTATATCCAGTCGAGAGAAAGGTTTCGAGGTAGCTATTTGTAAGGGGTAGGTTTCAAATCCGACTGTAGGTATTGCCAAGTCTTCGGACGTTCTTTTAAGTGTATTAATTACCGCCCAATATGTCGTAGCCGTGAGGTAGCGTTTTCCTTTTCTCCACACCTCAAAATTGCGAATTGAGCGGGCACCCTGAAACTCCTGTATCCACGTCTTGATGGTGATATGGTCTAGCCATTTTGGGAGTTCCTCTACTTCCATTCGGATTCGGCTTAGCACCCACGCTTGGTTGTTATTGGCCATTTCAAAAAAACCGAAACCAGCTGCAATTGCATGCTCTCCCGCTGTAATCTGCAGCATATTGCTGATTTCCGAAAACTTGATCAATCCATTTGCATAACAGTGAGTAAAGTTCACTTCCCAGTCTTTTTCGTAAGTCGAAGGTCTTTCTTGTGTTGCCATGTAATCAAAGATAAGCGAAATGTCACAAAATCTTAATCTCTTGATCAAAACACATCGTGTAAACGAAAAAATGCGAATTGCTATTGTTTATCTATTAAACAATATTTAAATTTAGCTTAGCGGATACAAAAGGAAATAAAAAGTTCGTTTGTACCTTATGAGAGGGTTCTTAAAATATACTTAAAACTAATGACTATGATGATTGGAGAATTAATAGCGAAAGAAGAATTGCCGAAATATAAGATTATACCTGCCGATGAAGATCATTCCGATCTATTGAAAGATAAACTTGAGGGAGCATTGCGGTTGGGAAATGCATTCAAATCTAAAACAACTATTGTGTTTCAGACTGTAGACGGACCAAAACGTATCGAGACCACCGTATGGTCTGTGACCGATCGGTACCTACAGATAAAGAGTGGTGTATTGATTCCTCTGAAATCGATAATCGAAATAGCTTATTAAAAAGTGCTGAGTCATCAGCATTTTTTTTTGTCCTACTTCCTTGATTATTAGCCGTGTGTTCCTAATGTCGTTTACTCAGAGTATCGCGCTCCGAGGTAGTTTGGAAGCAGTTGCTGACCCAATAATAGTTGTGCTTTCTAAATAAAGGAGAAAACCGTTAAGATTTTAATTTTGGGAAATGATATCGGGAGTTCGTGTACTGGTTTCGATAAAATGATTAAACTATGATAGGTTCTTAGTACCATTCATTGTAAATTTGTGTTCAGAATAAAACCGTAGAGACAAATCAAGATGTAAATGATTGGGTACGTAACAACGAACTCGATAATACAATGGAAGCTAACATTCACTATTAAATAAATGAAAAAGACGTATTTTAATAAGGCGATGCTGTTGTTCGAACTCTTCAAGAATCACAAAATCAATGCTGGAGATTTAGATATGGCTGAGAATAAGGCCAGTTATTTAGATGGAAAGGTTGACGAGTTCAAACTCCTCATTGCAATGTGTAAAGATGTATTTGCAGGACGTTATCATATGAATAAGTGGAATATGTCGGTCATCATTGCTACAATTGTGTATGTTATATCCCCCTTAGACGCCGTGCCAGACGTGCTACCTGTTGTAGGTTGGTTGGATGATGTGACTATCGTGGGCTATGCTGTAGCCAAGCTCTCTGAGGAAATCAAGAAATACAAACTATTTAAACAGCGTCCTGTGACAGCTTGATGCTCGTGGCTTCCAACTGCCGTGCATTCATCATCCTTCTTCTCATTAGGATGATTTTTTTTATTGTCCAATTCTTTGGAAGATGTTAAGTTTTGAACGGTGCATCCCCCTTTTTGTGGAAAAAATGTATGGGTAGCTGTATGGCATATTCCAAAGTCGTGCCCCGCAGAATCGGGTTACAAACATCAGAACCACTGCCAGAGACCATTTTTATCATGTATAATGAGACAATTGTGATACTAATTGAGACAAAAACCACCAAAAATAACTATGATTTCTCGCAAGATTATTCTAGCTTAGTGTAATTTTTACAAACAAGGCAATTGCCTCGCTTTGTGACCCAATATAAATATGCAACACCTATTGTCTTGACGCTGGAAAATAATGAATAGCATCTGTTCAACCGATATGTATTTTTACATTATAATCGACCTCAAGTTAGGAAGCCATACCAGTTTATAAACTTTGAATATCTATATATTATGCAAACACAGGATTATATCGTTTTCCTATTCTATTTTATTATTGTAGCCGGTTACGGTCTATATATTTACTATAAGAAAAAATCAGCTTCTGGCGGCTCAAAAGATTACTTTTTGGCCGAGGGGTCATTGACTTGGTGGGCCATTGGCGCGTCATTGATTGCTTCCAATATTTCGGCAGAGCAATTTATTGGGATGAGTGGCTCGGGCTTCAAAATAGGTCTGGCTATAGCCACTTACGAATGGATGGCAGCCGCCACGCTTATTGTCGTAGCCGTATTCTTTCTACCCGTCTATCTTAAGAATAAGATATTTACGATGCCTCAGTTTCTCAATCAGAGATACAATGGCACTGTGTCCATGATTATGGCTGTATTCTGGCTATTGTTATACATTGTCGTCAATCTCACGTCTATTTTATTCTTAGGAGCGTTGGCTGTATCCAGTATCTCTGGATTAGATTTTAACATGTGTATGATTGGATTAGCGGTCTTTGCCATCATTATTACGTTAGGTGGGATGAAGGTGATTGGATATACTGATGTGGTGCAGGTTTTCTTCTTGATCCTTGGTGGCTTGGCCACTACCTATCTAGCACTAAATCTGGTATCTGACCATTTTGGAGGCTCCGGTATTTTGGACGGATTCGCCTTGGTGCAAGACAAAGCTGCCGATCACTTCCACATGATATTGAAGCCTGAAAATGAAAATTACATAGATTTACCAGGCCTGAGTGTATTGATAGGAGGTATGTGGGTGATTAACTTAAGTTATTGGGGCTGTAATCAGTATATTACCCAGCGCGCGTTGGGTGCAAGTTTAGAAACCGCTAGAGGAGGTTTGCTATTTGCTGCTGTTCTTAAACTTCTGATGCCTATCATCGTGGTACTTCCCGGTATTGCAGCATTGGTATTGTATAATGACGGGCTTTTTCAAAAGGAGATGTTGGCTAATGGCGAACTAAACCCTGATAGGGCTTACCCGGTATTATTGAGCTTGTTACCTACCGGACTAAAAGGACTTTCTTTCGCGGCATTAACAGCAGCTGTAGTGGCCTCACTCGCTGGAAAGGCGAATAGTGTGGCGACTATATTTACTTTGGATATATACAAAAAGCTATTCGATAAGGACGCATCTGAGAGAAAATTGGTTAACGTAGGAAAGATTGTCATCGTGATTTCTATGGTGTTGGCTATATTGATTGCTCCTCATTTGGGAATCGATAAAAAGGGCGGATTCCAATATATACAAGAATACACAGGCTTTGTTTCACCAGGGATATTTGCCATGTTCTTATTGGGGTTTTTCTGGAAAAAAACAACTTCCAATGCTGCTTTGTTTGCCACCATCGGAGGTTTCCTTATGTCTATCATCCTCAAATTTCTTCCAAAATATGTTGATTTGTCCTTTCTTGCGTCCACAGGGTTCTCTGTGAAGACGGCGAGCGGTATATACGAAATTCCGTTTATCGACAGAGTTGGATTTGTTTTCATCGCCTGTGTGATAGGTATGGTGATTATTAGTTTCATTGATAATCGTAGAGGAGTAGTACCTAATGGGCTCGAGATAGACACCAAGATGTTTAAAACCAGCACTTCTTTCGCTGTCGGCGCACTGATTGTACTCGGTATCACAGCAGCTCTTTACACTCTTTTTTGGTAAGATTACTTTTTAGCTATTGAAGACTAGAACTTAATAAAAAAACGCTAACATCCTTATGAAACATACTGAATTTGAACTTGCTTCAGATCCACATACCCGATTGAATATATTGACCGGAGAGCGCGTATTGGTCTCTCCGCATCGAAGTAAGAGACCTTGGCAGGGTCAAGTAGAGGATATCCCACAAGACTCAAGGCCAGCATATGACCCGAAGTGCTACTTATGCCCGACCAATGTGAGAGCCGATGGAGATACCAATCCCGATTATAAAGCAAGTTTTGTATTTGTCAATGATTTCTCTGCTTTATTAAGTGAGACACCTGATGGGGCTGTCAACGAAGACGATTTATTTGTTGCCGATGTGGCAAAAGGAATCTGTAAAGTCATCAGTTTCTCCCCTCGTCATGACTTGACCTTACCCGAAATGGAGGTAGCCGCCATTAGGGCTGTAGTGGACGTTTGGCAACAGGAGTATCGCGATTTATCTAGCAATGGTTGGATTAAGTACATTCAGATATTTGAAAATAAAGGGGCTATAATGGGCTGTAGCAATCCGCATCCACATGGACAGATTTGGGCGCAAAATGGCATACCCGAAGAGCTTCAAAAAGAATCTTTGCGACAAAAAACATATTTTGAGAAATATGGTAAAACATTGTTGACGGCATATCTTCAAGCGGAGCTTCAAAAGGAAGTGCGTATTATTGATGAAAACGATTCGTTTGTCTCACTTGTGCCCTTTTGGGCATCTTGGCCTTACGAAATGATGGTGGTCAGTAAAAGAGCTGTTCAGCATATTACTGATTTCACCGGACAAGAGAAGGACGATCTAGCTTCCATATTGAAGTTGCTGACCACACGTTATGACAATCTATTTAAGACATCGTTCCCGTATTCCGCCGGTATGCATCAGGCTCCGGTCAATAGTGGAGATTTCCCCGAATGGCATTGGCACATGCATTTCTATCCACCATTATTACGTTCCGCAACGGTTAAAAAATTCATGGTAGGGTACGAGATGTTGGCCAATCCCCAACGCGACATTACACCCGAATTTGCAGCTCAACAATTAAGAGCGTGCTCGACGATACATTACAAAACTGTTTAACATGATTACTAAAGATACAATCCAACATAAATTCCAATCTATTTTTCATTCTACACCATTAGTAGTCCGTTCACCAGGGCGGATTAATATCATAGGCGAACATACAGACTATAACGGAGGGTTCGTTCTACCTGCGGCCATTGATAAAGCGGTATATGTTGCGGTGTCCAAGCGTTCCGATTTACGCATTTGTTTGTATGCGGAGGATTATCAAGAACGATATGAAGTTGAATTGTCGGAGCGGGCTCCGACAGAAAAGCATTGGCCCAACTATATTCTTGGTGTGGTTGATCAATTGGTTCAGCGAGGACATGTAGTTGAAGGATTTAACCTTTACATTGACGGTGATATTCCATTGGGGGCTGGACTTTCCTCTTCTGCAGCTGTCGAATGTGCCACAACGTTGGCCTTGAATGAGTTGTTTGCCTTGGATATCCCTAGATTGGAAATTCCTAAGATAGGACAGTTGGCGGAGCATACATATGCAGGCGTCAAATGTGGTATCATGGATCAATTTGCCTCTACATTCGGAAAAAAAGACCACGTGATCAAGCTAGATTGTAGATCGTTGGAGTTTGAATATGTTCCCTTAAAATTAGATGGGTATACAATCGTATTATTCAATTCTAACGTCAAACATTCTTTGGCCTCTACAGCCTATAATACGCGGAGGGAGCAATGTGAGCAGGCTGTTGAATGGATTCGAGTAAACCATCCAGAAGTCGACAGTCTGCGAGATGCAAATGTGGCGATGTTGGACGCGTATGTCAAAGAACGAGATATAGAAGTATATACTAAAGCTCGCTTTGTTGTGGAGGAAATCGAACGTCTCCAGTTGGCATGCAAGAGTCTACAAGAAGGGGATATTCCCCTCTTGGGTCGGTATATGTTTGATACCCATGATGGATTGAGCAAAGCCTATGAAGTCAGTTGTCCTGAATTAGACTTTTTAGTGGATATCGTCCGTCCACTACCTCAAGTATTGGGTTCCCGAATGATGGGAGGTGGCTTTGGTGGTTGTACTATTAATATTGTTGAATCTGCATATGTCGATGAGTTGGTGAGGCTGATAAGTGATCAGTATGTGAAGCAATTTGGGAAAGATGTAACTGTTATAAAAGTACAGACAGCAGACGGGACCTCTACTATTTAAGATTCTTAGTTATACGATTTCCGGGAATCAAGCACAGCCTACTTGCTGGAATTAATTTGGAAAATAAAATCTACTTGTTTGGTAGATTTTATTTTCCTAGTTTTGCCTTATACATATTGTAAGTCATTATCGGATTATTTAGGTATAAGGTCATGAGGTTTAAGAAAATACAGCGTGCAGATTCATCAGCGGATATCCGTCAGTCAAGTGGAGGTTCTGAAAGGAATGATTGGTCCCAACTGAAGGATTTGGTTGGCATTAATTCCAAGATTAAATTGCGTTCTCTTCAAGGTAATACCATTCTTCACTTCCAGATTACTTTGGAGGATTTTGACAATAGTCTCTATCGCTCATTGATTGGCGCCTACGAGGGGGATATTATCCAGTTAGAGAATCACGATAGTGTCCAAGACTTTCTCTTGATTGAGGTAGATTAACACCTTATCTTTACGCTTGTTCAAATCCGATTGGGTTGCCCTTACTGCCAAATAGCCGTGTATATCGCGCTCTTTCACTCTCTATTCGAATAGGGGATACCAGTTCCCTGTTTTGTCATATATAGCGCCACAAATGATAGCTTCAGGCTTTTACTTTTTATTTCTTTCATTTTCAGCTTAATGGCTTTATGTGTACCGTATGTGTGTTAACCGTAAGAATAATGCATGCGACTTTTTAATGTTTTGCTGTTTGGAGAATAGTATCCACCGTTGATGTTTTGAAAAATAGGACGATTTTTGAAGTACTTTATCCAGTTTTTTTTCGTTAACTTTATATAACCAATTAAAAAGGAGGTCATTATGAATCTAGTACACAGGATTGAACATTGGGGAGATACCCATCATCCTCGGTGGTTGGATGTTGTTAGAATTGTCCTTGGTGTCATCATTTTTGTAAAGGGGGTGAGTTTCATCTCGGATACTGACTCCGTTGCGCGACTGATTGAAAGGACACATTTTCAGTTGTCTATCTGGTCAGCCGTACATTATGTTGCATTTGCGCACTTGGTAGGAGGTATTTTTATCGCCTTAGGATTTTCAACACGAATCGCCGTTGTTTTTCAACTACCCATCCTTATTGGAGCCGTATTTTTTGTGAACATCACAAACGGGTTTAGCTTTTTGAATTCCGAATTTTGGCTTTCGGCAATCGTCCTCATCTTGTTGTTGGTATTTCTAGTTATCGGCTCTGGCCGATACTCTTTAGACAATGCCATGAACAAGCCCGGGTACTTGCGTAAGATTTAGTATATAGAGCCCCTTCAATCTTCACCCAGAAGATTGAAGGGGCCAATATGCGTATTTTCTGGCTCCTCTAAATATTTTATTCCGGAATCTCTATTTTCCGTTTTTTTCTGTTTGTACTCTAAAACGTTTTCGTAAATAAATACCTCACTTTCCGTAAAAATGGGGGTGAAAATTGATATTATTGTGTATCCGGATTACTTATAGCGTAAACCGATCGGTATAAACCATCTCCTGTTATTAGATGACGTCTTAGGATTTGACAATTGTCGATTTTAATTTCAGCAGGGGAAATTGTATGACATTGCAAACCACTTTTTTAGCGAGTTAAATAAAATAGATTACCATGAATTCAAGAAGAAACTTCATCCGTAAGAGTTTATTCAGCTTATCTGCTGCATATGCCGGAACATCCCTAATATCCAATGCATGGGCCTCGCCTGTGCAGAATAAGGATAGCAAACAGTCCATCAAATTGGGAATAGCAGGATACAGTTTTGTCAATTTTAATTTAGAACAATCTTTAGCGATGATGAAAAGGATGGATGTTCATTATCTATGCATTAAAGACTTTCATCTGCCCTATAAGAGTACGGCAGCGGAGATAGAGGCCTTTCACAAACAATTGGCGGCGGTTAATGTTAAGGGCTACGCCGTGGGGCCTATATATATGAAGAAGAGAGAGGAAATAGACAGTGCATTTGAATATGCAAAGCGTGTGGGCGTTGATTTAGTCATTGGCATACCTGAGATTAAGGATTTGGAGTATATAGCCGAAAAAACAAAAGCATATAACATCCGATATGCGATCCATAATCATGGCCCAGAAGATAAAATCTATCCCAATGCTACAGTAATCTATAACCATGTTAAGGACTTGGACGCTCGAATGGGGATGTGCTTTGATATGGGACACAATGTCAGGGACGGGCAAGATTCTATTAAAGATTTGGTTAGATATAAGCATAGAATCTTTGATATCCATTTGAAAAATGTTACGGCTGCAAGTGCAGACGGTAAGACGTGTGAATTGGGTAGGGGAGTGATCGACATCCCTAAGTTTGTCCTTGCGTTGAAGAAGATTAAATATCCAGGTGTCTGTAGTTTGGAGTTTGAAAAGGATATGAAAGATCCTTTGGCTGGTATTGCCGAATCTGCTGGGTACTTTAGAGGTGTATTGGACGCGAGTTAAAGTAGGCTTCCAATTAAACAGGAAGAAGGATTATCGACCCTTTTTTGGTCATATAGATTGCAATTGTTGTTTGAATCACATAAATAAGTATTTATATTTTACAAAATTATAGATTAATGGTAAAGCAGAAAATTTTTAGTACAAGTAGAGGATGGACATGGTGTACCCTTGCTTCGATTTTTTTACTGACAGCTTGTAATAACACGTCGAAAGGACAAAATGAAGAGAAATGGAAGCCTTTGTTTGATGGAAAGAGTCTGACAGGATGGAAGACAGTGGGAGGGAATGCTCCCTATAAAATTGAAGATGGTGCGATCGTCGGACGAATGACTAAGGGTACACCCAATTCATTTTTGATTACCGAACAAGAGTATGGGGATTTTGTATTGGAGCTTGACGTCAAATTGGAAGGTGATAATACCAATTCTGGAATACAGACACGCAGCCATATAGATAAGGACGCCAACAATGGACGAGGAAGGGTGTATGGTCGCCAGGTGGAGATCGATCCGAGTGCACGTGCTTGGACTGGCGGGATATATGACGAAGGACGGAGAAATTGGTTGTATCCTTTGGATTTGAATGAGCGCGCCAAGTCAGCATATAAGCCAGGAGAATACAACCACATTCGTATCGAAGCTATAGGCAATGAAACCAAGACATGGGTCAATGATATTCCCGTCGCCTATGTGATCGATACAGTAGATGCAAAGGGATTTATCGGTCTACAAGTACATAGTATTCCTGAAGCATTGGATGGGAAACAAGTGTTTTTCAAGAATGTAAACATCCAGACTGAAAATTTGAAAACCAAAGATTTTCCAAAGGATGTTTACGTGGTCAACTTGACACCTAATAAACTGTCCAAAGCCGAAGAAGATGCCGGTTATAAATTGCTTTTTAACGGAATTGATGCTACTAACTGGAGAAGCACACGTTCTGATGAGTTTCCGAAAAAGGGATGGAAGATAGCCGATGGTATCATCAGTGTACAGAAATCAGATGGTGGTGAATCAACCAATGGTGGTGATATCGTGACCACAGATCAATTTAGTGCTTTCGATTTATCATTTGAATTCAAACTTACCCCTGGCGCCAATAGTGGTGTTAAATATTTTGTAACACTTAAAGAGCAGACCCATGGATCAGCGATAGGATTGGAATATCAAGTGTTGGACGATGAGAAACACCCTGACGCCAAATTGGGCAGAAATGGCAACCGTACGTTGGCATCGTTGTATGATTTGATTACTTCCAATCGTGAGCCCAGGCCTCGTAGACCAATTGGCGAATGGAACAGAGGACGAGTGGTCGTCACACCTGACAATAAAGTAGTGCATTATCTCAATGGCGAGAAAATGGTAGAATATCAACGTGGAAGCCAGGCTTTCAAAGATTTGGTCGCGATTAGCAAGTACAAAGATTGGCCAGCTTTTGGTGAGGCTAAAAAGGGACATATCCTTTTGCAAGATCACGGTGACAATGTGTCCTATCGAAACATTAAAATCAAGGTGTTGTAAAATACACCAATCTAAAAAATGACCCGTATAAATTTATTATGATGAATCATTATATATCGAGAAGAAGTTTCCTTAAAAAATCTGCTGTAGCAGGAGGCGCTGTCGTTGTCGCCAATAGCCTGTTGGGGCATGTTGTATTGGCTAAACCCAATGAACGAGTCAATTTGGCCTGTGTCGGAGTTGGCAATCGAGCTGCTGATATTATTAGAGATCTTTACAAAACAGGTTTGTGCAATATTGTCGCCCTATGCGATGTGGATATGGGCGCACCCCATACATTAGGTATACTGAAAGAATTTCCAGATGTACCACGCTTCACGGATTTCAGACAGATGTTTGATAAGATGGGTAGTCAAATTGACGCGGTATCAGTAGGTACACCTGATTTTGCACACTTTGCCATCACGATGATGGCATTGGATTTAGGAAAACACGTCTATGTTGAAAAGCCCATGGCCCATACCTTCTGGGAAGTAGAGCTGATGATGCAAAAGGCGAAGAAGCAGAATAAGGTAGTCACCCAAATGGGAAATCAAGGACATTCGGAGGCTAATTATTTTCAATTCAAAGCTTGGAAAGATGCAGGTATCATCAAGAATGTAACCCGCATCGATGCGCACATGAATATGCCTCGCAGATGGCACGGCTGGGATACCAATATCAAGGCTTTTCCACTCCCTGAGCATACACCTGAAACGTTGGACTGGGATCTTTGGCAGATGCAGACGATGGGACATGATTACAATAAAGATTTTGTCAACGGGCAGTGGCGCTGTTGGTTTGATTTTGGAATGGGGGCATTGGGAGACTGGGGAGCACATTTGTTGGATACCGCTCACGAATTCCTAGATATGGGACTTCCTACATCCGTTGAAGCTGTTAAATTGGACGGTCACAATTCCTTTTTCTTTCCAATGTCTTCGACATTGAAATTTCATTTTCCTAAACGCAAGGGGATGCCTGCTATAGATATCAACTGGTATGACGGATTGGACAATCTACCTCCAATTCCGGAAGGTTATGGTGTTTCTGGATTAGATCCTAATATTCCACCCCCAAGTAACGGGGCCCTGCAGCCGGTTAAATTGAATCCCGGAAAGATTATTTATTCGAAAGACTTAACATTCAAAGGAGGATCTCACGGTAGTACATTACAGATTATTCCAGAATCAAAAGCTAAGGATATAGCGGGCCGCTTGCCACAGGTACAAGCTTCACCTTCCAACCACTTTGCGAACTTTCTTAAAGCTTGCAAAGGCCAAGAAAAGACACGGTCTTCTTTTGAAATAGCGGGCCCTTTAAGCCAAGTGTTCTGCTTGGGTGTGATGACGCAGAAGATGAACAACAAGATAACGTTTGACCCAATCAAGAAAGAGGTCACCAATGATAAATTTGCGAATGCAATGTTAATGGGACCTCCACCACGCAAAGGGTGGGAGCAGTATTATGTTGTATAGATAGTCCATTGATATTCTGACCTCAACTCTATTATTGAGGTCAGAATATCAATTTTAATTAGTATATCAGGTTTTCCATAATCGAGCGACGACTCTGTTGGCTATTCGCCCTTCCCCTTGAGAATACACTTTTCGAAAGTAAATCGAAAAAATTGGTCATCGTGATTTCCTTAGCCTTCTTATCTTTCCAACTAGTTGTAATCGGCGTATTCGTAAAGTCTACTTTGGTTGCCCAATAATTGATATGCATTTCGGGAATGACCAGTCCCAAAATCATCCCCGGAAGGCCGCCCGTCAGTACAGGTCCTCCATCTACAGGTATCTGGTCAGTGTAAAATGCAATTAAATATAACGAGTCTGTTGTTGCTCCGTTTACCCGTCTGCAATCATATCCAGCTATATTTCGGTACTCATCGGTAAATCGCCAAGTCACTTGTTGCAAACTATCTTTTAAAATGTATTTTTCATCTAATTCTACTTGGATGGATGTTTCTTTTGATTTTAAATTTTGATAAAACGTCTTTTGTCCGGCACCTCTGCCACCTCTGGATACTATTGGAGCGGCCATCTGCATATTTCCACTTCGACCTCCTCCTCGTCCTCCTTGACCTCTACCTCTCATTTGGGTAGAACCAGTACCACTGGCTTCCTCCGAAAGCATGAGTGTCTGCTGTTGGTCGAATTGCATCACAAAATTTGTGGTTACGCTCTCTGGCATCTCCGACATATGGCCCGACATGTCGTATCGCATTCCTCTATCGTTTTGATTGCCCATCTTGTTCATCATCTCTTTCATTCGGGCCTTGGTGTAGGTGACCTTTTCAAAGTAGATGGTACCTTGGGTAGGGAAGTAGGCATGCTGCGCTACGACAGCCTCTATTTGCAGTAATACAGCGCTAAGTATGATGAGTATCCTAATCATTTTTCTTTCCTAAGTTTTTATTAAAATCCCAATTTAAGCCGACCATTAAATATTGGGTGAGTACCTGATTCCTACTTTCTGAAAAATTCGAATCCCCAAATGATCGATTGGTGTTATTAAAGGTTTTGAAGATATCAAATGCTTTTACACTTAACAATAGGCTCTCACTTTTCAATAATTTTTTTGATACTTCAAGATTCATGTAAAATTGTTGTATTGCCTTAGAATACAGTTTGGTTTTACCCGTGTACGAGTAATTGACAACTTGAGAGAGTGCTATTTTGTAGGGTAAATAATATTTGAGGTCTGTATTGGCGTTGAAGTTGATACTGGTACTATTCAGTTTTTGATTTAGTAAAGTCCGCTCGTCACGAAATCCCATACCAGCCGAAAAGTTGAAGTCCACTATAGTAGATGTCTGTTTATTAGCGTTGATTCCGGCAAATCCATTGAAGCTCTTGGATTCATTGAATTCGCCGTTTAAGTAATTATAGCTGTTGTTGTATCCTAAGTTGAGATAAGGACCAAATTGGACGACATTATTGAACAATGGACGGGTAATCGAGGCATAACCTTGGAGATTGAGGTTTGTCTTGTCATCGATATTGACAAAGGTGGAAGTTGTTTTTCCCACACTGTCAATCACACTTTTGTTAACGATGGGATTGCTGGTCATTCCTACACTCATATTCGCGTTGATAGCAGTTGCCTTCAACAGCGAGAAGGAGTTATAGTTGATATTCATATTGTTATTGCTTGCCCTTTTTAAGTTTGGATTTCCCTCTTGTTGGAACAACGGGTTGGTAGCAGGTTGGTAGGGCTGTAATTGTCCAATGCTTGGTATAGTAGAGCTGTTTTGATAATTTGCAGATATGTTTCTGCTATTGGACAACTTGTAGTTCACGTTCATATTCGTGTTGTTGTTCCAAAAATTTCTATTTAAATCAATATCTCGATAGGAATCCTGAATACGTTGCTCACTATTCGTAACTCGAGTAGACACATTGATGTTAAATTTTTCGCTCCAAAAGCCTAGGCTTACGTTTGCTCCATGATTCGTCGTAGAGTTCCTTTCATTTTTTGAGTACAGCGTATCCAATACTGAAAAATCGTCCGTTGCAGAAAGGTTGTAAGCATTAACCAGATCTTTACTACTGCTGTTGTTAAAATTGTAGCCAAGCGTTACATTTATCTTCTCGAAGAAGCGATCGCTGAGGTTAATCTGTCCTCCAAATCGATTGTCATTGTTTTCGTTTTGCCTTTGCTGGTCAATTTCTTTTGTGGTTTTTCCATTCTCTACAGTATAAGTATTGGTTGTGGAGTTAACGTGAGACATGGATTCTCGATTGCCAAATTGATTGTTGAACTGTATATTGAGGCTACGTCCTTTATTGTTCAACCTTCTTCTATAATCGATACGCGCATCCATATTCTGGTTGTCCGATGAGGAACTTGTCTTTTCTTCAAAATCATTGATCGTCGCCGAATTTTGAAAAGTTGAACTCTGCGAGCTGCTGGAATTATGTCCTGATGATTTGCCTGCATTTAATTGTAGGGTCAGGTTTTGGATAGAGTCCACTTTGTATCTAAATTCCGAACGAAATGAGTGATTTGTATTATCCGAAGTATTTTGAGAGGAGCGTTCTGTCTCTTGTGTGATTTCAGCCGATTCATCCTTCTTTGGAGGAAGGATCCTTGTGCTATAGCTCTCGGATTCATTGGCGTTGCTATTGTTATTCAAGTTGTAGTTCGAATTGATCCTCAGCTTGCTTTTGAATAAGTTGTTTTCATAATTGGCACCAATGCTTTTGTATTCTGGATTTCCATTTATTTGGTTATTCATTCGGATGTGGTTACCACCACCAGTGCCCATGTTGTTCCAATTAGCCGTTACGCCCAAACGTTCACTTTTATTGAATTTAGCAGCAAATATTCCGGCATCGAAAAGCTGACGCGTACCTATACTCGCCTGTGCATTTCCGAAAACGCCTTTGCGTGCCTCCTCCTTCAAGACTACATTGACAGTTTTGATGCGGACACCATCATCTATACCTGTCAATTCGGCTTCCTCAGATTTGCGGTCATATACTTGGACTTTGTCTACCGCGTCGGCCCGCACATTTCGAATGGCTATCTTGGGGTCGTAACCAAAGAATTCTTCGCCTTCAATCAAGACTTTCGAAACGCTTTTGCCGTGTGCAGTTATTGCACCATCTGCCGAAACACTTAGACCTGGTAGTCTTCTCAGCAGATCCTCAAGTTTGGCATTTTTTTCAGTTTCAAAGCTAGCGGCATTGTATTCAATAGTGTCCCCTTTAATTCGAATAGGAAGTTTCTGTGTAATAACTACTTCTTCAAGTAAATTAGCTTGCGAATTGATATTGATATCCGCCAATTTAAGAGGACTTTCGGTCACTTCTATTTTTTGTGAATACAGCTCAAATTTGGGGTACGTCACCAATACCATGTATTGTCCAGCATCCACTTTTTCCAATTTAAACTGGCCGTTTTCATCGGTTCGACCATAGGATTTTAAAATGGAGTCCGGCATGTGAAGCAGGACTACCGAAGCATTTAGCAACGGTTTGGTCTCGCCTTTGTCTAGGACCTTTCCACTCACAGCGACTTGGCTGTAAGCATAGTTTGATAGTAGTAGTAGTATGAAGACAAAAAAACTTTTCATGGATATAAATGATCGCTCTAAAGTACAACTAAATATCAGCTAGCGATATATGTAATGCAAATGTTGCTGTTAATTTAACGTTAATTTACACTTCGTCTAATTAATGTGTTTTTTTTGAAACTGTCACATCGCGTGTGCGCTACTTATATTGGATTATTTAAGGTAATGCTTTCTATTTTAAACATTTACACAGTATGTGTCATCCTGTTGTTAAAGTGACGTCCAAAATAAAGAATTGTGGGGCGAAATTGATAAATTTGGATGTTTAGATTTTTGAAAAGGAGTATGATGACCAAAACGATAAAAACAGGACTACTTTTATGGGGATTATTCTTGCCAAGTGTTATGCTTTGGGCACAGGAAAAGCAAAGTTTAGAAAAGGAAACGTTTGAGCAACCGTATAGTCCAGAGGCAAATGCACAGCAGGATATAGACAGTCTACTGTTGAAAGCCCAAAAGGAGAATAAAAAGCTGATCATCCAGGCTGGAGGCAATTGGTGTATTTGGTGTTTGCGGTTTAACCACTATATCCAACACACCGCTGCAGTCAAGAAGCTACTTGATGACAATTTTTTGTATTACCACCTGAATTATTCCAAGGAAAATAAGAATGAAGAGGTTTTCCATAAATTTGCTCCTGAGGGCGGAAAACTAGGCTATCCTTTTTTTATTGCATTGGATAGCAAAGGGAAGGTTATTTCCGTACATGACAGCGGTAGCCTTGAATCTGGAAAAGGCTATGACGAGAAAAAGGTACTTGATTTGTTCAACTCGTGGTTGTAACACCTATATGTAACAAGCCCATCTCTAAGGAAGAGATGGGCTTGTTTGATTTGTTTGCACAAACTTTGCTTAGCGCTTAAGCGGGATTTCCCGTTGTATTTCGAGGAGATCCACGTCATTTGTTTTCGAGTCATGTAACAGATTTTCTGCAAAATAATCCGCCATTTTCCAGAAAAAATATTCGGTCATATTTCCAAACCCATGGCGTTGTCCTGGAAGGAGTAAAAAATCAAAACGCTTGTTAGCTTTGATTAGTGCTTCTACCATTCGTATGGAATTAGCTGGATGCACGTTGTTGTCGATGTCGCCAGTAGCAATCAGCAATTTTCCTTTTAGGTTTTTAGCCAATTCAGTATTCTTTTCTATTTGATAGGCAAATGTAGTGTCTCCCTTGCTACTTATCTTTTCTTGAATCCCATGATGGCGTTCGCTCCACCAGCGGTTGTAGATGTTGTTTTCATGGTTGCCCGCACCGGACACCGCCACTTTAAAGAAATCGGGGTATACCAATAGCGCTGCTGTAGACATGAATCCACCCCCCGAGTGACCTGTGATCCCCACTCGATCGATATCTATGAATGCATATTTGGAGGCCAATTGTTCGGCCGCGACCTTTTTATCCTCTAGACCATAGTCTCTAAGATTGCCGTATCCATAGGTGTGGTACCATTTGGACCGTGCCGGATGTCCCCCTCTGTTTCCTACAGTGATGACGATAAATCCCATTTGAGCGAGACGATCAATACGGTCCATACTTCTGCCAAATGCTTTATTCACGGCCTCCGTTTGAGGGCCAGGATACACATACTCGATGATGGGGTAGGTACGTGTAGAATCAAAATCAAAAGGCTTATACATCACACCATATAAATCGGTGATACCATCACCTGCTTTTACCGAAAACGGTTCTGGAAACTTGTATCCTGCCGCCATCAATTGACTTAAATCAGCGGTTTCCAATTTCATGATCAACTGTCCACTCGCATTGTAAAGATCGGAGGTAGGGGTCGTATTTACACGAGAGGAATTATTAACAAAGTATTTGCCATTTTCACTTGTCTCCACTTGGTGGTCATAGTTTCCTTTGTTTAGCAAAGTTGGCTCACCACCATTGATGGATAAGGAGTAGTGGTGAAGATAGTAAGGATCTTCTGCCTTCTCCCTGCCGTTGGCCGTGAAGGTAAATTGACCACTCTGTGCATCATATCCTGTGATATCCTCACAGTTGAATTCGCCTTTGGTCAGTTGACGAACTAAGCTGCCATCCTTGTTGTAAAGATAAAAATGTCCCCATCCATCTCGTTGCGACCAATGGATAAATTGACTGCCGTTTTTTACAAAATAGGGTTTTTTGATATCCTGATATACGTTTGAACGTTCTTCCAGAAGTGTCCGTACTTGACCAGTGATATAGATGCTAACAAGATCAATTCGTTTT
This sequence comes from Sphingobacterium sp. SYP-B4668, assembly GCF_027627455.1. NCBI lineage: Bacteria > Pseudomonadati > Bacteroidota > Sphingobacteriia > Sphingobacteriales > Sphingobacteriaceae > Sphingobacterium > Sphingobacterium sp. SYP-B4668. The sequence continues at coordinate 3,433,587 of NZ_CP115483.1, read as the reverse complement.
AAATCTCTGCTGGAACGAGTCAAATAGAATGTATTGTTGTCACCCAACCAATAGTTGATATAATGTTTGCCCATGTAGCTGGCTTTATCTCTACTTTTGGTGTATACACCTATCGTTTGATTTTTGAAGGCTGCGATGTCTATACGCTTAGCGGTAAGTGCCTGAGCATTGAAGATATATAGCTCAGCTTCTGTTGAATCAGTTTCGCCTGGCATGAGGTATTTGTAGGTTTCCAACGTGGGTCTTTTATCAGCTACGTTGTTGATGACCCAGAGCGGATTTAAATGCCTGTTATCTTTTCGGGTCATCGCAAAATGTGTCCCATTTGGGGACCAACTTATCCAGACTGATTTTCGTTTCTCATTTTCCTTTTCCTCTTTTTGATCTCCCGTCGTGGTGCTGTATTCGTCTCCTCCCCAAGCATAATATTGTACACCGTCTTTCGTGACTTGATGTTCCACTATCGTACTGTCCTTTTCATCTTTAACAGCTTTCTCATAATTGGCTTTGTCCATCCAATACAAGTTATAGTTCTTCGCGAAGAAGATACGGCTGGTGTCAGGGGAAAATGACGCCCATGAGGGTTTTGGTTTTTCTTTCAAACTATCTGGAATCTCCAGTAATTTTTTGGATGCAAGATCATACTCTAAATAAAATACCTTTTTCTTGATCGTATCTGTTTTGTTTTTGAGTTTCTTGATCTCCGCTTTACTTTTTACGGTATCACGTGTACTATTGACTTCAAAGCGTATGCGTTTTTCGTCGTCTGTAAACTTGAGCCCGACAATTTCTAAATGCTCCGCATCAAAAGGATTTTTGACAATTTTTGTAATTTGAGATGCCATATCTGCATTTTCAAAGAGCAATTGCTTGCTCTTGGTCTGTGGATTGACCAAGTACCATTTTTTTCCAGATGAGGTACTGTATTCATACCAGAATCTTTCGGAGTAGTTAATCCAATTCGGAACGACCGAAGTAGAAAAAATCATATTCTGTAATTTCTTTGGCGAAAATTTGGATGCCAGTTGATAATTCGCCTTTATCTCTTGTTTTTTTTCTTGTGCAAAGACTTGGGTAAATAGACCAATTGTTAGTAAAAGTAATATTTTTTGCATGCTAGTGTTAATGATTAAATGGGTTTGCTAAAATATCGAAAATTATAGACGGAGCGAGCGTATTTGCAATGTAATATTTTTGATGGTACAACACCCATCTACGTTCCCAGAATAAAATCATATCATGTATAGGGGTGTAAATATAGGATGGATTGTGCTGAGGTTTATACCTAAAAACACTATCTTTGTTTAGAAGGAATCTATATAAATTTCACAATTAAAATGAAGAAACTCATCATCCTGTTATTATTGGTTACTAGTGCCGCCAGTCAAGTAATAGCGCAGCAAAAAGCTAAAAGAGAAGTATTGCCAGCAGACATTCAAATCAAAATAGCCATGCAGGCCGCTCCTACAGAATTTAGGGAAGGTGCTAAAGTATATGGTTATGATAGCGAAGGCAAATTTGTCATTTTGAGGGAGGGAACAAATGATTATATCTGTTTGGCTCCAGATTATAAACTTCCTTTATTATACGCTTACGCATATCCAAAAAGCTTAGAACCCTTTATGGCTAGGGGCAGAGAGCTTATTGCACAAGGTAAGCGTAGAGAAAGAGATGCTATACGTGAAGAAGAATTTAAAGCAGGTAAATTAAATATTCCTCAGCATCCAACGATGTTATACGGGTACTGGGGATCTTTGGAAAAGCTCAATCAGGAAACGGGCGAGATGGCCGATGCTAAACGTCGCTATGTCTTGTATGTCCCTTTTGCCAAAGCTGCTGATTTGGGAATGGCTAGTAAACCCACTGTGCCAGGGATGCCATGGCTGATGGACGAGGGAAGTTATAAAGCACATATTATGATCAATCCTGCTGATATGGGGCATTCCCATGGGCACTAGGATTTCCATCTCCTTTTGAAAAAAACAATAAGAGCGGCCTACTAGGCCGCTCTTATTGTTTACGGTTATTTTTGCTCTTTTTTCATGACATGTTTTGTTTTTAGTGCCTGGCTTTTAATAGCAGCTGGTACCTTGTCATCTTTTAAGAGTTCATCACATGTGTTGAATATAGCTTCCCGTTGGTAGGAGAGTGGAAACCAGCTCATCGCTTCTAATGCTGTAATTCTGATAGTTTCTGATTCAGCTTCATCGGCTATTACTGCTAGTACAGCGGGGACTAGACGATGATAGCGATAGAGTCTCAATGTGGTGATTTCAGCAAGACGCTCTTTCTCTGGCAGCTCTTTATCAAGGATATTAATTTTCATTTTATCGACCTTGCTCTTGTTGTAGTCAATATCCTTCAGTAATTGGTCACTGAGCGCGTCTGCGTTGTAGATGCTTTTATTCTGGCGGACTTGCGTTTCAATTTCACTTTTTAGCAGCTCTGGATTAAAAAAAGTCATATTTGTTCTCAATCGATAATTTATACGTTCCGAATGAGGGTCACTCACATAGAACGCTATCAAATCTTTTGCAAAATCATCTCCTCCAAATTCTCCCAAATCATACACTGCCATCCGTCTGATGAATTCATAGGAATCATTCCGTGCTGCGTGCAAGACTTCAAAATACTGCTCATTTTCAAATTTACGAAGTAGTGAAAAGGCTTGCATGCGAGTCGTTTCGAAAGTAGAGTTGAAATAGGTCTCCTTTAGGATTTTGGACATCTCTGTTTCGGGTAACAGTTTTTGTAAATAAACGAGCGCAAGCGCTTGCAAGTCCGCATCATTTTCTTGGCGCATTTTTTTCCAATAAGACACCTTCGCGCCTGCGCTGATTGCATCATTTAGCTCTTGACTTCTTTTACTCGTAAAGTGAAAAGTTGGGTCCCCAAGTACATGAGTCTCTAAATAAGCGATATGCTTAAACCAATTGCCCAATCGCATCCCATGTTGGAGGGTACCCATCAGCTCAGCAGGCCATAAATCCTGTAATACACCTATACTATTGGCAATGGCAGCAATATTTTGATTGTTCGAAAAAGGATAATATCCTGCTAAATAATTGTCGAGATGAAAGGAACCCGTCAGGCAAGAATTCAGATAGACCAATCTAGCTTGTATATTTGCGTCCTTGATATCCCATATTTGAACATCGAGATTGTCATTGAAGATAGAATCCGAGTCAATAACCGCTTTCTCAAAAGCGTCGGCCATCCATTTGTCCGATACGCCCAAAGATGTTTTGAATCCCTCTTTTACTTTTTCAACATCTCTACCATCTTCTTGCGCGGACCTAATCTTGGAGCGTAAATATCGTCCAACATTCTCCATTGAAGGTTGTGGATTAGAAGCCAACGGATAGCCATTGATGAGTTGAAGGGTGGGAGTTCCATGTCCTGTCATAAAGGCAAAATCCAATCCTTCTCGTTTTAATTCGCGGAGTAGATTGAATTTCATAAACTCAGAATTTCTGAAGTTCAAAAATTTGATGGAGTTACCAGGCCGATAGAGCGATGGAAATTGAGATTTGAGGGCGAGTACATCTCCTGAGAAAGAATTTATCGAGTTGGAATTGTACCCGTGTCCAGTTGAAGCAACCATATCACTGAGTGGATTCGTTTCCTGCCGAAGGGTGACAAGTTTCCGAAGGTAGGACTTAATCTTCTCCGTAGCATTTTCACCATTTTCCACAGGAGGTTTTATACGTGCCGAATAGATGTCCATTTCGATGTATTGTGGAGATGCACCGTTCAGGCTATAATAAAAATAGTGGGTACGCCCGATTGCTGTATCTTGTTTGAGAAAATCCAATTGCAGGTCAAAATCATCATAGTAGCGATCGGAGGGTACGGATGATTTGTCCCATCTGATTTTTTGATTCATTTTAAAGGCAGATGTTAGATACTGTGCATCTCTGATCATGACGATTGGAATCTCACCCACGAGCACAGTGCCTTCGATCGGTTGATTGCCTGTATGTAGCTTTTGCAACTGTTCACGGACCTGCTCTGGTTTTTCCCAGTTATGCGATAGGATGTACGTGCCTAGTCCGTCATTTTCGACAGATTGACGATAAGCCATGATTTCCGGACGAGCATTCTCAAAGGTCCTGCTATCTACAACAATGGCAAAGCTCGTCTTTGATTTCACAGAAGGACGGATGATTTCTTGACCATAGCTGTAGGCAACCGTTGCTAGAGAACTCAGTAGAAAGATGGCCTTTTTTATCTTAATGTTATTCATAATATCTTTGTTCACGTATATGTTTAAGTTGTAGGGTTAAAATGTATTAATTCCAATGGACAGCTGTGTAAAGTAACGGTTGTCGCCTTTTTGAATGATACCACTATCCTTCATTGCGTGGCTGATTGACCCAGAGGCTTTTAAATAAACCTGATTCCCCTTTTTTCCAAATGGCTTTAGGTTGTATTTGATGTGAGCGGCGTTGGTCCAAGTATTGACGCTGTTGTAATCATGCATGGGAACAAACACCTCGTTGGCTACAAAGTTCGTGGAATAGGCCTTATCTACATAGAGAAAGTCATCGTCCACTAGAAAATCAAATGCCGACTTGACTTGGAATGACCATCCTTGTTTTTGTTGCAGCACATAATTTTTATCATAGCTGATAACTATGTTTATCTTGTCAATAATCTGCTTGTTCTTCGGATTGGCGTATCTGTTGTCCAGACTGTGGTATGTAGCAGCAGCATTTAGCCACCAATCGATATGACCCTTGCTTTTTTTCCTACTGAGTAAGTACGAGAGGGTAGTATGAGTCCGTAGCATAGTGCTCATAATACTTGAATACACGGTTTCATATTGTTTGCTATCCGGATTTTGCACCTGATGATATTCTCGATTGTCCATATCCTTTAGCATCCATTTCAACCCAATTTGGTGCGCGAGATTACTTCTTTTCCAGTCCAAATACGAAGCAGCTTGATATTGTGCGAAATTATGTCTTCCAGCTTGTTGTATGTAAATCGATCCATCGATCACATCTTCATGACCTTTACGGTAATCGAAGTTTACGGTCCACTGTTTTGTTTCGCTGCGACGTACATAATCTATCGCGCCTCCAAAAGCGTGACCTTCATTGCTCCGGAGGTATCCCGAGGTTAAGATATAGGGAGCGCTATTCTGATATTCACCTGCTCCCAATAAGCGATAGAGATTGAATTGGCGGCTTGTTCCGACTGTTTCAATATTGAGATCCTCTTTATAAAAAGCATAATGTCCTGTTAATCCTAGTATATTTTGATTATCAATTTTATACGTGATGCTGGGTGATAAATCTAGATTGCTGGAATTGTCAAGTGGCCTTGGATCTTTCTGACGAGCACCTGTCAACATGTTGTACCGTATATTTAAGCCTGCATTCATCCGGTCGTTTGCAAAAGCCGGTGTAGCAATCTGCAACTGTAAAGCATATCGTTGCTTCTTCCAATCTGCAGATAGCGAGTCAATCAATTGATACGGATTGTCGCGATAGGGATTGGTATGAGCAGTAAGACCCACTTCACTATCTTTGTTCGTTTGAAAGTTAAAACTTCCAAAAAATGTCCAATCATTCAATCGTTGATAGCGAGAAGTCGAAAAATTAATTCCTTGTGTAGATTTTGCGTCGTAAGGCGATCTTAAATCACCCCCTTGGTAGTAAGCGCCCAGTTGACTTTCTCCTTCCAAAGGAAGCGTAGTATAGCCTAAGAGAGCTGAATTTCGACTTTTAATCAAGGACTCCTTTATTTTGAAATATTCATACGTTGGTGTTGTTTGTGCCGAAGCAACATGACCAAGCCCCAATATTAAATAAATGCCTGCTAATAAATTCTTTTTCATGTCTACTTCGTTATTTTTCTAGGGGTTGGATTATTGTTGACTTCAAAATCTACAGATGAATTGTTGGTGTCCATTAACACTGCCCGTTGTCCAATCATACTTTTTACCTTACGGACTACCGATCTCCCCGAATTGGCTACACCTACATAGGTAAGTCCAGCATCCACGGTTTCAGGTAGCCGTTTCTTATCGATGGTAATAGTGGAATTACCTACACAATCTACAGCGTCAAGTACGGCATCTACAGGTACCTGAAGATATCTTGTGGTACTACTTACATTGGGTTCCGTCATCGTGGGGAATGCCGAGACATTGGAATCCTTAAAGACAACTAGTCCAGCCCCATTGATACCAATGTTCCAATCAAATCCTGCAGGGCTGCTGTAATACTGATGATGCATATTTGGCACCTCGGGATTGTCGGTATCGCGTATATTGGTGCCTGTCGGGTTAAAATAAGTTTCAAAATCAGCGATTCCCTTCCCTAAATCCGCGGGCGAATTGGGATTGCCATTGGGGTCGCTTTTATGGTTGAGGGCTGTGATGGCAATCACGATGGACTCTCCAGGTTGTACAGGATAATCCTGCCCTGTACCGGGTATCATCCATGCTTGATTGAGGTAGACATAGTTTTTGTCCGGATAGAATCCATATACCGAATTGGCTGAAGTCTTCGTACTGCCTACTACCAAACTGTCCGCATATTGCAAGCCTGTACTGTTGTTATATATTTCTATGAATCCATCGTATAGATAGTTAGTCCCCCCAGGTGTTTTTGAACCTGTGTAGTAGAACTCTTTGATGACAAATCCACCTGCCACACTTCCCGTCAATGAGATTGTACTCGTAGCGGATTCGGTAATAAGTAGTTTAGGGATGTTTCCATTACAGAAGATTTCAGCCGAGATACCGACCAGCCCTTCGGCTTCCGTGGCGCTGACTGTTTTGGATGCCATCACTGTATATACACCAGGGGTGATCGCTGAGACACTGATATGCCCCTCACTATCCGATTCGTATTCTCTACTTGCACCAGTTATTGTATTTTTGAGTATTACCTTGACACCGTTTGCAAGTTGTTTGCTATAGTGTTCGGGGTAATATACCGTGAAGTTATAGTCTAGCGTAGTATAGTCATAATAGTCCTTGCGACAGGCCGTTAATATAAACAAGAGCCCACTTAAGAACAGTACAGATGTATTTTTTATGGAAATGTATTTCATGTCTGATTAGAATTTAAGGGTTATTTCTGTGCCGTAGAACATGCTGATATTACGCTTTGCGTACTCCTGTGGATAGCGTGTGCCTGCTTCGAGTGGACGATGGTTGAAAACGTTGTTTGCATAAAATGAAAACCCCATATTGTTGGCAAACTCCTTTGTCATTTTCAGATTGAAAAGCCAAAGTGGTTTCCAGCTTTCTGTCTTGTAATAACCGTCATTCAGGCTGAGATAGATGTCCCGGTCTGCTTCTGTAATATTCTGACGTTCGGCTTCTGTAAAATAGGTAATCTGAGGTGTGCTGCCAGCAGCTCCCACAGGAATATAACCTACAGGTATGCTTGAATAGTTAACGTACTTATGTTGATCTTTCCATATCGTCTGGGCAGTAGCGGTGATGATAAATCGGAATTCTGGAATATTGTGTATTGCCCTTAGGGTGGTGACAAATCGCTCTTGTTGCATTCCTCTGGCTTCAAATACTCCGATTCGGGTGAGGGGGGTATTAGCCGCATGTTGCAAGAGTATATAAGGTGATTGCGTCATGAGCTTGGTAGAGAGGTAGGCGCCATTGAGGACAAATGATGTCCTGATATTGTCGAATCGTCCAAAGTCAAAGTCAAACTCGATTCCTTTATTTAGAATATTTCGATCATTACTTGGAGAGTTGAATGTTGAGACCAAGAGGCTCTCACCTACAGTTGGGCTCAGCACTGGCGGTTGGCCTACTGGCGATTCGATAACCGAGTACGTAGGGATGTTGAAAAATTTTACACTATTGAGATTTGTGTTCATCTCATAGCCATTCTTGGTTTGTTCATAATATCCTACAACAGAAAATCGTCTTTTGCCTATTGTATAGTCTATTCCTATTTCCTTTTTCGATGTTTGTGCAATTTTTAAATCAGGATTAGCTGTTTCGAACACTCTAGTACTGATGATTGCCATAGCCTCAATGGGATTTTCTTTATAGTGATTCAGACTGAAGGCATCATAATATGCCCTATCTGGATAAAGATAAAGTAGAGTAGGAGATTTAGCCGTGATACCATATCCAGCCCGAATAGACAAGTCTTTTATGATGTCATACGAAGCGTTGATTCGCGGGGCCAATACCGATTGTGACAATGTCCCAAAAGGTTGTATCTGGTCCCATCTTAGTCCAGCCTGTACGTGTAGTTCCCGATCGAAGAGTTGTGTAGTATAGCGATCCTCTATATATAAGCCTAGCTGATTTAAGGAAGGAATATCTCGATATGATCGAGGTCTAAAGCCAAAAGGATCCGCAGTCCTATAGGGGTTATTGGGGTCAACCGTTCTTCCCGCTCCAAAATTAGCATCTAATCGATAGTCTGCTCCAATTAGAATGCGATGCGTACCCTCACCCGTTTTCAGGTAGAAGTCATCCGAGAGTTTGGCGAAAATGTTGAGCGGTTGGCCTTCAATCCATAACTGATTGAGAAAGGTGGATGGAAGATAGGGTACCTGTTGGGTTACATCCTCGGTTGCGCTGCTGTTTGCTGATACATTTAAAGTTGTTAATCTTTGCTGATATCCCTTTTGTAAACTGTAATTGGCAGACAATGTATAGTTAAGATTACGAGCGAATTGTTTGTTTAATTTCCATTTACCATTTGTGGACAATTGGTACGAATAATTTTGGGCTTTGTTGATTATTTGCTCAGCTTGATAGTCTGGATCAATTTTGTTGTCATCCAAATTCATCCCAAAGGAGAAAGTCGTGTTGGAATACAAGGGCAACGCTTTGCCGAATGTATTCGTATATTGCATAGATCCAGTCATCCGCTCATAGGCCGAATAGGCTGTAATCTGTTTGTCATAAGCTTTTGTGAAGTCTAAATCTACAAATAGGTTGCCTTTCGTCTCCCCTAGATCAAATCCTTGCCCAGCCCAAAATTGTGTTAATTTTGGATTCAATCTCGCTTTGACTTGTAAGGGTTCGATCCCAGCTTTTGTACTGACCAATACAGCGCCTGAGGTTAAGTCTCCATATTCAACAGATGGAATCCCGCGTATTACCTCTACTGATTCAATATTATCAGCCGATAGCTGCCGCATATCCGTACCCATACCACTTGCCGTGGAAAAACCGGCCAATACACCCGATGTGACCGTATTCATCGCTTGTAAATTAGCGTTGTTGGATTGGGGGGCACCATTGACGAGAATAGATGTGCCCATCGAGCTCATGTTGTCTCCTGGGGATGCATACTCCCCCGTGTATTGTCTGATGCTCGTTTTATTGGGATTGGTAAAATTTGGATTGGATACGATTGCTCCGGGCAATAGCTGCAAGACTTCCCCTAAATGAGTAGCTTGCATATGTTCTATGGCTTTTCGGAATATTATCGTAGAAGTTGCTCCATCTTTTCGCTGTTCTTTGGCGATAACCACCACATCTTTTAGCGTAATGCTATTCTCTTTCAATAGAAATTGAAGATCGACACTGGGAAGTGTGATTTTTTGCTCTTCTTCCAACATTCCTAGGTATTGTACCGTAATGGTATAGGTGCCATTAGGAATTTTGGAAAAATTGAATTTACCAGAGGCATCGGTTTTGGTGAATAGGCCTAGTTCCACTACGCGAACGGTGGCACCCAATAGGGGAGTTTGATCCGTGTCGTGTCTGACGGTTCCGGTAAGGTTGGGCTTTTGCGTCGTTATCTTCGCTTGAGAGGACAGCGTTTGCTGCGCTTGTACCTCGTGAATGACGGTAGTTTGCAAAGATAAAAGCGCAAAGAAAAGTAAAGATTTTTTCATTGTGCTGGTATTTCAGGATAAGGTAATGTTGTGCATGTTGGTGCAGATTCCGGGTGATTTTCCGACAAAGGTAAGCAAATCATTCTATTTAGAAGAAGTCTAAATAGAATGATTTTATTTTATTGGATGCCTTTACATTTCCCTGACTTTATCCTGAAGCAAGCTTTTTGACGTTTGGTTAGCTCCAGTTCCGTGTTTTTCGATATGACAGGCATACAGGAGATTTTTTGCTATCCTGTATATGGTTGTATATCAAAAGTTTGCTTGATTTGAGTGTCTGAAATGTGGAATACGGGAGCAGGCTTACGGTCACTGCTATCCAATTGACGTACCGATTATCGATGGGATAGCAGCTTAGGTAAGCCTGCCATATTTATAGTGTGAGAAGTATGTTGCGAGTGGCTAGTACACTAGCTGACCTTGATGCACAAGTGATTTTACTGACGATATACGGGATACCGCCTCAGCTGAGCAGCTCGCATCGATGAGTACGAATGTCGCGTCATCACCCGTTCTGGGCCACTGTTGTTTACCTTGGTCATCGAGAGGCAATACATTGCGTGTCGCTAATTTCAATGCCCTCGACAGATCGAACTCTGTGGAGTAGCCGTACAGTTGAGCAGCTACATTGGCTTTTTGTAGTACACTTCCCGAGCCAAATGTATTCCAATGGTCAATGATGCTGTCATTCCCTACCTGTACATTGACGCCGTATTTGTGAAGCGTTGGAATCGGCATGATGAGGCTTCCGAATGGAACGGTGGAGACGATTCCAACTTGAGCTTCAGCAAGCTTCTCTGCGATTTTCTCTTGCTGCGCCTTTTCTAATCGACCTAGTACAAAGCAGTGACTGAGAAATGTCTTTCCTTTTAACGACGGGTTTTCATTGACTTTATCAATGAGGTACTCTACCGTTTTCAATCCTGATTCGCCACTTTCGTGAAGATGTATGTCTATCCCTTTTTGATTATCCAATGCCAGTTTAACGATGAAATCCGTCGCTTTTTCGATTTGACCATCTAGCGAGTAAGGATCTACGCCCCCGATAAAATCGATATCCATCGTAGCAGCTTCCTTCATTAGACTTTCAGATTTGGTGTAGTAGATTCCGTGTTGTGGAAATGCCACTAGCTCTGCTGTAAAGGAGTCTTTCTTATTTTCCAAAGCCTTTTGAAGATTGACCAACGAGTCCAATTTGGAGGTGGGGTCTATATTGACGTGGCTACGTGCAAAGCTGGAACCGTTTGACTGTAGGAGTTCAATCAGTTTCTCGGCACGATGGGTCGATGTTTTTAAGAGTTCCGGTAGAATCTGCTGTTCAAGCGCAATCATACCTTTTACTCCACCGCTACGTCTTCTAGTCGCTTTCCAAGGCCCTCCGTAATAGGTCTTGTCCAAGTGGATATGCATATCGCTGAAAGCTGGTAACATCAGCAGCCCTTTAGCATCTTTAGCATCGGATTGTGGAGTGTTGGGTAAGATAGCTTTAATCTTACCATTACTAATCTCGATACTGAATAATGCTGTTTGTGTACCGATGATTTCCTCGCCATCATATTCAAAACCGGTCTCCAGTCTGACATTCTTTAACATAAAATTTCTTTCTTTAGTTTGGTCGACGGGTGCGACAATAGTGGCTGCAGTGGCCGCAGTATGTCCGCCAGCCATCAGACCTGCTAGCGCAAGTGATGAATTGCGGATAAAATGTTTACGGGAAAGCGATCCTTGATCCATGTGATTTCTATAAAAGTGATGATGACAAATGTAGGGGATTATGCGATTCCATTGCTGCTTAAATTATCTTAATACTTGTAAATTTTATAAAAAAGTAATCGCTGCTAAGATTTTTCCTTTGACCGACTATCCAGCAGAGATTCCGTAATCATAAGATTCTGCATGTATATCAGATTTAAATCCATTGGTGCTTCACTCCTTGAATCCTACTTTTGTAAATAGCGATTGGATGTAATCCTATTGGTCAACATTAATAAAGTAATATGAAGCACTTTTTAGTTTTTTTACTGGTCTTAGCCTTCGACACTGCTTTCTTGTCTGCTCAACAGCATCATCGACTTGATGGTATGTGGAGATTTGGATTGGATGAAAAAAATGTAGGCATCTCTGAACAATGGTATCGTCAAAACTTATTCAATGGCATCGCGATTCCAGGAACGACAGATCAAGCTCAATATGGAGACCAGACTGTAGGGCCGGATTTTGGAATCTTGACGCGTACCTATAAATATTATGGGCCAGCTTGGTATCAAACGGATATTACCATTCCTGCTGATTGGAAGGGTAAACGTATTTTTCTACATCTAGAGCGAGTGATGTGGGAGTCGAAAGTCTATGTTGACGAACAGGAAATGTCGACCTACGACGCTTTGGGTTCCAGTCATATGCATGATCTTGGACATCTCTCTGTTGGGAAACACAGGTTAACAATTCGGGTCAATAATGATATGATTCACAATATTGGAGATAAAGGTCATCTGTATACCGAGTATACACAGAGCATTTGGAATGGAATCGTAGGTAAAGTGGAACTTATTGCCAAACATGATATTCGATTAGACAATCCACAGGTGTATACTAAGATCTCACCGACCTCACTTCAAATAGTAGATACGTTGATCAATGAGGGTAAAAAGACGGTAAATGTCTCTATACACTATGATCTCTACGATTTTAAGACAAAAGATAAGGTCTTCAGTGCTAGCAAACAGCTAAGACTCGATGGTGAACGGACAGTTTTGAATATGCAAGACAATATGCCAGCTGATGTCAAGCTTTGGGACGATGTCCATCCAAACCTTTATGTGCTAGATATGCAGATAGTCGCTCAGGATGGCCGCGTTGTAGATACCAAAAAGATAGAAGTAGGTTTCAGAGAGGTGACTGCATCTAAATCAAAAATATGGGTGAACGGTAAGCCTGTATTTTTTAGAGGAAATTTAGATTGTGTGCATTTTCCGATTACTGGATACCCGGCTACTGATGTCGAAGAGTGGGAACGGATTTTTAGAATTTATAAAACGTATGGATTGAATCACGTACGTTTCCATTCTTGGTGTCCGCCAGAGGCGGCCTTTCAGGCAGCTAATCGTTTAGGGATCTATATGCAACCCGAAGTCATTTGGTTGGACTGGTGGATGGCTGTTGACAATCCAGGTCGTGAAGAGATGAACACCCAAGGTAGGCCTCAGGGACTAGGTCATAATCCATCAGCAGATGCCTTTGTAAAGAAGGAGATTCATAGAATGTTTGCCACATACGGTAATCATCCTGCTTTTACAACTATGTCCATTGGTAACGAACTCGGTAATTCAGATTTTGATACCATGGAATCTTGGCTCAAGCCCTATCAGGAAAAAGATAATAGACGCCTTTACTCGGTCTCCTCTGCGCGAAGGGTTACCGATATGGATCAATTTGTAGCCACGCACAATTTAGATAAGGTTGGTGCTACTAGAGGCATTAAGGGCGCTCATACCGATTGGGATTTTGAATCGGTATACCGTCAGTCCAACATCCCTGTAATAGCACATGAAATAGGGCAGTGGCCCGTATACCCCAAATGGGACGAAATAAAGAAATATACAGGAGTACTCAAAGCTCGTAATTTTGAAGAGTTTATGGAGACAGCTCGGAAGAATAAGATTGTAGAGCAAAATGCTGCTTTTGTTGCGGCCTCAGGGGCGCTTAATCAGATCATGTACAAGTATGAAATAGAATCTTTTCTGCGTACGCCTTCTTGTGCAGGAATTCAATTACTCAGTATGCAGGATTATCAAGGACAAGGTGAGGCTTTGATTGGATGGTTGGACGTATTTTATGATAGCAAAGGCATTACTACTCCCGAAAAGTTTAGGACGCATCATGATACAACCGTTATGCTGTTACGGATACCAAAGTATGTGTGGAAATCCGATGAAGCTTTTCAAGCCAAGATTCAAATAGCTCATTATGGTACTACAAGCATTCAAGATGCTGTTTATTGGAAACTTAAGGATCAAGAAGGACGTCTGGTAGATGGCGGTAGATTTGCCACACGTACATTTGCCACTGGAAGTGCAGATATCATTGGAAATATCCAAACGGCTTTATCGAGTATTAAAAAAGCGACTAAGTTGACTGTAGAGGTGGGATTGGAGACCCGTGCAAATAGCAACAGTTGGGATATTTGGGTCTACCCAGATGTTAAGACGACTGATGGCGATATTTATATAACCGATCGTTTCGACACACAGGCACAGCAAGTGCTAGCAAAGGGGGGGAAGGTCTTATTGCAAGCCTCAGCTCTAGGTAATGCAACAACCTCCGACCTCATTAATTACTACCCTTTATATTGGTCTTTGACATTTTTCCCTGGACAGGGTAAGAATACAATTGGCATGTTGGTTAATGATAAGCATGCTGCTTTTATGGACTTCCCTACAGAGTTCCATAGTGACTGGCAATGGCAGTCCATCTATAAAAATGCCAAAGGGTTTTATATCAATGATTTTCCGGCTGCGTATAGACCCCTGGCCCAGCCTATAGATGATTTTCATCGCAATAATAAATTAGCATCGATATTTGAATTGAAGGTGGGGGAGGGTAGGCTATTGGTGAGCGGATTTGACCTTAGTGATGTTCACAATCCCGTGGCGCAACAGCTTAAGTCGAGTTTGTTACACTATATGCAGTCCAATCGGTTTAGTCCCGAATATGAGCACAGCTTAGATTCCCTTAAAAAAATGCTGATTTATATTGAGCCGCTAAAAAGTGTTATCCCTGCTGAATTTGCCAAAGCATTGTTGTACGTCGAGGCTGGTAAAATGTTAAAAGCCACCAATCAAAATATCGATTGGCAACTGGAGATGGATCGTGCCGAAGCTAAGAAAGGTACCACATACCAGGTGATGTGTGATGGTGTGTGGAAGGACGAAGTCTCTTCCGCATGGCAAGGCAAACAGGTGGATGTACAATTTAAGGTGCCTCAAGGGATGATTGGATCTTTATATGTATTTTTCCATGATTGGAATAGCAATGGTCGAGAAGGAGATATTACCTTCGAAGGCCGAGATTACACCATTGGAAAGCATGATAAGGAAGGTGCCTGGATAAAGCTACACGTTATGCGTGAAGATTCTAATGATGGGGTTTTGAAACTTCGTGCCAAGGTAAGCAAGGGGCCTAACGTGATGATATCCAAGTTGGCGCTTGTTGAAGATGTCGAATAATAGAGAAACTATTGATTTTTATATATAGCCCCTGTTTCTCAGGGGCTTTTTTTGTATGTATATCAGATTTAAATCCATTGGTGCTTCACTTCTTGAATCCTACTTATTGTAAATACCGATTGCCTGTCATCCTATTGGTCAACATTAATAAAGTAGTATAAAATCGCCTGGTTCTTCCAACGGAATTTGGTAGAGGCCTGGATAGCGAGTCATCGAAAGTGGAGATTATAACGCTGTTGCAATGACCTTTATGAGCCGATAGTGGTGAAAAACTGTAAGTAGTTTGTCATAAACTCCTAGTAAGTTGAACCAAACAGGGTATAGATATCGAACAAGTGCCAAGACTTTATGAACAAGTGCTATGCGTTTATTGCAAACTGCTATGACTTATCTAAAAAGTGCTATGACTTGATGAAAAAGCGTTGTGCGTTTGTCGTAAACTGCTATGTGTTTGAGCCAAACTACTAGCAGTTTGGGCCAAACTACTATGCGTTTTTTGGAATATCAAATCGATTAAGTGAACGCGAAAGACGGCAAAGGTCGGCTTCTCTTTCCTTTGCATTCTTTGGTGTTTAGTCGTTGTTTGTTAGTAGTACACGCGGCACGCGTGCACTAGCTGGGCAATGTTTTGGCATCCGTTTATGGCCAATAGCTTACCACCATCATATGTTCAACTGTACTGGGGGAATGCATTTTTGGCAATTATTTTTTACCTTTGGCTATATGCTTTAAAATATTTCGAGGGGATGTAGATAAGATGCCTTTAACTTGAATTAAGCATGATATGTTCCGTAGGAATGGATTATATTCTTTATTATTTTGCTGTGAAGGAACTTAAAAATAAGAAAGTTGGTTTTGATGGCGAGTTGTGTCTCGTGGTGCCACCAATAGTGGTGAAGCAGAATAGTATCGCTAAAATTTCGGGTAATTTCTATATCAGCGATATTGGCTACTATCCAAAGGCCAAAAATCACTATCGCCAACGAGAAACGGGATGTGCAGAGCATATTCTCATCCATTGTGTAGACGGAAAGGGGGAGGTGTGGATTGGAAAGAGCTTCTACCGTATTCAGGCTAATAATTACGTCGTCATTCCAGCTCATACTCCACATACGTACCAAGCGGATACACATGACCCCTGGACCATTTATTGGATTCATTTTGGCGGAATGCAGGTCCTTGATATTGTCAACGGGATTTTTAAGAATATGCTGACCAATCGCAACTCATTGGTTTTTGGTGAAGAGATGAGAGCTGTTTTTGAGAAGATGTATGCTTTACTGTTAAAAGGTTACGGGCGGGAGATTATGGAGTGTATCGCCCTGACATTACCTTACTACCTCAGTGGCTATCTGCATCGAGAGGTTTCTAGTAATTGGAACGTCGATGCAAAAGAGGACATCATCAACAATTCCATTCTGTATCTCAAATCGAATTTCAGCAGCAAAGTAAGCTTGCAAGATATAGCCCATAACAGTAACCTCTCTATCTCTCATTTTTCAAAACTTTTTAAAGCACGCACAGGTTACTCACCCATTGAGTATCTTAACCATTTGAAAATACAAAAGGCTTGCCATATGCTACAATTTTCAGAAAATAGAATCTCCCAGATATCTTGCGACCTTGGATTTGAAGACCAATACTATTTTTCTAGATTGTTTAAGGATCATATGGGGATATCCCCTTCTCACTATCGAAACAGGTTTAAGTTGGATGAACATTTTGTTTAAAAGATTATTGCTATGAACCCTGAGAAAGACATGGAAGGTGACGACTCTTCTAAAGGGAGTACACCTCATCTTGACATTTTTTATAAAGTAGATGTCGTAGTTATTGGTGCGGGGCAAGCCGGCTTGTCAGCTGCCTACTATCTACAAAAAAACGGTATCCAACCGGGAAAGGGATTTGTGGTCTTAGATGATGAATTCGGGCCTGGTGGAGCTTGGCAACACCGATGGGATTCATTGACCTTGAGCACTGTAAACGGTATTAACGATTTGCCAGGAATGGGATTTTCTGATGTCGTGAATACAACTGATAAGAAACTCCAAGCTAACATTGCCCTTCCAAAATACTATGAAGCGTATGAAAGAACCTTTGGACTCCCTGTTATCCGCCCTATTCGGGTACGTGAAGTCAGTGAACGTAACGGGCGGTTTATTATTCGAACCAATGGGGTGCAATTCAGTGCCCGTGGGTTGATCAATGCAACTGGGACGTGGAAAACACCTTATTGCCCCAAATATCCGGGATGGGAAAAATTCCAAGGCCGTCAATTGCATACAGGGGAGTATAAGTCTGCGGAAGAATTTGAAGGCAAGCACGTCATAATTGTCGGAGGAGGAATTTCCGCCGTGCAGTTATTGGGAGAAATATCTAAAGTCACGCAGACCACTTGGGTGACCCGTAGACCTCCTGATTTTCGGACTTATGAGTTTAACCCGGATTTGGGCCGTGAAGCAGTCGCGTTGGTCGAAAAAAGAGTACGAGAAGGGTTGCCGCCAGATTCGGTGGTATCGGTTACGGGATTGCCTATCACCCCAGCGATAGCAGATATGTTGGATAAAGGCGTTTTGGAACGAAAACCTATGTTTGAGGAGATTACTGAAACCGGTGTACGCTGGGCAGATGGAACCACATTGGACGCGGATGTTATTTTCTGGAATACTGGCTTTCGTCATTCGTTGGATCATCTAGCACCTTTAAAGTTGATGAATGATAAGAATGGTATTGAAATGTCTGGAAAATTAGCCACTCAGGTGGCACAAGATCCTCGCATACATCTTACAGGATATGGCCCCTCAGCGTCCACTATCGGAGCTAATCGTGCCGGACGTGCTGCTGCAAAGGAGCTGATCGAATTCCTTCATCTGTTGTAAATCCCCCTTTCTTCTCTTTAACGTTTAGCTTTCTTCGCTCTAACTTCTACCTTTCTTCTGCCTTTCAGGTAGTTTTTATCGAATTGGCTTCGAATTTTAAAGCTATCACAGCGGTAAAAATTCGAAGCCATCTTGTGTACAGATTGATGGAAGGGCGAAGTTGTTCCGAAGTTGATTGGAAACAGATGGGGTGAGGGGCACTATTCGCGTGCTTGATTGGTGATATTTGTGTTTGATTATCAATTCCTTAGGTTTGAATTGTGAAATGAAAATTCCTGTATTATAAAGTGTTGACCAGATGCAATGGCGACTGAGGAGGGGAATAGTGCACTATCGACCAAAAGAGAACGGCGGTACGATTGACCATAGCTGTAGGAGTGTACGGTTGTCGTGTACGCTTTCATCCCTATTTAGTCTTTGCTAAATAGGGTCTCGATAATATTATACTTGACAGCATTTAAAACACCTTTAGGGTCATCGATGGTAATATTTCCGAATATATCTTTTTTAATAGATGCTCGGTTGCCTTTGTTGTCCGAGATGGTATAGTCACCCGAAAAATCCTTGCTTACGGTGGTACGGTTGCCTTTGTTGTCCGAGATGATATAGTCACCCGAAAAATCCTTGCTTACGGTGGTACGGTTGCCTTTGTTGTCTGAGATAGTCTGATCGCCTGAAAAATCCTTACGTACGGTGCTGCGGTTGCCTTTATTGTCCGAGATGGTATAGTCACCTGAAAAATCCTTACTTACGATAGTGCGATTGCCTTTATTGTCCGAAATGGTATAGTCACCTGAAAAATCCTTACTTACGGTAGTACGGTTTCCTTTATTGTCCGAAATGGTATAGTCACCTGAAAAATCCTTACTTACGGTAGTGCGGCTGCCTTTGTTGTCTGAAATGGTATAATCACCAAAAAAATCCTTGCGTACAGTTGTTCGGGTCCCACTGTCGTCGTCGATAACGTAATCACCGGAGTGCTCTTTTGTCACGGTTGCTTTTCTTCCAAATGGGTCCTTGATAATTACATTGCCGCGGCTGTCAGCGTCAAAGGTCAATCTATTCTTATCTAAACCATTGAGAAGATTTGATTTCAAGACGAAATCTTTCATTTCATTACTCAACGTATCTGCTATATTTATTTCAGAGGTTTGGGACGAAGCGAATGCCTCTGGACTTGAAAGGCTCTGTAAAAAAAGCCCTAATATGAGAATAATAGGAATTTTATGCATAGTCTGAAAATTAAAATTAGCTCTCTATATGACCGTAAGATAGCCATTTGGTTTAACGAAAAGAATAAATAGATGAGTAGAATTAATCTAGGGGGTTAGACGTCGCTTTGGGAAGATGCAGGCTGTCCGGCAATCACTGGCCAATAACATTAACCAGACCTTTTTTGACCTTTATTAAAACTATTCTGACATGTATTTCACTTCAATTGCATTTGAGTTAGATGACTAGGGTAGCATAGTGTTAGCTAAGGATAGTATAGCTTGTATTTTAAGTATGAACAAAGGTGTAAAAGGCGCAAGAGTCTGGAGGCTTAAATGAATAGTTTGTGCAGCGGTAATATTGACTCAAAGCTGGTTAATATAGAACTTGATATATGGAAGTGATGTTGATTACCTTTACATAACCAGTGTAAATACTGATTTATACGACACAAATTATGAAAAAGTCAAAAAGATTAGGATGGTTCACTACAGCACTATTATGCGTGTGTACTACACTACCGTCAATAGCGCAGATTACGGAAAGAGAGCGGCCTAAGGAGTGGATGCAATTGGTGGAGGGGGCTCGATTTAAAGATCGCTTTCTTCCGATGCCAGTTGGGAAATTGGCAACCGAAAGTGATTGGGGGGCTGAGGGAGTGCAACAGCGCTATGTAGACAATGGTATAGAAGATCGTGAAAGATCGTATTGGGGAGGTAACATCCTATTAGCAGATGATGGTAAATACCATTTATATGTCTGTGGTTGGCCAGAGCATTCGGCAAAAGGGCATGATGAATGGCCTAATTCTATCGTGTATCACACGGTAAGTGACAATTCAATAGGTCCATTCAAAATAGTAGATACCATCGGAAAGGGGCACAATCCTGAATTGTTTAGAGCTAAGAATGGTAAGTATGTAATTTATGTAATTGATGGATATTATATAGCGGATAGTTTCAATGGTCCTTGGAAGTACGAAAAATTTGTATTTGATCAGCGGGATAGACCAATTATCGAAGGATTGTCCAATCTAACCTTTGCCAAGCGCGAAGACGGATCCAATCTGATGATTTGTAGAGGGGGTGGGGTATGGTTCAGTGAAACAGGGTTGAGTCCCTATCAACAGGTCACTGACAAGCGTGTGTATCCAGCGGTAGAAGGTGAGTTTGAAGATCCGGTGGTGTGGCGTGACCACATCCAGTATCACCTAATCGTAAATGACTGGTTGGGACGAATTGCATTCTATCAGCGGTCAAAAGATGGGGTCAACTGGGTGACCGATCCAGGGGAGGCGTATACACCTGGCATTTCAATCCACGCTGATGGCGTAAAAGAGGAGTGGTTTAAATATGAACGGATAAAAGTATTGCAGGATAGTTTTGGCCGTGCCTTTCAAGCCAATTTTGCGGTTATCGATGTACAGAAAGCAGATGATAGACCCCATGATCGACACAGTTCGAAAAATATCTCAATCCCCCTAAATCCAGGAATGCTGATGGAAATGGTGAACACCGCCTTTCCCGATGGCAAAACCAAATCGATTCAGGTGAAGATACGTAAAGAACCACATTTTGATCCTGCTAGAGAATTGGATGTGCAGACCCTAAGATTTGGGGCTTCAACAGAAGTCAACTTTGGCAAGGGTAGCCCAGCGACTAAGATGGAAAGCACCAAAGATGGGGTAATCGTCACCTTTGGGAATACCGGACACGGATTGACCAAAGATGAGTTTGCACCGAAGATAATCGGTAAGTCCAAATCTGGAAATATGGTGTTCGGGTATACACGAGTACCTTGGATTTCCTACAACGAGCCTATCTTGTCGGCACGAAGACCAACTGTCATACAGCAGGGTGGCAAACAGATGTTGCAGGTGCGGGTGGATAATTTGGGACAGGTCAAATCAAGAGGTGCCGAGCTGGAACTCTATGCTCTAAATGGAAAGGGACAAACATTTCTTGGAAGACACGCTATTCCACCTTTGGCGCCATACGCACAGGCACAGGTGAAGTGGAAAGGCAATCTGGCAGCTGGACAAAGTCATCCGCTGAAGCTTATTGTCAAAGTGAGAGGAGTGGAGAAATCATCCTTTAGTTTTGATTTGAAAGTAGAATAACCTATGTATGTGTTTATACTTATCATTCATCCAGCGCAGTAATATGTGCTGGATTTTTTAATTAAGAAGGAGGTCCCTAAAGCGCTTCTAGCGGCTTCTCTAATCGAGGTGCCCGCGAGGTGGGGTGGAGGAGCTCATTCTTGTATTGCCTAGGAGTAATTCCCTTTATGAGTTTGAATATTTTATTGAAATTGGAAAGGCTATTGAAGCCACAATCATAAGCGATATTTCCTATTTGATTATCTTCGGAGGAGATAAGTCTACAGGCTTGGCTTACCCGTACTTCATTAACGAATTGGACAAAAGTCTTTTGAGTACGCGCTTTAAAATACCGACAAAAAGATTGCTTGGTCATATTGGCTATTTTGGCGACCTCTTCGAGGCTGACCTCGGACTCGTAATTATCAAATATATGTTTAAAGACCTTGTCTATCTTATCGTTATCTTTTGCAGAATACGTGTTGACATAGCTTATGCTGGATAGATAGGTGTAATCTTTGGAGGTTACCATATAATCCAGCAGTTCCAGGAGTAAGATCGTCTTGCGAATACCATCAGATTGTTCAATTTTGACCAACAATGTTTTCAATTTTTTCTTGCTCTCTCCTTGGAAAATAATACCTCTTTTAGCCTTTTGCAGAAAGTTTTCGACCTGTATCGTATTGAAGAAGTGGGATAAGTGGGCAACTAATTTGTCAGGGTCGAAAAATAAGGTAATGGACGATGCAGTCTCATTGTTCAAGGTGTTCACTTTGTCATTGTGCCACACATGAGGGAGGTTCGATCCCAAGAGCGTAATTTCTCCACTTTCGAAAATGTCGACGTTGTCCCCAATAATCCTACGCCCCTGACTACGGATGATAAAATTGAGCTGGCACTCTCTGTGAAAATGAAATTCAGTAGAGAAATAGGGTTTGTCAAACCGTCTGGTCATGAAGAGCTCCTGATTCAGTCCTTCTAAAACTTTGGCAAAAATAGGTTTCATGTAATAGGTTTATGGATACATAAAGTAGTTATTTTAACAATCCGTTTTTATATTCACTGGGGGTACTACCTTTTATAGATTTAAAGATTTTGTTGAAATTGGATAGGCTGTTAAATCCGCAGTCATAAGCAATATTCCCGATCTGATCCTTGTCTTCGCTGATGAGCTTGCAAGCTTGGCTTACCCGCACTTCATTGACAAATTGAATAAAAGTACGTTGCGTACGGATCTTGAAATATCTACAAAAAGCATGCTTGGTCATATTGGCCATTTTAGAAACTTCATCTAGATTGATTTCTTTTGAAAAGTTATCAAATACATGGCGAAATACACGGTCTATTTTTTCGTTGTCTTTCGCTAAGTAGGTATTCGTATATCCTGAACTGGATAGGAGATGATAATCATCTGTATTTAGTATGGTTTGAAAAATTTCCAGCAACAGGATGGTTTTGGGAATGCCATCTGCTTGCATCATTTGATAGAGGATTCCTTTGAGTTGCTCTTTCTGCTCACCTTGGAATAAGATTCCTCTTTGGGAAAGTGATAAAAAGTGCGTTAGTTTGGAGGTGTTGAAAAAGGGTGAAAAAGCGGCTACAAGCTTGTCTGGGTCAAAAAATAGGGACATAGAAGATGCCGTATGGTGGATGTCCATATCCTGATTGTCATTGTGCCATACATGTGGGAGATCAGGCCCTATGAACGTGAGTTCGTCACTCGTAAAGGTGTCTAGACTGTCTCCAATAATACGACGGCCCTCACTCTTAACGATGTAAGTCATCTGGCATTCTTTGTGAAAATGGAACTCTGTGGAAAAATAAGGTCTGTTGATTTCACGGGTCACAAAAACATCAGTTCCCAATCCTTCCAAAACTTTTGCAAATACTGGCTTCATGTATATTGATTGTTTTTTTACAATCGGTCGTTGTATAGAGCTAATATAGGATTAGTTTTGGGCAACAGCAAGCTTTTTGGTGATTTTTGGAAGGGGCGAGGAAAATAAGTGTAAAAAAGGTGCCTAAATAAGGGGTATAGACACCTTCTTCTTGTTATTTTTTAGCTAGTTGGCTATTTTCCAATAATGTAATCGCATCATACAGTACCCCAGCCTCACCCCTGAAAGTCCCGGAGCCTTTTGGCTTATTGTCTTGGGTATACCATTCGTAGAAGCCGTTATTGTTAATGACACGTTCGAGCATAGGACGCATCTGCTCGTAAGCCTCTTTTTCAAAACCATTCTTGACCAGTTGTTGTATCATACGACCACCAAACCATGTCCAGTCACCTCCGTTTTGATAGCCATACGGATGCATTCCTTTATTTTTAAAAGCTCCTTCTGGATAGGTGGGATAGAGGGTAAGGCCGATAGTAGCTGCACCGGATGCTTTGACATTAGCGATCATCTTGTCTAATGATGTTTTGATTTGCTCTTTGGTCAATAAATTAGCTTCAATTGCTATTGCTGTCCCACCGTGGTAATAGATTTTGTTTTCATCAATACTGCTATCGAATGGAGATTTTGTCAGGTAGATATGGGGGATGAATTTTTCATTTTGGGTATCCCACAAATGTTTCATGGTGTTGACGGCAATTTGCTCCCGAATAGGCTTCCAAGTGGCAGCTTGTTCGGGGGCTATCTCCATAAAATTATCTAGGGCAATCAAAAACATCGCATTGTCATAGACATCAATGGCGAGATGTGAATTTTCGTCAAGATGTACCCCCCAATCATGCTCCGGCTGTACATCTCCCCAGTCGGCCGTGGTGGCTCCCCATAATAAGCCGTATTTTTCGTTATATCGATGCTTCATCAAGAAGTCAAGGGCCTGTGACATACGTTGCTTTACTGATGAGTTGCCTACCGGCGCGTCGAGAAAACCAGTATCATCTGTAGCCTTTACATATTTATATACTGCTTGGATAAGGGAAGTCTCTTGATCGGTCTCAACCGTATTTTTGTGCCCTGCATATTGTGGGGCTAATGGATTGGTAATCGTATAGTAATCGGATGCTCCTCCTTTGATGCTTGCTTTGGTGACGAAGCCGTCTGCAATATTGCCATCCGCTTCTTGTAATTGGAAGAAGATAAGCAGTTGATCTTTGATGGTCTGATGGGGGTGTACCTTAGTGGCTAGGGTAATAAAGGTATTGTAGTCTCTAATCCAAACTTCGCTGTAGCCGTCGCCGGCATTGAATCCGGATTTTACGATTTGAAGTGCTTTTTCCTTGACAATGTTTAGTGAAGAGTCTGCTGTTATTTGTTGCATCCAGACCTGATCTGTTGATTGTTTATTGGGTGATCCGCAGGCGAAAAGGAATAATCCGCTCATGCATAACATTGCAATTTTTGTCATATGTATGTGTGTTAGTAATTTACCTCTGTTATATTTTGGTTGTTCAAATCTTCATAAAAATATCCCATTGTTTTTAACTCCTTGCTCTTAAGGGTCGTGTCGGCCGACGTGTGGGCCAGTTTGAATTGAACACGTTTGTAACACGTATTAGTGAACCAACCAACAGGTATATTCATAATGCCAAGAAGATATCTTTATATTTGTGTTGTAATGTATGTACATATAAACATATGGATATTTTCTTAATTCTGCAAATAATGGTTACTTTAGCTAGAGAAATAGAATAATATGAATCTTCAGATAGACCATAAGAGCCCAATTCCATTGCACCTACAGGCCGAAATGCTGTTGCGAGAACTAATTAAAGCCCCGGAATATATAGAGGGTAAATTACTGCCCAATGAGGTGGAACTCGCTAAGCGATTGGCTATATCGCGGACTACACTACGTTTAGCAATTAACAAGTTAGTCTATGAAGAGCTATTGGTGCGAAAAAAAGGAGTGGGGACACGCGTGGTCACGTCAAAATTTAGTTCCAAATCCAAAAATTGGTTGAGCTTCTCACAAGAGATGAAAAATCGAGGTATAGAAGTCAAGAATTTTGAATTGCACGTAAGTTGGGTAATTCCTGACAGTAACGTACAGCATTTTTTTGATATCAAAGAGGGTCAAAAGGTCTTAAAATTGGAGCGATTACGCGGGAAGATAGACGATCCCTTTGTCTATTTTATCTCTTATTTTCACCCACGTGTGGGCTTGACTGGGGAGGAAGACTTCAAAAGACCCCTGTACGAAATCCTAGAGCGAGAGTACCATATCGTCGCTGATTTATCCCAAGAAGAGATTAATGCAAAGGCTGCAAATAAATTTATAGCCGATAAGTTGGAAATTGAGCTGGGCGAACCGATTTTGTCAAGGAAGAGATTTGTGTTCGATCAGTCGGGTAGGCCAATCGAATATAATTTGGGCTATTATCGGGCAGATAGCTTTACCTACACCGTCGAAAGCAGACGCGACTACTGAACTATGGAGAAGTAGCGCCCTATTTTTATAGAATAGCTGAGTTGTATTAGAAAATATATTATTTTTATGTACATAATCTAGCTATGTATGAAGACAACAAAACTTTGGTGGGGGATAGTCGTTATCTTGCTCGCTTGTAGTCAGGTTGCAATAGCCCAACTCAACGTCAAAGACAGTGTTCCGAAAGAGAGTTTTGTTGAGCGTATGCAGGCGTTTGCTATCAAATCTGCTAAAGAAAGCAAGGCAGAATTCGAGGCAGATAGGGCTTTGATAAGTCAAAATATCGTTCTTGAAGAAATTAAGCGAACCACCCAGCATGCCAAATCATTCCTTAAGACAGGCTTGGATTCTTCGGCTATAAGCTCTTATCTAGAAAGTGTACAAAAACGACATGAACAAGCTGGTGATGGCGTATTCAATCATGTCGGGAGCGCCCAAACCACGCGCAACCTAACCACTACTTATAATATCTTAGCTGAATTATCAAAAGGAACCATTGCTCAGAAAAATAAGGTAGATCGTTATCAATCTCAATTGATTAAATTTAGATTTACCTTAGATTCGTTGTCAAGTGATAAATCCCTATTTAAGTTTCCAAACGATTCTGCTGATTTATCTAAGTATATAGAAAGACTTAAGGTACTAGCGATAGAAATTACTCCCGTGATGGATCAATTGAAAAATAATATCGCTGCTATTCAACATATTCAAACGCAGATTAATCTAGAGCTCTTCCGGATTACATCACATATGGAAGAGATTGATTTCTATCAAAAGCAAAACGCAGATCGAAGTTTCAGAAGAGAATTTGTCAATATATGGGAGAAAAATACTTTTGATAGACCTTTCTCAGAAATTGTATACTTTTCAGGTTTAAAATTGCAGCTGATGCTTGCATTCTATTTGCAGTCTAATTGGGGCAAGCTTTTGTTGGTGATGTTATTGATTGTCGCCTCTACCCGATACATTATTTTATTGAAAAGATCGATGTCAAATCATGATGCTGGTAATGCGGATCACAAACGGATATTAGTAGTGCGCTATCCAATACTTTCGGGTACTATCCTTGTACTCAGTATATTTCAATTTATATTTGTATCACCCCCATTTGCATTTAGCACGGTGATATGGTTGGTCGCTGGAATAATGCTTTCCGTTGTGTTTAGACAGTATATCAGCAACTATTGGTGGTGGGTTTGGGTCTTCATATTGATTTTGTTTGCGCTTGCATGCTTTGATAACTTAATACTGCAAGCGTCACGTGTGGAGCGTTGGATTGTCTTGGCGCTAACTATCAGTGTAGCACTATTGGGAGCGATTGTGTTGGCCAATAAAAGACGACATGCTGAGCTTCGAGAACAGTGGATTCTTTATCCCCTTGGTTTGATGGTCGGTATGGCCATTGGTGCCTTGATGGCAGATGTTTTTGGACGTTATAATTTATCCAAAGCGCTGTTGGTAGCGGGGGTGTTGAATGTAGTTATTGCAATTCTTTTTCTTTGGGTGGTACGTTTGATTAATGAAGGATTGCAGCTGGCTTCGGCTATTTATACGCATCAAGAACGTCGGCTGTTCTATATTAATTATAATCGATTGGGAACCAAAGCGCCTGCGTTTTTCTATGTATTGTTAGTAGTTGGGTGGTTCATTCTTTTTGGTCGAAATTTTTACGAATTTAGACAAATTTCTGAACCGCTTAAGCTCTTTTTTATAGAAGAGCATACACTTGGTTCGTATACTTTTTCCGTCAGTAATTTGATTGTTTTCTTTCTGATCATGATCTTAACGACTTTAGTGTCCAAGGTCGTGTCGTATTTTGCTGCAGATGGGCAAGGAAATCCAAAAGAGCAGGTGCAAAAGAGATTTCGAGTGGGCAGCTGGATTCTCCTAATTCGAATTACAATTGTCGTTGTTGGGCTCTTTTTAGCCTTTGCTGCGGTGGGAATACCCATGGATAAGATTACTATAGTGATAGGAGCGTTGGGAGTCGGTATTGGTTTTGGATTGCAGACATTGGTTAATAATTTAGTGAGTGGATTGATTATTGCATTTGAAAAGCCTGTCAATGTTGGTGATTTGGTGGAAGTAGCTGGACAAGGTGGAATGATCAAATCTATAGGTTTTCGCAGTAGTGTTATTTCAACGTTGGATGGTGCAGATTTGGTGCTGCCCAATGGTGATTTGCTCAATTCACATGTTGTGAATTGGACACAGGGCGGACAAAAGAAGCGGATGAACATCACAATTGGCGTAGCCTATGAGACCGATCTGGCAAAAGCCAGAGTACTGTTATTATCTTTACTCATAGATGAAGAACGTATTTTGAAATACCCCGAACCTACGGTTCAATACAATAGATTTGGCGATAGCAGTATAGATATTAATATGTACTTTTGGGTGAGAAGTTTAAAGGATGCAGGACAAATTCGAAGTGATATAATGGAAGAGATTCATCGTAGGCTACAGAAGAATGACATTGTTATACCTTTTCCTCAGCGTGAGCTTTTGATTCGTACTACAGAGGATAAAAGAAACGAGAAAGAGGGCGACGAGAAACGTAATGAGGTAGGAGATTAACTATATAAACGTTCAGAACAACAAGGAGAAGGGGCCGCGGATGCAGTACCCCTTTTTTTGTTAAACTAATATTTTAATTTTCTAGAGTCGATTTGTGATGTAATGGGATAGACATCTTTGTATATATCGATTCCGGTATTTGCCAAGGGGATACCTGCCATTTCGGTCTTCATCCCTTGGATATGGATATTCTTTTTGTGATCCAGAGATACAACAGCCCATATTGGGTTTTCATAGACGAGCGTATAGCGCAGGATACCATGCTTTTTGTAAAATTCATCAGAAAAGGCTGTGCTCTTGAAATCCTCACCAGCCCAGTAATAAGATGAACTATTGATTTGTACATAATGAATGCCATTGATTTCATTGTGATAGTTCATATGATGATGGCCCGTCAATACCAATACCACCTTGTTGAAACCGGCTTCTTGATTGACCTGTTCCAATAGATACCGTACTTCCATGCCATTGTCCAGTCCACCTAAAGTATTTTCAAGCCCCTGATGACAGAAGATAATCGTGTGCAATGCGGTGCTCTGCAAATCCTTTTTTAACCAGTTAAGTTGGCTTTTGGTGATGGACCGAGGGTATCCTTCTATTTTTTGGGTTTCACTCTTTTCATTGCCGTCCAAAATAACGAAGTGGAAGCCATTTTTATCAAAAGAATAATAAGGCTTTGCAGCACCCCAAAATGCCAAGGCTTGTTCTTTCGAAAATCCACCATCGGTATCATGATTACCTAGCACATGGTGTTTATCGCCGTTAAATTTATTCCAAACGTCCATCAACGGTTTATTTTGGGGTTTAGGCACACAGAAGTCTCCTAACTGTATAATAAAGTCCGGTTGTTCCTTAATCATAGCATCTATGAATAATTGCGCCCGACGGTCACTGTCATGCATCAGGTCATAGTGCAGATCTGTGATGACACCAAATGTGATGTCGCGCGCTTTGTTATTCTCCTGAGTCAGATCTTCCAGAGAGGAAGAACCTTGGACATTGTGTATAACAAGACTAGAGATACCTAGTCCCCCAATCTTTAGAAACGATTTTCTATTCATCATAATTTAGTCTTTTATAATTTAAGATACTAGATTTCTTGGAATTGCTTAATGACATCGATGAATGCTATAGGAGCTGTAATCAATTGGTCGTGCGGATAATTATTCAACTCATGCTCTCTGTGCGTTCCATAAAGCGAGCCTACGGAATAGAGGACATGGGCGCTATTGGCAGATTGTAGATCTGATGGTGTGTCCCCCAGGTTGATGACTGATTTGCTATCCGAGATGTCCAATTTGCGCATCGCCAGTTGAATCATGTCTGGCGCTGGTCTGCCATGTACAACGTCGCTACTGGATATCGAACAATTGATGATATTCGAGCCTGTATTGGGGATACATAAGTATTGACTGTCTAAGTCCCTATCCCAGCCTAGTTTTTGCAGAATGATGTCCGTCACCTTACGATAGAATCCCGTAGTCAGTGCAATTTTGATATCCTGCTGTCTGCAATATTCAAAAACATCTAGTACCCCATCGTAGGGTTTGGCGCCTATCGTTTCATAATGTTGCTCTAGTGTATTGCAGAATATCTGATAAGATTCCTCAACCTTGGCCTGATAAGCAGGGTGGTCTTCGCCAATTTCGTCTTTCCAGATCGTCTGAAAGACCAATATCTTTGACCACCCCATCATACTATTGATCTTTTCGGTGGATATTTCGATATTTGTCGCTTTTATAGCTTCAAAAAAGCATTTTTCTACTTCATTGTGGTCCTGAACGGTCGTTCCTGCCATATCGAATATGGCTAATTTTATTTTACTCATGATTGTTAATAGGTGTCTGTGGTTTTACAAAAGATATTATTGTGGCGCACAAAGCGCAAATAACGGCTACAACAAGAAAGATATTGGCGGTATTGCCAGTGTAGTCTATGATTTTTCCAAATATAGGCTCCCCGACAGCTGCAAATACATAGGCAAACATATTCATCACCCCAATGCCGGTACCGACTAATTTGTTCCCTAAAAGATCGGGACTCAACGTCCAGAAATTGGCCTGCGGACCATACACGAAAAATCCAGAAGCAAACATGAGGATAGCTGCGAGTATATGGTGTGGCGTTGGAATAAAGTAGATTAACAAGGCTATCGCGCAACTGCACAGCATCCCGGTGCTAATCGATTTACTTCGATTTTTATTGAATAACAAATCGGAGATGTACCCGAAGGAAATTGCCCCAAACGCCATTCCGATAGGGATAAATAGTGTGAGCCATAGGTTGCCGCTGGATTCTTTGTAATTATTGCCCAAAAAATGGATGGGTACCCAAAAGATGAGACCATATCGAGCCATGCTTTGAAATCCTATTGCAAATGATGCTGTCACGAAGTTCTTATTTCCAAATACTTGGAGGTAAGCTTCTTTCCAACTTAGTTTGGCAATTATGTCCTGACGCGTATCTTTTTCTTGCAGTGTGAAGCCCTTTAACGCGGGATGGCTACGGGCAATAATCAAGAATAGGATGAGCGCAAAAAGTAGGAAAAGAATTGGATATCTGAAGAGTGTACGCCAGCTTTGTTCCTGTTGTACAAGCAATAGGGCCATGAAGAAAGTCAGGACAGAGGAGCTCCCCGCAGCCATGGTATAAAATCCGAAGGCCTTGCCCCGCTCGTGGGCCTCCCACCAATTGGAGATAAGTCTACTGCCGGAGCCCCAGGCCATGGATTGAAAATAGCCATTTAAGGTCCATAGCACAAGAATAGTGATGTAACTGCTGGCATAGCTAATTGCGAGATTGCATATGATAGAAAGGAAGCCACCCGCCAAAATCATGATTTTGGGGCTGAGTCTATCTGCCAGATTTCCGTTAATCAATTGACCTATGGCATATCCCATTAACATGGAAAAGCTGATCCATCCGATCTGCTCATAACTGATGCCCAGCTCGGCAGACATCCCTTTTGCTGCCCACCCAAAATTATGCCGCCCCGTATAAAAGAATAAATAGCAGAACATGGTGATGAATAGCATTTTCCATTGTTCTCTTCTGAAGTTTCGTTGAAGGTGCATCTTGGTCTATTTGATGTCCATATGAATGCCCACACGTACTGGTTTTTGTGCTATTGCATATTCGAATGCTTCATTGACTTGGTCCAATGCAAATTCTTTCTCGACAAGTCGTAAGAATGGATATTTCTGCCAATTGCTGATAATAAAGTCTACTGCTACTGAAAAATCCTCGTAGTTATAATTGTGGAGGCCTTTGATGGTCAGTATACGCCTGATTATTTGCTCAGCATCGATTTGTAGCTTGCGTTGTTTGAATACAGCCCCAACAAATACGGCTACTCCGTTGATTCCAAGTTGGGCTACACCGGCCTCCATAGCGTCAGGAGCACCACTCATATCAATAAAACAATCGATATCCTGTGAACTAGGTAGAGCGTCAGGCGATGTGCGAGAATGGATGGTCGCGGTAGCCCCAAATTCTTCCGCCAGTGTGAGACGTTTACTATCGATATCGGTAACGATGATTGCCGCGGCGCCCATTTCTTTGCACATTGCCGTACAGACTAGGCCGAGTAGTCCCATCCCAGAAATCAACACGCGCTTTCCTTGAATAGTACCGGCCAAGCGAATAGCACCAGCAGATGTCGCAATGGCACAGTTGATGGTTGCGGCAATTGGTGCAGGTAGTTCTTTGGGAAGGATGTGTATATAAGTATATGGTCGTAGGATGATATGGGTGGCTAGTCCGCCATGGAATGTGTCTCGGTCAGTAATCTGGCGATGACCATATTTATATAGGTTGTCATTTTTTTGTGGTGTGTCTGCATGATAACTAGCAGTATTGGGGTCGCTGGCAAATACGGTCCAAGTGATACGATCTCCAATTTTAAGTGTTTGCCCCGTAGCATCGGGCAAAATGGAACCTACGTGGATGTCGACAACTGTACCCACTATTTCATGTCCAAGGATCGTAGGGCAGGCTTCTTGTCGAAGTCCGCAGTAAGTGTGTAAGTCGCTGCCACAGAGTGTGGTATAATCGATTTTAACGAGTAGTTCGCCACTTTCCAGCGCAGGTATCTCACCCGATACAGATTGGAGAGGCGAATTTGGTTTATCAAAAACCAGGAATGTCCCTTGCTTTGCCATAATTGTTGCGTAAATATAATCTAAATTGTTTTACAATGCTAAACAAAGTTTATAAATACTGTATTTCGTAACTGTTAAATTATCATTAACTATGCGCTTCCTGATATATGTCACTTCTATATTGATTTTATTTTTTTAAGTTTGAGCATATATAGTATGAAAAGTAACACAATATTTAAAATAAGCAGCCGTATACGGGAGATTCGGAAGGGACAGGGCATCACGCTGCATGAATTGGGCGAAAGGGCAGGGGTGAGCAAAGGTCTGCTCTCGCAGATTGAAAATAACCGTACCGTTCCCTCCTTATTGGTATTGATTAACATTATCAATTCGCTTGGAATCAACCTGAACGATTTTTTCAAAGGCTTTACTTCTGAGGGTGACCTTGATCCAATCATCGTATGTCGGAAAGAGGAATATGAAAAATTTGAAAAGGAACATGCGGTTGGTTTTTCCTATCAACGGATTTTCACGACGTCTATTGCCAGTTCGACTATGGATGTTGTCTTATTGGAGCTGGAACCGGATGCGACTCGTCCAATGGTCACGACAGAGGCCTTCGAATATAAGTATATATTAGCTGGCGAAGTAGAATACATTTTCCAAGACAAGAAAGTACAGCTTCACGAGGGAGATTCTATTTTATTTGATGGTCGTCAATCTCATACGCCTAGGAATATCGGTAGCAAGATTGCGCGTATGTTGATTATCTATTTCTTTGAACAGGAAAAAGCTTAGCGGAAGGCTGAGCGAGCGATCTCATAATGGGAAAGATTGAACAAGTGTTTGAAGATAAGAGTATCAAGACCAAAGCAAAAGTATCGATGCTTGGCGAATGGTTGCTGAACAATGAATTGTCTTTAGAAGAGTTAGTGTCTTTTGCTGAGCATCAGCACGGCGCTGACAAAGCAACCTGTATTGAATCAATAGCAGATGCGACCAAAAAGCGCCCCACATTAGCGAATGAACACCTACTTGCATATGTGACAAGAACGCTGACAGACACTGAGCCGAGAATAAAATGGGAAAGTGCAAAAGTAATTGGAAACATTGCTCAACTATTTCCCGAACAAGTCGAGAGGAGTATCGCTAATCTTTTACAAAATACCACTAATGCAGGCACAGTCGTGCGATGGGCCACCGCTTATGCACTTGCGGAAATCTTGAAGTTAAAAACGGCCAACTATAGCGAGCTACAGCTCGTAATAGAAAAATGTTGCGAAGAGGAGGAAGACAACGGGGTGAAGCGAAAATACTTGGATGCCTTGAAGAAGTTGAAGACCTAGTTGGTCTTCGCTACTCTCCATATTCCCTTTCTGGAGACATATCAATATCAAAATATAATTTGTGAGCGTTGGCTTGCCCTATACTCAGCGAACTATTAGAGGCGACGGAATGGTATTGTCTGCTCATTCGCTATTGATTTGGCTCAATTGACTCATTAGTTCCTCCGATCCACTCATTGGTCCTTTAATAAGTGAAAAAAGTATAGTAGCTTTATGATGAGCATGTTTATCCCAAGCTAGGATAAAAATGGAGACAATTAATTAGAACCGATTATGATAAAAGCAGTCATATTAGATGATGAGGTAAAAGGCAGCTCGCTTTTACAACATAAACTAAATGCTTTTGCAGACGTAATCACTGTGGAGCGTATTTTTAATGATGCTCCACTAGCCTTGGCCGAAATTCAAAAAATTAAACCCGATGTACTTTTCCTTGATGTGGAAATGCCTGTCATGAATGGATTTCAGTTTTTAGAGGCCTTGGGTCAATTTGAATTTGACGTTATTTTTGTAACAGCTTACAATGTTTATACATTGGATGCCCTTCGAGCCAATGCTTTAGATTATTTGCTCAAGCCTGTAGATCCCGATGAACTAGCGTGTGCGCTCAATAAACTGGTCAAGAAACTTGCGTCCAAGGCAGAGCTTGTTAAGATGAATGTCATGAATCGGGAAGGGACCGGTACGCGATTGGCATTGCCAACGGTGGAAGGTATATATTTTGTCAAAAAAGAAGAAATCATTAAAGTTGAAGCCATGAGTAATTACTCGGTCTTCAATTTGTCCAATCTATCCAAAATAATTGTTTCCAAAACCCTAAAAGAATTTGAGAGCCTCTTGGAAGCGGACGGATTTGTTCGCGTGAATCGAAGTGTTATTGTCAATTTACATTTCGTGACACGTTATAAGAAAGGCGAGGGTGGGAGTATCGAGTTGATTGATGGCTCTGAAGTAGAAGTATCAGCTTCGAAGAAGCAATTTCTACTGAACCGATTGTTTGGAAGTTAACCGTTGTGCCCATGAAGCGTATATATAGGGTCAGCTATATTTTTTTCATGTGCGTAATTGCTCCACTTGCAACTTTTGGGCAGGAAAGAATATTTAACTATTTGCACTTTACCATTCAGGACGGTTTGCCAAGTAATGTCGTCAGAGATGCTGTTGTAGATAAATCGGGGTTGCTTTGGATTGCCACGAATAAGGGACTTTGTTATTACGATGGTGCACACTTTTTCGCTGTTGATCTTAACGAAGGAGAGTCTAATTTTACAAATGATCTAAGTCGAATTAGCATAGACCAAGACAACAAAATCTGGATGGCAACTTATAATCAAGGTCTGCTCTGCTATGATCGGACCAAAGCTATGAAAGATGCGGTGACCCAATATGGCGCTAAAGTCGCCGGTGGTGAATTGGAAAAGCATGAACTTTATGCAGTACATTATTCCGGTAGTAAAGTCTATTTTGGTGGGCAAGAGACAGATTTACAGGTCCTAGATACCAAAAGTAAGCAAATCAATATCGTAAAACTCGGAAACACTATTGGTCAGGAAACCATATTCAGTATTCGTGAAGACCGCAAGGGTATCATTTGGGTGGGTACACGATACAGTGGGGTATATGCATACGATCCCCTATCAAAAAAGATTAGCCATTATGATTTGAAAAAAGATGGTGAAAATAGCGCAACCGGATTTTGTTTCATAGATGATGCTACATATGTGGCTTATTATGATCAAGATTTGATTCGCATAGATCATAGTCTTCAGCAAATCGTAAGTCGTGATATATTTGGTACCCTTGCCAATCATACACCGTATGCTAATTTTGTAACAGATATCGCCTATATCCCCACGCAACATAAGATACTGGCCGCACATGTCAAAGATGGGCTTTACAGTTATGACGTACGGAATAAGAGGATAGTGCACATATCTCCGCGAGATATCTTGCCCAATGAATTGGTCGATATGCGTATCAATACTATAATTCCGGTCGCGAATGGCTACTATTTATGTTCCAATCGCGGACTATTTTACTATGCTGACAAACTGAATGCTATCAAGGAACTGCTTGTGGAAGTTGACGATCCAATCTTAGAGCTCTTCAAGGTCGGCGAATCGGTATGGTATCGAACGGCTAAGCACATCGGGATGTTGTCAGCGGATTTTGGAAGTCGAATCTCGACGTATTCGTTGGAGGGGTTGCATATCAGTCAAATACGCGCTTTTGGTCAGAAGATATACCTCTCGACCTTTGATAAGGGGGTGTATCTTTTCGATTCAACCGAACCGGGTATAAAACCCTTGGAAATCGTGGGGCCAACGTTTGGTTTTGAAAAGGCCGATTGCAATAGCGTGCTAATCGATACTCTTTCGGGGGTACCGGTCTTGTGGATCGGATCGTGGAATTCGGGATTGTATCGATATACGTTTGATACAAAAGAGATAGTGCTCTATAATAGAAAGAATGGCCTGGTAGACCATAAAGTTATTACCGTTTCTAAAGATGGTTCTGGAGCTATTTGGTTGGGAATGGATGGATTTGGAGCTGTTCAGATAAAGGACAAGAAACGTATGGAATTTATAAATCACACGTATCAAAAAACGGAAAATAGCATTTCTTCCAATACGGTCTTTTCATTTCTGTTGGATTCCAGTAAAAATTTTTGGTATAGCACTAGTGACCAAGGGGTGGGACTGATAATCGATCGGCTTGGAAAGGTATCTTTTGAGAAAAAGAGAGATAAAAATCGATTCCCGTGGACATATGCAACCAGTTTGGAAGAGGATGGTAAGAATCGTATTTGGATGAAGACGAGTGATGGAGTCATGATTTTCAATCCCAAAGACGGTGCTTTTTTTCAGTTGAATCCAGGAGATGGATTATTTCCTCCCAATAGATTCGTGACAAGCAACTATTATTTTGACAAGGAGACGGTGATATGGATGACCAACAAAGGATTGGTAAAAGGATTGTTGACCTTGGTAGAAGAGGATGATTTGCGGGAAGTAAAACCAATAGTGAGTGCTTTTAAGGTTATGAATCACGATCAGTCATACAGACTATTTGCGGACGACATCATGTTGGCTCCTAACGAAAATACTTTTTCTTTCCATTTTTCTTCCCCGCAAGTACCTAAAACCACTAGACTAAGGTATAGCTATAAACTGGAGGGTGTAGACAAAGAGTGGATCGCATCAGATGACTATCAACAGGCTATTTATACGAATGTGCCTGGGGGACAATATACCTTCCACCTAAGAGTGGGCGACCAAGAAGGGAATTGGTCTAAGCATGCCGTTGTGATACCGCTATCTGTTAAATTGAACTGGTTTCAGAGTCTGTGGTTCAAGGTTACGGTAATCGGATCGATATTCCTGGTTGTCATCTTGTTTTTTGTATACCGGATTGGTCAGCAAAAGAAAATCAATAGATTGCAAAAAAAATTCACTGTCACTTTACAGCAGGAATTGCAGCGCAACGAACGAAAGATAAAGGAACAGGCAGAAGTATTGGAATTTGAAAAGCAGGAAAAGTTGGAAACGGAATTTCGAGAAAAACTATATGAGAGCGAGCTGAAAGCAATACGCTCGCAAATGAACCCCCATTTTATCTTTAACGTGCTGAATTCCATAGAGGCCTATGTGGTAGAGAATGATGCGGAAAGCGCGAGTAAACTGATCCATAAATTTGCTTCTCTGAGTCGTATCGTTCTGGAGAATTCTCAATTTTCCATTGTATCTATTACCTCAGAATTGCAGCTGGTAAAGCTTTATTTAGAACTTGAGCAAGATCGCTTTGATCACATGTTTACGTATCAGATCAAAATCGATAGTGGGTTGAAAATGAACAGTAAAAAAATCCCTTCTATGTTGATACAACCTATTGTAGAGAACGCTGTACATCATGGAATCAGACATAGATTAGATGAGCAAGGAAAAATCTTAATTCGTGTATCTGAAGTTGAGCAGAAAATAATTATTGAAATACTGGACAACGGCATTGGTTTTGAATCAGGTGACACAAGTCATTCAAGCTATAAAGCGACTTCGTTTGGACTGAAGGGTGTGGAAAACAGACTTCGGATGATTAATAGCAAGCTATCTACGGAAATCGCAGGAATCACAGTGGACAAAGCGCCGGAAGAAGCGGATTATACCGTGAAAGTTGTAATCGTACTTCCGTCGGTAGATTGAGCCTGAATAGGGGAGCAGCAGTCAATTTCCAGCGTATTCATCAAGGTATGGGAACGGCGATGGGGATTAGCTTATTCTTGTCAAACAGTTCGGCTCACTTTGGAGGAGATGCTATCTGGTGATTGGAGGGGATTTCAATCGCTCTTTTGTATCGGAAAGATAAGCTCCACTTACCGGAATACGATGTCCTGAGATTGAGATTAAATGCCTTTCGAGTTTATCTATCAGCTTGATATTGACGATATATGAGCGATGAATTTGGATAAAATCGTGTGGTGGCAACAGTTCTAAGGATTCTTTGAAGGTCATGCGTACTAGGATTTTTTTGCTTTTCAGTACAAAACTTACATAATTTCCGGTACCTTCTAAATACAAGATTTCATCGAAATCCACGCGTACCATGTCAACACCATCTTTTACGAAGATATGATTTGTAACGGCGGTGGGCCGTACTAAATTACTCGCTTTGTTGCAGGCTTTCAAGAACCTGGGAAAAGAAAAGGGTTTTAATAAATAATCTATAGCCTCAAGTTCAAACCCCGTTACAGCGTGTTCTGAATAAGCCGTTGTAAAAATCAAAAGAGGTTTTGTCTTGAGGCTTTTAAAAAAATCAATTCCCGAGATATCTGGCATCTTGATATCCAAAAAGAGTAAATCTATAGGCCTTTCGTTTAGATATCCTATTGCTTCTAAAGCATTTGAAAATTTCTTCTCTAAGGATAGAAATGGCACCTTTTGCGCATAGTGGTCCACAATATCCAATGCAATCGGTTCGTCATCTATAGCAATAGCACTTATCATAGTTATATTTTACTCAATCTGTCATCAATATAGTCAATCTTCAGGAAATCTTGAGGTCGAACTTATCTTTTGCCTATCTGCAAGGTTAAGAAGGTAAAGAATTCAACGACCGTCTCTTCAATATGGAGATGATGTTGCTTAGCATACATTAGGTTCAATCTATGTTTGACATTCTCGAGACCAAGTCCAGAGTGTTCACTTTCGGGGTCGTGGTCTTGAAGTCGATGGATACTGTTGTAAACACTGAATTTTAGTACACCATCGCTTACACTTAAGTTGATCCGGATCCAAGAGGGCTTGTTAAGACTTATTCCATGCTTGAATGCATTTTCTACGAAAGGTATCAACAGCATGGGGGATATATGGTATCCTTCTAGGATTTCCGGAATTTCGTAACTAATCTGTACCGTGTCGACAGGAGCAGTGCGCAGGGACTGGAGGTCGATGTATTCTTTCAAGTATTCTACTTCTCTAGACAACAAAATAGAATCTTGTTGATTCTCATGGAGCATGAATCGCATCATATCTCCCAACTTTTGCACCCCTTCGGCAGTTCTCTCTGCATTCTCCTGTAGTGCGATGCCGTATATGGTGTTCATCACGTTGAACAAAAAATGTGGATTTATTTGTGATTGCAGGAGTTTCAGGTCCGCGGAAGTCTGGCCTAGCTCTTGACGGAGATGGACCATTTGGAGTGATTGTTTTCGTTGATTGAAATACAGGAGATAGGTTAATGGAATGATTATGGCATTCATACATATCCCTAGAACCACTATCTCATTTCCCCATGAATGTGAGGCTAGCCTGATCAGGGTTGCAAAGGGGATAAAAAGTAGTGTGGCAGTGATAATGGAAATAATGGCATATAGCGGGGTGTTCAATTTGCCATTTTCCAGATGTTTTAATAGCTGGTAGTACTGAAGTGCATACACGCAATATCCGTAAGGAATTGCTAAACAGATATAAGCTACATTCGGAGACAGGCCTAAGGAGAGGAAGGTTAGCAATGCGCTGATAGCTACTACGATGAATGCTTCTTTTGCAATTTTTCGAAGTAGTGTCTGTTCTTTTTTTTGGAAAAAGGAAATCCAGGCTTTGATTCCTTCATAGGCAAAAAGAGAGAGAAACATGACTAGAGCGACTGGCAGTGCAGGTGAATCAAATAGATTGTCTGTCCATGGGCCATTGTGTCTATTGGTATTGGAAAAGGACCCAGCGAGTAATACCCAGGCGACGATAAAGAGTAACAAGGTAGCGCCTACTCCCCAATCTATTTTGTGCCGACCGAATAGCCGTGGACTGATATAGTATACAAAGCATATCACTGATGTAAATATAATCGCTCCTATGGACTGAAAAAAGAGTGCATTGTCTCCCTCACTCGTTCTCCTGTATATTAATAACATGAAGAAAAGGTATATGCTTGTAAAGACAATTAGTTCTATTCTTTGGAATTTTATGCTTCTCATATTTTGATTTGTTAATAGTGTTGATACTGCTATTTGACTGCACATTAGCGTTGGGTGTTTTTTCTTTTCACACCCCATTCCCTAATAATGACAATACAAGAATAGGCTCGTCTGCTCATTTTCTGAATTAAATGTGACGAATGGTCATCATTATGGGATGGAATCCGCTAATGGGAATCACTAGATTCCTAAAGATAGTATCTGCGCAGCTTCCTATTGGCTATTGGCCATGGTATCATCTTGCTAAAATACAAAAAGCATTGGTTGAGCGCATGCAAAAATAATGAATACCATCAAACCTAAGCTGGCTAGTGATTTCGCAGGTGGATATTGTAAGGATATAGGTTATACAATAGCTAAAAGTGCTATGGAGCATTCAAATACCACCTAAGGGGTGTAGGATGGTATGTGATTCAACAGGGTACTAGTCAAATGTAACAATGGCTTTCATCACGTGCTCATCTGGGTCATATAGCTTGTTGAATTCGGTAGTAAGATCGTCAAATCGGATATGGTGGCTTATGTAACCTTCTAGCTTTAAGTCGCCTGCCTTCAATAATCCGATGATCTTGACGAAATCTTTAGAACGGGCATTGCGACTGGCCTTCAGTGTAAGTTCTTTGCGATGGAATGTAGGGTCATCAAATACGAGCTGTCCCATAAATAGACCAACAAATATGATGCTGCCTCCTGGAGCGGCATATTCGAAGGTGCTCTCCATGGATTGCCGGTTCCCTGTGGCATCTAGGATAATGGTGGGCAACTCTCCTTCGAAGATTGTCTCCAAATCCTGATGGATGGTGTCGGAATGCAAGAGTACATGAACCTCAGGAAAATGATGCTTAATAATTGAAGCCCGGTGTGGGCTAACTTCTAATACGGCTATCTTGACACCTAGTAAACGTGCAATGGCTACAATCCCATACCCAATTGGGCCTGCGCCGATGATGAGCACAGTGTCATCCGTTTGAATATCCGCACGTTCAAGGGCATGGGAAGCGATTGCTAAGGGTTCTATAAGCGAGAGTTGGTCTAGTTCCAACCCGACAACAGGATGTACATTAGCTGCTTTATACGTAAAATACTCGCGCATAGCCCCATCCTCATGTACGCCGAATACGGTCATTTGCTTTCCGCAGTTGGTCTTCCCACGACGTACAGCTTGATCGATTACTTGGTTGCGATAAGGCTCTATCGTACAGAGGTCACCTACCTGTACATGTGTTACCTGGCGTCCCACTTGGACGACACTGGCTGCAATTTCATGTCCCAAAATCCGAGGATAGCTGAAAAAAGGCTGATTCCCATTGTATGCGTGTAGGTCTGTCCCACATATGGATACTCTTATTACTTTAAGTAATACTTCATCTTCGGCTGGTGGTGCTGGGTATGGAAGTTCGATCTCTTCAAGTATTTTTGGTGCCCGCAGTACAATTGCTTTCATGCTCTATTTTTGATATAAAAGTAGGCGTATGGGAATGTAATACCTAGCTCTTTTTTTGCAGAT
Source organism: Sphingobacterium sp. SYP-B4668 (assembly GCF_027627455.1). Classification (NCBI taxonomy): domain Bacteria; kingdom Pseudomonadati; phylum Bacteroidota; class Sphingobacteriia; order Sphingobacteriales; family Sphingobacteriaceae; genus Sphingobacterium; species Sphingobacterium sp. SYP-B4668. Next base: position 3,391,948 of record NZ_CP115483.1, on the reverse strand, counting down.
ATTACATCAATATTACCTTTTCATAGTGGGGTACCCTATCTATCTTTTTTTGGATATCAGGTCAGCCCTGCTGACACACAGTTGTCATCAGTCAGCGGTATATTTGTGCTAGTTATGGCGGAACATAGACCACTGAAGCTCAACACTGACCCATTCGTGAGTAAAACATATCTTTTGGAAAGGATTCAAGGATAAGGCAGTTGGCCCCTTGTTGTATTTCTGAGATTCAAGCTTGCTCCTCATGCACTATTTGGATGGGATAGATGGATCTATGCTTTGCAGGCCATAGAAGGAAAGTACTTTGGATAAATTTGACAATCGACAGCATATTGAATAAACAATTTAACAATAAACCATGATAAAGTTTGCCTATACGATTTTGTACGTACCAGATGTGACACGTAGTATTCAGTTTTATGAACAGGTCTTTGGATTTGTCCGCAAGTTTGTTACACCTGAAAAGGACTATGCCGAGTTGGACACCGGGGATACTACGATAGCATTTGCTAGCCATAGCTTGGCCCAGAATAATCTAAGTGCCGGGTATAGGGCAAGTAACATCGCTGATCGGCCGTTTGGGATTGAACTGGGAATCGTTACCGATCAAGTAGAAGATTTAATCGATAAGGTATGGGAACACAATGGCACTATTGTAGAGCAACCTACTCAGAAACCTTGGGGGCAGACAGTCGCATATGTGCGGGATGTAAATGGATTCTTGATTGAAATCTGTTCTCCTATGCATTAACGCTAATGATGACGGGAGGTGCCGAAGCTTTAGTGGGTAATTGTGATTGCTTAATCTGGAGACATTTGAGCAAAGCATAAGGCTAGGATGTGTACCGCCGCCTTTATATCTTGATCATTTAATGAAGCAAAGCCAAATCGAAAAGCATGCTCTTGTTCATCAATATCATTGATTTGGAGACGATGGGTAGCAGCCAGCCGAGCTAGGGTCTGGATTGAAAGGTCGCTGCGCAATTTGACCCAGATAGCCATCCCCCCAGAAGGTACAATGTAGTTAATGTAAGGGCTAAGCTGCTGATGCATCAATTGGTCTAAGAGATCACGCCTTTGATGATATATTTTCTTAGCCCTTTTCAAATGACGCTTGATTTCACCTTCTTTAACGAGCTTGGCTAGCGCATCTTGCAGATAGATATCTCCACTTACATCTATTGTCTTGCGCAAGAGTGTGGCTTGCTGGATAAAGTTTTGTGAGGCGACCATAAATCCGACGCGAATCGAAGGGTCTAATACCTTGGAAAAGGAACCGATATAGATAATATTGCCGCCGTGCTGGGCGCTGGCTAATGGTAGATAAGGAGAGGAGGCATAGTGGTAGTCATAATCGTAATCATCCTCGATGATGGCAAATGAAAAACGTTTGGACAGTTCTAACAATTGAAGTCGTCTCTCGGAGCTTAGTGTCACTGTAGAGGGATAGTGATGATGTGGGATTACATACACTACATTTATCTTCCTTTTCAGACATAGGCGTTCAATCTCATCCGTATCGATACCATCGTTATCCACTGCGACCTCAAGTATCTGTGCACCGCAATTGCGGAATACTTGATTGGCCATGGGGTAGTTTGGACGGCCCACAAGAACACATGCCCCTGCATCCAAAAGTAGATAAGAGGCTATATATATACTTAACTGTGCTCCATGTGTGATGAGTATATGGTCGGTACTAAGCTGTAGACCTCGGCTCTCAGAAAGGTAAGGGACCAGTGCTTGTCGTAATCGAAGACTCCCTTGGGGAGCACTATGTTCGCGATCTTGGGTATACCATTTTTGCGTCAGGAGCCAGCGATAAGTTTTGAGCAGTTCGTCCAGAGGTGATATTCGGATATCTGGACGTCCATCATCGATTACTAGGTTGGGTTTGCTGATACCCATTTGTTGTGCTAGTGTACCAAGTGTCTTGAAGGGGATGTGCATGTCATGCGCATATGCATATAGGGGCTCATCTTGACTCCACTTTTTAGGTCTAAGCTGCGGGATGTGCTGCGACACAAATACTCCTTTGCGCGGAAACGTACTGATCCACTCTTGCGCACTCAACTCTTCGTAAGCTGCAATGACAGTCTTCCGGTGGACACCGAGAGCTTCGGCCATAGCCCGACTGCTGAGTAAGGGGGTGCCAGATTTCAATACGCCATTCGTGATAGCGTTGATAATGGTGATGGCAATCTGCCTATAGACCGGAACTTTACTGTCCTTGTCGATTTGGATTAAGCTTGAATATGGAAACATGTGGACTACCTCTTATGTTGTATCTGGGTCGTAAATATAGTCCATATAGCCTATATTTTTGTAAGGAAATCAAAATAAATATCGGATATGAATTACAAGATTAAGAAAGCTACTTTGGAAGACTTGAACGAAGCTGCGCAGTTATTTGACCTTTACAGGGTATTCTACCGTCAGGTATCTGACTTTGAGCGAGGCAAAGCATTTTTACGAGAACGTATATTGAACGGGGAATCGGATATATTTTTGGTTCTTGTTGAAGGACAGGTTGTTGGGTTTGTTCAGCTCTATAGACTATTTCATTATACTAAGCTGCAGAAACAATGGCTGTTGAGTGATTTGTTTGTGCATCCTGATTACAGAGGACGCGGACTTTCTGTGGCACTGATAGATCGTAGTAAGCGTTGGTGCGAAGAGACTGGAGCTTGTGGTCTCCTGTTGGAGACCGAGAAAACAAACGAAATCGGCAATACCCTGTATCCGCGGTGTGGATTTGAATATGATGGACACCACAACTATTACCATTGGTGGTGTGAATAAACTACAGAATGTGGTCTGGAAATTTATAAAGATCCGCTATAAAGTAATTTAAATCAAAATCGTGAACTGACTTGGTAGCCGTTACGAGGTCAGTACGATTATATCTTTTAAATAGCTGCGATTATTGAAAGAAGTAGATGAAAAGTGTCGTCAAGTATAAAATAAGAAGACGTCTTATTTGGAAAGTAGAAATACAGGTTGTTTGTGATGGTCAGATGGCGAAATTGTACAGGAGGGGAGCTTGACTAACTGGCAAGATGCCAATCGTAACTGCATATTGTTAAGGTAGAATGAAATCTAATAGCCGCTTCAAAAAAAAGGAAAAAATGCGCAATCGATTGATGAAGAGGTATACGTAACAATTTCCCATAAAAGCCTCTTTTGAGTTCTAGCACTGCTTGCATTTGACCCTGAGGATTCTAATTTTGTCGTCAATCTTACAACATTTTAGCTATGAACAGATTTATTGCGTCAAGATATAGGATATTATTTTTACTAGCTCTACCTGCACAGTTATTGGCACAACAAGTACCGGTGACTAGTCGGATAGCGGGATTTTCCTACGATAGTCCACTGGCACCTACTGGTAAAGAGTGGGAATCTCCTGAGCAGCTTTCATTAAATAAGGAGTTGCCACACGCTTATCACTTTTCTTTTAACGATGTCGAATCTGCTCGTCACGTGCTACCCGAGCATTCGAGCAATTGGCAGTCCCTTAACGGCACTTGGAAATTCAATTGGGTAAAGACCCCTGATGAAAGAACGAAAGAATTTTTCGACCCCGCATTTGATGTGTCTACATGGGACGATGTACCCGTACCTATGAGTTGGAATATACTGGGGATACAAAAAGACGGCTCACTGAAGTATGGTGTACCCATCTATGTGAATCAACCCGTCATTTTTCAACATCAGGTGAAGGTAGACGACTGGCGTGGAGGGGTAATGCGTACACCTCCACAAAACTGGACAACGTATGTATATAGGAATGAGGTCGGTTCCTATCGTCGCTCTTTTGTAGTGCCGAAGGACTGGAAAGGGAAAGATATCTATATTAATTTTGATGGTGTAGATTCCTTTTTCTACCTGTGGATAAATGGTAAATATGTGGGATTCTCCAAAAATTCCAGAAATCTTGCTGCATTTGATATTACCAAATATTTGAATTCGAAGGGTGACAATACAGTTGCTGTAGAAGTTTATCGCAATTCGGATGCTTCTTTCTTGGAGGCCCAAGATATGTTTCGGTTGCCAGGGATATTTAGGACAGTATCGCTATCGGCTAAGCCCAAAGTACAGATCCGTAACCTAGTTGCTATTCCGGATTTGGATGCAAATTATCAGGATGCAACACTTAAAGTCACAGCAGAGGTGTCGAACGGTATGTCCAAGATTATCAAAGGATACAAGATTCGGTATACGTTGTATGCAAACAAATTGTATAGTGACGAAAGTGTGCGGGTGGAGAGCATAAATTTGTCGCGCTCGGTATCCGAGATTAAGCAGTCTGGAACGGGTGTTGTGGAGCAGGTGCTGAAAATGGACAATCCGAATAAATGGTCTGCAGAGACCCCATATCGGTATACCCTTGTAACCGAGCTATTGGACGGGAAAGGGCGTCTGATAGATGTGGTATCAAACTATGTCGGATTTAGAGAGGTGGAGCTTAAGGATACCCCAGCGGCAGAAGATGAGTTCGGATTGGCAGGGCGGTATTTCTACATAAATGGTAAGCCTGTCAAATTGAAAGGCGTGAACCGTCATGAGACGAATCCCGAGAAAGGAAAGGTCGTATCGCACGAACAGATGGAAAATGAAATCTTTCTGATGAAGCGTGCAAATATCAACCATGTGCGCAATTCTCACTATCCAGATGACCCTTATTGGTATTATCTATGTGATAAGTATGGAATATACCTGGAAGATGAAGCAAATATAGAAAGCCATGAGTACTATTATGGAGAAGCCTCTCTATCGCATCCTGTGGAATGGAAAAATGCACACGTAGCTCGCAATCTGGAGATGGTCCATGCAACCATCAATCATCCATCAATTGTAATCTGGTCATTGGGCAATGAAGCCGGACCTGGTCAAAATTTTGTAGCGGCATATCAGGCAATAAAAAAAGTCGATTTATCTAGACCTGTTCAGTATGAGCGTAATAACAGTATTGTAGATATAGGGTCTAATCAGTATCCCTCTATAAATTGGGTCAAAGAGGCGGTAAAAGGAAAGTATAAGTTGAAGTATCCGTTTCATATATCTGAATATGCGCATTCTATGGGAAATGCTACGGGCAATTTGATTGACTATTGGGAGGCTATCGAATCGACTAATTTTTTCATGGGAGGAGCAATATGGGATTGGATAGACCAATCGATGTATGCGTATGACAAAAACACGGGTGAACGTTATGCGGCGTACGGCGGTGATTTTGGAGATAAGCCTAATGATGGAACATTTGTGATGAATGGTTTGATTTTTTCAGACTTAACCCCGAAACCAGCGTACTATGAAGTACGTAAAGTGTATCAGAATGTAGGCATCAAAGCGCTGGATATCTCGACAGGAAAAATAGAGGTATTTAATAAGAATTATTTCAGTACGTTGGATGAATATGATATACACTGGTCCTTGTGGAAAGACGGTGATCAAGTGGATCGAGGAAGTTCGTACCGGACAATAACACCTTCTATCGCTCCACGTACCAAGCAGATATTGGAAATACCCTATGACTTTACCAAGTTGGATTTGCAGTCGGAGTATTTTATAAAAATACAGTTTGTGCTTAAAGAGGTACGGCCGTGGGCAGATAAAGGAGAGGTGCAGATGGAAGAGCAGTTGCTCGTTAAGGGAGCTTCACCTCGACCTTCTATTGCCGCGATTGCAAAGGGGGCAGCATTGGATATCTCGCAGGAGGGCGATTTAAAGGTGGTCAAGGGCGAGGGCTTTATCGCCAAATTTGATAATCTTACGGGTACGCTGTTCCATTTGGCTTATGATGGGAAAGTTGTAATTCGAGATGGGGAAGGACCTCGTTTGGACGCGCTACGGGCTCCCTTGGACAATGACAACTGGGCTTATCAGCAGTGGTTTGAAAAGGGGTTACATAATTTGAAGCATAAGGCCTATGGAGCAAGTGTGTATACACGCGCCGATGGGGCCTATGTGCTGTCATACAACGTAGAATCGCAAGCGCCGAATGGCGCAACTATACGAGGAGGTAGTTCAGGTACCTATACTTTGCAAGAGCATACCGATAAGCCATTTACGGATCAAGACTTTAAGTTTGTCAGCAACTACATTTGGACGGTGTACAAAGATGGTTCTATCGAGTTGGAAAGTAGCATCACTTCTAATAACAGTAGCTTGGTATTGCCCCATTTAGGGTTTGCCATGCAGTTGCCTGCTGAATACGAACAATACAGTTACTATGGCCGGGGACCGATTAACAACTATGCAGATCGGAAGACGGGACAATTTATACAGCACTATACCAGCACGGTTTCTGAGCAATATTTTGCATGGCCCAAACCGCAGTCTACTGGGAATCGAGAAGAGGTGAGGTGGAGTGCTTTGACTGATGGAAAGGGAGCAGGTGTCATATTTGTTGCTAAGGATTATTTTGCAGCCTCGGCATTGCCTTGGAGTGAATTGGAGACGACCTTGGCCCCCCACACCCATCAACTGCCTAAGAGTACCGGAACACATCTTTATCTGATGGCTGGTGTGACAGGTCTTGGCGGTAATAGCTGTGGACAGGGGCCTCCGCTGGAGCAAGACAGAGTGAAAGCAGCTGGACATAGCTTTGGTTTCATTATACGTCCTGTAAAGGAGCAGAATGAGCAAAACCAAGCCTTGGTAAGCGTGGGGGGGGAAATGCCGATAGGTATCACCCGTAATCGAAATGGTGAAGTCACTATCGCATCTGAACAAGTGAACGCTAAGCTGATGGTGCAAAAGGGATTTGAAGGGGCAAAGCCTTATACCCAGCCGTTTGATTTAAGAGAGGGTGGTATAGTGACTGCTTGGTATCTGGGTAACGAAAAGTTGAAGGTCTCCACCAAATTCGCTAAAATAGAGAGCATCGTGATGGAGGTAGTATCAGCTTCGAGCCAAGAAACCGGTGAAGGCAACGCACAACATTTGGTGGATGGTGATCCATCAACGATATGGCATACCATGTACTCCGTGACAGTTGCACAGTATCCGCATTGGGTCGACTTTGATGCAGGTGCTGTGAAGAAAATAAAAGGCTTCACGTACTTGCCGCGACAAGATGGACCTAATGGACAGGTTAAAGGATATCGTCTGCAGGTAAGTCTGGATGGTAAGACTTGGAGTGATGCAGTCGTAGAAGGTGAATTTGAACGTGGTGGTAAGCTGAAAACCGTGCTGCTGAACAAACCGGTGGAAGCACGTTATATACGTTTTACAGCCTTGAGCTCGCAAAACGGACAAGACTATGCCTCCGGAGCAGAGTTTGTAGTGATGGCAGAATAGGTAGCCTGATTAAAAGTGTGCTAAAAAGAGTCGAAGCGTATGCTTTTGGCTCTTTTTTTATGGATAAGTCCCCATTTAAAGTCGACTTGAATGATAGTGAAATGATTTATGGATTGACTCAACACGATCTAAATGTATATCTTATACAGAAAATGTGGTGCATTTGATTTTTCAAAGTGGCATCGATTTGCATAAAAAATGAAAAAATGATGTGTTGAATAAACATGTACGGATTGCTCTTGAAAGGAGCAATTGATTTCGTAAAAAAACTATTACGTCGAAGTAGGAATCACCTTAACTATTTTATTTTATTTACCTTGCTGCAATTGCGTTAATAATTTGACCATTATAATACTAAACCTGTAATAAAATAGCTGAATAATTTATGAAATACTATTATTTCCTAGCTTTCTGGATGATTCAGGGCCTTTGTTGGGCTCAAGAGGATAGGAAAGAGGTGGTTTCTTTTGACAGTGCCTACAAAAGGACATATGTGGTCACAAAATTGGAAGGACAACAACCTAAAATAGATGGGCAGCTGGATGAGGATATGTGGGACCATCTTGGACAATGGTCTGAAAAATTTTCACAAGTGATACCTTTCGAGAGGGTATATACTGCTTCGTGGACACGTATGAAAATCTTTTATGACAATGAAAACGTATACGTGGGGGTATATTGCAAAGATGCACACCCAGAGACAATGAACGCTTTTATTGGCAATAGGGATGACAATAGTAATGGAGATTTAATCAGCATAGCTTTTGATACTTACCACGATTATCGAGTGGCCTCCGAATTTAATATTAACCTAGGGGGGAACAAGACCGATTTGACAGTAACGGATAAGCTGTCTGTAAATTTGAGTTGGAATACGGTCTGGGAAGGACGTACCCATATAAATATGGCTGACTCGAGTTGGACAGCAGAACTTCGTATTCCTTTTAGCCAACTGCGCTACAATCAAAAGAATGAAGATGGAACATGGGGGCTACATGTGCGGCGTATCATCAGGCGAAATAATGAAGTCCAAAATTGGAGCATCATACCTATCAAAAATAATGGACATGTATTTTCATTTGGTGAAATGCATGGAATGGACGATTTGCCAAAGGCCAGGGGAATAGAGTTCTTGCCGTATACCATGAGCAAGTTTGTACGCGAGCCCCGTATCCCGAATAGTCCCTTTCAAAAGGGAAGTAAATGGCACGCGAATGCAGGTCTTGATGCTAAATTTGCGTTGAGCGATTTTACACTGGATATGACAATCAACCCCGACTATGGTCAGGTCGAGCTAGATCCATCAGTGATGAACCTATCAGCGTATGAAATATTCTACGATGAGAAGAGACCCTTCTTTCTGGAAGGAAAACACATCTTGGAGTTTGACAACAATGCGGATGGTATGATGTTTTATTCAAGACGTATTGGGGCAATGCCGTCTTATCAACCTCTAGGTATTGACAATATTAATAGTTATTCAAGTACACCTAAGAATATTCCGATTATAGGAGCGATGAAGTTAACGGGAACGAATAGGAATGGGGTGACGATTGGTTTTCTGGAAAGTGTGACGGCACAAACTTCTTCGCGGGTGATGCGTAATGGGGTATTTGACCGGGAAGTGACAGAGCCACTCACCAACTACACTGTCGCCCGTGTGCAGAAAAACTGGGAAGGGAATACATTGTTGGGAGGAATGCTGACCTCGGTGAATAGAAATCTGAGCGAAGAGCATCTGAAAGATATTCGGGTGGGCAATGCGTTTACAGGGGGAGTGGATTTTACGCAATATTTTGCTAATAGACTGTACTATGTAGATGCTAAAGGTATGTTTAGTAGTCTACATGGGTCGCCAGAAGCAATCTTGAATACTAAACGTAATGCAACACACTACTACCATAGGGCGTCCGGATCCGACTACTTAAATCTGGATCCAGATAAAGATGTGTTGAACGGTACTGGAGGATATGTTAAGGTTGGTAAAAAGGGGAACGCACAGTGGAATTTTTCAGAGACCTTCAGTTGGTCATCACCAGGGTTTGATTTGAATGATGTAGGATACATGCGCCAATCGGATTACAAACTGAATGAATCAGAGATTGCTTTTCGAAAGACCGATCCATGGGGGCCATTTCGTTTTGCAGGAATTAACCTGACGCAAAAGAACATGTGGAACTATGGCGGTAAGGCTATCAATAATGATGTTGCAATCCGGTGGCGTAGTTTGAGTACCAAGCGTCGCTTTGAGATGGATATTAAGGAGACCTTTAGTTGGAATACCGTGGACAGTCGTCGTCTAAGAGGCGGACCAGATATGCGGTATAATGCTAACTTTGAAACTAATGTGGTCTTGAGTACGGATAGGGCCAAACGCGTCGTCTTCAAACTGGATTATAATGGTCGACATTATTTGGAGGAGGAGACGGGCTATAACGCCATCCATCCAAGCATGATATTCAGGTTGGGCAATCATGTACGTCTTACGGGACAGCTCAACTATGCCTGGAACAAGGACAATGTACAGTATGTAAGTAGTATCTTGCCTTCAGAACATTCTGGAGACAATACCGTTTACATGATGGGGCGAATGAAGCAACAGACCTATGGAATGACCCTGAATATGCAGTTGAATCTTACTCCTGACATCTCTATCCAGTATTATGGGTCACCATTTACCTCAGTAGCAAAATATGATCGTTTTAAAGAAGCGACCAATCCTGAATCACGTACCTATGCCGATCGTTTCAACGAATTTGAACCGGACGAAATTTCATACGGTGATGGACGCTATACTATTGAAAATGGCGGACGTAAGCTTTCGTTCAAGGATCCTAACTTTAGTTTCAATGAGTTTCGCTCCAATTTGGTGGCACGATGGGAGTATCTCCCTGGATCGACATTATACCTTGTTTGGGAACATAATAGATCGAATCAGGACGATGTATACCATACGGGGTGGGGACGCAATTTGGACACCATGTTTGGCTTACCTGCAAGCAATACTTTTATGCTCAAGGTCAACTATTGGTTTAGTATGTAGCTGAAAATCCTTAGTAGGCTTACGTACACTTAATCGAATGTTAACCTTTTTCGGGGAATAACGGTGTCATCTCGCAGCTGTGTCTTGTTTATTCAGCTAAACCAAATTCTTTTGGATATTGCACGATGCCGTTTACATTTGTCAATGCGCCTTCTACCAGTTCAATGGCCATACAATTTTCTTCAGGAACCTCAAATGGAAGTTTGATCCCATAAGTCGTTAAGGGATGATATCCAAATTGAGGATAATAATGCTCGTGCCCTAATAGAATAATGGATTGAAAACCAAGGTCCAATGCGCGTTTGTGAGCGCTTTGAATTAATAAGGCTCCCACACCTTTACCTTGATAAGCTGGCAATACTGCAACAGGGGCCAGCGCTAGCGATTCGAATTCTTCGTTGGTCTTGCTGATTATCTTGATTTTGGTGAGTAGAATATATCCCACAATCTGTTCGTTCGCTTCAGCAACAAGTGCCAGGTCAGGGATAAATGCGCTGGAATACCTTAGTCTGTTTACTAAATGATGTTCGGTATGGTCACTCATTTCTTCTGCTTCAAATGCTTGTTTAACAAGATTAAAAATAGATTGAAAATCTTCGTGTCGTTCTGGTCTGATGTGTATGTTCATTTTTTTATGATGTTATCCAATATTTTGTCGGATAGGTGACTATTCTATTTTCCGTAAGAGATATTCTTGAACTTGACTTCGATATCTGGATGGATAGCCGTGACGGCCTCTATAAAACCCGTTTTATCTTTAGGGGAGACCAGTACGGTATCAAATTTGCCGAAGAAAATCTCCAGCCTGTCTAAAGACATGGCGGGGGCACTGGCCATATTGCCTGTCTCGACTATCTTTCGGATGCTGTGTAAGGGGATTTTTTTGTGGAATAAAATTCCACTCTTGATAATCAATTGGTCGGGAGTGAGGATGTAGTGTGTGTTGAACAACGTAGGGATAAAGAGAACCGAAAATACGATGATGTACACAAGGGCGGTCCAAATGAAGTCGCTGGCCATCGGAATGACAGGACCAAAGATTGCGCCCAGTATGATGATGGCGAGCCATGGACTGATTTTAGACTTGTATATTTTGATCATGTGTATAAATGTTAGTTCCAGTGAAGGAGGTTTGAAATTGACGACAGTGAATGCTAGCGTGTAATCACGAATCAGATGCCATCGGATGAAGGGTGGTGATGTATTTGTTGATATAATACTGTTTGTCTTTGGATTTATATTGTTGAATGTAGCGTGGATGCTCCAAGATGGTCAATTTATCAAATAGGGCTGCTTCTTTATTGAGTTTTTGGATAAAAACTGCATTTTTCTTACCCAAGATAAATACTTCTGATGTGTCGAGCCCTAAAGCGATGTGTTGCTGTAGTGAATCAATCATGAAGTCTTTGACTAAGGTGAAGAGCGTAGGGTCGTCATAGTAGTTGGCATTCAGCCATTTGCCGTCCGTAGTACGACGTATAATAGCCAGAGGAAATGGCGAATTGATGTAGAAACTGCTGTAAAAATCTCTTACTCCTCCATATTCGGCGATCATGTCGTACATAAAGACCGACGATATCTCATGCGTATGGGCTGACTGCATTTGGATACCACAAGCACTTAGTAATCGTTTAGTGTCCGTAAAAGGGACGCCTGTGACACCAGCACCGTGACGGCTCGGGTTGATTCCGACAATGAATTTGCGTTGTCTAGTATCGGCATAAAAAGTTTGGTAAAACTGCTGCATGACCTCCATCGTTTCGGGGTTATCTAAATACGGATTCATCACTTCATATCCCGGTGGTAACTGCCCTGAATAGTGTAGCATTCGATTAAAATCTATGACTTTGTCAGCAAATGTCTTTAACATATGAATATCAGCTCTTTCCTGAAATATCCGCATACTCCTTTGTAGTACGGATAGTGTTAAGATAAGAAAATTTATAATATTACGCTTATATGCCTTTGCTATACACAACCCCTTGGATAGCTATTTTTCAAATACCATCCGAATGTATTTGTAGGGCGAGTGTCAATTGAAGGCCGCTAGTGACTCTTTAAGTTTTCTTATTCGCTTTCGCCAAATCTTGGTCGTCATAATCAATTGTACTGAAAAAACGAGTCCGATTATTGCGAAAGCGAGATGTTGTCTGGGACCGATGTTTAGGCCATAGCCGAAGAATAAGAGAATTCCCGTCAGGTAAATCTGCCTGGTGATAATGGACGACGCAGCATAAACCTTGATTTTTGATAGATAGATTTGAAGTGATTGATGGATATTGACTCCGTATATCAGATGTTTTGCAAAGTTGTAGCCCATTAAATTGTGTCCTGCCGGCAATAAGATGGAAAGAATGAGTAATGCATTCACCCACAGTGGTTTTGTATTTCCGTCGAACATGGAATAGTAACACAATAGGAATATAGTCCATCCAACCAGCTCAATAATCAACTGTTTGCGAATACTCTTTAACACGGGATGCTTGTTTTCGGATAGCATGTTTAGTATATCTGTCTTTGATAAATCGGGACTGTTTAGGGTATTCCATGTTGATTTTAGTTCGTTTAGTTCCATAGCGTTTAGCCTAAAAGTTTTTGAATTTTTGTTTTGATCCGATTTAATTTGACTCCCACATAGTTTTCGCTTATTCCTGTAATATGCGCAATCTGTTGATAGCTGAGGTCTTCGAGGTAAAGGGTGATTATTGCTTTATCACCGTCATTAAGTTGTTTCAGGGCTGCGAACAGACGTTCTTGTCGCAGTGCCAGTTCGTCCGATGGCAATTCTTCAGCAGTATCTGGTAGTACGGGGGGATAGATAATTGTATGGGCTTTTTTGCGGAACGTAGCTATTGCTGTGTTCAGCGCAATACGATATATCCAGGTACTTGCTTTTGCTTCGTTTTTAAATCCTTGTCGAGATTTCCAGAGTTGGAACGTGATTTCCTGAAAGAGGTCTTCTCTGTCCTCTTTGGAATCTCGATATAGACGACATATTTTATGAAGAATCCCGCGATGTTCGTGTAGTAGAATTAAAAAATCAGGTTCGTCCATATCGATTTTTGACTAAAGTTAACGATTTGAAGCGAGTTATTGATTGTGAATCACTCGGAGTCTTAGTTTCGACCGGATCGATCCTAAGCATGGGTTTTGCTACTTCCATAAAGGATTATTTTATCCAATAGGTAGTTGAAAGAAAGAAAAACTTACACTTGGTTATTAAATATTTTGAAAAAAGTATCAATATGTCTGCGTATACCGTCTTGTAATAGCAGCTGGTTATAAATAGTAGGTGCTTCCCTTGATGGGGTCTCGTTTACGACTAAGCAAGTCTAATTGGTTGATTTCTTGTCTTATGCGAAGGACGTTAATCGGTTTTTTGTTGTAAAATTGTATGTATAGCCTGCAGACAACTATAAAAATGATGACGACTTCCAAAAATTTGAAAATCTGTGACAATGGGCACCAGTTCTATAAAAGTTCGGATTGCCCAACTTGTCCTATTTGTGAAAAAAGTAAGAAGCCGTTCGCTGGTTTCTTGGCTTTGCTGAGCAATCCCGCGAGGAATGCCCTTTTGCATCATGGAATCATTACGCTCGAAGAATTATCGACATTCACAGAGAAGGAAATTCTGAATCTTCATGGAATAGGCAAAGCCTCTCTACCTATATTTAGATCAGCATTGGCTGCACATGGCCTATGCTTCATGCCGACAGGACAGTCTAAGAATAAGGAATAGCATCTGTTAGAATGCTGTATACCGCATAAAGACGGTGTTATAATATGATGTTGCGCTTGAATGCACAGCCTAACTCAATTATGGAGTCTGTTTTAGCGATGCCTGGAATATTGTCTATCTCTTCGTATAGCAGTTGACGCATGTGTTCGTGGTTCTTCGCAATGATTTTGATATAAAGGGTGTAGTTACCAGTTATAAAATAGCATTCTGTGACTTCTGGTATTTTTTTGAGTTCTTCGATAACACGTTGGGAGTCATGGTCTTTTTCAAGACTTAGGCTCGTAAATGCGCCCCAGTCGTAGCCTAGCTTCTTCTCATTCAACATAGGCTTGGTACCTTCTAGGATACCTTGTTCGACCATTCGAGCAATGCGCTGATGAATCATGGTATTGGATACCCCCATCTCATTGGCGATTGCTGAATAAGCCATACGGCCATCCTTGTCTAACATTTTTAATATACGAATGTCAAAGTCATCTAACATATGGAAGGGTTTGTTGTTGTTGTTGTTCAAATTTACTAATTTAAATGACTTGATGAGTCAAATTTTACTTTAGTTTGCGGTCTGTGCGTTATATTTTATAATTTTGGATTGTAAACAAAAACTTAAAGATATGGGAACTCAGGCGAATTTGACAAAGAGCGAGGCTTTTATCGCTAAAGAAAGCCAATACGGAGCGCATAATTATCATCCTTTGCCGGTGGTATTGGAAAAGGGTGAAGGCGTATTTGTCTGGGATGTGGAGGGTAATAAGTATTTTGATTTTTTATCGGCTTATTCAGCAGTTAATCAAGGGCATTGTCACCCCCGTATTATCCGCGCGCTAAATGAACAGGCCGCTAAATTGACACTTACTTCGAGGGCATTTTATAACAATAAGCTAGGTGATTTTGAAGAGTATATGTGTGAACTTTTTGGCTATGACAAAGCATTGGTCATGAATTCGGGAGTAGAGGCTGTGGAGACTGCCCTTAAACTGTGCCGTAAATGGGCGTACACGGTAAAAGGGGTAGCCGCTGATCAAGCTAAGATCGTGTTTGCAAAGGATAATTTTCACGGTCGGACGATATCAGTGATCTCCGCATCAAATGATGAGACAAGCACCAAAGGGTTTGGTCCGTTTGTTTCCGGGATGGTGCAGGTGCCATACAACGATGTGCAAGCCTTTGCGCAGTTGTTGGCGTCCGATAAAAATATTGCTGGATTTATAGTGGAGCCAATACAAGGGGAGGCCGGAATCATTATTCCAGATGAAGGATATCTTCGAGCAATACGTGAGTTGTGCACAATAAATAATGTCTTGCTCATAGTCGATGAGATACAGACGGGTATAGCACGAACAGGAAGCTTATTGGCTTCATATGATGTGTCGGCAAAGGAACACGGAAGTAAGGCTGATATCTTGATTTTAGGGAAGGCGCTGTCTGGAGGTGTACTGCCCGTATCTGCGGTGTTGGCAGATGATGAAATCATGCTGACGATCAAGCCAGGTGAACATGGTTCGACCTATGGCGGTAATCCATTGGCTTGTGCAGTGGCGGTTGAAGCTCTACAGGTGGTATTGGATGAGGGGCTAGCTGCAAATAGCAAAAAAATGGGCGAGATTTTCCGGGCCGGACTTGAGGATATAGCTCGCAGATTGGGTCTGATTAAGGAGGTCAGGGGCAAGGGGCTACTTACTGCCATCGAAATGGATTGTAGCGAGGATGATGATCTTGCCTGGAACGTATGCCTGAAGTTCAAGGAGAATGGACTGTTAGCTAAACCTACCCATGGAAACAAAATACGATTGGCCCCCCCATTGGTCATTAATCAAGCACAAATAGAAGAGAGTCTTGGCTTAATCGAAAAATCATTGAAATCATTTGTATGAAAAAGTCGATAGAACTGATTAAGAATAGATCGGATATAGGTGCTGGAACTAGAGGTTCCGATATGGGAATCGATGCGATTGAGATTGCCGCTATAAATAAGGGAAGTCTATTTTTTAAGAAATATCCTTCGGTGGATGTACAGACACGAAATGATTCGATATATGAGACAGATGCAAATCCATTTGGTAAGCATATCAAAGAGGTGTATCAACAGTGCAGACAGGTGTCTACTATCGTGGAAGATAGTTTATTGAAGGATAACATTCCGTTGGTATTCTCTGGTGACCATTCTTCGGCAATTGGTACGATAGGGGGCATCAAGGCTGCATTTCCCAACAAGCGTTTGGGAGTGGTCTGGATAGATGCGCATGCCGACATCCATTCGCCTTACACAACTCCCTCTGGCAACCTGCATGGCATGCCACTTGCATCAGTGATGCAGCAGGATAATTTGGATAGCAAACAAAATGAGGTTGACGAGCATACTCGCTTATATTGGGAAAAATTAAAACATATCGGTATTCCAGAAGTGAAGGTACTACCTGAAGATTTGGTTTATTTTGGTGTGCGGGATACCGAAGACGCTGAAGAGGCTTTGATGGCGCGTTTGGGCATCAAAAACTATCGGGTGAATGAAGTGCGAGATAAAACAATAAAATGTTGTGTGGAAGAGGTATTCAATCAAATGCGCCACTGCGACATATTGTATGTGTCATTTGATGTGGACAGCATGGACAGTGTGATGATATCTGAAGGAACGGGTACACCTGTCCCACGAGGATTTTTCCCTTCGGAAGTCACACTGTTACTAAAGGGGCTAATGGCCTCTACTAAGATTGTCTGTTTGGAGGTGGTGGAGGTTAATCCTTTATTGGACAACCGAGGTAATAGAATGGCTGAGGTCACTTTTGACATTTTGGAGCAAGTAACTCCTTTACTGGAGAGAGCATAAAAGCTAAAGGAAGAAGTTAATATAATGCATTCAGAAGCGGATATGTTCACATAATGAGGGGTGCTTCTACTCCACTATATTTTTTTGACATAGCATATTTTGCTTGGCATGACCATACTTTTATCGGTATCTAGGAGTACGTTGGTAGACTTGATTAGCCTCTGATTCTCGTTTGGATCCTGAATGTAATTCAGGAGATATTGTAAGCCAATTTTGATAGCAGCCAACGCCGTTTCGGGGCTTATCTTAGTATAGAATTTAATAATATAGGGTTTCGACTTTCGTATTAAGGCGTTTTCTAATTGTTCGATGCCGTGAATTTGGTGGTCATAGCCTATTTGTATAATAGTGCGTACAATATGTGGCAGGCGGGTGTAGGGTGTAGATAGTTGGTCTACGATCATTTGCTCTGCAGATTCTTTCATTAGATAGGAGTACAGGCCCTGATTGGATGTAGTTCGAAGTATATATAGCTGATCTTGACAGGCCAGTTCTTTAAGAATTTTTAAATTTTCAAATCCTATTTTCTGGGCAGTCAATGCAATTTTATACCAGATATCATCTATAGAATCCTTCAGTGACCTAATTCCTTTTGCATAGATTTGATCTTTTTCATAATTGTAAAGCATGGATATATGATATTGCGAGCAATAGTATTCGGCTTTGTCGGTCAATAATGCTTTTTTGGCAAATTGATATAGTTCATTGATCTTTCCCTTGCCGATATCATGCACGATCTCCTTCGCATATATAGTACGCAACGAATGGGCAATGGATTCTCCATTGTCAAAATCAATAAAACGGGCAGTTGGCCTTTGTTCCATTTTAAGATGCCATTTTAATAGTAGATAAACACTATAGGAGCGTTGCTTCCGCCATCGGTTTTACCCAATAGGACAGAATCATCACTTCAATAGGTTATGGGTCCCGCTTGTGGGGACAGTTTTTCATAGTTGGCTCTAATTTAGGAAAAATAATCTATGTATGTACGTATTTTATTGGATGATTCCTTACTCTCTTTTGGGGGATGGAAGGTGTGTCGCTTGATTTTGAGGTGGTTAGGTGTAGCTTTTGTATACTAGATAACATATGTTTACACATATTTACCCAGTATACTGCGTTTATTATCCTTTTGGCTCAATATGGATCAGTACGTGCCCGAGTTGGGGAAGTTTGGAAATCAAAGTATCCTTTAGCTCGTGAGCGATGCGGTGCCCATCTCTCACAGAAATATCACCATTGACAATGGCGTGCAGATCTACATGGTAAGTGGTCCCAGACTTGCGCACAAAGCATTTCTCGGTGTCTATCACACCGTCGACGAGTAAGGCCTTCCTCTTGATTTCATCAATAAGGTCTTGATATACATTTTCGTCCATGATTTCGCCCAAGGCGGGTCTAAAGATGTGGTAACAGTTATATAGAATAAATCCAGCTGCAAGTAGAGCGGCAAAATCATCTGCACTTTCATATCCTTGGCCTAGAAAAAGTGCTATAGAGATACCTATGAAGGCCGCGACAGATGTTATGGCATCACTTCTATGGTGCCAAGCATCGGCTTTCAGCGAAGAGCTTCCTGTTTCTTTGCTTTTTTTCATGACCACACGGAAAGAAATCTCTTTCCAGATAATAATACCCGCCAGTACGGCCAATGTCCAAGGTTTGGGAAGGTCATGTGGTGTTCCGATATTTTGGATGCTTTCATATGCGATTATCGTGGCTGAGATAATCAGAAAACCTACGACAATAAAGGTAATCAAGGGTTCGACGCGACCGTGTCCATATGGATGGTTGTCATCGGCTGGTCGTTTGGCGTATTTGAGTCCTAGAAGTACAAGGAACGAAGAAAGTATATCGACAGTAGATTCTATGGCATCTGCAATCAACGCATATGAATTGCCAAAGAATCCGGCTAGCCACTTTAATAAAGCTAAGGCTGTATTACCGACTATGCTGAAATAAATTGTCTTGATTGCTTTGTCTTCACCGGTCATTGTTCTTTATCTTTTTCCTTGGGCGAAATGGCAATTTACCTTATCGCCAAATTCTGCTCGCACGCCAACCATTTTGAAAATACGTAGGATGATGCAGCATTTTCGTATGGGTATCTGAAACTCCCAGATTTTACAAATATAGAACTCTTAATTGTAAAAGTTAAGCATTGGGTGCTTGAATAGTGCTATAATGCTAATCAACAGACTGTACTATATTTTTGGCCATATGGTAGGTTCTAATGAGAAAGAATGCTTATCTTGAATCTGGCAATAGACTGGTAGCGTAGTGCAGGAATATAGGACATTGCCTAAATCAATATTACAATGACGATACAGACTGAATTTGCAAATAACGCAAAACATATTCTGGAGAAAGACGAGCAGATAATCGGACTCGCGGTGGGTGGGTCATGGCTGTCTGGACAGATGGACGAATTTTCAGATTTGGATTTAATCATCGTCACACGGGAAAAGATTACCGATAATCCAAAAGAGATGATAGCCTATGCTCGGCGATTGGGGAGGTTCTTGTCGGGGTTTACCGGTGAGCATGTGGGCGAGCCTAGACTATTGATATGTCTGTATGATCGTCCTCTTCTGCATGTAGATATCAAATTTGTCACATTAGATGAATGCTACAATCGAGTTGAAACGCCGGTCATACTTTTTGACAGAAACCAGCAGCTTCAATCAGCTTTGCTTAAATCCGAATCGGTCTTTCCATATCCAAACTATCAATGGATAGAAGATCGTTTTTGGATTTGGGTACATTACGCACTGCTTAAGATTGGTCGTGGGGAGTATTTCGAAGCATTGGATTTTATGGGATTTTTGAGAATGAGTACACTAGGACCTCTGCTTCATGTAAAGAATAACAGCTTGCCAAGAGGGGTGAGAAAAGTTGAAATGGAATTGGTGAGTCAGGATTTGGAAGATTTAAAGCTCACAATAGCACAGTATGATAGAAGCGCCTTACTGCAGGGCCTTCAAAATGCTGTTAGACTGTATCGCGACCTGCGATTGGTTCTTTTCGATCATACAATTATATTGCAAGTGGAAACGGAGCTGCAAGTCATGCGGTACTTTGAAAATATTAATAGCAGGTCCGATTAATGCATCCCTTGGTCTGGCCGACTTGTTATTGTGCATAGATAAATTTTGTTTTTTTATTTGGGTATGCATTATCTTTGAATATATACCATTAATTTTTAACGTATGAGTGAACAGAATGAGAACCAGCGATTTGGTATCAAGGAAATTGCTAAGCTTGCCAATGTCTCTATTGCGACCGTAGATCGCGTACTCAACAATCGTAAGGATGTATCGGATAAGACGAGAGAAAAGATAAAGGAGATAATCAAAGAGCATAATTATCAACCTAATTTGTATGCTCGCTCTTTGTCGGTCAAAAATAATCTCAGTTTTGCAATTTTGATACCGAGGACTTCTTTACAGACTGGATATTGGGAGCTCTGTTTAAAGGGAATCGATAAAGGTGTTAAGGAATTTGCAACTTTTGGAATTAACAGCGAAGTTTTTTTATACGACCAAGAAGATGCAGCTACTTTTTTGAAATTATCGGCCAAGGTGCTGCAAAAAAAATTTAATGCCGTGGTGATTGCGCCCATATTTATTAAGGAGACAATAGAATTTGTTAGCTTATGTAAGCAACAGCGTATTGAGACGATTTTTATTAATTCGGATATACCAGGTCATTCCTCGTTGGGATACATCGGCCCGGATTTGAATAGTACAGGACGTTTAGCTGGAAATTTGACCTCATATTTGGTTCAAAACAAAGCTCGACTCTTAATTCTGAACATTGCAAAAGGGGTAAAAAACTACACCTATCTAAATACCAAGATAGAGGGTTATCGTAATTATTTGCAATCACTGGATAGGGCCTACGATATAACGATAAAAGATATTCCTTATAATGACTATGATGAAATCGCACCTAAACTTCTCCGCTATCATACGGATATCAAACCTGACTTGATTTTTATTACAAACTCGAGGGTATCGTTGGTGGGACAATTCTTTTATGAAAATACAGAATTGACCAAGCCGCATATAATCGGTTTTGATTTTTTGGGTGCAAATGTGGAATATCTAGCAAAGGGGGTAATTGATTTTTTGATATGTCAGCGGCCGGATAAACAAGGATACCTGGCATTGAATTATTTATACAAATACTTTTTGCTAAAAGAGGAGATGGTGGAATTCAAACCTATGCCAATAGATATCTTGACAATTGAAAATTATCTTTTTTATGAAAATTGAAAAAATAATTTTGCATTGTATACATCTAATTTTTATCTTGCAAATGTTATAGACCGAAACCTAGCGATTGTCGAGTGCTTTTTTTTGAAAAACGTAGATGATGAGACAAATACAGTTATTTGATTTTAAAATATAAATTCTTGCATTTTGGAAAGTTGAATCGTGATGGTTCTTTTTTTTAACATCATTTCGGTAACGTTAACGCTTTTTCTAGGTTTGTTTTAGTTAGCAATTGAAAGGGGATATGAAATATGTTGAATTCGTATAGATATATCGGTGATCCGGATGGGTTTTAGCTATTTACGGTAACGTTAACGTAAATATTGGATAAGTCTAAAAATCTGATTGTCTGAAGAGTGGGGGTTGAGGGCATTCATAGATAATACACTGGAAGACGGATGTTGCTTAATTGAAATATTGCATGGTGTGAAATGCCCCAAACTATAGACGGTTCGAGGTTGGTGCATGACGAGGAATGGCTGTATACAATATGCACATTTTAAGACGAGAAAATATTATAAACTGACAACCAAATATTTAATTAAATCATATATTATGATACCAATTCGATCGATAATGGTATTCGTCGTCCTCATATTTTATGGGGTTGCGATCCATGCTCAGCAAAAAAACACTGTTAATGGAACAGTAAAGACCACAAAAGGTATGCCTTTGGCGGGTGTTAGTGTTGGAGTGAGGGGGAATGATACGAAAACACAGACCGATTCCAAAGGAGCTTTTAGGATTGAAGTCAGTGCACTAACAGATACGCTACAATTTAGTTCTGTAGGTTTTTCGACCTATTTGGCAGCGCTTGATGGTAAGCGGGAAATTCAGGTGGTGTTAAACGATGCTTCACGAGATTTAGAAGAGGTGGTGGTCGTTGGTTATGGAACTCAAAAGAAAGGCAACTTGACAGCTTCGATTGATGTCATCTCTGGCGATCGCCTGAAAGATAGGCCCGCAAATAATGTGGCGGATTTGATCAAAGGTGCATCACCTAACGTGAATATAGAGATGGGGATGCGGGGGGGAGAGCCAGGAGCTGCAAGCGGTTGGAATATACGGGGGGTAGGATCTATTAATGGGAATAGTAGTCCCTTGATACTGGTTGATGGAGTAGAGATGGATCTAGCTGGAATTGACCCGGAAACAGTAGAAAGTATTTCTGTATTGAAAGATGCTTCAGCAGCAGCAGTTTATGGGTCGCGCGCACCATTTGGTGTTATTTTGATCACGACGAAAAAGGGTTCTAAGCTCGAAGGGACAAAGTTGGACTATAGTAATAATCTGTCCTTGTCGTCACCACTTCGGTTGCCTAGTTTTATCGATTCATATACTTGGGCGACTGCGTATAACCAAGCCAATGCAAATGCCGGCCTTACAGCCATATATAGCGATGAGCAGATGGAGCGCATCAAAGGATACTTAGATGGTACTTTTCCATATGAATATGATCCAGAGCGTCCAATAGACAACATTTGGGCAGGAAGAAGAAATGGAAACGCTAATAATGATTGGCCACACATTTTAATGGGGAAAAATGCCTTCAGCCAAAAACATAATGTAAATGTCACAGGTGGAGGCGAGCGGACGCAGTACTTCCTTTCATCTGGATATACCAAGCAAAATGGAACATACGCTTTTGGGCATGACTATTTCAAACGCTACAACCTAATGTCCAATGTATCTACCCAAATCACAGATTGGTTGAGATTGGGGTCAAGTCTGAAATGGGCGTCTACATCCACAGATTTTCCTATGGGAGAAACTACAGTGGGGCGGGAACATACTTTTAGGGAGATGCTAATGTTTGCACCTATGATGCCTCATTATAATATTAACGGTACTGTTCAAAGCCCTTTGGTCCGACTTTTAGAGGATTCTGGTCGAGATAAAAAGAAGAATGCTGATTTTCTTGCAAACTTAAGTGCAGAAGTAGAGCCAATCAAAGGATGGAAAACAGCACTTACTTATAGTTACAACATCAAGAATACCAAAACCAGTCAAAATCCGAAGCCTGTGATGGTAGAGCTGGGGACAGGCGCATTTGGTAACATCGGGAAACCTCAATCTTCCTATACAGCAGGATATTACGAGTATGTATATAAGGTGTTGAATGCTATTACGTCGTATGAATCTCAATGGGACAATCATTATTTCAAAGTTCTCTTGGGGTATGAACAAGAAGAAAACCTATATACTGGATTGAATGCTACTGGGACCTCGCCCGTGGTGGATGACAATCCCTCTATCGTAACCTCGTTGGGCGGGATTGTCGCTTCTGATAATATGAGCCATTGGGCTACTCGTGGCGGTTTCGGTCGGGTGAATTACAATTATCAAGAAAAATATCTAGTAGAACTGGCGGCTCGTTACAATGGTTCGTCAAGGTTTCCAAAAGAAAATAGATTCGGCTTTTTTCCTTCTGCATCGATAGGGTATGTTGTTTCCAAAGAAGACTTTTGGGAACCGATAAAAGACCATGTAAATAATTTGAAAATCAGGGCTTCCTATGGATCTTTGGGGAATCAGAATGTAGGCAATGATTTATATTATTCGAGGATTCCGATAAGACCCGAGTTGGATTGGATTATCAACGAATCACGCCCTCAGTACGGGCAGGTGCCTATCTTAATCAGTGATAAAATAACGTGGGAAACGGTTACAACACTCAATTTGGGGACTGATGTACAGCTATTGGATTCTAGATTGGGAATTACATTTGATTGGTACAACCGTACTACCAGCAATATGTTTGGTAAAGCGATAGAGTTGCCTTATCTACTAGGTGCCGCCACCCCAGTGACCAACAATGCTAAGTTATCTACCAAGGGATTTGAATTGGTCGCATCGTGGAATGATAGGTTCTCAAATGGTATTAGTTACAATTTAAAAGTGTCCTTAGGGGATAGTAAAACGACAATCTTGGAGTATTTGAATGAAACAGGAAGGATTGACACGTGGTACGAAGGTAAGCGGTATGGGGAGATATGGGGATTTGAAACTGCAGGGATTATGCAGGTAGCAGGAGAGAAAATGGCCGATCAATCTAAATACCATAGCAATTGGGGGCCGGGTGATATCAAGTATACTGATTTAAATGGAGATGGAATTATCAACGATGGCGCCGGGACCTTGAGTGATCATGGCGATTTGAAAGTAATCGGTAATTCACTTCCAAGATATAATATTGGAGTGACGGCTGGTGCAAGTTGGAAAGGTGTTGATTTCAATATGTTTTGGCAGGGGGTTGGAAAACGGGATTTTGCTCCCGAGTCTTCTACTCCTTTGTTCTGGGGGTTGACTAATGCTTGGGCCAATTCTGGATTGTACAAAAACTCGCCAGGACTCGATTATTGGCGGCCTGCTGATGAGACCAATATTTTGGGACCAAATATAGACGCATACCTTCCTAAACCCTATTTTACGGCGGAGACCGAAAAAAATAAGCTTACCCAAACACGTTACCTCCTAAATGCCTCTTATATCCGTTTAAAAAACGTACAGGTAGGTTACACTTTTCCGCAAAGTATCGGTGGTAAGGTATTCAGTAAGGCACGTGTGTATTTCTCCGGCGAAAACCTCTTGACTTTCTCTAGTTTACCTAAGGTATTTGACCCCGAGACGGCTATTGCTTCGGATAGTAGAGAGGGGGGGTATTTGACAAGTGGTGTCATATATCCGATGAATAAAATTATATCCTTTGGTCTTAATCTAACATTGAAATAAACAAGATTATGAAAAATTTTATAAAAACGGCTGGTCTATTGGTAGCATCAGCGATGATAATAGTGTCTTGTAATGATGATTTTTTGGACAGACAGCCACTTGATGAGGTGATATCTGATATGTATTTTGAAAAACCATTGGATTTGGAGATTTATATGAATCAGTTTTATAGCAATGCATACTTTCCAAAATACCAGAATCACGGCAATGATTATAATAGTGATGATATGGTGGCTTCTACCGTAGATCTTCGCTTGCAAGGTACGCGTACAGTGGTTACCAGCGGGACAATCGATTTTACAAAAGTGAGAAGCTTGAACTATTTTTTGTCAAATTACAAAAAGATAGAAGGGAAGCATGATTTCAATACTTATAAGCAGTATGTTGGTGAGGCCTATTATTTT
This sequence comes from Sphingobacterium sp. SYP-B4668, assembly GCF_027627455.1. Taxonomy (NCBI): domain Bacteria; kingdom Pseudomonadati; phylum Bacteroidota; class Sphingobacteriia; order Sphingobacteriales; family Sphingobacteriaceae; genus Sphingobacterium; species Sphingobacterium sp. SYP-B4668. Next base: position 3,366,624 of record NZ_CP115483.1, on the reverse strand, counting down.
AAAGCTGTAACTTATTTTAACTTATTGAAATCGTATGGTGATATCCAATGGTTGGATAAAGATTTAGGAACAAGCTCACCGGAATTGTACAATGGCCGTACACCACGAAACGTCGTTGCCGATCGTATATTAGGTTGTCTGGATACAGCTGCGATGTATCTCACTGCCGACCGCACGAATGGCTATAGTCGTATCAATCGTTGGATCGCATTGTTGATGCAGAGTCGAATTGCGTTGTATGAGGGCTCGTGGCAGAAATATCACAGTGCCGATGAATTTAAAGTCTCCAATGCCAATCCTAATAAGTACTTTCAAAAGGCTGTAGACGCTAGTGAAGAAATTATGAAATCAGGTTTGTATGGCGTTTACACTACCGGGAATGGCCAAATTGATTATCGGGATCTCTTTACCAAGCGTGACTACTCGGCAAATGTGGAGGTGCTTTTTTGGAGGAGATATGATAATGAGCTTTCGCGCGGAGACAATGATTTTACGAATGATCGGAATTTTAGAATGTCTCAGCCGCTAGGAAGGTCACTATCTAAGGGTTTGGCTGACAGTTATCTTTGTACGGATGGGAAGCCTATCTCGGGCAATGCCTTATTCAAAGGATATACAAATATCAACCAAGAGTTTGAGAATCGCGATTCAAGGTTGAAACAGACTGTGGCAACTCCAGACCAGGTATGGAAAATAGGAGCAAATGGTGCTACCCAATTATGGTCAGAGATCTACAATACCTTAAACTCAAAGACTGACCTGAATGCACCTACGGGTTATGTCATTCAAAAGGGATATGATCCACAGGTTATCTATCATGTGCAGCAATATGAAGAAACGCCATCAATCTTATTTCGGTATGCGGAAGTCCTGTTGAACAATGTAGAGGCCAAAGCTGAATTAGGGGGACTCAAACAAGAAGATGTAAATCGAACTATTAATCTTTTGAGAAATAGGGTGGGAATGCCAAATTTGGATTTGTCGAATATCACTACAGATAGCAAATGGGATTTTCCATTGCTATCCTCAGCAATAAATGAAATCAGGAGAGAGCGGAGGGTCGAATTGGTAGGTGAGGGATTTCGATGGGATGATATCGCGCGTTGGGCAGCTGCGGATGAGTTGATAGTAGGCAAAAGACCTAAAGGTTTCCTTGCCAGTCAAGTTAAGCAGAATCCTTTCCCTGTGGATAGCGATGGGTTTCTAGATCCCTTTCAAAAAGCAGTTCCTGCAGGATATGGATTTAAGTTAAATCGAGATTACCTAAATTCCATTCCAGAAAGTGAGATTAGATTGAATGAAGGAAATCTCACTCAAAATCCTGGATGGTAGTTTGAAATGGAATGGTATTCTTCGGCTTGACTAATATGTTATCTAATTCCTATATTAAAACCGACAGAATCTCGCAAATTAAAGAAGTAACTAATGGTATTGGGTAAATATGATAAAATCTATTTTGGAAATGGGAAAGACCTTTGGGCATACATACCTAACTGTTATTAATGCTTTTTATAGAAATTATGAAAACAAAAAAATGAAGAAGCAATTATATTGCGTTTTGGTCTCCTGTGTTGTGCTCATGGTCTCTGCCTGTCAGCATATACCTCGCGAGGAATATATCGATTTTTTGAAGGTTTCTGATACGACGTATTTGGGCGTCTCACAATTGACCGACAGCTTGGAGGTGCCCTGGGATTTGCAGTTTAATCCGACGACCAAATCTATATTCTTTACGGAGATAAAGGGGCAGATTTCAGAATTGAACTTAGCCACGAATAAACGAACGATTATTTATACGGTTCCTCATGTTTTTCAAAAGCGATCGATGGGCCTATTGGGGTTAGCTCTGCATCCTGATTTTGATAAAAAACCGTATCTATATGTCTGCTATACCATCAAAGATGGTGAACATTATTTTAGTGAACTTGCTAAATTGAGGTATGTAGAAGGGAAAATTGTCGAATCAAAGGTGTTGTTGAAGATTGGTGGCGCATTGGGGCACAATGGGTCCAGATTACTCTTCGATAAAGAGCGATTACTATATTGGGCTACTGGTGATGCGCACTCCAATACCAATTCACAAGATTCAACAAATTTAAACGGAAAAGTACTTCGAATGACGGATGAAGGGCTTATCCCGTCCGATAATCCTATATCGAATTCGTACGTTTATGCATGGGGTTTTCGTAATATACAGGGGATGGCAATGACCTCCAAGGGACATCTGATGACTTCTGAACATGGGGATGCGATAGAGGACGAGATTAATCTAGTCAAGCCTTTGCATAATTACGGATGGAAGGAGATCGAAGGATTTCACGATACGGATGCAGAGAAGGAAATCGCTCGGCACAGTTCGCGAACAGAGCCCATCAAAGCCTGGACCCCAGTGATCGCTCCCGCTGCTATTTCCTACTATGGTTCTCAGGCCATCCCAGAATGGAGCAATAGTTTGCTGCTGACAACACTGAAAAACCAAAGTTTTCGAGTTTTAAAATTAGATGCTGAGCAGCAGGTAATTGCCGATGAAAAAGTATATTTTAAGAATCATTATGGACGGATTCGAGCTGTGACAATAGATGATACAGGGAATATCTATATCGCAACTAGCAATCGCGATTGGAATCCGCAAAATGGATTTCCGCAAAAAGGAGATGATCGTATCTTAAAATTGGCTGTAATCGATTTTGTACCGAAGGAATTCTTGATGGCTTATGAACCAGAAAATAAAAAGATAAGTGATGGAAAGGTGCTATATCAGTCATACTGTGCTTCGTGTCATAAAAATGATGGTAAAGGGGTGAGAAATTCCTTTCCGCCGCTGATTCAGACACCTACTATAACAGATGCCCACAAATTGGTCACGGTCTTATTGAAGGGATTAAAGGGGAAAAATGTAATCAATGGAGAGGAATATGATGAAGAAATGCCTGCATTCGGCTTTCTGTCCGATGCTGATGTTGCCACGATAGCAACCTATATTAGAACGCATTTCGGAAATAACTTGGGCTCAATAGACAGTGCTATGGTGAAAGATATTAGAATGACAACGCATAAATAAGATTGTACAATGAGAAAACTGTTGAACATATTAGGACCAGGGATAATCACTGCTGCTTTGGTTTTCGGCCCGAGTAAAATGACAATCACGTCCAAGATGGGAGCTGACTACGAATACAATCTAATGTGGATTGTAATCGTAGCCTTATTTTTTATGGGCGTATACACCGCTATGTGCTCGCGAATAGGTACCATACAGGAGAAGTCTTTGTTAACACTTATAAAAGAATACTTTGACAAGAGAATAGGGATTGCTATCGGTATCGGTATATTTCTGGTAGCAACCTCATTTCAAGCGGGTAATAGCATTGGCGTCGGTATAGCGATAGGTGAGGCCACAGGTACTCCTAAGGAGATATGGATAATGACTTTTACGGCTATCGCTATTACACTCCTATTTCTACCGTCCTTCTATAAGGTGATGGAGAAACTGATGATAGGGTTGGTGTTGCTAATGCTGTTCTGTTTTGTGGCTACCTTATTTTTAGCTGATATACAATTTGGCTCCCTGCTATCTGGATTCGTCCCCTCCATTCCCGATGACTCGCTAGGATTGATAATTGCATTTACGGCCTCTTGTTTCTCGCTAGTTGGTGCTTTTTATCAGACCTATCTTATACAGGAACGCAAGAAAGTAGGTGCCGGATCCGTCACTGTACCTTCTTCTACAAGAGGCGCTTTTATAGGTGTGGGTATTTTGGGATTCATGAGCGCTTCGGTGTTGGTGTGTGCTGCGGCAGTATTATTTCCTAAAGGGATACACGTAGGAAGTGCGGCAGAAATGGGGACGGCTTTGGAACCATTATTTGGCACCTATGCAAGCTCCCTTTTTTTTATTGGTCTGTTTGGTGCCTCCTTTTCTTCACTGGTAGGAAACGCAACGGTGGGGGGCGCGTTGTTAGGGGATGCGCTTGGTTATGGCAGCAGCTTAAGTTCCAAACGGGTGAAAATCTTGATTTCAGTGGTCATGATATTGGGGTGTATAGTTTCGATATCGTTTGGTAAGCTACCCTTGGAGCTGATTGTCTTAGCACAGAGTGTAACTATATTTTTAGTGCCCTTTATCGGTATTTCAATATTGGTGATTGCTAATAACAAGAAAATAATGGGTGAGCACGCTAACAATACTTTTTATAAAACTGCAGGCCTGATGGGACTGGTAGTTATTTTTATTTTGATGCTTAGTAATGTATACGACATGTTTTTGAAATAATATGGAAAATCAGATTTTAAAGAATTTAGAAGAACAATATACAAAACCATCTGTATCGCTTTTAGCAGATTTATCGGAGATAGATGGAGATTTTATGTTGTTGGGAGTTGGTGGAAAAATGGGGCCGAGTATGGCCAAACTCCTGAAAGATGGACTTCGGCAAATCGGTAGCACGAGCAAGGTCATCGGTGTCTCTCGCTTTTCGGATAACCAATGTAGGGAGGACTTACATAGATGGGGAGTAGAAACCATCGCGTGTGATTTGTTGGATGATGAGGCCTTAAGGAGTCTACCTAAGGTAAAAAATGTGATTTTTTTGGTAGGATTCAAATTTGGAGCTACTGGTAAAGAAGACTTCACCTGGGCGATGAATACATATTTGCCAGGGCGAGTCGCAGAGGCATTTAAGGACTCTCGGATTGTGGCATTTTCTTCCGGGAACGTATTGCCTTTTGTACCAGTTACATCCGGTGGCGTCGATGAAGGAGGGGCTCCTGAGCCAATTGGAGAGTATGCGCAGAGTACATTGGGACGAGAGCGGATGTTTTCCTATTTCAGTAAAAGAAATGCAACGCCTGTGTTGATTTACCGATTAAATTATGCGGTAGACTTTCGATATGGTATCATTCGCGAAATAGCTAAAAAAGTCTACCACCAGCAACCCATTGATCTGCGTACAAATAATGTCAACGTTATTTGGCAACATGATGCCAATGAAATCGCCATTCGCTCGTTATTGCATTGTGAAAGCCCAGCCAAAGTGTTGAATGTAACAGGCCCAGAAGTGTTATCTATTAGGTGGGTTGCCGAAAAATTAGGTGAGGTCTTGGGAAAAGAACCGCAATTTGAAAACGAACCTGAGGCTACTGCCTTGTTGAACAATGCGGCGGAGTGTCATCGATTGTTTGGATATCCGAATGTTACGATTTTGTCAATTATTGAGATTACTGCGCAATGGATACTCCATAAAGGAGATGAATTTGGGAAAGACACGCACTTTCAGGAAAGAAGGGGACAATTTTAATGAAAAGATTAGAAACTCAGAAACGAGAACTTTTATTTGCAGGTACGGTGTTTCCTGCCCACCCGCTCTGTCTGAATGAGGATAGATTATTGGATGAAAACGGACAACGTCTGTTGACTAATTACTATATTGAAAGTGGTGCGGGTGGAGTGGCTGTGGGGGTTCATTCGACACAGTTTGAAATAAGACTACCTCAATACGATCTGTTTGAAAGATTATTAAAGATCTCAGCAGAAGAGATAGACAAAGCTAAATTGACAAGGCCTTTTATTAGGATAGCAGGTATAGTTGGGTCAACAGAGCAAGCGATTGCTGAAGCCAAATTGGCCATTGCCTATGGATATGACATGGGACTGTTGAGTATGGGGGGGCTACAAGAGTTGACAGAAAACGAAATTTTAAGACGCACAGAAGCCGTCGCACAGATTATTCCCGTATTCGGCTTCTATCTACAACCTTCGGTGGGTGGGCGTATATTCTCTTATGATTTTTGGACGAAATTCGTCAACATCGAAAATGTGGAAGCTATCAAGTGCGCCTCTTTTAATCGCTACCAAACCTTGGATGTGGTAAGAGCAATAGCTAACTCTCCGAGAGGAGAGCAAATAGCATTATATACAGGTAATGATGACAACATTGTTGCCGATTTATTGTCTATCTATAGATTCGAAGTCAATGGATCTGCAAAGGAGGTACAGTTTAGGGGGGGGCTATTGGGGCACTGGGCAGTTTGGACGTCCAAGGCGGTAGAACTGTTGCAACTGGTCAAAGAATTTAAGATGCAACCCACCCCTGAAAAATGGCGACATCTTCAGATCGTGGGTAGCCAAACGACAGATGCTAATGCAGCTTTGTTTGATGTCGCAAATGATTTTGAAGGCTGTATACCAGGAATACACGAGGTTTTGGTCAGACAAGGTCTGATGAAGGGTGTTTGGTGCCTAAATCCGCATGAAGTACTTTCTGACGGACAGTCAGGGGAGCTGACTCGTATACACAATGATTATCCTTTACTCCATGATGATGATTTTGTTAGGGAGTTTTTAGAACGATACGAATCCCAAAGTTAAATGCAAGGACCAATACAGTAGGTATTGTACAATACCTACTGTATTGGTCAAAATCTGTTTGTAGGTACCCTTGCATTGTAAATTTTGCGGTGCAACTATACTTGTTTGATATCTCTGACATCGATAAAATCTTCAAACACTATTTTTTTTATTATCACAGGTGTGACCTTCTTTGGGTGGCATATAGTCACAGCTGGAACATATTATCATGGGAAAATGGACCAAAGCCCCATCATATATACCATTATATAAATTTACTTCTATCTTGTTCTTCTCTGTGCATTTCAATTCTTTATTATACAATTTTTTCAGATTTGCTAAACAGTCTGAGGGAGCTAATGCTATATCTTTTTCTTTGCACGCACTGAATAACAAGGTTATCGATAGCATAATAGTTGGTCTTTCATAATGTATTAAGTTTGATAGTTAGACGATTAGAAACCAACTACGCTACACAGTAATTGTTTTTTAAGTGTCTAGAAGCCTTGCAAAAAGGTGGCATCAGATTTGGTACTCCGTGCGTTATATAATTTGTTACGGGAAAAGAAATCTCGTTTTTAAATAATAGTAAAGTTATATTTTTAATGATTATCTTTAAATCATTATCTTTTAGCGTAACGTAAAATGGTCATGTCAGATTCTTCGATGCAGGTTATCATACAACATCATCTCTATTTCAATTATAGCTTTTGTCTCCATAGTCTTCCATTCCTTGAAAAAATCGTAATCAAAAGTAATACTGTAGATTATCACCATGTTGATGTCAAGATTTCTTCTTCTCTTGGTATTTTCGAAGCGTACTCATGCTTAGTGGATTTGATTAGGAAGGAAGATAGCCACCTAATTAATCGTTTTCCTTTTAAGTATAATCTGGCATTTTTGAGAGATTTGAAAGAAAAGGATACTGATACTATTTCCGTATCTATAGTTGCGGGGCATGCCGTGTTATATGAAACGACATTTTCAATCACGATTTTCCCAATTGATTATTTTGGTGGCCTACAGGTGCATCCTGAGTTATTGCTTAGCTATGCTATGCCCAATGATGATACCGTCTATCAAATCAAGACTGCTGCAGTCAGGATATTGGAACAGAGTAATGTGTTGGTTTCTTTTGAGGGATATCAATCTGGGAGCAAAGACCGCGTGTTGCAAATGGTAGACGCTATATACCAAGCTATACAACACCTCGATATCGTATATAGTGCGATGCCCGCAAGTTTTGAGACGGAGGGACAGCGTATTCGTTTGGCTGATCAGGTATTGAAAACAAGATTTGGCAATTGCATTGATATCTCTTTGCTTTTTGTCGCCTGTTTGGAGGCTATTGACCTCAATCCGATTCTTATCATCACAAAAGGACATGCTTTCGTGGGTGTGTGGTTAGATAATCAGCGATTAGATAGTATGATTAACTTTGATCAAGCAGCAATTTCGAAACGCATGGCGTCTGGGATTCGCGAAATCTGCTTAATTGAATCTACCCAGCTTTGCAAGGGGACAAGCTTTTCCTTAAAAAAAGCCATGGATCTAGCTGAAATGCAGATTTTGGATGTGGACGCCTTTCTGTTGTCTATAGATGTCAAAAGTGCGCGGGCATGGGGGGTGACACCTCTGTCTTTGACTAAAGGCATTTCCTTTCTCGACAGTGCCAGTGGGATGGATATGTATGCCGACGATGTGACTATAAATCACGATTATGCACTTGGACAGCAATACGATAACTTGGAGCTTACCGATTATAGTAATTTGAGCAAACAGAAAGTATGGGAAAGGAAACTGCTCGATTTATCTTTACGGAACAATTTGCTAAACCTTCGATTTACCAAGAGTATGCTGCAGCTCCTAGATGTAAATATCAACAGTTTGGAAGATGCACTAGCCAACAATAAGGCCTTTACAATCCAACCGAATAACAACCAACCTGTCCTAAAGCGCTACAATTTGTACGCTCCACCTTTGCACACTTCGGAACCTATGTATAAATTGGCAGAGGAGGAGTTTGGTTATAACCGATTATTGACACACTATCACCAGGAAGATTTAGGCCATATTGTTACCCATTTATTTAGAAACGCTAAGATTGCTGAAGAGGAGAATGGCAGAAGTACCCTCTATATGGGATTGGGCCTTTTAAAATGGTATGATACCAAAAGTAAAGAACAGGCACGCTATGCTCCTCTACTCTTGGTGCCGGTGGAGCTCTCTCGGAAGTCTGTTAACGCTAAATATTATCTGCGGAGTAGAGAGGAGGAAACGATGTTTAATATTACGTTGCTTGAGTATCTTAAACAAGAATACCAGCTCAATTTAGATAGCCTTGAGACGCTGCCAATGGACGATTCTGGAATTGATGTATCCAAGGTCTTTGCGATATTACGTCGCGCTATCTTAAACCTTGCCGGCTGGGATGTTTTGGAGCAGGTTGTATTGGGTAACTTTTCATTCAATAAACTCATTTTATGGCAAGATATTTCTAGAAATGCCGAACAGATACAGCGAAGTGTCATTGTCAGTAGCCTAATTGAAGGCAAGCTGAATCGTGCATTTGACATCCGGGAATCACATGAGGATTTAGAAAAGCTTCCCTCGTCTCATTTGAATTTGCCAATTGCTACCGATTATTCACAACTAGCAGCAATTAAGCATGCACATGCTAATCAGACATTCGTTTTACATGGTCCACCGGGGACTGGGAAATCACAGACCATCACTAATATCATTGCCAATGCATTAGCCAATAATAAAAAGGTACTGTTTGTTGCGGCTAAGAAAGCCGCCTTGGATGTTGTTCATAAGCGTCTCGAAAAAATTGGCTTGGGACCATTTTGTTTGGAGATTCATTCCAATAAATCTAAAAAATCAGATGTCATCAACCAGTTGGCGCGGACGTTGGACTTACCGAAATATCAAAGCCGAGTTGATTTCCAAGAAGAAGCAACCCGTATAGATGAGCGGAAGGCGGCGATCCGGAAGTATATTGATGCATTACATCAAACCTATCCTATTGGATGGACGCTGTACGAATCGATTTCTTATCTGGATAGCCACGAGGTTGCTATGACTCAAAAATGGATTATGCCGATGGATGTAACTAAGCTGGATACAACCACATGGCATCAATGGAAAGATTGGTCGGTTGCTTTTGCGAGCTTGAGTCGAAAAATACCTGACCCTGCGGAGCATCCGCTGCGTATGATTAATCTTAAAAATCAGGCTTTTTCTCATAAAGCTCATATTTCGAGTTCTATTACAGCCTATTTGGCGGCGAAGAGGCATTTAGAAGAGGTGAACGAAAGTCTACAGTTGAATCTTCCTCCAGATTTTCAAATCGATTTTTCAGAATTGGTTCAATTTCTAACGGGATTGAAGGATTTATCATTACCTATGGAGCTGACTACTGTATTGTCTAGTCATGCACAACGTAATGTGATGGCCCTTTGGATGGAGCAGCAAAGCCGAAAACAGCAGGTGGAGGATAGACTGCTTGCCAGCTATAGTAGGCGTATACTTGATGCAGATACTACCGCGGTGGAGTCCTTGTGGAATCAAGCCCAACATGCCTGGTTTTTGCCTAGATGGTTAAAAAAACGGAAAGTCAAGCAATATTTGAATGGATTTTGCACTACCGGAGTGGGACATGATTCGCAAGTGTGGGATTTGTTCCAGGATTTAGATAACTATCGAGCGATAGTATCGGATTTGCAATCTGTGCCTTTTGCTGAGATGGAGAGAAGAACTACATCTTATAGATATACTAATGGGTATAACCTTGCACAGTTGAACGCGGATCTTGCCATCTACTATGAACTGGATGAGTGTGCACAGCAATTGTATTTTCAAAAATGGACGGATTGGTTTAAGGATTTGAGTGTCCAGAAAACATGGAGAAACGATGTAAATGCTGCGTTAGATACTATTCGTGAATTTATCAAATATTTTAGAATTTTAAGAGAGTTCTTGACTACGATTCCAGAAGATAAAATGCTGGATACTGTGCTCCAAGAATTGGAGGGGTTGGATGATTGGATTCGTTACAACCATTACAAGCAAAAGGCTGATGAAATCAATCTGTCGTGGTTTATAAAACTGCTGGAAGAGCGAGTTGTTGACAAAAACGTGCTCGAAAGCGAATTGGAGTCTGTCGTACATTTCAATGTTTTTGTGACAGCCCTAGAGAAGGAAGAGGTTCTTAATAATTTTGACGCTGAGGTATATACCTCCATGCTAGAGCAGTACAAGAGCTTGTACCATCAGTTTGTAGGGCTCACAAAAGATCAATTAATCCTTCAGTTGAGCAATAGCATCCCAAACCTTGCACAGGAAGCAATGCACAGCTCAGAGATAGGTATTTTGCAGCGAAATATTCGTAACAAAGGTCGGGGGACGAGTATCCGAAGATTATTTGATCTCATACCGACATTACTACCTCGACTTAAGCCTTGTATGCTGATGAGTCCCATTTCAGTAGCTCAGTACTTTGATGTAACCCAGGACCATTTCGACTTAGTCATCTTTGATGAAGCTTCCCAACTACCTACATCAGAAGCTGTCAGTGCACTAGCGCGGGCACGTCAAGCTATTATTGTCGGTGATCCCAAGCAGATGCCACCTACGTCATTTTTCGTGACAGCGAAGCAGGACGAAGAGCATTTAGAACTTGAGGATTTAGAAAGTATTTTGGATGATACGTTGGCGTTGTCTATCCCGTCCAAATACTTGTTGAGACATTATCGCAGTAAACATGAGAGCTTAATCTCTTTTAGTAATCATCATTTCTATGAGAGCAAGTTATTGACTTTTCCTTCTGCAGATGATTTGGATAAAAAGGTGACGCTGCAATGGGTATCTGGGCACTACGATAAAGGAAATTCACGTACCAATAAAATGGAGGCGGAAACCATTGTTGCATATATTAAAAATCACTTAGAACATAAACCGGACAAGTCTATTGGGGTTGTTACGTTTAGCCAAACGCAACAGAGCCTGATTGAGGATTTGTTGCAGAATCTTTTTGTAGATTACCCCAATTTAGAGGAAATTGCGAATGAAGGCGAGGAACCTATATTTATAAAAAACCTAGAAAATGTGCAGGGTGATGAACGTGATGTTATTTTGTTTTCCATCGGATATGGACCTGATGCCAATGGAAAAGTGTCGATGAATTTTGGCCCCTTGAATAGAGATGGGGGATGGAGAAGGCTGAATGTTGCGGTCACACGTGCCCGATATGAGATGAAAGTGTTTTCATCACTTAAGGCCGATCAAATAGATTTGGCCCGTACCAAAGCGGAAGGCGTCAAAGGACTGAAGAATTTTTTGCATTTTGCGGAGCATGGCCATCTGGAAAATTCGCAAATGGTGGAAGTTCATCGCGTAAAATACGAATTGGTAGACGCTATCGCAGACTACCTTACTCAGCATGGCTTGACCGTCAAGACAGCAATTGGGACTTCGGGATACCGAGTTGATATAGGGGTGGTAGATCCGCGTAATCCCAATAGGTATATCTTAGGTATTATTGTTGATGGTAAAAATTATATACAGACGGAGACCACCAATGATCGTGAACTGCTGATTCCGGACGTTTTGCAATCATTGGGCTGGAATATATTCCGAATTTGGACATTGGATTGGTTGAAAAATAAGGCCTATGTGGTAACACAGATAGATCGACGTATACAGCAACTGGTGGAGCGCCCGTTTGTAGAGGAGTTGGACAGAGCAGCAATAATACAAGCACCCATTGATGCTAAGCTTGCAAACAGTATTATGCCTGTATCTGCGGAGGTTCATCAAGTTGTACGACAAGTGCCTTACAAGGAAGCTGAGCTTTCTCCTGTTTCCGATGCGAGTTCAGAATCTATTTACCATGAGGAGAATTGGAGAGTGATAAGAACTCAGTTGGCCACATTTATCCGAACGGAGTCACCTATTAGTCAACCTAATCTTTTTCGTAAGGTCCTGCGACTATGGAATACTCAACGTGCGGGGGCTAAATTGGTCGCTTATTTGAACGAAATCGTAACCGATTTGTCTGATGTCACTACACGATACTCTTATCAATTATTCTACTATGATGGAACAGGCTTGTCAGATACAATTGACTATTATCGAGACAATAGCATCGAAAAGCGCAATATAGAAGATATTGCGCCAGAAGAAATTGAAGTGGCTGTAATGGAGTTTCTGCAACAAAACTTGAGCATCAGCAAGGATGAGTTGATAAGAGCGATGGGTAAAGTCTTTGGATTTAATAAGGTAGGCATCCAGATAGAGTCGGTTATTAGTTTTACGCTGAACCGATTGATTGATGATGGTAAAGTGAAATTTTTGGACGGTAGAATTTTGTTGGCTTAGATAAGTACGTGCCAATGGAATACGATATCATCCAAATGAAGTGATTTCAAAAGATTTAATTGTTTTTTCTGCCATTCGACTTAAAATTTGTTCTATACTTATAGGTTACATCTTCTGAAAGATTTTTTCAATCGTGTTCATATTGCGAGAGGTGAAAGTGTCTCTAAGGTTCTTTCTTCCTAGGATTTTGCCAAATTTAGAATCCAGGGTATTGCCTTTTGGTACCTTCCAGTAAAAATTTTCGTCGATTACGAAGGCTTCCTCACCCTCAGTCTTTTCCAATTGTTCAAACTCCTGCATCAAAGAATGTTGAAGCCCCTCGATGCCTATGAATATATAAATGTGAAAATCAGGCGAGGCTATGAATGGATTTTTAGCCACAATCGTTGCTAGCTGTTGCTTATCTTTTACGAATAAGAATGCAGGATAGTCAAAATGCTGTGACAGCGCTGTTTCCAATACAGTCTTTGATACCTCCTTGGGCTGATTGGAAGAAAAGAGAACATTGCCCGACGCTAGGACGGTAGTGATAGCTTCCATCCCTGCTTTTCCAAAAACAGCACTGACCTCTGCCATTTTCATCGTAGTACCCTTCACATTCACCCCACGTAGAAATGCGCAATAAATAGGAGGTAAGTTAACGACTGATTTTTTCATTATTTGTGCTTTATTTAATATCTCATTTGACGGCTTTACACCTCTAAGTTTCCAAAAAATCTTTTAAAGAGGTATTGATGATATAATCCCATCCTGCTTCAAAGTTATGGAAAGACAAATCATTTTCTTGAGGAAAGGCATCTACTCCCGAATGCGTTAATTTCAATCGGGTATCGTCTTTTTCATCAAAGAGCTCAAATGTGACCAATGAGGTCCCACGATAGCCTTCATATTCCCAACTGTATTTCAATTTTCGTTCAGGAATGGCTTCTATAATCTTGCATACATGCTTGTACTGGGTGTCATTGGGATTACCTCCAAAAAAGGTAAACTTGAAGCCTACCTCTGGTCTAAACTCCGGAAGGTCAAAATACCATTTTTGCATTCTTTCTTTTTGTGTAATAGCGCGCCACACCTCTTGTCTGGTGGTGTTGAAAATACATTCTATAACAATGTCCTGTTTTTCCATTTTGTTTTCAGATATATTTCGACGATATTCTTTCCACTAAAATACGATATGTATTTTAATGCTAAAAGTAATTGTCTAGTGTGGATAGGGAAATTAGTGTCATCATCATGGACTGTTATGCAATGATACTATCTGGATATGAATTGAAGGGGTGTATTTTGAATATGATGATAATTCTAGACGGTGACCACAATGGGTGATCGCTAGTGTTTAAGTTTTTTCTAACAATTTAGCGAACTACTTGTTAAAGATTTGATAAACCTTGTTAATGTTGTTTGAATAATTTTTAGTGCAAAAAATAGAAAAAATATGAAATTGTTATATGTTCTTTTTATTGCTTTTTCCTTGGCGTTAGTGGGGACGAAGCTCGTGTTGGGTTTTTGGGACTTTTTATTCGCTGGTAATTTTGGAATGGCAGTGTTCATTATTTTTACGGGCATGTCACATTTCCGATTCCAAAAGGGAATGGCTATGATGATGCCCGATTACTTCCCTGCCAAGATGTTTTTCGTGTATTTTACGGGTGTATTGGAGATTGCAGCTGGAATTGGGCTGATGATTCCGAAATTGCGTGCACTCACTGCTATTCTATTAATCGTGTTTTTTGTGGTCGTGTTTGTCGCCAATGTCAATTCATCTAAAAAAATGATAAATATATTCAAAGCCGATTATACAGGGCCAGGTATGAATTATCTTTATGCGCAGAGACTACCTATGCAGCTCCTCTTGATTGCGTGGACTTGGTATTTCGGACTTTATTTGAAATAGAGTCTGGATGATGGTCTGTTTGCGCTTTTCGATATCCCAAAATGGTTCGATACATTCCATTTTTGAATTTTAGGGTACGCTAATTGAATCTTGTGCGTTGATCAGACAGGCGTTGAAAGAGTGCTTTGGGTACTAAGCTTAGGGAATATGTGTAACATTGCTGTAGTGGTTGGAATATTTAAGAAAGCTGGTTTCCATTGTCAATAAATAATGTTTAACTTACTATTGTAACCAATTGATTCTGACAAATGTGCGCTTTATGTCTGATACGGGGTGTTTTTTTAAGCACCTATACCATTAGTTTATGTATATGGTATGCAGGGTGTGAGTCAGAATTTGACCTTGCTGCGTTATTTGGAGTGGACCGTGTGTAATGAAGATAACGTTGGATAATAAATGGCTCTGGATTGTAGCTGTTGTGTTGATATCTGGCTGTAGAGGAAGCACTGCCACACAAGAGATTGCGGATAGCGAAATGGGGGATAGGCGACGGACTTATATTCGAGCTATTGCGGGGGAAGATGAAGAAATCGCAGCTGAGACCATACAGCGAGGTAAGGTGTTGTTGTCTTATTCGGACTGCTATAGTTGTCATCGTGAGTCGAAGAAAACTATGGGCCCTTCCTTTCAGGATATTGGATTACGATATCCGAGGACACGCACTTTTATTAGGGTATTAGCACAGCGCGTCATTCATGGTGGAAGCGGTGCGTGGGGCAATGCCGTGATGAGTCCCCATAGAAAGCTGCCTGTTGAACAAGCCGAAGCGATGGTTGCCTATATACTGTCAATTCCATCGGAATAGATAGTAAAATCATAGATAAAACAAGAATGGCAGCGTTGTCTGTTACAAAGTGTTTTTTTATTATTATATTTGTTCAAATGTGTGTACATTTGAATATGTGAAATAGTGTTGAGGTGACAGTTTCTATACCCCAGAGCTGCCGACCTTAGCAAGTTGTGATACCTTTTATAAATTACTGATTGTTATAGTCTTTGCAGACAGCAAAATGTGTGCATGGTATATATCGATATATTTTTGGCTGCTATATTATGATGTCTAGAAAAAAACAAATTTCTAAGCGCTTTTTGGTCGTGATTTGCTTGGTTTTTGGAAGCGCAGGTTTGCTCGTGTCTCTTTTGACGATGTGTCGGTCAGGAGATAGTTCGGCCGTTGCCGATGGGGGAAAATTTGTATTGCCCAAATTTGTGGATTACAACTTTGATATCAAACCAATATTATCGGACAAATGCTTTGCGTGTCACGGCCCTGACAATAATACACGAGAAGGTGGTCTGCGGTTGGATACGGAAGAGGGTGCCTATCAAGCTTTGGTCGAAAGTCCAGGAAAACATGCCATTGTACCAGGAAAGCCACATTTGAGTGAAGCCTACCTTAGGATGACAGCTGAAGATGAGGCTATACGAATGCCTCCAGTTGCGTCTAATCTTACATTAACCAAGCATGAAATTAGTCTAATTGAGCGTTGGATTGAGCAGGGGGCTGTTTATAAATCACATTGGGCCTTTACGTCTCCTCAGAAGTCAAAAATCCCGCAGCAGGATAAGGTAAAATGGGGCAGTAATGAGATTGACCAGTTTATTCTAGACAAAATGTTGAAAGCGGGGTTCCAGCCAAACTCCAGGGCCGATCGTAATAGATTGCTGCGTAGGGTAAGTCTAGACCTTACTGGGTTACCTCCAGAAGAGCGTATCATGGAGCGCTTTTTAAAAGATACGACCGATAAATCCTATGATCGTCTAATAGACGAACTACTTGCCACTCCTGCTTATGGTGAGCTTATGGCACTGCATTGGATGGATGTAGCACGATATGCTGATTCCTATGGTTATCAGGATGATGATATCCGGACCCAATGGCCATGGCGCGATTGGGTAATTCATGCTTTCAATAGCAATATGCCTTATAATCAATTTGTCACCTGGCAGTTGGCAGGTGATTTGCTGCCTAATCCTACAAAGGAACAAATCTTAGCGACTGCATTTAATCGGAATCACAAGATTACCGAAGAGGGTGGAGTAGTCGAAGAAGAGTATCGAGTTGCATATGGTCTGGACAAGACGAACACGTACGCCAAGGGCATCTTGGGGATTACGATGGAATGCGCTCAATGCCACGATCATAAGTATGATCCGTTTACCCAAAAAAATTATTACGGAATGTATGCCTTTTTCAACAATTCTTTGGAGAAGGGTCTAGAGGGCTTAGTCAATTCGGGACCATCTAAGACGCCAAGGATTACCATTAACCAAGACGATTTGAAGGGTATACTTAACTTTATTAACAAATGGGATGGGGGGGAAGAGGTTTCGGTATCCGTAATGGGCGAGCGAGATAGTGTACGTCCTACTTATGTTTTGGATAGAGGAGTATATGATTCACCCAAAGAACGTGTATATCCACAGACCCCCGAGGCGATACTACCCTTTGACAGTACGAAGTATATTCCTAATAGACTTGGCTTGGCCCAATGGACATTTAGCGATAAGAATCCTTTGACCGCTCGTGTATTTGTCAATCAGATTTGGGCTTTGGTTTTTGGACGTGGGCTCGTACCTTCCGTTGCCGATTTTGGTAATCAAGGAGATTTACCAACACATCCAGAGTTGTTGGATTGGTTAGCTGTAGATTTTCAGCAGCATGGGTGGAATATAAAGCGCTTGGTGAAGCAGCTCGTCAGTAGCGAAACTTACAAGCAGTCATCCCAAATTAGCAAGCAGCACTTGGAACAGGATCCTGACAATAGTTTGTTTGCCCGTTCTAGTCGCATCCGCCTACCGGCTCAAATGATACGTGATCAGGTATTGGCCAGTAGTGGACTCCTGAATCGGACTATTGGTGGGCCTAGTGTCAAGCCATATCAGCCCGATGGTATCTGGGAGGTGAGCAGTTCTGGGAGAGGGGCATTGGCTCAGTATGTACAGGATCATGGTGACGCACTTTATCGGCGTGGATTATATGTGTTTTTTAAGCTGACCTTGCCACCTCCTAGTATGTTGATTTTTGATGCGAGCAATCGTGATGCTTGCGAAGTTCAGCGCCAACGTACCAATACGCCATTACAGGCGTTGGTCATGTTGAATGATCCCGCTATACTAGAGGCGGCTCGAGTATTTTCGACGCGTCTTATTAATGAAGCTCCCAACAAAGCTCAAAGCGAGCATATTCGCAATGCCTTTAGACGTGTCCTCTGTCGGGATGCAACCCAAAAGGAACTGACGCTTTTAGAGCAATATTATCAAGAAGAGTTAGATCGATTTACAAGAAAGAAGGCTGATGCCGAGGCCTTTTTGAAAGTTGGAGAAACGCCATTGGATACCAGCATACCTCAGGTAAAGCTTGCAGCCTTGATGTCGGTCATACACGCTATATACAATTTAGAAGAGACACTTACAAAAGGATAGAGAGTGGATTGGTATGATTCACTTAAATTAAAGACTTTGATATGAAACGAAAGGTAGATCCCAACTTAGATAAGGAGGTGAAAGAGGCGCAGCTCTTTCAAAATCGTAGACAATTTTTATCGAGCCTGAGTGTTGGAATAGGTAGTGTAGCGCTTGGCTCTTTGTTGATACCGGATTTGTTTTCTGGTACGGGCGGTAGTCAAGAGGCATTCGAAAAGGCTTTGCCACATTTTGCTCCCAAAGCCAAAAGGGTCATTTATCTGTTTCAATCGGGAGGTGTATCGCAATTAGAATCATTTGATTATAAACCCAAATTGAGAGAAATGATAGGTCAGGATTTACCTGCTTCAATAAGGGGAAGCCAACGGCTTACCGGTATGACTGCCGATCAAGCTAACTTCCCATTGGTGGGGTCTTATTTTGACTTTGCTCAATACGGTCAGAGTAGAGCGTGGGTAAGCAGTCTTTTCCCTCATATGGCCAAAGTGGTTGATGACCTATGTATCATTAAATCTATGCATACGGATGCTATCAATCACGACCCTGCTATTACTTTCTTTCAAACAGGTTCGCAGCAAGGTAGTCGGGCCAGTATGGGTGCATG
This sequence comes from Sphingobacterium sp. SYP-B4668, assembly GCF_027627455.1. NCBI lineage: Bacteria > Pseudomonadati > Bacteroidota > Sphingobacteriia > Sphingobacteriales > Sphingobacteriaceae > Sphingobacterium > Sphingobacterium sp. SYP-B4668. The sequence continues at coordinate 3,347,973 of NZ_CP115483.1, read as the reverse complement.
GTTAAGTTATGGTCTGGGGAGTGAAAATCAGAATTTACCCGGCTTTTGTGTATTGGTTTCCAAAGGTAAGGGAAACGGGCAAGGCGTTTACTCTAAGCTTTGGACAAATGGTTTTTTGGATTCAGTACACCAAGGTGTACAATTTATGGGAGGTCCCGATCCAGTTTTGTACCTCAACAATCCGGAGGGCACTGATAAAATGAGTAGAAGGAAGCTGTTGGATAAATTGGCTGCACTCAACAATATACAGCACGAGACTTTCGGTGACCCTGAGATTACGGCCAAAGTGCAACAGTATGAAATGGCTTATCGCATGCAAACTTCTGTTCCGGAGACTACCGATTTGTCCAAGGAACCTGATCATATCGTTAAGATGTACGGTCCGGAATGCCTAGTGCCCGGTACTTATGCGGCCAACTGTTTGTTGGCGCGAAAGCTTTCTGAAAACGGTGTACGTTTTGTGCAACTGTATCATCAAGGTTGGGATCAGCATGGTGGTTTGCCTGGTGAGATGGCAACCCAAGCGAAAGACGTGGATCAGGCTTCAGCGGCATTGATTACTGATCTTAAGCAGCGAGGATTGCTTGACGAGACACTAGTTATTTGGGGAGGTGAATTTGGCCGCACAAACTACTGTCAAGGAGGGCTCACCGTTGATAACTATGGACGTGACCACCACCCTCGATGCTTTAGTATTTGGATGGCTGGTGGTGGTGTGAAGCCAGGAATCGTTTACGGTGAAACGGATGAGCTAGGCTACAACATTGTCAAAAACCCTGTTCATGTGCATGATTTTCACGCCACAATATTACAATTGTTAGGATTGGATCATGAAAAGTTGACCTACAAGCATCTCGGACGAAGGTACCGCTTGACGGATGTTGCCGGAAACGTGATTAAAGATATCTTGGCTTAAACGAGTGTAGCTACATGACAATCAAAAATATCCATTTCAATATTTTGATAGGCCTCAATAGCTTTATCATTTTTTTTCTCTTCTTTGAAGATAGTATCAAAGTACCGGTCTATTTACAGGTCGTAGGCCGGATGCATCCCTTGGTGTTGCATTTTCCGATTGTCCTACTTATTATATCGTGGGTGCTTCTTCTATTTAGGCGAAGGCTTGAGCAGCAGATACCATCTTTTAAATCCGTCATTGACGCGATGGTATATGGTAGTGCGCTTTTGTTAGCTATCACGGTAATCATGGGATTACTACTTTCTCAGGAGGGCGGTTATGAAGGGAATACTTATGATTGGCATAAATATACGGGAGTAGCGCTGTCTCTGCTTACCTTAGCGTTGGTGGCGTATGCGCGATACAGGCAGGCTGATCGATATCATCGGGGATTTGTAGTGGGTATGAATATTTCTTTGCTATTGCTATTGCTTGTCGGTCATTTTGGCGCGGAATTGACTCATGGTGAAAACTTTATCACTGGACCTCTGATGGGTAGTGCGTCCAAAGCATTGGATGTCGAGGGAGCTATTGTATTTGAAGATGCAATCTTACCGGTCTTACAAGCCAAATGTGTAAGCTGTCATAACAGTAATAAACCCAAAGGCGGACTGATATTGACCGATAGTGCCGCTATCTTGAAAGGAGGAAAAAATGGCAAAGCATTTATAGCTGGCAATCCGCTTAACAGTATGATGATCGAGCGTATATTACTAGATCTCGACCATCAACATCGTATGCCTCCAAAAGGTAAGCCTCAGCTTAGTGCTGATGAAATTATGCTTTTGAAAGCTTGGGTGACCAGTGGAGCCAAATTTAATGTCCCTTTGTCTGCTTTTCGAGAGCAAGATACGCTGTATCAAGCAATAAAGACTATCTATGGATTTCAAACCACCGAGAGCTATGATTTCGGGGCGGCTGATGATGCGCTTATTGAAAAACTAACGACACCTTATCGGATTATTAATCCGCTGGATGCCGGCTCACCTGCGTTGAATGTTAATTTTTACGGAAAGGATTTTTACACAGAGGAGTCGTTGCGAGAGCTACTCCCCCTATCAGAACAAGTTGTCTCTATCAATCTGAGTTCTATGCCTGTGAAGAGGGCTGACTTGGAAATATTGAAAAATTTCAAAAATCTACGGACATTAAATTTAAATAATACGAAGTTGCAGAATACGGATATTATGTTACTGTCGGTGTTGCCTAATTTGAAGAGTGTGAGCGTAATTGGGACGGGGATAACGGTCGATGGCCTAAAAGAAATAGCGAAGATACCCACTCTTCGCAAACTTTATGTTTGGAATACAGCACTTAAAGAGGCTGACTTGGAGGGTGTTCGGAAGGAATTTCCGATTCTCCGTATTGATGGCGGGTCCAAAGGTGATGATAATCTCAAACTGGAATTGACTGTTCCAAAGATTTCACCTGCTCGTGGTTTTTTCAAAAAGCAAGTAGAGGTGTCGCTAAGTCATCCTATTGCAGGGGTCGAGATACGCTACACACTTGATGGCAGCAATCCTGATAGTGCTACTGCACTTATCTATAAATCGGCATTTGTGATACAAAAGGATGTATCGCTGCGGGTAAAGGCTATTAAAGACGGATGGCTTCCGAGTGCTGAAGCTAAGCAGTATTTTTATAATGCACCGATTACACCACAGCGGATTAGCTTGGACCATAAGCCGCATCATTTATTCAAAGCACGTAAAGAGCAAACCTTTTTTGACTTGGAGAGTGGAGGCAACAATCATGCTGACGGTAAGTGGATGGGATTTCAGGAGACCGCACTATCGGCTAAGTTTTCTTTTGACGCTCCTGCTCGAATGGATACGCTTGCTATCAGTATCAAGCAGCAATATAACCAACATATTTATCCTCCTGAGTTTGTAGAGGTGTGGGGTGGGGTAGATTCCCTACACGTGCGCCTATTGAACAAAGTGCGTATTCCTTTGGATAAAATTGAGCACGCGCGTGCTACTAGAATAATTAATTGTCCCATCCCAAATCAAACTATTGGATTTATCCATCTGAAGGTCCAACATCATGCTAAGATACCAGAAGGGTATCCTGGAGGTGGATTTCCTCCGTGGCTGTTTGTGGACGAAATCGTTATTAAATAAACATTTTAAAATATTCTATAAGTCCAAAATATATATGAAAAGAAGAGCCTTCCTCCAAAAATCTGCAGTGATAAGCAGTAGCTTTATGATTATGCATGATTTGTTTGCTAAGCCCCAAGCAACAATCTATGGGCACAATAATATGCGGTATAGCCTGGACAAGTCTTGGGTCACGCAGCATAGCCCCAGCGTGGGTGTCAACGACTGCCACGAAATGGTCCAGGACAGCAAAGGGCGGATTATCCTCTTAACCAATGAGGTCAAGAATAATATTCTGGTATTAAATAAAGATGGTAGGGTTATAGATAGCTGGGGACATACTTTTCCTGGCGGACACGGTCTGACTTTGCATCATGAAAATGGCACCGATTTTCTGTACATCACCGATACAGAGAAGCATCAGGTATATAAGACGACAATGGCAGGAGATATTTTGTTGACTATTGATGCTCCGATGGATAGTGGATTGTATAGTAAATCGGCTGATTTTGTTCCCACCGAGACGGCTGTTGACAACAATGGCGACATCTTCATTGCTGATGGATATGGTAAGCAGCACATCTTACATTACAATAGTAAAGGCGAATTGTTGAATCATTTTGGTGGTCGTGGAGAAGGAGATATACACTTAGATAATGCCCACGGTATATGCTTTGATCGGCGAAATGGGCGGAATACGTTGTTGATTACAGATCGGACACGCAATTGTTTTAAGCGATTTGAGACTTCTGGAAAATTGATTGATAAAATCCAACTACCTGGGGCGTGTGTGTGTAGGCCGGTAATCAAGGGAGACCATATTTATGCAGCTGTCTTGCGCTCACCAGGGATGGATATAGCTGATTCTGGTTTTGTAACTATTTTAGACAAGCATAACAAGGTCATTAGTAATGTAGGGGGAACCAAGCCTAGTTATATAAATGGAGTATTACAGAAGATGCAGCAAGAAGCAGCAATATTTGCTCACCCACATGATGTCTGCGTGGATGATGATGATAATGTATATGTTGCTCAGTGGGCTTCAGGGAAGGTGTTTCCGTATAAGCTGACACGAGTATAATGATTTACTATGGGATTTGATTTCTCGGACGATAAAAATCGGAGAACTTTGTTATTTTTGGCTGTATGCGACTTTTGCGAAATAGTAGACTGTTTTTTCCGTAGCAGGTGACAGCAGGTTGCTCAATGCGTTTTTTTTCGATATATTGACGGCAATATGACTAAGAATATGAGCGTCTTCATTTCCTTAGGTATATACCCGAGGTGAAGTAGTTAGGCTGAAGGGAACCAATTGCTATAAATCAAATACTAAATATGAACAGAAGAGATTTTATCGACAAAAGCGTGAAGGCTGGCTTGGCCTTTTCTATCGTCCCGCGATCTGTATTGGGCGGAACTAATTTTATAGCTCCAAGCGATCGGATTAATTTAGGATTTATCGGCGTCGGAAAGCAATCATATGGACTGATGAATGGACTGTCCAATTGTAAGGAGGTGCTGATACAAGCGGTTTGCGATGTGGATACTCGGAAATTGGCTAATTTTATTTCGGAAACGAATAAGGCGCAAGCCAATTTGAAGAAACCATCGGTCCAATTGAAGGGTTATGGAATATATCGTGAATTGTTGGAGAATAGAGATGTCGATGCTGTTGTTATCGCTACACCCGATCATTGGCACGCTCAGATTGCTGTCGATGCAGCCAAAGCTGGCAAAGATATCTATTGCGAAAAACCCTTAGCTCTTACGATCGCAGAGGGTAGGGCAATGGTTAATGCTAGTCGAAAATATAAGCGGGTGTTTCAGACGGGAAGTATGCAACGCTCTTCTTTTAATTTTAGGCAAGCAGTGGAGTTGATACGTAATGGTTACATAGGTCAGATAAAGGAAATCAATGTACAGATTGGTGAACCAGTGAAGCAATGTGACCTGCCTTCACTTGTAGCACCTAAAACTCTAAATTGGGATATGTGGGTAGGGCCTTCGCAGTATCGAGGCTATCATCCTATTTTAGCTCCAGAATTGGAAGATCCTAGTTGGGGAGGTTGGCGCTGGTATAGGGATTTTGGGGGAGGTTATGTGACGGACTGGGGAGCGCATATGTTTGACATCGTACAATGGGCATTGGATATGGACGGTAGTGGGCCAGTATTGTTTTCACCTCCTAAGATGCCTCTTGCACAGAGCGGACTCTCGTATACTTATAAAAATGGCGTTAAGGTCAATCATACCAATTGGGGAGAGCACAATGCTATACAATTTATTGGGACAGATGGCATCATCGAGGTAAGTCGTTCCTTCATACGAAGTACTAAAGAGGGGCTGGCATCCTTGAAATTTACAGCTCGTGACAAGCGGGTATACTTCAGTGACAACCATTACCAAGATTGGATTGATGCCATCAAAAAGCGCTCGCAGCCTATCTGCGATGTGGAGATAGGGCACCGGACGAGTACGGTTTGCAATGCCGTCAATATTGCCTATGAATTACAACGAGATTTAAAATGGGATCCTAAGAAGGAAGAATTTGATAATGAATTTGCGAATCTGATGCGAAGTAGACCTTATCGTGGAGATTGGGACTTCAATGCTTTTTAGTGGGCTGGAGGATTATGAAGAGAGGCTATATTTCATTTGATGAAGTGTAGCCTCTTTAATCATTTCGGCAATCATTGGTAGTTGTTCTGAAGTATACACAATTCATGAACTCACTACCGAGCTGTAAGGAGTTAAACATGTTTGCCTGTTTTCTGTAAAGCTTGTTCTGCGAAATACAAAAAAAATAACTTGATTTTTTTGGGGACAGTAAAATGTTGTCTCCCCATAATATCGGTAACTGTATCGATATTATTATGGAGTATCTAGTTCGCTTTTCTTTGATTGAAGATACGGGTTATGATAACGCTCATAGAATAGCTTTTTGTCATCTCTATAGCTCGTGACAGCCCCAAGTTTATTCATCAATTTGATGTAATACCAAGCCAAGTCGACTTGGTGAGGTTTAAAGCCACTTCTAGCACTTTTGGGGAACAAGTGATGATTATTATGCCATTCGCCAGCTACGATACCAGGCCATATTTGATTGATGGATTTATCTTTAACGCTGTAGTCCGTTCCTGCTTGTTGTTTATCTTTTCCTTTTGCATGCCCTTCATAATTGAAGGTCCGTACTCCCACAGCCCAAAATGCTGCGGCTCCGAACAGACTGCATGCAAGCGCATGGCCTCCCATCAAGTAAAATGCTGTATACCAGAAGGCCCAATTTAGTATCCAAGAGGCAATTGCGTAGGTCGGATTTACATATGAACCCCATTTTTTGTATTGGGGATATGAATTAGGCGGTACTCCCGTATGCGACATCAGTGACTTCACGCGGTTATAATCAGCCTCTGTAAGATCTTTAGCAATAGGTTGATGATTGACATCTGCTAGAAAACAGTATAGAAATCCAGCTTGTGCATTATAGGGATCGCCAGGTTGGTCGGATTTGGCGTGATGTACGTGATGAGAGATAACGTATATCTCCTCAGGAATGACATTGATAGTGAGGTTTTGGGTGAAAAACCTCCAAAATGCATTTCTGAATTTGTAAGCTCCATGTGTGCAGTAGCGATGGTGCCATATGGTGCCATGTGTACCCATGATGACCATACTGTATATAAAAGTTGCAACGAGCGTCCACCAACTTAAGTAGTTTAACAAGAAAATAAAGAAAAAAGGAATGAGGCAGATAACCTTTAACCAGCTGAAAAAAGGAAGCCAATTGCGACGATCCTTCAAGACATTTAGTCGTTTGAAGAACTCACGGATTATTTCGCTTTTGCTGGGTTTGATAAGCTTACCCGTAGCGTCTTGCCATCCATAGGAGGGTGGTTGGAGCACATAGTCTAAAAATGACATAATAATTTTTTAGTTTAGATTGGAGTCATTCACGATCCAAATGCAATGATACTAAAATCAGTAAAGAGCAACAAGAAAAATCCTTTGCAATCTGTCTTTAAAAATAGGAAATTGAAAACTTACTTGATTAGCCTATGAACCCAATTCACGGTGCTTTGGCCGATATGTTATTCGTAAGGAATCGAAATAGATTGGGTACTAAAGAGATGTCTTAAATACCCAAAGTTATTTAAAACATCTCTAGTATTAAGAGTTTATATAAATTCTTAAAGCTTAATTATCTAGCTACGCGTACATTGGTGGCATTGATGCCTTTTTTACCATTTTCTACTTCGAAGATTACATTGTCATTTTCACGGATGTCTTCTGTTAGGCCCGTTGAATGTACAAATATATCTTGTCCGCCATCTGCTGGTGTAATAAAACCGAAACCCTTGGTAACGTTAAAGAATTTTACTGTTCCTTCTTGCATTGTATAATTGTTTTTATAAAAAATTGTTTACTTCTATCCTAATGTTGCTGCCATTATATGGCTACTGTGGTACATTAGTTAATCAATTTGCTAGCAAGGAAAGGGAGTTTGTATTCTTGACGTTTGAAAGCTTTCAAGCTCAAAGGGTACTGCGCACTTTATTGGATAACAAAAATGGCAGCTGGAAAAGCGAAGTCCAACGCAAGAAAGATGAACTTAAATGTGTTAGATCAGTGAACACAGAGCCTGATTCTATGTCAAATGTAAGTATAATATATTGAAAATCAAATAATTTAATTCATTTTATTTATGATGAATTTTTAGCATCAATGATGTCTCGTATTTTGGAAATAAAAAATAACTTGCTGTGATTTAGTGTGATATGTGTTTTTTTTATTTCGCACCCCTACCATCATTGATCTTTGGCGTATTAGTAAGATATGATACAGGAAGAACTGTCAAAGTTGATTGGCAAATTAGAATCAAAGAATATCACTTCTGCTGAGTTAGAACGATTAAGGTACTTACTTGAAAATAGGGAGTATGCGAAAGAGCTGTTTGTTGCGACTAAGGAATCATTCGACGAATTTTTGAAAGTCTCCGATCGACTAGAGGCTTATCCCCGGAAAGAAGACGTGGGTAAGAGACTCCTGTCCAGTATTGAAAAAGATAAAGCAATGGCTATATCACGAAGTCGACGTCATCTATTATATAGGTATTTGACGGTAGCCAGTATTGTTGCGATTGTCGGATTCATTTACCTAAGCTATTTCTACCAAACAACTAGTGCGGGTATCTCCTGGAAGCACGTTAAGACAGCCTATGGTGAACGAAAACAAATTACTTTAGATGATGGAAGTTCTATTCTGTTAAATGGAAATTCTACGATTCATTATTCTAGCGAGAAATTAGAAAACATACGAATGGTGAAGCTTAAAGGAGAAGCTTTTTTTAAGATTGCCAAGAGCACCGAAAAACCATTTTATATTATTTCGCAAGACTTTGTGACCAAGGTTGTGGGCACTTCCTTTAATATAGATACTGATATTGAGAATGCTATTGAGGTTAATTCTGGAAAAGTGAATGTTTATGCAGTATCCGAGAATAATCTACAGTCATCGTCTGATAACTTCAGTGATTTATCTCAATTTCAAACACTCATTGACACGTATGCAAACGACAATGTCATTCTAACAAAAGGGCAAAAGGCGATATTGGTAAACAATAGATTATCCGTCTTTGATTTTAATAGTAAGAACTGGCATGACAATGAATTGGTCCATCTGAACGAATCCTTATCTCAAGTGGCTAAAAAAGCGTATCGATTTTACGGGGACTCCATATGGCTCTCCTCAAATATTTCCAACTCAAAAATTACAATCACGTTTAGAGATAAGAATTTGAAGCAGGTTGTCACGACGCTAGCTGAGCTATGTGATGCTAAATTAATTAGAGATGAAAAGAATAAAATATGGCAGATTATGAAAAAGTAGTTTAAATGCCTAAAAAGTCCAGAAGTGCTAGGCACTCCTGGTTTTTCTAAGATGCTGAAATCAGTTGGCCTGAGAAACTTATTGATATACAGCATGCTCAATAACAAAGTTTTAACCTTTATTAATTATTGCAAAGATGCAAAAAAAAAGACGTATTTATTATTTTCCTAACCTCCCACGGATTATGCGTATCTCATGTATGCTTGGGTGTCTTCTTCTTACGACCTGTATCGTCATGGCTAGCAATGAAAGCTACGGTCAAAAAGAGCTAAAAAAGACCATAAATGTCAATTTTGATAATGTTAGCCTGCGATCGGCTTTCGAACAGTTACAGACCAAATTCTATATTCCATTAGCATATAATAATGATGAAAAATACTTGGATGTACGTGTAAAATATAAAGGGCGAAAGTCGGCAGAATCTATTCTTCAAGACCTGTTAAATGCGCATAACATGACCTTTGAAGTAAGGCATGATTTTGTCAGGATTCTAAAGAAGCAACCTTTAAGGAATGAGGCAGTAGTCCAACAACAAGAAGTGACAGGAATTGTTGTCAACTCTTCAGGTGAATCTTTGGCTGGAGTTACCGTAATCTTGAAGGACAAACCTAGTGTAGGAACGACAACCGATATCAATGGTAAGTTTATCTTAGCAGTGCCGGTTTCTTCAACATTAGTCTTCCAAAGTGTAGGGTACAGACCAACGGAAATCCAGTTGACAAATCAACGATCTCTTGAAGTGATACTAGAAGAAACGGCCGCGGGACTGGATGAAGTTGTAGTAGTAGGCTTTGGTACCCAGAAGAAAATAAGTCTGGTGGGGGCCCAATCTACTGTGGAAGCCAAAAGTCTGCAAGTGCCCGTTGCCAATTTGACCAATGCATTAGCAGGTCGTATTGCTGGTGTTGTAGCGGTGCAACGGACGGGAGAGCCAGGGTTTGATGATGCGGGGATTTGGATAAGGGGGATTTCGACTTTCAGTCAGGGATTAAGTGCTCCCTTGGTATTGGTAGATGGGACACCCCGGAATATGCAAAATGTAGACCCAGAGGATATTGAAAGCTTTACAGTGCTCAAAGATGCTGCGTCTACTGCAGTATATGGCGTTCGTGGGGCAAATGGTGTTGTAATTATTAAGACAAAGCGAGGGAGTTCCGGTCGTCCAAAATTCAATTTTAGGTATTATGAGGGGCTTACTCAGTTTACCAAACTTCCTGAATTTGCTGACGGAGTGACCTATATGCATATGTCTAATGAAGCGTTGACGAACAGGGGAGCAGCACCTATTTATAGTGACGAGCGAATTCAGAAAACAGCTAGTGGAGAGGATCCTTATCTATATCCGAATGTTGACTGGATGGGAGCTCTGTTCAATAAATTTGGTCATCAGAGAAGGGGTAACCTCAATATAAATGGAGGCTCCGACCGTGCCACTTATTACGTAGGTCTGAGTTATTTTGATGAGGTGGGATTGTATAAGCAAGATGACTTGGTCAATTATAATCAGCAGGTCGGTTACAAGCGATATAACTTGACTTCCAATCTAACCTTACAGCCTTCTACACTTACAAAAATAGAGTTGGGTGTTCAAGGACATTTGGCTAATGCAAATTACCCGGCTACAGGTCAGGGTGATATTTTTGCGAATGCTTGGATAGTCACTCCAGTGATTCATCCTATTGTTTTTGAAAATGGAACTATTCCTGATCAACGATCAGGAGGATTAGTTAATCCATACGCCCACTTGACGCAAACGGGATATGCCAACCAATGGAGAAACCAGTTGTTCTCCAATCTTCGCGCCACACAGGATTTGCCATTTATCACAAAGGGGCTTTCGGCCACCGCTATGTTTTCTTTTGACGTTTATAATTATACTAGCATGCGCCGTACGAAGAGACCAGACTCCTTTTTAGCCATTGGTCGAGACGAAAATGGAGAGATGCAATACGAACAAACTTATGTTGGAGAACGCTTCCTTAAGTTTGCAAGAAGTAGTCAGGGGGAGCGTACTATATATCTTGAAGGGGCCCTTAATTATAAACGTGATTTTGGAAAACATACGACAACAGGTATGGTGCTCTTTAACAAAAGCGATATGTTGAATTCACAAGCAGGTGATTTGATTACCTCTCTTCCTTATCGCTTTTTAGGAGTTTCAGGTCGGGGAACGTATAGTTATGACGACAGATATTTTGCCGAGGTAAATTTTGGATATAATGGATCAGAAAACTTTGCTCCTCAAAATCGATTCGGCTTCTTTCCTTCTATGGGGGTAGCATGGGTGCTAAGCGAAGAGAAGTTTTTTGAAGGTCTCAAAGATAAGTTTCAACTAGCTAAGATTCGTTTTTCACATGGTAAAGTCGGGAGCAGTAAAATTCTAAGTGGAGATTCCGAACTCAGGTTTGCCTATATTTCCACGATTAAGCCAGGGACTGGATACAGCTTTGGAAAAGATAGAGGAAATACTTTTGATGGATACAACATCGGAGAGTATGGTGTGAATGTGACTTGGGAAACTTCGCTGAAGAGCAATCTTGGCTTGGATTTACAGACTGTAAATAATGAATTGAACTTTCAGTTGGATTTTTTTAAGGAACGAAGGGAAGGAATCTTTCTAAGAAGAGGAAATGTGCCTAGTTATGTAGGATTACAGAGTGCACCATTCGGAAACCTAGGGATTATTGATAACAAAGGATTTGATGCTTCTTTGACCTGGAATAAAAAGTTTACCGACTTTTCTTTTCAAATTCTTGGAAACGTCACCTACAATAGAAATAAGGTAGTCGAGAATGACCAACCAGCCCCCTTATATCCATGGTTAGATGCAAAAGGAAAAAAACTAAGTCAACGCTGGGGGCTTGTGGCACTTGGACTTTTTGAATCTGAAGATGAGATTAACAATGGACCACTGCATCCTGGTATTGTTAAACCAGGAGATATTAAATTTCAAGATGTGAACGGTGATGGCAAGATAGATGATTTTGATCGCATGCCTATGGGATATGGTACTATTCCAGAATTGGTATATGGCTTAGGTTTCTCTTTCAGCTACAAGAGCTTTTCGCTGTCGACTTTATTCCAGGGGGTAGGCAATGTGGATGTCTTAATGAACGGCGAAGGTATGATGCCATTTTCGGTCTCGATGAGTAGAGGTAATCTGTTGAGTAATATTGAAGATCGTTGGACTATTGACAATCCTCGTCAGGATGCTTTTTATCCTAGATTATCTGATGGAAGCCCCAATAGCAACTATGCTACCAGTACTTGGTGGGTCAAGAACGGACGATATATTCGTTTGAAAGATCTCCAGCTGACCTACCAACTACCTTCTAATCTACTTCAACCTGTGAAAATATCGAATGCTAATATCTTTTTTGCAGGGTATAATTTATTTACCTGGAGTCCTTTTAAATTTTGGGATGTGGAATTAGGAGACGGGCGTGGTACACGTTATCCTAATGTCAAGACATACTCTCTGGGATTGAATGTTAATTTTTAATATGCTAATTATGAAATTCAAATATAGTTTTTTAACAAAATCATTGTTTATAGCAACGATTCTCACCTTAAATATCTCTTGTTACAAGGATTTTTTAGATCAGGTACCCGATGATCGATTGACTTTGGAAGAAGTCTTTAATCGCAGAGACCTGTCCGAATCTTGGTTAGCGAATACCTACAACCACATACGCGACGAATCTCATCGTACCAACGACACTCCTTGGGATGTACTTTCTGATGACAATGACGTATCGCAGCGAAATAATCCTTTTCGGGTAAATCTTGGTAACTGGAATGCATCATCCAATTATTGGAATTTTTGGGACCATTATTATAAAGGAATCCGTACAGCGACCACATTTATGAATAATATTGATGGTAATGTGGAGATTATGAAGGAGAGGGAAGGACTTGCCCTTATTAAAAGACGTAAGGCTGAAGCACGATTTTTACGGGCATTTTTCTATGCTGAGATTTTAAAACAATATGGTCCTTTCATAATTATTGGTGACGAAGAAATCAATCCAGATCTTCCGCTGACAGATCCTACGATGCAAAAAGCTAGAAGTTCTTATGATGAGTGTGTAGATTATATTGTATCTGAGCTGAATCAAGCAGAGGCTGACTTGGATGTCGAACATTATTACGGAGATAATGTATTGGAAAATGATATGGGAAGAGCTAGCAAAGTATTATGTAGAGCTATTAAGAGCAAAGTACTCCTGTATGCTGCAAGTCCATTGGTAAACGGAAATCCGGATTATAGAGGGTTCACGAATGTAGATGGCACAGCTCTTTTTAATGCGACAGCTGAAGTCTCTAAATGGACTAAGGCTGCCGAAGCGGCTAAGACTGTTATCGATTATGCGGAGTCGTCTGGTAAACTTGGTCTTTACAAGAAATTAAAGACCAATGGTAGTATTGATGCTTTCCTGTCTTACCGGGATGTCTTTTTAGATTCTTGGAATATCGAGTGGATATTGGCCCGCAACAGTAATTCTTTAGGAAGCTATCAGCGTTCAAGTACTCCTCGTTTGGCAGGGGGATATGCTTCAATGGGACCCACACAACAATTGATAGACACCTACAGGATGGCCAACGGTGAGGCTCCAATTACAAGTTATACTGCAGATGGAAATCCAGTTATCAATTCTGCAAGCGGTTATTCTGAAATAGGCTTTGTTAATTTCATGGCTCCTGGTGCTACACGTCAAAAGAATACCTTCAATATGTACGTTAACCGTGAACCAAGGTTTTATGCAACGATAACTTATAGTGGCAGTGATTGGATTAATACAACATCTAGCCTTGGTGTCAGAGAGGTAGGTCTCTATTATACAGGTGAATCTGGTAAAGGAGGCTCACATGATTATACAGAGACTGGTTATTTGTTTCGTAAAAATATCTCTCCGACTTATCATCCAACACAGAATAATGTCGCAAGACCATATGTTATGATGCGATATGCTGAAATTTTGTTGAACTATGTGGAGGCGTTGAATGAGGCTACCCCTGATCATCCAGATATTTTGAAATACTTAAATCAGATTCGCGAACGTGGAGGAATTCCGGCATTAGCTGCAGGCTTAAATCAAAGTGATATGCGCGCGCACATTCGTACAGAGCGTAGAATTGAGCTGACGATGGAGCATTTGAGGTATTTTGATACCCGTCGTTGGAAAATTGCCGAACAGACAGATTCTGGGCCATTTTATGGGATGAATGCAGAGGGCGGAACCTCTAATACGGATTTAGCGTTCTTTAAGCGGACCCGTTTCGAAAACAGGGTATTCCGTAAAAGCTTCTATTTCTTTCCCATTCCACAAACGGAGATACAGAGAAATATAAATCTTGTGCAAAACCCAGGGTGGTAATGAAAGGATATCGTAAAATACTAATAATTACATTTATGCAGTTTAATATCAATCAACATATCATGGATGCCGCAAAGGCGCTGGGCCTTCTTTGTTTGGCAATCCTTATTTTTTTAGGAAGTTGTAAAAAGCCGGAATATCCGATTGAAAATTCCCAATCGTATTCAAAAGTATTTATGCAATTGGCGAGTAACGGGGTCGTTAATAAATCTCTGCCCATTAAAGATGAATGGGTGAGTATGCCTTTTGGGGCGGGATATGGCGGACTTGACTTGGCTACTCAAAATATAGAGGTAGGTTTTCAGATCGATCAAGCTATGATTACGGCTTACAATGAACAGAATAATACTAACTATGAGTTGCCTCCTCAGGACAGTTATAGGATGACTTCACCTAGCGTGACAATTGCGGCTGGGCATGCTGGTAGTAATTCAACAGCTTTAGAGATAAATGCCTTGAAACTAGCAGGTACGAAGAGCTACCTTATCCCTATTCATATTAATAGTGTGCAACCAAACATTCCTGTTGCAGACGGATTGGAAACAACTTATTTTATAGTGAATGGTTTTTATGAAACGAACCCATTTGTACCGATTCCTTTGACAGGTTGGACTGTCCATGATTTTTCCGATGATGATTATGACGCAATTGGAGGTAGGGCTCCCTATTGTATCGATGGCGATGTATCGACTTGTTGGCTTTCGACATATAGAAGAGTAAACAATTGGCGTCCCCCTCATCCGCATTATGTAACCATCGATATGCATATGGAACACCTGCTTCATGGGATTACATTGTTTGGTCGACGAGGTGCTAGTAACGCTTATCTATTTCCTAAGAATGTTCGTGTAGAAGTCAGCGATGATGGGACATCATGGCGTGATGCAGGACTCTATTCAATTGCTGCATCTTCTGAGGATACTTCTGCTACGATGTATTTTGAGAAGAGCCTTGTGTGCCGTTACTTTAAAGTGACGGTGTTGAGCAGTGCAGGCAATGGAGACACTACAGCTATTGCAGAATTGGTTGCTTTCTAAAATCAATAACTTTGAGGCTGTAGTTGGCAAACTACAGCCTCTGTTAAAAATTAATATCATATGAAAATTACAAAAGCACTTATACTTATACTCATTCTTTATTCTTGTGGCAAGAGCTCAACTCACGAGCCTCAAGTTGAACCTCCTAAAGAAGAAGATATCACAGTGAAGGTCATGACATACAATATTTATGGGGCGAGAAGCGGAGGAATTCCAGATTTAACGCAGATTGCAGAAGTTATTAAAAGGGCTGATCCTGATTTAGTTGCCTTGCAAGAAGTGGATAAGTTTACTACCCGAAACGCAAAAAATGGTGATGTTGCTAAAGAATTAGCTGCTTTGACAGGGATGGATTACTTCTTTGCGAAAGCGATTGATGTTTACGGGGGAGAGTATGGAGATGCTGTGTTGTCCAAACTGCCCGTAAAAGAGAAAAAAGCATTTAATTTGGAAGTGGACCCAGCTTTAGGAGGTGAAAGGCGATCAGTTGCACGAGTGCTAGTCGAAAAGTCTGACAAGAATTTTTACTTCATAAGCACCCATTTTGACCACCTTGGTGACGAAAGAAATCGTGTAAAACAGGCTAGTGATTTTGTGGCACTGGCTAAATCCTTTGATAGACCAGTTATTGTGGGGTCAGATTTTAATGCATTACCGACATCTAATCCAATTAACATATTACGTACTCATTTTGCTTTGGGGTGCCTCAATAGTAATTGTAGTCAGTTTACCTTTCCAACGGATAATCCAAACCGCACAATTGACTATATTATGTACGCTCCACTGACTGCATTCTCGACCAAACTATATAGTGTATATAACTGGGCCAACAAAGAGTCCGATCATTTCCCGGTGGTGGCAACATTTACAGTCAATTAATCGTCTTATGCATATGTTATCGAGAGGTAAAGCAAGGAAGGCTAAGATCTGCCAATGAGGATGTAGACAATCCAAAGTTTTAGTATCATATCATGGTCTTTAGCAATGTAATCTTTGATGGATTTCATGGCTAAAGACATATGTTCTTTTACTGTGTTGGGAGATATATCCAGAAATTCTGCAATTTCCTTATGACTTAGTCCTTCCTCTCGGTGCATTCTGAATATTTTTTTGCGTTGCGGTGGAAGTCTGTTGATTGCTAAATCATAAATTGCATCGTATTCATTTTCAAGTATAGCGTTATCAACGCTATACGCTGTAGCCTTTAGCTCGCCTTCGTACTTTAAGGTAAGCATCGCATCTGATTGTCGTATCTGCTTCTTTAGTTCGTCGTAGACTACATTCCGCGCAATTCGGAATAGATAGTTTTGAATAGGTCGTGTCAATTCAATACGTTCTCTAGATCGCCACAGATTAAAAAATGTATCGTGTACCATGTCATCGACAGTATGGGGATCTTGAATATATTTTTTTAAAAAATGATATAACATCTTCGCATACTGATTGTACACGTCCATAAAAGAGTCATGATCTCCGTTTCGTAAATGTATATTAGTTTGATATATTAGGGTATTGTCCGGCATACTAAGCAATTAGTCTTTATAAAGGTAAGGTCTTGTTATTAAATCGGAGTTAAGTCCAGTTTAATAAAAGAATAAGTTGTGTTTCGAGTCAAGTTGATACAATGGTCAATCAAATATAATCGAAAATGATTGGCTATACAAATACCTTTTCAAATATCACATTGCTTTCGTCTTCTTTTCTTTACTTTCTTTTTACTTCTTTCTCGTAGACTCTGAAAAGAGATGTTTTTCATACTTATTAAGTGAATAAAATATTTAATGTCAGGGGCTAGCTATGTAACAAATATCAGCAAACCAAATGGCGTTAAGCTTGTCTAAAATTCTCTATAGAAGGGTGATTTTGATTTCTTACAATAATTAGTTTAGTGACTTAAGTGGATATTTTTACTTTTCAAAGTATCTGCAGTTTGTGAGCACTATATAAATGGATATTAGTAATCTCGAGAAAGATTACTGAAAACATCTCACCCAGCGAGGCAAATGCCTATCGAAATGCTGTCGCTCTCAGGATATCTACAAAAAAGGGTATATCAGCAGAGATCTGGTGTACTAACCGGCACAGCTTTCGAATGATATCGGAAGGCTGTGCTAGATTTTTAATTTTCAGGTTCGTAGGTGAGCTCTATAACTCCAGATTTAAAAATTCTGGTGCCCATTAGTTTTAGTCCAATCCGTTTTTGTATGTCTTCAAATAGTGGCTTACCTTCGCCTAAGACTACAGGGTGTACGGATATCTTGTACACGTCAATAAGGGCCAATTGAATAAATGTCTTGATAAGGTTGGCCCCGCCATATAGCCAGATGTCCTTACCTGCTTGCTGTTTGATTTGGGCGATGGTGTCTGCAATGTTTGTATTGATGAATGTTGCATTTTCATCTTGTCTATTTTGACTGGAGAAAACATATTTATTTTTGGAGTGTATGGCTTGCCACATAGCAAGCTCAGTCGGACTTGTATCCCCCTCGGGTTGAAAATTTCCCCAACTATCATAGCTCACCCTTCCGTAAAACATGGTATCTATACTTTCGATAAAAGCATTGAAGTCCATATCCTCATCCATTATACACCAATCCACCTCGCCATTGCTACCTTCGATGAATCCGTCTAGAGTCACCGCTAAATTCAAAATTACTTTTTTCATCCTATTTTTATTTTGTTATCTGTTGTTAATTAGAGCTCGAGTTGATAATATTTGTTATGTATACCCAAATTATTAATATCTCGAGGTTTATTTAAAATGATTTTGACAAAAATAGGTTCTGTATTTGTACATCTTTTGGAAGAATGCGACAAAGTCAAGATTGGGAAGGTGTAAGCCCAGTGTGGTGCTTGACCTCATTGGCGAGGTGTGCCTGATCATAGAAGCCCCATTCATTCCCAAAAAGAATGGATAAGGAGTTAGTTTTGGGGCGGGCGATATCTCTTGGTGCTTCATAAGAATGTAGGTTAGATGTCCTCTAGATTATTGTATAGTTGGTTCTAAATGGATGTCATTCGAGAATACAAATTGGGGAATTTCACTGATTTGATATTGAATATTGATGTTGTGTCCCAAACAGGTCGCAGGTATTTTAAATTGTCGTAATAGATTTAAGCTTGAATCATTTAACCCAAGCTTTTGGTTGCCATATATCTGTATGTTGGTTTGAAGAAAAAGTTTGACTTTTGGATTGTTGGGTATCTTTACGCGTACTGATGGAAATTGCCATCGAGCCTGCCCCGAGTGCCTAATAATATCGTCCATATATTTGCGGTCGAGTGTCATGAGTGATGAAAGGGATTGTAAGGGGAGGGAATGATGTTCTTGGGCGACTAGATCTATCTGAATCAGCTTTGGGATGGCAATACAAGTAGGCGGAAGCTGCGAAAGTAAGTTGAGCATGATGCTGACTTGTGGTTCTCGATATAGGCCATTATACATTGTCTCGCTCACGACAATGTCTATCTGCTTATTCTCTACTGCCCACGTGCTAGCATCACAGCAGTGATAGGCCGCTATATATGATTCGAGCCCTAGCTCGGATATACACTCTTGCATTTTTACAAAACTTATTGGGTTGATCTCCAATAGTGTAAATTGCAGTTGTGATGGCGTATACTGTGTCATCAAGGGAATAGCCAATGTAGCAAAAGGTCCGGTACCTGCATAAAGTACTTGTACTGGTATTTCCCTCCCATTTAGCAAGGTTTGAATAGCTTCGTGTAGCCCTTTTAGAAAGCGCTGTGTACGAAGTACCTCCCGACTGCATAGCGCAGCCCATAATGGACCGATGGCATTGCCATTTTGGGTAATATGATGTTGCTGTGTCTCCCTATCGTTAGTGTCCATCTCTACGAGGTCAAATAAGAATTGGGACAATCCCATCACTGCAGGAGCTAGTCGATCATGAAAGTCCAATGGAATAAGGATATCATTTGTGTATTTTTTTAGAATAGCTTTTCGGTCTTGCTTGATTTTCATGATTGGTGGCGGAGGATTTATTCTGATTTAATTTTGGAACCAATCTACACAAATGAAAACGATATTCATGCGTCTATTTTTTCGATTTTCAAATTCAAAATAAATGAAAATTTTCAATGAGCTTGCGGATGGACTTTAAAGCAGAGCTGATTTGATTTTTGACGGTATGGCGTGAGATATTGAGCTCGGCTGCAATCTCTTCATAGTTGTGACCTTCATCTCGCATTAGGTAAATTGCTTTGCGCTGCGGAGGAAGTTGTTCGATAGCTAATTGGAGTTGTTCGCGGAATTCTTTGTCCTCTATCGCGGTAGGATGAACGACAATATTTTGCATAGAATCCCAGATGGCTTGTTTGAGTTTGGCATCTGAGGATACCTTTCGGAGGTAATCCATGACCTTATTACGGGTTAGTATAAAGAGGTAAGATTCGACGGATTTAATTTCGCGCAACTGAAACCGGATTTCCCACAATTTCATAAAGACATCATGCACGATGTCATGGGCTACCTGCGGATCTTTACACAAGTTCAAAGCCAATTTGAAAAGGGATTTTTCGTAGGAAACGAAGAGGTCGTTAAAGAGTAGGCGCAGCGAATCGTCTTCTGATTGCTTATCGAAATGTCTGCCTTCTACATCTTTTCTCTTCATCTCTTAATAAAAAATATGGTTGGCAAAATCTACACATTTGCATGTAAACTCGCTTTCACGTCAGGGTTAGGGATTGTATTGAGTATTACAAATTTAACTAAAATACTGATGAATTGCAATCGTGTGCGCTCATCTAGTAGATATTTTACTTGGAAAAGAGAACGATATTTTTTTTAAAAGGGAATAGGACACATCTGCGTGAGCTACGTCTTTATATAATAGATTGATGTATGAAAGCACGAATTAACTATTTACTGAAGCAATATTTTTACAACAAATCGAGTCGTGAAGAATTGGATGAGCTATTTGCTGTCATCCAATCGGCCAAATACGATACGGAAATAGCAGAGCTGATTAAGGAACTGTATGATAACTTGAAACAGCAGGATCCCTCCTTGACGTATGTCAATGGCGATGGTCAATTGCTAGATCTCCAGGATTGGGCTACTGGTCAATCTGGCATACCTGTAGAAACAAATGTCAAGGAAAAGGGGCGAAGATGGCGATTATATGCGGCGGTAGCCAGTGCTGCGGCGTTGTTGTTGGTTGGTTTTTTCTACGGACAACGGAGACGAACTTATGAGCCCAAAGAGCAGGTACTGGTCATCAAACAGGTTGCAGGCGATGAAAATAAGGTATTGACGTTGGCGGATGGGAGCAAAGTATGGATCAACTCGTCTTCTAGATTGGAATATCCACAAGAATTCAAAAAAGGACAAGCGCGGGAGGTGACGCTGGTGGGGGAGGCCTATTTTGAAATCGAACGAGCGGAAGACTGGCCTTTTATTGTGCATACAGGCGATGTGAGCACCAAGGTGCTAGGTACCAAGTTTAATGTGAAAGCCTACCCTGAGATGAAGGATATTTTGGTGACGGTCAAGACAGGCAAGGTGATGGTGACCAAGCAGGATAGAAGATTGGCCACCTTGACAAAAGGCGAGGAATTGCGTGTACCTGTCCTAGAAAGTCTAGTCACAGAATCAATAAGAGAGAGGACATTACAGAGTAAAGTGGCGGGTAGTTGGACGGTGGGCTATTTGGATTACGAAGATGAGGAGATTGCGACGATAGTGACAGACCTGGAAAGACATTTTGGAATCTCAATCCAATTGCAACGAAAAGATTTGGATAAGAAGATGATAACACTATCTGTCGAAAAGAATATGGAACCGACAGCAGTGCTGGGGATATTGACGACATTGACGGATACCGACTTTAAAAAGAGTAATAATAATTATGTGATTTTTTAACCTAACCCTAACGCTAACAACGCCTATGTACTAAGAAATACGAAAATAAGTAGAGCCATCCTGGCTGGACCCCGAGGATGGCTTATCGATCTAATAAACTGATTACGGAATACTAAATCATTATCAAAATTATGCATTTAAAACTAAAAGAGTGCAATAGGAGATTATTAATGAAAATATCCTCACTAGCCCTATTATTGACTTGGTTTGCTACGGTGGTGGCAGCGGAGTCATCGGCTCAGAATCTCGCAGAGATAAAGGCTTCACTGCCTTCGGGTACGATTACCTTGAAAGAGGCCTTGAAGCAGCTGCAAAAGCAGACTGAAATTCGATTTACATATGTAAGTAATGACATCAATAATTACAAACAAGCAGAGGTGGGCAAGAGCAGCACCAATGTAGCCAAGATACTCGAAGACCTATTGGGGAATACAGGGCTAGCGTACCAACAAGTGGGCAAGACGGTTATTATTAAACGTAAGGGCGAGTCAAATACAAAAGTTGGACAACCTGAAACATTGAAGACTGCAGTACAACAAGAGCGTCAAGTCCGTATCCTAGATGAGAATGGAAAGCCTCTAGCTGGTGTAACTATCCGTATAAAGGGGACTAATCGGGTGACTTCCACAGACCAAAGCGGTGCATTTTCCGTGGCGGTGGGTGGACTGCCTACATTGGTAATTTCGTACGTGGGGTATAAAACAAAGGAAATCCAACTGACGGCCAGTGTGTCTGAGATTATGCTGGAGCAGGATTTTGGAAACCTAGATGTAGTGACTGTGATTGCCTATGGTACCAGTAGCAAGCGGGTGAGTACGGGATCTACATCGAGTATCACGAGTGAAGAGATATCTCGTGCACCCGTTAACAATCCATTAGAAGCTTTGCAAGGTCGTATCGCTGGTTTGGATATCAGTTCAAGCAATGGCTTGCCGGGTTCTTCGTTCAACGTTCGGTTGCGTGGTCTGAACTCGATTGCTGCTAATAATTCCCCCTTGTATATCGTGGATGGAGTACCGTTCATTTCGGAATCACTAAATATGTTTTCCGGGGATAATGGACAGCAAAGTCCAATAGCGGGAATCAATCCGGGCGATATCGAGCGAATCGATGTACTGAAGGATGCGGATGCTACGGCTATCTACGGCTCCCGTGGTGCGAACGGTGTTATTTTGATTACCACTAAAAAAGGAAAGACCGGAAATACTCGCGTTAATTTCAATGCATACACGGGTGGAGGGAAAGTCACGAATATGGTAGATATGCTAAGTACCGCAGAATACCTGGAATTGCGAAGAGAAGCTTTTAAAAATTCAAACGTAGTTATAGGTGCAGATGTTCCCGATTTGAGCGAGTGGGATCCGAATACCGACCAAAACTGGCAAAAGGAACTATTTGGCGGAAGCTCCAAATTGACGGAGGCCAATGTTTCGATTACTGGCGGATCGGAGTCGACCAATTTCATGATGAGCGGAACCATCCGTAGTGAAAATACGGTACAACCAGGCGATCAAGGTTATAAAAAAGGAGCGGGTATGCTGAGTGTCAATCATAATTCGGCAGATGGTAAATTTTCGGCAAGTGCCACCGCCAATTTTACGGGCGATCTTAACAATGCCCTGGCGACGGACCTCAGCCAATATTACAACCTGTCGCCGAATCAACCCATTTATAATCCGGACGGGACGCTTTATTGGTATGGAAATACCCAAAATCCGTATGGATTGCTGCAGCGTAAACACGAAACCCGCAACAAGACATTATTAAGCAGTGCAACATTACGGTACAGCCCGATTCAAGATTTGCACCTCTCGGCCACTTTGGGATATAATTACGCTACCTTAAATCAGATTCAGATGTATCCGAGCACTAGCTTCAAACCGGACCAGGGCTCAGTGGCTATGTCTTACTTGGGCAATGGTACTAATAGCAGTTATAGCATCGAGCCTCAAGCTCGATATAGTCTACAACTGAGCAAGGGTACCCTTGAGCTCTTGGCAGGAGCCACTTGGCAACAGAATGTCAATGATGGTACTTATTTCATAGGAGAGGGCTTTAGTTCGGATACCCAATTGAGCAATATTCATGCAGCAGTGGATATTCGCTCGAATGGATTACGCTACTCTAAGTATAGATATCAGGCTGGCTTTGCTCGTGCGACTTATAACTGGGAAAATAAATACATTTTGAACGGTACCTTTAGGCGTGACGGCTCGTCGCGTTTCGGACCGGATCGCCGCGTGGGTAATTTTGGCTCTATAGGTGGTGCATGGGTGTTTTCACAAGAGACGTTTGTCAAAGAGGGATTACCTTTCCTAAGCTTTGGTAAACTACGCAGTAGCTGGGGCGTAACGGGCAACGACCAGATTGGAAATTACGGCTTTATGGATACCTGGAGTGCACCCGCTTATGCATATGGAGGGGTGTCGGGATTATACCCTACCCGTGTAGCTAATCCTTTGTACAGTTGGGAAACGACACGTAAACTAGAATTCGGAGTAGAGCTCGGTTTCTTGGATAATAGGATGACCTTAAATGTTAATCGTTATTTAAATAAATCGGACAATCAATTGATTTTATATCTGCTTTCACCACAGACTGGTTTTGAAGGATATACTGCTAATTTGCCAGGCGTGGTTGAAAATAGAGGTTGGGAATTTGAACTGAGTTCCGTAAATGTGAAAAACCAAGACTTTGAGTGGAGTACTTCAGCTAATCTGACCGTTTCCAAAAGTGAATTGGTGTCTTATCCGGGATTGGAATCAGGAAGCGATAAAGGTCGATACTCAATTGGATATCCGATGGACATTGTGTTTGGTTACAAATTTACGGGTGTAGATCCGCAAACTGGCATAGCACAATTTGCCGATCTAAACGGGGATGGCGAATTGAGTGCTGACTTAGATGATATGTATGTGTTGGGGACCCGACTGCCTAAGTTTTTTGGTGGATTGAACAATAGTTTTACCTATAAAAATCTGAATGTAAGTTTTTTACTGCAATTTGTGAAGCAGGAAGGTGAGCAGTTGAATTTTGGTTATTCGGCGCCCGTAGCGTTGGGCAGTATGACCAATTTTGATGTGTCTATGCGCGATCGATGGAGACAACCAGGCGATATTACGGATATACCTCGCGCCGCCCAAAACTCTACTGATCCAGCTTATTCGAGCTACAATACCTATTACAGGCACTCTGATGCGCTATGGGGAGATGCTTCTTATATTCGGTTGAAGAACGTGATGGTGAGTTACGACTTTACCTCTTTGCTCTCGGCACTCAAGACCCAGCGTATAAGTTTGTACGCCCAGGGACACAACTTGCTGACGTTTACGAAGTACGATGGTTTTGATCCAGAGACAAAAGGCCGGGCTTTGCCACCTTTGAAGAATTACACGGTAGGTATTCGTTTTACTTATTAATTTGATTAGACATGAAAATATTGAAATATATAACGATTGGTGTATTGGGATTATCTCTTACGGCTTGTGAAAGCTATTTAGATGTAGGAGAGCCTCGAGATGAAACTCCTGCAGCATTGGCTTTTTCCGATGACAAGATTGCAACGGCATCGGTAACTGGGGTATATTCACGAATGAATCAACTTAACTATCAGTTTGCTAATGTTCTGTCCATGATTCTCCCAGCTATGGAGGCCGACGAATTTGCATATGCGATAGCCTCGGCACCTTTTGATGAGTTCAAGAACAATGGGGTATTGCCTTCCAATCAATATGTGAGTACCCTTTGGACGCAACCTTACCAATATATTGCACAAGCCAATATGTGTATAGCTGGACTGGAAGCTTCAGCAGGGCTAGCGGTCAATGTGAAGAACCAACTGATTGGAGAAGCTAAGTTTATTCGGGCTTTCTGTTATTTCTATTTGGTCAACAATTTTGGGGATGTGCCCTTGATATTGGGAATCGACGTAAATGAAAACAATGTAAAGCCGCGTACCCCTCAGGCGGAGGTATACGCCTCCATCATTGAGGATCTCAAGGATGCAAAGGCTAAATTATTTGATAAGTATCCCAATGCTGAAAAAGTAGACGCTGGAGGCGAACGCATCCGACCCAATAAAGGTGCGGCATCTGCCTTACTAGCCAGAGCATATCTGTATAACAAACAGTGGGATTTAGCGGAGCAGGAGGCTACAGTGGTTATCAATAACCCCCATTACGAGCTATTGCCTACCGGAGAATTAAAAGATATCTTCAAAAAAAACAATACGGAAGCCATCTGGCAAATCCAAGCTGTGAATACCGGTGGAGGACGTAATACTTGGGAAGGGTTCTTATTAATCCCTGCCAATTTGGTCAACGGGTCGGTTTTATTTCGTATGGTACCCAACTATCTGTATGATGCCTTTGAAAGCGGTGACGAGCGGGACGAACAATGGGTAGGTAAGATTACAACAGCCGCTGGCGTAACCCATAAATTTCCACATAAATATAAAGTTCGCTTTGGGGTAACTCCTACAGCTGAGTATACAATGGTGTTGCGTTTGGGTGAGCAGTACTTGATTCGTGCTGAAGCGCGCTATAATCTTAAAAAATACAGTGAGGCCCAAGGTGATATCAATACCATACGCGAGCGAGCAGGATTAGAGGCACTCTCATTGGGAGCGAATGATGCAGCGGTGCGGAAGGCATTCGAACAAGAGCGTCGTGTTGAACTATTTGGTGAATGGGGACATCGTTGGTACGACTTGCGGAGATGGCCAAGTGAAACGGGTACTGCAGGTAAGACAAGAGCAGACGATATTTTACCTGCTTTGAAACCTAGCTGGCAATCGAAAGCAATTTATCTTCCGATACCGACGTCGGCTATTAATCTAAATCCTAATCTAACTCAGAATTAGGGAGGAGCACGTACACTTAAAGTCCAAGCGGCCTAAGGATGTACAAGGTATACGGAAAAATAACACGGTCTGAAGATTGAAAATACGTCATTGCTAGCTAAAATTAAGAAAGCAATGGCGTGTTTTATGAAATCAAGCTGGCCTTTTAGACCTGCTTTATAGTATATAATGTTTTTAATTTGATAATACCATGTATAGAAAAATAACAACACTGGTATCCATGATTTTCTTTTGTGTAGCTGTATATGCCGCGAATAGAGAGACCATTGTGACAGGAAAGATTACAGGTTGGACTGGAGGTAAAGCTACTGTCAGCTATCAGGAATATGCATTGCTCAGTGCGCAGCAGTCACAAGATGTGGAGATAGATGAAGACGGGAAGTTTCGATTCGAACTGTCGATAACGGGTCCAACCCGAGCCTTCTTGATGTTGGGGTCTACTCCAGTAGAAGAGCAGTTTACCTTGAAAAAGGGCGACGGCCAAGATACAACAATGACAACCAATACCAAGCGCCCGGAGATGGTATTTCTCTATCTCATGCCGAAAGCAAAACAGGACGTGCAGTTAACGCTGGGAGATATCCAAAATAGCTTACGTATCACTGGAAGGAATAATACAGATAGTTATTACCTCAATGCGGAAGATTGGCAGTTCAATCAGTATAAGGACAAGCACCTAAAAAATTATTTTGCGTACGTGCAATTCGATCCTGTACAATACGAGGTGTATGTAAAAGAGCGGGAAGGTCAGCGAATGGAATTTTTTAAGAAGTATGTTAAAGAGCATAAGGTAAGTACGCACCTACGGCATGTGTCGGAGTGGACCATTTATGCAGATGCTATCATGGCAAAGATGTTGTATCCAAACATGCGCCGTACTTATCGTAATGACAGTTTTGGGCCTGGAGATGGGTATTATGACTTCCTGCAGTCAGTTAAAATCGATGATACAAAAATGGATAAGGGAATTGCTTATTTTTATTTTTTAGATTACTATTTGAAAGAATCGTTCAAACAGAAGGGATCGAAAGGTGACTATTTCGATTTTGTAGCAGATCGGATTTCCGATCGGGCACTTTATGAGTATTATGCCTTTGCACTGCAGTCCAATTTTAAGCGAAAGTTGTATGAGAAATTTGGAACTAAATCGCCTTATCCGGATTTGGCAAAGAAGGTGAAAGTAAAGTACCAGCCTATGGAAGGAATGCTAGAGGGCAATCCGGCGCCGTCCGTGATATTGCAGGAGACAACAGGTACAACGCTGTCCTTCGAGAGTTGGCGGGGAAAGTATATCTATATTGATTTGTGGGCTACATGGTGTGGTCCTTGTATAGCGGAAATCCCGTCTTTGAAAAAGCTTGAACATGATTACATGGATAAGAATATCGTTTTTGTCAGTATTTCCACCGATCGACAAAAAGACCGACAGAAATGGGTGGACTTCGTGAAAAATGAAAAACTCGAAGGTGTGCAGGTATGGTTGGATGAAGCCAACAATAAGCAGATGGCGAAGGCATTTAATATTCTACAGATACCAAGATTTATCCTGTTGGATGACCAAGGTCGTATAGTGGATGCTAATGCGCCAAGGCCTTCTGATAAGCGGATACGAGATATATTCGACAAACTTCCGCTGTAGTTTAACACTAATTTAACTAATGTAGATTAAACGTTGTCATTGTTCTGCTATCTATTGTAGTAAATAGGATTAATAAAAAAGCATTTATTAAAATCAGGATAATATGAAAAAAATGGCATCATTCGCGGCTTTGTTCTTAGGATTGGGACTCCTGGCCTCCGCTCAAGAGCATACTCCCTTATCGAAGAAGGAAATGAGACACCGTGGCAAAGCAGTTCATGAACGGCTTGAAAATAAATCTCCAGAAGAGATTGCCACCGCGCATACAGAAAGACTGGACAAGGCTTTAAAGTTGACAGACAAGCAACGTAAAGAAGTCTATGCGTACAATTTGAATCAGGCAAAAAAGAATAAAGAAAGAGGAGAGTTGGAGAAGCAGCGGAGGGTAGCACGACGTAAGGAAATCAAATCCGATCGCGAGCGATTCATCAAGCTGTTGACACCTGATCAACAAAAAATTATGAATGAAAAATACGCTGACCGCAAGGGAAGGCGCACGGAAGGTCGATTCAGAGGGAAGAAAGATGGTGAACGTATGAAGCGCAAGCAGATTGAAGAAAAACCAGAAATGATGGAGGGGTCGAATAGTTAGGGATTACTTGTTTTTTAGTGTATATGGAAAGCCTCCTGTGTATTTGGGAGGCTTTTTTTTGTGTTGTATACGGTAGTGAAGTATACATTTAGTATCTCTTTCAATGACGGGACATGCATTGGTGTTTTGGATGCTTCTGTCAGATTGATTGAGATTGCTATCATTTGTACCGACCTCGAATTTGCGCTGCAAAGCCAAGCTCGCAGTTTCATTTTGATATCCTATTATATTTATATAGATTTAGCATCAATTTCGTTTCTTTAACCAAAGTTAACCCAGTATTGTATTGAAGGATGTCGGAGGATTACTGTGGCAGAGGATAGTTTGATTACTTTAAATTTTAGTTGATGAAGTTGTTTTCCAACAGAGATTTTTGCTTGACAAATTCTCTTTTTTATTAATTCCTTTTTCTGATCTTTTAGGAGTTGAAGCAAACAAAATAAGCTGCTTTAAACTCCGGAAATAAGGTTCGATGCTGTCTAATATATATAAATAAAATTTATGATAATGAAACATAGTAAATTAAAATACTACGTCCTCTACTGGATAGTACTCACTTGTGTTCAAGTCAATGCACAGGAGTCTATTAAATTGTCTCACATGCCCTTTATACAGGGGCTTACCGAGCAATCGGTCTCTATCATTTGGACCAGTAATAAGCCGGCCACAGGTTGGGTGGAGTTGGCTCCCGATGATTCAAGCCATTTCTACCATAAAGAGCGACCTAAGTTTTTTGCATCTGCCTATGGGTTTAAAAAGGTCGGCACACTGCATCAGGTGACCTTGAGTCATCTTAAACCTGGTACGCGTTATCGTTATCGCGTCTACAGTCAGGAGGTATTGAAGCATGAAGGGGTCAATGTACAATATGGCAAAGTAGTTGCGAGTGATGTCTATAAGAAAGCACCACTTGCCTTTCGAACGTTAGGAAATGCAAGCTCAACTCATTTTACCGTGGTCAATGATATTCATGGTCGCAATGAAGTATTGGACAAACTGTTAGACTTGGGCGATATGAAGACTAGTGATTTTGTGATTTTTAATGGGGATATGGTGGATAATCTGCTTAGTGAGGAGCAGATGTATACTGGGTTCATGGACTTAGCTATCCAAAAATTTGCGAGTGAAAAACCCATGTTTTATGCCCGAGGAAATCATGAAACGCGCGGACCATTTGCAATTGAATACCCTCGTTATTTCCCAACACCTACCGGAAAGTTGTATTATCAATTCAGGCATGGCCATACAGGTGTTATTGTGTTGGATTGTGGTGAAGATAAGCCCGATACAGATATTGAATATAGTGGTATCGTCGAAATGGATAATTATCGTACCGAGCAGGCCGAGTGGTTAAAGCAAGCCGTACAAGACCCTTCATTTAGGGATGCGAAATATAAAATCGTAATTTGTCATATGCCCCCCTTTGGAGGTTGGCACGGTGAGCAGGATATTCTCGAAAAATTTGTTCCAATATTGAATGATGCGGGAACACAGATCATGCTATCTGGCCACTTGCATCGACATATAATCAAGCCAACCTCCGCAATGGTTAAATTTCCGATTATCGTCAATTCCAATAATAATGTGTTGCGGGTAGACTTGACAGATACAGAAGGGACCTTTAAGATATTGGATCAGCAGGGCAAATTGGTGGATCAAGTCAATCTCAAGCCCCTTAATTGAAAGGATCGTGGTGGGATGATTACCGTTTATGTTGCCCTTTCCTCATAAAGGGCGTCATCAAATGATTTTTAGATTTAAGTAAATTACAATAGCTGCTCGTCTCCCGAGTAGCTATTTTGGTATACCCAATACCCTTTCCAACCCGTTGTATTTTCCTTTGTACGCAGCTGCTAATTGATAAAAATGAAAATCCGACAAATAAGGAGATATGCAATGGGAGTATTAAGCGGATACGGATTTTTATAACCTCCATTTAAAAGTGTTTTCCTTTCTTTTTCAGTTGATTAAGCACTGTTTGATGTCATGGTAGTTACCGTTAAAGGAATTTGCATAGATAAGCCAACCTTTTTTAAGACCGCGCGCTAACCCTTTTGTAATAATAATTTGATACGATTTGTTAAGAAAATGATACAAATTGGTAATTTTTTGCAAATTTTTAAACCGTCATTTGGTATAACGATTAAGCTGATATTAACAGGACACTATACTATTTTCAAACCACTTATTATTTTTTAGACCCGATATCACCGATTTTTTACTTTATTAAAGTATTTTAAGGTCTATTGTAAATTTTATTGGTTTCTTTATTCGCGCAGCACAGAAATAACCCATCAGCTTAGAATAACCAATTATTAATTCTTATACCTAAACCTATGGAAAAAACCAAAGAAAAGTTGTGGCTTCTTTTGTTGTTTGTTACTATTCCTCTTTTTTCGCTCGCTCAAAAGCAAGTTACTGGTGTTGTCAAAAATGCTACTAACGGAGAGCCGATTGAAGGAGTTTCTGTATTCAGGGACAACATTTCAGTGACATCAAGTAATGCGAACGGCGAATTCCAACTCCAGGCCAGTGTTGGGGATAATTTGAAATTCAGTTTTGTCGGTAAAACACCGGTAGATTATGTTGTAGATGCGCGCAACATTATTGAAATTCTCATGTACGATGATGGAAGTAGCCTAGAAGAAGTGACCGTTGTCGCATTTGGAACGCAGAAGAAATCTAGTGTTGTTGGCGCAATTACCACGGTAAAAGCTTCTGACCTAAGGGTTCCAGCATCCAATCTTACAAGTGCTTTTGCGGGTAGAATACCAGGAGTTATTTCTTATCAGACCTCAGGCGAGCCGGGGGCTGACAATGCTCAATTCTTTATTAGAGGGGTGACAACCTTTGGGTATCAAACGTCGCCTTTGATTCTTATCGACGGTTTCGAATCTACTACAGACAATTTGGCCCGGATGCAGCCAGATGATATCGAGAGTTTCTCTATATTGAAGGATGCGTCAGCAACGGTATTGTACGGAGCGAGAGGTGCCAACGGTATTATCATGGTGACCACGAAAGGCGGACGAGAGGGCCCAGTGTCTCTAAATGCTAGAGTAGATGTTAACATAGCATCGCCTACACGAATGATTGACATGGTAGACGGTGTTCAATATATGCAACTGTACAATCAAGCTCGATTAACTCGCGATCCTATTCTAGGGCCTTACTATTCGCAACAGAAAATCCAATCCACGATTGATGGTGAGAATCCCATGATCTACCCCAATATTGATTGGTATAATACCTTGCTGAAAAACTATACCACTAATACCAAGGCTAATATCAATATTAATGGGGGAGGGCAAGTGGCAACATATTACGTATCAGGTGGTTTTGATAAGGAAACTGGTCTTTTGAAAGTGGACGATAAGAACAATTTTAATAACAATATTAATATTAATCGATTTTTTATACGGTCTAATGTGATTTTCAAATTAACCAAGACCACCACGCTCGACACCAGGATAACGGGACGATTTGAACGATACAACGGGCCATTTCAATCTGCCAGCAATATCTTTAGAATGGTGATGAATAGCAATCCCGTTGATTTCCCTGCGTATTATGCGCCAGATGCGAAAAACGAGTTTACTGAACACATCTTGTTCGGTAATACTTATGCGGGAGGAGCACTGAAGGCCAATCCATATGCCGAAATGGTACGTGGCTATGAAGATCGGAATGAAAGTAGTATTATTGCGCAGGCCACTCTTTCGCAGGATTTAGGATTTCTTACGGAAGGTTTAAAAATTCAAGGAAAGGCTTCTGTGAGTACCTGGAGCAAATACTCGGCAACACGAAGTTATTCCCCTTATTACTACGATTTGGAGAACTACAATCAGATTACGGGAGAGTATAGTCTGTATGCATTAAATCCAACTACCGGACAGGCGTATCTTGGGGATGTAATCCCTGGAAGAGATGCCAATGGCCATTACTACTTTGAAGCCCGATTGAATTGGAATAGAAGCTTTGGTGACCATAATTTGGGAGCTATGACGGTCGGTATGATGGAAGAGAAGGTCTTGACTGCGGGAAATAGTCAATCTATTTACGAGACATTACCTGAGCGGAATATGGGTAATTCGGGACGTTTGACATATGATTTTAGCAATAAATATTTTGCAGAGTTTGCTTATGGATTCAACGGGTCCGAAAAATTCACGGGACAACGGAGATATGGATTTTTCCCTTCAGCCGGAGGAGGGTGGTTGATTTCGAATGAAAGTTTCTTTGAGCCACTCAAACCGGCGATTAGTACCTTGAAATTGCGCGGTACATGGGGATTGGTTGGTAACGATGCTATCGATGGTAGATCAGGTAGGTTTTTCTATTTATCTGATATCTCACTAGGCGGAGCGGGCTATCGCTGGGGCACCAGTTTTATGAATTCATACAACGGCTATACGGTAAATCGCTATGCGAATCCGGATATTACTTGGGAGCAATCTGAGAAATGGAACTTAGGTCTGGAAATGAATTTCTTAGGAGAGTCATTGAAGTTTCAAGGAGATTTCTTTAAAGATGTCAGAAGTAAGATTTATATGAGAAGAGAGAATTTCCCTTCTTCTGCAGGTTTGGAGGCGAGTATAAGTGGTAACGTTGGAAAGGTAAGTTCGCAGGGATTTGATGGTTCATTGGACTATCAAAAGTTCTTCGGAACTGATTTTTGGCTCTCTGGAAGGGCAAATTTCACCTACGCTGTAAACAAATATCTTGAACTTGATGAAAAAGACTATTCTGATACCTATTTGAAGCGGATTGGGCATAACCTCAACCAACAATGGGGGCTTGTAGCCGAAAGACTTTTTGTTGATGAATATGAAATACAGAATTCTCCAAAGCAAGATTTTGGAGAATATATGGCTGGTGATATCAAATACAAGGATATCAATGGAGATGGGATCGTCAATGATAACGATAGAATTTCGATGGGATATCCTACTGTACCGGAGATTCAGTATGGTTTCGGAATGTCTATGGGGTATAAGGAGTTTGATTTTTCCTTCTTCTTTCAGGGAAATAAGAATGTATCCTTCTTTATTAACTCCACAGCAGAATCCAATCCTAGTACTGGCTCTTATGGTATAGCCCCTTTTGCCAACCGTAGAAATGCGCTATCAATTATAGCAGAAGACTATTGGAGTGAGACCAATCCTAATATCCACGCTTTTTGGCCGCGCTTGTCTACGGAACCAATCGCAAACAATGTTCGCCAATCCTCTTGGTGGCTGCGGGATGGATCATTCATTAGGCTTAAGTCATTAGAGCTGGGTTTCAGTCCCAAAAATTTGAAACGATTCGGATTTGGTAAGGGAAGCCGTATTTATTTCAGCGGGGAAAATCTCTTTGTCTTCAGCCCATTCAAACTTTGGGATCCAGAAGTGGGAAGAAATGGATTGGGATACCCTCCAAACAAGAGATTTAATGTAGGAATTCAATTAGCGTATTAATAAAGGATAAAAAAATGAAAAAGATAAGATATATATTAATAGCGACAGTAGTCTTCTTAGGATCTTGTACCAAGTTCCTGGATGTAGTGCCTGACAATACGCTAAAGCTTGAAGACATATTTAATCTGAAGGAGGATGCCTATAATGCGCTAGCAAAAGTGTACAGCTATTTGCCTAATGATGAGCGGACTCACGTTACCTCTTGGATGTTGGGGGATGAGTGGATTGGCCGACTGGATTTGAATAGCACTGTTTCCAATCTTCGGGCTATTCGTATCATGCGAGGGTTGCAATCGCAGACATCTCCTCAACTAGGTTATTGGTCAGGTACTGAAGGTGGTAAGCCACTTTATGAAGCAATACGCCAGACTGATATTTTTCTGGCCAATATTGATAAGGTAAAAGACATGATCGATCAAGAAAAGGCTGATTGGAAAGCGCAGGTCAAATTCTTAAAGGGGTATTTTGTATTTCTATTGGTGCAACGCTATGGACCAATTGTGCTGCCACTAACAACAGCGTCTCCGGAATCTACAAAAGAAGAACTATTCCTTAGTCGGTCAAAGGTAGAAGATTGTTTCGACTATGCGCTAGCTTTAATGAATGAGGCCATTCCTAATCTTGCAGAGCGGGCTACTTCTAATAATCTCGGACAGATTGATCAACTTGTAGCCAAGTCTATTAAAGCGAGAGTATTGGTCTTCAGAGCAAGCCCCTTCTTTAACGGTAATCAAGAGTATTTTGGTGATTTTATGGATAAAGATGGGCAACCATTTTTTTCGATGACGGAGGATAAGGAAAAGTGGAAGGCAGCTATTGATGCGCTCAACGAAGCGATTGCTTTGTGCGAAACGAATGGATTGGCATTGTACCACTATGAAAAGGAACCTTTTACTTACGATAGACCGGCATTTACGGCAAATAAGGATAGAATGCAGAAGTTATATGACTTGCGGATGCTTGTCGTCGATCCCTGGAATAAGGAACTGATTTGGGGCAATTCGAATCTGAATTACTATGCAGAGGGAGAGCTGGCCCACTCTTCTAATATTCGACTTCCAGAGGGCTATGGCGATGGTGTGGTCAATACACCTGCGTATTCTTGGCAATGGATGGCGGCTACCTATCAGATGGCGGAGCGCTATTATACCGAAAATGGTCTGCCGATAGATGAGGATTTAACATATGACTTTAACAATAAGCACGAAATCATCAGGACACCTGGTGCATTGGATGCTGATTACGAACATTGGAATGGCTACATGCAACCCGGTGCGGAGACGATAAAGCTGTACATGAATCGGGAACCTCGATTTTATGCCAATCTCGGTATCACTGCTGGATACTGGCGAGCCCATACAGTGCGTATCAACACTATGTTTTATGGCAATTCCCATGGAGGTTACAATTCTTCCCAGCACACTACGGATTTTCTCGCAACTGGAATTGGCACGCAGAAATTTGTACATCCTGAATCTCAGTCAGGAGCTTGGCAAAGGACTATCAAATTTCCTTATCCGATTATTCGGATGGCTGATTTGTATTTGATGAAGGCAGAAGCACTGAATGAGTATTCGGGACCTTCACAAGAAGTATATAGTCTGATAGATCGTGTGCGGGATAGGGCTGGAATTCCAAATATCGATGCCGTCTGGTCTGATGCATCATTGACTAAATCTGTTAACAAGCATAAGACAAAAGAAGGACTGCGTGATATTATCCTACAAGAGCGAAGCATTGAATTTGCATTCGAGGGGATTCATTTTTGGGACATGTTGCGACATAAACGCGCGCCATCATCATTCTCATCTCCAGTATGGGGATGGACACATACTGGCACCACCGGGTCTACATTTTTTGTACTAGAGGTGAAGCAAGAAAGAAGATTTACCATAACGGACTGCTTGTGGCCTATCGGCTTGAATGAAATGAACACAAATGGGAAATTAATTCAAAACCCAGGTTGGTAACGGTTTTGTTTTCTGATAATCACTATTTAATCACATAAAGATGAAATGCATATTTTTTAATTACTTATATATAGCTCTTGGTTTGATGTCTCTATTTTCGTGCAAAGAAGGTGATCGATTCAAACCTAATAGCGATGACGGCACACCTCCGGGAAAAATTGAGTTAAGAAAATTTACACCACTATATGGTGGTGCCAGGTTTTTTTACAATATGCCCAAGGATGAGGATTTGATGAGTGTGGAGGCGGTGTACACAAATCCGAAGGGCAAATCTTTTACATTTGCAGCTTCGTACTTTGTAGATTCCTTGGATGTCTATGGGCTCCCGAGTACAGACGAGTATAGTGTGCAGCTATTTGCGGTTGACAGAGCGGGAAATCGCTCAGAACCTCTGGAAGTAAAGGTCAAACCTTTAGAGCCTGCTTTCAGTAGAGTCGCCAATTCTATTACTGTGAAACCTGGATTTAGTTCCTTTTTCTTGGATTGGGAAAATGAATTGCAACAGAATATCAATGTATATGTGGACTTTACATTTAATCAGGATGGCGTAAGCCGAAATCTTACCACTGTCTTTTCTTCCAATCTAGCTACCGATCGCCGATTCGTTAACGATTTGGTATTGCCTTCAACTGAAAAGGTGGGTGTTAAAGTACGAGTAGAAGATATCTATGGCAATGTTACAGAGACTATTGACAAAGGCAGCCTCTCTCTATTCGAGGATATCAAAATCCCGAAAAATGCTTGGTTGCTACCCAATGCCAACGATTCAATTGGGGGCATTCCGATGGGATTTGGCCAGGGGCTGGAAGGACGCTCTAGATATGTTATCGACGACATCATTGATAGGGGTGACAACCTCAATTTTATGCATACTAATAGCCGGGGTCGAACAGGAAGGATTGCAGATGGCAATATGCCATGGAATTTTATTATTGATTTGGGGGATTATTATGAACTGAGCCGAATCATTACCGTTCAGCGACATTCAGGTGGACTTGCAAATATTTCTAGGGGACAGTATTATCGAAATGAAAATGTCGGGATTTACAATATGTATATCTGGGATGATGCGACTGATACTTGGGAACCTGTATCTCAGCACAAAATATTAGTTCCCCAAGGACTTAGCGAATTAGAGTTTGTCAAGAAAGGAGAGGCAGGGGACATGGCATACATGTATCCAGATGACCCTAAGTATACCAAGAAAACGCGATGGTTTAGGTACGAGGCTGTAAAGAGTTTTAATGGGAACTATACATTGGAGGATGCAAACTGTCTGTCCGAAATAACACTTTTTGGTCGAAAAAGTAATTAACCATTCTGGATGAAAATGAGATGTAAATAAGTTTAATACATGATTTCAATACTGTTTACATACCTTATTCCCATCCATAAAATAAGGAGTTAAAGAAAGTTCATTTATACAATTGAACCGAGTGTAATAAGATTAATGATATTATCAAGACTAAATATTCGTCAATAATCATACACTCATAAATAAAATAAAAGATGAAAAAAAGGATTAGAAAAATCAGCGGCTTTTCATTTCTGCTTGCTGCTATTGTCTGCACCTTTGCTTGCAAAGGAATGTATGACAATATTGAGCCATATGCAGAGGAGGTCATATATCCAGCAAAATATGATACGATTGTCAGTAAAATAGGCTATGAGCGCGTGGAGCTCGACCTGATGAAGGCGGGACGTATTCCTTCAGCTCAGATTAATATGGGCAAATCAACTAAGACTGTTATTGAATATGATGATCAAAAAATTGTCATTGACTCATTGGTCTCATGGGTGAATATCACGGGGCTTAAGCAGTCTAAGCTGTATAGAATAAAGGTGTATACCGAGGATGAATATGAAAACAAGTCGGTTGCCCAGCAGATAGCAGTAATCCCGTATACAGCTAGCGATGTTAAAAATCTAGTTATTGCTTCGCCACGGATTCTGACATCTCCGAATGCGATTGTAGTGGATTGGACGAGCGCATTGTCATCTATATTGCTCACTTATAAGAGTCTTGATTTTGAATATTTGGATAAAGACGACAAAAAGATTACTGGGACAAGGAGTACTAGTCCTCGGATATTTGCGGCAAACTTAAATGCAGGAGAGCCTTTTACACTTAAATTGTCGTACAATGTGCGGCCAAAAGTAAGTGGGAAGGAGATTCTGGATTCAATCGTATTTGTCCAATCCTTAAATATCAATATGCCAACGAGCGCAACCGCATTCAATCCGGCGGAAAGGGATATCTTAGCGGCCAATGGTGTAACAACCTTCACTTCGGACGGCGTATCGAATTTCAAAAAGTTGACCTTTCCGGTACATACCAATACTTTACAAGATTTATTCTATTTTGGTAATATTGAGGAACTGGATTTGACGGGCGGCACTTTGTTTAACCTGAAGACTTTAAACTATAATAGAAATGGAATAGTGACGACGATTGGAGGGGGAAGTTATTTGCCGTTTATACGGCATGTATCTCAGATTTCGGATGCCAACGCTCAGACTATGATGGACTTGCTGGATTTGGGACTTATCAAAAAGATTAAATATGTCCCTAATTCCTTAGGTATTGATCATTTATTGAAACGATACGATGGAAAGAATATTGTAGAGTGGGTGACGATGCCGAGTGAGTCCTTGATTCCTATGAATTTCTTCCTGGATGGGAAGGTTCAGGATGCTACAGGTTGGGCAATGGACGTTGTCAATCCAGCCACGACTTATCCTACTGGAACTGATATTGTCAACCCTATCAAAACGACTTTAAAGGGACGAAGTGCATCGTTTGTTTTTTCACTTCCAAAGGAATACCGCTTTAATATTGCTGAATATAGATATCTCAAATTCAAAGTTTACGCGCCTGCTAAATCTAATTTCCAAGGTATCTACAGTCCTTATCAAGGCTTGTGGCCTCGTTTTATGAATTATATGTGGGCTTTTACATCTGAAAGTTCTTTTGGGCAAGAATTGTGGAATACAGACAAAAATGCATATAAGATTCCAGATGCTGACTTGGAGAAGTGGAAG
Source organism: Sphingobacterium sp. SYP-B4668 (assembly GCF_027627455.1). Classification (NCBI taxonomy): domain Bacteria; kingdom Pseudomonadati; phylum Bacteroidota; class Sphingobacteriia; order Sphingobacteriales; family Sphingobacteriaceae; genus Sphingobacterium; species Sphingobacterium sp. SYP-B4668. The sequence goes on along the minus strand of NZ_CP115483.1, from coordinate 3,309,165 downwards.
GACATTACGATTGATTTATCGACAATGGTTGATAAGCATACACGGGTTTTTGTTATCAATGTTGGTGGTGAACCCTCATTGACATTTAGCCCACCGGCAGATATTGTTTATTATTTTTCTAATTTTAGGTTCTCAAAATAAGAAAATCTAAAGCAGTCGAGGACAGGACCTGTTGTGTTAATGGAGCTCGGAAACAGGGACTGTGTCTTGTCAAGATAGTAAAAGCCCAAATCACGAACGTTCGTGATTTGGGCTTTTGTAATACTAGCAATGAAAATTAATAAATAATTCTAGAAAATAGTTTTGCTATATTTTGTAATTTGGTAGTGATGGGTTTATATTTCTAGTGATTAGAAGGAATACTCATTCTAAATCGTGTATTATCTGTAAAACTAGAACATGTTGACGTCAGACACACCATATAGTTATTATTTGACTAAAGGAGAACCTAGTAAGAGTTGTTTGTTAGCTTTGCGACATATTATTCTTACACAAAACCCGGAAATTACCGAAACATTGAAATGGGGAATGCCTTGCTTTTGTTTTAAAAATAATATATTTTGCTATTTATGGACCGAAAAAAAGAGTGATGAACCCTATATTCTTATGGTTGAGGGTACGCATCTCGATCACCCACATCTTGAAATAGGAGGGCGGTCCAGAATGAAGATTTTTAGGGTTAATCCTTATACAGACCTCCCTCTTCAAACTATTGAAAGTATATTGCAACAGGCCTTGGATTTGTACAGGAGGGGAGTCGTGAAGATGAAAAAGTAGGTGCTTCTGCCAATTTTTCTTGATAGTATTCTTTCCTATTTGTTGGTACGTGACGGCTATAGTCAATAGATGTCGTTTCTTGAAACATGTTGCTCATTTGTTAACTTAGTAAGTCCAATTCAGCTTTGTGCACCCCATCTGGTGTAGTGTAAAACGGTCGCCCTTCAATGATGGCGTGAGCTTCCTGATTTATCCCCAAGGCGTGATATATTGTTTGATGTATTTGTTCTATCCGTATGGGTTTTTCTATCGTTTTGCAGGGACGTTCGTCAGCAGTCTTTCCATATGCATAGCCCTTTTTGATACCGCCCCCAAACATCAAAATAGAGCAGCCATCCGTGAAATGTCGGTGCATCCCATAGTGTTTGATATCGGTTATAATATCGGGTTGTTGTACTTGTTCCAAGACCTCGGCTCCAGGTCTACCTTCTAGCATCATGTCTCTACTGAACTCGCTTGCTACAATTATCAATGTACGATCCAGATGACCAGACTGTTCTAAATCTTTTATAAGCTGTGCTATTGGTTTATCAATTTGTTTTTTCATTTCGGCGGCCCGTGTGTGTCCATTTTCGTGTGTATCCCAACCTTCAAATGGTACGTATTCGGTAGTGACGGAGATAAAACGTGCACCTTGCTGTGTTAGTCGCTTGGCCATTAAGCAACCCAATCCGAATTTTCCCGTGTTGTAGTTGTCGTAGCTTTCTTTTGGCTCGCTATGTAGGTCAAAAGCTTTCGCTTCGGGGGATTTTAGCAACATATAGGATTGTTCCATTGATCTACGTAAAGATTCTTTCTGATAGTCACTTCCAAATTCTCCAAAAGCGCTACCACTGATGAGGTCATTGTATAATTGGTTGCGACGTTCGAAGCGTTCGAAAGACATGCCTGCCGGCGGTTTGACGGCATCTAGGCCCGCAGTTGGATCGGCGATCATAAACGGGCCAAACTCGCTTCCTAAAAAGCCAGCTGTATGAAATGCTTTTAGCTCTTCACCCTCGCCGAGAGTCAATCGCTGGCCGATGTTGATGAAAGCAGGTATTACCGGGTTTTTAGGTCCCAATTCGCGCGCTATCCAAGATCCTATATGGGGAGCTGCTACTGTTTGTGGTGGCTCATAGCACGTGTGCCAATGATATTGATGCCTAGCATGGAGGATATGTCCCAAATCGGCGGCCATATAGGATCGAATTAATGTGCCTCTGTCCATCACCTGCCCGATGGACTCTAATCCCTCTGAAAAATTGATGCCATCTAAAATCGTAGGCACGGGTTTGAACGTACTCAATACACCGTTAGAATCCATACCTTTTGTGAACGGCGTATATGCTTTAGGGTCGAATGTATCCGTATGGGCCATACCGCCCGCCATCCACAGTAAAATAACGGTATCGGCACTGCTCCGTGGTTTGGTAGAATGACATGACGACAGCAATCCCGAAAGTGGAGCACCTGCCGCAAAAGCACCCATAGTAGCAGTACTGACAGTTTTTAAAAAATCTCTTCTATTCCACTTGTTTTTCATTTTTAGTTCTTTTTGGCTAAGTATCAATTAATGAGTTGGAACTCCGGTAATAGTATCACTGCCCACAGAAAGTCCTGGACGGTGCTTTCTTCAGGATGGGTACCAAACATTTTTTTAGCAATTTGGAGTTCTTTCTGACTAGGTTTACGGCCTAGGGTACGCAGGTAGACATTTGAGATGATTTGTTCGCTATTGCTGTATTGTTTCAACCAGTTTCGTGCTCCTTTTTGCAGGGTTTCATTCAGTTTTATGCCATTTGTCAGCTCCATTGCTTGCAAAAGATTCGATTGATTTTCTCGAACGCTAACTACGTTATCTCGACTTGGTCTGCCCATTGCGGAGAGAAAATCGTCATTTTCGACAAGGGAAGCACGTGCGTAGCTGAGATGATGAGTTTCTGCCGAGGGAGTATACTTCAGTCTGTCGAGTGTATACATAGGTGATATGGTACTACTTACGGCATCGGCAAACTGCTCAGCTGTCATTTTACGACGGAGTATCCCTGTGAATTTATAATCTGCTGCATTTATTTTTGCTACGTCATCTATGGTTACAGCAGGTAGCTGATACACTTTTGAACTAACGACCAGTTTGATTAATCTCTTCATATCGTAGCCGCTCTCTACAAAATCTACCGCAAGCCAATCCAATAAATCTTGGCTCCAAGGTTTATTGTCCATCTCGTCCGTCGGTGCTACTATACCTCGACCCATTAGCTGTGCCCATATTCTATTGACAATCGTACGATACAGACGTCCGTTTTCATCTTTCGTAAGTGTTTTCGCCATTTCCTCTGCTTTTTCCTTTTTTGACGCTTTTTTGGAAATGGTCCCCAATTCTTCCCATAATAACTTTGGGTCTACAAACTTGCCAGTAGGCACATCGCATCGATTTACTTCCAGCGATTCCTCTGAAAAAACATTGGCGAAAGAGTAGGCATCATCGAGTTTCCAATCACTGATAAAACTATCGTGGCATGAAGCGCATTTCAGGTTCAATCCTAATAAGGCCTGTGATACATTCTGTGCGGCCTGCATCGGTACCGTCTGACTTGAGTTGATATCGCCACGCCATTGTATTCCCTCCACAAAACCTTTGGAAGCTTCGGTTGGATTCAATAGTTCTTGTACCATTTGTTTGTAAGGCTTATTGGCCGCTAATGATTTGTAGAGCCAGTCGGATATAGAAAAGCGTCCATTTGTAATGTAACCCGTCCCAGTGTAATCGTTACGAAGCAAATCATTCCAGAACGTAAGCCAATGAGCAGCATACTGTTTGTCTTCATGGAGAAGCTCATCAACTAGGAGGCTCCTCTTATCTATTCGGGTATCTTTTACGAATGCATCAATTTTTTCAGGTGTTGGTAGCAAACCTACAATGTCTAGATAGGCCCGACGCAGGTAGGTGCGATCATCTACTGTATTTTTCCAGTCGATTTTGTTTTCTTTGAAATATTCGTTTGTAAAGAGGTCAATTGGATTGTGCAGCTCGCCTGTTGTAGCAGGGATTTTGGGCTTTCTTGGCTCCAAGGCTGCTTTAGGGAATATTCCAGCTGCAGCTTGATCAGGCCAAGGAGCACCTTTATTTATCCAAAAGGCAAGTAGATCTATGTCTTTTTTCGATAGCGATTTACCTTTGCCAGGCATAGCATCCTTATGATCAACAGGGAGCGATATACGTCTGAAAAGTTCACTGCTTTGTAGGTTACCAGGTATGACTATAGGACCTGACTCGCCACCTTTAAATAGCATTTCTTTATTATCCAGACGTAATTCTCCTTCGATCTTGTCGGCACTATGGCATTTATAACAATTATGTGCCAAAATGGTACGCACACCAATGTTTAGCCTCACTTGTTCCTCCATTGTTAGACTATCTACATTCTTGGCAAAAGAAGCTACATCGATATCGTTGATACCTGCAGGTGCATTCTCTTCAGTGCTCGTTGCCCAAGGTGTGACACTGCTTAGGAAGTCTGCTCCATGGGTTATGGATGCGCCTAGATGTCCGGTTATGGTGATACCGAGTATAGTAACCAATAGCACCGCCCGATAGACTATGATGAGGCCTCGCTTTGATTTTTTTTGTATGGCATTTATGAGGAGTAGGATTAGGCAGCTGAGTATAGCCGTCCCGATTCCCATCCATTGATGGAGTGCCAATATATCACCAGAATAGTTCTCTAGATTAGCGAGTAGCCACCCGAATACGACAGATAGTATAGCGCTGACAGTACCGACTACTAAAAGTACATGTATGCCGGCACGAAGGTTAGAGTTGTATTTTTTTAAACTTAGTAATTCCATGAACCCTGCAATCACGATGAGAGATACTGGAAAATGAACAATAAGGGGATGCAGACGACCCATAAATTTCCATAGCCAAAAGACTTCCGTCTCCGCAGCACTGTTCGTGGATGAAGCCTCTTCAACACCCAATGTCGTTAAGAAGAAAATAGATGTAAAAATCAAAAGTAAAACTAAGCCCTTTGATAAATTAACCTTGAGTTTGCCCATAATTTGTTTATATCCTATACAACGTGTAGTTACTCTCGTTAGCATCAGGATATTAAATATACATCTTCTTTAGAGGGGAGGTATCCTGTACTATCCTGTAGTAATAGGATTTAGCTACATATGGGGGTACAATGTGGAGTACCTTGTGTTTTGATTTGATTTATATATATTCAATTGTAATATTGGTGATTAGTGTTATTTATGTGTGCTATAGCTATATGATGATTCTGAATGAAAATTTAGCGTATGACTTTTTTGAAAGAGATATTAGCAGAGACAACAGCACAGTATTCCTAGTTGAAGAATAGAGGGGGGCAGCCATTAGATGTATCTTAGCCGAGGAAAAAATAGGGGTTGGACTTTTCGTTGAAAGATGACTTGGTAAATCAGGTGCGTATAGGCATGTTCAATGTTTTGACTATATTATAATGTATTTAATTTCAAAATGTTGTGTGTATTGTTCTGCTCTTTTTGTACATATTGATTTTTGTACCAACTACTCTAATTCAATCGACGCGTTTATTAAAATAGGGTATATTTTGGAAGAGATTCTTAAAGTACTCTTGCGCTCATAAAGGGCATTGCAATATTCGTAATATCAAAACGAATGTGTTTTCTTTATTAGAAAATAGCATTTATAATCAGATACTAGTGTAGTTTATATAATGTAACTGTTTATAAGAAGCGAAATTGTATGCAGATTAAAACATTCTATCGTTACTTCCTTTCTCAACGCTAACTTTTTCCATTTTGAGCATAAGATCCATATAATCTCGCAGTCATAAGCAATAGCCCTCTCCATATCCCATTTTAAAGCTTGATATTATCAACAGCCATCTGGATGGAAATACGATCACAAAATTTGAGATTTAAAAAGCAAAAGTTTTTGGATATGGATGAAGGTTATTTAGCGGCGTAGGCAATTTGAATAAATTGTTGTGTATAGGATAAGGAACTTGTTTAACGGTTTTTAGTTTGAATAGCTTCTATAATGGTTTCATAGACATTTTCTGGAAAAATATTCGGTTGACCATACCAGAAGAAAGAATCGTTTCCTTCGTATACTCCAGCATGGATATGTCTACGTGTAGGTAGGTAACTTGATACATCATTGGAGTATCCCGCTACGCTTACCAATTGACCGGGCCAGATTTTTTTTATGCCAATGCTGTACTCTGTAACCACTTCTCTTGACAGCCCCACCAATTTCCAGTTTCCGATATTGACTGTTTGTACATATACCGGCATTTGTTTGGGCATGGTACCCTTTCGCAAGTGTTCTAACATCAGATTTGACCAGCGCACATTTTTTTCGGCTGCTACATCACCTTCATGAGCGCTGTTTTGTTGTCTAAAAGAAATCAAGTCTTCGATAGGCCATGGCTTTACTGCAAAATTTATGGTGTCCATATGATAGTGAATACTACCGGTTATAGGTGTTAAGTTGCTGTCCAATATCTGCTGGACAGCATTTGCCAGCTTTTTCCCAGTAATCCTATGGTCTGAGTCAACGGGGTTAATATCGCCAGCACATCCTTGCATAAACATGCTGTTGTTTATGGTAGGGTCTTGGTTTAGGAGATTGCGGGCAATAGCAGGATAGTTTGCACTGATTGTTACCCCTTCTTCACCTTGGTTGTTAAATACGGGATGACAGCCGTGCATGAACAAGATGTCATTTCTAGACTTATTTCCATATTCTACTTTAATAACGTCTACTTCATTGTCATATGGAATAGGATCTTGTTTTAAACTCCTATTTGCCCCGATTGTTGCGGTGCCTCTGCCAAAATAGATATTGGCTTTTGCTTCGGATTTTATAGCCGCGCCAATAGAAGCTATAATAGCAGGTTTTACGGTGCCATATAGATAGGTGCTATCTGGTTTTTGGCAATGATGCCCCCAAGTTGTCCAGTTCTGAGATACTGGTGCAAAATGCGTGTGAGAGGCATTGATTAAGATAGCGGATGCAGGAATACTATATTTTTTTTCAATGTCCTTTTTCACTTCACGTATAAAGAAGTCATCAAATCCGCATAAATCGAGCGCGGTTAGGACAACATGTTCTTTTTTTTCATCATTGATAGATAAAGCGTGCACAGTGAGGTTGTTGTCAGTTCTATGTTGAGCTAGAAAAACTGTCCCCGATGCATCAATGCCGTATAAAAGATTGTTGGAAATAGAAATTTGTTTGATATCTTGTTTGTAAGTAAGCCCATTCTGTATGGCTATTCTTAGCCATTCTCCCTCTGTTTGATACTGCAAAATCTCGTTCTTGCTTGTCAAGGCGTATAGGTGTGTGTCACTCGCGGCGAGGTCTATTATCGCATTTGCCGATCCTAGTTTCTGCCACAACAAATTTTTACCTTTTGGCGACTTCCATACCACTCCCTCTTCATCTGCGATGATGATTTCTTTGTTTTGAATTTCAAAGGCTCTTACTTTTCTAGTTTTAATAAGAGTGGGAACTTTTTGTGCGCGAAAAAGGTGGTTGTGTCGAGCAGGATGCTCTTGCTTAACCCATTCGAGACTAAAGCGACCTTCTCTAGGCGCGCCATAGCCTGCCAACGAGACAGAAAAAATCGATGCAGGAGGATCGATACTCCGTTGGGCACTACCTACTCGATACGTGTTTTGGGCAGCTGAGCGTTTCGGCAAAATGAATAATGTCAAAATAATCAAAAGTATAGGAATCTTTATGCGCATCTTATTTGAATTAAATTTGCTTTTTTATCAATACATCCTGTGCTTTTTTAACACTTCCATGCATCAACAGTAGTGATTTTGCATGATTGTAGTCTGCGATACCCGATGTTTTCATTAGCATTCTTACTGCTCGATCGGTAATTTTATCATTAATCAGTGCCACATGTACCATGTTATTATCTTCCACTCGACCTAGTCTAATCATCGTAGTTGTACTGATTATGTCAAAGAGCATCTTTTGGGCGGTGCCACATTTCATTCTTGTGCTTCCGGTGATAAATTCGGGTCCCGTGAAAACTTCGACAGCATAATCGCTCTGAGAGGCAATTGGTGATTCGGGATTACTGACGATACAGCCAGTCGTAATTTTTGCGGCTTTACACATCCTTAGTGCTTCAAGTACAAATGGGGTAGTGCCACTGGCTGATACTCCGACCACGATGTCATGATCACTGATTTGATGGTTCTGTAGCGCGGTCCATCCAGCAACTGTGTCATCTTCTTTTTCCTCTAGTGCTTCTGCCAAATGGTCGACACCACCTGCTAGTATGACATTTAGTACGCCCTTGGGTATTCCATAAGTCGTAGGTAGTTCAATAACGTCCAACACAGACAATCTGCCTCCGCTTCCTGCGCCGATATAAAACATGCGTCCGCCCATTTGTAATTTTTCAACAATAGCGGCAATCAATCTGCTAACCTGCGGCAATGCTTTCTCTATTGCAAATGCGACTGTTTTATCTTCATTATTTATAGCAGAAATCAATTCATCTATTGATTTTTTCTCTAAATCTCTATGTAAAGAAGACTGTTCTGTTATACGGTCCATATATTCTGTATTATTTTTTTAAGTATGTTATATATTCTCCTATTCTGCGGGCTTTAAGGGCCAAAATCCCTTCGGATTAAATCTATATCTCCAGACATCTCCAGAGGAGTCCAGTGCTAATAAATCGGTACCTGAGACAATCACTGATTTGTACATATCCCAGCCTGTCCCAACTTGTTGCCTAGTGTCCGGTATCCCGCTAGCAGACATTGGGATATGCCACAATGTGCCATCTGGCTGTATAGCTAGCAAAGAATGATGATAGGCTATAATTTGTTTATAGCGATTCCAATCCGTGGCTATATCTCTAATGTTACCACCATCCAAATCACCTGCATCATTATATGGATAACTAGTAGTTAGCCCTTCGGGGCGTACACCTATCAAGAATTCCTGATAGGGAATGACGTGTTTAAAAATGTTCCACCCCCATCCGATGGTTCGATTAGCTCCTAATTCGCCGGTATCGTTTACCAGATATTGAACCACATCTATATTTAAGCCTACAATGCGATTGGGTTGGAAATAGAATAGGTTTGTAAAGGCATTAAATCCAGTTCCTATTTGATTGCCTTTTTTGTAAAGACCATCTTCTCCTGATGCATATAATGCCAGGTTTCCATCTGGAGACTTGCTGATTAGTTTTCCATCTTTAAAACTAAATAGTACCCCCCCGGTATAATCTCCAAGAGATAGAACTTTCTCTCGAGGCACTTCTCCCGGGGCATAGGACCCTACGACTTCGAAGTAAACAGTATTTAAAGATTCTTTGATCGACGCATCTGTAGAGGTGATGGTCACGGGTAGAAGATAGGAGGTGAAGGGTTCAAGGATGCCTTTTCCCATTATCTGTATTTTTATCTGTTCCGTTTTTGAAGACCCTGAGGGAATCACTGCCTGCTTTTTTTCAAACGTATAGCTTTCCGTAGGCAGTATCTCATACGATTGGTCGTGCAGTAGGTTGAATTCTTCCACTGCTTTTTGATTGACGTCGAAATTAATCACGATTGAACGATCAGCTTTGTGAGGGCCTCCTAAGAAAGCGCTAATACTTAAATCGTGAACTTTATCAGTCAGGCTTATTTGTTTCAAAATCGGATTTTGATTAGCTTGAGGCATGTATACATTGCCGTACTTTTCAGCTTCCGGAATATCCAGATTCACGCTAACTTCTTTATTGCAAGATGTTATGTTTGCAGCGAAGATTAGTGGAACAAATGTTATTAGGAACCTTTTCATCATGGTGGATAAAGTTTAAAGTTTCGCTATAGCAGAAGCATGCTTTTTTATTTTTTTGATCGCTAATCCAATTTTATCCATGTCATCCCGACTTCCCAATAGCATGTTTTGGAAAAACCAAACGGACTGCTCTGTTGTCAATTTGTCATTTTGCGGACAGGCATTGCGTTCCAACCATTCTTTCATCGTTTTCTCTCCATAGATTTTAACGTAATGTTGGTTTTTGGCGAGGCTGGTGACATATTCGTCCTTATTCATTTGACCATAACCGGCTGCGCAAGGTATGCCTTCTGCTTGCAATGCTTCGATAAATTTGTCCCGGCTTAGGCCTGCGAATTGTTCTTTAAAATATCTAAACATGTATAAGTGATATGCGCTACGCGTAGTGCCATCATAGAGCTTAGCTGGCTCTACACCTCCGATCTCTTTTAGCAGCTTATTGAGGTATTTTGCATTTTCATCGCGTCGAGAAGCTTGTTCTTGTAATCGGCTCATTTGAGCAAGAAGTAGGCTTCCTTGAAATTCTGTTAACCTTAGGTTTGTTCCCCTCGTTCCTGATCCGGTGCCAAAGGACGTAGTACTTCCACCTTGACCCTGATTATGAAAGCCATAGCATGTTTTTGAAAAATTAGCATCATTCGTGATTATTGCCCCACCCTCAGCACAATTTAAGTTTTTGGACGCTTGGAAGCTGAAAGCCCCTGCTAGTCCATAATTTCCTACTTTCTTGCCTTTCCACTCCGCTAGATGTGCTTGACAAGCATCTTCAATTAAGGGGATTTTATGTTTTTGGGAAATTTCAAGTAGGTGGTCGATATTTGCTGGCGATCCACCGATATGTACAGGCATCAAGACCTTTGTTTGCTTGGTAATTGCTGATTCCACTTTAGTCGAGTCAATCTGAAAGCTTTCAATATCCGTATCCACGAAGATGGGTAAAGCGTAATTTAGAACGGCTACATTATAAGTTGCAATAAATGTGTATACAGGCATGATTACCTCATCACCTGGTCCTACATCCAGAGCTCCAAAAATTGTATACAATGCACTTGTACCACTGGACACCCCCAAGCAATGCTTGGCGCCCCATAATTTGGCATATTCACTTTCGAATTGGGACATGACGGTTCCTCCAAGTCGGCCCCACTGACCGCTTTTTAATACCCCTGTCAATCCTTGCTCTTCCAGCTCGGTAAATATGGGCCAACTTGAGAAATTTCCGCTATGTGATTTCGCGCCACCCAAAATGGCGGGTTTGCCGTCGTTTGCAAATGAAAAATTTGGAATACCCACAGCCACGCCTGTTCCCAATATGGCGACTTTTTCTAAAAATTCCCTTCTGCTCGTGTTCATGTTATTGTTTTGATTCTTGTTCATTTTATAGTTGTTATAGTGATTAGATTTAGTAAGGACTGGTGTCTACCATCCAGGGTTTTGTACGAAACTAGGGTTCTTGTCGATTTCGCTTTGTGGTATCGGAAATAAATAGTGTGTCGGATTTTGAAAAACACGTGTTTCGGTAAGTGTTCGTTTATAAAAAACTTCGTCCTGTAAATGTGTCCCTGCACTAACATTCATTCCATAGAAAGGTCCCTTATCTGTTAGATGGGCTATTTTCCAGCGATGACAGTCAAAATAGCGATGTGTCTCAAATGCCAGTTCTATACGTCTTTCATTCCTGATTCGAGCCCGCATCTGCTCTTTGTTTAAACCGTCGGGGAGGGCAGGCATCCCTGCTCTGTCACGTATCTTATTTATATACATGTAGACATCCGTTACAGGGCCCTCGGCTTCGTTTAGTGCCTCAGCATAGTTAAGATAGAATTCCCCTAGTCTAAAGAATATCCAAGTCTTTAACGAAAATCTCCCTTGTGTAATACTCACAGTTGGATCCATGAATTTTTTCAGTAGGTACCCCGTTGTATTGTAATCCCTTCCTGCATTTCCGCGTCCGTCAGCTCCAGTCTGCCAAAACTCCAATTTCTTGTTTAAAAAAAGAGCTCCATTAAAATTGATGGTTGCATAGAAACGGGGGTCTCTATTGACATACATATTTCTGACTCCTTTTAGCCATTTTCCATTTGGTTCATCTTCTTGTGCATACCCAGTTTCGATATATTCTGAAGCTGCATTTATAATAGGTGTTCCGTTTGCTTGATAACCAATAATGGGTATTGCGCCACTGGCCATTTCATACGAATCAATGTGGACCTGGGTTGGGTTCCATCCATTCCATCCACCCAAGCTACCTGGAAAAGCGCATTTCTCCATCCAGCCGTCTAAGCCTGAGTTGCGTGCAAACAAGACTTCTCTATTATTACGTTCAATAAATAGTTGTTGGTAATTATCAACAGGATTGTTGGACGCTGCCCTAAATAAGCCATATCCAGCCGCTTCTGATAATGCAATACATTGTTTATTTGCTTCCGCTGCAATCTTCCATCGTTCGCTGTCGTGTGTGGCAGAAAAAAGCTTTGTCCCATCTTTATCCGCAAAATTCGAATAGTCGGGATTTCCGTTCCATAGTGGGCTTGCGTGATACAGAAGTACACGTGCCTTAAGTGCTAAGGCCGCTGCTGCAGTGGGTCTTCCTAACTGTCGAGAGTCGATCACCTTCATGGGGAGTAGGTCGATTGCTGCATCACATTCTTTGACAACAAACGTAACGCATTCGTCCAGTGGTTTGCGTTTTATTTGTGAAAAATCGTCGTCAAGTTTGACGTCATAATCCATAATCGGTACTGGACCATATATCCGCATTAACATGAAATGATAAAAGGCTCTCAAAAAAACAGCTTCTCCTATCCATCTACGTTTGTCGTTTTCCGTAAATGTGGCATCAAGCGGTGTTTTCTCGATATGTTTCAAAAATATATTTGCTTTTCTGATCCCTTCATACATGTTCTTCCAGATTTGACCTGCGACATTATAGGAGTTCCATGATCCACGGTTCATGAGCTTTGAGAATTTTTCCGGCCAGGGAACGGTCAATTCATCTGAAGCGATGACAAAGGGGTTGATATCCGCCATGTCCGTGAAATAGATTTCGTTCGGAATTCCGGCATAAATATCGGTGAGGAAAGCTTCTGCATATTTTCTTTGTAGAAATGCTTCTTCTATCGTGATATCTTCCTCAGGACCCTTTTCTAAGAAATCTTTTTGACAAGAAGTGATCCATATAAATTGCAGAATTAGTAGTCTGCCAATAAGTTTTTTCATACAAAAGATGTTAAAAATGAATTCATTAGGTAATTGTTTTTGACAATCCTGTTTTTTTATCTAAAGTCCACTTGTAAGCCTACATTTATGGACCGTTGCAGGGGGTATCCTCCAGTTCCGTCGTTAGACTCGGGGTCCATTACTTTTATGTGGTCCCATGTATATAGATTCATGCCGTTCAGAAATAATCGTAGTGACGTTAAGCCTAGTCTATTTGCAGCTTTGCTTGGAAGACTGTATCCTATTTCAACATTTCGAATTCTGAGATAGTTTCCATTTTTCATCCAAGTGGTCGAATTCAAAAAATTATTTGGATTGTTTCCCACATCAATCGCTGGGTATTGGGCGTCCTTATTTTCGGGCGTCCATCGATTATCATAATATTCCCGCATTACATTGTTTACCCCCAGTCCATCATAAAATGGCCACATTGACAACCCCGACATAAAAACGCTGGTTCTCGCGGCCCCTGTAAAATATATACTGAAATCAATGTTCTTATAACCTACAGTTCCGCCGAATCCAAAAGATATTTGAGGTAATCGCGGAAAACCTACCGGTATTTGGTCAAAAGCGTCAATTATTCCATCTCCATTGATATCCTTATACTTTACATCTCCCGGTCTAGGTGTTGAAAAAGTTTGTCTCGGCCATGCGGCAATTTCTTCCTCACTTTCAAACAATCCTTCGGAAATAAAGGCAAATGACTGCCCAAGTGGAAGTCCTTTTCCCGATAGGTAGGAAAAGCGACGAACAGGTTCGTCATTTTCTATAACTTCATTTTTAGCAAATGTGAAATTTCCTCGTAAGGAATATAAGAAGCCTCCACTGGTTGAGTTTCTGGCTTCGATCAAGCCATCGATTCCTTTATTTTTTATAGCTGCAATATTAGCGTAGGGAATTGACCATGGAAAAAAACCGGCAACAGAAGGTACCGTTTGTCGCTGCAGCAAAATACCAGTCCTTGTTTCATTGAAGGCGTCGATTTGGAGCGTTATCTTATCGTTAAAAAATCCTAGGTCTACACCAATGTTATTCTTTGTTGAGCGTTCCCAACTGATGTTTGGGTTTCCAATCTGATTTTCTTCCATACCATGAAATAATTGTTGGTCGGCGCCGAAATAGTAAGATTGACCAGAAGTATTGATTGTATTTAGAAATAAGAATCTTTGACCTATCTGGTCATTGCCGACCTTGCCACTAGAGGCTCTTATTTTAAAATTGTTGATAATCGATACGTCCCAAAAATTTTCGTTGGAAATCACCCAACCCGCAGAGTATGCTGGGAAAAATCCAAATCTGCGGCCTTTTGGAAAATTCTCAGACCCGTTGTATCCAAAATTTACTTCTGCTAAATATCGGTCCTTGAAGCTATAGGTCGCTCGGCCTGCTATTCCTTGCCTTCTGTAGGGGAGATTCAAAATAGAACTTCCTGCGGTCAATGCTACATAATCACGTTGGTTGTACAGAAGCATTCCACTAACTAGGTGCTCGTTAAAAGAGCGTTCTAGATTGATTTGGGTTTCCATATAAATAGCTCTGTTGCTATTGTTGTTTGTCCCATATCCTAAAGGTTGCTCCTCTCGGAATGGGACACTGTATAAATCTTCACCCGTATCTGGATCTTTGCCCAAATAGCGTTTGACCTCAAAGGTTTTAATTCTAGAATTGTCTGTCTGTGCTAATCTGTCATAGGAAAATAGACCTCTTAGCGAAAGTCCAGGGGTAACCAATTTAGAAAGGTCCCATCGCGTACCAAACGTGCCTTGTAGTGTGCTACGGTCTTGTGTTGTATAGCCCGATTGGGTAGCAAGTCCCCAAGGATTTCCGCCTACATAGGTAGATGCTCCTCCAGGTGTGCCGTCTGGATTTAATATGGGATACGCAATTGGTGAGATCACCCGCATATTACCAAAAATGGCGCTAGCAGATGAACCTGGATAATTGCCGTTTTGAATGATTCCTCCAATCCCAAGTTGCATCGTCAGCGCCTCCGATAGCTTTAAATCCACGTTGCTCCTGAAGTTGTACCTTTTTATATTGGCATTGGTATTGAACTTATTATTCGGGTCCTGTTTATAAATTCCATTTTGTAGGGTATAGCCCACATTAGTATAATATTGTATGGATTCACCACCTCCAGCGACGCTCAAGTTGTTAATCGTCTGCCATGTATCTCTTTTTAAAACGGCATCAGTCCAGTTTGAGTTTGGATACAAATATGGGTCTGAGCCGTCGTAATATTTTTTGATTTCGTCTTCACTCCATCTGGGGTCTTCCCCAGCAAAAATACGAGCTTCATTCATCAGGGAAGCATATTCGCCCCCATTGATATAATTGGGCAGTCTTAGGGCTTTTAGTCCAGCGTATTCCGTTCTGAAATTGATTGCAGGTTTTCCAATTGTGCCCCTTTTTGTATTGATTAAGATAACGCCATTCGCCCCCCTTACACCATAGACCGCCGTCGCAGATGCATCTTTGAGTATGGTGAAGCTTTCGATTTCTTGTGCGTTTATTTGATTCATATCCCTTTCTACACCATCGATAAGGACTAGAGGAGCATTGTTTCCAAAAGTTGAAAGCCCCCTTATAAATACCTGTGCTGCATCATAGCCCGGTTCGCCACTGGCTTGCCTAGTTATTATTCCAGGAAGTTTTCCTGCGATAGCATTCGAAAGTGCAGGTGTTGAGACCTTCTGCATCTCTCGTACGGAAATGGTTGATATCGCTCCTGTCACGGTTACCTTCCGTTGGGTTCCGAAACCAACTACAGCAACCTCCTCCAATACACTTTCTGTAGAAATCATCACAATAGTCAGGGAGGTTCGATTACCTATGAGTATTTCTTGGGCTTGAAAGCCGATATAACGAAAGGTTAAGGTGTCAATAGGGGAGGCCGAAATCACAAAATTGCCCTCGCTATCTGTAATAGTTGTGACGTTTTTATTTTTGACGGATACAGAGGCTCCATTGATTCCTTTATTTGCAATATCCGTCACTCTTCCTGAGATGTCTTTTAATTGAGCAAATGACGCTTGATGAAATAGTAAGAGCATCAACAAGCAAACGTAAATAGATACGTTTGCTCTATTCTGCTTCAATAGTCTCCATTTATAAAATAATTGCTTCATATTGGTTAGTTGTTGGGTATTGAATTGCTTGTTAGTCTTAAAATCATCAATTAGGTGTATGTCATTCAAGCATGCGGCTGGTTATTTCATAATCTGGATTTGTGCGTGCTTTGAGCAATATTATGGTTTTTAATTTATTTATGCAAATAAAAACCGCAAATAAATACGGATATTTTTTGCTGAAATTAATTTATGTCTCGAATTAATCTACGTTAAAGGTCTTTTAATTGTGTTTAAATTAAGTTTAATTGAATTTTTCACCTTATGATATACGATTTGAAAACCGGAAGATTAGTGATGGCTTTATTTGCGTTATTTCTTTAAAACCGCAAAAATAGCGCATAATGTAATGAGCCCAATTGTATAAAAATTAATATCTTTGCTTGAAAGCAATGCAATTATAATAGAGGAGTTCAATCGATATTTACAATTCATGAAGAAAGAAAAAAGGCAAGCAATGATTTTGCGGGAAATCGATTTACATAACAAAGTGTTATCTGTTGATTTAAGTGAGCAGTTGAATGTGTCGGATGATACGGTTAGAAGGGATCTCAAGGAACTGGCTGATCAGGAGAAAATCATTCGTGTTCATGGCGGTGCTGTTAGTAAATCCTTTGTCAAGCCGTTCAATATTGAAAATCTAGTGTATGCGCTGGATGCCAAGAAGTTAATAGCAAAAAAGACGCTAACGCTATTGAAGAATAATATGGTGATTCTCACCGAAGGCGGTACGACGATATTAGAGCTAGCAAAGGTGATTCCTAGCAATTTGAAGGTCACGATTATTACGATAAGTCCTCAAGTTGCCATCACGCTATCTGATCACGACAATTTAGATGTAATTAGTATTGGAGGTAAGCTGACTAAAAACGCAAACCTGCATATCGGCGCGAGTGTAGTCAACCAACTTGCGGGTGTCAAAGCTGATCTTTGCATACTCGGAGCCAATGCTTTTTCAGCCGAAGACGGATTGACCGATATGGATTGGGAAGTGGTCCAAGTGAAGATGGCATTGATCCGATCCGCAAAGAAAGTCGCGGTTATTAGCATTTCCGAAAAATTGAACAGCTCCAAATGGCTTAATATCTGCTCCGCCAACCAGATACATTATTTAGTGACCGAATTGGACGCTAAAGACGGTTTCTTAGCTGCTTATGCCCAAAAAAATATCACCCTGCTGTAAATAGACGATGAATTTTTATGAAGCAGGCGAACCTAGCCTAAATACTAATAAAGCAATATATAAGTCTTTTAGACTGCGAGGGATTTGGTCGATATCGAACGATAAAGCTCTGTAGTATTCTTTGATCTGATTTCCCGAGGTCGATAATTGTAGTGTTGATAAAACAATTGGCTGAAGTGATGCGGGTATTTAAATCCGCAAGCATACGAGATTTCTTTTATACCCATCTCGCTATTCAATAAGAGGTAAAGTGCATGCTTCATCCTAGCTTTTCGGATATAACCGAATACAGTATCTCCGTAACGCTCTTTAAACGCCTTTTTGAGCTTGAAGTCATTGATGCCAAATGATCGGCAAATGTTTTTGAGCTGCAGATCTTCTCCAAAACTACGATCTAAATACAATTTTATCTCCTGTAGAATATGGAGGTCCTCGCTTTTCCATGAAGTGTATCCCAAAGATTCTGTTCCTTTCGAAAAAACCGAAAGCATGATTTCTATGGCCTTGCAACGAATGTAGTCTTTTGCAAAAGTGCCTTGATAGGAATGGGATAGGAGGTCGCCTATTAGGTTTTCCTGATCCAAACTAATAGGGATAGCCTTTCTAAAGAATGTCCAGCTATTCACCAAAAAGTGCTCTTTTAATTGTGTTTGGGTAAATCCTTGCCCCCTTAAAACAGACAGCAGAAAGTCGAATTCGATGTGGATATCCAGGACTTTGCGGGATACCGGATAGTAAAGGCTCCCTTTTGTTGTTGGAAGATAGATGAATTGTTGATGTCCATTTGGTATAGGAATTTGCTTGCCCTCTATATTCGTAAAAAAAGACGATCCTTCTATTTCAAATTGAAATTTGACCATATGCTCGGGATGCTCTACCAAAAGATTGAACGGTTTTTTGACGGTCCACTCTTGGTAACACACTACAAATTGTTCACAGTGACAATACCGCATTATTCCTTCTACCACATGATTAGAAAGTGGTCTGATCTGAAATCCCTTGTAAGATTCTTGCAAGGGAGGAGTTAAAAATAGGGCTTTCAGCAATGCATCACCGTAAAACTGTTGTAAAGTCAGACTTTCCATTTTATCCCTTCTTTGATTTTTATAATCCCTTATGTGTTATTTCTAACATAACAAAGCTAATACTTTTGCATCATTATTTATAATAGTTCTAAATAAAATAAAAATGCTATATCAACTAATAACCTCTTGTCGTCTATTGACGATTACTTTATTTCTTGTGTTCATGCCCATTATCGGAATGGCCCAAAGTCGAGGAAAGGTCGTCGGAGAGGTTGTCACTACAGATGGTAAACCTCTTGCATATGCCAGTGTCAAATTGAAAGGCACAAATTATGGTGCCCGCGTGGACGAGCGTGGACATTTCAATATGCAGGTTCCTGAAGGACAATATCTATTAATGATCAGCTTTGCCAACTATACCGTTGTCGAACAAGTCATCCAGGTCACGGCCCATCAGGATTTGAACCTATCACAGATTGTGGTCCAGTCGACATCGAATCAGCTTCGTGAGGTTGTCGTGTCTGATATCCAGAAGAATAAATTTGCACGTAGGGAAGCTGATGATATTGCTCGGATGCCCTTAGCTAATCTTGAAAATCCACAAGCCTACTCAGTAATAACTAAAGACTTTATGCAAGAGATTGCTGCTACGGATTACATTAGTGCCCTATCACAAGTTCCAGGAGCTATTGTGACGAATGGTGTTAATGACAATGGCAATGGTATTACCCTTCGGGGATTTTCCAACACCGGTACAGGCAATTCTAATATGGTCCGCAATGGGTTGCCTATCAATTCCAGAGCAGTCTCCGAAATCTTCAACCTAGAAAAAGTGGAGGTTATTAAGGGGCCTTCTGCGGCATTGTTTGGTGCGCAGGCCACCTCTTATGGGGGTATTATCAATAATGTTACCAAGCGGCCATTTGAGTCTTTCCGAGGTGAGGTCAATTATACAACAGGTAGCTTCGGTATGAATCGGCTTACGGCAGATATTAATACCCCCTTGAATGATGATCGTACCGCATTGGGACGTTTTAATATCATGGGTACGACCAATAATGGCTTTCAAAATGAAGGAAAGGTTACAGCCTTGGGATTTGCGACGAGTCTCGCGTTCAAGGCGGGCGATAAGACCACCGTTCGGTTTGACGCCGATCTCTATAATACGACTAAGCCATTGGTGGCCTATCTCCGCAATACGCACAAGCTTAGCTTTAACAACCTCAAGGAGTATGGTATGCCGCATGATCGCTCGTTGACGTCTAATGATGTTGCGACAAATAGAACCAATATTAATATCGGCACCGAGATTGAGCATCAATTATCCGAAAACTGGAGTTCCCGTACTTCCTATCTCTATAACAACAGCGGAGACAAGGGGTCTATTTTTATGGTTCCCATGGTAGTCGACGATGAGCGTATAGAGCGACGCTATCGTATTTTTGACGACTATAATCTCAATTTTTCCGTCATCCAGCAAAATTTTAATGGTAACTATACATTGGGTTCCTTGGAGAATAAGGTGCTATTAGGACTTGATGCTACGCTTTACACCGATAAGAATCTCTATATGGTGCCTTATTTCGCTATTTATGATACCGTCAGTGTGAAAGATCCATCTTGGAAGCCTTTGACACGCTCTGAGATAGAGAATTCAAGAGGAAAACGTAGCTATGGCGATGGCATAGACAACAGCAAGTATAATGTTATCAGCGCATATTTTTCTAATGTTACGAATATCTCGGATCGCTTTTTCCTGATGTTGAGTGGGCGAGTCAACCGTTTCCATCAAGGAGCACGGCTGTCGTATTCACCCGGTCAGCCACTTATCAAAGATGAGCAGGGCAATATCGAACAAAAGGAGGTCGGGCCCTCCCATAGTAAAGAAGAAGGCTACAATCAAGTCAATTTTTCCCCGAAGATTGGGATTGTGTTCCAACCCGTCAAGGATCAAGTATCCATATTTGCCAACTATATGAATGGTTTTACCAACGTAGCAGCGTCACAGGGGCTTAGCGACCCTAGCAATTTAGATTCGGATGTAATTACTAAAAAATGGAAACCCGAACAGGCCAACCAATTTGAATTTGGTACCAAGATTGATCTTTTCGACGGATTGTTGAGCTCCACCATATCCTATTACGATATTCGTGTCAAGGATCGCCTTCGTGAGGTAATAGACTTTGTATATACTCAGGATGGAGAGTTTAGCTCGAAGGGGGTTGAAGTCGATGTGATTGCTAATCCCGTTCGCGGTTGGAATATTGTGGCAGGTTATGGATATAATGACAATAAATTTGTCAAAAGTGAGGATTATTCCCAGGGATTACGTGAGGCTTGGTCTCCAAAGCATGTTGCTAATTTTTGGACATCTTACAAATTTCTGGATAATCGCATTAAAGGATTAGGATTCGGGGCCGGGATGAACTATGTTGGTAGTGTGTTGATGGATTTTGAAGATGATTTTACCATCCCATCCTATACCGTAGTTAATGCCACTGCTTTTTATGATCAGCCCAAGTACAGGTTGGGCCTGAAGTTCAACAATATTGGCAACATTAAGTATTGGGATGTATACGCCAAGCCACAGAAGCCTTTTGAATTTTTGGCAAATATTTCCTTTAAGTTTTAAGCTTATTTAGCTATGACCTACATACCCAAGAAAGCGCCTAAGACCTCTACTTCACAACAAATGCCTCCAAAGAAAATTGGTAAAGGTTGGTTTTCCCGTCTTAACGCTTGGTTACATCTTTGGCCAAGTATTATTTCAGGAATCATAGTTGTATTCGTCTGTCTTACAGGTACACTTATCGTTTATTGTGATGAAATATTGGAATGGAGTGCCGGTGATGCACGCTATGTAGAGGTGCAGCACCAGCCTGTTAGTTCAGATAGATTGATTGAGTCTATACAAGCTACAGATCCGCAGTTGGAGCTTTCAGAGATTGTTTACTTTAATGATCCGCACCGAAGCATTCGCGTCCGAGCTTTTCACGGAGAGACACATCAATTGACATTTGTATATGTAGACCCCTACACTGCGGAAGTGCTCAAGATGGATACCCTGCCCCATTTTTTTTACATTACAGCACATCTACACTCAGCACTTTTGGCCGGTCCTTTTGGGAGTTGGGTAGTCCTTATCGCGACTGTTATCTTCTTTGTGAGCTGTATCACTGGACTTGTCCTATGGTGGCCCAAGCGTTGGAATAAGAAGACCGTTCAGGATAGTTTTACAGTAAGGTGGAAAGCGCGTTTCAAAAGGATAAATTATGACTTGCATAATGTATATGGCTTTTACTCCCTCTTATTATGTTTCATTTTGAGTCTTACTGGAATTATTATTTTCTTTCATTCCTTAGGAGATATCATTAGTACCGCCTTTGGTGGAGGGGAGGAGCATCTTGAAGAAGTTGTCGGACAGGTAGAGCCAGATAAGGTCTCTGTCGATATCACTCGTTTGGCCAGACGAGCGCTAGCAGAGCATCCAAAGCAACAAAATGCAGCTATCTGGGTCTATAATTTCGAGCACACAGGTGTCTACGTTTTTCGATTGGGTGTTGCCGGTCTCAAAAGCACGGAGAATCAACAACTGATGGTATTTGATCGTTACACAGGTATGCAACAAGTTGTCCCTAAGCCTCAGTTGGTACATGAAAAGGTCGAAAATGCTATTTGGCAATTGCACATGGGGCAGTGGTGGGGACAGATTGGTAAGTTGTCTACCTTTCTCGCAGGCATTGTTGCTACATCTTTACCCATTACCGGATTTTTGATCTGGTGGGGGCGTCATAAAAAGAAAAGTAAAAGAAAGCCCAAGTCCACTATATCCATCTCGTAAGTTTATTCTATTTTAAAGATTTTATGTCCTATTCTCTATATATCACTTTTTTTGCCCTATTTTTTTGTGCCGTTACCGTTAGTGCACAAACAAGGATACAAGGTTTCGTATTCAACACATCCCAGCAAGTCATTCCTAAAGCCAATATAACTATACACACTATAGATTCTATAGGCACCTATAAGATGTATACAGATGACGACGGATTTTTTAAGCACACCTTACCCACTGGCACTTATCAATTAGAAGTCTATCATTTGGGATATGAACGATATACGCATAGGTTCGATTTGAAGTCTGGAGAGCAAATAGCTCTGGATACTATCTTTTTGGTAGATGCGCTGCAGACTTTGGGTGAAGTTACGGTTCAAGGGACTCGTCGACTCATCGAGCAGAAGAGCGATCGCACTGTCATTAATGTAGAGAGTAGCATTTTAGCTAGTGGTATGACTGCTTTAGAATTGTTGCAACGAGCACCATCCGTCAGGGTCGATGAAGATGGTAATATCCAAATGCGAGGCAAGTCAGATATTGGTATTTTACTCAACGGCAAACTTTCCTACCTGTCATCGAAAGAGCTGGCCAATATTTTAAAAGGCACTTCGTCAGAATCGATTAAAAGTATTGAGCTGATTACCAATCCCTCTGCAAAATTTGATGCCAAAGGGGTGGGAGGTCTCATTAATATTGTAATGAAGCAGCCTGCACCAACACCTTTGTCCGGTAGTGTACAAGCTTTTGGGGGCAGTGGTCGAAAAGCCCGTTATGGAGGTGGAGCCAATCTCGGTGGCCAAGTTGGGCAATGGAGGTGGCAAGGCAGTTTTGAGCATGCCTATCGAGGAGAGGAAGAGTATCGTAACTTCGATAGATTTTATGCTGACGGGGATGCCGCTGACGCGCGCAAGTCACTGCAATATTCCAAGACCGATGAACCACTTACTACTCAACAGGGTAGGGCGGGACTTGAATATACACCCAATGAGCAGATGAGTGTAGGCGTACTTTGGACAGGTAGCTTCGGCACGTATCAAAATTTTAGCCAGGGGTACAACGACATATACCGTATGGATGATGAACGACTGACCCATACATTGACGGACAACACCAATGACAGTCGATGGCAGGCGCATAATGTCGGATTCAGTTATATACAGAAGATAAAGGATAAGCATCAATTGAGTGCTGATTGGGATATCCTATATTCCAGTTACAAAGCCGATCAGCTACTCCTATCGACCATCCTTCCATTGGGACAGTATAATCCTTATCTTGCAGCTAGGCAGAATGCTACACCATCAACTACCCATTTGCAGGTTGCCAAGGCGGATTATTTGCATCAGATCAATGGAGCGTTGAGTGCCGAAATCGGTTGGAAAAGCAGTTGGATGAAGTCAGACAATAATAGTCTATCCGATACCCTTGATCATCATATATGGGTTCATGATTCACAGAATAGTAATCATTTCGTTTACAAAGAACAGATTCACGCCGCTTATCTTAATTTTAACCTCAATCTTGATCGTTGGGGATTTATCGCCGGTTTGCGTACAGAGCGTACAAAGGCTGATGGTGATTTGCGGACAGACGGTACGACATTCAGCAAGCATTATATACAGCTATTTCCGAGTGTCTCCCTTCGTTTCCAGCCACATGCTAATCACCAATTTCAATTTTCATATAGTCGTCGCATCAATCGTCCCGACTACGAAAATCTAAACCCTTTTCGATACTACGTTGACGCCTATGTATATTGGGAGGGTAATCCTCTCTTACAACCCGAGTTGGCTAATGCATACGAGCTCAACTATACTTTGCACCGAAATCTCCTCTTCTCGGTTTACTATACTGATGTGCACGATGCGATGACCTCTGTGTTGACCCAATTACCGGAAGAGAACACGACTATCCGTAGCATTCATAATATTAAGGGATTTCAAAATTATGGGATTAATGTACATTATTCATTTTCACCCTTTGCATTTTGGAGTACGCAATGGAATGTCAACACCTTCGAAAATCGTTATTTTGGAACTTTTCGCAATGAGCGTATCTACAATAGACTATGGTCATATACAGCACAGACCACCCATACTTATCGTATACCAAAAAAATGGTCGGTCGAGTGGACGGGCTCTTACGAAAGTCCACAGAGTGATGGAGTCTTTAGGCAGAAGGCGAGCGGATTCGTCTCCGTTGGCTTGATGAAAAAATTGTACGATGATAAGTTGAATGTCAAATTTGCGATAGACGATTTGTTTAGGACTCGTCGCTATCATACCACATCCACCGTTGGTAACGTGTACATGGACCAACGCATCAACCTCGATAGCCGATTGTGGCGCATTAGTCTTACATACAGCTTTGGCAGGTCTAGTGATAGTCATTCGAAAGCGAAGTCCAACCAAGAGCAACAACGGGTTAGAGGTCTATAAGTTCAAGCTCGTTTCTGTTTTTTAAGGTCAATGTGCTGAAAGGATGTTCAATCGGGTGATATAGTTCACTCGGTTGGACGGGTAGCATTCACTTACACAATATTTGTTCAATAAAATTTTTTATATTCAAATAGCTACAATATCAAGTACCTACGGAAAAATTAAGCAGGGTCGCGTTGATAGAATTAGTCAATAAAATTAGGGATGCTGAGAGGCACACTGAAGAAGAAAACGATGCTTATCTCGATATCTTCCTGGACAATGTCCCAAATCCCAATGCTAGCGATTATATCTACGGGCTCGAGTATGAAGATTTTAGTATCCTTTTTCTCCCTGATTATTTATTCAAGGTGTCAGACGTCACGATTCAAATAGTGTTTTGAAGAATAAAAAATGGCGATTTAAATCTTGAGGTGATATCCCTTAGATATCTCTCCAGCCCACTAATTTCCTCCATTCGTCCATTTCCTGATTTCTTTTTTCAAAATCTGTCGGTGGTTGCTGATTTTCACTTTTTGCCTGTTTTCTTATGATTTCTGTTTGTTCCTCGAGCGTGTTAAGCCCGATGGATTTTCTCCTTTCATTTACGTTGTTCAAATCGTCCAAATGATTTGGGCTTAGATTTCCGTTTTTGTCCCACTCAAATTGGGTTCCATAGCGTTGCGGCTTACCTTCAAATACAGCTATTCGATCAGTGAGATAGGCTACGTTTTTTTTATCTGCATCGTTATGATTAACAGCCTCTGTTAGCAGTTGCAAGCATTTTTTCATGAATTTTGGCTGTCCAATTGAATGCTGGATGACAAGCCAAGCAGCTTCGTTCGCCTCCTTGCCAACTTTGTCTATTGTCGGATACCCAATTTTGTCTATTATATCGTTTAATGCTTTAGCATTTTTATTATGTAACTCCCTCATTTCTTCATGATATCCATTGCCAAGTTGCCCGCTTCGAACAAGTTTGGTCCTGAGTGCAGTATCAGCATTCTTAAGCTTAACTATTTTTCTAGCAATATCTTCATGTTTCATTTTTGATGTCGTTATGCCTTCACGCAAATATTTGTCCTTATGTTATCGGCTGTTAACATACTCCTTTGTTTCTCTACTATTTGAAATAGATCGAAATGCTTACTAAAAAGTATATCATGCTTGACTATCAAAGTTACAGATGTTGATTATACTAAACCAATGGCATTCGTCTTTTGGTGTCTTTTTGACAACATAATAGGCTTTATAGGCTTTTTTGTTAACGTATTCAAAATGATATTTGTATTTGGGTATGGACTTTTGGATATCGCTATTGCAAGGTGTTGGTCCTTGGCGTGTTAAGCGTAGCCAAGTTGCTTGGTGATTTCAGCCATGGGCAGCGATTTAAAAATTAGAAAGGGTGTAGGTGATAATAGAAAGGTACCACTGGAGCGTGATTAATTATAGGTAATGAGAATGGAAAGAGAATATCCCAAGCGCCCGTTGGCGCAAGAGAATAAGCATTTTGGAGTTGAACAGAAATTAAAAGACACCATTGTACAAGTCGCTATCAGAAGATTTTCGCATTTTGGATTATATAAGACCACGATGACGGAAATTGCAAAGGATTTACAGATTTCTAAAGTCAACCTACGTTACTATTTTCGAGACAAACAGCTTCTTATAAAAGAAGTGTTAAGAACCCTTGAAAATGATTTTAGACAGATTGAGCGTTTAATCATAGGTCGTACCCATGATGGTGTATTATCCATTTTATTCCAACTGTTGGAGCACCGAAGGCATTTTATGGATAGTTACCATAGTATTTACCTAGATATGGTACATTGGCAGGTAGCACATGAGGGGGAGGGTTCTACCGCTAACAATCTCTATCTGGGCAATGTCGATACTTTCTGTTCCGTAATTAAAATTGGCATAGAGAAAGACGAACTGTTGGCTATGGAAGCAGAGGCCATGGGAAAGTTGATTTTGGAGATGGCAGAGGGAGTAGAGATGAAGTATACCTTGGGCGAAATTATTTCAGGATTACCCGATGTCTCCACTTCGAATGAGATTTTGGAGAAGCAGAAATGCGTAATAGCCTTGATGATAAAGGGGATGACGCCTGAAGCTATGCCCCGAAGCGGCGATGTAGGGCACTAAGTATTTAGAAAGAATATGCTTACCTATTGATATGTTGTGTGTTGATTTTTTTGTGATTGGTTTTGATAGAGACGCGCATTGTGCGTAAATTGCTAACCGAGTATTAATGATAAGAACTCTCGTCAAATTAGAGAATGCGATGAAATCGGTATTTTTTCTTTCTTTGGAAGATATGATTGCCAGCGACATTAGAAAACAGAAATTTAATGGATTTAAAGTGTCTACGCTCAATCATGAGAATTCGGATGATGTGTTTTGCAATATTCCGATTCGGATGGATTGTTTTGCTATCACGATCGTAACTCAGGGAATATTGCGTTTGCGTAATAATTTTAGTGAATATATATTGCAGCAGGGAGATATTTATCTCGGTTCACCCTCTAATGTGGTAGAGTTTTTGGAAGTTTCCTCCGATATTGATGTGGTCTGCTTTCTTATAAGTGTTGATTTCTCAAAAAAGATAGGTGTAAATTTGCATGGAGTTAATCTGTTGGAGTCCGTGCTGACAGGTAAGATGAGCCAGTTGTCTGTAGATCGCGATGTTCAAGACCGTTTGGTGATGTATATAAAGCATCTAGGACAGCTAAATAGTCCAGGAGAAGCCAAAGAGTTTCATAGTGAGATCGTGAATACCACACTCAAGCTGATGACATACGAGATAGGTGCCGCACTCAAGCTGCGCGTGCAGAACGAGGGACCTATTCAAGATAGACAGCACCAGGTCGCCTTTGATTTCATCAATCTGGCAATCGAAAGATTTAAAGAGAATAAATCGATCGAGTCTTACGCTGCAGATTTGTTTATTTCTAGAAAATATCTGAGTCGTGTGGTCAAAGAGGTTACCGGTATGACGCCTGCTCAAATCGTCAATCAACTCGTGATTGCCGAAGCCATCACCTTACTCAATATTTTTAACTATACCATGACGGCAATCGTCGATGAGCTCAACTATGTCGATATGCCAACTTTTAGTAAATTCTTTAAGCGACATGTTGGCCTTTCACCTTTGGCTTATCGTCAGAGCGTACGCACCGCAAAATAACCTTCTTAGAGATTTTCATTCCTTTTTTCTTCCTTTTTTCTCTTTTTTGGAGTCTTATTGACAATATATTGAGTTTTCTTGACTTTTTAACCAAAATAATCAAATCGATATTTGTGAGCCATTCTTAATATAAAGTTTAGGTTGTAATAGTATGATTAAAATGAATCAAGTTTCCATTGTTAAGAGTTCGCTGATGGGGATCAGCGCAGTTTTCCTTTTTGGTTGTAGCGCTGCCGATGATAAAGGGCAACAGATTGGTCAGCCCGTTGAAGTTAATATGCTTACGATAGCTGCCGACAACGCCATAGTTGCTCGAGAATATTCGAGTGCGATCGAGGGTATTCTAAACGTTGAAATTCGTGCGCAGGTATCGGGTTATATACAAAAGATCATGGTGGATGAGGGAGCCTATGTTCAAAAAGGGCAGACACTGTTTAAGATCGATGACCAAGTATATGTGCAGCAGTACAACAATGCTAAGGCTTCGGTTTTGGCAGCTAAGGCTAATTTGGTAAACATGAAAATAGACTTGGATAGAAAGCGCGAACTCGTCGAGAATAATATTGTTTCAAATCTTCAAGTCTCACAAGCTGAGGCTACCTATGAAGCCACTTCGGCGGCATTGGAGCAAGCAAAGGCAGCGGAGCAATCAGCAAGGATCAACATCGGTTTTTGTAACATTACAGCGCCCGTGAGTGGTTACATCGGACGGATACCCTATAGACTCGGAAGTTTAATCGGTCCTTCGATCGTGAGTCCGCTCACGATCTTATCCGATACGCGTCAAGTATATGCTTATTTCAGTATGAGCGAAAAGGATTTTTCGATTTTTCAAGATCGATTGGCCGGCAACACGATCGAGACTAAGCTTCGACATGCGGCAGCTGTCCAGTTGAAGACTGCCACAGGTAAAATCTATTCCCAACAAGGCAAGATTAATGCCGTAGAAGGGCAATTTGACAAAAATACAGGTTCGATTACTCTACGTGCGGTATTTGACAATCCTGGTAACGAATTACGGACAGGTAGTACGGGGCGGGTATTGATGGAGCAGCATTATGAGCAAGCCGTACTCGTCCCTATATCATCGACGATAGCCATCCAGGACAAAATCTATGTATTCACATCCGACAAGGAGGGGAAGGCAGTGCAGCAGCCACTCGTGGTTAGCGGAAAGACAAATGGAAATTACATTGTTACGGAGGGTATACAGGCCGGCGAGAAAATCGTCGCCAATGGTCTCGGCTATCTGCAAGCAGGTACGCCAATCAAAGAAAAATCGGATATAACAGACAGCTCAGACAGTACATCTGCCGAATAGACCCTTAGTTCAAAGTATTGAGAATATCACGAAATAGTCAATTATGTTAAAAAATATTATAAAAAGGCCGGTCTTGGCCACAGTTATCTCTATTCTGCTGGTGATTCTCGGGGTAGTGGGGATGCTTTCACTGCCGATTACCAAGTTTCCAGAGATTGCTCCTCCAAGTGTATCGGTCATCGCCAACTATCCTGGGGCCAGCGCAGAGGTCATTGCCAAGGCTGTAGCGCCCCCGTTAGAGAATGCTATCAACGGTGTGGAAAATATGGACTATCTTACTTCAACTTCCAGTAATGATGGCAGTTTGATGATTACTGTGGTCTTTAAGTTAGGGACAGACCCCGATCAGGCGGCTGTCAATGTACAGAATCGGGTATCACAAGCTACGAGTATGTTGCCCGCTGAGGTCAACCAAATCGGTGTCAGCACAATGAAGCGTCAGAATAGTATCGTAGCGATGGTCACCTTATATTCCGATGATGGTGCTTCAGATGAATTGTTTCTGGAAAATTATGCTAAGATTAATATTGTCCCAGAGCTGAAGCGTATACCTGGTGTAGGAGATGCGCAGGTATTCGGCAACAAGGATTATTCGATGCGTATCTGGTTGGACCCGCATCAGATGGCCGCTTATAACATTACACCACAGGAGATCGGGGCGGCCGTCCAAGGACAGAATATCGAAGCTGCGCCCGGACGCTTTGGGGAAAGTTCCAAAGAGGCAATCGAGTATGTCATCCGATATAAAGGTAAGGCTATTGAACCACAGGACTATGAGACGATGATTATTAGATCCAACAGTGACGGATCTTTCCTTCGTCTGAAAGATGTCGCACGTGTTGAGTTTGGTTCGTATACCAATACAGTATCAACCGCCTACAACCGTAAGCCCGCTATTATGGTAGCCCTCTTCCAATCTGCCGGATCAAATGCCAATGCCGTAGAAGTTGCGATGAACAAGCGCTTGGAAGAGCTTGCGACCTCTTTCCCCGGCAACATTAAGTATACCGTACCTTACAGTTCGAAGGAATCATTGGATCAGTCCATCAGTCAGGTGCTCATGACCTTGTTAGAAGCATTCATATTGGTTTTCATCGTGGTATTTATCTTCTTACAGGATTTTAGGTCTACATTGATCCCTGCTATAGCAGTGCCGGTGTCTATTGTGGGTACATTCTTTTTTATGCAACTATTCGGCTTTTCAATCAATTTGCTGACCCTGTTTGCCTTGGTGCTTGCAATAGGTATTGTGGTAGATGATGCGATTGTTGTGGTCGAGGCCGTACACGCCAAAATGGAACGACGCAAGCTTAATGCTCGTGCCGCTACCATGTCGGCAATGAGTGAGATTACCGGAGCTATTATATCCATTACATTGGTCATGTCCGCAGTGTTTGTACCTATCGCCTTTATGGAAGGACCCACAGGTGTATTTTATCAACAATTTGCCCTCACACTAGCCATAGCGATCGTTATATCGGCAGTCAACGCCCTTACCTTGAGCCCAGCACTATGTGCTATATTACTGAAGTCCCATGATGGCGGACATGAGCACAAGAAGCTCAATTTTAAGGAACGTTTCTTCATCGGGTTTAATGCTGCATTTGATAAAATGACATTCCGATATGGAAAGTCCGTGTTATTCCTCATCAAGCGTAAGGTAGTAGCCTTTAGCGGGCTAGCGATATTGATTGGCTTATTCCTGTGGATGTTTAAGACTACACCCACTGGTTTTATCCCTGATGAAGATCAGAGTTTCTTGATGACGATGGTGACTATGCCTCCTGGTGCATCGTTGGATAGAACACAGCATACGATAAAAGAAGCAGAAGCTGAAATCCGGAAACACCCTGCTGTAGAGAGTGTCATATCTTTATCTGGATTGAACATGATGAGTTTCAGCACTTCATCGTCTGCTGGTGCCATAATGGTCCGATTGAAGCCCCTTAAAGAGCGAGGAGAAGTGCGCGACATCGAACAAATCACTGGCCAGTTGCAGGGCTCGTTGATGGGGAATAAAGATGCTTCATTTTTTGTTGTAGGGATGCCTACAGTTCCAGGGTTTGGAAATACATCCGGACTGGAAGTAGTATTGCAGGACCGTACGGCTGGTTCGTTGGAAAATTTCAATAGTATATCCAATGCCTTTGTAGGAGCCTTGATGCAGCGTCCTGAGATCAGTTTTGCTTTTACCACTTTCAACGCCTCCTACCCGCAGTATGAATTGGAAGTAGATGAGGTCAAAGCGAGGCAATTTGGCGTTAATGTATCCGACTTGATGGCCGTGATGCAAGGATACTATGGAAGTATGCAGGCCTCTGATTTTAACCGTTTTGGCAAATACTATCGTGTAGTTATGCAAGCAGCACCAGAGTTCCGGGCAGATCCCGCGTCACTGGACGGTATCCAGATTAAAAATCAGATGGGGCAGATGGTTCCCATCAATGGTATCGTCACCTTGAAAGCCGTCTCGGGGCCGGAGACCGTCGAACATTTTAATCTCTTCAATGCCATCAACCTGACCGTGATGCCAAGTCCTGGATATAGTACAGGGCAAGCGATGGAAGCAATAGACCAAGTGTCTGCCTCCCAACTTCCCAACGGGTTTTCCCATGATTGGAAGGGAATGGCTCGCGAAGAGCGATCTTCTGCTGGACAAACTGTCTTTATTTTTGGTCTCTGTATCGTTTTTGTTTATTTCTTGCTGTCCGCACAGTACGAAAGTTATCTTTTGCCGCTTTCCGTACTGATTGGAGTCCCTACCGGTCTACTGGGCGTATTTTTAGGTATAACCCTGGCTGATTTGTCCAACAATATCTATGTGCAGGTCGCGTTGGTCATGCTTATCGGCCTATTGGCCAAGAATGCGATCTTGATCGTTGAGTTTGCAATACAGCGCCGTCGTGCAGGGAAGTCACTCGTTGCTTCCGCCGTCGAAGGAGCCAAAGCACGTTTGCGTCCTATTTTAATGACTTCGTTGGCATTTATTGCCGGATTACTACCCCTTCTATTTGCGGTAGGCCCTTCAGCAATAGGTAATCACTCCATAGGTTACGCTGCTGTATTTGGTATGTTGGCCGGTACGGTGTTCGGAATTTTTATTACCCCCGTACTGTTTGTCGTGTTCCAATATTTGCAAGAGCGGGTTTCAGGTAAAGCCGTATCCGAAAAAGATTGGGAATATGAAGAAACGGAGCTGACCAGTTAATGCATTTGTAAATTATTAATATCATCGACAGGAAATGAATAACCATATAAATATAAATAAAAGAACGAGGCTTTGGGCATTGGCTACAGGGATGGTAGCTATATTAGCCGCTTGTTCTACAGGAAGATATGTGCCGAGCAAGGTGGAGCTGCCATCCCAGTATCGGATAGATTCTAATGCTATTGTTATGAATGCAGATAGCAATTTGGCGAAGCTGTCTTATCGTGATTTTTTTACGGATCCAGTCTTGTTGGATTTGATCGATAGCAGCCTAATCAATAATAACAACCTCCAGATAGCACTCAAGCAGATCGATATGGCTACGGAGGCAATAAAGCAGGCCAAATGGGGATATCTTCCCATTGTCACTGCGACAGCAGGTGGAGCTACTCTTACTCGTCCTTCTGACAACAGTATGAATGGTATGATGGCGGCTCAGTTCATGGGCAAAAGCTATATGGAAGACTACTCTACTGCTCTCAATATATCTTGGGAAGCCGACATCTGGGGTAAGATCAGTGGACGAAAAGAGGCCGCATTGGCGCAATATCTGCAGACACAAGAAGCAGCAAATGCAGTTCGTACACGATTGGTAGCGAGTGTCGCGCAGGGCTACTATAGACTGTTGATGCTTGATCTACAAGTGGACATTACCCGTCGGAATCTTGTTTTGGTGGACAGTACGATTCATATGACACGTGTTCAGCGTGATTTAGGAATGACTAATACGCTAGCCTTACAGCAGCAGGAAAGCGTTCGAGATCAATTGGTGCAATCGCTCCCTGTCCTTAAGCAACAGGTCGTAGTTCAGGAAAATGCCCTATTGGCCTTAACAGGGCGCATGCCTGGCAATATCGATCGCCGAGCCAATCTACTTGATATCCATCAGATGGAACAGTTCAATACAGGTATACCCGTGGAGTTGTTGAGTCTAAGACCCGACGTCAGGAGTAGCGAATTGGAGTTGCGCCGTTCGGTGGCGGTTGCCCATGTCGCTAAGGTCAGTATGTATCCATCGTTGAATATTACTGCTCAGGGAGGACTCAATGCATTTAAGGCCAGCAATTGGTTCAGTATTCCCGGTTCGCTTTTTGGTATGTTGACAGGATCTCTTACACAACCCATTTTACAGGGGCGACAATTGAAGACGGCGTATAACCAGGCGCAGTTGGCAACAGCGCAAGCCGAGTTTCAATTTAAGGAGAGCGTGTTGCAGGCAGTGGGCGAAGTGTCCAATATCCTGGTCGAGATCGAATCCTTGCAAGATCAACAAATTGTCTCTACCGCCTTGATAGACCGCAGTGGTGATATGGTCAAAAATGCCATGATTCTTTTCAAGAACGACATGGCCACTTATTTAGAAGTTATCGCTGCACAACAGAGTAAATTGCAATCGGAGCTGAATTATGCCACTATCCGACAACAGAAACTGATAGCAGAAGTTAATCTCTATAGAGCACTTGGGGGAGGAGTAAAGAAATAGACGATTTGTCGTTTATATGTGTGTAGTGAAGACCGGTAGATTGTATGCTTTTCTACCGGTTTTCCTTTATTTAGTGTTGGAGGTTCAAATATTCCCTCTATGCTTATATCCTTAAACCCATTTTTTTTCCTCCAGCATCTATCCTTACCGGAACACATTTTTTATTGGATCAATCCATTCTAATCCTACTTCTGTCTGTAGGTAAATTTTATCTTTTTTGATTTTTTTGAAATGACGGGCTGTACTTCGTTCCGAATATGTATTTTTGAAGGCGACAGTGCTATAAGCAGACGTTCATATCTCCATGGTAAAAGACTTATCCGAGCAAGACTTATTGTTAGCCATCTCTCAGGGTGATGAGCAGGCATTCGCTATGCTCTACAATCGGTATCACATTAAGTTGAATCAATTTTTGACAAAATTTACAGCCGCTGATCCGTCCAAAGGAGCCGATATCCTTCAAGAAGCTTTTTTGAGATTATGGTTGAATAGGGATCGCATCTACGAAATCAATAATTTTCAGTCTTGGATTTATAAGGTGGTTAGCAACGAAGGGCTTACCTTTTTGCGTAAGGAAGTACACAGTCACAACAAAGCCCTTCGTTTGAAGGAGCTATATGATTCCAATCAGATGGAGTCGGTACACATCCCTCGGTTGATGGAGTTTGATGAGCTTAAGCACATTATACAACAATCCATTGATAAGATGCCTGACCAACGTCGAAAAATTTATTTGCTGAGTCGGGAGCAGGGCTTGACTTCAGCAGAAATCGCTGCAGACCTTAATATTTCCCCAAATACAGTCTACAACACACTCACTTCAGCACTAAAGCAGATTCGACAAGACCTTTCTGACAACGGTTACCTTGTTTCTACTACAATCTTGCTCCTTTTAAAAATTATTTAAAAAAATCACACATATCAATAGTAGTAGTATTCAAAAGTATATTCTTCTATGTAACGGAGGGATATTACGTATGCTATTGCTCTCCGTACCCAATTTATAAACTATGCAAAAAGAACAGATTTTATATTTGCTCAAACAATATTATCAGCAGCAGTTGACTGATGCAGAGTGGATTGAGCTCGAACATCTGCTGTCAACAGTTGATCCCATGGTATTGGAAGAAGCATTTGCTGATTTCATAGCTTTTTATTCCGATGACTCTACTGAGGTCACTACCCAAGCCGTTTCGGAGCAAAGGATTGAACGTATTTTGTCTCTGGATCGTCGTATCTCACCCTCATCAGGCCGAGAGATTCCCGTTCGTCAGATACATCCAGTTTTGAAAAAGTGGGCCTGGTCTGCAGCAGCCGTTTGTCTCCTGTTTCTTGGGCTATACTGGTATACCCACGATAGGGATCTTAGCCCCGATGAGTCTAACTCCTTTACAAGTATTGTCAATGATATTCAACCTGGAGGCGAGGGAGGACGGTTACATTTGGGCAATGGCGAAGAGATTAATTTAGATACGATATTGGGGACGCCTCAGATTAAGCTGATGGGTGAGGGGGCTTATGTCAAGTACGATAGGTCGAGTGCTACTTACGTCATCGCTCAAGAACTCAGGAGCGCCGCACCCTTGTATCACACCGTTGAGACACCTAATGGAAGGCGATATCGTCTTAGACTTAGCGATGGGACACAGGTATGGCTCAATGCGGGCAGCAAGCTTACATTCCCCATCGCATTTAGTGGACAGTCCAGAGATGTGTTTGTGACGGGTGAGGCCTATTTTGAAGTCAGTAAAGATTCACATCGTCCTTTCTCGGTCAATGTCATCGGAAGTAGTACCAAAGTCCAGGTATTAGGTACTAAGTTCAATATCTCTTCATATCCTGAGGATAAGGGCTTTGTGACCACTCTATTTGAAGGCAAGGTCAAGTTAGTCAATTCTACTCAATCCAAAGTCCTAAAACCAGGGGATCGTGCCGTTGCTGGGGTTGCTGGTGAGATTATAGTCAATCCAAGTGAGAACCTAAAAGAAGAAGTCGCATGGAAAGATAATTATTTCGCTTTTACCGATGCCGACATACGGACAGTCATGCTCGAGTTGGGACGTTGGTATGATCTTCAGGTCAACTACGAAGGTCCCATGCCTACTGGTAAATTCTCAGGAAAGATCGGAAAGGAGTTGAACTTTGGACAGGCTATGGAGATACTAGGAGGTACAGATATCAAATACAAGATAGACAATCATAGGAACGTCACTATTATAACCAATCATTAGACAATGATACCAATCGAATAACTGTTAGTGGCGAGTGCCCCAATTATTTATAAACTAATTTTAAACTTCATATTGTTATGAAACACTTTTCTCTATTTAAGTGTGTTTCCAATGGGGGCTATCCCGAATTTTGGAAACGCAAAGCCAACGTTATCTTTGCCGTCAAATGCAGCCTTGCCCTTATGGGACCTGCGTTGTGCAGCGCCAATGTACATGCATTCTCCCAAACCGTAAGATACGATAGCCAACCTGTTGAACTTGGCCATCTCTTAAAAGATATCGAGCGGCATACTGGTTATGTGTTCTTCTATAAGTCCACAGATATCAAAGGTGTGCAGGTATATGATTTCTCCCTCAAAAATAAATCTGTTGAATCGATGCTGAAAGAACTGGCAATGAAGATACCTTTTCAGTATACGATAAAGGGAAAGACCATCGCCCTGAATAAGGTTTCCGCATCACAGAAGATTATTTCTGGTCAAGTAAAAGATGCTCAAGGTGCCCCTCTACCTGGAGTGAGTATTATGGTCAAAGGGACGGCTAGGGGGACTTCATCTGACGCAAATGGCGATTATACCTTAGAAGCTGCAGCTCACGAAATCATTGTATTTCGGGCGGTTGGGTATGAAATTTCAGAGATATCAGCTGGTAATTCCGCTCTCTTAAACACTGTTGTCCTTCAGCAGCAGCCCCAGCAGTTAGAGGAGTTGGTCGTTATCGGTTACGGTAAGGTCAATCGTAGGAACGTGTCCGGTGCAGTGGCCTCTGTCAAAGGCTCTGATTTATCAGCTGTTTCTACCTCTTCCAACTTTACCCAATCGTTGCAGGGGAAGGCCGCGGGCCTACAGGTGTTACAAGGAACAGGTCAACCAGGAGCCAATTCGAGTGTAAAGATTCGTAGCAATCCATCCAATGCCAGTGCTGGCGTGTTGTACGTTGTGGATGGAGTGCCCATTAATGGAGGTGCGAGTACGCCTAGTGCGTCGGTGAGTACGCAGAGCAATCAAGATATCAGTCCGTTGAATTTTATCAATTCCAATGATATTGAATCCATAGAAGTACTTAAAGACGCAGCGTCTGCATCTATCTACGGAGCTAGAGCCGGTGCAGGTGTGATATTGATTACCACCAAACGTGGTCAGTCAGGTACACCTAAGATTAACTATACAGGGTCATATGGTTTCCAAAGTCCAGCAAAGATGTACGAAGTACTCGATACCCGCACCTATATGCAGCAGGTCAATATGATCGACCTGGAACGTTGGATGCTTGCTAATAAAATAGGACCCTATTATGGTCAGGTAGACGCTTCCACCTTACCTGCATTCAGCCCTAGATATTCCGATGACGAAATCAAGAATACACCTACCAAGCAGAATGCAATGGACGCTATTTCGCGAAATGGCTACACCACCCAACACAATGTGTCGTTAGCTGGTGGCACAGATAAGACCAAATACTTTGTGTCGGGCAACTATTTTGATCAAAAAGGTATCTTGATTGCTACCGGTATGCGCCGCTATAATTTTAGAGCAAATTTTGATCAGCATATTACCGACAAAATTAAGACAGGTATTAGTGCGACCATGTCCGATGGAGTTATCAAAGCTACCGGTACCGGTGGAGCATTCGAGAATGGAGGGATCCTTACTGCAGCTCTATATCATCCGGGCAACATGGACCTGGTCAATCCTGACGGTACCTTTCCCCTCAATCCTAGGTATGCCAATATCCCTAACCCATTGTCTTATGAGACCGTATTGAACGATGTCAAGAATTTTAGACTCTTGACCAATGCTTACCTATCTTGGGAGGTCGTGGATGGGCTTACAGCCAAAGGGATGTACAGCTTTGATCGTTCGACCAGTGGACGAGAGCTCTATTTACCTCGCACTTATTTAGGTGGAGCCAAGACCAATGGCAACGCACAGATTTCGCAAAATGAGGCCAATATTAAATTACTGGAATATACTTTAAATTATGACAAGACCATTTCCGGAGATCACCGGCTTGGCGCGTTGTTGGGGTATTCCTTCAATCAATTTAATACGAAAGGTTTGAGCGCTGGCAATCAGAATTTTCCTACAGATGCCTTGTATCATCACAATTTAGGAACAGGCCAAAGCCCTAAGCCGTCCGTAGGGTCCGAATCCGGCGAAAAGACCATCGCTTCCTACTTCGCGCGAGGTATCTATACCTTTAAAAATAAGTATACTTTACAGGCCTCCTTGCGACGAGATGGAGCGTCCAATTTTGCTGAAAATAAGAAATGGGGGTATTTCCCTGGCATAGCGGCCAATTGGGTGATGTCGGATGAAGCGTTTATGCAGGCCGATAGCAATCCCATTAATTTCCTAAAGTGGCGTCTCTCTTACGGACAGACTGGTAATAGTGATATTCAAAGTGCGGCCCAGTTGGCCTACAGCACAAGCTACTCGGAGGGCAATTACTCCTATCTATTTGGTGATGGAGCATCTCCATCTACCGGTTTTGGAATTGCTCGGTTGAATAATCCTGATCTTAGTTGGGAGACCGCCAGCGAGATAAATGCTGGATTAGACTTTGGTTTGTTTAATGATCGTATTACCGGGTCTGTAGATTACTTTAGCAAAACCATCAGCGGCCTTCTTTTCAATGTCACTACTCCCGGTACCTATGAGATTAATGTACGTACTGTCAATGCTGGCAAGACACAGACTGATGGGTACGAGATTGCGCTACAGACCAAGAACATTATCGATCGCTCTGGCGACAAAAGCTTTACTTGGTCTTCAACCATCAATTTCTCTCATTATTTGAGCTACTGGAAGGAGCGAGCTCCGCAGACTATGGCCACATTGGCAAGATATGTCGTACCTACTGGTCGAGATGCGGTTTATAATGCTGCATTTGGTTACCTTTCTTCTGGTATTTATGATGGTCAGGGCGGCGCCCCTGCTCACATGGCAGATATGCTTCCTGGTAGCCTGATGCTGTCTGATTTAGCTAGCTACGACCAAAATGGCAATTTGGCTGCACCCGATGGTCGCATTACCGCTGCCGATCAGACTTTATTGGCTAATCTCGATCCTAAATTTAACTTCGGTTTTGGCAATACATTTACTTTTAAGGATTTTGATCTCCAGGTATTTTTCTCAGGAGCCATTATGAAAGCATGGAGTCCTTATGGTCCCAATCGCAATTTCAGGATTGCCAGTTTAGCGGCCAATATGGGTACCTATGGATGGAATACCATGCCCATTAGTTTGGAAAGATGGACCTTTGAAAATCCTACAGGTAGTTTCCCGACAGGGCTATCCGATGCCAAGTATGCCGCCTATCAAAATAATTCGAGCTACTGGATGGTCAATGCTAATTTTCTCCGTTGTCGCAATATAACACTAGGTTACAGTTGTCCTACCGAATGGTTGGCGGGGCAGCAGGTGGTCAAAGGCCTCCGATTATCCTTTGACGTCCAAAATCCGTTCACCATCACCAAATATCCAGGTTTGGATCCAGAGTTAAATCAGAATAATTATTACCCTTTGGCCAAGAGCTATGTATTGGGTGTAAATGTTAGTTTCTAATCATATTATGTCGACTACAATGAAAAAATCTATAAGAACAAAAAGATGGTTACGATTGGCAATTTTGTCATTAGCTACGATTCCAATTTTGGCTGCATGCGAGAAGGATCTTGCCTATAAAAATAACCAAGAACTTAACAATGAAAATTATCCCAAATCAGCAGATGATGCCAATGCAGCGGTCACCGCTATGTATTCAGGTATGATGCAAGGGGCGTTGTGGAATGGTTGGAGTGCTGCACAAGCGGGTTATGCCACACAAGCCAGCCAGACCACTGATGAGGCTGTTTGTTATTGGGATGACGGCGGTAGTTGGACACGCTTGAATGCGTTGAACTTCGATCCCGATTTTGGTTCCATTACTCGGCACTATGGGTCTTTGGTTCGGTATATTTCCAAGATTACCGGAGTTATTCCGCAGATTGAAGCGATCGCTATGGATGATATCCTGAAGAAACGATACATTGGTGAGTTGAAAGCATTGCGAGGGTATTTTATGCAGATCTTGTACTTATACTATGGTCCCGTACCGGTAGTGTTGGATCCAGCGATTCTCAATACACCTGCTTCAGCGGCACTGCCTCGCCCTAGCACAGCGGATATGGTCGCATTAATTGAAAAAGATTTTACAGAAGCAATTTCCGTCTTGCCCGACAGATTTACCGGTGCCGATTATGGTCGTTTTTCAAAAGCCGCATGTCTGACTAGCTTGATGAAATTGTATATGCAAGAGAAGCGTTGGCAGGATGCTGTCGATGCCGGTAATCAAGTCAAATCTATTGGGTTTTCTTTGGCAGCCAATTATGAAGACAACTTCAATATTAATAATAAGGGGGGTAATTCTGAGATTATCTTGGCTATTGTTTGCAATGCCACTTCCCCCACCAACGGCAATATCTATCGCCCCCATTACCTCCCGACCGATTATTACGAAGTTTCCAACGATGGATTTGATACGGCCTGGGGTGGCTATCGCATGCCTTGGAAGACATACGATAAGTTTGATCAGGATGATTACCGTTTGAAATTATTAATGCAAAAATACCCGACGCGCAAAGATGGACAGGTTGTATTACGCGATGCCCGTGCCGGAGGGGATATTGGTGCTGTGATGATGAAATATGGTCCTGACCCGGCCAAGACCAGTGTTGAAGTCAGTGCCGTTGACATCGTTGTGATGCGTTATGCGGATGTTGAGCTATTGATGGCCGAGGCCTTGAATGAGCTAAATGGCCCGTCTTCCGAAGCCTATGCTTTCATTAATGATGTCAGGAGTATACATGGCAAGTTGCCTGCTCTCTCTGGCCTAGATCAGTCTGGATTTCGCGTAGCCGTCCAGAATGAGCGTTTGTTTGAATTATGGGCCGAAGGTGTCCGTCGTGACGACTTGATTCGCTGGGGGCAGTATATCCAGCGTGCTAAGAATGACGGATATACCAATGTCGATGATCATTTGATTTTGTACCCATTACCACGTACCGCCATCAATGAATCTAATGGTGTCATCAAGCAAAATCCAGGTTACAACTAGCGCAAGCCTTAAAGGACATTCATTTTGGATGTCCTTTATTCTTTTTATCTTATATCGTTTTCAAATGAACAATAAATGTTATTTCGCCCACTACATGCTGTTGTTGCTAATGCTATGTTTCAGCTATAGCCATGCACAAGAGGTAAAGGCACCCATTATGGGGTGGAGCAGCTGGAATAGTTTTCGGATTAATATCAATGAACAATTGATCAAAGAGCAGACTGATGCATTGATTACATCTGGTCTGTATAAAGCTGGTTATCGGTATATCAATGTTGATGATGGCTTTTTTGGTGGTCGTGGTCCGGATGGTAAGCTTTTTGTCGATAGCACCAAATTTCCGAATGGTATGGGAGCTGTTGCGGACTACATCCACAGTCGCGGACTCAAGGCGGGGCTTTATTCCGAAGGAGGGAAGAATACCTGCGGGTCCATCTGGGACCAAGACCCCAAAGGCATAGGCGTGGGCATGTACGGCCACGAGAAGCAGGATGCTCACTTGTTTTTCAACGAATGGAACTTTGATTTTATCAAAGTAGATTGGTGTGGAGGGCAGGAGATGAAGCTTGACGACCAAGAGCAATACAGCAAGATTGTACACGCGATTAAAGCTGTTAAGCCCGATGCCGGGTTCAATCTTTGTCGTTGGCAGTTTCCCGGCGAATGGGCGATTCATATGGTTGATTCTTGGCGCATCTCTCAGGATATTCACAATAGTTTTAAATCTGTATTAGGTATTATCGATATCAATCGAGATTTATATCGTTATGCTTCACCTGGGCACTACAATGATATGGATATGTTACAGGTCGGCAGAGGGATGACCTATGAAGAAGATAAATCCCACTTTTCAATGTGGTGCATGCTCAATTCTCCATTAATGGCCGGTAACGATCTGCGTACTATGTCAAAGCAGACAATAGGTATCTTGACCAATGAGGAGCTCATTGCCTTAAATCAAGACAAGGCTTTTTATCAGGCGCGTAGCATTTTGAAAGAAGGCGAGGTAGAAGTTTGGGAGAAATTACTCTTTAACAAAAAGAAGAAAGCCATCGCTATTCTCAATCGTGAAGATCATCCAATAGAGTATATACTAACAGCCTCTTCGGTAGGGGTATCTCCCAAAAGTAAAATCAGGGATCTTTGGCAGCATCGCTCTTTGGGAAGAATGGGGGTCCAAAGAACCTTTGCTATTCCCCCTCATGGAGTTGTGGTATTACTTGTGGATATTTAAGAAGAATTTTAGTTGATGATGTTGCTGAGTATCCATGTACAACGTTTCGCTGCTAGCTGGTAGAGCAGTGCCAATGGAAAGATATTTTGTAATGCGCAATATTTTTTTGCTAATTTGCGCCTTATGTCAACAGAAGCAAATACCTACCAATTATTCACGAAAGAAATTTTGTCAATCTGGATAGCCCAAGATGTCTCTTACATTAAGGTAGAAGAGTTGTCTGAAGTTGAAGGTGTCACTTTTTTTGAGTTGATTCCTGACTCCGAACTTTTAGATGGGGGAGGGCAGGATACACTTTATCCAATAGTGTCGGAGGACGTAGAGGATATGTTATTGCCTAGTAAAAATATTAGGTTTGTCGTCCATAGTGTTTACTTAGAAGAAGACTAAGCTAGTTGTCTGTGAGCCGTCTGTTAGTATTTTTGAGTACGGCTTTCACAATCTCATTACTTTTGAGCAGCTATAGGCTTTTTTATTGCTTGCAAGATATTCTTATCTGCCGATTGCTAAGCTTTCGTGGCTTTTTGATTGGTCGGTGCATAGTAAAGAGTCACAGCGCCATTACCAAATGTTTTTGTCTTGATCAGTTTGAAAACATTCCTGTCATTGATATTTTCAAACAAAGGTAGGCCACTACCAGCTACAACAGGATGGATACAAAATTGGTATTCATCAATCAAATTCAGATTCATTAGCTGTATTATTAGGCTCCTGCTGCCTACTAAAATATCTTTTCCTGATTGCCCCTTGAGTTCCAAGACTTCCTCCTCCAAATCACGTTTTGCAACAGTTGCACTTTCCCATTCCACATCGTCTAGCGTTCGAGAAAAGACAATTTTTGGAATTTTGTTTATGGCCGCGGCAAAGTCATTCATTGATTTTTCATCTGAAGGGTTTTCCAACAAAGTTCGCCAAAATTCCATCAGTTGGTACGTTGTCCTGCCATAAAGAATGGCAGCTCCTTGTTCTAATAGTCCTGTATAATGGCGATGTATCTCCTCATCTGGAATTCCTGCTGTATGATTGCAAATTCCGTCAAGTGTCATATTGATAGCCGCAGTTATTCTTCTCATATTATTTAATTCCAGTCTATTCTTAGGTGCTTTCCAGATTCTATCATACTCCCCCCATTCTTTACAGCCCTAATCCGGTCCATCTTAACGACCCGTATTAAAACCCGCTTCAGGTCCACGTCCCATGAACCAGTATGCCATACTGCCCAAAAACGGTATGCTCAGGATGACAAAGAACCACAGCAATCGATGCATTCCCGATATTCCGCGATTAGTCGCCGCATGAAATAAGCAATAAAAGTAGAGTATGGTTATAGGGAGTATCAAAAGTAGCAGAACGAGCTCTTGTGTTCCAATACCGACTATCAATAGGTTCATAATTCAAGATTTATTGGTTAAATATTTCCCTAATCTTCTCTTAGATTCCCTTAAACACCTGTCAAGCGTGTTAACATCGAATAGTGTCTAGCCTTACTTTTTTTGTTCACAGTAGCGGTGGTCGGCAATCTAATGCTGTCGATTAAATCTACCTCTAATATAATCATTTTTTGAGTATAGGAGCTTTTTATTATAGCTTCAATCCAAACCTTATTGAATACGGCGACGTATAGCCATCTAAAGAAGGAGGGTCGAGAAAGAAGAAGTCGAAAAGCTGAAATAGGGTAGTTTTCCAATAAAAGTATAAATCCCGCTTAGTCATTCCCTTTGTTTTTGTGTGCTCTGTTTTTCCTATGCCTGTTTAAAAAAAGGGGGTACTTTAGAAAACAAATCTCCCATATGCTTCCGGAAAGTTTGAGATTTTAGATTTCTGTTGCCTTCAAATTTAGCGTTATCCTTTTTAGATAGTTTGTTGTTTTATAATCTTGACTTAGTGTAAGTGTAGAATCTGTTACTCGATATGCGAAAGAAGATTCCTTATCCATCACCATGTGTAAAGAATCCTTCGAGACGGTATAGGTGCCATTGCCCTCAAAAGAATTAAATTTGCCTGCAGGCAGAAAGTGTATCGTATCATTTTCAGACTTTGAATAATCTGTCCTACCTTTAAAACCATCGTACCTACTGTAGTCTGGATTTAAATAAGTGGTTTCTTCTGATATAATCTGCCATTTCTTATGTAGCACATTTTTTTGCTGGGCATAGCCGTCGATTATACTGGGCTGGGTGAAAAATAAGTTGAAGATAAGTAAGGAATATAGCGCTAAGTTCATTTCTGTTTTTATTTTAAGTATTCACAAAAACTATTCCCTTTACTCCGTCTCGACCCACAATTTCATTAACAGCATACAAAATACATCTTATAAATGATAAAACGAGGTCAGAGAGCCTCAAGAATCTAGGATAATGGGTAAGCTAATACGCACGATAAGCGGCTAAGCACTTGTGAAGATTTTTAGACAAATACGTTGTTTTCGAAAAAAAAGTTTGCTAACTTTAATTGAATTTAGAATGAAGCACGTCCGTGCTGGTTTAAAATAAGGATTCCTCTTGTCGCCCGTCAAGAGGAATTTTTTTATGACAAATCTCGCTTGATACGTCTATTCTCTTGCCATGTACTTATCTGTAGCA
This sequence comes from Sphingobacterium sp. SYP-B4668, assembly GCF_027627455.1. NCBI lineage: Bacteria > Pseudomonadati > Bacteroidota > Sphingobacteriia > Sphingobacteriales > Sphingobacteriaceae > Sphingobacterium > Sphingobacterium sp. SYP-B4668. Next base: position 3,264,417 of record NZ_CP115483.1, on the reverse strand, counting down.
CTTCGATAATTGATACGCTGACGTACACCGTTTTAATCCTATTTTCGATTATGGCTTTTTTTCCGCTCAACTTATTATGTAGCACGTAATGGAAAAGATGTTACCTCTATCCAAAATCCCATTCCGACGCTGAAGATGTCAGTCAGGAAGTTTTATATGCGCAAAGAATCATAAAACTCATTCGGATTATGCATCTCGTTTTCCTATTTGTTTTTATGGCTCCCTGTAGTTTGACAGTTTACTACAATTATCCAAATTTCCGTGTGAGTGTCAAAGGGAACAATTTGTTGGATGTGCAATACTGGGTCAGCGATGGTTACTATGCAGGCCACAACGTCCTGCCAACTTTCTGGCCAGTTTGACCTATCGGTTTTAAAAGCTAGCCTACGGGAATAGACGAAGGCTAGCTTTTAAAACTGGCCTTCGTCTCTATATAACACTTGTTTGTCACCCCTATCTAAAGCATTTACTTCGTTTGAGGGAACTCAATTATACAACAGGGCATTGTGATAGGATACAGCAGTATTTTATTTCTATCTTTACTTTTGCAGAGCATCCTCGATCCACTCCTTCAGTTTCTCATCCCCCATGTACGCTCCAAGGCTCTTATGCTGTAGGTTGCCCTTTTTATCAAATATCAGATAGCTCGGAATGTATTGGATACCAAAGCTTTTGTTTATAATTGAACTCTGATTTCCATGTAGATAATAATGTTCTCCACCTATATAGTCCGCATATTGATTCCATTGGTTATAATCAGAACTTACATCCGTTAAGTATACAAATACGACATCATCTTTTTTTGAAAAGTGCTCTTTTACTTTTTTGATCTTACCAAAAGCCTGGAGACAAGGACCGCACCAGGTCGCCCAAAAATCAACGATTACCACCTTATCTTTGTATCGAGATAGGATTTCATTGAAAACAGACTCTTTGTCTTTTTCGAAGGGGAGATGGTACTTGTTGGTGTTGGATTGCACATTCTTTGCATTCATTTCACTGCTATAAAGGATATAGTTGCTGTAGTGCTTGTTTTCAAAGAAATTGACCACGTCCAGTTTTTGTTTTTCATTCACTACTGCTCCCGCATTTATGTGATCCATATAGGCCCCAGCGATCATGATCTCGTAAAATTTTCTTTTATCATATTGTCCCTCTTTTTCAAATACTGATTTTAGTATGTTTAGATAGGTATGAGGGTCTTTTTCTAAGATATATCCTTAAAGGTGATTTAAAAGTTATGGGCCATTATCTGAATCACTATAGTAAAGAGCGCTACTATGTCGTGGCCACTGATTTCGCTAACTATGCAGTTGCCGAGGTACTCGTTAGCGATTCGACCACTAGTTCCAAATCTCGCTTTTCAGAAAAAATCTTTAAATCCTATCCTGAATCATTGGCAAAAATAATCATAAAAGACAATGGTAAGCCTGAAGGAGTCTATTTTAGGGAGGATTTATCTTCCGTCCATACAAATGGGGCCGGTCTTAATTTAATTGATGCATACGGTACTCAGGTCCTCTTTTCAACCGACTCCAGTATGTTTGATGCGCTGGTTGTCTTTAACAACATATACTCAAAAAGTGATTAATTACCTTGTTATGAAGAAGATCTTAATTCATCTTGTTTGTTTCTTTTTAATTGGAACCAGTGCCAATGCACAGCTTGAAAATACGTTTGCTTCCTTTCAAGATTCCTTCTTTGAAATAGACAAAGTATTATCTGGATATAACCTGGAAGATAGGTTATTAGTTGGAGTCGGGGATGTTGGAGAGTTTGCCAATGAACCTAAGGCATTGACCCGGGATTTGGTTATCTATTTGGTAGAAAAAAAGGGATACAGAAATATTTTGTTGCACATGGATGATTGGACTATACGTCCATTAAATGCATTCCTACAGTCCCAGTCAGATAGCGATGTGTCTGTAATGGAATCGTGGGTTAGAAAGACCTTTTCAAGGGCAATATATAGAAATAGGGAATTCGAAAAAATATTTGTATGGCTTAAAGATTACAACATTGCAAATCCCAGTAAGAAGGTCAATGTGTATGGCGTAGCACCCTCAATTTCAATCCCGCCATCTTATTTTCTATCACAGTATATTTTTGAAATCGATAGCAAAGCCGGTGAGCGATTGAGTAAAAAGTGGACGGATAGCCCCGTTCCAGACTCGATTGCTTTTTCTGATATAAAATCTTGGGTAAATGATCAGCTCCAATTGAACATCTCTGATCTAAATAAGGAGCTACTTAATATGTGTATCAAAGATCTTGACTTCAATGATCATCTACCCAACCGAAGGACGATCGATCAACAGCTGCCGTTGAGTCAGTATATCGACTATGTATCATTTGTAAGCCGGTGCATATTTGATAAATTGGCTCAAAAATCAATTTATATAAGTTCAAATGCAGATATTTTAAATGCAGATATTCAATCCAGCCTTGTCATAGGTGGTCATGCTCGTCCGACAGTGGGCCATATGCTTCATCATAAATTGAAAAATAAGTATTTTAACATAATCACGGATTTTGCCGACAGCTCTGCGCTACCTCTTGTTGAATATAAGACCATGGAATTTAATACCGTAAAGTTTGGGAGCTCTGATAAAGCAAGGGAGCTTTTTCTGAAAAAGAGGTTTTTTGATGCTAAATATGATGTTAAATTATTAAAGGGATATACACCGTCGATTTTGGCAATAGCCAAAGAAGTTCCAGCCCCGATTCCAGTTAGTCAAGAAAGACCTATGTTTGATTTGCTGTTTATATTCCGTCAATTAACATCCACCTATTTTTTTAACTAACAACACCAATTTTATAAGACTGAATCATGTATAAAATCTATTTTATTCTTGCAATTCTAGTAACAGGCAATTTGTCCTGTATTGGACAGGAGATAGTTCGCAATCTAGGGTTCGAGCAACTGGATCCCAACGGTAGGCTCATCGGATGGGAATTTGGGAACACCAAACAAAAATACCAGATGAAATTGGACACTGCGATTTCACACACTGGACGATGTTCATTTTCGATAGAAATGCCCTCGGATACGGTTTTGGATAGAGGTATTGCAGGAGCATCATCGATTTTTATCGCCTCTTCTCTAAAGTCAAAAAAAAACATTAAAATAGCTGCTTATATTAAGACAGAAAATCTCGTAGACGGAGTCGCAGCTGTTGGAATGAGGCTTAATGGCGAAAATGGCCCCATACATGAATTGAATTCGAACGACCAAAGTCCTAAGGGTACCAGCGATTGGAAAATGGTTGAAATAGAGCTTCCGTTAACCGCACAGGTGCAATCGGTCAGCTTTGCTTTTCATATGGATGGAAAAGGAAAAGCGTGGTTCGATGATTTTCAAATATTCATCGATGGGACATTGGTTGGCAGTAAACTTAAAATAACCCCTTAAAGAGCTTGGAATCACTTGAGATGAAAATACCGACTTTTATATTAATTTATAGCTTCGTGTAGACCGGTTGGAACATGTTCTGCATGAAGCAGAGTGAGACAGTTTTTTGTCAAGATTTGAATCATAATAGGCTATTTAATCATTTGCGGAGTGAGATACTCTCTTCTGTAAATAATCCAATAGACTACCTTCTCTGAAGCGTTGTGATTTATCAATCGCATTTAATCGCCAAAGTTCATTGTATAAGTGAATCGAATAGCTATTTTCTAATTTTTCACTAATTTCTTCTATCTTCAGGTGATTAAATAATCGATAAAACATAAGTTGTTTGTTGTCAGAGTAGATTAATTTGGGCATAATAAAAACTTCTGGTTCTTGAAGAAATCCTGTCGTGTCGTAAAGTTTTAATAAATTATTCATTAACGTGGGGCCGAAAGTTCCCCAAGGTATCGTTGTTTTTTTTTCTAAAGTCAGCTCTAGTGCAGCGATATAATTTAATAAAAATGCGGAGCCTTTTGGACTTTTGATACATCCTATATTAGCAAAAATTTCTCCGTTTACGTATTCTGATGAAAAAATATGAGTCTGTTCAAAATCAAAGTATTTTAAACAAACAATATCCATATCAACCCACCAACCTCCTCTTAAATAAAGCATTTTAACCCTGAAGTAATCAGAAAATGTAGCAATAGTACCTCTAGAATCTAAAAAAATTCTATCACTTGAAATTATTTCATTGGCGTCCATTAATAAACATTTCTCGGGGACCCCTTTTAAATTTGCGTTGTAGGTATATAGATGGAACTCATGTCCATTAGCGATGAATGAATCGATACATAATCGTTCTACTTGCGATAAAGTCTCCCCGTGCCAAAAACTTTGAATAATTTTATTTAAATTTTCCATATTTATAGGTTAAATCTTCAATGATTTAGTCAAATTATTCCACATGCGTCTAAAAACCGATTGATCTTCCGTAATAATATCAGCTTCTGCCATAAGACCAGGCTTTAGTTTTATACTGCTGTCCTGAGGTGTGCGATGTAATGCTACTTTAGCGAAAAATAAACTATCGCGAATAGGGATATCGGATAAGTAATCAATCTCACCCCGCACATATCCATATTCTTGATGGGGGTATCCATTTACTCTAAGTAGTACTTTTTGCTTCTCTTTTACTTTGGAAGACATCGCTTGAGGAATATTTAATTCACCATAATAATCTTCTTGGCTGGTATAAATATAGAACAATTCTTCCCCGGACTTTACCAGTTGATTCTCTTGATAAAAACTGGTATAGATCAACTTCCCGGAAGTCAATGAGGTGATCACATATTGCTTCTTCCAGTTTTCAGCCTCACTAATAAAGCTATTCAAAGCTTGTGCGAACATCTTCTCTTCCTCAAACATTTGATTATCCAGCTCTATTAACTCCTTGTTCTTGGACAATAAATTGCCTCTGTTATTGATGAGTATATTTTCCATTTGAGGAATAGCCTGGCGTTTAGATAATAGGATTGCTTCCCTCTGTTGCAATTCCAAGGGACTAATTATCCTTTTATCCGCTAATTGTTTATAGCGCTGGTACTCTTCTTCGGCTAGGGCTAGTTCTTCCTTTTGTAATCGATATGATTCTTTGAGTTGTTCATTTTGCGCATTCACATTTGACATTTCTTGTTGTACATAGCTTTTGCGTCTTTTGAAAATACCTTCTTTAGCAACTGCCTTATAATTCAAGTAGGCCAGATAGAAATTCTGGTAGCTACTTTGTAGCTCTCCAAGTTCTAACTCTTTAGGTTCAACCAATTGGTCCAATGAAACAGCAATACTATCCCCATTACGGATAAGTTTGAGCTGGTCCAGTATATGGATTACCTGCTCGTGATCGGCTATACTTTCCAAATAGGCAATATCCGTTGATTTACCTACCAAAGCCCCATCTTTTACTAAAAGCTTTGTCAAATTACCACTCACTTTACTCACCAATACCTTCGGTGCATTTGCTGTGTTAAACTTCAGGGAGGTAGTAACTATTTCAGGGTAACGGATAAATACAGACAACCCTAAGATAAGAACAATCGTTAACAAAATAAATGAAATTCCGCGCCTAAGTAACCACGAAGGTGGTTTTGCAATAATCTCTTGCAAATCTTCCGAGTGGATCGACTCTTCTTCTATAAATCGTTGCTTTGCCATTCTGTTAATTTCCTAACTCCAATTGATTTTTTACTAATTCGTAGTAATTTCCTTTTTTTTCTGTTAACTCCTTGTGTGATCCCTGCTCTATTACTTCTCCTTTTTCAAGAACGATAATATTATCTGCATTTTTTACCGTACTTAATCGGTGAGCCACCACTACCACCGTTCTGTCTCTAAAAAATTTGTTCAGATTCTCTACAATAGTTTTCTCATTATTAGCATCTAACGAATTGGTTGCTTCATCCAAGAAGATAAAAGATGGTTCTTTATAGACAGCTCTGGCGATCATCAATCGCTGTCTTTGTCCTTGGCTTATTCCTTTTCCTGCTGTTCCAATCTTTGTCGCTAGCCCAAATGGTTGTTCAGCGATAAAATCATCGAGGTTTGCTATTTCGATAGCCCTTTTCAATAGAGTTTCATCTGGGTTTTCGTCATTAATAGCTATATTTCGTTCAATGGTGTCTGCATATATATAATTATCTTGTAACACAGAGCCGCAGCTATCTCGCCAAACTGAAAAGGAAAGCTGATTGATGTTTTTGCCACCTACCAAAATTTCTCCGCCTTCGGTTTCATAGAATCGGAGAAGGAGTTTTAATATGGTCGTTTTGCCACTTCCACTTGTTCCAACGATAGCGGTAGTTTTTCCTTCCGGAAAAGTAAGATTCAACTTGTTAAATATCGGTTCATTCCCAGCTCCAAAATAGCGAAAAGTGATATTACGGACTTCAATCGTTTTACTTTCTGGTAATTGGTTCAAATAATCGTTGTGTAAATTTTCTTCTTCCTCCGCTTCGTATATTTCATTCAGACGTTCTAGACTAATTTTAGCATCTTGATAAGATTGGAGAAAACCTAATAATTGCATGACCGGGTTGGAAACCATACCAACAATATATTGTATCGCCATCATCCCTCCAAAAGTAATTTCGCCATCGATAACCGCCTTTGCGGAGATATAGGTTATTAAGATCCCTTGAGCTTGACTTATTGCCATCGAGCCGATCGATTGGTACTGTGACAAAGCTAGACTATCAACCCTAAATTTGAATAATTTAGCTTGTAAAGCTTCCCAACCCCATCGTTTTTGTTTTTGTGCATTGTTAAGTTTGATATCCTTTACACTTTGTATCATCTCTACCATATACGTCTGGTTCTCGGAAGAGATTTTAAAACGCTTTTCGTCCAACTCTCTTCTATACTTCATAAAGATCAAGATCCATATCGTATACAAAACTGTAGCTATCAGGAATACTATGAAAATGGTTTTATTGTAGACAATCAGTAGCGTCCCGAAAATCAACATATTGACCAATGAAAACAGCGTATTCAAGGTACTACCTGTCAAGAACGACTCTATACGCTGCTGATCAGACATCCGCTGCATCAAGTCCCCATGAGTTTTCAAGTCAAAAAAACTCATGGGCAGCTTCATCACCTTGATCAACAAGTCCGTCAAAATCGAAATATTAATCCTAGTACTGATGTGGAGCATGATCCAGGACCTAATAAAGGAAACCGATGTACTACCGATAAACAACATCAATTGAGCTATCAATATCATATTGATGAACGAGATATTCTTGGTATTGATCCCAATGTCTACTACGGATTGCGTCAAAAAGGGAGTAATCAATTGCAAAATCGTCCCCAGGACCATTCCCAATATTAACTGACCGAATAGACGCTTGTACTTATAGAAATAAGTGAATATTTTACGCCATTGCAAGGATAATTTGGGTTCGTCATCATCCAATTGATAAAAATCAGGCCCTGGACTTAGGACCAATGATAATCCTGCATAAAGCTCTTTGGTCGAATACCAATTTTTTGTAAATTCCTTTTCCTCATAGCTAACCAATCCTAATGCTGGATCTGAAACGTAATACTTCCCCTTTTTTACCTTATACAATACTACAAAGTGGTTTTGATTCCAATGTAAGATGCAAGGTAATTCCACTTCTTGTAGCTGCTCTAGACTTAAACGCACCCCATACGTCCGGAAACCCAATTTCTCTGCAGCTTCTGAGATTCCAAGTAGGTTGACACCGTTTTTGGTCGTTTGCGTGAATTTTCGAATCTTATGAATAGAGACCAACTGTCCATAGTACTTGAATACTACGCGTAGACAGGTGGCACCGCAATCCATTTGATCCATTTGCATATAATGAGGAAAACGTTGTAGCATAAACTTTTTAAAAATCTGGTTCAATTAGCATAGTTTAAATCACTTACGAAAAAGTAAACCCATCCCACCTTGATCAACATTTTCTTACGACATTCGTTATAAGGTAGAATAACTCCTTTTCTCCCAATTCCAGTTTTAAATAATCAGAATCAATATGAGGAAAATCGTTATAAAGCCTTTTTAGAAAAGTGTCGTTTGTGTGAAATCCTTCATGACGAGCCAGAATGTCCGACAAACATTTTTCCCAAAATGGATTTCCGTATTGTTTAGCTGCTATGCCTAGTTTCAGTACATTTGATTGATCTATCTCATTCAAGTCATTTTCATAATATGTTATCAACTCTTCAAAAACTTTATAAAATACTGCTTCAAGCAGTTTTTCATTTAAACATGTTTTTAGTAAGAAGCTGTATTTTTGCATGATATCTGTAATTTCAGATAGGCACTGGTTAGATAAATCCGCTTTTATCAAGTAGGCGTTTAACTTGTCTACCAATAACTTCATGCACTCATGATGTGTAAATCGTCTGTAGAAATGTGCAGAAGACGTATAAATTAGGCGTTGCTGATAGTAGGTAACGAATTCCAACATATTATGGACATTTACCTCGCTATTTAATACCTCCTTAATTGTCAATTTATAGATAGTATCGTCCATATCTTCCAAAATTTCGTCCGCGTCGCCTTCGATAATCTGTTCATGGATTAAAAAATTAATCAACCACCCTAACCCCAACAAGCCTCTATCAAATTCGTGATTTCCGGACGCGACAACTTGGTCTGCCCAATCATCTAGTAGTGAAGTGCTTTTCTCATTTTCTGATTTGATCAGATTTATTTTCAAGATGTCATAAACGGTCAACATACAGGATTATATATATGTTAATGAAAAAATGAGACTATTTATATCTAGAACTTGATGATTATCGAAGTTCCTGTATCGAATGATATCACTATATCTTTCCAAGTCTTGGTCGTAATTTCCAGACGGACGTAGCGTGAATATCAATTTGTCTGTGTTGGTAGTATTCATCTTCCCTACATTCATTTCCAGTAGCGAAATATCCAAAACCTTCGAAAATGTTTCTGTGAATAAGGCATCGACCTTATGTAAATCAGTCAATGGATAAACCCAGTCCGCATCACTCAATTGGATCGTATCGAAAATATTTTCCAAAGTATCATTGGATAAAACTATATCTGCCGGTATAAACAGCATACGGTCATGGTTAAACAACATTCCATCACTATTGGTCTCATTGTCTGTTGGATGTAGACAATATCCAACATCAATATCAAAATTCTTTTGTATAAAAGACTTCGACCCGGTATTGGTTATTTGCTCTTGCTCATCACAATACAACAATACCTCCATTTTTGAATACTTTTTACGCATTCCATCCAATTCCTGTCTTCGGTTTTTGATTATTTCTACAATCTTAAAGCTACAAGTAGAATCAGGAATACTATTTAATTGTTCGTCATACCACGGGAAATAATTGATGTACTCATTTTTTTTGAAATCCTTCATTTTGTTTTCAATATTTCCAGAATAATGCTGAATAGAAAATACGTCCCAATGTTCAATAGGGCTGATGGGCCACGAGAATATTAATTCGTTGTGAATTTCTACTTTTTTGCCACATAGCCAGAGGTTCCAAAGAACTGCCCACATATCCGCGCACCATGCTTGAATCCCTCTTTTTTGACTTCGATATTCCTTGTTCCATGGGTAGGTGTTCTCCCAAATCTTTAGGTTATACGCTGTCATTGCTACGTATAGATTTTCAGAATCTCGTTCAACTTTTTCCCAAAAAGGGGCCGTAATTCCTTTAAGGACATATTGCGCACCACCGGTTTGTTCATCTTCTTGAACAACTTTTGCTTTGCTAATGCCTACGATCTTAAGCATCTCGTCCAATAATTCTTCTGATGCGGTGCGCCTTATGTACCGCATATCCAAATAACTTCGAGTGTCTGATACATAACAGATATCGTTTTTTTCGACATTGTCTATCTTTGGAATACGTGAAAATAAAATATCAGAATCGTGATACATAACGGTTCTTGTAGACAATAGAGGGAATTTCTTAAAATGCTGCTTTAAGATGTTTGGTCGTATCGAAGAAGTATACCTACTGTTTTTTCGTAAATCAGGATAAGTATAAAACTGTGCTAAATGCTTATTGTCATCTATAAATTTCTGAAATAAAGGATTTATTCCGTTTTCTTTATGATAACCGACTATCACTTGGATATTTTCCTTCAGAATCCCTAAAGAAAACAAGTTGCGCAATTGAATTTCCAATTGCCATATGAAATAAAGTTGATCTGGTTGTGCGGATATATATAACATGTTGATTATTTCTTTAATCCCTCTTCAATCCATTTTATTAACTTCTCGTTTCCCATATATTCTCCTAAACTTTTTTCTACTAATTCTCCCTTTTTATCAAAAAGTAGATAGCTCGGTAAGAATTTTATATTGTGTTGTTTCGTGATATATGAGAACTGATGGTCATGTACATAATAGTGCTCTCCCCCAAGAGAATTTACATAGTTTTGCCAAGTGTCACGATCCGAGCTTTCTCCCGTTATATACACGAATACCACGTCATCTTCTTCTAAAAATTTTTCTTTTACTTTTTTTGCTTTATCAAATGCTTCTCTACAAGGGCCGCACCACGTTGCCCAAAAATCTATTATCACGATTTTACCTTTGTAGCGGTTCAGAATATCAGGCAAAACATTTTCCTTTTCCTTCTCAAAAGAAAGATAGTATTTGTTTAGATTTTGCGATGTTGTGTTTGTTGTAAGCTCGTTTTGCTGAAGAACATAATTGCTTATGTGCTTGTTTTCAAAAAAATTAAAAATATCAAACTTCTGTTCTTCAGATAATTTCACACCACTGCGTAGTTGATCGATGTACGCACCGGCAATCATGATTTGGTAAAAAAGATCATCATTGTTTTCCTTTTCAAAAATGGCCTTTAGCTTATCATAATAAACCTGAGGGCCCCTTTTTAGAATATTTGGGAAGTTTAATAAGGTGTCATTTCTAACATCTTGTAGCAAATGATAGCTAGGTGAAATCAACCTTTCTATTTTAGTTAAGTCGCTAATATTCATTTTGTCATAAAAAGAAACGTCTCTTTTAAGGGGGATTTTAATGGTGTCTGAACCAGTTTTTACTTCTTCGTATGCATTACGGGTATAATTGTCAAACAGGTAGAATTTTTTAATATCGATTTCTGAATCGTACTTAAAAAGCTTTTTCAAAAGGTCATAATCCGTATCATTTGCAACATCTGATATCATATCTTGAAATTTCTGTAAAACCGAGTCTCTAAAATTATTAGCTGTTTGGTATTTCCCAGGATTAAATTTTGAAAAATAACCACCATCATAAAATGCTTTAATTCGCATTTCACCACTTATCTTCGAGTGTGCAAAAAGTTTAGCGAAAGTTCCTTGATAATTCAATAGGTAATGGGTAGAATCCTTATAGTGTATATTTATAACATCAGAATGGTTCGGCAACAATATCGATCGTTGATATTCCTTATTATATATAAAATAATACTGAGTTGGACCGAAAGTATAGAACGATAGAAATAAAGTTGAGTCATTAATCTGGGTAAATGTAATTGGCTTATTGAAGAAAAATTGCCCTGAGAATAATGGTGTAGAAATTGGTTTATCCTCAGGGAAATCTCCAGAAAATTTGACGGTAAGTGAGGTATGACCACTTTGGGCATATTGATCAAGTTGACCATATGAGAAAATGGGAATAATCAAGATAATTAATTGGAAAATAAATCTCATAGTTATAAGCATTAATCAAGGATCCATAAACCAAGCCTACAAGGTACAAAAGCACCCTATAGGCATAGGTTAATACTCTACTTATCGGCAACCATAGGGCCACACAGTATCACATGTGCCATCTTCGCCATCACGTGTCACACATTTACCATCAGAAGTAGGGCAAGGTACAGCGTAACCAGTACTGTTGTTATAACATTTACCTAGCTTTGTGTCACATTTCTTGTCTGAAGGACAGTCAGCATCACTTGTACAATCTCCCGGTAGATCCGTTCCTTCATCTGTACTAGATCCTTCTGTCCAACCGCCCAATACATTTTTCAATTGCTCGCGAGATAGTTGTTCTACCTCTTTCAAATTCAGGTTTTTTAATGAAATCTTTTTCATCTTTACAAAATATAAATTGTTTACATTTGCAATCTGCTCACTCAGATTACTTGGCTAGTTAAGTTAGAGAGAAGTTGAGCCCTCTTTGCCTGAGTACATTTCGAACTGGCTCAGGCATATTTTCTACGTCTAGAAAAAATTCTTTAATTCACTAATCCTATAGCTGTCAGGTAGCTCATAGCCGTTTATATATATAGTCGGTGTAGCACGTATCTTCATTTCATTACACCAATCATACATCGCATCTATTTTGTTTTTTTGTAGTTTCAATTCCCCGTTCATTGGATATTTTTTAGCGAATACTTCATAGTCTTTTTGCTCTGAAAGATACCAATCGTCTAACGCTTGCTGTGCAATTCTTTCTCCTTCTTTTTCTTGTATAGCCAATAGATGCTGCACAGGGGCGGTTCTTATATCATCATTCTCTCCGGAAGCGGTAAAGATGATACGTATCTTTAAATCAGTATTGTTTTTTATAATATGCTCTAATTCTGGATGAGCCTTTGCACAAGGCCCGCAGTATGGATTACATACTTTTACGATTTCGGTACTAGCATTGGGATTTCCAATTACAATACCTAATCCTTCTGTTGAAACAGTTATTTTTTCTGATTTAGTGAGAAGCGCCTGGAAGATATCCCGATTGTATCGTAGCTTTTTCCACCGTTTAGCATAACTTTTACTTTCTCTCGCTTGTTTCAAAATAGGTATGGCGTAGTATGTCAACAGTAGAAATATTAAACCAATCACACCAATATGTAGTACAGAGGGCCAATCAAAGAATATGCTACCACTAGTGCTTAAGGTGTAAATTGAAACTGCAGCATTCACCAACAGCACGCTCAAGACCAATAGACACAATGGGCACCATTGTTTCACTACTCTATATTGATAGTACAAAGAAAAAGGAAGGTACATTATAGCTGCTACAGAAAATACGGACCAGAGAGAGCTATATGAAAACTCTAGCGAAAATAATACTATGGTTAAAAAGAAAGCAGCAAAATAGGCAAAACCCCATACAGCCCAGCTTATGCCTAAAAATGTTGCTCCACTAGATGATAGTACAGCATCGCAATTCATTTTGCGTCCATGTCCACCACATACTTCCTTGATAAAGGGATTGTGCGCATCCACCTCATGCCATACGAGTAATAATGAGATTAACAGCCCTATAGTAGAGCTAATCAAGAAAAACGGAGTGATCCAATGTAAGCTATCTGCCCTCAAAAGCATAAACCCTAGACTCGATAGCAGCACAAGTATAAAAGCATATATAGGTATCTGGGCAATAATATTTTGACTCCGCTCTTTACTTTGATTTTGTCTATAATTTAATTCCTCTTTTTTCTGTTGGGTATCTAGGAGCAGAATGATCTCTTTATCCATGGCCTCAAAATCAGTTAGAGCAATGGTTTTTACAGTATTACCTATGGGATCTAGGTAACTTATTTTATCGTCTTCATTTGCAATTACAACTGTAAAAGCAGGCTTGCTCCAATCCTGTTGTTGAAAAGAGCAAATAAAAGGTGTTTCAAAATCTTCATATGAATAGTTACTCTTGCGTATAGCAACAGCATCTATTCCATACTCAAACAAAATATCTTTAATCGAAAGCATCGAGGGACTCTCCACATGACCCTCAATAGCTTCTTTGAGATGAAGCGAAGTGTGATTTACTTGGCTTATTGTCAAGAAATAATCAATAACACGTTGTATGTTAGATTCTTTCTTTGGAAAAAGTGCTTCTATCATAACAAAAAGCTATAATTTGGTTTACTTTAAAATTATGTAAAATAAATCTTAAATAACAATAAATTTTTCTTGTTTTTAATATTTATTGTAAATTTTTGTATTAAACATTTAATTACAAGTGGTGACATATTTTTAATTTCACATCCCAATAGTCGCATTTATTTGATGTCTTTTTTGTTCTCGAAGATATGCATGAAGTAGTATTTACCGGGGTGTGGTAATTTATTATAGATTATGGTGAGGAGATGAAAATGACAGCTCCATGTTAAAAAATGGAAGTATATGATTTCCAGTACTGTTGTCGTATTAAAGATTAAAAAAAGGAATTATTGTTTTTTATGTCATGTTAAAAGGAGAAAATGGAAACATTAAAAGTGTATTTTTATATTTAATCAATGTTTGAAAAACGGGAAGGCTTCACTAGGAAGAAGTTCAATGCAGATTCCGCTTTTTATATTTCCTTCCCAATGGATGATGTGAGGGATTAATATCAAGGCAAATATGAAAATTTTTATATGCATACCGCTCAGAAAAAGGATAACGGGTACATCAGCTTTTATCTGTTGTATACCGATAAAGCTAAGAAGCGATTAAGTAAGTATTTGAAGCGCCTGTCACAAATGTATACCTATCAAGGGGCTACCTAAAAGATGTACCTTTTCGTATAAAATCCATCAAAGTGAATGATGGATCCGGTGATAGGCTGGTGTTCGATGTAGAGTTAAGAGATATGGACGAATCATATGACTTTCGGTAATATATGCAGGTAAGCATTTTTATGGGGAAACCTTCAACCTAATCAAAAGTCTATTGTTAGAGGTTCTGAATCCGATTCCATACTGAACATACAGTTTAAATATTCCATCTATAGTTTAATGTCGGAGCATAGACAGGTTTACCTTAAATTTCCGGATCTAGATAGCGTGTTACTACGGCTTCCTGTAAAATGGTATTAAGATTTTGATTTTCTAAGGGCAGCAAGCTAGCTAAAATTTGGCCTGATAATACAAGTCGGATAGGTATAGCTTAGAAATTGTAAATCCTTAATTGTTGCGTTACTAACCTAAGGCCTTAGCTGTGCTTGCTGGCTGTATTAAAGAGTGGTTATAAATAGCCCTCTACACTGCTTTCTATCTCCTCAATCAGCTCCTTGTCCATATACCGATATACATCAGGTATTTCCAAAACGACGATTTCCTTTGCATTTGTTTCATTTGGAAAGTTGAGCATTAGTTTTTCTTTATGGTGTGCTTCCATCACAAAGACTAAATCGGCCCATAAAATTAATTTAGCATTGACCTTGATTCGTGCAGAGTTTTCTGTTCCTGCCGACTTTACGTTAAAATGACGACTATTCTTATATAGAGTTTCTGCAGTTCGGCTTCTCCACTTGTTTCTGCTACAAATAAATAGTACATTTTTCATCTGTATATAATTATTGAGGCGTGTTTTTTTTCGTTTATATCCATGAGCTCGTTTACGTAGTTAAATTTGGTATTTTAAGGTATCCGTGAGCTCACTTCGTTCGGTTCCCCCGATTTGTTTTTAAAGGTGATGAAGCTTCAAATTTATTCATCGCGTGTAGTTTTAAGCGGCATTCATGAACTCGCTTTGCTCAGTTATTCATTCCACTATGGATAGCCATATCACCAATGGAATGAGAAGCATTAATGCTCGCGTAAATTTCTTTTTTATGTTCCATTTCTTTAGTGTTGTTCAGTCTAGATTTCGTCTTTTGACATTTTCCTTTTCTATGAGCACCATTGGGCTATGTCCCTAATACGGTAAAACTCATCAATACGTTTACCACCTCTATTTTCCTATTTGTTTTTATAAAATTAACTGATTAACTTTATTTATCAATTATATCCAATAAAATAATATCATGAAAAAGATTGCAACTGAGGGAGTTGCATGGGGTAGCAAATATTTTTCCGATCATCTCTGAAGAGTTACTTAGCGTGCTAGGTCGTTCAGACCGCGCGTCCTCCGAGTTGGGATGACGTATGGAATGTGTTGGATTATTCGGATGGAACTCGACATGATTTTGAATAGTGGCAGTTAACCTAAGAATTTATGAAATTTTTGATTTCGATTTTAGCGATTATTCTTTTTGCAGGGACTTCGCTCGCGCAAAAGGATACTTCTTTTTTTGATGAAACTGCGACAAGGAGACTTGCAGACATGCGTATCAAATACCATAAACCAAAAGGATTTACGGAGCACAGAAAGCCAGAATGTTTCGATATTTATTATAAACTAGGCGATATCATTACATGCAGCTCTTATAACCTAACCTCTGATGATGGTGAATGTATTGTGTTCCTAACAATTTATGAGAAGATGACAGAACAGCGAGCCTCTAACATCAACAAATTATTTCCCAATAATATCTCTAATGTAAATAACATCCATTTGAATCTACAAAAGCATATTTTCAAGACATTCTTCTTTGAAAATCAATTCAAAGCCAAGGAAGATTACTTACATTATTACTCCGATTCTGATGCTAGGAAGAAATTCAATGCAGATTCCGCTTTTTATATTTCCTTCCCAATGGATGATGTAAGGGATCGATATCAAGGCAGATATGAAAATTTTTATATGCATACCGTCCAGAAAAAGGATAACGGGCACATCAGCTTTTATCTGTTGTATACCGATAAAGCTAAGAAGCGATTAAATAAGTATTTGAAGCCCTTGTTACAAATGTATACCTATCAAGGGGACTTACGACAATCCGAGTAGCCTCAAAATGATATAGTATAAGTGTACGAATTATAAAAGTAGATTATGGAGAGTTTTTTTGTTGCTTTGGTCGTTTTCGTTTTTAGCCTATTTGTACCAGTTGGTTCCGCTGGTGCTCAAAAAAGTGTAGAGAACGAAATTGATGTTTCCAAGACATATCCAAATGTCACTTACAAAGAGATTTTTCGGCGTTTTCCATTACTGGATTCCATTGCGCTGGAGTTTAGTAATGGAAGTCCATCCTTTATGACTTGGTTTTCGTCTGACCTGTCAAAAGGTAGGGATTGGCAGAGAGGCGTCGAATATTTTGATCTCGCATTCGAAGGGGATCTTTACATACTGAAGCAATTCTATAACATAAAAGAGCTTCCCATACTCCCGAAGTCAGAGGTCAACTATTTGGATAGTTTTATGAGCCAGCCAGGTTACAGACCAAATGCGGTTATTCGAGACGATTCGGTAACTTACCGATTCATACATCCTCCGTTCTTAAATGCGAGGTATAAAGGAGACATTGGCGTGTTTAGAGACCGTCTAATTGCATCTTCCCAAACGGGTAATTTTGGCCTTGAAGCTGATAGCCTGTTGATTTTTCAGGGTATTGTTGGTATTGATGGAAATTTGGAACAACTAGAACTGGTCGTTGGGTCAGCAAGCGATTTTTCGGATCTTATAATAAAAATTATGAAAAGTCAAGAAAAGGAGTGGCGACCGATGATTAAAGATGGAAGGCCGTTACCAAGTCTTGTGGATATATGTGTTCGTTTTGGCGAGGATCGTAATCTAACCGTGTCTGCTACAGGTAGGGGGCGGATACTGAAAATTAAAGATGTGGAAAATCGACATCAACTATTCTATTGAGTCAGATTTTCGAACTAGTTGTTCTATGGTGTTTTTAAAATCGCCATGACTAAGGTGGACAATAATAGTTCCTGACGGACCATATCATGCCGCTCTCTATGACCCAGCAGGAGATACCTATACAGCGCAGGGTGCGACAGACGCGCAGGGTAGTTACGTTTTGGAAACTAACTGTGCCCCAAGATTTAGCTGTTGCCACATTGAAGTTTTAACTAATTAGTCGATTTCAAATGAAATGTATATTTGTATTGCTGGCAAGTTTGCTTTATTGCATGGACCTGTTTTCACAAACAAGAGAAATCCAGATTTCCCCTGGACGTTGGTCTATTGAGGTTTCAATGCCGGATACGGCAAACCGTTATTTCTTAAGCAAGCATGATTCCTTAGAGACTATAACGATCGTTTATAAGGAGAAGGAACCGTATATGGTGTTTATGAGACAAATAACCCCGGTCAGGGATAGAAAACATTTTGATTTGACATTAGCAGGAGATTGGTATTATTTAACAGGTAAATACGGCAAGATACAGTATTTTAGTCCAAAGGAGATCGATGAGATTCCATGGCCTGAAAATGGCAAAACGATTACTTTGACTGGCATCACTTATAATGGCGACTCTGTTTTTTGCCATGGGGAGTGGACGCAGCCTGGAGTAAAAGGTTTTAATCCGGATTGGACAGTGGGTGGTCCAGCAAAGTATGACGGGGATATTAGCGCACTTGCTGCAGAGATCGCAGACCGTTTTGCCGCAGAGAGGCCGAGAACAGTAGTTGATTCTGCATTGGTATTTGAAGCCAAGATTGGCAAGGAGCGTCGACTTGCTCATCTAGTATTAGCGCTGGGTAGGAAATCGGTATTTTCCGATATAGCTATGAAAGTCTTATTGAACAAGGACGAAGAAGGCGCATCAAGGCTTCCACAGGCTGAATGGTCTCCTGCTCATACCGATAGTGGCGTTCGGCTTTATAGCTTTAGATTCAGGATTTTTGTAAGGCTTAATTCGGATGGCACCGTCACTATTGGAACACCAAGTAGGTTGCGGACGTTTGCGGAGGGCTAGCCATATTCTGGTGATTTGATAGGTTATATGATAATTTGTTTTTTGTTAACTATGTTAACCGCTATTATTCAAAACAGGTGAAATGAAAGGATTTTTTTTAATTGTATTTACGGTGCTGTCGGTTCATGCAAGTGTGTTCGGATGCACGAAACCCGTTGATAGCTTGGGTTATCTTGTCAAAGTCACTATTCCGGATACCTCAAACAATGTTTTTTTTGAAAAGAACAAAGCTGTAAAATTTGTTAGCGCAATGTATATTGGTACTGAGCCTTCATTGATATTCCTTAGTTTTGATTATAAGAATGAGGTTTTTGAAATTTACGATCTGACGTTTAGAGGTGACGCTTATCTGCTTAAGGAAAAATATGGTACGGTTCATTTTAAATCAGCGAAAGCGGGTATTGAGTCGATTCGTTTAAGAGGCGGCATTTCTAGTTGGTTGAATATAACTGAAGCTGCCGTCTACAGGGACTCGGTGTCGTTCAGTTTTAGTCTCATCGACGAATTTAAAATGGATGCTTCTGATTGGGCCGTGGGTTCGCAGGCGCATTATAAAAGTTCTATCATGCCACTAGGTGAGCGGATTGTCAATCGGCTTAAGCAAGTAAAGCGCTTAGGTGCGGTGGATTCCGTTTTGGTTTATCAAGGAACCATGACCAAGTATGGTTATCTCAAAGACTTGGCGTTAGTGTTTGGGAAGCAATCGACTTTTTCAGATGTGGTAGCGGAGGAATTATTGGGCAAGGAGACCAGAAATGAAACCGATAATACGCAGGCTGACTGGAATCCGGCGTTTGTTGATAGAGGCAAGCTCGACGTAATGTTCAGGATTTTCGTCAAGCTCGAACCTGATGGTTCCGTTACTGTTGAAAATGCTAAGAAATTACGGAGTTTTATCGGACGTTAGCATTGGTTATGAAGTGACAAATTGAGCTTATGGTAAGTAATTAAGATTTAGCTGTTGCCACATTGAAGTTTTAACTAATTAATCGATTTCAAATGAAATGTATATTTGTATTGCTGGCAAGTTTGCTTTATTGCATGGACCTGTTTTCACAAACAAGAAAAAACCAGATTAGGCCCGGGCGTTGGTCTTTTGAGATTTCAATGCCCGATACGACAAACCGTTATTTCTTAAGCAAGCATGACTCTTTGGAGTCTATAGAGATTACGTATAAGGAGAAGGAACCGTATATTGTGTTTCTGAATCAAATAACCCCGATAAAAGATAGAAGACATTTTGATTTGACATTGGCAGGAGATTGGTATTATTTAACAGGTAAATACGGTAAGATACAGTATTTTAGTCCAGAGAAGATCGATGAGATTCCATGGTCTGAAAATGGCGAAACGATTACTTTGACTAGAATCACTTACAATGGCGACTCTGTTTTTTGCCGTGGGGAGTGGACGCAACTTGGAGTAAACGGTTTTAATCCGGATTGGACAGTGGGTGGTCCAGCAAAGTATGACGGGGATATTAGCGTACTAGCTGCCGAGATCGCAGACCGTTTTGCCGCAGAGAGGCCGAGAACAGTAGTTGATTCTGCATTGGTATTTGAAGCCAATGTTGACAAGGAGCGTCGACTTGCTCATCTGGCATTAGCGCTGGGTAGGAAATCGGTGTTTACCTGACCCCTAAATTTGTTCTCCAGTTCCCCCAGAGAAAGGCCATGTGTAGCAATTACACATAGACAAT
The DNA here is from genome assembly GCF_027627455.1 of Sphingobacterium sp. SYP-B4668. NCBI lineage: Bacteria > Pseudomonadati > Bacteroidota > Sphingobacteriia > Sphingobacteriales > Sphingobacteriaceae > Sphingobacterium > Sphingobacterium sp. SYP-B4668. The sequence continues at coordinate 3,244,282 of NZ_CP115483.1, read as the reverse complement.
CGTGCTGCAGGAATTCTTCTATCAAACCTATGGATCCCTGTAACTTATCCTCCGAATTTGTACCTTTTAATATCTCGTCCAATAAGATTAATATTTTTGCTCCGTCCCGCAGGCTATGGACGATTGCTGATAGTCGTTTTAGTTCGACGTAGAAGTATGAAGTGTCTTGTGCTAACGAATCAGTCACACGCATACTGGTGTATAGCTTCAATCCATTGCTACATGTTAGTTTTGTCGCATAGACAGGTGCTCCCGAATATGCGAGTACTAGATTGATTCCTATTGTTCTAAGAAATGTACTTTTCCCAGACATGTTTGCTCCTGTTAGCACAATAACCTTTTCTATTGCCGAAGCCCTTAGGTAATTCCTTACACGTGTTTTGTTAAAAATAAGGGGGTGCCCCAAGTTTTCTGCTTCAAGAAATGTGGTTTCATTGAATGTTGGGTATGAATATTCAGGGTTGTTGTAGGCATAGTTTGCAAAAGAATTAAGTTCGTCCATCGTAAGTAGGCTTTCAAGCCAATGGGTCATTTTATCTCGATATTTCTCTTTCCACGAGTCTAGTGCCGCAATACATGGAGATTAGATAAAAAAATGCCATTCAATATTATTGCCACTAGGTCATTTAGGCGTTGGTCGAACAAGCTCAATGTCCTCGCCAAATAGTTTATATTTTTTTCCGCATCTTTACTCTCGTTAAATAGTGAGTTCAAGATATCGCTGTTAAATTTCTGACCATTGATATGTTCTACTAATCTTGCATATTTATAAAGCTCCCCAACTTTGGAAGAAGGACCGGGATGGAATTTCAAGATTTCTTAAGGAGATCCGCGCTTTTTTCTAGCGGATGGTAGCACCTTTTTTCAAAACAATCTTCTTAAATATTCGCCACTGATATGGAGAAATTGCGCGAGCTCTGTACGTGAGATTAACGGGATGACAGTCGAATACTGCTTTCTGAAAAAGGACAAACGATCGGCTTTTGGCAGTTCCAATAGTTGCGTGCGGAAATCCAAGGATTGCTGCTGCTTGCTTAGCAATAGTTGCTGAAGTACGTGGCTCTGTGGATATCGCGACAAGATATCGTGTAGTTTCTGCTGGGACAACATCCACAGGTGGCAGGATTCTAGGGCTTTAAAATTAAAGCCGGATCGCTCGGATGGGACCATAATCAATTCGTGTCGCAAAATATAACGTTTCGGAGTCTTCTTATAATATTTGCCCACCGTACCCTTATTCACGATATAAAGGTCGCCGGGATACACATCTACAAATTCGCCCGTTTCGAAAACACGATGCTCAAAATAATCCAATAACAAAGGGGATTTTTGCTGCCATAGCGGATAGAGCTGTGATAAATAATGATATAAATCGGTTTGGTATGCGCTCATATGAAGTATGCAATTTTATAAAATATGCCAATAGCCGCCGCCATGTAGGAGGTATGGTCCATGGCGGGGCATTATGGTGATCCTAAGTCCTATTTAAGCTGATAAAAAATGCGGATTGTCAAGTAAGCATCCAATGTCCTAGTGGCCAATTGTTCGCTCAGGTCAGCGTCAGGTATGGGGGCTGCGCTGGATTGCAGGTCTATTGGAGCGCTATACAATAGCTGGAGCCATTGCTTGACTCCGCTTGCTGTAAAAGGGTATTTTTTCATTTTCTTTAATTTGATTCGTGGGTTCTAGGAGGTGTCCGGTCATCGCTGCATGCTTTTGCAATAACCTATAGATACCTTGCCTAGCCCGTTTAAAATTTAACTATATAATCGGTTCGATCGAAAAGCTAAAGTAGTCCCGATATTCTAAAAAAGGGCGTAAAGTGACAGACGAAATCGGTGAAGACGAATTTGAAATCGACGAAGGAGACTGAAAATGGGCTTTACAGTGTGTTGAACGCAGGTCAGAGACAGACCAAGGGCAAAAGGATTTCGGCGGAGCTAGCGGAGAATAAAGATTAGATTTTGAGATTATTTCAAAATACGTGTCATTAAAGTTGTGATTGATGCTGGCGTCAATAATAATACACTGACGGCGTTTGCAAATGATAATAGCAGATTATTTCATGGCCAATTTGTAGTGATTCATTAGGAGCGTCTTCTTAAAACAGTTCTACTAATAGTAGAACACTATTTAAATGGTGTAGGTCGGAATCATTGAATAGATGCTACCTATTTGTCACAATGCAAAATTTAGGAAAGATGCGTTAACGGTCATCACAGAATAAGGCTATCTCCGCACTAGAGATAGCCTGTATAGAAATGATAGACGCTAATAGTATTTTTTCTTGAGCCATAAACTAGTCCGCACTAAAAGAATTAGAACCGGTACTTCTATCAAGGGACCAATTACTCCCACAAATGCTTGCGGTGAATGTATTCCAAAAACTGCAATGGCTACCGCAATTGCTAATTCGAAATTATTTCCGGTAGCTGTAAAGGATATAGCCGCATTCTTATCGTAGTCTACATGCATAGATCTATTCATGAGGAAACTGATAAAGAACATCAAGACAAAATAAATGACCAATGGTACTGCGACTTTAACGACCTGCATCGGCAACTGTACTATCTGCTCGCCTTTTAAGCTAAACATCAGGACAATGGTGAATAGTAGTGCATATAAAGTGAATGGGGAAATAAAAGGTATAAACGTACGATTGTACCAATTTTCACCTTTTATTTTAGAGAGAAATCTATGGCTTAAAAATCCTGCTAAAAATGGAATCCCTAAATAAATGAGTACGCTTTTGATGACCCCGCTCATCTCTATTGAAACCGCATATTCGGCAAATCCAAAGTAAGATGGCAGTATATTGATAAACAACCAAACAAATAGGCTGTAAAATAATATCTGAAATATACTGTTTAAAGCAATCAAGAGCGCTGCATATTCTCTATTCCCCTTAGCTAGGTCATTCCATACAATCACCATGGCTATACATCTAGCGAGACCAATAAGAATTAGTCCGACCATATAATCGGGTTCATTTCTTAAAAATATCACTGCCAATATAAACATGAGGATGGGTCCCACAAGCCAGTTCAGGATAAGGGATAAACTAAGTACCTTCTTATCTTTGAATGCCAAGGGCAGTAAGTTATAGTTTACTTTAGCCAAAGGAGGATACATCATAACTATTAATCCAATTGCCAATGGGATATTAGTAGCACCTATCGACATATTATCCATTACATCGGAAATACCAGGAAATACATTCCCTATAAGTACTCCAATTCCCATGGCTAGGAAGATCCAAAGGGTAAGATACCTGTCCAGAAACTTCATTTTTACTTCCATCTTTTTTCTATTTAATTTGAGAAAAGACATAAAACATTTCGGAAGCAATCTCTAAACTTCTACTGCTATATATCTGGTCTTGTTGATTTGTATTGTCTGAAATTTTTGGATCTTCAAAAGTAATCGGTATACGTTTTTCTGCTCCAGGGATAAAGGGGCAACCGCCGTCCGCTTGGGAGCATGTCATGATAGCAGCAAAATTTGATTCGGGGTTGAACGGTGAATCATATTTTTTAGAAAAACCGATGATCGGTAATGTATTGTGATCATATTTTAGCGCATATATTGGATTGGATCCTTCGCAAATTTTCATTACTTCTATGCCCTGATCTACAAATGTTTCTGCAATTTTAGGAAACATCGCCGTTTCTTCGGTACCACCCGAATAGCAAATTACCCTTGGTATTTTATAATGTGCAGCAGCTATTTGTGCCCAAACTTGGGACAGGTGACTTCTTCTAGAATTGTGCGTACAAATGAAATTGATATTGATAGCTAATCCATCTGTAACTTTGCCTTGGACATAGTCAACCAAAGGCTGCAAAATAGTTTTGCGATCTTGATCGATTTCTAATGAAAGTATATCCGAAATTGTATTTACTAGTTTTGCATTCATCGTGATATTTGATTAGCAACAGCCGGAGCCTGGGGTACATGTATTCGATTCTACCACTTTTAATGGATTAAGAATGCCACAGGCATCTTGAGCTAAACATGCTGTCGTTTTGTCTGTTAATATGAAATTCTGGCCATTGAAACCTAACCCGTATTTTCCAATCGTTCCGCTTTGATATTCTACCTCAATCTCGTGATCTCCGATATTAAGTTTTGCTTCTGATAGCGCGATGATATCTAAAAGCTTACCAGGTTTTAATCTGTGCTCATAATCATCCGCATTCCACAACTGAAAGTTTACTGTGTTTTCAGTACGCGTAATACCACCGCAGTCAATAAAAATTTTATTGATCTGACCCACTTCGGTGACGTGGAAATGTTCGGGTACAAAAGTTCCATCTTCTAATTGGAATTCAACATTTTCTAAATGTTGGAAGGATGTGTTTGATTTCTGATAATTTCATATTATTTATATATTAATTTATCGTTATATTACGATGTTTATGAGAAAAATTGATGCTCGAGATAGGGAAATAAATTCCATATGTTAACTACACTTTTGATTATTTACGGATAGGATGATATTACCAAAATACGCTTTTAGTATGCCGAATGTTTTTTCGTCTATACAGTAACAAATTGAAGTGCCTTCGATGTTTCTTTTTATTAAACCGGCATTTTTTAATTCTTTCAAATGCTGTGAAATAGTAGACTGTGCCAAAGGTAACTCGTCTACAATATCGCTGCAAATACACGTATTGACTTTTAATAAATATTCTATTATAGCAATCCGAGCAGGGTGATCAAGTGCTTTTGCAATGGTGGCTATATGATTTTGTTGATCGGTAAAGTGTATTGTCTTTGTAGCTCCCATTAGTATTGACGTTATTTAAATCGCAATATTACGATTGATATTTTGTTTTTTGAAATATTTTTAAATAAAAATGCAACTGCAGAGTGAGTTTATGGGAAGTGGTATTCGCTTTAAAGTTGATTTTTTGACATCTGGAGTGTCGACTACAAGCGTAGTCTATTTGAAAATACTAGGGTATAATTGGCTAAGCGCATACGCTCCCTTTTTTTCTTTTCTATTTTTGGAAAAATTTAATCCAACGTGAATAGATATTTCATTGTATTCCTCTTTTTATGGACAGTCCAGTTTGCACGTGCCCAGAACTCAAAGATTTTAGGCGTGGTAATGGATGCTACATCATCGAGTCCAATACCTTATGCAAGTATTGGTCTATTGGATACTAACAACACAATCGTTGTCGGTATGATGACAGATGGACGCGGCTCCTTTGTATTTAACAATCTAACGCATGGCCAATACACGTTGACGATCAAATTCATTGGATATCACCAAAAGAAGATGCGGGTCGACATCAATGGACAAAAGCCAATTGACCTGGGCGCTATCTTTATTGCGAACGTCATTGATACGCTAGAGCAAGCTACGGTCACTGCCGTTGTAGGAGGGCAGAGGCACAGCAGTGATAGGCAATCCTATCAAGCAAGCCAATATAAAAATGCAGTTGGAGGTACCGCTTTGGATATTGTCAAGAATTTACCTTCAGCAGCCGTAGATGCTAATGGGAACATCAGCATGCGTGGCAATACAGGGGTCATTGTATTGATCAATGGCAAGCCTTCCTTACTGGATGCGGCCACTATATTAAGCCAGATAGCTGCCAATGATGTATCAGAGGTAGAGTACATCACCAGTCCAACGGCACAGTTCGATCCGGATGGTAAAGGTGGTATCATCAATCTGAAGACCAAACAATCTACTGCCGATGGATTTGCATGGGTACTCAATCTTCAAGGTGGATTGCCCAGTGTCAAGGATTATCAGAATCGCGAATCACAAAAGCGTTATGGTGGAGATGTTGCTTTCCAGTATAGAAAGGATCGACTGGAATTTAATGGCTCGGCCAACTATCTGCGAAATGACAACGCGGGGTTCAGAGAGGGAGAGGTCAACACGATCATCGGTGATAAGCAGACCTTTTTTCCATCCCAAGGAGAGCGGAGTTTTGATAAATACAATTTTGGACTTCGGTTGAATACCGCCTATCATATATCAGAGGCCCATTCCGTTAATCTAGGCCTACTCACTTCAAGAAAATTCCAAGATCGAGTTGCTGATATTTACTATAATAATAGGAGTATCCAGCCCTCTACCGGTTCCGAAATTTCAAGCGTTGACTACTTCAATCCCAACCTTCAAAATAAGCAAGGCGAATTTTACCTCATCGATTTTTCTTATCAGTATAAGATTGATTCCGCTCACTCTTTGCAGTTAGGCGCTATCTATGAGTATGCCAATATCTATGGATCTACTAAGAATGCCAATATTGGTAATATGGGTGACACTACACAATGGACACATAACATCTATACCAATCCACTTCGAGGATTGAGGCTGTCCCTGCAGCACCAGTGGAAATTACCTGATGCAACGTTATTGACTGGCTACCAACTCAGAAGTGACAATCAGAAAGGAAATTTTCAATACTACGCCGCTGATGCTGGCGCCAATAGTCTGCAAGTAGTTCCGGAATTTAGTGGTAGAATGGATGCTACCAATCGCGTGCATGCGCTTTTCACACAATATGATCGTAAATTCGTCCGTACGCAGCTCGCATTGGGGCTACGGTATGAGTACTATCAACGGGATTTATTTTTGCTTGATACCGATCAAAAATATCCATATGCTATCCATCAACTATATCCCAGCTTGAGCTTGATGCATGATTTGGGCACAGGTTGGTCATGGAAAGTAGCGGCTGCTAGACGTGTGCAGCGCACCAACAATTTTGAGCTGAATCCGATTCCTGAGCGTGAGCACTCGGAGACACTTGAACAGGGAGATCCTGAGCTATTGCCCGAATTTACGGTCAATGCGGAAACCGGATTGGTTAAGAAGCTGAAATCGGGAAGTATTTTTTTGAATGCCTATTATCAGCATACCAAGAATCCTATCCAGAGGGTAAATTCCGTATACGCCGATACGATCCTCCATCGGGTCTTCACCAATGCTGATGAAGCATCTCGTTACGGGATGGAATTGGGTGGCGAGGGTAAAGTGCTGCCTTGGTTGAAGGTCAATGGGGGATTTAATTTATATCATTACACCGTCTCAGGACAGGTTTTGAACGACCAACACACAAGAACAAATCAAGATTGGGTATATTCGCTCAATGGGGGTGTCCAGGCCGACTTTCTTAAATACTGGAGTACTGGATTACAGATTAATTACCTTTCTGAGCGACCCACCGTACAGGGGGCGGATTCTAGATTTGTGCTTCCTCACTTTAATCTAAGTAGGGTTTTCCTGAAAGGAGCTCTTACGGCCCAGTTACAGTGGCAGTTTATTGAACTTGGGGATTGGGGTGTGAACGAGCAGCGGATTACGACATTCTCCAATGATTTCCATACCACGACAAATTATATTTATGAAAAGAACGTGTTCCTAGTCAATTTGAATGTTAACTTGCACAAGCTTAATCAGCTATTGAAGCTGCCCAAGAGTGAATTTGGAGAAAAGGAATTTTAGATTCCTGTTTTTTTAAATTCAGAGGGCGTGATGCCGGTGTACCGTTTGAAATATTTGGAAAAATTTGATTTATCCGAAAAGCCAAGTTCGAATGCCACTTCGGATATCGAATTCGTTGTATAGAAAAGGAGCCTCTTTGCTTCTTTGATGATGTATCTGGCCAATATCTCCGACGCTGTCAGATTTGTGTTCTTCTTGCAAGTCGCGCTCAAGTTCTGCGGGCTGGTGTTCAATTTAGAAGCATAGAAGGCCACGTTGTTGACAATTCTGTCATCTTCATTAAGGAGTTCGCAAAATCGATCATATAGGTTTTGCTGGCTTGGCTTGGCCTGCTTTGCCTTATCGACATGTTCCAAAGCTTTTGCCAAAATTGCTTTAAACAGGCCCTCCTGACAAGTTCTATTGTGCTCGGTCGCCAATATTTCCAATATATTTTCAATTGTCTCGGCCTCTTTAAAGTATATCGTGTCCAATTGGCTGATTTCATCTACCAATCTACTGATTTCGAAGTCTAGACTTTGTTTAACAAATAGATCCTTTATCAAAATGACAAACCCTTTTACGGGATTCACCAATTCCCAATGATGTACATTGTTTTTTCTGATAATTAGCAGACATGGTGTTTTGATAGTAGCCTCTTTTCCGTCTATTACATGCTTACCAGAAGTGGCAGATAGGAATACGAGTTCCAAATAGCCATTATGTTTATGAGGTTTTGTAATGTGCTTGGACGGGTCAAATTCAACAACCTTGATAAGCTTTTGAGCTTCTAGCTTGTCCTTTACTTCAATTTTTTTTCTAGGTTTCATTATTTAGCAAGTATAGTAAACTCAATCAATTGTTGCTAATGGTCCTTAATAAATAATTGCGTGCAACGTTTGGAGGTCTTGCTATCCCGACCATCCTTGTATTCGCCTCATGCGTAGCACTTCGTCACTACTCCTAATCGTTAAGCTATTTTCATATTTCGGCGCAATAATTCTAATAATCTTTTTAGAAGGAGTGGCACAGCATTTGTTGTTTACTAGCTATATCACACTAACAATGAAAAAATATCCTATTACTGCTATTATAGCGTCGCTATTGTTGCTAAGTAGCTGTAGTACGGACGAAAGTCCTGCTGCCAAAACCACACCGCTCACGATTAAAATGACGGATGCGCCCGGTTATTATGATGCAATACATCTTAATATAGACGAAATAGAAATCCGAACGAGCGGAGGCAATAAAACCATCGATATAGATGGTAATCCGTTTGACATTTTGAAATTCACAATGGGACGAGACACGGTAATTGCTGGGGCAGATGTCCCAGCTGGTAGAATACAAGAAATCAGACTAAAACTTGAAGACGAAGGTAACCAGATTTGGGTGGATAATATCGCATATCCCCTAAAAACACCCAGTGGACAATCTTCTGGAGTTAAAATTAAAATTCAAGAGGACTTGATACCCAATGTAGCATATACACTTTTGCTCGATTTTGACGCTTCCAAATCTATCCATCAAACAGGCAACGGCGCATATGTCCTTAAGCCGGTAATAAGAGCTATTCCGGTAGCTACATCCGGAGCAATAACCGGAATGATTACGCCTGCGACATCGTTAGCACATGTATTTGCAATAAATGGTACTGACACAGTTGGTACATTGGCTAATCCTCTTGGTAACTTTTATTTCCCTGGAATCACAGAAGGTAAGTATAAAATATTAATTCAGCCATCGGCTTCTGACTTTTTGGATAAAACAATTGAAAATGTAGAAGTGGTAAAAGGAAGCGTTAAAGATTTAGGGACTATCTCCTTGGACTAAGAAAGTTTAACAATAGCGTGTATATCGGGGCTGTCATAAGACAGTCCCTTTTTATATTTTTTGAAAATGCAAAGTCGTTGATTTATAGACGTTCGACTTTTCTATATGTTTATAAATTGGTGTTGGGCTAATGCTGACCGAATAACTTACAGTACAGGTTATCCCCATTGGCTATGAAACGAAAGTGATTTCCTAACGGTTATAGCCGAATCGTCATCTATGATTTATAAAAACTTACCGTTTCAGAGGGATATAGTAAGCCAGATATCTGAAAAAATCGCACGTAGAGTAAGGTTGAAATCCATAGACCAATAATTGGAATCAACAAAGAAAGACCACATGCAATCGAGAGAGTTTGTTGACTCAGGCGCAACAAAAGGACGTTGAGGAAACTCCATAGCATAGATATAGGAAATACGATTCTTTATTTCAAAGTAATTTGTTAACTTAGGGGTTAAATCAATTCTTAATCTAATAATGGCTACACTTCGACTTTTCAGGAAATCGTGGTATGGAAACGTATGGATGATGATGTTGTTTTCTGCCCTTTCCGCCCTTTTGGTTACTTTTTACACGACTGCAGAGTCCTTCTCTTGGAGTTTGACATCGATTTCCCACCTTGTGACTTGGCTATTAAGCTTCGTGCTCTTATTTGTTGCGATATGTACCATTGCTTGTGTGGTATGCCTGTTGGATATCCAAGCATATTTTTTGCGACATGAGCTGCTTCGGTACTTGCTGCAATTCGTGGTGCTGGTCGTAGGGTTGGGGGCTATTGCATTGAAAGTGGTGTATAGGGCCTATTTCGTCGTGTTCGGTATCGATCTCCAGTCTACTGACTATTTTGAGCGAGACTATGTCGTGGTCCTCTTTTGTATGATCATGGTGCAGGTATATTATGCTGTCCGGAAGGAGCGGCGGCTACGGGCATATGCCGGCAAGCGCATCGTGGTCTTGACCAAAAAGCTGCAACAGCAGGAGCGTCACATCCAAGAGGCCGTAGACCAAAGTGACGGGCTACAGCTACAGCTCGCTCATCTACAAATGGATAAGGATAATATGGAGCAGCTCTATGTAGATAAATTGGCGCAGTTGTCGGGACGAAAGCAGCAACTGCGGGCATGCCATGAGCAAGTATGCGCCGATGGAAAACGACTGAAAGCGGGCGTGCTCCAAGTCAGTGAAGAGGTAGAAGTGATGATAGGTGCTGACAAAGAGTGGGTGAGGATGGTGCAAATCGCTTATTTCTACCTCAAGGAAGGTTCGTCCAAAGTGAAAATGGTGAACGTGAAGCTATTGGATGGACGCGAGGGTACGGTCGATATGGATTCGCTCGCGAAGGGAGAAAAGCGTTGGCCACATGCATTCTTTCGGGTAGGGAGGTGGCACCTGATACAACATATGGCCGTACGAGAATTACTGAGGGAGGAGGACAAGTATATGGTGGTGCTATATGGACAGGAGCGCGAACGCTATATATTGCCCATGGATACGTATGATAAGTTGGTAGGTCTACGTCAAGAATGGGTGGCGGTATTGAAAGATTGAGTCCGGAATGAGTATCGGGGTGGGCCAGCCAGCCCGATACGTCGGTGGTAAGCTATAGACGCTCTAGGACCTCTTCCAGCGGTAGGCCATAATAAGTGGCAAACTCACGGACGGTAAGGTGTTGATGCTTGGCCTTGCCATGGGCATCTTTGGCTTGTTGGTACTTGCGCTGTGCTTGGCGTGTGCTAAGATCGAGTATAGCCGCTACATCTTTGGCATTGACACATAGACGATGTTTTTTGGACATGATAGCTTGCTGCTATTGGACTGTCTCGAGGGCAAAGCAATGCCCTACCGTAGACAATCCAGGATGATACCATGATTCTCTTGTCAGCAAGATACCTCCCTGTCCATACGGCTACTTCAAGCACGGCTATGATCAACCCTGTACGAAAGAAAGTGAATAATTATGCTCTAACGAATAGCGTGCACAATTTGTTTTAAATATGTGTTATACAGTTGATTGATGTTGTTTATGTAATGTGTTTTATTTCCTTTTTTTAGATGCCACATCTTCGGCTATATCCCTTCACATGTCCACTGCTGATAAGCCGTATGATAAGGACCATATATCCACTACTAAGCCAGTGGTCCCAGTAGCTCGTTAGTATATCTCCGGTGGCTTCTTAGTACCTCTTTAGTGCCTTTTCAGTACACTCCCCGTGAACTAATGGTGAACTAACCGTACACTCGCAGTATCTTTTCGTCCAGGATGGAGAAGCCTTGTGGGGAGTCAGGTTCCTTTTGACTATACCCATTTTCAGAGCTATTATGCCATATCATGCCACTTGATGCCATCTTGGTCATATTCGGCCATTTTGGACAAAGGTCCTTTTTGGCCTTTCCATCTTTGTGTTGTCATCAAATACTTAATATCATGGCAAAACAAGAAAGTTTAATCAAAGTTAGAGGGAAGGTCGGGGACCTTTCTTTTAGCAAACATCGCTCCAGAGGCTACGAAGTACGCATGAAGGGCGGAGTAGACAAGGCACGGATCCAGTCGGATCCAAATTTTCAGCGGACACGCGAGAATATGGCCGAATTTGGAACTGCAGCGGGCACAGCCAAGCTCTTGCGCTTACAGCTAAACAATCTGCTGCGCATATTTGGCGATAGTACCATGCGCAACAGGTTGACGTCCCTGGTCCACAGGATTCAGAAGGCCGATTTGGTCAATGGACGTGGTGCTCGAGTATTTTTAGAGACCAATAGCGGTCTACTCAAAGGGTTTGAGTTCAACCAGACAAGTAGTCTCAAAATGCTATTGGGTGAGGAGCTAGCGGTTGCCTATGATCGTACCGCAGGGGAGGCAACACTAAGCATCCCACAATTCAATCCACAGAATGATGTGATGTTGCTGCCCGGAGCTACCCATATGTTAGTGACGCTGGCAGTGGCCGAGCTCAGTGCCGAAGAGGTGCCACCTCGTCCTGTAGTGGTCAAGTCGGATTATATCCCCTTGATAGGTGTGCACACCGCCGAAACCATACAAGCTGCATTGGTCGTGGATCCTGCAAAGGTGGTGTACATGGTGGTGGGCATCTCTATGTACCAAGAGGTCAACGATGAGTTCTATCCACTGAAAAACAATCCGTACAATGCCATGACCATCGTGGAGGTGGATCTTCCATAGTGCTGTATAGGGTTTAATTCGGGAGTTAGGGGGCAGGAGGTGTAATCAGTGACTGGTGATTAGTGACTGGTGATTAGTGACTGGTGAAGCGTGATTAGTGATCAGTTAAAAGATGAAAGGTAAAAACAATCGCTATAGGCACTACACCAATCTAACCCCTAGCTCCCAATAGCTAATGGCTAATGAACAATCAACATACCCTGATCCTCCAACGGAAATATGGAGAGCAAGGAACCAACGGAACAATTTATTTTCAAGGAGATACAATATGCCATACCATAGAGCTGCCTTGGCGCAACAATACGAAAAGACTCAGCTGCATCCCCGAAGGCCGGTATAAATTGGTAAAGCGTATCTATAGTAAGCACGGAGAGCAGATCGGTATTCCGAATGTACTGAAGCGAGAAGGCATCTTAATCCATAAAGCCAACGACGCAAAAGGACAACTACAGGGCTGTATTGCTCCTGTGATGAGACTCACGGGTGAGGGCAGTGGCGAAGGAAGTGCTACTGCGCTAGCTAGGCTCAAAGCACTGGTGTATAGCTTATGGGATCAAGGGGTCGAGGTATTTATACAGATCAAGGGATAGGGTATCTCCTTATACAATGCGCACTACTCAACAAGGTATGAAAAAAATAATCGAAATATGGAGCCGAGCGGTACAGGTGGTACTGGCGGCGCCTATCAAATTGCCTGGGAAGGCATTGGATATCATTAAATACATAGCGCTCGGGCTAGGAATTATCGAACAGCTGGTGAAGGACGAAAAACCACAAGAGGAGAACGATTTACAAAGCACCGCTACAAAGTATAAGAGCGAAGCGTGTGAAGAAAGGGATGAAGTCTGCTATGCTCATGGTCGGAGTCCTGTGGATCAGAAAGAGGAGGTAAAGGATGAAAGTCAGTGATGTACATATAGGCACGATAGGAGGTACATTGTGCTCAATCTATATTAACCTATCACTGGCAGATATCCTACACACGGTTATCTTGGCAAGCGTTGGCGCGGGTGTGAGCTTCATCGTGAGCTACCTACTGGCCAAGTGGGTCAAAAGATAATAAGCATGGGCCACAGATAAGCTGTGGCTCATGCTTTTGGTATCGCTGGACATCGTGCTACGCATGGCCTTGAATGGTTTTGTCGACGACCATTGATTTTGAAGGAAGCATCCGATCAAAACCGGCGGTGCGACAATTGGAACGAAATATCTATATCCTTTATGATCAGTGTCTAATATCATTACAAGAGGCAAAATCCATGATTGATGAAATGCTGGGAAACACGAAAGACTTATAGACGGATAATGTTTTTAAAGTTTAGTATCGATTTTGGTGAAAAGGGTTTTTCATTAATTTCAGTTTTTGATTTTAGGATCATATACCGCAACGCCTACTTGGCTATCGGCACATCCGTAGTACAAAAACCATTTGTTTTTAAAATAGGCAAGCCCTTGGATGAACACCGTACCATCCGGATACTGTCCGCTTTTTTCAAAAGACTCGGTGGGTACAAAGAAAGGTTTGTCAAGCCGACCGATGACCCTCGAAGGAGTGTTGAGGTCGAATAGGACCTGTCCTGCGGCATAGGTATTGGCTGTATAGTTGGTATCTCTACCTTCGCCGCCTCTATTTTTACCGTTGTACAACACTAAAATACCATCGTCGGTTATGATGGCCGGAGGGCCGCATTCGGTTAAATCGCTGTCAAAATAGCCTCGGCGTGGTGTGACTACCAAATCCAGATCGCCCTTCTCATTTAAGGTGGGTATCCAATTGATGAGGTCGTCCGATGTGGCAATATTCATATAGCGCTCGCCCCAGTACATCATATACTTCCCATTGACCTTCGTGATGATCTGCTTGTCATTATCTAGTTTGGTAACGACAGAACCCGACTTGCAGAATAGATCTTTGAATCTACCGTTATGTGCTGTTTGGAAAGCAGGACCATGCTTGGTCCAGTTTTTTAAGTTTCGGGAGGTGGCTACGGCGAGGCGTGCAACCTTCCGGTTCCATTGGGTATAGAGCATGACATATAGACCGTCCGCTGTAACGGCGATACGTGGGTCCTCACAACCGCCCGGCCATTCATTTTCTTTCTGTGCGTCTTCGTCTGGATAAAATACAGGTTTCTTTTCCCGCTTCATGTGAATACCGTCTTTACTTTCGGCAATCCCGATACGGGAGGTACGTTTGCCGATACCCATTCCGGATTTGTCCTCTCCTCGATACAGGACGTATATACGACCGTCCTTCACCACAGCAGCGGGATTGAAAATGTCACCGGCTTCCCAGGCGATATTTTGTCGGCTCATCGGATCAAAGAAAGTGCTTGTCGAATCCGGTGAAATCACGGGATTCACACCCTCAGGCCTGATGAAAGGGCCGAGAGGCCAGTCGTAGTGTATTTGTTGGGCTGATGAATACAGTGTGGCGGATAGAAAGAGTAGAAGTAGGCGGAATCGGTTCATATTGTTGTTTATTTCTAAATCAAAAATTGTGTTATGTTGGCTGTATCGCTATGTTATGGTAATTTATACCTATTGGTTGTTTTGCAGTCAATAGCGGATAGCTTGCTTTCGCTTTCCAAAGTCAAATTTTTTTGCATGGGAATAGGGTTAAATGGTATTGCACGCTTAATTTGTAGGTTAAGATACGGGAAACTTTAGAAAGATAAAATCTTATTCCTCAAATTTTGATTATGTAAAGTAGCTACTTAGCTTCATTTTTCCTTTGCTTTCACATCATTGGCGATAATCTGTTGGAAGTTTTCCTAAATCATATACTGTTGCGCTATCGCAAATCACTTACTCATAGATACACCTAACTCACTCATTTTAACCCCTCATTCACTCATTCCCCAAAAATCACGTTGATTAATTTATTCTATTTGTTCTAGCGGATACTGACCATGGTATTCTCGATCAATTAAGTAACATAAATTTTAACTATATGAAATGCTCATGCTTAGTGAAAAACAAACACCCATGGGTATGCCATATGTCCATTAAAGAATAAATCATATACATATGAAAACGTTATCGAGTAAGCGATTTTTTTTGTTCCATTTGATGTTCCTTTTCTTGCTTTCCTGTACCAAGGAAGGGGATGTGGGACCGCAAGGTTTTGAAGGTCTTAGTGGAACAAAAATCTATACAGGTACTACCAGTCCTGAGGCGACGTTGGGCATTGCAGGCGACTTTTATTTCCATTTGGGAAGCAGTGATTTTTATGGTCCCAAAACCACGACAGGCTGGGGTGACCCGGTCAATCTTCGCGGTGCCACCGGAGCGGTCGGTGCAACAGGCCCAACCGGTGCCCCGGGCGCACCGGGAACTGCAGGGTCGAAGATACTGAATGGTACCGTAGCACCTACAAGCAACCAAGGGCAAGTTGGCGACTATTACCTCAACCTCAGTAATACCGATTTATACGGACCCAAAACGACCTCCGGATGGGGGAATGCGATCAATCTAAAAGGTGCTAATGGGATCGATGGTACCAAGATCTATAACGGTACGGCTATACCTGCGGCAAGTATCGGGGTGAATGGCGATTATTATTTCAGGACCTCTACCGCACAACTGTATGGCCCCAAGACAGATGCCGGATGGGGGACTTCCATTAGCCTCCTTGGTGCCAAAGGGGCCGACGGTACGAATGGAACTGATGGGGCCAGTATCTTAGCCGGTACAACGGTACCTCCCACGACAGTGGGCAAGGTAGGCGACTTCTATTTTCGTAGCAATACGGGTGACTTCTATGGCCCAAAGACCGCCGCGGGCTGGGGCAATGCCACCAACCTTAAGGGAACCAATGGACAAGACGGGGCACCGGGATCTCAAATATGGAGTGGTACAACTATCCCTGATTTGACATTGGGAAGAATTGGTGATTTTTATTTCCGAACCAATACGAGTGATTTTTATGGACCGAAGACGGCCACTAGTTGGGGAACACCAGTTAATCTAAAAGGCGCAACAGGCACCGCTGGGACCAATGGTAGCAATGGTAGCAATGGAGCTGCAGGGTCCAAGATCTATAATGGATTTGCGACACCTCAGGATACCTTAGGGAGAGTCGGCGATTACTACATCAGTATCTCCACCGGCAATTTGTACGGACCAAAGACCGCTACGGGCTGGGGCAGTCCAATCATGAACTTGAGAGGTCCCGCAGGACCGCAAACAGATGTGATCTACAGCAATTGGAACATACTTGAGCAAACGTATCAGTCATCAAGTTCGGGAGATATCAGTGGAAGTCTGTATGTCCAAGAATTCAAAGATAATCCAAAGCTCCTCGATGAGGCGGCTGTAATGGTGTATGTACGTGAGGATGCAGGAGAAAAGGGCGCATTCATTAGCCAACTAAATTGTAAGGGACGGCTCTACAATTGGGTAGACTACAGCTACCATTTGGATCCAAGTAGTGGATTGTTTAGAATTTTAATATCAAATACGGGCTTTGATATTGGAGTAAAGGAAGTGGAAGAGAATTTAGAATTCCGCTTCGTCATTATTCCTGGAAACAAAGGGGCTTACCAAGGAGCCCGAGCATTGCCTAAGGACTACAAGCAGCTTAAAGTCATGTACAACATACCGGATTAGCAGTCTAAGTTTACATATGGGTAGGACGTATTAAGTTCATAAAAAATGAAAATTAGAATTCATATGACTAGCTGGATATTTCGTTTGGTAATCTGGGTTTGCTGCCTTGTCGGTATGGGGTCAGTAGCGGCCCAAGAACTCAGCAATATAAGCGAGCAAAAACCCTTTCGATTCGATGGTAGTCTGGAATTGAGAGGAATGTTTTACCATGCATCAGGCATTGCCGATCGCATGGAGGCTGCCAATTATCTGATCAGCGGAAGCCCCACTATTTCACTATATGGATGGAGTGTTCCTTTCAGCTTTACATTAAGTAAAAAGCAAAGCTCGTTCCAGCAGCCCTTCAATCAATTTGGACTCAGTCCAACCTACAAATGGATTACGCTGCATGGAGGATATCGTAACGTCAATTTTTCACCTTATACGCTCGCCGGTCATACCATATTAGGTGGTGGAGTGGAGCTCCGTCCGGGTAAACTGCGATTTGGACTGATGTATGGCCGATTGAATCGAGCGACGGTAATCGATACGGCGTCTATGTCCTTGGTGCCTTATTCGTTTACCCGGAAGGGGTTGGCCATAAAGCTGGGATATGGGACCAACGCCAACTTTTTCGATCTGAACGTCCTTCATGCTAAAGATGACAGTACGTCTATTGCGGCCCCAGTAGGCACTCCGAATCGTAAAGTAACTCCTGCAGCGAATTCCGTACTCGGTTACGACGGTCGCTTTACGGTGTTCAAGCAGTTGTATATCGAAAGTGATGGTGCAATCAGCTTATTGACCCGTGATCTCAATTCGACCTTGTCTCTTGATTCTATCGAAGATAAAACACTCCGGAAGCTGGGGAATATGTTGCAAATCAATGGGACTTCCGAATGGTTTTTGGCCTTTAATGCCGGTGTCGGTTATCAAGCAAAAAACTATGGCCTTAAAGTAAATTACCGGCGCGTAGAACCAGGGTTTACCTCCATGGGGGCCTATTACTTTACCAATGATGTCGAAAATCTAACCATTATCCCCAATTATAGTCATCCTTCCGGTAAATTTCGTTTTAACGGAAGCTTCGGGATAGAACAGGATAATGTGCGGCTTCAGAAAGAAGCTACCTCCAAACGTATTATCGGTACGGCCATGCTGACCACCGAGCTCACCAAACAGCTGGGGATAGACGTCAACTTTAGCAATTTTTCTAATAATCAACGACCCAATACCCTACGCTTTGCCGATTCGCTCAAGATCGTACAGACGACCCGTACACTGGGTATTATGCCTCGATTCACCCTATCAAGCCCCACCAAGGTACAAATGATACTGCTTTCGGCCAATTTCAATAGCATGGACGATTATAACAGCTATTTCGATACAGAGACTGCACCAAGTAGAGATATCAATTCTAGTCAATATCTATTGAATTATACATTGTCTTTTCCGCTCCGAAAACTAAGCTTTAATTCCAGTATGAGCTATACCAATCTCAAATCCATTGGGAATCAAAATAGTTATAAGGGGATATCGGTGGGGGGCACCTATTTGATGGCCAAGAACAAGCTCAGTGCGAATACGAATCTAGGGTATATGTTGGGCAACAACAATGGTAATAAGAGCGATATTTTCAATGGTTCTTTAAATCTGACGTATGCCATTAGCAAATTGCAAAGCATTCGAACAATGGTCTATTTTACGAACAACAACCCTGGATCTGCTGTAACGGGTGGAAGCCCATCATTTACCGAGACCCGTGCAGAAATTGCTTATCAACTGAATTTTGGATTATGAAGCTAACGCTCATTATTAACCGAGTGTAACGAGCGTAGTGATATCACTTACTCAGACACGCGCAAATAAAATAAAAAAATGAAAAGGATCGCATTTATCAGACGAAACGTATTGACCCTAATAGGATTTTTGCTGATGCTTTGTGCCGCGCAAGCACAGATACAGATTACATCACACGTGTTGCCCCCATATTTGAATCGTATTGCGGATTATTCTTCGCATCCCGAGTTGATGGTGGTGACGGTGACCAATATCTCCACGACCGAGCTGTCCATACAGCTTACGGCCAGGGTAACAGGTGACAATGGTATTGCGGCTTGGGTCAAGCCCGGTTACCGTAGTCCGCGGCCCATTCTCATTCCTGCTGGGCAGACGGTCAATTTGAATGGAAATGATATTGCAGCTCTATTTGACATCAACAAAATAGAATATACGGGCATCAGCCGTGCGGATATGACTCGAGGGGTAGGACTTTTGGAAGGTAATTATACCTTGTGTATTCGGGCCTTAAACTATAACAGCCTGGAGCCAATCAGTCCTGAACAGCCACTAGGCTGTACCAGCTTCCGGATTTCAGATTTAGAGCCGCCCCGTATTTTGAGTCCGTTCAACGAACAGAATGTCGATGTAAAGGGTGTGCAGGCTTTACCAATCACGTGGACTACACCTCCGGGATCATCTCCATTTATCCAGTATAAGCTACGGATTGTAGAGGTCATCGCAGCACGTAATCCTAACGACGCATTCCTATCCAGCAGACCTTTATTTGAAGAAACAATTGGGACGAATATGCTGCTGTATGGTCCTGCTCATCCAGCGCTCATTCCTGGGCGACAATATGTGATGGGGGTGCAAGCTACCGATCCCACAGGGAAATCTAATTTTAGAAATAGAGGGTGGTCAGAGGTCACTTCTTTTAGGTATGCTGGGAATATGGTAAACGCCCCAATAATTGTAAGCCCCGAACACCAGAGTACATTTAACGGCCAGGGACAGTTTAAAGTGGTTTGGAATCCGATAATAGCGGCTGCACCCACAACAGAATATACCATCAATTTCTATAAAGCTAAGACATCTAATATATCCAAGAAGGGCGCTCCTTTAACGTTGCCGATGTATTCTACCAAGATTGTCGGCAACAACGAGCTTTTGTATGATTTTGTGAAGATGCCCATGCTCACGAAAGGTGAGCAATACCAAGTTGAGGTCATCGCGAGCGATCCGACCCAACAACAGATTTTCGAAAATCAAGGAAAGAGCCAACGGGTGGATTTCCTCTTTGATGCCAAGATATACCGGGATACGACCAAGATCAAAGGTCGATTGGTCTACCAATTTAAGGATGATACTGAAGGAAATGTATTCCCAATTGCGAATCAAAAGGTCTATTTGTCAAAAGTATATGCTAATGTTGGAGAGGATGCTAATGGCGTACCACAGATGACCGAATTGACTGGTGCTGTCGCCAACTATTTCAATAAAGAAGAGGTCTTTGGCGGACAGTACGTGATGACCGATAAGGATGGAAATTTTGAAATGCCCTGTTTTTTCACTTCAGCAGATAGTAGTGGCGTGATCCCAACGGATAAATGGGAGGTAAATATGGGTGGGCAGCAGGTGTCCATGCTGCCTCCTAATAGGCAGCATGATCTCGACAATATGAAAGGTAAAGTGGGCGTGTATTATAAAATAGCGGTACTCAATCCTCATTTTAAGGCGAGTAGCGAATTGTTTTCTTTAAAAGCAGGTGGTGTGCAGCAGATGAATCAAATCACGTTGGATGCTAACGCCTATAGTTTAAAGGTCAATGTGCGTGAAATCTTTAACAACCTCAAAGGGGATTATGTAGAAAATGCCAAGATTAAGATCTACCGGGAAAAGGTTAACAAAGAGAATGCCCAATACGGCATTCCTAGATACGAGGGGGATATATTGAGCGAAAGCCAGTATGAACAGGCGATACAAGGGGATAAGATGCTGATAGCAGAGCGTACAACGCCGCAGATGAATAACAAAAAGAATGGGAATGAGGGATATGTGATTTTCAATTCCTTATTTAAAAACCTGCCCTCGGATGGCTATAATTACAAGATTGTATTGATGGATGGTAGTACGGTACTGCGTGAGGTTCCTTTCAAAGTTGTGGCAGAAGCAGTGGGAGCTAACAGTGGAAGTACAAATAGTAACCTCAAACTGAATCATCTGGAGATGGTCAATTATGTTGGAGGAAAGGTATTAGTAACGGCCGCCGCTAATCAACAAGCGACTGATCTAAAGCTGAAAGCAGTAACGACTAATAACCTGATGGGGGTGGCTAATACATCAACGACTAATGCGTTGACAAATACAGTCAATAGTAAGAAAAGCGGACAGATAGTAAACGCCAATCAGAATAAGGCTGGATTGAATCTTGCCGACAACATCTCTAAAGGAGGCTCTCTCTACGGTAATGGTATCACAAAAAATGCCCTGAGCAAGGATAAATGGACGGATTATCGATATAATGCTGTGCCTGAGGAGGCTTTTCTAACTTTAGAAAAAGAACTGCATGTCCCACCACGGACCAAATTGACTGGAAATTTGAAATATGCTTATAAAAATAGAGCAGGTGTGCCTAAGCAAGCCTATGCAAATATGCCCCTAAAATTGGTCGTCACTTATGATTTTGTAGAATCTAGGTATTCAGCTAATGCGATGTCGGATACCCATCAGGAAGTGCGATTAGCAGGTGGACCCTCGGCAGCAGATAGTGACCCTTCTTTTGGGATTGACCCTATATTGCGTGGAGGAGATTCGCAAAATAGAGGGCTAATAGGTGGGGCGGCAAATATATTGTCTCCGATTGGAAACTATTATAGCAACGTGGGCACGCAATTGGCCACGTATGGATACACCAATTTTGCAAAAACAGAAGTCGTAGGCCAAGGCACAGCTATTTACGGCGGTGGAAACAGCGTACAGGACAATTATAAAGTGTTACAAACGGTGATGACGGACCAGGAAGGGAACTTTGAATTTGATTTTCCTAATGCCGATATGGCTGGGCAATACGTCAATGGGTCGGTGACTATAGGTCATGGTGATCTGGCGAGTTCCAGGGACGGCAGGTTCAGGAGAGTCTATCGGTTGGTACCTGATGTATCCTTTTATTGTGCGCCAGACGAAGCCATTGTGGTGCAACCTTGGGAAAGCAAGGATATTGGGACCTATACTTCTTTTGTAAAGACCCAAAATATCCGGGTTCAAGTGCAGCGTGTCGACCGAGCTGAACAGCCACAGACGGCAATTTCATTCCCGAATGTGCCGGTCAACCTCTATTACGACCTGAATAATAAGGACCATCGCTACATGCCTTTTATACCGGGATTGGATAAGAATACCAAAAAGAATATCAACGCCTCTACCCCTAATTCAGGTTATAATAATTCAGCTGCACCCGTTATTTCAAGCGGGGCAACCACAATTGTTAATAGAATCGCGACGAATAATGTCAGCTATACGGCCAATATCGGCGCCAACTATTCTGGCACAATGCTCAGCAATGGCGTGGTCATCCCGACAAATAACCCGTCCATTGATAATCAGTATAAAAATGTGCTGATGCGGGAAGGGGATGTCAGCAACGATGGGGGTTATATCGAATTTAAAGATGTGCTTCGTGCCGCATCGATATCTGCATCGGGCTCGTTGAGCTATATTTTGGAAGCAGATGAACGAGGAAGGGAAAATGATGTGGCTTTCTACAAAGATTACTTCCTTAGCAAAACCCACGTATGGACCAATCGTCGGGTCGCGGCTGATGGGCCCCAGGGGATAGAAGGATTTATACCTGGAGCGGAAATTCTATTTAACAAGGATTTTAATCCAGACGATGTGGTCGAGTATAAATTTAGGATAATTCCGAAGTCTACATTGATCAGAGGGCGGGTGACGGATAATTTTACCACCCTAGGGGTCAAGGGCGTCCAAGTGAAAGCAAGTATTATCCTAAATGGCAAGTCTTACAACAACCAACGCTACAATTTCCTGTTTGAGGAAGTGTCCACGACGGATGATAATGGTTATTACGTATTCCCTACACTAGAAAAGCGGATCGAATATTTCAATCCGGAGACAATCAATACGGGAACAGTGTCTACACAGACCACTAACACGGTGAAAATACTGTACGCTCCAGGTTATGAGAAGCAAGAGGTGGATATCGGAAGCTTATCAGCAGGCTTGTCAGGCCGACAGATCGTACGGAATTTCGATTTGAAACCGTTGGGAAGGGGGGCATTTGGATATGTGATGGATAGTGAAGATGGTGCGCCAGTGACTGCTAGGGTAAAGCTCAAAGTGAATGGAAGATGGGTAGATACGGAAGGAGTGGGCAACAAGACGGCGGCGGTGGCCGCTGGCAATAGGCCATCAAATCAATTGGCACTTACTAATTTTCAAACATTGGTAGACAAAGCGGTACAGAATAAGCAAGAAATAGTGTTTGGAACGACTGGCAGTAAGATACAATCCGCTAAGAATGAGAAGGGACAAATCAATACGACGCTTTTCATAACCAGCAAAGCCGATTTGAATGCGGGAATAGTAGAAGCAGCCACGCAGTCTAAAGTGAAATATGGCAATACGGTCAATTTTGTCTATTCGGGTACGGCTCAGGGAGCAGCCAATAGCGTTGCTGTCGATAAGAATGTCCCGGTGGTTGGCAATCAGCAGTTGGAACAATCGCTTAGGTTTACTCCGACGCAGTTTATCTTGCCTTACCAACGCTTTGAAATAGACCTTCCCGCTAGGCCTGATTCTATTATTATCATGCCTTATGACCCCGCTTATATGCCGCTGACCGCTGCAGTCAATGCAACGGAGCCTAATACGAATCTTGGCGATTTCAAATTGACTCGTAGAAAGCATCGGATCAACGTTGTGGTCAAGACAAAGGATGGCTCACTTGTCAGTAACGCCAAGGTCTATATTGAAGGGGCTGGTGATGATTTCCGACGGACCAATATGCGTGGAGAGGCTCAGTTTGAATTTGTTAATAATTCGAAGACCAATTTCAATGTATTCGTGACCAACGATATCGCGAAATATAGCGGTAAGCGGGATGGCAATAACGACAATTCGAATAGCCCAATTGTCATGCCAACGGCAATTTCTTTTATGCCGACAAGTCTCAATAATGTGAATAGCATAGATGATCAGGTACAGCGTACAGTGGTGGTGGCAGTGGACCGGGCCAGTATCCTGAGGGGTCAGGTCACGCTCGCGGAAGATGGAACAGCCCTGCGAGGGGCGCAAGTCTATTTGGAGCAAGGTGCTGGTGCGAATTCCGAGAGTGAAGCGGTGACCGACGCCAATGGTAACTATGCTATTTTAGTTCCTGAACCTCGATCGGTGAGCCGATTGCTGCCGGCTAATTCGATCAAAATAAAGGTTGCTGCGAGTTATTATCAACAGCACCGAACGTTTGTCGGTGAAAGTAAATCCATCATTTTGGAAAAAGATGCACGGGAGCAGGTACTGGATTTCAAAATCGCTGAATTAAAGGATATTGACATCAGCCAGCTTTATGGATTTAACGCTCGGGTGAGCAAATTGGAACAACGACAAGATGGAAGCTACCTCGTATCCGGGGATCTTGTCAATCTACCAGAGCATTCGGATTTTAAGAACGATAAGTTTGCCGGTCGGGAAGTGAGTTTGACCTTTAAGAATGTTGCTTTTAAGAAATCGAGCAATGTCAATGCTGCACAGATGCCTAAGGGGGTGCCTGTGGCGGAGCAAATCGATTTGGTAGAAAAAGACGTACGCTTGTCAGCTTTTACCTCTTTCAAAGCCCAACTGCTCGGATTTGATCAATATATCCGCGTGCATAGGGGTGAAAATGATACCACGGGTTCAATTCAAGGAAGGCTACGGTTGGTCGACAATTCGTTCAACTTCCCAACAAGCTATATGACCATTAGTAATCAGGATTTCTATTTGGGCAAATATGCGGGTGGAGGTCCGGATAAGATGAATATTGAGGTATTCCATTCGAAGGAAGATATCAAGGGACGAAAATATGCTATTAGTAAGGATCAGGGCAAAGCGATACAATTTAAATATTTAGGTTTCGATGGGGAGAGTGGGGTAGCTGCTGCAAGAGAGTCTTATGTGCAAAATGACAGTATCCACCTGTTCTTGACTTTAAATACCAAAATACAAGGGGGGATACCTTTGCGTCTGGATGCGGGTAAAGCAGTCATCACGAAAGATAAGATGTTGCCGGTCAGCAGTGATGAGCCGTTGGAATTTCAATTGGAAAAATGGAAAGTACAGAGTAAATCATGGGCATTGGCACCCAACTCTGGGGGTATAGTGCTGAAGAACAATAAAATATTGACAGGTAAGACCGACTTGAATATGCCGAAGATGTCTATTGTCCCAGGTGAACTTATCTTTGACAAGACGGACAATGTTGTTCAGAAATTAACCGTAGGTGGCAAAGCCAGCATACCGCTCCATCTGAATCAAGGTACGGAAGTAGTCTTTACCTATGACGCTGACGTGGGAAATATTCCAGGAAAAGGGCACTTTAAATTTACCTTACGTAATGACAATGGTGAAGCTGCATTTTTAGAAAAACTTCCAGGAATGACACGCCAAGGAGATCGTATACGGATTGGATATGTATCGGTATTGAGCAACGATGAAGAAGTATTTGGCTTTAGTCAAAATGCAACGCCGATTACCCTACAAAGCCAGCTTTCTTTTACCCCAGGTTCGTTCTTTAGTAAACCTGAGGGGCTGACGATGAATGGTACGGTCAATCTGCATTTGCCTAAACTGTTGGACAATATCAACGGGTCGATCAGCTATTCGGCAAGTGAGTCAGGGGCTCCGGTACTGTCTATTGCGCCATTGAGTTTCTCTTTTACAGGAGATGGGGGTACACGTTTCAAGACGACCACTACTGCCGGAGGACAGCTTTTTGGCGGGCGCGGATTAGGTATTGCGGGAATGATACAGATGCCCGGTACAGATATCAGCATCAAAGCCAATTTAGTGAGCATGGTCACTTCGGGGGTGCAGGGAGCTGCAAGTCAAGCTGGAGCACAGGCAGCAGGAGAAGCCAAAGCCTTTGCAGAACAAGTCTTATCACAAGCCGCAGCAGATGTTAAGAAACAGGCCGAAATCGTGATAGGTGATTATCGTAAACAAGGGGAGGAATACGCGGCTCAGCTCTTGGATGAGGTGATGAAAGAAGAGACGGTACGCCAAGCGCGGGAGTTTATTGAAAATAACCTCAAGACAGCCAACAATACCTACAACGAGGTGATGAAACTGGGTGAGAGCGGGAAACAATATTATGATCAGATTGCCGCCAAAATGCGTTTGGCTGGTAGTGGCATGAACGCTATCAATTCGATGATAGATGGTAATCCAATCGGTGGTTTCTTACAGCTCAACGGTGTGTTGCGCGGTGCCGTAGGCATTGATATCGTTGATGTAGCGAAGCAAAAAACCAAACAAGTGGCTATGCAGGCAGTCAAAGCCCTACAAGAAGAATTACCGGTTGACAATTTGGCCGATGGTATGGCTCAAAATGAAGGTGGGCTATCGGGAGCTAAATTTGATTATGACTTCAAGACTGGACGTATGTTTGGCTCGCTTAGTATGCCTAGATTGGTGGCAGGGGCCGTCATCTTAAGTAAGGTCGAGCTTGAAATGCTCTTCGAGAAAGAGGGGTGGTATTTCTTTGCGGGAGCAGATGTATTGGCTCCTGTTCCGCTCATCTTCCCATTGGCGGTGGGTATTGGTATAGGTGACCATAATATGGTGACTCCGCAAATGGAAGCCAAATTTACGAGCCAATCTTATGTCAAGAAGCTACCTCGAATATTTAAGGAAAATGGATTCCATGGTTTCTTGTTTACAGGAAGAAAGGATATCATTCCGGAAACCCATTTTGCCGTCAATTTTGTGGTGGCCGATTTTGAGGTAGGCTTCGGTGCGGGCTTTGATGCCCGTATCTATGGAAGCTTTAACAAGGCCAACCAAGAGATAGGCGTTGGGGCTATGTTATTTGCACATGCCTATGCTCGGATGGCCGTCCTAGGGGGAGTATGTGGTGTAAGTGGCTCGGTGGATGCAGAGGTAGGGGTGAAGGCTAAATTTACCAATACCGGAGGCGATCCAAGTTTCCAGGTAATGGGATGTTTTTCGGCCAATATAGCGGCCAGGGTGTGGTGTGCCTTTGTAGATGAAAGCATTGATATCGGCGTGATGGGCAAACTGTCTCTATGCGCGGGATCAAGCTGCAATAAAGGTGTTGAATTTGAATTTACTAGAAACGGCGGGTCTTGTAGCAAAGATCCAGATTTTGATTATTAACGACAAGAGTATGGAACGTATAGTATGGCTTCTAAGCTTCTTTTTTTTCGGTGTCCACTTATATGCCCAACAAGGGAAAGTGACCATGATAGGCACCCCGAAAGGAATTTATATCGATGTCAACGATTTGGAAATGGCAAAGCAGGGATATTTGCTATTACGTAAAGGCCCTGATGAAAAGGAATTTGCTGCGATTCATCGTGTGAGTGCCCTTCTATCCTTAAATACGGTGCAACAACGGATAAAGGATCAACTATTTTTATTCCCTGAATCGGGCTCCCTATCGGATAGCTTATCTTTGAAATTGTGGCAAGCTTGGGAGGATCCCGTGAAGCAGCAGCAGTTCCTGTCCGTGCAGATTCCCCAGATTCGAATCGGATTTGGGCTCGGGATCATGGACACGACAGCGGTGATGGGCCAAAATTATAGTTATAAAATAATGGCAACTAATGGGGATGAATTCAATGCTACGATGACCTACACGCTGTCTGAACCGGATTTTGCCCCGATAAAAAGTATAGAGATAGATCCTGGAGAAGCATTTCCAATCCTTCGCTTTCAATCTGCCTTAGAGCAAGCTGCGCCATTATTTGAAATCCATCGGCGAGTACGGGGGACAAACACCGATTTCAAAGCGGTGTATAGTACGCGAGGGATGAATGGCAACGTACAAAATGATTCGATTATCTACTTTCTACAAGATACGACGGCATTACAATCGGTGCGCTATGAATACTACCTTATTGGGAAGGATTTTTTTGGTAACCTAGGAACCAGCTCGGATACCGTCACGCTGCAAGTTGGCGGATTTCGGAATGTGAACCGTGGCTTCAATGTGCAGACGGCGGCTGTAGATGGGGGGATAAAGGTATATTGGGATGCGCTGGATCAACGCTACGCATTACAGAATATCTTGCTCTACCGAAGTGATAATTACGATACAAACTATCAGTTGCTTGCTACTATTCCGGTGACCGATACCCTTTATGTAGATGAAACGGTAAGGGGCGGGAAAAACTATTATTACCAGATGGTCATGCAAGGGGAGTCGACCGTCTCCTTTCCAACGGCTCGGGTTTCGGGGCTTGCAACGGGTATCGTCAACATCTTGCCTCCAACGCAAGTCCAAGCATATATGGAGGGTGACTTGCCCACACTAAGCTGGCAACATGTGGATAGTATCCAAGTGGCAGGCTTTTACATCTACAGGAGCTTTGATCCTAACGGAAAATTGAGTCAAGTGAGCAATTTTATCCCCTACAATGCAACCGAACAATCCTACCGATATCAAGACAGCTCCGCAAATAAAGGGGAGGTAATCGGCTATTATGCAGTGACAGCCGTATCACATACCCAATCACTGAGTCCATTATCGGAAGTGGTGCAACTATCCATTCCTAAAGGCTCAACAGTGCAGGTCGAAGCACCTCGGCAGTTGCGGTATATCTGGATGGACAAAGCACATGTATCTATTACTTGGTACGACATGGAGAAGACTGTTGGCGCCCTTGACTATTATAATGTCTATCGAAAATCAAAAGATGATGCCGCATTTCCAACAGTACCCTTTGCAAAAGTGGTGGCCAATGAATTTGTAGATACCATGTACCAAGCGGGCGTATATGACTATGCAATACAATCGGTGATGGATTCGACCCGAATGAGTGCCTTGAGCAACCCGATTCGGATAGAGAAACTGAACGAAAAGCCGTTGGCGCCATTGCGCGTACGACTATATACTGCTGAAGCATCAAAGGTCTTGTTGCAATGGGATACCAGTGCGCAGGCCATGAAAGGCTATAATATATATAGGAGTGTAGGCAATAGTAATCCCCAATTGCTGAAAACGCTGGCTGGAGATCAATTGGAGTACCTGGATAGTGCGATTGAAGAAGGAAATACGTACTACTACTACGTGACGGCTGTCGATATGCAAGATGTGGAAAGCGAGAAAAGTCTGGAGGTTTTTTATGCTGAATGATATTATCTATACGTACAACGCGAACAAAAGGTAGAACATCGCGCATAGCATCAGGTAAGCTTATGTGGATACTTGATGGCGCTGGTTGTCATCGAAATCCGTTTCTTAACATTTACAATGTTTTGCTAACTTGTATCCAGTTATCAAAATAATACCTGTGAAAAGGTTAGCATGAAAATTGGACAACAATTGTTGACGAACAGCAAAAAATGAAAGTAAAAATATCGATACCGCCTGTGCTTGCTTTAGCAATCCTGCTAACGAGTAATCCGCCAAATCCTGCCATGGGCCGCAGTGCGGAGAAACCTAGCACCTCCATGCATCCTTTAACAGAAAGCTACGCAGTACTGCAAACAAGTCGATTTGAGTTAAAAGAAAATGACCTGAACATCTTCCGTGTGACCACGGTAGGGGTTGATAGGAATATAGAAGCATTTGTATCTTTGTCTGATCTTTATCAAGATACACTGGCGATGCAGACTAAGTATATGACCAATCAGAAAAGTATTCCTTTTGATGATTTAAAATTCTTTGAACTGGACTCCGCCTCTAGGCAAAGGGTGTTAACCGGCACAAATCTCAGTGAACGGGATACGATGTTTATGTACGACTATCAATCCGGCGACTTTACAAAAATTCCGGTAAAGGAGCTTAAAGCAGTGGCACATCTTACACCCTACGCTTCTGAGGGAGAGGATATATCTCCTTGGGATTATATGATTGGCTTCGAGGTCGGTCATGCGGTGCTTCATAAATCAAAAGAGCGCTATTACAATAACGTATTGGTATATATCGGCAAAAAAAATCCATTCGTACAGGCAAAACTACAGCTTGTAAAATGGGAGAAAATAGAGGAAAGAGACTTTCCGAAAAAGTCGCTAAAAAACGAATATAGTCACGTACTTAAAACAAGCAATTATTACCAATTCAAAAGCGATACTGTCACTTTTTTTATCCGGGATGTTTTGGTCGAAAATAGAGTAGAAATACGCCATTTTATTGCGGCTAAGGGTAAACGAATTCTAGTCGAAAAAATATTCCGAGAAAGCGAGGGAAGTTCGCTGGCCCCGTTAAATTTTGCAGATACGGTTGACGCAAGTTCGGGTGAACAATGGGTGGGATACCTATTTAAAGACAAACCTGCAGTTGTTTTTGGGTTTGAGTATCATTCATTTGGTTGTCCTTCGATTATGTATGTCGATAAAAGGTATAGCGAAGTACCTATTAATTGTGATAATAGGCATTAAATGGTTTTTCGAGAACAGCATCTTCAAGTAGAAAGTTTAGCTAAACTACAGAACACTAAAAGGTTAAACTCCCAACCAGACTTATCTGTCGACCATTATAGCTAGGCAAGAGAATATAGTCCCTGCTTTTTCCTTTAAATTTGTAGTCTACTAAAGGAAGCAACCAGTAAGCTATTTTAGTGCTTAAGATGCCTATTCCGGCTCCCATGGCCACGTCAGATAGCCAGTGTTTATTGTTGTACATACGGAAAAAACCTGTCCCGGCCGCGACTGTATAACCCGCTATTCCATACCAGATAGATTGATTTCTATATTCTTGCCAAAGCAATTCTGCGCCAATAAAAGCTGTAGCAGTGTGTCCAGAAGGAAAAGAGTTGTTGGCGGAGCTATCGGGGCGCCATACCGTGCCCGTATTTTTGACGCTCATAACAGTGGCAGCCATAATGGCGTGTGATACTGCAGTTGTAAAGAAGCGCTGTTTTAGGTTATGTTTGGCTTTGACACCGGCCATATCTAGAATGAAGACGCTTGCTGTGCTTGCGTATTGACTAAAATCATCCACTGTAAATTTGCGGTCTATATTTTCTTGTAGCTCGTTTCGGATTTCTTGGTTCTGGCCGATGAGGAAATGGCTTTCTAGGGCTATGATTCCATAGGTCATCAGACCTACTGGGAGTACTAACTGTTTGTATGGGATACGTTGGAGAAAAGGGACGGGGGTAATGCTACTATCTTGACAAGCAGATATTGCCTGTTGCGCATGAACCATACTTAGACAACAAAGCAAATATCCAAATGCACAGATGTACCTGAGAAGATGGATTGTTTTTGTAGGATTCATACGAGGATATGTTAGCTGGATATGAAGGTATAAAAATGAAGTCAAATTTACCTTCGAAAGTGGAATTTTTAAAAAAATATCTTAACCGAATAGCTACCTTGTGCATGCAGAGTGGAAAAGTTAAGTATACATATAGTAAAGCTATACACCGAGCCCGAAAGTAAGCGTATAAATCGGTTGGCGAGTGGGAGTGTTTACATTCTATTTGTTACTTTTGTACGGTATTCAATACACAGACAATGACCATGATTCCCAAAAAATTGTTGGTAGAAGTAATAGAAGAGTTAGATCTATATTGTGCCAACTACCCCGACGATGCTACTTATGAAGGCTTTGTGGCTTTTATGAAGGTCAATCAGACGGCGAAAAATTCACAAATGCGAAAGATAGGCGGGGATTATACGCCTGTCATGGAACGTGATAGGCCAACCGAAGATGTGGGTAAATTGTTGGTGATGTTATACCGATATGCCAAGAATTACATCAAATTGGCCTTTGAGGATACACCTTTGCAGACTCCTGAAGAGTTTACTTACTTAATGGTGCTCTTTACCTATGACAAGCTTCCGCAGTCGGAGCTGATCCGTAAGAATATCATGGAAAAAGCATCGGGCAATGAGGTTATCAAGAGGCTGATGCGCATGGGGCTCATCGTGGAAGCTGAAAAGACGGGTGATAAGCGTTCTAAGCCCATTGCAATATCACCCCTGGGAAGGCGTGTCCTTATCGATATACTGCCCAAGATGAAACGGGTGGGCGATGTAGTCTCAGGCACACTCAACAATACAGAGCGCCAGTTATTGACACATCTTATGGCTAAGCTGGATCACCATCACCACGACCTATACGGGCAGAAAGGCAAGCATACGCTCGAAGACTTTATGCCGAACCAAGGCAACCGATAGATTCTTATCTATGCTTGAAGAGGATGCGCATAGCATACCGACTGAAAAGTCCAATAGGCAGGGTGCTGAAGAGCTTGATTTCTTCCCATAAAGTAGTATCATTGTTGAGGAACTTAAAGATCCTAGAAGTGGGATTACGACGGAAGAGACGGACAAAGATGGTATGTCCAATATGGGGCTGCTCAGACAGGATCTGCAAGAGTATGCTATCGTAAAAATGGAATCGACGCATTGGCCAAGAATATCGCCCGTAAGTATTCAGATAACCTTTTTCAATCAATCTTCCTAATTCATGAATCTGTTGCTGTACGTAGTAGAAGGTGTAGCCAGTGGAGGGCTTGGTACATCCCCCAGCGGTGCCAATATAAAAGATGCGACCGTCGCGCCTTGGGAACCGGTAGCTACTCATCGGAATATTGCCCTCTTCTTCACGAATAATTTCATAATTTCCATGTCCAAAGTGCTGATCAAGGTAGTCGGATAGCTGACGCTTGAAGTATGAAAATTCTTTCGGTCGGTCAGTGAATAAGGTGTATTCGACCAAAGCAGTATGACTATCAGATGGGAGCATATAGAAAAAGGCAATATGCTCCTGTTGCGAGGCTCTAAAATCCATCAGAACGGCAGTATTTGGGTCCAATGCTGCATATTTCGTGCGGATGTAGCACCCATAAAACTGTTGCCAAAGGGTGGTGACATAATCGGGAATGTCAAGTACTGGAGCAAAGCGGCTGTCAAACAGATGGAGGGTTTGGTAGGAGCTAGTGGCCGTATGGACGCTGACCTCGTCTAAGGTTTGCTGAATATCAAGCACTGCTTCTTCAATAATTGTAATCTGTGTCTGCGCGGCAATAATCTGCAGATAATGTGCTCGCCAACGTGTGGAGCGAATGGATTTGTAGTGGTATGGAGCTGTTGGCGTCTGGATATTGACAGTTTCGTCTAGAATACGTATCTGCAGCCAGTTGGCTTCGATCAAGCTGCTTGGTATACTATCAGCTGCTTCCCAAAATGACCATGTACGCTCGGGATAAGAATCTAACCCCCGGTCCAGCAGCAACAACCTTTTACCGGTATTTTGCAGGTGCGGAATCAGACGGTGGGCAAGACTGATGCCGGAAAGACCTGCTCCCACAATAATATAATCGAAATAATTATCCCTTTTTGCCATACTTGGAATCGTCTGCTTTGATTTTGTCTCTATATTTTTTTTCGACCCATAAGAATCCGAAAGATTCGCCAGGAGCTGCGTCTAGATATTTGTGGTGCATCTTGTGCCCCCAACGCATAGCCCTAATATAGCTATTTTTGGAATTGCGCAACCACTTAATGCGTTGATGGATGATAACATCATGGACTAAGAAATAGGCAATTCCGTACAGCAATATACCCATAGCGATATAGGTGAGCCAGGTATGACCTTGGACACCACCGTAGTAGAAGAGGATAATACAGGGCACCGCAAATATAAAGGCAAACCAATCATTTCGCTCCAGCTTACTATTGTGGGGCTGGTGGTGATCTTTATGGAGGTACCAGAGGAATCCGTGCATAATGTAGCGATGGGTGAGCCAAGTAATGCCCTCCATCGTGCAGAAAGTGACAATCGTAATGGATATACCAAGTAACCAATGCATAGTGATAGGATTTAGAGGTGAGGGTATTGGAGATAACGCTCAAATATAAGCTTGAACCATACCGTGTAGCAATCGGGATAGGCCTTGATATATTGAGCAAGCTGGGCCACCTCAATATACGCGTAGCTATCTACCTCGTCGGGATTGGGCGATATAGGGCCTTCATATACACCGGTGTAAACGTGGTCAAGCTCGTGCTCGATGAGTCCATTGTCAAGTAGGGCCCGGTAGGTAAAATGATACTGAAAAGTAAGGGGGCAATCAAAGCGGAGTTCTTCCCAAAGCCGCCGATGTGCCGCTGACTCGGTGTCTTCACCCGGTGCTGGGTGGCTACAACAGGCATTGGTCCATAACCCAGGGCTATGGTATTTGTGCTGGGCACGGCGCTGTAAGAGCATACGGCCCTTGGTGTCAAAAATCAAAATGGAAAATGCACGGTGAAGGGTGCCATTGTAATGAGCATCTGCTTTGTTGCTGGTCCCGATTTGGACATCTTCGGCATTGACAAGAATCAGATCGTGTGTGAGTGACATAAGGTAATAGCTATTAAGGATGTGTGCGCTGCATGCTAAACTGGCTTCTTAAGCCAGTGTGCATGAGCAAGTATAATTTTTTGTAGTCGGATATGCGGATACGGGTGTTGATGACCTCCTCGGGTGGCAGGCGACGGATTTTGTTGAATAGACACCAATAGTAGCGGTAGGCTAACAATACGCCATATCGCGCCTTGTTGGGCAATTGCATCACTCCACCGTAAGCCGAATCAAAGTCTTGTGCGATTTGTTGCTCGATTTTGAACTTGGTCTGGTGGTCGAATTGCTCCAGATTGATATCATGGAAGTACCGCCTCCCTAGGTCATAAGCATCTTGGCGGAGGTCTCGTAGGAAATTGACTTTTTGAAAGGCGGCACCCAACGCTCGGGCAGAAGGGGTAAGGCGCTGTACTTGCTCCTGGTCACCATTACAGAATACGGAAAGGCACATCAAACCCACTACTTCGGCAGAACCGTAGATATAAGTGTCCAGCTCTTCTTGGTTTTTCCAATAAGTCTTATCCAAATCGGCATACATACTGTCAAAGAAAGAAATGATGTATGCTTGTGGAATATCGTATTGCTGAACGACAGCTTGAAAGCTATGCAATACAGGATTGGTGCTGAGACCACTGTTGATGGCTTCAAAAGTGTCTCTTTTGAAATCGTTGAGTAGCTTCTTTTTGTCATAATCGTGAAAGGTATCTACGATTTCATCGGCAATACGCACAAATCCATAAATCCCATAGATGGGTGCATGAAGGTCGGGATGTAGTACACAGATAGCCCTGCTAAAGGAAGAGCTATACAATTCAGTCACCTGTTTGCTATAGCGTTGACATAGTGTGTTGAATATCTTGAAGTTGTCCATAGCAGTGAGATTATATAAGGATATGTGAAGAGGCGTATTTAACGGCTTGTGCTGCGGCAATCTTGCCGGATAGCAGGGCGGGAGGTACTCCTGGACCGGGGACGGATAGCTGCCCACAGTATAGAAGATTCTCCAACTTTTTGTTCTGCATCATGGGTTTGCCAATAGCGGTTTGCTTGAGTGTATTCGCAAGCCCATAAGCATTCCCTTTATAAGCATGGTAGTCTCGCTTGAAATCGTGTATGGTATAGCTTTTTTGATAGCAGATATGCGGACGGATAGCAGTGCCAAGTCTGGTTTCCATACGTGCCAATATTTGATCTAGGTAGCGAGGGGTGTAGTCTTCAATGCCACTTTCTAAGCCTGCAGCAAGCGGAATCAAGATGAAGAGGTTTTCATGTCCTGCAGGAGCTACGGAAGGATCGGTCACAGAAGGTGCGCATACATAAAACATCGGCTGATCGGGCCATCGAGGCTGCTCATAGAGCGCTTTGGCATGAGCGTCGAAATCGCTGTCAAAGAATAGCGTGTGATGGGATAATGGTAGGCGCTTGTCTATACCCAGATAGTAAATGAGGCTGGTGGGTGACATCTCCCTGCTATGCCAATAGGACGTACTATAATTGCGTAAGGCATCTGGAAGTAGGCTCTCCATATGCTGATAATCACCGCTAGCAATCACGAAATCAGTGGCTATGGCTTGGCCTTGGACCTGAATGCTGGATAATTGTCTATGATTGATGCCAAATCCCGATACTTCACTATTGAGATGAAACTGCACTCCCAGCCGCTTGGCCAGTGTGTACAGTGCGTCTATGATGCGATACATGCCACCCTTTGGGTACCAAGTGCCTAAAGAAGCATCGGCATAGTTCATCAAACTGTACATAGCGGGTATACGATCGGGCATAGCTCCCAAGAATAGTACCGGAAACTCCATAATCTTACGCAGATAAGGGTGCTTGAAGTGAGTATGGATATGACGTTCCATATTGGACAATATATCCAATCTAGGTAAGGCCATCAGTGCATCGATTTGCAGAAATTCTTTAATGCTAAGGGAGGGTAAGGAGGCATATTTACCCATACCAATCTCATACTTGTGCTTCGCACGCTTGAGAAATTTTTGGAGCTGCATACTCGCCCCAGGTTCTATACTTTCAAAAAGTGTATACAGTTGGGCTAGGGAAGCTGGAATATCTATACTGGTATCCTTAAATACTACGGAATAGGAGGGGTCTAGGCGCTTGAGTTGGTAAAAGTCGGATACTTGATAACCAAAATCGGCAAAGAAGGACTCGAAGACATCAGGCATCCAATACCAACTGGGGCCCATATCAAAGGTAAATCCATCACTCTTGAACTGTCGCGCACGGCCACCTACATCACTATTCTTTTCATAAACGTGCACCTGATGGCCTGACTTTGCTAAGTAGCAAGCTGCTGATAGCCCTGAAATGCCAGTTCCGATGATAGATGTATTCATTTGGTATGTTTTAATACTATTTATTTTCAAATATAGTTTATTATAACACTTAATTTTAAATTATTTTAAAATTTTAGTTTAATATCATACTGTTTTTTTGCATAGATTATATATACATCAAATGGTCTTAAGGATATAGCAATGGTATACGGTAAGTAAAAGTGGTACTCAAAACCGTAATTCCTATAACCATATTGGAGAGCGATATATAGAGCATTGTACGGAAGTAAGACGTTAGTTAAGAAGCAAAAACATGGGAAATATAAAAATGATCTTACTAGCCTTATTTATGGTAACAGGCATGGAGCAAGTGCCAACAGTAAATTCATGCAGGTGGCCATCACGGAAGGGAAAAGGGGGACGGCTGTATGTCTAGCGGATGTGACAGATGAAGAATACCACAGTGGCGACAGGTAGAATAAGGACGCAATCGACTGTACAAATGATGATTAGTGGCCAAAATGGCCACTAATTGGTCCTGTTTTTTTCGTCGGTATTGCTCTGTTCTATTTTTTTGTTTTCAAACTTCTTGCCTTTTGAGATGCTATAACTGATAGACATGCCGAAAGTCTGGGTAGGGCGTTTTTGATAGAAGTAGGCCGTCGTGCCTTGATGAGCGGTAATCTCATGTTCCCGAGCGGTATTGAATATATCATTCAACATAAGTGTGATCTTGGCTTTCTTGCTCAACAGACTTTTAGATATCCGGAGGCTAGAATAGAATTGATCGGCATATTTGGTATTGGCCAAGTAGGTAGGACTTATGTAATCGAGATAGATACTGGCATCCATAATATCTTTGAATTTGAATGTCTGAGACAAATTTGCCTGAACAATCTGTTGGGAGAGGTCAACGTTGTCATACTCAAACCGAGTCCTGTACCAAGCCAAACTACTTTGTATAGACCACCACTTTTTGACGTTCCAAGGAATAAATAGCGAAGCGCCGTAGTCTATGCTGGAATTAAAATTGTGAGATTGATAGGCTAATGTCTTGTTATTGATGGATTCCATGAATAAGGCAATCTTGTCTTTTGTGTAGGCGAAGTAAACATCGGCCGTCAATCCGTTCTTTAGACTGAAACCCGTTTCTAACTTATGGATATACTCTGGTGTCAATCCTGCATTTCCTTCCAATAGGATGAAGTCGTCAATCTGTAGGGTGTAAGGATTAAGATCCTTGAACGAAGGTCTTCGCAACCGCTTGGCATAGTTTAAATATAAAGAATGTTTTTTTGCCCCAACTTCTTGAAGTAGGTATATCGAGGGAAATAGACTGATATAAGATTGGTTGATTCGGTCCCCGTTAGTGATGGAAAGGGCATTGATATAGGTCTGCTCAGCTCTTAGACCTATTTTGACGCTGGTCTTGTAGCGTTTGTAATTGATGGCTCCGTATGCCATAAACAGATTTTCTCGATATTGAAATTCATTGCTCAAGCGTGGGTCTTTAATCCATTGCCCATCTATATTATTGTTGCGGAGCACTTCGTTGTATCGATTGGTGCCCACAAATTTGGCACCGGCGATCCAGTTGAATGGTGTACTGCTGTAATAGCGCGTGAAATCACTTTGAAGGCTGTATATCTCGGTTAGACTGGGTGAAAGGTTGATATAGCGCTCGGTTTCGTCGGTATCTACGGAGCGCATGGTATAATCATTTGATTCGCGATGCTTATTGGATAGGTAATCGGCTATTACCTTCACCGACGTGCCGACGCTATCCAAGCTGATATTGTAGTTGAGAGTAGAATTGAGCATATTCTGGCGGGTATCCCAGTTATTGGCGGTCTGCTTTCTTAACGTTTGATTGCTAAGGAGGTGTGTATTCTGGGTGTTGAAAACCTGATCGATGGTATTACCTATCCATAGGGTCTGTATGCTTACATTTTGATTGTCGGTAATGTCATAAGAAGCTGTAATCCGACTGTTGTAGGAGTCGAGATACCGAGTCCTATCCGTGCTGCTGAGATAATTGCTTTGATCGGGATAGGATACATCGTAATTTGAAATAATACTGCGATTGTCCTTGAGATAAGCTCCAACCGCTGTGATGTAGAATTTGTTCTTTTTAAAATCAAGTATGGCACCGGTATTTAAATAAGGATCACGCCGTTGCTGTAGATAACGGGCCAACAAATTGGCTTTAAATCCATCGTTGATATTTTTTTTCAAAATAATACGGACAATGCCACCCGTACCTTCGGCCTCGTATTCTGCACCAGGATTGGGGATGATCTCTATTTTCTTTATGTTTTCAGAAGGTAAAGAACGAAGGTATTCAGCCAATTGCTCGCTGGACATACGCTGAAGGATATCGTTGATCATCACCCTTACGCTCTGGTTACCACGTATTTTGATATTCCCGTTGGCGTCTACCCAAAGGCCAGGCGACTGTTGAAGGATTTCTAACGTGGATAATCCACTTTCAAGCATGGTGCCTTCTACATTGACTATAAGACGGTCGGCAATCCTGGAGAATGGGGGTACTTGTGCAGTCACATGGACTGTTTGTAAGCGTTTGGCTTGCTGCTGTAACACTATCCGGCTGATAGCCGCTGTATCTGGATACTGAAAAGTATGAGAGAAGCTCTTGTGGCTAAGCGAATTGATTTGTATTTGATAGGTGGTACCCTGTTGGAGTGTCTTTCGAATGCTGTAGCTACCATCTTCTATGGTATTGGAGAGTGCCAACAACTGATCGCCGAGAAGAAGTCTGATGGTGGCAAACGTAACGGGATGCCCATAATCATCAACTATCGTTCCGGTGAGCCTGTCATGCTTCCCTCGCTGATCGTTAATCTGGGCGTGTACGATAATCATATTGTCCGCTATCTTTTTATACGCGAGTTTTAATGGAGGAAGAGCCTCCTGTAGCAAGGACTCTATTGACATCCTATCCTTGGTGACGGTGTAATGCATGTCGTCACGAACAATATCATCACTGTAGAATAATGTGATGGGTTGTTCTTGCTGAACAAGGTTAAAAATCGCCTTTAAGGGAAACCTGCCTTTCACCAATTGGATAGTCTTTTCCTGAGCCTGGACAGCCATGACGGTGAGTAAAAATAAAGCGAGTAGCTTGACTTGTTTCATGTTGGCTGTATTATCGAATAATGACAATGCTATCTTGAATTTTATACTCGAAAGGGTAGGCCGTTTCTAGTATGTGCATCAGTTCCTGAAGTGGGACTTTTCGAATCATTCCGCTAAAGCGCTTTTTGCGCAGCTGTTCATTCTCGATTATAAATTTTACTTTATAGATGTCAGATAGCTTTATTACTAAATCTTCGAACTTCTGTTTTTGAAATACAATGGAGTCTTGGAGTCGCTCTTGCTTCTGAATAATCACTTGGGAATCGAGGTCAGTAATAATCAGCTGGGCAATATCTTGGGTATCCTTGCCCCATCGAACGCTTTGATTGGGACGTATCTTGCGTACTTTTGCTGGCTCATGCCGAGTCGCGAGTTCGACTTTTCCGTGGAAGAGTATTAGCTCGTACCCGTCGTTGGCTTTGTCTTCACGAATGTAAAAGGATGTACCTTTTACGGTGACGAGGTAGTCTGCTACTTGGATGTGAAGTGGGATGTCGGCATTGCTCATGACGTTGAAATGGGCGGATCCACTTAATTTGGCTTGCCTCTTTTCTACGCCAAAAGCTTCATTGTAGTCGAGTCGGGAGTCGGGATCTAAGGTCACGACACTGCCATCTATCATGGGGACAAGTAGCTTTTGATTGGTAGAAACTATGGACTCAGATAGTATTTGATCTACTGGATTTAAGGGTTTGGATCCTTGGAGTAAATAGTAGCCTATACCGAGGATAAGGCAACAAGCTGCGGCTACGCCGAATAGGGCCATCCACCGAGACTTAATCAAAGGAGGATTTGGCTTTTGCGTCGTTAGGGTAGGAGAATCTAGTTTCAACCAGATGTCTTCAAGG
The DNA here is from genome assembly GCF_027627455.1 of Sphingobacterium sp. SYP-B4668. Taxonomy (NCBI): domain Bacteria; kingdom Pseudomonadati; phylum Bacteroidota; class Sphingobacteriia; order Sphingobacteriales; family Sphingobacteriaceae; genus Sphingobacterium; species Sphingobacterium sp. SYP-B4668. The sequence goes on along the minus strand of NZ_CP115483.1, from coordinate 3,203,607 downwards.
TGACGTTGTTGAGCACTTGGCTCCTCTGCCGAAAAGGTATTGGTGTAGTATTGCTGAATAATCTGCTCTACTTGATTATAGTCACTGTGCTGCTGCAAATAGATATCGTAGTCAACCTGCTCCTGTCGAGATAGGCCAGTTGTCAATTTCTTGGTCAGCATCTTTAAAAAATCACTTTTGTCCATTGTCGTGTCAGTTTGTACGGCTCTGTGGTTTCCGTTGTGTTTAGAATAAGAGAGAAAGGAGCTGCTGCCTGTTGTTTTTTAATTCGGGATAGGGGCTTTTCTGTAGGTACATCTCCACCTTTTCGGCGAGATACTTAATCGCTTTATAGAGCTGATTTTCGACAGTTCTTACCGATATATCGAGTAGAGAAGCCACGTCTTTGTGTTTCATACCTTCATCTTTTACGAGCCTAAATATAAGTCGTCTCTGCTCAGGTAGTGTTGAAATGATGGCATCTAGATACAACATCAATTCCTTGTTTTCTAATTGTTGGATGGGTGTATCACTCATCGTTGCTCTATCATGGTCTCGCTCCGTGATTGGTTCATTCTTCCGATTACTGTTCTTTTTTAAGGCATTCAGACATTGATTCTTGATGGCTGTGTAAAGATAGATTTGAGGGTGCTCGATTCTGGTCAACGTCTCTTTTTTTAGCCAAATGTGTATAAAAAGATCGGCGGTAATCTCCTCTGCAAGCTCTTCTTGCTTGAGGAAAGAGTATGCAAATCGTCTGAGGCGAATGAAATAGAGCTGATGGAGGCGGTTGAATGCGTCCTTATCTTCATCAGCAATGGCATGCAATAGCTGGGTGAGCACATGGGATTGGTCATTCATCTATCTGAATTTATGATGTTGATTCTGTTTTTAAGTTTTCGAGCACTGCACGTACACTTTTGTATTTGGAGAGCAGGGATGTGGCAATGGCTTCGGAACAGGAAGTCTCCTGTACCAGCATGCGAATCGCTCGCTCTCTCAATTTGTCATTGGCAATTCGCATGTCTATCATCTTATTGCCATAAACTTTTCCCAATTTAATCATTACGGAGGTACTTAGCATATTCAAAACCATTTTTTGAGCAGTTCCTGCTTTCATTCGGGTAGAACCTGTTAAGAACTCTGGACCGGTATTCATCTCTACCGGAAAGTCTGCCACCTGGGCAATGGAACTTTGAAGATTACATACGATGCATCCGGTTGTCAAATTGAAAGCTCTGGCATGCGCTAAAGTGCTATGCACATAGGGCGTGGTACCCGAGGCTGAAATGCCGACGATAACATCTTGCGGGTGAAGCTGCATCTGTTGGAGGGTAGTCCAACCAGCTTCTAGATTATCCTCCGCATTTTCGACGGCGTATCGAATCGCGTCATCTCCACCGGCAATCAAACCGTGCACCATGCTGTAAGGAACTCCGAATGTTGGTGGACATTCGGAGGCATCCAACACTCCCAAGCGCCCACTACTACCTGCTCCGATATAGATGAGGCGCCCGCCTTGTTTAATTCCCTGCACAATGGAATCGACGAGTGGAATAAGAGCGGGGATACAACCTTGGACGATAGCAGCGATCTGCTGATCGACTTCATTTATTCCTAAAAGTAATTCTTCGGTAGACTTGTTCTCTAAATTGGTGTAGGCCGAGTCTTGTTCTGTGTATCCCATCATATATCGTGTTTTTAGTATAGACAATAGAAATTGCCCAACTACTTACCGAGACACTTATTTTTTTTAAAAATAGGAGCGATTTGTGAAAACAGGTGTGAATATATTCTTGAGAGAATAGGGTGGTGCTGTGTATACGAATGGAAAAAGAGGGCATGAAACTCTTGATTGTGTGATTTGTTGTCTATTTTTAGGGCATCAGGATTAAAAATAGAAAGTGATTGGTTAGGATGGGGGAAGACGGGGGGCGAAATGAAATATTGCTAAATGGAGAGGTAGGGGAAAGTCGGTCTTCGAAAAAAAGGAATTTAATTAAAGGAAAATAAGCAAATGGATTTACAAATAAAAGAGATCAATGGGGTAAAAATGGTGGAGGTAGTTGCGGACGGCATTGTCCTATCCAACGTCGATGATGCCTTGGATATCATCGGTAATACGGGATACCTGGATGTGTATAAGGTGATGGTCAAAGAAGAGCAGGTAACGCCGGGCTTCTTTGACCTAAAAACCAAAATAGCAGGTGATATTTTACAAAAATTTGCTCAGTACGGTATTCAATTGGCTATCGTAGGGGATTTTGCCAAATTTGAAAGTCAGGCTTTGCGGGATTTTATTTACGAAAGCAATAAGCAAGGCCAAATCTATTTTGTCGAATCTATAGAAGAGGCTTGGGGGAGTAAGTCCAACTAATACGATAACGACCTAAGAATGGGAGCCAGGGCTGCATGGTACGGGTATAATCTGTGAAAATATGTAAAACATTTCGGCGGCAATCTGTTGGCTACAGTTTTGATAGACTGTTGATTGCTGAGCAGTGTCATCCGAAACTTTGGGGTCTTCGAAAGTGATGGGAAATCGACCATCAGCTCCAACAACGAAGGGGCAGCCAGCATCTGCTGCGGAGCAGGTCATTACGGCAGCGAAGTGAGACAAAGGGTTGAAAGGGTGGTCGTACTTTTTGGAGAATCCAATGATGGGGGCGGTATTGGGGTCAGATTTGATGTAATGAATTGGATTGGCCCCGTGTGCCAGCATGTGTATTTCAAAGCCTTGGACACTTAGCGTGTCTCTGACCGCTGAAAACAATACGGTCTCTTCAGTGCCACCTGAATAACAGTATACGGCAGGGACGCCGTAATACTGTGCTGCGGTTTGAGCCCAAATCTGCGCGAACTGACTACGTCTGGAATTGTGGGTGCAAATGAAATGGATGCGCGCATCTTGATTACTATCGAGTTGGTACTGGATGTAATCGGCCAAGGGACGTAGCATTTCTTTTCGACCATCAGCAATAGACATGTGAAGTATTTTGCTGATGGTTTGATTTAGTTGAGGAAACATCTTTTGCTATTGTATAATCAGATTAGCAACATCCAGAGCCCGGGGTGCAGCTGCCAGTGCTTGGAAGGATGGAAAGTTCAGCCTGTGTCTTGGAGGGGGGGATGCCGCAAGCGTCTTGAGCCAAGCAGGCCGTCGTCTTATTTCGTAAGATGAAGTGGCTACCGTTGAACTCCAGGTCGTATTTGCCGATGGTGTTGCTTTGATATTCGACCTCAATGTCCGCATCTTCTATACCAAGCTTCTGTTCGGAGAGTTCAATGATAGCAAGCAGTTTACCAGGCTTGAGTCTATGCTCGTAGTCATCTGCATTCCATAGTTGGAAATTAACGGCTTTCTCCTGGCGAATGATTCCGCCACAGTCTATGAAACTTTTGATAATCATACCTACTTCGGTGACATGGAAATGCTCAGGTACGTATGTGCCGTCTTCTAGTTGAAAGGCAACATTGTCCAAAAGGGGCAGTAATTGTTTGATTTCGGATAATTTCATGGTGTCTTTATTTATTTGTATAATGCAATATTGCGATGTATTGGTTCGAAAAAAATATGATCAGTAATCCTAATAAAAGCTGTCTCCTATAAGTTGACGACAAGCTAAATAAATCGAGACGAGTTGTTTAGTGAAGTAGTAATCATCCCTATCGACTAACAACAGGTGTTCGTACTGACCTTATCGCCAAAAAATTCATTTAATTCTCTCTTGATTTGAAACCAAACGGTCTCATCGATACAGTAGCATACGCTGGTACCCGCTATGCTTCCCTTGATGATGCCGATGTTCTTCAGCTCGCGGAGGTGTTGTGAAATGGTTGCCTGCGCCAGACCTAATTCTTCAACGAGATCGTTACAGATACAGGCATCCTGCTTGAGGATATATTGTATGATGGCAATGCGAGCAGGATGTGCCAACGCTTTAAGGGTAACTGCAAGCCTATTTTGCTGTTCATTGAATATCTCGGTTTTGGTGATGCCCATAGTGATCGATTATTATATTGCAATATTACGATTAATATATTTTCTATTCTACTATTTTTTTAAAAAAAAAGAGGAGGTGGATGAAATTGTATTGAAGATAGTTATTTGTGACTTTGCCGTGATGATTCAATTAGACGGTGGGGGACAAATGTATCTGACGGAAAGGGAGAAGACTAGTTGGCCGAAGCAATTATTTTCTCAAATACCTTATCCATAAACAATATGGTATCTAAATTTTTCTCATACTTACGTTGTTCAAATAGAAGGTCATAAGTCTCGTTGGACTTAATCCCTATGAGCTCAAATTTTCGCAATTCCAACCAAGCGGGAACGGCCTCGGTATTGGCCACGGCACAGGTGATTGTTTTAAGATTGCCCTGCTTGCTGATGCTGTAGGATACATTTACGGGACTGGAGGTCGCTTTTGGATAGTTGACCATAACGTTGTTCTTCATAATGAAATGATATGATTTTAAATAATGAATAATGAATAGCTTGTCCGCTATACGATATATCGGAACCACCACTCTGAGATAGCTTTTAATGAACAGCTTGAGTTTTCACTACTGGTATGCTGTCTTAGTATATGCTTTAGTAATTTTGTAATATACTGAAAATAAATTAAATAATCAAATCCATGTCTAGCATAACTTAATGAAAACTTGCAGCAAATGGCAAAATGTGCTGAGGGATGGGACTTAAAAAAGGGAATGGATAAGGTTAATCTTAACCCTATTGAGCGGGTGATTTTAGATTTTGGAATACGGTACTTGGATGAAGTAATACGGGAGTAATTGAGTAGTTGGATGGAGGTGTCTATTATTTCATTATCTTGCACCATAAATGACAAGAGGTGCCTTGGTGTAGACGAATTGCTCTAATTCTTTGCTCCACCGTCGCTGAAAGGTCTAATGTCAAGGACTTATCCTAGATAGCTGTTAGAGAAGAGACCTACGTACAGGATTTCTTTAAGGTATCGATGGATGAACTAGTATAACCACTAAATAAAAATATGATGACATCTTTTAGAATTGAACATGATTTTTTAGGAGAAAAGGAGATTAGCAACGACTGCTATTACGGTGTGCAGACAATGCGCGCTAAGGAGAATTTTGATATAACGGGTATATCGATCGGCAGTGAACCTCTATTTATAAAAGCGTTTGGCTATGTCAAGAAGGCCGCAGCATTGGCGAATCGGGATTTGGGAATCCTGGATGCCAAGAAAGCCGAAGCTATTGCTTATGCTTGTGATAGATTGATTGCGGGTGAATTTGTAGACCAGTTTGTAAGCGATCTGATACAGGGGGGAGCGGGGACTTCTACCAATATGAATGCAAACGAAGTAATCGCGAATCTGGGATTGGAATACTTGGGGCATCAAAAAGGAGAATACAAGTATCTACATCCGAATAATGACGTTAACCTGTCGCAAAGTACCAATGATGCCTATCCATCTGCTTTTCGAATTGCAATATATCTTAAGATAGCCTCCTATTCACTTGCGTTGGAAGAATTGCAGGTTGCTTTTTATAAAAAAGGGAAAGAATTTGAAGGTATTTTAAAGATGGGCCGTACACAATTGCAGGATGCTGTACCCATGACTTTGGAGCAGGAGTTCAATGCATTTGCGACCACATTGGGAGAAGATGTGATGCGTATTCGAGAAGCCTCGCAATTGATCACGGAAGTAAATATGGGGGCAACGGCTATTGGTACGGGGGTCAATGCGCCTGAGGGATATGCCCAGCTGTGTGTCAAGTATTTAGCCGATATTAGCCAGGTGCCGGTGGTGCTGGCGGCAGATTTGATTGAAGCGACTTATGATACCGGTGCCTTAGTCCAGCTTAGTGGCACACTCAAGCGTAATGCTATAAAGCTCAGCAAAATCTGTAATGATTTGCGGCTATTGAGTAGTGGTCCACGTTGCGGCCTTAATGAAATAAATTTACCGGCGATGCAACCTGGCTCTTCTATTATGCCTGGAAAGGTGAATCCGGTAATACCAGAGGTGATGAACCAGACCTGCTACTATGTGATAGGAGCAGATCTGACGGTCACGATGGCTGCAGAAGCTGGTCAATTGCAGCTCAATGTAATGGAACCGGTAATTGGAATGGCACTGTTTACGTCTTTACAGTATCTGACAAAGGCTTGCCGTACTCTTAAAGACAAGTGTATTGTTGGGATTACGGCAAATGTCGAACATAGCAAAAATATGGTGATGCAAAGCATTGGTATTGTCACCCAATTAAACCCAATTTTGGGCTATGAGGAGTGCTCGTCTATTGCAAAAGAGGCCTTAAAAACAGGGAAATCCATATATGAGATTGTTGTAATCGAACGTAAATTGATCAGTCAGGCCAAGTGGGAAGAGGTTTACTCAATCGAAAACCTGATTCATCCTAAATTTATTGCGCAATGATATTTGTCCAATTAGCGATTTTGTTGGCGATGATTTTGATTGGATCGCGAATGAAAGGAATTGGGCTCGGAGTAATGGGAATGGTGGGATTGATGATTTTTGTACTCGTGTTCAAGATGACCCCTGCGGAACCTCCAATAGCTGTGCTCTTGATTATTCTTGCCATTGTGACAACGGCAGCTACGCTACAGGCGGCTGGTGGGTTGGATTATCTGGTCAGTATTGCTGAACGTATTATCCGTAAAAATCCAAGCCAAATTACATTCATCGCGCCATTTACAACTTATTTTCTATGTCTATTTGCCGGGACAGCCCATATCGTATATTCGTTGCTACCTATTATTGCCGAAGTATCGGCTAAACAGCGCGTAAGGCCGGAGCGCCCACTCTCTGTATCGGTAATCGCGTCTCATCTAGCTATTACAGGCAGCCCGATGAGTGCGGCTAGCGCTTCTTTGGCTGCAATATTGGCGTATTCATCGGCCTCTATCCATATTATGCTGATCTGTATACCAGCAGCCATGATTGGTATACTGGCGAGTATACTTGCTGTACGTAAAAAGGGAGTGGAATTGGATAAAGACCCTATTTTCTTGGAAAAGATGAAAGATCCTGAATTCGCAAGATCGATGGACCCCACGGATGTAGGGGTAGGTAGGGTGAAATATCAACCAAAACCAGGGGCTAAAATGGCGGTGGCTATCTTCGGGGCGGCTATTCTATTGATTGTGCTTTTTGGCGCATTTCCGAGCCTGGTTCCCTACGTGGGAGGTGAACCAAGCTTCAGTGTGGGAGCTAATGGCACCGTCAACCTGACAACCATGATTATTATGATTACACTGTCGGCTTCGGCTTGTATCATGTTGGTCACCAAGACTTCTACAGCTGAGGTAGCTAAAATGAGCTTGTTTACCTCGATGGCTACGGCGGTGGTCTCGATCTTGGGGGTGGTGTGGATGAGTGCAACCTTCATGTTGGCCAATGAGGCCGTAATCGAACATACTTTTAAGGATATAGTAACGGTATATCCCTGGACATTTGCGATCGCACTATTCTTGATGGGAGCACTGACTTTTAGCCAGGCTGCTACAACGCGTACGATTATGCCGATGGGTGTAGCGTTGGGTATTTCGAGTCCGCATCTATTGGCTATGTTTCCGGCAGTGAATGGCGATTTTTTACTTCCAGGGTATCCGACTTTGCTGGCTGCCATTGATTTTGATCGTACAGGGAGTACCAAAATTGGAAAATTCGTGGTCAATCACAGTTTTATAGTACCGGGTATAGTCGCTATTGCGGTCACCATTTTTGTGGGTTTTGTATTAAGTGACCTATTGCTATAGTTTGTTATTCGTCAATTATTTACGGAGGCACCTGTTATTAACGGGTGTCTTTTTTTTTATACCTCGGCCAGCCTATTCGTATGCTTTGTCCTCGATCGTGTAGGCAAAGCAGATATATTGGACCTGGATCGATGTTTTTGGAGAAATGCCATTGCAGAAGCGATGCCTTTGTCTGCGGGCGATGGATATGGCGAATTTAAGCTTTCGCCTTCTAATACATATCGTTCTTTACGTAGCTGGCCCTCTTCATAAATAACAAGTTCAAATATCTTTTTCATGCTAGGAAATTATTGGGTCTTGTAAATCTTGATGATTGACTTCCGTGTAGGATGTTAATCTCTCAATACGGTTACTGCAAAAATCGATTAATTTTGTAGACAATCCTAACAATGCGCGGGTAGTAGTCGGGTAGTGCTGGGTATTAAAAAGGGGTAGTAAACCACCTTTTTAAGGGTGGGTGTTGTTTAATGTGTTGTTCGACAGTTGTTTAAGATGTTTTGCCTTGCGGGGACTTGAGTGCTTGGACATACATGCAGTAAAGAGTAGGTTGGCAAATTTGCACTGTAATGTTTAATAATTTTATATTTTCTTAATAAAAAACTTATTTTTGGAGTTGCCTATTTAAAAGAAGGAGACCAGTCGAGGTGTGTTGCAAAGAAAAATGGCGGGCAAAATGTGAAGGTTATCAAACTGATATGATAGAATTGTATAGATTAATTAGTGCTGTTGTTGTATTCATGATTATTGGGGCTGTGCATGCGCAAACGCTTAATCCAGTGGAGTTGCATGGTGAGATTTCGGAATTGAACGATCGCCACCAATATGAGGCATCCATCCTTCGATTGGAGGATATAATCAATAGTGAGGTATCCACAGCTTACGACAAGTATCACGCGTACTTGCAAAAGTCGCTCACTTACAAGCGTCTATATAACTATTCTGGAGCATTGAGTAATCTGGATTTGGCCTTGAAGCAGGCAGCTGTAAGCCAGCATCGGGAGGAGGCTGAAATGCGCGTGCTGATGGAGCAACTGTTTGTCTATTTCGACCTACAGAAAGAGCAGGAGTTTGATCGGCTATTTAAGATGGTGAATCAAGAGAAGCTACACCTACTTGATGAAGAGACGCAAGCTACTTTCGTGACGATACTGGCGATTAGAGCTATGCGAGATAAAGAATATGAGAAAGCCGATCGCTATTTAGATCAGGCGATTGCGTTGATTAAAGAGCATAATCCGAAGCATTTGCCAAATATCTACAGAGTGAAGGTGGCATTGTATGGGGAAATTAATGCTCCTGAAAAAGTGATGGAAGCTTACGAAAAAGGGATGTCCTATGCGAACAAGTATCACATGGATATCTATATTATTATCATGGAAGAGACCATCACACGCTACTACGAATCTAAAAAAGATTATGAACATGCATTGTATGCGCAGAAACGTGTGAGTAAAGCAAGGACTAAGTACGATGCAAATAATCAAGCTGGCAAGTTAAATATCCTAGAGAATGAGCTGCTACAGCAAAGACAGGGCTTGGAGTTGAGCAGCGAGCGGAATTTTCGATACTATCTGATAAGTCTTGCTGTAATATTGGCTTTACTGTTGGTCACACTGTGGAAGCTGCATAAGACGAGTGTACAGAAAAGGGTATTGGTTGAAAATGAAAATGCGAGAATGCGCATTACATTGCAAAATATGACGCAAGGGTTGAATGAACAAGGCGAGCCAAAGGCGAAGCTGGAAAACCATGTGCTGACGAAGCGACAACGCGAAATTATTGAACTTGTGAATCAGGACAAAACAAATAAAGAAATAGGGGTGGCACTTCATATTTCGGAGAACACGGTGAAATATCATCTTAAATTGATATACGAAATTTTGGAAATAGATAGTCGCTCGGAGCTTAAGTCTAATTTTGTTTTTCAATAAAATATCACCGAATTTGTCACGTTTTTAGAATATTTTCTTTAAATTTAAACGTTGACTTATTTAACCGATACATGCCATGACCTGGAAAATTAACCATATTCCTATTTTTATTGCCTTGATATCAGTATTATTTTACGCATGTTCGAAAGATGAGGTAGATGATTTTAAGGAGGTTGTAGATAGTGACTATGAGTTGAAGGACTTGAGCTATTATATGGCGAAGGGCGATGGAATTGACACGGTGACTATTAAGTTGACAGGCAATGAACTCCCAAATTTTGGAAATACCCTCAGTGAGCTGCAATATGAAGAGAGCTTTGATGAACTGCTCCTGACCTCCCAATTTTTTGTGGATGACACCGTAGGGTATGTGCCTCCTGATCTACCTATAGAGAAGTATGAGGTAAATGTTCCTAAAGACTTGGAAATAAAGGGTAATCCGATATATCAAAATACTAAATTCCGGATGTCTTCGGAACTTGAAGAAGCACCTTACAAAACGGGTGGATCATCCGTCCTTACTTTAAAAGTTAAACCCTATTCGAAGTTGATTTTGGAGAGATATGTGGATAGATACTTACTGACCTGTTCGTTCAAAGCTGATTTTGTAGATAAGAATACGGGTAAGCACATTGTCGTGAATGGTAAATGGAAAGGAACAATGGGATACAACGGATATCAAGTACTTGTGCAGGAGCTACCCCTGAAATAGAGGGATAGCTTATAACCAAAATTTATTAGGATACAATGCGAATAGCTTTTTTTTCAACTCAACCTTATGACCGTGATTTTTTTCAATTGGTCAATACCGATGGTCTATTTTCTTTTGAATTCTATGATACTCATCTGGGGCCCCACATCGTGAATGTGGTGGATAATGTAGATGCGGTATGCGTGTTTGTGAACGATAAAGTGACACGTGAAGTTATAGCGATACTGGCGGCTAAAGGCGTGAAAATTATTGCTTTGAGATGTGCAGGGTTCAATAATGTAGACTTAGAGGCAGCCCATGAATATGGCCTGTCTGTGTGTAGGGTACCAGCCTACTCACCGGAAGCGGTGGCTGAACATGCATTTGCCATGTTGTTGACGCTCAATCGGAAGACGCACAAGGCTTATAATCGGGTACGTGAGCAGAACTTTTCGTTACAGGGATTATTGGGATTTAATCTCTATGGTAAGACTATAGGAGTGATCGGTACAGGGCAGATCGGAAAGGCTTTCTGTAAGATAGCGCTGGGGTTTGGGTGTCGCATCTTAGCCTATGACTTGTATATTGATGAACACTTGTCAGCTCAAGGTGTGACCTATACCAGTTTGGAAGAAGTGTATGCGGAGTCGGATATCATTTCGCTGCATTGCCCATTGACACCAGAGAATCGTTATCTCATTAATGAAGTTGCCTTGAAGCAGATGAAGAATGGGGTGACGCTAATTAATACAAGCAGGGGGGCATTGATAAATACGAATGCTGTTATCGAGGGGCTTAAGACAAAAAAAATAGGTGCATTGGGAATAGATGTATATGAGCAAGAGGAGAAAATATTCTTCAAGGATCTCTCCGGGACTATCATAGAAGATGATGTTTTGCAGCGACTTATGAGCTTTCCAAATGTGTTGATTACAGCTCATCAGGCCTTTTTTACAGAGGAGGCACTGACACAAATTGCGGAAACAACACTTCTGAATGTGCGCGAATTGGGGAATGGACAATCCGTGTCTACGCCGAACGCATTGCTGTAAAAAATGCCTTCTGCCGAATGGATGAGGGCTATTCGTGAAAGGTCAATCTCGGAATTGCAATCGATGTTCATCATGAAAAAAAGCATAGCTGCCTAGAAGTGGGTTTGGCAGTGTTTTTGGTGCATTTGATCTTAAAAAATAACTATGAAGTATTTAGGATTGGTAATCGCTTGTTTTTTATTGTTTTCGTGTAAAAACTATAAAAATGTAAAGGGTGATAGTGTGCATGAAATAAGTGCGGTGACGATGTCAAGGACACCGTGCTTCGGTTTTTGTCCGATATATACCCTATCAATAGAAAAGGATGGTAAAGCAACCCTGGACGCAAAGAATCATTTAAAAAACAAACTTCAAGGTAAGTATATCGCCTCGGTGAGTCCGAAGGAGCTCCATACGGTTTTCAAGATGTTACAGGATATGAAATTTAGCTCTTTGGAGGATAGTTATGGAAGCCGTAATGTCACTGATCTGCCGTCTGTGAATACAGCTGTCGTCTATGAAGGGGGGGCGAGCAAGAAAATAAATGACTATGGGAATAGAGGAACGCCTGAATTGTCAACATTCTATGCACATATGGATGAATTGCTGTATCGCTTGAAGTGGGAGCCTTTAAAGTAGTGAAATATAGCTTTTAATATATGACTAAGCATCATGCCTTTGTGATTGATGGGCATCGTATTCAAGATATAGCATCGTTCTATGATGAAATCAATAGGGTATTCATGCAGGGTGAAGATTGGAAAATAGGCAACAGTTTGGATGCCTTTAATGACTTATTATATGGAGGGTTTGGAGCATTAAAGGGCGTTGATAAGCCTCACTTGATTTGGGTGGCTGCTGAGAAGAGTAAGGAAGCACTTGGCTATGCGGCTACGGAGCAATATTATCTGGAGAAATTGAACCTAGGCCCGACTTACAATATTGCACTATTCAAAGAGAAGCTTGAGGAACTAGGCAGAGGAAATGGATTGACCTATTTTGAAATAATCGTGGACATCATTGGGGAACACCCGAAGTTGGTTTTGGAACTAAAGTGACCGACATCTGGAGGATTGGTGTGGACCAGGTGTAAAATTCAAAAGATACGACTATCTTATGGAGGAATTAAAGGAAATATGGATTGAGCAGGTCGCAGCGCCCCGTACCTGGAAAGTAAGGTTGGAGGTGCTGTATCCAGATGGATCCTTAAAGGATGTGCAGCTTGATGATGATTATGAAGGTACGCACTTTGCAGCCTACGTTGGATCGGAAATCATAGGTGTGATATCTGTATTTCGAGTGGGGGATGATTTTCAATTCCGGAAATTTGCGGTATCATCTGCCTTTCAACAGATGGGTATAGGGACTGAATTGTTGGATGCTGTATTCGATTTTTGCCGTCACATGGGAGGGCAGGTCGTGTGGTGTAATGCGCGGGTAGAGGCGAGTTCATTTTACGAAAAGTTTGGAATGAAGTCTGTAGGAAGTCCGTTTGTGAAAAGGACGATAGCGTACGTCAGAATGGAAGTGGAATTGGAGTACTAGAAGTCGAATCATCGTATAAAGCAAAAGCCCAAGATTTTTAAGTCTTGGGCTTTCTATTGTTTAAAATTATTCGCCGAACTTTATATAACATGTGTAAAGTCTGCAAATAACCTTTTTGTACTAGTATAACGGTCAAAAATCAAATTTGTTTTAGAAATATTGATTTTTTGTTCTGAGCGATTATTCGACTTCGGTAGCAGCTACAGGTTGGCCTTTGGTGTCAATCATGAACATGTCTTCTAAATCATCGTCGAGGGAAACGGTGGCTACACCATTGGTGAATATAGAAGCATAACCATATTTGAACGGGATTAGGACTTTGCCATGCTGGTCTAAATAGCCATATTTGTCGCCTTTCAAGGCCAGAAAGATATTGGGCTCATCTGTAGTAGATATGTGCTGTAAACCGGAGATAAGGGATTTCTGGCCTTTAATGGTGTGTAAGCTGTAGGACTCTCCGTCTACAACAATAAAGTGACTGGCGTTGTGGTCGGCAATATAAGAATACTGAGCGGGTACGACTTCTTTTCCTTGCGCGTCTAATAAGCCGTTCTTTTCATTCTGTTGAAAGCTCGCGTATCCGTTTTTGATAAAGGATACCATTTCATACTTAGGCTGGATAATTTCTTGGCCATTTATATCCATAAGTCCAAAAAAGTCACCTTTACCAAAGAGATATTGTTGCGAATTCTCGTCAAATGCGAGGTAACTGTAGTTGAATGGAATAATGGTCTTGCCCTTTTTGTCTATCGTGCCATAGTTGTAACTACCGTCACTGGCGATACCTGTCTCTCCATCAAAAACTGCGATGGAGGTAAAGATGGCTTCGGTAATGATATTGTCGTCAGCATCACGAAGTCCAACTAGGGTGTTGTCATCATTGTAATAGGAGTGAATCCCCTCGGTCAGTTCAGTAACATCGTCTGCAATGTCCGCCGCGGGTTGCGCCTCGGTATAGTCTACTGGAATCTCAAACTCTTCATTTTTTAATTCATCTTGACTGATTTTATTTGCAATAATACCTGTGCCTCCTATACTCATCTCCAGTACTGCACCCGGTAATTGCCTCAAAAAGTCATAGTCACCCCAATAGATGGTGGGAATGGCTTCCGTGTACCAAAACTCTAAAATAGATGGTGCGTCTGTGTCTTCATCGCTGCCCAAGTCAAATTGAGCAAGCTTACAGATATATCCGGCAATGTTTTTTTGCTTGCCTGGGATATACTCCAATTCCATATCCTCGGTAGCAGCATTGGCCACGGCTTCATTTTCGCCAATAAGTGTGTAGTATAGTTCTTGTGAAGGGTAGAGTATGGTGGATTGACCAGTAGCTTTTTTAGTCAACTGTATGGTAGGAGACTCGCCGTGGGTATAAAAGCGAATTAAGTCTTTGTTGACCCACCCCTCAAATAGGGTTTCAGGGATCTCATCCGGATGCTCGGCTGCTACTTCTGCAGGTAGCGCAGGTCCATACTCGATTTTGAACATTTTGTTTTGAGCGTATGTCGCTACGCAGGACATCAGCAGTGCAGTTAGTGTAAGTGTAATCCTCTTCATTCTTATTTTGATTGCTGATGCAAATATGGGTATTGTAAAGCAGCTATGATATCCCCGAAACCGGTTATTTTTAGGGATACGAATCACGTTGCTGTATATGCTTGAAGTACAGCTTGAAATAATAACGATGATTTTTTTTAAAGAAATTATAGAGAGTACGAAATATGTTACTATATTAGTGTATTATTTAAATAGTACACTAGTATGATAACTATTAAAAACCTAAATTTTAATTATAATAAAGCAAAGCCTTTATTTAAGGATGTGAGTATGCAGCTGGAAGAGGGGCATATTTATGGTCTACTTGGTAAAAATGGAGCCGGTAAATCCACGTTGTTGAAAAACATTTCTGGCCTCGTGTATCCGTGGTCAGGTTCGCTGGAGGTATTGGGGTACGATCCGCGAAAACGTGAACCTGCATTGTTGCGACAGATTAGTTTTATTCCGGAAGAATTTCATCTGCCATCTGTCAGGTCATCAAGCTATGTGAGTGTAAATGCTCCATTCTACCCTTATTTTGACCATCAGTATCTGCACGAGTTGCTGACAGAATTCGAAATACCTGTGCAACAAAAGTTGTCTGAAATGAGCTATGGCCAAAAGAAAAAGTACATCATCGCTTTTGGATTGGCGACTAAAGCACGGCTGATTATTATGGACGAACCGACTAACGGTCTCGATATTCCATCAAAGGCACAGTTCAGGAAGATAATGGCTTCAGCGATGACGGATGATTGTTGCATCATCATATCTACCCATCAAGTCCGTGATTTGGATAATCTGATAGATACCGTCATTTTGTTAGATGAACAGAAGGTAGCCTTGAGTGCGTCTATTGAGGAGATTACCAACAGATTGATGTTCAAAAAAGTCAAGGAGGTGGATAGCAATGCGCTGTATGTAGAGGAGGGGCTCGGTGGATTCAATACCATTGCTATCAATAGCAATCAAGAGGACTCTAGACTCGATATGGAATTATTTTTTAACGCTGTTTTGTCCAAAAAGAGCAGCATCACTTCTCTTTTAAATACAACACATCATGAATAATACATTTGATTTCAACAGATTTTATCTTTTGGTTAGAAGGCAATGGATAAATTTTGGAAAAATATACCTCATCTCATTGGCAGTAGTCGTGGGAATAATAATTGCTTTCTATGCTTTTGCGGTCTCCGATGCACTTGAGCATATGGCAAATTGGACGCAAACTTTGAACTTTAGAATTCCTTTATTTTTGTTGCTAGGCCTATTGTTCCTGACGATGATGGCCAGTAACTATTTCTCGGATATGGGTCAAAAACCGAAGGCAATAATCGAACTCCTAATTCCAGCTTCGAAATTGGAAAAATTTTTGGTCAGTATAGTGTATACGGTATTATTGGCGTTTGCATCTTATATCTTGGTGTTCTATATAATAGACCTATCTTTTGTCTCCTATCTTCGCGGAATCACAACCTCCACGACCACGTATACAAATGCGGAGGGTACATTAGTGGTAATCGACAACCTTGCTTATCTGTTTAAGAGCGAACTGCCAAAGCAATTTGGATATTTTGTTTTCTTGCCTTTTCTATTTAATAGTCTTTTTCTCTTGGGATCGCTCGCATTTCGCAATTTTCATTATATCAAGACGGCAATCAGCCTGCTAGTGTTCATTGGTTGTTGGATTGGTATTGTCGTTTTTATAATGGAGCGGGTCACGAGAGACACCATATGGGTAGGAGGTGGATTTTGGCAACAGGAGGTGAATGTCTTAAAGGCAGTATGTGCAGTGGGGGTGGTGTTGACACTATTTTTCTGGAGTGTGAGCTACCTACGTTTAAAGGAACAGGAGGTATAAGATGGATTTTAATAGTAATAAGGCGATATATTTACAAATAGCTGAATACGTGTGTGAGCACATCTTGTTGGAGAAATGGAAGCAGGAAGATAAAGTTCCTTCTGTGCGCGATATGGCCGTGAAACTGGAGGTCAACCCTAATACAGTTGCGCGGACTTATGATTTGTTGCAACAAAAAGGAATCTTAGCAAACAAACGGGGCGTAGGATTTTTCTTAGGGGCGGATGCCGTTAAACAGGTAAAGGATTATCGAAAGTCCATCTTCATAAATGAAGAACTACCGAATGTATTTAGAAACATATACCTATTGGATATTGGGTTGGAGGAGCTTACACAAATGTATAAGTCATTTGTCGGAGAACATTTTAATAATAGATAACGAAACAGCTGCTTTCAAATTTTGGGAAGCAACTATCGGTTACCAAGAAAAAGAACAGAATGAAATCAAGCAATAAATTATTAATAGCGATGGCAGTGGCACTGCTAATCGTCCCGGTAAGCATGATGTATGTAGTTGCAAAAATGAATCGTGTGGACGCCACCGAATATACAACACTAACACATGATGAAACCACCAGTCTACAAACAAAGGACACGTATATGACCACAATCCCGCTGATGGCCTTTAATCAGGTTAAGATTAAGGGAGATGGGAACGTATTGGTAAATCTTCGATTGGTGAAGGCAGACAAATTTGCCATTAAAGTAAGCAAAGAATGGGAAGGGGCGGTGGAACATACAATCGATAATGCAGGTGACCTTGAATTGTATGTGAAGAATATACATGACCGCCATATGGCTACAATATCTATCTTTTCACCTTCAATAGCAGCATTATCATTGACTAACATAGGTTTAGGGAGTTTTGTCGCGGAAATGGATACCTTCCAAATCTATTTGAATGATGTGTCGCGGTTTCACATAGGGGATGAATTCAAGGTGAATAAGCTGTCTGTAAATGCGGTGAAATCAGAATTTCCCATATATGCCCCTGGGGACGGAAAAGAAGAGAGGGCCGGTGGCGTCCAAGAGCTGACGCTTGACCTAGACAGTAGCTCCGTGCAGTTAGGGAAGCAACATTTCGGGAAGGTGGAACTTAGGGCTAATAATTCGAATTTAATCTTTATTAGCGATCAATCTGAACGAGTGGTAACGATGGATACCCTACATGTTCTTACAACAGGTGTTTGTACTATCAATATTGGCGATACAGAGGTGAAAAAGCTCTCTGGAACCTTATCGGATGAGACGAAGACGGATATGTCCATGCGGTATATCAAGATGTTTGTTCAAAAATAGTGAAGCTCCCGTGAGCGGATAGACTCTCAACAGGAGCTTCACACTCGCGGCTTCGTGTATAAAAAAGCAAAAGCCCAAGATTTTTACATCCTGGGCTTTCTATTTTAAAGCTATTCCTTATACTTTACACCTTTGATGTAAAACTAATAAATAACCTTTCTGTACATATAATAACGCTGATCTAAGTACTTTGTTTTGTTGTGGGGTAATAAAATTATATGTTATTTGTATGTTATTGATAATCAGTGAGTAATTTTTATATATATTCTTGATCGTTCAGATATATTCCCAATCCAGAAGGATGCGAATGGTGTACTTACATTTGGAGTATGGGGCTGGTCATTTTTAAAGGGAGCAAAAAGAGGGTTGGTCTCTTGGGATACGATTAGTTTTATTTTTTGCTTTACTGAAATTTCCTATTATATTTGGTTCGGTACCTAAATCATAAACTCTACTCATATTAACAGATAAGAGTTAAACCGCCTCGTTCGTGAAAAAATTGTATGCCGATCCAGATGAAAAACAATTGTTATTGCTTCTAAAAGAGGGGGATTATGAGGCTTTCAATAGTATCTATCAACGGTATAGCTTGCGTATCTTGGGACGTATAGTTCGATTAGTGAAATCTGAACAGATTGCGGAAGAAGTATTGCAGGAACTCTTTTTAAAGATTTGGGAGAAAAGAGAGCATATCAACCCAGAGCTATCCTTTCGGTCTTTTCTCTTTTCAGTAGCGCAGAACATTGTTTACGATCATTTTAGAAAGGTTGCTCTAGATGAGCGGCATCGGTCTGAGTTTGTCCAGGGCTACACAGAAGATTATGCCCATATCGAAGAGGAGCTTGTATTCAAGCAAGCGGAAGAACAGTTAATGAAGGCTATCGCAAAACTACCGCCTCAATGTCAAAAGGTATTTGTTCTCTTTAAATTGGAAGGAAAAAGCTACAAAGAAATCTGTAGTCAAATGAACATCAGTAGGTCTACCGTCAATAATCACATTACAAAAGCAAATAATCTCCTGAAACAGGAACTACCGTTCTATCAACACCATATTGTATTGGTCAGTTTGTTCCTTCTTAAATGGATTTGATTTTTTTTAGTTTGGAGTAGGTACTTTGTAAGCCTTATACGTAATAGCTTATAAAACCTGAATAAAATTGAAACCAAACGAACCATTGAATCGGATTTTTGAGAAGTATCTAGTTGGGCTAGCCAGTAAAGAGGAGTTGAATACGCTGTTGGATCACTTCGCGAAAGAAGATGGTGACCCTATAAAGGCATGTATACTTAAAGAACTAGAAGAGGAAGAACTCTCTGACATTCCTTTGCATTATCAAGAAATTGCAAATCGAGTACGGGATGCATTAACCAAAATCCGA
Source organism: Sphingobacterium sp. SYP-B4668 (assembly GCF_027627455.1). Lineage (NCBI taxonomy): Bacteria > Pseudomonadati > Bacteroidota > Sphingobacteriia > Sphingobacteriales > Sphingobacteriaceae > Sphingobacterium > Sphingobacterium sp. SYP-B4668. The sequence goes on along the minus strand of NZ_CP115483.1, from coordinate 3,184,584 downwards.
CTAAAAGGCCTTTTATCAAAATATCTAGAAGATAATCTGGGAAATGAGGAGCTAGCGGAGCTTCGTAAAGGTATTCTAGACTATGGTATACATACGCTACTGCCTGATAATCGGGAACATACAGTCGATAGTCCATTGCTAACGAAGGTCTTGGAGGATAGACATGGCCAATATACGGAAGTCAAAAAGAGTCAAGGACCAATAGACCCCTCGCAAAGGAACAAGAGTGTCTCCATACCCTTGAAACGATGGATGACAGTGGCTGCTGCCTTGGTGTCAATAGCAGTTGTAGGTAGTTTTTTTGTTAATCTCTATAGACGGGATATTATGGTGGCTTACACTCCCGTAGAGGAGGTGAAATTGCCTGATCGTAACGAGGCAGTTATTAGTTTTGAGGATGGCGTATCATACGCTCTTCTACGTACCGATGCTGCGTTACTCGCTAAGCGAGGGGTCGAAATCGTGAAGCTACCCAATGGCGATTTACTCTTCAAAATGAATGCTGTAGCGGGAGGAAAGACAACTCGTCAGACATTCTACTCGCCGAAAGGAAGCCTATCTCGACTGGTATTATCAGACGGTAGCCGGGTAACCTTAAATTCGGATACTAAACTTACTTATCCTTCTCGATTCGAAAATAAGCGACGTACTGTAAAGGTAGTCGGCGAAGCATACTTCGAGGTGACCCATCATGCAAGCCGACCATTTGTCGTATTTGCAGAGAATACAAAGATAAAAGTACTGGGAACAGTATTTAACGTGGCGACAAATCTAAAAAGGGAAAAGGTCTTGACCACGCTTATGAGTGGGGAAGTAGTGGTGGGCACTAGCAATGGGGAAATTCGAATAAAACCGGGCATGCAAGCTGCTTCGAATAAATACAGCGGAGAAATAGAAAAGTATAATGTGGACGCGAGAGACATACTGGCATGGAAACAAGGATACTTTCGCTTTAAAGATGACGACATCTTTGATGTGATGGAAAAAATAAAGACCTGGTATGATATCAAGGAATATCGGGTAGAAGGAAGTACGGCCGACAGATTTAGTGGCACAGTATTGCGTACACGTAAATTGTCTGAGCTATTGAGTCAACTTGAAAAAATATCCAATTACAAATTTAAAATTATAGATAGGAGGGTAATCGTTATGAAGTGAAAATAAAGGATAGCAAGAGTAAATCGGAAGTGCTCGCAACACTCCCGATCGAAATGTTTAGTGATACAATTTAATTGATGTTAATAAGTAAACTTTTATCAACCAAACAACCACAAATGTATAAAATCTATTTAAATAATCGCGCGAGTGTGCGAAAGACCTTGATTAAATGCTTTATAATAATGAAGATAATAGCGTTTTTCTTAATGGTAATGCTTGCCCAAGTGCATGCTTCATCCCATGCACAAAAGGTTTCCCTCAATTTTAAAAATGCGCCACTAGGTGATGTATTGGAGGAGATTCAAAAGCAAGTCGGATATGACCTATTGTATAATAGTGCATCGATAGATAAAAGTAAAAAACGGATATCTATAAAAGCAAAAGGATTACCTTTTGGAGATGCATTGAAGAATGTATTGGAAGGTAGCCCTTTCTATTTTGAAGTTGATAAAAATACGGTGCTAATTAGGGAAATCAACAAATCTGGTAGAACCCAAGTAACAGATAAGAATAGAATAGAAAGTAGAATTCAGCAACGCGTACTAACAGGTAGGGTTGTGGATGAAAATAATCTGCCAATCTCTGGTGTGACAGTCTTGGCCAAGGGGACTAATATAGGAACGTCTACCGATAGTGATGGCAATTATTCTCTTAGTGTATCAGACCCTGTGAAAATATTGGTGTTTTCAGTGGTAGGGTATAAGGAGCAAGAGATAGAAATAGGAAGCCAACGGCGTATAGACGTAGTCTTGGACGCACATATCGATAATTTGGACGAAGTGGTTGTGGTTGGGTATTCTTCTCAAAAAATGAGGTATTTATCCAGCTCGATCAGTAATATTTCCGAAGAAAAGTTGAAGGATGTGACAGCCAATGACTTGTCTAGTATGTTACAAGGAAAGGCTCCAGGGGTAGTCGTGTCTACAGCTTCTGGAGATCCGTCAAGTGAACCCCGAGTCCTTATTCGTGGTGCAGGGACGATTTCGGCGAGTACTTCTCCACTGATCGTGGTGGATGGGAACATAGGCGGTTCGTATAATCCTGCCGATATAGAATCTGTATCTATTTTGAAAGATGTGGCTGCAACTGGTCTATATGGATCTAGGGCTGCAAATGGAGTTATTATCGTAAATACCAAAATGGGGAAAGCTGGTAAGACTAAAGTGGAGTTTAATAACTCATTTGGTTTTGGAAATCCGACAACAGGCAATTTTCGGATGATGAATTCGCAGGAGTTGTACGACTTTCAAAAGACATTTTATAATCGGGATCCTTCGGTGCTGGACAATAATACCAATTGGTGGGATTTGGCTTTTGGGACCGGCTATGTAAATAATCATAATCTATCAGTATCGGGTGGCTCGGAGAAGGTGCAGTATTATACATCAGGTGTGTATTATCGAGAGGAGGGGACGTTGAAGGGGACAGGCCATACAGGATACAATTTTAGAAATAATCTAAGTGCCCAGATTACAGACAGGTTAAAGGCTTCGGTCTTCATAAACGGAAGGATGAATAAGAATAACCTGGAGAATAGTAACACCATGTATGATGCATACATCAATTTGCCGTTCGATCCTGCATTTGACGTGAGCGGTGCACCTATAGATGGACGTTTCTATCCCAATTGGTTAGGTAGGGAGAAGGAGAATTTCTTGCATTCGCTGCAATACAATTATAACAAAAATGATAGCTGGGAAGCAAGTGGGGATTTGAATCTAGATTATAAATTGAGTAACAAAGTGACGGTATCAAGTTATAATCGTACCCAACTCTCGAATGGCACATTTGCCCGATACTTTGATAGAAGAACGAAGCAAGGGGGGGCGAATATTGGTGAATTATATAATGGCACAAGCCGCGCTAATAGATTTTTGACTTCCAATCGTGTGCGGTATGCCGAGGATTTCGGAAGGAATAGTCTTGTACTCTTAGGAGTTGCAGAGGTTGAAACGACGACATCTGAATCAGCCGAGACCTCAGGAAAGGGATTGCCGGCAGGAAGGGACGTGATGTCGGTGGCGACAGAGGTCTTACAGAGCCCAAAAGGTGCCCGGGAGCAGGTAGGATTTAGGAAATACCTTGCCCAAGCGGATTATAGCTATGACAATCGATATTTTTTAATCGGATCTTTTGTGAATGAGTTTTCTTCCAAATTTGGGCGTAACAATCCTACTGCTAATTTTGTGCAATTTGGTGCCTCTTGGATTTTGAGTAATGAAAATTTTATGAAAGACAACCGTGTTTTTTCATTCGCAAAAATACGAGGAAGCTACGGAACGGTCGGAAATGCGGATGGAATTTCAAATTTTGCAGCTCTCGGACTTTATAGCATCACTCAAGAAGCGAGTTATACAGGACTGCCAGGGGCAGCTCCTTTCCAAAAAGGAAACCCCGATCTGAGTTGGGAGAAAATAAAATCTGCAAATATAGGTGCAGATCTAACCCTTTGGAATCGTGTTGCAATCAGCCTGGATGTGTACGAGAAAAAAGCGAGCGAACTTCTATACAGGAAGCCATTGGCGGCCACGACAGGCTATAGCTATGTATGGGTAAACGCTGGCTCCGTGCGAAATCGTGGCGTCGAATTTAACATCACCTCGCAAAATTTTACTAAGGAAAGTTTTTCTTGGGAAACAGGATTCAACATGGCATTCAACAAGAACAAAGTATTGGAACTTAGTGACGGCGCAGACGTATTTAATTCCGGTGCGAGACAGCCTATTGCTGTCGGATATGATATGGATGCCTTTAACTTCCCGATATGGTCGGGAGTAGACCCGAAAAATGGAGATCCGCTTTGGGAGAAAGTCACCATAGATGGGAATGGCAATCGAACAATTACGACTACCAATGTGTATAGCGAGGCCGCATCTTCAGATTCACGTCAATTTACCGGCACATCAGCAGCACCCAAGTTTACAGGGGGACTAAGCAATACCTTCAAATACAAAGACTTCTCTTTGTCGGCATTTTTCAACTTTGTGTATGGTAACTATGTCTACAATGAGACTCGTGTCTCTTTCGACAATGATGGTCTATACGAGGCATTCAACTCAATGGTACTGCAGGATGGTTGGAACCGCTGGGAAAAAGAAGGTGATGTGGCTACACACCCCAAGCCTGTAGTAGGTGGAAATAAAGACTCGAACCAATCGTCTTCAAGATATTTGGAAGATGGTAGTTACATACGTCTTAGAAATCTGCGCCTTGGTTATAACTTACCTCCAAAATTTCTTACACAACTGCGAGTGGCAAGAGTACATGTATTTGTAAGTGCTGATAACCTATGGACGGCAACCAAGTTTTCTGGTCCCGATCCAGAAGTGTCGCTCAGTCAAGTGGATCTAGCTTCAGGGGTATCCAGTTTTAAGTATCCTATCAGTAGAAAGCTTCTTTTTGGTCTAAACCTAACATTCTAATCTAACAATCGACATGAAACTATCCTCACTATATACAAAAGTGGCTTCAATAGCTTTAATTGTATTGCTTTTTTCTTGCCAAAAATATTATGATCCAACCGAATTTATCGATGAAGAATCCGCGTTGACAAATGAAGCCGATGTGGGTACCGCTACTATCGGGACTTATGCTGTGCTCAAAAATGCTTCATATGTCCGTAGCGGACATTTTATAATGGAATATCCTGGCGATGCAGTGGCCCAAGGTCAATCTTCAGGAGATGATTTGACAAGAGCGTACCGATATACGCATATCAACACCTCAGATCATTGTACTAATTTTTGGTCTCAAGCCTATAAAGTGATAGCAGCAGCAAACAAGATTATTGAATTTGTACCGGATGATGCTTCTGCGGGATTGCTTCAGCTTAAAGGCGAAAATTTGTTTTTGAGAGCAATGATGCATTTTAATCTCGTTCGAATTTTCGGTCGACCATATCCACAGAAAAATGGTGATAATCCTGGGATTCCTATTCTAAGGGAAGGGCTGACGGACGAAGAAGCAACCTCTCTTAGCAGGAACACGGTAAAAGAGGTATATGATTTTGTAATAGCAGATCTGCTCAAGGCGGCAGAAATGATGACCGTCGCTAAAAGTAATGCTTTTGCATCCAAGGAAGTGGCCTATGCGCTGTTGGCTAGAGTATATTTATACAAAGAAGATAATACTAATGCTGTTAAATATGCGGATTTAGTCATTAATGCTAATCGATACACACTTTTACAGGGAAGTGAATACTCGGGGTATTTTAGAACGTTGCCGGAAAGTAATCGCGAAACGATTTTTTGTATACGACATACTAAAGTGGAAGACAGGAGCATGTCATCCATAGGATCTATGTATTTTAGTGGTGATGTCTCGGGAAACCCGCTGGGACAAGGGGTAAGTGGATGGGCTGAAATCTACGCATCAAAAAAATACTATGATTTTTTAACTAAATATCCAGAAGATTTGCGAAATACATTCGTAACTCCTTATATTGCAGATGGGAAGCTTCAGTATAACCAAAAACTTACACCTGTAACACCTATGTATTACGTTAATAAATATTCGCTTCAAGAAGGCCAGATTAACCTGAGCTCGCCAGTGTACTTGCGATTGGGGGAAGTGTACCTGATAAGAGCCGAGGCAGAAGCCAAGAGGGGGAATGTGGATGCAGCACTGACAGATGTTAACAAGTTGCGGGAGCGAGCTGGATTGAGTGGAGCAGCCTTGTATACAGAAAGTAAGATTCAGGAGCTCGGTAAATCAGCCTTAGATGTAGTATTGGAAGAACGGTATCTAGAGCTGGCTTTTGAAGGACATAGGGCTTATGACTTGTACCGAAACAACCGCCCGATGGAACGTAATTATCCAGGAACGCATTCGTTGAGTAATACACCTACTACCGATCTGTACCAGAAAATCTTACCAACGGATAATCGAGTGGTATTCTATATTCCTCAGGCAGAAATAAATAGAAATAGTAAACTCATCCAAAATCCTTAAATAGGAGGTCGGACCACGAATGGAGCTTGGTGACACGAGTTGCAAAACTTGTGGTCTTGGTAGATAGGAACGAGTAGTGACATGAACAACAAACAATTATAACTAATATGAGTATTTCTAGAAGGAAATTTTTAAAAACTGCAGGTCTTACGACCGTTGCAGGCATTGTTGCCAATAATTATGTATTGGCATCAGAGTCCATTTGGTCATTGAATACAGGTACGTTGAAGGTCGGTTTGATCGGTTGTGGAGGAAGAGGGACGGCAGCTGCAATGGAAGCATTGAACGCTGATCCGAACGTCATCTTACATGCGATGGCAGATGCCTTTGATGATCACATCGAAGAATCTTATAAGACCTTGAAGGAGAAGATGGGCGAAAAAGTACAGGTGTCCAAAGAAAATAGATTTGTGGGTTTGGACGCTTATCAACGGTTGCTGGCTTTAGATGTTGATGTCGTATTATTGGCGGCTCCGCCTGCATTTCGTCCGGCCCACTTAGAGGCAGCGGTTAATGCTGGAAAACATATATTCTGTGAGAAACCCTTTGCGGTGGACGCTCCAGGGCTGCGAAGGGTGATAGCATCCTCCAAGAAAGCCAAAGATAAAAACTTGGCATTGGTCGCTGGATTTTGTTGGCGCTATCATCTCCCAAAAAGAGAGGCTTTCGGAAAAGTATTGAACGGTCAAATTGGTCAGGTTGTTGCTGCAGATTGTACGTATAATACGGGAGAACTTTGGTACAAAGAACGGCAACCCAAATGGACCGATTTTGAATATCAATTACGAAACTGGCTGTATTATAACTGGCTTTCAGGCGATCATATTATAGAACAAGCTATTCACAGTCTGGATATGCTACAATGGGCCATGGGAGACCAACTCCCAATTAGTGTGACTGGTTCGGGGGGACGGCAGAAAAGAGTGGACAAAAAGTTTGGAAATGTGTATGATCATTTTGCGCTGGTGTATGAGTATGAAAACGGCGTAAAAGGATACTTCTCCTCTCGGCAACAGAATAATACAGCACCTTCATATGCGGTAGAGTTGGTCGGAAATGAAGGGAAATGCACCGTAGATTGTCGGACAGGAGTGCACAGTATCTCCGGTAAAAGGCCTTGGAAGTATGAGGACGAAACCAAATTTACGGACGAGAATGCCTATAAAAAGTCTAACTCTCGGAGCATGTACCAGCAGGAGCATGATGAGTTATTTGCTTCTATCCGAAACAAAAAGCCGAAGAATGATGGCGAATGGATGGTGAAGTCTAATCTAGTAGCGCTAGCTGGTCGAATGGCTGCCTATACTGGGCAGACGGTGACACTAGATGCGGCTTTGGCTTCTAACGAAGTATTATTCCCAGAGAATGTATCATGGGATTTGAAATATGAACTGCCGGTGTCAATACCTGGTATAGATACGAAGATATAAGAATGATGAATAGAAAGAATTTTATTAAATCGGCGGCGCTTATAGCGGGAGCCACAGTAGCTGCTCCAATGGTTGGTGCTTCGGGAATAGTTTCTTCTAATATGAGCACCGCTCCTAAACGATTGAAAAAAGGGCTTGGCTATGACATGATTAAGGAAGAACTGTCTTTAGTGGACAAGTTCAAATTGGTCAAGGACCTGGGATATGATGGTATTGAGTTTAATAGTCCTGTAGCCATCACTGTCCAGGAGCTCTTAAAGGCAAAAATAGCGTCAGGTATTGAAATCCCGAGTGTTGTCAATAAAGACCATTGGTCCAAACCGCTCTCTGATCCAGATGCTTCGATACGTCAATTTACGATTGATTCTGTTGCGAAATCTTTGCAAGAAGTGAAAGAGTTGGGTGGGGACACGGTGTTGGTGGTGCCTGGTGTTGTGAACGAGAAAGTCTCCTATGGTGTGGCTTATAAAAATGCACTGGATTCGGTCCGGAAACTTATTCCACATGTGGAGAAAACAGGCATGAAAATAGGATTGGAGAATGTTTGGAACAATTTTATCTTGAGTCCGATTGAAGCAAAAATGTTTGTAGATGAAATCGATCACCCATTAATTGGCTGGTATTTTGATATCGGTAATATTTTGCGATATGGATGGCCAGAACATTGGATTGAGGTCTTGAACAAGCGGATCTTTAAGTTGCATGCAAAGGAGTTCAGTCGACAAAAGATGAATGATGAAGGACTTTGGAAGGGATTTAACGTAGACCTGTTAAAAGGCGATATCAATTGGGCTAACGTCATGAAAACGGTACGCGAGGTGGATTACAAAGGAGGCTGGTTGACGGTGGAAGTTGGAGGTGGAGACCGGAATCACCTTAAAGCTATTTCTACTCAGCTGGATCAAATTGTAAGTCTTTAAATCACTTATCACTTGCAGGGATATTAATTGTCCCTGCAAGTGTTTTTTAATAAGATCAATACAGAAATCAAAAAAGCCTACTTGTAGAGGTAAGCTTTAGGTTAAAACAGAAAATCCTTGTCTTAGGGATATGTGGTGACCACTTTACTCACCTGCCAACTGTTCTGGCCGCGCGTAAGCGTAATATAATCTACCCGTTTGAAATTTGGGAAAGTCATAGTTGCCTTAGCGACCGATATATTGGTGTTCTCATCCATGATTTCATAGGTGGTCATGCAATCATACTGCAGACCTTTCGTGTTTTTTAAGAAATCACTGTATTGTTTTTTGTTGAATTTTTCATTAGGCTTGGCTGCTGTCTGATATTCAAAGTCTGAAGCAAATAGTTGTGGATTGCTCGATAGGTTGGACAATGTATGGGCTTCTAAATAGGCTTTTATCGTAGCTTTAGAACTTAGATTTGTTGACGGATTGCTGTTTGTTGTTTTGGCAAATGAACTGAACGAGACAATCATCATTAGAGCAGTAGCGAAGGGTGTGATTAATTTTTTCATGATATTTAATTTCTTTGTGTTTAGTTATTCCTTAATGTTTGATTCAAAGGTAGGTAGTTAGCCCTTCTGCGTAAACGATAAACAGACTAGTGCCAGAAAAAACTCGGTAAAGGCCGAATTTTGGACGGTGAATATGCGACGATAACTTTCATTTTTGTAGATTGCCATTATAGGACGATGTTACTTTGTTAAATAAAATAGATAACACATGATAAAGGGGCTATACGAAACACATATTCAGGTTAGGCAGTTAGAGACTGCTATAGAATTTTATACAGATGTCTTGGGGTTGAAATTGTCTCATTTGGATGAAGATAGAAGGATAGCATTCTTATGGATAGGAGAGGCTAAACAAGCAATGCTGGGTCTTTGGGAACAGAAGGATAATCTTCAGACTAGACATTTTGCTTTTAATTGTGATAAGGAGGATATTTTGCATCGGGGTGTGAGTTTTCTAAAACAGCGGAATCTGCAACCCTACAACTTTTTGAAGGACGGTCAGGAAAGGCCTATGGTATTTGCTTGGATGCCGGCATTGGCTCTTTATTTTAATGATCCCGACGGTAATCAGTTGGAATTTATATCGATTTTGGAAGGGGAGGCTAGACCAGAGCTAGGGGTAGTGTCCTATGAGCAATGGTTAGCAATCGAGCATGCGTAAGAGGCTTGCCTCTATTGCAGCATTTTTGTCATTTCATAGTTCGTGAGTGTTACACCTTTTCTGATCACAGTTTGCTCCGTTACTACGAAAAAGCCCATTTTTTCGAAAAACGGGCGTGCAGTGATACTGGCATCGACCATGAGTTTGACGCCATGTCGTCGAATAGCCTCTTGTTCGATTTTTTGATAGAGCAGATTGGCGATGCCTTGTCGTTGAAAATCTTTGTGAACAAAAAGCATATCTAAATATTCCTTTTTATCGAAGGTACAGAAGCCTACAATCAAATTTTCTTTTTTGGCAACAACTACAAATTGATTTAAGAGACGATCTTCCCATCGCGATTGGTTTTCAATACCCGCAGTCCAAGCCGCTATCTGTTGAGGGGTGTAGTCGTTGTTACATATGGCATGAATGGTCTCAACGAAGAGGGTCTGCATTTCTTTCAGTTGATGGTACTCGCCTATATGTAATGTGGTATCGTCCATGTGCGTTAAAATCCGCTTTTAGTAGTAAAGGTAAGTAATTTGGGGTATAGCAGCACATAAAAAAAATATCCTGAAGCGGGGAGCTCCAGGATATTTTAACTAACCAATTATAAACCTAAATTATGAATTATGATATATACAAATGCTGTGCCAAAGTGTAATGCCGCCAGGGTTACTTTTTGTTTTTTTTTGTATGGGAATGGATTTTATTTGCCAACTTTTTAAGAATGATTGATCCTGATATATTATTTGTATCTTTAAGGATACAGCATGTAATTCAGTAGTTTAACTGCTGATTATGTGGGGTGTTTCGAGCAGAAACTGTAAGGTAAATGACACCTGTCCGATTGTGTTGTTTATCGTTTTTTATCAATATCCAATTATATGATGAATTCGCCAGGACTTCTCTTTAGGGAAGCAATAAAGAAAGAGAGACCCCTACAAATCGTGGGGGCTATTAATGCTAATCACGCATTATTGGCTCAACAAGCCGGATTTCAAGCTATTTATCTTTCTGGAGGCGGTGTGGCCGCGGGTTCACTGGGCATTCCAGACCTTGGTATCACATCACTTCAGGATGTGATGATTGAAGTAGACCGGATTACGAATGTATGTCCATTGCCGTTGATGGTCGATATCGATACCGGATTTGGCCCCTCAGCTTTCAACATCGCACGTACCATCCAATCTCTTATTAAATTAGGCGCTGCGGCGGTACATATGGAAGATCAGGTGGGGGCAAAGCGATGTGGACATCGTCCTGGAAAAGAACTGGTGTCGAAACTGGAGATGGTGGATCGTATTAAGGCAGCTGTTGACGCTCGAGTAGATCCCAATTTTGTAATTGGTGCGCGGACAGATGCTTTGGGATCAGAAGGGATAGAGCGGGCATTGGAAAGAGCTGTTGCTTATAAAGAAGCTGGCGCTGACTTTATTTTTGCCGAAGCGATACATCACTTGGAAGATTATACACGATTCAGTGAGGTGACAGGACTTCCTATATTAGCCAACATCACGGAATTTGGACAGACACCACTTTTTACAGTGGAGGAGTTGAAAATAGCTGAGGTTTCCATAATTCTGTATCCTTTGTCAGCATTCCGTGCTGCTAATAAAGCAGCGGCTAATGTATATCATCATATACGCCAAGATGGCACACAGGCTGCGGTGGTGGACAGTATGCAGACACGCGAAGAGCTTTATAAAAGTATCGACTATCATAAATATGAGAATCGATTAGATGAATTGTTCAATATCAAGCATGATGAAAGACTCAAATGAATTAGGTTTTAAACCCAAGAAAAGTGTAGCGCTTTCTGGGGTCGAAGCTGGAAATACCGCCTTGAGCACGGTTGGTAAAAGTGGGAACGATCTCCATTATAGAGGATATGATATTTTAGATATTGCGGATCGGGCTACTTTTGAAGAAGTAGCATACTTGCTTATTTATGGTAATCTTCCTACTCGCGCTCAACTGGGTACTTATCAAACCCAGCTAATTAGTCAACGTGGACTTCCTATCGCTATACAAAAAGTATTAAAGCAATTGCCGACCACAGCACATGCGATGGATGTCCTTCGCACTTATGTATCTGTTTTTGGTAGCTTGCAACCCGAGAAGGATAGCCATCCTTTGGCTGGTGCACGTGATATTGCCAATCGGCTGATGGCCTCTATGGCTTCTGCACTGCTGTACTGGCACCATTTTAGTCAAAATGGCAGAGAAATAGCTGTAGAAACTGATGACGGGACACTGGGGGGGCATTTTTTGCATTTATTGCATGGGACACCTCCACCTCCATCCTGGATACGCGCTATGCAAGTATCCCTAAATTTGTACGCTGAACATGAGTTTAATGCTTCGACATTTACGGCACGCGTAATTGCTGGAACGGGATCGGATATGTACTCGTGTATCGCTGGGGCTATCGGGGCCTTACGGGGTCCCAAACATGGTGGGGCGAACGAGGTGGCTTTCGAGATTCAAAGCCGATACGCAAATGCAGATGATGCGGAGGCTGATATTCGAAAAAGATTGGAAAGTAAAGAAGTAATCATTGGCTTTGGACATCCTGTCTATACCATTGCTGACCCTAGGAATGAGGTAATCAAGCGTATTGCATATGAGTTGTCCAAAGAGGCAGGTGATATGACATTGTATAGCATAGCGGAACGATTGGAGGCTGTTATGTGGCAGGAGAAAAAAATGTTTCCTAATCTTGATTGGTATTCTGCAGTTTCCTATCACCTTATGGGAATCCCGACAGAGATGTTTACGCCGTTATTTGTGATGTCCAGAATTACAGGATGGTCAGCCCATGTTTTTGAACAACGGCAGGATGGGAAGATTATCCGACCAAGTGCCCATTATATAGGTCCTGAAAATAGACCATTTGTTCCTTTGGCCGATAGGTAGGTACTTCATTGAAATGAATAATAAGTAATACTAATAACATATATCCTTTATACAAAAATGGCTTCACTGATATTGAATGAAAGGCCGCAGCCCGATCACGTGCTGACGGATATTGTCGACTACGTATTGAATTATAAGGTCGAAAGCAATGTGGCTAGGAGAACTGCCTTCTATTGTTTTTTAGATACATTGGGTTGTGGATTTGAAGCGTTGACATATCCAGCTTGTACCAAATTGTTAGGTCCAATCGTGCATGGAACCGTGGTGCCGAATGGCGCGAAAGTACCAGGAACCTCTTACCAGATGGATCCTATACAGGCAGCATTTAACATTGGTACCCTAGTTCGTTGGTTAGACTTCAACGATACTTGGTTGGCTGCAGAATGGGGACATCCGTCGGACAATTTAGGTGGGATTTTAGCAACTGCGGATTGGCTAAGTCGTACCCAGGTAGCAAAAGGAGAAAGTCCGCTCAAGGCACATGTCGTGTTGGAAGCGATGATTTTGGCGCATGAGATTCAAGGGGTTTTGGCCTTAGAGAATTCGTTTAATAAAGTTGGATTGGATCACGTTATCTTAGTAAAAGTTGCATCTACGGCAGTGGTTGGTAAGTTACTCGGGTTAGGAAGAGAAGAACTGATCAATGCGGTGTCTTTGGCATTCGTGGATGGACAATCCTTGCGCACCTACCGACATTCACCAAATACAGGAAGTCGGAAATCATGGGCTGCTGGGGATGCGACCGCTCGTGCAGTAAGACTTGCTCTTATCGCGCAGACTGGAGAGATGGGGTACCCTTCGGTATTAACGGCGCCGACATGGGGATTTTACGATGTGTCTTTTAAAGGACAGGCATTTAAGTTCCAGCGTCCTTATGGCTCGTATGTTATGGAGAATATATTATTCAAAATTTCTTTTCCGGCAGAATTCCATGCACAGACCGCTGCTGAGGCTGCAATGTTGTTGCACACCCAACTCGCCGATATAGGAAAGACAAGTGATGATATTGCTCGGGTCACCATTCGTACACATGAGGCCGCCATTCGTATCATCGACAAAAGAGGCCCATTGCACAATCCTGCTGACCGAGACCACTGTATACAATATATGGCTGCCATACCGCTCATCTTCGGTCGATTGACGGCTGAAGATTATGAAGATCATATAGCTTCGGACGGCAGAATAGATAGTTTGCGAGACAAGATATTTTGTGTCGAAGATGAGCAGTTTACAAAAGATTATCATGATCCACAAAAAAGGGCAATTGCCAATGGATTGACCGTTGAGCTGAATGACGGAGTGGTCCTTTCAGAAGTGTTGGTAGCGTATCCGATAGGACATCCCCGTCGTAGGGAAGAAGGTATACCCAAGCTGCTTGAGAAGTATAAACGTAATTTAGCTCGAGTATTTTCCGAGAATCAGCAGAAGCAAATTATCGAGGCAACTCTTGATTACGATACTTTTGTCCAAACCGATATTCACCAATTGGTGGATCTGATGATGAAGTAAATCTTTTACCAGTTCGAGTCGAAGTTGCTATAAAATTTGAAATCCCTGTCTGCTAGTGTTATCAGTGAGGTGGGGATTTCCCATTGTTCGCCATGCGGTGCGAATATGCTGCATTCTTTTACAAATGATTTAAGGCCTACTTGGTCAATATGACTGAATACTCCACCGGTGTGTGCGGGATAACCAATACCAAGAATTGATCCAATATCTCCATCAATTGGATGTTGTAAAATGTTGTTTTCTAGACATCTATAGGCGTCTATGGCAACGATATGCAATAGCCTTTTTTGGATGATGTCGCCTGAAGGGATATGATGAGACGTGAATATGGAGCTATCTTGCCATATTGTCTTTACTCCAGATTCAATACTGTAGTCGTAAAAGCCTTTTCCGGACTTGCGGCCATTGCGCCCTGATGCAATGAGGTTGTTGAGATAATCGTAGCAACGTTGCTGGGTGGCGTGTAGGGATGGAAATTGATCGTATACATGCAACATGAGTGCTAGCGAAATTTCATCAAGTACCGCCAAAGGACCTATTGCAAATCCCGCCAAACGAGCTTCCTGCTCAATCTGAGATGCAGGAATCCCCTCCAAAAGCATAATGATTCCTTCCAACAGGTAGTTGAAAAAAATGCGAGAAGTATAGAAGCCCGGGCCATCATTCACTACTATTGGAATTTTATGCAGTAAGCGTGCAATGTACAAGGCTTTGGCTTCTGTTTCATCACTCGTATATTTGCCTCTTATGATTTCGACCAATGCCATCCGATCTACTGGTGAAAAAAAATGCATACCAATGAAATGCTGTGGCGAAGCTGTAACAGAAGCTAGCTCTGTAATGGGAAGTGAGGTCGTATTAGAAGCAAAAAAGCCATTGTTGTGAAGGAGTGGCATAGCTGATAAAGTGACTTCCGCTTTCAGTTTTTTATCTTCGTATACAGCTTCAATAATTAGGTCGGCTTCCTTTAGATCCTGGTCATCCTGGGTAGGATGTATGCGTGATAGGAGCTCTTGACAGCTGCGCTCATCCATATGCCCTTGTTCGATGAGTTTCCTACAGAGGCTGTCTGCGTGCATTTTCCCTAATTGAGCTTGCTTGAGTGTGGTATCTTTGAGGATAACCTCCATTTTTGAGCGAGCGGCTTCATATGCTATTCCTGAACCCATCATTCCAGCACCTAGCACGCCTATCTTACGAGGTTTGTAGTCTAAGGAGGGCGGGAGCGTCGTCAATTGTTGGGAAGCCTCTCGCACACCATAGTATTGCGTACGCAACATACTGATTACCTCTGGATGCCTCCAAACTTCGATGTATCGTTTTATTTCTTGAATTAGTGTATCTTCCAACGATAGATCGAGCGTATTTTGAGTGAGTTCTAAACCATACGCTATCCCAGGATTCAAACCGTTCCATCGTTTTTTTAGCGCACGGATGCTGTTCTCTATAGCTTCTCTGTCAGCTTCCGCGAGTTGTCCGATTGAAATCATTTGAGGCGTGGCGTTCTGTATTAAGTCTCTTGCAAATAATGCTGCCTCATCTGTGCTGGCTGCAATCTTATCAACAATGCCTATCCGGATGGCATCTTGTGCGGAAATAACCTTGGATTGGGTGAGCAATGGAATTGTATTTAGAGCTCCTGCAATATAAGAAGTCATTACGGTGCCCCCAAAGCCTGGGAATAAACCATATTTTGAATCCAAAAATCCTAAGGTTGCGTTAGCGACGGCAATACGATGGGAGGCCCAAAGCGTTAAAGATAATGCTACACCTGAACAAGCCCCTTGAATGATTCCGATAATTGGCTTGCCGATTTTGTGCAGGTCCAGGGCTTTATACAGGAGTGTAGATAGACGTTTTTCAAAGTGGGCAACATCAAGGGTACTGTTGTAGATTTCTTTATAATCCGCCTCATGCGGTAATAATGGGGAGGTATATATTAGCCCTTTGATATGAGGCTGGATCAGGATATTGGTACATATATCGGCAAACTGCTCGAGGATGTCCATATAATTTGTTTGCTCTTGCATGCCTTGAATACGGCGTGCAAGGGTTACAATACCCTGAGAACCTTGCTGTATGTCGAAGTGATTAAAGTCTTGATGTGTGGCGTGGGGCATAATGCATGAGTTAAAAAAAGAACCAAAATACCTAGGAACTATATTGTTATTGGTGATAGCTCGATGTCGACTAGTAGCACAGATTTAGAAATTCGTTTTTATGTATTCATGTTGGACTGCTGTCGCGTGGTGTAGGTTATTTTGTCAATAGTCGTTTTAGCAATTATTTCGAGCATAATCTCGGAGGTGCCAGCGATGATGGTACCGACCCTAATATCGCGGTATAGCCGAGCAATTTTATAATCTTCTGTGAAGCCATATCCTCCGAAGAGCTGTAAACACTGGTTGACGACTCGAATGGCTAATTCGCTTGTTTGCAGCTTGGCTATGGAGCACTCTTGGACAGCATATTCATCACGTTCTTGTAAGTCACAGCAATGATAAACAAAGGCTCTTGTCGTTTCTAAATCAGCGACCATTTGCGCGATACGGTGTCTTACGGTTTGGAAATCTCGGAGCTTCTTACCAAAGGCCTCGCGCTTGTCGATATACTCCAACGTGTATTTTAGTGCCGAATCTGCAGTAGATAGACTGTGAATAGCTGCGGTGAGGCGTTCAAGCTGTAGCCCTCCCATTAGATATTTAAATCCGGCACCTTCTTCGCCGATGAGATGGGTAATGGGCACCTTCACCTGATCGAAGCCGAGCTCGGCGGTGTCAGATGCATGCCAGCCCATCTTGTTTATCTTATTGGCGCTTATACCATGACTATGTCGGTCTATCAGCAACAAACTAATGCCTTTACTTTTCTTGCTGGGGTCGGTTTTGACAGCAGTGATCAAGAAATCGCCATAATAGCCATTGGTAATAAATGTCTTGGAGCCATTGACTAGGTAGTAATCTCCTTCACGTACAGCGGTAGTCTTGATATGCTGGATATCCGAACCAGCGCCAGGCTCTGTAATAGCGACGGCGCTAACGAGCTCACCAGCGATAACACCTGACAAATATTGGCGCTTGAGCGTCTCCGAGGCATGCTTGAATAGATATGGAGCGGACATATATTGAATAACGAGTGCCGAAATGGTAAATCCTCCAGAATAACAGTGCGAGAGCTCTTCACAAAGAATCATTGAATAGTAAAAGTCTACATTTAATCCACCATATTCCGCTGGATAATTAAGGCCTAGGAAACCCATCTCTCCCATTTTTTTCCAGATAGTACGATCTATCTGTCCTTCCTTTTCCCATCGGTCGATGTGGGGGAGGATTTCTTTATGTATAAATAGTCGTAAGGTCTCGCGAAATATTTGGTGCTCAGCTGTCAATTGTGTTGCCTGCATATGCTATAAGTATTATTGGCTAAATAGTACGCCTTTGATGGATTGGATATCTTTAAAGGTATTGATACGAAATTAAGTAAAAACTAGATTTGTTTACAATTCTTTAGTATTTAATTTTTTCTAAACTGCTTTAATATCAGTGTTTTCGAGGGAATGTTTCCATATCCTGTTTTGCCAGAGGCTGTCCAATTTTCAAAAAAGCCATATCGGGACTTTTTTATACCTTTATGAAATAAACTTAAATAATGAGTCAGGTCTTCTCATGGTAGTCGGTGTAGTGAAGAGGATGAGTTGAATACTTGGCTACTATTATAAACGAAGGAGATAATCATGTCAAAAAGAGTATTTATCGTAGCAGCGCAACGTACAGCCATAGGTAGTTTTGGGGGGGCATTATCCGGTCTTTCAGCGACTAGACTGGGAGCGAGTGCGGCAGTAGCCGCGATGTCTCAGGCTGGTGTTGCCGCCGAAGAAGTGGATGAAATATTGATGGGATGTGTATTGCAGGCGAATATTGGGCAGGCTCCGGCACGACAGGTAGCCAAATTCTCGGGACTTCCAGATAGCGTGCCTGCCACAACTATCAATAAAGTATGTGCTAGTGGAATGAAGGCGGTAGGGTTGGCTATGCAGTCCATCTTGCTAGGAGATGCAGATCTGGTGCTGGCAGGGGGGATGGAGAGCATGAGTCAGGCTCCCTACTATGCACCAGCAGTGCGCTGGGGGGCCAAATATGGAAACCAGTCATTCGTGGATGGCTTGCAAAAAGATGGCCTTACTGATGCCTACAGTCAGGAAGCTATGGGAGCTTTTGGTGAATTGTGTGCGGCTAAATATGCCATTACCCGTCAGGAGCAGGATGCGTATGCGATTGCCTCTTATACCCGAAGTCGAGAGGCTTGGGAGCGAGGTAAATTTGCAAACGAAGTATTTCCGATGACAATAGAAACAAAGCGGGGTGAGCTGATAGTTGGGCAGGACGAGGAATATAGTCAGGTTAATGTGGATAAAATTCCTACTCTAAAATCAGCCTTTAAGAAGGATGGTACGATCACTGCAGCCAACGCGTCTACCATCAGCGATGGCGCTGCGGTATTGATATTGGTCAGTGAAGAAAAAATGAATGCGCTATCCTTGACTCCGCTTGCTGAGATAATAGCCTATGCGGATGCTGAGCAAGCGCCCGAATGGTTTACGACGACTCCTAGTGTGGCCTCTAATAAGGTCTTGAAGAAAGCTGGCCTATCAATATCCGATATCGACTATTTTGAGTTTAATGAAGCATTCTCTGTGGTGGCTTTAGCAAATGCCAAGATTTTGGATATATCGTTGAGCAAGATAAATGTCTATGGCGGTGCGGTGTCACTGGGGCACCCACTGGGATGCTCTGGCGCTCGAATATTGGTAACACTTTCTAGTGTACTCAATCAGGAAGGAGGCACGTATGGTCTAGCAGCAATATGTAATGGCGGCGGTGGGGCCTCTGCCGTGATTCTAAGAAGAGTATAGTTGGAAAAGCGATCAGTAATATTTTTTTTCATCATCTGTTGCTTATATTTTTGTCTAAATACTATTTCATCATAAGAATTATAACCCCTATTTTCCTTATTATCAGCGTCTCAATGCTCGTTGCCCAATCTAAATAAGCTATTAATGGTAAGATAGATACATTGACAAATGGGCTGAAAATATTTTTAGTCTGTAATGTAGGTGAATACCATATCGCTGATACCGTAATCGCGAAGGGGAGGTGTTCCATTTTGAGCGAAATCTTGATTATCTTGCTCGTCTGTCAGTTGATTTTTGTGTCCCCAAGACTAGATGGGTAATTTTCAATTTGGCACGTTTGATAATGTGTTGGGGGGCTTTCACGAGCTTTTGGTATAGGTAATTCATATCGGTATCGATACCGCAATCGTTACCGATGATTTAATGCTGGATATGCTTGAAGCTGCCTTCATAAAAGTATATATTTGTTTTGTTCAGTCAATTCAATGGGCTTTAAGCCCATTGTTTTTGGAGTCTGCACGGAATACCTATTATAAGTCCAAAAAAAACTATTTGTGAATACATTAGATATCATTACGCTCATATTATTTTCTGTTGGAATTGTTGTTGTTGGACTTTCTTTTATGAAGAAAGGCAAGAACATGAAATCATTCTTTGCGGGGGGAGGTGCTATGCCATGGCAAATGAGTGGATTGTCTTTGTTTATGGGGTTCTTTTCTGCCGGAACCTTTGTGGTGTGGGGCTCCATCGCCTATCAGCAGGGATGGGTGTCCGTGACTATTCAATGGACAATGGCTATCGCGGGCTTCGTCGTGGGGACTATTATAGCACCTAGATGGCATAAAACCGGCGCTTTGACTGCTGCCGAGTATATTAATGAGCGGCTAGGCGTCAAGACCCAAAAGACATATACCTACCTCTTTTTATTGATCTCGCTTTTTCTGACGGCATCGTTCCTGTATCCAGTAGCCAAGATTGTGGAAGTATCTACAGGACTGTCACTCAATACCTGTATTTTTTTGTTGGGCGCGCTGTGTATTCTTTATGTCTCGCTTGGCGGGCTTTGGGCCGTCGTATCGACAGACATTCTACAGTTCGTAATCTTGACTGCAGCAGTTATTATTGTAATTCCGCTATCATTTGATAAAATAGAGGGTGTTTCCAATTTCATCCATTCAGCGCCTGATGCATTTTTTAATCTATTGAGCGGAGAGTATACGATTGGTTTTATCATTGCTTTTGCTATCTATAATACGATATTCTTGGGCGGTAACTGGGCGTATGTACAACGCTATACCTGTGTAAAGACGGGGACGGATGCTAAAAAAGTAGGTTGGCTATTTGGCTTGTTGTATATAGTGAGTCCTATTCTCTGGATGTTGCCGCCGATGATTTACAAATTGAGTAATCCGTCATTAATCGGCACAGAAGCGGAGGGTGCCTATCTTTTAATTTGTAAGGAAGTGTTGCCTACAGGATTGATGGGATTGATGATAGGGGGGATGATTTTCGCTACGACTAGTGCCTTGAATTCTAAATTAAATATTGCTGCAGGAGTATTTACAAACGATATTTTTAGAAGATTTCGACCTAATAGCTCAGATAAGGTGTTGATGCGTACGGCCACGCTATCCACGATAGGATTTGGAATATTAACCATCCTAATCGCCATGTTAATTCCATTAATGGGAGGGGTGGTAAATGTTGTTATCAGCTTGGCGGCTCTTACGGGTGTACCCCTCTATTTGCCAACAATATGGTCTTTGTTTTCCAAAAGGCAGACCGGTGTATCCACCATCAGCACGACCATCCTGAGCTTGGTAGTCAATGGCATTTTTAAATTTATTACCCCTCTTTTGGGATTATCGTTGGATAGAGCAGAAGAGATGATTTTGGGTGTGGTATTTCCAATAGTGTGTTTGGCTGCGTTTGAAATTTACTACTATTGTGCCCATAAAATATCACCTATGTATGCTTCCTATTTGAAGTGGGAGAACAGTAATCATGAGCGTATTGGACAAATGACAGTAGAAGAAGAACGACGTGTAGGGGAGGATAACAAATTTAGTCTAAAAGTTATCGGAATCGGTATTCTCTTTACCGGTATAACAGTAAGCATACTCGGTGGATTCGCTGATAGTGGCCGTACATTAATCGTGACGACAGGAACGATATTCGCTCTTCTCGGGTTTTTGCTTATGAAGCGTGGAATGAAGAACTAACAAATCAAGACCTAACATATAAATTTTAATTGACAATATGATACAAGAATCATTTGCAAAGGATTTACGTGCCTTAAAAACGGAGCGAATACATGCGGACTTTACCGTCGTAGGAGGAGGATTATCAGGTGTATGCGCTGCTATTGCAGCAGCTAGGACTGGTGTTAAGGTGGTGCTAGTGCAAGACAGGCCGGTATTGGGAGGTAATGCCTCTAGTGAAGTCAGACTATGGGTATTAGGTGCTACCTCACATATGGGTAATAATAATAGATGGTCTAGAGAAGGGGGGATCATTGACGAAATACTAATAGAGAATCTCTATAAAAATAAAGAAGGTAATCCGGTCATCTTTGATACGATTCTACTAGAAAAAGTGCGTAATGAGGCTAATATAACCCTTTTGCTGAATACGGCCGTTTACCGATTGGAAAAGTCTTCCGCGGATAGCATCAAGAGCATATATGGATTTTGTAGTCAAAATTCAACTTTTTATGATATCGATTCCGTCTTATTTTGTGATGCATCAGGAGATGGCATCGTGGCTTATATGTCGGGCGCTAGTTACAAAATGGGTGCAGAGGAAAAGGCAGAATATGGTGAGCTATTTGCTCCCGATCATGATGAATATGGTGAATTGCTGGGACACTCTATATATTTTTATAGTAAAGATATGGGAAAACCGGTTGTATATGAAGCCCCATCCTACGCGCTAAAGGACATCACAAAAATACCGAGATATGGAAATATCCAAACCCAAGAGTCCGGATGTAAATTTTGGTGGTTGGAATATGGGGGAAGACTAGATACTATTCACGATACGGAAGAAATTAAATGGGAATTGTGGAGTGTGGTGTATGGTGTATGGGATTATATTAAAAATTCTGGAAATTTTCCAGAAGCAGAGAACATGACCTTGGAATGGGTCGGCGTAATTCCTGGAAAACGCGAGAGTCGACGTTTTTTGGGATATCATACACTTATACAGCAGGACATTATCGAGCAGCGACAACATCCAGACACGATAGCTTTTGGAGGATGGGCTATTGACCTTCACCCTGCAGATGGTGTCTACAGTAAGACGGGAGGTTGTATTCAGTATCATTCAAAAGGTGTATATGAGATTCCTTATAGCTGTCACGTGAGTAAGGAGATTCGGAACCTATTTTACGCAGGACGTTGCATGAGTACTTCACATGTAGCGCACGGATCCTCCCGAGTGATGGCTACTGCAGCATTTGGAGGACAAGCTGTTGGATTTGCTGCCGCACAGTGCATCGAAAAATCACTGTTACCTGCGGACCTCTTAGCCCCATTGGAGATTAAAGCCTTGCAACAAACGATTAATCTTGCTGGTCAGAGTATTCCTCGAGTTGCAATCGATCAGCAATATAATAAGGCCGCAATTGCTCATATTACAGCCTCGAGCACATTGGTCCTTGAGGAAATTCCTTTTGATGGAGATTGGTTCACGCTTGATTTTTCGGCAGCCCAAATGCTTCCGTTGGTAGGTAAGCAAAGTTATACATTTACATTTGAAGTGGATTGTCTAGTGGATACAACGCTAGAAACCGAACTTCGATATTCAAGCAGTCCTACAAACTACACCCCCGATTGTACAGCTTCTGTGGTATCACTAGCTATAGCAAAGGGTCTGCAGCAGGTATCTGTGACATTTGAAAACGGAGTGCCCTTGAATCAATATGGCTTTGTAACGTTTTTGAAAAATTCAAATGTAAAAATTCGAACGAGCGAATGGAGAAGTACAGGAATACTGACTGTTTTTAATAAAACTAATCCCGACGTTAATAACTATGGTAAACAGACTCCTCCAGAGAATAGTGGAGTGGAGTCATTTGAATTTTGGTGCCCTATTCGTAGACCAAAAGGCAATAATATTGCCATGCGCATAAGCCCTGCTTTGGAGTCTTTCGGTATCGACAATCTGTGCAACGGTTTTATTCGTCCAACTAATCAAGCGAATGCTTGGGTGTCAGCAAAGGAGGTCAAAAATGCTCAAATTCAACTTGATTGGGAAACGAAACAGTTAGTTGAGCAGGTTATACTTTACTTTGATACGGATTATGATCATGCGCTCGAGTCCGTACAGATGGGCCATCCTGAAAAGGTGATTCCATTTTGTGTTCAAGAATATCAGATTTATGACGGACATCAAAATTTGATTTATTCTGCCGTAGGTAACTATCAGACAATTAATAAAATAACATTTGAAGTGCCGGTAGAAATGAATGCGATGACCATCGTGTTTAAAACAGAATCCAAACATATACCCCTTAGTCTATTTGATATTTATATCAGCTAGTCGATTTCAGAAGAAGAGTCTCATCACTCCGGTGAGCGAAGTGATGAGGCTCTTATATTTAGCTTGGCATTCAGTGTAATACACTTATTGAGTACAGCTTCATCTTTTTTGTTTTTGAGTTGTTCTAGCAGCAGTTCAGCAGCAATCTTTCCCATTTCGAATGTGGGTTGTTCAACACTCGTTAAGTTAGGTTCGACAATCATCGCCATCTTGGATTCTGAAAATCCGACCACCCCCATATCTTCAGGTATACGAATTCCATTCTTTTGTAGGGTTTTCATGGCTCCAATGGCAACAGGATCATTAATCGCAAATATAGCATCAGGCATATCTTTCATTTCCAAAATTTGATGAGCTGCTATAACTCCTTTTTCCATCATTAAGCCACTTGTAATGATTAAATCTTCGTCAACAGGCATTTGGTGTTTTATCAGTGCGTCGATATAGCCTTTCTTGCGTTGTTGGGACAAATCTAGATTATCAGGTCCACCTAGGTGTATGATACGTTTGTAACCTTGTTTGATAAGGTGCTCGACAGATTCAAGAGCCCACTTGTAATCATCGATAATTACTTTAGGAGCATCTATGCGATCAGATACTCTGTTGAAGAGGACGAGTGGAATATTTCGATCTAATATTTTCTGTAAATAGTCCGTATTGACGGTATCTTGTGTCAGGGAAATTATCAGACCGTCTACTAGTCTGTCCTCTAGATTTTTAATGTTTTTAAGTTCTTTTTCGTATGATTCATCTGACTGACTGATCAGTATGGTATACCCCTCTGCCTCTAACGTATTCTGTATACCGATGATTACTTCCGGGAAAAAAGTCGTCATAAACTCTGGTATCACTACGCCAATTGTCATGGTCTGTTGTTGCTTCAGACTCAAGGATATAGGATTTGGACAATAGTTCCATCGCTCGGCGAGTTCCAATACAGCTTTCCGCGTTTCGGGATTGACATCCCATTTATCGGAAAGTGCTCGAGACACAGTAGAGGTCGAGATCTTAAGTTCTGCTGCCAGTTCTTTTATAGTAACTCTTCTTTTAGCCATTGCAAGGATTTGTGAGTGGATATTTTTTTAACAAGAGGTTATTCTTTATGTTGGTAAAGGTAGTGTTTTTAACATATTCAAATCACTAATGATATACGCAAATTATCGGAAACGTTTCCGACGATTTATACGACAGATCCTTTGAAAGTTAGCCTTGAAACCTCTATTTTAGTGATGCTGTGTTAGTTTTCAAGTACCAATTATAAATCCACAGTAATCAAGTAATTGCCATTTCTAGAAGAATAAAGTATGAATACGTTTTTAAATATTATAGACATAAGCTACGCCAAAATGAACATGAAATTATATGCACTTATACTATCCACTATATTAATTAACTTTTGCGCGGCTATTGTCACGGCACAGGAAAAACAATATATATCACCGAATATGTATAGTCACGGTACACAGGGCCAACGTATACAACAAGCTATCCAGGATGCAATAGCTACCACAGGAAAGGTTGTTATTCCTAGGCATGACATTGTGACCAATACAAATATCTGGCTGATAGATGAGGCCATATTATTGCCCAGCAATATGGAGCTGGAACTCAACAATTGCACAATAAAACTCTCAGATAGATGTCGTGATAATTTTATAAGGTCTGCAAATTCCGGACTTGGAATTGCTGATATCCGACCGCTGCAAAACATCAAAATAGTTGGTGTAGGGAATGTGTTATTGGAAGGTGCGAGCAATCCTAGAGCTACAGGTGATCATAACAAATCATTGTCCTTGTTTCCAAAAGCTGGCCAGTCTTACGGTAGTGATGCTGGCAAACCTAACGAGAACCAAAAGGGAGGATGGAGAAATCATGGCATTATACTGGCGCACGTGGATGGATTTGAGGTGAGTGGTATAAAAATGAAAGACTATCATGCACATGGGCTGGTATTAGAAAGGGCCTCTAATGGTTTGGTGAAGAATATGACATATGATGTTCGACAATCCGTAAGTATCGCGGGAATCGATCGACAAATCTTAAATCAAGACGGTATGGGGGTACGCTTCGGCTGTAAGAATATCATTATTGACAATTGTAGAGGTAGAAGTGGAGATGATTTTATCAATATTGGACTGACAGATACAGGGGTAGGTGCTGGAGAGGAAAATGTAAATGTGGTCAGTGGTTCTATTTATGGAGGAGAGGCAGACGATATTGCAAATATATACCTTCAAAATTGGCAAGATTTTTATTCGATTTCACATCGTGCAATTCGTATTATGCCCATTGGAAAATTGAAAATTCAAAATGTTTTTATTGAAAATATGGTTATTCATCCGACATCTTTTCGTGGACTCAATGTCGAATATGCTACTAATATAAGCGGACTGTTTGTCCGAAATGTAGTGTGTCATCAACCTGTACTGGCAAAGGGAATCCGGAATGCTAGTTTTAGAGATATTATATATTATGGCAATGAGGCTGCTATCGATATAGAAAATAGCGATTCAGTTGTGGTTGATTACGTGAAGCGCCTATCTCTCTAAGTCATATCCTTTATAAAAGGATTATCGAGTGCTATCTAAAATACTAAAACAAACTAATTATCTACAAAAATCGAACATGATATGAAGACCTAGCCATCAACAAAAAAAAACGGAGCCGACTCTGCAAAAGCTAACTCCGTATTACTAACACAATTTAATTTTTCAGATGTAACATTGTCAATTCTGATTGGGGTCAGAAGTAGGATGCTTTTGTTTATTCTGAAAATAAAATCTATATAAATATAATATATTAACATGAGAAAAGAAATGTTTTTAAAGCAGATTTCTATATTTCTGATCATCACAATCTTCTGTAAACATACATGGGCTAAGACAGAGATGATTAGCACTCGAGCGACAATGAGTTCAAAAGCCGTGTCTCTTTTATTTCCAAAATCGGCGACATTGCAGGAAATAAGTGGGAAGATTGTGGATGCCACCAATCAGCCGCTCAGCGGTGTATCTGTCTCTCAAAAGGGGAGTAATGTGGCGGTGGTGAGTGATGATCAAGGGAACTACAAAATCAATGTAGATAAGGGCGCGGTCCTCGTGTTTTCATATATAGGGTATGTAACTCAGGAAATTACAGTGAATACACAGAGTGGACTGAATGTGGTGATGGAAGAGGATACATTTGGTCTTGATGAAGTGGTTGTAATCGGGTATGGGACAGTCAAAAAGAAAGATTTGACAGGTGCGGTCGGGTCGGTGAGTGGCGAAGATGTTGCAAGCCGGAAGACTACGCAATTATCTTCTGCTCTACAGGGCGCAGTGGCGGGCCTGATGGTCAGGCGTAACAACAGCGCTCCGGGTGCTGCTGCATCTAGCTTACATATCCGTGGTGTGACAACAATTGGAAATTCTAATCCATTGGTGATTGTAGATGGAGTCCCAGGAGATATAGATCAGGTAAATCCCAATGATGTCGAAAATATATCTGTATTGAAAGATGCCGCATCGGCGTCCATATATGGATCGCGAGCTGCTGCTGGCGTGATATTGGTGACCACCAAGCGCGCAAAGCAAGGGGACCTCACCTTGACTTATAACGGGGAATATGGACTAGATATCCCAACGACGCAACCTGAAGTAGTAGGGGTGACACGTTATTTAGAAATGGCCAATGAGTTGCGATACAACGATAATCCCGCTGGAGGTTTTTTTCAAACCTATAGTGAAGATCAAGTCAAAAACTGGTTAAATTATAATGTTACTGACCCTAATACTTATCCGGTGACCGATTGGAGAGATATTATCTTAAAAGGCTCGGCTCCCCGTCAAACACATGCCATACACATATCGGGCGGTAATCAAGCTGTTCGGACGAAGGCCTCCTTGGCATATGACAATGTAGATGGATTATATTCGGATAGGTACTTCCAACGCTACACTTTGCGGGTGAATAATGATATGACGATAGGCAAGAAATTGGGCGCGACGTTGGATTTTAACGTAAAGCGATCTAAACACCACGCGCCTATATATAGTCCCTTCAATGCGATGCGGATGACCCCAGCTATTTATGCCGCGACATGGGATGATGGGCGGATTGCGGAAGGTAAATCTGGCGGTAATCCTTACGGTCTGTTACAGATGGGGGGAGACGAAGATAAGTGGTATACACAAGTTGGAGGAAAGGCTTCTCTGGACTTCAAACCTATCGATGGATTGACTGTATCAGGGATTGTGGCACCAATAATCAATTTCAACAAATTCAAAAAATTTCAAAAGAAAGCCTTTTACACACTTGCAAATGACCCTTCGGCATTCGGTGGCTGGTTGGAGGATGCAGCCACACCATATAGTACCAATAAGCTGACCGAAACGCGTAACGATGACTATAATGTAACTTCTCAATTTATCGCAAATTATATGAAGACCATTCAGCAGCATAGTTTCACAGTGATGGGAGGATTCGAAAATTACTATGAGAAAAATGAAGGCCTGACAGCCTCTCGCGATCAATATATCCTTACCCAATATCCCTATCTGAATACTGGACCTGAAGATTTCAGGGACAACAATGGTGACGGTAGTGAATACACTTATAATTCTTTCTTCGGGCGATTGATTTATAGCTATAATAGTAAGTATCTCTTTCAAGCTAATATAAGACGCGATGGTTCTTCGAGATTTTCAAAATTATGGAGATGGGGAACTTTTCCATCCTTCTCAGCAGGTTGGGTAGCTTCTGAAGAGAATTTTTTAAAGAATGCAAATATTGATTGGCTTTCTTTTTTGAAAGTCCGCGCATCATGGGGGTCCATCGGCAATGAACGTATCGGAAGCAATTACTTTCCTTATATGGCACTGATGAATTTTGGAAATTCCTTGTTTTACCAAGACGGTGAGCTTATCTCATCCACGACAGCATCACAAAGAACTTTCGCGGTGAGCAATATCACTTGGGAGACGACGACTTCCACAGACATCGGATTGGATGTCGCTTTCTTGAATAATAGGCTTCGTATGACAGCAGATTATTACTGGAAAACAACGAAAGATATGCTTTTGGATACTAAAATACCAGCAATTATGGGATATGGGAATCCAAGTACTAATGCCGGGAAAATGTCAACCAAAGGATTTGACCTTGAATTGGGCTGGAACGACAAGAAAGGCGATTGGACATACGGTATCTCCGCCAATCTGTCGGATTTTAAATCGACAATAGATGATTTAAAAAACAGTAAAATCATAGCTGACAATAAGATTAAAGTTACTGGTGTGGGATTCAACGAGTGGTATGGTTATGTCAGTGATGGCATATATCGTTCACAAGAAGATTTGGACAACTCTGCAAAGTTGAACAATCAAGTGAAGATAGGAGATGTCAAATATCAAGATATATCAGGTCCTGACGGTGTGCCGGATGGAATCATCTCCCCGGAATATGACCGAGTACCGTTAGGAAACTCACTCCCTAGATTTCAATATGGAGGGACCTTGTTTTTAGGTTATCGTGCTTTTGACCTTTCAGCGGCATTTAATGGCATTGGCAAGCAGAATGTTCGCCTAGAACGTGAGATGATTGAACCATTGAGAGGAAACTATGGCAATAGCCCAGCGATTTTGGACGGAAATTACTGGAGTTCTTTTAATACAGAAGAAGAGAATGCTAATGCGAAATATCCAAGATTGACTCGCGCCAATGTGGAAAGTAATATGGCAATGTCAAATTTTTGGTTATTCAATGGTAGCTATTTCCGTTTGAAGAATGTCACATTGGGGTATACCTTGCCAAAAACATTGACACAGAAAGCAAGTATTCATAAACTGCGGGTGTATGCCAGTGCATCTGACCTATTCAGTTTAAGTAAGTTCCCTCAAGGTTGGGACCCGGAGATGGGTGTCAGTGCATACCCGATTACGACCTCTTTGATTTTTGGTCTATCTGTAAACTTTTAAAAACGTCATCATGAATTATAAATTAAAAATACTTATTGCAGGTCTGATTATAACTTTTACGTCGTGTAAGGATATGGATTTGAAACCTCTGACGCAGGGAAATAGCGAGTCTTGGTATACGACAGAAGAAGAGTTAGACATGGCTGTCAATGAGTTTTATCTGTTAGGATATTGGCGGGATCCACTTGAATCTTCAGAGCAATGGACCGACAACTTTACATATCGCAATACCCACCGTATGGACATCCTCTACGGTACTTTGAATGGTGATCGCTGGGAAGTCTATAGACTATGGGAGCAAAATTATAAATTGATTGCTAGGGCTAATACCCTTTTGGAGAAAATCCATCAAGCAGAGGCAGCTGGAGTATCTGCGACTAAAATCAACCAGTATAAAGCGGAAGCATATTTTGCAAGAGCGTGTAAGTATGCCGAATTGATTACCTACTATGGAGATGTACCTTACATTGACCAATATATCACCATTGAAGAAGCGTTTCAAAAAGGTAGGGAGTCTAAGAGCGAGCTGATTCCTCGGATATATGCTGATTTTGACAAGGCTATTGAATCTCTTCCCGTGTCCTATGGTAAGGCGGCGCAACACTTTACAAAAGGTGCTGCATACGCGATGAAGGCGCGGTTTGCGTTGTATATCGGTGATTGGAAAGTTGCGGCAATATCTGCAAAAAACTGTATGGATCTGAATGTCTATGAGCTACATCCAGATTTTTCATCTCTATTTTTGGCTAGTACAAAAAGTAATACTAAAGAGAATATTTTTACTCTTCCACGTTCAATAGCGAATTCCGTAATTTTGGATCAATGGATAGTCAACAACGAATTAACTCGTAATCCGGGAGGATACGGATCGGCAAATCCATCTTGGGATTTATTCGCTTCCTATTTGTGTACCGATGGACTACCTATTGATGAATCCCCATTATTCGATTCCAAAAATCCATTTAAAAATAGAGATCCTCGATGCGCTAAAACTATCGTAGAATTCGGTACTGTACATGTGAATTTCGACTATAATCCTCATCCTGAAGTCCGAAAAGTAATGAACCATAAGACAGGGAAATTGCAAGATAATAATGATAATCGGGCAATAAATCAATATGCATCATTTAATGCATTGAACTGGAAAAAAGGAATTGACGAGAGATGGATCGAGAATGGTAAACAGGTTGAAAGGGACTATGTCGTGATGCGTTATGCGGATGTGCTCTTGATGTATGCAGAAGCGAAAATTGAATTGAATGAGATAGACGCTTCGGTAGTGAATGCTATGAATATGGTCCGGGCACGGGGCTATGGTGTACAAGTTTCTGAAACAGGACGTTATCCAGCTCTTGCCAATCTGGGACAAGTCAAATTGAGACAGTTGATTCGTACAGAGAGACGTATGGAACTTGCAAACGAATCTCTACGATATATGGATTTGATTCGTTGGAGGATAGCAGGGAAAGCTCTCAATACGAAGAATTATGGTATTTTATATCCCGCATCTGATTTGATTGCTAATGTGACATCTAAAGGTTTATGGTTTTGGCCAACAACGCCTCTTATCGATGAGGACGGTATACCTGATTTTTCGGCTATGGAACGTGCTGGGCAAATTGCGGTATTGTCACAGCGAATATGGGATGATCGACAATATCTGTGGCCTATTCCAAGTTCAGAAGTAGAGATCAGTCCTAATTTGACGCAAAATCCAGGATATTAACGAAGACAGCTCAGCTTAACTTCTCAATTCAGGAAAATAATATATCTTTATATCCGTAATCTCCAACTGTAAGGGTTGGAGATTCAACCTGAATTATTGTATTCGTACATCCTTTAATAGACTATACGATAGGGCAATATTTCAATATGCCTATGGACAATACCTAGCTCAAGCCTAATCAAATATTTAGGATATCAACGGATAATAAAAACCCATCATAATTATGAAAAACCTATTTTTTCTATTTTTTCTCCTTTGTTTCTCGCATCAGTTGCTTGGACAGCCCGCTAAGCAGCTAGTGGAAGTATTAGTTGCCCCTCAGAATGCGGATTATCTGTACAAATTAGGGGACGAAGCAACCTTTAATATTACAGTGCTCAAAAATAACGTGCCTGTGAAAGACGTGGAAATCAGATATGATATCTCTGAGGATATGATGAAGCCGTCCCGTTCCGAAGTCCTGTCGGCAAAAAATGGTGTCATTACAGTTAAGGGCGGAACGCTTAAAAAGGCGGGATTTCTACGTTGTCAAGTAAACGCAACGTATGAAGGCAATGAATATAAGGGTCTTGCTACCGTTGGGTTCGAACCTGAAAAGATAGCACCCGTTGCCCAGCTTCCGGATGATTTTGAACAATTCTGGAATCAGGAAAAATCGAAGATGTCGGCGATACCATTAGATGTTAAGATGACACTACTACCTGAGAAGTGTACGGAAAAGGTAAATGTTTATCATGTTAACGTGCAGAATTTTGAAAGTGGTTCTAGAGTATATGGTATGCTCACGGTACCAAAGGGGGAAGGCAAATATCCAGCAATTCTGAAAGTGCCGGGTGCCGGAGTAAGAGCATATAACGGAGATGTCGAGAATGCCAGCAAGGGCTATATTGTACTAGAAATTGGTATCCATGGAATACCTGTCAACCTTCCTAACGAGGTTTATTGGAATCTTGCTGAAGGAGCCCTGAAGAATTACAATACAATCAACTTAGAAAATAGAGATCAGTACTATTACAAACGTGTCTACTTGGGGTGTGTGAGAGCAATCGATTTTATCTTTACACTGCCAGAGTTCGATGGTACCAATCTTATTGCATATGGTGGAAGCCAGGGCGGAGCATTGTCTATTGTGACGGCATCGTTGGACAAGAGAGTAAAGGGATTGGTCTCATTTTATCCAGCATTGTGCGATATGACAGGATATTTGCATGGACGGGCGGGAGGATGGCCGCATATGTTCAACAAGGAAATCAATAATACACCAGAAAAAATCAAAACTTCGTTATACTATGATGTTGTTAATTTTGCACGTCACATTCAGGTCCCGGGTTACTATGGATTTGGATATAATGATTTAGTCTGTCCGCCCACGACAGTATATGCTGCGTTAAATACCATTTCTGGTCCCAAAGAATATTTTATTGCAGAGGATACAGGCCATTATACTTATCCCGAACAACGGACCAAATCAATGGAGTGGATAAGTAGATTTCTACAACAAACCAGATAAGTCTAACCTCAATCTTTTTTATTCAACAGAGGAGCTCCTAAATTTTTTTACGGAGCTCTCTTGTTGTTACACCACTATAAACGTATCTATATTGTCCCAAATGGTCATAGCGCAGTGTAAAGGAACAACACTTGGAGGCTTATAAAGACATTCATACTGTAATGGCTGCGCAAGAAGACCTAGCGGATACTGGTAGAAGCCTTTTTTCCAAAGATTGTTCGTAGGGCTGATGGGAGTCGAGAAGATTAAAATGTTTTATTTTGAAAGCAGTAGTGAATTCCATCTATTTAAAAGATTATTTTTGTTTGCATGAATAATTTGATAATGAAGAAGTTGTTTTCCTTTTTTGCTTTTCTAATATGTAGTATCGGAACAAGCGTAGCACAAGACTCCATTGCCAGTGGCCTGAACGTAAGCGATTCGATATCAAGAAGCTTGGATTCATTACGGACTGGACTAAAAGATTTGAACATAAGCTACATCACCAATATCAAAGCCAAAGATATTGGTGATGTCATTTCTAGGATAGCGGAAAACCATAAAAAATATACAAATTCTTCAGCCAGTGTGCCCTCGGATACGTTGCAGCAATGGCGACGTGAGGCGACAGATGAAATTGTTCGACTTAAATCCCTTGAACATACGATTAACAATTATAAGGATGGGGTAAGCAATACCAGAGACAAGTTTCTGAACTTAAAAATTAAATACCCGTATGCTGCTACTTCTATCCAAATCAATAGCTATCTAATACATGCTGAAAAGGAACTCACCACCAAATTAGACTCGCTATTAGAAATCGAAAAGAAAGTAAAGACGATGTTGTCCGAATCTCCTCGAGTGCTTTTGAGTCTAAGTGATGCTATCGTCACATCAGATCAAGGGGATGAGACAGGAGCCATCAAGACAAAGAGTTCGCTTTGGAGGGCTCATACTCAAACTGTGACTCGGAATGACATCGTCAACAGCATCAAGCAAAACTATGCCAGTACTAAATCCTTAAATCGTTATGTCAATCAGACGGATTGGGGATCTCGTATTTTGTTGATTGTGCTGACTGTAGGATATTTGTATTGGATTTTTACTCTTGAATTCCGAAACAGAAAACAGACTTCTACTGCTCAAACGTTTAAAATTCATAATGTTTGGCGAGTATGTCGTCTTTTGGGAAAAGGGATTATCCTATTACTAACGTTGCTGCCACTTGTGCAATTTGTGACTCCCACATTTCTCATTCAAGCTTCCCAATTGATGATCATGGTTATTTTTAGCCTCTTGCTATTAGATCGAATTCCCAAAGGACAGCGCAAAATACTGGCCGCGCTATTCTTGTTCTATATTTTAATAGTAGTAGCCAATTTGATTGTCAACGATGGTTTATTTTTGCGTGGTATTTGTATTCTATTCAATCTGGTAGCTTTATTTTTAGTGACATACACCAAAAGGCAGATAAAATCGCCAGAGGCTCCAGGATATATAAGTTCATTTATTTATGTAATATTCACTTGTCTGAGCGTATTGGCCATTATCTCTAACACATTGGGATATGTTAATTTGGCCAGAAGTTTTAGCATTGCCTGTGCAGTTGGTTTCGTTCAATCATTTACTTTGCAGTTTTTTTCAACAATGATTACGCACGACGTTCGAAATCAATTTAAAAAAGATCGTGAATCGGGTGGTTTTTGGAGTCGGTTTAATGAAGAGCGAACCCTTAAGGTCCTCGGAGATATCCTTCGATTGGTTTGCGTTCTTTTGGCAATAATTGTTTTTGCCAATAATCTTCAGTTTATCGAACGTCTATTGGATAAAAGCGATGATTTCTTTAATAAAGTTCGCAAAATAGGGAGTATATCCTTCACTGTCGGTAACATGCTTATCGCTATATTGCTTTTGTTTTTAACCAATTGGCTTCAAAAGAACATTAGCTTACTCATTTTAGGAGGGCAAGATGGGAAATTAAATAAGGACTACAATCAAAAAATGACACTTTTTCCCCTGTTTAGATTGGGAATTATCCTCATTGGTTTCTTTTTTGCGGTTTCAGCTTTGGGCATGAGTTTGGATAAACTTACCGTTGTAATCGGCGCTTTAAGTGTTGGTATAGGACTTGGCATGCAGAATATAATCAATAATTTCGTATCTGGTATTATTCTGGTTTTCGACAAGCCGTTTCGTGTCGGAGATCAGATAGAATTAGCGGATAAGAAGGGCCGCGTGAAGGAAATAGGAATTAGAGCCAGCGTATTACAAACCGGCGATGGAGCAGATGTCATTATTCCTAACGGTGATTTGCTTTCTGGGAGGCTTGTTAACTGGACACTGTCACAAGAATATAGTAGGACTAGCTTTACGATACAAGTCGATCGGAAGGTGGATCTGGCCCAAGCCATACAATGGACTACTCAAGCAATGGAAAGTAGTATATACTGTCTGAAGCATTTAGGGACTAATGTAAGTGTTCAAGATGTCAGCGAAGACATGGTGTATCTTAATTTAGGCTGTTGGATAAATGCTGCAGCCAATGCCGGTCCCTTTAGAAACGATGTATTGAAAGCATTGTACCAAAAATTTGAAGCAGAGCAGTTGAATTTCTATAGCATATCGTCACCAAAAACAATCATTAATAACAATCAGCCCCCCAATCCGTAGGCCTGTACTGTGTAGTATATGCCCTTATTAGAAATTCACGTGCACGTTATTTTTTTAGATAGGAAGATATCTACGGTCCGATTTTGAGTATGAGTGAGTGGGGTATATTTGACTTTAGTACATAAGAGAGCAGTATCGATTATCACTATGTTAACGGTGCTGCTGATATTCTTTTATAATGGGCAAGTCAGCTTCAGCCCAATCAAAGTTGTCAAGCTCTGATTTTTGAATCCATATGGCTTGCGCGTGTTCCATAGCCACAGGCTGTCCTTTGCATAACTCACATCGAAATGGATAGAGGGTCAATGAAAAATTAGGATAGTGGTGCTCCACTGGGCTCAGTTCCTCTTGGATGTAGATTTGTATCCCTAATTCTTCCTCAATTTCTCGCCTAAGACATACTTTTTTACTTTCTCCTGGTTCTATTTTTCCGCCAGGGAACTCCCATTTCAAGGGAAGTGTCATCTTTGATGAACGTTGACAGATTAATATTTTGCCTTCATGTTCGATAATTGCGCAAGTGACTTGTAGCATATCTGTAAAGATAATGCTTTTGCATTTAGAATCGATTTCGCTCCTTGGCTACATGTGATATTGTTTTGATGACACACTCGGATATTGTCGTATTATTGTTTATATTTAGTATGCCCAAAAACAAATAGATGAAAACTATCGATAAGCTTGCGTGGATATTCATAAAGGATGGTAAAGTGTTGAGCACACGCTCAAAGGATTCCGAAATTTGGTTTCTTCCGGGAGGCAAACGGGAACTGTTGGAAAACGATGTAGAAGCACTGACTCGTGAAATAAAGGAGGAGTTAACAGTGGACTTAACAATTTCCTCTTTGCAATACATAGGAGCTTTTGAAGCACAAGCCGCAAACCATGATGAGAACGTCAATGTTAAGATGAGCTGCTATCTAGCGGAATATACAGGTGAATTGATAGCCGCTTCGGAGATTGCAGAAATTGGTTACCTGGACTCCACGCATTTTAATATAATTTCACCTGTTGATAGAGTGATTTTTAATTTTTTGCAAGCTAAGACCCTCATTCTATAACCAATTATAAAGCAATTTCAGTTGACTTTTGAAAGAAACGCGATAGCACATTAGATCGTCTATTACAGTGACCAACTTTCTACATATAATGGGAAGCAGGGATTTGAAAAAATTGCTTTTTTTTATTTAATTTACGACGAATTGATATATTCATTTCTGTAAATTGTAAGAGCACAGGACGTTCGTTTTTATCCCTCATAACATAATACCTATGAACTCGAACAATATTTTGCGACTTATATTAACTCCTAATTTGGAGATTGCGGAAGAACGTTATCCTAAAATTTTGCAGTTAATCCAAGATTATAACCACCTGGTAGATAATTATGGAGATCCTCATTCCATAGGTTATCAAAATGTTGTAAGCCATCTTCAAGAGCTTACAGGCAAGGATATGACACCCTACAACATTATCGAATGGTGGGAAGAGGAGGGTATAGAGGTATTTGTCTTTCGCATAGCACTGCCAGACGCAGTTAAAGTAGATGATATTTCCTTTGACGAGCTAAGTGAAATCTTACACCGCATAGGCCATTTCGAATTGTATGATCAGGATTGGACGGATCAGACCTTTGCACAACGTTTTTCGCAGTATATGGATCAATATTACCACCCATTACTGCAGCTTAATTTTGATTCTTATGATTTTCGAAGCCTATTTGGAAAGCAGAAAAATGGGACATGGCTTACAGTAGAAGAAAAGGCAATGCGGCTATGGGAGGGAAATCGATGATAATGCGGGCGTGGAGTCGAAAGGTGAGGTATCCCTTACAATAACCTTGTGTGATTAATCTTTAATTGGAGATGCGCAATCCTTCGCTATAGATGGGCTCATATCTACATGTATATTCCCTGGGACAAGAGCGAGCCATTCGTGAAAAATAGCGGATAGCAGGGATAGTCCATACTGTTATTTTTGCTTTATTTTACACGTACAAAACGATACCCATGGCACATCGAATTTATACTTACAATATAGATTATAAGAGTAAAGACAATTTTCCCCATTACCTTGGCGAATGGAATTATGCGATACCAGAATTGTTAATTCCTTTGTTCTCAGGTAATCCAAGGAATAGGGGCACCCTACTATATTTTGACAAGGAAGAAGGCATAAGCAGATTAAGAACGTTCTATAATCTCCTTGGAGATACCTATCAGCTTCATCATCAAGAGAAGTATGAGGCGGCCATTAGTAAGATGTTCGGATTTTTGGAAAATCTTCCCTTTAATACCCTAATGATGGATGCTACGGACGTGTTCAATATGAATGATGAAAGGCACCGGGATCAGGCGAAAGACTGGGTAGAGGAAATTGTGGAGAAAACTAAGTTTTATAATCTAGCTATGTCTTCTAGAGATATTAATCTGTTGAACGACATTGTCTTGAAATCTGGATATGCATCATTTTTGGAAATCTTACAAAAGGATTGGATTGACTACGGATTGGGATATTGGAATGAAGACGCATACAAAGAAAGCAGCGCTGAAATATTTGAACAAGACGATTTATGGGGAGTAAAAGATAGCAAAGGCAATGTGCTAGTCCCACCTACATATGAAAATATTTATGAGTTTACGGCAGACGGAATAGCGGTCGTACAAAAAGATGGACGCTATGGCTATCTCAATGACAATGGGGTGGAGGTTGTTCCTTGTCAGTATCACGACGCTTGTGATGCTTTTAGGATTGATGGACAATTATATGGTGAAGCGTTGCAAGACAGTCAATGGGGAGTGCTCCATATCGATAGTGGCAAATGGAGTATTCCTGCTCAACATGACGAGCAAGCCAAGTTATACGGAGGTCTTTTTAATGTGAAAAGAAGTGGAAATTATTGCCTATTGAATGTTAAAAATGAGCAGGTAATTGGAGAAGATTCTGAATTTCCATTTGAATTCGAATATCCCGATTTAATCCTAACTAGAGATGGAGGAACTAGCAAAAGGCGATATTACAATCTGGACGGTGTTTATCTAGGCGCATACCTAGAAGATGTCTTGCATCCGATTTCGGCAGGATATTATTGGGTATCACCTAACAAATACCAACAGAAAATAAGTATATTAAGTCCTAACGGCACCACCTTAGCAGAAGAAATCGATCGTATTGTTGTGTTACCTGATTATAATAGTATTGCCTATATAAAGCAGAAGCGGTGGTATCTATATGATGTTCAACAGGAGCAAGACAGATTGGCTGGTCATGAGATAGAAAAAGTGAATATAGACGCCTTATGTAATTATATGCCCGATGTGTTCGTTATTGTCGAAGGGGGAGCCTACGGCGTATATCATGCTTTACAAGACCGATGGTTGGTTCCAATATCTCAGCAACATAGGAAAATAGAGCACTGTCACCTTGAGTTACTGCGTATCACCCTTGTAGACGGTATGCAATATTTTGATCAAAAAATGAAGGTCTTAAGCGACAAATATGATTTTATATGCCAGCCAATGGATTATAGCTCACAGTTACTATGCCTATTTTCCAACGATAAAATGTGGGTGTTGGATAACAATAGGCAGCTTTGTGAAGTCAAGGATGGACAGATGGGGGCATTGCATGAAAATGCACATAATCTAAGAAAGGAAGATCAACGTTACTTCCTAGATTACTATAAGCAATGGACCCAACGGATGGGAAACGGATTTGAGACATATTTTGATGACGACACATTATATCAAAAAGGTAGGGCACATGCCAAAGCGGGGGATGTGAGGTCCGCCATCCAACATTATACTATCGGCGCTCAACGTGGTAATGCACGC
Organism: Sphingobacterium sp. SYP-B4668; assembly: GCF_027627455.1. Lineage (NCBI taxonomy): Bacteria > Pseudomonadati > Bacteroidota > Sphingobacteriia > Sphingobacteriales > Sphingobacteriaceae > Sphingobacterium > Sphingobacterium sp. SYP-B4668. The sequence goes on along the minus strand of NZ_CP115483.1, from coordinate 3,145,372 downwards.
ATGGCCTTTGAATTGGGGAGTATTTATACGACGGATCCAGAGTTTGAGGACATACCTTTAGGCGTGCAGCACTATGAGGAGGCAGCCTTACAGGACTATCCAAACGCATGGAATGATATTGGGTATTTATATCAAAATGGAATAGGCTACTCCCAAGATACAGCGCGCGCCATAATCGCGTATGAAAAAGCCGCAACCTTAGGCAGTGGTTTAGCACTTTGCAATCTTGGCGATTTATATTTTTATGGCAATCACGTTGACCAGGATTATGATAGGGCTCTCGAATATTACAAAAAATCTGAAAAAAAAGGTTATTCCAGTTTAGAGAATATGTCCGAGATTTATTACAAGAAGGAAGATTACACAACGCTACAACGTTACTTAAGGAAGGACTATGAGGAGACCTATGCACATATTTACTACGGTATTCTTTATGATCATGGATATGGGGTAAAGCATAATGCTAAAAAGGCAATTGACTTTTATGAGAAATCGATGGCCTATGCTCGATATTTTTATGCCTTAGAACGGTTGCTTTTTTACTACAAAACTCATCCAACTTATGCCGATCAAACAAAATATGAGCAATGGTCGACATTTGCCAAGGAGCACGATATGGAACTAAATGAAGAAAAAAGAAATGAAGAGATCGATTAAAGAGATGACAATAGCCCTAGTACTTGTTGGAAGTAATTTATTGGTACATGGACAGCAGTTGACCGTATCGATTCTACAAGGGCAGAAAAAGGTAGCTGCTGAAGAAAATAGATACCAACTTCAAAAGTCTCCCTTTACATTTTTGATAACGGCTAATCAGCTAGAAGGTTTTTTGATTGGAGCGACTTTCGATGAAGATGTGTATCTATCTGCAATACAAAAAGCGGATCTAGAGGTCACTTGGTTCGAAAATACTGGAATGGCCGATGCGCTATTCAATCCTGAACAGATTATGTGTATTAGTAACGATGCCCCTAGCTATTGGTATTATAGTAATCCAGGTGATCATCGCTTCGATAAGGATGCGAAAGGAACAGCATCCCAATGGATTGCCAAAAGAAGTGTAGCAAAGCTTGATGTTCTCGAGAGCAAAGAACAGGTTGCTTTGCAAAATATAAATAGACCATTATACGTGGTTTTCTATAATCCGATTTATGATAACGACTATAATTTGGTGGATAAGACCATTCTGTTTCACGCGCAGATTATGTGGAAGGGTCACTGATAATATAAAACGATAATCACCATTTGTTTTCTTGAATTAAATTTTACACACACTACCTATAGGGATTTCGAAACAATGACCGTCTAGTTCTATTTTACGATATTTTATTTGTTATTTCGGCTATCTTTTAAGAAAATATTGTGGATATGATAAAGCTTTATAAGCAAAACCTTTGTAACCAATTGATATACAGGGAAATTTGGTTTGATGAATCCAAATCTTGCTGTTTCGTACATCATGGAAAAGTTGGATATCAAGGTAAGATTGAATCTGTTAAGCTCAATCATTTCTCTGAATTGGAAAGTTTATTTCACGATTTTGAAAATAGGGCCTTGGCCGAAGATTATGCGCATTTTCCTGTTGAGAAATTGGTTTCTGTCGTTGTACAATATCCGTTGAAGAGTGCGATGGGCAGTAAGCGTGACCTTTGGCTGAAAGAAAAAGCTTCGGAATATCTAAATCAGCATTTAGGATGGTATGGACTGGGGGAGGTGGACGGACATGATATTGGAAATAAGAAACTCAATATATTTTGCAATGTCGTAGATGAAGATAAGGCTATATCAAGTATCAAATCCTGTTTGAAGACTTACAGACTAGATTTAGGCCAAGCGTTGATAGCGAGTCGTAAGCCTGGAGACACAGCACATACTTTAAGGTATGCGGCCAAAAAAATAGAAGATTTTACCCTGATCTAAGTCTTGGAAAATATGCTAAGACGGTAGCCAATGAAGCGTAGTTGCAATACGACAAGCCTCTATTGAATTGCCAACTCGTAGTTTTTCAAGAATGTTTTGCCGATGTCGATTGACTGTGTTCAAGCTAATCGATAAAATATTGGCGATTTCCCTACTTTTTTTCCCATTTTTAATAAGCTGCAGGATTTCCATCTCTCTTTTCGATAAGAGATTACCATTCTCTTGTTTTTCAGACTTGATTACCTGTCCAGTGATCGTGTTGACAATATATCCTTCATAGAGCGTTGTCTGCGCGGCTGAGAGCGAAAAATTATATAAGCACAAGGCAAGCCATATACTGCCATTTGGTAAATTACGTATATAAAGCATACGGTGAAGTACAGTCACATATTGATTGGATTGATTGCGCATGCGCAAATTGCTGACCACATGGTAGTGATAGCGGTCAGCAATAGGTATGGTTTTTAGAAAATGAAAATACTGCAGTTCCAGCATATGCTTGTGTATTAAGTCGTCTGGATGGATTCGATTTAGAATTTCTTCTTCCCATATTGAATCAATTTTTGTAGTGCTTACATCTTCTGATATTCCCAAGGTCGCCGCTATTCCGCCGTTGTATATATAGCTCTTATTGCTTTTCAAATCACTGAGCACTGCAATCGCATTCTCCACATGCGCATACAGCTGGGCAATATATTGACATTGTGAAAGCTGTGTTGTCGAGTCAGAAGGGTTATCGAAAATCTGCTTTAGAAGTTTATTATTTAGAATGTTTGCGATATTTTTCATACCATAAAAATGGTTATTTATCAGTATTGATTGTTAATAGGTGCTAATATACCTTTGTTAATGTAAAAATCACATGGTTATTTTCAATACAATAAAATGAAAAAATTAATATTAGGTCTCCTCGTAATGACCTGCCTCCAAATTGCGAAGGCTCAAAATCTGGAGAAGTTACAGTGGTTTAATCAACCAACAAAATGGGAAGTAAAAGATAATGTCCTCAGCATGTTTGTAACACCCCAAAGTGACTATTGGCGTATTTCACATTATGGGTTCACCGTTGATGATGCACCGTTTTACTACACCACATATGGTGGTGAGTTTGAGGTTAAAGTCAAAATAACGGGCGGTTATAAGGCCCGCTTTGATCAAATGGGCCTCATGCTACGCATTGATAAGGAAAATTACATCAAAGCTGGAATCGAGTTTGTGGATGGAAAGTTCAATTTGAGTACGGTAGTCACCCATCAAACTAGTGATTGGAGTATTATTAGCTTAGAAAAGCCCATCCCTTTTGTATGGATAAAAGCCGTTAGACGTTTGGACGCTGTTGAAGTGTTTTATTCCTTTGACGATATCAACTATATCATGATGCGCAATGCATACTTACAAGATAATACGCCTGTGATGGTTGGAATGATGGCGGCCTGTCCAGATGGAAATGGTTTTGAGGCAAAATTTGAACATTTCTCAGTACGACACCTTCCTGACCAAAGGAGATTAAAGTGGTTAAAAGAAAATACAGATTGATCAAGTGGATTTTGATTTATAAGATTACTTTTTAAATTTTTATTATATTGTACCGGAAAGCCGCAATGTCAATTTGCACTTTCCGGTATTCTTTTATTATAAACCTGAAGAATATATACGTATCGCAGAACATTTGATGTTTTTGATTATACAGCTACTGAATTATGATCGCCATGGACAATACATTTTATAAACAACGGAATCTAGCCATTGACATGTTACGGGCTTTTACCATGTTTGTTATGATTTTTGTGAATGATTTCTGGAAGATTAGTGATGTGCCTCATGTCTTAGAACATGCTGCGTATGGAGAAGATTTTATGGGACTTGCCGATGTGGTGTTTCCTTGTTTTCTTTTTGCTGTTGGATTATCTATTCCTTATGCTATAGAGCGTCGAATTGCGAAAGGACTAAGTATAGAATCGACATTGACACATATATTTGGACGTACCTTTGCGCTATTGATGATGGGGGCGTTTATCGGCAACTCTGAGTCCCGCTTGGCTGTATCTGTGCCGTATCCCATTGGAGTGTATTGGATTTTGATGGTTCTCGGGTTCTTGGCTGTCTGGAATGACTATACAAAAGTCAATTTCAAAAATAAATATGCTATTCTCCTAATCAAGGGGATAGGAGTTTCTATTCTATGTTATTTAGCGATTACATTTCGTAGTTCTGATGGTGCTATATTTGGTGCTAAATGGGGTATTTTGGGAATGATTGGGTTTGCGTATGCGTGTTGTTCTATCATATATGTATTAGGTAGAAGCCAGGTGCGGTATCTTTGGGCGGCCTTGTTTTTTTTGTTGGCTGTCGCATTTTTTAGGACGCCAATGCGTCAAGAGCTTGGCGGTTTGAGCATATTCAATTTGCCTCAAGGCAATTTTATAGATGGATTTATTTCACTTTTCCACATTGGAAATGGAGTATTACCGGCTTTTACTATGGCAGGGGTGATGTTATCCGTATCCTTAGCTCGTTTCGTTGATAAGCCAAAACCTCGGGTATGGATCATATTGTCTGTAACGGCACTACTTTCTGCTATAATTGGATTTGTGGCGCATAACTATTGGATTATATCTAAGATTGGTGCCACCCCTCCCTGGTTTTTTTATGTTGTAGCTATTGCTATATTGCTTTACGTCCTCATGGACCTACTAGTCGCTAGGAAATGGACGGGATGGTTTAGTTATATTAAACCAGCTGGTACTGCCACGTTAACCACCTATTTAATCCCCTATGTTTTCTACGCTATCGCCTCACTAGGCAGTCTGACATTGCCCCAAAGTTTAGCTCACGGAGCAATTGGTCTGCTCAACTGTTTGATTTTTTCTTGGTTCGTTATTTTTACAGCTGGCCTGCTCGAGAAATATAATATTAAACTTAAAATCTAAACAAACACATCATGATCATTCGAACCCTATCAACAAAGTGCTTTGTCGTGTTATTGGTTTTCGCTTTTTTATTTACGTCATGCAATCTAAAAAAGGAATCCCCTTCTCAAGAATATCCGATGTTTTGGACCTGGTTGGATTATAAACCCGGTAATAATTTTGATTCCATTTGTCGTGAAATGCAAGAGTTAGGGATTGACGGCGTAATGTTGAATGCACCCACTCCTGATGATTATCGAGTAGCAATTCCTATTGCTCAGAAATATGGAATAGCAGTATACGCTTGGTTGTGGACGATGAACTTAGAGCATGATCGTGAGAAAATATTAAAAGAGCACCCCGAATGGTTCAGCGTGAATAGAAATGGAAAAAGTCTAGCAGATACTACAGCTTATGTGGGGTATTATAAATTTTTGTCTCCGGTATTACCTGAAGTGCGTGAGTATATCAAAGAAAAGATAGCCTCCTATTGTAAGGTAGAAGGACTCCAAGGGATTGCTATTGACTATCACAGATATGTAGATGTGGTCTTGCCAACCACCTTATGGCCTAAATATGATATTGTCCAAGATCGGGAATATGCTGCTTGGGATTATGGATACCATCCAGAAGCAATACGGATGTTCAAGGAACAGCATGGTTATGATCCTAGAGCGCAAAAGGACCCATCAACGGATTTGAAATGGAGGCAATTTAGATGCGATCAGATAACAGAGGTTGCAAATATGATTGCAGAAGTTGTGCACAAACATGGAAAAAAGATGGCAGCTTCACCATTTCCTACCCCGAAGATGGCCTCCAGGATGGTCCGTCAGGATTGGGGAAAATGGAATCTGGATATTGTATTTCCAATGGTGTATAGTAGTTTCTATACCGAAGATAAGAGCTTCATCGAAGATTGTACCATGGAGAACGTCAAAGACAAAAATGAAAGAACAACCTTATATTGTGGATTGATGGCCATAGATGGGCCGGAGATGTTTGCTGCTATGGATGCTGCATTGGACAATGGCGCACAGGGAATATCGATTTTTACCGTCAAGACCTTACGAGATCCAAAAATCAAGCAACAATTTAGAGCCTACACGGACAGTGCGCGAGCAAAACGAGCCGCGAATAATGGGATGATGCCTGTTCTTGGAAATAAGAAGCTCGAAATCGATCCCTTCAAGAAAGAAGGAGTCATGCGTTTGATTCAAACCCGAATCCAACAACTTATTGCCAACTCTCAAGTGAACGATAACTTGCCGAAAATTGCTCTTTCAGAATTTACGGCAGTAGAGACTTATGATGTAACCCATCGTTATATTGTTACCGAACAAGTAAGTAACAAACAGTTTTGGGTGACTTTTTATTTCTACGGTGGTATATTGTCAGGGTGGAATGTCGATCCTGTGCTTGTAAATAACGATGGCACGAAAAGATCATAGAAAGGAAGGGATGACATTACTAAGAAAAAAACAGAAATTGTCCTTTTGGGTTAATCTGATTTGTTTGTTGGGACTCCATGCCGAGGCCCAACAACTACCAAAAAAGCTGATCGTAGACAAACTGGATTTGCACTTAGCAGACCCATCAATGATTCCTAGAGTTTTTGATGAAACCCATTTAGAATACCATCAAATATCCAATGTTAATTGGCCCGACTATCCCTATCGACCCGATGTGAAATTTAGGATTGCTTATAGCGACTTTGGTATACTACTACATTTTAAGGTAGTCGAACAGAGTGTTCGAGCAAAGACAAGTTTAGACAATGGCCCTGTATGGGAGGATTCCTGTGTTGAATTTTTTATCCAACCAGATTCGTCAAATGATCTATACTACAATTTGGAGTTCAATTGTATTGGAAAGCTCTTAATTGAGAGTGGAACACCAGGAAATAGAACATTTGCAGGACCAAATGTATTGGCAAACGTAAAGCGCTGGTCCTCTCTGGGGACGCAGCCCTTCGAAGAAAGGAAAGGACCGGTGAACTGGGAGCTTGCCGCGGTCATACCCTATTCGACATTCTTTAAACATACAATTGAACGATTAGATGGTAAAGTTGTCAAGGCCAATTTTTATAAATGCGGAGATAAATTAGCGGTTCCACATTTCATCTCTTGGAGTCCTATAGCTTTACAGGAGCCCCAATTTCACGCACCTTCCTTCTTTGGATACTTGCAATTTGGATACGATTGAAATGTCGAAACACATCTGGCCTTCCTTTTTGACATCATTTGATTAGGATGCAATTCGTATACACAATTGTTAAATACCATAAGTCTATTTCTCCTAAACTCGCTAGTTGTGACGCATGGTGCCCAGCTGGTTGAAAAATAACAAAACAGTATTTGTGTTAAATTCTTTCAAATTATTCGTTCTTAATCAAAAAATGTCTTAAACTTGTTAGGCTTGATGGGGATTGTCGATACACAATTCAGCCGTTTGGATTGCACTACCTAAACCTAACTTACATTTGAATATGAATAATGCGAAGGCGGACCGCGAGTTGATTATCGAGATGAATCTGGATAATGAGTCTGCTTTAGGTACGCTGTATAGTAGATATGCTGATCGTGTCTTTGATCTATCCTTTTTTCTGTTGAAAGATACAGGATGGAGTGAAGACGTTGTTCAGGAAGTTTTTTTTAAATTATGGATTCAAAGAGCTGTTGTAGATCATAATTCTGAGCTTTGGCCTTATTTGTATGTCCTAGCAAAGCGAGAAGCACTTAATAAATTGAGAAGCTTAAAACGCTCGAAATCTGCTTTTGAAAGATTGCTCTGTCATATTGATCTTTATGCAGAAGAGGCAGATAAAATGTTGGACCGAAAAGAGTTGTCGCTAGAACTTGAGTCCTATGTTTCCCAACTCCCTACTCAACAACAAATTGTATTCACCTTGAGTAAGCTGGACGGGCTTTCTCATCAACAGATTGCTGAAAAGCTCAATCTTTCCAAAAATACGGTCAAGAACCATATGGCGCAAGCACTGAAACATATGCGTAAAAACCCAATAAATCGAGACCTTTTACATATTTTGGTTATGTATTTTTTCTTGAAAAGGTAACCGTTCCTCATTTTTAAGTCAAATTAATATATCTATTTGCAACTTGGTTGCTTTTTATTTTCTTTTCTATACCTTTGTGTCACACGAGAGGAAAGGAAATCTTTCCGTGCGCTAGAGACTGCTTTTTTGGCTATTTAATAGGGGTAATTAATGATGGTACACAACACTGAATTCGACGTAATTATTATCGGAGGAAGCTATGCGGGTCTTTCTGCAGCAATGGCTTTGGGACGTTCACTCAAAAACGTACTTGTAATCGATAGCGGGCAGCCCTGTAATCGACAAACTCCACATTCCCATAATTTCCTAACCCAAGACGGTAACACACCTCTTGAGATTGCTAGGCTTGCTAAGGAACAGGTGCAACAGTATAGCACTGTTAGTTTTCGTGACGATTTGGTAACGAGTGGTAGGTCCGTTGATTTTGGTTTTGAAATAGAGACTGCTTCTGGAAAAATATTTAATTCCAGTAAATTGCTTTTTGCAACTGGTATACTCGATAAAATGCCACACATTCAGGGCTTTGCCGAATGTTGGGGTATATCAGTTATCCATTGTCCCTATTGTCATGGATACGAATTTCGCAACAAGAGTACAGGTCTTATCGCGAATGGAGAGAGAGCTGCTCACTTGGCCTCCTTAGTACATAATTTGACAGATCAATTGATTATATTGACGTCTGGACAAGCTGAATTTAGCGCTGAGCAGATGAATAGGTTTAAAAAGCACAAAATCGACATTTTTCAATCCAAAATTACAAAAGTTATCCATCAAGACGGAAAAGCGACCCATTTGCTCTTCGAAAATGATGCACTGCTACCTTTTGATGCCATTTATGCAGCCGTTCCCTTTGAGCAGCAATGCTTAATCCCAGAATCGATGGGATGTGAACTTAATGAGCAAGGATACATAAAAGTAGATGCCCATCAGAAGACAACGATTCCAGGAATTTTTGCGTGTGGAGACAGTACTAATATGATGCGTTCTGTGGCCAATGCCGTGAGTAGCGGTAATATAGCTGGAGCTATGGCAAATATGGAGCTCACCCAAGAAAGGTTCTCATAGTTTGACTTTTTTTAGTACCATTTGTGCCAGATTAGTCATATTACTTATCGTTTAATATAGAATCGTCCTTAATTTGCATAAAAAAGGAGAGAATTTAAATTCTCTCCTTTTTTTATTTGCTGATTATCAATTGTTTATTGTTTTGTGTGGAGTTTTGATAAAAAAATAGTGATTTTGACTAGTCTTTTTTTTCGCTTTCGGTGTACTGTCTTAAATGGAGGAGTTATTCGCGGCACCGTCCATATCCAAAGACCAAATTATGCAGAACGAAACGCTTAAATCTCTTTTGATTAAATATGCGGAAAATAACATTTCCAGAGATGAATTACATCATTTATTAAGCTTACTAGAAGACTGTGATGAGTCGATCGTCTTTTCCATAGTTGATGATTTAGCACTTCAGCATCAAGATAGTAAAACAGGAGATGGGCTTTTCAATAAAAGTAAAGTGTTAAGTTCCTTGTCCGATCGCATTCAAAAGCACCAGATCAATACGCAAAGCAATTTAAATACTCGGCGAATAGGGGTAAGGCAGCTGGGCTTAGCCGTGGCAGCTCTTGTAGTATGTTTCCTTTCTGTTACTTTTCTTTTAAGATTATTCTCCAACGATACACATCAACAATTTAAGAATGAGATTGTATTACCTGATGAAAGTCGACCTGTCCTGACGCTAGGAGACGGTAAGCAATATACCGTGGCTGAGACCGAACTGAAGACCTTGCGTGAAGGAGGTATACACATTAAGAAGGACAGTACTGGACATGTATTGTATAAGATTAATGACCTAGGGGGAAGTGAAAAAGTGCAGCACACCTTTCTTAGCCCCAAAGGCACAGCATCTATACTTGAGTTAGCAGAAGGTACTAAAGTATACCTCAATTCGGGAGCTAGTATTACCTATCCTTCTCAATTCCATCAAAATATACGTGAGGTGACACTTCATGGAGAAGCCTATCTCGAAGTCTCCCACGATGCCAGTAGACCCTTCGTAGTTCACGCTCAAAATACTGATATACAGGTTTTGGGTACTCAATTTAATATTGCACCTGATTTATATAATACTAAGATTATCACCACATTGGTACAGGGTAAAGTGACTGTCAGCAACGGAGCTACTAAGCAAACCCTTCTGCCTGGTATGCAGTCTCAGTCCGACACTCGGAGTCAGCAGATTACAGTGAGTGAGGCTGATATTAAAGAAGTATTGGCTTGGCGAGAAGGTTATTTTAGATTCAGTGACGATGATATGGAGACCGTGTTACTCAAAATTCAAGGTTGGTATGATATCAAAGGTTTTTCTATTCAAACCACATCCTCAGCCCCTATAGTCGGTATGGTAAAACGAACCAATAAGTTATCCGATTTTTTGCGGCAACTAGAAGAAATCTCAAATTGTAAATTTAAAATTCAGGATGGGAGGGTCCTTGTTATGTAAACTTTTTTATGAAAATAAACAAGTCGGAAGTGCTACCAACACTCCCGACAGAAAATGTTTAGTGCATGAATGACTAATTGATTGTGAAACAATTAACACCAAACGAGTACAAATGTATAAAAGGATTAATAATAATTGCTTGTTTAGACGAAAAATCTTAATAAAAGCACTGATGTGGATGAAAGTATTAATAGCAATACTCATATTGACGATGATGCAAGTTAAGGCATCAACGTATGGCCAGGAAGTGACGTTGAATATAAAAAATGGAGCTCTAATCGATATTCTTGATGAGATTCAACGTCAGACATCATACGACTTCCTGTATAATGGTAACTTAATTAAGAAGAATAAAAGATTAAGTGTCCGGGCAAGTAAGAAGGACTTTAGAGAAGTCTTAAACGAATTGCTTTCAGAAAGCGGTTTGACCTATGAATTGAAGATGAATACGGTGTTTATCAAACAACGGAAAGAACTGCCTTCAAAAACCATTGCCTTAGCGACTTCGATTCAACAGAAAAGAAGTATTTCTGGGCAGGTTAGAGGCCCGGGAGGGGAGGCTTTGGAGGGCGTTACTGTCACAGTTAAAGGGAGCACTATAGGTACCACTACAGACAGGGACGGTCACTATAAGCTCGAAATAGACCAAGACCATAAAACATTATTGTTTTCATTGGTGGGTTTTACTGCTCAAGAAGTAAGGATTGCTGCTACTGATGAGATTAATGTAAGTCTGCAAGCAAGTGTCAATGATTTGGACGAAGCAGTTGTCGTTGCTTTCGGAACACAGCGTAAGGCGAGTATTATTGGCGCTATTACGACCCTACCTCCAAATAAACTAAAAGTGCCCGTGACCAAAATCAGCAGTAGCTTAGCTGGACAGATGGCTGGGATAGTATCAGTGCAAGGGTCTGGCGAACCTGGTACTGGAGCGGCATTCTGGATTAGAGGTGTCAGTAGTTTCGGAGCTAATAATAGACCCCTAATTTTGGTCGATGGAATCGAACGGCCGTTAGATTTAGTGGATCCAGAAGATGTTGAATCCTTTTCGATTTTAAAAGACGCTACGGCTACAGCAGTATACGGCGTTAGAGGTGCCAACGGTATTGTACTCGTCACGACCAAGCGTGGTAAAAAAATGAGTAAACCAATTATAAATGCGCGGGTAGAACGTGGCGTCTTGCGACCTACAAGTTTGCCCAAGCTTGCGTCTGCATCCCAATGGATAGATTATTATAACGACATCAACTTTGAGAGCTCTTCCACAATGCCCTTTCCTCAGGAGATAAAAGATTTATATGTCAATAAGGTCGACCTTGATATCTATCCCAATGTTGATTGGATGCATGAAATTTTTAAAAATAATACGACCAATGATCGCCTGAATGTTAATGTGACTGGCGGGGGTGATTTTATTAAATATTACGTGTCAGGTTCTTATCTCTCCGAGGATGGGATATTTAAACCTCAAAAATCTCCCAACTATGATCCATCTGTCAACTATGACAAAATTAACTTTCGATCCAATCTCGATATTAAACTTTCGTCTTCTACGGAGCTGAATCTGAACCTCTCCAACCAGTACGAGACCAAAAATCGGTTGGGTGTAGACATGGCGACCATGTATGAGATGGTCTTGCATACTACACCGATTGCCATTCCGACCCAATATTCAGATGGTACTCATGCACAGCCATCAGTGGGGCAAAATCCTTATTATGCACTTAATAGCACCGGTTTCTCTGAAGATTTTTGGAACAATGCCCAGTCTTTAGTCGGGTTGACACAGGATTTTTCCAACCTTGTCACTAAAGGATTGAAAGCAAACGTCAAGTTCTCATGGGATGCCTTCAACGGTTCAACGTTAGACAAACGTAAAAATCCAGCGACTTATTACGCAACAGGAAGAGACAGTGAAGGTAATCTGATTTTACACAAGAATGCGGATGGAAGTGATTATCTGTCATTAGGACGTTCAAATAGAGGTGAAAGGACGATTAATTTTGAATCCTCTTTGACTTACGAAAATCTCTTTGCTGAAAGGCACCGTGTTGGCGGGCTGTTTTTATTCTCTATGAGACAACGCACCAATAGTTTTCCCGGAGATTATATTGCAGCTTTCCCCTATAGGAATATGGGGATAGCTTCGCGCGTTACCTACTCCTTTATGGATCGATATTTTATCGAGGGTAACTTTGGCTATAACGGTTCTGAAAACTTTGCTCCTACTAAACGATTCGGCTTTTTTCCATCTCTAGCGCTGGGGTATATCATCAGCAATGAGCGGTTCTTTGAACCCCTTCTATCAACAGTCAATTTGCTAAAGATCAGAGGGTCTATGGGAGAGATTGGAAGCGATCAAATTGGAGGTGATAGACGTTTTGCTTACAATTCCGAGATGGCATCAACAGGAGGCTATCACTTTGGGAGTACTGGACAACAATGGCGTGATGGAATCGCAACGGGACATCCTGGAAATCCGAACGTATCCTGGGAAAGCGCACTCAAAAGAAATATTGGTATCGAATTAGGTATGTTTAATAAGTTGACCATCAATGCTGATTATTTTTCCGAGAAAAGAGACGGCATATACATTTTACAAGAAAGTGTTCCTTCCGTAGTCGGGGTGAATGTAAAGCAATATGTAAATTTAGGTAAAATGGAGAATAAGGGTGTAGATGCTTCATTGGAATTTAGCCATCAAAGCGGAGAATTTTTATTTCAAGGACGTGGAAATTTTACATATAATCGAAATAAGAAACTATACGATGATAAGCCCGACAAGGTTTGGCGCTATCGGAATGAAGTCGGACAACGTTATAATCAGCAAAGAGGATTGGTGGCGCTCGGATTGTTTGAATCATATGCCGACATTGCGAATAGTCCCGCACAATTTGGAACACTTCGTCCAGGTGATATCAAGTATAAGGATATCAATGGAGACGGTGTAATTACTGAAGACGACTATATTGCTATTGGCGATACAGATATTCCTGAAATCAATTACGGATTTGGTGCCAGTGTTTCTTGGAAAGGCATTGATGTATCCGCATTCTTTCACGGAGTGTCCAACGTGACGCGTATCATAGGCGGAGGGCCGCTTTATGGACAGAGTGGTAATATTTTGGTGTATGGACAGATTTACTCCGATGTAGCAGATAATAGGTGGACTACTTCCAACCCCAACCCCAATGCGGAATACCCTCGACTTTCGATGACTGGTAGTACTAATAATGGTAAAGCTTCTACTTTTTGGCAAAGAGACATGAGTTTTCTTAGGTTGAAGAATTTGGAGGTTGGGTACACTATTCCTAAACGGTTTACAGAGCGAGTCAAGCTCTCCACTGTTCGACTATATACACAAGGGCTCAATGTCCTTACTTTCAGTAAGTTTAAGCTTTGGGACCCAGAGTTGAGTACATCTTATGGCGGTATATATCCGCAGATGCGCGTGTTTAATTTTGGATTGAATATCATATTATAATCAATAAAGAGATGAATAAATTCATACATACGATATGTTGCATGTTGACCCTTATCTTAATGGGTTCCTGCGACAAGTATTTAGAAGTCGAACTTCAAAACCAAATGACTCTAGAAGAAGTGTTCAATAAGCGACAAACGACCGAATCCTATCTAGCACAGGTTTATGGATATTTGCCCAGTGAGAATGATATGATTGGAGGGGAAGGCGGTATGGTACCTTTGAGTGACGAAGCTCTATTTTCTTGGCTGGCTTGGGTTCCTTGGATTAATATTAATAATGGTTCGTGGAATCCTACAACTGGAGATTACCATATTTGGGCACATAATTATAAGGGGATACGACAGGCCACTATCTTTATGAACAACGTGGACAAAAATGTAGAAATCAGCCAACAATCCAAAGATATCATGAAGGCTGAAGCTCGTTTCTTACGTGCCTATTTCTACTACTGTCTTCTAAGACGGTACGGCCCCGTATTTATCGGTGGGGATACTGAAGTCGATCCCTTGCTTCGTTCGGATGACGTTGATCGGCACCCTTTACAGGTAAATGTCGACTTTATCGTTTCCGAATTCGACAAGACGATACAAATCCTTCCTGCTCAAATAACCGATCAAGCTTGGTATGGCCGCATTACTAAAGGTGCTGCGATGGCAGCTAAATCGGAGTTATTGCTGTATATGGCTAGACCATTATTTAATGGAACAAAATTATATGTGGGGTTTAAAAATAAAAATGGGGAATTTTTGTTTCCACAAACAGCAGATGCCAACAAATGGGAATTGGCTGCAAAAGCAGCTAAAGATATTATCGACCTCAATCAGTACGCTTTATATGTAGATAATACTGAATCTGACCCTTTTCGAAAAGCCATAAAGTCCTACATGGGGGTATTCTTTAGTAAATGGAACTCCGAAATCATATGGGGCCGATGGGTGACAGATGGATATGGCTACAATGTCCGAGCAGCTCCTCCACGTGTGGTGAAAGAGGGGTATGGTGGATATTCACCTTCCCTCAAGTTGGTAGATACTTATCCAATGTCGGCTAGTGGACGTTATCCCATCACTGGATATAAAGCCAATGGTGAACCGATTATTGATGACAAATCTGGATATGCAGAGACCGGTTTTACTGAAAATTTTGTACATCCTCTGGACAACTTTGCCGCCATCAAAGCGCATAACAGTTACGTGGGACGAGATGCACGATTCTATGCATCCATATTGGCCAATGGTATGAATTGGATCAATACCCTCCATGGACAGAAATTGGTGACTTTCCATACCGGTGGGACTTCTTCTTATACGGGGACTGGCGATTGTGTCAAAAGTGGTTATCTATGGCGCCGAATGAGCGACCCCACAAATGATATAGAGCAGGGGCAATGGGGACAGTTTTCTTGGCCTTATTACCGTTTGGCTGAGATTTACTTGAACTATGCTGAGGCATGCAATGAAAAAACTGATCGTAACGAAGCCGAAGCATTGAAATTTGTCAATTTGGTTCGGCAGCGAAGTGGATTATCCAAATTGGAAACTGCTTATCCAGAGGTGCTTGGAAATAAGGATCTGCTGCGCGAATTACTGCGAAAGGAAAGAATGGTCGAATTGGCCTTTGAAGGCAATCGATACCACGATTTGCGTACTTGGATGACTGCCGAAAAAGAACTTAATGAACCGTTTTATACCCGAAATCTTGCTTCAACGACCTATGAAGGTTCTTGGACCCGTACAACAGGAATATATACACAGGGACGCGTGTTCCAACCTAAGCACTACTTCTTTCCCTTAAACCAAGACCAGCTCAGCGAGATGCAGAACATCACTCAGAATTATGGATGGTAGATTCTCCCTAATAACATAGGAGTATGTATACCAACAGCTAAAAATTAAACAAAGAGACCAAAATGAATATAAAGAAAATAAAGATGAAGCTACTGGGAGTCTTTGCCTTGAGCCTCTTGGCTGGATGTGAGGACACCATGTTAAACAACATGGTCGAGGATAAGGTATACCTCTTAAAGGAGGGTGTCCAGTCGGTTAATGTATATAATGTTGATCAACCGACGATTCCTATCGAGGTAGTCAAATCAGGTGTCCTAGGGCGAATAGCGAAATTGGACCTTGATATTAAGCCAGAATTGTTGACAGCCTACAACGCAGCCCAACAAAAGGAATATAAATTACTAGATCCCGCTACCTATAGCTTAAAGAGTAGTACAATGGATATGGGAGCGGATGATTATCAAAAAGCATTTGAGTTACTTTTGGATGGAGAAAAATTTAAGGCTGAAAAAGCGAAGGATCCAACGGCTATCTTGGCTATACCCTGCGAGGTGACCCTTTTAAATCCAAATCCAGATGAAAAATCAATAATGCAGGCCATTATAATTCCGACCCTTGTTGAGCCCTATATCCAATTTACAAAATCAGGTGTTTCGGAAAATGATTACAAGATTACAGCCTCCAGTTTACCCATGCTGTATTATTATTCCAAGGTGGAGGTAAATTATTCCAATTTAGCAAATGTTAATTTTAAAGTTGAACTGGCAAAAGATTATCAGACCTTGATTGAGGAATACAATGTGATATATAGAACGAGTCCTGAGTACAAAGAGGATTATGTTTTACTACCAGAAGCTAGCTATGAGCTCAATCATGATTGGACCATAGCTTATCGAGCTGATTATACAGACATTCACTTCCAGATACTCAAGGATAAGTTGGTAGATAATTCAGGAAAGGCACGATACGGTATGTACATACTTCCCTTGCAAATTACACAAGTATCGGCCAACAAAATTCATCCAGATCGTAATGTTATTTTAGCCCGTTTTAAATATGAATAGACGAACATTTATCAATAATATAGCCATTGGAGGAACCAGTTTGACCGTGCATCCCGATTTCTTTAAATATTTTAAAACTGTAGATTCTCCGATTAGATTGGCATTGATTGGAAAAGGAGGGATGGGAACTGCCGATACGAATACCGCACTTCGTATATCCGGAGTTGAATTGGTTGCCGTATGCGACATATTTAACAATCGTTTGGAAGACGCAAAACAACAATGGGGAAATCATATTCAGCTAGAAAATGACTATATCAAGTTGCTTAGATCCGATGGGATAGATGCAGTTATTATTGCTACACCTGACCATTGGCATCAGAAAATCGCAATCGAGGCCCTTCGAAACGGGAAGCATGTATATTGCGAAAAGCCAATCGTGCATAAAAGGTCTGAAGCGACAGCGTTGATTAAAGCGCAGCAACTTAGCGGTAAGATTTTTCAAATGGGCACTCAAGGAGTATCCGCAGTAGGGACACGCATAGCAAAGGAAATAGTAGAAAGTGGACTCATTGGACCTATTAACTTTGTAGACGCTCGATTTTCAGCGCCACCATCACCTCTTCATGGATTTAGACCACCTGTTGGTGCTACCAAGGAAAATATTTGGTGGGATCGGTTCTTAGGAGATGCTCCCAAGCACCCCTTTGATGCACAACGTTTTTTTGCATGGCGCAATTGGAGTGACTATGGTACAGGCTTGGCAGGCGATCTTTTTGTTCATGTTATTGCCAGTGTCCACTATATTACAGGCAGTTCTCGACCCAAAAGAGTATATGCGGATGGAGACATACTGTATTATAAGGATGGTAGCCGAGATACACCTGATGTTATTTACTCATTGTTTGATTATGAAAATGATAGCAAAACCCAGCATTTTAAAATGTCCTTGGGAGCTAATGTGCTTGATGGTGTTTCTAATGATTGGGGCAGTACCAATTTTCAAATCATCGGCAACAATGGAAGCATGCGTGTGACATGGGATACGGTAGAAGTGAAGCTCTTAAACCCTGCCACACTTGATAAACTGGAAGCTAGATTGAATGTAATTCCCGGTTTCGGAGCCATCTCCAAGGTTTCAGACAAGGAATATCACTTCTCTGCACAAACAAATTATGTAGATGCACATTATTTGCATTTTAAAGACTTTTTTGATGCAGTTCGAAGCGGCCAAAAGAATGTCGCCGATGTTGCATTTGGAGTCCATGCCTCTACAGCCGCATTGATGAGCTTTGAGAGTCAATTAAAAAGTAAAGTAGTTTAATCTTATTACTAATATGTAAAGAAATGAAATTAGATAGAATGAAATGGGTGTTTGTCTGCGGTATATCTTTGGTTATGGGCAGCATACAAGCGCAAAATGTTAAGACTGAAAAAGGATTCATCCAACTTTTCGATGGAACCAATATGGACGCTTGGGTTGGTAATACAAAGGAGTATGTCCTAGAAGACGGTTGCATCGTTATGAAACCCTCGCAGGAAATCGGGGGTAATCTGTACAGTAAAAACACATACAAAGATTTTGTCTTGAAATTTGATTTTTTGTTGACGCCAGGCGCAAATAATGGGTTGGGCATTCGACATGATATCGTAGACAATGATAAGGGCTATAGCGGTATGGAGTTGCAGATATTAGACAATGAGGATGCACAGTACAAGGATTTAAAGCCTTATCAGTATCACGGGTCTGTTTACGGAATCGCCCCAGCCAAACGAGGAGCATTGAAGTCACCTGGCGAGTGGAATACCCAAGAAGTAATTGCCAAAGGCAATGCCATTACCATTATCGTCAATGGCAAGGTGATTTTGAAGACCAATCTTATGGATGCCGTTAAAGAGCTGCCCAAAGAAAGTTATTCACCTGCAGTATTCAATCAATCGGGGCACATTGCTTTTCTCGGACATGGTACAGTGGTAAAATTTCGTAACATCAGAATTAAACCACTTTAAAGCCACAAAATATCAAACATAGCTTATAATAATAGAATTAAAATCTAATGATTAATCGCCAAGGTCCTGCATATGACCTTGGCGATTATATTTTGTAACCTGTATCATTTTTGTATATTTACGATAAGTAACCAATATTCTTAACAATTTGATAACCTCCTAAAAGGATTAAGCTGCTTGTTTTTTAAATAGATTTGCCAAGAGTCTTTTCAGAGACCTTTACGAGTATAGGTCAACCAATAGATCGTATGAGATGAAAAACGCACTAACAGAAATAGATGAAATCTTAGCAATGGCTGAAGGTGACGTTAAAGCCTTCAACTTGCTCTATCAACGGTACCATAAACCAGTATTTGCTAATATTCTTAAGTTGGTGGATAATCGTGAGCTTGCGACCGAAGTATTACAAGATGTATTCCTTGCGCTTTGGCAGAATCGTTATAAAATCAAAGTAGATCGTCCTGTGGGTGGTTGGTTATTTGTGGTCAGTTATAATAAATCACTCAACATTTTAAGAAGCAGACTTAAGGAATCCTTGGCTTACGTTGCCGACTACCCGGAGGGATTGTGTGTAGAAGACGATACTGCTATTGAGGAAGAAATATTTGCCACACAAATGCAGATTTTAGAGGAAGCTGTTGATGAGCTGCCTAGGCGAAAACGTGAAGTGTTCAAGATGTGCCGTTATGAAGGTCGGTCTCGAGAAGATGTCGCCGATTTTTTGGGATTGAGCCCTCAGTCTGTAAACGACTACCTCAAACAATCCAATAAAAGTATTAGAGAGTATATTGCTAGACAATATCCAGCCTATGTGGAGCGTACATTGGTGCTCACATTTTTCTTAATGAATCTATAGGCCTCTATAGATTATCAATTTGTTTATAATTTATTAACATAAAAAGCATCCCTTTTTCGGAAGCTTGGTGTATTTATCTTTGATGAAGCACCGCATTCTTAATATAATCAATCGGTTTTGGAAGGGAAAGCTCTCCAAGGAAGGAAGACATCAGCTGTTATCACAGCTGGAGAACCCAGATGAGCTGTTGGTTGATGAACTCCATCAGGATTTTGCAAATAGCTCGGCAGATGTGCAATTACATACGCAAGAAGACTATGACAATATACTTTTAAGCATTCACGAAAAGATGGGTGTTGTCAAGTCGTTGCCCGCTCGCCGAAGTTCATTAGTTGGCTGGTCTATCGCGGCCTCATTTATCGTGGGAGTTTCAGTGGTTGGTTATCTAATGATGTCTGTACAGTCTCCTTCTGAACTTGGATTAGGACTTGCAAACACCCATACACTTGAACGAAATCTTGTCAACGACGGTATCGATACGCTTATGTTTAAAATGCCCGATGGCTCGCGAATTGCGGTCTATCCCCACAGTAGCGTGTCGTATATGGAAGACTATGGAGTTATCGATCGAAAGCTATCCTTGGTCGGAATGGCGAGGTTTACTGTCGCACACGATACATTACGCCCATTTATTGTTTTAGCCAACGGATACACGACGACCGCATTAGGTACGGAGTTTACCGTGAATGGTCATTTAAAAAATGTATTATCCGTTAAACTCCTCTCTGGTAAAATCGTGGTCAAATCTACCGAAAGTAGTTTATTTGCCTTCCAGGATCAAATCTTGGAGCCAGGACAAGAATTATTGATAGATAATCAGCGTAAATCCACGTCATTGCTGAATAGCTTGATTGACAAAGTCAAGAAAACCCCTGTAATTAGTAAGAACAGAGTCAATGTTGAGCCTGTGCAGCAGGGCATACAATTTGAACAAACCCCATTAACGGAGGTTTTTGCTACGATAGCGCGCTTAAAGGGTGCTACTATCAACATTGAGCATGCTGCGCTAACGGGGTTATCTTTTACCGGTAAGCTGGAGAAGCATTATACAGTAGACGTGATGCTTTCCATCGTATGTCAGATGAATGAATTGACCTATACGTATGACAATGACACGATTATCGTCAAGAACATACAACAGACGAGCCAGTGATTATTTCCTGTTCACATCAAAATGCCTCACGAATAACAATAGCTATTAATTAACGAACCGAATGAAATGAAAAACAAAACAATGCTTATGAAGGTAAGATTACTATTGACAGTTCTATCTGTCTTTGTGGCCCTCCAATCTTGGGCTCAGTCCGCTGGACAGTTGCGTGGTACCATCATGGACCAAAGTGGTTCTTTGATAGTCGGAGCCACAGTCACACTACTGGATGCCGGTGGTTCCATAGTCACCAATGCATCGACCGATCAAAAAGGAGTTTTTGTACTTCGGGATCTGAATAGCGGTGTCCAATATCGTATTCGCGTCAGTATGATGGGGTACGAATCTCATCAAGAGAACATAAAAACAATCAGGGCAGGAGATAGTAATTCGGTATTGATTACATTGAAAGAGCAATCTGCTGCTTTGGAAGAGGTTGTCGTTATTGGTTACGGTGAGCAAAAAAGGGGCGATTTGACCACCGCAGTTAGCTCCTTACCCAATATTGCTGAAAATGTCGCTCGTCCATTGACCAATATATCCGAGCTTATGCAGGGGAATGTAGCCGGTGTCACGGTCATGTCCGCGGGTGGAGATCCAGCGGCAATGCCAACGGTTATGATACGCGGTATGGGGACTTTGAATTCTGAATCGCCTCTGTACGTCGTGGATGGTGTGCCTTACTACGGCGGCCCGATTAATCCCAATGATATTGAAAGTATGGACATCTTGAAAGATGCAGCATCAGCAGCCATCTACGGGGCACAGGCGGCCTCAGGAGTCATCGTTATTACCACTAAAAGCGGTAAGTCTGGTGCTCCAAAATTAAATGTAGATCTGTATAGAGGTTGGCAGAATGCGAGCAATCTACCGTCAGCTTTAGACGCTAAGCAATATGCTCAAGCCTATAATGATGCGTCGGCTCGAGATGGGGTAGCACTAGAAAGTGCTCACAACCCTGCTTCTAATCCATGGGGACAGACCACCCGTACCAATTGGATGGATGAGATTTTTCGAACAGCAAATATTTTGAATGCCAACGTGCAAGTATCTGGAGGATCTGATAAGTCTAGGTATAGCTCTTCTTTTGGTTATCACGACAAAGAGGGATTGTTACTCAATACCGGTTACAAGCGCTTTGCTTATCGATTGAAGTCAGAGTTCGACTTTTTTGACCGTTTGACATTGGGACAAAATTTTTATGTGAATCATACAGCCGCCCAAGGTACCAATACCTCAAGCAGTTATAGTGGTTCCATTATCAATGCCATTTATATGAACCCAGCTGCGCCTGTGTATGATGATCAGGGGGCATTCCATGGAACAGTGCCATTTGAATTAGCTGAACTTTTTTCTTCAGCATACGGCGACACCTATAATCCAGTAGCCTTACTCTTGCGTCCGAATGTAAAAAATCCAACACTCAACCTCAATGGTAATGCCTTTGCTAAGGTAACGATAGTAGATGGGTTGACGTTTAAATCAAATTTTGCTGTTGATATCAATCGCTATTCTTTCAAAAGCTTCTACCCCAGGATACCTGAGGTTGGGCGTTCAGATGCTAATAATTATTTGGAGCATTCCGAGTCTCGTACCGACCGTTGGATCTGGGATCAACAGTTGAATTATACCAAGCGCTTTGGCGAGCATCAACTGGATGCCGTAGCCGTATACTCCGCTCAATCTACTAAATATGAGTATTACTATATTGAAGGAATGGGATTTGAGCGCGAAGATGAGTGGTTCCAATATATCGGTAATGCTGGGTCTACCCCTAAGCTACCAACCAGTGACGTTTACGAAGACGCATTGACTTCGGCTATTGCACGGGTCAACTATAATTATGCTGGACGTTATTTTCTAAGTGGTAGTATCCGCCAAGACCGGACTTCTAGATTAGTAGAAAAACACCGTTCCGATGTGTTCCCTTCAGTTTCTGCCGCTTGGAAGATTTCTGCCGAACCTTTTTTTAACACCTCCATTATTAACGATTTAAAAGTAAGGGCCTCCTGGGGTCAAATTGGTAATATACAATCTGTAAATCATTATGCTTATAACTTACCCTTGAATAGCGGTACAGTGACACCTATGGGGTCAGGTGATTTGTTGGTTAGACACTTTGCTATTGCTAAACAAGCAAACCCCGATTTAATCTGGGAAACTTCTGAGTCCCTAGATGTTGGACTCGATGTTACCTTGCTGAACAAGTTTAATTTAACAGCGGACTACTACCGCAAGAAGACCATCGGAATGATTATGATCAATGATCCTGATCCACATATTGGTATGGAACAGGGAGCAACGACCAATGTGGGAGACGTCATGAATAAAGGATTTGAGTTTTCGGGAAAATATAATGATAGAATCGGCAACTGGAAACTTGGTTTCAATGCCAACATCGCTATCAACCGAAATGAATTGCTTAATATTTCTGGTTATTCGAATGATTTCATCCCTCACGAAGATCATGTAAGAAGTGTATTGTTGCCTTATCGATCTAAACCTGGGGAGGCATTATACTCTTATTACCTGATTCCCAATAGTGGGATTTTTGCATCCGAAGCTGAGGTACAGGCCCACAGTCTAAATGGGAAGCTTATACAAACAAGAGCTCGTCCCGGAGACCTTAGATTTGAAGATACCAATGGTGACGGAAAGATTAGTGAAGACGATAAAGTCTTTATGGGAAGTGCAGTTCCTAAGTTTACCTACGGCTTCTCCCTTAATCTAGAGTACAAGAATTTTGATCTAAACGTGCTCACTTACGGTATATCGGGGAGCAAGATTTTTAACGGTTATAAGTTTTCTGCCTATAATGCTAGTCTCCAAGGCTACAATCTGGATAAAAGAGTTCTGGATGCTTGGACACCTAACAATGTAAGTAGCGATATCCCAGCACTCTCCCGTCAGGATCCTAATGCTAATTATGGTACAGCGTCCGATTGGTACTTAGAAAGCGGGGACTATTTCCGAATAAAGAATATCACGGTAGGTTACAATCTCCCTAAATTCTGGACGAAGCTACAATCCCGTGTCTATTTTTCTGCAGAGAATCCATTTACATTTACTTCCTATTCTGGAATCGATCCTGAAGTTGGTCGAATCGGGTTAGATGTAGCAAATTATCCTTTAGCCAAGACCTATACCATAGGACTCAATGTTAATTTTTAAAAAACGCGAAGATCATGAAAGTTATTAAAAGATATAGAAATATTACCTTAGCACTATTAGGATTGAGTATGGCTATGCTATCCTGTAGTAAAGATTTTACGGACCTCACACCCAAAGGTACCATTACCAACGAGAATTTTTGGAAGACTGAAACAGATGCGGTTTTTGCAGCCAATGGCCTTTATACCCATTTCAATGATGATAATATGTTTGGACGGGGGTTGTTTTGGTTTATCAACGCCTCCGATGATATGGTGACAGGGCGTACAGATGCGGGGTCAGCCGCAGTTCGAAATTTTACAGCCACAGGAGGGGAGAGCCGTATAAACAGCATGTACAAAAAATTCTATCAAATTATACAACGTGCCAATACCATTTTGCTGAAGGTGCCCAATATGGCGATTAAGGATGAGATTAAAAATAGTGTTTTAGGTCAGGCCTATTTTATGCGGGGCTATGCCTACTTTTATTTAGCACAATATTATGGAGATCAGCGAGCGGGTGTCCCAATCGTGACAGAAGTCAACATGAATGAGACGAAATTCACTCGACCCTCACATGTCAAAGAAAATTTTGTCCAGATTGAAGCCGATCTTTTACGCGCTGCAGAGTTGTTGCCGCTTGTAACAAGTTACGGGAATGAAGATCTAGGAAGGGCGCACAAAGATGCGGCATATGCCTATTTGGCCAAAGCAAACCTTCAATGGGCACGCTACGAGGATAGCAAATGGGCAGAGGTCGCTAAATATTGTGATATGGTTACCAATTCCGGTTCGGGACGTAAATTGATCAATACAGGTAAACCCGACGTCGATTTTGCAAGTGTATTTTACATTGAAAATAATTATTCCTCAGAATACATTTTTTCTGTAGTATCTAACAAAATTCAAGGCTCTATTTTGCCAGGTGTATTATTTGAAAATACGGGATATGGATTGTATAATGGCTGGGGATATTTTCATCCGACATTGGAGTTGTACAACTCCTTTGAGACAGGTGACAATCGCAAGAAAGCAACTATATTGGAATTCAATGATACCTACACCTTATTTGGAAATGTGACCCAATATTACTCTTCCAACTCGCAGACTGGGTTTCAGTTCAAGAAGTACATGCAACCTTTTAGATTTCCCAAGGATCAGCATCTCAACCCGAGTGGTGATTATCCGACTTCTGACTTAAATGTTCCTTTGGTGAGGTACGCAGATATCCTCTTGATGAAAGCTGAGGCACAAATTAAGCAAGGAAAGAGTGGTGATGTCGAAATCAATTTAGTGCGTAAGCGCGCAGGGCTACCTGACCTCACGGGAGCGACTATGGTCGATCTAAAAAGAGAGCGCCGATCGGAGTTTGCTGCTGAATATACCGATAGACACAGTGATTTAGTACGTTGGGGTGATGCGCAGACTGCCTACGCAAAACCGGCTACTGGAAGGCAGCACGCTGTGAAAAACGATCCTACTTCTACCTATACTATCGTCCAAGTAT
Source organism: Sphingobacterium sp. SYP-B4668 (assembly GCF_027627455.1). Classification (NCBI taxonomy): domain Bacteria; kingdom Pseudomonadati; phylum Bacteroidota; class Sphingobacteriia; order Sphingobacteriales; family Sphingobacteriaceae; genus Sphingobacterium; species Sphingobacterium sp. SYP-B4668. The sequence continues at coordinate 3,120,014 of NZ_CP115483.1, read as the reverse complement.
GGCCCGGACGGACATTCAATCCTGCCATTCACCATGTTTGGCCTATTCCGCCGCCAGATGTTAGCAATTCTGGGATTAGTCAAAATGAAGGCTGGTAATAGCCCGGGGACGATAATTGTTAAAGAACAATGATAACAAAGACAGGCTAGGCAATTCCGACATAGGAATCTAGCCTGTAATTTTTTGCCAAAGAAAGAACTAAAAAAATGACGTTTGTTAAGCTATTTTTAGCATTAGTGTTAACGGGAGCAGCTTCAAATCTACTAGCACAACCGGCGCAGGTTCCAGAGGGGCGTTTCGACAGATTGATGTACGGCGCGCACAATCATCGACACTCCATCGCCGTCCGTGGACACAGTCACAATGATTACGAGCAGGATATCCCGCTCCTACGGGCCTATTATGCAGGGATGGAATCCATTGAAGCTGATTTGTTCCTTCGCGACGATAGTCTGTATGTCGCGCATGACGCCAAAGATATCATGCAAGGAAGGACACTTGACCAGCTTTATATAAAGCCATTAGCAAATCTGTTTACCCGGCACGGTCAGCAACCATTTGCCGATAGCACCAAAAATCTACAACTCGTTTTGGATTTCAAAGAGGACCATCGGATATTGCTGCCCAAATTGATTGCACTATTGGAGCCCTATCGTTTTATGTTTGATCCCGCACTTAATAAGCATGCTATCCGTATTGTTATTAGTGGAGATATGCCTCAACCTTCCTCCTTTCAAAATTATCCCGATTACATTTTTTTTGATGGACGGTTTGAATTGGAATATAGTGACGTTCAGCTTCAACGTATTGCTATGATGAGTGACAATTTACGTAACTATACCAAATGGAATGGGAAAGGGGTTCCAACGAGGGAGGAGATGGCCCATATTGAGCAACAAGCTGCCAGGGCTCGTCTATGGCACAAACCCTTTCGTCTCTGGGGAGCCCCAGAAAGTCCCAATACCTGGATTATATTGGAAAAAATGGGCATCACCTGGTTGAATACCGATCATCCTGACGTACTCAAGACTTACCTAGATGATTTGGACGCTGCTAGGGTAGAAGGTAAGTCAATCAATGACGTTTACCTTCCCACTTATATTCCTGATGGCAGCAATCGTATACCTAAAAATGTTATCCTCTTAATTGGAGACGGCATGGGGTTGGGACATATTCAAGCCACCATGGTGGCCAATAAAGGACATTTGAATATGACACAACTGAAGTATATCGGCTTTTCGCAGACCACCTCCCTCAGTCCAGGGAATACCGATTCAGGTGCTGGCGGGTCAGCCATTGCCACCGGGCAGAAGTCATACAATGGCACCATTAGTGTAGATACAATCGGGAATCGATTACCTAGATTACCAGAGGTATTGGCCAAGGTAGGTAAAGTCAGTGCCGTGTTGTCGACAGGAGATGCTTCAGATGCAACGCCTGCAGCATTCTATGCATCCCATACCGATCGAAATGCGTCGATAGCCATTACGGAGGAACTTTTGGACAACGATGTCGTTAAAATCATAGCTGGAGAATTACCCACACCCTATCGCGACTCCATTAGAAGGCATGCCTTGGAGCATAAATTGAATCAGGCCAATTATCAGGTAGTTAGTAATGTGCAGCAGTTTCAGCGCTCCACCTCTGATAAACTCATTGGTTATTTCAGTGAACAGGATATGACTGCTATTAAAGACGGTCGAAAAGATATTCTACGAAGCCTATTGACATCCAGTATCGACAAGATGGATAGTGTAGGGGCAGGTTTTTTCATAATGGCTGAAGGAGCCCAAATTGATTATGGTGGGCATGCGCGTGACTTGGACTATGTTGTGACCGAAACGTTGGATTTTGACCAAGCGGTAGGAGCGGCGTTGCGATTTGCAGATAAAAATGGAGAGACCTTGGTCATTGTGACAGCGGATCATGAAACAGGCGCACTCTCTCTGTTGCATGCTGACATTGAAAAAGGAAAGCTCCAAGCACATTTCGCATCCAATGATCACAGCGCCATGATGATTCCCGTAATGGCCTATGGTCCCCGCGCCCAGTATTTTACAGGATACTATCAAAATACAGAACTTTTCAACAAGATTGTCGCGGTTTTAGAAGCCAGTGATTAATAGAACTATGTAATAGGTGTTGGACACTTAGATATTAAGAAGATTACTGTATGTAGAAGTCTTCTTAATATCTATTTTAAAAGTTATTTTTTGGCAAACCGTTTCGAACCTACCACACACAAGATGACGCCGGTTGTAATTCCCAGCATGCCCAAGCTTACCTGCTCATCTAGCAGTGTAGCTGCTAAGGCCAATCCAAAAAAGGGTTGAAGCAATTGCAATTGCCCGACAGCTGCAATCCCACCCTGTGCTAACCCTTTGTACCAGAATATAAAGCCAATAAACATACTGAACAAAGAAACGTATACAAGTCCTATCCAAGCGGATACTCCTATATCAGCGTATGTCGCTGGTGCCCATAAAAATAACAAAGGGACCATCACTGGTAGAGAAATAATCAAAGCCCACGAAATTACTTGCCATCCGCCCAGGGTTTTCGATAATCGAGCACCTTCTGCATAGCCAAGGGCACACAATACTATTGCCAGAAGCAATAACAGGTCTCCAATCGGTGAAATTTCAATGTCTTGGGCAACAGCATACAAAATAACCAATACACTTCCAATTATGGAAAATATCCAGAAAGCGATATTAGGACGCTCACCTCCTCTTATAACACCGAACACCGCAGTAGCCAGCGGTAGCACACCTACGAAAACCAATGAGTGAGCCGATGTCATATACTGTAGTGCCAAGGCCGATAGTAGAGGAAATCCTACTACCACACCCAGAGCAACCACCATTAAACTTGAAATTTGGGCGCGGTTTGGTAATTTTTCCCGTAAAAATATGAGTGCTATTAGTGCCAGGAGACCGGCTATGGTAGCGCGCGCGCCAGTTACAAATAAGGGATTGAAATCCATTATTGCCACTTTCGTTGCGGGCATAGAGCCACTAAATATCAGTACACCAATAAATCCATTAACCCAACCACTACTGAATAATTCAGTGCGGGGTGCAGCTAGAGTTTTACTAATCATATCTTATTTTTTTGTAAAATTAAGAGCATATTCTTATTGAATACAGTATCAGTTTTGTATATTTCGATGGTCACAGTTGTAATTCCACTTTAACTTTTCATAATCTTCCAATGGGAAAGGAGTTTTTATATCACGAAATTGCAAGTCGATTTGCTAGTCAAATCAAGAATGGCGTATTGATACCAGGAGAAAAGCTCCCCTCCGTTAGGATGCTTTGTAAAGAACAAGGAATTGGGATGAATACAGCTAAACGAGTTTTCTTAGAGCTCGAAGCGCAATCACTCATCTCCTCAAAGCCACAGTCTGGTTACTTTGTGACCTACTCACCATTGTCAAGACTTCCCCTCCCCGAGGTCAGCCAACCATCTTTAGTTGCTAAGCATCGTGAACCCAATGCATTGATAGATAAGGTCTATCGGAGTATTGGCAATCCAGCTCTTACACTTTTTTCTATTGGCGCTCCCGCACAAGAATTGTTACCTTTGGCGAAATTAAAAAAGGAGCTTGTATTGGCTACACGCAACCTCGAAGGAGGGGGCACTAATTATGAAGCGCTGGAGGGGAATGTTAAGTTACGGCGGATGGTTGCCCAGCGGTCAATGGGATGGGGTGGCAATCTACATGAAAGTGATTTAATTACCACCAGCGGCGGGATGGATGCTCTGTCATTTTGTTTGATGGCCATTGGTAAATCCGGAGATACAGTTGCTATTGAGAGTCCGTGTTATCCAGGAATTTTGCAATTAGCCATTAGTCTAGGGCTTAAAGTATTGGAGCTACCCACACATCCTGTTACGGGGATAGACATAGATGCTTTGGAAGAGTTGGTCCACCTGATTGATATTTGTCTCTTAGTTCCCAATTTCAACACCCCCTTAGGAAGTTGTATGCCTGATGAAAGTAAAGCACGCGTGGTGACTTTGCTGGCAACACATCAAATCCCACTTATAGAGGATGATGTATATGGTGACCTTTATTTTGGTGAGCACCGTCCTAAATGCTGCAAATCATTTGATAAGGATGGCAATGTGCTCTGGTGCAGTTCGATCTCGAAAACATTGGCTCCTGGTTTTCGAGTAGGATGGGTAGCACCTGGCAGATATATGGAAAAGCTATTAAAGCTTAAGCTTGTTCACACGATTTCTTCGACATCTATCGTACATGAAGCCGTTGGTAATTTTCTCAGAACAGGTCGATATGAACATCATTTGAGACAGCTGCGCCGCACGCTTCAGGAAAATGCGCAACAATATGTTCAGGCTATAGCAGCGTATTTTCCTGAAGGTACAAAAATCAGTCGCCCTCAGGGGGGATTAGCATTGTGGTTAGAGTTGCCCAAAGAAATCGATACTGCAATACTCTATGATTTAGCCATGAAACAACAAATTAGTTTCGGTCCCGGGCGTATGTTTACACTCCAAAATCAATTTGACAACTGTATGCGTCTCTGCATTGGTCTGCCCTGGTCGGAAAAGCTCAGACTTAAGCTCCAGACTATCGGTAACCTTGTCAAGGCATTGCAAGCTTAATTTTTCAAATAGGACGGGGCTTTTGTCACGTTCCCAATAATGTCCGTTAATGGACTATATGTTAATGGCCGCGCTGTGCACCATCAGCCCTAGCAGGATCTAATTTGTTCAAGATAGGACACATTAACGCCAACCCAACCCCGGAGCCACATGTTCCAGAATAGCCGAAAGCACATGTACGTTATAATCTACACCTAATGTGTTTGGGATAGTTAGTAGTACCGTGTCTGCTTCCTGTATAGCTTCATCCTGGGCTAATTCTTCGATTAGTTGGTCCGGTTCAGCAGCATAGCTTCTGCCAAATATGGCACGTTTGTCCTTTTCAATCATACCGATTTTATCGTCCCGTTCTGCTTCCTGTCCAAAATAGTAGCGGTCCTGGTCGTTTACTAATGCAAATATAGATCGACTTACCGATACCCTTGGTTCCAGTATATGTCCAGCCTCTTTCCAAGCCTCCTTATACAACCTGATTTGTTCAGCCTGCTGTACATGAAATGGCTTTCCATTTTCATCATATTTCAGTGTTGAGCTTTGCAGATGCATCCTGTTTTGCGCAGCCCACACCGCAGTTGCATTCGAGGCAGCACCCCACCATATACGATCTCTCAAGCTTTCAGAATGTGGTTCCAATCGTAATAAGCCTGGAGGATTAGGAAACATTGGATAAGGGTTCGGTTGGGCGAATCCTCCACCTTCCAGTCTCTTTAAAAATTCCATAGCCTTTCTTCGTCCCATGTCCGCGTCTGTCTCACCTTCCGCTGGTTCATAGCCAAAATACCGCCAACCATCTATCACCTGCTCCGGTGAGCCCCTACTAATTCCCAATTGTAATCGTCCTTCTGATATTAAATCAGCCGATCCAGCATCCTCTATCATATACATTGGGTTTTCATAGCGCATATCAATCACCCCTGTTCCAATTTCAATTTTACGCGTTTTAGCTCCGATTGCCGATAGCAATGGAAATGGAGAAGCCAATTGGTTGGCAAAATGATGAACACGAAAATATGCACCATCGATGCCAATTTCCTCCGCAGCCATTGCCAAGTCGATAGACTGAAGCAATGTATCACTCGCAGTACGCGTATTATAAGTGGGATGGTTTGCCCAATGACCAAAAGATAAAAATCCTATTTTTTTCATCCGTATTTAATTAGTTTATCACAGTCTATTTTCATTGATATAAACGAACACACACCACCTGCTTTTTTCCTGAGCGAAAGAACTTGGTTTTTAAAGTCCGTTGTCCTCGTTTTATTACATGTTGCGCATGCGCGCTATCTTTTTCATTACGCGTCAATAACTTCTCTTGGAAATTAGACCTTGTCTAGCCCAAATTTACCAAAGTTTGTCGCTTATCGCGTCTCCCGATTGTCCGCTAGATGTAAATAAATCCAGACACTTATATTTCGTTCCTCCACATACTATTTCTGGTATCCTTGTCGTAGGTTGTAAAGATATTTTCTAGTAATTTTGTCATCAATGAGATAAAGCAACATTTCCAATGCTAGGGTAATGATTGCAAATAAATATTTAATAATAGGTGCGGGGTTATGGAAAAATTTCAAATTTACAGCTTTCTCAAAGACGTGCAGGCGAAGGTTATGCAGGAAAGTGATGCACTAGACATATCAATAGCTTACGAAATGGTCGATCAAGTTATCAAAGATCAGGATTTCTATCACCAAACACCCTATTTTTTGTCTGAGTGGATTTTTCTGAAAGAACAAGTATTAAGACGTGATTCCGAATCGGTTGGGTATTTTGATCGTTTTTTAGACAATATTTTGTATTCTGGAGATACAGGAGTGTTTGCAGCCTATACAGAATTAACTGATGGAGAGCAGGGATAATATATATAGTTGATTTCGTAATCGATTTGATACCTCCCTTTGAAATTAGTTGCTGCACCACTGGAGGCTGACTGACTTGGCTTTTGGAGTAAAAATGTTTTTCGCTAAAAATGTGGCCAAATCAACTAGGGATATACACATGAAAAGGAACCTTTAAGTGTGGGATTATATTTATCGCTTGGCTGCGCTTGTAGCTAGTGTATTGTACACCTTAGGATTATGAACCAAATGGCAGATCAACTTTCGGATGATACACTCATCCATATGCTCAAAATCAATAGCAACGAGGCATTAGCTGAAATTTACAACCGCTATTGGAAAACACTGTTCGTTGCAGCGGCAAATAAGCTGGGTAGTCTTGAGGAGGCAGAAAATATCGTCCAGCAGATATTCGTAAACATGTGGCTCCAACGGGATAAATTGGAAATTTCCACGCCACTACCATCCTATCTCGCTGCGGAAGTCAAATGTCGGATTCTTAAGAGGATACTCGTTCGCTCTAAGAACAAGTCTATTGACGATGAGAATGGGGATACACAAAAAGATTATAAAGATTTGCCTGATGATGCCTCTCAAGACCCCACCGTCATGCCGTTCCAAAAAGGTAGGATTATATATCTGAAAAATAGTGACGATTCCGATAATTTGAATTCAACGCCCTAGTTTTTACTAAATTAATCCGATCTAGTTTTGGTTCATGTGCCTTATTAAAAGGAAAAACAGCGCTTGCTTATTTGTTCTTTCGTAACTTTTTTACCAGCCACCAGCTAGTCAGCACGCTTCTTCTTCCCAAACTTCTTTCTTCATTTTTGAATGACTTTGCTTAGCTGGCTCATTAAAGTCATACCTTGGTGTTAGCCTCTTTTGATAATGCTAAAAGCTAGGTTTCCCAATGAATACCTTAAAAAAATAGTCAATCCCATACTTCCTCTAAATATAGTTTGTCAATGAGCAGGTCATTGGTCCAGATTTTCTTCAGACAACCCATAATCAATCCTACCATAGACGATATAGCATAAGCTTAAATTACCGCTTTGGTCGATTGAAAGAAGAGCTTCGAAAGAATAAGCGTGGTATTAAAAATGACGATTTAAGTAATTGATTATATTTTAAAGAGAGGAGATAATAAGCTGGCAAAACATCAGATACACCGTTGTTATATGCAATACTATTTTATAGCGCTTATCTGCTGTAACAAACAAAAGAATTTTGAATGCTAATTTTGTATTGAAATTTTCCTTAGATTTAAAATGCCATCATTGACTAACTGGTGGCCAACTAAGAAATTGAAACACATGGATTTTCTAAAGAACATATCTCGTAATAAGGAAGAGCAAGTTGCTTCCCATGATGATTTTTGGCAATGGTTCAAGGTACATGAACAGACTTTTGCCGCTGCTGTAAAAAATAATGATAATATTGAGAACGTATTCTTTACACCTCTCGCCAATAAGCTCAGCGAGTTAAGAGAGGGTTTTTATTTTTTGACCGGTATGACCTCCGATGGTAGAGTAGAGTTGGTCTTTACGCCGGATGGGATCATCAAGAACGTTGTTTTTGTTGAAGAGCTTGTCAATAGCGCGCCTGACATTACAGGCTGGATTTTTACAGCTATGAAGCCTGGTGGAGAAATTGACAATATAGGTGTCAGGATTGAAGATTATACCTTTGAGAAAGATAATCTGTTCTTTGCTCCAATCTCTGATGCGTACTATCCTGATGAGATTGATATCCGTATCATTTACAATCATTATAATGCGGATGACAGTTCCATTATCGAGACAGGTGTATACGTGTTTTTAGATAATTATCTAGGCGAACTCAACGCCATTACCGCTATAGATAACTTGGAAATTATTGCCCCGCAGGCGGGACTGGAATTGATTCCCATAGACAAGCTTAAAGATTTTTTGATATGGAGGGAAAAAGAGTTTGTGGAGAAGTACGAGGGGACAAGATATAATACCGAAGAGGATAGTTATGCAGCCCTCGAAGCTAGCCTTGACAACGGTATGCCTTTATTGGCAATTATCAACAGTACATTGATTCAATGGGATGCCAAAGCCTCCCATCCCTGGATGTTGAATGTTGAAATTGGATATCATGGGCACCCTGCCAGTGGATTGCCCGATACCGCTACTGGTGAGATGTTGAATGGATTCGAAGACGAATTGATGACGATGCTTAAAGACTATGATGGCTATTTGAACCTAGGAAGGGAGACCGCTAACAATTCAAGAGCGATATATTTTGCCTGTAAAGATTTTCGGATACCATCCAAAGTAATGGATGCCATGGTAGAAAAGTACGCATCAACGCTTGAGCTATCCTATGACATATTTAAGGATAAGTATTGGAGGTCGCTCGAGCGGTTTTATCCCCATGTGTAGCAGAGCAGAATCGTTAGCGATTATAGTTGTTTTTAAATAAAGGATAAGGGTAGGTTACTTTTCTACGGCCGTAGGGAGTTTAATTCCCGTTATCGACCTAGCTTCACCATTTTATTTTGCGCTAACTTACATGATTCTAGCGGTGTATCTTAGACGATTTAGGTCGATACAGGTTTTTTCTCGGCCAACGCCCCTTTTATCTCAGTCGTTTTATTGTATTTGGTGAAAGCTTGGGTCCGTGTCCGCGAGTCGATAGTAGTCCTCCCTTCATACTGTCTGGGCCAGTTGCGTACGAATACCGCTAAGTTATGTAGTTCCTCTAATTCATTCCGTTTTTGGCATCTTTCAACGTTTTTTTAGCTCTCAGCCTTATTTCTTTTGGTAATAATTTGAAATTGGCATCTTGCACTTCACGATACTCATCCTCCTCCTGAAACGGAATCCAACCCGTAATTTTTGATTTTGTAAATGCTTTTTTACCTAGACCTGTGTACACGATAACTTTCAACGGCTTGGCATCCAATCCGTCCGACTCTTCAAAATAGGTAAGATAGAACTCCGGAAAACCGTCCTTGTTTGCATCGTCGATTTCACAGAAATTAAGGAGATATTTAGGTTGAACCAAACCACCGGCAAAGTCTTTAAAGGTCATCTTTTGAATCAATCCGCCGTGATCCTCCACAAAAATACCCGAGTGTAGATCCTTTGGCTGTTCGTCCAAATAAGCCAGGTTTGTAGCTTTGCTATCGTTCAAGAACCAGATATAGCTTCCATAGTTAGGGACAAAAGATTTGATGATCATCACCGGACTTCCTGGCAATGGATTGCCAACATCTTCGATAATCTCATGGTATTTATTATCTGAAGAAAAATAGACTTCTGTTCGTATTTGCGCAAAAGATGATACACTTAGCAAACAAGCAGCGGCCGGCAATAGCTTTCTAAAAATCATTTTATAGTAGTTTGAATTTATTGCTTAATTCTCTTTGTATTCTTTTCCAGAGTAAATATCGATATAATAATAAATAATTTGCCCCGAATTTAATTTAACATGCACTAGGCCATCCGAGTTTATGGATTGATAAGACTTAGATCCGATACTTCTTTTATTCTTGTTATCATAGAGTGTATATAGGTCATTTTCCTCTTTTTGAAGAGCATATATCTGTTTATCAGTATCCAATATTGATATCGTACGATATTCAGGCTTTATCTCCCAAGTCTTTGTGTTACTGTTCCACAGGCCCATAGTTTTCGTTTGTTTTTCGCCTTCCATTCGGACAAAGTATAAATCACCCATCCCTTCATAAAAGCTTATTTTTCCGATTTTCCAATTATTGTCTATGAATCTATCGGGAAAAATCATCTTCCTGTCTGGCCAAACCAAGTTCCCCACCCGATCCAGCACTTTAAAATTATAGCTGTCAATGGAATCCACCACATTTCCTTTGGTATCTACATACAGCCAATCAAATGCCCAAATAGCATGATCGTAATTAAAAACACCTAATAGAAAATAAGGCGAATTGGTTATGGAATACACCAAAGAGGTATTTTTAATGAAATCGATTTGCGATGAAGTTGCTTTTATAATTTCCTTGGGAAATACCTTTTCGTATTGTGGATACGGATAAACATCATTCGTTTTGCTGTCCACTAATAGTTTAGGAACTTCCGGGGCATATCGTTCCTTATTGATTTCATTGAGTAATATGCTTTCCTTTCCCAATTGTATAGAAAGGGTTTCAGAACCTTTTAGTCCGGTGTGTATAGCCTTTTTTTGAGTCAACTCATATATGGAAAAAGTTTCATTTGAAGCTTTGATAAAGCGTTTGTTTTCGAGCAATTCGGCAACATTGTTTTCGACTTTGTTTAAGCGGTTTTTTTTGATTTCATAAACCATTCCGTTCCAAAACACGTGATTTTCATCTATAGAAGTGAAATTTATATAGTAATTATCGTCCTGGTATGGAACATCCTTACGGAGGATGATTTGCTTGGTTTCCAACACGCCAATCTCGACTTTATGGTAGGTTTGTTCTTTTTTGATACCGCCTCCTAGAATATTCCAATGCCACTTCCAGATAGGCATTTTCTTTTCGTGTTCAATTTCCTTTTTATAAAAGGTAAGCCCGTTTACAACATTTAAATTGATGTTGTATGCTGAAAAATCCAATACTATTTTTCCATTTTCATCTATAATCGCATATTCATTTTTTTTATTTTCAACAACTGCAAACCCAGTAGCGGTATATAGGGATGCACTTCGGAAGTTTTGGTTCGTGATAGGCTTCAAACTCTCTTTATCCACATAGATATAGGAAGTCTGGTTCGTTAAGAATGGGATACTATTTATAGTCTTCATTTTTGAAGGAACTGGCGGAGGATTATCTTTATTTTCTTGTGTGCAAGCCGTAGCTGAAGCTAATACCATAAGGATACTAAATGCTGTTGTTTTCATGTTTCAAAATCTCTTTCATCATACTCGTCAATGATAGATAGATTTGAAGAACTAGTCAATCCCTATTATCGGCTATATTTTTGAAGAATATATTTTTCATCAATCGGTCTTCTACGCAGGGTGTCAGACTTTACATATAGAAAGACAATTATGGACAGAGTCACCTCTTTTAGAGAACAAAATCATGATATCGGTCAAGTATGGAGGGCTTCGTCTCTAGATGACGCCCCATCAACTTCGCCCTTTGTTCGTCCATTGTTCGGTGCTCCACCACCTCAGCTTAACCTCTGCATAACCAAATCATTACCTCTTCACCACGAAAAAGGTGAGGATAAGGTAGTAACAAGGTGGTCGGAAGGTAATAAAGCTCCGAAGCGGGGGCGAACAGCTTCCAAAGAATGTCCGAAAAAGATAGCAAAAGTAGGAGTGAGCCTTGCTCAAGCCTACGATGATTATAGGATGAGCCTACCTCGAGCCTGCAATGCCTATAGGATAAGCCTAGCTCAAGCCTGCAATGGCTATAGGATGAACCTTTCTATAGACTATCTATACACTGGTTTGAACCTGCAACAAGCCTCCGGTAAGTATTGGTTGAGTTTAGTGATAGTTCACCAAGGGTGCACTGATAGTGTACAGTTAGTTCACGGAAAAGGTACTGCAGATTCACCAAGAAGGTACTGCAGATTCACCAAGAAGGTACTAAAGAGCTACCAAAGAGGTACTGGACATCTACGAGCTGCTGGTAGGTGGATTGTGGATAAGGTGGGTATCAAGGGGCATACTGCGCTATCTTGGGTGCCGGAGGATAGAGAGGCTTCCGTTGCAGAGACTAAGATCAAAGATTGCTTCGTCGTACCTTCTTGCAATGAAAGTAAAGACATCCTGCAAAAGGAGATAGGATAATACTTTTGATATTAACGCATTTACAGGCGATTTGCGACATTGTTTTGACTTGAGCAATATTGTTGCGAGCGGGATCTTGAAGTCTCTTAGAAGGGTTTAATGGGTTTTATTCAAGGAAGTTACGATTCGTTATCTGAAGCTCATTACGCAAATCGCATTTCTCCGTACACAAGACTCTCATGTCTAGATGTTGTGGTTTAGTCTCTCTAAATTATTACATAGGTTGGGTAGGTGCATTTTGAATGATTATGTAAAATTAATATATAAGTTTACAAATATTAAAATTATGTTTATATTTTTGAGTTGCGTGAAGAGCTAAACTAGCAAAAGGATATCCTTGTACTAGTTGGGAGGGTTGTAGCGCATGAAAACCATTATGATCGTGAATAACAAATCTATTTAAGTAAAATACAAATGAGAAAAGGATTAACAATTACAATCGTGGCCGTGCTATGCAATGTCTTACTGTCTTTTGCTGCAGGTCCAAAGGCCAAAAGAGTGGTGATGATTGCCCTGGATGGAGTCTCTGTCGAAGTGGAATTGCAATAAACAAGTAGAGACATTTTAAGCAGCTTCTGTTTTATTTTTCATCATTTCTTTTTCAGCCTGAACTGGCGTTAGGTAATCGATTGATGAATGTCTTCTTTTTCTATTGTACCATACTTCGATATAATCAAACAGTTCAAGTTTTGCCTGTGCCCTGGTTTTAAATTTTCTGTGGTATACCATTTCTGTTTTTAAGGTTTTGAAGAAGCTTTCTGCAACGGCATTATCCCAACAGTTTCCTTTTCTTGACATACTTTGCAATACTGGCAGACCTTTAAAGCATCTACGGAACTCATTGCTGGCATATTGGATACCTCTGTCACTGTGAAAAATGAGTTCACAGTGCAACGGTCTGTTTTTTATAGCCATTTTCCATGCGTGTACAACAGTTGAACTGGCACTCATACTATTATCCATGCTCCAGCCAATTATTTTTCGATCCGCCAGGTCCATTATTATCGTCAGGTAGAGCCAGCCCTCACTAGTTCTGATATAGGTAATATCACTTACCCATTTCTCACCAATGCCAGTGGTGCTGAAATCCCTCAGCAGCAGGTTTGTGTTTACTGGATAAAGGTGGTTGGAATTGGTGGTAACCCTGTATCTTCGCTTCACTATACTTTTTATACCATTTCTACTCATCAGCTTGGCTATCCGTGGACGTGATACTTTTACACCTTCCGCATTTAATTCCTTGGTTATTCTCGGACTGCCATAACGCCCCTTGCTCATTGAATACACTACTTTGAGCTTATCCAACAGTTCGGCGTTCTGCCGTTGCCAGAAACCTACTGGATCTTTGGACCATTTATAATAGGCACTACTGGTAATCCCAAAAAATAACGACATCTTCTCTACGGGGTAAATTGATTTATGATCAGCTATAAATCTGTATACCTCCCGTCTCCCTTGGAGAAGATGCCTACTACCTTTTTTAATATATCACGTTCCAGTTCGGCATTCTTTAGTGCCTTTTTCAATCTCCTGATTTCCATCTGCTCTTCACTAAGACCTATTATATCCATCATGATCTTACCTCCATTGAAAGCTGGATTATTACGCCATTTACTTAGTCTTGAAGGATCCAAATCCAGCTCAATAGCTGCTTCCTTTACCGAATTCTTTAATCTGGACAATTCAACGGCCATCTTTTTGAATTCATCATCAAATACCCTGTGTTTCATATTAGTCAAATTTAAAATTACATTTCAAATCTGCTCTATAAAATGTCTCTACTCAAAGGTAGCAACTCCAGTTATTGGCAATTATAACAATCGGAAGGCTTATCATATCAATTACAAAAGAGAGTGGGAAAGTGGATGGGCGCAGAAGCGTATAGATTCGTTATTGTCCATTGCTCCGGTGCTTCGGGATGGTGGGACAATACACCTAGATGCGTGGATAGCACGAGAAAGTGAAGGCCATGGCGAAAGCAAGACGCTCGAGATTGAATACCAAAAAAAAGTAGCCGATTACTGGCTAAGCAAGGGGATAGACCCCACAACGGAATGGGTGATGGACTACATGCGGGGACGGGTGCCTTACTACTGGCATTTTAATAGACGTACTCAACAGGACTATATGAACGACCCTGCAAGATTGGTAACGGGTGGACATCTTAATCCGGATTTGAAACAGAGCGAATTTGATCTTGAATTTCTGTTTGGAACAAGTATGTACGGTGAGAATATCTTCCCAAGAAAACCAGCTGCTATCGTTCAGAATGAATGGATATCTGATTTCAATAGGGATTTTTACCTCAATTTTCTCCAATATGCTTTTTTAAATCGATTAACCCGATTGAGGGTAGATGGCAAGGGTAAGAGTAGGGTCGCGTATTACGACCATAATGTGGAGGTGAGCATGGGGGATAGTACAGTACGTCAGCAGGATTTACTCCTGCGGAATCATAACACCGTTTTCTTCCCAATCGTATGGCAAGAGGAGAAGCAGATAGGTCTATATAGCAATAAAGCACAATTGCTGAAAAGAAAATTGCCGAAGGAGTGGGATGGTGTGCATACTGTAACCCTCTACAAGGTGGATGCGGTTGGCTTACAGGCAGTAGGAGAGGTTAATATCGTGAATGGAACATTTCAACTGAGAATGGAAGGGGGAATTCCATACCTCATCAAACCTAAGGATTAATCAACTTAGCTACACCCCTTGGAGGATTGTTCTGCCAATGGGAGCGGTAGATGCGAAAGACATGATCGTCATTATGAATTCAAGAAGAAGAGATTTTATAAAATTAGCTCAGGTAAAAAGGTATGCTATTCTGACAGATACATACCGCGGGTTATTCCCTTCAGATCATTTTCCTGTGGTAGCCGATTTGAAACTACGATAACACCAGGAAAGATTGAGGCAAATCAGTCGCTACATGAAATAAATCAAGACGTAAATAAGCAACTAATATTTATTTAACAACAATGAAATACAGATACATCACACTCACACTGATGGCTCTTCTGTCTAGCTTGGTGGCAATGGCACAATATCAGATGGATTTAAAAAATGTGAATGCCCATCCATTAAGTTATTTGAATAAGCAAAGTTTCGGTCCCAAGGGTAAGGAAATTCGGATCAATAATATCTACATGGAGGAAGCAGGGAAACCTGTCCTTCCGGTCATGGGCGAATTTCACTATGTGCGTATGGACCGTCGCTTTTGGTGGGATGCGCTATTGAAGATGAAAGCTTCTGGAGTCAACATGGTCTCCACCTATGTGATGTGGAGCCTACATGAAGAGGTCGAAGGTCAGCAAAACTGGAAGGGTAATCATGACTTGAGACATTTTATAAAATTATGTGCAGAGCTGGACTTAAAGGTGCACATTCGTATTGGTCCTTATTGTAACGCGGAGATAAGGAACGGTGCTCTTCCACAGTGGATTGTTGATAATAAAGCACTTGTAACCAGGAGTAATGACCCAATTTACTTAAACTATTCGCGTAAATGGTATGAAAGTGTCTATAACCAAGTGCAAGGGTTGTTGTATAAGGATGGGGGGCCAATCATGGCGGTACAGCTGGAGAACGAATTTGTCAAGCAAGGATTGGTCATCTCTCATCTAATGAACCTTAAGAAAATGGCACTTGAGGTGGGGCTTGATGTGCCTCTTTACACCATGACGCATTGGATGGATAGCGAATACCCAAAAGGGGAAATAGTGCCCTATGCTGGCTTTTATATCGAGACGCCCTGGGTGACCAATCATGGAAAAATGACTGAAGCGACTAACTTTGAATACTTTACCTACAATAGGCTTTCTGATAATATTGGGACGGATATCATCAAGATTGAGGGGGGCGTCGAGTCTTTTGACGGGTCCAAAAGCGATTCACCATTCTTTACCTGCGAGATTGGAGTCGGAGCGCCAACATTCTACCGAAGGAGAGCGGTCGTACCGGAGGGGATGGCGGGAGAGAATATCAATCTACGCTTAGGAACGGGGGTAAATCTCATGGGCTACTACATGTATGTAGGGGGGACCAACCCTAAGGGGGAAAAGGATACGTACGGTACAGGTCCATATTTCGGCTACGACTATCAAGCACCTATCCGCGAATTTGGGACACTGGGTGTCGTGATGAAAGAAACCAAAAAGTTGAACTATTTCATGAATGACTTCGGTTCGAAATTAGCGCCAATGTTGGCATATCTTCCGATCAGTAATAAGGATAGGAACAATCTGCAGTGGTCTGTTCGGTCGGATGGCCAAGCGGGCTATCTTTTTGTTTCGAACCATCTGTATCGATACGACAGACCACAATATGATGGGGTGCAGTTCAAGCTAAAGCTCAAAAACGAAGATTTGACCTTCCCACGTAAACCGGTGTCTATCGTCAATAAATCTTACTTTTTATGGCCGTTTAACTTAGACATGAAGGGTGTAACCTTGAAATATGGCACGGCACAACCCATCACCACACATCAGGAAGGTAAGGTGAAGACTTATTTCTTTTTTGAAGATGATGCAATAGCTACAGAGTACCTGATTGAGGCAAAAGGTGTGAAGACTGTGACGGCTCATGAAGCGAAAGTGACAAAGGAGAAAGACGGTTATTTCATATCGGATGTCGTTCCAGGAAAAGAATCGGTTGTCACGATTACGAAAGAGGACGGACAACAAATTTTATTGGTGACCCTGACACAGGAACAGTCAGATCACATTTGGAAGGGACAACAAGATAGTCAGGAGTTTGTAGCCCTTACAACTTCTTCTTTGGTAGTCAATGATAATAAGATCCAGATTACAGCAGAGCTGCCGACGCAACATATTGCGCTTTATCATGCGCGTGACAAAAAAAGATTTGTAGAGATGAACTACCATAGCCAAAAGGAAAAAACACCTAAGACCTCATACGTGACACTTAGCCCCATGCACCATGCGACCTGGATACAGGCCACTCAAGGTAAATCTATTAGCAAGACATTTGATGGAACTTCGCTATCCGAGGTGGTGGAAGCAACGCTGCGGTGCAGATCAGATATGAAGGTAAGTGTTTTGTGGAACGATAAGGAAGTGCAGTTGAGCTCTTTAGGAGAGTATAGTAAAGGGGATGTAAAGGGACAATTGCTGTCGGGGAGTAATACAATTCGATTTGAATCCGAAGGTGGATCCCCCAATGTCGTGGCAGAAATAGAGATTTTGTATAAAAATGGGGTGCGTAAGGTCTGGAACACCGACGATACATGGTTGAGCGACGGACAGCAGCCGGTACAAAAGTTGGAGGGCAAAGCTAAGCCCGCAGCATATGCAGCTGAAGAACGGTTAGGGTTATTTGAATTTAGCTTGCCCGACCTAGCGGACTTGGATAACGAAGTGCGTTTGGAAGTAAGTTTTTATGGAGACGTCGCTACTGCTTATATTGGTCCTGAGCCATCTACCGATTGCTACAACGACGGTACCCCATGGGTACTGGGGGTATCACGGCATAAAGAGCAACTCCAGGGGAATCCCTTAACTCTTCGTATTAAAGGCTTCGGTCCATCGACCGATAATATCTTTTTGGAGGATAATGTTGATCGCATAAAAGGCCAGCACCCAGCCATACAAAAGCTAAACGTGGTGAAGGACTATACATATAGGGTAGAATAACGAATTATTTATAATGTAGTAAGTGTGTCAGGGAGTGGTCGCATATTCAGTAGAAAATGTTGCGCTCCTTTTTCGAGAAAAGGAACAATCAGAAAGTGAAGAAAAAGAGAGTAATATCAAAAAAACAAGAGTGGGCAAAAACTAATTCGACCCACTCTTGTTCCACCTAAATACTAAATACTAAATACTAAATACTAAATACTATTTCGTCACTTGTGTAGAATCCAGCGCACCTGGTGTTTTGCTGTAGGTGCCTGCTAGGCTTGCACCACCCGAACAATAAAAATTAAGGATGGCCGAATCATCTGGATTTGCTGCCGATACCGTTACGGAAGTAGTGTTGAATGTAAACAACACTTGCTTGCCCTGTAATGTAGCTTGGTACAGACCCTCCTCTATTTTACTGGCATTTGCATCCAGGGTACAGGTTGGTTTTTTCTTGTCCCCTCTAGACCGGACTTGTATAGCAATGGTGCTGCTATCTGTACTGGTCACCGAGATGCCTACCCAATCATACCCCTCATTACGTTTTTCATAATCGGGGGTGACATAGCTGCCAGCTACTACTAGTGGTGCTATGGCGTTCTTTTCTGCCCGCTGTTCACTGGATTTAGTGGTCTGTTCGTTACAGCTCGCGAGTGCTAAAAAGGCTACTCCCGATAATGCCATGCTTTTTAATATATTCATAATGACGTCAATTGAATGTTATCTATACAGATATAGCAAAAGACACACCAAATTGTTATAAAATGCAATCGATAGGGGAATAAATTGGAAATGAGAGTGGATAAATTCAATTGGGGTGGAAAAAGGATAATATAGCGTCTCCAAACGTTAATATAGCGTCAAAAGTTGCCTATAGCAATCCTTATATTTACAAATCCGTAGACCAGGACAAATAAACAAGATTTTGAAACAAATACCTACTACTTTATATTAAGATGCTCAAAAAAAATATACTATTGATACTTTTAACACTGTGCTTATCAGGTGGATTGATGGCGCAAGATGAAGCAAAAAGTTATAAATTGGAAAATTATGGAGTGGTGCCAAATACGGGTATAAACAATACGCCCTTGCTGATTGCCGCTCTCCAGAAAATCAAAGCAGAAGCGGATGGACAGCCGGTCGTTATACTATTCAAGAAAGGGCGATATGACTTTCATCCGGATGGTGCTGTGAAGCGAGAATATTACATTTCGAACCATGATCAGGACAATCCCAAGACAGTCGGTATTCCATTGGAAGACTTTGAACAGATGACCCTGGACGGACAAGGGGCCGATTTGATATTCCATGGGCGCATGCTTCCTATTGCGATGATTGCCAATAAGCAGGTGAAAATTAAAGATCTAAGCATCGATTTTGAAAAGCCACAGATAGCGCAGGTTAAGATTATTGAAAATGACAGCATCAATGGTACTATTATATTCGAAACGGCACCATGGGTGACCTACAAGATACAAGACAGCACCTTTTACAATAGCGGCGAAGGTTGGGAGATGAGGCCGACCTCTGGGATAGCCTTTGAGGGTGATACCAAACGTATTGTGTACAACAGCGGGGACCTACAGGTAGGGACCAAAGGTGTTAGTGAAATAGCCCCCGGGCGTATTAAAGCCCATCACTGGAAAAATCCACAACTCATCCCCGGCACAGTCATCGCGATGCGGGGTGGATATAGACCGGCACCAGGAATATTTGTACATAAGGGGGAGAATATAAGCTTTGAAAATGTAAAGGTACACTATGCGGAGGGAATGGGATTATTGGCCCAACTGACCGAAAATATAGATATGGATGGATTTAGTGTATGTTTACGAGGGCAGAAGGATCCGCGATACTTTACAACACAAGCGGATGCAACCCACTTTTCGGGCTGCAAAGGACGTCTTGTCTCTAAGAATGGGCTGTACGAAGGAATGATGGACGATGCCATTAATATCCATGGAACCTATCTCAAGATGATTAAACGCTTGGACGATCGAACGGTATTGGCGAGCTATATGCACAGGCAGTCTTTTGGATTTGATTGGGGATATACGGGGGATAGCGTACAGTTTATAAAATCAAAGACCATGGAATTGTGGACCGAGCAGAACAGTATCCAATCGATTACGCCTATGCGCGATCATGATGACACGCCTATAAAGGAATTTAAGATTCGATTTGTAAAGGCCTTGGGCAACGATATCAATCCAGACAGGGTGGATGTCGGAATAGAGAATCTAACTTGGACCCCGTCAGTAGTCTTTACCGGTAATACCGTGCGCAACAATAGGGCTAGGGGAGCACTGTTCAGCACGCCAAAGCCCACATTGGTAGCATACAATTTATTTGACCATACCTCTGGGTGTGCGATATTGCTGTGTGGTGATAGCAACGGTTGGTACGAAACCGGATCGTGCCGGGATATCATAATCCGCAACAACAAATTTGTCAATGCGTTGACGAGTATGTATCAATTTACGTCAGCCGTAATCTCCATCTATCCCGAAATTCCCGATTTGGCTAATCAAATACAGTATTTCCACTCGGGTATCCGCATTGAAAATAATGAATTCGAGACCTTTGACACGCCTATCCTGTATGCCAAATCGGTCGATGGGATTACATTCAAGCGCAACAGAATAAAAACAAACCAACAATATCCAGCTTTCCATCGTAACAAAAGGCGGGTGCTGTTCGAGCGTGTAGTGAACGCCGAGGTCGTCGATAATAAAATGGATGGAAAAAAAGTCAATCTGCTGAAATAGTAACGATGCATAGGAGTTTGCTTGATGAAGAGATGTCTAAAGAAAGGTTGCCTTGCTTAATAAGGCATCTTTTGGTCAGTAGCAGGGACAGCATTTCCAATCTATTTCTACTTGAATCCTGCAAGTCATATTCGACGGGAAAACAAAAAATGTATAGTCGTGTTTTACACTTGTGATGTGTAGATGTCACCTATCCATTGTTAACAGATGCATGATTAACCTCTTTTTTACACAATTCTAACATATAAAGTGGTTCTTAATACTATGTTAACATTAGGGTAAAGTTGTCTTTACAATAAAGCAGCACTTTTGTAGCGATGAAACACATGAGGAATTATCGTATTACCTACTTCGGGGTTGTCGTACTGCTTTTTGCGTACGGATGTACATCTAAAGACCATTCCATTAAAATGAAAGGGTCGGACACCGAAGTGAATTTGGCCGTCAATCTGGCCGAGAAGTTTACAGAAATCGATCCCAGTTTCAACATCGCGATATCGGGTGGCGGATCTGGATTAGGGATTACTTCTTTGTTGAACGGACAGGCAGACATTGCAAATTCCTCCCGACCACTATCCGGAGAAGAGGTCCAACAATTCAAAGACAAGAACATCGATCTTAAAACCGTCATCTTTGCTGAGGATGCCACGGCTTTTATCGTACATAAAGACTTGCCGCTCAATGAAGTCGACCTGAAGACCTTAGGGCAAATTTTAGATGGGACCATCAAGAATTGGAATGAATTGACCTCCGTCAATATGCCCATCAATATCTATGGGCGCCAAAGCAGCTCAGGAACCTATTCCTTTGTGAAGAAAAAGCTTAAGATTGAATTTTCTGCAGCCGCAAAAGAGATGACTGGCAACGCGCAAATCATCGAAGGGGTCAAAGCCGATAAATCAGGCGTCGGTTATATCGGAGCGGGCTATGTGGCTGACGATCCGGAAGCCAAGCAGGGCGTTCGCATCGTCAAGATTAAAGAAACACCTACCAGTGTAGCCTATTCGCCAAATGATCTGCAGGCGATAAATAATAGTCAATATTTTTTCCAGCGCCCATTATACCAATTTATCTTGGCCAGTTCATGGGAGAAGGTCAAGCCATTCATCGATTTCGAACGAAGTGAGAAGGGCAAGCAGATGATCAAAGAGCATGGTTATTATATCAAAGAAAGATAACGTAGTGTCATACACTATACTATACCCTATAAAGCGAATACAAAAACTATGAAATATAAGACTCGATTATCTTTGGATGTGGCCTTTAAATATATTTTTAAAGTTACCGGACTTTTGGTGTTGGCCGCATTGGGGGGGATATTGGCGATGCTAATCTACAATTCCCTTTCTTTCTTCTCAGATGTGCGTCCATTGGATTTTATTACTGGGATGGAATGGAACCCCACGGGTAAGAATCCCAAGTATGGTCTGTTACCTTTAATTCTGAGTACGACATTGGTTACTATTGGTGCGATGGTGATTGCCATTCCTTTAGGGATTGGTACAGCGGCATTCATCTCCGAATATGCGAGCCCTAAATTGAAGACAATCTTGAAACCTACTATTGAGATGCTAGCGGCAATCCCCTCTGTAGTAATTGGTTTTCTAGGTATTGTATTGGTAGGTCCGGGTATTGCAAATTTGGTGGGGCTACCGAATGGGTTGAATGCACTTAACGGAGCAATACTATTAGCTGTTATGGCTTTGCCAACGATAATTACCGTAGCTGAAGATGCCATTCATGCGGTGCCAAAAACCTATAAAGAGGCGAGTTACGGTGTGGGGGCTACCAAGTGGCAGACTTTATGTTTTGTGGTCATTCCGGCTGCAGCACCAGGTATTATTGCAGCAGTAATGTTGGGAGTGGGACGGGCCATCGGGGAGACGATGACCGTACTCATGGCTACTGGGAATGCAGCTTTGCTCCCCGAGGGAATGTTTGATTCGGTCAAGACAATGACAGCAACTATAGCCATCGAGATGGGAGAGGTACCTTATAAAACGACCCATTATTTTGCCTTATACGCGATTGCTACTGTATTATTCTGCATGACGTTGATCGCCAATTTGGTAGGGGAGTATTTTATTAATCGTTTTAGGAAATATCATGCAGCGTAAGAAGTTTAAATTTACATCCATAATTGAATGGGGTACGCTCTTATTGAGCACAGGATTAGTGTGCCTTTTCTTGGTCATTATCCTTTGGGAAATCATCTCCAAGGGTGCAAGCTCCTTATCTTGGGAATTTATCGTGGATGTGCCGAGAGAAGGAATGACCAAAGGTGGTATCTTAACCCCAATTTTGGGAACAGTATTGTTGACCTTGCTAACGGCACTTTTTTCGATTCCATTTGGGGTATGCTGTGCCATTTATTTGAATGAATATGCGGAGGACAATTGGTTGACGCGTACGATCCGTGCAGCTATTCGTAACCTTTCGGGTGTACCCTCCATCATCTATGGTTTGTTTGGCTTGGCGCTGTTTGTGCAAGCGTTGCAGTTTGACACCTCTATGTTGTCTGCGGGATTGACATTGGGCTTATTGTCTCTGCCTTATATCATCACAACTACCGAAGAAGCATTGATGCGTATTCCGGCCAGTACACGAGAAGCGGCTCTGGCCGTGGGCGCCACCAAATTTGAAACCATCAAGGATGTGGTCTTGCCTTCGGCAATGTCGGGAATATTGACAGGCGTGGTGTTGACCCTTTCCAGAGCAGCAGGTGAAACGGCACCGATTCTCTTTACAGGTGCTGCTTTTTATATCAATGGTATGGGGGGAGCAATAGACAATGAATTCATGGCCCTTCCGTATCACCTATACATGCTCTCTACTCAGCATCAATCTATTGAGATGGTGCGTCCTATCGCCTACGGTACGGCATTAGTGTTAATTATTGTTGTCTTCTTATTGAATTTGACGGCTTTCTATATACGTTACAAATACAGAAAAAATGAAAATTAAGTTATCCGCAGAAAATCTACAGATTAGTTTTGGTCAAAAAGAAGTCTTGAAAAATATCAATGTTTCTTTTGCTGAGAATCAGATTACGGCTTTGATAGGACCTTCTGGTTGTGGCAAGAGTACATTGCTGCGGAGCTTCAACCGTATGCATGATCTTTCACCTGATGCCAAGATTACCGGTAGTCTTAAACTGGAAGACTTGGATCTATACGACAAGTCGGTGCCCGTGACCGAAATCAGAAAACGTATAGGGATGGTTTTCCAAAAGGCTAATCCGTTTCCGAAAAGCATCTATGAGAATATCGCCTACGGATTAAAAATCAATAACTTGCCCCACGGTAAGGACGTTATTGAAAAGGCCTTAAGGGAAGCATTTCTCTGGGAAGAAGTCAAAAATGATTTGAAAATGCCTGCTACCAGACTCTCTGGTGGTCAACAACAACGATTGTGTATAGCGAGAGCTGTGGCGCTCCGACCAGAGGTGATTTTGATGGATGAGCCGTGCTCGGCCCTGGATCCAGTGAGTACGTTGAAGATAGAGGAACTGATTTCGCATCTGAAAGAAAAATATACAATCGTAATCGTGACGCATAATATGCAACAGGCACAGCGTATTGCCGACAAAACCGTCTTTATGTATCTGGGAGAGGTGAAGGAGGAGGGACCGACTGAGCAAATATTCAATCATCCCAAAGAAGAAATGACCTTGAATTATATTAAAGGGAGTTTTGGATAGGCTTAGTCGTTAGTTTCAAAAAAATAGAATAGTGCTAGTCAGATATATAGCCGCTGGGGACTCCTTAGCGGCTATTGTTTTTTTAGAGGATAAGAATGTATTTATCGCCGCTAGCGTAATGATACCCTTAAGAAAGTCAATATAAGCTCATCATCTGCTAATTTAGTCTGTATGCAAATATATGATCTGCATTATATTTGTTGATACAGATGCTTGATTAGGATCAAGTTACAAAAATACCTACTAACTACTTATATTATGATAAAAAAGATTAGCGTGCTCAGCATGATGCTACTGGCCATCCATATCACTGCCTTTGGACAGTCTAAAGTACATGTGCCGGTATCTTCTACACAACCCAGCAAGTACCAATTGGAACAGATTCAACGGAAATACGGTATGTTCGTGCATTTTGGTATCAATACCTTCCATAATGAGGAGTGGACAGACGGCTCTAAACCGGCATCCTCCTATGCCCCGACTATCATCGATGCCAAGCAATGGGTGGCGACTGCCAAGAATTCGGGGATGAAGTACATCATTTTGGTTGCCAAGCACCATGATGGCTTTTGTTTGTGGGACAGCAAGTACACGGAGTATGATGTGGCCAATTCGAGTAATAAGACCAATGTCGTGGAGGCTGTAGCAAAGGAATGTGAAAAGCAGGGTATAAAATTGGGTTTATATTACTCATTATGGGATAGGAAGGAAAATGGAAATGTTAAAGACGTAAAAGCCGATGCTGCCTACAACAAATATATGCTGGAGCAAATTAATGAAATGATTGATGTAGCACAGAAACATACAAGAGTTGTGGAGCTTTGGTTAGATGGAGGTTGGGAAAAGGAAAACTACCGCTGGCCGATACAACAGATTTATTCCAATGTGAAAGCGCGCGCACCCCAATGCCAAGTCGGGGTGAATTGGACCATTGGCTCTCCAAAAAATATAGATCAGCACCCCGTGTTACCCAATGATCAAGAAGAATATTTTCCACTACGATACTATCCAAGCGATTTCCGTTTGGGTGACCCATATTTACCAAAAAATCCAGACCCTAAGCTATTCGTCAGTCAAGGAAAGGTGTATTACATGCCTTTTGAAACGACAGTAGTACTGGGCAAAAAATGGTTTTACCATACCGAAGACAATACACCTCGTCCCGTATCTGAGCTGGCTGATATGTATAAGAAAGCTACGGCTCAGGATAATATTTTGATCTTGAACGTAGGGCCCAACCGCGAAGGCCGTGTCAAAGATTCGGATGTTGAAGTATTGAAGAAGCTGAAAGAAAACCTTGCGCTGTAGCAGATTACGAATAGCCCTTCAATTGATTACCAAAGATATACTCATGTATCCAAGGATGGGAAGGGGTTTTGTGTACGCGACGAAAAGCTTGTGCTAGTGAGTGGCAGTAAATCTAATAGAATTGAAGTGCTTGATAATTAAGGTGGACCGCAAGGTCAAATAGTTGGTGAAAACAGGGAGTCCTTGACTTCCTGTTTCCTAAATATGAATAAAGAATAAATTGAGATAAAAATAGATAACCAAATAAAAAAAAGCTCAATACATAGATGATAAAAAGATACGATATCGAGGATAAGCGATTTCCGTTAAACACGGGAGCGGGAAGCGATGCTGTGCATAAAGACCCGATTTATTCTTACGCGGTAACCAAATTAATGGATGACAGGGGGAGAGTTGGCACAGGGTTGGCCTTTACGATCGGAGCGGGGAATGACTTAGTCTGTAAGGCAGCGGCCTTTTATGTGGAACGCTTAGTAGGGAAAGGAATAGAAGAAATAATGGCTGATTTTGGGCATATATTCAATGCATTAAGCAATGAACAACAGTTTAGATGGCTAGGGCCGCACAAAGGTATCGTACATTTGGCATTAGCTTCGGTGACGAATGCTTGCTACGACCTATGGGCCAAAACACGACAAGTACCCCTTTGGAAACTGCTGACTGACCTGACGGCTACCGAAATCGTCAACACATTAGATCTATCCTATTTGGAAGATGAGTTGACAGCTCAACAGGCAATTGCTTTATTGGAAACCAATTTGGCGACCAAAGATAGTCGTATGGGAATCCTGGGCCGTGGGTATACGGGCTATGATACTTCTGTAGGGTGGTTCAATTATTCGGATGAGCAAGTTCGCGAAAACTGTCGCAGAGCGATAGATAATGGATTCAACGCGATGAAACTTAAGGTCGGTAGCTTCGATCCGCTACGAGATATTAAGCGGGCTCACATTGTAAGAGAAGTGGCCGGAGATGGCGCGACAGTGATGTTGGATGCCAATCAACAGTGGACACTTCCACAAGCATTGTCTATTTGCGACGAATTAAAGACGATGAATCCATATTGGATAGAGGAACCTACCCATCCGGATGATATCCTAGCCCATAAGACACTTGCTGAGAGGATTGCACCCATTAAGGTCGCGATGGGAGAGCATGTGCCCAATAGAATACTATTTAAGAATTACTTACAACTAAATGCTGCGGGGTTTGTTCAGGTAGATGCAGTGCGTGTCGGTGGGGTAAGTGAGTTTATAGCGGTAAGTCTGTTATGTCGCAAATACAACATTCCGGTGGTGCCTCATGTAGGGGATATGGGGCAATTGCATCAGCATTTGGTGTTGTTCAACCATATATCGATGGGACATGAAGCGTTATTCTTGGAGCATATCCCACATCTAAAATCGCATTTTGTACACCCAGTGCAGATTGAAGGAGGAGTGTATAAGACGCCAATGGAAGTGGGAAGTAGTTGTGATTTACTTTAAAACGTTGAGGTATGTTAGGATCTATAGACTTGACGATTTCGGTCTCATATATTCTGCTCATTTTGGCAGTGGGGATATGGGCTGGCTGGAGTCAAAAGAAAGCAAAAGCAGGTGCTGCCAGCGATTACTTCTTAGCGGGTAAATCCCTGAAATGGCCGGCTATTGGTCTTGCTCTCTTTGCGACCAATATTTCGACGGTACACTTAGTGAGTTTGGCACAGAGTGGCTTCGATACAGGGCTTTTGAATGGTAACTTCGAATGGATGGCAGCTTTTACGCTTATCTTGCTGGCCCTGTTTTTTGTGCCTTTTTATCTCAAGTCGGGAGTGTCAACTTTACCCGATTTTTTAGAACGTAGGTATGACAAAGCGAGTCGGGAGTGGTTGACTATGATTTCTATTGTATCGGCGATCGTCATCCATATCGCATTCTCCATGTTGGCTGGGGGAATCGTGTTGAAGACCCTATTTGGGTTTGATATGTATTTGAGCATTATGGTAATATGTGTCATTACTGGAATATATACGATACTTGGAGGATTACGTGCAGTGGTGATCACCGAATCTATTCAAACAATCGTTTTATTGGCCGGGGCATTTATCATCAGCTTTGCCGCATATGATAAGATGGGCGGATGGACATCGATGCGGGATGTATTGGTGGATGAGGGGCAGCTGGAGCGCTTGTCTATGCTGCGTCCGGATGGTGATAGTAGTGGTATGCCGTGGTATGCGGTGGTTTTGGGCTATCCTATACTGGGGATTTGGTACTGGTGCGCGGATCAAACAATCGTGCAACGGGTATTAGGTGCCAAGGACGAAAATCACGGTCGGGTGGGGGCGCTTTTCTGTGGCTTTATCAAAATTCTCCCGGTGTTTATTTTTGTACTTCCAGGGCTATTTGCCTATACATTGTTTAAATCGGGGCAGTTGGACTTGACAAGTCTAGGTGTGGATGCTGTTGGAAATGTCAATTCTAAAGGTATTTACACGTTGATGATTACGCAATTGCTGCCCTCAGGACTGATCGGGGTGTTGGTTGCCGCTTTGCTCTCGGGCCTAATGAGTCAGATATCGGGTGCCCTTAATTCGATATCAACGATGGTCAGCTATGATATTTATAAGCAAAAACGTCCGGCTGCTACGGATATGCAACTGATAAGAGCGGGCAAGATTTCGGCGGTGGTCGCGATGGCCTTCTCACTGGCGCTATTACCCTTATTGGATAAATATGAAAGTATCTTCAATGGTATCAACGATGTGATTGCCCATATTGCGCCGCCAATCACCTGTGTATTCCTCTTGGGTGTCTTTTGGAAAAAGGCATCCGCCGAATCTGCGAAATGGACGCTTTGGATCGGTTCGGCTTTGGGCGTGATTGTGTTTGTAATCAATAAGTTATTGCCAACGACCTGGATAGGACAGATACCTTTTATGGTGATGGCTTTCTATTTGTTTTTGGCATGCGTGGTAATACAGTTTGTATGCTCCTATGTATATCCGGCAAGGCACACGGCCGTCAGTAGAGAACTGTATTGGAAGAGTCCACTGGAGCCATTGCAAGGGACTGCTTGGAAGGGAATTGGAAATTATAAATTATTATCTGGTTTACTGTTGTTTATAGTTGTTGTATTATATGGAATATTTAAATAAAAAGTTCGTCTTAGGCTTTCTCCTGTTGGGCCTTAC
Organism: Sphingobacterium sp. SYP-B4668; assembly: GCF_027627455.1. Lineage (NCBI taxonomy): Bacteria > Pseudomonadati > Bacteroidota > Sphingobacteriia > Sphingobacteriales > Sphingobacteriaceae > Sphingobacterium > Sphingobacterium sp. SYP-B4668. The sequence goes on along the minus strand of NZ_CP115483.1, from coordinate 3,091,182 downwards.
CATAGCTATGTTGTGTATAGCTTGCCTAGATTCGAAATCCTCAGGTAGGATAAAAAGGTATGCATCAGTGACGGAACTTAAGGAAGATAAAATAGAAACCTATAAGCAGCTACATGCTGCTGCATGGCCTGCCGTATTGAAACGAATAAAGGATTGCAACATCCAGAATTATTCCATCTATCTCAAAAAGATAGACGGGAAGAACTATCTTTTTAGCTATTTCGAGTATGCGGGGGATAATTTTGAAGCGGATATGAAAAAGATGGGAGATGACCCGGAGACGCAGCGTTGGTGGAAAGAGACGGATCCTTGCCAGATACCCCTACCAGATGCAGCGGCGAAAGGTGCAATGTGGTCGGATATGGAAGAAGTATTCCATACGGATTGATACGGTATATATACTAGCGATTCAATTTGTGTAGGGGAGGTAAATGTCAAAGAATAGAATAAATGAAAAGCATGACAGCAAAAATAAAGTTGATGAAGCATATATAAAACAATTGGACAAGGGTGCACAATGGCAATCGTGCTTTGGCTATGCTCAACAAACAATTGCTGCTTACGGCAGCTATGGATACCAAGTATGATGGTGGTGGCGGCAACGTATTACAATAAGTTTGACGCTTGCCCTCCGTTTCAGATAGATGGTAATTTCGGGGTGATCGCTGGAATGGCAGAAATGCTTTTGTAAAGTCATGAAGATTTTATAGAATTGTTGCCGGCGTTACCACAAATTGGGCAGAAGGTGAAATCTCGGGATTGGTCGCTAGAGGAGCGATTATAGTGGATATGGAATGGAATGACGGTCAGCTGCAATCGGCATTTGTGAAGGCCAAGTACGATACGACATGTAAGATAAAATATAAAGACCGTATTATCGAAGTGCGTCTTGCAGCAGGAAGGCGGGTAGATGTTAAGAAATTGCTATAGCTTTGTTGAAGCGCATGTCAAAAAGAATACTTAATGAGTAAGGTAAATCTAAACCGATGGAGGAATTAAAAGATAAGGTAATCTTGATTACCGGAGGGACGGCTGGTATAGGACTGGCTTGTACACAGGCATACGTTGCGGCTGGGGCTTGTGTTGTTGTAATTGGATTAGACAATGATTCGGTAGCAGAGACCATGAACATAATTGGTGACGATCACCTGGGGATTTGTTGCGACGTAACAAGAGATGCAGATGTTCGAGAAAGCATAGAAAGGACTATTACGAGGTTCGGTCGATTGGATGCTATCCACAACAATGCTGGGATAGGCTCTCCTTCTAAACCCTTACATACAACTACCGATGAGGAGTGGGATTTTCTTATGTCGGTAAATATCAAAAGTATACTGTTGACGGCTCGTCATGGTGTACCGCATTTGAAAGCGTCCAAAGGAAGTATTCTGCATACCAGTAGTCTAGTAGGGGAAATAGGACAAGAGAACCATGCGGCATATTCGGCAACCAAAGGAGCTGTGAATGCACTGACGAAGTCTATGGCGTTGGATTATGCGCTGGATGGTATACGAGTGAATGCTGTATTACCGGCAGCGGTGATGACACCGATGCTCCATACATGGGCACATGAACAACCCGATGCGGAGAAGGTCTTCGATTTCTTAAAAGACATTCACGTATTGGGCTACTGCCCAGCGGGAGATGTCATAGCAGATGCCTGTGTATTCTTACTGTCAGATAAAGCCAGATTTATAACAGGGGTCAATCTACCAGTTAGCGGTGGTGCCGAGTTGGGATATAGACGTAATTTTTAAACAATAAAGGGCATACGTCCACCAACCCAAGTCCAATCGCTCCCATCCTGGTAAACGTACAGCTGACCTCCCCCCTTTGAAAATCCCTCTGGCTAGGTGGGGTAGCGTGTAAATCCGATGCTGGGCATACCGGATAGATTAACATTTGCTACCATTTGTTTATCGACGGGCGTAATTTCTTCGTTAGCTGTTCGGTGAGTCATTGATCTCGATTGACATCCCGTTGCGAGAAGGATGCTCATGAGTAAATGGAAGCATATTTCTTCATAATCGTATAAATATTTAATGTGGTAAAATGCCATTTTTTAATTTGATACAGGCACTTAGATTAAATGGTAATATTGGCTTAGTATAGGTTAATATTGCGGTCTTCTTTTTGGAGGTTTGCTGGTAAATTGCGCTATTGAAATGAGTTTCGTCTTTTTTGACAGTGAACTATATAAACCAATCAGATGAATATTAACATACATAAATCTTTCCTTTTGACCTCCATGCTGGGGCTCGTCTCGGTATATGGAAATGCGCAGGAGGGTATCGCTAAGATACCTGTCAAGAATACCTATCAGATTAATGCTGGGGATACCCCGAAAGAAATTTTAAACAAAGCGGTGCATGTGGTCCCAACAGCGAATCAATATCAGGCTTTGAAGAATGAGTTTATTGCGTTCATCCATATTGGCCCAAATACGTTCACGAGAATGGAATGGGGCAATGGAATGGAAGACCCTCGGATTTTTGAGCTTAAAAGCCTCGATACAGATCAGTGGTGTGAAGCGATGAAGGCTGCAGGCATGAAAAAAGTAATCATTACAGTAAAGCATCACGATGGATTTGTCCTTTGGCAAAGTAGATATACCACACACGGCATTATGTCTACTGGGTTTAAAGAGGGAAAAGGAGATATATTGAAAGAGTTAGCAGCTTCTTGTCAAAAATACGGCCTCAAGCTAGGGGTCTATCTTTCGCCAGCTGATTTATTCCAGATTGAAAGCGCAGACGGACTGTATGGCAACCTAAGCAAGTATACCGAACGTACGATTCCTCGTGCGATAGCGGGACGCCCATTCAAGAACAAAACGAAATTCAAGTTTGAAGTGGATGACTATAATGAGTACTTTTTAAATCAATTGTTTGAGCTATTGACCGAATATGGCCCAGTGCATGAGGTCTGGTTTGATGGGGCTCACCCAAAGACCAAGGGCGGGCAGAAGTATAACTATGCCGCTTGGCGTGAGCTAATCAAAAAACTAGCGCCTGAAGCGGTAATTTTTGGAAAGGAAGATATTCGTTGGTGTGGCAACGAGGCTGGAGGAACAAGGAGCACGGAATGGAATGTGATCCCCTATGAAGATGATCCGGCGGGACTACAGAATTTCATAGACTTGACTGACGACGATTTGGGAAGTCGAGAAAAGGTTTTAAAAGCTAAATACCTACATTACCAGCAGGCCGAAACAAATACGTCTATCAGGGAAGGATGGTTTTATCGGGATGATACACACCAAAAGGTCAGAAGCACAGACGATGTATTTGATATTTATGAACGATCTGTAGGTGGTAATTCGACTTTTCTGTTGAACATTCCACCCAATCGCGACGGAAAATTCTCTCCGGAAGATGTGCGCGTGTTGCATGAAGTCGGAAGCCGTATCCAAGAAACATATGGACGTAACCTGATGAAAGGTGCGAAAGGAGCCAAGGAAACCTTGGATAATAATATGGAATCCTTTACGCTATTGACAGGCGACAATCCTGCATTGACTTATACATGGAGCCAACCTGTTAAATTGAATCGATTTGTCGTTCAGGAAGCAATCAGTACACATGGTGAGCGTATAGAAAAGCATGCGCTTGATGCTTGGATAGAGGGACAGTGGAAAGAAGTTGCTACAGCGACGAATGTGGGATATAAACGTATTTTACGATTTCCAGAAGTGACAACGGACAAGGTGCGTTTACGAGTGATCGAGACGAGAGCCACGCCTACAATCAGCAACGTATCGGCACACTACGCACCAGGAAGACCTCCACAATTGGCATTTAGCCGCAGTCTGGAAGGTTTGGTCTCTATTGCTCCTCAGAAGAGCGAATTTGGATGGAAACCTCATGGGGAGGATATTCTTAAAAACCTGAACACCAACTTCCAGATATACTACACCTTGGATGGCAGCCAGCCTACTGCAGCATCTACGGTATATACGCAACCCATAGCCGTAAAGGGTGGACAAATAAAGGCCGTAGCAATAAACGTAGATAAGTTGGTCGGTGCGCTCGCGGAGGAAACTTTAGGTATAGCTAAACGAGATTGGCGGATTTTGGAGGTGAGCAGCGAAACAGCCAAGCACAGCGCTAAGATGGCTGTAGATGCTCAACCAAATACTTACTGGCAGTCCAATGAAACGGGCGCGGGGCAGCACATATCGATTGATTTGGGCCAACAATATGGTCTAAGTTCATTTGCTTATACCCCACAAAAGGAGAATGGAAAGGGAATGATGGCCAAAGGGATTGTGAAAGTCAGTAGTGACGGGAAAAATTGGGAAGAAGTCGAGCGCTTTGAATTCGGGAATCTAATCAATGATCCGACAAAGCGGACACACCGGTTCTCCAAAAAAGTACAAGCACGATATGTTCGAATAGAGTCTACCGAAATAACCGGTGGAGGAAAGGTTTTGACGATTGCAGAGCTTGACTTTATAGAATAAGCCAATACTTTTTTTAGCGAATGTAAGCCAATAAATATCATATGTATATATAGATGTTTATTGGTTTTTTATTTACTGGCTGCAACTGGGAATGGGGCTTGTATCTATGCACTACAAACCCATGCCTTTATCCGGGCGGATGGTACAGTGTCACTAGAGGATTCTCCAGCGACGGTATATCTCTCAGGGGGTACACTAAATGGGCAGAAGCATTGCTTACTGCCGTTCAGAAGATAATGCCGAAGTAAAACGATACGATTTGAAAAGAGAGTTAGCCAAAAAGACCCCCGATACATGTTCAGTATCAGGGGGGCTTTTTTAAAGTTGTTGTAATTCGACTTTCTCGCCGGCTTTTAGTGGGATGAGGTACGTATCACCCTCTTGCCCTATTTTTTTACCAGAGCTGGTTTTAAGGGGGTGGGCATAGCGTAGGTGTAGTGTGCCGGCTTGCTCGGCCACAATGGTTATCTTGGCTACGGTGCCACTTTTTTTGCTTGCGCTGATCAAGAAACCACCTTCGGCACGCAAATCAGTAAAGGATACGTCTTGCCATGTACTTGGAAGAGCGGGAAAGAGCTCAACATAGCCGTGCTTGCTTTGAAGTAGTAATTCATGGATGCCCTGAGCGAAGGCAAAATTGCCTTCTAGGGTGAAAGGTCTGTATGTAAAGCCCGAATATTGCCCTCCTTTCTGATCGCCGTTGACATGAAAAGAGTTGGTTGAACAGAAGTTGTTGGCAAATTTTTGGAGATTGAGGACAGCCTGATCGGCTTCCTTCGCTCGAGCGTGTAGACAGGCCATCCAACTGAAGGAGTAACCTACCCAAGCTCGGGTGCCGAGCTTCTCGAGGTGACGCATGGAGTTCCTGATTTGTTCTTTATCTTCTACTTTGTTGATGTCCAATAGGACTAGTGGATAGATAGCCATATAAGGGGACATATGGCGGTGGGAGTGCTCCATCGGAACATCGACTGCAACCAATAATCCCGTTTCATTTTTAGCGTATGCGGGCAGTTCGGTGCGGATCGCCCGCCATGTACTGGCATCTTTGGTCAGTCCACTAGCCTCGCTTACTTCGGCGGCGGCTTCAAATAGGAAATGGGCGAGCGCTAAATCGAAATTGGTCCAATCCTTGAACCAAGCATTGGGACTATTGTCATTATACTCCGGACTAGCACTCAGGGGAAGATAACGTTTTCCGTCCCTAATTTCCGTAATGTTGCGCAGATAGGTGGCTGATTCAATGATATAGGGTAAAGCTCGCTCCTTCAGAAATTTCCTATCCATACTGTATTTCCATTGCATATAGAAATGGTGGGCTGTCCAGGCACTTACAGTTGGGGAGAGCGCATACTGGATCCATCCACCCATTGGAATCCCATTTAGGGTCAATACGCCGGGGATATTTAATCCTTCAACCCCGAAGTAATGCTTGGTGTAAGCCATATTAGCTGGCCGAATCTTCCACAACCAATCTGTAAAGGTTTCAGCTTCAGTAAGTCTATTTCCCGTGTAAGCTGGCCAGTAACTGAGCTGTGTATTCAGATCGTTGTGAAAGTCACCTTTCCACGGGGGGAGCCCCCCGTTATCAGCGGTCCATACGGCTTGCAGGGTAATGGCTGGCGCTCCCTTTCTGGAAACTGCCCCAAGCTTGTACATCTCGAGATAGTATTGGCGCTCAAGCAGATCATCTGGTAGTTGTACGGAGGACTGCTTCCAGTAAGCCTTCCACCAGGCTAAGTGACTATCTCTAAATGCATGGGTGGTCTTCGCATGCATTTCTGTATTAAGACTAGCCTGCTCATTATTGGCTACCGTCCACATACCGATAAGTTTGGTAGGGGATATAACCTTCCATTCTAGGAGCACTTCATAGAATCGATTTTCATATGTGGGTTGATGAATCAGCTGACGTTGTGCGGATTTGTTGATTTGTCCTTGTTTATACCCCAAGCGGGAAAGGCTTTGGCCATCGACTACAGATACTTCTTTTCCACTCTCTGAAGCAAGGGCATACTGATGGGGAAGCAACTGTGGAAGGGCCTCCTGTGCGCGATTACCATTGATTTCAAAATACCCTATTGGTTTGGTAGCATGGATATAGCTGCTGAACGTGGTGCCATTGTCAAATTGGATAGTATTGATGGCTGTTTGTATATCCAAGACATTGGAAACGACTTTACCAAGGGCCGTAAGGTTGAATGACATGGCCGCTGCTGGTAGCTTAGTGGGGTATGGATAGTCCCCATAGGGATTATCACCCCATTTTTGAACTTCCGGATATTGCCCGCTATGTAGTTTTTGTTGTACCCATTTAAAGTCATGTTGTTCAAGTGCGAAAGCCTGACGTTCGTCCCAGAGGTCAGCTCTATCTAAAGATAAACGGAGCGTATTATCTTTTTGCCAGATGAGGGCGCCGAGCATTCCATTGCCCAGCGGAATAGCCTCGTCCCACCGTGTTGCTAGGTGGTCAAATTTGAGATTATGAGTAGCTGTTGGTTGCGCATATACAGTGCAAGAAGTAGCGATCCATAATAAAGCGTATAAGTATGGTTTCATCATTTAGTTATTTTAGTACTCAAAAGTACCAAAAGGGATGACGGTAGTTTGGATGTTTATTATCCATTATTGAAACAAAATTAGCAAGTTGGGCCGTTGATAACCTGTAACAGTTTGAGAGCACATAAGGTAATACATGAATTTGAGTTAATATAGTGTCAATATTAGTCATTTTAGTTGTAGCTTATCTTTAAAAAGATGGCTATTTTTAGATTGTAGGAATTCCATAAGAAGAATCTCCTACAAACTATATTCATTCGTGTTGGTGCAGCAGGTGCTACATAGATATTTCATATAATGCAATTGGAAGCAATTGAGGAATGAGGAAATAATGCATCTTTTTGATGTTTTAGTGCATGGATTTGTAAAGCCTAATGACTTAGTTTTGTTAACATCATATCCTAAAAGAATTAGAATAGAAATTCTAAAAAACCATTTATAAATTGAAATGATTAAGAAAATTATTGTATTTGGAATTTTGCTAGCCGTAGTCGTCACTGTGGGGATATTTGCTTTTAAAAAGGAAGAGCGGATAGACTTTAGCGCGGATGTAAAACCAATTTTGAATAAGCATTGCATCACCTGCCACGGTGGGGTAAAGAAGAGTGGTGGATTTAGTTTGCTGTTTGAAAATGAGGCTTTTGAGAAAAATGAATCGGGTCATCCGGCTATCATTGCTGGGGATGCCGAAAACAGTGAATTTATAAAAAGATTGACAATCGAGGATCCTGAACTTCGAATGCCTTATAATGCAGCAAAGCTGAGCGATGATGAAATCAACGTCTTAAAGCAATGGATCAATGAGGGTGCGAAATGGGGAGAACATTGGGCTTATGTCCTACCAAAGGAGGTAGAGGTACCGAAGTCCTTTTCTTTTTGGGGCCTATTTGGGCTTAAACCTTCTGGAATCTCAAATGATATTGATTATTTCGTTCAAGATAAGCAAAAACAAAATGGACTTAGTGCGGCTGAGGAAGCGGACAAAGAAACGTTATTGCGCCGAGTATACCTTGATTTGGTAGGAATTCCACCGACGCTGTCCGAAGTGCAGGCATTTTTGGCGGATGACCGCGATAATGCTTACGAGATACGGGTGGATAGTCTGATGGCTTCGACCACATATGGAGAAAAATGGGCTTCATGGTGGTTGGATATGGCAAGGTATGCGGATACAAAAGGCTATGAAAAAGATGGGTCGCGTCAAATATGGACCTATAGGGATTGGGTAATTAAGGCCTTCAACAAGGATATGCCTTATGACCAGTTTACAATAGAACAATTGGCTGGGGACTTATTGCCCGACCCGACAAAGGATCAGCTGGTGGCTACTGCATTTCATCGCAATACCATGAATAATGATGAAGGAGGGACGGACAGCGAGGAATTTAGAGTAGCTGCTGTGCTAGATAGGGTCAATACGACTTACCAAGTGTGGTTGAGTACAACCTTCGAATGTGTACAGTGCCACAGTCATACTTATGACCCATTCAAGTTCGAAGAATATTATAAATCGGTAGCCTTCTTTAATAATACCCGTGATGAGGATACCGCTGGAGATCATCCAAGATTACGGTTTTATAAAGCTGAGGAGGAACAAAAGGTTGATAGCATAAAAAATTGGATCGCTAAGTATGGGAATAAACATCTGACTAAATCGGCAGACCTGTTTCTGCATACATTGGAGCCAAAGATACATGCACACTATAGCGATCAGTTGGTCAATGGTGCTCTCTATGATACGAAGTGGCTGGGTGTGCGGAATGGAGGTAGCGCCCGGTTGAAGAATATTACGTTGGATGGTAAGCAACAATTTTTTGTTAATTATTGGACGTCTAGTCCGGGAGGAAAACTGGAAATTAGAAAGGGGAGCTTAAGCGGACCTGTTCTAGCATCTGTAGACTTGGCTATCACGCAAGGGCGTAAGGTGATAAATGTGCCAATCAAGGAGGAAAAGGGGGTAGATGATTTGTTCTTGCTATTTAGGAACCCAACATTACCAGCAGACCAGCCGGTGTGTATGATCGAATGGTTTGCATTTAGAGAAGGTTTTCCAGGCGCTACTGAATCTGACTATATGAAAATGCAAGAAACATTCTTACACTTGGTCAACGCTAACCCAGAGAGTGTGCCGGTGATGGTCGAGAGTCCAAAGGAAATGGCAAGGACTACCTACGTTTTTGAGCGAGGCAATTGGATGGTACATGGTAAAGAGGTACAGCCGATGGTTCCGGAGGTGCTCAATGACTTTCCAAAGGACGCACCTCGTAACAGGTTAGGTTTCAGCCAGTGGTTGACAAGCAAAGAAAATCCTTTAACGGCAAGAACGCTTGTAAACCGAGTATGGGCACAGCTCTACGGACGTGGTCTAGTGGAGCCCTTAGGAGACATGGGGACACAGAGTATACCACCGATACATCGCGAACTGCTGGATTATCTGGCGCTTGGATTTATGCATGATATGAACTGGAGCATGAAAAAGCTGATTAAGGAAATGGTGATGTCTTCCACGTATAAGCAATCTTCAAGTCTTAATAACAGCGAAGTAGCAAAAGACCCGGAGAATCATTACCTAACCCGTGGACCGAGATTCCGACTTTCGGCGGAGCAGATTCGAGATCAGACATTGGCGGTGAGCGGTTTGTTGAGTTCAAAGATGTATGGGCCAAGTGTGATGCCTTATCAGCCGGATGGTGTATGGATGACGGTATATAGCGGAGAGTCATGGACGAAGAGCGAAGGCGAAGATCAATACCGTAGAGGGGTGTATACATTTCTCAAGCGAACGAGCCCTTACCCATCTTTTATCTCGTTCGATGCTAGTAGCCGCGAGGTATGTTTGGTGGATCGCATTCGAACGAATACTCCTTTACAAGCGTTGACAACACTCAACGATCCGGTCTATCTAGAGGCTGCAAAAAATCTTGCTCAAGTGATGGAACAGGATGGAAAGGGAAATACAACTGACATCATAACAGCAGGATATAAGAGGACAATGTTTAAAGCACCAAGCAAGGATAAGGTGTTGGCCTTAGAGAAATTATATCAGGAGGCCCTGACTAACTTTAGCAAGCAACCTAAGGAAGCTGCAAAGTTCATGGGGTTGAGTGAGACGGATTCCCAAAAGCAATTGGCCTCGAAAGCGGCTTATATGGTCGTAGCGAATGCGTTATTGAATTTAGACGAATTTTTAACCAAATCTTAAAGGTATCATGAAGGATCTTGATAGATTAGTACAAGAAGCACAACAGCATCAATTGCAGGCTGTAACACGTAGACATTTTTTGAAGGAATGCGTTGCTGGTATTGGAAGTATAGCGTTAGGTAGTTTTTTGGCGAGTTGTGGCGGCGCCAATGGTGCATCGAAAGCGGGAGACTTTGATCTTAATGCCCTTAATCCGCTCATTCCTAAATCTCCCCACTTTCCAGCCAAGGCGAAAAGTGTAATTTATTTACATATGGCGGGCGCTCCGTCTCAGTTAGAGTTGTTTGACTATAAACCGGCTCTACAAAAGCTACACAACCAACCCTGCCCGGAATCTATTCTTGCAGGTAAGAAGTTTGCATTTATACGGGGGGTACCTAAAATGCTGGGACCTCAGGCTACTTTCAAGCAATACGGACAGAGCGGAGCTTGGATTTCAGACCACTTACCGCATTTTAGTCAAGTAGCGGATGATGTAAGTTTTTTAAAGGCTGTACATACAGATCAGTTTAATCATGGCCCCGCACAGCTCTTTATGCATACAGGTAGCGCCCGATTAGGTAGGCCGAGTATTGGGTCATGGGTCACGTATGGGCTAGGCTCAGAGAACAGCAACCTCCCTGGTTTCGTGGTATTGACATCTGGAGGCAAGACACCTGATGCGGGGAAGAGTGTGTGGGGAAGCGGATTTCTTCCTTCGGTATACCAAGGAGTGCAGTGTCGCTCAAAAGGTGACCCGGTATTGTATATCGCTGATCCCGAGGGGATGGGAAGGGATTTGAAACGTCATACCATTGATGCCATTAATGCGGTGAATAAGGAAGAATATAGCACCTATAAAGATCCGGAGACACTGTCACGGATTGCGCAATACGAAATGGCCTACAAAATGCAGGTGGCTGTCCCAGAAGTAATGGATATCGCGAGCGAACCGGAATACATACACGAATTGTATGGCACGGAGCCCGGAAAGGAATCGTTTGCTAACAATTGTCTATTGGCTCGTAAATTAGTCGAAAAGGGGGTGCGTTTTGTACAGCTATTTGATTGGGGATGGGATAGTCATGGAACCAATGCTGCAGATTCTATTGACCTTGGGTTTCGGAATAAATGTCGCCAAATCGACCGACCGATGACAGCATTAATTATGGATTTGAAGCAACGTGGATTATTGGATGAGACATTGGTGGTGTGGGGTGGCGAATTTGGACGGACGCCTATGCAAGAAAATAGAGATAATAGCGATATGCCCTTTTTAGGTAGGGATCATCATACGGATGCTTATACGATATGGATGGCAGGTGGTGGGGTGAAAAAAGGGGTGAGCTATGGCGAGACTGATGATATTGGATTTTCGGCCGTGAGTGGACGAGCTTCCGTTCATGATGTGCATGCGACAATGCTACATCTCTTAGGATTCAACCATGAGAAATTTACGTATGAATTTCAGGGACGACCATTCCGGCTCACGGATGTGGAGGGGAATTTAATCAGTGCTGTCGTCTAAAAGAAGGTGGGAAAACGATGGAAATCAGAGATTTCGGAATCGAAGACATCAGCGAGCTATGTGTTTAGCACACTGGTGTGTGTGACCTAAGGGGGCGTGGTATGAAGATACGGGCGATATGCACATGTGGTTGTCGCTTCATTTGCTTTAAAAAGAAACTTATTTCAATGAAAATTATATACCTATTAATGGCTTTAGTATTGATCACTTCTGGTTTAAGTGCTCAACAGCAACAAGATTTTAAGATTAAATTTTACTGTACGAATTGGGGGATGCACGAGACTTGGGACTCGTACTGTCAGAGAGTGAAGCAGGCTGGTTTCGATGGTTTGGAAACCTGGCTACCCGGTTCAGAAACAGAAAAGGAGGAGATGTTTGCTGCATTTAAGAAGCATGGCTTAGCCTTTGGCTTTTTAAGTGGTGGTGGAGGTGCAACCTTTGATCAATATTATACGAGTTTTGTGCAAAATGTGGAACAGGCGGCACAGTATAAGCCCGATTTTATTAATTGCCATACTGGTAAGGACTATTTTACATTTGAACAAAACAAGAAACTGATAGATGCAACGGAAGTAATCGCTAAAAAATACAAGGTCCCAGTCACGCACGAGACCCATCGTGGCCGTTTTAGCTTTGCAGCGCATATTACAAGAGAATTCCTAGAGAAAATTCCGCATCTGAGCTTGGCTCTGGATATCTCACATTGGTGTAATGTACATGAATCGTTGCTTTCCGATCAAAAGGAGACGGTTGCGCTTGCATTATCGCGAACTGGCCATATCCACGCCCGTATTGGACATCCACAAGGCCCTCAAGTCAACGATCCTGCAGCTCCTGAATGGGAAGCTACAGTCGATCAGCATCTTGCATGGTGGGATGAAGTTATCAAGAATAGGAAAGCAAAGGGACTTAAGGAGCTGACTATCACGACAGAATTTGGCCCCTCGGGCTATCTACCTACCTTGCCGTATACACAACAACCTGTAGCGGATCAGTGGAGTATCAATGTCTACATGTTGAACTTGCTAAAAGCTAGATATCAGCAATAATGGGTTTCTTAGAAGAATTATTAGGTTTTATAGGTCGTTGGCATCCACTATTTGTACACTTACCGATAGGTATGTTGGTGATTGCGTTTGTAATGGCCGTCTTTGGACGGTATCCACGCTACAGCAATATTATACCCGCGATTTCTTTCGCGCTATTGTTCGGAGCAGTTGCCGCGATATTTGCAAGTATCACAGGATATCTTCTATCCCGTAACGGTGGATATGAGGATGAAGTATTGGGATTTCATCAATGGTTGGGAATAGCCGTAGCGATAGTGAGTGTCATCACTTATTTGCTGTATCGAAATGGGGAGCCTGAAAGCGGAAAATGGGTTAGGCTTAAATCTTATCGCTTTGTTTTTCTTTCCCTTGTGGTGGTACTGCTTGGTTTTACTGGACATTTCGGTGGTACATTGACACATGGTAGAGGGTATTTGAAAGATGCATTACCTACAGCAATTAAAGATGCGATAGGTATTAAACTGATCGTAGATGAACCACCTTTATTAGAAGATGCGCAGGAGGCGGTGGTGTATGAAGGGATCATCCAGCCAATACTCACCCAGAGGTGCCAAAGCTGTCATGGAGATAAAAAGAAAGAAGGGGGGCTGGCCTTGCATGATATGGAGAGCGTATTAAAAGGGGGTGAAAATGGGAAGGTTTTGGCTGCTGGCGATTTAAAGAAAAGTGAACTCTATGCGCGCTTGATTCTTCCAGAAGGACACGAGGGGCGTATGCCACCAAAGGGACGAACGCCTATTACTCCCGAACAGATCAAATTAATTGGATGGTGGATAGAAGGTGGAGCCGATTTCAAGAAGAAGGCGAAGGAAATACAACAACCTGAACAGATTGCGGCTATTTTAAAAAAGTTGGAAGAAGGTGCTGGCGAAACAGCTACGGAATCGGATTTGGCGGGTCTGCCTGAAGCGCCGACATTACCTGATGAATTAGTACAACAACTGCAGGCTAAGGGTATAAAAATCATTCCATTAGCTAAGGATAATGACTATGTGTTAGTAAATGCAGTTAACTATCCCGAATTCACAGATAAAGATATGGCCGACTTACTTAAATTAAAGGATAATATCATTCAGTTGAAATTGGGCAATACCGCAATCACAGATGCGGCGCTTAAGGAGATTTCAGCGTTGCCGGTGTTAACGAAATTACATTTAGAACATACGAAAATATCGGATGCAGGGTTGCAGTATCTTTCTGGGCATAAGAGGCTGGCATACATTAATTTATTTGGAGTGAACATAACTGATAGGGGGGTTGTAAGTTTGGAAGGTATCCCTACGATGAAGCAAATCTATGCCTATCAAACAGGTGTCACCGCTACGGGTGTAGGGGAGATAAAAAGAAAGCTTTCGAAGGCACAAGTGGATACAGGAAAATACACACTACCAGCGTTACCTACGGATACGATTCATTATCAATAATTTTTACCAGCTACAGAACTGTCATGTACAGTCTTGTAGCTGGTAAATTATTTGATTCAACGATTTATATAATGAAATTCATTCAAGGTGAATCGCTGAATCTATGCCAATTTGCTCCAAAAAATGCCAATCGTGCGAAACAACAAGAAGTGTCCCCTGGTAGTCGCGAATGGCTGAGGTGAGGATTTCGATATTCTGGATATCCAGATTGTTGGTCGGTTCATCAAGAATCATGACATCTGGCGCTTTAGCTCGAATGGTAAGGCAACAGAGTAATAACCGCATTTTCTCTCCTCCGCTTAGCGCCGAACAGGATTTGTCCCAGGAGTCCTTGTCAAAAAGAAATCGTGTTAGCCTAATTTTTACCTCATGCTCTTGTAATGCTGTCGTATTGAACTGTTGCGCTTGCTCATAAATGGACCAGCCGTCGGCGATTACCGAATAGTCTTGGTCGATATAGACGGCTTCTTGTATGGCGTTATATAAATGTCCGATTTGGGGCTTTAGGTGATTTAACAGGAGCCTAATGAGGGTAGTTTTGCCGGATCCGTTGCCGCCTTTTATGCTCGTTCTATCTCCACTGAATATTTTGATCGTGAGTGGTTCCTTCCAGAGCATATGGTTCTTGTCATATCCAAAATTGATTTCTTGCGCATCGACTAGTACTTTGCCCGAGTGTAAGGACGATTTGTCAAATCCAAGTTTCATCTTATCGGCATCAGGTAAATCTTTTCTCAACTGCTGGAGTTCCTTGGAAATGTTACCTACTTTCTCTTGGTGTACTGCTTTGGTCTTCGCTGTACTTCGTTCAGCACTGTTGCGCAAGGTATTCATGACGATGGTGGGAAGGCCAGCTTTCTCTTGCTTCTTTTTACCACGCGAATCTAACTTTTGTTGTCTTTCGATAGTATCGCGTTCGATGTCTTTTGCTTTACGAAGTGCTTTCTCCTTATTTTTGATGTCATTTTCAAAGGCTTGCCGTTCGATTTCTTTCTGTCCGCGATAGAAGTCATAGTCACCGCCGTATGTAGTAATGCCACTTGGGCTTAGTTCGTACGTAGTCGTCAGCAGGTTGAGCAGCACTCGATCATGGCTGACAATTAGTAAAGTGCAGGATGTCTGTCGTATGAAATTATAAAGCAATTGTCGACCGGTAGCATCAAGATGATTACTCGGCTCATCCATTAAGATTAAATCGGGTTGACGAATCTCTATGCCGGCAAGGAAAACTTTGGTCTTCTGGCCGCCACTAAGCTGGTTCATCTGTTGATTTAGCTGAATGTGATCAAGTTGCCAGTATGTCAAGGCTTTTTGTATACGTTCTTCAAGTGACCAGTCATCATCAAGGATGTGATAGTTAGACTCGTTTACTTCTCCATTGAGGATTTCGTGGAGGGCTTGGAGTTTGTCAGCCACACCTAGTGCTTCGGCTATTGTGTGATTGTCAAATTGACCATAGTGTTGAGGGACATAGTAAAGATGTCCGTCAATCTGTATGTTTCCTTGATTGGGCTGAAGCTTACCAGCAATCAACCTAAGTAACGTAGATTTTCCAGATCCATTGTTGCCAATGAGGGCTGCCTTATCGTGTTTGTGAATATGAAGTGAAATGTCATCCAATAAGAGACTCTTATCGGCGTGTATATACGTGAGGTGTTGTAAATTTAACATGATTGATTTCTTTAATGAGATAAATATATTTCTGCAACTGTAGGTTGAAGTGAATTTATCAATCCTTCTTCTAGCACTATGCGGGCATAGGTTGCAGAAAGGAAATAAAAAGTGCTGTCCGTTTATAGGACTGCTATAGGTCTTTTTATAAAGAAATCGGGTATTACATACTTGTCTGTTTTATAGAATTAGTTACAAAGGTAAGATTTTTTTATATTATCTCTACCCATAGCGAGCATCTTGGGAAGTTAAGGTGTATCTTCATAGTGGTATACGGGGTCAATCCCTGCCTTACGCTGTCTTTCGTAGTCTTTGAATAACATGATGGCTTTATTGTGCAAGAGTAATATGGCTATTAAATTGAGCCATGCCATTAGTCCTACACCAATGTCTCCTAACGTCCATGCGGACTCAGCGGTCTTGACTGTGCCGAAGTAAGTAGCGATAAGGATAAGCGCTCGCAATACCCAAATGAAGATTTGGCTTTTCAATTTTCCCTGCAGGTAGGTCATGTTGGTTTCGGCGATGTAGTAATAAGCCATAATCGTGGTAAATGCGAAGAATAAAAGGGAGATGGCAACAAAACCACTTCCTATACTGGGGAAATGCTTACCGACTGCATATTGGGTATAGTCAGCTCCCATCGCTACGCCAGGAATGTGTTCAACGATAAAGCCTCCTTCGGGATTGACTACGTTGTACATTCCGGTAAAAAGAATCATTAACGCCGTCGCTGTACATACAAACAAGGTATCTACATAGACAGAGAATCCTTGTACTAAGCCTTGTTTCATTGGATGAGAGACTTCTGCTGCTGCTGCTGCATGGGGAGCCGTACCTTGACCAGCCTCATTACTATATATTCCTCTCTTGACCCCCCAGGCAATGGCCATTCCAACGACCCCCCCAAAGGTGGATTCCATATTTAATGCTGAAGTAATGATGAGTTTGAAAACATCGGGAATCTGTTGATAGTTTAGCGCAATGATAATCAAAGCCATCAAAATATAGCCGCCTGCCATAAAGGGCACGATAAACTCAGCGGCTCTGCTTATTCGCTTGACACCTCCTATTATGATGATTCCGAGAATTATACAGAGGCCTATTCCAGTATAAGATACCGGAATATCGAAGGCATTGTTCATCGCTATAGCGATGCTATTGCTTTGCACACTCGGAAGGAGGAAACCTGTACTCAGTACCGTGACAGCTGCAAATACAAGTGCATATCCTTTCATTTTTAATCCTTTTTGGATGTAGAATGCAGGTCCGCCGCGGTACTGTCCATCTTTGACTTCTTTATATAATTGTCCTAATGCAGCCTCTACGATAGCCGACGCGCTCCCTACAAATGCAATCACCCACATCCAAAATACGGCACCAGGGCCACCCATGGCAATTGCAGTAGCCACACCTGCGATATTGCCAGTGCCGACACGTCCAGAGATGGCAAGTGAGAACGCTTGAAAGGAAGATATGCCCTTATCTGAGGCTCCACCACTGAATAAGAGCTTCCACATATTGCCTATGAGACGAATTTGAGGAAATCCAAAACGGACTGAGAAATAGATACCAGAAATTAGGCAAAGGTAAATAAGGGCATTACTCCAAACCAAGTCGTTGATTTGCTTTAATATATCTTCCATCAAATGCTGTTAAGGTTTATACAAAATCTGTACGCTGATAGCTAGAAGGTAAAGATAAAGGTTTGAAATTAAAAACCGATACAATCATATGAAAATTGGGCTATTGGATTTTGGTAGAGAATGGGGGAATGTTGAATTTGAAACCTAAACGTATGTCATCGCACGCAATAGGAACGGTTGGGAAGATGTCACATGTCATAAAAAAAAGTCGCACAGTGGCTGCTCTGTACGACTTTTAATATTGTATTAGAAAGGAAAAATCGGAATTAGTTGGCAAATTCAACTACTTGACCGATATATAGCGGAGTAGTCGCATCGTCTTTTTTACCAATTAGAATGATGGTGTAATGCTTTTCACTTTCAAATTTCAGACCCTCACGTGTGGCCAATACTGTGCCGGCTTCATCTTTGATCTTCAGCGTAAAGGTGCCATTGGGCTGCGCAATAAATGTTTGATTGGCCGTAGCGGTGACTTGGGTTTCGACAGGTCTATCCTTGAAAGGTGCTACAATCTCGGCATCTCCAAACTGAAGAGATACTTTGCCACCCACGTCTGCAAGATTTAGGAAGCGGACACCTGCAGGTTTTTCTGCCGCGGCATTAGTAGACATTTTTTTATTGAGGACGATAGCATGCTTGACCTTATCTTTATTGCCATATAGAAACGAAGTATAGACGGAGTCTGCTTTGACACTGAAAGTGGTGTCTGCTAGTGTAGCAGGGCTAGCCGATCCTGTGACGGCAACACGCCTATCTCCTGCAAATAATTGCGTGCTAGCATATTCTCTGAATTTTATTGGAGGAATAGTGCCAACTTGGGTGTAATACATCACAGATTGGGCATCGATATAACCATTTACCATGGTTAATACACCAGCTGGTGGGGCTACGTAATCATCGTCATCTTTTAAACAGCTACTCAGCAAAAGGCTTCCCATCGCTAAGCAGAATAATAGGTAAAATTTATTTTTTTTCATTTTCTTAAAGTTTTAGTTTTCCATTGAATTGAATGCATTGACATTCCATTTTCTTTTGGTGTAAACGATGCTTTTTTTCAAAAGGCTACAGCTACCCTCCGTTTTTTTTAGCATTGCTCTTTGCTTTTGCGGACGCTATTTAAAATATCAAAACATTTGAGAGACTGAATCGTTATGATAGAAAGCTGTCGAAATGAAGAATATTACTGAAGGATTACTTTCCTATTTGGGCCACGATGCCGAGGATTTATTGACTTATAAAAGTGAATATGTGTCTAAAGATTTATTGCATTTACCCTCACCTACTTTTATCGATGAGGTATACGGCATTACCGATCGTAATCCGCAGGTGTTGCGAAGTCTAGGGCAATTATTTGGACATGGACGGCTAGGTGGGACTGGGTATTTGTCCATCTTGCCGATAGATCAGGGGATTGAGCATAGTGCCGGTGCTTCTTTTGCTGCTAATCCCTTGTATTTTGACCCTGAAAACATCGTGCGTTTAGCTATGGAGGGGGGGTGTAATGCAGTGGCCACTACTTACGGTGTGTTGGGAGCGGTATCTCGTAAATTTGCTCATAAAATCCCCTTGATCGTCAAGATAAATCATAACGAATTATTGACTTACCCGAACCGGAGCGATCAAATCATGTATGGTACGGTCAGGGAAGCGTGGAATCTAGGGGCTGTAGCTGTGGGCGCTACTATCTATTTTGGCTCGGCAGAGTCTGGGCGTCAAATAGTAGAAATCGCACAGGCTTTTGACGAAGCGCATCGGCTGGGGATGGCGACGGTATTGTGGTGTTATATTCGCAATGACGCATTTAAGACAGGGGGTAAAGATTATCATCTTGCCGTCGATTTGACTGGACAAGCTAACCATCTTGGCGTGACCATCCAAGCAGATATTATCAAGCAAAAGCTGCCCGAACTTAACGGGGGGTATCAGGCCTTAAATATGGGGAATAGCAGTTATGGCAAGCTCGATCCCAGGATGTATACCGAGTTGAGTTCAGATCACCCGATAGACCTGTGTCGCTATCAAGTGTTAAATTGCTTCGCTGGGCGCGCTGGACTAATCAACTCAGGCGGCGCTTCAGGGGAACATGATTTTCAAGATGCTGTCCGTACTGCGGTCATCAATAAGCGAGCCGGAGGGACGGGGCTGATATCTGGACGAAAGGCTTTCCAGCGCCCAATGAATGAGGGGGTTCAGCTGCTCCATATGATACAGGACGTATATCTCTCGGATGAGGTGACAGTGGCATAGCAGTAAGGAGAAGCGGTGTTTTTTGGTTCCGTATTGGTGAATGTAAAGCATTTTATATAAGTTTGACTATTTAAGTCAAATGTAATATGTCTACTAAAACGAATGCGGTGCGTATATTGGACCAATACAAAGTGGGGTATGATCTTCGTGAGTATGAGGTTAATGAAGAGGATCTATCTGCAGATCATGTAGCGGAAGCAATAGGGGTGTCGCCGGGGTCGCTTTATAAAACACTAGTGCTGAAAGGTAGTAACAGTGGATATTTGGTCGCGGTTATTCCGGGCAACGAACACCTTGACCTCAAGAAAATAGCGAAGGCCTCTGGAAATAAAAGTTGCGAAATGATACCTGTAAAGGATATCCTAGCGGTGACTGGATACATTAGGGGGGGATGTTCACCAATTGGGATGAAAAAGCTATTTCCAACTTATTTGGAGGAGGTGGCCCAATTGGAAGATAAAATCAGTATCAGCGCCGGAAAAAGAGGGCTACAGATTATCCTTGACCCAACGGATTTGCTGTCTGTAGTACAGGGGAAATTTGTGGATGTGATAATAACTTCGTTTTAATAACCTTCTTTTCCTCTTCGAAATTACCGTGTCAAAGAAACTAACGACTTATCGGTATTGATCATGTCTAGGACTGGTCGATATGTATATCATATTTGTATAGCAGTCCTGGAACGCCGAGAAGTGAAAACTTAGCTTTCTTAATGCGATTGAGCTCTGGATCGAGGACGTAATTAAAGGAGGTCCTAAAGTCTGCCTTCTGAAGGTTACATTGCATGAAAATAGCGCGTTGTAGATCACAGTTTTCAAAAGAGGAAGCCGTTAAATCACATTCGGTGAAGTCAACCTCGTGTAAGCGACAATTTCGGTAAGCTGTATTTTTAAGCTTGAGCCCAAAAAAAATGGAATGATCGAGTATACAAGCCTCGAATGTAAAGGAGAGACCAAAGGTGTTGGTTTGGTCAAAGCGAAGTCCCATGAGTTTGCAATCCTTGAACTCAACATCCCTGAAGGCGGTCTGTTGAAGTTCGCAAAGACTGAGGTTGCAAGAATTGAATATACAGTCTACAAATTTATAGTTGGAAAGATTCAATGCGTTGAAATCGCAACCGTTAAAGATGCAACTTTCATATTCTCCTTTTTCCAACGATACGATTGTAAATTGTTGCCTTTCATATTTTAGATCTCGCTGGTAATTCTCTGCTTCCATACGGTACATTCAATTGTTTCTTCTTACTTGCTTGAATGCGCCAAGATAAGAAGAAACAATGAAAAAAATAGCCAGGGCAATCTACCGAAAGATATGTGAACTGGCGTTTATTTTTTCTTCACGATATAATTGATTAACTCTTTTCCTGAGTCATCGACCATATTGAGTTGTATTTCTTTAAGTGTTGCTTTGATTTTTGTCAGGGTTCTGGCACCATCCTTGGGTCCACCACCGATGACAATGGGGTAGTGATTAGCAGTTTTATCCGGTTCGTGTAGTTTATAGCGATGAGTATGGCCACTAAGGACTAGGTCGACCTTACCTCTGTTGAATAGAGGATCAAACAATTGAGTGCAGTGTACGGCCCCATGCTCATCACCCGAATAACGCGGAGGTATATGCATCATGACAATACGGAAGGCTGCATTTTTAAATGCCTTTTTTTGGATTTCTTTTTCTAACCAAGCGGCTTGTTGGACCCGGTACTGGTCAAAATCAACTATGCCAGCATATACCGGATGACTATCCAGTTTGTCCTCACCCGTGTCGAGGATGATAAAATGTACAGGACCTAGTGTAAAGGATGAATACCCCACCTGATCGAAATAGTTAGCAAAGTCACGAGCGAACTTACCTCTGGTCTCGTGATTGCCGCGTACATATAGGAATGGAGTGGTCTTGGCGAAATAGTCTACACAGGGCTGTAGCATGTTGTTAATGATTTGTTTTTCATCTGTCTGATAATCAAATATATCGCCGTTGAAAAATATGAAATCACGCTTGCTGTCTTTGTCGAGACTAAGGAGATGAGAAATGGATTTTGGCCGATCGTGGATATCATTGAGCATCACGAAAGAAACGTCCTTTTGGGCAGTATCAAGGTTGGTAAAGTGAGTGGTGTCTCCATAAATTGTCTCTCCATATGTCAATTTATAAGGCTGGAAGTCCTTGATTTCTTTGGATACAATCCGGTAATAATATGTTTGTCCGGGAGTAAGGTCGGTGAGCTTGACACAGTTGATTCGACTAGCAGGTTTTAAGCCTAACTCACTTTTGCCGTAGGCCTTTTGGGAGAGGTTATCAGCTGTAGGGCCAAACTCAACCCAACTGGAAGCATCTTTGTTGGTAATCCAGAGTATAGAGATGCTGTTTCCAAAATTGGTCTGCAAATAGGGGCCTGTCAGAATTGAAAAAGCTTGATCCGGATTACTAATAGATTCAGAAACGGCCTGTGCAGGCTTTAACAGGACTAGGCCTCCAAGCGTAAGGCTGCTTTTTAGAAAAGATCTTCTATTGGCCTTAGATAAGTTTTCTTTCATTTTGAGTAGGATAAGGTCTAGCTTCAAATTTAGTTTTTTAACCCGTTAAATTTTCCTTGTAAAGAGAATATTATAGTGAAATGCTCTAAGGTGACTATAGGACGAATGTCAGAAGAAGGAATGACATAACGAAGATTCGATTTTTTTAGTAAATTGAAGTCCGAATGACTAAAGCTATATCATGATGAGCATGCATACTGAACAACCGACGACTTGGTCTTTAATTGACAAAATAGCCTTTCGATTTGCATTTATATTAATTACGCTGTTTATTCTAATCATGAATAATGGCGCTTTTCCACTGTTTAATATTATAGGTAAACCAATCTTGTACGTAATGCATCAGTTTACCCCTTGGTTTGCGCAGCATATTTTAAGACATAGCTATGACTATAGCATCTTCACAAATGGGAGTGGAGATACTACATACGATTGGATTACACTTTTCATCCTTGTGGCTGTTGCTTTTTTGGGTTGTATCGTATGGACTATATCGGATAGCAAGCGAAAGAGCTACGATACATGTTACTACTGGTTAACTGTTGTCATTCGTTTTTACGTCGCATTTATGTTAATGAATTACGGCGTTATTAAGCTTGTACATGGTCAGATGCCGCCTCCTAGCTTGAGCAAATTGATGAGACCTTTGGGAGAATTTTCACCAATGGGCTTAGCTTGGACATTCCTTGGCTTTTCTAAAGGGTATAATATTTTTATGGGCATCGTGGAAATATTGGCGGTACTATTGCTGTTCCGACGAACTATGGTATTGGGCGCCTGTATTACGCTAGCAACGTCAGTCAATATCATGACCATCAATTATTTTTATGATGTCCCTGTTAAGATGATTTCTACCGCTTTGTTTTTACTGTCTCTTTTTTTACTACTGCCTTACATGAAGACGTTCGTAGCCCTATTTCTACAAGGTAAGTATGGACAGCTACCCGTACCGAGAAAACCCAAAATGGATAAAATTTGGAAAGAAAGAGGTGTCTTGATTTTTAAGATTGCCATCCTTGCAATATTTGGCATACAGCAAGTCGTAGGATTGTCAACGAGGCAGAAGATGATCGATCACTACATGAAGAAGAGTCCGCTGTATGGTATTTACCAAATAGATAATGACATTCAGAAAAGGGCGACTATTCCAAATGATTGGTCTTTCCTTATTTTTGAGAATGACGGACGTGTAACTATTCGGGATAGATATTATCAAGCAAAATATGAAGAGGCAAAGATAGACACTGACGAGAAAACCGTTTCATTGAATCATTTTACATTAGATTATGAAATCATGCCATCGGGTGATATTATCCTGAAGAAGGTATGGGATGGTAAAATGGAGCTAGTGAAGCTAACCAAGCTCCATTCAGAGGAATTGGAACTAATGAAGCGGGGGTTTAACTGGATACAGGAGTATCCATATAATAGATAACGGACCGTGATTTGATATCGTGTAGTGGCATGTCAATTACAGGTCAGCACAATCGGTTACATAAATTAAGTTTCTAGGGTGTACTTTCTCTTGTTTGAGACGTATGTGGAGGAGCAAGATAGTAGATAAAGCAGTCTTTTATTTTTTGTTTGCCAAAATATGGTTACCTTTAAACCTGAGGAAATAATACATATCCTAAATAGAGGCAGCAATTTGCTGGCTAATTAGCGACCTGAATTAACAAAAACTTAATTTGACTTAATCTCTTAATTCCTTTAGTTTTGGCTTTAGCTTATTCATTGTGATGGGTAAAATCGAAGATTGGACATTATCAGCATTTAAAGATGGAAATACTATGGCTTTTGAAACATATTTCAATCGCTACAAGAGCCAATTGTGTTATTTTGCGCAAGATATCTTGAAAAATAATGCCGAAACTGCTGAAGAAATTGTATCAGATAGCTTTGTTAAGCTATGGGGACGTCGTCGTGATTTCGAAAGTGAGCAAAAAATAAAAGCCTTTCTCTTTGTCGCTACAAAAAATTCCTGTTTGACATACTTGAAGTCGTTTCATGGAAGCAAAATGAGGGCGACCGATCAGATTTTCGAAGATTCACTCATAGAAGACCCCAAAGTCTATCAGTCCTTAATCCGATCGGAAGCCTTGGCCATATTGAACAAGGAAATAGAAAATCTCTCGCCCATCCAACGGAAAATTATTCAAATGAGCCACTTTGAAGAACAAGAACCAAAGGAAATCTCCAGGAAATTGAACATGTTGCCCAATGCGGTCTATGTGAACTACTCAAGAGCTATTCAAAATTTGAGAAAGAAGCTGCTCCAAAAAAAAGATTGGCTTTTTTAATTTTTCAATGTAAGATTGTTTGCCCAGCCCAGTTTTTACTTATAGAAATATGGATATGGACAAATTGGAATACATAGGGATATTGCTTGCAAAGTATCATCAACATCAACTTACGGATGAAGAGCAAATATTTTTGGAGGAATGGGCAAGAGCCGATCCAGCCAATCAAATTCTTTATGAGGAATTTGCTCCAGATAGTAACTCAAACCTTGTAGGCGAGCTCCATGCCTACCAAAAGGCGAGTCGGGGATTAACTTTTGATACTGTTCTAAGCAAATCCACAAGTAGTAACGTCCGTGGTATTCGGAAACGTCGATTATTAGCTATATCTGCTGCGGCCTGCCTACTTGCGGTGATGGGTTTCTGGAGCTACAAATACTTGTCGGTAGAAGATACGGTGGCGCAACAAGTTCAAATCGACTTGCAAATGCCAAAGCCACAGCCTGGAAAAATAGGCGCTTTACTGGTGACTGATAATGGAATGGAGCAGGAAATAGCAGCAACAACAGGAATTAATTTTGACGTTAATGGACAACTTTTGGGTGATCTTGCTATTGATAGCAACCGATTAGCATCGGCTCAGACAATCTCCCTAATTATCCCAAAGGGTAACAATTATACATTGGTGCTATCTGATGGGACTAAGGTGTGGATGAATTCGAATAGCAAGATCAGTTTTCCGAAACAATTTAAAGGTGATGTTCGTCAGGTGACTCTTGAAGGTGAGGCTTACTTTGAGGTATCTTCGAATCGGAAAAAACCATTTATCGTTCATAGTGCAAAACAAGATATTACTGTACTGGGAACACATTTCAATGTAAAGTGTTACCCTGACGACCAACAGATAATGACAACTTTATTCGAAGGTAGTGTGCGGGTAAAAGACAGTGATAACCTGAATCAATTAATACTGAGCCCTGGCGAGGAGTCGTTGTTGGGAGAGAACAAACATTTGACCAAGAGAAATGCCAATCTAGAAGAGGCGGCAGCATGGCGCAATGGGCTTTTTAGTTTTCAACAGGCAGCCTTTGGCGACGTGCTAAAACAGATATCGCGCTGGTACAATGTTGAGGTGGTGTACAAGGGCAGCATACCTAATGAAACTTTTACAGGAGAGGTCAATCGAAATGTAGACTTTGATCTAATGTTGCAATTCTTGAAAGGGTCGGGGATTCACGTGGAGTATAGAAATGGACAATTAATCATTCACTAATATTAAATAGCATAGAAATGTGAAGAAGAGAAGATAATCAACAATAATAAGCCAAGAGTGATGTTTGCCGCATCACCCAGGCTCTAGTTCAGATTAGATCTGCGACTACTTGCGATAATAAACAGATAGTTTAAAATGAACTTTACAAAGCTAGATAATCTATTACTTAAATACAAATAGCTCATCTGTGCATGTAAGGTTAGATATGTAACGCTTAAATTTATGAAATCTAACCATACTACTTTAGGAAAAAGAAGTGTGAAAATATGGAGGGGCAATCTGCTCTGTATTTTTCTGTTGATAGGCTCCAATCTACTTTGGGCCCATTCACATCCTCAGACTATAACCTTAAAGGCTAATAATATGGCCTTGACCAAAGTGCTAAAAAAGGTAAAAGACCAAACAGGTTTTACAATTCTATATAATGATAAAATAGTTGCGAATGCTGCAAAAGTGTCTATTGAAGCCAATAATATGCCTCTTGGACTCTTTTTAGAGCGGGTGCTGTCGACAAGTCACTTGACTTATGTACTCTCTCAGAAAAGCATACTAATTCAAAAAATGGAGACTGTCAATAGCCAAAAATCTATTGCTAAAGACAGATCTTCCAGTGAAACCACGAGTCAGCAGCAGGAAGTAACGGGATTGGTGAAAGACGAAAATGGAATGGGGATATTGGGAGTGAGCATCACGAGGCAGGGAAAGAAGATGGATACCCAAACGTTGGATGACGGACGATTCAAGATTCAAGCCAACGAAGGTGATATGCTGCAGATTTCGTATGTGGGGTACGAAACCCAACACGTACAGGTCGGGACTAAAACTTTTGTTGAAATTGTATTGAAGAGGTTAGACCACAATATTGATGAAGTGGTGGTTACTGCCTTGGGAATAAAGCGGGAAGAGAAAGCTTTGGGGTTTGCACAACAAACCGTCAACGCGGAACAGTTGTCAACTGCGGCATCTCCTAATTGGTCGGAGGGGCTTAAAGGAAAAGTCGCTGGATTGAATATTATTTCAGGTGGAACTGGACCTATTAATTCCCAAAGCATTCAATTGCGTGGGGCTACTTCTTTAGATCCGAGCAGTAATTATGCATTGATTGTCGTGGATGGCGTGCCGATGAATCAAGAGACCACTCCATATGCTGGAAATGTAGGTGCAGCATATGGCACAGAGGCACCTGTGGATTATGGAAATGCGATTTCCGAGCTTCGTCAGGAAGATATTGAAAGTGTCTCGGTACTAAAAGGACCTTCGGCTGCGGCCTTGTATGGTTCGCGTGCTGCAAATGGAGCATTGATTATCACGACCAAATCGGGAAAGAAAAATCAAAGGCTCGGTGTGGCCTACAATTCGGTGCTGAATCTGGATGTTGTGACCAATTGGCCTGATTATCAATATGAATACGGTGCGGGGTCAACATCGGTTAGGGATGCTAATGGCAATCAATACTATTCGTTTGGCAATTCGGAGGATGGACCAAGTACCAATACACCCGAGGCTTTTGGTCCCAAATTTAATGGCCAGTACTATTTTCAATATGACCCTGTCACGCAGACGCAGGGCAAGGAACGTACCTTATGGAAACCTTATAAAAATAATATGAAGGATTTCTTCCGTACAGGGACGACCTATGAAAATGCTGTTTCCTTCCAAGGGGGAGATTCGAAAGGTTCTATGCGCCTCAGTATTTCGCACACGGACAATGCATATATCACTCCCTATTCAGGATACAAGAAAAATACGGTGTCTTTTAATGGTAACTATCAGATTAGTGAACGGATTAAAGTGGCAACTGCGATGAACTATAATAATCGCACAAGTGAAAATCTTCCTGCATTTGGAATTAGCAATGGGTCCTTGGGTTACTTTCTAATGTTTTTGATGCCTAATGTGGATATTAATTGGTATAAACCGATTTGGCAATTGGATAAAGAAAATTTGGAACAACTAAACCCATTTTCGCAGTGGTCCAGCAATCCTTATTACATTTTACAAATCGATAAAAATCCATTAACAAGTAATCAGTTAGTGGGGAATGCGAAGGTGGATGTCAAGTTGACTGATAATTGGGATGTCACGGGTAGGGTGTCCTTAAATTCATTAACTCAATTGCGGGAAACACAGAGAGGCTATTCGTCTAAAAAACATCCTAAAGGATACTATGGTAGACAGGATGTAGCGAGTCAGGAAATCAATATGGACTTTTTGACGACCTATAGAAATACATTTGCAGAAGACTATAAATATAGCATTATGGGAGGAGGGAGTCGTATGAACTACAACTTACGTAATGTTATGACCTCAGTAGATGCATTGATTGTGCCTACGGTATTTGCTTTGGCGAATGGTGTGAATAATCCATTGACGAATACGAATGACTCCGAAAAGCAAATTAATAGCTTATATGGAATGGGGTCAATCTCTTGGAAGGATCGTGTTTTTTTGGATGCGACAGCTCGAAACGACTGGTCTAGCTCCTTGCCGTCTAATAACAACTCGTATT
The DNA here is from genome assembly GCF_027627455.1 of Sphingobacterium sp. SYP-B4668. Lineage (NCBI taxonomy): Bacteria > Pseudomonadati > Bacteroidota > Sphingobacteriia > Sphingobacteriales > Sphingobacteriaceae > Sphingobacterium > Sphingobacterium sp. SYP-B4668. The sequence goes on along the minus strand of NZ_CP115483.1, from coordinate 3,062,835 downwards.
TCTATCCATCTATCAGTTCTAGTTTTATTTTGTCCGATATGTTGGCTTTACCGAAGCCAATCAGTTATTTGAAATACCGAGCGTCGTTTGCGCGTGTAGGGGCGGATGCAGATCCTTATCAGACGGAAAGGTATTATAGCCAAAGCGGATTCCCTAGCTCGGCGGTGGTGCCAGGAGCACTTTTCAATGCAGACCTAAAGCCCGAAATTACGGCTAGTTGGGAAACAGGAGCAGATTTGAAATTATTTAAAAATAGATTGGGATTTGACCTGACTTACTACAAATCGGTGACGAAAAATCAGATTCTATCACTACCTTCTGATATAGTTGGAGGCTATGGTAGCCGAGTAATCAATGCTGGGAAGGTACAAAACAAAGGTTGGGAGTTGATTATTAATGCGAATCCCATCCAAAGGAAGGATTTTGATTGGAAGGTAATCGTGAATTGGTCGACTAATGACAATACGATATTGACCTTATCTGACAATTTGGAAAAACAGACGTTAACACAAGTTTGGCAAGCCTACTTGATTGCAACAGTAGGCGGTAGTACCACAGATGTGTGGGGAACCAAATTCTTGCGCGATCCTGATGGAAATATAATCTATAAAAATGGTGTCCCAGCTAGAGGAACTACACCTGAATATATAGGCAATTCGTCCCCGGATTGGAAGGGTGGCTTGACGAATACCTTTTTGTACAAAGGGGTGCGATTAAGCTTCACCCTTGACGGACAAGTGGGCGGGAGGATATTCTCAGGGACGTATAATAGGGCATCTTGGGCGGGAACTCTTAGCAATACACTACCGGGGCGTGACGAAGGTTTTATCATCGGTGATGGTGTAATGCAGAATCAAGACGGCACGTATACGCCTAATACAACGAAAGTAAATACACAGACGTACTACACCGAATATCATCAGGCTACTGAAGCAGGCATGTTTAGTGGAAGTTACATGAAACTCCGGGAATTGAGTATAGGCTATCAAGTTCCAAAGAAAATGATTGAGAGATATCGCCTAAGTGGATTGTCACTTGGTATTTTCGGGAGAAATCTAGCAGTATTTGATAACTACCCAATGTTTGACCCTGAGGCAGGTACCAAAAATGGAGCTGTATTTGTGCCAGGACTGGAAATCACCCCTATGCCGTATACAGCGTCTTATGGATTTAATTTAAAAGTGGAATTTTAAGAAAGACTCGCATGAAAAATATTTATACAATAATCTTTGTAGCCTGCATCGTTAGTATGGGGCAATCCTGTAAATCAGGATTTGAAGAGATCAATACCAATCCCAACCTGATTAACCAGATAAGCCCGGGCACATTGCTGAACGAGACGTTATACAATATGTCATCCAATAATATTCGGAATAGCTACGATATTAATTCGGAATTGATGCAGGTGCAACTGACGTACCCACAATATTACGGTGGGGTGCAACGCTACGAAATATTGGAGAATACTGGCCTTTCTCAGTGGAATGCTTCCTACAAATGGGCCAAGAACGTACAAGAGATGCTTGCTGCTGCCGAACGGGATAATGCTTCAAATTATCGAGCTATTGCTTTGACTTTACGAGCATGGATTTACTCAAACTTAGTAGATAATTTTGGAGACGTGCCCTTTACAGAGGCATCAAGAGCAGACGAAGGCATTTTGCAAGCTGCTTATGATGATCAAAAGGTCATTTATACCCAACTCCTAGAGGATTTGGAGTTGGCCAATGGTCTTTATGATCACAAGGTCGCAATGGCTTATGGTACCGATTTATTATTTGGAAATAACAGTAAGCTATGGCAAAAATTTACCAACTCGTTGTATTTGCGCTTGTTGTTGCGCACAAGTAATGTTGATGCGAGTGCTTATAAGAAGATGCAGACGATGGTTAACGACCCTGTCAAATATCCTATAGTTGAGAAACAAGAGGAGTCGGTCATCTTTCGGGTCACTGGTGTCGCTCCCAATGTATCTCCTTGGTCTAGAGCATTGGATTTTAGTACACAACATGCTGTTGGCGCCTATTTTATCGATATCCTCAACACGTTAAATGACCCAAGAAGACCTATTTATGTGACTGCAGCGAAAGAACAGGGACAGGACATCGGTTATAAAGGAATTCCAAGTGGCTATGACGAGCAGTCGTTTCCCTATTCGCCTTCCTATATGAATAATGCACAAGTGGTGGTGCCGATGATTATCCCCATCTTGACCTATTCGGAGGTTTGTTTTATCAAAGCGGAGCTCGGTCAAAGGGGGTATCTTCCCGAACCAGAAAAAGCATATAAAGCAGGTATTATCGCTGCGGTATCAACTTGGACAAATGCGGCGTTGCCTGTCGATTACTTTGAACAGCCGTTAGTCATATATGACGGTAGCCTTGAGCGGATCATACTGCATAAGTACCTCGCGCTATATTTTACAGATTATCAACAGTGGTCGGAATACAGAAGGACGGGATATCCAATCCTTCCGACAACAAGTAGTATGTTGAATTCGGGTAAGATGCCTGCGCGATTGATGTATCCTGGAATTCAGAAAGTCTACAACCCAACAAACTATAAACAAGCTATAGATCGGATGGGAGAAGACGATATTAATCATAAACTATGGTGGGCAAAAAAATAGATGATAAAAGTAAAGAAACAATCACAAGAAAACACATTGATGAAAATGAAACTAAAACTAACAATCACTAGCATAGGCAAGATAGTAGGTGGGCTGACCCTGATACTATTGACTGCTTGCCACAGTAAAAAGGAACTGTCTGTCCAAGAAAACAATAATAAGATCAGTTTTAGAGCTGGCACGTATAATATTCGGTATGATGCCGATGCTGATAAAAAAACAGGAAATGGTTGGGAACAGCGAAAGGAAGCTTTGGCAAAATTGATATTGCAGCATCGACTAGAGCTGTTTGGTACCCAAGAGGGAGACGTGAACCAAATGGTTCAGTTAAAAGAGCTGTTACCTGGTTATGCGTACATTTCAAAGGCCTATGGCGGCACGGGGGATTTACATACCTGCTCTATCTTGTATAAAAAAGATTTATTTGAAGTAATGGATCAAGGAGTCTTTTGGCTAAGTGAAACACCGGACGTACCTAGTATCGGATGGGATGCTACAGACAGGCGAATATGTCAGTGGGCAAAGATGAGGGACCGAAAAACGGGCCGCACTTTTTTCTTTTTTAATGCACATTTTTATTGGCGATATGAAACTGCAAAACGCGAATCCGGACCTTTGATGGCTGCGAAAATCAAAGCTATCGCAGGTAATTCGCCGGTGTTGTGTACTGGTGATTTTAATTCCACCGCCGAGACTAGCCAAATAAGGGCGATTAAGGATGTGCTTCAAGATGCTTATCAGGTGAGCGAGAATGGAAGGAAAGGTTATGAAGATACCAATTTGGGGGGCGGTAATTTCCAGGGCCTCCCCAAAGGGCGTATTGACTATATTTTTTTGAGCAAGAATATCAGCGCCAAAAATTATGAGGTATATGCCGATCAATACGGCGCTAATCGGTATCCTTCCGATCATCTGCCCGTATCTTGTGATGTAATTTTTTAAAGGTAGTTCATGCAGTCATTTCTAGTACAAGTTGCTAGAAATGACTTGTATGTACTTTCTCTCAAATATGAATGTTTTCAAATGAAACCATTATTTATTATTCAAATTGTGTGTGCCATGTTTGTCTTAACGGATTCGGCTGCGCAGAACTTTCCAGCTGATATCAATCATATTATTTGCTATGGACAATCTTTGTCGCTGGGATCTACAGATGGGATACGTATCAATGCAACTGGTTTGGGTTATCCTAATACATTAATGTTTAACAATGGACTTCGATTTAGAAAAGGGGAAGATGATAACAGTATGCAACGATTTGTGCCCTTAGTCGAACATGAGAAGGAAGAAACTCCGACGAGTGGGATGGCCGATATGATGATGGAGCAGGGTTTTGGAAAGTTGAATGGTATCACGCCAAGCTATGTATTCCGAAACCCAGGATGGGGCGGGAAATCCATTCGGGTGCTTCAAAAGAATCAGGAAGAACCAGCGTATTATACATCTTTGCTTCGCGGAGTGAGAAGGGGAAAGGTGTTGAGTGACTCCTTGGGAAAAAGCTTTAATGTACCCTGTTTTACTTGGACCCAAGGCGAGGAAGATATTTTTCGGATGATGGATAGAAAGACCTATTCCTTGCTACTAGATAGTCTATATCAGCAAATTAATACGGATGTAAGGCAGATTACTGGTCAACATAACGATGTTGCCTGCATCATGTATCAAACGGCGTCTCATAATCGATATTATCTTATCACAAAGGAAGAACCTAAGGAACGCAATCTGCAGATAGCGATAGCTCAATACGAAAAGGCTATTGGAAACAATAAGTTTTATATGGCCACGCCAATGTATCCTTTTGAATATAATGTGGATAACGTTCATCTGACGGCTGTATACGCTAGACTACTGGGCGCTTATTACGGTTTAGCGGCAAAAAAGGTGCTGATTGATAAAGAGGATTGGAAGCCACTCCATGCTCAAAAAATAAGCTACAAAGGAAGAAAAATTATTTTGGAAATGGATGTTCCAGTCGGACCACTTGTTATAGATACTAATTGGGTGAAAGCTATAGACCACTACGGATTTAATATTTATAGACAACAGCGAACGCTTGGAATCACGAGGGTCAATGTAAATGACAACGATCAAATTATTATCACCTGCGCTGAAGAACTTCAAGAAGGAGACCGCTTGACCTATGCAATAAACGGAGAAAATACGGGACGTGTCATTGGTTCTAGGGGCAATATCCGCGATAGTCAGGGTGATCACATAACGTATACTGCTGGTTCAACTGCTTTTCGTTTGGACAATTGGTTACCTATATTTGAGGTCTTTTTACCAAAATGAAGCGCTTGGATATTATATATAAAGCTTGCTTAAGAATCGTAAATGGGACAGTTTTTTGAACCGAAATAATCATTAGTTTTATAGGGTTTATTATACGGCACTTTGTTGTCTAAATACTGGCTTGTATCTGGATTGTGGAAAGAGTTATTCTATTGTGTATTGGATTAAAAAGCGAGGAGTTGCCTTTGAAGATAGTCAGGGCAATGTGTATGACGATAAATGCGACAAGATAACATAAGCTATCCCTGGCGGCGATAGGACGCAAGAAAAAACGGATGATACCAGATGCTATTTATTGCTCCAGGGGATAAATATGTGTAAGTCAAATTGCTAAGTCTTTTTTGTAACTTAGGTCCAACTCTCTATATTAATACAGTATGCTAAAGAAAACACAATTAGTAACCGCGATGATGTTGTTATCTACGTCTGTGGCTGTCAGCCAAATGAAAGTTCGGGATGAAGTTCCTGACAAATACAAGTGGAATTTATCCGATTTATATGGATCAGATGAAAACTGGAAAGGAGAGAAAGATCGTATCCAAAAAGATATGCAAATGCTGACGCAATACAAGGGTAAGCTTACGCAATCTGCATCTACACTTTTAGAAGCGTTGGAATTAAATAGTAAGCTTGTTAAGGAAATGGTACGGTTATCATCCTATGCTGCGATGAAGTCAGACCAGGATACTCGAGTTACTAAGTATGCGGGAATGAAGCAAGAAATGCAGCAACTTTTCTCAGCGTTTGGGGCATTAACGTCTTTTATGGGCCCCGAATTATTGACACTGGAAGGAAACCAACTCAATTCCTTTATCACAAAGGAAAAGGGACTGCAAATCTATGAATTTTACCTCAATGACTTACTTCGCAAACGGGCGCATAGAGGGTCTGAGGAAGTTGAGAGAGTTTTAGCATACTCTTCATTAATGTCGGGAAATGCTGAAAATATCTTTAGTACATTTTTTAATGCAGAATTTCCTCATGCAGAAATTGAACTGGACGGTAAACAAGTAAAACTTAACCCACCAAATTTCAGTCTCTATAGAGGTAGCGATAATAGGGAGGTCAGACGTCGTGTTTTTGAGAGTTATTTCAAAAGATTGAATGATTTTCAACGCACATTCGGAGCGCAACTTTATGGAAATATCAATGCAGCTTTGTTTAATACAAAGGCACGTAATTATAATAGTACACTGGAAAGTGCTTTGGACGCTGGCAATATTTCGACTGACGTGTATACTAATCTCGTGAAAAATGTGAATGCAAATTTAGAAACCTTCCATAGGTATTTAAATTTGCGTAAGCGGATGATGGGAGTAGATACGCTTCATTATTATGATATGTATGCGCCTTTAGTGCAGCAAGTGGATTTGTCGTATACTGTTGAGGAAGCTGTTGATAATATTTTAAAGTCGCTAAGGCCTTTGGGAGCGGATTATGTGACTGTTTCTAACAAAGCATTTAATGAAAGATGGATTGACATGTATCCCAACGAAGGAAAGCAATCGGGCGCTTATTCTAATGGGTCAGCTTATGATGTACATCCATATATCTTGATGAATTATAATGGCAAGTATACTGACATGTCTACCTTGACCCATGAGCTAGGACACACGATGCATAGCTATTTGACCAACAAAAAACAAGCTTTTGTCAACGCAGACTACTCCATATTTGTTGCGGAAGTAGCTTCTACCTTCAATGAAGAGCTGCTGAATGACTATATCCTGAAGCAAATTAAAGACGACAATACCCGACTTGCTATTCTTGGGAATTATCTTGAGGGGGCAAAGGGAACATTATTCCGTCAGACGCAGTTTGCTGAATTTGAAAAGATGATTCATGAAAGAGTTGGAAAAGGGGAAGCCCTTACCGGCGAGGATTTTGACAACATGTACCTAGAATTGACCAGACGTTATTATGGACATGATAAGAACGTATGTGTTGTTGATGATTATGTGAAGTCTGAATGGTCTTATATCCCACATTTCTACTACAATTTTTACGTGTATCAATATGCAACATCTTTTACGGCTTCTACTGCTCTTTCTGAAAAGGTGTTGAAGGGCACAGATGACGATCGTAGGAGATACCTGGATTTTCTATCTGCCGGAAATACGAAATATCCCGTAGCACTACTCGCGGATGCAGGTGTGGATATGAATACATCAGAACCGTTTGATTTGACTATTACCAAGATTAATAAAGTAATGGCTGAAATGGAAGCTATTTTAACCCGTTTGAAAAAATAGATGAATTTTGATATTTTATCATTGTCCATTCAGATTTTGATAAGGTAAATAGTTACCACTTTTACTATTACCTTTTACCGTTCCTGATTCAATCTTAAAAACAAAACTTAGGCTTCTATTCTGCCCTTACATAAGAGCAGAATAGACTAGTAACGTTAATAACAGAAGAAATATTCCAATAATAAACCTATTTGAGATAAAAGGGATATATTTATTTCTATATTCTGTGTCATAATAAATTATCACACAGAGACTCATATTTAATAAAAAACAAAGTGATCTAACAACCCAATTTTGGGCAAATAATAGACCTAGGTTACCAAACGCGATAAGAAGTACGGTATAAAATACAGCTCTTGTATTTATCTTGAATTTATTCATTTTTTGCTTGTCATAAATTAAATCTCAGAATTCAATGAATCCTCCTTTTTACGGCTTCCTATCAAAAATGATAATAGCACTAAAAAGCAGACCGTCTTATTAGAAGAATGAAAAAAAGTTAAACAGTCTACGCTTTAATTTTTTACATAAGCAAATAGACAAACTATTTTACATAAAGACTTCATATATCCAATCAAAAAATATCTTTTTTTATCAAAAATCAATATCTCTTGACTGACCTGAGTATTTGGGGAAATAAGAATTATTAGACATAATAGGTATCCATCGGAAAAGCAATACCTAACTTATAGAATCGAACCCTACGCGTTCTCATCCTTTGATTACTGCATTTGAGATAGTGCTCTACGGAGTTGAAGATAGTGTAAACAAAAAAAGAGTCCAATTTTCATTGAACTCTTTTTAGTCTTGTGCGGAGAGAGCAGGATTGCAATCGAACCCCTTATACCACTTTTGAAATTTTTGGATTTGATTTTATAAACCAAAATTTGGACTATAAATGTAGGACCTGACAATCAAAACTGCAAAGATTCGGCTATCCAAGAAACTGACTTATGCTCGATGATTAGCCATTTCAGCGGACCCGTCGGGGCTATCTAACATTTGATTAAACTTTTAGAGCTTTTCAGGGAGATTGATGAAAGAATAAATATTGCCTAACATTAAGGAAATATTTGAGATCAAAAAGAGTAGCAACTTCGTTAGGCTATTGTAATAGGCTAGCTCTATATGAACTAGGTTATGGCGGAATAACAAAAGTCAACTTAACAATGAATTTGTCCCTTCAATGGTATTCTTAATGCCAATATGAAAGTTGTGATGAGTTTTTTCATCATCTAGCATTGGCAGCAACTTCAAGGTATTATTTTATGGTTTTGTAGTAAATACTAAAAGTGAAATATAATCCTTACCCTATAAACGGTTGGTCTACCTTGCGGTTGTAAGCATTATAAAAAATATGTAGCATTGAAAAAAATAAAATTAATGTATGCTATGTCCTTGGATATTTTTTCAAAACTATTGTATGATTTAAACATTAATTGTAATATTGCGATATAAAATTGAACTTTAAATGGGAGTAACGAAAACCGAAATATTTACAGTACAGCAAAATAGCTTAGCCACATCGTTAAAAGCATTGGCTCATCCTGCTCGTATCGCAATCCTGCAATACATCATCAAGCAGAATGCTTGCATTTGTAATGACTTGGTAGAGGAATTAGGATTGGCAAAAGAACTCTTATCGACAACAAAATTATCCGTAAGTGAAATCGCATATCGATTAGGTTTTGAATATCCGCAATCATTCAGCAAAGTATTTAAAAACAAAATGAACCAGACGCCATTGGTATTTAGACAGTCATTTAACTGACCTACCTTCGCAAGGCTTACAAGATAAAATAACTGTCGCCAACATCACATATTGATGATCGTAGATAAACAGATTCTTTTAGTTAAATTAGCACGAACAAATCAGCTTATGCAACTTAAATCAGACAAAACTCTAGCACTGAAAAATACGGGGAATCATACTTCAGAAAACCCGACGAATTTTGTTGAAAATTTTGAAATCCTCGATTTAAGTAAAGTAGATAACGATCATTTTTTTTCCTTCAATTATTCCCGAAAAACATTCTACACAGCTACCTTATTACAAGGAAAATATAACCTTGAATTTGAAGATAAAACTATTGAGGCAACTGGCAATACACTACTTTTTACAACTTCCAAAATTCCGTTTGGTATTCATACATCAAATGGAGTTAACAAAGGCATAAGTTGTGTTTTTAAGGAAGATTTTATCACTAAGAATAACTGCGGCTACCGTTTGCTGGAATTTCCAATATACAAACCAGGTAGACAAAACATTTATTCACTAACCGATAACCAAACTGAAAACTTTAGAGCCATCTATGCCAAGATTTTCGATGAAAAGCTCGACAATGGTAATTATAAAGAAAGTTTACAACGCAACTACCTTCTTGAACTTATTTTTAACGCCCAAAAGCTTGATCCTGTAGCGTCCTATATCAAGAAAAACAATACCACTGAAGAGATAGCCTGCTCATTTATAAGATTATTGGAAGCACAGTTTCCCATCGACAATCCTCAAGATGTTATTAAACTGAAAACTGCCGGCGAATTCGCAGCACATTTATCGCTGCATCCCAATTATCTGAATCGCCAGGTGAAGCTGTCAAAAGGAAGAACCGTTAGCGATATCATTAATTCAAGGATTGAGCAGGAAGCAAAAATTCTACTGAAGTTGACCAATTGGAATATTGCACAGATTGCAAATTCGTTAGGCTTTGAAGAGCCTTCCCATTTTAATACATTTTTCAAAAAGCATACTAAAATAGCTCCTACAGATTATAGAAAACTAAAAAAAGAGGAGTATTAAAAAAACTAAATAAGCTAGAAGTTTGATTTTGGTAAGGATTGGTTTTAATTACGCTATAATTCGAACTATCATTAGTGCGACCTTTGTTTTATAAATTTTAATATAAAAAAATGACAAAGCTAGCATTAGTAACAGGTGGTAACAAGGGTATAGGTTTTGAAACAGTAAGACAACTCGCTGGACAACATATTAAAGTCCTTTTAGGTGCGAGAAATGAAGAAGAGGGCAAGAATGCTGAAAAAGTTCTTCGCGGGGAATCTTTGGATGTAACATTCATTAAATTGGATATCAGTAATTCTCAAGATATTGAAAATGCCAAAACTTATATCGAAAATGAATTTGGTCAATTGGATATCTTGATCAATAACGCCGCAGTATTTCTTGACAGTGCTTGGTTCGGCAATAATGTGGAATCGGTACCTATGAAAACACTTCGTGACACCTTTGATATCAATTACTTTGGGACAGTCGAACTTACCCAGGCATTGTTGCCGTTAGTTAAAAAAAGTGATGCGGGACGTATTGTAAACATCAGCAGTGTTTCCGGATCATTTGGTGCTCATCTTGATGAAAGTCACTGGTTGTATCAGTTGAAACCTTACGCTTATAGCGCTTCGAAAACGGCACTCAATCAGTTTACCGTATTTCTTGCCAATGCACTTAAGGAAACTAATATCAAAGTAAACGCTGCAAGTCCGGGATGGGTTAAAACATCCATTGGATCAGATCAGGCGCCGCTTACAACGGAAGAAGGTGCAAAAACAGGCGTTGCATTAGCTTTGCTTGATAACAATGGACCAACAGGAACTTTTTCTCAATCCGGCGAGGTATTGCCGTGGTAATTTGGAATACATATCAAACTGCTCGATGTTAGGCTGTTTATTTACCGGAATATTTGTTATATCTTAAATATGGCGAAAATATAACGGTAAATAAGCAGTTTCTATAAAAACTACTGTCTTTTAACTTTTAAAGAGTATTAAAGCAACTACATTGAAATGTTGCTAATTAGTCTGCTTCTTCAAGAATTAGAATTATTTCTAAATTCTTTCGGAGTCATGCCTGTACTTTTTCGAAACATACGTACAAAATAAGACGGAGTTTCAATATTGAGTTTCTCACTAATTTCAGCAATGGACATGCTACTGTAGTTAAGTAAATTTTTAGCCTCGCCAATTGTTTTATGCAATATGTAAGTCTTAGCTGTTGTTCCTAAAACCTCCTTTGTAATCTTATTTAAATAGTTGGTGGTGATAAATAACTTATCTGCGTAGAATGAAAGATCACGCTTGTTTATAAAGTTAGCTTCCACTAAAGCTGTAAACGATTCTATATATCGGTTGATTACTACACCTTTTGTTTTTTCTGAGTTATTTAAAGGTTTCAAATCGCAATTTTGCAAGAGACTTAAAATAAGATATAATAATGCCCTTAATACATCTATGTTGGAGTCACCACGTTTTAATATTTCTGATTGTAATGATTTTAAATGTTGTAGGAGGGCCTCAAATTGCGCTGCGCTTGCCGTTAATAATGGCGACGAGCGGAGAACTTGTAGATAACTAAGATTTCTTAAGAAGTATCTATCCCTGAAAAAGGACAGCAGGAAATCTTCTTCAAACACTAAAGCATAACCCTCTAATCTTGTATTTTCCTGCCAACGCCAAACCTGGCCTGGAAAGGAGCAAACGATATCGCCACGGCCTACCAACAAATGCCTCAGGCCTCGCCGCAACCGGTAGAGTCATTGGTGTATCGTTGAACTATCGGCTCGGTCCATTTGGCTGGCTCTCACTTTCCCAATACGGAGGTGTGTTTGCTGATGCCACAAACCTCGGCCTGCAGGATATTATAACTGCACTCCGATGGGTGCAGGAGAATATTTCGCGATTCGGTGGTGATCCTCAGAACGTCACTGTCTCTGGTCACAGTGCCGGCGCTTTTTGCACCCTCGGTCTTCTTGCGACGCCATTGGCTGATGGCCTCTACCAGCGCCTGGCCGCATTCTCTGGTATGACTTCGCGTTTAGTCCCTGCCTGGAGTGCAGAAGAACGTGCGGTGGTCAGCTATTTGGTTTTACACCAAATGAGGTTTTAGCAGGAGCGAGGCCGGATAAACATCATTTTAGGACTCGAATAGCATTAGGTATAAAACAGCGATTAACAGGAACCAGAACTTTCCTTGTAAGATGGTTTGTCAGACATAAAATCATTAAACATCCAAAGTTCTTTTTACATAGTTGCCTTTCAATTGAACTGTGAAGGGTAGCTATGTCTGAGAGGTTCTACATAATTGTAATTTGGGCCACCCTAAAAAGCAAAATGTACGCATTTGCGTACATTTTGCTTCATAATCACCACGGAATTTGCACGGCGCAAGGTCATGGCCTTGCCACTCTCTATCTACAAGGCCGTCTGTCAAATACAATTCAAAATAAAGCAATCGGAAAATCAGAATACCATTCTATAAAACATGTGATTTTCGAGAGTTTCATCCAATTATTAGAGCAAATGAATAGTGTAAAATATCATTAATACTGTTAAATAGGTTTTATCCTTGACATTGCGTCACATTGGAACTTTTTACTGTTAGTTTTTATAATATAAAACATAGAAAAAGAGCTATACTGTGGCTAACGGCAGCAATGGTGTAGCCCAGGTGCCACAACCTTATAGATACCCGTTACTTTTTTTTGTGTTCGATGAAGGGTTTAGGGAATCATTTGCCTAACAGAAATGTCTGGAAAGTGTAATTTAATAACAACATAGGAATTGTTTATTTTGTTCTAAAATATACTTTTTGGTATATTTGCATTCTAATTCAATAGGCAATGCTTACAAAAGCAGAAAAAACAAAACAATTTATACTGGAGACAGCAGTACCCCTTTACAATGAGAAAGGGATATCAGGTGTGAACATAGATGATGTCCTTGCAGCTACAAAACTGACAAAGGGATGTCTTTACGGTCATTTTGAAAACAAAGAAGACCTTTCCGAACAGGTTATAGACCTGGCGCTAAGGATGGTATCGGACAAAGTGCGGCTTGCTGTTTCCAAAGGCAAGTCGGCAAAAAACAAAGTATTTGCTTTTATGGATTTTTACAAAGATCCTATCCAGAGCTACATCCCGGGCGGATGTCCCATATTCAATACGGCAGTTGAAGCCGACGATAATTATCCCGGTATGAAACAAAAGGTTGCCAAAGTGTTCAGGGCCGGTCAGGAAGAGCTTGTCGCTCTACTTCAGGAAGGAATTGACAATAAGGAGTTTTCAGATAAACTTGATCCTGCCGTCTTTGCTTTCAAAATGGTAGCAGCCATAGAAGGCGGAATCGTGATGTGCAGGACCATGGATACCATTAAACCTATGTTTGGACTTATCAAAAATCTCAAAGCAGAACTTGACCAATATTCATTATAATTTTTTAGTTTAAAATAGACTAAAAAGTATATTTTAAACTTGATAACAGACTGAAAAATACAAATTACCTAAATGGAAAATACCATGAGTGACAAATTGATTTTCGAATCATACAGCCTAAACGGCTTACTATTAAAGAACCGTATGGTCATGGCTCCCATGACACGTAGCCGTTCCAACAACCCGGAAAATGTGGCTACTGAACTGACTGCGAAATATTACGGGCAACGAGCTTCCGCAGGACTGATCATTACCGAAGGGACTTTCGTCAGTGAAGAGGCTATCGGTGTGGTTAACGTACCAGGAATCTATACCACCGCTCAGGTAGAAGGCTGGAAGCTTGTAACCAATGCCGTGCATCAGGAGGGTGGTGCCATTTTTGCCCAATTATGGCATACTGGGGCATATTCGCATCCTGACCTGCACAATGGTAAAAAACCTTTGGCACCTTCAACGGTTAATCCAGACCAGCAGGTATTTACAGCAGAGGGGTTTAAGCCTTCAGAGGAACCACAGGCGATGACCCTTGAAGACATCAAAAGGACTATTCGTGATTTCAAACAGGCGGCAGTCAATGCTTTTGAAGCCGGGTTTGACGGGGTGGAACTGCATGGCGCAAATGGCTATTTATTACAGCAGTTTTTTAGTCAGAATACCAATAAACGTAAAGATGAATATGGCGGATCAGTGGAAAACCGTGCCCGCATTCTCTTTGAGATCCTGGACGAACTAAAGGAAGTCGTTGATATTAACCGTGTAGGTGTTCGCTTAAATCCATCACTACATGGCATCATGGGGATCTTGACAGATGGGGAAACCATCGCCCTGTATGACTACATCATAACCAGGCTGAACGACTATGATTTAGCCTACATCCACCTGATAGAGCCATTTACGGATGTTTCAGAGAATCCGGATGCGGTACAGGAAGTGGCCAGGCACTTCCGTAAACTGTATAAGGGGGCTATCATCATCAACAGGGGATTTAATAAAGAAACGGCCAATAAAGTCCTGAATGATAATGATGCCAATCTAGTATCCTTTGGTGTTCCCTTCCTTGCAAATTCGGATTTGGTAGAACGCTTCATGACCGACGCACCGCTTAACCAGCCTGATCAGGCAACCTTTTATACGCCTGGTGAAAAGGGATACACAGATTATCCTATCCTAAATAAATCACACAGCTAATTTTCAACTCAAATAAATATATAATGAAAACAACAGGAAATACCGTGTTCATCAGCGGAGGAAGTGCCGGGATCGGTTTGGCTATTGCTAAAAAACTAAGTGAGGCCGGCAACAAAGTAATTATTAATGGACGCAACAAAGAACGCTTACAGAATGCCTTAAAAGAATTGGACAATGCCGTAGCTATACAGGGAGACTTATCAGTGGAATCTGAACGTATCCGTATTGCCGAAGAATTAGCAGTGCAGCATCCGGATGTAAATATTGTGATAAACAATGCCGGGGCTGCTTATATGAACGATTTGAGTGAAAGCAATAACAATGCAGCCGAAAAAGCCTATCAGGAAATCAATACCAATTACATCAGTGTGATTCATTTCACATCACTGCTATTGCCGCAACTTTTACAACAGGAAGAGGCCGCTGTCGTTAATATTTCTTCGATCGCCGTGTTCAGGTCTAATAAATACCTGCCAACCTACTCTGCCAGTAAAGCGGCACTGCACAGCTATACCCAAGGCCTGAGGGATACTTTTGCAGATAACGACAAGTTGAATGTTTATGAAGTGTACCCGCCTTTGGTCAATACCGAGTTCTCAGCAGAAATTGGTGGAGCAAACGGGATTCCACCAGCAGAAGTAGCGGATGAATTGTTTATGGCTTTAGAAAAAAATCAGTTTGAAGTTCCGGTTGGAGACACTAAAAAAATCCATGCTCTTATGGACCCGATTACAGCACATATTCCCCATTAATCGATAGGTATAACCTCAAGATTATGAACTTAAAAGAAAAAACAATCCTGATTACAGGCGGAGCATCAGGCATAGGATTGGAAGCTGCAAAACAATTTTTGGCAATTGGCACAAAAGTAATCATCACCGGCAGGACCCAGGCCAAACTAGATAGGGCTAAAAAACTGCACCCTGCTCTCATCGTCATAAAAAGTGATGCAGGAAATGAAGAAGACGCAGCATCTCTATTTAATAAAGTAAAAGAATTGGGCGGTATCGACATCTTGTATAATAATGCTGCCGTGCTTGTTCCACCATCTAATTTGGGTATTGCAAATGACAAACATACCGAAGGTGCTGCATACGAAATGGAAGTCAATTACCTTGGGGTCATCAGGCTAAACAATTTCTTTATGGGCATGCTCCAGTCAAGGGAAGAGGCTGCGATAATCAATACGACATCGATACTGAGCCAGGCCCCATCGCTCATTGAGGCTACCTATTCGTCATCTAAGGCAGCACTGGCCTCCTATACGGTGTCGCTCCGTGAACATTTAAAGATCATTGGCAGTAAGGTAAAAATATTTGAACTGATCCCCCCGCTTGTCGCTACAGAAATGACCGCAGACAGGGAAGGCAAAAAAATATCTCCAGAAGAAATGGTCAAAGGCCTGATACATGGTTTACAAAAAGACCGTTATACCATCCGGGTGGGCGACGCAAAACTATTTAACCTGATCAACAGGTTTTTCCCAAAACTTGCCTTTGGATTGCTTAATCCAAAGAAGGGCCATCAACTTTTAAGGAAATAGAAGTAAAGATTAAATCATTAATACTGATAACATGAATCAGACAATTCTAATAACAGGAGCCTCATCAGGGTTTGGACTTCTGGCAGCAAACAAGCTATATCAAAGTGGCTATAACGTGATCGGTACAAGCCGAAATCCTGAAAAATATCAGTCTCAGGTACCCTTCAAAATGTTGGCATTAGATATAACGGACGACAGCTCCATCCAATCTTTCGGCAAGCAACTATTTTCTGAAATCGGTAAATTGGATGTACTTATAAACAATGCGGGTTTCTATCTGTCGGGACTGGCTGAAGAAACTACCATTGAGCAGGGAAAGCAACAGTTTGAGACCAACTTTTGGGGAACCGTAAAACTTACCAATGAGTTGCTTCCCTATTTCAGAAAACAACTTTCTGGCAAGATTATCACATTAGGTTCTATTATGGGATTGATCAGCCTTCCGGGCGGTGCTTATTACGCTGCCACCAAGCATGCCCTTGAAGGCTATTTCCAGGCTTTGCGATTTGAATTAAATGAATTTAACATAAAGGTAAGTATGGTCGAGCCCGTGGGTTTTAAGACCAATATCGTCTCTAACTCCATGGTTGCGGAAAATAAAATAGCTGATTACGACAGTTATCGTAAAACGCTTGAAGATTATACGAAGGATCTGTTTACAAAATCAGAAGAGCCTACCGCCGTTATCCAAACCCTTTTAAAACTGGTTGAAAGCAAAAACCCAACATTCAGTCATCCAGTGGGTAAAGGATCTATCTTATTTCCTGCAATACAGTATTTTTCTTTCAAAACGTTTGAAAGCGCAATCATCAAAAATATCAATAAATTTAAAAGATAAAAACCAGCACCAATATGAAAGCATTCATAATAAAAAAATACGGCAAAAAAGAAAGCATTCAGCTTGCTGAAATACCCGTGCCGAAGGTGGCAGCCAACGAAGTTCTGGTTGAGGTTTATGCCAGTGGATTAAACCTGTTGGATTCCAAGATCAAGTCAGGGGAGTTTAAACTGTTCCTTCCCTACAAATTTCCATTGATTTTAGGTCATGATGTAGCGGGTATAATTACCCAGGTTGGAAAAAGTGTAAAGCAGTTCAAAGTGGGCGATGAGGTGTATGCCCGCCCGACAGATTTCCATATTGGAACATTTGCCGAATACATTAGTATCAACGAAAATGATGTGGCATTTAAACCACGGAACATCACCATGGAAGAAGCAGCATCTATTCCGCTGGTCGCTTTAACCGCTTGGCAGGCTTTGGTAGAAACCGCAGGGCTGAAAAAGGGGCAGAAAATTTTTATTCAGGCTGGTTCTGGTGGTGTGGGTACAATTGCCATACAATTGGCAAAACAGCTGGAGGCAACGGTCGCTACCACTGCCAGTGAAAAAAGTTTTGAAATGCTCAGAAACCTTGGAGCGGATGTTTTGATCGATTACAAGACGCAGGATTTTGAAACCGTTTTGAAAGATTACGATGTGGTGCTCAATAGCCAGGATACAAAGACACTTGAAAAATCATTGCGGATCTTAAAGCCGGGCGGAAAGGCCATTTCTATTTCAGGTCCGCCAACACCAGATTTTGCCAGAGCAGTTAAGGCGCCTTGGTTTGTGAGGCTCATTATCTCGCTCCTTAGTTTTGGTATCCGAAAAAAAGCAAAAAATCTGGATGTGGATTACTCTTTTCTCTTTATGAAATCGGATGGAAAACAATTACAGCAGATTACAAAACTGATCGAATCGGGTATTATCAAACCGGTACTGGATAAGGTATTCCCATTTAAAGAAACGAACGATGCGCTATCCTATATAGAAAGTGGGCGGGCGAAAGGAAAGGTAGTTGTCAAAATAAAATAAAATAAAACAGTTGTGAAGTGGTGGTGACTTAGATTAAGCCAAAATTGAATCCATTGGCGTAAACTATGCGGTGCACGTTACATTGGCATTCTGAGCAAAATGTACGCATTTGCGTACATGAAAGTCAATTGCATGAGATTTATTATATACTATTTACTTTTGCGGCCCAACAATAATCTTCCAATTCTTCATGTCTTCTGTTTATCGTAGCTATCATTCCGGTCTAAAACTCCAATATGCCAGTGGTAAACTACAATCTGATATTAACAATACCATTCCACGCTCCACCAAACAAAGATGGAAAGGTAAAAATATTCAATCCTTCTGGACACCTTATCCTCTAAAGGAGGACAGGTTAGATAACGGTCATCTGCTTCGGTTGGAAAAAGAAAATGCGAAGTTGAAGGTTCAGGTAAAGTCTCTTTTCTATTTGGTTTCGATCTATAAAGATTTGACTGCATTGTCATCCGTTAAATCTAACCAGGTATTGAAAGTCAAGAGAGGTGTCGAACTGCTCATGCGTTCTTGTAATGGAAGTGGATTCGAAAAACTGATATGGAGATACCTTCCTTTTTCCTTCAAGCAATGGAAGGCGTGGAGTGGGCAGAAACATTGCGTTAATTCCCTGCAAGGCTATTGTCGCAAACAAAACCCACAACAGCTTTCTATTTCAGAACAGGAAATAATAAAAACAGGATGTTCAAATAAAGAATATGAACATTGGCCACTTAGTGGTATCTATTATCAGCTGTTAAGGGATCAAAAGGTTCATTGCAGCCTTAGCACATTTTATAAATATTGCAGGCTGTTGAACATTACCAGGGTGCGTGTCAAGAACCCTAGAAAGTACTCTCCTTATCGCACAGATGCGCCATTGAAGGTATTGCACCAGGATATCACAATATTCAAAACCATCAATGGAGTCAAGCATTATATCTATGTTATCCGTGACAATTTTAGCAGGGCTATCCTTGCCTGTAAGGTAGCCACTGAATATAACAGTGAAGTAGCCAGACAAACTTTAGAAGATGTGCTCCAAAAGCATGATCTGATGAACAGGGAAGGAGCACTTGTAACTGATGATGGAATGGAAAACAAAGGAAAGCTGGAAGAGTGGATGAACAAGCCCGGCCTGCTTTGGAAGAAACTGATTGCACAGCTTGATATCATCCAAAGCAACAGCATGGTTGAAGCTGCCAATAAAATACTTAAATACCGCTTTCTTTATACAAAGCAGGTTGCCAATACTGATGAGCTGATCATCGTACTGAAAAATGCTGTGAGAAGCTATAATCAAATACCGAATGCTCAGTTATATGGATTTACACCCTATGAGGTTTTAGCCGGAGCTGTACCGGACAAACATCATTTTAAGACTCAAATAGCATTAGGTATAAAACAGCGGTTAACAGAGAACCGGAACTTTCCTTGTAAGATGGTTTGTCAGACATAAAACCATTAAACATCCAAAGTTCTTTTACATAGTTGTCTTTCAAATTGAACTGTGAAGGATACCTATGTTCGATAGGTTCTACATAATTGTAATCTGGGTTACCCTAAAAAGTAAAATGTACGCATTTGCGTACATTTTACCTCGTAATTACCATAGAATGTGCAGGGAAGGACAGATAGCCTCAGCTAAAGTGGCAATGGCCAGGCTTTCTTCACCACAGTTATACTACGTGTTGAGCGGCAATGATTTCACCTTGGATATCAATAATCCGGATGCGCCAAAGTTGGTCTGCATGGGCAACAATCCCCAAAAAGTACAGATATATGGAGCGGTATTGTCCTTGTATGTAAACAGGTTGATCAAACTCGTGAACCAAAAAGGAAAGCTCAAGTCCTCACTGGTATTTGATGAGTTTCCCACCATCTATCTAAACGGGATAGACAGCCTGATCGCCACGGCAAGGAGCAACAAAGTAGCGACTTGTCTTGGGATCCAGGACCTATCTCAGCTCCGAAAAGATTACGGTAAGGAAGAGGCCGATGTCATAATGGGCATCGTTGGGAATATCGTATCTGGACAGGTAACAGGTGATACGGCAAGGCTATTGTCCGACCGGACCGGAAAGATCATGCAGGACCGGCAGAGCCTTTCCATCAACAGGAACGACACCTCCATCAGCAAATCCAAGCAATTGGAATCAGCAGTGCCTGCCTCCAAGATATCAGCGCTCAGCAGCGGTGAGTTCGTCGGAATGGTAGCCGACAATCCCGATGAACTAATCCACCTTAAAGCCTTTCATAACAAAATCCAGAACGACCATGCCGCTTTAGCCGCCGAGGAAAAAGCGTATAAACCTATCCCCGTGATCCGCAAGATAGACAGCCAAATGGTCCAACGTAATTACAACCAGATACGGGAAGAGGTACAAGAAATAGTCAATGCCGAGATACAACGAATGATGAATAACCCAGAATTGGAAAGATTGATTGTCAGGAAATGATTTATTGCTTAATTAATTTGTTTTAAATCCAGTCCCTAGAATCCTAGTGGCCATTAAGTTAAAAAAATAAGGTCAAATTAATGAGGGCCTTCTTCATTACGATAGGAAGAATCTTATTCTCGTTCAAAACAAAGGTATTTATTAAATGGTTTTGCAAGCTCTAAGTCTGGAACCCACGAAAAATGTCTACCATAGCTCTTACCTTCATAAGATCTTATGTGGTCCGCAATATCCTTTCCAAACAAGTAATATGCTTCTTGAGCAAAAGCCTCGAGTTCGTCCCACTCAAGATGTGGTTTTTCTGCGCCCATGCTTTCTGGGCCAGTAGTTTTCCATGCTTTTTCAAAGTCTTTTAAGAATTTGTACCTACGGTCAAATAAGTCATCATTCCTTTTTCTCTTAGCTAATTTGTAATTTTTAACGCCTATATAAATTGCAATAATGGCAACTATTGGAGATAAACTCGCTGCAAATAAGCTTACTATATCTTTTAAATCTTGATTCATCTTCCTTCTTTTAGGATGTGTAACATACTTAAATTTATCTGGACAATTGTTCTATGGACTTATGTGACAAAGTAAATTTACCACTTTTTGCATTCTATTTTTAAGCTAATAATTGAAGGGCATTTAGCGGTATCAACCCATGTTTTTCTGTTTGAATCGCCTTCTTAAAATTAGCAGATCCCGTTGCCACAGTTCCAATGACTTTTCCCACAAGTAATTATCCGAATCGATTGCAGATGAAATGCTGTACCTTGAGTTGCACCTGATTCGCTTCCAATATAAATACATCATTGAACACCTGCATCAACATCAAATTTGGGTTTGAATGAAGTTAGCATAAGCAAATTTAGATTATTTAATAGATGCTACAATTTAAGAGATAACTAAGAGTCCAGATTATTGCCCTTGATGTGCAGAGAGGGGTTCGGTTATTATTTCGATTATCAGTTCTACGTCTTTGTCCACAAGGGTTTTGTCAGCCCAACTTCCTTCGTAGGCAATATTCCAATCAAACCGATTAAACGTAAAATTTGCTCTAAAAACGCTATCTTTTTGATAAGCGAAAAATTTTATATTCTTCGTAACCTCTCTTATCGAAAGGTTCCCTGAAATTCTAAGACTGTCACTTCCTACTTTTTGAATATTGGTTAACTCTAATACTGATTGTGGGTACTCTACAATATTAAAAAAGTCAACGCTTTTCAGATGGTTAAGCAGATTGTTTCGAGCAATTATTTCGTGTGTGGGCATATCAGTTACGTCAATGGTTTCCATAGCCACTATGAAGTTTCCACCAACTAATTCATCATTCCTAGTTAGAAAAAAACCATTTTTAAATGAAAAAATACCTGTTCGACGTCGTGCCCCGCGCATTTCGGTGGCAATCCAGTGGATTACAGATTTTTGAACATTCATTCTTAGCGTGTCGGCTTTAACATCTTCGCTGTTTTCAATGACTGGATTTACTATCGCTTTTGGTGCATCAGAAGTATGTTTGCCTATACAAGAAAACATCAACAAAAAGACAGGTAAAAAATATATCCTATTCATAATTTGGGATGTTTTTACCTAATATAATATTTCGTTTAATGGTCAAAATTTTATTTTCAACCTGTGGGTTTACAATTCCTGAACCACCCCTGTTTTTCAACCTATTTCTTATGCTTTGAGTCAATAATGGGTCGTCTTCAAACAGATATTCGTCAAGATAGTATTCATTTTTGTCAGATTCTTTTATCGTGATGTGAAGGTGTTCGGATTCGCTACCATCGGGATATGGGGCAGGTCTGAATGTATAGAATGTATATTGGCCGTCTTTTCCCGTTTTGACCCAACCCCGAATAAACCCATGTCGTTCAGCCCAGCCTGTTTCATTTCCTTTGGTTTCATAAATACCCTGTCTGTTCGTGTGGTATATATAAATAAGAACATTTTCTGCTGGCGTTATACCATCCGGTTTAAAAACGGTACCCGTTATTTTCAATTTTGGTTCATTTTGTTGAAATTCGGGAAGGGTGTCCATTGAAGATAATATTTTGCTTTCATATTCATAGATTGCTTCGCATCCCTCGCAAGCTCCACCAACTTTTTTTGTGCTTTGTGCCTGACAAGATGTTAATGCCGATATTATCGTTAATAGCAAGAAGGGAATAACTTTAATTTTTAAATCCATAGTTTGTCGTTTTTAAATGTATTTACCGACAATATTATGGCTATAAAAAAGAGTATGAAAATCAAATCGTCTCAGCCGATGAGTTTATATGCCAACCCGATGACCTGTATTGAATTGCTTTTTAAAATCAGTCGCATAGGTTCTACTTAACCTAACAGAAATACCATTTGCCAATTGCAAATCATAATCGCCATTTAATCGGGATTTGAACGAAATAACTTTTGAAATGTTTACTACGGTGGATTTGTGTATCCTTACAAAGATATTTGCATCCAACTGTTCACAAATAGATTTCAACGTTTCCGAGTGCAAATATTTCTTATTCTCAAGATGAATGGATATATAAGGTGTAGCAGAAGTGATTTTCACAATATCTTGTACGCTTACTGTTACATTATCCTTCCCATTATTGACGATAATTGTGTCTAACAAAAACTTACTTTCTGCAATGGATGTATTTACTATCCGGTTTGAAATATACTTGTAACCCAATACAAAGATCGTATAGACAATGACCAATTTATAAAAATCGTTTGCTATCGTATAGGAAAAGAACTTGAATATGTCGTATCTCCCGTCATAGAAAAATACAGATACAACCTTAGTAACAAAAGGTAAAATGAAAAGATGGGCTACAAGGGGTGAAACAATGAATATGAAAATTTTGGCAACACCATTGAGTGTCTGATTCTTTAATCTTCGGTACAGAGTCATTAATATCGGGACGAACAATAACCAAACGGTTTTAAACAGCAGGGATTCGCTGAGGTAGAAGTTGTAACCACTTCTCTTTGATTCCAAGAAGTCTTGAATAATTGTTATTCCTATAATAAACAGGAAAACTCCGGAAAGTATTATGAATAATTTCTTTGTGTCAAGGTAAAATCTTGATGTGGATTCGGTATTTGAAATCGAGTAAAGCATACGTTGTTATCTTTGACCTTTCTTTGTTTTGCAATCGACAATTTCCTTCTTAAACAAATATAATAAAAAAGCATTTACGATTAATGAGGCCAATAATATCCAAAATAGTTTCAAAGATCGATTTTATAATTCGGGCAATAGTATCATTACTTGTCAAGCAAAATTCTGAAAAAACTTCCTTTTAATATTGTTTGCTGCTTAACATTTTTTGTCAAAAGTATTATCATCCTTCCTGCAATGCTTAATCTGAAAATATGCAAGACTTGATAAACAATTATTCCATAATCATATCGACGACTTCTTCAGGATCAGCGCCATATATAGTCCAAAGCTCTTCTAGGGTAGTCGCTTTTTCAAGCATTATCCCGTTCTTTTTTAGGTTTTCAGATGCCTTTTAATAATTGATATCTAATGCTTTGAAAGTATGCTGGATAGGTGCTTTTACGAGCCGGGGGATAATGATCGTGTCAACCCGAGGATAGAACCTCTCGCTAATAATCAAGGCTATCGATATCGCCACCCCCCCCCCAATAAAGCAGGGAGGAAAACACCTCTTTTGAAATGGATTTTCAGGGCGCCCTACGGTATGGGCTCTTTGAAAAACATGCCGTTCCTTTTTTCATCATCGACCTGCCAACATGGAATTTTGATGTGCATATCAATATTTTTAAGGTGAGCGATAGGGAGGCTAGGGACAGTTGGCTGAATGCGGAAGGCAATATCATCAACCTATACTTGGTGGATGCAACCACCAACATCCTGCATGGGATGCGTAATATTTCTGTTTCGAAACCGGTTTCCGAAGAGATCCGGGATATCCTCGAAGCACAGCTCAGCACGAATGAAAAGGACACGGAGGTAGAACAAAAGATAGGGCAGGTACAGTCCTCGCTATCCACAGATGCCATGATTAACAGCGGCAAAATGTTTCAGGTTTAAGCAGCTATTGATACCCGAAGACCTTCACTCGTGAACATCTTCTGTTTCTATTTGTAGTTTTTTTCAAAAATACCGACATTGTAATGATACTTCAAATGGCTTATCGAATCGTTAAGCCATTTGAAGTATCATTGTTTCAATATTGAAGTTTTTGGCCTGTCCAGCCCGTAGTCCGAAGAAACTGTTCCCAAGTAAGGCTTTGGGGATTTACGTTCCGGCTCCATTCCAGGTCACGGTCTGCGCCAAAATAGCCATATTCGACAGCGTAGGTAGCCATGCCCAATAGCTCCCTTACCAAATCCTCGTTGGAACTAAACTCAGGGAAATGAGCAAGCATTTCTTTGCGGGTATAGGCGGAACTATAGACCGCCTTTTTTCCGGTAACCCGCGTAAAAGTATCTACCATCTCTTGGGGGGAAATCATATCACCGATCACAGGGAGTGACTTGCCGGAATAATGCTCCGGGTCGGAGAAGATTTCCAAAACAGCAGGCCCGGTGGCGGTAAGGGGATCAACAAATGGTGCACGGAAGTGTTGAGGCAGATAAACCGGAAATACGAGGGCGTCGCCTGCTAATTTTGGCGTATAGAATTCCAACAGATTGGTGAAGAAGAAAGCCATGTAGATGAACGAGCTAGTTACGGGTAGGGTGCGGATATAGGCTTCCACCTTGGCCTTGTCCGTAAAATGGGGAGCGAACAATTTCCCCGCTGATATCTTGTCCACGTTTTCCAAACTGCTGAAAACGATATGCCGTACACCGGCCTCAACGGCAGCATCCGCAAGTTGCTTGCCTAGTTCAAATTCGTGGATAGCGGGAGGGGCAAGGTTTGGTGTCATCAAGAAAGCACCGGCAGAGCCCCGGAAGGCCTTCACATACTGTTCTTGATGCCCCATGTCAAGTGGTAAATTGATTAGCTCAGCTCCGAGTTCGGTCAATTTAAGGGCTTCCGGTGAATGGACCCTGCGGGTAATGCCGCGTACACGGTAGCGGCCGCTCTCCAGTAGCGAAAGTGCCACACTAAATCCCTGCTTGCCCAAAACACCGACAATGGTGATGAGCGGCTTGTCCGTTTGTGTCATTGCTTCAAGTCCTTTCAAAGTAAATTCCATTTCTTTAGTATTTAGTAAAACCAATCAACTATAATTAGTATAGTTGCAAAACTATTTTTAGTATCTTAAATTTGCAATAACTATCAAAATGGATAGGTCGAATAAAAGTGTAAGATGAAGACTGAATGTATTGCTGAGCAAGTAAAACTCAACGGGAAGATCTATCCCTGTACGGTAAGCCTGACAATGGATCTGGTAGGCGGAAAATGGAAGGCCGTCATTCTATACCATTTAAAGGACGGGCCCAAAAGATATAACGAGCTTCGAAAGGAAATGCCGTCGGTGACCGAAATGACGTTGAGCCTCCAATTAAAGCAATTGGAGAAAGACGGACTGATACGAAGGGAAGTATATGGGGAAAAGCCGCCTATCAAGGTCATCTATAGCTTGACCGATTTCGGGAAAAGCTTTGTCCCTGTGTTGGAAGCAATCACAAAATGGGGCAATCAGGTCGTAGATGATTATGGGGAGTTTGTACAGGCCCCTTAGTATTAGAAAGATTTAATAGGATAATGACAATGTTCAAAAGCAAGAATATAATTACCGTTCAACATCCCGAATCCGTTCATCATACGAACGGGATGATCGGGTCTTGGACAGACTGGCAACTGACGGATAAGGGAGTCCAGCAAGCAGGGAACATTGCAGATCACCTCATATCAGAAATTCAGGAGCGCACCTTTTCGATTTATGCATCGCCACTTATCAGGACAAAACAAACGGCGGATATCATTGGCGAAAAACTAAATATAGTCCCTCGGCTGACAGATGCGTTAAAAGAAAGAAGCCTGGGCAAAGCCATTGGAAAATCGGTACAATGGCTGAAGGAGAATATCCAAAGGGAGGAGAAAACGATTTATGACAAATGCTTCGATGATGCCGAATCTAGGTTTGATGTGTGGCAAAGGTTATTGCCTTTTTATGAATCGATAGTCAACAATGAAGAGGAAAATATGATCATTGTTTCTCATGGGGACACACTAAGCGTATTCAACGTGATGTGGCTCGGATTTGGCGCAGAAGCGCTGAATGCAATAGATTTATATGGTATCAGCGGAGGGGTTTCTTTTTTACATCAATCCACCGATGGCAAAAGAAAAATCGGAAGATTAAGCGACACATCCTTTTTAACGGGTATTTCTGGAAAAAACAGGGCTGACCGATTTGAGCCCTGATTAAGGTCAAGAAAGTCAATAATACAATTACCTGGCTTTTATTGTAAATTAGTAACGAAGTATAAATAAGTTAGTGCATGAAAATTAAAAGAAATGTATATCTGATTTTGTTGATCACGATGTTTTGTCTGTCATGTGGCCAGAAGCAACAAAACCAAAGTAGCTTTCCAGCAGAAAATATGATGATAAGAATTGCGGAAATAGAAATCGAGCCCAACTACCTTGATGAATATACTGCGATTCTCAAGGAAGAAGCGGAAGCTTCCGTAAGATTAGAGCCTGGAGTCATTTCAATTTATCCGATGTTCCAAAAAGAAAATCCAACACACGTAAGAATATTGGAAATCTATGCGGACGAAGAAGCATACAAAGCACATTTGCAAACACCTCATTTCAAACATTACAAAACGGCAACTACCAATATGATTAAATCGTTGAAGTTGATAGAAATGGATGCTATGGATGGACAGGCAATGCCCCAAATATTTAAAAAGTTAGGTCAATAAAGACCGCGTATACCCGATTTATTTAATTTAGATTCCTGTATGCATGGGTAGAAAATCAGGTTTCTTTCTCAACAAGGTCCCCGAAATAGTTGGATGATAAATTGAGTTTACCAGCAAGATATAGTATGTCGGGATGTCCACCTTTTAAAGGAGGTAAGGATTGCGCAGGGACCCGGATTTTTCCAAAATCTCCTTAATAATTTATCTCGGCTTATAAGCGGTCGGCAATAGAAGCGTTCCAATACTCCGGAACGCTCCAAGTTAGGTGTGATGTTAATATAAGATAAGGTCCTCCTTGACCTCCTTGACTGCTTTCTTTTTGATGTCGGACACTTCGGAACGGAGCGCTTGCGAAAGCACTTTTACCTCCTGCATGGCCTTCCGTAATCGGGTACCGGCAGCACTATTCCCACTCTGGAAGAATTTCTCGGCATCGTCTTCAAAAATCGAAATGACATCCTTTAGTTTGTAATAGTTTTTCATAACTATGGTTTTTTCAAATATAGGAGTTGCGATGCTGTTTGTCAAGTGGGTTTCAGCGGGGCTCCTCCTTGAAATCCGCGTAAGGAACACTTGCGAGCGTTATATGCAAATAAATAATAGCTGTCAAAATTTCAGAGTAGCTGATTTTTTTTCAGCCATTTGGATTTGGCATATTCTTTGGTTTGGAAAAATTAAAGGCTTTAAAAGCCGATTGAAGTTCATTATTTATTGTTTTACTTATTTAAAAAAGGAGGTTGATTATGTCACTCATGAGAAGAAGGGGAAGCTCGTTACCTGCTATCCCTGCGATTTTGGACGATTTCTTTGACCGGGAGCTTTTTAACTGGGGCAACAGTAATTACTCGGCAACCAGCACAACGGTGCCGGCCGTAAACATTCGGGAAACGGCCGAAAGCTTCGAGGTGGAGTTGGTCGCCCCGGGTATGGATAAAAAAGACTTCCAGATCTCGTTGGACGGGAACACACTGACCATCGCATCCCAAAAAGAGCAGGTGGACGAAAAAAAAGAGGAAGGGTACACACGAAGGGAATTCAGCTACCAATCCTTCCAACGAAGCTTGGTGCTCTCCAAAGGGGTGGTGAACGAAGAAGGTATCGTCGCTAAATACGAGAACGGTCTTTTGATGCTGACCATTCCCAAAAGGGAAGAAGCGAAAAATAAAGGACCGAAGCAAATCGAGATTACTTAAGATGTCGAAGCCGTCTCTATTTGTAGAGACGGCTTCCTTAATTTACCACGGGAAGATTAAATAGAGGGACCAAGAACAAACTTAATTGGATGTGCCCTTCCTTTACAGGGGATTCAGGAATTAATCATTGCAATAGATCTGTGATCATGAAACCAACTTATTTTATAACGATAAACATGAAAGTAGGGCGGGACACGATGGAATACGCTCGATTTTATATCGGGAACGATAAAGATGCTGCCCTGACAAGTTTCGTAAGATGTTCCGGTGAAGCCAACACCATTTCCCTTGGGATGCTCCGACTGGACCTCATAGAGAGAAATCAAGATAAAGATGTGCTTTTGGCGCATAAGGTCTGTACGCTGAAACAGCTGGAACACAATTGCAGGATCATAACCGTGGATGCGTTCAAGTACTTCAACCTCGAGAGTTAACGGCAAACGGGGATAGAAATGTAAATTTTTCAAAACTTGTCACATTTTTATCCTTAGACTTGTCTACCTTATTAAATCAAAAAATGGACGATTGGAAAGTGTTGGACAAAAAGCTGTTTCCTTATGCTTACAACATCTTGGGTAATATCGACGATAGCCAAGATGTCATTCAGGATGTATGGATACGCTATAATGAAAAAGACCTCGGTTCAATTTCGAATCAAAAGGCCTATCTGGTAAAGGCGGTAATCAACCAGGCGATAAACCAGAAAAAGAAAAACGACAGGGAAAGGCAAAAGAAAATCATACTGCCGGAACCAATAGTGACCAATCAAGGGGAACAGAAAATTGAATTGGAGGAAATACTGAACTATTCATTGCTTGTGTTACTGGATGCACTAAACGTAAAAGAAAGAGCCGTTTTTCTGCTGAAAGAGGCGTTCGATTACGAACACGATGATATAGCCGAAATATTGGCCATCTCCGTAGAAAATTCCCGACAACTGCTCACAAGGGCTAAGAAGAAATTAAAACTGCGGAAACCGGACGTCGTTACTTCGACCACCAAAGACAGCACGCAACTAGAAAAATATGTGGAAGCAATCCGTAAAGGTGACGTCAATAGCCTGGAGCAAATGCTATCCGATGAAGTGCAGGTCCTGGCGGACGCCGGAAACAAGTTAAAAGCCATAGCACAATTAACCTCGGGAATCAAAGATACGGTTAAGCTGATGACGTATGTATTTGAATGCTATCAAAAAGACCTGGATATAAAAATCGAAGAAATCAACCATCAACCCGCATTGCTATTTTACCGAGGTACGACCTTGATAAATTGCCAAATATTTGAGCTGAACCCGGAACGAAAAGTCATCCGTATTTTTTCGGTTGTGGACCCTGATAAACTGCTGAACATTTAAAATTCTTTCTATCCATTGTCACGTTATGCATGTTGGGATTGTCTTGTTATAAACACATAAATTTTTAGACAATGAAAGAATTTGCATTGATTTTCAGACTAAAGGACATGTCCGACTTCAGGCCCTCGCCCCAGCAGATGCAGGAACGTAGGGATTGGTTAGCAGGAATTGCTTCACAAAACAAATTGGTGGACAAAGGCAACACACTTCTGCCAAATAATGGAAGTGCCAAAACCATAAGGCCCAACGACGTGGTTACCGATGGCGTTCACACCGAAATCAACGAATTTATCAGCGGTTACCTTGTGGTAAAAGCAGATACCATTGAGGAGGCGGTAGAAATCGCAAAAGCGAATCCCATTTTTGACCAGGTAGGGGGAAGCATCGAAGTGAGGGAAGTTTTGAAACGGGATTAAAGTATACCTACATGCCTGTAGTATTTCGAATATAATTTTCGTTTATTTGTCAAGAAGATTATAGATTTATTATGTTATTGCTGAATTGATGAAAAAGAAATTATTTATTCCGTTTCTAAGCGTATTGTTTTTAGCAGTTGTGTCGTGTAAAAGCGAGAATCCCTTTCCAAAACCCCAGCCAGAACCGGAGCCTTATGTAGAACATCCTTGTGCAAAAGCAGGGGATATTTATAAGATTTTCCCAGATACGGTCTTTGTCAATAAAGACGGGCTGTATTTCAAGTTTGAAGATAAGCTCCAAAGGTTGTACTATGATGTGGAAAGCAGTACCTCATTCGCATTGTTTACTTGCGAAGGAAAATTTGACGATCGCAATAAAGCCGCAAATAGTCCACTTTCATGGGAGATCAAAAGAGTTGAACAGGAAAAGCGCGACACGGTGTATGCTACACAAGGAGCTATTCCGATCAACAAGCTCCTTTTACCGAAGGATGTGGATAAGATCTTGACGTTTGGAGACGGAGAAAAAATGGAATATGGTGTTTCCCTGTTAAACTTCAATAGAGATACCATCCAGGCAGGGACCATAACGTTTATTGCTAAGAAGGATTTGAAACTTTAACCTTAAATCCAAAGAAGGGTATTCCCTTCTTTGGATTGACCTATCTATATTAAATCACGGTTTATCCTTCTACTATCCGTTTCCATCTTCTCTATTACCACTTTTCCCATTCTGCTTGTTCAACTGACCACTGGCATTTTCCTTGGCTTCCGCAATGCCAAGGATATTATACTTGGACGAACAGCATGAATATCTTCCGGTTTGCGGTGCATAAAGAATCTTTTCCAAACGTGCCGAACAGAACGAATGGCGGATAGGGTCCACATACGGATTATAAAATCATTTTGATATCTTAGTAAGATGAGAAATCCGAATGAATGGCTGGAACTGGACGGGCGAAAGGCTCCGGTTTACTACATTTGTGGCTATATTCCCTCGAGGCAGGGGGGCGACCCAATCTCGGAAAGTATCTTAAAATTGAAACAGGGCAACTTTACGGCGATACACTTTTGGCTTCGCTACCTGCTGGATGATTTCCTACCGCTGGAAAGCGATCTACAGGATATCATGGTCCGCGCACTAGGCCATCGTGAAATGCAGGTAACTCCCAAATCAGAGGCCCAACAGCCGTTGGCCTACCTATGTGAGAAGACCAGGCGACCATCCCGCATCCGATATCCCTTCCAAATGCTAAAGAAGGTCCGCGAAACGCAACCTTTAAAGTTCCTGACAAAGGAGCAGCGGTGGAACACCTTACAAGATGTATATCAGGTAGGGGACGGGTTTACACGGAGGCAGTTTAGGACGTGTTGGTTCGTAGATGATATCATCACCACCGGCGCAACCGCCAGGGCCGTTTGGAAAGCCCTTTTGGACCAATATCCGGATATCGATTTTAGGGTGTATGCCTTGGCCCGAACGGTATACGACCCGGAATACAACAGCGACTTATCAGCAGATGTACCCTATGGAAGCAGGTGGCAATCGTACTTTCCGGCCGCCGAGGAACCCGCCGAAGGGTACGGGGATAAGCTTCTGGATATCCGCGACCTACCCATGCCTGACTTCTCCAATCAAAATACGTTCTTCCTGTAATTTGCAGGAAAGGGTTTTAATTCAAGGTCATAGGAAGATGTATGCCCGGGACGTTAGATGTAAGATTTACCTATTCATATTTATCATGTTCCCATTTGAAGCATTTTCAAATTCTCTATATTTACCATTATTAATGGTTGCTATTAATTTTAACAATAGTCAGGTGTAAAAGAACAAAATATGAAATTTTCCTTATTACTATTTTTAGTATTTCCTTTAATTCTGTTTGGTCAAAATGATATTCAAAAAATAATTGACCAAGAATATGAAAAAGGGCATTTTAATGGAAGTATTTTATTTTTTCAGGGAAAACAAACACAAAAAATCAACAAGGGATTTTCTAATATTCAGTTTGATGTAGAGATCAATGATAGGACCCGATTTCCAATAGCATCCATAACCAAACTTTTCACATCACTCGCTATTTTACAGCTTCAAGAAAAGGGGTTGGTCGATTTCAAAGACACCCTCGGAAAATTTATTCCTGAACTCCCCGAAAATTGTAAAATCATATCAATACAAGATTTATTAACCCATCATTCCGGATTAGAAAACGAACCCATAAAAGCCGTAGTTAATAAATATTCTCTCGACAGTTACATAAAGGAATTTGCAAAAAAGCCATCAAACGATACGGTAAAATTCAATTATAACAATGTTGACTATGTGCTACTTTCTCAAGTAATCGAAAATATTACAAAGAAAAAATTCTCAAAATCAATCGAAGATTTGATTATCATACCGCTAAAACTGGAAAATACAGGATTTGTAAATGAGAATGAGATTACGAAGCATTTAGCGTACGGTTATCATAACTATTCA
The DNA here is from genome assembly GCF_027627455.1 of Sphingobacterium sp. SYP-B4668. Classification (NCBI taxonomy): domain Bacteria; kingdom Pseudomonadati; phylum Bacteroidota; class Sphingobacteriia; order Sphingobacteriales; family Sphingobacteriaceae; genus Sphingobacterium; species Sphingobacterium sp. SYP-B4668. The sequence goes on along the minus strand of NZ_CP115483.1, from coordinate 3,030,125 downwards.
TTCGGAGAAGGAGAAAAAAATGACCCTCTTTTTAATGATAGAAGATACATCTCCAATTATTACGGAGCAGGTGGGATGTATTCAACTACAGAAGACCTATATAAACTTTTACTTTCGATCAAAAACAATGTACTGATTTCTGAAAACTCAAAAAATAATTTTCTTCTAAAACCACAAACTAACGAGTATGTAGATTGGCTTTCGGGAAAACCTACATTTGGTTTCTACTACGATGATAAATTGAATGTTTATAGAAGAAGTGGAAGTATTGACGGATTTAATTCCGAAATCATGCTAAACGAAAACTTCGACAAAATCTTAATAATTCTTTGTAACACAGACACCGCTGACTTACAAAATCTGGCAAATAGAATATACTTTGTAAAATAAATGGTCCACGTCCTAGGCCATCGCGAAGTAAAGGCGACTCCCCAACCGGAAGCCCAGCAGCCTTTGGGCTACCTCTGCGAAAAGACCAGGCGACCATCCCGAATCCGATATCCCTTCCAAATGCTGAAGCAGTTCCCAGGGTCTTAGCCATTGGATTTATCTTGCAGAATTAAGCCAGTCCTCAAATGTCATTTCAAATTTGATTTCACCTTTTCCATGTACCCCCACTTCTTTCCAACCCGCTTTTCTATAAAATGATTCTGCTCGTGTTCCCGGAGCAGTTCCTAGCCAAACCGTTTGTTTTGTTTTAGTAAAGTACCAATCGACCATCACATCATGCAATAGTCTGCCGATACCTCGATTGTCAAATGCTGGCTGAACAAACAGCGCCCAAATATTATTTTCTTCTAGATCCGCAATTGAAAAGCCGACGATTTGATCCTTTAGCTCACAAACCCAGCCTTTGCCTCTTTCTGTGATAAATACCCTACAATCCTCATCGGTTACCAGGTTGGGATCCGATAAGGTATTTTCTTTCACTGCATTTCTCACGACTTGAATTTGACCGATATCGGCAATGTTCGCCTCTCTAATTAGCATTTGATCAATTATTGAACACCTTTTTTATAATAGGTTTAGCGAATATACAAATTAATGGTCCTGTATTTAATTATCGGCTTTTTCAGTAAGTTGCGTTGCCCCGTCATTCATTCCAATATGGCCCGAACGAAGGTCAATATACCTGCCTATATAACTCCATATAGGTTACCTCATGAAATAGGTCAGGTATTTGGTAAGCGATCGCAGATTTATTTTGTTAAGTTTGGAACTGTAAATTTTTAGGATGTACCTATAAATCTAAGCGTATTTGACCCGTAGGATATGAAACAGCAAGAAGCTATCCATTTGATCGAAAAAGGGGTGCCACATTTCGGTGTTCCGCAGTTATGGGCCGATTTGGGCTGTGGGAACGGTGTTTTCACCACTGCCCTGGCACATATACTGCCAAGTGGAAGCCATATCTATGCCGTGGACAGAACGGTACAGTACCTCCCAAAGCTAATGGGGGAGCACGTTTCCGTATCCTTTATAATGGCCGACCTGGAGCAACCCGATTTTGATTTTTCAAACCTGAATGGTATTCTAATGGCCAATTCGTTCCATTACATGAAAGATAAGCGCTTGCTGATCGTTACACTGGAGAAGTATATGTCATTGGATAAGAAATTTGTCATTGTCGAATACGATACTGAAATTGCTAATCAGTGGGTTCCCTATCCCATAGGTTTTGTCCGCCTGAAACAATTGTTCGAAACCTGCGGTTATTCTAAGATCAGTAAGCTTGGAGAACAGCAGTCCATATTCGGAGATGGCAATATGTATGCGGCATTAATCGAAAAGACTATTTAGAAGACTAGCGATAGGGTCGTAAAAATCCTTAATTCGCTATTCAGGCTACTAGCCGTGTTTATGGGCTTGAAGCAAGGTTGGGTAATGTGCCGTTTGAATACTTGAGATGTTTAGCCAAGTTCGGCAATTGGGACATTAATAAAAGGTCTAATGCTAATTGGAGTACTTACCCCTATACCATAGGGGTCTTTCACTGGATGAAACCTACGCAATTAGGTGTCATCGTAATCCCTGTCGCAGAATAGCCCTTTGGACGATACAGAGACAAGTTCCTAGGTATTCGTAATCTACCGTTGCCTAACTTCTCCCTAGGAAATACTTTTTGATGTAGTTTTCAGGTAAGGGTTCAATTCAAGGTTATATGCGGTTTTATCCCCATGGCGTCACAGATCTTTTCAATCAGGTCCGCACTAAGGTTAAGTCTACCACTTTCGTACCGGCTTATCGTATTGGTCCCTTTGACACCAATTTTGTCGGCCAACTCCTGCATGGTCATTCCTTTTTTCATTCGTGCCTCTTTCAAAGCAGCTCCAATTTGGTTTTTAAAGCTCATGTCCCAAAAATAGTTTTACTATATCAAATAGTGAAAAGAAATAGTCCATATATTTGCGTAGTACATTATGTTGTACTATATTGCATATAACGTAATACAGCTTTAGAATTTAAGCAACACCAATTTATACGACCGTTAGGAATTAACTTTGTTTCTCCTTTTCCTCACTTCCCATCGTCGTATTGTTTACAGATCCGTTCTTCGAGCGGATTAAGTTGTTTTAATGTTTGTGTTATGAAGGAGAAACGTGAAGAGGAAGGTAGCCTAGAACAACAAGCAGCTACCAATGAGCATGCAATACATCCAAGTATGATAAAGTTATTAGATCTAATAGGAGAAATAATGGTGGAGTCAGCTTTAAAAGAATACCAAAATGAAAAGAGCGATAAGATATCTAAGATTTAGCAGAAAAGGACAAAGCAACGGGTCCATTGAGAGACAAGAATTGTATACCGACCAATGGATCGAAAATAATAGGGTCGAATTGACCGATACGTTCATAGACCGTGGTAAAAGTGCCAAAACATTTGACCGGCCCGACTTTCAGAAGCTACAGGAATTTGTGGCCAAGCATCATAAAAAAGTAGAATACCTGCTTGTCGATCAAATGGACAGGTTTAGTAGGGATGCTGGAGAGGCTTTGATTTACGTGAAGAAGCTCCAGATGAAATTCAAGATACAAGTCGTTAGCGTTACCGAGTGGAGTTGCTACCTTTGAGTAGAGACATTTTATAGAGCAGATTTGAAATGTAATTTTAAATTTGACTAATATGAAACACAGGGTATTTGATGATGAATTCAAAAAGATGGCCGTTGAATTGTCCAGATTAAAGAATTCGGTAAAGGAAGCAGCTATTGAGCTGGATTTGGATCCTTCAAGACTAAGTAAATGGCGTAATAATCCAGCTTTCAATGGAGGTAAGATCATGATGGATATAATAGGTCTTAGTGAAGAGCAGATGGAAATCAGGAGATTGAAAAAGGCACTAAAGAATGCCGAACTGGAACGTGATATATTAAAAAAGGTAGTAGGCATCTTCTCCAAGGGAGACGGGAGGTATACAGATTTATAGCTGATCATAAATCAATTTACCCCGTAGAGAAGATGTCGTTATTTTTTGGGATTACCAGTAGTGCCTATTATAAATGGTCCAAAGATCCAGTAGGTTTCTGGCAACGGCAGAACGCCGAACTGTTGGATAAGCTCAAAGTAGTGTATTCAATGAGCAAGGGGCGTTATGGCAGTCCGAGAATAACCAAGGAATTAAATGCGGAAGGTGTAAAAGTATCACGTCCACGGATAGCCAAGCTGATGAGTAGAAATGGTATAAAAAGTATAGTGAAGCGAAGATACAGGGTTACCACCAATTCCAACCACCTTTATCCAGTAAACACAAACCTGCTGCTGAGGGATTTCAGCACCACTGGCATTGGTGAGAAATGGGTAAGTGATATTACCTATATCAGAACTAGTGAGGGCTGGCTCTACCTGACGATAATAATGGACCTGGCGGATCGAAAAATAATTGGCTGGAGCATGGATAATAGTATGAGTGCCAGTTCAACTGTTGTACACGCATGGAAAATGGCTATAAAAAACAGACCGTTGCACTGTGAACTCATTTTTCACAGTGACAGAGGTATCCAATATGCCAGCAATGAGTTCCGTAGATGCTTTAAAGGTCTGCCAGTATTGCAAAGTATGTCAAGAAAAGGAAACTGTTGGGATAATGCCGTTGCAGAAAGCTTCTTCAAAACCTTAAAAACAGAAATGGTATACCACAGAAAATTTAAAACCAGGGCACAGGCAAAACTTGAACTGTTTGATTATATCGAAGTATGGTACAATAGAAAAAGAAGACATTCATCAATCGATTACCTAACGCCAGTTCAGGCTGAAAAAGAAATGATGAAAAATAAAACAGAAGCTGCTTAAAATGTCTCTACTTGTTTATTGCAATTCCATGGATAGACAATACCATTAATCAAGAGACCTACGAAAGATGGTATGCGAAGATCAATGTGAACATCCGACTCTTAAAAGGTACAATTGAGAAGCTCCACAATGACCGTCATGGTGTCCAAACGATTCTACATAAGAATTTAGATAAGCTATCAGACTTGAAAAGTATTTACAACCAATGCGACACCACTCAAAAAAGAACATTCATTAAGCTGGGGTTCGACCGAGGTTTGTATTATAAGGAAGGCACCTATCGAACCCCTCATCTGAAAGATGAATTATCGCATAATTACCAAATAATGAGGGAAAAGGGATTGCTGTTGTGCGAAAAAAAAGAGGGACTTCTTAAAGAAGTCCCTCTCAGCGGAGAGGGCGGGATTCGAACCCGCGGTACCGTTTCCAGTACGACAGTTTAGCAAACTGTTCCTTTCGGCCACTCAGGCACCTCTCCCTGTTTCGACGATGCAAACATAAGGCAAATATTTCATTCCGCAAAGTCAATAATCTCTTTTTTTTGAAAAAAAGATGACGTTTTTAAATAAGCTTCTGAGTCTCAATTTGTTTGTTTATGCGGTGTTAATCACTTTTTTTTCGACTCAAGTCGTAATCGATGCGGACGTGGTAAATACTCTTAAGCATGGACTTAAAAATCCGTGCGGCTTCTGTGATATCCCTCATCGTAATGTTGCTATCTACGAATTGCTTTTGTGCTACTTTGTGGTCGATAATTTTATCGACAAGATCATTGATGGATTGCTCTGTATGCTCTTTCATACTTCGAGAGGCAGCTTCAACCGAATCGGCCATCATTAAAACTGCTGTTTCTTTGGAATAGGGGATTGGACCGGGGTAACGGAATAAAGCTTCGTCTACCAGTTTGTCCGGATTATTCTTAATGAACATATTATAGAAATAGTCTACACGGGTAGTTCCGTGGTGCGTCCGTATAAAATCAACGACTACTTCGGGTAGTAGATTTTTACGGGCAATCTCGACCCCTTTGTGGACATGTGAGATGATGACCTGTGCACTCTGCTCCGAGGTAAGCTCATCATGCGGGTTGTGCCCAGATATTTGGTTTTCAATGAAGTATTGGGGATTGGTCATCTTTCCAACATCGTGATAAAGAGCGCCCGCTCTTACCATTAGCGGGTTGCCTCCAATTTTGTAGATGGCGGCTTCAGCTAGATTAGCTACTTGAAGCGAATGTTGGAAAGTACCAGGTGCCTTTAATGACAACTCTCGAAGTAGCTTGGAGTTACTGTTGGTGAGTTCCATCAATGTCAAATCGGATACTATCCCGAAGAGCCGCTCAAAAGCATAAATCAACGGATAGGCTAGAAGTGTTAGGCCTACACTGACAATGAAAGGGAGGATATCGCTCCAATAGATATTGCTAAAGGAACCATTGCGTGTTAACCCAAGTCCGATGTAGGCAACTAAATATGTAGCTAGAATGATTAAACTGGAAATTAAAAACTGCTCACGCTTGACAAGCGTCTTAATACTGTAGATGGATACCATGCCGGTCACGAATTGCAAAAAGACAAACTCATAGGAATTGGGGACAAACAATGCTGCAATGAGGACCATTAATAGGTGTATATTGAGGGCTACGCGCGTGTCAAATAAAATACGAATAATAATGGGGACCCCGCAATAAGGTATATAGTAAAGGCTTGGTATTTTAAGGTTTACACACCAAGAAAGAACACCTAGCATGGCAATAATGACGACGAATATAATGGTCAATAGCCTGTTGTTATAGTAAATGTCTTTACGAAAGAAGTATAAAAAAACCATCAATAATGTGATGCATAAAGAGATAATCATAAATTGTCCAAGGGCGACATAGTTTTGATTACCACTGATCTTAGCTTCATCTTCGTAAACCTTACGTAGAGATTCAAGCTTTTGATAAGTTTCGTTATTAATAATTTTATCTTTCTCTGCTATGAGCTCCCCTTTCTGAACAACACCTCGTGTAGTGGATATATTGGCTAATGCATTTTGCTCAATTTTATTGGTAAGATTTTCATTGAAAATGTAATTGATAGTAATGTAGTTCTTGAGCGTTTCCAGTAGCCATTTCTTGTGTGTGACTTTAGAATATTTTGACAAAGCCAATTCGATATAATTGTATGCAGACTCGATGGTGTAGCAGTCAACGGTATTTTTTTGTGTAGCGACATTATCGTTGACTAGCGTGAAATTGTACTGTTTGGATGCATCAGAAGCATCTCCGGTAGCTCCTTCACGACTTTGATATCTATTATTGAGCGAAATGACTCCCTTCATGTATATATGACTGAGTAGTTCGGAGCCTATTGCGCGGTAGTCCGACATCTTGTCTTTAAGAGAGTCCATCTGGCTGGTCTGCCATTTTTCAGCGAGATCTGTATTGAATTGGTCGATTTGCTCCTTGGCTGTACTAACACTTAAGTTATAGATAGGCTGGACGGTGTGCAAGATGTTTTTACGGTCTTGGTTTAGCTCTTCTTGGGTCTTAAGTACCGCAAAATTGTAAGGAGATACAAGGTTGTCGTGATTCCATGCTTTCCCCTTTTCGAATTCATATTGAAAACGGGGTTGTTTTGGTAGAAAAACACAGATGAGTACAATCGTCGTAAGGACCATTGCGTACTTTAATACCAAGGTATTCTGCTTTAATTGTTCTCGTTGATACTTAATTTTTAATCTTGCCACAAGCGTTAAATTAGCGATATTATGTAACAAATGTAATTAATATTTGAGTGTTTCCATTGCCAAAAGCGGTGATTTGTCGGAGAATGTTCAGTTTTTAGATTAAGGATTCGGATATCCTATAGACTTATGTATCTTTGCAGCAGAAACAAAAAACTATAAAAATTAATGTCTCTTCAAAAACATCTTATAGCACCTTCTGTACTAGCTGCTGATTTTGCAAATCTTCGTGATGATATTCAAATGGTCAATAATAGTGAAGCCGATTGGTTCCATATTGATATCATGGATGGCGTGTTTGTCCCAAATATATCTTTTGGCTTTCCTGTGATGCAGGCGATAGCGAAGCATGCTACAAAGCCTTTAGATGTACATTTGATGATTGTGGATCCAGATCGCTATTTGAAGGTGTGTAAAGATTCAGGTGCGGATATTATCACGGTTCATTATGAGGCATGTACACATTTACATCGGACACTTGCTGCAATTAAAGAATTGGGGTGTAAAGCAGGCGTGGCGTTAAATCCGCATACTCCTGTAGCACTTCTAAAAGATGTTTTGGCAGATTTGGATTTGGTATGTCTAATGTCGGTAAATCCTGGATTTGGTGGACAGAAGTTTATCACAAATACTTATGCCAAAGTTCAGGAACTCCGAGGTATGGCCCAAGGTGTCAATGATGGGTTATTTATTGAAGTCGATGGGGGCGTTACCACAGATAATGCCGCTCGATTGTTGAAAGCAGGGGCAGATGTTTTGGTCGCCGGTTCTTTCGTGTTCAGTGCGAAGGACCCTATAGCGACAGTGAAATCGCTGAAAGATATTGATATAAACGTACAAAATATATAAAAGGAAGAGGTGGTTTGGTAAAATAAATCACCTCTTTTTTTTGAAGTTTTGTGAATGCAAAATTAAAGATTTCAGAAAACGTCATGGGATTCTAAGGGGTCTGTTTAGAATAATTCCAAATTGTCTTAAATAAATGGAATGCATGCGTTTAAAGTTTGATTTTCCCTATTTTTGCAGCTTATCGTAAGAGTTGTTTTACGATAAATCAATCAACACATAAACGAGAAACAAACGAGCTAATTAAAGGCTGATGGTGGAGGTCACCACATGGAGCGTTAGCTTAAATTTATAACAAAAATGGTAGTGCAAAATAAATATTTATTTTGCACTACCTTTAAAATAGAAATATTGATATCTATGAGTATTTACAACGATTACGTACTAGAGGTTGTAGAACGAGAAGGCCAAGGGTTACATCCTAAGCCAATTGACGGAGCAGAATTACTAAGTGAGATAATTGCTCAAATTAAAGACGTGAACAATGAGAATAGAGCAGAGTCTCTAAAGTTGTTTATTTATAATACTCTGCCGGGTACAACTCCAGCAGCAGGGGTTAAGGCCCAATTCTTAAAGGAAATCATTTTGGGTGAATCGGCTGTAGCTGAAATTGCTCCTAATTTTGCTTTTGAGTTATTGTCTCATATGAAGGGTGGACCTTCTATAGATGTATTATTGGATTTAGCTTTGGGTACTGATAGTGCTATAGCACAGCAAGCTGCTGAAGTACTTAAAACGCAAGTTTTCCTTTATGATGCGGATACAGCTCGTTTGAAAGAAGCGTTCGAACAAGGCAACGTTATTGCAAAAGATATTCTAGAAAGTTATGTAAAAGCGGAATTCTTTACTAAACTTCCTGAAGTGGCAGAAGAAATTCAGATTGTCACTTTTATAGCAGGCGAGGGTGATATTTCGACAGATTTGCTATCTCCAGGTAATCAAGCGCACTCGCGCTCAGACCGTGAGCTACATGGTAAATGTATGATTACGCCCGAAGCACAACAACAGATTCAGGACCTGCAGCGGCAGCACGTTGGTAAAAGTGTGATGCTGATTGCTGAAAAGGGAACGATGGGCGTGGGTTCATCACGTATGTCAGGTGTCAATAATGTAGCGTTATGGACGGGTAAGCAAGCTAGCCCTTATGTTCCTTTTGTCAATATAGCACCAATCGTAGGAGGTACGAACGGCATCTCGCCAATTTTCTTAACGACAGTGGATGTTACCGGTGGTATTGGTGTCGATCTTAAAAACTGGGTGAAAAAGGTCGATGCAAATGGAAACGTTGTTCGTAATGAAAAAGATGAACCAATTTTAGAAGAAGTATATTCTGTTGCTACAGGTACTGTACTAACTATCAATACGAAGACAAAAAAATTATACAATGGTACTGAGGAGTTAATTGATATTTCGAAAGCACTTACTCCTCAAAAAATGGAATTTATCAAAGCAGGTGGCTCTTATGCTATCGTATTTGGTAAAAAAATCCAAACTTTCGCGGCACAGACTCTAGGGGTAGAAGCTCCCGCGGTATTTGCGCCTGCTAAAGAGATCACAATCGAGGGGCAAGGACTGACCGCAGTAGAAAAAATCTTTAACAAGAATGCTGTTGGTGTAAGTCCGGGTAAGGTATTGCATGCTGGTTCGGACGTTCGTGTAAAAGTGAATATTGTGGGCTCTCAAGATACAACGGGGCTGATGACTGCGCAAGAGCTGGAAGCAATGGCGGCTACAGTAATCGCTCCAACCGTTGACGGAGCTTATCAATCTGGATGTCACACGGCATCGGTATGGGATAAAAAAGCGCAAGCTAATATTCCAAAACTGATGAAATTTATGAATGACTTTGGATTGATTACGGCGCGCGACCCTAAAGGTTCTTATCACTCGATGACAGATGTAATCCACAAAGTGCTGAATGATATTACGATAGACGAATGGGCGATTATTATCGGTGGTGATTCGCATACACGTATGTCCAAAGGTGTTGCTTTTGGTGCTGACTCTGGTACTGTTGCTTTAGCATTAGCGACAGGTGAGGCTTCTATGCCAATTCCTGAATCGGTAAAAGTTACTTTCAAAGGTAGCATGAAAGAGCATATGGATTTTCGTGACGTTGTCCACGCTACTCAATCACAAATGCTACAACAATTTGCTGGTGAAAACGTTTTCCAAGGTAGAATCATCGAAGTGCATATCGGTACGCTCTTAGCGGATCAGGCATTTACATTTACGGACTGGACTGCAGAGATGAAAGCAAAAGCTTCCATCTGTATTTCACAAGACGACACGTTAATTGAATCTTTAGAGATAGCTAAAAACCGTATCCAAATCATGATTGATAAGGGGATGGAAAATAAAAATAATGTGCTACAGGGTTTAATTGAGAAAGCAAACAGACGTATTGAAGAAATTAAATCTGGTGTTAAGCCAGCATTGACTCCAGATACAAATGCAAAATATTACGCTGAGGTCGTTATTGATTTGAATATCATTGAGGAGCCAATGATTGCCGATCCTGATGTCAATAATGCTGATGTATCCAAGCGTTATACGCATGATACTATACGCGAATTGTCATACTACGGCGGCAATAAAAAGGTAGACCTAGGATTTGTGGGGTCATGCATGGTTCACAAAGACGACTTGAAGATAGTTTCAAAAATGTTGAAAAATATTGAACAGCAGCAAGGTGCGGTTACTTTTAAGGCGCCGTTGGTCGTTGCTGCGCCTACTTACAATATTATAGATGAGTTGAAAGACGAAGGGGATTGGGAATTTCTACAAAAATATTCGGGATTTGAGTTTAGCGATGCCCTACCAAAGAGTGCTGCCCGTACAGAATATGAAAATATTATGTACTTAGAGCGCCCAGGCTGTAACCTGTGTATGGGTAATCAGGAAAAAGCTGCAAAAGGGGATACTGTCATGGCTACTTCAACTCGTTTGTTTCAAGGGCGTGTGGTCGAGGATAGGGATGGCAAAAAGGGAGAGTCTTTATTGGCTTCGACGCCTGTAGTCGTACTTTCGGCTATTTTAGGTCGTATTCCTAATATGGAAGAATATAAGGCTGCTGTAGAAGGTATTAACCTGACTAAATTTGCTCCGATTCCGACAAAATAAACTTTATTGATAGTTGAGTAAAGTAATTAAATAACATAAATTTGAGAGATATGGCATTTGATATAGAAATGATAAAAAAGGTATATAGCCAATATGATGAGCGCATCCGTGCTGCTCGTGAATTGGTCAATAAGCCTTTGACGCTATCTGAAAAAATTTTGTATGCGCACCTTTGGGATGGCAATGCCAAAGAGGCTTACGAGCGTGGAAACTCTTATGTTGACTTTGCTCCGGATCGTGTTGCTATGCAGGATGCAACTGCTCAAATGGCATTGTTGCAGTTTATGCAAGCTGGTCGGGCGCAAGTTGCCGTGCCTTCAACGGTGCATTGCGACCACTTGATCCAGGCTAAGGAAGGTGCCGAAAAGGACTTGAACCGTGCAAAGCAGGAAAGCTCAGAGGTATTCAATTTCTTAAGCTCCGTTTCTAATAAATATGGTATTGGCTTCTGGAAACCCGGGGCTGGTATTATCCATCAAGTCGTATTGGAGAATTATGCTTTCCCTGGTGGTATGATGATCGGTACCGACTCTCACACCGTGAATGCGGGTGGTTTAGGAATGATTGCAATTGGTGTCGGCGGAGCTGATGCATGTGACGTCATGGCAGGATTGCCATGGGAGCTGAAATTTCCGAAATTGATTGGCGTCAAATTAACGGGTAAATTAAGCGGTTGGACGTCTCCAAAAGATGTAATCCTTAAGGTCGCGGGTATTTTGACTGTCAAAGGTGGTACTGGTGCAATTGTTGAATATTTTGGCGAAGGTGCTACATCTATGTCTTGCACGGGTAAAGGAACCATTTGTAATATGGGGGCTGAAATTGGTGCTACAACATCTACATTCGGATACGATGAATCTATGGAACGTTATCTCCGTGCCACTGACCGTGAAGATGTTGCTGATGCTGCCAATACAATCAAAGAGCATCTGACGGCTGATCCAGAAGTCTATGCTGCACCAGAAAAATACTTTGACCAAGTAATTGAAATTAACTTGTCTGAATTGGAACCAAGTTTGAATGGTCCATTTACACCTGATTTATATACGCCTATTTCGCGGATGCGTGAAGAAGCACAGAAAAACGGATGGCCACTGACAGTAGAGTGGGGATTGATTGGGTCATGTACGAACTCCTCCTACGAAGATTTGTCAAGAGCTGCTTCTATTGCAAAGCAGGCAGTAGATAAAGGTTTGGTAACTAGAGCAGAATTTGGTATAAATCCCGGATCAGAGCAAGTGCGCTACACTGCGGATCGTGATGGATTGTTGAAAACATTTGAAGATTTGAATGCAACAATCTTTACCAATGCATGTGGCCCATGTATCGGTATGTGGGATCGGGTCGGTGCGGATAAACAGGAAAAAAATACAATCGTACACTCATTCAACCGTAATTTTGCTAAGCGTGCAGATGGCAACCCGAATACGTTTGCGTTTGTAACATCACCAGAGATGGTTGCTGCTATTGCAATTTCGGGTAATTTAGGTTTTAATCCATTGACTGACACTCTTACGAATAGCAAAGGCGAGGAAGTGAAATTAGACCCACCTGTAGGGGACGAATTGCCCCAAAGAGGATTTGCGGTTGAAGATGCGGGCTATCAAGCTCCAGCTGAAGATGGGTCGAATGTGGTCGTTGCCGTAAGCCCGGATTCTGATCGTTTGCAATTGTTGGAACCTTTTGCAGCTTGGGAGGGAACAGATCTAAAAGGGTTGAAGTTGTTGATTAAGGCAAAGGGTAAATGTACCACCGACCATATCTCTATGGCTGGCCCATGGTTGAAATATCGTGGTCATTTGGATAATATTTCAAACAACATGTTGATTGGTGCCGTTAACTTCTTCAACGAAAAGACAGATTCGGTAAAGAACCAATTGACAGGAGAGTACGGTGCAGTTCCAGCAACACAGCGGGCTTATAAAGCCTCAGGTATTGGCTCGATCGTGGTGGGCGATGAAAACTATGGAGAGGGTTCTTCACGTGAACACGCCGCTATGGAACCTCGTCATTTGGGCGTTCGTGCTGTATTAGTGAAATCTTTTGCTCGTATCCATGAAACAAACTTGAAAAAACAAGGTATGTTGGGGTTGACATTTGCTAATAAAGAAGATTATGACAAAGTCCAAGAGAACGATACGATTGATATCTTGGGATTGACTACATTTGCGCCTAATACTCCTTTGACAATTGTATTGCATCATGCTGATGGTAGCGAAGATAAAATCTTAGCAAACCATACTTATAATGAACAGCAAATCAACTGGTTCAAGGCAGGGGGTGCATTGAATATTATTCGTCAAAATCAAAAAAACTAGATAAAGAGGACTTCGCAAGCCTCTTTCTAACATAGCCCGGTACATTGCGTACTGGGCTTTTTTATGCAAAAGACTAAGTGATAAGGCCATTAGTAGGAGAAGCGCGTTTTGATTGGAAAAGTGCGCTTCTTCTCGTACGAATATTTGATGACTATAATATTTCAGATAAAGAGAAGGTGTCTTTAAGTCGAATTCCCTTTTCGGTATGTTGAAGTGTACAACATTCGTGAACCGAATCGTGTTCTAAGAATAGAATGTACTCGTGATCGACTATTTCTTCCCAATATGACTTTCGCTCATCCATAGTTGTTAATGGGCGAACGTCGTAACTCATTACGTAGGGCACGGGTATGTGCCCTACAGAAGGAAGCAAATCGGCCATGTAAAGAATTGTTTTATTTTTATAAGTAATTTGAGGAAGCATCATTGCCTCAGTATGACCGAAGGTGTATCGAATGTCAATATGATTGGTCAGCTTCTGACCTTGTTCTATGAATCGGAGCTGACCACTCTCTTGGATAGGGAGAATGTTTTCTTTTAAAAAAGAAGCGCGTTCTCTTGGATTGGGATCTACTGTAGCCCAATTCCAATGTCGTTCATTGCTCCAATAAATGGCATTGGTAAAGGCTGGTACCAATCGGTCACCTTGACGAGCGATAGCACCTCCGCAATGATCGAAATGCAAGTGCGTAAGGAATACATCGGTAATATCCTGTCTAGCATAACCATGTTTAGCAAGCGATTTGTCCAAGGTGTCATCTCCATGTAGGTCGTAATGTCCGAAAAACTTTGCATCTTGCTTGTCGCCTAGGCCAGTGTCAATGAGTATTAGCCGTGCACCGTCTTCTATTAGCAGCAATCTGGTCGCCCAAGTGCAGAGGTTGCGGGCATCTGGTGGGTTGGTCTTTTGCCAGAGGGATTTAGGAACGACTCCAAACATGGCACCTCCATCTAGCTTGAAAAATCCAGTATCAATCGTGTAAAGTTGCATACTCTAAATTTAGGATAATTAAGGTAATATCCCAAATTTCCATGGTTTTATGAGCATGATTGTCACCTCTTGTTTTCTTCATCTTACTTGTTTATATAGTGTTCAGATATGTTGTCGATAAAGAATTGCAGAGCAGGGTGCTGGCTCTGCTCGTCAAAAGCCAACAAAATAGATGTCCCTAAAGGAACATCTGTGAGAGGGAAGAAGTGTAATCCAGGATGGACTTGAAGACCTTGGGCAGACTCAGGAACGATGGCGATGCCTAAGCCATGTGCAACCAGCTCAAGGATTGAAGACATATTATTACATTCGTGAATTACTTGAGGTTCAAAGCCCAAATGGCGACAAACAGCTATAAATTGTTGATGATAATCTGGAGCATATCGGCTGTTATAGGAAACATAAGGTAACTTGGCAAGCTCCGGCGGACGATTGATGAAAGGTGAAGGAGTAGCCAAACAAAAATTTTCGCTAAGCAGGGGTACTGTCGCTAACTTATCAGACAAAAGCGGTGCCCGTACAATTCCTAAATCAAGCTTCCCGCTTTCCAAAGCCGCTTTCTGTTTGACCGTAGACACCTCATATAAACTTACGCGCAGCAATGGATATTGTTCATTTACAATTTTCAATATATGTGCGAGGATATACTTCGGTATTGAACTGATATACCCCAGTTTGAATTCACCAGAGACAGCATCCTGAATTTGTTTGGCTTTAATCTTAGCATCGTTTAATTGTTGGATTATTTTTTCGGAAGCAGATAGAAAGTATTGACCTGCAGGAGTTAGCGCCACTCTTTTATTATTTCGGGTAAATAGAAGGACATTCAACTCATCTTCCAGATCTTTGATCTGACGGCTTAATGGAGGCTGCGATATAAAAAGCTTTTGGGCAGCCCTCCCGAAATGCAGTTCTTCGGCTAAGGTCTTGAAGTAAATAAGATGTCGTATTTCCATGATACTTATTTTGTATTGATTGATGATAAATATAGTATTTTTAGAGTATTGATGAGTTTTATATTTTTGAATTTTAAAGATGCTATGATTATGGACAACAAATCAACATTAAAGGAAATAGAGGAACGATTCGATCGCGATGTTGCGAGATTTGCAAATTTGAAAACGGGTCAGCAAACTACGTTGGATGCTAAATTCAATATGGATATCATTACGGATGGGATTTTGCAAGTCTACCCGGAGATACATGACGTGCTCGATATTGGATGTGGTGCTGGAAATTATCCCGTAAACCTCTTGATGAAAGCGAATTCTAATGCCAACGTAACGCTAATTGATTTAAGTAAGCCAATGTTGTCTAAGGCTCGCGAGCGGATTGAAAAGTTGACTTCTGGCGAAATTAGAGAAATAAAGGGCGATTTCAGGAGTGCGAATTTAAAGGAATGTAGCTTTGATGTTATCATTGCTACTGCTGTATTGCACCACCTGCGAGATGATGCGGACTGGGAATCTGCATTTTCAAATTGCTACAAATGGCTAAAACCGGGTGGAAGCATCTGGATATTTGATCTAGTCGCTCATAACCAAGCTCGGATGCAAGAGTTGATTTATACGGTCAAATATGGAGAATATTTGACTGGTTTGAAAGATGAAGCTTATCGTGATCACGTATTTGCGTATATAGAGAAAGAAGATAGTCCTAGAAGCGTCGACTTCCAGTTGGATCTATTGCGAAAAGTTGGATTTTCATCGGTGGATATTTTGCACAAACATCTCTGCTTCGCATCTTTTGTAGCTTTTAAGTAGTAAAATTTTAGAAAGAAGCAATGTAGGCATTTGCTAATTCGCGAATGCCACTTCGCTTTTTTCCTTTTTCAAACAAACGATAGTATTTCCCTGAACCTGAAAGTAATCTATCTCGCTCCAATGCCAACTTTTACCTTCTCGCATATTGTATCCAGTAACTTTAACGCTTATGATGATTTGATTTCCGTCCTGCTTCAGGATAATCTCTTCGAACGTGTCTTGAATAGTGGCACCATCAGGTATTGTAGGACAGTTTTCCAGTTCGGAGAGGACTGTCTGATCTTGCTTAAACCATTTTCGTAAGAAATCCAAATGTTGAGCGGAGCATTGATATCCAAGCTTGAGTGCTGTTAATATTCGACATTTTAAATTGCTTCGATCGTCACGATATGGGCCATCCCAACTGCATTCATTGCCTATGAAAGTTGCAATGTAACCAACAGCGGCGCGCTGTGCTTCCGAAAGACTTGCGACAACTTTGTCATCAATGACAATCATATCGACAGTATCCTTTGATATTTCATCATATTTCGCTGCACGCCACAGGATTTTCTTTTCTTCCACATTTCGAGTGGCAGGGGGTAGGTCTGATGTTAACCTAAGTGTATCATTGGATGTAGGGGCGTCCGTTTTTTTGTTTGGTGTTTTTGATTGTCCACAGGCGAATATGAACAATGTAATCAAGAGATAGAACGTATTTTTCATAACATCAAAAATTTGCAGGGCCGATATTGTGATTCATATAGCTTTAAAAATACAATTATTATTTGCAAAAGGGCTTGTATTTTTACTGTGAAATAGATGTGGATTTAAAGGGACTTGTCTATTGGGACTGTCACTCGGATAATGATTTTTTGGATGATGGAGTGACACTCAGCATGAAAATTGTCGAGACGATGAGTAGACTGCCAATCCAATCCATTAGTTCAAAAGGAGTCTGTAGCCATAAGACGGCTATAAGTGTAGCCGAAAGTGGCTCAGCAGATGCAAGCAAACTACTTTTTTGCCCTCCTATTTGTCCTACCGCGATTAGGTATGCATAAAATGCGATTAGTGTGCCAGGAATCACTATAAAAAAAGTGTAACCGTAGGTATGTGCATCCCAAATACCCTCAATCTGCCAAGGGATGTGTATAAAGCACATCGTTATACCGCCTATAAGCATTCCCCAGCCGATGACCACAGTAGCGTTGTATTTTTGCAATAAAGAAATGGGTTGTAATGTGTAAATCGCTAGGGCTACTGCAGAAGCAATACCAAATATCAAAGCTGTAGGGGAGATGTTTAGACTATGGATGTCGCCATGTGTGACCAATAAGAATGTACCTAATACAGCAAGACCAATAGCGAGTAGCTCAATGGGGCGAGGGATTTTTTTGTTTTTGGTCGCTAGGTAGACGGCAATGAAAACTGGCCCCATGTATTGTAATACTGTTGCCGCGGCAGCATTGGAATGTTGTATAGCGGCAAAATAGGTATACTGGACGGTAAGAATTCCTCCCACACCAAACGTCAATAGTTTACTGGCGTCTTTCCTACTTTTCCAAATGCTAAGCAACATTTTCTCTCGTCTGCAAAGCGCAATCAACAAGAGGACAACGCCGGAGATCAACATTCGCATGGCTATAAGCCATTCAACATCTATGCCTCTTTGTTGAATAAGGAACTGGCCTAAAGACCCTGAAATACCCCACAGTAATGCGGCTAAAATGGCTAATGAAATTCCTTTCCAATGTCCGGTTTGATTCATGTTAATATTAATAACTCGATGCGACGCAAAAATAATTCAAAATGGATGTGTTTTTTTATCTTATTTCGAGTGATATTTGCAATTTTGTTTCGTAAAATACTCGAAAATGGAAGAATTGGATACATTTGACCTTGCAATATTGAATTTGCTCCAAAAGGACAACATGAGAGCGCAGCGGGATATCGGTGAGGAGATTGGTTTATCTGCAGCAGCTGTGCAACGAAGAGTCAAACGATTGAAAGAAACGAGAGTAATCCAATCCAATGTTGCTGTTATAGATCGGGCTAAAGTAGGGCGTCCAATATCATTATTTGTAGAGGTGACACTGGATAACGAACGGATTGAGTTAATCGACGAAGCTAAAGAGAGTTTTAAAAATGCTCCAGAAGTACAGCAGTGTTACTATGTAACGGGTGAAGTGGATTTTGTATTGATCGTGCTAGTCACCACGATGCATGACTATGAACTGTTAACTAGACGGCTATTTTTCAGCAATAGCAATATCCGTAATTTTAAAACATTTGTGGCTATGGACATTGTTAAGTGTGGACTAAGTGTGCCGCTGGACCGATGAAAAAGTGCATAACATATCTGTAATTCTGGAGTAACTCATACTATCGTCAACTGCAAAATTAAAGGTATTTCCAAGACTTCCCTTTTGCTGCTGTTGAGAGGGGAAGATCCATATTGGGAATTGGGTTTTCTTTAAGGCGTATCGAAAAAGCAATCTAACGCTTATTTTTAGATTGCTTTTTGTTCGCTTATTTGCCCTTATTCACAATGTCCATCTGGCGAACAGGAGGGGCCATTTGATACTGCGAAGGATGAAATCGGATGCTGTAAACGCCATTCTGTAAATGACTTGGTCAGCGTATCAGTAAATGCGTCGGTAGGTTGTGCTCCAGATATAGCATATTTCCTGTCGAAAACAAAGAAAGGGACACCTTTGACTCCAATGGATTGTGCTTCCTGTATATCTTGTGATACTTTGTAGGCATACTCATCATTTGTCAATGCTTCTTTTATCTCTATGTCGGTCAAACCAATTTCCTTTCCTAATTCTAGGAGCGTGTTCTGATTTGCAATATCTTTACCATCTTTGAAGTATGCGTTGAAGAAAGACTCTTCAGCCGTATCGCCCAGACCTTTGGATTTGGCAAATTGAATAATTCGATGCGCATTGAACGAATTTACCGTAACCACACTTTCAAAATGAAAATCCAATCCTGCATCTCGCGCTACGTTGGTCACATGATCTAACATGGATTTAACTTGGTCGGCAGGCAGGCCCTTTCGGTCAATCAAGTATTGTTGGTGGTTGAGTTCTTCTTTTTGAGGAAGAGATGGGTCTAATTGAAAGCTTTTCCAAGTAATTTCGATATCATCTCGTTCGCTAAATGTATGGAGGGCGTTTTCAAAGTTACGTTTTCCGATATAGCAAAACGGACACATCACGTCACTCCATATCTCGACCTGCATTCTGTTTTTTTCTGTATTTTGCATGTGATTGCTTTTATATCGGGTAAAGTTACTAAAACTAGCTTCCATGAAATACTAATGGCCACAGGAATTCGAAAAAGCTGCATAATCTTACATTGAAGTGATTTTTTGCTATTTTGGGATGACATTTTAATCGCGACGTCTGACCAATAAAACGAGCTCTTGCTCTAGCAGGAGGTATCCGTATTCATAAACAAAATAATAGGTATATCCTCTATTTGTGGTGTGTTGGTTAGTCGAATATTTGAATTGAAAACCATTTGTCAGGAGTAGTTCGCGGCTGGTCTTTTTTTTATCCTCTTGTCCAAGTAGTTCTTCGAGGACCCGTCGATTTTTCCTTAGTACCGTATTGATCTGACGGACATAGTTGTTAGCATCACTATTGATTTTATTGTTGTAGTTGTTACGACAGGCATCATCGCAAAATCGTTTGTCGGACCGACCTCTAATTTGTTCTTTGCATTCTTGGCAAAGTCTCAACTGTATTTCCATAACGGTTGTTTGTTGTATTTGAGCTATAAGCGTTTACAAATGGTTATTGTCGCAAATAAATGGTTAAATACCAGTTGTCAATTCGTCTGATAGGCAACTTTGTGTAACTGCTTTAAAGCTGGTCATGATTAGATGATCAAGCGATAGTAAGATAGCAAATATTATTAACTATTTAAACATTTGTAATATGAACACTATGCGAAACAGTATCCAATTGATGGGTAGAGTAGGTTTAGAACCAATTATTAGAATGACAAAAACAGGAAGCAAAATGGCAGCTTTGCGTATAGCTACGCACCAATTCTCAAAGAATGAATTAGGGGAGTGGACAGATCATGTCCATTGGCACAATTTGGTAGTATGGGGAAGGTTGGTTAAAACTGTAGAATTGCAATGTACTAAAGGTACCCATGTATTGATCGAAGGTGCATTGACGTATAGGGATTTTGTGGATAATGCTGGGGTAAAAAGAACAAATGCCGAAATCAAGGTTAGGGAACTTCAGGTAATCGATAAAATAATTGTGCAGGAAAATACCTGAACCATATAAGTTCAGCTGCGGAACAGAACGCTTCTGTGGTAGGCAGCTGCAAGTAAAGCTAGCGCACAGCCCCAGTTTTCAATTAAATCTATTTTAAGGAGACTGGGGATAAACAAAATAATGGAAAACTTGTTATTCTTTTAAAATAATCAATATGTAAGCATTATGGATATTAAGCAAACTAGTAATGGCAGAAATGGAGTATTTACAGCCTACTTAGATGGTCAGCAAAGTGGACAGATACATTATTATGAGGATGGTGAGGACAAGCTTATTATTGAAAGTACGGATGTGGGAGACCATTTTTCTGGACATGGGATTGGAAAAAAGTTGATTTTAGAAGTAGTTGATTATGCGAGACGGAATGAGATGAAAATAATTCCTCAATGTCCGTTTGCACGTTCTATATTCGAAAAGACAATTGCTTTTCAAGATGTATTAGATACGGAAGAATAGTTTGTAGAAAAAGACCTTAAATTTTTAACTTTGGAATGTCTTTTGTCTTAACGATTGTAACTGACAACAGATTTGATAAGAAAGTCAGCGGGCGATAACGTCGCCGTGATTTGAGCAGAGATATGAGCAAAATACAGTTAAGTTTAGTTATTTTAGGTGGTCTTTTACTATTTAATTCGTGTAGTAGTCCAAAAGTAGAATCCTTCGGGGATGAGTTGGTGGAGCAGTTCGGACAAAAGAACTACAGTAAGTTTGATACAACGGCCTATTTCACGGTCTTTAAAAGCGAGCAAAAGCGATTGGCTACTGAGTTGAATAATCCAAAATGGATGGCCGAATTTGCGGATTCTTCAAAAGGGTTGACCTTTATTGGACGGAACCTTTCACAAGGAAAAATTGACACATTATATTCCTTTCTTACAGCCATTGGCGAACATGGGCTATCGGCTGAACCTTTTCACGCAGAGGAGATAAGGGGCTTGTATAAGGATATCAGTACGTCCAAAACAGGTAGAGTGGAAGATTTATACCCACTGCTTGCCAGATTGGATCTATTGGGGGCAGATGGCTATGTGACCTATGTGAATGCATTGCAACATGGAGCTGTCAATCCAAAGCGCTTATATGGTCGATATTTTGAGAAGCAAAATCGGATGACAATTTCATATGCGCGCAAAGTATTAGACAGTATAGACATGTGCGAATTGCTGCCTTCAATTCAACCTACTCATTCCTATTACCTTAAATTGCAGAAAATATTGGTGTCGAAAGGCTTATCAAGTCAAGCTCGTGAGGATATCTATCTTTTGATGGAAAAATTAAGGTGGATGAATACCGATTTTCCTGAAAAATATGTGTTTGTGAATATTCCGGAGCAAAAGCTGAAGATGGTTGCTAATAGTAAGGTGGAGGATGTCATGAATATCTGTGTTGGAGAAACAACTTACGCTCCGTTTGCAAAAAGGGGCGAGGGGGGAAGTAACCATGAGACACCTGTGATGAGTGGACAGTTGGATAGAATGCAGGTTAATCCGGTTTGGAATATCCCCAGCAGTATAGTCAAGAAGGAATTGATAGCTAGTTTGCGTGCTAATCCGTATTATCTCGAGTCGCGTAATATGGTCGCATATAACAAAAGGGGACAACTCGTGGATCCCAGCACAGTGAATTGGTCAGCGGATTCTGTTCTGAATTTCAGGTTTAAGCAGAACCCGGGAACAGATAATTCTCTAGGTAGCATCAAATTTATTTTTTCAAATCCGTATGCAATATACCTACATGACACACCTGCCAAGCACATGTTTTCAGCGAAGAATCGCGCAGTTAGTCATGGATGTGTACGCGTAGAGAAGCCAGCTGCTTTAGCTTCTTTTCTTATAGATGACGAAGAAATAGCTGCGCAGATAGCATCTGAAATAGTAGACACGTTGAACGTCAGTCGGTGGGTGAAGATGAAAAAGCATATCCCGGTTTATATCACGTACTATACCACATGGTTAAATGATGAAGGTGAGCTTTACAAAGCTCCAGACATCTATGGATATGACGAACGCTTGAGGAAAGCGATGAAAAAATACTTACCAAAGACTATTTAAGAAAAAACGGGATGCCTAAGCTTCCCGTTTTTTATAGCGTCAGATGAGCGACTATTGTTTCGTTAAAATATAGTGATCAGCTAAATTGCCGGTGACGGCATTGCCTTCTTGATCGAGCATCCAGATGCGACCTTCACCCACCTTGTATTTTTCAACCCCATCTTTTAGTTTGAGTGTAATGGTACTGCCATTATCGTCCCATGTAAACGTTCCTTCTTCAGAAAAAATAGCGGATTCTTTCCCCAGATATTCCATCTTTTTAGAGTACGTTTTGTCCATATGAATGATTAGGTTAGTTTTGATACCTTCACAATCTGCGCATGGGATAGTACCCTCGTACTCGCCATCCCAGTCCAACGCGTTCTGACTGTTGTGAGCATGATCGACTCCCGTGTGCGTTATTGAATCGATCGTGCCATTTGTACCATTGGAATCTGCAGTGGCGTTTGAAGTCTGCTTCGAGGTGTTTTGACATGAAAATAAAACCATGTTGGCGGCCAAAAGGCCCAATAATAAATATTTCATATGCTAATCTATGTTATGTTATCTAAATAGTGCAAAAACTGTACTTCTATGCTCCTTCCCGAATTACGAGAACGGGGATTGTCGAATGATAGGCCAATTTTTGACTCATGCTCGAATTGAAAAGACGATCGAAGAAATTTCGATTTCGTTTGACAACCGCCAAAAAATCAATGTTTTCGTCAATAATAAATTGTAAAGCCGTACTTTCTACGTCTTTACTATTGATGATATGGAAAGATAAGCGTTCATGATTAAATATGGCTTTCCATTCTTCCAAAAGTTGGGGCATAGATTCATTCTCTTTAGTCTGTACGTGTAAGAGCTTTACCTGTGCCTGAAAAAAATCAGCTATTTTCAACAACTCTGTTAAAGGCTCCTTGTCAGCATCTCTAAATAGGGTGGTAAATCCAATGGATTTAATTCCTTCAAACTTCGCTAAACGGGGTACGCTCAACACTGGTTGGGACACTGATCTAATAAGGTTGACGGTATTGGATCCTATGAGCGTGCCGTTTGCAGAATTTAATCCAGTAGTACCCATGACAATCATATCAATTGCGTCTCTTTTTATAACAGTTTTGATAACGTCCTGAAAGAGGCCTTTTTCGAAGATAAATGATATTTCAATATCGTCTAGATCATATTGCTTAGCGATGTTGTGCAACTGAGGCACCTTGTCTTTGTAGTTGTCAAATTTGTCAAGCTCTAGGTCTTGATATAGTTTTTGGACATAATCTAACTGACCGGCATACATGCTGGAGTAAATAGGTAATTCATAAACATGTAGAACATATACCGAAGCATTTATACTCTTAGCTAAATGCAATGCATATACAAAGGCGTTGTTAGCAGCTTCTGAAAAATCGGTGGGAAAGAGGATTCGCTTCATAATGATTGATTTTGATACCCTCTCAATATACCAAATTATCTTTGTAAATCAAAATGTTATCTATTGTTCCATGTTCGGAGATTCTTGCTCATAAATGACCATTCGGGGGTTTGGAGCTTGCCCTCATTAAGTTTGTACCAAGGACTGAGCTGGCTGTCACTAGGATTGTTCAAAATTTGAATCTCCTGGGCAGGCATATAGCTTTGAGCAAGTAATACTAGTTTTTCACCTTGGTCATTTTCAACCAAATCTATAACTATTACGGCGTGACCTATTGGCGAACCCTTTTGAACAAAGGTATCTCCAATCCGAACATCTCTGACAGAGGCGACAGGAGGAAGCTCATCGTGAAGGGACGAAGTATTGGCATAAGCAAATATGTACTCCATATACTTCCAATATTTGGCGGCCGAATAATCACCTTTAATGTAGTTGAGATAGTACCTGGGTTTCGAGTCTGATAAAAAGTTGAAATGTATTTCCTTGTACCGTTTTTGCTGATAAAGATAGTCTGCACGTAGCCGCATGACTGCATCAGCGCATTGGTGCAAATCCCTTTTGCCTATCGGTAAATCAACAACACTTACATATATTTGTTTGGACGCTTTCTCGCTGCCGTTGTAATATAGAACAGGACTACCCATATCTTTTAGGGGAAGGTTCCTAAGAAAATATCCAAATTCACTCGAGTTAAAAGATTTACGCGTGTATCCTATTGGACTAATAAAGCGTTCTTCGACTGTTTTCCCACTCGCGTTAACGTATTGAGCGTTGTAACCGTTGGAGTGAGCGCTCTTTGAGGAAGGGATTTCTTTGCTACTGGATGGTGAATGGACTGGCGTTGATGTAGATCTGGGTTGACAAGACGAAAAGACAGGAGCACCTATCGATAAAAGGGACAGTAATATTAGTTTGTGTATATTCATATATGTATGCTTGCTTAGTAAGGGATGATTGGAGCGTGTAACCAATTATTGTTAATGGGTGCTTGTATGATGTCTGGTGTTTATGTCGTCATGTATGTATAGTTGCTGCTAGATGGGTAGTTTATATGTTTTAAAATATTAAGGTAAGATAGCATTTTTATAATGTCAAGGAAAGTAATTAATGGAGTTTGTCGGTCAGATCATATAGTGTGCAATAAGACCGTTTAGCTAAATTTGTCAACATTTTTAGGTAACAAATCGGTTTCAAACTAGTAAAAGTACAGTCCAATAAAATATTATAGCAAGAGTGGCGTTATAATGATATCAATTATTATTTGGATATGGAAAGTAAACATTATTCGCTGGTATTCCAGCCTTGTTCTCGTTCTATGGCGTTGGTCCGACACTTAAAGGATGCCCTAGCTGGCATAATCGGCTGGTATAATAGTAAGAATTCTGAAGCGCATATTACGATCCTCGAATTCAATGCGACGGATGCGGAACTGACTTTGATTAAACGTAAACTCAAACAATTGGCAGATTCCGAGCGCCCCGATTTTGTGTATTTGGATAAATATGATGCTTTCCCACAAAATGGAGCTTTTTTTATTGCGCCAACGGCTTATTCTAAAGACTATCTAAGGGATATTACCAAACGCTTTGCCAACTCATTGAACGTCAAAAATTCGGCTAGTACTAATCCTCATATGAGTATTGCTCGAAAGCTAAACCAAGAAAAATTGGCGATTGCGTTGGAGCGTTTTGAGAGCATTAGCATTAACTTCTTTTGTGATCGTGTGGTGCTTCGGATTTTTGATGAGGGCTCAAGTCAGTATCGTTTTGCAGATGAATTTAAGTTTAGAAGCGAACCTCGTAACCAAGCAATCCAAACGAGATTGGAGCTTAATTAGGATTAAAAGGGTCTGTTTTTGTAGTAATATTTTTTGTCTTCGTCTGTAATTGGACGCAGAACACGGCATGGATTCCCGACAGCGATGACGTTAGCGGGTATATCTTTCGTGATAACCGATCCAGATCCAATGACAGTATTCTCCCCGATTGTAATGCCGGGATTGATGACTGTATTGCCACCTACCCATACATTGGCGCCAATGATTATGGGTAGTGCATATTCCCACCCCTCATTGCGGGGCTCAAAGTGAATAGGATGCCCAGCCGTGTAAAGGTTGACATTGGGGCCAAACATTACATTGTCGCCAATGCTGACTTTGGCGCCATCTAAAATGGTACAATTGTAGTTTGCATAAAAATTTTCGCCAAGCTGAATGTTGTAGCCATAATCACAATGAAATGGGGGCTCTATGAAAAATCTTGATCCAGTACTGCCCAGTAGTTTTTTCAAAATCTGATTGCGCTCGCGTACTTTGGCAGGAGCGAGGCAGTTGTATGCATGTAACTCTGTTTTGGCATGCTGACGTTCTAAAAATAGCTCATTTCCCATTGCGCGATAGGGGTCGGAAGCCAGCATTAATTCCTTTGAAGATTTCATATGTGTATAATCTGTTTGTCAATGTTCGTCCGTCAGCTGGCAATTCCAAACCCGAGTATAACGAATTTATTAGATAATTGTAGCCGCTGGTGTAAGTCCCATGGTAGCTACTTGGATATTCTATAAGCCGAATATAGAAATTTATTATCGTTACATTTGCATAAAATTGAATTGTTATGAGTCAAGAAATATTGATGTTGGAACCAGCTTCGATCTGGAAGAACTTTGGCCTGTTGAACGCGGTGCCAAGGGCTTCGAAGAAGGAGGAAAGAGTTATTGTATTCATTATGGATTTTGGTAAATCTCTAGGTCTAGAGACCTTAAGGGATGACACTGGAAATGTGGTCATTAGGAAGCCTGCGTCTGCTGGAATGGAAAATAGAAAGGGTATTGTTTTGCAGTCGCACTTAGATATGGTACATCAGAAAAATAATGACACTGTATTTGATTTTGATAATGAGGGGATTAAAATGTTTGTGGATGGTGATTGGGTGAAGGCCGAAGGAACAACTTTAGGTGCGGATAATGGACTCGGCGTAGCGACTATCATGGCCATTCTTGAATCAACTACTATAGCACACCCTGCTATTGATGCCTTATTTACAGTAGACGAAGAGACGGGGATGACAGGTGCCTTTGGTTTACAAGGAGGGATGTTGCATGGTGAAATCCTACTGAACTTAGATACTGAGGATGATAATGAGATTGATATTGGTTGTGCTGGAGGGATTGATGTCACGGCAATCAAAACGTACAGTTCTGACCCTGTATTGAACGGATATGTGCCGCTAACGATTACCGTAAAGGGATTGAATGGCGGTCATTCCGGAATGGAAATACATAAGGGCCTTGGTAATGCCAATAAGATTATGAACCGGATACTTTACGATACATATGCTAAATATGGATTACGTATATCCGAGATCAAGGGAGGAGGTCTTAGGAATGCGATTCCGCGGGAAAGCGTTGCAAAAGTAATGGTGCCCGATACAAAAGTGAATTTATTTAAGGACGAACTGCTTGTATTGATTAATGCAATAGTTCTCGAATATAAGACGGTAGATCCTGGTCTACAGATCCAGATCGAGGATAGTGAACATATCCCAGTGACCGTACTGCCGGTGGATATACAAGAAAACCTGATTAAGGCAATATATGCTGCGCCGAATGGCGTGTATAGAATGAGTAATGATTTTGATAATCTGGTCGAAACTTCTAATAATATCGCGAATATTGAGGTGCGCGAGGGTAAGATAGCTGTGAAGTGCCTAACTAGATCGTCTGTTGAGTCGGCAAAGTACGATTTAGCGAATGCGCTAAAGTCTACTTTTGAATTGATGGGTGCGGAGGTGAGCTTTGCCGGTGACTATCCTGGGTGGAATCCTAATCCCAATTCCGAGATTTTGAGCTTACTGACTCGAATATATGAACGTCAGCATGACACGCAACCAAAAGTAGTCGCTTGCCATGCCGGGCTAGAATGTGGTATCCTTGGTCGGAATTATCCAAAAATGGATATGATATCTTTCGGACCGACGATATTGGGTGCACACTCACCTGCGGAACGCGTTTCAATTGCTTCTGTTCAGAAATTCTGGAAATTTATACTGGAAATCTTGGAAAATATTCCGAATAAGTGATAAACAGAAAAGGAGGTGTTAACACCTCCTTTTCTGTTTATCACTTATTTATTGAGTCCTTCTTCGTACTCCTTTCTAATCTTGCTGTGCTTTTTGCCATATACAAAATATATGATAAGGCCTAGACCCAGCCATATGCCAAGGCGTTCCCAACTTTCCACTGGTAGCGAGGCCATCATCAATACACATACAATGATGCCTAATATTGGTATGAGCGGCACCAATGGTGTCTTGAAAGGGCGTTCTATATCTGGGTTTGTCTTTCTGAGTACAAGAATACCAATACAAACCAATGTAAAGGCAAATAAAGTGCCGATACTTACCATATGGCCCAAGTCAGATACTGGCACGAATCCAGCAAATAAACTCACGAATACCATGAATATAACATTTGTTTTCCATGGTGTTTGTCTTTTTGAAAGGTGGGAAAAGAAGGCTGGTAATAAACCATCCTTACTCATGGAATAGAACACACGACTTTGACCTAATAGCATCACGAGAATAACAGATGTATATCCACTGATAATGGTAATGATTAGTGCAGTGTTAAGAAAATGATATCCTGTCTTGGCGAATGCGGTTGCAACGGGTTTGGCATCACCTTTAAATTCGGAATAATGCGCTAAACCTGTCATCACATATGCGAATAATACATATAGTACAGTGCAGATGAGTAGAGAACCTATTATTCCAATAGGCATTCCCTTTTTTGGATTCTTAGCTTCTTGAGCGGCAGTGCTGACAGCGTCAAACCCTACAAATGCAAAAAATAAGACCCCTGCCGCCCGCAGTACACCTGATATACCATAGCTGCCGAAATACCCTTCTTTGAAGAATTCTCCCCAAGACAACTTGCCACTTTTCAAAAGCTCTTCTCCTTCATTGACAGGAATGAAAGGGGTATGGTTAGCTGGATTGATAAAAGCCCAACCTAAGCCGATAAAAATCAAAACCACCGAAACTTTTAAAATAACCAAAATGTTATTCACCATGGATGACTCTTGTGTACCTCTTATGAGCAATAAGGAAAGCAAACATACGATAATAATTGCAGGGATATTGATATAGCCCCCTTCCCAAGGACCATGCAGAAGGTAGTCGGGTATATTGAGGCCAAAGATACGAATCAATTCGGCCACATATTGGGACCAACTTACCGCTACCGTAGCACTGGCGAGGGCATACTCTAAAACAAGATCCCATCCGATGATCCAGGCCATTAATTCACCCATGGTTGCGTAAGAATAGGTATATGCGCTCCCTGCCACTGGGATCATAGAAGCAAATTCAGCGTAACAGAGTCCTGCAAAAGCGCAGCCGGTAGCAGCAATGATGAAGGATAGCATTACTGCAGGCCCCGCATTGTCGGCAGCGGCCATACCTGTAAGCGAGAATAATCCAGCACCTATAATAGCGCCAACACCTAACGCAACGAGTCCTGTACTGGATAGTGTCCGTTTCAGTGTATGCTCGCCGCTTTCATGGGCTTCTGAGACGAGTTTAGTAATCGATTTCTTGAATAGCATCTATATTTTTGATTTAAAATGATTAATGGTTCTGACCAATAGTTTGTAATATGTGCTGGTTAGCATTTATGTATTCTACTTCAAAAGTATATTTTTAAAACAAAAAAAGGAAGAAAATCTTCTTCCTGGCTTTAATTTTTTTGATTGGGGCTTAATAACCTGCCGTGAAGCGCTTTTGGATAAATTGTGGCTTTTCCAATTCATCAACAATTGCAATTGCTGCATCAGAGACAGATAGTCTAGAACGTGAGTTGCTGTCTAGGACTGGGTGATCAAGGTCTGTGCGGTATTCTCCACGACTTTTTTCATCATTTAATTCGATTGCCGGGCTAAAAAGGGTCCAATCCAATGCTGTGTTTTTTTTAAGCACATCATAATAATCGGCAGCTGCTAAGGCCCCAGGTTTAATACTAGCCGGGAATCCGCTGCCGTCAACGATACGCGTGCCATCAGCGGTTAATAGACTGCCTGCTCCACCAACAACTATTAATCTTTTCACTCCAGATTGTTGCGTTGCCTCTTGGATGGCTTTTGCGCCACGGGAATAATCTTCGTATATATTTGGGTTGCTCCAGCCAGCATTGTATGCGGAAATGACAGCGTCGCTTCCTTGAATTAGCTTACTTAGCGCATCGCTGTCCATGATGTCAGCATCCACGGGATGGACCCCTTGTGTTTTTTCGATTTTACTTACGTTCCTCGCTACGGCAGTCACATCGTGACCGCGTGCTATTAGTTCTTTTAGGATGCTTGATCCTACGAATCCAGTGGCTCCTATTAGTGTTACTTTCATGTCTTTGTTATTTGGGTGTGAAAAAAAGCTGTATATCTGAAATACGGTAGTGACGTAGATGGGCAATGGTTTGGCTTGCAGTTATGTCATAAATATTCTTTAAATAGCTATTGATGCTTTTTCCTACGACACAGCTTAGGTTGGGATTGTTGTATTTGCCTGTATCGGTATCTTGTTGAGAGGCTACATAGACATCAGCGAGCGTTTTAGAATGGATATTGTCCGCAAGTCTAACGCCTCCATTTTTACCTTCTTTACTGATAATCAATCCTGACTCCTTAAGTTTCTTTATTTCTTTACGAATGATAACTGCATTGACATTTACACTGCCCGATATGTAAGAAGAAGGTGTCCAATCGTGCTTATTAAGTGCGAGAAGAGCCACGATATGAGTTGCCGTAGCGAAATTAAGATTGTTGAACATGCGATTAATGTTGTTGCTGGACAAAGGTATGTAATATTTTATACTGAAATATTAATTGTTACAGTAATGTTCAAAAATTAACCTTCTATGACAATAGAAGGTTAATGTGATTTTTACTTTTTATTCTTTTTATACTTGGCATATGAATCCATGATGTATATTTTGAGCGTTTCATCATTGACGGTTTGAATGAATTCAAGTGACGGTCTAAACTGTTCTCTAAATAAGGGGATTTCGGAACTTCCTAGTGGTGTAAGAGAAGCAATTAGCTTGTCTGAAAATCTTCTGTCAATGATTCTATTATTTTTCTCGAGTAGAAGAATATCAAGGTTACTGCGAGCTGTTTTAGCCTTTTTCCCGAATAGACGAGAAGGGGATATGCGAATACCGCCGCTGTAAATATTAGCATCTGCTACCTGCCCTTGTCGCTTGGCTTTGACAATTTCATCGTCAAGTCTTGAGTCTGTTAGACGACTCACAAGGGCTTCGCTAAGCACGATGGTTTTATCGTCTCGCATCATATAAACGCGTTGGACTCCTTCTTGGTAAAGGAAGATAGTGTCAGTAATGTAGCCAGGTAAAGCAAGACTGAGTTTGTCACCCATGTTGGCTTCAATTAGAAATTTGCCGTCTTTGTCACTTGTGGTATTTTTGAATGTTTTTAGATTCTGAATATTAACGGCAGATAAGGGCTGACTGTTTTCGAGGTCATAAACAATACCAGTCAATTGTTGAGCAGATACATGGTTGCATAAGGAGGCCAGAAGGATAATAAATCCAAAAAATCTGTAAAATGGAAATCGGGAGCTTGACATATACATATTATTTGTTGTAAAACTACGAAATCTATCGCTTCGGCCAACTATTATTTTCAGGGTTAACATCCGGATAGACATTGTCTGGGTCGATGACTACGGCGTTTAATTTTTCTTGGGAATCAAGCTTAAATGTCCAGGAGGTATTGCGTTGCCAGATGTCTACGGGTAGTTTTTTTCTGATTTTCTTACCGGAGACTGTTGTCGCCTCGATTACAACAGGCATTGGCAATTTTTCCAAGTTACTGATGGTGATTAATGCGCCATTTGCGGCGTCAAAATTGATATATTCGACCTTATCGATGGATTGGTCTAGTTTCCAATTGTATTGAAACCAGCCTCTCCAAAACCAACTTAAGTTTTCGCCAGTTACATTTTCTATAGTTCTAAAAAAATCATTCGGTGTCGGATGTTTATAAGCCCAATATTTGATATAGGTCTTAAAGGCTTCATCAAATCTTTCGGCACCAATGACCTCGTCACGAAGTAGTCGCAATCCGTATCCAGGCTTGTAATATACAAGCGTACCAATATTACGCTCCTTCATGTTTTGAGGAGTGGACATAATGGGCTCTAAGCCCGGTGAGTCAAATGCTCTGGCCATTTTATTACGGTTGCCAATAGTCTTATTGTATTCTCCATTGTTGAAGGCTTCGCGAGATAATCCATTGATGAAGGTATTAAAACCTTCGTCCATCCAGCCGTGAGACCTTTCATTGGAGCCTACAATCATCGGGAACCAATTGTGGCCAAATTCATGATCTGTAACCCCCCATAGTCCATCATTTTTAGCTTTGGAACCACAAAAAGAAATCCCCGGGTATTCCATACCACCAACATTAGAGGCTACATTTACAGCGGCAGGGTAGGGGTATTCGAACCATTTCTTGGAATAATACTCTATTGATGACTTGGTGTATTCTGTAGATCGGGACCAGGCTTGCTGACCGTCACTTTCTACGGGATAGGCCGATAGAGCGAAGGAAGTCTTGCCACTTGGAAGATTTATTTTTGCACCATCTATGATAAAAGCCTTTGAAGACGCCCAAGCAACATCCCGTGCATTTTGTAACTTATATTTCCAAGTAAGGGTATTTTTGTTGGGACGTGAACTAGGTTGTAGAACTTCTGCTGCACTGCGGATGATAATGGTTTCATTCGATTTTTGAGCTTGTTGATAACGCTTCAGTTGTTCGTTAGTCCACACTTCTGCTGGGTTTAGCAACTCTCCACCCATAACGACTATATGGTCTGCAGGCGCTGTAATCTCAACTTCAAAATCACCATATTCTAAGTAAAATTCACCTGGACCTGAATAAGGATCAGTATTCCAGCCTAAAATATCATCATATACTGCTAATCTTGGGTACCATTGTGCAATCGAGTAGATATCACCATTACTAGTCGATAATATGCCAGTACGATCCGCACCGTACTTTGGAATGGTGTAGGCATAGTTTATTGAAAATTGAATCTGACCACCGTTTGATTTTAATGCATTCGGAAGGTCTATCTTCATACGAGTATCGCTTATCGTATAGGAAAGTGGTGTATTGTTGGTCGTTACCGCAGTGAGCTCATAACCTCCTTCAAAATCAGAGGCTGCTTCGCCATATCGACTATTGGTCTGCGGTACGGTATTTTGACCACGAGAATCGGTCTGGAAGAGATTTTGGTCTAGTTGGAGCCAGAGAAAGTCCAAATCATCAGGGCTATTATTGGTGTAAGAGATTACCACATTGCCACTCACGCGATTGTTGCTGGCATCTATAGAGGCCTTTATCGCATAATCAGCCCGGTTTTGCCAATACAAATGACCAGGTCGTCCGCTAGCGGAACGATACACATTTCCATTGGATGAGTAGAACGAGGGATTAAAGGCTTGTGTATAATTGTAATTACTTTGCGCAAGCTGGGCCACACTATTTGTCGAACTTGATCCTAATAGCCCAACTAACATTGAAGTGAATAATTTTGTTTTTCTCATAATCAATACGGATTCTATTTTAAATTTTCATCGTATTCAAGCTGATCAAAGCCCAGAAGTATTCCCGATGAATATTCAATTACCGGTCTTTTAATCATACTGGTATTGGAAATCAAGATTTGGTTAGCAGAGTCAGCATCCACCACTGTGGCTTTTTCCGAATCTGTTAGCTTTTTCCAGGTCGTACCTTTTTTATTGACTAATTTTTCCCAATCTACAATTGTTTCCCAAGACTGTAGCTTTTCCTTAGAGACTCCCTCTTTTTTGAAATCATGGAAGACATATTCTATTTTTTTTTCACCAAGATAATCTAACGCCTTCTTGACTGTATTGCAATTTTTGATTCCGTAAACGTGAAGCATTTTGTTGTCTGTTATGTTTAGTATTCTTCCAAACTTAGATAAATTTGCTTTTATATGCAATACAATCACTTTGTCTGTAGTGTCACCTTTATATTACGCTAAAAAAGAAGGGATTTAATATAATGGGGCGTATTAGTGTATATTTTACACTATTTCATTTAGAGGAATTAAAAAAATATTTTTATCTTAGGGCACAGAATTAGAAAAAACAAGAATAAATAAATTTTAAAACAATACAATGAGCCTAAAAGATTTTAAAGGTGTGTTGACCGGTGATCAAGTTCAGGAATTATTTGAAATTGCCAAAAAACACAAATTTGCGTTACCAGCGGTTAATATTATTGGAACTAATTCCATTAATGCAGTAATGGAAACGGCTAAAGCCGTTAACTCCCCGGTTATTATTCAATTGTCAAATGGTGGCGCACAGTTTTACGCTGGTAAAACGTTGAATAACGACAATTTGAAAGCATGTGTGCTTGGTGCAGTATCTGCTGCTCAACACGTTCACCTTTTGGCGGAACATTACGGTGTTGCTGTAATCCTACATACTGACCATGCTGCAAAAAAATTGTTGCCTTGGATCGATGGATTGTTGGACGCGGGCGAGAAATTTTTTGCGCAACACGGTAAGCCCTTGTTTTCTTCGCACATGCTAGATCTTTCAGAAGAATCTATCGAAGAGAATATTGAAATTTCTAAAAAGTATTTAGAGCGCATGAAGCCGCTAGGAATGACTATCGAGATTGAACTTGGTGTAACAGGTGGTGAAGAGGATGGTGTCGATAATTCGGATGTAGATAGCTCTAAGTTATATACACAGCCAGAGGAAGTTGCTTATGCGTTTGAAGAGCTTTCTAAAGTGTCTGATAAATTTACAGTTGCTGCTGCTTTTGGGAACGTACATGGTGTATATAAGCCTGGAAACGTCAAATTACAGCCTGTAATCCTTCATAATTCGCAAGAGTTTGTAAAGTCTAAATTCAATCTTTCTGCTGAGAAGCCAATTAATTTTGTTTTTCATGGTGGGTCTGGGTCTGCTCCTTCCGAGATTGAAGAGGCATTGTCTTATGGCGCTGTTAAGATGAACATCGATACTGACATGCAGTGGGCATTTTGGGATGGCGTACGCGCTTATGAAGCTAAGAACCACGATTACTTGCAAGGCCAAATCGGCAGTCCAGAGGGAAGTGATTCTCCGAATAAGAAATACTATGACCCGCGGGTATGGTTGCGTAAGGGAGAAGAAGCATTTGTGGCTCGTTTGAAACAAGCTTTCGAAGAGCTTAATGCAATAGATGTAAATACAAAATTGTAGAGGTATTCTCTTGACAGTAGTATAGAAAGGAAATATCCTTACTATTTAGAATTGCAATAAAAAAGTCTAATCTTCGGGTTGGACTTTTTTATTGCAATTTTATTATCTAACTTTCCTCTGAACAAATGATAATATGGACATCTATGTATAAAGAGCGTTTCTTGAATTTTCTACGTTTTGAAAAGCGATCATCGAAGCATACTGTAGAAGCCTACGCTCATGAGCTGGCCATGTTTTTTGATTTCTTGACAAAAAATGCTGTGGGAGAGGAGGAGGTGGATTACCGTGTGATTAGAATGTACCTTTCGCAGTTGATGGAAGATGGCAGGATGGCATCATCTATTAACAGATCTATTTCTGCTTTGCGGTCATTTTATAAGTTTCTCTTACGAGAATCATTGGTCGTACAAAATCCTACAGTACTTATCAAGGCATTGAAAACTCCAAAACGACTTCCTACAATTGTAGAAAAAGACAAGATGGTGAAGCTCTTGGATCGGATAGACATGGTGGAATCTACCTTTGCAGAAAAGCGTGATTTTATCGTATTGGAATTGTTATTTGGGACTGGTATACGGCTGTCCGAACTTTTGCAAATAAAGATTGTTGATATTGATTTTTATAATAAAAATATTCTTATATTAGGGAAAAGGAACAAGGAGAGGCTTGTTCCGGTCAACCAAACCCTTCATGACAAATTAAAGGAATATGTCCATCAATTAAATGAAGAAAAAAATGACAACAAAACATCGTTCTTAATCGTTACTAATGAGGGGAAGCAATCTTATCCGAAAATGATTTATCGAATAGTGCAGCGATATCTGAGCGAGATTACTTCTCAAAAAAAGAGAAGTCCTCACGTGCTTAGACATACTTTTGCGACCGCACTATTGGACAACGGAGCAGATTTAAACGCTATCAAAGAGTTGTTGGGCCATGCAGGCCTGGCGGCCACCCAGGTGTACACGCATAATTCAGTTGAGAGATTAAAATCAGTTTATAAACAAGCTCATCCAAAGGCTTAAAAAAAAGGAGGAAAAATGAACATTACTGTGCAATCCATCAAATTTGATGCTGATCAAAAACTTGTTGATTTCATCAAAAGAAAAACATCTAAATTGGAACAGTTTTTAGATAACATTATCGAAGGGGTGTGCTACCTGAGATTGGAAAACGTGGAAGATGAGGCAAATAAAATTGTTGAACTGAAAATAAATGTACCCGGAAGTCAGTTGTTTGCTAAGGCGCAGGCCAAGACCTTCGAAGAGGCTACGGATCTGACTGTAGAATCAATTCGTAGACAGATAAATAAACATAAGACCAAAACGCGAACTGCGGTTAGCAATCATAAAGAGTTGCTCAATTCCGAAGAGGAGGAATTTTAGATATAAATATTAGATCAGTTTTTAAGGGTCGGCTTATATGCCGGCCCTTTTCTGTTTTTCAAATTTTGCATTCCGACACCAGGTCATTTGAAGAAGTAGTTGCGCTTGCGTTTAAAACTATTTAGAATTAATCGAAATAATTTTGATTTTATTTGGATTGAATCTTGATAGTTCTTACCTTCGCACAACAAACATTTGAACTCGCTATAAAACCAACTCAATAAATGGATAAAATGATTTGCCCTCTAGCACAGGTAGAAGAAGTATTCGTGACTGCACACGGGGCAGTGTATCAGTGTAGCCGTCAAAATTGTTATTGGTTGGATTTTCAGGGCCAAACCTCAGCTTTTAAAGTAGCCGACTTTTTTAATTTTAAAAAACGTATTGAAGGTATTGATATTGATGCGATGCTTAATGATGCATCAAGGTCATTCGACTATGAGGTAATTATGCCCTTCCGTTCGGAGCGATGTTTTGTGTTGTCTGTCGCTGATGTTCTCAATCTAAGAGAGCTGCTTCGTGGGGCTCGATTTATGATTGAATTAAATGGTGTTGTTAATTCGTGCCTGAAGAGATGTCCTGCTCCTGTTTTTGTTAGTTAAAACTTTCTTTAAATTATACTGATTCTAAACTACTTACCTCTAAAATCT
Organism: Sphingobacterium sp. SYP-B4668; assembly: GCF_027627455.1. Lineage (NCBI taxonomy): Bacteria > Pseudomonadati > Bacteroidota > Sphingobacteriia > Sphingobacteriales > Sphingobacteriaceae > Sphingobacterium > Sphingobacterium sp. SYP-B4668. The sequence continues at coordinate 2,992,981 of NZ_CP115483.1, read as the reverse complement.
CTAATTTAGACTTAATTCGTATTGCATATTTTATAGCGAGTTATCCACTCTCCGTCTTATCTTTGTATTACGGAAGCGGTGAAACAATTCACCTGTTTCTATGTTTTAAAGTATAGAATATTAAACACCTTAACGGAAAATTGATATGAAAGATTTATTGAAATTAAAATCATCCCTAACAAAGGAGATTGAGGATATATTGAATGCTCAGATTAAAGTAGAAGCGCACTCGTCATCATTGTATTTGGCAATGTCTTCATGGTGTGACGAACAAGGTCTGGACTTCAGTGCTGATTTCTTCGCAAAACAATCAAATGAAGAGCGTGAGCACATGTTGAAGTTGTTTAATTATATTAATAATAGAGGCGGTCGTGCTATATCTCCGGAGATCACAGGTATCCCTGTTGACTTCGAATCCTTCAGAAGTGTATTTGAGCAGACCTTGGAGCAAGAGATGTTTGTTACTGAACAATTTAATAACATTGCCGATAGATGTATGAAGGCTAAGGACTACGTGACCTTCAATTTTGTTCAATGGTTCTTGGAAGAGCAAGTGGAAGAAGAATATGTTGCTAGACGTATATTGGACATGTTTGATGTCATCGGTGAAGAAGGTACAGGACGCTGGGAAATTGACAAACACGTTAATAAAGTCGCATTCAAAGGCGAATAGTCTACGAACAACATTAACGCATATTGAAGGCGGGTTAATTTTTTTTAAAAATTAGCCCGCTTTTTATATTATAAACCTGTTAACGTACGTTTTTTTATTTGTAGGGAAATATTATGCGTAATTTTTTCTATCTTGACAAAAGTAACTCTTAATTGATAGAAGCTTGGCTACACGTCGCTTTCAGCTATATTGTTTTATCATGCTTTCTTTGGTTATCATTTCTCATACTGCACGAGGACAGTCGAAAAAGATAACCATTGAGGGCGCTGTGGTGGACACCGCAGGTGTACCACTTAAGGGTGTTAGTGTGCGTCTTACCTCACCAGATGGTACATTTAATCAGGCTTCATCAGCGAATGGTAGGTATATGTTCTCTGATGTATCACTTGGACAAATCCGAATTACTTATACGTTGTTGAGCTATAAAATTTTAGAAAAGACCTATTCGGCCTCGGAAGTGCTTTCTAAATCTTCTTTGCCAGTAGTGGTACTTTCACCCCAGTCAGAATTACTGAAGGAGGTATTAGTCGTGAAGACCGTCCCTGTGATATTTAAGCAGGATACGGTTCAATACAATATGAACGCATTTAGCTTTAATCGACGTTTGCTTCTAGAGGATGCACTCAAACAACTGCCAAATATACAGGTGTCTCGAGACGGTTCTGTATATGCTTTTGGTCAACCGATTTCATCTGTCCAAGTAGACGGTCGAAAATTTTTTGGTGGAGATGTGCTGACAGCTACACGCAATCTACCTGTAGATTTTATAAAGTATTTGCAGGTTATTGATTCGTATGGTGAATACCATAGTGCCAAGGGTACACAAGGTAGTGAATCTGAGAAAGTATTGAATATCGTGTTAAAAGATGATAAGAAAAAGATTGTCTTTGGTCAACTTACTGGAGGTGGTGGATCTGAAGATCGCTACTTGCTTAGTGGAGGGATTAACAACTTCAATGACGGTCAAGAGTTCTCGCTAGTAGGGTCTTTAAATAATACGAATACAAGCCTGTTTTCCTTTGGGTCTCCGAATGGCGGAAACCGCGAGCGTAACATGGGTGAGTTGGCAGATTTTGCAGAGCCATCTGACGGATTGAATACTACGAGTTCAATAGGCGCAAGTTTTTCGGACAATCTTTTCAAAAATACAACAGTAAATGGGCAATATGCATTTACCAAGCGGCAAAATCTAACAGTGGGCAATTCGGTATTGCAATCCGTCTACGGAAATGCATCCATATTTAACCAAGAAGACTATCAGGTAGAGACCAAGGATTTCAATCATCGGTTGTTATTGAATTTTGATACCAAGTTTAAGAATCATGATGTGCTCAAGGTAGAACCAATTTTTACCTATAGTCGTACGTACATCAACAATTATAGGGAAAAGAGGCTTAAGAGTAATACAACTACCAATGATGGAAGTTATTCATCCATATCAAAAAATATGACCCCCAATTTGGATGTGGAGGCACTATACTCGAAAGCCTTTAAAAAAGATGGTCGTAAACTAGTTTTTAATTTAAGGGCTTCGATAGGTTCTGGCGATAAAGTGGAACAGGCTGAGGATCGATACGTGATACTAGATGAGTTGAAAAAGAATGATTATTCATTTTTTCTTCAGCGACAATATATCGAAGCAATTAATGAAAACCGTTCATATAAGTTGAGCGGGTCTTATATCGAACCCATCAATAAACAAAGCTCTTTGGAGGTCACTTACGACTTCGAGCGCAATGATATTGACGCGAATAGACGGGTTGAGGACCTTGAGCGTTCGAAACTTTTGGGACACATGGTCTTTATCGACTCCTTGGGACTAAACTATAATTATAATTTTCGGAGCAATCAGACAGCGATTAATTATCAATATGATTCTAAAGATAAGAGGTATAAATATAATGTGGGGTTTGGAGTACAGCCATTAGAGATATCGGGTAGATTGTATGCGGAGAATGAGCTCTACACTTATAATAATGTGAACTTGATTCCAACAGCAGGTTTTAAGTGGAAGATTAACGATCAAGCAGATTTTTCGGTCGATTATCTGGGTAAAAATAATCAACCAAGCTTTCACCAAATACAGCCTGTTCGAGATATCTCCAACTCGCAAAATATAGTCACTGGAAATCCTGAATTAAAGGCTGAATTTGCCAATAGGATATCCACGCGTTTTAGAAAATCAATTGTCTCAAGGGGGCAATATTTCGAAGCTAATTTAGCTTACAATTTTGTACAGAATAAGATTGTGACCGATCGAACGGCCACCGCCAACTCTACCGTACAACAGACGACTTATTTGAATATGCCAGGATATTATGATGTGAGGTCCTATTATCTGTTTTCTACTCCTTTCATTTCAGATTATTTTCAGTTGAATATCAATGGTAACGGTGATTTTTACAACAATGTCTCGCAGATTAATGAAAGTCGGATTACCAACAGACAGTTTATCTATTCACAATCTTTACAGCTCCGCTATACGTTGGATGATGTAATCGAGTCCGAATTTAATGGTAATTATATGCTAAATTCAGCGAAGTACAAATGGCCCTTTGAGAATTCGATTACGGCACACTCCTTTGTCCTTAGTTTGGGGAATAAGATATATTGCACGGAGCATATGACTCTGGGCGTGGAGCTTTCACAAAGATTCAATGATGGTTATAGAGGTAGTACCATGAATGTTAATCCCACTGTCATTAATTCATACATTGAATATACTTTTCTGCCTAATAAGTTGGCCATGTTGAGATTGCAAGGGTTTGATTTGTTGAATCAAAATACTGGTATTTCCCGTGAGATTATTGGTAATGATATTTTGGACATCCGAAACAATCGGTTAGCTCGTTACTTTATGGTTTCGCTTAATCTACGCCTACAAAAGTATCCGAAAAAGTCATAGATCTGTTTGTCGAGCGGGAGGCATCGAGCGATAAATAGAAGGAAGTTGTGTTTGTAAATATAGATGAATATGAAAGCAATTGTCATTTCTGAATTTGGTGGACCAGAGGTGCTCCATATCGTTGATAGAGCAATCCCTACTCTAGGAGAATATGAAGTACTCATAGAAGTACGGACTGCTGGCGTCAATAGACCAGATATATTCCAGCGGAAGGGAAATTACCCTGCTCCAGATGGAGTGGTCGCAGATATTCCTGGCCTAGAAGTGGCGGGAGTGATTGTCGAGCTTGGGACGAAGACTTCTATGTGGAAGGTGGGAGATGAGGTAATAGCATTGGTGGCGGGTGGTGGATATGCAGAATATGTACAGGTAGATGAGGGAAGTTGTCTTGCTAAGCCGAGAGAACTCACTTGGGAGGAAGCTGCAGCAATACCTGAGACTGTCTTTACAGTATGGCATAATCTATTCCAACGCGGAAGATTACAGCCAGGTGAAAAAGTATTAATCCATGGCGGTTCAGGTGGGATAGGAAGTTGCGCTATACAACTGGCAAGTGCTTGGGGGAGTATTGTTTACGCGACTGCTGGAGATACAGATAAATGTCGGTTTTGCGAATCGCTAGGTGCTACTCGGGCCATTAACTATAAACAAGAGGATTTTGAGTCTGTATTTGGTGCTCAGGGAATAGATGTGATATTGGATAGTATTGGTGGGCCTTATTTTGAGAAGAACATTAATCTGTTAAATACAGACGGACGCCTAGTTTATATCAATGCTACTTTGGGGGGCAGAGTCGAGTTAAATGTATTGAAAGTGATGCAAAAGAGATTAACGGTAACAGGTAGTACCTTACGTAGTCGTGATATTGGATTTAAACATACACTGGCTAAGGATATCCAACATTATGTGTTTCCATTTATCAATGATGGACGTTTTGTCCCCCGAATTAGTGAAATCTTCTTATTGTCTGAAGCGGCAAAAGCCCATCGACAGATGGAAAGTGGGGCTTTGTATGGCAAATTAGTTCTTCGAGTTTCTGTTTAACAAAATGTTTGCTAAATACTTTTAGCATGTTCGAATTCGATTTTTTTTTCTATTTTAGAACCCAATATACCATTGGTTAGTTATGAAAAGAAATTACATCGCTGCGATTTTACTTTGTCTATGTGTATCTTTTAGCTCTGCTCAAGAAATAGGCAAGGTCAGTAATCCTGTAGATTTTGTGAATCCCTTAATAGGCACACAATCAACATATACATTATCAAATGGCAATACATATCCAGCAATTGCAATGCCTTGGGGTATGAATTTTTGGAGTCCACAAACTGGCAAGATGGGAGACGGCTGGATGTATACGTATACAGCTGATAAGATTAGAGGATTTAAACAGACCCATCAGCCATCACCTTGGATGAATGATTATGGCCAGTTTTCAATCATGCCTATGGTAGGAGTGAAGACTTTTGATCAAGACAAACGGTCGAGTTGGTTTTCACATAAAGCAGAAATTGCTAAGCCTCACTATTATGAGGTTTATTTAGCCGATTTCGACGTTAAAACGGAGTTAACACCTACGGATCGAGCTGCGTATTTTAGATTTACATTTCCGAAAACCGATCAAGCACATATCCTTATTGACGCTTTCGATAAAGGCTCGTATGTAGAAGTAATTCCTTCTGAAAACAAGATTGTAGGCTATTCAACTAAGAATAGTAGCGGCGTCCCAGATAATTTTAAGAATTATTTTGTCCTAACTTTTGATAGACCTTTCGCGGGGATTAGCACTTTTGCAGACTCCCTGATGAAAGATGGTCGATATAAGATTCAGGCTGACCATGTCGGCGCTATCGTGAGTTTTCACATTGCTAATAGAGGCGAACAAGTACACCTTAAGGTTGCCTCTTCCTTTATCAGCCCCGCTCAAGCCGAGCTTAACCTTCAGGAATTGAACGGATTGACATTTGACCAGCAAGTCGCTAGTGGTGAGAAAAAATGGAATGAAGTACTGGGGCGGATTGAAATCGAAGGAGGAAGTATCGACCAAGCCCGTACCTTTTATTCATCTTTGTATCGTTCATTGTTATTCCCAAGGATGTTTCATGAGGTTGATGCCAAAGGTGATATTGTTCACTACAGCCCTTATACAGGGGAGGTGAAACCCGGTTATTTCTTTACAGACACAGGTTTTTGGGATACTTTTAGGGCCCTTTTTCCATTTCTGAATCTAATGTATCCCGAAATGAGTGAAAAGATGCAGCAGGGATTGGCAAATGCATATCGAGAGGGAGGGTTCCTACCAGAGTGGGCTAGTCCGGGATTTAGAAATATTATGGTCGGAAATAACTCTGCTTCTGTAGTGGCAGATGCTTGGGTTAAAGGTGTACGTGTTGGACAAGAGGATATCGAAACATTGTACGAAGCGGTGTTGAAAGGCGCGAATAATGAGGGACCTTTGACTGCCGTAGGTCGAGCGGGAGCAGCGTACTATAAAACGCTGGGATATGTACCCTATGATGTCAAAATAAATGAAAATGCAGCGCGTACCTTGGAGTACGCCTATGACGATTTTGCCATTTATCAATTGGCTAAATCGTTGAATAAAAGCCAAGATGACATTGACTTATATCGTAAGCGTTCTTTTAACTACAAGCACCTTTTTGATCCTTCCTCCGGACTTATGCGAGGCAAAAATAAAGATGGGTCTTTTCAATCTCCATTTAACCCATTTAAATGGGGTGATGCTTTTACCGAAGGTAATAGTTGGCATTACAGTTGGTCAGTATTTCAAGATGTCAATGGGTTGGCCGAGTTGATGGGAGGTCACCAAGCGATGGAAGTGAAGTTGGATTCTGTTTTCGCCTTACCTCCAATATTTGATGACTCTTATTATGGATTTCCTATTCATGAGATACGCGAGATGCAAATCGCCAATATGGGCCAGTACGCACACGGTAATCAGCCTATACAGCATATGATTTATCTTTATGGACATATTGGTACACCATGGAAAACACAGTACTGGATTAGAGAGACAATGAATAGGATGTATTCTGCAAATCCAGATGGCTATTGCGGAGATGAAGATAATGGACAAACCTCGGCTTGGTACGTGTTTTCAGCGCTAGGATTCTACCCTGTCACTCCTGCTACGGATGAATATATTATAGGAGCCCCATTGTTTAAAAAGGCCACGTTGCATCTTTCGAATGGAAAGAAAATTATTATTCAAGCTCCACAGAATTCGGCTCAGAATAAGTATATCCAACGCATGAAGTTTAACGGTAAGGACTATACAAAGAATTATATTCGCCATAGCGAATTAATTAAAGGAGCCAATCTCAAGTTTGAGATGAGTCCCAAGCCAAACACCTCTAGAGGAACTGCAAAAGGAGACCTTCCATTCTCGCTGAGCTTGGAATCTAAATAGATTTTATATTAGTTTGTTTGTTTGATAGGTCGTGATTTATGTCGCGGCCTATTTTTGTATACTTTTTTGATAAACCAAGGGTGGAGCACCCTTTATTCTCTTGAAAGCTTTGTGAAAGGATACAAAATTCTGAAAGCCGGATTCGAAGCAAATCTGCTTGATAGGTGTGCTTGATTCCAGTAAAAGTTTGACAGCATGTCCTACTCTCAATTCGGTAATAAATTCAATTGGAGTCTTTCCAGTTTTTGTTTTAAAAAACCTACAGAACGAATTTTCCGTCATGCCTATGACATCAGCCAACTCCTTCAGTGCTATCTTGTTCTTGAAATGTAAAGTGGCGTATGTGATGATGGAGTTCAGTCGGTCATAATCTAGCTCCTGATTATCCGCTACATATGTTGGACTTGTTAGTTTTTCGATCTGTTCATTTTTAGATAGGATATCCAAAACTTCTAATAAAAGGATGATTTTCTGAGTTCCGGAAACTAACACCATCCTTTCCAATATGTCTTTTACGGTTGATTTTGCCTGTCCGTATATTTGCATTCCTCTTTTGGCTTTGATAAAGAGTTCTCTAATTTTTTTGTTTTCAGCCAGATTGAAAAAACCATGTCCAAAGCAGTTCTCCTTGAAGTGGGCCACTCTGATATCTGCATTGTTTTGTAAAAATCGCTCGTCAAAAAGCCAGTAGTGGGGGAGATTGGACCCTATTAAGAAAAGTGAGTCGTTTTCGAAGTTACTGATACTGTCTCCCACCAACTGTGTACCTGTACCTTTAGCAATATGGATGAGCTCTAGCTCTTCGTGATAATGCCAATTGTTATGTTGTTGGGGCTGTATGTCTTGTCTGACCGAAAAAGCCGAGGCCGAGGGCGCGTCTATCGTCAGAAGTTGGGGTTTCATATCGAATGTTTGTAAATGATTATAACGTAATAAAACTTTCAAATGCACAAATAATGGTAAAATAGTTCAATCTTTTGGTAATATTCATCAATTTAATCAGAATTAATATGTTGATTTTTACATTATCAATTATAAAATATTAGCAATACATTACGTATGACGAAAACGAAAAGCTATTCTTTGGCTATTGTATTAGTGACATCACTATTCTTTTTTTGGGGATTTATCCATAATCTGGATCCGATATTAATCAAGCATTTGAAGAGCGCTTTCAGCCTGACCCATTTTCAGGCTTCAATGGTTGATTCAGCCGTGTTTGCTGCATACTTTTTGCTGGCGATTCCTGCTGGGTTGATTATGAAAAAATATGGTTATAAGGCTGGCATATTGGTAGGCTTGAGTCTTTTTGCATTGGGGTGCTTTTTGTTCATTCCTGCAGCCAATACCATCAGTTATCCATTCTTCTTAGCAGCACTTTTCGTCTTATCATGTGGACTTACTATTTTGGAAACAGCCGCCAATCCTTATATTACGATATTAGGTGATCCTAATAAAGCGGAGCAACGACTGAATTTCGCACAGTCATTTAATGGTCTTGCGGCATCTATCGCTCCTATAGTAGGGGGAGTATTTATACTGGCCGAAGAACCAAAATCTGCTGATGAAATAGCAGCGCTAGGTGAAAGTGCGCGAGAAGCCTATATCCAGGCCGAAACCTCATTGGTCAAAGGGCCGTATTTTGTACTTGGCTTATTGATTTTGATTGTTGCCGCTCTCTTTTTCTTTACCAAATTGCCGGATATTAAAGATGAAGAAGAAGGGGAGTCGTCAAGGGGCTTTTTGGGTGCATTTGCGCACAAAAATGTGCGATGGGGAGTTGTAGCCCAGTTTTTTTATGTGGGTGTACAAGTGTATGTATTCAGTTTTCTATTGGTATTTGCGAGTGATGTAACGGGGATTACCGGGCAAGAAGGTAAATACTATTTGGGTGTTGCTGGATTTCTATTTATGGTTGGACGTTTTATTGGCACGTTCTTTATGAAATATATGTCAGCAAATAGGCTACTGATTATCTATAGTATTGCGTCTTGTATACTTTGTCTTGTAGTCGTATTCGGAACGGGTATTGTGACGTTGTATGCGTTAGTGGCTATTACTTTCTTTATGTCCATTATGTTTCCAACTATATTCGCTTTAGGAATAAAGGGAGTCGGGGCAGACACTAAGTCGGCGTCGAGTTTGATTATTATGTCTATCGTAGGGGGAGCGGTTGTGCCGCCATTGGCTAGCCAAATCACAGATATGACAGACAATATGCAGACCTCCTATTTAATCGCATTATTGTGTTTTGTCATAGTATTGCTTTTTGCATGGAATAATAGAAGTAAGGTAAATAAAAATAATTTGTAGTAATGAGAAGATATGCTCTGGGTCTTGATTTGGTGGATGACCCCCAATTGATTGCTGAATATGAAGCCCATCATCGAAGTGTTTGGCCCGAAATCAAGGCCTCTATCATTGGCGCGGATGTGCTTGTAATGGATATTTATAGGTTTGGAAATCGTTTGTTTATGATTATGGAAGTGAGCGATGACTTTTCCTTCGAACGAAAGGCGGATATGGATTTGCGAAATCCGAAAGTGCAAGAATGGGAGCAATTGATGTGGAAGTATCAGTCCGCCATCCCAGGGGCTGGTTCCGAAGGGAAATGGGTACTAATGGAGAAAATATTTGATTTAAATAAGTAGTGTCACACCATTCTGACTTCAGATTGATGGTTAGATAATGTACAAAATAAAGAGAGATGAATACAGAGAAACATATGTTCCTACAGATCCATCCGTCAGACAATGTGTTGGTTGCTCTGCAGGATCTTGGGAAAGGTACGCTAATCCAATGGGACGGGGAGGAGTTTGAGTTGTTACAGGATGTCGCCGCAAAGCACAAGTTTACCATCCAAGATCTCCAGCAAGACGCAGATGTGCATATGTATGGCGTATTGGTTGGCAAGGTAAACTTTGACTTGAAGCAAGGTGAATTAATTTCAACAGCGAATTTAAGGCACGCAGCTGATGATTTTAAGATGGGAAAACGTAAGTTGGACTGGCATCGACCAGATATCTCCACTTTTAAAGATAGGACATTCAATGGTTTTCATCGATCGAACGGCACGGTTGGTACGGCCAATTATTGGTTGGTCATCCCACTGGTGTTCTGCGAAAATAGGAACGTATTGACTTTGAAAACTGCGTTTGAAGAGAAGCTTGGGTACAAAATTAAGGCCAATGACTATACAACGGAGGTCGAGAGTCTGATTGAACTGTATCGCTCAGGCGTGGATGTAGATGGTATTATCGCTCAAGACTTGGCCACGAGCGGAGCGACTTCAGCCGGAGACCGTCTTTTTAAAAATGTGGACGGGATTAAATTTCTAAATCACGATATGGGATGTGGTGGTACTCGATTAGATTCGGATGCACTCTGTGGACTTTTGGCCGGTTATATTAGCCATCCAAATGTCGCGGGGGCTACAGTTCTTAGTTTGGGTTGTCAGCATGCACAGGCTTCTATTCTGCGTTCGGAGATAGAGAAGCGAGATTCGCAGTTTGATAAACCGCTTTATATCTTTGAACAGCAAAAAGAAGGTACAGAAAAGGAGTTGATGCACAAAGCCATTAAAGCTACTTTTGCAGGTATGATGCAGGCTGATCGAAATGAACGGCGTCCAGCACCATTGAACAAGCTCTGCATTGGTTTGGAGTGTGGGGGGTCTGATGGATTTTCGGGAATATCGGCCAATCCGGCATTGGGATTTTTATCAGATATGTTGGTGAGTATGGGTGGTTCCGTCATTTTAGCGGAATTTCCTGAGTTATGTGGAGTTGAGCAGGAGCTCAGTGATCGTTGTGTCAATGAAGAGATTGCAAGTGAATTTATGCATCTGATGCGGACATATAATGCTAAAGCCGAGGCTGATGGTTCGGGGTTTTATATGAATCCTTCACCCGGAAATATTCGCGACGGTCTCATTACCGACGCAATTAAGTCTGCAGGTGCCGCAAAAAAAGGGGGTACATCTCCAGTTACGGCTGTAGTGGATTATCCTGGAGTAGCCAACAAACCTGGGCTCAACCTATTGTGTACCCCAGGGAATGATGTGGAGAGTACGACTGCTGAGGTTGCTGCAGGAGCTAATATCGTGTTGTTTACCACAGGTTTGGGTACACCCACTGGCAATCCAATTACACCTGTAGTAAAGCTTTCGACAAATACAAAGACTTATGAAAAAATGTCTGATATTATTGATTTGAACTGTGGGACAATTATAGAGGGAGAGGAGACTATTGAACAGGCAGCACATCGCATTTTAGAGTATGTCATCCAAGTAGCCAGTGGTCAAATGCAACCGAAAGCGGTGCTACTAGGTCAGGATGATTTCATACCTTGGCGCAGAGGTGTATCTTTATAATCCAATGTTGCTGAGTTTGAATAGTTATTAGTCTGTTATAAAAATAATATTATGAATAAATTACAAGGCAAGTCTGCAATTATTACTGGAGGAGGTAGTGGTATAGGTAGAGCCATTAGTCTTTTGTTTGCCTCCAATGGCGCACACGTGCATATTTTGGACCTTAATACTGAAGGGGCAGCCCAAGTGGTCGGCGAGATAAAAGATGCTGGAGGATTAGCGGAAGCTCATATTTGCAATGTCAGTATTCAAGACGAGGTTTTGGCTGTCGTGAATGGTATTGGTCAGGTGGATGTATTGGTTAATAATGCTGGGATAGCCCATGTCGGCAACTTGGAAGGTTGTAAATCGGAAGATTTTGAACGCGTTTTTAATGTCAATGTCAAAGGGGCATATAACGCATTGTATGCGGTGATTCCCGTGATGAAGAGACAGGGGGGAGGGGCTATTTTGAATTTGGCTTCTATAGCCGCTTGGGTGGGTATCGCAGATAGATTTGCGTATTCTATGAGTAAAGGTGCTATATTCGCAATGTCGCTGTCGGTTGCCCGAGATTATATGGCCGATGGAATCCGTTGTAATAGTATTTCGCCCGCACGGGTTCACACGCCATTCGTGGATGGCTTTATTTCAAAAAATTATCCAGGGCAGGAGCAGGAAATGTTTGATAAGTTGTCCAAGAGTCAACCGATAGGTCGAATGGCACAACCAGAAGAAATCGCTAAATTAGCATTGTTCCTATGTAGTGACGATGCTGGATTTATCACTGGCAACGACTATCCGATTGATGGTGGATTTATTAAATTGAATAACTAATAATAAGCATGTAAGTGAGGTAAGATATGACCGGCCTGAATTTTATTCCAGTCCGAAATAATCACACACAGTACATGTCAAGACACATAATACTAAAAGTAAAAAATATGAAATTAATTCGTTTCGGTGAGCAAGGAAAAGAAAAGATTGGCGTACAGATAGATGGAGTCAATTATGACACTTCTGCTTTTGGAGGAGATTATAATGAGTCATTTTTTGAGGAAGATGGCCTGGTTAGATTAGAAGAATTTGTAAAAGCCAACCAAGGTCAATTAGTCGAGGTAGCCGATGAAATACGTCTAGGTGCACCATTTGCGCGTCCTTCTAAGATTGTTTGTATAGGACTTAACTATAAGGATCATGCTGAAGAAACCGGTGCGGCAATTCCTGCTGAACCTATTATTTTTATGAAATCTACCACCTCATTGATGGGACCGAACGATCAAATCATGATTCCTAAGAATTCGGTTAAGACTGATTGGGAAGTTGAGTTTGGTATTGTCATCGGGAAGCGAACGTCTTATGTGGAAGAATCCAATGCATTGGACTATGTTGCAGGATATGTATTGCATAATGATGTATCAGAGCGCGAGTATCAATTAGAGAGAGGTGGCACGTGGGATAAAGGTAAGGGATGCGATACCTTTGCTCCAATGGGACCTTATATGGCCACAGCAGACGAAATTGAAGATATCAACAATGTACGCCTTTGGCTGAAGGTCAACGGTAAGAAATATCAAGATGGAAATACCAAAAACCTGATTTTCTCAGTACCTTTTATTGTTAGTTATGTCTCTCGATTCATGACTCTTCTACCAGGTGATGTGATTTCCACAGGTACTCCAGCAGGCGTAGGTCTTGGTTTCAATCCTCCTATTTATCTTCAACCTGGTGATGTTGTAGAGTTGGGTGCTGATGGTTTGGGTGAATCACGTCAAGAAGTAGTCGCTTATCGGTCTTAATATCTTAGGATTATGCGCATAGATTCACATCAGCACTTCTGGAGATTTGATCCCGTTCGTGACAGTTGGATTACAGCGGAGATGGATATGATTCGGCAAGATTTTATGCCGGCAGACCTGAAGCCTATTCTACAGCGTAATGGATTTGAGGCCTGCATTGCTGTTCAAGCAGATCAGTCACATCTAGAAACCGACTTCTTGGTTGGATTAGCCATTCAAAATTCCTTTATTAAAGGAGTAATTGGTTGGGTTGACTTTCGTTCCCCTAAGATTGGAGAATATCTGGAAAAGTACAAAAAGCAGCCATTGATCAAAGGATTTAGACACGTGGTGGAAGCAGAGGCAGATCCTGATTTTTTGATACGTGATTCCTTCCAAAATGGGCTTGCTCAACTCGTCCAATACGGATTCACTTACGATCTGTTAGTTAGTCCGAAACACTACACGAGTGTGCTTACTTGCGTATCCAATAATCCTGAGCAACAATTCATATTAGATCATATTGCGAAACCCCCAATCAAAATACAAGAATTTGACGATTGGGCACACTTCATTGAGCAACTTTCGTCATTTCCAAATGTGAGCTGTAAAGTGTCGGGTTTGGCTACCGAGGCCGAGTGGAAAAGTTGGAAACTTGAACACTTTGCTCGATATCTTGAACATGTGTTTGCTTGCTTTGGGCATCATCGTATTATGTTTGGATCAGATTGGCCAGTATGTCTGCTTGCAGCTTCTTATGAAGAGGGAATAGCTATTGTTGAATCTAAGCTGGACACATTCGATACCAATCAGCGTGATGCTTTTTGGGCTTTGAATGCTGTAAAAATTTATAATCTATAATTTGGAATTACATCATGAATTTGAACCTTAAAGATAAAGTGGTCATTGTCACGGGCGGAGCCAAAGGCATCGGTCGGGCGATTGTGCTCGCGCTCGCTGCCGAAGGTGCTATCCCTGTTATCGTTGGACGCAATACGCAGGATAATGAAATAGTTAAAGCGGAGGTAGAAGCGTTAGGCAACACAGCCCTATGTATTGAAGCCGAACTTTCCATCCCCGAGCATAATGCAATTGCCGTTGAAAAGACGTTGGAGCGCTACGGACGTATTGATGGGCTTGTTAATAATGCAGGAGTCAATGACGGAGTAGGATTGGCGTCTGGAGATTATCAAAAATTTGTGGATTCTCTTCATAAAAATCTAATCCATTACTATTTAATGGCCCATCATTCACTGGCAGCATTAAAGCTAGCAAAGGGCAGTATCGTCAACATCACATCTAAGACCGCGGAGACGGGGCAGGGCAATACGTCAGCTTATGCCGCATCCAACGGTGGGCGCAACGCATTGACCCGGGAGTGGGCTGTTGAGCTTTTACCATATTCGGTCAGAGTCAATGCTATTGTCGTAGCGGAGTCTTCTACCCCCCAATATGACCGATGGATTCAGACATTGACAAATCCCGAAGAGACATTGAAGAAGATAACTGATCGTATTCCTTTGGAACACCGGATGACTACGCCAGAGGAGATTGCCGATATGACGGTGTTTCTATTGTCAGACCGGTCCAGCCATACGACAGGACAGTTGATCCACGTAGATGGTGGCTATGTGCATCTGGATAGATCTATCATAGCCGAATAAAACAAATCGATCCCTTTACAGTAGGCCATCTTCTGAAAGTAGTAATTAAAATAGGCTACTATAAGAAGATAGCCTTTTGTCGTTTTTCGGAGCCTATTACTGGTAGCTATTTTTTACATCACCGAATAATAGTGATGCTATGTATTTATGAAAGAGGAATAAAGAAATATAGCTCCGTTTTTATGCCGTTTTAATATTTAGATTTGCAAATTGCAGCAATTTTCATTAGATTTACTATTCATTTGTTTACAACCTTGTTATGAGTTATAAATTTCATCTTTTGATTGCCGTAATGTTTATTGCAATGAATGTTACATTCTTGAAAGCCCAAACAACTCTTGATTATTGTAATGATCGGATACGTACTGGAGCAGAACAAACGGAGCGTTACGTCCCTTATTTAAAAGGAAAACGGGTTGCTATACTTGGCAATCCCTCCACGGTGATTAAAGATAAGCATCTTGTGGACAGTCTTTTAAGCTTGGGTATCCAGATTGTTAAGATTTTTGGGCCGGAACACGGTTTCAGAGGGAATGCCAGTAATGGCACGGAGGTGTCTGATGAGATAGACCAACAAACCCAGATTCCTATCATCTCATTGTATGGAAACAAGAAGAAGCCATCAAATCAGGATTTGAAAGACGTCGATATATTCATATATGATGTTCAAGATATGGGCGTGCGTTTTTATACCAATATTAACACATTGCGTGATATTATGGAGGCCTGCGCGGAAAATAGTAAGGAACTTATGATTTTGGATCGCCCCAATCCAAATGCTTATCTTATCGATGGGCCAATACTAGATATGAAGCATAAATCAGGTATTGGTCAATTTCCTCTTCCTATTGCACACGGCTTGACAACTGCTGAATTTGCTCAAATGGTCAATGGAGAAGGATGGATGGCTACCTCTAAGAAATGTAAGTTAAAGATTATCCCTGTCGAAAATTACAAGCATAATATGCTCTATCGACTACCGGTAAGTCCTTCGCCAAATCTGAATACCGAACAAAGCATATTGCTCTATCCCAGCACCTGCCTTTTTGAGGGAGTGAAAATAAATCACGGTAGAGGGACCGATTTTCCTTTCACTATACTTGGAAGCCCCGTCTATAAGGGAATTTATTCATTTTCCTTTACGCCTGTCAGTAAAAAAGGAATGAGTGAGACGCCACTTTTTATGAACGAAATGTGTTATGGACTAGATTTACGAAGCTATAATTTGCAGGAACTTGTGAATAGCAAACAAATCAATCTGACTTGGATTAAGGAGCTATATGAAAAGTCTCCTGAAAAAGATAAGTTTTTCGATCAAAGTTTTTCAAAGCAAATTGGAAGTATTGAGAGGCTCGTCGGTGTAGATGCTTTTCGCACGCAGATTGAAAATGGAGTGAGTGAGGCGGAGATTCGGAAAAGTTGGGCACCCGGACTTGCCAAATACAAAATAATGCGTAAAAAATACCTGATTTATAAAGATTAGCTCTCATAAGGACACATATAGATTTGTTTCCCCAATATATTTTTCCTGAATAATGGAGAGATAGTTTACGATGATTCAGCCCTAGAGGAATTACAGTTTCTAAATTCTTACATAAGAATTTAATTAATGTTGACGATAGACTTTGGGGCTGCCAGCAGATTAGTTTTTACCGTTTATTTTATGTCAAATCATCTCCTTGATGGTAGATTATAAAGGAATAGATACATTATTCTCGATATTTTTTTGGTAAATTTGAGTGTCCAAAGAGGGGGTGTATCGTTTTCAATTCGCTGATTGTCATTGGATTGTCATTGAATGAGAAGCTCCAGAAAGGACAATAAGGTGCTAATAAAATATCGAAATGTCCATAACATCACAATCCGAATTAATAGGAATGCAGGAGGCAAGTAAAGCTGTTGCCTATACATTAAGAAAAATGATTGACTACGCTCAACCTGGAATGAGCACGAAAGACTTGGATGAATATGGTGCAAATATTTTGACCGAATTTGGTGCAAATTCAGCTCCTTTTTTAACCTATGGATTCCCTGGGTGGACTTGTATTAGTGTTGATGATGAGTTTTGCCATGGCATTCCCTCAGATAGGCGTGTACTCCAAGATGGTGATTTAATAAATATTGATGTTTCGGCCGAACTTAATGGCTTTTGGTCGGACAATGGAGCATCGTTTGTACTAGGCACAGATATCCATCAACATCAAAAACTAGTGGATGCATCCAAAGATATCTTAAGAAAAGCGATAGACAATATCCGTGGCGGAGTCAAAATAGCTGATGTAGGACATTTGATGGAGTCTGAAGCAAGAAAAAAGGGATATAAAGTTATCAAAAATCTTGGCGGTCACGGTATAGGAAGGAGTTTGCACGAAGAGCCAGACGAATTACTAAACTACAAAAACAGGTTTGATCAACGGCGATTTAAAAAGAATTCGGTCGTCGCGATTGAAACGTTTATCTCTACATCATCTACTTATGCAACAGAGCTCAGTGACGGTTGGACAATGGTTGGTAATAAAGGAGGATACATGGCACAGCATGAACATACCATCGTCATAACAGATGGAAAACCGATTATATTAACAGAAGGTAATCACATATGGTCCTAAATCATGCTCAACGAGGCTCTCGTGAGTATCTGGGTTGGATATTAACTAGGGGCGGAGGGAACTATGACAAGTCAAGTTAAACTTGCAAATAGATTTCGAGAGGTGATCCTAAATGGGGTCTGGATAGCAAATACAAATTATAAAGATCAATTGGGAAATTTGGATTGGCAAGTCGCAATAACGAGACTTCTAGATTTAAATTCCATTTCGGTTCTTGCGCAACATGTTCACTATTACATCAATGGAATTAGACTAGTATTGTTGGGGGGTGCACTGGATATAAAAGATAAGTATAGTTTCGATTTCCAGCTCATTCAATCACAGGAACAATGGACTAATTTTCTTCTCAAATTTTGGAGAGATGCCGAAGAATTTGCAGAACTTGTAGAGCGGTTGCCTGAGGGTCGACTCTCTGAATATTTTGTTGAAGAAAAGTATGGGACTTATTTGAGGAATATAGAGGCGATGATAGAGCATAGCTATTACCACCTCGGTCAAATAGTAATGATAAAGAAAATATTGAACAATCAAAAAAAGATCCAATAAATAAGGGACAAATCCTCATAGTTTGGCCCAGGAAACTAATCCATCTGCAAACTATCATAATTTCCATAAAAAACAGTAATATGAAGCCTATGTATGGGAAGATGTGCTATACAAGCTTTAAGACGATGCGAAGAGCCATTAAATAGTAATCATGATCAAGATATATCACAATAAGATGTGTAGTAAAAGCTGTGCTGCACTAGATTTGCTAAATCAGAGTCAGATTGAACTCCAAGTGCAGGAGTATCTTTACGACGTGCCGAGTAAAGCGGAATTGATTGCCATCTTGAAGTTACTCCAAATGAAGCCGTTTGAGCTTATACGACAGAATGAGTCACTATTTCAGCAACAATTCGCAAGCCTTATTTTAAGTGATGAGGATTGGCTTGAGATTATGTTAAAGCACCCGATATTGATAGAACGACCAATTATCATAAAAGACGGAAAGGCGATTATTGGTCGCCCGCTGGAAAAAGTAATTAATCTCTTATGATGAGCCCTATACTTCGTTCGAAACCTTCGCAAATTTATTCCGATACTCTATCGGCGTAAGACCTGTAATTTTTTTAAAAATGTCCCTGAATGCTTTAGTATCCGTGTACCCTACATCATACATGACCTCAGATACGTTTTTCCGGGATGCCTCAAAAAATTTCTTAGCAGCTTCAATTCGTACTCGCTGTATGTACTCAATAGGAGTATTGTTTGTCGCTTCTTTAAATCTTCTTTCAAATGTTCGCCGGCCTACGCTAGTAAGGTTTGCTAAATCCTCAACGGTAATTTTTCCTTCATAGTTTTTTTCTATATAGTCCTGCGCTTTCTGCATCTCAGCGTCACTATGATTTCTCTGTCCTCTAAAGATAGCAAATTGAGATTGGCTGTCTCTACTGATATCCAAAGCAAAATATTTGGCAATCATCACGGCAGTCTCTCTATCAGAATACTTCTCTACTAGGTAAAGTATTAGGTTCCAGAGGCTGCTAGCGCCACCGCTACTATAGATATTCTCATATTCGGTTATTATGGCGCCATCTTCTACTTCTACTTGTGGGTATTTTTCCCTAAACTCATTGATATATGCCCAATGTGTAGAACATTTTTTACCGGTTAGCAATCCAGTTTCTGCTAGGAGGAAAGCTCCCACACATAAGCTAGCGAGACTGGTTCCCTTTAAATGTAGCTTTGTAAAATAGGGTATGGCCTCTGCATTTGCTTTTATGCCGTAGTCCATATCCCCTAAAGTGGGCGGTATGATAAGCAAATCTGTTTGGGTGACATCGCTAATAAGTCGATTCGTTTTTATCGTATACTCGCCATTATTGGCGGGCACATATTCCTGCAAACCCACGTATTCTACATCAAAAATTGGTTTTTTCCCAAATACCGTAAGAAATTCATTAGCCGTATGAAAGGTCCTGAATGCCGGAGTAATTGCTTCTATTACTCCGTGTTGAGGTACAAAAACTGAGATGCGCATATCTTTTTCGTTAGTAAAGTAAATATACATATTGTTTCTGTCGTAATACACCCCTAAAGTTGTCGTTTTTGCAATGGTTGGAATTTTGTAACCTGTCCCATCTTTGTAGTAGCATTATAAACCAAAAATTTTAAGCAATGACACAACAAACAAAAATCAAGGTAGAAGCAACAATCAATGCTCCCGTAGAGAAAGTATGGCACGCTTGGAATACACCTTCCGATATCATGCAATGGAATACTCCCGACCCAAGCTGGCATTGCCCAGCCAGCGAAAATGACCTCCGCGTACACGGTAAGTTCAAGAATAGAATGGAAGCCAAAGATGGCAGCTTTGGATTTGATTTTGAAGGAATATATGATACGGTCGAGCGTTATAAAGAAATCACCTATACGATGTCCGATGGTCGTACTGTTAGTACAGTATTTCAAGAGGATCATGGTCAAACGGTGTTGACAACAATTTTTGATCCAGAGACACAAAATGATCCTGAATTTCAGAAACAAGGGTGGCAAGCTATTTTAGATAACTTCGTAAAATATGTAACAATGAAATAATTGGCGGTTATTCACATGGACTGGACGGAAATATTACGCACACATAACAAGTGTGAGCAGATCCCTAATTCCGGTCTATAGTTAAAGTGTGTGGAATCAGTCACTTATTAGTAGTTTATAACCATGAAAAAGAACAAAATTATCTTTTGGATAGCGACGGTCATCCTTATCCTCTGGGAAGGTGTAATGCCACTTGGCACTCTTCTTTTTGCTCCGCAATATGCAAATGCAGGCACAAAACCTTTAGGATATCCCGATTACTTTGCCTATACACTTATTATTTGCAAAGTACTGGGTGTGATAGCAATTGCCTATCCCAAAATGTCTGCTACTGTAAGAGAGTGGGCATATGCTGGTCTTTCTTTTAGTCTTATTTTTGCCTTTATTAGTCATGCGTTTGTTGACAAGAATATTGGATTTATGTTGATGCCAGTTGTGGTACTTGGCATACTTGCAGTCTCTTATATTTACAACAACAAGATTAGATAAGGGCAGTTAACTAAAGGATAGATATACGCTATATCATCTCACAGTCCGAATGCCAATAAATCAGTAAGTGCGATTCGGATATAGGCGAAATGAAGAATTTAATAATGAATAAGTCAAATCTAAAAAATCTATAACGATGAAAAATAATAGTGTTTCCTTACATAGGATTATTCAGGCGAGTCCTGAAAAAGTATTTCGTGCCTTTGCAGATCCGGTAGCACACGCCAGTTGGTTGCCACCTTACGGTTTTATCTGTACGGTGCAAGAGATGGACTTTAAGATCGGTGGCGTATTCAAAATGACCTTTATTAATTTCAGTACGGGCAAGGGGCATTCTTTCGGTGGGGAGTATTTGGAAATTGTGCCTAACGAACTAGTCAAATACGTCGATCGGTTTGATAATCCAAATTTGCCTGGCGAAATAACGACTACTGTGTGGTTGAATAAAGTCTCGTGCGGTACCGAGTTGAAAGTCATACAAGAAAATATTCCAGATATGATTCCGGTTGAAATGTGCTACCTAGGTTGGCAAGAGTCGCTGGATAAAATGAAAAAATTAGTTGAACCTGATATCCCGGAAGCCTAATCCCTATAATATGTTTGTTCAAGATCGCGCTAGAGCAACCAGTGGTATCTTCATTACGTTCGCTGGAAATTGTAAGAAAGCACTTACATCTTATCAAAAATGTTTTGGAGGATTCTTGTACTTTGAAGTTTTGGAGGCCAAATTAGAGGGGTACACAGAAGCGCCGATCATCAGTGGTTCCCTAATTTCCAGCAGTGTCATCATTCACGGTTCAGATTTAGTGCATGACGAGGGGCGGGAAATCGGCAATTACATAGCTATTTTTCTCTCCTGTAAGACGATTGCTGATAGAAAGCTGCTTGCAGAGCGATTGACAGGTGGTATGACTATGCTTCCAACGAAAAATTGGGAAAATCAGACACTCATCGAAATCACGGACCTCTTTGATGTAAGGTGGGTGTTATCGATTTAACGTCAAGCATTATTTTAAGGTAAAGAGGCTATTTATCAGATGTAGATAGCCTTATTTATTCCTTTTCTTGCTTTAACTTGATGTACGTATTCGTAAGCCCTTCATAAACGATCGTCAAGGTGTCGTTTACTATGTTGTAACTACTTTTGTCCCTTTCCTTGGTCTCCTTCTCTATTGTGATGATTTGACCATTTTTCACCTCATATTCCGATTCTATCGTATTTTGTAATTGCCCTTCACCTAAATGTTGACGCAATTCGCCGTTCGTGGTAAATTCCAAGATAATCTTTTCAAGGCTATCTCCACTTGTTGAATCTTTAAGCGACCCTTCCCATTTGCCTACTAGTGCAGTTTTTTCTGAATTGGTCGAACTACAACTACATACCATCAAAAGGGTGGAGGCAATCAGTACTTGCTTCAATATATTCTGTATGGTTATCATATTCAGGTATTAAATCTCTTCATAGTCAACACGCATCAAATCGTAAACCTTCTGTTTGATCGGCAACAATTTGCTCGTGTGGAGAAAGGCGCTAATTAACGTTATCATTACCCTAGACTCCCGGCAATTCTGCTGTACATCTTCGTTGGTTCCCAGTTTATATCTGGCCCTACAGCCATTCTTGGAGCCGTGGCTGTTTCAATAAATCCATTCTGTTTGAGAAAGGCGAGGGCCTGAAAGTTGGCCGAAGGAAGCACTGCTTTGTCAATAGTTTCATATTTTATTTTCATAAGTTCTATTCCTGCATGAACCGTATTTGCGAAGATCATCCCTTCTTTTAGATTTGGCATGTAGTACCCCTCGACTTTTTCCTCTTTGACGTATATCAAACATTCACGCAACTGCTCCTTTAGTATATTCTCACGATTTTCACCCGAAATTCGTTGGTCTAATTTATAAAGAGCATGTCGATACTTTTCTTCAAAGGGTATTACATCTTCTGATATCTTAAAATATGGCCATCCTTTATCTCTTTTGAGAAATGTATATTCGCCTACTATTCTAAATCCAGCTCGAAGATATATGGGTTTTCCCAATTCCGTAGCAATGAGCAGACAACTTTTTATCCCTTTAACGGTTGAAATTTGAATCAATTCGTTGACGATCATTGCTCCGATACCTCGGCCCCTAGAAGAAGTATCTACAATGATATGCGCCAACCAAGCTGTGTGCTCAAATATAATTAACGATCCTATTCCGATAATTCTTTTTGCTTCAACAACTTTGATGGGATGGCAGTAGGGAGACCGAATGTAAAATTCAAAGTCTGGAACGATATCGTTCCAATCATCCGGACCTAAGGTTCTTAATTCTTCGAGGTCATTACTTGTTATTTCTTCAAATGTCATTTTGATGATAGCCAAATATCTTTAAAATCGTCATTCCTTTAGTATCGTAAATATAAGATTATTGTCTTTTATTGAGATATCTTTTATAAGTTCAAGAAGACCTCTAGTCATATTCATTTTGTCTAAAAAACACGAGAGATGCACAAATTTGTTTATAATTGTTTATGTATAAAGTTAAAAGCATTGTTGTTTTCTGCGCGTCTAGTTTAGGACAATCCGATTGTTATGAAAAACAAGCGACATATGTGGGGCATATTTTTGCACAACGTGGTATCCGTTTGGTATACGGGGGAGGTAGAGTTGGATTGATGGGGGCCGTGGCAAATGGGGCATTGTCAAAAGGAGGTGAAGTGATTGGTGTCATTCCTCAATTCTTGAATTCCAAGGAACGAGAACATACTGGAGTCACCAAATTGATTACCGTGGATACTATGCACGACCGTAAGCGAATTATGCATGATTATTCAGATGCCGTTGTCGCGCTTCCGGGTGGATTTGGTACGCTTGAAGAGCTTTTTGAGATGATTACTTGGGGACAGCTCGGTTTACATAACAAGCCGGTAGGCCTCTTGAATATAAATGGATTCTATGACCATTTGATTCAATTTATCGAACACATGGTCAATGAAGGTTTATTGAAACCCGAAAATCAACGAATGTTATTAGTTGCGGAGACCATTGAAGATTTACTGGATAAAATGGAAAGGTACGAAGCACCCCAGATGACAAAATGGATCCAAAAGGATGAAATTTGATAATGAGGGTTCATGACCGATTAGGGGCGAATCCGGCTGTACCGTAAGGCGCATCGACTTTCCTAAATATACCGGGAGGAGTTATGCTTCGCTATCGCTTTTAAACAATTATTTTGCTTAGTATCGGTCCTTGCCTTTGTCGTGACAAATCACGTTACTCATTGGGTTAAACTACTTAAATTGCATTACATTTTGCATGGTGGTGTACAGGGAAATTACATGAATTAGCTATGAAACAGAGCTTATTTGCCTCTTTATGCAAACTTAACGCCAATTCTATTTGAGAGGCATTTCGGATAGTTACCTGAGGGGTAAGGTGTACCTGTACAATACGACCACTACCAGCTGTATCTACTTCCAGCACCGCTTCTGCATAATCGGAATAAGAAATTACTTCGATATCGTGTCGGTCACACACATACAAATAAGACATCATGTGACACGACATCAAGCTGCTCAGCAACATGTCTTCCGGATTGTATAATGCTGGGTCTCCCTTGAAAGCTTTAGCTGCCGATACCTGCATATCTGCTTTACCTACAATAGAAATTTGATGGCTTTTGTTGTAGATTTTATGTGTTGATGTTGCTGGCTGCTTCCAGTTTAAGGCTGCTTTGAAAATGTGCTGGTATTTCATTCTTTAGTCGTTCAGTTCCTAGTTCAATCGAGGGTATTCGGCTTATTTTTATCTTATTAGTCGATTTCCGCTGCCGTAAGCGACGATTTAGATTTCCGTCCTTTTATTGCTCGCGTGTTACGCCTAAGATTTTTACTTCTCCGTTTTCCTCCATTATAGTGATTACAATAGACTCTCTTTTCAGCGTATCTTTAAGGTAAGCCTCACACACATCTTCTGAGCCATTTATCTTCAAATCGTCAATTTGTATAATCTTTTGCCCATATTTTAATCCGGATTTAGCGGCAGGAGAGTTTTCATAAACAGCTGAAATAACGAAACTATCACCCATTTGTTGGGCCTCAAACCCCAGAAAAGACTGATTGTTAACAGACTCCACCGCTTTATAAGGGTTAAAATAAAATCTTTTTTTAGGGTAGTCGATAGTAATCGTTCCATACTGACTAATGCCCATCCCTATCGCATTTTTATTCTTATATTCCGATGCTGTGGCTACTATACCGTCTACATGCGTAGTGTTGATTAGAAGTGATCCTATATGTATCCTATATTCCTTTCCCTTTTGTCCAGGTCCAAACAAGCTCGAAGAGATGGAGCCATAGCCTTTGTTCAATACCGACACTGCTTTTTCTTTCTCCAACTTTTGAAAGGTAGCAAATGATAGGGGCAGTATTTTATCCGAGCCACTGTCAAAAAGAGCTTCAATCTTCGATTTCACCCCGATGTGTAAAGGTACAAATGGACGACTATTCTCATCTAATCTTATTTTTGTTGGGGTACTATTCTCTATCCCTATATTTTCTACTCGGTCTGTCAAAATGATGACCTGTCTCTTGGCATCTATATGTACTATACAGTCTTTTACTATTGTGCTCCCAATCAGGCCCTCTACGTCAAAGCAATCCATTATTCCAGTTTTACCTTTTTCATAAACTATTGCCTGAGCATTTGAAAAATTGATGTTCCCAACTGCCAGCTTGTTTACCTCCACGATAGGAAGGTCTTGCGATGCAGTAGATACATCCGTCACCCTGATATGTTGATGAGAGCTCAATCGTAGTTCATCGCATAGTCTATCGGATATTAGGAATGGAGCACCGGTGTCAAATATGAAACGAGCCGGCTTAGCATTTACAATTGCCTTTACAATAATTTTACCCTTTGTGTATTCGAAAGGGATAGTGTCGCAAAAGTTTAAAGAATGCAGAATAGTGGTGTTGAGCTTTTGAGCGAAGCTGTCGGTGACAAAGAGTAAAAAGATAGCGACGTAGCCGAAAAGGAATTTAGTTAATTTCATTTTTTGGTATCTATCAATAAACAAACCACTCCAAATGTATTGTAAAAAAATCAATATCAGTTATTAACGGTGCGCTTTTGTATTTTATTCGATATGGTTAAGCACATGCAAATTACAGAAGAAAAAGATAAGTATTAATCGTTACCCTTTGGAGGGTTTCATTCTTATTTGTATCTTTAATACATTCAAAATGGAAGCTTTATTAACCATAAAATGTCGTTTGATACTATTTCTTCCATCTATTTGGAGTTTAGCGATATGGATGCTCTTCCTGTCGAAGTCATATGCCCAACAGGTACCTTTTCCGATCGCAAAGCGGATTGCTCCACCTTCGGATTCGTCGCTTGTGGCGGCAAAATTGGAAAATCAGAAGACAGTTGCATGCTTTCAACGCTATGAGATAAAGGACAGGACATGTGAAGGGATTTCTATTTTTACGGTTGCAGACATACTTCCCGCCTATCAACACGGAACCAAGAGGCTTATCTTCGATATCAATTTCCAGCAAGAAACCATTGCGGATATTACTGTGCCTACGATTACGGACAGCGTTGACGTATTTTTCTATATAGATAAGAAAGGTCGTCTATTTAGGTCGATAGACCAGACAGTTCGAAGTTTGGCAGACAGCCTCATCGTAGAGCGTTTGAAAAAGCTAAGTTGCTCTTGGAGACCGGCTGTGATGTCCGGTCGTCCAGTTCTTTGTATTCAAAAATATAAATTTTTCTATAGTTTGGGAATGTCCAGCCAGGGGAAGCCAGTCCTGTTTGTAAATCGAATTAACGAACAAAAAACCGATATCAGCGATATCATTTAGTTAAGAGTATGTTGGCTACGGTGTTGCTGTTAGCTTTATTCCTTTTTATCAATCACAGCAATCATAGGCTGAGCGCCTACTTCTCCAAAAAAACCGAAGGCGTCCACAAAATGTTCTTGGGTTCTCTCTTTTCGATTTTGGTTAAAATTATCCTTTGCCCCGGGGAAAAAGCTCGCGTGTGCTAAAGATGAGTTTTAAACATATCCACCAGAGGTACAATCCATATTTTTGTATGGCCTTTGGTTCCATCCATCCATGTGCTAGTTGATTTTGAAACCTATAGTTGTTATCATCTACCAAAAAACTTTTCAATTCATCAATTACATCGTCAGTAGAAATACTCCGAAGTTTTTCTAGATAATACCCTAACGAATTTTCAGGTGACAACGATGTTTCTGAATCTTCCAAGCTAATTCCATTTTGGATTAATAAGAGTCTAAGACTTTCTTCGATTTGTGGCATTAGTATATGCGCGCTGGTTACAAAGTTGTTTTCGAAGCCAGCATATATCCCCTTGATATAAAGCTCCATTCTGCTTTCAGAGGCTGCACCATCTCCAAATGTGACGAGAAGTCGAGCTACATCGCCTTGATTGAATCCTTCATAGCGATCCAATTTGTTTTTCAAATCAAGTATTAAACGCAAAATACGTTCTCTACAAATCATTCTAACAGCATTTTCTTGTGCCGCGATTACTTCCTCATGCGCCATTCCTGCTGATCTACCATTAACTTTTATATGTGCCGCAGAAGACTTTGCCAGTCGTCTTTTCCGCTCTAGTTTCTCTATTTGAGCACACATTGCATTTATCTCGGCTTTCGGTAGCACAGGTAGAGTCAATAAAATGTTGTAAACATCCGCAAAGCTGCTTGGATTCAGGTTGTTAATCATTTTCTCGACATGACTACCTTTGATTTCAGGCAATATATCTCCCCCCATTTCTTGTATCATTTCCACATCAATTCGTTGAGCTTCCTTTGCTTTTATCTGCAGTCTTTTTTTGAGGTCTTCAGATCCTCTGGTCGGCTTTATAGCTTTAAGACCCTCCAGATATATCTGCGAGATGCAGGGATAGTAGGTATCGCCACTTTGCCCATGTGCGATACTATCGCCATCCAACTCACTTAGCTCTCCGAATTTGATACGGTATTCGTTTTTATTGATTGCGTGGATAGTCAGTAAAGACAGCAGCGTATGTTTAGCCGCTTCGAAGTCTTTCATCAATCTGAAATATGCTATCTGCTCCTGTAGGAATGTTGAAAATTCAACTTGGCACCTCGTCGCTCCGAACAAATGCATCAATTCTTCAAGTATCCTTCTTTGTAGAAAAGGGGGTGGTGATTGAAGTACTGCTAGCTTACCTTCATCAAAAATCTCTACATACATCTCGCTAAATGTATGTTTTGCAAGACCCACCAAGTGCAAGGAGCGAATGAGGTAGTCAGCCTTATTGGTGGTTTGATACAAATCAGCGTAGTAACGTCTGACCAAAGGAACGCAGTTGATTATTTCCTTTTTATTGACAAGCATCAACATATCCAACCAGCGGGCTACTATTTCCTTATTCGAAACATATTTTATCACGTTTTTTGCCTCTATCACGATTGTTTCTTTATCCTCATTGGTATAGCCTTTATTCAACGTAATAGCATGGTCTTCCAATAAATCAAGCTGAAGCAATTTAGAAATAAGGGTATATAGCTTATTGTGGCTTTCATTTGTAGTGCTGCTAAGTTTGTCAATAACTGCGCACAAATCTTCTCCATATAGATTGTTCGGTACTTTAGGAAGATAGGTTTGTTTCATTCGGTTTCTGTAAATTGAATAATTGACACGCTAATTGACTAAAGTCTCGATCTTTTTTTAAATAGACAATGATATGTGTCATCTGATTTTGTGATATATATCACTTTCTAAAGATGGTGGAGAAACTGTACGACCAAATTGTTGACGAGATTGTAGTTCTATTTTTTTGATATTGTCTGGAAGTTTTAAAAGGCTATTACAAAGCTCAAGAATCCATGCGATCCTTGGGCATTGTCTTGATACCCTTTAATTTCTTAAACTGGTTTAACACTTTCTAGCATAAGGACAACTATCTTTACTGAAATAAATACGTAAGCATATGAATACCAGTTTTATACAATTATTTACGCGGTTCGCAGTAGCCACGGCTTTTTTATCCGCGGTGGCCGATCGTTTTGGCTATTGGGGTGCACCCGGCAGTGCGGACGTAGTATGGGGTAATTGGGAGAATTTTGTTGCCTATTCCAATCAACTCAATTTCTTTGCACCCACATGGGCCGGCATTTTTTTTGCAGTTTCCGCTACAGTGTTAGAGGTTTTATTAGCCATCTTGTTACTTATCGGCTATCGTATACGCCTTGCAGCCATTGGCTCGGGTGTACTTTTGGTACTGTTTGCTCTTTCCATGACCCTCTCTCTCGGTATTAAATCTACTTTTAACTATTCGGTTTGGGTAGGTGTCAGCGCCTGCTTCCTATTAGCAAGCATACCCACCTATCTATACAGTATAGACCACTACCTCGCAAAGAAACGTCAGGATTGAAGGATAGCTTTTCATAGCTATTCAATACCCTTGAATAGCTATGAAAATATCCAAAGAAGCATGTTAAAATAGACGATGTTTTTAATCGCTAATTCCTGAACTTACAATAGGAAGTCCCTAAGCCTATTCTTCTCAGCATTAATGTCAAATACCTACAGCGACATTCAACAAAATGAAAGGCATAGTAATGCGAAAATACCCGTTTGTTCGAATGTGAAAAAAATGTGAATACATTTATCTTTGCACAACCCATCGTCAACACAGAAAATATCACTAATTTTAATCAAGTCAATCAGGTAGCACATTCGTTAGGCATCTGTAAAATGTCTACCGCTGCGTTGACCGATTTTAAGTACTTATTATCAATTATTTAACGAGCACACGTTTACAATAGTCAGCTGTCTATATCACAATGTTAATAAATGTTTTACATTGCGGTAATATGATAAGTCTATTTTAGCCAGCGTTCACATTTTAACACTTGATTATGTCGGCTGATTTTGCTCAACAGACCTCCGATTTTACCGCTTTTGAATTGCTTTACAAAGCATGGAATACCCGTGTTTATGCCTACGTATTCAAAAAGACCGGTTCGGACTTTGTTGCCGAAGAAATCGTACAACTGGTTTTTATCAAGATTTGGAAAAATAGTCATTACGATCTCGACCATATCAAGTGGGAGGCCCAACTCTTTTGCATCACTCGTTCCGTGCTGATTGATTACATGCGGCAATCTGCAAGATATAGCCGCAATGATAGCCTATGGGAAGGATACACCAATCATACTTATCAGACCGCTGTCGAAGACCGTGAAAATATGGACCGCTTACACCAGGAAGTAAATCGTATGCCTCCAATGCGTCAGATGGTATTTCGCCTCAGTCGTTTCGAACATCAAACATACGCACAAATTGCCGAACGCCTCCATATCTCCGTTCGTACCGTTGAAAATCACATTGCTTCCGCACTCAAAGTCCTCAAAAAGACGTTATTCTTTCTATTATTCTTTTTCTAAATTTTTTTTATAACGACTAGGGGTATACACCAATTGGTGTCGTATACCAGTTAGATGGAAATCAATAAAGAATTAGTCGATAAATATTTAAAGGGCCTATGTACACCCGAAGAACACGCTTTTGTGCAAGCTTATTTGGATGGACAAGGAGAGGAGGTAGTTGATTTTCTTCCGGAAGAAGAGTGGGAGACCTGGTCTGTAGATGTTCCTACTGGATATAGTCAGTCTAGACAAGACGAAGTCTTCAATGAGATTGTACAGCAACTAAATGAAGACGAGGTCCGACCTGTTTTCCATTTTTCATTTCTGTACAGAGTAGTCGCGGCTGCAATCTTATTATTTATTTGTGCCATTGGGGAGCAGTTGACCCACAAACTGCAGTCTCCCGTACTTTTCGGTATCCAAGAACAGACGCCCACCCTCTATCGCATCAATGCCAGCAACCAGCCAATGAATATTCTCATGAGTGATAGCAGTACCGTACTACTTTATCCGGATGCAGAAGTACGCTATGCCGAGAGCTTCAAGTGGAAAAGCAAACGCGAAGTATGGTTGATTGGTAAAGCAGAGTTTACCGTCCATAAAGATAAGACTAAGCCATTTATGGTCTATTCAGACCCCTTGGTTACGACTGCATTAGGTACCCAATTTGAGGTGGATGCCCCTCGTCAGGGCAAGCAGGTTGCCGTCCGGCTGATTGAAGGTTCTATTCGGGTTGAGGATCACCATGAGCAAGCAAATGGTCACCGTATCAGTCAACTATTGAGTCCAGGAGAGGAGTTGCACATCCAACGGTCTACACTTGCTCTAATGGCCAATAGCAAAAAAATAGCGCCTCCAAAGGAGAGAAAGACTGTGGCTGCGAAATCAAAACCTGCAGATTTGGTGTTTAAGAACACCAAATTATCACTAGTCTTTAAAGAAATTGATCATATATATGGTACCAATACCCGTTGGACGATTCCACATATAGATGAGCTTTACTTTTCCGGACGATACGAGCGAGAAGCGACAGATTATCAGCTTATTCTTCAAGATATCGCTTTTCTATACCACCTCACACTTGAGGTAGATAAGAATGGAAAAGGCGCCCAATTGAAGCAAGGCTCAAATTGAGTGACAAGATATAAAGGGACGGAAATTGGAGAACGTGTAAATAAGATTAAATAGGTAGATGCCATACACTTGAGTGTTTCTCTTATAGTGTACGTTTACATGTTACTGACGACATCAGATGTTAAAAAATTAGTCCATACTCCATACCAATGGAGGCGTAGAAGTCCTAGTGAATAGAAAAGTAATGAACAAATACAACTAATATGAAAAGAAACAGACATTTTGTACCAAGGGTGGGCCTCGCCCTCCACTTGTGGACGAAGCGACCGTCCTTTAATCCGAGGCTTTCTTACGCTTTAGCCATGTCGATGCTCATAGGAGTATCCGTAGCCGAGGCACAGAGCAAGGCATCTGTATCCGGAGTAGTGCGCGATGAGCAGGGCGTTACAATATCCAATGCCACTATTGTCATCGAGAATAAGTTAATCAACTTTCGGAAAAGTACGACTACAGATACCGAAGGTGTCTTTCTATTCGATGGAATTCCAGCAGGCGAGGGCTATGTTTTTACTATCAGTTCGCTCGGCTATACCAAGAAGGAGCTCACAGGCTATGCTATAAAAGGTAATGACAAGCTTGCAATTATTGTCACTTTAGAAACAAAAAATGATTTACTCGATGAAGTTGTGGTTACGGCTTTAGGTATCAAGCGAGAGAAGAAAGCATTAGGCTATACCGTTGCTGAGTTAAAGGGCAACGAGCTTACTCAAGGCAAAGAGGCAAACGTGGCCAATGCACTTTCTGGAAAGGTCGCAGGCGTACAGGTAAGTAGAGCGGCATCTGGCGCAGGTGGATCTTCAAAAGTAATCATCCGAGGCAATAACTCTTTAATTGGAAATAGCCAGCCCCTTTATGTAGTCGATGGCGTACCTATCGACAATCAGAATCATGGAGCAGCAGGAAGTACCGGGGGGACAGATTATGGCGATGGCATCAGTAATATCAATCCCGAAGATATCGAAAGTATGTCAGTTCTGAAAGGACCCAATGCCGCAGCACTTTACGGACAACGTGGGTCCAATGGGGTCATCCTCATTACCACTAAGACCGGAAAAGCAGGCAAAGGACTCAATATTAATTTTAATAGTGACTTCTCGATAGGTACAGCCCTTGTACTTCCTGATTTTCAGAATATATATGGGCAAGGCTTAAATGGCGACTTCACGCATTTTCGTAAGAGTGATGGTTCCATCGTGACCATGGCAGATGCCGTTGCCAACAATTCTATCGGTATGCCTAAAATGAGTGCCGGGAGAGACCGATTGATGCGCTCCTCTTGGGGTCCCAAGATGCAAGGACAACAATATGAAGATCAATTTGGGAATGTACTCGCGCTCACCCCCAAACCCAATACTTATAGCGATTTTTTCGATACCGAAAGACAGTTTGTGAATGACTTAAGTGTAGACGGAGGTAATGAAAAGATCAACTATCGGTTTTCATATGCCAATACGCATATCAATGGATATGTACCGACCAATACAATCGATCGTAATAGTTTTAACCTACGCACACAAGCCAATATAACAGACAAGCTTAGCATTGATGTCAAAGCCAACTATATTATGCAAGAAGGAGTCAATAGACCAACTCTTTCAGATGCTGCTGACAACCCGGCCTACCTGTTGATTTCTCAGCCGCGGAGTATGGGCATGGACGTGCTAGCGGACTACAAGTGGACAAAGCAGGACATCGACAATCAACTCGGGTTCTCCAATTTGTTCGAAGGATTAGAGAAGACCTATGCCACAAATAGTTCAACAGCCAATCCGTACTGGACTGTTAGGGAAAATAGGAATTCCGACCGACGCGACCGTCTGATCGGTTTGTTACGATTATCATATGAATTTGCACCTTGGCTGCGTTTGACAGCAACCGGAGGCACTGATATATATACCGATCAGCGTTTCCGCTATCGTCCCATCGGCACTTATGCAAGTTTGAATCGCAAAGGCGATATTCGAGAGGAGATAATCCGTTCGCGTGAGAATAATTTAGACGCACTATTAAGTTCCAATTTCAGTGCTACAGACGATATCAAGATTGGATTGAATGTTGGGGGGAGCCACCTGAGCAGGTTTATGCGCAATACAGGCAATACCGGTAACCAATTTATTGTTCCCGATCTTTATGTCATCAATAATACCACGACCAATTCCTATATCTTTAACCTGGTTGAGTCGGAGATTAATTCCGTATATGCTTCCGGACAAGTTAGCTATAAAGATTATGCTTTCTTAGACTTCTCTGCGCGTAACGATTGGTCATCTACTTTATCCAAAAATAATAATTCCTTTTTCTATCCATCGGTTAGTGGTAGTTTGATTCTCTCCGATATCTGGCAATTCAACTCCAATGCCCTTTCCTTCGTTAAAGTCAGAGCATCTTGGGCACAAGCAGGTAGTTCGGGCAATCCCTATCAGCTCACAGGAGCCTACAGCTTGAATCAATATACCCATGGCGGTACTCCACTAGCTTCTTTTACCGATGTTATCCCTGATCCAAATTTGAAGAATGAGTTGACCACTTCAGTCGAGTTTGGTGCTGATTTGCGATTTCTTAGTAATCGCATGAGCTTCTCCTTCACTTACTATGATGCCAATACCAAAAATCAGATCCTAGATATTCCCATTGCACCTTCCAGTATGTTCAAGGTCAATCGAATTAATGCCGGCGAGATTTCCAACAAAGGGATCGAATTTGTCTTAGGTGGCACACCTGTTAAGACAGCGTCAGGATTCCAGTGGGAGACCTCTTTCAATTTCAATCGCAATCGCAATATGGTCAAATCATTGGCTCCCGGTGTAGATGTCTTCTTATTGGGGTCCGATCGCGGAATCAATGTTGTAGCGGAAGTCGGCAAGCCCTTTGGGCAGCTTATAGGGACGCAGTTTGCGTGGATTAAAGATGATGCGGGCAACAGGTTGATTGACCCCAATACCGGCCTACCACTTCGTACTGCAGGTCGTGTCACGACCGACCTTGGTAATGCTCAACCTAAATGGCTGGGAGGTTTTTCTAATACATTCCGTTACAAAGGCCTTGCATTATACGCTTTGGTCGATATTCGCCAAGGCGGAATGATTTTCTCCCAATCTAACCGCGAGCAGATTATCTATGGTGTATCCAATAAGACGGTTGAGGGTCGTGACGGCACCTATGTAGCTTCGGGCTATATCGGTAGCTTGCAGGCAGACAATACTTGGACTAATTCAGGTGTGCAGAATACCATGCAAGTGCACGCCCAAGATTATTGGAATGTAGTTGCCGGGGAGAAGGAAGTCATGGTGTCTGAGGAAATGCTCAATGACGGCAGCTATATCGCCATGCGCGAGATTAGCCTTTCTTACAGTCTTCCTAAAGGCATACTTCCACAAAAGTATATACAGGGTGCCAAAGTTGGTGTCTATGGACGTAATTTATTCTACTTCCAACGTAAGACAGATGGGTTTTCACCAGAGTCTGCCTCTTTTAATACCAATAACTCGTCAATCGGTATCGAGTCTACTTCATTACCGATGATGCGCAACATTGGTGTCAACTTATCTGTAAACTTTTAATATCTAGAACAATGAAAAGCAGTAACATATACAAATTTGGATTGGGTCTCCTTATTGGCTCTACCATATTGAGCGCTTGTACAAAGGATTTTGAGCAGATTAACAAACCACCTACATCGGTTACCACCATCGATCCAGCACTCTTACTCTCACGTACCCTACGAGACGGTACCTTTTATGAATCTGGTGAGTTGCCAAATAATAAATTCGGATCCTGGGTCCAGCATTGGGCAGGAGGACCTATTGTACCCGTATCCCGCTATATTGAGGCTCCCGAAAATGCTATTTGGTCCCAGCATTATGACCTGTTGAAGAACCTGACACAGATTCGACAAGAACTCAAAGGAAAAGAAGATCTCCCTGAAGGACGTAGCAAACTAGCTATAGCCAAGATTTACGAAATATATATTTGGCAACGGATGACAGATTTATTTGGAGATATTCCTTTTTCCGCCGTCACGCAAGATGCGGGAGATATACAACGCACACCTGTATTTGACAAGCAGGAAGATATCTATCCGGCATTGATACAGCAATTAGATGTAGCATTGTCTCGCTTAAATACCGCAGACAATTCTTATGGAACAGCAGATTTCTTTTATGGAGGTAATGTTTCCAAATGGGCCAAATTTGGTAATTCCTTAAAATTAAAGCTCGGCATGCGGATACGATATGCCAATGCACAGTTGGCACAGCAGACTGTGACCGCGGCTATTGCGTCTCCACATGGACTATTGGCTTCCAATGCCGATAATGCCGCTGTACCTACATTCAATAATGCCCAAGCGGAAAATTACAACCCTATGCTGCGACAATTTATCACAGGTAGCTCCGATATCCGTTATCTCGCTAATACACTCGTTAATACCCTCAAAAATATGAACGACCCTCGGTTACCATTGATTGTAGCCCCTACAGCAAGTTCTGTCGGCTCCGGTATCGACAAGTATGAAGGGATTGGTGTTGCGCTTACCGACAATGAGTTGGCACAGATCATCCGCGCCAATTATTCAACAGCCTCTACTAAAACATGGTTTAATATCTCTTTTGCTCCTATTCCGTCCTATGCCCTTACATATTCTGAGGTGGCATTTTTTAGAGCTGAGGCAGCCCTGTTGGGATGGGACCAGGTCGATGCCCAGATGATATTTCAGGATGCCGTCAAGGCCGCATTTGCAGCAGCACCCTATAATATGAACAGCATTTCACAAACTTATATTGATCAAGTATTGTCTTTTAATGGCCTCTCCGTGGATCAGCGACTTGAAAAGATTCAGACACAGAAATGGATTCACCTTTTTGGGCGCAATTTCGAAGCATTTGCCGAGTGGAGAAGGACAGGGTATCCCACATTGACGCCAGGATCTAGTCAAGGATCTACCAATGGTCAGATTCCTCGAAGAGCAATCTACTCGTCCGAAGAGGCTCAGCTCAATGAAGCCAACTACAAAACGGCGATTTCCCGAATGTCCAATGGAGATTCATTTCTATCCAAAGTGTGGTGGGATAAAAAATAGAGTCTATGCATACCAATCAACAACGGCCAGTCTTCCGAAAGAAGACTGGCCGTTGTTATCAGACGACAGGAACAAGTTGAAAATGACCGCTTAGCTACCGCTAACTTACGCGACCAGAATTTATAAAATAGAGCATCTCGATCCCTCGACTATGACTTCCAAAAACTGGCCAGACTGTAGGCCACTCCGAATCCAAGCCACGGCCGTTTATGAAAGTTCCACTTCCCCCCATTCGCGCCGAAGCCAAAATCATATCCTATAAACCCTCCAATCTGTACATTGTAGATGCTTAACATAATGCCCAGGCCCGGAGAGAATACACCAATGCTTATTTTTTCTCCTGTTTTCAGCGGTGTGCCCGATCCAGCCGTAGAGAGACTATCGATAGAAGTTGACGACAGGCTTGCAAATACGCCAATTGTCGCTCCCAGATCAGACAGGTCCTTGAGCTTACCACCATCATTACGGACGCGATATCGTCCCAGTTTGTACCCCGCAAATAAGCCTAAATTAGCATCTGCAATAAATTCATTATTGACTTTCACGGCATTTCCATCTATATCCCTAGTATATCCAAATCGGTATTTAAGCGGTATCGTAATAGCCCCAAATTCCATTGACCTTTTGGTATAAGAGATATACTCGCGATTATCCAATTGCATACTGTAGCTGCCGTTGCGGTCGTACTTATTGATCAAATAGTAGTCTATCATGTCATTTTTATATACTTCAATAACAACGTCACTGTATTTGAACCAATCTGCTGCGGTGTCTTGCTTATTAGATATCTTGCATAATAGCACAGATGTATCCTGTGATAACCTACGTTGTCTTGCTTCTTGTTTTTCAATAAATGGTTTCCCATCACAGTCTATTTTATAATAGACAATTCTGATATTTGTTCCACTATCAAGCGTATGTTCCGGATTGAGGTAGTAGTTTATCAATAGAGTAGAGCCATCCTTTTCGCTCGCCGATATATTTGCTTTTCCTGGTAGCGAACTCAATTTTAGGGGCACCGCCTTGTCAAACCCCAATTTCGTATCTATTTTCAGGGTATCTACCTTCACAATAGTCACTTCTTCTTTCCCATTTTTCTTCTTGATTTCCCGCGTTATTACTGATCCTGCTTTTATAACTTCATCACAATTTTTTACCGTTATCGTTTTGGTTATTTCTACACCTTGCGGTATCTTTACAAAATCCTTGGTTTTGTAGGTCTGCCCAAATCCGGGATAGACAATGGCTAGTAATGCCAACGATAATATGAAACTTTTCATTGCTTTTATGAGGTTAATTGAAATTGTTTTTTTCAATAGTTATGGTAGACTAAATTAGTAAATTTCTAGTTTTTAGTTGTTTGCGAATATACGCTTGTCATAGCAAACCCACCTATTCAAGTAGATTTGAGATGTGGTTTACCTATAGACAATATAGCATTTTTCAATTAATGTAATTAGCCAACAAAATTTACAAGATCCGAAAGCCCTTCAATGGCACTAAATAAGATGATAGTTCATTTTGATATCTCTGCAACCTATAACAGCATTTCTTTGGCCGAATAGTATTCTAATATTTTCAATGCCATAATCAAGGTCCCTTATTTAGGGAGTCTCCGTATAGAGACTCCCTAATGCCTTTTTAGACCTTTAAATCGTTTTGCTTCGAAAATACCAGCGACTGTAGGATGACTGAGAGCATCACCAGTACCAAACCTATGTAGAACGACAGATTCACTTCCCCACCCTCATGGAAGAATATAAAGGCGATGATGATGGAATAAATTGGCTCTAGATTGAAGCTTAGGTTTACCGTGAAAGCAGACAATCTTTTTAGAGATTCTGCAAACAACACATAGAGTCCAACGGTACAGAACAAAGCCAATAAGAGTAGATTAAGTAATTCTGACCAATTGGGTATCATACGTTCATGCGGGAAGAGATAGAAAAAAGCAGGCAAAAGCAGCCCCAATACCCACGTCCCACCCATCATTTGGTAATAATTAATCAGCTTACTGTCATAGGTCTGCACCAATCTTTCATTGTAAATGGTATAGAATGCGCCAAAAGCTGACGATATCACCCCCAACATAATACCTACTTGGTAAGACGAGTCAAAATGGAATATTAGGCTGATACCTAATAAGGTCAACGCACTTAAAGACAGTTGGACGATGCTATATTTTTTGTTGTTAAAGAGGGGTTCAAATATTGCTGTAAAGAAACTCGTTAGACAATAGCAAACCACTCCAATCGAGATGTTCGAATATTTAATGCTTGCGTAGAAAAATACCCAGTGAACCATAAGAAGTAATCCCACCTTGGCAATTTTGACAGCTTCTTTGCTAGATGTCAGTCGTTTTACCTTAAGAATTCTTAATCCAAAAAATAAGATAATCGCTGAAAATAATGCTCTATACCAGACAAGGGGTACTTCATTCAAGGTAATCAATTTACCAAATACACCGGTGAAACCGGCTAATAGCACCGCTATATGCAGTACCAAATAAGAATTTTTCATATAAGCTGTCTATCTCCTAGGGAGATGATTAGAAATTAGTAAAAGTTTATTTACGAAAGCACGACCAGGAGTATCGCTTCAGACGATAGATCTATCTTGCTAAAAAAATAAGTGTTTTTAATTTCTTGGTGGGGGAAGACAGCTTATACTATTCATATTCTTAATTTTTTATAAATATATTAAAATATATTACAATAAATATCCTCCATTGCTGAATTTTTCGTTTGTAGATTGCAAGGTAGAAGAGTACGCTAGCAATTCATAGTTGTGGGCGTCATACATCTCTCTGTTCTACTTCTTTTTTAGTGTCAGATTCGATTAGGTAATTTAGTCATGTCCATAAAAAATACTTCCCAAGTATGACCATCATAGTCTTCTATTTTCCGTAGTTGCATAAAGCCATAATCAGTCATTGGCATAGGTTCAGTACCACCTGCATGCAGTCCATTTTCAACGATCTCGTTCACTTTGTCTATACTCTCTACCGATAAAGCAAATAAGCCCGCTATGTGGTTTTTTGTATCCGCAATTGGTTTTTTTGTGAAAGTTGCAAACTTTTCGTGACTCATGATCATGACAAAAATCGCATCACTCCAAACCATACATTTGGCGTGGTCATCGCAAAATTGAGGATTGACGGTAAATCCCAAATTAATATAAAAGTCCATCGACCTTTCAACGTCTTTTACTGCTAGATTGATAAATATTTGCTTCATCTTCTTTGATTTATGGTTATTTGTGAATACAAATATGGGTAGTCTAGATCAATAAAAACTTGTCCTATGTTGAGAAAATAAAAAAATAAGCTCCTTACACAGCGTCTATACAGTTGTGCAAGATTTAGCTTAAGTTGACTTGTGCTCTCCCTTTCACTTTTTCTATTGATTTAAATTATTTGTATCATTGTACATCACGACCAATCCAATTTATGATTAATACATAATAGCGTACCGAGATGTCCATGAGTGATAAGAAAAAGTCAATATCTTCTTTTTCAGACCAAGACGGAGTTAAGTTTGAAAAAATTTACACGGATAATTTTGCTGTGCTCTATATGCACGCACTCAAAATGCTTGGTAATCCAGAAGAAGCGACCGATGTCGTTCAAGATGTATTCACAGTGGCTTGGCAGAGACGCAATGAAATTGTCATCCATTCAAGTTTTAAAGCTTATTTGTTTCGAGCTGTAAAGAACAAGGTCTTGGATATATATGCGCACCAAGCGGCCATACGAAAATTTCAGACCACGTTAGATATGGATATAAGCACTTCTCCTCAGGATGATGCCGCTCGTGAGCAAGAGTTGATGCAGCTGATTGAACAAGAAGTTTCTCAACTTCCCGAACAGATGCGTGTGGTTTTCAATATGAGCCGAATGGAAGAGAAGTCCAATGCCGAAATCGCTGAAACATTAGATATATCTGTTAATACCGTTAAGACACATATCGGCCGAGCATTGAAAAAACTTCGTGTCAAGTTTATGCTACTATTTTTATGATGCGATTCCTCTTATCCCGCTTTAATAGGTTTAATTGGAGGCGCTGACTGAAGTAGTGTTGCGGATAACGCTATGTTTTTTTTATTTATTTAAAAATACTTGTCATCCTTTTTGTCCCGCTGGCCGTCTACCACATAGTAAGCAATTATTTTTATGAATGACAATCTGCAGGATTTATTGAAAAAACTACAGAATGGGACCATATCTAAAGAGGAGAGGAGTATTCTTGATGCTTGGTATTTAAAGGAAGCAGCCTCAAAGTCTTCCATAGATGTACCAAGCGCTTTGATAGAAGAAGATCTAAAACGTCTGGCCCATTTTAATCCCAAGCGTATGCGCAAGTCGTCCGCGAGCAACCGGTACATATATTGGGCTGCGGCAGCTATTCTGCTCGTCACACTTTGTGCAGGATTATACTATTGGCCTGGAAGTGGCACTATAGCAGACAATCAAATTGCAATAGGCGGCAACAAAGCTACCCTGGTACTATCCAATGGTGAAATTGTTGATTTAGAAGAAGTCGACAACAACGAGCGTCTCGAAAAGAATGGAGTCCTGATTCAGAAGTCGGACAATGGGACCATTACCTATACACTCACTGGCCGCACATCGCGTGCTGAGGGCGTCGATCAAATCACCACCCCTAAAGGTGGAGAATTTAAGGTTGTACTCGTGGACGGCACCAAAGTTTGGCTAAATGCCAATTCTTCCCTGAAATTTTTCACAACATTAGGCGATTACGAACGTAAAGTGTCACTCACCGGAGAGGCCTATTTTGAGGTCAGCCACGATAAGAGCAGACCATTTATTGTCCATGCACTTCAGCAGGATATTCGTGTTTTAGGTACCAAATTCAACGTACGCGCTTTAGGACACGAGAGTCAGACCACTTTAGTAGAAGGGAAGGTTGCGTTAAGACAAGGACAAGTTGTTTTACGACCCGGGCAACAGCTTACCACTAGAGATGGGGTAGACTTACCCGTCAAACAAGTAGAGGTCGAATCGTTTTTAGCATGGAAGGATGGCTACTTCCTATTCAATAATGAGCCTTTGGTAGAGGTCATGGAAAAGATTGCCGCTTGGTATGATGTCGAAGTCGAATACAAAGACAATATCAAAGAGGAGCTTATTTGGGCGACAGTTTCCAAATATCGGGATATTAAAGAAGTTTTACATATGATCGAGTTGACTGGCGCGGCTCGCTTCGCTATAGAAGGAAGGAGGGTAGTCGTTAGCAGGTAAAAATTAGAATGACGAATGCCAAGGAACCTCCATTCCTTGGCATGAAGTAATCAATAAAAACAAACCGTACAAGATTTATTCAATTAAAAACTAATCAAATATATGAAAAAACCTAAAATGTTTTGGGGGTGTAATCCTTTGTACCCACCGAGCCAACTTATGTTATCTATGAAACTCACCCTAATTTTCACCCTAGTCTGTAGCTTAAGCTGCTTCGCTACGGTTCATAGTCAGGTAATCAGCTATTCTGGAAAGAATATTAAGATGTCCGATTTTTTTCGAGCAATCAAAAAACAGGTCGATTACGACGTGGTTTCCAAGTCATCTGATATCGCAAGTATGCGTTTGGATGTCAATTTTAAAAATGAAAATCTAGGAAAGGCCTTAGATATGGTTCTCGCAAAGCACAATCTTGAATATGTAATAGAGAATAAGGCCATTATCATCAAGAAAGCTAAGCCGAGCAAGTCCCTAATCAGTTCCAAAGGACTGATAGCATCACAGGCGGTAGAGATAGTATCCCAACAAAGCATCAGCGGAAAGGTTGTGGATGTATCAGGGCGTGGGGTAGCAGGGGTTACCATTACGGTTAAAGACAAATCCAATTCATCGCAGACCGATCAACAGGGTGCTTTCAGCCTACCGGTCACGATTGGCGATCAACTGAACTTTAGTTCCATAGGCTATAAGGCCGTCACGAAGAGCATTCAAAATTATACCCCTCTAACCATTGTTTTAGAGGATGATTTAATTAGTGTAGATGAGGTCGTCGTCGTGGGATATGGTACTCAGAAAAAAGAAAATTTAACAGGCGCCGTTAGTGCTGTAAATTTTGAAGAGGTAGCCAATACTCCCTTGGCCAATACCACCAACATGCTCCAGGGTAGACTTCCTGGTGTTGTTTTGACCAATAACGGTGCACAAGCAGGTAAAGACAATCCAGAGATAAGAATTCGTGGTATAGGCACCTTGAGCGACAATAATAATCCCATGGTCCTCATCGATGGCGTAGAAAGCGATGTGTCCCAGATTTCAGATATTGCGCCACATGATATAGCCTCTGTCTCCGTATTAAAGGATGCCGCGTCAGCATCTATA
Source organism: Sphingobacterium sp. SYP-B4668 (assembly GCF_027627455.1). NCBI lineage: Bacteria > Pseudomonadati > Bacteroidota > Sphingobacteriia > Sphingobacteriales > Sphingobacteriaceae > Sphingobacterium > Sphingobacterium sp. SYP-B4668. The sequence continues at coordinate 2,950,516 of NZ_CP115483.1, read as the reverse complement.
TATGGTGTTAGAGCAGCCAACGGAGTTATTTTGGTAACCACCAAGCGCGGTTTACCTCAGCACACCAAGATCAGTTATGCAGGTAGTGTTGCAGCGCAGACACCTAGTGTCATGACTAAGTATCTTGGAGCCAAGGATTGGGCATTGGCATTCAATGATGCCAAAGGTGCCGACATCTACACCCCCGATATGTTAAAGAAAATCGAGGACGGTTCAGATCCAGATCGATTTGCAGATACCAAATGGCTTGATGAAATGTTTAGAACCGCTCCAATGTACCAGCATCATCTCTCTGTAAATGGTGGAAATGAGGTGTCAAAATTTATGGTATCGGCGCAGTATTTAGATCAAAAAGGCATCATGCTCAATACCGGTAGTAAAAGGTATGGCTTTAGATCCAACGTAGATTCACGTCTAGGAAGGGTAAATGTCGGATTAAATCTATCCGGCAGTAAGCAGGATATCCAAGAACCCATCACAGATGTGACCGGCGAGGGGCTGATGCGTATGATCAATTGGTTTACTCGCCCTACAGTGCCTGTCAAATATTCAAATGGTCACTACGGTTACGTTGATGGCACTTCGCTTTCTCACACCATTTTTAAGAATCCCATCGAGTCCCTGTATCTAGGTAACAAGGACTACGAAAATACACGCTTCGATGGTAAGATGTTTGCCGGTATTGAACTATTACCCGGATTATCATTCCAGACCAACTTAGGTTACAAAATATTTAGACAAGATATCTCTACGTTTAGTCCCACTAGGACAATTTATGGTCCTGATGGTAAGATACTTCAACGGATTTCGACCAACAGTCTAAATGACTACAACTTTAAGTCAACCACCGTCCTCAATGAGAATATCCTTTCCTATAAAAAGATTGTCGACAAGCACCACTTTGACGTGATGGTAGCACATTCCCTACAAGTTGGTCGGACAGACTTAGGGTCTGCCTACATACAGAATTTTCCGACCGACAATATTTACGAGATTGATGGCGGAACACTCAATCCCGCAGTTACAGGGTCTGCCTATGAAAATGCACTACAGTCGTTCTTTGGACGATTAAACTATAATTATGACTCCAAGTACCTCTTAGAGGTCAATTTAAGGCATGATGGATCCTCTCGAATGCCAAAAAAACATAGGTACGGAACATTTCCATCGTTCTCTGCCGGATGGAATGTAGATAGAGAGTCCTTTATGCAAAATGTTGATTTTATTTCTGCACTGAAAGTTCGCGGAAGTTGGGGACGGCTAGGCAATCAAGAAATTGGTAACTATGCTTTTTCACAAGCACTCCAAGTAGGTGGTAATTACTATTTTGGTGATGCCTTATCCACTGGACTTCGTAAGGTCAATCTAGCAAATGACAACATTCGATGGGAGACCACAGAAATGACCGATTTAGGTATAGATGCGACCCTCTTTGATAACAAGTTGTCTTTGACCTTCGATTGGTTCAATAAGCAAACCTCTGATATCTTGTTAAGATTGGCAATGGCGCCATCTTTCTTGGGCGGATTGGCAGCACCTTACCAAAATGCTGGGCGGGTCGAAAATAAAGGTTGGGAGTTTGCAGGAACCTATCGTGATGCAAGAGAAGATTGGAAGTGGTCCTTAGGTCTCAACCTTTCTGCCGTCAAGAATAAAATTGTCGACAACAGAGGTATTGATAATTACGGAACCAATACCATTAATAGAGAAGGTTATGCCATCAGTTCATATTATGGCCTTGTATCCACAGGTCTTTACCGCACCCAAGACGACCTCGCTCGCACTACGGTGGTCGATGGAGTAGCCAAGACCATTACCCAGTATGGCAATACACCCCAATTGGGTGACATTATGTATGCCGATATCAATCAAGACGGCAATATCAGCGATGACGACCGTATGATCATTGGCAATCCGTTCCCGAAGTTGGAATATGGATTTAACCTCGGTTTGCAGTACAAAAAAATAGCCCTATCCATGTTTTGGCAAGGGATAGCAGGCCTAGATCGCTTCAATTGGGAGCAGACTACGCTATCCAATGGGGGGAATATTACCCAACGTTGGTTAGATCGATACAGTGCTTCCAATATCGAAGGTACTATGCCACGTCTCGGCGGTAATATCAATGATCGGTATTCTTCATTCTGGTTGACCAGTGGAGACTACCTAAGATTAAAGAATATCGAGCTTGGGTATGATTTTGAGGGTTCCTTACTTCAAAAATACGGCATCTCCAATTTACGACTTTATGCAGCCGGAGCCAATTTGCTCACCTTTAGCAGCATTAAAGATTTCGATCCCGAAAAAGCAAGCTGGGATATGCGTAATGATGTTCATCCCAATATTAAGACCTACTCGTTTGGTATCAACCTTAGATTTTAATTTTAAACGAAATGAAAAAAATACTATATATCACCTTGCTCAGTTTAAGTCTAGGAGCCTGTAGCGATGATTTTTTGGATAGACATTCCTTGACTGGCATTTCGAATGAGACTTTTTGGCTCACCGAACAAGACGCTATGATGGGACTTACCTCTTGTTATGATGGTCTCCAAAATAACTATTTGTACAACGGTGGGCCTTGGGAAAAGGGATTTGCCATGATGGACAATCTGACCGACAATGGGGGGCATTTTAATTGGGATGGTTGGATGGCCGGCTTTGATATTGCCACCGGTACACATACACCTAGCAGTGGACTCATTGGCTCCTTTTGGTCGGCATCCTATGAAGTTATCAACCGATGCAATACGCTCATCACCAGGATAGAGGGTGTTGATATGGATGCCGAAAAGAAAGAACTAATGAAGGCTGAAGCAGTCGTCATCCGCTCGCTTATGTACACCAATCTGACAATGACTTACAATGACGTGCCCTTCACACGGGAAGAAAGGGGCATGGACAATGCAAATACGGCCAAGACCCCACGCAAGGAAATCGTCAATGTTGTCCTAGCTGATTTGCGTGATGCAGCTGCAAAATTACCAATCGAGGCAGCCAGTAGAGGACGTATCACAAAGGGAGCCGCCTTAAGCCTATTGGGCAGATTGGCCCTTTATAATGAGCAATGGGATGTAGCTGCCCAAGCCTATCAAGCCGTCATCAGCAGCGGCAAATACGGACTTTACAACAACTACGGCACCCTTTTCTCCCAAGCGGCCGAAAATAGCAATGAAATTGTATTTTCCGTTCGTTTTGAAGGCCCAGGTCTAAAAGAAGGGTCGTCTTTTGCCGCCCATTATGACTCACCTCTAGAGGCTGAAAACGGAACTTTAGATCTCGCCAAATCTTTCTATTGCCTGGACGGAAAACCTACTCATACTTCATCTGTATATGTAGAAGGCGTTGACGACCTCCAAAATAATAGACCCGATAGCAAGCGCTATGAAAACCGCGACCCCCGTTTGAAAGCCACCCTCTTTGTTCCCGGGATGAAGTGGGGGAGCTCCAATGCAGAGTTTTTTGGCGGAGCAGCACCTTCCAGATCTACCGTATATGTGTATAAGTATTTCAATCCAAATCAATCCTCTAATGACGCATGGGATTCTGGACAAGATTTTTACGTCATTCGATATGCCGAAGTATTACTATCACTAGCAGAAGCCTTAGTTCAAAGCGGCACTTACAATCAACAGGAAGTCTACGGTCTTGTTGATCAGGTGCGTGCTCGCGTTGCCATGCCTAGCATTAAGGATGTTGAAGGTATGAACCTTTCAAAGACGCAATTATTAGATCTTATAAAGCACGAAAGGAGAGTAGAGACCGCTTTTGAAGGTCTTCGGTTGTTCGATTTATATAGATGGAAGGAGCTACAAGATGCTGTCAATCACATAGAAGCGGAGCGAGCACTTTTTAACAATATCGGCACCTATTTCTTATATGAGAAACGCAATTTTAGAGGTGAGCAGGAGTACATTTGGCCTATTCCTCAGGCCGAAGTGGATGCAAATAGCCAGTTAGAGCAACATCCCCTGTGGAAATAGCTAACAACAAATAATTAACCGAGCCTAGATTTCAACGATATTATTGAAATCTAGACTCCTTATCAACTCATGAGATGAAGCAATTGCAATCACTTATTTTCTTACTGATACCTTATTTTTTATCAGCAAGTACTTATTATATAGATCCAACAGGTGGTAAGGATACGAATTCCGGTCTTTCTTCCCAAGAGGCTTGGAAAAGCTTTAATAGATTAGCTGATCTTCGGTTGAGCGCTGGAGACCATGTTGTATTGAAGCGAGGAGAAATATTTAAGCAGCTCTTAGAGCTTTCGGGGCAAGGGAGCTTTATGGAACCTATTGTGGTATCCACTTATGGTCAAGGCCCCAAGCCAGTCATCATGGCTCCGGATCATTCCTTATATGCAGTGCGTATTCGTAATAGCTCCTATCTACAGCTCAAAGACATTGAAGTTGTCAATACCGGATCTACGGTATTGCCCTCCCGTACAGGTGTTAAGCTGGAAAGTAAGAATTATGGTACAGCTCATGCTATCGTATTGAGCGGCTTAGACATTCGAGATGTCAACGGCAGCTTGGTTAAGAGCGAAGGTGGAGGATCAGGTATTCTAATAGAAAGCCGCGGCGATTCCATTCTCTCCAATTTTGACGCATTGGTGATTGAAGACTGTACCATCAAACGGTGCCAACGGAACGGGATGATTTGGAGTGCCAATTGGAATCGCAACGATCGGTGGTTCCCCAGTACCAATACCATTATCCGAAACAATTTTATTGAGGGAGTACCTGGGGATGGCATTGTGCCTATAGCCTGTGTCAACACATTGATTGAATTCAACAAAATGATAGATTGCCCAGAGACGTTACCTCAAACCGAAGCTGCGGCAGGATTTTGGCCTTGGAGCTGCGACAATACCACCATCCAGTTTAACGAAGTCACCGGACATAATGCTCCTTGGGATGCACAAGGATTTGATTCAGATTACAACTGCCGGAATACTGTTATCCAATACAACTACAGCCACCAAAATGCAGGCGGCTTCGTTTTGATATGTAATTCTGGTGAATCACAGGATCAAATCGGTAATATCGGCACTCGCGTACAGTACAATTTGAGTATAGATGATGGGAATCGAACCCGGCCCACCCGGGTAGGTATGTTTTCACCATCCATTCATATTGCAGGCCCGGCGAAGGAGACATCCATATATAGAAATATTATCTATGCTGGACCCAAAAGTGCTGACAACGTGCACCGCTCTATATTGACGTCAGATTCCTGGGGTGGATATGCCGATCAAACCAAGATTTTTGAAAACTTGTTTATTGCACAGCAAAAGTCCAGCTTTGACCTACAGGCATCCACCAACAACTTAACCATGGACAATACCTTCATCGGTCAATTTGATTCACATGTCAGTCTGGAAAAGACGAATAAGATGAATCCCGAACGGCACACCTATTCAGCAGAGGTATTACGGTCCAAATTTTTGAAAATTAAGCGCATTGCGCAAGGCATGCAAGATATCGTATACATAGATAGACAAGCGATTGAGGATTTTTTCGCACAAATCCCTAGTCCAAACGCAGAATAACTTTTATTCTCGAGGATGCATAGCTAGTATCTCTGATAAGTTCCTCCTTATCAGAGATACTCCTCGATACATCTTGTTTATATGCATGATGTAACGTGTTTATATTTATGTGTTTATATTGCCTATCTTTATTGATTAATCATGTCAATTACCTTTTTCGGCACCGCATCTATCCAATTTTAACGTTATCGATTGCAGGTTTTACCGATACATCTAGCACCATCTCGCTTCAATTGGGTCTCTTTCCATCCAAGTGCTAGATATCGATTCCAGACTTCCTAGTACGCTGATTCTTGTGCAATAGGATTGTAAACATATGCTATCCGCTTCTGTAGTTGTACTCCTCACTATTTTTATTTTTTTGTAGCGGTGACTGCTATTATAGTATACTACTGCTTGGCTTAGCTATTTTTCATTGGTCAGTACCACCCATGCCAAAAGTCATATTTTGTATATATACAGATATGTTCAGTAGTCATATATATCTGATTAATTCAAAGGTGCCTGTCAGGTTTACCCATAAATCTTGCAGATATTAGTACAAACATATAAGACCGCTAAACGGCTCCTCATTACATTTGAATAATTAACCAATTTAAACTTATGATATTAATTCGACAACATGTGTTACGCATCGTTATGCTTACGTTAATACTGGGTTTGAGCTTGACCTTTACATTTGCTCAGCAAGCCCAAGTGCAGACGTTTAGTGGCAAAGTGCACTCCACTTCCAAGAAGGAAATTGCGGGAGCGACTATCCGAAATCTCCGTACCTCTCAAATCGGTACCTCCAATCAACAAGGTGTTTTCGCCATCACGGGTAAAGTAGGTGACCAGTTAGAGGTTACCTATATGGGATTTCGAACAGCCACACTCACTATTACCGAAGCCACAAAGCCCTTAATCGTAGAGCTGGAAGAGACTGCTATCGCACTGGATGAAGCTGTCGCTGTAGGTTTCGGCACCACTAGTAAAGCCAAAGTAACGGGAGCCATTGCCACTGTATCTACCGCTGATTTTAAAAATAGACCCTTGACCGACGTCTCCATGGCCTTACAAGGCAAGGTCACCGGTGTGCAGGTCACCCAGAATTCTGGTCGCCCGGGGGCCGATGCAGGTGAGGTAGTCATCCGCGGCATAGGTACGCTCAACAATGCCTCACCCTTAATTATTATCGATGGGTTCGAGTCCTCCTTTGACAAAGTCGACCCTAAAGATATAGACAACATCTCTGTCCTCAAAGATGCTGCATCTGCTGCAATCTATGGAAATAAGGCAGCCAATGGGGTTGTCTTGATTACCACCAAGAAAGCAAAAAAGGGCGAAGCCAGCATCGAGTACAACGGCTATTTTTCCGTTCAACAAGTCACCAGGTACCCAGAGCTTTTGGGGTCTGTAGATTTTTTGGAATTGTATAATGAAGCGCTGCTCAATTCCAATAAACTGCCGCAGTACAATCAAGATTATATCGATCACTTTAGAAAAGGAGAGGATCTCGCACTATATCCCGATCGTAATTGGGCAGATTTCTACTTCAAACCCGCTACTCTGCAAAATCATTACGTCAAGATCAACGGTGGCAATGAAAATGCAAGTTATACCCTGTCCGGTGGTGTCATGGATCAAAAGGGGATACTCGAGGGCACTTCCTACCGCAAGTACAATTTCAGAGCAAACACCGTTAGTAATTTTTTTGACAACAAAGTAAAGATAACGTCCAATTTTGCAGGATACTCCGGCCCTCAGATCGATCGCGTTTCCGGCTCGGGATCCACCTTGGCACGCATTGTACAGATGCATCCCACTGTGGTTGCCAAGATGGAAGGCTATGGATGGACTTCTTGGTTTTATGACGATGCTGTCCTAGAAGAAGGGGGCAAGCGTGAAAGTGATTTAAAAAACTTTAACGCCAATGTACAAGGATCTATATTCTTCACCAATCGATTGGTGATGGATATTGCCGCCAATTATGATCGTTCACAAGATTTTACCATGACTTATGCACCCAATGTATATCTATATGCCATCGAGACAGGATCCAATGGGGAGCAGACCATCGGAAGGAATAATAATAGAGAGTCTGAAATTAGAGAGAGCACCTATAGACATGGAAATTTTTCCAGTTTTGCAACCCTATCATATTGGTTCAACCTACAGGAGAAGCATCATTTTAAGTTTTTGGCCGGTGGCCAACAAAGTAAATGGGAGGGTAAGTATTACCAGACCGAACGAAAAAGGTTGACCGCTAATCTACCTAGTTTGGAGGTCGGTGATCCCACCACCCAAAAAAATTCCTCTTGGCAGACCGAAGTAACTAATCTATCCCTTTTCGGTCGCTTTAATTACGATTACGCTGATAAGTACTTGTTTGAGGCCAATTTGCGTTATGATGGCTCTTCCAAATTTGCTGTTGACAAAAAGTGGGGTTTATTCCCTTCATTTTCTGGGGGATGGCGTATCGGACAAGAAGCATTTGTCAAAGACAATTATGATTGGATCAACGAGTTCAAGGTAAGAGCTTCGTGGGGCAAGCTGGGCAATGAAAAGATATGGAGCTCCTATGCAGGTATTGATATTTTATCGATTGGCGGATCCAATTACATCTGGGATGATAAAGAGTATACAGGAGCGGCCACCTCATATATTGCCAACAAGGACCTGACCTGGGAGACCACCACGCAGAGAAATATAGGATTAGATCTTTCCTTATTCAACAGTCTCCAGTTCAGTATCGATTATTATCAAAAGCAGACAGATGATATCTTGATGCAGCTCCCTGTATCCAGTACGTTTGGTTTTACCGAGACCCCTTGGAAGAATGCCGGAAAGATGAAGAATACAGGGCTCGAGATATCCCTCGGGTACAACAAGAAGATTCATGATGATTGGAGTATCAACGGTAATGTAATACTATCATTCAATAAGAATAAGATCCTCTCTCTGAGCGATCAGCCTCGTATCCTAAACAGTACGACAGGTTTATTGCTAGAAGAAGGGCTTCCTATCAATACCCTTTACGGCTACGAGACAGAAGGTATCTATCAAAATGAAGCCGAGATACATCAGCACCTCACCACTTTCGATGCAGATGGAGCAGTGGTAAACTCCTATTCAGGATTGATTGCTGCACCTGGCGATATTAGATTTAAAGATCAAAATGAGGATGGTATTATCGACATGGATCATGATCGTGTAGCCCTTGGTAATCCCAATCCCGATATGCTGTATTCGTTTAGCTTAGGCGCTAGGTATAAACAATTTGATGTCACCACCTTTTTTCAGGGAGTCTTAGGTGGTGAGGGGTGGAGTCAAGGCGAGCTTGTATCGCCATTTTTCAATAACTACAATACAGCCGGATGGATGATCGATCGCTGGACACCCCAAAGACCAAATAATACATATCAACGAGTATATATCGACAGTCAGCGTTCCAGTATCAAATCCGCCTACTATGTCGAGGACCTATCCTATCTCCGATTGAAAAACATTGAACTTGGATACACCTTATCCGATCAGATACTCCAACGTATAAAGCTCAAAGGGCTTCGCCTTTTTATCAGCGGGCAGAATATATTTACGCTCACCAAGTTCAAGGGGTTTGATCCAGAAAGATCGGGCAAGAGCAATACCAATATTTATGACTATCCATTAGTGAAGACATTTACTGGAGGTTTAAATTTAACATTCTAAGATTATGAACGCCAATTGATTAAATGGTAATTAGATATGTCTAATCGAAATTATGTCACTCATACATGGTTCCATCTGACAACTATAAAATCTAAAAACAAATTATATACAGATGAAAAAGAATTATTTAAATATATTATTGTGGAGTCTAATCTCACTAGGTTTCCACTCCTGCAAAGACTACCTCGACACTGTACCTATTGACAAGGTATCTCCAAAGACCTTTCTAACAAATGTCGATCAAGCCCGAAGTTTGATGGCTGGGATTTACAATAGCCTGTACGACGATGGTCCGGTATATATCTTTCCATACTCTTTTGAAAATATGAGCGACAATTCGTTCAATCCCAATACATGGGAAAATTCAGCTGAATTTGCAAAAGGAACCCAGACCTCCAACAGTTGGTTGGCAGAATACAAATGGAATAAAAATTGGTTGGGGATTTCGCGGGCCAATAGTTTGATTCGAGGCGTCCAAGAGAGTGAACTTGCCCCCGCCGACAAATTATCACTACTTGCAGAATCACGCTTCTTAAGAGCTTACTTCTACTATGAGTTGTTGACCCTGTATGGCCGACTCCCCATTTTGGATGAAAATTCACCATTGGAAAATCCACCCCGCCAAGACATTAGCAATGTGTTGACTTTTATAGGTGCAGATTTGACCTTCGCGGCAGACAATCTACCCCATAGCTTTGGCGGTCAATACGCCAGCCAAGGAGCCGCGATTATGTTGCAGTTGAAAGTAGCCCAATATACAGATGACAATGAAGCGGTAGTCGCACTGGCTCCCAAGATTAGAGACCTAGGGTACACCTTGTATCCAGATTTTGCGAAGCTGTTTCTAGATGCCGGCATCAATGACAAGGCCAATCAGGAGGTTATTTTTAAAATAAACTATGCCAAGGATTTGAAATCCAGTTATCAAACTATGCTTTGGTATCATTGGAATTCATTTCACACCACATTGCCTATGGTGGAGAGCTTCTTTACTACAAATGGTTTGCCGGTAAAAGACTTAGCGATCGACGGTGGCGGTGTGATTTCGAAAGATCCAACCTACAATCCCAATCTTCCGTTTACCAATCGTGACCCCCGATTGCATTTATCTATTTTATGTCCTGGATCCGAATATAGATTAGTTGCACAGAGTAGGTATCAGGCCAATTGGGTACCCGCGAGCTGGGGCAACCTCAGTGGTTTTAGACCCAAAAAGGGGGCTGATGAGTATATCGCCAATACCGAGAACGATGGTAGTGATAAGATTATTATGCGCTATGCTGAGGTACTGCTTTCATGGGCCGAGTCCGAGAATGAGCTGAACGGGCCTGCAGCTGCTTACCCACTGATTGATCAAATAAGAAGTAGAGTAGGTATGATCAAGCTTAGTGTAGCCATGCCCAACTTAAGCAAGGCAGCGATGCGTACCATCATCCGTAATGAGCGGAGGGTTGAGCTTTTCAACGAAGGACAGCGCTGGTTTGATATCAGACGTTGGAAGATAGCCGAGCGAGTCATGGTAGATGCTGTTGGCTTGGACGTGTCCAAGATGAAATGGTATTCCAATGGCAATGTGACCGCAGATTGGCAATATGAACCCATTGTCATCGATCAGCGTTCATTTAATGCCAAACGGGATTACCTATGGCCCATCCCTCAAAAGGAAATGAATGCCAATCCCGAATTTGAAGGCGACCAAAATCCAGGTTATTAAAATAGAAACATCATGAAACGACTTATAAACTATATCACGCTATTAGGCCTATTATTGGGCGTATACTCCTGCAAGGACGATATCGCGTATGTCGAAGCCGATTGGGCAAGACCTATATTTCCTATAGATGGTGCTTCCGTCAAGATTGACTACTTCAAACCCAATGACACGTTGAATTTTACCTGGGAGGCCCGATCCAATGCTACTTACAAAATTATGTTTGACACCGATATGCATTTCGAGAATGCAGTAGAGATGGATATGGGACACCTAGATTCTTTGAAGATACGCAATGAAGATTTTCTGGCCGTACTGAAGGAGCTTCGTCCACAGTTCAACAGTATCGGTCGATATTTTTGGAAAGTAGAGCAAAGCTACAACGGCCATGTACAGAGCTCTTGGCGTTATTTTGATGCCGTTCTTACGGTCGAGTCCTTTACCGATGCACGGGACAATGAAGTGTACAACGCCAATCAGTATGTCCTTCTTGACGGGAGCCTGCTGACCATTATGCGTGAAAATTTACGAGCGAAGGTCTATGCTGACAATACCGCATTTCCATTTGCCGCCAAGTGGGCAGGTACAAGTAATGAAGTATACAATAAGTTAGCCGGTGCATACTATACCTGGGCTACCGCTACGCGTCTATCTTGGGACGATGCAAAGGAAGCCCATCTTGCTGGAGAAGAGGTACAGGGTGTTTGTCCGGACGGTTGGCATTTACCCTCCATGTCCGAATTGGAACAGTTGCGCTTATACCTAGGACAATATACCGCGGGGCTGGCTGTCAAAGACCCCATGTACTGGAAGAATACGGTCAATATCACCAATTCCTCAAAGATGAATATCGTGCCCTCAGGCTATTTCTGGCATGAAGGCGTCCCCACTATCGACGCTGGAATCGATGCCGCCAATCCCGTAGCCTACTTTTGGACACTTACTCCATATCTCAAAGGAATCAATTATGCTTGGGGCGAAGTTGCAATGGACGATAACAAGTCCAAGGCTACCCTGATGTCCCTATACAACGATGTAGACGATATTTATTTCCAAGGCTATAGCGTTGTTCCAGGTGTCGAAAATAGAGGATGTCCGGTTAGATGCATCATGAATCGAAAATAAGTGATAGAAACCTTTGAAACGCATCATGTCTACACACGGGACAATACGATTATTAACCGAGTGCAATAAGCTCAAGAATACCATTCGAGCTTATGCCCATTATTACCGAAATAGATGAAAACATATTTAAAACCTAGATTTAATCTTATGCTTTTACTGCTCATCCTGCTCCTCAGTTGCAAGGAAGATACATTAATAGACGTCCCGCAGCCAGTAGCGGAGCAGTCGTACCCCAATCGATATTATATCGATCCAGATAATGGCAAATTTTACAATACAGGACATTCCCCTTCACAGGCATGGAAATCTATCGACATCATCAACGAGAAGGTATGGAATCCCGGAGATACCATCTTGATAAAAAGAGGATCTTCCTTCAATGGTCAGCTAGTCTTAAAGGGGAGCGGTACGGAAGCAGCACCCATTGTCATCACCAGTTATGGAGACGAGTCAGATCCATTGCCTACTATTAATGGTGGTGGTACCGTCGACGAGGCTATTTTGGTCAATAATGTTCAATATTGGGAGCTGCACCAGCTTAAGGTCACCAACAAAGGCGCAGTGCCCCGACCCAAATCTGTAGGCATACGTCTCGTCGCCAATCAGATCGAAGGTGGTGTTATGAATCACATTATTATCCGCGAGTGTATTGTCACGGATGTATATGGCACCAAGACACACCATTTGGGTGGGGGAGGTTCGGCTATCTTTTATTATAATGTATTAGACGGTAATCAGCCATCCTCTTTCAATAAAGTTTGGATAGAAAATTGTACCCTATCCAATTCACAACGAGATGGTATCACGGGCTGGGTTTCTACCGGCGATCGAGCTCGACGGAAAGCCAATACCAACTTCATCATTCGCGACAATACCTTCGAAAATATACCAGGCGACCAGATTATTATCAACAGTTGCGATGGCGCCCTTGTCGAACGGAACAACGTATTCAATTGTGCTCCCGGTGACTTCTCTCCTGATGGGATTCCCTTTCGCGCAGAAGCCGCCGCTGCCATATGGTGTATCCATAGCGACCACACCCAGTTCAGGTATAATATCGTACAAGATCATAAGGCTACTTGGGATGGGCAGGCATTTGATTGCGATCAAAATTCACAGCACACGCTCTTCGAGTACAACATTAGCTACAACAATGTAGGCGGTGCCTTCTTGTTGTGCCCGGCCGACGCTGGGTTCAACAATGGATATGCGGAATCTACAGGTACCATTTTTAGATACAATATCAGCATCAATGATGGGACACGTGACTATCTCAAGGAAAATGGCAAAATCCTAGCCTCTACCATCGATATCGTAGGACGCGTCAAAGATGCCCATTTTCATAACAACACCTTTATTAAGACCAGGTCCGCAGCCCAAAATGCGGATAATGTCGCCTTAACCTTCGACAGCTATACCAATATTCCACAGTCCTTGATTTTTGAAAACAATATATTCTACAACAGCACAGCCGTAGCCAATGACTTTTACCGATTGACCGTAGGTCATCTTGACCCCAGCGGATCCATTGTATTCAAGAACAACAATGTGTTTGGATATACCAATATACCCAGCGATCCTATTTTCGATACAGGCAATATCCATGTTGACCCTAAGTTTGTACAGTTAGTGTCCGAATTTCTCAGCGGTAGCAAGTTAGTAGATAAGGATCAGATCTTACAAGGCTTGCAGTTGGGGGCGGGGTCACCTTGTATTGCGGCTGGTATTTCCGTCGCTAATTCAACTATATACCCCCATGGCCATGACTTTTGGGGTAAATCAATTCCCACTACCAATAATATAGGCGCATTTAATCACTAACAAGTTATGAAAAGAACTACATACGTACTTTTACTATTTACCACCCTTGGTATAGCCACCCTTTTAAGTTGTAAAAAGGAAAATGATTTCTACGAAGTAGGTAAGCAGCCCGTGACATTGACCTATCCCATACAAGATACCCTTGTCACCATCAATAGAGCCAAAATGGATTCCCTCTACCGTTTCAATTGGACGACCAAACGTAATTTTATAGACTTTAATCTCTTATTCAGCAAAGACAAGTCCAGTATAAATAATGCGATAAAGCTACCTACCGGGATCAAGCGGGATTTCTATATCACTGGGACCGATTTAGATCAGATACTAGCAGGATTTGACATTCAGATTGGTCAAAAGGCAACCCTATATTGGTCAGTTCAAGTTATCAATCCCGAAGCCGGTTGGTGCGATGAGGTCCGCACATTGAATATTGTTCGTTAGCAGATATAGCCGGTCCATTCCTATTGGATCGGCTTTTTACCTATCAATTTACTTCCACTTTCTTCCTGAATTCAGTTGGCGACTCGCCGAAGTGATCCTTGAATTGCTTACTGAAATGATTCGGACTGCAATAGCCAAGTTTCAGCGATATTTCCGAAGATGTCATCGGTGTCGTCTTCAATAAGATTTTACTCTGATCCATCTTTATACTTAGCACCAGTGATGACGGTGTCATGTCCATGATTCGCTTTATATTTAAATACAGCTGTGTTCGACTGATATTCAAATGCTTACTCATCTGATTTACCGAAAGGTTAGAATCCTCAAGGTTATTGTATATATAGTCTGTTATTTCCTTTACGAAAAGTTCATCTGCATTGTTTAAGTTCTTTTGTTCTACGGGTAGATTTTTGAAGCCCTCGTAGTATTTTTTCAAAACATCTTTACTTTTTAACATATTCTGTATACGCAGTAACAGCTCTTGCATATCTAGCGGTTTGATCATATACGCATCTGCGCCCGAGGAGAATACATCTAATTTGAACTGAGGGTCGTTATTTTGGCTGATAATCAGTATGGGGATATGTTTGGTTTTCTCACTTTCCTTACAGTAAGTGACGAAGTGTACGTTATCGCTCCCCTCCAGTATCCCTTCTGCGATAATAAGATCCACCTGTTGTGATTTCAGCATGATGATAGCCTCTTTCTCCGTATTCGCCGTAATGATCCTATAGTAAGGTTGCAATTTCCTTTTGAGGATGATTTTATAATCATTAGATGGCTCTACTATCAATAGCGTGAAGGCCATCTGTTGACTATCCAATATGGGGAATGTGTGGCCATGATCGTTTAAATATTGAGAGTTCTCGACCAACCCCTTTAATACTGACGTCTTCAAGATATGATTTGTTATTTTGACATCCTCTTCACTCAATATCGGTATGCTTAGCGTCAGTATGCTTTGGTCCATGTCCGTTTGATATTGGATTTGGTATTTCAATAACTTCACCAGGCTGTCGATTATGGCCTGCGCGATATCCGCTTTTAAGATTTGCTCCGTATAGGGTATCCCATCACCCTGTGTCAAGAATAAGTTCGCATTTTCGGATTGGAGAAAAGAGGTTTTCGCTGTAAACTTCAATCTCAGCCCCTCCGGTGTCATTTCAGCATCAATGTATACAAGCTCGTCGTCAGCTGTCGTTTTTAGGATGTTGCCGATGATATTACCAATCAACATTTCCATTTTGTTTCTGTCCAAGATGACGGTACCATGTTCCAGTTCGTCTCTCAGCACGAATTTGATATTCCGCTCGCTAAAAATAGGAGAGAAGGCGTTAATAATGCTTTTTAAGATTTCCGTGATATGATATCTATTCCACTGCGGCTGTACGTAGTTCGCTTCCAATTCCCGGAAGTCCAGCAGCTGACCGATCAAAAATTCCAACCTTACAATCGATCGTTTAAATATCGCGGTATCGCTATCCGCTTTGTCATTCATCGGAAACAAGTCTTTTTGCAAAGTCGAGATAATCGATAGTGGGTTTTTGAATTCGTGTGCTATATACGTGAAAAAATTTAGTTTTGAAGTGTGCAGTTTTGCCAAATCTTCCTTTTCTTTGGCTGCCATTCGAATGGCATTCTTTGCAGCTTTTTGCTTCGCCACAAACCTATTCACCAGCCCAACACAGACTAGCAATACCAACACATACAAGATTTTCATCCCAGTAGTCCAATAAAAAGGCGGCTTCACTTGTATTTCTATTATCTTTGAATCCAGTATCTTACCGTTCATCGCCTCTAGTTTCAGTTCAAATTTATAGTCTCCCGTTTGCAATCCAGTGAACGATACCACACTGGCATTTACATTCATTTCATACCAATTGTCGTCCAAGTTGCGGAGTCTGTAATAGCAGGTATAAGGTATCTTATCGACTGTTTTATAGTCAATGATAGACACGTCGAATCCAATGAAATTTTCGTTATTTTCCAATGTGATTTTATCAAGTGTCTGTATCGGGCCAGACAATATAGACGAGGAGTCTATATTTACTATTTTATTGAACACCCTAAAATCACTCAAAAAGATTTTAGGCAATGCCTTTTCGGCTTTAGCAGATGATGGAGTAGTAAAGTGTGCAGGGTTGAATGTCAGTACCCCATCATAGGTCCCAAAGTACAGATTGCCTTTGTCATCCCTATAGTCCGATCGGATATTGAATTCTTTCGTTCCCATCATGCTCCGCAGGTCATATGACCGAAAAGTTTTATCACTTTGGATCTGATGGATTCTATTTCCAGCCGTGATCCAGATGTTGCGATGCTCGTCCTCTTGGATGCCGACGATACTATTCGCTCCGATGACGGCTTCATAAGGTTGCAATACCAACTTACCACCCTCCAGTTTGAACAGCTTACCATTTGTAGAGCCCAAATAGAGCACACCTCCTGATGTCATACAGGCGGATTGGATGAACATATTTTCGATGTTCTCGAAAAGGAGTATCGTTTTGACAGCTTTTGTATTAAGGTCATAGTAGTGCACGCTGTTTGTTGTCACACCACACAGTAGGTCTTGATATCGCAAGAGCTTGATGAAAGCAAAGTCCTTTTCCTTTTTGTGCAAGATATTCTCAAAGGTCATTTGCCGTTTGTCTAATAAGTCGATTCCGTTGTTGGTAGCCACGGCCAGGTAGCTTGCATCGATATTGAGCAAGCAGTGGATAGCGTCCGAGGATAGTTGCGCAGCTTGCACACCCACACTATTAAAGCGCTCGATTTTATTATCGGCACTTATCTTGAAAAGCCCGTTAGATAGCGACCCCACCCATACATTGTGCTGTTCATCAGTCGTTAGCGCGATAATATTGTTGCTGAGTATAGCGTTAGATTGGTTGATCTGCTCCACAAATTTGCCAGCAGAATCAAAGATGTTCACCCCCAAAAAATTGGTCGCCATCCAAAATCGATTTTTATGGTCTTTCACCATTCCATTCGCAGTCACGTTGAGGTGTGTCAAGTGCTTGCCCGTCAAGCTGATCATGCTAAATGGCGACTCCTCTCCAGGAATATGGAAAAATCCCGTAAAGTACGACCCCAATGCCATCGCCCCCTTTTTTGTTCGATATATCTGAGTGACGGTGGTATTCAACGCCTTATTATCAGATGTTTCGAGTATGTTTTCGTAGAATGCGGAATTATTGGCATCCAGCACCACCACACCTCGATTGTGTCCAATCCACAGTCTATCCCATTGATCTTCGCCCAAACTGCCAATATTTTCGATGGATAGTCCAGGTCTTTGTGGCAGATTTTCGCGTACAAAGCCATTCAGTGCCCTGTTATATTTAAATAGTCCATCCTTCCGTGTACCTATCCACACCATACCCTTACTATCCGCAAACAACGAATATACGATTGCTTGCGAGTGGTCACTCACCGGCAGAGAGTAGGATTCTATTTTAGTAAGCCCTTTATCTAATTTATCTATTTTATAGTCGGTTACAGCCCATACAAAGCCAAATTTATCCTCACGTACCGTTTTATAATTAACCCCTCTTTTATACGATTTCCATTTTCTGTTTTCCAATTGAACGATTTCTCCATCCACATATCCGAATATCTTTTTGTCTATCTCCACAAATTTGACGTATTTGATATCGTACCCGTCATATTGGATACTTAGGTATCTCCCCGTTTTGTAATCATACATGGTCGTGCTTTTTGAGCTGCCGATGAGCATGCCTTCAGGAGTTTCCTTTAAGTCGGTGATACACTCACCCATATAGTGCTGTACCTTCTTGGCTGTCTTGCTATCATAGATGCTCAGCCCATTGTCCGTCCCAATCCATATCCTATCAAATTTATCATCTTGGATAGCAGTTATACGGTTACTTTCTAGTCCATCATACTTATTCAATTGGACGAAATCGCGTATTTTCCTTTCCTCCTGCGCTAGCAGGATGTGCGGTAGGCTATATAATAATAGGAGTAGGGCTATACAAATGTTCCTCATCATTCGGTCAGTTAGGTCATACTAAAAATAGGTATTATTTAGCTAAAGCAAGTACATAATGGTTCCAAGTCCATATATATATGATTCATTTTTCTCAAAAGAAGCCTTCATGTACAGATAGATACTCCGCATGGAGGCGATTTGAACTATTTTTGGGCAATCTAAATTTATGAACCATGCGAAAAACTATTTTTGTCCTTCTATTCGTGTTCCCTTTGCTTGTACAAGCTGCCAGCACAAGAGTCATCACCGGTAGGTCCATAGGCATCCATCCCAATACCATGCAAAATCTCATCCCGCAGATCAAAGCCTTTTTGTCTCGTGATTTTGGAGCAGATTCCATTCAATTGGTCTTAGAGAAGGGACGATATGATTTTTTTGGGACTTCTTGCTTTGATGGGAAGGACGTCACTACTATTGCATTTGATATTAAGCACAAAAAAAACCTCATCATAGATGGACAGGGTGCAGAGTTCATCTTTCATGGACAGGTCACTCCCTTCAAATTAACCGAATCCAGCAACGTCCGCATCCAAAATCTAGTCATTGATTGGGATAGACCCTACAATTCCCAAGGCACCATCATAGGACTCTCCGATACCTATGTCGACATCCAGGTCGACGGTGATAAGTATCCATTTGAAATCGTAAGCGATAGCATCTATTTCTTAGGAGAGGGGTGGCGCAAGCCAATCGTTAGTGAGTATACCAATATATACGAACCCAAGCAGCTGAATATAGCCTATCAGACCCGTGACAATCCATTGGGGCGTGACTTCTATCAAGCTAAAGTCACGCAGAATACAGACGGCTCGCTGCGTTTTCATACGAGGCCAGCCTACTACCCCGTAATAGGCTCCCAAATTGTCTTTTTTCATGGGCGTTATATTGCCGATGGCATTTTGATAATGCAAAGCAAGGATATCGCTCTAGAGAATATAACCATATACCACACCCTTAGCTGTGGCGTCAGTGGATACAAAAGTGAAAATATAAGTCTTAAAAAGGTCGATATTATTACCAATTCCTCCAAAGGGAGGGCTTTCAGTACCATTGCTGATGCCACCCATTTCAATGGTTGCAAAGGCGATATTCTTTTTGATGGCTGTGAGGTATCAGGAGCAGGCGATGACTACATGAATATTCACGGGATGTATGCCAATGTCGTAGCTATTGAAGGCGATAGCAGCGTCTTGGTAGCCCCCAATGGTCGTTACATTGGGTTTGTATCAGGTGAGCAGGCATGGGTGTTGGATACCGCCACCATGGTCAAGACCAATGTACTATTCGTCAACGATCAGCAGAGCATCTACGGTTCAGATGGACATATTGTTAACTATCGGATAGCTTTTTCCAAAAATATCCGAAAATTAATAAAGGTGGGTGATCTGCTTGAAAATAAGGATAAGACTGCCAGTCTAACCGTTCGTAATTGCCGTATGTTGAAGAAAAATAGAGGACGTTCTATTCTAGTATCCTCTCCCGGTACCGTACGCATAGAGAACAATTATTTTAATACCGCCGGTGCTGCTATATTGATTGAAGGCGATATCGAGTTATGGAATGAATCGGGAGCCGTACGCGATGTATTGATTCAAAACAATATGTTTGAAAACTGTTATACCTCAGGCGACAACATATCCGATTATCCTTGGGGCTGGGGCGAAGCGGTTATATCCATTACACCATCCGTCAAGCCTCAAAGTATAGATGCCCGACCTTACCATGAGAATATCAGGATACACAACAATCAATTTAGGCACTTCGACTATGCTATCCTCTTCGCTCGATCGGTAAAGGGGTTAGCCTTCCATGACAACACACTCGTCCGCACCTACGATTATGAGCCATATTATCGAAAAGTCAATTTCTATTTGGACGGATGTCGCGAAGTTTCCTTTTCCAACAATTCATTTAGCGAGGATTTTCTGGGAAAGAATATGCAACTTATCCATATGCGTAGATCAGACGTTAAGCAATCAAAGAATGATCGGCACGCCATAGCCATACAGGGGCCATAGCTCTCATCGAACGTATCGTTTTCAATGTCATTGCATCTTACATAAGGTAGTAGCCATCTGGAGTATGCTCGCTGTGGTTTTGGTTTCCATAAGTGGATCTTAAAGGACGTCCTTCGAAGCCCCTATGTATTCGAGCACTTCGATATGCGGCGCGGATGTCAGATTTTTATCCCGTTGCGTCTGAAAGCGAAGAAAACTAGGAGTACCCAATATGTTCTGCTGTATATCTTGATCCGCGTATTGCGAGATATGGACAAACGTGCTATCATTTTCGGTTTGAAAAACAGAATACAAAAAGCGAGAGCTGTCCAAGCTTCTGAAATCGGTCAAAAACTCTTCTATAAGTTGTTTGTTCGCATTTACATACGCTTCTTTTACGGTATACTTTACTTTAACTACAATCATTTTTTTAGGGTTTTGAACAATCGAATGCTGTGTTTATTAGCAAGGAATAGAATTCGTTACTAAAAGTACAGATGTATCGTTCTATAATCAATTGCTATTTCACTTAGTAGATGTCGGTCTCTCGATATACTCCTTAAAACTACACAATATATTTTTTATTATACGAGATTCGCGCAGACACTGTTGAACACCTTTATTTCGAAGAGTGGTGAGCATTCGCTTTAATATATTCTTTTGGAGTAATGCCAGTTGCTTTTTTGAAACAGCTGTAGAATGTTGTCCTTGAATTGAAGCCCGCCCGTACAGCTATTCCAAACATATCGAGCTGCTTGGCTTCCCCTGACAACAGCAGCTTCTTTGCCTCCTCTGTACGCAGTTCGTTGATAAACTGGTAGAAGTTCCGCTGTAACCCATTATTTAGGATGTACGAAAGATCGTGAGGATTGACCCCCACTTGATCAGATAGGGTGGTGAGCGTCAAGCCTGGATCCAGATATAGTTTTTCATCTATCGTCTTCTGTAATACACGCTCTTTAAGCTCGTTCACTTGAAGAGATGTCAGTCTTTCTTCCGCTTTCTTTTTTTGCGTACCTGCTTCATCCACCAAATTGTGGCTTGGCTCAATCGTGTAGATAGAACGCTGTGTTAACGCAAAATAAGCGAGAGCGACTATACCCAAGAAATATAGGATTGGTGATAGCGAGCTAATGCCTAGATGTACAAGAGCCAGTCCTCGGATTACAATTAGAAATAAGAGGGCTATCATGAGGTACTTGAGCCAAGCTAGATCGATTCTTTCCGTATACGAAGATAATTGTTGAATATTTTTCTGATGTTTTTTAAAAAGTTGATAGCAGGCTAACCAATAAAAGACGCTCTGGGCGAAGAAGAAATATTTGATTATAAAGACTATCCACTGCGGCAATTGAGGTGGGTCAATCTGTATATTGAAAAATCGGGGCATCAGATAGACGATCGAAAAGAATATAAAAATCAAAAATGGGATAAAGTGCAATCCCCAATTTTTTAGCGTTGAGGTTGGTCTGACCATGTAGCTGACTGCTAGGTAAAAGCAGGGGAGAATGGCCCATCGGGGCAGTTCAAGAAGATGGAGTAAAACTCCATTCTCGATATGAAAGCCTTCCAGAAAAAGCTGGGTGAATAACCCAGCTGTCATATAGTAGAAAGAGCCTAACCATCGGTCTGCTCGCGTGTTAGTCCGATTTACCCCAAGCAGGATCAACGTGCCGAGCAACCATAGTGCACCAGCCGAAAAGGCGTGAAATGTAGTAAGTATATTAATCATAACCGGCAGTAACAGTGCTCGTGTGTGGTGAATTTACGCATTATAGACCAATTTGAAGCTACATCATCCATATCGGCACCCCGATCCAACCGTTTAAGGTCAGCAGCGCCACGAGATAGCCTAAAAAGAAATTGTTAAAAACAAACAGCGCTATGCCATGATCGGCATATGTTGTCCGCGGTTGCTGCGCCCGTATAGGGAAGCAGATCGTCATGGTGAGTAGGACGATGTAGAAGATCTTCATGCTAATCATTTGCTTTTCTTTTTCGGCAAATTAGAAAGGATGCTCGTGAAGGGTGTCCGCCTCCATCCAAGCGGATAGAATAAGAGAGATTAGCGTAGGTAGGATAGCCGTTTTATAGTTACTAAGGCCACAAGTTGCGACCTTAGTAACTGGTAATATTTCAGAGTATTATTTCTTCGTAAAATAACAGGGGCCTAGTTGTTGCTTAGGCGAGTTGATACCCGTATTATACAAATCCATCGAATAGATATCGCCTGTATGGACATTTGCTACATATAGATCATATCCCCCCTTTGTATCGGGACGCGTACTGCACAATACCAGCCAGTTTTCATCTATGGGATAGGCATCTGAATAGTTCCCGTCATTAGCATTAAAGGGCAGTTTGTAGCTACGTAACCCACTCCAGTAACCTCTATACACCTGGTCCACCGTATTGGTCTTGGACAGCCCTACCGAATAGTAAAACGAGGTCTGATCTGCATTGATTGGGTAGTAATCCTGCACACCTTCAGCATCATACACCGTTTGCTGGATTTCTTTCGACTTGACGTCGATAATGGCTATAGAAGACGTGGCCGCATCGCCCTGTGTACACACCACTTTGGTGCCATCGTGGTTATAATAGGGGATACCGTAGCCTTTTGGCGATAGGCGGGTTACCTTACGGCTCGCAAGATCCATTTCAACGATACGTGAGTCTTGTTTGAAGACCACTCTTTTGCCATCAGGAGCAAACTTCGGGTCTTCATCTCTTGTCTGCCCAATCAGCGTTAGGTTCTCGGGCGGTTTGCTTGAATTCAATTCATACACAAAAATATCCCAACTATCAGTATCCTCGCTGATTCCCATAAATACGATTCGGGTACCATCCGGCGAGATATGTGCATTCATCGGATTCTTGATGTCCCAACCGGAACTCAGGCTTTGAACTTTATTACTACTAAAGTCATATAGGAATATCTCCGAATCGTTGGCGCCATAGTTCGTGTAGGTATGGTACAAGAGTTGCCCCTTAAGATGGGTAGGCAACTCGGCCTTCTCTATTTCCACAACATTATTGTCGCTGCATCCAAAAAGAGGAAGCAGTCCCAGGCTTAGCGTAATGATCAATTTATTTTTCATATCTGTATAAGTATTTGTTCTCATGGATATAAATGCATGCACTCCCTCCGTATGTTTTTTTATCTCATCCGCCAGTTGGCGGACTTACGGGCTTTTTGCTTGCTCACCATGAGTATTTCATATTATGTCCTTTAATTACCCTAATGCGTTAGTCTTTCCAATCCTTGACTAACGCATAGCTTATGTTTGCAGTTTACTTTACCTTCGTAATATGTACGGTTGCCTGTTCTGCACCTTTGGTCATGTCAAGCACGAGCCTGTAATACCCTGGGACAAAACCTGCTGCATTTGTAATACTGATAGATTTTCCGGGCTTCCCAGCTATCGGTGCGCCGATAGAAAATCCTTGGCTATCTCCTTGGATAGAAGCTGCTGAAAATTCAGCCGGTACGGCTTCCCAGGTTCTGTTGGAGTAAAATTGAAATTCGAAACTTCCCCAGTCATGCTCGTTGGAAATAAAAACGGTAGCCTGATAAACATTCTCTGCTATTTTACGTCCATACGCCACCTGTTTGAAATCCTCCAAATCCCATCCGATAGGCTTATAGTCATCATGCCAGGCTGTCGCCGTGGTAAAGCCATGACCTACTACCCAGTAGTTAGTCGGCGCTTCGTCTTGGAGCCGTGTTACCCAGAGCCCTTTATATTTCGGTGAGTATATAATTTCCCAATCACCATCCTCACCTAGGAACTCGTATATCTTGCTCGAAGCACTGTGATTAAAGAAGTCAGGGTTAAAGTTACTCTCCATATTCAAGCCTACTATTTCTAAAAACTGTCCCTTTTTAAGGTTCACAGTAGCAGATTTCATCTCGCTATCATGAGCATCGCTCCTCGGATTTAAGGTGATTTTGGTGGCGACATCACCCTTTACATCGATTAAGAAGGTCTGTGCATCAAAAATGATTTGCTTCACGATCATACCAGTATAGTCAAACTCGATATCATCACCTGCGCTACTTACGATAGCAGATTCGCTCTCGTATCGCCCTTTTCCCCAGATAAAATCAGCTTCTTCCAGCGTGTTTGCCGTAGCGATTTTGCCAGAAATTTTACTTTCAAATATACTTTCTGCAGATTTGTATAGCAATGGTTCGGCAGTAGAGTTTGTCAGTAGGATAGGGCTACCTCCTTCAGTCAGATAATATAACGTCGTTGGTAATACAGGACGCCTTGCTTTTAAAATCACATCTTTAAACGCAGAATCTCCATCGACATTGATACTCGTAAAACGTACCACTACATCTTCAACGTCCTCCATATCCTTCACAAAGGGAATATCTAAAGCTTCGTTTTCAACTATAGCACTATTTCCTTTGGTTCGGATAGATTTTGAGTGCACCACAATGTCATTGATCAATACCTCTATTTCCAAGGTGGACAATGGCCTCACCTCATCCTTGACAGCGATACTAAAGCTCACGGCACCTGGTACAGACAGCTCTTTGATGTCACCTATCGTCTTGACGTAATCGATGGTAGGAGTAGATTTCTCCATATACAGGTCTTTACTGCATGAAAAACAGCTGAGTGCCATCAGTATCAAGGGTATATATATAATCCTTTTCATTCTTAAATAATTTTAGGCTTTTGTGAAAATATTAATATCCTGTATTTTGAATCAAAGCTGGGTTGGCATCCTTTTCGTTTTGAGGAATAGGCCAAACAAGTCTAAATTCTTCTAGCACAGGAACGAGCAGCTTTCCATCCTTGTACTTATGTTTAGTCATCACCTCAATTACCCTGTCATTCCGCAAAAGATCAAACCAACGGTGTCCTTCCATATATAATTCCAGCTGCCGTTCCAATTCAACGATCTCCCGCGCCGCCGCCTGGCTAGGAAGTCCAGTAATATCCGACAATCCAGCCCGCTTTCTAATCACGTTGACGATAGACATTGCTTCGCTGATGTTATTCAGCTCTACCAATGCTTCTGCTTTCAACAGTAGGGCATCTGCCAGTCGTAGGAGCTTGATATTAGACACCTTATTTCTTATTTTATTAGAGATTGGATATCTACCCTTAGGATAGTGGGTATCATAATCGACCGACTTATAGACGATCGATGATTCATATCGCTTGTCATTGGCCGTGAACTTTGCTATGAGATCGTGCGTAGGTGTACAATATCTTCTCCACGTAATCTGTCCGTCTGCTTCACTAAACAATACCCAATAGGCCCAGTTCGGTCTTTCATTTTCATAATTGATCTCAAAAATGCTTTCCGAAGTAAATTTGTTCTCAGGCTTCCATAGATCGTCAAATTCTGTCACCAATTGATACCCTTCTCCAATCACTTTGTTGCAATAAGCGACCACCTGATTATAATCTCGACTATTTTTTGCCCCCCGACTGGCATGGGCCTTGGCCAATAATAGATAGGCAGCTCCTTTCGTCGCATTGCTACTTCCTTTCGATACATTCGGCAAGTGAGGGATAGCTTCATCCAGATCTTGGACGATTTGATTATAAACGATTTCCTTCGCAGCACGTTCCGGATACAATAGGGGACGTATTTGTTCTAGATTCTCGGAAGACATAGCAGGTATCATATGCAGGAGCAAAGGCACATCGCCATAGATCCGGACCAAAT
This sequence comes from Sphingobacterium sp. SYP-B4668, assembly GCF_027627455.1. Lineage (NCBI taxonomy): Bacteria > Pseudomonadati > Bacteroidota > Sphingobacteriia > Sphingobacteriales > Sphingobacteriaceae > Sphingobacterium > Sphingobacterium sp. SYP-B4668. The sequence goes on along the minus strand of NZ_CP115483.1, from coordinate 2,924,465 downwards.
CCAAGTACGCATATGCCCTGACAAACTTTCCTTCCGCAACAATTCTATTCCGTGTTTGCTCATCGATCAGCTTAGCATCCATCAGCTGCGTGTTATCGATTACGATATTCGCATCGCCCACCATCTTAAAATACTCATTCCAAAGGATCTTAACCTTATCATTGTCCGGATTCAACTTTACGGCGTCCATCTCTTCCCCCGGTACACCATCTCCTCCATGATAACAATTGTCAGATTGGATATCGTTGTATCCAAATAAGTCAAATTGAAATGTATTATTCCTAAAATTCTCGTATAAACCTGCCGCCTCGCGCTGGGCATCCGTTGCAGATTTGTAGGCAGATTCCTGTTCGACTTTGTCCTGTGGCTCTCCCACAAGGTCGGCGAAGCTCTCGGTATCGAGAAAACTGCAGGAACTAAAGCTTAATAACATCACCCCTAGCATTAATACGATATATGTAGTTTTTTTCATGACTTTTAAGATTAAAATTCAACGTTTATACCCAATACAAAGGTCCTTGACTGTGGGTAGGTCCCATAATCTACTCCTAGTTCCAAAGCACTAGACCCGTAGGCATTCACTTCGGGATCATATCCCGAGTATTTGGTCCAGGTCCATAGGTTTTGGGCCGTAATGTAAGGTTGTAGCTTCTTGATACCCAGCTTGGACAATCTTCCTTTGGTATCAAAGTCATACATGAAGCTCACATTTTTAAGCCGCAAGTACGAACCATCTTCGATGTACCGATCCGAGTTCCAAATATTTTCCCGGTTTCCTGGTCGCGGAATATCCGTGACCATTCCAGGTCTTTTCCATCGATCTAATACTTCTAAAGATTGATTTCTAAAATCTTGCATTCCCGTTATATCCATCTTTGTGGCATTGAAAATATCATTCCCATACGATCCCTGGAAAAACAAAGACAAGCTAAAATTGGAATACGTAAACGTATTCGTAAGGCCTCCTGTAAATAATGGCTGTGCATCCCCTAGTACAGTTCTGTCTTCGGGCGTTATACGTCCATTGCCATCTAGATCAAGATAAACAACGTCTCCCGTTTCCGGGTCAACACCATTGGTCCGGTAGCCGAAGAAAGTACCCAACCTACTTTTGTTCTTCAGAATAATGGCAGGTTGATTGTTGGAATACATCGTAGCATAATATTCTACAGGTGTAATACCTATATTTTCAGCCCTATTCTTATTGAACGAGATGTTAAACTCCGAATTCCATTTAAACCTTGGCTGAATGATATTCTTCGAATTTATAGCGATTTCCAACCCCTTATTGCTCATTTCGCCCATATTGGTCAAGATGTTGTACGTACTTCCGGCCGTTCCTGGAGGATAGAAAGTCTTCAATAGGTCGTTCGTATATTTATAATACACATCCAATATTAAATTAAGCCGGGAGTTGAACAGCGTAGCGTCTACACCTACATTATATTGCGTGGTCTTTTCCCATGTCAAGCCCCTATATCCCTTTGACGCGAGACCTGTATTCATTCCCGGGGTTTGATTTTCGTCTTCGGGCTTCGGTATGTTTCGACTCGCCCAATAGGTTGCCATCCAGTCATAGTTACCTATTCCACCTTGGTTACCTGTTTTACCCCAGCCTACCCGAACTTTTAGGTCATCCAGATAGCTGGCCGTTGATTTCATAAATGGTTCCGCCGAGATTCTCCAAGCCGCAGAAGCTGAAGGGAATACACCCCACTTATTGCCCGGAGCAAACTTCGAGGAACCATCCGTACGCATATTTGCACTCAGCAGATATTTTCCATCGTAATCATATGATACACGTGCCAAGTAGGAGAGTAGCGACCAAGAGCCCTTGCTGCTCCATGATTGGTCAGGGACAATGATATTCACGAGGTTCAAGGAAGGCCCCAATACATCGTGACCGCCACCGCCATTTCCTTCATTCAATGCCCGCTGCAGGGTAGCGCCTCCTAGCACAGATACACTGCTCTTGTCAAATTTTTTATCATAGGTCATTAGATTCTCCCAAAGCCATTCAAAGTTTTTGGAAGCAGACACCGAATACAACCCGTTATACGATCGACTTTCGCCATTGGCGCCGGGTGCTAAGTAGCTCTCTCCAGTAGAGTTGTCCTCATCTATACCAAAGTTTACCTTATAATGCAAGCCGTCTATAATCGTAAAATCAAGATTTGTCACCCCCACAATCCGCGACGTACTATACGTATCGTCCGAGGCCGAAGCGAGGAATGGTGAAAAGAATTGCGAACCATAGGTAAACTCATCGTAGGCACCAGGATTGAAAGCATCCCACTTCTGCATATAAGGGGGCGTGTTCACGACCGAGAGAATCGAACCTCCCCGCATAGCCGTTTTATTATGTGGTATGGTCCTTCCGTTTGTACGCGTATACCCGATACTGAATCCAAGGCTTAGCCAATCAGTTTGCTTGTTGTTTACATTCGCTCTGAAATTGTATCGTTTAAAATTAGCTTTTTCTATTATTCCCTTGTCCTCCATATAACCGCCCGAAATATAATATTGGAGCTTTTCAGTACCATCTGTCAATGCCAGTTGATGGCTTTGGTTGATACCTGTGCCAAAATATTCCTTATTCCAATCCGTATATCTATTTTCATCCTCCGGTATCAATGTGGTCGTAGGCACTTGCTTCTTGAGATCTTTTAAGTACTCTTTATATTGCGCTGTATTTAACGCATCGATTGTATTTCCGATTTTCGAAATACCAGCATAGCTGTTAAGACTTAAGGATCTAATTCCACCTTTTCCTCGTTTTGTTGTGATCACTACCACTCCATTGGCCGCCCGTGCCCCGTAGATGGCTGCGGACGAAGCATCTTTTAGCACCTGCATGGATGCGATATCATTGGGGCTCAAATTAGCGATATTAGTCATAGGCAAGCCATCCACCACATATAGCGGTTCATTGCCTGCCTGAAATGAAGACGTCCCACGGACACGTACCATCAGCCCACCACCAGGTTCGCCCGAAGATTGTACGACCTGTACACCTGCAGCTCTGCCTTGTAAGGCTTGTGCCGCTTGGGTTATAGGACGTTCATTGATATCTTCCGTCGATACGATTGCCACCGCTGTAGTCAAGTCCTTTTTCTTGACAGTCGCATATCCCACCACAACGATCTCCTCCAGTAGGTGTGCGTCCTGCTGGAGCCTAATATTTATTTTGTCGCTGTTTCCCAAGCGAATATGTTGAGTTAGAAAGCCCATATATGAAACTTTGAGGGTCGATCCGACCGGCACATTAGCGATTTTGAAGTTACCTTTAGCATCTGTAGCGGTACTGATATCTTCCCCCAATACGGTTATCACCGCCCCAATAACGGGCTCACCGATTGAATCGACCACATTACCCGTGATTGTTTTCTTGAGCACATCCTCCTTAGCGTCTTTACGCATGATTATAATATGCTTATTCCTGATGGTAAACGTACAGTTCGTATTTTCAAGAATCGTATTTAGCACTTCTGCTAAAGGCTTGTTTTTGACCGACAATGTAATTTTTCGATTTACGTTGAGAATCCCTTCATCAAAAGCAACGGAGTGCTGGCTCTGCCTTTCCACTTCGTAGAGCGCATCCCGTATACTGATATTTTTCTTCGAAATATTGATGCCTGATTGCGCTAATGCATGTCCGCTTATCATCAAAAAGAACATGCAACATACTAATAAATGTTTTTTCATAAACATTAGCTGCGTTTTAAGTTTTAAATAATTGGGTACTATTTCACTGCTATACGGTGCAAGTATAGCAGCAAGGTCATAATGGGTTTATACTAACGATCTAAAAAACAAAAATAGTTTTGTCCTTTATTTTAAAATGGAAATCCTTGTTTACTTCACTCAAGACCTCCAGCATACTTTCTAAACTTTCATCGGGTGTAAATTTTAAGGTGAAAAATCGGTTCTCATATTTCGTGTAGTCATAATTAAATACCACTCCATGTTTCTTTTCAATAGCGTGTAATATCTCGACTAGTGATGCTTCCTGAAAGACCAGGTAACGATCTTTGCGCAATGCCATGCGTTCAGCATTTACTTTTCGTCGCACTATATCTCCACCTTTTGAATCGTAGGTCACTTGTTCATTCGGAGCAAGAATCAGCGAAGTAGGCTTATCAGCGTGTATCCCTACCCGGACTTTTCCTTCCTCGAGTGTCACTGTCGTTTTCGATAGATCACGGTATCCCACCACACTGAATACGGTGCCTAATGCCTCCACTTCTATATTGTTGGTTTTTACGATAAGGCGCTTATTAGGATCTTTGGCTACTTTAAAAATTGCCTCTCCATTCAGAGAAACATTCCGCTCCTTGCCCAAGAATAATTTAGGATAGGTGAGGGTGGAGCCTGGACTCAGCCAGACCGATGTACCATCCGGCAGCACTATTTGCTTACTTTCACCATAGGCTGTTGCCATTTCGATCATTGCCGAATTAGTGATGTAATACTCCTTCGTATAATGGTATGTTGCCCACGAAAATAGCAACGGCATTGCTATCATTGCGGCAACTTTCCCGAGGCGCAAAGCCAAGGACGGTCTTCTTTGAGGAACAAACGAATCGATTTTCGCATGTATACGCTCCAAGTCTTGCAGTGTCGTATCATCCGCTTGCGCGTTCACTTCGTTCCACAACGCTTCCATGGCCTGTGCCTTCTGCTCGCTCTCAGCATCCTCAATAAGCCAGCGCCCAAATAGATTTTCTACTTTGTCCGAATGTTTACTTTTGAAATAGAAACTAATTAACTTATAAAACTTGTTCATATTCTAGGCTTTCTAAGGTAATAGACGTTCAAAGCCAGCGATACACGTAAGCGAAAAGTTAATTTTTTATAAAATAATTGCTTGGATAGAGGATATAAATTTGCGAAGTTCCTTTAAAGCACTGGAAATGTGGGTTTCCACGGTACGTTTGCTAATACCCAATTGCTCTGAAATCTCCTCATTAGATAGTCGTTGGTTCCGACTCATTTTAAAGACGGCCTGTCTTTTTTCGGGCATTTTGTCGACTAACGCATAGATTAGGATTTCCAATTCTTTGGCATCCAATACATCATTAAGTTCCCAAGAGATTTCTTCGACGTTCATCTGCACTTCTTGTAGCGCATACTTCTCGTAAAGAGATTTACGACGGAAAAAATCAAAAATGATGTTCTTTGCGATTTTGAACAAGTAAGCCCCAAAAGAATCAACCTTCGTCAGGTTTACGCGATTATTCCATACCCTGATAAATGCATCTTGAGCCAGATCCGAAGTATCGTCTTCATTCTTGACAAAGCCATATATGAAAGCCTTGATTTTGGGGTAATACAACAAAAAAAGTGCGTCGAAAGCATGTTTATCTCCTTCGGAAAGTTTCTTTATATATTCTTGCTCTACGTTCATTCTTCTGCAGTATCTAATCGACTCCAATCGCCTTGTTACCGTAAGCGAATGTACATTATTTTAAACAAATTAAAAGAAATCGACATTAGAATATCCTCTAAAAAATCAGAACTGACAGCTTGGGCTCTTCGCCCATTCTTCGGACCAACTACTGGCCACCTTCGCCCTTTTCCCCAGTAATGTCCTCCCCATGTCCTACTGGAGTAGGGCCGCTGTAGGACATGGGGAGGACAAATGTAGGACGGAGGCTATAGCCCATCCGAAGAATGTTCGAAGTTAGGGCGCTGCTGATTTGCACAAGAGCTGCAGACCCATTTATCGCTGTTTGGTTGCTGTCTCTTACGAAAAAACGTATAATTGTGTATTATTGACGTACAAATTATAGTTTTTTATGAGTGCTATCGGTGTGAAAGACGATTTCGGAAACGAGCAGTTCTTTAAATCAGACATTATTTTAGAAAATAACAACGTATTATTAAGGCCTCTCCATAGTCAAGATTTAGAAAGTTTGGTCGCCATTAGCTTTTCAGACCGTCTTTGGGAGTATGGCCGTCGGGTTAAGAACAGAGAGGACGTCGAGCAGTACATTCAGATTTGTCTATCCTGGAGAGATCAAAAGCGCAATTACCCATTTGTCATCATCGATAAACATACCCATAAAATAGCCGGAATCACCCAGTTTGGTTCGGTGGATTTTTCGCAAAAGAGAATTGAAATCGGTTGGACTTGGCTTGGAGAAGCTTGGCAGGGGACAGGTATCAATTATTTTGTTAAACACCTTATGCTCAAATACTGTTTTGATAAAGGCTTGAGAAGAGTCCAATTCATGGTCGATTTCGAGAATCAGCGTTCAGCCTCAAGTTTGAAAAAATTGGGCGCCACCTGTGAAGGGTTATTAAGGAACTATTCTATCCAGTCATACGGACCAAGCAAGGGATTCTATGTTTTCAGTATTATTGATGACGAGTGGGAAGCGATAGATAAGTACCTGGTCCAGACATATGGCATCAGGTCCATATCGTCATGCTGAATTTATATCGTCATGCTGAATTTAATTCAGCATCTCTATGTAGTATCACATCGAGCATAGTTTTAAGTATTTGCAAAGAAGATAGCGTCATGCTGAATTTATATCGTCATGCTGAATTTAATTCAGCATCTCTGTGTAGGTATCATATAGAGCGTAGTTTAAGTATTTTTCATTGCTTTACAAGATAAGTATAGTTACTATCTTTACAATATGAATATTGGTTTCACTGTTTTCTTCACGTTTATATTGATAGGGGCTATTTATTGGCTGGCCAATCGCCATTCTCGTACTGTCAGGATCAATGCCGAAGGAGATAGGGTATTGAGCAATCCTTTTGTTTTCGCTTTTTTCGGAGCTTCTAGTGCTATTTTGTGTGCTTTTGTTCTAGCGATGGTATTCGTCTCCGAACCAGAGGAAGGAGACAATATATGGGTCATTGCCACATTTATTATGCTTTTTGCAGGTCTATTTGGATACATTTCCATATATTATTTAGGTTTACACTTTAAGCACCGGGTATTCATCAATGATGCAAGGGTCAAGGTTATTAATGCATGGGGTGTCGCTGCCGAGTTGAATTGGTCCGACATCACGGAAGCGCGTTATGACAGATTTATGCATCAAATAGTCTTGTATGGAACGGGGGGCGGTAGTATTCGTATTAGCGGAATGCTGTATGGTCTGGAAGAGTTCCGGGATGAGCTGAAGAAACATCATCCACACTTGGTAAAGCATACCGTGATGAAAACCTTTCCTCCTAAGTAGCATCTAAGTCTACACGATAATTTGTAGATTTATAGAGGTTTGGAAATGAATTTCAGCCATGTACTACCACTATTATGATAAAGTATCTATACTACACACTTTTATTCTGTTTCTCATTGATTGCCTGTTCTCAAAAAGGCAGTCCGTACAAAGTTGAGGGCAGGAATATAGCACTTGAGGATGGCCAAATCGTTTATTTGACCAATATATTTGGATTTAAAGATTCTACTATTGTTCAAGATAATAAGTTCAAATTTGAGATACCAAGTCCGAAAAGATTTGATGTTTATTCCATCATATTCAAAATAGGAGATCGAGATGAATTTGATTTTTTAATATTCCCCAAACCAGAGAAAGACAAATACTGGACGTCATTCAGCCTCGAGAAATATGCAACGGTGATAGATGGGGGGAAAGAAAAATTGTTAAGCGGAAATAACCTGATTGTCAATATTGACAATCCCAAAGAGAATTTACTTCTTTTCAGATATGATGGAGCTTCTTCTTTTTCTGATGCTAAAGTTGAGAAATCTGTTAAAGCGATAAAAAGTCTAATAGATGACAACACGAATTCCAATCACCTAATGTCGATGTTATACTATTCAAGATTTGGGATTGAAGTTCGTGATTTGAAAAGCTTATATGACGCATTCGACCCTGAGGTACAGCTTACATATCTGGGTTCACAAATCAATAATTTTATTGAGTATAAACTGTCAGAGCATCTCATCCCTGTTAAGGTTTCAGACCTTTCCGGAGTTCAGGTCACCGATGTTGAGACGAAGACCGATTTGAATATGGTGGTGTTTGAAGCCAGCTATTGTGGCCCCTGTATCAAGGAAATCCCCCTACTGAAGAAATTGCATGAGCAATTCAAAGATGAAAAACGATTCAGTATATCCAGTGTGTCTATTGATGAAGACTCGACCGTATGGCGACAATTTATAAATAGATTTCCTATAGAGTGGCCAAGATACAAGATAAACGAGGGTCAATTGCTACTCCTTGAAGCCAAATACAGTTTGACATCGATTCCATTTGTAGTATTTACAAATCGTGAAGGTCAAGCAGTAAAGATATTCAAAGGTTATGACAAGGATAGCTATGACAAATATGTGGAGGTAATTACCTCACGTCTCAATCTACCGAACTACGTTACAGTGATTAAGGAGCAGCTTAACTGACACCACTCTCGAAAAGTCCCAGCTTGCTTAGATCTTTCATTTCCGCATCATATAATGACTCTAAGTCCTTGGCAAGCATAGCCCTTAACGGGTATTATTTTTAGGTTGCAAAGAAAATGTCGTCATGCTGAATTTAATTCAGCATCTCTATGTAGTATCACATCGAGCATAGTTTTAAGTATTTGCAAAGAAGATAGCGTCATGCTGAATTTATATCGTCATGCTGAATTTAATTCAGCATCTCTGTGTAGGTAACATATCGAGCGTAGTTTAAGTATTTCCGCTTTCCTATTCTTAAATCCCCATATGTTTTATAGCTTAATACATGAAATCGACTTCAAAGACTTCCATTCATGCTCGATATTTTCCATTAGCAGTGCATTATCAAATTTGATACTCCCTTCCGGAAAGACCCTATTATCATCAAAGAAGCTTGACTTCACATGGACTACTTCCAATGGCTTTACTTCCCAATTATATGTTTCTAGTTTCAGACCATCGAATGAGCTGCCATTGGGGGAGTAGCCCATTGAGCCACTCGCAAAGAATGCAGATACGTTTTCCAAAGATTGAAATATGGATTCTGTACTGAAAGCTTCAGAAAGTTGGGCATCAATCTCGATGGTTGTATTGTCCGAACTTATGAAATCCAAGTGGTAGTAGCCATTCGATTCCCGTATATTAAAGTCTGCGTAATGGTGCTTTCCCGGAAATATCCTTCCGCCAACACATGCATTGGCCCTTAAATTGGTGTCGCGTCTCGGTATATAAACACCCTCTCTTGTCTCTCCGTCGGCATCTTCCCATTCGACAGCAATCCGATGAGCTCCATTTTCAGAACTTATCCCCAAAAAATCAGGCATGCCCTTCGGCTTGATATTCTTAAGACGGATTAAGCAGATACCAACAATGGCCTTGTTGTTGTACAATTTCGGCCTAAAAGGAGAGGGGAGGATCTTTTCTACGATTTGTGGATCAGCAACATAGTTCACAAGTATCCGTCGTTCAATAAGTCCGTGTATGGTAGGTATTAACATAGCGTAATTTTACTTTACATAATATTTGTAATACTGTTTGTGGCTAAATTATAAGCAGAGATTATTGCGATTAAAGCACTCGTTATCTCCAAATAGCAAAGCCTTATGGCCATCATCCAGTGTTCGACCGTTCTATTAAGTTATACCCTCTCTACGAATAACGATTCAAACCATTGGCTGAAGCAGAATTTTCCAATGTCTTACTTATGTTTGATGGTATGTCCCCAAAAGTATAAAAACTTCAAGCTATCGCCATTTTCTTATCACTTTATCAACCCATTTATACCGTAGGTTGCTCCGTATTTGTATTATAAAGCCTGTCATCTCTTTACAAATTTGACGAATTAACTTGAAGGTTTCAACCTCTCCCTATCTGTTGTTTTGTAGTAATCTGTAATAGGTGAAATCGGGCATCATTAACTTTTGATTGACGAGATGATATTCTTTAATTGATGCAGATGGCGCTGTGTATGGTAGGTGTTGAACCAACCCCATTCCATCCCCGTAAAGGGACCATACTCCGGAATCGCAAAATCAAGGCAAGTGGCCGAGAGGTCTCTGGTATTGATTATCGCTATCATCTGCGCCGTACGATTACGGAGACCTGTCATTAACAGGTGTTTGTCAAGATGTTTCTCCGAAGGCAATACCGCTACAGGAGACTCCATCTGCGTAGTAAAGTCTGTGAATATCGCTTTAATGGACGGTACCTTTTCATCTGGTTCACGGTAAGTCGGTCCAGTACGTCCGGCCATCGTTCCTGCAGAGGCATAAGACCTGTATATATGATCGCCGACCTGTCCAGGAGACCAACCTCCCTCGTTGGGTTTCCTATTCAATTCATTTTCGTCCAATGTATCCATTAGCGCTATGAATTCGCTTGTTACTTGCTGAAAAGCTTTACTTAGTTCCATATTCCTTTTATAACATTCAGCCTCTATATTTGTTTAAGAGAGCAAAGAAGATGTCGACATGTTGTCCGCCAATGGGCGGATCTACCTCTCTTTACAATGAATCTTAATAAACAATGAAGGGACCACTTGTTTTTCCTATCGTTAGGATTGTTTGAAAGATTCTGACGTAGAAAGCCTTGGGAGTTGACGATAGTTTGTCTGCTATCACCTTAATACTGTCTAGTTCATAAATAGTGTTTCCGGCTTCCTGTGTACGATACCTCGGTAGCTATTGGTAGAAAGATGTTCAGTCCAATAGCTCTTCATATACGTGTATTTTTATCTTTCGATACACTGATGGTTATAAATGTAGACCTAATGAGATATATTGACTAGTCTGTAGACTTCATGCTAACTGTAATTAACACTAGACTTCCCGAAAACAAAGTGATACTTCTCTTAGTGTATTTACTGCCATATTTAAAGTAAGTCTTCTCCGCGTCAACATACGATGGCTCCCCAAATTTTGCCCCAAATTTTTTCACAGACTCGCTTGTGATTTCCGCCGCACTTTTCGCTTCATTTTCATAGAAAAAGGAGACTTCGGTTATTATATCCTTTTGATTGAACCTGATAGCCCCCAGCCTAAACTTTCCCCCCGGAGGCAGTAGAGAAAGCAGGTCGTTTTGATCGGCTACCTGCTTAAGCTTATTGCTGACCGGATTTGTGATAGGTTTTATTTTCTCTAATTTTTTACTTTTGATCCCCGTCGTCAGTTTACCGATATCAAAAGCGTAAATCGTGGCGACTTCCGTCAAGCCCTTTGAGTTTACAAAGTAGGGTATCTTGTAATTTTCGACCACTTCTTTCCATGTCTGGTCCTCTGATTGCACTTGTTTGAATTGACCGTAAACAAAATCCTCGAATTGTTTCTTAGTCATCCCCACGGCGTAGATTCCAGTCTGGATCTTATCGATAGTTAAAGATTTCTCATTTTTTTCGAATTTATAATACGCCAAATCGGTGAATAGGTTCTCGGGCTCGTTATTCCAATAGTCATAGTAAGCGGCGGCCGTATTTTTTTCAACAGTCTGTTTCCATTTGTTCCGTTGACGAGCCGCCTGCTCGGAGGTCAATAGCCCTTTCTTTATTTTAGTGAGATATATCAGTTCAACAAGTGCGTCAAACATTTCATTGCCCTTTGCTCTTTCTGTAGATGAAAAGTAGAATGCAATATCTTCTAGCTCAGCGTTTTCTGTTTTCCCATTGGCTACCACTGTGTAGCCTTGTTTTCTGTTTGTCGAAATAGCCACCATTCCGCAGCCTCCGAATGATTCATCCAATATTCCGATAGCGTTGACATCGGACAGGTCAAGGTTTTCATATACCAACAATGCGTCTTCCACTTTATTGATATTCGTTGCACTTTGTTTATGGTAGTTGAAAAAGAAGTTATCCGGAGGAATACTTAATATTAGATCCGCTTGATCGCTCTTTACTTTTTTACCGTCCGCTGTCCTTTGGATGTCATTTATTTTCTTTGCTAGCGCATCAAATCTTTTATAATCTGCCACATCTTCTTGCGCAGATATGGATGCCGTGAATAGTAGGAATATGCATGTTATGATTTGTTTTTTCATGACACTTATGACATTAATTGCTGTAATGATATTCCGTCAGTAAGTAACCCTCTTTTTCACTGACGATCTTCAGGTTGAAGTCTGTTACTATAGCCATTACCTTAACGATAAAAAATTGTAAATCTCGCCACTGCTCGAATGGGGGCCTATAGTTGGTTACGGCAGTTCTTGCTGCTCCATCACTGGTGTAAAATCCCAGTACCTTTCTGTAATCAAGGTCTCTCTTCGTTTCTTTCGTCGTGAATCGTAGAAATTCAGGAGTAGACAAGTATTGATAGAATACAATTGTTTTTTCATTTTCATCAATTTTGTAATTATACAAGTCGGGAAAGCCCGTTAACTCTTTTCCCAGGGGGTCAAATAAGATAATCTTACCGCTCTTACCAGGGTTATCATAAACTCCTTTATAAAGAACTTCAGCATTCGGATCTACACCGTAAAAGTAATCTGTTGGACCTAAGTTCGATATATCATACTTTATCCTATTTTTCGGAAATCTATTTATCGGAATTTCATTATATAGGAAGACATATTCCGTGGCCTCTTGCTTCACCTTAATGTTCTTTAGATCTATTTCACCCGCCCCTCCATTTTTCTTCAGTTGCGCCATGAGTTTAGCTTTCATCTCCCGTTCCGCCTTTTCGTCGGCTATACGTTTTGCTTCTGTTTCTTTCGCTTTACGTGCTGCTTCAGCCTTTTCATCTGCGATTCGTTTTTCTTCCGCCGCTTTAGCTTTACGTGCTTCCTCTTCCCGTGCTGTTTTTGCATCTACTAGGCGCTTGTCCTCCTTTGCCTTTGCCTCGGTTTCCTTTTTCGCCTGTTGCGCACATAGGGGGCAGCTGTAGTGCTCAGCTACGGTTCCCGCCAATTTACATTCACCATTCTTATAGGTGTGGGCGTTTGATTCTTTTGGTTTATCCTCCGTCGCTTCTTCGCCCAATATTTTTCTGGTTTTGGCGATGCCATTTTCCGCTCTTGTTTTATCAGATACATCTATATAGCTTGCCGAATAGTATTGAGTTAACGCATGGTCGTAATTTTTGGCTGTAAACAAGCGGTCTGCTTCTCGGAGCAAATTCTCGTATTTTTGTTGGTTCGCTTTTGCTGCTTCTCGTTCTTTTTCTTTTCCGATATACCTTTCTATGGCCGAATGTAGATCACTAGAGTTAAAGTATATGCGTTCCGGAACAAACTCAATAAGTGTCGTGTTAGGGAAGGATTTAGGCACTTTGCTCGATAGTTCGTAGTTATTTCCACCCAGACTACCCGACTGGTCGGCATAGCCCCCGATGTATATTTCCAATTCTCTATCTTTCTCACCCGCCTTCAGCCGGTTATCATGGACTTTCAGTGCGCCCGTTACCGTTTTGATATCTATATTATTGAGTTCAGGTATTTCCGATGCCGTATAGGTCTTACCTTTGTAGGTGTAGCTTCGCCCACTATTGGGCGCTACGGTGAGTTTTATTCCAATCCTCAAAGACCCACCATGATCGTATACGCGGTATTGCCCGAAAAATTTTTCCGAACGCAATCCATCACCGCCTATACTGTTGTAATAAGACATTGTCTTAAAATTGGCACTAAAATCAATTTTGTTCTGTCCCTGAGTTGTTCCCGCCCAATTGATAAGGAACAGCACGATTAATAATGTGATTTTCATAGCTTGAGCTTCTATCCTTCGTGGTAATTAGCCTTTATATTGCTCTACAAATAACAGAAACATTTATTTTCAATAAAATACCTAAAATGGGGTATTTTTTGAATTAGTCTTTACAGCCGGTCCAGTCACATTCTCGCTCTTCGCGAAGCGGAAGTTGGCATTCTATGCTAAGCTGCATGTTTGAATAAGAACATACCTATCGGCCATTGAGAAGTTCGCCCTGAACCTAGGTTGAATTTACAATAGTGCGGTAGCGTGTACCCCTTACTTTTTCCCAATTCCACCGAGATGAGTATTCTTAAAGTTATCACTGAATTTTAGGCCATAACCAAATATTCTATCCATTGCCGAATGCCCCAATAAAATCACACCTGCTAAAATAAGCAATGAATTGTCCAGCCAAAATCCCAGCCCCAAAATAGCAATTGCTGTCAATTTATGATGAAAAAAATTATAGATCCAGGCACCTATCTTGCTGTTGAACAAATAGCCGATCATGGACAAATCCGGTAATAGAATACACGCTGGAAAAATCCACCACGAATATTCCAGTTGGTTAAATAAGAAGATAGAAAGTAGTAACTGGCCCAATTCTTCCAGTTTCAGAAGGTTATTCATATTTGCTGCTTTATATGAAGCAAAGTTCTGAAACTTTAATCCGATATCTCTTGACAAAAATCAAGGATTTCCTGTTCTACGCTTCCGTATTCGGCTGAATGTTTCTGGTGTCATTCCTAGCACAGAGGCAATGTACTGCAACGGGACCTGATTAAACAACGCCCTGTTTTGTTCAAAATACAAGTCATATCGTTCTTCCGCTGTCATTGATAGGTGCGAGAAAACCCGATCTTCGATCATAGCAAAGCACTTTACGATAAATCGCTTTTCAATCTCGTTCCATTTTGGAAATTCTTTGCAAAGCTTGAGATAGTTGGCTTTGGTAATGGTCAATAACGCTGTGTCGGTAAATGCCTGTATATTCCAACGGTTCGGCTGATCAAAAAAGAAACCTAAAACTTCCGTGATCAAGAAGTTTTCAGTAGAAATCCATTGTGTGATTTCCTTTCCATCTGCCAAAGCATAGACCCTTAAAATTCCCGATTTAATAATGCTGAGCTTGTCGCAGACTTTAGTTGACTTGGTGAAAAAATCATTTTTTTGTAGCTGCTCTTCTTGAAAATAGGAATGGATTATTGCCAACTCCTTTTCTGTAAGTTGGCCAAAATGCTCCTGTATTAATGTATTAAAGTCTTGCACGTTAGGATTTGAAATTGTTGTCGATCAATTTCAAAGATACAAAATAGCTATCGGTGCTTGCCAAGCAATTCATTTTAGATACCATCAAGACTATCGCGGAAGAGTTCGTTCCCGACGCGAAAAAGCCCCGTCAGCCTCAGCTTAAGAAGATTGAAGGGGGCTTCACCGTCTAGCAGCTGAATTGGAGGCTGTGGAGCTGGTGTAGATGAGTATGATGAATGGTAGGGCGAGTAGGTGTATATAACTATCTAAATATTCAATTCTCCATCTCGTCCGATATCCATTTTTTGGCCGGATATAGCGCTAGCCGCAACTTTAAAAATAGTAACCAACTTACTGGTTTTATTGTCCCAATAATGAGCATCCTCAACTTTTACTTTCAAAATACGAATATTAGGGTCCTCTTTTCCTTTCTCAAACCAAGCTTCCACAAATTTATTCCAGTATTTTTCAATGCGCCCCTTATCATTGGATATTTCTGCTATACCGTTTATACTTAGGAAATTATAGTCGCCCACATGCGAGAACAATACGCTGACTTTGCTGTTGCCTTGTAGATTTTTAAAAGTGTCACTTTCCGCTGAAAATAAATACCAAATATTGCCATCATCATCTACCTCCTGCCTGCTCATGGGCACAGCGTGAAGATATTCATTGTTTCCAGGGTAGGTACACAACATCCCGACGTCTATTTTATTGACCATTTCCTGAAGTTTTGTAATTGCTTCCTTATTGTTCAGATTTTCTGTAGCCATAGTATAAATAATTTTATGGATTATGTTCACGTATTAAAACAACCATCCAATGATAAAGTTTTCGGAGGGGATTATCGATGATGCGCAGAACTCTCGAACACCGTCATTCGTTCGCTACGCAGTGCGTTTGGGCAGTTTAGATCTGAATTCCCAGGTGGTTTTTCTTCGAGACAGCTACAGGTATACAGGCAGTTTTACTCGGCTTTTTCCTAATTGCCAACTTCCTGCGTCCGTGTTAAACCTATGCGGAAATTCATTCTTGATGCGTGAATTGAATACAAATTTGCAAACATGCGGTAAATAAGCTCGTTATTCGCCGCAAAATATGCGGTGAATAATCACTATATTTACCGCATATATTTTTAAAGTCATGGCAGTTTATATACATGAACGATATAATTGGACAGATTTTCATTGGGAAGATGAGAAGATCCTCAGTTTATTGAGCGATGTTCGAAATCTCCAAGGAAAACTTATTGGAAAAGTAGAGTTGTTGGGTTTTGAGCTAAAGGATGAAGCAAACTTGGAAACACTTATTCAAGACGTTGTTCAATCCTCTGAAATTGAGGGGGAAATACTGAACCCTGAGCAAGTACGTTCGTCAATCGCTACGCGACTTGGGTTGGATAACTCTGGTTTGGTGAACGCTGATCGCCATGTTGACGGTGTGGTAGAAATGATGCTAGATGCGACCCAAAACACGGATAAAAAGCTAAGTATCCAAAGACTATACGACTGGCATGGTGCGTTATTTCCGACAGGAAGAAGTGGACTGCATAAAATTGATGTTGCACAATGGAGAGCAGGCGATATGCAGGTTGTATCAGGAGGAATGGGAAGAGAAATGGTGCATTTTGAAGCGCCAAAGGCTGAACGGCTTTCACAAGAAATGAATAAGCTAATAGGTTGGTTCAATATGGACTCGACTGTAGATCCAGTATTAAAAGCTTGTATTGTACACTTATGGTTTGTCACGATACACCCGTTCGATGATGGTAATGGACGCATCGCTCGAGCATTGACAGATATGCAACTATCAAAAGCTGATGGTGTAAATCAACGCTTTTACAGCATGTCTGCACAGATTAAGCAGGAAAGAAAGGGTTATTACGCTGTATTGGAGAAAACTCAAAAAGGCGACTCTGATATTACAACTTGGATCGTTTGGTTTTTGAACTGCCTCAAGCAAGCTATTATTGCTTCCAATGCAATAATCGACAAAGTGGTGCGAAAGCATCACTTTTGGATGCATAATGCTTCTAAAATAGGTAATGATCGACAGCGCATCATGTTGAATAAATTGATGGATAATTTTGAAGGAAACCTCACTTCGTCAAAGTGGGCAAAGGTGACAAAAGTATCCACTGATACGGCACTTCGTGATATTACCGATTTGGTCAGTAAAGATGTTCTATCTAAGAAAGATTCAGGTGGTAGAAGTACGCATTATGAGCTAAATTGGTAGTCTTAGAGTAAAGAAAGTAAAGATTTTTTGGACCAGTTAACCACTGCTGTGAATCGAAGCCGTATCTTTAATCAGGCTGCGCATTATTTTAATTCCCCTCTTTCTGTTATTAACTAAATATCATATGCTATCTTTTTGCATTAATTCACTATATTTCGCTATTAAAATTTTTAGCGGAAATGGGAGCTTGAGGTAACTGTATGGGTCGTGGATATACTTGGATAAATAGGTGTATGAACAATTTTAGTTATATCCCGATTACCTATATGATAAAAGAAGTTATTTTCGTTTAACGGAAAAGAATCAATATTACGTGAAGATATTATGTTTAAGCATCTAAAATACATAGACGGTACATCAGATAAATTTTGGGAAATACAGACCGCAGGCAGCACCCACACGGTTACATATGGACGAAATGGGACCGCCGGCCAACAGAAAAGTAAGACATTCGATTCAGAAGAAACCTGTTTGAAGGACGCCGAGAAGCTAATTGCCGAGAAGACTAGAAAGGGATATTCAGAAGATGGCAGCGTTGAGGCCCTCCCCAAAACAACCGCTGCATCCACGCGTCCACCTACCGCCAGTGCCCAACGTAAAGAAGAAGCCATAGCGGCGATGAAGGCCCTCATAAGCGAGGGGAAGGTGCAGGATATTATTCCCTATTTGGAGCAGTATGCCGCAGGCCATTTAGAAGCCTTAAAAAAAGAAATTCGCACAGCCAAGCGGTACTGGGTAGACTATAGCGATCTTTCCAATGATCCTGTCTATCGCAATAAAGCGCAGTACAATTGGGGTACTCGAGGTACCAAAGAGCAGCAACGTATTGTCAAGTTACTCGCTTTGGCGACTTTTTCAGGTTCCGATATCGGTAATTGGGATATTTTTCAAGAACTATTAGAACAAGCTAAAAGCCCCGATGTGGGGGAGGTACTGGCCTATGCCAAGCCCAATTGGTTGGGAGCGTATCTGCTGCAATTGGTCAAGCGCAATGAATGGCAACGTATCAGTTATTCAAGCCTTCGTCATTTAGAGAGCTTAGGTCATGTCGAGTTCGAGCCCGAACTGTATGCAAGTGCTATTTCCGGGTTCGATTACCACGAATCCCATAAGATTTTTAAGGTCTTGACAGAAGATGAGTTGACTATTCAACGAGATATTCCCTTAGTCTTTGAATACGAATCAAACATCCATAATATCTATCAGGATTACAGTCACCAAAATACCGTTAATGAACTGCTCTGGGACAAGGTGTTCGACAAACTGCTGGATGCGGGCAAAATAGAGCGCGAACTACTTATCACAGGCGCACTGGAAGCACAGACCAAAAATTGGAACAACAATCTCAAAAGCTATTTTAGAAAGCTGATCGACCGGTTGCAACTGCCTGAAGATACCGTGATAGCCTATCAGCGGGCGTTCTTTCCATTGTTACATGCCGAGCATAGTGCAGTCATTAATTTTACGGTAGACTATCTAAAGCCTTATTTCACGCATCCCGACTTTCAATTGCAAGAATTTCTAGATTGGGCCGAAGGCATCTTTATGCGGAGTGATGTTAAGGCAAGCCTCAAGACTTTATTGATTCAATTCGATAAATTATTGAAACAACGGCCAGCGTTACAAGACCGTTTCGTTCTTTTAGCGGCCGATCTGTTTATGATCTCCGATTTGCAATTGCAGGAGCGCGCGACTAAGTTTATTTTAAAATATCAGAAGCAACCCTCCGAAGAGCTTGCACACAAGCTACAATCTTATAGATTGCAGATGATGGGTGCTGTCGCTACTGATCTACAGCTATTATTCCAAGAAGAAGAAGCCTATTCCGAAGATGAGATATTAGCGGTATTAGGCGGCCCTGGAAATGAGCGTTACGAGTACCATCCATCGGAGCGCGGACTTTTGAACGAAGCCCTTGTCTATCCGCAGACTTGGAATGACATCTTTTTTAAGATAGGCGAGGTCATTGGAGGTGCGGATCCCGTAGAGATAGAGGTACTGATGAATGCCTGGGTGCAGTATACCCCTATTTTCCCAACAGATTATAAGAAGCAGTTAGACCCTTATATCAAGCAGTTGACGAGTATTTATAGCGAATCTTCTTGCTTCGACTATTTTTCCAGCGTATTTCTGAATATGCATTATAAGCCCAATACCGTATATCAGCACAAGGACCGTTATAATAGCTACTCCAAGTGGATTGGCTTAATGGGGAGTCAAATGGAGCAACTGCAGCGTCACCTTATAGCTGGATTGGAGCTGCCTTTATTGAGCCTACCTACCCATAAACCCTTTTGGATTGCGCCGTCCGTTTTGGTTCAGCGCATTTTGGACTATCAACACCTTGACGTAGAGATAAATCTTTTGGATTTATCTATCGCACTCAGTCGTACGGTTCGCGAAGATCTAGACCATGCCAAGCCACTCATACAGCAGGTCAAGGAGCCACGGGTCCAAGAAATATTGAACTATGCTTTAGGTTTTGATACGACCATCAAGACACAGCAGCAGTCATGGTTGAAGAATTTACTCCTGTCGAAAGATTCAAACGAACTTCTTTGGCTTGGCGTATGGGCCACCGTAGCACGTACACATTATCCCGACCAACACGTTGAAGAGTTTGATCAATCCTCCCTAAAAGACATTCCTTTTGCCGCCGAGCCTTTCCGTCCAACATTGAAAATGGAGCCTACTTATTACGATAGCTACAACTATGCCACCAAGAAGTCCGAACGTGTGTACAATGGGGATCAGCTCAGCTATCCACTCCCCATGTTTAAGCAAAGTGTCGACACCTTCTTATATCATAAAGACATCTATAATCGCGGCAATAATACCGTTGGCACTTACTATCTGAACAAATCCGATATTCCCTACCTACACAGTTTGATGCCGCAGAATACCGAAAGTCTCTCTATGTTTTTGACACTCGGACTCAATAGCAAGAGCGATGTAGGGGGGAAGCTTCCGGCAGCCTATTTAAAAGAGATGTTATATGATTTTTTTCGATTTGATGGGCAGTCCAGTCTGTATCTAGCCACCTCCATCTTCAATAAAGAGAAAGAAGTGCGCGCTATGGCCGTCGAGGTTCTTTTGGCCTCCATTAGTGATAATAGATTAGATGTATCCATCCTAGGTACGCATTTGGGGCTACTCTTAAGCCATGGCTATGGACCCATTGGTCGTTTTGTAGAGACTTTAGAACAATGTCGCGATATGTCTTCCAAGCACAACAATGCGTTGTTACAGCTGTTGGATATCGCGCTTGTCCACTATGTCGTTGTGGAGAAAATGCCTACCAATTTCAAGAAAGTAATAGAATACTATTACGATCTCATGAGTAAAGAACAATACCACGTTCCGAAAGAGCTGCAGTCGGTATTCAAGAACTTAGCGATATACAAGAGTCTGCAACCTATTTTGAAGAAAATAAACAAATAAGAATATGGCCGAGCAAGATTTAGCACTTAACTACACAAGAAATTCACAGCTGATACAGCAGTCAGGTATCCAACAATTGGTATTAGCACATCAGTCCGAATTGGCCGAAGTTGCCAATGTACCTTGTTTTTTTTGGGGAAGCCTGACGGATCCCTTATTGACTTCCAAATGCTTGTTGACGCTCTCAAAAGTAGTGCGATCTAGTTTTGGACCTATACCACCTAGTCTTAGGGATCCGATCGTATCCGCAGGTACCAATCAGATTCGTTTTGAAGGATTCTCCTCCTGTAATGGCGTTTACGCGCGCTTGGATCTCTTAGAAGATGCCATTGATGGTGAGTTTATCGCTAGTGGCACCACCAATGTCGATTTTAATGAGCCTATGCTCAACGCCTTGAATGCCGTCAAGAAGACCGAGAAGATGGTCCTAGGTGTAGGCAGCAATGAAGTTGCCATCAGTACCGACAAAGCCAAGGTCACCGAAAAGAAAGTCACCCTACCACCACGTTGGATCAAAGGTCTTACTTCTGTACAGTTATACCTTGCAGGTATGGAATTACAATTTGAGCTGAATAAGATACAGCTTATCCAACTGTTTCAGGCTATGCCCAAGGGAAATGTCAAAGGCGAGTTTTACCTCACCCAGCGGGCCAATCGATTTGTATTCTCACCCATTAATACGGCCCATGCCGTTCGTATCGGTGGTATCCATCGTCTGCGCTTACTAGAGGGTTTGCTTACCTACGCTGACAAGCTGCTCGTCTATCAGGAAAAAGGAGGGGAGAGTGCCGCATTTGTGGCTGACTTTGGCAAGATGCGGTTGACATTGGCCCTATCACCAGACAGTTATCGGGGATTTTCAGGAGAAGGCAATGTGTTGGAAAATATGATAAAAGCAGTCCCTGATGAATGGGTACATGCCGTCAATGGCCTACTCAAATCAAATGAGTTATTCGATCCCACTATGTTATCCATCGAGCATGATGTAGACTTTGGTACCATGGATACACTTTCGGCATCCCTTTCATCCATCGGGTTATTGGGGTATGATCTACACAGCCACCAGCATTACTATAGACGCTTACCGTTTAAGATGGAGCGTATCCTGGCGTTAAATCCACGGTTAAAAAATGCGAAAAAGCTTGTCGCTACAGAAGGTGTTCAGTTTATTAAAAATCATCCGGAATATATCGAAGCCCGAGTCGATGGGTCAGGCGTCCAACACACCGTTATCATTCAAGGTGATAAGCATCAGTGCACCTGCAATTGGTTTACCAATCATCAAGGGCAGCGCGGGCTTTGTAAGCATATCCTCGCAGTCAAAATGTTAAACGGCAAGTAATGGCGCCCAAATTGTAATGCAGTAAAGCTTTCCTAATTAAACGTTTATCATACGAAATGAAAAGACGTCAGCTAGTGCACGCGTGCCGCTGTTTCCAGCCAGATATCACCCTTTCGAATGCTTTTTGATCCGACAATCGGCGCTCCTGTTGAATGTCGCGTGCTGAAGCAGCCCTTAATCCCGATGAATTATCAAAAAATTGAATAGAATTATATTTTTTGTGATGGATTTAAAAATATCGACTATATTTATGGCTTAAAAAAGAATAACCAAGACCTAGATATAAGCAAAACTGTGAGTAATGCCTCTGAATTTAATGAACAAGAGATTCTTACCCTGCTCAAGCATGGAGATAAGAAAGCCTTTGAGGTTATTTATTCAAAGTATGCCCATAAAATTGCCATTAAACTGATACAGTTGTTAAAGTCTGAAGAATTGGCCCAGGATGTTCTTCAAGACGTTTTTCTTAAACTATGGGAAAATAGAGCGTCAATTGACCCAGCCTTATCCTTTAATGCTTACATTTATAAAATTGCCAAAAATATTTCTTTAAATAAGTTTCGAAGTTCATTGATGGATCAACGCTATCGCAGCTCGTTAGTAAATAATGAATTTTATAATCCCATCGAAGAGAATTTATTTAAAAAGGATTGTAGTAATATATTGGAAAAAGCACTTCAATTTTTAACGGACAGGCAGCGACAAGTATTTGTTTTACATCGCATTGAAGGCAAGAGTTATAAGGAAATAAGTGAAGAGTTGAATATAAGTTACTCCGCTATAAATCAGCACCTCCAGGCTGCTAATAAGCATTTAAAACACGTGTTAAAACCACATTATCTCCATCTAGTGCTATTTTATTTATTGTACTAGTCAAAAAAAACAATCTTTTTTTTCTCTCAAGCTGTTAGTTTTCTTTTTTTAAGTGTATTAGATACATACACGGAAAAAACTATAGACCAACTGCATGGAAAATAAGGAACACATTTCAGCACTTTTGGAACGATATTTCGCTGGCAATGCATCGCCAGAAGATATAGATACATTATATACCTATATGCTAGCTGACCCAATCGATCCAGCTATCGACGTCTTGTTTGAAGCGCATTTCATGAGTAGAGAAGAGGCTACAAATGACCTTCGCCTAAAAGCTGCCCGTATAGTCGATAATACTTGGTTGACTATCCAAGAGCGACTAGATAGCGCTATAGCGTCTACACCACGCATCAGAAAATTTCCTATATGGTCTCGCTACGCAGCAGCTATAGTCGTATGCATAGGTATTGGAAGTGCCCTATATTGGGCATCCCGCGATCAAAAATTGTCCGACAATATGGTGGATATTAACCTACAGGTTCAAGATATTATGCCTGGGTCAAATCAAGCCTTACTTACCTTATCTAACGGAGAGACACTGGCGTTGGATGGCACAAATTCGCAGGTTGTCCAGCATACCGATCAGATTACTTATGGGGATGGAACAGAGATTAGACATCTTGCCCATAATGAAACAGTCACCTTGACCACTCCGAATGGAGGGACCTATTCTGCCGTACTTCAAGACGGCACCAAAATATGGCTGAATGCAGGTTCTGCAATTACATATCCCTCTACTTTTAATAAAGATTATAGAGAAGTAAAAATAGAAGGTGAAGTCTATTTTGAGGTTGCTAAAGAGAAAAATAGGCCATTCATTGTTCATACAAGAGAGCAGCAGATTGAAGTTCTCGGAACCACCTTCAATGTCAATGACTACAAAAATGAAGAAAACAGTAAAACCACATTGCTGACAGGTTCCGTGCGCGTGCGTACTATCGATCCCTCAGGTGCAACGATTGTGTTGTCACCCGGCGAGCAAATCGTCTATGGAGCAGATAAGAAGATGCAGGTACACCCTGTAGATACCGAAGCCATCGTATCATGGAAGAATGGATATTTCAATTTTCATGCGATCAGTATTGAAGAATCTTTAAAACAAATTGAACGCTGGTATGACATCAAAGTAATTTATAAAGGAAAGAAACTTAACGGCTATTTAGGGGGGAAAATGAGTAGAGGCGTCAAGTTGTCAACTTTTGTCCATTTCATTGAGCAAGAGTTTAACTTAAAATCAGAATTTCAGACCAATCGCACCCTATTGTTATATGACGATCTTAATCCTAAAAAATAATAGATAACCAAAACAATCATTATATGAAAGCAGCACCTACTTAAGCTTAAGTGTTGTATCAAAGAAAGCTGGGCGTGTTGACCGCACTGCCCCAGCCATATACTTAGGATACACGCTAAAATAGAATGGACTCATATTTTAATAGTAAACCTTAGCAAATCAAAATTATGAAAAAAATGCGAGGAAAGGAAAGCATATTCCTGCCCCGAAGAAAACTACCCTTATCATTTTTAAAGAAAACGATTATGATCTTTAAAATAGTTTGTCCTTTAATATGTTGCTTTTGTATCCATATACAGGCCAAAAGCTATTCTCAAGTTATTTCGTTGGAAGTAAAGTCAACGACTATAGCCAAAATATTCCAATTGATCGAAAAACAGACTCCCTATGTGGTTTTATATAATTTAGAAGATCTCAAAGCGGCAAAACCTGTGACACTTTCTGTTAAATCAGTCGGTATAAACCAACTGATGGACGTATTATTTAAAGATCAACCCTACGAATATACGTTAGATGATAAAACTATTTTAGTCCATAGAAGAACTAAAATAGAAGCCCCCTCTGTTAAAGGAAAAGATACCTATCAATTGCCCGTAGTTGTTCAAGAAAGAGAAATAGCGGGTATCGTTAAGGACGATCAAGGCAAAGCAATTGCAGGCGTTACCATACAGGTAAAGGGGGCCAATATGCAGACAAAATCTGATCAACAGGGTCATTTTAAGATTAAGGTTTCACCAACCGACAAAGTGCTAGCATTCAGCAGCATCGGGTTTGAGAGCCTGGAGCAGATTATATCTAGCAGTGATCAAGTCGAAATTCAGCTTAAAAGTTCTTTGAATAACCTCAATGAAGTAGTTGTCGTAGGCTATGGTACGGCTTTAAGAAAAAACCTAACTACAGCCGTATCCACCGTAAAGCCTGATAATATTTCAAAAGCAGCCATTAGTAATATGTCGCAAATGCTTTTAGGACGAGCCGCAGGATTACAAGCCACCTTGAGCAGTCCCCAGCCAGGAGGAGACGTTAATTTGTCCATACGAGGTGCAGGTCCGCCCATCTATATTGTCGATGGCATCATGATGCCGGGCGGACAGTTAGAAGTAGGATCCGGCTCCACAGATGTCCCCAATTCTATACGCAGAGGCGGATTGGCTGGGTTAAATCCAAACGACATTGAGTCGATCGAAATACTAAAAGATGCTTCGGCTGCGATTTATGGTATTGGTGCAGCCAATGGTGTAATTTTGATTACAACCAAGAAAGGAACAGAATCTTCACCAAGAATCAGCTACGATGGCTCACATTCTGTCGTTAAAAATTACCCTTATCTAAAACCATTGAATGGACAAGATTATATGAATCTTGCCAATCTTTTTAATAAGGAAAATTACCTGTTTACCCATGAGATGTATCCCTATGGCCCGCATGCATTTGATCATAATTGGATACCACAATTTACACCAGACGACATCCAGGCTGCCACTACAACCGACTGGTTAGACCATGTATTGAAGAATGGAAGCATTACGAATCAAAACATCATGCTATCGGGCGGTACCAAGTCATACAATTATTATCTATCTGGCAACTATTTCAACCAAGATGGTACCGTGGTCAATTCCGGTCTTAAGCGTTACACCATGCGCTCCAATCTTTCAGCTCAACTCTTTCCTTTTTTAAAACTGACCGCAATTGCTAATATCAATCAAAATTACTTTACCAACTCCAGTGCCGAAGGAGGTTCAGGAGGTCACGGTTCCGGGTCACTTCAATCGGCATTGACATATCCCTCATACCTGCCCGTATATGGTGCAGATGGTAAGGCAAGTATCTACCAGAATTTTCCTAATCCAGCAGAGATGGTCAAGATCAAGGACAATACCCGATCAAATGGCTATTATTTAAATTTTGCAACCGATATTGATGTTATTAAAGATGTGTTGAAAGGAAGGGTCATTTATGGTCTGAACAAAGAAAATACCAATCGTGATTTATACATACCATCCGATATCTATTTCTTTCAGATGTATAAGTCAAGAGGACATCTGGGGTATATTGAGCGACAACACCAAACCTTTGAATCCACCTTATCATTCAATAAAAAAATCAACGAGCAATGGCGTGTAGAAGCCGTTGCCGGCATGGGTAAATACCTGCAAAGTGGTCAAGGTTTGGAAATCGATTACCAGCAAATTAACGACAATATTGGAGCCGACAATATTGCTGCAGCAGAAGGCGAATATTTTCCTACCTCCTCCCGAAGCGGAAGCGAGAGAAGGTCCCAATTTGTCAGGGCAGGAGTTGATTTTAAAGACAGGTATATCATATCCGGGACTTTGCGTAGAGACGGTACAGACAAGTTTTTCCCAGGTAAGAAATATGGCTATTTTCCATCTCTATCAGCAGCATGGAAGATCAGCAACGAACATTTCTTAGCGGGTGTTAGTTGGGTAGATCAACTTAAGTTGCGAGGGAGTTGGGGAGAGACAGGTAGTGACAATTTAGGTTCTAGTTTGTATGGCACCTATTACGTCGCCAGTCAGTTTATCAAATTTTCCAATAATTCCGTGACCTATATTCCTTATCTTTTAAGTGGACCAGATTATCCAGATGTATCTTGGCAAAAGACTACCATGAAAAATATAGGCGTAGACTTTAGTTTGTTTGCGAATAGAGTAACCGGGAGTTTTGATGTATTTCGGAATGATATCACCGATTTACTGGGCAGCGATCCCGCTTCGCCTCTGAGTTCAAGTGGTACTGTACCCATGAATTTCGGCCATTATATGCGGACAGGTTGGGAGGCGAGTGTCCATACCCATCAAATAAAATCAGTTTCCTCTTTTCAATGGAAATCACTAATCACCCTTTCCCATTACGAGTCTACCTGGGTCAAGCGTGAGCCAAACCATTATTATGAAGAATACAGAGCGCGGTTTTACGAACCCATGAACGCTTATTATTATTACGATACTGATGGTATCATCAATAGTGATCGGAGCAATATGCCCGAATCCCAAAAAAGTTTATCTCCAGATGCTCAGAAACCCGGGTACCCCATCATAAAAGACAACAACGGAGATAGCGAGATCACGGTAGACGATGTTAAAATGAGAAATCTAGAACCTAAGATCATTCTTGGATTCGGCAACACATTCAATTATAAAAATTTCGATCTGGATATTTTCATGTATGGTCAGTTAGGTCAGTGGAAGCGCAATTATGCGTATAGTTGGGCCATGGTCGGTGACCTGTATTATCCGGGGCCGAAAAATTCAAATCAATACGCCTTTGAAATCTGGAATTCCCAGAATAATACAGAAGGTACAAGAAGAGGTATCGCTTCCACTAAAGCCGTAGCCTTGCCTGGAGATGTTGGCTATGTAGAAGATCTTCAAGATGCATCGTTTGTACGTGTACGCAACATCACGCTTGGATATAATTTCAATCTACAACAGCATAAGGTTATCTCCAACTATGTAAAGAATATCCGATTATTTATCGATACACAAAATCCATTCACCTTTACAAAATTTGTTGGCGTAGACCCAGAAGCACAGACAGGAGGATATTATACAGGCTACAATAGTCTGTCCGCTGCCGAATATCCTATGGTCAGGACCTATACAATCGGTGCGGTAGTCAGTTTTTAATGATTCATTATGAAAAAGAAGATATTATATTTAATTGGTGTTATTTTTCTAGCCACAGGTTGCGAGAAAAATTTTGACCCACAATTATACGGAACCTTAAATGTCTCGAATTACCCCAAAACAAAAGCAGAGTATGAATCCTTTATGATGACGTGCTATATGCCGTTTACCACCACCTGGACCTATTACATTGGCGCAGGGACCACGGGTAATCAACATAGCTGGTATATTCCTGCCGGTGGCGTGCTGAAGCTTTTTGATTATCCCACAGAAGAAATGGCGATTTGGAATAATGGTTGGGGCGGCGAATACCTCAGACTCTCTCGAGCCGATTTCAGTCAAGCTGTTTATTACGTGCGTGGTACATTGGATGATGCAAGGCCAAATCATTTCCCAAAGCTAGCAGAGGTTACCTACTTTACCAATGTTATTGGCACACTTGATAAAGCATCTACATCCATCATGTCCGAAGACGACAAAATGAAACTTCTTGCCGAAGCTCGTTTATGTCGCGGTTTGATGATGTACTATTTGTTACATGTATACGGTCCGGTACCGGTCATTGTCGACCCAGACCTGGTGACCGACAAAGTCGCTTTAGAAAATTTAGAACGACCTACCATGGCACAGATGTCGCAATGGATTATGGATGACTTTGATTTCGCATACCAATATATAGCTGAGACGCAGAAAGATATCGGGCGATACAACAAAGATTACACACGGGTATGCATTATGCGCCATTGTTTAAATGAAGGATATCACCAGCAAGGCTATTATGCCAAAGCATTGAAGATGTACCAAGAATTAAAAGGAAAGTACAATCTATATAGCAAAGGAACTAATCCGTACACCGAAGTGTTCAAGAATGCCAACAATTTCAATGAAGAGATTATTATGGCCGTAAGTGCTGATGAAAGCGCAGACGGGGGTAATAAATCTGGAAACTTCAATCCGTTGATGATGTTGGCTGTTCCGGATAATGCAGCGCGTGTAGATGATCAGGGTAAGCCTACAGCATTCGCTTTGCAAGGCGCCGGATGGGGCCAGACATTCAACGTAAGTCCTCGTTTTTACGACACCTTTGAGCCCAATGATTTGCGCAAAGAGGCCATCATTACCCGTTATTATACAACTGCCGGCAAATGGATCGATCGCAATAATCCTATCTGGGATGGATTTATTCTGAATAAGTTTCCCATAGAGACAGCCACTCCATTTCAAGGCACTGATATACCACTAGCTCGGTGGGCAGATGTTCTTTTGATGTATGCCGAAGCCGACGTACGAGAGAGCAATGGCATTCCTTCTGCTGAAGCTATTGCCGCGGTCAATCTCGTGCGCAAACGGGCAGGCTTAAGCAATCTTCCAGAACAAGCACGCAGCAATAAGGAATCTTTTTTGGATGCGATTCTAACAGAGCGGGGCCATGAACTATATTATGAAGGACTGCGTAAAATCGATCTGATCCGATTCAATAAATTTGCCCAGCGCAATTTTCAGTTAAAAGGAGTCATACCTACCCATCAGTATTTACCCATACCAAATTATGCCGTCCAACAGGCCAAGGAGTCGTATGGAAAGAATTTAGTTCAAACCTTTGAGCGCGAAGGCTGGCGGAGTGATGTCGCAAATGCAAGGTAGTTCAATAATAAATTAATCATGAAAAGAATAGTATATATACTCTTTGTATTAATCTTTATTTCCTGTCAGAATAAAGATATCACCACACCTCAGTGGCCAGAATGGCCTAATCCATCTGCCCCCACCATTGCGCATGCAGCACTAAAAGGAGCTAATGGAGAGATACAAGTTCCTGCAGGAGGGAAGGTCAGATTCACGGCCGATGTAAGCGACGCGAACAATGACCTTGTGTCTTATCAATTATTAATCCGCATGGATGAAGCCGAAATCTTAAATATAACCAAAAACATTTCCGGACGATCATTAAAGATTGTCGAAGAGGCCGTTTTACCCTTTGTTGCCGGATTTAAAAATGGGAAGTTGAACGTATCGCTGAAGGTCAGCAATGCATTGGCAAATACCACTACGGAGTTAGTATTGAAAGACGAAGAAAGTGTAGACGTCGTCAGGCCAGAAAATCCAGAACAGTTATTTCTAATCGATGGCAAAGGGGCTGTTTACACGATGCAAAAATTAGGGGATAGCCCTTACGGTTATCGTACTACAGCTGTAGACCTGACTAGCGTTGGGGCAGACTTTAAGATAGCCGAGCGTACGATCGATAACAAGCCCGATTATTCCGGATTAGTCTGGGGATGGAAAAACAACAAGATTTCAGTCGTAACTGATGAAACATCATCTAGCATTCCAACACCAAATTCAAGTAGCTTTCCGATTCAATATCTCGAATTTGACATGCTTAGTTTTAATATATCCAAGTTGCTCCAGCATCGCATACAGGTTGATCTAAGCAGCTTTTTTTCTATTGGAGGAGCATACACCCAGTCCGATATTACGTTAGTAGAAGACGCTGTCGTAAGCTTTAGCGGCATGGGTTCAGACCTAGCTAAAAACCTAAGACCCGAATTCTTTAAGCTGCTGGGAGCCACAGACGCCAAGTTTACAGGACCCACAGCCCTGTATAATCTAAAGTTCAATTCCAGTACCAGATTCTTGTATTTGGAAAGACCAAGAGATGTGTTTTATCCCGATGTTATGTACATCTTGGGCACAGGAGCAGGATTACCTATACAACCCTTTGTAGCCACGTTAAACTGGGATTTTAGCTACCCACATCAATGGTTGTTTTTTAAGACATCGGGGCCACAAGTATTTGAAGCGACTTTATATCTCGATAACAGTATGGGCTTTAAATTTTTTAAAGGATATGGCTGGGCGCAAGAAGTGGATACCAAAAATAAATATCAGGTGATTCCCAATACCCTCGTGACCCGTTCAGGAGCTGGGGACTTAATACCTGGGGCTCAATTTAAAGCTGGTATCTATCAGGTAAAAATGGACGTAGCTCAGGAGATAATCGAATTTATACCACAATATTAAAGCACTAATTAACATGAAACATATGATGATTTATATATTCTTACTGCTGCAATGGTCATGTGCACCTGAGCCCATGAAAGCTTATTTTTCAATTGAAGGAGTAGCCGAAAAAATTGCAGTAAGTGACCAAGCCAGTCAACAGGCGTTGAATGTACAATCCAATACAACGTGGAAGATCAGTTCCATTTCTGAGCAATCCTGGTGTACGATCAGTCCCGCAGAAGGAGAGGGGCAAGCGAGCGTACAACTACAGGTAGCGGAGTATAGTGGGGTCGGAAGAACAGCCGCATTCCGCATCTCCGGCAATGGCATTGCAACGCAGGTTATCCAAGTACAACAAGGCAAAGCATACACGTACCAGGAGCAAGATGAAATCCCAATCGTTGCTTGGACAGGCATCGAATCCGAGAATGCTTACACTAAGTTTCTAAAAATGAAAGAAGCAGGCTTCAATACCTATCTAGGATGGTATGATGATATAGCTACCGTACAGCATGTGCTCCACGAGGCAGATAGAGCTGGCGTCAAACTAATTATTTCAAGTCCAGAGCTTAAGACCGATGCGCAGCAGACCGTTTCAACAATTGCAGGTTCGCCAGCACTTATGGGATACCACCTCGACGACGAACCCGAAACATCCGAATTGGATGAAATCGGATCTTGGGCCCGAAAAATTCAAGCCGTTGACAGTAAGCATCCCGTGTATGTCAATGTATATCCCAATTGGGCCTGGGGTAAAGAGCAATACAAGACGACCTTGCAGACTTATTTGGACAAAGTACCCGTTCCCTTCCTATCCTTTGACAATTATCCTATTGTATCCATCGATGGCAACCCCAGTGTCGTCAGAGCAGATTGGTATAGAAATTTAGAGGAGATTGCACAAGCGGCGAAGAAAAAGAACATCCCTTTCTGGGCATTTGTACTGGCCTTATCACATCGTTTGGATGCCAGTCATTTTTATCAGGTCCCTACATTAGGAGAATTGCGTTTGCAGGTATTTAGTAATTTGGCCTATGGAGCCCAAGCGATACAATACTTTACCTTCCACGGTGTTTATAGAGAGACAGAGACACCCGTCTATGCGTTGGTTAAAACGGTCAACAAAGAGATTCAAGACCTAGCCACTGTCTTTATGCATGCTACCGTACAAGATGTGTGGCATACCGGGGCCGTACTTCCCGAAGGAACCAGAGGCATCGGTAATTTGCCCAGCCCGATAAAATCAATTTATACAGGAGAAAAAGGCGCGGTGGTCTCTCACCTGACTAAAGACAACAAACACTATCTGATTATAGTCAATAAAGATTATCGATCAGCCATGGAACTAAAAGTCGATGCAGATGCAGGCGTCAAAAGGATGCTGAAAAATGGGCAGACCCAGAGCGTAGCCAATACTTCCATTCAAGTGGAAGCAGGAGATGTCGTAATTTATACTTGGAATTAAAAAAAGATAAAATCATGAAAAATAGAATCATTGTATATGCATGTTTAGTGTTAGTCCTATTCCAATCCTGTACTGCGCAGAAGACAGATACAGCGGATATTTGGAGCAAGGAAAAGGCCTCCACCTGGTATGCCCGACAAGGCTGGTTGAGCGGTGCCAATT
This sequence comes from Sphingobacterium sp. SYP-B4668, assembly GCF_027627455.1. Classification (NCBI taxonomy): domain Bacteria; kingdom Pseudomonadati; phylum Bacteroidota; class Sphingobacteriia; order Sphingobacteriales; family Sphingobacteriaceae; genus Sphingobacterium; species Sphingobacterium sp. SYP-B4668. Next base: position 2,892,130 of record NZ_CP115483.1, on the reverse strand, counting down.
TTATTCCTAGCAATGCCATTAATCAGTTAGAGATGTGGCAAGCAGATACCTTTGACCCTGTCACCATAGATCGTGAATTAGGCTGGGCTGCCGCTATCGGCATGAATACCATGCGCGTCTTTTTACATCATGCCTTATGGGAATCGGACAAAGAAGGATTTAAGGAACGCATCAATCAATATCTAGACATATCCCACAAGCACAAGATATCCACCATGTTCGTATTCTTTGACGATTGTTGGAATCCGGAGTTCAAAGTCGGTCAGCAACCAAGTCCCAAGCCAGGCGTACACAATTCGGGCTGGCTAAGAGATCCAGGAGACCTCTACTACAAAGGCGATACCACCGCGGTTCTACCCAAATTAGAGGAATATGTAAAAGATATACTCAGTACCTTCAAAAACGATGAAAGAATCCTAATGTGGGACCTCTACAATGAACCAGGTGGATCAGGCCCTTATCGTTACAACGAGAAAAGTCTCTTTTTACTGCAAAAGGTTTTTAGTTGGGCAAGATCCGTAAATCCATCTCAGCCTATCACAGCAGGCGTCTGGGATCTAAATCTACAAGCATTGAACAATTTTCAATTAGAAAATTCAGATATCGTGACCTACCATACCTATGAACCTTTAAACGAGCACAAAAAATTGATAGATTCTCTCAAGCAATATGGCCGGCCACTCATATGTACAGAATATATGGCCAGGACACAGAAGAGTACATTTCAAGACATCATGCCTATGCTAAAACAAGAAAATGTAGGCGCTATAAATTGGGGACTCGTATCTGGTAAGACCAATACCATATTTGCATGGGATACACCACTTCCTCATCTCGCCGAACCCACATTATGGTTTCATGATATCTTCCGAAAAGATGGAACAGCCTACCAAGAAGCCGAATTGCAGGTCATTCGATCGCTCACTGGTGCCGTTGATACGCTAAAATAAACACGTTAAAACCCCGTCCCATTCGACGGGGTTTTAACTTTTTTTATAGAGAGATTTACTCCGCTAGGCAGCCCCACTAGTGCACGCGTGCAGCGTGTATTATTTCCTGTTTTGGTAGATTTCCCTATTTTTCAAGCCAGTTGAAAGTATTAAATTAGTTTGTTTGAAAAACTTCCTATCTTACGGTAAAACAACATCATTTGATAATGAACCCTACTAAAGCCCTCTTAAGCTGTTTAATTCTATTTTTATCGTTAATTATTCCAGCAAAGCACGTAATGGCCCAAGACCGATGTGACTGCTCATCGGAGTTAACATGGGTCAAGAATACATTCGAAAAAAATGATGCTGGATTTGGATACATTTTGAATGAAAAAGGACAGAAGGCCTATGAGGATCACACGGCACTATTGATGCATCAGGCAAAAGATATACGCACAAAAAATGATTGTAAGAATTTAATATATAACTGGCTTCGATTTTTTAGAAAGGGACATATAGGAGTGATCGTCCTAAACGAGGAGAAGCAATCAGTACCTATACTCAAACTGGACAGTAATAAGATACGAAACCATGAAACATTGGGTTTAGATGAACGGCGTTTCCAGGATCAGATAGCTAAGCAGCACGAGCCGTCCCCGATCGGAGTCTGGGAAAGCTCTCCATATAAAGTAGGAATAGTTCCCACCGATAGCGGTTATAGTGGCGTCCTCCTGGATGCTCCAGGTACGCCGTGGAAAAAAGACCAGATAAAATTCAAGTTATATCCAGATGGAGATAGTTTCAGGGCTACGCTATGGTTTCGGGATTTTTCCGTTAAAGAAAACGTGCCGGTACACTTTATCGGGAATAACATCATTCATATCGAGGGCATGTCCTTCTTTCTCCGTAAGTCCCGAAAATTTGAGGACAAACCACTGGTCAAGAATTACATCAATTATCTTTACACCCACTCTCCCTACTACGAACAACTTTCCGTCCGTACAGGCTACCTTCGCATACCGAGTTTCGCTATGTCAAATAAAACGGCGATTGACAGTGTGTTGCGCACCCACCATGAAAATATTATAAATGCCCATAACCTAATCATAGATCTGCGCAATAACGGTGGGGGATCCGATTGGGCATATTCATCCTTGATACCCTATATATACACAAATCCCATAAGAACCGTTGGAGTCGAACTCCTATCGACCGAATTGAACAACATGGCCGTTTTGGAACTCTCTCAGGATACATTGTATGGGGAAAAACAGCGGGCGGAGTTTAAGGAGACCTATGAAAGGCTGAACGCTGATCTCGGTAATTTCGTGAGGGTAAGGGAGGCCAATGTAACCGTTGACAGTATGGACTCGATTCTACCCAACCCCCTCCGTGTGGCAATCCTGGTAAACGAGTACTGTGCCAGTACAACAGAGCAGTTCCTCCTTGAGGCAAAGCAGAGTAGCAAGGTCAAATTATACGGAAGCTCTACATTCGGAGCCCTTGATTTTTCCAATATGACCTCTGCAATTTCGCCGAGTGGGGAATTTCAGTTATGGTACTGCAGGTCGAAAAGCCTTCGCATCCCGGGAATGGAAATTGACGGCAGCGGAATCCAACCGGACTATTACCTAGACCCCTCCATATCACAGAAAGATTGGGTAGGATTTGTACTGGATACCATTGAGCAGAATATCTTACCCTTCCCAAGTTAAAATTACGAAAACCTTCTACTTCACCAATTCTTCAAAAGTGGGTCTTTCACGCTCTCCAGATAGCACACCATTTACGATAGATTCAATATGCCTATTGACGCTATCATCCGGTTGCAGCCTGAGCGCCTCTTCAATCGTCTCTTGCGCTTCGATATCTCTATGCGCTAGGAGTAGGTTCATGGCGTGGTTGCCCATTGTAGCGCTATCTTTAGGAGCCCTTCTAAGGGCTTCTGTCGAATAGTACAGCGCCTTGTCCACATCTTTCATGTGCACCGCCTCTGTGGAAGCCTCCATCGGGATCGTGTGGTTGTCAAGCTCTATTTTGCAGGCTGATTCCAATAGTTGCAAGGCTTCCGCATGTCTTCTTAGTCGTTGGAGGGCCCTAGCCAGCAATACCATACTTTGCCAATGGTTGGGCACCATTTCCAGGCATTTTTGAAAATCTGCTATCGATTCTTCAAGCGCCAGTTTTTCAGCGGGCTTTACATCTTTGATTTTATATCCATCCAGGTAGATCAGCTTTTCTTGCCTTTTGCTGGCCCTTTCATATATTTCGACGAATTCCGCTATGCGTCTCTCTTCCGCCTCATATTCGTCAATTTTCTCATATATCGACCCATCCAGCAGGGCTTCTATCGTTTCCGGGGGGAATTCTCTTCCATGGTCCGAGTAGGGGTTCAGGACAAAGCTGGCTCCTTTGGTCATTTCAAATAGGTCTTGCCCTCTGAACGTCATATAAAGTACCCCTTTATTCAGTACCCCTTGATCGAATATCCTATTTCCAGAAGTGAATATCGGGATTTGCCCTCCTTCAAGGGTCATTAACAGCGCCCTTGTATTTTCTTCAGGGGGGTGAAGTCCGTCTTCCATACCCGGTGGGGCTATCTCCATTACAAATAGCTCGCTCCAGAGTAGTTTCTGGAAGAACTCTTTCTGTTTGGATGCACTCGTGGCTATATCCATTAGACATCTCTCTAGCTCGTTCTCCGGAAAGGTAGTCGCGGTCTTCCTTTTCTTAAATATGTCAAATAGTCCCATTCTTTTTATAGGTTGAATGTTTGGTTATTTGGTTCAAATGCTAATACGCTATAGGTCAATCTATACTTAGCTATTAAAAACATAAATATAGAATTATTTAAAGATGTATAATAGGTTAATTGGCAATATTGATGATGAATACTTGCAAAGGCATTCGTCATAGTCCTTCTATTTGGAAATACAACCTGAGGTTGTCGTGTAGGATTACGTAAATACTGAGTTTTGGTTCGAGCTAAGGTTTATCTAGTTTGAAGTTCACCTAGTCAGTATGTCCATCGGAGGGGGCAAGATTCCATAGCTAGTGCACGCGTGCCGCGTGTTATTACTAACAAAATAACTACTAAACAACCTCATAAATACTCAATTTCTATACAGCTCAATACCAATATTCATTTAATCAATTCGAAACCCTTTTAGTTTGACTTGTGAGAGAATCATTTCAGAAATATAAAAATTTGATATAATAGTTCTAGATTACAAATAGAACTATCTATAGTCTATTAGATTCTTAGGTTTGCTAATCGAACAGATATAATCTATTCCATGCTTTATAATTGTTGCAGCAACAACTCCTATCAGTGCACTAATACCAATGCTAAATTTATAGAAAGTTTCGATAATAGCCGTGGTGATAATGGTGTTTAAGTTTGTTAAGTTCCCTGATATCATACTTTTATAAATTTCACTGTCTTTATTGCAAAATGAATTATATAATGATCTTGAAATAAAACGTTGTATTCTTTTTCCTACTTTTTTATTCTCAACTACTTCTTGTCCTGAGGGTAATGCAATACGTTCTGCAGTTGGTAATTGTTTTTTTGAGAACATATCGATTCTTAGTAATATGTTTTTCGCATTTTCGGGTACTGCTACGCCTATGTTCTCGTACAATTCGTCCTCATGTTTGCCGATGTTATCAATAATTTGATTTTCCACGTCCTTTAGAGTCATTTTTACAGGATTAGTTTCTGATAGTCCAGCTATTAGTGCTTCTTCATCAAATCTTGAAATGATCTCTTTACGATATTCAGCCCTCTTTTTTGAAGAAGTAATCACTTTGTCGTTTTTAAGAACTTCTTTTATTACTGGCTCCGATAAGTCGAAAGCTCCTATTCTTAAATAGCAAATCGCTAATAGGGTAGATGCTTCTAAATGAACTCGTGTGTTTTTGTTAGATCGTTCTCTAATACCTTTTATCCCTAATAAGGCTATGTTTTTATCGCCATGGTCCATTACTGACTCATAATATCTTAGGCTTGATATATAAAATCTGGCGTTATTTCCTGTATCTAGATAGATGGGTTTTAAATCGACAAGAATCTTTTTAGCAGTTTCTAATTCTCCTGCAGAGCAAGCTCGTGTAAGTTGCTTTTGTAGCATAGCTACTCGTTTTTTCTGAATTTCCGATAATGGAGATATTGACATAATTAATTGATTATTAAGGTTGTTTAATCGGATGTAAAAGTAAACCTCTATCACTCATCATCTCTAGAACTGTAATTAATAGTTCGTTTGCATAAGTAAAGTTGTCAATTTGGCTATCTAAAGTTACCACATTTTTATTTCCATGAAATAAGTTATTACGATATCTGTAAACAATGAATAACAACGCCTTTAGAGTATTTTTGTCAATTATGTTTTTAGGTAGTTCATTTACTATAAGCTCTGCAATTCTTGAATCGTTTTTGACTAGGTCTAGAAAACGATTGTTTGGAGCCTTATCTTTATTAAAGTATCTGCTAAGGAAATATAATTTAAATATTTCGATTTTTCTAATGTCTATATTTTTAGCATTCTCGATGCAGTCGACATTATTTGAAATTGCAGTACTGTTGGCAGACCTGTTACATGCGAATGTTTCGTATATATTCCATAATAGAGTGAAGTTTTTTACACGTTCGGTTATGTCGACTTGCAAATCTGCTCCGATTAAATTATTGAGTTTTTCTTCTTCTTGGGCTAAAGTCATTTTATTTATTTTTCGTTATCAATTACACAAACTCCTATCCACGTACGTCTTGCCACCGTTACTATTGATGTTGTAGCAGCCACCGCGTGGGCCTCGAATATATATTCTTGATGTTGATTTTCTTGTGTTTGATGTTCTGCTGCTTTGGTAGGATTTACTAGAGCTGGATGTTCTACTCGGAGAACTTGTCGTCTTAGCAGGAGAGGAGCTTGCTATTCCGTATGTGTTTGTTGGAGATGTTGTCTTTGCAGGAGCAATATCTTTCTTGCGCATTGCCTTTATAAGCTTTGATGTCGCATAGGTACTTTCTTCCCAGGTGTTGTCACTATACAAGGCATAGTACTTGCCATCGTCAGACTTGACAATATCAATACAACGTCTGATAGAGGTTCCTGTCTGTCCAAAACATATTGAACAGCATAAAATGCCAACGATTAATAACAGGTTTTTCAATTCTAACAACTACTATATTTATATTATCGCAAACCTACCAAATAGGCCGTGTTACATATTCCGGTTTCCCGTAAGGCACAGCACAAGCCTCCATCAAGCCATCATCTTTACAAACAAATACGCGACCAGCGCATACAGTACATAGGAGAGAATAGATATGCCTATTACCTTTAGGTACTTCATGGTCGCAGGCTCATCCGTACTAAAAGTGTTAAGATTTATTATTGTCCCTAAAGCACCGATCCCGCCCCCGAGGCCACCGCCTAGAAGGATTAATAGCATAGGTAGTGCGGATAACGCATACTGATACCAATGAAGCTTTTCGGCAGTACTATATTTGATGCCATCAATCTCCAGAGGAGGAGTCAACTGACCAAGTGACGGCTTAGGATACATCTTGTGTACTTCTCCAGATTCTGTGGGTACGAGGAATGGTTTTCCGCTTTCAGAGGAGCGTTCCAACTCCACGCCATCTTTCCATAGTTTAGACCGTCCGGTCCATATAGACGTCTCAATCTCCAATATCGAGTTTGGTAAATGGGGGAGCGTAAACGATTTTCTCATAACGTCACTTATTCAAGTTTTTTAATACGGTTTTTTATTTTACCTAATTGTTGGTAATACTTCCTTCTAAGATATCCAATGTTTTCTTGTATTGCAAGGGTGAATTATTAATTTTAGCATATATCATATTTTAGTTATGTCTTGAGAATAGAGAAGGCATTTGTTAGATTTGTTTTTACCGATAAGAAAAATACTTAGAGCAAATTATGAGAGAGAAGGAGCATTTGCAATCAATCATAAAATATTGGAGGTCTATCGAGGTTTTTAATCTCCCAGACTTTACATTAGGACAATCTGAGAATGATCGTTATTCAAAAGTAGATTTTAGTAAGAGAGAACCATGGTTAAAGGGAGAAGTGTCACCGAAAGCAGAACATGAGTTCCTTTGTACCTTAGTTTTAGGTACGGTCAGTAAAAAGAATGTCTTTAAAACCATCGATAGCTATTTCTCCTCAGATGAAAGATTGAAAGATGAAGACTACGGTTACACTGCCTAGATAAAAGAAAGCGGATAAAGTTTTTCTTAATTTTCCTTTTTTAGATCTTACGAGTTTTTACAACAAAGTCTTTCGGATATTCTCGAAAGGCTTTGTTGCTATTTTAATTCATGAATCGGAATATCGAAGAATATTTACGACACGTAATAATCAGATAAAGCTCAATCGTTCAGCCATCCTTTTTCAGCTACATATAAGTCTTTATCAATCCACTTTCAATATATTCTCCTTTAAAAAAATCTTTCAGTTTTTTCCCATTGATCGTTTTGGTCCGGTACCAAAAGTTGACTTTTTCTTTGTTCCATTGTTTATCTGGAAAATATATCAATTTTCCTTTCTTGAAGTAATCCAGGAAATTTCCATTGATGATGCCGACCTTCCAGTTAAATTCGAAATCGCCAATTCCCTCAACGGCATACCAGTCCGAGCCTTTATTCAATACTTTTGGAGATTTAGTAAAAGCAGGATTCACGGACAGTGTCCAAAATCTGTCGATAGGTATTTTTTGGTTCTTTTCAAATCCTATAGTAATGGTCGTATCTTTCATAATACCACCTTTTAGTCTGTATAAACTTCCACCATCTATCAATCCTAATCTTCCGCCGTTTAGACATAATTCTTTAGAGAAGTTTTTACTGCCACTTTGTGTGAAAATTCCAGCAGCATTCGGGATGTAGAATTCTATTGGGCGTCGACCTATATAATAATACTCGGTAAGGGTTTCGTTATCCACCAATCGGTACTTGTTCTTATGTTTGATCACCAGCCTGTAATCGGTCCGTTTCAGGTTCAACTCAGGGTCGAAATCAAATATACCCATAGGGGCATAGATCGAGTAAAAGATATCCTGCGCGCCTCGTCTTAAAAGGGAGTCTAGGGGCAAGAGGTCCATTTCCCTATTCTCAATAGATGTCGTGACATCTTTATATGTAAACGACGTCGTGGTCAATGGTGTGATAGTGACCAGTACATTAACGGGTAGCTCCCTTCCTGTGTTTAAAAAATTTTGGAACCCCTGAAATTCTTTTTTACTATCCCGATAGTCTGGACCTGATTCCCTAAAAAAGAAATTAAAGATGGTTAGGTCCGGAAATCCGACACTATCCGATTCTAGCCCGGCGTAGGTCCTCTTGCAGACAAGGGTTTCATTCAAGGTATCTGCCAACCTGTCCTGATCAAATAGCACATACCTAGTCTGTGCATGGCTTAGTTTTGGTAATACAGTACCAAGCAGGACCAGCAGTATCGAAGATAAAATTATTTTGCACATGATATTTTCTTGTTTTTCAAAGATCCTTGGGGATCTATATTGGTATGTTTCTTTATAAAATCGTCAAATTGGCTTTCCGATATCCCAAACTGGGCTTGAAGCCCTTTAAATAGTGCCTCAATCTCAGTAGCTTGTTCAGTTTTCTGATTGCCTAGCAATTGCCCCGCCTGCCCAAGTCCAAGCATACTGGCCATGACATACTCATCTGCAGTATATCTATTGCCACCCCATGCGGTCAAAATACCTATCATCATCGGAAAAACATGCTTCGACATCATAGTTTGGTGGTCCCTATAATCTCCATGTTCTCCAGCCAGTTTCTGTATTTCCAGTGTTTTCAATGCAGAAGTAAGCCAAAAATCAGTTATACTTTCATCTATGTTTCCAGATGAAATAAGATTATTGGTCTTTAAGTAGTAATTTGAATAGGCATGGATTGCTTCATGTAGAGCTGTGCCAGCAATAATCAAATCGGATGAATTGTTCAATGCATTTGTGTTGAAATAGATTTGAGCGCTTCTATTAGAATTATCGGAGACTGCAGTGACTCCATACACATATCCTTGCGACGGATCCCAAGACAAATCTGTTTTATAACCCCAAGTGAGATTTGGATTACCCGTCCCGTTATCTTCTCCTTTGAATGGTCTTATCACATTATCAAAGCTAGCCAAATTCTCCATATTTTCAATGAATAATACCATACATTCGTAATCTTTAAAGACGTATTTTACATGTGTAGGAGAAGTCGATGTACCACCGCCACTATTGCCACCACCGCTATTACTTCCGCCTGTATCACCTGGATAACCAGGTATCTCTGGAGGATTTTCGCCATCTCCATTATTGTCATCATCATCCTTGTAGCCATTGACGACCACCTCTTCTATTTCAAATCCATCGTTCATATTGCCAGAGCAGCCATTGCAGGCGATCTTACCCTTTATCAAGGAGAGTACACCCTGGCCCTTTTTCTTTATGTACTGCATATTTTTATCCTCGGCATTGTACATGGCAGACTCCAATGGCCGACCGCTTCCCGTATAGATGTTGAGGATGGTATTGTGCTTGAATGGATCGCCAAGATACTCTTTTATAATCCCGAACGGCAGGCCATCCCTGTTTTTTACCAGCCCGATTTCCCTGTAGAACGTATCCCTTGTCGATCTTAAGGGAATTGTGATCACCGAATCACCAGTGGCATTTAAGGTGAACCGATGATTGGTCCAATCGGCCGTTAGAACGGAAAGATCGAGATCCGTCACCTTTTTTGACGCCAGGTTGCCATTGCTCTCGTACCAGGTCTTTGCAAGGTTAAGATATTCCGTAGTTGACTGTTCTTCAATAGCTATTCGGTCATCTTTTTGGCAGGATGTTGCCATCAGGCTAAATAGTAGGATGCAGCTGAAGAGTTTTAGGTAATCGGTAATTTTCATAATCCATTAAATTTAGTTAGGTATTCATTTATTTCATTTTTAATCTGCCGGGTTTCCTCGCTCTCTATCTTCACGGGATAGTTGCTGATGATGCTAGCGAGCCTCACAGCTTTGTGCCTGTCTCCCTGCTCTTTATAAAAATTAAATAGGAGATACTTGGAGGCATATATCTTAGGTACCATGGCCATAGCATGCATATAGTACGATTCAGCATTTTTAGCCTCGTCTAGCTCCTCGTATATAGATCCGATTAATTGATTGATATGGAGGTTGGCATACAGGCCTTTGGCCAAGAGTGCTGTTTCCAGCGCTTGCTCGTAAAGGCCTAAGCTATACAGGTCGGTAGCATATCCATGCACTATCTTTGGGTGATGGTCCAGTTCATGGAACAGGGCACTGGCCCTCTCGACATACAGGCCTTCGTTGTATATGATATACCTGTTCTTTTTTAGGGCTGTCCAAGCTTGTATATCTCTGTACATGGTATAGGAGGAGTATCCTACAGGGGCGAGAATAAGAACAGCACAGACCCATGCATATCTGCTGGCCCCCACAGGTAGCGTGACCGTGAGCGGATCGCCCTTGACCACGGCCGGTAGGGTCAAGACGATGATCAATATCATCGATAAGGTTACGGAAAGGGAGGCGAGAGGATAGGAAAATGAGGCTATCAGCATGAAAGCAGTGATACTGATAAAAGTGGCCGCAGATCCTTTGTAAGATAGCAGTAGTCGCTTATATACGACGTATACCAACATCCCCCAGAGTCCCAGTCCGATAAGGCCTCCCTCTATCAATATCCGTATAGCCTCATTGAACGTACTGTGTACCTGTCCTGCCAAAAGTTGTTCTTTGATAGGTCTGGTTGTTGCGAAGTAAGAGGCTTGCACATCGAGATAGTGGTCGTTGATGTAGTTGTGTCCTTTTCCAATAATGGATGAGCTAAGGTCGATATCATGTAGCGCAATCTTCCAGATGAGCAATCTTCCTTCGATAGGGGCCATATTACGTCCCGCGAGAAAGATTACGACCATTACAGCTGCTACGATCGATAATATGATGTATTTCCTTTTGATTCGTAAGATTATCAAATAGAGGATCGCAGATGTCAAAAGAGCTATAAAGGCCGTCCTCGAGTAGTATAGGATGATACCGGTTATCATACAGGATAATACGATCTTGGCAGGCCTTCCCTTTATGGCGGTGATGATTATCGGGAGTGCTATTGCAAGAAAGATAGCTAGTGTTGTATGGTTCTCCAGTAATCCATATTCTGTATACTGGAACGTGTGGAATATACGTTCGATAAACAGGAGTTGTAGCAGGATACCTCCAGTCAGCAACAGTAGGCTGTAACCCAGGGCCTGCTGCGTGAACAGGTCCCGATTGCTTTTCAGCAGGAAATAACTGAGGCATATCTGGATGATTGGTATAAAAGATTCCTGTGGTCGTCCATGAAAATACGATGATGCCATGGTCCACAGCGCTATCAAAAAGACAAGGCCATCCAGCACATCTATCTGCAGCTCGTTTTTTCTGAATAGGGATCCTATTGCTATTCCCAGTAGTACTATCGTCAGTGAAATAGCTGTCGCTCCGTATCCCTTGGACGATGTCAATAGAAAAGAAGGCCAATGGAGGGTGGTCACCAACACGGCCAATAAACACAGTACCCCGGCCCACTTTTTTAAGCCATCTTGATGCTTGCTATTTGATATTAAATTAATTTCCACTTGCGTTTCTTTTCTTACCTTCCGTTAACGTTAAAGAAATTTTCTAAATCTATAAAGAACAACATGACAATCCTACAACCTCAGGTTGTATTTTAGAATAATTGGTCGCCGGAAGTTCTTGAAACTGATAATTTATGTATTATATCGTCCCGATCTTTCATGGCAAGACAAACCTGCCATAGTCCATAACAATAAATTTTAGTATGGCTCCTTGGGCTCCGTTCATGGTCACTTTATGTGACGTTTTAAGATAAGAGACGATCGAAAACATCATTTGTCCCGAAAAATCTGGATTTAGGCATCTCTCGAAAAGATGTGGTTTAATATTAGATGACTAATTCCCCATTGACACCCACACGTCTAGCAAATGGGTAGAGGATGAGCACGAGGAGAGGGGAGCTACGCATTCTTACATCAGCAACTATGCGGCATACAAACCTCAAACTCATAAGCTAAAAGTATATAGAAAATATTCCAAACATATTGACGAAAAGCTAAATTAACGCCCAGATGAAGAAGATTACTTTAGATTCTCTGAAAGAAAGCTTAGAAATCGATGAGGCATCTAAGGTAGGGCGCTATGGTATTTTCATTGATAGTAGTGATTCCAGGGACGAAAAATACTTTATTAAAGGAAATAGGGAAGGGTTAAACCTGTTTGCTTACCAGTTATTGTGTGCGGCCAATGATTTAGCAAATCAGGAAAAAGAAAATTCATACGAGAGAGTAGAACTTCATCCAAGGGAAAGTGTGTGGATTTATAAGCACTCGGACATTCATATTGAATTTATTGAATCTCCGCAATTAAGCATCACTGAAAATTTAGAACCAGTTAAGGAGACATGGAAAGACTGGGTTGGTAAAATAGGCTGTTTGGTTCTAGTTGGCTTTTTAATCATTTCTCTCATTATTGGAATTATAACTGTTTTTTCTTACTTATCTTGAATTTGATATAATCTTAGGAATCAAATTCAAGATAGCGCTTTTAAAGCCCCTGCTATTTGAGGAATAACATATACAGACGGAGTTACTCGTCCATCTTCGATTCGACCTATAACCTGATAGTTTTTATTGCCAAATAGGGGCTGCCAACCCAGGTTGAGTCATCTCCATCGACGACGTTCTAGCGCCCTTAATTCGATATCTACTTCTGGAAATCAGGAAGTGTAACTCAAACGGTGTCATTGGATAATTTGAAAAGAAAATGGAGCAGTTTCAAAATAGCGTTCGTTTGTTGCGATTTCTCTTTCTCTCTTAGGTTCAAAAGCCCCATGTTTAGGCTTATTTAAATAGCCAAGGCCAGCCTCGGTATGGAAGTGCCGTGCAGAGTAGTCATTTGCTGCGTACCATCCCAGTTTAATTTGCGATACTCGTACTGAGAAAATTTCTCTCTCTATTTAGATACGCTGAATTCTGAATGTTTTGTTTTTTTCCTACGTTCTAACCTTATTTTAATCTAATTCAGCTCTTGAAAACACATCCTGTATTAAAGTTTCGTTTTCGCAGGCTTCTTTGAAGGCGACTATAAAAGCTTTCAGCGCATCGGGATCTGAAGAATAAACACAGAACATAGCTGCTTCAGGATCAAATTTGACTTTATCTGTCAGATCAGTATACCGCTCTTCCAGAAATACTTTTGCTAACGATGTCCAGTCATAACCGTTTCCTTCAAATCCTTCATCTGCTCTTGTTTCGAAAATCTCCGGCTTAAAAGAACCGGCATTCAGACATGCCGACACACTGTTTTTGTGTTCTACCCAAAAGAAGGGTTTGATATTTTCTTTGAAATCTCCCATTGGTATATCCTATTTATTTTTTTCTCTTTTAATTACGGTTTCCAGTATTTTTTTAATCCTTCAAGAATCTTGATTCCGGATTCCTTTATTTCTTCCCGAAATTTGGTCGGTATTTTAGCGCTGTTGCGTTCGTGCCAGGCTAGAAATATGGTGCTGATATTTTCCAGGTCCAGTTTGTATATCCTGTCCTCTGCCACAGAGGGATATCTTTCAGATAATAGCAATAATATATCCAGATGGACCAAAAGCGGCTGCGTTGGTCCTTTGGCATCTTCCATCCATTCGACTATCTGTTCCACCTGTTCTATGCCAAGATTAAAGTACCGTGCAGGTTCCAGGCTTGCCATTTCGTTTCCTTCGGGAAGTTCATTGTGTATTTTCATTCTTTTAGCTTTTAATTTTTATCAATCCTTACTGCTTTTTTTAAAGGCTTCAACAAAATAAGAGCCAAACATATTACACACTAACCCCGTATACAGAACACCACAGTTTTTCGGCTACCGAATGTAAAAATTTATCTTCCTTCGTTATATTCCAGTTGGACATTCCTGACAAAGGGACTTCCATTACGATTGAAGAGAACCCTGCATGCACGAGCAAGCAGTGAAAAAAAGAGATGTTTTTTGATATTGTAAATATTTACAATATTTTAGTGGTTTATTTTATAAACGAATATTAATTATGAAAAAAGTTTTACTTTCTTTGGGTGCCGCATTTTTGTTGGCATCAGGTGTACAGGCACAAGTAAGTTACGGTGTTAAAGCCGGCGTTAATTTGCCCAAACAAGTTGTTAAAATTACGGGCGAAGGCGCTAATGTATCATCATCATCTAAAGCTTCAACAAGTTTTTATGTGTCAGGCTATGCCAATATCTTTGCAGCGGAGAATTTTGCAATTCAACCTGGTCTATCTTTACAAGGTAAGGGTGGGAAAGTTGAGCTTGAAGGCCAGAAGGCAACCTCTAATATCCTATCTTTAGATATTCCGGTTAATGCTGTTTATTACATTCCGACCGGTAATGCGGGGTCTGTATTTTTAGGTGCAGGTCCTTATCTTGGTTTCCATTTGTCTGGTAAAGAAAAAATGGGAGGCGAATCCAATGATATTTCAATAGGTTCAGGCAATGATGATGATTTAAAATTGTTGGATTACGGTTTGAATTTTCAGTTAGGGTATAAATTGGCTAATGGCTTTTTAATTAACGGAGGTTATGGTTTAGGCTTAGCCAACTTGATCAATGATGTTGATATACCTGATTTTAGCGTCAAAGGACATAATAGAGTTCTTTCCTTTGGTGTAGGATTTGAGTTTTAGAATTTCAGAACGGGCAAAATCGAAGGCCGGATTGGAATGCCTAAAGACTTAGCTATTCAGGTTAAGCAATATCATACAGGGGCGTTATAAGCCTTTGTGGCAACCTGTAGAAAATTAAGATAGCCATCCAGCATAACAGGGTGGCTATTGTTTTATTGATGATACAGGCGAAACGCGTGCACCAGCTAGGGGGGCTAAAGCCCTTAATGAAGCATTTGTTGGAGTCGATGATGACCGTTCAATCCATATTTGTAATGTGAAAAAGATGTCTGTGAATTTCACAAGCAATGAAAGCAATTCACAACTTCTTGCTAAGCGCATCATTGTTCTTCGACTTACGCTGCTTCAACATCCACTCCTAAAATTCCTTGACCATTCCTCTATGCGACAGACTCAGGACTATGCCAAGATTGTAAGTGCGGAACTGGATAATGCCGTAGTTAAGTATCTGAATTAGATTTCCATTTATAGAAATTATGTATCATAATCCAAACGTCACAAAAACTGCTTAGGTTTCCTTTTTTTACCTGCACAGGAGGCAATTTCTTCAATACGTTTTTGTCGGGTTTCGGGGAGCTTGGCAAGCACGATCCAGCTTAATAATATTTTACGTGCCGATTTACTTAAACTTTCAAAATAGTCTTTTGCTCCTTCCTGCTTTTTGAACGCTTCCGCTAAGTCGTTTGGAATGATGAGTGCTTCCACTTCATCTAAAATGGTCCATGAGTTATTTTGTTTGGCGATGGCTATGCTTTCGTAGCCAGCAGCTGTCATCAATCCTTTTTCCGTAAGCGTTTGCACTTTTTCTTTGTTGATTTTTGACCACGTGCTTTTGGCTTTTCGTTTACTAAAAAACTGATGCGATATTTCGTGATCTATTTTTACTTTTTTACTGTCTATCCATCCAAAACAAAGTGCTTCATCCACTGCTTCGCTCCAAGTGATGGATTTTTTACCCGATGCTTTGCTGTAAAAAACAAGCCATACAGATTGTTTGGAAAGGTGGTTTTGAGCCAACCAATCTCTCCATTCTGTAGGGCTTGCTGGATAAAATATTTCTATTTCAGACATTGTTATTTAACAACCGTTGCTTCTAGCTCTACGGTTAAGGTAGCAAAAAGTCCTTTAACTTCAAGCAATGTCATCGCTTGTTTGATACCATATTTTTGAATAAATGGTACATAGACATCCATACAAGTAGTGAAAAAATCTTGGGTAGAGGTGGTGTAAATGTTCAGTCTGACAATGTTTTTGCAGTCATAACCAGACTCATTGATGAGTTGTTCCAAATTTTGAATGGTTTGTACCAACTGCGTACGCATATCGGCATTACTCGGTATGCCATTTTCATCAAGGGCTGCCTGTCCCGAGCAGTAAAGCGTTCCGGTTACATTGGTTACTTCTACTGCTTGTGCAGAATTGGTTTGCTCGCCCCATTTCCAAGGGTCAATTGCTCTTTTTTCCATTTTAATTTTGTTTACTTTTTAAAATTATAATGCAAAACTAAATGGCGATTATGACAGCCTTATGTCAGGGGTCTAAAATGATTAGTGAAATTTATCAAAATACTCCTGTAAGGTCATTTTATGGGGTTCAAATGTATCGGTAAGCACTTCCATTTTTTTAATTCTATCTAAGCGAAAAAAGCGAAATTCTTTTCGCAAACGGCAGTAAGCTACCAATAGCCAGTTTTCTGTACTCAATAAAGCAAAAGGTTCAATCAATCGGTTGCTGTTTTCGTTTTGCTCGTTGATATAATCGATTTTTGTAAGTCGAAAATTGGTCAACGCAAATTGTAAATCCGATAAATTATTACTGTTGCGTTCCCGATTGTTGTTTTGATCAAATCGAGTTCTCTCGGTCAACAAATTGACTTTATCTTTTTGATGGTATTTCAATACCGCTTTTATTTTATCAATGGCTTCTGTATAATCTTTAATGAATGAAGTGTCTTTATTTTTTAAGACCAATTGTTCCGCTGTAATGAGTGCATTGGCTTGAGCCTCGGTAAACATCACCGGTGGAACCCGATAACCTTCCATCAATGTGTATCCTTTACCATCTTCCGTAAGAATCGGAACCCCCGCTTGTTCCAATGCTTTGATATCTCGGTAAATCGTGCGAACACTCACCCCAAATTTTTCTGATAATACCGTTGATGTTAACAGCCGATTGGTTTGCAATTGAGTAAGAATTGCAGTAAGTCGTGAAAGCCGTTTGGTATCCTTTTCATTCATAAGTCAAAGATAGATTTTTGTTTTCACGAGCCCAAGCTCCTTCTCTTGTAGAGCATTCCTAAATATCGCTACATAAAAAAGGCAGGATTTCGCCTGCCTCCAGTATTCCAAATCGTTAAAATATCTATTGGAGTGGCAAAAGCCCTACTATTGAAACTTGTGCTCCCAATCCATTGATTTTGTTTGATTTACTTTTGTAGCATGAAGTATGACCGCCACATTAGCATTAAAATGATATTAGTCATATTCACCAATATGCTCTTTTTTGTAAATTTGAGAATTAGGAAAATCTATAGTTACTTTTGTATAAAGCTAAGTTTTATCTGATTGACTCCTTCCAAATCTGAATATCGCTATTAAGTAAACCTAAAAAACAGCATCGCACAATGAAACAAGAATATATTGCGCCAAAAAATTGGGAAATATTCAGACCATACTTCAAAAAAATAGACGTTTCCGCCAAAACCATCCTTTTGCAGGAAGGCGAAATATCCAGGACCATGTATTTCATAGAGAAAGGGTGTTTGCGCACTTGGATTAATAATGATGGAAAAGAGATTACGACCCAATTTTTTTTTGAGGGTGAAAGCGTTTCTTCAATAGAGAGCTTCAGAACAAACAAGACGAGTCTATACAGCATTGAAAGTATAGAACAATGTACATTGCAGACCCTTTCTCAGAAGGATTTTCAGCAGATTATAGAAAGCAATCCTGAAATGAAAAATGACTTTGAAGCCCATTTATTTAAACGTCTTTTCCAAACTCAACAATTTGCTTTTTCCTATCTAAAAAATAATCCCCAGCAACGATACGAAGAATTGATTACACAATTTCCGCACATTGTACAACGTGTACCACAACATTACATTGCTTCCTATTTAGGCATTACATCAGTTTCATTAAGCAGGATAAGAAACAGACAATAAGTTCATTTCTTAACAATTGTTATCGCCGATGCGCTAATCTCTTCTCAATTTTGTACTGTATTTAAACAGAGACAAAATGAGAACAGTAATTGTATTTAACCACCCTTATGAGTTAAGTTACTGCAACGCCATACTTCATGCTGTAACAAAAGGACTAAAAAACGCATATCACGAGGTTGACCTGATGCATCTGGACAATGATGGATTTAATCCCGCAATGTCAAGTGAAGATTTAAAAGCGTTTGTGGCTCACAAACCTATTGATCCTCAGGTTATAGATTATAACCAACGGTTAGAAAAGGCCGATCACCTGATTTTTATTTTCCCGATTTGGTGGGACCAAATGCCTGCCATGACCAAAGGATTTATTGACCGGGTTTTAAGCCCCGGTGTGGTATATGACCATCATCCAAGAGGATTCGGATTAGTACCGCTTCTAAAGAACCTCAAAAGCATCACTATCATCACTACGATGAATAAACCCAAATTACTGTATTCACTGTTTATGGGTAATTTAATCAAGAAAGCAGTGTTAAGAAGTGTGTTTAAAACAATGGGATATAAAAATCTCAACTGGATAAATTTTACATCCGTAAAATCAGTAAGCCAAGAAAAACGGGTAAAATGGCTAGACAACCTTGAAAATAGATTTTCAAAAAATCGCTAAAAATACGATCACTTATGAAATTGAATAGAAATTATATTACCCCTTTCATATCCTTGGTTTTCCTAGTTGTAGGGCTTACCGGGGTGTTGATGTTTTTTCATTTATTTGACGGTTATACAGAAATTGTACACGAGTTCTTAGGTCTGTTCTTCGTTGTTTGCGCTGTTTTTCATATCATATTAAATTGGAAAGCTTTGAAAATCCATTTCAAAAGAGGCGTTTTCATTCCCGCTGGGATAGCAGTAGCGGTCATATCCTTACTATTTATCATTCAGCAACAACTCCATCCTAAAGTTGACACAAAGCTTTTAGACAGAATTATACAAGCACCGATCAATGATGTTTTTAAAGCATTGAATGTCGATTCTTCGAAAGCTGTTAAAAGATTGGAATCAAACGGGATATCCATCGATGGAGCAACAAGACTTGAAGACATTTGGATTAAAAATAACGCCGACCCCGAAGAAGTATTTGACCTGATTATGAAGTAATTAGAAATCATTATCTATTGAGAGTCACACGCGAAACGCCTGCGCCAGCTAGGGGTCTTTTCTTTGATGACCATGTCGTTTGAATAATTAAATATAAAAAACCTTATTGAATTATTCCTCTGACACAGTTTACGTTACAGTCTCAGTTAGTGCTTAATCTCTTTACCTAACCATACCCTATATTTCTTCCATTGATTATAATGTACAAGCCATTCACTAATCCAAGGGATCATTTCGCACAACGAGATATTTTTGTTAGATAATTTGTCAAAAACAGGATGATACAGACACAATGAATTATCGTAATACAGATGGATGTCATCATGATATTTGATGGAATCATCTTGTATGTAGATTCTGTCATATCTAAACTTCTCAAATGGAGAATAGGAGAGTAGGATCTTATATGATTTGCCTCCTATCTGTAATATACCTGTTCCAATGAGCTGTTTGTTCTTTTTATCCAAAATAACTTTTAACCAATTGAAATGTTTTTCAACAAAATGTTTCTGTACAAACAAAAACGTATACCAGTCTTTCTGATGTTTTGCTCTAGTATTTTCCGCCAAAGTTGTGATGGTTTCCATTTTTGTACCCATTTGATGAATTGATGTTACCACTTGGAGAAGTAAACGCTATGCTCGCTGCAATTAAGCCAGATGATTTCGCTAGAGAATTATTGGTGGATTTAGCGAAATTCTGGAACTGTTCGTTTAGAGTTTTTTTGTATACACCTTCTCCAAATAACCTGATATAATCCTCATTACTTGTTTCGAATGAGTTTTTTAGATTCTGCCATCTTTTGTGAAAGTCTTCTATAAAGCTGAAAAAACTCACGTAGTGTTCATTTGTCCACGAATCAGTAAAATCCTCCTCTGGATTTACAGGGTTTAATACCTTGAATTTTTTATTGTATCGTACAGAATCCTGATAGCTGTTCTTTATTTTAGATACGATATGATCCATAGCTTCGAATATAGAGTTTTCTGCGTTATAGAAATGGGCAGCTAAAGTTGTAATTACAATACTTGATACTGGATAATCCTTTTTATCGAAAAAGACATCCCGGTATCTTTTGAGTAATTGTACCACCCTTTGCAATGGTGTTTTTAAATAGGCTTCTTCAGGTAATCTTTCTGTTTCTATTTGAGCTTTCATCAAAACATCTGCATATCTACCAAGCATAGGCTCTTTTACGGAGTTTGCAATACTTAAAAACCAATCAGCAAATCCTTTAGGATTTCCAGAGGACCATCCACGAAGAGCTTTTTCTGGTATCTTAATCCTTTCTTTTTCCGAATAGTCTGGCATACATGCAGGTAAGATATCCATGTGGAAATCGCTTTTATAGTTTAGCCGTACACAACGTTTCTTTTTCTCTAAGATTGTTTTGTAGTAACCATCTTTTTCCAATGCTTTTACAAGAGCGTTATAGATTTCTTCAGGAGAATGTCTATGGTACGCGTCGAATATATGAAGTACCACATCTAGGTCAAAGTCTGCTTTGTTAAAAGGACGTACCGTTGCCCCAATCCTTTTAGAACCCTGTGCATACACCTCGATGACCAATCCGTCAAAAAAATCTTTGTCATTCTTTAAAAGTTCAGCTACAGCATTGTAAGCCGATTCCATCCGATCTAGTCGAGTCTTATCCAGTTGTAGTTCTTGGGCTATCCTGGCCAAAAGCTCTTCTCGTTGAAGAGGATAGTTGTTAAATATATCTAGCATGTTAAAAAGTTTTATTGATTAATAATTTTGTATGTTGACCTATTCTTGCCAGTTGTCTACCATCTCGGACTAAGCGTAACTGTTCTATGTCATCGCAACTTACCACAGCATATCCTTTAGATAAATCCAAGGGCTGTTTCGCGATTTTTCTAAGCGCTTCTTTTTGTTCTTCATTAGGTAGCAACTCAAAGACATCAAAGACAAGGATTTCATAACAGTTGAAATAATCACTCCAAATTAGATTTTTGGAGTATCGGCGTATATGTCGATGGTTGAAATGTGAAAACAAAGAGAAATCCATGATTCCTGTATCTAGCAATTCCTCTTTGAATTCTCTTCTTGGTTCAGTTTCTCTTTCTTGCCCCTTATCGAACCACTTTAAAACATCCAAGACGTTTTTTCCTAATACCGTAAATCGTAAATCTTCATTGCTTGTTTTATCTACGTCTAGTCCGTTCTTTTTATTATCAGGCGCATAACTCCAAGAGTTGAATAGGCTCTCGTCTCCGTAACGCTTGTACGCTCCACCTACTGGTTGTAGTTGGTTTTCTATCCTTCTATTTAACACGACTAGATAATTGTTTGAGTCTGGTATTTTTATTTTATACAATCCACTTATTGAAAACCTTATTTTCATTTTACTAAATTTCCAAATTTTAGTTTTCCAGTACATCTCCAAATACTGGCGATTTTCCCATATCACATTAACTCCTTTTGTGACTACGGTTTTTCCTATTGCTGAAGTAATTCCCATATCTTTCATATTATGTTAAAACCCTTTTGATTTTTTTATTAGTTTGTATTTCCATATTTAGTATCCTATATTTAATTTTTAATTATGTTAACCTCTATAGTATCTATAACCGGAAGTTTTTTCAATTACACCATTGGTGTAAAAAAATATTTTTCGGGTTATTATTAATTATGAAATTAGGCAAGTATTATCATCAGAATCGGGAGAAAACAGATCAACTAAGTGACTGGGAGTGGAAAATTGCTTTAGCAAAATGTAAAGAGCATTTGAAGTGGAGAATGAAGCAGAAGACGTTGTCGGGAGCGCATAGTTCATCTAATTTGGGAATGGATGCTGTGGATCATTATTTAGGTATAGCTTTTGAAAAGATATTGAACGGTGAATGGGAATGGAAAGAGGAGTATAGTCTTGGACAACAAATGATTCGAATAGCCGATAGTACAATAAGTAAAAGTATCCAAAAGACTAAAACTAAGAAAAGTGAGGCCTTACAGGTGTCTTATCTAGATGTAGAACAACATTTTTATGATTTAGCCGAACCGCCAGATGACGAAGAAACCGAAGCCTTTTCAAAGAAAATAAAAAGTATTGAGGAAGCTGTAATTGGTGACATTCAATTAGAATTACTAGTTGAAGCACTGAAGGAAGGAAAAAAGAGAAGTGAAATTGCAGAATTGTTAGAATTGGAAGTTCGACAGTTTGACAAGTTAAGAGAAAAGTTGCTTCGTAAGGTGAAGGAACATAGTGCAAAGAAAGAATAATATGAACTCAAAAAATGCAAAACAGATATTAAGTGATTTATATGGCCTTATGATGGAGATCAACTATCATAGGTCGGATCAGGAAGTATTGAATGAATTACAAGAAAGTCATGACCCAACACTTGATAAGTATTTGATTCAGATTAAACAAATGAAAGCTAGATTGAGAGCATTAGAGAATGAAAGTCGATTCCAAAAAGCTATAGAGTATTTCAAGAGCTTAAAGGGGAAAGGAATAGATGAGATTAAGAAGTCTCTGAGTTTGGAAGATCAAACAACGTTAATTCCTCTGTTTAGAAAGTTCGAAAACTTAACGCAAGAAGATGAGAAGGACATATTGGAAGATAGCGACTTGTTGTACTATATCGAAATACTAAAAGAAAAACTAGATTCTGATGAAGATACCTAAAGATACTGCTATGGGATTGCATAATAGTTTAGGTTGGTTATCTCCAGATGATTTTACTTTAGATGAAATTGCAAATTCCCTAAATATAACAATTAAGGAGAAAAAACTGAATGGTTCAGAGGGGCGAATCTTAATAAAAGGTGATTCAGGAATTATCACTATCGATAGTTCTATAGCTTCAGAAGGGAAACGCAACTTTGTACTTGCGCACGAGATAGGCCACTTTCTAATGCATAAGGATGTCCTTACCTTATTTTCAGATACAGATAAAACTTTGAGTGAATGGTTTAAAAAAGGAAATCACGAAAACGAAGCAAACTACTTTGCGACAGAATTTTTAATGCCTCAAAGTCTATTTACTCAGAAGATTGAAAACAAGAAGCTATCTCTATCTTTAATTGAGGATTTGAGTTCTTACTTTCATACTTCTATTTTAGCTACATTCCTACGGTATATTGACTACGGTAAATATCCGGTTATGATTATCTTTATAGAAAATGGCCTCGTAAAGTGGAAGAAAGCGTCCAAAGATTTTCCGTTCACATGGATTCCTAAGGATTCAAAATTGCCTATTTATACCGTCGCTGGGGACTTGTTTTACAATAAAGTAAACGAGGATGAACCACAGTTAATTGATGCAATAGAATGGTTTAGCGAAGACTCTGAAATTAAATACAAGAAGCAATGGAAACTTTGGGAACAATGTTATAGAGTATCTCCAACAGGAATAATTAGTTGTCTTTGGACTTACTAATTTGACTGTAGAAATAAGGGGATATAGATTAAAAACATTTGTAGTAAATAACCTTTAGCCCCTCAATAGTAGGGTAATTTAGATAAGAAAATATAATTCCTATTTAAAGAAGAACTTTTTACTGTTGTCTTCAAGCATTTTTATTGTATCCAGTGCTGAAGATACAGACTTTTTACCTGCGCCGGTTAAATGGTGAAAAATATTAGCATACTCGTTGAAAATATTTGTAGCAAAAATACCTGTGTCATCTGTGCCTATGACAATTGGAGGTATATGTTCTTTATCGATCGCATGCCATTTCAACCAGTTCCATAGGTGGTAAGCTTTAAAGTTTTGATAGTGACCAATACGAATGTTTGATGTAGGAAGGGCTTCAATAGCTATATTTCTAGCCTGCATGAATTTTAGAACTTTACGCTGAAATATAAGTAAATCAGCATTTGTGAAAATTTCGTTGCTATTGATAGTTATAATTTCCTCATAATAGGGTCTGTTTTTAGAACTATGATATTTTCTAAGAATCTCTTTCGTTTTATCTGGAATTTTTAAATGCTTAATTTCCTGCCACTGCTCTTCGTCAAATACAGTCCTATACTGCGCTTGTTCTCGATCTTTTGCAAACACCAACATTGGTTCATACTTTCTATATAACCAAGATTGTTCGAGATTATCTAAAGAATAATTTTCTTGATAAATTTCTTGTGCAAGTTTTAGTATAGCAGGAACTATTTTCTTGTGAAATGGTCTCGAAGTTATTTCTGTGTCTTTTTTAATTAAGTGATACACAAAAATTAAATTATCTAACCATTCCCCTTTCGTTATCAGGAGTTGTTTACCCATCGATTTAATCCATTGACTAGGTGATAGACCTATGGCAACTGCGTGACCTATTCGGTCACCAGAATGCATGTCAGTAAATATTATAGCCTCGTAAATGGCTCTAATTCCACTGGTTATGTGGTGGAAGTCCTCACCTGCATGATAAGTAAAATGATTAAATGAACGCCTTAAAAGTCTAAATGAAGGCGCAAACACCTCTGGTGGTGCGTCAAATTCACTAGAAGCAGCATCTATGCCAGTTACTAATTTTTTGTATTTTTTATATTTTCTGGTTAAAAGGGATAATACTATAGCACGATTCATTAAATCAATGCGGAGTTTTTTATGGCGGATGTTATTATCTGGGTTTTTCCCCTCTGATTTTTTTATGAAGTGAGCAACTAGTTTGAAATCAGGGCTTTTAATGCCTTTTTTTCTATCCGAAGAAACCATGATATCCCAAGCATTCACAACTGAATTTAACATTGTGGAAAGCTTCTCTTCAGTATCTTTGGGAGAAAATCGCCCCTCTAATAGAGAGAGGTGTCCTAACTTATTTCCCCTTATCTGGTGAAATCTATCTTCGTACTTACGTTCAGTATATTCTCTTAAGCCACTTAAGGTTATTTTTTGAAATTGTTCAAACCCATTTTGATGTCGTTGTTGAACGAGTAGGCGGTTACATAACCCGAGAATAAGCAAATAGAAATGAAATAATTCCGAAACTCCATTATTCGGATTATCTGATATGTAATCCATAACTCGGACATACATTAAAGCTTCAACAGCTATAGGACTTATTTCATTCTTTTCCTGTATAATTAAATTTAAGAAAGGGTTATTGGAATTATCACCTGGAATTGAGGAAGAATTGTCAGTTAAATTTCTTAGGACGTTTTTTAGAGAACCGTGTACCGAATCTGGATTTTTTATTACTATAATTTTATAAAGTAGGTGTCTTATTCGACGTGCTCCAGTCAGTAAGTTTCGAAATTTCAATGGTATAAAAAGTGATGTTTCTTGTTCAAGTAGTTCCCTTACTTTTTCGCTCTTCCAGCCTTCGGTAAGTTCATTATAAATTTTGTCTGGAAATTGTAGATAATCTTGCCAAATAACATCTACTTCAGTAGCTCCATTTAAGTGCATATGCAAATCGTGAAATCCTTTGTTTTTTACACAAAAATCTTGCAAAGGGCCTATATCAGGAGAAGGCAATGCCGTATGCCTAAAATTTAATAGTATACACTGATCGTAAAAGGATTGAACATCAACCGGATTGTTCCACTTAACTCTATTTTGTTTCCAAATAAATGTAGATTGCAGTAACAATGGCGTAATTTCTGTAATCAGATCTTGCCAATGATGTTGAGCATTTGGTATAACGAATAATCTTCCATTGTCGCTATCAAGTATGTTTTCAGAAAGTTCAGAAAGACCAATTGTTAAAACGTCAGCAAGATTTTTTAAATCTTTAAAAGATTTCTCTACTAATAACCTATAGTGATGATCAGGAATGTGCGTATTTTCACCTCGTTCTAATGCGAACAGTCTGCGCTTGATATCTACTAGTGTTACTACATCTCCGGTAGCGTACTGTGATAGTGATTCATTATCGCCAAGTACATGTCTAATTATAGTTTGTTTGTTCACTAGTCTATATCTTGAGAAAAGTAGTATTCTAAAACTTTAGACATCTTTTCGTAGGTCATTTTTTCAGTAGGGTATTTGTATTGAAACTCTCTTAAGACATGCCTTAAGTACGATTCGTCCTCACTAAATTCTAACTCGAAGTTAGTAAAAGGAGATTCTAAAGATTGTAGTTGACTAATAATCGTATCATAATTTCTAGGTTTTTTTAAATGATACTTGGGTGATATAGTTGAAAGTTCATTGTATACAGAAAAATGAGAGTATTTAAATGAATAGTAGTTGTTATTATATTCGTTTATTAAGTTTATCAGTTGTGAGTCTGGGTTAAGGTAAGAGAGCAAAATAGGGCAACTAAAAATCCATTTAGAAAACCTTAGATGTTCCATACTTATATGATCTAGTTTACGTAAATTCTGAATTAGAATATCATCAGACATCCTTGTGTTATTCAGATTTATATCGGGTCTTGGTATGTGTTCTCGTACATCCTCTATTAGAACGGCATTTAAAAAAGCTGCAGTAAGAGCGTGCATTACTGGACCTAGTTTTTCATTTCTTTGTCCATTCTGTATTACATCCGCAGCAAAGAAGAAGCGGGTTGAGATTTTACCTAAAAGATGCGGGGGGATGGGGATTTGAGGGAAAACTTCAATCCAGTTGTGAAGGTGTTCTTCTAAGATGCCATATTCTGAAGTATTAGATGCTTCTTCGCCTATTTCAATAATTGATTCGTCTCCTTCGTTGGATTGACCATCGGACTGGCGGAAATCTGGCATTGGATAACTTCTTAGTTGAGATAATTCAGAGATACCTCTAAAAATGTCATTGTGCTGTACTTTACGTATAAACTCAGCAATAGTGGCTAGCAGTACATGAAAGGAATATATCACAGTCCCTCCTTGTTGCAATGAATGTTGACTGATAGTAAGAGGTAAATAAATCAATGCTTTTTTGAGTGGATTAGTATGTTCTGCTACATAATCAATCCGATTTTCCCGTTGAGATAAACCTTTTCTTGATAGCCCTGCTAATCCCCGAAGTGGAATCATACCAGCCCATGGTCGATCTTTGTTTCCTTGTAGTGCGCGTACAGCTGTCATGTATGATGTAACCATACCAATATTATCCTTAATGACTCGATCTTGAAGAATACCAGAATGTTTGCACAACCCTTCAATTGATGGGACGGTACCAATATCTTCACCTATACCTTCTTCTCGTTGATAGCCAATGCTACTTAGGAGATTTCTTAGGTAACCAATCCGGACAAAATAATCAAATATTAAGGCAGGGTCATGTTCTGTTGTTTTACTAAATAGGAAAGATAGTGCTGTTAATGTGCTATTTAGCGCGAGTTTTGAGGTTGTAGGTTGCAATTGATTTGTTTCGGAAAGAATTTTCTCACGTAAAAGTAATTCCAATAGAGTGATATTTAGCTGTTGAGAAGAACCAGTGATACGTTCAATATCAATGCGCATTTCGTAGAGATCACTAATAAATGGATCTAAGATATTCAGAATTTCTTTATTTTTCCTATCTAAGTTGGATTCAAAAAAACGAATTTGTAACCTTAAAGGTGATGTAAGAAGAAAGACCTTAAACATTTCTGCTTGATAGCTATTATAGATGCCGTACCCTTTAAGAATCTCATCGTATAGACTCTTTATTTCTGATCCTCTGCCATATTCATCAACAATCTCAATATTTATCTCCGGACGAACGCGAATTTTCTCGTGAAGGTTTGTCAAATGTGTTCTACGAATAGGTTTCATTACTTTTTGGAGATATTGACTTTCTGTTTCTGTTATCAATTCTCGTAGGTGATCTAAACGTGCAGTATTTCTTCCTTCCTCTCTAACGAGAACCTCTCCAAAATTATTCCATTGACTTTTCCTTACAGCAAGAGAATAAAGCCGCATATCGCCACTAAGAATGGTAATTATTTGTTTTGAAACAAAATACTTACGTAGTAATTCTAGGACAGGCCACCCTTTCTTGAAATCAATATCAATATCATCAAACGCAATTATAAATGCTTTTTTGTCTAATATAGTAAGTGCTAATCTAATAAACTCAGTGAAGTTTTTCTCTAAATCGCGTGCAGCAGTCACTGAGCGTAATCCTCGTTGCATAATGTATTCAGGATCTTGCCATGTAGTATCAGTTAGGGTACCACCTATTCCATCAACATGGGGTAGACCATGAGCGAGTTTTTCCATTGAGTCCCGCCATTCTTCGTAAACCGATTGAATTTTAGTTGAATGTCCAATCTCTCTCTGGTCGATAACGTTTTCAACTCTATTTTTTATTACTGAAAGAACGTCTAAAAATATATGCCCTTTTTCTTCAATCAGAGTTGGATCGATAATTTCCAGAACTTCGACATCTGTATTGTTTTTATCAAACCAGGTAAGTATACTTAATATAAAACTGGTTTTTCCACTGCCTCTAGTTCCTAATATAGTAATTGTATCGTGCCGTCTATTACGATCTATGCGTCCTGTGCTCACAGGAGGATTCTTGGCTGATTCTATGTCGTTTTCAATCCATTTACGAACTCTATCAAATTCAATCTTATGGATCAATTCACCTTCAGTAAATGCACTTGCATCGGTGCTATAATTAATACGTAGTCTAATAGTATTATTTTCGTTCATTAGTTGATACTGTAGTTTTCAATAAATTAAACCTATGGTCTGATTTATTTATAGTCGATATTAATAAGAGGATTCTTTCAATTTTATAAATGCTCAATAAAAGCTGTAATTTGTAGTTTATTGATAGTATTCCATTTTTAGATAAACAGTTGTATAAAAACTTCATTCCAATTAACATAATCCCAGTCTATTGATGATTTGATATTACTAATACACCATTTTTTAAGCTCATTAAGGTCTACTTCCCCAGGATCTATTTCCCATTTACAAATTGTTGACTCTAGAAAATGAAGTTGATGCCCATTAACGACCAACCATTCTATTGTTTTTTCTGTTTCATCTTTGTTTAGCCGTAGATCGATACTCTTTGCGAGATTTTTATAGTTCGAGAAGTTTGAGAAATTAAATTTTGTAGAGTAAAGTATTTCAGTAAGTGTTTTGATGTCAGATATGTAGATTTGCCCCGAAGTGTAATCGAAGTATTCTTTACTCAACCAGGGGTGAAGTTCGAAAAATTTCTTACTACCATTGTTATGCTGTTCTTTATCATCTATTATTATTTTATTCGGATTAAATACCCAATCCTTTTTTAGATCTAAAGAGAGGAACAGTGCTTTAGTTGGACTTCGCCTTTTTGAAGTTAATAAGATGTCCCTCCATATTAGAACATCGCCATACTTGTTGGAAGTTTTATTACTATCCTCAAATCCTGGAGGGATAAGATTTCTAAATCGAAATTCGAAATCGGATATATTAGCCATTAATTCGTCTAATTTTGTGTCACTTTTACCTTTGTTAATGAGTCTTTCTACATACTTTTGTCTATCCTCAAGCTTGAAGTTACTTTTTTCTGTAAGGATTTTTATTTTTGAACCTAATGAGTTGACCTCAGTTATCATTTGGTCAATGAAATCTTTTTTGTTTACGTAACCATTTTTCTTTGAAGTTTGATTATCAATCACCAATCTCGCTGTATCAGTTAAGAATTTAAGGTTGTTTTCTAATTCTTTCAAACGCTTTTTATAGGGAGAAAAAACTAATTCTGAGTTTGTACTTATTAGGCTATTATATTCTTGAATCACCCAGATGGGAATTACTAAGGAATTACACGAGATTAATGAGTTGAACCATTTAGTTAATTCAAGAAATGAATCTTGATCCAGGCGAAGTGTCCAAATGAGAATATTTGTGTCAATGAAGACTAATTCATGACCAGTGTTGCGCTCAATAATTATATCAGCTAAATTATTATAGTACTGATCTACGTCTGAAACTTGTGAAATCACTTTCATGGCAAAATGTTCTTTTCGTATTACTTTGATTTTAAATAGAGATCAACATTTTTAGGTAATGGACCATCTAGCTTTAAACCTATTTCTCCCGAAGTAACTTCTTCCACATTGCTACCATTCAATTGTATAGAGATAATCTTATACTGTTCGAATTTTCCGTTCTTCAAAATGACTAGATAATCCCCTTTTTTAATTGTCGTATTCTCCTGTAATTCGATTACAACAACTGTGTTTTCTTTATAGTATTCTTTAGGTTTATTAAGTTGGATCCAAGAATCTGGGATAAAGTCAATGTATCCTGTTTTTTCAAATTCAAGTCTCGCTTCTTCTTTGGAAATTATCCCGTCTTCAATGGCAAAGTATAGATTAAAGAGTTGCCATGTTGTAATCAGACCTCTGGAATCGTATTCTGCATCGCTTATTTGGTGCGGAGTAAAAGGTGGATTTTGTCTTTTTTCAGCAGGAAGGTGTCTTTGATGATTAACAATGTAGTGTGCCATAACATCAAATTTTTTTCTTTGTGATTGACGTCTTGCTTTTATTTTGCCGACTTGGGAACATTCGTCATCTTTAGACGTTCCGCCTATACCTTTAGTTTCTATTAGAATTATCCCATTCTCATTTTCAATTAATACATCTTCTTCTTTTAGTTTACGTCCTTCTATGGTATCGGCATCCATGACATTAGAGAAACCTAACCATTTTAAAAAGACTACTAAAGCGTGAACTAATTTATCATCAGTTTCAGTAATGAGGTCTTGTAAGAAGGTGTATTTCGATTGATTACTAACGATCTCATCATCCTTGTCATCAAGAGCTTTTTCAAACTTTTCCTTAAGTAGTTCCCTTTCTTTTAGTAACTTTTCTTGATTAGGCAAAGAGTATCTACTTTCATTCAACCAGTTTTTTTTTACAATTCCTGGAAATAAGTTAGGAAGATAGGTTGGGGCTATTTGTGTAATAAACTCTTCTAAAAAAGCCCCTTTATTCTCTATATCAGGAAAAAAAAATACTCCAGAATTATCTTGAAGATGGTAATAGCTTACTAACTCTCCATTATTAGTATGTACAAGTGGTACGTAAGAGGGGTCAAGTGTGTATTGATCTTTAACATATGTTTTTGGAGCTCTAAATGTAGCATGATAGGTAATTGTATCATTATATTTAGAAAGAAATCTGTGCATAACTCTATCGGAAGTGGAAATTTGAACTCTCCTCCCTGTCTGTTTCTTAACCTCGGGGATACTATCTATAAAACTGTATAAATCATATTGTGCTTTCGGCAGATCATTAAAGTGATAAGTGGTGTTTTTAGGCTCTCCACAGAAACATATAATTAAAAAACCGTTACTTAAGTTGTTTTTAAGTTTAGCTTCTAGCATCATTAACGAAAATGCACGAGGATCAAAAATGTTTTGAGGATGATGACAAACTATATGAAGATCAGACGTGGAATCAATTACCTTTCTTTGATGGTCTGAAAAATTGTAATCGACAGTCTCAGTGTTAATCAAATCTAATATTGCAATTTCATATTCATGGAAATTGCTTGGGTATTTTAAATTAGGAAGGCATTGTACAGTACTGCTATACATGCGGTATTCTAAATTAGTAATTTGCCCAAGACTACCGTTAAAAACATCTATATTTTTATGTTTCAGGAAATTTATGGTATCCTTATCTAAACTGAAACCACAAATTTGTGTTTCACTTAATTGATTTAAACTCATTTTTAAGCTGTGTTATGATTATGCTCCCTCTTTCAGTTGTCTAATAGACGATTCTATCATGTTTAGGTTAGAGAAATCGGGAAATTTTGCTATTACATCTTCTGATTTAGATTCTGGAATAAATTTAGCGCCTTTATCTATTAATTCAGAGGTGGTTGATATTGATAGTTTTAATCTATTAATTGTTTCTGGGTCTTTGAGGTCATAATAATTGTTTGCTATTGCCTCAGCTTCTGCATTCAGTACATTTTGTAATTGCGTTTTTTGTGCATTGACTACACTCTCTAAAGCATCGTTTTTTAAATCTAGAGTTTTTAAATTTGCCTCTATCAATTTATTTTCTAATTGTTTCTTTCTAATTACGGCTGCTGACCAACATATTGCTCCCACTAACTTGACAGCCCCCACCGTTCCAGCTAGTACAATTAGCCAAACTGAACCTGGTTCTGCAGATTGAATTTTAATAGAGCCGTTAGTGTTACTGTCCGAAATAGGTATAGATAGAGCCTTCTTTAAGTCATTGGAGATTTTAGATAATTCATCGAAGCTTTCGAAATCTGGAAGACGAATTTTTATTTCGTCTTCTGATGATATAGAAAATGAAGAATAAAGATGAATGTATGCTTCTGAAGCTGTTCTTAGATAGCTTACAGACTTTTCAATAAGGTGATTGTCTATCGCATTGAATGTCTCAAAATCAGAATAGTTCTTAAATAGAGAGGTGCTATTTCTTACATTTTCAACTGTGGCTTTAAAAAGTGGAATTTCCTCAATTATTAATAAACCTTTTCTTAATTCAGTTAGATTACTAATCTTGTATTGAATTTCCCCTGCACCTGATATATAATCACTTTTAAAAATTAAACTTGGCAATGCCTGCTTTGCTATTTTAACAATTTCTCTTAAATGCATTATTTAATATTACTTTATTTTACTCATTATTTATTCAAACTTAGGTCTGAAAGAACTTCAAAAACGTGTGATTTAATTTGAAATAGACACAGTTGTTTTATTGCTTTTGTAATCTATTAATATGCTTTGCTCTGAAAGCTGTTTTTCATCATTTAGTAGATTACATAGCGAAAGCCTTTTACATGAGTAGAAGCTTGTTTAAAGCTACTATTCTTGCTTTGACATATATTCTTTTACTTTTTCTCCTTAGCTAAATTAAGGTTAGCTTCTTTATCCTTGATTAATTCAATCAACGCCTCTTTTGATAGCTTTTCAAACTCTTCAGCGTGGTCTACGTGGATATAAATATGTTGTTTGCCGAGCTTTCCGATGGATTTGATATCCTCGTCGCGGGGAGGACGATTTAAGAGACTGGTAACTTCTGATGGATTCTTATCTTTAAATTCTTCTCCCATGACCGCCAAAGTTAATTTTGATGTTGTCGGTGTATTGAAATGTCCTCCTAAAATGAGACTGTCAAGTTTACTTGAAAATTTATTTTCACCGTCCCTTACCATGACACCTTTTCTTTGGCGTTCTGCTATTTTTTCTTGCGTCGGTTTAGGAAGTTTATTAAGTGAAGGAATTGGCGCTTTGGGGTTAGCAAAATGATAATAAGGAATGCCAAATACGCTCGCTATATTTATCATTTTTTTAATATTTAAGCCTACTTCACCATTGATTATATTTTTAATGTTGTTTGAAGTAGTGCCCGTAAGTTTAGCTAAGTCTTCTTCAACAATTTCGAATGTGTCTAGATACCGTTGTACTTGGTTCCCGTACTCTTTAACGTACTTTTCTCCTGTTTCCATTAAAATAGTTGAATTTATTTTGACTTATATATTTTATTAATTACCTTTGTTATAGCGATTTGAAAATCTTGGCAATTTGCCTCGATGAACGATGTATCTCGAACTGAAAACGACTAAATTCCTCGAGAGAACCGTGAAGTCGCCCCATGCTCAAAAAGTTTACTACATTTGTAGTTCTTTTATACAAAGAAGCATGTGGGTGATTCCGCGTAAGCTTTAGAGGATGAGTCTGATTTCTTCGGAAGGAGGGCAAAAAGGTTAGTCACCTTCAGTTCTAAAGTGCGGATCACCCCTTGTTTTTTACAAGGTTTTTTTGCTCTTCAATTTACATCGTTCCATATAAACTATAAATTATGAGAACGAACAATTTAACCATCCATCAGAACCCCTTAGCCTCGATCTATGATCGCGGTTATTGGTTTTCCCTTTCATTACTCGTAAAGAACGTAATCGTGCCGCCAGAATAAAGTACCCCTTCCTCATTACGGGCAAAACAAAAGGAAGGTAGCTTGTCTCTTTTGCAGAGAACAGCTCCCCAGACGCAATCCATATCTTGTGACAGCGAACCACGTTCGAAGTACTTATATGTTGGTCTATCTATCCTTTAAGTTTTCCTGTATGCCAACCTCCCGTATTTTTGAATAGCTCTTAGCTTCCTTTCAGTCGATTCTTGACACACTTTATAGTTTGCATTTTAAAGGTATATCGAATTTTCCACTAAAGCAAGAGCATTACATACTATTTTGTGTATTTTCTTAAAAGGGAGGTTTGGTTTTTTAATTAACCAATTATTGATAATGGTAGGGAGGAAATGCTATCCAGCAAAATCACCGCCATTAAACCAAATATTATGAAGCAAATCTGCTCCATCGGGATTGCTTTGTCCATAACCAAGGGCAAAGGGTTCCGATTACTACCACCACATATTTCGCTAATGTCGGACACGGTCCGCCATTGGCATAAACAGATAACCGCCCACTTTCAACGGAATATCCACACAATAGCAGACACCCTTTCTTCCGCAATCCTGCGAAGAGTCTTCGACAGCTCTCCCAGACATGGTCGGGACAAGGTTTGGATAGCTTCGGCATTCCTTCGGCTTGGCTGTAACTCATTCCCGAAGCGCCACCGAACAAACCTCGAAGCGTCACCGAAGCCGACTCGAACAAGCCTCGAAGCAGTCTCGAACAAGTCCCGAAGCGGAGTCGAAGAGCTCCCGAACAACCCTCGAACAACTGCATGTCGGAAAATCACGATTTTTGGCAGAATCACTTCTTTTTTTCGACTTATGCTCCTTATCAGTCAAGCGTCCGGTGATTCACCCTTTGTTAGGGTCATCCGGCAAGCTAGTTCGTGCTTGAAAGGCCAATCCATTGGTAAATCCTTGCTTTTTCATGGGTGTTCCCTTGCTTCCACAGCAATGAAACACCAAACAAATACCAAAGGAACAGTAACGAAATCCCGAGCAAACAATAGCGAAAAGGGAGAATTTGCTTTCCTGCCAACTTCGCCCTTTGTTCGTCCATTATTCGGTGCTCCACCACCTCAGCTTAACCTCTGCATCACCCAATCATTACCTCTTCACCACAATAAAGGTGAGGATAAGGTAGTAATAAGGTGGTCAGAAGGTAGTAAAGCTCCGAAGCGGGGGCGAACAGCTTCCGAAGAATGTCCGAAAAAGATAGGAAAAATAGGGATGAGCCTTGCTCAAGCCTGCAATGACTATAGGATGAGCCTTGCTCAAGCCTGCAATGACTATAGGATGAGCCTTGCTCAAGCCTGCGATGACTATAGGATAAGCCTACCTCAAGCCTGCAATGACTATAGGATAAGCCTAGCTATAGACTATCTATGCACTGGTTTGACCCTACAACAACCCTCCGATGAGGATAGGGTAAGCCTACCGATAGTTCACCAAGGATACACCAAGGGTGTACGGTTAGTTCACGGGAAAGGTACCGAAAAGGTACTGCAGAGGTACTGGAGATTCACCAAGAAGGTACTAAAGAGCTACCAAAGAGGTACTGGACATCTACGAGCTGCTGGTAAGTGGATCGTGGATAAGATGGGAATCCAGGGTAATACTGCGCTATCTTGGGTGCCGGACGATAGAGAAGCTGCCGTTGCGGATGCCAAGGTCAAAGATTGCTTGGTCGTACTTTCTCGCAAGGACGGTAAAAATAATCCCGTAAAGGGAGATAGGATAATGTCTTTGAAAATAACGCATTCACAAGCGATTTGCGACACTATATTGAGGTTGTTGTACACTAACTATGTGTGGTTTTATCATCGCTTAAAAAGGCTCTAAATGGCTTAAATCAAAGAGGTTGTAATTTAGGGCAAATAGCGCAAGGTAGATTGAAGGATAGTGACGGCGAATATACGCATCAAAAATCTACTTTCAAGGGCTTTCCTCACAGTTTCTTAACGCGATATCGCCCAAGGTTATTAAAGGCTGGCACATGTAATCGGGACGCTAACTTGATTGGTAGAGGCAAGTTGTCGAGTGGTGAGAAAAGGCTTATCAGGAATGGTCAGTGGCATGTCGCTTATCGGCTTCGGAGGACCGAGAATGGTATAAACGCTATGGTAGGCGGTCTATTGCCTACGCTCAAACGAAGAATGCCCAAGGTCTACAGCTTGCTGCTGAGTGCCTATCGCAAAATCTTGATCATCTATTGCAAAGTACTGATCGCACAAAGCAGATGCCGAATAGCATACTGCAAATTACTGGTCGCATGTTGTAAGAAACTTGTGTTATCGGTTAATCAGCAAGAAACTAATGATTTGTCTAGTAACAATGCAAGTTTTACATTAAGGATGATGGTGGCAGGTTTGCTCTTTGTGGTGAAGATGAAAAAGCTAATGGCTTATAGCAGGTGGCTGATGGTATTGGCACAGCTGTTTACGATAGTTTCTATGTTCAATGTTTCGGCTCAGGAGCTGCCCGGCAACCAACGGGCAGCGAATGGGTCTATGGCTATCGGCCCATTGCAGATCGGGGATACCATTCCGGAAGCGCTGTGGCACATGCCCTTGCAGGTGGTGAATCACCCAATGGGTAAGGAAGTGGTCACGCTCAACGACTACCGCCACAAAAAACTGATCGTACTGGACTTCTGGGCGACATGGTGTGTACCATGCATTGCATCTTTGAAGAAACTGAGCAGCTTACAGTCGCAATTTGAAGAGGAACTGATCGTGCTACCCATCACCAACGAGACGGAAGCAAAATGGCAAAGATTCCAAACGATACAGCAATTGTCCCTTCCCTCGGTGATCGAAGAACGAAAGATACAACAATACTTTCCCCATAAGGTAGTGCCCCATCAGATATGGATCAAGAACGGCAAGTTGCTGACCAAAGCGAGTGCCGAATATGCTACAGCAGCGAATATCAGTAAGGTGATGGCGGGCCAACAGGTGAAAACGATGACCTATGAAGCAGGAGGGCGGCAGACGCTCGATGCTCTGCTGGAAAGGCGGTCGCAGGATGGATATATCCGTCCCGAAATGTATAGTGCGCTGTACCATAGGTTAAAAGATGAATCGAGCGCAATCAAAAAAGAAGGTAATAGATTTGCCGCCATCAACTTTCCAATCGTCAGCCTATTCCAACTGGCCTTTAGCAACCACATCCCTTTTGGCGAAATGGAACTCCGTACGGCCATTGAGATCGACGATCCGACATTGAAGGCCAAGGTCGATTTTGTGCTCCTTCGGACGGGTGACTTTGGACGGGATTCTCTTCTTTCGGCGCAGGCCGATTCGTTACAGTATACGTATGTAGTCGAAAAGATAGACGGGCTGTCCAAAAAAGGTGCGCTGGACATGATGGAACAGGATGTCACGGCTTTCTTTCGTGACCGTTATGGTCTTGAGGCTTATATTTCGCAGCGTCCAGTGAGATGCTTACTGTTGGAGCGAACCCCGGATATTGGCAAATTGCCCACGATTCACACGGTGGATAGCAACCATTACCGATATGATGGAATGCCAGCATTGGTGCGGGCCTTGCGCTATCAATGCAAGGCCAAAGGATATTATGTAGTGGATGGGGTAGAAGGGCAGCGGGATCTCACGGTCGCGCTTTCCCAAGGGTTGGACGATGTCGCGAGCTTCAATAAGTCGCTATCGTCCTATGGCCTACACCTGCGCGAAACGACGAGAGAGATGCCCGTACTCGTATTGACCGACGGAAGGAGGCAGTATGAAAACTAGTATCTTGATAATAATGGCACTGCTGTGCGTTCGGTCGCTATCGTTGGCGCAAGTCCCCATCACGATCAGGGTGATGGATAGCTCCAATGATAAGATGCTGGAAGGAGCCGTAATACGTATGAATGGATATGCGCGTGGTGCTACGGAGCCCAACGGAACGTTTACACTACCGATGTCGGATACGCTGCTGTCCATAGAAATATCTCTTGTGGGGTTTGAAAAAGTATTGTTCAGCCGCCCATTTGAGAAAATACTTACGGCAAAGCTGCTCGTCAAAGCCAAGGAGCTGGACGAGGTGACCATCTCTACGGGATACCAACATATCCCAAAGGAGCGAGCCACGGGTTCGTTTACCTTGATAGGACAGGACGTATTGGAGCGAAAATTTAACCCCGATCTATTGGCTTCGTTAGAAGGCGTAGCAGGTAGCCTCGCCTTCGATCGTCGCAGCATGACAGACAATGATGGAACACCGGCCATCCGCATCCGGGGCGTGAGTACGATGTATGCGAATACACAGCCGCTGATCGTCTTGGACAATTTTCCATTTGAGGGCGATATCCAAGCAATCAATCCGAGCGATATCGCGAGTGTCACCATCTTGAAGGATGCCGCAGCGGCATCTATCTGGGGAGTGCGAGCAGCCAATGGGGTAATCGTGATCACGACCAAGCAGGGGAAGCTGTCGGAGAAGGCCACTCTTGGTTTTTCCCATCATACAGCCCTGCAACAGCGGCCGGATCTTTTTTATTCTCCAGCCTTCTTGGGTTCGCAAAGCTTCATGGAGATGGAAGAGATCCTTTTCGATGCGGGATTGTACGATTCCAGGATCAACAGTGCCAATAAGCAGCCGATCAGCCCTTTTGTACAGGTGCTCCAAGACCACAAGCAGGGAAAGTATACCGATGAGGAAGTGGCGGCGCTCAAGTCCAAATGGGGCGAGGTGGATATCCGCAGGGATGCGGGCCGGTATCTCTATCAAAAGGCCGTCGATCGACAATACGACCTCAATATGGAGGGTGGCGGACAAAAGCATACGTACTACCTATCCCTCGGGTACCTAGGGCAGCAGAAACAGGCCATTCGCTCACGCAATCAACGGATCACGCTAGGATTCAATAACAGCTTACAGTTATTGGATCGCCTTACGGTGCAATCCCGCCTGTTGATATCGCTGGGCAAGCGCCACGATAATGGAGTGGATTTTCTATCCCTTAGTGACCGCTTGTATCCGTATGCACGACTCAAAGAACTGGACGGGACCAATGGATCCATCGTCAGGGATTATAGTGACAGGTACAAGAGCGAACAGGAGGCACTTGGGCTGTTGGATTGGAGCTATCGCCCCCTAGATGAGTTGGCCAACAACCACAGGATCGATAACACACTGAACCTCAACTGGCAGATGTCCTTGGGCTACCAGATCATGAAGGGGCTATCTCTCGACCTGAATTACCAATATGGTCAGCTATACGCCGATCAGGAATCAATAGACAGCAAAGAGAGCTACTATGTACGCCATACGGTCAATAGATATACACAGCTCGATCTTGCCCGCGCATTCCCTGAAGGGGATATCCTAAATGTATCCACCGCCAAGAGTGAGACCCATAGCCTGAGACCGATGTTGAAGCTGGATAGATCCATCGGAGAGATAGCTATCAACGGTATAGCAGGTGCGGAGGTCAAGCAGTTCAAGGCATTAAGACATAGTCTGTTGCGCTATGGATACGATAGGGAGACACTTACCTCGACGGCAAATCTTAACTACAATGTTCGTTACAACCTTCGGCCATCGGGCACCTCTTTCCTGCCCTCGAATGCAGGGTCGGATACACAGATGCTGGATAGATATGTGTCCTACTTTTCCAATCTGGCGGTCACCTTTAAGGATAGGTATATATGGAGCGGGAGCGCCAGGTGGGATGCATCAAACCTATTTGGCGTGAATACTAACCAACGCGGCGTGCCGCTATGGTCGATAGGAGGTGCGTGGATAATGGACAAAGAGGATTTTTACCAATGGGCGGCCATACCCAAGCTGAAAGTGAGGGCTACCTATGGTTATAATGGCAATCTGGATAAATCGGTCAGCGCATTTCCTACGGCTCGATATTCCATGGACAGCCAATCCGGGCTATTGTCGGCACAGATTACCAATCCGGGAAATCCGGCTTTGCGCTGGGAGAAAGTAGCGGTGTTGAACCTGGCGATAGACTTCTCCTCCAAAGATCGGCGGGTGGAGGGCACCCTTGATTTTTATAAAAAACGGAGTACGGATCTTTTTGGATTCTCGTTCATAGACCCAACAGCCTTTTACTCGGGGAGCGCAGGGGCATCTTTTAAACAGAACTATGCCAATATGGACGCCACGGGGGTGGATATGGAGCTTAAGGTCAAAAAAATGACCAGGCCCAATCTTTCATGGCAGGGGACCTACCTGTTGAGTATGGTCAAAAATTCGGTCACGGCCTATTTTGACGACGGCAGGGGCAACCTGGATGGGTATTTTCTAGGCAGATTCACCAAGCCACTGATCGGATATCCCTTGGATGTCCTATTCAGCTACCCATGGCATGGATTGGACGGTAAAGGAAATCCTATCGTATACCTCGATGGAGAGCCGAGTCTGAATTATTCCAAATTTCGACAGGAAGCCAAGCTCGATGATCTGATCTATCACGGTAGCAGCATACCCACACTATTTGGATCCATACGCCAAGATGTTGCATACAAAGGAATTCGTCTTGGTTTTAATCTGGTTTATAAATTCAAGTATTTCTATCGTAGACAATCCATAGACTACTACAACTTCCATTATATGAATAAAGGGCATACCGATTACGATAAGCGATGGAAGCAACCGGGAGACGAACAATGGACGGATGTGCCTTCTTTGGTCACGCCTATTGACTTTAACCGGGACTTGGTATATGGATATGCCGATGTCTTGGTAGAGCCGGGTGACCATGTGCGCTTGCAGGATGTGGTGGTTGGCTACGATCTGCGATTGAGGTCGAAGACCATCAAAAGCCTAAGGATAAATGGAAGTGTAAGCAATGTGGGCATACTCTGGCGTAAAAGCAGATCGGGAGTGGACCCGGACTACCCGATGTCCTTCTTGGCCCCCAATAGGATCTATTCGATAGGCCTGAACATGGGCTTGCAATAAACCATTGGCTGGACTAAATAAAGTTGAACAAAATAACATATACGGATGAAAATGAGAATTATAATAGTCGGTATCTGCACGATCATATGCTGTATATCCTGTCAAGATGACTGGCTGGGAGCGAAACCCGATCAAAAACTGGTCGTTCCGACAAGTTGGAAAGATCTAAGGGCGCTACTGGACAATACAAGGGTGATGCAGGCCGGCTACCCGGTGATGGGCGAAATGAGCGCGGATGACTACGAAATCCCAAGCAATTTTTGGAATTCCCTCGCTGCAACATGGGAGAAGAATACCTATATCTGGAAGTCTGATATCTATGGAGACAACAGTATAAAAGGGGTGACCGATGATTGGGCATGGCCCTATCAGCGCATATATTACAGCAACTTGGTGTTGGAGAAGCTAAAGCTGCTATCGCCGACTACGGCGGCGGATGTGGAAGAACATCGAAGGATCCAGGGCACGGCACTCTTTCAGCGTGCATGGGCTTTCTATCAGTTAAGCCAGCTGTTTTGTGAGCAATACGATCCTGCCATCGCCACCTCGCAACTGGGGATACCTATTCGCCTACAGTCGGATATTTCGATAAAAAGCACAAGGGCCACACTATCCGAGACATTGGAGCAGATCGTAGCCGACCTGAGCGAAGCAGAAGCATATCTTCCTGCGCTTTCCGAGAAGGGTGTACGTCCGGGGAAAACCGCCGTCTTGTCCTTGCTGGCAAGAGTGTACCTGAGTATGTACCGCTATGACAAAGCATTGGATGCCAGTGAACGATGCTTGGCTTTACAGGATGATCTGATGAATTTCAGCAAGGTTGATGGAAGTCGTGCCTATCCCTTCATGCCCGACAATGTGGAGGTCATCTATCGGAATATCATGTCTTCTTCCGCTATTTTTAGGGGTACTTTCTATGTATCACGTGAATTGGTGGAGAGCTACGAGGATACAGATCTTCGAAAGGGATACTTTTACAGGGTGACTCCCCAAGGCACTATTTACAGGGGTTCTTATGAGGGTGGTACGGCTATGTTTGCGGGACTGACCACCAGCGAAGTATACCTTATCAAAGCGGAATGCCAATATCGGCAGGGTAAGGAGGCGGAGGCGATGACGACGCTCTTTGAGCTGCTGCGCACAAGGGACCCGGATCTGCAAAAAGAAAACCTGGCCAATGGGCCGGACTTGCTCCAACGGATTTTGCTGGAACGTAGAAAAGAACTGGTATTCAGAGGGCTGAGGTGGGGCGACCTGAAGCGTTTGAATAGGGAGGGGACCTATGCAACGACACTTTGGAGACAGCTGGATGAAGATCGATATGACCTACCGCCTGCTAGTAAAAACTGGACACTACCTATCCCAGAGATTGTCGTAGACATAAATGGGATGGCCCAAAATCCTCGTCAATAATACAAAATAGGGACCACAGGTGAGCGACATGGCCCACCTGTGGCCCCATTACCAAATCAATTTATGGATTTCGGAACCTGACTCCATTGGTAGGTATCGAACCTCCACCTTCATCTGTCTCGGAAATATGCGAGGGTGGTGTGGTACCTTCTTCAAATGCCACTGCACAATAGTCTGTTGTATTGGTAGCTGGGCATTCGGTTTCAAGATTGGGGTCGTCCATACTGGATATGTTCCCATTTGGGAGGACCTCATACCATTTGAGATTTAGTTTTTCGGCTTGCTTTTCGCCAAATGACATCAAGCCGTAACTGGTTGCTGCAATCGCCAAGGCTACCAAGGCTATTGCATGTTTTTTTAGTGATCTACGCATTGCTGCTAGTTTTAATATGTTGCTCTTTTCTTTTTAAATCCCTAGAAAAGAATAAGGAATGCTATCCGGATCAGCGTCTTTTGATGGTCGGTGCCAAGAGCTGAATCTGATGGATAGTCGGAAAGGTCTTTTGGCCGACACGCCCTTCACCTAAGCTTGCCTGGAGCCTTGGATTCGCTGTATGTTGTCAGTCACTCCATCACTGGTTATAATCAAAATTAGGGGGAGAATGCAGGTATTTTAGGGGTAGTTTGTGGCGTGCTAGGTACGCTTTAGTGACGCTAGAGGAGGTATGCTGCTGACGAAGGGGGTAAAAGTGTATGCGAGGAACTGCGGACGGATTCTTGGTAAAAGTGGGTTTGGGAGAATACAGGGGCTGATTTTCGAAGATTACGGTGGAGATAAAAAGGGGATAGTGGGGGATTATCCCCTCTAAATGAAAATAAAGAACAAATTCACCCATAATTAACGATTTGTAAACAGGTGCATCCTATCGGACGGTTAATTTGGGCATCGCAAAAACACGGTCCTAACGCCAATCAAATCGACCTGACCGTACTACGGGAAGAAATCGTAACAGCTCCACCACGAAATATCACTTGGAAGACGAGAGGAGGCTTTTCAAAATGGAGATTCCTTGGATGATTTCTGCTTCTGTCGACGAGGCAAATCCCAACCGCAAGCCATTTTCATGAAATGGGGCATCTTGGATGACGTCACCGTCCGACAGTAAGAGTCCTTTTTGATAGGCGCGTTTCACCAATTGGCTGAGGTCGATATCGGGGGCAAAGTGTACCCAGACAGACATGCCCCCTTCGGGGATACCGAATTGGACGTTGCCGCTTAGCTCGCTTTGTAAACATGTGCAAAAAAGGTCACGTCGTCTTTGATATATGGGGAGCGTCCGCCGAAGATAACGTTGCACCGTGCCGTCGTTGATGATATCGGCAATAGCATTGTCCATGATGTGGTCGCCTTGCCGATCGTGTAATATCCGGATGTTGGCAAGATGACGGATGACATTTTCGGCGGCGGCGATGTAGCCGATCCGGAATGCAGGAGACAGGCTTTTGCTGAACGAACCGCAATAGATGACCATCCCATTTTCATCTTGGCTGGCTAAAGGCAGAATGGGGCGCTGTTTGTAATGGAAATCGTAATCGTAGTCGTCTTCCAATATAATAAACCCATGTACATTGGCAAGTCGCAAGAGTTCGAGCCTCCTGTCGATACGAAGGGACACGGTCGTAGGATAATGGTGGTGAGGGGTGACATACACCATTCGTATCTTTTGCGTTTGACAGATAGCAGCGATTTCATCGACGCGTATACCATGCTCATCTATCCCTATGGGGATATGTGTGGCACCGGCGTACAAGATGTTACCTTCTACTCTTCCCCAACCGGGCACACCTGTAAGGACAACATCGCCAGGCTTGACCAATGCATGGATGACCAAGTGAATGCCCATCAATGTACCGCGTGTGGATAGGATATTTTGTTTTTTGCTTTTTAATCCGCGCGTGGTATTTAAATAATGTGAAATGGTTTCGAGATAATAGTCGGCGCCTGTAGGATCGGCATAGCTGCCGTATTTATCATAGAGGCCACTTCTACTGAGCTGATTGCGATAGGCGCGATAGAGCTCTTTCAAGGGAGAGAGCCGCGGATCGGGATAGCCGTCATCAAAATGTAGTTCGGGGATGCTGAGTGGCACATGAGTAGCATAGGGAGTGCTGGGTAGGGAAAATCCAGCTATCTTTTGCCTGTTGACCGGAGCGCTGCTGCCCAGCTGCTTGGGTTGATGATCGGCGACATGGTTAGATACAAAAGTGCCCTTGCCGACACCGCTCACCAGCCATCCTTGAACCTCGAGCTCCTCATATGCTTTTTGGACGGTAAGTCTATTAATGCCCAAAAGCGCCCCCGCATCCCTTGTGCTGAGTAGTTTCTGTCCAGCTACCAAGGTATTGCTCGTGAGTAGCGCTAGAATTTGATCGGCGAGTTGAAGGTACAGGGCCCTTCCTGTCCCAGGCTGTAAAGAGATGCCTTCAAATACAGTAACGATAATTGGATTATTCATTTTCTTCTGATTGGCGTATATATGCAATCCAATATACAACTAGTTTTGCGTTATATTCAAATTTAGAAAGCA
This sequence comes from Sphingobacterium sp. SYP-B4668, assembly GCF_027627455.1. NCBI lineage: Bacteria > Pseudomonadati > Bacteroidota > Sphingobacteriia > Sphingobacteriales > Sphingobacteriaceae > Sphingobacterium > Sphingobacterium sp. SYP-B4668. The sequence continues at coordinate 2,847,441 of NZ_CP115483.1, read as the reverse complement.
TGTACATTCCTAAACATTTTGCAATCAACGACCGTCAGGAGATGATTTCCTTTATGAAGCAATTTAGTTTTGCGCCTATTATTACGTTTGCTGAGGGCAACTTGGCGGCAACACATTTGCCCTTTGTAATCGAAGAACGGGAAGGTGCTGTGTGCTTAACTTCCCATTTTGCAATCGCTAATGCGCAGGCCAAATCCATAGAGAAAAGTACGTCGCTGATTATTTTTTCGGAACCACATGCGTATATTTCGCCAAGTTTGTATGGAAAAGTCGAAAATGTACCCACATGGGATTATATCGCGGTCCACGCATATGGAAGGGGGAGAATTTTGGAAAGCGGGCAAGAAACACGACATGCGTTGGAAAAAATGATTGGATGGTATGAAGAAGCCTATTCCGGCCAATGGCAACAATTGCCCGATACGTATAAAGCACGTATGATGAAAGGTATTGTCGCTTTTGAGATTAAGGTTGCGGATCTGCAGGGACAAGCCAAATTGAGTCAGAATAAAAATGAGGCCGACAGGAAGAATATAAAGGATCATCTTGAAAAGAGTGAGGATACACATGAACGTATGCTAGCGGCCTATATGAAAAGGTGATCTTAAAGGATGGAGGGCGATAACTGTGTTGGATAAGGAGTATCTTTAGATTAATCAAATAGTGATGGAAAAAATAGCAATCAAACAAGTGGGCCGAGATGACATTGCAGCACTTCAAAAAATTGGTAGGGAGACATTTTTCGAAACATTTTCAGAAAGCAACAGTGCGCAAGATATGGCCCATTATCTGGCCGAGGGATTCTCCGAAGAAAAGCTTGCTCAAGAGCTGAACAGGGAGGGGTCAGCATTTTACTTTGCACTGCTGGACGACAACGTAATCGGATACCTCAAGGTGAATACAGGAAGTGCACAGACCGAACTCCAGGATAACAGCACATTGGAAATAGAAAGAATCTATGTATTAGGCGCTTATCATGGAAAGAGAGTGGGCCAACTGCTCTATGACAAAGCCGTGGAAATAGCCGAATCATTGCAGGTGCATGATATCTGGCTGGGCGTTTGGGAGAAAAACCCGCGGGCAATTCGATTTTATGAAAAGAATGGATTTGTAGCCTTTGACAAGCATATCTTTAAATTAGGCAATGATGAGCAGACGGATATCATGATGAAAAAGCACCTCATGGGGTAGCCAACCTCAAGTGACGGTCAAGACTTAGAGCAAGTGCTTCACAGGTCGTAATCTTTTTTGATCTTGATGGCCATGTGTTGGAATTTCTTGTAGATGATGGCGGCTGCGCCCAAAAACTCACGTTTATCGATCTTGAGCAGGGTCTTGATAGAGATATGATTGCCGGTCTTGCTCTTGATGTGGGTGGAAAATGCGGCTGCAGCAATCCGTTTGGAAGGATAGAGCAGCATGTCGGAGTCATAGATGTAATGAAAGATGACGGCGAGCTGTTGCGAATTGAGTCCGGTGATCACGCCATCGATCTTGTCCCAATTGGCGGATTTGATATCCTTGAGCTTATTTTCGACATAGTCGCGCATATAGCTGAGCAAGGAGGCGCGCTCGCGGTTGTAGGCGCTTTTAAACGCGTGGTCGTCACGTCGCAGGTGGATGCGTAAGCTCAGCAGGTATTTCTGGGATGCAAACGGCTCCATTTGGCTCACGATCTGATCGACCTGTTCGCACCAGCGATTATAGAAGCCCATATGGTTGAAGTTGTGGGCAATCAATTGCAGGATGAAGCGTTCGGTCCATTTCTTGGCCCGCCTGTCATTGGCGAGTTCTTGCAATGCTTTTACCAAAGTGGGGAGGTAGTCGTAATGATAAAAACGGAGGTCGGGGAGCTTACCTTTCTGAAAAAGACTATCCATGGCGGCCTTGATTTCGAGGAGATAGGCACTTGGTATGCCTTTCGCTCCCAATTGGGTCAAGATAACGGGAAGCTGTTGCTGCAACTGATCAGACAACTGGGCCTGATAGTGGAGGGGTAGCTTGGCATCTGGGTCTATATATTCTTTGAATAACAGTTCCTGTTCTTGGAGCAAGGATGCTAACGCCGATAGGGCTTCGGGATGGATAGGGTCCACGTGTGTCGTATGGCGGTATAGCCTATCACAAATGGTGATCAATAGACGGTGATATTGTCTGAAAGCGGTCGTGGCACGCTTCTCGTTGCGATACTTTTTGTGCGCTTTGACAGCTTCTTGCCTGTTGGCCTGGCATAGGGCTACGACCTGCTGTAGCACCTGGGGTAAGCGGGAAGAGTCTGCGGCATACAAACGGGTCAACTCGGATTGGAGTTTGTGTAATGTAGTAATCATAGCATAATAAAATGGCTATATAGCTGACCACATGTGTAGACAGCATCATTTTTGATGAGGTGAATAATGGTATTTAATTTGGTTAACTAATATGGTTAATTTATCAAATAGATTTGAAATAAGGTCTTTAAAGGTGATATATTCAACTATTTATTTGGGTTTTTGTAGCGTTTGCTCGACAGGGCCGATGCCCATAATTTGAATTAGCCATTGGGGTGGACTTCTGACGCGCCCTGCCTAAGGATGCTACCGCCATATTTGCAAATATGCATGTGAAGGCCTTTTTTTTGAATTAAGGACGGGCGGGTGTTGGATCTCATTGTAACGATGTGCGGTACTCAGCCTATCTATAGATGGGCTTTAAAACCTGTTGCAAAAAGAGCATGATTGCCGACCAAGACGCCGGAGTATTCAAAAATGTGCCTTACCTTGCTGAGTAGGACATGGATTTCAAAATAAATTGTCTTTGTACAAAAAAGACGTATCTTAGTACTTAAAAATAAAGTCAATTATCCAGTATTTTTAATCTTATTTTTTAGTTTAACGGCTTACCTATGGAATATACCTCAACACAGATACCTAATTTATTATGGAATTGCGTATGGGGCTCGATGACCTTTAAAATAGGGTAGGACCACAAAAGGAGCGTGTAAGCCTCGCCAAACGAACAGGTTAACGAACAAACAACTTTATACACATATGAGACCAATATTAGCTTTTGCTTTTCTTTTTGCCAGTATTTCGACCACGATGGCGCAGACCAAACATGTGCTGCTGGAGAATGTCAGGCTTCTGGACCATCAGGCGGCAGACCTTACGGCGCCCATGAATGTATTGATATCGGGTAATGTAATCGAGAAAATCAGCTCATCACCTATTGCCGTGCAGGATAAAGAGGTAATCAAGATTAACGGTAAAGGCAAAACGTTGATGCCGGGCCTGATCGACGTGCACGTGCACTTGGTATTTGGAGCACTCACCATGCCGCAGATGATGACCAGCGATATGTCGGAAGAATTTTTGGTGGATAAAGTGGGGAAATCTGCCGCAAATATGCTCTTACGCGGGTTTACGAGCGTGCGGGATGCAGGGGGACCTATCTTTCCGTTGAAAGCGGCTATAGATAAAGGACAGTTGGTGGGGCCACGGGTATGGGCTTCGGGGGCCACAATAAGCCAAACGGCGGGACATGGTGACTTTAGGACGCCAGAGGAGCGCTCGCGTCGATTCTTTGGGATGGTATCCAGGGCAGAGCGCTATGGGGCTACTTTCATAGCGGATGGCCGTGACGAGGTATTGACGGCCGTACGGGAGAACCTACGCTTTGGGGCGAGCCAGATCAAGCTAATGGCTGGTGGTGGCACATCGTCGGCCTATGACCCGATCGATGTGACGCAGTATACACTTGACGAAATGAAGGCTGCCGTAGAGGCTGCCGAAGATTGGGGGACCTATGTGATGGTGCATGCGTATACGCCAAGGGCTGTGCAACGTGCGGTAGAGGCGGGTGTCAAATCAATAGAACATGGTCAGATGCTGGATGAGGAAACGCTGAAATTGCTGGCGGAGAAAAATGTGTGGCTCAGCCTTCAAAACTTAATGGATAATAACGACAATATGGATGCGCAACGCAAGGCGAAACGTAAGCCGGTATTGGACGGACAGGATAAAGTATGGCCATTGGCGAAGAAATTGGGGGTAAAACTGGCCTGGGGAACGGACTTCCTCTTCGAACCTGAATTGAACGAAGATCAAAATAGCTACATACTGCGCCTCCAAAAGTGGTTCACGAATGGGGAAATCTTAAAAATGATCACACAGGACAATGGAGAGCTCTTGCAGCTGTCGGGCCTGCGCAGTCCTTATCCTGGAAAACTGGGGGTCATCGAAGAGCAGGCGCTGGCGGACCTGCTATTGGTGGATGGCAATCCGCTGAAGGATCTTGCTGTGATTGCGAATCCGGAAAAGAACTTTCTGCTGATCATGAAGGATGGGCAGATCTATAAAAATACGATCAGCAAAAAATAGGGTGCTGGCGACAGTATCCTGATAAACCTGGGTGAATAGAAAAAGCCGTTTTTCAATATCGAAAAACGGCTTTTGTCGTTTGCACGCGCTTGTAGCGGATAGCTTGATTATAATTTTCGGTCCAACCAGTGTATGATGTGGAGCAGAAACGGAGCATGCTGCATGGCGGAAGGGTGATTCATCCCTCTTTTGGCACTTTTGATACCCTGTAGCTGTGCCGAGAAAGGGGCGCCATCCCCAAATATGACAATCCGCCCTTTGCCAAAGTGGAGATAGGCGCCATTGACGAGGCCTCTGCCCGAAATATAGGGCAGGGTGTCGGGGAGGGGCTTCTTGATTTGCGCGACATCGCTGGGAAGATAGATGTTGTAGTCGTCTCCTAATACGGAGATAACTTGGGCATCCGAGGGGGCAATAAACCCTGTACCTCCCCAACACATAATGCTGTCTATCTCTTGGCCTGCGGGACTGGTGATGTCATTGGAGAGCAATGTGTTTCGCTCCTTGGAAAATATTTCAGGCATTCCGTCCTTTCGGAGGGCGAAACCGTTGATGATGTTGAACCCGAATCGAGCGGCCAACTTCTGGACGGAGGCCCCGCACGGCATATGGTCGGTAACGAGGAATAAGCTTCCGCCATCGGCCACCCACTTGACGAGGAGTTCGATCTCATCGGCAGAAAAAGCGGATCGCGCAGGTAGATTCCAATCTTCGAGATCGTACATGGCATTGACCGTTACGTAAATCGTTGCTTCTTTTAAAAGGCCTGAACTCACAGGCTCTTTGCTGCTTACCACCTGATATCCATCACTCCTGAGCAGCTTAGCGAACGGAGAATAGGCACCCCTGAGGGTAGAGGCATTGTGATGAGCCTCATCGAATATGATCAGGGGGCCACTGCTAGCCGCATACATAGGGGCAGGTATCGAATAGTGGAAATTTTCGTCTGCTACTTGCTGCGCTAGCCCTTTGGATGTGCAAAGGACGAGCATAGCCCACAGAATAAGAAGTCGATAGAGCGCCTGTCGTATCATGGCTGCCTATTGTGCTTTGAACCAGACATCGTCTTCAAAGCAGGTGACCTGCGTGGCTGCTCCATTGCTTACTGAAAATGTAAGCGGAAAAGTACCGTCGGCATTGACGAAGAACGCTTCGGATCTAGGGGTAAAGGCTATCTCTTTATTGTCCCAGAGCTGCTTGAGCGTGAGCCCATTTGCAGACGATCGGATATCGAGCTTGAGGTTGTTGTCGTCCTTGAAGGTATACGTCCCTTCAAGCTGCTTGAGCTGGGCTGCGGATAGCTGCTTGACCGTAGTGGGGTCAAAACCGACCTTTACAGTAGTGATGCGCCCCAATATCTTGGCGGAAGCAAACTGACCGGAACTGTCCTTGAGGAACTCGACCTTGTGGCCTTCCTTCTTTGATTCGAAATGGGTCTCGTCGAGCTGGGCGAGTTCATACACCTTGTTGTCCCACAGTTGGGTAGCGAATAGGGCATTGCCTTTTACCTCAAATTGAATGAAAGCCACTTTATTGGGGAGCTGGTAATACCCGACAAACTGCTGCAGGGAATTGGTGGTAGCGAGCGAAGTGTGCTGCCGCAGGATAACGCCGGAATGGGTAGGAGGTACGGCATAGCCATTCGTAGAAAGGAATGTGCTTGCCAATAGGATGCTGCCGATGGCCAAACCCAGTGTGGGTGCAATGGCGCTGTGGAATGTGTTGATTGTCTTCATATGTATATTTTTTTGATACGATACAAGGATAAGGCACCGACGACGAGCAGCTGTTCGGATGGATGCAGATGGACAAATAAAGGGCAAATGGCTGGTGAACCAAAAAAATGCCTGCATTGCGGGGAGGATATGGGATTGCCCACCAGGGCTTAAATAGGGGGGCAAATGAAGATATTCATACAAAAAGACAGGTGTTCCAATTTCAGTTGGAACACCTGTGATGCATCAAAAAAAATTACCGTTTTTTGATTCGCTTAGCCTCCTTTCCAATTCGGGCAAAAGACTTATCCCGTTTGCGTCTTTCATGTTCGGAAGTAGAAAAATACTTGGATTCTTTTCGAAGCTTGAGGTAACTCTGATAAACTGCTTCGGCCAAGAGACCTTTATTGACAGCTTCAATAACCGCGCAACCGGGCTCTCCTTCATGCGTACAATCATCAAAACGACAGGAGTCCTTGAAATCAGATACATCCAAGATATCAGCCAGCACCTCCGGATTATCCGATGCTAAACCAAATTCCCTTACACCTGGCGTATCTATTAAAACGCCACCACCTTCCATTAATACCATATTCCGACGGGTAGATGTATGCCGTCCCTTGCCTGAGGACTTACTTACCTGAGATGTCAGAAAAACCGTGCGCTCACATAAGATATTGATCAAAGAACTTTTCCCGACACCGGACGACCCCACGAGTACGACCGACTCTCCTTGCTTGATAAAGTTTCTAATAGGGAGTATGGTTTCAGGAGAAAGAATACTTGTGAAAAAGACGGGCATCTTGTTGACAATATGTTGCAGCGATTCATCTACCAAATGGCGATCAAACGCTAGGTCAGACTTGGTGAGTATCAACACCGGTTGGATATTTTCTTCTAATACCTGAACCATAAAGCGTTCTACTCTACGAACATTGAAATTTGCATCGAGACTTTGAACGATAAATACTTTGTCAATATAGGCTGCAATAGCTTGTTTGTCGGATATGCTGCCGCTCTTTCTTCGGTACATGGTATTTTTGCGGGGTAAAATATCGACTATTACCCCTTGGTTATCGTCAAAAGATTGGACGATAATCCAATCACCCGCACAGGGGAGCTCAAATAATGACTTGCTATAGAGTAAATTGCCGCTTAATTCGCACACCAGCAGACCCAGCTCGGTGATGACTTCATAATTGGTCCTGTTTACGGCAGAAACCCGACCATGAAGAAGATGTTTGTATGGTGATATCTGTTTTAGTTGAGACAGTTCGTCGTTCCAACCATAAAATGATAAGTTATTCACTATGTATAATTTAAATGATGAAATAAAATTGCTTGATTTCTGTCATCCGAGCGATTTGCTCCATAGCAATCACCTTTGATAGTATAGGAACTACCAATCGGCAACTTCAGGAACAAGACACCCGGAATTAGGCAATCATTCCAATTGCTAAACTATAATATGTGAATAGTTGTTTTTGCATGAGTTACGAAGATAGTAAAACCTGCGTATAAAAAAAAGATTTTACAGCGCTGTAAACAATTCACCTAATTGTGATTGGAATTTTTTAGTTTTGAGTATCGCACGTTAAGGGGGATTAGGATATCGCTATTATTCCCCCTGCGAAGGAACGTTTGGAGAAATATAGAAATACGTACGAAAGATGATACTGAAAAAAACAATCGGCTGTAATTATCTGAAACATATACTTACCGGAATCTTTTCAGTTGTGCTGGTGACAGGGTATGCACAGGAAGAGGAAAAGCAGCAACCAACAAAGCCACGGGATGAAACGCAATCAGCAGTTTTTGATTCCATCGCAGTGGTACGTGATTACCGACCGATGCTGGCAGATGCCGTAAAGGTCCGCCGGAGTCCGGATATGAATATTGATCGAGAAGCACTCGAAATTGAGTTGCGCAAGACCGTTGCCAGCATGTATTTTGCGAGAAACCCCTACAGGCAAGCTTTTCACAGTCCATTGCCGGAAAGGTATCCCAATGCCTTACGCGATAATATCGATAATAACAGGATTGGCATCTTGGCATATCGCGCGGGCGAATACGAAAGAGCGACATCAATCCTTTCCAAAGTGAAACCTCTAGATGCTTTTTATCAGAGCTCGATAATTGCTTTAGGTCATATTGCCCTGGAAACCGGGGATAAGCAACGCGCACGGAATGCGTTTTATAAAGCGTCTAGAATGGCTTATGACCAAGAATTGACAGCGGATGGGCTGTATAACTATGGTAAAGTTTTATATGAATTGGACTCGGTCCAAGTTGCCTTGAAGCCGCTTCAAGAATATATCGCACTGAAAAATGCAGATCGTGATCGTGATGCAAAAAAAGTAGAGACTACGGAAACACGCATGGCCGAGGTCTTATCGGGTAACAGCAATTTTTTGGCAGCTGTATATTTGGTGGAATCATTTCCGAATAGGGAGCGTAAAGATGATATGGTGTATCAAAAGTTAACCTATTACCGCGGATTGGAATTTTATAACGAACGTGCTTTCGAAAACAGTATCTCGATGTTTATGCGATCGGAAAAATTTCAATTCGATCCGGAAATGGCAGCGCTAGCTAAATATTGGAAGGCGGAGGCTATGTATGAGGTTCGAAAATACAAAGAAGCGGTGGACAACTTCTCTAGTTTCCTGCAGTTGCCTGCCGCACGAAATACGGGTGTATACAATTATGCAAACTATGCCTTGGCATATGCTGCATTCCGAATCAACAAGTATAGCTTGGCGGCAGAGTATTTTGAACGCTTTTTGGCATCTAAGGAAAGTTTGTCGGATAAAAGCATACATTATGATGTAATCGCACGGTTAGGCGATTCGTATCTGTCCATACGCAATTATGGACGGGCAAATGAATACTATGACCAATTGATCAACGATAAAGCGCCAAATCAGGATTACGCCTTGTTTCAGCACGGTATTATCCAAGGATTACAGGGAGACAATGTAGCGAAGCTCAATACCCTGAGGTCTGTTGTTGAAAAATTTCCGCGTTCGAACTATGCGGATGACGTCGCGTTTGAGATTCCCTATATCCATTTCACTACCGGGGATTACGATACGGCAATCCAAGGGCTGCAGAAGATGATCGAACGGTACCCGCGCAGTAGCTACGTCCCTCGGGCATTGATGACTATCGGGCTTGTCCAATATAATAAAAATGACACCGAAGCAGCGATGGCCACCTTCCAGAAGATTGTGAATGAATATGCGACAACCGATGAAGCATCGCAAGCAATGCTTTCCATTCAAAATATCTACCTGGATCAAGGGGATGCGTCGAGTTATATTCGGTACGCAACCACCACTAATATCACGAACCTGAGTGCCGCAGAGCAGGATAACTTGACTTTTCAGGCGGGCCGAACATTGTTTTCAAGAGGACAATACGCGGCGGCGGTGGAGGCTATCAACGCGTATTTTGATAAGTTTCCGAAACCCAGGCAGGAGAAGCATGCTCGCTTCATCCGAGGGGTGAGTTTATACCATACGGGGCATCCAGAGGACGCGCTACACGACCTGAACATTATCCTGAACGACTGGACAAGCCAATATACTGAACAAGCCCTATTGACGGTCTCTGCGCTATACTTGAACTTGAAGAAATACAACGAGGCAATCGTGCACCTCAAAAAACTAGAGATCAATTCAGATTATAAAAACAACTATGGCTACGCAGTAACTAACCTGATGATCTGCTATTTCGAAATCGGTGACTTGGAGCAGATGAATAAGTACGTGAAACTGATCAAGAATTACAATCGGGCATCTGACGAAGAAATTGCCAAGGCGCACTTGTACAGTGCCATGGCCATGCAGCAGGCGGGAAATGTGGAGGCCACGATGAAGGAACTGAACTTGGCGGCACTGAAAAGCCAAACAGCAGTCAGCGCTGAGGCAAGGTACCGTCTAGGACGACTGCAGTATGAAAATAAGAAGTATGACAAAGCACAGGAGGCGGCCTTTGATGTGATCAACAATATGGAGTTAGAGGATTATTGGGTGGCGAAGAGCTTCATTCTGCTTGCGGATACCTATCTGCGTAAGGGGGATACGCTGCAGGCGAGGAGCACGTTGGAAAGTGTGATTGAGAATTATACGGAAGATGATGATGTGATACCTTCGGCAAAAGAGCGGTTGCAGAAATTGAAAAAGTAAGGAATCGGTTTTTTTCATCTTTTTGAATATCACCATTGTCAAAACTTAAGCCATGGATCACTTAGTTCCTTTGATGGAAGTCTTAAAGGAGCTGGTGTTGAAATACAAGGGGGCAATACTAGAGGGTAGCTCTATTTATCCAAAGAAATGACACAGTGGAACAAAGGTGCTTAATGCACCATTTCGGCTTTATTCTATTCCAAATAATGTGGCTACTGTTTTTAGGGGAAGAAACATACGCTTGGAGTCTTTCAATTGGATAAAGCCAAATTTGGAGTAAAACTTTTCGGCGGATTCATTGATCGGGTCTACGATAACCGCATGATTACCAATAAGAGCACCGACCTCAATAATGCGCTTTAGCGCATCAATTAATAAGATTTGTCCTAATTTGTTGCCTTGATAGTCAATGTGAACAGCAAGACGGCCGATGATCACAACTGGAATTTCAGGGTACTTTAATGAACGCTTAAGGTGGTCAGGAATATCGTTTAGATCAATACGGCTAGCGGATAGTGTATAATAGGCAATTACATTTGCATCCTCATCTTCGAGGACATAACAAACAGCCAATTTACGCTTCACATCTTGGCTGACGTATTGTTTAATGTAGTTATCCAGCTCGACAATACCACAATAAAAACCTTTTCGGTTATGCTTTTTTTCTAAAACCTTTAAGGTCATTGGGCGATAAGTTGGAAAATTGATCGTACGCTTTCAATGCGGTCTTTAGTGCTTTATTTGGCGCTGGTGGATTCAATAAGGTTTCGACAAAAAGAACCTTGTCGTCCATAGATTTTAGGATTTTAGCTTCCTCTTCTATGATACGAGTAGCTTCATTTTTTGCCAACGTCACGATAAACTCTGACACAGTCTTAAAACCACTGATTTCAGCGGCATACTTTATAAGTTCTTTATGCTCCTTACTGATGCGTACATCAATCCTATCATTTACTAACGTAGCCATAACTCTATCCATTAATTATACAAATGTACGTTATTTTTCCGTACATCTAAAACACTTGAAAATATTACCGTAAATATTCAAAAATGAAATGCTTTGGGCTTATTTTTAATATATCCGAAACGGGAAGCTATTCATGCATTTTCAGTTTTTGTAGCCAAGTATCAGAATGGTAACCGCATAAGGGAATATGCAATGGATTTACTAGAACAATTAGACTCTTCTTTTCGAAGGGTCGGAATGGATTTCATACCTCACATTACAGCAGATAATTATCGAAATGAATCGATGTTTAATAATTTTGATAGCGATTTGACGGGGTACGACGAACTCGAGGTGGTACAAAGGTGAGATAAATGGTGTCAAATTTTGGGGATTGCCCACTGCACCGTGGTTCAGCTTTAACCCCTTTGTAAAAAAAAACCTGAAAGTTACTAACTTTCAGGTTTTTTTCAGTGCGCCCACCTGGGCTCGAACCAGGGACCAAAAGATTATGAGTCTTCTACTCTAACCGACTGAGCTATAGGCGCGGTTATTTTTGTTGTCTTTTTGCGGGGTTTATCCCGTTTTGACGATGCAATTATCGATATTTGTATTGATAATTCAAAATTTTTGTATGCAAAAAATTAAAAATATTATTCTCGACTATGGCAATGTGATCTTTATGATTGACTTTCTAAAAGCACAGGAGGCCTTTACTTCGCTGGGTATCAAAAACGTAGAAGATTTTTTCGGACATAAAGGCCATATCTCTTTATTTGATGCGTTTGAGACGGGCGAAATCAGTGCAAAAGCCTTTCGTGACGGAATTCGGGAATTTTCAAAGGTTGCGACCCTTACCGACCAACAAATAGATGATGCTTGGAACTCCTTGTTGATCGGTGTACCACAGGGTAACCATGAGCTACTTTTGGAACTGAAGCAGAAGTACCGATTGTTCCTGCTGAGCAACAATAATGAAATCCACTATGATTGGATCATGAGGTACCTGAAACAGGAATATGACTTGGACGACAATTCTTCTTTCTTTGAAAAGGACTATTACTCGCACTTGATGAAGATGCGAAAACCGAATGCCGATATCTTTCGATATGTATTGGACACCCACGCGCTCGATCCTAGTGAAACATTATTTATTGACGACAGCCCCCAGCATTTGAAAACCGCAGCGGAAGTGGGGCTACATACTCGCTTGCTGACCCAACCCGACACCTTGGCGCAAATGCTGAAACGGGAGGGAATCCTTTAGGGATAGGAGGGACTTCCTACCCCCAGCAAGGCTGGTATCTCACAAGGGTGGGCCAGCCGATATGCCTTGCCGACCTGCAATAGGGTATAGCGAATAAGGAGGGATGAAAATAAGTGAAATTAAATTTCAGATATTCGACAGAGCTCCGTATCTTTGTGCCACTTTAAAAAATTAAAAGGCTACGAAAGGAGGTATATTAAAGCATGATCATTGTAAATATCAAAGACGGAGAGTCATTAGACAGAGCATTGAAACGTTTCAAGAAGAAATTCGAGAAAACTGGAGTATTGAGAGAACTTCGTTCACGTCAAGCTTACGAGAAGAAATCAGTCACTCGTCGTATTGCCCGTAAGAAAGCAATCTACAAACAAGGATTAAACCAGGAAACTGCTTAATTCCGTTGTTTTAAACATACTAAAGCCATTCATATTCGTATGAATGGCTTTTTTTGTGGCGGCAACTTGCGCAGGTATAGCAGACACAAAAAAAGCAGACTTGCACAGCAAGTCTGCTTTTTGGTATGTGTTCCCAGCGGGAGTCGAACCCACATCAACAGAACCGGAATCTGCAATTTTATCCATTAAACTATGGGAACAAAAGCATGCGAATATAAGTAAGTTTACCTTAAAGTGTATATTTTTTTTGTAAATATAACCTCATGCTTTGATTTACAGCCTGTTCATTTTTTATAGAAAACAGTGTTGAGGGTGGAATACAGCACCCTCAACAAAAAAATCATTAATGGTCGTGGTCGCCTTCTTTGACAAGGTGCACCCCGACGCGTAGATCCAGGTCATTCTCACCGGAGAATTTAGTGAAGTCGGCATTGTTCCAATCGGCAGGAGTAATGCTCGATTTGACACCTGGATTAAGGTGACGTAAGATGTAACGTAAGTCAAAGGTACTGGCTTCCTCATTTATGGTAAGGTATCCGGTCACGCCGACATTTACCTTAGTGCCATCGGCTTTCTTGTCTGCATAGACGTAGGTAAGCGTCTCTTTCTTGGGTGCGCCTAGGATAAATACGTTGTGGATGTCGTCCCGATCGACAAACGTCTGCTGGGTCTCGCGGCCTGCAAAATCTTTTGCTACCAAGGTGAGTCGATACGTCTTTCCGACCTCCAAATGCAAATGTGCTCCAGTAGGAGGAAGCAAAGGATTGCCACTGAATTTGACTTCTTCTACTTCTGCATCTGCGATATCGTTGTAATGATAATGGTCTCCATGGGATTCGCGCTCTACTTCTGTAAAGGTCAATACTGCGCCGCCAACTTCTTCTTGGTCCTCTTCAGGAGTAGGGTCGTCTTTAGAGCAGGATTGTAAACCTATAAACGCAAATGCGGTGATCAGGAGTAAGAAATGTTTCATGTTAGTCTTCATAATATTTAAAAATTATAAATGTGATGTTTCGTTTTTAATAACTGTTTTTAAAAAGTGTACGCCAAGCGGAAGGACACATTGCGTCCTGCTCGATGTGCATAATACCGAAAGGTATCCATGTAATCCTTGTATAGCTTGTTGGTCAGGTTTTCGACAGAAAGGGTCAATTCGACCTGCCTGCCTCCCCATTTCCAGGTGGTGCCTGCATGGGCATCCAATAGCTGATAAGCGGGTGGAGGTGCTACATAGTCCGAACCTACCGCAAAACGGGACTGCCGAGCTACATAACGATGGGTTAACTTTAAGTAAGGAAGGTGTCCGAGTGCGGTATGGCTACCGTAAGTCCACTGTAAGCTATGGGCGACTCTATCCGACGGAATAAAAGGCAAATAGGTGTCCAATGACACATTTCGCGCTTTGACTACCGAATAGGAAAGGTCATACTTCCAGCTTGGTGACAGTTGATAGCCTGCCTTTAGGTCCCAACCGTAGAAAAAGGCATTGTGCTGCTGGTAGCTGTAGATAGGAAAGGTCCCCCTGATGGTCTGCCTGACGGAATCTGGATTGGGTACAGCGTAGATATAGTCATAGATGTACTGGGCATAGATATCAGCCTCCAACTCAAGTCCATCCCGATTGTAGTGCAGATTGTTGATCCATTTCAGCCCTTTTTCGCTTTTCATGTCTGGATTGCCCACCTCGTAGATGCCACTGCCGTGATGCAGACCATCGCTGTAGAGCTCATTGGCCGATGGGGCTCTCCAGGCAAGTCCGATATTGCTTTTCCAATTGAACCCGGGAGCGATATGTACCAGCATCCCTGCAGTACCGGATATATTGTGGAATGTACGATTGCCGGTGTATAAAACCTGACTGACCACGCCATCCGGATTGGGATGTTGGTAGTCATAGCGGTAGCCGGCGGCATCAAAGTATCGGTAATCATAGCGGAGGCCCAGCTCAAAATGGTAGCTGCCGCGATGCAGTTGCGCAATCCCGAATACGCCAATATTATGATTGTCATAATTGGGAATAATGGGAGTAGTGCCCGTGCCAGGCTTATTGTTGTTGACTTGTAAAGCGCCATTGAACCCGACCTGAAAGTGCTGGAAGCGGTATACGGCGTCAAGGGCCTGTGTCATCAGGGAGAGATCTACCATGGGGAGATTGTCGGATTCTACCCGACGGAGGTCGTATTCCCGACGATGATTACGTTGATAGCTATACTGGAGCTCTAATGTACCTTTGCCGTCAAAACGATGCGCCCACTTCAACTTAGCCAGATCATGGGCAACTTGCTGTCTAGGGGCAGCAATGGTATAGTCAAAGTCATACTGACCGAAGGGCTTGCCATTGTCGATGATGCTGTAGATATCTTCCAACGTACCTACGTGAGCACCACTAAAGATGCCCATATTGGTGCCAAAATGACTGAAATAGGCATCTAGCTGACCTGCTTTCAAGGTATACTGCAATTGGGTGGAAAAGTTCAACTCCTCGGCACCGGTATTGCCCATATAGTAATCGGCGGTTTTGATATTGCCCAGTTTGCGTGTCGACGCCTGTGCTTTCCATGCCAATCCGGGGGCAGCTTTCACATTGCCGGCCAAACTGGCCGAAAGAGCTCCACCACGACCATTGCTCTGCCCCAGGAGGTCGATACGGCCACCCAATGCTATTTCGGGATCTAGGACCGCAGGTGTTGTCAAGACGACACCCCCTAAGGCATCGGCACCATAGCGTACCGCATCGGCGCCTTTGATGACGCTGATGGTAGTGGCCGTAAAAGGATCGATCTCCGGCGCATGCTCTGTACCCCATTGCTGTCCTTCTTGGCGCACGCCATTGTTCATAATGACGATACGATTGCTGTGCAGCCCATTGATGACGGGCTTGACGACAGATGAACCCGAACTCAAGGTGGTCACGCCTGCAATCCGACTGAGGGCATCGCCAAGTACTTTTCCGGTGCTTTCTTTGATGTCTTGAGCTGATAACTGATGCTTGCTGGAAGATAGGGCGCCTCCCTGTACGCTAGTGACCTCTACGTCATCCAAATGGATATTTAAGGGCTCCAAGAGGAAGGACTTCTTTTGATCGGTAGGAATACGCAGCTCTTGTGCAGGCGAAGCATGATATCCAACGGAGGTAATGGCTATCGTATATTTGCCGGCGCAGAGGCCTGTCATCATGAAGTAACCGTTGTCATCGGTCACGGCAGATTTGTGAACGGGAAGCAACACGACCGTAGCACCTACTAACGGCGACTGGGTAGTGTTGGACAAAACCCTGCCGGACAAGATATGGTTGCAACTTTGCTGCGCCATGGCAGCGTAATGCAGGCAACAGATAACGATTGCCATGATTATTCTATTAATCATCTATGATTATATTCCTATATGTTGTGAAAAAAAGATAGTCAGCCTACAGGGATACCTATGGGATAATCCCACAGACAGCACGTATAAGCTCCAATTTCGGAGTCAGTATCAAAGGGAAGCCAAAGCTGCATATAGGACAATGATGTCTATGTAGCAGATGCCCTTCGATCCCGCTTCTGGAAATCGCCGCTAAGGGATAGCTCGTATCCGCTTACTTAAATGAAAAGGGTATGGGGAGGGTCTTTGTTGGATTTGAGCCCGTGGTATCCGACAAGGCAATCCACAAGTGCTGCTTGGCCAAAGCGGAAGACATATGCTTGTGCGAAAGGGGTAAAGTCGAATGCTAAAGAAACAGGGACTAATACCCGGCTAGCACCAATCAGATGACAAATGCCACAGTCTACGGCAATATCATGCTCATGCTGGGAGCAATCTTCTTGGGTAGTCCTACTTGATATATGGCTGTGCGTGTATTGGATGGCCGTGAAGTACGACATCAGCACAATTGCGAAATATGCAAAAAGACGTGATATGTGTAAAGGCTCTCTCAATAGCTCATGCATTACATGCTGTACAAAAGTATAGTAAATACAACTGTGTTGCAAGTAAAATATGATATTTATTAAGACCGCGGGTGGTATTGGGTAATGATAGAGTGAAGGTATTCTTTATCTATATGTGTATAAATCTCTGTAGTAGTGATGCTTTCATGACCTAGCATATCTTGAACAGCTCGTAAATCGGCTCCTCCTTCGACGAGGTGGGAAGCGAAGCTATGCCGGAACGTGTGGGGACTGATGGTCTTGGTAAGCCCAATTTTTGCCGCTAAATCTTTGATGATGATAAAGATCATAACACGTGATAGGGAAGTACCCCTCTTGTTGAGAAACACGAAATCGGCAAATTCGGCTTTCTGGGCCTGATGGATGCGTACCTCTTCCAAATATAGTTTGAGATACTTGATGGCCTGCTGGCCAATAGGCACCAAACGCTCTTTGCTACCTTTGCCTTCTACTTTGATAAACTCAACTTCTAAAAAGAGGTTAGATTTTTTGAGGTTGATCAATTCGGATACGCGAAGGCCACAGCCGTATAAGATTTCTAGAATTGCTTTATTCCGTGGCCCTTCGGCTGTACTGAGGTCCAAGGCCGCGATCAGCGCATCTATCTCTTCAATACTGAGCACGCTGGGCAGCTTGCGGTTGAGACGAGGGGATTCGATAAGCGCTGTGGGATTGGCGATAATCAGCCCCTCTAATTGCAAATAAGCATAAAAGGACTTCAATCCCGAAATCAAACGGGACTGCGTGTAGCGAGATATCCCAAAGCTATTGACCCAAATTAAAAAAGCTTGTATATTGACAATAGTCAAGTGTACAAAATCGAGTTGCATATCCTCACAATACACCCGAAGCTTGGATACATCATTCAAATAGGCCTCGATCGAATTGCTAGCTAAGCCTCGTTCTAGCCGCAAGTATCGTTTGAAATCCTGTATAGCAATATCCCAATTCATAACCGTAGGCAAGATAGCGTAAATATATCTTGATATATAACGATTGGCACGAAAAATTATTAACTTCACCCCGAACTTTTATAATAAACCTCATTGGTTAAAGATTGATTTTATGAAATTATTAAAACCTTTTGCGCTGGCCTTTCTATTGCCGGCGACTTTTGCTTTGGCCCATGCCAAAGATTCGTTCCCGACGACCATACAGTCCGAGGCGAGACAGATCTTAGCGGCAGATACCATTGCTTGGGAGACTAAGCTTCCGTTTGATAACGAGGTAATCTCGGGCACACTGGCAAATGGATTTCGCTATTACATCCGTAAGAATGTAGAACCTGAGAAGCGTGTGGTGATGTACTTGGCCAATAAAGTAGGCTCGGTACAGGAAACGGATGAGCAACTGGGCCTAGCACACTTCTTGGAGCACATGAACTTTAATGGGCTAAAGCACTTCCCTAAAAACGAACTCGTGAACTACCTACAGAAGGCAGGGGTACGTTTTGGAAGTGACCTGAATGCCTACACCAGTTTTGACGAGACGGTCTACCAATTGCCTATCCCTTCGGACGACCCTGAACTGTTGAAGAACGGGCTGCAAGTGATGCGTGACTGGGCGCAGGATGCATTGTTGACGACCGAAGAGATTGATAAAGAGCGCGGTATCATCATGGAAGAGATGCGCGGTGGGCGTGGTGCACAGCAGCGTATGCGTGATCAATATCTGCCTATGCTACTCAACAATTCGCATTATTCTAAACGACTGCCTATCGGTACCGAAGAGGTGGTTACCAAGTCGGATCCGGATCTACTCAGACAATTCCACAAGGACTGGTATAGGCCTGATCTACAAGCGATCATCATTGTCGGGGATATCGATGTAAAGGAGATGGAAGCATCGGTCAAGAGCTTGTTTTCGGACCTGAAATCTCCTGAAAATCCAAAACCAAGGGTAAAATATGATATCGCCCTTACAGGACAGAACCAATTCAAGGTGGTGACAGACCCAGAGATGTCCTACACGGTGGGGCAAATTATCTTTAAACATCCGGAGGATAAAACAGCAACGGTGGGTGACTACCGCAGGGAGCTGCTAAAAGCCGTATTCAATGGCATGCTCAACGCGCGATTCAGCGAAATCATGCAGCAGTCCAACCCCCCATTTATACAGGCCGGTGGTGGTGTAGAGGAATTCCTCGGCGGATTGGACAACTTGGGCTTGTTCTTTGCGGCAAAACCGGGCGAATTTGAAGGTGGATTCAAAACCTTGGTGCGTGAAATGGAACGTATACAAAAATTTGGATTCACACAATCGGAATTTGATCGGGTGATATCTTCTATCCGTAAAAACAATGAGACGGCTTATATAGAGCGTGATAAAAAGAAATCGGACAGCTACGTGCAGAGCTATATGAATTATTTCTTGGAAAAAGATCCAGCACTTAGCAATGAATATAGATACCAGATCACGAAGCAGCTACTTCCAAGCTTGACATTGCAAGAAGTGGAGGCTATCGGTAAGAAATACTATGTGGACAACAATAGGGATATCCTGATCTTGGCTCCTGATAACCAAAAGGCAAGTCTTCCGGAGGAAGCTGCTGTCAATGCTTGGTTGGGAGAGGTCGAAAAAGAGCAACTCACGGCTTATGAGGACAAAGTATCGGACCTACCATTATTGAGCCATACGCCGAAGAAGGGAAGTGTAGTGAAAGAAAGCGAGGCAAATGCCATCGGCGTGAAGGAGCTGGTCTTGAGCAATGGGGTAAAGGTGCTCTTGAAGCCAACGACGTTCAAGAATGATGAAATCCTGATTTCGGCCTTCAGCCCAGGTGGCACGTCTCTCTATCCGGATGCAGACTATCAGTCAGCTGCCAATGCGGCAGGTTTGGTGGATGCAAGTGGTGTGGGGCAATTGAACAATGTCGAATTGCAAAAATACCTGACTGGGAAACGGGTAGGCATCACGCCATTCATCGGGGAGCGTTCAGAAGGGTTTAACGGTCGCTCGGATAAAGAGGGATTGAAGACCATGTTTGAATTGCTATATGGCTACTTTACAGAGCCGCGTCTTGATGACGATGTGTTCCAGAGCAACATGATGAAATCCCTGTCCTCGCTTGAGAATATGGAAAACGACCCGAGCTACGTCTTCCGTAAAGAGGTATTCACGACATTGTACGGCAATAACGTACGTCGCCAACCAGCTTCTAAAGAGTCTGTCAAACAGATTGACAAAGATAAAGCGCTTAGCATTTATAAAGATAGATTTGCGGATGCGTCGGACTTTACCTTTACCATAGTAGGCTCTTTTACAGAAGAGGAGATCAAACCACTATTGGAAGAGTATGTCGCTTCGCTGCCGAATGCCAATAGAAAAGAAACGGCGAAGGACCTCGGTATCGTGGAGCCCGAAAAAGGAGTGGAGAAGGTGGTCAATAAGGGAAAAGAACAGAAGGCGTCGGTACAATTGGCTTACTACGGGGATTACCAGTACTCAGATGAGGAAAATATCAACATGGATGCCTTGGAGAGTATATTGAGTATTACGCTGATTGAGCAACTTCGAGAAGAGGAGAGCGGGGTATACGGGGTTGGTGCAGGTGCCAATTATCGCAAATTCCCGAAACCTCGTTATAGCTTCAGTATTGGATTTGGATCATCGGTAGATAAGATACAGCCGCTTATCCAGTCGGCGCTGGGTGAGGTTCAGAAAATTAAGACCGACGGGCCTAAACAAACGGATCTGGACAAATTTGTAATCGAACAGAAACGTCAACTGGAAGTCCAATTGAGAGAGAATGGATTTTGGATGGGACATATCAGCAACTCGGCCCAAAATGGAGAAGATGCTACGAAGGTGCTCACCTATATCCAAGACTTAGGGAAGGTAACGGTGGAATCTGTAAAAGCGACTGCCAACAAGTACCTAAAGGATGATAAATTGTTCAAATTTATCTTAATGCCTGACAAAGCAGAGGAAAAATAGACCAATTGGTCCATAAAGCAAAAAGCTCCCCCTGTACAGGGGGAGCTTTTTTTTGACTCTTATATTTGGATTAACCTAAATATGATTTCAAAATTTTGCTTCGAGAAGTGTGACGTAAGCGTTGTAGCGCTTTGTCCTTGATTTGACGAACACGCTCCCGAGTTAAATTAAATTTTTCGCCGATTTCTTCCAATGACAATTGATGATTGGAGCCTAGACCAAAGAACAACACGATAATTTCGCGCTCTCTCTCGGTCAATGTTGCCAACGATCGCTTGATCTCTTCAGATAATGACTCATCAATCAAAGAACTATCCGTGTCCGGATCATGATTTTCCAAAACGTCTAATAGGGTATTTTCTTCCCCTTGCACAAAAGGTGCGTCCATGGATACATGTCTTCCGGAATTGCTTAAGGTGTCTGAAACCTTGTCAACAGTTGTTTCCAAGATGTCAGCCAGTTCTTCGGGAGATGGCTCACGCTCGTATTCCTGCTCCAATTTGGAAAATGCCTTACTGATCTTACTAAGAGATCCTACTTGGTTCAGGGGCAGACGTACGATACGCGATTGTTCGGCAATGGCTTGTAAAATCGACTGACGAATCCACCAAACAGCATACGAAATAAATTTAAATCCTTTGGTTTCGTCAAAACGTTTTGCTGCTTTAATTAATCCTAGGTTTCCTTCGTTGATTAAATCACCTAAAGTCAAACCTTGATTCTGATACTGTTTTGCAACTGAAACCACGAACCTTAAATTCGTTTTCGTCAATTTTTCCAAAGCTACCTGGTCGCCCTCGCGGATGCGCTGCGCCAAGATGACTTCTTCTTCTGCGGTAATTAAGTCTACTTTACCAATCTCGTGGAGATACTTGTCTAATGATTGTGATTCCCGATTGGTAATCGATTGTGTAATTTTGAGCTGTCTCATTGAATATTATAAATACCTTTCTCGCTGAAATGTTTGCAAAAATATAAAAAATTTGCCTAATAATGCGTATATAACAGAAATTATACACTCATTATTAATAAGTTATGACATTGTGTGAGGTAGATAAGTGTTATCAAAAACTGTTCCATTATTGCTTATTCAAGGAGTGTTTAAAGGATATAGCCTTTATCCTAATTAGGTGAACCACTTAAACTCTTGATAAGCAATAAATTAAAAAATACTTAAATATTTGTTAAAAAACTGACACATGAAGAAACCCTCTACCTGACAAAATTTCAATAATCTTGTCACTAAAACTTTTTAATATGATAATTGTTTTAAAAAAAGTAAAAAAGGGAATTTTATGTATCATTCGCTTATAAACAACCTACATTATGCCTATTATAATTCATTTGGACCGCTTGATGTCTGAAAAGAAAATGACGCTCAATGAACTTAGCGCGAAGGTGGGCATCACCTTGTCTAATCTCTCTATTATCAAGAATGAAAAGTGTCGTGCATTAAGGTTGACGACACTTTCGGCGATATGCAAAGCCCTAGACTGCCAGCCAGGCGATGTACTGGAGTATGTAGAGTAGGGAAGAAAGGGACCTATTGGTCGGCCCCGAATCGATATCCTCTTAAGAATTCGTCCACCTGCATCCGCTTTTTTCCCTCGATCTGAAGGGTCTTGACCTGGATATACCCGTCTTGTGCAGCAAATTTAAGGTAGGTCTTCCCGTCTGTATCCACCTGTCCAACACCTATTGTGGGAGTTGTCACCTCTTTATCTGTCTCGTATATTTTTAACACTTTGCCTTCCAGGTAGGTATAGGCAGCGGGGTAAGGACTCAATCCTCTGATGAAATTAAATATGTGTGCTACGGGAGCATCCCAATTGATAGCGCAATCTTCTTTAAAAATCTTAGGCGCATGCTTCAATTCGGTAGCTTCTACTATCGTATCTTGTGGGATGGGGCGTATGTCGCCTGCACGAATGGCATCGACGGTCTTCAACAACACTTCGGCTCCTTTGTGCATGAGCTTATCGTGGATAATGCCAGCGGTATCGTATTCTTCAATGGGTACTTCGCCTTTAAACAGGATATGGCCCGTATCGATCTCGTGTTGCAGCAGGAAAGTGGTGACGCCGGTCTTTTGCTCGCCATTGATGATGGCGTGATTGATCGGAGCTGCACCTCTATATTGTGGAAGGAGTGACCCATGGACATTGATAGTCCCGAGTGGCGGCATGCTCCATACGACCTCGGGGAGCATCCTGAAAGCTACGACTACCTGCAGGTCTGCCTGAAAACCTCGTAGTGCATCCAAGAAATCGGGATCCCTTAGCTTGACGGGTTGCAGGACAGGGATACCATTGGCTACTGCAAATTGCTTTACGGCAGATTGGTGAAGCTTCTGACCTCTGCCGGCAGGCTTGTCGGGTACAGTTACGACAGCTACCACTTGCTCACCGGCGGCTATCAACGCCTGGAGGGATGCGACTGCAAAGTCAGGGGTGCCCATGAATATAATGCGCATAAATTAAAACGATATTATGTTAAAAAATCTCTTTCTATGTCGATTGACAAAAATGATTACCTTTGCGAAGGTACAAATTATATTAATCAGGCTTGAATTTTCCTTACTTCCTTGCTAGACGAATTACTTTTTTAGGAAAGCGAACCTTTTCAAAGCTTATTGTACGCGTCACTGTGAGTGCAATAGTACTGGCTATCGCAGCAATGATACTCTCCGTAGCGGTGTTGAGAGGATTCAAAGAAGAAATCACGGAAAAACAAAGGGGCTTTTTTGGCGATGTGCTCGTCACCAAGCAAGATCTCAACAATTCGTACGAGAATACACCGATGTCACTCTCTGCCGATCGTATCGAAAAAATAAAATCCCTCCCCAATATACAGTCTATCTATCCTTTTGCAACGAAGGCGGGTATTATGAATGTAAACGGCGAAGTGGAAGGTGTCTTGATGAAGGGGATAGACGCTACTTATAATCAATTGTACCTTTCTAAGACTATCGTGGAGGGCGATACGATTGACTTTACAAATCAGGAAGGCTCCGAAAATCCAATTTTGATTTCCTCGTATTTTGCCAAGCGGATGAAACTAAAGACGGGAGACGACTTTATCATGTATTTTATACAAGAACCCGTTCGTAAACGTAAATTCGTGGTCAAAGGGGTCTTCAGTACAGGATCGCAGGAATTGGACAAAGTCTATGTGGTGGGCGCATTGTCCATGATTCGACGACTCAATAATTTGGGTCCCAATGATGCGGGGGGCTATGAGATAAGGGTGAAAGACTTCGGGCAATTGATCCCTTCGACGGAGCATGTTAACGATGCATTGCCTATTGACCTCAACGCGCAAAGCATCGTGGAGCGTATGCCCGATATATTCGAATGGCTCGGTATGCTGGATATGAATGCCAACATCATCTTTGTGCTGATGGTTATTGTAGCGGTCATCAATATGGTGTCTTCGCTGTTGATCAATATACTGGAACGGACATCCATGATCGGCATTTTGAAGGCTTTGGGCTTTAATAATCGCGGGATCAAGAAGGTATTTATGTTCAACGCGCTATATATCATCGGCTTAGGGCTGTTTATCGGCAATATCTTGGCGCTATCGGTCTATCACTTCCAGAAATATACGCACTTCTTCAAATTGGACGAGAGCATGTACTATATTTCATATGTGCCGGTCAAGGTATTCTGGTATGACGTGGCAGGACTGAACCTGGCCCTGGTGATTATCGCCGTGATATCGTTGATGGTGCCCTCTATGCTCATCACCAAAATAAGCCCGATTAAAGCCATACAATTCAAATAGTTGCCGGATTGAGGTAGGGGTGGGCTCCATTCTTCCCTAATTTGGCAGACTTTAGACTGGAACTAACTGTATGGAATGTCAAATAAAGGTTAATATGCTTTTTTTATGTCGAATCTACATATACTTGCATATAAAAGCAACTTTCAATAAGTTTGAAACAATTAATCCAATATCCGTGTATTAACACTAGTCAGGTAATACATATTTTATGACGGATCCATGTAGCATAACTTTGACTAGCATCGGTAAACATAATGGTTATGTGCTCGTTAAAACTTGGTTTTGGATAGTCGATCCCCTTATGTTGGGAAAAGTTAACGGTCCTAAAAAGACAAATACACATATATGAATAAAAATGCACTAGACCACATACAGCACGCTTTTGAGGCACCTTTAAAGAGTCCTGTACTTATTTTTGCCCTTGTCCTCTTTATTATCTTACTCTCCCCAATCCTGTTGCGCAAAATCCGAATCCCGGGTATCATTGGCCTAATTATGTCAGGTGTGGTGATCGGACCTCACGGTCTTAATTGGCTCGAAAAGAATTCGGCTGTCGACCTATTCTCCACTATTGGATTGCTCTATATCATGTTTATTGCTGGTTTGGAGCTGGATATGAATGAGTTTAAGAAAACAAAGCATAAGAGCATCTGGTTTGGTTTTTTCACCTTTATCATACCCATCACCATTGGATTTCCGGTATGTTACTACGCTTTGGGCTACGATTTTCTGCCCAGCCTATTGATCGCCAGCATGTTTGCCACGCATACACTAGTTTCGTACCCGATCGTAAACAGCTATGGTATCTCTAAGAATGAAGCGGTGGCGATCACTATCGGAGGTACTATCCTCACGGATACTGCTGTGTTGATTATACTCGCCGTTATTTCGGGTGCAACACAAGGCTCTATCAATAATGAATTTTGGGTGACCCTTGGGGTGTCGTTCACCATATTTCTATTTATCATGTTTGGCATCATTCCTCGGATCGCGAAATGGTTTTTCGAGAAGGTGGAGAGCGAAAAGACCGCTAATTATATCTTTGTATTGGCGGTGGTTTTCTTTGCTGCATTCCTTGCTGAAATTGCAGGACTGGAACCGATCATCGGAGCGTTCGTAGCTGGTCTAGCCTTGAATAAGCTTATTCCGCATTCTTCGGCATTGATGAATCGTATTGAATTCATTGGCAACTCTATTTTCATTCCTTTTTTCTTGATAAGTGTGGGGATGATCGTGGATGTGAGCGTACTGACACATGGACCTACCGCATTGATCGTGGCTTGTACACTCACCGTGGTAGCTGTAGTAGGTAAATACCTAGCAGCATGGATCACGCAGATATTCTTCAAATACACGAAAGCGCAACGAAATGTGATATTTGGCTTGAGCAGTGCACATGCTGCCGCAACGCTAGCGGTAATCATGGTGGGGCACCGGAATGGCTTGATCGATGATAGCGTCTTGAATGGCACTATCTTGTTGATATTGGTGACCTGTATCATCTCTACGCTGGCGACAGAAAGTGCTTCTAAGAAAGTAATCATGGATGGGGATCAAGATGAGCAACACTTTTCGGAAGTGAATGAAAAGGATGAACAACTGATGATCCCGATCGCCAACCTTAATAATATGGAGTCTATCCTTGATTTTGCAACGCTGATCAAGAGTAAGAAATCTCCACACCCCATCAATGTCGTGTCGGTAGTCGCGGACAACCAGCAAGCGGCTCAGAATATGGCTACTGCTCGCAAAAACTTGGACAATACGGCAAAATATGCCTCGGGGTCGGAAACAGAAGTGGCGGTGATGACTACTGTGGATATCAATATCGCATCGGGAATCAGCACGTCTGCACGTGACATCATGGCCGACTGCCTGATACTGGGGTGGCCACAAGAAAGTGGATTCATCGAGAAAATCGTCGGTGAGAAAACAGAAAGTATCCTCAATCGAACGGATGCCAATCTATTCATGTGTCGATTTGACAAACCGTTTGTTTCGCATAAATCCATCATCTGCTTCGTGCCGCCACTGGCGGAATCCGAATTGGGATTTGAGTATTGGATGGAAAAGATGCTGAAGCTTGCACAGGAGCTCTCGATTTCCTTAAAATTTGTCTGCAATGCGCACACCCAATTGGCATTGGAGAAATATCTACAGGAAGTATCTAGTAGTGTACCTAGTATATTTGAGAATTATGAAGATTGGGACAATGTATATGGATTATCATCGTTTACGGATGAGAGTTCATTGCTGGCTTTTGTGTCTTCGCGCTCGGGAGAGGTATCCTATCGCGACTCACTGGATGGGCTTGCGAAGCGGATAGGAAGATTCTTTAAAGAACAGAATCTGATCCTGATTTTCCCGAGCCGCTTACCCAACCAGCATATAGATGACTACGAGGACATGAACCCTGCTCCAATATTTCGCAAGATCAGCAAGGAGATTGGCAATATGTTCAGTAAAGACAAATCATAAAATCGGAAACAGATGGATGCAAAAATATCGAAAGACCCAAATGGTCAATTAATTGTCCCGAATCAACCTGTAATCCCGTTCATTATTGGGGATGGAATCGGACCGGATATCTGGCATGCTGCAGTGCGCGTATTTGATAAAGCGGTAGCCGAATCATACGGTGGAAGCCGAAAGGTGGTGTGGAAGGAAGTCTTGGCTGGCGAAAAGGCTTTTCAAGCAACGGGGGAATGGCTGCCGCAAAGCACCTTGGACACCCTTCGGGAGTATTTGGTGGGGATCAAAGGCCCATTGACCACTCCAGTAGGAGGGGGTATTCGCTCACTGAATGTGGCACTCCGGAAGGACTTGGACTTGTACGTATGCCAACGACCTACCAAATGGTACGAAGGGGTGCCTTCACCTGTGAAGCATCCCGAGTATGTGGATATGGTAATCTTTAGAGAGAATACGGAAGATATTTATGCAGGGATAGAATTTGCTGCAGGCTCTGCCGATGCGGACAAGATCCAGGCTTTTTTGCAGGATACGCTCCATGTGGATTACAATTATTCGAATACGACGGGTGTGGGCATCAAAATGGTGTCAGAGGAAGGATCGAAGCGCTTGATTAGAGCGGCTATCGATTTTGCAATCGAGCAAGGGCGAAAATCTGTTGCAATCGTGCATAAGGGTAACATCATGAAATATACGGAGGGAGCTTTTAAAAATTGGGGATATGAGGTGGCGGAGTCGGAGTATGCCGATAAAACGTATACTTGGGGACAATGGGAACGCACGAAAGAAGCGAAAGGCGATCAAGCGGCCAACGATGAGCAAAAGGCGGCAGAAGCTGTTGGAAAAATAATAATCAAAGATGTCATTGCTGATAATTTTTTACAGCAAATACTCTTGAACCCAAGGGACTATTCTGTCGTGGCAACGCTGAACCTCAATGGGGACTATATTTCGGATGCACTAGCGGCTATAGTAGGTGGAATAGGGATAGCTCCTGGCGCCAACATCAACTATAAGACGGGGCATGCGGTCTTTGAGGCGACACATGGTACGGCACCACGCTTTGCCAATACAGATAGTATGAACCCTTCGTCGGTTATTTTGAGTGGCGTGATGATGTTCGAGTATCTGGGATGGCACGAAGCTGCAGAAGCGATTGTAAAGGGATTGTCGCAAACGATAAAAGACAAAACGGTCACCATAGATTTCTACAACCTGATGACGGATGCAACCTTGGTCAAAACGAGCGAATTTGCAGATAAGATTATTGAAAAAATGTAATGATTAGTCTGCAAATAGTCAAAATGCTGGAGATAGACCGAGCCTAATAGCTGTTGCATAGGCTTGTGCAGAAGGGCATGGGTGAACAATTGTATCTGTCTGAAAATTAGAAAGACAGGGAAATGTTGGACAAACTATTAGGGCAAGCATTATGTCGTCTAGAAAAAAAATCTTACATTATGGCGTTTTTACAAAATAACGATAACATATAACATTGAAATTCACTGAATTCGGTTTTGCCCCTTTATTGGAGGAGGGGTTGGACAGCATGGGATACCTCGAGGCTACCCCCATACAACAACAGGCCATACCTGTTATCCTTCAACAAAAAGATCTCATTGCTTGTGCACAGACTGGTACAGGTAAAACAGCGTCCTACTTATTACCTATTCTACATAAGATTGCAGTAGAGCCGTCGGATCATATCAACACGATTATCCTTTCGCCTACACGTGAATTGGCCTTGCAGATAGATCAACAGATCATGGGCTTGGCCTATTTTACCGGAGCGACTTCTATTGCCGTGTACGGCGGTGGCGACGGTATGGACTACGAACAGCAGAAAAGATCCATCAGGGAAGGGGTCAATATTATTGTGGCCACACCTGGTCGACTGATTGCGCACTTATCATCTGGAAAGGCGAACTTTTCTAAATTGCAACATCTGATATTGGATGAGGCCGATCGCATGTTGGATATGGGATTTTATGAAGATATTATCCGTATCATCAGCTACTTGCCCGAGAAACGACAAAACTTGCTTTTTTCAGCAACGATGCCTTTTAAGATAAGGGCATTGGCCAAGAAGATATTACATGATCCAACGGAAATCAACATTGCACTATCTAAGCCTTCTGATGGTATCAAGCAACAGGCGTACTTGGTGTATGACGAGCAGAAGGGCGAGTTGATCAAAAACATACTGAGCGACGAAGCGTATTCGAGCGTTATTATTTTTGCCTCTAAGAAGGAAATCGTCAAGCGACTAGCAATCGAACTGTCAAAGAAGGGGATTGCCATAGAGGCTTTCCACTCGGACCTGGAGCAGGCCCAACGGGAAGATATCATGAATCGATTTAAGGCGAAGCGCATTAATGTATTAGTAGGTACGGATGTAATATCTCGTGGTATAGACGTGGTGGGCATAAGTCTGGTCATCAATTATGACGTGCCACCGGATCCGGAGGATTATATACACCGGGTAGGGCGTACTGCGAGAGCAGCGACAACAGGCACCGCAATAACGTTTATCAATACAAAGGATCAATTCCGTTTCGGTAATATCGAAGATTTGATTGGTTCGGAGATCGAAAAAGTACCGCTACCAGCTGGATTCTCAGAGGGACCTATCTATGATCCTAAACGGAAACCACAAAAGAAGAAAATCAATAGAAAAAAGAAGAATTTTAGAAAACCGGCCGGTGCGGGTGCACCTAAGGTCGAAAAGTAGATTCTGTTTTTATTATAACCTATACATCAACCATCCGTTTGCAGCGGATGGTTTTGTATTTATGGTCGAATCGTAGACAGCTAGAGGGGTGTGGAAGTGTATGCTAGCTTAGCGAGCTTCCAACGCTTGCTTGAACTTGATCAGGCGGAGGTACTCGGGACATTTTTCCAAATCTCTAGTCCAGGCCTCCGCAACCAAGAAAGAAATACGGAGAAATTGATCGACTTCTGTAACGACCATATCGGGACCGATCTGCAATTCTGAAGGAAGATCTTGGGCTTGAAAAAATTGTTTGAGCTCGTCTAATGTCATGTTGCAAAGGTAGCATTTGTATGAAATAAAAACAGGATATTTTATATATGCTAATTAATTTAGTATTTTTGCGGATAAGGTGATTGTGGATGGGCCTATGGTATCCAAAAAAATGAAGGAGACTATGGGGAGAGGGGCTTTGCGCGATCACGATTTCAAATGCTGCGATAGATGAAGGACTCCGAAAATTTTATGATGACAGCCATGCTGACCTACCGAAAGACTATTCGCGCGGTCACGATACAGGTATGTCCAAGCGACGGGGGAGGCTATAGCTATATCCTGTTCTCAAAAGATAGGGTACGCACATTTTCATTTGAACGGGACGAAGACCAGCAATGGGCACAAATCGGTGGCGCGGACTTCGGAGAAGAGGCCCTAGCCGCTATCTACAATATGCTAACGGAAATAGATGACGACCTCAAGTGTTTATAAAACGACCCATCCTATTCTAAGCGGGGAAGCGCTCCCAATAAGTATAAGATTTCAAATTCAGTATGACATGTACGATGAGCCTCCAAAGAAGGACCCTACACACATGTAAGAGGAGTGAATGGTTGTTAAAATGTGTTATTTAACAACATGTTAAGTATTCTGTTGAGTTTTTCTACATAGTTTAGATGAAATTAATATATATACTATGAATAGAAAAATTACATTTTTATTGACTGCTTTGTCCTTCGTAAAAGTGAGCTACGCACAAGAAAGGAAAGTAAGCTATGAGGTTCAAGCTGGAACCGTAATTTCGGACATAAAACGTACCTTGAACGACGCAGAGGCTGGTGTAGGTACATACGCTCGTGGATTGATGGATTTTAACTTGTCGCCCATGTTTAGCATACAGACTGGTTTGGGATACCGCCTGAGTAACTTCAAATCCGAATACGGCAATGCGTATTGGACTAACGATGGCTATGTATTCAGTCCGCATGGGAAAATGAAAATAAGGACTCACTGGCTGGATGTGCCTCTAAATGCCAAATTTACCTTTGCGCTGGGCAATGATAGGATTGCGGTGACCGCCGGTCCATATGCGTCGCTGCTGGTTGGAGGACGCATGCGGGATGTGGAGACCGGAGAAAACGTAAAATTAGAATTCGATAAATTCAGTGATCGCTTGGATTACGGCGCAAACATAGGGGTGAGTTACATAATCAAAGAAAGACTTTCATTGAACGCGATGTATTCATTCGGCTTAAAAGATCATGATAGTTCCAAGGATTTTAAAGAACAGTTCCGAACAGGCTATCTTGGTGCAGGCTATAAATTTTAATACAAGGGTGTCATAGGATAGAACGACCATCAAATTATAGCTATTGTTCCCCCTAAACAAGCTCCATCATATCCTTAGAGGATTTGCTGGAGCTTGATATATTGGAGGAGCATGATGGTCTTTCCGTCTTTGATATGGCCATCTGTAATCATAGCCATGGCCTCATCTATAGCAATTTCTAATACTTCGATGTTTTCTTCTTCTTGCTCAAGACCACCTCCTGCATGTATTTTCATTTCTTTGCTATATTCGGCGATAAAGAAATGTAGGATTTCGGTCACTGAGCCTGGAGACATGTAGGCTTCAAAAACTTTGCGAACATCTGTCACTTTATATCCAGTTTCTTCTTCGGTCTCGCGTCTGATGCAATCTTCCGCATTCTCTTTGTCCAAAAGACCTGCACAGGTCTCTATCAACATCCCTGTGTCATTGCCATTTACGTAGGTGGGCAATCTAAATTGGCGCGTCAAGATCACCGTTCGTGCTATACGATTATAGAGTAGTATGGTGGCTCCATTGCCTCGGTCATAGGCTTCTCTGCTTTGGGTTTGAAGCGTGCCATCTTGTTTGGTATATTGGTAGGTAATCTTTCGGAGGATATACCAATTGTCCGACAATACCTCTGTCTTCGTGATTTTAATATTATCTATCATTGTCGTATCGCTTATTAAGTAACCTCTAGCTATCGGCCTGCAATATACAGTTTATGGCTTTGCTGCAATTGATTTTTCAAAAAAATAGATATCCTGTGATAGCCAAAAAGTAAATAAAAAGCGAAAGAGAACAATGCTTTGGTGGCCTAAGAAATGGAAAGGAAAGGCATTAAAACGTGCGCTTTGGCTTGATAGGAGAGTCAAGTGGAAACGATTCAACTACGACCTGCATAATGTTTTAGGCTTTTATAGCCTCGCCTTTGCCTTGATATTGTGTATTACAGGATTGGTATTTGCGTATCCAGGCTTTAAAAGTGCCTATGTGAACTTCTTTAATGGATTTTCTATCAGCAAGACGGAGCTTGCTCCAAAACAAATCCAACCAACAGTCCCCCAGGCCACGTTGGACACACGTGACAATGCACTCGTATATGCGCTTGTTCAACATCCTGGTGCAGATATGATGTCCCTTCGATTGCGAAATAGGAAAGAAGAATATCATGATATACAGGTCAGGCTTAGTCAGGATAAAACAAGTGATTTTGTTTGGTATTATTTTAGACAAGAGGATGGACAGATAGATAAGATAGTAACAAGTGAGTCTATAAAAGCAGGGGACAAACTGGCTTCAATGAATTACGATATTCATGTGGGTAGTATAGGTGGCATCTGGACCAAGGTGTTGGCTTTTGTCGTTTCGTTGATTTGCGCCTCTCTCCCCGTGACAGGAGCTGTCATCTGGTGGAACAAGTTCCGAAAGAAGAAATCATAACCTTTAGAATGAATGTATAAATAAAAAGGAGATCATGATTTCTCGTGATCTCCTTTTTGTACCCAGAGCCGGGATCGAACCGGCACGGTTTCCCACTAGTGTTTGAGACTAGCGCGTCTACCAATTCCGCCATCTGGGCGTCTTTTTTGTAGTGTTCTCCGTTGTTTGGAGTGATGCAAAGGTAGATATTCTTCTGAGATATCCAAAAAATATTTTACCCTTGATTGGAAAAACGCTGATTATTAAGGGAATTAATTTTAAAAAATATTTGCGATAATGATTGGACTTAACTTTTTTTAACAAAAGGTGATTAAACTTTATTGTCTTTTTATACTCTATCTATTTTATAGACGGTACATTGATTACTAAAGCAACATAAAAATGAAAAAAATGTTATTGTTGGTAGGCCTAATGTCAGGATTGACATTTGCTACCTTTGCTCAACAAACCGAAACTTCCAAAGAACAGAAGAAGCGTCCTGAGCGTTCGTTTAAAATGGTAGAAAATAAGTCTCCTGAGGAGATGGCAAAAATGCAAACCGAAAGACTTGATAAGCAATTGACGCTTTCTGAAGATCAAAAAAAACAAGTCTACGAATTGCAACTCAAAAATGCACAAAATCAAAAGACCCTCATGACCGAGAAAAAAGATGATCGTGAAGCATTCAGAGCTTCGATGAAGGCACATCAAGAAGAACTCAATAAAATATTGACACCCGAGCAACAAAAGGTTTTACAGGAAAAAAGGGAACAACGCAAAGACGGACCTCGTGGTAAGCGTAGCGTAGAATAAAGAATTGTTCATATTCGATTTGAGTGTAAATTGAAGAAAGGCCGGTTTTCAGAAATGAAACCGGCCTTTTTTGAAGCAGCAGGGTCAATTTATAGAAAGAACAAGCTGCTCGTTATTTTTTTATCTTACGGATGACATCCAATATGAGTGGATACGTATTTTCCTTCACCTTCTTCAATTTAGAGGGGGACAACCATTCGGCTTGGGTGATATCTTCTTCCTGTTGAGGGACCAATTTGGGAACTTTATTGACGCCCATTCGATACCAGTTGGTGATTTTGAGTACAAACTTGCCCTTCATATAGTAGGTGTGATAGGTTGCTGAAATCTTGGGGCCTAGATAATCGATCCGGATGCCGGTCTCTTCTTCAACTTCCCTAACAGCAGCTACTTTCATCTTTTCGTCTTCTTCGACCTTGCCTTTGGGTAAGTCCCAACGCCCCAGTCTGTAAATAAAAAGAAAGTCTCCATCCCCATTTTCGACCAATCCGCCAGCGGCCCAAATGGTCTTGGTATTGTCGACAATGTTTTTAAAAACCATTTCGTAATCCGGGTGTATATATAGATAGGAGATGGGCTCTAAGGCTTTGGAGGACTCATTGAAAAGTTTTTCAAGTTCAATTTCTTGAATGCCAACCGTTTGGATATTTTGAAGGTCTTTGGGAACGAAATCTGTCAAAATTAAAACAGATTGGTTCATATAAATTTTATAAATTTGCGCCATGAATAATTTAAATGAGGTTGAACAAAAAATTGCTGAATCCTTACTGCAAATTAAAGCAATAAAATTGCAACCTAAAAGCCCTTTTACATGGGCCTCAGGATGGAAGTCTCCAATTTATTGTGATAATCGTGTTACATTATCCTATCCGTCTATCCGTACGTACATCAGACAAATGTTATCCAAATTGGTGCAAGATGAGTTTGGTTCGGTAGATATGATTTCAGGTGTTGCGACTGCGGGTATCCCACAAGGGGTGTTGGTCGCTCAGGAATTAGGATTGCCATTTACATATGTTCGTAGTAGTGCCAAAGACCATGGTCGTCAAAATCTGATTGAAGGCGAGGTGGTCAGCGGTCAACGTGTGGTGGTGGTAGAGGACTTGGTCTCAACGGGAAAAAGCAGTCTACAGGCTGTAAAAGCGCTACGTGACGCAGGCTGTAATGTTGTGGGCTTGGTCTGTATATTCAGCTATGGATTTGAAGAGGCCACAAAGAACTTTGCCGAGGCAAAATGCTTGTTCCATACATTATGCGATTACGAGGCTTTGCTTCAGGTTGCTGCTGAACGTAACTATATCCTCGATGAAGAGGTAGAAATGCTAAAACAATGGCGCTTAAGTCCTTCGACTTGGGAACCAAACAACGTCTAACATATTTGACAAGATATGACAGTCATCCAAAGCAATAAAGAAATCGGTAGGTCTGTAGAAGAGGTATATCAATTTTTGGCGGATTTTAATAATCACGAACAATTGATGCCGGAGAATATTTACAATTGGTCTTCGACCAATGAAGAAGCTCGATTCACGATTCAAAATATGGCAAAGCTTGCTCTTAAAATAGATCAGCGAATCGAAAATGAGGAAATTGTTGCATCTCCTAGTGAGAAGGCACCTTTTGACTTGACGTTGCGTTGGAAGCTAAGGCCGATTTCGGATACTACTACTAAAGCTGACTTTGTCATTGAAGCAGACTTGAATATGATGATGAAAATGCTTGCTTCTGGACCGCTTCAAAAGCTTGCCGAATATCAAGTCAATAAATTGAAAGAAATACTGGGATAAAATCCCTTCGTACATTTAGAAAAGGCGCCTCAGCAATTCATTTGTGAGGCGTTTTTTATTACCAATAGGCAGGCTGAAGGTGCGAGACTATCTATAAAAATGTAAAAAAGATATTTAAATCGATGACTCAAAGATGAGGTGAAGTTCGTAAAATAGAACATCTTCCTTAAATTTGTAACTAATTTATAACGCTATTGTCATTCTCGTAGGATAATGCCATATTTGAAACTTTTACTGCGTACTTTTGAAAAATAGTAAGCGACAAAACAGCAATTCATGGAACTGAAATTAAAAAGACCACTTGCATTTTTCGATTTGGAAACCACTGGCGTCAATATCCCATTGGACCGAATCGTCGAAATATCAATCTTGAAGATCATGCCTGACGGAAAGGAGGATGTGCTGACACTCCGTGTCAACCCTGGGATGGCTATTCCTGCGGAGTCTTCCATGTTTCACGGAATCTATGATGAAGATGTAAAAGACCTTCCTTTTTTCAAAGAGTTAGCAGCTCAAGTGGCTACTTTTATTGGAGATGCTGATTTGGCAGGGTACAATTCCAATAAATTTGATGTTCCCATGCTAATGGAAGAATTTCTTAGGGCAGGGGTCGATTTTTCATTAGAAGGTCGGAATTTTGTGGATGTACAGAATATTTTCCATCAAATGGAACAGCGCACACTTAAAGCGGCATATCGTTTTTACTGCGACCAAAGTTTGGAAAATGCACACAATGCGGAAGCGGATGTACGCGCCACTTATGAAGTGTTGAAGGCGCAGCTAAGTCGCTATGAAGGTAGCACATTTGAAGACAAACATGGAAATAAATCGACACCTGTCGTCAATGACGTAGAGGCGTTGCATCAATTCACCAATCTGAGTAAGCCCGTAGATTTTGCGGGAAGACTTGTTTTCAACGAAGAGGGTATTGAGGTTTTCAGCTTTGGAAAACATAAAGGGCGCGCGGTGGAGGATGTCTTTGAGATAGAACCGAGCTATTACTCGTGGATGATACAAGGTGACTTCCCGCTCTACACGAAGAAATGCCTGGAAAACATATGGACTAGATTTCGGAGTAAAAAGAAAGCGGCTCAACCCATCAAATCAAACTCAACTCCAGCGGAAAAGAAGCAGGTGAAAAAAGACTTTCAGCAACAGAAACCGGAAAAGCCAAAGGCAATTACAACGGACATGCTGAAGGATCTTCAAAGTAAGTTTGGTAAATAGAGAAATAACACAAACCATATAATTATCAATTATTTAATACTATATGTCACAAGATAGAGAACATATCAAATGTTTAATCATAGGCTCTGGTCCTGCTGGATATACGGCTGCCATCTATGCCGCTAGAGCTGATTTGAACCCTGTGGTCTATACAGGTATCGTCCCTGGTGGACAGCTCACGCAGACTACGGATGTCGACAATTTTCCAGGTTATCCTAAAGGTATATTGGGACCAGAAATGATGGAGGATCTTAAGGGGCAAGCCGAACGATTTGGTACGCAGGTACGATTTGGATATGTAACCAAAGTTGATTTTTCGGGAGATGTACATCAAGTCGAAATAGACGGGTCTACAATCGTAACGGCAGATACGGTCATCATAGCGACAGGTGCGACAGCGAAATACTTAGGGTTGGAAAGTGAGCAAAAATATAATGGCTTTGGGGTATCGGCATGTGCGGTATGTGATGGATTTTTCTTTAAGAATAGAGATGTTGCTATCGTAGGAGCAGGTGATACGGCCGCAGAAGAGGCGACGTACTTAGCTAAATTGGCATCGAAGGTGCACATGTTAGTGAGACGTGATGAGTTTCGCGCATCTAAAGCAATGGTGCACAGGGTGTTGAATACTCCTAATATTGAGATTCATTATAATACGGAAGCTATCGAAGTGCTGGGTGACGGGCAAGTGGTGACGGGCGTGAAAGTAGTCAATAATCAGACCCAAGAAACCAAAGATATTGCTATCGATGGATTTTTTGTAGCAATAGGTCACAAACCGAATACGGAACTGTTTGCAGGTGTATTGGAAATGGATGAAACAGGATATTTGATTACGAAGGCTGATAGTACACAGACGAACATACCAGGAGTATTTGCTTGTGGAGACGTGCAAGATCATGTGTATCGTCAAGCGATCACAGCTGCAGGAACGGGCTGTATGGCAGCTTTAGAAGCGGAGCGCTATTTGGCTGCAAAAGAGGATATAGCAGTTTAAAATAACCTCGTCTTGGAAATAAAAATCCGCCGCATACATTGATTATGCGACGGATTTTTTTTGTACGGTAGCGACAGTCTCTCTATTTGTTGCTGTCCTCTTGTTCAAAAACAGCATCTATTTTCCAGTTGGCTCTATCTTTGGAAGCAGCTACAGCCAATTGGTCGCATCGTTCATTCTCGGGATGCCCTGCATGACCTTTGACCCAAACAAGCCTAACTTGATGTAGTTTATAGCTCTTTATGAGGCGCATCCATAAGTCTTTATTTTTCTTGCCTTGAAATCCTTTTTGAATCCAGCCAAAGACCCATTTTTTATCTATAGCATCAATAACGTATTTAGAATCGGAATAGACCGTTACTTGTTGTCCTGGACTTTTGAGGGCCTCTAGGCCAATGATAACTGCCATTAGTTCCATACGATTATTGGTCGTTTTTCGGAAGCCTTCAGAAAATGTCTTCTCAATCAGTTTGCCTTTGAAAGCTTCATTGTCACCATTATAGCGTGTTCTTAAGATAGTTCCATAACCACCCGGCCCAGGATTTCCGCTGGATGCGCCGTCCGTAAATAATTCAATCATTGGTAACAAAGTTAATTCTAATCCATCAAAATCCATGATTTAAGTTTGAAAAACCATGGATTTGTGTTATTTTTCGACATTTATAAGTCTCGTTAATTTAAGTCTTTTCATGAAGAGAAAAACAATTATTGCGGTGTTGATGGCTGCTGCTTTCAACTTTAATGCCGTCGCGCAGAAGCCTACTGAAACAAACGCGAAAATGGAGTGGTTTGAGGATGCAAAGCTGGGTATTTTTATACATTGGGGAATCTACTCGGTACAGGGGATTTCAGAGTCTTGGGCTTTTTTCAATAATTATATCAATCATGAAAATTATATGAAGCAGCTAAATGGGTTTACTGCTTCGAAGTATAACCCAGAGGAGTGGGCTAAATTGATTGAAGGCTCTGGGGCAAAATATACGGTAATCACGACCAAACACCACGATGGCGTATCTCTTTGGGATAGCAAGGCTGATAAGGCGATTACAACAAAATTACACGCGAAAGCGCAAAGGGACGTTCTTGATCCATTTGTGAAAGCTATCGAAAAGACAAGTCTAAAGACGGGCCTATACTATTCACTACCAGACTGGAGCCATCCCTATTATGATGTGAACACGCGTACGAAGAAACGCTATACATTGGCAGAAGACCCTAAGCGCTGGGAAAATTATGTAACATATTATCAAACGCAACTTAATGAACTTTCCCAAAAGTATCGACCAGATTTAATCTGGTTTGACGGGGACTGGGAGCACAATTCATCTGAATGGAAAGCTGAGCAGACATTGGCGAACTTGAGGAGTTATAATCCGAATATTATCATCAATTCGCGACTGAACAATCACGGGGACTATGACACACCGGAGCAAGGTATCCCTGTAATCAAGCCTCATGCCCGCTTTTGGGAGCTTTGCTATACAATGAATGACTCATGGGGCTATCAAGCATTTGATAGGCACTATAAAACACCTAATATGATTGTGCGTACCCTAGTGGATTGTATCAGCATGGGAGGGAACCTGCTTTTGGATATTGGACCTAAAGAAGATGGCACCATACCTGAGGAGCAAGTGGCCATATTGAGGGAACTGGGAAGATGGACTTCCATCCATAAAGAGGCTATATATGGCACGCGTACGGGTATTCCATTTGACAATTTCCATGGTAAATCAGCCCTTTCTAAGGATGGCAAAACGCTCTATCTCTATTTAGATGAAACAAAAGCACAGGTGCTGCTCTATGGAATTAAATCTAAGGTCAAAACAGCACATATTGTTGGACAGCCGAATACTAAGTTGGCTTTTAAACAAGAAAACAAAGCAGTAGCCATTGACTTGAAAAATGCAACATTCGACCCAACGGTAACAGTTGTGGCTTTGACTTTTGATCAACAGGTGGAAGTGGACAAACCGGAGTCCCAGCATACAACTTTGGCAACGGTCCTCAATAATCCGAATACGGAAGCTGCGATTTATCAGCTTGTCCAAAATCTATATGGAGGAAATAATCTACTTGATCATGCAGGGTTGACGGCTGATGGTATGGACATGAAGTTGCCTGGCCAGGAAAAAGCTAACCCAGAAATGGTAAGCTGGATCAGCAAGCATGCGGAATCTTTGTATCAAACGGGGGCAGGTACCCCAGAAGGACATTATGCTGGAATGAGCGCCCTTTCGAAGGACAAACAGACCTTGTATCTATTTGTAGAAGGAACACCGAGTGGCCCGATTGCAATCAAGGGATTGAAAAATACGATTGCTCGAATTCGGGTGGTTGGCGAAGGATCAATGATTGGGCACGACATTTACAATAAGCTATACTGGAGTGCTACTCCAGGAATCGTATACATAGATGTCCCGCGTGATAGACTGGATAGTGCGATGACCGTAATTGCTGTTTTGCTGGACAAGCCAATCGATCTCTATCGGGAAAAGGTAGGGGCAATAGAAAGCAATCTATAAGTGAAATGGAGAAAAAGAGAATAGTCGTATTTACTGGAGCGGGAATATCTGCAGAAAGTGGCCTGAAAACCTTCCGTGGCCATGATGGGCTTTGGGAGGGGCATCGGGTGGAGGATGTGGCGACTCCTGAAGCATGGGAGAAAAATGCCCCACTGGTCCAAGAATTCTACAATCAAAGAAGGAAATCTTGTCTAGCAGCGACACCCAATGCTGCGCACCAGGCTTTGGTCCTGTTGGAAAAAAAATATCAAGTAGATATTATCACTCAGAATGTAGACGACCTACATGAACGGGCAGGAAGTACGAGAATTCTTCACCTACATGGGGAAATCGTAAAAGCACAGTCTACAGCAGATTCGAGATTGGTCTATCGTATTCAAGGTGATGAAATCAAAATGGGCGAAAGATGTAGCAAGGGGTCACAGCTTCGACCTTATATCGTTTGGTTCGGGGAGGCAGTCCCTGCTATGGTAGATGCTGTGCGATTGGCAAAGCGAGCAGATATCCTAATAGTGATTGGCACTTCGTTGCAAGTGTACCCTGCAGCCAATTTGGTATATGAAATAGAGGAGACCTGTGATATATACATCATCGATCCGTATGCCGGAACGTATACTGTGCCTTCTCGTACCATCGCAATCGACAAGACCGCTACAAAAGGAGTACCTGAACTGGTACAGTATTTACTTGAATATGGAAGTGGGTAAAGCAGGGATTTTTTTCACTTGTTTGGCTAAATGCTGCCGCCAAATTTAATTTTGTTTCACTATTTAAATTGTTGTTATTTAGTGTATTGCAAGTTTTATGTTTATTTTTAATATAGATTGAGGATTTGCAAGATATCTCAAACAAACAACGGGTTCCAAATTTAATTTGGAACCCGTTGTTTGTTTATTGTATCATTAAGATTTTCAATCTATTATGCTTTTTATATGTACAGTTTATTCATATCTCTGATAAGCTTCGATAAAAACTGTGCGCATGGATGAAAATTGAGCAAGTACATGGTTGATAAAAGTCTCGTCCAATATCTCAAAAACCCCATTTACTCCGCCCACGACATCTGTTTCAGCTAGCTTATAGGATTGTTCAAGAGTGCCTTGTTCGAACTTGATGATAAATTTTTGATTCATTCCAAAGATTGATATTTTGCAATCTGGATGTGGTAATTCAGCGAGTATTCTCATAGTTGATTCTTTTATGTTGATAATAAATATACAAGGTCGAAGATATTATTCTAGGAACCCCAACAAAAGGCAAATCTAAGATTTAATTGAAGAGCCTGTACTGTCGGAGGAGGGAAATAGTAAGATAACTCTCCTGTAATTATATAATAAAATATAGATATCGTCAACATGAGCCTGCATTTTTTTTACTACTTTTGTCTGTAAATCAAGAATATTGAAAGTAGTTGCTTATATATTGACTCTTTATTTTGTTGCCCTGACGCTCGTTCCTTGTCAGGACAATCATGCTATTGCAGCTACCCAACACACGGCTAGCGAACAGATGCATAGCCATGAAGAGGATAGAACAAAGCAGGCTGACAACCATGGTCATAAGGATAATTGCTCACCACTATGTGTATGCGGTTGTTGTTCCATAGCCATGAATATGGCTGAGCATCTTGATTTTTCTTTTGAATTACACCTCATATATCGGGATAAGCCCTTGGCTTATCATAGCTTTTCCTTTCTGGACACTTACTTCAATATCTGGCAACCACCCAAGATAGCATGATCAATAGTTGCGTGTATCCCCATGTTCTAATCTTGTGGATATGCATTTTTAATTCTAACTTACTTACGGGTAAGTGATCATCAATTAACAATGTTATTATATGTTGAATGCTATTATTCGATTTAGTATCCGTAACAAGATTATAATCGGACTACTCACTGTCGCGCTTATTATATGGGGGGTATGGAGTGCCATGCGCATCCCTATAGATGCCAATCCTGATATTACCAATAATCAAGTTCAAATCATTACGAGCTCACCATCTCTTGCTACACAAGAGGTAGAGCAATTCGTATCCTTTCCTATTGAACAAAAACTAACAAATATCCCTAATCTCATCGAACTGAGGTCCATATCGCGCTTTGGACTATCTGTGGTCACAGCGGTATTTGACGATGATGTAGATATTTACTTTGCCCGGCAGCTGATCAATGAAAAGCTTAAAGAGGCAGAAGAGAATATTCCGGAGGGTATGGGCAAGCCTGAATTGGCTCCAATAAGCACTGGATTAGGAGAAATATATCAATATGTACTTCACCCAGCAAAAGGTTCGGAAAATAAGTATAGCCCATCCGACCTTCGGACATTGCAGGACTGGGTAGTCGCCAGACAACTCTACGGTACGCCAGGGGTAGCTGAAGTTAATAGCTTTGGAGGAAATCTCAAACAATATGAAGTCGCCATTAATCCTTATCAGCTTAGGTCTATGGGACTTGGCATCAATGATGTGTTTAACGCGTTAGCGGAAAATAACCAAAATACCGGAGGAGCGTATATAGATAAAAAGCCCAATGCTTATTTCATACGTGGTGTGGGACTCATCTCCAATATGGATGATATTAAGAATATTGCTATTGGCAAGCGCAATGGTACTCCTATCTATATCAGGGATGTCGCAACAATCCGAGAGGGATCTGCTGTACGATATGGCGCATTGACCTATAATGGAGAGAAAGAGGCCGTGGGAGGGATGGTGATGATGCTCAAGGGCGAGAATAGTGCAGAGGTGGTTGCAGCAGTGAAAGAGAAACTCAAAGTTATAGAAAAGTCACTCCCTTCAGATGTAGTTGTAGAGGCATTCTCCGACCGTACTGAACTGGTAAATAGAGCTATTAGCACCGTTCAAAAAAATCTTATAGAGGGTGCATTGATCGTGATTTTTGTTTTAATCATTTTCTTGGGCAACTTTAGGGCGGGGCTAATAGTGGCATCTGCCATACCGCTGTCTATGCTTTTTGCCCTCGGTATGATGCGAGTATTCGGAGTGAGCGCTAATTTAATGAGTTTGGGGGCCATTGACTTTGGTCTAATCGTAGATGGCTCCTTGATTATCGTGGAGGCGACGATGCACCATTTAGGCCTCCGCAAGTCTCAAGTGCCGCTAACTCAATCAGAAATGGATGAGGAAGTATACCAATCATCCTCTAAAATTAGAAATAGCGCTGCATTTGGAGAGATCATCATCTTGATCGTCTACATCCCTATACTGACATTAGTGGGGATTGAAGGCAAAATGTTTAAGCCTATGGCGCAAACGGTTAGTTTTGCTATCATAGGAGCATTGTTGCTGTCCTTGACCTATATCCCGATGATGAGTGCCTTATTCTTGTCTAAGAAACCACATACCAAGACTACATTTGCGGATAGGTTAATGGCTAAACTGCAGGGTTGGTATCAACCTTGGATCAAGAAAGCGGTTTACTACCGTAAGTCATTAGTTGTCGCATCGGTATTGTTGTTTGCCTTTTCGGGTTTCCTCTTCTCCCGTATGGGGAGTGAATTCATTCCGCAACTCCAGGAGGGAGACTACGCATTCCATTGTATCCTGCCACAGGGAACATCGCTGTCACAGAGTGTGGAGACTTCAATGGAGGCGGCACGTATTCTTAAAAAATTCCCAGAGGTGAAAACCGTGGTGGGTAAAACGGGGAGTGCAGAAATACCTACGGACCCTATGCCCCCAGAAGCCACCGACCTGATTGTCACACTCAAACCCATGAAGGAATGGACAAATGGTGATACCTATAAGGGGCTTGCTGATCGTATGATGGACTCACTCGCTGTTATCCCAGGGACATTTTTTGAAGCATCCCAACCTATACAAATGCGCTTCAATGAACTAATGACAGGTGTAAGGCAAGATGTGGCCATTAAAATTTTTGGCGAAAATATTGACACACTGGCCATGCTAGCCGATCAAGTGGGGCAAGTGGTGCAGACTGTGAATGGTGCATCCGAACCGCAAGTAGAGCGGACAACTGGATTGCCTCAAATCTCTATCGAATACAACCGTGCGCAACTTGCACTGCATGCTCTATCTGTGAACGCGGTCAACAATATGGTATCCATGGCTTTTGCGGGGACCACAAGTGGATTTGTGTATGAAAACGAACGCAAATTTGACCTCGTTGTCCGTCTTGATAGTGCATACAAGACATCTATTGAAGACGTCAAAAATCTACCGGTACTAACAGGAGACGGGGAACAGATTCCGTTGAGCCAATTGGCCGATATATCTATGAAGGAAGGGCCTGCGCAGATCAGTAGAGAAGAGGGAAAGCGACGAGTGGTGATTGGGTTTAATATACAAGATCGTGACGTAACTTCAGTTGTGAATGATATCCAAGGGAAATTGAGCCAACTGAATATATTGCCAACGGGCTACTACTATACTTTTGGTGGGACTTTTGAAAATCTAA
Source organism: Sphingobacterium sp. SYP-B4668 (assembly GCF_027627455.1). NCBI lineage: Bacteria > Pseudomonadati > Bacteroidota > Sphingobacteriia > Sphingobacteriales > Sphingobacteriaceae > Sphingobacterium > Sphingobacterium sp. SYP-B4668. Next base: position 2,802,939 of record NZ_CP115483.1, on the reverse strand, counting down.
AAGAGGCCTCCGATCGTCTGTTAATTGCGGTGCCGGCAGCATTGCTACTTATATTTGTGCTATTGTTTCTCACCTTTAGGTCTGTAAAAGAATCTATACTGATTTTTACGGCAATCCCGATGAGTGCCATCGGCGGGGTATTTGCCCTCTTATTACGAGATATGCCATTTAGTATCTCCGCTGGAGTGGGATTCATAGCATTATTCGGAGTGGCGGTCCTGAATGGTATTGTGCTGATATCGACATTTAATCAACTGGAAAAAGAAGGGGTGAGCGATGTACTGGAACGGGTGTGGAGAGGAACGACAATGCGACTAAGACCGGTATTGATGACTGCCACGGTAGCCTCTCTGGGCTTCTTGCCGATGGCGCTCAGTACTGGGGCGGGAGCAGAGGTACAGAAGCCACTGGCCACTGTAGTAATCGGCGGCCTGATTTCGGCGACAATACTAACACTCTTCGTACTTCCAAGTTTGTATGTTCTTTTTTTTCACAAGACAAATCCAATGAAAAAATCATTAAATAAGGGGCTTATTGTCCTGATTCTAGGATTTCTATCCATGGGGGGCATGACGGTCTTTGCACAAGAGAATGTCAAGCGTATTACACTGCCTGCTGCTATAGAACAAGCTTTGACCGCCAACCTAAATCTGCGGAGGTCGGAACTGGAGATACAGCAATCAAAAATTGATAGCGAGCGGACGTTTGATGGAAAAACGGGGCTGTTTGTGGAGAACGAGGAATTTTCGCCATTGGATGCCAACGGAACCTGGCTTGCGGGTATTTCACAAGATTTTTCATGGCCTGGATTTTACAATGCGCGAAAAGCATATTTGAAAAAAAATGTTGAAGTGGCTTCTGCTAAGCAGGAAGAAATGAAGGCCCAGATTACAAAGGCTGTATCGCTAAATTATTATGAATTATCTTTTTTGGAAGCTAGACAGAAGCTTTTCAAGCAGCTGGACAGCACGTATCAAGAGCTTTTCAGGGCTGCGGACCTTCGGGTTAAGACGGGAGAAGCTGCTGGATTGGAACGCATAGCTGCCGAAACGAAATGGCAAGAAAATAAGGCTATTTTGAATCAAAATTACCAAGACCTATTGATTGCGGCACAAAATTTCAGTGTCATTCTCAATCAGAATGAATTTTTGCTTCCTAATGAGACGGATTTATTTAAGATTGGAGTAAAGACAGGTGCAATTTCCTTGTCTGAGCACCCGTCTATCCAAGTACAGGAAAAAAATCGTGAACTTGCCGATGCGAATATATTGATGGAAAAGAAGAACTATATGCCTGATTTTTCCACTCGCGTATTTTCTCAACGTCTCTGGGGACAAAAGAATCCGCTGACCGGATTTTCTATAACAGCGAATCTTCCGTTGTTTTCGTCGGGTTACTATCGTAACAAAGTCAAATCAGCGCAAGTGGAATCCGAGATTCAAGAGCAAGAGTTGAATGTGCTGATGCAATCGCTAAACGCTGAAGTCAAAAACGCAGAAAAGGAAATTAATCGAAATGAAAAGCAGCTTCTGTTTTACGAAGAATCAGGGCTAAAGCAGGCTGAAGCTATTATGAAAGCTGCCAATTTGGGTTACCAGAGCGGAGAGATCAGCTATGCTGAACTAATACAGTTCCTGACACAGTCTATTGATATTAAAATCAATTATTTAAACTCACTTAACCTATACAATAGAAGTGTAGTTAATTATCAATATTTTCAAACATCCATAATCAAGTAAAGATGAAAATCAACATATTTTATATACTATTTTTGTGCGTACCGCTTTTAGGGCTGAGTAGTTGCGGCGGGGATAAGGCCCAAAATAAGGAAGAGACAGCGCATGAGGAGGGTGAGCATGGAAATGAATCGACTACGACGTTGACAGCGGCTCAGATAAAACAAATAGGCCTGACTTACACCTCTGTATCAAAGCAAGTGCTGAGCGATGGCCTTGTATTAAATGGTCAGCTTTCTGTGCCAAATGATAAGAAAGCATATGTGACTTCTGTCTTTGGAGGTGTATTGCAACAGTTATTTGTGCAACCGGGAGACCTTGTAACAAAAGGACAGCGGATAGGAGTCCTTAATAATCCCGATCTTATCAAAACGCAGGAACAGCTACAATTGACGAATAATCAGATTCGGCTAACTGAAATCGAAGTGGCACGACAAAAGGAGCTGGTAGAAGGAAACGCTGCTCCACTTAAGCGGTTACAGCAAGTAGAAATGGAGTTGGCAAACCTTAAAGCGCAGCGTAGCAGCCTTTCTAAGCAGTTGACAGCAGGAGGGGGGAGCACCCAATTGTCTTCGCAAGTATCGATTATAGCACCGATATCGGGCACAGTATCTACTATCTCAGCGCAGATTGGCTCTAAGGTCGATGCATCAAGTCCTATCCTCGAACTGGTCAATAATGATGCATTACATGTAGATGTCTTTGTATACGAGAAGGACTTAGACAAAATCAAAAAGGGACAAAAGATACGATTCTCAACGGTCAATAATCCCAATACATCGTATGAGGCTCGAATCGATCAGATCGGACAGGCATTTGAAACGTCAACGAATGCCGTAGCGGTGCATGCTCAAGTATTAGGTGACAAATCAGGCTTGATCAACGGTATGCAAGTGCAGGCCAACCTGATTACATCGGACAATCAAGTGGAGGCGGTGCCTAATGAATCAATCGTTAGTTTCCAAGGTCAGGATTTTATATTTATACTGACGGATGCGCATCGAGAAGAAGAACATCATGAACACGGGCACGGTGACGAGGCCGAAGAGCATGCGCATTCGCACGCTGATCAGACTGCTCCAGAAGAACAACAATTGGTGTATGAACGTATTTCGGTAGTAAAGGGTGTATCCTCGGGTGGATATACGAGCATTATTCCTACGAAAGAGATTGGTCAGGACACTAAGATTGTACAAAAAGGTGCTTTTTTCCTTTTGGCTAAAATGACGAATTCTGGCGAACATTCACATTAATAACTATTGATTTGCAAGCTTTTACAATCCCTTTTCCATTTGTTTGGGAAAGGGATTGTATTTTTGGTATAACCGATTTACCTGCTACGAGTTGCCCGGTGGTATTATTAGACTTTGGTTGGCGGCAACAGTAGATGGGCAAAAATTGCTACAAGTTAAATGACAACTTCATTAACGGAGCATATTATGTGAGCCGACTTGGAGCTGCTTTTATACTTGCTCATCTGTTAAACCAAAGCCTTAAAGTTTTTCAAAGCTTTCGCTGTAAAGAACTCATTTTACATTTTGATTAATGTACAAGATAAGAATGGGTTGGACAATAATTAAATACGCGAAATTAAGCCTTTCGCAAATCGCACTAGTCGTCAAATTAGCGACAACCTGAAGAATACATCACTTACAGCCGTATATACCACAACATTATAAAGTCATATAATTTATATTATGTTAAATAGAAAATTATGAGAATTAAGGAAATACCCTACTCATTCGTAATCCCTGTATACAATCGTGGTACTTGTACGATACACAATTGTATACAGGGAATCATGATGGGAATAAGAATATAGAAACCTTATGCAACGTCTTCCAATATCAATGCGCCGACGGTCAAGTTGGTCCGTGGATCTATGATAATTGTTCTTGCATTTTCAGGGTTGTCAGAAGATTTGTCAAAAATAATATCCTCAGCAGCCTTAATGTAGACTTTGCCAACATCGTTAAGAGCAATTGGCTCGTTATATAGATTTTGAAGTGTATTGATATCGATTTTGTGTACGATCTCGTAAATCTTGACTTTGGTAAGCTTGCTGTGATTTTGTAGCAAATATACTTGATTGGTATCCAGAGGCTTATTATCAAACCAACAGATATTGGCAATAAGATTGCGTTCAGCTAAAGCTGGATTTTCGGCCGATACGATAATGTCGCCCCGACTGATATCTACATCATCAGTCAAATGTATAATAACAGATTGGCCATCTTGAGCCTCACTGATTTGATTTTCGGCCAGCTCTATGGATTCGATTCGGCTGGAAGTTCCCGAGGGCATAATGAGTACTCGGTCTCCAACGGAAAGCCCCTCGCCTACTACCCTACCAGCGTAACCCCTATAGTCATGTAAATCTTCTGTTTGAGGCCTCACAATCCATTGAACAGGGAATCGCCAATTTTCGGATTTATTGTGCTCAAATGTAATAGTCTCAAGATAATCTAACAATGCAGGTCCGGTATACCAATTCATTGAAGAAGAACTATTTACAATGTTATCTCCTCGAAGAGCTGATACGGGAATATAATCGACCTCAGATAGACCTAATTGGGCCGCTAACTGCTCATAATCATGTTTGATATTTTCGAATACAGCTTGTTCATAATCCACCATATCCATCTTATTGACGCATACCAGTACTTTCTTTAGCGACAGCAACTTTGCTAAAAAAGAATGTCTCTTTGTCTGCTCAATAATACCTTTGCGCGCGTCGACCAGTACAATAATCAAGTCTGAATTGGACGCGCCTGTAACCATATTGCGTGTATACTGTATGTGTCCAGGAGCGTCGGCAATGATAAATTTGCGCTTCTCCGTCTGAAAATACTTATAAGCAACATCGATGGTAATTCCTTGTTCGCGTTCGGCTTTCAATCCATCTGTTAAAATAGCTAAATCAACTGTGCCGTCATCGTTTTTGCGGTTTGCCTTTTGTATAGCTTCCAGCTGGTCGTCCAATATCGAATTGGTATCATAGAGTAAACGACCAATCAAGGTGCTCTTTCCATCATCTACAGAACCAGCGGTTATAAATTTGAGTATATTCATTCTTTTTGTTAGTCTTGAGTCTTAAATAAGGCCATGCTGTCGCTGCTAAGCTTGGATGACCCTGATCTAGTTACCTACTTCTCTTTGTATTTGCTATTATAGATCTAGAAATAGCCTTGTTTTTTACGTTCTTCCATAGCAGCCTCTGAGACTTTATCATCCATTCTAGCCCCACGCTCGCTTACCGTGGAAGCTTTTATTTCGGCAATGATATCATCTAATTCAACGGCTTTGGAATCTACTGCAGCAGTACAAGTTATGTCACCTACTGTTCTGAAACGAACGGATTTAACTTCGACTTTATCTTCATCATCTATTCCCATAAAAGGTGCTGCGGCCATCAATTGTCCATTTCTGGTAATGACCTCACGTTCGTGGCTGAAGTATATACTCGGAAGGGCAATATTTTCCCTTTTGATATAGTTCCAAACGTCTAGCTCAGTCCAATTGGAAATGGGAAAAACACGGACATTTTCACCTTTATTGATTTTTCCGTTCAGTAAGTTCCATAATTCTGGACGTTGACGTTTTGGATCCCATTGTCCAAATTCGTCTCGTACAGAGAATATGCGTTCTTTTGCTCGAGCTTTTTCTTCGTCACGTCTAGCACCTCCGATACAGGCATCGAATTGGTATTTTTCGATGGTATCTAATAGGGTAACGGTCTGTAAAGCATTTCTACTTGCATTTTTCCCCGTTTGTTCGACAGCGCGACCTTGATCTATGCTCTCTTGCACATGTCCTACGATAAGTTTTTCTCCCAATTGCTCTACTAACCAATCTCTAAATTCAATGGTCTCAGGAAAGTTGTGTCCCGTGTCAATATGTACCAATGGAAACGGGAACCGCCCTGGTCTAAATGCTTTCTTTGCAAGATGTACCAGGGTAATAGAATCTTTGCCTCCAGAGAATAAAAGTGCGGGGTTTTCAAATTGACCTGCTACTTCACGAAGGATATAAATGGCCTCAGCCTCCAAATGATCTAAATAATCCATAAATCGATTCTACTTTTTTATTTTGTTGTAATATGTAATCCACACTCCTTCTTACTTTGGTCTTCCCACCACCAACGCCCCGCTCTAAAGTCCTCTCCTTCTTGTACGGCTCTTGTACAAGGTTGGCAGCCAATGCTAGGAAATCCCTTGTCGTGCAGTGTATTGTAGGGGATATTTTGGGCCTTGATATATGATCTTACCGCTTCATAAGTCCAATCAAATAATGGATGTATTTTGATAATCTGATTGCTTTCATCAAATTCAATATATTCCATATCATGGCGATTGGCTGATTGCTCAGCCCGAATTCCCGTAATCCAAACCTGATAACCTTTTAATGCGCGTCGTAAGGGTTCGATCTTTCGAATATGACAACATTCCTTTCTGTTGTCCACAGATTCGTAAAACGCGTTTGGACCTTTATGTGTCACAAACTCTTCTAAGAGATCTTGGTTTGGCGCATATGTATGGATGGGCACTGAAAAGCGCTCGAGCGTCCTACTCCACAAAGAGTACGTTTCCTTGAATAGCCGGCCGGTATCTAAGGTAAATATCCTAATATCCAAATGATTTCGACCTATCCATTCCGTGACAATTTGATCTTCGATGCCAAATGAGGTCGAGAAAACAACCTGCCCCGGAAAAAGGGCACAAATATCTTGGAGTAATTCAACTCCTTGTTTACCTTCCAATTTCTGTTTTAGTTCCTTAATCTTCATCTTTTCCAATCAAACTTTTGGTATGGGCATTCAATGTTCTTACTTTTTCGTCAAAATCTCCTTTCAAGCGGTCTCGAAGTTGGCTCATTAGTTCTAAGGTTTCGTCGATTTCTTCCGGTAGAACTTCATTCAACAGCTCTTTGAGTCGCTTGGCTATCGTTGGCGACTTGCCATTGGTTGAAATTGCGACCTTGAGATTTCCCTTACGAACGATAGACCCTAGATAGAAATCGCAAAGATCGGGTTTGTCCGCTGCGTTCAAAAGAATGTTTCGGGCACGGGTGCATTCCCTTATCTCTTCGTTAAGTACTGGATTATTGGTTGCCGCAATTACCAACTGCTTTCCATCTAAATCCGCAGATTTAAAGGCGCGCACTTGGATATTTATACCTGCGTACCCTTCGGCCAGTAGCTGGACTGCCGTAGACACTTCTTTGGCTACTATGGTGAGTTGGACAGCCGAATTTTGCTGAACCAGTGCTTGTAATTTTTCAAGCGCTACATTCCCACCCCCTACCAAGAGTGTCTGGACCTGATCCAGCTTAATAAATATGGGGAATAATGTATTCATTTAAAGGGCTAACGCCTGTTGTTTGATTCTGCTAAATTCTTGGTGCTTGGCCACCACTTCCCCTAATATGATGATGGCAGGTACTCCAACCCTTTTTTCCTGAGATTCGTCTAGAATGTTATCTATTCGACCCAGCACAACTTTTTCGTTGGGTAATGATCCATTTTGGATCAGCGCGATTGGAAGATTACCTCTATTATTTTGTTGATAAAGTGCGACAATCTCTCTCAGTTTGCCATATCCCATTAGAACGACTACCGTGGCATTAGAACGTACTGCGATATCGAGATCTGGAGAAATTGAACCATCAGATCTGGATCCTGTAATAACCCAAAAACTATCGCTTATACCTCTATAGGTTAATGGAATTTGTTGGAGACCGGTGAGTCCAATGGAGGATGAAATTCCAGGAATGACATCCGTATCGATATTGTGTTTGCGTAAGTAATCTATTTCTTCACCACCTCTCCCAAAGACAAAGGGGTCTCCACCTTTCAAACGGACCACATTGCCATAATGTCGGGCATAATCAACAAGTAAACTGTTGATTTCGTCCTGAGACGATGAAAGCTGTTCGGCGCGCTTTCCGACATATATCTTGACGCAATCTACTTTTGCATGATCGAGTAGCTCACCGCTGATCAACGCATCATAAAGTATTACATCCGCACGCTCGATGGCCTTCAGTCCTTTAACGCTGATGAGATCTGGGTCTCCAGGACCAGCTCCTACTAATGTAACCTTTGGTTTTGTATTCATTGTATTCTTTATTAACGCCTTATCGGCTTATTAAGGACTGGCGTAAATAAAAGTTAGACGATTATTTACACCTTTAGTCTATATCTATTTTTTGACAGCTGTACAGATTAAGCCTGTATGCATACGCATTTTTTTATTTTAGTCTGCCTGTACAAGATTTTTTCGGGCATACACTTCGCTAAAAAAGAGAATAGACTTTTCTAAGTATTTTTTTGCAAACTCCGGTGTGGGTTCGTTTTTACTTATTTGTAACACTATTTCAGCGAAACTCGGCTCAAAATCATATTCTTTGTTTTCAACGAAATGTGTGTCAAATTCCTGAATGACTGCATTTTGTGTGCTGACATTTACTCCTTTTTCCAATAGAAGTGCTTTTGCGCATTGTACAAATGCATTATATGCATGATAGATTGCATCGGCATACTTCCCGTCTTCAAAAGATGCTTTTGCCCACGTAATCTTTTCTTCCGCTTCATAAATGAGCGTGGCGACTAAATCAATTACAACCCCCGCGCACTCCCCTACTCCAATTGCAGTTGCAAAGGTCTCCTGATGTCCCCAATCGATATATTCGTCATCGCTCAAGGTGGTCAAGTCAGCTAATGGCTTGAGTAGGGTGTAGAAATAATTCTTTCCCTGACGATCGTAATAATCATGGAAATCTTCGCCTTCTACAGTCTGTTTCTTATAGTCATTAAGTACGAGGTCAACTACATGCAGTACTCTTTTGGTGGGCACTTTGATAATTCGCTCAGCTACTCTACCGAGACCATCACCTATTGTACCTCCGCCTATCATCACTTGTGCTGCTGGCACCACTTTACCATTGGCCTTGACAGAGCTCCCATGAAAGCCAATGTGTGCAAGACCATGTTGCCCACATGAATTCATACATCCCGAAATCTTGATTTTCAATCGACGATTGTAAATAAAATCTTGGTGGAATTCTTGAATATAATCTTCGATAACGCGAGCCATTTCTGTACTGTTGGAAATGCCCAGATTACACGTATCTGTGCCAGGGCAAGTGGTAACATCGGCCGTGCTTTCAAAGCCAGGAGATGCAAGATCTAACGCTGTCAGCAGATTGAAGATGTGAGGAAGAGATCTTTCAGTCGCATATTTGAGTAGGATACCTTGATTCTGCGTGACCCTGATGTCATCTGCAATAAGCCCTTCTAAACCCGCGATGAGCTTACGGGATTTTTCGGTTGGAAGATCGCCAGTGGAGACCTTTACAAAAACCCCGAAATACCCTTCTTGTTTTTGCGAAAATGTATTGGTTTCTTTCCAAACGGTGTAAGCTGCCGAACTACTCATGTCCAAGATATCCAATAGCTCAGTATTTGGAGCTTGCGGCTGTATGATACGTGTGCGGTCAATCTCGTAACGCTTCACTTTATTGGCTATTTTTTCAGCTTCAATGAGTTGAAGTACTTCTTCGAGACCAAGTTTTTGGATGAGGTATTTAAACCGCGCTTTATTTCTATTGTTGCGTTCGCCATGACGGTCAAACACACGTAATGAAGCCTCTATGTAAGGAATCAGTTCGTCTTCGGGAAGAAATTCTTCGGTAACACTGGCCAAAAAAGGCTGGGATCCTAACCCTCCTCCTAACAAAACCTTGAATCCACGATGCTCCTGTCCATCGATATGCTTGACTTTGGGAATGAATCCAAGGTCATGGATATAGGAGAATGCAGTATCGTCTTCGCTTGAAGAAAAAGAAATCTTAAACTTACGTCCCATCTCTGCGCATACTGGATTTCTTAAGAAATATTCAAAAGTGGTATGTGCGTAAGGAGAGACGTCAAATGGCTCCTTTGGGTCAATCCCAGCTGTAGGCGAAGCGGTCACGTTGCGTACTGTATTGCCGCATGCCTCACGCAATGTAATATCATCCTCGGCAAGTTTGGCCCACAACTCTGGCGTGCGATCTAAACTGACGTAATGGATTTGAATATCTTGCCTGGTGGTAAAATGAAGATTGCGACTTGCATATTCATCCGAAACATCTGCTATCTTGGTCAATTGCTTAAACGTAACTTTTCCAAAAGGCAATTTAATACGAACCATTTGCACGCCAGGCTGACGTTGGCCGTAGATTCCTCTGGCTAACCTTAAGGATCTAAACTTTTCATCAGGCACCTTGCCCTCTTTAAAAAGTCGGATTTTCTTCTCAAGATCAATGATCTCCTGCTCCACTACTGGATTTTCTAATTCTGTACGGAAACTTTGCATACCCTTTTTTTGATTTATTCAATTATCGAAACTGGTGTCGACGGATCAAATTTAAAAATAAAAATCATAAAAACTATAATATCTACCAATTTAATATATATTTGTCGTTATAAAATATACATGATTACTTCTATAGACTTTAAGTAAATGCATAAAATAGCTCGTAAAACACTGTTGTATAGTGTGTTAATGATACTGGTGTTATATTCATGTGCTCCGAAAACCAAGAGTGGATATAGTGAGGAAAGAGGATATGAGGGTAATATATCCGTTTCAGGTGCATTTGCTTTGTATCCATTAGTGGTCTTGTGGAGTGAAGATTTCAAGAAAATACATCCTCACGTACGATTTAACATTTCAGCAGGTGGCGCAGGAAAAGGAATTGCAGATGCACTAACAGAAATGGTCGACATTGGATTAGTGTCTCGGGATTTGCATCCACAGGAGATCGAAAGACATGCTTATCCTATTCATGTAGCAAAGGATGCTGTGATCTGCACCATCAATAGCAACCATCCGAATTACGCCATTCTCATGGAGCGAGGAGTGACAAGGATTGAATTGGAGAATCTTTTTGTACTAAAAAAATATAAAACATGGAATGAACTAGATGCAAGGTTGACGAAGGAGCCTATAGCCATCTATGTGCGCTCTGACGCTGCCGGAGCCGCTGAAACTTGGGCAAACTTCCTAGGGCATAAACAAGAGGACTTAAGTGGTGTTGGGATATTCGGCGACCCTGGTATTGCACAAGCCATCAAGGATGCTCCAAATGCCATCGGATTTAACAATATAAACTACGTATATGACCTTAAAACGAAAAAGGTCGCGAAGGATATAGACGTACTGCCTTTGGATCTGAATGAAAATGGAAAAATTGATGAAGAAGAAAGCTTCTATCGCTCGATCGACGACCTAACGGAGGCGGTATCTAAGGGTAGGTACCCCTCTCCTCCTTCTAGAAATCTAACTTTTGTGACCCGTGGCAAACCGGAGTCTGCATTAATTAGAAAATTCATCGCTTTTGTTTTGGAAAAGCAATCCCAGAGTATCTTGCTTGAAAATGGATATGTGCCACTTCATCAAGATGTTGTAGATATAGAACTGAAAAAAATACAAAATGTTCAATAGTAGACTTCTAAAAGACAAAATTATACAACGATCGACATTTGTACTGCTAATCTTGTCGATTTCCATTGTTGCGCTCATCGGTATCGGATTGTCCATCAAATCAATCCCGTTATTTGAATCTACCAATATCATCTCTTTACTGACCCAAAAAGTGTGGTCACCTATGAAGGGAGATTTTGGATTCCTGCCGTTTATAATGGGTACATTGTCCGTGACAATGATTGCATTGGTAATTGCTACGCCGCTATGTATTTTGACAGCTGTATACTTAACAGAATATGCAACGGTATCGCTAAAAAATATGATGCTACCCTTGGTGAATACTCTTGCAGCAATCCCACCGGTACTATATGGTGTATGGGGTGTACTTTTTGTAGTACCAGCGATACAGGAATACATAGCGCCTATGTTTGGTATACATACATCTGGGTATAGTGTATTGGCTGGAGGTATTGTGCTTGCTGTCATGATATTCCCCATCATGATCAGTATAATGGTAGAGGTGTTGCAAACGATTCCTTACGAGGTGAAATCCGCGTCTTTATCATTAGGCGCTACAAAATGGGAGACTATTCAACATGTGACCTTGATAAAGGCAAAGCCTGGAATCATTGCTGCAGCGGTACTGGCTATTTCCAGAGCTTTTGGGGAGACCATCGCGGTGCTAATGGTATGTGGTAACGTACCTAAGATACCAACTTCAATCTTTGATGCTGGATATCCCATACCTGCATTGATAGCAAATAACTTTGGAGAAATGATGTCGATACCACTTTACGATTCGGCTTTGATGTTTGCAGCGTTGCTGCTATTCGTGATTATATTATTGTTCAACCTAGTATCTAGGTTAATCTTGAATAAATTGGAAGGGAAATATAATGGCTAGTGTCAAAACAAGACTTCTAAAAGAACGCATTGCAAAATTGTTTATGCGTTTATCAGGAATGACGGTGACGGCTTCCTTGTTTTTCATATTGGGAACAATCTTGTACAAGGGGCTACCCTACTTATCTTGGGAAATGGTTTCACAGGTACCGCAAGGCGGATTTTACATAGGCAAAGAGGGAGGTGTATTGAATGCGATATTGGGCTCTTTATATTTAGCAGGGGCCGCGACTTTCTTGGCTACGCTTATTGGGGTACCTATTGCAATATATATGAATATCTATATCCGAGCTGGATCTAGGTTGTCCAGGCTATCAAAACTGCTTTTTGACGTTTTGTTTGGCATACCTTCCATTGTCTACGGGGCAGTTGCTTTTAGCTTGATGGTGTGGATGGGTATCCGGGCGTCGCTACTTGGCGGGATAATCACCATTACCTTCTTGACATTGCCAATCGTGGTACGTACGGTGGATGAGCTTATCAAAACAATACCTGGAGACCTTAAACATGTAACACTCTCTTTGGGAACGACCCGCTGGGAGGTTGCTAAAATCTTCATCCGTTATATCAAGCCAGGCATTCTAACAGCTATCTTGCTTGCATTTGGTCGTTCTATAGGAGATGTTGCCGGGGTGCTACTAACCTCTGGATTCAGCGATAATCTTCCAAAATATATTGATGAACCGGCTGCTACTCTGCCATTGGCTATTTTTTTTCAATTAAGTAGTCCTATTCCAGAAGTGCAAGGTAGAGCGTATGCTTCCGCACTCATACTATCATTTATCATTTTAACCATCGTTTTATGTACACATATCCTACAAGCGAAACAGAAGAAACACAAGATATAAAAGCCTTGGGAATGCCTCATTTGGAGATCAAGGATCTCAATGTATACATGGAGGGCAATCATATCCTGAAAAATATCAATCTTGCACTGCCGAACAATTCTGTAACGTCTATCATCGGACCTTCGGGGTGTGGTAAAACGACACTTCTGAAAACGCTCAATCGTTTATTGGACGACACACAAGGAGTCGAGGTAAAGGGCTCCGTATTGGTAAATGGAGAAGATATCTATGCAAAAGGTGCAGAGGTGACACATATCCGAAAAAAAATGGGCCTTCTTTCCCAAAAACCATTTCCTTTGCCTATGTCAATCTTTGACAACATCGCATATGGACCTCGTATACATGGGGTGAGGGATAAAAAGAAATTGAATAAAATAGTGGAAGATCAACTTCGGAATGTGGGACTGTGGGAAGAGGTAAAGGACAGGCTTGACCAGTCTGCTACACGACTATCTATCGGCCAGCAACAACGGCTATGTTTGGCTCGCGGACTAGCTGTGGAACCCGAGATTATCCTTGGGGACGAGTCTACTTCAGCCTTGGATCCCGTATCAACGCAGACGATTGAAAACCTACTAATCGAACTCAAAAAGGATTACACCATTGTACTGGTGACGCACATCCTACGTCAGGCAAGACGCGTGTCAGATTACATTGCATTTGTATACAATGGCGAAATTCTAGAGTTCGGACCAACAGAGCAAATCTTGCTCAATCCGCAACATGAAATAACCAGACAGTATGTCAAGGGGTTTATCTCTTAATAACCTCTTGACATACGCTATGTCTGAATAGCGAGATTATAAGAACATTCTCATAAAATCTCGATTAGAAAGCCAGCTCATAAGTTTTTTTAAGTTTTCGGTGGCTTGTTGTTTCGTCTCCGGCACTATTTTCTTATTCTTGGTCAAGGATGTCGGGACTGGACTATTGTTCAGCTCGACCTTGGAAGCAAAATAATTGAGATTAAGTTCGGGGATGGCCACACCCAATATCATCCCAGGAAGACCATTAATCAACTCGGGGCCTCCAGAAATAGGAATTTGGGGCGTGTAGAATGCCACAACATAAATAGAGTCTTGTATAACACCATTGACTCGCCTACAATCATAACCAGCAATAGTCCTATACTCGTTGGTGAATTTCCACTTTACTGTAGGAATCGAATCTACCATCAATAATTCATCGTCACCAAAAGGAAGCAGCTTTTTGAACGTTTTGTTCTTAAAATTGACATAGGTCTTGGATTCGCTGTAATATTCTCGATTACGGATAATATTGCGATAACTAGCGGGATATTCTTCAACCAAATTTTCAAAGAAGGTCTCTTGGTCGCTGAATTTTAATGTGTTTTTGGTAACAACTTCAGCAGGCCCATTTTTTAGAAGATCTTCTAAGAACATTTTAGAAAAGACATGGTCCTGATCGGTACGCTTGAGTTGAGTTTTAATATAGTTGTGAAGGTGTAGTTTTCGTTCATATGTAACCGTACCATTATCCGCGAAGAACGCGTACTGTGCACTTGCAGATTGAGGAACGAGAAGCGAAAACAGGATGCAGATTACTAGGATTGCTTGCTTAATCATTTTTGGCTCCCTCCTTTCATTGTTGTAAAATTGTATATGACTTTGAACATAAAATATCTATTGATTACGTCATTTTGAGTTTCCGTATATGTTGATCCCGACTGACTTCTTCGGATGCCATTCCGCTGGTTGAATAAGTCATTGACGGATACCCTTGTCTCGAGACTCTTGTCCTTAAAGAATTTTTTTGATACGTATGCATTGACATAGTAATTGTTGATTGCTTTATTAAAAACTGAAGTAGCGGCTTGGTAGTCTTGATCCATGTCTATAGCAACTCTATATTCTTTTGAGAACAGGTAACTGACATTGCTAAAACTCCTGAATGTGAAAGCTTTACTATTATTTTGGGGTTGAACGCTTGAACTCATGAACGAAACTCCAGGTCTGAGATTGGTATAAAAGGTAAAACCACGCTCAACATGCCTGTTGAATCCAATATTTGCAGAATAATTGACAGATTTTCCAAGATTCAATTCTGGGGAAGAGGTTGTTGCGGTGATATAGTTGTATCCTGCATTATAGTCGAGCGATAGTCCAACGGAGGACTTCAAACTATATTTCTTCTTCAGGTTGAAATCAAAACTTCCATATATACTTCCATTTAAATTTTTCTTATCAAACACATTTACATATTGAAGGGTACGCATGCCTGTTGTGGGGTCAATCGTCACAAATGAGGTGATATTGTCACTGGTATTGCCCAGATAGATACTTACATAGAAATATTGTTGTTTGAGTTGCTTGAACGAGTTGTAGGAAACTGAAACGGTATTTCTGAAACCAGCTTCTAAATCTTCATTTGGTAAAAATGTGGTTTTTTGATCGGTATTTTGCCGAAGGGGAAGAATTTGGTTTAAGTTGGGTTGGATAGTATTTCCATAATAATTGAGTCGGATCGTTTTACTTTTGGACAGCTTATAATTGATGTTCAAGTTGGGATTATACGAAAGCTGATCAATATCCAATATACGTTGGTCAACGTAGTCATTTCGGAAATTACGAGATGCTGTCACCCTATTGGTCAGATTAATTGTGGTCTTGTCCGATACATAATTGAACCCAAGGTTTCCCGTATTTCTATTGTATTTGTAGCGTATATCATTCAAAACATCCTCATCTAGATTGGTATACTCTTGGGTAATCGGGTCTCGATCGAAAGATTGATTAAGCGATTTGCTCCGGTTGTCGTTATATTCATAGCCCACAGTTGCCGTAAGGCGTTTGGTAATGGGCTCAGAGTAATTGACAGATGCACTCCACCCTTTATTGTCGGAAAGATTGTGCTTATACTGGTCCACGATATCAATACTGTCTTTTTTGAGATATTCAACACTGGAAAAATATTGATTTTTGCTATCTTGATCGCTGCTATTGGCTGCTATCTTGAATGTTAAGGATCTTTTGGGTTTGGCAAATTTCTTGGTGTAATATGTTGAGAAGTCTACATTATCTGATTTGGCCTCTTCGAAAGAGCGACCTATAGACTCGTTGATGGGGTCATATTCTAAGGATTGCTCCAATCCGTTGGAGGAAGAACGATTCTCTCTATTACTGTTCTTATAACCAAGCGTAAAGGTCATCGTCGAACTCGAATCCAACTGTAAATCATACTTTACATTCGTATTGTGCCCTTGAGTAAGGTTGTTGGTCGTGGATTCGTTATTTTCAATACGTGAGAAGCCCGGCAATTCATTTTGCATGAATGTCCGGTTATTGTTGTCTACTTGAAGACGGGAATATTTATAATTGGCATTGATTTTATGCTTGCTATTTGCTGTCTTATCTGAATAGCTTGCGCCTGTATTTATGGACTTTGGCACCCCATTGCCTTCAAATCTACCACTGAAACTATCATCGTCGTTGCTCGTTATGAAGATGCCACCACCATCCATTGTTTCCATGGAAGAGCTACCTACTCCGAATTTTTGATTCGAGAAAAAACCCAATCCAACCGTTCCCTCGTTGCCAGCAGTTCCGAAAATAGCAATCTTTTGGGCGCCTTTAAATCGATTGACTACGCCAGTCGCACTATAGTATTTATCCGGACTTAGGCCTGCTGACAACTCGCCAAACGCGCCCTTCTTACTGTCTTCCTTGAGTTTTATATCTATCGTCTGATCGCGCACACCATCATCAATACCCGTACGATCTGCAAGTTCAGACTTTTTTTCATAAACCTGAACTTTCGATACCATATCTGCTCTTATATTTTTAGTGATTAATGTGGGGTCATCGCCAAAGAACTCTTCACCATCAAGAAGTACTTTTTTGACAGTCTTTCCCTGTGCTGTAATAGATCCGTCTGGATTGACGGTGACGCCGGGGAGCACACGTAAGAGGCCTTCAACTTTCGCACCCTCCTCTACCTTAAAACTAGCCGCATCATACTCTACCGTATCCCCTTTAATTACAACCGGAATCTTACCTGTGACCTGCGCTTCTTCCAATAAAATTGCGGCTTTTGACAGCTCGATTTTGCCAACGTCTACAGGTTGATCTGTGATCTTGATGTCTTTGACAACATCCGCATATTGCGGATAATTGACGATCAACTGGTAGCGCCCAGTATCTACATTGGAAAGTGTGAATTTACCGTCAGGATTTGCTCTAGCAAAGTTGACTAAAATAGAATCTTTTGCGTTCAGCAAGACAATAGAAGTCCTTTCAAGTGCGGTTTTGTCCTTGGAATCTATGACCGTCCCAGTCACAATTAGCTTAGATTGGGCCATGACCGTACTACAGAGGCACGCCGCGAGGAAGAATACCAGATATTTTACCATAATTCAGAATAGGTTTTACGAACTATTCGTAAATATAGGGTACATTTATTTAAAAATAATACGAAATCAATAATTTAACATTATTTAATAAATGAGTTAAAATTCCCTTAAAATCAGGAAGGGTTTAATTTGCGGGCGCTCTTAAGCATCAAGGTGTTTAAAGCGTAAAGCTGAATAGGCATAGCGAGGGTATCACGCTCAAAATAGTGATGTGGTTCTGGCCAAAAAGGCACATATTAAATCTAATGAAATGAAGCTCGCGAGTAAATATACACCTAAAAGAAAATGACGGTCACAGATACCGAATAAGGTGCCATTAGGTAATATTCCTAACAGATATTAAAATCAGTGAAGCAGGGTGGATATTAATTTGGGTAAGAATATAATCAGCCCTACCGCTAGCGCTCCGAGAGCTGCGATGAGTACGGCTCCCGCTGCAATATCTTTTACTTTTTTGATATTGGGGTGATATTCCTTGGTTACAGTGTTCGACAAATGCTCTAATGCCGTGTTCAATCCTTCCAAAGCCGTTACTAGCGAAATGCAGAGTATGACAATACACCATTCTAACATCGAGATCTCTAGCATGAAGCCAAAAGCCACCGCTAAGACAGCTGCTATCAAATGTATCTTTGCATTGCGCTCTTTCCCAAAGAGCAAGACAAGTCCTTCAAGCGCGTACTTAAAACTAGCAATCTGAGTCTTAAAGACATTTTGTTTATTGGATTTTTGCATCAGCTATATGGAAAACATAGAATACTTTGTTACACCAAAGTTACACCAAAACGACCTTTAAACATAGTCAAATTTGTATTGATACGCAATTATACTTTAGCACATACCTGTAGATATTGCACATATTTAGCTAACTCAAACATGTAAACTCTAAAAGAAAGCAGTCCTTTTTAGGCTATACTAATTGAAATAAATCCGATACGCCCAGTATTTTGCGTGAGGTAAAGCCTTCTGCATATTTGGCTTGTATGCTCCGTCCCAACTCCTGGGCCCTACCTTTTGTAGAACTCATAAAGTCAGGATTTGAAATATAAGTTTGTGGCCCATCCTCCTCCCCCACAGAATTGAATTGGGTGCTGTATGCCAATATGGACTGTTCCTTAACATCCCAATAGGGAGTAATGTCAATGACAATATCCGGCTTTATGAATAAGTCTTGTATAAGCTGTAACTGTAGACGTGGCCTAAAAGGCTCTTGTATATGACCATCCAAGGTCGTCTCGACGCGCCTTAGACCTGCTAAAAAAAGTGCATCATTGACTAACTGGCTAGCTCTTCCATGATCAGGATGCCGATCGGATAGTGCATTTGTAATAACGATATCAGGGCGGAATTTTCGGATTGATTTAATCACTTCCAACTGCTCAGTCTCTCGATTCTCAAAAAATCCGTCTCTTAGACCTAAGTTTTCGCGAACACTGACACCTAGAATAGCAGCTGCTTTGGCAGCTTCGTAGGCTCTCGTTTCGGCCGTACCACGCGTGCCTAGTTCACCTCGTGTTAGGTCGATAATTCCCACCTTTTTTCCTTCATCAACATATTTTGCAATAACACCGCCTGCTCCCAATTCGGCATCGTCAGGATGCACGGTCATAACCAATAAATCTAACTTCATGTCGTAACATCATTTATAGTTGCTGACAAAGGTATGAATTTTACCTTCACGATATTGTCATTATTCGTTTAGCAATGTTTCAATCTTACGATGCAATCTAGCAGTGTTGGGGCCTGTGAAAGGATAAAAATAGTCAACTACCTCTCCTTTTCTATTGATGAGGTACTTATGAAAGTTCCAAAGTGGCCTGCAATCAAATTTGCCGTTGAGTTCTTTATGGGAAAGGTATTTAAAGAGTGGGTCCACATATTCACCCACGACATGCGTCCGTTTGAAAACAGGGAAAGTAATTTGCTGTTGTAGCCTGCAAAATGTCTCTAAGCGTATGCCTGTGAGCGGTTCTTGATGATTAAAATTGTCTGATGGGAAAGCGAGGATTTCGAACCCTTTGTCTTTATACTTTTGATAAAGTTTTTCCAACCCCTTATACTGCTTAGTAAACATACATTTACTAGCTGTATTTACAATTAGCAATACTTTGTCATGGTAATCCCCAAGAGATTTTTTCTCACCATTGAATTCTAAAGCATGAAAATTGTAAATGGACTGCATGGTATATGTTTGATTTAAGGAAGCGGTGGAGAGGCAACCTGCCGGGTCCTTTCCATGCCTCTTATTATATTTTCAATTTCAAAGTCTTCACTCTTGTCATAGGTATTCTTCAAATCATGCCCCACTACTCTAGCGATCCCTTGGTAAAAGAAAGCGGTAAGTCCTCCTTTCATCTCTTTGACCATATCATAGCTAGTCTTGCCGGTCTGCCGATCTACTAATTTAATCAAGATCTTGCCTTGTGTTATAGAGAGGTTTTTAATTTCTTTTGTGAATTTCTCCTTAATTTCTTCCTCACAGGCTTTAATTAGCCTCTTTTGTATCTTTTCGTCATCCACTAAAGCGAGATCTCTATCGAGCTGATCGTAGCGCTTTTGCGCATAAATAGCGTAGGGCAAGACCCTAAGGACATTTCTTCTTAGTCTTAAATATTGTAATCTCGCATCTTCGCTAGTCCATACGCGCTTTGCCGTCACGACTACTTCGGGAATTGGAAACCAGGGGACCACCTCACCATCGTCTAGTGTGGTGGTGGGATAGTGCTCCACTACCTCTGGTTGCCCAGCGCCATAATGCGGCTTAGTAAGTGTCTGCGCCTCGACTAGTGAGGTCAAGCTACCCATTAATACCAAACCAAAAAAATGCTTAATATTCATTTTCACATCAAAAAAAGTCTATTTTTTCATTCTGTTAAATAATTTTACTACATTTATTCAGAGAACACCATTAGACACATAAAGGTACTTTATTCTATTCTAATTTAAGAATAAATATTGGAAGTATCCCAAAATATTACAGCAAGTTTATGAAAGAGTATGTGATTGATATAGAAGCTGAAAATAAAGAAATTCGTAAAAGATATAGAGATTTACTAAGAGCATGTAAGCCTACCTTACAACGAGGAGATAAACAAGAGATTCGCAAAGCATTCGATTTGGCCCTCGAAAGCCATAAGGAAATGCGTCGTAAGTCTGGTGAGCCATATATATTCCATCCTATTGCTGTTGCAAAAATTGCTGCAGATGAAATTGGATTGGGTACGACTTCTATCGTGTGTGCATTGTTGCATGACGTCGTGGAGGATACGGCTATTACACTTACCGAAATTGAAGAGCAATTCGGTAAGAAAGTTGCACGGATTATCGATGGCTTAACAAAGATATCGGGCATATTTGACCCGAATAGCTCCATGCAAGCAGAAAACTTCCGAAAAATGCTCTTGACATTGGCCGATGATGTCCGTGTGATTCTCATCAAGCTGGCTGATCGCTTACACAATATGCGTACCATGGAATTCATGGCAAGAGACAAACAGCTAAAGATTGCCTCTGAGACGAGCTATCTTTATGCACCTCTTGCGCATAGACTAGGGCTATATGCCATTAAATCCGAGTTGGAAGATCTGTCCATGAAGTATACAGACCCCGACACATATAAATTTATAGCGAAGAAACTAAATGAAAAGAAGGCGGAAAGGGAAAGATTTATCTCCGATTTCATAGGTCCTGTCAATGAGATTTTGGAGGAACAGGGTATCAAGGCCGAAATCTTCGGACGACCGAAATCCATCCATTCCATTTGGAATAAAATGCGTAAAAAATCAATCCCCTTTGAAGAGGTGTATGATTTATTTGCGATTCGTGTCATCATAGATACACCATACGAGAAGGAAAAAACGGAATGCTGGAAGGCGTACTCTATCGTGACGGACTTGTACAGACCCAACCCTGACCGCCTACGCGATTGGATATCATCTCCTAAAGGAAATGGGTATGAATCACTCCATACTACTGTGATGGGGCCTAGAGGCCAATGGGTCGAAGTGCAGATTCGAACCAAACGAATGAACGAAATTGCAGAAAAGGGCTTTGCCGCGCATTGGAAATATAAAGAATCTAATTCGGATAGCGGATTGGACCTCTGGATTCGAAAGGTAAGGGATATCCTTAGCAGTGCAGACACAAATGCATTAGACTTTGTGGACGATTTTAAAATGAACCTTTTCTCGGATGAAATCTTTATTTTCACGCCGAAGGGAACATTGATTCAACTACCGCACGACGCGACGGCCTTGGACTTTGCATTTGAAATCCATTCGGATATTGGCGCGACTTGTATTGGAGCCAAAGTGAATCACAAGCTTGTCCCCCTAAGCCACAAATTACAAAATGGTGACCAGGTTGAAATCATTACCTCTAGTAAACAGACTCCTAAAGAGGATTGGCTTAATTTTGTAGTCACGGCCAAAGCAAAGTCGAAAATACGATCTTCACTTAAGGAGGAAAAACGGCGGGTGGCGGAAGATGGAAAAGAAATCTTGGAAAGGAAGTTGAAATCGCTAAAGATTACTTATAACACGGATAATATCAATAAGATTTCGAATTATTTTAAATTTCCAAGTTCACAGGAGCTATTTTATAATGTAGCAAAGGGGCTGATCGACATTAAAAATCTTCGAGAGTATGCGGTAAGTGAAAAAGTAATCGATACTTCGCAGAGCCAATTCAATTCGCATATTAGCGGTTTGGTTGAAAAGATCAACAAAAAGGATTTAGATACACTGTTGATTGGAGATGATTTGCAAAAAATCGATTATACCCTTGCTCCTTGTTGTAACCCGATACCTGGTGATGATGTCTTTGGATTTTTGACTGTTAATGACGGAATTAAGATTCATCGCACGAGTTGTCCAAATGCTTCTAAATTAATGGCGAACTATGGTTATCGTATCTTGAAAGCCAACTGGTCTTCGTCAACCAGTAATAATGTAGCATTCCTTACTGGGCTGCGCATTGTCGGAATAGATGATGTGGGCTTGGTCAATAAAATTACAACTGTTATATCCCAGGAATTTAAGGTGAATATACGATCGCTTTCTATTTCAAGCAACGAAGGTATATTTGAAGGAAATATCATGGTATTCGTGAATGATACAGACCAGTTGGAAAATTTGATTAAGAATCTGAGAAATATCAACGGTATCACGGGTGTAACGCGATATGAGTCGGAAAATTAATCAGTTGAATCTCACAATTTATAAAAAGTCATTAATTTGAATCTAATTTGGTAAATTTGTAAAGAATCTTAGTTTAGATATGAATCCATCAGAAAATTACGCTACAGTAAAAAAAATATTTGAAGCTTACTTAGAAAATAAAAGTCTAAGGAAGACTCCTGAACGCTACGCTATTCTTGAAGAAATTTACTCGCGTTCGGATCATTTTGATGTGGAGTCGTTGTACATCCACATGAAGAACAAAAAGTACCGTGTAAGTCGTGCTACCGTATATAACACATTGGAGCTATTGGTGTCCTGCGACTTGGTTACCAAACACCAATTTGGACGTAATATGGCCCAGTTTGAGAAGTCGTACGGTTTTAAACAGCATGACCATGTTATTTGTATAGAATGCAATAAGGTAGTTGAGTTTTGCGACCCCCGCATTAACCAAATACAGAGTCTGATGGGTGACCTGCTGAAGTTCGATATCAAACACCATTCTTTAAATCTATACGGCGTATGTGAAGACTGTCGTCTAAAAGAAGAGAGTATTAAAGAAAAGGCCTCAAAAGTGGTTATTTCAAATTAATTCTCATTATTCGTAAAATATTGTGTTACATTTGTTCGGAAAAACGACTACCGTTATTTTTCCGAACTTTTTTATTTTAGAATATATCATTATCTAAATATTTTTTTAATCTCAATACAAAAAAGCTATGCAAGTTGATGTGCTTTTGGGCCTGCAATGGGGCGATGAAGGTAAAGGTAAGATCGTGGACGTACTATGTCCTAAATACGATTTAATCGCTCGTTTCCAAGGTGGCCCTAACGCCGGACATACGTTGGAGTTTGATAACAAGAAATTCGTATTGAACACAATCCCTTCCGGTATCTTCAATGAAGGTACAATGAATCTGATTGGGAATGGTGTTGTTATCGATCCAATTATCCTAAAAAGGGAACTAGATAATTTAAAGACAGCTGGATTCGATCCTGTTGGAAAAGGTAATCTCGTATTGGCTCGCAAGGCTCATTTGATCCTTCCTACCCACCAATTGTTAGATGCTGCATCGGAATCTAAGATGGGGGCTGGTAAAATAGGCTCTACATTGAAAGGCATTGGTCCAACCTACATGGACAAAACCGGGCGTAATGGGCTACGCGTGGGTGATACTACTTTAGCTGACTTCAAAGAACGCTACGAGAGACTAAAGGAAAAACATCTTTCAATCTTGTCGCATTATGGCGAAATTCCTGATTTTTCTGAAAAAGAAGAAGCTTTCTTGGCGGCAATCGAATATATCAAAACTATCCCACATGTCGACTCTGAACACTTGGTCAATCAGTATCTAAAGGAAGGCAAACGCGTATTGGCAGAAGGAGCTCAAGGAACATTGTTGGACGTAGATTTCGGCTCTTATCCATTCGTCACCTCTTCCAATACGACAACAGCGGGCGCTTGTACGGGTCTTGGTATCGCTCCAAATAAAATCGGAAAAGTATTTGGTATTTTTAAAGCATACGCTACTCGCGTAGGTGGTGGTCCTTTTCCTACAGAATTGCATGATGAAGTCGGTGAAAAGTTGCGCCAGTTAGGCCATGAGTTTGGCGCTACCACTGGGCGTGCAAGGCGTACAGGATGGATTGACATCCCCGCACTGAAGTATGCCATCATGCTAAATGGTGTTACTGAATTGATTATGATGAAAGCTGATGTGTTGGATACATTTGACAAGATTTATGCTTGCACGCATTATAAACATGACGGTCAAGTAATCGATTACATGCCTTATGAAATCATTACAAATGAAGCTGAGCCTATATTGGAGGAGATCGAAGGTTGGAGTCAAGATCTGACTGGAATTACCTCGCAAAATGAGATTCCAGCAGCATTAAAAAATTATATCGATTATCTAGAAAAAGCTTTGGAGGTACCGATTACGTTTCTGTCTGTAGGTCCTGATCGTAAGCAAACATTAACTTTATCAAAATAATCCATGTGGGTCGAAGACAGCTTTGTTGTCGATTCATCTAGCAAATTTCATCAAAAGGCTTTGCATTGGGCACAGCAATTTGATGAAATTTGCTTCTTTAATGCTAATGGTATTAGTGACGAATGGTCAAAATTTGACGTTTGCTTAGCTGTAAAAGCCAAATTGACTTTTATTGGAAACGATACTGATACATTTGAAAAAATACAACAATTTGTCAACCAACAAACTGCTTCACCTATTATCCCTGGTTTTTTTTCGTATGACCTGAAGAATGAGACTGAAAGTATGAAAAGCAGGCATGTAGACCGTCTTGGATTTCCATCAGCATTATTCTTCGTTCCAGAAATTGTCATAAAAATAAATGCGGATTGTGTGCGCATCTTTGCCCCCTCCCCTTTGTCAATATTCAATGAGATTAATAATACACCAGTTTCGAGCTTAGAAAAAGTATTTAAGGGTGAGATTCGACAACGATGGTCCAAAGAAGAATACTTAGCAGCATTCAATAGCATGCAACTTCATATTCAGCAAGGAGACATCTATGAAGTCAATCTTTGTCAAGAATTCTATGCAGAACATATTGAAATAGCTCCCTTTCAGGTGTACCAGCGTCTCTGTCAAGTATCTCCTGCCCCATTCTCTTGTTTCTTTAAATTTCGGGATAAATTTATCCTATCTGCATCGCCTGAACGATTTTTGGCCAAGAGAGGAAAGCAACTAATTTCTCAGCCCATAAAAGGGACCGCAAAAAGGGGGCTTACCGTGACCGAGGATAGACAACGTATTTCTGCGCTGTTAGCATCAAAAAAAGAAATTGCGGAAAATGTAATGATTGTAGATTTGGTGCGCAACGACCTGACCCGAAGTGCCGTGAAGGGAACTGTCAAAGCTGATAGGCTATTTGAAATACAAACATTTCAACAGGTCCATCAGATGGTATCTACAATCACTTGTGAAAAACAAAGTGAAGTCAGCGATTTACAAGCAATAAAGAATACCTTCCCAGCAGGCTCTATGACAGGCGCTCCCAAAATTGCAGCGATGAGACTAGCCGATCAAATTGAAAATACGAGAAGAGGAATCTATTCAGGAGCTGTTGGTTATTTTATGGGTGTCGATGATTTTGATTTTAACGTAGTAATCCGTACGCTACTCTATAATGCGTCCGAGGGATATCTTTCCTTTCACACCGGAGGAGCAATTACCAACCAAGCAATTGGTGAACAAGAATATGCCGAATGCTTGCTCAAAGCAAAGGGAGTACTTGAAGCCCTAAAAACCTCTATCTCCTAATTATCTATACCCATTTGGTAGATAAAATTTATTAGCTCAATTATTTTTCGGAGATTTGCAACTTGCAAACATATGGCTGCCGTTTTTATCGATATACATACACATAACACAGGGATAGAAGATGACTCTTCTCAGATATTGCGTATCCATAATGTAGCCCTAAACCATGCCGAGAATGTGCAACACAGACTTAGTACAGCTGGCATACACCCTTGGGATATTGATTACAGAACTCTTGATAATCTATTCAACAGATTGAATGATTTGCTTACAGAAAAGGCAATTATCGGTATCGGCGAATGTGGGTTGGACAAAGTTACGTCAACAGATTTCACTTTACAGCGAGAAGTTTTTGTCGCCCAGATTCAATTGGCGCAAACCCACCGTATGCCCTTGATTGTACATTGCGTTCGAGCTTTTCAAGAGGTGGTTGAATTGCTCCGGCATCACCCGCACAGCGGGCGTGTTATTTTCCACGGTTTTCAGAAAAATAAGTCGCTAGCGGATTCGTTATTGAGAAAGGGTTATCTTTTATCATTTGGACAATCAGTCTTTCAGGGCCGTTTGGACAGTCTATTAATGGAGATACCTTCCGATAGATTCTTTTTGGAAACAGATACAGCGGCGGTGCCTATAGCATCTATTTATGAATATGTTGCAAAAATTAGAAATGTCGAAGTGTCACAACTTCAAGAACAAATATTTAAAAATTATCAATCTGTTTTTCATTAATTTATGAAAGATTTATCATGGCTATCACGCACGGAAGCACTCGTGGGGCGTCCAGCGTTAGAAAAATTAGCACAATCACATGTTATGATACTGGGTTTAGGTGGTGTAGGATCATTTGCCGCCGAATTCGTTTGCCGTGCAGGTGTCGGAAAAATGACCATCATCGACGGGGATACGGTAGATCCTACTAATCGCAATCGTCAATTGCCTGCCTTGGCTATCAATCATGGTCAAGCAAAGGCGCAGATTATGAAAGAAAGATTGTTAGCAATCAATCCTGAATTGGATTTGACTGTCGTTGAAGATTTTATTATTCCTGAGAAAATTCCAGCTTTATTGGACCTCAAGCCCGACTATTGTGTAGAGGCGATTGACAGCATCACCCCCAAGCTGTTCTTTATTCGCTTAGCATTGGATGCTAAGATCCCTTTTGTAAGCTCAATGGGCGCTGGAGGAAAAGTCGATCCGACCAAGATTAGAATTGCAGATATTAGCGAATCCTACAACTGTAAACTAGCTCATCATATTCGAAAGAAGCTGCGTAAGCACGGAATTCGTGATGGTGTAAAGGTCGCGTTCTCAACGGAACTACCGGATAAAAATTCACTTCTCTATACGGACGGCAGTAATTTTAAAAAATCAGCCTATGGAACGATGTCCTACTTGCCTGCTGCATTTGGTGGGGCTATCGCTTCTGTCGCCATTAGAGATTTGATGAATCCATAGTTTTTTTAAACTCGAATGTCATAACTATTTTTTTTAGTATTACATTTGTACCTATACTAAAAAAATGAGTTGTATGAAGGGTAATACCTACGCCATAGTAGATATTGAGACTACTGGAGGTCATGCGGACAAAGGTGGTATCACAGAGATTGCTATTTATGTCCACGATGGTGTTCGTATCATAGATAGTTATCAGACGTTGATAAACCCGGAGTGCGATATTCCATATCATATCCAGGTATTGACAGGCATTACCCCTGAAATGGTAGCGGATGCTCCTCGCTTTGAAGATGTGGGTGAGCAAATTTTCAAGCTACTGGAAGGGAAAATTTTCGTTGCGCACAATGTAAATTTTGATTATTCATTTGTACACGCTCAGTTCAAAAAAATAGGATATACCTGGAAAGCTCCCAAACTGTGTACCGTGAGGTTGTCCCGTGGTATTTTCAAAGGCTATGCATCTTATAGCCTAGGGCGGATTTGTCAAAGTTTGGATATTCCTTTGACAGATCGCCATCGTGCCGCCGGTGATGCTAAAGCGACAGTATTGCTATTTGAAAAGATACTAAATGCAAATGGAAAGGGACTGATTGATTCGTTTCTTCAACCACACGCTAAGGAGCAGTTGTTACCTACTCACATCGAAAGGTCTGTATTTGAAGAATTACCTGCTGATGTGGGCATTTATATATTTCGCAACAATAAGGGGCAAATTATTTACGTAGGCAAAGCAATCAATATTAGAAAACGTGTACTGAGTCACTTCACGGGTAATAATACGACTGCCAAACGGCAGTTATTTGTAAACGAAATCCACGACATCGAGGCTATACTTTCTGGAACCGAATTGATGGCGTTGTTGATGGAATATAACCTGATTAAGAAGCACTGGCCTGTACATAACCGCGCACTTAAACAGTATGAGCCCAAAATCGGGATTTTGTCATACGAAGATATGAAAGGATACCAACGGCTGGCGGTGACTAAAGTTGCCAAGGGAGTGCGTTGCATCCTCTATTTTGAACGTCCATATGAAGCTAATCAAATGTTGTTGAGTTTGATAGATGAATACGGCTTGGATCCACTTCTGTGTAACTTCTATTCGCCGTCTGGGGCACAAAGAGGCGACCGAAATCTTCCAGTAGAATCGCACGAACTTCCGACCCAAGCGTTGTATAATGTCAAGGTGTATTTAGCCATACGATCATTGGGCGAAAATAAGAGAAGCTATGTTATCGTCGATAAGGGACGAACAGATGAAGAACAAAGTTACATCTATGTTAAGGACAATAATCTATATGCGATGGGGTTTATTGATGGATATCAGGATATTCAATCTATTGAGGACATGATTGGCTCAAAGGATTTGTGTACGAGCAACTATTATGTGATGCAGTTGATACGTCAATATTTAGAAAGTAATCCTCAGAAAGTGACAGATATACCATCACTATCTACCATAATGGAAAATAGAAAGGAGGGATAACCTAGGCGAATCCCTCCTTTCCATTCTCATCGTATCGGTTATCGCCAGTTAGTCCAATTTACCAACCACAACTCTGACAAGATTTTCTTTCCTAAAGTACTTTTTAGCAATATCCCTTACACGCTGTGCTGTGATTGACTTGACAGCCTGGGTGTAACGATCGTAGTAATCAAGGGATATGCCCGAATAGTGTACATTTTTAAACTTATCTGCATGGGAAAAGATACTCTCTAGACTTCCCAGCATAGAGCCTAACATATAGCTTTTCACCGTTGCAAGCTCTTCCTCAGAAACTAATTCTTGCTGTAGTTTATCCAACTCCGTATCAATTTCGGTCAAGGTAGCTTGGGTAAACTCCGCCCCTACTTCTGATGCAATCGTAAAAAAACCACCGTGCTTCAAACTTGCTACTGCAGAGCCTATGCTGTAGGTGTAT
The DNA here is from genome assembly GCF_027627455.1 of Sphingobacterium sp. SYP-B4668. Taxonomy (NCBI): domain Bacteria; kingdom Pseudomonadati; phylum Bacteroidota; class Sphingobacteriia; order Sphingobacteriales; family Sphingobacteriaceae; genus Sphingobacterium; species Sphingobacterium sp. SYP-B4668. The sequence continues at coordinate 2,773,763 of NZ_CP115483.1, read as the reverse complement.
CCCTTTTCCTCCCGTATGTTCCGCATTAATCGAGATCCGAAAAAACCGCCGAGAAGTGTATTCACCACCTGTACTTCCGGGAAATCAATATGGCTTCTCCCAATAATAGGGTAGCCGAGTCGTATGGCGGATTGTAGTGCTTCTTTTCTCTCTTCGTAAATCAGCTTGCCATCAGTAGCCCTTAATATAGGTGCGCTTAAACTAATTTCAGGATGAGTGGCGGCCCATTGTTCACCAAAAATGGTAGTAATTGCGCCCATCAGGGTACTATCAATTTTTCCAGAAATGAAAAGGTTACAATTGTGGGGTTGCACTTGCTTAGTATACAAGTCGATAATTTGTTCCCGAGTTATACTATCGTACTGTTCTACAGTAGGAACGGTACCGTACCTGTTTTCACCAAATATATCGGTGTAGAATAATCGACGCGCTACAAAGTCATTTTTTTGAAGCGAGATACTTAAGGTTTGTTTATTATTCCGAACGTAGGTATCCAACTCGTTTTGCGGAAAAGTTGCCTGCGTCAATAGTTGCTTGATAACCGGTAGCAGCTTGCCAATATGCTTGTTGAGTACATACAAAGTGATACTTGTCTGGTCGTAGCTGTATTCCGGAATCAGGTAGGCGCCATAATAATCGACAACCTCTGCAATTTCAGCACTTGACATATCCAATGTTCCTTCCTTTATCATAGCGCTGAGCGTTGTATTCAAAAGCGGATTTTCGTTTTCGTCAAATACATTGTTAAATATCCACTCTAGACGGACAAGTTCTTGTCCCGGGCTATCAAACAAAAATAACCCAAGACCATTTTCGAATATAGACTCTACTGGTGAAATGAGCTGAATACCGTCAATGCTGTTGAATTGGGGAGGTAAAGATCTATTTAAATTATTTTGATTTTGCATGATAGATAAGTGTGGAGGAGTTTTCTGGTCTAAAGATTTGCGAGGCCTGACTCTGGATATTTTCAGGGCGGACGGCTAGGTATTTATCAATCTCGGAGTTATACCCATGGGCATCACCTAAAAGCTCGTAATATGCGAGGTTCATTGCTTTGTCCAATATGGAAAGCTCTGCAAAAACCAATGTCGACTCAATTTTATTCTTCACTTTCTCCAATTCCTCTTCGGATACTTCTTGATGCTTAAGTATATCTAGTTCCATCCATATAGCTTCTTCACCATCTTTAGCAGAGATACCACTACTTGGCTTCCCTTCTATGATAAATAAATTGCCATCAATACTACCTGTGACGTATGCATTGATCTCACTGAAAATTTTCTTCTCTTTAACTAATCGACGGTATAGTCGTGAGGAAGCTCCTCGAGAAAGCACATCAGATATTAAGTCCATAGCCTGATAGTCCGGGTGCATTCTTGAAGGACCGTGAAACGCGATATGTATAGCATCCACAGGCACATCTGCGTCTACCTCAAGTCTTCGAGCTTCTGTCTGCAACGGCTCAGTAGGGAGATTACGTTGATACTTCTCCCCTGCTGGGATATCAGCAAACCATTTCTGCGCTAAATCACGTACTTGGTTGAACGTCACATTTCCAGTGACAACCATGATGGCATGCTGTGGATTATAATGTTTCTTGAAAAATGCTTTGACATCCTCCATTTTAGCCTCTTCAATATGCGCGAGTTCTTTGCCAATAGTCGCCCATTTGTAGGGGTGCTCTCGATAAGCTAATGGACGCAATTTAAGCCATACATCTCCATAGGGCTGGTTCAAGTAGCGTTGTTTAAACTCTTCTATAACGACTTGTCGTTGAACTTCTAAACTTTGATCCGAAAATGCGAGGCTTAACATACGATCAGACTCTAGCCAAAAAGCAGTCTCTAGATTAACAGCAGGAAGAGTGATGTAGTAGTTGGTAATATCATTTGAGGTAAAAGCGTTGTTCTCGCCACCAACTTGTTGTAGCGGAGTGTCATAACTGGGGATATGGACCGACCCTCCGAACATAAGGTGCTCGAATAGATGAGCAAAGCCGGTTTGATCGGGAGATTCATCTCGCGCACCTACGTCATACAGCATGTTTACACAGGCCATGGCGGTATGATGGTCTTCGTGGACCAGTACACGAAGACCGTTGTCTAATATAAATTTCTCAAATTTGATCATAAAAATCGTTATCCATAAAATTGTTAAACCCAGTCAATTCCTTGCTTTAGCAAGGATAGTGTCTTTTCTTCTGCCGATCCAGGGATTGCCTTGTAATCGTACGCCCAATTTGCTTGCGAAGGAAGGCTCATGAGTATAGACTCTATTCGGCCATTTGTCTCCAATCCAAACTTGGTACCTGCATCATACACCAAATTGAACTCAACATACCTGCCGCGACGAATGAGTTGCCAATCTTTTTGCGCTTGGGTGAAAAGTTCATCGCGATGTCTATTAGCAAGTTCAATATAGACTGGCGCAAATGTACGTCCCAAATCACAGGAAAAGTCAAAAATCTCTTCGTAGGAAAGCCCCGTTTTCTCGGGAGTGAGCCTATCATAGAAAATGCCCCCTATCCCTCGCGTTTCATCACGATGTTTAATGTAGAAATAGCGATCTGCCCAAGCTTTAAATTCGCCATAAAAATTTGGATGGTATTTATCGCAAGTATCCTTAAGGGCTTGATGAAAGTAGGTTGCATCTTGTGGGTATACATAATGTGGAGTTAGATCTATCCCGCCACCGAACCATCGAAGTTGTTCGTTCAGTTCAAAATAACGGATATTCATATGGATGATCGGAACCAAAGGATGATTGGGATGTAGAACGATAGAAACACCCGTCGCAAAAAACTGATCTTCATCTACACCGAAAGCTTTCTTTATAGGAGCGGGTAATGTGCCATGGACAGCAGAAAAATTGACTCCGCCTTTTTCCAGAAGGTTGCCTCCCTGTATAATGCGTGTGCGCCCTCCTCCGCCACCTTCTCGTTCCCATATCTCCTCTTGGAATTTGGCTTTTCCATCCAATCGTTCCAATGCTTGAGTGATTTCGTCTTGTATCTTCTTATATGTATCTGTTATGTGGTCTCTTGTCATAATCAATATTAATTTAAGGAGTCTGCAAGTGTTTTTACGGTCTGCAAAGCGGATTTGTGTTGGTATAGTATTTCATAAACGGCTTCACAAATGGGCATATCCAGCTGGTATTGCTGTATGACACGTTGTATACAGGCTGACGCATAGTACCCCTCTGCAACCATATTCATCTCCAACTGGGCCGATTGGACACTGTAGCCTTTACCAATCATATTGCCGAAAGTTCGATTGCGGCTAAATTGAGAATATGCCGTAACCAGTAAATCGCCAAGATATGCCGAAGCATTAATCTCCCGCTCCTGCGGGTCTATTACATCTAGGCAAGTCTCCATCTCTCGTATCGCGTTGGACACGAGGACAGCTTGAAAATTATCTCCAAAGCCTAATCCATGGCAAATTCCTCCTGCTAATGCATATATATTCTTCAATACTGCACCATATTCAACACCTAAGACGTCGGCAGATATTATTGTCTTTATATATCTATTTTGCAGAATTTCCGCTATTAATTGAGCATTTTCAATTTCTTTGGAAGCTAATGTCAGATACGACAATTTTTCCAAGGAGACCTCTTCGGCATGACATGGTCCACCTATTACAACAATATTTGCAAGATCAACATCAAAAAATTTCATCAAATATTCACCGACAATTAGATTTTCATCGGGAACGATCCCTTTTATGGCGGAGACAATGACCTTCCCCCTTAGGTGCTCAGGCTTGACGTCCCGGAGCGCAGCCTTTAAATAAGCGGCAGGAGTATTTAAGATTATGATGTCCGATTTCTGTATGATGCTCAAAGCATCAGTGGATATTTGATCGCGGGACAATTTTATTTCTACAGCACTTAAATAACTAGGATTGTGCCTATACGCTAATATATAGTCCCTATCCTCCTGTTTGCGGACCCACCAGAGAATAGTTTTTTCAGCAGTATTGTCCGTCATCATCTTAATCATTGCCGTGGCCCAACTGCCGCTCCCAATGACACCAATTTTCTTATATTGCATACACGTCTGTTAATTTTTTTCAAACTTAACGTTGCAAATATACTCAAATTAAAGGCGTAATAAAGGTTATTCGCAGGATAATCCGCTCCAACCCTGAGAGGTATTGAAGCGGATAGCAGTATTTGGGGCTTTAAGAATTTATTATTTCTCTAGCTGTGTTTTCAAGTTTTGTAACCCAATTTCGAGATCTCCACCAAGCATTTTGTCAAAATCCATGCATAACAGCATGATATTCATTGGATAATCCATGTGCCCGTCGAATCCCCACTTGACACGGGTAGTAGAATCAGATAACGCTTCAGTCGTCATATGTGCCTGATCCTTGGATTCAAAAGGCTCGATAAACCGCAATTCGAAATCAATGCGTGCTCCAGGTTCAATTTTCTTAATCTCCTGCTCACCCTTGCCAACGTCTTTTTGCTCGCTATCCCAAGCCGAGATAAAACCTACTGTCCCATCTATGCCGTCATAACTCTTTTTCATATGGGGATCCATCGTGGCCCATTTACTAAAGTTGTCTTGATTCTTGAGGAGTTTGATGTAATCAAATACGAAGTCCTTGGGTCTGTTAATGACAATTTCTCTCTCAACGGCATAGTCCTTTTTCACAAATAGAGCCGTAATAAGTGGTATTGCAATAAGTATAGCCACCACTAGTAGGATAATTTTTAGAATTTTCATAGGTATATACTTTATCGTGTAATATTCATTGGTGTATCAACCCTTGCAAATCCTCACATTGCATTTGAGCTTATCGTTACCAGTATATGGGGGTGTCGCTACACACAGTACCCGGTAAAAAAAACAGGAGTATTAAAGTCCCTAAATTGGTTACAATCGTTGTAATAATAATCGTCGCTACGCGCTAAACTAACTTCCATCTTTCATGAAACAAGAGCTAGTTAAATAAAGTTAACGATAAATTCTGTATTAAATCAACATGGTGATCAGATAGGTGTCTTTAGAAAATCTTCTTCCACCACGGCTTTTCCAGTCCTATATAAAGTTTATTGGCTTCTTCTTTAAGGGGAAATATTTTTAGATAATCACCTTGCCCAGGGTCTCCGCGACCACTATCTAAGGAGAAAGCGTGACGATGGTGGGGGCATATTATCCGTCCATTTTCGCACCAGCCACTAGATAACAAGGCTCCAGCATGCGGACACTTGGTAGCAAAGGCAGCCCAATGGAGACCATTTTTGATCAAACAAAAGTTCAACTCAGGTAGTTTTACCAAAGTAATCTGACTAGGGCTGGCTAAATAACTTTTTGGAATCTCAATCCATTGCATACTTAAATATATGCATTAGTTAGTTTGAATTTTCTATCTTTGTGCAATTAAAAAAAACAGCAACATTCATGGCTTTACAATGCGGTATAGTCGGCCTACCAAATGTAGGAAAATCGACATTATTCAATTGCTTGTCCAACGCAAAGGCGCAGGCGGCAAATTTTCCATTTTGTACTATAGAACCGAACGTAGGTGTTATCACAGTACCTGACGAACGTCTTAATAAACTAGCTGAACTTGTGAATCCCCAACGTCTCGTCCCAAATACAATCGAGATTGTAGATATTGCAGGATTGGTAAAAGGAGCGTCTAAAGGAGAAGGTCTTGGAAATCAGTTCTTAGGCAATATCCGAACAACAAATGCGATTATTCACGTATTACGTTGCTTTGATGATGGTAATGTAATCCATGTGGATGGTTCGGTAGACCCTATTCGCGACAAAGAGATCATTGATACGGAGCTGCAGCTCAAGGATTTGGATACTGTTGTAAAACGTATTCAAAAGGTTGAAAAAATGGCCAAAACTGGCGGTGACAAGGATGCTAAACGCACATTTGAAATCCTTTCAGTAGTTAAAGATCATTTGGAATCAGGTAGATCCGCGCGTACAGCACCTATTACAACCGAAGATTTCGAGTTCATTCAAGACCTAGCCTTGTTAACTGCAAAGCCAGTCGTATACGTGTGTAATGTTGACGAGGCATCTGTCAATACTGGAAATGGATATGTAGACAGGGTTAAGGAGGCCGTAAAGGATGAGAATGCTCAAGTACTGATTATCTCTGCGCAGATCGAATCTGAAATCGCACAGCTAGAGAGCTATGAAGAGCGTCAGATGTTTTTAGATGACTTAGGCTTAGCTGAATCTGGTGTGCATAAGCTTATTCGTGCTGCATATTCTTTGCTGGACTTAGCAACGTATTTTACCGCAGGTGTACAGGAAGTGCGTGCTTGGACAATTGAAAAGGGCTTTACAGCTCCGCAAGCTGCGGGAGTGATTCATACGGATTTTGAAAAAGGCTTTATACGAGCAGAGGTTATAAAATATGACGACTTTATTAAGTATGGATCTGAAGCTGCTGTAAAAGAAGCGGGCAAGCTAAGTGTAGAAGGGAAAGCTTACGTAGTTGAAGACGGTGATATTATGCATTTCCGCTTTAACGTTTAAGGTTTACATATTAGCTTTTAACTAGAAAGTGCCCCTCATATTCATGAAGGGCACTTTTTTTTGGGGCGGGGATATTTAAATATTGTCCGAAAACCCATGTTGCTTTAAGACATCTTCTGGAACCCCTTTCCAGACACCAGGTATATTACCCGCGTACCCTATATCCTTCACTCCTATTTGGCTCGTGAAAAATCCTGAAGACGTTAGATTACGCATCAAAGAAAAGAACGCTACTCCTTGTTGCATCTCCGGCTTGGCTTTTACTGGGTAGGCAATTTCATCTACAATCGAAAGTTTTTCATTGTCCTTGCACTTAATAAACACCTTACCATAAGTTTTCTGTGCATGGACATCCAACCATTTCAATCCTCCGCGCATGGGGAGCTTATTGTCTGGTAAATCCTTGACTATAAATTCTATAAAATCAGGCACTCCAGCATCAGTAGCACTGCCCGATATGTCGTCTTTTGGGATAATAATGTCGGCTAATACAGCTATCGTAGCCATTTCATGTTCATCAAAGAACTTTTCTTCATACAACTTCTTATTACGTTCATGCTCAAACTCCTGCACTCCAGGAAGCTTTTTGACCTCATCTCCATCAACAACCTGATTGGCTCCTGTCTTATCTTGTTTGCACGCGCTGGCCAACAACCCTGAACCCGCGGCCATAAGCCCGAGGGCTTTTAGTGAATCTCTCCTATTCATGATGGCTTAGCTATTTAGTTTATTCTTTTGTTCCAATATATACTCTGCGGTCCTCATGGATAATGCTAAAATAGTCCATGTAAGATTTTTATCTCCCTGTTGGACAAATGGTCCAGCATCTACAACGAATAGATTTTTACAATCATGTGCCTGCCCCCACTTATTGAGCACAGAAGTTTTTGGATCATTTCCCATTCTAGTCGTACCTCCTTCATGAATGATTTTCCCAGGAGCTTCGAGTCCGTACAAGGTGTCTGCCCCAGGTATATTAGACGTGATAACCGCTCCCATCTCATGCATGATAGACTGAAAAGTCTCTTGCATATGTTTCGCCTGTGCAACTTCTTCGTTAGCCCACTTATAATTAAATCGTAGAACAGGAATACCAAACTTATCCACTTTATTGGGATCGATTTCACAATAGTTTTCTTTACGGGCCAAAGCAGTACCTCTACCAGCCATACCTACATTTGCTCCGTAGAAGCGACGATAATCCTGCTTCAAGGATTGACCATAGCCACCCTTTTCTTTAGCATTTCCATCTGGACCTGGTGTAGTGTCATTGACATTTGGCACCCAATTCAAAAAGCCATAAGACGGCATGTGCATACCACCTCCATACTCAATGTGATATCCTCTAGGGAAACTTAGCTTCTTGTTGTCCAACCACCAAGGTGAATAGATGTGAACACTGCCTACCCCATCTTCATTGTATCGCTTGCGATCTAGTAATTGCGGTAGATATCCTGATAAGCTTGCACCAGTAGAGTCGTGTAGATATTTACCAACTAATCCACTACTGTTTCCAACGCCTCCAGGGTGGGATTTAGATTTTGAATTGAGCATGATGCGCGCACTTTCACAGGCACTTGCTCCAAGGATGACAGTCTTTCCTTTGACGCTATATTCTTGCAAATCCTGCGTATTAACATAAGAAACACCAATTGCCTGCCCTTCATCATTGGTCAGAACCTCACGTACCATGGCGTTGTCCACTACAGTAAGATTGCCAGTCTTCATCGCTGGAAATACGAGGCATGATGACGACGAAAAATCACCATAAACCTTGCAGGATCGGCCGCATTGACCACAGTAGAAACACACACTACGTCCTTCAACCCCGGGCAAGGCTTCGGTCAAGACAGATCCTCGGCCTGGTATGACCGTCACACCTGCTTTTCGAGCACCTTTTGTGATATACAACTCATTGAGACGAGGCTTTGGTGGTTTTAGAAATACCCCGTCAGGTTCGTTGCGGATGCCCTCGACCGTACCGTATATTCCAATCATACGATCTATGCGGTCGTAATATGGTTTCACTTCATCATAAGTTATTGGCCATTCATCGGTAACACCGTCAGTCGGTTTGAAATCATCTGGCCCCATGCGTAAGGAGATCCGACCCCAGTGATTGGTTCGGCCCCCGAGCATGCGCGCTCTGAACCATTCAAACTCCGTTCCAGCTACCTTGGTATAGGGTTCACCTTCCAATTGCCAACCACCGAAGGCTGCGTCAAAGTCACCAAAAGGGCGTGTAGTGGAGGCACCTCTGCGTGGTGATTCCCATGGCCATCTAAGCTGTAAAGCATCTTTGGCGGGGTCAAAATATGGACCAGCCTCTAACATCAGGACCTTGAGTCCTGCATGTGCCAATACATAACCTGCCATACCACCTCCCGCTCCCGAACCCACGACTATAGCGTCGTATACATCAGGACTCTCCTTGATTTGGTAGTCATTCATAAATAAGTGTTTGTTTTGTTTTGGTTTATAATACGTGTCATTTTTAGTTCTACAGTTGATCTCTCAAAATCAAAATTTGATTTGCTAAATTGAATTAGCAAATATAAATATAGTAATAAAAGCTAACTAATTGGACTCCCTAAGTTACTATTTTAAGCTTGAAATAGAAACAAATGTGTTACAGATAATTGTTGCAATTTAAATCATGCTATTCATAAAAACAAGAAGGCATATTTGACCAGTCAAATATGCCTTCTTGTTTTTATCCCGGTAGAATATAACTCCAATGTCTAGTTGTAGTAAAGAAGCGCTCCAGATACGTTCCAATAAGAAAGGCTTGTGCCCTCTGGTGCACCCTGAGGGATGTACACTTTAATGGTGTGTTTGCCAGCTTTAAGATTACCAAGATCGATATAGATAGGGTTCGTGACTGTTCCTGGACACCAATTGGAACGGCTCAAATCCGAAGAAGATAAGCCACTTTCAAAATTACCAGACGCGGGATTTGATAGTCGGTAGGAACCACATTCCGTGCGCCATGGTGTAAACTTGAATACCTGTTGTCCATCCAAAAATATACTATTGGGTTTGGGAACAAATTCGTCGCCGTTGCCCCAGCCACCATGACCAGTGGTAATATATCTCAGCTGCACATTCTTAGCCTCTTGAGCTAGCTCAAATGTCACTTCAACTCCATTATCTTGATTGAACATAGTTGGATACTCCTGCCCTCCCATTTCCATTACATTAGCCGTATTGAATAATGACAATACTTGAGCTCCCTCTGCCATCTGTGGTCTGCCAGGATGAATCGTTAAGCTGACAGTGACTTCGTGCCCTTCTTTGTCGTAATTCCCTATATAAGTACCTATATATACTTCTTTCCCAGCAAAACGAGGTAATAATTCGGATATATCTTGTCGGTAGCTGACACTGTCTTGCCAGTGCTTTCCTTTGATTTGGATATGATTGAACTGACTCACACCAAATGGCGTAAAAAAACGCATTAATTCAATAACGGGTTCATAAGTCGCAGTGAGGGTCATCCCCTGATATTTCTTCCCATTTCCATTTTCATATACAGGCAATGTATTTATTCCAGCTTTCATTCCTTCCAAGAAATTGATATCCTGATCTGTTGGTATCAAAAAGACGGACCCCGTGCGATCATAAGCATCTCCTTTAGATTGTTGGACGACTTCTATAAAAGCTTGGCCTTCATTTCTTTTCAACTCCGGGACTTTGATTTTTCGCACAATTACCGTCCCTCCAGCAAAACGAAGTATACTATCTGATTGTATTTGGTCGCTATAACGAATTCGTTGCTTAGTAAATATAGGGATACTGACAAATCGGCTCTTCCAAAGAAGATCTTTATATGTCAGTTCATTAACGAAAGACGAGATGGTTGGGAGCTTGATTGCATTGGGGATGGATTTTATCTTTTCTATATTTGTTGCTGTGACCGTCGAGTTTCCATTTCTCACCATTTCAAGTACCAATCCAAGATTTTGTCCTAATTCTACCGGAGAAGCTTTTATACCTAATTCTTCGGTGTACCACAGGTCTATTGTATTGGAATTGACTGATGTTGTGGCCTTGCGCACCTTGTGTCCCAAGATTATTTTGCTTTCATCAGTAATAGTGAACTTCTGCTTTGCGAAGACAGTTGAATCGACCGTTGCAATCTGCCGACCATTTTCAAAGGTTGTAATTTTATAATATGCACTATTTGTGCGATTGACATAGTATTGTTCATAGGGCACCCGCGCAATACCCTTAATAATTTGTTGATTGGTAATAGTTGTCTGATCTGTACCAGCATAGACAAGAGTGGGATTTTGTTTGTCATCAAACTTACCATTGTTACTCCTTTTATAGGTAATAAGATAATTTGACTCCTGCGCCAACACGACATTTGAGACCAGAAGTAGACATAAAAAATAGTAGATTTTCATCATGTGAATTTGAACCCCAAAATTAGCATTTTATTAGCGTAGTCCAAATTGAAAGTCACTTCTTTGATAATGAAGAAAGCCTGAGATAATCGGGCGATTTCCCAGGCTTTAAAATACCTCTTGACGAGGCAATCAACCTAAACCTAAGTCAAAATTAGAAGTAATATTATTAACTTGCAAATTTATTTTATCTTTTTGGGAAATTATTTTTGATTTTGTAGCTGTGATATGAATTTTCGGCGAAATATCTATTTCTAATGCATTTTGACCAGCTATTAAAAAGCTTTTCCATCGTCTTACTCCAAGACGGCACAAATAACATTTTTATTGAAATTCGATATCTAGGTAAAAAGATAAAGGTTTCCAAACGGGGAGAATGGAAACCTTTAATAACCAATTATAAACCTAAATTATGATGGAACAAATATAGTGTATTTTGTACACTTATCAAATTGTTTTTTTAATTTTTTAATAACCAGTCATTTGACAATTTAAAAACTACTGTGCCAGCAGTACAAAACTTCATTTGCATACCTCAAGTAAGGATTGAAGAACGCTTTCATATTGTATATCGGGACTATTTTGGCTATTTTTGTAAAAATCACTTAAAGTTATGTTTACAGGAATTATAGAAACCCTTGGCGAGATTGTAAATATCGAAAAAGAAGAAAGCAACCTTCATCTGTACATCAAATCTACAATTTCCCATGAATTAAAAATAGATCAGAGTGTCTCACATAATGGTGTGTGTCTAACCGTGGTCGGTTTGAGTGATGGTACGCACAAAGTGACGGCTATAGATGAAACCCTGAAAAAGAGTAATATTGGTGGACTTCACATCGGCAATACCGTGAACCTAGAAAGATGTACTATGGTTGGTGGTCGACTAGATGGGCACATTGTACAGGGTCATGTGGATCAAACAGCAACTTGCATTGGAAAGGAAGACCAGCATGGAAGCACTATATTTACCTTTAACTACTCCCCTGATTTGCTGAATTTGACAGTGGAAAAAGGATCCATAACTGTAAATGGGATAAGTCTGACAGTCGTAAACTCAAAAGACAATGAATTTTCAGTAGCCATTATTCCCTACACACTTGAACATACCAACTTGGGAAATATAGGCATTGGTGACGTGGTGAATCTGGAGTTTGATATTGTTGGCAAATATGTATCGAAGATACTTTCTTTACGGTCATAAAGCCAGCTTTGATTACTCGAGATATTGGCCTTGACGCATGAGGAGGGCCCTATACTTATTAAAGACACTCGATTTAGAAACAAATCCGAGGTAGTGGTCCTCATGATCTACCACCGGAAGTATCCATACATCGTCTCTATTCATTTTAGCCATTACGATTTCCATATTTTCATCCCCTTTGATAATATCGTTGGGTTTTTGAACGAGCTTCTCGAATGTTTTATCCATCCCCTCTTCCTCACCCAGCAAGATCGACAACAAGTACTCAATGTATAGCACTCCCAAGAATTTGCCCTTATCATCGACTACAGGGAATATATTGCGTTTAGAATGAATAATATCATGCTTGCGATCCACCGGTGTCTCAGTAGGACGTAAAATGACAAAATTTGTTTCTAATACATACCGTAGCTTCATCATACTTAAGACAGATCTGTCTTTATCTTCGTAAGATAAGAGGTCACCTGAATCCGCCAATACTTTGGTATAAATAGAATGCTTTAACGCACCTCTGTTAATTAGATAGGATATAGAAGAAACCAACATTAACGGAACCATCAATGTATAACCTCCTGTGATTTCGGCTATCAAGAATATACTAGTCAACGGAGCATGCATGATACCAGCAAGTGCCGCAGCCATCCCCGCCATTACAAAGTTAGGAATATTCAACGTTACGACACCTGTCAGATTCATTCCATATGCAAATGCAAACCCCATTAATCCTCCCATAACAAGGCTAGGGCCGAATACACCACCGTTCCCTCCCCCATTGAGTGTAAATAGGGCCGCAAAAGATTTCCCAAAAATGGTAAGGACAGTGTACCCTACAATAATCCATCCGATATCTTTGTACTGGGCAAACAGACTATTTTTCACAATAGAATCAAATCTTCCATCTAATAATTGTTGTATCGTGAGGTACCCCTCCCCATATAGTGCCGGAAAGATAAAAATCATGAGTCCCAACGACACCCCACTAATCCAAACCTTACTATAAGGGTTTTTAATCTTGGCAAACCAGTCTTTGACGACAACACTTATTTTCGCAAAATATATGGTATAAAGGCCGATAAGTATAGCTAACAATATGTAGAAGAGCAAAGCGGCCACCTCCCAATCAGAGGTGGCAATATGGAATAGCGGTTCACTGTATAGAATTTTAGAGACAACAGATGCTAAAGCCGCGGACAATAATAGCGGGATGAATGCCGGTATTGAAAATTCAGGCAATAAGATTTCGATGGCAAAGATCATCCCTGCAACCGGACTATTGAAAGCCCCTGAAATACCCGCAGCAGCGCCACATGCTAGTAGCATGGTTATTTCTTTATATTGCAAACCAAAAAACCGAGCCACATTTGAACCTATCGCGGAGCCGCTGTACGCAATTGGAGCTTCTAAGCCGCAAGACCCACCGAAACCAACAGTAATAGCACTCGTAACGATTTGAGAATATACATTGTGGGCTTCAATCTTGCTGGAGCGTCTCGAGATAGCGTAGATGATAGGTGTAATACCGTGTTCGAAATTTTTTCCTTTCAAAAATTTACGGATGTAGAGTACACTTAATAGTATCCCAATCAATGGAAAGATAAGGTAAAATGAATACTTGTAGTGCCACTCCACATCATCTTGTAACGCTGAAGCAATAAAATGTGTCATTCCTTTCAACACAGAAGCGGCTACTCCTCCTATTATCCCTACCAAAGCCGCCAGGATAATGAGAAAATTTCGATTGGAAATTTTTTTCATCCGCCACTTGTTCAATCCCTCAAGCTTTTGCCAAAATTTCGTACTCATATTGTCTTCTAGTTTTAGAGCTTAAACTCCATCACATCTTTTCTTTTTTTATTTTTAAACCGATCAGGTATTACGCGCAATATTTCTTTTTCTAAGGCTTGTATTGCCTGGCGTTTGACAAAATTTTGAGTTGTAACGATGCTGATTTCTCTTACAGGTTCGGGAGACTTGAAGTACCGGACATGTGCCAATTGCTCTTCGTCATAATCCATGATACTCATCTCAGGCAGGATAGTCATTCCCGAATTGATATCCACCATTCTTTTGAGGGTCTCCACACTTCCAGTATTGTATTCAAAATTACCGTCCATATTATGTTTGTAATGACAAATATTCAGTACCTGCCCTCGCATGCAATGCCCTTCGTTCAACAACCATAATTTTTCATGAGCCATATCGTCTGTGCTGATGACTTTTTTTTCAAACAAATCGCTCTTTTTTGAAACATAGCCTACAAATGTTTCGTAGAAAAGGGGGGATTCCAATATATTATGATCATGCAATGGAGTAGATAATATTCCGCAGTCCAAGATACCTACTTTGAGTTCGTGCAGAATACGCTCTGTTGTGTATTCCCAAACCTGTAATTGTAACTTAGGATACTTTAGCATAAAGGATGCCAAAACACGGGGTAGCAGATATGGAGCTACCGTAGGTATGACTCCTATTTTTAGAGCTCCTTCTAGTTCTCCTTTATTCTGTTGTACAACTTCCCCTATTTTACGACTTTCGGTCAGGACGATACGGGCTTGGGTAATGATTTTTTCTCCTATTTCAGTAGGTATGACAGGCTGCCTACTCCTGTCAAATATCTTAGCACCCAATGATTCTTCCAGTTTTTGAATTTGCATACTTAAAGTCGGTTGAGTCACAAAACACTTTTCGGCAGCAGCTACAAAACTGCGATAAGTGTCTACCGCTATAATGTATTCTAATTGAACTAGCGTCATAATATCAATTTTGATTATACAAAAGTAGCAAGTTTTTCAGCAAAAGCCTATTAATAATGGTTTCTTCGAAGATACTGCCGATCCTCTTCCAAAGTTTTAGTACATTTGAAGTCTTAATTTTGGCAGGTATAAATGAATTTAGAAGACAATCATCTAGATATAGCAGCGCACATTGTAAAACGCACCTGTGTATTTAGGAAAGCATTCCCTCCCATTCATATTTCGTCAAGTTTGAGGATTATATTGTCATCGAAAGTATAATGAACAACATATGAATATTTTTAATAAAAAAGGATTGGCAATAGCGTTGCTTTTTACCGTTAGCACCATCCATTTCTCGGCAAAAGCTCCAGATGAAGGCATGTTTCCCCTGAGTGAACTGAATCGAGCCGGATTAAAGGCTGCGGGGTTGAAGATCAATGAGAAAGATATTTACAATCCAGGAAAAGTTGGATTAGTAGATGCGTTGGTCCAAATTAGTGGATGTACAGGCTCGTTTGTCTCTGGAAAAGGACTTATCGTGACCAATCATCATTGCGCTTTCAGTGCGGTACAACTAGCAAGTACACCGGAGAAAGATTACCTAAAGAATGGGTTTGTCGCCAATTCATTTGAGCAAGAGGTTCAAGCAAAAGGATTGACAATTAGAATTACCGACTCTTATGAAGATGTGTCTAATCAGGTGTTGGCGGCAGTGGCAAATATCACGGACCCAATCCAACGCATCAACCTTATCAAGCAAAAAAGAGAAGAGTTGGCTGCTACCGCTCAAAAGAAGGATCCCACTATTAAAGCGGAGGTCTCGGAAATGTTTATCGGTAAGACCTATGTGCTGTTCCGCTATAAAACAATTGAAGATGTCAGATTGGTCTATATCCCGAGAAGGGATATAGGGGAGTTTGGCGGGGAGACGGATAATTGGGTGTGGCCACGTCATACGGGTGACTTTTCCTTCGTGAGAGCTTACGTAGCACCTGATGGATCATCTGCAAAATACGCGAAAGAGAATGTCCCCTATCAACCCAAAAAATTCTTAAAGGTAAATCCTAAAGGTGTGGATGAAAATGACTTTGTATTCATTTTGGGATATCCGGGTAAAACATTTAGACATCGTCCGACACAATATATCGAATATCAGCAAAAATTTCTGCTTCCTTACACGGCTGAACTCTATGACTTTCAAAATAGACAGATGGATCTTGCAGGTAAAAATGATAAGGCGACAGAATTAGCCTTGGCCACCCGCATAAAGCGAAATGCAAATGTGATGAAGAATTATAGGGGTAAATTGAAAGGACTGCGTAATATTGATCTTATCTCCAGTAAACGCAAAGAAGATGAGGACCTCTCGACCTTTATCAGTAGCAAGATAGACCTCCAAACCAAATATGGTAGTCTGATGGAGAATATTGACAAGTACTATAAAACGATATTCGAAGACGCTCAAAAGGAGCTTTGGCTAAACAATATCTATTCCAGTACTAAATTGCTCTCTGCAGCACGTTATATTAACACCTTTAAAGACGAACTAGCGAAATATAAATCAGCCAAGGATGCCGAAGATTTTTTCAAATTAAATATTGAACAAGTAAAGCGTGATGTAGCGGTCTTGTATGAGAGTTATAACCAAAGCGTAGATGAATCTATTGGGGCCCGTATGTTTGGAGATGGTTATGAATTGCAGGGGTTGAATAGTATCAGATCCATCCAGGATAAGAAATTCAGCAATCGTGCCCAAGCAGAAAATTATATCACAAATCTCATCAAGGCGTCTAAATTAAATAGTCTACAATCTTTAAATGACAACATTCTTTCTTCTTCTAAACAACTGTTGGGATATCGTGATGAACTTCTTGATTTTCAAAGAACATTGGAATCTGAAGTTCAGATATTTGGTCAGGAACAACAACGTAGAGAAGGTGAGTTGAATAAGTTAATGGGGGATTATGTTGCTGTGAAAGAAATCTATCAAGCTAAAAACTTTATTCCCGATGCCAATTCTACATTAAGACTTACTTATGGAAATATCAAAGGGTATACACCTGTAGATGCTACCTATATGAAACCATTTACCACTATAAAAGGCATCTTGGAGAAAGGAAATGATGACAATCCAGAGTTTGCTTATCCAGACGCTATTAAATCGGCATGGCTTTCTAGAAACTTTGGGGCATATGAGAAGAAAGACTTGAAGGATGTTCCTGTGAATATTCTTTATAATATGGACACCACTGGAGGTAATTCGGGTTCTCCAATTATGAATGCTTATGGAGAATTGATTGGTGTAAACTTTGATCGTTCCTATGATGCGACCATCAATGATTTTGCATGGAATGAAAGCTATAGTCGATCTATTGGGGTTGATATCCGGTATGTACTCTGGATTGCGGACAAAATTGACAATGCTCAATTCATTATTAAAGAGATGGGGATTTAATCAATCGGAAGAATATTATCCATGCTTCAAAAAAGGTGCCCTTGGGCACCTTTTTTTGGGGCAGCCAGTTTCAAATATCATCCAGCTATTTATATTCAGGTAATCTTTCAAGACTGATGCATCCTATGTTTCGCAAAATCTGTAGTGAATGGACATAGCGCTTGTCTAGCCGTGTCTAATTGTATATTCCAGGGAGGTATTATGCAAGTATTATATAGCTATTATGTAGGTAATATGTAGGTATTATATATTCATAATACCTGCATTACATATGCGAAACAATAGGATATTCCGTTAACATCTTCGAATTAATTCCTTATCTTTAAGGATAACCAACGCATGATCAGTTATGGCATTCCAAAAAGGCAACATTAAATTAGAGGGCAATATCGGTGACTTGAATTTTTACAAAAGTGGTGATGAATATCGAGTAAGACAGAAAGTTGCAAAAAAGAGCAAAAATGAAATATCCAATCTAGCCGAACGTTCCAAAGAAAATGCACAAGAATTTGGAAGAGTCAGTTCTTTCGCAAAGAATATCCGATCTGCATTAAAAAATGCCATGGGTCAGCATTATGAATTATTTTATGAACCCTCTAATCTCAATAGACTAGTCAAACGATTAAATCTGATATTAAAAGCAGATAAAATCAATATGCGAGGCAAGAGGGAAATCTTACCGGCCAACATGATGTTGTTGAAGAACTTTAGCTTCAACAACAGCTCACCTTTGAAGGATACCTTGCTGTTGCCAATCGACATTGATTATAATAAAAACCAACGGGAGGTCGTGGCCACGATTTCCAACTTTAATCCCGAATTTCATTTAGACATACCAAAGGAAACAAGCTCCTTTATGGTACATCTAACGATATTCAAAATTGACCATCTCAATATGGACTTCACAACACGCTACACACATAGTGAATTACTCTTTGTCCGCCAATCGCAGCCTTTCACCAATCTAATCTGCCAGATTGATGACCTAACAGCAACCGAAAGTATGCTAGTGGCTCTCGGAGTATCTTTATATAAAGATACTGCTGGCTACCCTGTACCTCAAATCAAACCCAATTTAAACAGTTTAGATATTACCGAGTTTTTTTGCGAACCATAAAGACGTAGGCTACTGCATCACCTTGTTTATTACGCAAAAAAGGTATGAATATCGATCCATAGTAAGTATTCATTAGCTTGTAGCGGCTACGAAGCAAGTGCCAGTTGATGTTTATCGACTTTTTGGCCACCCTTCCCTTCTTTGTTCACATGGGAAAACAAAACTTTAGCTCTTTTGTTGAATTATTGATTTTTAAGAAAGAAAGAAAAGGAAAATTATACCATTCGTCAACAATTATATAACGTTGCAATTTTCTATTATTCCGACCTTTACCAAAGGTAATTAAAGCTTAGATGATGACACAAAAATTTAAAATATCGGGAATGTCCTGCGATGGATGCAGAGCTAAAGTTGAAAATGTACTAAATGAGATGTCTGGTGTTGATGCCACGGTGAGCCTACATCCTCCCCTTGTAAGCATTACGTCCGAGCGGGACGTTACACGTCAAGAGTTTCAAGATAAGTTGTCAAATATCGGACAGTATACGCTTGAAGAAATACGTAACGATATGCCTATAGGGACCCCTCCTGTATCAATCTCCGACAAATATGCATGTCCGATGCACTGCGAAGGCAACAAGGTCTATGATCAACCTGGAAGCTGCCCTGTATGCGGCATGTTCTTGAAGCCTGTAGCTAGTGAAGATAAAGACATCTTGGTCGACGAAGGTGCAGGACATCCTACTTCTCATCATAAAGTGAAAGCCACCGAAAACGAACCACGATCTGGTACATACTATTGTCCTATGCACTGTGAGGGAGATAAGACCTATGACCAATCCGGAAACTGTCCCGTATGTGGGATGTTTTTTGTCGAAATGAAAAGTGGACATGTGCATCAAGAACATAAAAATACCTCAGAGAGTAAGCAGACGCAATCTCCTACATCAAAGGTTGCTTCCGAAAATCATAAAAGCGAAATCTATTATTGTCCGATGCACTGTGAAGGTGATAAGACCTATGAAAACCCAGGTAATTGTCCCGTTTGCGGGATGCACTTAGAGAAAGTTCCTGAAATTAAGACAAGGGCACAATATACATGTCCAATGCACGCTGAAATTGTACAAGATGGCCCAGGAAATTGTCCAATTTGCGGCATGGACCTTGTCCCAATGGCGTCCACTGAGGAGGAAGACAATACCTATCGTATGCTGCTGAAAAAATTCTGGATAGCGCTTGGATTCACGGTTCCGATTTTTGTTTTAGCTATGGGAGAAATGATTCCTGGCGATCCAATTGGTAAAGTAGTGCCACCGCATATAAACGGCTGGATACAGTTGGGATTGACGGTGCCTGTTGTTTTTTATGCGACTTGGATGTTTTTCGAAAGGGCTTGGACTTCGTTCAAGACCTGGAGACTAAACATGTTTAGTTTGATAGGTTTAGGTGCTGCGGCGGCATTTATTTTCAGCTTGGTCGGATTATTATTTCCTGAGATTTTCCCCCAAGAGTTTAGAGGACATCACGGCGGTGTAGGCCTCTATTTTGAGTCTGTATGTGTCATACTGACCTTGGTATTATTGGGACAAGTTATGGAAGCAAAAGCGCATTCCAGAACCAACTCTGCAATAAAGGAACTGATTAAGCTAACCCCCTCCGAAGCTATCCTTGTCGATAATGGACAAGATAGAAAGATTCCTGTGGACGCTATCGAGTTGGGCAACATCCTGAAGGTCAGGCCAGGTGACAAAATACCAGTTGATGGTGTCATCACGGAGGGTAATAGCACCATCGATGAATCGATGATTACGGGTGAGCCCATCCCTGTAGACAAAGTTGTTGGTGACAAGGTGTCTTCGGGTACAATTAATGGTAATAAAACTTTTCTTATGGAGGCACAACGTGTGGGTGAAGAGACACTGCTTTCACAGATTATAAACATGGTGAATACAGCCAGCAGAAGCAAGGCGCCTATACAAAAATTGACGGATAGAGTTTCGAGTATTTTTGTTCCGGTTGTGATTGTTATTTCGATTTTAACATTTGCGGCTTGGATGATTTGGGGTCCTGAGCCGAAGATTGTATTTGCTTTTGCCAATCTCCTGGCTGTCTTAATTGTGGCTTGTCCTTGCGCATTAGGATTGGCCACGCCAATGTCGGTGATGGTTGGAGTCGGTAAGGGGGCAAAGAATGGTATATTGATAAAAAATGCCGAAGCGCTTGAGAAGCTCAATAAGGTAAACGTCTTGGTAACGGATAAAACGGGGACCATCACCGAAGGAAAGCCTACAGTAAATGATGTAGTGCCTTTGGCAGGATATACCAAAGAGGACATCCTTCAAGCCGCAGGATCTCTCAATCAAAACAGTACCCATCCACTTGCCGAGGCAACAGTCCTCAAAGCTAAACAAATGTCGATTAATTTTAATCAAGTGATTGATTTTGAGAATATATCAGGAAAAGGTGTTGCTGGAAAGATCGACGGCAAACGTGTTTTGCTCGGAAATGATACACTTTTGACGGATTTCAATATTATCCTCGATGCGACGATCCAAAATCAGGTTGAAACTGAACAGTCAAAGGGAAAGACCGTGTCTTATCTCTCGATCGATGATCGACTTGCAGGATTTATTACGATATCAGATGCCATTAAGACTACATCAAGAGAAGCTATACACAAATTGGTGGAGCATGGTGTGGAAGTGGTCATGATTACCGGAGACAATGAGCGTACTGCGAAGGCTGTTGCCGATGAACTGGGTATCAAGCACTATTTGGCTCAGGCGCTACCTGAAGACAAGTTGAATGAGATTAAAAAAATGCAAGGAGAGGGTAAGACAGTAGCAATGGCTGGGGATGGCATCAATGACGCCCCTGCCCTAGCGCAAGCTGATATAGGAATAGCTATGGGAACGGGCACCGATGTAGCTATAGAGAGCGCACAGGTCACCCTCATCAAGGGAGATTTAAATGGAATTGTGAAGGCTAAAATTTTAAGTGAAAAATTGACCCGAAATATCAAAGAGAATCTAACTTTTGCATTTTTATATAATGTCTTGGGTATTCCAGTTGCCGCAGGGCTTTTATATCCATTTTTTGGTGTTTTATTGTCTCCAATGATTGCCGCTGCTGCGATGAGCTTTAGTTCAGTATCCGTCATCTTGAATTCATTACGGTTGAATGCTGCAACATTGAAAGGATAACCTTCGAATTGTCATTTTTAAGTGAAAAGCCTTCTTTATTTTAGGGGGCTTTTTTTTTGTGTTAATAATGTCTAATTTTGCGCTTCAAAACTTGTAATGCGGCATCACCAGATACTTCGCTATACCTTAATCGGTTTGCTTTTTATCATTCAAATTCTATTTCTCCTAGCGATTTTTGAGGAGCACATGCAGTCGCCTTGGATTGCTTTATTTATCATTGCGTTGTCCATATTGATCTTACTGTCGTACATAAAAGCACCTATACACCACGACAAGCATTTGTACGACCATATATGGGTTGCAGCTGGAGTGCCAGTTGGGGCTCTTCTATGCTACTATTTACACACACAGCATAATCTAGGCACTGTCTTATCGGCTGGTATAGTGGGGACTCTAGCTTCCTTCTTACCAAGCATTAATAAAAGATCAGACTATCTCAGTCAAATTCCGGCAGCTATTTATTGCGGGGCCTTTGTTGGAATGTCAAGTGGAGGTGTGGCCAGTGGTTTTAGCTTTATTCTAGCGGCTAGTATTTGTACAGCGGTATTGTTGATTGTTTCTAAAAGTCTTTTTTCTGGTATCGGCGGTAAATTGGGAACATTGGCCTTTCTCGGTGTGTCACTGACCTATTTAATCATATTTCTAATTAAGTAATCGGATGGAAATGTTGATCTTAATTTTTGTAGGCGTGGCTGGGAGCTTACTCTCCTACTTCACAAATGTAAGCTTAAAGCAAGGGCCGATTCGCTCCTCTGCAATGTTAACGATGTTTGTTGCGGGTTTTTTATACTTGTTTCCAGGACTACTATCTCCATACTTAACCAAAAACATACCATATGTTTTTATCGGCGCTTCATTTATTGGAATGGTCTCGACGCATCAACTTTCGAGCCATCTAGGCATTGGGCTGGCCGGGCTCATTTTTACATTTATTTTTCTCCATACGAGCAGGTTTTTCGATGGTTTCGGTGGCGCTTTAGGCACTTCGGCTTGTGTATCTATCCTGGCTGTGATGAGTATTCCTTTCCTCAAGACAAATAGAAAGGTTACGGTGGGCTTTCTTCAACTAAGACGTGTAGTTTTTCGCCAAAAGAAAAGACGTAAAAATAGGCAACATTAATATGCGCCAAATGCGTAGGAATGCAGATATAAATATTTCCCCTTCCTTAAAAAAAATTCAACAAATCCATATTTTATAAAAAATAATTTGTCTGCATATATATTATTTTTTAAATAATATTTTATGTTTTATAATTTGTATCTTTAAGGTTTTATGAATTTAGATTTTTATGGAAGGAATGAGAACCGAATCAGATTTATTAGGAGAGCTTGAGGTGCCTAGCGCTGCGTATTATGGAGTCCAGACCCAGCGAGCAATTGATAATTTCAAAATATCCAATCACAAACTTGGTCAGTACCCACAGTTTGTTAAGGCTTTAGGCATAGTAAAGTTAGGCGCCGCAGAAGCGAATATGGAGATGAATATATTGCCATCGCCAATTTTTGAGGCCATAAAATTTGCCTCAAAAGCTTTAATAGATGGAAAGTATACCGATCAATTTCCAATTGATATGATACAAGGCGGAGCCGGAACATCGGTCAACATGAATGCAAATGAGGTTATTGCGAATATAGCCCTTGAATATCTTGGGAAAAAGAAAGGAGACTATCAATTTTGTTCGCCTAATGACCATGTTAATCTCTCCCAGTCAACTAACGATGCATATCCTACTGCACTAAAAATAGCCTTATACGATATGCATTTGACTTTGTTGGAATCACTCAAGCACCTGCAAGTATCATTCGGCGTGAAAGCCGAAGAATTCAAGAGCGTGATCAAAATGGGACGCACCCAGTTGCAAGATGCAGTACCGATGACTCTAGGGCAGGAATTTGGAGGGTATGCTAATGCGCTGGGAAAAGAGTTGAATTCATTATCGTTTGCAGCAATGCAATTGTTAGAAATCAACATGGGGGCTACCGCTATTGGTACAGGTCTCAATGCTTTGCCTGGATATGCAAAATTGTGTACAGCCAAGATTGCCAAGCTTTTCAACGAACACGTACGGCTGGCAGATAATCTGGTGGAGGCCACTTGGGATACCAGCGCTTTTGTGGCTTATTCTTCGGCATTGAAAAAATTAAGCATCAAACTCTCTAAAATCTGTAACGATTTACGGCTTCTGACCTCGGGACCAAGGTCGGGTCTATTTGAAATCAATTTACCTGCAAAGCAGCCAGGCTCATCTATCATGCCTGGAAAAGTAAACCCCGTGATACCCGAGGTTGTCAACCAAGTTTGTTTTAAGATTATAGGAAATGATACAACAGTCTCTTTTGCTGCTGAAGCAGGACAATTGGAATTGAACGTCATGGAGCCCATTATCGGTTTTAGTCTTATGGAGTCGATACAATATCTCACAAATGCAATCGATACCCTACGGGAATCCTGTATAGAAGGTATTACGGCCAATGCCGAACATCTAAAAAGGGAAGTGCAGAATAGTATAGGTATTGTTACTGCCCTTAATCCTCATATTGGATATAAAGCAAGTACAAAAATCGCCAAAGAAGCCCTAGAGACGGGACGAAGTGTATATGTATTGGTACTGGAACAAGGGCTACTTTCACAAGAAAGGCTCGACGAAATATTAGACCCTAAGAATATGCTGGGACCTACAGTTTAAAGCATAAAATAGGAAGTTTTCATTGGTCGTATTCGAATTTGTAATGTTGGCCGCTATAAACTATATAAAATATTTGGTATATTTCATGTATCGGACAGTCCCGCCCTTTTATTGGGAGTCCGACTATAGTAAGTACTTATTATCAACTAAAAACAAAAGACTATGGCACAGACGTTTTTAAAATCAATCCGTTCTACAATAAAGAACTGGTACATCCCTTTAATCATAGGTATTTTATTGGTAGCTCTCGGAATATATGTAATGACAACGCCAATAGAGTCTTATTTGGCCCTAGCATTTCTATTCAGTTGGTCTTTCTTATTAACAGGAGTGTTGCAAATCATTTTTGCAGTCAACAATAAGGATGAAATGGACAATTGGGGTTGGCAGCTGGCAGGCGGTATCTTGTATGCCGTCTTTGGTTTATTTCTAATTGTCAATCCAGAAGTATCGATTGCCACCCTTCCACTAGTCGTTGGATTTTATGTTCTTTTCTATTCAATAAGTTCTCTAGGCGCGGCATTTGATCTTCGGAATTACGGTGCTGAAAATTGGGGCTGGGTAGCTGTGTTTAGTATTTTAGGACTTTTATTTGCATTTGTTTTATTATGGAATCCAGTATTTGCGGGTTTGTCATTGGTAATATGGACGGCAATATCAATCATCACGGCAGGATTCGTAGCAATAGTGACCTCTTTCCAACTGAAGCGGATAAAAGATATTGCCAAGAAAATTCCTTCAGACATAAGAGAGCGCATGGAAAAATTGAGAATGGAGTACTACGACGCTATGCGAAACAAATAGCCAGCTAACGATTTAAAAAAAGCGGGCTTTCTATAGAAAGCCCGCTTTTTTTAAAAAACCTTGTCTGTTATTTATGATCTACCTTCTTACGGATTTTGAGATAGACAAATAAAGCGGCAAGTGACAGCAGCAAGAAGAGCACATCAATTGTTAGGATATCAAAAGCATTTGACCGAAAACTTACCCAAATCCAATTCCCCCCAAAAACTCCATTCGCAATAGGTACCAATAGACATAGGATTACAGAAAGTAATACAGATTGCTTATTGGTAAGTGCGATACTACGCCGTGCTATAAAATACACACTCAATACCAGCCAAGAATAGAAATACCAATGGTAGATATCTGCTTGCGTTGGCGAGTTCAATACCTTTAACATGATAAACGTAAATGCAGTCACCGGCAACATGCTTAGACAGGATGCCATGAAAATATTCGCAGTCCAAAAGTTGAATTTTCTTTTATAGGCAGGCACGTTATTTTTGTCACGGGCTACCAACCAGATGAGAATTCCGGAAATGATAACAACGCACCCCATTACTCCTAGAACAAAGTAAACGACGCGTAGTGGTTTTCCTCCAAAATCTCCAAAGTGCAGGTGATATATGAGTGCCTTTATATTATCGATATAAGATGATTCGCTATTCGCTGATTTTTCACTGATGATCTTGTCGTCTTTAACTCGGTAGGTCAACTTACCTGCTCCTGCAAAGTTTTCCTTAGGGTTAGGCTTAGCTTCGACGATCACGTGCATATTATCATCTTGATAGTTTTTGATGAATATACGACTCACTACGGACCCAGGCCATCTTTTTTCGACACCCGCCACAAATGTTGTTAGATCGAAATCTTTATTAAGCGGTTTATAGGTATACTCATATTTGGAGGCATCATTGTATTGCAAATCTTGATAAATCTTTGCCTCCTCTCCCTTGTACAGCACCTTACTATAAGGGGTCATTAAGACAAAGTTAACAATAAGGACCACTCCCGTCACAGCAAACATGAATTGAAAAGGGAATCCGATGACACCAAGAGCAGTATGGATATCCGTCCATACTGTTTTCCATTTATTCCATGGCCTAAAAGTGAAAAAGTTAGATTTAATTTTGTCCCAGTGCAACAATAGTCCAGTAATCAACGCGAATAAAAACAAGAAGGAAACAATGCCTGCCACTAGATAGCCGAATGGTGTACCTATATTGATAGGTACCTGATTTAATTGCGCAAGGAAGTGTAGCCGATATAGAAATTCACCCATATCATACGATTGTGTATAATCTGACGTTTGCCGCTTCGCAAAATCATAGGTAAAATATGCCGAATCATCATTCTTTTCTCTTCCGCGCCCTCTTTTTCGCCCCTCTTTTTTCGGCATTGGTTTCTTACTTACAGTCGTGTCATTCGAAGGAGTCATATCGACGTAAGTACTGAAACTATTACGTTTTAAATAAAAAGAGAAATCCCTTCCCTTTAAATTATGTGTACTGGATAGGGAATCCATTAAAAAGTTGTAATCCCTTTTGACGAGTCCGCGATTAGCTTCGTAGGATGAGTTTTTTTGCCAAGCAGAAATTTCGTCTTTGAAAAAAGAAAAGGACCCCGCAAAGAATATAACATACAATAATGCGCATATGATAATCCCGCTTATAGTATGCGTATGAAAATAGATATTGTATCTTCTCAGATTCATGGTTGTAAATTAAATAATAGGGGGGCTAAGAACAATAGACTCAAAACAAGATAAGTGAGCCAAACTTTCCAAACATTTTGGGCTATGAAAGCCCATAGAAGCAAAAAAGCCCATAGTATATATCCAGTGATGAACGAGGTCGCGATTACATTTTCCTTAGGAAATAAAAAGGTCAAGCACAGATGGAAGCTAAGCATCACGACATACCCTCCTACAAATCCAGCAAGAATTTTGACCAGTCGAAGCCAAGGTGATTTGGTGAGATATTTTTTGTTTGCAGGCATAGGGATCAAATGAATAATTCAAGTCCAAGAAATAGGCTATAAATAAGTATCAGCGACCACGAAGTGAGATACCGAAATGGGAATATAGATACTATTAAGCTACCAATTGCCATAATCGATACTATAGATGCACATATACCGCTCATCCATCCTAACTGATGTATCATGAGGACAGTTGCGATTACGAAAATAAGCGCTACCGCTGCCTTACTCAACTGTGGCTTAGCCTCCAAGCGGAGCAGAAATTGGGATTTATCCTTCCATTTGGCTTTTTTTGATGTATTGAACCAAAGAAAGAACCCGATGAATACCAATAACAAATATGTACTGAACATTTACTAATTAAGGTTTTTAAATAATCAGCAGCTGGCACCATAGCCAACCGCTGAAAAAATTAAGAGAGAGATTCGTTAACGCGCATGCCACAACTTGAATAATTGTCGACTTGAGCATGCCGCAATGCTATGTATTTATTTAATTTCAAAAAAGGTAGTGGATCCCTGCCATGCATGTGTAAAGGCCTTCCCACCCCAATTACCGGCTTCTGGCAGATATTGAGAAGCTTCTGTAACATAGGCACCCTTCCAGAGTGGTTCAAAAGAAACTTGACCTTGACTATCGCTTTTGAACGTTTTACTCCAACCTGAAGACGACATCACAATCACTTCAGCATTCTCGAGCGGCTTCCCATTCTTAGATACCAACGCATTTATTTTGGAATTTTGACCAGAAATATCTGTTTGTACGCTGACCGACAAAGGTTGAACGATGGACATATCTCTATTAACAGTCTCCTTGCCAACTTTTACAGGAAGAAAGGAAGAAAACTCGTATTTGGTCGTACCCCCAAGTTCTTTTGCCGTGTGTACTGTCGTAATATAATAAACACCATCCTCAGAAGGCAAAAAAGACGATAGTAAGTAATCCTGCTTGTCTTCTAATTGTAGTTTAACACGCTTTTTACTTGGAGTGTGTAACCACACTTCAATATTTTTTAAATCCGAATACCATTTGTCGGTCTTCTCGATTTCGCCGCTTGCGTATTCACCGTAAAACACTTTAACCTCTTGAGATTGGTTTTTTTTAGCTACAGATACACTTTCAATCCAAATGGCGTGTGCCATTGCCACTTGCCCTCCTAGAAGGAGTAGGATCATTAGAATAACAGGTTTGGTAATATTTTTCATGTTTTATTTAGACTTATTATAAACAATGAGACAAAGTTAAAATAAATTATATAAGCTCCAAGAAAAAAATAAAATCGCTTGAATTTTATCGAAAAAAGAAAAGACCGATATTGCCATCGGTCTTTTCTTTTTTCCCAGGATACATTCTATTTGTTCTTCCAGTTTGGCATTCTTTTCTCTCTTTGCGCGACTAGCCCTTCTTTGAAATCTTCAGAAGTCTTCAGATCGTTTAAAGCTTTCAATAGGTATGGATATCGCGCTGATTCACCTAATTCTTGCAACTTTTCCAGAGCTTCAAATCCTTTTCGTATCGCGAGTGGGGCATGTAAGCAAAGTTGGTGGATCAACTGTTGAACGTTATCATCATCCTGTGCTTCTATCAAATCAAATACTATTCCCATGTGCTTTAATTCGAGAGCTGAATATGTGCTTGCCCGAATACACATATCCAAGGCCTTGTTTGAAGGTAAATGTCGCAATAAGGACGCTAATACTTGGAAAGGAAAAAGTCCAATCTTAACCTCTGGCAGTGAAAACTTGACATGAGGCTTGGCAAATACATACGTACAAGCCAAGAAGATTAGGAAACCTCCGGCATATACATCCCCTTCCACTATGCATATCGATGGTTTATGAAGTTGAGCAAAAGCCGCTCCCAAAGAGATGTCCTTATTTTGTATAGATGGGTTACGCTTATCGAGGCTAGGATTTTCAAAAACGTTTAAATCCATACCAGCACAGAAAACAGGTCCTTCAGCGTTGATAACGACAAGTCTGATTTCTGAATTGATTTCTGCTTGAAATAAAGCATGGTCAATTTCATTGACCATTGTTGGGGTAAATGCGTTTCTTTTGTCGGGACGAGAAAGAGTCAGGTAACAAACATGCTCTTGTGTTACCACTTTGATGTAATGATATATCATACCTTAATCATTTGATTAAATTGTTGCTCTAATGCAAGTATGCTGATTGGGTCGCCTCGCTCGAAATAAAACAGTAGATCTTCCATTGCAATATTTCCAACAAGCTCGTCGGTCGCAAATGGACAGCCGCCAAAGCCAAGTATAGCTCCGTCAAACTTTCTGCACCCAGCTTCGTAAGCTGCTTTTATCTTCAAAAGTCCAGTGGTTTTGGATGAATGAAAATGTGCCCCTATATCTAGCTTAGGAAAATCCTTATAAGCTTTTTCAAACAATGTGGTTATTTGAAAGGGATTTGCTTCCCCAGTTGTGTCTGCAAGTGAAAAATCAATAATACCCAGATTAGCAATCTCACCCAACCAATATGTGACCAACTCTTCGTTCCATTCCTCTCCATATGGATTGCCAAATGCCATAGATAGGTATGCCACGACTTCCTTACCGTTGTCATGTGCTATCTGAACTATATTTTGGAGACGTCGGAAAGAGGTTTTGATATCACTGTTGGTATTTCTTCTTTGGAACTCTTCAGATATGGAAAATGGATAGCCGAGGAAATGGATTTTGCTTAAAGAGGCAGCCTCTTCCGTCCCTTTTTCATTGGCCACGATTGCTAACAATTTTGTATCATTTATCAGCTGAAGTCCTTCTAAAACTTGTGCCGAATCCGCCATTTGGGGTACCGCTTTGGGTGAAACAAAACTACCGAAATCTATACAATCAAAGAGATTGCTCTCAATCAATGCGTTTATGTAGTCTATTTTATCAGCAGTTGGAATAAACTGGTGGATGCCCTGTATCGCATCACGAGGGCACTCCACTAATTTAACTTGACGCGTTTCCTTAGACATCTTGTTGTATTTCTCTAGCTATAACCATTTTCTGTATACTGGATGTTCCTTCACCAATGGTACACAGTTTAGCATCTCTAAAGTATTTTTCAGCTGGGTAATCCTTTGTAAATCCATATCCTCCAAAGATTTGAACACTTTCATTAGAAACTTCTACCGCTACTTCGGAGGCGTAGAGCTTAGCCATTGCACTGGCTTTTGAGGATTTTTCACCTGCTTCTTTTTTAAATGCAGCTTGTCTAGTCAGTAATTCAGCAGCCTCAACTTGTGTCGCCATTTCAGCTAATTTAAAACTTACTGCTTGAAATTCAAATATTTTCTGATTGAATTGCTCCCTTTCATTGGCATATCGCAATGCGCATTCGTAGGCTCCTCGAGCAATTCCCAAAGATAGTGCGGCTATGGATATACGGCCACCATCTAACAATTTGAGCGCCTGAACGAAACCTTGCCCCTCCTCTCCTATTACTTGATCTTGGTGGACTCGACAATTATCAAAAAATAAACACGCTGTTTCTGAGGCGCGCATGCCCAGCTTGTTCTCTTTTTTACCTGCTGAAAAACCGGGTGTACCTTTTTCGATTATAAATGCTGTCATGCCTTTTTTATCGCCTTTTCTGCCAGTACGGGCTATCACAACTGCCACATCGCCACTAATGGCATGGGTTATGAAATTTTTCGAGCCATTCAATACGAAATACTTCCCCTCCCGTTCTGCAATGGTGGTCAATCCTCCTGCGTCAGATCCCGAACCTGTCTCCGTCAATCCCCAGGCACCTAGCCATTCCCCAGTGGCTAGCTGGGGCAGATATTTTTCCTTTTGAGATGCGTTGGCAAAGCTCAATATGTGGTTTGTACATAGCGAATTGTGGGCGGCCACGGATAGTCCTATAGAACCACAGACCTTAGAAATCTCATCCAATATGGTGATATACTCCTGGTACCCCAATCCAGCCCCTCCGTATTCTTCAGGAACCAATATCCCCATGAAGCCGTATTCGCCCATTTTTTTAAAAAGATCGACGGGAAAGGTTTGTGTTTCATCCCATTCCATGATATGAGGCTTAATATAATTAACAGCAAAATTGGCAGCGCTCTGCCTAATTAGACCCATTTGATCTACATTCGTGACAAACATAATTCTTTATTTACTTGTTTATTAAATTGGTGATTTTATCGAGTCAAATATATACAAACTATTATATATACAATTACAAAAATATCAAAATATTGTTTTATTTTTACTCGATATTATGAAATTATCAATATTAATAGCCTATATAAATCAAAATAACAAATGAATGCACTTATTGATGTTTTAAAGAGGAAAAAAGAAGCACTGGCCTTGGGGGGAGGTATCGACAAAATTCAGAAGCATAAAAAGAAGGGTAAACTCACCGCCTGGGAGCGTATACACTACCTACTGGATGTCGATCGCGAGTTTATCGAAATTGGTATTTTTGCCGGAGATGGTATGTACGAAGAAGAAGGAGGTTGTCCTAATGCAGGTGTCGTCTGCGTCTTAGGCTATGTCAAGGATAGACAATGTGTAATAGTCTCTAACGATGCAACAGTTAAAGCTGGAGCATGGTTTCCAATTAGTTGTAAGAAGAACCTCAGAGCACAAGAAATTGCAATGGAAAATCATATTCCCATTATTTATCTGGTGGATTCGGCAGGGGTATTTCTCCCTATGCAAGATGAGATTTTTCCTGATAAGGAGCATTTTGGTCGCATTTTTAGAAACAACGCGCATATGTCCGCTATTGGTATTCCACAAATATCGGCCATTATGGGAAGCTGTGTTGCTGGCGGAGCCTACTTACCGATCATGTCAGACTATGCTTTTATAGTAGAAGGTACTGGATCGGTATTTCTTGCGGGTCCATATCTTGTCAAATCCTCCATTGGAGAATCTGTCGATGCCGAGACATTGGGAGGGGCTTCCACACATAGTGAAATATCAGGTGTAACGGACAATAAATATCCCACAGATGAAGCTTGTCTAGACGCTATCAAGGGTGTGATGGATAAGCTGGGGTATCCACCTAAGGCCAATTTCAACCGTAAAGAAGCAAAAAATCCGAATCCCTCAGCCAAGCGAATTATCGATATTTTGCCATTGGATCGAACCAAGCCATATGATATGGGGCAAATTATCAATGCGCTTGTAGACGAAGGGACTTTTGAAGAATACAAAAAAGATTACGGGAAAACCATTATCTGTGGATTAGCTCGTATTGAAGGTTGGGCCGTCGGTATCGTAGCCAACCAACGCGAAGTCGTTAAAGCTAAAAAAATAGGTGGTGCTATTGAGATGCAAATGGGAGGAGTTATCTATAGTGATTCTGCAGATAAATCAGCCCGATTTATTATGAATTGTAATCAACAGTCCATTCCGTTGGTCTTTTTACAAGATGTAACCGGTTTTATGGTGGGGAGTCGATCTGAGCAAGGGGGAATCATCAAAGATGGGGCTAAGATGGTCAATGCCATGGCCAATTCTGTTGTTCCCAAATTTACGTTCATTGTAGGTAACAGCTATGGTGCAGGCAACTATGCCATGTGTGGAAAGGCCTATGATCCTCGTCTGATATACGCTTGGCCTACCGCAAAAATGGGTGTTATGAGTGGTGCGGCAGCGGGAAAGACACTCCTTCAAATACAAGAAGCTGCACTTAAGAATAGAGGGGTCAATATTACTGAGCAAGAGGAGTCTGCGCTTCTCAAAAGTATAGAAGATAAATACAATGAGCAGCTAAGCCCGTATTATGCCGCCTCACGACTTTGGGTAGATGGCATCATTCATCCTGATGAAACCCGGAAAGTGATCAACCTCGGAATACATGCTGCCAATCACGCACCAATCGAGAAGCGTTATAATGTAGGTGTCTTGCAAACATAACTCGTAACATGTGCATATTTGCTACCCTGGGGATGGGGATTGAAAATTCAGCAAGATTCGGATTTTATACGCGCAAAATACTTCGGATATTTGTGTTGTAAATTTTAAACTATGGAAACACAACACCATGCCGACTTTCAGCGAATTGCGGAAGCGATCACCTATATCAAATGTCATTTTAAAGAACAACCCTCTTTGGACCAGATTGCTGACCATGTACACGTTAGCCCATCTCACTTTCAGCGAATGTTTACCAATTGGGCGGGAACCACACCTAAGAAATTTTTGCAATACATCTCCATCGAGCATGCAAAAAAGGTGCTTCGCGTAGATCAGCAGTCCACCTTATTTGATACGGCATATGAAACAGGATTGTCCAGTACCAGTAGACTTCATGATCTGTTTATTGGTATAGAGGGAATGACACCAGCAGAGTATAAACATGGGGGACGCAATCTTCAGATTAAATTTTCATTCAAAGAAAGCCCGTTTGGAAGACTTATTGTTGCTTCTACAAACAAAGGGATTTGTTTCATTGGCTTCGTTGAGGACAATAAGGATGGACTGTGGCAATTATCTTCTCGATTTCCGAATGCTAGGACGATTGAAGAGCAAGACCCCATGCATGACCAAGTGCTTTCATTCTTTCAACAGGACTGGACACAGCTTCCACAGATTAAATTGCACCTCAAAGGAACAGATTTCCAATTAAAAGTCTGGGAGGCTTTGCTGAAGATACCTGTAGGTAGACTATCCACTTATGGTATGATAGCTGATGGACTTGGTAACCCCAAGGCTTCTCGTGCAGTAGGGACAGCCATTGGAAGTAATCCTATAGCTTACTTAATACCTTGTCATCGTGTCATCCAATCTACAGGCGCCATAGGTGGCTATATGTGGAATCCTGTACGCAAGACAGCCATAATAGGATGGGAATATGCCGCAAACGAATTACAAACCTTGTTTTAATCTTAATTTTAGCGTATCATGCACCTGTTTGATATAGTATACGATAGTTCGAAAAATATTCTTCCTTATGACGGAGAAGTATATTATTATGGGCGGATGATAGAGGCGGTACAAGCGGATCATTATTATTCGCGGTTATTGGATAGCATCTCTTGGCGGAATGATGAGGCTGTAATTTTTGGCAAGCACATCCTAACCAAAAGGAAAGTGGCTTGGTATGGTGATTTGCCCTTTTCATACACGTATTCAAATATTACCAAATCTGCCCTGCCTTGGACAGATGAACTTCTTGAGCTCAAAAACAAGGTCCAGGAAGTTACAGGTGAACAGTATAATTCCTGTCTTTTAAACCTTTATCACAATGGTGAGGAGGGCATGGCTTGGCACAGTGATGGTGAAAAAGATTTAAAGAAAAATGGCGCAATTGCCTCCATGACGTTTGGTGCAGAGCGCAAATTCGCGTTTAAGCATAAGGACACCAAACAGGTGATCGCATTGGAATTGGCTCATGGAAGCATACTAGTGATGAAAGGTATTACGCAAAGCCATTGGCTACACCGCTTACCCCCAAGCAAAAAACCATACGGTGCACGTATCAATCTCACCTTTCGTACAATTGAAGCATAGCATACCTCCTCCTCCTCATTGACATGACAACCTTTTGCGACCAACGTATATTGGTACAATTTTGATAACAGTAATTTTATCTAGCCTGTAAGTCTAAAAAGTAATATTTTATCTACCTTTGTCAGACTTATTTTTGCCGAGGCACAGACTAGTTGTATATGCATAGATTTAGAATTAACACACTGTTTTTGACTGCGGGTTTAGGGCTATTGTCCTTGTCCTCCTGCAAGACACTCTATACCAAAGCTTCGGATGATCATCAGGGCTATACTATTGGGACAGAAATTGCTGCAGACAGTTCCATCGTGGCCCTCTACGCCCCGTACAAAAAACAGATGGAAGACGAGATGAACCGTATTATCGGGTATTCGGATATCCATCTTACAAAAACTCGAGATGCAGAGAGTCTTATGGGCAATTTCTTTGTGGATGCTTTGTTGGCTATTGGTCAGAAGCTCGATCCAGAGACTGCGCTTTCTTTTGCAACGAAAGGTGGGATTCGTAATGATATGCGTCAAGGGGATATCACCGTTGGCAATGTGTTTGAAATCATGCCATTTGAGAATAAGATTTCGATATTGGAATTGACGGGACAAGATTTACTTAATCTTGCCGATTATGTGGCCGAAACAGGGGGGCAGCCGATTGGTGGATTGCGTGTGGTTATCACAGACAAAAGGCCATCAGAGGTCCGGCTTAACGGAAAGGCGATAGATCCCAAAGCACATTACAAATTGGTCACATATGATTATATCGCTAATGGAGGCGACAATCTCAAGGCATTGATAGCCCCCATAGGGCGAAAGGATTACGACACGAAGGTGAGAGAAGGATTGATCGATTATATTACCGAACAAACAAAATTAGGGAAACACATTGATGCCAAATTAGATGGAAGAGTTAAAATCAATCAATAGAAGAACCTTTATAAAAAGTGTAGGTGCATTAGGTGCGGTTGCAACTTTCAGTAGTCTTCCACTTGAAGCGCTTGCCGAGAATGAAGTAAAGATTACAATTCTCCACACCAATGACGTGCACAGTCGCATCGAACCTTTTCCGATGGATGGATCACGCAATCAAGGCTTGGGTGGTGTAGCGCGACGCAGCACCATCATTCAGCAAATCAGGAGCCAGGAGAAGAATGTATTACTATTGGATGCTGGAGATATGTTTCAGGGCACCCCCTACTTCAATCTTTTTGGAGGAAAGCTAGAATTAGACCTGATGTCGAAATTAGGCTACGACGCTGGCACTTTTGGAAATCATGAATTTGACAATGGTCTCCATGGACTTATCAAATATCTGGACCATGCTTCGTTTCCTTTTCTCACAGCAAATTATGATTTTAAAGGGACGGTATTGGAGGGCAAGACACAGGATTATGTTATTTTTAAGCGTGGTGGTGTCAAAATTGGAGTGTTTGGCGTATGTATCGATGTAGCGGGGCTGGTAGATCCGACTAATTGTGCGGGAATGAAATACTTAGACCCCATTCCTGTCGCCAATAGACTGGCAGCCAAGCTTAAGAACGAACACAAATGTGCGCTCGTCATCTGTCTATCCCATTTGGGGTATAAATATGATAATGACAAGGTATCAGACACTATATTGGCGCAAAAGACACAGCATATAGATCTCATCATCGGGGGGCATACACATACTTTTCTAGACGAACCTGTATCAGTAAGCAATCTAGCGGGAGAGCAAACCCTTATTAATCAAGTAGGTTTCGCAGGTATCAACTTAGGTCGAATCGACTTTATTTTAAAGCCCTATTCGGGAAAGAAGCGAATCGAATCCATTGTGTACCAAGTGGACCACCATATTAAGCCTTCGATTTTAACATAACAGACGGACAATAAGTTTAGTAAAATGTCAAATCGAGCGACTGATCTTCAACTCCGATTTGACATTTTTTTTGTACTCTTTTTTGCAATGTACATTTGGGTACTGAAACTATACTGTAAAAATGGGGTTAACGATTAAATACTTACATAAATAATGAAAAAACTCATACAGATATATATAAAGTCATACAGTGGTCTTTCTCCAGCGGCTTGGCTATTGGCCCTGGTCATGCTCATCAATAGAATGGGCTCTATGGTTATACCATTTTTGGGTATGTATATGACCAAGCAGCTAGGGTTTGATATTTCGCACGTGGGCATTGTATTGGCCTGTTATGGTTGTGGATCTGTAGCCGGGTCCTGGCTTGGCGGTTGGCTTACAGACAGAGTAGGCAATTTCAAAGTACAATCGGTTAGTCTTATTTTGACGGCTCCGTTATTTCTTATTATGCCACTATTTACAACGTTTGAATCTATGTCTGTCATGGTATTCGTACTGAGTTTGGTTGCAGATACATTTCGCCCGGCAAACTCTGTCTCGGTAGCTCGATATGCTAAACCAGAGAATCTGACGAAAGCCTATTCACTAAATAGAATGGCGGTTAATTTGGGATTTTCAGTAGGGCCAGCACTGGGAGGCTTCTTAGCCACATTCTCGTATCATTGGATTTTCTATGGAAATGCTATAGCCGTAGCCGCTGCAGCTATTGTTTTTCTTTATTTTTTTTACAATCGCAAGGGAAATACAGTCAACAAAGAAATCAAGATTGACACCCCTCCTACCAAACGTGACCGTAATCCATACACCGATGGTCCATTTATCCTGTTTTCGGTATTATGCTGCTTGTTTTCTATGGCATTTTTCCAGCTCATCAGCACGTTACCGCTATTCTATCAAGACGTGCATAAGATGACCGAAGGAGAGATTGGTTTGATACTTGGCTTCAGCGGGTTTGTGATCGTCGTATTCGAGATGATCTTGGTTCATATCGTTGAACACCGCGCTACCATTACCCGTATTCTCTTCTACGGGACCCTTTTCGCAGCTATCTCCTACTTCATGCTTAATTTTAGCTTTGGGATAGTGTGGTTGTACTTGGCCATGTTTATGCTGTCGCTAGGAGAAATGTTGACCCTTCCATTTATGGCCACTGTCACGGCATTACGATCTACACGCAATACACAGGGCGCTTACATGGGGATGAACTCTATTGCGTTTGCATCGTCCAATATATTTGGACCGTTCTTGGGTACGAAAGCAGTTTCTTTATGGGGATATCACACACTTTGGTACATCGATGCGGCTATCTTACTGGTTGTAGCTGTTGGTTTTATCTGGTCGATGAAACGACTGAATATAAATTGATGATTCGAATCACCTCAGAGATTTTAACCAATATTCCTTTCATAGGGGACACGTGTTGCAATCGATCGACCTAGGGTGATTTCATCGACATATTCAAGTTCACCACCGAAGGCTATTCCTCTCGCTATTGTGCTGATTTGGACAGCGGACTCTTTGAGTTTGCGATAAAGATAAAATATAGTGGTATCGCCCTCCATGGTTGCACTCAATGCGAGTATAATCTCCTTTACTTCACCAGATGCAATGCGCGAGGCCAATCCTTCAATTTTGAGGTCAGATGGACCTATTCCATCCATGGGAGAAATCAAGCCGCCAAGCACATGATATACCCCTTGATATTGATTCGTATTTTCAATGGCCATCACATCTCGCGTGTCTTCGACCACACATATCATTGTTTTGTCCCTCTTCATCGAACTACAAATATCACAGACATCATGATCGGAGATATTGAAGCATACTTTACAATACTTGATTTGCTCCTTAAGCTGGTCAATTGCACCGGTAAATCTGGCAACTTCTCCATCGGATTGTTTAAGCAGATGGAGAACCAATCGCAAGGCTGTCTTCTGTCCGACACCCGGTAGGCGCCCGAACTCGTCAACAGCCTGCTGCAATAATTTCGATGAAAATTCCATTGCACAAACTTATAGAAACTACTCTTTATATACAAGTCTCCCGAATATCAATTTCATACCTATTGATAGTGTTTAAAACAACACTGCTCCAACAAAGAAGATTCTCTTTTTTTGTTTTTTCTCCCATTACATTTCCTACACACAATTCACAAAAAATTTATATCTTGTAAATGCCCTCCTTACATAAAGGGGGTATACTATTAAAGGAATAAAAATATGAAGGAAGATAAAATTCTAAGGGCGTTTGAGAATAAAACATGGCAAGAAATCAAAGTGAAGGATTCATGGCAGATTTTTAAAATCATGTCTGAATTTGTCGATGGCTTTGAAAAGTTGGCTAAAATTGGTCCCTGTGTTTCTATTTTTGGATCTGCGAGGACACCGCGCGAGCACAAATATTACCAGATGGCTGTAGATATTGGAAAATTGCTGACCGAACGTGGCTATGGAGTTATTTCGGGAGGTGGTCCTGGAATCATGGAAGCCGCTAATAAAGGAGCATATGAAGCTGGGGGAAAATCCGTTGGATTGAATATTGAATTGCCTTTTGAGCAGTTCCATAATAAATATATAGACCGTGATAAGCTACTGGAATTCAACTATTTTTTTGTACGAAAGGTGATGTTTATGAAGTATTCACAGGGATACATCGTTATGCCTGGAGGATTTGGCACTATGGATGAACTTTTTGAGGCTATCACATTAATTCAGACCGGAAAAATAGCCCGTTTCCCTATCGTGTTGGTGGGCAGTGATTATTGGGGAGGATTATTGGAGTGGATACAAAAGACAATGCTAGACAACGCCTATATCAGTGAGGAAGACCTTAAGCTGTATCGGGTTGTAGATACCGCAGAAGATGCTGCAGAGCACATCTTCAGATTCTACGACAAATATTTACTCAAACCCAACTTCTAAGCCTCATGGTCCATGGTTATGGACCATGATTTGAACACTTGAAAAATCTGCAGCTTGCTAAGGAATTGCTTAAGCAGCTGTCATGTTCAATATAAACTCTGCTTAGCTTCTTTTTTGTATTAAAAGGACAGCTGGCCGTCCATAAAAAAACACGAAGCATATTTCGTGTTTTTTTTATGGTGTTTCCAATAGCGATATTAGTCTACACTATTCCCCAGCTTTATCCATTGTAAGGTGATAATTCTCTTCAACGGAGACCGCTTTTCGATTCGACTTTTCGATATTCTTCCCTTCTAATGTCCAAAGGAAAGGGACAAAATTGAAGACCTGCATGCCGTCCACTTCTTTGAGATCATGCTTCCAGGTTTTCCATTTGAAAGTTTCATAAAATTGATGGATATTTCCCTTTAATGCCCAGTGGATAAAGTCTGAATAGCCACACTCTAGGCTTTCCCACTGTAACGTGTCTTGTGCAAAATAGTATACATTCCCAATTTCGTCTCCCAAGCTGCCTGCATTGATTGCAAAATATCCACCAAGTACATCATCTGCAATAAGTAGAAAGCCTCCTTTTTCGCCCTCTCGCTCAAAACTCTTGTGCTTGTTCCATTGCATGATGCCCCGATTCAGCTTTGTCGAACCCGAACCTAGTATACGTAACCAGCCGTAGTCAATCAATATACCTCCTGTCTGATATACGATTGCTCCTATGGGTGATTTGGTCGAAATTTGAAGTCTTAATAGCTCCTCATCCGCTTTTCGGGGATTCCGTGGCAATACTTCATACTGATTTACAGCTGTCTTCATCCAATCTTGCACCAATTTCCAACCTGAATCTACGCTGTGTATTAATTCTTTTAATGTTTTCATTTCCTATTTACTTCCACTGTCGACCATCTGTATTGACCATTTAGATGACTAAAGCGCCACCGTAAACCGCTTATCTAACGCTCTATATCCTTAAGATTACTCATTTTCTTGTATTCCAAAAATCCTTTGATATCTTCAAAATGTTCACGAACACGTTTATTTCCAAACTCAAATACTTTTTTGGCTAAACCATCTAAGAAATCGCGGTCGTGCGATACCAAAATCAAAGTGCCGTCAAAATCTTGAAGAGCATCTTTGATAATGTCCTTGGTCTTCATATCCAAGTGATTGGTTGGCTCATCCAGGATCAATACATTTACCGGCTCTAAAAGTAACTTGATCATCGCCAATCGCGTCTTCTCGCCTCCAGACAATACTTTTACCTTCTTGGTCGTATCATCACCACTGAACATAAATGCACCTAATAAATCTTTTATTTTGACCCGCACATCGCCTACCGCTATTTGGTCTATAGTTTCAAAGACAGTCAATTCACCATCCAGGAGAGCTGCTTGATTTTGGGCAAAATAACCGATTTTGGCATTGTGTCCCACCTTTAGGCTTCCATCAAAATCTATTTCGCCCATGATTGCCTTTATCATGGTTGACTTACCCTCTCCGTTCTTTCCGACGAAAGCCACTTTTTCTCCTCTTTCGATGACCATATTTGCTTTCTGAAAGACAATATGGTCACCATAGGCCTTGGTCAGCTCCTCTACAAGTACGGGATACTGTCCCGAGCGAGGTGAGGGTGGGAATTTCAGCTTCAATGCTGAATTATCGACTTCATCAATCTCTATTACCTCCAGCTTTTCTAGCATCTTGACCCTGGACTGCACTTGTAGCGTCTTAGAGTAAGTCCCTCTAAATCGGTCTATGAATTCCTGATTATCAGCAATAAAGCGCTGTTGTTCTTCATAAGCTTTTAATTGATGTAGGCGACGATCTTTACGTAATTCTAAATAGTGACTATATTTCGCTTTATAATCATAGATTCTTCCCATAGTCACCTCTATCGTGCGGTTGGTAATATTATCCACAAATGCTCTATCGTGTGAGATTACGATAACCGCCTTTGCTGAATTTAATAGGAAATCTTCAAGCCATTGTATACTTTCGATATCCATGTGATTGGTCGGCTCATCCAGCAGGATGAGATCTGGCTGTTTTAGAAGTATTTTTGCCAATTCAATCCGCATGCGCCAACCACCTGAAAATTCGGAAGTATGCCGCGTGAAATCCGAACGTTCAAAACCAAGGCCTTTTAGCACCTTTTCCACTTCGGCATCGTAATTTACTTCCTCTATGGAATAATATTTCTCACTCAACTCTGATACCCGCTCAATAAGCTGCATATAATCATCCGTCTCATAATCAGTCCGAACATTTAATTGCTCATTCAATCGTTCCAACTCATCTCGCATATAATACACTTCTTCGAAGGCTTTTGAGGTTTCCTCAAAAACGGTCACATTATCATGAGTTAGCAAATGCTGAGGTAAATAGGCTATTACCGCGTCCTTGGGACCTGAGACGTTGCCAGTGGTTGGTTTACCCGCTCCAGCGATGATCTTCAAAAGTGTAGATTTTCCTGCACCATTTTTACCCATCAATGCTATTTTATCGTTTTCATTGACCGAAAACGATACATCGCTAAAAAGCGTTGTGCCTCCAAATGAGACCGAAATGTTATTTATGTTAATCACGCTGTATCTGCTTATTTTTGTGCAAAGATAAGCGAATCATGCTTACAAAATAATAATCCCTGAAAAATGTACCATCACCACTGCTCAAGACACTAGCTATACCTTTGTTCAATCAAGGTAGCAGGCTGTCCGCAAGTGGATGGCATCTGCAACAAGCGCCAGGGCCAGTATCGTATCGGCGTTATCCTCGGCAAGCCAATAGGTCGAAAGGCCTGACCACGCAACCAGCCAATCCACCATATGCCTTTTTGAAATATTTGCCTCTTGACATATGATGTCCAATTGCCGGGCCAATCGCCCCTCCGACAGTGCTGTATCTGCGGTGGGATTGCACAGTATATTTGCAAAATCAAATGCGCGGTCTCCATACAATCCCTTGGGATCAACGGCTTTCCACCCTGCTCTATCGCCATATAGGATATTCGCGTGATGCAAGTCGCCGTGCAGTACGGTTACCTCCTTTTGTTTTTTTAGCACATATCTAGCCACTTCCGCACTGATTTGAAGCTCTTGGGTTGAATGATTGGGTTGACTAATAAAAGGTTCGAACCA
Source organism: Sphingobacterium sp. SYP-B4668 (assembly GCF_027627455.1). Lineage (NCBI taxonomy): Bacteria > Pseudomonadati > Bacteroidota > Sphingobacteriia > Sphingobacteriales > Sphingobacteriaceae > Sphingobacterium > Sphingobacterium sp. SYP-B4668. The sequence continues at coordinate 2,731,356 of NZ_CP115483.1, read as the reverse complement.
CTCGTCTAGCGTTATTAAGGGTGGTCGCGAAGTTAATCGAGGCTGATGTAGCTGTTGAGCGACGCTGCATATTATGCGCGTGGCTAGATCGTCCTGACCGCTGCCTACCAAGCCTTTCAACGTTAATTCGGCAGCATTTTCAATTCGTTCCAGTAGCAAGGCATCTTCTGAATGGCAATAAACAGTTGCTGCTCCATTTCCATCCCACCACCTCATCAAGTATGAGCCACGACGCTCTTCTTCTACCGTAGGGAGTTTGAGCATCGCTTTTCTATCTTGGTAAGTACAGGCTTGTAAAATACTGGTCTTAGTAGAAAATGGGGCGGAAGTTGGTTCAAGGCCCCATTTTAGTACGTAATAATCCAGTCTCTGTCTCTCATGGGGTGTCATGATATCTATGGCGTGCTTTTTTTTTTATTTATTTTGCAAATGATTAATAATCCCTATAACGTCCTGCTCGCCAAATCCATTATCATGGGCAGCTTGGTAGGTGTCCACCAATTCCTTTGTTAGTGGATAGGCGGCGCCAGCACGTTGAGCCAGCAAAATATCTTTCAACATTAGATCCAAGGCAAAGGCTGGTGCATAGCTGTCCTTCAATAGTAAAGGCGTCTTTACACGGGTAGCACCACTTCCACTAGCACTTTCATTGATAATTTCCAGCATATCCGTTCTAGCGATTCCCAACTCTCCAGAAAAGAGCACCGTTTCAGCAAGCCCTTGGTAAATCGTCGCCAAAAAGTAATTTATGGACAACTTTGCTGCTATTCCTTTCCCATTAACTCCTACATGTTTCGTTAACTTTCCCATTTTTGCAAAATACGGTTGGGCGCGGGTAATGTCTTGCTGTTCTCCACCGGCCATAATAATGAGGGTACCCTCCGCTGCCGGACCTGTGCTTCCCGCTACCGGAGCATCTACAAAAGCCCCATTTTCTTCCTTTACTAAAGCCGCGATCCTCGCAGTGGCCTCTTGTGAAATGGTGCTCATATCTACGATTAGCTTCCCTGTAATATCTAATTCAAGAATACGCGCATACACAGCTGCTACAGCATCATCATTTGTTAACATCGTAAAGATGATGTCACATTCGTTAACTAACTGTGTAATACTATTGCATACGGTAGTGCGCGGAGAGAGGCCGGCAGCTTTTTCAATAGTCCGATTATAGACTGCCAGTGGAAATCCGGCCTTTTCCAAATTCTTAGCCATGGGATATCCCATATTTCCCAAGCCAATAAACCCTATTTTCTCTTTATCCATTGTTATGTTATTTTTTAGCAAACCCGTTTAACGCCATTTTCTTTTCGATGGGGATGCACAACTATTCGCTTCCACTACGAAATTAAGTAATAACTATGAATTCTCTACCAATCAACAGCAGATGTGTACCTTTCAAGACTGCTATATATCGTGCATCTATTCCTGTCGATAAATCTATAATATGGAGGCCCTTAGCTCCGCTGCCGATTGAGGTGATAGGTACCCCAGGGGAATATCAAATACGGTACATGCTCCAATATGGCCTGCAACTACCATTTTTGATACCGCTCTAGCATAAGCGACTAAGACGCTAGACGTGAATTCCGGATTATCGTCCAGCGTCAAGCTGAATTCCATGCGTTGTTTGGAGCCGGCACCTGTCTGCCCTGTACGGAATACTGTGCCTCCGTGCGGCATCCCGGCATGATTGGTTATCAATTCGTGCTCGGTGATAAAATGGACGGTAGTGTCATACTGGTCAAAGTAGTGGGGCATCATCTTGATATCTGATACAATTGTTTCCCGACATGCACCTTCTTCGGCTACTACATAGCACACCCGCTGATGTCGTTCGGCTGCAGAAAGCAGCGGGTTTCCTCCAGCACGTACCTGATCTATCGCACTATCCAAGGGGATCGTATACTGCACCCCATTCTTTACCCCATCTACTCGCCTCACAGCATCCGAATGTCCTTGACTCAGTCCTTTCCCCCAGAAGGTGTAATCCGCTCCATCTGGGAGTATACTCTGCCCTAGTAATCGCGCAATGGAGAACAAGCCTGGATCCCAGCCGGTAGAGATTAAGCTCAATGTGTTGCTTTTTTTACCCAGCTCATCCACGCGTTCAAAATATTCAGGTATTTTGGCATGCGTGTCAAAACTATCAACCGTATTAAAATGTTGAGCTACCTGAAGTACTTGTTCGGGTAAATCCTTTGCAGAGCCACCACAAAGGATCATCACATCTATCTTTCCGATAAAATCTGTTATTTGGTGCATCCAGAATGTGGGTACTTCTATTTTTAACAATGCTGGATCCCGTCTTGTGAAAACGGCGACTAGACACATATCAGGGTGTTGGTTTATTGCTCGCTCTACGCCTTTACCCAAATTACCGTATCCTACGATACCGATTCTTAGCAGTTTTTTCTGTTTATTCTCCATTTTACTTTCTATGTTCAATACAGTCCATCTTATATAGGAGCTGTAAATTTTTTATTTAACTTGGCAACAACAAAAAGCCATCTAGCCCCTGTGATTTGAACACAGGGTTTAACAATAGAATTACACTCATGCTTTTTGTTCTCTTTGTAGAAAACAAGTGGATTGAGGCTAGGCTTTAACCTGCTAAAATAAGGAATATATAGGGAAATAAAAGAGAAAACAATATACCGCTGATTGTCTTATAGTTACAACCATACACCATCACCATTAGGTATGCACTTCGCTGACAAAGGTGACTGGATACCTGTTACAATATACCTTTCTAAGGAACATCAAGGTGCACTTCAGCAGCAAATTAGTCCAAGGTGCTGCAGGACAAAATCAACTCTTTCAGGAACTGTCGCTTTTGGCACTTCGACAATTTGGTATCCATACCGCAGATATATTTCTTTCATTGTTTTGTAGGTATGGACGGCCTCGCTCCAGGATTGTAATCTTTCATTATCGGTTTCATAAATCTCTTGCCACGGCGGCAGCATGAACACCGTGACATTGTAGCGGTATTGTTGAGCAGCTAGCTCCATTTCGTGCGTGACTCCTTGCCCAGTCATCTCTGCATAACAGATAGCATCGAGTATTCCCCTATCAAAGACATACACTTCCTGAGCCTTACGTGCTTGCACTTCATAGGTTTCTATCGATGTTTTTAGCATCAAGTCCGTATAGATTATTTTATTTGCCCATGGCAAGCCATCACCTCCAATGGATATTTGTTCTTTAATGATCCGACGTGCGTCTTCAGGTACAACTTTTAAGCCTGTGCATGCCAATCCCTCCAATAGTGTGGTTTTGCCAGCACCGGGGCCACCAGTGACCACGTAAAAATTAGATTTTAACATAGTTATATTGTTTATTCATTGCAATGCATCCGAAAGCGGGTATTATCAAGGCGGGCATGCCTCTATCTATGTATTCAAACGTTCAAATCCAAAGACATCTTTTCGCTGGTCTCGAGTCCCCGATAGTTGGTTTCGGATTATCTGAGCAGCAATCATACTAAATGTTATGCCATTTCCGCCATAACCAAGGGCATAGAGCATACGTTTCCTACCGGGCCATTCGCCAATAAATGGTAGACCATCAGGAGTGGAGGAAAAGGTACCACACCAAGCCATGCTAACCTCAAATGGGATTTCAGGATACATTTTTTTGAATTTATAAGAAAGCTTTCGAACTTTCTTTCGGAGTAAGACATCTCTCAATTTGGGATTTCTAAAAGGCTCGTCTTCTCCACCCATCATAATACGGTTATCTACCGTGGAGCGCATATAGAAGTAAGGCGATCGAGTCTCCCAAATGAGACTTCTCTCCTTCCAAAACTGCGCTGGATCTATGGGGTTGCTCACCAAGGCATAGGTTGAATTAAGCTTCATCACCTCTTTTGGGAGAAACTTACCCGCTTCAAATCCAGCTGCTATGATGACATACTTGCAATTTACTCGCCGTCCATCATTAGTCAAAAGCGTATAGCCCTCTTTTCGTTCTTGATAGTCTATAATTTCTACTGGCGAATATACCGATAGCTCCTTTCGTTTTTGATGGTGCTGGATAATGCCTGTGGACGCACGATAGCAGTCCATCTGTGCGGATCTGTCGTTGTATAATGCGCCAAAAGCTTTTATCCCATATTGTTGATGTAGCTCTTCCTCATTCAAATAAGATACGGGCAGTCCATGCTGTAATCGACATTCATACTCGGCATTTATCATGCGTCGCCCCTTGCGGTTACTGGCGACAAATACAGTTGATACGCGCTTAAAATCTGCTTTTACTTTGATTTTAGACAATAGCGCTTGGATATCGTCAATGGATTCTAGGCTACAGTGATAGGCCGCTACAGCCCGCTTCTCCCCCACGTCCGCAATCATCTCGTGTAGCGGTACATCTATTTCATATTGAAGCTGCGCAGTGCTAGCCGCTGTACTTCCCGTAGATACCGTTCGCTTATCGAAGATGGCACATTCGATTCCGGCTTCACACAGCTCGTGAGCAACCAAAGCCCCTGTAATACCCGACCCTATAATGGCCACATCAATTTTTAAATCCTCCCGTAAGGGATTGTAGTAGTCATAAAGTTCATTTTTAACAATCCAAAAGGGTAATCCGGAGTAAAGATCCATATGGTATATTTACGTTAATCAACAATCCGGGCAAACAAAAGTTTCGTTTTTTCATTAAATAGAAAAGGCCTTGTGCTATGACCAAGCAATAAATTAGGTGCAACAAGTCCAAAAACATTAAATTTGATTACATGAATATCCATACTTTACAAAATACGGTAACCATCAATGGACCATATTACAGATAACTAATAAAGGATAAACAGAGCACCATCAGCTCATTAAACAATTACTTGTATATGAATAAATCCTTCTATCGATTTCTAGCAAAGCTGAATAAATCCATATTGCCAAAGTTAAGTGACAAAGATCCGTCAAAACTTACAAAATGGCAACAGGCTATACTTGCGTATCGTTATTATATCACTACTCGCTCTTTGGATTAGCCTTGGAAATAAGTTTATCGTTTCCAAAGGCGTCATTAATGATGTGCAACTCCGTCTGTGGAAACGGGATGCTGATACCATGTGCATCCAACGCATTTTTAATGGCCTCTTGGTTGGCATTAGCTGTTGGCCAGTAGTCTTCCTTTTTAGCCCATCCACGAATAGTCAGATTGACCGAACTATCTGCCAATTGACTTACGAATATCTCGGGTGCGGGTGTCTCTAGCACCCGTTTGTCATCTTTTAAGACTTGAAGGATAATATCTTTCGCTTCCTTCATATTTGCATCGTAGGAAATACCAACTACATACTCAAATCTACGCGAGAGGATCTTCGAGTAGTTTTTGATTACCGAATTAGCCAAAGTGCCATTTGGGCTAAACTCTTTTATCCCTTCAGCGGTGACCAATGTTGTGTATAATAAATCAATCCGCTCTACTGTACCAGCCGATCCGTTCGCACTGGAGATATAGTCCCCTACTTCAAATGGACGAAACATTAATATGAGTACACCTCCAGCAAAATTTGAAAGACTTCCCTGTAAGGCCATACCCACAGCAAGTCCAAATGCCGATAATGCAGCGATAAAAGAAGTAGTCTGTATTCCCATTGTACTTGCAGCCGTCAAAATCAGTAGAGCATACAGTACAAATTTCAACATACTAGCTACAAAAGCACGAATCGATACATCCACTTTTCTTTTTTCAAAACGCCTATTGAGCATGTTAATGAAGAACCGGATAAGGTATCCCCCGAAAAATAGAATAGACAAACCCACGACGATACTGGGGATACTCACGATGACCACGTCTATCAATTTGTCAAACCACATTTCAAATTTGCTGATGTTTACTGTCTCCATATTATTCTTTTTAGATATTTCCTCTTAAAACAATTAATTTCAAAATTTGTTCGTCCACCTAACGGCTTTACAATCAAACGGGACGCAATTTGGCTACCAAACTTTCGTATATATAGAAGTTTGTGTAAGTTTGATTTTGATTCAAAGGTAGAAAGATTTGTATGTATGTCCCTTATTTACTTAGATAATAATGCAACCACAGCGCTCGATTCACGTGTGCTGGATGAAATGCTGCCCTATTTGACTACCGAGTACGGCAATGCTTCCAGTGTACAACATAGATGGGGACGCAAAGCCAATGCAGCTATTCAACAAGCTCGACTTCGTGTAGCGCAAGCGATTCGAGCAAAGGAAAAAGAGATTTTTTTCAATTCAGGTTCTACCGAAGCTATCAATACTGTACTTAAAGGTATCTTCGAATTGTATCAGGTAAAAGGGAAGCATATTATCACCGCATATACAGAGCATAAAGCTGTTCTTGCCTGTTGCACATATCTTGAAAAGAGAGGAGCCGAAATAACCTATCTCCTGACCGACTCAAACGGGCAGCTTGATTTATCGGCACTGGAGCGTGAGATTCGTCCAGATACCATATTAGTCGCTTTGATGGCCGCCAATAATGAGACAGGTGTCATTCATCCCATTCAGCAGATTGCCAAGATCACAAATGCAAAAGAGACATTATTCTTTTGCGATGCCACCCAATATGTTGGCAAAGTGGACCTAAATTTAGAGCAAATAGGAATTGACATCTTATGCCTTAGCGCACACAAATTTCACGGTCCCAAAGGCGTGGGAGCATTATATATCCGCCGTAAAACAAAGCCTACCCAGATTCAGGCTCTTATACATGGAGGAAAACAAGAAGGTGATTTTCGTGGAGGGACATATAATGTACCAGCTATAGTGGGTATGGGTAAAGCTATTGAGATTGCTCATCAAGCGCTCGACAGTACACAGCAATCGGTGGGCGAGCTACGGGATCGGTTGGAGCGACAAATCTTGGAACATATTCCATCAGCTGCTATTCATGCCCAAGACGCACAGCGGCTTTACAACACGAGCAATATCGTATTCAAGCATACTAAGGCAACCGAAATCATGAGCAGATTGCGAGAGGTAGCGCTATCGGCAGGTTCGGCCTGTGTATCCGGCGATCGCGATCCCTCACACGTACTGAAGGCTATGGGCCTGAGTGATGACGATGCTTATTGCAGTTTAAGATTTAGTTTGAGTCGATATACCACTGATGAGCATATTCGAGAAGCACTGTCCCGAATAATAGCCGTTGTAGCTGATGTTCGGTCCCAATCTCCAGTTTGGCAGCTCTACAAGCAGGGACTGATTGACTAATTTGACACAATACTAACAGACATGGGATTGTTTGTTCTCAAAAAAATATCGTAATTTGTAGGAGCAAAGATAAAGGAAAGAACGCATGGACAGCATGATCACAATAACAGATAAAGCAAAGGAACGCATTGATACCATCATGAAGGACGAGAACTATGATGGCTCCTATTTTGTGAGGGTTTCAGTAGAAAGTGGCGGATGCTCTGGGCTATCCTATAAATTGAACTTTGACAACGAGGAGAAGAAGGGAGATCAATTTTTTGAAGATAGAGGGATTAGGATTTGTCTGGATATCAAATCATATTTGTATTTAGCAGGTACTGAGCTAGATTATTCAGATGGACTCACTGGAAAAGGATTTGAGTTTCACAACCCCAATGCCAGCAGGACATGTGCTTGTGGGGAGAGTTTCTCTGTATAGACATTAGAGTAGCCCCTTCATAAAAAAAGCTCCTTTCTTTCAGAAAAGAGCTTTTTTTATGAACAATATTTCGTTCTTGTTGTTCTTCTACCAAAGAATCACACCTATGTATATTCGTCTGCTAATATGCTGTATATTCATGTCTACCCTTGCAAACAGTTGCCATAATCCCACTCGTCAAAATAGCACGAATGATGTACAGGATAGCGTATCTACAAATCGACAATCTCGCCATTATACTATCAAAGAAATGCCTCAGGGCATAGACAAATGGCAGATGACCCTGTTCCAAAAGGCGCGGGTGAAAGACACCTTTTCGTTTATCAACGATGCGTACTCAAAAGTGTCCATCCAGGTGTCTCCAGTGCATGATTCAATTGGAAATATTCGTATCAACAACATTATTATGCCAGACAATCAAACAGATGGTCCCTTTGGCCGTCAAATGGTATACCCGCTTCAACAGCGGGGTCGATATCGGATTGTTGTTGGTGAAAGCCAAATGCAGGGGGACGCATTTGAGGGGGATTATCGCATCAGCATCCAGCTTACAAAATAAATACTGCCATATGGCGTGGGGTACACCCTCGACAATCAACTTTCGAGATAGATCGCAGAGAAAATGCATTTAATGAGCAATCGGTTTATAGCTTTGCATAAAGTAAACTACAAGGTATTTAAATAAAGATAGGTCTTCAACCGGGGAGATTGAAGACCTATACTAACCAATTATTAACCTAAATTATGAAGCTCAAAGATAATTCGATTTAGCATAACCTTCCAAATAATCCACTCCCTTTAACATAGTTTTAACAGATTTCAGACATATTCTTGACAATATCTTGCTCAATCGACCAGAAATCGGCTTTTTATCGCTATTTTTGTTACATGCAGATAGAAGCAATATTGACAAGGATGGGCATCTCTTCCCTAAATGAGATGCAGCAAGAAGTTGTACAATCTTTAGGGACGGATTCCGATATGATTTTACATGCGCCCACTGGTTCGGGCAAGACCTTGGCATTCCTGCTAGCTGCATTGTCCCATTTTGACGAGCGTAAAAAGGGAGTACAATGCCTTATACTTGTCCCTACACGTGAGCTTGCGCTACAAATTGAATCTGTAGCTAAAAAAGTGCTCCATGGAAAACGTACAGTATGTTGTTACGGAGGTCATTCGACTCGAGTCGAAAAGAATGCGCTACAACATTCTCCAGATATATTGATTGGAACCCCCGGTCGCGTGGCACACCATATTCGCAAGGAGAATTTTTTAGTCGATCATCTAAATACACTGGTACTAGATGAATTTGATAAATCACTTGAGCTTGGTTTCGAAGAGGATATGTCGTTTATCATTCGAGAATTGTCCCAGTTGAAGCGGCGTATCCTCACGTCCGCGACAACTATGGAGCAAATTCCAGCCTTTACAGGCGTCACTACTCCTGCCGTCATCGATTATTTGAACGACGACGAATCTAGTCCCGACCTGACCATCAAAAGAATTACTTGTAAACCAAAGGAAAAATTAAATGCTCTGTTGCAACTTATTTGTTTCATAGGTAGCAAGCGTATGCTTATTTTTTGCAATCATCGGGATGCGGTAGACCATATTTCGCAATTATTGATGAATCGTGAGCTTGTCCATGATGTCTTTCATGGAGGGATGGAACAGCCCGATCGCGAACTTTCGCTCTTGAAATTTAGAAACGGCACCTCTCAAATATTAATCACCACGGATTTGGCCGCTCGTGGATTGGACATCCCAGAGGTGGACTCCATAATCCATTACCAACTGCCTTATAAGGAAGAAGTTTTTACGCACAGAAATGGACGTACAGCGCGCATGAAAGCATCGGGAAATGTATTTGTAATATTGACAACGGATGAGAAGTACGACTATCTTCCGATAGATTTGGAGGAGCAAGTCTTGGATGAAGACATACAATTTCCAGTAAATTCACCATACATGACGCTCCACATCAATGCGGGCAAAAAAGACAAAATCAACAAGATTGATATCGTTGGCTACTTACTGAAAATCCCAGGGATGGAAAAAGATGATGTGGGCATTATCGAAGTCAAAGAGACAATGGCTTTTGTTGCCGTCAGTAGAGACAAAGCCCCACTAGCCATGAAACATAGTTCGCAGGTCAAAATGAAGAATAAGAAAGTCAAGATTACAAGGAGCTAACCTCCTTGCTGAGTTTTGTTTTTCAAAAATGTAATGACTTCTGCCGGTACCATCGAACTAATATCGCCATTATGCAAGACGACATCTCTCACGATAGTAGACGAAATATGGCCTGTGCCACTCGTACTCATTAAAAAGATGGTTTCGATATCGGGTTGGAGTTGTTTGTTGTTTTGAGCAATCGCATTCTCGAACTCGAAGTCATTTGTATTGCGCAATCCTCTCAAAATGTATTGCGCCCCAATCCTTTTACAATATTCTACGGTAAGGCCACTATAAGTTGTCACTTCTACCCTAGGTTGATCAGCAAATACCTTCGTGAGTATATCTGCCCGCTCTTGATGACTGAGTAGTCCCTTCTTCTCACTATTGACACCTACAGCCACGACAATCTTATCAAATAATTCCAGTGCCCGTATCACAATGTCACGGTGCGCTAAGGTGACGGGGTCGAATGAGCCCGGAAAGATTGCTATTGTTATTTGTCGATCGGTTTTCATGCCTATGTGTGTTTACTTGTTATTCATTAGGGGTACACTCTCCAATAGAGCAGTGGATGCTATACCAATTGTTGTTTGTCCTCACGGCTATAAAAACCAAAAGACGAATACCCATATTTCCGAATTTCCTGTAAGTAGGGTGAGTCATCCAGTTTCCGGGTAGATGGAAATTCTATAATCAATAAGCCATTGTCCTTTAACAAATTTGCATTCATTATCATTTCCGGAAGTTGAGGTAGCTGAGGAATATCGTATGGCGGATCGGCAAATATGAGATCATACTGTTGTTTACAGGAGTTGATATACTTGAATACATCCGCCTTTTTGGCTTGAATAGACGTTGCTTTCAGCTTTTTCGCGGTTTCGGCAATATACTGCACACACTTAAAGTGAAGGTCTACGGCAGTCACTGTAGGCACTCCTCGTGAAGCCAGTTCCAAACTAATGTTTCCGGTCCCTGCAAATAGATCTAAGCATTCCAGTTCTTCAAAATCAACTCGATGCTGAAGAATGTTGAATACGGCTTCTTTTGCAATGTCCGTCGTCGGTCGTACTGGAAGATTACTGGGAGGATTGAGCCGTATACCTCCCCATGTGCCACCAATTATCCGCATCCTAGTACTCAAATAATGTATTCAATCCAGCCAATTGCTCCTCTACCCTGGGTACATCTGCATGTATCTTCACTTTTGCCTGCATCACCTCTATCTTTTCAGCTAGCTGGGTTAATCTAATACGATAGATATCTTCTGGTATCTCGCCCGAAATCAAAAGTTTCTGCACCTTATCTTTAATATGAAAATTGCTAAATATACGCAGCATGTAATACGTCAAATCTTCTAATCCATAAACTTCAAAAGTATTATACAATTGAAATTGGCCATTGATAAAGACGAAAATATCGACAACCTGGTCACCAAAGTGCACACCGACTACATCACCCTGTAAGGGTATATGTGCTTGCGCTTGTTCTAATACTACTTGAAATTCGGGAATGAACTGGGCTTCCGGAAACAACGTCTTCCAACGGTTGTATAAAAACATATCAAATTGATATACGGCAGTAACACCGTTCATAGCCACCTGTTGAAACTTTGTGTTTTCAACCTGGTCATCCACCAAAAATTCCGAATACTCTTCCAATGCATCTTCTTGAAATACTTCTGTGGGGACGAATACCAACCCTTGATGTGGCACCACCACCTTTACTTTACTAAAAGGCAGGCTAAGCAGCTGTAAAGCAGAGGGTTCGGGTTGTTCACTTTCATACTCGATCATCACCTGTATGCTATTGTTTTCATCTATCACAACCAGTGTATCGATATGAAAGCCAGTCTTTACCAATAAAGTATAGTGGGGAAGATATTGAATATTAAAATGGTCTGAAGTATAGTTCATGCGCTAAGTTACCAGTCTAAATCGGTAATCGATTTTTATCTAGCAAACTTAGATAAACTTATGTTTATATGCAAGTCAATATCCCGATAGATCTCGGCTTTAACTTGCTTTTGAAGCCAAGTTTATCTAAGTTTGAAGGTGCATATCCAAGATCTCCTTATCCAACACTTTCATTGGTCTCCTACGCCACAGCAAAGTATTGCTTTCGGCCTGTTAAGTGACTTTATAGCTGCTTTCGATCGTCAGCGTACATTTGTATTAAAGGGATATGCTGGTACAGGGAAGACTGCCATCATAAGTGCCCTAGTGAAGACTCTTCCGCAGCTGCGCAAGAAGAGTGTACTCTTGGCCCCTACAGGGCGTGCGGCAAAGGTAATGAGCCACTATTCTGGCAAAAAAGCATTCACCATCCATAAAAAGATATATCGCAAGAAGACAGCTGTCGCCTTTGAGATGGATTTTGGATTGGCTGAAAATTTACATGAAGACACCTTATTTATTGTTGATGAGGCTTCTATGATATCCAATGAGTCGGCCAATATTTTTTCCAAGAGCCTCTTACATGACCTTATCAAGTATGTACAGTCTGGAAAGAATTGCACTATTATGTTTGTAGGTGATACCGCCCAGCTACCTCCAGTCGGTCTTCTACAGAGTCCCGCGCTCAACCCAGAGTATCTTCGCCATGAATTCTACCTACATGTATCTGGATTCGAACTTACGGATGTAGTACGTCAAGAGAAGAGTTCGGGGATACTGTTCAATGCAACTAAGATAAGGCGAGAAATAAAGATGGAAGAGGACAAAAATGACTATCCATTTCCACAGTTTGTTACAAAGGGTTTTGCAGACACTTTCCAAATGACAGGCGAAAAATTAATAGAAGGCTTGCATTATGCCTACGACAAGTTTGGGATCGAGAATACACTTGTCGTTTGTAGGTCCAACAAATCCGCCAATCTATACAATCAAAATATCCGCAATCGCATCCTGTTCAGAGAGGAAGAGCTTACGGGTGGGGATCTTGTTATGGTGGTACGCAACAACTACTATTGGCTCACCGAAAATAATGAGGACAATAAAAGTGGTTTTATCGCCAACGGTGACATGGCCAAAGTCCGAAAGGTAGGATATATGCATGAGCAGCATGGATTTAGATTTGCAGATGTTACGTTAGAGTTTAGTGACGACGAAGAGCCTATCACCTGTCGTGTGCTGCTAGAGAGTCTATATACAGACTCCCCCAATCTCCCTTACGAGCAGCAGCAACAATTATACGAAGCCATCGCTACGGACTATGCGGACATTTTTTCTAAAAAAGATCGAATGGAGGCTATTAAAAAAGACCCCTATTACAATGCCCTCCAGATTAAATTTGCATATGCTATCACCTGTCATAAAGCACAGGGAGGGCAATGGGAAGCAGTCTTTATCGACCAAGGGTACCTGCATGACGACATGCTCAATACCGAATTCTTAAGATGGCTTTATACCGCTTTGACGCGCGCTACAAAAGAATTATTTTTGGTAAACTTTAATGAAAAATTCTTTTAGATGAATGCCCCTAAAGATGTTCTAGAATTTGCGAAACAGAAGACCAGATTTCTGGACACCCTGGCTCGTCATCAACAACAGCAGCTCTCCCCTTTCCGCCATGATGAACTCGTTGTGCCGTCCTTACTAGAATTGTGTTTCACTAGCAATGAGCACAACATTCCCTTACATGCCATATGGCTCCTCGAAAAATACCTCAAAGCTTATCCAAGTAGCTTTGACAGCGTATACCCGACAGTATTGGAGCGATTGCATGAAATACAGATAGATGGTAATCAACGAATTGCAGGCAACATACTCATTCAATTGTTATCTTCAAAAATCAACATCCAGCTTACCATGGAGCAGGAAGAAGAATTGATTGAACTCATATTTGGCTGGATGATCAAGCCGAATAAGGCGGTTGCCGTAGTCGCCAATTGTTTTGAAATCCTGTACCTCTTAAGCCAGCGTCACGATTGGGTAAAAGATGAACTTTGGGCTCAAATCGACTTTTTCAAAAAGAATGGACCACCTTCAATACAAGCAAGAGGCAAAAAGATACTCGGCTTACTTAAAAAGAATACCTAGCACCTACTGTGTAGAATGCATACATATCGTTAGATTTGGAATTGTAGTGCGGCACGCGAAATCCATCGAGTTCATCATCTGCAAAAGAAAATTGCCCATTGAATACCACGCTGAAATAACGTCCTGTCCGATTTTTATAATTGAATTTGTTGATCGGTATAGCGGCACCAACATTTGCAACCGGAAAGAGCATGCTTTTTGTTTTTTCAGGCATCCTAGCAGTACCAGCGACAGCACCGTCTCCATAATCTACAAAACCATCCGCATGCCTTAATTCCTTGTATTTGCTTTGCAGGCCACCAAATCCTACACCTAGGTATATAGAGTTCAATAATAACTCCGTCGGTGACGAATAGGACGAGCCTGTAGAGGTAAATTGGAATGGATACACCGTCACATTTATAAAACCCGCATAGTAACTATTATTAGCTTTACGTTTATCTGTAGTATCTGACACCGCTTCTGCCTTCAGCGAGCCAATCTGTCCTTCGAGCCCAACCATTATCCCCTTGTAGATCCGATAGTCAGCTTTGAGATAGGCCCCTAAGCCCATTCCTGCTTTGGGTACATCACCATATAATACCGTTGGCCCCACACCTAGCGTGACGTGAAATTTGTCATTCGCTTTTCGCGCACCACCTATCACCGGTGGGCAGTCAAGTTGAGCGTAGCTGCTAATTGGAGTTAGTAAAGCAAGAGCTAAAAGGTATAAAAGACTTCTTTTCATATAGTCGACTTTGAGTGATTATTAAAACAGTGTATTTCCTTTGCTGTGATTGACGCGTCCTAGATGTTTGAATGCGGTATCGGTACATTCCCTTCCTCGAGAGGTACGCATCAGATATCCCTCCTGAATTAAGAAAGGTTCATATACCTCTTCTATCGTACCTTCATCTTCTCCTACCGCTGTTGCTATTGTTTTGAGACCTACTGGGCCACCTTTAAATTTATCGATAATAGTGGACAATATTCTGTTATCCATTTCGTCGAGTCCATTCTCATCAACATTTAACGCGTTCAACGCATATTGAGCAATAGCTCTATCGATGGAACCGTTACCTTTAATCTGTGCAAAATCTCGTGTACGACGCAAAAGTGCGTTGGCAATACGTGGGGTGCCCCTACTCCGCCGAGCGATCTCATAAGCACCTTCATCCGATATAGGTGTATTCAAGATACTGGCCGATCGTAATACGATTGTAGTCAACAGCTTAGCATCATAATACTGTAGCCTTGAGTTAATTCCAAATCGAGCCCGCAATGGTGAGGTTAGCAACCCCGACCGAGTGGTTGCCCCTACAAGGGTAAATGGGCTCAGCGATATCTGTACAGAGCGCGCATTGGGCCCAGTCTCCAACATGATATCTATTTTAAAGTCTTCCATTGCAGAGTATAGATACTCCTCGACAATAGGGCTCAGGCGATGTATCTCGTCTATAAAAAGAATATCTCCCTCTTCCAGATTGGTCAGCAGTCCAGCTAGATCTCCAGGTTTGTCCAATACAGGACCCGAAGTTACTTTGAAGCCCACCCCCATTTCGTTAGCAATGATATTCGACAAGGTCGTCTTCCCAAGTCCCGGGGGGCCATGCAAAAGAACGTGGTCCAGGGCTTCCCCCCTCAATTTGGCAGCCTTTACAAAGACAGCCAGATTTTCCAAAATCTTTTCCTGTCCCGTAAAATCCTCAAACGTTTGAGGTCTGAGGACGCGTTCAAGGTCACGTTCTACTGGGTTTAATCGCTCAGAATTGGGGTCAAGGAATTCGTTCATATCTCTTCTTCTATACTTAACGTCGTTATTCTAATTATATTTTTTAAACCAGCTGCTTACTTTCAATTGGATGACCCCCAAAAAAGCTTCTCTAAAGATCTTGGTGCTCATCTTGGATGTACCTTCTGTCCTATCGGTGAAGATAATGGGCACTTCCTCCACCTTAAAACCATACTGCAATGCCGTAAATTTCATCTCGATCTGAAAGGCATAGCCCACAAATTTGATTTGATCCAAGGGGATTTTTTCGAGTACACGACGTCTAAAACAAACAAAACCTGCGGTAGCATCTTGTATAGCTATCCCGGTAATAAAACGGACATATACTGAAGCAAAGTATGACATCAATACCCGGCTCATAGGCCAATTTACTACATTTACGCCTTTCACATAGCGTGATCCTATTGTCATATCTGCCCCGTCCATACACGCTTGCCTCAACTTCAACAGGTCCTCCGGATTGTGGCTGAAATCGGCATCCATCTCAAAAATATAAGCATACCCCTTATTTAGGGCCCATTTGAATCCATGTATATAGGCGGTGCCGAGTCCCAATTTTCCTTTCCGCTCCTCAATTGATAGCCTTTCGCCAAATTCATCTTGCAACCCTTTTACAATATCGGCAGTCCCATCCGGCGATCCGTCATCCACAATCAAGATGTCAAATGCTACGGCTAGCGAAAAGACCTTTCGGATGATCTTTTCGATATTTTCCTTTTCGTTGTAAGTCGGAATGATGACTAAGCTATCTGTATTTTGCATAAAATAAATTGATGTAAACTTAGATAAATTTGCCTTCATATGCAATTTATTTATGTAGCATATAGAAGTTGATTATCGCTTTTTTAGAGGTTATTGACGCTATTTTAGCCGCTTGAATAATTCGAATTCCATAAGGTCTAACCCATGCCATTTGAGGACCAAAAACAAAATGCGGGTCTGTATACATCCAGACCCGCATTCTATTGCAGCCTATCGTAGAAAACCATTACTTCACACCATTCATCAATTTCTTTACTAGTGGCGAGATTACGATTAAGAGCACACCAGCTGCTAGTGCATATAGTCCCAGCTGCTTATATCCATCCGTGTAAGCCAGCAATTTATCCATCAAAGAAGCATTTTCATCTGGTGCTGTCATCCCAGCACCCAAAAGACCCGCCAAATACTGTCCGTAGGCACTTGCCAAAAACCAAAGACCCATCATCATCCCACCAAGATGTTTTGGAGACAATTTGGTCACCATAGACAGTCCTATCGGAGATAGGCACAATTCCCCTACTGTCACTGCTAGATAAGCAAGCGTAAATACACCCAAAGAAGTCTTGCCATCAGCATCAGCAAAAAAACGTGTGGCAAAGAAGATATAGTAAGCCAAGCCTAACAGCAAAAAACCCAATCCAAATTTAACGACGGTATTAGGTTCGATTTTCTTTTTGGCCATAGCCAACCAAAGTAGACCTAATAAAGGGCTGAATATAATCACGAACAACGAATTGGCGCCATTGTTCACGATATTGGGATCAATACTAAAAAACAGGAGGTCGCGATGAAGGTTGCTGTTTGCAAATAGGGCCAACGATCCACCGGCTTGTTCAAATATAGCAAAGAATAATATGGAAAACAGGATTAAGATCAGAGCCGCTATAAGCTGCTGACGCGCTTTACGCTCTTTCTCTGCAAAAGTATAATAAAGAAAGTACAGCAACGCCAGCGGGCCAATGATATACATGAACATGTCCGTATATCCGGTATTGTGGATCATGATAAAGATCAAAGGTATACAGGCCAAAGCGCCCACGTAGACCATTATCTCTTGGGCAGTTTTTTTTGCTTTGGGTAAGTGTAGGATTGGGCTCTCACCAATGGGTCCCAAAAATTTCTTCGTCATCAAAAAGATAAATAACCCGATGACCATCACCACGGCCGCAGCCAGAAAAGCCAAATTCCAAGAGTGCTCTTTACCCAACCAGACACATAGCGCACCTCCCGCAAGCGCACCTACGTTGATTCCTGAGTAGAAAACACCAAATCCAGCATCTCTACGCGGGTCACCATCCTTATACAGCTCTCCCACCATCGAAGAGATATTGGGCTTAAAAAATCCGGTACCGATAATCGTCAGGGTGATTCCGAAGTAGAAAAAATCATGGGGATTGACGGCTATCAGTCCATTACCCGCTATCATCATGATGGCACCAAACGTCAGCGAACGTTTAAAACCAAGTATGCGGTCTGCAAAAATTCCACCTACAAACGTAAAAGCATACACGAATGCCTGGATAGCCCCGTATTTTAAATTTGCCTCTTTATCCGATAAAAAAAGCTGGTCGACCATGAAGATGGCCAATACGCCCCGCATGCCGTAGAAGCAAAATCGCTCCCACATCTCTACCAAAAATAAATACCAAAGCTGCTTCGGATATTTTCCGTCAAAATTCTGGATTTCGGCTAAAGTCTGTTCTCTATGTTCCATTCTACCTGCTATTGTGATAAGAACCGCTCAAAGGGTCCATTTTTATTTTGAATACCTATGTTACTATAAAAAAAGCTTCCCTCATTTTGGGAGGGAAGCTTCAAGCTTTTCTATTTTACACCGTGCATCAAGCGTTTGATGACGGGGTTTAGGAGCATCACAAGAAGACCCGCTCCTGCTGGGATTGCTGTAAACAAAAAGAAAAAATGGCTCAACGAGTATTCCTCTTTAATGATTTCGACCTGCCCTCCTAATATAGCAGCAAGCTTCTGTGCAATCGCAATCGCCAAATACCACACGCCAAACATAAAGGCCAGCATACGGGCAGGCACCAGCTTGGAGACATATGATAGTCCTACTGGTGAAATAAACAACTCCCCAAGAGTATGGAAAAGATAAGTCAGGACCAGAAAAATCATGGAAATCTTCACGTGCTCACTGATGCCAATAGATCCCAGTCCTAATATTAAGAATCCAATTGCCACTAGTATAAGACCAAATCCATATTTAAACGCTGCTGATGGATTGTATTTGGACTCCCATATCTTGGATACCGACGAAGCCAATGCAATAATGAAAAATGAATTGAGCGTTGAAAACCAGGATACTTTAATTTCAGACGTCTTCGCTGTAAATTCATTCGTCAGCATCCAAATCGCCGCTCCCCATATCAATATAAAGCAGACCAATAAAATCATGTTTGAGAATGCGATTTTCTTCCACGTCGCCTTCGCCAACAGAATGAGCACCCAAGATATAATAATTAAAGGTACGATGGTGAAGAGTGCATTGACAATATTGAAAATCAATAAACTATTTCCAGAAAGCTGCCTATCGATATGATCACGTGCGACCAATACCAATGAAGTGGCACCTTGCTCAAAACTCATAAAGAAGAAAATCAAGAAAAAGGCCAACAAAATCACGGCAAACATGCGATCACGCACCACATTTCCATAACGCATGATACGGGATACGATCAGGTAGATGAATATAATAAGGGCTATAAATATCATTAAGAATTGCCCCCTGAGGTGCTCTGTGTCCAAAAATTTAAAGATATCAATGACACCGTTTTTTGACAAAGGATCATTGAACGCATACATAAAACCAATTACCGTGATAATACCGATCAGCACCATGTCAAATGTCGTATATGGATTCCGTTCTTCTTCCTCTTTATGTGCTATGGTGACTTTCTTAGCTTCCGCCTTAGCTGCTTTATCAAGCACCCCAAGATTGCCCATTAAAGGTTTTGCTGCCCAAAACTGTATAGTACCCAATAACATGAAGATACCCGCAAGCCCAAATCCCCAGTGCCAACCAACTTCCTCGGCTAGATATCCGCACAGCATCATACCAAAGAATGCACCTGCATTGACCCCCATATAAAAGATAGTATATGCACCATCCTTCTTTTCAGGAAGGTGTTTGTACATTTCGCCAAGTATAGAAGGCATATTCGGCTTAAAGAAGCCTGTACCGATAATCAAACAGCCTAATCCGGTAAAAAACATGAATGAAGAGTCGAAGGCCATAGCTGCGTGCCCTAAAGTCATAATAGCTGCTCCAATGATGACTGCCCACCTCGAGCCAATATAACGGTCAGCAATTATTCCGCCCAATATTGGCGTCAGGTAGACCAACATCGCATACGTACCGTAAAGTGCCCCAGCTTGCTCAGCTGTCCATCCCCATCCAGAGAAAGGACTACCAAAAATAACTGCCGAGGTCAAGAATTGAATGAGAAGTACACGCATTCCGTAATAGGAAAACCGCTCCCACATCTCCGTAAAAAAAAGCACTAATAGTCCGGATGGATGTCCCAGCACTGTCGATTGATCGATTCCATCATTCTCAAGCGCGCCTGATACAGCACGATTTTGATCGTTCATATATATGTAGTTTGATTTTTTGTGGCCATATGGAATATCCAACCCGAGCGCAAGCGGATCATGAAATCATGACCATCATTGGTGTTTGCGGAGTTAGTGCTATATGGATATTTCATATATCTAAATTGTTAATGCGGTCTTCCCGTCATTATACGTGTAAAAAGAGCTGGTTTAAACGAAGTTCAACCGCCTTACAAAAGTGATTATGGGTGTTTTATATACACCTAGTCAACCCATGCCTTTTGCCCAAATTTTGGTCTTTAAAACATCCACAAAGGTATAAATTTATCTTATTGCGAAAGGATTTAGAAACAAAAAAAGCACCCCTAGAGGTGCTTTTGTGTGTAAATATCTTGTGGTTAACGAATTCCATGCATCATCTTCTTTAATATTGGATTAAAGATAATGAGCAACAATGCAGTGGCCACCGGAATGATGGTGAATATCATGAAGAAATAGGACATAGAATGTGTTTCCGTAATCTTATCGATATACGCCCCCATAAATCCACCTAGGAAATTCGCAATAGCAGATGCGCAAAACCAAAAGCCGAATAGCAAACCCAAAAATTTCTTAGGGGACAGCTTACTTACATACGATAATCCTACCGGTGATAAACATAGTTCGCCGGTAGTATGGAAAAAATACGCCAACACCAGCCATATCATGCTCACGGATGCCGTTTTGGCACCTTGAGGTATAGAAAGGCTTCCATACGAAAGGGCTGCGAAACCAATTCCGACCAAAATGAGCCCCAAGGCAAATTTTACAGGTCCAGATGGATTCCATACCTTCTCCCATAATTTACTAAATCCAGAAGCTAAGGTTACAATAAAGAACGAATTTAATATCTGGAACCAAGATACCGTCACTTCTGTACCGAAAGAGGTAAACTCACGGTGCACTTTCCAGATACCCAATACCCAAATAATAGCAAAAGAAACAGCTGTAAAAAGAATAGTCAACGGGTATTTAACGTATATCTTGGAAGCTAAACGTGCCAAGACCAATGTGACGATCAAGATTGGAAATATCGTCAATGCCGCGTCTACCCATTTAAATGCAGATGCCATTCCTCCATCCAGCACACGCTGGGTGTAGTCTTTTGCAAAAATGGTCATGGATCCACCTGCCTGTTCAAATGCAAAGAAAAATACAATACTTGCCAGCATCAGTACAGCAACTACGATCAGTCGGTCACGTATCACATTGGAAGGAAGTATCTCATCTTGCTCTTCATTTGCGGCAACTTTACGGTCGTGATCGGCTTTGATTACTTTTGGGTTTTCACCTATAAGGCCAAATATCTTCTCTCCAAAATAAAATTGGAGCATACCGAAGAACATAAATACTCCCGCCAATCCAAATCCATAGTGCCACCCTACCTTTTCACCAATATATCCACAGAGCAACATGCCCAAAAATGCACCTGCATTAATTCCCATATAGAAAATAGTATACGCTGCATCTTTCTTTGAGCTCGTATCGGGATAGAGTTTACCAACCATGGACGAGATATTGGGTTTGAACATCCCATTACCAAGAATCATTAGGATAAGGCCTAGGTAGAAGAAATTGGATGAAAATCCTTCCAAGGCCATAGACGCATGCCCTAAGGTCATGATTAATGCGCCAATCAGGATGGCTCTTTTATATCCGGTCAACTTATCAGCAATGATTCCGCCAAGCAAGGGGGTCAAATATACAAGTCCTGTGTATACGCCGTAAAGCTTCATCGCTTCCTCGTTGCTCCAGCCCCAGCCGCCTTTGGCTATCTCGCTTACCAAAAACACAGTCAAGAGTGCCCGCATACCATAGTAGCTAAACCGCTCCCACATCTCTGTAAAAAACAATACAAACAATCCTGCGGGATGCCCCATTACCATTTTGTCGTCTACACCTTGCTTGGATAAGTGCGAGACCAATACTTCATCTCTCTCTTCAGTCATATATGATATTTAATAGATTTAACATGGTTCAATATTTTCCTTAAACCGGAATCATTCAATAGTTGTTTTAACAAACAATGCTACAAAGAAAACAAACTTTTTGAATTGATTAAGGATTATAAAAGAAATATTTTTATTTCAAGGACACTAAAAGCCACTTCTCTTTTCCGCCTTTTTACGTGCAGGGTCCAAATACTCGGCTTCACGTCCGTTTACAGGATTCACATAGTCGATATTTGATTTGAAAAATAACTTCCCTGGAGCTACCTCATAAGCGTCGTAGCTCAAGTCAGGTCCATAATATTGATACTTGCCGACCAGACTTTTATCTGCTGGGACTAAATGGTCAAATACGATACGCTTGTGGTTGGCTTCATATTGCAACAGCATAGTGGCTTCCCGGGTGTAGTTGAATATCTTGCGTACCACCTTGGGTTCATTAGAAAAATAGGCTAAGCCGAAAGTGGCCTCCTTACCTTTCAGGGTCAGTACGTCGATTACCTTCTGGCTAAAGAGCCGGTTGTGTCCTTTCCACCCCAGGAGTATATAGTGGTTGCCATTGGGGATGATAGCATAATATTGAGCACCATACCAATTTTGACCCGAGACAATATCGGTTTGCGGATTTTTGATCTCAAATGTTTTGTCTAGCAAAGGGATCAGATTCAATTCTCCATTAGGCGTTTGCAATTGAATGCTTCCGTAGTACAAGTACGAGCCATCATTGAGTGGTACATTCCAAGAGAATATCCTAAATTTTTGATCCGGAGAATTGAGGATCGAAATCATTTTTAGTCGTTCAAAGGGATAGTCAAACGACTTATTTTCTTTCAATGCAGAGACTAGCGTCTTCACAAATCTGAAGTTGGCGTCTATCCGTTCGGGTTCTGCTTGGTTTTGAAAGACCTGTTGACCGATATTAAGCAACGAATCCTCCCAAACTTTCATACTCGCCATGGTCATTTGTCCATATCCTGGCAGCATGATCGATAGCAGACATCCCAAACAGATAGACCTACACCAAATCTTCATATTATCTATATTAAGGACTTAATAGCTAGCGCTTATTGAAATTTTTGCAATAATTTTTTAGTCAATGTAATTCCTTCGATTTCGCTGTGTTTGTCCCCCTCATATTCGATACCCACAAAACCTTTGAATTTTGCATCTTTAACAATCTTCATCATGCGTGCGTAGTCTATCTGAGTCTCATTACCTTGCTCATCAAAGCTGTGGCTTTTTGCACTCACACCATGTGCATAAGGCATCAAATCGGTGACACCTTGATAGCGATCGTACTCGTAGAAGTTACCCAAGTCAGGTAGACTGCCGCAGTTTTTCTTACCCACTTGCTTCAATAGATCGGCTAGCCAATCACCATGGGAAGAGATACCACCATGATTCTCTACAATAACAGCTATTTTTGATTTCTTTCCATAATCTGCCAATGTACTCAAGCTTTCCACAACACGTCCCTTTACCTCTTCAGGTGTACCTTTTCCAGCAGCATTTACACGGATAGCGTGACAACCTAAAAATGCAGCAGCGTCCACCCATTGGTAATGATTTTCGACAGCTTGTTTACGTTTCGTTGCGTCTTCATCCCCGAGATTACCTTCTCCATCTACCATGATCAAGACATTACGCACACCGTTATCTTTTGCTCTTTGCTTTAGATCCTTCAAATAAGTCATGTCCTTAGCTTTGTCTTTGAAGAATTGATTGACATACTCTACGGCACGGATATCAAATTTAGTTGCTGCAAACTCAGGAAAGTCTATATTCTTAAGATCTCCTTTGAAAAGAGTGCGGTGCAAAGACCATTCAGCCAATGAAATTTCAAACCATGGCTTCTTGGCTGCAAACACATCCAAACTAGGAGTTAGTGCAAGGCCAGCTGTTGCCAGGCCTAAGTTTTTGAGAAAATCTCTTCTAGAATTCATAATTGTCTAAATAAAATGCTTATTATATAAAAATACTGTAATTTATTCAAAAACAAAGGCTCGATTATCAATAATATTAACCTAATCAGCCTTTTGTTGACCTATATGTTAGCCCAGCCCGAGGTCAATACATCAACCAAGTGTAACGTCCTTATTGGCAGTTGATGTTTATCGATATAGGCTTTCAATTGCAAGAGGCACGAAGCATCTGTGGATATGATGTAATCGGCCTTTACGTCTAATGCATGCTGCACCTTTTGCTCAGCCATGGCCGACGAGATGCCTTCGAATTTGACGGCAAAGGTGCCTCCAAACCCACAACAGGTTTCTTGATCTTTCATTTCAACCAATTCCAGTCCCCCCACATTTGCCAATAACTGCCTCGGTTGATCCTTGATTTTACATTCACGCAATGCCGAGCATGAATCATGATAGACTGCTGTACCCACCAATTCGGCGCCAAAGTAATCTCTTTTGACTACTTCCACCAAAAAATCACTTAATTCATACATATTGCGTTGTATCCCACGACAGCGATTATGCTCTACCGAATTTGTAAACAAATCATTATACCCATTCTTGATCATTCCCACACAAGATGCCGACGGCGCCACAATATAATGCTCTTCCGAAAAATCATTTAAAAATTTTTCCCCTACGACCTTTGCTTCATCCCAAAACCCTGCATTGTAAGCAGGCTGCCCACAGCAAGTCTGCTCTGGATTGTATATCACCTCACAACCCACTCTTTCCAATATTTTGATGGTATTGAAAGCTGTTTCAGGATACATCTGATCTATAAAACAAGGTACAAACAGCTCTACTTTCATATGTATATTATCTCTCTTTTAACGGTCTCCTCCACCGGTTGGTGGCTCTAAACTATACTATTCGCGTTTATGTAACCTCCGCTACATGGATATTTAAACGCTATATCTTTCAAAAAAACTAAATTAAGCTTTGTTGAACTTTAATACCCTAAAAAGCAGTAAAAATCCAATTACAAAAAATAAAGATAGGAATAATGCCGAATATCTAATATTATGGGTAATCTGTTCAATCAGTGCAAAAGAGAATAGCCCCACCACGATTGCCAATTTCTCAGTGACATCATAGAAGCTGAAAAAGGCTGTGGTATCTTCGATATCTTGGGGTAAGAGTTTCGAATAGGTGGATCGAGAAAGAGACTGTATACCACCCATCACCACCCCTACCAACACGGCTATAATGTAAAATTGAATTTCACTCTGCAGGTAATAAGCGCCAATACAAATAGCAATCCAAACCAACACCACAAACATCAGAATCAGGATATTACCGACCTTCTTCGCCAGTGCAGACATGATATAAGCACCTGCTATTGCCACCAATTGGATCAGCAGAATCGTACCAATTAACTTAGGCGCGCCCAAGTGCAGTACCTTCTCTCCAAAGGCAGCGGCTACGATCATGACCGTTTGCACCCCTATCGCATAAAAGAAATAAGCAGGCAAGAATCTTTTGATGCCTTGTATTTCTTTGATTCGATGCCATACTTTTTCAAATTCTTCCCTAACTTTGGTCAACATCGGCTGTCCCTTCTCTACCGCTACAGCCTGGTTACCAGGCAGTGCTCGGAATGGAATTTGCGCGAATGATACCCACCACAGCCCCACTAAGAAGAAAGAAAGCCGAGCTGGAAACGATAAGTCCGTAATGCCAAACCATTCCGGTTTCAGTACAAATACAAAACATATAATTTGAAGCAACACGCAGCCTACATACCCATAGGCAAAGCCTTGTGCACTCACGCTGTCCTGTTGATCTACCGTGGCTATTACTGGAAGATAAGAGTTGTTGAAAGCCACCCCGCCTATATACCCCATTGCTGCAAGCGCAAAGAAAATAATGCTCATTTCCAGTGTTTCCAACTTGAAAAAATACAAACCCATGCAGGCCGCACCACCAATATATGTAAACAATTTCATCAACATCTTTTTACGTCCTGTGGCGTCCGCATACGAAGTGATGAAAGGCAAGGATAGCGCCATAAAAAGGTACGCAAATGCCAACGCAAAATTAGAAAGAGCCGTATTGACCACTTCTATCCCGAAGAACGTCACGGTATCCCCATGGGCTTCAGTATGAGTGATAGTGGTGTAGTATACCGGAAAGATGGTGGACGTGATGACCAAGTTGTAAGCCGAGTTTGCCCAGTCATACATAGACCAAGCTCTTATCAATTTTTTGTTGTTTTTCTCAACAGTTGCCATAAAGCTTTTTTAAACGTTCGAATATACAAGGATTATCCAAATAATGGTCTTACCCTACTTAATAATTCTGTCGTATATGGGTGATAATAGCGACCATTTCCTTACGTATGGTACGAGGTGCCGTTACAAAATTGTTATTCAAGAAGGAGAATATCAGACGACGTCCGTTGCGCGTGAGGATATATCCGCTTTGACAATAGGCCGAGTTTAGCGTACCCGTCTTGGCCCACACAAATGGCTGGCCTTGATCTAGTTGATAGGCTGATTTGATTGTGCCATCCACTCCTCCTGCCGGGAAGAGGCGATGGAGCACAGCCTCATCCGCGACCTTTGATTGCAGTAAGGCTAAGAGTTCGACTACGCTTCGAGGTGTGACGAGGTTATAGATAGATAGCCCACTCCCATCTTGGAGATCTATTTTATCCGTAAAGTGAGTATAGTACTCCTGTTGCATATCACTTCTAATCCTTCGGGTATCAAACTCACCATATTTAACAAACGAGCACATCATCTGAAACTGCTCGGCCATAAAGTTATCACTTGGCAACATCATCTCCCTGAGCATCTCATTTCGGCTATTCGAATATAAGATATGAGTATCCGAAGGTTTTTCATAGTCAATCATCTTGACTTCTTTCTTAAGCGTATCCACTAAGAGCTGTAAAAATAGACTATCAGAATATTTAAATGGCTTTTCGTTGACATACCCTCTTTTCACATTTATTGACGACATCTCGAATACGTTTGTGTCAAATTTTCGAGACAGCGCGAAATTTGCCCTATTGCTGCTTTGCTCACGTACATGGATCAGCTCTTGAAATAAAGCAGGCACCACCGATAGCGACCCGCTCTGCGGAGCACGAAAAGTAGCTACATTCCCATATATCGGGAAGCTACTCAATTCGGGTTGATAATATTCATCATAGTCTTCCATCGCCCAACCGTTCCTGTAGAAAGGCTCTTTTGGCTGGGTAGGTACATAGTATAGGTGCTTGCCCGATCGTTTTAAAAAATCATATACCTTGTGGCTATCCAATCTATTGTGTAGGAATGTCGGATCACCAGTCCCCCAAAAGATAAGCGAATCGCCGCGTTCTACATACTGTAGGCCTGGAATGGAATCCGATAATATATGGAGTGCGGCCAATACAGTAAAGATTTTGGTATTGGATGCCGGCATCAGGTGCTTTTCTTCGTTGATTCCAAAGATAAATCGTCCACTATCGGCATCATAAAGTGAGAACCCATAAAAGTGGTGTTTTAAATCCTCAGCATGCTCAAATTTAGCACGTAAATCAACATCTATCTGTGCTTTTAGGGTCGGTATAAAAAGAATTATCAGTGTTAGAAAAGATAGGGTACGCTTTTTCATTGCAATAAACATACAAAAATTTAATGAAACCTCCCTCGCTTACTTGCTGGGCAACTCTCCTATTATAACGGGCACCAGCAAGCATTGCGCGGCTAGTTGCCACAAAAAAGGGTCGCCATAGTATAGCGACCCTTGATCATTTTGTTTAATTATATTGTCTACAAATCATTCTGCTTCAATGTACCACCGCTCTTATCGATTTCATCCTGCGGGATTGGGAAGTATTCGTTTGTAGGTTTAAACACCAGTCCTTTATAAGATGGCAGCAAGCTACCTTCAAATGTCGAGTAGCTTTCGATTACTTGCTTAGCTACCCCCCAACGTACCAAATCAAAGAAACGGTGACCTTCCATCGCCAATTCCAGCCGTCTTTCAAATCTCACCGCTTTACGAGCATATTCTTGGTCTGGAAACACAGGGTACGGTTTCACTTCATAATCTGCTGCTGGCACTCCTGCCCCAGTGAGTTTTGGAGGAAGCTTGGCGGCACGTTCCCGGATAGAATTGACCAAGGCCAAGGCTTCCGGAAGCTGATTAAGCTCGACATGACACTCAGCAGCCATTAATATCACGTCCGCCAGACGGATTATGTTGACGTCAAGTGCCGTCAGGTAGGTGTCGGCTGTGGCATAACTGGCAAAGAGCTCCTGCGGGATCATGGTCTTAATGCCCACGAATGGACCCGCATATGCCTGGTCGCGCACCCAACCTTTTCCTGGCATCACCCCGTAGTCGAGATAGCGCACCCCTCTTCTTCCCACAGTATAGTCTAGGCGAGGATCGAAACGAAGATTTACGTTCAACGTATAGCTGTCTTCGCTTCCTAAATCCGATTTATACGGATCAGTCCGATATTCATTGTTTAGCATAGGTAGCCCTGCGTTATCTACCTTATAAGCATTGACCAGATCTATCGTAGGCTGGAAAAACCCACAGCAGCCGACAGGGTTGTTGCCATTCAGTCCACTCAGCATGTCGCCGACATTGGCATTGTCTCCACTCCGGTCTGGGTTGATAGCATGTTTAGAAGCCAATACCACCTCCGGTCCGTCCTCGGTCAGCACGTCAAAGTTATTTTGAAAGGGCATGACCTTGATATCTTTGCCCGCAATCACCTCCTTCAACAGCACTAACGCCTCCGGATACTTCTTTTGATACAAGTATACTTTGCCCAGATAAGCTTTAGCGATGTTTTGGTCCATCCGTCCTTTCTCCCCGTTGATTTTAGCGATTGGCAGGTTGTCTTTCGCAAAAATAAGGTCGTCTATAATCTTGGGTAGCACATCCGTATTATTGGGTATTGTCTTGGCATCTTCTGTACTTGTATTTTCATCCACATAAGGGATGTTTTTGAATACCCGCCAAAGATAGAAATAGTAGTGCGCACGCAACATCCTTGCTTCCCCGGCAATCTGCTTTGCACGATCGGCACCTACGGTCTTTTCACCTTGTTGATCGACTGCGAGGAGTTTCAAGACGTTGTTGGCTCGCAGTACACCTTCATAGTACACCTGCCACATCGTGCTTAGGTTGTCATTTACCCCATTAGCGGAGTATGTCTCCAGTGCATTCATATTCGGCTGATCTGTCGGTTCGGATCCCTTATGGGCATTGTCTGAGGTCATCTCCCCAAATATCCACTGGCTGGGAGCTGATGAGTAGTTGCCCCATGTGCCGTTTACATTCCCGTTCATAATACCGTAGGCTCCCAATAGTACCTGTTCGATCCCGTCGCTCATGGACACTTCTCCCTCCGTCAATTCGCCTTGTGCGTTCTTTTCCAAAAAGTCTTTCCCACAGGAAGATACCATCAGGATGGATACGCTTAATATAGTCGTTAATATCGTTCTCTTGTTCATCTTCTTTGTTGTTAAATTTCCAATCATTACTACAGTTTAAAACCCAAGACTCAGTCCAAGCATATACTGGCGGGACTGCGGATATACCCCGAAGTCAACACCTAGCGCCGGATAGTCTGAAGGAGTAGCTGATATTTCTGGATCTAGCCCCTCATAGTTGGTGATAGTAAATAGATTCGTCACGCCAAAATATACCCGTAATTTTCGAACACCACTTGTCGACCGAAAGATTTTTTCGGTAGGAAGCGTATAGCCAATCTGTAGGTTTTTCAACTTCAAGAAGCTCGCATCTTGGATGTAGTAACTGGAAGAAGCGTACTCAAAGTTCGAAGCGTCTGATTTTCCTTGTGACGGAATCATGCTGCCGGGATTATCCTCACTCCATGCATCCAATACCCGCACACTCTTCTGTCCCTTGAATACCCCGAAATCCGTGAAGTATCGGGTGGCCTCATAGTTTTGGTTACCTTTTGAACCATAGAAAAACAGCATCAGGTCAAAGTTTTTATAGGTGGCATTGATATTCAAAGAATAGATAAAGTCAGGATGTGGGCTACCGATCACGGTCCGATCGTCACCATCGATTTTACCATCATTGTTGATATCAGCATACTTGAGCCCGCCTGCTCGTGCATCTTTGTATGCAGGTGAGTTCGCTACGTCGTCAGCACTTTGGTAAATACCGATGACTTTATAGCCATAGAATGCTGCAAATGGCTCTCCAGCTTTTAAGATAGAGGTTTCCATACTCCGGAATGCACCAAAGTTGTCCTGTGTAATAGATGGCGACAAGGAGACAATTTTATTGATGTTGCGTGATATATTGGCCGCTAGATCCAATGTAAATGGTTTTTCTTGACGGTGCCCATAATGGTAACCAAGCGAGAATTCAATCCCCTTATTCTGCATCTCCCCGACATTTACATATGGCGAATTGGCCCGCCCTCCTGCAATAGCTGGAAGTGGCAAACGGTACAGCATATCTGTAGTGCGCTTGTCATACCAATCAAATGAGCCATCGATGTCCCCTTGGAGGATAGAGAAGTCCACACCTAGATTGAGGGCCGATACCTGCTCCCATTTGATATTTGGATTGTCGTAGTCACTCAACCACATACCGGTCACTACTGTGCCGTTGATTGGATAAGATGACGAATTCACGGCCGACTTGAATCTTCTTCTATACTGATCGGATGGGATGCGTTGGTTACCCGTCACACCATAGCCCGCTCTCAGCTTCAGATCGCTGACCCAAGTATTTTCTTTTAAGAAATCCTCTTCTGATACCCGCCAAGCAGCACTTACTCCTGGAAATACGCCGTATTTATTAGCTGGACCAAAATTGGAAGAGCCATCCCTACGTACAGTCGCGCTCAACAGATACCTGTCCTTGAACGCATAGTCTACTTTTCCGAACAAGGAGAACATAGAGCCTACCGTACCTTCACTTCCACTGGATTGGCCATTGGCAGCGTCCAAGTAGAGATAGTCTAAGCTGCTCATGGTGAATAAGTCCCGTCCGCTGCCGCTCAATTGCCGATACCTATTTTGTATAGCTTCGGTACCTGCTAAGACATTCAGGCTGTGCTCACCAAATACTTTTTTGTAATTAAGTGTATTGGTCCAGGTCCATTCCGTCGTAAAGCCGAAGTTTTCACTCATCGAGTTGCTCAAATTTCCTTCAGTAAACTCTGGATTGGGATAACGATACGATATACCGTTGTAGTTTTCGTACTTCAAGCCGAAGTTAGTCCGCAAGGTAAGTCCATCTATAAGGTCATACTCCGAAAAGGCATTTCCAAAGAAAAAGTTGTTCTTATTCACGTTGTCCTTTGCCCGATAGGCAATAGCTACTGGATTTTCGCCATTCCCAAATTCCCCTCCGAGCGATCCTGCGAAGTTGCCCATCTCATCATACACAGGTATGGCATTGTGAATCCGATACGCAAATCCCAATACACTGCCCTCGCCAATATAGTCACCGGCGGTGTTGGTATTTACCCCGATACCATGCCCCTGCGTAAAGCTATACTGCATATTCTCCCCAAACCGAAGCTTATTATTGAAAGCTGAGAAAGAGGTGTTAGCCCTTATATTGAACCGTTCAAATCCCGTATGGATGATAGTCCCTTTCTGTCCTAAATATCCGGCTGACATGGCATATTTTGCATCATCCGTGCCACCCGCCGCACTTAGCTGGTAAGATTGTGTGGGTGCATTTTGAGATAATTCCCTGAACCAATCTGTGCCTTCTTTATTCGTCTTCGTTATTTGATAGAAATCCGTTTTATTCTTTACGTTATATTTGTACTTGGATAGGTCTACATCCGCAGGCGTAATGTCATGCCCCACTTTACCTCCCGCTACCATATAGTCTGGTAATGTGTTGTTTGTGCCATTAACGCGATTTTCTATATCTAAAACCTGTTGCGGGGTCAGCATTTTTGGAAATCTACCCCTATTCGGGACCTGCACACCGTAGTAAGCATCCAAATTAATTTGCGCTTTACCACTTTTACCGCTTTTGGTAGTAATAATGACGACCCCATTATTCGCACGCGCTCCATATATAGAAGCTGCCGACGCATCTTTCAGCACCTGCATGGACTCAATGTCATTTTGATTCAGCCAGCTCAATTTACCTTCAAAAGGCACCCCGTCAATAACATAAAGCGGTTCATTGTTGTTGATTGTACTATAGCCCCGAATCTTAATCTGTGGAGTTGACCCCGGCGCGCCATCTGCAACGATTTGCACCCCTGTAGCACGTCCTTGTAAGGCCTCAACTGCACTTGCTGTCGGCTGGCTCTTCAGCTGATTGACGTCTACCACTGACACCGAACCGGTTAAATCCTTTTTGCGCTGTGCGCCATACCCTGTCACCACCACCTCTTCCAAAGAACCTGCCTCATTCAAGAGCTCAACGACGAGATTGCTGGTGGGCCCTGTGACCGTGTGACTGGTTTTTCCGTATCCGATATAGCTGAACTCGAGCATATCGTTTGCCGCAGTCTTGATCTCAAACTCTCCATTCCCCCCCGTGCTGGTCGCAGTGCTCTTCCCAACAACCTTGACCGTCACCCCGGATAAAGGGGATTTGGTCGTCGCATCCAGCACTGTTCCCTTGATAGTGATTTCCTGTACACCAATCATATTCGCTTTTGGCGTTCGGAACGAGAGATTTTCAACGTGAATTGATTCAGCAAAAATTGGATTCGCGGCAAGAACGGTGAGACTCGCCATCCAAAAGGTCTTTTTTAAGGAGAGGTGAATAGAAGGCCTACCCCTTCCATTAAAGTGTTTTGACTGTGTCATAATTAATGTTTAGTTGTTTATTGTTTGTTAGTTGGTTTTAAGCCGGTTGGTTTTTTGTGGCGCGCGCGGTTACATCATAGGCATGTCTTTTTTTTAATTAATGGATGATAGATTAACCCATGGTGAATGGATTAACGATTTATAACTTGGTTACCTAAATATAATCAATAAGAATTTGCTTTTGCAAGCAAAGTGTACGAGGTACATCATTAAATGTAACAAGATCTTGACAATCAGTAACTTTGTTTTCGAAAAGCATTTAGGAAAATGCTCCTTTGTAAAGAAATGGAGACAATTAAAGTAAACATACTTCTTTCAATAACGCCACCTCTTCATAATGAGCTGCTTAGTCAAATAGATTTTTTTGGATAGATGAAATGCTGTCGCAAAAAAAAAGGTCCCCTTGGAACGTCCAAGGGAACCTTATAGGTGGCAAATCGCAGGCGCGAGGTGCGCAATAGTTATACTAGATTACTATATTGATGATTTTTCCTTTTACGAAAATCAGCTTTTTCACAGCCTTGCCATCCAACACTTTTTGGACATCTTCATTAGCCAGTACGATTTCCTCCACAGCTTTGGCGTCAAGGTCTAGTGCAAGTGGCAAATTCATTTTCATCTTTCCATTCACGGATACGGGATAGGCAAATTCAGATTCAACCAAATACTCAGGATTGAACGTCGGATAAGCTGCATAGGAGATTGTCCCTGCTTCATTTCCCAGTAACGACCACAATTCTTCCGTAATGTGAGGAGCATAAGGCTGCAATACCACTAAGAGTTGCTCCAATATCGCTCTTTTGTTCGTCTTGAGATCTGTCAATTCATTTACACAAATCATGAATGCCGATACCGAAGTGTTGAATGAGAATCTATCGATGTCTTCTTCCACTTTTTTAATGATTTTATGTAAGGCTTTGAATTCGGCCTTAGTTGGTTCATCGGGAGATACGGCAAAGTTGCCCGCTCCGTCATGGAATAGACGCCACACTTTTCTTAAGAATTTGTACACGCCTTCTATACCGTTTGTATTCCAAGGTTTGGCTTGTTCCAATGGACCCAAAAACATCTCGTACATACGTAGGGTATCCGCACCATAGGTATCGATGATATCATCTGGATTGACGACATTAAACTTGGACTTCGACATCTTCTCGACTTCCGATCCACAGATGTACTTACCATTTTCGAGGATAAATTCAGCGTCTGCATAGTCAGGCCTAGAAGCCTTGAATTTGTCCAAGTGCAGCACATCATTCACGACAATATTGACATCTACATGTAGTGCGTTGGTCGTATATTGGCCTTTAAGTCCGTAAGAGACAAACTGGTTCGTACCTCTTCCATCAGCATCTAGTACACGATATACAAAGTTGGATCGGCCCTGGATCATCCCTTGGTTGATCAACTTCTTGAATGGCTCCTCCTCCTGATGATATCCCAGATCCTTCAAGAATTTATTCCAAAAGCGTGAGTACAGCAAGTGACCGGTAGCATGCTCAGAACCACCGATATATAAATCAACAGACTTCCAGTAATCGATGGCTTCTGGCGAGGCAAAAGCCCCTTGGTTCTTGGGATCCATATATCGGAACCAGTACCAACTTGACCCAGCCCAACCAGGCATTGTGCTGAGTTCATATTCATAGCGATCTTCGTATTTCCAACCTTCGGCACGTCCTAGCGGTGGTTCCCCACTTTCCGTCGGCAGGTACTTATCTACCTCAGGCAAGAGCAACGGCAGTTCCTCCTCTTTTATCAAATAGGGCAGTCCATTCTTAAAGTATACCGGTACCGGCTCACCCCAATAGCGTTGACGTCCAAATATCGCATCCCGCATCCTGAAATTGATTTTAGCTTTCCCCAGATTCAATTCTTCCAACTTCGCAATCAATGCAGGCACAGCTTCTTCATAAGTCATACCGTTTATAAATCCTGAGTTGATGTATTTACCATTTTTATTGGCATCAGCTTCATCTTCGATCTGTTGCGAATCTGATATAGGCACAATCGGTAAGCCGAAGTGCTTCGCAAATACATAGTCGCGCTGGTCTCCAGAGGGTACAGCCATCACAGCACCTGTACCATAGCTGGCCAATACATAGTCTGCAATCCAGATTTGGACTTCTTCTCCAGTAATAGGATGTTTAGCATAGCTACCCGTAAATGCACCAGATACGGTTTTGGTATCGGCCATTCGATCAAGCTCTGATTTCTTACTTGTCTTATCTATATAAGACTGTATATCTGACAGTTGACCTTCGGTAGTTAAAGCAGATACGAGCTCATGTTCTGGCGCCAATACCACAAACGATACACCAAAGATGGTATCCACACGTGTCGTGAACACCTCTATATTTGTATTCAACTGCGGCACAGGAAATTTGACCGATGCTCCGACAGATTTACCTATCCAGTTGCGTTGCATCTCGACCAGAGGTTCGGGCCAATCAACATCTTGTAGCCCACGTAGTAGGCGATCGGCGTAGGCGGTAATACGCATAGACCATTGCATCATTTTCTTTTGTTCGACAGGGTAACCTCCACGTTCAGAAAGACCATTGATAACCTCGTCATTCGCCAATACAGTGCCCAAAGCTGCACACCAATTAACGGTACTCTCCCGCAGGTAGGCAATACGGTATTTCAACAATTCCCGTTGTTGGGCCTCCTCATCGAATGACAGCCACTCAGCAGCAGTAAAGGTAGATACATCTTCATCAGATACGGCCTTAATACCAGCTGAACCTGTGCTTTCGAATTTGGCGACCAAGGTCTGGATGGATTCCGCTTTATCCGATTCGTTGTTGTACCACGAATTGAACAATTGCATGAATATCCATTGCGTCCATTTATAATACTCGGGCTCAGATGTCCGAATTTCACGGCTCCAATCATACGAAAATCCGATATTATCCATCTGTTCCCTATACCGATTGATATTGGCTTCGGTGGTAATCGCCGGATGTTGCCCGGTCTGTATAGCATATTGCTCAGCAGGCAGGCCAAAAGAGTCATATCCCATTGGATGCAAGACGTTGAAACCTTTTGAGCGCTTGTACCGCGAAAAGATATCGGATGCGATATAGCCCAGTGGATGCCCTACATGTAGTCCAGCCCCAGACGGGTACGGAAACATATCCAACACATAATACTTAGGCTTATCATGTGAATCTGATGATTTAAACGTGTGATGTGCCGCCCAAAATTTCTGCCACTTCTTCTCTAATGATTTATGATTATACTCCATTTGACTAAATAAGGAATTATTAAGAACTGCGAAATTACAATTTTACTCCTATATATAAAAACCATTCTGTCGCACATCCTACAGCTTTATCATTGGAGGCGCCATCTACGTCCTTCAAGACCACCAGACACATCGGAAGACTATTTTTGGTAAAATGATTTGCACTTTAAACAATAATTGGAGATATTAGAAGTTAAAGAATAAAGTGACCCATCTCCTTCCAAGATGCATTCAGGATAGATTATTGGTCATCTCCATACGAATGATAGTTACACACTTAGTAAGTAATTGCAATATTTGTTCATAAAATCAGCGCAATTCCTTACTTTCGCAAACAAATAATTAAAATCTGCTTATGTCAGGATACGAATTAAGCACCACCAAGAAAAAAACAAAATCTGTATACGTCTCAACGGTAATCAGCATTGCATTGGTACTGCTCATGACTGGTTTATTGGGATTGATCCTTGTACACGCCCGCAACCTTTCCAAATATGTAAAGGAGAATATTGTCCTCAACATCATCGTCAATGATGATACGACAGAGGGGGATGTATTGGCGATGCAAAAAGATGTGGAAAAAGACCCTTACGTGCTACGCACAGAATACATCAGTAAAGAACTTGCTGCCAAAAATCTAAGAGAGGACCTGGGAGAAGACTTTGTTGAGTTCCTAGGGCACAATCCGTTGCTACCTTCTATTGATGTATACCTGAAAGAACAATATGCCAATACCGATAGCATACAGACATTCATCAAAAAAGTATCCAACAGCAGCAAGGTCAAGGAAGTCGTTTATCAAGAGTCATTGATCGATATGGTCAATAAGAATATCCGCGTCATCAGTATCGTTGTTTTGGCGTTCACCGTCATCCTTTTGGTAATAGCGGTTGCGTTGATCAACAATACCATTCGACTAGCGATATACTCCCAGCGTTTCTTGATCAAGAGCATGCAGCTCATCGGTGCAACCAAAAATTTTATCCGCAAGCCCTACATCCTGTATGGTATTGTCCACGGTTTATTGGGCGCGTTGATTGCCATTTTACTGTTACTCTTCACCCTACAATTTTCGCAAAGGCAAATTCCTGAATTGGTCTTTCTAAGAAATTGGTACGAGTTTGGCGCCATCTTTTTGGGGGTCATCATTCTTGGCGTCCTGATTGCTGGGTTGAGTACCTATTTTGCAGTCACCAAATACCTTAAGGCAAAATCACATAGTTTATATCGTTAATTATATACCATTATGGCTCAAGCTAATAAAACTACAAAAACAACACCTGTCAACAAGACCGGATTTGCATTCGCAAAAATTAATTACCAACTTTTTGTAGCCAGTATCCTTGTCGTAATTATCGGTTTTTTCCTAATGTCGGGCAGTACTGATATTTATAGTTTTACCAAAATAACGATTGCTCCTATCGTTGTTATACTAGGTTTTGCATTGGGTTTTGTCGCCATCCTATACAAACCCAAGAACAAGAACGTATAAAATAGTAGATGAATTTAATTGAAGTCATTGTCTTGGCCATCATTGAAGGCCTGACAGAGTTTTTACCTGTCTCATCGACAGGACATATGATTATTGCTACCGCTTTAATGGGCATCGAGCCCACAGCATTTGTCAAGCTCTTTACCATTGTTATCCAGCTGGGTACCATCCTATCTGTCTTGGTTCTTTACTACAAGCGTTTCTTTCGGTCTATGGCCTTTTACTACAAGCTTGTGGTAGCTGCGATACCGGCATCGATTTTAGGTCTTGCACTGAATGATTATATCGATCAGTGGCTAGAAAGTCCATTAATGGTAGCCGTCAGTTTGGTCATCGGTGGAGTGATTCTTTTATTTGTAGACAAATGGTTCAACAAGCCCTCCTTGGACAATTCAGATGATATTTCGTATGGACAAGCGTTCAAGATCGGTCTCTATCAATGTCTGGCCTTGATACCGGGCACGTCACGATCAGCAAGTACTATTGTGGGGGGTATGACGCAGCAATTAACGCGTAAAGCAGCGGCTGAATTTTCATTCTTTTTGGCGCTCCCCATGATGTTTGGCGCATCCTTAGTCAAGTTGCTTAAATTTTTTAAAGAAGGTAATACTTTTACTCCCGATGAAATCAATCTATTGATTATTGGTAACGTCGTGGGATTTATAGTGGCGATTATTGCCATCAAATCTTTTATCGGAATCCTGACCAAATATGGTTTTAAAGCCTTTGGTTGGTATAGGATTATTGTTGGATTGCTGATTATCGCTTTGTTGATGTCAGGCCATAGCCTACAGATTATTTAATGGAAGAACGTATAGCGCACGAACAAGAGCCCGTTTTCAACTTCGCAGAAGGGCAAATGCTTTTGGTCGATAAGCCACTCACATGGACGAGTTTCGACGTCGTCGGTAAGATTAGAAATTCAATCAAACCCCAAAAGATAAAGGTAGGCCACGCAGGCACCCTCGATCCATTGGCGACCGGTCTTTTGATTGTGTGCACTGGAAAGATGACTAAGCAAATCGACACCTTTCAAGCAGAAGACAAAGAGTATACGGGTATAATTACCCTAGGTGCCACTACACCTTCATATGATTTGGAGACCGATATCGACCAGCGGTTTGATATCAGTGACTTGACAGCAGATGCTATTCAGGCGGCCACGCAGCAATTTCTGGGCGAACTCGAACAATACCCACCCGCTCATTCGGCAATCAAAATCAATGGAGAGCGCGTGTACGAAAAGGCTAGACGAGGAGAAGAGGTTGAACTCAAATCCAGAAAGATCCGTATCAATAGTTTTGACATCGAAAAGATTGAACTCCCTCACGTGCACTTTAGGATTTCGTGTTCCAAAGGAACATACATTCGCTCTATCGCACATGATTTTGGAAAAGCATTGGACAATGGTGGGCATCTCAGTGAGCTCCGTCGTACCAAAAGTGGCGACTATGATATTGCCAACGCATGGAACTTAGAAAAACTCATCGAAGTCATCCGATCTCAAAAAATTAACGAAAAACAAACAATCTAATTCAACCATTAACGAATAATAGTTGTTATTTTTGCGGCAAACTCAGTTTAATGATGTAGGTCGGTGTCTCGACCTAAGCAAATATGTACCGGATAAACGCAAGGTATATAGTCATTAAATAGAAGAAATTAATAAGAAAGTGGAAGGGTACCGAGTCGACATCGTCGATCGAGCGCTCATCCGCCAACAAGTAGAATAGTTAGGATGAAACCGAGTCGACACCGTCGATCGAGCTCTCATCCGCCAACAAGTAGAATAGTTAGGATGAAAATATACAGAAATTTAGAAGACTTCCAACCTTTAGACTGCGCTGTAGTCACCATTGGGACTTTTGATGGCGTCCATATCGGGCATCAGAAGATTTTGAGTCATCTTAAAGAATCTGCTAAGAAAATCAATGGAGAGACCGTATTATTGACTTTTTTCCCTCATCCTCGCCTTATTATCAATCCAGATGACGATAGTCTCCGCCTCATCAACGATATTGAAGAAAAAGTGTGG
This sequence comes from Sphingobacterium sp. SYP-B4668, assembly GCF_027627455.1. Classification (NCBI taxonomy): domain Bacteria; kingdom Pseudomonadati; phylum Bacteroidota; class Sphingobacteriia; order Sphingobacteriales; family Sphingobacteriaceae; genus Sphingobacterium; species Sphingobacterium sp. SYP-B4668. Next base: position 2,691,903 of record NZ_CP115483.1, on the reverse strand, counting down.
CATCTTGCCAAAGCAGGTATAGACCATCTGATCCTAACGCCTTTCACTCGAGATTTTTCCAATCAGACACCAGAGGAGTACATCAGCAATGTATTGATTGGCAAGCTGGGCACCAAGAAAATTGTCATTGGATACGACCATCATTTTGGAAAGGACCGAAAAGGCTCTCTTGTCGAACTGGAATATTTTGCTGAAATTTTCGATTATACCGTCGATCAGATTCCCGAGCAAGATATCAATGATGTTGCCGTATCTTCTACACGCATCCGAGAATCCTTGATCAAAGGTAATATTGATACAGCCAACCAATACTTAGGCTATCCTTTTGAATTGACGGGGACTGTGATTCGTGGCGATCAGATTGGTCGGACCATTGGGTTTCCTACCGCCAATTTACATGTACACGAGAAGCACAAGCTGATTCCGGCCTATGGCATCTATGCCGTAGAGGTAGAGATTTATGACAAGGTGAAAGAAGTCTTGACTGGCGCCTACGAAGAGGAAGTGCCTATTTGCAGAGCCAAAGGGATGGGATATATCGGTACCCGACCTACTGTAGATGGTATGACCCGTAACATAGAAGTATCCCTATTTGATTTCAACGAGGATATTTATGGAAAGACACTTAAGGTCAAATTTTTACACTTTGTCCGACATGATGAACGTTTTGAAAGTATAGACATCATGAAAGATAAGATAGAAGAAGACAAGCAGTACATCCGTCATTTCTTTGAGACCAAGTAAAAACATACAAATTAACATCGTCTTGTTTTCATAAAAATTAAAGAGTCCTTGGCTTTAAAGCCAAGGACTCTTCTGTTGGGTATACTCCCATTTATCTTTTACACCTCTATTTTCACTCCGCTTTGGGTGCTATTGCCCGCCACACTCCTGCTGCGACCAGCGCACCAACTATTGGCGCGACAATAAATAACCACAGCTGTGAAAGTGCCACTCCACCCGCCAACACAGCAGGGCCAAATGAGCGTGCTGGATTGACAGAAGTTCCAGTCACAGGTATCGCTACAAGGTGAATGAGCAACAGCGTAAAGCCGATTGCCAATCCAGCCATTGTACCATTTCCTACGTTAGAGGTCGTAGCCAATATCACGAATAGGAAGAGGAATGTCAGCACCGCTTCAGTTGTAAACGCTGCCACAACCCCATATTCGTTTTGATACCCTTGCCCCCAGCCATTTGACCCATAGGCCCATTCACCAGCCTGGAAACCGGCTAATTGTCCGCTTAAAATCTGTTGTAGCACAAATGCTCCCAACAAGGCTCCTATCAATTGCGCCAAGATGTAGACTCCTGCATCTTTTGCAGATAGACGGCCCGCAGCCAATACACCTATTGTCACAGCGGGGTTGATATGGCAGCCCGAGATCCCACCAATAGCATAGGCAAATACCACTACTGACAGACCAAAAGCGGTGGCAATACCCAATAGGCCCAAACCGGATAGGCCACCTGCGGTATCTACACCTGCTATTGCAGCTGCACCACAACCAAAGAGCACCAAACCGAATGTACCAATCAGCTCAGCGACAAATTTTGAATACGTTTCTATTTTCATCTTTCTTATAGATTATATAATCGTTACTCAAATTTATAGTATACAAAAATCATTTCAAACAAAAAAAAGTAAATTTATAGTCGACTGGCTACAAGGATGATAAAAAACCTTAATAATTTGGTAATAAGTAGATTAATGTAACAGGGTTGCCGTAGCCTATCTATTCTAAATGTAAAGTTAATCCCCGCGTCTAATTTGTATTTAAAGTCGGATAAAAATCGTAAATTTGACTCATTTACAAATGCCTATCGATACAATTATTATTTTTATATTAAATATATTGCACATACATTTATGAGTAGACCTTCAAAGCTTATTCTAACGTTCTTTTTATTCTTCATTACATTTGCCCTTTATGCGCAGCAAATCGACCCAAACAGATTGCACGAAGAGATATCCAATCTAAATGACAACAATCAAAATGAAAAATCGATCCTCCTATTGGAGAAAATCATCAATGACCCCAAGTCTACCCCTTATGACCGCTACATCGCCTACCTGGAAAAATCACTCACTTACAAGCAGCTTTATAATTACTCAGGAGCACTCAACAATCTAGAGCTTGCTTATCAAGAGGGGCAAAAGAGCGATCGTGTCGAAGAGGCCGAAACACGAGTCACTGTCGAGCGCATACTCATCCATTTCGACCTCAAGAATGAAAAGGAACTTTTGGAATTGTTGAAACAAGTCAAACCAGACAATCTCCAATACATACACAGAGAAACTAGAGCCTTCTATGAATGCGTATTGGGTCACCTAGAGCTTCGCAAAGAAAATTACTCCGAAGCCGATCAGTACTTTGACGCTTGCATTCGATTGTTGGAGCAAGAAAACCCCAAGCATCTGCCCATCATCTACAAGGTCAAAGTAGAGCTTTACAACTTAATGGGTCTTAAAGAAAAGGCATTGGAAGCCTTTAAAATAGGTTTGGACTATGCAAATAAATACAACATCGACCTGTACAAGATTACGATGTATGAAACCATTATCTATTATTATACATCAAATAAAGAGTATGAAAAAGCCTATCTAGCGCAAAAGACCGTCAGCGAAGCGCGTAGACAATATGACGCAGCAAACCGGAGTGGCAAGCTTAATGTCTTGGAAAAAGAGCTCTTACAGCAACGAAGTGATATCGAGACGGTCAATAAGAGAAATATGATGTGGCTTTTCAGTTGCATCATCCTGCTGCTATGTGCCCTTATCTTCGTGCTATTCAAACTTTACCATTCCAATAAGCACCGTCGTATCCTGATGGAGAAAGAAATGGAGCAGATGCGTGCTCGCCTAGCGCAATACATTACACCTACTTCCGATGCATCCCGTGATGATCTCACCGCAAAATTGGGCAACCAACAGCTCAAAGCAAGGCATACGGAAATTATTGAACTGGTCAAACAGGGGAAGACCAACAAAGAAATCGGGGCCTTTCTATTCATCTCGGAGAATACTGTAAAATATCACTTGAAGACTATCTACGATATCTTAGACATAGACAATCGATCGGCGTTAATCGATAAAAATCAGTAGCTAGCTTTTTTGGCAATGCCCATAGCAGATGATATTCGGTACGACGTCGAGAGCATACTGATGCAGGCGCTGGTAGGCCCACATGAGTAGATCATCAAGTATCGTCTGTACGCCATCCAAACCCCATTGCCATAACCATCAGCAACCCGACCAAAGTTTCCCAATGTTGGGCTGATGGCATGTTCTGGGGGTTAGCCTGCATAGAGATTAGCCGTTCCTCCTCCATCTTAAATCCCTTCAATACCTGTTCGCTCTTAGGTATCTCCGTATTTTCTACCGCTGTTGCCCTACTTGCCTTAGCGGTACTGGAAGGCGTTGATACCGTTTGCTTCTGCACAGCAGACCCTGTCGTTGGCGGCAGCTCCGAAGTTGAACTACGGCTATTTTCGGAAGCAGCATTGTCATGGTTTTGGAATCCGTTCCATACGCGTCCCAATTCTTGATGCAAATTAGAAAGTGCCCTCTGCTGGTCTGCTGTATTCACGTTCTGTTCGACAAACTTCAACAGCTTTTCATTTCCACATACCTGGTCCGAGCAAGATACACCCATCTCCTGCCCGGTTTCCAGATAAGCGGTTACTAAACTTTGTAATGTTTTGTCGCTAGGTCGCCAGTACTCTTTGCGCACCACTTCTAGCATACGCGCCAACATCTGTTGATAGGCATGTAGATTGCCTGCGTCTGCAAAACGCTCTTTTATATCGAGCGCATATTTATCTGCTATATATACATCGTGCCATTCTTGCCAATCTGCCTCCTGTATAGCGTGGTCAGTCGTCGCCTGCCAACCCCACATATTGTCGACCACCTGACCAATCATCCGAGCGCCGGCATATCCTTCGGAAGTCATTTTCTTTATCCATTCAGGATTGAGGTAACGGGTATGAAGTTCACGCCCGATAAACTTATCCAAGCGCTCTTGTCGCATATCATTCGGATCGATTAGGTTGGTCACTACAATGTCCGGTTCGACACCATCCACCTGCGTAATAGCCAGCGCCATACCTCCCAGATATTGAAAAAAATCATCGTTATCAAGCACCCCATATACATTCGTCGAACGACTATGCACTACAGCCTTTGTTCCTGATAAAGCTTTTTGAAACAGCGACACCGCTAGATCCTTACCCGTTATACGTTCCAATTCAGCACCGCCTACCCCCCAGAATCCCTGTCCATACAGGTGACTTGACCGGTTAAAATATACCGATGCTACTGAAGTGTTATTTTCCCATTTATCGGATGCTTGCACAGCACGATCTACACCTATGCCATAACTTCCCGACTCCGACCCGAAAAGCCGAACCAGTGCAAGCCGCTCACGCAGCGTGCTATCCGTGATTCCAATCTCCGCCAGTTGTTGTTTGGTGGAGTCGACATGTTGGCGTACCACATTATCCGATTCAGGCGACCTATAGGCCAATAGCACCGCTTGGTCGATAAGCTGCATCATTTGCGGAAACATATCACGATAGAGACCCGAGGGCGTAATCACGACATCTACACGAGGCCTTCCCAAATGATCTCGAGAGATACGCTCTACTCCTTTGACCTTGCCAAAGCCATCATATTGGGGACGTATCCCCAATAGACTCAAGAGCTGCGCTTCCATAATCCCTTCATGACGTATGGTCTCTACAGACCATAGATTGAAGGCTACCTTATCGGGATAACGTCCACCATGCTTTTGACGATACGACTCCACAAGTTCTGTCGCCAAGCGTTCTCCTGCTTCATAGATTCCCGGTGAGGGCATCCGCGAGGGATCGAAAGCATAAAAATTCTTACCCGTGGGCAACGCATCTGGATTTCGAATCGGATCATTGCCCGTGGCAGGCGCTATGTACTTGCCATCCAGGCCATCCAATAATGCCTGCATTTCAGCCGGACCACTGGCCAATAGGCGTCCATAGTAATCCGCTCGTTGTAGTTTCAACTCGTCTTCAGACAGCGCTTTCTGTCTATTGACCATCGCTTGGGCTGTCAACATAGCTTGTGTTGAATCTGGAGAGACACCAAAGGTATGCATACCCATAGGCGTCTGTTTTTCATTCAGCTCCTGGAGGTAATGTTCCAATAGCTGAATATCCTGGTGCTGCAGTTCATCAACGATATCCAAGTCGCGTACCACATTGGTGCTCTTGGCCAATCGGTTGACCTCCTGTAGATGCGTCGCAGCCAATACAGGACTTTTATCCATTGCCGTAGTATAATCATTGATAACCCCAGCCAGTTGGCGTAGCTCGGGGCGTAGGCCGGCTTCCTGAAAGGGAGGCGTCAGGTGGTCGATAATAACGGCCCCACCCCTACGCTTAGCCTGTGTGCCCTCCCCTACATTGTCCATGATATAGGGATATATATTCACCATACCTCCTAATAATGCATCGGCCGCATCACTGTTATCAGCTCCTGCCTCCCTACCCGAGAGCCACTCTAAGGTGCCGTGGGTACCGAGGTGGATCAGCGCATTGGTCTTCGATTGATGCTGTAGATACAAATAGAATGCAATGTATTGGTGATGAGGGGGCAAGTTGATATCATGGAAGATGGCTTCGCTGTCCTCTTCCCAACCGCGCGCGGGTTGAGGCATGAGGTGTACTTTTCCAAAATTCACTTGTGGCAGCACGAAAAAGGCACGCTGCTGCTCATCTTTCCAAACCATGATGTGCGCCGAATCAGGCACGCCCCATTTGCGAACTACCTGCTCCTGAAACTGAGGGTGCAATTCGGCAAACCATTTCCTATAGGTTTCCATAGGTACCAACACGGGATTATCTTGCTGGACCATGCGTGTCAATTCTCCAGGAGCCCAAGTGCCGATATTACGCCCACCCTTCATCACATCGTTGAAGATTTCGTCCGCTGTCGGTGGGATTCCCCCCAGGTCATATCCGTTTTGTTGCAACGCTTGCAAGATGCTGTGCATACTCTTTGGCAGTACATTGAGGTAACTGGCTCCTATATTATGTTTGCCAGGGTGGCCATTATAATAAATTAGGGTGACGTCTTTTTCATCATTACGAAGGCGCCTTAACCGCGACCAAGCTTTTACCTTTTCGACCAAATTCTCCACGCGCCCTGGCAAGGCTATTTTCTGCTTGAAGACAAGGCCTGCACTATCCGTATATCGCTCCTGTGTAGCTACTACAGTCGGTTGTATTTGCCCCATAATCTCGGGACGCACAAAGGCCATGGTGCGTTCTGAGATGGCTATACCCACCTTATCAACTTGCCATTCGGCTAGACTTTTACTGCTGGTGACCCCATTTATAACCGGCACCCCTAGCCTTGAAAAGCTTTCAGCTACACGCTCTGGAGCTCCCCCAGGAAGAGAGGAAAAGCTAACCAAGGCATCGATTCTGGCTTTACCGAGACTGTCTGTGCAGTATGCGTTGAGCGCTTTGTCCAGCGGAAAGCCATAGAATAGCAATACTTGATACCCAGCATCCGCAAATCCACGTGCATAGTCACGCAGGTAGGCATCTTGACCAGTGACAAATTCATAGCGGAAAGCATAGAGCCCTACCGTGGGCAATCCTCCCCCTTTCCTTCCATTAGCGTCCTCAAAAGCTGCAAATGAGGTATAAATCTGTCCCGTAGACCAGTCTACGATACCCTGTTCAGGATATACTTGAGGGGGTTTGGTATCGAAGGCAGCCCCTAAATGTCGCACCGCCAATAGAAGGACTAGTTCTTTGATGTTTGCCGCACTGGGATTCTCAAAATAATGGTCCACTGTTTTGTCAAATCGCATGCCCCACTTTTGATAGTCGTCAGCTTCAGGACTACTGCCCACCGCATATACCCAACCACCTCGTTGTACCACCTGCTGCATTTGCGGAGTATAGCGCTGCAACATCTGCGGGGTATGTACATAGCAGATGACTATATCGGCAGCTTCAATGGAGGTCTGACAACTTTGACCGTTTATCACCTCAAAACGAGAGGCAAATTCTGGTTCCCGCTGCAACAACCGGATGGCATCCGCTACAGGCTTACTATAGTTGTCCGATACCAGAAGTGCAATACGTTTTTGGGTTTTCAGTTGCTGCGCTACGCCGTATGGCATATGCAGCAACATGAAAAACACCAACCAACAACCAAATCCTATTTTTTTTATGTCCATCTTACTTTTCTGGGATATAAATGACTTGTCCATCATCCAATTGATAGGCCGTACCTAGTCGCTCACCCTGACCAGCAGCTTCTTCTGGTGATATCTTCTTTACGTTGATTTCCTTGCCTTTCTTCGTGATGATTTCCATCTGGCCGTCTTTCGTCTTCTTGGTCATCGTCATTTCGGTTTCCGGATCGAAAAGATCGAGCACATTCAAAGCCGACATGAGGGCCATGATCATGGCTACAATCAGTACTACACTGATGTCGAACAAGTTGGCCACTCCACTGATGGGATCTTCTAACGGGGCCCGCACAGCCTCATATCTATCTTTATTCAATAATCTCATGATGGTATACTTATATATGCGCTTGTATCCTGTTCTCTAATTGACGATCATCCGTTTCTTTCCGCAGCTGACGTTCCAACAAAACCTCGCAAGCCAGGAAATCCTTCGCAAGCCACTGCTCCTTTTTCAAGGTGATCATATATGCGACAATACCGCAGGCCAGCCCCACAATGGTTGCCGTAAAAGCGACAACCATGTGGTTGGCCATAGCAGACATGTCACCCGTAGATAGCGTTGCAAGTGCTTGCCCCATAGGAATTAAAGTACCCACCAATCCCAATGAAGGCGCGACCTTTATCAAGAATCGGATACGATCCAATTTTTCATTTTCTTTCCTTTCCCATTTTTGCACCAATTCGGTCACATTGATGTCCGCATTATCTTTATCAGCCAGGCAGATGCGGATCTCCTCGCTATTTTGTTCGAAAAAGGCATTCACACGACTATCACCCTTCCGGTTAAGCGCTTCGCGTAATACGGCACCACATGACCACACCACCCAGCATACCATTGCCAATAGCCCTAGAAATACAGGCAGGTGTAGCCAATTTGCGAGTTGAAAAAGGATGTGTTCTATAAATGTTAGCATGATTTCTATTTTATAAGTTGTAATTAATACCAAGCAGTATCGTCCTTGCCGGAGCATAATAGTAGCTCTTGGCCGACGTGTAGCTGCCAAAATAGAGTTTGTCGAATAGGTTGTTCACGGTGAAATTTACACCAATTGGGCCAAAGCTTCTAGCCAGCTTGAGGTCCACTACAGTCACTGACTCCATTTTCTTCTCGACGGTATTCTCCAGATCGCCGAAGAAAGCGCCTGTATGTCTCCCCCATATGCTCGCATGTCCCACACGCGGATGATCATAAATCAGTGCCGCCGAGTATATACTATGGGGATTGTCACTCATCTCCCTACCTACATATTCAGGATTGGTCTCATATTTCTTAATCTCCGATTGATTATAAAAGTAGCTCACTTGTGTCGTCAACGCGGACGATACCCGGTATTTTACAGCGCTCTCTACTCCCCACAACCCTACCTTTCCAATATTAATATATTGACGTACCGGCAAGTTTCCGGGGTCAAAATACGACGGTACTTCTTCGGGGTCGATCAATACGGCCGCTAGAAAATCACTGTATTCAGATGTATATACCGTCGCTGACAATTCAAGTTGCTCCATCAATTGAAGGTCAGCACCGAAATCAATAGCATACCGCATACGTTCGGGCTTCAACTCAGGGTTGCCCAATCGAAAGGAAGAACCCAATGGAGCAGCGTTGTACATATAGTAGGCAGCTGGTGCCCTAAAGCCTGTCGCATATACCGATCGCAGACGCAAGTTGGTAAGCAGCTCATAGGTAAGGCCAACTTTGGGTGTCAGCACGGTAGAGCGCGCTGCATCATAATCTATCGTGACTTCTTTGCCAGAAAGATTATCGAAGAAATACCCGTCCCGATTTGCCCAATGGTCGAGCCGCAGGCCTAGGTTGGCATGTAGCTTATCTGAAAATCGCACATCATCATTGACGAACAAGGAAACAAAATCCTGTCGGCCATTAAAATTCTGCATGCCCTTGTCCGGATATTCCTTTCTCGACACGACCTCCGTAAAGCGCAAATCCGCACCGACCGTCAAATCGTTGATTCCTACCCGATGACTCACTTTAGCAATGATACCATAGGTGTCCAACGGTACCCTGGATAGGTAGCTTGTACTGTTAAATGCTTCCTCTTTGGCATTCCAATTGAGCGCCGTAGTCATTCGACTCTGTACATTGTAGTAGGCCAATATATCCGGAGCAAAGCGAGCTTTGTTATTTTGGTAGCGTAGTTGATAATTGCCCGTCATGCTGCTCTCATCATACAGTATCGATGTGCCCGTCAATGGCTTCTGCCTATTAAAGTCGGCTGTCGCCGCCAATGTACCGCCATTGTCAAAATCATAGGTGAGCTTGGTGTTGATGTTGAGCAATGAAGTCTGTGGCTTTTGATAGTAGTCCTTCCATAGACTATCTGCCATATAGGCGTAGCCGTCCGTCGCTTTGTATTCCGCAAAGGCCACAGCGCCCCAGCGCTTTGCAAATCGCTTTCCTAATTTGACACTCGCCTGGTAGGTATTCATCGACCCATAGCGCAGATCGGCACCCAATAGCAGTGCATCTGTCGGCTTTTGGGTCACCAGATTGATGGTCCCACCCATGGAGCTTGATCCGTATATAGAAGAGCCAGGGCCACGCACCACTTCTATACGCTCGATGCTGTTGGTCGCCAAGCTGTTCCATTCAGACACACCTCCGGTGTAAGCATCGTTGATGGGTACACCATCTTTCAAGACCAAGGTGCGGTTAGCCGACCCCGTTCCGCGGAGAATCACCCCTGTATGCGTACCAGTGGTCGTGAGCCCTCTGCTCCTATCTACCATCACACCTGGCATGTATGATAGTGCCTCATCAATACTCTGCAACTGCCGAAGTTCAGGTGCATCCTTCTGCAAGATAGATACGCTGGATGAAATCTGGCGCAGCTCTTTAGGCAAAGTAGATGCTGTAACCGTCACCATGTCCAAGAAGCTCGATTTGCGTTTCATCACCCAATGCTGTTGGCTACTATCCGGAGTAGCTCGTACATCCAATTCTAAAGCTTCAAATCCCACATGCTGTACCAAGATAGCAGTGGTTTTGACGAGATGCAATCTAAATGTACCGTGCCGATCGCTCACCGCGACTATGCCTTTGCCGCGCTGCATGATGGAAGCACCGCTAATAGGCTCACCCAATGAATCTTGGAGATGGCCAACAAATACAGGGGTCTTTGATATCGTCTGCTGTCCATAGCTGTCTAATAGGAATAAATTGAATAAGACAAGTAAGCCAAATTGGCGCTGTAATCGTCGAAAATTTCGTCGATAGGTTCGTGAAGGAAAATATGGTATGTTCATAGTCTACAAATGCAATAGTGTTGCAATAATAGATATAAATAATTTCAAATGCAACAAAGATGCATATAAATATTTCCTATGTCAGTAGGAGGTTGTATATGTGGCGGTCGAAACTACATCTGAGGGCCTGATCAAAATCCAACTGACGAACGGGACCTCATGTATACCCCACGTCATCTTTACAAACGAGAGACATCTACTTTCTTTGTATCGAGGACACTTCATTATTTTCTAGTATTTTTACAGTCATTAGAAAGCGCCATGATGACGCTCTCAGCTATACACGTTAACCCCCATGCGTAAGAAAGAAAAGTTCATTCCGATAAAGACGATGACCGATGCGTCCAACAGCGGCATCGTTATCGCTAAGGCATCCTTTGATGAGCACGATATCATGAGTTTGGATGATGCTCGACGGTCGCATCGCGACGACTATCATTCTTTTTTCTTGCTAGAAAAGGGCACGACCGATATCGAGATTGATTTTCAGCAATACACCATCACTCCCTTTTCTATCCTATACACCCACCCACACCAAGTGCATCGCATCGTCGCTATGGAAAGTGTCAGCGGTAGCTTTCTGGGAATCAGCAGTGAAAATATCAATCCCGTATATCTCCATTTGCTGGAAGAGATCGCTCCCTTGAAGCCGTTGCTATTGGAGCGAGATGTATTTTCCATCTTATCCGACAGTGTTTCATTATCGATTACACTATCTCAGCGGAGACATGAGCGATTGTACCACACTTTATTAAAAGACAGTTGCAATACCCTGATTGGGCTGATCACCTCGCAATACTTAGAAGTCGCCCACGCTGCTGATAAGCTTTCCAGATCCGAGGTGATTACCAAGAGTTTCAAACTTGCGCTGCAGCGGGACTTTCTGACGATCAAGCGGCCCACCGCCTATGCCGAAGCGCTTAATATCACGACGTCTTATCTAAACGAATGTGTCAAGGAGGCCACTGGCCATCCTGTGTCCTATCATATCCAACAGCGTCTGATATTGGAGGCCAAGCGATTGCTCTACCATTCAGACAAATCCGTAAAGGAAGTTGCCGACACGTTAGGCTTTGAAGATTACGCCTATTTCTCCCGATTCTTCAGTAAAGCTGTAGGTATGTCTGCTTTGGCATTCCGGAATAAAAACCGCGTTTAGTCCAATACTCCCTTCCTTTATTCCATTGTTTGGACTACGAGATCAGCGTTCCTTTGTGATGAACAAAAAAAAGGAAACCATGATATCAAACATACCCAAATGGGCAGGAGGTTTACTCGAAAGCCTTGTTGGCCAACGTGCCGAGGTGATCGCGACCATACATCTCAGCCCATATTTAAAAAAAGTGCGCTTTCAGGCCAATATCTCGCGAATGAATTTTCAAGTCGGCTATGCCAGTGTCATTCGCGTGAATGAGACAGCGTACCGAAATTACACCGTTGCATACCATGATAGTCGTGCAGGTATCCTAGATATTATCTTTCATATCCACGGGAACGGTCCAGGTAGTGAATATGCGCACAGCCTGCGTGTAGGTGACCAGCTCTATATCAGTAGTCCAAGGGGACATAAGGTATACGACCCGAGGAAGCAACGGCAGTTCTTGTTTGGAGACGAAACCTCCCTCGGTTTGGCTTGCTCCCTACTTCCCTTTTTAAAGGAAAATAAACATACGTTCGCATTCTACTTCGAATTGGATGATATAAATAAAAACGTCCCAGCATCATTGGGATTGGAAAACTATAGTATATACCCCAAAAATCAATTATTCTCCGATGAAGAACGGGTTCGGGAGCTCCCCATATGCGTAGATAGCGATTGGATAGATGCCAATTTTGTATTAACAGGCAATGTGAAGGCTATTCAAACGTTCCGAAAAGTGCTGAAAAACAATGGCGCGAGCCACCTATATGCCCAAGGCTATTGGCTACAGGGGAAGAAAGGATTGTAACATTGTATAAGGAATTAAAATGAAGACCAACATGATTTATGTGTTTAAAACCTCAGTAGAGACCCAAGAGGATATCTTGACATTAGCGTATGATTTGAATGTGCACTGCAATCCAGGCAAGTGGAATTTCGACCTACAGGACTGCGATCGCATTCTACGCATTGACACCCCAACAGGAAGCGCGCAATCCATCATTGGATTATTGAAAGGTAAGGGATTTGAATGTGAAGAGCTGCCCTATTAGTCGCTTTCTGTAGACCATTTTCCAAAAACCGTATTCCGACATGTACTTACTCCCAAATAATCAACACCAAAATGGATGGCTATTCGCTATTCTCCATATTGACAAATCTATTTCTGTTTTTATTTGTTGATACCTAAATGACACTATAAGATGGCGGTAAATAAAGATTTAATTTTACGAGAAAAGCTAGCAATCCAGCGTACCCATTTGGCCAATCAAACTACGTTTTTGTCTTTCATGCGTACAGCCATGTACTTTTTCGTTGCAGGACTATCTATCGAGAGTTTTTTTTCATTTAGTGAGACTTTGCTCATTATGTGGGTCTTTTTTGGCATAGCGACTAGCTTGCTATTGTTTGGTTTATTCAACTTTTTCAAAAATCGTAGATATATCTGGGATAATGAACGTCATATTGGCGAGTATAAAGATGAATATCTTGGAGGAGAGAAGAGTTAGTAAGGAGACACGGGGAATGCGTTGTGCAAACCTCCGATAAATTCTCAAACCATAGCCAACTAACTCCCTTTGATCGGTTTGCTTCGTTTTTGTGTCAAGACAAAGTTTGTCGCCTTGCGCTGGCGATAAAGGCGCATAAAATCCAGCCGACGAGGACAATGAAAATCCATCATCAAGCCTCTCCCAACTCAAGGCAAAGTACTAATCAAACTCTTTCATCACTCTAGAAACAGTAACCATATCCCAACAGAACGTCCAGCACTTCACCAAAACACGGCATAGGCTGCGCAAAACAAAAACATGGCACTACCCAGATTAATCGCACTATCCATAAAAGCGACCTAGTATTCCGACTGCGGAATCGAACCGATGATTAGGCGCATAGAATGAATCTATGTCTGAGTGAGACGAGTTCAGATTCATTCAGCCTATTCAAGGTGAGATAGCATAAAGGAATGCAGTCTTGACTTTTATCAAACTTTGTGTCAAGACAAAGTTTGTCGCCTTGCGCCGGCGATAAAGGCGCATAAAATCCAGCCGACGAGGACAATGAAAAGCCATCATCAAGCCTCTCCCAACTCGAGGCAGAATACTAATCAAACTCTTTCATCACTCTAGAAACAGTAACCATATCCCAACAGAAGGTCTTGCACTACCCAAAACACGACCTAAACCAAAACATGGCACTACCCAGATTAATCGCACTATCCATAAAAACGACCTAGTATTCCGACTGCGGAATCGAACCGATGATTAGGCGCATAGAATGAATCTATGTCTGAGTGAAACGAGTTCAGATTCATTCAGCCTATTCAAGGTGAGATAGCATAAAGGAATGCAGTCTTGACTTTTATCAAACTTTGTGTCAAGACAAAGTTTGTCGCCTTGCGCCGGCGATAAAGGCGCATAAATACAGCCGACGAGGACAATGAAAAGCCATCATCAAGCCTCTCCCAACTCGAGGCAGAATACTAATCAAACTCTTTCATCACTCTAGAAACAGTAACCATATCCCAACAGAAGGTCTTGCACTACCCAAAACACGACCTAAACCAAAACATGGCACTACCCAGATTAATCGCACTATCCATAAAAACGACCTAGTATTCCGACTGCGGAATCGAACCGATGATTAGGCGCATAGAATGAATCTATGTCTGAGTGAAACGAGTTCAGATTCATTCAGCCTATTCAAGGTGAGATAGCATAAAGGAATGCAGTCTTGACTTTTATCAAACTTTGTGTCAAGACAAAGTTTGTCGCCTTGCGCCGGCGACAAAGGCGCATAAAATCCAGCCGACGAGGACAATGAAAAGCCATCATCAAGCCTCTCCCAACTCAAGGCAGAGTACTAATCAAACTCTTTCATCACTCTAGAAACAGTAACCATATCCAAAAAGAACGTCCAGCACTACCCAAAACCCGGCCTAGGCTGCGCAAGGCGTTAAGAATTGTCGAGAATTTCCGTCAACTAGCGGACTTGTCTGATCCGCCAACTAGCGGAGAGTTTGTCCGATTTTAGGAAATTCGAAGACAATTTAGCCGAGCAGCCAAGCCTTGATTTCTTTGTGTACTTTCTTGATCAAGCAAGAAAGTACAAGCCTCTCCCGGCTCGAGGGAGAATAAAATACAAGAAAGTCCGTACGCCGCTCAAAATACAACAAGAGCCGTCCGGCGACAAGGACACCCCTATTCTTCAAGCTATCTAAAAAAATACTTTGGAAAAAAGTAACCAGAATAATACCTTTGCTCTGTTTATAATTAATCTAAATAAAACAATAGCCCCATATGAACAAGTTCATTATTTATGTATTCCTACTTCTTCAGGCGCCCTTACTGGCTCAGGCGCAACCAAAAGCGGAAGTATATGGCAAGATTTTCTCTGCCGACGGTAAGCCCATAGAAGGGATCACCGTCAAATTAATGCCCCAAGATATCACCACCTCTACCCGTTCAAACGGATCTTATTCCTTCAAATCTCTAAAGCCAGGTCAAGCACAGCTTCACATTTCGGCGGTGGGCATTCAATCGCAAACCCGAGATATTTTAATTGAGGAAGGTAAAAATTCAGTTCCTGAAGTATACCTCTCCGAGAATCGATCGACACTGCAAGAAATCGTCGTCAACAGCAGCGGCCCCAATAAGTACACCCGCAGGGAAAGTGCCTATGTAGCCAAGATGCCCCTCAGTAATATGAAAAATTCCCAATCCTACGCGGTTGTCACCAAGGAGCTCCTCAAAAGCCAAATCAACACCAATTACGATGATGCCCTAGCCAATGTATCCGGCATTGACAAGTTATGGTCGGCAACCGGCCGTCCAGGCGATGGTGTTTCCTACTATACCCTTCGTGGGTTCAGTTCACAGGCGGCCATGGTCAATGGTGTTGTTGCCATTGCCAGTACGAGTCCTGACCCTGCCAACCTCGAAAGCATAGAAGTCATCAAAGGCCCCTCCGGAACGTTGTATGGTGGTACAGCTGTCGGGTTTGGAGGGTTGATCAACAACATCACTAAAAAACCATTAGATACCATTGGCGGACGTGTCAACTATATTTTCGGGAGCTATGCCCAGCACCGTGTTACAGCAGATGTATACGGTCCCCTCTCCGCTAATCGAAAACTATTAGGTCGGATTAATACCGCTTTTTCCCATCAAGGAACTTTTCAAGATGCAGGTTTTAACAAGTCGCTCTTCGTGGCCCCCTCCTTGCTATACAAGCCCAATGACAAGCTAGACATCCAATTGGATGCAGAGTTGTACCAGGGCAAAGGGACCAACCCAATGATGGTATTTCTCAACCGTTCCCGTCAACTGAACGCCCGTACGCCAGACGAGCTGCAGTTTGATTATAATAAATCCTATACCAATAATGACGTTACCTTTAAAAATCCGACGACCAATTTACGCGGGAATGTAGTCTATCGATTCCATGAGCAATGGGTTTCCAATACCACTGTCAATTACAACAAACGCAAATCCGATGGCTACTTCCAGTACATCATGTATCTTAATCCGCAAAACGACACCCTAATCAGTCGATTTGCCGCCGATCAAGACTATGTGGGACAGAGCGTCAATGCCCAGCAGAACTTTGTGGGTGATTTTCAAATCGGGAACATGCACAATATGCTCTTAGTGGGAGTAGATTATCTCTTCCAACAAGCAGATACGCACAATTCCCCTTATGTACAAGTCGACCAGATCAATACATCCATCGATGATCCCGACTATTACAAGTTCAACGCTGCAGCTATCGATGCAGCCATTGCCGCTTCCACCAGCCCGAGGACCAACAACCGTAGCCGGGGCCAAGTATTGGGAGCCTATGTTTCAAATGTATTGGATATCACATCACAAGTACATCTAAACCTGGCCTTACGCATGGATTATTTTGATAATAAAGGCACCTACAACTTTGATAAAGACACCACCACGGGCATCTACCATCAAACAGCCTTCTCGCCACGCGTAGGTCTAGTCTATGAAGCCATTCAGGATAAGATTTCATTGTTCGCCAACTACCAAAATGGCTTCAAGAATGTGGCCCCTGTCGTACAGTCACATCCGAGCATATCCGGCGATTTCAAACCACAGCAGGCCAAACAATGGGAGGCCGGGGTCAAGTTCAACCTCTTGAACAACAGATTGGGCCTTACCGCCAGCTACTATGATATCACGGTGAGCAACATGATCCGCTCGGAAGCAATCGTCATCGATGGGCAAAGCTATAATATTAGTGTACAGGATGGCACACGTTTGAGTCGTGGTGTAGACTTTGACCTTACCGCTGCCCCTATCGACGGCTTGAACCTCATTATGAGCTATAGCTTCAACGATAGCAAAACGACAAAAGCAGCTGACGCTGTCAATAACCTACGTCCTACTGAAGCGGGGCCCAAACATTTGGCCAATATCTGGGCAAACTATATGATCCAGCGTGGTCCTTTAAAAGGTGCTGGACTGGGTATTGGCATCAATCATGCCAGTGAAAACTTCATTACCAATAGTGTCCCTACAGGAGTATTTATCCTGCCTGCTTATACACTGCTCAATGCCAGTCTCTCCTATGGCTACAAGCAGTTTGAATTTGCGGTCAAAGCCAATAATCTCACCAATCAAACGTATTTCAAAGGTTGGACGACGGTCAATCCCCAAATGCCACGAAATATACTGGGCAGCATAGCCTACCAGTTTTAAGTATACAACGGGAGGGTCTACCAACAGATTCCTCCCGTTTTATCAATATTCACCTAAGCATTATTGCAGAATAGATCGATACCAGGTCGCCCTTGCCAAAATTGCGAACATCGAGCGTAGTCGGATACGTATGGATAAAGAGGTTCTTCCTAGCCCCGAAAGCTATCCCGTATCAGTCTTAGCGAACTAAAAACCGTGTCCACTGATGGCATAATAGGCAGGACCGCTTACTTCTCTACGGTATCTCTATACTGCACCTCTAGCTCTCTGTACCATTTCTCTAACTTGTTGTTTTTGAATTTGAATAGATACATTTCATTGTCATATGGAAAATTTCGATACGAAATCACTTCTATCGTGTCTTTGGCTTCCATGTATTTTTCAGCGATGGTATACGACTTCCCGAGGACTCCAGACACCTGTTCCTTAGACATTTGCAATTGAAGTTTTTCCATGTTATCACTTCGCATACGCGATATATGGGAAGCCGAGCAAGCGGATAGCATTAAAAGTAAAAAGCTCGAGCAAAAGACTAAACGATGTTTCATAACGGATCAATATATAAAGTGATGACTGACGATCTTTCAATACCCATAAGATACCAAATATCTAATAAACGACCAACTTCAAAGCGAGATTTAGCCTTCTTGTGGTATAAATTTATCAAAAAAGTGTACCATGCATATGCCATCAAACGGTTAGGGTACAATCCACACCAGAATAGACGTTATTCGGTAACATCACCCCGCTCTTGGTTAACGCGCCGTACCTAGTCAGGTCTTTTGCCCTTAACCTTCAGCAAAGACAAGCAGATGCCGGGACAGGCCCGGCATGACGACATCCATTTAGATATCATGCTTTTCTGCTAGTAGACCGTCTTATTACGGATGGCAATACCACTTCGCTTTTGCTTAAAACATGTAGCTATCCTCGGCTTTAATCAACTGATCGATGTAGTGAGCAGGGTCACGCAAGATCTCCTGATTTATCACCCTTTCTTGTGAGCGCCTTTCATCCCCTGTCTTTTTCATCTTTCCATAGATAAGCGCTTCAACAGCATGTTCCAAATCATTATTCACCTCAAAAGGCTTGCCCACCCCAAGATTAGATGGCCATTGTTGGGCAGCATCCACCAGTCTCAACGCGTGCTTCAAGTCCCCCTGATCGACAAGTGCAAGTGCATGCTTCAAATACACATACCGATAGTAGTTCCGGGCTTCTTGTGCACCCTCGAAAGGTAGGATATCGATAGTCTTCAAATACACCTCCGCCCTTTCATATTGTCCGGTACGGGCCAGTTTTTTGATCAGCTCGAAGCCAATGGTATAGTTATCCGGTGTCTCCCGATAGCACTGCTCCAACAGGGCGATTGCCTCTTTATCTTTCCCCTGGTCAAATAACGCTTTGCTGTACAAATTGACATAGCGCCACTCTTTAGGTTCGGCTAGATAGGCTTTCTTAAGGTCTTCCATCTTATCTGTACTAAAATGTGCTTTTAGGATATGGTAAGGTGCAAAAGTTATTCCTTGTTGTGATGTTGTAGATAGTAAGGCTGCCGCTTTCTTCTCTTCTCCTCTAGCATTCAGCAGCAAAGCAAATAGATAGTTCGTCTGCCATAATCCGGGTCTCTCCTGCATGGCCCATTGCAATAGATCGGCCTCTTCCTCCCGAAATGGAAATATCCGCAACGGCTGTAGTCCTTCTAGTTGCTTAAAATAGAAGGCTTTTCTATCGACTTGGTCCCGGTGGAGCCAAGCCAACCAGTAAAGCGCCTCGACTTGCTTACCACACAGCTCGAACAGCTTAGTGGCCCGGTCTGGGAGTCCCATACGCACGAACCAAATCCCCATCTCCATTAGCGTTTGGTTCGGAAACTCGTTTGTTAGCTTCGTTAATAAAGCGTCCTTATGCTGCGCATCTTGATTTTGGTAATACCCCTCAAAGAGCTGTAAGTAACCAAAAGGGTCCAACGTCAGCATCCGTTCGGCTATACTGTCCAAGTCTTCTAGCTGCCCAGCCATCAACATACTGTAATACAAGCTTTGAAGCACCTCCAGGTTACTACCGCCGATATCGAGGGCATTTTGGAAATAATGCACCGCATCCAGTGGCGATTGACTGCGCATATAAGATTTGCCCAGCTCTATGTAAGCCGCCTTTCGAAAGGCTGGATCCAGAGCAGCTACTTCAAACATTCCTCTGCTCGAGGCCTCCGACTGCTGTAGTTTCAACATGGCCAATCCGCCATAGTAATTGGCCGCGCCATTGTACGTATCAATGGCGAGTACGCGCTCCGCAAAAGCCTTTCCTTCGCCATAGTCAAACTGCAACATGCGCAGCTTGGCCATTTCCAATAAAGCAGGTATATAGCTCCCGTCTATCGCCAACGCCTTTTCCAGAAAATCCTCGGCTTCCTTATATTTTCTAAACCGGAGGTATTCCCGTCCGTTCACATACCATTCCTGTACCGGTGTCGAAGCGCTAGCTCTTGCTGTCGTGTCCGGCCGCCCATCTGAGACGAGCTCAAGGTCCAGGCGATAAGCGCCTATCCGGACCTGTGCAGCCTCATCACCTTTTCCATTTAGCGCAAGTTGGATATGGCTGGTTTGGTTTGCCAACAGGTGGATCCTATCTTTGAAGAGCACCTTATCGTGCTTATCATAGACATAAATCGAATCTTGGAGATTCCGTACCGCAGCAATCGAAAGCTTCCCCTTTAGGCCTTCGACCGTATAGGCAAATGCTCCTAATAGATTGACGTTACTGATGGTATCGATTTCTTTTATCGGAAACCAATACTCACTCCACGTCTCGGTTTCATACGGCGAAAAGCTATGTTGCTTGAAAGGAGTTTTACTACTCTCCAACACATTTTGATTAAAAAGCTTACCGCTTTGTATTTCCACATATTGCCCCGCTTTATCGGTCAATAAGCGTTCCCAGATTATACCATCATCAGCCTGCGACCAGAGGAAGATCTTCTTGCCCAGCTTTTCGTCCCGTCTCGCAAAATGTACCGTGCCAAAATTTCCAACTTGAGGCTCGGCATCCAAGGTAGCAAAGAAATTGCTGTTCAACCCCGTCACGTGGTACGACTTAGCCCCGCCAAAAGCATTGTTTTTATAGTACGACAGGTCACGTTGCTCATCGTCTATCGGCCAGCTACCGGTTTCGCCTTCATGTCCGATATACGTATCGCCGGGGAATTCAAATTTCAACCGATCGCTTGCCTTCACTGCCGCATTGCTCCAATTATAGAACGCCTGTTCTTGGTTGGTCAGGTTGATCCAGTAAGTCTTCGTTTCAAAATAAGACTTATCTTTCTCCAAGCGAATTTCCACGATCCAGCGGGTTCGGGAAATCATCTCGATATTGCTCACCAAGCAGGCCACCGTACCATCGCCATAACGCTTTATTTCATAATCAACTGGAGATGAGCTACTCGGCGCATGACCGATAATCCCAAAGTTGAACTCAATGCCGCCGCTTATCCATGGTCCACGCAAAGCGATATCCCTGAATTTCACCACATCATTATTGTAGAGGAAGGGCTTATTGTTGCTCTTATCTATCGCTGTCCATACTTTCCCTCCGATTTCGGGCATCACCTGTACCTTGATAAAGTCATTCTCCAGCGTGACCACCTTCCAGCTTTTGTCCTCCGCTTTATGGGAGAAGCCATCGAACCTGAAATACGGATACAGTGCCTTGCTTGCCAGCATACTGGGGTCATGATAGCCATACGTCGGATAGGTGATGTGACCTTCTGTAATCGTAGCCCGCTGTTGGGCCAAGCTATTGCCCTGGCTCATGACCAGTACCATACCGATCCCCTTTGCGGCAAATAGGCTTTTCTTCAATAATTTCAGCATGTTAGTTGACGATTAGTATGATACTTTGCTTGCCAGCAATCTTAATAGTTGATTTCAACTCCACCTGTCTATGGGGTTGAAAATCCTTTATAAATGGCTGATCGGCAAGCTCTCCACCCTTTATACCTTTGATTTTTTTCCAATCAATGGCCAATTTTACGGTCTGTTCCGCTGCACTGAAATTACCGAGCACAAGCATCATCTTGCCGTCCTTCTGGAAGGTGGTTGCTTTAACTGCTTCGTTGCCCGTCTGGATGGGGCTATCCTTATCCCAATAGCCCACCATCTTGGCCTCTTCGATACCAAATGACTTCCACAGGTCCCAGATGGGTGCC
Organism: Sphingobacterium sp. SYP-B4668; assembly: GCF_027627455.1. Taxonomy (NCBI): domain Bacteria; kingdom Pseudomonadati; phylum Bacteroidota; class Sphingobacteriia; order Sphingobacteriales; family Sphingobacteriaceae; genus Sphingobacterium; species Sphingobacterium sp. SYP-B4668. Next base: position 2,670,333 of record NZ_CP115483.1, on the reverse strand, counting down.
GGTGATTTATCGCCATAGGAATGGCGGCCCGTAGTGCCATACACCATTCCAAGATAGGGATTTCCGCCATCTTGCAGCATTTCGCTCATCACCCCGAACGGAATCCCCGAAAAAGTAACAAACCATTCATCCGGATCCATTTTATTATACTTGAAGCTCTCGCCAAACCATAGCCGGTCCACATACGGGAAGAAATCCGTGTACTGATTGGCAGCACCAATGGAATATCCCGTATTGGAATGCAGGTCGATCAACGCCCCAGGTCGGTACTCATCGATAATCCGGCGCATACGTTTCATCACCCGACGGTCAAAGGACACATCATCCATATAGATGCCGTCGATCTTGTAGTTCTCGAACATCCAACGCAAGCCCTCTAAATAGTAATTGATCCACCTCGAGAAGCCAGACAAGACCAATGCCGCATCCGAATGTTGTCCCGGCAATTCGGTGTACCAAGCCGCCTTATAGTTGTCAATCAGGTGCTCCATGTGCCAAGGAAGTCCGTAGCCTGGACCCGGTGCAAAGATTTCGTTATCCAGGCTATGCAAAGCATATACCTCTGTCACATAATTACTTAATTCGCGAACAGTATAATACAACTTCACCCTCAAACTATCTCGGTGCATCTCCTGGATATAATCAATCAAGGAATCTTGCATCACAAAGGGATAATTGATGACCGGATTTAGATTTTGGGAATGATGGATGTTGGCAATATTGGCCCCCTCTTTAGCAGCAGCTTTGAAACCTTTGGTATCGCTGTGGTAATAGCGCTGCGAGAACTGCAACTTCGTGTCCAACGGCCTGACAGGTGTCAATAGAATGGCAAACTCAAAATGCCGAGCCGAATCGGTCAGGACAAAATCTCCCGTTTCACTACTCAACTCCACCTCGCCGTTGTTCGCCGTACGCAAGGTTACCCTTCCTTTTCCATTGTTGTGCCAAGCCGCAGCGGGCAACGCCTTGTAATCCTTCAATAGTGGCCCATTATACGCCGCACCTAAATACTCTACGTGGGCACCTACGTTGTAATCCCCCAACCAATAGCTATCGTAGGGCCCGTTCCATTTCCACTCCCAGTCCTTCGGTATCTTCCCTCCGGTATGGCCTAATCCCATAAAATAACGAGACGTGGCAGCCGGATAGGTATGGAGCATGCTGACGTTCTTTATCTTTTTCGCAGTTTTGGCAACAATCGACAGGTCGTATTGCATGTGCCCGTCAAACTCCATCTTTCCGACACATCGAATGGTCATATCCGCCAGTTGCTCGCTACTTTCCCAAGTGACGACCCCTTTTTCATTTTGCTTGACCTGGAAATTCGTGGCCTTGTATGTCCATATCTTCCCTTGCTCATCTTCGATCAAAAAGCGCACAGGTTTTGCAAATACTGCTCGATTATTGATATCCACTTCCAGTGGCAATCCATTTTTACCGAGCCGTACTTCTTTGCTGTCCGTACGGATCGTATTTCCCTGTAAGGATAAGCCGGTATACGGATGTACGACTTCGTCCTCTTGCCCAATCGTCGAATTCAGCCAGCGCAGGCGAGCATGACGCCACAGGTCTCCGTCCCCCTTGTCTTTCAAGACCCCATCCTGGACGTCGATTTTGAGGTCAACGACCTTAGGCGCTGCCATTCCCTTAAAGAAGATTTTCACCTTACCTGTATACGCTCCAGCGGGACAATCCTCGGGAATCTGCGTCCCTAACCAAAGCGCCTGTATCCTATTGGCCGGGATACCGATGTCAAACGAGATAGGCGTCCCCTTCCAACTTATCCCCTCCTTATTGAAGCAAGTCGATTGCGCTTTCGGGATGATCCGCCCCTGCCCCTGCAAGTCGGATATCTCTATTTTCTCGATCGTAAGGCTGTCCGTAGGAGCCCATACCCCGATCTGCCAGGTATAGTACTCGTTTTTCATAGCTTCTCCCTTGAATTCGCTATGCGCAGCTTGCTGGCTCCAACGTGCCGGTAGTTGCCGAGTCAACCGTATCGGAAAAGCCCTATCTTCGGTAAATAAGATGGCCTTATCCTTATGTTGATGATAGATGCTGTCTTGCTCACGTTGGGTTCCAATCAGGCCCATCGGCGTAAACGCATCAAACTTGCTGCGGCTTTCGAACCGCAAGACTTTAGCACGAGGCATTTGGGCCAAGTTTTGGAGCTGCCGAAGCCCCCAGTCCTTATCTTTTCCTTCCTGCGCAACCAGATAATCGTTCCAAGGCTTGCCGTAGCGCGCATCATCCCACCCTTTTCGGAATTTATACGGTAAATAGTAAATTTCATACTCCCCATCTCCCTCCTCGGGTTTGAAGATCAGCTCGCCCTGTTCGGCTGAGATGTTCATCACATATAGCTGCTTCACCTCCTTTATACTTCCTTTTTTTCGGATGACGATGGCTTTATGCGCCGGATTCAGATCGGGCCTTCTCCAGAGCAATTTTACATAAACCGCTTCTTGCCCTCCAACTCCATCAATACGCACCACCGCTCGGTGGTTACCAAGCGAATCTACATCCCAGGGCTTTTCACTTACCACAAACGGGATTCCGTCGGGCGAAAAAGCCGCATATTGGCTCTCGCCATCATAGCTCGTTTGTCGCGTATCTTTCCCCTGTTGGCCATGCACCACATCTAATGTGGTGCACAGCATGATCAACAATATTCCTATTTTCTTCATTATAGTGCTCTTAGTAACCTTTATTCTGTACCAATAATGGGTTCGCGTCCATCGCCGATACGGGGAATGGCATCAACAATAAGCGCTCATTCCACACCTTATTGACCACCACCGAGCCATCTGGGGCTGTCGAAGGTCCATTTAAGTGTGCAGCACAATAGGCATTTCCATAACGGCGTACATCATCAAAGCGATGGCCTTCTGCCGCCAACTCGATCCGACGCTCATTCCGGATAAAATCAATCGCTTGCTCTTTACCCAGTCCGCTAGGCACATTGGGCATGCCACAGCGGTCCCGGATATCATTCAATGCATTTTGTACCTCCGCGTCGTATCCGACATTCATCAACCGGGCTTCAGCAAAAGTCAACAGCACTTCGGCATACCGGATGACGGGGTAGTCATCGGCATTATCTGTCCGATTGTACGGATTGATGGACACCATCTTGCGGTAACTGAATCCCGTCCACGACTCATTCCCATCGGCATTAACGGCCGCTGGGTCCCACTTGTAGTACACCGTACCCTTTGGCATCCCGTGCCAGCCTTTATACGGAAACATCATACTCGCATATAGACGGCTATCTCGATTTTTAAACTCCTGCATATAAGCATTCGTCATCAGAGCATTACTTTGACAGTAGGCATTGTAGGCATGTTGATCTAATCCTTTAGTTTTGTTCCACAACTCCAGATACCGTTGCTTGCGTTCGGCCACCGTAATCGTATTGCGCATCGTCTTACCGTCTACATCCCAATAGGCATCAATCAGATCTTGCATCGGCTCATAGGAAGAGAAGCCCCAATAGGAACTTAGCGACATGGGTATCATATATGTATAGCGCTGCATGTCACTGTTGTTGACATCGGCCATAAATTCCTTCGTCAATACATATTCTGGATTGTTTGGAGAGGCATTTTCATTATGCCATAGTTCCTCATAGGAGAATATCCCCTTGATAAACTTGTCCCGATTGATATTCAAGGCATCAAAGTCTATATAAAGATCCATTTCGGCACCTTCTTTTTGTTGATCGGCAGAAAGCGAGCCCAAGCGGAATAGGGAATGGTTGCCCGTGGTCATTACTTTCCTTGCAGAAAGCTCCGCTTCCGGAAAATTACCAAAGTATAAAGCCGCTCGAGCACGCAGTGCATATGCCGCTGAAGAAGTGATGCGTCCTTGTTCATACAGGTATCCACCTTTGTATTTTGCCGGAAGCAGCTCCGCCACGGCATTCAGCTCACTCAAGATAAAGCTTTGGACCTCCTCCTTGCTGTTCTGCTTGAGGTTGGGCGCATTGTAAGGGATAGATTCGATCACCAAAGGGACGGCTCCATAATATTGGGTGAGGTCTAAATAGGCGAATGCTCGAAAGAACCTAGCTTCGGCCTTCATCCTCCCTCTCAATTCTTCATCCATTTCGCACTTATCCACGTTCAGCAAAAAGTCATTCGCGGTACGAATAGCTACGTAAGAATATTCTCCGTAAGGGCTGGCACTATTTATCCCGTTTTGTTGCAATAGCTCAAACGTTCCCTCCCACGGTTTGTGGCTATGGCCGTTGTCGGTGGTCAGTTCGTCCAAGATATCAAAGCCCTTCATATCGGCATAGCAGGAGTTCAATCCATACCAAGCATCTTTTTCATTCTTCCAGAAATTTTCCGGCGTGATGGCCGATGGTGGGACCACATCCAATTTGGTACAGGACGTGAATACCCCCAAAATTAATAAAGCATATAGTGTAATCTTTTTCATGGCTCGCGTTTTAAAATGTGACATTAATTCCGAATGCATAGGTTTTCGCCCCAAACGTGTATATTACACCTCCGGCAGTCTCTGGGTCGAAGTCCTTCATAATCTTATCCTTGCGGATGGTAAACGGGTTTTCCGAAGTGAAAAACACCTTTGCACGCTTCAATTTCACCTGCTCGCAAAATGCCTTCGGAAAGACATAACCTAGCGTCAGGGTCTTCAACCTAAAGTATCCCGCATCGAACAAGCTTTTATCGCTAAAGACCCGATTATAGGTCGTATGGGGACTACTTGCGTCATAGATTCGTGGATATACCGCGTTCGGATTCGGGTTTTCTTCTGTCCAACGGCCCATGTGGAATTCCCGCGGGTTGTCCTGCCCGTGAAAGAATGGATGCAACTGGTAGACCTCAAAGGCTACTTTGACGTTGTTCACGCCTTGTCCAAAAGCACTCAACTCAACATTCTTATATGCCAGATTGAGGTTCAGCCCATAGGTAAACGATGGCACATCATTCCCCAATATCACCCGGTCTTCGTTATTGATGGACTCGCCGTAAGCCAACTCTCTATTTGGCAAAAATTTAATATCACCTGCATTGGGCACTATCCCACCGTAAGTATAGTACTGCTTGCTGTCGATCTCCGCCTGGGTATATAGTCCATCTGTCCTAATACCGAAGAACGAACCGATAGATTCGCCTTCTCTTAAAATGTACTTCCCGACCCGATTCCCACTCACATTCTGAATAATATCATTGGAGGTCGCGAGTTTCAAGATTTTATTTTTATTGGTAGCGATGTTACCCCCGGCTTCTAATCTGAAATCTCCAAATTGGTCCCTATAAAAGAGCGAGAGCTCCAGCCCTTGGTTTCTGACCGAAGCAATGTTCTGGCTTGGCGCTTGTTGGATACCTGTTTCGAAGGCCACGGTATAGCTCAGCAAGATATCACTGGTCTTTTTGTTGTAATACTCAATAGATCCACTGATCTTCTCATTCCACAGCCCAAAGTCCAATCCGATATTGCTGATGGCGACTTTTTCCCATCCAAGGCCTATATTAGCAGGCTTAGACTCCCGGATACCTTGTACCAAGCTGTTGTTGAAGCTGTAGTATGAGCCGGTGCCGTAGTTCTGGAAATAATCATAATTGCCTACATTGTTGATATTACCCAATTGTCCATACGATGCGCGCCATTTCAATGTCGAGAATATAGGGCGTAGGTCTTCCATGAATGCCTCTTCGTTCATCTTCCACCCCAGTGAAAACGAAGGGAAGTATCCCCATCGGCTATTCTTGAAAAAACGGGAGGAAGCATCGGCCCTAAAGTTGACTTCGGCCATATACTTGTTTTTAAACACATAGTTCAAACGCGAAAAGTACGAGAACATCTTATAGTTGGTCATCGATGACGAGTTTTGAAAGCCGGCCCCAGTAGTGGCACCCGCCGAGAGATCCAGAAGATTATCTACCGGAAAGTTGTCCCGGGTAGCACCCAGCCTGTCAAAGTCGTAGCTTTCATAGGTAAGTCCCCCTAAAGCCTCGAAATAATGATTGTCATTTTGCCAAGTATAATTTCCGGTAGCACTATACAGCAGCTGCTGGTCGTTATTTTGATTAACCGCCATCGAATTCAAGAAATTTCCGGTCCCGTCAATATTAAAGCCGGGTTTCAAAAAGCTAGGCACTTCCGGACGCGTTGCAATAAAGGATTTTTCCTTATAAATATTGCGGGTATAGGACAACGAGTTGTTGATGACCAAGCCCTTTACAGGGTGGATACCTAGGGTTGCGGAAAGCAGTGCACTCTCATCACTATTTCGGCTCCAGTTCCCATAGCTATAGGCCCGTAAGGGATTAGCACCCGCAAATGTAGCACTCGCTTCTTTTCCAGATTCTACTGAGCCCCATTCCCCATTCGACTGCTTGGCGACAAAGGTACTTGGCACGATCAACGTATTTTCGAAGCCAGGCATCGCACCATCGATAGCCCCCTTATTTTGGATATATTTGATATTGGTTTTGAGGCTGATTAAGTCGTTCAATCGCGAATTTGTATTCACATAGAAATTATAGCGTTGATTTTCATTTTGTTTGAAATTTGATTGATCGAACAGATACCCCAATCCACTATAGATTTGATGTTTGTCCGTACCCCCAGAAAAGTTGACAGCATTCTGGTTGACAATAGCACGTTTATTTAGGATCAGGTCATACCACTTGGTATTGGGATATAGATCTGGTTTCGAACCATCCTTGAACCAGCCTATTTCTTCATTGGAGTAGACTTGATTTTTACCCAATTGCGGATTTAAGTTGTATTTAGCTTCGTTATACAGCTCGGCATACTCCCAAGAGTTGACCAATTTCTGGATATAGGTAGGTGTCTTGATGGCTACATTCGAACTCACGGTTACATCGCCACCATTCTTCATCCCTTCCTTAGTCGTCACCAGTACTACCCCATATGCAGCACGGGAGCCGTAGATGGATGAAGAAGAAGCATCTTTTAAGAACGATACACTTTCTATACTGTTGGGATCTAGATTAGCGAAAATCTTGGCTTCCGAAATCACGCCATCAATGACATATAGCGGAGCTGAAGTACCCAAGTTGCCCCGGCCTCTAAAGTTGATAGCAGGCGTCTGTCCTGGACGGGAGATAATGGTCACCCCTGGCACGCGACCTTGTACGGCCGTCAGCACGTTGGGTTGTGCCCGATCTTGGATATCCTTCGTATTGACGGTAGAGACCGACCCGGTCAAGTTGGCCTTCTTTTGCGTTCCGTATCCCACGACCACCACCTCATCCAGACCACTTATCTCCTCCTGTAGCACGATATCGAGTTGTTGACTAGCCTGCACCTGTTGTTCCAATTTTTGATAGCCTACATTGGTAAAGACCAGCGTCGCAGATGAGGTCGTCAATGGAATAGTGAAAGCCCCCTCTTGATCCGTCGTGGTCGAAACGGTGCTCCCCTTGACCGATACGGTAGTGCCAACGATTGGCTTACCTTTGTTATCGACCACCTTCCCGGATACCGATCGTTGCACGGGTTCTACTCCCACCATCGGCACCAGCTCTTCCCGCTCACGCACTACGATTACCGTACCCTTCTTTAGCCATTCCAAGTTGAGTGGCTTGACAATGGCATCCATGGCCTCTTCCAGCTTGGCATTCTTGATGTTAATAGATAGTTTGGTATCGGCCATGGACTTTCCATTCAGAAAGAACGCATAGCCACTTTGTGCACGAATCGTGTTCATGACCTGATTTAGGGTCACATGTTGCGCTTTCAAGTTGATCGTTTGGGCATGCCCCTCGCCATACACCTGTAGCATGGTTATCAATGAAATTATAGTCATCAATTTCATAATCAATACTATTCGGTAAGTTAAACTCCATAGACTGGGCCTAACAAATTGATAAAAAATCATATGTTTGTATTGTTTAATATGTTATAATAAATGGTTATCGAAATTTTGCCCTTGGGCAAAAGCATTTAAAAGGCATATTGGACAGCTAGGTAGTGCCCCCCAGCACTACCTTTTTTATTCCTGTTATGACTTTACCTGTGGGGTTTAAGTGGGTGGTTTGTTCATAATTGGTTTTAATTTTTAAGGTTTATATATCGGATTGCATGTTGCTACTTTTTACTCGACATGACCTCCAGCACCCGTTGACCATTGGCCATCTGTAGTTTAAAACGGATGCCCCCGGCTTCCAATATTTCCAGCACATCTTTCAAAGGCTTATTGCGCTCCATCTGTCCATAGAAATAACTGGATGTCACCGTACCTTGATACTGCACATCCAAATCATACCAACGGCCTATCTGCTGCAAGGCTTCCCGCAGTGGGGTCTCTTCAAAATGGAATAGGCCATTCTTCCATCCCACAAACACAGCTGTATTGACTTCCGCTACCTTTATGTCAGACCCGGCTGCGTAGGTGGCCTGTTGACCTGGTTTGAGCACGATGGCCTTTTGCATACCGTCGCCCACTTTCACCTTTCCATCGAGCAGTGTGGTGTTTATATTTTTATTGCTCGGGTACGCATTTACGTTGAACGAGGTACCCAGCACCTCTACGATTTGATCTCGACTGCGGACCCTGAATGCACGGTTTTGTTCTTTTTTAACTTCAAAGTACCCCTCGCCTACCAAGGTGACCAGTCGTTGATCGGATGCAAATTCGGCAGGATAGATCAGCGAAGAGCCCGCATTCAACCAGACCTTGGTTCCATCCGAAAGCATGATTTGATAGGTTCCCCCTTGTGGGGTAGATAGCTCGTACATCAGCTTGGTACGATCCACAGCGCCATCATGGCCCCTTCCTGTCTGCTGGCGTACAGACTTGCCGTCGGTATAGGTGATGTCGCCACCCATGACAATTCCGCTCTGGTCATCCTGCAAGGAGACAACGTCGCCATTGGCCAGCTTCAAGGTTGCTTTGTTGGTCCCGGGTGCGGGGGCTACATCAGCATCCTGCTGGGTGAAAGTTGGTTCGTCCGGGACGACTGGCTTTGAAAAATAGGAATATATCGAAATCGAGAATACCAGAAACAGGACTGCTGCCGTAGCCAGGGGCCACAGCATCCGGCGTAATCGACGCTTAGGTATTGATGGGGTAATCTGGGTTTGAATATCGGCAAATACCCTGTCCAGCCGCTCCTGTTGATCGGTAGCTTCATACCGTTCCTCCAGCAGGCTCTCGACTAGTATCTCATCCAATTGGGCATTCGCATCCAGAGACAAGGCCTCATAGAGTGCTTTTATCTCCTCTGTCGTGCAGGCCCCTTCCTTATACCGTTGTAGTAGTTGTTTTATTTTAGCTTTATTGGTTTCCACGAGTGTGTAATTTTATATAAATACACCTCCCGCCAAAAAAAGGTCTGCTCTTGCCCCGATTTTTTTTTAATTTATGGAAATTAAGTAAGCGACCAGCAAGAGTGTCGACAGATGATGGTCACGCAATACCATTTCTTTGATGAACTTATTGGCCTTTACGATATGGTCACGCACCGTAGATACGGATATATCCAGCTGATCGGCCACTTCTTGGTAACTCATACCCTCCATCTTGCAGAGCCGAAATATTTTTTGCCTTTGGGTAGGCAATCTATTGATGACGATTTCTAGCAGTTGCTGGGTTTCTTTCGAATCCAAGAGCCGATCAACGGTGTTCTCTCCTTCGCTATTCCCATAGGCCAATTGGATGGCCGATTCCATTTCGAGTTTCAATCGCCTCTTAAAATTAAAGACCAGATTGCGGGAGCAGGTAAATAGATAAGCGGTAAATGAGCGCTCGGGATCTATCAATGCGCGATGTTCCCATATTTTGACAAATACGTCTTGCAGCAAGTCCTCTGCGACCACTTCATCGTGGACCAATCGCAGGATGTTGCCATAGATTACTCGACTGTATCGCCGATAGAGCAGCCCGAAAGCCTGCATATCTCCATTTTGGAGTTGCAATAAGGTATCTCGTTCTGATGGGGCTTGGTCTATGTCCATAACTGGTTGTTCCGGGCAGGCAAGATAGGTACTTCTCTTGGTAATTTCAAATGGGATTAGCATTTAGATGATAGCGACAATACCTATACCTACAAGTAGGGCTTACCCACAGCGGTACAAAGCACGTCAAAGAAAAGCTGCTCCATTTATTTTTTCGACCTATTCACACATAATACGCCTGTCTAGGCATCTGTGGAGGGATATCTCCTGAGCAACAATAGATGCGATACGATTGCAGTAGGGACAATAATCGTCGGCAATAAGCCGTACGGGAATCCAAGTACCGCTACATTGGGCTGTTCGAAGCCAAATTGTTGGATAGGCACAGGTGATGAAAGTACCCCAATCATCAAGACGATTAGCAAGGAAAGCATGCCGATGTAATTCCAGAGGACAAATACCCAGCTGTTGATAATCGATTTTTGAAGAAGGTAGATGATTAAAAATACAAGAGCACCAAGCCCCATTACAATATCAAAATTTAATCCTCGAAAGGTCATCAACTTGGGAATCATCTTGTCGAGGTACCATTCATACAGAAAAAGCTCCACTGCTATCCTTAGTACATGTATCAATAGCAGCAGCACTACATTCGGCTGTTGACGACCTATCTTCCTAAAAATAAAGATATACAATACAAGAGTGGCTACTAGCACTAAAACAAACGATTGGGGGTAAGATGCAAAGCCACCCGCCACCGCCACCGTGCCTATTATCAAAGACCAGACGATGTTAATCAGCAATACCCCATTATTTCGGCCAATTGCAAAATAAAATAACAGGACAAATAAAAACGTCAACCCCAGAAAAAGCATTTCAGCCATACGACAGTCTATAAAAATCAGTGCGTTTTAAAACTCGGCTTAAATGTATCGAGTTACTTCGACATTATAATTGTCTTATGACAATTAATTCATGAACAAGGCATGAGGAGAGCACCTGAAGGTGCCCTCCTGATTTACTTTCGTCTGAAAAGCGCGCCCAGCAGACGGCCGATCCCGAAACTAGCTGCCGGGGCTCAGGTGTGCTTGTTGGAAGGCTGTGTTATCGACTTCAAACACACCATCATATTTAGACCATTTAATACTATATTTTATTCTATTATTTATAAGGAATAAAATATATCTTTGAAAAACAATTACAACCCTTACATGAAAAGCCAATTTTACCATTTTACGAAGAAACATGTTTCTTTGTTTATGACAAGAATAACTATAAACAAAAATGTCGGACATCTTTATGCTGGAAGCTGGTGATATGAAGAGATTTTTGTGGTACTTTGTTATTTTTGTCACTTTTTCAGCTTGTAAAAAGACGGAAGAAAACACGCCTGAAGACACTACACCTGTTCAGCTAGAAACACTCGGCGCAGATGTCGCTAACCATACTCACATAGTATTGGCGGGGAGAATACTATACCTGAACAATGAAAAGGTCCTCGATCACGGTTTTGTTGTCAAATCATTTTATACCAATCCTGCATTGGAATATAAATATTCATTGGGTAGCAGCCTCCAAATTGGTAAAGTCAGTAAAAAGATTGATACTTCAAAAGATTTGCGAACAGCAGGCTCCGGAAGCTACCAATTCTACATCGAAACCGATAAAGGCATATACTATGGAGAGTCCGTTCGGTATGATATCTCCGGTGTCTTTATTGACTATCAGCATGGATTGCGAGCGTCTGCAGGAGAGGTTATCACGATTCATGGTGATTTTGAATCTATAAAAAGTCCCTTCACCTTGTATAGTGACTACAATTCACCAAAAGTTATATCATACGAATTGAGCGTGAATAAGCAAGCTTTGTCTTTCGTGATGCCTGATGGTTATACGCATGGAAATGATTTATCCTTCTATGTACAGGCCAATAAAGCGGACAGCGTTTTTAATAGTTCTATTCCGATTGCCAAAATTAAGGTACTGGGTTCACTGCATGCTCCAGAACAATATGAATACTATTATGATGACGTCCTCCGATTAGGGAGCAAGGGACTTCCCGCTTCATTTGCATATACATTCTCCGTCATCCTTGGGAATAAGTTCGTTCCCTACTATCACGAACTTTCACTATCCGATCTCATTTATGACCAACCACTGGAATCCTTCCGTATCGGTTACTACAATGGCAGGGATACCGTCATTTTTCCCAAGAAAATTACGTTGAAAAAGCCCGATGAAACAGCTTTTAAAGTGCGGCAATCCTATGTGCACCCAGGCAATTCCCTGGCAGTAACGGGGCTTCCCTTGGGCCGATTTCCATATATTAGAAGCATGACGATCGGTGATCAGTCCGCGTATTATAATGGAATGTGGAATGGAGACGACCGCTTACAGATTGGTCAAGTTCCGGACGGGGTTTATCCGCTGGTTATAAAATGCGTCCCATTCACCTATATAAGCCAAGAAAAAGTTACCGTCCAAGGTCTCACAGCTACAAGTGCAAGTATAAATCGTGGACACTATGGGGAGGAAGTCACTTTACGTGGGAATTTTATCGCAAACGAACGCTATCACGTCGTTATGGGTGGCGAATCTATCTACGATCTAATTGCCGGCAATGGCACCTTAAAATTCCACATTCCACAAATCAAACCCGGTTTAGCCAATATTACTTTAAAATATGGTGAAAATTATGCTACACACCAAGTTGTTCCGACTCCTCTCCAAATAGAAGTGCTCCCGCCTTCATTCGATAGTTTTTACCCTAAGAAAGGTAAACCTGGGGATATCATCACCCTTAAGGGAAAAGGTATTGCGTATGCTCGAATCTATTTTGGGCAGGACTATGCTATGAGCGTTGGAGGCAATGTCGATGCGGTTGAAATAGCAGTCCCAAGACAACTTATATACAAGGGCAAGATACATATCGTAGCGCAGTTTAACGGCAATTTGTTTGAAAGTAAGGAAACGTTCGAACTATTATAAATTTACTACCATCGTATGATATTTTTTAGAATTCTTAAGCAATTTGAACGATTAGGTCTTTTTTTACTTGTCTTAGGCTTGTTATTTTCATGCAGTAAGGACAATCCTGACGAGGCACTTCCACCCATTGCCATTGAAGCTGTCACAGGTACAGCAGATGATCTCCGCAAAACATCGGTCACACTCTTGGGATCCATACTGAGCAGTGAAATGTTGCCACATGTTACCGAATACGGATTTGTCATCTCGACTTTCAACGGAGGATATCCACACAACGCCGAAATGGAGATTCCGCTAGGAAAGAAAATACCGACACAAGAAATCCGATATACCTATAAGCCTACAGTACCTTTCGATATGAATATAACCTATTCATATTGCTTCTACGCAAAAACCGCGAAAGGCTTTTACAAAGGAGAGCGCAAAACGTTTAAATTGGATGGGTTGCAAGTAGAAACCTCTGCCAACCTGATGGGGATGGTTGGCGAAAAAATAGTGCTTCAAGGAGATTTTTCGATGATAGACAGCAGCTATAACCTCTACTGTGTCGCAGATCAGTCAACATTGACTAGCTATAGCATAGGCGCTGACGGAAAAACATTGACCTTTAAAATCCCCTCTGCTAACGAGCTAAGTCACGGCAAAAAACTTCGAGTCCAATTGCGTAAGAATTCACCAATGGGCATCTTTGACCGATTATTGACGGAAGTGCTTATTTTGGGCGCCATAGACCCTCCAGCTCAAAAAACATTTCTCATCACGGATCAGATTCGTTTTACAGGCGCTTCGCTACCCAACACATGGGACAACAATAAGACTTTTGAGCTTATCTTAGGTAATGTTACGATTCCATTTACCAACCCATTACCCATCAAGTCACTCAAAGGACTGACCAAAAATACATTCAAAATAGGATTCAAGAATGGTCGCGATTCCATCGTTTTCCCGGAAGAATACACTTTAAAAGAGCCCCATTCCGCCGATATCGATTTTGTACAATATGTTACTCATCCAAAGACGTATGTCACTGTTAAAGGAGTGTCGCTGTACGACTATTTTGACCCATCTGCGTCGACATATACACTGGGCGAGTACCCGATAAACCAACACTACACCAGCAACTATCCCATGTACAATTTTGCAATAGGAGATATACCTGAGGGCCACTATAAACTCAACATCAAAAGTAATATCTTTAGTGTCCAAACCGCCAAGACCATCCAAATAAAAAATTTCGAATGGAACAGCATAGACAAGAATACGGCTCATGTTGGAGAAGATGTGACACTCACTGGAAAATTCATCAAAGGATTTGAATATTACCTCTATTCCAGTGAATTTGTCTACACACCAGTGGTCTCAACTGAAGATGGAAAACTTACGTTCCAAGTACCAGCATTTGCAGAAGATGCTACAGAGTTGAGAATCGGACACTACCAAGCACAAAAAGATGGCTTGAAGCTATATCTCCATGACACACCGCTCCCTCTTAAGACATTGGGCATTAGTTTAGATAGCTTCTCCCCTATGTCGGGACCTCCCGGTACGTTGGTCAAGCTCAAGGGCAAAGGCATAGGCCTCGCGTATGATATCCACTTAGGAGATATCAAACTCTTCCCACTAGCCTACAGTGCAGATGAGGTCATGGTGACCATACCTGCCCTTCAGGCAAAAGGAAAAATGAGAATTGTGATAAATTCATATAACCGAATTTTTCAATCTGCCGAATATTTTGAAATCATATAAATACATGATGATCTTAAAAAGTATACATCTTAGCATCTTATTGCTATCTCTGCTTGCCATTACAGCATGTAAAAAAACAGAAGAGCAGGAAATCGTCAATACTCCAATGTCCTTAAAAGCCTTGCCCGTCTCCGACATCGGCAACGCTACGGTAACTTTCCATGGACAAATCGAAAAGATAAATACGGAGCCTATCCGGGAGATTGGATTTATCCTCGTTGAAAAAACCCAATCGGGAGGCGCCACCAATACCGAGATTGTGCTGGATCATAAAGATGTACAAGACGGTACGACTATCAACTACACCTATACATCCAAAAATGTATTCGACCCCGATGCCGGTTACTACTACCAATTTTATATTAAAACAGCCAATGGCTACTATGCCAGTTACCCCATACATTTTAATGTGGACAATATAACCGTCAGCTCTCCCACAGACCTCAAATACAATCTGGGCGAAACCATTCTGCTGAAAGGGAATTTCAGCCAATTTAAAGAACAATACTACCTCAGTATTAATGTTCCCGACGGTGAGCGATTGGCTTTCTCCCTGAAAGATGACAACCAGACGCTGGCAATTACCTTACCCAAGACTGGCTTTGTACATGGCGCTAAATTGGCGATTACATTGAATAAACCCCTTAGTGGACAACAATACATGAATTCGAAGCAATTGGCCGAAGTAACGATAGTTGCAAAAATCAATGAGCCCACTCGATTGCGCTATGCCTACAATGATATCGTCGAACTGACAGGCACGGGGTTGCCCGAATATTATGTAGATGGACTTTTTTTATTGGTCGGAGATCAGCGAATACCATATGTCGGTCGATCGACTCATTTTGGAAGAATGGTCGATCTTTCTGGCCCATCCTTTCGTTTTGGCTATGTCAACGGGCGTGATAGTGTCATATTCAGTAAACCTATGCTCGTGGAGCAACCTTCGGGAGACGATTTGCTTTTCAGCACTGCATCAATACACCCAGGCAACTCTTTCTCCTCTTATGGAGTCGATATGTATAAATATTTTAATCTTAAGATCGACCAAGCATTTCTCGGTGACAAACCTGTTAGTGCAACGATTGGAAGTGACTACAGGTATTCATATATAAGTATTCCAAATGATTTTCCCGAAGGAAGTTATACCTTAAAGCTCAAAGGGGGGGTGAGCGAAATCGTAAGCACCAAGACAATAGAAGTCAAAAAGCTCCAATGGGATAAAATAAATAAAAATGATTTTTACGTCGGGGACACGATACAGCTTTCTGGTAATTTTAATACTGACAACGCTTATGTCCTTGAGTTCAAGAATACAGGCATCAGCCAATATGGCTTCTCCAAAAATCAGCAGCTTAATATTGTCGTCCCTAAATTAGCGCCAGGCAGTCATCAGATCAAAGTATATTATTATACAGGCACTGGCGCCCCGGTATATGCTGTGCAAGAGAAAACCATCAACATCCTATTGCCTACTTTAGAACGCATCAATCCGCAGTCTGTATATTTTGAAAATGTGATCAGTATCGAAGGTCATGGATTGACGGCTGTGCATAAGTTCTATATTGGAAATCAAGAAGCCTTTTTTCATATAGACGAGGGTGGAAAAACGGGGTGGCTTACCATCCCTCCGGTTCTTCCTAGCGGAAAACATATCATATCCATGGAAACCGGATATGGTAAAGTAGAGGCTAAAATGCTATTAGAAGTTTTATAACACCGGTCATGAAAAACATCAACGCACACGTATACATTTTTCTATTTGTTTTGTTTACTCTTCTATCCTGCAAAAAAGATAGCCATACAATAGATAAAACACCTATTACGATCAAAACACTTGAAGCTGGCAATCTCCAGCCAGACCAAGCAACCTTATATGGCGAGATAGGATATTTGAATGACGAAACCGTATTGGACCACGGTTTTATCGTCTTTTCTCAAGGTTCACCAGAGCGTTACACCATTTCCTTGGGCGACAAACCGTCAGTGGGCATTCGTAGTCACTCCTGGAAATCTAAGTTTGACTTCGGCGACCTGTACTCCTATATTTTCTTTGTAAAGACCGACCAAGGTACATATGAGGCGCCACCGTCGCATTTCACGGTTAGCAATATTTGGGCAGATCAGAGCCAAGTAAGATATGCAAGTCCAGGTGATACCTTGCAAATAAAGGGAAATTTCCAACAGGTCGACCACAACTTTTCGCTAAATTTTACCAGTATATTTGGTCAAAAGATACCTTTTACCCTGAATGATGAAAAGACAACCCTCACGATCATTCTCCCCAAAGCAGAACTTTATCACGGCGACAGAGCTCGGTTGAATTTTGTTAGACAGGTGGGTGAGCGAATTGCCTCGCAATATTTACTAGAACTGAGGATTGCTGCGAGACTACTACCTCCAAGCCCTGGACCACATCACTTCATAAACCCCATCAAGCTTTCCGCAATAGGGCTTCCTCGCTATTCAGGTAATTTTAGGATCATTATTGGAGACAAGATACTAGACTATTCCGACACCTACCATCCCACTTACTTAGGCCTTAAAGGTAGCTCCTATAAACTAGGATATATCTGGGGAATGGATACCATATACCTGAAAGAAACTTGGGACTTCGAGCGACCCAACATGGATCTTGTCTCCCTCAAAGAAAAGATTGTCCATCCTTTTGGCAAAAGTTTGTTACTAGGTTTAGATTACTTTAAATACTTTCAAAACACCAACTATTCGGTACATATCGGATCTTCAGACGGGAATTTATCAACCGACCAGTTTGGAGAAAGTGTTACGTTACATGCGCAAGATGTACCCGAGGGCGTACATCCCGTGAAGATTAAGAGTGATGTATTTGGAGATTTGACAATACAAGACAAAGTAACCGTCAAAAAACTTCGTATAGATGCTATAGATGCTGGCGAAGGCTATTATGAAGAACCCATGCAGATAACGGGAAGTTTCATCCCTGACCAAGAATATGTGGTTCGATTTGGCGACTTTGAAATTTTCCGGGGTACACCTAAAAATGGCAGTCTGGTCTTTCATACTAGTGTTTTCTTCCGGAAGGGCCAGAATAGACTAGAGATTGGATATCTCGGGTACAACGGTAATTTTCATGTCGCAGAGGCTTCCCATTACGTCCAAATAAAAGGAATTACCTTCGATAGTTTTTATCCCACAAAGGGCGTGCCCGGAGAAATAATTACCGTTAAAGCCAGGGGCCTCAAATCTAATTATTATAGGGTCAAGATTGGCGACAAAGAAATCGCTCCCTTTAAAGTTACAGATGGTCAATTGCAATTTATCCTTCCGATAATGGGTAAAAAAGGGAAAACGAAAATAGCGCTTCTCTACCATAGCGGAGTCATTGAATCAGAAGAGTATTTTGAAATCATATAGACTTTCAACATAAAAGGTATCTCGGTTTTAGACCAAGAGCAGCAATAGCCTGTCAACATCCGAAAGCCGTCACCATTTCTGGGACGGCTTTCAGACATTATAAAATCGTCTATTTACCTTTTCTCTTGGCGTTGATGAGTTTGGCGAGCAATCGGCTAGTTATAAAACTAACCACGGTCCCTAGCGCTGCGGTCAAGGCTGTCTGCGCCACATCCCCAAGAGATATGCTGGCCCATATGGAGCATAGTGTCCCGCCTAGCGTCCCTATACGGATATCATTGGGTTTCATCGAGTACCTCCTCTCTATTTGAACCCTCGCTTTGTGGTCTTCCATCGTTGTTCCTGGAGTCTCTTTCTTCTTTCTCAGGGTCCAGGGCTTCGAGTATACCGATTGCTAATGCGACATAGCGAGCCACTGCCAGCACCTTTGAGGGCAGCTTGATTGGCGCCATTATGATGACTTGAGCCGCATCCCGCAGCCCTTGTCTGATTTTTCTGAGTATATTCATTTTTTTAGTATTTAGTATTACGGGTGTTCTTTTTGCACTCGAGCCGTGCGGGCTCTTCCTTTTTTTTCCGCAAAAAAAGGAAGCAAAAAAGCTCGTCGCTTAGCATTTTATTTAGCTGTGTTACTTGTACTTCGTAATATTGTTTCCAAATGTTACGAAGTCATTGATAAACCCTCCCAAACTGCGTAAGCAGGCATCAGGGCTCGTGTTGGTGCCGTGAGCGGCTGATGCAAATTCTGTAGGCGACATTTAGCGCATATGTATGTGATTGCACCCTCAGCCCCAAACACGGCCTAGGCTGTGCAGGCGTTAAGAATTGTCGAGGATTTCCGTCAACAACTGGGTTTGTCCGATTTAGCGCATATGTATGTGAATGCATCCTCAGCCCCAGAGCCGCATCCCGCAGCCCTTGTCTCATTTTTCTGAGTATATTCATTTACTGCGTATTAAAAGATGAACATCGTCATTGCGAACTGAAGCCAAGAATATGAGAGGGCGTGAAGCAATCTTCTAGACTGCTTCGTCTTCACCTCCTCGCAGTGACGAAATTGCTCATTATCCCAAAAGACGACCTTGTATTCCGACTCCCCCCTGCACAATCCCCAAACACGGCCTAGGCTGTGCAGGCGTTAAGAATTGTCGAGGATTTCCGTCAACAATCGGGCTTGTCCGATCCGCCAGTTGGCGGAGAGTTTGTCCGATTGTAGGCAATCCGAAAACAATTTAGCCGAGCAGCCAAGCCTTGATTTCTTTGTTTACTTTCTTGATCAAGCAAGAAAGTAAAAGCCCCGTTGCGGCTCGAGCGACCATAAGAAACTAGAATCGCTGCGAATGATCCGCCTAAATCCCTTACTCCATGTACAGTCGATGATTTTGCACCACGATCTCCACCTCCCCTTGCCGGATGCATTTCACTAACTGTGGGTACACTTTTCTGTAGGCTTTGACAGATGCCTCTACACGATAGTCACCATCCACCATCTTAAAGGAATCACCCACCAGTAGGCATCCACTGGTATCCGTATGTGCATTGCCTGTATGGAAGAATACCAAGGAATACTCCTGGATACCCGTGACCTCCACCATGCCCTGATGGAGTTGAGGATAGTCCTTCTGATATCGGGTATTCATCCCCGCACGTCGGTTAAGCGCAAGGGTATAGCTCCCTTCTGGTATGCAGGTCTCATGCTTAATCTTTTCAGGCCTGACGGCATCTTCCAAGACGTAGCACACGAATATTTGGTCAATATAAAGCATGGACAAGGTACTTTGCTTCCCTTGTGCCACTCGATTGAGTTTAATCATTTTGTCTTAGTCGTTAGCTATTTGTATTAAGATGAGCGTAGTCAGATGAGGGGTTAGCTCTTAGGTACTGATTTTTTGGTCTTATTCTTTAAATCTCTCATCCCAATGAAGAGAACAAATCCCCCCAATGTAGATTTACCTACCTGATGGACGATAACATCGGGTGGCCTTCCCTCCACCCGACGTCACCATCACCCCTCACTACCCCAGGTCTGCGCCATAAGTTTTGATCACGGTTGTGATATTCTTAGGGGTATCTAGCATGGTAATCCGATACAAGGCGTCCGCATATCCCGGATTCGCTACCGTAGTGCTGTATTTCCACTCCACCCCTGCATCATCCATCGCCTCGGCGATACCCGACTCGATAACCACATCGCTACTGTCCACGATCTCAAAACTGACAGTCGTCACCATCAGTACATCCTTCACTAAGAATGTGATCTCATCCCCTATCTGTCCGGTATACTCCAGGTCGTTCAACCGACGTACCGATGGCGGTGTAAAGAAATCCTTGAAGGCCACATTGTAAGCCGACTGGTTGACATTCGCCTTCGCCTGATACAGCGCCTTTAGCGATTCATCCTTGATAGCCTTCTTTGCATACAGCGAGGCATCTACAAATCTATTCTGTGCAGCTAGCTGATCGCTCGTATACGGCTTGCCATCCGGTCGCTTTTTGGCCGTCCTCGCAATAATTGTCTGATCGCCCTTCTGGCGGAATACCAACATTTTTCCAATTTTGCCCGATGCCCCTTGCATCACGACATTGTCTCTTGATTTTGCCATTTTTTCTTGGTTTTAAATCTGTGTTAAACAATACATTATGCAAATCCATCCGGGCGCCCATTGACCGACTTGCTAACACAAAGATTGAAACATAAAATGATAAAACAATGTATGACAGCTAGTTGTGAATGATTACGAAGAGTATCGGTTGATTATGAAGGATAACGAAGAAAGCGGAGTGGAGAATTAATATCGAGATGTGCGTAGTGGGTATCGAAATTCCTGCCGTATCTGTCCGCGCTGGCGGCCGTAGGTTGTTCTTTCGCAAAGCGAGGTAGGCTATTCCTACAGCGATGATAGGATTTTCATCGTGTGATTGTAGTACCTAGCAAGTGTATAGATAGGCTCATCGTATACTCGAGGTAGGCTTGTTGCAGGCTTGTTGCAGGCTCATCGTATAGTGGAGGTATAGTCGAGGTAGGCTCGTTGTAGGCTCATCGTATAGTGAACGTGGCTTGGGTAGATTAACGCATCTACCCAAGCTCCTGCTAACTTTGCTCATGCTCTTGAATCGTATCCAGCACTTCGTCCAGCAGATAATAATCCTTGTTATCCAAGCGATACGTCTTGAATAACTTCTTCGCTTGGAAGAACTTCGTATCCGCTATCTTCAAGATATGCTTCAGGTCGGTATTGTCCAAAAGACGCTCTTGCAGGTTCATATTCTTTGCGGGTGTGGCTTGCTGGAGCAATTGGCCCAGCAGCTCATTCTGTCTTTGGAGCAGCTCATTGGTGAGTGCTAGCTGAGACAATAGCTGGTAGATGCCTTCGAGGAGGCCATAGATACGCTTTATTACATGCAACATGATGTGATAGGTTTGCAGCCTATGCCGAAACCCTGATACTGCTATCGCCCATCCCGATGCTACCGTCCTCTTTCATCCTTCCACACAGCATCCCCAAGGCAGCTTCATCGCCGAACTGCCCACCCCTGTTTTCAAGCAATATCCCTTAAGGCTTGAGTTCATGAAATAGAAAACAACGAACTAATCCTTAAGTACATATGCGCCCCATTCGCTGTATCCCAATTGATTTATATTCTCCAAAAATTCCTTTATTTTTTGATCCTGATGGCGCGATACCAGCAGCAGCCTCTGCAACTTTTTCGGGGATAAGGCCTTTGCAAAGCTGGCCACCAAGCCATCATGCAGTGTCAAGTGCCTATCCGCTCCCGACTTGGGATAGTTCATCTTGTCCAACGGATACTTCACATACAGCATATTCGTGTAGAAGCTCCTCGACGTATTGACAAACCACCCCTTTAAATCCCATTCCTCAATTTGTGCCGATTTGATTTTAGTAGGTAAGGTCTGCCCATTCAAGAGGTACAGTATCAAGCCCGTGGCCGTCGTCTCCATGAACACAATGTCAAAAAAGCGGACCGCACTCCCATATTCGGCCGGAGGCCCTGGTAAGATAGCTTTTAGATAGACCAAGAGCACTTCAGGATTGCGCTGTTGTCGCCATAGGCGCAGGTATTCCTTTGTCAAATCACCCGCTAGCGCTTCTTTCTCCATCCGCTGCTCGCCATCCGTCACCACTCCATTGCCTTCCTGTATCAGCTTCACAGGTGGTATCATACGCGTAGGATAGCGATAGATAAGGACGATATAGCCCACCAGAAAAGGAGCGAAATACAAGAAATCGGTATACCAGTACGACGAAAAAAGGATATCATGGTTCTTCCGTCCCAACAAGATCTGTAAGATCAGGCAGTTGATGCATATCACCAGACTACCGGCCAATATCGCCAAGAGTAGTTGCTGGATCCACTTCGGAAAGGTATAGAATCCGCGCGACTTGTCCGTCTCAAAGTAAAGCCGCACGACCAACGAGATGAGGATCACATAAAAGAGCAGGATCACGGCCGTACCTGCTGTGATATCCACAAAGCTTGGGTTGCTTAAATTTGCCTGAAAATCAAATACACCAGCCCTCGCATTGACGACATACGCGACCACAATAAAGCAAATTGCTATCAAAAGCGATTTATAAAGCCATCTTAAAATATGTCTTGCATAATAATTTACATCCATACGGTTTATGTATTGATAAAATTAGCGCGACCTCTTCGATAGGACGCATTTTTATGATGTTTCCGTTAAGGTATAAAATAAATCTATATCAACCAACATTTAACTTTAAATTTTATTCAAAAAGTGATGATTTACTTAAATGAAAGGCCAATTAAATACATCGTCACCGTACCCCCAACCTATGAGCCGAGTTGCATAAAAAAGCAACTCGAGTCTAAAAAGGAGCTTTTGAGTTGCAAAAAAGTGCAACTCACTGATATTGGAGCACTTGCCACCTTGACTCCCGCTTTTACGATTTCGTCTTTTACAGCTCACTTATTATACAACATATGAAATATGTATTTGACAATGCAGGAGTGGCGCAGAAGCAGTCCGCCCTCTTGAATCTTTCGGCCGGTGAACTCAGTGCCGAAGTACAAGCCATCCGACAAGACTTTGTTGCTTGGATGAATGCCTCCTTTGCACTCACCGAGAGCCAAGAAGCCCAATTGGAATCCCTACCCTCAGGTTTTCGAGATACCTTGGCACATGCCATTGCAGATGCATGGGCCCAGCGTTCGTTAATAGCCTTTGACAAGCAAGTCGCCCAGCAGCAGAAAAAACCAACGGTCAAGGATGTCATTTTGGAAAAATCAGCTACGACCCAGCATCTCATCGGTGCGCAGCAGATGAGTGAAGTCAACCAACTCGCCATCTGGATCAAGTATCACGTATAGCCTATGGTATAATCGTCTTCTATACCGCCATGAACCGAAACCCATGGCGGTATACTCCAAAAATCCAATACTATTAACAGATTACGCCAATTGCAATACTAACAACTAACTATTAAAGAAAATGAAACAGTACAAAAGAAAATTTGCCCTATTTCCCGGGAGGCGGGTACAAGAAAAAAGAAAGTCAAGCAGTACGGAAACTGCCACATTCACCATTCGCGATCCGGGTGCTACCCCAGTGCAAAAAAGTAGCAAAACATAATCAATTACTACATAAACTAACGTTTTATGGCTTTTTGATCTATAAAAGCCGTCATTATTATGGCATGGTTTTCATTTACAGGGACGAATCCCTCAAATCCGGCACACTACACATTACAAGGTTCGGAGCCTAGTTGCGGTCTTGTCGAAGAAAAAATGTGTGCTATCCAAGCCGCGAAGAGCACAACGAACAATGACCCTGTACTGAATGTCGCTATCCTATCTGAGATTGCTGACGCGTTACAGTTGGAAGAAAACACGACCAATGTTCGGTTAAAAGCACGTCCATAGTAGGGCGTTTAAAATAAGCGGGGCTAAACTTAGAAAGGGTATGGAGAAATCCATACCCTTAATGTTTCTAAATCTCTTCAATAAAGAGAACCTCAATCTCCTTTTCACTATGCACAGCTTTAATTCCATAACTTGCAAGCTGCTCGTTAAGTTGTTCGAGCGACTTGTATGGGTATATTTTTATTTCCAGCTCCGACTTTACCCCATCCACTATCGGGGGGAACTCTTCACTTAGATCCATAAAGCCGGCAAACACAGTTGTCCCCAAATAGACCATCGCTTCCACACCTTTAGGGGCTTTATACGGTTTGATATCCGTACTGATCAAGCTCAAGACTTTCATTTTATACGTGCCTTCATACACGCTGACACCAAAAAAATCCTCCAGGTCTTCCCTTACGATCTGCGCCTGCACCGAATCATTCCGTTGAATAGCATCATAGCGTTCGTAACAAATTCCGTGTCTGATCCTCCAGTCGTTTTCTTTGGCAAAATCGTAGTATATGGTCGAGTCACGCACTTTCCATATTACTCTATCCATACGAGGGATATAGTTGCTCTTGTTAAGTTTTCCTTTGGATACGATTGCCTTCAGCGCAGTGAACAAAGACGCGTTGTAGATTGAGCTCTTATACAAGCCCGTAACACTATCCAATTCAAATTTCCAAGAACGGTAGGGCACTCCATCCTGATAGTCTGTTATTATTGTTCCAAGCTTAAACTGTCTACTATCGCTACTTTGATTGGCTAAAAGGTCCCGTCTTCCATAATCATCCTTTAAGGGAAGCTGAATACTTCCATGCTCATAGAGCCTTAGTATATTTTCTTCCGTTATGAACCCTGATGAAGTAATCGCCTTTACTTTTCCTTTATACAATAAAACAGCATGCGGTACTGTCTGGTGCGGAAATAAGCTCTTCAAATATAAGTCGGAATAGATCACGGAAAGATTGACTCCTTGCTCCTTTAAAAACGTATTCTTTGAAAAGAAACGAGTCATCGTATTTCGATCTTGCCAAGTAACAGTGATGACTTCAAATTTGTCTGGATAAAGATCCTTTAATCGTTGAAGCTTCGGCATTGTCTGTATACAGGTAGCACAAGAAGTATCAAAGAAATCCAATAGGACCACCTTATCTTCCAATTGCTTCCAATCAATTCTCTTTTCTAGTCCTCTTATCAGCTGTACCGAAGCTGGTGGCACAAAACTATCTCCGACATGCAGTCGTTTAGTCAAATCCGCCGTTTTACTAGATTGTGCCTGTACCATGCCTAACCCCAATAGCAGCGCAACAATCAGACATCTGTAATGTATTTTTCTCATAATATCTATCTTTCGTTCTGAGGTATCTCTGCCACCCTTACCACTGTTTCGGAAAGCCGTACAGCATACCTCGGATCATTAGCTTTTAGTGTATACAATCTGTCACCTACTATTCTGGTCAATTCGGTCTGAAATCTGTTTTCCAGATTTAATCTTTTTAGATCTGCCCACCTACGTCCGCGAAACAGTAGCTCCTTACGCCTTTCATCCAATATAAGTCGTAACAGCTTTTCGCCGTCAGATTCTAATACCGGTACATACACGACCTCTTTATCCCATCTTGATTGGAGAAGTATGTTAATCAAATCTCTCGCTTCACCTTGTCTACCTAAGCGACTCGCAGCCTCTGCTTTAATCAAATAAACTTCACTCGTAGTAATGCCCATAAACATCTGTACTGAGTTCTGATCATAACCTCCTCTGAAGTTGTAAGTATTGACAACCTCGGTATTGGGGATAAAATACATCTGTTTACGGAGATCATGCGGATCATAACTAGCGTAAAGACCATCCGCTACCAATGCATTAGTTCCTCCAATTATCCCCATACCGCTACTCGTTGCCGAAAACAGGACCTCTACATTGAATCTTGGGATAGGATATCCTAACGATCCATCTAAGGAACTATAATCCATCAAGTCAGGATTCAACTGTAGACAAGAATCTGCATAGAGAAATGCCTGCTTGTAGTCTCCCATATTCAGATAGGACCTTGCAAGTCCGGCATAGGCAGCGCTCTTTGATGGTCTTCCTCTGGTGTTCTCGATAACAGGAAGAAACCGTGCAGCTTCTCTAAAGTCAAGGACTATCTGCCGATAAGTATCTTCAAGGCTAGCGCGAACGGATACGCCATCAACACCTGCTTCTAACCTTAACGGGATACCCAGCTCTTCTGAGGCCTCAGCATCAATATAGGCCGGACAATGTATTTCCGTCAATAGCTGAAATACGAAGGCTCTAAAAAAATGAGCTGCTCCCCAATTTCGGTTATAGGCGGCAGTGTGTATATTCCGGTCCAATTTATCCAGTATCTGCAATACTTGATTCGCGTAATAAACCGTTTTGTAGGGTCGTTGCCAATCCCCGACATCTGTATATGGCTCATCTGTCCATGTGTAGGTATTCCGCTGATCCATCGCACTGTTTTCCCAGATTTCCTTTGTTACATAATAATCGTCGATCCCAATCTCTCCAAGCAACGGATAACCAGAATTCATCGTATTGTAATCATCGAGTAAGTAGTCTGCATCCGAAAGGGAAGCGGGTATAGTCATTTTGATGTCCGGCTTGTGATCCAGAAAACTATCACAGCCAAATAGTAGCAATGTGCACATCGCCCCTATTACGTATATCCATTTGTTCATATTTTTGATATTTATAGATTAAAGTTTATCCCGAGAGAAAGAGACAGCGGATCAGGAATACTAGCTCCATATTCACTGTCTATCCCTTTGTTATTTGCGCGCCATATCGTGCCTATATGTTGCGCGTAAGCGTATAGACGGAAGTTATTAATTCCATACCTGCTTAAACCCGGGATGCCCATACTTGCCTGGATATCCCGCAGTTTGATCTGATCCCCCCTCTCGACCAACACGGACGAGCTTCGGTAGATAGGACTCGAACGAAATTTGTTTGGATAGGTAAATGCAGGGACATCTGTCCAGGCTTCATCACCTGGCTTTTGCCAACGCAGAGAATAGTCCGAATGCCCTGCTCCTAATTCTAAAAAGACATCATTGTCAAAAGACTCCCGAATAAACTTATGTCCCAACTGATAAGAAATATTCCAGGATAGCTCTATATTCTTAAACCGTACACTATTACGCCATGATCCAAAGTATCGCGGACGCTGCGTACCATGATTTTGCAATTCGGATACTTTTGTGTTCTGTATAGCGATATAATCATCCGAGATCTCTCCGTTTAGGTATGCCTGGGGAGTACCGTCAGCAGGATTTAACCCAGCCCATTTATAGGTCAGAAGACTGTAAAGCTCCATTCCTTCTATCGGTGTCGCAATCACCGAATTGGCATAGCTCACATTTAGGCTGGCTATATCATTGGCCAGATAAGCCTTGGTCACTTTCGTTGTTAGATGGGCAAATACGAGATTACTATTCCATCCCCAGCGTTTTGTCTTTATCGGAGCGGCGTTGAGTGATATATCCCAGCCTTTAGTCAGTAGATCCGCACTGTTGACCGTGAGGTGAGAAAATCCAACTGTAGGATCTACCTCAGCCTGCGCTATCAAGTCAATAGCGCGTTTATGGTAATACTCTACGGAGCCCGAAAAAAGGTTGTCCGCAGTGGCAAAGTCCAGTCCAAAGTTGAGATTACCTACGCGCTCCCATCTTAAATTAGGGTTAGGAGGCCTACTTATTGTGCCGTACGTTTCACCTGTTATATAGTGAGGCTGGCTTTCTATCGCCATTATTGGATAAGCGGATATACTATTATTCACATTTCCATTGTAACCGTAAGTCGCCCGTAGCTTCAGATAGTTGAAATACTTATCACTCATAAAGTCCTCTTTAGATAACAGCCAGGCGAGACCTGTTGACCAGAACGGCTGCCCTCGATCGTTTGCCTTAACCCCGAAAAGATTGGAAGCGTCTTTACGCATACTGCCCGACCATATATACCGGTCTTTGAAGGTATATGATCCATTCATATAAAATGATAGATAGCGATTGGTCAAAGACTCTATTCTTGAGCGATCTACTATTTTGGCTACACCACTTTTTCCATTAAAGCGACGGATCTCCTTACCGAACTGTACCTGCTGAAAAGATCCGGAAAGCGGGTCGTATCCGTAATACTGATAGGTCTTCATATCCCTTTGCAGTTCGCGTGCGTCTAAACCGGCTAGAAATGATACCGCATGCTGACCGCCAAAAGTTCTATCAAACATAAGGTTCAGCCGCCCCTGGTGTGAATAGTGGTTCCAATCCATCCCATACAAATAGTCTCCTAACGGCTGATTCCATATTACTTCGTGATCATTCCAGGAAGCAAAGGAATTGGCCTGAGAGCGGAGCTCGTAAGAATCGCCGCTACGCCAGTTGGAAATCGGATTATGATTCCGCTGATAAGCATACATGCCGCTGACACTTAAACCAAAGCCAAACTGATATTTTGCATTTAACTGCATCAATAATTCCTTTTGCTTCTGGTTTTGTTTTGAACGGTACAGTTCTTCCAAAGGTCTGTAGGTGAAGGATTGCAAAAGCCCGCCACCTACAGTATCAATAAAGCCGGGATTCAATCCGGAAATCTCCACTGGCAATGGATTGCCCCATTCATCAGCCAACTCGAGATAAGGATAATTTGAAGCACCTAACGCCAACTGATTGTAACCAATTAGATCCCAACTCTCTTCCTTATCTGATTCGGTGTATGCCACCGAAAAATCCAGTAGTAAACTCTTGACAGGTCGAGCCTGTACAGCTATTTTGGTATTTATACGTTGGTAACTTTCGGTAACCAGAGCGCCTAGATTGCGGTCGTAGCCTAGCCCTAGGGAGTAACTTATCCTGTCCGATCCTTGTGTCAGTCTCAAACTGTGTTGTTGTTTTGATTGTCTGCGGTAGATATACTTCATGAAATCATCGCGTTGATCAATCTGCCGCAGTCTATCCAGTTCGGTATTAAGTTGCTCTTCGCTTATCTTTTTGTCGGTAGCATTCTTAAACAACCATACGACAGGCGGTACTGTATTGTTCCATCGATTAAAACGAGAGTTATACCTCCCTTTGTCGTAGAAAAGCCGCATTAGCTCAATATGGTCCGAGGTTGACATATTCTTATACTTATAGAGGTCGGGCTTATCTATTGTGGTAAAATTACTATTGAATGATAGTTGTGCCTTTTGATTGAATTTCCCTCTCTTGGTCGTAATAACAATCACCCCATTGCCCGATTGCGATCCCCAGATAGAGGCTGCTGCCGCATCTTTTAGTAGCGTGATGTTTTCGATGTCATTTGGATTGATGTTATTATACGCTGCCATACCATAGTCGGCCATATTATTTTCATAAGGGACACCATCGATGACGACTAATGGCCAAATGTTTGAATTGATACTACTTTCACCTCTAATATTCATATTCAGCAGATCGCCACGATTAGAAGCCCTATCTTTATTTGTGGACAGCCCCGGTACCACATCCTCTAATCTGGATACAAAATCCGTAGACACCTTCCTGTTAAATAAAGTAGAGTCGATAAACTCAAAGCTACCCGTAGCTCTTTCTTTGGGGAGCTTCTGGTAGCCGGTACTGACCACGTCCACTTCTTCGAGCATGTTGTCGGAGGGTACGAGTGCGATGTGCAGCTCAGCGGCTTGTGCCTCGTACTGGATTTCCTTACTTAGGAAGCCCAGGTGGGATACCGTCAGCTTTCCGGTGGATAAGGAGGTGGTGAGGCTAAAGGCCCCTTGGCCATCGGTGATGGTGCTCTCCTTCCCTCCTTTTACCTTGATGGATGCCCCGTCTATGGGGCGCCCATCGACAGCCGAGCGTACTTCACCGCGAAGTACGGTCCTCGGCTGCTGGACGTGCCCGGTCGCTGCCCCTTGGTTGCCGGACAGCTCTTGGGCATGGGTAAACATATTGAAACACAAAACCGTTGCTAGCAGCAATACCATATAGATGAGCAGCTTCACGCGAAAATAAATCTGAATATACTTTGTTATCGAGCCTAAAGGTTGCTCATGGATACTTTGTCCAGCGTATCGGGATAACTTGGTCACTATGTCCCTCCGAAAACAAGACATAGCTCTCCCCTTAGCATAAAAATGCTTCATAATTGTTGGTTTAATTGACCTTGAAGGTGTTACCTTAAGCTGCTAGGCGGACATGGATAACATCAATGCACCTTCGCTTGGATTACACCATGAAAAAATTGATTAACTGATTTGCCGAAGTGTGCTATTTGTGAATTGCAGGTGTTATAATCGGGTATTTGTCGCACACTTTACGACCAAGAAAAGTCATCCAATGACTTGACCTACCGAGCTACTCGGGGTGTTTGATGATGTTTTTTGTTCTTTGTCGTAAGTTCATACTCGCTATTGGTTTTAACGAGTCTTTGAGCAGGATTTAAACCGACAATGGCGCGGCATCCAACCCACTGTCAACGAGGCCCTGAGAAGCCCATGGAACGAGTAAGCGGACGCCGCGCCATTGCTAGCGGGCGTTTTGATCCACTTATCGCCTTGTTCCATTTGAAATTTCTCAGGTTTCGTTAACAAGACTCATAAGCACATCCACCTATAAGATGGTGCAAATCTATAGTTTTAATTTAAAAAGACAAATATTTACGTCCTAAAACGATATCTGATGTATTGAAAAACGTGATTTAATTGGTAAATAATTGTATCTTTACTTCAAAGGTAAAAAACCAATTACGTACAAAAAAGTGGTAAAGAACCGGTAAATTACCGAGCACATTTAAATCTGTCAGAAAATGAGTATTGCATTCCAAGAAGAGAAAATACATGAAGGAAAAAACTTAAAAAGGATTCGGGAAATCATGGGCTTAAAACAGGAAATTGTAGGGCAAAGGTGCGAAAGCAAGTTTGACCAAAGACGCATCTCTGAATTCGAGAACATGTGGACTATACCAGAACCTGCTTTACAAGAATTCGCTGATGCATTAGGTGTAACTATTGAATTTATTCGTTCCTTCAATGAAGAGAAAGCTATTTACTATATTCAACATAACCAGGATACATCAAAGCAAAATAGTTTAAATCATTTTCCAACGATTACCTATGAGGCGGATAATAAGATAGAAGCTTTATTGGAAAAACTCATAGAAGATGGTAAGATAAAAACACAAGCCATCATCGACATAACCAAAGTCGTCGCAGACTTAGCCGCAGAAGTTAAAAAGTTGAAGGGATAAACTAAACTATGGCAGGTTTAAAAAACACACTTTCTCTTCACGAGGCTATCGCTGTTGGCTTTATTAATCTTAACAAAGAGAGCTTTAGGGCTACTTTTGATAAAATTAGTATATATAATAAAACATAATCTTTTCTCTAATAGAAAATGTGATTTAACTCTATCTGATCAAGTAAAATTAAGAAATACGAAATCAAAAGATTTATCTTATTTATTTAAAGAAATAGGTGAGCAAAGGTTTAAGCTTAGTCTTTTCCCTCAATAACCTACACATAAAGATAAAATTAAGTAGACTATTTGTTTTTTGTTACAATAACTTATAAGTCTAAAATTTACTTCATAAAAATTCGTTTTGGCTAGCCTCGATGTATAATCGAAACTTTCAGCTTCGATTATACTGCCTTCGGTAATATTGCAAACGTTGTGCACAATTATAAGATGACGGAAACCCGGAAATATTTTGAAAAACTAATTGCAAACTTTGATTCTCTTTGTAAAATTCAGAAGCGTGAAATTGTAAAGTTCGTTCACTTGAAGAATGAGTTATTTTCTCTTTTAACTGAGATTAACAACTATAAATTATTGGAGATCAAAATGGCAGAAAGATGTCTTGACATAGCTTCAAGTGAAGATTGTGGGGACTTATTTGAAGAACAAAAAATACTTGTTGTCAACCTTGCTGATCAGCTTTGCACACTACTAGTTGACAAGCTTTGGTATAGTGGCGAATTACTTTACCATCTCAATCGACTTAAGCTCTCTTCCTACCATCTTCCCATTCATACACAAGAGGAAATAAACCAATTAGAAGGCGAAGATAATGGTGGCTTAAAGCTTCGTATTAGGCTGCACAGTTTTGAAGATGTTTCCGAAGTTATTGTACGATTAATAAAAAATAATAAAGAACTCATAAAATCCACCCAGAGTAAGTACAAAAAAATAGAGCCAAAAATACATTCAAATCTTCTAGAGCAGCTAAAAACACAAATATCAATATACCGCAGTTACATAAACGAGCATTACCCTTTGAAAGCAATCCATTTTAATTGGAGTCGTAAATCAATAAAAGCCTATCTCTGCGATGAGAGAGAAGAAATAGTCGTGTGTCGTTTATATTCTTATGAAGATAAAACTGACGTAACAATTCATTTAAACGACCATATTTTAGACTTCGTTCCAAGGCCTCCTTACAATATTGAAAAAATTGACAAGCAGCTTTACTCTTGGTCTTGGTTCGGTATAAAAATAAGCGATTGGAAAATTCCTCAGACTATCTTTTCTAAGTCTTCCATTCATCAAGAATTATTAAATATATACTTGACTAACGCAGAAGAAAAAGAATTGGCTGAGTTCGTTAAGTTTTTCATCAGAAATCAAGATTTAGCAGTTGAATCGAATTTTACCGATTGCACCTTTTTGAAAATTGAAGGAATCTCAACCAAAGAATATCTAAAGGTTTTTCACAAAAAAGAATTTAGCGAAGGTGACCTGGAATCAACTTTAGAAGGGCTTGACAATTGTTTGCCAGGATATAACAAACAAGTAATGTTTAGCTCTAAACCTGATAATCTTGTCCTAGAATATTTCGAAAAAAGCCAAGTAAAGGTTCGATATTTGAATGAATTGACTTACAAGTATTTCGAAAACAATCATAGTGAATTAATTCATTTATTTATTAAATCTAGAATTCATCTTATTGAATTTAACCAGCCAAATGAAATACATGAAGGTAAGTTACTTATCGAAGAATTAAGAAACTGCCCTAGAGGAAAGGCAGGATGGCCCAACTATGAGAAAATTGGAGCAGAAATATTCAAATTTCTTTTTGCGGACTCCTTTACGCAATACATAGCAGAAACTCAAGCATCAAACTCAGCTGACACATTGAGGAGAGATTTAGTAGTATATAATAACTACATATCTAATTCATCGTTCTGGAGTCGTATCAATATGGATTTCAACTCTAAAATTTTAATAGTTGAATTTAAAAACTATAAAAACGAAATTGATTTTGACACTATGTATTCAACATCTAAATATCTAAATGGAACGACGGGAAATTTCATCCTAATACTCTCAAGATTAGGCGGCAAACATTCTCTTCAAGATCAACAAAAAGACCTACTAAAGGAAGGAAAACTAATTATTTTACTTGAGGACAAAGAGCTGATTGAAATGATTGAAGAAAAAATATCAGGAAGAAATCCACTTTACCGATTGGAACTAAAGTACTTTTCGCTTCTGAAAAAATAACTGTCCACAATAACTAAACTCTAGCTTCGCTCAGTACCTTCGGTTGTGTCGTCTTGCAGTGTCTCTGTAAAGTTTTTTCAGGACGAGACACCTCCAAAATTCAGTCCTTGTTCAAGGATGCCATTTAACTCTTTAAAGTATATATAAAGTATTTGCACGGGCGATTTATTTAATTTGCTAAATATAGTTATATGCACTCAATACATTATAAATCCACAGTACTATTCATTATTTTCTTGTAGGAATCTTCCGGTATATTTAGTCAATCATTCATATATACAGTTTTATTTAGATTTCCAAAATCTTCACTCGAATATCTGCTATAGTAGTATTTATTCTACAATTAATAATTGTAAAAAATGAATATTTACATTAGTGAACGGAGATCAATTAGAATGGTTATCCACTATGAACCAATGACAAGCATAGGCAGGTAGCCGCTATTGGTAATGGAATCATCTGCAGCCGCTAATATGTAGCTCAACTTTGGACTAAAAGTAGCCTGTGATATACCAGGTTGTACAATGGTAAAGAGAAACTGTAATCTTTTACCATTAGACATTAGAGCCTGGAATATGGCATGATTCCCGGCTAAAAATTTGTGTAGATTTCCATTGGTTCTCTGCAAAATCTTATGATTAAAGGATTGACGGTTAACAGTCCATACTTGTGATTTCACGGCTTGCATACAGACTTCATAAACGTCATTCACACGATCACCCGCAGCATTACCACCTGAACCCTTAATGTGATAAAGATTAATTTCTACACGATCCGGTAAGTCCATAAAAGAAACAAAATCTGCTACTTCCCCTTGACCATGATCATAAATAAGTAGTGTGTAATTATCTGCCATCAATTTAGCCTGTAAAGTTTCATGAATAGAATTCAGGTTACCATTACCAGCCTTTTGGGCAGTAGTACTGTAGAATTCTCGCTTTACATCGGTATTTGCCCAACTGAATGCCTGAATTTTACTGTTATCAAAATGAAAATTCGCATCACTTGGTGGCGCATAATATTCATGATTGCCAATTGTTGCAAAATCATCCAAATAGATTTGAAGCGGGCATTCATCAAGGTAATCCAGTAATGGAATCTGATGCCCCGCCTCTTCTACAATAAATTCAAAATCAGGCTCCTCCACATACAGGAAATAATTATCAAAGTCGTAACTTAACTTCAGTTGAATGCCCTGGAAAATCAGTTCAAAGAGCAGAATATTCAAAGTGCTATTAGCCTTATCAAGTTCAATATCAAAATCCAGCAACTGATACGTCTCGACTATTTCGTCATCTTCCAATTTGTATAATAAAGGAGGTTCACTAAACGTCGTATTGTTCCAAGTGGCACCATGGGCCGGCAAAGGGAAGCTGTCTACTACTTTACCGATTGGCAAGTCGTCAAAGGCAGTATTTGTTTTCACCTCCCTCGTACTGACAATTTTAGCAGCTAGAACCTGACACCATTTGACATAATTGGGAATTTTCTCATAAGCATTGCTCCAAACCTTAGAAGCACTGCTGTAACCAACTGTCATTTTATTACCCGCGGTATTACCCTTCATAAATACGTGTCCATTCGCATAATTCTTGCTATGGCTTTTCTTGATTGTTGTCTCTGCATTTGGCCCCGCTGTGATTCGATACGATTCTCCACTATGTGCAGAACGGTTTAACATACCAATATTGAAAAACTCGGGGTTTACAATATCTAACAATACTTTGTTTATTTGGTATTTAGAAACCCTTGTATAGTCTCCCACTGCAAAGACTTCCACCATATTGTCATAGAATTGCGGTGTTTTGATAGAAGAATGCAAGAAAAGCAATTTGGTCGGTTCATCATAATAGACCAAAAAGAAATAATGCTTTACATTCAAAAGCTCATCGGACAAAATCCATTTGGGCTTCTCCGTTTCTTTGGTAATAAATATAACAGTATTGAGCTCTGTACTAATGGCATGGTGAATGGTTTGCTGACCGGACAGCATCAATTCCCCATTTAGATCTATTCCTTCTGCTTTATAAATCTTAACATGGCAATAGGGATTCAAATTATAAAAGGAAATCTCTTCCGCATTGGCCTGAGTAGTTTCATAATGAAAGGAATCAATTGCCTGCTTTACTTCATCTTCAGCATCCATGACTTCCTGACTTAGATTTTTGATGATATCATTCCAAACTGCACCTTCTGCGTAAAGCTTTCTTTTGCCAATCTCAATATCATTTGGCACTGCCAAAAATTTAGCTTCACCGATATTTTCAGCATTAGTTCTAGCAAACCGTCCTATAAATTGTAAGGTATTGGCCAATGATTTTTTTGGACTGTGTATGGCTGCAATTTTTAGGTTTGGAAAGTCAAATCCCTCTCCAAGCATATCCACGCAAATGATGCCGTCCAGTTCACCGCCTCTGAGTTTGGCAATAGTTTTGTTAATAAAAGTATAAGTCTTTGTGCTATCAATTTTTTGAAGCCGTAAGGTTGTCTGGCTTTCATACAATTCGCTCAGTACTTGGGCATGCTCCTTTGTTTCTGTTCTGACCATGATGTAATGACGAAGACCAACAGCTGTATCTTCATTAAAGACCTTTTCGGTGGCTTTAGCAATTGCTAAATCAGGATTTTGACCGTCAGTAATCACAGGATAATAACCAATTTCTCCGAATATTTTGTCCTCATAGGCTTTAGCTAGAGGGTAATTAAAAGCCATGCGCCCTTCTATTTCTTTTTTATCCCTACGAAAAGGTGTCGCTGTAAAAAAAATCTTTTTTGCTCTGGGAAATGCACGAACAATATTTGACCAAGTAAATGCAGGTACATGGTGCGCCTCATCTACCAGTACCAAATCAAATAGTTCAGAGTCTGGTAACACGGCAATGCCCTCGTTGATGCTGTTAGGGATACCAACAACGACTTCGAAATCTGCAAATGTAGCCCATTCTTCAGCAGATTTAATTGGCGACTTTATCTCTTTCACTCTAGGTGTGTCTAGATCAGTATGAAACACCTTCGACTCCTTAAGAGTTTTTAGGGTTGAAAATTCATTTTTAATTTGCCCCCTAACCATTACACTGGAACTGATGACCAGCACACGTTTTGCCCTTAGCAGGTAGGCCGAAAGATTTAACACCGCTGTTTTTCCAGAACCAGTCGGCATAATTACCAAGGCTGGATCTTCTTCATGTAAGGCAAAGTGCGCGCCTATGGCATGAATGGCACCAATTTGAGCATTACGTAAGCCTGGGCTATTGGCTTCGCTTATAGGGTAATTTATCCTGGGATAGTTCGAAGAGAAATAAGTCATATCACTGATTTGAGGGGCATGAGCATCCAAAAACAACTCATACTATCGTTAATTGAACTAGTTAGTTATTGTCAACATAAAATCAGCTATAACCAAAACTGATTCTGATCCTGCTGTTTTTCATTCGCTAATCGAATATAATGAACTTCAAATTAAGACAACAACTTTCAACAAAAATTTTAAAAAATGAAACCTCTGATAACCAGAAGATGGTATTAAGTTAATTAGAATAAACTAAAAAGCCACACCGATATTTCTTTGTTCCGGGTTTCGTGTGAAGATGATCTCTCTTTTTTTTGTCTATTCGAAAATAGAAAATTCGGCTGACTTGATCTACAATATTATCCTCCCGGACTATATAGAATTAACCTCCTGAAATAGGTTTACAGCCTCTGACAAGGTGCATTCACGCTTCTTCCGACTATAGAAAAACTGACAAAATCGCTCATATCTATAGCGTATAGCATAAGACAAATCCGTATTACAACTGAAAATAGCCACAATTTCTAATAATTTATTTGAGATAATATCGAATAGTACTTCATTATTTTCAGATAAAGCATCGAGCCAAGTATAGATTTTGTCTTCAATGGAATCTGGCCATTTGAGTTCTAGGTAAATCTCTTCGTCATAAACTCGAGTTAAAACATCTAGCAAAAGTGAAATCACTTCGGACGATGGCATCGTTTTAATTCCCGACGACAGCTTTTCATATCCATCACCGATAAATGATTCTCTCTCCTCCAATAGACAATCACACCAAAACTGAAGGGCTTCTATATTGCCCATAAGAATCAATTCCACAGCACACAACTTTTTCAAGTCAAAAGACGTTTTAGCTGAGCTAAAGGACTCGCAAAGAAGTTCTTTAACTCGATCAGGATTAGTCGACTTCAGTTCCATCAAAAGATACCATTCCCAAGACACCTGAACCTCGAGACTTTTTTTATCATTAGGGATTCTCAAAAAACCAACAAAATCTGTAAATTCTCCCCCAAGTCGAACATAGGTTTTCGTAAGTTCTCTCTTATCTATCCCATCAAATCTCTTATCTTCTGTAATGGCTGTATATAAATCAGGTAAAATTTCTATAATTTTTAGTTCACCACATAGTTTAAAATGATTTAACTGAACATACTTCGACAGCATTCCTTCTCTTATATTATTCAGAATCGCATCTATCAGTTGTTCTCGGCATTTTACACCTTTCAATATTTTTTCTGATAGATTAGCGGTAGTATCAAAATAACCTGAAGCATCCGCCTCTAGAAGCTTCAACCACAGATTATCCTCCAATTCTAAGTCTATTAAATCAATTAATGAGATAATTACAGATTGTTTTTGTTTCACTGATACTCGCCTATCTTTTGAGTCCTGATAAGTATATTTAAAATTTACCGTTTTTACCTTTTCTGTACACCAATCTTTTATAAATAACATTATCTTTTCATCAATTGGCGCTTTTTGCTCCTCGTTACTAAGCAAGGCTTTTATAGAAAATATTCTAAACCATTCCCATTCTTCATCGGCGTATTCTGCACAAAGATCTTCGGAAGAGATAGCTTCAGACCTTCTTAACAACTTTTTATTTATCGCTTTGTATGCCAGAGAAGAACTATACCATTCGAGATCAGCTGTATACAAATCTGTATTTGCGATTTTATCTTTACCAATTAAAGTATACATTTTTCTAATCTCGGAAAATAACTCTTCCTTTCCGGAAAGTAAAATTTTGGTGTTTTTAATCGCTATATGTTGTTGTAGTATTGCATAGTCTTTTAAATAGTCCTCTATCTTAACCTGCCCACCAAGGTTATTAATGATAGTCTCAAAATATAAGACCTGATCTGGCGAATAAATTCGACTCCAACCGAGATAATTATTTAGTTCAGTATCGCTAATCTTATTTGATAAAAACTCCTCAAGTAAAAAATCACAAGAACTATTATCAAGAAAAT
This sequence comes from Sphingobacterium sp. SYP-B4668, assembly GCF_027627455.1. Taxonomy (NCBI): domain Bacteria; kingdom Pseudomonadati; phylum Bacteroidota; class Sphingobacteriia; order Sphingobacteriales; family Sphingobacteriaceae; genus Sphingobacterium; species Sphingobacterium sp. SYP-B4668. The sequence continues at coordinate 2,631,648 of NZ_CP115483.1, read as the reverse complement.
AAGAACTAAGCCGTGCCTCTCTATCCCACTTATATAAAGTTTTGAAAACTTTCCCCGTAGAACTAACTTGGGCAAAAAAAGTGACAAAAGGCTCCATCCAATCCTTCTTTGTCCATACATATTTCACCTTATGGAGCAACTTGTAAACAGTTGAAATAATTTGGTGGTTATTCCCGCCCACTATAGATGCGTTCTTAAGTATTTTTTTGAAATCACTCAACTCAAATTGGAAGCCTAATTTATAATGAAAACGTATCCGCTTTGGATTAGCTATTAAGAATTTTAATACCTTCAATATCGAATCTTCTGTATCGAATCTGCAAATCAATTGACAAAGTAAAGAATCTATTCCTCCATAGCTAGTATGCGCTTGTCCTTTATCATATATAGGAATCGTCGAAAGTATAAAGTCCGCATATTCATTATAATAAGAAGTACGGACGAGAAATCGGATACATGCCTGTCGTGACTCAAAACCTTCCTTATCATTCAAATTGGTAAGCACGTTCTCAAAATCCTCTTTACTAAGAAACTTAAGGTCAATGAATGTTGCAATAATTTCACCATGAATAAAATCAGAGTACTTGTTGTCACGGAGAAATGGTATGAGAATAGTCTTGACTTTCTGCTGGACCACATATGGTTTATGCATTCTACCGATAAGGTCAAGCGCATCATATGCCAGCCCCGTATCGAGGTAACCAGAAACCTCTTCTAAAAGAAAATCAACTAATGATGCATCTATTTCTATAAAGTCTGCTAACTGCTCAAGTTTTATGTGACCTGATATTCGTAAAGTCATTTTTTTTGTATGCTTGTACAAGTGCCATATTTTTTTAAAAATATAATGCCTTTTGTCTCTACTTAGCCGTTCTCTTTCAAAACGTAATATAAACTCTGGTTCATTCTCGATAAGCCAATTCAAAAGCTCTTCAAATAAAGCTGCCTTAGGGTCAATAATTTCGAACAGGAATGAAACCGTATTCAATAATCTCGGAGAGAGTTTGGTTCTATTATTATCAATTGCAACAATTTCAATTATCTTTTCGAGAGATAATTTTGATAAAACTTCAGCGGTCAAGTACTCTTGGATATTACGATGTTCAAATGTCCACCAAGCTACCTGGCCTTTAATCTGCTTATTGATTGCACAAAACTTGTTAAAATCTTCTCGTTCTCTTTTGCTTTTGACTATAGATTTAACATTATTGTCAGAAATAGTTGTCAACCCCATCATTGACATGCAAAAGGCTAATTTTTTGGCAATTGGGAATAATACATCGGCTATCTCATTATCACGAAAACGTATCCCATCTTTCGACAAGCGCTCAAAGAGAATCTCTTTTAGCAATTCTCCCCTGGACGTTGGAAAATTGCTTTTAGCGTCAATGCCAATCTGATTTTGTATATACAATAACTTCGATAAATAGAACGGATTTTCGAGATAATCACTAAATCCGACTCGATCTATCTCCTTCAAGAAATCATCTTTCTTAGAGCTAAGTTTCTTATTTAAAAAACCATCAATCTCTACCTCTGATAACTTATTCAAAAAGTAAAAATCGAAACTACGAATCTGTGAATGCTCATCCGGAGCAATAAAATTAAAACGCGATGATATCACGACATTGACTGATTCATGTTGCGTTATAAAATCATTTATTGCGTTAATAAAATGCTGAAAATGGCTTTCCATAATTTCGTCTAACCCATCGAATACGATGAGTAAAGTACTTTTTTCAATATTTACCCATTCACTACCTACCGCTTCTGAGAGCCAAGAGTATATAGTTTGCCCATTATAATCTCGCAAGTAAAAAAGAATTGGGTAATAGCAACTATCTTCGTTACAATTGCTCGCCGCTAACTGCTGAAGCTCTGTGGATTTTCCGTATCCTGCGGTACTAAGTAAAGCTATCCGTTTCCCTTTCCCTCTTGTACCATTTGATAAGACTTCTGATAATGTACCTGTAGTATTATCCTCATTTAAAAAAGAAGACACAGTACGATCGATTAAGTTATCATTGAATAAATAGTTACGCTTTTCAGGAAGAGTGGGATTAGACCTATATAATTTGGATAGATTCAAATCCATTACTGTCACCTTAGAATGGATCTCAGAAATAGTATTCTTTAAATCCATCTGAAAAACTTCATCATACAGATTGAATTCTTTCAAATCATCGATTAAATCCGCACCATCTTCTAACTCAATGAAGCCTTTTCCATATTTTTTCTCCTGACGATTTTTCCATCCCGTCCACCATTTGTGTTCATCTATGGATAATTTAATAGGAAGACATAATATCCATCTACGACAGGTAAAATGGGGGGATTCTATTACCGTTTTAAATGATTTTCTTATTTGATCTTTCTGAGATTCTCCGATTCCGTTTATAAAGAACTTACATTGAACTATTCTTATAGCCTCCGCTCCTAAATTTCCTATAAAAACATCGATACCACCATCACCAACTACTACCCTAACTCCTTTGACGTTTTCACTTGGATATTTTTTTTTATAAAGAGACTCACAAACGTCTTCAAATTTTGTGCGAGCTCCTTCTTCTGTGTATTTCTTCAATAGCCATAGCCATTCATCTTTCATGATATTCTCGATTAATCACAAAGTGAAATTATCACTTTCTTATCCTACTCCTAAAATAGCGCTCGGTCTCCTTGTCCATAAAATGCACATAGCAGGCCTTCATACCGCGTCCTAATAGAACACGATACGTATTCTTTACTAATTGTAAGTAATCAGCTCCTTTTACCTGACTGTCGTGCGAATTCTCCGGAAAGCCCTCCCACTCAGCCTTGTCTGGATTGTAACGTAAGTCATTCCCGAAAATAACGCCCACGTAGTCGAACTCAAAGCCTTGTGCGGTATAGATACATCCAACCTGATCTATCCCAGCATCTTCGTAAGCCCAATACTGTGACTTAGGAATACCACGTCGCATTCCCTTAGTCTTTTCATCGGCATTCCACGGCCGTATGTAATCGCCTACGACTACATCCTTGTGAAGCTCACCGTTAGCGTCGGCCTGCTTGGTCCACGGCCAGCAGAATCCGGCCATCATACGTGCTGAATACCCCTCGTCTACTTTATCGCGGATAGCTTGCTCCACAACATGTGGACTGTCCATAATCTGAAACTCGAAATTGTCTTCTTGTTTCCATTCTGTGGTGGCTGTCTCTCGGATATGTAGGGTATGGTCTATCCATTGGCTATATTTCTCTGACCCGCCATTGCGGAACTGCGATTCGAGATTGTACTCTAAAACGGTACAACCCATCTTTTCGGCCTGTTGGCGAATAAAGATAGACTGACCTATCTCACCTCTTCGTACTGCCTGAAAATCGTCTATAAAGAATACTGAAACGCGTGCGGCACGAAGTAGATCCTCTACTTGCAGACGTCCTGTCGATTTGAAAGGATAACCGGTCCGCTCGCGTATCCTATGTGCTTCGTCCATAAGAAGTACATCGATACTATTGGGTTCGACATCGCCGTAGGACATAAAGTATTTAAGTAGACTGGCGGAATCTCTGCCCAAGATCTTGCGTAAGGTCTCGGTAAAGGATCGGGAGCCGGTAGCATAGTGTGCGTTAATATTGCTAGCAGTAAGGTCCGCAAGTAGCTGTAATCCTACGACAGACTTACCGGTACCTGCCCCACCTTTTACGATAATGGCATGTTTCTCTTTGGCCTTGGCTTTTTTGGCTATAGACATTACGGCATCGTAGACGATAAGTTGCTCGTCAAGAAGAATGTAGTCTCCTTTGCTCTTGACCTGACCGAAGAGCTGTAGCTCGCCTTTGAGCTTTTGTTTGATAACTCCGGAAACTTGCTTAAGAAGCTTTTTAGAAGGCCGGATTTTACTGTGTTCGACCTCTTCTAATATAGTCATCCCTTCGCCTGAGCCTACGCGATTATAGATAAAGGCAGAGATCTGGCTGCTGTCTTCTGAACCATATATCGGAAAGCGCTTTACAGCTTCTTGAAATCTACTATCTTGGAGTGTAGTGTCGCTGGATATATTATAATTATGCAGGTAGCTGCATGCGGAAACCTGGATAGGGTCTTTCTCCTGATAAAAAGCACTATTATTCTCCTTTAAATAATAGAGATAGTTACCCACTTGTACACTGGGATGCAATACGGAGCGATGCCCACCTCCTACCCAAGTGAGAACATAATCGGAATCGTAGTCGGTAAATTCACACTTTTCCCATTGTTTGAGTTCAATAATGACGGCTTGCTTGTTTTGTTGCTCGTCGCGTCCATAGATGACGACGTCGATTCGTTTAGCACTCAAAGGAAGCTTGTACTCAACCATGACTCCCTGTGACTCGAGGTTCTGTCGTTCCATAATATAGGAAAGTCTGAACAGGGAGTTGCGCCAGGACATGGATTCATTGTGTGATGGGCTATATCCAAATTGCTTTAAAAACTGTCCCCGGAGTATGTCGACAAGTTTATTGTCTGTATTGAGGCTGATAAAATCACCGGCCGAGCCTGCATATAATCTCATTATAATTCGTTGTATTTTTTGGCTGTCCCCTTGGCTTTGTCTACTGGATATTTCTCATTGTTGCGCTTTATCTTGTCCTCGATGATCTGCTTGATATCGAGTCCGTGCTTGTCGGCCAAAAGAATAGCGTACATGAGTACGTCTGCAAGCTCTTCTTTCAGCTTGTCGGGGTTGGCGTCTTCATTGCCTTTCCACAGAAACAGTTCGAGCAGTTCGCTGGCTTCGATACTAAGCGCTACGGCAAGGTCCTTGGAATTGTGGAATTGCTGCCAGTCTCGGGCATCTCGAAAGGCGCGGATCTGCTTTATGAGGTCTTGAATCTCTGTCATGGTCTGTGTTAAATAGCTTAATGGCTAAATTTACAAATTTTAATGTAGTGTCGAAGAATTATGGATCTGTCAAAATAAACATCCCTGCTTACCTTAAGTCTAAATTCCAGATTGCCTCAGGATAGCCAGTAATTTGCAACTATTGGCTAGAAAATAAGATACGGTGATTATCCCGGTCAGCAAGATGCTCCTTGAACTGCTGCTCCAAAGAATCTTGTTTAATAATAAACGGTTCGGCCTGTACTACTTCCATATAATAATCAGTTGTTCCCTAAGATAATTGAAAATTAATAGGTAATCAAAAATATTGTATAAAAATACAAGACTAAAGATTTGAATACCTAATTTGAGTTTTAGTTGCGTGCGGGATAAACAAGGAGGGCATACGAAATATCCAACTCAATTGTCGCCATGGTGTAGCGACAATCTCTTTACCATAGCTATGCGTTGCTTGTTGTACTGTTCGAATTTTTCGTTAATAACAAAGCCAATCCGCCAGTATAGCATGCTCAGGGTGGCTTGCGGAGATAATGACTTCTGGATTGAAATATTTAACGTATAGCCAACGGGTGAGAAATACGCTGACGGATTACGGTTTTGAAGTCCTCATTTTTTTGGAACGTACTATTTGAAATTATTACACCTTTTGCTTTCTGGGCACTGGTGCAGATGCGCAATACTCCGTATAATTGATTAATTTTACCTCACAGAAATTGAATCCGTTATAATACCTTTTGTAAAAAAAATTTAAACCAACTTTATAGGGATAACCGATGACATATAATAACATTATTTATTTGGTGACGGGTCTTATGGCTTCTGGTAAGTCTATGGAACTGCAACTAAAAATGAGAGACTTTTTTTACGCTGCTAATTTTTCTTTTTCTAACAGCATTTCTTCCATTTGCTTGGGTGTTTTGTAACCTAAAGCAGAATGTGTTCTTCTAGTATTATAGAAGCCTTCAATATATCCGAATATCTCTAATTTAGCGGACTGTTGATCTATAAACTTTCTGTGATAAACCATCTCAGCTTTTAATGACTTGAAGAAGCTCTCAGCCACCGCATTGTCCCAACAGTTCGCCTTCCTGCTCATACTCTGGGTTATGTTATTCTTTCTCAGTACTGCCCTGAACTCCTCACAGGCGTACTGAACACCCCTGTCGGAGTGAAAGATCAGGCCTTTCTTTACCCCCCTGTTCTTAACGGCCATTTTTATTGCGGTCACTGAGGTGTTCTCTGCCGTCATATCCGTACTCAAAGACCAGCCCACCACTTTTCTGTCCGCCAGATCAATAACTGTCCTCAGATATAACCAGCCTTTGTTGGTGTGGATATAAGTGATATCGCCTACCCACTTTTGGGACAGGGCATCCGCTGAAAAATCTCTTTGGAGGAGATTTTCAGCTATCCTATAGCTATGGCTTGAATCCGTGGTGATCTTATATTTCTTTTTCACTTTGCTGCGTATCCCATGTTTCTTCATCAATCTGGCCACATAAGACCTTGACACAGGTTCTCCTTCTTTATGTAGTTCTGCGGTTATACGTGGACTGCCATAGATGCAGCCGCTGTTCATGTGTACTTTCTGTATTTTCTCAACAAGCATTTTGCTCCGATGTTCTCCAGGGGACTCTGGTCTAACCAACCAACGGTAAAAGCAACAGCTACTGGCATTTAGTACACTGCACATCTTCTCTACGGAATATATATCACGGTTCGCTTCTATGAACCGGTATACGGACCGTCTCCCTTGGAGAAGATGGCTATGGCCTTTTTTAGTATATCGCGCTCTAGCTCGGCATCTTTGAGACGTTTGCGCAAAATCCGCAATTCCTGCTCTTCAGGACTTATCTTGGGATTGTCCGGCAACACTTTATTACCATTGTAACGCGGGTTCCTGCGCCATTTACTAAGCAGACTCGGATCTATATCAAGTTCCTTGGCAACTTCTGCCACCGAACATCTAACAACGCTCAGATCGACCGCCATTATCTTAAATGAATCATCAAAATTTCTATACATCTCTACAAAGTTAAAATTACTCCTTAAATCTGTCTCGCACTAAAGGTAGCAACTCCAATACGGTTGCTAACCTTCTCGCTTCAAAATTAGAGAGAGGCGTACATTTGCGAGGTGACATCTTCCGACGGATGATAGTATCGGGAAGAGAAGAAATGTCCGCTACACCTTCTCCCGAAGCTATCCGACAGTTGCGTTTACGCTATCAGTTGGCTGTTGATGCGGCTAAAACATATTACAACAACGGATTTTCAGTTGTTATACAAGACAATTATTACGGTCTTGAGCTATCACACGTTGTAGATCTTTTGCAGGGTTACCCTGTACGTGAAATTGTATTATGTCCAACGGTAAAAGTACTGAAAGAACGTGAGTTATCTCGAGGAAAAACAGGCTATGCTAATTTCTCCATAGAGTCGTTGTACCTTGAATTTATGGCGCGCACACCGCGTATTGGATTTTGGCTTGATACATCCGATCTTACGCCCGAGGAATCCGTAAACGAGATTTTAAATTACTATGCTGTCAATAATAACGATCCGTTTGACGCCGGTCTGTGATCCTTATACTGCTTTGATGATATGACAAAAATATTGACTATGAATTACAAATATTTTAGCTTAACAATTGGATTTGCTATTTGGCTCTTAGCAACAATACTGTTCAGAATCGGGGGGCAGTATTTTTTTTTCACCGAGAATACATTGATATTAACATTACTCTATTTGGTCTTGATCCCGTTCTTGGGTTCTGTTGCAACTTGGACTTTCAATAAATATAAACTGGGTAAATCTGAGGCAATCCAATCAGCCTCCATTATGATTTTACCCGGAATGCTTTTAGATACAGTATGTATACAATTTTTTTCCTCTATCTTCCCTAATCTTCCGGAAAAAGACGGAGCAACTTTTGGTTCGTGGCTAATGTTTGCTTATTCTGTTGTCCTGATTTTCGGACTTTTTAGGAAAGATTCGAAATAAAATGCCATCTTATCAGCTAGAATAACATAACCCTCCTATATTGCTACACCAGTTGGCGCCACAATACTTGTGGTGCCCTAGCAAATGCTTCTTCTCTCAATTGGCATCCCAAAACTCGAGCGCTTTTTGTGTAAGCATAATTTAAAGTATTGAAGACTATATTATGCTTCAGAAATATTATCTGAAAATAATTCATGTAATTTCTGTTGCAATAATTTTTTATCAGGTAATTGCATTTGATATTCGGCAACCATTGTCGGAGAAAGACTTCTGCTCAACGCATATTCTACAACTTCACTGTCTTTATCTTTACACAACAAAATCCCAATACTTGGATTTTCGTTCGCTTTTTTCACATCGCGATCTAAGGCTTCTAAGTAAAAGTTTAATTGCCCTAAGTGTTCGGGTTTAAATTTATCGGCTTTCAATTCAAAGGCTACCAAACATTGTAACCCTCGATGATAAAACAACAAATCTACATAGAAATCGCTATTGCCAACCTGTATTTTGTATTCTTCGCCAATGAACAAGAAGTCTTTACCTAACTCTAAAATGAAATTTTTCATTTGAAGGATTAAGCCTTTTTGTAACTCGTTTTCGCTATGTGGTTCCGGAAGATTTAGAAAATCGAAAACATAGCTATCTTTAAAGATATTTTGAACTTCATTATGAATTTCTATAGGTAATGCTGAGCGTTTTGTATTACCAATCATTGTACGCTCAAAATAACCTGCAGATATTTGACGTTCTAATTCACGTTTGCTATATCGCTCATGAATACTCAACCGAAGATAAAACTCACGCTCTTCTTCTGTTTTACAACGCGAAAAAATAATCATATGATTTGTCCAACTTAGCTGAACTAAGATGGTATTCTTGATATCTTGAGGTTGAAAGTCTAATTGTGTCTCCACTGGTGACACAATCATATCGTATTGTTTATCAGAATTTTGCATTTGTCTCACCACTGGTGCGACAAATGGTAGATTTGCATAAGTTTCATAGAATTGAATCATCCGATACAACCCTCTTCGATTAAAACCTTTCAGCTCGGGATTGTTCTTTTGAATAAAATTTGCTAATTCGTCCACCGTTTTATCACCCCATTCAGCAACGGATAATTTTTGCTTGATGTACGCACCAACATTCCAATACAAATTAATCAGCTCGGTATTTACGGCTTTTATCGCTTGGTTACGAGATTGTTTGATTAACTGAATAATGTCTATAAAACGTTGTTCCATTGTATTCTGAGTATACTGTAAAATTACAAATTATTATCCCTCCTTGTGTGTTTGTTGGGATTAATTCATGTATTGACCGACTACTTTGTCTAATTCTCTCCTTAGCATAAACAATATCAACTCCCTCACTAATTCAACCTACTGATGTGAGAATCAATTATAAGCTACCAACTCTGCATTCCCACCTCCTCTACCCCTACTTAACAGGCAGCACCATCCGATAATCGGGCAGCTTCAGTAGCTCTTCTATCCGAGACCGTTGCAGATCGATGCCTACCAGTAGATCTATAGAGACGTGAAAATACCTCGATATACGTTGTAGGAGCTCTATCGGTGGCTCGGAAGCCCCCTCTTCGTACTTGGCATACCTCGACCGGGTGATGATGAGATCATCAGCGACCCGCTGCTGGGAAAGGCCCCGACGCCCCCGCAGAAAACGCATATTATCAGCTAGTAATGACATAACCCTTCTATATTGCTACAAATATTAGCAACAAATATACAATTCTTAGCTATAGTTTATACTAATTTTGTTAGCAATTTAAATATTTGGTGATGGAGAGGCATATCGTACATTGTGACCTGGATACTTTCTTTGTATCGGTAGAGCGGTTGATAAATTCGGATCTCACGGGCAAGCCTGTGCTGATCGGTGGCAATGGGGATCGTGGCGTGGTGGCTTCCTGCTCGTACGAGGCCCGCAAATATGGGGTACACTCGGCGATGCCGATGAAGCTGGCACTACGGATGTGCCCGGAGGCAGTCGTGGTGCGGGGTGACCATGACCTGTACTCGAAGTATTCGGGTACGGTGACGGAGATCATCGAGGAGATAACGCCTATCGTAGAGAAGGCTTCGATCGATGAGCACTACCTCGATATCACGGGAATGGACAAGTTCTTTGGCTGCTGGAAGTGGACGCAGGAGCTGCGCGGAAAGATCATCAAGGAGACGGGGCTACCAATTTCTTTTGGCCTATCGATCAATAAAACGGTGTCCAAAATAGCTACGGGCGAGGCGAAGCCCTGTGGCGAGAAACAGGTGGTAGGTGGTATGGAAAAGATGTTCCTGGCCCCGCTCTCGATCCGTAAAATCCCGATGGTGGGCGAAAAATCGTACCTCACGCTGCGCAATATGGGGATATCGCAGATCGAAACCCTACAGCAGATGGAGGTATTTACGATGCGCAGGGTGCTGGGTGAAAACGGAGTCTCGATATGGAACAAGGCCAACGGGGTGGATCACAGTGCGGTGGTGCCATTTCGCGAGCAAAAGAGTATGAGCAAGGAGAATACCTTTCTGGCGGATACGATAAATATGGATATTCTGCGCAAGACACTGGTCGCGATGGTGGATGAACTGGCCTATGACCTGAGGCATCAGCAGAAACTAACGGGCTGTATAACACTAAAAATCCGCTACTCGAACTTTGATACGCATACGCAGCAGATCGCTATCCCATATACGAATTCGGACCGGGTGATAACGGAGAAGATTCTGGAACTGTTCAAAAAGCTGTATACGCGCCGCATGCTGATACGCCTGATCGGTGTGAAATTCAGCAAGCTGATCCATGGCTCGTATCAGGTGGATCTATTCAATGATACGCTGGAGGAGATACGTCTGATGCAGGCTATCGATAAGATCAGAAACCGCTATGGCGTGGAGCTGATCAAGAAGGGTATCTGTCTGTTGGATAAAAAAGGAGGCGCGGATGATGCTCAACCTGCATAGTTATTTTAGCCTGCGCTATGGTACGCTGAGCCTGGAGGATCTGGTGGAGGGCCTGCTGGCTACGGGACATGATACGGCGGTGCTGACGGATATCAACAATTCGTCGGGTTCGTTGGATTTGCTGCGTTTGGGGATGAAGGCGGGGTTGAATATTCTCGCGGGCATGGAGTTCAGGAATGAGGACCAGCTGCTGTATATCGGTATCGCACGGAATAATGAGGGATTCAGGCAGCTGAATGAACTGATGACGACGCACAACAGAGGGGCTTCGCGGTTGCCGGACTCGCCTCCTTATCTGGATCAGGTGTATATGATCTACCCCTACGGCAGCAGGTCGGTGAAGGATCTACGGGAGAATGAGTATATCGGTATAAAGCCGAACGAACGTAATCTGATCCGCCTGGAATCTGCGGCAAACTGGGAGCGCTACGTGATCCTGACACCGGTCTCTTTCATCCCGGAGGATTATAAACTACACTGCCAGCTGCGGGCCATAGACCACAATATTCTCTTCTCGCAATTGGATAAACGGATGGTAGCGGAGAAGGATGAGGTGCTGATACCGAAGGTGCAGCTCCTGGAAATGTACCGGGACTTCCCCATGTTGATACGTAATACGAACCGCCTGCTTGGCTCCTGCTCTTTTGATCTGGATTTTAAGAAAATGAAGAATAAGGAGTCGTTTACGGGCAATCCTGTCAATGATAAGCAGCTGCTGCATAAATATACAACGGAGGGATTCGTGCGCAGGTATGGCGCAACGGATAAGGCCGCGCAGGAGCGTATCAAAAGGGAACTGGAGATTATCGAGAATCTCCGCTTCTCGAGTTATTTCCTGATCACGGATGATATATGCCGCTATGCACGCAGCCGGGACTTCCACTATGTAGGGCGTGGCTCGGGGGCCAACTCGGCGGTAGCGTACTGCCTGGGGATTACGGATGTGGATCCGATAGACCTCAAGTTGCCCTTTGAGCGTTTTCTGAATCCGAAAAGGCAGTCGCCACCGGACTTTGATATCGATTTTAGCTGGAATGAGCGGGACGATATCTATGATTATATTTTCAACCGCTACCAGACGGGACATACTGCCCTGATGGGTGCAATGAGTACGTTCCGCTCGCGGAGTATCCTGCGCGAACTGGGTAAGGTGTACGGCCTGCCCAAAGCGGAGATAGACCGACTGGTGCATGAACCGGAAAATATGCTGAATAAGAATGAGGTGACCAACACGATCCTCTCGGTGTATAACCGGATGGCGGATTTTCCGAACCAGCGGACGATACATGCCAGTGGGGTGCTGATCTCTGAACAGCCCCTCACCTACTATTCGGCACTGGACTATCCGCCCAAAGGACTGCCGACCATGCAGTTTGATATGTATGTATCGGAGGATATCGGCTTTGAGAAGTTTGATATCTTATCGCAGCGGGGTATCGGCCATATCAAGGACTGTCGGGAGATCGTAAAACAGAACAGGGGTATCAGCATCGATACGGGCAACCCAAAACGCTTTTTTGAGGATCCGAAGATTGCGGATCAGCTCCGGTCGGCCAATACGATCGGTTGTTTTTATGTGGAGTCGCCGGCGATGCGGCAGCTGATTACCAAACTCCGCTGTGATGATTACCTGACACTGGTCGCGGCTTCGTCGATTATCCGCCCAGGGGTGGCTTCGTCGGGGATGATGGCAGAATTTATCCGTCGCCACCATAATCCGGAATCGGTGGTGTACCCGCACCCTGTATTCAAGGAGCAGCTGGAAGAGACCTACGGGGTGATGGTGTATCAGGAGGATGTGATGAAGATCGGCAACGCCTACGGTGGCCTGGATATGGCCGATGCGGATGTACTGCGCAGGATGATGTCGGGCAAGTACCGTAGCAAGGAGCCTCTGTTGGAAATTGAAAGTAAGTTTTTCGAGCATTGCCGTAAGCAGGGCTACCCCGAAAGTGCGAGCCGGGAGATATGGCGGCAGATGGAGAGCTTTGCAGGGTATTCTTTCAATAAAGCGCATTCGGCTTCCTTTGCGGTGGAAAGCTATCAGAGTCTGTTTCTGAAGACGTACTACCCGAAGGAGTTTATGGTGGCGGTGCTGAACAACTATGGGGGCTTCTACAACCGCAAGGTGTATGTCAATGAAGCTAAACGGGCGGGTGCCCGAGTGAACCTGCCCTGTGTGAATAGGTCGGTATTTGCGGCAACGATCTATGGAGATGACATCTTTCTGGGATTTGACGCGCTACTGAATCTGAATGATAAGCTGGCACTACGTATCCCGGCCGAACGAATGGCGAATGGGGAATATACGAGTCTGGAGAACTTTGTACTGCGTACGGGGGCCAAGCTGGAGCAGCTGATTATCCTTATCCGGACGGGCGCTTTCCGCTTTATGGGACTAGGCAAGAAGGAACTGCTATGGGAAGCGCATCTACTGCTGTCGAAGGATAAACGGGCGGAAACGGTACCGCTACTCTTTGAAATGGCGAGCCGTAAACCGGTACTGCCGAAGCTACAAAGCTCGGTACTGGAAGATTATTATGATGAAATAGAGCTGATCGGTTTTGGGGTATCGGGTTCGCTGTTCAATCTGGCTCGCAGTGATTATAAAGGGGATGCCAGGGCGGCGGATCTGATGAAGCAGGAAGGAAAAATGATCCGTATGGTGGGGGATTTTGTAGTGGAAAAGTATGTACGTACGAAAAGCGAGAAGCTGATGAAATTCGGCACTTTCCTAGATGCAGCGGGGGATTTTTTTGATACGGTACACTTCCCTCCTTCACTGGCCCAATACCCCTTGCGGGGCAATGGCCTATACCTGATTGAGGGTAAGGTGGTGGTCGAATTTGGATGCCCCGCCATCGAGGTGACCCGATGTGGCAAGATGCCACTGAAAGCTGATCCGCGGAGTGTTTAACAAGGATGAATTGGGAATACCCAAAGATTTATTGAAAAGGGTCATTTCTCAAGGGGTGCTATTTTTTTAAAATTACACTTGACGCAAATATCTGCAAAAGCTAATTTTGGATTCTAGACCTAATAGGGTACAATTTTATTCAAGACATTTTCTAAAAGCTATTAATATATAATTGTTAGTTATTACATCATGTTTAAAGGATTCATTTTTACCGAACATCTGAAGTCGAGAATCGTATCAAACGCTTTAATTCTCGCATGTATCTCTGCATCACTCGCAGTCCAAAATGTAGCGGCTCAGGAAGCCAACAATGCTTTAAGTCCAAATTTTAAAGTGAGATTGATCAATCTGGAGGCCCCTTCTACAGAGGTATTCCGATACAGTGGTTCTATCACTAACCCAAGTGGACAGGAAAAAATATATGAGCTACAATCTAGCTTGCCCCCGGGATGGTCAGTTGCCTATAAAACCGAGGGTATGCAGGTAACCTCAATTAATGTAGAGCCACATACCAGTAAAGAGATTAGTATAGAAATAACGCCATCGTATACCGCGGATATAAAAAAGCATATCATTCCTGTTAAAGCTATAACGCAAGGCGACACTGCGGTGGTCAAGCTAGAATCTGTTATAAAAGGCACCTATAAAATGGAAATCTCTACGCAAAACCAGGTGCTAAGCGGTAATACGACGACTGGAAGTAAGAAAGAGATATTCCTTACAATAAAAAATACGGGGTCCATGCCTTTGGAGAATATTGAACTGGCTACACAATTGCCTTCGAAATGGGAATCGAGCTTTGAAGTAGATAAAATAGACAAACTCGAACCTGGTAAGACGAAAAATGTCAAAGTCAACATTAAAGTCCCGGACAAAACCATAGCCGGTGATTATATGGTCAATGTATCGGCTAAAAACAGTAACCTCGAATCTTCTTTGGCATACCGAATGGAGGTCAAAACTTCGCTCCTGACCGGTTGGCTAGGCATGTTATTGATCATTCTGGCAATTGGCTTTATTTATATATTGATTCGAAAATACGGTAGGCGGTAAGCTGATTAAAAACAATTGAAAATCGAACAGATATGAATAATCCTATTATAAAGCTAAGAGGGTTATCCAAGCATTATAAAAATAAAATTGCTGTAGACAACCTTTCCCTCGATATAAATAAGGGTGAAATATACGGCCTTTTGGGACCAAACGGAGCTGGCAAGACGACAACAATCCTTATGCTGTTGGGACTTAGCGAACCTACAGGGGGACAAGCGCATGTATGTGGACATGATGCCACCCGGACCCCTATCACCGTAAAACGAAAAGTCGGATACTTACCTGATAATCTAGGGTTTTATGGCCATATGACTGCGCTCGAGAATCTTTCTTTTATCGGTAGACTAAACGGTCTTTCTGAAAATGAAGCCGAGATGAAGGCTTTCGAATTGCTGGATATCGTTGGCCTGAAAAATAATATGTACCAGAAAACCGCAACTTTCTCCAGAGGCATGAAACAGCGCTTAGGCCTTGCCGATGTGTTGATCAAAGATCCTGAAGTGATTATCCTAGACGAACCTACGCTCGGGATTGACCCTACTGGTGTTAAGGACTTTTTGGATCTTATCAAAAAGCTGAATGAAGAACAACAACTGACTATCCTCCTATCCTCACATCACCTCCATCATGTACAGCAGATATGTGATCGTGTAGGGATATTTGTCGACGGGAAATTGTTGGCAGATGGCGATATCCCCAGTTTATCAAAACAATTGTTCAATAAAATCGGCTATGTCACTGTCCTACGATTCCCAAGCAACGTCCCTATATCTGATCAATTGGAAAAGGACATGCAAGCTCTATCTGGTGTGCAGGAGGTAATTATAAATGGCAGTGAACTCGAAGTGATATCCGCACACGAGCAAACTGCTGAAATGGTACGATATGTGGTTCAAAAAGGGTATGAACTGATCGGTGTCCAACAGAAGAGCTATGGGCTGGATGAAATCTACCTCGAATATTTCAAGAACGAAAAAAATCAAGAAGTAAGTAATGAAAAATCTAAAAGAGTCTTTAAAAAGGCGTTTTTCAGAAAACAACGGCGGTAACGAAGTCAGATCTCCCCTGCGTGTCTTATTACGTAAAGAGATAAGTGAACATATCAGAAGCTGGAGATTCATCATCTTGTTAATACTAATCGTATTGACATTTATAGCTTCTATGTATTCGTCGTTAAGCAATATTAAATCTGCATTTGTAGCCACAGATAACAGCAGTACCTCATTTTTCTACCTCAAGCTATTGACATCGACAGATGAGTCCATTCCTGCGTTCCATATATTCCTCAGCTTCCTTGCACCTATCTTAGGCATTAGCCTCGGATTTGATGCGATCAACTCGGAAAATAACAATGGTTCGTTAATACGTCTAATGGCCCAGCCGTTGTACAGAGACAATCTTATCTTGGCCAAATTTCTCGCGCCCTTATTGATTGTCGCCGTACTATTTTTCTCCCTGACTTTTCTCATCGTAGGCTATGCTATGTACATTTGTGGTATTCCTATCGAATGGCAAGAAATCATCCGTATATTAGCTTTTAACGGCATGACTGTGCTGTACGTCGGCTTTTGGCTTAGTATTGCAGTCCTGTTATCCATTCGCTTCAGGCAACCTGCCACCTCGGCGTTGACAGCAATAGGTATATGGCTATTCTTCACGGTATTCTTTCAAGTGATCGTCAACATTGCAATCAAAGCTTTTATCCCTGATCCAAATTATCTTTCTGCAGATAAAATAGCTTACTATAACGAGCTAATCCTAAATGTTCTTCGGATATCTCCAAGCCAACTCTATGTTGATGCCTCTACAACGCTTCTAATGCCGATGGTCAGAAGTTTGGGGCCTGTATCTATGGAACAAATGGCCGGAGCCATACCGAGTGGTATATCGCTAAGAAATAGCTTAATGCTGGTATGGCCTCAATTGAGTGGTCTGATCGCATTTACGTTACTTTTATTCGCCGTATCCTATGCTCTTTTCATGCGAAAAGAGATTCGGTCATGACGTAATTTAGCAATGGCACCACAATGTAAACGGTGCCATTGTTAAAAAGTCAAATTATAAGGACATCCAGCTGCCCCCCTACTTGCAGCTTTGACTGGCTTGATAGAGTAATAGTACATGGCGATAGGGTACTATAGCGCCTATAATTGGGATTCTGCTATATAGTATGTTCTGTCAGATTTCTTTTTAGAAGTCAAAAAAGTCATTTAGAAATTCATCATTTTTTAAGGCGTTCCTATTCGGTAATTTTATACTGACCCCACTGTTAGTATGGATACTCCCATGCGCGATCATCGCTTCCTTGGCTGGTCTCATTTCTTCAATAATCTTTATACAGGGCGTTCCAATGTTGCAATCAGAGGTAGCATTTGGCGTCCAATAGCCAAATCATAAATGTTCTTGGATAGTTTATAAAAGCTTATTTTTGTAATCTTGGTTTCAAAAAAAATTAAATCTAATAAACGTTTAGTATAGAACTATGACTAGATATTTTTTATCAATATGTCTTCTAATGATTTCAACATATTCATTTTCTCAAAATTTTAAAAGTGACAGTGTAAAATTATTTATTGACAAGTCTCTTGAATTAATAGAAGCAAATTCAATTCATAAGGAGAATCTTAGTAAGATTAAAAGCGAATTATATGGGAAATCCCAAAACCTGAATGCTATAGATGAAATTGCGCCTTTATATGAAGAGGTATTTAAACAGCTTAATGATTACCACGGAAGTTTAAAATATAACGGAAAAACATACGGTTGGAACAACCCCAACGTAATGAAAAATGCCTATCTAAAGGGCAGAATAAAAACCGAGAAAAGAACATTTAGTAAAGTAATTGACAAAAAAATTGGATATATCAGAATTACAGGAAACGATGATTTTGCTTTTAAAAAAGTAGACAGTTTGGCCAACGATATAGTTTCTCATGTGAATACTATAAATTCGAATAAGATCAAAGGATGGATTATTGATTTGAGACTGAATACAGGTGGAAATATGTATCCTATATTACTTGGTTTGAAAGAGTTTATCGGAAATAATTTAACTTTTGGCGGTTTTAGGGATGCTCAAAATAAATGCACAGGAAATTGGAAAATTGAAAATGGGCAATTATTGATCGACGGCAATGTATTGTACAGAAAAAAAGATTTAGAGTATTTTATAAAAACCGATATTCCCATAGTTATTTTAACGAGTTGCTATACTGCAAGTGCTGGAGAAATGACTGCCATAGCTTTTATCGGAAGAAACAATACTTTTGTTGTAGGTGAGCCAACAGCAAATTATACAACAGCAGTACAAGGCTTTAGAATAAACGAGAATTCGGGTCTTAATTTATCAACGGATTATGTTGTAGATAGAACTTTAAAAGTTTATAAATCAAATATATTACCTGATTTTGAAGTATTTGGCGGAGATAATTTCGAAGATTTGAAAAATGACCTGAAAATAATCAAAGCATTGGCATTGTTGAGGAAAAAGTCATTCTAGAAACCAAGATTCAATAAAGATTTTTCCATATGTCACTTTATTTTTTTTGCGGATCTTTAAATCTTCTGTACCACTTGAACACATCCATCCACAATGTGCTTCCTGCAGCGATGGATGCACACCACAATAGCTGAACTCCGTCTAAATAGGCCATGCTGAAAAACCTTGAAACAGGCCCAAAATAAAGCATCAACATAAGCAGTACCAATGTGACAAAGGTTATATAATAAATCAACCTATTTTTATATGTAATTGTTTCCAACACAGAATAATAGAAGGAGCGATTTACAAAGCTCAAAAGGATGTTTGAAAAGACAAGCGTCGTAAATACCATGCTCCGAACAGTACGCTCATCTCCACCTTGTATATAGGAATATTGATATATGAATAAGACACCTATCGTAATCACAAGTCCTTGAATGATACTAATAGTCAACTCTTTCCAGTTTAAGAATGTTTCTGACATGGGTCTGGGCGTGCGTTTCATGGCGTTCCGCTCCATAGGTTCATTTTCGTATACGATGGAACAGGTGGGGCCCATTACCAATTCTAAGAAAATCACATGGATAGGTGTAAAGATCTGTGGAAATACCCACCCTAAAAAAAGAGGTAGCGAAACGGTGAGGATAATGGGTATATGAATGGAGATAATATACTGTATTGCTTTTTTAATATTCGCGTATATCCGTCGGCCAGCAGCAATAGCCAACACCAACTTAGAAAAATCATCGTTGACCAGTACCACCGCTGCTGCTGCTTTGGCAATTTCGGTTCCCTTATTGCCCATAGCCACACCTATGTGTGAGGCTTTTAAGGCAGGTGCATCATTCACGCCATCACCAAGCATGGCGACGACCTCTCCATTACGCTTTAGCGCTTTGATAACAGCTAGTTTGGCATCAGGATACATCCGTGCGAATATATTTCGCTCTTTGACTTCCTGATTCAATTCCTCATCCGACAACTGGGCTATCTCCCGACCTTCTATATGGGCTGATGCATTGGATATCCCCGCTTGTGATGCTATTGAACCCGCAGTATTAGAATTATCTCCGGTAATCATCTTGACTTGTATCCCTGCTTCATATATCTGTCTGAATACCTCTTGGATGCCTTTCTTCGGTGGATCATAAAAAATAACAAAACCTACAAAAACGAAGGGAAGATCTTGTTGACGCTTCGGGAAATCATTGCCTTGAAAGTTAGAATACCCTACTCCTAGTACCCTATACCCCTGCTGTCCAAACGTCATAACCAAGCCTCGGAGATGCTCTCTTTTTTCAGCGGTCAATTCACATACTTCGATAATGGCTTCGGGAGCTCCTTTTGCAGCAACAATACGTTCACCCTTATCGTTTTCAAAAACATGTGTCATCATCGGGGGGACTCCCTCTAATGGATACTCATGATACATTTCGAACTGGGGTCGCAGATCGTTTGCGCTAAACTTTTCATATATTTTATGAAGTTCTTTTTCCATTGGATCGAAAGGTACAGGCTCACTGGCCCACATGGCTGTCTGAATGACAGTAACCGCAGTTGGTAAGGTATACTCCTCTTCATAAACAATCTTCTCATCCGCATCGCTATAAATAGCTTTCAGGTGCATCGTATTTTCGGTAATAGTACCGGTCTTATCCGTACATATTACGGTAGTACTACCTAAAGTCTCTACAACACTCGACTTTTTGATAATGACACCATCTCGCATTAGCTTCCAGGCCCCTAAGGCCATAAATGTTGTAAAAGCGACGGGAATCTCTTCCGGAAGAATCGACATTGCCAAGGTCAATCCGTTCAGTAAGCTATCCAAAAAACTACGTGTATGGACATAGTTTACTAAACACACCGATACAAAGACCGCTAAACCAACAATGGCCATGTTCCTTACAAATCGTTCTATTTGGATCTGCAATGGTGATTTTTCCTCGGTAATCGATCTAATCGATAGACCTATCTCTCCTAGTTTTGTTTTTTCACCGATTTTCTCTACTTCAAAAACAGCGACTCCTGAGATGGTGACAGTACCGCTGTAAACCTTATTATCGACACTGTTTACATCCTTAAATACGGAAAGACTCTCTCCGGTAAGCGCAGACTCATTGACAGAAAAATCGTTACTATGGACAATACGCCCATCGGCGTTAATCATCTGCCCCTCCTCTGTAATACATAAATCACCAACCGCAATTGCATGTGTAGGGATATCCACTATACGACCATCTCGAATTACTTGACTCAGGGGCTCATTTAGTTTTTCGAGTGCCCGTATAGCATTTTTACTACGCGAATCTTGATAAAAAGATATACCCGATACAAAAACAATTGCAGCTAACATAAAATAGGCCTCAGCGAAATTGCCAACAATGAAATAGATAAGGGAGATAGCCAATAACAGAATCAACATCGGCTCCTTTAAAATATTAATTAACAAACGTAAGAATCCGGAATCAGTATTAGATCTCACGCTATTATAGCCGTATTTTTCAACAGACTGTTGAACCTCTGTTGTATTGAGCCCCTTTAAATCATTAGGAATATGATAGCCCATATCGTAATTACTGGTTATATGTGTAAGTTAACACTATTTTTCGGATTGAGGAACAGCCAGGTCACAGATACCTCACCTTGTATATATCCTCATTGGATATTTAATGCGGACAATAGCATACCTATCGGAATTTCCTGGAACTGATAAGTCTTTACCTCAAGCAAGTTAAAATAACTTTGGTAAACGTTAGTCCCGCTTCCCCTTCCCAAATATCAATGTAGGCACAGGTGGTCGGAAAGCTAGCTCCTCTGCCAAAACTGGATTAAATAGCCGATCAAGAAATGAACGATGTTGGTCCGTGAATAAAACCAGTATATCCGGCCGCACAATCCTAACTTCCGCTAACAGTTGCTCAATAAAAGGCTTAAAAATGTCTTTCCTAACGGAGCGGAAATGCACGGGGTAATTGAAAACTTCAGAAAATGTTATACGCTGGGGATCATCTGCTGTATTGTCAATATAAAGCATTTCAATACGGGCATCGAAAAGCCTAGCAAACGGACTGACACGATCCATTTCATCAAAAGAATCTTGAAAATCGGACGCGTAGAGCAGTAAGTGTATAGGGGCTGGTAAATAATCATGGGGGATGACTAAAACTGGGATAACGGACTTTGTAGCTATATTGCCTGTGTTGGTGCCTAAAATCTTGTCGAGACCACTCGCACCTCTTGTACTTATCGAAATATAGGCGATATCGGTATGCATCTTGCAAAAATCCAAAATCATCAAATCGGCTTTTATCCCTTCTAAAACCACAACGTCATATTGATGGGGCTTAATATTGATCTCGCGATAACAACTGTCAATGAAATCACGCATCCGCGAAGTCAACTCATCAGTGCTGACTCCCAAATGTCGGTGCTCAGTAGAAGTATCTCGACTATACATGATCGGTGCAACATGGATAAACAACAACTTCATCTCTGCCAGAGATGCCATGCTAATGGCGAACCGTATTCCTCCTTTAGAATTTTCCGAAAAATCGGTAGGGACTAAAATGGTATTCATGACTATTAGTTGTATGATTAAAACTGCTTTTTACATGTCAATGCTTCCAAACTAACGTAATCAATGCTTAAGCAATAGTCAATATACCAAATAATGACATAAAAATATTTAAATATTTCCGTACTACGTATCTGCTGTTATATCAAATATAGCTAAAAAAAGGAACAGACCTTTTCTGGAACATTCTGTTTAAGTCAGTTTGACGCCTCCTACTCCTTATGGGAGCTTACTGGCTTTCTTCTCTACTACTTGCTGCTATCGCTAGGTCGCAGCAAGGTATTGGGATCTGTTAAAATAAACATCCCTTCTTACCTTGATAATTTTTACTATATTTCTGCTATAAAAAACTAAGCGGATGAGGAAGCTCTTTCTGTGAAGTTGGATTTATGTAGATTTAGATCTGGAAATTACGTTTGTACAATAGAAATCATTGGATCATGAGAATATCAGATAGTAGTAAGATCGTAGAGGAGGCAATCGACTGCAGATAATAAACCTCTGTTTATTAGTAAATTAGAATAATTTTTTGTTTTTATATGCTGTAAATTTGTATATCTCACGATGAAATTACTTATAACATTCGATTCTCTTTAGAATACATACTCCGAATAGTAGTTTCATATGGTTTATTGTTTCAAAAAATAAGCATGTCGATAATCTTTTTTACGTTTACTTTGTGCAAAGAACTTATCAATAAAATAAATTGTTATGGGAAAAACAAAAGATGATAATAGAACTATACCTTCCACGTATATTGGAATATTTTCAATCTTATTTATGTTTTTATATAGTTCCTGTGGTTCTATATCTCCGAAATATTTGATAGGAACAGCTGACCAATACAACACTACTAAAATAGCATCAAAGCAAGTTTATGTCTTTGAGAATTTTCCCCAGAAAATAGAAAACCTTGTAAATACCGATCTAAAAATTAGTTCACGGTACAATGGCGATTGTTTATGGAATTTCATTGAGCCCGGTTATTATAAACGGGATAGCCTACAATACCTCTATAAAGTTTCATTGGAATTAAAAAGCAAAAGGAAAATCCATTTCAAACTAATCGATACTATGGGTAATGTAGTGCGAGAAAAAGCAAAAAGAATCAAGTCCGAACCGAAAGACTTTCTTTCAATAAGAAATACCAATGTAGATATCTATATATTAATCAACAGGTTCTTCACAAAAACAGCTTGCTTTGCCATAGATATAAATGGCGATTTAATTGTGCCAAATGAATTTGTCGCTGGCGGTTTTCTGGTGTTCTTTCCCCTTGCTGCAGGTCAAGGATTTGAGACAAATACATATAGACGTGTAGACACCCCCTCTATCCCCCTATAATAACACAAACAACTGGAAGTTTACAAGATTGACTTCAAAGCGAAGTCACTGCCAAGCTCAATAATAAATCGCTATAGCTCAAATATGATCGATGTCTCTAGGTCTTTCTCAGAATATGTATCACGAAGTCCTAAAAATCCAGGAAATAGGGGGCTCTGAATATTAGATTGGGGGAAAGCTGTTGTTCGTCTTTTCGCAATGCTAAATTGCCAGCAATTCTATTTATCAATACATCAGAAAGGCAGAGGAAAACAAACCCTAACTGAACGTACAGGACAGTCCTATTTCATTTTAAATTCCGTAGGTCTCATATTGGTCAATTGATGAAAATTATTGCTAAACGCAGCTATATTTGAATACCCAATTTCATAAGCTATCTCTGTCATATTCAAATCCGTGTCTTTTATTAGTTCCATAGCACGGATAATGCGTAGCATTTTTAAGTATTGAACAAATGTAATGTGCAGCTTGGCTTGGAATAACCTGGTCAAACTACGCACGCTCATTCCGGATTGCTGAGCAATAGTATCTAAGTTTAGATTTTCATTTAATCGATTCCTAAAATTATTGATAATGATATTGAGCCGTTGATCATCTGTTGTAGGAAGTTGGATGGAGAACTTTTTGAGATTCTCTTTTGATAATACGCTTTTAAGCGTTGATAAAAATTCAAATTCCCACGAACCTTTGTAATAATCACCTTGCCACTTTTCACTAAATGAGAGCATTTCTGCCAGAAGATTACTCACGGGATAGATACCCAATTCATCATAAAAATCATCGGCGCTTTCGTCTGGAAAATAAATATTGATAATATACAGATCCTGTGTATTAAACATCAAATTGTGAGGATAATTCTGGGGTATCCAGATATAATGATTGGACGGAATATAGAAATCTTTTTCGTCTGTTTGCAAGTAAGCAATCCCGCCATAAACCAATAACAACTGAGCCTTATCATGTTGATGAGCAGGCAAACGTTGCTCCGTCTGCTGTCGCATCACGAGGATGGAATCAGGATGTTGATCAACACTATTTATCAATTGGTCAAGAGCATCCATATGGCCAAATATAGCAAACATTAGGCTAATTATATAAAAACAAAGCTTGGCATGTTGGATAATTTTGCGGTGTAAATAATAAGAATCATTATGGAACATACAGTCATAAGTCCTGAGAAGGATTTTGAACTTGAAATTCAAGCGAAAAAATCTAATGATAAATTACTCCATCCAGTTGAAGAGATTGCTAAGGCTGATATATACTGGTGTGCTTATGCATATTCTAGTCCCTTTATGCCCATCATGGACTTGACCTTTGCTTTTGATGCGTTGAAAAAGATGGTTAGGAACTGGTTAGCAAAGAAAGATAGATCATTTATAAAAAAGACTGATGAAGCCATATAAAATAGCTCGAATTTGCAGCGTACTGTTGCTCTCATTTACACCGCGTATATACGCTCAGCATATCGAAAAAGTCCACTCATTAACTTTGGAAGAAATATGGAAGGTTGCCGAAATGAATAATCGACAACTGAAACTATCTGCGCTAAATCTTCAGCAAAGTAAGATAGAAATATTGGAGGCTAAAGATCGTTTGTTGCCAGAACTCTCGTTAAGCGGAGATGCGAAGCTCAATTCCAAATTTCTGATTTATGACAATGGATTATTCTCTTCTCCACAGAACGTATCCGTAAAAGGTTATGGGTACGGAGTAGGTTACAACTTTAACGTCAACCTCTTCAATGGTGGAAAGGATAAAAGGAATATCGTCATGAAAAAGGAAGAAGAGGCTCGAAAACAGTATGAAGTCGATCTACAAAAGCATAGCGTAAAATACAATGTTGCAGTTGCCTATTTTGATCTGTATAAGTTTCGGCACTTCTATGATTTTCTTGATGCAGAAATCGAAGCCGAAAAAAAACAGTTGACACGGATAGAGAGCTTGCATAAAAACGGTACTGTGCTAAAGAGTGATGTACTGAGAACCTCCGTAAAATTATCGCAACTGGAACTTAGCCTTTCGGATGTTGAAAAAAAGATTGAAATCGCTAAACAACGGCTCAATATACTGATGGGGCGTGAAAATGATGCTGAGCTGGCGATAAAACATGAAGATAGGATTGAACTGAACGCTATCACAGCAGGTGACTACAACGACTATGTAGACATCGCTTTTAACACATCGCCTGAGTACAAAATGGTCAATAGCGATATCAAATGGAGCGAATTGAATGTCAAACAGATAAAAGCTACCCTACTGCCGAAAGTCTCCTTGTACTCCAATTATAATTACAACTATCCACAGGTTTCGTTCTATCCGTATTCGAATGACTTATGGGGGTTTGGTCAGACAGGAATTAAAGTCCAGTTTTCTGTCGAGAATCTGTACAAGAGTAAACATTCGATTGCTCACGCACAAGTTGTCAGCAATCAGGCTAAAGAAAAAGCAAACGTTAAAAGGGATGAAATCTTTCTTCAGGTGAAAGAAGCTTATTTGCAGCAACAGCAGGCTTTGGAGAGCGTGAAAACTGCAAAACAAAATATCATTAAAACCACCGAAAGTGTCCGTGTTATCAGAAGTAGCTACTTAAATCAAGAGTCTCTTCTGACCGATCTGCTGGAAGCCGAAAATACTTTGCTGGAAGCAAAATTTAATCTGACAACGGCACAAACAAACGTAAAACTCACGTATATCAGACTATTGGCAATTATAGGAATTCTTTAATACAGACATGATGAACAAAAATAAAATAGATAAAATTATTATAATGCTTACCAAATGGTCTGGAATAGCCTTATTGGTTGGGATCATTATTTGGGGAACTACTCATTTCTTAAAAGGATATCACTATGAACAGACTAATGACGCTCAGGTAGATGCCTATTTGTCGCCCATAAACGCAAAAGTGGGTGGCTATATCCGTAAAATACATTACAAGGACAATCAACAGGTTAAAAAAGGCGATACGCTGGTGGTGATTGAATTGGACGAATACGGGCTAAAAAAAGATGTTGCGTCAGCAGAACTCATGAGCTCAGAGGCCAAATTACCAATCTTGGCTGCGAACGAAGAAACGCAACGTAGGAGTATTGACGTCATAAAGGCCCAACTGGCTGGTGCCAAGGCGAGATTAGATCAACAACAAAAAGAATTTGATCGTTATCGAAATCTACTGACGGATGAATCTACTACACAACAAAAATTCGACAACATCAGTGCTTCTTTGTCAATCGCACAATCGGATTATGATCAAACAAAAGCTTCTTGGCGAGTAGCGGAATCCAAATTAAATGATTTCAGGGCACAGCGGAATGCCATACAGGCAGAAATAAAGATTAAAGAAACGATTCTTGAAAGGCAGGAGCTGGATATTCAATACACGGTCATCACTGCACCTTTTGATGGACAAATTGGCAAAAAGACTATTCAGGAAGGGCAACTGATACAAGCTGGGCAAACATTGGCTTTTTTAGTGAATAAAGCCGAGGAAAAATGGGTGATGGCCAATTTTAAAGAAACACAGATTGGTAATTTCAAGGTCGGGCAAGAGGCATCTATTGAGGTCGATGCTTTTCCGAATGAAGAATTCAAGGGTACAATTGAATCCCTTTCGCCAACTACAGGTTCCCGCTATTCATTGCTCCCACCGGATAATGCTACAGGTAATTTTGTCAAAATCACTCAACGCATTCCTGTGAGAATTAAACTGACCGATAGGCCCGAAAAACTAACGAAGCTCTCTGCAGGGATGAATGCCAATGTTTACGTTTTAAAAGATTAAGGATGCAAGCACATGAAATACCAATTTTCAAATCCTGGGTATCTGAATGGGTGGCGAGATCCATCATATTTGCGATCCTCATGACATGTCTGTTTAGCTTCGCTTTCTACAGCAGTCCGATTGCAGCGATGGGCTTTTACGGTATACAGCCTACCGATGTACAATATGGAATGGTCGTTATGTATGGTTCAACGGTGGCTTTCTTGGCTCTTGATATTCGCATAGTAAAGTATTTTGCTGCAAGGAAATATTTATTGAGTGCTCTTGCCATAAATGCCTTCTGCTCGGTTATCTGTTTTCATTTCAAAGATTGGACATTGTTTGTTATTTGCCAATTTTTGCAAGGAATCACCTGTGCATTGATGTCAGGAATTGTGTTACAGCTTATTTTTCCTCGGTTAAAGTCCGTACGTGCCCGCGTGATTGCGTACAGTCTTCTTTACGGCAGTATACAAATCGCTATGCCATTCTACTCCATCTATACGAGTATAGTGATTTATTATTTTGATTTTAACTGGCTATTCTACGGATTTATTATCATACTCATCATCTTGACATTTGTTGTGTTACTGACGATGAACAGTAAAGCCCGATTTAGCAAAAAGATACCACTCTATCAGGTGGATTGGATAGGCTATCTGTTTTACGTATCGTTTATCTTAACATTAGGATACATTCTTGTATATGGAAGGCAATTGGGATGGTTGGATAGTTCGTGGATTCGTACACTTAGTTTAGGTAACCTCGTCATTCTTCCTCTTTTTATTATCAGAGCATTAAAACTTAAACGACCATTAATCAATTTACAGATTTTTAAAACAAAGAATTTCGTTATTGGGCTTTTGCTGCTTTTTACCTTTTATATTTTTAAAGGAAGTACCGGGCTTGCCTACGGCTATCTTGAAGTGATTTTAGGAAATGATCCACTGAGTACCATTCCGATATGGATTGCTGTAATTGCAGGAACTGCACTGAGTATGTTGGTTACTTCTCGATTTGTCTTGATGGGTTATAACCTGATAAGGATGATTATTGTTGGCTTTGGGCTGATGGCAATCTACTATGCCTATATGATACTATTTGCTTCTGTACAGGGAGAAACAATCGATTTCATCCTGCCTATGTTTATTTATGGTGTGTCAACAGGTGTGCTATTTGTTCCGATTGTTTCATTTACGGCTTCATCAGCACTTCCGAACATTGCGGTAAATGCTTCGCTTGTGGGCATATTAGCAAGGTTCATAGGTTTTACAGCAAGTCTAGCCCTAAATAACGAACTTCAATTATTTGCAAAATCGGGAGTTCGGGAAAAGGTTCGGGAGACGATCACAGAAACGAATCCGCAATTAGCCGTTACTTTACTGGATATCCAAAACCAATACATACATGCTGGCAGCGATATCTATACCTCAAAAACGGTATCGACTGACCATTTTAATCGAATGATAGGTCACCAAATATTGGCTCGTGCTACTAGAGACTACTATGATTGGATGTTAACAGGTGTAACGTTCGTAATTGTTGTTTTACTTCTCTTACCCCAAATTCAGCATGTTGTTTTGAGATTAAGGAAAGGTAATATTCCTTATTAAACTTTTATTATGAGCGAAATATTGTATCCAGGTAAACCCGTCACGCGCACGTATATTTTCTATAAGGACAATGTGCTGTTGGGATATGGAGTTGAAGCAGAAGAATCGTCCATAAAGGCGGTTATATACACGGCGTCATCTTCTAGAAAAATGACGCCGTGCAAGATAACAATCAAGATATTTACCTGCTGTTCAGCAAGGTGCACAAACTAAATGGATTAGTCATGTATAGTGGGGTCGAAACCACCACCCCAGTCCTTATTTTGAATGATTTTTGGATTTTTGTCAATGACCGATTGTGCTATCGGGAAAAAGTAATAGGTATCAGGCACCAAATTCACCTTGTTTCCGGTGTTCGGAACCTGCAATACGCTGTATTTAAATTGATTTTCCTTCAGTTGATAGGCTTTGGCCAATGCGGCAGCCTCTTCTAAATCCATTTCGTTACCATTGCTATTGATGGCGATTGCTTCCACCCCGTATTTGGTCGTGTTGTTCAACACATTCAATTTTCGAGAACGTCTTAAATCCCAAAAGCGATGTCCTTCAAAGCAGAACTCAATATTCCGCTCTGCTAATATCGCATCCCGCATCTGGGTACGGTCTGTAGCTATAATACCATATTTACCATCTGCGCCGGCCTCGATACCTGCACGCATACGAATTTGCTTTAAAATATCTAAAGCGGTGTTGAAATCTCCCGTTTCATTTGCTGCCTCTGCATAATTCATCATCACTTCAGCAAATCGCATCAATACATAATCGACATCATACTGGGTCTCTACCTCTGTTTGCTTAAGGGATAGCTTGGAGTTCTTCAAGATAAAAAAACCACTATACCGATTCAAATTCTCGGATGGGGTATTTGCTTTTGGATTGACACCAAAATTGTCCAAATCAGCAGCGATACCCACAGAAGTATATTGTCGCTTTCCGGTTTTTCCAGACACTTCATAAATCTTTCCGTTCCATACGATAGATTTGTCAAATCGAGGATCCCTGTTTTCCCAATATGATTGCAGGAATTCAGCGTCCGACTTGTGATATTTTCCAGCAGGATCCGAAAAAGGTCTTCCATCCTTCATCGGAAATGCTTTTACAAAATCCCAAGACGGAACCGCCCCTGCCGCTCCTCTACTTTCTGAACCAGGTCGCACACCATTGTCCCAAGCGGCTACTTTATTTGGATAGGCATTGACTACCGCGAAAACCACCTCAGGTCCTTTTTCCAACAGGGCGATATTGGCGTAATCGGTTGTCAAACTGTAGCCATTTGCTTTCAATCTCTCGTAAGCTATTTTGCTGGCATTATAGGCTTCCGTCCAGTACCCATTGTCATACGGATTGGCTGGATTAAACTGAGGTGATGCTTTATATAACAACACTTTCGCCTTAAATGCAACCGCAAAATTACCGTCAATACGACCATAATCAGCAGAACCTTTTGCAATAGTTGGGGGGAGTAATGCGATGGCTTCGTCGAGGTCTTTAATAATCAAGTCGAAGCATTCCTTAGTTGTATTTCGAGGTGTTTGCAAATCGTCTTTCTCTAGATCCTGCGGCACGGTGATATAGGGTACCCCTCCGTGGTGCCTCACCATGTTAAAATACATATAAGCACGCATGAATAGGGCTTGGCTAACCATCGCGTTCTTAAAATTAGTAGATAAGATGGTGCTTTCGTTGACTTTTTGAATGGCAGTATTGATTCTTCTTATAGTGGTATAGTCCCAAGATTTATATGCAGCATTGTTGACCGTCACCGCGTCTAATGGAAACGAAATTCCAATCAATTGCTCAGAATTATTGTCAGCTCCTGCACTCCAGTTGCCGAACAAAGGGTATAGGTTGGTCAAATATGCCCGCACCAAATTGGAGTCACTCCAGACCTTGCTTTCATCTAGTGAATTCAAGTCATCGATATCTAAAACATTTTTACAGGACCAAGTCGTCAGTAGCAATGCAATTAGGGGATAAAATATAGTTTTCATGTTGTTTTCGATTAAAATTTAACATCCAGACCCAATGTGAATGTCTTCATGACAGGATAGGAATCGTACATCTTTTGCTCCGGATCATGAAACTCCGTCATGGGAGAGAATACAAATAGATTGGTTCCATTAAAAAACACATTCACATTTTTGATTTTCATCGCATTTGTAACGGATTGGGGTAGACTGTAGGAAATATTCAAATCTCTTAGGCGTAAATAGGCACCATTACGGATCCAGAAACTCGAAGCTCCAGTTCCTGACTCTTGCCAATTAGAACCGACCACTCTCGGGTAGTCAGCATTGGGATTCTCCGGCGTCCAAACATCTCCTGCCCAGATTGGATAATAGGGTCGAAAGGTACCTCCATGTTGACGTATACCACCCCCCTCTTGATTACTGATAACCCTATCATAGGCCATTACCCCTTGGAGTAAGGCAGAGACAGAAAGTCCTTTCCAACTGGCATTTAAACCAAAGCCGTAATTGATCCTAGGTGTATTATCTTCCGAAAGTAACATCATATCGTTGTCATCAATCTTGCCGTCTGGGGTATTCGAATAATTTGCACCACGGATATCCTTATACAAAATCATACCTAGGTAAGGATCACGTCCATAGCTCTTGAATCCTTGGTTCTTCAACGCATCGAGCTGCTCTTGCGTCCGTACCAGGTCAATGGCCTCCAGCCCTACGATACGATTTTCGGGTCGGCCCACACGTGATTCAAAATTTCGCGTGCCCCCTACAGCAAATGCAGGCTCCTCATCATACACATCCCATCGATCCTTAGCATAGCCCATGTTTGCAGTAAGTCCATAAGACACCTCACCTACTCGATCATTCCAATTAAGGGACAGCTCACCACCTTTGTAGCTTCTTGCAGCATAATTTTCAGGAGCTAATTCTCGGCCGTAGTTGTCGGGCACTTTTAACGACCGTGGGCCCAAAATATCCGTCTCCTTACGACTGAATACATCCAACGTACCGCTCAACTTATTGTTGAGCAGACCGAAATCTACACCTATATTGATACTTCTGGATGTTGTCCAAGTCAAATTTTGGGTGGGTGTGGCGCCATACGCGATACCATTGTAATATCGATCCCCAAACATATAGCCACCAGAGGGTCTATATTTCTCTTGATAAAGAAATTGTCCTATCCGCTCGGCAGCGACATTCAAATCATTACCTGTAGTACCGTATGAAGCCCGTAGTTTCAAGTCACTAAACGTATTTTTGATCGTGGAGAAAAACTGCTCCTCAGATACTCGCCACGCAGCAGACATGG
The DNA here is from genome assembly GCF_027627455.1 of Sphingobacterium sp. SYP-B4668. NCBI lineage: Bacteria > Pseudomonadati > Bacteroidota > Sphingobacteriia > Sphingobacteriales > Sphingobacteriaceae > Sphingobacterium > Sphingobacterium sp. SYP-B4668. Next base: position 2,599,771 of record NZ_CP115483.1, on the reverse strand, counting down.
ATGGAAAAAAGCCCCAACGTTTATCCCCTGGAAATAACGGAGAGCCGTCATATCTGAATGAAAATTCGGCAATATACTTATCTGCATAATTATAGTTTGCACGTCCAATGAAACCTCTTCGAGAATTGATACTTTCGTAGGCATCTGTCGACCTGAACGTCCTATCGGTCGGGTAGATAAACATTTGATCGATGCTGACAATAGGATTCTCTGCACGTGAAGTCACATATGTACCACCTGCTTTAAACTGTTCGTAGACAACCAACGCATCAATTGCGTGCTTATTGAACCTCCTATTGTAGTTCAAGAACCAGTTAACCTGGTATTCCCATTCGCGTTGTGGAGCATAGTCCATGAATGGTTGGGCTTGACTGAACGTGAAAATATTGATTTTATCCTCCGAAGGTGGGGCTGGTATGAACCTATTTCCATCCGGGTTCAAGGAAGTAAAAGTATAATTCTTTTGGAAGGTCATAAACCGCTTTCGCATGTAATCTTCAGCAAGGTAACTCCCCACGACCTTTGTCGAGAGACCTTCGATTAGTTTGTCTAGCTTGTAGTCCAAAGTCATGATCGGATTTACCTGTCGAACCTTCCGGTCGATGTACCGATTCCCCACGACCTGATCGATGACATTCCATGCCTGCCAACTCCCCATTGGGGTTTGGACAGGATAGTCTGTCGGGGTATTGCTAGGTGACCCATCTTTGTTCAGATAGAACGGATACATCTTAGGCCAGTTAAAGGTCACACGGTAAAAATCGGACACATCAAAATCATCATCGTTGGAAGAGGTGCTGAATGGCCAATAAAAACGCTTGGAGTTAATCTGGTTGGCAGATATATTTACATCTATCGTAAAATCATCCGTTATCTTAGCGCTAACATTACTTCTCAAATTGAACTTTTCGTGTTCCAAGGATTTATATGATCCATTCTCTTTACGGTAACTGACCAAATTGTAGTACGTGATGCGATCACCACCACCGGATACAGAGATAGATTGTCTATGGCTGAATGGATTTCTCCAGATGACATCATTGACACTATAGTCTTTATCTTTAAAATAATCAAATTCAGTTTGGCCATTAGGAGCTACCCAAGGTTGCGTGCGCGGTCCATTTTCCCATAAGAATTGAGAAACCCTATTTTGATAGGTCAATTCGTCTGCCGCTGTGGTGATATCTGCCAAGAGCGTCTGTGTCGGAGCCCCAAAGCTGTAGTTACTTTGTACATTGAAAACGGGTTCTTGGGCCGTGCCTTTCTTGGTTGTTACCACCACAACACCATTACCTGCACGTGTGCCGTATACGGCAGCCGTAGCTGCATCTTTCAAGAAGCTCATCTGATCCACCTCATTGGCTTCCAATGCATCAAACGCTGCCTTATCCCGCACGATACCATCGATGACATACAAAGGTTCGGCAAAACTACCACGAATCCGTAGACTTGAAGATGCTCCGGCCATACCTGATGTATTGGTCACATTGATACCCGCCGCACGTCCGGCTAAGGTATTCGAGAGATTAGAAGGCGCGATATTCTTCAGTTGCTCGGCATTCACTGACGCGACAGATCCTGTAATATTTGCTTTTCGTTGCTTTCCATATCCCACTACTACCACTTCTTCCAGGCTTTCTTGCTCCTGTTCCAGAGCAACGGTAATGGCCACTTTGTCTTTCGAATCAATATTGTAGTTGCTAAGTGTCTTGGTCTTGAATCCCAAATAGCTCACCGTGATCACATAGCCCTGCCCTTCGGGAATGCGGTCAAATGAGAATATCCCCTCTGTATTTGTCGTATTGACCTGCTTGTATTTTGTCGTGGGACTTTCTATAGTGACTGTTGCCCCCGTAATGGGGTTGTTTTCGGAGTCCCGTACTACTCCATTCACGGAGGCTGTCGACTGTGCTAATCCAACATGATAACTCATACTGAGTAGCCCCAGCATCCCTAGCCGCAGAGGCATAGTGCGCCCTGGACTCTTAAATCTCAATAGCAGCATCGCCAGTAGTTGATGCTTCTTAGAAGAAAAGATGTTCATAATTTTTGTTTTTTTGTTTATTGTTTAGTATTATGGATTGGTATAGTTTATATCCGCATGGTGCAAGTAATTGAGTTCTTTAATAATTTCCTGATAGACATGGCCTTTGTTTCGGAAGGTGCCGCTGTAGTATTTGTCTTTGATTTTGCCCTTGTCGTAGTGCAACTTGATGTCATAGTTTTGCATCAAGATATTCAGTACATCTTCTAAGGCGATATTCTTGAATTGGATAGCATCAGTATTTTGGAGAAAATAGCCCCCACGATCCATACCGACCGTACGTGCTTTTACTTCTTCGAGTATCCGTAGATCGTTATGGTCTAGCGTGATTTCTTCATTGGGTTGATAAGTGCGGACTAGCGTCTTGGTCTTGTTCAAGTCTTCTGCTTTAACTTCTATTTTACCTTCCAATAATTTGATTTGTGTTTGCGTAGACTTCAATTCATCAACAATGAATATCGTTCCTAAAGCAGTGGTGGTCACACTGGTTGAATGTACACGAAAGGGCTTATTTTTATCTTTCGCAACTTCAAACTTGGCCTTTCCCTTGAGATACAAAATCCTTTCATCCAAATGGCTGAAATCTTCAGCATATTTGATTTCCGATTTAGGATACAAGGTGATAATGGAGCCGTCACTGGCGGTCAACACCATGTTTTCATTGCCAGAATTAATATAGTAAAGATTGCTAGCTACGGGAATCGGGACAGCAACATCAGTCGATTTAACTCGATCCAATGGCAAGGTATCTCGGAATGGACTCATCCCTAGATAAGATCCGATTAAGAAAACAAGGATTGATGCGGCCTTGGAGAGGGACAATATCAATCTCTTTCTAAATGCAGATTTCTTTTTTTGTTGTATAGCGACCAGTACCTTCGCCCGGATTTTATCTTGCCCCTCATAATTTAAGTCCGCTCCTGTCGAATCCCATTCTTCTCGAGGCAATACCTGATCGAGTGAGGTCCCTAAATATTGAATATAATCCTCAAGATACTCTGCTTCTTCGGCAGAACACTGATTATTTAGATAGCGATTGATTAAATCCGTAGTAATCTTCATACATTAAGAATACTGCGGAAAGGTCGCTTACCCCCAAAATTATTTTAAAAAAAATATTATATAGCTGATAAAAAGGAAAAGAGTCTTCTTTAACGCCCTCAATGCCAAAGCAATATGATTTTCCACTGTCTTGGGGGAGATGGCTAATCGATCTGCAATTTCTTTATAGCTGAGATTCTCCAGTCGACTTAGTAGGAATACCCTCCTTCTAGATGCGGGCATCCGTTGCACTGCCCGCTCGAAATGTACGCTGATCTCTTTCAGTCGATATAACTCTGACGGAGTCGGTACATCTACCTGTATGTATTGCGTTTCCAAAACCATTTTTCGCTTCCGCTCCTCTTTCACGATATCCAATAATGTAGTACGGGCTATGCAAAATAGCTGAGACTCTATTTCGATAGCTACTTTCTTATGAAAAAGGTTATCCCAAAGTTTGATGAATACCCGTTGGACCGTTTCCTCCGCAATGTAAGACGAAGAAGTTTTGCTCAACGCGTATTGATAAACCTTTTTATTCCATTTCTCATATACATCATCAAAATCCGTAATCGAAATTAAGGTTTGGTCAGGCATAGTTTGGATTAGTGTGGCGACTAATATAGTGATTAATGATTGTTCTTCATAATCCAAGCTTAATTGGTAAAAAAAATTATATAAATGGGCAAATTGGGAATATCACCTTCCATTGACTCAAAGGCGAAGGTCATGGTATCCAATATGTCTATGAGACTAATCCGGAAATCAACAAATGGCTGAGTATTCTCCAAACTCACCGGCACCTATTCCATCATGTTGAATAACCACCGCAGGTAGACACTTCTCTCTAATATGTGCCGACAAGTAGAGGAACAATAAAGGTTGACAATGAAACACTCGGATATAATTGGCTATATCTAAAATTTGTCCTTTTTAATTATTAAATTTAGATATTCAAATAAGCTGATTACTTTATTATGCGCTATCTTCTGTTCGTAATGCTCGCTCTTGTATTGCTAGGTTGTAAAAAAGAAACTACACCTAACGATCAAATTGAAATATCGAAAGCTGGATTTGTATATGTCAATCCACAGGGCAAAGAACTCCCAGATTCTATTTTGATAGTACCGATAGATGTCGCTACTATGCCGGTTAATATCAAATACGACTACTATGAAGGTGCAAATTTCAAGAGCAAAATAAAGAATAGGACAAAGCATAACCAGCAAAATGCGCTATTTTTGAGATGGGTACTATTTGATCTGGATAAACAAAAAATAGTTAAAACAGACTCTACCTCGGATATCAACATTGTCAGTCGTAGTATTGGTAAATACCGTCTTACCCAATACGTTTTTAAATCTAAAAAGGACAGTGAAACGACAAAATTGGCATTAGATTCGGCGTCTAAAATTATAGAATTTACTGACCTAAAGCAGGTGGAAGCTATTTCTATCGATACACTAAAGCTTCATAGTCCTTTTCTTACTTATGACTTCAACCGGGATAAGGAATTTGAAGCAGTTATTTCGCTGTACAGATCGAGACAGGATGCTGATAATGGAGCTAAACCTCTCTTTGAAACCCAAACTCTTAAATCATTGAAATTAGGCGCTACACATGTAACTTTCCGAAGCGCTGTGCCCATTTTCATCCCAACTTTTGAAGTCCTAACGGGTAAGGACGGCTTTTATATGCAACTTACCTATATACAGGAAGACAAGAGGTTCAAAATTCTTGACAATGAATTTGGATTGATTTTTAAATACTATAAAACAGGATATCTTAATTCAGACAAATCGGGCGTAAATGAAGAAAGAAAATTAGAATTTGGAGACATGACCCTAACTGTTAACTCTTCATTCAATTTTATGCAATAATGGCTCTCTTAGTCCATCCTTCTTAGTAACAATGTGAGCTGAAAATGACGTGCGATATGACTAGCTGATTCAAAAATATTGTCCCTCGGGCATAAATTAATCTAATACTATTTTTCAAATTTTTACAAACTTCATCGATGAGTAACTCCTGTATTTCTTTACTTTTTCTTTTTGCTATTTACTGTTCTAATTGATTATGCGCTGCTTATTATTAAAAGGATGTTTGTCCCTAATTCTCTTAGTTGGTGTTTGTAACAACTCCTTACAAGGTCAAATCCGGCAGATCGAGCAGGAATTAGAAGGCCTACCTTTAATCAAAGACAGTGTCGCCCTGATCAACAGTTTAAACAAACTGGGCGTACTTTACCGGGTCAGAAATGCAGATAGCTGCTTTTATTATGGGGTTAAGGCCAAAGCTATGGCTGCCAATATACATTACGAAAGGGGACAAACGGAAGCAAGCCATTCTATTGCCTTTGCTTTTTATAAAAGGGGGCTATATGCAGAATCATTGGAGTTGCTTGGAAAAGTATTATCTCAGTATGAAGAACTTCATGATACCGAAAAAATCATTCAGGTACACCTGGATATGGGCAGTGTTTTGAACAAAGATGTCTCCGATAGGAAAAAGATTGTTTCACTTTTGCAAAAGACTATCCAAATGGGGGAAACACTGAAAAAAGATAGTATCATGTCCAAGGTATATGCACATTATTGCCTCCGAAACGCGGACCTTCCCCAAGATAGCGTCCAATACTACATGGACAAATCCACAGAGATTGCACGTCGCTACAAAAATGAAGAAATGCTGATTTACAATCAATTATGGTACTGCGATTTGTTGTTTTCAAAAGGTCAATTACAGGAGGTTTTACCGCTTACAAGACAGTCGTTACTGGAGGCAAGACGTACGGGCAACACAGACCTGATGATCAACGCACTCTTTCTCCTGACAGGAATTTACGAAAACGACCCTAAAAAAGCGCTTGCGTATCTTTATCAGGCTTATGAAGTGGCAAAACAGGGTGGAGACAGCTCGTTAGAAATTTACATTTTACATAGTGCTTTAGAAGTTGCAAAACAATTAGGAGATAAAGACGAAATCATCAATGTCTATTCCGACCTAGATAAGTCGATTACGGCAGATTGGGAAAAATCAAAAGAGTTTATCAAGGATTATGTCGAATACAATGCTGTACAGGACCAAAATAAGCTGTTAAGTGAAAAAAATGCGCAACGAGCCCTATGGTTGCTGATTATTTCGATCTCGGCAGCGATGATCGTACTGACCATCTATCTAATCATGCTCCGTCGGGACAGAAAGGCGAAAGCTCAGATAGAGGCGCTCAACGACGTTGCAGATATGCAAATCATGACTATGGAAGAGGCTAAACACAAAGCGGTAAAGGAGGAGCAACAACGGCTTGGACAAGATCTTCATGACGGCCTTTCATCGTCTCTTGCCGCCATCAGATATCAAGTGGAACTACTAATGATGGATACCGCTGATGTTGACCTGAAAAAGAAATTAAATATGCTCCAAACGGAAGTAGGAAATGCTTATAAAGCAGCGCGGAACAAAAGCCATGAATGGTTCAGTGCCGGTGACGAACAACAAGAACAGTCTTTTGAAAAACAAATTCTGTTGCTAACCGATCACTCTCTGCCTAATAGCAGATACTACAAGAATATCCATATCGACACCAACACCTTATCCGGCGTTGGTATGGACACACGAATAGCTTTACTCCGTATTATCCAAGAGGCCATCACCAATATTATTAAACATGCCAAAGCTAAACATGTAGGTATTCTGATCTATGAGGAAGATGATAACTTATTATTAACGATCAATGATGATGGAATAGGCTTAGATGAAAAGAAAGTTAACATAGGAAGGTCTACGATAGGCTTGAAGTCCATTCGCCGTCGCGTTCAATATCTAAATGGTGAAATTAAAATAAATTCGAATGCCAAGGGCACTGAAATAAATGTATCTATCCCGCTGGAGCAATCCTGAAAACTAGATTTTTAATGGAGAAAAAATATCGAGCCTCAATTAGTGAACTAAGCGGCGGCTCCATCTTCTCCCGTGGTCAATTCTTTTCTCTTCTTAGATACTAAAGAAAGCTGCGTATCTTACTCGAGGTAGCTGGATGACGGAGATTGCCATCCGCATACCCAACGGTAAGGGGATAATCAATTTGTTTGATTTATTGATCAACTCAGCAAAGGATATTTCAAATTCAAATTCTGCTCAACAACTTCAAATAGGTAAGAATCTTACCACTGTGCTCTGCCTCATGGTAATTTGAGGCTTTAAGTGCGTGGATATGATTCTTTACTTGAAATCCGATTGGTAACTCAAAGGGCGTATAGTTAATAAATAGATTAGATTCAAGATCTACTTCAAGCTTATCTACCGTATCGAGCAATAGGTGCTTCAGCTCTTCAACATCTGGAGGTGTATTCCAAGATGCTGGAGACGACCCAATTTTAAAACACTCCTCGAATTCAGAGGAAATGTACATGGGTAAGCCACTACGCATATACATATGTCTTTGTTGGGTTGTAATACAATGGCCTATTTGCCAAATTATATTATTGTTGAAGGTTTCGGGAATCTGGAACAGGATATGCTCCTCACAGTCTTCAATTAATTGGAATAATCTAGTCCTGCTTGCTCTTAAAATTTTGCAGTCGAAAGATGCATCTATCATGGTATTGGGATTATCTATTATTATCGAAAGAAAATCAAGTGTATTTGAAATAAAGATAGAAAAAATAGGCACCAACTCTACATACACTTAACTCATGTAAATAACCAAAAAAAATCTCCAATACTCCAATAGCTAACAGGGACAAAAGAACCCGGAAGTTGCTGAGCTCTAGCACAGCGCTCTCGTATTATCTTCCCTCGTAAACCTAGAAAACAGATAAATCGCGATGGTGGATACGAATATGAACCCTATGCCAGGTATCGGTATAATGGTATTATCTTGCATTTATCAATAAATACATCCATTTTTAGTATGTTTAGGTACTGACGACGCATATAGCCTAAAAAATATAGAACTATGAGTATCTATTAAACTGATTTGATTATTTAAAGAGCTGAGGATTATATTTAGTGATAACCTCATTAAACATTGATACGCCAAATTTGGACCAAGATGAACCGAACCATCCAACTATTTATCGCTGTTATTTTCCTTTCTAACTGTACCTCGCCAACCCGATCAAGGGATTATTTCGGGCAGGCTTATCCGGATACGATTCCCCTTGTTTTTGCGCCAGATGTCATTTCAAAGATGGGGAGATTAGAGCATGGAATTTCATTTGCGCCGGATGGAAAGGAGTTAATATTTGGGATATTAAATAAGGACGATTGGAGTGGAGAAATCTTTAATTCTGAAAAGGCTAATGAAAAATGGAATGAACCGCTGCTTTTCGAACCATTAAAAAATAAATCAGTATATCTACCCTATTTTTCTCCAGATGGCAACTCCCTCCTTTATGCTCAAAGCAAATCTGCTACGGACCACCTCAACACGGATATTTGGATGCTTAGAAAGATTAATGGTATATGGAGCGCACCAACATTATTACCTGATTCGATACGCTCAGAAAGCAGGGAGGCAAATGCCAGTATGACCTCCGATGGCACCATCTATTTTTCCTCCAACAGAAACTGTTACGGGAAGGATGGTTGCTACACCGCTGACTTGTTCTATACCAGACAGAAGGAAAACCGATATCAAGAAGTAGAGCTGATTTCCAAATTGTCTTCACCAAATGATGAGGAAAGTGTCTTCATATCCCCAAAGGAAGAGTACCTGATTTTTTGCAGGTATACAGATAGTATTACAGCAGTCGATCTATACATCAGTTATCGGGATATCCATAAAAATTGGATGGGGCCCGAACGAATTGATTCGACCATAAATTCGAAAGATTGGGATAGGAGGCCATATGTAAGTATCGACAATAAATTCCTTTTCTTTACACGCTTGCAGATCGTTGAAAATAGATTAGCCGAATCAGATATCTTTTGGGTCAGAACGTCGAAATTGTTTAAACCATTTGTTTTTCACCCAATCCCGGACACTACCCTTCAGATGGGAAGAGCATTCGAAATAAATCTTCCAAGAGATTATTTCAGAGACGTTGACGATGAAAAGCTGACGTATTGCATTAGTCAAAATCAACCAGCATGGCTAAATTTTGACAGCGAAAAAATGAAATTATCAGGGCGACCTACAATGGAAGGAGAATTTGAGTTGACGTTGACAGCCACTGACAATTCATCTAACAGGACGGATAGTAAGATTAGGATCACTGTTAAAAAGTAAACGTAAGCAGCTCAGCATTTCGCTTCTTCATTTTGTTAGCCAATGCTCTGGAGATCCTAACGACGTCAAAAAATATGCGTATCGTTAATCGTCCATGATAGGCGAACTATGTGCTCTCATTGAACTTGCTATTGAAGCAGACACAATAACCCCAAGGACTTGTCTATGCTTAAAGACAAGATGTGTTTGGAATAAAAAAGCCGTCTGGTCATACCAAACGGCTACCGCTATGTTACAAATATTCTACTGTCTGATCTCAGGTACCTCGTCACAGCTAAGCATGGGGTCACCGAAGGAGGGATTTCTAATGATCGGTCGTCGCTTAGCCGATAAATTATCCGGCACTAGTGCTGATGCGCATGATGCGTGGACTGTTGTTGACCGCTTTTTTCTCCCGAAGCGACCTCTACCGTGAAATCCGCTGTGTGCACCTGTCCATCTATTTTAAACTGTACCCACATGCGATAAGTGCCAGCCTGTTCAATATGCGCCTCCGCATAGATTGGGAGATCGCTTCCGAATACAGGGTGTATATGCAAAAATTCTTTATCCGCCGCACTGATCATGACGATATGAGCAGATGCGCCCAAATACTGCTCCAGATCACTTTCTTTCAGTTTCTTACCATCTTTCGCTAATGTGATCTTCAAGGGCTGTACACGACCTGTTTCAAAATCATTCCCATTCTCCAGTGTTACCGTATAGCACGCTACATCCGATACCCATTTAGCAGACATCTCTGCTGCAGAGGTCATATGGTAGCCCTCCACATCGATTTGTAATGTACGCAAGACCTGCGCACCGCCCATCGGTTTGAAATCGGCAAATAGAAGGTATCTGCCGCCATTATGGAATGTTTCCGTCACGGTATACGTCCCGTCCGTCTGCTGTATCGGGTGAATGTGCCGGTACCATCTCAGATCTTCACTCACCACCATTAAGTGGACTTTCATTTCGTGCGAGACCTCTAGGGGCACATGCTGTCCATCCTGGGTAATGGCAAGTGTTAGGATAGCCGATTTCCCGACTACGATGGGCTTTGGTAAAGTCGTAAGCTCTACCTCGTATCTAGCCGACTCCTCGGCTTTAGTGGCGACCAGAGTCATGCCACATTTTGGACATTTATCTCCCTGTATCCCGGTTACTTCCGGGTGCATTGGGCAAGCGTAAACAGGTAGTTCGTCTGTATGATCAGGATTGTTCATGTCGTATGCGTTTTAATCAAAAATTGTGAATTTACTTTTCTAAGAAGCTAACGGTTCTATTTTAAAACCAGCTTTTTGGACAGTCTCCATGACTTGTTGCTCCGTAATACCTTCCGACTTTAACGTCAGCACTTTATCTCGACTTGCCGTGTCCACTTCCCAGTGGCAGATACCTTCGGCATCATTCAGAAAAGGTGATACTTTAGCGACGCAGCCATTGCAGTTAATATTTGTCTTGAATTGAAAGTTTTGATTACTGCTTTCCATGTTGTTTTAATTTTAATTGTTTATCGATAGTACAAAGTTCCGCAAATAAACCCTGCTCCACTTTACGTTATTTAGGATTTGATTTGTAAGATTTACTGTTTCGTTTCCCGATTCATGTGCCTCTTTTTAAGGATATGGACGATCTGCCCCCTATTGGACAGACCCTCCTTCTCCCACATTACTTTTAGGCCAGTATTATCGAGACGGCATCGTCTACCGGAAAGCTCTGACAGAGCAGAATCTTTCCTTCAGCAACTTCGTCTTCTGTCAGCGCATAGTTGTTGGTCATTTTGACCTTTCCATTCGAAGTCATTGCCCAACAGGCCCCACATGTACCTTTATGACACGAACTGGACACTACGATGTCATAGGCCCGCATGGCATCCAAAAGAGATTGTCCGCCCTGGACTTCTATCAATAAAGTACACTCGTATGTCTGTTGCTCCGCATCTTGATATTGCATCTCGTAGTAACTCACCAATACCTCCTTTTTAGCACCGTCCCGGTCCCCTGGAATGACATCTACCGTCGCCACCGGATCAAAGTACTCCGAATGAATCTGTGACACCGGGATATCCATTAGCTGTAGTGCTTCCTGGTAGAGTTGCATAAGTGCGGTAGGGCCACAGATGTAATAGTGAGCACTTTCTGGCCGATGTATGTGTTGCTCAATAACGGATTGAATGACCGGTTGTGAAAATCGGCCTGTCATACAATTGCCCCCCGACCTCTTCTGTATATCCAGGCTAAAGGCGTAGTAAGTATGTACTCGCTTATCCTGTTCCAGTTCATCCAGCTCACTTTTAAAGAGGACATCTGCAGGTGTTTTACATGCATAGAGAAGCAGTGGTGCTGGTGCATCATTGCCTATGCTTTTCAGCATGGACAGCAGCGGCGACATGCCACTGCCGCCTGCCAGCAGCACGACCTCCGTTTCTGCCGACATATCTCGGTGCAGTACAAAATTCCCAAAAGGACCTTCCACATTCCACTCGCTGATATCGGATGCATAGTCGACAAGATAGTTGCTCATTCGTCCATTGAGCACACGCTTTACCGTGATACGCGGATACCGTTCAGTAGGTGCAGAGCTAAAGGAATAGGATCTACTCACCGGTTCGCCCCCGATCGTACACCTGATGTTCAGATACTGACCAGATTCATAGCCAAATCTCTCCTCTCCAGTGTCAAAAACAATGGTTAGGGTATCTGCTGTTTCCATGATAATTTCATGCGTACGCCATTTATATCTTCTCATATCTCCTATTTCTTTTAGCTTCTGAGTGTCTTAATTGAAAAAGCAGCAAGGATAGCAGCAAGGATACAGACAGTAGCCGCCGCAAAGAATGCTGTCTGAAAACCAGTGTTCAATGCCACAATATCGGTAGCGCCGGTCAGCTTAGCCGTATTGGTACTTGCTGACGAGATAGCCACGATAATCGCTAGACCTAGTGCCGATCCCACCTGATAACTTGTATTGACCAAGCCTGAGGCCAGTCCCGTCTCTTCAGGTCTAGCACCCGACATCGAAGCGATGGTACCTGGAATATAGGTTAGTGACATTCCCAATGCCCCTAGTAAGGATGCAGGCAACACGTGCACGACAAAACTTCCATCAGCCGGAATGGTACTAAATAATACAAGTGAAGCCGTAAGTGCAACTAAGCCCGCGATCAGATTTGCTTTAAAACCGAATTTGGCGACCAACTTGCCCGTGACGCCAACCATCAGAAACATGATTGCTACGGTCATAGGCAACAGTGCTAGACCGCTATAGAAAGCCGAATAGTGCAGCGTCTGCTGCAAGTAAAGGTTGAGAAAAAACCACAGTGGGATCCATGACGCTGCGAGTAAAGCCATTACTAGATTACCTGCCAAAAGATTAGGTACTTTGAAAATGCTTAACGGTACCAGCGGCTCGCTTTTTTGTTTTTGAAGTACAAGAAAGATCAGCAACAAGACTAAAGAGAGGCCCAGTAGTCCAATCGTCTGTAGAGAAGCCCATCCGGCATGTTCCGCTGATACAATAGCATATACCGCCAATACCAAAGCCACTGTCGCCAATACTGCACCAGCCACATCCACTTTACCCTTTTGAATGCTCCCTTTAAATAATAGGCCACGGCTGAAAAAAAGGACAGCCAGCCCTATAGGGATATTAATAAGGAATATCCAATGCCAAGAAAGCCATTCCGTAATAGCACCACCCAGAAAAACGCCAGCAGAACCACCCGCTGCAGAAGACGCCCCCCAAAAACCTAAAGCCTTATTCAGTTCTTTAGGATCGGTAAACTTAGCCAATACCAATGTCAGTGCTGCCGGTGCGATGAATGCAGATCCAAGGCCTTGTAATCCACGTCCGATATTAAGGGCAGCCTCGGACCAAGCCACACCCGCTAAAAGCGAAGCTCCCGAAAGGATAGCAAATCCCCACATGAATACCTTACGCGCACCAAATAGGTCGGACAACCTTCCGCCCAACAGCAAAAATCCACCCAACATAATGACATATGCATTGAAAATCCATTGCAAGCCACTTTGCGTATAGCCTAGATCAGCCTGTATGGCAGGAAGTGCCACCCCGATAATAGAGGTATCCATAATCACGACAAACTGCGCGGTACATAGTAAGAAAAGTGCGGACCAGCGTTTACTATATGCCGCAGGCTCCTTCGTTATTTGATTGGTGTTCTTTTTCATCTGTATATAATTACTTCATGAGCTTAGGAGCTCAGTTATGGGATGATCCGCCAGTTGGCGGATCTGTTTGTTTGTTGATATTATATTGTCTTCTTTAGGCCATTTATGCAGCTTTGATGGATGCTGTGACACTCATCACGACAACCTGAGCAGCCCCAGCGCATGCTGCAGTGACACATGAAGCATCCGCAGATTATATACTGCATTCAGATAGTTTATTTTAGCTTGCGTCAGCGCAAGCTCAGCATCCGTCAATTCAAGTCTGGAGCCCAATCCATTTCTGAACCGATCATCTATGATCTGATGATTTAATTCTGCTGATTTTACTGTTGTCTCCTGTATTCCCAATTGGGTGACCGCTTCTTTCCATTTACTGATAATGGTCGCAAGTTCGGTTTTGACTTCATCTTTCAAATCGCTAAGCCGGATCTCTTCCTGCCTAGCTTTAATCCTCGCCTGACTGATCTGCGATTTAGTCCGGTTTCCGTTAAAAATCGGTACACTCAGCCGCAACCCGAGAAAAGAGGTTCTAGGTAAAGCATACTGACTGAATTTCAGATTATCAGCTTGCGCCTGTACCTGATACTGTCCGATCAACGACAGCTCCGGCAGCAGTCCAGCTTGTGCCACCTTTAGTTTGTTTTGCTGGTAATCAATAGCCAACTGTTGAATATGCAGATCATTCCGGTTTTGCTCGGCGATCTGTAATGCCTCCTCTACCTGATAAAATTCACCTTGACTGTTTCCAATTTCCAATTGATCCGTTAGCACAATATCAATTGGTTCATCCAGTCCGATCAGCCTTTTTAACTCCATGCTGAACACTTCCATCCTATTCTTGAGGTAAGAGACAGATGATCTGAGGTTTTCTACAGCAACAAAACTTCTTAGTGTATCAGACTTAAGGCCCCTCCCTTGGGTCAATAGCGAGCGAGCATCCTCCAGAGCCTTGACATTACGCTTGAGACTCTGCTCCAGCAGGCCGAGCTGTCGATCCATCATCAAGATATCTAGGTAACGGGTAGACACCTGTAAAGCCACCCGACTTTTCAAATCGGCAGTTTTTTGATCCGCTAGCTGTTCATTGATCTTCGATCCCTCCTTAAGCTGTTGTATCGTTGGAGCGAGGATCGGCTGATGCAGTGACACAAAGACATCAAAGGCATTTTTTCCGCCAAAGGCGACATCCTGCACCGCTTTATCCGTGCCCGCAAACGAGCCTGGGAGGAAGATGATCGGTCGCTCGAAGTACCGAGAGTACGCCGCATTAGCCGATATAGATGGTAGTAATCCACCTTTAGCCTCTCGGGTCATTTCCTGAGCATGTATTTCTTCGAGCACTTGTGCTTGTAACGCCTTATTTCCGTGTTTTGCCATTTCCAGCGCATCCTTCAGTGCCAACGCCATTTTTTGGGCGTACACCGATTGGCTACCGCCTAGCAGCAGCAGGGTAATGATATATAGAATATTTGTTTTCATGTGAATACGTATTTCATGATCCGCCAGTTCGCGGATCGGTATGTTTGTTCATTTCTTTAAAGAGCAGTATCTCGATACCCATTCGCTACTCTGGTTTTACCAATCCACTTGCCGTTGCTGTTTTATCCAACTCCTCAGCATCCTCTTCTTCAATGATTTTCGGAGACTTCTTACTCGACAGATACGAGTATACCGCTGGAATAATGAATAGCGTTAATATACCCGAGAAGACCAGTCCCCCAGCGATTACGATCCCCAAGGACTGTCGACTATTAGCTGTCAGTGCAATAGGTAATGCGCCGAATATCATCGCCAGCGAAGTCATCAATATCGGCCTGAATCGTTGCTCTGCCGCCTGTATCGCCGCATCGTATTTCGAAAGTCCCGTTTCCTTCAGGTGGTTCGCAAATTCGACAATCAATATCCCGTTCTTTGTAATGAGGCCTACCAGTGTAATGATCCCAATCTGGCTAAATACATTTAAACTCCGATCAAACCAGTCCAGACTCAGTACTGCTCCCGCTACTGCCATTGGTACAGTCAGCATGATGGTAAGCGGATCACGCAGACTCTCGAATTGGGCTGCTAGGATCATGTATATAAGCAGAAGTGCCAGCACAAGGGTAAACATGATGTTACCCTGACTCTCGGTGTAATCCCGGGATTGACCCGCTAGTGAGGTTTTAAATGTTTCCCCTAATACTTCCTTTTTAATCCGTTCGATTTCCTGTATTCCTTCTGCCAGACTGACTCCCGGAGCAGTTGCCGCTGATACGGTAGCAGATGTATACTGATCGTATCGGTAGATAGCAGCTGGACTTACCGCCTCTTCCATTGTGATGAGATTGTTCAGTGGGATCATCTGTCCGGTTGTCGAGCGCACATAGATCGCATTCAGATCATTTTTATCATTTCTATGCGTCCGGTCCAATTGACCAATCACTTCATACTGACGATCATTACGCAGGAAGTATCCATACCGCTGACCGGAGAAAGAAAGCTGTAAGGTATGTGCGACTTCCTCCATAGACACTCCCATCAAGGCAGCTTTATGCCTATCGATGTTGATTTTCACCTCCGGTTTGTTGATCTTAAGATCTGCATCGATAAAGAGTAGTTTTTTACTTTGACGCGCAGCAGCCAGGAATTTTGGAAGTACCGTCGTCAAGCTATCCAGATCCGGAGCCTGTAGCACATACTGGATCGGCATACCACCTCCATATCGTGTTCCGATGGTCGGCGGTAGGTATGGAAACAACAGGAACCCTCTAAATCGGCCTGCAGCAGCCCCATATTGATTATAAAGATCCTGAATACTAGCCTTCCGATCTTTCGGATCTTTAAGGTAGATACTCTGTACCGCTACATTGACAGGCGCTGGTGCTGGGATAAAGGAGATCGCAACCATCGAATAGGTCTGATACAATCCATCGGTAGAGTCATTCACATAGTTACCAACCTCAGTCATATGCTTCTTCATGTAATCGAAAGAGACACCCTCTGGAGCAACTGCGATTAGATTCATATTCGACCTGTCCTCTACCGGAGCAAGCTCCGAAGGCAGCTTTTTACCAACCGCATAGATCAGGAAGGTCGTGCCTATCAAGAATACCCAAGCAAGCCACCTGACCCGCATAAATGCAATCAACAGGTAGGCATAGCCATTATTCATCCGCACGAAAAATGGCTCCGTCACCCGGTAAAACCAGCTCGGCTTTTCCTTTTTCTTTAAGAAATAAGCACTCAGCATCGGTGTCAACGTCAGTGCGACAAATGCGGATACCAATACAGATCCGGACACCACGATGGCAAATTCCATGAAAAGCTGCCCACTGATCCCGCCCATGAAGACGATCGGCAGAAATACAGCAGCCAGGGTAATAGTGGTCGAGATGACCGCAAAATAAATCTCTCGGGTACCTTTAAATGCAGCCTGTATGGGCGACATCCCCTCCTCTATTTTTTTATAGATATTTTCCAGCACCACGATCGCATCATCCACCACCAGTCCAATAGCCAATACCAGTCCCAGGAGTGTCAATACATTAATCGTGAAGCCAGCGACATACATAATGAAGAATCCGGAAAGAATAGATACCGGAATAGCAATCACCGGGATAATGGTCGACCGCCAGTCCCGCAAGAATAGAAAGATAATCAAGACTACCAAACCGAAAGCGATGAATAAAGTGTGCTCCACTTCTTTGATAGACTCCCGTACCGAACGGGTATAGTCGAACCCGACGATCAATCGGTATTCACTCGGTATTTCCTTTCGTAACTGATCCAATCGTCGATAAAATTCGTCCACCACTTCTATGGCATTCGCACCACGCTGTATCTGGATCGCGACTCCTATACCGATCCGGTTCAGATTATCTGTCCCGTTAATGATCGCCGTACGTTCGTTCTCCTCGCCCAATTCGGCTGAGCCGATATCTTTTAGCCGGACCACGGTATGTCCCACTTGCTTGATCAGCATATTTTCAAATTCCGCCACTGTGGTCAAGCGTCCCAAAGTACGGATACTCAGTTCGCTACTGTTGCCTTCGACCCTACCCGCCGGCAGATCGATATTCTCTCGGAGCAAAGCCTTACGGATATCCGCGGGAGTCAGCTGATAAGCGGCAAGCTTGGCCGGCTCAAAGCGCAGACGCATCGCATACTTATGCTCTCCTACGATAGCAACATTATTGATGCCCGGGATAGACTGCATCCGATCCTTAATCGTAGTAGAGGCCAAATGACTCACCTCCTTAATATCTTTTGTATCACTTTCCACTTCCAGGAAGGCCACTAGATTGTCTGGAGAGGAGGCCTTCTGTACAATTGGTGGATCCACGTCCGTAGGAAGCTGCTTGCGAGATTTGGCAACTTTGTCCCGGACGTCATTCAACGCATCCTCGATATCGATCTCTCGATTAAATTCGACCGAAATCACACTCACCTGTTCTCTGGATTCGGACGAGATAGTCCGTATACCACTTGATTCCGCGATAGACTCCTCCATTGGCCTAGTTAGCTTGGATGCAATCACATCTGGACTTGCACCAGGATAAAAGGTAATAACCGTAATTACCGGAGGCTCTGTTAATGGAAATTCACGAATCCCTAATTGCTTCCACCCCACAATCCCTAAAATGACAATGAGGAGAGAAAAAACACCGGCTAAAACGGGTTTTTTAATACTTAAATCTGATATACTCATTACGCTAAGATTTGATATTGATTAATTGGACACGACGGCCTTTACTGGAGTCCCCGCCCCTAAGCGCAGCATATTGGACACAATGATACTGTCGCTGGACGCAATCCCCGAAGTGATGACAGCCTCTGTTTCCGTTCGATCACTGATGGTCACCGCTTTGGGCTCCGCAAGCCCATTTTTGATGACAAAGACACTGTAACCTTTATCTCCAGGCATGAGTGCCTCCGTTGGCACCATAATCCCTTTAGCCCCCTTATCCGTCACATTAAAATAAACTTTGGCCGACAAGCCCGCCCTAAAATGGCCATCTACATTGTCTGCAGTAGCCTGTACTTGCAGACTCCTGCTATCCGCGTCAAGTCCCGGTTCGGTCGCTGTGACAGTTGCGATATAGTCCTGCCCCGATAATTCGGAGGTGAAGCGTATTTTATTTCCAGCCTGTATGAGGGGCAGATATTTTTCCGATACAGAGAAATTGATTTTGATACGGCTCTGATCCTGTAGCATCACCAAATCTGCCCCTGGCGATACATAGGCACCTAGATGCACTTTTGAGATGCCGATTTTTCCGGAAAATGGAGCCCGGATCACCGTCTTATCCAGATCCACCCGCAACAGTTGTTGCTGTGCTTCCAAGGATTGAAACCGCATCAGCGCTTCGTCGTATTCTTGAGGTCTTACTGCCTCCGTCTTGAGGAGGTTACCCAGCCGCTCCTTATTCAGCCGAGCCAGCTCCAGTTCGGCTCCAACTTGCTTCAAGCGTGACCGGATATCACCGTCATTCAAGGTGTATAGTATAGCTCCCTGGCTTACAAAGCTCCCGTCTTTAAAAGCCACCTGTGTCACCTTTTGCGGCAGTTCACTCACGATGGACACTTCACGATAAGGCATCATCGTCCCCACCACAGCCTCCTCTTGTTTGAGTTCGTACTCTTGCGCAACGATGATATCGACCGGCAATCTGCTCGCATCAGCTTGCGGCGCTTCGGGCTTGTCCGCAGATTTCTCACTCTTATTTTCACAAGCAATTAATAAGATGCTCAATAATGGAATTAATATTCCCAACTTTTGACTAGTGTGTTTGTATAACATGATCTTAAATGTTTAATGATGTAACAATCGATTAAATTCTACCGTCAAAATTAGAGACAATTGCTGCCCTGCTTTTTACGCAATTACAGGTAAGAGTTGTGATATTTACGCTTTACGAGGGACAAATTGGGAGGAGATATGCCGAGGTCGCAAATGACCTAGAAGATGGCCAGCATCTGCGCTATCATGGGTAGCGCTGTATGAATCTAAGGAATAGATATCTGATTGGATTTTGCGATGTGACCAGACCTAAAAGAACTATATCACCTAAGGTGATATAGTTCTAGTCATTCTGTAAATGGTCCTGCATGACGGCCAGCTTATCTCGTCTTATCCGTTTATAATAGGATGATGTAAAGCCTGTATATTTTTTCAATTGATTGGACAGATACGCCGGACTGCTATAGCCCAAAGCATAAGCAATATCTGATAAAGACTGATCCGTATAGACCAAAAATTCCTTTACGTTCTCTATCTTCTTGGAGATAATGAACTTTTCGAGGGTATACCCTTCCGACGAAGAGAATAGTGCACTCAGCGAATCATAATCCCGATGCAATTCATCACGGATGATTGTCGAAAACTTCACGTGCAGACCACTGTCCAATTGTCGCTTAATACCATTCTCAACAGCACTTTTGATCTGACTGATAATCTTTTGATTCTTATTGTAAAACAATTCGAATCCATATTTATGAAGCATCGTGCTGATGACTTGCTCATCAATGATTTTCTCCGTCTCTTTCAGCAAGACTTCACCCAGGCGTATGTCCGAAATTTCCAAACCAAGCTTGGGCAACTCTTCCGATAGCACGTAAATACACCTGTCGCATACCATCCCTTTGATTAATAGTTTCATAGGTTTAAATAGATATTTTTCATGTATAATATTGAGAAGATAAAGGTCAGCTTTTACCAAGAATAAACTATGATGGAATTGCTTGTTAGATTTGCGAAATTTCCAAAAATCAGTAAGGATAACCACCGCTCCGCTAATCATTAAAAGTTACAAACTAAACAAGGAAAAGCATATAAAAACTGCTCTTAATCCTACGGAATTTTGTCTAAAATAAAAGCAGAATAATGAAGAATAAACAAACTACCGACGATCAGATTTCAAATGTGCTCAATGACTACGATGCTGGAAAAAGCGGGGCTGAGCTGCTAGAAAAATATGGAATATATGGCACCACTATATTCGAACTAAAAAAGAAGTACAAAAATGTAGAGACCGATATCCTGAGTGAGCTCATTGACCTGCATGACGAGAACAGCAGATTAAAAACAATGTATACGGATTTAAGCCTGCAATACCGAAAGCTAAAGGATTTATTAAAAGAGGATTTCTAATCCCTATGCGATACCTCCGATCGGATACCAGCACCCTGGGTCTTTTAACCACATGAGACATCTTTTCATACTTTAGTCCATCCATTTTAGGCAAAAATGAGCTGGGGATATCTCCAGGATCACGCATTCAATTGCATCATCCTGAAGATAAAGACAGCTCATTAGCCACAGCAGCCTGTCGAGCAGCTCGACGCCTTTTCGGAATCGCCACCTACTTGATAGCCCGCTTTTTCAATAGCGTCTTGCAAAGCAGTTTTTACATCCTCCTTTTCAACAGAAAAAGATAGCATTCCAGCTTCTAGTTTTTCAACTTTTACGCCCTCAATACCTTGGATTGCGGCATTCACCCGTGCTTGGCAATGCGCGCTCTGCATATCAGGTATACTCCATTGTAAATTTTTCATTTTCAATTATGTTTTTGTCTTACAAATTACCACATTGTGGGGCGACTGTTTGTTACACTATTTCCTATTTGATTTGTGATATTTACTGATGAAATGGTATTTTTTAAAAACAGCTCCCCTTTACACATTTGCGGGAATCGTCAAATTGAAAACGGCGGCCAATAAATTATTGTACCGCCGTTTCACAAACACACTGATAATACAGTTCTTCACCCCACACCATCCTACTTAATTTGTAGGCTTAACCTCCTTAGGATGATAGTCCGGAAGACTGGATACTCTTATGGTATCGATCCCTTCCAGCGACCAGGTAATAGGAAGCATGGTCATATAGCCGCATTTAGGACATTGATCGCCCTCTACCCCTATCATCTCTTTATGAGAAGGGCAGCCCGTGATAAAGTTTCCATTTCTATCCAGTGCGTGACCATATTCATTCTCGTACTTATTCTTCTTTTTAGCGGAGGTATGATTCGCTGCCACTTCATGACCATGACCTTCTCCATGCGCATGGTCATGCCCGGCATGTCCTTTAGGATCGGCGCCCGTGCATGCATATGCCAACACAGTTACTAAAGATGCCACAGCAATTATAGATATAGTGATTTTCATCTAGATGAGTGTTATAAATTTGAGGTCGTGTTATATATTATTTTTTCCATTTCAATCGCAGACTATTACTGACCACGCTCACGCTACTCAAAGCCATAGCCGCCCCAGCAATCATCGGGTTCAATAGAAATCCATTGATCGGATACAGTATACCTGCCGCTATCGGAATCCCGATGAGATTGTAGATAAATGCCCAAAATAGATTCTGCTTGATGGTCGATACCGTCTGTTTAGACAGGCGTATGGCCTGTGGTATCTTTGTCAGATCCGATGAGATAATGGTCATTTTGGCCACATCCATAGCGATATCACTACCTTTTCCCATCGCGATGCTCACATCCGCCGTAGCCAGTGCCGTACTGTCGTTGATACCATCTCCTACCATAGCGACAATCTTACCCTGCTGCTGCAGCTCTTTTACAAAGTCTGCTTTGTGTTGCGGCAATACTTCCGCCTTGTAATGCTGGATCCCGGTTTGCTCTGCAATAGCTTTGGCCGTGGCCTCATTGTCTCCGGTTAGCATATACAGTTCGATTCCCATTCCCTGCATTTCTCTAATTGCCTGTACAGAGGTTTCCTTTATTTTGTCCGAAATGGCGATGACAGCAAGCGCTTGTCTGCTATTTCCAAACCAGATGACCGTCTTGGATTCTTCACCCCATATATCTGCTTGTTGCTGCAATTGGGCAGCAATAGCAATGTTATTCTCAGCCATCAGTTTCTTATTTCCGACAAAATAGGTTTCATTGTCGGCGACAGCCTTAGCCCCTTTACCGGTGATACTGTCGAACATCGACAAAGCCGTAGTAGGTACACCTTTCAGGTGCTTGACCACGGCCTCAGCCAATGGGTGTTCAGACTGCTTTTCAATGCTCAATAGGACATCTTTGCTACGATCGTCTCTGTCCAGCCAGTGGATACCCGTGACCTGGGGTTTTCCTTCTGTGATCGTCCCCGTTTTATCCAACACAATGGCGTTGACTTTCTTAGCTAACTCAAGGCTTTCCGCATCTTTGATCAGAATGCCATTTTCGGCACCTTTGCCCACTCCCACCATGATAGCGGTAGGCGTAGCCAATCCCAATGCACAAGGACATGCGATGACCAATACCGTGACAGCTGCCAAGAGACCCTGCACCAATCCACTTTCACCTCCCAGCACCATCCACAATGCGAATGTAAGTATTGCGATGGTGATGACGATGGGGACGAATATACCCGCAATCTTATCGACCAGCTTCTGTACGGGAGCCTTGCTACCCTGCGCATCCTGTACCATTTTGATAATCTGAGCAAGCATCGTCTCCTTCCCCACCTTGACAGCAGCAAATTGGAAACTGCCTTTTTGATTAATTGTACCTGCAAATACCTTCTCATTTTCAGTCTTAAGCACCGGTACGGGCTCACCGCTCAACATACTTTCGTCTACATAAGAGTTTCCAGATCGAACGATTCCGTCCACTGCTATCTTTTCCCCAGGTTTTACCAGTATCACATCACCAGCCTTGACTTCCTCAATAGCAACCTGCCTTTCACTTCCATCGGCTAGTATGATCATGACCGTCTTCGGCTGTAGACCCATTAATTTTTTAATCGCTGATGACGTATTTCCTTTTGCCTTCTCCTCCAGCAGCTTACCCAGCAGGATGAAGGCGATAATGACCGCGGCCGCTTCAAAATATACGTGCGCGTGCACCCCACGTGCATGCCAAAAATCCATGAACAACATATTGAACACACTGAAAATATAGGCAATACCTGTGCTCAAGGCCACTAAGGTATCCATATTGGCCGAGCGGTGCTTAGCTTGTTTCCAAGCATTGATAAAGAAATCCTTTCCCAGCCATAGCACTACCGGCGTGGAAAATGCCCACATGATCTCGTTGCCATATGGCATATCCATGAAGAACATGCCGATCACCACCACCGGAAGAGATAGTATGATTGCCCAGATAGTTTTATTCTTTAACGTTCGGAATTTCTTTTCATGAATCGCCTCCAGTGTCTCCTGCTGGGTACTCTCATCTTCGATCAGTAGATCGAACCCCACAGATTGAACGGCCTTTTGTAAGCCCGAAGCATCGGTCATATTAGGCAGGTATTCAACTGTCAGATTGCCCGTCGCAAAATTGACAGCTGCATGGACGACTCCATCAGCATGCTTGACTATACTTTCAGCACTCCCTGCACAGGAAGCACAGGTCATGCCCAGTACAGGAAAAGTCTGCTTTAAAGTAGTCACACCATACCCCAGATCCTTAATAGCTTGGACGGCGTCCGTCACCACCTCCGCATTGCGAACAGTAATAGCAGCCCTCCGATTGTTGAGTTCTACTTTATGTGTCTCTACACCCTTTACTTGTGCCAGCCCTTTCTCCACAATCAACGCACAGTGTTCACTATCCACATCTTCCAGCGGAAGAAAAACAGTTTGATTATCATTAGTTGCCATATATCGTATGCTTTATTTGCTAAACAAAGATGGCACAATAAGACGTCTCGTTTATTACACTATTGTAGGAAAGAATTGTAAGATTTCCATCTTGTAAACAGAGAAGGACTATCGCTGATGAACAGCCCTATATTTGAAAAAGCGGTTTATTTCTTGGGGTTACCGCTGGAGGACTAGACCTCGTTCAACGATTTTCTCTTGTATTCTTTAATCTGCTTAAAATGGCTGGGGGTAAGCCCAGTTACTTTTTTGAATTGATTGCTGAGGTAAGCCACACTA
Organism: Sphingobacterium sp. SYP-B4668; assembly: GCF_027627455.1. Lineage (NCBI taxonomy): Bacteria > Pseudomonadati > Bacteroidota > Sphingobacteriia > Sphingobacteriales > Sphingobacteriaceae > Sphingobacterium > Sphingobacterium sp. SYP-B4668. Next base: position 2,575,406 of record NZ_CP115483.1, on the reverse strand, counting down.
GAATAATTCAGTCGAAGGGCTATTTCACTTAGCGACAATTCGTCGTATACCAGCAGCTCCTTAACTTTTTCTATCTTTTGCGCAATGAAATATTTTTCAATCGTCGTACTTTCTACTTCCGAGAATAGATTAGAGAGGTAATTATAATCATGATGCAGCGCAGTACTTAAGATATCAGATAGATTATTCTTGACCTCCTTATCCTGGTGATGCACCAAGTCGATGATTACATTCTTAATCCGCTCGATGATCCTGCTTTTTTTGTCATCAATAAACTCGAATCCCAAAGGTCCTAGCGCTTGATCCAGCTCTTTTTTCTGATTGTCTGTCAAATCTTCTTCGAGTGTCACCTCCCCCAGCGTCACATTTTTGGCCAAGATACCCAGCTTATCAAGTTCGTGCTGTACCACGATGATGCAGCGGTTACAAACCATATTTTTTATGTATAATGTTGCCATATTTTCGTCCACAAATGTGTTTAATTGTACTAAAACTGTGGTAAATGTACGTCTATTTTCTTTTCTTATCTTGATTTTCACGCGATTCAAAATATCTTACATACTCCTACTTCATCTAATTTAAACTGAAGAGCGGATCGATAAAATACATCATTCGTATATTTATTGATAAGGATGTCATTAGGCTCCAAGATAAACTTATCCAGATTTTGCCATTCTGCTACGTATTATTCAAACTCACCAGTACCTGTGCCATCATGTTGAATAACTACCACAAGTAGACACTTTTCTCTAAAAAGTGACGACAAGTCGTCTATACATGCCACTACAGTATGTGTATTATTAAATCTGGGTGTGTTGTCGGTAAATGCCCCTTTCTGCATATCTATTATCAAAAGAGAGAATTAGTAATCTGGCCATAGATTAAAGATATCTATATTTCTTTTATGTAAAACAGTGAAAGGCATGCACTAACATACTATTCATTATCAAAGAGATAATACGTTCTCATATTTATACTCGATTCATTCTCAGCAAGACAGGTCACTATTCTTAATAGAATTGTCCTAAAATCCAAAGATTACGGAAGATGGTTTCAAGAAAAATACAACCTCCTGATAGCTGAGTATTTCGAAGGCAAGGAAAATATAGAGATAATACTAATAATGAAGACGATAATCAAAGATTGTTTGAAAAAAGGGATAATTGAAGAAAAGGACTTTTTCGAGGATGACTTCTATCTTATAGATAAAATAAAAAATTCAATTTAATGCAATGGATTGATAAAATCAGAGATAATGGATTGGAACATAAAAACTTGAAGACTAAAAAACGAGCAGTAGACCCTGAAATTATTGTAAATAACCAAATCTTGAAATTATCCGAAGTGAATTAAAGCATGTCCGCACCACTGTATATCTGAAATGATACGGCGCTGAGTTGTACTCTTTGCAAAGCGGGTATCAATACTGCTCCAAATCGAAAAAACTCAAATCTTGGATTTTCGGAAGTGCGTTAATCTTTATCTCTCTTTTTCGTTTGTTCAAAATTTCATCGGAGCCTAATTCTTGCTCAAACTCGATTTTTGTTTTTGCTATTAAGTCAATTTCTGTTTCAAAAGTTGTATTTTTTCCGTTCCAGTAGACTCGTGATATCTTGATCAATTCAAAATTATTTTGCTTAAGCCTAAACTCATAACTGCTTTTTCGATCATTAATATCCGTAAGCATTTTTAGCTTACCTTCTTCAATAAAAAAATCTGGTATTGGGTTCCCATTATGTTCTCCTAGTTTGCTGACGGGATATTGGTCTTCGATCAGTTTTGTAGAAGAGACCACGAGTTGAAGTTTCTTATTTGGTTGTGAAAGAAATATTTGTAATCGCAAAGGTCTGGTCTCGTCCTTCAAATCCATTTCTACTATGACTTTGTCATAGTGTTTATCATTGTTCAAATCGCCTTCTTCTATCTGGACTTGAAATGTATAATTATCTTTACTATCATTTTTTTGCGCGTATAAATTGGCTTTTGCCAAAAAAAGCAGGAATGCAAAAAATAATATCTTCATATACGCTATTTTTTTACGTTGTGACAGTCAAATCGAAATACCACTTCCTCCCACAACCTTTATTCCATCGGAGAAATTTTTCCAGAACCGAATGTATCGATATTGTGCATCAAAGGATTGACCGCTGTAACTTCCCTTTAAAGCAATTTTCAAAGTAATAACTGCTAAGTCATCCATAACATTTAGCTGTTCAACATCAGGAATTAGCTCAACTATTTTCAGATTTCCATTACGATATGTTTCCAAATCCATCTCTTTGGTAATGGTTTCACCACTCGGGACGATGAAAAGTAAATCATTGTGCAACAGTTTATCCAGTATTTCTAGGTTACCACTTTTCATAGCTTCATAAAGCTGGTTTTCAAGATTTAGAATATCATTTTTTGTTATCATTTTCTTTATTTTTATAGAGACATTATTTTTTCATCAGGTTACAATCGTCTCGGTTTGTCCGTTATCATTGTGAGCACGCTCATTGTTCCATATTCAGTTTAGAGATTGATATAATCTTCGTTCCTTCCATTCTAAACTCAAAAACGAGCTTTTGATTATCGTGGATCACATACAAGAAATCTTTCTGAGATTGCATTTCTTCTGCAAAATATTTAAAATCTTGCGACAACTCCAAGCTTTGATCTGTTGTCGCTACACAACCGATGTCATAAATGAACTTTTCGCGTTCGTTCCGTCCATTTTCATCACTAATCGAGGCAATTCCCGTTTCTATAGCGGCACAGTTAAAGCGTAAATTCCTCCCCTTCAATCCTTCCTTTACTCTGACATTAGTGGCAAATATAACGCTGTCTTTTTCCACTTCTTTTTCACATGAACAAAAGGACATTTGCTTGTCATCATGCTTTTTATTGCTGCTACAGGCCGAAAAAACCACTATGACAACTAAATAAATTATGGCTTTCATCTACATATGCTTTAGCGCTTTAAAAGCGCTGGTTAACTTATCATGGTCATGCTGAGGGAGGTTGATAACAAACGTTAAAACCACCTCATCCCAGTTATCTGCTAAGGTGTAAACACTGTTTTACTTTCAAATATCACGAACATCTAATTCTCTAGTATTTTTTGTGAGGCATCTAAAGCCGTCTTATCGCTGGCCAAGCATTTCAACAAACCGTTCTCATTTTGAAGCAGGATAACCGACCTCATTTCTTTGCCTATCCAAATCTTATTAGGATAAGAAAAAGGATTGAAGAACTGGTGCCAATGTTCTTTAATAGGGACATACAATCCATAGCCCCAAATTTGCATGTCAAATTTATTAGGCGCGTGCTCCCATAGCCAATCCACAAACTCCGTAAGTAAAAAAGTAGAAAAATCAACTTCGTAAGATTCCCAGGTATCTTTTACTTTGATCTGGGGAACAAAGTCTTCTACATGACCTATTTCATCTATTTTTGCCCGGAATAGATCGCCTTTACGGACATTGATAATAAATTCAACTGTATCCTCTACCTCCTCTACAAGAAGAAAAAAAGGGAAGTCCTTATCGGGAATGGCATCAACAAATGGCTTGATACTATTCAGCCAATTGTTATCCATTTCACTGTTTTCTGCAAGTTCGTCATCGAAAAGCGTCCTATATATCGTTGTTAATTTCGTTTCAAATTCTTTATTGGTCATATTTTATCAATATACTTACCTTAAAAAGCGTTCCAAATCAAATCTTTATATAAAATTAGCATTTCTAATGGATTTAACTAAAGACAGAGCAAAAGAATCGATTGGTCATAATATTCAAAATATAAAATCTGATAGTTAGCCTGTTATGGGTTTGAAGATTGACATTTGTGACCTACTCCTGATGGAAGCTAACTTTTGACTTATGCTTCTTAGCAAGGTATCTGGCAAAATAGGTCCGAATGTCTTTCGGAAGACCTTGCAGTGTGACTTTCAAACTTTGGACGGGTTTACAATCCTCCCCCTCCCCACAATAATAATCTAAGTGAAAGATATAGTTTTTATTCTCGTAAAAGAGTATATATGATACTTTCCTGTCATAGCTCTCGTATCCGCCACAGTAGTAGAATGGAATAACCACCGCTTTGCGCCCTCCAACGTCTTGAATCTGTATCTCTTCTTTTACGAAATGGATGAGTGACATCTGTGCATACGGATGCTCATAGGCTACAGCTGTGCTTCCCTCTTTGCTTTTCACCTGGGCTTCGATACGGGTAAGTGGACCGTCAAATCTCGACAATTCCTCATTGCAAGGATTTGTGACTTTTACATATAGCTCATTAATGCCGTATGCATCTCGATAAATCAGCTCTGTCACTATGGTATCGAATGGCTGCGCCTCTTGCCCGGTAGCCGAACTCAGCGATATATAGCCTACAAAGACATAAAGAAGCATTGCCTTAAATAGGGTACGGCCAGAAACCACGGTAGCTGGCCCGTGATTGATTCCTGCCATGGGCATAATATATATACTTGCCGATCTTGCCATGCGTATAGGTTTGTAGAAATAGGTATCCTTATTGGCTTAGTTACACAAAATCTATTCCAATATGGATTCAACCTTAGGTATCGGAACGACTAAAATCATGTAGATACGTTAATGCCTACCATTACTCATATCGCAACTCTCCTACCGTATCCTATCCCCCTCCTGCCTATACACATTTTTGACGGACATCAACGGATATCAGATCCTTTCCGTCGAATATAGCTTGGGTATATCCGACACCTTATCCCGTTAGTATATTTGGTAGTATAAAACTATAATTAACAATACTTTAAAACAAAAACCAAGAGCATGAAAAAGATTTTAATAACACTTTGCACCGTTGGCTTAATGTCCACAGTTGCATTTGCAGATTCAAAGACTGCACCGACAAAAAGCACTAAAAATGCCGGAATCTACTGTGAATATACATTAAATATTTACGATTCTAACGGTAATTATGTTAGGTCAGAAAAGACACTTTCCTATCAAGGTAGCGGAGCCTGTGGTCGATTCTTCAAAACCATGAGATCGTACTACGCCTCACAGGGGTATGAACTTTACTAACCAAAATCACTCATTTCGCATTAAAACTTATACAAGATGAAAAAACTATTATTTGCATTTATCGCCACGTTTGGCCTTTGTGCGTCTGGAATGGCCGCGGAAAAAACACCTACCATCCCAACAAAAAAAATGGAAGCAGCAACTGCGAAAGCTTGGACCTGCACCATGACAGTGAAAATTTATAGAGATGGCTTTGTTATTGGCCACGATATCTATAGCACCACTACCAATGGTACGTGTCACAGTTTCTTTAAAGCAATTAAAAAGATGTATAGCGAGCAAGGATTCGATCTTAATTAGAAAGCGTGTGTCTTTTTTAGGTCACAGCAATCATTATTCAACTGTGACCTAAATAACATTTTTTTTAAAGCTGCTCCACCACTATCCGGTGGCATTTGCAGTGACAATGGAATATTTAAAATACAATTATGCGCAATATCATGTTACTGCTTTTCGCACTCAGCGGAAGCCTTACATCAAAAGCTCAGCGTCTGATGGCTTCCTATGAATACATCCCCTCCCATATAGCAACCTTTAAGGAAGATGTATATTTTGATGGCTCCGTTAAGATAGCCATCCGCGACTCGATAGCCCAGAAAAAAAAAGAAACTGCGTCAGGCCGGGCGGATGAAGAAATGGAGACTTCCGTTCTTTCTGTAGTATTAGATGGTGGCAAGAATTTTAGAAAAATCGTTATACAGGACCCTAAACAAAAAGGCCTGTTAGAAACTCGTTCGTTTGAGAGCAAGAACTATCTTGTAGAAGATGACACGTTTAAAGAAATCGAATGGAACACGGACTATCAGGAAGATGAGAAATTTGGCGATAAACTGTGTAAAAAAGCTACAGCCGACTACCGGGGTACAAAGCTGGTTGCCTACTATGACCCCTCTATCCCCGTACCGGCCGGCCCATATAAGTTTGGCGGACTTCCGGGCCTTATCGTGATGTTATACAACGAGAGTGCTCATCCCCATTACTGGCTTCTAAAGAAAGTGTCCTATCCTTTTGACGGCCAAATACCCGTAGACAGAAGCTATATCCACGCCCTACCCAAGATGCCGCTAAAGCAATACGTAGTGCAGGATGAACGCAAACTTGCAGAGCAGATTCGCATCATGCGCTCCAAGTTACCAGAGGGGGTAGAATCCAGTCCAGAGGAAGGCAACAAAAGTCGAGGCTCAGTGGAGCAAGTCTATGAATGGGAAAACGTTGCGGATTAGCATTCTACTGGTATTTCTAATACAGCTCTCCCAAAGCTACAGCCAAACGTCGATACGGGGTAAAGTTACCGCAAGGTCATCTATCCCAGCCGGAGTACGTATAGATCTAGTTCCTGAAAATACTCCCGCAGGAACCAAATATACCTTTACAGACAGTAAAGGCATATTTGCCTTTTCAGACTTAAAGCCAGGCCACTATGGTATTTCTTTTCGATCGTTGGCCTTTAAGACCGTCAACAAATCAATAAATCTAACAACAGATACGTTGAAGCTTTCAATCGAACTGGAAGATAATATAATCCAGCTGGAAGAAGTCTACGTCACTCCAAAAAAATTCCATCAGCGCGTGCGAGATACCATTGAGCTTGATGCCAAATCCTATTTACAGGGCGAAGAGCGGACAGTTGAGGACCTGCTACGCAAGATTCCGGGAATGCAAATCAGTGAGAATGGGACCATCAAGATCGGCAATAAGGAAATAGAAAAGGTAATGGTCGAGGGGGACGATTTGTTTGGGAAAGGCTACAAATTGCTCACACAGAATCTATCGGCACAACCGATCGAAAAAGTACAGGTATTGCAGCGCTACTCTAATAATAAGCACCTAAAAGGGATAGAACATTCGGAAAAAGTTGCGCTCAACCTAACCCTTAACCAAGAGAGCAAATCTCAATGGGTGGGCGGTATAGATGCTGCAGGAAGTCCCTTCACTTTTGAACAGTATAATGTACAGGCACACTTGATGAACTTCGGAAAAAAAGCAACGTATTATCTATTGGGTTCAGCCAACAATAATGGTATGGAAACTCTCCGTGGAATAGACCACCTGATCTTGAGCCAAGACCCCAATGAGCCTGGACAGATAGGCTTACAGGTATCAACACCCTCCTTTATGGACAATAAACCGCGATTACAGGAATTTGACCAGCAACGGTCAAGCTTCAACAACGATAAGCTCCTCTCACTAAATGGCATTTTCAACCTAACCAAAGACATGAAGGTAAAATGGCTGGGATTTGCCAATCGCAAAAAAAACACCTTTATCCGGAAGAGCCTATCTGAATATGATATTGAAGACGTTAGGTTCAGCAATACCGATGACCTTCGTTACACCAATTCGGATATCGGCTATTTTAGCAAAATAGATCTAGCGTATGACTTGAATAAGAACGCAACCCTTACCTATATAGGCACGATAGGCAACACGAAGGACAACGATACAGGCGAACTGACTTTCAACGGCATAGCATCTTTGGAAACAACCCAAAAACGTAGTCTTTTATCCAACCAACTGCTCAACTATACACAGAAACTGTCGGAGCGGGCGGTGCTGGTATCTTCCTTCCGATGGATCAGTCAACATTCCCCCATTAACTATTCCACAAACCGCTATTTCTACGGCGATCTGTTTGAGCAAGATGGGATAGAGACCGTAGGGCAAAAAGCCGAAAATAATGTCGAATATTACGGGATAATAAGCCAGTTTGTGAAGCGCGACGCAAAAGACAATCCTCTTAGCACCTCTATTTCGCACGAGATTACACGTCGTAACTTCAATTCGTCCTTTTATACGATGGGGGATCTTGGAGAAACACACCGCCCTGTGGATTTTTCCAATATTTTGGATATCGATGAGCGTAACACAGCAATATCGGCGCAGTACACTTGGAAATCCCCCCGTCTTGAACTGACACCGAGCATAACTGCACGCTATCTAACATCTATCCTAAATGACAGGATTGCCCAAAATAGCACATATCTCCAAAATAAACTATGGTCTCCAAAAACAACTCTTTTGTGGATACCCCACCGTAACGGCGAACTCCGTTCAGAAGTCTCCTATCAGAGGAATATGTCGGACAACGCACTTGAGATCTTGCCAAACTTTGTATATATGGGGAATCGTACTTTTTCCAGAGGTTTAAAAGAAAATCCAATGTTAGATGCCTTCAATCTCAATTCAGTCTATACGTTAGGAAAAATGACCGATAAACTCTATACTATCTTATCGGCTGGATATAGCCATCAATTCCATTACATCGGACAACAGCAAGAGCTAACCCCCGATTACAGCCGAATCCAACATGTACTTTTCAAGAACAGAACTGCCACTTATTTCAGTACACAGATCAATTATTTCATAGCTGTATTAAAAGGCAACCTTAGACTTACAACAGATGGCCAAATCGCACGTTACCAAATACAAATCGAAGGCTATTCTCCTAACCAGATCCGTACAGTACAATATCAGGTTGGACTCGAATACCGTAGCGTATGGGAAGGTCCGGTAAATATATTCACGAAGCTGCAGATCAATAACTCCTCCCTTCAAAATGGACAGACATCAAAATTCAGACAGGCTAGGGCACAAGCAAATATCCATGCCCGTTTGAACAAAAACATACGTGCATCGCTTAAAAATGAACTCTACCTATTCGATAAAAACCTATATAATCAGCCCGGGTATTACCTATTCTCCGATTTTATCCTACAATACTATTTCAGAAATAAGAAGCTGCACTTAGAATTAATGGCAAACAACATATTCGACGTCACTACCTTTACACAAATATCACTCCGGGAAAGCTACCGGTCAACAGCATCCTATACCCTACGTCCTAGGCAGGTTATGTTGGGCATCAATTATAGTTTTTAACGAATAGACGCACCTATATGATAAAAGCAGATAGAGGTCTCCGTATTTTTTTTGGCCAACTTTCGGACGTATGCCGGACTTTTACGTTTCTAAACTTATTGTCAATGGATTTTATAGCCTTATCGACAATATGGATACTTTGTATTAACTTTAAGAAAAAAGTCGCCTTATTTTGCATGTACCATATCCGGAAAAACTGTCTAACCATATTATTTATTTCATTGATTCTGTCTGCTTGCACCAGCGGCGACCGCTCTTCCAGTCTAATATCCAAGTCCGATGAGGGCAGAATGTCCCCAAACGACTATGTTTCCTTTTACATGGCCTCCGATACTTTACCGATATCCGACAGAAAAAAGGCAATTGCTGTGGAAGACAGTATCCTGGTCAAAAGTAGAGATAGCAAATCGTGGCCGATGCATTTTTTCTTTCAGGCCAAACTCAAATTCTGGGACAACGAATCGGAAGCTGGATTTTTAATGCTGGATAGCATAAAAGTAAGCGAGCCATCGGGCGATATCTACTTTCTAAAACAATGGGCTACTCTCGAACATCAGACCAATAGCCATAGTGTCGTAGAGGCTCCTTTGATGAAAAAGATACAAGAGCTCTTGCAAAAAGCAGAAAAGGCCCAAAGCAGGACCGTCTACCTTTTCTACGATCTGGCTGCCAAGGCATTTTACCAAAACAGGAACGAAAAAGCCGCACTTACGTATCTAGCTAAATATCACGAGCACCACCCCTGCAATTGGCATCCTGTTATAAAACAACGCTACTACGACATCTCATTCCTGCTCGCATCCCGAATGGGCGACTATGAGAAAATGGGAAAGTACAACGGACTTGCCCGCCAACTGGCCCTAGCGTCCAAAAACAACAGCGCCCTAGCAAGAACCTATGATAACGAAGCGCAAATATACGCCCGTAAGGGACTGGTCCACAAAAGCTTAGAATATAGCCGACTATATGTTTCTGTTCTAGAACGAAACAACAGCATCCATGATGTGGCCTACAACAATTTGGCTCAGAGCTTCATTAACAGCGGACAATTGGATTCGGCTATAATCTACTATAAAAAAGCTATCGATCTGAACAAGAAAAACATGCCCGAAAAACCAAGGTACCTTCTTTATAAAGGACTATCTGAAGCCTATGTACAAAAAGGAGATTACAGAAAAGCTTTCGAGGCTTTGGATTTCGGCAACAAGCTGGAAGTAAAGGCTATTAAAGAGATTGAAGCCACAAACATTGCAGAAATAGAAAATAAGTACCAGACTGAAAAAAAAGACCGGAATATCTTAGAGTTAAAAAGTAAAAACCAGCACAATGAAGATATCATCCGCCAGCAAAAATGGATGCTCTTTAGCGGATTGGCGTTCGCCATTGGACTGTTGGCGTTAATCTACAACGTGTACCAACAAAAAACTCTTAAGCAAAAAAACAAATTGCTGCACAGTGATAACAATCGGTTAAAATTAGAACACAAACTTTTACAAACCCAACTAAACCCTCATTTTGTCTTTAACTCGATCGCCAATCTTCAGGGCCTTATTGCAACAGGAGATACGTCGCAGTCGGTACGCTACCTTTCTTCATTTTCCCAGTTACTGAGGGATGTGCTGGAGCAGAACCGTAAGGACTTCATAAGTCTCGATGAAGAAATTGAATCGCTAGAAAATTATCTGCATTTGCAGCAAATGCGTTACCCCAATCTTTTCGACTATCGGATCAGTATCGACGAACATACGGATCTCGAAGAGGTGGTTATACCCCCCATGTTATTACAACCTTTTGTAGAAAACGCCATTGAGCATGGATTTAGAAACCTGACCTACAAGGGAGAACTGGACGTTCGGTTTGAGTCAAGAGAGCATACACTTTCTATAACGATAGATGATAACGGAGGCGGTATGACCGGCCAGAAACCACAAGGCCAGAAAAAAAAATCATTAGCGCAGGACATACTGAGGGAGCGCTTGCAATTGTTCTATAGACTCAACAACCAGAATGCAAATTTCGAGGTCACCGAAAAAAAAGTATTTGGCCAAAAAGGCATTTTAGTACAAATCAATATACCCACTGTCAACTTTATATAAAATGGTAATGATGAACCTCTATATTTTAGAAGATGAAAAAAATATACTGCGCCACCTCTTGCAGATGCTGAATGAAATCCCGTATATAAAGGTGGTTGGCTATGCCGAAGGCATTGCTGAGGCAGCAAGCGAAATACCATTTTTAAAACCAGATATAGTACTGGCCGACATTAGGCTCAAGGACGGGAACAGTTTTCAGCTTTTTGATGAAATCGGAACCGAAAATTTCCAACTGGTTTTTTTAACCGCCTATGACCAGTACGCCATTGATGCCCTCAACATGGGTGCATTGGGCTACCTCCTAAAACCTGTAGACCAACAGGCCCTGAGCACTGTGCTTGAAAAATGCCATCATCACCGTGGGCAAAAGACGTACGATACAGAGCTCGTCACTATAGCAAAAGAGTACTATATATCCCAGGGTGCCTCGACAAACCATCGAATTGCCCTAAAAAGTCTAGACTGCATCGAAATCGTATCTCTCGACGATATCATATATTGCAAAAGCGATAAAAGCTATACCACTTTTTTTCTAAAGGACAAACGAGAGGTATTGGTATCCAAAGGGCTCAAGCAATACGAGACCATGCTGACAAAGTTGGGTTTCATCCGTTGCCACCAATCTTATCTGGTAAACTTCTTGTACGTAAAAAAGTACTATCGCGACGGTTTTCTCGAAATGTCCAGCAAAGAAATGATACCGGTCTCCATTAGAAAAAAAGAAGAAGTCTTAAGCTATCTCGAAAATTTGGCCTGATAACCAAAACGATGCATTTAATAACCTAATTTGACAGATTCTTGGATCGAGATGGCTTTATAGCACTACGAAATGAGCAATATTAAAATTGCTATTAGCATCAAAAAACTCAAAAATATTGGTAGTTTTGTTAGGAACGGTAGGTGTTAAAAACACGGCAAGAATAGACATCATCAGTTTGTCTGTTCGTCATAAAGCACTACTAAAACAATATTGCATTAGCTATATGTTGATGCTACTTTTGATTTAAACAGCGATGGAAGGTAAAATAATTACGATAGAAGGATTGGATGGCTCTGGTAAGTCAACTCAAATCGATTTACTAATTGGAAAGTTAAACGAATTAGGTGTAAAACATAAATTCATACATTTTCCGATGTTGAATAAAGGCGAGTACGGAAAGTTAATAGCGGAGTATCTCCGAGGCGAACTGGGCTCCTTAGAGCATGTGCATCCTAAATTGGTGGCCCTTTTATTTGCTGAGGACAGAAATGAACATAAAGCGCTACTTGACGGATGGTTGAATGAAGGGTATTTGATTATTATGGATAGATATGTCAATTCGAACATTGCCTTTCAATGCGCAAAAACAAAGGAAAAGGTCGATAAAATAGAATTGAAGAAATGGATTCTTGATTTCGAATTCAATCATAACAGCTTGCCGACTCCAGATCTCTCTCTCTTCTTAAACGTACCTTTCAGCCATATCGAAAACTCGCTGAACTCAGCAAGAACTGGTGCTGATAGAGCATACCTAAATGGCAAAAAAGATATTCATGAAGATTCATTAGAACTACAGGCCAACGTATACAAAGAATATCTAACTTTATTAGATGAGCAGTCCAATTTTCATGAAATCGAGTGCTTTGGTAACGATGCAAACTGGTTGCCAAAGAATGAGATTCATGAAGCCATAATTGAAAAAATCCACCTACTTGACAATACAATTTTTAAGAACAGGATATTTGTGAAATAAAACTACAAAGCACTTGATATAAGAGTCTTCAAAACTACATCCTACTGCAGTTTGAATGGAATATCGAACAAGAAGAATCATTATAGCGAATAGCAAGGCCCAATACTACAGATTTACGGATGCTCTTGGCTAATTAGGCAACGAAAAGTGGTTAGAATACAATATTAATGAAAAAGCCATTAACTTTATTTCAAAAGATATTGCTTAGCCTTGTCCTGGTGATGTTGATCATAATGTTTAGTGATGTATTGCTGCGGTATTTTTTAGATATAAGCCTGGAATGTGGGATTTTAATCCTACCATCGGCGGCGGCGGGGCTCATTGGCTTGTTTGTATTCTTTCGCAGGAAGGGACTTTTAGCCTTGGTACTTTTGTGTACCGTCAGCAGCTTGATACTTATTTTTTACAATGTCACCAAAGATGGCATCTCTGGTAGTCGAACAGCAATATCGGGCAGTGAATACAGCATAGAAGTTGGTCCACGCAATTATTCAATTATTAAAGACTATGGACTTGCCGAAAAAATAGTAGCCGTGAAGTATTCGAATGCATTTTTTGACCCGGATTCAAAAACAGGTGTGAATCGAGGGTATCAGGTGATTGTCTTAAAGGAAACACCGGACAGCCTCTATATCGAAATCAACTCCCGACTTCACAAGGCTGTTGACAGTTTGAAGAAAAAGTAACGCTTCTGCAAATTGGGATAAAGCGTTTGAAAATGGCGCATAGATTTATAATCCAAACGAAGCACAGGCACATTGCCCCCCATTCCAACTAAGTATTTAATAATGAATAACATCTATATGCAAACAAAATATAGAAAATATTCTTATCTTAAGTAACTAAACTTAGACCTATGAAGAATTCACGTAGAGATTTTATTAAAAAAGCAAGCCTATTAGGTGCTGGAATATATACAGGAGCAAATGCATTCAGTGTATCCAGCTATCGGCGGATTATCGGCGCAAATGATCGTGTGAATGTGGGTGTCATTGGATTTTCGGACAGACATAAAGGGGCACATGCGCCGTCGTTCCTTGCCGCTTATAAAGATTTGAATTTTGATATTATCGCTGTAAGCGACATCTGGAAATTGCGGAGAGAAGAGGGCGTTAATTTTTGGAAACAGAAATTGGGTCATGATATCAGCTCCTGTTTAAACAATGAAGCACTCTACGATATAAAAGATATTGATGCAGTATTTGTATCCACTTCAGACTTCCAACATGCGTTACATACAATAGAAGCTGTAAAAGCCGGTAAGGATGTATTTGTAGAAAAGCCTCTTGCCGAAACAATGGAAGATGCGCGTGCGGTACTAAGAGCGGTGAAGGAGAGCGGAAAGATTGTTCAAATTGGCTCCCAACGCAGAAGCGGCGTGAACTATGTTGCTGCAAACGATTTTATAAAGAGTGGAAAATTTGGAGATATTGTCATGGTTGAGCTTACCTGGAACGTCAATCAACCCGGACGATGGCGTAGACCCGAGCTAGTCGCTAAGCTGAAAGAAACTGACACCGATTGGAAGCGCTTTTTGCTCAACCGGCCCGATGAACCTTTCAACGCCAGACATTATTTGGAGTATCGCTTGTTTTGGCCCTACTCATCCGGTATCCCAGGACAATGGATGTGCCATCAAATCGATACCGTGCATTGGTTTACAGGTCTCGCACATCCGCGTAGTGTCGCAGTGAATGGAGGGAATTATCTATGGAAAGATGGTCGGGAAAATGCAGATACCTTCACAGCCGTGTTTGATTACGGCCCCCTGGACGACCCAAGCAAAGGCTTCCAGGTATTGTTCAAGTCGAGACAAACAAACTCGGGTATATTAGGTGGAGAGGAAGTAAAGGAAATCTATTACAGTAATGGCGGGACGCTCAACTTAGATACCAATAAGATTACGCCAGCAGGCGGACTTCCAGAGAAGTATGCAAGTCCAATGGGTATGAAGCCAAATTTATTGCCAGAGATCAACCTCAATGACATCCGGATTAGTACAGAGGCCAATACAGGTGGCGACCCTGTTACCCTGGCGCACGTACGCAATTGGATGGAATGTGTCCGCAGCCGCAAAGAGCCCAATGCACCAGTAGAAGCTGGTTACAACCATTCAATTGCTGTTATTATGGCTAATGCAGCCTACCGAACGGGCGAAAAAGTCACTTTCGATGACAAGCGCCAGGAGGTAATTGCGGGAGGAAATATATTCAAATATTAACCTAATGTAAATCAAACGCAACCGCCCAGGGAGACCATCATGGGCGTATCCCGCACAAAACCAAGATCAATAGCTTATCCAAATGACAACTCATATTTTATAATTAACTATTTTGATGAAAAAAATAATAGTATCAACCCTACTTTTGGGGGTAATTGTACATTCAGTCCTGGCGCAGAAAAAGCAACATATAGCTGTACAGCATGACAAAGCGCGGAAGGAAGTCGTGGTTAAGGTCAATAATGAACCCTTTACAGCCCTTATCTATCCGGATAGCCTTGAGAAGCCAACACTCTACCCTATTTTAGCTGCTAACGGCGAGATTATTACCCGAGGATTCCCACTCGTACCCCGGCCGAACGAACCGACAGATCATCCGCACCACATCGGATTATGGATGAACTATGAAAGCGTGAATGGTCTTGATTTTTGGAACAACTCATCCGCCATCCCGCAGGATAAGAAAAACAAGTACGGCTGGATAAAAAAAACAGCTATATCCGAAGTTAAAAGTGGAAATGCGGGGGTCATTAAATATGTTGCAGATTGGAGCGATATCCATCAGCATACTTTGCTAAAAGAACATACAACATTTATTTTTACAGCCACAGAGGGCTATCGGACGATCGATCGCACGACAACACTTACAGCAGCACAACATGTTTCTTTTAAAGACGTTAAAGACGGCTTCTTAGGCTTACGTGTAGCGCGTGAACTGGAACTTCCTTCCAAAGAAGAACGAAAATACACAGATACACAAGGGGTCGTGACCTCCGTAGAAGGTAATGCCACGGATATCGTGACAGGCAATTATTTGACAAGCGAAAACAAAGAGGGCGACCATGTTTGGGGAACACGAGGCAAATGGTGTATGCTCTATGGTAAAAAAGGAGGGGATACAATCAGCATTGTAATAATAGATCACCCAAGCAATGTCGGTTATCCAACTTATTGGCATGCGCGCGGATATGGTTTGTTTGCGGCAAACCCACTTGGACAGAAAATTTTCAGTAACGGGACAGAAGCGTTAAATCTAGCATTGGAAACGGGCAAGTCCGCTACCTTTCGCTATCGCGTGGTGATTGCATCCGGCAAAGAACGACTGTCTACCGAAGAAATCAATAGACTGTCGGCAGAATTTGCTGATTCCAGTAAATAACCTCGGACTATTGCTTTACGCTCGCTTTTGAAACGATGACTAGGCTATACTTTCCTGTTTTTCAATTAATTTCGTTTGTTTAACGGGGCCAATTGTAGCCTAGTTAATCCCTTTAGCAATAAACGGTCCGTAGACTGCCTTTACTATCCGCTGTTCGTGATGAGCATCCAAGACGTACAAGCTATACCGCCTTCCGTTGTCGAAGACTTTAACAACAACGTGTCCATCCTCCAGGATATACCGTGCCCATGACTTATCACGGAATTCGGACCTTAATTCTTCTGGGAAATAGGTATAAATAAGATGGGGAATAGACCTATTGCCTACGGACGACACCTGCTCTATACGAGCAATAATCTCCGGTTGGATATGGGCCTTATCCCATACGGGTACAATAAATGAAGCCGCTTGGATGTACTTCAAAAAGCCAGGAGTCATCGCATCCTTATAGGCATGGTGATTTGCCTTAGCCACATCAACTTCTCCGCAGGATTGCGCGGCAAGTCCTTCAATATCGACGTATTGCCCATTTTTGTCAAGCACATGGCCGCTTAAATCCCCTCCTGAATAATAGGTAAAGTTTCCATAAGTCAATCTGAAGCCGTTGCTCATGGTGTTTTCATTCCAACTGGCTTTATTTTCCTGGTACTCGTGTTTGTAAATGGTGTCCACCCGCTGGGTCTGGTTGTTCCAAATCAAACCATTGTTGAAAAGATTCTTCACTTCAAAATGGGAATAGGCAGATTTATTCCTTAGCAGGGTAATCTGATTGTTCGATCCTACTTCAAATTTCTCCGTAGCCAGTCCTGCGGACTGGCTTTTCCATTGAATAAAATTTTGATAATTAGCAAAGTCCGCATCTGTGACGAGCGGCTTCGGAAAATCATACCGAGGGTAATCCCGATCAATAACCTTGTGAATATGAATATATTCACCCAATTCGGCTATTCCGGACAGTTGATACCCAGGTGCTGGAGATTTTGCTCTTCCAGCTCCTTTGGAAGCGTCTCCGGTATGATCGTTGTGAAAGTGAGAAACCAATAGATAGTCGATTTGATCTTTATTTGGATTGACCGATTGAATATAGCGAGCCACACGTTGCCCCGCCCTAATGGAGGAGTCGGGCAACTGAGGGGTCATAAACGCATACTCTTCTGCTGTAGGGTCCCAATCACCCACATCGATAAGCAACGTGGTCCCATCCGGAAGTATCAGGAAACTGGACTCTCCACGCCCGGTATATACATGATGGATATCCAGCTCCCCATCTTTCCATCCTTTATAAAGCTTTCCTACTTCAACGTGGTGAACGTTGGTCTGTGCGACGAGGTATGGAGAGACAAAAAGAAAAAACGACATCAATAAGTTAGATTTTTTCATTGGACTATTGTAAGTATCAACAACAAGGTTATTCGCTAGAATTGGCAAGCCTAAGGTACTGAAAATTATCGCATGATGTATAACATTCTACTTAGGCTTATTCAGGTTAAAAGGCTCTCAAGCAACATTCAAACATCGTTGTCATCTTTTTCAGTTGCCCTAATTCCAAATATCATTTGCGTAATTGCTATCCCGTCTTTGAACGGATGGATATATAGTATATCCATCCTGTTATGCTGTAAAATCTATCTTTAAAAGTATGCTACCTGGATTTTGGAGTTTAAATCCGCTAACATTTTAATACATACAAAATCAACACTTTATTGATACACAATCGTCTAAGACACGAATAGGGAATGACTATACATCTATTATCACAAATACTTACCTGCTATAACAGCACTCAAACAAGCCCCGTAAGCCGTCTCTTCTTGATGACTGGAAAGGAATAGCTTTCTCTCAAACGCCTCTTCAAAAGCCTTGCTTAGAACAGCATTTTTTTTGAGCGCATTCCCCGAACCAATAATCGCATACTTATCCATTTTGATATCTTCGGGGAGACAACGATAGAAGTTATAAAGTTCCCGAACAATACCTTTAGAAAATGCCAAAACTAGATTTTCTGGAGAAAAATTATCCAAAGATATATTATCAATAGCCCCCCGCTGCTCAGGCTCCATTCGGGAGCCTTCAAAAAGAGTCGACACAACAGGTAAATCATTGGAATCATCCTTATACAAAATGGAATTCATCACTTCATATACATCCAACTCCAACGATTGCTGTGGAGCAAACATATCTAATGTCTTGGCGAAGAAAGTCCTTAACATAGCGAGCGCTTGACCACCACACAAAGCTGCTCCAACCAAAATATACCCCCCCCCAGGAAAGGGTCGAGTCTCCAATTCTTTGACTTTTAAAAACTTTGGCGAAAAGACGGAAATTTGACTACTGGTGCCTACAGTAATATGTATGGACCGATGGATATCCCGTACAGACCCCAAAAACGCGGCTTGATTGTCTCCTAATGCCGAATAAACTGGCACTCCATGTCGATAGTAACCACAAAATGTAGCCGAATCTGAAATCTCCGGAAGAAACGAAGTATCGATGCCCAACTGTTGTAACGCCGGATAATCGAAGGTTAAATTTTCAAGATCGAAAAATCCTAGGCTGGCGCCGTTGCTAAAGTCAGTCAAAGGGGTCGTGAGACCCGAAAGTTTCATAACAACAAAATCCATAATGGTACAGATCTTTACAGCCCCTATGGGCACCAAGCCATTGTCCTGGTTATAAAAATGTGTAGCAAGGCCAAAACCCGAAGCTACAGCGTAGCCACTTTGATCTGAGATAAAGCTGACATACGTATGATTGGCTTTGAAAGGCTGATTGGCCCTTCCATCTTGCCAAGTATATAGCGGGCTGACGGCGTCACCATGCTCATTGACATACAATATCCCATGCATCTGTCCGGTGACCCCTATCCCCCTAATATCTGTATAACGGGATGAGATATCCAGCAAAATACGCTCTACGAGGTCCATTATCTGGAGCGGATCTTGCATTTTCTCCCATGCATGAGCCGACACAAGGGCCGTATCATTCTCTAAAGTAATCGACTCTATTTGCTTGCTATTATAATCATAAGCAACTCCACAAATCGAACTTGTTCCTATATCTATTCCAATAAAATGCATAAATTACTTCTATTTGTCCCCTAGCTAATTGTCCAAAAATACTTACTGAGGTTGCTTGCTAACCCCGAACTGTAGAACCAAGAAAAGTAAATAGGCTACACAGACAGCCATCACAATGACGGCACCTAACTGACCACCTACCTGGTCCGAGGCGATACCCATTAGCAACGGAAAAATGCCCCCACCGGCAATTCCCATGACCATCAACCCAGAAATTTCATTGCTGCGCTCGGGCTTGTAAGTCAAAGCCCTTGAAAAGATGATGGGAAATATATTGGAATTTCCAAGACCAATCAATGCTACACAGCAGTAGATCGAAAGGGTATCAAAACTGACAAAGAGTCCCAATACCCCTAATAATATAAGGATGACACTTAGGCTAAAGAATTTGGATGCAGAGAACCTAGCCAATATAAAAGTGCCAGCAAAACAGCCTAACGTGCGGAAAAGAAAATAGAGGCTGGTGGCATAACCTGCCTCAGCCAATGTCATGCCTGCTCGTTCAATCAATAGCTTGGGCGCGGTAATATTGACTCCGACATCAATACCGACGTGTACCAATATCCCAAAGAAAAGCAGCAGGATAAAACTGTTGCCCAACAACGTTACACATTCCGAAAAAGAAGAAGGTTTACCTTCAATAATATGCTCCTTTATAGGTGTGAACAGAAGATAAATGGTCGCTATGACCGTAACCGCAGCAAACATAGGAAACAGAAGCTTCCAGTCGCTGAAGTGAATCAGCGCCTGCGCCGCAACAATAGGCGCTACAAAGGATGCTATAGCTTTGACAAACTGACCTAGGGTCAGAAAACTAGGCAACCTGTGTCCGCTAACAACATTGGTCAACAGCGGATTGAGAGAGACCTGCATCAATGTATTCCCAAGTCCCAAAAGAGAAAAGCAAATGAGCATGGACATATTGGTGTAGGTAATAATTGGAATACACAACCCGAGAAAAGTGATAATCAAACTCAGCAAAACGGTCTTCTTACGACCAATCTTGTTCATAAGTATACCCGTGGGAATCGAAAAAACCAAAAACCATAGGTACACCATTATGGAGAAGGCATTTGCGGAAGTATCAGAAAGCTCAAAATCACTCTTCACATAGTTGGTAGCAATACCGATCAAATCGATGAACCCCATGGTGAAAAAGACCAACATCAAGGGTATCATCTTGTTTAAAAAATCATTTCTTTTCATCCGTTTGTTTTATTTATTTATAAAATGTGCATAATCAATACGACAAAGGAGCTTATCAACGATGGATTCAATCGTTGATGATCGCTCAGGTACAAGATAATCGTCCGGAGTATCTATATTCTTAACATATCGGTGCCATGAAGTATATCAAATTAAAATGAATGGTTACATTTAATCTCCAACACCGAATGTGAGTATCAGGCCGAGGCGTACTGCAATCACTTGCGGGCACTTAAAGATAAGGTATTCCGCAAGTGAAGAAGAGGTAGAAGGAATCATTTACCAACCGGCATTCTGTTTATAAAGCCCTTTGACATAACTGATTTGCGTCTCTGGAATAGGAAAATACTCATCCCTATTCTTTTTGAACACCGCATCTTTCAAATATGAGCGTCGCGTTTTTTCTATTTCGAAATATGCATTCATCGATTCGGCCGCTATACCCCAGCGCACCAGATCGAAAAACCACTTTCCTTCGGTAGCGAACTCCAGGCTCCGCTCCCAACGAAGAGCCTGCATTGCGAATTCTTTACTCCATGCGGGGCAGTTGACTCCCGGTGTATAAGGCTGCACGTCAAATCTACCTGTAGGTGTGCCATTTGCAAATTTCAAACGATTGGTGCTAGAGGCTGCTCGTGCACGAATAGCATTGACCAACCGTAGGGACTCATCCATATCTTGACCGAGCTGAATCAAAGCTTCAGCACGCCAAAGCATTACTTCATCTAATCGCAACACATCCCAGTTGAGCCCCGCACCCATAAAAGGATTGGTCTTCTTGAAGCAATCCGAAGTTGGTGAGACAATCAGCTTCTGACTCATGGAATATCCGTATACCTCTGGTGTGCGCACCCAACTCTCGCCCATAATGTAGCTAGGCTCGTATTTCCAAGGCATACCCGGAACGGCAACAGTATGCATCAAACGGGGATCCATGGGGGTAGCAGCAAATGCCGCCTTGTTGTCCAGCATGATACCTTTGTTATAGTTTGCAAAATCTGGAATCCCATTTACAGTCTTATAACGATTCATCTGCTGCACGGTAGGCTGTAAAAAACCACAGCAACCGTAGTCCGAATTGACAGGTGAAACTAACCACGAATTGAGACGACCAGTCTGGGTATCTGTCGTATATTGTATGGCCCAAATGGATTCGCTTCCATTTTCGTATTCGCAGAGGAAATTTTCTGCGAAATCGCTTGCCAAACGCTTACCAGAGTTGTCAATGATATCTTTACAAAGCGTAGCAACTTCAGTCAATTTTTCCGGATTGATGTTTACAACATTGTGCTTATCATCTTGCTCATAGGCCGAGAAAATAAGTGCTTTAGCTAAATAAGCTTTGGCTGCGTAGCTCGTTGGACGTCCCACCTCGCTCTGCACATCAGGCAACACAGAGGCGCCGACTCGGAAATCATCAATCAATTTGGCCCAAAGCTCTATGTTGGTCAGATCATCTGTCCCGACTTTGTCATACATATCTTGTGGAGTATCCTCATCTATATAAGGAAAAAATTTAAAACACTGCTTCATATACATATAGATATGGCCTCGTAGAAAACGCAACTCCGCAATTCGTTGCTCTTTTAACGGATATTGCTCTAGCGTTAGATTCTTCACTCGTCTTAAGGCATCGTGTATCCGGCCGATAGCGACATAGTGGACCCACCATAGATTGTCAAGGTCATCAACATTGGTAGCCTGCATGTATGTGAAAGTCTCCCATCGGTTACGCTCAGCATTATCATTGGTACCAGAGCCACCTTTATAAGCCTCACCTCCTCGAACGGATCCCTCTTCGTATGGCATCCCCATCTGTTTGTTAAAGTGGTTCTGACCGGTGAATGAATAAGCGGCATTGACCATCTTCTCTACTTGCTCAGGTTCATTGAGATCTTCGTCCGACACAACGCCCTGAGGCTTGGTATCGAGCATGGACTCACAACTCACCGTTACTAGTAAAATAAAGCCCAGAAATAATATATTTAATCGTTTCATAATTTGCTATTTTTTAAACTATTAAAATGAAGCATTGATTCCGAATGTCATCGAGAAGGGTAATGGATAGCCATTCCCGGGAGTTTCCGGATCTAGACCTGTATATGGATTGCTTCCAGATGTCTTCTTGATCCGCAATACATTATCTGCGCGCAAGGCCAAACGAACTCGCTTAATCTTTGCTCGCTCCAACACCATCTGCGGAATGGTATACCCTAACTCTATATTTCGGACTTTCATATAGGAGCCACTCTCCACATAATAAGTAGAAAAGCGCCCTTCGTCATTGTAATTGTTGATGGATATAGCGGGTATGCTACTAGCAGTGTTGGTCGGTGTCCAAGCGTCCAAGAGACGTACACCGTAATTCTCGCCCGATGTACTGAGTGCATAGATATCCGTCCAAGATTTCCATCCCTGAACATTAAGCTTCTTGCCTACCAATCCATTGAAGAACATAGAAAAATCGAAGTTTTTCCAATCCATCGATACATTTATGCCGTATTCCATAGCAGGATCCTGATTGCCTAGCCAAGCACGGTCCTCTTGGTTGATCTTACCATCATTGTTAATGTCACGAAAGCGAATACGACCTGGCGCCGCCCCCACCTGATCGGCATGGGCATTGACATCTTCGAGGGATTGGAACAATCCATCTGCAATATATCCATACATCGAAGAGCGAGAGCGTCCGAGGATATTCTGATCGGTACCATTTCCAGCAAAGTTGTTGATAACCTCATCTGGGACTTTCATAATACGCTGCTTGTTGTGCGAAAATACAGCCCCCACATTCAGGCCTACTTCGCCTAACTTGTCCCTATAATTAAGGGTCAACTCCACCCCCTTATTATCGATATCAGCACCATTGAGCCACATCTGAGCACCTTCACCTAAGGTCGCAACAGTCCCCGGTTTCATTAAAATATCTGTCGTTTTCTTAATGTAATAATCAAATGATCCATTGAACTTGGCGTTCATAAAGGCGAAATCTACTCCAAAGTTGTGCTGCGTGGTGGTCTCCCACTTCAGGTTGGGATTATTGCGTTGGGTACGACGGAAACCAGAAGGTAGATTGCTCCCACCCTGTCCTGAGAAATCATAAGCAGTGCCCCAATTCCAATCGAATACAGAATTCAAATCATAAAGCGAACTATACATCAAGTAGGCTGCATAATCATCAATCTGTGAATTTCCATTTTGTCCCCATCCATAACGAAGCTTCAACTGCGAAAAACCAGACAAGACATCTTCAAAAAATGACTCATTATTCAAGACCCAACCAAAGGAAACCGCCGGAAAAGTTGCCCAACGATTATTCTCTCCAAATACAGAAGAAGCATCGCGACGTAAAGTAGCTGAAGCTAGATACCGATCACCGTAATTGTAATTGAACTTTCCAAACCAAGAAATAAGTGTATTGTTGCTTGCTCCGCCACCGTTCTCACGATCCTCTTCACCGGCATCCAACTGCATATAGTCGGGAGTCTCCAAAGCAAACACCCTACGACTACCCCAATGGCTACGGAAGGTATGGTCTACTGTCTCTTGACCAACCATCACGTCAAACTTGTGCTTGCTCACATCGAATACATATTGCAGTATATTGCTATTATTCCAATCATAATTGAAATTGGAAGTCTGGTATAGGCCATTGCGCGTCTCGCTCATAAAGCCCGATTTATAGGTTAAATCACTAGTCTTTCTCCAATACCCAACGAAATCCACGCCAAATGTAGATCGAAAATTCAGTCCCTTCAATATTTCAATATCTATATAGGTATTGCCAAACAGGCGCAAATTATCTTGATGATTCTGCTTATTATCTGCAATCAATCGGACGGGATTCTGCCGATCGCTCATCCCTCCAACTGGTCCGCCCCATCCTATTCCGTCCACAGTACGTACAGGTA
This sequence comes from Sphingobacterium sp. SYP-B4668, assembly GCF_027627455.1. Taxonomy (NCBI): domain Bacteria; kingdom Pseudomonadati; phylum Bacteroidota; class Sphingobacteriia; order Sphingobacteriales; family Sphingobacteriaceae; genus Sphingobacterium; species Sphingobacterium sp. SYP-B4668. The sequence continues at coordinate 2,551,073 of NZ_CP115483.1, read as the reverse complement.
CAATCGACATCAAAGATTTGGTACTGCCCAGATTACCGTCTCCAATATTATAACTCGTACGCCATTGAGATACAGTGAAGTTTTCACCAACCTTGATTTTACCATCTAACCAGGTATAATCGCTATTCATACGCGCGTTGACACGTCTAAAAAAGCTCCCGTCAATCGTCCCCTCATTACCATAGTAATCGGCTGCGAAAAGGGACGTCCCCTTGTCTGAACCATTAGATAGCGTGACGTTATACTGTTGAATCCGTCCGGTCCTTAGAATTTCTTTTTGCCAATCGGTATCGGCAGAGCGCATGGTCTTCTCGATAGGATCGAGATATTCACGCCAAGTCACACCATCAAGTACCCAATTATTATTGGCATCCTGATGATCTTGATACTGATACAGTCCGCCGAAATCACGTACGAAACCTATCCCAACTTGATTGGGATCTGCCGCACCATTATCATTCTTTATTGCCCAATACTGCGCAATTCCTCGCTGCTCAGTATTCATCAATTGATAGGGCTTGGCTCCGCTAGTAATCGTATTGGAAGCATTGACATCAACAACGGTGCCTTTTTTACCCCTACGTGTTGTAATGATAATGACACCATTGGCAGCGCGCGAGCCATAGATGGAAGCGGCAGAAGCATCTTTCAATACCTGGATTGACTCGATATCCATGGTAGCCAGCTCGGCCATGGAACGTGTAGTAGGTGTACCGTCTATGATATAGAGCGGATTGTTGTTATTCAATGTACCCTCACCGCGGATTCGGACGGAAGCCGATGGATCTGGAGATCCATTGAATGACACCGCCATACCAGCGACCTTGCCTTGAGCTGCACGCATCGCACTCCCGGTGGTACTAGAGCGGATCTGATCGACATTGATGACGGATACCGCTCCCGTCAAATCAGCTTTACGCTGACGCGTATAGCCAGTTACGACAACCTCATTCAATTGAAGCTCATCTTCTTCCAATTGTAAGGTGAAATCAGAAACAGATGCAGCAGGCATCTCTACCGCTTTGTAACCAACATAACTAAAGACCAAAATGCTGCTCTTAGCAACCCGTAAGCTGAAGCGGCCCTCCGCATCAGTGCGTGTACTGACTTGTTCTGCATTTTTTTCAACCACAGAAACATTGGCCATGGGTTTTCCAGCTTTTGTCAAAACAATACCGCTTGCTACGATTTGTTGCTGCTGTTGTTGAAGATTTTTGTCCATATCGCCGGCAAACCCTTGGCTGGAAATAATGGTTAATAAAAACAGCAGCACATACTGGCTCGCCATTTTTATTATTCTAGTTGTTTTTTTCATGGATTAGGTTTATTAAGGTGTGTATCGAAGAGGTTTATTCCCATACGCCTCGTTTGTGATGAACGCGGCCAATCGAATGACCACGAGTCAAGGAGATCGAATGGGATAGGTGTCATCCTCAAAATTCAATAGTAAATACATAGCTGCTATTTTTAAAACGTAGTCTTCCACACCGTGCAGATGCTTGCTCGGTAATCAGACCAGTTAGGATTAATTCATTACACTCGAAAACTAGCTAGTGTTTAGTTTTTTAATGCCTCCACTTTTACATCTCGAAAAATGGCATTTCCGTTTTTCACGTAGAAAAATAGCTTATCCCCCCTATGCTCCGGCAATCGGTTCAGTAAGCATCGTTTATTGTCAATAGATACATCAAAAAAATCTTCATAGACAATCACCTCCAAATCAAACGGCTCTTTCATCCCCTTTACTGCTTGAATGGACGAATTGTGCATCAGGACTGTCTGGTTATTGGGGTTTAATTCTAACCTGTATCCATCCATATGCCTGTCGGTAGCCCGCAAAAACAAGCCCAATTCCTCATAATTACCGTTGGGCTCTATACGCATGGAAATCCGATAATTGTCCGGCAATGCGTCCATTTCGGCGATACCGAAATCACCTGCAGCAGTGATGGTCAGCATCTTATCTTCTGGTGAAACCTGTGCAGATTTGAAAGGCGTTTTTATCACTGGATCTGTAATTGGGGAAGCACTAGGCTGCACTTCTGGTAAAAACTTAGAAGACAGTGTGCCATTGGGTTCCTGACAAATTTCGCGAAAGAGTATATTGCCACCCCAGATTCGATCTTCATTGTCCTTGTTGTCTTTGCGATACGGTGAGTAAGCCACCCCTATTCGGCGTCCGTCCTTAAATGGAGCAGTCTTGTAGACGCATTCAAAATGCGAAGCCAAAGTTTGAGATTCTGGGTAAACCCATGGTCCATATGGATTCTGAGACATTACATAATAGGTGTGGCCAGCAATGCTGTACAATAAGTAATACCAATCATTCCATTTGAAATAATCGGCACACTCTGGAGTACCTCGCTGTCCTTTTAAAGGAGATTCGATCTCCTTCCAATCTTTTAGGTCAGAAGAAACCAAATGGACCAGATAACCACCGAACCCATTCAAAATAGGATCTTTGAGATTGCCCGAAACAAGTAGGTGAAACAAACCATCTTCTCCCTTAAAAACCTTGGGATCTCTAAAGTCTCGACTTATACAGACATCTGGAGCATAATAAAATGGATTGGGAGTTTGCTTCTCATAGGTATAGCCTCCATCATGACTAATGGCGTAGCTTAACTGCTCGTGGACCTTTTCATTTTCTTTGACACGGGTAGCATAAAAAGCATAAAACTTATCCCCTTCAGCTATTACGGACCCTGTACATATTGATTTTTCCCACTCATCATTGTCGATACCCAAAGCCACTGGATGGTGCTGCCAATTCACTAAATCGGTGGAGGTACTCAATGCCCACTGATGCCCGCCTAAACCATCTAAACCAGCATGGTGTCCTTCATCTAATAACCAGTATAAGTAGAATGTCCCATTATGATAATAGGGCATGCAATCACCAGAAAATAAATGTGCCTCGGTCGGTTTGAAATATTGCAAACTAGTTGTTCGCTGGATTGAAGGATTATAATCCGTTACTTTTTGAGCAAAAGAAGACTTAGTAAGCAACAGAAGAACTGCTAAAAATATTTTTTTCATTGGACTATAGATTTATGTTGATAACGAGCGTCTGTTTATGAAGACATATGCAAGGACACAAGCATGACATTTAATTGATTATAATGGGTTATTGATTGGCAACAAATATAAACCACAAACTAACATAAACAAAAAAAATATTTATTATTTGTTATCATATTGTTTACATACGAAACAAAAAAATAAGCAGAAAATGCAAAATACAGGGTCAAACCGGAGAAATATTCAATTTGTCAACAATATTTGTAATTACCTTAAATAAAGGTAATTACAAACAAAAGTCTACACAATAAAAAGAATTAAATGCTTCAAACCATTACTTTACATTAAATGTAAACATTTAGTCAATTATTTTTTATAAATACGTATGAAATGTGTATCAAAAGTCTGATACACAAGCGGAAAAACAATCAATAAATGAAAAAAATTAAACAATTAACATTACATTTGAAGCAGCTAATGTAAATTATGTATCTATGGGATTAAAACCAACCTTCAAAGACATATATGTCATTTTAAAAGACCAAATCGTCAAAGCCTCTTTTAGTTCTGGCTCTATGTTACCTACTGAACAAGTTCTCGCCAAGAGATACGGCGTATCTAGACCGACTGTCGCAAAAGTCTACAACCAATTGCAAGCAGAAGGCTTTGTCAAGAAAACAAAAGGGCTTGGAACGGTGGTGACGCACCAATATTCGAATAGACCTTATACATTCGGCCTATTGCTCCCCGGATCGGGTGAGTCTGAAATATTTGCGATCATCAATGACCAGCTATTGAGACAATCAGAATCAGGTTTATTTAATTGCATATGGGAAGGAGCAACGGCAAGTAGTGCCGACATCCGAAAGACACTCATCGAAACATGCTGTGAAAACTATATACAAAAGAAAGTAGATGGCATTTTCTTCTCCCCTCTTGAACGAGTACCGAATGCGTATGACTTGAATCTCAAGATCTGCAAAGCGATAAAGGATGCGAATATACCTTTGGTGCTCATTGATCGGGACGTGGTGACTGCACCCGAAAGAAGCGAGTTTGATGTAGTATCTATCGACAATTTTAACGCAGGATGTATTGCCGCCCAACATTTGATTGATAGAGGATGTGAACGATTGCATTTTTTTTATCGTCCAGGGTCGGCAAGTTCCGTTGATCTAAGAATTTCAGGAGTACGGGATACTGTACTAAAGCACGGCTACTCATTTACGGAAAAAAATGTATTCTGCGGTAATCCGGAGGAGGTCCATTATGTTAAGCAGATGGAAGTAATACCGGGTAAGACGGGAATCATTTGTGCCAACGACTCTACCGCCGCGGTGCTGATGTCATCACTTGATGATCTGGGAATTGAAATCTCCAAGGACATTCTCATCTGTGGATTTGATGATATGAAATACTCCAAACACCTTAAACACTCCTTGACTTCCTTCCGGCAGCCATGTGAAGAGATTGCCAACATTAGCATTGAGCTCTTGATGCGAAGATTAAAAGACAACAATCGTATCCCAATCACCATAAATCTCAACGGCGATATCGTCATACGAGATTCGAGCCGGTTCCTCTAGTCCGTATGAAGCTCGGCCATAAAAAGATAAACTAAATAATCAAAATTCTTAAACCTATTAAAAATGAGATTCAACTTAAACAAGGTATCAATGTGGATATTGATACTATCCAGCGCCCTATTGACGACAGGCTGTGGGGAGAAAAAAGAACTTGTCCACCTTCAATTGAAATCCAGTCCTTGGCAATTTCCAAGAGCTACGCCCAGCAGTATCTTAACCACACAAAGCAAACAGGCGAAATTAGCGGCCCCCGCCGATACGAGTAGCTTTACGATTAAAATGCTAGTGAACCTAACGACTTCGGATGGGCCGAAAAGCTTACTCAAAATCCCGAATGTACTGGATTTTAAGATATATGAACACTCGAAAAATGACCGAAAAATACAAAATTATCCTGCCTATCCAATGCCGGATGGATCGGTGCCAGTGCTCGAGGCCGCACTCCACCTTCACCTTCCAGTAGAACCAGCAGAATCCAAAGATATGCCAATAGGCATTCCGCTGGCTATGTTGGAAAAACCACAAACCCATCATGAGGTTGTACTAAATTTCACGGGGGTGGAATGGACGCTATACATAGACGGAGAATTGATGGATAATGACTTTGCATTGGGCTATCCCGCGTGGAGTAAAGAATCTACTTGGGAAATAGACCCTTCATTGGTATCAAAAGCGGAAATATTCTTCCCCGGCATCAAACCTGAAAAGATTGCGCTGCAAACACCCCGCACAAGACCTGAAATCCAATATTGGACCCCAGAAGGTCACAACTCTTGGGTAGGCGATGTGGCTACATTTTATCATGAAGGCCGCTATCACGTATTTTACCTTTACGATAGGCGTGGTCACGCCAGCAAATTCGGTCGAGGCGGACATTACTTCGAACATCTATCGACAGTAGATTTCAAAACCTGGGTCGAGCATGATGCAGCAACTCCAATCGAAAAACAATGGGAGACATTGGGGACGGGAACACCCTTCATATTTGACAATAAGCTCTGCATAAGCTATGGCTTACATACGACCCGTATCTATCCCGCTGAAAAAACAACTTTACCTTTGCAATGGGACTATTACAACAAAAACGGAGAAACGGGTTCATTCCTGTATGATACGATACCAGGATTCCCGGCAGGATCGACCTACTCCATCAGCCAAGATGGAATCAGTCAATTCAAAAAGACTCATATACTGTATCACCCCTGTGAGAATCCGAGTGTATATACCGATCCAGAAGGGCGGCTACGCATGCTAGCCAACTATGGCGCCAAGGGTACATGGGAATCGAAATCGATAACTGGAGGTTGGAAAAACATCAATCCGGGATTCCCTCCAGGTGGAGATTGTACATTTTTCTTTCGGTGGGGCGGCTTTGATTACGTCATCGGTGGCTTTACTGGGCTATGGTCGAAGCCAGCTAGTGCTGCAGAAGATAAATATACAGATGTCGTAAAACAGGGTCTTGATTTCTATAACGGAATGGCAGTACCGGCCGTAACGGAAATAAATGATGGTCGATTCCTCATGGCAGGATGGATCCCAATTGCGGGATGGGGAGGTACGTTGAATATCCATGAGATGATACAACTCCCTGACGGCAGAATTGGAACAAAATGGATGGAGGAAATTGTCCCACAAACGGAAAAAGAAAATGAAATTTCAGCAGAGATACAAGAGGACCAAACATTTGACAGCAAAAGTCCTTCCTTTTTACTGACATTTGATGTGGAACCAGGTGAGGACATTTCTGGAAAAATAGGTGCGCTGTTCCTAGGCCAGCAGGAAGATATTCCTGCCTGCGAATTTCAGATAGACCAGACGACCAAGAGAGCCCAATATGGTAAAGGTGACCTTCAGGCTTTCTCGAATTTAGAAAAGACTTTACGCGAGGGAGGCTCTCCAAATAGCGCCCGCCATTATGCCATTGAAAACCTATTGGATACAGAAAAACCATATACCGTTCGTATCATCGTCAAATACGATAGTAAGTTCGGTGGTTCGCAAATTGATGCTGAAATTGCTGGCAAGCGTACAATGATTACGTTTTGTCCAGATTTGAAAGTGGAAAAGATCCTTTTAAGAAAAAATCAGGCCGGCATTAAAAACGTTCGGATTGCAGCCTTGAAGCATTAGTATCCATTCCTTATCCGGGATGCCTCTCTCCCTATCAAATCGTTAAATAACGAGAGCGAGCATCCCGGATAATCTTCTTAAACTGAAATAATAGCTTCAAATTTGTAATACTCGCGAAAACCCTACAGCGGGAATAACGAGCGAGGTGTAACATCCTATTGCTTCTAAATAAAATTGTCACGCTTTATGTCCGAATAGTGCGAACTATTGCTAATTTTGGGTGTTATTCATTTTTGAAAAGTAAACACAGGACTATTAAAGCGCCCGATAGATTATGACGGTTAGAAAAGGCATCTATAGTGTCGCGTTAGCGATATTGCTGACATCAAGTCTAATGATGTCGTGTATTGGATTGAAAAACACGCCCATACAAGGTCAGTTATTGTCCAGTAATTGCAACCAACACAATGCATATTCCTACACTGCGGATAAAATACCTCCTCCTATCCATGAGCTAACATTGGACGCTTCTTTGCGCACAAAATTGAGCTTTAAAAGTCTGAATATGGCAAATGCCATTGGCGCATTGGATTGGATATCCCAGTATATCAAGTTACAGCAGGAAGTATTGCGACGTCCTAACGTAGAAAATAGACTAGCCGTGATGGAAATCAAGCAACAAATCGATCACCGTATCAACCTGTCCTCTCTTGAAGTCTCTGCCGTATCGTCAGAATTGGATTGCGAAGAGGAGCGTACAAGTCAGGTAGCCAATTACCTAAAGGGTAAAGAGAACGATTTCGAAACCAAACTTACAGTAGGTGCTATTGTGGTGGGGGCATCGGGTGCTGTCTCTACGGGTGTGCTGATTACAGATGATAAAGCGGCCGATTACGTAGGCTTGGCTACTGGGGTCACCGAAGCTACGCTGGGTATGATGATGCTTTTTAATAAACGGACTACCGACTTTTACCACGAGCGCAATACATTAAAAGAAATCTGGGACGGTGCCGAAACATCTGCAAGCTTCCCCCCTTCAGTATGGTACTACCTCAAATACTACGACCCTAAAGACGGCAAGAAATCTTCCGTACGCAATCAAATCATCACCAAGTGGATGACATTCGGACAGATAGACAACGATGATGATGATAGCAAAAAACAGAAACTAATAGAACTGTACTTTGGCAAGGGTGGACGCTACTCAACCGAACAATTGGAGAACAGGGCTGATATGTACGACCAGTTGGAATCGCATATCAACCTCATGAAACAAGATCTTAAGGGATTATCCGTCGAGCTTGATGCCATCGTAGCATCCCGACCATAGGTCGACTACTGTGCAATATAAGCGTCAGCATTCGCCATTACCTTCCTAAATAACCCCTTGATATGGTCTATTTCTTGCTGATGACTATGCTGCTTGCGAGTGCCAAAATAAAGGGTATTTGTCAACTTCTTACGCCCTTCCCAAATCAGCTTAATCTGGCCAGAATTCAATTCTTGCCGACACAGAAAGTCTGGAATGACAGCCACGCCCGTACCACCACTTAAACATCGGACAATGGAATTAAGATTAGGTACGATATAGTTCGGTCTAAAATCAGGTTGCTTATCGAAATTGAGCTTCCAAAAGCGCAACAAGTGCTCCATATCTCCGGTAGTACCGTACCACTTTTGGGCTTTCAACCAATCCGCGATCTCCTCGATATTGGCTTCCTTTTTTATATGTTCGAAATAGCTGGTATCGACTTGGGGCCCTCCTACTAACACAATCTGCTCGGAAGAAAAAGCCTCGTGCTCAATGCGAGGCGAAATACCCTTTTGAGGGGTAATAATCAAATCTAGGATACCTTTGTCCAGTTGGTCCAGCATCTCTGGATACTCTCCAAAACAGATGATAAGGTTGAAGGGTAATGTGGAGACATACTGCTCTAGGGTAATCTGGAAAGTTTCAAAGCACATGCCCACACTGATAGTTGGTGTATGTGCTTCTGTACATCGTTGAAAGTTCTTCTCTACCTCTTCTAATTTCACCAATGGGTCGACAATAGCATTGAACAATACTTTTCCACGCTCGGTGGGCACCATTTTACGACCGGTGCGATCGAACAATTTATAGCCTACATAAGATTCCAGCGAACTCAAATGCAGGCTAACGCCAGGTTGGGAAATGAAAAGTGTCTCCGCAGCTCCTGTAAGCGTCCCTGTCTTATAGATTGCCTTAAATGTACGGTACCATTCTAGATTGACCATGAGCTATCATTTATATAATACAAAGGTATAACATATCTTATTTTTCTGATAATTATTTCCTCCTTAATTTTGTATCGAAGCCTTTGACAGGTATGGAACTATGGCTTCATCACATTTCAAAAATTATATAAGGATGAAAAAAATACTTATTATCAATGCTGGACAGCATTTCGGACATTCAGGAGGAAAATATAACGATACGATAGCGGAGGCTACATTTGATTTTTTCAAAGATATGGACGATGTGGAGGTCCAAATGACACGTATAGCAGATGGCTATGATGAGGACGAAGAGGTCCGAAAGTTTGTATGGGCAGATTACATCATCTACCATACGCCTATTTGGTGGTTTCAGCTACCGTTTGAGTTTAAAAAATACATAGACGTCGTCTTCACCGCTGGTCATCAAAAAGGGATATACAATAGCGATGGGCGATCATCGAAACATCCTGCAATCAACTACGGCACAGGCGGAGCATTAGCCGGTCGGAAGTATCTATTGACTACAAGCTGGAATGCTCCTCAAACTGCCTTCACCTTGCCAGGTGAATTCTTTCAAGAACGTACCGTAGATGATGGTCCTCTTTTTGGCTTCCATCGTATGAATGCCTTTGCATCATTGACGAAAATGGAAGGGTTTCATTTTCATGATGTAGAAAAGAATGCGAATATGGCACAGGACAAAGCTGCTTACCTCAAACATTTAGGGGAGGTATTTGCCAAAGAACTTGAGGCTACATTATGCTAATTTGCCACCAAAAATGAAAATATATCTAACAGCTGTGCTTATAGCCCACACCCAACATCGCGAAAAACTCGCCCTCTTGCTCCGAGATATGGTTGAGCAAACCCGTGAGGAACCAGCCTGCGAACGTTACGATTTGCACCAGGCCATAGATGACCCAAATGTATTCGTCTTTTATGAGATATGGCACGACCAAGATGGGCTGGACATCCACAATGCACAACCATACATCAAAAACTTCCAGCGTGTGGCTGGCGATTTCTTGCAAGAACCCGCACAAATTATTCGGATGTCAATGATATAAGGGAATGCTGTGTGGTCATTAAATAATCCTGGTGGGACACACTTTCAAAAAAAGGAAAGCCTTGCTCGAAATCTATTTTGGAGCAAGGCTTTCTCTTGAAGTATGTCTAGACGAACTGCTACTGCGGTGTCACCGTTAATACGGCTTTGTCATTTCCAGCAGTTAGATCGACCGTCAAGACGTATGTCTTGCCGTCGGGGATAGTCTTACCTGTTACAAGCCCAAGATTGCCCGAATCCCGACCGTTCTTTCCGTCACCTATAAAAATAATATCACTGGTGGTGCTGATAGCCGTCCCACCAAATTCACCACCCCAATTTTTCTGATGGAAGAATTTAAAGTTGATGTTGTCGGTTTTGATGGTTTTATTGCCTGTTACAGTAATCTGGTACTTCTTATTTCCGATAGGCGCTAGACAAAGGGCTTTATCCGTATTCCAGCCGACTTGATTGGCAGCAACAGATGGTTTCCCTATTCCTTCGCCAATAATCCAAATGGCACCTGTGCCGTCTGCCTTCAAACTTGCGAGATTATTGCCATCCATCGCCTCCACTATGAGATACTTATTCGGAAAATTGGCCGTAACCCGATATTTACCAGTAGCAGCATGGAACGTCCATTTTCCTGTATCGTCCTTTTTGAAATAATCCGGATCCATCCACCATTCGTCAATTCCTTCAATTCCATCCACGGTCACCAACTCGCCTTTGGTCATCTGGAGTTCGGCTTTGAAATTATCATCGTTGACTCGACTCATCACACTTCCATTAACTGCATAAGCGATGATGAATGGTGAAGCGTCAAAGCTAAAGGTGTTGAACGAGATGGTGTAGGTACCAGACACCGAATTAGAAAACGGAATTTGATTGACCGAGCCCAGTGCTACACTGTTATTTTCCCATCCGAAGGTTAGCGGATTCCCTTGCTCACCTACTGCTTGTGCAGATATATATCCCTTCACGGCATACGGAAAATTCTGGGTAACGGCATAACTATTGGCGGCTACTTTTTCCATTCTATAACTTTGATTGTCCGTAACCAGTGTTAGATAGGGGAAGTCCGGCCTTTTTAAAACCAAGTCATACGCTTGCTCGACCTTTGTCTTACTGATATTTTGCAATACAAATTTGAGAGTAGCGGTACCATCAGGCACATCCTTAAAGTATGGGATATAGACCTTCCCCATATACGCTCCATTTTCCTTGGTCCTGATAACAGTCTCTGCAACCAAGTCATCTGTATAGTATAGCTGCACCTTCACTGTCGAGAGAGGCACTGCGGGATCGGAGACATTGACCTTAAACGATAGACTGTCGCCAAAATGCGCTGTTTTAACATCTGTTTGAACGGATAGCACAGGTGAACCCTGTGGCAATTGATCGTCCTTTTTGCAAGATTGCCAAAGTCCAAGAGCGGATATTAAGGCAATTCCGGTGATTAATATTCTTCTCATGTTGTCTGATTCTAATTGGTCCAACGATATGAAACCACGGATTTTGCTGGAACCTCATAACTAAAATGCTTCTTACCATCGCTCAACGTTATTTTGCGCTGCTCAGCAGAATTGTTCAACAACACTGCAGCATAGCTCCCATCCTTATTCTGAAAAGCGCTATACGTGAGTCCTTCGGCTGTATATCCACTGGTTGCTATCCGCGTTGCGCCAGGCTTGACCACTGCTGAGAGATGCCCAACAATGTAGTAGTGCGAATTGCGTGTAATCGTCTTATAATTGGCACTATTGATATCTACCGCACCATAGCATGTCTGGCACCCACCATCACGGTTGGGACCTTTCTCGGTATCCAACATCAGATTCCAGACGATGACAGCCCTACTCCAATTATTAACTGTACCCAACGCTACTTCGCCCATATCCTCCATTAGCCTTTTCTCAAGATTACGGCCATCATTCCATTCACCAATTGAGGTCTCCGTAAAGATGAGTTCTTTATCAGGGCGCTGGCTATGAATATCCAATAGTTCAGCTTTATCTCCTCCATAATTGTGATAAGCGGCACCGGTGATAAAAGCAGCAGCCTCAGGATCATTATACATCTTAATTGGATAATCATTTTGATCCGCGACATTGTCATAATTGTAATTATGGTCAAATGCATAAATCTGTGTATTCAAACCTGCCGCTTTGAGTTTAGGGCCAAGTGCCTGCTTGACAAACGCTTGCTGCTCTTGCCAAGTCATATAAAGGGAAGCGGAGTTGCCTCGGTTCAAAGGTTCATTCTGTGGAGTCACAGCCGCCACTTTGATTCCTTCCGCTTGGAAGGCCTGCAACCATTTTACAAAATAGGTGGCGTAGTTATCATAATGCGCAGGATTCAACTGCCCGCTTGTCCACGAATCATGGGGCTTCAGTTCGGTCAGATTATTGACCTTCATCCATTTGGGGGGTGTCCATGGGGAGCCTAAAATTTTGACGGCGGGATTAATGGCCAATATCTCCTTGAGTACAGGTAAGATATATTTCTTTTCTTCGTTCTGCAATCCGAAGTTTTCAATCCCCGGTGTATCCCAACAGGTATACTCACTGAGCGAGAAGTCTGAACAGCCTATTGCAATGCGGATGTAACTCATGCCCATACCCTCCTTTTCAGAAAATGTTTCGGTCAGGAACTTTGTTCGGTCGGTCTGATTCATTTTCATCAAATTATAACAAGTGGAGCCTGTAATTGCTGCTCCAAAACCATCCATACTTTGGTATTTAATAGAAGGATCAAGCGTAATCGTATTGGGCGACATATTGGATTTGTCGCTAAAATCCTTGTATAGGCGCTCAAAATCTTGCGACCGATTGGTAGTAGTCACATACAGGGTTACATCCCCATTGTCTTTCTCTTCATTACCCTGAGAGGGGGTGTAGCTATCTCTATTGCAAGATGTGGTCGCTAAGATGCACGACAGCAAAAGCGTATATATCATAGGTTTGTTGTATTTAACGTTGTCATTCATGGTTTCGTGATATAGTTAATAACCGGGGTTCTGTACAAGATTTGGATTCTGGTCTATCGCCGATTGTGGTACAGGTAGACGATAGGAATTAGCATCAAACGGATAGGCCAAGGCTTTACGTCCGGGGTCTTTTGCAAAAACGGCATTCATGACCTCTTCCACTTTATTGAGTCGAACCAAATCGAACCAGCGCTGTCCTTCGAATGCTAACTCCAAGCGACGCTCTTTTATCAACGCGGCCAACATGGACTCTTTGCTGGCTTTGACGGCATTCGTCAGTCCCGATAATCCAGCACGAAGACGTATACGGTCTATAATCGCCGCTGCTTCAATCAGATTGGGGCTGGCCTGCATGATCAGCGCTTCGGCTTTAATCAACAGCAAATCAGCATATCGCATTTTGATAATGCTACTATGTGCCGACCGTAGCTTATACATGAAGGGATAATTGGCCATAGGGTAGTAATTGCTCCATTTCGTGGTGTAATACACGATAGATTGATTGTATCTAACCTGATCCCCTTCATCTTGATAGGCCTTGATGAGATCCCTGGAGGGGGTCACCCATTTGGCCCAGGTGAAATTGTTGTCATAATTGATGAGATCCCGACCAAACATCCAAGTAGCCCAATTGCCACCTCCAGGAAAAAACTGCGCTTCCAAAATAGACTCTTTCGTATTCCGCATCTTGGTATCGGTATTGGCAGCATTCATACCAAATAGATCGGCAAAATCCGTAACCAGATCAAACCCATCAACAGCAAGGGCATCGCAGTATTGGATGACCTTTGCATAATCACGTAATGGCTTCTCGGCATATACCTTGGCTAGTAATGCCCGTGCCACAGACTTACTAAACTTGGTTTTGTCCGCTGCGTTATTGTCAGGTGCATATTGCAATGCTTCCAAGCAGTCCTTTTCGATCTGCAAATAAGCTTCCTGCTCAGTGGATTGTTTCGGAAAATAAAGGGGATATACTTCCTCTATATTTTCGCCGGTGATATCTGGAGCCTCTGTGGTGACAACCGGTATAGCGCCAAAGATGCGAACCATGTCAAACATGACCAAAGCTCTAAATATCTTGGCCTGCGCGCTGATGGTGTTACGCTCTAGGTTAGAAAAGGAAGCATCGTCCACGCTATCTACATGGATGATCAATCTATTAGCCTTACCAATATCCTCCAAATAACGACGCCAGTCTCTATTGACGACAGAGTTGGATCCTTCTATTGCGTTATTTTCAAAGGGAAGTACTTCTGCCCCTGTGGTGCCAGCATACGCATTGTCAGCATGAGACTCACCAATAAGCAATAGGTCTACGTACCAATGTTCTTGCCGATCGCGCAGTTGTTGGTACAACGTGCTGAGGTAGCTCTTTGCTTCCTCTTTATTCTTGAATACTATTTTATTGCCGGATTCGTCCACTCCTTGGGTCACATCAGAATAGCGATCCAAAGGATCTTGTACCAATGAACAGGAGGAGATCAACACCAGTAGACTGCTTGACAATAATGCTGTTATAACTTTCGATTTCATGACTCTTTCTGTTTTAAAATTCTACATTGACACCGACTACAAACGATCGACTGTGTGGATATGTGCCCCAATCTATCCCTTGGACAGCACCGTTATTGCCATATTGATTGACCTCTGGATCCATCCCTGTGTACTTGGTCCACGTCAAAAGATTACTGGCCGAGATGTAGGGCTGCAATTTGAATATTCCTATCCTTTGCAGCTGGTCACCTTTGAAATTGTAGCTCAGAGATATGTTCTTCACCCGCAGATAGCTACCATTTTCGATAAAATAAGTCGAATTCTTAATATTGAATCCAGCTTTGGGGACATCCGTGATCTGTCCAGGTATCTGCCATCTATCCAGAACTCTAGTTGTTTGATTTTTGCCATCATACATCCCTTCTGTCTCAATCCGACTGGCATTGAAAATATCATTCCCGTAGGTTCCTTGGATAAATATGCCCAAATCAAAGTTCTTCCAAGAAAAATTGTTGGTCATTCCATAGGTGAATTTAGGATTGGGATCTCCGATGTAGGTTCGATCGGATACCGACAATTTGCCGTCACCATTGAGGTCGCGATACATCAATTCACCTGTCTCGGGGTTAACACCATCACTGATATAGCCAAAAAAACCGCCCAAAGATCGTCCAGGTTCATTTCGGACAACAGCTTCATTGACAAAATTACTCGTTACGGCCGTGGAATACAGTTGCTGCAAAGCTAGGTCCTCCAGCTTATTGCGATTGAATGATATATTAAAGTCTGTCTCCCAATTCAATGGACCTCTCACATTCTTGGAGCCAATAGTAACTTCAAAACCCTTGTTGACCATAGTACCTTCATTACGAACGAGGGTATTAATCGCATTGGGACCTTCAGGAAGGGATAAAAACATCAGCATATCGGTCGTGCGCTTGTAGTAATAATCCAAACTAACGGACAATCTATTGTCCAAGCCCATGAAATCAACTCCTAACCCCGATTGGCTCGTGGTCTCCCAAGTAAGATCACTGGTACGCAGATTGGCAACAGCTAGTCCAGGGACAGCTTTTGCAAATTCTTCTTGGTACCAAGGTTTGCGTACAAAATTATAAAGCATGAGATAAGCATAATCACCTATTCCCGATTGATTGCCGGTCTGCCCCCACCCACCACGAATCTTTAGATCATTTATCCAACTGATGTCTGATAGAAAAGGTTCAGATGAAAGACGCCAAGCTGCAGAAAATGAAGGGAAATATCCCCATCTTGAATCAGGATGCAATTTGGAAGACCCGTCAGATCTAAAATTAGCGGTCAACAGATACTTGCCGTCATAATTGTACATCGCTCTGGCAAAATAAGACATAATGGTCCAGCCGGAAGCACCTGATCCGGTAGCATCCCATGAAATCCTATTGGCCGCATTTAAAGTCTGAACCAACTCGTCATTGTAGTAGCTTCCGTAAATATAGCTATTGGTGTAGTGAGAATCAGTCCATGAGGTGCCCCCCATTCCTTCTATGTTGTGTAGCCCAATTGTCTTTTTATACGTAAGCACATTGTCCCAGGTGAGGACGGTATTCATGTTGCGGAGATCAGATCCCTCGCCATGCTGATTCCGACCATAATCTGTTGTGATAGGATCCAAAAACCTTGTGTTCCATGCATTTCTTCGATCTAAGGTAAACGATGATTTCAAATTCAAGGTCGGCAGAAAGCTGATCAATGCGTTTCCAGAAGCAATCAGTCGATTTTCCTTATCCCTATTATCCTTGCTTCTCGCTATATTCTCCAATGGATTGGTAATGTTACTGATGCCATAAAAGTTGTTGTAATATTGCTTAGGATGCTCAGGATCCCATATGGGCGCGTAAGTAGGCGTGTTGACGACGGATAGCACTACGCCACCTCTGTTGGCACCTACCCCCGTGGATACCCCATTGTTGGCATAGTCAGAATAGGTAATGTTAGCATTTACCTTCAGCCATGTACGGATCTGATTATCAATATTTGCCCTAAAATTATAACGTTTAAAGTAAGCTGCATCCAATACTCCTGTCTCATTGACATACCCCGCTGAAAGGAAGTATTTCAGTTTCTCCGTTCCATCGGAAACAGACAATTGGTAGTTCTGCAATCGTCCTGTCTTATAGGTCTCTTTAAACCAATCGGTCTGATCGGCAAGTGTATTAGGAAGACTGAGCACGCCTATTTCATTCTGCAACTCGCGATACTGCTCGGTATTGAGCACATCAAATGAGTTGCTAACCACATTATGGGTCAATTGGGCATTGAGACTAATTTTGGCTTGGCCGGTCGCTCCCGCCTTTGTCGTGATCAAGATGACACCGTTGGCTGCACGAGACCCATATATTGCAGCTGAAGAGGCGTCTTTTAGGATTTGCATATCGGTAATATCATTGGCCGATAGAAATCGGATATTATCCACCGGGACCCCATCGACGACATACAGCGGGTCGTTGCTACCATTGAAGGATGTCGTCCCGCGTACTCGTATGGACATCTCCGCTCCTGGAGTACCGTTCGGCTGCACCACGGCAACACCTGCCGCTTTTCCTTGTATCGCTTGTGCCACATTGACAATAGGGCGTTGTTCAAGGTCTTTTGTGGATACTGATGAGATAGCAGTCGTCACGTCCTTGCGCCTGACAGCCCCATATCCAATGACGACCACATCTTCGAGCATATTGGATGTCGCCGTTAGCGCAATGTCTAAAGTTCCAGACGATACGATAAGTTCTTGTTTATCATACCCAACATAAGAAACTGTTAATGAAGAGCCTTTGGGTACCGACAAATGATAAACCCCATCTTTGTCAGTGGTAGTGCCGTTCCCGGTCCCCTTTTGAACAATAGATACCCCCGTTAACGGAGCATTGGATAGTGCATCTGTCACCTTGCCGCTCACCAGATTTTGTGCATGCAGGGGCGATACAGCCAGCAGGCATAAAATAAAGGTAGACCAGAATAACAGTGTACTTTTTTGTGTAAAAAGTTTCATGTGTTTGTTCGAATTGGTAATTAACTAAAATTGGTTATTTTATTTCCTTAGGTGTGTACTCCTCTGTAGCTGCCCAGGATTTAAAACAAATCTAGGTGAAGCAATACTGCTTTAAAACAGCAGGGTCATGAAAAGTACTGAAAAACATATACAACACACTGACAAATAAGACATTGAATCCAAAAAGACAGACGAAAAAGTACTGAATTAGTAGTGATTGATGTATTATTAGCGATCCATCACACCGATATGCCGCACTAAATCTTCAAAATCTGACCTGGAAACTGCCGCTTTGTTCCGTACTTTCGTCCGGTAATTATATACCGTACGAAGAGAGTACCTGAGAAAACTCGCAATCTTGACACTGTCGGTAATACCAAGTCGAATCAATGCAAATATTCGAAGCTCGGTATTAAGCAGCTCCCCTTTCTTGGGTAATATATGTTCTTGGTCTTGTAGCAGATGGTTGAAGTCGTGGACAAATGTGGGATAAAGATTTAGAAAGATACTATCAAAATTATTATAGAGTTCTTGAACTTCAGCCTCTACCATCTTAGTCGATTTAAGATATTCGATAAGAGGCTTAATCTGATTGTTGGTTGCCTGCTTCAGTAGGACTTTTCGTAAGCTCTCCATCTTATCGATATAAGAAGAGCACATATCAAAGAATTGGGCAATATATTCTTCCTTGATATGATTGGATTCTGAAAGACGATTATTGACTAAGCTGAGGTCTTCATTGAGCGTCTGCAATCGACCATTCGTGAGGGACAACTCTTGCTGTATTTTATTGAGATATTTCATCTGCCTATAGATGACAATAATTCCAGCGATCAAGACAATGGATAGGATACTGATTAAGATCAAATTAATGGACAACTTCCGATTTTGATCATTTATCTTCTGCTGATAGGCGGCGTTTATAATTGGATAAAAGGATGTACCTTCAATAACTCGATAGCGTACATTGCAATACATTGCATCGTCAATGGCTTTTTCTATAAATAGGAATGCTTTATCAAAATTGCCTGCCTCATAATAGGTCAATGCCAATTCCTGAAGAGAAGCATTGTCCTTATTCGCCGAAATCACATCGGCATATGCGGAGACAGAGTAATAATATTGTTGCCTAGCGACATCTTTCTCCTGTTTATAGATAATACCTAAAAAGTAAGCGACCAACGCGTGCTTCTCGAGGTTATTTTCAAAGCGTGCCAGCAGAGGAAGGAAGAGTGTCTTCGCCTGTTCCCTATCGCCTTTAAATAGCACTTTGGTTGCATAGGTCAATTTATAAAGATCAGACTGTTGAGGAATGGACATCAACAAAGAATCCCGATATATCTCGCTTTTTTGGTAGTAAACGGTAATATTGTTGCTCTGACCATAATGGCTATAGAAGGAGCTATAAGTCTCGTAATATTTGTACTTTAGAGCTGGGCCCACGCTATTGGCATGTAGGGTATTCAATATATTCTGTGCTTCAATATATCGCCCTACGGTGGAGTACAGCCACGCCAAATCCAACTTTACTTTCACGGTCAAGCTGTCATGCATATTGGCTGATAGCTTTTGGCAGATATTGAGATAGCTTATAGCAGAGTCTGACTGGAATTTTTTGTAGTTTTCAAAAATTTGATAATTCTTATCGAAGTAGGCTCGATGGTCATACTGCAATTGCTTGGCCTCCTGCTTCAATCTAGAGAGCGCATCTTGACGTTTTTGAACGTAGTACGCCTGATTGTCCATCGCTTTATCCAATTCATGATATATCAGCGTGCTATCCTGTGCAGCATGGGCAATGGTGAGTGTTATGGAAAAACAAAAGATCAGCAGGCTACGAAAAAAACTATCCATCCCAAACGATACTATATTATATTAAAGATTTGCAAATTAACATGCACAAGATACAAAATATCACCCTCTCTTCATTACATTGGCATGGTAAGGGATATACTTGTCCCTACCTACTACTACAGGACAACAATATGTAGTAGCAATCTTACTATACACATAGGGGTCGCCACCGGCAAAGATACGTTACTTAGGCAACAGCAATATCAGGTCGAGACACGCCTGAAGCAGACATAGGTATAGCGATAAGAAACGTACTTCCCTGCTCAGGTTGGCTCTCAACATGGATGGACCAAGACATGCGCATCGCAAAATCCTGACATAAAGCCAATCCAATTCCCGCACCTTTTTCCTGGAATGTACCCAGTTGGCTGGTGCTAGGTATCCGTTGTTGTAGAAAAGTAAGGGTCTCCCCATTCATCCCTACTCCTTCATCTTTTACATACAAAATGTATTGGTCGGTATTTTGAATGCGTGAACCTATTGTAATATGCCCGCCCCTATAGCTAAATTTGACAGCATTGCTCAACAAATTACGGACAATAAAGCTGCAAAACTCTTTGTTAGCGGTAATTTCCAAATCCTTTGGCAACGTATTGTGCACTGTTAAATCCTTCGTATTGACTTGTGCTTGAAAGAGTCTCAAAGTCTCTTCTATGACATTGTGAAGCAAAAATGTACTTTTTTTGATTTCATCTTTTGCCAATTGTCCAGCAGTCCAGACCAGCATGTCATTGAGCATTTTTCCCGATTCTTCGAGTTCAGCCCCTATCCTGGCCAATGCAATCCGAAGCTCACCCTCAGGAATTTCGACTACTTTAGAAAATGCAAGTAAACTCTGAAAAGAGCTCAAAGGCACGCGCAAATCATGTGATACCGCCGAAAAAACCTTAGATTTAAAATCTTCAGCTTTTAGCAATGCATCATTCTGATTTTCAATTTGAGAAACTTGTATCTTTATTCGTTCGGTTGCCGAGAGCAACTGGGTCCGTTCGTTTTTGAGCAGCCTGTTACTTTTATAAAAGAGGTAAAATAATATGCCTACAATCACCTTACTGATGATAATTCCGGCAATCAAGAGTTTAATAAGTGTTACGTCTTCCATATACAAATTGGTTCCTCAGAGGTAGCAAGTGTGCGTCCTGCAATCAAGGGGTCGCGACATAGGGTGGCACATGTTATTCGTTCTAATATAGTCAATATAAGTAAGAGTATTGGGTTTAATTTACTCAAACAAGGTTGGCAGTTTAATAAACAAACGTAGCCGAGAACCTATTGATGCATACCTACGTAATATATGGGGATGTTGCTCAAACTCGATGGGTTTCAACTTGTTCTTTTTATTCCAATTTGCCATAATAATTTCCATAATACGAGGAAAGGCCAATAATACAGCGATCAAAAAACCATAACAAAACAAAGACTTCAATTTCACCTGAAACAAATCTGGGTCCTCCATTTTATGAAAGGGCAATACATAGAGCGTGGTCAATAGAAACAGGGCCAACACTGTCATAGCGATAGCATCAGCTATAGGAGGCTGTTTGTTCGGCCGGTGTTTGGCAACGAATAGGTGGTGCCACATTCTAGCACGGATTACACACTCCCCTGAGATGAATATGACAGCACCAATCAAGCCGAACGTCAAGAGATGCATAGGCCAACTAAGTGATTTACCACACATCTTGACAACGACTTCTATGTACATAAATACCACCATCATCGCATAGATATTCATGCGCAAGCTGCCCTTAGGATAATACCCTCTTATAGGAGGAAAATAAAAGAACCAGCCTTTGATTTTAGAAAAACTTTCCACCATGCGGACATCGAATTATTAAAAAATTGGATATAACCCGCAATGTAACAAATTAATTCATAGGAAACAACAGGATATACCCTAACTTGTTACAAATAAAAAACATCTCCCCAGGGATTTGACACCAAACCATAGTCTTACTTACGGCTTCCGTTGATGTCCGATTCACCCATACTTTTGAACGGTTCACGACAAAATTGATGGTACCATTCATTCATCTTGGCCATCTTTGCAAGATGACTACACGACAACTTTCCCTCGTATTGCTCCTTCTGCTTGGTAGCATTCAGGTCTACGCACAACGCCAAGGTTTTCACATCGGCTTAAAAGGTGGTGCTAATATCAGCAGCGCCGACGGTGACCACTATCGCTCGTTACACAAATTGGGGCTTCAGGGTGGTGTGTTTCTATTTTATAACTTCAAACCTAATTTGGGTATTCAGGTAGAACCCATGTATAGTTCAGCTCGGATCAACGTACACCGTAATTATGACCGTGAAGACCCTATGATTGGCAACGGCACAAAAAAACTCACCTATTTCAGTGTGCCTATCTTATTTAAAGTAGACCTGGGGAATTTCATGTCCCTCTTGGCAGGCCCTGAATTCAACTCATTGAAAAATGATGACCGCTATACGCTAAATGATGGTAGGCAGGCATTCAAATCTAGCACACAGCTATCATACAGTCTAGGCATTGATATGGGAATGCTCTATTTCAAATATAGAGGAGGTCTCAAAGGGTTTTCAAATCTACCTAATGACGGACATGCAAGAATAGGGCAATACCAACTCGGCATCCGCTGGAAGATTATTTAACCGAATCGTATTTAAGAGTCAAACAATTATTTATTAACCTGTGTTTGTAAAACAACACATACAATTGATAAATAGAATTACGATGAAACAGAAAGAATTGACTATCATCCTGGTGCATGGAGCATGGGGAGATGGCTCACATTGGCGACATGTGATTACACCCTTGGTGGCAGCAGGATATACGGTAAGGAGCGCACAAAACCCCTTGACTTCGCTTCAAGACGACATCGACAAAACCACCGATTTAATCGCAGCTCAGGAAGGAAAGGTACTCTTAGTAGGGCACTCTTACGGGGGAGCCGTAATCTCCGGTGCAGGCAATCACGATAAAGTAGTAGGTTTGGTCTATATTGCGGCCTTTGCGCCGGATAAAGGAGACAGCTTGGGAAGTATCTTTTCTCGTCGGGATCAACCGCCTGGAGGTAAGAGCATATATCCAGACAGTAAGGGCTTTCTTTGGATTAAATATGATGAATACCACGTGCATTTCTGCGCCGACCTAAGTGAAGATGAGGGCACGATCCTGTCGCTCTGCCAAAAACCTATCCACGCGAACTGTTTTCAAGATGCTGCCGGCCAACCGGCCTGGAAATCGAAACCTAGTTGGTACCAAGTATCCGATCGAGATCACATGATACCACCCCAGACACAGGTCGAAATGGCGGAGCATATACAAGCGAGAGAAATCCTACACCTAGATGCCAGTCATGCATCCTTGGCCTCGAAAGCCACCGAGGTAACGGATTTAATTATCAGGGCTGCAGGTGCCGTATAACGAACTAAAAGTCAACTTGCACAAATTGGTATTAGTCCCTATATTGGGGATATAATTTTAAATTATTTGTATGCGTATAGAGTATAGTAAAGTATCACCAGAGGGTTACCGTACCTTGTTGTCCATGTATGGATATCTTAAGACCTCCACCCTACCTTCGGCATTGCTGCACATGGTATACCTCAGGGTATCGCAGATCAATGGCTGCCCCTATTGTATAGATTTACATTGGAAGGATGCCATCAAAGAAAACGAAGATCCACGGAAGCTAAATGCTATTTCCAACTGGAAGTTTATGCCTTTTTTTAGTGAATCTGAAAGAGCAGCACTGGCCTGGGCCGAAGAAATGACCATACTCCCAGGGCAAGAGGTGGGAAATGCAGTATACGAAAATGCAACGAAGCACTTCGATGACAAGGAACTTGTTGATCTCAGTTTGGCAATATCGCATATGAACATGCTCAATCGAATGGCTATCGCCTTCCACCTGGTGCCTACGAAATAAGCCTACACAAATTTATAGCATATTTCAGAATGTTGCAGCGGCTGACACAAGTGTAGTCAACCGCTGTATTACGTGATTTAACCGTCAAACTCGCCACAATCTTTTACCTCAAACTTTTCCAAGGTGACCACCGGTATGTAATATTTTGACAATCTGAGTCCCTCTTTTAATTTGAGGTCTCCTTGCACAATGAATTCACGCACCGGGCCCTCTTCGGTGTTCCTGAAAATAAATACAACTCCAACAGTTTTTACCTTCACTTCAGCCCCGCTATCATTCAGATCAATGATATCAAATCGCTCCTGCAACGTACTATCACATACATTGGTCACGATTACCTGCTTTGCAGTGACTTCTATCTTCGCCAGATCGCAAGCGTAACAATTTCCTGTAAATTCAATTCCATACTTCTTGAACACATCCTTTTCATGGTCTTCCAATATGGTCACCGGTAATAGGTCTAATACTTGCTGGGATTTGCTTCTTGAGGTGTTGGATAGTGTACTAACTTTTGGACTTGTAATAGTAGTAGCGGCACTATCTGCACGAGTCTCATCGGCGGGACCTTGTTGGGTGGCAGTAAAGGAACAACCGGTTACAAGTGTCAGCAATACTATGCTGAGTATTATTTTTGAATTTTTTCTGCTTTTCATATTTATTTTTTCCTTAATTCATTTTCCATAACCTTGCCCTGCTCTTTAAACCTAAGCGTCAAAAGTAATCAAATGATGCCGATGCTACCATCCCCAAAAATAGGGAATTTTATGACGGCTACAGTATAGGGTAGATATACGCTTCGTATTTCGAAGTCTTTTATCTGAATTCCAAAAAATGTGTAAAAAATAGGGGTGCATCCTTTTACGGATACACCCCTATATTCCTTTATCAGTCTGCTGTTATAGCATCGAGAATCCGCGAGACCCAAATTTAAAAGATAAACCAAGTTCATGGCTACTGTTGGTAATGTATCTATTCAGGTCCTTATTCTTAAGATTCTGTTGATAACTATATGCAAAGCGAAGTTTGCCAATGTTGAACTCTGCAATCCCCATCAGGTCGCCACGTTGCCTATAACCAGCGCCGATACCCACCTTGGGACTGATGAAGAGTGTCGCCGACCCGTCGAACTGTAGCCCGGTCACCTCTCTGTAGCTGGCCAACAGATTAGGTCGTAGATGAAAATTACTGCCTAGATCAAAAAGCATACCCGTAGATACATAGAAGGTATTGTCACGTCCAAATTGACGGACATAATCTGAATCATTTGATCCAAAGATAGCGCGAGGCATGGATAGTCCAACATAGTATTTATCTGGTCGGACTAAAGAGGCCGATAGTCCATAGAGCAGGGTACCATACTGTACGTTCTGGAATGCGGGGTCCTCCGGAGCTAAGGAAGTAAAATCTCCCCGTTGCTGGGTATAGCCCAGATTCAGGCCCAGGCCTACATATTCTTGATCCGAAATCTGAAGGGTCTTGGTGAAATTGGCTGACACTTCCGTGGAGCGTTCCACACCTATGCGAAACTGTTTGGCATTAATTCCCACAGCAATGCCCCGTTGTCCAATACCGAGGTTCCCATTGAACCAAATGCTCTTGGGCGCTCCGTCTAGACCCGCCCATTGGTATCGATATACCAAAGCCGCATCACCTTCACCTCCATTGAGCAGGGCGTTAAAGCTGGGGTTCAACATCTTGCTAAACGAGCCCGACAATGCCGGGTCGATATACTGCTGCCCACTTACACGAACGTTGGACAGCAGCATGATAATGGCCATAATCGCCATTATCCTGTATCTGCAGATTGATATTTTTGTTGTTATCTTCATTTTCTGTTATTTATGCTATAAGCGGTAAGCAATTCAAGATGTCGCTGTCGTCTAGTACTTCACTACGAAAAATCCTTTGTCGTAGTGCCATTTGCCACCCATGCGAACTTCTAAGACATAGAAATAGGTCCCTGTTGGCACTGCACGGCCTTCTCGTACACCATCGAAGTAATTGCTACTATTGTTGTAGTTCTTGATCTCGCGTACGAGGTTACCGTTGGCATCAAAGATCGCAATCTTGTTTTCTGGATACTCATCGATACCTTCTATACGCAGATAATCATTGATACCATCACCATTAGGTGATACCGCCTGATTTACCCGTACTGGCAGACGCGCCCCATCTTCATTACGTACCCGTAATTCACGAACTACCTTCTCGGCAGCCATATAGTTGGCATTTCCATCTTGCTCTGCACGGATACGGGTAAGGCCCACACCTTTCACCGTGACGGTCCGATCACCCGTAACTTCTGCTACCAGCACATTGTCGCTGTAGATCTTAATCGGTAATTCGCTGTTACTGCTGATGTCAAGCTGCAGCTCACCAGCGTCACGATATACAGGCTCGATAGCAGCAAAGCTAATGACCTGCTGTGCCTTGGTGATGGTCAGACTAGCATTAAGCGTCTGCCCAACGTAGTTGTTGCCACCATCGATTGTTGCCGTCACGGAATGTACACCAGCCACAGTCTTGGCGTTGCCGCTGTAGCTAACCGTAGCGCCTGTTGGCAAGGTACCTGTGATAGCAAGTGATTTGGCCGTACCGTCATAAACGAAGGTCGCATTGGCAAAACCGATGCCCACCAAAGCAGCTTTGGTAATCGTCAGACTAGCATTAAGCGTCTGCCCAACGTAGTTGTTGCCACCGTCGATCGTGGCTGTCACTGGATGTACACCAGCTTCCGTCTTGCCATTGCCGCTATAGTTGACTGTAACACCTGTCGGTAAGGCCCCTGTAATAGCAAGGGACTTGGACGTGCCGTCGTAAACAAAGGTCGCATTGGCAAGTCCGATGTCCACTAAAGCAGCTTTGGTAATCGTCAGGTCAGCAGTAAGCGTCTCTCCAACGTAGTTGTTGCCACCATCAATCGTGGCCGTTACTGGATATGTACCAGCTTCCGTCTTGCCGTTGCCGCTATAGTTGACTGTAACACCCGTCGGTAAGGCACCTGTAATAGCAAGTGACTTGGACGTGCCGTCGTAAACGAAGGTCGCGTTGGCGAAGTTGATGCCTACTAAGGCAGCCTTGGTAATCGTCAGGTCAGCAGTCAGTGTCTCTCCGAGGTAATTGTTGCCACCATCAATCGTCGCCGTTACTGGATATGTGCCAGCTTCCGTCTTGCCATTGCCACTATAGTTGACCGTGACACCTGTCGGTAAGGCCCCGGTAATAGCAAGTGACTTGGCCGTACCGTCGTAACCAAATGTAGCATTGGTAAAGTTGATACCCATTAAGGCAGCTTTGCTAATCGTCAAGTCAGCAGTAAGTGTCTCTCCGATGTAGTTGTTACCACCATCAATCGTAGCCGTTACTGGATATGTACCAGCTTCCGTCTTGCCATTACCGCTATAGTTGACTGTAACACCTGCCGGTAAGGCACCTGTAATAGCAAGTGACTTGGACGTACCGTCATAACCAAACGTAGCATTCGTAAAGTTGATGCCTACTAAGGCAGCTTTGCTAATCGTCAAGTCAGCAGTAAGTGTCTCTCCGATGTAATTGTTGCCACCATCAATCGTAGCTGTTACTGGATATGTACCAGCCTCGGTCTGCGCATTGCCGCTATAGCTGACTGTAACACCTATCGGTAAGGCACCTGTAATAGCAAGTGACTTGGCCCTACCGTCATAACCAAATGTAGCATTAGCGAAGTTAATGCCTACTAGGGCAGCTTTGGTAATCGTCAGCTCTGCAGTAAGTGTCTCTCCGATGTAATTGTTGCCACCATCAATCGTAGCCGTTACTGGATATATACCAGCTTCCGTCTGCGCATTGCCGCTATAGTTGACTGTAACACCCGCAGGCAAAGTACCCGTCGTGGCAAGTGATTTGGCCGTACCGTCATAACCAAACGTAGCATTCGTAAAGCTGATCCCCATAAGATTGGCCTTGCCTACTTTCAAGGTCTGTGTAACATCAACAGCAGGTAAATAAGCAGCTGAGCCGCCTTGACTTGCTATTACATCAACAGTACCAGCACCTGTTATTCTCAATTTCCATTTATTTCCATCTGCGGCATCTTTGTAGGCTTCAGCCACTGTAGCATCAGAAGTCGTATAAGATACCTGAAGACCAGAGCTTGCACTGGCACTCAACAAGAAATCTAGGTCCCCATACGTCCTATCTGCCAAAGGAGTAAATGTAATATTCTGTGTACCCATAGGAGTTGCTGAGGTAAGCGCTTCCGTACTCGTATTGCCAAGGGTGTCAGCTGCTACCAAGAAATATTGGTGCAATATGCCATTGGTCAAGCCCGTATGTAAGAAGGACACTGTCCCTTTAGGGATATCGGCTAACTTAATTCTGCTACTGCCCTGCGCTTGCGAATACAAAATATATCCCTGCAAGTCGACTTCGCCATTTGCATCCCAAGTCAAGTTGACCTCCGTATCGCCTGCAGTCGAAACGAGATTGGTCGGCTGTGCTGGTGCAGTTTTGTCAATGACAAAGTTTACTATTGTCCTGTTACCAGCGACATCTACTACGATCAACTCGTAAGTACCTTCTGCATCCACTATCTCTCCTGAAATAAAGGAAGTCGTATTTAGTGTACCTGTACCTTCGTCAAAGCTAATGGTACGATCGTCATTGTACGATTTGCCATGTTCAACACCCGTCACGATTGGTGCCTTTTGATCTAATATTATACTACCACTTGTTTCGGTGATATTGCCTCTTAAATCTTTGACACTTACATAAATCGTTTTCGTCGCATCCCCAGGTGTTAAGTCCCAAAGTTTCGTATTAAAGAATGACTCTTCAGCACTCCAGGAAACATTATCGTTGGAGAATTTCATGGTACTCAAATCAGTATCGTCAATTTGTAAATTTAAATTTACTTGTGCATTGTTGGTATGAGTCTCACCATCATTGATACTTAAAACAACCTGTGATATTTTTGAGTCGACTTTTACCGCACTTGTATTGCCCACTGAATTCAACGTCAGGTCAGCGTTATTGCCTGCTGCGTCCCAAAGCGTTCCTCCATTAAGTGATAACGATCCAACAGTAATACCATCATCATCCTGTAATCCATTTGCTACTGTATATCGAAATACTAATGTCGTGGTTCCTGAACCTGATAGGTAGCCAGCATATGTCGTCTGGTCGGCAATGCTAAGGGCAATCCTAGGCGAACCACCTGTGACGTCTAGAGTTACAGCTTCCGAGAAGTTGACTATAAAGTCCAGGTTTTGTGCTCGGACATAATATCCATCTGCAGGCACACTCATCGATGTTACCGTAGGAACAACCCCATCTATCACGATGCTACGTTGCCCGGCAATGGAATTAGATCCGCCAACCGCTGGCAAGGTCAATATCGCATCATCAGCAAAGGTGTTTTTAATAGTAGCACCATTCAAAGAAAGCGCAGCCGTCGATATATAGTCCAGATCAGACGATTGATCCCCAGCCTGTACCGTATAGTTAAACGTCAAGGTATTACTTCCGCTTCCAGCTACATAAGTTGCTGATTGGTCAGTTGTACCAGTTTCCAATACAAGTGTAGGTACACCCCCATCCACGGTAACCGCTTGATCAAAAGTTACTGTAAGCGCAATAGCATCGTCTATTTTATAGGTACCATTAGCCGTTAACGCGCCAACCGAAATGACTCTCGGATTAATCGAGTTGACTGTAATGATGATATTGTCGATATCAATTTGGGCCCCACCTGTACCAGTAAGCCCCAAATCATTGGTAAGGATCTGAATACTTGCTGGACCATTGTAACCTGGTGTCGGAGTAAATACCAATCCGTCCAAGGCGGCATTAATGTCTGCAATTGCCCCCTCAAAAGTCATTGTCGCGTTTCCGTTGCCGCCGAATATAAAGGAAAGTCCGTTAGTACCGCTAAGCGTTAACAAGCCGTTAGTTGCCGTCAAGGTACCCTTTACAACTCCACCTCCAGCATCGACATCCGAAATTGAAATCAAGTTACTATTTGAAGCACTAAAGACCAGTGTAGCATCTTGATCCACGGATTGCGCGCCCGGTACCGAATTGACCGGTGCATCGTTGACAGCCGTAACAACTAGTGTAGTAGTTTTGGTATCCATTAATGCCGTTCCGCCAGTGTGTCCATTATCGGTAATGGATACTGTCAATATCACATTAGTAGTTGCATGGCTAGCCGTAGTAAATGTGACAGCACCCGCTGCTATAAAAGCGTTGATCTTCGAAATGCTTCCACTAAGTGTCAACGTTTCGGCAGTTCCGCCTACCGTTACATCCATTGTACTTGCAGCATTCAATGCACCACTAGGCACTGACAGAGTCACCAGCACTGAATTTGCTCCAGCATCTACGTCGCTAAAACTAATACCTGTAAGCGGAGAAGCTACATCTTCCGTTACGGAAATATTTGCAGGCACTGTAACTACAGGTGCATCATTTACCGGATTGATGGTTAAATGCAACCATGCTGTCTCACACTTGGAAGGAACTCCATCATCGCAGACTTGGTATTGTAAACTATCCCTACCCGCGTAATTCGCATTCGGTGTATAGGTAAAACTACCATCCGCATTCAGGACTACCGTACCGTTAACAGGCGGCGTGACTAAGGATGCCGTTAAGGCATTACTTTCTGGATCCGAATCATTCGTTAGCACATTGCCCACTACTGGTATATCCTCGGTCAGGGTAATGTAGTCATCTACTGCAACAGGCGCATCGTTGACAGCGATCACGGAGACAGTTTTCGTAGCGGCCACAGATTCCAGACCACCATCGTGTACTTTGAAGCTCATCGTACGTGCAGCTGTTGAAGGATTTTGCGAGGTGTTGTTGTATTTAACCGCACGCAAAGCTGCCTGCCATTGCGCCAAAGTCGCCGAGGATCCAACGGAGCTAAGTGTCAGTACACCCGTTGCGTTATTGTACAGCGCTGCCGTTATATTACCCATTGTAGCCCCATCATTGGTAAATGTCAATACATCTTGTGTACTTTGTAAATTACCCGTAATCGCTACTGTTGCAGTAGCCAAGGTCGTATTATCCGGATCAGTAACCGTAAGAGCAGCATCTACCGCAACAGGTGTACCTTCGGTATAGGCGGTATTACCACCACTAGTAGTAACTATCGGCGCATTGTTTACGGCCACTATAGTTACAGTAGATGCTATCGATAGTGTAGTCCGATCGACGCCACCATTGGCTATGCCACCATCATCCTGGATGCTCGTTAAGGCTACTACACGAGCTGCTGTTGTCGGATTTTTACTGGTATTAAGGTAAGTTATTCCATTAACGAGGGTATTCCATACCGAAGTACTAACTCCGCTCAACTTGGATAGCGTTACAGTTGCTGTAGTGCCTGCAACAGAAACATTCACATTAATGGCATTGACCGCAGTGGTACTATTCATTCCATTTGATAATACTATTCTAGTACCCTCTATATACAATTCCTCTGTATTGGGGTCTTGTACTCCTGAAACCGTAAGCGTAGTTTGTTGTATCAACTGCCCCGCTTCGATAGTCGAAGATTGTGCATTTGAAAACATCGCGACTGCTTCCCCCCCTTCTGTGAAGGTCGGGTTTAAAGCTGTCGCAGTAAGTGTAGGTGCATCATTGACGGCCACTACATCCAGCGTAACGTTAGCCGGAGTACTCGTGCCACCATCCCCATCGTTGATGGTTACACCTACAGTACGCGCTGATGTGGATGGATCCGTCGTATTGGTATTCGTATAGGTCAGATTGCGGAGCAACGCCTGCACAATAGCAGGTGTGGCCGAAGCATTTAGCGTAATGACCAAATCATATGTATCCGTCCCACCGCTAGCTGTACGAGTACCGATAATCGTACCGCCATACGTAATATTTAATCCAGAGACACCAATTTGCCCCGCTGCTGTTCCTTGATTCCGAATGGAAAGTACATCTTCCGTCGGTACACGGTTAGCCGCGATGGAAACCGCCACATTGCCCCCATCAAAATCAGGAGAATCCGTATCGGTTACAGTTGCGTCAGCCCCTGCATCAATTACTACCACAGTTCCACCCTCTATATAAGTGACAGCATCTCCATTCAAATTGCCGATAACCGGAGCTGCATTTATAGGAGCCGTCAACGTAAAGTCATTGCCACTTCCACCAATGTAACTGGCGGTCAATACTGAACCATTGCCACCGGCAGTAATTGTCGAGCCTTCAGCTAAACCACTAAATGTACCGCTAATTACATCGACGGCATCGTTGACAATTATAGAATAATTATCCCCCTGTCCCGGCGTGTAACCATGAGTCACAGATAAGTTAGCGCCACTCACATTGACATTACCAAGAACAACCACCTGATCATAATCAGTACCTGCAGTGGTGCCGTTGATTTCTATAGCCAGCGTACTGCCCGAATTCATTAGCAAGTTTCCGTCCACCGTAAAGGTCCCAGCGCTATTGCCAGGTGAAAGTGTCCCGCCATTATTAACGTTAAGATTTGTTACGCTACCCGAGCCTATAAGAGTCGCGCCAGATGCAATTTCAACGATATTTGTTGCACTTAATGCACCATTTACGGCCAAGGTACCAGCCAATACTTGCGTAGCACCGCCATAGGTATTTATCCCTGGTAATGTCAGCACGCCAATACCGGTTTTCGTGAAGCTACCACTCCCACTAATAACACCCGATAACGTGACTGCTGCCGCGTTATTGATGCTTGCACCGCTGATAAGGGTGATGCTGTTATCAATAGTGGTCGCGCCAGTAATGCTAAAAGTACTGTTGTTGATGCTGAGTATTCCTGACCCCAAATTATCATCGTTAGCCACGCTCAGGGTACCGCCCCCAGACACCGCCATGCCGCCGAAAAAGGTACCGCTATTGCTGCCTGACAAGGTCAGCGTGCCGCTACCGGTTTTCAGAAACCCACCATAGCCGTTAAATACACCCGAGAAAGTGGTGCTGGCGTTGTTGCCACCTGATGAAAGGGCAAAATCGCCTAATGAAACGTTACCTGCTCCAGCCAACGACCCCAGTGTCTCATTTGCGTTCAGGGAGAGCGTGGCGCCACTTGAAACAGTAACTGCACTGGCATCATTAATTGCAGTTCCACCATAGAGCGCCAGCGTTCCTGCGCTAACAGTTGTGCTACCCGAGTAAGTATTGGAGCCGGAAAGGGTGAACGTACCGGTACCGATTTTGGCAATTCCGTTACCTATGCCAGAAATGACACCGTTGAACGTTGTACTGCTGTTATTACCGCCGATGATCAGCTTATACCCCAACACTACGTTCCCCGCACCCGCCAAAGAGCCGATGGTTTCATCTCCGCCACTCAAGGTCAAGGTTGCAAGGCTTGCCACGGTCACGGCGCTGGTGTTTCCGATACTGCTACCACCACTGATAGTCAGACCGCCCTCCGAAATATTGACCGCTCCAGTGGCTGTGTTGGTACCACTCAAGCTCAGCGTGCTGACTCCGGCTTTGGTAAGTTCGCCCGTACCGCTAACAACACCACTGAGCGTGACATCAGCACTGGTATTGATAGTCGAACTGGCGGTGATATCGATGTTATTGTCAATGGTTGTGACGCCTATTACTGCAAGGGTTCCGCCGTTGAGGCTAAGGCTTCCTGATGAAAGCTGATCATCATTGTCGATCTCCAAGGCACCAGCGGATACCGTCATCCCACCACTCATGCTAGCTTCGGTACCGGTATTGGACAAAAGCAGCGAACCAACATCCGTTTTATTGAGATTGCCGCTACCAATAAGTGCCCCACTGACAATCAATGTACCACCGGCAACACTGATGTTGGCATCGCCCACCAGGGTCACATTGCCGCTAAGGGTGCTGCTGCCATTAATTAAGTGCAATACACCATAATCCACGCTACTGACCGTCTTGCCGGCACCAGAGATGGTTAAGGCTTCAGCTACCGTGAGCCCGCCAGCAAATCGCAGGGTTGCGCCGCTGCTGACAGTGGTTGCGCCGGCAGTGGTACCGAGTGCATTGGAGTGAGTGGCAATCATAGTTCCAGCCATTAGGCTGGTCGCGCCGGAATACGTATTGTTGCCATCCAGTTGGAGGATGGCTTGACCATTCTTAGTCAAAGTGCCCGTGCCGGAAACAATGCCCGACAGGGTTAATCGGGTACTACCGTTACCGCCGCCAACATTAAAAGTACCACCGCTGGAACCTAATGCGATGGTATTGTCGATAGTAAAGCTAGTGCTGCTGTTGGTCAACGTGCCGCCGTTGAGCGTCAATGTGCCGGA
Source organism: Sphingobacterium sp. SYP-B4668 (assembly GCF_027627455.1). Taxonomy (NCBI): domain Bacteria; kingdom Pseudomonadati; phylum Bacteroidota; class Sphingobacteriia; order Sphingobacteriales; family Sphingobacteriaceae; genus Sphingobacterium; species Sphingobacterium sp. SYP-B4668. Next base: position 2,517,548 of record NZ_CP115483.1, on the reverse strand, counting down.
GGATAGATGATCGTCATCGCTGACCACCAGTGTGCCCGCGTTGACGGTAATGCCGCCCGACATATTAGTCTTGTTGTTGACACTCGACAATGTCAGGGTGCCAGCGCCGTCCTTAGTCAGCGAACCAGTTCCGCTTAGCGTGGCGGCGATATCGACAGTGCCAGAGGAATTAGTAAAGCTCAATGTGGTACCGCCGCCCAGGGTAATAGTGGCACCGCTGCTGATGACCAAGCCCCCAGCCGCATCCGCATTAAGTGTCAGACTTTCGTTGATCGACAAGTTGCCGGCCAGCGACACGCTGGAATTGAAACTGTTAGTAAAAATCAGCGTCTGGCTGCCGGTGGCATCGGCCGCAGCAATTGCAATGGCTTCACTGAAGCTAACACCATTAGCAACATTGATCGTAGGAGTATCTGTCGTATTGGTGACATAGATAGTATCGCTGGCAACTGTTACATCTGCGGTAGTACTCGCAATGCCATCACTCAAGGTGAAGCGCATAGTGGCGTCACCCGCAGGGGTATCATTTCGGTAGGTAATACGTTGTATCACTTCATTGACCAATGTCCTCGTCGCAGCTGTGCCCGAACTAGTAAAGGATATCGTCAACACACCGCCCGCATTTGTAAAAGATGCAAAAGTAGATCCTCCGGTTTGTAAATGATTGCCAACCACTGTAAATGATGCACCCGTAGTAATGAAGCCAAAATCATCGGCTGATACGGTATTGCCCGCCCGCTGTACCGTCAAGGAAGCACCATTATAATCCCCCAGACCAGCATTCAATGCATCCATATCGGCATCACTCACACCTGCATTACCACTTTCATCTAGCGTAACGGTATTTCCAACACCCGCCCAAGCAACTAGATCGCCATGCAGATTAACAATCACTGGAGCCTGATTAGGAGGTACTGTTACAGCTAGCCTAGCCGGAAGTGATGTCGCTTCAGGGGGTATAGCTCCACTAACCACACAACGATACAAATAACCATTCATGCCCATCGTCACCCCTGTGATAGTGAGGGTATTGGAAGTTACGCCGCTGTATAGCGCACCGTTGGCAACATCTGAAAAAGCCCCTCCCGTACTAACCTGCCATTGGTAGCCTGTTGCTCCTATGGCAAGCATTGTGAAAGCAGTTTGCCCTCCTGCCATTATCGTTTTATCTCCAGGTTGTTGACTTATAGAAGGTGCAGCATTTACGGTCAGCGTAACGACATTCGAAACTTTGGCAGAAAGGCAGTTATTGGTTACAATACACCGGAATTGATCACTATTCAATGCCGCCGTAGCATTTGTTATTTGTAATGTAGCGGAGTTAGTTCCAAAAAAGCTTCCACCATCACTGATATTCGAAAATACACCGCCACCTATTTTTCGTTGCCATTGATAGCTTGTTGCGTCAGATGCCGTTACTGAAAGAGATCCCGACCCACCAATAGTTATTTGCGTATTTAGGGGTTGTGTACTTATCTGCACCTGATCAGTCACCAATAGATTGGCTATCGAGGAGTATTTACTGCCTGCAGCGCCAAAAGTCACCTTACAACGGTAGATATATGTATTAAAGCTAGCTGGTGTATTTACAATGGATAAAGTTGCCGAAGTGACACCATTGTAGTTTGTATTATTTTGAACATTATTAAAGGTATTACCGCCATCAGTGCTTACTTCCCACTGATGTGCAGTCGCCCCTGTAGTTGTGAGCGAAAAACTTGTAGGGACATTGGCACAAATATCCTTACTCTCTGGTCCTATTATTTCATTAGGAGGTTCACTTCCGGCATTCGGATTCGGAACAATCCGCATCACACTCCCTCCTGAATTACCATCATCTCCCGTCGTATAATAGCCAATATCTCCCTTGAACACTACACCCCAAGGGTAGATAAAAGCATTTGCCTTTAAATCGGTACGTAATGCCGCCCCTGTTCCTGATAAATTGCTGTATTTGGATAATTTATAGCCGCCTGCCGCACCTGTACTCTCCAAGGCATACAAATCATTACCTTCAATAGACAGGGCACTTGCATACTTATCTTTTGAGAGGTAGGTCTTTGACGTATAATTGTAGTTTCCACCGTTGTTGGCAACCTTGACAACACCTCCTTTCATAGAAATAAGATGTGCATACCATTCATCCACACAAAAGGGTTCCGTGTAATAAATATCACCATTTGTCGCAATTGCCAAATTTGTCGCATAACTTAAACCTGCTTCCGAAGGAATCCCTGAAAATAAGGAGGTATAACCTGAATTATTATTCAAATTATGATACCGAACAACCTCATAGGACGTTCCATTATGTTGTAGCACGTGAAGTCGATCGTTTGCATCTATTGCTAATCCGGTATAATATTTGGAAGGATTATTCTGAAAATCAGACACGGTATAGATTCCGTTACTATTCGTCAATTTTAGAATCTTATTCCCATTGTCCCCGATATGGGTACTGACGAAGATTTGGCCGTTGGCTGCCACAGCTAATCCCCAAGGATAGTTACCCGCATCATGTGTTAATCCCGAGTAGAGCACTGTTGGTTGCCCCTGACCGTTGGTATATTTCACCAACTGATAATTAGCATCATTAGGTGAAACTGCTCTGATCACATAAATGTTGCCATCTACATCTTTGGTTAATGCAGTATACAGTCCCCCAGTCGCTATATTCTGTGCGTTATAGTTCTGCGCCCAGGCCGATTGATGACAAAATATTCCCAGTACACAAGTAGACAAAAGTACAAGAACGTGATATAAGTATTTTTTCATAGGTTGCATTAATTTAGGCTATACAGACCAGTATGGGTTTAGGTAACCACTTACTGACTCTTCAAAGACTTGTGTTGTATCATATCCCAAAGCACTGCCCTGAGATAATACGGTATAATTTATATGGTGGTTGGTCGTCACGATTTGATTGATGTCGACAATTGGGTAAGTAGAGGCATTCCAACCGTGTATTGTAATTGGCCCTCTTGGTCCCGTTATTCCTGACTGTCGAAATTTAGCAATAGCCGAACTACCATCTCCTTTTATCAATTCGCTTCGCATTTGGACCACCACTTGGCCCAATTCAAATCCCAACATGCTGAAAACAGATGCAGGCTGATGATTGGCTTGTACAAATTGCTGTACAAAAGATTGATTTGATATAGATTGATCGGTATCTTGCCAGTTAGAAGCCGCATAAAACTTCACACGCAAATGTTGAATATCATTCAACATATCCTTATAGGCCATATTCTCTACGGTCAGCAAGGGTATCGTATCATAAAATTTACTTTCTCTCCATTGCTTCAAAAATTCGGTTCCTAATGTACCCGAAAAAATAGCATGCACAAAGTTGGGGGTATCCCGATCGATAGCATCAAAAAAAGGTTGCAAATTAACACCATTTTTATTCACATAATTTTCAGGTAGGACCATGCTATTCAATGCGGTCGAACCAGCAGCCCCTGCCCCATCCAGGAACGCTTGGTGGAGGTTAAAACCAGCTTCGTAGATGGGCATGATAATTTGTCCGTCAGGTCCAAACTCCGCTACGGCCCATTTTCCGAGCGCGTACTCGCTTTGCCAATAATTCATGGAAAGACAGCCTACGTTTTTACCATAACCAATTGGAGGATGGATCAGCTCTCCAAAATCTATAAAAAGCCCCGGCTTATTATAGGTATCGAACAAGGTGGATATTTCGGTCAAGGCCTTTATATTCACCATTCCCGTTATTAAATCTACGCCTTCAAAGAACAATAGCTTTTGAACTGCTTCTTGCATCACCTTGTGCTGTCCTTGTCCAATATATATCGGTACAAACACCACATCATTCGCCGTAAGCCCAAATTGTGCAAAGGCTGTAAAAAAGCCAGCCATCATATGTTGTCCATAGAAGGGGTACACCGAGGAGAAGGGTGTTAAAAAACCAATTTTCAAGGGTCTACTCATTTTTACTAATTACGGGAAGGGAAAATACCTTCTATAGCTATACAATGATTTACCGCCAAATAGGGCTGTATAAGGGGAGTAGGCAAATTATTACCGATAATCTGGGTGGGCATAGTAGCATTAGCCGCCGCAGTATCATTAGAATATGTATTTAAAGTACTTGCATTGGGCCCCGAGCCTACCTTAGGGCTTGCGGCCAACCGTGCATTTGTAGGATTCGAAGTGTTTCCAGCAGACGTCGTAGCCGGGATGAAATGGCTGTGTGCTGGCAACTGATTAATCGTCAATGTAAAATTTTCCGCTCCACCAACCTCTCCTATATTGTAGTTGGATAACCCAGGACTTTGTCCCGCTCCAATCATCACTCTTCCACGCAAGTCAGGCAGTCCAAACGTATTTTGTCCATTCCCTCCATAGTAAGTTCCAATAAGAGCAAAAAGTGCCGAATTTTGCTGAATAGCGATCAATTGCCCTCCACAGATGGCCCAGCCTCTTGGAGCAAAATTAAATCCAAATGTGCAAATCATTCCTAAAAAAGGTTCCATAATTTTATCTTTTTTTATAATTAATATTAGTCTCTATTTATATCGTATACACTCGCTAAAACCTACGACCAGCTCGTAGCAGCTTTAGGTGGGTGGCAAGCCATTCTATTCGGCAATACATATTCAGAAGCGGACATATTTGCGGCATAGTGCCCCAGTTCTATTGCTTCCTCTCCCCCATAGATCAGTGTTGTCTCCGCGTTATCGCCATTCTTAAGAATCTGACATACACCAGCTCTAGCATCTGTTGCTGCACAGCAGAATAAATCGACATCACCACTTTCTCTAACCAATTCCAAGAGTTCTTCCTTTTTGAGTCCCTCCGGCACTAGGCATATGATCATATCGCATTGCTCTTCCTTCTTTAATTGCTTCGCTAGTCTGGTCAATTTATCCATGTCCTGTTTAGAAGGACACGCAGGTCCGATAGCAAGGACCCCGACACATCTACCTCCAATCTCCACCAATTGAAAAGGCTTAATCCAATTCGTTAATTCCGAATTACGCCAAGCCGTCAAGCTATTCACCAATGCAAAGTCACATGACTTGGCCAGTTTTAACAAGTTCTCCTCTCCCATATCCACTTCATGTTTTCCCAATGCCGCAACCTGATATCCCAACGCATTCATTTGGCTTACTCTATACCTCGTATTAGCTTGTGAATGCTCCGTAAAATTGCCCGTGTCCAGATAAATGCCAGACATGTTTCGCAATAAAGGCGCGACAATGGACTCCAAATGTTGCCTGCGGTTCAAGTTCCCCGTAAAAAAGAAGTTCACTTGTGCTAAGTTTAAACTTAAATTGAATCTTGCCGTCCGGGACAAGGGTTGGGCCACTCCAATTCTGGAAATCAAAAGAGATCCCAACAGGAGCCCAGAATTTTTTAGAAATAACCTTCGGTCGCTACTTTTCATAAAAAAATATTCTATTTCGTTTTTTCAACTGCATACTCTCGAACCAGATGATAGCATCTATATCTTCAAGTACTCATCAATATGATGTCTAATCCAAATGGATTTATCTTTCGGTTAATTATTTACAATTTTAACTATACACGTACCTATACTCCCCATTTTCAAGGGGGACAAATGAGGGACAAATTTAAAAACCTGACCATCAATCAATTCCTCTCCACACCAAGAGAACTAGTCAACCTTGTACCGCCATCAGATTCCCTTTTCTGATAAGCTACATACTGTACAAATCGAGGTTTATCAGACCTATTGGCCGTTGCGGCATGTGGTATAGCTTCTAGCCATACGATCAGGTCTCCCTTTTTTCCACTTAGTCGTACATCTACTTTTTGTTGACGAAGTAATTCCAATACATGTTCCGCTGTTCCGTATTCCTGAAGCGCAGATGCCAACCGATGTTGATATCCGGGTATTAAACTAAAAGCCCCTCCGTGCTCCTCCACATTACTCAAATACACTAATCCCTGTATATAATAACTCACCCCTTTAAGGAAATCAACATCCCAATGCAAGGGACTGCCTCTAAAGGAATAATTTACTCGCTCAGGGGGATTGTACCCCAAAGGTGTGACGCTCGGTATAATAGACCTGCTTTGGTATAAATCCTCGAACACTTGGCGTATTTTCGGATTTAATGCGACAGTCTTCGTCTCATGTGTGTGTAAAGAAGGTATAATAATCCCTTGTAGCTTGTTGCTATCAGTTGGCCACCAGGTGTCCGCATTCGTTAAGTCAATCTTTAGGCGTCTACAGATGGTATTCACGACCGCGTCACAGTCTTCATCCGAAACAAGGCCAGAAAGTTGAAGATACCCGTCCCGCTCCCAATCTTCCAGTTGTTCATCCGTCAATATTTGAGTTCGATAGTCTTGATTACCGTCTACCAGGTGTGTCAGTTTATAAAATTCGTATATTTTGGCGCGAAAAGTCTCCTCGTCATCATACTTTTTCACCCACTTTTCAAACGCATTCAAGTCTGTAAACTCTCGATAGACATATTCTATCAAATCAAAAAGTGTTAGGCCAAAAACAAATCGAAATACTTGTTCATCGTACGAAAAGGAATCACTTCGGTTCTTTTCGTTTGGAGCTGCTTTTATATGGGCGATAATTTGGCTCAAAAATGTATGAAAACACGCTGTATGTAGCCTTTTTTCAATTTGTTCAACAATCCATTCAGCTAATGTAACAGTGTTCTTTTGAACAGTTTGTTTAGCCGTATCCAATACGATATCAGCATCTTGCGGATATTCAAATGGATCGGAGATTCCAGTAAAGCTGGAAATATGATCTGGATGATCTTCACCCAGCATTGCTCTATAATATAAGCCTTTTGGATCTCGCACCATCAAGACTTCTAAAATACACTCCAAGTACACGACCTTCGCATCGTAGCGCACCCTCAACCCCTCACGAGCCTCTTCATATGGATTGATAGCAGCTATTAGGACTACATCATGGGTTGTAATCAAGGTCTCTGCGAGTACGCCTAACCGCCTGATATTCTCAACTCTATCCGTTTTGGAAAACCCCAAGTCGCTACATAACGTCTTGCGGCATTCATCCCCATCGACGACAGCAACTCTATAGCCTTGACCTTCCAGCTGGGACTTAACTCCTTTGGACAAAGTTGACTTCCCTGATCCGGATAGACCCGTCAGTTGTATTATTATTCCCTTCTTTAGCGGCATAGTGATAACTGGCTAAATTTCAAATAACTATCGAGACAATCCCGATACGGGAAATCACTCCACTCACTCTGCTCTTCCTCGAATATCTGCTCGGGATACTTACTGTGATAGGATAAGCGTCGACTCGTCTCTACCCAATTAGATATGATATGGCCCACATGCCGATCAAAACCAGCCAACATCTCCAACATGCCATCCCCGTAGTCGAAAAAACAGTCTAATGCATGATGGCTGGACCGGATGGCAGACAATCTGTTATACAAACTAGTGAGAACATCTGCCGTGAACAGCGAAAAGCTACGATAATGCGCCTCCTCAACTTTCACGGGATTGGCGTCTTGCGATAGGTATCCTGGAATCATCTGAATACCCCTACGCTTCTCGTGGGAGCGAATAATCGCTTGCGGCTCTCTACTGAGAAAATAAAAAGGCGTGTTGGGGAACCATTGTCTTAACCAGTCATAACGATGCACATGCCAGCTATCCAGTTTCACAAAGAAGCGTTCCTGTTCGAGACGACTTTGTCCCAACAAAGCCAAAGCAGCCTTAAAGAGGTTTTCCCGTGAGATACTAACAGGCAACATACTCTCATCCAAACATAATATTTCATCCAATAAGGGCGCTTCTGGTATGACGATATTCTGAGTATCAGTGGCCAAACATTGTGACAACAACGTAGACCCACATCGGCTAACGTGAAAAATAAAAGCTGTAGGTTGGATGGAATCGATTGCTAATGCCCAATCGCATAAAAACGCTAAGGTGCTAACGGAGACTAGATGCGACCTACGACGCATTTGCGTTCTGCTTCGTTGAATTGTTTCGTCAAAAAAAGGTTCGGCTATAGGCCGATCTCCAAGGTCAAGCCATAGCACGCGCACCATTCGATCGACGATTTCGAGCTTATATGGGATCCAGTTTTTAACCATTTTGCAATTCGCTCTTTAAACTCGCTATAAGTTGGCGAGCTGTATCGGTATCCATCATCTCCAAATTAGCAATCATCGCCAATTTGGTTTGATCGTCATATTCTGGTCTAGGAGACTCTTGATAGCCGTTATCAAAAAAATACCGATCTGTATCCGCATCACGTATACCGTCTATAACCAAATGGACCCTGATTTGATGGCTACGATTTACAATTTGGTGTGTTTTTGAAAAATCCAAGTACCAACATTCCCCCGGTTGCATCACTATACGCTCCCCATCTAGATAGAATTCTACATCGGGGTGGGTACATATCGGAATATGGATACGATAAATCCCGTCGCGATAAGAACAATCCAAATCTCTATGTGGCTTTATTTCACTATTGGGGTATAGGGCCATTAACCGGACAGACTCCTTCACGCCTGGGATACTATCAATAACCTCAGGTAGATAAGAAAGTTGTTTGAGTAAATCCGTATCCGCATATGCTTCTCCATTGCAAATCGCCCCGATATCCGAGCTGTCACCGCTTCCTGATCGTAGCGCAATACAGTCCCATTCTCCCTGATAATCCTGGGTATTAAAATGAGGTCTCCACCGTGCATCCGCACAGTAATCCAATTCGGCGATTAACTTAGCTGAATCATATTTGGTATCAAACTTTATATAGCTCGTCATATTTTTCAAAAAGCTTCACTATCGAATATTAACCATTTCTGGAAACACGACATATAATATATTTACTCTTCTATTGAAATACATACTGGATTAAAGGCTAATCGTCTTTTCACTATAGGTATCAGATGTATTATAGAGCAAATTTAGTGTTTAGTTATCAAATCACGGCCCATACTTTCGGGTAGTATTGAAAAAAGTTGAAATTATAAAAACCTATCTATCAACCAATTGTCGTTTTCAAAATTGATAGGCTCGTGAGGACCTCGAAAACAGGCGTTTTAAAGACCGCCTGCTTACCCAAAGCTCAGGATGATAAGCAGGGCGATTTGTTCGAGATATACTTGGGCTAAATCATTCGATTTTCCCTTTACCACTTCGATAAATTATGCTATTTTTTTGAGGGTGATTGGTCCTATCGCGGAGAGAGCGAAAACCTTATCCTATGCGCAATCGCTCCTCTTCCAAATCTAGTTTCAACAAATATCCTCTCACAATCTCCTCGTCTAGTTTCGGATTAATTCTATTTTCTTCCCGGAGCCATATACGCTGTCGCTCTAAGGTCTCCAAATATATTTCCTTGGCTTCTGAAGATAATTTGTGAACGGCGTCATCCTTATCCTCTTCTTCCCAACGATCCATTAACTTTCTGAAATATTCATTTTCGACCTTTTTGTCTTTATGCTGTTCGTTCAGGTAAGTAAAGGCCGCATGGCGCATGCCCTTCCATAATAATGCCTCTGCCGCTTCCTCAGAAAGATAATCGCTCTTTCCTTCAGAAAGCTGGAGTCTTCCAATCAATGCAGGTAAGGTCAATCCCTGCACGATCAATGTGGTCAAAATTACAACAAAGGTGATGAACAGGATCAAATCGCGATGTGGAAACAATTCGCCATTGTCCATGGTGACTGGAATGGATAATGCAGCCGCTAAAGAGACGACTCCGCGCATCCCCGTCCATCCAAATAACAAGGGGGCTTTTAGCCCCGGATTGGGATCTGCCACCTTGATAAAGTTGCGCATCACCAGCGTCACTATCACCGCTCCATATGCCGCAATAAACCTCACGATGACGAGTACGACAGTAATCAATAGTCCATACCCTATCGCTTCAGAGAAGGCTATGCCTTCATGATTGAGCCCCTCCATGATTTCTGGAAGATCCAAACCAATCAAAAGGAATACGATACCATTAATCAAGAAGGCAAAGCTCTCCCATACATTGGCGCCACGTAAGCGAGATTCGGAGGTTTTCAAAAATTCATATCGTCTAACCGAAAGGAACAGACCACCGCTGACCACAGCCAATACTCCAGAGGCATGTACTTCTTCAGCAGCTATATACATGATATAGGGGGCAACAAGACTAAGTATAGTATCCATATTGACGTCGGTCGGAAATACTTTATGGATTTTCAAAAAAACAAATGCGATTAGCAGTCCTATCCCCACACCGCCAATCAGCATCCAGCTAAAAATAAGGGTCGCATCTTGCCATAGAAATTGGCCAGTACCAACCGCTACCATTGCAAAACGAAGGATGATAAGAGAAGATGCATCATTAAAGAGACTCTCACCTTCTAAAAGCGTCGAAACGTTTTTGGGCACTTTTACAAATTTTAAGATAGCCCCTGCACTAACAGCATCAGGAGGGGATACAATACCTCCCAACACAAAACCGAGAGCAAGTGAAAATCCTGGAATATAGGCGTTGGCAATTAATGCCACCGATATCGCCGTCAGGAATACCACGATGAAGGCAAAACTGGTGATGATACGTCTTAATTTCCACATCTCCTTCCATGAAACAGCAAAAGCAGCTTCGTAAAGCAGTGGAGGTAAAAAAATAATAAAAATGAGCTCCGGCTCTATTTTTATAGCGGGAATGCCCGGAATAAAACTGATTAGCAAACCAGCAATTACCAATAAAATAGGGTAAGCAACCCTCAATTTGTTGGCTAACATGATGGCTATGATAATAACCAAGACCAATGCCAAGTAAAAAACAAAGTGTTCAATCATCGTGATACGGAGTTTTTGTAGTCAACTATTCACCTTAACTATCGTTAGTTTAGTCACTAGACACCTTGGAAAGTAGGGCGATATCCTGTACTTCCAAAATATGTTTTTCATATCCAGAGGAGGTTACCTCAATCATGGCCTTCGCCACCTCCTCCAGCGTTAGAAAATAAGTTTTGCTAAAAAATCTGAACAACGGAAACAAAATGCCTATGGCTTTATAAAATCCTTTCACATTTTTAGCGCCGGGGGTGGGATTCATAAAAGCAGGTCGGAAATTATAGACATTTAAGGGCAAGCTCATCAAATCATTTTCAGTCTTGCCTTTCACTCGCGCCCACATCTTCGTTCCCGTTTCGCTGCTGTCGGTCCCACTACCGGATACATAGCAGAAGGTCATCTGCGGATTGATTGCCGCCAATTGCCTAGCAAAATCCAACGTCAGGTGATAGGTAACTTTTGTATACTCTTCCTCACTCATCCCTATCACAGATACTCCTAGGCAGAAGTAGCATGCATCGTAACCTACAAACTGCTCAGCAATAGCCGAAATATCACTAAAATTGTTGATGATAATTTGTTCTATTTTAGGGTGCACGTAATTGCTCTCCTTACGATTAATCAGCAGAATCTTTTCGATTTTAGGATTGACAATGCATTCTTGCAATACCCCTTCACCTACCATTCCAGTAGCGCCGGTGATGATTACTTTGAGATTGGATATCATAGACTTACTCCATTTATATACACTAAAAATAGTAATAATATGGTTAAGTTGTAATAGTTAGTTTCACTCTACTATTGAAAGAAAGACACCATTTTTTTGAATATATTTCCAAACGCCATCACGGTATACCAATAGTGGAAAAATATCTCCTGTAGCTTCCATATTGGAATCGAAATATGAGGGCGCATCGAATAATATCTCGTCAAAATCAACCGACACAATTATCTTACCCTTCAAATCTGCGATACCAAACTTATTGTCCTTTTGGAGCAATAGATAGTTTCCGTTCTGAATGGATCTTATTTGCGTGTACGTAACAGGAAGCAATTCCTTCCCGGTACGGAGGTCTCCTAAACCATATTGATAACGATACTGATCGATTTTACTCAACACGACAGAATTACCAAGAAAATAGGATTCATAATGATTCAATCCTGAATTAATCAAGTCGTATTCTAAGGGAAATATTACATCCCCTTTTTTATCAATAAAGCCCATTTTGAAATTATGCGAATAGCCATCCTCGCCTTCTGATTGGCAGACCATGGCGCCTTCTCCTACAAAATCAAATGCCCATAAATAGGTCGGTGGAACGATTACCTTACCTGCTTCATTAATGTATCCGTATCCCTTTTCATTATATATTAAAGCCATGTCCCCTTTAAACGGCAGAATCACCAATTCACGTCCTGGATTCTGAGGCAGATAGCCCTGGGTTACAAAATCTAAACCGTAGGTACCTTTCAACTCTTTATTAGCGGCCATGTCGTACAGTTTACCCACTTTGTCATCATTTGACACCAACACGACTTTGGTAGAGTTGATCCGATATACAGCCTTATATTTTAAAGTTTCAAACCGCATATTATCCATATCTAACAATACGTATTTGCTCTTATTCTGCTCGACAACCTTAATCAAACACCGCTTTGTATCTATCGTATCCAACCGAGCTATATCAGCCTCCAGCACTTTTTTACCTTTCAAATCATACAAATGACTCCTTTGCGTATCAAAATCATCACTAGCTTCACTTTCTGGCATCCGTAAATTTGCTTTTAGAAAGCTTCTATCTCCACATTTCCAAATCTCGAAGCGATCATACATAGCCGGAATCAACTCTTTTTTAGATTGTAAATCATACACTCCCGCTTGTCCATTTTTGACATATTGTACTAGATTTTCTGGGCCGTTGTAAAATCCCGAAACTCCTTCTAAATTCTCCAATAGCAAGCGTCCCGTTGTATCGAACAAACTGGATAACTTATTTTTTTCGGCGAGTAGATATTTCTGCTGACTATCTTCGTCTTTGAAATCGAAAAATTGGATATCGTAGTATTCTGGAGCCACATAAACACCTGTCTCTGCAAAATACAACCCATAGAATGCTCTTTTTTTGATTTTAAAAATAGACATACCTTTACTACCTGATGAATAAAAATATTCATTTGCATGTACGATCTCTCCGTTCTCGATTTCAAAGAGAATCTTTCCCTCCTTGTTCAACAGATACGTGTTATGCTGTCGCTTAACGACCAAATAGTCGTCGTAAATCTTCACATCATCATATAAGGGCGGTAAGATTTCTTTCCCCAATAGGTCAATGACGCCCTTTTTGCGTTGTTTTGTCGTGATGAGGTACTCGCCGCTATAGCCCAGGAATGAATTCTCATTGGGTAATTCAATCTTTTCAAATTCGAATGGGACCCTAGGCTCTCCGTCCTGTCCATATGCTCCGTAAAGATTATCTTTTTTGATGACCAACAGCCCCATCAACACTTCGGCATCCCTAAACTCCTTTTTCGTAGGGATATGTACAATCAGGGGTTGCCCTTCCTTTGAAAACGAACGGACCCAATTATCGCTTCGCATGCTATGGTGAGTATGTTCATATTCGAATGGCACAAGTATTTTTTCATTCCAGTCTATCACGCCCCATTTCCCTCCCTTTTGTGCATAGAGATAAGGTGAACCACTGCCACAGCCACCACAATAATCAAATGCCTCGTAACCACCACTGGTGACTATCCTATTTTGCGACTTGCTAAAGAGATTCCACTTTCCATCTTGCTTCACATCGAAATATTGGCCATCTAAGTATCCAATATCTTCAAAAAAAGGCAAAAATGTCTTATCAGGAAATACTAAGCTTATTTTTCCATCACGCGTTACTTTCCAAAACTGACGAAATTGGGTATCTACATCGTCATACTCAGGATGGAGTAGCACATCCCCCCTGGGAGAGATGACCCCCACTTTATCGCCCTTTCGATATTTTAGCGCCGTTTTTGGAAATAAATTTGGGTAAGTCGCCATTTCTCGTTCATAGTCTTGCACCGCATAAGCATCGTTGAAACCAACCGATGAAGTTTCTAAAAGCTCGATTTTATCCCCACTTGTGTCGATAAAATACACGTGACCATTATCGGTTATTTTGGCAAAACCATTTCTAAAGGGAGCCATGCGCACACCCTCACTGCCATTAGAAGGGATATCGAATTGCGCTTGAGCGCTTGATGCAATAACAAATGTGACCAAGAAATAAACTATAAATCGTTTCATTTTTCATTTTTTTTGACCGTTCTACCATCCGTAAAACCTGACGAGACCAAAGGATTTAATTAAGGCTAGTAATGCTTCTGCTTTGCTTTTATCGGGTACTTACGGCCCTCTTTATTCACAAAATAATACCATTCCCCTTCCTTCACCAAAAGCGGCCATGTTTTTTCGATATCATCGTAGTTCCGTCGAATATCATCGTACAGCGGTTGCACCAAGATGTTACCAGACCAGTCTGCCAAACCATATTTACCATTCTTCGTAAAAGTAAAGTTGGCATAGTTACTACTGGATTCGATATCACTATACCCAGGACCAAGTACAGTGACGCCATTCCGGCGGACCATCATTTGCGCCCCTTCCTTCAGGAAAATCAATAATTCGGAATCCTTTCCACTGGTATAGACTTCGTTATACTCAAATGGGACGACGATACGTCCATCCAAACCAATCATTCCCCTTTTGTATTTAAATCCCGAATGGCTCTCCTGATCCTCTATTTTCTTGGCTGCCAAAGCATATCCATCATAGAAATCGTCGACTTGTTCAACTTTGTCAAATCGTCTTTCTTTGCCTAATGTATCGATAAAGAGATTTCCCTCGTTGCTGTATATTTTTTTTATCCCATGATAGAAGTCACCCTTAACGCTATCCTTATACGCTGGAAAGCGAATCAATTCATAACTCCCCTCCGATGTCCACGATGCGTTGGCATACATCTGCCTACCGTCTACATCTGTAATTTGCAAAGATTTGTCTTTGGCCTCTAGTAAAAAAAAACGATTGCTCAATAAGCGTACATCTACGGTAGCAGGAGGAAATACACGATTGCCGCCACGCTCCAAATCGTATAAGACAAATTCATACTCATAATCCTTAATCAACTTCTTGGCAACAATGAATCGGTCATTTAGCATCCTAATATCTTGCTCGTGTGGCATAATCAACACCTTCCTTGTGTCCAAATCAAACAAGCCTATACGCTGTGCATAGTGACCTTGCTCTTTCCCGTCAGAAAATACGATAAAGCGATTGACTAAATCGAGCCGACTCTCAATCGCTGATTTGGAATATTGGTACGTATCGTTACGACTATATTGAGGAGAAAGTATTTCACTTCCATTTTGGTCCACAATTCCCATTTTTTGATTGGACTCTACTAAGAAGAATGTCTTCCCATTATAATAATGCAACTGTACATTATTATACTTCCCCATTGGCACTATAGTTTTTCCGGTCCAGCTGTAGATTCCTTTTTGTCCATTTTTAACGACCTCGATAAGATAAGGCGACTGCTCTATCTGCGCTTCATAAGCCATTCTTTTCTTCACTTCCTCAGGTACTGCCCTACCTTGATCAGGTGGAGTAAGAGCTATTACAGGAATACCATCATATTTAGGTTGGCCACTCGCGGTTAGGAACCGGACTTCCTCGTGGTCCAAGCCCAACAGGATTTTTCCATGCATATCAATCACTCCGTATTTACCTGCTTTCTTTGCAATCCCAAGACCTCTGATCCACGACGGTAGGGCCTCAAACTCATTGGCGACCATCACTTTTTGTGTAATTGGATTGATGACACCATATCGTTCGTCTTGCTTAAAAATCAAGCATTCCGAATCAACAATAGCTTTGTAGTCCGCATGTCCGGAGAGTAGAACTTTCCCTGTGGTATCCATTAGAAAACGTTGTTTTCCCTTGGACCCCTCTATATAGGTCTGTTTGCCCCCAATCACGTACCGCAGATAATCATCGTACTCAACTGGTATGATCATTTTTCCGTCAATTCTGGCCAATCCACTTTTATCCGGAGTACGCATCTCTACGAATTCATCGGACAAAAAATTTGTCACATAATCATACATAGGCTGTTGTAGCACTTTACCATCCTTGACAGTAGCCCATCCCCATACATTATTTTCAGCGACACCAACAATGTTTTTATTAACCACTTGAGCATCCTGAAACTGTATAGGTACGACTATTTTTCCATTCTGATCGGCAACCCCTGCTTTACCATCTTTTTTTAAGACTATGTATATATAATCATATTGTTTTCCCTCATGCCATTGTCCCTCATACTTCGTCGCAAGATTTATTTCGTCATACTCAAAAGGCACGACTAGGTCGCCGTTATCCTTTAAAACACCGTAATGCCCATCCTTCACCACTACAAATAGATTTGCTGCGTGGTCCTCGACATCATCTATCCAATGGTTCCCGTTTAAATCATAATAGAAGGCTTTACTATCTTTCTTTACTTTTACCAAAGGCGAGAGATAATCGCCAAAGGCTATCGACTCCACAACTTCTACTGCTTGTGCTGCTACTAAGAATGGCTGTAATAAGAGAGTGAAAATAAAAAGATATTTCATTAGCAAGGTATTTGTTGTTTCAAATATCTTCATTTTCGTCGGAAAAATCTCCCCCTGAAACCAGCTAGTTTTTTCTTTCTCAATCAGCCCATAATTGACCAATCGCTAGTCGACAATACTCGAGATTATTCAACGCTGCATTTATGCACCTATTAAATTCGGAGATATGGTTTCAGACCATTACAGTAGCTGACAAATTAGCGGTTCAAATCAAAAACATCCTAGTAACAAATAGATTTTTCGATAACGTTAGACAGCAATCAATTTTCCTGTAAGCTGAAAATCGGTCCACGAAACCAATACTAACAATACGTAGAAGACAAATTTATTTTGAACGGTATTTCCTCAAAATCTGTTGAGATTCCCTTGCCGAAAGAATGGAAAAACGATATTGTTGCCTATGTCTATTGAGACTGGAGATGTCTCCTTGCTTTTCATGGTTAACAGATGTTAACAGTACAATGCCTTTGTCTTTACAAAGATAATAACTGTATATGCCCTTGGGTGGGACCAGTTCAGTATGAAGAAGCCTATACTTGTCATTTTTTAATTCCTTACTGAAATTAAGAAAGCTTGCATCATTATAGTGGGCTAAAGTGATGCTGTTGTCTTCGCTTTTCTTTTTTATATTAAAAGTAAGGGAATAATCTTCGTCGCGTTTTATGAATACTACAGAATCTACTCTCTTTGACGTATTTCGATCTATTTGCAGTAAATAGTAGTCTTTTTCTAACATCATAATCTGCAGATCGGGCAATGATGTAGTGCGCATAGATAACAAATCATCTAAACTGATGAGCTGACATTCGGCTTTCTTCCCAAAAAGAATGAAAAGTAGCATCAAAAGATATCTAAATTGAATAACTTTCATAAGCTTGGTAAACTATTAAGGGGATGACATCAGTATATTTTTGAGACACCCCCTTCAAAACATTAATATGCTAAAAAATCAATGATTTTCGCACGGTTGCTTAGTTATTATCGTTGGATTTCAGCTGACTGTCCATATCGATATATTCATCATCTGATTTGATTTTATAAGCCTTTACACGGGCAGTTACCGTATATTTCTTTCCCTTTTGATCAACAGTATAGGTCGGATTCAATATACCGTCTGCTCCCTTTTCAATAGCAGCTTTCTCGGCCATCATGACCGCTACGTTCTTGAGTTGATCTAGTGTATATTTTTTATATTCTTTTTTGTTCTCTACAGTATAGGCAGTATTACCACTCAAAATGGTATATTCCGACCTTTTCAACTTACCATCAATCCTAGTAGTTTGAGTATTGATACCCGTTTCTACCAACTTCTTACCTTTACATGAGCCGAATAGACTAACTAAGACCAATGCAACCAAAACACCCTTGATAATTTTCATAATTACTAAATACTTAAAATTTTGTTTGAATAAATTATTACGCCGCAAAGATAGAATGACCCTATCCATTTTGTCAAACAATGGACGGGTAGTTGTCGGCTAGGTAGTCACTACTCCCAGAGTAGGCAAAGAGAATGAATTCTTGATTTTCAAACCCTTAGATTGAACGACCACACAGAAGCCACCACTCGAAACAATCAGGAGCGATTTTTGGGTTAATTAGCCTTAATTCCACACAGTAAACACCCCTACCCTACGGGTAGTTAACCATGCAATGAATTGAAAATGAAAACATAGACATCGACTCAAAACTTAAACGGTTAGCAGCAGTCGAGCGTTAAATTAATTAGCAAGTCCTACTTTTTCTTTTCAAGTGCATACACAACTACTCCACGGGTAGTTACCAGATACAAGGAAAACTATCCAAAAAGTGGTCTTCAAAGGAGCTAAAAAGATAGTTTAATCGAGCCGAGCCGTCAGATTTTTGCCGATTTAATGTGCTGTACATCCTGTTCAATGCCAATCTTAAAGTAATTATACAAGTATCAATTTACATGGACGCTGCTCTACGTCAATCTATCTCGATGAACAATGAATCGTAGTCTACAAACGAATTAATAAAGACACCTACAAGGCTAATTCTCATGTAACTATTTGATTTACCGTATTTATGTGTACTTTAGCAAATGGAATAATCTGCCTATGAAAAGTTTCCGAAAATATTGGAAAGTCCTAATGGATACTGGTACATATTCGGGGATGTCCTATATCGAATCGAAGCGGGTTCATATGGTCAATCTGATTGCTTTGATATGCATATTTCCAACGATTTATTTTGCGACCGTCAATTTTATTGAACATCGCTACCTCCTATCGACGATCAATCTCTTCAGCACAATTAGCTCCCTTTCCGTACTCTTATTCCAATACTATGGCAAACTTAATTTCGCCAAGGTAATGTTATTGGCCAGCAACTATCTTTTTTTCTTTGCTGGCGCCTTGCTATATCGTAATGGAGGAGAATATTTTCTTTTATGTATCTTAATCGTCTCCATGCTTCTATATGATAGTCGACGTGTCCATGTGGTCTTTGGAACGGCAGTTATCTTAGCCATAGTCATTATATATACATCACCCATTATCGTGTTTTTCGAAAAGTCTGTACCCAGGTCCCGTGCTGTATATAATATAGTCAGTGCCCTTGCCTTCATCCTTGTGGTGGTCAACTTCTTTAAACAGATCATCTACAACAATATGAGAAAAATTGAACAACAACGTCTCAAATTGCAGTCGATCAATCAGGAAAAGGAAAAAGTATTTTCTATCATCGCCCATGATATCAAAAGTCCGTTTGCGAGTTTAGAAGGAATGGTGTGCGCGCTTAAGGAGCAACTACTACACGGTGCTGCTGCTCCCGAATTCATCCAACATTTGCACCAACAAATTATCCAACAAAATCAAACGTTAGACGACTTGTTGCAATGGGGAAGCAGCAATCTAAGGGGAATAGAACATAGATCTGAAACCGTTATAGTCAAACCCATCCTTGACGACATTATCAGGTTATTCGATGAACAAATACGACTAAAGCAATTAACCATTCATCTTAACATAAACGACGAAACCGCGGTCTTCGCCAACAAAGACCATGTTATTGTAATTTTACGCAATTTCATCAGCAATGCAATCAAATTCAGCTACACCAAGGGACAAATCAGCATCTACACATCGGTAAATAAAGAATTGACCTTTATCCATATCAAAGATGAAGGAGTTGGTATAAATGCATCCCAATCGGCTTTATTATTTAACATCGTCCAGCACAAATCCCTGGGTACTGGAGATGAACCTGGAGCAGGATTGGGGCTTGTCCTATGCAGAGACCTGATCGAGCGAAACAATGGAGAGGTCGATATCAAAAGCATTCCTAATGAAGGATCTGTATTTTCAGTGGGCCTACCAACACAAAATCCCCTAATCCTATATTCCGAAACCTTGTCTCATATAAATAAGTTAGGAATGGAGGCCAAAAAAGTAGCCTCACATTGACAGCGAATAAGGTAGGCATAAACGCCCCACACTACATAAAAAAAACATTAAACCTGTGGCCATGGGGATCGGAGAAAACAAATCCGTAATATCCCTTACCAAATTCTTCCGGACGGGATACTACTGTACCTCCTACCCGCTCTACTTCTTCGGCCCAACGGTCTACATCGTCTTTACTTTCGGCGGAGAGTGTAAATATAACTTCGCCACCAACATTTGTATCGGCTAATTCGCCTTTCATCGCCTCGCGCAATACATCTTTAACAAAGAAGTTGATGACAAAGCTGTTGTCGCCGAAAAAAACACTTGTCAACTCTTTTGAGCTTCCATTGATTCTAAATCCTAATTCGGAGTAAAACTGTTGCGTGCGCTCTAAATCGTCTACAGCCAAATTGGCCCATATCATTTTTGGATTCATAACACCATTCTTTTATAATTACCTAAAATTACCGCTTTTAATTTTCATTGGACTTGTCATAAGGCAAGTCCATATTAAGGAATATAACAAAATGTCGCGTAAAAGGTTATGTTAGGCTACAAATAACGAGTTAAACAACAACGCCTTCCTTGGAAATCCAAGGAAGGCGTTGTCTTTAAGTTGAAGTACGATTAGTTAAAGATGTAACGAATACCTACTTGAATTTGATATCTGGAATCAATTCCTGTATTATTGATAAAAGTTGATTTCCCTAAGTTAGGGTTTACCGTATATGTAGGTGTATTTGCAACAGCTTTTTGATACTGTAAAAAGTTTCTTATCGCAGGTGTTTTAGTTATACCCCAATCGCTATTCAATAAGTTACCTACGTTGATAACATCAACCATAACTTGAAGCTTATGGTCATTTTTACTTTTTATGATACCCGATAATTCTTGCGTAAACCTTAAGTCAAATCGATTCATCCAAGGATACTCAGCGCCATTACGTTCTGCATATTCCCCCTTCTTGCCTTTTAAATATTCATCTTGATTGATATATTCTTCCAATCTAGACCATTGCGCATCTGCAGTTTCTAATACTTCGATGATATTGTTATTGTCATCCGTTTTAACACGATCGACCAAATGAATATCTTGTCGATTCTCTGGTATATACATCAAAGCATTTCCGAATCTTCCCCCTGAATTCAAGATATCTCCTGCAACAGTATAGCTAAATCTAGTTGCGCCAAAAGTATCTCCATAAGGTCTTCCTTCATAGTAAAGTCCAACTTTAGAGGGGAGATTTTTAGTAATGTTGAAATTAATATTGACAGCTGCCACTATTCTATTTTTAACTACGAAACTAGAATAAGCCAATACTGGACTGTTTGGATTACTTACAATAGGATTGCCTGTATAAGCCGAGTTTGCCTGTGAACCTGGATTAGACGAGATATCACGAGCATCGCTATAGGTATAAGCCACCATAGCATCCCCGTACTTCCCAAATCTCTTCTCCAGTTGTGCGGTGATGTTATAAGCATATCCTTTGTTGGTATTGTCTAGAACAATCGCTCTGGTGATGCTGGAATTGATTCTAGATCCGCTACCACCATTGTAATATTCTCTGTTATCTCCCGTACCGATATAGCTACCTTTAGGTTCAATTAGATTCGCATCCCTGTGATAGACTTCATTTAGAGATTTGGTATAAATTCCTTCTAAAGTAGCTCTCATATCCCAAGGTAAAGCATATTCAACAGCCAAATTTGATCTCCATATTTGTGGCATTTTAAAGTCTCGTGATGTAACATCAATTTCATACGAAGCTGGTCCGCTTGCATTTGCTGGAATATAAGCAGTTGGATCAGGATTGAATGGCCTATTTGTAGGATCGGACAGGAAATCGCTACCAAATGTCATACCTGTCTGTCCTGCTTGGTTGGTCAACCACACTCCTGGTGTTCCACCAGTAAATATGCCCGTCCCCCCTCTAACTAATAATGACCTGTCACTATTGACATCCCAATTGAATCCCGCTCTTGGAGAAACCATTATTCGAGTTTTTGGGAGACGGGCAACATCAAGTTTCTCTCCATTAGCAAATGTCATTGCATTCACTTGTTCATTTGTCTTGATAGTACCCGTATATACTGGAATATCAGCACGAACACCATAACTCAGTTTGAAATTAGGTTTAACAAACCATTCGTCCTGTGCATATAGAGAAATAGGCATTAGGCTGAAATCCGCTGATGGTTTAGCGACTCCTGGTATCACAGAATATGTCAATTGATAAAGCAACGGATTAACACTCTCATCTCCATTTGCAGCAGCTATAAAGTCATTTAGATTTTTATATCTAAATTGTCCGTTAAACATCTGAGCAAATGCATTGCTGTATTTTTGATAACTTAAAGACCCTCCAAAAGTGAACGTATGCGCTCCAGCAAAGTAATTAAAATTATTGCTAATGGTAAACAAATTCTGATCCAATGAATTTAAACCAGAAAATGGTTCAGTACCAAAGGAAATGTAATTTGCTCCATTTCCATTTTCTATATCTACCAACGGGAACGCTCCACCTGCAGTCTCTCTATAATCTCTGAATGCAGAATATACAATCTGCAATTGGTTTGCGAACCGATTACTGAAATTCGAATTCAACTCAGCAGTGATGGAATTGATATTGTTAAACTGTTTATAACGTAGACCAGAAAAAATCAAGGATGTTTTGCTAGGTCCTCTACCTGCATTACTATTAGAAGTGCTCGGATTGACATCCCTGTATGAATTCAAATAGTTATAGCGAAGAGTAAGCTTATGGATATCGTTTATATTCCAGTCTAATTTTGCCGTTATGTTATCTGCCTTCTGTTGATTTTCAAAACCTTCATAAATACCTGGATCAAATCCAAAGCGATTCAGTAAAGTATTTTTTACTAAATCCATATCTGAAGCCGTTACATTCGATACATTTGCAACATCTACCTCACCCCTATTGGCCAAGAAATTTGTTCCGGGGGTGGTCCTTTTAGTAGTCTCTCCATTGATAAAGAAGAATAACTTATCTTTAATAATGGGCCCACCGGCGGTAAAACCGAACTGCTTATTAGAATATATCTCTGTCTTTGGGATTTTCTCGCCTGCAACCTTATAACCCTGTAAATCTTGGTTCTTAAAATACGTATAGACTGATCCAGAAAAGGTATTAGTGCCAGATTTCGTTACCGCATTTACTCCCGCTCCAGTGAAACCTCCTTGTTTTACGTCATACGGAGACAGGTTGATTTGAATACTTTCAATCGCATCCAATGAAAAAGGTTGAGCACCAGTTTGTCCTCCTGGTAGTGCAGATAGGCCAAATGCATTATTCATTTGAGCACCATCCAATGTTAAAGAATTAAACAAACTATTTCTACCAGCGAAGGAAAACCCGTCCCCTTGGGAGTTCGCTTGAGGAGTCATCTTTGTCAAATCCGTGATACTTCTAGAGATTGCAGGCATCTCTTCAATTTTCTTTCGACTTATTTCAGTAGAAATCCCAGTTTTACTACTTCCCCTTTTTCCCAAAACAACAACTTCATCCAAATTTGTAGTATTTTCATCCAATGTTGCATTCAGGACAAAAGGTTGTCCTAGTTGAAGGAAGAGATCCTCATATACTAAAGGGTCGTGACCAACATAGGTCACTTCAACTTTATAGGGTCCACCTACACGCATATTTGGAAGGTTAAATCTCCCGGCAGCATTTGCAGATCCGGAGTACACCGTTCCAGATGGCACGTGAACAGCTTTAATAGTTGCGCCAGCTGTGGTTTGTCCGCTACTTTGCGTAACTAACCCAGTCATGCTACTTGTGGTGACCTGCGCTTGGATAGTACCATAGCTTGCAAGAACCAAAGCAAAAAATAGTAAAGATTTCTTCATTATTTTGAATTATGAATATATTGTTCTGCAAAAATATAAAGTCGTTTTGTATTATTTGTAAACTTAACACAAACTTAATATACAATAGCCGCCCATTACCACCCTGCTATTTATAAGTATTCTAAACAACTAATAGTTGGTTGCAAAATTCATAAATCCAGCGGCCGTTTCAAGTTGAGAATTAAACCCCAAAACCTAATTCGTTGAAAAATTAACAAATTTTAACAAATGTGGATTGTGGATAACTATTTTCAATAAAAGTTACAACATTCATAATTGATGTTACAAATAGCCAAGAAGTAGGAGGAAAAACTATGCAAACATAATAGACATATCTACAAACAACTATGCTTGCATAGCTACCTACTCTTTCCAATAAAAAGAGCCAGCTTCTAAATAGAAGCTGGCTCTCAATCTCAAAAAGTATTGCAGGATTTACAATTTCTTCACGCGGATATTCCGGAAAAACACTTCCGATCCGTGTCCTAGAAATGCAATATGCCCAGACGTACGTTTCAAGCCTGGATGTTCTTTACCGTCTAGCGTTCCATTTTTGGAAGCAGCAGCAAGATCGCCATCAAGAATCACAGTACCATTTACCGTTACTTTGATTTTGTTTCCTTGGATACGGATTTCCTCCGTATTCCATTCACCCACTGGCTTCAAAGCACCTCTTTTTGCAGTGATTACACCGTATACAGATCCATGATACTGATAAGGTTTCAAATCCTTGTACACATCTGCCTCATTATCCAAAACTTGAATCTCCATGCCTTGGTAAGCTGCATCTCCATTCAAAGGCGTGCGAAGTCCTACTCCGTTATTGGCACCAGGTGTTAATTTGAACTCAAATCTATATACCACATCTTGATATTCATCTTTTGTATATAAATTACCTCCATATTTAGCATTCGGATAGACGATCAAATGTCCTTCCTCGTTGATACCATATCCTTCCGAAGGCATCCATTTATCTAGATTAGTACCATCAAAAAGCATATCAAACCCGTCGTTCTTCTCTTGTGCACTCAGTGCAAACACTTCTTTCCTTGGAAGGCTCTTGATAAATACATCACGATAATACACTTTTGTACCATGCGCTTGCAATTCAATTTGTTCAGTCGGGAATATAGACTGATTCCGGTCCCAATAATTTTCCAACGGGACATTATCAGTAACGAGTACGCCATTAAGCCATACGGAAACCTTATCATCAATCATCTTGATTTTAAAAGTATTCCATTCACCCAATGGGTTATCAGCGACTTTAAGAGGATCTTTAGCGTGCTTCTGGTTGTTATATAAACCGCCAGAGCCTACTTGTGCTCCAACGTTCGTTCTCGAAATATCCCAAATTTGCACTTGTGGAGTACCTCTCAAATACACACCTGCATCTCCCTCTTTACCATTCTTATCCAGTTTCCAATCGACCAACATTTCGATATCACCATACTGTTTGATAGTGGCTATATTATCTCCGTGGCCATCAAATACCAATTCGCCATTGACAACATGCCATCCTTCACGCATCTTTTGATCAGCCTTCACCTGCTCAGCTTCCAACGTTTTGGCATCCATCTTAGACCTTTTGATTGGATCGGCAACCAAGCCCTTCCAACCACTTAAATCTTTGCCGTTGAATACCTGCTCGAATCCTGCCTTGTTAGGCATTTCAGCAAGGTGGCGCACGACAGCTTCTTTTAAGTAAGAGCTTTCGCTACCCGAAAGATTGCCGATCACTTTGTTTAAAATAGCACGTACTTCTTCACCAACATACTCCTTATGATCAAGCGCTATATTCATGGCAGTATTCGAAGCACTAGATTTCAATGCAGCATTATCCATATATTGAGCTGCAAAAATCATAGCTTGATAAGTGCCAGTTCCCTGAAGTGAACCCAAAGCCTGATTACGTTGTGCATCAGTTTTAGCGATAGCAAAAGCGTCTCTCAAATACAAAGCCTTTTGTTCAGCGCTGAAATCTCCAATATTCGTCAGTTTTATTAAACCTTTATAAGCCACATCAAAGTTTGCTGCATCGCTTTCCGTCCGGGAGATTTCCACTAGCGCAGGCAATGCTTCGGCTGTTTTCCATGAGGCCAATGCTGCAATGGCTTTGCCCTTCAGGTCAGGTACATCCGAATTGCTATGCTGCTGTACCGCTTTAAGGGACTCCGAGCCGCCCACACCCGCAAATATCGGGAAATACTTAGAGACAGAGGTCGAAGCAGAAATGGACACATTTTTAGCAAGTTTTTCCAAAAAGGCATCTTTATCGTTGCTACTGGTGATTGCATTAATTAGTGCAACCTGTAGGTATGGCGTCTCTTTCTCCGTTGAAGTAGGCAATAACCCCAATAAATCATTGATATCGCTGTCTGTAGTTACAGTAGGCAAGGCTTTGTACGCAGCTAGACGTACCTGTTCGTCAGCACTTTTTGCTAAAGGTAAGACGGCCTTAGCCGATCCTGCATTAGTTCTGCTGGTCAGGACCTCCAATAAGGCGATCTGCGTCTTCGTATCTGCAGTAGATAATGACTCGTTGACAATATTCATAGTATTGGCATCTTTAGAAGCCAATAGCAATTTTTGAATAGCGGCCACCAACGGAGCATCAGCCCCCTTTAATTGACTGATCAACAAAGGTGTAATCTGACTTTTCGTCAAGGCATCCAGTGCCTGTAATCCAGCTATCTTGGCATCGCCTGTCGTGCTTTTCAAAACAACCTTCTCTATATTCTTGATATCGGAATCTTTACCTTCAAGCGCTAGGTAATCAAGTATGCTCTCTTGAACACCTGGACTAGACTTCTTCAATGCGCCGATAAGCTTTTTTGTGTCTCCAGCATCACCCAGCTCTCCTATCAATTGAAGCGCGACATGACGATAAGCAGCGTCTTCACTAACAGCCGCCGCTAGTAGCGCTTTCTTCTGTTTAGTAGGATTGATTTTCGTCAAAATCTGCAAGGCTGCAATCTTTGTTTCGATAGCATTATTAGCGGTCGCTCCTTTAAAAAGAGCTTCAGCAATCTTCTGGGCCTGCTCGGATTTCTTATTATCAACAAGCGTCTCTGCATAATCTGCGGCCAAGCCTGCTATGTCATTGGCTTCGTACTTATACTTGACCAGTTCTACTTGATTTAAGAAAGCTGGCGCCGACTGCTCACCTCCAATTTTACTAAGTGCTGTGAAAGCAGCTTTTTGAAATTTAGGAGCATTGGTATTCTTAATCAACTCTAGAATCTTAGCTTCTCCCTCCGCAACTTTCAAATCGCCCAAAGCAGTCACGATAGCCGTTTTCTTTACATCCGAATCCGCACCGTTTAAGGCTTGCACTAATGCTGATTTGGCATCATTGGTATTGATGGCAACAAGTGCTCTTGAAGCTTTACCTACCAAATAATCATCCGTTAAATACTTGCTTATTGAAGAGACAGATTCATTTTTTCCTACTTGTTGAAGCAGTTTAATGACATATCCCTTGTTGTCCTTATCAGCCAACTTGTCCAAGGCTACAAGCAATCCTTTGGCATATGACTCCCTTTTGGCGTCCATACCAGCTTGCGTTACATAGAATGCATAGGAATTTGTTGCATACTCGATTTTTGCATTATTGCCACCCTGCGGTTGCAGTTTGGTAACCAATTCCACGATATCATCGGGACTGAAGTTCTCCAATTCTTTCATTGCCGCCGCAAACTTTTCGTTTTCCTCGGCAGGCTGTTGAGCCAATACATCCGCAATCTTGGTTGCAGAAGTACGGTTAGAAGGTAACTGCGCATGCGCGGCAACCTGTAATATAAATAGAGCTGTTAGTAGATTAAAAGTTTTTTTCATCCTTTTATATTTCTTAATGGCTGACAAGAGCCCTCCCTAATCAAATCGGGATTGGTTCCATCAGAATTTAAATTGAATCTTAAACGCGATGAAGCAATCATAGTAGACAAGATGTCCTTATTTAAGCAAAGCCTTGTATGATATGATGGTTTCATTTTAAGGTATTATTGGAAAGTAATTAAATTGTCCAAGGACCTCTCATCGGTTGATGAATCAAACGATTAGCTCCCTCATCATTTATAAATACCTGCTTGACCGAATCAAACTTCAACGATCTGTTCAATCTTAATGCTATAAGCCCCATGTTGACTAAAGTACAAGAACGGAAACCATTTTCTTCATTCAATGCAAATTTCTGTCTTGTTCTAACAGACTCTAAAAAGTCCGTCATCTGTGGTGCTGGCTCTGGATATTGTGCCAATTTTCTTTCCATATCTGGGATATCCGAAACAAACCCCTTATAAAGCTTTCCTTTAGGTCCTTCAATATAAGCGACTCCCTCATCTTTACCTTCGCCATCCAAAATAATCTGACATCCATCAGCATAGGTATATACAACACGTCTCCAAGTCCCAACGGCATCACTATGCTGTTGAGGAGCATCCACTTCAACAGACACCGGACTCTCCTCATCTTTACCTAAGAAATACTGAACCGGATCAAGATAATGCTGTCCCATATCTCCAAGTCCACCACCATCATAATCCCAATATCCTCTAAAAGTAGTGTGCACACGATGCGTACTATACGGCTTGTATGGAGCTGGACCCAACCACATGTCATAATCCAATTCCGAAGGAACTTTCTCCACTGGCAAATCTTCTTTACCAATCCAGAAAAATTTCCAGTCAAATCCAGTATGCTTGCTAATAGTCACCTTCAAAGGCCACCCCATCATACCAGTATCCACCAATCTCTTAATTTTTGAGACCGGTACATTCATACCGTAGAAGTTATCTTTAAATCTAAACCACGTATTCAACCTAAACATGTTACCATGCTGCTTTACAGCCTCTTTAACCTTCAAACCTTCACCTATAGTTCGTGTCATAGGCTTCTCGCACCAGATATCTTTGCCTGAGCGGGCTGCTTCTACAGCCATCAAACCATGCCAATGTGGTGGAGTTGCGATATGCACGATATCTACATCTGGAGCCTTTGCTAAATCCCTAAAGTCGTGGTATTCCTTCACACCTCCGCCCAGCGCTTTTTGCGCGAGTGCTAAATGGCGCGTGTCCACGTCACAGATTGCAACGGTCTTGGTGCCCGCGTACTCAAAATGTCCTCTCCCCATTCCGCCTACACCGATTACTCCTTTTGTTAGGTGATCACTAGGAGCTAGGAAACCTTGCCCCCCTAACACAAAACGTGGTACAATTGTAAAAGCGGCAGCCCCTATAACTGACTTCTTGATAAACTCACGTCTTGAATTGTTTTGTTCTTTCATATTGTTGTTTGTAAGTTTTAGGTGTTGATTTATAAATCGTTACGTGAAGTCAAAATTTATCAACTCCATCTTTTAAAGATATTAAAATAATTTTATATTGATCTTTGAATTGAAAATTTAATTGTAAAATTTTTATGGTCAAACAAAAACTTATTAAACGATGATAACTTTTATCCCCAAAGATTCTAATCTCTCCACAAGTCTAGGATTTACGTCTTGGTCCGTTACCAGTACATCTATTTGGTTCATCTCTGAAATTTTACCGAAGCTTTTACGTCCGAACTTACTAGAATCAGCCAGTACAATTACCTTTTGAGCCGATGCAATCATTGCTCTATTTAACCGTGCTTCATTGGCATTGGTCGTCGTAATTCCAAAGTCCAAGTCTATACCGTCGACTCCTAAAAACAACTTCGAGCAAAAAAAATCTTTAAGAATCATCTCCGCGTAGGCTCCAGTGACTGAAGTCGATGTTTTTCGCAATGTACCCCCTAGTTGAATAATTTCAACATTCTGATGCTGAATCAATTGATGAGCAACATTCAAAGCAGACGTGACCACCGTAAGCTGCCCCTGAGGGTCTATCTCTTTCGCCAATGATTGCATGGTAGTACCCGAGGCTATTATAATAGAATCATTGGGCTCGACAAACTTTGCAGCCGCACGCCCAATTCTCGTCTTTTCATCCGCATGCAGCTTTTCCTTCTCGAATACCGTACGGTCCGTGGTATACGGATTTTGGCAGGTTGCACCCCCGTGCACCCTAAAAAGTAAAGAACTATCTTCCAAAAATTTTAAATCTTTTCGAATCGTGACAGTGGATACACCCAGCTCTTCACATATTTCCGAAACAGTGATATTCCCGTTCTGCTTGAGCTTATCCAGGATAAAATGATGCCTTTCGACGCTGTTCATAATATAATCTATTCAATTTCTCTAAGGTAAAAACTTTAAAGATTATAACGAATATAAAAAAACAACGACTTTCGTTTATTTTCCTTTACTTTCGTTTACTTATTTTATTATATTTGTTTTGTATTGCAGTGAGCGTAAAAAGAAATTTCTAACAGCAGCAGCAAACATTTTGAGACAAAAGTTAATTATCATGGTATCCAGATATTTTCTGAAGGAGTTAACCATTGCTTACATTAAATAATACGTATATGAAGTTTGACAGAAATACAAGCATTCAATCCCTTTCTCAGACCGAGCATTGGGACATTGCCATTATAGGAGGCGGTGCTACCGGACTTGGGATAGCAGTGGATGCGGCTTCGAGAGGATTTAAGACCATCCTTCTCGAAAAATACGACTTTGCAAAAGCAACTTCGAGTCGCAGCACCAAACTCGTCCATGGAGGAGTTCGGTATTTGGCCAATGGAGATGTCAAACTTGTCTTCTCCGCATTGCGTGAACGCGGATTAATATTCAAAAATGCTCCACATGTAGCGCGTACACAAAGCTTCATCATTCCCTGCTATTCATTTTTCAGTCGTGTTAAATATCTGGTTGGACTCAAATTATATGATTGGATGGCTGGAAGCCTACGTATTGGCAAGTCAATCTCCTTAAATAAAGCAGAAGTAATTGACCGATTGCCTACTGTGAAAAAGTCCAAACTACAGGGGGGGATACAATACTATGATGGACAGTTTGATGACGCCCGATTGGCTCTGAATTTAGGACAAACAGCAGCCGAACATGGAGCGACTGTACTCAACTACGCCGATGTTACACAAATACACAAAGATCAAATGGGCAAAGTCTCGGGTTTGACATTTATAGATCAAGAGACGGGTATATCACACCAGATTAAAGCGCGCGCTATTATCAATGCGACGGGAATATTCGTAGACGACATCCTCAAAATGGAGGAACCTAAGCACAAAAACTTAGTGAGACCCAGTCAAGGAACCCATATTGTTATCGATAAGAAGTTTTTAGGCAACACCGATGCCCTTATGATTCCCGAAACAAGTGATGGCCGTGTTCTCTTTGGTGTGCCTTGGCATGACCATGTCTTGTTGGGCACTACCGACACCCCTTTGGACCTACACCAGATTGAGCCACGACCGCTTGAGGAGGAGATAAAATTTATTTTGGACACTGCGCATGCATATATGGAGACTGCTCCATCGCGCGCAGACGTATTGAGTGTATTCGCAGGTCTCCGGCCTTTAGCCGCCCCACAAGATAATGACACCAATAGCACCAAAGAGATATCAAGAGATCATAAGCTCATCAGTAATGCTTCCGGGTTAGTTACCATTACCGGTGGCAAATGGACCACTTATCGTAAAATGGCTGAGCAGACCGTAGATTTAGCTATCAAAATCGCTAACTTGCCTGCTGAACCATGTGTCACCACAGATTTAAGAATACACGGCTATGTACATAACCAAGAGCAGGGACATTGGAAATTTTATGGTAGCGATGTCGAAGGGATCCGTGAACTTGCAGCCCGTATACCTGCTTTAGCTGCCCCCCTGCATTCTAAATTTGCACATATAGGTGCTGAGGTAGTCTGGGCTGTGGAACACGAAATGGCTCGCACGGTAGAAGATGTATTGGCCCGCCGAATGCGCATCTTGTTCCTAGACGCTCGAGCATCCTTGGAAATGGCACCGACTGTGGCCAAGTTGATGGCAGAGACCCTTCATCAAGATCAACAGTGGATCGACAACCAACTATTGGCATACGAACAACTTACTCTAAATTATATATTAAAATAACCCATTATAAACCATGGAGAACAAAGAATTTATAGTCGCCCTTGATCAAGGAACAACCAGTTCAAGAGCCATCATATTTAACAAATCGGGGGAAATTGAATGTGTTGCGCAAAAAGAATTCAAACAACACTACCCACAGTCGGGATGGGTGGAGCATGATCCACAAGATATTTGGTCTACACAAATCTCGGTGCTAGCCGAAGCGCTGTCCAAATCCAAAATCAATTCGTCCAAAATTAAAGCAATCGGTATCACCAATCAGCGTGAGACCACTGTTATCTGGGATCGAAAAACAGGAGCTCCTATCTACAACGCTATTGTTTGGCAAGACAGACGAACAGCTGATTACTGTCGTAAAATAGCTGAACAAGGACACTCGGCCCTTATCCAAGAAAAAACAGGCTTGTTGATCGATGCCTATTTTTCAGCTTCTAAGATAAATTGGATTCTGGACAATGTTAAGGGGGCCCGCAAGAAAGCAGAAAATGGAGAATTAGCATTTGGAACGATAGACAGTTGGTTGATTTGGAACCTAACCAATGGACAGACACACGTAACAGATGTCACCAATGCCTCCCGCACCATGATCTATAACATCCAGAAGATGGAGTGGGATCAGGAATTGTTGACTATTTTTGACATCCCCAAATCGTTATTACCAGAAGTAAAAAGCTCTTCCGAAGTCTATGCAGAGACCTCACTAGACATCCTTTCCAATAACATTCCGATTGCAGGTATCGCCGGGGATCAACAAGCAGCACTATTTGGGCAGATGTGTACCAGCAAAGGAATGGTCAAGAATACATATGGCACCGGTTGCTTCATGCTTATGAATATCGGCCAAAAACCAGTATTTTCGACCAATAAGCTCGTAACTACCGTAGCTTGGCAAATAGGTAAAGAAACCACCTATGCACTAGAAGGAAGTATCTTCATCGGTGGTGCCATTGTCCAGTGGCTTCGAGACGAATTAGGCATTATCAAGTCATCGTCAGACGTAGAAAAATTAGCCCGCTCCGTAGCAGATACCAATGGGGTATATCTCGTCCCTGCCTTTGCTGGCCTCGGGGCTCCAATCTGGAATCCAGACGCACGCGGCACATTAGTGGGCCTATCCAGAGGCGCAAACTCAGCGCATATCGCTCGAGCTGCCTTGGAAAGCATCGCCTTCCAAACGCTTGACATACTTAAAGCAATGGAATCCGACGCCAAGCTATCCATTAAAGAACTTCGTGTAGATGGCGGTGCTACCCAAAACAACTTTTTAATGCAGTTCCAGTCGGACATCCTCGGTAGTACCACCATCAGACCGCAAATCACTGAGACTACTGCATTGGGTGCGGCCTATCTTGCTGGCCTTGCTGTCGGCTTTTGGAAAGATATTGAAGAAATTTCCAAACAATGGAAAGAAGACAAGACCTTCCGTCCAGATAAGCAAGTCGATACGAAGACGCTGATACATGAGTGGCACAGAGCAGTTAAGACCGCACTATTCTGGGCAGAGAACAAATAAGACACCTATAAACCTTTATGATAATTTATGACACCTTTTTTAGCTGAATTAATCGGAACCGCAGTTCTCATCCTTCTGGGAGGAGGAGTAGTAGCCAACGTAGTACTTAATAAAACCAAGGGCAACAATTCGGGATGGATTGTTATCACCACGGCCTGGGCTCTTGCTGTATTTGCGGGGGTAGTGATTGCTGGCCCATACAGTGGCGCCCATCTAAGCCCTGCAGTAACCATTGCCAATATGGCTTTAGCAAAGATGAGTATACAAGAGGGTGCCGTCTATATTGTGGCCCAATTCTTAGGAGCCATGTCAGGTGCATTTTTGGTGTGGCTACTTTACAAAGATCATTTCGATGCAACTGAAGATTCTGGTGCCAAACAAGCGGTATTCTGCACCGCGCCCGCCATTCGGAATATCCCTATAAACCTAATAAGCGAGATTGTAGGCACATTTGTATTGATTTTTTCAATTTTCCATTTTACAGATGCCAAGTTAGCAGATGATTCCACCGTGGGCTTAGGTTCTATTGGCGCTATCCCAGTAGCCTTTATAGTATGGGTCATTGGCTTAGCACTGGGCGGAACAACAGGGTATGCCATAAATCCCGCCCGAGATTTAGGACCTCGTATTATCCATGCCTTACTCCCTATCCGAAACAAAGCCAGCTTTGACATCGGATATGCCTGGGTACCGGTCTTAGGTCCAATTATCGGTAGTCTGCTAGCCGTTGGTCTTTATCTTACCCTTAATTGAGCGCAGACGGACGACAACAATCCAGACAAATGAAACCAACAATATTCAATATCGGAGGTCTAATTTTGACATTAGGCCTCCTATCCTGCTCCACTTTAAAAAAATCGGACTCAAACGTGAATACCAAATTCCCAGATTTCTCAGCAGAAGCTCATCGTGGAGGCAGAGGACTATACCCCGAAAACACGATAGAAGCCATGCAAATGACCATGCAGGAATGGCCAAATATCACCACACTAGAGATGGATTGTCATATTACAAAAGACCAAAAAGTGGTTGTAACGCATGACGACTATCTCAATCCAAAGTATATCAAATATCCAAACGGAGAGGACATTCCCGCCGACAAAAAATATCTAAAAGTATTCAGTCTCCCTTATGAAGACCTCAAAAAATACGATACGGGCACTAAGTTTTTCAAAGACTTTCCAGAGCAAAAAAAACTTAAAACCCATATTCCTCTGCTATCAGAGTTAATTACCGCCGTTGAGCAGGAAGCTAAAAACAAGCATCGAGCACCGATGTTCTATAATATTGAAACGAAAAGTTCCGCCAAAGGTGACGGTATACTTCACCCTGATCCTAAGACCTTCGTAGATTTATTAACCCAAGTCATCATAGACAAAGGAATCGCTTCTAGGACTGTCATCCAATCTTTTGACAAACGGACCATTCAATATCTTCACAAGATTTATCCTCAGATAAAATCATCCTATCTGATTGACGCCAAAAATCAGCAATCCATTGATAATCTTGTTGCAGACCTAGGCTTTATACCGTTTATTATCAGTCCCCATTACAAGATTGTCACCACTCAATTCGTAAAAGACTGCCATGCGAAAGGGATTAAAGTTGTGCCTTGGACGGCTAATGATAAGGAAGAGGTCCAGAGACTTCGGACATTGAAAGTGGACGGTATAATTAGTGACTATCCTAACTTATTGTGATGCACCATTTGACTCATCATGACAATTGGCAACCCTATTCTACGGTTGCCAATTTCTTTTCCATTATCTTGTCTTCCATTAAAAAACCTGAGCCAATGTCAATATCTTCTGTCCCCACACATTCAAATCCCATTTTATTATAAAAATACACCGCCTCATTATACTTATTTACATTTAAAGCGAGCTTTTGATCCCCATGTAGCATAGCTTCTGCCTCCACCTTGCTAAGTAAGACCTTACCTACCCCCTTTCCCTGCGCTTCTGGTAAAACATAAATTTTATGGATTTTTGTAATAGCCTCATCCTGATAGTGCAGTTCATAAGAGACATACCCCAAGTATCTACCATTCTCCACTCCGAGCAGAAAACAGTGCCTTTGGTCCTCCATCTGCCTCATCAGTGCCTCTTGGCTATACATCATGTTCAACATATACTCAATCTGAGCCTCGGATAATATCTTTCCAAAAGTAATGGGCCATGTTTTAAATGCGATTTTTCGAATCTCTTCGATATGCTGTACTGCTGCACTTATAATACTTATCATCTTAATACTTAGTTTGCGTCAATACACCAAACTTAGATAAAATGCTTTTCATTCGGTAATATCTGGCTAAAAAACGCCACATAAACGATTGCTTTAGTATGTAAATATTTAAGACTAAGGAGCTGCAAAATTAGAATACGGTCCAATCAAAAAAACGTATGAATGGTGACATATTAATTGTTTTTAGTAAATTGTG
The DNA here is from genome assembly GCF_027627455.1 of Sphingobacterium sp. SYP-B4668. Taxonomy (NCBI): domain Bacteria; kingdom Pseudomonadati; phylum Bacteroidota; class Sphingobacteriia; order Sphingobacteriales; family Sphingobacteriaceae; genus Sphingobacterium; species Sphingobacterium sp. SYP-B4668. The sequence goes on along the minus strand of NZ_CP115483.1, from coordinate 2,481,859 downwards.
AAGCATTATTTATAAACCAACCATTCATAGATGAAGAACCCCATTGGCATCAAGGATATTGCGGAAATGTTGAATATTTCCGTATCTACAGTCTCTAGGGCATTCCGAGACACGCACGATGTCAACCCCGAGACCAGAGAAAAAGTACTGGCCCTAGCGCGAAAACTAAATTTCAAACCCAACAAAAATGCCTCGGCTCTAGCCTCTGGATCCACCAAAAACATTGGTGTAGTCATCCCCTTTATTACCAACTATTATTTTTCCATGGTTATTTCCGGCATACAGGAAGAAGCCTATGAACAAGATTATAATATCATTCTATATGTAACCAATGATAACCTTGCTCGGGAGAAAAATCTTATGGAAAATCTTTCAACGAGTAGTTTAGACGGTCTGCTCATCTCCATCTCTTCAGACTCCTATATCAATGACCATTTTGAACAACTTATGTCCAAAGGACTCCCTATTGTCTTCTTTGATCGGGTCCCCAATGACATGCAGGTTTCCAAAGTGGTACAAGATGACTTTGCTGGCGCCTTCCAAGCTACACAGTATCTCATCCAAAATGGATATACACGGATAGCACATATAGCTGGTCCAAAAGACCTCAAATTCACCCAACAACGATTAAGTGGCTATATCAAAGCCCTAGAAAAAAGCAAAATACCTGTAGACGAAAACTTGATCATTCATTCCGGTTTTTCACAAGCCCATGGTACCGAAGATCTGGAAAAACTAATAGCGCTTTCCAAACGCCCCGATGCCATTTTTGCAGTCAATGACCGCAAAGCAGTCGGTGCTATCTTAGCTATCAAAAAAGCTGGTCTTCGAGTTGGAAAAGACATTGGTGTCATCGGCTTTACCAACGACCCCATTTCCACCGTGGTCGAACCCAATTTAACGACAATAGAAGAACCTGCCTTGGATATTGGAAAACAAAGCTGTGCATTGCTCATCCGTCACATTAAAAACAAAAACTTTGAAATTAAGGACATCGTACTGCCTGGAAAGTTAATCATACGAGACTCTGTTACCCGAAAATGGTGAGTACGATTACCTCTGATAACAGGTTTCACCAAGCACATACGTATGGTGAATATTTATCTGCTCATCAAATAGGACAATATCGGCATCCTTCCCGATATCTATTGTTCCTATTCTATCAGCCACTCCCAATAATTTAGCAGGATTGGCCGTTAGCATTTGTACAGCATCCAATAAACTGATTCCGGCCAGATTGACCATTGTACGGATAAGCCTGTCTGCGGTAGCCACGCTTCCTGCAAAGGACGAATAATCGGGTAGCTTCGCCACGCCTTCTTCCACAATGACTTCCACACCTCGTTTCAAACTACCCAAAATACTTTTACCTTCTGGCATTCCAGCAGCCCGCATAGCATCTGTAACGAGTATTATTTTATCCGTTCCCTTTACTTTGTGAATCAATCGCAGAAAGGGTTCCGGCAAATGCACACCATCAGCGATGATTTCCACATCAATCTGATCAATCAGAAAGCAGCTTTCAATAGCCCCAGCATACCGGTGGGCATTGCGGCGAGTCATCCCCGACATTCCAGAATAGAAATGCGTCGCTAATCGATATCCACTCGCTACTGCGGGTATGATCTCCTCATAAATTGCATCTGTATGCGCCAATGCGACCAATATACCATACGCATCGACTTTACGTCCAAAGTCCAAAGCTCCTGGCAACTCTGGAGCTGCGCTCCATCTAGCAATCAGATGGTGATACTTTTCCAAAATAGGCTCATATTCCCCTGGATCGGGGTTGCGGATATAACGCGGATCCTGTGCGCCACGTTGGTTCATCGCAAAATAAGGTCCCTCTAAGTGTAGGCCTAAGAAACGAGAACCCCCGCTCTTTAGCTGTAGCACTTTTTCATAAATGTCAAACAATTCCAGCAGCTCCTCTGGTTCACTGGTCAAAGTCGTAGGCAGCATGGATGTGGTCCCATATTTGACATGAGTCTGCGCAATCTGCACAAAGGCATCTACCGTATTGTCCATGAAATCAGCACCACCACCTCCATGCACGTGTATATCGATAAAACCAGGTGCCAAATAAAGCCCGCTAGCATCCAACCATTCACCCCTCGCTTCCTCCTGACCTACAGGATGCTCAGCTAAATCTATAATCTTACCATCCGCAATCCAAATTGTTCCATTCTCGATAATACGACTTGGAACAATAATCTTGGCATTTGTAATTGTCAACATATATTAGTTTTTTTTAGGGGCACTTGTCCAGGCCCGAAGTTGGTGACCTTTGAACGCATAGAAAACCAAATACAGAAAGCAGGGCGTCAATATCCAATACGCCGTCTTCACATCCACCGCATCTGCCCACAAGCCATACAGCAAAGGCAGTAATGCATTGCCACATAAGCCCATAATCAAAAGTGCAGACCCTTGCTTCGCATAACTCCCAAGACCATCAAGTGCCAATGGCCATATTCCCGCCCATATAAGGGCATTGGGCAATCCAATCAATACAATAAACCAGATTGAAATATCCAGGTCCATATTAAAAAAATGAACATGTCCATCCGTAGTACAGACTAATATCGCCAAAGTAAGTCCAAGTAACGTACAGATTTTCAACATCGTCCGTTGACTACAAATTTTAGGAATGAGCACGATACCCAACAAATATCCGATGATCGTAGCCGATAAGGTATAAGATGGAAGTGATTTTGCCTCGAGCAAAGATAAGCCCATAGATCCTGCATAGTTAATGATGGTGTCAATAGCTATGACCTGTGTGCCCACATGCAAAAATATAGCTACAGCCCCTAAAACAAGATGTGGGAACTGAAAAATGCTTTTTTTCTTCCTTCCTCTGTTGTCAATCTCCTCGTCTTCTTTTTGATCCAATTCAGGGAGAATAGACAGCTTGACTACTACACCGATTAAGAACAAAACAATCCCCACCACTGTATAAGGCCACACTACCCGTAAAATCAATTCGTCCAAAGCGGCTGCTCGAGTCAACTCGTCCATCAATGGAATCTGCTTAAAGAGTTCATTGTCCTGCGGACGTAAGATAGTCCAAGAAAAAACTAAAGGAGCCAGTATTCCTGCCCCTTTATTGCATATTCCCATAATACTGATCCGCTGAGCCGCTCGTTCCTTTTCGCCGATCAGCGTAATATATAGATTAGCAACCGTCTGAAGCACGGCCAGACCTGCACCTAGGGTAAACAAGCCTATCAAAAAGATGATATATGTCCTTCCGTAAGCCGCTGGCACAAATAGAAACGCCCCTAGCGCCATGATCCAAAAACCAATCATAATCCCGTTTTTATAGCCCACTTTTTTAAGCAGGTATGAAGACGGCATTGACATCACCAGATAGGAAATATAAAATGCAAATGCGACGAGGTAAGATTGAAAATTGCTTAATTCACATGCAATTTTAAAATAAGGTATCAGGATTGCATTCACCCAAGAGACAAATCCAAAAATAAAGAACATCATGCCGATGATACCTATAGACACGAATGTAGTTTTCCTATCTAGTGATGCTGTTGTCATATCTGTTGGTTAATTGAGTAAAGATGCAGACCCTTGATCCAAATAGCAGGTGCAATCTGCATGGTCCTGCAGTATACTCGCAGGATGTAGATTGGATATCGGAAGCGTAAGACAATTCTTCACAGCCAATGCTTTTCGCTCATCAGGTACGGCACATATTATTTTTTTCGATTGCATAATTTGATGGATCGACATACTAATGGCTTGACCGGGTACCTCGTCCAATGATGCAAACCAACCTTCACCAAGCTGTTGTTGCCTACATTGTACATCTAGGTTGACAACAAGATAAGCATCTTTTACCTCAAAATCAGCTGGTGGATCATTAAATGCCAAATGTCCATTTTCGCCAATCCCTACAAATGCTACATCAATTGGATGATCTTGAATTTTTTTATGGAGACGATTACATTCATCAATAGGGTCCTTCTCTCCGTTAATCAACACCACTTCTTTTAATGGCCCTACAATGTCCACGAAGCGCTCCGTCAAATATTTGCGGAAGCTGGCCTTATGCGTGACGGGCAGATCAATGTACTCATCCAGATGGAACATCCTAACCTTCGTCCAATCAATATCTTTGGCGCCTACTAATGTCTGCAGGGTTTCGAATTGACTTTGACCTGTCGCTAATATTACATTTGCTTCTCCTCTTGCTTCAATTGACGCTTTTATAGCTTCTATACCAGCTTCACCTGCATACTGGCCCAATTCTTCTCGAGTTTTAAATTTCCTTACGTTCACAGTTATTCTCTTTTTTAAATTACTATTTCAATACATTTGTTGTTCCACCTGCTATCAAATTGATATCGTGCACGTTATTCTCTTTCCAATTTCCGTTCGTAAAATCTGGGATTTCAATCGGGAGTGATCCATTAGCAACTGACCACTCACTAAGTGGACCAATCACACTCCAACTCGCCGCGTCATACACATCCATATCCACTGGAAGGCCATTTCTTAAGCAGTCTATCAGCCTCCAATCCATCATAAAGTCCATCCCCCCGTGGCCACCGATTTCTTTAGCCAATTGCCCTATTTTATTGACGATACCAGGTGTATATTGCTGTTCCAATTTTGTCATCTCCTCTGCGCCCATAAAATCCTCATGCCCGATTGCAATCTTACCAGGAAGCGGGTATTTCTGGGCAAAAGCCTTGGTGCCGCTCACCATATGAATACGTGAATACGGGCGTGGTGATGTCACATCGTGTTGGAGCATGATGGTGCTTCCACTATTCGTCAATATATTAGAGATATTTATATTCCCACGGAAAGGCTTATCGACGTACTCCTCAAATCGCTTGTCCGTTTTCGCCATCTCTTTGGCCTTTTCGTTGATCATAAAGTCCTTGGACGACATGGAGCTCATATACTCCATCTTATTTCCTCGATTCACTTTCAACACTTGGCAGATAGGCCCCACACCATGGGTCGGGTATAAATTTCCGTTACGCGAGGCATTCTCCTTCAAACGCCAAAAATCGTAACGCTTCTTTTCATCAAAAAAGCTGTTCAAAATATCGTGGATGTAGGCGCCCTCACAATGGACAATATCACCAAAGAATCCCTGTCTTGCGAGATTAAGCGTCAATAGCTCAAAATAGTCGTAGCAGCAGTTCTCCAGCATCACACAATGTTTTTTTGTTTTTTCGGATGTTTGCACCAATCTCCAACAATCTTCTACTGTCGTTGCGGCAGGAATCTCCAATGCAACGTGCTTACCATGCTCCATTGCATAAATCGCCATTTCCGCATGTAGCTTCCAATGCGTTGCGATATAGATGAGGTCATATTCGTCCTCCTGGCACATCTTTTTCCAGTCTTCATCCTCACCTGCATAAATCTTTGCCGGATGACCAGAAGTCTTGATTCGAGCCTTGGCTTCGGTAGCTTTTTCGGCACGTACATCACAAATTCCATTGATGACCACCCCTCCAATCTGGCTCATACGTTCTACCGCAGCAGAACCTCTATTCCCGACACCGATAAAGCCCACTCGCACGGTATCGATTTTTGGAGCTGCATATCCAGACATATTAAAAGCAGCAGTATACTTCTTGGAGGCCTGCTGACGGATATGGTCCAAATGTGTTTCTGCTGTACCCTTTTCCTGTTGTTGGCATCCTGTCAAAAGTCCGATTCCGGCCAGACCTGATAATTTCAAAAATGATCTTCTGTTCGTTCCCATATTAACTATTTAAGTTGAAGTGAACCTTCGTTGTTAAATTTGTTTTTATAAATATTTACCTTCTGCTGGAGTGCTCTCCTCTCCTTTTCGGTACAACTCCTTCCCATGATTGTATGGGCATCCTCTAAGGTCACCGAATCTCCGCTAAGGGCCAGTAGCAAAGGGATATCTCCCCATTTCAATATCCCAGGGATATGAATAGCCATGTTGTAACTATCCAAACTTCCTCTTAGCTCCGGTACATAGCTGATGGGCAGCTGTCGAAGCTTCAAATCTTGTCGGGTTGTGGCCAGTCCACTACTGATCAATGCTGCCAGCGCAGTCTCGCGATCGGCTACCACCTCCAATTTACGCCCCTTATTTCCTTGATGCAGGTATCCCAGCACTATATCGATTTCAGTTGCCCATATACCCATCATCGTCTCACCTAGCCATATCGTCGATCGGGAAAGCGTATGAAAACGTGGCAATGCCCCATCGATAAGATCACCGCTTTTAGACGCACGCTCACCTAATCCGAATAAATCCACTATGGCAACACCATTCCCCTTCGCTAAGACTTCTTCAACCTCAGGATAAGAAAGCTCCTGTTTACCCTTTGAAGGAAAGAAAATGTGCATCGATCCAGCCTCCGTCGTCGGCGACTTCAACAACAATGGAATCAATTGTCGATTTGCAGTCTCTAAAACAATCCTTTCCCATCCATCCATCGGAAGTAGGGTCTGCGTTGATAGCAGTTTGTCTACTCCTCTCTTTGACAGCAATTGTCGAAGTTGGCTTTGTACGCTCTCCTTATCCCCAAGCCCTGTATTCAAAAGCTCCTTTTCCACGTGACCAAACCGCTGACTGATGAACGCAGGAATAGTCAGTATTTCGTCCTTGGCAACGCCTTGTCCCAATACGGCCAATTGAGTGGTATCCAGCAGACTGATACCAGTGGTATCAATGGCTCGACGGTGTATATTTCCAAATGCTTGATCAAACCATTTGACCATGCTGACGTTCATCTCCGTTGTATAACTATGTGGTTCGTCAAATAACTCATAGTCAATTTGATCTGCTATGCCTCGCTGTTGATAAGCGAGCTTCGCAATGCGAAACGATTTAAGCATCTGATGTACATTGAAGGCTGCGTTACCATCTTTCAACGCGGTGAGAATCTTGATGGCTTTGGGTGCCATACTTTTCAATATGTCGCCTTCTTCAAAATGCAAAAGCCCATTGGGATGCAACTCGCATACACAATTACTGTTCATAATATAGGAGCGAAAAGTACCGACACTAACCACCGGAACCGCAGCTTTCACACGCGGATCTACCGCGGCCAACCACATTGTTTGATTCCCACCGCCGCTGGCACCAGTAGCACCAATATACTTCTGATTCACATATGGAAGGGAACACAACAAATCTATTGCCCGCCTATTCTCCATAAGTTGTACCCCCATTAAGGGCGTCCCCAGATCCAACAACAAAGATCCCAGATTGGCACCATGATACTCATGTTGATGCTCCCGACCTCTTTCGCCCGACCCCATTGCATCTATGCTCAAGCATACATACCCATTCATAGCCAATATCTGCGACGTACGTTGCACAATCTCACTTCTCCTTCCCGGCGGCCAGTGTCCATGACTGTTGAGTACAGCAGGAAATGGCCCTTTACCTTTGGGTACGTACAGATTGGCGGGCACATACACTCCTTCCATACTCTGGAAGATAAGATTGTGTATAGTGTAATTGCCTTTGTCGCTAGAAGAGACAATCCGCATATCCAATGCCGGAGCATCTCCAACATCCAGTTGCAGGTTATTTGCAATACCCTTTAAAATCGCTTCAGGATTAGCATATCCATCCGTATATACCTTACCCTCCAACTCATCGGCGCGATTTTCTATTAATACCCTTGCCGCATCAATCTCTTTAGGTATAGACAAAACGTTCGGCAGCAACCCTTGCGCTCCACTATCTAGTACCATACTCATCATCAGTCCTATTATCCATATGCTTTTGTTCATCATCTATCAGTCCACATCCCACCAAAGTCTTGTTGCAGCATTGTCTGCTCCTCCTAGCAAAGCACGTCCCTTATTGAGTTCCGCCAAATTATCCGTTGCCTCGGTCAATGGGTAAGGCAATCTATTGATAAAAGAGCCTGCCTGCAGATCCGAATTATCAGATTGTATGACAGTATACATTTTTGGATATCCGGTTCTTCTATATTCAGCCCATGCTTCCATTCCATTAGGAAATATGGCCAACCATTTTTGTACACCAATCTGTTCGCGTTGTTCAGCTACACTCCCCCCCCATTTTATAGCCGTATTGGCTACTGCTGGTGAATTGTGATAATCTCCTGGTGCCATGGGGAGTTTCGTAGAAGACAGGTAGCTGCTAATTGTCCCCGCGTCGCCTGCACCCCATTGCTCCATACTCGTCCGTATCCCTTGCTCATACAGTTCCTGAGCAGTCCCCCCCATATTCCATCCATTGAGTGCACCTTCAGCTCTTAAGAAAAACGACTCCGCTGCACACATCACATGAAATTTGGCCGTCAAATTCCCCTCGATGGTGCCTCCGCTGTATCTTACCCAGTATGTACCCACGTTCGAATTAGATCCAGATTGATTTCTCACATTCCCCAAGTCAACAGACGTCGAACCATTACGCACACTATTAAATTGATTTCCATTTTTACTTGGTTGAAAATATATACCCAATCGAGGGTCTTCATATCCTTTCAAATAAGAAGCAATCGTTGAACTCATTGAGAACTCATTCCACACGGCGACCTGTGACAATCCGTTTGTATCATTACCAGGTAGGGCTTTCAACATTGAGGCATTCTGTATATTATTGGTCATCACACCTGCGGCTACAGCAGCCTCGGCCTCGGCCTTTGCCTTATTGGGGTTTATTTTTGAAATCCGTAAGGCCAGTCGAAGTCGCATAGCATTCGCAAACTTAATCCAGTTATCTTTATTTCCATCGTAGACCAAATCATAGCCCTCAAAGACTGCCGTCCCAGCAGGCAATGCCTTTAAATGTTCCACAGCAGTAGTCAACCGGACAAAAAAATCATCGTAAATCTTGTCCATTGGATCATATGCAATTACATCTTTTGCCTCTGCCGCATCAAAGTATGGCACCGGGCCAAAGTGATCGGTCAGTCGATGAAAAGCATAGACCCACATAATATTAGCCAATGCTGCTTCCCCTGAATTGGCCTCCGTATTTTCCAATATGCTTTTCAATTGCGGCGCTGTATCGACATAGACGACTGTCCAAAAACGCCTTTGCCAATCCGGTGTCAATAAATAGCGATCCGTGGTAAAAGAGTTGGTCGTCAGGGCGAAATACTGCGCATATAAATCCGCCCCTAGATTTTGCACCGTTTGGTAGAACGACCTGTTCATAGCCGAAGAAGATTGTGCCTTGGCAAACATAAAAGGTAGTTCGCGCGGGGTGATGACCGTTAGGTTATTGGGGTCCTTATTTATTTCTTCAAAGTCTTTGGTACAGGACATCAAACTCAGTCCTAACAATGTACCATATATCATGTTTCTTTTCATTGGAGTATTTTTTTCTATTATTGAAAATTAAGTCCGACCTACTTTAGTAGGTATCATGAGCATCTTATGTATCGTAATTAAAAGGTAAGCTTTAGATTCAAACCGAATGTACGGACAGAAGGCGGCAACCCAACCTCTATCCCTTGATAATTGCCCGCACCTAATGCCGCTTCTGGATCTATTGGATTCTTGGTCTTACCTATTCCAGGGATATCCAATACAGATTTTCCCCTGTAGAAAAAGAATAGATTCCGTCCGGTCACAGATACTTGAGCATTCTTGATGACTTCCGTGTTCTTAAGGTTAAATCTATAGCTAACTGAAAGCTCCCGTAATCGGACATTGGTCATATCATATGTAAAAAATTCCCCCCAGGCATCCCGTCCATTTTGTGAAACCTTGGTCCACAATTGTTGCGCGGTAATTGCTTGTGTATTGGCAGCCCCATTCACATCTACAGCGTCTAATACCAATCCACCCTCACGATAGGCCTCTGTAAAGTCTGCAACACCAAATGCCGCTAAATAGGCTGAAGTTCCGGAAACTATCTCTCCTCCGATACGGGCATCAATAAGTGTATTTACTGTAAAGTTCTTATAATTAAAGGAGTTGGACCAACCCAATAGTGCTTTCGGATTAAAGTTACCCAATTTTTGATTCGCCTCTACCAAAGGAAGTCCACTTGCGTCTACAACATATTTCCCACTCTGCGCATCACGCTTCCACTTATATCCATACAAATCCCCATATTTCCCTCCCTCATTGACCACTACCGTTGCATACTTGGTATTATCGGTAATATTTGCCCGTTTGGTTTTTTCATGCAGTTCGATAATCCTATTGGTATTGGCAGCAAAATTTACGGTAGTCTGCCATTCAAAATTCTCCCGCTTTATCGGAGAAGCCGTCAGCTGAACCTCAATTCCTTTATTTTCGATATCTCCAGCGTTGATGTATTGGCGGCTATAGCCACTTGCCATTGGAAGGCCTAAGTACAATAGTTGATTGTTTGTGTTACTCTTATATAAAGTCAGATCAAATCCAAGTCTATTTTCAAAAAACTTCATATCCAATCCCGTCTCAAATGACTTGGTCAATTCCGGTTTCAAATCCGGGATTGATTTAATTGGCGATCTGGAAATAAACCCATTTCCAGCGCCAAGTCCAAATAAATAGAGCTGTCTAAGCAAATACGGGTCAGGATCATTACCTACTTGGGTATAAGAAGCCCTTACTTTACCAAAGTTCACCCAAGATGGCATATTCAACCATTCATTGAATACTGCCGATACCCCTACTGATGGATAGAAGTAGCTATGAGGCGCCTTTAATGTAGAAGTCCAATCATTACGCGCCGTCATATCCAAAAACACATTATTATAAAAAGCCACTTGTGCACTAGCGTACACGGAGTTCATACGTCGCTTATACCCACTAATTAGAAGATATTCAGGAGTGGTAGCCATCTTCAAACTGAACTCATTGGGAATTGACAGCCCGTTGGCCATATTTTGAAAGGTACTATAAGTTCTATTTAACGAACTGGCTCCAACGTTGTAAGTCACCTTGATATCGTCGGATATGGCATTGTTACCGTTCACCAAGAAATCAAAATTGCTTTCTTGGTAGCGGGCATTGGTCTCAAAATACTTACCTCCACGACGCACATCCCCTAATGATACCGTGCTCGCATAAAACGAACCGTCCGTCTTGTCTATATACTTATCAAAACTGTATCTTCCCATGATGTTCAACCAATCTGTCAACTGGTAAGTCACAGACCCCATGGCCGTAATGCGATCCCTGACTTCGTTGACAGAAGTCCGATTGGTACTCCAGTAAGGGTTATCATAGATTGCAGCACCAGACCAATATTTACGTAGTGGTTCACCCGTTGCAGGATCGATTGTCTCGTAATCTCTCAGTTCCGCCTGATCCATATCGCGCGGCATTATATAAGCTTCTATCGGAATGCCCATATCTCCCAAACGCGGACGATTGTCTATTTGCTGATTGACATAGTTTAATTTAACATCGGTTTTTAATTTCGGAATCAACTCCGTGTTTACCCGTAAGTTTACACTGTTTCTTTTCATATCATTCCCGGGGATGATACCACCAATCTTATTATTGGAGTAAGATACATAGCCCTGCACCTTCTCAGTACCACCGTAGGTACTGATACTGTTATTGAATGTAGCCGCATTTTCAAAAAAATCCTTTACGTTATTGGCATACGTTTGTCCCTGCGGCCCCCAGCTTTCCCCAACATTGGTTCCGGCTACCCCGCCATTCCCTCTCCCATAGGCATTCTGAAAGTTGGTCAACATATTCACTTGATCGAATGAAGCACTACCGTTATAGTCTATGCTATACTTGCCCGATTTACCCTGCTTAGTCGTAATCAGGATAGCGCCATTAGCCGCCCGACTTCCATAAAGTGCAGCGGCCGATGGGCCCTTCAGCACATTGATAGATTCGACGTCATCTGGATTGATGTTCGCAGCGCCATCACTAGTCCCATAATTATACGTGGTACCTGTAGCTTGCTGTGCACTCGAGTTATCATACGGTACACCATCCACCACAATCAGTGCATTGTTATTGCCAGTGATGGATTTATTGCCTCTCAACACTACTCTGGCTGAAGCCCCTGGCCCCGAAGCAGCTGTGGTAATGACCGCCCCAGCTACCTTTCCCGTCAAACTGGTCATGATATTACCACTATTGTCTCGTGCATCATTGACAGCGCTACCATCCAACTGTTGGGTAGAATAAGTCAGCCCCCGGGTCTCCCGCTTGATACCCAGTGCTGTAACCACTACCTCACCAATATTGAAGCTATCCTCAGCTAGCGACAGTTCTAATATCCCTTGAGCCGAAACCGTCAATTCACCAGCTTTAAAACCAATCAAGGAGAATTTGAGTTTATCACCAGCTGCAGCTTTGATCGTAAACTTACCCTCTTTATCAGTCCGAGCTTGTAATTGTGTTGTGAGATTTGCCACGGTCACACCTTCCAAAGGCATACGATCGGCAGAGTTTGTAACGTGTCCTGTTCTATCAGCAAGTTGCGCATGTAGATTCTCCATACAAATGAAGAGATAACAAATCAACGAGCTTAAGAAAAACAACCGTTTAATGTGGATACGATGTATCATAATTTATCCATTTAAAAATGTTAGCGTTTAGTTTATTTCAATTGTGTTATTCCCAAAGAAAAACCATCACAGCTAGAAATACAACTTAATCGCCGAATAAAGTAGCGGTAGCGTTATCGAAAAAAAAGTCGCTATATATGGTGTGGTGTTTGAATGGTTCTGAAAAATATAGGTTGATTTAGTAACACGTTATCATTTACCGATAACGCTATCATAGATTTCTCTTGTTCATGATCAAAATAACAGCTAGACTTGTATCACGATCCATACCCTAATCCCTGATAAGGATACATGGGGAAACAATTTATTATGATACACTTATCTAAGCAACATTTACAACATATAGACGCAACACAGGTTGACCTACCACCGGATGCAATATTCAACCTGCCGGAGCGCGTTATTCAATTCGGTACAGGCGCCCTCTTAAGGGGACTTCCAGATGATTATATCCATAAAGCCAATCAGGCCGGTATCTTCAATGGTCGTATATTGGTCATCAAGTCTACATCCCAAGGAGATAGCAACTCCTTTGATCATCAAGATGGACTTTATACTCTTTTAGTGCAAGGCATTGAAAACGGACAAATTATTGAATCCAAGCAGATCAACGCTTCTATCTCTAGAGTATTATCCGCCCATACACATTGGCAAGAAATATTAGAAACAGCCGAGAACCCCATGATGGAGATTCTCATCTCCAATACGACAGAGGCTGGAATAGTAGAGACCGATGGCGATATTCATGACGCTCCCCCAAGTAGCTTTGCTGCCAAAGTGACGGCTTATCTACACAAAAGATTTCTGCATTTTGAGGGTGATATCACTAAAGGGTTGGTTATCATTCCCACGGAGCTTATATCGGACAATGCGGCGGTACTCAAGCGTATTGTAATTCAAATATCAGAACGACACCAGCTTGGCAATACGTTTATCACGTGGGTGGACCAAGCCAATTACTTCTGCAATTCATTAGTAGATCGTATCGTGCCAGGCAGTATACCACCGGAGACACTTCCCTATCAAGATAAATTGGCAATCATGGCCGAGCCCTATCGCCTATGGGCTATTGAATCGGATAGTCCAGTGGTTCGCGACAGGTTAAGCTTCTCTGAGATTGACCCATCAGTCAAGATTGTCCCGAATATAGAACAATATAAAGAAATCAAACTTCGAATGCTAAACGCTACCCATACTTTATGTTGTGGCGTGGCACTTATGACCCACATTAAATATGTAAAAAGCTTTTTCGATGAGCCAGTTTTGGATCGTTACATCCACCATCTGCTCTTTCAGGAGATTAGCCCGATAATCCAGCAGTCTGGAATTTCGGAACAAGATACCCAATCCTTTGGAACGGCCGTCATCGATCGATTCAAAAATCCATTTCTTTCTCATCAATGGCAATCAATTGCACTTCAATACACGACTAAAATGAAAATGCGGGTGTACCCCCTCCTTCGGCATTGGTATAGTCAACATGATACACCGCCAGTCGGGATAGCAATTGGATTGGCGGCCTACTTGATAACGTCTCGCGAGCAAGTAATAGGTAAAGTCACTTTCCAAGATGATTACCGCTCAACAATGTTTACGCATGTACAGCAAAGCAATTTCCTTCACAACATACTTTCTGACAAGCAGATATGGGGCGAAGACACAAACTTTCCAGGTTTGAACGATCTCGTACAGGAGATTATAGCCTATGCCCAACAACACAGCCTTATCAAAGCCATTGACTACTTCATTCCACAATAATTCTTACAACAGACATGAATATCCTAAAAATACACCCTGACGACAATGTCCTAGTCGCTTTACAAGATTTACCGGCACAGACCACCGTACGGTATGGGCTTGAATCTTATCAGCTCATTGATGCCATACCTGCCAAGCATAAGTTCTTTATACACGATCTCCATCAAGGGCAAGAAGTTATCATGTATGGTGTCGTTGTAGGTCGCGTCCAATGGGATGTACGCAGTGGTGCCCTTATGGATATACACAATACCAAACATGCCGTTGACGCCTTTGCATATAGACCCATTCAATACCAATGGACTCCACCCGATGTCAGTAGGTTTAGGGACCGCACCTTTTCGGGATACCTTCGTTCAGATGGTCGAGTCGGGACGGCTAACTATTGGCTATTCATCCCCACCGTATTTTGTGAAAATAGAAATCTGGAGATCATAAAAGAAGCCATGGTTAATGAACTAGGCTATGGTATGCCTGATAGGTATACCGATTTCACACGTTCTCTACTACAGGCTTATCATAACGAAGAAGATCTGCGACAAATAGACTTCTCGCCCACGACCGAACCTATTCAAGGACGCATATTCCCTAATATAGATGGAATCAAGTTCCTCCCCCATCAAGGTGGTTGTGGCGGCATTCGTCAAGATGCTGCCGTACTTGCCAAACTATTAGCTGCGTACGCCGATCACCCGAATGTCGCCGGAGTTACCGTGCTAGCTCTTGGTTGCGAAAATCTACAATTACACGATTTTAAAAAAGAGCTCGAACTTCGTAATCCGGCATTCGACAAGCCTCTTTTGATTTTTGGTCAACAGGATATTGGCAGTGAGCGCGAAATGATACAAAGGGCTATAAAGGATACTTTTATTGGATTGACAACAGCCAACGAAATACAAAGGACACCGCAACCGCTCAGTAAATTAACGCTTGGTGTCAAATGTGGCGGTAGTGATGGTTTTAGTGGAATCTCCGCCAATCCCGCCGTAGGATATTGTTCCGACCTATTGGTCGCCTTAGGTGGACAGGTGTTATTAGCAGAGTTCCCAGAGCTTTGTGGGGCCGAACAGCAACTTCTAGATCGAATGGTTCAGGAAGATTCGGCACATAAATTTATCAATCTAATGTCGGCCTATAGTTTCGCGGCCGAACAATCAGGGTCTGGCTTTCACATGAACCCCTCTCCAGGCAACATCAAAGATGGGCTCATAACGGATGCCATCAAGAGTAATGGTGCAGCTAAAAAGGGAGGAACCTCTCCCGTTGTCGACGTATTAGACTATACGGAGCCTGCAACTAAGGCAGGTCTTCATCTCGTCTGCACTCCCGGCAATGATGTAGAAGCGACAACAGGTAAAGCAGCAGCCGGTGCAACCCTAATCTTGTTCACCACAGGCTTAGGCACGCCAACAGGAAATCCAATCTGTCCAACGATTAAAGTCGCCACTAACAATCATCTAGCGGCACACATGTCAGATATCATAGATATCAATACAGGCCCTATTATTGATGGGACGATGACCATTGAACAAATGGGAGCCGAGATTTTAGAATACTGTATTCAAGCAGCAAGCGGTCATATCAT
This sequence comes from Sphingobacterium sp. SYP-B4668, assembly GCF_027627455.1. Lineage (NCBI taxonomy): Bacteria > Pseudomonadati > Bacteroidota > Sphingobacteriia > Sphingobacteriales > Sphingobacteriaceae > Sphingobacterium > Sphingobacterium sp. SYP-B4668. The sequence goes on along the minus strand of NZ_CP115483.1, from coordinate 2,466,037 downwards.
CCCCAAAGCTGTAAAATTGCAACAAGATGATTTTATTCCTTGGAAACGAGGAGTTAGTCTATAAAATACAGAAGTACTATTTCAGGAGAGAAGTTTATCCTGTATATTTACGTAATGATGAAATCCTGCCCACTAAGGGCAGGTACTTTGAATAGATTAAGTCAATCCGTTCAGAGCACCTTCACCACTACGTAAAAAACACTCCGATGAGAAAGCACTACCTTATCTTTATATCTTTATTGCTTATAGGAATCCATCCCGCATTATCCCAGTCCTCGTGGAATATACAAATCGATGCTATCCTAAGAGACAAAAAAGCCCATATTGGCGTACACATACTCAATTTGAAAGATGGCGTTGAGCTCCAAGTAAATGGCGAACACACATTTCCAATGCAAAGCGTCTTCAAATTTCCAATTGCACTTGCAGTACTCGACATGCTACAACAAAAACAACTTCCATTAGACCACGGTATCTATGTCGCCAAAAAGGATTTGCTTTTAGATACATGGAGCCCCCTGCGAGACCAATATCCAGAAGGAAACCTTACCTTACCTATATCAAAATTATTAGCTGTCATGGTCTCCCAAAGCGACAACAATGCCTGTGACATATTATTGAGATGGATCGGTGGCGAGGAGGTGGTCCAACGTTATATACAAAAATTGGGTATTTCAGATATGAAAATCGTAGCAAATGAAGAAGCGATGCATCGCGATTGGAATGTACAATATTTAAATTATAGCAGTCCAAAATCTAGTAATGAACTTCTAGTAAAAGCCTATAAGTCCAATCTATTGTCTCCCCAATACCTTGATTTTTTCTGGAAGGTAATGACGGAAACCAGTACAGGTAAGAAGCGGATTACAGCTCCGTTACCAAAGGGCAGCATCGTCAGCCATAAAACGGGGTCCTCCGGCACCACATCATATGGCCTCACAGGAGCGGTCAATGATGTGGGGGTCGTCCAATTAGCGGACGGGACAGCATATGCCATCAGCGTATTTGTCGTCAATTCCCTCGAAGACGAATCTACGAATGAACAAATTATTGCAGCTGTATCACAAATTACCTATTTACACCTTAAAAAGTAGGACTGCACATTCAATAGCTTCCTATCACACTAATTGCAGCAAACAAATACAAGAAATTCCTGTTAAATTAAAAACATTTAAAATACAACACATATGATTACAACAAAAGGATATGCTGCTCAGAGTCCTGAGTCAGATTTAGCCGAATGGCAATTTGAACGTCGCGAGGTAGGCCCCTATGACGTACAATTTGACATTCTATTTTGTGGCGTATGCCATTCCGATCTTCACCAAATCCACAATGACTGGTTTCCGGGCATCTTTCCAATGGTACCTGGCCATGAGATTGTAGGTCGGGTCGCTAAGATCGGGGACAAGGTCACCAAGTTTAAAGTGGGCGACTTGGCCGGGACCGGTTGCATGGTAGACTCCTGCAGGACATGTGACAATTGCAAGGAAGGATTAGAACAATATTGTGAGCAAGGCAATATCCAAACCTATAATGGGCGCAACAAATATACCGATGGCGCTCCTACCTATGGGGGTTACTCCAATACCATCGTGGTAAACGAGGACTTCGTTTTACGCATCTCCGATAAGCTTTCACTCGCTGCTACCGCTCCACTCCTGTGTGCAGGTATCACAACCTATTCACCACTTCGCCATTGGAAAGTCGGTAAAGGACATAAGCTAGCCGTACTTGGTCTAGGCGGATTAGGACATATGGCCGTCAAATTTGGCGTGGCCTTTGGAGCGGAGGTCACTGTACTCAGCACCTCCCCAAACAAGGAAGCCGATGCGAAAAAACTAGGTGCACACCACTTTGTTGTCACCAAAGACCCAGCTCAGATCCAGCAAGCTGTAGGCACATTTGATTTCATATTAGATACCGTCAGTGCTCCGCATGATATGAATATGTACTTGTCTTTACTAAAAATGAATGGCGTACACATTTGTGTTGGCGCCCCCTCTGAAGCGCATCAAATTTCAGCTTTCGCGTTAATTGGTGGCCGCAAAAGTGTCGCAGGATCGGGTATAGGTGGAATTGCTGAAACGCAAGAAATGCTTGACTTCTGTACTGAACATCAAATCGTATCCGATATCGAATTGATTGACATCAAAAATATCCATCAAGCATACGAGCGCATGGAAAAGGGAGATGTTCGCTATCGTTTTGTTATTGATATGGCTACATTATAAGCCGACCAGCATGATTACTAGCCATGTCGACTGTTGGCTCGCATGGCTAGTTTGAAACCTCTTCCTGCCTAAATAGCCCACGTAAAATTGCAGATCGATAATCGAAAATGCAATTGAGCTTTCTTTGAACATATAAACTGTGAACCCAATTGCCTATGAAGCCAAATGGCAGTTCATAGACCACTGTATCGCTCATCAAAACACCTTTATCTGTCTCTACAAACTCGTGGAAATGGTTCCAATAGCGATAAGGCCCTTTTACTTGATAATCGGTAAAGCTTTTCAAGACGTCTACCTGGGTAATCAATGTTTGCCACTGTAACGGAATCCCCAATAATGGCGAAACAGCATAATCGAGTATCATCCCCTCATGGATGACATCATCGGCCAAAGTAGACAAAACCTTGAACTTCATTTCTGGTGGGGTAATGGAAGCTAGATTAGCAGCACATGAAAAAAAGGACCAAGCAGTAGTCAGGCTACATCCCAATTCTTGTTCCCGATATAGTGTATATTTCATCCCGTTGTCTAACTGGTACACTCAAATCTACTTGGAATTATTAACCTATCCTAACGAAATGACGACAAATCGCCTTCATACCACATGGGCCCGTATCCTGTCGGTTACGGGCCCATGTGGTAAAGTGCTATAAAAAAACAACAATACTTACTCCAATCCTGAATGCAACAATTGACGATTGATTTCAGTTAGTATATATTCTAAAGCATGCGCCTTTTCAGAGGGCAAAGTGAGGGACAGCTCGGCCACGGCCTCATTCTTGACAATTCCCCTTGAAGAAATGACCACATTCCCGTACTGAGCCAATTCATCCACAGATGCCCTCCATTCCTTGGAAATGGGCACATCCATTTCGGAGAGTAGAGCGGGTATACGCTTAGGTTGCAAGACCGTTGAAAACACATTGTTCTTGACGATTTTTTCAAAACTTTTATTCGGCTTACCCCCTAACTTCCCCTGCTGTATATGGACTAACTCTTGCCTATCATTGGAAACCATCACAATGTCATCTTTAAATAAGACATACATCGGAAATTCCTGTCCACGTTTACGTGGGATTTCATAAATATCATCAACATATTGCGCCACCTCTTTCGCAACGGCTAACTGCAATCCCTTCACGATTAAGCGTTGGTCCTTAGAGGTAAACATCCACACGAAGCGAGGTACGACTTCTTCTTTACTCTGCATAACCTCTTTCATGTTGTAGTCGTCGTCGTACTCGTAGTCCATATACTCCATTTTGAGTTTTGTCACTCCATTGACCACGACCAAGTTGTCTCCAGGCATTATCTTGGATATCGCATACTCGTCAAAGGCAATATCGATAGCCAAAGTCGCTAATGATATTATTTCTTGCTCAGTGCCAAACAACCATTGGTAACGACTAGCCAAATAATTTGGAATCCCTTTCATATAAGCTTCCGAATTGATGTTGAGCGACATGAATCCAACGGTGCTATCTGTAAGATATTTAAAGAACTTAGGATTTGGCTTATGGTTATAAATCCGTTTTGAGGTTTCGAGAAGATCTTGTTCTAATCCCAATCGAGATGTAATTTTCAACGTATTGCCCTGTTGCTCCAAATCAAAAATAGCTTCTTTATAACCTGACATGATAGATTGGGGATTAAATCCTTGATATATGGATGATAAATAGCTTGTGGGAAGTATACTTCCATACAACTCGTCCACACTCTTAATCCATACACGTGCTAGCGGCATTTTTTTATGGATACTTCCCAAATAGCTGTTTGATAGCGGCTCATGTGACGGGGAAAGCAACTGCTTCATTTCATTCTCTGTCCATTGCGCAGATAAGACATGGTGTATAGAATCATTCTTCTGCTGTGCTTCCGCATGTTGTTTAGCTACCGAATCTGCATACGCTTGATCGTAGGCAGTGTCTTCTATCATATAATCCACCTCTGCTGTATCGACCTCTTCGTCAAATGGATAGGCCTCGAATGTCATCTCCTCTTCATCCTGAATAACATACGCACATGCAGTATCGATCTCGTCCAGCACACTGGCACTATCTACAAGCTCTCCCTCCAACCAGGAATCATCGATAACCATGTCTTCTTCATATTGTGTGGGCTCCGCAACATCGTCTTCCTCCAGATATTCGTAAGGTACGGCCATATCCACATGATCTATGCCATATCTATTGGCTATAGAATCAACGTCAAAGAACTCGGTATGCAGACTTCCTTCCAACACATAGATGACATCCTTGTTCCACGCCAGCAGTGTACCTTGGCTATTTTTCCAATATTGATATCCTTCATACTCGCCCAAATTCACAAGACTATCAGGCAGCAGGCTTTCAAATTTTTCCAGGTTGCTAATGGGCGCAATGTAACCGGTATAGGAAATGCTATCCGTACGTCTGTGGTAAGCATACATATACTGCTGTAGGTCCACTCCAATATCTTCTAAACGATCTACCGAATGCCCCATCGCATCTTGAAAATTATTAAAAAAACCGCTTTTCACTAACGTTTCATTGAGTAACTTTGCATTACTCTGAATCATGATTTCTTTGGGATTCAATACGGCAACAACATCTGCCTCCTTAGGTATACGGTTCGCGAGCTGCTGCGCTTTTAGCGGAATCGCCGTAACTGCACAAAGCCCAACCATCATTAATACGCTCAATCTTATCTGCATTTTCATTATATAATTAAAGCTAACTACTTAAAAACTGCATAGGCCTATCCAAATAGACAGGCCCAACAGCACTATACTAACAACCTATCACCACACCCACGGGGATATGCTAAAAACAATTGTACCACGATGGCTACAATGACTCAAAAGTAGTTAAACATCCGAGACACATCAATCCCTGAAATCAGGGTATTTTACCAAGCGTTAAGCTGATCGATGAGTTGCCCGTCGGGTTGTGAGTCATTCAAGATGTATGAAGTGCTAATCCTATAGCTTGGAAATCCGACCTATACCCTATAAATACATCAATACCACAAGTAGAGGTATAAATGCAAGCAGCATATACTGCCAATAATAATTGCGCAAAAACAAACCCGTCATGAGTAATAGCTCGTCTTCTATATTTCCAAAGATGACGCCCCCAAATAAGTCGGAAGACATCTCATACTTACTGCCTGTATTATCGGCCAACTCCCATTTTGTCCCTAACCAATTGCTAGACTTCCATTGATAGCAATGGCCATTTAATGTCACAGTAGCGGTATTACCCCAGGCTGTGAGTACAATATCGCCAACAAGTTGACCCACTGGATTCAATATCTGAGTATGCTGTCTAAATGTTCCCTTGGTTTGAAACGTATACTTACTATTTCCTAGACTTGCTATAGCTTTCTCTTCAAATGTGGAGTTGTGTAAAGTTCCCAATTTTTGGGTTCCTTTATACAAGTAGCTGTCCGAAGTTCCAAAATCGCTTCTCCAATGATATAAACTGCTTTCCATAACTTTTATATTTTGTTTCATCATTAGTATCCCCTCCCGACAAAACGTTACAGTGTAGTAATCTCTTTTTTTAACTTTTTCTAGATTATTCCAGTTGCTGCTTATCCACTAGCTAAAGAAAGGTGAAGCAAAAAGCACAATCGTGCTCTTTCAAGACAAAATTATTAGTACATCATCTCTACCATACGTAGGGATTCTATTAACATCAAATCAAGTGTTAAGATACCTTTTGCATAGGGTTAACATAGCCTTTACATAGCCTTACTATAGCCACTAGCTATATAAAAGCTATGGTAATACTACCTAAAGAATATTTTAAATGTGAATTTGTAGATAATAAGGGGTCGACTTTGTGAGACTATCATTCACGCATTTTGACAATGACCAATGACAATTCCACCAAGTTTTAGATGAATAATCCCATTGCAAGCAGAAATATGGTGGTACCACTCACGGATATTAATAAAAAAATTACGTAACTTACCCTAAATAATATACTGGATATAATGATAGCATTCTTGGATATACTCTTTTCACTATTAACCACCAATTGGAAACGTGTACTCTACAAACGCAGTTAGTAAACTCCTTATGACGGATACCAAATTTAACATTGCTGTACTCATTGACGGAGACAATGCACAAGCCAGTCTAATTAAGGAACTTATCGTAGAGGTTTCAAAATATGGCAAAGCCACTATCCGTAGGATATACGGTGACTGGACCAATCCACAGATGAACAGCTGGAAGGGCGTCCTCAACGAACATTCCATCAGCCCGATTCAGAAATTTGCATATACAACAGGTAAAAATTCGACTGATAGCTCCATGATTATTGATGCAATGGACATCCTTCATGGTAAGAATGTAGATGGATTTTGTATTGTCTCTAGCGATAGCGATTATACTGGCCTAGCCAAGAGGATTCGTGAAGAGGGGCTCTTCGTTATGGGGATTGGACGCAAGAGTACCCCGCTTGCTTTTGTCAATTCTTGTGAAATATTTACATTTACGGAGAATCTAGAAGAAAAAGAAGAAGAATTGTTGACAGAAAAGCCTGTCAAAAAAGTGACGCCTAAATCTACAGCAGTTAAGACGGTCCAAAGAGCAGAAGTCAAGAACAAAGTCAAATCCAACGGGCCAGGTTCTCGACTTCCCAAATCGGAGCTGCAAAAAATAAACAAAGCTTTCGACATTGCCACCAATGAAGACGATGAGACCTTCATTGCAAAGGTCGGCTCCGCTTTACGAAAGATTGACCCCAGTTTTGATGCCAGAACATACGGTTTCAAAAACTTAACTCAGCTCTTAGATAGCCTAGATAAGTATGAAATTATCAAAAACGAAGTCAATGGACTTAATCACCCCTTGGTCAAACTAAAGTAAATCCAATATTGCAGATCTCTACAACCATTCCCATACACTCTTATAAGCATCCAAGGATTCGGCGTATTGAATCATATCCGCGTAAAAGGGATGCTGCCCTATCGTTGAGCTATCACCAACGATCACAAGTTTGTATCGCGCCCTTGTCATCGCGACATTCATTCTTCTGACTTCATTCAAGAAACCGATCTGGCCCTCAGCATTACTTCGGGTCAACGAAATATAGATAATATCGCGTTCCTGACCTTGGAAGCCATCAATAGTCTGTACTTGCAAGTGACTTCGATAAGTATTCAACAGCCCTTCATCCAAAATCAATTCTTTCAGCAAAAGTACCTGCTGCTTGTAAGGCGAAATAATACCTACAGAAGGTATTCGACCTTCGGCATTAAAGGTTGCAGCTTCCAAATATAAAGTGAGATGACGAAGCACAAACTGTGCTTCATCTCTATTGGAAAGCGTAGTTCCCTCTTGGAGCTCGTCGAATCCCGCTCCCGCGGTGTCTATAAAGAGGAATGCACGGTCATTGTCCATAAGCTGCTGTCCTACCACGGTAGCATCAGCAAGCAATGCGTTGTGGTAGAGTGCCCGAGATGGATATGCCATAATATCGCCATGCATACGGTATTGCTGCCGAAGTGTAGATACATACCCAGGATACAACGACACTAGTCTTTCCATCAATGTGACATGAAGTGCACGCACGTCAGCAGAAGTGGATTTGATTGTTGGAGGAAGTTGTAAGTGATCACCAGCCAAAATAAGTTTATCCGCTTTTAATATCGGAATCCAACAAGCGGGTTCCATTGCCTGACCAGCCTCATCAATAAAGACAGCTGTATAATTACGGTCTTGGATAGTGGTATGATTGGAGCCTACCAGCGTGGCACAAATGACCTCAGCATGGTCTAATATTCCTTTTTGCATGTACTGCGCTATTTGCTCAGCTTCTTTCATCAAGGATCGAACTTCCTGGAAAAGTGCTTTGCGCTGCTCCCGCTCGGCTTTACCAAACTGGCGTTTATATTTCTTTGCCATATCTCGAAAAGCCTCGGCCTTTTTACGGATATTCTTCAGCTCTTTTTGCATTGGATGACGATCTAGTTGTCCATCCAAGGTCAACTCTTGAAGTTGTTCTGACACTTTTACTGGGTTTCCAATCCTGACCACTTTTACGCCTGCCTCGTGTAGCTTCTCTGTCATGAGATCTACCGCAGTATTACTAGGAGCAGTAACTAAAACTTGTCCCCTCTCTTGGGCTAGCAAGGCTTTTATCCCTTGGACTAAAGTCGTTGTTTTGCCAGTGCCTGGAGGACCATGTAAGATTGTCAATGCATTGGCATCTAGGATTTGGCTAACCCCTGCCTTTTGATAGCTATTCAACTCCGAAACGAATGCGGGAAGTTCGACGACACGGCGAGCGTTGATCCCATTGTCCTCCACACCTATCAGTAGACGGATTAAACGACCAGCTTCTCTTTCATCTTTCAATACATCAGCCTTCTTTAAAGCTTTGAACATCTCTTGATAACTATTCTCGTCAAAGAGTAAATCCACGCCCAACTTTCCAGACTTTACCCAATCTGGCAACTCGTCCACACGCAGGGATATTTTCATTTGATCGCCGCTGACATATGCCACCGTACCCACCAATCTATCTTTTAGGGGATCATAATTTGAAAACAACGCGACCGACATCCCATATCTGAACCGATGCGATTGCCCATCCTTCACAGTCCGTTCCACCACAAGCTGAACATAATCTCCCAGACCGATTTCTTCGTTCCGAATCATGATGGGATACCAGGAGAGTCCCGCTTGCTTACGACTATTCAACGATCCAGTCTGCAGCAAGCGTTGATACTCTTCTTTATCATACTGCTGTTCCTTTTCTAATAAATGGCTTAGGGTTTCAAAATATGTCATCCGACAAGAATTAACTTCAAAATCCAAAAATAGGTATTCCTCATCACAGTTTGATAGTTTGACGGTAAACAAAGAATTTGAAACTTTTGCTATCTTAGCTTTTCGAAGCACATTTTCCATCATGAAGAACATAGCGACAGTCACCAATGCAAGTATCGATTCGGCAGGTCTTCCCAAAGACTACAGACAAGTATTGGCCGAATATATATGGAATGGATTTGATGCTAAAGCTAGTAGGGTTAATATTAGATATGCAGCCAATGAGCTCGGTTATCTCAATTACATTGCTATTGAAGATAATGGAGAAGGTATTCATCTACTGACACTACGAGACTCTTTCGGTAACTTCCTCGACTCGCTTAAAAGACAAACATTTCAACGATCTTCTTACGTCAAGGGGAAAAAGGGCAAGGGGCGCTTTTCCTTTACTTTACTTGCCACTAGAGCCACTTGGGAAACAATCTATGCTGAAGGTAATCAGCTTTTGCAATATGACATCCTGATGGAACGTGACCGCAAAAACGAATATGACGATTCTATCGCTAACCCTATCCAAAATGGTCATACCGGCACAAAAGTGGTATTGGAAGGCATATTTGGGGTATCCGAACAGCAGCTGTTGCATCAGGATTTTGAAACATTCCTTGCAAAAGAATTCGGATGGTTTCTGTTGCTCAACAAAGACAAGCATTATGCACTCACGATAAATGATATCCCAATTCGATATGAACATTTAATCCAAGAGGACGATACCGTCACGTGGACCATCGCAGACAAGGAGGACCGTACCTATCGATTTGACGTTAACTTTGTACGCTGGGGAGACGTTATTGGCGATCGGTATTATTACTACTATCTCAATACGAATAAGATAGAGATTGGCAAGGAATTGACCAGCTTCAACAACAATGCGCTAGACTTTCATCACAGTGTGTATATAACATCCTCGTTCTTTAATAATTTTGAGCGTGAATCTGTATCAGAGGGTGAAAGCGACAACCTTTTTAGCGAGCTGAACCACCATGTTGTCTACAGAAAACTTATTGCTGATCTACGCGATTTCCTAAGTAGAAAGGAAAAGAAGTATGTTCGAGAGATGGCTGCGGAAAAATATATCCATGACATTCAACAAAAAGGCCTTCTTCCGTATTTCCCTTCAGATAATGAAGTAGATTTAGCTAGAAAAAATGACCTGATTGCTGTAACCAGCGTATTATATTGTGTCATCCCGCGCGTATTTAGAAACCTCAAAGCTGATCAAGAAAGAATCCTATTGGCTTTTTTGAACCTCACTCTGCAGACGGAAAAACGGAGTCAGATCCTATCTATCGTCGAGCAGATTACACCGCTCACGGAGTCCGAATATGCCGACCTAGAAAGCATCATCAATCTTAATTTCGTCCATAACCCCCATACAAAATAGCACGTCAAACGATTAACGTACATGATGACAAAGAAGGCGATACAAGATATTATTACTAATTTGCTTTCCTAAAGCACCCCTAGTAGCTCCATTTCAAATATTAGGGTGCAATTGCCTCCACTAGTCGTTGTTAACGATTGAAATCCATATGCCTTGTCATGTGGAATATAAACCCTCCATCTACTACCTACCGGCATAAGCAATAACGCTTCTTGCCATCCGGCAATTAGGTCTTTGATTTCGAAAGTTTCAGGTCTCTTTCGTTTGTAGGAGCTATCGAATACCGTACCGTCGAGCAATTGTCCGCTGTAATGACATACTATTTTGGATGTCTTTGATGGCAGCAGACCTGTCCCAGTATTCAAGACTTCATATTGCAGACCAGACAACGTTGTGATTACCGTACTTCGTTTTCCATTCTCTTGTAGGAATGTGATTCCTTCCTGCAAGTTTTTTGCTGCTAGATCTTTAATTTTCTTTAGATATTTTGTTGACGCTGCCACAGAGGGTATGTTTAGTCTTATAAAAATACAAATCTATATAACCTTACTTTTATACGCAAGGTCAGGAGATAACAATTGCAAGTGCCTCCCGCATTCCATAAGCCCCTTTCCCGTATCGAGCTACAACACAAATGGTTAATATAGCATAGGTAATCCGATAATCCATCCATAAGTAAGATAATGATATTGCACATAAAAATGAAATTATGTAAGTTTGGGTATATCTACCAATAGATAAACGCACACTAAATAAATCTTATCATGAAAACAGTCAAATTCATTATCTGTCTATTATTTGGATTGATGTTCATTAATGCGGGCCTTAACAAATTCCTTAATTATATGCCCATGCCGGAAATGACCGACGAACAAATGACGGTCATTGGTGCATTCGTCACTATCACTTGGCTAATGCCGCTCGTCGGTGCGATGGAAATGCTGGGGGGGCTATTGTTTATTTTTCCAAAAACCCGGGCGCTTGGAGCATTGGTTATATTTCCGGTGATGGTTGGGATCGTATTACACGGTTTGATACTTGAACCCTCCGGTCTGATGATTGCTCTACCGTTTTTTGCTATCAACCTTTGGATGATCGCCGATAATTGGGGCAAATACAAACCCATGGTCGCATAATTTGTTAATCCGTTAGTTGGCCGATTGCATGCCTTGAACCAATGAGGCATGCAGTGCCTAGCCTTATGCTAGCCTTAACACCGAATGGGCGCCAGCAAACATTACACGCTATACATTGTTGTATACCAATAAACGAATAGGTATGCATACATTATATATAGGCGTCCTTGTAGGAAGTCTCAGAAGAGATTCATACAGCAGAAAATTAGCAAACAATCTAGCAGCTCTTATTCCCGAGCATGTACAGCTAAACTTCATCGACCTAAGTGAGTTGCCGATGTATAACCAGGACTTTGATGACGATGGTACCCCTCCTAATTCTTATACTTCTTTTCGTTCTTCATTAAAGCGCTGTGACGCTGTACTATTTGTTACACCTGAATACAATCGATCGGTCCCAGCTGTCCTCAAAAACGCAATCGATATCGGTTCCCGACCTTACGGAAAAAATATATGGGATGGTAAGCCTGGGGCCATTATTAGTGTATCCCTAGGGCATCTAAGTGCGTTTGGGGCCAATCACCACCTTCGCCAATCCATGGTATTCTTAAACATATTGCCCTTACAACAGCCTGAAGCCTATATTGGAAATATCAAGAAATTACTTGACGAAAATGGAAAAATCAATAATGAGGAAACTATTTTGTTTCTTAAATCATTTGTGGCTGCATTTTTGAAGTGGATCGAACAGGTCCGCAAATAGTGTGCGACTGTTAACATTTATATCGCATTTATGGAATACAAAAATACCTCAACTATGAAAACAAATATTTTAGCTATCATGATAGCTTCTTCATTGGCTCTTAGCAGCTGCGGATTATTTAAAAAAGGGACGCAAGACATGGGCAATCAGCAAAAAACGGAAACATCCGCTACCATTACGGGCAAGAAATGGAAGCTTATTGAATTGAATGGCAAACCGGTAGGTGATAAAATAAATGGGAAAGAACCCTTCCTGGAATTGGATCCTTCTGAGAATCGATATAGTGCTAGTGGAGGTTGCAATGGTCTAGGGGGGACATTTACACTGTCTGATAATATGCGCATCAAATTCTCCCAGGGAATGTCGACGATGATGGCCTGTGAAGACATGTCTATCGAACAAGGGCTGTCAAAAGTATTCACAACGGTCGATAACTATACCGTGAGCGGTAATATTTTATCGTTGAATAAAGCTAGAATGGCGCCATTGGCTAAATTTCAAGAAATCAAGCAGGACGGATCAAAAGAACAGGCTTTAAATGGTACTTGGGAGCTAAACTACATTTCTGGACCACGGATAGCGTTTGAGGGTCTATATCCAAATAAAAAACCTACGATTACCTTCGATGTAAGCAACAAAAAAATCAATGGCAACAGTAGTTGCAACAACTATAACGGCTCATTGAAGCTCAATGGTCACTCCATTAATTTTGGACCAATAGCTTCCACAAAGATGGCTTGTGAAGGAAGTGGTGAATCCGTATTTTTCAAGACGCTTGAAACCGTAACTACGTACGATATCCAGGACAACAATACCCTACATCTCATCATGGGTGACATCGCCGTGATGCGCTTCACCAAGAAGTAAGACCCCGGGAACAATATAGACTGATATCATTTATAAGTCAAATGTCACAAAGCCAATGACTAAACTTCGCGGAAGATTTGGTTATTGGCTTTCTTTTTGCTATATTAGAATAAATCAAAAAGAAAGGATAAAATATATGATTAAAAAAAAGAAAGTAAACAACACCCAACTTCAGAAAAATCCCTACTTATTTTACGTTACAAATTGGGGATTTGTAAACCACACACCGGTAGAAACCTCTACTATCAAGAAAGAAGCGTTAACGACCCGTTAACCTTCAATCAAAATCAGATTTTTTAATTGAAAGATGCGCTTTTATTAAGGCGTTTTTTTTTGCGTGCTTCCCGGCAAAAACATAAGTTACTTTCAACACCAGACTTCAATTGACTCCTACAATACAACAAAAATCTACGTAAACTAAAAATATTAGCTATATTTACTAAATTTAATAGCTAGCTATAAGCGCACGTAGATAAGGATAACGATATGGATAGGATTCAAGAAAAATTGATGATACTGGCGGATGCGGCGAAATATGATGTCAGCTGTAGTTCAAGTGGTAGTAAGCGTAAAAACAAGGGCGGAATTGGAGACGCGTCATCTTCGGGCATCTGCCACACGTATACAGAGGATGGTCGTTGCGTATCGCTGCTCAAAATCCTACTTACGAATCATTGCATCTATGACTGCGCCTTTTGCGTAAGTCGTAAGAGCAATGATGTCAAGAGAGCTGCATTTACTGTCGAAGAGGTTGTTGAATTGACTATGAATTTTTATAGACGAAATTATATTGAGGGACTCTTTCTCAGTTCAGGCATCTTTAAGAGCGCTGACTATACAATGGAACGCTTACTATCAATTGTCAAAAAACTGCGCAGCGAACAGCGTTACAATGGATATATACATCTTAAGACCATTCCTGGTGCCAGCGAAGAGCTTATTAAGGAAGCGGGCCTATATGTGGATCGGATGAGTATTAATTTGGAGCTTCCCACAGAAGCAGGCCTCAAATTGGTCGCCCCCGAAAAAGACCACATTTCTGTACGCAAGCCTTTAGCTTTTGTACAACGTGAAATCCAGGCCCTAAAGTCGGAATCCAAATTAATCAAACACAAACCTCAATTTGTACCCGCAGGTCAAAGCACACAAATGGTTATAGGTGCTACTCCCGAATCCGATTTTGAGATTATGAATGTGGCCCAGGATTTTTACAGCAGCTATAAATTAAAACGGGTCTATTATAGTGGCTACATTCCGATTAACAATCAGAACAACTTGCTTCCACAGATAGGATCAGCGCCACCGTTAGTTCGCGAAAATCGGCTATATCAGACCGACTGGCTGTTGCGCTTCTATGATTTCAGACTAGACGAAATCCTACATCCTGGTTTTCAACAACTCGAACTTGATATTGACCCTAAACTCAGTTGGGCCCTTCGCAATCCGCACTTCTTCCCTATTGACGTCAATACCGCGAGCTACAAACAGATTATTCGCATCCCAGGTATTGGTCGTCAATCCGCATTGAAAATTATCCGTGCACGTCAATTTGGAAAGCTACATGAGTATCAGCTCATTAAAATAGGTGTAGCCTTTAAAAGAGCCCGTTTTTTCATGACCTGCATGGATACAATTATTCGCCTGGGCGAACCACCCATGTCTGCTATCCGACAGCAAATCATGTCAACATCAGCCAGTAAGTATACACAGCTTTCAGCTAACACTAACCAACTCTCGCTATTTTAATGCAATCTTATATCTTTGACGGCTCTTACTTGGGGTTTTTAACGGCAATATTTGAATGTTTCGAACGTAGAGAATGGCTGGCTATTCCCCTATCTCGAAGTAACTACCACCCCTCCTTCTTCGATAAGGATCGGTCAATCACTACTGACCCCCAAAAGGCTATACGCGTCATAACTGGCTTACGGATGAGGTGCAGCAAACAAGAAGTCAGTGGTTTCTATCGTACTTTTCTTTCCGAAGAGCCTAAGGCCTGGCATGCAATCTTTGCCGTCATCATCCTCATCTTTCGTCAGGATCGGTCCATCTTAGATAACTATGGTGACCCACAAGTCTTGCACTATGCTCAAACCCTAAAGAGAGTCAATCGAGAGCGGCATCGAATGAAGGCGTTTGTCCGTTTTGAAAAAAGCAGTGATGGCCTATTCTATGCCTTGATAGATCCTGATTTCAATGTACTGCCCTTAATTGTCGATTTTTTTAAAAAACGATATGCTGATCAACACTGGCTTATCTACGATGTCAAGCGCAATTACGGAATCCATTACGACCAAACCAATATACAAGAGGTGCAACTTAGTAAAATTGAACAAAACGACCTGATCACAGTAGGTTCACATGTGACGCTGGACGACACAGAGAACAAATATCAACGGCTTTGGGCACAGTATTTCAAAAGCACTAACATCGTTGCCCGGCGTAATATGAAACTGCATCTGCAACACGTTCCAAAGAGATATTGGAAGTATCTAACAGAAAAGAAAGCATCCGAACTACTGTAGTTGTATTAATAACCTTATGTTTATGCTATTCACATGCCATCATTAATCTATCGAAAAAGCTATACATATCGACTTTTTTGTACTGTCCAGTGGTATACCTATTTTGCGTTGTCATTGGATAACTTTTCCTTTTGATTCCAGTAAACATATTTCAGACATTAACAAGAAAAGATAATATTGAAAAATATATTTCTTTACTCTACCTTTAACGAAAAAAATACTTCCATGAAGAGATTGGTGCATAAGTATTGCCTGCTCCTTGCCATTATTGTAACAGCTCTAAATAATTTACAGGGTCAATCTATTATCTGCAAGCCTGCGTCAAGCATATTAGTTGCTCATTTCGAGCAAGTACGCGATGCAGTCCCGGAAATGGCCGAGCTATATCGTGAAGGAGAATTCCGCATAACTTCTCTTGGGAGCAATGACAGCATCGCTACCTTTCAGATTGAAGAGAAAGGACGAGACCATAGCTTTCTAGCGGAGGATGAAAAAGAATTTAACAAGTTCCTTTCGTCTACGAACAAAACGTCGCTTATACCCAGTATCTACATGCTTACTAGCTATACACTAAAGAAAAAAAACATGAAACCGCCCCCTCCTAAAAAGCAATTTTTCTTCTCAGAATATGCCATTATCTGGAATCTTAGGGCTACAAAAATGAATGATAAGCGAACAGAACTGCTGTTGACATATGTATCCTTAGCTCCAAATTTTGTAACGAAAATAGAACAGGAATTTAAGAGTGACATCTACTACAATAATATCATTCGCAAAATTGTTGTCAACGAAAAAAAAATGCATAAAGTTATTACCGATTTATTAGTGGACGAACTTCATGTCGATCAAGAGCCGCGACCCCCAGTGGCACCAACTCGATTATAAAGCTACCAGGCTTCCAACTATTCCAAGTACTAGATATCAGAGTCGCAATGCGCTAGTACTGGTTATTCTTTACTTCGAGCGTTTAGGAAGTGTGGGGGGATGGGGTATCGAATCGTCTATTTCGTCAAGACTTACAGGTGCCATCGATTCAAATACAATTGTTTTATTCAAGGGAAATTGTTTTTTTGAAAATTTCCCTTCGTAATTCAGATAATATATTTTAGGATCCTCGAAAAATGCCTGTATAAACACCGAATCGGTTTCATCAAAATAATTATCGGCGAGTTTAAAATTCAGAATACCTTTATGGTTAGCCCTTAATTCCTTAACAACGACAACGTCATCTGCGATATCTTTAAAAAATTTTACTCGGACATTGGACGCTATAGTACCATTATTCGTCACAAAGTTGAACTTCAGGCCAAATTGCTTTTGCGCCATCACCACCGATGTGCAAAATAGAAATATCAAAATACAAAGACTTTTCATCATCATCATTTAACGTCAAAGATAAGATAACAATAGTTAGGACGCACTCCCTGAATATAGGGATAATTCATTGCACTCCGCTATTCCAATAGCGCCATCTATTTGCCAATACAGAATTTAGAAAAAATATTTTCCAATAAATCATCCGTTGATACGGAGCCCGTAATCTCTCCTAGATGATGTAGAGCTTGCCGAATATCCATGGCCAAGAAATCGGAGGTCACCGGATTATCAATTCCGAACAGCACTCTATCCAAGGATTCTTGAGTCTGCTGTAATGCCTCTACATGCCGAATATTCGTAACCATCACATCATCCGTATTGAGGTTAGCAAGATTGACTTGATTCAACAACTCGTCTTTCAACTCTTCTACGCCAATTTTCTCTTTTGCAGATATATAAATCGGGTTAAGTAAAGCATAACTTGCTTTTTGTTGGTCCGTTAGTAAATCACTCTTATTGATGATAGTCACAAAAGGGATCTCTAGACTTCGGACCTCCTGCAATTGCTGCTGCACCTCTGAAACCGTATCCTGTATAGGATCGAACAAATAAACAATCAGTCTAGCCAATTTCATCTTCTCCCGAGTACGCTCCACTCCTTTGGCCTCTATAACATCTACTGTCTCTCGGATTCCAGCCGTGTCAATAAATCGAAAAGTGACACCATGTATATTGATTTCATCTTCGATGGTATCACGTGTCGTACCTGCAATATCCGAAACAATGGCTCGCTCTTCGTTTAAAAGCGCATTCAATAAAGTAGATTTGCCGACGTTCGGTTTTCCGGCAATGACAACAGGTACACCATTCTTCAACACATTTCCTTGCTCAAAGGATTGAACCAATCTGCGAATTACCGCTGCAATCTTGACAATCAAGTCTTTAAGCTGGTCCCGATTTGCAAATTCGACATCCTCCTCAGAAAAATCCAACTCCAGCTCGATCAATGATGCAAAGTGAATCAAATCTTCGCGTAATTGTTTCAACTGGCTGGAAAAACCGCCTCGCATTTGTTGCATCGCTATCTGGTGTGAAGCCGCCGAGTTTGAGGCGATTAGATCGGCCACGGCTTCCGCCTGAGAAAGATCCATTCCTCCATTCAAAAAAGCCCTTAAAGTAAATTCACCCGCTCGCGCTGCACGAGCTCCCTTTTTTATCAACAAATGGATGATTCTTTCAATGATATATTTTGAATTGTGGGTAGAAATCTCCACGACATTCTCCTTCGTGTAAGAGTGGGGGCCTATAAACAAGGTGACCAATACTTCATCCAAGATTTCATTGCCATCGCGAATTGTCCCGAAATGTACGGTATGTGATGGTTGCTCAAGTAGGTTCTTACCTTTAAAGACCTCATCAGCAATATCTATGGCTTGCTTTCCTGAAAGGCGGATGACTGCAATAGCGCCATTACCGCTAGCAGTAGCCAATGCTACTATGGTTTCTTGTTGTTGTATGACAGTTGAAGACATGCGGCAAAGATACATAATTAGCGGTAATGCAAATGTCCGCAGATTGTCTTAATAGCGTAACAACGACTATTTCACTTTTTTACCAACGATTTTAGTAGTAACTTGTTATACCTTATATCAAGAGAGATAACCATGAACAATTCAAAAGCAAAATCACTTCAGCAGCTGTCCGTCAATGGTAAACAGTACCATTACAGCTCGTTAAAGCAACTGCCAGAAGGCTCGGTCGAACACCTGCCTTTTAGTATCCGAATTCTATTGGAAAATGTACTACGCAATTTCGACGGATTCAGTATTACCGATGAACATATACACACACTGGTCAATTGGACCCCTGCACCGGTAGACAAAGATATCCCCTTCAAACCGGCGAGGATTCTTATGCAAGACTTTACAGGTGTACCTGCTGTCGTAGATATGGCCTCTCTACGAGCGGAATACGTACGTCATGGTAGAGATGGGCAAAAAATCAATCCCGCCATCCCTGTAGATTTAGTAATAGACCACTCTGTACAGGTAGATTATTACGGTACAGATTACTCCTATGATAAAAATGTACAGTTAGAATATGAGCGTAATACTGAGCGATACGAATTGTTAAAATGGGCTCAAAAGGGGCTTCGCAACTTCACCGTAGTACCTCCAGGAATGGGCATATGCCATCAAGTCAATCTTGAATATCTCGCCAAAGGGGTCATAGACCGTGACGGTTGGCTTTTTCCGGACTCACTTGTAGGAACAGACTCACACACGCCAATGGTCAATGGAATTGGCGTTATGGGATGGGGTGTTGGTGGCATTGAGGCTGAAGCGGCTATGCTAGGGCAGCCCATTTTTTTTACATGTCCTGAGGTCATTGGGCTCAAGCTCCATGGCCACATTCCCGATGCATGTACTGCTACTGACATGGTGCTATCTATCACCAAAGTGCTTCGTGACAAAGGTGTCGTCGGAAAATTTGTAGAAGTCTATGGCGATGGCTTGGACAACCTAACGGTCACAGACCGTGCAACTATATCCAACATGTCTCCAGAGTTTGGCTGCACGGTGACCTATTTCCCAATAGACAATCGCACTTTGGAATACATGCATGGCACCAATAGATCTCAAGAGCAAATCCAAATCGTAGAAACCTATTGTAAGGAAAATTTGCTTTGGCGCACAGGTAAAGAGACCATTCAATACTCTTCCATAGTCGAATTCGACCTCAGTACATTAGAACCTACTGTATCGGGGCCTAAACGTCCACAGGATAAGATTTTCGTTAAGGAACTGAATAGCAAGTTTGCCGATCTATTGGAAAGGGAGCACAACCGCGAGTACCACCCCGTCATTGATCGTCGCGAATCCGCATGGCTAGCGGACGGTGGTTCAGGGACAGAATTCATCTTTGGAAAGACTCCTATATCTGGCGATACGCCATTCCAGGTTGAACAAGAAGCTATTCAATCCGTTAGAATCAAACATAAGAACAAGGAGTTTATCCTAAGTGACGGTAGTATAGTCATCGCCGCTATCACAAGCTGTACCAATACGTCCAACCCTGCAGTGATGATTGGCGCAGGATTATTAGCGCGGAATGCCATAGAACGTGGCCTTCGCACCAAATCGTGGGTAAAGACTTCACTAGCGCCTGGCTCCAAAGTGGTCACGCAATATTTACAACGAGCTGGATTGGATGCCGATCTTGACGCCCTCCGTTTCCACACTGTTGGATACGGATGTACATCCTGTATTGGCAACTCGGGGCCACTACCACCACAGATTGCTGAAGCAGTGGATAAAGGAGATTTGATTGTCGCGTCGGTATTATCTGGCAATCGTAACTTTGAAGCACGCGTACATCCACAGGTCAAAATGAACTTTCTTATGTCTCCAATGCTCGTGGTCGCTTATGCGCTTGTTGGAAGGGTAGACATCAACCTCCTCTCCGACCCACTGGATTATGACCCGAATGGTAATCCTGTGTATTTAAAAGATATATGGCCTACACGTGAAGAGATCCTCAATACAATAAATGATTGTGTCAAACAAGAAGACTTCAAAGAAGTTTATGACATTATTTTCGACGGGTCGACGGACTGGCAAGAATTGGAAGTGAGCCTCGATCAGAATTACGAATGGGACGAGCACTCTACTTATATCAAAGAATCGCCATTCTTTGAAAATCTAGCCCCAGAGCCTCAACCTGTGAGCGACATCCAAAATGCCCGTGTACTGTTATACCTTGGCGATTCTGTCACTACCGACCATATTTCACCTGCGGGTTCGTTTAAAGAAGAGACAGCCGCTGGTCAATACCTCTCAGGCCACGGCGTAGAACGCGCTGACTTTAATTCATATGGTTCCCGAAGAGGAAATCACGAGGTTATGATGCGCGGCACATTTGCAAACGTACGTATCAAAAACAAAATCGTCGATAAAGAAGGTGGTTTCAGTCGTTACTTCCCTACGAATGAGGTCAAGACCGTCTATGAGACAGCCATGTCCTATCAGCAAGATCACACCTCACTGATAATCTTGGCCGGAAAAGAATATGGTTCAGGCTCCTCACGCGATTGGGCTGCGAAAGGTACCTTTCTCTTAGGCGTGAAAGCTGTTATCGCCGAAAGTTTTGAGCGTATACATCGCAGTAACCTAGTGGGTATGGGTGTAGCACCTCTGGTATTTCTAGAGGGACAAAATGCAGAGTCTTTAGGATTGGACGGTACGGAAACATACTCCATCGCTGGCTTGGCCGATGAACTAACCCCTCATAAGACCCTAGATGTCAAGGCTATTCACCCAAATGGAAACACTATAGATTTTCAAGTCAAGGCACGTTTGGACTCGGCCATCGAGATAGAATATTACAAAAATGATGGTATCTTACAATATGTACTGCGCGAATACTTAAAGGAAACAAACTAGACTAATTTCTAAAGTATGCTTCCTGCAATTGTCTACAATCCCTGAAATAAATTACGGGGATTGTAGACAATTGCAGGTTATTTTCTATTCTCATAAAAAAAACGCTTTTTTATTTGATTACTATTAATAAAAGATTATTTTTGGCGTATTATTAATGACAAACATGAACTTTGCATGCGTACATCACTTTCATTTTCATCATCGCCCCTGCGGCGATATGTAATTGATGTGTTTCTACGTGAAGCATTTTTTCTCCAGTGTTTGAATCCTATTTATTAATAATTTACGGCTAACATTATAAAGCATTGAAAAATCTCAAAATAGCTATCCAAAAATCGGGTAGATTAAACGAAAAGTCTGTACAAATCCTTAAAAATTGTGGTCTTGTTTTTGAAAATTACAAAAGCTCCCTCATTACTTCGGTCGCCAACTTTCCATTGGAAATTCTGTTCCTCCGGGATGATGATATACCGGGATATGTAGAGCAAGGTATTGCCGATCTTGGGATCGTAGGCGAAAATGTGATTGACGAGTCAGAGGCGCAAGTATCCTACATCAAAAGGCTTGGTTTCGGCAAGTGTACCCTAAAACTAGCGATACCCAAAGACAGTACGATAGAAGATTTGAAAGATCTAAATGGCAAAGCCATCGCAACTTCTTATCCGGTAATTCTTAAAAACTTCTTGGATGAGTACAATATCAATGCGGACATCCGCCTTATATCAGGTTCTGTTGAAATTTCTCCTGGTCTAGGGCTCAGCGATGCCATATGTGATATTGTGTCTACAGGAGGTACCCTTAAGAGCAACGGATTGAAACCTTTTGCTGATGTAAGACGTTCGGAAGCTATACTTATCGGCCGCAAGGGACTTGAAGACAATCATATCCTATGCGAACTCGTACAACGCATAGAATCAGTCCTAATGGCTAAAGAAACCAAATATGTAGTGCTGAATGTTGAGAAAAAAAATCTATCTGCGGTAACAACGTTGCTCCACGGTGTAAAGAGCCCTACAATAGTACCTCTCGCTGAAGAAGGATGGGTGGCTGTTCATACCGTAATTAGTGAAGACGATTTTTGGGAAAAAATCAACAGGCTAAAAGCTGCTGGAGCGCAGGGAATAGTCGTGATGCCAATTGAAAAAATCATCATGTAAGCCCAAAAACAAAAATGCTGAAGAAATATCGCTATAATGAACTTACTGAGGACCAATTGGCAGAATTGGTGACTCGGAATGCTGACCCCTCGGCTGCAATACAAGACACGGTCTTGCAGATTATGTCCCAAGTGCGTGCGCATGGGGACCAATCGCTCATAGACTACGCTGCTCAATTTGACAAAGTTAGCTTAGATAAGCTCTATTTAGATGCGGATGACATCGACGAATTGGCATATACCATTAACCGTGACCAACAGCGAGCGTTGGAAATTGCTTTTCACAATATTCACAAATTTCACAGCTACCAACTGAAGCGCGAACGTGTGGTAGAGACCATGCCAGGTGTAAAGTGTTGGCGTGAACCAAGACCCATTGAAAAAGTGGGGCTATACATTCCTGGCGGATCGGCAGTACTGCCCAGCACGCTTTTGATGTTGGGTGTCCCAGCTCGAATAGCAGGTTGCAAACAAATCATTGTATGCTCACCACCACAAGCAAGTGGCAAGATTAATGGATTCGTAGCCTACTGCTTAAAATTATTAAAAATAGAACGCGTGTATCTTGTCGGCGGAGCACAAGCCGTCGCGGCAATGGCCTATGGTACACAGACCATCCCTAAAGTGGATAAGATTTTTGGACCAGGAAATCAATTTGTCACCAAGGCCAAAAGTTTGGTGCAAGGCATGAGCAATGTCAGTATTGATATGCCTGCAGGACCTTCCGAAGTATTGGTTATCGCCGATGAATCGGCCAATCCTGCATATGTTGCGGCTGATTTGCTAGCGCAAGCCGAACATGGTGTGGATAGCCAAGCTGTATTAGTGGCGACTAGCGAGCAAATTATCGACGAAGTCAATAAACATTTGTTGGATCAACTCGCAGTGCTCCCGAGAAGGGAGATGGCAAAAAAAGCACTAGACTCTTCCTATGGGGTAATCGTTGACAATCTTGTTGAAGGCATGAAGTTTTCTAATAGCTATGCTCCTGAACACCTGATCATTGAATCGGACCAGTGGAAACCGCTGACTAGTCAGATTTTAAATGCCGGGTCTGTATTTTTGGGACACCTGACGCCAGAGAGTGCTGGAGACTATGCATCTGGCACCAATCACACACTACCTACTTCAGGTTATGCACGATCATATTCTGGGGTATCGGTCGATTCATTTGTCAAAAAAATCACCTTCCAACATATCTCTGAAGAAGGACTTGAACAAATAGGGTCTACAGTCGAAATTTTAGCTGAGCTCGAAGGTTTACATGCCCATAAAAATGCAGTTACGATTCGTAAAAGCAAATAATCGAGTGCAAAACCTTTTATATTCCCCTATGCCTTTACGGTTTAGGGGAATTTTTATATCATCCTATCGCCATTATTACGACTTTTCTCTCCCGACTTGCAATTATAATCTTATTTTTACCTTATGAGTATTTTAACAGACCACTTTGCCACAGTACACAACACTGCGCCATTTTCTAAAATAAAAAACGAACACTATATTCCTGCTTTCGAAGCTGCTATTGATGCCACTAGAGAAGAAATTACAGCTATTACCCAACAGGTTGAAGCCCCAACGTTTGAGAATACCATTGGAGCACTGGCCTATTCGGGAATGACACTAGATCGGATATCCAATATATTCTTCAATCTTCATTCAGCAGAGACAAGCGATGAACTTGATCAAATTGCACAACAAATCGCTCCCAAGCTGACAGAACTCAGCAATGACATCACATTGAATTTTCAGCTCTTCAAAAGAATCAAAGCAGTGTACGATAAAAAAGACAGTTTGCAACTAACTGTCGAACAGCGAACATTGTTAACGAAAAACTATAAGGACTTTGTCCGCAATGGAGCATTGCTCAATGATGAACAAAAAAACATATTGCGGGATATCGATGCTGAGCTAGCAGTTTTGAAACTTACTTTCGGTGAAAATGTCTTGGCTGAAACAAATGCATATCAGCTGCATCTAACCGATGAAAAAGATTTGTCAGGACTTCCTGATGGCGCAAAGGAAGCAGCACGTGCCCTTGCCCAAACATATGAAAGGGAAGGATGGATCTTTACATTGGACTACCCTAGCTATATCCCATTTGTAACCTATGCTGACAACAGGGACTTAAGAAAGGAGATTAGTATTGCTGCAGGTCGTAAAGCGTTTCAACAAAATGAATACAACAATGAAGGCAACATATTAAAGATTACCAAACTTCGATTCCGTCGTGCTCAATTACTGGGATATGACACCCATGCACATTTCGTCCTGGAAGAACGTATGGCGCAGACACCTGCGAAAGTAAACACCTTTTTAAATGACCTATTGGTTAAAGCGAAGCCAGCAGCAGAGCAAGAATTCAACGAGTTAACAGCATTTGCAAAAGCAAAAGACGGCATAGATAGACTCGAAAAATGGGATGGTGCATACTATGCAGAAAAACTCAAACAACAAAAGTTTCAGTTAGATGACGAGGTGCTGAAATCCTATTTCCAACTCGAACACGTACTACAGGGTGCTTTCGATGTCGCAGACAAACTCTTTGGCATTCAATTCAATGAAATCCATACGATTGATAAATATCACAAAGACGTACAAACATTTGAAGTACACGACGAGAAGGGAAATTTTGTGGCGGTATTTTATGCCGACTTTTTCCCAAGAAAGGGAAAGCGTAACGGTGCCTGGATGACATCCTTTAAGCCTCAATACAGCAAAGCAGGTCAACAAGAGCGACCTCATGTATCTATTGTATGCAATTTTACTCCACCCACCGCCACCAAGCCTTCCTTGCTTACTTTCAATGAGGTCACAACACTATTTCATGAATTTGGACATGCTTTACACGGAATGCTTGCCAATACAACCTACCCCACTCTCTCCGGGACATCCGTGTATTGGGACTTCGTAGAATTGCCCAGTCAAATCATGGAAAATTGGTGCTATGAAAAAGAAGCATTGGCATTATTTGCTAAACACTATGAGCAGGGCACCGAAATTCCGATGGAGTTGGTACAGAAAATAAAAGATAGTGCTTCATTCTTAGAAGGGATGGCAACCTTAAGACAACTTAGCTTCGGCATGCTAGATATGGGCTGGCATGGTCAAGATCCGCAAATGGTTACGGACCTTAAATCCTTCGAAAATGAGCAATTTGCAGCCACTCAACTGTATCCTGATGTAGCGGAAAACGCTATGAGTCCTGCATTCTCACACATTTTTAATGGCGGATATTCTTCTGGTTATTATAGTTACAAATGGGCTGAGGTACTCGATGCTGATGCCTTTGAGTATTTCAAGGAGAATGGTATTTTCAACAGGACAATCGCCACTAAGTTCAAGGACAATATTTTATCCAAAGGGGGTACGGAGCATCCGATGGAGCTTTACAAACGCTTCAGAGGACAGGAACCAAGTCCAGAAGCTCTACTCAAACGAGCAGGGCTGATATAAATTAAAAGGGGCGAAAGTTTATAACTTTCGCCCCTTTTAATGTGTCAACACAAAAGTGTTTATGCATCCTTATTTTCTGTTGCTGATTGAGCAGTAGCGTTGGTTGCAGGTGCTTTAGTTTCAGCTGTAGGAGCGGGTGTACTTTTAACCACCGGAGCCGCCACCTTTTTTGCAGGAGTGGTCGCTTTCGCAGCAGGAGTGGTCGCTTTCGGTGCAGGAGTGGTCGCTTTCGGTGCAGGAGTGGTCGCTTTCGGTGCAGCTGATTTAGTCACTGCAGGGGCTACTTTTTTAGCTGGTGCAGGTTTCGCAGCGGGGCTTGCGGTCTTCGCTGTTGGGGTCTTAGAAGCCACAGGCTTTACTGCAGGGCTCTTCGGAGCAACCTTAGCAGGTGCTTTCGCCGCTGGAGATTTTGCCGCTACAGTTTTTGTTGGTGCTGCGGGTTTCGCTGCGGGAGCTGTTGATTTAGCTACAGGTGCTTTTGAAGCGGGCGCCTTTATCGCGGCACTTTTAACTGGTGCTGCTGCCTTTGCTGGTGTGGCTGTCTTAACTGCAGATGCCTTAGCAGGTGTGGTTACTTTAGTTGGTGCACTAGTTGTCTTAGCAGCTGTAGTTGCTTTTGCTACAGGGGCTTTAGCAGGTACGGTTTTAGACGAAGCTACTGCTTTACTTGCAACAGGAGCTTTTGTCGCTACGGTTTTTGCTGCAGCCACATTTGATTTTGTAGCAGTAGCTGGTTTTGCCACTGGCTTAGCCTTAGTCGCATTTTTTGGTGACGACGGACTTACCTTTACTGCTGGGGCTTTGGTTGCAATCTTTTTAGGACTTACAGTTTTCTTATCTGCACTTTTATCACTAGTGACCTGCTCGACAGCAGACTCTACATTTGCTTTCAATTTACCAACCAGAGATTTTACCTCTTTCGTCAATTTTTTATAGGCTTTTTCGAGTTTAGAAGCCTTTTGTTTACTCTTAGTTTTCTTAGCTTTATCTTTAGCCTTTTTTGCATCTACCTTTTTCTTGGTAGTATCTTTTTTCTTAGTAGCAACTGCTTTTGTGTCTTCTACTTTCTTCTTTTCAGACTTTTTTGCATCTGCTTTTTTTCCTTTTACAAGTGGAGCCACTTCTTTCTCCTTCTTGTCTTTTTTTTCATTGGATGATTTTGACTTGGCCATTTTTTATCTTTTTATATATTTTTAATTATAATTTTATCAAAGCATAAACAAATCAAAACTGCATTTGTTTTATCGTAAATCGTATTTTCTAATATACGAATTAATTTCCTAAATACCACCTAATAAACCCTTTAGTCCAATACATATGATTTTTCACACGTTAGGTCGCACTAATATTCCCCTTTTACATCTCCTCCATATTTTCTATTTTGACTAAGTCCATCTATGCTTAAACGGCCACAACTTGTATATACCGTCGATTTTAACTACTTTTGTAGTGGTTACAATAACTGAATGGGGTCGACCGGAATTGACAGGATGGAGACGGTTATGTAAGCATGCAGTGCGTTGTTAGTAGAGCACTTTAATCGGAACTTTCAGAATTACAACTGGCGAAGAAAACTACGCCTTAGCTGCTTAAGTTAGACTTAACATAGCTATTTGTCCCGTTAGATCCTGTTCTTTGGTTTAACACTCGGGGCATCGAACAATAGAACTGGCCACTGTGATTTTGCTAAGCAGCGGCGAGAAACAGCAAATACGGAGAAAGGTATAGGTCCGCAACTCACCTTCCCTCTCCCGACAACCAAAGAGAAGCTAAGCATGTAGAAAGCGTATACAGTACCATGACTGGACGAGAGTTCGAATCTCTCCGGCTCCACTTAAGGAGACACTTAATAGAAGTTGTCTCCTTTTTTATTAACGCTCAACACTCACCCTCTTTTCATTTTAAACAAAAAATGAAACTGTTATTATAGACGTTCGATAGAGACCATCTTTATACTATAAATTGCTGTCGAACACCACGTTCCTATTTCCGTGCTTAACAGTACTATTTTTGCATTTGGTACCGGACTATATACCATATGACGGTCAATGAAATCGTATGTAAAATATCAGAAGCATGGAGGCTGATTTAGTAAATCACTATATCCGCTTATTTACAATAAGCATAATAGGTCTTATCAATCGATTGGACAACTACGCCCTAAAAAGAGCATGTCAGCCTTCTTAGTCTACAACCCTACTATATACATAGCTTGACGTGCGGTCGTTATCAGCTAGAAAAACGAACACCCATCCCCAGGCATTCTGCAACCTATCGACGTGTAGTTGCTTTTCTTTATTCAATGACAATTGGAACTGATCATTTGTAAACTTTCCATAAATCAGCGGAATGGGAATTATCGTTCGTTTGTGGCGAGATACAAAATAATTATTTTTAAGCGCTCCTTTCAATATGATACTTTTCTTTTCGGTATCACCTTCTAGCCAGGTGGCCTTAATCTGATTTTTAGATATTGCTTTAAGTCCTATCCTAGCACTTCGAAAATCGAGCGTATCCAATTTATCTCGTAACACCAATTGGTTCCACAACGAGGCATACATAGCGTCGCTATTCTTGCCGAAGGGATTTTCATATATCCCATCAAACGTCTTCAGATTTGAGATTTCTAGCAAGCCGTCGCGCTTGGTCTGCTGCAATGATGTACATCCAGACAACATTAAAATACCATATATACAGAATGTAACCCTTATAAAGATATTCTTTATGCGCCTATTTCGGTTACGTGTCATGTATCATTGTTTATATATACTAAATATACTGGTTATTTGATTTTACTAGCACTATCACGTCATTTGAACGTAGTAAAAGATAAAGGTGTAACGTACGTAGCCATTCGCTCTTAAATTACTGGACACACAAATATTTTCTGTGATACGACCGAAATAATGTTTGAAATCTTAATGGATCTGAAAAATATGTGACTAATGTCCCCGATTTATTTCAGGACTCCTTTATAAACCGTATTACGCAATACACCTTGATCAGTGTCTCCAGCATACTCCCAATACATTGCTCCCCGTAACCCATTCTCCAGTATATACTTGCATTTAAGAACAATAGATTCGGGAGTCTCGTAAGTCAACACGAAATCGCCTTTGTCATTCACCATGTAAGCGGCCTTTGCTTTGTCATCCCATTTTCTTTCGAATCCCTCCAATTGTAAAAGATCCTTGTAGTCAATAAAATTCTTAATTTCGGTTTTGTTTCCACGTCCGTAAAACGGAATACCCAAAACAAGCTTCTCTATGGGCATACCTGCTGCTACATGTGCATTTACAGCCTCTTCACAGGTCACATTTCCCGACATTTCCGAGCGATATAGACTCGCATGGTGATAAGGTGGCCCCCCAGAATCATAGGTCATGATATTCACGAAATCCACATAAGGAACGATATCAGCAAATGCAATGTATTTCCCATTCGCTGCTGAGGCCAATGTCAACAGTTGCTTATTTCCAATAGCACTTCTTATATCTTTCATCAACAACGTAAAATTGTGCGTATCGGCCTGGGAGGATGATATCCCCGCCGCGTTACTGGACGGATACTCCCAATCGATATCTATACCATCCAAATTAAATGCTTTCACTACTCTAGCGCAATCTTTTGAAAACTTTTCTCGTCGCGACTCGTCTGCAGCCATTTCACTAAACCTCCCGCTCCCCCAACCACCAATAGATAGCAAGACCTTGAGATCGGGATTCTTTTGCTTCAAAGCCACAATTGTCTTTAGTCTAGATTCGTTGTCAATACGAATGCCGTCAAAGCTATCATTAACGTGGCCAAAAGCATAGTTGATATGCGTGATATGGTGAGGATCGGGGACGACGCTAGTCCACGATGTTACATATGCAATCACAACCTTTTTGGGAGGCTTATCGGCGAACGTGCTAATTGGCAAAATGCTTCCTAATACCACTAAGAGGATAACAAATCCATGTACGGTATATTTGTTTAGGTGCATTGTATTTCTAGGCATATCAATCATCATTACGTGAAGGTTAGGTCAATAATTTAGCTGGTAGACTTCTTCGTCTAATGGATACAAGATACAAAAAAATCTCATTATCGCTATTAGCTATAATTTGTAGAGGAAATATGCTTGAAAGCTTCTGTAAAAAATGGAATCAGTTACATGGATGTTCCTTGATTGTCTGATGTATGGCCATTAGCGATTTTTTTTGCTCCGCCTTCCATCCACGATCATCATTTCGATAAGCATGCTTTGCCGAAGCAACCTTGGATTCTATAGCCTTCAATTTGGTTACCTTTTGAAAAAGGCATTGTTTTCGCTTAATCGCCTTGTTTACTTCTTCAATATTATCAAGCTCACGACTCAAATACTCGTCTATCTGACAAAGTTTATATTCTTCCTCCATTCGCATCAGGACAAAGACTGCAAATGGATCATATTTGCCATAGGCTTTTTGTAAATCTTTTTGGTTTTTATAATCCACTTTATTTGTTTTTAAATAATGTAATTGGGTAGCTTTTTCATCATTCTGACGTTTTTGTTCTTCATGAAATTTAAGCTTTAAAGCCGCGCAACTGCTAACCAAGACTTTCGCTTTAGCGATATTTTTTTCAATATCCATTGAGTACTCATCTGTTTCATCCAAGTGAACGGATGTACGGGTAAGTTCCTCCTTTCTGAAATTTGCAGCTAAAAAGCATTCACTTCCAGCAATTTTCTTCAGATCAACGATGGCTGATTCGGTTTTGTCTTGTTGATACCCTAATACTAAATAGGTACCTTTGGAAGTATGGATGAAGCCAATGCCATAAGCTCCCAAAAATTGGTAAGATTCGAACATATCGGGAAAGTTTTCGTCAACCAGAACGAAAATAGACATATCACCATTATCTGAAACATATTGTTGCCCTTTAAACTGAGCACCTCCGAATTCTTTTGCATGATCTTTATGGTAGAATTTCTTCCCCACATACATATTTTCAGGACTTGCCGACTCCGTATTCCCCGTGCGAACATAGTGATTAATCGTCTCGATCTTGGACCTGGGTTCTCGCTCTATATTATTATAGTAGGTATAAGTATTCCCTTTAAGCGTGTAGAGATAAGCATTGAAATCCTTACTTTGGAAATCATAGTTGCAACCTGACTGAGTAGCTTGATCAAATCCGAAGCTCAAAACGGCACCAATTTCGATATTGATAAAGAAACAGCCGGTAGTAGGTCTTCCATTGAACACACCACTAAAAACAACCTGATAATCGAAGCATAGCTTGTCGTTAGGTTGAAAAGGCTTTGCATTTTCTGGCTTTTCGAATACTTCTACTTTTTTCTCTTCTTGGGCATCTGTCGTCTGGAAAAAAATAAAAAATATTACAAGGAGTATATATTTCATAAATCATATCTTTAGTTAGTAACTGATCGCTGTCTAGCAATATGCACAACCAAGTCTTCATTGGACAACCACTATACTGCTAAGTGTAGCATGGTTGTCGCCTGTTCCAACAAACACTTCTTTTCCATTTTTCCAATATTTAGCCAAAGTGATTCCGTTCTTGACCTGAAATCCGGCCACATATACATCACCATTCAAGATGTAGATTGCTCTAGCATTTTCTTGAAAACGTCCATCCGACAGCGGTATCGCAACACCATTTTTCCAATATTTAGCCACAGACACATTTTCGCTGTTGTGTTCAAACCCTGCTACGTATACATCTTGCCCAGCGATAAAGATCGCATGAGCTTGTGCATAGCTAGACGCATCACTCAACAATATCGGTTCCGTATTTTTCCAATACTTGGCTATTGTGTTGCTTCCGACAGTGGCATATCCAGCTACATATAGGTCCTCACCTTTCACAGCTATATCCATAGCATAGTTAAAAGCACCTGGTTCACTCAATGGAACGGCGACAGTATTCTTCCAGTATTTAGCAATAGATCCTGCACTGTTATTTTCATAACCGGCCACATATACATCTGCACCCGATACTGCTATACCTCGACCGTATGTATTGTATGCTCCATTGCTCAGAGATACAGGCGTACCATTTTTCCAATATTTGGCTTCGAAGCTAGCGGCGCTTTTTTCGGCCCCTACCACGTAAACATCATCCTCGGAGACTGCGATACCGAAGGCATTTGCACTGCTAGTTGTCGGAGTAAGTAGTATCTGTTGGTTGTTCTTCCAATATAATGCAATATTAGACATTCCGTTGTACATAGTACCTGCGCTATAAACGGTGCCTTCAGATACTGCAATTGCTGAGATAGAAGTAGAAAACTCACGATCGGAAAGAAGGGTTTCTTTTCCATTTCGCCAGTACTTAGCTACTGTCTTACCTGCGATAGACTCGCCTCCCCCAACATACACAAAAAGCTCTTTATCTGACACCTCCGGCTCATTATCAGATTTTTCACCACACATACTGAACATGGTGATGCAAAGCGCGACGGTGAGTAATCTCATTGTGATATCCATTTTATATGTTTTTTTAAATTAATATGCATGATCTCCAATACGCTCTCCTTAACAAGCATTTACTGTCGTAAAAACTCGACCCTTCTATTTTGTGCGCGTCCTTCTACTGTCTGGTTGTCTGCCACAGGGTCGGATTGCCCCTTTCCTATAATCGATAGCCGTTGGTCTTCAATACCAAAGTGCGTACACAGAGCTGTCTTGACGGCAATGGCTCGTTGCTCAGATAGTCTTAGATTAGTGGCCGTATTACCCACATTGTCTGTATGGCCGACAATAAGTAGGCGCAGCTCGCTATTTTCATTTAACAGGGCTGCCAGTTCTTTGAGTACCGCTTGAGACTGCGGCTTAATTACGGCTGTACCAGTATTGAAATAAATGCCCGTGGTGCTGTACTTGCCCCCCTCAGCAAGCAAACTCCTAGCGTCCTTATCAGTCTCGGCTATGCGTAGATTACTGATATAGAAGGCATCTGTAGCCTTGGGCAATAGTTGTGCTGAACGAAAATGAAAATTGTTGCGATAGGTTGCTTTATCAAACCCTTTGGGTAGATCAACAATCTTACGACCTTGAATGTACAATCTGACTCTAGTACCGTTGATAGCAATACTGACATGGTTTTTGATGTTCACCCTTTTGTCGACTGGCCATTCCAACAATGTCTCTCTTCCAGAATACATAGTCGTGCTGTAACCAATAGCTTGTTTGACCGAGGGTGGAATTAAAAAATAGAAAATATTTTTATGCAGCAATGGCGTTCTATCTGGGGATGCCACTTCGGTAAATCCAAATGTAATCGGTGGTCTTTTACCTATCTCAGGGTAATACAAATCAAACTCGATGGTAAAATGCTGGGGGAGTAGGCTTCCTAACTCTGGAAAACTAATGCTATTGTCGGGTATTCTGAGCCATTTACCTTGCTCACTCCTTAGGGATACGACCTCACCAGCACCATTCGTACTCCATCGTGAAGGGAAATCGCCGATAGCCTCCTGTTCGAAATCGTCATAAAACAGAATCTTATCTCCTGGTACAAAGTCAAATTTCGAGTCATAGCTGAAGTCATCGGCCATAGGTGAGTCAACAGGGCCTACGCTTGTACTTCCATTCTTCTCGGGTCTAGTGGATGGCTTAGACCTAGTGGAGCTCCCTTCAATAACGTCTTCAGCTTTGTCCAAGGTCTTATCAATCGCTTTGTCGGTCTTGCGGTCAATACGTTGATTTACTTTCCGCTCTACTTTCTTACCAATTTTATCCAGCAATTGGCCCTCAGCGACTGATGATGCTACGACGAGTATCAATATGATATTAATCCACTTCTTTTTCATAACCTTAATTAGTTAGTCCATACGCGAGAGAGAAGTGAACTGCATAGATAAGCAAAGCTACCATCTCCTGTCAAAGGTAAAATTAGGTTACTTGCAAAGAATTGGATTGTAAAAAAGCCCAAACTTATCAGGAGTAATACAGAATGACAAAGCGGCTATTTATCGATAGAGGTGATATGCTCAGCGAGATTTTGGTAACTCAAATGCATTTGGGAAGGCGAATATCCAAAGAAATGCTTGAACTCGTGGATAAAATGGGACTGGTCGAAATAGCCATAGCGATCGACAATCTCCATCCAATCAGTAGTAGCACCTGCCCTTAAGAACCTATTCAATTGATTAAAACGTACAATGCGGCTATACACCTTTGGAGAGAGGCCCACCTGCTCTTTAAAATAATGTTCCATAGAACTCTTAGACATACCACAAGTACTATTCAATTCTTGAATAGACAGCTTCCCCTTGTGCAGGATAATCTCCTCACAGACCAAGCGAATGCGATTGGTATCCAGATGACGATGCCTATGAAACTGTTGCAACAGCCACTGCTCTAGGAGAGCTATCACGGCCTTGGGACTATGTGCTTGGTCTTCCATCTTGGAAAATATTTCATGAATACTACTGCCCATTAAATCGAATAGCGATGTACATTCATTTTTAAGCAAATGTTGCGGAATACCTAACAATTGATAGGCTCCATGGGGCTTGAATAGCACATAGATCATTGACGAAGAGGATGCTAAAAGATGATGGTATCGATCCAATTGGCCTGTAAAATTAAATCGGACATCATAACTCTTGTTAGTGCCGAAATTAAAAAGTTGATGGCTCTCTTTAAGAATAAATGCCATAAGACTGTATCCTACCGGAAAAAGATCTAGTTCTTGTAATCCAACATCGTTTGGATCTCCAACACATGAATAGACGAAACATTGAACGTAAGGCCTTAGCGACTCATGCGGAAGATATGATTGGGATTGCATAGCCAATTGGTTAAATATTCTATTCCTAAAATTACGAAAGAAATTTCATATGTATCAAAATTTTGATGAAGGAAGGAACTTTGGACCTATCATTGGATTGTAGAACGTCAATAGACTAATTACCATAACAAAGGCCCAGCACTGCAATAAAATGAGCTAGACCTTTGTTAATGTTAAATTATGAACTTGGAAACGAATCCATGATAAACCTTTATAGCCATATGTGTCAACCGTTACATAAAGGTGGACTACTAAAATACGAATGACGGAGGTGCGCTCTGCTCGGCAGCCCCCCATTGTTTATTGGGATATTTGTCCATCGTCAGTTCAATAGTGGCTCCTGCGGAAATATCAGCATGTGAAAACCAAGGTTTATTCCACGGCTGGCCATTGATCTTGACTGCTTGTATGTATTTATTTTGCTTAGATAGATTGATGGCCTTCACAGTAAGGACTTTGTTGTCTGGAAGTGCCATGCTGGATTCCTTGAAAAAAGGGGTACCGAAAACGTACACGGGCAGACCCGGTGTGACCGGATAAAATCCAAGCATGGAAAATACGACAAAAGCGGACATTCCGCCCCCATCCTCATCGCCTGGCATACCCATGAGGTCATTTCTAAACCATTGATGTATCAGTTGATGGATACGCTTTTGTGACTTCCAAGGTTGACCAGCATAGTTGTACAGATAAGGAATGTGTAGGCTCGGTTCATTAGCCATAGAATACTGCCCAACGTTACCTGTATGATCAGGGAGATGACTGTAGAACTCAAATTTGCTTTTGCCTAGTCCTTCTCTAAACGTCTGATCCAGATTAGCGATGAAGGACTCTCTCCCTCCCATCAATTTGACCAGGTCATCAACGTTATGTGGTACATCCCATCGGTATACCCAACCGTTGTTTTCGCCGTAATATTCTCGAGCTCCTTGTCCACCAGCGTAGCGATAGTCAAACGGCATGATGAAATTTCCATCCTTGTCTTTTGGATGGAAGAACTTGGTTTCGGCATTGAACACATTGCGATAATTGAGGGCATGCTCTGCATACCGCTGATAATCCTGTTCTTTACCCAATGCCTTTGCTAATCGCGAAAGACACCATTCATCATATGCTGTACCTAGCGTAACGGCTATAGGTTGGCGTTTTTCAAAATGATGGACTTCAGGTACGGTCTCTTCCTCACCTGGACGCAGTGCTGGTATGTAGCCGTGCTCTTTATAGAAATTGTCCAACCAGCCGGCACGTGAGGCTGACCAAGGGGCTAAGGTCTTCTCTTCGATAGCCCGCCTTCCGCTCTCATAGGCGGTCGCGACATCAAAGTCCTTAAGTCCCTTAAAATAGGCATCAGCAATGGTCGCAACTCCATGATTGGAATTCATCCGTCGAGAATCGCCAGTGATTTCGGGAAAAGTAGGAAGCCACAAGTCGTTCATTTGTTGGGCCATCCTGACAAAAGATTGAATGATATCTGCCTCTACTTTATGATCAATAAGTAGTCGCAGTGGATGTGTGGCTCTATACGTATCCCAAATCCAATCGTCCGTATAGAAGGGACGACTGTCTGTATGCACTTGACCGTCAAATGCACTGTAATAGCGTCCGTCTTCGGAAATATTGACTGGACGTTCGAAACATCGATACAACGACGTGTAAAAAACTTGTCTATCGTCCTCGGATAGTGCTTTAACATCTATTTTTCCTAAGGTACTATCCCAAAGCTTTCTTCCTCGTTCGGCAATCAAATCAAGGTTAAAATCCTCTATTTCCCTCCTTAGATTTCGTTCGGCTTGCTCCAAACTAATAAAGGAAATGCCATAACGAATCTTTAACTGCCTAGTATGGGCTTTAAATTGCATCACAACAGTAGCATCGTCAGATGCTGTCAACGTAGTATTGGGTTGGAGGTGCCCCTGCTGGGAAAGTGTCCCTGCTTGAATCGGAGCTTGATCTACTTCGGCAAATAGGAAGACAGTGGTATTATTCTCAATCTGCTGAGTTGCCAAGATGCTATTACCAACCACAGATATTGTTCCAGCACGTGTATTCAACACCAACGTCGGGCTATAGGGTTGGACAAAGGTGACTTCATAGATTGCCGACTGATGGGATGGCGCGTAGCGGACTTCCATATCCCCATTCTCCAACGTTGAAGTATATAGGTGGGGCTTTATGACCTCATTGTCGTAGTCTAGAGCGTATACCCGATCGAAGCGACCGACGCCAGTACCATCTACTACACTAAGGTTGAAAGCTGACCTCCCCCTATGACTGGTGACCATGACGGGCAAGCCATAGAGTTGATCACTGGTGTTGTCCTGTCGTTCGGGATATACCCGGAGCATGCTATTGGGTAAGTGTATAGTGGGATATGTCGGCACAAGTAAATGACTGATATTTCCCATATAGGGGTTTACGGCATCGGATGGTCCCGTCCCCTGCTTGACGGAGACGCACCCTGCGCATGAAAGCGCTAACAAATAAAGGAAAATGTTTCTAAGTATTGCTATCATAAAAATCTCTATTTTGGAAAAGCCAATCCAGACAGGCCTACCTTCGTTGACCATCATTTACATGGCACTTTGTCTTGGTCCTATCTGGATAACTTTTCACTAACTAAACATATTACCAACCTGCGAGTATCTTTGTACCTGCAATTATTGAATAACAAGTCGCAATGCAGGAGCATAATTGAATTTCGCCTCACTGGCATCAATCAATGCGCCTATACGAAAGAAAAAAGACTTTCCTTTCCCCAGCCTTGCGTTATTCGTGTCCAAATCAATTTCTAAACGGTAGATCTGGGACTCGTTTGTCTGTGCATTGATATCCAATTGGCTGCTCACCAAATTAAGAGGTTCGCCCACATTCAACTCACTATGCGCAAAAAGACCAATACGCTTGACCGGATTGGTCACGGTCTGTTGAATCTGAAAGGTTCCAACAATTTTGTTTCCTTCTTGTTTGATACTGCTGTTGCGGATGCGAATATATGGTTGCACTTTAAAATCTACTTCGGTATCACCTTTGACTTGTACCTCTTGGCTTTCGATTGGGACAAAGTTGCCTCGAACAGGTCGAATGGAGTATGTATTGGCAAACATGAGGTTGTTCCTATAGGAACCATCGTTTTTCACCACAATGTATTGTGTCTGTGGATTACTGAATCCGTGCTCTATGTATTCGATCTGCATCCCTCGAATGATATCTTGCTGGACGAGCTCATTGGTTTCCTTATCATAGATACCGCCCGAGAGGGTCGCATTAGGACTGTCGTAATTGTCAATCTCGCTCAGTTCACAAGAGGACACGCTCAATCCCAATACAGCTATTGCTACTAAATGGATGATTTTCTTCATTGTATTGAATTTTTAAGATTAATGTTGAGGATTTTGAATAACACCATTGCCAGCTACATTTGGAATATGTCTGTAATAGTCCTTTTCTGGAAAATTCAAGCTATT
The DNA here is from genome assembly GCF_027627455.1 of Sphingobacterium sp. SYP-B4668. Classification (NCBI taxonomy): domain Bacteria; kingdom Pseudomonadati; phylum Bacteroidota; class Sphingobacteriia; order Sphingobacteriales; family Sphingobacteriaceae; genus Sphingobacterium; species Sphingobacterium sp. SYP-B4668. Next base: position 2,427,746 of record NZ_CP115483.1, on the reverse strand, counting down.
GGCTCCCGGAACATTCTTCCGGACATAGATATACTGTGGTTTTACACCTCTAAGATCCAACAATGGGACCAATGCCTGTTTAATCTTATCATTGAAAGTGGTATGGAATGTCCGTCTACGTATCAAGTCCCAATATCCCTTATTCTCAAATGCCAATTCCACTGTACGTTCACGTATTACATTATCCAACGTTAACGCTACCGCTACTGTATGACCAGCTCGAAACCGAATATCATTTATTGCCTTAGCAGCTAGATTGGCAGCATTGTGCTCACTGTAACCACTCTCTACCACAGCTTCGGCAAAATTGAGCAATACCTCTGCATAGCGCATGTCGATGAAATCTGTGGTAGATTGTAACCAAGTAGCATATCGATTATTTTCAGTCATAAACTTCCGCATCAAAAATCCAGTACGAGTCATATCAGCCGACCCGTCAAATCCTGAATACTGATTTGCGAACTCTTTTCCATAGGTATAATAAGTCGCACCGCCAGCTGTGACCTCACCCCTACTATCCAATAGAGATCCATCAGGACGGACAATACCACCTTGAATGACAATAGACTGATTCTTCCATGTCGAATTGGGATAGGTGATGGATGCAAAAAAACGAGCGTCCTTATTTTTGAAAATTTCATCTGGACTATCAAAATGTCTATAGGCTACAGACGCTTTATACCCTTCTGGTACAGACACGTTACCGTCCATAGTCGTGACGATTGGAGCAGCGTGGCCTGGATTATCGTAGCTTTCATAGAGATCGACTAACTCAAGGATGGGATTAGTACGCCCTCTATGCGGAAATCCTTCAGAAGTTTGATTGGGGCCATTCCAACCGTCCAAATCATGGGACAAGTTGTTGCCTACCTGAGCATAGCCTTTTATAAAAATTGTTTCAGTACTAGCCAGATTAGGGTCAACGAACATCTCTTGATAATTCTTGGTGGCTTCCGCAGGAGTTGTAGGTTGTGCTTTATATAATGAGAATTTTCCCGCATTCATAATAGCTAAGGCAGCTTCTATCGAAGCACTATAAAAACGGTTGGCGACACTCGCGTCCATACCGACCAACCCTTTGGATACTGCTTCACCTGAGAGGGGGGCTCTACCCCAATATTTGGCAACCGAAGCAGCATGTAATGCCACTCTAGATTTCAAGGCATAAGCTGCCCATTTGGTCGCCCTACGTTTATTCTCCTCCCCATTTGCATGTGATTCTGGGAGCGCAGCAATTGCTTTATCACATTCCTTCAAAATAAGATCCCAGGTTTCCAACTCGGTGCTTCTCGGCACTTTCAACATTTCAAAGTCATTGGTAAAGTCTTTATTTTCCAAAATGAGAGGTACTCCACCATACCTTTTTGCAAGCCCAAAATAGGTATACGCTCTCAAGAAAGCAGCTTCACCTTCTAAAATTTGCTTTTCGCTATCGGCGATGGTTAAACTAGGAATAGCCTGTAGAAGAATATTGATACTTCTATTCAATTTGTACCCTTTCTCCCACCAATCGTTCGCATATTCGTTCCAGTTTGGCCACTCGGAGTGGATTGCCTCCATACCGTATTGGGCCAAGGATAGAAATCCGGTATTACCACGGGCATTGAATCCCGCACGTGGGAGATATACATGGTCTTCAATAGGTGCTTGATAATACAGGTTAGCCAAGAAAGCCTTGACGCCATTGGGATCTGATAGTACGGCATCCCCAGGAATCTTATTTCGGGGGGTAACATCCAGATAATCTGAACAACCGATGCAAAACATCAAGAGTATGCTGCATAATGCTCCAAATATTTGATGATATTTCATAATTCAATAAATTTAAAAGGTAACGTTAACACCAAAATTATAGCTCTTGATTAGTGGGTAGTTGTACCCTGCTTGATAATCGCCCTCGAATCGTTCAGGGTCAAACTGCTTGATGAATGAGTCCGCAAAGGTCAACAGGTTGTGTGCATTGGCATATACACGAATGCTGTTTACAAAACGCTTTTCGGATGCTTTAAGTGGAATTCGGTAACCTACTTCTATACTTTTGAGGCGAAGATAATCGGCTTTCATTCGCCAAGCACTGCTTTCTCGATAGTTGGCACCCATATGCTCAACAAATCGATTGGCAGGCCATTCACCAGCTACCCACTCGCTATTGGAATCATATGGATCAGCCAGGTGCCACCTATCATAGAAATACTCGGGTAAATTGCCGTTGTTGAAAAACATTTGGGAAAATACTTCATTGAATCGCATGCTGTATAGGGAAGCTCCTTGAAAGACCATGTTGATATCTATATTTTTCCATTCACCATTTAATACAAAGCCATAGAACATCTTAGGGACACGATTTCTGAAGATTGGCATTAAATCTTTATCATCGATTACTCCATCACCATTGACGTCCTCGTAAGTGAAATCTCCAGGCAATACTTGGGTATTACCCCTGTCTCCACCATATACAATACCGTTGTAAATCTCTTCATAATTCTGAAATTGGCCGGTTTTGTTGAATCCCCACTCCAAATCGTTCCAACGGTCCACATATCCATTTCTCCAACGCTCATAACTGCTATTGGCTTCGGCCTTGTCTACAATCTGATGCTTGGTCCTGGCTAAATTCATATTGAAGCTCAGCCCGTACTTAAAGTCACGTAGTTGATTCTGGTGAGATATCACAAAGTCGAACCCTCTAGTCAGCTCACTCTCAAAATTTTCGACCGGCATAGACCCTCCAAATGTATTGGGTAGCCCACCGCTTCTAACAATGGGTTTTCCTGTCTTTTTACGCTGATAGTAATCTACTTCAAAACTTAGTTTACCACGGAATAAGGTAGCTTCCGCTCCTATGTCTGCGATTGTAGACTCTACCCAAGTAAAGTCGGGATTGATGACTCCAGGAGCACTCAACCCACCGGTGTAGGAGCCGTTAATAAACTCTGCACCTTCGTTCGTCTGTGGCGTAAAGCCAAGGATATGTTGAAAAGGGTCGCCCACATTCTCCCCGATACTACCATAAGAACCTCTAATTTTTAAATTATTCACGAATGGCAGATTGTTTTTGATAAAGCTTTCTTCTGAGATTCGCCACCCAGCAGATACACTTGGGAAGAATCCCCATCTTTTGCCTGGAGCGTAACGATAAGATCCGTCATATCTAAATGAGCTTCCTAAGAGATATTTACCTTTAAAATCATAATTGACACGGCCGATGTAGGACATATTGCGTTCTTCGAACTCATTTCCGTTGTTAATTTGCCTTCCAGAGGCGTAGTCAACAATATCCGTTGTAAAAAACTCATATTCCCGCCACAGATATGCATGTTTTTTGGTATATTTCTTCAACTCAAAAACCGCAGTTGCACTAATATTATGTTGTTCGGCAAATGTTCTATCATAATTCAGTTGCCCTTGAAAAACCATTCGCTCCGCGTCATCCGCATTATTGGCTATCCGAGGATTATTGTAGACTAAAGAGCTTAAATCTGGGTTGTAAATACGATAATTCTTCCAAACATTTTTATTAAACACATTGTAGCTATCATATGAAATAGTTCCCAACGCTTTCATTCCTTCAACAAAAGGAACATCATATGTAAGCGTAATCGCGGATTGGAAGTTTTTGTTCCGATCTTCGGTATATCCGGCATAGTCACGCTGGGACATCACGACTGCATTTTGCTGATTGTAGATATTGGCAGGGTAATTAGGATCGCCATTGATATAAGGAGATTCATTGGGTCTACTGATAATGGTGCCTTTATACATCCAAATGAAACCATCACCCCCTGGGAACTCACGTTTCCCCCTTCTTCCGGATACCATAACATCTGCTTTGAGTCGATCGCTCAATTTGGCAGATAAATTGCTTCGAAAGGTATATCGATCATACCCCATATCTCCACTTTTAAACAGCCCCCCTTCTTTAAAATAACCAACACTGGTGAAATAATTAATATTCTCGGTACCACCTCTAACCGAAAAATCATGTTGTTGCTGTACTGCGGTGTTTTTGAAAGTAGACGCATACCAATTGGTGCTTTCATACCCCGCAATTCCTTCCCTCCATTTATTCAACTCTTCCTTACTAATACTATGAACGCCATCACGGTAGAATATGGCATCGTTGTACATCTCCAGATACTGAGCAGCATTGGCCATTTTGGGTACATTGGTTGGTTGCTGAAACCCAACAGTACCGGTATAATTAAAAGTTGGTTTACTATTATTTCCCTTTTTGGTTGTGACCAAAATGACGCCATTGGCAGCATTTAGTCCATAGATGGCAGCTGATGCATCTTTGAGCACAGAAATGCTCTCAATATCATTGGGATTAAGCTGCTGAAATTCTACTCCACCGTCTCGGACGATACCGTCAATCACATATAAAGGCTCGCCAAAACCTCGAATATTAATCGTTGAGCTAAAGGCTCCAGGCTCTGAATTCTGTTGTCTAATCTGCAGTCCTGGAATTTTTCCTTGCAGGCTTTGTGCCAAACTGGAATGTGTAGTCGTCAAGATATCCTTGGATTGAATAGTCGATATTGCGGCGGTTACGTTGCCTCTTTTTTGGGTGCCGTATCCCACGACGACGACCTCTTCCAATCCGGTGGCATCGACCAACAGTCGTACTGTAAGATGATCACGATCTACTGTTATGTTGCGAGTTATATACCCGACATAACTAACCTGAATGACAGCACCATGATGGGTATCAATCTCGAACGATCCATCAACACCTGATCCGACCTGTCGTGTAGTACCGATAACTGAGATTGTGGCTCCAGAAATAGCTACTCCATTTTCATCGACGACATGCCCTTTCAGCCGAACCTGTTGGTTGACATCAATCGGGGTGGTCGAAAAGAGGTTGTCAGAGAATGCAAAAGTCTCATGAATAGGGGTCGCTACGCAGCCCAAAAAAAGTGCATAACGTGGGGCATACTTGACATGCCGGTACAGGATTCCTCCGATAGACCGAAATGTTGGTTTACTCTTCAAATTACTCATACTTATTTAATTTGATTTTTAATGGCCATATGGAATATCTAAACTTATTTGTGTTTGTGCAGCTTTTGCTGCATAGATATTTCATACGAATTCAGGTTTATAAAATGACAAGGTTACCTCATAGTAACCATACAATATGTCCCGGGTAAGAGACAAACGTTGGTGACTGGAAAATCAAGGAGTGGCAAAATCACGATGTGTTGAAATAGGTAATCATATTATGTTCTTTTAATTGGTATCCGCAAATCAAATCAAGGAGGCTTAATTTTGACTTAATATTTTATTAATTAGATCCAACATGAACATAATAAATCACAAACAGCTATATAACAGCCATTTAATTTCATCATTAAAAGTGAATAAGAAAAGTACTAAAAGGAGTTTCCTTTATCTTTCTTTAAGATTTTCAGAAGTGATATGGGATAAAGTTCGTCATAAAGCTTATGGTATTCCTGTGTAAAACTCTCATAAGTCATCTTCGCCTCATTATGCATTCCTAATCTCGACATCATAATGCATCGTACAGTCATCGCTTCTTCGTTCATCGAACTGAATTTAGCAATCTTACTGGCCAAGGTCAATTCAATATCTTCTTTCGCGGTCTCCAAATCAATCGCATTTAAATAGTGAACATACGCTTCAGAGACAAGTGATGACACAGCACTTTTATACTCGTCCATCCATTCTAAATTCATACCTTCCAAAAAACCACCATGTTGGACTATGTCAGCAATATGGGAAATATAGCTATATGTGTCCTTTGATGTGTGCTGTTGTATGCTCATTAGATTACTATAATCGATGCTGCAGAATTGACAATCATATATTAGCGACCAATAACCTGTCTCTTTGGATAATTCTAAGCCATCCAAATCTGACAAGATTGATTTTAATTTCCCCATATTAACCAGTAGATTATTTCGAGCGCTCTTCGTTGACTTGTCCGACCATAGCCATTCATACAAGCGCTCGGAACCAATGCCTTTTCTAGAGGAAAACGTGGATAGGCATATGCTGATAAACAGCTGTCGGAGTACCGGCGTAAACTGCTTGGTGATGTCTACACCATGACGGTTGAATACCCTAAAGGAACCAAAAAGAAAAATAGCATTGGTAATGGGTCGATCTGGAGGAAATAAATTGTGGTTGGCCGTGATGGTCATCGGTACAACAGCTACCTCACCCTTCTTGGAGCTCCCTTTCTTTCTAGTGCAAAGCCACCAGACAAGTCCTGCCAAAAAGATTACAGCTACAACAACTAGCATAAGCTTGGTTGGTCGGCTTTGGATCTCGACTGGAGGGTTTGTGACAATAAAATGTGGTCGAAAACTAATGCCATATACTTTAATTTCGGTCTGCGCGCCAGAGTCAAATAGCGTGACTGCTACTAATTTTTGATTTTCTTTGGCCAGATACAGATCAGAATAGGATTTGATGTCACTAAATCGATAAGGTATGCTATCATTCAAAATATCAACTTCACTTCCATCTAAGCGTCCACGGATCAATTTGATGTGGGTCTCGAACACATTCTTTTGATGCATTAGCGCATAAAATGATTCCTTGGCACTGTCCACAACAAGAGAGTTTCCGAATACCATTTCGCGTCCTGCAAGCGGCAGATCTGCAATCTTCCGAATACTATTGTTCTGCGGTGTATATGCAAGTAAGTCGTAGTAGAAATGTGGATTTAGTTCCTGCTTGCCCGATTCGTTACCATAACCACCCAAAATATAGACCTTGTCGGTAGTCTGTCCCACGGCAGCAAGATATCGTGGAGTATAGCTGGTATTAGCCTGCAAGTCAATTGTACGCGATGCACCACTTGACAGGTTGGTTTTGGCAATCTGATTTTTATATGTAAAATATCCATATCCCCCTAAGGTATAAAGCGCTGAGTCTTGAGGCCAATAAAATTTGTTTGCATGCCAATAGGCTGTTGTTGCCCCAGGCTTATATTTAGCGGACCACTTTTTCGTCTTCCAATCAAAAGATGTGAGCAATTGCTGATCGGGAAAATAATTGTAGAGCTTGCGATCCCGACTCACATAAATAGACTGATTACCTTGAAGCATTCCCAACCTGCCATCGCTATAGTCAATCTTTGATACTTTTCCGGAAGCAATGTGATATTTAATAAGATATTCGTCTCCTATAACGTACAAGACTTCCTCTACCTCATCGAAACAAATACTAGCGGCAGAACTGCTATGCAGGCTTACTAATGGAACCCACTTGCGATGCAGAGCCTCTACCCATACAGGATTCATTACTAAGGCCTTCTTCTTTTGTATGATATCTATTGGTTCAGTTGTATCTTCATTATCCAAAAGCCAATTGTATTCATCGTCGTCAACTGTGATTTTAATATCGCGGATGTATATCGGGGGGACGTCTGTAGTCGAATATCCAGCGATAGTGGTCGCGCCAAATGCGATGTTCGCCTGTGTATGACTAGGAATAGTTAGGGGGACATTTACAAGCTCGCCTCCCAGTTGAAACGTAATGTGCCGACGTGTTAAATCTATTGATAGACTTGCCCTCAACCATGTATAATTGGTCTTTTCATTGTTGGGGAGATTTATTGGATATTCTCGATCACCAACGACCAAACTCAACTTCTTGTGCTGTACACCGTAGTCTCGACTGACAAGGTCTACATTGAGCTTTTCATTTAGTACCACCCGAAAGATATATCCATAGTAAGCGTCTTGACCGGCTCTATACCGCAGGTCGAAATCCATTTTCAAAATCGTATTCAGGCTCAATGGCCGCATAGGAAATAGTTCGATACCTGTTCTTTTGTTTTGTACTTCTTCGTGGCTCACGAAATACAATCCTTGCCCATGACTGAGGGAGTGTGACATGACAAGAAGGCAAACGAAAAATAAAAACAATAATCTCTTCATACTAATCTGTAATCTACAAGAATATCTCCCGGTTGAAAATAGGCGACAATAATATAAGGTATATGAGATTGCTTACGTAGAGACCTCAAACTCCAATCATATTCCAAAAATAGTGATTAACCAAGGGAATCACAAGGTATCATATGACATTGGTGTTAGAGATTAGCTATACCTTTCATTTTCACGACAATGAAACGGTTTCATTGATATTAGTAAAAAATAAACGATTTTTTTTTCACAAAAACTGTAACCTTTATCGGAAATTGCAGCACTAATCTAAAAGATTTAGAAATTATGGACAGAACAATCGCCGTCTTCATTCCCATCGCATTTTTCATTTGCGTGACTTTATGCGTGTATTTTATTAACCGTTATAAATTTGAGGCTATTACCAAGCTAGGTGGCCCCATTCCTCGCACACCGGCAGTAAAGCAATCTTGGAAAAAAGTAGGTATTGTGGTTATAGGATTCGCCTTAGGATTAGTAGTCACTGGTCTCACCTTTGTTTGGAACATAATCCAGCGGACTGACTGGGATGGCTTATTTGTAGTGGGTATCGTCTCTTTCTTTGTGGGTATTTCTTTGGTAGTAGCGGATAGATGTGATGACAAAGACAAAACAATAGATGGATAGTCTTTACATCGACAAAGTTCTATTGGGAGACCGCCATGCTTTCAGGTATTTTATTACTACCTATAAAGACATGGCTTTCTCTGTTGCCTTGTCACTTGTAAAAACCGAACATCTAGCAGAAGAAGTAACTCAAGAAGCTTTTTTGCAAGCCTACCTATCCTTGCCAAACTTTAAAAAGCAATCCAAATTCAGCACCTGGCTATACCGTATAGTTGTACATTGTGCGTACAAGACCATGCAAAAAAAATCTATTGAAATGGTTTCTTTCGAAATGGAGAATCACGATATACTATTCGAAGAAGATGCCATAAACAACCTGCTACAAGTGGAACAACGACAAATCATAAATGAAGCACTCATTCGCATACCGCCAAATGAGAGTCTAGCCCTCCGACTGTTTTATCTCGAAGAGCTCACCATACAAGAACTATGCGAAATCACCGGTTGGACAACAGCCAATACGAAGGTACTATTATTTAGAGCGCGTAAAAGTATGTACATGACCCTAAATAATCTAATAAAAGGAACTTACTATGGAACATAAAGACGATAAGCTGAGAGACATGATGCAAATGGCCAAAATAGAGCTGCCATTTGACGATTTTGAAAATGCAGTAATGATGCGAATCGAAAAATTGGAACAAGAGAAATCTGCGGTTGCTAAAACAAAAAGATATGCGTTAATCTTTTTTGCTTCAGGAACTCTATTTGGTCTAGGGCTTAATTATCTACTGACAGATTTACTATATTCTATCTCTTTGAATACGGCAATGAAAAACACACTTCTGCTAATTTCACAGATTATTTATGTGTTGCTCATCGTCCTCTTTTGCGATAAAGCATTAAAGCTATTCAAAATGCGAAGAAAACCGAGCATTTAGTCACGGAAGAATCATTCCATATTCGCACGATAATTGCACACAGCTCCTCTACTACCCAAGATCCTGGATGATATTTTCAAATCGACATACCTGTATCTTTAATACATCAAAGGAGGTGCTTCCAAAAGGATTTAAGCTGTGGATTGAACTCTGATTCATCCATCTATACAAGCAGCACTATCTTTAAATAATATAACAACATGACTGTCAGCGATGTTGAAGCCACAAATGAAAAATAAATACCTTGCTTTTGTCTGAATTTTTTTTCTGCCTCTCGTGACAAGTCTTTGGGTTCGTTAAAAGTTCCATACTTTATCTTCAGAAACAGGACGTAAAACAGTGAAAGCAGTAAGAATGTTCCAAAAACAAAGGCCAATACTATCGGGAAATTAGGTGCACCTTTGTAATTGCGACCAAACTTATCAACAAAGAAATCGTAAATCCTAACATGATGTTGAAGATCTGAAAACACCCAAAGTAGTAATGGTATAGTAATCGCGTGGAGCAACAGAAAGAAAAGCCAGTCTGATTTGTCGAATTTTGGTACTTCTTGAACTTCGTGTGTTATTTTTCTATTTAAATGGAAATCTCCTAGGCGAGAAATTTGTCTCGAGGCAATCGGATAACCTATACAAATGACGGCCCCACTTAATATCCACAATAAAAATTGCTCTGCACTCGCTTCTGATTCAAAATAAGTTCCCCCAATATATACGGCAGTAAGCCAAATCAAAATCATGACGAATACAGTCGGCAGTGTAATCGCTAACAACTTAATCACTTGAAGTTTACTTTTCGGTTCTTCCATCCTATTTAATAGGCACCTATCCTTCTATTCATACGACAAGATATCATAAATCCACGAATCTACCTGTAGAGCTATTACAATTTGTAGACTTTGCTTTCAAATCGGCACAAAACTTTTCAAAAATAGTTTTTTGTTTTTATAATCAAGTTCTCAAGTCTTACCTACCAGTAAATACCGGGACCATATCCCATAGATTTTTCTCATTCGCCCAGCCAAAGTAAAACACTTCGAATCGAACCTTCACGATCTCCAAAAAGATTGCACCTGCGGACCGAAAAGCCGAAAATGTTGATTAACTTGGGAATGCTACTGATGAGCAAATATAAACTTATCCATTTGTAAACTTAATTTGCAAACCGAAATGAACGAATCATCCCTATCTAGGAGAGCATGGTTGAAAAACGCATCGCTACTCGCCGCCGCCACTGCCATGTCACCTTCCACTATCTTGGCTGAGACATCTAGGCCCGCTATCCTCCCACAAAAGTCCTCACCTCCCATCCGATTTGCAGTATCAACATACTCGTACTGGCACTTTGACAAGATTAAGTACCCTATTGAAAAAGTAATTGACAATGCCTCTCGAATTGGTTTTGATGGTGTTGAAATCCTCCATCGTCAAATGGAAAGTGAAGAAATCCCCTACATGAACAAATTAAAACGTCTAGCTTTTGACGCTGGCTTGGCGCTACCTATGCTATCTATCCATCAAAGTTTTGTGAAGCCAGACTTAGAGGCCCGCAAAAAAGATATTGAACACACCCGCCGCTGCATCAAGTTGGCTGTGCAATTGGGGATACCATGTATACGTATGAATACAGGCAGTTGGGGTACAGGACGATCGGCTCCTGACTATTATCAAACTGGTAAGGAAACCCCTTTGCAAGGATATACGGATGAAGATGCTATCAGATGGTGTATTGATGGACTAGGAGAATGTTTGATAGATGCCGAAAAAGAGGGGGTAATATTGGCCATTGAAAACCACTGGGGGCTGTCGTCAAACATTGACTATCTCGAACGAATTTACCTCGCGCTTAAAAATTCGCCAGCTATGGGACTCAATCTAGACACCGGTAACTATGTAGGAGATCCCTACCCACAATTTGATAGACTGGTGCAATATGCAAATATCATCCAAGCCAAAACTTACTATGGCGGGGGCGTCTACTATGACCTGGAACTAGACTATCCACGTATAGGCAAGATTGCTAGAGAAAAAGGGTTTAAGGGCTATGTGTCGCTTGAAATGGAAGGGAAAGAAAATGCCGATACAGCTGTACCGAAGAGTTTGGAAGTACTACGAAAGGCATTCAATGGCTAACTGGTCTAAACTTCTTGTGGTTATCTTATATAAAAAAGCTTAGCATTGGATGCTGCTAGTCAGCTCCTGTGCTAAGCTTTTTTAACTCATGACCAATGCAATCGCTAACCTGCTATCATTTGAGACAACTCATTCAAAAGACCTTTTGCCTCATTTAAATGTTGATTCCAGGTAGCTGTACGTTCTACAACTTTCAACTTCTGGATAGCCTGCTCTAAACGTTTCAAATTCACCTCATCCCCCTTGTCTTTAAGTGCCTTTTTCACGACTTGAATTTTAGCATAATCCTGGAGTCCCTCCAACATACGTTCGTAACGAATGGAGCTTCGTGCATTGGGATACACAATGTAAGTGTCTCCAGCTGGCCATGTTCTGAATCTCGAATCAAGCAATGGGTTTTCAACCCAAGAGTTGAATGCCCAACGCAACATACCATCAAAATTAGCAGCTTCTGCATACCAGGCTAAAAAAGTAGATTCTGCGGGATCCGAAAACGTAAATTGATTCGGAAATCCATCACTACAACAGATGTAAAAACTCGTAATCAAGCCTCTAGATTGACGATCTCTTAAGTCTTCTGGAGAAAAAGGATGAGACACCGCTATACTGATATCTTCACTATCTGGGTATCTCTGATAGGTTTTCTGGTTGTCAGCGTAGGAAACCCCAAGCTCAGGTGCGACCTCTTTCAGCAGTGTCAAAGCACCATCGACCTCCTCCTTACTGCGTTCATCAATAGCAATATTGGTAATTTCCAACCATCCTTTTGACTGTAGATGGCGTACAAAATCCTTCAGAAAAGGTGTCCATACCTCCGCAAAATCCACAGTTCCTGGTTTTGCCACCGTATTGACAACCTGATTTTTACTTGCGTCAAAATAATGAATCTCATTATTCCAAGGAATAATAGAATAGCAGTTGAGCATCTTGGTCACGCCCAAGTCCATCATAAACTGTACCCATCTATCGAAAACAGCATAATCGTACTTCCATGTACCATCAGCACCTTTTGTCCATTTTATCATATCAGCATAGGGATCATAGGTTTGTACATTCCACGGGTCTTTATTCACGGTAGCTGTAATGACCTTCTGTCCAGCGTCCACCAACATTTGCATAACAGGACGCATAGCTTCGAAATGTGCATCACTCCACATTTCAAGACCATGGACTCGCGCCACTGCCGATGGATGTTGCCATTGATCTAAATGATAGGTCCACTCACTTGGCTTTGGCAATACGGTGTTGATTACTGTCAAATCCAAATCCAGCTCTTGACTAGAAATACCCTTGCCGGTAATACGAATTTTACCTGCATATGCTCCAGCTTCAGCATCTCGAGGGATATTAATACTTATCCATACGGGTCTTACTTTCTTAGCTTCTAGATTAAAAGATTGTAAATTATCAAGCATATCGGGAGACAATGACGATGCAAAGTTTTCAGGTTTACGATGTCCGCAACCTCCGGCAAACTCATCGGTCATGACATATCGCACAAAATGTGCCGAGGCAGCACCTGACGTAATCTTCCCCCCTTTTCGATTTTTCAATTCAGAAACCGTCACCGTGACCTCAGGTCTGGCTTCGGTAGTCCATAGTAATATCTGAGCTGAAATACGCTCCCCTTTCCATCCCGTAACCGACTGTTTCCGTTCCACTTTCACATTTGGCACTTGCGATTTGGCATATCGCTTATCAATCGTGACAAATGAACTATGTAGTCCCTTTTTCACGGCACTCCAATCGGAGAGTGTATCTTTTGTAGGATCGGCCATTTCTCTAAAATTAACGAGTTCAAACGCAGGCCGCTGTGCTTGAAGCGTCTGAACACCGAATAGGGTTCCGAAAAACAGGATAGAATTTAATGTCAGATTATTAAATCTCATGATTTGAAGATTGGTCTATAAAAATGTATCAATTATGTATCTAAAATACCCAATTACGCAAGAGCATACAAACGTCAAACAAAAGCAATCGATTGTCCAAAATTCAAGTACTCATTCGATGGAATTAAAATCAAATACAAGCATCCTCGATTCCATCCTACAAATTAACCAATCATTCTAACTAAAAATCAGCGAGTTGTAATCTAAATATTACAGGACAAGCATAGTGCCCGCCCCCCCTCTCTGCCACCAAACTCATAAAAAACAATACAGCTAAAGTTTATCGAAATGATAATGCGACAAGAAAAAAAATAGATGGATAACAAAATAAAAATATCATTAAATCAACAAATTATCCATATATTCAGCATAGAAATTATTAACTATGAAACTTCTCATTCTAGTAGACCGCTTTAATGTGGGGATTTTCTCTTTCAGCACTTACATTTTCGAGCATAAAAACGAAAGTATTGGTTATGGTATTTTTTTGGGAGAATTCAAAAACCCAATGATCATGTTCGAAAATTTTGAAGACAATATTATCCGGGTATCTATCAAAGAAACACAGGTCCAATTTATTTCAGACCATAGCCATGCTGATAAGGAACAACGTCAGGAACATTATAAAGAATTCATGCAATTCGTACATTCTAGTGAGAAAATCGCTGCAGCCAAAGTATTCCGTGGAAAAAAAATGGAATATCTGGCAAAGAGTAAGTTCTTGGCTGCAATGCGAAAAATATATTACGAAGGAAGGGAATAAAGAGGGACTTTTACATCATACCAGTCGCGAAACCATTTTCAACTCTCCTAAACAACTAAAATCCTTATAACTTATTAATCGCCTTGCTTCCTTTAAATAGAACAGGACTAGACACTCTCCTATAGCGTTCATAATGTATCGTATTTAAAATTCTAGTGGTTAGCTCGTCATCAGGTATGTCAATTTTTTCCAACAGATAGGTCTCCAATAAAATCGCATCTCCATCGAGCTTACGGACGATTTTATAGTCTGTAGTTGTTTCAGATTTTAATGTCAACACGCTATCTTGCATGCTCCAATCGTAGCGCTCTGGCTCCCCATGACTGCAATCTGCTACACTCCCTTCGTAATACCGATAGATTGCTTTTCCATTGTGTGTAAAAGTAAAGTTTCGACTTAATCGACAGGCGTCAAATGGCTTTATCTCGCGGTTCCCAGATTCGTAAAAACCTGCTTCCTCAAGCTTCCATATCCCAACCAAGTCGACTTTCTCCTGAGTCTGCCCAAACAAAGGAATCCAGACAAGAAGAAAAAATAGGGTCATTATATCACGTTTTTTCATTCACTTACCTTTTCATCCAAATCATGCTTTATAAGCTGTTGCGAGATCCACATATCCTTCAACTGATTATCGTGCAAATATAAAATTTCCTTTTTATTAAACACATGAGAATATGCCCAACCATCCACATAGACTACTTCTCTAGCCCATATTGTCCACATTTGGTAACGCTTTAACAATTAAATCATACTGTCTTGACAGCTACTTAACAGTGTTGTGGTACATTTGAATTGTAAATAAATATTAAAAGAACATGATTAAAGATGAACTGTTTGTATTAGATGTGGTCACAGATGGATGTGAGTTCACATTAGACGGCGATGATTTTCTCTGCGGAGAAGACTAAAAACAAGCCCTTCCCTCTAATTGCTGCTTTAACAAGAGATTGTTAAAGTTTTTTTGTTTATAATCAATTGTGCTATTCAGGAATCTATTAATTTATTTGGAGGTATAAATTATAAAGCACATCTTTACCAATTATTAGAACCTAATTAATTACTGCGTAGAGACGTATATGAAAAAGTTTCTTTCACTGACTTTATTCCTGCTTGCATGTGGGCTCAATGCACTGTCTCAGGATTTTACTTTTGGTAAAATCACCCAAGAGGATTTTTCCCTTGACCACCAGTCTCTTGATAGCACAGCAAAAGCAGTTATCCTCCGAGAGTACGGAAGTGCAAACATTGTAATCGACGATATAAAGGGTGGATTTGTATTGGAATTCTACTACCACGTCAAAACCAAAATTGTGCATAAGGACGGATTCGATCATGCAAATTTTGAAATCCCCACTCATATATCAGGCAATTCAAGAGAAACAATCTCATCCATTAAAGGTACCACTTACAATCTCGTAAATGGAAAGGTTATAGAAAATGAACTGGATAAAAATGGAACGTTTCATGAAAAGTCAACAAAATCATTGACCATCACCAAATTGACGCTTCCCAATATACAAGAGGGCAGCATCATTGAATTAAAATATATGATTCGATCGCCATTTCTATACAATTTGCGAACGTGGAAATTTCAAAGCTCAATCCCAAAAGTCTATAGCGAATTTGTATCAAAGATTCCCGAAATATGTATTTACAATGTCAGCATGAGAGGCGCATTGCCGGTTACAAAACATAGTAAAGAGAGCTATAATACCCAAATGCGATCAGAAATTGGAGATGTAAATGGCACGAAAACAACGTATGGTCTTTCCAACATCCCTGCTTTTGTTACCGAGGACTATATGACTGCTCCCAGTAACTTTCAATCAGCAATCACATTTGAACTGGCCAGTTACCGAATCCCTATGGGGGAGAGCTATAACTTCACACGAACATGGGCAGACGTAGAAAAGCAACTTTACGAAGATGAAGATTTTGGCGGACAATTAAAAAAGACAAACTTATTTAAATCCCTTGCCACATCTTTGGCGCAAACTGCGCAAAGTGACTTAGATAAGGCTAAAACAATACGCCAATACATCAACAAACAGATCCGCTGGGATAATACCAATGGGCTATATGCATCTAAGGGCATAAAATCGGCACTAGAAATGAAAACAGGAAATGCTGCAGATGTCAATCTGGCTCTTATTGCTGCATTGAACGCCGCAGGAATTACGGCATCTCCACTTATATTGTCAACTCGGGCCAATGGCTATCCCAACTTTGTACACCCTGTTATCAGCGATTTCAATTATGTAGTAGCCAGTATCAATATCGATTCCACGACTTACTGGCTAGATGCAACAGAAGCCGAAATTCCATTTGGGAGCCTCCCTCTTCGATGCATTAATTATCAAGGTAGACTACTTCCGAAAAACACAGATTCACAATGGGTCGACCTGGTGTCCCAAGAGAAATCTTCGGTATCTTACGATTTTGATGGCACACTTGATGAGAACGGTGCATTAAAGGGCATGCTACTCATCCAACGATTTGGATTTGATGCGTACAATAAACGAAAGGAGATCAAATCATACAATTCATTGGAGGAATATTTTGAAAAAGTGGAAGAGGACAACGGTAAGATATCCTATCTATCTTCTAATGTTGAATATTTAGACAGTACTGAAAATCTTTTGGTAGAACGCTTTGACATACATATTAAAGACTTTGGCACGACACAGTCAACGACTATTGCTTTCAACCCGCTATTTATTGGTAAAACGAATAAGAATCCGTTTAACCTTGAAAATCGATCTTATCCAGTAGATATAGGAAGTGTAGTTGAGGAAACTATTTACATGCAAATAGCGCTCCCGGAAGGGTTTCAAATAAAGGAAATGCCAAAAAGGCTAAACATGGTGTTACCAAATAAGGATGCTCGATATATCTACACGACCGCGGTGGCCGACAATAAGGTATCCATCAACGTGGCAACGCAAATCAATAAGCCCATGTTCATGCCGGAAGAGTACTTTGATCTAAAGGAGTTTTTCAGCAGAATCATCCAATCCCAGAAAGTGGAAATGGCCGTAACGAAGATTTAACATTAAAAGAAGGGCCCCTCTGGCCCCTTCTTCTAATGTCTGATTTTATCCAAAAATCTCGTTTAGCATTTTTGCTAGACGAAGTCCCCCCTTCAATAAAGCTTCTTCAACAATGTACTTATTGTCATAGATATAGCGATAAGAAAGATTATTGTCAATAGTCGCGTCCGCATAGATTTTATTGGCCAAAATATGCGTATCATATAACCAAGAGGCATAATCCCCTACCGTCAGCTCCTGATTATGACGTTTATTGTGAATATCCAATACGCTGGCATACTCCGTGTAACTGTACTTCTCATAATCAACCAAACTGGAATCCCATACGCGATGTAAATTATCTGGTTTTCCGAACCAGGTCACATTTATCTTATTACCCCCTAAATCTTCGGGGCGCCCAACATGCATCGGTTGATGCGCATCCCCGACCAAATGAATCAGAAAGTACAGGTTTTGCTGTTGTACCGTTAGAGATAAGTTGCGCTGTTTCAACTCAGCCGTCAATCGCACCAATTGCTTATAGATATTATTTTCTGGAGAGCTCTGTAAGGCTGTCCTGAATTCCTCTGGCGACAAGTTTCCTGCGGTATTAATGTAGTGATAGGGTGAGGTTTCATCAAATGCATGATCCGACTTGACAAAGTCCGGCCAATTCGCCCAATAAGCCAAGTGCTGTCTCCCGATAAGCTTCTGTATATTTCGCTTTGCTTTTTTTGTCAAATGTCGCTCTGCTATCTCCGACACTACACGATGCCCAGTCAGCCCCCACGCCCACGCATGGCTAGCGATTCCTAAAAAGATGATCGTTAAGATCAATTTCATTATTTGTTTCATAGTACTGCAATTATGCAGCAAAAGTATCGATAAAAAAAAGAAACTACCTGAATAAATCAAACCCATGCTGGGCGTTATTCCAGAATTCGTCCAAGATAAGCAGTCGCGACTTAAAGAACATCATTAGCACAGGCCAATCCTCCTCCCGAAAAATACTCACCCCTAATAGTGTTGTACCTATGAACGCCCACTCTTTTCCATGTTCGTCAATATGTTCGAGCTGCCACTCCCACTCTTCTCCCAACATTCTGTTTAGCAGAATTTTATACTGCCCAAACTGCTCCATCATCAAGCTCCTAATACCCGAATCTGGATGATCCATCTGGATCAAGATACTTGCAGACTTGTTCGTGGCGTCCATCCTGAAGTACAAATGCTTTATCCCTGTTTTATAATTGACCCAATTGATTTTTTCGCCTTCACTATTTAGCGTCAAAGTCATGAACTGTCCGAATTTGGTCCAAAACTTCTCTTTTATCTGTTTTATTTCATCTCTAGCGTACAAGATATCGCGTTATTTTTTTCAAAACTATCAAAAAAAATCAAACATATCGACGGACAGTACGTTCTTAATATATAAGTACGGCAACTATGAATAAGAAAAAATCATTAATCCTACTCTCTGCAGCAGCCGTAGGTACATTTTTGTACAAGGCGCTGAAACCGGTCAAATCCAACATTAAAGGCATACCCAACTTTAAAATCAATTCTTATTTGGGAACTTGGTATGAAATTGCTCGAATGGATTTTCGTTGGGAAAAAAACCTTAAAAATGTCACCGCACATTATTCTCTTCGTGACGACGGGAGTATAGAAGTGACAAATAGTGGATATGACGTCAAACAAGAGAAAGAAAAAACAACTATCGGCAATGCTATCTTTATGCGAGAACATACGGAAGGGGCGTTAAAAGTAACTTTCTTCAGACCCTTTTCATCCGGATACTACGTCATGAAAATAGACGAAGACTATCGTTATGCTTTGGTTTTTGGCGACAACCTTGATTATATGTGGATTTTGTCGCGCGAAAAGTCCATACCTGGAGATATCAGGGCTGAATATCTTGACTTTGCTTTGAGAAGTGGATTTGAAATCCACAAACTAGTATGGACCATACAGGATTAATCAAAGATAGGACGCAGCACAGCATACTCCAAAGTAGGGTCGCCCGCCAACTCATGCGCTAATTCCTCCATATCCGAACGGCTCATTACGTTCTGTATTCCCTGGTTATATAACTGACAGAGATAATAGGCCGCGGCTTCCTTCTCGGATATTTTCAAAACAGAACTTCCTACATAAAAATTAAGGACAGATGTTGTATAATCTCCAAACTCTTCAAATCCAAAACCTCCATTCGTCCCCAAGCAATAAGTCATGAATTTTTGAAAGTCCGTTTTTAAAGTATCTTTTATGCTATCGTTCATTTAGCTTGTCAATTAATAATGAATGTATTCTCATCCCCTTTAGCCCTCATCCTCTCCTATTTAATAATGACACAAAAGTGCAACAATTTTTTATCCAAAACAAATAAGGTACAGCAGATGCTGTACCTCGGTTAGGGTTAAAAATTGGTATAAAATATCTGCAAGATTTACAACTCTTCGTCATGCTGAGTACGATCGAGACCAAGCTCTTCGTCTTTCTCATGAACACGCAAAGGCGTAATCCAATCTGTCACTTTAATAAGTAGCAAAGACCCAAAAAATGCAAAAATAGATACTGCAACTAAGGCAACCATATGGGAAACAAACAACGCCGTTTCACCAAAATAAAGTCCGTTGGTTGTCACCACACTATTGACATTGCTATTTGCAAAGACGCCTGTCAAAACCATACCGACCATACCGCCCACACCATGACAAGGGAATACATCTAGCGTATCATCAATGCGTGTTTTACTACGTAAAAATACGACAAGATTGCTCACTAAAGCCGCAACCAGACCAATGACAATAGAGTGCGGAATACTCACGAAGCCCGCTGCTGGGGTAATCGCAACAAGCCCTACCACCGCACCAATACAAGCTCCCATAGCTGATGGTTTTTTACCTCGGATAATATCTACAAAAATCCAAGCAATAGCCGCAACAGCAGATGCCGTAGTCGTGGTTGCAAATGCATAGGCGGCTAAACTATTGGCACCACCGGCTGAACCAGCATTGAATCCAAACCAACCAAACCACAGCAGTGCAGTACCCAATATAACATAACTGATCCTTGCCGGAGAATGGGTAGGAGTTTTGCGTCCTTTAAGATAAATCGCCGAAGCTAGTGCCGCCCAACCTGCGGACATATGTACTACTGTACCACCTGCGAAGTCCAAAACTCCAAATTTTGCCAAAATACCTTCTGGATGCCACGTAGCATGAGCCAAAGGCATGTAAATAAAAACGCTAAACAGAATAATGAAGACCATAAAGGAGTTGAACCTAACGCGCTCCGCAAAAGCGCCTGTTATGAGCGCGGGCGTGATGATGGCAAATTTCAATTGAAACATAGCAAAAAGAACCAACGGAATCGTTGGTAACGCCGACCACGTAACACTCCCCAGCATGCCCTTCATCATATAGAATGTCCTGGGATCTCCAATGATACCGCCAATATCATCCCCAAAAGCCAGACTAAAACCAAAGATGACCCAAAGTACCGAAATCAAACACATACAGATGAAGCTCTGCATCATCGTAGAAATCACATTCTTCTTGCTTACCATCCCTCCATAGAAGAAGGCCAACCCTGGGGTCATGATCAAAACTAAAGCAGAAGACGCAAGCAACCATGCTGTGTCTCCAGAGTCAATCTGTACTCCTTCTTGATTAACTACATCCAAAGATGGTGTAAGTAAACCAACAATAGCCAAAAGGACCAAAACTACAAGTGGGACGAATTTTTTCATAGAGTTTTTACATTTTTTGATTAACATTTTCACAAACAACTCCGATTTAACACATAAATAAATCAAGAATCGCAAGCAATTATTGAATTTGAAACAAATATAATGTCATTTTTTTGAAAATCAAGAAATTTTAAAATAAAATCATATATTTGAATCAAAATCACCTAAAAAAACACACAAAAACACTAAAAACTAGATTATTAATACAAAATAAATGAAAAAACACACATAAAAAAGATACAAAATAGCCGATACAACAAAAACTAGAAGTGTTTTAGTGTTTTTAAATGCATTAAAAATCATTTATCCATTTAAAAACATATAAAAATGAAAAAATCAATCTTTACCACACTAATTTCACTTGCATTTATCGGAACAACGTATGCTCAAACTGAAAAAAGTGAGCTACTCGGCCTCGAAATCTCTGGATCTGTTGACACTTACTGGAAGTACGATTTCCAAAAACAACCCAACATCAACACATACTTCACCGAAGACAACAACTCAGTGTCTATTGGGATGGTAGATTTAGCACTCAAAAAAACAGCGGGCAAAGCATCATTTGTTGGAGAACTATCTTTCGGTCCCAGGGGCCAATATCGCTCGATCTTGAATGGAGATGGACAAGCAGGTGATGACAAAAACAGTTTCCACATCCAGAATCTTTACATTACATATGCCCTTACCGACAGATTAAGTGTCACGGCCGGCTTCATGGGTACATTCGTGGGCTACGAGGTCATATGCCCTTCTTTTAATTTTCACTATTCCACCTCATATCTCTTTGGTGCAGGTCCATTTCAAGATGCAGGGCTAAAAGCGCAATATAAATTTTCGGACAAAGTAGGACTAATGGTAGGAATATTTAATGATTGGAATGTATACCAAGACCTTAATGGCGTATCGCACCTTGGGTCTCAACTGTCGGTGACTCCCAATGAAAAATCCAGCTTTTATCTAAACTTTCTCACCGGTTCATCACAGGGTGGTGTCAGCAATTATAGCTCAGGTACCTTAATCGACTTCGTGGGCAACTATAACTTCACACCGCTATTCACCCTAGGATTAAACGCTACCGAATACAAAAGAAAAGGCGATGGCGGCTACACTGGAGCAGCACTCTACCCTAGAGTCAACATCAATGAAAATATAGGTATCGGCGTCCGTGGGGAATACTTCAAAATCAAGGAAGCGCCCATGCATGAGGTCACCGCAAATGAAGTCATGTCGGCCACACTAACCGCCAATTTCAAACATCACGGTTTCACTTTCATTCCTGAAATACGATTCGACAATAGCAACATGGAAACCTTTGTCAAACAAGATCTCACCCCTACCAAGAATGCAGGCCAGTTTTCCCTAGCCTTGGTATACGCATTTTAATCCCAACAACAAAGGCGACCTTACCGGGTCGCCTTTATCTTATATTTCTATTATTATTTTCCTACCGCACACTTACCGAAACCCGTCTATCTTTGATACGATCGGACTCTGGCGCATTAGCGGCGTATGCTGCAAATTCAGAACCATATCCTTCGGCTCCAGCTACCTGACTCCCCAAGCCCTGCTCTTCTAAGAACGCCTTGACAGTATTAGCTCGCTCTAATGACAGCTTTTTATTGAATGACTCATCCCCCGTCTTATCCGTATATCCACCAATCTTCACTTTAGCTTCTGGAAACACTTTCAATATAGCTGCTAAATTATCCAACTGACCCTTGCTTTCCGGCAAAACCTTTGCTGTCCCAGTCTCAAAATTCAAATTATCGAAGTCAAACCACTTGTTCTTCAACTCTGATTCTGGCAAGGATTTATAGTCAGATTGCAAAAATTTTATTAAATTATCTTCTATACCGTTTGCATAGGCATTGATATCTTCTCCGTTAGACAATTTCAAGACCACTTCATTTCGTACAGCATTTCCCAAGTTCACGCCTTGTGTATCTACAGCTGAAGTCATGGATTGCGTATCTATCATATTGTCTGTCGAATCAGCACCTCCCATATTATTGCCTCCACAGCTCTTACCAAACAAGAACCACAATGCAATTAAAACCAGCGGTATCAAAAGCCACCATATTCCATTGGATCGCCTGACTTCCTTTATCGCTTCCCGTGTATGCACCACAGGCTCCTCCTTTACAACAGGAGGCGTCACTGGCGGCAACGTTGCGGCTGGTGGCTCCATCAACGGAATTTCCGAGGGTGGTATAGGTGTCTCTACATGCGGCACTTTTACATCTGCATTAGAAAAAGCAGTCCCAAAAGCACCTAACCCCATTCCTGCGGGGAGCGCCGCGGCAAAATTACTCTTATTTTCGTTCAAGAGATTTGTTATCGATGACAAATCCCAATTAGTCCCTTTATTGGTCAAGCTCGAAAACACAGCAGGCAAAGCTACACCCATCACTTTCTGAACAGTAGCAGAGTTAAGTCCTAAAAAACCGGAAATAGTATCTACTACAGTTGTAGACTTACTTCCCAAAACGGTCTGTAACATATCACCATGCTGGCCATCGGCCGAACTTGCACCTTCTCCAGTATCATCCGCATCGCCGTTTGTCCATTTAGACAAATCAAGATCACCGAAATAGCGCTTTGCTTTGTCAAGTATAGTGCCTAAACCCGAACCACCTTCACTTTGCAAACCTAAAAAAAGAGCTGGCACTGAAACATCAGCCCCTTTCTTGATATTCTCCTTGTCCTCTCCCAAGGTTGAGGCCAGTCGCGAAACCACTTCTTCATTGAAGAATGACTTTGCTGAATCCAAAAGATTATTTTCCATAATATTACTTAATTGTGTAACAATAAGATTAACAACGGGTAACGCCTTTTGTTTTACTTCATCAAATTCTCTTTACTTAACATTGTCTTAATATGTATAAGTTATTTTTGTATTTTAACAGATTATTGCTTTTACTTATAAAATCTACTATGAAACAACCAAAGAACATACAACCAACCAACTTTGACAAATCCTGCCTCACCCGGACACAATACTTCAGAGGGGATGCACTGTCAAACATCATAATCACGAGGTAGATATTGCTCTAGAGCGCATTTCTCAAAAGATGATGCAAGTTGACAGACACTTCGATTCCTTAAAAAACAAACAGATTAATCTATAAAAACAAAACCAAGCGAAAGCGTTCGAACCTATAAACAACTGAGTCAATAGACGCAGCTATATAATTGAACTCGAAAACTCTTAAACAATCAAATTCCAATGAAAAAAATCTCTTTAGTGCTCGGACTTGCACTACTTTCGATGCACCTTGTCAGTGCACAGCAAAAACCAAAGTATATCTTCTATATGATTGGCGATGGCATGGGACTCAACCAAGTCAACCTAACAGAGATGTACCTTGCCGAAACAGAAGGACGCATAGGTATTTCGCCACTCGTCTTTTCACAGTTTCCAGTTGCATCATTTGCTACTTCCTACTCATCCTCCAATGGCGTGACAGACTCTGGAGCGGGAGGCACTGCACTTGCGGTAGGACACAAAACCAAAAATGGCGTTATCGGCATGGACAGCACAAGGACAAAACCGCTAAAAAGTATTGCCTACATTGCTAAAGAAAAAGGAATGAAGGTAGGAATCACGACCAGCGTCAGTATCGACCACGCAACGCCCGCCGCTTTTTACGCCAATCAACCCGACCGAAACATGTACTACGAAATCGCCAATGACATTGTCAAATCCAATTTTGATTTCTTCGGTGGTGCTGGCTTCCTCAAACCTGAAGAAAACCACAAAAAAGAAAAAGTAGCTTCTATTATACCCGTTTTACAAAAAAGTGGATATACGGTAGCCAAAGGCTTTGACAGCTACAACCAAGTGAAGGGAAAAAGCAGTAAAATCATCCTCACCAACAACGAACAAGGAGATGCAGGGTCTCTAAAATATGCATTAGATCGTAAAGAAGGAGACCTTACTCTGCAGCAAATTACCAAAGCTGCCATTGAATCCCTAAAAAAAGACAACAACAACGGCTTCTTTTTAATGGTAGAAGGTGGCAAAATCGACTGGGCTTGTCACGCCAACGATGGTGCCACTGCAGTACAAGAAGTCCTCGACTTCAACCAATCTGTAAAAGAAGCTCTGGCGTTCTATGAACAACACCCAAATGAAACGTTGATCATCGTAACCGCCGACCACGAAACCGGCGGAATGGTACTTGGAATAGGCAGCTCCAAACTTTCTTTTAAAAATCTTGCCTTGCAAAAAACATCTCAGTCCGAGCTTTCAACCAAAATTTCAGCATTGAGAACTTCTACTCCCAATGCATCTTGGGAACAAGTGAAACAACTCCTTTCTGACCAACTGGGACTATGGAGCACAGCTCAAGTCAGTAAGGATGACGAAAAATCACTTCACGAAACCTATCTAAAAAGCTTTGTAAACCACGAATCAGAGCAATCCAAAAGCTTATATGCGACAGACGACAAGCTAGCCACACTAGCCGTTAAAGCACTCAACAAGGCCTCTACATTAGGCTGGGGCTCTGGAAATCACTCGGCGAGCTATATCCCTATATTTGCAATTGGCGCAGGAAGTGAGAAATTCACGCACAAAATGGAAAACATAGATATACCTAAAAAAGTTGCCGAGTTATTAGGTGGGCAACTGGACTAACACCCTAAAAATACGATAAGCTACACTTCCATTGAAGTGTAGCTTATTCTTGAAAGCCTGAAAGCCATATCGGCACAACAAATTCACGAGCCAAATGCGCAAAACGGTACTGCTGATAATTCAAGACATTCACCCATACCATCTCTTCCAATTCAGCCATAGGCGCCAATCCATGTAGATCTCCGGCCCCCAATAATGCTTTAAATATGTATCCTCTTACACGCGTGTCCCCCTCGTTAACGGCAGTTGTCTCATGCACTCCTAGGTACTCCAACCCGTCAGGCATCACAACTAACCCGATTTCCTCAAAAAGTTCCCGCTGTAGCGCTTCCAAATGACTCTCGCCAACTTCAATCTTACCTCCCGGAAGTTGATAGTAAACAGAATTTCTTTTCCGAACCATCAATAGCTCATTGGCCACATTGACAACCATGCATCCGCAAATTTCAATTGTATGCATTTTTCTTATATTTTACTCCTGTTAAAAGTCGGATTTCATATACAAAAATAAGGCTACCTTATTAAATAAGATAGCCTTAAAGTATATATGTCATGAATAACTTATGCAATAGTTGCAATAGCGGCATTTAACGTCGACGAAGGGCGCATTGCTTTTGCAGCCAATTCATCGTTCGGGAAATAATATCCGCCAATCTGTTGAGCCTTTCCTTGTGCCGCAATCAGTTCTTCATTGATTTTTACTTCATTGTCAGCAAGCACCTGCGCCAACGGAGCAAATTTAGCCGCTAACTCAACATCTTTACTTTGACTTGCCAACGCTTGCGCCCAATACAAGGTCAAATAAAAATGCGATCCCCGATTGTCCAACTGCCCAACTCTTCTTGCAGGCGATTTATCATTTGCCAGGAACTTTTCGGTAGCTTCATCCAAAGCTTCAGCTAATACCATGGATTTGGTATTGCCCTGGGTTTGGGACAAATGCTCCAAAGAGGCTCCAAGAGCCAAGAATTCACCAAGTGAATCCCACCGCAAGTATCCTTCTTCTAGGAACTGCTCTACATGTTTAGGAGCCGATCCGCCGGCACCTGTCTCAAACAAACCACCACCATTCATCAAGGGAACGATGGACAACATTTTTGCTGAAGTACCAACCTCCAAGATTGGGAACAAGTCCGTTAAGTAATCGCGAAGGACATTACCTGTAACAGAAATTGTATCCAATCCCTGGCGGATACGTGATAATGATAATTTAGTCGCTTCAATTGGGTTTAAGATTTGGATATCCAAACCTGTTAAATCAAACGAAGGAAGATATCCCTCTACTTTTTTGATAATCTCCCTATCGTGTGCTCTATCCTTGTCTAGCCAAAAAATCGCGGGTGTGTCTGATAACCGGGCTCTATTTACTGCCAATTTAACCCAATCTTGAATCGGAGCATCCTTGGTCTGACACATACGGAAGATATCTCCTTTTTCAACTTTTTGCGTCATCAATACCGCACCATTGGCATCCACCACACGGATTACCCCATCGGCAGCTGCTTGAAAAGTTTTATCATGAGAACCATATTCTTCGGCTTTTTGCGCCATCAAACCTACATTGGGAACAGATCCCATTGTTCTAGGATCTAGGGCGCCATTCGTTTTACAGTCTTCTATAGTTGCCTCGTATACACCAGCATAGCTGCGATCAGGAATGATTGCAATTGTATCTTGTTGTTGACCAGCAGCATTCCACATTTGACCTGAAGTACGAATCATTGCCGGCATAGAAGCATCAACTATAACGTCGGAAGGAACATGTAGATTGGTGATTCCTTTATCCGAATTGACCATAGCTAAGGCCGGACCATTGGCAATAGCAGCATCAATAGCAGCTTTCACCTCCGTCTCTTGCGCATGCCCCGCAATCCTAGAGTATACCTCTCCGAGACCATTGTTAATATTGACGCCTAAGCCGCTAAATAGTTCGCCGTATTTGGCAAATACATCTTTAAAATATACTTCTACGATAGCACCAAATATAATAGGATCCGATACTTTCATCATCGTTGCCTTCAAGTGAGCAGACAGCAACACACCGGCAGCTTTTGCCTCTTCGATTGCGGATGCAACAAAAGATTTTAATGAAGCGATATTCATGACAGAGGAGTCAATTACCTCGCCTGCTTTCAAAGGAGATAACCCTTTTAATTCTGTAGTGGCACCGCTAGTATCTACGAATTCGATTTTAAATTTAGAATCTTGATCAATAGTCATAGACTGCTCGGATCCATAGAAATCTCCCGTGGTCATAGAAGCCACTTTCGTTTTGGAGTCCTTAGACCATACGCCCATAGAATGAGGATTTGCCTTAGCATAGTTCTTTACAGCTTTAGGTGCACGACGATCCGAATTTCCCTCACGCAACACTGGATTTACCGCAGATCCCAATACTTTAGCATACTTAATCTTAATTTCCTTTTGCTCTTCTGTCGTCGCCTCATCTGGATAGTTCGGAATAGCATAACCCGCCTGCTGTAACTCAGCTATTGCACCCTTCAACTGTGGTATGGAGGCCGAGATGTTAGGTAACTTGATGATGTTAGCCTCAGGAGTAGTCGCCAATTGACCCAACTCAGTTAATGCATCTTCGATTTTTTGATCGTCCTTTAAATACTCTGGAAAGTTCGCGAGGATACGACCCGCAAGTGAGATGTCTCTCAATTCTACATCAATATTAGCAGAAGCTGCAAAAGCTTGAACGATCGGTAAAAATGAATACGTCGCTAACAAAGGAGCTTCGTCTGTCTTGGTGTAGATAATTTTTGATGTATTTGACATGGTTATCTATAGAAATTTATTAATCTTTTGATTTTGTTGATATCGGAACGTCTTCAACATGACTTTCCTAAAAATTTTGCCTAAAGATAAGAAATTAAGAATAAAACTGGCACCAAACCTTCATATATGACAAGAGAATCGTGTAAAAAAATATTTTTTGGCTAGAACAGATAATTCTCCTCAGCAGCATTATACTGCCTAACTCTTAGGAAGGCTCCTGCTGCCCAGCCAACTGGCGCTGTAGCTAAAATTTGACTATTACGCTATTTTTTATTATATTTGCGATAATATGAGTAGATTTTTAAAAGATTATACAAGTAGACAACGATTAAGTAGCTTAAACTATACCAAAGGAAGAAGCTACCCCTTTTTCGAACCTTAGCGCTAGCAGACCATCTTTTTTTAATGTGGGGCACTTGCTCCAAATTTCAGCAATCTCTAAAATGACAGAGGTTCTTTGCATTTGTCTGTCAAATGTGAACTTGCTGTCGCATGACTGGAGCAATCCAGGACTATCATTCATTTAAAAAAAAATTAAACATGATGACTATGACAAACCTTAAAGTAGGAATTATAGGTGCGGGTCCCAGTGGCCTCGCAATGTTACGCGCGTTCGAATCGGAACGCAAGAAAGGAAATCCCATTCCAGAAATAAAATGTTACGAAAAACAAGATAACTGGGGTGGTATGTGGAATTATACTTGGCGTACAGGGGTAGGTAAATATGGCGAACCGCTCCACGGAAGCATGTACAAATATCTATGGTCGAATGGTCCAAAAGAGTGTCTCGAATTTTCGGACTACACCTTTTCCGAACACTTTGGCCAACCCATCTCTTCGTACCCACCAAGAGAAGTATTATTTGACTATATACAAGGTCGTATTAAACAAAGTAATGCGCGCGAGTTTATTCAATTCAATACCGTAGCAAGGTGGGTGGATTACATAGAAAATCAAAAGCAATTTAGAGTAATCTTCGATGATTTAGTCAACAACATTACTTTTGAAGAGACATTTGACTATCTAATCGTCGGGACTGGTCACTTCTCCACACCAAACCTCCCTTATTTTAAGGGGATTGAAAATTTTCCAGGCACCGTCATGCATGCGCATGATTTTAGAGGGGCAGATCAGTTCATCAATCAAGATATCCTCTTGATTGGAAGTAGTTATTCAGCTGAGGACATCGGTGTCCAATGTTACAAGCATGGGGCGAAAAATGTCACAATCTCTTACCGCACTAATCCGATAGACTGTAAGTGGCCGATAGGTATACAAGAAATGCCACTCGTAACCCATTTTGAGGGACGAACCGCCTATTTCAAAAATGGCGAGGTTAAGGACTATGATGCTGTTATATTCTGCACAGGGTATCAACACAAATTCCCATTCTTGCCAGACAATTTGAGATTAAAAACAAAAAACTGCCTGTACCCAGACGGCATCTATAAAGGGGTGGTGTTCAATGACAACGAACGATTGATTTACCTGGGTATGCAAGATCAATACTACACCTTTAATATGTTCGATACCCAGGCATGGTTTGCGAGAGACTATATATTAGGAAGGGTGACACTACCTGATTACGCAACCCGTTTGGCTGATATTAAAGCTTGGATTGCAAAAGAAGGAGCGACACATTCTGGAGAAGAACACGTTGACTTTCAGACTGACTATATAAAAGATTTGATTTCCTATACGGACTATCCCATGTTCAACCTGGATAAAGTGGCCGATATGTTCAAAAGCTGGCTAAAAGACAAAGAGGAGAACATCCTAACTTACCGAGATAAAGTGTATACCTCGGTCATGGACAAAACGTCGGCCGAACAACATCACACGCCATGGATGAAAGAGCTCGATGATAGCTTGGAACGCTATCTCGACGAAGTCCCCGCTGATGAGAACGAGTTGAGCAAGACAAACTACTACTAATAGCACGCTACTAAAGGCCTTTTGTAAAAACAAACAAAAGGCTTTTTTGTATTATATGCACCTGCTGTAGGTAAACGAAATAAAGAACGATTTTATCATTTGTAAAATATTTACCGCATATAATTAATGACCTTTGAACCGTAATATTTAATCAACTATTATGAATTGGATTATTCTAATTTTAGGTGGACTTTTTGAAGTCGGGTTTACTTTTTGTTTGGGAAAAGCAAAAGAAACAAGTGGAAACGAAGTACTAATGTGGTATGGCGGTTTTGTAGTTTCTCTGGCTATCAGTATGTACCTATTAATAAAAGCAACACAAGGGTTGCCATTGGGTACGGCTTATGCCGTATGGACGGGAATTGGTGCGGTAGGCACGGTACTTATAGGCATATTGGTCTTTAAAGAACCCGCTACCTTTATGAGGCTACTCTTCATCACGACGCTAGTAGGCTCCATCATTGGCCTTAAAGCCGTTTCTAGCCATTAAAGCGACAGCTACATTCTAAAAACATAATTATTGGTCGGATACACTATTGTATCCGACCAATTTTATTTTTACAGGACTTGCATTTTTTAACATTTGTAAAATTTTATCTCGTTTATTCAGTAGAAATTTGCGCCATTATTTTTAAATACATAGAACATGAACTGGATTATTCTAATCATTGGCGGACTATTTGAAGTTGGTTTTACTTTTTGTTTAGGCAAAGCGAAAGAAGCAAATGGAAATGAAATGTATATGTGGTATGGGGGATTCATCGCCTCACTATTGATCAGCATGTACTTATTGATTAAAGCAACACAATCATTACCCTTAGGTACGGCATATGCTGTATGGACGGGAATTGGTGCGGTAGGCACAGTGTTGATTGGGATATTGGTTTTCAAAGAACCCGCAACATTCTTACGCTTACTTTTCATCACGACGTTGGTCGGTTCGATTATCGGCCTTAAAGCAGTCTCTTCTCATTAAGTTATTTTTTCACTCTATACAAACGCATTTAAGCATGAACAAAGGACCTATATCTACATTTGTAGAAAAGAACTACTTACATTTCAACGCTGCCACATTGGTGGACGCAGCCAAAGGTTACGAAGCGCATCTCACAGCTGGAGGGAAGATGCTGATATCGCTAGCAGGTGCAATGAGTACTGCCGAGCTGGGTATATCCCTTGCGGAGATGATCCGTCAGGGTAAGGTTGACATCATTAGCTGTACAGGCGCTAACCTAGAAGAGGACATCATGAATCTAGTCGCTCACTCTCACTACAAAAGAATTCCTAACTACCGCGACCTGAATCCGCAAGATGAGTTGGATTTACTCCACTCTAAATATAACCGCGTAACAGACACTTGTATTCCTGAAGAAGAGGCTTTTCGCAAAATACAGGGACATATCGAAAAAATATGGAAAGATGCCGAAGCTTCGGGAGAGCGCTATTTCCCTCATGAATACATGTACAAATTGCTCTTAAGTGGGGTATTGGTCAATGATTATGAAATTGACCCGGCCAATTCTTGGATGCTAGCAGCAGCTGAACGCAACCTCCCTATCGTGGTCCCTGGATGGGAGGATTCCACAATGGGCAATATTTTCGCTTCTTATGTCATCAAAAATGAATTACAGGCTTCTACCGTAAAAAGCGGAATAGAATACATGATTTGGTTAGCCGGCTGGTACGAACGGAACGCCGTCGGCCATGGCGTAGGATTTTTTCAGATAGGTGGTGGTATAGCAGGTGACTTTGCCATGTGCGTAGCTCCCATGTTGGAGCAAGACTTGGAAAAGGACAACGTATTGAAATGGCGGTACTATTGTCAAATCACAGACTCAACGACCTCCTTTGGGTCTTATTCGGGATGTATTCCGAATGAAAAAATCACCTGGGGCAAACTTGATGTAGATACCCCTAGCTATGTAATAGAATCCGACGCAACGATAGTAGCGCCATTAATCTTCGCGTGGGTACTCAATCAATAGCGCAAATTTTATCCTTAAAAACAGGGTCGGCTTCATCTATTGGGTCGGCCCTAATTGGCATATAATTTACCTCCGTTCAGCGCGTATTCGACTCAAACTGACTTGGGTAATTCCCAAATAAGAAGCAATATATCCTAATTGTACCCGTTGCAGCAACTGTGATTGATTAGCTAACAGCTCATGATAGCGATCGGACGCAGTCTTGAACTCCCTATTAATCATCCGCTCCTCCGTTTTGAGCAGTTCTTTTTCGGCAAGCTTACGCCCCCAATTGGCAATATGGATATCACTTTTGAAAAGCTCCTTCAAATCGTTGCTGTTTATTTCATAGAGTACGCAGTCCTCCAAAAGCTCTATATTCTCATAGCCCTGCTTATCTTCAATGTAGCTTCGCATGGATATAATCGTTTCGCCTTCAGTACCAAACCAAAATGTAATCTCCGTATCTTTTAGATTGGAATAAGCTCGCGCGATTCCCTTATTGATAAAGTATAACGAGCGTTCGATTTTATCCGCCTCCAACAAAAGATATCCTTTAGGATGATTAACTTCCGTGACGATGTTTTTTAGCTGAAGGAGCGATTCGGCAGGAAGTGGATGTATCTCATTAATAATATTATTTAAGAGCATAAATTTAAGGTCGTTTAATGAGCTGCCATTTTTGAAAAAAGATTAATAACAATGACACCTGAGGTGATCAGTATCAGTCCAATGATTGCTGGAAGATCAGGTGTCTGCCTAAACATAATAATACCGACAAATGTAATCAATACAATGCCTACTCCTGACCAAATCGCATAAGCCACACCTACAGGAATGGTACGAAGTGTAAGACTCAGGAAATAAAACGCCAGTACATATCCCACTATAGTGATAACTGACGGTTTGAGCTGTGTGAACTGTTCGGATTTCTTTAAAAATGTGGTTGCTACGATTTCAAAAAATATAGCCAACAATAAAAACAGGTAGCTTTTCATATACTCTAATTTGTCTTCTAAGGAGCATCCGCCAACTAGCGGTTTTAAACAATAGCCTATGCCGGATAGGTATTTTATATCCCTATTTAGCACATGCAACGGCCTAAAGGTACAAAAATCATTAAGCTACCGACAGCACTAGGTTAAAAATAGATGCAGGCGCTCCTGAATGACGGAGTAAAAGCTTGTACTATATGATTGACTACTGCCGTATCCGACCGTAGTTGCGACCTGTGACCGGTATAACGTCCACCTCCTAATAGTTCGATACTTTAATAATACGAACCAATTGTAGGTATCTATAGAACATATGCCAAAAAGAAAGTAGCTACAGAAAAAAGTAACGGTTTTGGTTAAATATTGTAACAAAAACAAAGCACTTCATTTAATAGACACAGCTTTTAATATATTTGTAATCATGTCTAAACGAATTTTTGGCTTCTTGATGCTCTTGTTATATGTGAATGCAATTGCGTATCATGAAACCATCATTTTCGATAAATTTGACAACAACTTAAACTCAGGGATTACACTGGTCAATGTCTTACTCGACGACGTATTTGACATCCCTTTAAAAGCCGAACAAGAAGTTTCCGACTTTCAATACGATGAATATCGTGTAGCCAATCAGGTAAACGCCATACTCCCTATTCTTCTTCTCGTATTTTATCTACCCAGAATTTTAAAATCGGACAAACTCCGTACACTAGTACCAAAAAGACTGAATAAAGCTATCCCGCTCCAATTGGGATACTATCAATATCTATCTAGGTTAAAACCCTTCTAAGGAATTTCGTTCCCACTTCTTTCCTAATTTACAAGCAAACTTTGTCCTGGATCAAGTTATTACTTGACGTCGATTGTATTTGTTTGATTCTCGATCAGTATCATTTTTTATCCAAACATACTTACAGAAGGTAGAGTATCCCACAATGAGCCAATATACGAATAGTATATGCCTTATAATCTTGGATATGAGTCTTCACTTAAACACTTTTTTAAGATATGAAAGCAAATTTCATCCGCTACATCACATTCTCTTCACTAGCAGTTACCCTTTATTCCTGCCAAGAAACAAAATCATCTGAATCACCAAAAGATGATATCGCTGTGATCCCAACTACGAAAGTAACGCTGTTGGACACGACCATTACGCATGATTTCATTACGGATATCCAAGCAGTCAAAAATGTCGAACTCCGCTCCCGCCTGAATGGATTTTTAGAAAAGATTGCCGTTGATGAAGGAGATTTCGTTCGTAAAGGGCAAATTCTATTCACCATCAATGCTGATGAATTCAAAACGGAACTTGCCAAGGCCAATGCTCAGCTTAACAATGCCATTGCCGAAGCGAAGCGTGCCAGCCTAGAAGCCGATCAGACCCAGATTCTACTCCAAAAGAACATCATCTCCCGCACAGAAATGGATTTAGCGGAAGCCAAACTTCAAGCGGCGGAATCGAAAGTAGATGAAGCCCGATCCTTGGTCCAATTTGCACATACACGGTTGCAACAATGTTATATAAAGGCGCCGTTTGATGGTAGTATCGATCGGATTCTCTTACGTGAAGGTTCATTACTGACCGAAGGTTCATTAATCACCAATATTTCAGACAACAGTAATGTTTACGCTTATTTTGACATTACCGAACAACAATTTCTGTCTATGCAAGCGGACTCTGCAGTAGACAACAGAACCTTCAGGACACCTGTTACTCTCACGCTAGCGAATGGAGAGAACTACGAGAGTCCTGGCGTAGCCGAACTGGCCGAATCTGAATTCAATAGCCAGACTGGAACCATATCCTTACGGGCTCGCTTTGCCAATCCAAAGTTGGCGCTACGTCATGGCGCCTCAGGCAAAATCAATTTCCCTATACACGTAGACAATATGATTGCCGTACACCAAAAGGCGGTTTTCGAAATTCAAGATCGCACATTTGTCTATACCGTCGCAGATGATAACACCGTAAAAATGACCTCTTTCATCCCAGGACCTCGTATTGGGCACTACTATTTGGTAAAAGAAGGATTGGTCGAAGATGAACAAGTCGTTTTTGAAGGTACCCAAGGACTGAAGGATGGTAACAAAATCAAACCACAATTGAAAGAACAAGCAGAAAATAAATTGGCTCAGAAATAAGTAAAATCAAATGTTTGACATTTTTATAAAACGGCCGATTTTATCCCTGGTGATATCGGTCTTCATTACCCTATTGGGATTACTTTCCCTATTTACACTTCCGGTGACACAGTTTCCTGATATCGTCCCCCCTTCTGTAGTGGTGACAGCAAATTACACCGGTGCTAATGCAGAAGTGAGTACAAATGCAGTAGCAATACCTTTGGAAAAAGCCATTAACGGCGTTGCGGGGATGACATCCATGTCCACGGTAAGTACCAACAACGGAAATACCTTGATACAAATATTCTTCAAAGTAGGCACGGATCCGGATATCGCAGCAGTAAACGTACAAAACCGCGTAACCACGGTATTAGACGAACTTCCAGAGGAGGTCATTAAAGCTGGTGTAACGACTGAAAAAGAAGTGAACAGTATGCTTATGTACCTCAATATTTATAGTGAGGACGAGCGTGCAGATGAACGCTTCATCTACAACTTTACCGACATCAATATCCTCAAGGAATTGAAACGTATCGAAGGAGTAGGTTTTGCCCAAATTATGGGAATGCGGGATTATGCTATGCGCGTATGGTTAAAACCTGACCGCCTAGCCTCCTATAATATCAGCGCAGATGAAGTAATTGCTTCTCTTAGAGCTCAAAACATTGAGGCTGCTCCCGGTCAAACTGGAATAGGATCAGACAAAGTCGTCAATATGCAACAATATGTCCTGCGCTATACCGGAAAGTTTACAGAAGCAGAGGAGTATGAAAATATTCCGATAAGAGCCAATGCCGATGGATCCGTATTGCGAATCAAAGACATTGCAACTTTGGAATTTGGTTCGTTGGATTATGAAATGGTCTCGAAAACCGACGGAAGACCTTCTGCTTCAATCATGATGAAGCAATTGCCTGGATCGAATGCTCAAGATGTCATCAACAATGTAAAGCAGCGCATGTCCGACCTAAAGGAAACAAGCTTCCCGCCAGGAATGACCTACACATTGGGCTATGATGTTTCGCGCTTTTTGGATGCGTCTATCAGCAGTGTCATTACTACATTAATTGAAGCCTTTTTACTCGTTTTTCTGGTGGTATTTATTTTCCTGCAAGACTTTAGGTCCACATTAATTCCGGCTTTGGCTGTACCAGTGTGTTTGATAGGAGCACTTTTCTTTATGCAGATGTTGGGATTCTCCATCAATCTGTTGACACTCTTTGCGCTCGTATTAGCTATCGGTATCGTGGTAGACAATGCCATTGTCGTGGTAGAAGCGGTTTTTGCCAAAATGGAAGACGATGAAACACTCACGCCTCGTGAAGCAACATTTGCCGCGATGAAGGAAGTGGGATCAGCAATTATTGCCATTACATTGGTCATGTCAGCAGTTTTCATCCCTGTGGCTTTCTTGGATGGACCGGTTGGGATATTCTATAGACAATTCTCGCTCACACTGGCCTCAGCAATCGTCATCTCAGGAATCAACGCATTGACGCTTACCCCGGCACTCTGCGCCATCATGCTAAAATCACCACATGGTAAAAAGAAAAACAACAATCTACTTACTCGCTTTTTCAATGGGTTTAATAGATGGTACAACAATACCTCTGGTAAATATGCCGTTGTGGTCCGTACTATTGCCAACAGGCGTACATTAACCATCGGACTACTCGTTGGCTCATTTGCTGCCACGTGGGGAATGAGTAGCATATTACCGGGCGGCTTTATCCCGACCGAAGACCAAGGGATGATCTATGTGAATGTCACTACTCCGCCTGGAGCGACGGTAGACCGTACAGAAGTAGTCATGAATGAAGTAGACAAAATCAGCCGCGACCTAAAAGCCGTAGAGACTGTATCCACACTATCTGGCTATAGTCTTGTGAATGAAGTTTCGGGCTCGTCGTATGGAATGGGAATGATCAACCTCGCAAGCTGGTCAGACAGGGAGCAGTCTGTCTGGGAAATTATCGATGAATTAAAAGAAAAGACAAAACATATCAAAGACGCCGAAATCGAGTTTTTCCCACCACCTACAGTACCTGGGTTTGGAAACTCTTCTGGATTTGAACTTCGTCTATTGGATCGTTCGGGCAAAGATGATCTCACAGCATTCTCTGAGGTAGTCAATACTTTTATGGACGATCTTAAGAGCAGTGACGAAATTGGAAATGTCTTCACGTCTTTTGAGACTAACTTTCCGCAATACATGCTCCATATAGATTACGACCTAGCCGCTAAAAAGGGGATATCTGTCGAAAATGCAATGAATACCTTGCAGACATTGATGGGTAGTTTTTACGCGACCAACTTTATTCGTTATGGACAGATGTACAAAGTCATGGTGCAAGCAGATGCGATGTATCGCCAAAAACCAGAAGATGTACTGCAGCTTTTTGTGAAAAACGATAAAGATGAAATGGTCGCTTACTCAGCTTTCATGCGGATGGAACGAGTTTATGGACCCGAACAAATTACTCGTTACAATATGTATGCCTCTGCAATGTTAAATGGAGATCCGGCACCAGGCTACAGCTCGGGGCAGGTAATCGAGGCAGTAGAACGTATTGCTAAAGAAAAATTACCTGCCGGCTATGCATTTGAATGGTCAGGAATGACGAAGGAACAGAAGGCTTCTGGTAATCAGGCCGTCTATATATTCGGAATATGTTTGCTTTTTGTATACCTCCTATTATGCGCCCAATACGAAAGTTTCTTACTTCCAATGCCTGTACTTTTCTCTTTACCAGCGGGAATTTTCGGGGCCTTCTTTTTCCTAAAGGTATTTGGGATGGAAAACAACATTTATGCACAAGTAGCCTTGGTCATGTTGATTGGACTATTGGGCAAAAATGCTATTCTAATCATTGAATATGCAGTAATTAAGCACAAACAAGGATTATCCGTAGTTGAGGCATCCATTGAAGCAGCAGTAATGCGCCTACGCCCTATCCTCATGACCTCTTTTGCCTTTGCGGCGGGTCTAGTTCCATTGGCAATGGCCTCGGGAGCTGGAGCACTTGGCAACAAATCTATCGGACTTGCGGCTTTAGGGGGCATGCTTATAGGCACCATCTTTGGGGTCTTGATTATACCCGGGTTATATGTATTGTTCAATGCAACCAAAAAGACCATTGCAAAAAAAGGTAAGCCTAAAATCGTTGAGGCAACCATTGGGATTGTATTCATTCTTGTACTATTTGGAAGTTGTAAAATACAGTCAGACGTGCGCGATACTTTTGTACCATCCAGACTTCCCATAACAGATTCTACTTCAAATGAGGGGAAATTAATAACTGACCTCAAGTGGAGCACCTTTTTCAAGGATGAACACTTACGCAAACTAGTGGACACGGCATTGGTCAACAGCCCTGATATTGGAGAAGCCCTTCAACGTATAGAATTCAGCAGGGCCAAGCTCACCATGCGTAAAGGTGAGCAACTCCCCCAAGTGGACTTAGCAATTGAGGGAAGCCTCAATAGATTTGGAGATTATACGATAGATGGTACTGGAATCTTTGATCAAAATCTTTCGGACAACATCTCTGGTTCCAAAATTATACCGAATCCTGTACCGGATTATTTCATAGGGCTTCGCTCTGTTTGGCAATTGGATATATGGGGCAAACTGAAAAGCCTAAAAAATGCAGCATATCATGAATATTTAGGGAGCTATGAAGCAAAAAAATTGGTGCAATCCGAATTGGTTACTGAAATTGCGAACAGATATTACGACCTAGTTGCCTTGGATGCTGAACAACAAGCTATTCGAGAGAACATCGCTATTCAGTCCAAAAGCTTAGATATCATGGAGGTTATGAAAAAAGCAGGAACTGCCAACTCATTAAGCGTCAACCAATTTAGAGCAGCCCTATTGAATGCTAAAGCCCAAGAGAAGAAAGGACTGCAACAAATAAGGGAAATTGAAAACGAAATAAACTTTTTAATGGGCAGATTTGATGGAAAGATAGAACGCACGATTCTTCCTGAGAATATCACGACCATATTCGAAGCCATCCCGTCTACTCATACGGACATTATGCTGGCTTCACGCCCTGATATTCGCCAGGCTACTTTGAATCTCATGGCAGCAGGTATGGAAACCGATGCAGCTAAAGCAAATCTATACCCATCTCTGGTCTTGTCTCCTCAGATTGGATTGAATTCCTTTCGAATAGAGAAGCTCATGTCTACTTCGTCACTCGCCTATAGCTTACTTGGAGGTGTCTCTGCGCCTCTGCTCAATAGACGTGCACTAAACGCAACTTATGCACAGTACAAAGCCAACTACGGTATCCAATTCTATCAATATGAACGAACTGTACTAAAAGCTTGGCAAGAGCTATTCAGTCAACTAGAAATTCAAAATGATGCAAAAGAACGGCAAGAGATATTGGCACAGGAAGTAGATGTACTGAATGAGGCTGCGACTGTATCCAACGATCTGTTTGTAGCTGGACGTGCTACATACCTTGATATATTGAGTGCACAGCGATCAGCGTTGGAAGTAAGTATGGAAGAAATACAAAGCCGTAAAGAGAACATCCTGATTCAATTGAACATCTACAAAGCATTAGGAGGTGGCTGGTAACTTACATCATTTTTTTTAAAGAACTAACATAATAAACAGTCCGGCTAAAGTCTTTTTTAGTCGGACTGTTTTATTAAATATCATCCTACATAAAATTAAACCGTTCTTCCTGTATTTTGACATTTCTTTGAAGAGTCAGACACAGGCCCCACCTTATAAGATTTAAATATTCTGAATTCAGCATATTTTGATTGCTTCATAAAAACATTATAATATTTATGTCTTAGGATATTCGTGAAATACATTATTTTTGAAATCATTCAATCAAATTGCTCACGCATGTATATCAGAAAAGCACAACCAACAGATGAAGCCGCCGCTGCCCTAATGCTGCAAGCTATGGAAGATATTGTGTATCGTTTCATTGGAAAAAAAGACAAAAAGGAAGCTACTTATTTTCTAACTGAGCTTTTTAAACAAAAGAGCAATCAATACAGTTATGAGAACACATTTGTCGCTATTGATGAAAATGATCAAATTGTAGGTAGTATTACTGCCTATGATGGCGACCAACTGGCCTCCCTAAGAGCCCCGGTGTTGCGGCTCATGCAGGACAAATACAATCAGCACTTGCAACTCGATAATGAAACTGATGGGGATGAGCTTTATCTCGATACTATCGCTGTAGCTCCCAATCAGCAGGGAAAGGGTATCGGAGGTCTATTGCTCCGTCACATCTTGAACTACGCCCAAGATCACAATTTTTCAAAGGTGGGCCTATTGGTGGACTTCACCAATCCAAATGCACAACGCCTCTATGCACGTGTCGGCTTTCAAATCGACTCCAAAAAGGACTTTGCTGGCGGACAGTACTACCACATGATTTATCCTTGTAAATAGCACCTTGCCTTTAGAGAATATTACGCTCAACGCTTCGCTAAAGGGGACTTGAAAAATTTGTCTTTCTTATCTTACATCAATGCTCACACAACTATTCGTGCATACCTTTGTCTTGTCACAAAAGCAATCTAACGACTAGATCATATGCTAAGGGTCAAAGTACCCTTTTGTAACGTACGAATTAGCATTCATAAAAAGGAGAATCGAGATGAACACAAAAAAAATTGAAAAAATAATAGCGCCTAGACATGCACATTTCGTTGGCGACGGATTCAGGGTCCACAACTTTATCCCGAGTGCACCTGGTGTTACGATGGAGAGAATGAGTCCATTTATCTTACTGGATTATAACGCAAAATTCACATTCCCTCCGTCAGAACATTTGAAAGGGGTCGGTGTGCACCCCCACAAAGGTTTTGAAACAGTCACTATTGCCTATAAGGGTAAAGTCGCACACCACGATAGCAGTGGCGGTGGAGGTGTGATAAACGAAGGAGATGTGCAATGGATGACAGCAGGATCCGGTATACTTCACAAAGAGTACCACGAAGAAAGCTTCAATAAAACCGGTGGTGAATTTCAAATGGTGCAGCTATGGATTAATTTGCCAGCAGTGAACAAAAAAAGTTCTCCAAAATACCAAGCAATAGCGCATGCGGATATGACTGTTGTCAAGCTACACGACCAAGCCGGTGTAATAGAGTTAATTGCTGGTGAGTACAAAGGGAACAAAGGTCCTGCCTCAACATTCACTCCTGTGAACCTCATGACCTTGAAATTAAACACTGGACGGCATGCAGACTTTTCTTTTCCATCGTCCTACAATACAGCATTGGTCGTAATCGAAGGAAATATTAAAGTCAATGGGCAATCGGTCCCTACGGATAATTTTGTTCTTTTTGAAAACAACGGTGAGGATTTTGATGTTGAAGCTACAGACAACGCAATTGTACTTATATTAAGTGGAGCGCCGATTCACGAGCCCATTGTAGCGCACGGCCCCTTTGTCATGAATACAAAGACCGAGATTGTCGAGGCATTTGACGAATTTAATAAGGGAAAATTTGGCTATTTGGAAGATTAACCCGAAATTACTAAAGGTAAACAGCAGAAGAAGAAGGTTAAGGATTTTTTCACTAAACATAGATATCCATGAAAGAAGAATTTTTAAGTATCCCTTTGGTTAAGAACGAAAAGGACCACCAATATGAGATAAATATTGAAGGTAGCAAAGCATTCATCACGTATCGAGAAAGTGCATCCCAAATTACCTTACTTCATACCGAAGTAGAGGATTCCCTGCAAGGTCAAGGAGCTTCTACTGCTGTCATCGAAAAGACATTGGAGTCCATTGAAAAAAGTGGAAAAAAGCTAAATCCACTTTGTCCATTGGTGGTCGCGTACATCAAAAGACATCCAGAATGGAAAAGAATTATATCTGAAAATAGAACTTCATTAGATTAAAGCATACATTATGTCAAATATAGGATTGATAATTGAAGAGCGTGCTGCTGATATTGGAAACTTTATGGTAGGCAGACTTTTGCCCTTTATTCAGAAACGGGCAGTCGGTCCGTTTGTTTTCATCGACCATATGGGACCAGCTGCACTTAAAGATTACGAAAACTTGGACGTGCCCCCTCATCCACATATTGGGTTGTCTACGCTGACTTATTTATTTGAAGGTGCAATATTTCATCGGGATAGTATTGGGTCAGCTGTCGAAATCCAACCAGGCGCAGTTAATTGGATGACAGCGGGTAAAGGTGTCGTTCATTCTGAACGGACGCCAGAATACTTGCGTAATTCTGAAAAGAAACTACATGGATTACAAATATGGGTAGCCCTTCCGAAGGACTTGGAACAGAGTGAGCCCACATTTACTCACATCGAAGCCTCTGACATACCTACATGGGAGCAAGATGGCGTACAATTCAAACTTATTGCAGGCAAAGCATTTGACAAAATTTCACCTGTACCGATCCACAGTCCGCTATATTTTCTGGAAATAAAAAGCTCCAAAGCAGCAAAGGTCAACATAGGCGAATACCTTTTTGGAGAAAGTGGTTTGTATATCTTATCGGGGGAAATTCGAAGTGAAGGTAATACCTATCAACCGAAACACATCCTGATTGCTAAGGACTCCAAACTCTGCGAATTTGAAATAGGTGAGAATACAACAGTATATATTTTTGGAGGAGATGCGTTTCCAGAACAACGATTCATCCATTGGAATTTCGTCAGTTCTGATAGGGCGACCATAGAACAAGCCAAACATGACTGGAAAGATCAAAAATTCCCAAAGGTACCTGGTGAGACTGACTTTGTCCCACTACCGGCTTCTTCTCTCAAATAAAACTTAAAAAAGGAGGGGTACATGTGTACCCCTCCTTTTAATTTAGGATAAGTTCAATTACCGGTATCTCTATATTTGGCTTGACAACTGGCAAATCCA
The DNA here is from genome assembly GCF_027627455.1 of Sphingobacterium sp. SYP-B4668. NCBI lineage: Bacteria > Pseudomonadati > Bacteroidota > Sphingobacteriia > Sphingobacteriales > Sphingobacteriaceae > Sphingobacterium > Sphingobacterium sp. SYP-B4668. The sequence continues at coordinate 2,384,419 of NZ_CP115483.1, read as the reverse complement.
TAATCAAATCCCCCTCACCTGCCGTTATCGCCATGTGCTCTCCAGCAGAGGCGGCACTTCGCGACGTAAATTTAATTTCCGAATTATCATGCAAAAACTGAGCATACTTCACCTTTCCCTTAAAGCCAGGAAGATATAAAGTCTTAAATGGCCATTGAAGCAGGTGGATGTACATTCTTTTAGATTCCGGATTATAGGTCAGATAGGTATTATCAGGCTTCTGAACATCGTCGGGCGCTGCGGTACATCCATAAATTGACTTGCTATTATACTTCATCCACTGCCCTATTGCATCCAAGCGTTCGGTTGCACGATCATCAAAATACCCTCTAGCAGTTGGTCCAACATTCAACAGCAGATTCCCCCCTTTACTCACCACTTCAATGAGCATCGCTATCAATTGGTTATTGCTTTTCCAAGTATTCTCATCTCGATGGTATCCCCAAGAGCCAGAGAATGTTTGACAGGTCTCCCAAGCCACACGCTTACCATTATGCTCGGGCCATTTATTAGGCATGAATTGTTCTGGCGTCTTATAGTCCCAACCCCAATCTGTTTCCATTAGATCTAATCGATCGTTCATGATAATCTCAGGCTGCAGCTCCCTCGCTAACTTAACTAAACCCTCACTATCCCAATCTTGGTGTCCTTTACCATCTTTACCAGGATACGAAAAATCCCAAAACAACAAATCAATCTTCCCGTAATTGGTCAACAATTCACGAACTTGATCTTTCATAAACTTACGGTATTTGGTCATATCGCGCTTTGCATTTGTTTCTCTAGCTTCCTTACTATTGCGAAGAGCGTGGGTACCATCTATTGTAAAATCTGGATGATGCCAGTCAATCAACGAATAATAGAACCCAATTTTTAACCCAGCGTCACGACAAGCCTCGACAAAAGGTTTTAACAGATCACGCTTGGCGGGCGTATTGGTCGCTTTAAAATCACTTACTTGTGTATCCCACAAACTGAAGCCATCATGATGGCGGGTAGTAATGACGACATACTTCATTCCGGCTTCCTTAGCATAAGCGGCCCATTCAACTGGATTGTAAAGATCAGGATCAAACAAGTCAAAATAAGTTTCCTTGTATTTCTCTGTGCTCATTTGCTCACGCTGCTGTACCCATTCATGACGGGCTGGTACGGCATACAGCCCCCAATGGATGAACATTCCGAAGCGATCGTGTGCCCACCATTTCATACGTTCCTGTTGGTCTTGATTAGCACGTTCAGCCCATTTGGGTATACTTGGAGATGATGTTTGGGCATCTACTTGGACTTGATTCATAATAGACAAGCCCAGTATTAAAATGATTTTTGTGAGATAATTGGTCTTCACTTTTGAAAGTTTTTAGGGTGACGGAAATACTTATTTGGTCATATAGCCGATAAAACATCAACCGGCTTATCAACATGAGTACAATAATATAAATAAAAGCAAGAAACTACAAAGAGATAAGTAACACAACCGTTTGCACAAGTCACATCCACCGAAAGCACTATGCAAAAAGCAGGTTACTTCCAATTACACCGGGTACACCCTGACAGATTGTCTAATTAAAAAACTGACAACAACTACAAAAAAGTCAACATGTCAGATAAAGTCTAATACATACTTTGTCATTTCAAAATAATAATGGATTTAAAGGCATTTAAAAGGCTATTGATAATCAATCAACTACACCAAAAGCTTATTTTGTATTAAAAAAAATCAAAATAAAACAGGTACTGGCACAAACATTGACCAATAAGGTTAAACGGTCAAAAAGTAAAGACCTTATAAAAATTATTATCATAACATATTTAAAAATTAAAGACATGAAAAAATTATTCCTTACTTTAACAGCTATTACAGCATTAACTTTTGCCGCAAACGCACAAACAGAAAAAGGGAAATTTATTGTGGGTGGACAAGTAGGATTTTCTACGGAAAAAATTCAAGATACAGATCTGAAAGAGAATAGCTTCTCCCTTATGCCACAAGTTGGATATTTCATAACGGACAACTTCGCTATTGGTACAGGTGTAGGATATGAGTGGTCTAAAAAAGAAGCCGTCGGGGTTGAAACTGTAAACGATGCTTTCAAAGTAGCACCATTTGGTCGTTATTACATGGGCGAGGGGCCAGTTAAGTTCTTCGGACAATTATCTGCTCCAATGTCTTGGGGAAAAGTAGAAGTAGACGATGTAAAGACTCATAAAGTTAACAATTACGGTGTGGAATTGGCTCCAGGATTTGCGTATTTCCCTACTTCCAAGATTGGTATTGAATTCAAAGTAAGAGGTTTGTACTACAATCATAACCAAACAACCAATGAATTGACAGATACAAAAGTCAAAACAAATAGCTTTGGTTTAGATGCCAACTCTTTGGCTCCTACCATTGGTGTACAGTTTCACTTTTAACAAATAGTTCATATAGTTGAAAAGGGAACCTCATGACGAGGTTCCCTTTTCGCATTCTATAATATTTGTATTAATCAAAAAAAGTCCGTAATCGAGCGACTACGAACTTTTATTAACCAATTATAAACTTAAATTATGAGACAGCTAAGATACGTGTTGTCACATAAATATCAAAATATTCTTGCATTTTTTTGCATGTTTATGCTATCTATCTACTTCTCCAAGCACAATATCCAAAGATCCCAATATTGCAATTAAATCTGCAATCAACACGCCTTTGCCCAACGCAGGCAATACCGACAGATTGTTGAAGCTTGGCCCCCGAGCTTTAACCCTTTTTGCAATATCTGTTTTGTCTTGTGCAGCAAAATAAAACCCCAACTCTCCTTTTGGATTTTCTGCTCTCACATAATAATCCTGCGCCTTCACATTCACTTTTTTTGGAACTAGAGCCCTTGGATCAAAATCTGGTGTTCTTGAAAAATGCTTCTGCAGGCGTTCGATACATTGCTCTATTATCTTGACGGATTCTTTAATTTCGTCGACACGGACTTTATACCGATCCCAACAATCACCTAATCCCCCCATCTCTCCTCTTCCTAACGGAATTTCAAATTCGAGCTCTGGATATATCGAATATGCATCTACTCTTCGTAAATCCCATTTTATTCCTGATGCTCGGAGCATGGGGCCAGAGCATCCATAATTTATAGCTACGTCCGCCGGCAAAATCCCAATATTTGCCGTACGAGAGATAAATATTTGATTTTGGGTCAGTAATTCATCAAGTTCGACAAGCTTCGGTTTAAAATAGTTAATAAACTCAAGACACCTTTCTTCAAAACCTACTGGTATATCATAAAATAGACCGCCTATCCAAATATAATTATACAACATACGAGAACCTGAGGCCCACTCCAACATATTCATGATATGTTCTCGATCTCTAAAACACCACATAAATGGTGTAAACGCACCAATATCGATCCCGTATGTACCAATTGCTATAAGGTGTGAAGCAATGCGATTGAGTTCACATACCAACACCCGGATATACTCAATACGCTTGGGAATTTTGGTATCAATACCCAACATCCTCTCAACCCCCATCACATAGGCATGGCTATTGTTCATGGAAGCTAAATAATCCAAACGATCGGTAAATGGGATGGTCTTAGTATAATTGACAGCCTCTGCATGTTTATCAAAACATCGATGCAGATATCCCAAGTGAGGAATAATTTCTTTGACAATCTCTCCATCGGTAATTAACTCCAATCGTAGTACTCCGTGCGTGGAAGGGTGTTGAGGTCCCATGTTAATGACCATTTCTTGAGAGCCTATATCTGCTATCTTTTTATGGTAGGCTGCTAATGCCTGACCGTAGCGTTCTTGTGCCATGTTATCAAAAAATTAATTGATGTTAATCCCGTGATATTGCTCGGGATCCTGATAATCTTTCCTTAACGGGAAACCTTCCCAATCATCTGGCAATAGTATCCTCCTAAGATCAGGATGTTCGGTAAAGAAAACACCCATCAAGTCATATGCCTCACGTTCATGCCAATCGGCCGTCCGCCATACCGACGACACCGAGGGCAAGGTAGGTAAAGTCTCTGTCGATCGATCAACGGCCAATTCAACCTTCAGGGTCAACTGCAATTGATAAGGGATGGAGGAAAGGTGATACACGACGGTAAAGCTATTTTCGGGATAATTATCAACTGCTGTTAGGTTGGATAAAAAGTCAAAGTAAGTATGAGGCGATTCACGCAACCACAAGCATACTTCCATTATTCTATCCGCTGGTAAATAAATTGCGGGTTGAAGTCCTGCCGCTTGCTCCCTGATAATTATATCTGGACCAAACGCTTCGACCAATAATTGTTTTATCTTTTCAAAATCCATATTTAAGGGGCTAATCGAGTTATTTTCCAGAAATCCGAAACGCTGGTGTACAACAGTCTATCATGCAATCTACTACTCCTTCCTTGCCAAAATTCCATCGCCACCGGACGAACGAGATATCCCCCCCAATGTGCTGGACGACTAACAGGTTGTTTATCAAGATACTTCTTTTCGACTTCTGCCACCCTAGCTTCTAAATAAAGTCTATCGGGAATAGGTGTGCTTTGCGGCGAAGCGATTGCACCAAGCTGGCTTCCCAACGGTCTAGATTGAAAGTATTCATCGGAATCTTCGGCGGGGAGTCTCTCAATCAATCCTTCGATTCGTACCTGCCTTTGAAGTTCTGGCCAGAAAAACAAAAGGGCCACCCGTGGATTCCGGGAAATCTCATCAGCTTTTCTACTTTCATAATTCGTAAAAAAGCTAAATCCATCGTCTTTCAGATCCTTCAGCAATACAATTCTCGAAGATGGGAACCCTACTGCAGAAACGGTCGATAAGGTCATCGCATTAGGTTCTACAACCTCGGCATGTAAGGCTTCTTCAAACCATTTTGCAAATTGAAGCATAGGATCGGGACAGACGTTGTCTTCTGATAGATTCCCTAAAGTATAGTCAGCTCTAATGGCTGCAATGTCTTTGTGCTCGATGGGCATAATGAAATAATTGTCTACTTGCAAACTTACTAAAAAGCGCTGTTTTTCGCCTCGAATATCCACTAATTAAAATCAGAAAGAAAATAAGGCGTAGCACTTATCCCCTATGGGACATGAAAATGACTTTTTAATGGCAAAAGGAACTTTGACTGGTTTAGTCCTAATGATGCGCTATTAAATATATTGGATATAAACGTAAAATTAACTAAGTTTATCAAAGAAAGGAGATATAGCTATGTTCAATGAGTTTAATCCCCAAAAAGGCAGTCTGCTCCTATCAGAACCTTTTATGTTGGATCAAAATTTTAAAAGATCGGTCATTTTATTGGCCGAACACCAAGAAGTCGACGGGTCGGTAGGTTTCATTCTCAATCAACGTACACACTTGCAGCTCTCCGACTTATTCGAGAACATATTACCTACAAATAATTTCCCCTTATATTTAGGGGGACCTGTAGAGTGTGAGTCATTATTCTTCATCCATCGGGCATATGACCGCTTGCTGAGTGGCCAACATATCATAAATGATGTGTACTGGGGCGGAAACTTGGAAATGTTACTAAACTTGGCAAAAGATCAAAAGATTACGGCAGACGAAGTCAAATTCTTCATTGGCTACTCGGGCTGGAGTCCTGGACAACTAGACAAAGAAATCCTTGAGAACAGTTGGGCTGTAGATAATAAATTCAACATGGATTTGACTTTTATTACGGATGGAGAGGATCTCTGGAAACAAGCCTTAATCAGTATGGGACCCAAATATGCACATGTGGCGAACTTTCCAAAGTCACCGGAGTGGAATTAGTACCATGCAAGGATATGAAGCTAAAATAAACTAATTTGCAAATTGGATTCGTCAATAGAATCATCGTGGACAAAATTAGAGACCCCTATCCCTAGCAACCTGACTTTGGAGTCTTCGAGTTCGATTTTGTTGAAAAGTTCAGCACCTATTTGATAAAGTCCTTCGGCATGGATAATCGGTTCTGTCGTAGTCAAACTACGGGTGAGCAGAGAAAAATCGGAGAATTTCACTTTCAGGACGACCGTGCGTCCTTGTAACTCTCGTGCACTTAATCGCTTATTGAGTTTGACAGCCAGCTCTTTTACAATCTCAAGTAGAATTTCGCGGTCACTGATATCTTGATCAAAGGTATCCTCGACACTGATTGATTTAATGGGTCTATTTGTTTGTACGCTTCGATTATCAAACCCTCTGACAATTGCAAAGAAAAATCGGCCAGACTTACCAAAATGTCGCACCAAGGACTCCTCTGAAAACTGCTTTAAATCGCGTCCATTGAATATGCCCAATTTCTTCATCTTAGCGGCCGTCACCTTACCAACACCAAAGAATTTTTCAATGGGTAGGCTTTCCATGAAAGGAAGTATTTTAGACGCGCTGACAAATGTCAACCCATCAGGTTTGTTGTAGTCAGAAGCTATCTTAGCCACGAATTTATTGCTCGATATTCCCGCCGAAACAGTGAGATTGAGCTCATTTTTAATATCAACCTTAATACGCTTTGCTATCTCTACTACAGAATGGATTCCCTGTTTGTCATCTGTAACATCTAGATAAGCTTCATCCAGCGATAATGGCTCTATCAAATCTGTATAACGGTGAAATATTTGACGAATCTGCCGTGACACTTCCTTATACACATCAAACCTAGGATAAGTAAAGATAAGTTCAGGACATAGCTGCAATGCTTGTCTGGAAGACATCGCAGATTTTACGCCAAATTTGCGAGCTTCATAGCTGGCGGTAGCGACCACTCCACGTCCATCTGGAGAACCGCCAACAGCTAAAGGTTTGCCTCGCAATTCAGGAAAGTCTCGTTGCTCTACTGAAGCATAGAAGGCATCCATGTCTAAATGGATGATTTTACGATTTGTATCTAATTCAATTTTCTTCAATGTTCACCAAAATAGTCGGATGCAGGGACAAAACTAAACCAAAAAAACTATTTTTGTATAAAAATCGATATGGAACGTTTTATAAAGCTAGTTAATCAAAAAGGAATGTTGAGCCAACTCGCTACTGATTTTTCTTTGATTGTAGACGACAAACAGCATGTACATGGGTGTATCTTCAATATAAGGATAGATGCGAAGAGCTTTAAGCTGGTGGTCGCAAGTCCAGCCCATGAAGCATTGATTGAAAATGACCGAACACCTACGATACAAGAAATCATACGGATCAAAGACGTTATGTTATTGGGATAGGTTCGTTATAGCCTCTATTTTTGCACACTTTTGGTCATCGTCGTTCGGTGTAGGGTCACTTATGTTTCTCCATTGACTTTTGAGCCAACTCTAGGATGCGCTCGCGTAAAAAATCAGGCTCTTCAATCTCAGCCAAATCTGCAAACATCATAAACCATCTCGCAAATTCGTCATTCACATGCTTGCACATGAATGTCAACCGAATTTCATCGGGCTCTATTTTTTCCTCCGAAACGAATCCATAATTATCTCGCTGCCAAACGAGATACCTTGCTATCCGCTGATTCATCCTTAAGACGACTTTTGTACGATCGACGTTTTCCCTCTTTTCCAAAAATTCAGCAATGGGTGGGTGGGACAACGTGAACGGCGAGTCCAAAATATCTAATCCCTTGATTCGATCGGTACGAAATTGACGATAGTCTTTTCGGAGATGACAATAGGCGATAATATACCAAAACCTATTTTCGTGAAAGACACCTACTGGCTCAATAGCCCGCATCTCGGGACGATTACCCTCTATTGTCTGATAAAGGAGGTTAATTATTCTTCTTTTAGATATACTGATAAATAGCGATGAGAGGGCATTGGGGACCGCATTGTTCAAATTACGATTGCTTGAAGGGATAAGTATCTGTGGTTCCAATTCAGAGACCCAATCCTTTTCTACAGATTTGAGTACTGCCTTTATTTTATAAATGGCCGATGAAAAATGGTCTAAGACTCCCTTATCGACATAATGCTGCATGAGTTTTTCTGCTGCCACAAAACTTGTCGCTTCCTCCTGAGTGAACATAACGGGTGGCAATCGATAACCTTCCATCAAGGAATACCCTGTCCCGGCCTCGCCATAGATTGGCACCCCAGATGCCTCCAGTGTACGAATGTCTCGATATATTGTCCTGAGGCTCACATTAAACCGTTCAGCCAATTCTTGCGCCCTTACAACGCGTTTGGATTGTAGCTGAATAAATATGGCAACAGTGCGATCGAATTTTTTGGGAGTATCATCATTCATCATAGGGCTTAAAGTTAATCTTTTCTATAGAATTATGACAAAAGTAAAGACTATTGATTGTACCTTTGCCGCTCTCTTTAATTTACAACAAATGAACAAAGGACTTATCGCCTTGGCATTTGGAGGACTGGCAATCGGCATGACCGAATTCACCATGATGGGTATTCTACCTGATATTGCAAAAGACCTTCAAATTGAAATCCCTACTGCTGCCAATCTAATTGCTTTTTACGCCCTAGGGGTGGTAGTGGGCGCACCAACACTTGTAGCATTTACTTCCAAGTACTCACCCAAAAGCATTTTATTATTCTTAATGCTGTTGTTCTTTATATTCAATGGTCTCTTCGCTATATCGCCAGACTACAACACTTTGCTACTCACTCGATTTGTATCAGGACTACCTCATGGGGCTTTCTTTGGCGTGGGATCGGTAGTTGCTGCAAATTTGGCAAAAAAAGGAAAAGAGGCCCAAGCGATTTCGGTCATGTTTACTGGGATGACAATCGCGAATCTCGCAGGAGTGCCTATTGGAACTTATATCGGTCATCATTTTTCATGGCGCATTACTTATGGAATCATTAGCTGCCTTGGACTATTAACGTTCCTTGCACTCTCGGTTTGGCTGCCTAAGTTAAAAGCCAACAAGGATAACAACATCATCAGCCAGATTTCATATTTTAAAAAGTGGCATTCATGGTTGATCATTGCAATTATTTCCATTGGAACAGGAGGACTCTTTGCGTGGATCAGCTACATTGCCCCGTTGGTCACGAAAGTATCAGGCTTAGACCCTGACCGCGTCCCATTTATCATGGTATTGGTCGGCTTAGGAATGTTTTTCGGAAATCTTCTAGGCGGTAAGCTCGCTGATAGCATTCTCCCGACAAAAGCCTCCATGGCAAGCTTTGGCGCTATGGCCCTCTGTCTAGTTGTAGTATTCTTTGTGGCCCATATTGGAGAGCTGGCCTATGTCATGGCTTTTGTGACGGGCATGATATCATTCACTATAGGTCCATGCCTGCAGATGATGCTAATCAATAATGCTAAGGGAGCAGAGACCTTTGCAGCTGCAGCGGGCCAAGCAGCATTCAACATCGGGAATACATTAGGTGCCTTTTTTGGTGCGATTCCCATAACCCTAGGCTACGCTTACAACTACCCGTCACTTGTTGGGGCAGGTATGGCTTCGATAGGGACCATCTTAGCTTTTATATTTCTAAAGACCTATGTGCTCAAAAAAAGGATTAGCGAAGAAGTAAGTACGACAGCTCGATAAGCGGAGCTGTCAACAGACGCCAACAGCGAAACCGCCTTGCTGAATTATCGTCACTATGAACGTTAATATCTGCTTTGGAATATCTCACTTTAACGAAAACCTACGTATCTTTGCTTAACATGAATGTCAACAGTTTACTAGAACGCGCCTTGAATTTTGAATTTCTTTCAAAAGAAGAAGGAATCTATTTATACCAACATGCTGCAACAGCGGATTTGGCATATGTCGCTAATGAGTGCCGCAAGATACAGGTGCCCCACGGAAAAGTTACCTGGCAGATTGATCGTAATGTAAATACAACGAATGTCTGCATCGCTAACTGCAAATTTTGTAATTTTTTCAGACGCCCTGGACATGAAGACAGTTACATTACCGATATCGAAACCTATAAGCAAAAAATCGAAGAAACCTTCAAATATGGAGGCGATCAGCTGCTACTTCAAGGTGGACATCATCCGGATTTAGGATTGTCCTTTTACGCCACGCTATTCAAACAGTTAAAAGACCTCTATCCTACTCTTAAACTGCATTCATTAGGGCCGCCGGAGATTGCTCATGTCGCCAAATTGGAAAACATGACCCATCTAGAGGTGTTACGTGCACTGAAAGAAGCAGGGCTAGATTCTTTACCTGGCGCTGGGGCTGAAATATTGAACGACCGTGTAAGGAGATTGATTTCAAAAGGTAAATGTGGTGGTAAGGAATGGCTGGATGTCATGCGTGCTGCACACCAGCTTAATCTTCCAACATCAGCCACGATGATGTTTGGTCATATTGAGACATTGGAAGAGCGATTCGAACATTTAGTCTGGATCAGAGAAGTTCAAGCCGAAAAGCCGGCAGATGCATATGGTTTTATCGCTTTTATCCCCTGGCCATTCCAAGATGATGGGACATTGTTAAAGAGACTTCGCGGAATCACCAATGATGTAACCGGAGAAGACTATATACGCATGATTGCGCTAAGTAGAATCATGCTCCCTAACATCAAAAATATCCAAGCTTCATGGCTAACTGTGGGCAAGCGCACAGCAGAGCTATGCCTGCATGCTGGAGCCAATGACTTTGGCTCTATCATGATCGAAGAGAATGTTGTCTCCGCAGCGGGGGCCCCCCATCGCTTCACCTCTAAATCCATACAAGATGCAATTAGAGAAGCTGGATTTGAACCTCAACTACGTACCCAGACATATCGATTCAGAGAATTGCCAATCAATATGGAAGAACAGGTTATCAATTACTAAAAAACGATTATTTTGAAAGACGTATTACTGCATATTGAAGCTGTTATATTTGCTTCAGAAGAAGGAATAGCAATAAGTGACCTTAAACAAATAGTCCAAGACTCCTTGGCAATTACGATCTCTAAAGAGGAGCTCCAAGAATTAGTTGATCGTATAGCCATCAAATATCAACACGAAGATTCGATACTGGAGTTAAAATTAATCAACAACTCTTTTCAATTTCTAACAAAGTCTATCTATCATGTATCGGTCAACCAACTGATCTCTCATAAAGAGAAGAAAAAACTAAGTCAATCAGCTTTGGAAACCCTAGCCATAATTGCTTATAGACAGCCCATTACCAAACTGGAAATTGAGCAAATTCGCGGAGTCAATTGTGATTATTCGGTCCAAAGATTACTGGAAAAAAACTTAATCCGAATTGCCGGTAAATCCGAAACTATTGGCAAACCATTGTTATATGGGACAAGTGAGCAGTTTATGAATCATTTTGGAATCAATAGTACGAAAGACCTTCCTCAACTGAAGGACATTATTAACGAAGAAAACTCCATTGGAGAAACGGCGGACTAACTATTTCCTTAGTATAATAGTATAAGATCAGAACTCCACTGCCACAAAACATCTAAAACACTGAATTACAGATGATTATTTTTTAAAATTATTTTTAAAAAAAGTTTTAAGTTCTGATTTTGTTAGCTAATTTTACTGTGTAAAAACAACTATCAAGAAAGCAAAAAAGGGATATGACTATGATGCAAGAGACAGCAATGGACGTTTTGGAAGACGAGATGATCCTTTCGTTTAATGGTCCTGAAGATGATTCGGATGACGATTTTGAAGAAGATTTTGAATTGGATGAAATCGACTCAATTGGTGATTTTGAAGATTTTGATGAGGATGAAGATTTCTAAATAAATCTGTACCTAAAGAAAAAACATTTGGTGGAGAACTGTCTGCCTCCTAAAAGAAAAGGTCGATTTTAACAATCGACCTTTTCTGGTTAGACACGGAAACAGACTATTTTTTATGTAATTGTTCGTATAAATCAATTACTTTTTTCTGTAATTCAATCACTTCTGTCTCTCGGACTTGAAGTTTCTTAGTCATGTCTGACAATTCGTTTTGATACTGTTTGTCTTCCTCAGAATCAGAAGTAGATAAAAGCTGGACGACACTTAGACCAAATAATTTGGAAATCTGATTTAACCTGGATAGATTTACATCTGTAATTCCAGTTTCAATTTTGGAAAATGCAGGTATAGAGATATCCAATCTCTTTGCAACATCCTCCTGACTCCAGCCTTTCTGGTGTCTTAGTAGTCTGATTTTTTTTCCTAATGCATTCATGGGTGTATGTGATGTTTATAAATATAACCAAAGTTAAGTAAAAAATTTAACAATTCGATAAACCAATAAAATTAATCATTTTTAAAAAACTTATCAGCAAAACTAACCATGTTAACCCCACTGTAATTACTCGAACTCATAAACAAAAGGTTGTAATCCTTGGACCTAAAACCTTCTAAAAACTCGTTTAAATCACTTATTTCCAAAATTACACGAATAGTTGGATTAGCAAAAGATATACGAATATCTTCTTCAATATTATCAATATTTTTACCTTTTTCCTTAAAAGATTCTTTATTTACAAAAACTATTGGGATATCAGCTTCATCCATTGTTCCGACATATTTTTCCAATAAATCCTTATTCAAGCTGTCATATGCATTTAATTCAATTACAGCGACCAATTCTTTCTTCGGAAATTGTTCCTTTACAGCATGTATGCTGGACCTGAGCTTGGGAGGAGTATGTGCAAAATCCTGATACACCACACTTCCATCTTGACTAGCAACAAACTCAAGGTACCGAATAGAGCTTTTGAAGCTTCGGATTGCATCAAAAAACTCCTGCTTCTTGACTCCTAGCCACTCACATACCGTATACGCTCCTGCGATATTTGACAAATTAAACTTACCGAACACATGCAGAGCAATCTCCTCATCTCCATTATGAAGGTACGTAATCCCTTTGTTGATGGTATATTCGGGAGATTTATAGCCATGTCGATTGATTTTACACGCCATGGTCTCCCCTACCAAGGACTGCAGGACTTTATCTTCTTTATTATAAACAAGTGTCCCTTTCGACACGATTGTGTCAATAAAAATCCGGAACTGATTATAGTAATCGTCTCTGGAAATAACAGATTTAAAATTATCCCATTCGACATTACTAATCAAGGCGATGTTGGGATGATAAAGATGGAATTTGGAGCGGTGGTCTATACTGGAGGCAAAATATTCGTCTCCTTCAATAATAATTATAGGATTGTCGGATGTTAGGTGAACCAGCCTTTGAAATCCTTCCAACTGTGCCCCTACTACATAATCAAAAGAGCGGTTTAATGTTTTGAGCACATGCATCACCATACTGGTAATGGTGGTCTTGCCATAGGTACCGGCAACGACAACCCGAGTCTTATCCCTACTTTGTTCATATATAAATTCAGGGAAGGAATAAATTTTAAGTTCGAGTTCCTGCGCCCGAAGCAATTCAGGATTGTCCGCATCGGCATGCATTCCCAAAATAACGGCATCAATATCTGTCGTTATTTTTTGAGGGAACCAACCAATTTCAGCCGGCAATAGATGTGCTTCCATCAGCCTGCTCCTGGAGGGCTCGACAATCTGGTCGTCAGACCCAGTAATCTGATGACCTTGCTCTGCCAAAGATATAGCAAGGTTGTGCATGACACTCCCGCCTATTGCAATAAAATGAATGCGCATTATAGCTTATGATTTAGTAAATTTTGCCGAGCACCACGTATCCAGTACTTTCTTACTAACAAATGAAAAGCCTAGTTGTTTAGCATGACGGGTCAATATAGCTAGATCCTCTCCATCATAAAATCCACTCAGATAGAGTTGTCCATTGTCCGCAATAGATTTGCTATACTGCTCCATTTGCTCCAATAGGATATTCCTATTAATGTTGGCCAGAATAATATCAAAGACCCTGCCCGCTAACAAATCGTAGGAACCGCACTCGGCACTTATATTTTCAATTTGGTTCAGAATCTTGTTTTCTGTCATGCTTTCTACACATATAGGGTCGTAATCTATTGCCAAAACATTAGAGGCCCCCTTAAAAGAAGCTAAAATAGCTAAAATACCTGTGCCACAACCCATATCTAACACATATTTATCCTTCATATCGCTCTCCAATATATAAGATAACATCATGGAAGTAGTTTGGTGGTGTCCAGTTCCGAAGGACATTTTGGGATCAATAACAATCTCATACGCATATTCTGGCTTATGCTCATGAAACGTAGCACGTACATAACACTGATCGTCCACTATGATCGGATTGAAATTGCTTTCCCAAAGTTTATTCCAATTCTGATCTTCCAGCGTAGTAATCTGATAATCGACATTAAATCCCTCCGGAGCATGCAATATTGTGGTCTCCAGCTTTTGCAAATCTAGATTTGCAGTAGGAATGTAGGCCGAAAACCCTTTTTCTTGATCTTCGAAGGTATCAAAACCAATATCAGCAAGTTCAGCAATAAACAAGTCTTTCTGCCACTCTGCAAAAGAGTGGCAGGTAAAGATAACTTGGCTGTATTTCATATCTTAAATTAAGAATTGAATACTTTTACAATGTCTGTAAAATCACGTGATTTCAAAGATGCACCACCTATCAAACCACCGTCAATGTCTGGTTGGGAAAATAAATCTGGCGCATTTGTAGGGTTGCAACTACCACCATAAAGAATACTCGTGCTATCTGCTAGCGCTTGATTATATTGGTTGGCCAAAGTCTCCCTGATGAAAGCATGGACCTCTTGCGCTTGTTCGGGAGATGCAGTCAAACCAGTACCGATTGCCCAAACAGGCTCATACGCCAATACAATTTTAGTGAAATCTGATTCGGACAAATGGAACAATCCTTTTTCCAATTGACTTTTTATAACGTCAAAAAACTGACCAGACTCTCGTTCTTCTTTGGTCTCTCCGATACAAAATATTGGAGTCAATTGGTGCTTTAATGCAACGTTTGTTTTTTCAGCCAAAACTTCGTCAGTCTCACCAAAATAAGCTCTTCGCTCCGAATGTCCTAGAATCACGTAGTCTGCACCAACAGATTTGACCTGACTTGCAGAAATTTCACCAGTAAAAGCCCCTGACTCTGCTTGATAAATATTTTGAGCTCCAATGGATACATTAGTAGCTGAATGAGCTAATTGACCCAAACTGTAAAGATGAACGGCAGGGCTACATACAACAACTTCTTGTTGTCCAATGACCTCATCTTTTACCATGTTCACGATTTCAGAGAAAAGACTAACGCCAGTCTGATAGTCCAAATTCATTTTCCAGTTTCCTGCTACAATTTTTTTACGCATGTTACTTTAGTTTTTATTTAGAATTGATGTTTATTAATTTAACTGCATCCATCTGTTGATGAAGATATTTCAAGATATCAACATCCCCGCTCAGATACTGTTCTCCTTTTAAGTTTTTCATATTCTTGAACATTTGCTCAAATCTATCCCATTCATAAAGCTCTACCCCAACGTCTACGCACCAACTGAAGTTGGGAATAAATTTAGCCGAGTATCCACTCTTTGCATACTGCACGCCCACACCCACACATGTTCCTGTCGTAAAAGAACTATTGATGGCACTCATGGCATAATCACCCATAATCAATCCACACTTATACAGGGCTGTATTTCGCATCTTAGATAGCGTATAATCGTACAGGCTCACCGTGCTCCAGTTATTCTTGAGGTTGGAGTTACTCGTACCTGCACCTAGGTTACACCCCTCTCCGATTACAGAGCAGCCAAGATAACCGTCATGGCCTTTAGAGGAGTATCCCCACATGACAACGGATGAAAGCTCTCCGCCAACTGTACAGTGCGGACCAATTGAAACGTTTCCGTATATCCGTGTTCCCATCTTTACTCGTGTGTGCGAGCCCAAAGATAATGGTCCACGTAAATGGCACCCTTCTTCAATCTGTGCCCCTTCACCGATATAAATAGGTCCTTCAGAGCAATTAAATGTGCAACAATGAACGTATACCCCCTCCTCAATAAAGAGCTGCTCTCCTAAACGCGTATTCGTTGCCGGCAACTCACATGATATCCGACCATTTGTCAGCAGATGATAGTCAAACAGCAACTGTTCACGATTCACAATAAAAATATCTTCAGGATAACGAATCATACAAGGTTCTTCCATGAATTCGATAGAAGTTAGATCTTCAATTTTTTGCTCATCGATGCTCGTTTTAGCAGAAGGGGCAAGCTTGGCTGCTATCCACTCGTGATTGTACCATAGAGCCTCACCGATATGCAAACGTTCAATGGCTTCAATCAATGAAGTAGAAGGGCATACATTCCCTTTTATCAATAAAATCACTCCCGTCGACGGCGCTAAGGGATAGCGTGCTGAAAGGTAATCGACAGTATAATGGCTGACTTGCACCTGAAAAATCCTCTGCCACTTCTCAGCCAATGTCAATATACCCACGCGTAAATTAGCGACGGGGCGTGTATAGGTCAAAGGCAAAAGAGAGTCCCTACAAGGAGCTTTATCGAATAAGATGATATCAAAAGCCATAGAAGCCACAAAAGTACACAAAAAAATCCCGATAAAGATTATCGGGATTATAAAATACGTTTTAAGGTTAAAGCAGAAATTACTTTTTGTTGTAACGACTGCGGAATTTGTCGATACGACCTGCGGTATCGACTAATTTCATTTTACCTGTATAAAATGGATGTGAAGTGTGAGAAATCTCTAATTTGATTAAAGGATACTCATTACCGTCTTCCCACTGAATCGTCTCTTTTGTATCAACACATGATTTTGTAATGAAAGCATAGTCATTCGACATATCTTTGAAAACAACTAATCTGTAGTTTGATGGATGCAAATCTTTTTTCATTTTTTATCTATGATTACTTATATTCAACAATTGAGGTGCAAAGATAATTATACTATCTTTCAAATGCAACACTTATCGCATCATTTTTATCTTTTTCACCCCAAATGTAGCAAAAAAATAAAGATTAAATATTTTTTTAATTTTCACAACCTGATTATCAACTACTTTTCATAAATTCATCCATCTATTCACATCTTTAAAAAAACGAAGAATTATGAGCAAATTAGATGAAAAAGTAGCCGCATATGTGGCCGAGGCAAAAAAACTGAACCTGTCATTAGACGAATCTTTAATCCGTGCTGTTGCCAAAGGCCTAGGCCCATCCA
Source organism: Sphingobacterium sp. SYP-B4668 (assembly GCF_027627455.1). NCBI lineage: Bacteria > Pseudomonadati > Bacteroidota > Sphingobacteriia > Sphingobacteriales > Sphingobacteriaceae > Sphingobacterium > Sphingobacterium sp. SYP-B4668. The sequence goes on along the minus strand of NZ_CP115483.1, from coordinate 2,367,380 downwards.
TTTATAAGGCTGACGCAGAGACAATCGCTGCTTCTGACAAAGAAGAACTCAATAGGCTAAAGCAAAATTTCCTGGTCAAAAAACTCGGACTAAAAGATAGCCCCGAACTTGATAATGCAATCACTGAAGTCATCGACCAGGTAGGCAAATCCAACAAAAATAAATATCGAGCAATCGTATATGCGCTACTTGTAAAGAAATTCAAAAAGGAATCTGTCTACAAGTAGCCAACCCGATTAATCGAAAGTGATATTTCCAAAAAATTCAGGTAAATGAAAATTAGGAGTTGGGAAATCAACACGATTCCAAGATAAGAAATGTGGGGCTGGTAATTCATCCCCACATTTATAAAAATTAGCCTGTAGCGTCTTTCCCTTTAGTGATGTAGCAGACAATGCCGATTCTTGTTCGAAAACAAGGTAAGGAATCTCTAGAACGGTGTTCCACTCCTTTTTTCCATTTATACTTTTCACCTCTGTGTAGGCATTGATCTTTTTCACGGTATCATTGCTCAACCGATTACGGACATCCTTATTGGCCGTACCATACCCAATGAGACCTGTTCCGAAGGGATTCATCTCGATATTATAATAGGTGTTACGATTGTCAAATGAAACAAAGAACTCGACACAACTGTCCTCCCAAACGGCTTCATTGGGACGTACATACCGCGCCTTGACAAAATCCTCTTTTACCATATAATGGATATACAGGGCTTCAGTAGTATACATTATCTGAAAACCCACTTGTGGTCTGTTGGGATATTCAGCTTCCCATGTTGCCTCACTTAGATAATGGATAGGCAAATCGTCAAAAGCTTGAAGTAAGGTGTAATAATTCTTACTTCCAATTGGAAGGTCTTGATAACTGATAGATAGATTTTTCATTGGAATGATTAGTTTGCCATTCTCCAGTTGATGGCTTTAGTAAATATTTTAACATCAATTTCGTTATAAACCGGTGATAATTAGACCATCCAAGCATCTTGTTCAGATACATAAGGCGGACTTAACCGCTTATCATAAAAAAAGCACAACAAATAATGTCATGCTTCGAGTTCTAATTTACTATTATTTTTCGAAAAGAAAGAACACATTATTGACCTATTGCACGTGCTAATATATCTTTAAGTTGATCTTCATGTTTTTCCAATTCTTTCACCAGCTTAAGTTGTGCTTTTGTCCGGACCAGATTATGTGTAGGATAGTGAATTTTATAATAATGGTCACTTTCTAGGTAATCGGTCAAGAAGCGAACCCCTTGCATATAGGGCAATAGGAAAACACCTGGCAACAAAGATTCTTTTTCATATTCATTCAAAAACTCCCTTGCTTCACTAAGATACCCTTTAGCATAGGCCTCGAAAAGAGGAATGTTCAATACGACCAAATCCAAATCGGCCTCATCTTCGGCCCCTGAATTGATAATTGTACGGATTGCATCACCAAAATCATAAGCAATATATCCGGGCATTACTGTATCCAAGTCTATAACACACTGTGCCTTGTCATCTTGATCAAGGAGAACATTGTTGAACTTGGTATCATTGTGTGTAATCCGAAGAGGCAACTTCCCTTCTTTACCCCATTCTAATATTGTACGCATGCGCCCTTCTAGAGCAAATATATAGTCGAGCAAATCCTGTACCTCTCCTACCCGATTCGTATTATCTTCCAATATTGCCTTACGCAGGTTAGAAAGTCGAAAATCTACATTATGAAAATTAGGTAAAATTTCCACCAATTTTTGGGCGTCCAAGTTAGACAGCTGTTTCTGAAAATGACCAAAAGCCATACCCCCTTCGAATGCTTGGGTAGTGGTCTCTACTACATCATAGCTTTTCGTATTATCTAGCAAGATGAAGGTACGCCAATACCCTCCATCCTCGTCCCGATAATAAGCCAATCCGCTCTTTGTTCTGATTAATGTGAGTACTTTCTGATTGATAACCTCTTCACGCAATCCCTTATTTCTGAAGTCATCTTTCAATTGTTCTATGACTATCCTAATATTCTCCATTAGACCATCCACATTCTGAAAAATATGATGATTAATGCGCTGCAACAAATATTTTGTCGTCCCGCTGGTAGTAACCTTAAAAGTATCATTTATATGGCCCGATCCGAAGGGAACAACATCTATAACTTCACCGTCGATAGCGAACTGATTGGCAATAAGTAAGTTTCTATCTATATTAACAGAATTCAAATCTGACATAACTTTTTTAAAATATTATTAGTTTTTATACTTGATTAGTTTTGCTAATATCAACATAACTTATTTAAATAATAAAAAAAATTAAAATCAATCGTTTGCATAAATTTTGATATTTTGAACAAACGATTGCACAAAAGTTTTTAGAAATCTATGTATATATTTGTTTGTGTTAAGTGATTATTAACCTTTTAAATGTATGCACTTAACACAATAAAACTAAAAAACACACTTTTTAGTTGATTTAAATAGTAACAAACTGCTATGGATAGAAGAAACTTTATTAAGAATACGGCTGTGGCTACAGCTGGATTAGGAATCTTGTCGAGTACAGATTTATTTGCCCAAACTGGAAAAGTGAGACTTGCCTTTATAGGCGTTGGTCTAAGAGGTCGTAACCACGTTGCGATTGCTTTGAATAGAGATGATGTCGAAATAGTGGCTATCTGCGACACGCAAGAAGAATCCCTGACACAATGTCGCAAGCAGTTCGATAAAAAGGGCGCAAAATTACCGAAAGAATATACAGGTGGTGTCGATGCTTACAAAAAAATGCTGGACAGTGAAAAACTAGATGCTATCATCATTGCTACCCCGTGGGAATTTCATAAAGACCAAGCAATCGATTCCATGAAAGCTGGACTCTATGTAGGATGTGAAGTTATTGCAGGACTTACTGTAAAAGACCATTGGGACGTGGTGAAGGCATCAGAGCAAACTGGGAAGCCTTACATGACCCTAGAAAACGTAGCATACCGCCGTGACGTATTGGCGGTATTAAACATGCACCGCCAAGGATTGTTTGGAGAAATCCTTCATTTGGAAGGTGGATACCAGCATGATTTAAGAGAGGTTCTTTTCAATGATGGTAAAAGCTATTATGGTAAAGGTGTTGAATTTGGTCCTCAAACTATTTCGGAAGCGCAATGGAGAACAAAATATAATGTGGATCAAGACGGAGATCTGTACCCTACTCATGGCTTAGGTCCAATCATGCACTTTGCAGATGTCAATGCTGGAAATAGATTCACTCACATTACGTCATATTCAAGTAAAGCTAGAGGATTAGCCGCTTATGTTGAAAGTAAATCACCAGGCCATCCCAATGCCAAACTTAATTACAAAAACGGGGATATCACGCAGACCATGTTGCAATGTGCAAATGGCGAGACGATGCTTTTAACACATGACACACACTTACCTAGACCATACTCTATCGGATTCCGTGTACAAGGAACCAAAGGTATCTGGATGGATGTAGCAAACGGTATCCATATCGAAGGCCAATCTAAGCCTCACGCTTGGGACCCTGCAGCTGAGTGGGTCAAAAAATATGACCATCCCGTTTGGAAAAAATACGAAGAAGTAGCGAATGGTTCAGGACATGGCGGCATGGATTGGTTTGTATTTAACGGATTTATCCAAGCCGTAAAGCAAAATCGTCAAACACCTATCGACGTGTACGATTCAGTAACGATGAGCGCTGTATTCCCGCTATCGACAGAGTCTATCAAAAAAGGTAATAAAACATTGGCATTCCCTGATTTCACAGGTGGAAAATGGAAAACTAAAAAGAATACATTCATGTTGGATGATAGTGGGTTTTAATCCGCTAATTATCCAATGACCAAAAAGATGGGGCCTTGATTTTCAGGGCCCCATCTTTTTGGTATACGACTGATTTAAAAGACCAGCATTCATCATTTCGGATACGTATATCTCGCCCGATATTGTTATCTTTGCATGTTAAACAATTTTTAGAACAGAAATGAGTAAAGTTAAGGTAGGGATTGTGCAGATGTCTTGTGAAAAAGACAAGCAAGCAAATTTGGACAAGGCTATTTTTAAGGTCAGAGAAGCCGCTGCTAAAGGTGCACAGATAGTATGTTTACAAGAACTTTTTACATCATTGTACTTTTGTGATGTAGAAGACTATGACAATTTTGATTTAGCGGAGGCTGTTCCAGGTCCTTCTACAGACGCACTATCTGCATTGGCGAAAGAATTGGGCGTAGTGATCATTGCCTCCCTATTTGAAAAACGAGCGCAGGGATTGTACCATAATACCACCGCAGTACTGGATGCTGATGGTAGTTATTTGGGCAAATACCGTAAAATGCATATTCCAGACGACCCTGCATTTTATGAAAAGTTTTACTTTACACCGGGAGATCTAGGATACAAGACTTTTGACACCAAATTCGGAAAGATCGGCATCCTAATCTGTTGGGACCAATGGTATCCTGAGGCCTCTCGCATTACAGCCTTGATGGGTGCTGAGATTTTGTTCTACCCGACAGCTATTGGTTGGGCTACAGACCAGGATGACGAGACCAATGCAGATCAGTATAATGCTTGGCAGACTATCCAACGCTCCCACGCTGTCGCCAATGGGGTGCCCGTAGTAAGCGTAAATAGAGTGGGATATGAACAAGATGGTGCTATGAAATTTTGGGGCGGCAGCTTTGCAACGAATGCTCAAGGCAAGCTCCTATATCTAGCTTCGCACGACCAGGAAGAAGTGGAGGTCATAGAGCTCGATCTTACGCAATCCGATTTCTTCCGTAAACACTGGCCATTCTTAAGAGACAGAAGAATCGACTCTTACCAACCGATTACAAAAAGGTTTATAGACGAGGATTAATTAATATAGCTACAAATGCATCATTAAGTGAGGATGGAATTTTCTTAATCTACTTAAAAAACAAAACAATTCAAGTGAATACCGATATAGACGTATCAACAACGCCTAAAGCATTAGGATTTTCTTTTCCTGCAGAATGGGCACAACAAGAGGCAATGTGGCTTAGTTGGCCGCATAAAGAAGAATCGTGGCCAGGTAAATTGGAAACAATATATATGCCCTACGCCCAATTTGTCAAAGTAGTCGCCGAAACGCAAAAGGTGCGAATCAATGTGGCGGATGAAGTGATGAAGTCAAACGCTATACAGTATCTACATGCTGTCAGCGCGAATCTACCTAATGTAGAGTTTTTCTTAAATCCAACGAATGACGCCTGGTGCCGTGACCATGGCCCCGCATTTTTGTTGAATCCACTATCAGGAGAAAAGGCAATCGTTGACTGGGGCTACAATGCTTGGGGCGACAAATATCCTCCATATGATCTTGATGATGTAATTCCAACGAGAATCGCCAAAAACTTTGGTCTTAAACTCTTCACTCCCCCTATTGTTATGGAAGGTGGTTCGGTAGAGTTCAATGGCGCAGGCACTATATTGACCACCACCTCATGCCTTCTGAATAAAAATCGTAACCCGCATCTAACAAAGGATCAGATCGAACAGTACTTATTGGAATATTATGGTCAGCAACAGGTGCTTTGGTTGGGTGATGGTATTGTGGGGGACGACACGGATGGTCATATTGATGACATCACCAGATTTGTCAATGAAGATACGGTCGTTACTGTGGTTGAGTCCAATCCATTGGATGAAAACTATCATTTGCTTCAAGAGAATCTAGAAACGCTAAAGTCATTTAGATTATTAGATGGCAGACCACTGAATATAGTCAAACTACCTATGCCCTCTCCTGTCATCTATGACGATACTAGACTGCCAGCGTCATATGCCAACTTCTATATTGGCAATGATGTGGTCGTCATGCCTACATTCAAAGACGTGAATGACCAAATAGCATTGGATATATTGAAAACATGTTTTCCTACACGCAATGTCGTAGGTATTGACTCGGTAGATATCATTTGGGGACTAGGAAGCTTTCATTGTTTAAGTCAACAGGAACCCGCAATATAAGGCACATATGCAACTTTTAAAGATTACCAAGAACCCACTATTAAAAACAGGAATCTTATGTTCCATGCTCGCAATGTGTGGACTTACAGAGGCACAAGAGCGTGATGATAGGGCAACCATCCTCAATTTTAAAGGTATACAGTTCACGAGTAAAGACTCTCTATTCTATACCAATTTTAGATTTAGGATGCAGAATAGGATAAAATATACCAACACCTTAGATGGTGAGCAAAACGATGAATGGGAGGCGCGCGTAAGACGTCTTCGTATGCGTATAGATGGGTATATTTATACACCAAAGATCAGCTATTCAGTTCAACTGGCCTTTACACGTGGCGATCAGGATTTTGACGATTCAGGAATTCCTAATATTGTCCGAGATGCGATTATCTTCTATAATTTCAGTGACGATTTTTATATCGGTATCGGGCAGAACAAACTTCCAGGCAACAGACAGCGAGTAAATTCTTCCGGCCAACTCCAATTTGCAGAACGTTCTATTGTCAACGCTAACTTTTCAGTAGATCGAGATTTTGGACTTTCAGCCAATCTATCTAAGAAGATTGGAGATATGCCAATCAACCTAAAGGGAGCTATCTCAACGGGAGAAGGAAGAGCTGTCAATACAACAGACAATGGCCTGGCTTATACTGGCCGTGTAGAATTCCTGCCCTTAGGCGAATTTACGAATGCAGGTGATTACTCTGAAGGGGACTTGGAAAGAGAAGAAACACCTAAACTATCTATAGGAGGTGGTTACAGTTATAATAGTAAAACGACAAGATTAAGTGGTCAGACTGGAGCGTTTGTTAAAAATGCAAAAGATCTAAGCACTGTATTTGCCGATGCAATATTCAAGTACAATGGATTTGCCTACCAAGCGGAGTACATGCAGCGGAATGTCAATGACCCGTTCAACAAGAACATGGAAGATGAGCAAGTATATGTTTACAAAGGATTTGGTATCAATCAACAAATCAGCTATTTATTCAACAAGGGATATGAAATTGCAGGACGCTACACCTATGTTGAGCCACATAAAGATATTCGTCAGTTTGAGAAAAAAACTGAAATTTTAGAAGCAGGTCTTACTAAATACATGAAGGCACACCGTCTAAAATTCCAACTAAATGGGAACTATCTAGTTAAAGATGGTCACTATGATAATTCAATGGACAACAACAAATGGGGATTTACATTCCAAGTGGAACTCGGAATCTAACTCAGATTTCTTAAATATTTATTTGATAAGGGCTACCTTTGGGTGGCCCTTTCTTGTGCTAACCGTTCATCCGTCAATATTTTCACAAGTATCTATTATACGCTGTGCAATTTACCTGCCTCGTCCGCTGCCTAACGAATACGATTATGGTGAAAAAAGTATGCAAAACACCTTCTTTTTGCATCTTAATTGTAATAATGAGTATCTTTAAACACATATTGGAAAGTGGATTTTAAATGAAATACTATATAATAGCTGGAGAAACTTCAGGAGACCTTCATGGTGCGAACCTGATCAATGCCTTAAAAAAGGAAGATACAAAAGCCGAATTTAGAATCGTTGGTGGTAATCAGATGCAAATAGCTTCTGCGCAGCAACCATTGATCCATACATCTCAGATGGCTTTTATGGGATTCGTAGAGGTATTAAAAAACTTGGGAGCTATTGCAAAAAACCTCAAAACCGTCAAACAAGATCTTCAACAATATAGGCCCGATGCGGTCATCTTAATAGATTTTCCTGGCTTTAATCTCAAAATCGCGAAATTTGCAAAAAAACAAGGTATTAAAGTATGCTACTATATATCCCCGAAAGTATGGGCTTGGAATCAACGACGGGTCTATAAGATAAAAAAAGTAGTTGACCACATGTTCTGCATCCTTCCATTTGAAGTAGACTTTTATAAAAAGTTTCGTATGAAAGTTGATTATGTGGGTAACCCTTTGTTGGATGCTATTGCCCAATATCAATTCAACCCAACTTTCCAGAAAGACAACCTCCTCAATGAACGACCTATAATCGCCTTATTACCAGGAAGCAGACAGATGGAAATTGAACGTATACTTCCTGACATGATTGCTTTGTACTACCTATTTCCTGCACATCAATTTGTAGTTGCAGGAGCACCAAACTTTGATGAGTCGTACTATCGACAATATATTCAGGATCTTCCTATAAAGGTTGTTTTCAATCAGACCTATGACCTTCTTAACAATGCCGAAGCTGCCGTGGTCACGAGCGGTACAGCGACTCTAGAGACCGGAATACTCCGGGTGCCACAAGTGGTGGTCTACAAGGCAAATGCGCTATCAATCATGATAGCACGGTGGGTTATTAAGGTACGTTTTATTTCGCTCGTCAACCTTATCAATAATTATCTATCCGTCATTGAGCTCATACAAGACGACTGCAATGATTATACCATCGCAAAAGAACTTGACTTACTGATCAATAATCAGGAGCATCGCAACAGTGTTCTGGAGAATTATGAGGTCCTGTCTCAAAAGCTCGGCACCCCAGGTGCTTCCGAAAAAACCGCCAAACTAATTGTCAGCTATTTAGCGGATTAAAAAACTCCTGTAAAAAATAATATTCAAAACTGCATGATTTATTAAACCTTTTCTTTTGTGAATTGTCTTAGTATCAGTATTAAAAGATAGGTTATTTAAATCAATAAACGATGAAAAAGTATATCATAACTTTAATGGCAAGTTTAGCAGTAGTTTTTGCTGTACAGGCTCAAGTGCAGACAGAACACATTTCTAAATTGGAAATTGGCAAGAAGGCGAAGAAGAATTTCAACAATAGAGATTCTAGTATCGTGCTGCACATCGACACATTGATTATGGGTGATCGTGCTTCCCTAATGTTTTACGGAAAGAAAGACGTAAAATTGGTAGTCGGTCATGCCGAGATTGGAAATCGAGCATCGATTTCGGGCACAGATGGTAAAAACAATGGAAGTAATTTTGACATACAGGTCAATTTTCAAAAATTAGGTTCTCTGTATGTTATTGCAAAGGGTGATGATGCATTTAATGGCACCAAAACTAATCCGAATGGAAATGGTGGTCATGTAAAGATAACTCTAGCTCCGAATAGCATAAAGCCTCAACAAACAGACAAAAAGGCGAAGCAATATTTGTATGCGGATGTGAAAGCAGGAGGTAAAGCCGTAAATGCGACATCAGACCTACGTAACATCTACGATCGCATCAAGATTTCCCCTGGAGGACTAAGGGGGCTTCCTCAAGGACAAATTTACTCCGGTAGCCCCGGAAACGAAGGGTCATTCGAAATTATTACGACAGAGTAATTTTTCGGTTAAGCATTACATTTGATTGATAGCAGTCAAAAACAAAAGAAGCGGGATGATTTCCCGCTTCTTTATTTTATTGGCAACGCTGCCCTAGTTAACCAACCTGCACCTCTTGAGCGGCCACATTGATTAATGGATCTTTTGGTAAAATCACGGTCAACACACCTTCTTCATAACTCGCGGCGACGTTTATTGTAGAAACCTGTTCATCCAATTGGAAAGATCGCTGAAAGGCCTTTGGAACGAACTCACGGTATATATGCAAAATTTCAGGATCATGCTCACTTTCGACAAAAAGATATCTGATGACCAACATTTTACCTTTCACTTCAATCTTAAAACGATCCTTCTTTAGCCCAGCAGCAAACAACTGCAATGTAAAAAACGACTCGCTTTCTGAAATATTAACGGGTGGTAGACTATTGTCATGACGATAGGAATACGCTTCTAATACGTCTTCATCTTTGCAGAACTCGTCTCTGATTCTTCCAATTTTTTGCGCAAACTTACTTTTCAATTTCCCGTATTGTTCGTAACAGTCTGCGGTATTGCTATTAGTATTAAACATAGTTATTAGTATGAAAATTAATGGATAGGGATAATGGCTAGAGTAGAGTATTGAACGCCAATATTCTGGGGTTTGATTCCAAAAGAAGAATCTCTTACTTGAGGTGCAATAGAACTGTTGTACTCCTTTAGCATCTTTGGACGTCTTTTTTTCCGCATTCTAGAAGCGATAAAGAATCCCGCGCTTGCGAGGAACGTGCCAACAACCAATAGCTTGAATAAAAGCCCAATCACTAAGGATAGTAGGCCAACGATAAGTGTAGCTCCAATCAACTTAGGTACTATAAATCTGATTTTATTTTTCATCATTTTGTCTTTATTTAAGATCTACCAATAAGTAGATCGATTTGCTTTTTTGTTGATGAAACCATTTCGCGTAAATGGTTCCGTGTTTATTCGTATGAATATCAAAGGCCTTTTGATAGAAGACGTCCTACACCGACCAATACTTTAATCAATATTTATTTTTATAAAAAAATCCCAAACTTTATGTTTGGGATTCTTCATTCTTTCCACGGTCTTTACACATCGATGAAAACCTGCGCTTCCATTCTTCTCTGAACTTTAATCTATCATCATCCGTCAAGTGTTCCCATTTCGATCTGAACTGTTGCTTGTCACACCTTCCACCTCCCCTGCCCTTGAATCTAAATCCTCCAAAAAGGATTTTCGACAAAAGCAAAATTCCGAATGCTTGCCAATATGTAATCGCTTTCCACCCTATTATTTCGGGGATCAAGCCATTCCATAAGAGCTGCACCCCCCAAACAAATAGTAAAGTAAGTCCAACCACGCAAGGTACCATAAAGAGAATCTTTCTCTTCTTATTTCTACTCAATCTCTTATTCATAATCCTATCTCTTATATTCTATTTCTTGATACAACACCCGAAGTCGTTGTCTAAGATGCTTTACTGCATAGCCTTTGCGGCTAATAATAGTTTTAATATTTTCCCCTTCCTGATTCGCAATCTCTTGCAAGGTCATTTCCTCAATTTCGTGCCATATAAAAGTATTTCTTTGTTTCTCTGGCAATTCGCCCAATGCACGCATCAACTCTTCCCAAAACACTTCCTTAAACATTTTCAGCTCAGCATCGTTTGTGTCATCAGATAGCAGGATTTCCTTAATCTGTATGCGCCCATCCTCATCTTCATATGTTTGATCTTCGATGGCTTCTGTCTTTTTTTTTCGGTACAGATCGGTTATTTTATTTCGCGTAATGGCATAAAGCCATCCGCTGATATTCTCTAATTGATCAATATTGGAAAGTCGACTGGTTTGGTACCACACCTCCTGCAAAATATCTTCGGCGTCTTCCACCTTTTTCACCTTCCCCTTAATAAAACGAAGCAATTGAGAGCCGTAGTCCTTAACAACTTCGGATAGAGAAGACGGGGTTTTATCAGACATGTTTAAGATATGAATAGAGTCCATACAACAATAGACGAAGACAATCAACTTTTACTTTAACCATTCTTGAATAAATGTAGTAAAATGAAAAATGATATTGCAAACGCACGACATCAAGCTTGAGTTTAACCGGGCAACAAAGGCCCACGAGGGTGTCTATGATTTCAATTCTCCAGGGGATATTCCATAATATTTCTTAAACGCACTGCTGAAATTATTCTGATGACCGAATCCAGTAAGTAGCGCAACTTCGTAAACCGTCATTTGCTTAGCCAGTAGAAGTATACGTGCTTTTTCCATACGTATCCGGGTTAAATAGTCATGGATAGTCACAGAGAAATATTCTTTGAAATCCTTACGGAGTTTACTTTCACTCATGAGGACTTCCGAGGCCAATTCCTTTTGTGTAGGTGGATTAGCAATACGTTGCTCCAAAATCTGTCTTGCCAATTCCAATCGCTGTATATCTTCCTCGTTAAAGACATCAGTGGCCGGTGTACCCAATTCGCTATATTGCTCAAACTGGTACATCAATAATTCCACAATTCTAGACTCGGTATGTAAACGACGTATTTCGCCAGATTTCTTCGACTCGATGAGCTCTTGTATAGTATGCTGCATCTCATATGTAGCTACCAAGTCCTGCTCGGCGTAGGACGTATATACTCCTTTCTCAATATTTTTGACAAAATCACGATGTAGATGGGAATCTCTTTTGATTAGATTGAGATAATAAGCCTTGGAAATGACTGCAATAAAGTAGCTATACTCCACGTCCGTTTTAACTTCGTGACTGGATTTGACCGTCGGAATATATCGGATATTATGACGGCTCATGCCAAAAGGCATCTTACTGTCGGCGGCTTTGTAAAAGATAAACTGACTTGTGATTACCTCACCTTCAACCTCTGTGTATATATGAACCGGTTGATGAAACCGCATTTGCGTATGTAAAATGAATAAACCACTCGTAGATAGCTGATAATTAGTCATCGTTATTGGATCTCGCCTAATCTCGATCCGTTTCTCAATCAATGGCTTATCGGGAATATAAAGGTCTGGAATCTCTTCTATGAAAAGCCATTCATCCAATTCTTCAATTTTACTCTTGATCAACATATAGCAGGATAATCATGATAATTTAAGCTAAAGATACATATTTTCCTTACAGAACCGCCACTTATTTAAACTCTTTCTAAATAACAATCTATTAATTGTCTCGATTGGTCGAACAGCGGAAGCGCATAGTACGGTCTCGGTCAGTTTTTTTGTCAACAATCCCAGCTTGAACTAAAATCCGAAGTGTTTGGTATATGCAACTTACACTGGCCACCCGTTCCAGACTAATCCATAATTCGATTGCGTCAATCCAATCATGTTGTTGTAACATCCGAGCGAGAATCACATGTCTTTTCTTGGAATACTGTAATTGTTGTTCGATACAATAAGCTTGTAACAAATCGTGTACATCTTGATGTACAACAGGAATAGAAGTACGCATCATATATTGGATTTAATTGGATTATTCATATTTCTTGCATTACAATCATTCATTTCCCCATCATATAAAGTAATATTAGATAAGTTATTATCCACACTAAAGCCAAGTGACACAGCATATCGACTATTCAACAACTCGGTACTAAAGGTGTTATTTTGCGCAACTGTACATGTATCACTTGAGGTCAATCCATTGATTTTATCCAACGTGACCGTTGCAGCAGGATACATAATTTGGTAGCGTCCTCCTTGATCCACCAGACCTGTTATATATCCCCTGCAACTGTAGCATCCCTCCTCTGTGTTCATCAAAAAGTGAGTATGGGCTTTGATAGATACCGATTGTGCTAACACCCCCTTCCAAGTGTTGATTGCCACATTAGAGTTTACTTGTGGATCGAAATCCAAGATCGGAGCAGCTGCTTCGATTTTTAGAGAATCTATTCCCACATCAACGGCTTTATATTGTTGAAGGAGCTTGTGATAGATTGTAGAATCACTCTGCCCTTCTATAAGCACAATCTTATGAAGCAACCTTCCTTGTCGATCGAAGAAATAGAAGCCACTGCCCCATTCGTTATTAACAGCTACGCCTACTTTCCAGAGCGAGGTTCTAAGTTCCATACGATATACTCCATTGTCTATAACAAGCCCGTTGGACGTGGATATAGGCGGTGTGTAGCTGCCTCTAAATTCAATCTGGCCCACTCGGCTAATCGAAAAAGTCTGTACAGCTCCCAAACCAACCACGTCACGTATTAATCCAACAAAGTCTTCTTTCAATGGACTCACTTGTAAAGGATAGGCAAGTTTTAACAACTCCAATTCAGAGCAACCAACCTCCTCAATCACTTTATCAACATCAATATATGGATTTGTCTTATAACTACTTACCCATTTCTCCAGAATAGCATTTTGAGATATGGGTATCACAGGAAGCTTGGTATTAAACTCACTGGCATTCAAATGCAACTCCTCAAGGCGAACAATAGGTTGGAGTGTTTTCGTATCAATAGCAACATCGGCTTGCACTGAAAATACAGCATAGATGTTCTTCCTTTCCAACACCTCAATAGGTGTACCTTCACACCATTTACGCCCGTTTTTGAGCATGAGGATGCGATCGGCATAAACTGCTGCAAGATTGACATCGTGTAATACCACCACCACCATGTATCCTTTGCGAGAGAGTGCTTTGGCCAGTGCCAATACCTGTTGTTGAAATTTCAAATCGAGGGCCGATACAGGTTCATCCAATAAGAGTAAACTGTCTGGATTGTCCCAGATTTGCGCAAGTACCCGTGCTAATTGCACCCGTTGCTGTTCTCCTCCAGATAAACTAAGGTAAGAGCGTTCCGCAAAAGCATCTAATCCGCAAACCTCCATCACCTCATCAACAATCTCCAAATCATGGACAGATGGGATTGATTTATAGTGAGGATAACGTCCCATCAATACAATTTCTCTTACATTGAATGCCATTGTCATATTATTATGCTGTGCCAGCATAGCCCGCATTTTGGCTAGCTGTATGGACGCATATTGCTTGAGGGATTTACCCATCAAACTGATTTGACCTTCGGAGGGAATCTTGTCTCCACATAATAGACGCATCAACGACGACTTTCCAGCACCATTGGCCCCCAAAAGTGCTAATACTTCGCCTTTGCGCAATTGAAAGGAAATATCTTTGAGTAACGTTCTACCCTTTACTTCATAGGTTAGTTTTTCGACACGTAGCATTTCTGTTCTTATTCTTCAGTCATTAAAATATAAAGGAACACAGGTGTCCCCAATAAAGCAGTAATCACACCTATCGGCAGTTCAATAGGCGCTACCAATACCCGAGATATGATATCTGCCAAAGTCAGCATCAAAGCACCTAAAATCGCTGATGATACCAGCACATAGCGATGCTCTACACCTCCAAGTAATCTTACTGTATGTGGCACCAACAAACCTACAAATCCGATGATTCCTGACACCGCGACTGATGCGCCAACGGCCATAGTAGATAAAATAACAACCCACCTCTTAACTAAGTCTGTACGCATACCCAATAAGTCTGCTTGAGCCTCACCTAAAGCAAATGCATTCAGCGGTTTGCTAAACCAAGGCAGTGCCACTAGAGGAATAAGGATGAACGGTAGAACTGCTATAACATTATCCCAAGTTGCACCACCCAAGCTACCCAACATCCAAAAGGTAATGGTCCGCAACTGCTGCTCATCAGCAACATATGTCACCAATCCAGTAAGTGCTCCTGCGAAAGCATTAATGGCAATCCCTGCCAATAACATCGTCGTCACACGAGGTCTTCCTTTCTTCTTAGACAGTTGATAGACCAATAAGGAGGTAAGGCCCGCTCCTACAAATGCACCAAATGCCAGTAGGTAGTATCCTAGCAACTGGCTTAGACCTACAAATACGACCGCCTCAAAGGCAATAATTAATACAGCAAATAAAGAGGCACCCGCGGATATACCAATCAGTCCCGGTTCTGCTAAGGGATTGCGGAATATGCCCTGAATAGCAGCGCCCGATATCCCTAATGCCGCTCCAACCAACACCCCTAACAATACTCTGGGAAATCGTACGATAAACAGGACCTCACTATATGTCTCATCAATAGATGCATGTGACATAAGCCCTATTTTTTGAACTAGTAAGATCAAGACATCCCGTACAGGTATAGAGAATGCTCCAACTCCCAACGCGATGACTACGGTAATCAATAGTCCAAGAGCAAGCATAGTGATAATCATTCTTTTATCCATATAGTCTCTTATAAAACAGCATTTATGGATTTGTTCAATTGAAGTATTGCCTCAGGAAGACGTGTACTAAAATTGATGAGAAGTGGACCATTCATCTGGATAATCCGCTTATTTTTACCTGCGGAGGTAGCTCGTACGCCAGGCATCTTCAAGATAGCATCCTTGCCTCCAAGACTGCTTATCCCAAAATCAAACATGAGGATAATATCGGGGTTGGCTTTGACCAGCGACTCTGTTGTGTAAGGTTTGAAATCAGCAAACTCTTGTACAGCATTACGAGCCCCCGAAAGCTCAATAATAGCATCTAGACTGCTTCCTTTACCAGCAACGCTCATCGTCCCCGTTCCCCTAGCATAAATAAACAATACCTTTGGTTTTTTTCCGATCGAGCTTTTCTGGATAGCCGTTTTTGCAGCACTTAGCTCTTGTTGGACTTTTGCGACCAATGATTTGCCTTTTTCCGTCGCATTCATTGCCTGCGCTACGGTTTGGATATATTGTACTGCTCCTTTTTCAGAGTATTCTTGTCTCACCTCAACTACGCGAACTCCAGCTGATTTTAACTGACTGACAACAGCAGCCGATATGTCGCCTGCCGGCGCCAATATTAAATCTGGACGATAGGCAAGAAGCCCCTCGGTGGAGACAGATCTATTTTTACTAACCCTTGGCAATTTGGCAGCCTCTGCTGGTGACACACTGGTCACATCAGTAGCAACGATAAAAGCTCCGTAACCCATTGCATACACCGTCTCAGTCAAAGCGCTGCCCAATGTAATCACTCGCTTTGGAACAACCGCCCCTGCCGGTATCCACAAGATTGTATATACCAATACAATCAATATCCATTTTTTAGTATTCACCATGTCCATTCAATTTCAATATAATAGTTACACGACTCACCAGCTGGCAAATCATTTTTTATTACTTACAACTATATCGTGTAGATGTAAGCTATTCAAGCTGACAAAAAACATTTTCTTGGTTAGCATTTTTGTATACTACCCATATATTATCCTGACAGCTTTTAAATAAATTATCCAACTCCCGCACCTCATATATCAGGGCAATCTGATACAAAACAATCAATAATAAGTCTAAATAAAAATATTTGCATAAAAAATAAACAAAGAGAAAAGCAAAACAAAATCACACAAGAAGCTATATCACAACAACTTAATGGCTAAATCCATTATCACTATCAAGTCATAAATATCACTTTAAAGACAAGAATTGACGGATTTCATACAGATAATGTCATCAACAATTACTTGATTTGCATATTATTTAGAATGATTAAAAATAAATTTAGTGAAGTATACCCAAGTGTTCATCTCATTCCTGATTGATGTATTATTGCTATTCTGCTTTCAGGATTACGCTATAGGGCAGCAACGCTATCGCTTTAGTGGAATAGTGACCAATCAGGTAGGAGAATCTATTAGTCAAGCTACGGTGGTACTCCTACCTGATCGGCAGACCACCGTTACAGATGCTAAAGGTCGATTTACCTTTTCGAGATTATATGAAGGTACCTATCAGGTACAAATCAGCTGTATAGGTTACCATCCGACAGAAAGCAGTATGGAGATTGAACAAGCAGATATCTTCTATTATAAACAAGTACTAATACCGAATGAGACAGCTATATCAGAGGTCGCGGTCAATGAGCGCAAATCGAGCGTGGATAATCTTTTGCAGGCCGAACAAGCTGCAATGCCTGTTACAATTATCACACGTCGCCAAATTGAATTGATGGGAAGTAGAAGACTAGATGAAGTCATGAAAGAACAGACGGGGGTGGCTGTTGTAAATGATATCGCGGGAGGTTCTCGGGCTGTAGGTGTCCAAATCCAGGGTTTCAGTAGTAATTATGTCATGGTACTGGTTGATGGTCAACCCATGTTGGGGCGTAACAGTGGAAATTTTGATCTCTCGCGCATCTCCGTCACTAATATTGAACGTATAGAGATTATCAAAGGAGCTTCCTCATGTCTTTATGGTAGCGACGCTTTGGGTGGTGCCATCAATATCATTACCAGACATGGTGCCATTGCTCCTCAAGCGCATGCTTCTCTACTTTATGGAACGTTGAACACCCTAGATGCGACTCTAGAGGGAGAGACGCCCTTTGCTAACCAACGAGGCTCAGTAGTACTATCCGGAAATTACTATCGAACAGACGGTTTCAATACGGACAGCAAATTCTTGACTGAAAACAGTACAACCTTCCCTCCCTATGAAAATTATAGCTTCCAAGGTCGTACCCGGTATCGGACAAGCAAAAATGGCACTTTAGGCTTTACTGCACGGTATGCTGCTCGTAACTCTAAGATGATCAATGCATGGTCGGATGACATGACCATTGAAGACCGTCAAAAAGATCAAGACATCAATATATCGGGCAGTTATGATCATACCTTCGGATCGGGATTTAGGAGCATGACGCGCTATTATTTGACAAGGTTTCATACCGTCATGCAAGCCCAGTGGCTTCGACAAGGTTTATTGGCTGGTGCGGAAGAGTTTGGGCAGCAAGTACACCGCCTAGAACAGCAATTTGCTTATAGTCCACAACAGGCACTTAAGTTCACTGGAGGTATAGGTGGAAGCATAGAAAGAATGGACGATCAATCACTTGACGAAAAGAGATCTCTACATACAGCTTTTGCTTATCTACAGACAGAATGGAAACCTATGGACCGTGTACTGACCACATTCGGCCTACGCTATGACTATACCAATGTATACGATAGTCGACTAAGTCCAAGCTTTGGATTACAGTATCAAATCAGTCCAACACTGCTGGCCAAGGGGGGCATTGGAGCTGGGTTTAAGGCTCCCGACTACAAAATGCGTTATCAAGTTTTTTATAACCCCACAGCTAATTACTTAGTTGTCGGAAGCGACCGCATAGCCGATGTCATCCAGGCGATGGAAGCTAGTGGCGAAATCAGCTCCAAGAACACCTATATGGTTAATTTGGTTTCCGGTAATTTGAAGGCCGAGAAAAGCCTATCAAATAATATCGGCTTGGTTTGGAAGCCAAGCCCCAAATGGCAAACCGAGCTTTCAGCTTTCTATCATCGGATTAATAACCAAATCAGTACTATTAGTGTAGCGAAGGGGACAACCATTGAACAGATATACAGCTACCGCAATCTACCCAAAGCTGTCAATAAAGGTTTTGAGGTATCGGCCACTTATCAGGCGACTACAGACCTCCAACTCTCAGTCGGATATCAATACCTTATCGCAAAAGATTTAAGCGTACTGGATAGCATACGCGCTGACAAATGGCCCTATAATATCCCTATTACAAATCCCATCACTGGGGAAACTCGTCGCCCAACGACCAAAGATTACTGGGGAATAGAAGACCGATCGCGTCATATGCTCAATCTAAAGGCTCTCTATGAATACCGCCCTTGGCAACTTAATTTTAATCTTCGGGCCAATATCCGGGGAAAATATCCATTTCAAGAGACCTCGACAAACCAGTTTATCGACGAATATGATGCATTTGTACCTGAACATATATTGCTGAACCTCACGATAGAAAAAAATCTATGGAACAGAAAACTAACCCTTCGCTTAGTGGCTGACAACTTACTCAATTTCAGCAACCGATATATGCTTGGTCAGCCAGGTCGAATTATTCTAGGTGGCATCAGCTATCGCTGGACGAAAGATTAAAAATAGTAGCACAACTAATACGTGAGCATCCGTGAACTTAGTTACTTCTAATGCGGCAACAATCACGGATTTATAAAATAAACTCAAGCAAATGAAAACAAGACAAATAATCTTACAAGAACTAAACCTACTCATCTGGTTACGAAGAAATAATTGTGGTATCTTGGGCGTCATCATACTCTTCAGTATGCTGTCTTGCAGCAAAAATAGTGATGACCCACGCCCCTCACTTGAAGACGGCCAAAGTACGGTTATATATGATCTTCCTGGCGACATCGAAGCTTCTATGGGAGAAGGTGTGGATGGAAAGAATAAAAGAGACTTCTATACTTTTTTATATCGTTTCAAAGACAAGCGCCAGATATGGATCAAGACAAAAGCAGACTCACTACAGTGGCTTAAATCCAAAGATTGGGACCTTGCCTTTACAGGTCCTTACAATTCGGAAGTCTATGTTAATAATGCTAGCGACAGATTCAATCCTGGCTATGACGGAGCCGCTACCAATGTTGCGGTCGTCCTTTTAAAGCAATCTTATGAACGGATAAATATTGCTCCTTCAGATACAGATTTCGACAACAGCGAGGTCAGCAAAATAGGATGGGCATCATCAGAGAACTCTAACGGGTGGTTTCGCTATAGTCTCAATACACATATTATGCAGGCATTGCCCGATAGGACTTATGCCATTCGACTACCTGATGGCAAATATGCTAAACTTCAACTGATCAATGCCTACAAAGGCAATCCACCCGCCGTGACCAATCTTAATTGGCCTGCTCCTTATTATACCTTTCGATATTTTGTCCAACAAGATGGTGGCAAAAATCTGTCTACACAATAGTTTTTCAACTTCAAAACTCCATAAATTAAACAAAAACACATGAAGACAAACTTTTTTACTAAAAAACACAAGACCTTAACCTACTTCTTGCTCTGTACCCTTTCGTTAACAGCATTTTCGTGTAGCAAAGACGATGATTCCGCTCCAAAAGAAGAAGAGTACCAAGCAAAAGTCATGCTGAAGGATGGCGAAACTAAACGCTTCATTTCAACCTCCAGTACAAAAGGAACAGAAGGTCTTATAAGTCGTCAAGGCGACGTATATGCTATAAGAGATTTTAGACAAGGCAAACTCAATACTACTGGAACAGCAATTGAAATGGCCAATGCCTTATTCTATTTCAATTTTAAGGAAAATGACGGGATGGCTGAATCAGATGCCCAGTTGGTATTAAATGCCACTCAGAGAAATATGGACCTCATCCCGAACATCAAAAATGGTTATAAGCTGTCATATATAGATAGAGCCTTTAGCGAGGTCAAGCCAACAGACCAACTAATTCCAATAGAAAAAGCTGGAGTTTCTTTTGGTTCGGGTATTGGCTGGGCAAATTATGATTTCACTATCCATCATGTAGTTGCAGCCGAAAATAGAACATTTATCCTCAGTAAAGACGAAAAGGTGTTATTCAAATTTCGCGTCAACAGTGCGTATTCAGGCGGCAAGCCCAATGCAGAGCGGGAATCTACCAACTACGTCTTCTACTCGATTGATTATCAAGAATTCAAATAAAATGTCACCTTAGAGCCGCAATTCTGTGGCTCTCTCTTTAGATCCAGAATCCATCTGCTAAATACCGATTCTTATGCAACTACCATATACACTTCACTTTATATCTACATCATCTAGAAGGAACTAAGATTTACAAAAATTAAAAAAGGTTAGAAGTGGTGAAAACATTACAATTTACTAACTTCGTATTTATATAATACCCTATACTTTATTGATTTACCATGTTATATTCTATACTCAGATCTTCACGGGTGCATAAGTTGTATAGTAGCCTCTTCGTAGCTATGATTATCATCAGCATGTCAGCCTGCAAAAAAGATGATGATGAGAAACCACGGTTAGATGATGGAGTCCCCACGACAGGCACCCGAATACAGTTTACACTGGACTCCATATTTTTGTATGCAAAGGAAGTCTATTATTGGCAGGAGGCACTTCCAACTTACAGCACTTTTAATCCAAGAAATCGATATGGAGCAATATCCTCTGATATAGCCGCTTTCAAAAAAGAGCTTTTTGACATTACACAATATAAGCTCAATACCAATGGAGTTCCTTACGAAAAACCCATATCAGGCGAACAACCTCGATACTCTTATCTAGAAAAGAAAAACAGCACTACTGACAGAACAACTTCCACCCTAGCCTCTATTACTGCTGTCAATATTGGCGGTTCAGTTATCGACCTGTCAACAAAAGCAGAAATTAATGAAACGAAAGTTGGCTACCTGACTATAGCCGCTTTCAAGGAGTTGAATAGTATGAAAACTGATATCGACGAAGCATTTGATGCGCTGGCCGAAGCTGGCACCGAAACCTTGATTATCGACCTTCGTAGCAATGGCGGCGGGTATGTCGAAACAGCAGAATATATTGCCAACCAAATTACCCCTTCATCCCTTAATGGCAAAGTCATGTTTTCGGAACAATTTAATCCTATATTACGGTCGGGCAAGGCCAATATCCTGAAGAACCAGCTCTTTTTAGACGCAGAGGGGAATACGGTAACACTAAACAATGGTCAACTCGCCACCATGGCAAATGCTGATTTTAGCGAAAAAGGCAACATTACCCATTTCAGTAAAAAAGGAAAATTGGAAACCCTTAAAAATGTTTACTTCATTGTCACAGGTAGAACAGCTTCTGCAAGTGAATTATTAATAAGTTGCTTCAAACCTTATCTTCCCGTAACATTAATCGGCCAACGTACTTACGGCAAGCCGGTTGGCTTCTTTGCTGTCAATATCGATCAATACAGTGTATATCTTGCCAGTTTTCTAATTCGCAATGCTGATGGTTGGTCTGACTATTTCGACGGTATCCCTCCTGATATCCACGTTACCGGCACGTCATCCTACCCATTGGGAGATCCCCGAGAGCTATACCTTGCGACAGCACTGAATGACATCTCGGGTAAATCATCTCAAACGAATGGCTTATCGCTAAAGACTACCGCCAAGGTCCATGCAGAGTCAGAGTCCTTTGCTAATACCCGCCAAACGGATGTCGATTTTGTACCTATCGTTAAACAACATTTTAAATTAAAAGAGTAAAAGAGGTACAAACTATTGGAAAAGATGGAATCAAAAGACAATACTGAGCCGAATAGACCCTCGAGTAGCAAAATGACAGTATGGTTCAAAAGAATTGGACTGGGTGCTTTTCTATTTTTCTTAGCCAAAGGATTGGTATGGATAGTCATATTTCTTTTTTTTGCAAAATCTTGCCGATAGCTAGGTCATCCAACTCACATCAGTTTCCTCACGATGAAGAAAACTGGTAAACACCTATTATCCTCTTTTAACTATACATCTATTCGACCCATGGTAAAAAAAAATATCTCTTGCCACAGGGACATCGGCACGGCACAATGTATACCTTCACAAAGCGCCCACTAATTGGAAGACGGACAAGGGGCTTGATTAGTTCAATACGACTGATAAAAAACAAAGATTCGTCAAAAAAAACAAAACTGATTCACAGATACATAAAACAAATAAAGTATAGGACTTCTTTGACACACCTTGACCTACCCGTTTTGTCTTTTGTAATTGTCAATCATATCTCTAAAACAATATTGATTTAACAAAATCAAGAACTTAAATTGATCACCTTAATATTTATAGAGACTTGAGCTAATCAACGAAACTCGACATATCAGCAACTTAAATTTTAAACAAAAAAAGATATCTGCTAAGTGTTTTTTTCCTATATCCAAATAAGTTCAGTAGTTTCGAAAAAGCGAAATTCATACATGAATAAGCGAAAAGAAGCATACAAATTGTCAAATAAATACGAACCTTTGTATAGAATCGTTATAAATAAAAAGATAAAGACATGTTAAGCCAAAATATCAAAGAGAACACCACTAGCGCTCATCAAAAATTAGAAGGTACTGTTGTACGTCAACTAAAAGCTATTCGTTCCAATGCTGATTATGCTGAAGTATTGAAAAATTTCTATATCTACTTCCATACTGTAGAACAAGCTATCGCGCCATTTATGACAGCAGAAGTACTCCCTGATTATACCGAACGTAGAAATTCTAGTCATATCAAACAAGATATCCTATCACTGGGGGGATCAATTGACAATTTGCCAGAAGCCGTAGCTCCCACTGTCAACAATACACTAGAAGCGTTATCTGCACTTTACGTATTGGAAGGTTCGATAATGGGGGGGCCATATATCGTACAAATGCTTAATAAATATGGTATTACTGAGGGTACATCTTTTTTCTCTGGATACGGAGCAAATACTAGAGAAATGTGGCATGCATTTACCACAGTATTAAACCAACATGGCGAAGATTCTTCTACTCACGCCAGAGCCATCGATGTTGCAAATGAAACGTTCTCTAGATTTGGAGATGTATTTAGCACTGAACAGGTGTCCTAATTCATGCCGTAGCCATCTAGCACCAACGCGCTATATCACATAGGAGATTTTCACTTATAATTAATCTGGAAAATCTCCTTCTTTTACACCCATCTATCCAAACGATAGTTTTTCATTTTGGCGTTACAGCGTCACTTAATAAACTTAATCCAGTATAAAGCATACTTCCCATCGCGTGATGAAAAGCTTCCTCATCTACGTCAAATGTTGATGTATGTAATGCTGAACATTTATGCTTCTCGGCATTGGCCACACCGATCAAATAGAAAACAGCTGGAAATCTGTGTGTATAATAAGCAAAATCTTCCGACGCCATCCAACTTTCAACTGTTTGAAAATACTCCTCGCCAACATAATCCAAAAAATAGGCCTCCAATTGGTTCGCGAGTTTGACATTATTGAAGAGAAATGGATAGCCCTTTCTAACTTCTAGCTCTACCTGAGCACCTAATGTTACGGGCATCTCTCGTATCATTTTTTCAATTTGTAGAAGAGCCCGTTCACGCCATTCCTCATCGAATGTCCTGAATGTGCCTTCCATATATACTTCTGCCGGTATGACATTGGCAGCCCCATTTGCCATAATCTTCCCAAAGGAAAGTACAGAAGGGACTGCGGGATTTGCTACACGGCTGACAATATGCTGTAAGGATGTCAGTAATTGTGCCGCAATGATTACCGGATCGATAGTCAGATGTGGTTCTGCCCCATGTCCGCCCCGCCCCTTGATACGCACATAAAATTCATCACTTGATGCCATAAATCGGCCTTTGCAAAGTCCGATTACCCCAGCTTTCAATCGCGGGGATACATGCAGTCCAATCATTCCTAGCACCTGCTTACCTGAAAACTCCAATTTGGTCGAACGGAGCACCTCTACAGCACCGCCTGGTATCTTTTCCTCTGCAGGCTGAAAGACCAATACAAACGTGCCAGCGAACATATGCTGTATGGATTTCAGTATCTGTGCCACTCCCAACAGATTCGCTGTATGAAAATCATGCCCACAAGCGTGCATAATCCCTTCTTCTTGGGAGTGATAGGCTACTGCATTCTCTTCGTGGATGGGCAATGCATCCATATCAGCCCTAAAAATTACAACCTGATCCGAAGTGGCTAATTGTCCCTCGATTCTAACCAATACTCCAGTATTTGCAACATCGTCATACGCAAGCCCCATTTCCGTCAACTGTTGCTTTATATACAACGAGGTATTGAATTCTTGAAAAGACAATTCAGGATACTGATGTAAATGTCTACGATACCGAACTACCTGTGGAATCAACCTGGAAACGTGTTGCTTTAATTCTAATTTATCCATTTTAAACACCAAATAAAAGATAATGACATGCGCTAACGTATGTATAGAAGATAAACGCTGGATTTCCAGCTACTAAATCTTTACAAAGATGCGATTCTTAAACATCCACCAAAGTATTAAAAAAACAAGTAAAAAATTGCATGTTGTAATCCATGGGTCGTAATAATCACCCAGCATGGGCTGCAATCCGAAAAATAAGGATTGAGGTATACTCCTAAAATTGACCACTTCAGCTAGGACATAAGCTGTTATGGAGTTCATTCCATAAATCTGTAACCAACTCAAGCCATAAGTAAATTGTCGACAATCTATCACCCAATAGGATATACCCATCAACAACATGCATATACCTCCTGAAAAAAGCGTCATGCTGGCACTCCATATCGGCTTAATGATAGGCATGCTCGAACTCCATAATATCCCAACTATAACACAAGTCGCCCCAACCAACAACATATATCGTACATGTTGTAATCTAGCGATGGGCAATCTCATTATTGCCCCTGCAAAGGCCCCCATTAATACCGTCACACCAAATGTTAAGCTACTCCAAATCCACGTGTAGTGATAGTGAGGGGAAAAGGTCCATTGACCGCTATCATTCCACGAAACACCATCCATAAAGCGTCCCAAGATAGTTCGGTCCACTTTCATTGCGAAATTGCCTTCGGGAGAAAAGTCTCCCCACATATACATCGGAATAGCATATATGGCAAGTAGTATCACTGCAGCCGAAATCTGCCATCTCCATCTCAAATTCATGATTACAACAGCACTAATTAGATATCCAATGGCAATAGCCTGCAAAGTGTTGCTATACAACCTTAGAGAGCGTACATCTAAATCCAAAAGATTGCCCTGCACAATCATTCCTAAGATAAACAGTATCAACACTCGCTTTAATATGCGCCAATAACACTTGCCTTTTTCCTTTTCACCTACATATTTACTCAAGGCAAAAGGCATAGATACGCCGGTCATGAATAAGAAAAGTGGCATAATCAAATCCCAAATACGAAATCCCTCCCATTGTTCGTGACTCAGTTGATGACGAATGGCATCTATCACCGGATGATCGACATTTCTAAAAAATGCCATAAATATTGGTTGAAAAAAAACCAATAAAAAAAGGTCAAAGCCTCTAAGGATATCTAAAGACAGTAGTCTTCCAGGTAGTGTTTTGCTATTCATTCAGTGATATGCATTAGTATAGGTCGTATTTAGGTAGCAACATAGATAACTATGCCTACTGTTAATAGTATCCCAACTAAAAACCTTGTAGGCAAGCTAATATACAAAATTATAGAAACTCTAAAGGTTCAAAAAAGCAATCGGTTATCTAAAGTTACCTACGTATCAGATTTGGCGCTCGCAATAAAGTGGAAATTGTCGTTGATTAGGAAAGCCCTATAAACTTCGTATGCCATATCAATCGTAGGCAACTAGGTTTAATTCTGAGATAAAGGCATCCTACAGCCGGCCTTCTCGCACAACAACGGTTTTAAAAAACAATCTGATATTCCACAGTAGAAAATGAAAATAAATTTGCACTTAGTGTTTTAAATACACTATATTTGTACTATCATAATTTAGGTTTATAATTGGTTATAAAGGTTTCCATCCTCCCCGTTTGGAAACCTTTTCTTTTTGCCCAATAGAGTAGACTATTTTCATTTTCCAGTTTGGATCTACCTGTCGAAAAATCGAGTCAACCGATTATCCTTATACCAGATTGGCACCTCCAAAAAGCACTTTTCATCGATAAAATACCACTTTACAGCAATCATTATCTCCAAAAAGTCCTTTTATTTGCAACCTATTCCCTTTTGAGAAGACCCAACATGGAGATTAAGGCAATGTATTTCTAATACGAAGTAAGGCGACCAATACTATTTATCAACCTTCATCTGAACGTTACCGCTATCCTAATCGTAATCATGATTTTTTCAGAATTGGTTTTCGGCACGAAAAAACTCAATTTCCGAGATATACTTTTACATTAAATCTATCTGCCCCTTTTAATATACAGCAAGCACAACCGCAGTAAAATAAACGTTCACTAAGAGAAATGTTGATTCCCCCTTCTATGCCATATAATTGTAAATAAATAGACATCAATTAAGTTGTGTGCAATTTAATTGATAAAAACCAATACCTTTGTATGGTAAAACACATCAAAATGGAAGATCTATTGACACTGGACAAACAGCTTTGCTTTCCGCTATATGCACTTAGTAGAGAAGTTATACAACGCTACCGCCCGCATCTGGATGAACTTGGATTGACCTACCCACAATATTTAGTATTGATGGTACTTTGGGAAAAGGACAAACAGTCTGTCAACCAGATTGGTCAAAAGTTATTGTTGGACAGCGGGACATTGACACCGTTATTAAAGCGATTAGAGCAGAAAGAACTTCTATCCCGTCAACGAAGCTTGGCAGATGAACGAGTAGTGGAAGTTTCATTAACAAATGGTGGGCATGATTTGAAAAAAAAAGCACAATGTGTTCCTAAAAAATTAATTGATGAATTAGGTATAACACTCGAAGAGGTAGAGATAATGCGCAGCATTGCATACAAAATCTTAAACATAAAAAAACAATAGACATGACCTGTACTTTGGTATAGCATTTCACAAATATTCGCCTGGTTTAGATAGGCAATCATTTAAACAATTTCAATATGAAAACTTTATATACAGCTGTAGCAACTGCTACTGGGGGTCGAAATGGACAGGTCAAATCCGATAATGGTATCCTAGACTTACAGGTGCGCATGCCGAAGGCTCTTGGAGGTGTCAATGATGACTATCCCAATCCCGAAATATTATTTGCGGCCGGTTATGCTGCTTGCTTTGACAGTGCGTTAAACAGAACTATCAGCATTTCAAAGGTAAAGACAGGAGTGACCAGTGTGACCGCTCACGTAAATATCGGCCAATTGGAGAATGGAAGCTTTGGACTTAGCGCCGAATTGACGGTAATCATTCCAGGAATTTCTTTAGAAGCACAACAATTGGTAGAACGGGCTCATCAGATCTGTCCATATTCCAATGCAACACGAGGCAATATGGATGTCAAATTATCCGTAGCCAATGCTTAAGCAATTGTATACAACAATAAAATATTTTTAATCACATTATTCAAAAATCCATAATATGGCATTAATCGAAAATTTGCAGTGGCGTCACGCTACTAAAGCATACGACCCCACTAAAAAAGTAAGTCAAGAAAATATTGGCAAAATTGTTGAGGCAGCGCGCTTAGCGCCTACCTCTTCGGGACTACAACCCTTTAGGGTCATTGTGGTCGAAAGTCAAGAAGTCCGTGAAAAACTCATCCCTGGAGCATTAAATCCTGAATGCATGCGTGACTGTTCACATCTCTTAGTATTCGCTGCTTGGGACAAATATACACCCGAACGCATCGATACCATCTATGGGCGTACAACTGAAGAGCGTGGCCTCCCAGAGGGACGTTTCAATAGCTACACGGACATGATCAAACAGCTTTACGCTTCACAGACCGAAGACCAACACTTTACACATACAGCAAAACAATCTTATATAGGACTGGGCTTAGCATTAGCGCAGGCTGCAGAACTACGTATTGACAGTACACCTGCCGAGGGCTTTAACAATCAAATAGTGGATGAAATATTAAATTTAGCTAAATTAGGTCTGAAGAGTGTTTCCCTAATGTATGTAGGTTACCGCGATGCGGAGAGAGATTGGTTGGCCCCAATGAAAAAAGTCAGAAATCCCATTGAAGATTTCGCCATTTATATCTAAGATTGTCACTTGTTGAGCAGACAAAAGATCTTCGAGTTAGATACTCGAAGATTTTTTGTCGTGCTGTTGATACGCCAATAAATGCACTACAGCATCGAGAACGTTCGCTTTCCAAACTTGACGGATACCCCCAGTTCATGTGTACTATTGGTAATGTACCTATTCAAGTCTTTGTTCTTAAGGTTTTGCTGATAACTATAAGCAAATCTGAGCTTTCCAAGGTTGAATTCGGCCATCCCCATCAAATCCCCTCTTTGTCGATAGCCAACCCCGATTCCTATCTTTTGACTAAAGAAAAACATGGCCGACCCATCAAACTGCACGCCAGTGACTTCGCGATAGCTTACCAATAAGTTTGGGCGGATATGGAATCCATTTTTTGTCTCGAATAGCGCCCCCCCCGAGATATAAAAAGTATTGTCCCGACCAAATTGACGTACGTAATCTGATTCATTGGAACCAAATACTGCCCTCGGCATCGAGATGCCTACATAATATCGCTCTGGATGTACCAAAGATGCTGACAAGCCATAGAGCAACGTCCCATATTGAACATTCTGGAAGGCAGGATCGGCAGGATCTAGCGAACTATAGTCCCCTCGTTGTTGGGTGTACCCGAGGTTCAAACCTAATCCAACATATTCCGATTCGGAAATCTGGAGTGTTTTGGTAAAATTTGCAGATGCCTCAGTGCTGCGTTCTACCCCAATACGAAACTGTTTAACATTGACTCCCAACGAAATACCCCGTTGTCCGACTCCAAGATTACCATTGAACCAAACACTTTTAGGAGCGCCATCCAATCCCGCCCATTGATAACGGTAGACCAATGCAGCATCTCCCTCCCCTCCCTGCAGCAATGCGTTGAAACTGGGGTTAAGCATTTTTCCAAATGAACCCGACAATGCAGGATCAATGTACTGTTGTGCTTTTAGTGGGGTAACAAGTGGTAGTAAGGCAATCACCGCCATACCCACCATCCTATATATACAAATCGATTTGCTATTTCTTAGATTCATTTTTTATTTTTTTATAAACAATCCTACACACTAGTATCTGACAACAAAAAATCCCTTGTCATGATGCCATTTTTCTCCGATTTTAACTTCCATAACATAGAAATAGGTGCCTGGCGGAACTCCGCGGCTTTCTTTGAACCCATCAAAATTATTGCTTTGATTGTCGTATCTCATTATCTCTCTTATCAAGATACCATTGGCGTCGAATATTGTTACCTTGTTTTCAGGGTATTCATCAATCCCTTCAATTCGTAGGTAGTCGTTTATACCATCTCCATTAGGAGAAAGTGCCGGATGGACACGTACCGGAAGACGTGCACCGTCGTCATTACGAACTCTTAATTCACGTGTCACGGGTTCAGCTGCCAAATAATTTGCGGTTTCTTCCTGTTCAGCGACAATTTTCGTTAGCCCTACGCCTTTTATTGTCACCTCTCGATCGCCAGTAACCTCAGCCACTAGTATATTGTCACTGTATATCTTTATAGGCAGCGGGCTATTGCTGCTGATATCGAGCATCAACGTTCCTTCATCGCGATACACTTCTTGAATTACCGCAAAACTGATGATCTGTTGGGCCCTATTAATCTTTAATTCAGCTGTCAATACCAAATCTTCGTAATTGGCTCCACTAACAGTAGCCCTGACCGTTTGGCTTCCTGCATCCGTACGCGTGTTGTTTTCATAGCTCACAGAAGTGCCGCTCGGTAGTGTACCACCTATTGATAGGGATTTGGCAGTGCCATCGTAGACAAAATTCTTGTTTTCAAAGGTAATACCGGTAATACCGGCCTTGGTGATGGTCAGTTCAGCTGTCAATGCCAAATCTTCGTAATTGGCTCCACTAACGGTGGCCGTGACCGTCTGGCTTCCTGCATCCGTACGCGCATTGTTTTCATAGCTCACAGAAGTACCGCTCGGTAGTGTACCACCTATTGATAGGGATTTGGCAATGCCATCGTAGACAAAACTCTTGTTATCAAAGGTAATACCGGTAATATCGGCCTTGGTGATGGTCAGCTCAGCTGTCAATACCAAATCTTCGTAATTGGCTCCACTAACGGTGGCCGTGACCGTCTGGCTTCCTGCATCCGTACGCGAATTGTTTTCATAGCTCACAGAAGTACCGCTCGGCAGTGTACCACCTATTGATAGGGATTTGGCAGTGCCATCGTAGACAAAACTCTTGTCTTCAAGAGTGATACCGGTAATATCGGCCTTGGTGATCGTCAGTTCAGCTGTCAATACCAAATCTTCGTAATTGGCTCCACTAACGGTAGCCGTGACCGTTTGGCTTCCTGCATCCGTACGCGTGTTGTTTCCATAGCTCACAGAAGTACCGCTCGGTAGTGTACCATCTATTGATAGGGATTTGGCAATGCCATCGTAGACAAAACTCTTGTCTTCAAGAGTGATACCGGTAATATCGGACTTGGTGATGGTCAGTTCAGCTGTCAATGCCAAATCTTCGTAATTGGCTCCACTAACGGTGGCCGTGACCGTCTGGCTTCCTGCATCCGTACGCGTGTTGTTTTCATAGCTCACAGAAGTGCCGCTCGGTAGTGTACCACCTATTGATAGGGATTTGGCAGTGCCATCGTA
The DNA here is from genome assembly GCF_027627455.1 of Sphingobacterium sp. SYP-B4668. Lineage (NCBI taxonomy): Bacteria > Pseudomonadati > Bacteroidota > Sphingobacteriia > Sphingobacteriales > Sphingobacteriaceae > Sphingobacterium > Sphingobacterium sp. SYP-B4668. The sequence continues at coordinate 2,335,908 of NZ_CP115483.1, read as the reverse complement.
GACAAAACTCTTGTCTTCAAGAGTGATACCGGTAATATCGGCCTTGGTGATGGTCAGTTCAGCTGTCAATACCAAATCTTCGTAATTGGCTCCACTAACGGTAGCCGTGACCGTTTGGCTTCCTGCATCCGTACGCGTGTTGTTTTCATAGCTCACAGAAGTGCCGTTCGGTAGTGTACCACCTATTGATAGGGATTTGGCAATGCCATCGTAGACAAAACTCTTGTCTTCAAGAGTGATACCGGTAATCTTTTTATTGTATTGCACCGTCAACATATTAGACATTCTATTCCCGTTATCTGCGATATTAACAGCCATGTTTTCTGGGATGGATATCTGTATATCACCCTCTATGGTAGGTGTAAGCAAAAATGTATAAGTAATATTGTCCGTTGTAGATAAGTTACTCACAGTCACACCAACTACATTTACATCAGACACAGAAAATCCTGTTACTGCTTCACTAAAGGATGCCACTACTGTAAAAGGCCCATTGACAATAGTAGATATCGTTGACAATGCAACTGTGGGGTGTTTAGTATAAACCAACACGCCATTTGTATTGCCAATCTGTGTTAAAAACAACGTAGTTTCATTTCCAGCGAAATCCTGTATCGTTCCACCGTTCAGAACCAGCTGACTATTAATAGCAATCCCATCCAAATCCTCATCACCATCTTGTATCGTATACCGAAATTGCAAAACATTCGAACCCGAACCACCGAGGTAGGCTGCGTGGACCACTTGTGCCCCAACTGCAATCTGAAGATATGGAGTTCCACCAGTGGTTATGACATTTACATTTTCACTGAAGTTCACCTTTAAATCCAATGTGTTGCCTGTCTTATAGTAGCCATTTTGGGGTACTTCTACGGATACAACAAGAGGGCGGATCCCATCAATAACGATATCGTATGGTCCGGCGATAGAATTAGCACTATTGAGTGCCGGCAAAACAATAATCGCATTTTCTCCAAATGGAGACTGAATCGTAGCTCCTTCCAATCTCATTGCATCTACATCCAAATATTCCAAATCCGAAGTCTCGTCGCCCTCCTCTACCTCATAAACAAAGGTCATCGTACTTTGATAACGACCTACAAATGACGCCTTTCTATCAGTTGTGCCAGTTTCTAAAGTTAAGGTAGGAACACCTTCACTTACATTTATTGCTTGATCAAATTCAACATTAATCTCGATTTCATCACCTAGTTTGTAGCTGCCATTTCCATTCACTACAGATACCTTTTTGATTACAGGGTTCGAATCTCTAATGTCAATATCAAGGGTATTAGTCACTGTTTTTGCTCCCCCCATTCCTGTAGCTCCCAAATCGTTGGATACTATTGTTAAACTACCTTGAGCTAAATTACCAATTGGTCGGAATTTCAATCCATTAAGAGCCAAGTTAACATTGGAAAGTTTTCCGTCAAACTCGATACTAGATGTTTCACCATTCCCCCCTTGTCTAAAAACTATACCCGTCGTTTGTCCCAACGTGAGAAGTCCGCTTGTAGCTTTCAATGTTACCCGTAGAACTTCTTCACCTAGATCAGCATCCGAAATGAGTATCGCGTTCTGATTAGCGTCGCTAAAAGTTAATATGCTATTACGAAACACTGATTGTGCTGGTGGAACGGTATGCAGTGGTGGGTCATTGACACCCTGAACAGTAAAACGCACAGTAGCCGTATCGCACAATATGGGCGTCCCGTTATCACATACCTGATAAAGTAAACTATCCGCACCCACAAAGTTTGCATTGGGCGTATAGGTAAAGCTACCGTCGGCATTCAGCACTACTGTACCCTTAACAGGTGCCGTCACCAATGACGCCGTCAAGGCATGCCCCTCGATATCAGTATCGTTGGTCAGGACATTACCTGTAGCAGGAACATCCTCTAATACGGCTATCGCATCATCGACTGCAATCGGAGCATCATTGACACCCTGAACAGTAAAACGTACAGTAGCCGTATCGCACAACATGGTCGTCCCATTATCACATACCTGATAAAGTAAACTATCCGCACCCACAAAGTTTGCATTGGGCGTATAGGTAAAGCTACCGTCGGCATTCAGCACCACTGTACCATTAACAGGTGCCGTCACCAATGATGCCGTCAAGGCATGCCCCTCGATATCAGTATCGTTGGTCAAGACATTACCTGCAGCAGGAACATCCTCTAATACGGCTATCGCGTCATCGACTGCCAAGGGCGCGGTATTGGACCTTAACGTTAAATTGAGTGTACTTCCGTTCAATATAGTATAATCCCCCAATGTTCGTCCGTCGTCTAGCGTTGTCCCATTAAACGTTAGCTTTTGCTGGTTAGCCTCAATACCGCTCTTATCTTGAACCTTTTGTTTTACTTGTTGGATTGCATCACTACTTTCGGAAAGGATTACCAATGTTTTGCCGTCTGGCTTTTTCACAAAAATCACCATCGATTGACAGGCAGGTGAATCTCCCACAATATTCCACCCGTACTCGTCAATAAGCTTCTGCCTTGCCTCCGCACCTGTACAATATTGCAAGCCATTAGCTCCTAGACTAACACTTCTTTTTATCCCAGACGTCAATACCCAACCGATTAAGGTTGCATCGTAGTTGGATTTAGACAAATGAGAATCATATAACATCCCAGTCATATTTGTAGCTCCGGTTATGTTCCATGAACCAAGCGCCCTATCAAAAGATTCTGCTTGGGAAAACATCCAGGAGAAATTCGCTACATTTCCGACGTTCCACATTTGAATGTCTTGATTGAACGCCTTGCTCTTAGCGAACATAGCATACATATCTTTCACATTCGACACATCCCATTTGCTGATATCCTGATTAAATCGAGCCGACTCCTGAAACATCCATCCCATCTTCCCGACTTTAGATACATTCCACCCACCGATAGGTTTATTAAACGAATTTGCTCGTTCAAACATTGCTTCCATCGTCGTAACATTTGCCACGTTCCACCCTCCAATTGCTTGGTTGAATGAAAATGCCTCATAGAACATTCGCCTCATACTCGTCACATTGGAAACATCCCAACTCCCAATCTCGCCATTAAATACGGATGCACTCGCGAAGAGTTCTTCCATATTCCTCACTTTGGAAACATCCCATAATCCTAAATTTTGGTTAAAGGATGAAGCGTCCATAAACATAGCATACATATTAGTGACGCTCCCTACTTTCCATCGACTAATATCTTGGTTAAATGTAACAGCACCAGCGAACATCGCCCCCATTTGAGTTACCTTCGACACATCCCAACTGCCAATATTCTGATTGAATAAACGAGCTCTACGAAACATGTCGGTCATTCGCTCCACCTTGGAGACATTCCAAGTGACTATATTACCATTAAATACCTCTGCACCATTAAATAGATATTCCATACCGATGACATTCGCAACGTTCCAACTCGAAATGTTCCCGTTGAAGTTTATCGCATTTTCAAACATCCTTGATAGTTCACGTACATTTGTTAGATTCCAATCGTTTAAATCCGAATTAAATAATGTACAATCCTTAAACATCGCATTTAGGGTAGATTGAGCCGAGAATATTGGTGCATCCAAATCCGACTCTTTGGTCAAGTTGATGCATCCTTCAAATCCACCATTCATACCTCGCCACTCTTGTGTGCCCCATTGCTCTATCGTTAACAATTTGGCATCGTTTATATTATCGCTGGCAACGCTTCCAAATGAGATAGCTGGAAAATTTCCTGTTATAGATACCGTATAAATCCCCGGTGTGGTGTAAATATGAGTAGCATCTCCCGAATGATTGGTGGATATAACCCCATCCCCCCAATTCACACTGTAATTATATCCAGTAACCACAATGTTGATTGGTATCTTAATTTCCTCGCTGACTTGGGTTGTTTTCCAAGTCGTCACGAATGCTCCCGGGGTAAATGGCTGTGCCAGACTTTGGTTGCCCAACGAAGCAAATATAATTGCAATCAACAGCAAGATGCGGAGTACAGCCTTTATAAATTCAAAAGGAATTTCCGAAGATATACATTCAATTGGTTGTAAACTTTTCATAGTACTACAAATTGAGCATAATTTATAGTACTATGGTATCCCCATTTAGGGGGAGGAGTGTCTATTTATATTTCCGTGTAATCAACGCATGTCGATTGTTGACTTCCAATTTCTGATAGATATGTTTAATATGATATTTGACCGTTTCCAACGAAATATCGAGTCGTATGGCCACTTCCTTATTGGTACATCCAGCTTCGATTGCCGTTACAATTTGGGCTTCGCGAGGTGTTAGTTTTTCTTCTAAATCGGTGGCATTTTTCGGATTGAAGTATTCAACAACCATTCGCGCTATACTGGGCGACATGGGAGCCCCCCCTTCGTAAACAGAGAGCACCGCCTCCTTCAACTTCTGAAGAGGTGTTTGTTTCAAAAGATATCCCGAAGCACCATTACATAGTGCTTGGAATACACGTTGGGCATCATCATATACCGTTAACATGATAACTTGACATTTTGGAGCTTGACGTTTGATACGGGCCAAACCTTTAATACCCGACTCACCAGGCAGACCAATATCAGACAATATCACATCAAGGTAAATATCCGATTTCCACTGTTCAAAGAATGATGCCACTGAATGTGCCGACAGAAGACAATTGAAACCAGTTTGTTCACTAAAGTAGTTAGCGAGCATTTCCCGAATTTGATCGTCATCCTCTATTATCCCTATACGTACCATACTGTAAAAGTAAAAAAAGCACGGCAAGATTTACATCCCTCTTTTGGGGAGTGCCAAATTAACGAAGTTGAGCAATCTCCACTGTTAATAAAAATATACCATTTCCCTCCTCAATGCAGAGCCTTCCTCCCATCTTGATCGCACGCGTTTCCATATTATGAAGACCTCGTCCACCTTGTCTTTTGGCGACTTGTTGTAGACCGTTCACATAACTATTACGGATTTTAAGGTAAGGATTTCCATCAAATTGAATTTCTATACTTATTGCTTTTCCATCTCCATATTTAGTTGCATTGGTAAGGGCCTCTTTGAAAATAAGAAAAAGATTCTGCCGTACAATCTGAGATGCAGTTAGCAAAGTATACTCACCTTTCACTTCAAAGTGATAGGCAATATTCAATTCTTCTCGTAATTTATACACATAGTCCTTCATCCTGTCAATCAAATCTTTGACGGTATCAAAGCGAGCGTCAATAGACCAAACCATGTCACTCATCGTCAATAGTGCATCCCTGCTCGTTTCAGCAATCTGTTCAAGCTGTTTGCTTCCATTTGATAATGGGATAGCCTTTGCACTTAAGCTGTCCGCTTGGTAATAAATACGTGTAAGCGAGCTTCCTACTTCGTCGTGTAAATCACTGGCAATACTGACCCGCAGATTCTTTTCCTTCCGAATAATATATTCTCGATACCTAAAAACACACCAAATTAGGAATAAGAACATCAACACCATCAATCCTTTAAACCAAACAGTCTGATGGAACAACGGGACGACCAAAAGAGGAACCGTTAGCTTCGTATCTGTCCAAGTACCATCTGGCAATTGAGCCGTAAGATGTAAATTATACTCTCCCGGAGGCATTTCTACAAATGTAATCTCCTGCCTACTCCCCAGCGGAACCCACTCCAATGCACTATCCAGTTTATAAAAATATTTCAGTTCACCAGTAGCCCCACTTACAACTCCAAATCCAATGGTAAAATATCGCGTCCCTCCCTCAATCGTTAAGCTTCGATTCGCTTGATATGGAAATGAATAATTTCGATGCAATCCATGATTAGCGTGTTCTGTAGTTAAACTCGTGATGTGTAGGGCTATGTTCGTAGAGGCAGAAGTGGAAAGGGGCAAGATGGTGTCATTCGTCCTAAACTTTAAAATTCCATTGATCGTACCTAAATAAAAACTATCTCCTTCATGAAATGCAGCGGCTTGGTTAAATTCGTCTGCAGGCAATTGATCCAAGCGCGAATAATTATGGATTTGCAGGGTCTTCCGATCAATAACACTAAGCCCATTGTGCGTAGCTGCCACTGCCTTCTTATCACTGGTCAGTATACTATAGACAATGTCATCGGCCAGCCCATTCGCATTGTCTAAGGTTTGGAGTACTTGACCGTTTTTATTCAATATTCTGATCCCAGCTCCATGGGTACCTATCCAAAATGTATCGCCCACCGGTATAACGCAATAAACCGGATTTTTCTCTTTATTTATGACTATCTTATTCTGCCCACTGTTCCACACAGTCAATCCAAGTGGAGTGCCAATCCATAGTTGATCTTCATTGTGTGCCAAGCTCGTTATCTTGAGCTGTCCTAATACATTTTGTTCGATTGGTTGATGCGTCTTTTTTTTCAAGTCAACCAAAAATAGACCACTATATGTCCCGACCCACACCTCTGTTTCACTCTTTCTTACCAAAGCGGTAATATAACTACCTGGCTCACGATTATTCACGTTATCCGAATCAAGTCTAATCGGTGAAATTTTCTTGCTTCTAATATCATACCATAGCATCCCATCCCCTTCTGTACCTAGAAGGAGACTGTCAGGTCCCCAAGGCAATATCTTATAAACAAAGTGATTGGAAATAGACTCTTTCTTACCTGTACTTTCGTCGATACTAATGAAACGATCTTTATACGAGCCAACGTACAGTGTACCGGTTTTATGCTTGTAGATACTACGAATACTATTAATAGCTACAGCATCAGTCAGGATAGATTTGAACATATTTTTAGCCGGAGCAAGTTCAAGTATCCTGTTATTAAGCGACATAAAAAGCGTATTCCCCGGATTTTTAAACCATTCGATGTGATTGCTTCGCAAATATTCCGGATAGGTCACCAACTGATGACGGGTACTATTCGTTTGAAAGTTATAAACAAATAACTGCTCCTTCCCTATATCAGGCTGATTGGTAAAGATTAGTATTTCATTTTCCATATAGGGTGCTAAGAATACGATTCCCCGTTGCCCAACACCATTGTTAGCCAATTCCGGAATTTTATGGAAACTACCTTTACGCGTGTCGAATATATAAATACCATGTCCTGTAATATTCAAAATACATTTCCCCGAACGATGAAAGTATACTTCACGAATATTAGCACGATGGAATTCGGGCAATCCAAAATATTCAGGCGGCATATATTGCCCTCCCCTTATACGAATACGGATCATCTTTCCCATTTCAGTCCGCAACCACAATTCATTGGGATAAGGTTCGGACACTGCAGCGACAGAAGGCAAATTGTATTGATTGGGAAATTCGTGATTGATATCTAAGAGTACCTGCAGACTATCTTTCTCCACACGAAAAAGTCTACCATCCAATGTCCCTGCATAAATAGTTCCGTTCCTTCCCTCTCCGATACTTTCAAAATGAGGTTGCCTAGACGGAGCTTCTTTGGAATAAGCCGTCTTTACCTCTGTGGTCATCCACTTATGGAGGTCGAATCGTATGAGTCCACTCTCCGTCCCCAGCCACATGTTGTTCTTTGTATCCGAGAAGATGGATGTGATTTTGCTGTTGTTGAGTGCTGGTTGACTTTTACCATCAAAAAAGATGGCTTCGTTTCCATCGTAACGGTATAGACCGCTGTTAGTGGCTAACCAAAGCAGACCTGCCTTGTCCTTCTCGACATTGGTGACAATTTTATTCCTAAAACTTTGAGGTAACTTGAAATCTCGAAATACAAACCCACTTTCCTGCGAAGCGGCATTCCATCCCAAACAAAGCAAGCTCATAACAAACAGTATTCTTCTCATTAACTGGCAGATGTGGGACTAAAAGTAAGAAATATTAGCAGACTTACAGCCCTTAATATATAGTTTTTTGAGAAACTACTCTATAATTTTTAAGATAATGAATAATAATCCCTTTAATAAATGCCAACACACTTCCTATATTTGTAGTCCAACAAATCTAAAATCCTAAGTCATGACGTTCGTAAATATCACCCTATTGCTAACCGCTATCACAACGGCACTAATGGCTGGCTTCTTCTACTCTTATTCCATTTCCGTTAGTATAGGCCTTGGAAAATTATCCGATTCGGTTTTTCTAAAGGCAATGCAAAGTATCAATAAGGAAGTCCAGAATTCATTATTCTTTATTTGCTTCTTAGGAACTATCGTTCTACTTCCACTGGCTGCTGTACAACATATTGAGTCCCCATCATTCCTATTTTTACTTTTTGCCAGTGTACTTTACATTATAGGTGTTTTCGGCGTCACTGTAGCCGTTAATGTGCCGCTCAACAATCAACTAGAGAATTTCCAAATTGAAGCCTCAACTCCTCTTCAAATAAGAGAAATGAGAGCCGTCTTTGAAGCCCGATGGAATTATTGGAATAATATACGAACGTTAGCCTCCATTGGCACGATCACTTTAGTCCTACTCGCTTGTATTATAAAAAAATGATATAGACAAAGGTTTCAATCCTAACTACCGTTTCATAGCATTGACAATCTCGCTCCAAATTGCCACGAATCATATCCTAATCATTTTCAAAATACAAGGAATAATGGCATATTTGTATTGGATATGAACACAATAAACTATATATGCGGAGCAATTTCCATATTGTCACTACTCTCTTGCAACAATCGAGAGCAATCTTTAGAGCAATTGGATAAAAAATCAGCTCGTGAAGTAACATTAAAGACGCTTACAGAGGGGGATTCAGTCCTTCACATTACTACACAACACATCTGGTATAATGGGGAGCAGATTGCCTTTAAAAGTGATACCCTTGTGACTGCTAGGACACCTAATACGTGGAATCAGGTAGATTCTACCCAAACCCTAAGCAAAGTTCCAATCTATGTAACTGTACAATAATGAGAAAATCATCTGCAAAAAACATACAATTGGTGCTGATTACCTCCGTATTGGCGTCTTGTGCTCAACCTCGTCAAAACTCAGAAGATAAACAGCGTGTATATATGCGCGCTGATTCTACAGCCCAATATACTGAAGTAACAAACAACTATTCCCAAGGACAGACTGGCGGCGGGATGGGATCTTCCCTCCTTTGGTTCATGGCCTTCAGGCATATGGGCGGCATGATGGGATACGCCAATAATAGCTTGCATCCCCAATCTGTGGCAGGTACTAATGCTGCAAAAGCTGCTGCATTCAAGGCGCAACGTGGCGGTTTTGGTAAGAGTGCAGTTTCCTCATCTCGATCATCGGTAGGTTCCTAATGCAAATCAAGAAATTACGTATTGACCCCCATTGGGAATCCCGATTAGCAAATATCGGTTACGGCTATCATACATTGGATAACATCCCTTATTGGATTGATGATTATTACTACGAGATAAGTAGTCAAGAGGCAGATTTTATATACAAAGCAACCAATGAACTTTGGAGCATGTGTCTGGACGCTGTAGAATATATCATAAAGAATAAACTGTATCATCATTTTCGCATCCCTGCGTTTATGATTTCTCATATTGAGCGTGCTTGGGAGCAGGATGAACCCTCCATTTATGGACGTTTTGATTTTGCTTACAGCGCCATAGACCGACAATTGAAAATGTTGGAATTCAATGCCGACACCCCCACCTCTCTTTTCGAAACAGGCATTGTACAGTGGTATTGGAAAAAACATTATTTCCCAGAGTTGACAGATCAATTCAACAGCATTCACGAGCAATTGATTGATAGCTGGACCCAATTGAAACCTTATCTGAAGGGAAATATTTTGCATTTTGCATGTGTTAAAGAGTCATTGGAAGATTTGACCAATGTTGAGTACCTGAGGGATACTGCCCTTCAAGCCAATATAGAGACCAAGTTAATCTATATCGATGATATGGGCTGGACGGGAAGTCATTTTGTCGATCTCGAAGGCGAGCCTATCCAATCAATATTCAAATTATATCCTTGGGAATGGATGGTACGGGAAGACTTTGCCTACCATATTGTGAACGACATCCATCGTGCCCAATGGATCGAGCCCTCTTGGAAAATGCTATTATCCAATAAAGCAATCCTACCCATCCTATGGCAATTATTTCCAAATCATCCCCATTTGCTTGCTGCTTATTATACCGAACCTAATCATTTGCAGCATTTTGTCAAAAAACCCCTTCTTTCACGTGAAGGAGCAAATGTGCAGATGTATTACGACAAACGGATGATCTATGCGACCGAAGGTGAATATGGATACGAAGGTCATATCTATCAAGAGCTTGCCAACTTACATCGTGAAGAAACTGGTTTTTCTATTATAGGTAGCTGGGTGATTGGTCAAGAGTCTTGCGGTATATCATTTCGAGAATCCGACATGCCCATCACCACAGACAAAAGTCGATTTATCCCCCACATAATCAGACATTAGAAATAGTTAGAGGATTATTTGGCAATCATCTTTTTAAACATTTTTGCTTGTCGTGTGTATATTATATATTCATCAAACGACACCAACCTCAAAAAATAAAAATGAACAATAAAAAGACAGTGGACAAAATGACTAATGAAGAGTTACTGGACAACAAAAAAAAGATGGTAACCATTAGTCTAATGCTAACTATACTGTTAATAGTATTACTAGCCGTGGGAACATATATATCCGTAACAAAGGCCTTCTCCGCATTAGTAGCTATACCATTTGCATTATCCCCAACTGTTATTATAAGCCTAAAGAGAATAAAGGATATCAAACAAGAGTTGAAAACACGAAATATTTGAGCTATTTCCAGAAACGCGTTAACTGAGATGTGCTTGATTGTCTGGGTCAAATTCATAAAAAGCGCCTAAAAACGATATCCTGTTTTTAAGCGCTCAACTTACAAACTAACTTAACGATTAAAGTCCTATTGACACACCGAGGTTAATCACACGTTGATTTTGGTAGGCATCCCCTGCGGTATTAGAGGTCACTTCTGGATCCTGCTGATAGAGTGAGTAATTTGTCCACGTGAACAAATTGTATGCACTCAAGTATAACCGAGCGTTATTCATCTTAAAAGGTAACCAACGCTCTGGCAATTGGTATCCTAATTCAACTGATTTTAATCGCAAATAGGTCGCGTCTATCAACCAAAAATCAGACATATAGGAAGAGGGGCTGTTGATTGTTGTCGGATTGGTCGTTAGTCGGGGAAACTTCGCTGTAGCAGCAGTCCCAGCGGTCCAACGCTCCTGATGTATGGGTTGAAACTGGCTCTGGAAGGGTTCAATACCTGCTCCCTGTACACTGAAGCTATAGCCTGTGGTCCCTTGCAATAGAGCACTAAAGCTAAATCCTTTATAACTCCCCCCTAATGTCAAGCCAAAGCTAGTATTTGGAATATTCGGTTTACCAATGGCTGTTCGATCATAATCGTCGATAATGCCATCTCCATTCAAATCCTTGTAGCGAAGATCGCCTGGTTGAACCTCATATGCACCCGCTGGTTTAGGGCTGAGCTCTAAATTATCAGCCGTATAAAATCCATCATAGACATAGCCAAATGGTTGATTAACCTGACGTCCAGTCACCTGCAACCACGGGAAAGCGGGCATCGGTTCGTCTTGAAACAAGATTTTGTTTTTGAAATAGGTCAACACACCTTTGACATTGTAGTTAAAATCGCCAACATTGTCATTGTAACTGAGCTCAAATTCCACACCTCGATTTCGTACGCGTGCTATATTGGTAGGCGAGACTCCTACACCAATGAGTATGGGTAACGATTGCGAAGTCACCAATTGATCATATCGGATATTATTGAAATAATCCAAGACCAACGAAAATTTATTATTCAACAAACTAATATCCAAGCCGACGTCGAATGATTTTTGCTTTTCCCACGTCACATTACTATTACCAAGGTTTCCTTCAAATATGGTTCCCGAAGGCTGATGCGTTTCTCCAAAAGAATATCCTCCTCCTTCGTTGTAGACTTGTTGATAGAGATAACGATCGCCCGCAACTTTATCCGACCCCACAATTCCATAGGAAGTGCGTAACTTAAATAGATCCACGAAATCAAACCGATCTTTGAAAAAATTCTCTTTAGCGAGGTTGTAACCTGCAGATATAGCGGGAAACACCCCATAGCGTTTACTAGCCTGAAAGCGATCTGACCCGTTATAAGCTAACGTAACGTCTACTAGATACTTCTCCTGATAATCATACCCCGTACGGAAAGTAAAACCTTGAAAGTTTTGTGGAATCCAATTGGTCATCTTATCCCCCTTTGTCTTATAGGACTCTCGATTATACAGGAATAAGGTGTTGACTCGGTGACTGCCAAATGCACGGGTATAGTTCAAATTGGCTTGCACATTTACCCGACTGTTATAATCTCCTTGGTATGCCCGTAGGGTATAGTTTTCCAATACGTAGGGGGCGCCACCTTTTAATTGATAATTTCCAGTTTCGGGAAAATACCTGTAGACCGGAATTTGATCCCGACCTTGTTCACGGCCATTGGATTCAATACTTGCATAAGCAATACGTGTCGAAAGAGAAAGTCCCTTCGTCAATACGTCCAACTCCTGCGTACCTCCAAAAAGTATATTGATATCATTTCGACGATTTAGGGTATAACCAGAGGTAGCCAACCGAGCATTGATAGTGGGCAAAAGCTCTTGCGTATCATTTGCATAAGCATACGAACCGTTAGGATTTAGAAATGGAGCTGACCAAGGACGTATTTTATTGAAATTGAACACCTCACCTACAATATTTCCAGCTCGTGGATTATTGATATTGTTGAAGTTTGCCCTAAAATCCATTCGCAATTTTAAGCTCTTGGTAGCCTGCACATCTAGATTGGACCGCAGATTAAATCGACGATAGTAATAGTTGTTATTGACATTATCACCTTCATTTTCAAAATTGTAGAGGTTGCCATCTTGCGAGAAGGCCCCACCCGAAATGAAGTACTTGATGCTTTGGCTTCCACCGGAGATATCCACATTACTGTTGTATTGCAAGCTGCTCGGTTTAAAAATCTCCTTATACCAATTCATATCCGGATGGCCGTAAGGATCATCCCTGAGCCGGAAATGCTCCAAAGACTCAGAATTAAACGGCTGATAGGTATTATCACCCACTGTATTGGTAATGGCTTCATTCCACAACAATGCACTCTCGTAGGCATTGAGAAAATCAAGTTTGCTGACAGGACTCTGCATTCCGGACTCCAAACGGACATTGATCTTGGGCTTACCCGATTCTCCACGACGGGTTTTAACCACCAATACCCCGTTTGCACCCTTGATTCCAAACACTGCCGTAGTGGAGGCATCTTTTAATATGGATATGCTTTCGATTTCATTCATATTAATCTGTGATAATTGCTCGTAGGTGTACTCAATATCATCCACGATAATGAGGGGCTGATTGCCATCCGGATTAAGGGAGCTTACTCCGCGAATGTAAAAATCCGAAGCATCACGTCCGGGTTGGCCTGAGCGTTGTACGGCTACAAAGCCAGGTAGTCTTCCAGAAAGTGCATTCTGAACACTGGAAGTGGGCACTTGTCTTATTTCAGCCCCTTTTATTGAGCTTACAGCTCCAGTACTCGTCAGTTTCTTAGTCGTACCAAAGCCCACAACCACCACTTCATTGATATCTTGACTATTAGATTGGAGCGTAATCTCCAAGTTTTCGCCACCTATAACCTGTCGCTCTTGCGTAGTATAGCCTATACTACGGAATATAATGGTTTTGCTCCCGCGGAGCTGTAATGTAAATCGTCCATTTTGGTCGGTTTGGGTTTGATTGTTAACTCCTTTTTCAAGAATGGTCACCCCTGCCAATGGACCTGAAGTATTCTTGACCGATCCCGAGACCACGCCTTGTGCCATGCTAAGGAGTGGAATACTAAATATAAATAGTAGTAGATATATAGCCTTTTTCATGCGTATGTTCACTAATAGAAATTAATTGAATTACCAGCCCGGATTCTGTACCATTTGAGGGTTTTTAATAACCTCGGTAAATGGTATCGGTGCCAAATACATTTTCTTCTCAAATTTCATTTTCAATATCGGCGCAGTTTGGCGAATTGTGCCAGTGCCAGTCTGATAAATGATTGCTGCATGCAGATCTTTGTTAAAATCGACTTCTGCAGTTTTCCACCTTCTCACATCATAAAAACGTTGTTCTTCGAAAGCCATTTCCTTTCGTCGTTCCTGTTGGATAACCACACGCATTTGCTGCTGACTCAAACTCGTAGGTAATTCGAAAGGAGTCAAACCTGCCCGTTTGCGTATTTCCTCTACAGCTTGATACACACTAGCATCTGGACTGCCCAATCGTTCATTACGAGCCTCCGCATAATTCAATAGGGTCTCTGCATAACGAAACAAGATGAAGTCATGATTCACATTGCTATAGTTGGTGGCAGTTTCAAAATTGCCCATAAACTTGCGGACATAATAACTAGTTTTGGTTTGTTGAACCGAACCTCCGGGCTTATCAGCTCCACCTTCAAAAGTTTGGACAGGACGATTCAACCACATTGCACCATTATAGAAAATCGTTGCATAGAATCGCGGGTCTCGACCTGTATACGGATTATTCGCGTCATAGCCGGAACTAGGATCGCTAATATCCAGTCCATTGCTCATGCCAAAAGCATCGACCAACTCTTGAGTAGCACTTGTCCGACCGTTGTTGACACCAGCAGAATACCCTATTGGTCCATTGTTGTTTTCTACGCTCGTATTATTGTCTCCCTGCTTGGAGAAGATCCGTTCCATATTACGGGTGGTGAATACTTCGGCAAAATTCGGTTCCAATTTATAAAGTCCCAAGTCAATAATAGCTTTCGCAGCATTTTCAGCTGCTTGCCAACGGTTCGATGAAAAATCGGTGTATCCAGTCAAGACATTTCCTGCATCAATATTTCCGCCATTGAACAATGGACTAGCCGCATACAAAAGTAGTCTCGATTTCAATGCCATAGCCGCTGCATTCGTGGGTCTTCCGAAAAACTGAAGATTCATCGGATCTATGCGCAAACTATCACGAATAACATCGCATTCTTGCACGATAAACGATACACATTCGTCAAAAGTATTACGAGGTAGCTCGATATCATCGTTCAATTGATACACCTTATCTCCCAATAATGGAACGCCTCCATAACGCTTCACCAGTTCAAAATAGAACATCGCCCTCAAGAAACGGGCCTCAGCTTTCCATACTTTATTAAAGGATGTGCCATTGTCCAATTGTCCTTTAAGTGGAACATTATCAATATTGGTTATAAATATGGTTGTACGTCGGATACCTTGATAGCATGTGGCCCATAGATTATCTTGGTAACTATCGGAAGTATAGGATCCCGTAGCAAGTTGCTGCACGGAGGTATTGGTCGGATTTGAGGATACGGCATCGTCGGTAGCGGCATCCAAATAATCACCGCCAACTCGATTTCCTGTACTGGGTAAAAACCGATAACAGTCTGCCAGAAAGCGATTCGCATTGACACCTGCGGAGTCACGCTTATCAAATACTTGATCCAAGGTCTGTAGTTCGATAGGTTCTGTTTCGAGGTCACTCTTACAAGAGAAGGTAAACATCATCATTAATAAGCCGAACCCTGTTAGATTTATATAATTCATATTTGTAGTGACTAAGGTCTATAATTTGATGTTGACACCCAAGCTGATAGTTCGTTGTGCTGGATATGCACCGTTTCCATTGATTTCTGGATCCAGTCTGCTATAGGGAGTAGTTGTAAATAGGTTTTGGGCATTTGCAAAAATTCGTAGAGTAGACACATTAATCTTCCGGGTAATGATGGCGGGTAAGGTATAACCCAAATCTACATTGCGAATGCGTAGATAATCGCCCGAACGTGTCCAATAACTTGAATTGTTGAAATTTGGTGTATTGGTCGGGTCAGGCCCTATTGTAAGTCTTGGATAAGTCGCAGTAGTGCTGGTCTCTGGTGTCCAACGTCCTAGAAGGAAATCGTACCCCTGTCCGTCGCCACTAGTACCAAATGAATAGTCCGTCTGTTGGTAGCTTCGATTGGCTACCCCTTGAAAGAGTATGCTGAAATCGAAACCTGAATAATTGAAACCTAGTGTAGCCCCATAGTATATGATTGGATCGATATTGCCAATAGCCGTTTGATCGTAAATATTGATGAGACCATCACCATTTAAATCAATCAACCGTACATCACCTGGCTGCACCGCATCACCATCTAAACGTGGGGCTGCATTCGCCTCTTCCTGAGTTTGAATCAGACCATTTGCTAGATACCCAAAAGTCTGCCCCACTGGCATACCCGTACGACGATTCCATTCGTACTTTTGGAAAACCTCGTTCATATATCGTACCTCCGTCTTCATACGGGAGGCATTGGCAGTGATGAAATAGTTGAAGCTCTCCAATCGATTTTGATAGCTAACACTTAACTCCTGACCTACATATAAATTTTTTCCGATATTCTCATTCGGATAACCAATACCTATCAAATCAATGGTCGATCCGCGCTGTTGTAGCAAATCAAAATAGTTATCCCGAAAGTATTCAGCAGATAGCGTAACCTTAGACTTCCAAAAAGATGCATCTAGTCCAAGGTTGAATTTATCACCTTTCTCCCAAGTTGCATCAATATTTGCCAATCCTTTTTCAGCAATACTATTCACGTATGAATATTCTGAACCAAAATTGTATCCGTTGTTACCATCCTGTCCATATGAGGCTCGCCAGCTATAATAACCCAGCGCCCCCTCATTGGTATTACCTGTACGACCATACACAGCACGAAATTTCAATTGGTCTAACCAGTCGGACTGATCTCGAAGAAAATCTTCTCGTGCAACATCCCAACCAAGTCCTACAGCATAAAATAAACCATATCGACGTCCCGGTTGAAAACGGTTAAAGCCAGAATAGTTGATTGCCAACTCTGCGAAATATTTCTGTTTATAAACATAATCAGCTGTAGCCGCCATATTGGTATAAGTGGCCGGTAAATCAAATTGATAATTCGCATTTTGCCGATCAAAAAACAATTTAGCTCCGACCTTATGGTTCCCATCGATTTGCTTATCATAGCCCAATGCCGCTTGAAAATAGAAAAAGTTAGCCGTTGACGTACTCGCAAACGAATTCGGTTGATCAGCTATAGTACCGTAACGCACATATACCAACTCACCTTGATCGTTGTAACGGACGTCATAGACAGGTTGCTTGCGGTTACGGTCGATAAAACTTGACGATGTCGCCGATACGTTGACCTTTCCTTTTGCATACAAACCGGGCAACCATTTATCAAACTTATAGTGTAAATCCAGATTAGCCAACAGGTCACGTGTATTGTCTAATAAATATCCAGATCCTGTCACTTGTTGATAAAGATTGGTTCGATATACTGACGATCCCCCATAAGAACCATCGTTGTTAAAGATTGGATAGGCATTATTAGGAGTACTATATAGCGATTGGAGTATATTTTGGCTTCCCGCACCTGGCTGACGCCCATCCTGAATACGTCCAAAAAGCTGTAAACCAATGGTAAAATCACTGTTCACATCCACATCAATTGCACTATTGATCAAATACCTACCCTGATTTAAATTGGTCTCGTAATCAAACTCATCAGATGATTTAAACATTCCATCTTGCCTTAAGTAGCTAAGTGAAAAGGCATAACGAGCATTTTTAATCCCTCCATTTACGCCCAGATTATACCTACTAATCGGATTATTATCCCGAAGTACTGCATCGTACCAATTCACATTGGGGTAGATCAATGGTGAAGTTCCGTTTTGGAAAGCGTCAAAGTCTTCTTGAGTATAGATAGGTTGACGACCGCTATTCAAAAGTGCTTCATTGTAGAGGTAAGCATATTGACCAGCCTCCAAGGGTTTGGGCTGCTTCAATGCATTTTGTAGCCCGTGTTGAGCGGTGAATGATATCCGTGGAGGTCCTGGTCTTCCTTTTTTTGTCGTTATCTGTAGCACACCTCGCGAGCTCCGTTGTCCCAACAAGAGCGATGACAACGCGTCTTTGGCAACTGTTATCGATTCAATGCTTTCAGGATCTATGGAATAAATTTCACGCTGTACACCATCAATGATAGTGACAGGATTCTGTCCACGTAAATGAAAGGCTACCTCTGTATTGTCACTGATGCTCGAACTATATTTAGTTGCATTAGTGGGTAACGAACCTGCCAAATCTAAAGAAGTAATAGCCGTAGATCGGGGCGTGCGAAAACCATTCGTCTCTTGAGTATAAAATCCTGGTAGTCTACCAGTCAAAGCATTCAAGTACAACGGTGTTGGGGTGCCTTTCAGTTGACTGTTATAAACCACAGCAACCGACCCCAACAAGCTATTTTTTTGACGCTTATCGTATAGGACATTTACCAATGAGTCCTGTGCCAGATAATGAGGAGTCAACGAAACTGTCGTAACCCCATTTATCTTAATCGTCTTGGTATAATACCCGGGATAAGAAATCAGTATCTTCATTTCGGCATCCGTAAACGCAATCTCGCTCTTTCCCTCCTCATCTGTTGTGCCGAGTAGCAATTGTTGCTGTGAATAGATATTGGCGCCTTCCAAAGGTTTGCCGTGCTCGTCCAGTACCCGAATAGGTCCCGTTCTCTGCACTGTATAATACGTCGATTTATTCTCTATCGATGAAAAAGTATTCGCTTGGGCAATAGTACCGCCTGCACACATGAGGAGCATACTTATTGCATATTTTTTTATAGCATGATTCAACATATTCAAGTTAATTAGGTTTTTTTACTCGGTCTATCTTACATCCTGTTAGTCACAACGGAATGTATATTTGAACGGCTCGTTAGTGTTTCCATATCCAACAACTTTTGTCCCCGTTTTATCCGTGTAGAAATACGTCAAACGAGAAATACTTGTTCCTTTCTTTAGACCAAAGTATCCGCGCGGCCATAGATCTAGCAAATATCGCTTACCACCAATGGCCTTCAACTTTGTAGTAGCTGTTTTTTCCTTAATTTGACCAATCAGTTTGTCCTGAGAATCAAATGCACTAACTTCCAGGTAGATATCATTTTCCCCATCCAACACGGTAGCAGTTACACCGGCATCAAAGGTCAGAGTAATGATGTCATTATCGAGACTTTTGACGGGCTGAACAGTTCCCAATTGCGGATTGACAAAGTCTATCACGTCTCCATCTCCACCAGTAACTTCAAATGCCTCTGAAAATGTATACTTCTTATAATCTGTATCTTCAAGTCGCAGATTTTCGATAGAAGACCCTACATAAAAGCCAAGACTCACCAACATATTCTCTTCTCCGACTGGGCAGTCGACTTTGACGTCAAAATCTATATCTTCGTTATTAACAAACGTATATGATTGTACACTCCTGTAAACGATCCATTCGAAGTCATCAATCAAATTAGGACCTATACCAAACATCTTCTTGGCAGCTTGATGCCAATTGAGTCCTGAGACTGGCTCAATCTCCGAATCTGCAATCATACGTAGGCTTCCATTGCCCTTGGGGCTAGTGAAGGTCAGTACGGCATTCTTACGTGCATTCCAGCTTTTGGGCACCATTATACCAGCCAATAGTTGTGTTGTATAGCTATTCCCATCACCGGCAATACGCGGTTCGGCACCACTGTGCATGGTAAAGGTCACACGTTCGCCAACATTGGCACGTGTAGGTACAGTTACCGTTAATGATTTGAGTCCACATTGCACCAACAAGAAAATCGCTAGGACGCCTGTGAATAGATACAGATAATATATTTTTTGAAATGAACTTTTCATGTGTATTAGTTTTGGCGTTCAAAATTAAATTGATAACTGTTGCTACTACATCCTAGACTGAAGCTTAAACTAAGCTGTCGTTTGCCTGCAACGACCGGGAACTGAAACTTGACTGCTACCTCTTTCTCCTCTCCTTCGGGCCTCAAAATCAAACTAAAGGGGAACTGCGGATCATTAAACATATATCGCCCAGAAGCATCTACGACAAAGGGAAGTTGCTCCGCCAGTGTATATGTACCATCAGTATTAAAATTGATTTGGAAATCTTTGACTTCCATCCGCTTACTTAAGTCTTCACCATTACGGATTAGCTGAACGACTTTCCAATTGCCGGTAATGTCTTTTATGGACTCTTCATTTGTAACTTTGGCCATCTCATCTTCACAGGATGACAAGGTCAATAAACTCATGATTCCAAACACCAATGGTGCTAATATCTTTATCTTCATCTTGTGTATTATTAATAACCAGGATTTTGTATTAAATCAATAGATTTGGCCACCTCCGATTGTGGAATTGGCCACAGGTACATCCGCTTGTCAAACACACGTTTACGCACGTTTATCGTATTATAGCTGGTTCCGGCGGCAGTACGAACGGGTTCAGTACCATGCATTTGACGACTTTCCATCGTTTCTGCAATTTTCCAGCGTCGCACATCAAAAAAACGATGCCCCTCGAAGGCTAACTCTTTTTGACGTTCATTTTGAATAATCTCACGCATTTCCTGCTGAGAAAGCCCAGGGGATAATGCATAGGGAGACAATCCAGCTCTTGACCGGATACTCTCTACCGCCTCATATACTTTTTGATCAGGCGCAGCCAAGTGTTCATTACGGGCCTCGGCATAATTTAGTAATATCTCCGCATAACGTATGATAGGCATACAACGGGGAGTCACGGTATTGAACCAGTCGGCCCCTACGTCTCTGTTCACCATCTTATAGGTGTAGTAGCCTGTTGGTGTCCCTTTATAAATAGCATCTTGACTCGACACTACGTTACTTGGATTAGTTTTGTCAATGTAGATATTGACAGGACGTCTCGCAAGCCCATCCCGATGAAATACCAAAGACTGGTCTCTCGTAATGCTGTTTGCGAAACGAGGGTCGCGGTCTTTATAAGGTTGATTGGGATCATAGCCCGAGCTAGGATCATCAATGGGTAGGCCATTTTTCATTCCGAAAGCATTAACTGTCTCCAAATAAGGATACGCCCCGGGATTGGTCACCCCAAAGGTAGGCGGATTCCAAATGCCCTCTAAATCACGATTGGTATTTTGCATCCGAGCCAATAGATATTCTGAATTTTTACGTAATTGGAACACTTGATAAAAGCCGTAACCGGGTTCGTTACTATTTCCTTGATGTAAGGTATATATGCCCGATTCCATCACTTGGACAGCAGCATGCTCCGCTCGTTCCCAACGACTCTTATCCATATCTGGGTACGCCACTACAGCTTGTAGAGGGCCATCGCTAGCCATCCCCTGTCCGTTAAACAATGGGCTGGCCGCGTACAACAACAAGCGAGACTTAAGTCCATAACAGGCGGCCTTGTTAATGCGGCCATAATTCTCACCACTATGGATCCAAGGCAAATCTTCTGCAGCGGCTTCACATTCCTGCACGATATATTCCACGCATTCGGGAAACGTATTACGTTTAGAAGGAATCGTACTACTAGCGTTAAATACACTGTCTCCCAATAGCGGAATACCGGCATAGTGCTCCAATAAGACGAAATAATAATAGGCTCTTAAAAAGCGACTTTCGGCTTTTACCCTCACTTTTATATCATCTCCAAATTTCGCATTTGGCAAATTTTTCAACATGATATTTGCCCGTCGAATATTGGTATAACTCGTAGACCAAGCATCTCGGGTAATCATATTGGAATTGACCGTACCAGTTGCGAATTGTATAAATGTATTGATGCTTCCCAGGCCTGCACCTTCCGCTTCATCAGTACTCGCATCTAGTCCTCCCCCTCCAAATCGCTTCGGCCAAGTCACAAATCCAATATCGTTGTAAATACTGGACAAAAAATTAATCGTATACGCACTGTCTGAAAAGACAACCTGTTCATTCAAATCTGATGACTTTGTTTGATCCAGAAATCCTTGCTTACTACAAGACAGAATAATCAGAATAGCAAAAGCTATATAAATAAAGAATCGCTTGTTCATAATTTGATTTATAATTGGATATTCCAACGGCTTACTATAAATGGTTCGTTTTTGATTCAGTTGGAATGTTGACATTTAAAATTGTTAATTGCATCGTCGAGTGGCCGCTAACTGTGGCCATGCGCTCTCGTTTTCTATGGCCCACCTTGTTGATGGACAAGCAGCCCCATCGCATTCCATAACCCGTCATCTATACACCTATATCTTATCGTCATTACTCTGTTATTTTACTTAAAGAAAAAGGTCTCGCTTCAAGAGCCACGCCTCTGGTATAATTGGGTCTTTCTCCCATTTCAAGTTCTAATACACCTCCATTCAGGATATCAGAATAGGTAATAAAATTCTTGTCATATGGTACACCATTCAGCCGAGCAGTCTGTATGTATACATGCTTAGGACTATTATTTTTGGCATAGACGACGAAGCGTTTGCCATTTTCAAGTGTTACGGTTGCTTTTTCAAATACAGGACTGCCAATCACATACTGATCTGTACCTGGACAAACACTGTAAATTCCCAAAGCACTGAGTACATACCAAGATGACATTTGCCCTTGGTCTTCGTCACCAGGATATCCTCTCTCAGTAGCATTATACAGTTGCGAGGTTACCATCCGCACTTGCTTTTGAGATTTCCAAGGTTGACCACTAAAATTGTATAGGTAAGAGACGTGTTGTGTCGGTTGATTTCCATGCGCATACTGCCCCATTTTGGCCAATAACATTTCCCGCATTTCATGGATTTCCTGCTTGTAAGACCCGTATTTAATGCTCTGTTCCATCGTGAAGAATGAATCAAGTTTGGCATTGAACCTTTCTTCACCCCCAATCAAGTTTATCAATCCATTGATATCATGCATGACCGACCAGGTATACTGCCAAGCATTGGCTTCTGTAAAAGCTCCACCCCACTCCACTGGATCAAAATCAGGCATCCAATCGCCATTAGGTAGGCGACCTCTTACAAAGTTTACACTCGAATCGAATACATTTTTATAGTTATACATCTGTCGAGCGTATATATTCTTATAGAATGTATTTCCCGTCATATGGGCTAATTGGTAAGCACAAAAATCGTCATATGCATACTCCAAAGTTTTAGCCGTACTCTCATGTAAATCTTCTGCGTAAGGGATATATCCTTTGGTAAAATAATCTTTCCAGCCCTGACGTCCGTTCGACCCTCCCCAAAAACCTTTATTGGTAGTCTCGTGGTAGTAGGCATTCAAGGCGCTATCTGGATCGAACGTATGGATACCCTTAGCCCAAGCATCTGTCAATAACGAAATAGCATGGTTGCCGATCATGACACCAGACATTCCTGGGTTGGACCAAGTCGGGAAGAACCCCGCTTGTTTCTGTGCAGCGAGCAAAGATTCCATATAACGCCCTTGCAACTCCCGGTGCAAGATATTGCTCAACGGAAACTGGGCTCTAAAGGTATCCCAAAAACCATTATCAGTATACATATACCCTTGATGGACCTTGCCATCATACGGACTGAAGTAGTAAGGATTTCCCTGTGCATCTACTTCATAAAATTTTCGGGAGAACAAATTTGCGCGAAACAGGCAAGAATAGAAAGTTGCTTTCTCGGCTTCTGTCCCACCCTCTACAAGTACCCTATTTAACAGAGCGTTCCAGATATCAAAAGCTTTCTTTTTTGTAGTCTCAAAATTACCGTTACCTTCCAACTCCTGACGGAAATTGCGTTCAGCTTGTTCCTGATTGATGTAAGAAGATGCAATCTTCACTTCTACCTTCGTACCAGGCTTGAATTCCAAATAGGCACCCACTCCTTTCCCTCGTGCATGGACCTGATTTCCGTGTTGTGTATTATTGATATTCTCCCAAGTACCATAAGCTTTAAAATCTTGATCAAATACCAACACAAAATAATTCTTAAAATTCTCCGGGACAAATCTACCGTTATTGACGTAGCCGATTATCTTACGCTCGTCGGGGAGAATCGTTACCTCGCTGTCTTTCAAAAATCCATCCAGTATCAGATATGCCTTTTCGCGTTTCGGGAAGCTGAATCGCATATGCCCGCCGCGTTCTACAGGACTTACTTCTGCTTGCACACCATTATCAAATTTGACTGAATAGTAGTTTGGTTTGGCTATCTCATTTTGATGTGAAAAAGGCAATGCCCGCGCATCTTCCTGTACTTTTAGCTCGCCGAGAGCAGGCATCAAGGAAAAAACGGCATAGTCGCCCATCCAAGGACTACATTGGTGTACCTGTTGAAACCCCCTTATCGTATTCGCCTTGTATTGATACTTCCAGCCATCCCCGTTCTTTCCTGTCTGTGCGGAGAAAAAATGCACCCCAAAAGGGAGACCTACCGTTGGATATGTATTGCCATAAGAAAGAGACCATTCTGAATCCGTTCCTTGCAGGGTATTAACGTATTTCACGAGATTGACCTCCTGCCCTTGACAAAGACCTATCGGTAACAAAATACCTACGATACAGGATAAAATGCTTGTTTTAATTCGATACATAATTTGAGTTGTCATGATGAATATTTCTATTGATTCTTAAGGTGAAGGACATCGTGTTCGGAATGGCCATATTGCTTCCATAAAAGTGACGCCTGTACCAACTGGGCTCTAGCTACTCCGGCTATATTGATTATTTTCTCCTCTCCTGGCATCAAACTGAAATAGTTTTCGGAAAAAAGTACCGGCAAAATCCGCTCTCGGGTAGCGCTATTTTCTAATCGTAACCGATTTCCAAACGATATCGTTCTCCCTTGATTTTTAATCCGTACTTGTGGAACTCCGACCTCTGTTCCAGGGATGATTTCAAAAGATAATTTCGCTGCTGGTAAAGCATTCAACGCGGTATAATCCAAATCCTGTTCACCGTTACGCCAGTAGAAATTTTCTGAAATGAGTGTCCCTAGGCTGTCTTTCAACTGCAATTTTATAAAGTGCAAGAGAGAGAGCCCCGTTGCTGCTTGTCGCTTGCCATATACTTCCAATTCAAAAATGGAAAATCCAAACTCAGTCGCACGTTCTGTCCCTACTATCTTTACGAACCTGGCCTTCACTCCTTTTAAGGAAATATCCTCTACCCCGCCTTTTGATTTTTTAACGTGTTCAATCGTACGCCAATTTTTAGCGTCATTAGAGACTTGTACCAAATAGGTCGCTGCATGCGCTTGTTCCCACCTCACACGGAGTGTGTGTAAAATCTGCTTTTTTTCAAGATCAACATAAATCCACTCCTGATCGTTAGGATTACTTTCCCATCGACTAGCACTAGCTCCATCGGTCACGAATTCGGCTTTGCCATTCATTTGGGCCGATGAAGAGTAGGCTGCTTTTCCGAAAGCTAGGTTTCCCTGATTAAAATTTAGTCGAAAAGCCTCCTTCCTTTCACTTGCCGGGATGTCCAGCTTTACAGATGCGCCATAAAGCGGAAGCTCTTGTCCCGCTAGATTGTACACTCGAGCAGTTGCATAAGCTCCAATTAACGGTTTAGAACTGCTGTTAATACCTTTGACACTGTTGTTGGAAGCATTCCACTGAATGTGCAAAGGTTCGCAAGCTTGCTTTGCTCCCCAATACGCTCCTGTCGCATCATAATAATAATCATAAGTCTGCCATACAAATGAAGGATAAGCTGACTGACTCATCCAAATCAACATCCCGGTAGCATCGTCCCACATTTTGTCATTCCACGCCTCATACATACCTTTCATTACTTCAATGTTCAGATACTGGGCTTTCTCACAAAAAGATTCTAAATTATCGGACTGGCCAAATTGCGTATTGACAGCATGTTTATATCGAATGGGACTGGCATTAGACGCCTCTTTCCCAAAATAATGCTTATTCCAAACATTGTCATCATCCGTCTCCAATTGATGATCTGTCGGCAATGGCCATAACTTATCCGCTGGGATAAAAGCCCTTACACTTTCATAGTTTGGAAAAGTTGCAGTTCCAATCTCAGTACGCAACCCATATCCTCTATCAGACCCATATGGATATGCAGGGTCATTCCATGCTAAATTACTACCTGAACTCTCAAAATGATGCTTTGGAGGCTGATTGCCCCACCACCCACTTCCTGAGAGCCCATCTTGATTAGAACTTGATTTATATAAACGATCATTATGGTCCTCCAAAGCAATGATTGAGCGTAGGTAATTATCCAATTCGGGTTTAGGTCGCGTCTCATTCGCCCCACACCAAATGGCAATGCTCGGATGATTGCGTAACCGCTTGACTTTGTCTAGTGCATTTGCTTTGAAATCCTCTTCGTCCGCAACATCATTATAGGCCACATAGAGCCAAAAGTCGTCCCAGACCATAATACCGTAACGATCGCAATAGGTATAAAACTCATCATCCGTTACCGTACCTGTCCAAAGTCGGATCATGTTGTAGTTCATATCCTTATGTAGCTTAATCTTCGTCTCATATTCTTCGCCATGGCAACGAAGTAAATACTCGCTCATACCCCAATTACCACCTTTTAAGAATATTTTTTGCCCATTAATGAAGAAGGTCAACACAGGCCACCCTGCTTTGTTGGTTACATACTGATACTCGTATTTACGGATTCCAAAACTAATCTCTCGACGATCCGACGGTTGTCCATCATAACTACAGCTCAATGTGCAATTATATAGATTAGGTTCGCCATATCCATTAGGCCACCATAATTTAGGATTACGAAGCACAAATTCTTTAATTTCCTCTTTACTCAGGTATACCTTTATTTTGCTATTAGCAGCTACTTTTACCTTTTTGCTGAAATGAACATTACCAGGTTGAATGACGCCCGACAATTCGACCTCCCTATCAGTACTGCTAGAGTTTTTGAGTTCGGTAGACACGAAGAGATAAGCAATCTCATTGGATTCCAATTCTGACCTGACCCACGGATCCTCCAAGGTAATGTCGCCCGTGGTATTTAGCGAGACATTTCCTGTGATGCCTGCCAATCGACCTGGTACATAGGGCATCCAATCCCAGCTTGCAGCCGATAAATAGGTGGGGCTGGCTACAACACCAAAAGGATCCTTGGCATCACGAGTTTTTTTCTGGTCGGCATCTGTAATCAATACAGCTATCGCGTTCTCCTGTCCAGCAACTATTAGTCGACTAATGTCATATTTCGTACGAAGCATGTGGCCGCTAACATCCTTAGTTGACCCAGCTGTACCTGACAGTTTCACGCCATTTAAATAAAAATCAGCATATCGATTAGTATTATCAAACTGCAACCAAAGACGTTGATCAGGTTTGTAATCGGCAGGAATACGAAAGGTAGTTCGATACCAAAAAGGACGATTGAAATTGCGCTCGTCTACACGATGTATATTGTCTGCAAAATTGGGATCAGGAACCAACTTTGCGTCTACATAGGCCGTAAATACGACACCTGGCACCACGCCTTTCACTGCACCATCCAGCTTAAAGTTTGGAAGGGATATTTCGTATCCAGTAGACGCAATTTCGGCTTGGGGTTTTACCTCCCAGACTATATTAGAGTTGCTGCTGTTCAAAGACATGTGTCTGAGCTGACCCATGGCAAAAAAACTCCCCAGTACAAAATACAGCAATAAAATGGTTACTCTTCTCATCCGTTTATAAATTGTCTTTTACTTCTTCAAGTCCCCATTCTTTATTGGGTTGATCTGTCATGAATAATTCCAACTTCCCTCCAGTGGCTATATCGTTAAAGTCCAAATAACACTTGTTATAAGGCTTACCATTTAACATGGCCTTCTCGATATAAATATTCGTGGCTGAATTATGATGGGCTTTGATAATAAACTGTTTTCCTGAAAAATAATCTCTGTCTAGTGAGAAGGCAATCTCATCAAATACAGGACTGGTAATCTCATAGCGCGTACTACCTGGACAAGAAGGATGAATCC
Organism: Sphingobacterium sp. SYP-B4668; assembly: GCF_027627455.1. Taxonomy (NCBI): domain Bacteria; kingdom Pseudomonadati; phylum Bacteroidota; class Sphingobacteriia; order Sphingobacteriales; family Sphingobacteriaceae; genus Sphingobacterium; species Sphingobacterium sp. SYP-B4668. The sequence continues at coordinate 2,308,052 of NZ_CP115483.1, read as the reverse complement.
CGGATGCACTTAAGACATACCAGGCCGACATCTGTCCAACATCCTCATTGCCCACTATGCCTTCTACGGTATTCTTATAGGCTTTATCACATATATGACGTGTCCATTTTTGAGTCATCCAGGGTGCTCCTAAATGATTAAAAAGAAAGGGAACCAAATGCACCGGTTCATTGGCATGATTATAATAATCATTCCACAATAAGCTTTCGGGCGTTTTGGCAAAAAAATCGGTCAAATCAGCCAAAACCTTTTCACGTCCCCCCATAAGGGCAACCATACCAGGTATGTCATGCGGCACAAACCAACCTTGTTGATAGGGATTTGATTCCATCGTTCCATACCACTCTTTAATGCGACCTTCTTGCGGCCAGGCTTCCCAAGACCCGTTCTCCTTCCGGGGACGAAACCATCCTTTTTCTGTGTCGAAAATTTGGCGATAGGCTTGTCCTTTTCTCTCATAGAGATTAGCTTCGTCTTCCTTACCAAGCTGCTTTGCCAATACGGCGATACACCAGTCTGTATATCCATACTCCAAAGTATTGGAAATACTGAAAGGAGGACCTGTATAACCCAACTTATCATTCCCGAACAACTTAGAGGTATTTTTAGCGTACAGGTAGGCTTTCTCGACATCATAATCTCGAATACCTTTCACATAAGCGTCAGTAAGCACTGACAATGCGGGGTTACCAATCATACAACCTGAATAGGCATTTAAAAGCTCCCATCGTTCATAGTATTCTTTCCCAGATTCATCCGCCATGCTGATAAGAGAGTTGAGTTGATCGCTCACTAACCTAGGGTTGATAATAGTCTGCAATGGAAACTGACTACGGAAAACATCCCATCCGCTGAAAATCGTACGTTTTGTAAAACCCGCATTACCATGTACCATCAAGTCACCACCTCGATAGCGACCATCTACATCAGTGTAGGTTCGAGGGTCTATCATCGTATGGTACAAAGCTGTATAGTAAATTGTCTTTTGCTCTTCCGTACCTCCTTTGATAGCGATTCGCGCCAACTCCTTGTCCCAAGATTGACGAGCCTCCTGACGAACACGTTCGAAGTCCTTTCCATCTATTTCTGCTTTTAAATTTCGCTCAGCTCCCTCCATGTCGACAAACGAGATTCCGACTTGCAAGGTGACGACTTCGTCCTGCTTGGTTTCGAACTCCGAAAAAAACCCTAAATGTTTACCCTGTTGCGTTGTTCCTTCTCTTTGTACTTCGGCTTGTTCAACTCGTTTTAAATAGGGGATACTCACCACTTCATCACGTTTCCGAACCCAATCATCAGGAATATCAGCGCGCCAAAATCCGTAACGATCTAAAGGTTTACTAAAACGAGCATAAAAATAAATCGTATAATTCGCTTTGCCGTCGCCATTGCCCCATCCTCCACCGTCTGGTGTACATTTCATCCAGCCTTTGATGGTATGCGAATCTATCTTAGTCACGTACTGTTCTGTGGACGTTCCGCCCACTCTACGCGCAAGGTCAATCTGGATACGGGACGATTTGTTTTCCGGATATGTAAATTTCAACATGCCGCTGTGCGCAGCAGCAGTGGCTTCTACCTTAACATCGTAATCCAATAACTCTACCGCGTAGTAACCTGCTTCTGCATGCTCTGTCTCTTTATTGTACGAGGATCGATAACCCTCGATACTACCGTCTTCTTTACCCGCTATAATCTTTAATTCACCAGTGGTGGGCATTACCAAAAAATTTCCCAAATCTCCAAACCATCCCACTCCACTCATTTGGGTAAAAGCAAATCCTTCTATTGTCCGATGTTCATGGCTATAACCAGGACTATTATCACCGCCAGTAATCGTATTGGGGCTAACTTGCACCATACCAAAAGGAGTCGCAGCCCCAGGAAAAGTCTTTCCTAAACCGTGATATACCTCTGCAGCCCCTACACTAGTACTCGCTCCAATAAATGGATTTACATAGGTGCTAGGTTGGAAATTATCTCGGTTGCTCTTGACTGCGCACGAGCCCAAAAACAAGACAAGGGAGGGTAACGTATATAATATAATTTTGTTTAGCATTTGCTTTAAGTTAATAGCTATTTCTTAATCAAGAATGTCTTTATCCCATGACGAGGGAGTTGAAATTTGAAGCCCGTACCGGTTAAATCTTCGTTGGTCGCTAACCGCTGTTGCTCCTCTCCGTTGAGCAAGACTTCTGTTATTGACCTTGCCAAAAAACCGAGACTTATCTTCTGCGGTCCGGAATCTCCAGCAGCATTGTAAAGACGTAGTAAAATATCGTTGTCGGTAACTTTCATGGTACTAATCTCCAAACCTGGCTGTTCTACCTTTACATAGGAGCAATCTATCAAAGGGATTTCCGCTTGAAGGACCGCGACCAACGGTTCATTCCAACGATTGCTATGTGCCGAAATATTGGCGTCATCCCACTTTCCACGATGTGGAAAAAGTGCATACTTAATCCTTGATGGGCCATCGATTTTATAATCCATTCCCCATAATCCAATCCCCGAATATTGCGCCGTAAGACTTAAAGGTTGGTCTGGCCCATGACCATATGATGTGGTATGGTCTGAAAATAAAGCCAACCCATAGGTCTCGCCCCCCTCCAAAAGATCCACCCAATTGAGAATAATATTGTGCTCGATTCGATCCCATTGACTAAAAAAGGTACTATCTAATCTGCTTTCACATACATCAAATGGTGCATTTTTAAATAGCTTCGTCCTTTCAAGACTATTAGGAAACATAACTTTCAATTTATAACGATCGTTGGTATATGCTCTTCTATTTTCAGTCCAGTCAGCTCCTTGTTTATATTCGCCTATGCCGACATTATTTTTCCAGTCAATGGTAAGGTCAAAATCTATACGAGGCTCTCCTGCTTCGAGTGTAATCACTTGTGTATACGGGTGCGATGCGATATTTCCAGTAATCTCTACTTTGACAATCATCCCGTTGTCGGCCAAGACTTTGAATGTAGCCGGGCTTTCTTTGGAGGATTGAAATTGATGAGTTTCGTAGAAAAATCCAGATAGCTCTCCTAAGACATAACTTCCATCACGAATAGCAAATTCCTTATTATCAAGCTTTTTTGCAATAAGGCTGTGTATTGATCCGCCTCTACTCTTATCAAGGACAATTCTGTAGTTCTCATTTTCGATGATACAGTTCCCAACAGCATCAAAGGACACCGCTTCGACGACGGGTGCAGACTGTTTACCTTGTTGTATGACATAGCTTGCAAACCCAAACGAAGGTACCGTAGGACGAAAGGTCAACACCATATGCTCCTCCTCTTGACGTATTACATGAGGGAGATGTTCGCCCTTACTATTGGATACAACCAAGTTGTGGGTCGCAGATAAGGCAGGCAGTTGCACAGATACTGCTTCTGTACGCTCTTCAGGCAGGGTATTGTATACACGGATGTATTGCACATCTTCTTCATTGGCGTTGGTTACTACATTAAAGCTACCAATAGCATCGTCCTGGAGAGATTTAACAAGTGTATTGGTACTATCCGTCCAATTTTTTATCGCCTCTATCCAGTTTTGTCGGCTGTTGAGCTGATTATAAGGTACTATCCAAGAGTCGTGATGCTGAGCCATCATTAGACTCTCCCAAGCTTGAGAAAATTGCTGTTCAGCTGGAACGTACTGATTGGCAATGTTGGCCATTGCACTCAGTTTCTCCCCCATCACAATGCTATTTTCAGCAGTACGCACCTGTTGTCCAATACGTTGTAATGCCTGACTACCCCACATCAAGTTGACAAGAAAGTCCTCTTGCGAAAGTCGCCAATCATCCTGTGTACTCCCGTCAGAAATCTCCTCGAAGTATTCTCTCCAGGTCACATATATAGATTTATTCTTGATATTATTACCGTAGCCCAACCAAGGTCCATTCTTCCACCCAGCATCTTGATAACACATTCCTACTGGCTTGGTGATACCGCTGGCATAACTGGATTGCAGAAAGGCAACCGAATTGTTCCAAGCCGTGGTTTGCCATGTTGAATTTTCTTCGAGGGCTTCGCTTTGATAGCGTGGTACGGTGAGAATAGAAGTACCATCGGGTCCAATCCAATTAACCAATTGTCCTCCATAGGCACGTGCGTAACCTCCCCAACAGGTGTTTGGTGATTTAAGAACAGCATATCGAAAGCCAAATTGTTTCAATAACTGTGGCAAGCTACTTGTAAAACAAGGCTCTTCAACGGCATAGGTAGTGAAGGTCAATCCCGGAAAATGTCGGTGCAAACGCTTAATCCCGTATTCAAATTGCCGAATCAAACTTTCCCCTGAAATGTTATATCCATATGGCTGAGCATAAGTTGGATTAGTAAATTCTATTCTCCTATCTAGCACTAGCTTACTAAAACTGGCATACGCTGCTGGGGATTTGACTCTTACGGTATCCCAAGTCTCTGGCTCTATTTCCAATCCAAGCTTCCACTCTGGATGCTGGGCGAGTTTGTCCACCATGAACTGTGTCACCCACAAAGGATAATGACCGTATATGCCTCCGTGGTAACCGTCCACGAAATAGGCTTGCTGTGCCTGGGTATTTATCCAAAACAAGTAAAAACCAAATATCAAAATGTACCTTTTCATTCCGTAACAACTAGTTGCTTTTCACTAATGTAATTTTACGTTTCTTTGGGGTACTTGTATCTTTGATGATATCCAGTAACAAATCCATCTCGCCTTGCCATGCTTGCCTTACTTCTGGAAACATCGCTTTGCTGTAAAGATCACGTTTGGCATTCAACCAACCATCTTTTTCTTTATGCTGGTCCAGAATTTCAATCGATTTTCTATTGTTGGCGTCCAACAACCCCTTAGGCTGAAAGAAATTATATTGAATCCAAGCATAGTCCCGAAAACGTCTTTCGATCTCCCAACGTTCTTCATTGAGATACATAATACGTAAGGCTTGCTGATATTGCGGGGTCTTGTCGAGGGTAGCCAGATTGATACCCTTCGCATATTCTTCAGCTGACCAATTCCCGACTTTCTCACCGTCTATTAATAGTTCATGCACACCTTGCAATCCATTGACAACAAGTAATTCTTGATTCATCTCATTAATAAATGGGATTACTTTGGTCGCCATAAACTGGCTTTTCTTACTACCCCAACCACGTGCGACCGTATCCATGGGATACGGTAAGGCTTCAGCTAAATAATCAAAGCTGATACCCGTCGCTGTTTTTTTAATATTGGATAGCTGGCAATTTTCTACTTTTGTCGCACGTTTACTTTCGGCATCTACAGTCATCCCAGCCACTTTTTTCCCTCCCCAGCCCTGTGCCTTTAGGAAAAGGTAGGCCATCACCATATGTCCGTCATTGTCTGGGTGGATACGATCGCTACCACACAAGGTAAAGCTAGGCTCCTGTTGTTGAAATTGCTTATTTAATGCTGTCATCGATGTGTTGAAGTCAAAAAATTCCCATTTATTGACTGTGGCAGATTGCTTTTGAAAATCGACGATACGCAACATGGCCTTATTCTTATTTTTGAAAGGTACATTGCCTTCAATCTGTGCCGTTTCATCATACGGTGAACTGCCTACTAAAACAATCCGGGTACCGGCGAGCCCTTTAAAGCGAGCTTCCATTTGCTTGAAGGCATCAAATGACTCTTTTACTTTTTCATCGGCAAATTTATCGGCATCTGGTCCATTATATTCGAAATATCCAGAGTCATTCATACCAAAAGTACCGACTAGTACAGTTGGCCGTTTACTGAATACGTCACCATCCAACCTCTTCACCATATCACTAGCCTTATCGCCACCGATACCTGCATTCAGAAACATGACATCCATTTTTGGAAAACGAGTCATATAATATAGCCAAATGTAAGAATGATAATGACCACCATCGGTGATACTGTTGCCTAGGAATACGACGCGATCGCCCTGCTTAAAAGGACTTACCTGTTGACCATAGCCCAACGCCCCGTTAAAAAATAAAACAAAGAAACTGATGATATAACAGCAAAAAGTTGAATAGTTTTTTTTCATATGTATATAATTATTTCATAATCTGTCATTAGCAGATTGATTGGTTTTCAGTCGTAAGGTGCTACTCGTTTACTGCCCCCATTAGGGATACCACAAAAGCCTAGAGAATATCATGTTGATGATCTATAATTTATAAAATGGTTATTTGCTAATCGACGAGATGTGATCAGTCATCACCCAGGTAGAACAAGCGAAAGCAAATCTATAAAGCAAAACGCCTACCTGTATGCACAGGTAGGCGTTCTGGTAAACTATTTTATCCAAAAAAATAATACAACTAAAAGACAATAAGACACTTACAATTAAATAGAAAAGCCAAATTAGTAAATGGAGTAGAAAACAATCAGGCGACAAACATACCTATTTTCTTTACTTTTTCCTCAAAATGATCACTATCGACCAGTGCTTTACCTTTCATCTTGCTCTTGTAATTATAGATCGTCTGCAAAGAATAGCGCAAAAATGTGGCTATTTGATTAACGTCCGTTATTCCCAAACGAATCAAGGCAAAAATCCGCAACTCTGTATTCAACTGCCCTTTGTTCAATTTAAAACGTTCCTCTTCTCGAAGCAATAAATTGAGTTCATCTACAAAAGTTGGATAGACCTCTAAGAACGTTCGATCAAAATCCTGATATAATTCCTGTGCATCCCTATCCAATGTAGTCGTCGACGAACTAATCTCCTGCAATCCTGCCAGTTGACCAGATTTAATCTTGCGATTGATATTCCTCCGATACTCATCGAGCTTGTCCAGATATACAGCACATTGGTTAATATAATATCCAATATACTTTTCCCGAATAAGATTGGCTTCATCCAAACGTTGATTGACCGCTGTCAATTGATCATTCGTACGACTAAGCTTCTTTCTGGACGTAGATACGATTTTATTCTGTCGATATAGAAAATATAGCGATAAAATCAATACAAAAGCAAATATGCTAACTGTTATTGCATATAGATGCAAATTTTTACGTTGATGCTCTATCTTTGCTAGATAGGTAGCTTCTATGATCGGTTGTGTTCGTGCTATGACTGCGTTACGAAATCGAGAGTTATAGAAATTAGCATCATCTAAAGCCGCTCGCACATAGTTGTACGCTCTGCTTACATCATTCTTATCATAAAGATGTATTGCCAAGGTGAGTAAGGATTCATTTTCCTTCACGGCAAGTCGAGTGTCGGTGATAGCAGCCAAAATCAGGTATTTCTCCTCTAACTCAGGGTTGTTCAACTCTCGATGTACCATCGCCAATCCCATTGCACTCATGGCATAGCCGTGTGAATTGGGCTCTTCTCCGATAAAGAGCTGTTCCTGGATTTGGGCGGATGTTGAATAATCACCGTCTCCCTTTAGCTTAAAGGCTTTTTCTTTGAGATACATTTCACTTTTGGAATCTAGTAATGCCATTAGCAAATCTCTTGATTTTTTGTTTTCTAACTCATATTTAGCTCTGTATTTAGGACTATCACTATACTTAATGAGGTTTTCATTGTAGCGTATATGGCTCCACCAATATAAGACCTTGAGATGATGAGGTAGAGTGTCATAATCAATCGTATCAAAGATTTCCGCGGCTTGGGTAAACAGGCCGGACATTGAAGCGACAAAAGCAAATCGCAATTTACTTTCCGAAAGATAATTATCGCTTTTCAAAGCACTGGCTATTTGCACATTCCGCTCAATATAAACCAATGCCGAATCACATTTAAACGATTGGTATTCAGAAATGATATCACCGTTAAGTCGATATTGATCATCCAGGAAACCCTGCTTTTTCAATTTCTTCTTTATAGCATCTATGCGCATTTCCTTGTTTAAGGTAAATGCTTCGCGATCTGCAATGGTCTTGTCCAACACCTTCAATAAAGAATCAATAGCTTTAGAAGCGTAGACAGCATGGCAGGAAAAAACAAGACAAAATATGGCTAGTAGTGTTCTTCTCATGGTTCCCCTCACTGGTCTATAAATATGGTTGTGCGCAAATCTACAAAATATATCCATAATGCACTCGGCCTAATCTACGCATTGTAAAAACCAAGGGGTAGTTGCTACATACCGGACAACAGCAATAATGATTGCCTTATAGCACTAAAGAACGAATGCTTATCCAATTTGTCCCTTCCAATCCACTTACCAATTAAGTCTCAGACATAATCTACAACAAATTGATTAAAAAAGATTTACAGACTTACCATCGAATAATGATCTACCAAAGAGTATGAGACGATAGGAACATCCCTTCTGCAACGATAGATTTGTGTCTAATCCAAGAAATAACGTTCTAAATTTAAACCTAATGAACAATAAGCTTTACGCATCCGCCTTCCTAATCTTTTGTATCCTTGGCTTGACGAGTGGACGCAAGAAAACAACTATCGCAGTTGTTGATTTACGATGTGAAAATCTAATCAATCCTCTTGCCATTGACAACACACAGCCTCATCTAAGTTGGAAAATAACACATACGGATGGAAATACGCAGCAAGCCTTCTACCAAATACAGGTTGCATCAGACAGTACGGCCTTGGCGGATAAGAATCTAGCAGATAGATGGGACTCAGGAAAGACTAAATCCTCATCCTCTGTGCTCGTTTCTTATAGAGGTCATCCACTCACATCTAGGATGCATTCTTATTGGCGAGTACGTATCTGGAATGAAAAAAATCAAATTTCTGAATGGAGTACCATCCAGCGCTTCGGCATTGGAATAATCGGAGACGACAAATTGCAAGGGGCATTCATCGGTTTACAGGAGGTACAAAGTCCATTGGTACAGAAAAAATTTCAGCTTTCCAAAGTAGAAACGACATTAATCCATGTCAATGCCTTAGGTTATTTTGAGCTTTACATCAATGGCAAAAAAGTAACTGCAGATGTATTGGCACCTGCGGTCTCGCATCTTGATAAAAGATCCTTGATCAATACCTATGATATCACGAACTACCTAAGGACTGGTAACAATGTTATTGTGATGTGGCTAGGCACAGGATGGTTTAAACCAACCACAGGTTTTGATGTTAAATTTAATGGAGCAGTCGTGCGTGCCCAGATAGATGTATTTCGAAACAAAGAATGGCATACTATCTTACACACAGACTCTTCTTGGAAAGGATCTCCTACAGGATATAGTGACAGCGGCACATGGCGCGCATTATCCTTCGGAGGCGAACGCATTGATGCCAATCTCAACCCCTCTACATTGACCAATAAAAGTATGGATAATCGTATATGGCTGCCCGTTGAAGAGGTGGATATTCCGCTTCATCAGGCAAGTCCACAGATGGTAGAGCCCAATCGTATCACCCAAACTCTTACCGCTAAAAACATCAAACGACTCCAAGATAGTGTCTGGTTAATTGATATGGGAAAAGCAACAAATGGTTGGCTCGAAGTGGAATTCAATGGGCTACGACATAAACAAGAGCTCCAGCTTGAATATTCAGATCACTTGGATAAAGACGGTAACTTTGCGGATCAAGGACAGCGCGATATTTACATCGCAACCGGAACCCCAAAAGAAATCTTTCAAAATAAATTCAATCATCACGCCTTTCAATACGTACGTATTACCAATTTAGCGATTGCCCCCCATCTGAAGGATGTAAAAGCCCATTTGATACACACCAACTTTCAAAACGGCTCCTCTTTCGCCTGCTCAGATACGGACTTGAATGCGATTCACGATATGATTCAATATACCATGCGTAACATTAGCTTTAGCGGCTATCAGGTTGATTGCCCACATTTGGAACGGGCCGGTTATGGAGGTGATGGCAACTCTTCTACAAATACATTCCAAACGATGTATGGTGCATCGCCCCTATTCGCCAATTGGGTGCAGGCGTGGTCAGATGCTATGCGCGAGGAAGGCAGCCTCCCCCATGTAGCTCCTAATCCCGGAGCGGGCGGCGGTGGTCCGTATTGGTGTGGCTTTTTTGTAATGGCACCATGGCGTACCCATGTCAATTATGGTGACGCTAGACTGATAACAAAGTACTATGAAGAGATGAAATCTTGGGTAGGATATGTAGATAAATATACGGTTGATGGTTTGTTAAAGCGCTGGCCCGATACCAAATACCGAGATTGGTTTTTGGGAGATTGGCTAGCCCCAATTGGAGTGGACGCAGGGAACCAAATATCGGTCGACTTGGTCAACAACTGTTTTATAAGTGAGTGTTTTGCAACCCTAGAAAAGATTGCAACAGTATTAGGCCAAACCAAGGATGCAACGGCTTTTGCAACCCGTAGAAGCAGGCTCAATACCCTTCTACATAAAACATTCTTCAATCCATCCGACAACACTTATGCAACTGGCTCCCAATTGGACATGAGCTATCCTATGCTCACGGGAGTAACACCTCCTGAGCTGGTAGCGGTAGTTAAAGCCAAGCTTCTTGCCCTAACGAAAGAAAGGCACAATGACCATATTGCTGTAGGACTTGTAGGGGTACCTATATTGACGCAATGGGCGATAGAAAATGATGTACCAGACTTCATGTACAACATGCTGAAAAAACGGGACTATCCGGGTTATCTTCATATGATAGACAACGGTGCAACTACAACTTGGGAATATTGGAGCGGGGAAAGAAGCCGTATACACAATTGCTATAATGGCGTTGGTACCTGGTTTTACCAAGTGGTGGCTGGAATCCGCCCGGACGAAAACCGTCCCGGCTATCAGCATATGACAATCAAGCCACAAATCCCTAACGGAATCACGTGGGTCAAATCTCACATAGATAGCCCTTACGGAAAAATCGTGGTGGATTGGTCAATCAGAGACCGTCAATTACTCCTAGACATACAACTACCTGTTGGCAGCAGCGCAACCTTTATCGCTCCCGAAAACACCCAAATAGTTATGTGGAACAGAAAGCGCGCGGAAAGTAAACAAACATTGGAGCTAATGAACGGTAAACACACCCTCGTACTGGAGAGACTTCCCTAATCTCCAGTATCTGTATGAAATGGAGCGATCGACCGTCAATACCAAGCAGCTCGAGTAGTAAAATTTAATATACGATTAACATAGAAGATACAACAACTGCGTAGATTTAAAGTGTATAATAAATGTATGAGACAATTTAATACATTTCGATTATGAAAACACTCGCTAAATTCTTCCAAAGGATGGTATTCCGCCTATTTTTGATACAATTCAGTTCATTCTATTCACCACTAAGATCTCATAAAAATTAAATACATAAGTTAGAAATCGTATATTACTGCCTAACTTAATGACAAACCCATATCATAGATGCTTTTAACGAAAGATGCCTTTGGCAAGGATTTTATTTGGGGAGTATCGACTGCAGCATATCAAATCGAAGGCGCTCATGATCTAGATGGGAAAGGTCCGTCTATCTGGGATATATTTGTACAGAAGCGGAATAAAATATTTCAAAACCATAAAGGGGATATTGCCTGTGACTTCTACAATCGCTACATCGATGACCTGCAGTTGATGCACAGCTTAAATATTCGCAATTATAGGTTTTCCATTGCCTGGAGCCGTATACTTCCGAACGGTATAGGTGAGGTAAACCAATCGGGTATAGATTTCTATAATAGACTTATCAATCTGTCACTTGAATTGGGCATCACACCTTGGGTAACACTATATCATTGGGACCTACCGCACAACCTTGAACAAAAAGGAGGCTGGACAAACCGAGACATCAAGGATTGGTTTAGCCAATATGTGGCCATCTGTGTAACCAATTTTGGAGATCGAGTCAATCACTGGATGGTCCTAAACGAACCAACGGTATTTAGCGCTGCTGGTTACTTCTTTGGGGTACACGCTCCAGGAAAAAGGGGCATAGACTATTTCTTAGCAGCAGCACATCACGCAGCATTATCACAAGCTGAAGGAGCTCGGATAATTAAATCACTGCGAAACAACAGTATCGTCGGTACAACTTTTTCCTGCTCCCATGTAGAACCATTTACAAATCGTGAAAAAGATATCATTGCAGCAAAGAAAGCAGATGTACTCCTCAATCGGTTATTTATTGAACCTCTACTAGGAATGGGCTATCCGACCGATGAAATTAAGGCATTAAAACGTATCGAGAAGTACATGAAGCCTAACGATGAAAAGGAGTTAAGCTTTAACATGGACTTTATCGGTATACAAAATTATACGCGAGAAATCATCAAACATGCCCTATTCGTTCCGTTTCTTAGAGCTAAAATAGTGACGGCGAAGCAACGTAAGGTAGAAATGACAGCCATGAATTGGGAAGTCTACCCAGCTTCTATGTACCATGTGCTGAAAAAATTTGCTGCATATCCAAATATCCCGCCCATCCTCGTCACCGAGAATGGTGCCGCCTTCCCAGATAAAGTAGAAAATGGTGGCGTGGAGGATTCTAGACGACTACAATACCTGCAACAAATTATTCAACAGGTACATAGAGCTAAGTTAGAGGGAGTTGATGTAAAGGGTTACTTTATATGGACATTCTTAGATAACTTTGAATGGGCTGAAGGTTATGAGCCTCGGTTTGGATTGGTTCACGTCGATTTCCAAACTCAAAAACGTATTGTCAAATCTTCAGGAAAATGGTATGCCGACTTTCTAAAGTAACGGTGAGTTCCAAAAACAAACCTGTACTTCTCCTTAGAATCCAATTGCAAAAACAGCAACAATTAGGTATTTTAGCCATTGGAGAATAGATGCTAATCCTTTCGTCAATACATACTGACCCGACGTGTTTAATTAAAATAATGGAAGACAATGATGACCTATGAGCAAGCCTATGCATTTATGATTGAAAAGACCCATAGGCACCGAGAAAAGTATAAAGATAGTTATAAAAACATAAAGGCGACTTTGGACTACAAACCTATCACTATTGAATACCCCGGTTACAAAGCCAATGGAGACTATAAAGTGTGGTATCAAACCGATAGCATGCACACCGCAAAGGCATATATGCATGCCGACATCGTAAGGGCCATATATAAACGGACCAATTTGGAAAATTTTGAAGAGTGTATCAATTTTTTGGAATGCCTCTTTGCCAAAGGCTTGAACTGCACAACTACAAATCGTCTAAAGGAGCTTATCTTTTGGCTGACATTGCAAGAAGACCTCAATTATCCTATGCCTAGATACCAAGGGAGAAAACTTCCTTTTCAAAGATATTATGAAGCGATTTTGGCAAAAATGGGCTACTACGAGATAGAAGATATTGTGAGAAGGACCAATAACCATGGCATGGACAAGCCAGATTTATTAACACTTCCGAAGGGCTGGAGGTCCCCTATCTTTTATAATCTGGAAGCTATATTTTGATCCGTAACGATTTTCTTTATATACCCACTATTTAGCCAGTAAGCCTTTTTCTTTTCCCAACGACCAGAGGCCGTTTCCATCAAATCATTGGCATCACGCCCTTTGGGTCGGACGTGGCAAATCCTTCGATCTGCTATCTTGATAAAATTTTCGAAATCATCCCGAATAATCTTAGTCTTGGTATCCTCCCAAAATAGCTTTGCTACCTGCAGATCCGCAGTAGGCATAGTCCAAAAGAAGACCTTCAGGAGACAGGGCTCGCCAACCGCATCTTTTTGAAAAACGACAAAGAAAAAGCGTTTCGACAATACGTGATAAAAATAAGAATCCGACCACTGTTCATCAACGATGTCCTTATATTTAATCTGTTGAAATGACATACTCTCCCTCAACGCACCATTGTAGTCCAACACAATTGTCTTCATCTCTACATCCGCCTTTTCGAACTCCGCGATACGCTTCCCCTTTACTCCCAGAATACGGTTACAAATCACCTTATAACGATTTTTGGCTGAGGGGATTATTTGCAAATCGAAATGGGCCATTAACTCCTGATCCGACCAGCCTAGGTAGGCGTCAAACCGTTCTTGCACCAATTCTTCAAAAGTCTGACCCGGTCTATATTGATCTACGGATTTAACAGCGGATTCCACTTCCTGTAGCCCCGGGTCACGAAATCTAGAATATTCCGGATGAGTTTGCTTATCTTCCCTCAATACATATTCATACTCGTTTTCATCTATAATATGTGAAACATTTCTGAAAGACTGCTCGATTATAAAATTCAAGTATTTGGATTTTAAGGAAAAAGCCCGTTGCATAGCCCGTACAGAAGAAAAAGGCTGCTCACGCATACTATTTTTGCTTGCCCCCTTGGTACAGGCACCCAAATACAAGGTGTCTCCTTCTGACAGTTCGTGGGCTCGTCCTTCCCGTATCTTATTAACAATAGTATTCCAGTCATCGATGATAATCTTGAGATCCTCAACCGGAAACCGCCATAATCGAACAATTTTGAAACAATAGTCTAAAGGGATTTGTTCACCATCATGCAAATAGAAGAGCAACAGAAGTTCCTTGTTTTTAATCCAAAACGAACTAGTCGCAAAAGTTGCCTTATATTCTTCCATATAGTTAATGATATTGAATACCAGACGTTCCTTGGATGACAGTCCCTTTCCAATTTGTTTCAACGGTGTGGTCTTTAGTTCTAGACCAGCTTCTGGAAAGTCTGCATAGGCTGCCGAGTTGGGACTATATTTGAAATACAGCTCTTCTACCATATTCCCGAATCGACCTTTGCCCATACGCTGTAGTGCAGAGCCGTCGTCTATGTCCAATTCTTCACGGAGCGATTTCCCAATCAGTTTCTGCGCATACCGCAATATCGACTCCTTATCCTGTTTATCATAAGGTAATGGAGCTGGTATATGGCTAGAGGTTTTCATATATATTTAAGATAATAAAAAAAGGCTTCTTACGAAACCCTTTTTATTAATGCTTTACCAATTCGTTCAATAATGCCAACCACCAGGGCATTTCCCATGAAGAAGGCACGCTTTACATCTGGAGCCTCTTTGGTGTGATCATCAGGAAACATGTTTAACCGCTCCAACTCTAAAGGTGTCAATCTTCTCAATCTACCCGAAGCTGTCTGTATTACATGCTTAAATCGCGAGGGGGCTGTTCCTCCCTCACCTGTGATGATAGTTCGGGAAGGCTTATCGAGAGCATCGGGGAATATCATGGGCCCCTCTGAATAATTGTACTCAAATCCTGCCGCCTTATTCACACGTAGTTCACTTTTAGCGCCCTTCAAATAGGTCCACTTATCTAAATCGGCCGCATTGATAAAATAATTTTCAGGCACGTCATGCTCATTAATCAAAATATCTTTCAATTGGGTATACGCCCCCGTATAGTCCGGCACAGTCTTAATTGTATATACCTCCCTATTGATCATTACACCCGTATTTTCGAATGCGCTTTCAGCGATCCCCTTATCTTTATTGAAATATGCAGTCACATAGTCCAATGTTCCCGAGATATCAAATCTGCGAGATATACCACTGTCGACTCCTACCGGAAACGCATCGGCCAGCACACCATCTTCTTTAATCCATTTCTGGCTATCAGTATTCGTCAGCTCCTTGTACAGGGTTGAGCTTTCATGATAGGCCATGATAAAGATACGTCTACGACGTTGCGGCAAGCCATACTCCGCAGCGTTGATAATACGCCATTCGACCGCATATCCTAAATCAGATAATGAAGCCAACATAATAGCAAAATCGCGTCCTCGTTGTTTGGCAGGAGACTTAATCAAACGATCTACATTTTCCAAGAAAAGATATTTGGGTCTGTTCTCTTTCTTAAGCCTCAATATATCGTGTATAGACCACCAAAGCACACCTTTTTTACCCTCAATACCACCCGACCTTTTTAATGTACTAGCTACGGAATAATCTTGGCACGGAAATCCTCCTACTAACAAATCATGATCAGGTATAGATTCAAAATCTTCTTCAATAACTGCTGCAATATCACTATTGGAATGTGCGGTCTCTGGAAAACGGGCCCTATAAATATCAGACGCAGGTTGACTTTTGGTCGCTGGCTCCCACTGGTTGCTCCATACCACCTCGTATTTACTAGATGCCTGGGTCAAGCCCAAATGAAAACCACCAACTCCTGCAAAGAGTTCAATTACCTTAATTTTTTTTGCCATATAATCTAACAAAAGTAATGTTATAGTTCTAAATAGTCAACTAATGGAATTGATTAAAATTGTTCAAAAATCTAACTTATTCATAATCCGTATGCTACTTCAAATGTCTAACGACAGTTTTTGTCACCCCCCCTTCATCAGTGGTACAAACGTAAATACAACTTGGCAACACACTAATACAATTAGCAATTTCATAATCTGGGAAAAGTAATTCCAATAAAAACGAATCGCGCCCCCATTTGTTATATTTGCAGTATGTCCACATATGATGCTGATAACGACCGAATAAAAGTACCGCGATTTGAAGAATCTGCAGGATTTTACACTTCTCCTGCTCGTAGCTACCTCATGTCTAAAATAAAAGGAAAGCATTCCAAACCCGAGATGGTGCTTCGGCGTGCACTATGGGCTAAGCATATACGATTTAGAATACATGACAACAAGCTTCCCGGCCGACCCGATATTGCCATCAAAAAATACAAGCTAGCCATATTCGTAGATGGTGAATTCTGGCACGGATTCGATTGGAAAAATCGTCGCGAGCAAATAAAGTCCAACCGTCTATTCTGGATTCCCAAAATCGAACGTAACATACAAAAAGACGTGAAGGTAAACCAGTCATTAAGAGATATGGGGTATACCGTATTTCGATTTTGGTCACAAGATATCTTGAAAAACCTACCCAAGGTCACCAATCAAATTGATCTTTTTTTGGAGACCAGAAGACTATATAAATAAAAGTACGACGTAAAGATACCTCCTAAAAAATCCGCGCCCAGTAATAAAATCTTTTTTAATGTTTTGAAAGAACTCTTTATAAGTATTAACTTACCTTAAAAATAGCAATTCGAACAAATGAAACCAATCATGAAGCATTACCTATCACTGGTTATACTTTTACATATCGCATCTAGCGCTATATCGCAAAATATTAGCAAGCTTCCCAAAGGGCACCTAGTCGCTTGCGGAGAGGATAAAGTTATCGTTGTAGATCCAAAAAAATCAAGTGATACACATACGGAAATCGTTTGGAGTTGGTCAGTTTCTGAAGCTACGAATCTTCCTGAGGAGTATCAAAAGCTACTCATTCCTTTGGATGAGTGCAAGCCTGTAGTTAATAATTCCAAGCTTTTGCTCACCTCTTCTGGAGGAGCGACCATACTATTGGACATCGCTAAACGTAAAGTCGAATTCTACGCCAAGACACCTATGGCACATTCAGTGGATTTACTTCCTGGTAATCGTATCGCAGTAGCCAACTCAACACACAAAGCGGGCAATAGCCTTGAAGTATATGATTTATTAAAACCTGAAAAGGTAATATACAAGGACACGCTCTATTCGGGACATGGCGTGGTTTGGAATACAAAAGACCAGCAACTATATGTATTGGGTTATCTTTTATTAAAAGCCTATTCCCTAAAGAATTGGTACACCGACCAACCCATTTTAACGCTGGAGAATTCATGGGCACTTCCCGATGTCGGTGGACACGATCTTTCTCAAATAAACGCTTCCACTTTTTTGATATCTACACATCATGGGGTTTTCAGCTTTGATCTAGAGAAACAAAAGTTTACACCTTTCGAACCGCTCAAGGACAAACACAATATAAAATCTGCAAATGTATCCCCGAAAACTCAACAATTGATATATACCATTGCTGAAGAAAGTTGGTGGACCCACCATATCTATATGGACAATCCCACAAAAACAATAAACGTCCCAGATATAAAACTTTATAAAGTGAGAATAGCTCTTTAAAAAAGAAAGCTCAACATCGTATTTTATTAATAAAAATACACATGTACACTGATGAGCTCCATTTACTTTTGTAATTGAAGCTCAGATTATCATACTTTCCAATTCAATCTTGGAAGGGAGCAAAGCCATTAAAGCTACACCCGCAATAGCCCTCTAAAGCCCCTAGCGGCATAATATGACTCCGCACCATTGTGATAGATAAAAACACGCCCAAAACGCCAATCGCCAAAAATAGCGCCACCAAGACTTCTTACATTTGAAGGCGTGAGAATCCAACTCGAAGTTTTTGTGTCAAATTTCCCTAGCTTTTGCAATTCATGGTATTGCTCTTCATTCAACATTTCAATCCCCATCTCGTCGGCCATCGCCACAGCGCTATTCTTAGGTTTATGCTCTTTCCTAGATTCTAAAGCCTCATGATCGTAACAAATACTTCTACGTCCTTTAGGGCTTTCTATCGCGCAATCGCAAATGATGTGTTCACCAGTCTTTGTATCATAACCAATAATGTCCGGTTCGCCACCAGTTTCTTCCATTTCATTAAGCGACCAAAGCTTATCGGGATTATTTTCCAGTTTATGCTGAACATCATTCCATACAATTCCCTCGTGACGATCCATGTTTTTTTCAAATCGCTTTTTCAAAATATGGAAAAGCTCTTCAATCCGTTGTGGTGGTATGTCAAATTTTTTCATTTCTATAGGTATTAGATAAATTAGGAAGTTTTCATTCTTCTACTCGCAGGCCTTAGGTACCAAGATATAATCGTAAGCGCTAGAAGCAATATCGAAGGAAAGACATCTGACAGGCCGTCCCCTAGAACAACATGCGAAATAGTCGCGCCCGAACTAACAAAGAAAAATCCAGCATATGCCCACTCTTTAAGTAGTGGGAGTCTTGGCATAAGAACTGCCATCACCCCCAGAATCTTCCATATTGCCAATATAATCAATAAATAACTTGGATACCCCAGATGGTCAAAAGAAGCGACCTCCTCCTCTGTACCAATAAACTGTACAATGCCCGTAGAGAGCATTCCCAATGCTAACCAAGCAGTAAAAACCCAATATAATATTTTTTCTGTTTTCGTAGAGCCCTTAGGCTCAGCAATACCTGTATTCATCATATGTTCGTTTGGTTCATAATTTTCTCAAGAAGGTCGTGTGCCATATTTATGCCAGCAGCAAATGGCATTTGTAATAACTGATCCCTGTCGTTGACCGTTTTGTAAATGACATGTATGGTCAATTGACATCGATCAGTCGTAATTTTGGTGAATTCTAAAAATTCAAGTTGGACCGGAAAAGGTGTATTTTCCATTTCAAAAGTACGTGTAATCTTCTGATTCGGCACGAACTCATGAATGACTCCATTAGCTCGAAACAGCACATTGCCAGCTCGATCTCTTGTCTCAAATTCGTAACTACCATGAGGCCTACTATCCATCTTCAACACCTTATTCCCCATCCATTGCTCCACGAGTTCGGATTCTGTATATGCTTTAAAAAGCAGCTCTACTGGTAGTTCAAATTCGCGAATAATCAGTATTTCTTGCTTTCCTGATTCAGCTTTTACTTTAGTTTTTTGCTCCATACAATTGGTTTATTTGGTTTTATATTGCTGCATCAAAGTTTCCAACTTATTGAATCGGTCCTCCCACATTTGGCGAAAAGGTTCGATAAAGTCAGCAATTTCCTTTATTTTTTTAGGGTTCAGTTGGTAGTAGATCTCACGTCCCTGTGGATCTTTTTCAATCAATTCACATTCCGTTAAAATCTGGAGATGTTTGGATACCGTCGGTCTAGCCGAATCAAAATTTGCGGCAATTGCCCCGGCCGTCATAGACTGAGATGTCAAAAGCAACAATATGGTGCGTCTGGTTGGGTCGGCAATCGCTTGGAATACATCTCTTCTTAGATTCATTACGTAGTCATTTGACTACAAATATAAACGTAGCCACCTAGCTACGCAAATTTTTTTTCAACTTTCTTGAAGCAGTTCAACTTAAATAAACATACAAAAAGAGCTAAATCTTACCTTAAGGAAAACCAAGTCTACACGTTCCGGAAAAACGACATCATGAAATTACCACAACCAAGCCATCATTAATCATTAACATACAAACTGTTAGCTATTATTATATTTATAAAACCCTGTATTGAACAAGACAAAAAGTTGGCCTATTGTCAATATAAAAAATGACGTTGACCAAATATGCGGCGTGAGGAATGATTGGTATCTTTGTTTTTACGCCCGGCTTTCTATTGACCATGCATAGTGTTTGGTAAATAGTAGATGAGGTGCCAGTTACGGATGTCCTTATACTCGAGGGCTTCCTGTTTCTGATTTTTGGACTTATGTTAATAAATACTCATCAACAAATAGAATGAAAATGAAAACTACAATGATTGCGATTTGTGTGCTATTGGGAGCTGCAGTTGTTGTTGCCGCAAATTCACACATTTTTACAAGTAATTCTGTCACGGAAAAACAAACACAAAAAAAAGAAGAAAGTATGAAAAATGGTAAAGAGATTTATTTTGCTGGGGGATGTTTCTGGGGGACAGAGCATTTCTTTAAACAAATCAGAGGAGTACTAGCCACTGAAGTTGGTTATGCTAATGGGAATACGCCAAATCCAACATATGAAGATGTCTCCTATAAAAACACAGGCTACACAGAGACCGTTAAAGTCATATATGACCCGCAAGTACTGGAATTGGGAAAACTAATTGACTTCTACTTCAAAACGATAGAACCCACGAGTGTGAATCGCCAGGGTAATGATGTGGGTACACAATACAGAACCGGAATTTATTATAAGAATGATGAAGATGCACCTCTCATCACACAAAAATTGAGCGATTTAGCCAAGCATTATTCTGCCCCTATAGCTATTGAAAATTTACCGCTTAAGAATTACTATTCTGCCGAAGATTATCATCAAGACTACCTCGATAAGAATCCAGGAGGCTACTGTCATATTCCACCAAATCTATTCGAATATGCTAAAAATGCTAACCCCGCACCAGTATCTGAATATACCAAACCAGATGATACTACGTTAAAAGCCAAACTCACGCCTCTACAATACGAAGTGACGCAAAAGGGCGCTACAGAACGCCCCTTTCAAAATGAATACGATGCCGAGTTTAGAGAAGGCATTTATGTAGATATTACCACCGGTGAACCTCTTTTTGTATCTACAGACAAATTTGATTCTGGTTGTGGATGGCCAAGCTTCTCAAAACCAATCAATCAAGACATCATAGAAGAAAAGGTAGATAAGACGCATGGCATGATACGTACTGAAGTACGCAGCAAAGCAGGAGATGCACACCTAGGACATGTATTCGATGACGGACCTGCTGATAAAGGTGGATTGCGATACTGTATCAATAGTGCATCTTTAAAATTTGTTCCAAAAGAAGATATGAAAAAACAAGGATATGAGAAATACTTGCCTTTATTAGACAAGGAATAAAGATCTATCCGTTACATTTTCCAAAAACGAAAGGTTAAGAATATTGAATTCTTAACCTTTCGTTTTTGTCCTTTATAATCCTCACGGTATAGATAAAGCAAGTTGAATAAAACAACAAGTTCCCTGAACTTGCTCAAAAAGAAATGCGAAGCTTCACGCTCCGCACTTCCAACCTATAAACTTAACTCAATAAACTAGCTTTTATAAGTGAACACACTCATTTTCACTTTTACCATTCTATAGACTGATCCTCGTCAGGAATTTCGGTATTTAAGCGCCGCTGTAACGTTAGCGACCCAGTCACCTTATAGTTGATATCAACATTAGGGACCATTGTGTAATCTGTAAATTTATAATCGATGTTATTGATCGATATATACCGACGAAGTAGATATGGACGTACAGCATCCATCTGTTCGGAGATGGTGTAACTGGCATCCTTATTCACGTTAAACTTAATACTGGGATTGTCAGCACGGAAGCTGACTCCCCCTGTTGCGTTAAAAGTTGCGTAGATTTTGTAATTGCGACGATCTTGCCGCTCTTCGTCTATGTTTCCCGCGTAGAAAAAAATGGTATTCTCGTTTACCACATAACTTTTGATTTCACTTTTAACAATGGGTGTTTCATTTTCGTAACCTTCCATACTTGTTTTGAGAGCCGTTCCACTGTATGTCCCCGAATAATCATTGAACGGATTAATCCGCAAGAGCGCCTTTCTGTAGTGCTTGCGGGGGTTAGCTATGTAATTATAAGAAGCATCTTCCTTAATTGCCAGCGGTAGTACCCACTTATCCACCATGTCAATATCTTTAAGTGTAAAATCTATCGTCATTAAAGCCGTATTCTCTCCGGCTTTCACTTCAACGGTACTAGGCATGGAGAAATATTGGTCATTAAGCTTTCTGTAGTAAAAATCTTCTCGATTTTGGAATCGTTCGAAGTTCAAAACACTCAACGTATCAGAATCTATACCAATATGGACACTCATATTTTTATCATTTATAGCAGATCCACTAACGATTAGTGGTAGCTGAAAAGAGGTCTTTTGATCGCTCTTGTATCGAACATAAATATTCGATACCCCCTCGCTTCCCAATGGGGCTTTAAATGAAATAAAATTTTCAAACTGTTCGTCTTTCCACTCATCATTACATCCACCACAGATGAGTAGCAATGAAAGCAGCCAGAGCTGTATATATGTTTTTTTCATTGGAATATAGTTTTTGTTCATTTTTATTTATTCATTAAGATATTCGCGCTGCGCTAACTACATTACGCCCAAGCGCTTTAATGAATCCGTTTTTTTGCACTCATTTATTGAGATTGTTGAAGCCGTCTTGAATCCAAGTTTCGCTATTTAATCGTTATACGTCCATCCTGGATTTTGTGTCAAACGTTTATTTCGTTTAAGCTCATTATGACTGATTGGCCAAAACCACATCTTATCTGCAAAAGTAGTTTTGAGCGCCCATACCGCCACCGGTTGATGAAAAAGATCACGTTCCTTTCCGTTCATCAGCACATTACATCCATAGACAGGCAATGCCTCTTCTACCGGGGCATCCATCCAGCGGCGCAAGTCATAATAGCGTTGCCCTTCCCCCATCAACTCAATAAAGCGTTCGCGCTTTAAGGATTTACGTAGCTCCGTTTTACTGCTGTATACCGTAGTAGGATAATCAGGTACTCCCCCTCGAATACGAATAGGATGAATACCTCTTTGCATCTCACTGATATTTCGACTGATAGCGTAACTTCCATCACGCCATGAAGGGATATTGTAAGATCCGTCAAGTTCATTCAGCGCTTCGGCATACGCAAGCAGAATGTCTGCATAACGAATAGCAGGCTCGGCTTTTGGAATTACACGTGCAGCGCTTCCTCCTTCATAGGTATCGCTTGGGTGTACGAACTTCTTAACACCAAACCCAGTACGTAACCAATACGCGTTGGACGAATTAAAGCCATTACCTCGATTGTCATCCCGATAATAGAATACCTGTTGATTACGATTTCGTTCCTGAGTTTCATTTAAGAGTGTCCAAAAACTGCCATTATAAGCTACTGAAGCATAAAAACGAGGCTCACGATTTGCATATTGCAGAGATACGCCTTCTCTAAGCGGCTTGTATTTACCTGCATCAAAGTCTTCTTTGCTTACGTAACCTTTCACCCGTTCGGTGCCATTGCCACGACCGATTTCGTTGTCTTTTCCCGGCGCATCCCTTCCATCGTTCATATAATAAGCATCGACTAACTTTTGGGTAAGCCCATGTGTATTCCAGCCTGTAGCCGATCGCGGTAGTTGGTGGATGACCATCGCATCTATCCCTTCTCCTTGCTGATTGTTACCTCTAGTAAATATCAGCTCTGGATTTCCCGACGCTTGCAATGTACCATCAAAAACCTGTGCGTAAGACTTAGCCGGATCAATATTTGCCCAACCAGCTGGCCAACTCTTTTCTGAAAAGTTATTATCCTTTGGTGGTATTACCGTAGCATCTTGACCGGTTTCCTGGATTGGAACCCAATAAAGTTGATACACACCAAGCTCAATGACATCCCTAGCAGCTGCGGCAGCTTTGGCCCATTTCTCCTCTTGATAATCGGCAGAAAGCAAGCGCTTACCTGAATCATCGACTAGTCTTGTGGCAAAGTTGGACGTATTTCCGTTGGCAAGCGGACTTGCAGCATATAGCAAAACTTTGGCCCGAGTAGCCAACGCTGCTCCACAAGTGGGACGAGCGGAGCCATCCTGCCCTCGATTCATGCCTAATTTTTGCATTTCTTTGGCGGCTTGCAACATTTCATTGCTGATATAGGTTGCACACTCTTCATAAGTACTACGCGCGGTAGCGATATTGTCATAGCTTTCGGTATAGTCAATCCCTTCGTCTGGCAACAGTGGAATGGGGCCATACTTCCGAAGCAATTGCCAATATAAGTAAGCCCTTGCAAAACGCGCTTGCCCTCTGTAGTCTTCAATTTCTACTGGACTCATTTCTACATTCATGTACACATTCTGAATGAATGTCGTTGCATTACGAATCCCCCTGTAGCATTGTGTCCAAGTACCTTGCTTATCATTCTCGGTGTAAAGTCCCATTTTGAACATGTTGTAGGAGAGTTCGTTTTTCGAAGGATCATAATCCTTATCCCGATCACCATAGTACATATCGTCCGCAAAATTATGTGGAGTAAGGCCCTTACTCGCCACATCAGCATTGATGCCCTTAAACTCTTCATATACATGCGCTAGCCATTGTTCGGTATAAACCTTGCTTTTGAATACTTTCTCAATCGTTATTCGATCTTTAAAAAATTGGTCCGACTTCAAGTAATCTTTTTTACAGGAAGTAATGATGTGGGTGCAAAGCACAAGTAAGACCACGAAATATATTTTCTTTTGCATCTTTGTTCGATTTATAGGTTAATACTTAAGCCCAATGTAAAGGATTTAGGCAACGGGTAGTCCTCGCCTCTTGGACTCGCGAGTTCTGGGTCCCAAAGCTTGAATTTTGACCAGGTTAGCAAATTACTCCCAACAAAAAATACTCGAATGTTGTTGGTTTTGATTCTATTAGCTAAATGTTTCGGAATCGAGTAGCCAATATCTACTGTTTTGAGACGGAGATATTGACCATTTCGTAGCCAAAATGTAGATTCCCTAAAATTATTAGGATTTGGACCAAAACTCAAGCGCGGATAAGAAGCATTAGGATTCTCCGTTGCTGGATCTCCAGAGATTTCAGCAGATATCCAACGATTTTCGCCCATTACCCCCTTCATTACTTGTCCCCACTCTCCTTCACTGAACGCATACACCGTCTTTCCATATGTGAAAAAAGTAGATTTGCCTGCCCCTTGCAAATGGATATTTACATCCAACCCCTTCCAACTAGCAGAAGCCCCTATTCCATAAATAAGGTTTGGTCGTCTGGTCGCACCAATAGGTACCCGATCTCCATCATTGATTACACCATCACCATTCACATCCTTATATTTAATATCTCCAGGTTGGTAGTTGCCAAAAGTTTGAGTTGGACTATTACGGATATCGTCATAATCTTTGAATAGGCCTAAAGCAACTAAACCCTTGGCTTGATCTACACGAAATCCTCTTTCATTCTGATAACCATAGACATTATTCTCTTCATCCCTTTCCATAATAGTGTTCTTACTATAAGTGATATTACTTCTAGCGGTAAGATTTACCTCCCCAATTTTTTGTTTGTACTCAAAGCGTCCATCAAAACCTCGAGATCTCACAGCGCCGACATTGGCTCTAGGAGTGCTTTCCAACCCCACAATCTCAGGTAAAAATCTCCGCTCCATATAAATCCCTGTCCGCTCCTCATTAAAGAAATCCAAATTAGCAATAACCTTATCGTGAAAAAGCGCAATATCAAAACCTAAATTCTGCTTGGTAGCCATCTCCCAAGTTACATATGGAGAAGCTACCTGAGTAAACCTCATCCCATCGTAAGATCTATTAAATCCATAGTCTGCCCACTGATAGCCACCTCCACTTCCAATCGCATAGAGGTAAGGAAAGCGTTCCAAATCATTACCAATTTTCAGCTGATCATTACCCACCTTGCCCCAAGAGTAGCGGATTTTAAACATATTCATCCACAGGACGTTCTCTTTGACTATCGACTCCTCTGCCACATTCCAAGCTGCTGAGAATGCAGGGAAAAAGCCATATTGCTGTCCCAAAGAGAAGTTCTCAGAACCCGTATATCCGAAGTTAAAATCTGTAAAATAACGATTTTTCCAATTGTAGGTCACCCGTCCAGCCAAAGCCTGATTTCGTCGGGACAAACCGTTTTTGATATCGTCACCAACATTTACCGTTTTGACCAGCGCATCACGTGTGAATCTAGCCACTCCCCCTACGTTATGATTACCGATACTTCGGTCATAATTGAACATCAAATCCAAAAACTCTCGTCTTTCACCTTCCGCCGTGCTGTATTGATACAATTCGCTAGGATCGGATACATGTGTAAATATGAGGTTTCCGTTTTCATCCCGAGCTCGCTCAGCTCGCCATTGCTCTGGCCATTTACGACGATGTATATTGCTCTTATTATTTGTATCAAATCCAAAGATTCCTCTAGCACGAAGTCCCTTTGTAATAAAATCAAAGTTTTGCTCGATGGATATATTGGTTTGTATATTATTTGTCCAATGTTCGTTAAATCCAGTTTGTGTAGCCACCACCCAAGGATTGGTTTGGTTTCCGATCCCAATGGCAGGAACATAGCCATTCGAATACATAATTGGGGTACGAATAGGTGAATATCCGAACAACACCCCCCAAAAATCTTCATCACCTAATCCTGGGCTATTACGCTTACCCAGAGCACCTGCAATACCCAGTTTTGCCACAGTTGTTTTGGTAATGTTAAAATCTGTGTTGAGGCGATAGTTCCAACGTTTATAGTTTGCATTTGTATTGTAATCATTCCTTAACGTTTCATCAATCTTATACATCCCTCCTTCTTCTACATAGCTGCCAGAAGCGAAATAACGAGCTGTTGCCCCACCGCCACTCATATTGAGATTGGCCCTATAGGTCATTGCACCATCTTTAAGCAAGAGATCCTGCCAATTCACGTTGGGATACAAATCTGGGTCTAAACCCAATCTCAAGATTTCCAGTTCTTCATCTTGATAGATGGGAGCCTGATTGCGAGTGACCCGCGATTCATTTAACAACCTTGCATACGTCACCCCATCTTCGAATTCCGGCGTAATCGTTCGAGTATTGTAAATAGTTTCATCTTTGAAATTAATGTCAATCTTCCCCTCTTTACCTCTTTTGCTCGTGATGAGAATAACTCCATTTGCTCCTCTAGACCCATAAATAGCTGTAACAGCGGCATCTTTCAGTACAGAAAACGATTCTATATCCTCAATATTGATTTCATTGATATCACGCTCTATGTTATCGACCAATACCAATGCTCCAGTACCACCCCCAAACGTCGAAATTCCGCGAATCCAGAATTCCGAGATATTTTTCCCAGGTTGGCCTGATTGCATCATTGCCATTATACCCGGAACATTTCCGGCCAAGGCATTAGACAAGCTCGAAGTCGGGTTGGATTTCAGATCATTTACATTTACGGTGGTCACTGCTCCGGTCACGGTCAGCCTCTTTTGAGTACCTGTTCCCGTCACCACAACCTCGTCCAACACGCTCATTTCTGATTTCTGTAGTGTGACGTTGACCGTAACACCATCTTTTATAAGTATTTCTTGCTTTTCATACCCTAGATAGGAGAAAGTCAATTTCTTGTATTGCTCTATCTTAATTTTATATCTACCATTATTGTCAGTAACAGTACCTAAACCTGGTGCATCGGTCACAAAAATACTAACCCCAACTAGTGGTTCCTTTTGGGCATCGGTTACGACACCTGTTACTTCGACAATCTCTTGCGCCAGTGCGCTAAAAGTCGCACCGAGAAGCAACATACATATTATTAAAATTCTTTTCATCATGAAAATCACTGATTGTGCGTTATTTATTTTCATCCATTTCTTCAAAAGCAATCTTGCGGATGCGACGATTCGATTGGTCTCCAATATAAAATGCGCCTTCTGCCTCATTATAGGCTATGCCCGATGGTCGATCAAACCGTGCTTCTTGCCGTAAATCACCGTCAACATAGCCGTATGGGTTTGCGTTGATACTCGAGCTCCCTCTTCCAGCAAAAGTATTCACACTCCCGTCAGGAGACAGTACGCGAATAGCATGATTCTGTTGATCAGTAAAATAAAAATCATATTCATCCGTCTTACCTGCAGCCACATATGTAGGATTCTTCACGAAGACCCCCTGATATGGATTCCGCAGACGAGCGGATGAACCTACTGCATCTTCATAACCCGCTCCTTTAAGTTGGCCACAGACCAAGTATGGCTGATTGAACTGCTTCTTGTCCCAATTATAATCTACCCGGAGGATATAATGTTGGTTGATGACCACGATGTAGGCGTAGTTTCCGGTAGGATGTATCATGATTTTATATTCCCATTGCGGATCATGCACCACGAACAAAGTCTCATAATCCTTGACACCAAGCCCTTCATTAAAATACTTGTTTAAATCAAAGCGAAAAAACTGTCCTTTTTCGTAGCTATTGAAGTACATTTCACCATTCACTGGATGGACGGATGCACCATTACACTGCCTATATGTAGTCAGGATTTCTCTATCTTGCCAATTTCGATCTCTCGATAAGCGATACGTAGCTCGGTCATTTTCTCCGCCACGATCTTCTGCAATGATCATGTATTTACTATCAAGCGTAAAGTCGATACTCCGCGGACGGTCAAAGTCAGAACGCTTCTTAGTTACCGTACTATCTGCAAAATTGATTAGATAGAGCCCATTATTATTATCAAATGTCATCCACAAGTGCTTTGGGTTGACTGGGTCAAATTTCAGGAAAGAGGGTTCCCAAAATCCGCTCGCCATCTTTGTCTCATCCGGATCTTTAAATTTTCCGTCTTTCCAAGGCTCGTCACCTCTAGCATTCCGATACCCGATGATAGTCGATACCACCATTTTACGTTGATAGTCAAAAAGTTGTTCGGCTTTACCTACCACTACTTTATCTTGGCCTCCGACACGCACCTCTATATTTCCACCGAAAGCTTGCCTCGGTACCAAACAGTACAAGGATTCCCCTTCCACATTGATGACTTTCGCCTCTTTTCCTCCTATAGATACCGACACTTTTGCGAGATCATTCCCAAAATTTTGGCCATAAATCACTAAGCGTTGCCCCATTCCTCCCGCTTTGGGTTTGAAATCAGACACGACGACTGGTTTCGAGGGGTCAAAAGGTAAGGCATCAGCGACTTGCTGACTGTCATCCTTGCACCCTACAAAGCCTAAACTAAGTGCAACAAAGGCCCACAATATTCTACGCAGGAAGCCATTATTGCTTTTTACCACATGTGTAGTTTTCATAATTATAATTTCTGGTTAGCGTGTTCTAGTTGGTGTATTTATAATGTAGCGTGACATTATCCTCGCTCATTAATTGTCGATTAGTTTTTAGCAGATACTATTTCATACAGTACCCCCATATTACGCTCGAATAAGCGGTATATGCATTTCGTAGATTCTGAAAATTCAGCATACGATCTAAATCTCAAATCACGGCGGCGTGACTAATAATTGCTCTTTTTGCCCGGTATCCGCATTTGAACGATTAGACAGTACCCTTATCAAAGAAAAGTTTCGTACTAACATTGTCATAATTGATTATTTATATTTAAGCTAAATGGTATTAGCTTTTTGGTTAAAAAATTCGAGAGTACGGCTTACCGAAATCTTCGTGATTTGTAGCGGCTATTACTTTAGGTTTCCATTCAACAATTTGTACAATTCATACCACCCAAACTATTCGTGATATAACATGCTTTTTCTGTAAAATTCCAGTTCTTATCGACTTAAATTTTTAGAGATTTGCGGAGCATGCTAGATTGTTCGTTGCAAAATCGCTGTCAAAGTATCTAAAATCTACTTGTGTATCTAACGGTCTAATTCTATAATTGATTAATCAAAATTAAGAATTGTAAAAAAATCGATACTATCGAATTATCTCAATCGTATGCGTATTCGTATCATAATAAGCACCATAAAAGCGATTCACCAATATATTTCCGCTAAGACATCTTACAGCCCCCCTTTCTGGGCCCAACCCAAGAGAATTATTGAAACATCAGGAAATACGTACAATCCAAGTGTACAGCATATGATTAACGAAAATTTAAAAAATTGAGATGTATATATGGGATTTCATGATATACGGCAGTAAGATTGGGCCGTATTTTCCAACCTAAAAAAAATAGGTTGTAAAGAAAAGAGAAAGGAAAAAAATTGAGTACAGTCTACACTCTACATATTGTTCTAAAGAAACAGGGGTATATGTCTCAATAGATGTATAGAACTAGTGGCGGAAACCCTATATGTTAAAGCCGGTCCCGGAAGTACTTTCGGACAGGTTCGTCAATTTTGCGTAGCACAAGATAAGATAATCCCAGGAGTAAGAATGTACCTACTACGATTATAGCTGTCATTTCCAACATCCCAGGCTTAAATTTCTCCACATAGCTCATAAAAATCCATATGGCGGGATAATGAATAATATAAAGTGGGTACGAGATATCACCCAAAAAACGACAAATTCTATTTCCCTGCAAGAGGCGATTGCCATTCCCTAGAGCAACGAGAAGTGGGAAATAGAAAACAACAATTATTGGATCGATAAACTTTCCGTAAGCTACTGAATATGGTACAAAAAACACAAGTGATAATAGACAGGCAAAAACAGTAAATGACATCATATTGGGCAACATCCATCGAGATCGAAAGATCAAAATTCCCATCAAAAAGGAAAACCACAGTCGAATTCCTCCAGACAAAAAATCATGACCCCCAAAGCCTACCGCCAAATAACCTGCATGTAAAGATACGGCACATAGTAAAATAGCGCCAATACCAACTAAAATCCAAAGAACTTTTTTAGATATCCGAATAAGTACGATTGCATAGAGGGCATTGCCAATATATTCCCACAACAGTGTCCAAGTTGGCGGATTCAAATGAAACAAATTAAAATAACGCTGAGGTACGATTGGATAAGGGATTAGGGTAATTCCACTTAGAAACATTCCTATCTTTTGTAGAGGACTAAATGATTTTGTAAGATCACTAAACGGGTCGTATACAAAAGCCAATAGCCCAATAGAGGTTCCCAAAACCACCAATGGGTGTAATCGGATTAATCTTAACTTTAAAAATTTAGAAATTCCTATACGGGAGATTCTATCATCATAAGCATAAGCAATGACAAATCCCGACAAACAGAAAAAAAAATCAACAGCCAAGTAACTACGTGGGATAAAACTATCACTGTAATCTGGAGTAGCAATTTCCATAAAATGAAAGAGCACCACCGCAATTGCAGCAATACCCCTTAGCCCATCTAACATTTCGAAATGCTTTTTGGATTGGTTGATCATATATCTATAGGTAAGTGTACTTTTAAAGAGAATCGTATTAGTGAATGGATAAATGCCTTAGTTATCCATAGTATAAAAAAGGCCTTCACGTCTCCGTAGAAGGCCTTCACATTTTAAATAGACTATTTTTCTAATTTTGACTCCAACATTTTGATGAAATATCCCCCTACTACAGATCTTGCTTTAAATCCCGATCGCTTGGGTCTATCCGTGAATGTCCAATCGGACATCGGCACGCGGTCAACAGTCTCATTCATAAAACGATATACTGGAGAGATAAAGCGTTCGAAAGTTTGCTTATCATCAGCCATTGTTGCTGTCCAAGTTATCCAGTCCGTCTTGGTATAGGGTTGACGATTATCCAAAGGTAGGCCATAGATATTTTGCTTAGTCAGATAATAGGCGATTTCAGTACTTCGAATATCCTCATCAAAGATTTTCATCTTCAACAATTTGTCCCATACCATATTATACTTCTGGCTCCAAGTACCAGATTTATCAAACGTTAATTTGTAGTGATCGCCATCCTTTGCCATTTCTTTCCACTTTTTAGCCATCTCTCTTGCCTTAGCTATATACCTTCCACCTGTTTGCGTATCCCCCTGCATCTCGGCTAGATAACCGTAGGAGGCAATTCCCAGAATTGCTTTAATCGACAAGTTCGCATTGTGGGCAAAGTGTCCCGCAAAGTCATCCGTACACAATTGATTTTCGGGATCTAATCCCTTATCCACTAAGTAGTCCGCCCATGTGGTCAATACTTTCCAATGCTTCTTGGCATAGTCAGCGTTGCCTTCCGTTTTCGCAACAGCATACGTCAAAATAAGCATATTACCAGATTCCTCCACTGGCATATCACCTCCATACGTCTGTCCATTAGCTAGCGGGTATGTACCTACGTCATGCGCGGCAAAAGGCTTAGTCCACTTATTACTCTCACTATAGTAAAAGATAAAATTCATCAATGCCTTTGCCAACTCCGGATTATAATACAAAAACAAAGGTGCCGAAGGGTAAGTTACATCCACCGTACCGATTGAGCCGTTACTATCATTTTCTTTGGACAGCAATAATAGGTCGCCGTTCGGCGCTTTTACCAATTTGTGAGCTGCAATCGCCTGCCTATAAGCCAACGCACATAAAGAAGCGTATTCCGTCCCGCCTACCGCTATTGCTTTTTGCATCAGCTCCGCATCGAAACGATCACAGGCTTTTAACAATTGTGCATATTCCTTATGGGCCAGTTCAAATTGTTTTTCGATTGAGCTATTCCCTTTTTCATTCCAATACGGACGTAGATTGTCACCAAAATATTGAATAGAATAGATATCATCATACCCCAGAAGTACCTTATCTTGGTAAGTTCTGGACACATCAAAAGTTTGAATCAGTGCCAATTGTCTACCTGTACTGGTTGAAGTTGTCCCCTTCTGCCCTGTTAAGAAATTTCTCCTCAATTGGTGGCTGTTCCCCACCATAGCCTGTGTATTTTGTTGGTTAGATGCCATGTAAAAATAACCCCAATCAATGCGAATATCATCCCCCTTACTTCCTAAAATCTGTTGGCTCTTACTTCCTGTCTTCACAAACCGAAGAGCGCCATTCTTAAATGTACTACTTTCTGCATCCTGAAGGGGAGAGTTTAAGGCCCAATTTGGCGCAGCTTCCAAATATAATTGGATTTGGTGTTTCTTACCATCCTTCGATTCCACTTGATAGCTCATGTAATTAACCGGTCTAGAAGTCAACTCCAGATTGTCCAAAAACATAGGTGCACTAAACGTAACCTTTAATCGCACGGCTCCACAGTCGAAACTATAATGCGTCTGCGTTGCTTGAACATCAACCGACTCCTGCTTAGCAACCTGTTCAAAATGTGTGGTCCCCTCTTTCTCCAAGAACAAACCAAAATCAAAAAATCCATTAGCTACTCTATTATAGCAATAGCCAGCAATAATATTCTTTCCCTTTTTTAAGGTCTTGACCACGTCTGCCGAAAGCTTCACACGGGAGGCCTTACCAGTCGCATTACCTGTATTAGCGACTTCAATCCCATTTACGTATATAATGGCATCGTCATCATGCGTAAATTCCAGATAGACAGATTTACCGACAAGATCTTCATTCAGGTCCACAGCTCTGCGGATCCAGATTTTGGATTGTTGCCAATCTGTATTCACATTCGGTTCTTTGTCTTTTGTACCGAAAGGTGCAACTCCTGAGCTCCACTCCGAATCATCAAATGACAATTTAGTCCAGTCAGCAGAAGGTTCTCGCTCAGTATACGGGGCACTCCAACGTTCATGTACGCCCACTTTCGCAATAGGTTCTAATTCGACTTCTTCCTTTCCTAAAAAACGGTAGGACTTGCCATCAACTTTGATAACACCCAACAAAGGAAAGGATTTGCCCGACCAATGGCGCACTGCATCACCGTACAATTCATTACTATATGACCATGCACTGGTGTTCGGATCGATAGTGACCAACGGGAATGCTGGAGCCCGCAAATCATTTTTATACGGTCTTTCCTGCCCATAAAGTGAAAACGATTGACAAAAAACGGCTACAGCTACTAAGAATTTTAAGTTCATTATAAATTATAAAAAATGGAAACTATTGAGAAATGGTATTATTAACCATGATAGAGAATCCGTGCTTTCTTGCCAATCTAGCAGCAAGAAAACACGGATTCTTCAACTCTATTTTACTGGGACCTTATAGAGCGGTTGATGTAAGTTGTTTAACTCCTTTTCAGACATCTTCATCACTTTTCGATCATACGTCATCAACCCATTAGTTTCAACTTCCACATCCGTAGTTTGTGTATACACTGCTGCCGATAGTCCCATTGGTATCAATCGATTCAGATCGTGTATGAGTTTCTTATAGCGATCTAGTAATTCTGTACTATTTTTAAAGCTTTGGTATCCCCAATTATCTTTTTGTTGCCAAGAGTGTCCTTCAACAGGGAGACCTAGACCTCCAAATTCGCCAAGCGCCAATACTTGATGCGCACCAAACAAAGATGGGTCGGGCATCGCAGCATCAGGGTAGTTGTGAATATCCAGAATGTGTCCCGTCTCCATAAAGTTGCCTCCACTAGCGCTATTTACAAGTCGGGAAGGGTCCTTTGCAATCGTCCATTCGGTAATTTCCTTAGTCTTAAATTGTCCCCAAGCTTCATTGAACGGCACCCACATCACGATACTTGGAAAGTTATGCAAGACTTCCATTATAGCTTTCCATTCTTTTCTGTAATAACCTTCTGATACTGCAGAACGTTCCTTATCACGGTTGCCCGCCGATATCTTACCGGGTTGCATATCCCAGTGATTTCCACCTAAATCTCCACTAGGCATATCTTGCCACACCAACATGCCAATACTATCGCAGTGACGGTACCAACGGGCTGGCTCAACCTTAATATGCTTACGTATCATATTGAAACCCATATCTTTAGTTTTGATGATATCATATTTCAAAGCTTCATCCGAAGGTGCCGTATGAAGACCATCTGGCCACCACCCCTGATCCAACGGTCCATATTGAAATACAAATTCGTTGTTCAGCATCAACCGTTGGATTCCCTGCTGATCTTTTTGCATAGAGATTTTACGCATAGCAAAATAGCTTTTCACTTGATCGATTACTTTTCCCTTGCGAATCAATTGAATCTCCAAATCATACAACTTTGGATTGGTAGGAGACCAAGCTTGTGCTGCAGGTACAGAAATTTCAAAGGAACTGTTAGGTTCACCAGATTGCTCCTGTATAACCTTATTACCGTCCAAAGCTCTCACTTTTATCTGATCGCCAGCTTGACCTTCTTCAATCATAGCCTCAAAAGATAAGCTGCCTTTATCCAATTGCGGCGTGTGCTTTGTACTCGCAATATATGTCTGCGGGACACTTTCAACCCACACCGTCTGCCATATACCGGTCACAGGTGTATACCATATACCATGAGGATTCTTTATTTGTTTACCTCGCGGCTGGGGACCATCATCAGTTGGGTCCCATACTCGGATAGCTACATCCTGCTTATTACCCTTCTTCAAGAAAGCGGAGATATCCATTGAAAACGGATCGAACCCCCCTTCATGTCTTCCGACCAATTTATTATTGACAAATACATCACACTGCCAATCTACAGCACCAAAATGCAGAAGCACTTTGTTTTTATTTACGGCTTTATCCAAGGTAATGGTATTGTTGTACCACAATGCCTTATCTTTGCCCACTTCTTTTCCCACGCCCGACAAGGCTGATTCGACTGCAAAAGGGACTAAAATGTCACCATCCCACTGGTTGGGAATTTCGGACGTAGCGGCACTTGTGATCGCATATTTCCATAATCCATTTAGATTTTGCCAATTATCAGTTCGGATCAATTGGGGTCTTGGATACTCTGCATGCGGTTTTTTTACATTCACATTCTCCCCCCAAGATGTCAAAATACGCGTACCGGCTGGTTTCCAGTCCTGTGCAAAATTCAGTTGTGTAGCCATCAGTAAGCTGGCAACTAATAGGGTTTTCTTCATCATCATAAAAGCTTTAGTCTTTAGTATATTTGTCAATTTTATTTTACTACTGGAAATGCCGATATCCTTAATCGTGCTGCCCCCATTGGAATCAGCTCGACCTCAGTTATGGCTTCTTTACTCTCTATGGGGCTAACTGGTAAAAAGCCTGTCAACCCATGTTCATCAATACTCCATCCGTCGATTTTCTTTGCTTTTGCAATAATGGAGATTGGGACAGCATTGGCTTCAAAAGGAAATGAATCCTTAGGCCATTCGCGTTTGACAACTTTCAATTTACTGACATCACGCAATTGATCTTGCAGTAATCCGTAATTCCATTCACTAGCGGGAAGAATCTCAAAAGAAGGCCATTTATCTGGATCCGCAGATTCCTGCCATTTGGAATCTCCAATAGCAGAGGTTTTACTACTTTGTTGTACATAGTTTTCTTTGATTTTCAGTGCGTAGGTTAACGGACCTCTATTGATACTCACTGAATTGCTGTTAGCTGTCCATTGCTTTAGTTCTATCGTCATGGGCATACTCAATTCTACTCTGTCGCCATCTTTCCACTTCCGTGCAATCTTGATATACTTACTCGGAGTAGCCACCTCTACCACTTTTCCGTTGATCTTGAGCTCGTATCCTTTGGTCCAAGCTGGGACACGTAAGTAAAGTGGAAAATCTACGCTATTGGAAGACATTGATATCTTAAACGAGACAGTCTCTTCAAAAGGATAGTTGGTTATCTGTTCAATTCCGACCGTCTGATTATCGCCTACTTGTATAGTCGCCTGTGACGCTGCATACAAGACTGCCGCAATCCCATTGTCATTAGTGCCCATATATAAGTGCTCAGCATAATAAGGCCATCCTTGACTGTGGTTGTGTTGGCAACAACGCGAACTAAAAGGATTCATCATTAAAAATGGGCCACTGTTGTCAATACCTGGTGCGTGGTTGTGGCTATCACTGATGCTCATATTCGGACTTGTGATGTAGCGTAAAGCCCTAAAGTCAGCAGTCACTGCAGCAGGATAAGTATTAAAGGCCACCTCTTCGGCATGATCGGCCCAAAATGGATCTCCAGTAATACCAAGTAATATTTCATTTGAAGCCATCTGCTCTACCATTCCACAAGTTTCTACTCCTTGTCTTGGATCTGTATATCCGGGTCTAGCATTTTCATCGGCACCAAACATCCCCCCTGGCACCTGACCAAAAACCTGTCGCACGTAGTGAAAATTGTCATAAGTAGCTTTCAAATCGGCAGCAACATGGCTTTTCAAGTAATAAGTAGCAGGCTCCCGAAAGCACTGTGCAACATTTACGTTGTGCCAATTCGGCAAATCGTCGGTTTGCCTCCAATTAGCTGTGTTACGATGGATTTTGTCTGCTAATTCCATCAACCACTCATTACCTTTGGTACGGTTGTAAAGCCAATATACGGATAGAAGATTATCTCCACCTCGGCTATTTTCCCAATAATCCTTTAAGAAGAAACTATCTGGCAAGTTCAATTGCCATTTGAAATATTTAGTCATCAGATCTAGCACTCGCGCATCAGAACTGTATTCATAGTAAGATTGTAAGCACCAGAGCATAATCATATTACCCCAGAGATCAGGCTTATTGTGTCGTAGAATTAGCGGACCAAAATAACCATCTGGTCGTTGGCTCCGAATTGCGCCTTCCAACCAGACTTTGGACTCTTCAATAATTTTCGGATCCTTAAGGATATACCCCATATTGGCGTAACCTTTCAGCCAATAAGGGACTTCCTCCCAACCGTAGTCTCCCTTTCCGTCCGAACTGAGCCACGCATTGTTTTTCTTCGAAAGCCAAGCACTGATTTCACCTAGGTGTCCCGTCAATCCTTCTTTTTGTAATGTTAAGTATTGACCAAGCCAACCATGTGGTACAATACTTCCCACAGGCAATTTTATCAATGCATTTTGCTTCAATGGAAGCCTATTGTTGATATAATTTGAACTTTTGGAATCCATAGGGAGTTGATCTACTCCCGTTACGCTCCCTATTTGGGCATGGCTAGAAGACCACAAAACCACAAAACTTACTAATAATCCAATTTTTTTTATCTTCATTTTTTTACGGTGTGTTTATTGAAACTCTGATTGAGTAGAGCCTATTTCCCGATGACAATTGATATCTTTTCATAGACTTGAAAGATTTCTATAATCTCGTTATATCTATAAGGGAATATAATGCTATAATTGATTACCCAAAAATAAGGTATGTACACCTTACAAACCTGTCGAATTATCTCAATAATCTGTTCTTTTGAATCAATCCAAAGTATTGTAAAAACAGTAACTGTATACAATTACATCAATTCTTTCAATACTTCAACTCGCGAGTCAATACCACCCTTTGTTGTAGCTAGATTTGCCGTACTATTCTTCAAATGCCGCTCTTTTTAGAAAAAAATGCAATTTCTAGTTACAAAATTGCACCTTCCTCAACCTACCGTTGATAATATGTCCTATTTTACTGAGAATCTATACAGGGATTTGGTTTGATAGACCTGTCCAGGATTTAGCTCCGTAGATGGAAAGCTGGGCTGGTTTGGTGAATCTGGAAAATGTTGCGGTTCCAAACAAAAACCTGTCCGGAAGGAGTCTTTTGTTCCATTTTTCAACTGCACCAGCTCATTCATAAAATTACCACTATAAAACTGAATACCTGGCTCCTGTGTCAGTATATCCATGACGATTCCTGATTTATCCCCCACTACATGGGCAGCCTTGTACCACTCTCCTTCTGTTTGTTTACTCAGCACAAAATTGTGATCGTACCCCTTTCCGTAGGTAAGCTGCTGGTCATCTGCATTAATATCCTGACCAATAGTTTTTACCGATGTAAAATCGAAGGCGCTACCCTGCACTTGTTTTAGTTCTCCTGTTGGAATCAATGTACTATCCACCGGTGTAAATCGATCGGCAAATATTTGCATTTGGTGATCTAAAATCGTTCCGCTTCCCTCACCATTCAAATTGAAATATGCATGATTAGTCAAATTGATGACCGTCTTTTTATCTGATTGTGCTTGATAGGATATCATCAACTCATTTTGATCATTCAACGTATAGGTAACCTCCATGGCAATATTGCCTGGAAAACCCTCTGCTTTATCAGCGAGTGTATAGGCAAATGTAATGGAAGATTCGTCACTGGACTTTACAGACCAATTAGCAAAATGCACACCTTTGAAACCTCCATGTAGTGTATTAACACCATTGTTTATCGGAAGATTATAGGTTTGCCCGTCCAATTTGAAAGTTCCTTTGGCAATCCGGTTGCCGAACGGTCCCACGATGGTACCGAAATACGGTTCTTTGGGATTGTGGTAATCTGCAGCCTTTGTAAAACCCAATACAACATCACACAAATTGCCGTCCTTATCAGGGACCCATAGACCAACTATCCGCGCGCCAAAATTTGTAAAATAGGCTTGTACCCCATTTTTGTTCTTCAATTCATATAAATGAACGTCCTTCCCATCCACTTTTCCCGCAAATGTCGCACTGTCCATTTTTACACTTGTTGAAGTGTCATACTGGCTCTTGGGAGTTCCTGGCTGCTGACAAGCTACCAAGATGCCAATAACACCCATTATCCCTATAAGTCTGAATCTGTTTATCATAAATAATTTATTTTTGACCCATCAACTGACAGATCGATTGTTTATATGCGTTAGTTTTATAAAGCTCCTTACAATCAAATTGTTTCTTGCGCTACAATATGCTTCAATTGGAAATATTATTGATTATTTCTTGTATACAAATTAGCCAATTACGCTCATGAAACAAAAAAAATCAAAATTAGTATGCAGCTCTTATATTTTTCTTTAATTTTAAATGCTACAAAACCCATGGCTAAAATCCTGTTTTTTTGAAATATTAATCCACAAAATTGTATCAATATTTCGCTGTTTTGTATCAATAACCAAATAATCATGTCAATTTCTAGATTTTTCCTCTTATACCTTATATTTTCATGCCTGCATCTTCCTGCTCAAGCTCAACCCTATTACTTCAATCACTATCAAATTGACGAGGGGTTATCCAACAATGCTGTCATCTGTAGTATGCAGGATAGTTATGGATTCTTGTGGTTCGGCACCAAAGATGGATTGAATCGATTTGACGGCAATACTTTTAAACAATTCACATCCGCTCCCAAGCAAAAAGGAAGCTTAGGAAGCAATGTAATCATCTCACTAGTAGAGGATGATAAAAAATGCATGTGGGTCGGCACTGATCAAGGCATCTACTCCTACAATCCCGCACTTGAAGAATTCAACATCTTAGATGAGGCCTTTCGAAATACGGAAGTCCCCATCATCACAACCGACAATAAAAATCGGATATGGTTTGTTTCAAAAGGCATGCTCTATTACCATCATCTCATAAACAAAGAAACCCACCAAATAACGAAACCGGACCTATACATCACCGCTGTAGGTACGACCCGAACTGGGCACATTTATTTTGGTACCCCCGAAGGCAGGGTATATCGTGTCACTGATTCCAATACGGTTTCCTTATTTCTAGATCTAACCGTTCAATATGGGAACCATGATTGGTTTAGTATCCAAAAAATATTCGAAAATAAAAATGGCGATCTTCTTATAGGCACCTCTAAAGCTGGTGTATTCATCTTTAGCTTCCAAAGCAACACCTTGACTCCTTTACTCGGACAATCCCAAGTAAAACAATTCCTATATGTTCGAGACATCCAACAACCCAACGACCAGGAGTATTGGTTTGCAACCGAATCAGGTCTATTTATATATCACATAAAAAAACAAACCTTTATTAACATAAAAAAGGAAAAAGACGACCCTTGGGGAATTTCGGACAATGCTGTTTACAACGTGTTGCTAGATAGAGATGGTGGCGTATGGCTAGGCACCTATTTTGGTGGCTTGAATTATTACCATAGTCACAACAGCATTATAGAAAAGGTTATACCTCGGGATAACGCATTCGGTTTACAAGGATCGGCGGTACGTGAAATTAAAAAGGACCAAGATGGCAACATCTGGATAGGAACTGAAAATGGGGGACTTGCCAAATGGGATACACGTAGCAATAAAATCAGCAACTTTAATACCCAAAACAGTGGACTCGCCGACAACAATATCCACGGTCTACTTCCAATAGGAGACAAAATATTAGTGGGTCCATTTGTAAATGGTTTAGACATTTTCGACATAAAGAAACAACAAGTCGTCAAACATTTGGATAGAAATAGCTACATAACCTCTGATTTGGAAAGTAATTTTATCCTCCATATATACCAAACCCGTTCTGGAGAACTGCTCGCTACTTCAACAAACGGACTTTATCGATTTGACGTCAAAACCCTAGAATTTAACATCGTCAAAGATGTGCCTACTCACATTTTTTACACGACACTAATAGAAGACCATAAGGGCAATATATGGGTGGGTACGGGGAGAGATGGTCTATTTTGCTACAACTCAAACACCAAGTATTTTAAACATTTCACACATAATTCTCGAGATGAGCACTCCTTGCCTAATAACAGGATTAACAGTCTTTTCGAAGACTCTCAAAAACAGCTTTGGATAGCCACCGAAGGAGGAATATCGATGAAGTATTCCGAAAAATCCGGATTTGAAAATATTGATACAAAGAAAGGACTACCCAGTAATGTTGTCCTTGCTATCCTAGAGGATAGGCAAAATAACTTATGGGTCAGTACTTCTAAAGGACTAGTTAGGTACCATTTATTCTCACACAAATTGCGTACCTTCGATATGGAGTCTGGGCTCCCATCCTTACAATTCAACTACAATTCTTCCTTTGACGACGACACGGGAAATCTTTACTTTGGCACGATCAATGGATTGATTCGATTCAATCCCGAAAGACTTAACAATGTTACGTACAATAGTACCATTCCCATTTTTATTACAAATCTGTATGTCAATAATGAAGAGGTAAATCAAAGAAGCGAATCTAAAATTTTGACAAAGTCGATTCTATTTACCGATGAGATCAGATTGGAACATGATGAATCCTCGTTCAGTTTAGATTTTGCTGCGCTTCATTATCAAGCTCCGCAATCCATTACTTACAGTTACAAAATGGAGGGGCTAGAAGAGAAATGGAATACCATACGTGGAAGCCAACGTGCCTATTTCACCAAACTAGCACCCGGAGAATACACCTTTATAGTAAAGGCCGAAGATCCTAACGGCGTGACCATTCCTCAATTCAGAAGCTTAAAGATTAAAATTCTCCCACCAATATGGGCCAGTGCAAGTGCATTTTTATTTTACGGTATGGTTTTATTGGGGTTGATTGTCTTCATTGTACATCATTTTAATGAAAAAGCCAAACAACGAAATCGACAACACTTACTGACTATCCAAAATCTACGTGAGCAAGAGCTATACCGCTCTAAAATAGATTTCTTTACGGATGTCGCCCATGAAATCCGTACGCCTCTGTCTTTGATAAAAGCACCATTGGAAAAGCTTATGGAAAAAGTAGAGCGGAACCAATCTATTGACAAACTGCTCAACACCATGCAAAACAATACCGACAAATTGATTACCCTGAGTAATCAGTTGCTAGACTTTAGAAAAGTTGAAGCTGAGGGGTTTAAGTTGCATTTCGAATCCCAGAACGTCAGTCATGCCCTTAAAGAAATCATCAACAATTTTACGGTGACACTCGCGGCAAAGGAAAAAGAATTGATCTGTAATATCCAAGAAGACATTGTTGCCCTAATCGATCTCGACGCGTTTGAAAAAATATGTTACAACCTATTGAACAATGCATTAAAATACTCCGAACAACATATTGAAGTACATTTAAAAAGAAATAAAACCGAAGATATATTTGTGATGACAATAATAAATGATGGACAGTTAATCCCTGAAGAGGAGCAGCAACGTATTTTTGAACCCTTTAACAGATTGAGATATAACAAAAATATTCCTGGAAGCGGCTTAGGCCTTGCATTAACCAAATCCTTGGTGTTAAAACTTCAAGGCACGTTGATTTACCAAGCCTCTTCGCCTCTTTATAATATATTTGTATTAACATTGCCAATTAACCAAAGTTCAAAACCAAAACTATGAAAGCAAAAGCTAGTTTACTATTAGTAGATGATCATCAAGAGCTACTTGAATTTATCGCAGATGATCTACAAGAGGAGTATCAGATACAAACTACCAACAATGGTATAGAGGCGATGCAATTACTAGAGTCTGAAAATTATGATTTGATTATCAGCGATGTCATGATGCCTGAGATGAACGGTTACGAACTGTGCCATCATATCAAAGAGAATATTTCATACGCCCATATTCCCGTCATCTTATTAACGGCCAAAAATAGTATTGAATCAAAGATACAAGGTCTCGAATTTGGGGCAGACGCTTACATCGAAAAACCGTTCTCTCCTGCATTTCTAAAAGCGCAGATCGCTAGCCTACTAAAGAACAGACTCAAGGTCAAGACTTTTTTCATCAACAATCCCTTGTCACAGATACAAAGTATCGGACAGAATCAAAGCGATCAAGAATTTTTAAAAAAAGTAGATGAAATCATTTTAGAACACCTCGATGACCCTAAATTCAATGTTGATCGTATGGCAGATATACTTTGCATCAGCAGACCTACATTGTACCGCAAAATAAACGTTGTTTCCAGCCTCTCACCCAATGAACTAATCAATCTAACGCGGTTACGAAAAGCGGCAGAATTATTGACACAACGTAAGTACAAAATCTATGAGATATCTGATCTACTCGGATATAGCTCAGCTACCCATTTCTCGAAGAACTTCCAGAAGCAGTTTGGACTCAGCCCTTCCCAGTTTCAGGAAAACCAGAAGAGTATTGCCTCTGGAGACTAGCGAATTTCTACTGCTCAAAATAGGTACTATATCCATCAGCTTACATTAAGAAAACGAAATAAGAATGTTTGATTTCCGATTAAAAGTGTTCAATACCGTTGCTAAACGGCTTAATTTCACAAAAGCTGCAGAAGAGTTGTTTATAAGCCAACCCGCTGTCACCAAACATATACACGAAATAGAGGGTCATTATAAGATTCAATTATTTGAGCGAAGAGGTAGTAAAATCACACTTTCAGAAGCGGGCAAGATATTATTAATATATACCGAGCGTATATTTGATATCTATCGGGATATGGAATTTGAGATAAATAGCTTCACCCAGCATCACGACGGCATATTGAGAGTGGGGGCCAGCACAACGGTGGCTCAGTACATCCTCCCACCTATATTAGCGGCATTCCATAATAAATATAAGGATATAAAAATCTCACTGACTACTGGAAATACCGAGCGTATCGAATCCGATCTTGACAACGGGACCATTGACTTGGGAATCATCGAAGGAAAATCAAAAAATACTGCCTTTAAATATACTCATTTTATCGATGACGAAATTGTCTTGGTCGCTTCCACCAGCCACCCAAAGGCTCAAAAAACGTTACTAACCCTAGAAGAATTGACAGAAATCCCCTTACTCTTACGTGAACCAGGCTCTGGGACATTGGAGTATATCGCTTATGAACTTAAAAAAGCAGGAATGAGACTATCGGACTTATCTGTTGAAATGCAAATGAACAGCCCCGAAAGCATCAAAGCATATCTACCCAATTCCAAGTGTATGGCTTTCCTATCCGTCCACGCCATATTAAAAGAGCTTCGCTACAAAGATTTCTCAATTATCGACGTAAAAGAATTGGATATTAAACGAATTTTTCAAATCATACATCCTCATGGAGGTATCAGTGGATTAGCAGAATTGTTCATGAAATATGCCATCACCTATAACTTCAGGTAATCCTATATTAGGAATAGTGATATAAATGGTGGTCTATTTATCCTCAATTTTGTTCCAACAATAGCAAAAGAGAGATGGAACAAGAGTTAAGAACAAAAAATACCCTATCAACATTTTGGAACAAACTACTCGGTAAAAATATCACCTTCCGAGAAATCATATTTATTATACTCGCTCTCTCCTGCCTATCCACTTTGGTATCCC
The DNA here is from genome assembly GCF_027627455.1 of Sphingobacterium sp. SYP-B4668. Classification (NCBI taxonomy): domain Bacteria; kingdom Pseudomonadati; phylum Bacteroidota; class Sphingobacteriia; order Sphingobacteriales; family Sphingobacteriaceae; genus Sphingobacterium; species Sphingobacterium sp. SYP-B4668. The sequence continues at coordinate 2,263,068 of NZ_CP115483.1, read as the reverse complement.
CAGCAATGGCATTACTGCTGGGATTTTGTGTTGCACAATTTGTTGGTCACCCCTACCTTCATCTAAACAATAAGATTGTACATCTTCTGTTGCAAGCGTCCGTTGTAGGCTTAGGTTTCGGGATGAATGTTGAAAGTGCATGGATGGCGGGTAAAAGTGGGTTTATTTTTGCGCTCGCTTCTATTTTGGCGACCCTATCTTTGGGAATTATACTAGGCTATTTTTTAAAAGTAGAAAAGAAAACATCTTATCTCATTACGACGGGCACAGCGATATGTGGTGGTAGCGCCATCGCAGCAATCTCACCCGTAATCAAAGCAAAGGAGCATCAAGCTTCCATATCCTTAGGTGTCATATTCATTCTCAACGCAGTAGCACTGTTTGTATTTCCAAGCATAGGGCACGCATTCGATCTTTCGCAAACACAATTTGGACTTTGGTGCGCTATCGCTATACATGACACCAGCTCGGTCATCGGAGCCGCCAATAAATATGGGAACCAAGCTCTTGAAGTCGCCACTACCGTAAAATTGGCAAGGGCATTGTGGATCATTCCATTGGCTATTGTCTCATTATACCTATTCAAATCTGACAAATCGAAAATCAAATTCCCATACTTTATAGCTTTGTTTATACTGGCAATGATAGCCAATAGCTATTTTACTTTGATTCATCAGATTACTCCTTACTTAGTAAACGTCTCAAAAGTTGGAATGACTTTAAGCCTATTCTTGATTGGCTGCGGCCTATCCATCAACAAACTCAAGCGTATCGGAATCAGGCCAATGCTACAGGGAGTCATACTCTGGTGTACGATTTCGGCTATGGCATTAGCAGCAATCATCGCCATGGTATAGCTAGCTCTTATTTCCGAAACACTTGTATTCTACTTTAAATCTTCACCTTATGCTATGAACGCGTCATTCTGTAGGCCACAAATACAAATGGTATAGTAGCGGCCATCACTACAGAAGTTGCCAAAAGTGCATGGGACGAAAAAAGGGAAACTACCGCGCTCGACAAAAAACAAACCCCCAACTGTATGGTATTTTGTAAGGCGGCCGCTTTACCCAGACTTTGCGGAAATATACTCAACGCCCGTGCTACCACGATGGGGTAACAAGCCCCGTTAGCCAAGGCCATCATGCAAAATGGAATCAACAATATGGTCAAAGTGGGCACCATGGTGACGCTGACGATATAAATGGACAAAAGCGATATCGAATACAAGGTGAGCAATACGGGAATCAATTTGCTACCGTCTACTCGATTGGACAATGACCTATAGCCATATCCACCTATCATAAATGCAATAGTTTGCGGAATAAAGCTAAGACCAATTTGGCTTTCGTCGTATCCTAATTCTTTAAGAAAAAAAGGAGACCCTGTAAGCCATGCAAAAAACGAACCCGAACAAAATGCATAGATTAAGACATTCCCAATATAAAGGCGTGAGCCAAATAAGGATAGATATGTCGATGGAGCCTGAGTGATATCCCTCTTTTCAATTAATGCTGTCGATGCTGTCTTATTCCCGACCAACTTTAAGGTGTAAATCAAAAGCAATACAGCCAAAATAGCCAAGGTCACAAAGATAGATCGCCATCCTAAATGGTCTAATAAATACACACCTATCAAAGGCGCCAATGCCGGAGACAGAGCTACTAAAGGCATTATCGTAGCAAATATTTTATTGGTTTGATGAGGTGGATAGCGTTCTACGACCATACCTTGCCAACTCACAGCAGCCGCACAAACACCCACCGCTTGGATAAGACGGAGAACCAATAAAAGAGCTACGCTATGTGTAAAGTATATACTCAGTGAAGCTAATGTGAAGATGACTAATCCAATCAAGACAGTCTTTGGTTTACCTAGACGATCCGAAATAGGCCCCCACATCAACTGCGCAAGTGCATATCCCGCCAAAAACAAACTTAGACTCGCACTTATACTGCTTTTGTCCGTTGACAAATCCAGACGCATGCTGTCAAACGCTGGCAGGTACATATCCGTCGCTAAAAAACCGATGATGCTCAACCCCACCAAATACACCAGAAACAATGAATTATTACCTTTTTTCTCCAACATATCTTAAACACTTTTCACGGACAAAGGTAGCAAATTGAACGGAGAACAACCTGTCACATCCAGCTTACAAAACAAGTTCCTAATATTGTGCATCTTACCAAAAAGAGAGCTACACGGCTATGCTCTATCTTATCGCTCTATTTCCAAAAAAAGTTATTGCGCTAAATACAAAAAATGTACTATTTTAGAGCACCAACAATCGCTGAATTAGATATGGAACCAACAGCACATCCCGAGAGCAAAGCCATCAATAGAGAGCATCAGCAATCAGACAAAATCTTTGATCATAGAACTTTGGAACAAGACTATAGAACACTTCCCTCCCTTATACAAAAAGGTATGGATATACTAGATATTGGCTGTGGTACCGGGGCTCTCACCAAGGAAATGGCCAAGCTTGTTGGTCGTACTGGAAGTGTGATAGGGATAGACAACACTCCGATGTTTATCCAAAGCGGCCGCGCATCATACGCTGACATCCCAAATCTGCAATTGGAGCATATCGACCTTTTCCAATATGACCCAACCACTAAATTCGACTTAATTGTATCCGCCCGAACCCTTCAGTGGATTAGCGAGGTGCCCGCAGCACTTCTCAAAATAAAATCTATGCTCAAACCTGGCGGAATGATATCCATCCTAGATTACAACCATAGCGCTATCAAGTGGAGTCCTTCCCCTCCGATTAGCATGCAGGTCTTTTACGAAACCTTCTTAAAATGGCGCAGTGATGCAGGTATGAATAATAAGATTGCAGACGAATTGGCACACATGCTTCAAGAAGCAGGCTTCCTACAGATTGAAACATTAAATGCCGACCTGCATTACACAAAAGACAATCCAGCATTTGATTTCAATTTGGGTATATGGTCTAAAGTAGCAGCTTCCAAGCAAATGGTAGAAGAAGGCTATATTGCGGATACCGATCGCCTTCAAGCTATAGAAGAGTACAATCAATGGATCCGTACAGATGCACAATCCATGACGCTAAAGATGAATGATGTAAGAGGGCATATCTAACACATATTTACCGATGAGATTTATTCAAGTACTTACCATGTCCGCGTGTACCACGTTACTCGCTTTAATCACTTCCTTTGTAGCCTTACCTGACAATTCAGGCTATTTCGGACTCTTCCTCATCGGCGTTAGCCCTATCGGGATATTGGCCTTTCTATTTTGGAGCTACTTCCTAGCATACCTCTCCAATAGACACCCTATATTCAACACTATATTTGCTTATTTCATATTGACATCTATTGCTTGTTATTCCTTGATATTGCTCACTATAAACACGCTTAATGACGGTCATGATAGTAGTGACTTCAAAACGTTTTTATCAGATGCCAGGGATGCCCTTATTGATGTACGGATACTATTATGCGTCGTCCTAACTGCTGCCTTATACAGCGCCATATTCAATTGGCTGAAAAACAAAAGAAAACCCACCAATGGGTAGCAATTACTCGTGATAAAGAATCTCGTCAATCTTAAACGTTTTCCCATCAGAAACCAAGCGCAACGAAACATTGTAAAATTCATTCTCCGCTTTAAGATGTAGAGAATCTACCCCCATAGACTGTACCTTTACCTCAAAATAATTAGTATCTCGTACTGCGCTTTTCCAATCACAAGATATGATTTTAACAATTGGAGGATCGAAGCCACCTCGATCGTACTGTCCATTATTAATAGTATAATGAGCACTATACTTCTTCACAAATACATGATAAGACTCTTCAGTGGCCCCCTCTCCCATCACTGCGTCATTCCCCGCTCTCAAATAAGCCTTATACCGATCAGAATATAAAGGATTATCATAAGAATGGTCCGCAAAGTCATAGTGTTCCAAAATCCATTGTTTTGCGGCTGATTTCATCTCATCAGTTTTCGCATACTGCTGACCTTCCGATTCATTTAATTCTGTTTCCACGACAGGCTGTTTGACTTCAGGTTGGTGACACGCCAAGCACATCAAAGTTAGCCCTGCCAGGTTAATTAATTTATGGACATACATATCATTCAGCTTATTTCCAATACAGTTATTGCCTAAAAACACTTCTATTGCCAGCACTTATTCCACATGAATAGGGACTGCTCGCAACATTCCTCCAAAAATAGCCAAACTTAAATGATTTCAACAAATATGGAACACATCTCTCTATACCCACGTCACCCATAGCAACTGGATGGACGTTAGAATTCGAATGCATTCATGTTCAAATCCGAGCAGACGACATACACCAAAACTTCATAAACAACTAAAAATAACCGCCCTATACAGTAATTCGATTGTCAGTTGTTTGCTGTAATAAGGTAGTATCCATACCTCCAGGAAAAAACACAAGCAACATAGCTGTTTATTATCAGCACCCTCACTTCGCGAGCGTGCTTCTAATTGCGACAGAAATGACTTTTCTATTACGATTGTTGATTATTTTTTTAGCTTATGACAAAAAAAATAATCAACTTGCCGACATAAGATATCAGGAGCTATGAGTAGTATATATCATTTAAATTGCGCTCGGATTATTTCCGCCATTAATGACAATGTATGTAGACACAGCTTGTTGATTCAGGAAGGTGACAAGCTGATGCTAATCGATACGAGGATTGGAACTTTGGATGTACAAAAACGGCCAAAGCAAGAGCTGAAGACGACGCACTCCGCTTCCTTACACTGGAAAAAATCAAAAAAACTCGTACTGGAACATCCCGACATCGAAATTTTCGGATATCATGATATCGAAGAATTCGACAGTCCCAATCCTTAACATTATTCACAAGAAATGCCCACCATCCGACTCGAAACATTCATCCATGCACCCCGAGACCGTGTATTCGATCTTGCACGAAGCATTGACCTACATCAGTCCTCTACCCAACAAACCCATGAAAGAGCTATTGCTGGACGTACCTCCGGACTGATCCAACTGGGTGAAACCGTTACTTGGAGAGCTAAACACTTTGGTATTTATCAACAGCTAAGCGTACGCATTACCGCATTTCACAAACCTCACATGTTTGCAGACAAGATGTTAAAAGGCGCCTTTGCCTCCATGGAGCACATCCATCTGTTTGAAGAAGAACAGACTGGCACCAACATGATTGACATATTCACATTTAAAGCGCCCCTTGGAATATTAGGATTTCTTGCTGAAAATCTTTTCCTGACCACCTACATGTCTAACTTTCTGAAAAAGAGAAATTCGGCAATCAAGGTCATAGCCGAAGGACATCAATGGGAACAGTTCTTGCCCCCCCTTTCCGACACCGAATAACCCACACATAATCAACTATTAAGACAACATGCTAATGGAACTATTTCGCTATCTTTCTATAAATCTACCAAGCATTTTCAGTGTCCATGAGTATCTTAAAAACAACCTACACTTGCCTTCTTGTTGTCCTTTTACTCCCATACCTCCATACCCAACAGACAGATTGGGTCAAACTTGACTAAGAGCTAGCAATATTCCAAAATAAAAAAAGTTGTCCATATTAATTATGGACAACTTTTCATAAAATCAAAATACTGTAGCACTCACAAGCAATACTTAAAAATCCTTATCATAAGTCCTATTCCAATGCTTGTTTCTGTCCATTGGTGTAGGCTTCACTTTATATTCCAATCGAATTCCATTCAAACGCCTTTGTTTAAGACGCTTATTGACCTCGTCTATATACGCAATTCCGACCACCTCATATATACCATAGCTCGTGCCCTTCAAATTTTCGTCTGGATCTTCCTCATCCACAAGTCTCAATGTGAAAAAACAATTTAAATAATCCTGCCAAAAGAAAATAGGATTATCTTCCTTATCTTGATAGCTATCTTCTGCGTAACAGAGCTCATCATCCACCTCAAAATAATCCGCCAATAGCTTATTCGTCTGCGCTACAAAAACGGTTGCCACTTCTTTATCTTCAAAAGGCATAAAAGAGACGATGTCTCCTTCCTCCAACAAATCAAACATCAAATGGTTATTGAAGCAGCGAATCATTTCTGGCAGCAATTCGACTACATCATTGTACATTTTCTTCATACAGCAAAGATACGAACAAAATCACTATTTTTTTTCATTCCTCCCGCTGCTTGCCATACCGAAGTAAATCCATATTATTCATAAGATTGATATACCTCACAACGAGCAATCAAGTTAATTTAGCTCGGGGCAGGAAAGTTAAGTAGCACACAGATATCCTCCATCTGACTAGTGCACACAAATCTGAAATCTACCTTACTCCATATGCGTACCCACATTTGATTTTTTGTTACATTTACACCATGGGAGAACAAGCAAACAATCCTCTTCACGGAAAAAGACTAGATACCATCATTGAATACTTGGTAGAATACTACCAAGGCTGGGACCAACTCGCGCAGAAGATTCCTATTAAATGCTTCTATAATAATCCCAGTGTAAAGTCTTCTCTTACTTTTTTAAGGAAGACTCCTTGGGCCCGTCAGAAAGTTGAAGACCTATATATAAGAATTGTATCGAAAAAATCACGTTAGAGATTACTCCATTCCGTCTGCATGAAGCTGCAACAATATCCTTGCCCGGCCCTAATACCATTTTCGTAAAAATGGTCAACATCAATCTATTCTTCTGAAAAAACATTATCTAATAAAATCAGAGATAGTGGATTATATTTTATAATACCTACCTTTGCGGCCATGAAAAAAATTGCAGACTACCGAAAACTTTTGAATGTAGATAAATCTGTCGATCTCAAAACATTGAAATCGACCTACCGTACAATCATGAAAGAGTGTCATCCAGATAAATTTGTAAATGACGAAGAAGGAAGATTAGCTGCGGAGGCCAAAAGTACAGAAATGATTGAAGCGTACCATTTCTTAGTAAGCATCTGCTCGGAGATGTTGGAGCAACAATTGCCTATCTATAAAGAGACTATCGCTAATTCTGCCATCCAAGACTTTGACTGGAAATCACAAGTATTGGAAATTACTTTTCAAGACGGAAGCAAATACGAATATTTTGGGGTCGCTAAAAATGACTATATCAAATTTATCAATGCTGACTCACCAGGACGTTTTGCAAGAAGACATATCTTCCATTCCTACCCATACAGAAATGTATTGAAAACATCGGAACCTGCATAACAAATAGTGGAGATCTAATACCCTATAAAAGAATACTTTATACATCAACAACAGTTCTATCGTGATTTGCACTTGCCTATCTTCAATTCATAGGCAAGTACAAGTCGAACCATCCGATTATATCGGTCCATTCCTTCCGCCTGGTTGTTGTGCTGGAGATATTCATTGTAAAACAGAGACGTCAACCGATTCATCCAGCCTACATACTCCGCCCAAAACAAACGTTCTTCTTTCAAATCACTTAAGACAGCGGCTGAAAGTCGATTCCTGTAAATATGATATAGATTCTGATCTATTCGATAAAGCTCCATTATCAAATAACTCACTGTTTGCAAATAAGCCGAATAGCGATAAAACACCTCAGGATGTCTTTTCAACCGTACAAAGGCGATAAAATTGGCTTCATCTTCGAAACCCACTCCCTGTTGGTGTGCCAACTCGTGTATATAGGTAAATGGCTTGGAAACAGCGGGCATAATGTCATTGATCTGTGTCTCATGAGAAAAGGGATTGAAATAGCCCGATACGCCAACATACGACACAAATGTACTGTTCAAAGGTGATTTGGCAACCACGTTGGATCGAGACAGAAAGTTTTCAAATGTAGTATCTTGTTGCACCCATTGCATCATGTCTTGAGCTATCCGACTTCCCTTATCCTTCCATCTCACAGGATCTGTCTGTGTCCTTAATGTATTTACGCTATCCACCATCCTTTCCAGAATCACCAAATAGTCAGCCAGTCTAGGATTTGTCAACTCGATATCAGCATTCACCGCAAGAGGCTGTCGATAATAGTTCAGTCCCCAACTGATATAAAAAAAAGCATAAAGAGCCAATACAGCATTCAAAAGATGAAATCCGAATTGGAGCGCTCGTCGTCGCTTTTTATGCAGCAAGGACCTGACTAGCACAAAAATCAACCATAGCAATACAGCGATGATACCTCCGTATAGTAAATCACCTATACTGAACGGAATATATCCGAATAGCAGCTTCTGAACACTATTGAAAAGCGGGTACCACGACTGCGAAAACACGGATTCAACCCATTCTGGACTCCCTTTAAGGAAAGAAAGCACCGCTATTATAAATAACAGTGAAACAAATAAGATCCAAGATGCCCGCAGTCGTAATCTCATTAGCTTTCGTTTTCGAAATAGATCTTATAATAGTTCATTCCCTTTTCTTCATCGAATCCCTTCTCCAAATATTCGCGTTTGCCGTGGATATAGATATGAAAATTCTTATCCAATTTCAAAACAGTCTTATAAGATGCCTCCATTTTCTTCACCGCTTTATTTGCAATGTCAAAGTTACTCTGAAAAGGTGTCTCAAACTCATTTTCCAATGCACCACGATAGTCTTGGAACAAAGAAATGGCTTGTGGGTTGCTCAACACCTCTTCTTCAAATTCTTCTTGTACAAACGTTTCCTTTTCCTTGAAATAATTCATCGAGCGGTTGAGCAAATCGATTTTATCTGCCTTTTCCATTTCAAAAGATTCATCAAGCTTTTCGTTGACAAAGTTTTTGTAGACTTTCAAATAATTTCCAGTCTGGTTAAAACTGTCATTGCGGATTCGCAACTGCAAAAACTCATCTTTCCAATACACCGCCTCCTGGGTCTTATTCGTTTGATCAATCACCAATACCTTATACCCTTCTTCTCCCTCTGTATCGATGATGAGCACTCCTTTGTCCAGCTTATTGATATTGATGGCCTCTTGTTCGTATTCCAACTTAAAAGCCCCCTGCTCAGGATATACTTTCAAATACGTTTCCTTATTCTCCGACTTGAATATCCCGATCGCTTGGTGGTCTTCGCCTTCCATCTGTACGTCCGTTAGATGGACTACATACACCTCGCCCGCCTTAATCTTCGGATGCCCCGACACCTCATAGAGGTGTTTACTCACTTGCTGCGATAACTCGTGAAACGAAAGCTTATCATCAAAAAACTGCTTCGTAAAATGATAAATTTCATTCAACTCCAAATCCTCATTCGGATGATAAAATCGGTAGACTTCATTTAGTTTAGAAAATGGTGATAAAAAGTACTGTTTCAAAAGCGGAGGCATCACCTCATCTTCTCCCAAGTTGACAGGTTCATCCGACAAGATGTAAAACTCGTCTTGGGACTTGTTGCCCACACGGTGTATGGACAGGTTTTCAAAAGTAGCGTCTTGGTGAAAAAACATAGTATATATTAGTATATTATTCTTACGAATTAAAGATTATAGATATCGATAGCGAATCTAAATGTCTCCACATGCGCATTTACGATATCTTTAATATGTGTAGAGTACCCTCCGCCCATACTGATTTGCAAAGGTATGTATCGAGTCTGACAAGCGCGAAGTATCAATGCATCCCGCTCCTTACAAGCGTCCGCGCTCAACTTTAACTTCCCTAACTTATCCGTCTCCAACACATCAACTCCGGCCTGGTAAAATACAAAATCAGGTCCCAAATCTTCAAACAGTCTCCCTAAAGCATCTTTCAGGACAGCAAGATACTCCGAATCTGTCAAGCCATCTTTTAAGGGAATATCCCAATCAGAGTGCTCCTTGATAAAAGGAAAATTCTTATCACCGTGCATGGAAAACGTAAATACAGCGGGATTGTCACGAAAGATATGTGCCGTACCATTCCCTTGATGCACATCAAGGTCAATAATCAGCACCTTCTTAGCAAGTCCTAGTTCAAGAAGGTATGCCGCAGCAACGGCTTGATCATTGAGTAGGCAAAAACCTTCTCCATAATCGTACCCCGCGTGATGTGTACCTCCAGCTACATTAAATGCTACACCATACTGTTGGGCAAACTTTGCAGCTTGTATTGTCCCATCCAGTATATATCGTTCACGATTTACAAGCTCCACAGACAATGGAAATCCAATCCGACGCACCATTCCAGCATCCAAGGTTAGATTCCACAGATGATCTACGTATTGCGAATCATGCGCAAGGCAAGCTATCTCGCGACTAACAAGCTCAGGTTCAAAAAAATTAGCAGAACCAACCAAACCTTCGCGAAGCAATTGCAATGGAATCAGCTCGTATTTACTCATTGGAAAACGATGTCCCTCTTTAACCGGGTGAACATATGCCGTATGGAAAGCAATTTTTAACAAATGATCCTATTTATATCAGATGACGAATATACAAAATTGTAATGGCACGAAATATGATAATTCCAGTCATTGTTCACAAATTTTCCATCCAATTCTGTCATCCAAGCAAACTAACCATTGCTTTTTTTTACTGCTATTCGTGAATTTAAAGCATTTTATCTATGTTTACAATTAAACAATTATATTATTTGACTTACTTCTATGGAACATAAATCTTTACCACAATTATCCGCCGAAGAATTAAGGGTATTGGGCTCCTTGTTGGAAAAATCCAAGACCACACCAGAATACTACCCTATGACCCTCAACGGATTACAGACTGCCTGTAATCAAAAAACATCCCGAAAACCAGTCGTTAATTACAGCGAATCTACTGTCATAGAAGCATTAGATGCTCTAAAAAAGAGGGGATTGATATCCACAGTTGTAGGTGGTGGCAGTAGGGTCACCAAATACAAGCACAATCTGGCAATCCAATTTCCACTTATACCTTCCGATTTGGCTATACTCTGCCTACTTATCCTCAGGGGCCCATTGACTCCTGGCGAAATCAACAGCAACTCCGGACGTCTGCACGAGTTTGAAGGCTTGGAAGATGTACAAGACCATTTGAACAGGCTCAGCGAGGGCGAAATTGTCTATACAAAGCAATTAGGCAAGCGTCCTGGACAAAAGGAAGTACGCTATGTGCACCTTTTGGGCGAAGTCAACGAAGAGGATTATGACACCCCTAGCTCCAATGAAGGAAATAGCGGTAGCAGAGTGCAGGAACTAGAGAGTAGAGTGGCTACCCTTGAAGAGCAGTTAGTCCAGCTCCGGGCTGAGTTTGACAGCCTTATGCAGGAACTCAGATAGTCGAGAAATGGCGTTCCAAAACAACTTTAGTGAATTTGCGGGAGAGACAAGCTAACCGAAATACAATGTCGATTAAAAAATTTCTTTTCATGTGGGTTCTTGCGCCTCAGTTTCTTTTTGCGCAGACCATTACACCACTTGTTACCGGCATCAACAGTAGCTTTAGAGGCCTTTCAATAGTATCCGATAGCGTTTTATGGGTCAGCGGTAGCAACGGTACTGTAGGTCGCTCTGAAGATGCAGGAAAAACATGGGCATGGATCAACCCTACAGGTTATGAGAAGTACGATTTTCGTGATATTGAAGCTTTTGACGAGCAACGCGCCATTGTCATGAGCGTAGGCTCCCCTGCCATTATACTGCAGACCCTTGATGCAGGCAAGAACTGGTCTGCAGTGTACACCAATGATCATCCTGACATTTTTCTAGATGGCCTATCATTCTGGGACGATCAAAACGGCATTGTATATGGTGACCCCATTCATCATGCTCTACAAATTTTGAAGACACAAGATGGTGGTATGTCCTGGCAGAACATCTCGGCAAACCAAACCTATCAAATGGCCGTGGGCGAAGCTAGTTTTGCAGCGAGTGGGACTACCGTCAAAACCATGAACAACGGTCAAGTATGGATAGCAACTGGTGGAACAGTATCCCACGTATACTACTCTGATGACTATGGTCAGAATTGGACTCGATCAGCATGCCCCATTGTCCAAGGCAAGCCATCTACTGGTGTTTTTTCCATTGATTTTTGGAATGAAAAGACGGGAATTGCAGTCGGAGGCGACTACCTACAGGACCAAATACACACTAACAATGTACTGTTGACCACCGATGCTGGACGCTCATGGCAATCACCTGCAACATCTGTCCATGGCTTTAAATCAAGCGTGATTTATGTGTCAGCTGACACAATATTGACCACCGGAACGTCTGGCACAGATATCTCCAATGATGGCGGACAGCATTGGACCAATATCGATACCAGTAGCTTCAATGTTATCCAAAAAGCAAAAAAAGGAAACGCCATCTACCTAACGGGAAGCAAAGGCAGTATTGCCAAGCTGCAGCTAAGATAAACAAACAAAGGAATAGCCAATGGAGTCATTGGCTATTCCTTTGGAGGCCGTTAAAAGACGTTATTTCTTCATAAACCCCATACCCAAGGCCGCTCCTGTCCCCAATACAGCGCCAGCCGCTACATCTGTAGGATAATGCACACCCAAATACATTCGGGAATATCCCACGCTTCCAGCCCACAGCATCGCCGGTGCGATGACATACCATTTAGGATAGGCACGGGACAAAGCCGTAGCCGTACTAAATGCAGCTGAGGTATGTCCCGATGGGAACGAATATGAACTCGGAGCAGCTAGGGCCACAAATTCCGGATATTTCTTAAAGGGACGAGATCTTTTAAAAATCTGTTTGAGACCAATATTCACAAGAGCTGTGACCGCCGTGCTACTAAAAATATATCCTGCATTCTGACGCATCTGCTTATCTCCATTGATAGCACCTGCCACAAATAATCCCGCAGGAATAGCAATCTGCATATAGTTATGCGTATCCGACAGGATCCTGAACGTCGTTGTCTGACCTGGGCTCCGATGCTCGGCTATGGACTCGAGAATACGGATATCAACAGTGCTTCCCGCTACCTCCTGCCCCTTTGCAGTCATAGAACTACCGCATAATAGAAACAAAATAAAACAATAAACTGTCAAACATCTATTCTTTACGCTCATATCGATAAATCTTAACTATATGTAAATTCGTATACGTAATCTAAACTGACAATCTTCTCATTTACAGCCTGTATGTGCTTTCGTCTACCCGAAATATCATACACCACCATCAAATGATTCCCTCGTTTTTCGAGTCCTTTTCTGGCTACGGTAACTTTTCGTTCCAAGAGCAACTCTTCAAAATCCTTCAGATGGTGGAGACCAATATCTTGGAAGGTGATGTAGATAGTCTTGGTAAAAAAGAAACTCGACAAGACCCGCTCAATCTTATGAAAAAATGCAAGAATGATAAACATGCAAGCAGTCAGAAAAAAGGCCAGCACAAACTCTCCCGTACCTATTACCATGCCGATGGCAGCCATAGACCAAATTACTGCAGCTGTAGTCAACCCCAGTACGGACACCTTTCCTTTGAATATAACCCCTGCCCCCAAAAAGCCAATACCGGTAACAATATTAGCCGCTATACGATCGTCCGAATTTTCGCCTAACATGGATACCATTGTAAATACGGTAGATCCAAAACAAATCAATACGACTGTCCTAAAGCCAGCCGACTTATTACGATACTCTCTTTCAAACCCAATTACGCAGCCACAAATAATGGACACGAATACGGCCTGAACACGTTCATCATCAAAGAATTCAAGAAACATAGTGATCTCTTAATAATTATTATTAATCAATGTAAGCGTATGTAATACCGTCTCCCCCTCTATCCGCATGTTCATCTTCAAACCGAGATACATGGCTGTATTTACGTAAGTATTCGCGGATGAATTTACGTAAAATTCCGTCACCTTTACCATGCACGATTTTCAAGTTCGGATACCCGATCATCACTGCACGATCCAAAATTGCCTCCAACTTTTGAAGGGCATCCTCCGTGCGCATACCACGCACATCCACCTCGGGACTAAAATCGGCACCAGATGGCGTATGACCACTACTCTTCTTAATGGCCTTCGACTTTTCCTTGCTTCTCAGCTTAACCACTTTTGCTCGCTTCACCACAGTTCTTAAGTCACCTAGTGCCAAGATGAGGTTATTGTTTTTAGCGACTTCTATTACTTCCGCTTCATTACCCGAATCTATAATCCGTACCCAATCTCCCACCTCAATGACAAGCTCTTCAGCTCCAGTTGCTACTATTGGAGCAGCTTGTTTGATCGGCTTCACACGATGCGCATCTGCAGCCTGTGTCAATTTACCGCGGATCTCTTTTGTTTTCTCTTTATCTGCCTTTACAGACTTAATGTCGGCAATTGTATTCTCAACGAGCTTATTCGCATCTTTTAAAATCTGTTGCGCCTCATCTTTGGCCTTCCGTAATATCTGCTTCTTGTTCTCATCAAGATAGGTCTGCAATTCTTCATATTCGGCCTTAAGCGAGATTAATTCGCGCTCACGCTTACCGATGGCAACTTTCGTATCCAAAACTTCCTTCTTATCCCTTTCCAGATCGACCAAGAGCGTATCTACTTTTTTCTGCTGCGTCCCTATTTTCTGTTTGGCCAGTTCTAGGATATCCTTTCGAAGACCTATCTTGTGAGCAATTTCAAAAGCATATGAACTCCCCGGCTTACCCACTTGCAAGATATACATCGGCCTCATCGCCTCATTATCAAATAGCATAGATGCATTCTCAAGACCTTCTGTATGACTCGCAAATACTTTTAGATTCGAATAGTGTGTCGTCACTACTCCCCTCACATGTTTTTTATTTAGCGTTTCCAGTACCGCTTCTGCCATAGGTCCACCAAAGAGCGGGTCGGTACCTGTTCCAAACTCATCTATCAAAATCAATGTACGCGCATTTGCAAACTCTGTAAAATATTTCATTTTAGAAAGATGTGCACTATAGGTACTCAAATCGCTCTCAATAGATTGATCGTCTCCAATATCGGCAAAAATTTGTTTGAATACTCCAACTTTTGAAGTAGCCTCAGCTGGAATCAACAAGCCCGATTGTACCATCAGCTGCAGAAGACCAACTGTTTTCATACAAACAGACTTTCCGCCTGCATTAGGTCCCGAAACAACAATCACCCGCTCATCTGCATTAATGTTAATATTGAGCGGTACTACCGTATGTTGCTCCTTTTTGGAATGCAAAAACAATAAAGGGTGCCGAGCATTGTGAAGTGAAATCTCCGCCTCTTTTGACAATTCTGGCATCTCCGCTTCAACATCTATCGCAAATAAAGCCTTTGCTCGAACAAAATCTAGTTTACTCAGTAAGCTGTGATAGGACAACAGCAACGGAATATGCGGTCTTAACATCGTCGTCAATTCCACCAAGATACGAATCACTTCGCGTCTTCTTTCAAACTCTAAATCCCTAATCTTATTATTTAAGTGAAAAACTTCTTCTGGCTCAATAAAAGCTGTTTGCCCTGTCGCAGATTCATCGTGGATAAGCCCTTTTAGTTTCCTTTTGTTTTCCGCCAGAATAGGAATGACAAGGCGTCCGTCCCGGATGGTCAGATTACCATCAGCAGTCCAGCCACTATTCTGCGCCTGTTTAAAAATGATGTCGATGCGTTTATGCGCTTCTTGCTCAGCTTTTAAAATCTGTTGGCTTAGATCCAACAAGAGCCTCGACGCGTTATTTTTCATTTTACCACGCTCATCTATCACCACCTCAATATCCTTTACGATTTTATTTTCAATCGGCAGATGTTCAAATAAGATTTCTAAATTAGGATACAAGCCCTCTCGCTCATTAAAATATCGGATTACAGCGTAGACTGTACGTAAAGACAACAACACGCGATAGAATTCCTCCTCTGCCAAAAAAGCTCCCTCTACCCTTGCCTTTTCTGCAAGTGGCCTGATTGGATATAAATGATCCACCGGTAAAGGAGCATCATTCTCCAATATATCCTTAAATTCGTTCGTTTGCCGTAAGAAACGATCTATTTGCTCCAGTTTGACCTGTGGCTGGATTTTATCCACCATTTCACGTCCCGGTTCACTTAGACACTTTTGTTTTATATATAGCTTAATCTCAGCAAAGCCGAGTTTATCACTTGCATTTTGGGGGTAAATCATTTCAAATATTAATCATTTAATCAACGGTTTACAAAGTTCAAACGCGCAATTATCGTATGACAGGCTTGAAACGCCGCCCGTCGGTCGGTATTATTTTTACGCTGCTCGTATCCTCTTTTACTTCTTCTCGACGTACTGCTTCTGCTGGTTGTGTCGACGGTACGGGGGTTGGTGTCAACGCTGGTGCGGGTGTCGGAATATAAAGAATACGTTCGGCGAGCGTGCCCAGTCCTGCATCACTCAAGAAATAGGTGGCAAACGACTTGTAATCCATTGTGGTACTATCCTTCTTCACATTCAAAATCAAATCTTTGGATTTTTGCGCCTGCATAATCAATCGGTTCACACGAGTTAGGCTATCCTGCACAATCACATTCCGAATGGAATCCAACCGATTATAATCCTTCTCTAGCTTTACTAACCGATCATTGACCTTACTATACACATCTGTCATCAATAAAGGATCTTCTGCATAGAATTTCATACTCTTATTGAAGGTAGCTGAGTCCGTATCGAAGGCTTCGAAAGTTTGCTCGTAATAGCCTCCCAACACCTTGCGCGCACTATCTACATTTAAGGTATTCAGATAGCCATCAATTAGATGTACTTCCACCAGAACATCCGTCATCTTTGCCTTCGACAAAACACCTTTTGGGATCCCATCGCTGCATGAAGACAATAGAAAAAACACTAAAAATATACAGAGTATTGAACGTTGCATTTCGTAATTTTGTACAAATTTACAAAAAGGCACTGAATATGGTGCTTTTCGAAATTTTATATCCTAGATTTGTACATATATGAGTATTGCAGTCAACATTGAGAAAATAAATCAAGAGATCGAACCACTAGGTATCACATTAGTCGCCATCTCCAAAACCAAACCCGTAGAAGATATTTTAGAGGCCTACAATGCTGGGCAACGTGTATTTGGCGAGAATATGGTGCAGGAACTTACGGACAAATACGAACAGCTTCCAAAAGATATCCAATGGCATTTGGTTGGTCACCTTCAGACGAATAAAGTCAAGTACATTGCCCCTTTCATCTCCATGATAGAATCAGTAGATTCTATCAAATTATTAAAAGAAATAAATAAACATGCCATTAAGCACAACCGTGTAATCGACTGTCTTTTACAAGTGTATATTGCGGAGGAATCTACAAAATTTGGCTTAGACCATATTGAACTAGTGGAATTGCTTAGAGATGAAGAATTCCTGACTTTAGATAATATTCGCATCAGAGGTTTAATGGGTATTGCGACAAATACTGAGAATGAAAAAGAGGTCAAAGAAGAGTTCTACGAATTGAAAATGCTTTTTGATGGCATTAAGGCAAGTTTTTTTCGAAAAGTAGATACTTTCGACACCCTTTCCATGGGTATGTCTTCAGATTACAAACTAGCTATTGAAAATGGAAGCACCATGATTCGTCTGGGAAGTACCGTATTTGGAAAACGTATCATCAAACATTTTAAAACAGACCAAAACCAATGAAAGAAGTCCTCATCCGAAAAGCCCAAAAGACAGATTGTATCCAAATGATGGATTTAATCCGTGAGCTTGCCCTCTTCGAAAAAGCTCCGAATGAGGTGACTGTAAGCTTGGCTGAGTTTGAGCTAGCTGGTTTTGGGCCTTCACCTGTATGGGCTGCTTTCGTGGCAGAGGTAGACGGCTTCATCATCGGAATGTCGTTATTTTACATCCGCTATTCAACCTGGAAAGGTCGGCGGTTATACCTCGAAGACTTAATCGTCACCGAAAAAATGCGAGGAACAGGTATTGGAAAGCAATTGTTAGACGAAACGATACGATACAGCCAATCACAGGGTTATTCTGGTATGATGTGGCAGGTCTTGGATTGGAATACCCCTGCCATTGAATTCTACAAAAAATATGGAGCTACATTTGATTCAGAATGGATCAATGTAACCGTGAATCATTAGTGAAGAGGATTATGGTGTTAGAAAAATCCAAATATGCAGCGGTATTGGGGATATGGATGACGATTGTAGCCTATAGTTGCCAATCGAATCCCAATAGTAGTAAACATGAGGCGCATCAGACATCTCGTGATACCCTCCCCTACAAAGTTGTCGATTTTTTTAAAAATAGTCCTTATTTCCTAGATAGCGAGCATGGTATAGATACCACCTATTTCTATGCTTCCTATCCCGACTTTGAGAACAAGAAAATTAATCAATTACTTCGGTCATCGATTCTTATTGATGGTGAAGACAGTATACAGCAAGCGGCAGATAGTTTTCTGTCCGGTTTTAATGAATTTGTCGAAGACTCATCGGATCCCACCTACCATACGGCCTGGTTCAGGGAAATCAGGACCAATATCCTGGTCAATCGCCCTAGCCTGCTGAGCATAGCAACAGAGATTGATGACTTCAGCGGTGGCGCCCATGGAAACCATGTCAAATTGATTGCAAATTTTGATTTGGTAAACGACAAAAAAATCGTGTTCAACGACCTCGTGAGTAGAGAAAAACAAAAAGAATTTATTAAAATTGCAGAAAAATACTTCCGAAAAATGGAACGCTTAGGTAATCACGAACGACTGGACGGAAAGTATTTCTTTGAAAATGGACAATATGCACTCGCTGAAAACTTTGGATTGGAACGGAATAATCTACTCTTTTACTACAATCCTTATGAAATCAAATCGTATGCAGAAGGAAGTACCTCCCTACGCATACCTTATGAAGCCATTGAGCATTTACTTACCGATTCAGGTAAGGTGTATGTCCAGCGTATAATTAGCAATCAACCCAAAACATAGTTATCATAAATGCAAGTATTCAAATTCGGGGGAGCTTCAGTAAGAGATGCGGAAAGTATTAAGAATGTGGCCTCAATCATTGCGAAATATCAAGACGAACCCTTACTCGTCGTTGTATCGGCAATTGGCAAGACTACAGATTTTTTAGAAAAGCTCACTAACACATTTTTCAAACAATCTGGCGACCCCTTTGAGCTACTCAACGAAGTCAAAAAAAGTCATTTTTCTATTTTGGAGCAGCTTTTTGAAGACCGATTTAATCCAATCTTTGACGACATTGCCAATTCGTTCGTAGAAATCGAATGGATTCTAGAAGAGTCCCCCCAAGATGGGTATGATTACCTATATGACCAAATCGTATCACTGGGAGAGCTACTTTCATCCAAAATCATCGCCGCCTATGCCGCTTCGGTCGGTGTATCCTCTCGATGGATAGATGCTCGGGATTTTATATTTACAGACAATACTTACCGAGAAGGCAAAGTAGACTGGGAGAAGACCGAGGAGAAAATCCGTGCCGAACTACCTATCTTACTTGACGACTACGTGCTTATCAGCCAAGGATTCATTGGATCTACGTCGGAAAACTTTACAACAACCTTAGGTCGAGAAGGCTCAGATTATTCGGCAGCTATATTTGCCTCTTGTCTCAATGCAGAGTCCGTTACCATTTGGAAAGACGTACCCGGTGTACTGAATGCAGACCCTAAGTGGTTTGAAAAAACCCAACTCATCCCTGAGCTTTCCTATACCGACGCAATCGAGTTGACCTACTATGGCGCCACGGTCATCCATCCGAAAACAATCAAACCGCTGCAAAACAAAAAAATCACCTTGAATGTCCGTTCTTTTCTAAATCCCGACCAAAAAGGGACCCAGATCAAAAGCACTAACCAGACATTACCTGTACCATCCTTCATTTTTAAGGTCAATCAGGTTTTTATCAATATATTGCCCCGTGATTTTTCATTTATTGTGGAAGACAACTTGAGCCATATCTTCAACCTATTTCACCAGCATCGTATCAAAATCAATATGATGCACAACAGTGCGATTCAATTTTCGGTTGCCGTCGACCAGACAGGTGACAACATTGCAGCGGTATTGGAAGAGCTGGAAAAACGCTATAAAGTGACGGTAGAATCTGGACTCGAATTGATTACCATTCGATACTATAATCAAGAGACCATAGACCGCGTCTTGGTCAACAAAGAAATCATCAAAGAGCTCAAAGATAGCTATACCTGTCAAATGCTCGTTAAAAATAAATAATTGAACAACAATATATTAAAGAGAGAAGTTCAACAATTTATTCAGGACAATATTCATGTCCCGCCCACGGGTATTGCCTTAAAAAAGAGCCCAATAGAAGGTATCACTAGTGCGGAGTTAGCCAATCAGATTGATGGGAAGCAGCGTGCCATCCATAAGCTTCCCACTTGGTATACGACCGACAACATTTACTTTCCTGACAAAATCAACCTCGAACAGTGTTCCTCCGAAAGAACAGCTTCATTCAAGAGCAAGCTGATTCCGCATGGGTCGCGGGTCGTTGATTTGACAGGTGGATTCGGTGTGGATGATTATTTTTTTTCCCGTGTAGCCCATCAAGTCACACATTGCGAACTCAACAGGAAACTTTCTCTCATCGTTAAACACAATTTTGAGGCTCTACACACCTTCAATATTACCTGCTTAGCAACAGATGGCGTCCAGTACCTCCGAGACCAAGAGAATGAGGTCGTAGATGTGATTTACGTCGACCCTTCTCGTAGGGTCAACAGTAAAAAAGTGTTCCTACTGGCGGATTGTGAGCCCAACATTGTGTCCCTCCAATCTCTGTTTTTTGAAAAATCCAGACTTGTTATCAGCAAAATTGCTCCTTTGCTCGACATCAGCCATGCACTATCTTCATTAGCCTTCGTCAAAGCTGTGTATGTCATCAGTGTAGACAATGACTGCAAAGAGCTACTCTTTGTACAGGAGCGCGATTATAGCGGTCCAGTCCATATCCACTGCATCAGATTATTTCAAGACCTTGAGCAACACTTCATCTTCTCATACGATGAAGAACGTAATACAACCAATAGCTACAGTATCCCACTCAACTATTTGTACGATCCGGACGTCTGCATCACAAAAGCTGGCGCTTTTAAGAGCTTAGGTGCCCGGTACACATTAGGTAAGCTCCATCAACACACTCACCTTTATACCTCTGCAGAATTGGCACCATCATTCCCAGGAAGAGTATTTCAAATACTGGAATGCCAGCGATACGCCGATTTTAAAAAATCAGACTATCCCGCCCAAGCCAATATTGTCGTCAAAAATTCAGGAGAAAAACCAGAGGCTATCCGTAAAAAATTCAAGATAAAAGACGGAGGAGATCTTTTTCTCTTCTTCACACAAGACCTCAACAATAATAATATTGTAATATCTGCATCCCGCATATACTAATCCTACATTCCCATTACAAATCTCTCTATTCAGAGCCGTATATTTAAATCTCGAGCACCCGATGGGCTTCTTGTCATCCTGTAATCAGGGGATTGATTCGCATGGTAAAGAAAAATAAAGAGGTTAAGGATTGGTCTATGATACATACGGCTAAAGCTGGCGGATGTATCCAGAGGAATCGATATAGGATAAAACAAATAATAACATAATAGATGAACAAAATCAAATTATCTGCTTTGGAGCTGGCACCGGTAAAGAAAGGTGGAAATCCTAGAGAAGCTATACAGCGGGTACTCACAGCCGCACAACACATTGAAAAATTAGGCTATGAGCGGTTGTGGCTCGCCGAGCATCATAATATGGAGTATATTGCCTGCTCAGCAACGGTTGTCCTAATTAGCCATGTTGCCGAGCATACTTCTACCCTACGCGTAGGGTCTGGTGGCATCATGCTTCCCAACCATGCTCCACTTGTGGTTGCCGAACAATTTGGCACGTTAGAAACCTTGTATCCTGGACGTATAGATTTAGGACTTGGTCGTGCTCCGGGCACAGATCAATCAACTGCCATGGCCCTGCGTCGAAACAACATCAATACCCAATTTTACTTTGCAGATGATGTCAAAGCCTTACAACAGTATTTCAGCCAAGACAATTATAGTTCCAAGGTCAGAGCCTTCCCTGCTGAAGGGTTAGAAGTCCCCCTTTGGATTTTGGGCTCCAGCACTGATAGCGCTTATCTAGCCGCTGAACTCGGTCTTCCCTATGCCTTTGCGTCACACTTTGCACCAGCGATGCTTCGCAATGCGCTAGAAATCTATCAAAACAACTTTAAGCCTTCGGCCCAATTGCAACAGCCCTATTCCTTGGCCTGTGTCAACGTAGTGGGAGCCGATACGACTGAAGAAGCCCAATATCTATCTTCCAGCTTGTACAATATGTTTGCTGGAATCATCACCAACACCAGGCGCCCCCTTTCCCCACCTACTGAACAGACAATCTATGCAGGTATTACAGAAATCGAGCAAGCCGTACAAAGCATGGTCTCCTGCACCTTTGTTGGGGACCAAGCCAAGCTAACCGAAGACTTGGCAGATTTTGCCAGACAATACAACCTCGATGAAATCATGACCACATCGTATATATACGACGACGACAAACGCTTGAAATCATATGAAATACTCGCACATGCTATAAATAATATAGCTTAGCAAACTCTAAAAGCTATTATTTGTTATCTTTATGAAGATTAATAATAGCTTTTTATGTACAAATATGTTGCCCTTATCGGTATCTCTACACTACTATACAGCTGTCAACCCAATGGCAACAAGGCAACTGCTAGCGCAGATTCCTTGCCACTACAAGCTGTGATGGATAACGCTGGAGAGACCACTCCTGTAGACAAGTCTGTCCTGGCAACCAATACCAAGTCACCAATAGAAGGACAAACCTTTCTTCTGGGAACCTATAGAGTATCCGATGAAGAGGTGGGCAAAATGGAATTTAAACAGGGCTGGCTAGACCTTAGAGCTGTAGATGGAAAATTTCAATTGGCAGCTCCGGACTACAACATTGTACAAGGCTTTGATGAATGTGCGGCCATGAAATCCGAGGCTATCATCTCCAACCATAATTCATTGCTTTACTTTCAAATCCCCAGCTTAAATGCCGGCGAAGTCAACTCTCTGAAAATCCCTAAGGACGAGGTCTTACCCAACCACCCCCTTACTTATACCTTTGAAGAAATAAATTATCAATTGCAAGCCGAAGGCAAGTTATCCGCAGAATCAAGCTCTCCTTCCTCGATTACAGACTACAAGCTCCATTTAAGTATCAATGGTGCACCTGTAGCCGTCTTGATTGACCAATCTCAGTTTAATGATACATTCATGAAGATTACATTTGTAGGAGACCTAGACAGAGATGGCAAATTGGATTTTGTTTTTTCCGTACCTCGTGACTATGAAGAAGAGCGAACTTTGGTGTTCTTGTCATCCACAGGGTATGATCAGATGTACGAAGCAAGTAGGCAATTTGATTGCTAGCGACTATCCGCTAGCAGAGGCATTCGAAAAACAACTATCACAATGAAAGAAATAATTCTTATAACTGGTGCTAACGGATTCATAGCAAACAATCTATCAAAAATATTAAAAGCACAATATGAGTTGCGTTACCTGACACGTCATGTCAAGAGAGATGGTGAATTCAAGTGGGATATTGCATCTGGCGAAGTGGATAGAAATGCCTTTGCCAATGTAAATCACATCATCCATTTATCTGGAGCAAGTATCTTTGATAAGCGATGGACCGACAAACAGAAGCAACTGTTACGAAGTAGTCGAATAGATGCTTCCCAACTCCTGCTGGATACTTTGCAATCGCTAGGCCAACGCATCAAAACCTTTATTTCAGGATCAGCAATGGGATATTACGGAATGACGACTTCCAAACACATCTTTCACGAACAAGACCCTCCTGGAGATGATTTCCTTGCCAATCTGACCAAGGATTGGGAGGCTAAGGCGGACTTATTTAATTCAACCAAAGTCGCGGACCGCGTAGTCAAGATCCGAACCTCTATCGTCCTAGCCCATGATGGGGGCTCACTCCCTTTATTGATTAAACTATCCAAGTACTACGCCAATCCCGTATTAGGTAGTGGCCAGCAGTATTTCCCTTGGATCCATATCGATGACCTTATACACATCTTCGAATACGCCTTACGGCAGCCCTCCGTTATAGGTGCTGTCAACGCTGCTGCTTCAGAACATATCACCAATAGACAATTCACCCATCGCTTAGCAAAGCATCTTCACAAAAAGGTCGTATTACCCGCTGTTCCGGCTCCCGTCATCAAGCTTGCGCTAGGCCAGCAGGCAGATATGATCCTAAACGGATCACGCATCTCCAACTCCAAGATTATGCAGTTGGGTTACCGATTCAAATTCCCGGTACTAGATGACGCACTACACGATATCCTCTCTTAGCTTTACTCGTCACTGTCCTCAGCGAGCAGCAAACTATGCTGTGTCGCCGTAAATAAGTTCCGAAAGACAATATTTAAAATATGGTCACGCTGTGCGGCCATTATCCCACAAAATGGATAGAGAGCAATTACTTTGTTTTTGATAAAAGAGACCATCCGTCGACTATTCTTGGCAATCCGAGTATATACATCCTTATTGTCCACCCCTTTCAGAAGGTTATCCCAAGAGAGGGCTATATCGGTATACACCTCTTCTCGCATCTTTTGAAAATCGGTCATTACTCCACTCGATAGTTGCATTAGATAATCACCATAGGTAGCTTGCCACTTTGCCGACGATGCCTTCTTATGGAATATATTTGTCACCAAATCTAGGAACCGACTAAACATACCCATATAGTTGGCTAGCAGTGTAACCTCCGCAAAAGGCATAAAAGGATACTGGTAGAGTATTTCCTTGCGTGTAGCACAATCCGGACGAAGGCTATATATTTGGTTCTGGGGCACGAATACATTATCCATCATAAAGCTATGACTAGCTGTACTTTCAAGACCAAATGTACACCAATCCTTTATTATATGAACTTCCTTACTGTCCACGAATATAGTGATGTACACAGGGTTGTCCACTCCATCCACTAGCGGTCCATTGGCATCAAACACTTGGACATTAGCCGTGAAATGGGTAAGATGAAGTGCCCCTGTGGCATACCTCCACTGTCCACTTACTAAATATCCACCCTCCACAATTGTCGCCTGCCCATTAAGCATACCGCTCCCTCCTAAGCACACACGCTCGTCTTTAAAGACTTCGTCTCCCTTCTCCCTATCAATAAACCCCACGAATAGATTTGCTCCCGCACACAAAGTCACTGTCCAGCCTAGACTGCCGTCCAAATAGGCCAAGTTCTCTAAAAATCTTACACCTTCTATCAATGTCAACTCTTCACCGCCCAATTCTTTAGGCACCCAAAGCTTAAACCATTTTCTACGATAAGATAAAGTTAATTGCTCATCCGTAAGACATTGTTTTTCAATAGATATAAATACATTACTCTCTACTATATCTTTATCTATTTTATTCATTAGCATAACCGAGTTTTGTTTTAATATTCATCAGTCTTCTCCAGTTGAAATATCCCAAGAAAGCAATTATAAACAAATAGGATGTCAATATCGCGTACAACAACAACCCCTTATGATAATACAAGGGAATGGCAAACAAATTCGATATATTTAAGAGAATCCAATTCTCAATCTTTCGTTTGGCCAATAACCACATACCCGCCCAAGCTGTAGCCGACACCCAAGCATCCCATACTGGAACGTCAGAATCAGTTAGATGCGTCAAGACGCAATAGAAAGTAGCAAATGCAATTGCCACAATAGCGAGCACAACCATCCAATCCTGCTGTGTGCAGCTGCTGATTGCCTTCTGCGAGGCTGTCCTATTTGCCGTCCAATACCACCAACCGTATATGCTCATCACCAGATAATACATATTCAATGCAATCTCTGCATAGAGCTTAGCCTCATACAGGACAATCATGGTCGCCACGATACTGACGATTCCGAATAAGTAATTGGATACTTTATTATTCTTGGACAGCATGACTTGGGTAACTCCCGCGGTCACCCCTAGCCATTGTAAAAAAGAAGTTTGGACAATCTGTTGATAGAGATCTTTCCATAAGGCAATCATTTCCATATCTAAGGAGTATATCTAAAAATACACACCTATGGATTCGGCTATTTAAAACAATATATTTCGAAATTAAAATCCCTACGCCGGCATTATCCGGATCAGGTATATACCCAAGCTTCCGGGTTTGGAAAGCTTGGGTATTGGGTATAATCTCAGCCTGTTTTGCGGCAACAGTTATGCAACTACCACCTTCAGCACCCCATAAGTATTTTTTTTTATTTGGTGTAATCCAATTTCAAAGCCGTATGTGTACGACGACGAGTAGCATCACATAAAACAGGGTCATCGGCAAGAGCTTTCCCCCATGTTGGGATCATTTCTCTTAACTTCGTCCGGTATCCATCTGTCTTTGCACGTTCGGGGAAGCATTTTTTCAACAGCTCCACCATAATTTTAACAGAAGTCGACGCTCCCGGGGAAGCACCCAAAAGAGCAGCTAACGAACCGTCCGAACTAGCGACAACTTCCGTTCCGAATTCCAATACGCCACCGTGCTTCTTGTCCTTCTTTATCACTTGTACCCGCTGCCCGGCAATCTCCAATTCCCAATCCTCCTGTTTAGCATTCGGCATATACTCTTTAAGTGACTCCAATTTGTCTTTAGGACTTTTCATGACTTCTGTAATTAGATATTTCGTCAAGTCCATGTTATCCCATCCTGCTGCAAGCATTGGACGGATATTGCTAAGTTTGATAGACGCTGGTAAATCAAAAAATGAGCCCTTTTTCAAGAATTTGGTAGAGAAGCCTGCATATGGTCCGAATAAAAGTGCTTGTTTTCCGTCAATATAACGAGTATCCAAATGCGGCACCGACATTGGAGGAGCGCCTACAGAAGCTTTACCATACACCTTTGCATGATGTCTCGCAATCACTTCCTCATTTGTACAACGCAACCATTGCCCGCCTACGGGGAAGCCACCGTAACCTTTGGCCTCGGGGATTCCAGATTTTTCTAGTAAGAGTAGGGAATGCCCCCCAGCACCAATAAATACAAATTTGGCTTTTAAATCTCTCTTTTTACCTGTATTAAGGTCTTTGACTTCTATCTCCCACCTACCATCATCCTCACGTTCTATGTCTTTCACCTCATGCTCTAAGCATAAAGCAAAATTATCCTTTTTAACCAAGTGATCGATCAAATCACGTGTCAACGCCCCAAAATTCACATCGGTTCCGATATCCATCTTCGTAGCGGCAATTTTCTCGTTTTCATCCCTTCCCTCCATTACCAACGGAACCCAATTTTGAAGCACCTCTTTGTCTTCAGAATACTCCATCCCTTTGAATAGTGTATTTTCTGTCATTGTCGTGAAGCGTGTTTTGAGAAAATTGACATTTTCCTCTCCAAAGACACAGCTCATGTGAGGGATGCTTTTGATAAAGTTAGCCGGATCTCTTACAATCTCCTTTTCGACAAGATAAGTCCAAAATTGTTTCGAAATCTCAAATGATTCAGCAATGCTGATTGCTTTCTTAATATCGACACTTCCGTCCGCCTTCTGAGGTGTATAGTTAAGTTCACATAATGCAGAGTGACCTGTACCGGCATTATTCCAAGCATCCGAACTCTCCGCCGCGACCAAATCCAACCGCTCGAACATCTCAATCTTAACATGTGGGTTTAATTCATTTATCAATGTACCCAAAGTAGCGCTCATAATTCCTGCGCCTATTAATACGACGTCAACGTCTTCGTAATTCTTTTTGCTTTTACCCATGTCTTTGTGATTGTTGCAAATTTACTATACAATTTGATTTATTACCAATGCTTTTGTCAAATTTCTTTCATTAATCTACATTTTTATCAAAAACGGCCCTTTTCTTTTTTGAGAATGACAACCGACAAATATTCAGGAGCATATCTACGACACTTCCCATAATATTGTAAACTTTCTTAGGGCAAAAATTGGTAATATACAAGGATTTTTAACACTTTTGTGGTCAATCTGTAAATTTACAACTTTAGGATACGGATGTAGGAGCGATATCATCCTAGTCTTAACTTTACTTAAGCATAGAGAAGAATCGATTCTGACAATCACATTTAGCAACAAATAAATCACATATGAGCCCGACCGAAATAAGTCAAGGTCCGTCTCGTCAACCCTTTTAAAAGAATATAGATGAAATTATTGGAAGGAAAAACAGCTCTAGTCACGGGAGCATCCAAAGGTATAGGACGAAAAATAGCAGAAGTATTTGCGCAAAATGGTGCAAATGTTGCTTTCACCTACCTATCTTCCGTGGAGAAAGGTCAAGCACTTGAACAAGAGCTACAAGCTTTCGGCACAACTGTAAAAGGTTATCGTTCCGACGCTTCTAAATTTGCAGAAGCTGAACAACTGATCAATGATATTGTTAATGACTTCGGCACTATTGATATTGTGGTCAACAATGCGGGAATTACCAAAGACGGACTTTTGATGCGTATGACTGAGGAGAATTGGGACGATGTTATCAACGTCAACCTTAAATCTGTATTCAACGTTACCAAAGCGGCCTCCAAAATAATGATGAAAAACCGCAAGGGATCCTTTATCAATATGTCATCTGTAGTGGGCGTACAAGGTAATGCTGGCCAAGCCAATTATGCAGCTTCCAAATCGGGCATCATTGGCTTCTCAAAATCTGTTGCAAAAGAATTAGGCTCCAGAAATATAAGAGCCAATGTGGTCGCTCCGGGTTTCATTCGGACCGAGATGACAGAAGTTTTAGACCCTAAAGTGGTGGCAGGCTGGGAAGCTGGAATTCCTCTTAAGCGTGCTGGAGAAGCAGAGGACGTTGCCAATGCTTGTCTCTTCTTGGCTTCCGATCTTTCAGCTTACATCACTGGCCAAGTAATACCAGTAGACGGCGGAATGCTGTAGTCAGCCGCTCAGACGACTATGTATACAAGCAGGTCCTCCTCTTTACTAGATAAGGACCTGCTTTTTTTCCAAATCGCTATCAAGTTGCCCCCCATTTCCAATCGCTTACACCACATTATCGTATTTTTTTAAGAAGCGATAGTTGCACAAAAAAATCGACCACGACCTTGTACAAATATGCGGACTACAACATTTTTCATATAAATTTGCTTTTCTGTAGAAGCTTTCCTTTATTTGTACTTCCTCTTCGGGATGTAGCGTAGCCCGGTATCGCGCCAGCATGGGGTGCTGGAGGTCGTCGGTTCAAATCCGGCCATCCCGACCATTTAAACCCACACCGTATTGATTGTATCCATTTTATGTTCACAACGGCAACAAAAAGGATTCAATTAACCCCATAAAAATTCTTTTTCAACTCATCTCCAGCCTACATATTCAGACGGTCCAGCTCTATTTTTGTACTGTTGTCACATAATAATACAGTTTTGCAGTAACGGTATCTTCATCCGGTATTGGCGCAACATGTTCAAGTTGTTCGGTGGCACTCAATATTTCAAACCCATCAAAGCTGGCATCGATACCATTCTTCACTTCCTGTTCTTTCACGGAATCCTCCATTGAAAGCCCACGCTCATGAAAATATGGATATTCCGCCGCATCCACGATTGATCTTGGAACAGTCAATAATACATGTATTCGTTCTATTTTTGTCTTCATGTCGCTAATATATTCAAATCCTCATTTATTTTTTTCATCGCTCTATTTCGCATCCATATTTTCCTCATCAATCTCACAAGCCAACTCCTTTTCAATGTGCTGACCTGCATGCATTTCAGACTTTTCCCCTCCTCTCTTCTACCAAATGTGTGCTTCCAGGCATAACCTAAGTCTCCCTGACAGCCCCATGTGAGGTTATTTAATCTCCCGAGTATACATGGCTCAACCATTCGAACAAATGGCTATATGGCGACAATGATTTCCCTACTGTAATTTGTTCAGTGGCCATAAGTTTTTCAAAAAATGCTCCTATCTGCTCGTCATCTCTATTGCTGAATACCAGCAATTTGATTTTAGCTTCAGGCACCACGTACACGATATTGCGAAAGCCTGTAGTCTCTCCCGAATGAAAAAGGCACATCCCTCCCACACTATCCCAACTCAAAAACCATCCCATACTGTAGTATATTCCATCCCTCACCCATACTTTGTTAGCCAAAATGGCATCTAGGTAAGATTTATTCTTTGAGGATGCTATCACACACGAATCCAACCATTTCGCAAATTCTTCCGTAGATATGTAAACCCCGCCATCCCCTTTAGTCGCACTGGTGAGGCTTTGATCGGCAAATACATATTTGCCCTCACGAGGATGATATCCAAATACTCGATTCGGGATAACTCGCTTAGGGGCAAAGACACATGCGTTGACCAGTCCCGCTCGCTTAAACATAGATTGTTCGACATAGGTCGGATAAGATTGTCCTGCAATACGCTCTACAATCAGCGCTAATAAACAATATCCCGTATTGCTATATCGAAATTGCTGTCCAGGTCTAAAATAAGTCTCCTCCTTTCCTCTGATGATAGCCAAGATATCACTGTCCAGCAGCTGTTCGGATTGACCTTTTGGCATTAGGGTTTCATAGTCCCATATTCCAGAAGTATGCTGTAGCAATTGTCCCACCGTAATGCGTTGGATTGCCTTTGGCAGACCATCAAAGAGATCGCCAATCGCTGTGATGGACGATAGCTTCCCTTCCTCCATCAATTGAAAGATGGCACGAGCAGTGAATTGTTTACTAACTGACGCCATCCTAAATTGAGATTGCGATGAAATAGAAGTCTTTCGTTCGAGATCCGCCAGACCACTATTGGCATAGTGGCCCACAGTCTGTCCCGTTGCTACTAGCACGGCCACCCCAGGACCATTTTTATCTGGATATTCAGCAGCGACAAAGGATTTTAATGCCGTCGTTCCCTCCTGACTAAAAGCCTGGCCCGAAATCATCCCCATCACCACCATTGCACATATACTTTTTACTAGTATAAACAGATACCTATTGACCGGTTGAATTTGTGACATCTTCTATGTAAATATTAATCCGTATATCAGGAAGCATCCGAAAGGGATGTCCTGTTTCTACTGAAGGAGTAAATCAAATAAAAAAGTGTTGGAAGTATAAAAACACTACCGATCAACAGTGCCCAGCCCAGCGAATTGATGGCAGCTTCGGCTCCAGAATGATCGATGAGCGACAAATGGGCCCCATTCTTCAACAATATCAAATCGGGGTAATGTTGATATGTCGCCGCAAATAGGATCATGACCACCTGAAATCCAGCAAGTATCCGCATGGCGGCAATCGATTTCTTTTTAAACGCCACAAACAGCCAAATCACCGAAAGTGATGCCAATACAATGGCCAACTGCCCCCAAATATCTCCGAGTACCCAATCCAGTAACGGGATATGCGAGTAGTGGGCGGCTACAAAAACACTTAGACCACAGGCCATCACTACGAATACAAACAACTTGGCCAAGCGCACCATCAGGATTTGCTCTTCCATATTCGCAATCTGCCCGATTGCAAATATGGAAGCCAAATAGCCACATATCGCTACCGTAAAAAATCCGACAGCCACCCCAAACCAGTTAAACCAACTGCCCACATAGGCGGTATAGAAATCAGCAGCTTCGACGTCAATACGTCCCGATACCGTAGCTGCTGCGATAATACCTAGAAAGAACGGTGTAATCAAGCTCGATACAGTAAATATTCGAAAATAAACACCTTGCATCGCATCATCCACGGCATCATAATTACGAAAAGCAAAAGCCGTACCTCTAGCAATAATTCCCATCAACATCATTAGTAGAGGAAGGTGCATATACGTTGACATAGTCGTATATATTTCTGGAAAACCAACAAAAAGAATAACGATAGCAATGATCAACCACATGTGGTTGGCCTCCCACACAGGTCCTATCGCTTTATACATGATGCTCCTAACACGTGGACGTGCAGATCGTTTGGTCACAAGCTCGACAATACCGGCACCAAAATCTGCACCTCCCAGAATGAGGTACAAGCAGATTGCAGCCCATAGATACGCAATAACAACATATAACATAGTCTTACTTTTTAAGTTTGAAATGAGGGTCCGTTGGATCATAAAGATGGCCTACCATCGTAATTTGACGATACAATAAGTAAACCACAGCTAGGGATAGCGAGATAAATACCCCCGTAAATACATAAAACGAGTACACGATTCCGGGCATAGGAGTCACCGCATCAATGGTACGCATGATCCCGTAGATAATCCAGGGCTGACGACCGACTTCTGTGACTATCCATCCTGCCTCGAGGGCGATATAGCCCATCGGTATGGCGATGACAAAAAGACGCATCAGCCAGCGACTCTCCAACCAGGATTTCTTTTTGAACAGGGCTATAAAATAGACGATAGAAAGGCCCATTAACAGCATACCCAATCCAATCATAATCTGAAAGGCATAGTGTGTAATAGCCACTGGAGGCCATTCATCCCTCGGAATATCATGAAGCCCAGTCACAGGAGTCGTCAAGTCTCCATGTACCAAGAAATTAAGAACACCGGGAACCTTCAGGCCGTACTTAACCGTTCCCGTCTCTTCATCGGGTATCCCACCTATCAAAAAAGCAGCATTTGCCTCTGTATCAAAGTGCGCCTCCATAGCCGCAAGCTTAGCAGGCTGACGTTTGCCAACGTCTTTGGCAGAGATATCTCCACTAATCGGTTGCAACAATGCCGAGATACACGCGGCTATTGCCGCTATCTTGAAGGCTGCCTTATGAAAAGCCACGTTCTTACCTTTAATAATCATTAGTGCATGCACACCTGCAACCGCAAATCCCGTTGAAACAAAAGCCGCCAATGTCATGTGCAGCGCCTGGGAAAACCAAGCGTCGTTGAACATCGCCGCTATAGGGTCGATATTCAGATACTCGCCATTCACATAGTCAAATCCGGACGGACTGTTCATCCAAGCATTGGCAGCGACCACCAGTATCCCCGAAGCAATCCCACTGACTCCCACCACCAATCCAGTCCCCCAGTGAAACCATTTATGGAATCGATCCCATCCATATAAGAAGAACCCTAATGCAATAGCCTCTATGAAAAATGCCGTTCCCTCCAAAGAGAATGGCATTCCAAAAATAGGACCAGCATGCTTCATGAATCCCGGCCATAACAAACCAAGCTCAAAAGACAACATCGTACCCGATACCGCCCCCGTAGCAAACAGGATAGCAACGCCCCTACTCCAGGCCTTTGTAAGCCCTTTATAGATTTCATTTCCGGTTTTCAAATAAATATAATGGGCAATAGACATAAAAAAAGGCATCACCATACCAACACAAGCAAAGATAATGTGAAAGCCTAGGGACATGGCCATCTGCGAGCGAGCAGCAATAAAGTCATCCATAGTAGAGAGATTAATGAGTACTTCACCCTAAAAGTACGAAGGTATTTCCGATTAAAGGAATATATTTCAAACAATTCACAAAACTAGACGGCTTCTCCTCCCCCCCTTCCAGTCTGCCTGCACCATGTTTGCTCCACCACCAATCGAGCTTGTTTAAAGTACTCGATTGCATTTAAACATATACACTTTCAGAAAAACGAAAGTTTGTCTAATTTTGTCATTCAGATATACACATGGATACACACGCTATATTTAACATACAGGACGATATTGAATTCAATGATTGCTGTTTACAGACCTTTCACTACCAGATTACGAATTGCGAAATCTATCGATATTATGTTCAATATATAGGTGTGGATCCTCAACATGTGAAACACTACACCCAGATTCCCTTCCTTCCTATTGAACTCTTCAAATCCCAGCGCATCTTTGCATCTGGTCGTGTCCCTCAAGTGACATTCTCTAGTTCGGGCACTACAGGGATGATCACCAGCAAACATGAAGTTGCAAACATTGCCATCTACGAGACATCATTCAGAAAGGCCTTTGAAGCTTTCTACGGCAATCCAGCAGATATCGCAATACTCGCCTTACTCCCATCCTATTTAGAGCGATCTGGCTCTTCGCTCATCTATATGGTCGATGACTTGATTAAGCAGAGCCGCCAACCAGCGTCCGGCTATTTTTTATATAACCATCAGGACCTGGCAAATACCTTAGCAAAACTGAGTGCCGAAAAAACAAAAACCGTACTCTTTGGCGTTACCTATGCGCTACTGGACTTTGCCGAACAATATAAAGTCGATTTTCCTTCCTTGATTATTATGGAAACAGGAGGTATGAAAGGTAAACGTAAAGATATGATAAGAGAGGAAGTGCATGAAATATTGTGTAAAGCCTTCCATGTGCCTAGCATTCATTCCGAATATGGTATGACCGAATTACTTTCACAAGGATATTCCACAGGCAATGGAATATTTAAATGTCCCAACTGGTTAAAGATACTTGTCAGGGATACCAATGATCCACTTTCTCTTTTGACAGATGCCAAGACCGGGGCCATCAACGTTATCGACCTGGCCAATATCTATTCCTGTTCCTTCATTGCTACACAGGATTTAGGGAAAATATACCCGGATGGATCATTTGAAGTCCTAGGCCGATTCGACCAAAGCGACATTCGCGGATGTAATCTATTGGTACAATAAATACGGAAGCTATCTAGCGCAGACTACTGTCGGAAAAGGTATCACCCGCTTTCATATCACCTGTTTCATATCCCTTTTTAAACCATTTGGCACGCTGCTCTGAGGTGCCATGCGTAAAAGATTCAGGTACTGCATATCCCTGCGCTTGTTCTTGAAGCTTGTCATCACCCACCGCTTCTGCCGCCCGCATACCGTCTAAAATATCGTCATAGTCAATCTTGACATCCGAAAGTGCATTTACATGATGTGCCCATACTCCCGCATAAAAATCCGCTTGCAATTCAGTCATGATGCTGATTTTATTATACTCTTTTTCGCTCATTTGCTCACGCAAACGATTCGTTTTACCAAGTGTCCCTAATAGATTCTGGATATGATGTCCCACCTCATGGGCGATTACATATGCCAAGGCAAATTCGCCCTTTGCCCCAAATTTTTGCTGCAATTCATCATTAAAACTCAAATCCAAATAGACTTTCTGGTCGCCCGGGCAATAGAATGGACCATAGGCAGCTTTACCTATACCACAGCCTTGTGTTTCTACCCCACCGCGATACACCGTTAGTACCGCCACCTGATAGGTCAGCCCATTGTCCGCAAACACTTTGTTCCAAACATCCTCTGTGCTAGCCAATACCGTCTTAGAAAAATCTGTCAATTTCGCTTCTTCAGGTGAAAGTTCGATTTCTCCCTGTTGCATTTGGGTCCCCCCTATATTTGCATCCTGTACCTGCTGCAACAATTGTGCGGGGTCACCGCCTAGCATAAAACCAATAATCAATACAATGACACCACCGATGCCACCTAAAGTAAATTTCTGTCCGCCGGACATACCTCTTTTGTCTTCGAAATTGTCACTTTGACGACCGCCTTGCCATTTCATAATTAGTCAGGATTAAAAGTTATACCAATATTACAAAATCTCTGCCACTTATATCATCTCCAATCCCTTATCTAGGAATTAAATTCGCTAATCTCCTAAAATTGGTTAATTTTAGGGCCTATAGACTAGAAATGGACTACATGAGGACAACACTACTCCCTATTTTTAAGGGGAGTTCTGCTTACAGCAATCCTGGTAGCCAACAATAACGAAGAGAAAAAACAGATAAAAATGAGCTTACAACAACAACTTATCGAAAGATCGGGTAACAAGTGTGAATTATGCAATCTTACGGAGAATCTAAATGTTTATGAAGTTCCGCCAACCTCCAACGCCAATTTGGAGAACAGCATCTTGGTATGCAATACCTGCCTAGCTCAAATCGAGAAAACCGAACAAATCGATGCCGATCATTGGAAGATTTTATCCGAAACCATGTGGTCGGAACATATCCCCGTACAGGTCATGGCATGGCGGATGTTAAGCAGACTCCGCAATGAAGGTTGGGCTGCTGACAATCTAGATATTCTCTACTTGGATGACGACACGTTGGAGTGGGCCAAGAAAACCGGAGACCATGAAATGGATGCCCTAGTGCAGTTCCATCAGGACTCCAACGGCACCAGGTTGTATGAAGGCGACACAGTCGTGCTGACCAAGACATTGGACGTTAAAGGCTCAACTTTGAGCGCCAAGTTGGGAACCGTTGTCAAGAACATCAAATTAGTACACGATAATACCGATCAAATAGAAGGTAAAGTGGAAGGGCAGACCATTGTCATTCTCACAAAATATCTTCGTAAAGGCTAACGAAACCCATCTATCCAACACAAAAAAGCCGTTCCTATTTGGGAACGGCTTTTTTGTGTTGGATATCACTTTAATATTTTACGGGATAATCGCGCATGTGTTCAAAGTGATAGTTTGAATGTGCCTGTAGACTATCAATGAGATCAGACAGCAGCTTCTGCCCCTTTTTATTTTGGAACATATCATCATGCATCAACAGTACAACATTGTTTGCCGTGAATGAATCCTTTTTCCGCAACCTATTCTTCATCCGTTGATAGATTTCGTTGACCGACTGCACAGGTTGTCCCGTAAGGCCATGTATTTTCCACTCTACATCCCATCCCATTACTTTGTAGCCATTGGCAAATAACAAATCCGCCGTACTAGCACCGCTCTGCAAATCCACCCGTCTTCTGTCATTGAAGTACCAAATATTCCGCCCAGGAAGACGCACGATTTTGTATTTAAGTGCCAAATCCTGTTCATTTTTTTCAAAATCAGAAAAGGCATGATCTGGATTACTATAGAACACGTTGAATTTGTTGTTCGCATGCGTGTAACTGTGATTGTAAGCGTCAACCAACGGGTTGTTGTAATACCGGAGGTAATCCTTTTTTAGGCGCTTGCTCATATTGGCATGCTTGCCAATCAAGAAAACGTTTATTTTTATATTCTTCGCTTTGGCTATCGAGTCTATTGCCGAACTTCCAATCAAAGGTCCATCGTCAAATGTTAAATAGATATGCTTAGGGAGGCTATCCAAGCGCGTATTGATAGAATCTCGCTGTGCTTTGCTCTCCTTTGGAGCTGGCTTTTCAACGTGCTGCACCACTGTGTCTTTCATCACCGCCGTATCCTTCCGTGCAGGCTCTTCATTCTCTTTTACCTTCACACCACGATCGATCTTGATAGAGGTATCTTGTATTTCAGTAGTTCGCTTTGAAGACGTTTGATCATTACCACAGGATTGAGTACCGAAAATCAGCACCGACAATGCCAATCCCAACCCTACATTTCCAAAAAATCGCATGATGAATTATTTTTTTGTATTGAGCTCTATTAAAACTTTTGCAAAAGTAACATATTAAACACGTCTTATACCATTCACAAGAAAAAAAATTTCAGAGAACAAAAATCATACAAATTCCACCAATTCATCTCATACATAACGCTATGTCTAGCTCAAAAAAAGAGGAGCTTTATAGCTCCTCCTCTACACAAAAAAAACTAAGCATCAATCATCATCCCTTCCGTGTCTGCCACGATGCTTATGACCTTTATCTCGCCGATCATGCTTATGGTAGCCGTCGCGCCCCTTTTTATAATGCTTGTCGTCCCTATCATATCGACCTCTGCCATCCCTCAAGACCACTTGAGAATAATTCGACCGGTGACGGTGATATTGTTTATGATAATGTGAATGCCTGTGCCAAGGATCTCTATCATTGATGACCACTTTGTAGGTTCGGTACATATCATAGTGCCTGTATCGACTAGGCAAACTCGCTCTTGTCACCCATTTCCGACCATGGTAGTATGTATAGCGACGATGGACCACATCGTAGTACACGTCCATCTCCGGCATGTAGTAGAACCGGGCATAATCATACCCCACTGGCCCCCATAACGGTTGACTCCCAATATTGATGTTAACACTTACTTGCGCTCTCGTCGGATTAAGGTATAACATTCCCCCAAGAAGCATCGTGATGTAAAGTAATTTTTTCATAGTACCCTCCCAATTTCTTTTTTTAATAGTGTTCTTGGTGGTATGACTTCCTTATGGAGCAAAAGGCTTAACCGACTACGGAAGATAAATGATAATACATTGACAATCTGCCTTTTATTTTTTTCTCTATTCAATAAGTATTTAACCCACAATCTGCATCCCTACGACCTAAGCGAATGGCGGGATATTATGGGAGAAAAAGAGCCTGAGTTGCACGATACTGATTTCGTAACATCGTGATCGTATGTAAACCCTCAAATGCTTGGTGCCATGGCGACCGTTAAACGAAATATTACGTTAGAAAAGGAAAATACCGAATTACAAATAGGTGGATAGAATAAGTCTACAATGTCACAAGACAACGGAGTACGACCACGTTGTACTCTTTTTTATCTATTCAACTTATTCACTTGTATAGCTATAAATTTCGGCAAATAGCTAGGAGTACAATTTTTAGCGACTATTTCATCCTTATATAACCCTGTACGTTCACCAAGAGCAATGCACCTCGAACGATATTTTTCCTCATAAACTCCGATTTGAGCTGCTGTAAAATTCATTGCCCATTGTACTTCCGGCACTTCCTTTCCGATACGTGTTTCGATTTTGAAAAGCAATTCTTCGCTGTTGGGTGGCGGCGTTTGTCCAACCCACCGTAGACGAGCTTGATAATACCAAAAAATCCGTCTCTGCAATGACGATTGACTATCCTCCCATGTTTCCATTAACGAAATAGTCCTTTTGTCTTTGGAAAGTTGGTTTGCCATTAACCAATCCGCTAATTTAAGTCGCTCATTTTCATCATGTTGCTCAATATTGCAATCTAATTTATCGATGAGTTGTTGCGAAAGTTGTTTGCTGTCCATAATCAAAATTGCCAACTGCCTGGGTAAAAATTGCCCCGTTGACCAAAGCTCCAGCGCTAATTCGTGATCTTTTTTTATGTCATTCGCAACCTTCCGTAAGTCACCCAGCTTGGTCGTCCCTTCGTTTATTTGTGCTATTATATCTTTTGCTCTCAATGATAATTCCACAGTTGTCTTAGATTAAAAATTCACGGATTTTTTGCTCACCTTATTTTTACAACAACACAAAATTAGACAAATATTTCAACTGATTTTTGAAGATATATAAAAGGTATCACTAAATCCAAATATAGCTTTTCCTACTCCTGACTAGTTCTAAGATAATATGACTTAATGAAGATGCCATTTCTACTAGTTTGTCTCAATCTCCAAACCGTAGATTACCGTTTCCAATTTGTTCAGCCTTTCGTTGTAAAATTCTTGCATAAAGATTTCATTCTATCGCGTTATCTCTGCCAACACCTTATGAAGCAATTCAGTTAGATTTTTTAAATCATCTTTCGTCAAGGTTTTAGAAACTCTTTTTGCAACACGTTCTCTAAAATTTTCGGAATTATCAACAATGAATTTTCCATTATCCGTCGCACTTAAATTGAAAATTCTACGGTCTACTGAAGATTGCTCATGTGCTATGAGATTATTTTCAATCAAGAATTTAAGTTGTCTTGAAATTGCAGGGGGACTGATGTTAAAAGCCTTTGCGACCTGTTTTCCGGTACATTTATCGTGTCGATAAATGTATTCAATAATATTGTAGTGGGTAGCGGTAACCCCGTTAACCTCTCCCTTGCTCATATTCGTCAATATAAAGCACTGTAACTCCGTAAATAAATTATAGAATTTTTGTTCGCTTTTGTTCATGCTTCAAAATTAGTTAACTTTGTTAAATATTACCAAAGTTAATGAATATGGCTAATATTATTATAGAGAATGCAAGACAAAATAATCTAAAGAATATTTCTGTACAGATACCAAAAAATCAAATTACTGTATTTACTGGTGTTTCCGGTTCAGGAAAATCGTCTTTAGTTTTTGAAACGATAGGAGCTGAAGCTCAGAGGCAATTCAATGAAACGCAAAGCAGTTTTATCAGAAACCGTCTGCAACACATAGGCGTGACGGATGTGGATAAAATCAATAATCTGAATGTTCCAGTCATTATAAACCAAAAAAGATTGGGAGGAAATGCAAGGTCAACCGTTGGAACAGTAACCGATGTGTACGCTTCTTTAAGATTGCTTTTTTCCCGAATGGGTAAGCCATTTGTGGGATATTCCAATACATTTTCTTTCAACAATCCTTTGGGAATGTGCAAAAAATGTGAGGGGCTTGGTTTTGTGCAGACGGTTAAAGTTGACACCCTTATAGACAAACAACGGTCTTTGAATGAGGGTGCAATTATATTTCCGACTTTCCAATCCGGTGGTTACCGTTTATTGAGATATACGATGTCCGGCTACTTTGACAATGATAAAAAGTTAGGAGATTATACCGCCGATGAATGGGATTTGCTTTTGAATGCTTCAGAACACAAACCGAAGAATCCCGATAAAGACTGGGGGAAGACTGTAAAATATGAAGGTATAATCCCTCGAATTGAGAAAGCATTTCTAAAGAAACAATCAAAGGAGAACACTATCCGTAAAGAGGCTTTAAAAAATATTATTGCAACAAGCCCCTGTCCAGTATGTAATGGAAAAAGATTGAGTGAAAATATTTTGTCCTGCAAAATAGGCGGTAAAAGTATTGCTGATTGCACAGCACTTTCAATAGAAGAACTTTTAGACTTTGTTAGTTCTCTACAATCCAAAACTTCTGATGTAATCCTTGCTGAACTCAAAAAAAAACTTCAAAGTATCGTAAACATAGGGTTACAATATCTGACATTGGACAGAAGAACTGACACCCTGTCGGGGGGAGAAAGTCAAAGAATAAAAATGGTAAGAAGCCTAGGGAACAACCTAACAGATTTGCTCTATATTTTTGATGAGCCGAGTATCGGACTTCATCCAAAGGATTTACAAAATATTTCTTCAATCATTCAACAAATAAGGGATAAGGGAAATACCGTATTAATTGTTGAACACGACCCCGATTTGATTAAAATTGCCGATTGGGTCATTGATATGGGGCCACTATCAGGAAAGAAAGGTGGGGAAATTGTCTATCAAGGTATATTTGATGGATTAAAAAAATCAAAAGGGAAAACAGGTTTATACTTCGCAAAAACACCTACTATAAGCAAAGAACCAAGAAGTGCAAAAGGATATTTAGAAATTGAAAACGCTAATCTGTATAATCTTAAAGATGTCAATGTGAAAATTCCCAAAAACGTAATGACCATAGTTACAGGGGTTGCTGGGTCGGGCAAGAGTACATTGATTAACAAGGTGCTGCCTAAATTCTATAAGGATATAACCATTATTGACCAGTCTTTATCGGCCGTGAGCATACGCTCCAATCTGATTACGTATCTAAACTTGTCGGATGACATAAGAAAACGGTTTTCGATGGCAAACAACGTGTCCGATAAACTTTTTAGTAGAAATAGTGAGGGGGCTTGTAAAAACTGTAAAGGAATTGGCGTTGAAAAAATTGATTTGGCATTTATGGATGATATAGAGCAACCCTGCGAAGTTTGCGGAGGCAGTGGGTTTCAGCCAAAGGTCTTAAAGTATCATTATGGCTGCAAAAATATTGTAGATGTAATGGATATGACCGTAGAAGAAGCTATTGGTTTTTTTCCCGATAACCTATATAACAAACCCTTTGATATGTTGCTCAAATTGGGTTTAGGCTATCTTACCTTGGGACAACGGTTAGACAGTTTTTCGGGAGGGGAAAGACAACGCCTTAAATTGACAAGAGAATTGAAGCACTCCAATAAAATAATTGTCCTTGACGAACCAAGCACGGGGTTACATCCAAGCGATACTGAAAAACTATTGGATTTTATAAATAATTTAGTTGAAAATAATAATACTTTAATTGTCATAGAACATAATCTTGATGTGATTGCACAAGCGGATTGGATAATAGATGTTGGGCCTGGTGCAGGTAAATACGGCGGAAATGTATTGTTTACCGGAACGGTTTGTGACTTATTGGAAGATAATGTTTCAATTACCGCAGAATATCTAAGGCAACATCTGTGTAAGGGAGATTAGCTATTTTACAACCTCCTATTTTTGTTCTTCCTCGTAATCCTCGCCTTATACTTGGGGGCAACAGGCTGAACATTCCCAACTCAGAACTGGATAAATGTTCCGTTGAAATAAATTCAAAAAAATCTTTAGTCGCTTGGTTGTCTATCGTGCTCCTACTAGAAACAGGGCCGACCGATATCTTGGACTCGGGTTGGTTTTCATCTTCTCTTTGAATTTCCCTAGATTTTTGCAGTCGGGCAATCCTTGCTTTTTTCCTGAAAAATGATGCTTTAAAAGGGGTGTTTGCTTTGTCCAAATCCCGACAGACCACCATTGAGCATGGGTAGTCGTAACCATCGGGCATTTTCTTGCCGTCAATGCCTACGCAGGTCGAAACAATGTGTATATGTGTCCGATCAATGTCCGCATGTTTGAATACGACACACGGTTGATTGCCGTTGTACATATCCTCTATATGTTTCTGTGCCATTTCGACAAACTGTTCATCGCTAATCTTTTCTTCTGGGTCAGGGTCCAATGAAATGTGCCATACCATCTTTTCCATTCGGATATTGGCAAGTGCGGATTTATTCCGAGCAGCTCAAAAGACAACTTGCTCTAAACAGGGGTTTAGAAAAATCCGCCCTGAGGAATCGACAAGATGTTCAGTTTATGGTCTTGTGTTGACCATTTGATGCTGATTCTTGAAGTTCATTTTAGCGAGACTCTAGATGACTAAATTTTAGGGTCTCGCTAGGGTCTCGCTGAAATCGAGAAGTATTGAAAAAACGGGATTGGTCTATAAACAGAAAACCCTACAAA
Organism: Sphingobacterium sp. SYP-B4668; assembly: GCF_027627455.1. Classification (NCBI taxonomy): domain Bacteria; kingdom Pseudomonadati; phylum Bacteroidota; class Sphingobacteriia; order Sphingobacteriales; family Sphingobacteriaceae; genus Sphingobacterium; species Sphingobacterium sp. SYP-B4668. The sequence goes on along the minus strand of NZ_CP115483.1, from coordinate 2,220,314 downwards.
TCGTTAAATTTGTAGGGTTTTGATACTTTCTCCTTGTTAGGATGCGGAGAGCGAGGGATTCGAACCCCCGAACCTGTGACAGTTAACGGTTTTCAAGACCGCCGCATTCGACCACTCTGCCAGCTCTCCGCGACAAAAGTACAAATTTTATCTATGCTCACAAATAAAATTTCACATTTTATCGCAATAAATCAAGCTCAGGACGCAACTGAGCTGATTATTAGCTTTTTGAAAACTGAATATCTCCACTCAATTTCACCTCCTCACTCACCATGACCCCGCCAGTCTCCAGAGCTGCGTTCCAAGTCAAACCAAAATCACTTCTATTTATTTTTCCTGAAAAGGTAAATCCAGCTTTTTTATTGCCCCAAGGATCTACGGCATCACCTCCATACTCCACATTCAAGGCAATCGACTTCGTTGTGTCCTTAATCGTCAAATCACCGATAACGTCATATTCCCCTTCAGATTTTTTCGTAATGCTCGTAGACACAAACTTAATTTCGGGATAAGTCGCTGCATCAAAAAAGTCAGCGCTCTTCAAATGCTCATCACGCTGTCCGTTTTTGGTATTGATCGAACTAGTCTCGATCGAGGCTAATACGGTTGCATTTTCAAAACCGTTATCTCCCCCATCAATCGATACATCAAAATTTTCAAAAAGACCTCTCACATTCGAGATCATCATGTGTTTTACTTTAAATTCAAGCTCGCTATGAGCTTTGTCCAAATTCCATGTTGTTGCCATACTTTTTAATTTAATTTTCAATACAAATATACATGTTATAACATATATATTTGTTTATTCTATGTCATATCTTCTCTAATTCGCCAATTATGCCCCGTAGGACTTAAAATCAATACACTTGACAAACAATGAATTACTCAAAGTGTTCTAAAAAAAACTACTTTTTTTTTGGAAGTATAATGGATTTAAGTACTTTTGCATCACCGAAAGGCATGCGCTCATAGCTCAGCTGGATAGAGCATCGGTTTTCTAAACCGACGGTCTCAGGTTCGAATCCTGATGGGCGTACTTAAAACCCTACTTATTTCAAAAATAAGTAGGGTTTTTTGTTCATATGCCACATATAACCGATTATTTTTTCTCAAAATCGAAAATTTCATATACAAAATCAAAAAACTAAGTAAAAAATCATAAAATCAATATATAAACTCATAAAAAAAACACAAATAAGACAAAAAACACAAAATAATACATAAATCACATTTTTTTAATAAAAAAACAAAAACAAATAGACGTAAAATCAAAAAAAACAAGAAAAAAAACAAAAAATAAATCAAAAAACACTTGTATTTAAAAAATTCATCACTATATTTACAGCTCCTCAAATCATAATTTATAATTGGTTATTAAAAGGCTCTCATTCTCCCCGCTTGAGAGTCTTTTTTATTATAAAAAAAATACACAAACCCCTTAAAAATCATTTAATTTCTATAAAAAAATCTCGAATGCACTTATACATTCGAGATTTATATCAAAAAAAAAGAAATAATCACCTATTTATACTGTTCAAGCAAAAATTACCCATTAATCCTCCAATAAAGACAAATCGTTTGCTGGTTTAGGTAGATTCATCTGACGGATAGCTGTTTTACATTCAAGTACCATCTCCTCCGTCATTTCATATTTGAACTTACCATAGTCGTCGTATTCCAACGTGCCAACGTAAAAGAATCCATATTTGTCGAAGAACTCCGTCAAATCAACTTTTCCTATTTCACATACCGTTTTAACAAAATTCAATTGGTATACCGCAGGATTCTGTCCTCTATCCATATAATTACCACGACGCGCTCTTCTATTCTGTCCCGCTTCCTGAGCAGCTTGTTGACGAAATTTTTCAAAAAGATCAGGATAGAAGTTTGGATTGTGCCCTTTTCCAGAAAAATAAAGCTGCAGTTGCCAAAATGGGACTAATCGATTAAAGACATCCGGATCCTGCAAATAGCTTATTCCTTTACCATAGATGCTTTGACGAGCTTTTTCATAGTTTTTCTGCTCCGACAGCCGACTCTTGTTTCCAAAGGAAGTCGTGACATACAATGAAAATATATTATTGCTCACCTCACCTAGGCCGCCCCAGCTCAAGTAAGGCCGAGTTTGGTGCACATGCCCTACCTCATGGCTAAATCCCCAACAGGGATCACCTTTTATAACGCTGGCCGGATCCACCACCATAGCCATGGCATACCCCGGCTTTGCTCCCATGTAGGCCACCCCATCACCATCCCTGAACATATAATAATTGTAGTTGACCCGCGATAGGATTTTATTTTTCGGCACTCGATTGTGCCTTATTAATCCTAGGATACGATGTTGTCTATAGACCAAAGAATCGTAATTACTGATCAGCTCCACACCTTTACCATATGCGTACTTTTTAATTGCCTCCACTGGATATGCAATCTGTATATGCTCCCCTATGGCGTCGATTACAGGATACACAGCTTCATCTACCAGTTTGTTCCAGTCCTGATCTGTATTCTTTTTAATATCAAAATAACCATTTACGGCCGCCCCCATGAAATGCACCTTGATAGGCGCCTCGTTTTCGGGTCTATCTGAGAAATAAGCAATATATGCTAGGCCGGAAAAATTTTTCACGTCAACGAGATTCACACCGTTGCGCAAATCAAACTCTTGCTTTTCTATACCCCAACCTTTTGGGTCTTTCGTTGGATCTAAGCCCTCGGGCGCCCTTCGCTCCCAATTTGGGACCATCAATTTCACAACCTTATCTTTATCGGCACCATCTACCAGTACTAACTGCTTCCCTAGCGGCAAATACACCCCTGTAATATTTTCATACTTACTGTATCCGTCACCAATAGAAAGCTGCTCGCCTAGTACAGTAGGAGACAATATTGCCGGGTATTCCGCAACTCGGTACTCCGTACTGTACTCGTTCCTCAGCAATTGCTCGGCTACAGTACGTATCTTGTCATTCTTTATTTTCGTGAGGTCGCTCTTTTTTATGCCTTTTTTTAATGTGGTAGCCAAGGCATCCTCAAACACATCAAGCTCCTGGTAGGTTTCCCTTAGTTCACGTGCTGACTGTGCCCCCGAAAACGAAAGCCCACCAGCAATAAGAAGAAATAAGCAAATTGATTTTTTCATAATTATGAGTAAGTTTTTGCTTCTAAAATAATGCAATAAACCATTATCCCTTTGGATGATATGTAATATTGTAGCGATATAAATACCATTATTCTGGATAAACAGCGATAGCACCGTATTGCAATCGGTTGACTAATTTTTCAACAATTACCCTGCTAAATAAATCAAGATTCGGTATGCCAGTGCACATAGTATCAAGAAAGTCAATATCAATGTCATATGCAGAGAGCCAAAAAAAACACCCGATGTCGATTGATTATCTGTAAAACTTCCTAATAGTCGCAGTGTATGTTCCAGTAATTTCATAAACCTCCCTTTATCATAATATATCGATAAAGGTAAGACGGCCTATCCCTTGAAAGTAGTCTCACCGGATTAAGTTTACATTAAATGATTATGACACTACCCAGCACCCCAGTATATTGATATATCTTTATACCGTTCCACAATAAATTACTAATTTTAAACCTATGAGCTTTAAACCTATTATGATAATACTAGGCTGCTTCATGGCCACTTTGGGACACGCGCAGCATTCACCTAACATCATTTTTGTCCTAACAGACGATCTCGGCTATTCAGATTTGAGCTGCTACGGCAATCCCAGCATCTCAACACCATTCTTGGACCGTATGGCAGCCCAAGGCATCCGCGCTACCGACTATGTCGTCACTAGTCCTTCGTGCACCCCTTCGAGAGCCTCCTTATTAACAGGGAGATACGCCTCCCGCTACAACCTCCCTGACCCCATTGGCCCTGGAGCCAGCAATGGACTTCCACCCCAAGAGGTAACCCTCGCCGAAATATTAAAAGACCGTGGATATCGAACGGCATTGATAGGTAAGTGGCACCTCGGTGATCGTCGTGAATATCACCCAAATGCACAAGGATTCGATTATTTCTATGGCATGATGTACAGCCATGACTATCGTGACCCATATGTCAAGACCGACACCACCATCAAAATATTCAGGAATCAGACTCCCGTTGTCAGCCGTCCTCCCGATTCGACATTGAGCCGCATCTATACCGATGAAGTCCTCCATTTTATCGCCGATCAGAAACAAGAGAAGCCATTCTTTCTTTACTATGCCCATAACATGCCACACCTCCCTGTTGGTACCGCTGCTGTGTCCAACCGCATGAAAGAGCTGCATTTTGCAGGGCCATTGGGGGCTGTCCTCGAAGACCTCGACCATCAGCTCCAGATTATGTGGCAGGCCCTCGAAAAGAGAGGATTAGCTGATAATACCATTTTTGTATTCTCAAGTGACAATGGCCCTTGGATCGAGTACCCCGTACGCATGAGCCAGGATGGTATTACCAAAAACTGGCATGTGGGCACAGCGGGCATGTTCCGGGGTTCCAAAGCACAAACCTATGAAGGAGGCGTTCGTGTACCTTTTATTATGTATTGGAAAGGCCACCTTGCACCGTCTGTAATCCGTACACCCATCAGCAACGTAGACGTGCTCCCGACTTTGGCAGAATGGACAGGGGCCACGCTCCCTGCAAAAAGAACATTGGATGGACAATCTATCGCTACCTTGCTAACTGGCCAAGTAGACCCCAAGACCTACCATCATAGGCCCATTTATTTAGTGAATCACGGAAAAGTGGAGGCTGTCAGAAAAGACAGTTGGAAGTATCGCGAATTACCTGCTGGTATTAATAACAATTCTGGAAAGTCCTATGAAGCAGCTCGAGAACTCTTCAATGTAGCCTACGATCCAAGTGAACGAACCAACGTCATTGAGGAGTATCCAGAGATAGCATCCGAACTCAAAAAACTATTTGATGCCTTCGACGCCCGACACGATAATTACGAAAACTAAAAAATAGTTTTTCCTTTCAAAACCTCTGACCAACATTTTACTTCCCTTCTAAATCTGAGCGATTCGCCCAGATTTAGAAGGGAAGTTTGAACTGAAAACCGTAGATTTGAGGTATGAATCTTATTAATCTAACTGTTTTTAAGCAATTTTTAAAGTCGAGTACCGCTGGCGGGATTATCTTATTCAGCTGTGTCATCATTTCACTCCTAGTAGCTAACTCACCGCTTGCGGGCTATCTATCTGGCTTTCTCAACCACCAGATAGGCTATGAAAGTGAGGCGATACAACTTCGCTATCCGATTTTGCTTTGGATTAACGATGGTCTCATGGCGATTTTCTTTCTATTAGTAGGTCTTGAAATCAAAAGAGAACTGGTCGAAGGCGAACTCTCCTCTCCAAAAAAAGCCTTATTACCCATCCTCGCTGCTATAGGTGGCGCAATTCTACCTGCTGCGATTTATGCCGTCATCAACCAAGGTACCGATAGCCATCATGGTTGGGGTATCCCAATGGCCACCGATATTGCATTTGCGTTGGCGGTAATCACCATGTTGGGCAACAAAGTCCCTGCGAGCTTAAAGATTTTCCTCGCGGCACTAGCCATTGTGGATGATCTATTGGCCATCTTAGTAATTGCCATTTTCTATTCTGGTGATTTACACTTCACCTATTTGATGTACGCCTTAGGTATTTTCTTAGCCTTATTGGCGCTTAACAAACTTGGGGTCAAAAACATCTGGGCCTATCTGATACCTGGTGTTTTTATCTGGTATTTCATTCACCACTCCGGCATACATGCCACTATCGCTGGTGTATTGGTGGCGATGACCCTTCCTACCACTCCCGATGCAAAGGAATCACCACTTGAAAAATTGGAACATGCCTTAACTAGACCTGTCAATTTTCTAATTATTCCCTTATTTGCATTGGCCAATACCAATATCACCATACATCAAGATATGATTGCCGGACTGACCTCGACCCTTGGAATTGGTATTATTGCTGGGCTTATCGTCGGCAAGAGTCTAGGTATTTTGACCACTTGCTTCATTTCTACTAAATTGAAAATAAGCACACTCCCTGAAGGAGCAAATTGGTCACACATAGTAGGTGTGGGACTCCTCGCTGGGATAGGATTTACCATGTCTATCTTTATTTCCATCCTCTCTTTTGACAACGAATTGATGATTGAAGAAGCAAAGTTTGCCGTACTGATTGGCTCCTTACTTTCCGGATTGATGGGATATATATTACTATCTACAGCAAGCAAAAAGCAAAAAATCAACAACTAGCATACCTTATTCTATAGGATACAGAGAGGTTGCATGATAATTTCATACGTTGTGAGCCTCACCTTAATCAAATCTAGAGTGAGGTTCACAGATTCTAAGCTTCCATCCCTTTTTGTGTGCTTAACGTCAAGCACACAAAATTGTTTCCATATGGCCCATTATGTGATGACCCCACCACATAAGCCTTTAGTACTTTACACTAACGAACACCTGACCACTTGTAAGCCTTCAAAAATGCGCTGTCGAATTTATCTCGAAGAGGGCCATTAAATCCATCATTTAGAATTATCACAGCTTCAAATCATTAGATTTTTAATCTAAAACAAATCAACATTTAATTAGGCACAACTTCTACCTTAAGCAACTTTTAAACTAGCCTTAGTACAGCCTTTACATAGCAATTGGCTAAGGTAAGGCTATGTAAAGGCTGGTTTAATACTTGACTTGATCACAAGAAGAGCTTAATGAAATATTTCTTATTTGTAGTAATCCCATTAAGTATTCCACATTAAAAAATGGGATAAATCTTGTTGAATGCTTGGACTTCCTCTGCAGGATTAGGTCTTACGATAGAGCTATATTCGAAAAATCTTATCTATGACCAAAATCGATATAGTAAACTAGATTATGGGACGCTTACATACAATATATTTGAAGCTAAGTACATGCTAATACTTTTGATCAAGAATGGATTATCAGTCCGGCAGCAATCAAAGACGTATTTATGAGCATGAAAACATTTAGGCTATTCCAGCCTCCGGCTTCACGGGAATTTGCTGATGCTTTGAAGAAATAATAATATTCACCTAGCACACAGTATTTATTAACCTAATATTTTGTATTCCGCACAATGACTTTTGTATACACAGAGCAAAGTGTTAATCAAAAGAAACCAAAATCAAGATAGGTAATTAAGTATCTAGGCTTATCATAAAAGAATGCTATAGTTTAATCTTGAAATGTGTAAAGTTTAATTGCGAGGATGAAGATGGTCGGCAATTGGTTTGGAGGAAAAAACATGAATAATACCAGTATAGATTCCAAGAACAATTAACCGCACATCTCCAGGCTTCCACTCAATAAATAATTAGGTTTGGTCGAATACTTTTACTCATTTACTATTTGTAAAACCATTTCAAATCAATGTTTCTTACATCGGTAATATTTAAGTAACTGTTGTCTTTCTGACTACCCGCACAATAACTTAGCAAAACATTTTTCTTCAAAAAGTGAATAGCGATATAACAATACCATCCATCCGGATCGGATTCTATCACCTTGATGTTCTCCCATGTTTTTCCCTCATCTTTTGAAATGGCTGATGTCAACGGGGTCCTCCCTTTTGTACTATTGTTCCATACCAATAGTAAATCTCCAGTTTTTGGAATTCTAGCAATACTGGCAGGCGATAAAGGTGAGACTATACTGCTCGCTTCAATAGCCGACCATGTCATCCCTTTATCTTCAGAATAAGAAAGCTGTTGCTTCCCCCCGCTTGCTCGGATAAACATCATTAACCTATCCCCATTTAATTCTACTAATCCAGGTTCCTGGGTGATAATATCGGTAGCATTCGGAACCTGTTTGCTAGATTTCCAAGTCTGTCCACTATCATCAGAATAATATGCATATAAATCTGCCTTGCCTTGCCAAACGCCATTCGGTGTATGGTGCAAAGCAACCGCCATAATTAAGCGGCCATTCTTTAACTGGATAACCCGATTATTATTTAAGACAAAATAACCAGCCTTATCTTGAACCACTTGTATAGCTTCTGACCAAGTCTCTCCCTCATCACTAGAATAACGAACCATAGGTATACAATCTGTCACCGAATTCTTTCTTAAATAAAATAAGGCAATTCGCTTGTCTCTTAATCTCAATAATGAAACTGACATCACATTCATCTTTCCATCCTGCTTCACAATTGTCCGATCTTCCTTGGACCAAGTCTTTCCTTGATTGTCCGAGTATCTAGCGGCTAAAACTGCTGTTCCATGATCACTATCTGAGGTTCCAAAATATCGACTGTAAACAAATAGAATATTTCCATTTTTCAGTTGAACGAAGTCTCCTTCACTGTTTCGAGGATTTCCTGCAGAAGGTGCTAACTTTAAGACCAAAGTCTCTTTTGATATTTCCTGTCCATGAGCTTGAAAGGCTCCAAAAAGAAAAAGTAATAGCAATAAATTTATTTTTTTTGTTTTCATATTTAAATCTTTCAATATTTTGACATTTAAAATTTTACAAGTAATCATTTTCATTAAACTCAATTTTTAGACCACCGTGGCCTGTTGTTAACCAAATAACACCTGGCTTTAACTCAAATAAATGTGGATAGGATAACCATTTTGTGCTGTCCCAAGCATTTGCAAGAGTTGACGGAGCATGTAAGTGATTTTTTGCAATGACTTTCGGCCTTGACCAAGTTTTTCCCTCATCATCTGAGAACATAATCGATAATTCATCCCTATGCCAGATGGTAGGCCTCTCCACTAAGTTGGAATCTCCACCTAATCTAAAATAGTCTGTCTTACCTTCAGGATACAATCTATTCCAAACCAGCACTAAACGACCACTGGCCAATCTTTTGAACGCAGGAGGTGATGAGCTCGCTTCAATAGATGTTTTTTGAGGATCAGACCATGTTTTACCATCATCCGAGGAAAACGTTTCATACAAATAATCAAAATTGGTACGGATTAGCATCCACAAGCGTCCATCTTTCAATTCCTTAAGGGTGGCCTCCATATATCCGGCATGATCCCCTGCGGCTCCTGATTGATCCAGGATATTACTAGCAGCCCAGGTTTTCCCTTGATCTTTGGAAGTATAAGTCAAAACCGTGTGTCGACCTGGATTATTGAGCATTTTCATAGTAGAGACAACAATTGCTCCATTTTTCAGGGTAACGATATCGCGAATCATTCCTGTCCATTCCGAATGCAATTTAACTGGCTTTTCCCATGTTCTGCCTCCATCGGTACTCCTGACGGTATAAGTCGGCAGGGCGGCGTTCGGATCATAGGAATGGGTCGTTTTATTCCATTTCAAGGGTTTCAATTCCTTTCCATTACTGAACGCAACCACGATGGTTCCATCCAAGGCAACGGTGACCGTAGGGGTCCACATTGAAAAACTCTCAGCTGAAAGCACGGGCACACCGACCCAATTAACTCCCTCATCTCTACTAATATAAGCATCAACACTCCCTTCAGGCACCGTGAAAATACCACCATCTTTTAGAGCAACAAAGGGACCATAACCTCTGACTTTCCGAATTTCTGACATCTCACTAGATACTAGATGCCCGGAGTTCGTCACCCTTGTTCCTCCACTCGATGGACTAACCCCTTCACGCTCTTTGTATTCAAATTTTTGTTTGTTCAATGGTTTCCCATCGATTGAAACCAAAACCTCCAAGTCAGATTGACCTTTGAATTCTGGGATAAGCACTTGAATTGCTTTATCTGTCACCGAAGTAGGTTTGAGTACTATTCCACCAAAATCCACCTTGACTTTTTCAGCGTCGCTTCCAAAAGATGTCCCTACAATTGTCATGGTTTGTCCTGGGTACCCCCTGTTGGGTAATAGACTTGTCACTTTTGCTTGATTATTTTCCGTAATAACCTGATTTATTTTTTTACTGCACGCTTGATTGGTCATCGAACATACTAGTCCAATGGTCAACAAACCAGCTTTGATTAGATTAGATCTCATTATTTTTAGATTTATTGTTCAAATTGAAAGAAAGTCACTTCTCCCACCGCACCGTGTGTTGGGTTCGCATTCCAGGTTGATAAGACCACATAACGGATGTATCTAACTGGAGGCGCATTCGGATCTAGTTTAAAATCCTCTCCTTTGCTAGCATAGGCTAAATCTGCAGCGGAGACTGAACCCGATCCCGAAGGTTTAATTACCTCAAATGTTCCCAGACGAATCCAGCCGCTAAAATCTGCTGTGACCTCCGGAGAGGCACTACCCCAAATCTCAAATCTTCTAGAATTCTGTTGTGCATAAACGACGGAGGTTGTCAACCTTTGCCAATGCCTAATTCGAGAGAGTTTTTTCTCCACGCCTATATCAAAGGTAAAGCTATGCGGCAAACCTGCCGGCATCGGGAACACAAAAAATTGATCTGGGTGACCATTCCATAGTTTAGTAATATCATAGGTCGCCCCAGCATCCCCATAAGGAATCCCGTTCGGATTCCATTTGGAAAAACTGCTTTTTGATATCGGAGATTCGACCTGAGGCGAAATATCTTTAAATTCGGTATAAAAACTGTCCACCACATTTTCATTCGGTATAAAAATGGTTCTATATTTGAGATTATTTTTATAGTCTTTTAATTCCGTTAAAGATTGGTCTGCAGCGACGATAGTATCCACGAGACGATTTGCGGTATTGGTATAAACCAAGTTCAGACCGATACTATTTTCAACAGCACCGAACCAACCGATTTGCAAAGGTGCATCCATCGCTTCCCGAATCAAATAATTCAGCTTCCGATTCTGGATTGACTCTTGAAAATTAACTCCAAAAATCTTGGTGTTGATTTCCAAAGGTATCGAACGGTGCTGAAAATTTGCATTCATGGTGATTAGTTCAAACGAATAATTCTTTTCCTCCAGGTTGTCAATCCACACCTCTACTGCATCCTTCCTGTCCTTTGCTGGGATATCCAACAAAACGGAATCATGCCGAGTATTCCAATAAATCGTGATTTTTTTCGATTTCGGGTCTGAGTTCCAATATTTAATCAGTACTCTTCCATCGCCAGAATAAGCTTTTACGGAATCTGGTTGTCCAACGTATATTTGTTCGCCTTTTTTTAGATAAACATCATGTAGATCATTCATCTTAGAGCACGCTCCTAAACCTATTCCCCCCATTAAAATCAAGATTGATATGTAGGAAAATTTATATAATGACTTCATAATTTCTATTTTTTTATTACTTAATATCCCCGTAAAAATCCACCTCCATAATTTGTACATAACTGGTCCCTCCCCAGGTTTCGTGGACCATAAATCGTAAATACCTAACCCGAGGACTAGACTCAACTTGAAAATCCTCCCCTTTGATAAAGGCATAATCCATATCCTCTTCGGACACCTGTCCCAAGGGCAAACCGCTTGGTTTCTTAGATTCATACTCGCCCAATTTCACCCAGGTATTAAAGTCCTCGTTGACATTGTTGTGCTCAGAACCCCAAACCTCGAATCGTTTGATATTGGCGCCTGTATATAGCTGTGCACTACTGGCTCGATGATATATTTTAAATCGGCTTAAGGTAGCCCACTGACCTAAATCAAAAGTGAAATCATTGGGTATCCTAGCAGAAGTGGGCATACTAAAGCCGGGATTTTCCTTACTATTATCCCATAGTTTCTGTATTGTCCAACCTTGATTTGCTAAGTCTTGATAAGGAATCCCAGGTGGATTCCACTTCGTAAACTTGCTCTTATCCAACCTTACTTCATGCAACGGAAGATAACTGGCAATGAGTGTATCACTATGGTTTTGCCATCTATCGCGAACATATACCGCAAACATTTGCTCTTCTGCTGCATACCCTCGAACATTCCCTTTCCCTACTTTAGTATTGGTATAAAAATGATCGACCTCTACTAATTCATTGCCTCCATCTGCCTTTAATATCGTGAGCACGACATCGGATTTGGTTGGGTTGTCCCACTCCAAACGGATTCCTCCAAAATCATTGTTGATTTTCAAGGAACTGAACACATCGTAAATAGGTGCATCGGCTGGATGAATTACAACAGAAATAGGCTTCGACTCATTCTTGCTTCGATCCCCTGTATACAGTTGGATAGTCTGCTCTTTCGATTGACCTAATCCTTCCACTCGAATGCTATTGGCGTAAGCAGAGGTTTTTTGTTGCACTTCTTGGCCATTGTCCAATTTATAGACTGCCTTAACATACAATAGATCATCATCATTGGGAATATCGTAGGAAATTACCGCAGCCCCTTTCTGATTGTCAACGAAAATGTTGGATACTGGCCCTGGCGCATCTCCATCCAGCGGATATTGTCCGATTTCCGATTCGCCACAGGCTTGGAAAATCATTAAGATCAACAACATGAATATTAAATAACTTTTCATCTTACTAGAATTAAAATAATTGTAAATGCCTGTTACCATCCCAGGTTTTGGATCAAACTTCGGTTTGTCGACAACTCACTTTGTCGAATTGGCCAGAAAACATCTCTGAGGTTATAGTTGGCATTGAACACAGTTCTAACCATATAGAAATTAGGAACTTCCTTCTCTTCTATGCTCCAACCCCGAACAGGTTGGTTGAAATTCTCTATCGCTGTTTTCCAACGTCTGAGGTCCCAGAAGCGGTGTCCTTCGAATGCCAATTCTATATTTCGCTCGGTACGAATAATCTCCCGCATACCTGCCTTATTTTGGAACTTATCCGGGAATTTGGAGTAATTGGTCCAAGAAGTTTGAAGATCTTGCAGACCAGCTCTGTGACGGATCAAGTTCAGGTATTCATAAACTTCTTCATTAGGTGTATCAAGCATTTCATTCAGCGCTTCAGCATATAAAAGATAAAGGTCTGCTAAGCGAAAAATCGGAAAATCCCAACGTTTGTCTAAGTAATCTTTCGCATTATAAGCCGATTCGAAGTTGGAAAGCTTTTTAATAAAAAAGGAAGTAACTGAAAAGCGTTCAATACTCGCGCGACCCGATTGCTGACCGAAGCGAACATTCACAGGCCATTGCTGATTCTCGTTAAACCTGCCCAAACCAAACCACCAGCCTCCATCTACTGCAACACTCCCATAAAATCGAGGCTCCCTATTCAGGTGTAGCTTTGCCGTTTGCACATTCGATTGCATCAGGTATTTATAATTTTCCCCGGTGTTGGCGACTTCATACCTATTGGCATAGTCATAGGTGTTGTCCTCAGAAATAGGCACGCCCTTATCAGAGTAAAATACTTCGATAGCCTTTAACGTTGGTACCATCACTGATCTAGCAAAGGAAGTGTGATTGGGATCCAAAGGTGGTAAGGTGTATTCTTCCAAAATCCTGCTGTTTCCGTATTGCCCACTCCCCCAGATACGCTCTACATTCCACTTATCACTCACTACCCTACTTGTGGATAACACCAGTCTAGAAGTTTCAGATAAGCCTAGTGAAGGATTGCTATAGGTATACAGTTTAATACCAGCTTCATGACAAAGATCAATGGCTTCCTTACAGGCAACTGCTGCCCTTTGCCATTTCTTTGGATCATAAACCTGATTGAAAAGAATCACTCCATCTTTATTCGCGAGGCTTTGATAATCGGTATTTCCATTAAAAAGAGCACTTGCAGCTGTAACCAATACCTTTGCTTTGATAGATTTGACTATCGGGGCGGTAATACGGCCCAATTCCGAAACTTCCACTTCAATCTTGTTTGGTAAATCCAGAGCCGCCTCATCCAAAGTTTTCACGATGTAGTCCACTGCTTCATCAATTGGCCTACGAGTGACGGCGACTTCATCAGGACCAACGTCCACAAACAGATTCTCATCCACAATTGGTATAGGTCCATACATTTGCATTAGGAAAAAATGATAATAAGCCTTTAGGAACTTAGCTTCTGCGGCCCATCTTTTCTTTTCAAAATCCTCCAAATCTCTTACTTTATCGACATTCTCTATAAAAATATTACAGTCTCTGATGGCCTGCCACAAATGAGTAGCTCCGCCTTGACCAGTCCAATAATCCAACATTGGTGACGTCACATTATTTCCATCCCGCAGGATGAAATAGCCATATTGCGGCAGCCAATCTACCCCACCATGTGTCCAAGTAAAATCATCAAACTGACCGGGGTATTGCGGCAACCCATGCCTAGGCATATAGGAATAGCAAGTATAAAGGTATTGTTCAGCTCGTACCCTATCTTTAAATGCGTAGTCTAGTGTAGCCACATTGTCCGGTACAATATCCAAATATTTGTCACACGATTGGAACCCTAAAAATCCCATTAAAAGTACTGTCGTAAATATGTTCTTTCTCATCGTAAGTTTGCTTTAAAATAAAACTTGAATGCCTGCATTTCCCACGCGCTGTACAGGATATCCCAATCCATTTCCCGCCATCTCTGGATCCCATAGCTTGAAGGAACTAAAGGTTAATAAATTAGTTCCGCTTAAATAAAATCGAGCTTTGGTTATCCCCACCCGGTTAGTGAGTTTTTGAGGAAGGGTGTATCCCAATTCCACAGATTTCAATCGTAAAAAGGAGCCATCACGCATAAACCACGTACTTGTAGCGAAGTTATTCGCGTTCTCCTTGTTTGATAATCTCGGCCATAGGGCGTAAAGATCCCGGTTGGATTCGGACCAATGACTTTCCTCATAGTGCTTCAATAAGTTATTCCCATTCAAGCCTATAAATGGTGCTGTAGCTTCCGCATTAATCCAGAAGGATTCCCTTCCTAAACCTTGAAAGAAACAAGAGAAGTCAAAGGATTTATATCCTGTAGAAATACCAAAACCGTAAATAACTTGCGGAATGGTTGGGAAGCCTATCGGTACTTGGTCCAACTCATTAATCTTTCCATCATTGTTGATGTCTTTGTATTTTATATCTCCCGCCATCACCTCAGCTCCTTGATAAGGTGAATTCTTCACTTCGTATTCGTCTACAAATAATCGTTCGGCCACGTAGCCCCATTTTTGTCCATAAGAATGTCCCACCATTGATTTCCATGGAGTATCGCGATAATCGGGTTCAGAAACCACAACCAACTCACTCTGGGCATAGGTGAAATTCGCTCTGGCGGACATCCACCAGCCATTGGCTAAGGTCTTGCTAAAATCCAATGAAGCATCTATACCCCTATTCTTCATTTCTCCCAAATTTGCTTTAGGTGTTACCTGCAAACCCAAAGTGGCGGGAACATGGCTTCTACTTAATAAAATGTTGGTTCGATGTTCTTTATAAAAATCTGCGTTCAATGTGAAACCATTTAGGAATTTCATCTCGAAACCTAGGTTGGACTTGGTCGCTGTTTCCCAAGTAATGTTCGGATTTTCGTATCTTGAAACGGAAATTCCATTTTTCGTTTGCTGAAAATCATAGCCAAATGTATACCCTCGACTAGAATTGTTCATGTTCATCTGTGAGAGGTAATAGAAACGATCATCAGCACTACCAATTGCATCATTACCTACTAGTCCATAGGTTCCTCTCACCTTGAGTAGAGAAACCAACCGTTGCATTCCTTCGGTCCAGAATGGTTCAGAAGAAACCACCCATCCTCCACCAATAGAAGGGAAGAAACCATACCGATGGCTTTTGTCAAAGCGTTCGGAACCATTGTAACCAAAGTTTCCTTCCACAAAGTACCTATCTTTGTAGGAATAGCTCATACGACCAGATAAACCCATATTTCTATAGGCCAATGATTTTTGAAGCGAGCCCGCATTTCCAACTAGAGAGTTGCGCATGATGAAAACCAACAAACTGCTGATGTTATGGTTCTCAGCAAATTTTCGGTCGTAATTCAATGCCGCTTCTGAGTAAGTGTTGGTACTTATTTCCTTACCTCCTTCTGCATAATCCAAGTGTTCCTGTCCACTTTCCGGGTTAATCGCCGTTAGGGTGTATTCATTGGTAAGCTTATCATAACCACCCAAACTATAGTAAAAAGGTTTATAATAACGCTGCACGTCAAAGTAAGAATAACGATTGGTACTAAACAACCCTCTCGCTTTTAATCCTTCTATAATAAAACCTAAGTCTTGCTTTAGTTCAAATTGAGCCATCATCAACGATTTGGAATAATCTTTATAACCACGCATCAAATCAGCGTACGGATTGAGGTAGCCACCTGTTCCATAATTTCCAAACAGGATGTGGGTAACATCTTTGTGCTTTGAATCTGGCTCATAGTAAGCTGGGAACAACACTGGATTGGTTCGCATCACCTTACCAAATAAGGAGGTGGCGCCTTCTATAGGTCCGGTATAGTCATCGAAAGTGCCATGCAATCGTACGATGGCTTCGGTGGTATTTGTGATATTGATATTGATGTTCGAGCGTAAGAGATATTTCTTAAGGTCAATATTGCTATTGAAATTATTTCGTTCATCAACATTCAAAATCCCCTTATCCCTATTATAGGTAGCGGCGATATAATAACGAGCTACTTTTCCACCCCCGCTTACATTAAAGTTCGTACGATCATTTCTTGCAAAATCATTGAATAATAGAGATTGCCAGTCGGTCACTGGATAAGCGACCGGGTATAATCCCTTCGCAGTACTTTCAATTCTCTCTTGACTATAGGGCAAAATACCTAAGGGGTCCCTTGTTAAAACTGCCTCATTATGCAATTTCATGTAAGCAATAGGATCGGATAACTCCACATTTTTTGTGGCGGTAGAAACAGATTGCTCGTGCCTAACGGACACTTGTGCCTTACCTTCTTTACCTTCCTTGGTATTTACCAAGATGACTCCATTTGCTCCTCGTGCGCCATATAGTGCAGTCGCCGAAGCGTCCTTCATAATGGAAAAACTCGCAATATCATCAGGTTGCAGCCTAGCCAAATCCTCCGACCTCATCTCAACCCCATCAATTAATATCAATGGACTAGAAGCATAACCAAATGTGGTAACGCCACGAATGAAAAACTCTGCGTTATCTTGTCCTGGTTCGCCGCTACGTTGATAGGCAACTAGTCCGGCGAGACGTCCGGCCAATGCAGTTGTTAAATTACTCGAGGGAACTTTTAATTCAGAGGGATTGATTGTGGTCATTGCTCCAACTAATTCTTTCTTTCGCTGTGACCCAAATGCAACAACAACAACCTCATCAATCTCCGATTCGGATTTGTTTAAAACAATGTCAATCTCCTTCCGAGTGGCAACAACCTGCTCCTGTGATTGAAATCCAATAAAAGAAAAAATTAAAGTCGATTGATGATTTGGGACTTTAATAACATACATTCCCCGCTCATCAGTTGAAGTACTGATTTTATTATCCTCCTTCAAAACAACAGAAACTCCGGCGACTGCAGCCCCCAAACTGTCTGTCACACGTCCTACAATAGTTAACTCCTGTAGACCAGGCGCTTCCAACACAGTAAGTTCCCTTGGCATGGCTGTGGAATATACAACAAATAGCGTTATCAAACCTACTGTCACAGTGTACTTCCATAAATCCATCCAACAGCAAAAAGCTTTAGTAGATTTATTCATATTAATTTAGATTAATTGGTATTCGTATTGGTTAAGATTAATTGGTAATTCTTTGCATTAAAAATACAAATAAGGAATTTGCTTATATATGTCCTACTTATTTATAATAACAAATATAGTATTCAAGTTTTGAAAAAACAAATAAATATTAAAAATGTATGACATATTTAATATTACTGCTGGAACCATACATTTGCGCTATCGCTAAAGCAGTATTCCATTCTTAAATATTCGAAGAACGTAGAATGGATAAGATTAAAGGCTAAAATTGAAGAAACTATAGAAATATTTACACGACGAAAACTTCCTACCTCCCTATGCTTAAACAAAAGAAACAGAACTCTTTAAAAGCATAGAGAGATAAGAAGAATCATAAATGAAGGTTTTAAATTTCGTATTTTCTAAAACGAAGACTTCCTTTTTAAGAGATACTCGCGCGCTCAAAGTTATTCCACATTCTCAAAAAACGCGATAGACTCATGGCAATTATTTTTCAGCCAGAAGATTAGGACTAGGTTTGACCATTAACATACACAGTGCAGCTAATATGATGAGAAGCGATGCAAATTGAAAGATGACATCTAAATTAATATCTGCGTCTCGCAGTGCTCCGCCAAAGTATAATCCTATACCTCCAACTAAAGTTCCGCAAAAATTTAGCACGCCGTATCCTGTTGCGCGATAGCGACCATCAACAACTAAACTCAAGATAGGCATTGTGTTGGTATCGGTAAACGATTTCACAAAAGTATAAAGAATAAAACAAACCAATGATACGGCTAACAGTGAAGAATAATTTGCGATAAAAATAGCGGGCGCAGCCAAACATAGTCCGATAAAGGGAACCCATATCCGCGCCTTCTTATTTTGTCGACTCCACATATCTGTGAGCGCACCTCCAACCAACACGCCCACAATAGCGGCCGTAAATACGTATCCTGTGGAATAAATTCCTGCCTGCGTCTGGGAAAGATGGAATTTCTCCTGAAAATAAGTCGGCAACCAACCAACAATAAGCCAAGATACAACACTAATCAATGCAAAAAAGAGGACAATAAAAAGGTACGATCTGTTACTAAAAAGCACCTTTAATGATAGTCCAAATTTAACTTTTTCTGCTACTATTTCCGTCACTTTATCGTGAGATTTAGGGGCATCCTTTAGCAAAAATATCAAGATGATGGAGTAGCAAATTCCAAAGATACCGAACACGGTAAAAGCATAGTTCCAAGAATGGTCTTCGGCCAACCAGCCGCCCAAAAAGCCTAAACTTTGTCCCGCCATTATACCTGCCATATGAATACCCGTAGCCATAGAACGAGTAGGCCCCTTATGATAATCCATAATTAAGGAGAGTGCAGCAGGGATATAACAAGCTTCACTAATCCCCATCAAAGCGCGTGTCAGCAACAGCTCATGGAAACTCGTGGCAAATGAAGTCATCCAGGTGACTAAAGACCATACAAACAAACTAAATAGAATGACTCGACTCTTGCTATACCGATCGGCTAAGAAGCCAGCAAAAGGGCTAAAGATACCATACACCCACAAAAATACAGCGGTAAGTAATCCAAACTCCGCGTCACTCATAGGAATAGAGCCGACAATAGAACTTCTCATGGTTGTAATCATGGTCCTATCGATGTAATTGAGCAATGCTATTATAAATAAGAGGCCAACGATAAGCCAAGGTCTGAATTTACTGATCGAACGAATTGTCATGAGATTAATGGATTAAGTTACGGTTTATTTCAATTCCTGTAGCACTTGTGTTGCGACAGCGATTGCTCTGTCAATTTCTTCTTCTGTATGGACAGCGCTAATATACCATAAGCCACGTCCAATTATTCGAATGCCCTTATCTTGCATACCCACTATAAATGCGTTAAGCTTGGCTTTATCACTTTTTAGGGTATCACGATAATGGGTAGCCTTCCCTGCATCACTGAAGGAAGTATTGAACATAGGTCCCAAGCCGCTGACAACTAGATTTTGACCTGTTTGGATAGCTGCATTCTCTAAGCCCTTCATCAATCGTTGGCCCAATGCGAACATCCGTTTATAGGGTTGTTCTCTTTGTAAAACCTTCACCGTGGCTAAGGAGGCCGCGACTGTCGGGTTTCCAGAATTCATAGTACCGGCATGTATCACTCGCGAGTTGGCCACTGCATCCATCCAAGATGATTTGCCTACTATTGCACTGATAGGGTAACCGCTCCCCATGGCCTTGGCGAAAATAGAAAGATCGGGAGTAATCCCATAATAAGTCTGTGCACCACCTAAACCTAGTCTGAATCCCGTAATAACTTCATCAAAAACCAAGGCAATCCCATATCGATCGCAAATAGACCGTAGCCCAGCTAAGAATCCTTCGGTCGGCGGAATACAACCGCTATTGCACATCACCGGCTCCGTAATAATGGCCGCCAATTGCTCATGATGTTCTTGGACAGTGGCTTCCAATAAAGCCAGATCATTCCAAGGTATAATGATGAATTCGGATCTACTTGTCTCGGCTATACCCGATGACCACGGAAAACATACTGGATTCTCATAACTTTGCAAATCAGCCATGCTTGGTGTCGAAATTCCCCAAGCGACATTGTCTAACCAACCGTGATAATGGCCCTCGAAACGTAAAAATTTACGTCTACCAGTCTTTGCCCGTGCAACTCTAAATGCAGTCTGTACAGCCTCGGAACCATCCAAGCAAAATCTTACCAACTCCGCGGATGGAATAAGTTCACAAAGCTTTTCGGCAAGTTCAACTTCTTGGGTATGCTGACCAGCATAGAGTTGGCCTTCTTTGGAATATGTATGTACGGCCTCTAATACCTCAGGGTGCGAATGACCCAAAATCAAAGGTCCTTGGCTTAGGGTGAAATCTAGGTACTGGTTACCATCCATGTCTACGATTGTAGTGCCTCGCCCTTCTTTGTAGAAAAGCGCATGGGGATGATTGTATTTACGAAATTCGGAAGATACTCCTCCTGCTAGAACATTCGATGCTCTATCCAACCACTTCTTTGATTCATTGTATTGGTTCATGTCTATTCTATTGTTAAATATTATTGCGCATTGATGTCTATCACTATTGTAGTATTGGTACGTACGCCAGGACCTATCTCGCCATTTATAAGCAGGTATTTTCCATTTTTTGTTACAGACGGAAGTGTGAGGCGCATTTCTTTTTTAGGTAATGTTCCACAAAAGTGCCAAGTGTCTTTGGCAACATCGTATTGTAGCAGATCAGGCAAAAAACCTGGATGGGTACGAGGATCTGCATGTTGAGCAGTCTTGTCGTCTAGCCCTCCGAATATTAGGATGTGCTTATCATTTCTACTTGTTGCTGCCGGGCTAGGTCCAGCTGCCATTCCCCGGGGCATATCGGCCAATCGCTTCCATTTACCCCCGTTAATGACACCATTGACAATTTGAGGGGTATAGCTATAGGCGTCGGTAAGGATCGTACGCTTTATCCCGGATTCAATACGATCTAGCTGTATTCCTGAAAACAAATAGAATACACCGGCTGCGCTTGCGCTTACTGCATTGATACGTGCTGGTCCCGGGATATCGGCCAACTGCTTCCAGTAATCCAATCGGATATCATAAACAAAAAAGCCTGTGGTGGGCCAACCATCAGACGAGGTACTACCTCCTGCAACAAAAAGATAATCACCGACCAATGTCCCACACATATTGACCAATGCCATAGGTAAAGGACTCAACTTCTTAATCGCCAACTGGCCTTTCTCCAGAGTGATACGGCAAGTGGTAGTAACGGGTTGGTTGGAATTGTTGCTTCCTCCAACAATCAAAATACTACCGTCATAAGATGTAGATACCCCGTATGCCAGACTATCAGGCAATCTAACATCACTCATGCGCCACTTTTTTGTTTCCTCATCTAAAGTATAAATCGTATTGTACCATGTTTTGATACCCCCTTCCCAAGGCATCTTATCTGGAAAGTTGGCTCCGCCAGCTACTACCAACATACCTTCGATAACCCCAGCATACATGCCGGCAAAACCTTGGACATCTGGCAATACGGGAATCTGTTCTACATTCCATTCATTTGTTTTTTGAGCAAAAATCTCAGATTCTTGAAAAATCATAGTCATCAGCATCCATATTTTAATGTATTTTTTCATAATAAACCTCCTTATTGCAATCTACCAGCTGGTCCATCCACCATCTACCACTAAATTATGTCCCGTCATATAGGCCGATGCTGGAGATGCCAAGAATACGACAGGTCCTTTGATATCGGCGTCATTGGCAAAGCGCTGCAGAGGAGTAAGTTTTTTGTAATTGGCAGTAAAGGCATTTTCGCCAATATTGGTTTCAATACCTGGCCCGTAGCCTCCTGGACTTAGACAATTGCACCGTATGCCAAATTGACCATAATAGTTGGCAATCCATTTGGTAAACCCTACCATACCCCATTTATCGTAGGTATAATTTATCGGGCTGGTGAGGCCTGTATCTCCATATACAGGAAAATGAGGCCCTACCACCGATTGTATAGACCCTATGTTGATAATATTCCCACGCTGACGGGTCACCATGTCTCGCAATACTCGCTGTGTCAAGAGCATCATGCCGGTAGAATTTATTCGCTGTGCTCCTTCCCACTCTTCTTTGGTAATCTCTGACAAGGTTTTAAACCCTTCTCGAGAAACGGCATTATTGATGAGGACATCTATACGTCCAAACTGACCTAGTAGTTGATCCACAAGACTTGCTATACTTGACTCATCTAATAAATCCAAAGGATAGGCACATGCCTGCCACCCTTCGGCGACCAGACTCTCGGCATACTGTTGGCAAGCTTTAAAATCGCGCGAAGCTATAACCACAATAGCTCCAGATTCGGCCAGTGCACGTGACATGGGCTTACCAAATAGACCGGTTCCTCCAGTAATCAACACGACTTGCCCCTTCAATGAAAATAGGTCTAAGGTTAAATTTTCCATAGTCTTGGGGTTAGTATATATTCAGGTAATTGGTTAAAATATTCTTCGGCCTTTTTTCGGAGACCTACGGGAATAGAAGGTCCGCTAAGTAGTTCTGCATTTTCAACGACTTGTTTTTTTGTCTCCGCACCAAAGATTAGACTGGATACCCCTTTCAAATCGCGTATATAGGAAATGCAAAACTGCTTGACCGACATATCGGCTTCGCGAGCCAGGGTTTCAAGCTGGATAAGGTATGGTTCCGCCTCTTTCAGGTTGCCGGTCAATTGTTGGATATTCTGAAGCAGCAATCCCTTTAAAAATACACTCCTAGCAAACACTATTTTATTGGTTTTAATAACCTTTTTCCAAATTGGAGACTGTAGTAGACGCTGATCTAAAACGTTCAATGGAATCTGAAAAACCTGAAACACAGTCTCCTCCAGAAAACAATCAATCTCTAGAGGGTGGTCTACCGAAATACCGGCATAGGCGATCTTTCCTTCCGCTATCAATCCTTTCATTACTTGTGGAATAATCGCCTTCACCTGATTAACGTCAAACTCAGACGACATGTGAAACAAACATATCGGCAACTTCTGCATTTCTAATGCTTGCAAACTATCTGCGATACTGGCGCGGGCTTCTTGCATAGCCTTTTGCACATCTGACAATGCTTCCTTCGACAATTTAAATTTACTGACAACAGTGCTTAAAGACGCCGCCTCTTGCTGAAATCTTCCCAATACCATTTCGGCATCTCCATATTCACGCGCAGTGTCGAAACAATGGATACCCAGCCCTTTAGCACAGTCCAACAAACCTAATGCATCCTTAAATGATGGCTGAAGCTGGTGTTCAAAAACACCATATGGTATACCTAAGGCCACGGTACCCAAGGTCAACTGGGAAATAGTATAAGATCCTATAGTAGTTTGTTTCATTCTATTATTTTTTATTATGCTGCATAAACTTTTAAATTAACTCATTACACACGATAAGAACTCCGGCAAATGATTGCCCATATGTCTATATTATTTACCTCGCAATCTTATCTTTTTAAAATCCTTATTTTGCCCGGCCCGGGTTCTTGCATTCCCCCAGTGATGACGATACAACCATCGCCAATGGCTACGTTGCTTGTCAAGGGAATCTGCGTATGGAAGGATCTCAACGTTCTAGACGCTAAATCATATCTATGCAATAGCCCCATTCCGTAATGGGCAATCAACAGATGGCTGTTGCCATCCATCGCTAGGCCATCGGGTAGATTGTCGACCATTCTTCGAGACGGGTGGATTGGCAAATCCACCAACACTTCAACAGGTGCTCCTGTCCGGCTGACATCAACCTTTAATATTCTATTTTGATAGCTTTCGGCGACGTACAAGAAATTCCTTAAGGTATCGTAGACTATACCATTTGGGTAGTCTAGTCCGTTTTTTATGAGTTGGGCTTCCCCTTGAGGAGTTATATAGCCTATCGCTCCATTAATACGCACCGAATCTGTAAAAAAAATACTACCATCTGACTTAACCCAAAGGTCATTTGTCGCTTTCACCAGATGGTCGTCCAATTTACCTTTAAACCAAGTTTTCACGAAATTACCCTTTGAATCATAGTGCTCAATCGTCCCATCAAGTGTATTGCACACGAAATGATCGCCCCCCGTCGACATAAATTGACCATTCGGACTCTTACAAACAGCCCACTCATCCATGGTATACCTGTCGTCTATACGTAGTATCTGTCCACCTAAAATATTGGTCACATAGATTTCTCCCTGTTTGCCTATTACTGGGCCTTCTGTATAAAAATCAGTAGTCAACATGATATCACTGCTATACATATTTAAATCAGGCCAATCACTCATACTTGTTGATTTTTTCAAATGGTATCATTGGTCTACGACGAAATACATATTCAAACTGGGTAGCATCAGCATTGCACTCTCCCGGTGTATGTACCTTGAAATAAATAGGACAGATATCCCGATAAGCAGCAATAGGAGCATTCACACCTTTAGCTACAATCCAGTTCAATTCATCAAGCGCAAGATCGCATACCCGTAACTGTTTACTACTGAAAGGTGGAACACGTAAGGTAGTGAGCAAAATAAAGTTTCCGATAACAGTCTTCAGTAAGACCACTGGCCCCATGTCATATCGTACCTGACCACCGTGTCGTGGCGCTTCTTCCATAAAAAAACCTGCTTTACGTTCAACGCAATGAACCCTATAGGGTTGAGAACGGCTGTGTTCATTCAATTTTCCAAGATCTAAATCGAATTCCTCATCCTGCTTGAACATCTTGGTGTATTCCACTAACTCCGGGTCAGCGATACAGATACAGGCCTTCGTTAAACCTCTCGCCTCTAATGCGTCCAGCAAATAACTGCTATTACCTAAAGCGCCTCCACCAACGTTATCGCCCATATCCAACAAAAGGACAGGTTTAGGATATTGACCATGATTTGTCAAGATTTCGGCGATATCCAGACGAGCCCCTATAAATCTATCATAATAATGCTCGAATAGGGCACGCAGGCGAAGCTTAAGTCCAAAAGTATCAGTATGTAGTTGCGTAATTAATATCAAGGATGTTCCCATCTCATATACATCAGCATATGGAAACCCAAGGATAACGCTATGGCTCACGATTTCTTCTGAATCACACAGAAGGTCACTCACCTCGCGGTATAGCGAGAGACATGGTTCAACGGCGGTCTCTTGTTGTTCTATGCTCAATGAAGCTGGTATTTGTAACAATTCTTGTTTAAGCTGAAGTCCATCAAAAAGCATCCGTTTGAGGATATCAGCCACTCGAAGTCCTGTATCTCGTTGGTCAAGATGCGGGTTCGTAGCATAGGCAACTAGTACATCTGTGGCCCCTACCATATCCATACTGACATTTGCATGGGGGTCCAAACTCGCAACAATAGGCATTTGTGGTCCGGCCCATGCTCTGATAGCTTTCAACCAATCGCCATCCACATCTCGTATTTGCTCGCTCACGGCTGCACCGTGAGCTACAGCATAGATAGCGTCTACTGATGGAACCCGTTGAAGCGCACTCATCAACGAACCTCGCAACCGTTCATAAGTTTGCTGTCCGATGGTCCCTCCAGGAGTAGCTTCGGCAAAGAAAACAGGAATCAACTCAATATCCGCACCTTGCATCCCCTCCATAAACCCGCCAATCTCATGAAAAGCTGTTGCGTACTCTTCCCGTATATGTTCATTGTAAAAAAGATGTCCGTTTGCAAAATCTTCCCAACTTGTTGAACGTTTGCTGAACGTATTGGATTCGTGGTATATCCCAACAATAGCTATGCGTTTGGCCATGAGATTAAGGAAGCAATACAACTGCGTCGACTTCAAACTTCAGCAATGTTCCCAAACATCCTATCAATGTAGTACGAGCGGGATAAGGCGTCGAGAAATATTCGCGGTAAATATCATTGAAAACTGCCAAATTGGCCTGATTTCCAACATAATTGCGCACCTGCACTACGTCTTTCATTTGTGCACCGGCAGCCTCTACTATGCTTTTTAGGTTATCGAAGGAACGGCGACATTCGCCTTCGAAAGTATCCACGATGATATTACCGGATAGGTCTACAGATGCCTGTCCCGAAATAAAAATAAACTGTCCACACCTAACTCCAGGCGAGAACGGTAAATGACTATCGGGGATACCAACCCCGTGTATAATTTCTCTTTCCATAATATACTATTTATTGAGCGTTTATTTTTCCAAAATGTAAACTAGTATCGTCTATATTTTCCAGATATAGGCAATCTGACGGGCTATACAATCTATCTAAGGCTTTCACATCCTTGGCACCATTACCAGTTACCAAACAGACCACTGGATCTTGAGTCTTTATCTCACCTCGGGTCAGCGCCCTCTTCAAACCGGATAATGCCACAGCACCTGCAGGTTCACAAAAAATACCTTCTTTTTCGGCAAGTAAACGTTGACAATCGTAGACATCTGTATCTTGCACTAGTGCTCCTGAACAACTTCCAAAAAAAGATTCCGCGACAATAGCCGGTGCATCTAATAGCGAGGGTACCTGCAATCCACTAATCTCTGTTGTGCTCTTCGATAGCGCCTCAAGACCTACCCGCTCCTGCGACAGAACCGAAGCAATGGTATCATTACCCTGGGGCTGAACACAATAGAGCTTAGGTTGAATGTTTTCATCATTATATAATCTCCACTTGGAAAATCCAAGCTGCATCGACAAAAACAAACCGCCGCCGCCCGCTGGTACGAATACATGTTTGATGCCGGGAAGCTCTTCAGCAAGTTCGAAAGCAATAGTCTGCACTCCCTCCATACCGACTGGAGAAAATCGGTAAGCACTAATCTCTAGGCTACTGTTTGTGTTTACCGCTAGCTTTTTTAGATAGTCCATTACTTCATAGGTACGCGTGTCGGTCAGGCCAAAATCCTTTATCATGTACAGCTGTGCACCGTATACCCCCATCTGCTGCAGTTTGCCAAAAGGCGCACCATCTACCAATGCTATTTTGCAGGACAACCCAGCAGCAGCAGCATAGGCAGCCAGCGCTGCTCCAGTATTTCCACTGGACGTCGCCAAGACAGTATCTTTGCACATTTGCAGCACATTTGATATTGCAACTGCCGCAAACCGATCCTTGTACGAACCCGTCGGATTTAGATTTTCCAGTTTGAAATACAGATTTTCTAATCCCAACAGACGACCGATATTTCGAGCTCGTAACAAAGGAGTATTTCCTTCTCCTAATGAGATCTGACTCCCTTCCGATATGGTTGGGAGCATATGTTTATAAGTCCAAATCCCTTTCAAAATTCATTCGCTTTAAGACGTTTTTTCAACGCATATGAGTTAAAATTGTGAACCAATCCGCCATCTATCGTCAGCGTAGTACCTGTAATAAATCCAGCATCTGGTGTTGTCAACCAAAAAACTGCATTGGCTATTTCCTCCGATGATGCCGATCGTCCTAACGGCGTTCGTCCTTCTATCTCAGCCCGTATGTCCGTACTTATATTGGCTCCTTGAGGATCTACATAGTCATTGCTTAGCGTTGTATCTACGCTTCCAGGTCTAATAGCGAGTGCACGGAAACCATGAGGGCCATATAAGGTCGCCAACTCATATGTCAAGCTTTCAATAGCTCCTTTACAAACAGCATATGCGGAGGCATAACCGGCCACGTTATCAGCCATGATACTGGACATATTGATAAACACACAATGTTGTTGAAGTGATATGAGCGCTAGTGCGGTAAATTTGGACAGGAAAGCCGGAGCCGTAACATTGACTGCCAATGTTCTATTCCAGTCCTCTAAACTAGTATGTGTAAGTGTATCAGAAGTTCGCCAGGCAGCATTATTCACTAATACGTCTATACGTCCCCACCTATCCATACACGCCTGTACGACGTACTGCAAGAAAGCCATGTCTGCTAGGTCCCCCTCAAGTACCAAATACCGTGCTTTGGCTTCACTTTGAAAGGTCAGATAGTTGTGGATGGGCGCTACGTTCCTATCTACCCAAGCTACTGCATAGCCTTCGGCAGTATATTTTTGAGCGATGGCCATTCCTATACCGTTCGCTGCCCCAGTAACAAGGGCTACTCGCTGATTATCCTTATTTTCCATTTTTAGTTTCAATTGTCAATATTCCACCTAACGACTCGCCTAAGCCTACCTTTGGTACGCATCGAACAAATAGCACCAATCCGTTCCGATCAGCCAAGATTTGCATTTCGAAATGTTGAATGGGGTCATATACTGTACCCCATACCTGACCAACGGTTACACAATCTCCCGATTTCACTTTTGGCGTAAAAATCCCAGCTCGCGGAGACAACATTTTCCCTTGGAGATGTCCACTATGTGGGGCAGCGTCTTCTACAAAATAGCGAGGGGCAGCAGCATACGATAGATGACCGAGTAACATTCCTAAATGATGCAATACCCGGACACACCCTTCGTAATATGATTGAATGATTTTCTCTCGAACGGGCCCAGGCCCTCCATACTCTACATATATCGCTGGAACATGGGCATCTCTCGCAATTGAAAGTGTACGTCCGTCGGGTAGAGGGTCTGTCCCCCAAACCAAAGGTAGGCCGAATGCTGCAGCCATATCGCGTTGCTCTTGTAGTATTTGACTATCTGGATGAAGCATATAGCCTACTAGAGGAAAAATATCGAACAACTGTCCTCCGGTATGCAAATCAATGAGGTAGTCGCAATCTCTAATACGGAGAGAGACTGCTGCTGCTTGCTGCAGCGTTGTCGACCCTTCGTTATTTCCGGGACAACTCCTAGCCAAGTCTAGACCATCTATACCTAACCGTTGAGCAGATTGGTATGCGGTGGTATTTACGACATCTACGACCCACAATTTACCGGCTACGATATGCCCTTTCAACTCGTCAAAAAGTTTTTTCACAGTCAACATCGGTTCATATTCGTCGCCATGTACCCCCGCTAATACCAATACCGTCGGGCCGATCTTACCGCTGTCAATTTCCCTTATCTGCATGTCAATGTTCTCCTTCATAATATGCTGCACCACAAGTAGGTGCGTTAGAATCTAGAATATGTATTGCCTTAAACAAGGACCTGGCGATCTCTTGGTGCCCGTAACCATTTGGATGTAAAGGATCGTTCATTAGGCGAGCATTTAATTGTCCTCTATATTCATCAGTCAACTCATTGGACCAAATTGCGTAACAGTCGACTAATGGCACCACTTTTTGTGTGGATATTTTTCGCAAAACAGTCACGTATTCTGTCAATCTGGCCCGTTCTGGCGCCTTCTCCACAATAATAGTTGGAGGAGAAATTAACACCGGTATTGCTCCATTTTCTCGAATCAAATTAATAATACGTGTCAGGTTATCCCCATAATCTGTAGTTGTTATAGCTTTCTGCGAAGCAGCATCATTAGTACCTAGCATGATAAAGGCTACCTCTGGTTTAAACTGTAGCACACGCCAATCTAGGTCTCTTAGAAGGTCGACACTGGTATTCCCTGACACTGCAGAATTGATAATCAAATCTCGACTCCGGCCTAGCTCCCAGCGTATACGTTCAGAAAAGATTTCAGGATACGATCTCATGCCATGCGTATGCTTAGCCCCTTGCGTAATACTGTCTCCAGTGAAGACCCATTTTATGGGTTCGGCTCGTTTGAGCAAACTTGTCAAATCGAACTGCTGAGTATTTTGAAAAGCTGTGGCATACAATGCTTGAAATGCACTGATTAAGAAAAGTGATTGGCGGATAAAAAAACGACGGTCCATCATCTATCAATCTTTATAGACAGTAGCTAAGTCAATCAGTGCAACATCCGTCACAGCAAGGTGGGTTTTCTGCATTTGACTACCAGCACAATAAGCCAATAATACATTTTCTTTGTCAAAATGAATAGCCATATAACAATACCATCCGTCCGGATCCGTTTCCAAATTTTTAATGTGTTGCCATGTCTTTCCATCATCCTTGGAGACTGCAATGGTCAACGGGGTGCGTTCGTCCTTTATTTCTGGATTCGTGCCATCATTGTTATTCCAGACTGCAAAGAGGTCTCCAGTGGAAGGTATGCGCTCTATACTCGCTGGCGACAACGGCGACTGAAGATTGTAAGGCACGGCTCTTGACCAAGATTTGCCTTTATCATCAGAATACGAAACCAATTGAGCACCCCCCGAAGCCCTAATAAACATCATGATCTTCCCGTCTTTTAATTCAACAACCCCCGGCTCTTGAGTAACGATGTCCTCAGGACTAGGGACTTCTGCACCCGCCATCCAAGTCTTCCCATTGTCATCAGAATAATAACTATACAACTGTGCTCTATCTGACCATTTGACACCAGGTTGCTGATGTAAGGCTACTGCCATGAGTAGACGACCGCTACCTAACTGAATCACCCGATCATTATTGAGGACAAAGTATCCCTTCTTATCGGTAATACAGGTCACAGGTTCAGACCAAGTCTTAGCTTCGTCATCAGAGAAACGAACCAACGGAATACAATCTTCCGTGGAATTTTTCTTTAGATAAAACAGGGCAATCTGGTTGTTTTTCAATCGTAATAATGAAACAGACATTACATTCATTTCGCCTTCTTGTTCGATTATAGTTTCATCAGTTGCAGACCAGGTACGTCCACCATCGGATGAGTATCTTCCGGCCAAATACGCAGGATCATGATCGCCACCATTCCCGGAGGTATAATGGGAATACACAAATAGGATGCGCCCATCTTTCAATGTGACAAATGAGCCTTCGCTATTACGCGGGTTCGTTGAACTGGGGGCTAATTTTAACACGACATTATTGATGCTTGTAGATGTTTCTTGAGCAGTGGTAGACGATGATCGACAACTAATAAAACTGAGTGCGGCTATGCCCAGCACAAGTAGACTTTTTCTCATAATTGTGTATTAAGGTTTAATAAAAATAAATATGTACTACATATTTAAATCTAAGCTAAGAATAATAAGATAGAATGTCAAATAAAATTTGAAAAAATCCAACACGCTTATA
The DNA here is from genome assembly GCF_027627455.1 of Sphingobacterium sp. SYP-B4668. Taxonomy (NCBI): domain Bacteria; kingdom Pseudomonadati; phylum Bacteroidota; class Sphingobacteriia; order Sphingobacteriales; family Sphingobacteriaceae; genus Sphingobacterium; species Sphingobacterium sp. SYP-B4668. The sequence continues at coordinate 2,189,276 of NZ_CP115483.1, read as the reverse complement.
TATAAGAATTAATGAATAATAAATTTTCATTAAAATAAGTAATACTTATATTTGCAATATCATATGAATGAGGAAAAACTACAAGGCATTAGGCCTATCGAAAACATGACTCAGGTCGACAGGATCGAAATGAATCTCCATGAATATTTTCGCAACGAAAATTTTGCTCCAGGAGATTCCATACCAAAAGAAATCGAACTGGCAGAAGCTATGGGTGTAAGCCGAACGGCAATGCGCGAAGCATTGACCCGTTTTAAGACACTTGGTATCATCGAATCGCGTAAGAATCGAGGAATGATTATCACACAACCTGATGTATTGCAGAATATGAACAGGGTGCTCAATCCCCGCCTATTGAATCAAGAAACCATGCAGGACTTTTTTGAACTGCGTTTGGTTATTGAAATGGGTATTGCAGACTTACTATTCGTCCGTCGAACGGACGAAGATCTCAAGAAGCTTGAAACTATTATAGCAAAGGAACAATCTGCCGTCAATAAAAATGAGAGGCTAAAATTCGATATAGAATTCCACTCGATGCTATATCAGATATCAGGCAACAATACCATTGAGCGTTTCCAAAAGATACTAATGCCTATATTTGATTACATGAACAATGGCCTTCACATTCGGAGTCAAGAGGAAAATGAGGATTACGTCTCCCACAAAGTACTTTTGAATATCCTGCGCAACGGTACTGCAGAAGAATTTCGGGTGAACATGCATAAGCACCTTATGCAATACTTCGAACAAATAAAATAAGCTGTAATTATTTATTACAGCTTATTTATTGTAGAATATCCCTTTTTCGGGATATCGATTAATTGTATCCTGGATTCTGTTGGACTTTAGGTTCCAAGCTTAAGGTTGTCTCAGATATAGGAAACAAAAGGAGGTAGTTCTTTCCTTTTCTGTCTACCAACGAAGGCACTAGGTCGAATGCTTTTTCAAATCGGACCAAATCCCACCAGCGCTTGCCCTCTACCGCTAATTCCAATAAGCGTTCCTGTAAAATGGATTCATCATTTTCTGCTTTGGATTTGTTGACGAACGTATGGTTAAGATAGTCAGCTCCGTATGCTCTTTTCCGGACTTTATTCATCGCTTCGGAGGGGTCTATGCCTAAAGCATTCTGGGCCTCGGCCTTCATCAAAAGTATATCCGCATATCTATATAAAACATAGTCGTCTAAGAAACGCCTTACACCTCCAATAACCGTACCGTTGAATTTAGACACGACGGTACCATAATACACACTCCCTCCCTTATTATCGGGGATATTAATATCAATAAACGTTCCCAACTGCCGTTGATCAGTAGCAATAAATTGCTTTCTAACCCTCTCACTTAGCGTCCAAAAGGGGAAGCCTCCTACTACCCCTATCAAGTCTTTGGTGGCTTGATCGGTTGTATTATTCATGTATGTGCTTTCGATATACATATTCATATAAATATTATCCGTGGCTTCAATATCTTGGAAACGAATAGCCATTACAATCTCTTTATTCCCCTTATTTGTATAATCAAATATGGACGCATAATTGTCCAATAAGCCGACATCTGCCTTTTCTACTTCTTCTATTGCTGTCAAAGCTGCTTGGAAATCAGCATTGCCTCCTTTTAATACTTTTGCAGACCACAACGACACTTCGGCTTTGAGTGCTTGGGTAGCGGGTCGAGACCACATATTGCGCCCCGTCTTGAAATTACTATTAGGGAATAAAACCAAAGCGGACTCTAAATCGGACTTAATTTGTGCCATAATCTGCTCCTTCGAAGTACGCTCCCTCATAATCACATCAGGCTTATACCCTTCTGTCGGCTCTATAACAAGCGGAAGATCTCCCCAGGTGCGAGTCATCACAAAATATGCGTAGGCTCGCATGGCATATGCTTCGGCCAATATCTGGTTTTTACCAGCCTCAGAGGAAAATGAAATGGTCGGTGCATATTTCAACAATAAGTTGGCATCATGTACCACGGTATACATACCTTGCCAGGTAGAGGAGCCCATGCCATAGATAGTGCCAACATTGGAGCGATCGAGCTCATTAAGGTAGAACAACTGATAGCCCGCAGTGCCTGCCAAGCTCCGATCCATCATATCCGATCGAGCCTCTCCCCAAACAAACAGGTTGCCCACTGCTTGAGTGCGCAGACGTACATACATACCATTAAGCGCGCCGGTCACATCATTTTCTGTTTTCCAAAAGGATTGATTGGAGATTTGACTTATAGGATCCAATTCCAGGCTCTTGGTACAAGCCCCCAATACCCCAATCAATATAAATACTACTACTATGTTTCTAACTACTTTTTTCATAACCATTGCTTTTTCTTAAAATGTAATGCTTGCGCCAAAGATGATTGTCCTAGGTATTGGGTAACGTCCATTGTCTGTCCCTCCCTCTTCAGGATTCAAACCCTTATACTTAGTAAAATAGTGTAAATTATTGCCGGTCACATTTAGACGCAACTGACTAACTTTCAACCTTTCCAATATATGATCTGCAAAAAGATAACTGAGTGTGACCTCTCGTACAGCAAGATAATTGCCTTTTTCATAATAATATGAATTTCCTCTAAACACATTACTGCGAGCCTGTTGGTCGGCCCAGTATATCCGGGGTATTGTGGTGACATCCCCGGCCTTTTGCCACGAATCCAAAAGACTTGCAGACAATCCATTTTCTCCTTGAAATTGCCCCACGCTTGTCGCTTCTGTATAATTGTAAATGGTATGACCAGTTGTATAATCCATACGCACAGACAGGCCGACTCCCTTATAACTGAAAGAATTGGTAACCCCTCCTGTCCAGACGGGATATATATTCCCTACATACACTCTATCTCGCGAATCGATTTCACCGTTGCCATCCACGTCTTGCCAATTTACATCTCCTCCAAACTTGGTTTTGTCATTGAGTGGTACTAATAAATCTTTAGGTCCTTTGGCGGCCTCTTCATCAGTCGTATAAATTCCCAACTGATGGTACGCATATAAGTCTCCTATCCTTCCGTCTTCCTGCAGACCGCCCACCCAGCCATAGTCACCTGTAGCGGGTATATACACATAATCTCCACCTATACGATTACGATCGACACCGTTATAAGGAAGCTTGTGAATTTTATTTTTCACTTTAGCAGCGTTTAAAGAGATATCCCAGCCTAATATAGAATTTTTGGGAAGTACTCTAGCTGATAAATCTAATTCTACGCCTTTATTTTCCAAGCTCCCTAGATTTGTAAGAATACTTGCAAACCCCGTAGAATGCGGTAAAGACATATTAGTCAAAAGATTATCGGTAATCCTACGATACACATCAACCAATAAATTCAACCGGCCATTAAAAAAGCCGATATCAGCTCCAAAATTTAATGTCTTGGATTCTTCCCAAGTTAAATCCGGATTGGATAACACTGTATTCTGAATAGCGGCGGCACCAGCATACCGAGCCCCTACACTATACTGACCTTGGGCATCATAAGGCCCCAAGATACCAATATTACCATTGACCCCATAGCTTGCTCGAAGTTTGAACTGAGACATTACAGGCGCGAGGCTATCCCAGAATTCTTCTCGATGTATATTCCAACCTGCAGACACTCCCGGGAAGAAGCCCCATTTTTGATTACCAAGATTGGAAGCCCCGTCATAACGCATGTTTAAGGATAAGAGGTATTTTTGATCGAAGTTGTAATTGATTCTCGAAAAATAACCGATGATGCGCAAATCGCTCTCTACCCCATTTACGGACACAGGTTCTGCCGACCCATTCAACGTAGGAATTAAATCTGATGCTGCTCCTCTTCCGGCAGCAGATAAGCTCGAATTTTCAGTCTGAAAGTAGGAAAACCCAAGCTTTGCTTCCAATTGATGCTTGTCAGCAAATGTTCGTTCGTAGGAGAACACTCCATCCGCCTGATACTGCAGCATTTTGGTATATTCCCCCGACGCATTTCGCGAATCTACAAATTGAGTGGGACCATTATAATACCCTTTCTGAAAAAGTCGCTTGGCTCCCATGACCTGATACAACGACAATTGTGGAGAGAAGTTCAATCCAGGTAAAATATCCCATTTACCACCTACTGATATAGCTAAATTGTCTAGACTATTTTTCGCATCTTGTGTACTCGCGTAATACTCTGGATTACCCATAGAACTGTTAAGCCCTGGGGCCAGTGTGCCATCTTCAAATCGATACTTGGCCGTTGGAGCAAGTGCCAAAGACCGACCGAACATATTATTCTCTGCACCAAATACTTGTTTGTTCCTCATGTTTGAATACAACAACCTTCCGAATACACTAAGATCAGAGGTAGCCTGCACCTCACCATTCATATTGACCGACAAGCGTTTATAATCGGTTGATATCGCTATACCCTCATTATCCAAGTAGCCCAACCCGAGATTAAATTTGGCTTTTTCACTGCCTCCTGCCACGGAGAGATTATGATTATTGGTGTATCCTGTATTAAACAATACGTCCTGGTAATTTGTATTCTGGAAGATAATGGTTTTAGTGGGGTCTATGGGGTCTGGCATACTTTGCCATCCCTCGTTCAATTTGTGCTTATTTGATTCTGACAAATATTGGGTGGTATACCCAGTCTTATTGGTTAAATCATTGCCCGTACCTGCGCTTGTGGGCAGTGACAACTTTGCTAATTGTGAAGGGTCCTGTTTAGCTCGTGCCGCAATGCCCAACCGCTGGTAGTATATGTAATCTCCTGCATCCAACAATTTAAACTTCTTTTGCAGATTAGAAACCCCTAGGTCATAGCTATAGTTGATTTGTACCCTACCTTCTTTTCCCGATTTGGTAGTCACCAATACAACCCCATTAGCTCCTCTCGCTCCATAAATAGCAGTTGAAGCGGCATCTTTAAGAACTTGTAAGGACTCGATGTCGTTAGCATTAATATTGTTGATGTCAGATCGCACGATACCGTCCACAATGTAAAGCGGTGTTGCGCCGTTTGGATTGTTGATGGATGTACCCCCTCTTACAATAACTCGAGGGGTTGCTCCGGGTTGACCAGAAGTACTTTGAACCCTAACCCCCGGCAAAGTTCCTTGAAGTGCACTCGCCACATTTGCATAGGGGACATTTTCTAAGACTTTTTTATCCAATTTTGATACGGAGGTAGTCAAGGTCTCTCTAGACTGCGTACCATATCCAATTACCAAAACTTCATCTATATTGCGATTATCATCTTTCAATATAACATGGATTTCTCTTTGATTCCCCACACTTAATTCAAGGGACTGCTTACCGACATAGTTGATTACCAAGTGGGTGTTCGCAGAAGCTATCGTCATCGAAAATAGGCCATTCTCATCTGTTGATGTAGCATTTGCTGTTCCTTTTTCAGTAATGGTCACTCCTGTTAGTTTTTCATTTTGTTCGTCAGTGACTCTTCCTTTTATCTGAATCTGTGCATGTACAAATCCAGTAAGAAACATCATCAAAAAAACCACTACTATTTTGTACAAATTTTCATTGGCTTTCATAATTTACTGTTTGTTAGTTTATAGATTTATCTTGGTTTTATCCTACTCGGGAATAGTTCACCCCTTCAACACCTTATCTATATCGTCAAGGATAGAGGCGACCTCGCTGTTGGCCCATGGTGTTTGCCCTCTCCCCAGCGGGGACACGGTAGCACCAATATCAATACTGTGCTTCATTATCATAGCTTGTCTAAGAAATGTCCAAATATTAGGGAGGACTCGATCGATTACCTGCTGAAATTGAAGCATAAATGTCTCAGCCAAGTTGAAATTCCCTTGCTTGAATTCCTCTAACACAAATTTACACTCGCTCCCCCAAAGATTATAAAAGGTACCAATTGCTCCCACCGTACCTGATAATGCCGCCTGACACATCAGTTCATCCGCTCCACTAAATAACTTTAGCCGACCTTGCGAACAATTCTGTACACGACTGATTTCCAGAAGATTTCCAGTAGTCAACTTCATTCCTTCAATAAAGGGAATTTCGAGCACTCGTTCAATAAAACTATCTATATTTCCCGGAATAGAATTGTTTCCCAATTGATAAGGGAAGAAGGGTAATTGTGCAGCCTTCGCTATTTCAGTATAGTGCTGTATTGCCATATTTGGGCCACCCGAAAAATAAATAGGCCCTACCGAAGATACTGCAGCTACTCCCGACTTGGCAGCATGTTCGGCCAAATTGATAGACGCCCGAGTAGTCAATGCGCCAACCTGCACCATCACGGGAACTCGATTTCCGACTACTTGCATCACCATGTCTAGTACCTGCTTCCGGTCACTTTCTTGAAACAACACTCCTTGGCCAGTAGAACCCAACACATACAATCCATCTATTCCCTGATTGATCAATAATTCGCACAAGCTACATAGCTGATCCAATTCTGGCATTTCATTTTCATCCACAGGCGTGAATAAGGCAGGCCAAAGGCCCTTAAATAAGTTATCTCTATCCATATATTTTAATGTAGTTAGGTTTATAATAAATATGTACTACATATGTAAATGTAAAGCTTATTTTGAATCAAACAAATTATTATTTCAAAAAAATATTAAAAAACCTATTTAATGGTTGTAATTCAATAAAATTAATATGTAATACTTATATAACTGAAACAATATACAATCTATGAATCGAAAAGTGAAAGCTTTACATTTTAGAGTTTAATAACTTACACCAATTGCTTTGTCAAGAAGTTATAGTAACTTTAGGGGAAGGATGACAAAAAACTTCAAATGCATCAAATGGATCTAACGGGCGACATATTAAACCACAGTCTCGACTTGTCAATGGAATTTGGAGAGAATTGGCTGATGGATATTGATGGTCGATTGGCGACAAAATTTCCAGACCTAGATAGACTCCAGCTGGAAAAATGCAATACAGTCTGTAAAGAAGTCAATAAAGCTGCAAATCGTTTTGTATTCGATAATCCAATGCTGCATGTAGGGTCAGAAATTCAATTTGTCGATACTGGTCTATTTGAACAGTTTATGCTAAAAAAATACAATTGGATTTCAAAGAAAAACTTGCAACACCTTTATAGCCAAAGCTGCTACTACGCTTTAAAATAGAAAATCAGCGGATACAATTAGTTCGACAACATAAGTTATACTTTGATTTTTACAAAAAAGCATTGGAATGTTGTGCGGTTATTGTTTTATTTGCATCGGCGCCTATCAAATGAGCCATAATAGTTCATGCAGCAAGAAGAATCTTATCGTACTGACCACCAACTTTTGGAATTACTGAAATCGTCGGATAAGGCCGCTTTTATGCAAATCTACGAGCGCTATCAAACACCTCTGTATCTATTTGCATGCAACCTGGTCAAAAATGAGGATTTAGCTGCCGATTTGGTGCAAGATATCATGATGAGCCTGTGGGAGAAAAGAGAATCTACAGCGTTGAAATCTTCGTTAGAAAGCTACCTTTTCAGTGCGCTGCGTTACCGTTTCTTCGACTGGATAGACCGACAAAAGGTCAGACAGGACTATATGATCCGATTTCAAGCATTTCTAGATCGATCGGAATGGCAAACAGACAATGTTGTAGCGGAGCGTGAGGTACTGCAGATGGTAGAAGAGCAGATAGAAAAGCTACCGCAAAAAATGAAAATAGTCTTCCTGTTAAACTACAGGGAACATCTAACTACAGCGGAAATAGCTGCAAAACTAAACATTTCGAAAAAGACAGTTCAAAACCAAATCAACAATGCCAATCATATATTGCGAAAACAACTGGGCAAATTCTTCTGGTTAATCTTTCTTATTTAAAACCTACTTAAAGATACATCTGTCAATTTGGGGTACTTTTAATAGAACCGTTTCCCTGTCGTAACAACATTGCTATCACCTCCAAAGACATATTATTTTTGTCTAAAATACACGAGGATTATTTTCAAAATATAAGTTCAAAAAGATTGTCTGTTTTTTTATTTTTTTGTCTGGGATTATCTTCTCGTAAACCTACAATATAGTAGAAGTACTAAACCAACTCATTGTATGGAAAAGAAATATGATGCAGCCATGCTGATTACCAAATATCGGAATGGTACTGCTAATGCTGATGAACGCTTATTGGTGGAGGCTTTTATGCTCATCGACCTAGAAGATAAGCATACACTCCCTGATGAAGAAAGTCTGCAACTGCACACTGCTCAAATTGGTAAAAACCTTAAAGCACATATCGGATACAACGAACATGCTACTAAGAAACGAGCGAACCGTATACATACCTTGATTCGTTCACCATTTGTTAGAGCTGTAGCCGTACTGGCGATAGTCGTAAGTGCGTCACTTATTGTTATAAAGTTGAAAAACGAAATCCGCGCCCCCACCACTGATACAGAAGTATTTAAGCAGGTCATGGAAGTAGTTCCCGGGAAAAACAGGGCCTATGTAAAGACAGCTGACGGGCACACGATAGATTTGAATGGGAAGCAAAATACCATACATGCCGGTGAAGATATTGCTTATCAAGATGGTACCGTGGTATGGTCACCTCAAAATACGGTAGAAGCAAACGCTATGAATGAACTGCATACACCAAAAGGAGGCAACTATACCGTAATCCTGTCAGATGGAACACGCGTCACGCTCAATGCGGAAAGCAAACTTAGCTATCCGAATCGATTCAATCCGAGTGAACGCTCGGTACTGCTGGAAGGAGAAGCTTTTTTTGAGGTGCGACCTGTCCTAAAAAGTGGTAAAAGAATCCCCTTTTCAGTGAAGACAAAATCCCAAGAAATTCACGTATTAGGGACAGCATTCAACGTAACGGACTACAAAAATGAAAAACTAGCAAAGACGACGTTAATCAATGGAAGCGTACGGGTGAAGCTCGTTGGCAGTGCCACATCTCAGTTGCTCTCTCCAGGACAGGAAGCTCGGATATCCGACAATGCGATAACGACCGTCACCGTAGATACTTCGGTAGCACTGGACTGGAAAAACGGAATGATCAGTTTTAATGATGAAAATCTGGTCACGATCATGAAGAAAATAGAGCGGTGGTATGATATTGATGTCGAATTTCAAAATATAGATCCTCAAATGCGCTTCGGAGGTAGTGTCTCTAAGTATAAAAATCTATCTGATGTGCTACGCCGTCTCGAGCTAACGGGCGATGTAAAATTTATAATCAAGGGAAGGAGGTTGATTGTGACCAAATAACCTAAACGGATCCACATGTAGTCGGAAGTGCTGCAAACACTCCCGACATGGTGTTCCGATAAACCTATTTATTAATCATTCACGGGTATATAGGCGATGATGTCGTCCAAAACATTGTCATCGCACTATCCATCAAAACATACAACAAATGTATAAAAATTTACGTACACTAATTTTTTCCAGGATATTGAAAACGATTACCTTACTCCTCACTGTTTTCCTATGCCAGATCAGTGCTCATAGCATGGGGCAACAATTTAGTCTAAAAAAAGAACGCATCAACCTTAAGCAATTTTTCGTCGCTGTACAGCAGCAAACGGGATACCGCGTGGTGTACAATACGGCGCTCCTCGAAAACATTCCCCCTTTCAGAGTGGATATTAAAAATGAATCACTACCCAAAGCGCTATCTCATATATTAGAACCCAGAGGTTTGGCCTTTCTTGTAGAGGGGCAGGAAATCATACTCACAAAACTTCAAAAAAATGAAAAGCCAGAACTCGTACAATCCACAATCACTGGAACAGTAGTGGATACTATTGGGAATGCTTTGATTGGAGCTACCGTCCGTGTAAAGGGATTAGAAATAATAACGAAAACCGACCAACAGGGAAGATTTCAGATTACTGCCGAAAAAGATATGTTAACGCTACTCGTGAGCATGTTGGGATTTGAAGCAAGAGAAGTAACGGTTAATGTGCAAAGCAACAACCGTATTGTCCTGAGGCAATCTACAACGATAATGGATGAAGCTATTACTATCGGATATGGCACACGCAAACGTAGTGAGGTAACAGGTTCGGTGGGACGGGTTACAAACCTCAAACCAGAAGAGAATATCGTAAGTAACCCAATAGGCGCATTACAGGGACGTATTGCAGGTCTACAGGTGCAAAATACAAGCTCTACTCCTGGCGAAATGCCAAATTTTGTGGTACGCGGGGTCCAGACAACGCAAGGAAGCATAGGTGGTACAGGCGCGAATCCTCTTATTGTGGTGGATGGATTGGTGATTGATGCGATCGGTAATCCAATGTCCGCAACCTCCACAAATGCAAACTTCAGTCTATCCAATCTCAACCCTCAAGACATTGCATCAGTAGAAGTCTTGAAGGATGCAGCATCTTCGGCAATCTATGGGGCTCGTGGTGCGCAAGGCGTTATCTTGATAACGACCAAGAAAGGACAATTAAATAGCAAGCCTACAATCTCTCTCAACAGTTACTATGGAGTGACTAAGACTCATTTTGGTTACAAGCCTTTAAATAGCCTACAGTATCAATCGATGTTCAACGAGGCGCGACAAAACCGCATCAATGATATCCAAAACATTATTGCAGCAGGGGGATTGAGTCCCGAACAAATCGCCAACTTAAACGTGGAAAATGGACAGTTGAAAGGACAGATCAATAGCCTAACAATGATGGATAATAACCATAACTGGGTGGATTTACTTTCGCCTAATCATGCAGGCACTTACAATCTGCAAGCTAGTGTAAGTGGTGGTAATGCAAAAAGTGGTTACTATGTTTCGTTTGGAAAATTCGGTGAAGATAATTCCATCGGAAAAGGGCGCTTTGGTCGCACGAGCGGAAAACTCTCACTCATACAACAGCTATACCCTTGGCTAGATCTCCAAGCGAATATACAAATATCTAATGCAGTGTCGAAGGATATCTATAGTGACATGTTTGCAACGCTTCAGGCCAGACCTGACACACCACTGGAGGTCAAAAAAAATGACGATGGCACATATGGCTATTGGTTTGGTGCCCAAAGTCATCCACTGGCGGCAAGGGACGGTTATCGGCCTCATGTCTCCACATGGAATTATGTAGGTAATTTTTCGGCCAATGCACGCTTGTCGAAGAATCTATCTTTTCGAACCAGTCTAGCGGCTTCGCAGAGTAATATTGAAGACAATGCTTTTTACACTCCATTTTCATACGAAGGACAATACAGTGCAGGGAGCTATACAGTGAGACAGAACAAAGGAATCCGATATACTTTTAATAATCTATTGACTTATTCAATAAATCATAGCTTACTGAATGGAGATGTGGTATTGGGGCAGGAATATATGGAAAACAGTTATGCTACCAGCGGATATAGTCTAGAGGGATTTCCATTGAGTGAAAGTCTTTGGTCGCCCGGCAATGCCTCCACGTACAACAACAATTATGCTTATTTAAATCGAGAGTATCTTGAAAATTCTTCTTCATACTTCATGCGCACCAATTTAAGCTGGGATGGTCGATACCTGTTGAGTGCATCTTTAAGGCATGATGGCTCCAGTAAGCTAAAAAACTTCCGTTATGCATGGTTTCCCGCGATATCAGGTGGCTATATCTTGAGCAAAGAACAGTTTATCCAAAATCAGTCTTGGGTAGATTTTCTAAAGGTAAGGACTAGCTACGGTATCACCGGAAATATTAGACCATTAGGCCTCTTTGATGTATACAGCCTAGCAGGTACACAAACTTATCTCAATGAACCTGCACTGCAGTTGAGCACAACACTTGGAAATCCAGATTTACAATGGGAGCGAACCAAACAATATGACTTCGGAGTGGAAGGTACGTTTTGGAAGGATCGTATTCAATTGACAGCAGAATACTATGTAAAAAGAACGGATGACCTCATCACTAGTATACAGATTCCGATGTCGAGTGGAGGATTCATTTCGCAAAAGGCTAATTTAGGAGGAATGCTTAACAAAGGATTGGACCTTTCAGTATCCTTTGGAAACTCATCGCAGCAGACTTCGGATTGGAAATGGCGTGTGGGTACGGATTTGAATATCAACCGAAACAAGGTTACTGAATTACGGGATAACATCATCGGTTATGGAGGTTACGCTCCTGGCGGACCTAGAGGTTTTATACAGGTTGGTCGACCTGTAGGTTTGCTACAGATGTATAATGCACTTGGTGTAGATTCACAAACGGGTGATGTTATCTATGAAGATATCAATAAAGACGGTATCATCAATCAGGCAGATATGGTCTATGTCTCCACAGCGCAACCGAAAATGTCGGGGGGCTTTCACGGAAATGTCTCTTATAAAAAAATATCCTTATCGGGTTTATTCGTGTTTTCTGTAGGCAGTAAGGTGTACAATTTCAGCGAACAGGATGCTCGCCAATACGGCTTTGATGATTATGTTGGTATTATGGTCAACAAACCGGACTGGGTACTAGATAGATGGACTTCGCCTGAATCGGACTCGAGATATCCTAGAGCTGTAATGGGGCCGCACGGGGCTGGTATGACCACTGATTGGAATACACGTGTGTCTACCTTGTACTTATACAATGCTTCATTCCTAAGGCTTAAAAACCTGACAGTGGGTTACGACCTGGCTTCAGAAAGACTTAAAAATATCGGATTCTCTACTTGCAGATTGTACTTAGCTGGTCAGAATCTATTTATACTGAAGGACAAGGCCCTTAATTCCAATGATCCGGAACAAGCACAGGGAAGTGGGTGGCAACAAGCGATAGCCCCACTACCTCGCGTCTATTCAATCGGTTTTGACATAACTTTTTAATACTTCAATTCGAGCATACATGAAAACAATATATACACTACAAAGACTATTTGCAGTTATCGTCCTGGCGGCGGCTCTTTTCTCTTGTAACAAATCATTGGACAAGCCGACTCCCGATACTTCGGTAGCTTTGGACAAGGTACAACCGGGAGATATCCCGCTCCTACTTCGAGGGGCTTATAAACCAAGTGCAATCTATTATCAACCATTCCCGGTATGGGATGTATACAGTGATGATGTGGTGTCGCTACAGGGTTCTACCCCTACTCAATATAACCCACGCTCTTACGATGATTGCAGTCCGAATGTAGAAGATGGATTTGGCAACGGCAGGTTATATAATAGCGCTTATACGGCCATCGGGAACGCAAATTTTATTATAAATTACATCAAAAATAAGAGGATACCTAACATGAGCGGAATACTTGGCGAGGCGCTAACTATTCGAGCATATAACTATTATCGTCTTGTAGAATCTTATGGTGGTGTAATCCTGACTCTTGACCTAGAAACGGACATTAACGTCATCCGGAGGGATAAGAACAGTGAAGAGGAAGTGTACCAACAAATCACGAATGATCTAACAGAAGCTATCCCTCTTTTGGAAGCATTCAAATCAGCAGATTATGTGAGTAAACCTACAGCACAATTGCTTTTGGCGCGAGCCTACCTACATCTTGGCAAAAACAAAGAGGCTTTCGAATTGTCGGAAGAGGTCATTAAAAGTGGTAAAAACAAGTTGGAAGATAGCGATTTTGGAGAGGTTTACCGCTATAATGGCAAGAGCTCGGAAATGCTATGGAGACTGTCAGAGCCTATCAATAGTTATGAGCGAGGAGGTTTGTACACGATGTACTCTCCGCCGCCGCCATTTCGTGGAGCTAGCATGGGGCTTACTTGGATAGATCCTGCATTGGCACAATCCTATGAAAGTTCGGACATCAGAGCTTCATTGCTTCTAAAAAGGCATAACAATACAATTGGAGAGCAAGTAACATACTTACTAAAATTTTCAACAGATACGCTGCAACCTTCATCTAACGCATTTATCGTATATCCTCTTGTCCGCATTGGCGAAGCGTATCTAATCTCGGCCGAAGCTTCTGCAAGACAAGGTCAGGTCGTAGTAAGTCGCTATAACGAACTCCGTAAAGCTAGAGGTAGTAGTCAAAAAACGAACAGTGACTTTGCCGACGCAACGCAATTTATTAAGGAGATCGAAGCAGAACGCCGTAGAGAGTTTGTGGGGGAAGGAAGAAGATGGCAAGATATGAAACGCTTTGATAAAGCCCTTGCTTTCTTGAACACAAAAGGAAAAGATGCTACACGGCTATATCTACCTTTCAACGCTACAGAATTAGCTAGAAATATCTATCTGAGCCAAAACAAAGGCTACTAAGTCTAATAAAAAAGTGGGCGTTCTCAAAGGGAGAATCTTGTTGAAATTACTAGGCAGTTGTGGCTTAGTTATTTCTGCATCTCTATCTAAAATGCTTCCTGAGATGTACATGTTAATGTCAGAAAAAATATTTGCTATAAATAAAAACCCGACTCCTTGTGAGTCGGGTTCAACGCTATTACTTTGATATTGTATATTGTTAAGTTCTAAATCCCCTGAAAAACAAAGGGCTTTGTGTCTACAAATTGACTAGACGTTTCTCCTGCATAAATTTGATTTTTATCCAATGCCAGTTTTTTCACCTTGGCGGTTTTACTGAAATCTAGTTTTTTCAAATCCACCCAAATCGCATTCGGGCTAAGGGCATCTTCGAAATAATACACGAGATTTTTCTGGTCAGAGACTGCTCTCCAACGTGTGGTAGACAGATTTGGGAAACCTTCGGTAGAAATACCGTAAGGAACAGAGCACTGCCTGATAACACTGAAGGCACCAGCTACGGCAATTCGAGTATCATCTGTTTGCGGGATAGCTGTAATATAATAGGATGCGCGCACGTATCTATCTGCAGCTCTGTTAGTACCGGGAAGAAAGATATTGCCCGGTATGCCTTTCCAGTATTCGTTTATTGCGAGTTGTTGTTCAAATACCGGGTCGTTTGTCATCACGGTATAAGAGGGGTCGTGGTGGATTACCAACTTTCCATTTATATATTCCAAAATAGCATTATCACCGCTAGCATCTGACAAAGACAGATGGACTGTTGTAAATTTGTCTGTTCCAGGAATAAAATCCGTCACTATCACAAATTCCTCTTTCTTCAGTTCTTGGACAGCCTCAGCTACTGTAGCAAAATTGTCCAATGCATATTGCGCCCATAGCGAAACTGCCAACCCTTTCTTTCCATTGCCTTCCTTCGAGAATGGAGGATACTTTGAACTTACAAGCCACAGCATATTGGCAACAAGACCTTTTTCATTCATACCGTCCGATACAGCAATATCCCAAGAGCTGGTAGCCATACTGCCATATTTGGAAGTCCATTTTGCTGTATTTTTTCCCGTACTTCCGTCACGCTCCATCCCTCTTGGGAATAACCATAAATTAGAAGGAATAGGTATGGTAAAATCCATGCTCCTAGCGGTGATGATGGTGTTATTAGGTCCTTTATAAACTACTCTTGTACAAGCGTCTATATTCTTAGTTGTGCCCAATAGGGCAACCGCAGTTAAGGCAATTGCGTTTTTAAAGATTCTAGTTTTTTTCATATGAGTAGATATTTTTTTTAAGCAAATAATCAAAAGACACAATTGTTTACAATGGGTAAATTTAGAAAAAATGATGCGCATAACCAACGCATATCGTGGATTTTGAAGACGCTAATAGGACATAATTTAATTAAAAATACGTGTCAGGAACAATTTAGAGTGCTCATACTAACAATCAGAACCTACCACTTACCTCCCCCCCGAGTAAGCGGCCAAGGTTGTTTTTTTTGGATGGGCGGCAGTATCATGGATAGTGAAAAAATGAGACTATCTGTCTGGATTTTGATACTATTTGACCGATTTTAGATAAGTTGTTTAGCTAATTTAACCCCATTATTTCTAAACCTTAAATTCTATATACAAAGCTGATGAATAACAATAGTCTTTCCGCGAAACCACATTACCCAATATTGGATGGATTACGTGGAGTTGCCGCCATAATCGTTGTAACCTTCCATTTGACCGAACCATTAGGAACTAGCCATTTGGATATCTTAGTAAACCATGGTTACTTGGCTGTTGATTTTTTCTTTCTGCTATCAGGTTTTGTGGTGGGTTTTGCTTATGACGACCGTTGGGCTAAAATGACTGTCGGCACGTTCTTTAAACGTCGGATCGAACGACTTCAACCAATGGTGATATTGGGGATGACCCTCGGGGCAATTGGATTCTATTTTACAGATTCGACTATCTGGCCACTCATCCATACCATTCCGCTTTGGAAAATGTTACTGGTGATGCTCATCGGTTACACTATTTTACCAATACCTCTATCATTGGACATAAGGGGTTGGCAAGAAATGCATCCGCTGAATAGTGTAGGTTGGTCATTGTTCTTTGAATATATTGCTAATATTTTATATGCTATTTGGGTTAGGAAGTTTTCAAAAACAGCGCTAAGCGTATTGGTATTGATCTCAGCAATTGCGCTTGCACATATGGCTATTACAAGCCCCAACGGAGATGTCAGTGGCGGTTGGACACTCAATACTGAGCAAATGCGTATAGGTATCACCCGAATGATGTATCCTTTCTTTGCAGGCTTACTGCTTTCAAGGGTGACTAAACCCACCCGTATTAAGTATGCCTTCATATGGTGCACCCTCTTACTTGCTCTTGTGCTATATATGCCTCGTATCGGTGGAGCTGAACACCTTTGGATGAATGGAATATATGAATCGGTGTGTATTATCATTATTTTTCCAATTATTGTCTATCTAGGTGCCAGTGGCGTAGTACAAGCCCAGACAGAGCGTCGAATATGTAAATTCTTAGGTGATATCTCCTATCCGCTCTATCTGGTGCATTATCCCTTAGTATATTTTTATGTAGCCTGGATCAGCAACAATAAGGGCGTGACTCTTGTACAAGCATGGCCGTATGGGCTAGCAATTTTGGTCGGTAGTATTATTTTAGCGTATGTCAGCCTAAAATGGTATGACGAACCCGCCCGTAAATGGTTGAGAAAAAAACTTGGATAGACAGACTTACAGCAGTTTCAGCGCTTCCTTAATAGTCACATATATGTAATCCAAATCGCAATCGCTAATGCAGTATGGGGGCACCAGATAGATGATGTTTCCTAAAGGTCGAAGCAGGATGCCCCTTTCCAAAAAAAATGGATACAACACTTCTCCCAATTTGCTGAAGTACGATGTACTTTCCATATGATTCCACTCAATAGCGATGATTGTGCCTCGTTGCCGAACGTCTTTCACCTTTGGCCAACTGGTTATCTCTTCCTTAAATGCCCGATGCTTCGCTACAATGCGAGCTATACGGGCTGTGGTTTCAGCTTTAAGTAAGAGCTCCATACTGGCCAGGGCTGCGGCGCACGCCAACGGACTAGCGGTAAAGGAATGTCCGTGATATAATGCCTGCCGCTTGTCATCCGAGTAGAAGGCTTGGTAGACCACATCCGAACAGGTCGTAACACCTAGGGGCATAGTACCTCCCGTCAGACCTTTTGAGAAACACATAATATCTGGGTATTCGCTCAAATAGTCTGCTGCAAAGAGCTTGCCTGTGCGCCCAAAGCCTACAAAGATTTCATCCTGAATCATTAAAACGCCTTTATGACGACAATAAGCCATTAGACGGCTCAAATCTTCGGGGTGATGCATCAACATACCGGCGGCACCCTGAATAAGTGGTTCGTATATAAAGCAAGCCAACTCATCGGCATGGAGATCAACTTTTTGTATTAACGATTCCAGATTATCTACCGTCGGTGTATCTATAAAGACAACGTCAAATAACATATCTCCAAATGGTGCTGTCCATGCTCCACGTGCGCTCACAGACATGGCACCAAAAGTATCACCATGATAAGCATTGCGAAAGGCTAATATTTTTGACTTGGGCGTCCCTCTATTCACATGGTATTGTATACACATCTTGAGCGCAACTTCTACAGCAGTAGACCCATTATCGGTGTAGAACACCTTTTGTTGGTTCGCAGGTAGTAGTTTCAATAAATTTTCAGAGAGTTGAACGGCTGGTTCATGGGTGAAACCGGCGAATATTACTTGCTCCAAGGTATGCAACTGATCAGATACCCGCTGGGCGATATGCGGATGTGCATGACCATGTAAGGTCACCCACCATGAAGAAACAGCATCGATGTAGCGCTTTCCTTCATTGTCATACAAATATGCACCTTGACCACGGACAATGGGGATAATGTCCGTGGCGCCTTTCATTTGGGTATAGGGATGCCAATTGACTTCCCTATCCCGCTCCCTTAGTATGTTGTACACGACTCCTCCTTTACATCCTTGGCCATAGGCTTCAATCCTAGGTTCTTGAACATAGCCATATCTTCGGACACACCAGGATTAGGGGTCACCAGCAAGGTTTCACGTTCGCCGGTGAATATAGAATTGGCACCCGCCATAAAACACCAAGCTTGCTCGGTCTCACTCATTTCTATTCTTCCAGCACTGAGCCTGACTATAGACGCAGGCATGACCATACGTGCCGTCGCGATCATCCGTACCATATCCCATATATCTACCTTTGGATTATTTTCTAAAGGGGTGCCTTTAACCCTTGCCAACGCATTGACCGGGACCGACTCGGGATGCTTGGGCATGGTGGCCAATGTCAGCAGCATCGATATACGGTCCTTATGCGTCTCACCTAATCCAATAATACCTCCAGAACACACGGTAATACCTGCCTTGCGCACATTGTCGATGGTATTAATGCGATTATCGAATGTGCGGGTGGAGATAATCTCATCGTAATATTGCTCAGAGGTATCCAAATTATGGTTGTATGCATAGAGTCCGGCTTCTTGCAACCTCTTGGCCTGATGCTCGGTCAACATACCTAAGGTACAGCAGACCTCCAAACCTAAGTCGTTCACACCTTTGACCATATCTATGATTCTATCAAAATCTCGGTTGTCCCGCACCTCCCGCCAAGCAGCCGCCATACAGAAACGGGTGGAACCGCTATTCTTCGCCTTTTGTGCATGTGCAAGAACAGTTTCTGTAGGTAAGAGCGCTTGTACTTTAATATCGGTATGATAACGGGCAGCCTGTCCACAGTATGAACAATCTTCAGGACAACCGCCTGTCTTTACAGACAACAGCGTACATACCTGCACTTCGTCTGCACGATGATACGCCCGATGGATAGTGGCTGCACGATACACCAACTCCAAAAGGGGAAGGTCATATATTTCCTGAATTTCTGTTTTGGTCCAATTGTTTCGAATGGTCGCTTTCATGTCTCTCTGTTAAGATTAAAAAATTATTTGATCTGCTATATTTTTAATGTGTATCGCGGTGACGACTTCTAGTTCAGGCATGTGCAATACCTTGGTATCTTTTGTCAGGGAGCGGCGGATGACGCGTTCGCTATCGATATCTATTGCACCATTGAAAATCAAATATTTCAATGGAATATGACGATTTCTTAACACTTCGATAGACAATAGGCTATGGTTGATACAGCCTAGGTAATCCCTGACTACCAGGGCTACAGGAATATCCAAAGACATTATTAGGTCAAGGATACTATCTTCGTCATTTAAAGGCACCAACAATCCGCCAGCTCCTTCTACAACCAAATGATTGGCAGTAATAGGCAGTTTAAAATCAGTCAGCTGAATGGAAACACCGTCACGTAATGCTGATTTGTGCGGCGATGCTGGAAATGTCAATCGATATCGCTCGGGGTGTATCAACACATCGCCATTGAGCAGATGACTTACAGTCATACTGTCACTCGCAGACAAATCGCCGGACTGTACAGGTTTCCAATAATCGGCCTTCCAATACTGGGTCAATACCGCTGCACAGATAGTCTTCCCGACACCTGTACCAATTCCCGTCACAAAAATGGATTCCTTCATCTGTAAATATTTTTTCTCTTATCCACTAGATGGAATTCACCCTGCTCAAAATTGACTTTCGCAGGAGTGATGAAATGAGATTTAGAACATGTTTGGTTCATTATTTTTCGCTATAAAACTGCTACTTCATGTATTACTTCAGTCAAAAGGTCTATCTCCTGTTCGGTATTAAAGGCGTGTACACATATCCGCATGCGCTCCTCTCCTTCCTTGACCGTAGGTGCTAAGACAGCGTAAGTATGCAAACCACGAGCTGAAAGGCTATCCCTCATCTGAAGCAAGCGCCATGGCTCTATTCCCTTTAGGACTTGGATTGGACTTGTGCTGCTCGAGCTCAAGGCGAGCTGCTTGGCCCTTAAGTATTGAATACGCTGTTGTAGATTGATGGCTAAATGAGGATTACTTTCCAAAAAACGGTATCCTAGTGTGATACATCGCCACGTAATGTCGGGCATAGCTGTACTGTAAATAAAGGGTGAGCCATAGTTGATTAGATAAGACTTGACCCCCTCCCGACAGAGCACAGCTGCACCATGTCCGCCCATTGCCTTCCCATAGGTAATCAAGGTGGCAAAGACCACCTCTTGTAGACCCAAGCGATGCACAAAACCGTAACCAAATACGCCAAAGGCGTGTGCTTCATCCACAATCAGGGCCGCATTGTATCGTGTCGTAAGACGACCTATCTCCAAGAGAGGTGCAAAATCACCTTCCATAGAATACAAACTTTCGACTGCGACATAACAGCGTCCTCTAACGCGCTTTAGCTTAGCTTCCAAGTCGCACAGGTCGTTGTGCTTAAATTTCCATTTCGTAGCTTTACTCATCATGCAGCCGTCATGCACAGATCGGTGGATATATTCATCTACGATAATCGTATCGTGCTTTTGAGGTAAGCAGGAGAACAAGCTCAAATTGGCTATATATCCTGACGCAAATAGTAGGGCCGATTCACTGCCATGTATTTGGGCAATAAAGAATTCGGCATCAACCACCTCTTCTGACTGACCACTAATCAGCCTTGAACCTGTATTGCCGGCAATCAAAGCAGGCGATGCAAGCAAATCGGCAAGGACTGTCCGATGAAAGCTATCATCGGTACTTAAGCCGAGATAATCGTTACTCAAAAAATCTGCACCTACACCTCGTACTATTAACTCACGAAGTTGGCCTTCGTCTGCACGAACTTGTAGGCGACTATCCAATAGACTGTACACGTCTGACATCTTGATTCAACTCCTGTGCAATAGCGTTCATCCACTCTTCATGTAAAACCTGCTCAATGGCCTGTATATCTTTGGCGTACATCTCCCAATCTGGTGAAAACGACTGCAGCTGGGCAATCATCTCTTCGAGATGTCCTTCTTCTTCCAAAATGATGGACTTGACCATCACTTTGCTTTTCGATTGATCCAGTGCGTCTTGATACACGGGATAAAGTTCATCCGCTCTCACTTCTATAGCATAAGTTACAAACAAATAGGCTGCATGCTTGAGCTCAATAGCTTGCAAGTCAAAGGCATCTTTGAGATAGCGGCAAGATTTAATGTCCAACTGATGTAGATACTGCTTAGTACACCTAGAGGCTAGGAGTTCATCATCTTCGTATGTTTCGCAAATCGTCAAATCCAACTTTCCAATCTGCTTTTTCAAATAATATGCATGTCTATGTTCTTCGGCCGCATGCTTGAGCTGAATCAAGTTTACTTTGGTCGGATGCTCGCATGCTGAAATTTTTCGCGCACCGGCATTTTCCATATAGGACAGTGTATTCAACCATTTGGCATGTACGGTATCCTGTTGGACAATATGTAGGAGTAAATTGTGCATATCTATGTCATTATTATCCGACAAAAGTATTATCTTGCCGGACAATCATCATGTACCAGTTTTTATATTGTGAATAGTCCGGTTCAGATTTTATACTTGAATTTTATCAAAATTGAGCGAAATTCAAACACTTCCATATATCTTCAGGTCGCCAATCAATTAATCAACGCGATACAACGAGGATTCTTGACACAAGGGACCAAGCTTCCCGGCACCCGAAAACTGAGTGAACTCCTCCAAGTACACCGCAATACAATTGTGGCCGTGTATGATGAATTGAACGCACAGGGGTGGATAGAAACCTTACCTAACAAAGGGACTTTTGTATTAGGACATGACGAGCACAAGCCGTTAAAGATTCGCACCTCCATTCAAAATCAACTGGTACAATATCCCCAAACGACAGGCTATGACTTTAGACGATCCAGTCTTTTGGACAACCCATTTGAACATTCGTCATGTGACTATGTATTCACGGAGGGTACACCGGACATCCGCTTGACACATATCGACCAACTTTCAAGCCTATATAGCGCCAACATGAAGAGGCGCAGCAATCGAAAAAAAATGGGATATTACAATCAGGATGGGAGCGAATATTTCAAAAAAAATCTGTCCAACTATCTAAATCAATCTAGAGGGCTACATATTTCAAAAGACAATATCCTCATCACTCGCAGTACAGAAATGAGTGTATACATCTGTTGCGAAATATTATTATCGTCAGGAGATATCGTATTGGTTGGTGAGTTGAGTTATTTTTCGGTCAATATGATTTTCCAGAAGTCGGGAGCTCGAATCCTACATGTTCCGATAGATGAAGAAGGCATCGATGTAGATGCAGTAAGGGAATTATGCCAAAAACACACGATTCGCATGCTCTACATCACCCCGCACCACCACTACCCTACGACCGTGACATTGAGCGCGCAAAGGAGGCTGGAGTTACTGCAACTCTCGACCACCTATGGCTTTATCATATTAGAGGATGATTATGATTATGATTTCTATTATGATAAGGCACCAGTACTTCCCTTATCGAGTGCAGATACAGAAGGGATGGTGGTGTATGTAGGATCGTTTGGCAAGTCGCTGATACCTGGATTTCGCACGGGATTTATCGTCGCTCCGGAGAATCTGATGACCGAAATGCGCAAGTATTTGGGTATTATTGATCGTCAAGGAGACATTTTGATGGAGCAGGTGCTGGGTGAAATGATTGAAGAGGGGGAAATTCATCGTTATCTCAAAAAATCACTAAAGGTCTATCAACAACGCCGAGACCGCTTTATGGCATTACTCGAAGAACACTTTGCTGATCAATTAACCTTTCAAAAGCCGACAGGAGGATTGGCTGTTTGGACAACATGGAAACAGCCTATCAACCTGATGCTCTTGAGTCGAGAATGCGCAAAAAATAATCTCTTTATCCCGAAAACATTGCTTTATCAAAACAAGTACATGACGGCGATGCGATTGGGCTTTGGCCATTTCACGCTTGAGGAAATGCAAGAAAGTCTATATATCCTCAAGCAGCAGGTCGACAGGTTGAGCTAATAATAATGTCTATAATTGGCCCTATAGATTCTACTTGCTAACAAGTGCCTGTCCATCAAAGGACACTCCTTCCCATCCATTCAACATAAACTGACGGATATTTTGATGATTATCACCATCCGGATCGATGCATACAGCATCATAATGCTCGGCAAATAACCGTAAAGTATCTTGCTGATTCAAATCAGCCAATTTGGCAAAATATAGCACCTTTGCACTACCTTGATTTTCAGAAGCGGAATTGTATTGAGCACCGTTCTTAAATCCTGTAGGAATATGGTTGTAGCGATTTTCAATATATGTAATGACGTCGGCAAATTTAGTGTCGCCTGCAGCCAGCATGGTCAGAATATTGTTCATGTAAAAAAATATATGTATCTAGAAAGGATAAAGATAAATAAAATAGATATTTTGGAAAGTGCTTATTGAAGAAAAACAGTCTTTAAACCTCATCTCACGAGCTTATCTTTTAACGCTTTCCGTCCGCCACTTAACCATTCCGGCAGTAGAATACTAAGGACAGCGGAATCTCTACGCGTACCATCAGTCCTATAACCATTGCTTCTAAGTATACCTTCAAATGTACACCCAAGGCTCTTGATAGCAGACATGCTTCGGTCATTCTGACTATCCAACCTGAACTCAACGCGCTGGAAACCAAGTCGATCGAATACAAATTCAAATAACAAGTATTTGCTATGCTTATTAAGCCCTGTTCCTTGGAAGGCTTTACCATACCAGGTATATCCAATGGATAGATTCTTGTTCAGAAGATCTATGTCATAAATGCGGGTACAGCCTGCATAAGTGTCCCGTCG
Source organism: Sphingobacterium sp. SYP-B4668 (assembly GCF_027627455.1). Taxonomy (NCBI): domain Bacteria; kingdom Pseudomonadati; phylum Bacteroidota; class Sphingobacteriia; order Sphingobacteriales; family Sphingobacteriaceae; genus Sphingobacterium; species Sphingobacterium sp. SYP-B4668. Next base: position 2,165,295 of record NZ_CP115483.1, on the reverse strand, counting down.
CTTATCATAGACGACAAAGGAATACCCACGTCTCGCTGCCCGTTGCAAAAGGGCAGCGCCTATATATTTTTTCATCCCTTCGGGACTTCCTGCATTTTGCAATGAAAACTGCCACAATTCGGGTTCGTCAAGAGCAAACTTGACTAATTCGTCGTAATGCAGCTCTTGCAGTGGAATCAATTTGCAATAATCGTTTTCTAAGATATAGTCATGTTCTAAGTCAAATAAATGTGTCATATCCATAATTTAGATAAACTTAAGCAAATATTAATGATATGCCTCTATTTAACAAATTCTTGACATTCAATATTCAGTACTGTAGCTAAATGCCATCTCCTTAAATTTTCCACGTAGAGCACCTACGAACTCAGCATCTTTCTTTTGTTCGTCTGTAGTGCTACGGAAGCTGTTGTTGACGACCGCCATCTGGGCGTCTATGTCTTTCAGGAGATTGGTGTAGGAGGCAAATTGCTCTTGAATAGGGCTCCCTTTATAATCGCATTTTTCTGGGAATCTGTAAAATTTCCATAAATATACTTTCCTCCATTTTTAGTCAAAAAAATTAGATTGTTCTATAAAATTTGAATAATCTGTCTATAACTTTGTAGTCTTCCATTCTCCCATTTTTTTTCATTGATGACTGTATCATATCGCTAACTATATACGTTCTATTTTCAAGCTGTATATGCAAAGATACCTAGCCTATATCAATCGGGAGCATGCTCATCAGCCAGTAACAAATAGTAGTTCTACCTACTGGTAGAGCGCTCACAACGTAAATTAAACAGATGAAATCATTATTTCTAGCATTTTTGGCATTTTTTATACTGTCGTCCTGCAGCACTTTACACAGTACCAGTAATTCGACATTGATCAGAGACTGCCCTGAAGAGAAAATAGTCAATAGGATGCCCGGCCCCCCTGCCAAGGGCGACAAAGACAAGTCCTACTACATCTACAAAGGTAAACGTAAAAACCTGAGTGAATTTGACAGTAAGTGGATAGATGAAAATTGTGATGTGAAAGAGACCGTTGTCTACTAACGAACAGATGCTTATTCCCTTAGGTATTGTGCCCTTAAGGTACCCCGCTCCACTAGCCTATAATCAATGATATGTCTAGGCTCTCCATTAGGTGATGGAGAAGTGTTGTTAATGCAAGGCATTTTATCTATGTTTGGTATTATATGGCGGGCCTAGGACTATCTAACCTTAAGCCCGACTTACATAGCAATATACCTATTGGGATATGAAAAGATTTTATATTTGTTTTCTTGCGACACTGCTGTCTCTTTCTTCGGCATTAATGCTTTCAGCTCAGCAAGTGGATTCCACAAATGCGACAAAAAAAACAGACTCGTTGACCAACAAGGAACAGGGACTGAGCTCCCTATTAAATGGGATTAGACAACAACAGATCAACGATTCATTGGAGCGTCTGAAATTGCAAAACGAAATCACCAACCTAAAGGCGCAAAATAGCCCCAAGAAAGAGAACCTCCAACAGCAACTGAATGAATTAGATCAAGAAAATAATATTCGAAACCAACAGGTGAAACTCAAGGTGGATTCTATTAAGAAAAACACCAGTCGCTACGCTGTAGCCCCTTTCAGCGATACCTTATTTTATATTTACAACAAGTTGGGTTCATCTTTGGCCAAGGATAGGGCTTCAAATGTCGTGAATCGAATCCAGAATCTATATGAGGATGATTTTGTCCGGGTAGACTCCTTTAAAATTGAAAATAACGAAATTAGTTCAGACATCGTTTATAAAGATTTGATCATCACCTCGGTAACCGAGCTTGATGCGATGCTGGAAGGCAAACATAAAGAAGAGGTTGCCGCACAATACCTAAAAAGCATTCAGGAGACCATTACCAAGGAAAAGGAAGCCAATAGCCTAACAAAACTATTGATACGGACAGGGCTTGTAATCTTGATCCTAATTATATTTTCAATTTTGATTTTCCTGATCAACAAGTTGAAAAAGTATAGCGTACAACGAATCTTGAGTGAGCGTACCGAACGGATCAAGGATATCAAGATAAAGAATTACGTACTGGTCACTTCGCTACAAAAAACTCGCATACTGATCAATGCAATCAACATGCTGAGGTGGGCGCTGATTATATTGATGGCGTTTATTATGCTTCCGATTATTTTCAGTGTGTTCCCATTCACACAAAGCTGGGCAAACAACCTGATAGGTATGTTTACCAAACCTTTAAAAAAAGCATTTTTGGCTATCTGGGATTATATACCTAAACTGATTACGGTATTCGTGATTTTATTTATTATGCGATATGCAGTGCAATTCGTGAAATATATATTCAATGAAATAGACAAAGGAAAACTAGAAATCAATGGTTTCCACCGTGAATTTGCCATGCCTACTTTTACCATTATCCGCTTTCTTTTACATGCTTTCACCTTGGTGCTCATATTCCCTTACCTTCCTGGCTCCAACTCTGACGTATTCAAGGGCATCTCTGTATTCATTGGCGTATTGTTCTCGCTAGGTTCATCCTCAGCCATTTCTAATATCATCGCTGGACTGGTCATTACCTACATGCGTCCTTTCCGAATTGGAGACCGTATCACGATAGCAGATAAAACGGGAGTGGTCATTGAAAAATCACCATTGGTAACCAAGTTGCGAACCATCAAAAATGAAGAAATAACCATCCCCAATTCCTCGATTCTTTCCGGAAATACGGTCAACTATACGACATACTCGCATGAAGGGATATGTTTTCAAGTTGAATTGACAGTAGGATATGAAGAGCCATGGCAACGTGTCCATGAATTATTACTGCGTATACCAGCCCGTGTAGAACGGGTTAATACAACGCCCGCTCCCTTTGTATTACAAAAGAAGTTAGACGATTTTTTTGTTCTGTACGAACTGAATGTCTATATATCCAAATCCGGAGAAATCGAATTGGCGAAGTCAGAAATATTTCAGCACATTCTGAATGACTTCTTGGCAGCTGGTATCGAAATGTCTGCTCCGCATATATTTACCAAGGTAGACCCTATCCCCCAATACAAGAGCGGTCTTGACAACAATTAGATATGCGCTGCTAACTAATGTTCAACATCAACAAGCACCTTGCTTTCCAACTCTGCAATGATCCGGGACTTCATGAGAGTGTGAACATAGTCCCGTGCTTCTGCGTATGAAATATCATATCTAGGTGCGATATCGTGCAAATGCATCGGGAAAGGTTGTAATATTTTTTGATAGTATACGTCTAATTCTTGTTCACTAGGCATTTCATACTTCAAGCGGAGTTGAAAGCGCCTCAATAGGGCTGCATCGATTAGATCGTAGTAGTTGGTTGCGCAAATCAATAAGCAATCTGCCGGAAAATAGTCAATCAATTGAATCAGCGTATTGACCACTCTTCTCATTTCACCAGAAGAAGAATCCTTTTCGTCTGCTATCCTCATTTTGCCGATCTGATCGAACTCATCCAAAAATAGAATCGATTTTTCACGCGCTACCTTATCAAATATCGCTTTGAGATTTGATGCCGTTTCTCCTAACTTAGATGAAACCAAGGTACTTAAGTTCAAAATATTAAGGGGTCTGTCCATTGCATTGGCAATGGCAATAGCAGTAGAAGTCTTACCACATCCCGAATACCCATAGAGTAATATCTTATTATCAACTGTCAATCCGTATTTCTGAAGTTCGTCAATATAGTGATGCTCTTTAATAATCTGACTGATGATATCCCTATTTTCGGTACTGAATAGCAAATCATCAAAAGTGACCTTCTTTGGAGCCCCCAGTATAAGATTGTAAACACTCATATCTACTTTTGATTTTTAATTCTCACAGTGCAAAAATACATCATTCTTTGTAGATATAAATAGTCCAGTCTTGCTAATTACCCATGATCCAATACTAAACTTATGGCCATCACATGTTTGGCGATTGCACAAGCTATCGGATACGGATATATTTCTCAATGATTTTTTGATTGACCCCTAGTTCAGGAATATGCTCGATCCCACTTTGTATTAATGTATCTCCAGCCATATGCAGCTCGAAATCAAACTTCTTACCTTCCCACTCCCTGAAGCTACAATAAATCAATTCTTCTTGATACGCGTTTCCCATCAAGGCATATCGTCCAGAACCGCTGACGAAGAAAGCTGCACTATCCGTCCCCTTTTTTTTGTCGTGATTGAAAAAAGCAAAATCAGTTGCATTAAACATTTTGACCATCTCACTCTTTGTCGTATCGGTATGCGCCTGTGTGGTATCTTTTCCTTTTATGGTTTTACTTTCGACTAGTTTCCAACTTCCAATGAGTGAAATGTCTTTTTTTTCGTCTTTAGCCTGACAGGAGAATAACAGGGCAATGGCAGCGAAAGAAATAATTGATGCGTTCTTCATCTAGGTTTCATCTTAAGGGTTATGCGTATAAACTTAGCTAAAATGTCTTGTACTTGCAATACACTACAATTCAATATCCGGACGAGACTCGAGGATATCTTGGGGATTGGATAGGTAAGACACACCTTGAATGCCGTTGGGAGCCAAAGGCTCTATTTTGGATACCCATTTGCAAACAGATTCGATTAGAGCATTTGGTCACCTATTAAATATTCCTTAACTTAGGGCTGGCTTTAGGGGTATTCATGTAATATGAATTGAGATAGTCCCTTTGAACCTGATTCGGTTAATACCGGCGTAGGAAAAAGTTAATGACCGCAACACATTCATGTTGGTGTCGCATACAGCACAAATCTCTATAGCCATTTTTTTTATTCAGCGTGACGCATTAAATACATGCCAGAGGTAAATAATATCGACGGAAAGACCGTTATATTATTTACAGGGCTTATTATCAATAAAAAATCGTACTAGGTGCTAATTTTATTGATTAATATATTGATACCGAAAAGGCGGTATCAATACGCGACAATAGGACAATAGACTAATAATGGAACAAATAATAGGTGTAGATGAAACATAAACTTTGGCAGCACATTGAATCGGTCAGAAAGCGATCACCTCTGGTTCATAACATTACGAACTATGTGGTAATGAACAATACGGCAAATGCGTTATTAGCCATAGGAGCCTCTCCTATCATGGCGCATGCGCATGCAGAAGTGAAAGAGATGATGCAAATTTGTCAATCTCTGGTCATCAACATAGGCACCCTTGATGAGTACAAGGTGACGTCGATGAAAATGGCCATCGAAAAAGCCATCGAACTTCAAAAACCTTGGATATTGGACCCTGTAGGTGCAGGTGCGACGCCGTACAGAGATCTAGTCTTGTCTGAACTACTATCTTACAAACCTACGGTGATTCGGGGCAATGCATCCGAAATCATGGCACTTGCCCAAACCAATGCTGCGCCTTCAAAGGGTGTGGACAGCACCCATAGCAGTAGTGAAGCCATTGTATCAGCAAAATATCTGCATGAAAATTTTGATAGTATTGTTTGCATTTCTGGGGAAGTGGACTATGTGATTGCGAAGAATAGTGTTTTCGAAATCAAGAACGGACACCCCCTGATGACACGCGTTACGGGATTGGGTTGTAGTGCGACAGCGATTATAGGAGCTTTTATAGCTGTTGTAACTGACAAAGCAGAGGCTACTATCGCTGGAACTGCCTTATTGAGTATCGCAGGTCAGTTGGCGCAATCTAGAAGCGGGGGGCCAGGAAGTCTGCAAGTGAATATACTCGACGAGCTACACACGCTATCTAAAACACAGTTTTTGGATACTTTAACCCTATCAGGCGCATGATACATCCGCTGTTCCCCTATCCACTCTATCTAGTTATTTCTGAAAGTGATTGCTATGGCAAAGATATGCTGACAGTGGCAGAACAGGCTATACTAGGAGGTGTAGACATCATTCAATTAAGAGAGAAGGATTTGTCTACAAGGGCCTTTTTAGAAAAAGCCAGCAGATTGAAAGAGCTTACAGATAAGCATGGGATATCGTTGATTATCAACGACAATCTAACTGTCGCCATGCAAGTCCAATCCTATGGGATACATGTGGGTAATTCGGACATAGCTCCTACCGACATACGGAAACAATGGACAGGGGTGCAAAATATTGGGTACTCAATAGAATGTCTTTCTCAACTTCACAGTTCGGAAACGGAGGCTGCGGACTATTTGGGCATCAGTCCGGTATTTAGTACGCCTACCAAACGAGATACCATCACCGAATGGGGTCTGGACGGAATTCGACAGATTGCCAGTTTAACAGACAAGCCTTTGGTCGCTATAGGAAATATGAAGCTTGAAAACGTCGAACATGTAATTGCTGCTGGGGCACATTCAGTAGCGGTGGTATCTGCGATATGTGCAGCCGATGACCCTCAAAAAGCGGCATTTGAACTTAAAAATAAGATAACGAAATGAATCAAGAATATAGCTATCGCAGCGTCCTGACTATTGCAGGATTTGACGGAAGTGGAGGTGCTGGAATCCAAGCGGATATCAAGACTTTTTCAGCATTGGGGTGTTTCGCAACGTCGGTACTTACGGCTTTACCTGTACAGAATACTTTGGGAGTAAAAAGCATCTATCCGATACCTACTTCAGTCGTGCAGGATCAAATTTGGACGATACTGGATGACATCTTTCCCGACGCCATCAAAATAGGAATGGTCCATACATCAGAACTTGTAGATGTTATCGTAGACACGTTACAGGGGTATCCAGGAGTTCCATTGGTTTTTGACCCGGTAATGGTTGCGACCAGTGGCCACCGACTTATAAAAGACAGTACGATAGAAACCATTATTGAAAGGCTGTTTCCGATTACCGAAGTAGTGACTCCTAATATGGACGAGGCTGCAATTCTCGCCGAAATGCCAGTCCGCACACTCGATGATATGTATATTGCCGGTCAAAAAATACTGGCATTAGGATGCCGTTCGGTCCTACTCAAAGGGGGACACCTAAGGACCCCTACATTAACGTCTCTCTACTTTGACAGTAATGCTCAAATCCATAAATTTGATTTTGAAAAATTTGAGACCAGGAATACCCACGGGTCAGGCTGTACGCTTTCTTCTGCTATAGCAAGCTACATTGCGCAAGGAAAGTCTCTTCTTGAAGCCGTCCAACTTGGACAAAATTATGTACACGAAGCCATCTCAAATGGTAAGGACGTGAAAGTAGGTAAAGGTAATGGTCCCTTAAATCATTTTTTCAACCCACAAAAACTTATTAAGTATGAACTGGTCTGAACAGGCATGGCAAGAGATAACGCCAATTTATAAGAATATTTTAGAGATGCCTTTTATCGTTGAATTAACAGAAGGCACGCTCGATATCCAAAAATTTCAGTTTTATATGGCGCAAGATTCGGCCTATTTAGAGCACTTCGGCAGAGCTCTTGCATTGATTGGCGCACGGGCATACCACATACAGGATGCGCTAACCTTTATGCGATTTGGCGAAAATGCTATTATTGTGGAGAATGCCCTGCATGAGTCCTACTTTGCTGACTTCGGTCTTACGGCACGGGGACAAATCCAACCTGCTTGTCACCATTACATCCATTTTTTGAAAAGTACTGCAGCTTTGGATACAGTAGAAGTAGGTATGGCTGCACTACTACCCTGCTTTTGGATATACAAGCAAGTAGGTGATTACATCTACTCGGCTAAATCCCAACGGGACAATCCCTATCAGAAATGGATAGATACCTATGCGGGCGAGGAATTTGGAAATGAGGTTAAAAAGGCGATCGGCATATGTGACCGCATTGCATCAGCAACTACGATCGACATGCGCCAAAAAATGACAGAAGCCTTTGTCACTGCGGCCCGTCTAGAATACGACTTTTGGAATGCCGCCTATACGCTTAGAACTTGGTAAATTAGGCGATTTTAGAGCACTTTGACGTTGTCATCAGGGGTGTAATCCATAAATATGCCACCATCCAATTCAACTTTTTTCACATTTCCTTTTACAGGTACGCTCAGTTTAGTTTGTTTGGGTGTTTTCTCCCACAGGTCAGGAGTATAGTGCACCGTCTTAGTCGTGCCGTCCGCTAAGTTGATATGTAAATCAAAAGGCACTGCAAATCCTCCCACATTGTCCACCGTAATCTCCAATTGACCTGTTGCTTGCTTAGCTTCGCTTATCTGGAGGTCTATGTAATGGTTGCTGAAAAACCAATTATTCCAAAACCAATTCAGATTTTTGCCAGCACCAATATTCATCGAATAAAAGTAGTCCCAAGGATTCGGGTGCTTCCCATTCCAATTGTCCATATAGTGATGTAGCGCTTTTTTGAACAATTCATCACCAAGATATTCTTTCAACGCTAAGTACGAGAGTGCCGATTTGATGTAGGAATTGTTGCCATAGCCTACCCCTGTCAATTGCGAACTCATCGAAATCAAAGGTTGATCCTGTTCGGCAGATGGATCTGAAATCCAGCTCTTGACCCTAAAATCTTTAAACATTTGTTGAGTCACTTCTAGTCCATTCTCGTCTAGACCTATTAAATACTCAAATGCTGTGGCCCACCCCTCATCCATATATGCATACCTACTTTCATTGGTTCCCATATAAAACGGGAAGTAAGTGTGTGCAATTTCATGATCGGCAGTTTGTCTGGCGTCCAAAAAATTGTCTGGTACGCTGGAATCATTGATCATCATCGGGTATTCCATATCTGCAAATCCGTGAATAGCCGTCATGACGGGATAAGGGTATTCTATACCCGGCCAATGCTCTGAAAACCATTTAATCGCATATTGACACCAATCCACATATTGTTCAAAATCCTTGGTCCCTGATTTGTATGCGGCTTGTATACTTACACGCTTACTAGCCAGCTGCACGCTAGCGGCATCCCAGACATAATGATCACTCATAGCAAAACAAAAATCGGTGACGTGGTCTGCTTTAAATTTCCAGACGTTCCACTCATTCTGCTGAGTAACGCTACCTGATTTCATCTCGCCAAGATTGGCAACATGTACACGCTGATCACTAATCAGGGATTGTTTGTATCGCTCTAGGGATTGGGGGGTCAATACTTCTTCGGGATTGAGGAATATCCCTGTCGCCCACACCACAAAATTCTTTGGAGCTGTAATACGGAATGTATAATCGTTAAAATCATTATAAAACTCCTGACGTCCATTATGTGGTAAGAGGTCCCATCCGTTGTAATCGTCATATACAGATATACGCGGATACGAATAGGCGAGGTAAAAAGTAGATGGGTCGATTTGTCCCTCTCTATCACTCAATATCGAAAGCGGATACTCCCAAGATATTGTAAACGTGGCATGCCCACCAGGGAGGATGGTTTCTTGAAAATCGCCCAAGGTCACAGTACCCCAATCTTGCGCATTAACTTCATATTGTCGACCATTCATGGCGAAAGAATGTATCTTCAATCCACTGGTTAAAAAATCGTTCTCTGCATAGTTTGCGCGCGGTGCATTGGGTTTATGCACATTATTATCAAATCGAATAGCCACCTGCGTAAGCGTGTCCGGACTATTGTTGGTATAAAGTATGGTCTCCGTACCGCTCACTACTTTTGTTGCGGCGTCGACTTTTATCTGCACGTCATATACTCCCTTGTTTTGCCAGTAAGCTGTACCAGGAGCACCTGTTGTACTGCGCGTGCCTTGTTCATAAGCTTTTTTTATATTTCTAGGAATATAAAGCTCCTGTGCAAAAGCAGAGAGCGTCAGCAGGGATAATAGTATACTGAGTATTTTTTTCATCTGTAATTAATAATAAAAATAACGAATGTTCGCTTCTACTGCATGACTGAACTTCAATTCATCAATTATCCAATCTTCAAGGAATCCAAACAATCTTTAGTGATTATGATATGTAATTCTAGTCCAATCTGTTTTCTCTGATAGAGCTATCCACACAGCCAATTTAATAATAGGTCAAAAATAAAAAATGCCAATCTAATAGATCGGCATTTTTTACAAAATGTCTAAAAAGTCCTCTACTTTGCCAAGTAAGACATGGTAACTTGCTTTCCTATCTACCTGTCATAAAAAGACTAAATAGATTCTAAATATTGCGCATAACAATATCCTTCTTCATTGTCTTTAGTACGGACTAACCACCATTCATCGTTGGCCTTGCTGATCAAGGTAATGATTTCCCCTTTAGCGGCCTTCCCTACTATGGGCTGATCTGTGCCTGGTCCTTTTCGAATATTGAGATTACTATTATCGGTGATGACCCGAACCTGACTACCAGGAACCTCCGTTGCCACATCTACATTCATGACTACATCTCCTGTCAAAAAATTGGGGTCGATTTGTCCATAGATATCCCAAAGCTTGTTCTTCACATCTGCTGTGGGTGCTGTTCCTGCAATACGCAGTACGCCATCCTGCTCGGCCACCTGTAAATCATTTATACCCGAGGCCCTAGCCGTATCGAGTAATACTTTATACTTATCTTGTAGTGCCATTGTTATACGTGTTTTTGAGATTTGATTATTTAACGGTTACGCCTGATAAATCGACTTTCTTAGGGTTAAGATTGTCTAAGGCTTGCTTCAACGTCATGATACGAGTCTGTTCAAGCGTACCTGTCACATGGATAATACCATCTTGCACCTGGGCAGTAACTGACGGAAAGTCCTTTAGGGCGTCTGTCACATTTTTGACCAAAGCATCATCTGCGGGTGTTGGCAATACCGATACCGGCGCCTCCACGACAATATTATTGACTACAGACTTCACGCCTTTTTCTGCCGCTTTTGCGGCCGTTTCTAAACTGATTTTCTCCTGCTCGGTCGCCACTGTACCTGACAGCGTCACAACGCCATCTTTCACATCTACCAACACATCAGGATTGCCGCTTACAGCAGTCTCTACTTTAGCCTTTAGGTCTGCATCCGATACTTTGGACTTGCAAGCTACCATGCTCATGGTCAGTACACCAGACATCAGCAGCATGGGGATTAATTTTCTCAAATTCATAATTATTAATTTAGCATGTTCGATTTAACTTATCAACCGAAGACCAAACTATACAGGTCTTCGCGATTGACTTTTCATGCTAACAATCTGCTTACAAAAATGTTTTGTTAAATCGATCAGACAATATTCTTCACCACCTGCTTAGCCCCGTTGAACTCAAAGGATTGTCCTATCTGTATTCCATTCAAACATTTGCCAATTGGGGAATGCGCCGAGATGACGGCATAGCTCTTGCCCTCCACGCTAACTTGCCCCAAACTGGTTGCAAGAAAATAAACCAGACGATCGGTGGTGACCAATGCTCCCAAACGTCCTACTCTAATCGGAACAAGCTCGATTTTACGCAATATTTCTAATTCCTTTAAAACTTCTAGACGTTGCTTTTGCAAGCGTGTAATATCTTGCTGTATCATCTCTCTAGAAGTTTCGTATTTGTCTCCGGCACTACTTTTTGTGTCGTCAATGGACGATTCCCGTGCCTGAGAAAGGGCAATATCGATTTCCTCCAACCGTTTGTTTGTAACAGTAAATATGTATGCAACTAGCTTCTCTTTAATTATAAGGTCTTCATTCATGGTCCTAATCTAATACTATTCCAAGTAAAAGAAAAGACTAAGCTTGTACTTAGCGCCATTTCTATCGGCAAAACTGTTTGCCTTCTCGACAAAATTCAATACATTTACGTATGTTGAATCATGTCTAAATAAACCGTAAAAATTCTATTTTGTCGACGAATGAGAGGACTTTGGTTATAAAAAGCCGCTGTCATCCCATTGATGGAACAAAAATCGAACATAGCGAGCTCATATATACTATTGAGAATAGACAATTATATCAAGTAATTATTGGCAGATGAAGCGAATTCTTTCGATAGATGGAGGGGGAATCCGAGGAATAATACCGGGTTTATTAATGGTCCACCTCGAAGACAAATTAAAAGCTGGGACTAATGACCCTAACGTGCATATTTCTGATTTTTTCGATTTTTTTGCAGGAACAAGCACAGGTGGGATATTGACAGCCCTGATTCTCTGTCCTAGCGAAGAAAACCCCAACAAGCCTCGTTTCAGCACGCGCGAAGCGCTTAACATTTATCTAGATCATGGTCCAGAAATTTTTTCGACCACACGATGGAGGCGTTTTCTAAGTCAATTCGGTCTGTTGAGTGAGCTCTACGATGAAACCACATTTGAAAAAGTGTTGATGGATTATTTCGGAGATATTAAACTTAGTCAATTGATTAAGCCTTGTATCATTACAGCCTACAATATCGAATTACGTAAGAATCACTTCTTCCGTCAACAAAAGGCAATTAGTCATGGTGAATCACGAGACTTTTTTGTGAGAGATGTATGTAGAGCTACTGCCGCTGCGCCAACATATTTTTCGGTTGCTGAAATATTCTCGCTCGCCAATATTCGCTATCCGCTTGTGGATGGAGGGGTATTCGCCCAAAATCCTTCGATATCTGCACTATTAGAAGTACTTAAGACCTTTAATACGTTCAAGATTACAGATATATCCATCCTTTCATTGGGCACTGGAGCTGCCAGAAATGCTTATAATTATGAAGACTTCAAAAAGAAATGGGCCATATCTATCGGTCCCGCTTTGGTGGACATCATGACGAGCAGCTCATCCGAAAGCATAGATTATTTTCTTCGCCAACTTTTTAAGTCGGTACATCATTTGGAAAACTATACCCGAATTGAACCTAATAATTTACTTTCTGTAGAATCATCCCTTGATGCAGCCACAAAAAGCAATATCCAAAAATTGGAGTCTTTGGCTGACAGAATGATCAGCGAAAATGAGGATATTATCGACAAGCTGGTTGTTGAGCTGATCGAGGACCGTAATTCCAGAAACCGAAAATCAAATTGGAATTTTTTAAAAAAAAGAGATTAACGCCTTGTAAAATACAAAAAAGTATTATTCAAAAATGAAAATATCAATAAGAGGTATCTGAATCGATATAGATGTGTAAAAGCCCGTTTTTTATTACACTTGTTTTTGCACATATGACAACAATTATTGCATACTTCGGCAAATAATGATCCTTTTTTTTATTAGGTATTCGTGAATGCGAGGCATTTTATCTAAGTTTACGATAACAAACATACAACATGGCCCTAAACTACGTCTGGATTGCTTTCTTCGTAATCGCTTTTATCGTTGCACTCTGCAAACTAATCTTCTTAGGTGATACTGAAATATTCTCACAAGTAATCAATGGTATGTTTGACAGCGCAAAGACAGGTGCAGAGATTTCCTTAGGATTGATTGGTATGATGACATTTTGGTTGGGCATCATGAAAGTAGGTGAACAAGCAGGAATGATTCGTGTATTTGCCAAAGGCGTAAATCCATTTTTCAGCAAATTATTTCCTGGAGTACCTAAAAACCACCCTGCAAATGGCTCTATCATCATGAATTTTTCAGCAAATATGTTGGGATTAGACAATGCAGCGACTCCCGTAGGGCTGAAAGCCATGAAGGAACTTCAGGAGCTCAATCCTGATAAAGATACGGCAACGAATGCACAGATTATGTTCTTGGTCCTCAATACTGCTGGAATAGCGCTCATTCCTACCTCTGTCATGGCTTTACGCCTTTCAAATGGCGCTGCCAACCCCGCAGATATCTTCATTCCTTCACTAATCGGTACTTTTATTTCATTCATCGCAGGTATGATTGCTGTCGCAATTTTTCAAAAAATCAATCTCTTCAAACTTCCCATTTTAATATTCTTGGGGATTTTTGTCGGATTGATGGCCGCATTGTATTTCGGACTAAATGGGTTACCTCCAGAGCAAATTGAAAAAATCACGGGATTAATCGGCGGGTTGCTTATATTCTCTATCATTATTCTCTTTATCGGATATGCAGCCATAAAAAAAATCAATGTTTATGATGCTTTTATTGAAGGGGCGAAAGAGGGGTTTAAGACTTCTGTCATGATTATCCCTTTCCTTATCGCCATCTTAGTGGCCATCTCTGCATTTCGCACCACGGGCTGCATGGACTATATTGTGAATGGGATAGGTTCTGCATTTGCAGCAATGGGATTTGACACGCGTTTTGTACCGGCCCTTCCTGTAGGCTTGATGAAAACCCTTAGTGGTGGTGGCGCGAGAGGACTAATGGTGGATGTCATGACGACCTATGGGGCCGACTCGTTCCAAGGAAGGTTGGCAAGCGTGATTCAAGGATCTTCGGAGACGACATTTTATGTGCTAGCGGTATACTTTGGTTCGGTAGGAATCAAAAACACAAGACACGCACTGACTTGCGGTTTAATCGCTGACCTTGTCGGATTGGTTGCGGCAATCATTTTGGCCTATATTTTCTTTGGTTAATTTTGGAGTAGTAGATGAATAACAATACGCTAATGAAAAAAACAATTGCATTAATTGCCCACGATGGAAAAAAGGCAGAAATGGTCGGATTTGTCAAGGACCACATTGAGTCCTTGAGACGAGCCCATTTGGTGGCAACAGGGACTACTGGATCGTATATCCAACAAACTGGCCTTCCTGTGGAGCTCAAATTGAGTGGACCCAAAGGCGGGGATGCACAGATTGCTGCTATGGCAGCGGAGGGTCTTGTCAATGGCATTATCTTTTTCAGAGATCCCCTTGGCAAACATCCACACGAACCCGACATACAAATGTTGATGCGGATCTGCGACCTATACAATGTACCATTGGCCACCAATCCAGCGACTGGAAGCCTTATCATAGAAGGACTTCTTGAAGACGACAACTAACAGTATTTTCCATTTTTATTTAAGCCCAACAATCGGATATGAACAATGAAGTCACCGTAGTAATCGAACAAATCAAGTACACGACTACCATCACAACCCAAAATCATACGGTCATTGCAGATGAACCTAAGGAACTTGGGGGACAGGATGAGGGGCTTACCCCCACACAGTTATTGCTATCGTCGCTAGGAGCCTGCAAAGTAATGACAGCCAGAATGTATGCTGATCAAAAAAAGTGGTCTCTTGAAAAAGTGACTGTACACCTATCATCTGAAGTGCAAAAAAGCGAACAACAACAAGCGACCTATGTCAAATGCCACGTATCCTTCGATGGCGATTTGGATGATGAACAGAAGAAACGTCTTTTGACAATTATTGACAAGTGCCCTATCCACAAAATATTATCCAATCCCATCATTATCGATAGCAATCTCCTTTAACTATTTTGCATTAATATGCTTAGAATACTTCTCTTAACACTGCAATAGCATACTTCGGAGTGGAAGATAGTTACAAAAACCTCAGGTATCCATGACTATCTTTGAACACATGTTACTATGAATAATTCATTTTCTATATCTATGGTATTATTTTGCAAAAGAATTTATTTAGGTTTGCATCTTAAGAGTATCAATACGGATTAATGACAGAATTAGCAACTTTCAATAGCCCATTTCAATTGCTTTCAAGAGAAGAATGGAAGCAATTAAACGGTCATTTTTCGCATAATATCTCGGATAGTGATATCCAATACTTACGTGCGCTGAACGAACCGCTTACCATGGAAGAGATAGAAGACATCTACTTTCCATTGGCGCATCTTTTGCATATCCATATACAACACGCTAAGACTCTGCATCAAAGTACAAATAGTTTTTTCTTGACCAACAATAAGAAACTACCATTTATCATTGGTATAGCTGGATCAGTGGCGGTAGGCAAAAGCACTACCGCTCGTGTCCTTCAGAAAGTACTATCCCTACTTCCTGATAAACCAAAGGTGGATTTGGTGACTACAGATGGCTTTCTCTATCCCAACGACACCCTTTTAGAACGGGGTATCATGAATAGAAAAGGATTCCCTGAAAGCTATGATGCAAAAGGTTTATTAACGTTTCTAGCAGATGTAAAATCTGGAAAGGCCAATATAGAAGCCCCATTGTATTCGCATTTGGTATACGATGTCTTGGGTGAAAAGATTGTCATTGATGCACCAGATATCTTGATAGTTGAAGGCATCAATGTACTTCAGGTCAATTCGCAACGTACTGGAGTATTCGTATCTGATTTTTTCGATTATTCCATCTATGTGGATGCCAAAGAGAAGGATATCATGGCCTGGTATATAGACCGCTTCGAATCACTTAGAGCCACAGCTTTCCAAGACCCCAAATCATACTTCCACAAGTTTGCGGGAATGGATAAGGACGAAAGTAAGCAGATGGCCACAGATATCTGGAACGAAATCAATCGGCCCAATTTGATTGAAAACATCCTCCCTACTCGCTATCGCGCAGACTTAATCTTAGAAAAAGGAGATCACCACTTTGTTGGCAAGATTAAGATTCGAAAGATTTAAACCCGATTCCGTTGATATTTTAAGACTTCTACCAATACCTCATTTTCCAATTGACGGTGAAGCTTATTCGTGCTAT
Organism: Sphingobacterium sp. SYP-B4668; assembly: GCF_027627455.1. NCBI lineage: Bacteria > Pseudomonadati > Bacteroidota > Sphingobacteriia > Sphingobacteriales > Sphingobacteriaceae > Sphingobacterium > Sphingobacterium sp. SYP-B4668. Next base: position 2,148,894 of record NZ_CP115483.1, on the reverse strand, counting down.
TGATGGCAATGAATTCTATTTTGTACTTGACGTAGTCTTTGCCTATATCAATTACTTTTAGCATCACCTCATTGTTCCAGCTGACCTCAGGGTGGTTTTTAAGAAGTTTTTTGAGGTCGGCCTCCAATTGCTCCAAAAATACGGCAGACTGCAATGGCAGCTCAAACCTAACCGTCAACTTGTTGGACTGATGTACAGATTTATTCACGACTTTTTCGGTGAAAGCCGCATTATTAGGAATCAACACGATATCATCATCATCATTTTTGACTACAATATTGGCGAGGGTAATATCGACAATCTTACCGTTGTACTCGCCCACCTTGATGCGATCTCCTACTGAAAATTGATCGGAAAACATTAAAATCAATCCACTGATCATATTGGTAATATATTCTCGGAATGTAACCGCTATGGCCATAGCAACAATGGTCATGCTCGTCACAAAATCCTTAGGATTAATACCAAAGGCTATCATAAGGGAGATAATGCCAAAGACTGCATTCAAGACAACCGTAACCCTATTGATCCCCAATACAAAATTCCCGCGCACACTGTGCTGCGCACTGCGGCGATTATACAGGGCAATCAATATGAAACGTCCGACCGACAATAAAATGCTAGCCGTTAGGAAAGTGTTCAATGCATAGCCCATTTGCGAAAGATATGTACTCTTCTTATATGCATCTTCCATCACCGGAAAGGAAACGATAAGCCCTACCCATAATGTGCTCTTAACAATAAAAGTAATAGGCCATCCGCCTCGTTTGTTGTTATTTTCCATATCTTATCCTAACTTTTGCTAAACTAACAATTTTTCTACTTTCTTCAACATTAGATTTCAAAAGCTGCCCCATTCTTATTCGGAATTTTTATTATTCTCTTCAATTCATTATATTGGATATATGAAGCACTATCGAAATTTATTGTTCGACCTAGATGGTACCTTATCTGACCCTGCGGAAGGTATCACCAAATCAATAGCTTATTCTTTAGCACATTTTGGAATCCAAGTCGATGATTTACATAGCTTGGAACCGCTTATAGGCCCTCCTATCAAACAAACACTATTGGAAAAATATCATTTCACTGAAGACCAGGCTGATATAGGGGTATTGAAGTATAGGGAACGCTTCGCGGAGAAAGGACTATATGAAAATATACTTTATGATGGTATCAAAGACTTACTAGCCACTGCCAAGAAAAATGGATACCGGTTATATTTGGCGACTTCAAAACCGACTGTATTTGCCGAACAGATACTTGACTATTTTAGTATTCGCGGTTATTTTGACTTTGTGGGAGGCAGCGCACTTGACGATTCCAGACCGACCAAAACACATGTCATCCAACACGTATTGGCCGAAAACAACATCCATGACACGACACATACGCTGATGATTGGCGACCGTAAATACGATGTCATTGGTGGGCAAAATACAGGGATGGACACGATGGGTGTATTGTACGGGTTTGGAAATCGCCAAGAGTTGGAGGTAGCCGGAGCGACATACACCATCGAGAGCGTAGCAGCACTCAATCAGTTCTTAACCGCTAATCGCCATTCAGCATGACCAGACTATATCCATTGTTGACATTCGTACTACTCCTCACCTTAATTCAACGAAGTACTGCCCAAGACATCGAAGAGCACACAATAGATGCACTAGTTGCAAAAACATTAAAAACCTTCAACGTACCTGGTGTTGCATTAGGCATTGTAAAAGACGGAAAGGTAGTCCTAAAAAAAGGATATGGTGTGACCAGCATCCATACCAAGCAACCTGTCAATACACAGACAAATTTTGGAATTGCTTCCAATTCAAAAGCATTCACGGCAACTGCCCTCGCCATCCTCATTGACCAAAAGAAGCTGCAATGGGATGATCGAGTACAACAGTATATCCCAGAGTTCAAACTGTACGACCCCTACGTGAGCTCACACTTTACAATCCGTGATTTGCTTACACATCGCAGCGGACTAGGATTGGGTGCAGGAGATTTGATGATTTGGCCTGATAGTAATGATTTCACTCCTAAAGACATTATTCATAACATCCAGTACCTCAAACCTGTCTCCGGCTTCAGGGCAAAATATGATTATGACAACCTGTTATACATTGTTGCAGGTGTAGTCATTGAACGTGCATCTGGGCAAACTTGGGCGCAATTCATCTCTGAACATATTTTGACCCCACTCCAGATGGAGCGTTCCGCACCAAATTGGCACTTACTGAAGAGCTCTGAAAATATAATCGATCCGCATGTACCTATTGATGGCCAACTACACGTGGTACACAAATATGACGGCACTACGGTGGACGCCGCAGGTGGTATCTATTCCAATGTAGATGACCTCATCAAATGGGTGTCCCTACACTTGGAAAATGGGACCATAGCCGGTCGTCAAATTGTATCCAAACAACAGATGGATGAATTGAAAAAACCACAAACTTTGATGCCCGTCTATACCACCCCACCATATAACTCCCTCTTTAGGGCGTATGGATTGGGATTCAGACTCACCGATGTCGCGGGTAAATTGGAGGTATCGCATACCGGAGGTTTAGAGGGTATGGTGACACAGATTGTGATGATTCCACAGCTTCAATTAGGTATCATTGTACTAACCAATCAACAGGAGGGCGCGGCTTTCATGGCCATATCCAACACGATAAAGGATTTTTACCTCGGGATACCTCCGCAAGACTGGGTTGCCAAATACCAATCCGAAAACGAATCGTCAACTACAGAAGCTGACAAAATCACAAGTGATGTCTGGCAAACGATAAGCAATCAAAGCAAAAAAAATAGACTTTTAGCAAACATATGGGAAGGAAAATTTGTTGATAATTGGCTGGGAGAGGTGAAGATCTTTCGCAGTAACGGGAAACTGAGATTCCAATCCAAGCGATCGCCACAGTTAACAGGGCAGCTCTTTTTCTATAAAGATGATACGTTTGTCATAAAATGGGACAATCGTTATTTTCAAGCAGATGCTTTTGTTAACTTTAAGGTATATCAAGATAAGGTTAGTGGGTTCACAATGAAAGCAATATCTCCATTGACAGACTTCAGCTATGATTTCCACGACCTAGAATTTAAGAAAATAAATTGACCAGATAAATGACAAAAGCAATGCAATGGAACCCAGACCAATATACGCTGTTTAAAAGAGAGCGATTTGCACCTTTTTTCGATTTGTTAAATTGGATTGAGAAAAGACGTGATATGAAGGTGGTCGATTTGGGCTGCGGCACCGGGGAGCTGACCCACCAGCTTTCCGAGCACTTGCCCAATGCGAATATCGTTGGAGTGGATTCGTCCGCAGAAATGCTCGCCAAGTCCATCCCCTTCGTTAAGGAGAATGTTTCTTTTGCCAAACGCAGTATCCAAGAACAACTGGCGCAAGAAGAGCAGTGGGATCTTATTTTTTCAAATGCTGCACTTCAGTGGATAGATGACCATTCCACTCTCATCCCTAGGATTGTATCTAAATTGAAACCAGGAGGTCAACTGGCCATACAGATTCCTGCACAAAATGACAACATCCTTAATCTGATGATTCTCGAATTGGTACAGCAAGAGCCCTATGCGTCTGCACTGGGACATTGGAAACGTGAATCCCCAGTACTAAGTATTGATGAATATGCGCAGATATTATTTGAGAATGGCAGTAAAAAACAAGAGGTGATGCAAAAAGTATATCCGATTATTGCAAATCACCCCAATGATTTATTTGAATTTATTTCAGGGTCAACCTTGATCCCTTATATGGAACGTTTAAATGGAGAAGTAAGAGAACAATTTGTTGCCGAGTTCAAGGACAGAATAACACAACGAACTAAAAGGCTTCCCGCCCTATACTCTTTCAAACGGAATATTTTATATGCCAGTTATTAAGTTGTTAGGATTACTTGTTTAGGCAATTAAGGATTTCGTCTTCGATTACGTAATGAATCAAATACGACCACGATCATCAGTCAAAGCGAATAACGCCAAACACTTGCTTTTCATCAAATTTGACCAACAATTCATCAATGATCAATAACAACTTGCTTCTTGTAGACTCTTCTGTCCGCTGGGGTGTAGCCTCAACCTCTAGATATCGTTTCGCATTTTCCACTTTAACTGGAATATAAATTGGCGTTTGGTCGTCAGCACGGTGATCGGACACCAACAAAGTGAACCCCTTAGCTTTGAGATCACGAAGGATCTGATAATTTACACGTTTAAAAATCATGGCCATCCATTATTAAGTATAAACCTATATCTGCATAACAAAGAAAACGTTCTCTTGTTTACTCAAAGTAAAGGAATCCTTAAAATTTAATTAAACAACTGACCAAAAGTTGATTAAGAAATCTCCACAACGCAAATTATTGAACAAATAAGTCTACCCTATCGAAAAGAGGTACATTTTTTGCAATCATTATTCTCAAAAAGCATAGAAGTTGCAAACATTATGAATTTATCCCGTAGAAATCTCATCCTAATTACCGTTGCACTAGTGACAACACACCTATATTCCTGTCAAAACAAAGGAAAAAGCTACACTGTCAATACACAGCCTGAACGTGTACAACATACCTTAGCCACACTCCCATTAGACTTCCAAAGCTTGGAAACGGAAGGTATTGCCATCGGAGATTCGATTGTTTTATTGAATGATAGCTTAATGGCCATTGACACACTTATAAATGAAGGTAAAATAGTTCAGATTACGGGCATATCCGAACTATCGATAAATGGCGAAGCAATACAAACAAGTGGAACGGAGAGTACGCAGGTCTACCTACGGATAAAAACGTCATTAGGAGATGCTATAGTCGACGGTAAGCAGATATACTCTCCATCCAGTTCCTTTGCCCCAAAAGAGATGCAAATTGGTAATACCAAGCTTTCGTTCGTCCGATTAAAAAATTATGAACTGGATACTACAAAGAATAGCACTACCACTTCCTCCCAATCTCATTACCCTATTCTTTTCATAAACAGTGATGATGGATACAAGGGCTTGATTACACAAACCAACAATTCCCTATTTGAATCTGATTTTCCTTTTTTTGAGGTACTGGAGAACGACCAAATCAGAGAAGTGAATTTAGACAATGGTAATATCCTCCTGCTGATGGAAAGGAAAGACAAAAACAACCTTGCCTCCTTGAGGATAAAAATTCTAAAGGATGCCATAGTTGGATATCGAGCAGAAATAATCGACATTGAAAACATCAAAAAATAGTCTAATCTGCTACCTACAAACCTCTCTACAAGAGGTTAAAAAGATGGATCAAGACACTTTACCATCCACCTGCCTAATCACCTACCCCGTCGCTTGCAAACTCAACCGACAGATTGCGCAAACGCTAAAGATTGGTTCAATCTAAATTTAGATAAATTCATAATATATATTACAAAATTCAAACAACTGATTATGAAATAAATATGATAAATAAAATAGAAAATAAAAATAGGTTTATAGATTGAGTAAAATGATTTGAACTTATCTAGCAGTGGCTGATATCGATGTAATTTCCGACGGCCGTTTTTAACAAATTTAAAAGCCCAAATGATTCCAAAAATGGGTATTATTCCGTATCTTCGCATGCGTATGTCACTTACAAGAGTGACTACGGTAATGCATTAGTTTTATCGAACCCAACTTAATATGGCTGAAGAAACAGAAAACGAAAACAATTTGTCCGCTAACGGCCGGATAATCCCTATTAATATTGAGGACCAGATGAAAGCTGCTTACATCGATTATTCGATGTCAGTGATTGTTTCCCGTGCTCTTCCAGATGCGCGCGATGGTCTAAAACCAGTCCATAGACGTGTGCTCTACGGCATGCTTGACCTAGGGGTCACTAGCAGCAAACCTTACAAAAAATCTGCACGTATTGTCGGAGACGTTCTCGGAAAGTATCACCCACATGGTGACTCTTCGGTGTACGATGCGATGGTACGTCTAGCACAGGATTGGAGTATGCGCTACCCGTTGGTAGATGGTCAGGGTAACTATGGATCTATTGATGGAGACCCTCCTGCGGCAATGCGTTATACTGAAGCTAGATTAAAGAAAATTGCGGAAGAGATGCTTTCAGACATCGCCAAAGACACGGTTGATTTCCGTCTCAACTTTGACGATTCATTGGAAGAACCGACAGTATTACCATCCCGCATCCCTAACCTCCTAGTGAATGGTGCTTCTGGAATCGCGGTTGGTATGGCTACCAATATGGCTCCCCACAATCTATCGGAAGTAGTAGATGGTACCATTGCCTATATTGACAACCGTGATATAGAGATTTCAGAGTTGATGCAGCATATCAAAGCTCCTGACTTTCCTACTGGTGGAATCATCTATGGATACAACGGCGTTAAAGATGCTTTCGAGACAGGGCGTGGACGTATTGTGATGCGTGCAAAAGCCGAGATTGAAACGACCAAAAACGGAAAAGAGACCATTATCGTCACTGAAATCCCGTATCAAGTCAACAAAGCCGACATGATCAAACGTACGGCAGAATTAGTCAACGAGAAAAAACTTGAAGGTATTTCCGAAATTCGCGATGAGTCAGACAGAGAAGGATTTCGTGTTGTCTATGATATCAAGCGTGATGCCAATGCCAATGTTGTCCTAAACAATCTATATAAACATACAGCTTTACAGACCTCTTTTTCAGTAAATAACATTGCTCTCGTAAAAGGAAGGCCGGTCATGATGAATCTGAAGGACATGATTCACGAGTTTGTGGAGCATCGTCACGAAGTAGTGATTCGTCGTACTAAATTCGAATTGGCTGAAGCAGAAAAGAGAGCTCACATCTTAGAGGGTTATTTAATAGCTTTAGACCATTTAGATGAAGTTATCAAATTGATTCGTGCTTCACAAACGCCAGAAGACGCGCGTATGGGGCTAATGGAAAAATTTGGTTTATCAGACTTGCAAGCTCGCGCCATACTCGATATGACCTTACGTCGCTTGACAGGACTGGAACGCGACAAAATCAGAGAAGAGTACGACGAGTTGATGAAAACGATCGAATACTTAAAAAGCGTCCTTGGCGACGAAACACTTCGTATGCAGATTATCAAAGATGAACTTGCAGAAGTCAAAGAGAAGTATGGTGATGAACGCCGTTCGATAGTCGTACACTCTGCCGAAGATATGCGAATGGAAGATTTCATCGATGACGAAGAGATTGTCATCACCATTTCGCACAACAGCTACGTCAAACGCACCCCACTATCTGAGTATAAAAGACAAGGCAGAGGGGGAAGAGGTTCTATCGGCACCAACACCCGCGAAGAAGATTTCACGGAGCATATCATTACCGCTTCGGCGCACAATTATATGTTATTTTTTACTGAAGCTGGACGCTGTTTCTGGCTGAGGGCCTTTGAGATACCTGAAGGAAGCCGTACCTCTAGAGGCCGTGCTCTACAGAACATCATCAACATTCCGAAAGATGAAAAGATCAAGGCATACATTAAGGTCATCAACCTGAAAGACCAAGAATACCTCGAGAACAACTTTATCATCATGTGTACCAAAAAGGGTACGATTAAAAAGACGTCTCTTGAGGCATACTCTAGACCTCGCGCCAATGGTATCAATGCAATCAACATTAATGAAGGCGATCAACTTATCGAAGCGTCATTGACCGATGGTAGCAGTGAAATCGTCATGGCACTGCGTTCGGGTCGCGCTATTCGTTTTAATGAATCTACAGTCCGCCCTATGGGTAGAACAGCCACAGGTGTACGTGGAATTACCTTAGGCCATGAAAATGACGAGGTAGTTGGCATGATTAGTGTGAATAATCCAGAAGTCACCGTATTAGTAGTCTCTGAAAAGGGGTATGGAAAACGGACAGACATTGAGGATTATCGTGTCACCAACCGTGGTGGTAAAGGTGTTAAGACCATCAATGTGACCGACAAAACCGGCGAATTGGTAGCTATCAAAGGAGTGACAGACAATGAGGATTTGATGATCATCAACAAGTCGGGCATCGTTATCCGTATTGGCGTAGCGGACCTACGTGTGATGGGAAGAGCAACGCAAGGAGTACGATTGATAAACCTCAAGGACAATGACGAAATCGCATCTATTACTAAAGTAGAAAGAGAAGAGGAAGAGGAGATTGAATTCATCGAAGGTGAACCAGTCGAAGACGAGGATACTGCAGCTACAGATGAAGACACAACTATCAACGACACTGAATAAAAAAAAACAACCCATGAAAATTTTAATAGCTATATTAATTTTCACTACATTCAGCTTTACTGTTGTTGCCCAATCCAATATCAAGGAGGGCAACAACAGTTTTGCTTTATACACGAAAACAGGAGAATTTAAACATTTAGAGAACGCCCGTAAATTTGCTGACGCGGCATTTGCCACCAAAAAAGATTCTGCGCAAGTCAAAAACAATGTGCTGCGGGCATTGGTGTATAGTTCCTACGCTGTTACAGACTCTTTGCGTCAGCAAAAGTATAGCGCTGACCCTATTGAACTTTCGGAAAAAGCACTTCAAGTTATTGATAAAAAGGGAGCTTCTGACGAGTACAGCTCTGAAGTTAATTATGTAAGGCAGAATCTAATCTCTGCGCTTATCTTCAAGGCCAACAAAGCCCTTAAAGAAAACAAGCTTAAAGAGGCCTTTTCCTTTTATGAGAAGGTCGATGCGTTAAATTCCAACAATACGGCTGTGACAGCAAATCTTGCCATACTGGCTTTAGAGAGCAAAGATTATAATAAGGCGGCTGAATTATACGAGTCTATTGTGGAGTCAGACAAGGTAACACCTAATGATTATTTAAAATTAGCACAAATTTACACGGCTCAAGATAAGAAACAAGCAACTTTGGACGTTCTATCCCAAGGTAGGTTGCAATTTCCTAAAAGTAAGGAGATACTCTTCCAATTGATTCAGATTTATTCGAACAACAAATCTTATGATGCGATTGTTCCGATCATTGACGAAGCAATTGCTTACGAGCCCGAAAATATTGACCTTAATTATCTAGCTGGATACGCGAATGAATCGCTTAACCATATTGAAAAGGCTAAAGAATACTATGAGAAGGTCATCAAATTCGATCGCAATAACTACGAAGCTAATTTGGCAATAGGCCTTATTTATCTGAATGGTTTCTTGGTCAATAACGATGATAATGAGGCGCAATACAATGCTCAGAACTACCTATTGAAAGCTAATGAAGTGAAGCCTTATGATGTTAATGCGCTTAAATCATTAGCAATGTATTATACTGCTTCTAAAGATATGGCGCAATTAGACCGCGTCAATTTATTATTGAACCAACTTACAAATAATTAACAATGAACATTAGAAAAACAATAGTTTTATCCGTGATGGTATCCGCAGGAACACTTGTTTTTGCGCAAACGGGAAACTTAAAAAAAGCTAAATCTGCAATTGCAAAGTTTGAGGAATTTAAAGGCGCTGGCCAGCCAAAGTTGGGCGAGACAAATTTAAAGACGGCATCTGATGCGCTTAACGAAGCTATTGTACATGAAAAAACAAAGGATTTAGCCGAGACATGGACATATTATGCTTTGGTGAGTGCTAACTATGCTTCTCTAAACAATTCAGCTGAAGAAGCGGCAAAAGCCGAGGAAGGCATTAAGAAAGCCAAAGAGTTGGATACGGATAAGAAAAATGCTGAAAACATCAAGGTGGCCGAACAAACATTGGGTCAATATAATTTTAACCAAGGGGTAGCCGCTTGGGAAAAACAAGATTACCCTACTGCATATACAGCGTTCGACAAAGGATTGGTCTATCTACCAGGTGATACTACATTGACTTATTACTCTGGTCTAGCTGCTATCCAAAACAAGGATTACAAAAATGCAATTGAAAAATATAAGGCTTTGATTCCTGCAAAAGAGTTTTCAAACCACAAAAGTATATTAGTAGACCTTCCAAAATTATTCCTATCTGCGGCTGATACCACCAGTGCACTTGAATATGCGGCAATTGCAGCTACCGAATACCCGACTGACAATGGCGCGGCTGTACAAAATATTGAATTGAACCTAATAGCAGGGAATGAGCAAAAAGTAGTTTCAGATATAGAAAATCAAATTGCGAAAGACCCTACCAACAAGACCTTATACTATTATCTGGGTATTGCCAGTAGTGCAACCAAAGATATGGACAAAGCGTTGACAGCTTATCAAAAAGCAATTGAATTGGATCCAAACTATTTTGAGGCCAATACAAATGCGGCGGTTACGATTATGAATCAAGTACGGGAAGACATTAATAAAGCTAACAACGATCGCACTTTGAAAACCGCTGATTACAATGCCGCTGTAACAGCTGCTAAAGACAAGTTGAAACCAGCACTACCTTATCTATTGAAATTAGTAGAGTTGGAGCCTAAAAATGCAGATTCATTGCGATACTTAAAAAGCTACTATGACTTTGTTCAAGATGAAGAAAAAAGCAAAGAAGTACAATCTAAAATTGATGCTTTGAACTAAAAAGCATAATAAACATAAAAAAATCCGAATCTTGAAGATTCGGATTTTTTTATGCCCCTACACAAATGGCGGTTAACGTCCACTTTTCAATATCCCCTTACAAATATCCGAGACCAAACCTGGACCTTCGTAGATAAATCCAGTATACAATTGAATTAGGCAAGCTCCCGCATCCAACTTTTCTATGGCATCTTCGGCAGTATGGATCCCCCCCACCCCAATAATAGGAAAAGCACGATTAGACTTTTCAGAAAGGTAACGGATGACCTCGGTAGATCGCTTCGTCAATGGCTTTCCACTCACTCCTCCCATTTCATTGACCAACACAGGATTGCTACGTAGTCCTTCTCTCGATATCGTGGTATTGGTCGCTATAACGCCAGCAATTTTAGTTTCTTGAACGATTTCGATGATATCATTTAGCTGGCTGTCTGTCAAATCTGGAGCAATTTTCAACAAAATGGGTCTAGACACTCCATTTTTATTGTTGATATCCATCAATTGTCGTAATATATTTTTCAAAGGCTCTTTTTCCTGCAAATCCCGCAAACCAGGCGTATTGGGCGAACTCACATTGACCACAAAATAATCGACATAATCAAAGAGCGCCCGGAAGCAGTAAAGATAATCCAGTACAGCATCTTCATTAGGTGTCACTTTATTTTTGCCAATATTTCCACCGATAATGATTCCCTCTCTTCTCTTCAGGTGTCTCAATCTTCCAGCTGCCACATCAGCACCTTGATTATTAAAGCCCATACGATTAATCAAGGCCTCATCAGGTACCAATCTGAACATCCTCGGTTTCTCGTTCCCCGGTTGAGGTTTGGGGGTTACCGTTCCTATCTCGATAAATCCAAATCCGAAGTTAGCCATCTGATCGATATACTCTCCGTTTTTGTCAAATCCAGCGGCTAGCCCTACGGGATTCTTAAATTTTAAACCTAAGACCTCACGTTCCAATCGCTTATCCGTTATGGAATAAATAGATTTCAGTAAAGATTTAGCTCCCCATATTTTAGTAAAGGTCTGCAATCCACCAGTCACGGTATGATGGGCAGACTCGGGATTCATGGAAAAGAAAAAAGGTTTGATCAACTTGTACATGTTTGCAAAGGTAGAGAAAGAAGCAGAAATTTCACTACTTTTGTATCCGAAATGATATCGATAAACAACTTAACATTTGAAATTGGCTCTAGAGCATTATACGATGAAGCCAATTGGCATATTAAACCTGGCGACAAGGTAGGCCTAATTGGTGCCAACGGCACTGGCAAATCTACGCTATTGAGGCTCATTGTCGGACAGTACACCCCTACTTCGGGCTCCATATCGATGGCTAAAGACCTCAAGATTGGTTATCTCAACCAAGATTTACTATCTTATCATTCGGATAAGAGCATCTTGCACGTAGCGATGGAAGCCTTTGAAAGGCAAAACCAACTGCACACAGAAATTGAAAATTTACTTCAAAAATTAGAAACAGATTACTCTGACGATATTCTCAATAAGCTAAGTGACAAGCAAATGGAATTTGAAGCCCTTGATGGTTATAGCATTGAATTTCGTGCACATGAAATCTTGGCTGGTCTAGGTTTTTCCGAAGAGGAACAAAAAAGACCACTCGCGACCTTCTCAGGTGGTTGGCGCATGCGGGTCATGTTAGCCCGGATATTATTGCAGACACCCGATATCTTGTTACTAGATGAGCCGACCAACCACATGGATTTACCTTCCATCAAATGGTTGGAGAACTATTTACAAGCATTTGAAGGTGCAATCGTCATTGTCTCTCACGATAGATATTTTCTGGATCGAATTATCAAAAAAACAGTAGAGTCCCGTAAAGGGAAGTTGACACTATATGCTGGCAACTATAGTTACTATATAGAGGAGAAAGCTCTTCGTAGTGAAATGCAATCTAGCCAATTCAAAAATCAACAGGCAAAGATAAAGCAAGAGGAACGTTTGATTGAGAGATTCCGTGCGAAAGCATCAAAAGCTAAAATGGCGCAGTCTCGTATCAAAGCCCTTGATCGAATGGAAAAGATTGAAGATGTAGATGATGAGAATCCTACCGTAAATTTTCAATTCAAATTTTCCAAACCATCTGGAAGACATGTCGTCACCCTTGAAAAAATCAGCAAGTCCTACCCTAATCTGGAAATTCTAAAGGAGACAGATGGACTTATCGAAAAAGGAGATAAAATTGCATTGATCGGGGCCAACGGTAAAGGGAAATCAACTCTACTCCGAATCGTTGCCGATGCCGATAAAGAATATACTGGAACAAGTACCAAAGGGCACAACGTCTCTCAGACATTCTTCGCACAGCATCAATTGGAGGCCCTCCATCTAGAAAATTCCATTATTGCAGAGATGCAAGCTTTTGCACCCAAAAATACCGAGACGGAGCTTCGCTCTATTTTAGGTTGCTTCCTATTTTCTGGGGATGATGCTTTCAAAAAAATAAAGGTCCTTTCAGGAGGAGAAAAATCACGTGTCGCCCTGGCTAAGGCTTTAACTGCAGATGCTAATTTTTTGGTATTGGATGAGCCGACCAATCACTTGGATATGCAATCCGTCAATATCCTTATCCAAGCCCTTCAACAATATGAAGGTACACTGATTGTGGTATCGCATGATCGTTATTTCTTAGATCATGTCGCGAACAAAATATGGTTCATTGAGGATAAAAAAATCAAAGAATACCCCGGCACCTACCAAGAGTATGAAGAGTGGAATTCTAAACGGGTTATTAAACCCATAGATGCTAAAACTGAGAAAAAAGCAGTCGTAGAACAGCCGAAAAAAGAAAAATCAGTTCCAACGGAAGATAAATTTAAGATAATTAGTAAAAAGAATAAAGAGTTGTCCGCATTGGAAGTAAAGGTATCTGAAAAAGAAATCGAAGTCAACCACCTCGAGCAACAGATTGCAAAAGAAGAAATCTATTCCGATCTGCAGAAGCTGCAAGACCATACCCGTAGATACAACTCTGCAAAAGCTGAGCTTGACCAATTGCAACGCGCTTGGGAAGACTTAGCGGAAGAAATCATGGAATTGGAGAGCTAAACTTTCTTCTTCTCCACAAGACCAATCGTCCTGTAAATTCACTTTTGCAGGACATTTTGTTTATACATCCGTTCGTGAATACAAAGCTTTTTACCTAAGTTTACTATAAACCAATTATTTACAGTATGGATATTTCATCATTTTCACCATATATCATCAGTACATGTATCGGGATAGGACTTGCCGCTGCAACTGGTTTTAGGGTGTTTTTACCATTTTTTCTATTGAGTATGGCCTCATTTTTTGATTGGGTGCCGTTAAACACCGAATGGTCCTGGCTAGCAAGTTTGCCTACATTGATCATTACAGGTGTGGCTACAATAGTCGAAATCCTAGGCTACTACATTCCTTTTATCGATAATATACTGGACACCATCAATATCCCACTTGCCACCTTAGCGGGTTCATTGCTTTTTGCCAGTCAATTTGCTGATATGAGCGCACTCCCACAATGGGCACTCGCCATCATTGCTGGAGGAGGCACCGCCGCTGTCATAGGGTCTGGATTTGCAGGGACTCGCGCTACATCTTCCGCCACGACTGGAGGTTTTGGCAATTTCATTGTCTCAACCATTGAAACCGCGGGTGCTATTGTACTCTCCATCCTTGCTCTATTCGCTCCAATCCTAGGCTTTATCTTGGCAATAACCATGTGCATATTGATGATTCGGTATGGACGACGACTTTGGAAACGCTATCATCATACCTGATCAATCATGCATTGAACTTGTTATCTTATTGATGTTTAAACTATTGGCCATCGCCATAAATATTTTATGATATACCCCTTTATGCTCGTACAGTTCCTCATGACTTCCATTTTCGACTATTCTTCCTTTTTCCATTACTACAATATGAGATGCATCGATAATTTGGGATATACTGTGCGATACAATAATGACCGTACGCCCTACCTTTATCGCATCCAAACTATTCTTGATCTGTTCGGTAGCGATTGCATCCAAATTGGCGGTAGGTTCATCTAAAAAGATGATAGGTGGATTTTTAAGAAAAAGCCGTGCGATAGCGACCCGCTGTTGCTGACCCCCAGACATCAGGTGGGCTTCCGCGTCATACCCATTCGGCAAGTCAATTACCTGGTCGTGTATATAGGCCTGCTTGGCGGCATAGATGACTTCTTCTAAACTGGCATTTGGTTTTCCATAGCGAATATTATCCGCTACCGACCCTTTAAAAATATGGTTTCGTTGCAGGACCAAACCGATATTCTCTCTCAAAAAAGCCGTATCGTACTCCTGCAAATCCACACCGTCCAAAAGAATTTGTCCATTCGTTGGTGCATAGAACTTGTCCATCAGATTTATTACCGTACTCTTACCAGCACCACTTAATCCTACTAAAGCAGTAATCTGATTGGGTTGAATCAGCATATTAGCATTGGTCAACGCCTTGGTACCATTAGGGTACTCAAAATCTACATTCTTCAGCTCAATCACTCCCCTCACTTCAGAAGGCCTATAATTGCCGCTCGACTCGATTTCACTATCCGCCTCCAATATTTCAAAGAAACTCTCAGAATAGATCAAGGCATCATTCACCTCATCGTAGATCCTGTGCAATTGTCGAATCGGAGCAGAAACATTGTTGAACAACATAATATGAAACATGATGGCACCTAATGACATTTGATTATTAAGGACAAAATAGGCCGTCAAGATGATTACGATAACCACACCAATTTGCTCAATAAAACTCTTGATACTATCAAACAAAAAACTGGTTTTGCGGGTAGCCATCTGATTTTCTGTCATCTCATATTGAATCTTTTCATGGCGCTTCGCTTCTAAATCTTCCCTAACAAAGGATTTAATAACGTTAATGGATTCGATTAAGTTGATAATCTGATTACTTTTATTCTCCCTGTACCGCCTCATATTGCGTCGAAAACCACCCAGCTTATTGGCTTGTATCTGACTAACATAAAAATAAATAGGCACAATGAGTAATCCCACCAACCCGACATAGAAATTTGCAGCAAACATACAGCCCAACGCGACGAGTGCATTGGCAAATAAAGGTAGAATATCTATAAAGAAATTTTGCACCAAACGGGTAAGGCTACTGATACCCGCATCTATTCGGGTTTGCAACTTACCAGATTCATTTTGTGAGGAAGTATAAAAAGCCATTCGATAACTCAGAATCTTGGTTACGATCAATTGCGAAAAATCACGAGCAATATAAATCCGTAACTTCTCACCATAGAACTTTTGCCCAAACTGCACCACTGAATATATGATTTCCTTCAGCAGTAAAATAACTGAAATTACCGTCAATAGATACAGCCCCTTAGACAGGGGCTCATCCGCTACCAACAGGTCGCTGATGGAATCCACCGTATATTTCAAGATAAAAGCATTGACCTGTGCAGCAAAAGAGCCGACAACAGTCAATAGCAAGGTATAGAATATCAAATTCTTATAGGGCTTCGCAAATGGTTTTATTTTTTGAAGTAAGTTAGAAATAGTCATATGTACTTATTTAGTTTCGGAAACATAAAAGGCAAAAATCTTAAAGAATAGCTTGGAAAACATTGATAATAATCAAAAAAAGCTCTTCCCTAATAACTTCCCCCCTCCCCCTTTTGTTTGTATAAATCTACTCATTTTCGAACCATCTCCTACAAGCGTATTGTAGGGAATGGAATAGAATGAATGATACGACAACATTACCGTGTTGTGGAGTGAGCATGCTGGTAAATAAGCGCGTATAATTACGAACGCTATCAATCTCTATTGAATACAATGTTTACATCATGTATAAAACATAAACGTAATTCTTCATCCCAAGAGGTTTGTATTTTATAGTGCTTCAAAAAAACTTCCTGTATCTTTACAAGATAAAAGAAAATAAAAATGGCTCATACCCCCCCTGCTTCGCAACATACAGCTCCATTGGCATTTCAACGCCTATTAGATGTCCTCTATACCCTACGTGTAGAATGTCCGTGGGATAAAAAACAGACGATGGAATCCCTAAGACATCTCACTATTGAAGAGCTATACGAGCTTACGGACGCTATTCTAGATCACGATTACCCTGAAATCAAGAAAGAACTAGGAGATGTCATGATGCATCTCGTTTTCTATGCACGTATCGCCGAAGAAGAAAATAAATTTTCCTTGGTGGAGGTCCTCAATGCAGTCTGCGACAAGCTTATCAGCCGCCACCCCCATATCTATGGAGATGTGAGTGTAGAGAATGAAGAGCAGGTCAAATCTAACTGGGAAGCCCTAAAACTTAAAGAAGGGAATACATCTGTACTCTCTGGTGTGCCGAAAGGACTCCCCGCGTTAGTAAAAGCTTATCGAATACAAGACAAAGTCAGAGGTGTTGGTTTTGATTGGGAAGATAAGAAAGAAGTTTGGAAGAAAGTTGAGGAAGAGCTAGCGGAGTTCAAGACAGAATTTAATATCGAAGACCACAAAGCGATCGACACCGAAAAAGCAGAGGCAGAATTTGGAGATTTGCTCTTTTCGTTGATCAACTATGCTCGGCATGTCGGCATAAACCCAGAAAACGCGCTTGAACGCACAAATAAGAAGTTTATTCATCGATTTACATATATCGAGCAGAAAGCACAGCAAAACAATCAACGACTCCAAGATATGTCTCTAGCGGAAATGGATGTCTATTGGAATGAAGCCAAGAAACAACGTTGATTGCGTTAGTCAATAAAATTCATTATGTTTGTCATACTTTAGGGGTGTCCACGCAGGTGGGCTGAGAATTACCCTTTGAACCTGATCTAGTTCATACTAGCGTAGGGAAAAGTAGAAGACTTATGTCTTGTGCAGCAGCACAACGTAGGCATTCCTAAAGTGTAGATATTAACATATATTAAAACTTTAGGCTTATGCAAATTACATTCAACGGGCTCACCAAGCCCCTCGTCCCATCTCTTACTTTACAGCAATTGCTCGATCAGGAACTACCTGATAAGCAAAAAAGCATAGCCGTATCTGTCAACAATACGGTTGTCCCCAAAAATAGCTGGTCCACTCATGCTATCTTTCATCAAGACAATATTTTAGTTTTTACTGCTGCACAAGGAGGATAGCCAATCTATCTTCTACAAAACCAACTGATATGACTACCGAAACACAATCGCTTTCCACCACTCCATTTCCCAACTCTCAAAAAATTTATGTAGAGGGTCAATTATTCCCCATACGTGTAGCGATGCGTGAAATCACGCTAAGCAATACAAAGCTATCTAATGGGACTACCGAGCATAACCCACCAATCACCGTGTACGACACTTCCGGTCCCTATACCGATACTGACATCGAGGTAGACATTCGCAAAGGGCTCCCTCGTCTTAGGGAGCAGTGGATATTAGACCGCGGAGATGTAGAGATATTAGAAGATATTACGTCCGATTACGGAAAGATAAGACAACAAGATCCCCATCTAGACTCATTACGATTTGAATACGCGCATAAACCGAAGAAAGCCATTTCAGGTAAGAACGTCACACAGTTGCATTATGCCAAACAAGGAATTGTCACAGCGGAAATGGAGTACATTGCTATCCGAGAGAATCAGCGCATAGAACAACTTCAGCAAGCTACTAAAGGCATGGAACATGCACATCAGGGACACTCCTTTGGTGCCAATACCCCCAAAGACAAGATAACGCCTGAATTCGTCAGAGATGAAATAGCTGCCGGAAGAGCCATTATCCCTAACAATATCAATCACCCTGAAAGTGAACCCATGATTATTGGCCGCAACTTCTTGGTCAAAATCAATGCAAACATTGGCAACAGCGCCGTCACGTCCAGCATCGAAGAAGAAGTAGAAAAAGCCGTGTGGGCGTGCCGTTGGGGAGCAGACACCATTATGGACCTCTCTACTGGTCAAAACATTCATGAAACCCGGGAATGGATTATCCGCAATTCACCAGTCCCTATCGGCACGGTACCCATTTATCAAGCCTTAGAAAAAGTGAAAGGAGTAGCCGAAAACCTGACCTGGGAAATCTTTAGGGATACGTTAATCGAGCAAGCCGAACAAGGTGTTTCATACTTCACTATCCACGCTGGGGTATTGCTTCGCTATATTCATCTTACCGCGTCCCGCGTCACAGGAATCGTCTCTAGGGGCGGATCCATTATGGCGAAATGGTGTCTGTATCATCATCAAGAGAATTTTCTCTATACCCACTTCGAAGAAATATGCCAAATCATGAAAGCCTATGATATCGCATTTTCCTTAGGTGATGGTCTACGTCCCGGATCCATTGCTGACGCAAACGATGCAGCCCAATTTTCCGAGCTTGAAACATTAGGCGAATTGACAAAAATCGCTTGGCAATATGATGTCCAAGTGATGGTGGAAGGTCCTGGTCATGTACCGATGCACCTAATTAAAGAAAATATGGAGAAGCAACTACAAGAATGTCAAGAAGCACCATTTTATACATTAGGCCCCCTCACCACTGATATTGCGCCCGGATACGACCACATTACCTCCGCCATCGGCGCAGCGATGATTGGCTGGTTTGGATGTGCCATGCTCTGCTACGTCACCCCAAAAGAGCACTTAGGGCTACCCAATAAAAAAGATGTCAAGGATGGAGTAATTACCTACAAACTAGCGGCCCATGCGGCCGACTTGGCAAAAGGACACCCAGGAGCGCAGTATAGGGATAATGTGCTCAGTAAAGCTCGATTTGAGTTTAGATGGGAAGATCAATTCAATCTATCCCTGGACCCAGACACTGCTCGCGAATATCATGATGAGACATTGCCTGCCGATGGAGCGAAAGTCGCTCACTTTTGCTCGATGTGCGGACCGAAATTCTGCTCGATGAAAATAACCCAGGAAATACGGGAAGCCACCCAACAGGGGCTCCTTGAAAAATCTCGGGAATTTATAGAAAACGGCAAACAAATCTACATCTGATGATTATCATCACACCAGACATTATCGGCAACAAGGAGCTTGAGCTTATCCATGCCATATCTTGGAATGATAGGCTCATCCTCCACTTGCGATCATCTGTATATAAAGAGAGTGAAATAGAAAGTATTCTTCGCGATATGGATAGCTCCATCTACCCTTTCATCGCTATACACAATCACCCCCAACTTGTTAAGAAACATGTGCTATTGAATCGTATACACCTTTCCGAGCGCCATACAGAATGGATTACCGATATACCAGAGGATACGACATGGACCATCTCGACCTCCGTACACGACATTCATACATTCAATAGACTGCATAGGCGTTTCTCCTACGCCTTCATCAGCCCAGTCTTTCCAAGTATATCCAAAAAAGACTATAAACAAACCTTGGATTTTAAGATGGATAATATCAAAGAGCGGACTAACGACCATACTAAGCTCATTGCATTAGGTGGCATACATAGCCAAAATATACAAGAACTTATTACAATGGGGTATGACGATGTGGCCTTATGTGGCTACATCTGGCAAACTCAAGCACCTTCCATAGCACTGGAAAGGGTACGTTTTGCACAAAGCGTACTAGAACATGCAAACGATTAACCAATAATTTCAATGAAAGAGTACAGTAGAATACAATATATCTCCTCAGGTGAGACAGTCGAAGAACAGTACACGAACATTAAGAAAGTACTCGAAGCAGGTGTTAAATGGGTACAACTACGATGGAAGAAAGAGCCAACCGCTGACTTTTTAGCGTTAGCCACACAACTGTACGAACTGAAGAGGTTGTACGAGTTTACCTATATCATCAATGATCACATATCCGTTGCATATAAGGTCAATGCTGATGGCATACATCTTGGGCTTGATGATTTAAGCATACAGCAAGCCCGCACACTTCTAGGTCCGGATAAGATAATAGGTGGCACTTGCAATACAAAAGATCAGGTATTGCAACGGACAGCGGAAGGTTGCAACTACATCGGATTAGGTCCTTGTCACTTCACAAGCTCAAAGCAAAAATTAAGCCCTATACTCGGCCATCAAGGCTACGCCTCTATTCTTAATGCGCTAGACGTCCCGTCAGCCATCCCACCCATATACGCTATTGGTGGAATCTCCACAGAAGATTTCCAGCCACTAAGTGTCATTGGCGTATACGGCGTAGCGCTGTCGTCCCTGCTCACCAAGCATCCATCACCTCATTCCATACTTCAGCAAATCAACCTACATTACAATGGATAAATTAACAATTGCAGACCGTCAATTCACCTCTCGTCTTTTCATGGGATCCGGTAAATTCGGTACAGGACTCAATTTTGAAAAAGCCGTGTTAGCATCAGAGAGCGAACTCGTGACTCTTGCTTTAAAACGTATAAATGTGCAAGAAAAACACGACCATTTACTGAATCATCTAACCGCACCTCACATCAATCTTCTTCCTAACACTTCGGGGGCACGCAATGCAAGAGAAGCTATACTCGCTGCTCAGCTAGCTCGAGAAGCATTAGAAACCAATTGGATTAAATTGGAAATCCATCCAGACCCTCATTATCTCTTACCAGACCCTATCGAGACACTCCTTGCTGCCGAAGAATTGGTCAAACAGGGATTTGTTGTCCTCCCGTACATACATGCTGACCCTGTCCTGTGCAAGCGACTAGAAGAAGTGGGAATACAAGCCGTAATGCCGCTTGGCGCTCCCATCGGTAGCAATAAAGGACTCAAAACATTAGATTTTTTAGAAATAATAATAGAACAGAGCAATGTTCCCGTCATTATTGACGCGGGTATAGGTGCACCCTCCGATGCCGCTCAAGCAATGGAATTAGGCGCAGATGCAGTATTGGTGAATACAGCCATAGCAATAGCCGACGACCCTGTCAGGATGGCACGGGCCTTTAATTTGGCTGTACAGGCAGGTAGGATGGCCTACCATGCCAAATTAGCGAACATAGGGACCAAAGCTCAAGCATCTAGTCCATTTACAGCATTTCTAAACACTTAGCAAGCATGAATAGACAATTCATTGAAATACTGAAACAGTATAAATGGGAAGACGTGAAAGAAAAGATATACAATATCCACGAGCAAGATGTAAGAAAGTCACTTTCCAAGACTAAGCGAAATCTAGATGACTTCCTCCATTTCCTATCCCCAGCAGCAAGGCCATTCTTGGAAGAGATGGCGCAAAAGAGTCACGAAGCCACAAAAAAAAGATTTGGAAAGACCATCCAACTTTATGCGCCTTTATATCTAAGCAACGAGTGTCAGAATATCTGCACCTACTGTGGTTTCAGTATGGACAACAAAATCAGGCGAAAAACACTCAATGACAGCGAACTGCTTGAAGAAGCCAAATATCTGAAATCGAGAGGATTTGACCATATCCTATTGGTAACAGGGGAGGCTAACCATACCGTCAATGTATTCTATTTTCTACATGCAATTACGCTTATAAAACCTTACTTTTCCAACATATCTATAGAGGTACAACCCTTGAGTGAGCCTGAATATCAGCTGCTTTATCAAGCGGGAGTATCATCAGTATTGGTTTATCAAGAGACCTATCATCGTGAGGTATACAAGATCTATCATCCCAAGGGCAAAAAATCGAATTTTGATTTCAGGCTCGATACCCCCGACCGAATCGGGCGAGCCGAAATCCATAAGGTCGGACTCGGTGTCCTCCTAGGCTTGGAGGACTGGCGAGTAGACAGCTTCATGAATGCACTTCATCTGGACTATTTGCAACAAACATATTGGAAAACCAAATACTCAGTTTCATTTCCTCGTCTACGCCCCGCAGAAGGTGTTATCAAACCCAATTTCCATATGGAAGATAGAGATTTGGTTCAGTTAATCTGCGCTTATCGACTATGGAACGAATATTTGGAAATTTCGATTTCTACTCGCGAAAGTGAGCATTTCAGAAACCATATCATCCCTTTAGGAGTGACCACCATGAGTGCAGAATCCAAAACCAATCCAGGGGGATATACCGTAGACCCACAATCTCTAGAACAATTTGAAATATCCGATGAACGCAGTATCCTAGACATCCAACAATTAATCAGTGCTCACGGTTACGAACCCATCATGAAAGATTGGGATAGCGCATTCCATTAAAAATAGCTAAAGCCAAAGATACTAAGCACACAATACGAGCTACGATCCTTAGGTCAAAAAACATGCATAAATAAAAATATACTTACCTAAGCCACACTAAAGACTAAAAAAATGCTCCCTAGAACAGAAATATTACGATACAAAAAACACATTATGCTTCCAGAAATTGGAATTGTGGGACAAGAGAAAATCAGAGATGCAAAAGTACTGGTAGTCGGGGCTGGCGGATTAGGAACTGCCATCCTCCCCTATCTAGCTGCAGCCGGAGTTGGCACAATTGGTATTGTCGACTTTGATAAGATAGAGCTAGATAATCTCCATCGACAAATCTTGTACGGAGAAAAGGATATCTGTCAGAAAAAAATAGAGTTGGCTATAAAATCACTCCAAACCAAGCATTCAACCGTGACTTTTATTGGCCATGACATCAAGCTTGATGGTGCTAACGCTGTATCTATCATACAAGGTTATGATATTGTATTGGATGCGAGTGACAACTTTGCTACCCGATATTTGGTTAACGATACATGCGTGTTATTAGAGCGGACTTTCGTATTTGGAAGTGTACTCAATTTTCAAGGACAGATAGCCGTATTTAACCATCAAGGTTCGAAGCATCTGAGAGACCTGTTCCCCCTACCCCCACCCCCAGAGGATGTGCCTAATTGTAACGATAATGGCGTAATCGGTACCCTACCTGGTATAGTTGGCACAATGATGGCACATGAGGCCTTGAAATTAATAGTCGGAATCCCTTCTTTAGACAATCAATTTCTTATTATAGACACCTTAAGAATGGACTTTCAAAAAATAAACTTTTAACAGAATAGCTAAACAAGTAAACGAACTCATGAAACAGCGAGGAAGCGCCCCCGTTCTACAACAGAAAATCCCTCCGGAAAAACGGAGGGCAAAGCAACGAGAGCGCAGCTATTTCTTCTTTCTTTTTTTCTGATCAAACAAAGGAGTGAGTAATACGTCTAGTGATTTTTTTACCCGAGCTTTGTCCTCTTGTTTTTTAAAGTCCAGTCCACAAAATTTACTGCCATTGTATAGATAGTGTAGATTAAGGTAGTAAATACCTCCAATCAAAAGTGCACTGATCGCCCGAAAGTCAACATCCGTTCCAGCAAATGATTCTTCGTACGCTTTCAATAATCCTTCTCCTCTTTTCTCACGCGAGTCCGCTAACTTACGAAGCAAGGGATCCTTTTGAGCGAGCTCCCAAATGAGCACATTTTGTAACTTTTTATTGCTGCTAATTTCGTCAAATTGCTTCAACAAGACACCTAGCGCAAGATCTTTATCAAGTGTTGCATCTTCAGGTGTATCTATATTCATCCAAAAGTCAGTACGGGTCAAATAAGCTGATATCAATCCCTTTAAGTCCGTAAAATGAAAATAAATGAGCTTCTTATCAATCCCCGACACACTCTCTATGTTAAGGACTTTCAGCTCCTGAAACCCTTTTGTTTTTACGATTTTATCGACTGCTGATAGCAATCTTTCTTTCGTACGCTCGCTGTCTCTCTTTTTTCCCATTACATATTAGGTTAAATAGTTAATCAAATATAACTAATATAAGACATTATTTTTCAAACTTTTAGATATAGGGATAATTTTTTTGAATTAATATGTTCTATATTACAAAGAAATAAATATAAGATAAACGCACAGCCACCGCCAATTCGAGCCGCTCACACCGCCAATATAATAATATTGTATCAAAGTGATGGCAAATACAGCATTGATTAATGCGCAGTTCCAATCCTTGCGGGCCAACTCAATTCCGGAAATAATGGTACAAATCCTCATTTTCAAACCATTAGGCTTTAATATTTCAAAGATACCCATTGCAAAAGCGGGTCATACCCTATAAAGCGACATATACAAGCGTATAATATTCTAATAAAAATCGCTAAATTCGCATCAATATGGAAACTGTTGTTAGTGGTATCAGAAGTACCGGAAAATTACATTTAGGAAATTATTATGGAGCATTGAGCAACTTCGTCAAAATGCAGGACGAGTACAAATGTTTCTTTTTTATAGCAGATCTTCACTCTTTGACCACGCATCCTACACCTCACGGCCTCCAACAAACAGTGAGGCAAGTAATTGTGGAATACTTGGCCGCCGGCATAGATCCTGAAAAGTCTACTATATATGTGCAGTCTGACGTTCCCGAGGTAGCCGAACTCTATCTTTATATGAATATGAATGCCTATTTGGGCGAACTAGAAAGAGCGACATCGTTCAAGGATAAAGTGCGAGCAGACCCCAACAATGTGAATGCAGGCCTCTTAACCTATCCTGTATTGATGGCATGTGACATTTTAATACATCATGGGACGAAAGTACCTGTAGGTAAGGATCAGGAACAGCATTTAGAGATGACTCGTACTTTTGGCAATCGATTCAACAGACTTTATGAAGTTGACTATTTCAAAGAGGCATTTGCCTTTTCCTACTCCGACAAGCTAGTGAAAGTTCCCGGTCTTGACGGTCAAGGCAAGATGGGAAAATCGAATGGCGATGCAAACTGTATATATCTATCAGATTCACCCGAAATAATTCGCAAGAAGGTCATGCGTGCAGTATCTGACGGAGGTCCTACAGAGATGAACCAGACCAAGCCAGAAGCAATCCAAAACTTGTTCGACTTAATGAAGGTGGTCTCATCCACTGATACTGTAGCGCATTTTGACGCCCTATACAACAAGTGTGAGATTCGTTACGGGGATTTCAAAAAACAACTTGCCGAAGACATGATTATCGCTACAGATGACGTCCGCAATCGTATTGAAGAAATTTCTAAAGACGATGAATACATTGCCAAAGTTGCGAAAATGGGCGCTGAAAAAGCAGGGGAATCTGCACGCCAAACAATTAAGGAAGTCCGTGATATTATTGGATTTAAAAAATTTTACTAAGATTTACTAAGCAAAAGAGATATGCATATTGCTATTGTGGGAAACATTGGTGCAGGTAAGACAACCTTGACTCAATTATTAGCCAATCATTTCAAATACGAGCCCCAATTTGAGGCCGCAGACAACAATCCCTATCTGGAAGACTTTTATGCAGATATGAAAAGATGGGCTTTTAATTTACAGATTTTCTTCCTGAACAGTAGATTTAGGCATATAGTCCAACTACAAGAGAAGGAAATCAACATGATTCAAGACCGGACGATTTACGAAGATGCCTATATATTTGCGGAGAACCTTTTCGATATGGGATTGATGAGTGAACGTGACTTCGAAAATTACAGCAATATTTTTCAAAGTATCATCCATTACATCAAACCACCGGATTTACTCATTTATCTCAAAGCTTCTGTCCCCACATTGGTCAACAATATTCAGAAAAGGGGACGTGATTATGAATCAGGTATCCGATTGGACTATCTATCTAAACTCAACGACAAATACGACAAATGGATCAACAACTATAAAGATGGGAAGGTGATGATCTTGGATAAAGACAAATTAGACTTCACTAACAATCCCGAAGACTTGGGCTTTATCATCCAAAAAATAGAAGCTGAATTATTTGGGTTATTTTAGCACACAGCAGGGTAAATGGATATCATTTGATGTAACCAAAGTTAACGGTCATTACAGAAACACAGACACGCATTATATAATTAAACACTAATGAGAACTATAGGCATCATTCCCGCGCGGTATGCATCATCTAGATTTCCTGGAAAACCCCTCATCGATATTGGAGGTAAATCCATGATTCAGCGTGTATATAGCCAGGTCAGACAAACGGCGGGGCTTCATGAAGTCATCGTCGCCACAGATGACCAACGGATTCTGGAACATGTCCAAAGTTTTGGAGGAAACGCGATGATGACCTCTACAGCGCACGAGTCTGGCACCGATCGTTGTGCAGAAGTCATCAACAAAATAAGTGGATTTGACATCGCTATTAATATACAGGGAGATGAGCCCTTCATCAGTCCGCTCCAAATCGAATTATTGCTTTCCTGCTTTCAATCAGCAGACACACAAATTGCAACTTTGGTAAAAGAAGTAAAGAGCGAAGAAGAGTTATGGAATAACAATACACCAAAAGTAGTGCGCAACCTCAAAGGGGAAGCAATCTACTTTAGTAGACAGACCATCCCCTTTATCCGTCGTGAGGCACAAGACCAATGGTTGTCAAGCCACAAATTCTATAAACATATCGGCATCTATGGATACCGCACGGATGTCCTCAAAGAGCTAGCCCTATTGGGTATATCAGAGCTTGAAAAAGCCGAGGCGCTTGAACAACTAAGATGGATTGAAAATGGTTATCGGATACAAACAGCACTTACCGATCATGAAACCGTAGCAGTAGATACACCCGATGACCTGGCCAGTATTATAGATCGCTATTTCAAATAAGAAAAACTGGATTTTTCTCCTATTTGATTCGAAAGCTTTCGAATCAAATCTAGGGGGATGATGGTGCCGTTTCACATGGCGAAATGCATGTGTCTGCACCCCCGTACTACTCAAAAACAATTAGCGATGTTCGATATATTTGAACGTTCTAACACCATTTTTAAGTTGCTTTATGTCAGACTCCTCCAATCCATCCACTACATTGGCAATCTCTAAAATCGATTCTAACTGCGCCTTCGTCCGTACCCCCATCACTGCGGCAGCTACGGCCGGATGACTCTTTGCATATGCAATTGCGATCTGCAGGGCAACAGTTTTTTTCTCCATCGCTAATTTCTTGATATTCTTAGCTGCATGAAGTACCTCCCCTGCCGTAAATTGCAGATAACGCTCTGCAGGTTTGTCGATCAATAAGCCCTTAGCAATGGTTCCCCTAGCCACGACGCCAATCTGCCGCTGCTGCAGATATTCTAATATTTCTTCTTCGGGTCTATGATCCAACAAATTGAGCTGCATCATGACACTGACAATATTCGATTTTTCGGCATAGCTCCGAATCACATTGGGACGTATACTGGACAGTCCATAGTACCTTATCTTTCCTTGTTGGACAAGCGTTTCAAAGGCTTCAATAATCTCATCAATGGGATCCTCGATAGTGCCTCCATGCAACTGATATAGATCGATATAGTCGGTCTTCAACCTCGAAAGAGAAGTCTCCACGGTCTTGATTATGTAAGGTTTAGAGGCTTTCCAATCCCATCCGTTGCCATCAGCTCGCCATCGGTTGCCCACTTTCGTCGCCAATATCACATCCTTGCGAAAACCTGCTACAGCTTGTCCCAAGAACTCTTCATTCCACCCATGATCATACAGGTCGGCGGTATCAAAGTAATTGATACCACCTTCAAATGCCTGCTTGATTATTTTTAAATGGGTAGATATGGTCAAACTTTTTCGGATGGACATACATCCAAATCCGATAGTCGAAATCCGTAGATTGGATTTCCCTAATTTATTGTTCTGCATCTTCAATCGCCACGTTTTCTCCCTCCGCTTTTTTAATTTCGAGCAGCTCCACTTCAAATATCAGCGTACTATTGCCCGGAATAGGTCCAGATCCGTTAGGACCGTAACCTAGCTTTGAAGGAATATAAAATCTATATTTGGCTCCAACGGACATCAAGGGGATACCGATCTTCCATCCCTCAATGACATTCCCTAAGCTCAATTCAATAGGCTCTCCGCGATCGTACGAGCTATCAAACGTTTTGCCATCCAATAGTGAACCTTTGTAGTGTACTTTCACTTCGTCGTCTCGAGTAGGTTTTGCCCCCGCAGCATCCGTGATAATCTCATACTGCACTCCTTCGGAGGTCACTTGTATACCAGCCTTTGTTTTATTCGCCGTCAAAAACTCTTCTTCGGCCTTCCGAGCTGTTTCATTCTTTTTCTCGGCAGCATTTTGCATAGCATTGCGGATAAATTCTACGTTCTGCTCCTTTGTAAATTTACCATCTTTGCCCTTCATCACATCCTCCAAAGCCATTTTCATGACGTCAAGATTAAGGTCTAGCCCCATTGACTTAATAGAAGAACCGATATCATATCCCAATGCATAAGAAACCGAGTCAGATGAATTTTTCAGCATCAGTCCCTGTGTCGCAGCTGTTTTAGTCGCTGTTTTAGTGACCGTTGTTTTTTTTGTCGTATTCACTTTTTTCTTTGTCTGTGCTGTAGCACTCCATGTTAGCGCAGCTAAAAAACTGACGGCCAATACTTTTTTCATGTTTTATTGATGTTTGTTTAAGATTTTATCTATAATTTCTTGCGTATAGTCCGGGTAATGGACATCTATCTTGCGACGACTATTCAGCCACGATTCAATGGCATACTCATTCTTAGGTTTCAAACTGCTGATTACCGGCACGCCCATTTCTTCTAAAGCCGCGGCATTGAGGTGTTGCTCATATTGATTTTTCATAGGAATCACCAATAGCTTCTTTTGCAAATATAGCGCCTCCGCTGGAGTTTCGAATCCAGCCCCACATAATACCCCAGATGCTGTAGACATACTCTTGATAAATGCATCACTATTAATCGGCTGAATAGACACGTTTTTCATCCGAAAGGGTCTACTATTATGTTTGCTGAATACTTCCCATCTGATGTCCGGAAATCTCCCGAGATGCTTCAACAGATGCGCATCATCATAGGAAGGAAGATATACGGTATAGTGTCCGTGGTCTTCGGGGTCGATTTCCCGTATCGACTGCCTAATCACTGGTGTAAAAATATGGTCTTTATAAGATTTAAAATGAAATCCATAGGAGGATGAGCTCGGCGCATAGTTTTTCATGATAAATTTACCCAGCATATCCGTTTCCTCAGGTTTGGGACTAGATGAGTCCAGGGCACCAATTTGGTGACTGAGCCCTATGCAAGGCTTATCTTTAGAATAGCAAGCCCAAGCGGATATAGGTTCGAAATCGTTGATAATCAAATCGTACTTTTCGATGGGCAACGACTTAATCTCTTGCGTAAATTTGCGCACGGTAGAGCTCATAAAAGTTCTCCATAAATCCACCCCTCCCGATTTCCCAAAGATGAAACTCAATCCATGAAGCCTATATTTAACCTCAAACGGAAGAGCAATATCGGCCTGAATACCACTCACCAGCACATCTACTTCAGCAGCTTTCCGTAAGCATGGGACAATATCCATAGCACGACATAAATGTCCATTTCCGGTGCCTTGGACAGCATAAAGTACTTTCATATGCAATCAACTATTAGCTCGCAAAATACAAATTAATACTGACAATGTTTTGTTAACAAATCTTTAAGTTAAAATAATTGACTGACCACATTTCATCCGTTTTTCAATTATATTGGCTATATTCGAGATTAGGCTTCCAGAGAGATAAAACCAATTAATGCCCATGAAAGCTTTTTGCATACCTATTCTCTTAATACTTACATGGCTATGCTGTAGTTCATGGGGATTTTATGCCCACAAACTGATTAATCAGACCGCGGTATTTATACTGCCCACGACCCTCGCTATGTTTTATAAAACACATATCCAAGAGATTACGGAGCGAGCCGTTGATGCGGATAAAAGATGTTACGTAGACACACTCGAATCACCCCGCCATTTTATAGACATTGATGATTACCAAGATCATGATACGATTCCCATACACTGGAGCAAGGCTAAAGAAAAATTTACAGAACGACGGCTACTAGCAGCAGGCATTGTACCCTGGCAAATATCGTTCACCTATCAAAAGCTGGTCGCTGCCTTTCGAGATCGAGATATGGATCGTATTATCCGCCACTCCGCAGATTTGGGCCACTATATCTCCGATGCACATGTACCATTGCACACCACCAAAAACTATAATGGCCAATACAGTAACCAAATTGGTATCCATGCCTTTTGGGAAAGCAGACTTCCAGAAATGTTTGCATCCTCCTACTCTCTCATAACAGGTAAAGCCATATTCATAGATGACCCCTTATCGTTTGCGTGGAATATAGTCCATGAAAGCAATGCGTTAGTCGACTCTGTACTTTCCTTGGAAAAAGAGCTAACAGCTCTCTTCTCTCCCTCACAAAAAATGTCGTATATAGTTCGAAACAATGTCTTGACACGCACCTATTCAGACCAGTATGCTGGCGCCTATCATACAGCACTGAATGGTATGGTGCATAGGCGTATGACCCAAGCCATACATGCCGTTGGAAGTCTTTGGTATTCGGCTTGGATAGAAGCAGGACAACCAAAACTCAACAAAATAAAAAGACAAAAAGAGGTTTCCGAAACTACTATCAGCCCCCCAGCGTCAGGTCGTATTCTCGGCAGAGAAGAATGGCATTAATATCCTTTCTATTTCAGTTTAGATATTTATCTTGTTCTTTTAGCGAACATTTTGCTAAGTTTGGAAAATTTTCAACCAACATGAAGAGCTTAGGATGGGTGCTGGTCGCCTTATGTACATATAATACGGCATATGGTCGTCAAGATAGCGCTCCAACACACTATTATTCCTTACTTACAGATACAACCAAACTGTCTGAAGTTCAGATCCAACAAAATAGATTACACCTCCCATTTTCGAAACAAAGTCGAAATATTCAGATTATTACCTCCGAAGACATCCAAAAGCTACCCGGCAGCTCTTTGAACGAAATCCTTCAATTTGCTAACGGTGTGGATATACGCCAGCGAGGTCCATTTGGTTCACAAGCAGACATCAGCATAGATGGCGGCAGCTTCGAGCAGACTATTTTGCTACTGAATGGGGTAAAGATGGCCGACCCACAGACCGCCCACCACGCTTTGAACCTTCCTATTCCAATCGATGCAATTGAGCGCATAGAGATTATCAGAGGTCCTGCTTCACGTATCTATGGAATCAACAGTCTCACAGGAGCTATCAATATTGTCACAAAAAAAACGACAGAAAACAGCTTGCAAGCGCATGCCTATATCGGGAGTTCATTCCAAGGCAACGAAGAAAAAGCAAATAGAAAATATTACGGTGCTGGTGGGCAAATCGGTGGCACCTGGTATCGGGAAAAACACAATCACTTGTTCGCGTATAACTATCAAAAGTCAAGTGGGCAGCGCTACAACACAGCTTCCGAAAACAACAAGCTCTATTATCAAGGGGAATATGTCCCAGATAGCGCCAATCAACTAAACTGGGCTGCAGGCTACATCGACAACAAATTTGGAGCAAATGGGTTCTATGCAGCACCCGGAGACGTCGAATCGGAAGAAAAGGTAGAAACAGTCTTTGCGATGATTTCCTCAAAACACCAATTGACTCCAAGGCTCGCTTTCTCACCCCGTATAAGCAATCGATATAATGAAGATGACTATCGATACTATCGCCATGACTTTTCGAAAGCTAGAAGTATACACTTTAACAACGCTTTCAGTATGGAGTTGAACGGTGTGTACCAAACATCATTTGGTGATTTCGGTATAGGATTCGAGTCCCGTTGGGAAAAGATAAACAGCTCAAATATAGGACGACATGAGCGTAACAATCAAGGTGCTTACGCTGAGTTTAAAACCGAGCAAGTCCAAAATCTGATGATTAATATCGGAACGTATATTAATTACAACTCAGATTATGGGTGGCAGTTATTTCCTGGAATAGACCTGGGATATGATGTCGCTCCAAAATGGAAGTTAGTATTCAATGCAGGAAGCAGCCAACGCATCCCATCCTTTACAGACCTCTATCTTCAACAAACAGGAAATATAGGCAATCCAAGCCTCCTTTCAGAACAAGCCTACCAAGTCGAAAGTGGGGTTAAATATATCGATAATAATCTCATTGCCCAAGTGGGATACTTCTATCGTTCAATCCACGACTTCATCGATTGGACTCGCCCCGAAGAGACAGTACCCTATCAACCGTTCAATCTTGGAAAAAATAATGTGAACGGAATCAACACCTCTTTGCAATATCGCATTGGTGACAGGCAGGATATAAATAGGTACTCCATTAACATTGGCTATAATTACTTACACCCCTCAACAAAGAAAGCTGATCAGCAAATAGATTCCAAATACGCCATCGAGAGCCTCAGGCATCAAGCGATTGCCAACCTGACTTTTCAACATCGTGATTGGTCAATTACCACTGCCAATCGTTTCCAAGAACGTATTTCCTACAGAGCATACTTTCTCTCAGACATCAAGTTAGCATATCAACTTCGAAATATTCATCTCTATATGGATGCCCAAAATATTTTTGATGTCTCTTATATTGAAAGTGGGGCTGTACCTATGCCGGGAAGGTGGTACAGTATAGGAGTTAAGCTGAACCAGGTTTTTAGGAAATAGAAGTTAATTCCCACCTAGTACATATTTCAATCCGCCTAAAACGTGTTTTTGAAAATCGATATCGTCATAAGCTTCTTCCGTATGACCCAAGCCCGTATAGAATATTCTTCCGCCATCAAATTCCTTATACCAAGCGATTGGATGATTATCACCCATTTTCCCTCCTTTATAAGACTTCTCGTCCAACTTCATCAATACTTTATTATCTGGCTGTACATTTTTAAAATCATACCACTCATCTCTATGTTTCCAATCGGACTCAAGATGCTTGGTAGATAGATGTTTGCGATTCACCACGTGGATAGTAGCTTCCTGTACCGCTGGATGGCTAGCGAAATAACCACCCACCATCTGTCCATACCAAGGCCAGTTATATTCGGTATCACTGGCCGCATGTATGCCTACAAACCCCTTTCCCGATCGAATGAATTTTTCAAATGCGGCTTTCTGCGATTCATTAAAAATATCCCCTGTTGTACTCAAGAATATGATGGCATCAAGTTCAGAGAGTCCCGCGTCCGAAAACAAGGCCGCATCTTCCGAATGTTGGATAAGAACTCCCTGCGCTTCAAACATTTTTTTCAAAACCGCGGTTCCATGCTCGATGCTACTATGCCGGAATCCCGAGGTCTTACTGAAAATCAACACACGCTTATTAGCCAGTTGAGCATAAGCAGGACAAAAATGAATCAGCAACATTGCCAAAACAAATAAAATGACCGTTCTTTTCATAAGTGTATAATTTGATTTTTGTCTGTCATATGAAAGGCTCAGGAGCGTATTTCATATGCATACAAATTACTTCACGCATCAACAGTTGATCAATAATCTGCTGGATATCGGGGGTAAAACCCTAACACCACCTAACAAACAGGTATCTCGTCTACCCAAACTATCAACTTGAGCATCATATCACCTAGATATAAGCTCGCGATAGAAATCAAGGCTTTCAATAATCAGTTCCTCACCAACGTATTGATCGTACTCACATTTACCTATACTGCTTAACAGTGCGAAACCAATTTTATCACCGACATTCTTTTTGTCATTCTTCATCAGTGTAAAAAAATCATCATAGTTTTCTATTGCAATGCGGTAGTCGGGAAAATATGCTCGGAACGTGGCTATCAGATCGTTCAATTCTTCTTCAGGCAGTCCCGTCAATTTATGAGAAAGATATCCTTCGCAAATCATCCCGACAGCGATCGCTTCACCGTGTAGTAATGGGTTGTTATCATTGAAAAGCGAGTATCCCTCGATCGCGTGTCCTATAGTATGTCCAAAGTTAAGAATCTTACGCAATCCCTTCTCAGTTGGATCTTGCGAGACTACCTCATTCTTTATCTCCACCGAACGGAAGATAATATCAGCTGCTATATCACGCACTTTTAATTCCTTGACATTGTTATATAAATCTCTATCATATATCAATCCGTGCTTAATTACTTCCGCAAATCCCGAGGTCAGCTGTCTATCATCCAATGTTTTCAAAAATTGTGTATTGATAAATACAGCTTGGGGTTGGGTAAACGTCCCGATAATATTTTTCACGTTGTCCAAGTCTATTCCGGTCTTACCTCCAACCGACGCATCGACCTGACTCAACAATGTCGTTGGTATCTGCACGAAATCTACCCCCCGCTTAAATGTTGCAGCTGCAAAACCACCCATATCCGTAACGACACCACCACCTAAGTTAATCATCAAACTCTTCCTATCGGCACCAAAATCTAACATGGTCTTCCATACACCGATACAAAAATCGATGTTTTTGTTTTCCTCACCAGGGTCTACCTCAATGATATCATAGTCCTCAAGATCATTAAAGACCACCTGAAGTGCCCCCAGACAGTGATCATTTGTATTCCTATCGACCAAGACCAGAACTTTTGAATATTGGCGTTCAGCTAAGAATGTTTTCAATGAAACCAAAGAATCATCAAATATCACTTGATAACCTAGACTGTTTATTACTTGCATGTTATATGGATTGTCTGCTAAAGATAAGGATTTTTAAACTACTTTCACCTGTTGGCCATCAAATTCAACCACATCTCCTACCTTCACTTTTAGCCGTTTGCGATAATCTACGGTACCATTGTATTTTACATATCCCTCCGTCACGACCATCTGTGCCATCGCACCATGCTCTACCCAATTCATTACTTTAAGCAATTGAATCATTTGGATATACTCTCCTTCTAATTTGAACGTCTGCATAGCGCAAAAATAATTTAAATTAAACTGCATTCCAACAAGAATATAGCATCCTACCAAATAAACAAACTTGCTCCATGTCCCCCTCCAAACTTGCATATAAAAGCAAGTTTATCTAAGTTTGTGCCGTTATTTAAAATACAAATATGTCAAACATAGCTGCCCCCGGTAAATTGTCCTTTGACAATACCGAAATAGCATTTAAAAGTAAAAGCGACAAAGATTTAGAACGTGCATATTGGCTATTCAAAATGGTCGCCAGCAATACTTTAATAAAAATTGGCACACCCCTCACCAATTTTTCGCTCAACATCGGCCTTCCTATCCAAGGCATCATCAGAAACACGATCTACAAACAATTCTGTGGAGGTGAGACCATAGCGGGCTGTGCTCCTGCTATTGCTCACCTAGGCCAGAATAATGTGGGTACTATCTTAGATTATTCGGTAGAAGGCGAAGATACAGAAGCTGTATTTGACTACACCTGCCAAGAAGTTCTTAGAACGGTCGCCGCAGCAAAAAACAACCCTAATATTCCATTTTCAGTATTCAAACCGACTGGACTCGGACGGTTCGAACTCTTTGAAAAGGTAAATGCAAAAAAAGAACTATCAGACGTTGAACAGGTAGAATACCAAAAAATGTGGGACCGTACCAATCGTATATGCAAAGCATGCTACGAGGCTGACGTCAAAGTACTAGTAGATGCCGAGCATTCGTGGATCCAAGATGTAATCGACGATATCGCGAGGGAGATGATGGAGCTTTACAATAAGGAAAAACCTATTGTGTACAACACCTACCAACTATATCGTCACGATAAATTAGCGTCTCTGAAAGCCGATTTTGCCTATGCTCGTACCCAAGGATTCTTTTTAGGAGCAAAGACGGTCCGCGGAGCTTATATGGAAATCGAAAGGGACCGTGCCATAGAAAAAGGATATCCATCACCTATACAACCTACAAAAGAAGCCTCAGACGTCGACTATAATGATGCACTATTATTTTGTCTAGATAACACCGAGCACATTGGATTAATGGCCGGCACACACAATGAAGAGAGCAGCCTGTTATTGGCCGAAGAAATGAACAAACGAGGTATCGATCATAAAAATCAACATATATACTTCGCTCAATTATTAGGAATGTCCGATAACTTGACATTTAATCTTGCGGCGGAAGGATACAACGTGGCAAAGTATATGCCCTATGGCCCCGTCAAAGCGGTAATGCCTTATTTATTTCGTAGAGCTCAGGAAAATACCTCTGTTGGTGGACAAACAGGCCGTGAGCTTTCCCTTATTATTAAGGAAAAGAAAAGAAGAAAACAAGCTAAACGATAATACATGTCTCCAAAATCCCAGGAAAAATTCCAAAAACTTCAAGATATTACGCATTCCTATGAAGCCCTGCTTTACGATGTAGATGGTACGTTAGCAGACAATATGCTTGCGCACAAACTCTCTTATAAAGCTGCCGCGGCAGAATATGGGATCGATCTAGACACAGATTTGATTGATGAGACAGCAGGTTGGCCAACGGTAGCCGTTGCCAAAGAAATTGCTGACCGCTATGGTAAGACATTCGATTTCGATGTATTCTCGAAACGCAAATCTGCGATTTTTATAGAACGATTTATCCAAGAGACCAAACCCGTAGATTTTGTACATGCACATTTGCTAGCCAATCAAGGCCGCAAACGAATAGGCATTGTATCGGGGGGATCTCGCTCGACCCTCACCATCACCTTAAGCGTTATTGATGTAACGGGACGTTTTGAGACATTGGTCTGCGCCGGCGATACACCAAAAGGCAAACCCGCTCCAGACCCTTTCTTACTCGCGGCCCAACAGCTCGGAGTAGCCCCTGAAAACTGTATCGTTTTAGAAGATGGTGACCCTGGAGTACAAGGAGCCATCAATGCAGGAATGGCTTGGGTCAGAATAGATCATCTTTAATCCATGAAAAAAAAGAGCGACTGTTATTATAGCCGCTCTTTTTTTATCCCCCTATTGACGAACGGATGTCCTCATAATACACACGTGCAGGTTGTCTACTTATAGACCACAAATGTAGCCAAAAGAGCTTTATGATCCGTGGGCCATACAGCCTTCGGCAATATAAATCGATCTTCACTATCCTTTATTTGCATCTTGGCTCGAACCACGGTTTCAATAGGCCCAACAATTCGAATATCCTTTAACTGTAATCGCTTATGTGGCAGATAATATAGATAATCTATACGGTCACGATCATCAGCATCAGGTGCCCAAGCCAACTTCCCAATATCCACATCTTTATTGTAAGCCGGATAGGTAAATCCGGGATGGGTCAAAGGGTTGGGGTAAAATTCCCGAAAACTGTCCATCAACCCTCCCTCCTGCAGCATCACAGAACAATGCCAAGGAATGACAGCACCGCCATGATCGAACAAATCTTTGGTAGCTACCGTCCAGTCCAAATGTGAGGGTTCATTAAAATCTCCTCCTAAAATAATGATTTGCCCCTTATCCTCTTTCTCCATATCCACAAGTACATCTCGAATAGCTTCATCCCTTTTCGAGCGCTTATTTGCAGCCAACACAACCTCATGGTCCACTATAGGATGAGACATCTTCTTCCAGGTTACCCCATCATATCCACGAGGAAGGTAACAGGCATAGTTGGTATAATCAAGATGTGCCGAATAGAAAATAAAACGTTGCCCTTGAATGGACAATTTTGTCTTCAATACACTTCCGGTGTTGTGCCCCTCTTCAGGATTGGGTGCTTGTGTCTGTATCGGATATTTGGAAATCAGCCCTACATCCAAACTCTCGCCGCTACTCTCACCATAATAAGTATTTCCCTTGAAAGCCAAATATTCTCTAATACGCTGTATGAAATCTATTTTATTATAATTGCGGATCTCACTAAACAACACAATGTCAGGATCCTTATCTATAATCTCATTTCCTATCGCTTCAAATCCACCCGGAACCATTGTTCCCTCCTGCCAGATATTCATCTGGAGCACTTTCAGCTCGAACTTTGGTTGTTCAGCAAATAGATACGCAGCACTAAAAGTGAGGATTATGGACAGGATATATTTTTCGATATTTTTTTGATTTACCATGCTATAAAGCTAAATAAAACACATTGTTTACAACACGCTATCCATCAGCGTGTCCATGTATGCATTGAAGACAAATATAAGCATGGAAAGACTTAACAACAAAAATAAGATTTGCGACGAATCGCAACAGACTTGACAACTAGAAAAACAAATACTTATTACCTGATTTTAAGGCACTTAAATAGCAATATCTGAAAGCTGTCCCAATAGAAGATGTGGGACTATCTCCATGCTTCAAAATACATTAAAAATTGGTGATTACCTTTACCCCTCCATTAGAATAATTGCCATCGGCACTTCTGAATTGACCAAGTGGCACCCTATAGAATGGCTCTACGGATATCGAGAATGATTTTTTCAATGGAAGTTTTCGACCAATGGACAGATTTATAAACCCATTGAACCCATCTGTATTCACATTCTCTTGGTCGGATTTTATAGTTCTATTGACGGCTTGTATTCCGGTATTGGATGATGCAGAACTGCCCTCCTTAAATGTATTTGCGCTGATATTTTCCACATAGTGATTTACCCTGCTCTGTTGCAATACAGACACCATCGACATCCCTACTGATGTATAAAACGTCCTTGTGAAGTTATATTTCATTTCTACAGGAATATCCAATGTCAAGACCGAACCAGACACAGCTGTAAAATTAGGGTTCATACGCGCGCTATTACCTAATACATCCGTCAGAAAAGCATTCCCCTTCGCTGGAGCGTCCATACTGGCTGGAGCATTTTGGATGGGATTAAGAGCCATTGCCATTTGATAATTCTGAAGGGCCACCCCCGACCTCACACTTAATTTTTTGGTCAAATTATAAGCGACAGAAAGTCCTCCCCCCATACTCATTTCATCATTTGAACTCGCAGGGGATACAAAGGCGCCCAGTTCCCACTTACGCCCCATTGTCGGACTATTAACTGGATTATTGGCCAACCCTAAGGTATGGTTGCGCTCTAGGGCACCAAGAGTAGATATTGTCAATTTTTGATCAGGTTCCTCATTTTTGATATTCGACAGCATCGGATACGCTGTCAAATCCCCAATCGCTGGAGACAGCGAAGGACTCACTTTTCCTTGCGTCTGCTTCACCCCCAAGCTTATAAGCTCTCCCAAATCAACTACAGGCGTAGCACGCTCTTGAAGTGAATGAGCTGGGCTATAAGCCAATATTTGCGCTTCATGACCCGTATTTTCAATCAATAATGACTGAGTAGGCCGTCTTTCGGTAGTCGTCGGCGACGCAGCGCCCTTATCCGCTCCCAGATTGGATTCCACAGCAGCAATAGCGGCTGAATCAGGAAATATGATAGCAGGTTTTTCGACTACAGTATTCAATTTTGCTACTTGCGGATGCTCCACAGTAGCATTATTCCTGACAGTCAGATAGGAGGCACCTACTGCCAAAAGCACGGCTGCGGCACTCCAATAAGGCCAAAGGACACGTCTCTTCCTGCTATTCTCCAAAGCAGAAAAACGTTCCCAAGCCCCTTCTCGATACGGCAATTCGTTATCGCGTAGCTTACTTGCTATGTCGTCGATTAACTCCTTATTATTTCCTGTTGCCATTTTACTTAACCTCTATGATTTGTAGCATCAGCTTCAAACTGTTCTACGTATAATTTTCTTAATTTCTGCTTCGCTCGTGTCAGATATGTCCGGGATGTACTATCCGGTATATTAAGTAGAGTGGCAATTTCATCGTGTGAAAACCCTTCCACCTCATACATATTGAATATCGTACGTTGGATATCTGGAAGCTCATCCAACAGCCTCATGATATCCTGCACCTCCAAGTTAGATTGATTATAGACCGCATGAGGGACCAACTCAAACTCGGATACATCATCCAGCATAGCCATTTGCTTTCTACTTCTTAAAAAATCTATGGATTGATTGACCGCGATTCGGGCTATCCACGAACGGAATGATTTCTCTAATCTATCCTCTTCAATATCTGCATTGAAAGATTCGATCTTTAAAAACACCTTCACAAAACACTCATTCACCAATTCCTCGGCTTCCATCTCATGTTTAACATATCGAATAACAATGGCCATCAAATAGCCATAATATTTCTTGTACATCCATGCCTTCCCTCGTTCGCTCTTTGCCATGCGACAGTCTTCCAAGGCTTTTCTTAAGCTCAAGGGTTCTGCATGGTTAGTATTTTTACGAATAAGTTTCACAAACGGCGGATATCTCTATGCTAATTGAACATCAATTTACGAATTATTTACATAACATTAGAAATCGACCGCCATATGGTCTGCACTAAAAGTTTCAACATATTTTATACTAAGACGAGCGTACGTACGAATTCGCTACAGGCAAACGTTCATTTTTCACTATTTTTTCAACCTCATCAATCTATATGGAGATTAAGTGTTTATAGGAATCAAAAAGACACCCGAGGCCCCCTTATACACTTTACTACAAGCTTGCATATATAAGCAACTTTATCTAAGTTTGCAACTTAACAATCGAAAATAAATGAGTACTGTATTATCCGAACAGGAACAACAACGTAGACAAGCTCTTCAAGCACTTATCGATTTGGGAATCGACCCTTATCCTGCCGAGGAATTTGATGTCAATGTCACGGC
The DNA here is from genome assembly GCF_027627455.1 of Sphingobacterium sp. SYP-B4668. NCBI lineage: Bacteria > Pseudomonadati > Bacteroidota > Sphingobacteriia > Sphingobacteriales > Sphingobacteriaceae > Sphingobacterium > Sphingobacterium sp. SYP-B4668. The sequence goes on along the minus strand of NZ_CP115483.1, from coordinate 2,108,021 downwards.
AGCAGATATCTTAGCAAACTATGAACGTGATAAGATAAGCTATAAAACAATCAGTATCGCCGGTCGTATGATGACTCGTCGCGTAATGGGAAATGCTTCCTTCATCGAACTTCAAGATTCGACAGGGCGAATCCAAGCATATTTCAAGCGGGACGACATTTGTCCTGGAGAAGATAAGACTCTTTATAATACGGTTTTCAAAAAACTCTTGGATATTGGTGATATCGTCGGTATCAAAGGCTATGTGTTCACGACGCAGACAGAAGCCATATGTATACATGTCGAGAGCTTTGTCGTACTGGCCAAATCGTTAAAACCACTTCCTGTGGTCAAATCGGCAGATGGCAAAACATTTGATGCCGTCACGGACCCAGAGTTTCGTTATCGTCAGCGCTATGTCGACTTAGTTGTCAATCCACAAGTGAAGGAGACTTTTGTAAAAGTATCCAAAGTCAAGACAGCAATTCGTGATTTCTTGAATACCCAAGGCGCACTTGAAGTAGACACACCGGTTTTGCAATCCATTCCTGGTGGAGCTGCTGCACGTCCCTTCATCACCCACCACAATGCCTTAGACATTCCATTATACTTGCGTATAGCGAATGAACTCTACTTAAAGCGTCTAATAGTGGGCGGGTTTGATTGGGTATACGAATTCAGCCGTAATTTCAGGAATGAAGGAATGGATCGTACACATAACCCCGAGTTTACTGTTCTTGAATTCTATGTAGCTTACAAAGACTATGTTTGGATGATGGAAACTACAGAGAAACTTCTCGAAAAAGTAGCTCTGGAGACCAATGGAACGACTTTAATACAAGTGGGAGACAAAGAAATCAATTTTGCGCCTCCATATAAACGTATCTCTATTTACGATTCCATTAAAGAGCATACCGGATTCGATGTAAGCGAAATGGACGAATCCGGCTTAAGAGATGTCTGTAAGCAACTTCACATCCCAACATCCGAATCCATGGGTAAAGGAAAATTAGTTGATGAGATTTTTGGCGAAAAATGTGAAGGCAACTATATACAACCTACCTTTATCACAGACTATCCAAAAGAGATGTCTCCTTTGACCAAAAAACACAGAGAAAAAGCAGGACTTGTTGAACGCTTTGAACTCATGATTAACGGAAAAGAAGTAGCCAACGCATATTCTGAATTAAATGATCCAATCGATCAATTGGAGCGTTTTGAAGAACAACTCCAACTAATGGAACGTGGTGACGACGAAGCCATGTTTATCGATTACGATTTCGTACGTTCCTTGGAATATGGTATGCCCCCAACAGCAGGTATCGGTATCGGTATCGATCGCCTAGCTATGTTGATGACCAATCAGGCATCTATCCAAGACGTACTATTCTTCCCGCAAATGAGACCCGAAAAGGTGAGCAAAGTCGCTTCAACAGAAGATTATACTGCACTAGGTATACCTGCCGAGTGGGTACCGGTACTTCAAAAAATGGGATTCACGACTATTCCAGCATTGAAAGAAGCTAATCCCAACAAGGTATTCAATGACCTAGGGGGAATGCGCAAGAAAATGAAACTTGACATGACCATGCCTTCTAAAGATGACGTCACAGCTTGGTTCAACTAGAGCACCCATAAGGTAAAAAAGAAGAGGGCGATAATCTAATGGATTATCGCCCTCTCTTTTTACTAGCCCTCAGACTGCTGCAGATGTAGTGTGCGCTCACCTTGCTCGGCATTGGTCTCGGCTTTTCGATTTTTCTTCCAGGTCATGTGTGCATGCACGAGCATACCGTTCGAAAGCTGAGGTTCTACGGACTTCAAATAAAGGATATCTCCTTCGAAATCAAACGTCCGTTCCTGCGTTTGTCCTTTCCAATTTGGAAATAAGGAAGTCTTGATCTCATAAGAGACTATTCGATTTTCCAGTATCCGATACGTCCCACTAAAGGAGATATACGAAGACACAGAAGCAGTATGCTCCTCGCAAGATCCTATCCGCCAATCATCAGAGGTATAAGTCGGTCGTTGTTGTCCTGCAATCTGTACAGACATATATCCATCCGGACTGTACATGAGTATCCCGTCAGGTTGCTGCCCCATGGGAAATAGAGAATCTGTGCCGTTAATAGGTAATTCGATATAAGAAAGAAGCTTCCAACTTCCAATTAATTCATTTTTTATTGATGCCATACTGCGTCGCTAATATTTCGTGTGTATACCCTATAATAACGTCTATCTTAATCCTATGGTTTGAGATTCGTACGATATGATAATAGCATGACATTCATAAATTATTCCTAAATTAGAGTTTAAAAAAACAACTAGCTAGTATGAAGTTATCAGGAGTGGATACCGTCGAAAAAATCAGTAAACAATACTTTGTTGACCATTATTTCAAACCTCAAAAACCGGTGCTCATCAAGGGATTTGCCAAGCAGTGGGAAGCATACAACAAATGGAACTTCGACTACATCTACGAGCAAGTCGGAGAGCAAGTGGTTGGACTTTATGAAAACAAACCTGCTGATGCTAAAAAAAGTACCGACGCCCCTGTGCAAAAAATGCGCTTCAAAGACTATCTCACCTTGATACGTACCCAACCTTCAGACTTACGTATTTTCTTTTATATCATTACCGACAAACTTCCCGCTCTACTCAAGAACTTCGCTTATCCTGACCTTGGCATCAAATTTTTCAAACGCATCCCGACGCTATTTTTTGGAGGAAGTGAAGCACGGGTATTGATGCACTATGATATCGATTTGGGGGATTTCATGCATATACACTTTGAAGGAAAAAAGCGTATACTTCTCTTTGACCAAACCCAATCGGACCTCTTATATAAAGTCCCTATGTCTGTCCATACCATTTACGACGTAGATTATGAAAACCCCGATTATGAACGATTTCCAGCACTACGATATACAGAGGGCTACGAAATCTTTATGGAACACGGAGATGCACTTTATATTCCTGGTGGATATTGGCATTTTAATCGCTATTTGGAACCCGGATTCTCCCTTTCGCTAAGAGCACTGCCTAATAAGCCACTTCGTTTCTTCAACATGTTATATCAAGTTTTTGTCATGCGTTACAGCGACAAATTGATGCGCAAGCTTGGAAAGCAAAAATGGGTGGACCATAAACAACGATGGGCCCACAAAAGAGGAAAAAAAGCATTGGAAAAACATTTGACGACCTTAACAAAATAACTAATGGAAATATTGCTATGCCCTTGCGGCAGTGGAGAAAATTATCAACACTGCTGTGCTCAGGTTCATGAAGATTTGACAAAAGCTACATCACCTGAAAAAATCATGCGGGCTCGATACACGGCATTTACAATGAGCCTCATTGATTTCCTATACGAGACCTTTCATCCTGAGACGCGAATCTATCAGGACAAAAACGAAATCAAGCAATGGGCCAAAGAGAACAAATGGATAAAACTGGAAATAACCCGTTGCACGCCCAATTCGGTCGAATTCAAGGCACACTACATCAATATTGATGGAGAAGAATCCGTGCATCACGAACGATCTATATTTAGACAATGGGAAGGTTGTTGGTATTATCTAGACGGAAGCCTCTTACATGAGCACGCTTAATAAAAAATGCCCCCAGAAAGTGTCTAACTTTTGGGGGCAATGCATTTAGGCAGACTTTTTAAATTCACCTGATACTACCAGATGACGATTCGATTTTCTTTTGGAACATACATCTTATCCCCTGGCTTCGTTTGAAATGCTTCATGGAAACCGTCAAGATTGATGATAGGTGCAAATGCACGGTATTGCGCTGGAGAATGCGGATCTGTTTTCACCTGATTAATCACAAACTTATCCGTAGTCTTGGTTCTCCAAATCGTAGCCCATGACAAGAAAAAGCGTTGTTCTTGTGTAAATCCATCAATCAGCCCTGGATCACCTTTATCTTTCAGATACATTTTCAAAGCGTCGAATGCCACGGAAGAGCCTCCCAAATCTCCAATATTTTCGCCCAACGTAAAGCGTCCATTGACGAATACCCCTGGGACAGGCTCATAGGCCTCAAATTGTTTAACCAATGCGTCTGCAGAGGCGTCAAACTTCTCCTTATCCTCTTCAGTCCACCAATTGTTCAGATTACCATTGCCATCGTATTGGGCTCCAGAATCGTCAAATCCATGCGACAATTCATGACCAATTACCGCACCGATACCCCCAAAGTTAATCGCTGCATCGGCTCTATAATCATAGAAAGGTGGTTGAAGAATAGCCGCTGGAAAAACGATTTCATTAAATAACGGACTGTAGTAAGCATTTACAGTCTGTGGAGTCATCCCCCACTCCGACTTATCGACAGGTTTGCCTTGCTTAGCCATATTTTCTTCAAATGCCCATTTATTTACTTGATGTACATTCTCGAAAAGTGAAGTTCCGATTGTCAACTTCGAATAATCTTTCCACTTATCAGGGTACCCAATTTTAACATTAAACTTCGACAGTTTTTCAAGCGCCTTCTCTTTAGTCGCTGGTGACATCCAAGCCAGCTGCTGAATATGTACTTCGAAGGACTTAATCAAGTATTTGACCATTTCCTCAGCTGCAGATTTCGCTTGCGGAGGAAAATTATCTTTCACATACAACTTACCCAACAAATCACCCACGCGATCGTTTACAAACGCCAACCCTCTTTTATCCAGGGCACGTTGTTCTTCTTGTCCATTCAGCTTTTTGCCCCAAAACTCAAAGGACAATTTATCCAAATCCGCAGTCAATAGAGTAGCCGCATCATTCATCACGTTGAAACGCAATAATTCTTTGATCTGTGTTAGATTCTGAGGCTTTAGAATTTGGTCCATTTCTTGAAAATACTTCAACTCCGAAATGATTACCGTGTCTGCCTGGAAGCCTAGGTCACGCATGTATTTGGCAAGATCGATATTTTTGACCATCTTTTTAAGGTCATTGACCGCCACAGGATTGTACCGTTTTTGCGCATCACGAGACTCTTCGATTGTCTTCAATTTAGTTGCGATTTCCTTTTCAAAAGCCACCAACTTGGGCCCTTTCAAATCTCTAGTCTTTTGACCAACAGCACTGTTAAGCGCCGATACATAGGCCGAATAATCAGCCAATGTTTGTGTATTCTTCTCGTCCACCTTTTGATAGTACGAGCGTCCTAAACCAAGACTTGCCGCACCAAGATAAATAGCATTCATCTTACTATTCTTCATATGGGCGTACACATAGGCTCCAAAAAATGGATTTCCCCCCTCCGGTGCCACTTCCACTAAATACTTGTAGAGATCATCAAAGTTTTGAATGGCATCTATTTTTGCTAAATACGGTTTTATAGGTTCGATACCTTTTGCATTACGAGCATCAAAGTCTACATATGAGCGATACAGATCTGCGATTTTCTGACCATCTGTCCCCTGCTCAAACTTCTCCCCCAGAGACTCCTTTAGAATCTTTAGCGTAGCCTCATCCGTATTTTCACGAAGCTCATCGAATGACCCCCATCTGGCTTTATCAGCTGGGATTTTAACGGTTTTCATCCAATTGCCGTTCACATAATTATAAAAATCATCTTGAGGTCGGACAGCATTGTCCATAAAGTCGGGATTGATTGCCTTCGGCGTTTGTCCAAGAGCTATTCCCGCTCCCATCATCAACACAGCAACAGCTACATGCTTCTTCATATGCTATAATTTGTTTAAATGGAATATCTGGATATATGTGGGATACTCCCACATATATCCAGATATTGTAAAAAATAGTTGTTCAGACAAACTTACTAAAACTTTGACACAATAAAAGTGATCAAATTCAAAAAAAAACACATCCTCTATTTGCTCAAAAACATAACTTTATTTTATTAATATTAACTTCGCTTACCGTGAGAATAGAAATTGATGGATTTTGGTATGAGTGGGTAATCTCTACCCAACAGGAGTTCAAGGTTTTGGAATCTTCTGAACACCTCATTCGTATCCAAGTACCTGCTGATGCAGATGAATCATTGGTTAGGAGCTTTATCCAATTAAACGGCACCGTACTTCGCAAACGGAATGTACAAAAAGAGCAGCCCGAGATTCAAATGCTAACGCTCTTTGACACCTCCTATTTCATCTATTTGGAGACTTCCCTTTCCCAAGCCTATATAAAAGGTAGTCGAATTTACGTCCCCCATCACTCCAAGCAACTATCTACTCGTAAAATAGCAGCACTAAAAAAGCATTTACTACTGACGGAGTTATCTCATCAGATTGGACATTGGGAAGAGCAATTGGGTATGCTATGTGGAAATATCGTCGTAAAAAAACTGAAAGACAAATGGTACACCACCAATACTAGTACCGCAGATATTAGCTTTTCAATCCTACTGGCCAATCAGAGCCACGCCCGACTACGCTACATCACGCTACGTTCCCTACTGGACACCACAACTATGGACACCAGCTCCAAACAAGCGCTGTTAACCCAACATATTCCCAATCATTTTGCAATTGCTGACGAACTCTCTTATGAACAATCAAAATCTAACACTTAGCATCACCTTGGCCACCGGAGATATCGCACGAATCACGAATGCTCCTCAAGAACTTTTGACTATGATACCATCTGACCAGTGGGATACCATCCAAGATCTTATCGTCGGTGCACTAGACGACCAAGACGGCTCACCGCAATTGGACGAAGTAGAAATAGGCAATCTGGAATATCATGAGAACATACATCAAGGTACTTTTCGGATGTTTTTCTTAATCCATCGACGTTTTTGCTGCAGTGAGCAAGTCTCTTGGGCAAAAGACTACGTGGATTGGACATTCAGTATTCAACAAGATAAACTCCTTGCTACTGCCGCCTATTTTAATTGGACACTTGATAATTAGCAACACATGATACCGCCTCTCCGTTACAGACTAAATACTTCATCATTTGCCCATTACTGGTCTCAGGGGATAGGTGCTACACTTTTGAAGAAGCTCCCACACACGCCAGACCTAGCACAAGCAGACCAATTCATCCCCTTACTTTTGCAGGGAGATGATGTGGGCGATGCCCTTATCAAAGGATTACATCAAATAGTCGGATTCAAGCAGGGCAATATCTTGACATTTCAGTATCTAAAAGACCCCTCCACTGTTGCTGCCCCCCACCGACAGCTACTTGACCAGTTCTTTTCGTCCTTTGAAACCAAGCCCGATTGGATAGATAAGCAAAAACTAGATATTGGCGCCCAGCTGAGTAGACGCCCCGGTATTAGCGCTCTTATCGTATTACGAGACTATTGCCTAATGGGTGGGTATGAATCTTCCGCCATTAATAAGCCCCTAATTTATACCGGAGCCCTCAAAAAAGGGGCAGTCAAACGTTTGACCGATACGGTAGATTTCTGGGTCAATATTACACGTGAAGGAGCTTTCCAATCAGAAGGGGAAGGCTTTAAGAATGTCATTACTACGCGCTTGATCCATGCATATGCAAGAGTCAACATTCTTCAATCTACAGATTGGGAAAGTCATAAATGGGGCTTGCCCATCAACACTTGGGATCTGCTGGCCACCAATCTTGGGTTTTCACTAGTTTTCATCGTTGGTCTCCGACGTATGGGAATCCGGCCTTCCGAAGCAGAAATAGAGGGACTCTTTCACCTCTGGAAGTATATCGGTTACCTGATCGGGATACCAATCGAGCTCCTGCCCAATAATGAGCAGGAAGCTATCGAATCGCTCTATTATTGGACCATGACACAAGCCGATGGCGACAACGATTCCAAATACTTGGCCAAAGCTTTAATGGAAGAGCCCTATCTAGCCTCCTACCCACCACACAGGATTGGACGATTATTGATGAAAGAGATACACCTTTATTATAATCAGTATTTATTAGGTAACTATTCTTGCAACCTATTGGGTCTTCGAGATACCCTAATCGGTAAAGTTGCATATGCTAATATTTTAAAGAATAAATCAGACGAAAAGAAGATACATCAGCCCTATCAACGGGAGCTACTGATCAAAAAAGGAGGCGATGCACAGGCAAAAGTAAAAGCCATATATCTCAAATATAATAATCATTAAAAATGTTAAAATTTATCTTCCACAAATTGAGCACATTAGTCTACAAGGCATGTTTTTTTGATAAATAAATTTTGGATTTACATTTTTCTCTCTATATTTGCATCACCAAAACGGAAAGAGATACACACTCCGAACGTTAAAAGCGAAAGTAGCTCAGTTGGTAGAGCACAACCTTGCCAAGGTTGGGGTCGCGAGTTCGAATCTCGTCTTTCGCTCCGCAAATCACCTGCCTAGGTGGTGGAACTGGTAGACACGCAGGACTTAAAATCCTGTTCCCGTTAAGGGAGTGCGGGTTCGATTCCCGCCCTAGGTACAGCAAAAACCGCTTCGGATTCATCTGACAGCGGTTTTTCTGTTTTAAAGCCAAAATCGGCACCTACATGGGTGCGTTGATGAAACGGAGTATGTCGAATTCTTCACGAGGTAATCAATATTTCAAAAAAAAACCGCTTCATTTCTGAAAGCGGCTTCTTTTGATAAGTGCATTCCCCAATACCTTATCGCCCGGTCCCCTCTACATGTTTTTCATTTAATATATCTTATTTACTCTAGAATGGTCTACTTAATTCACGACGACGGAGTCACTTTTTTATCTCTTTAAGCCTAGGTATTCCCCTCCTATTTGCTAACCGATTAGTCATTTTGATTTTTTTCCATAAAATATTGCGCAAATAGATAGATTAAGCTGCTAACGCAGAACAGACATATGATTCCGAATACAATCAAGAGTACATTCATAATGGTTATTTTCAGTTAACAAATGGATTTTTGACACACATCTTCCTAAAATGCGCGACCCTTATATATAATAATACAAAGTAAAATCAATTTTGTTTTGATAATTATATAAATTTCCTAAAAACATATCCAAAAGCTAATACCGTATCCAAATTATGATTAAATAGTATTGCCCCTATTTAATCATCTCACATAACCAACGCTAGGTATTAATATTCACCATCCATTCCAATCTTTTACGTATTTTTCTTGGTTTTTATCGGTATCATTGTGTAGTAAAAGAATTTGAATGAAGACAATTGTTGAGATACTTTCACCATTGAAAGAAGGAATAACCTTTAGTAATGCCGTACTATACAAAACTGCCCAACTTAAGCAGGATATAATTTTCTATTTAATAAAAAAAGAAAGAGCTACTATTGCCGAGCTCTCCCAACACACCAAGACCAGTATCCCCAAAATCAACGAGACTGTCAATGAGCTCATTCATGAGGGCATCATACTGGATCACGGAAAAATACTCAATGGTGTAGGCCGTAAGCCGAATATCTATGGTTTGAACCCAGACTGTGCCTACTTCCTCTCTGTAGAAGCGACTCGCCAACATATCAATATCGCCATTGTCAATTTTCTGGAGGAACCCATCCATACCCAGCGTGACATTCCATTTACACTGGAAAACACCGACGAATGTTTTGAAAGACTCTGCTCTATCATCGAAGAATTCCTGTCTATCCCAGATTTTGACCGTACCAAAACAATAGGTATGGGACTCAATCTTATCGGCCGTATCAATCAAAAATCAGGAAACAGTTATACCTACTTTAATTTTGAAAACCAACCCTTGAGCGAGGTATTAGAAAGCAGATTTCAAATTCCTGTATTTATCGAAAATGATACCCGTGCCATGGCATATGGCGAATATGCAAAAGGAGTTATCGAAGAAGAGAAAAACGTACTCTTCATCAACCTAGATGAGGGGATAGGGATGGGAATTATTATAGATGGTATCCTTTACTCTGGCAAGTCGGGTTTCGCAGGCGAATTTGGGCACATGCCTATTTTACACAACGATATCTTATGCCATTGCGGAAAAAAGGGCTGCCTAGAGACTGAAGCATCTGGACTCACGCTGATACAACAGACCAAGCACGCTATACGACAGGGTACAACCACTATCCTCACCGATCATATACATCATGTTGAAGATATCAAACTGGTCCATATTATAGACGCCGCATTACACGACGACATGCTGGCAATAGACCTTATTTCCAAAGCTGGGGAGCGAATAGGCAAAGGTCTTGCTATCTTACTCAACATATTCAATCCGGAGCTTGTAGTCCTCGGGGGTAGGGTCGCCCTTTCAGGTCCAATCGTACTCCTCCCCATTCTATCGGCTATCAATAAGTTTTCACCCAATTTGGTCAACGGAGATACACAGTTCAAGATGTCCAGCCTTGGGGAAGAAGCGGGCCTTATCGGTGGCGCCTTATTGGTGCGCAATAAGCTTTTGTCTATAGAACAATGATCTGAACTATCGCCTTTTAAAGACCGTATTCCCTGCATACTGCCGATTCACGACGACCAATAGCGAAGGGTGCAGCGTATAAGACAACTTATCGCCCTCTTCAATATGATAATCCAGCACGATATCCGCTCCCTGTTGCCAAAGGTGATCAGCTTTTATAACAGTCTTTTTATCAGTCACCTTTCCAATTATAGCCAGCACATATTCCTTGGCAAAATCAATAGAAGTTGGCGTTCTATCTTCCCCCATTACAGCAGCCATACCAAAGATACGATCAAATTCCTCCTGTGTATCGATTTTAAGCTCATCGATCTCCGTATTGTTGTACGTATTATTGACAAAGTATCGTTGTGCTTCTGTAAATGGTATCTCCACACCACCTTGGTATGGGGTCTCCGCCAAAGAATCCACCGCCGTACTATCCTGCTCCGTGGATGACCCTGAGTTACTATTAGACTGACATGATACGCCTATTAATGTGGCGCCCAACACTGTTGCAAAGATCCTGATTTTCATACACCTATAATTATTTCGTGAACCCATACTACTTATAAACCTAGCTAAAATATTAGATATTTACAAATCATCGCTTCTAGCAATTATTCATCTACGTACGCAACGCTTCCCTATTTAATTGGCATCTTACTATTAATAAATTCCCACTCACGGATATGCGCATTTTGATGTTCACGCTTGACGATATCATCCAATACTTGAAGTACAGCCGGATGTTGGGAAGCAACGTCGGTTTGTTCCTTAGGGTCATTTTTTAAATCGTACAGCATCCAAGGATAATTTAGCTTAAAATATCGAGAGACAAATATCTATAATAGAACAGCCTCACTTGTGTAAGTGAGGCTGCTCTATTATATGCGACCTTATCAGCTGCCGCTGCTGTATTATACATGGTACAACGGGCCAAAAGGATTATTCCAAGGACGCTTTTAATTCGTCATAAAGTTGCATATTAAACTGATTGGTCGTCGGATCGTCGATATGGACCAAATCAAACAACATAATACCTTTGGTTTGTTGCCTAATCATTTTTATAGCATCCTTCACGTTTTGCAAATTTACCCATTGCGTATTACCTATATCTATTGCACCGTAGTGGATATTAGCACCCTTCAACACCTTATTAGCACCATTTATCTGTCCTTGGACCGTCCACCACCCCGGTCCTGTCAAAGCCGCAGTATAATTGCCCGTCATAAACATATCCAGCAGTTCGGCATAGCCAGTATTTTTATACGTAGGCGTCGCCCAATTAAAGCCATCGGATGAAGGATCGTATGTATTACTCGCCCAATTTACCCCAACTCCATAATATGAATCATACCACGAACCTGCGTAGGAACAAAAGGCTAAATTAGGCTTTACTTCTTTAACCATTCCCCCTGCCTTACTTACAAAATCTCGTATCGTCTGCGCACGGAACTCCAACCAGCTATTAAATAATGGTCCTGTTTTCTGGGGAGTGACTGCCCCGTTTGTTACTCCCCACTGCTGGACAATATCTGTCCTCGAGACAGATGGCAATTTTGCCCATTTTCTAAAACCTTCGATGGAATAATCCGAAAAATCAGCGCTGATATCATAATAACGGCAATAATCCAATACAAAACCATCTACATCATAGTTCGAGATGACTTCCTTGATAAGAGAAAGCTCATAATTTTGCGCCAATGGCTGTAACGGATTTAACAAACCATATGCGTGTACATCCGTTATTTTCTTGACTTCACCCGTCACCGTCATTACCTGAGCCTGAATATCTGAAAAAGCATTATCCGTATATACTTTTCCCATAGGAGTGCCATAATAGTTCATACCTTCGGCAAATACGCTCATAGACACAAAGACTTTTAATCCCTTCTTTCGCCCCTCCACAATGGCATTCTGCAAATAGTCAAATTCTGCTTTTTGCGTATAGCCATTCCAAGTCTTTAGTTGTGTAGCTATCTTCGAATCGTAGTTGACTAATCCCGGTATACCTTTGACGTCAACCACTATTCCCTTAACGCCTATATCGGACAGTTTTTGAAAAACGGTAGCCATTCTCTCGGCCGTCCCCAATCTTGAAAAATTAGCGGCAGCTTCAATCCACACCACCACGGGAGCTTTTTCAAACAACTCCTTAATCACTTCATTGCCAGCACCAGGATCGACTGGTGTGACAGGCTTTTTTGCAGGAGGCAATAGGTCTCCCTGTGTACGTTCACAAGAAAAGGCCAAAATACAACACAGAGCGAGGATACCTGCGTAGTTTAATAATTGTTTAATATTCATATCCTTAAGTATAAAATAGTTATACAAGCAGATGAGGTAATCTAGGTTCCTCCATCTGCTTGTTTCATTAAAATGCGTTTAAATCAATACAATTAAGTTCGTATGCCACAACCCCTCCGTTTGTCACCAAAAAATACACGGTCATCGTATAGCCATCAGAAGACACAGCCCCTACAGCAACATCCCCTGTCACATTCAAGTTTGGTGAAGGACTGGCAACATATTCAGCAGACCCATCAAATGCGTGGAAAGCGGCATAGTCACTACTCGACGGTGATGTTGATATCTTCGAAGGATCGGTAACGTCAAAGATATGCAAAGCACTACTATAAGCACTTGCATCTATTACAGCTGCGTACTTGGCATTATTAAATTCAAAATACGTCATACCAGATATATAGCCCCTCGCAGCGGTGATGTAATCACTGCTGAAAGCATATTGGATAGATTTTGACGCCCAATTTGTATAATTGATGAAAGCTGGGGAATTTGAGCTGAAATAAAAGTCATCCGTAGGTAGTGGTCCCGTTGGCACCGCCTTGGCAACATACCCATACGGTTTTGGATAGGTCATCACTTCTGGATTTTGCGACACGAGGGCGCCGTCCTTTATCGTCCATTTCAATACGTTATTGGCTGAGCCTATTGTGCTACCATCTGTAGTGGTCATAATAATGGCATTGCTATTTAAATCACCATACACTGCCAATTTTCTACCGTAGAACGTACTACCCACGCTACTCCAGTCTGTTGTACGGGCTAATAATCTAGGCGTTGCAGTCACATCGTCCCAAACATAAAGCCCAACGTTATTGCCGGCATACAAGTTATTGATGCCTATAATTTTACCATTGACATCATTGGCCACAGCGTAAATACCATTTGCTCCACTAACATTCAAATTACCCGCTATCGTTCCTGTTTTACGGTTATAATATTTAATATTAGAGCCACCAAACCACTCATTCGAAGTCGGGAGAACAAAGTAATCACCACTAGTCGCAATGGATATTTGACGGTAATCCTCAAATCCCAAATCGCCGGATGACTTCGTCCAGAGTTTCCTTACCGTACCAAATCCCTTAGGCAATTTGACAGGTGTTCCAATTTCAACCGTATATTTTTTGATCGTTCCGTCATCTGCTGTTACCGTGTAGACAACAGGTTGACTATAATCGCGTACGACAGCGGGATCTGGAGATATCTTAGCATAATGAGATAGTTCGATTGTTGCGGTTTGATTGGTTATATCGACATTAGAATAGGGAATCATCACCTTATCATTTACGACCACTCCCATTATCTCGGCTTCTGCCAACTTGAACGAAATGATATCAGCTTTACTGCTTCTTTTCCGTATAGCCGTGATTTTATAAGTCTGTGTTTCTCCGTTTTGAGCCTTTAATGCAAATGTTTTGGGAACGGAAAGATTGACCAAACCAAAGGAAGGCATCATATAAGCACTATTAGGTATACTTCCAGTGATAATCAGACTGTCTAGGGATGTTTCAGTATAAGAGCCCTCGGGATAATACCATGGTATTTCAATAGTAAGATCACTACTATAAGGTTCAGGCTCTAGTGGCTTGAATCCTCCTGTACCATCCGTAAAATTAACCTGTACGGTAGTCAAGGTCTTTGCTTGGCTTTTTTCCAAAAATTGAGAATCTATCTTTGCGCAAGATGCCCCCATTATTACGCACACTGCTATGAATATGGGGTTTATTATTTTCTTCATCTGTTTACTTTTTTGTCAGGAGCTGATGAGTGTTTGGTCTCACCAACCTTGAATTTGTTTACAAGCCGGATTATTTATTAATTCGGATGACTGTATTGGGAATGAATAAAGTTTAGCCGGGAATTGACGCGGTGTGTCGTCACAACGTATATATGTATATCGGAATGAATTGGCCTCGCCTGTTATCTTTATGCCATGCACATACTTACCCGTAAGCGTACTTTCGGCATCCTTCCACCTTCTTAAGTCCCAATAATGCTGTCCTTCACCTGCCAACTCTATTGTACGCTCCTTTTTTATTTGAGCAAGTAAGCTCGCCCCACTTAGGTTCAATTCAGGTAATCCCACACGTCCTCGCACTTCTTTCAAGGCTTTGTTAGCATCCGTTATTTTGTCCAGATGGTAGGCAGCCTCAGCGAAGTTCAGATATACTTCTGCCAGTCGTATCTCTACCAAGGTTTGTGCACTTGCTATATTCACAAGATCGGCGTGGCCTTCATCAAGATTTTTTCGAAGAAAATATCCCGTTACCGAGGCTCCTCTATTACTCCCCCCAGCCGGTGGATAGGCTGTCCATCCATCACGCCCGTTGACAAATGTTTCTATCGTCCGACCCTTCCAAGTAGCGCCATTGTATAATACAGTCGCATGAAAACGTGGTTCAAGTGTTGCCCAAGGTGGTGTACTTGCAATGATGTCGCCATGCCATGCATCCCAGTTGACCTTCCCCCCACCTGCTTTTTCATACAGTTCAACTAATTCTTGAGTAGGCTGTACATCTCCTCCAAATTGATATAAATTGTCGTCCCCACCAGGACTAACAATAGCATCAAATGAGTGGGTTAGCTGAGGAAAACTATATCGAAATTCAAGTATAGCTTCTTTATTCCCATTAAAGTATGAGCCAAACGCACTTTGATAAGCCGGATTAAGGGAATAGGTATCTAATTCTTCCACTTCGACAGCTGCGTCATAGGCTGCTTGCCATCTTTGCGCATACAGCATCGCTCTCGATTGCATAGCATAAGCAGCCCCTTTGGTAATACGTCCGACATCCGTTGCTACTGCTTGTAGATTTTTAGCAGCGTAATCCAAATCTGCTTGCACGACATCCCATCCCTCCGCTTCTGTAGTTCGTGGATTGTTCGGTGTCGTTGTAAGCTCCGTCAGCGCAATCACACTTCCATGGTTTCTCATCAATAAAAAGTAGAGATAACCCCTAAAAAACCTAGCCTCTGCTGATAAATTGGTTTTAGCAGTAGCCGGCAGGCTGCTCTTCTCCAATCCCGTCAAAAATTCATTGATTAACCGGATATAGTAATAGGCATTACTCCAGATATCCAACGAATTTTGGTCTGGGGTAATTAAGCTTGGATTCGTAGCATAGATGTTGGCGCTTGCCCCATTCGACCCGATGGTACTTCCCGCCGTTTTCATGATATCGGTCAATCCATCCGTATACATATTTCCACCTATATAAGCGCTCCCAAACAAGCCGTAGTGGTTGAGGATGGGGTAAAATGAATTGACGTATAACTTCGCGTTGGTTTCGCTACTGAATGCAACGTTTTCAGAATATCTATCGGTCGGTTCAGGTAAGAGAAAATCATTACATGAGGTCCCCAATAACATTACCGTTATCGTGATTAAATAAATACTATATTTTTTCATCCTAATATTATTTGTCGTTTTACAAGGTATTTAGAAAGTAACGGACAGCCCCATGCTGTACGTCTTCTGTTGTGGATAATATCCGTTGCTGACACTAGGTGCTTCGGGATCTAGGTATTTAAACTCTGAAAACGTCAGCAGATTCATTCCCGCCAGATATATCTTGGCATTGGACAGTCCCCATCGTCCTCCTATTGATTTGGGTAGGTTATAGGCCAACTGCACATTTTTTAAACGTAAATACGCTCCACTCACAATCCACATAGATGACGCCCAATTATTATTTGGCCGCCATTGGTTATCTAACCTTGGATATTTGCCTAAAGGATTATCAGGGGTCCATGAATCTGCCACCAAATATTTAGGTGTATTACTCCTTCCATAGAAGGTACGCGTAAACTGCGTATCATCCCAGCCGATCCCATCATAATATCCCATTAAGGCATTGTCGCTTATTCCAACCCCTTGAATGAGGAAAGAGACATCGAAGTTCTTATAACTTGAATTGAAGTTGAAACTATAGTTTAACTCGGGTACGTGGCTACGACCAATGACTGCGACATCCTGTTCATAGGTTATCTTTCCATCACCATTTATATCCCTATACTTAATATCTCCCGCCCTGGCTGAGGTATTTACGACCGGTGACAACTTCGCCTCGGCATCACTTTGAAACAAGCCTTCTGCAAACAAGCCTGTTTTAGCGCCGATGGATTGCCCAATAAGGCTTTGATATTCTGGAATATCGATAGATTGGTCCATGCTCAAAATCCGGTTATGTGCCCAACTTACCGCTCCGGTTATTGAATATTTAAAATCATTTATTTGGTTCCGGTGATGCAGTTCCAGTTCAAATCCGCGATTATCAACTTTACCCGAATTTACAGTTGTTGGAAAATACCCTCCTATTGAAGGTGGGTACGTATTGCTGACACTGGTCAGAATATCCGTTGTCAACTTATAGAATCCGTTGAAGTCGGCACTTAACAACCCGTTCCATAGCGCTATGTTCAAACCTATATTGGTAGATTGGGCTTTTTCCCAGGTTAAATCTGTATTCGGATATGAAGTCGGCAGCATGCCGTTCACATTCGCCCCGCCCAAGTGAGCTACCGGTGCACCAGAAAGCGTCATAAAACGTAGATACTGATAAGCGCCTCCAGTGACATCATTACCCAATACACCATAGGATGCTGTAAGCTTTAAGCTAGATACGGCGGTATTTAGCCTTTTAAAGAATCCTTCTTCCGAAATACGCCAGCCCGCGGAAAACGAAGGAAAGAACCCGTATCTATTATTGGCCGGAAAATTGGTTGACGCATCGACACGGCCAGAGAATTCAGCTAGGTAACGATTATCATAGGTATAGTTTACCCGTCCTACATAGCCCAGTCTATTAGCAGTATTGTCGCTACCAGTAGGCTTATTGGGGTTGTCTTTCGCAAATCCAAATTGATCTAAATCCGTAAGATCAAAGTTTTGGGCAGACGCCCCTAGTCCAGTATTATTGTAACTAGATTGCTCGGCTACTATTAATGCATCAACAGAATGTTTCGTATTAAAAGTCTGTTTGTAGTTAATAAACTCCTGCATGGTCCATCGTCTGGACTGCGTATAGCTTTCACTAAGCATGGCCAATGTACCATATGGTGATGCCGTCTCATACAAAGTAGGGGTTGCATTGCTGGCATCTGCCGTCCAAAGGGTATAAGGTGTATAGAATGATTTGGTATGGTAATAATTCTTATCGAAGCTACCCACCGCTTTGAAAGATAGCCCTTTTAAAAAAGGGGCGTTATAGTTAAGCGTTAGGCTACTCTGTATACCGGTATTATCGTTATCATTATATCCCGAGAGGTCTCTAGCCGCTAACGGATTATTCCCGGGCAATAACGACGAACTCAGGTATCTCCCATCTGGTAATACTGTTTGGATATAAGGATGCGCAGAAATGATTTGATTCATCAGATTCGTCCCTACCGAATTACCATTTCCAGTGAAGTTGGATATCTGAGGGCTATTTGCCGCTGATACGTTTCCGGCAACGTCTAAAGAAACAGACAAGTCCTTGGTGACCGTTGCATCAATATTTGTCCTTAAGTTATATCGCTTAAAGTCCACTCCCTTTATGATACCCTGCTGATTCAAGTATCCCAATGAAGCAAAATATTTGACTGCACTTTGTCCCCCCCTCAAGGTCACGTTGTGCTGTGTAGTAGGTGTTGTAGATTTGAGTATCTCATTAGTCCAGTTGGTATTGCCATACACGCCCTCTGGGTCGCCATTAAATACTTTATCCACTACAGCATCCGGAAACGTTGGGCCTCGTCCATTTATTTCGTCGGCATAATTATACCAACTGACAAATTCTCGACCATTCAGATACTCCGGCATGCGTGTATTCGAACTTAGCGTGTAAGAGGCAGAATAAGTCAGTGAGGGTTTGCCCTCGGCACCACGTTTGGTCGTCACCAAGATAACACCTGTGGCCCCGCGAACCCCGTAGACTGCGGCTGATGCCGCATCTTTCAATATCGTGACCGATTCGATTTCTGCAGGATCAAGATTATTGAACGAGCGTTCGACACCATCCACTAATATCAAAGGGGAATTTCTATTTAACGAATTAAATCCCCGTATATACAGGTCTACTTGATCAGACCCCGGTAATCCGGAGGATTGGGTAGTCACCAATCCTGGCAATCGACCTACCAACGCCTGCGATAGGTTTGTTACCGGGACTTTGGATAATTGTTCGGCCTGTACCGAGGCCACCGACCCCAGCAAAGATGCACGCTTTTGCGTACCATACCCCACCACCACCACCTCATCCAATGCATCCACCTTCTCCTTCATTGTTATTGTATAATACCCTTGTGCACCGATAGTCTGGGTCTGCACTTCGAATCCCATGAGTTCAACAGTCAATACATCCCCTGTAGTAACATTCATCTGAAAATCTCCATTCTCATCTGTTGACATACTGGTCCCGCCTTTCACACTAACCGTCGCCCCGGCCAGCGCTATCCCCTTGCTGTCCACCACCTTCCCCTTGATGTTTTTCTGGGCTTCGATAATCGGAGCCTCCTTGGTCGTCCAAATAGGTGCTCGTTTGATGATGACCGCATTCTGTTCGATTACGAATGTGAGCGAAAGTGGCGTCAGTATACTATTGAGCCCCTTATCCAAGGGCACGTTATTGAGATTTAGTTCCGGTACCCGCAAGGTACTTACCACACCAGTCTCACTGATCACATCGTATTTCGTTTGTTTCTTGATCTCTTTCAAGACATCTGTGAGTTTGGTATTTCTCCCCTTCAATGTCAGCATTTGGGCATGAGTATGTGCATGTACTTGACAGAGGGTCGCTACCATAAATAATGTAATGAGTTTCATCACAATAAGGAATTTTAGGAGAGAAGTGCGTATAGGGTCTCCTTCTCTCTCATAATTAGAGGTTATTTTCATTATATTTGATTAGTAATAGGTTTTTACATTGAGAATACCTGTAAGTTGTTCAATGTAGAATATTGCGATACCGCTAGAGAAGCCTTCAACCTTCTCTAGCATATTTACATATTCTTTGAAGTCCACTCTTATTTGGGCATCATATACACCCTCCTTCCTTCAATACGATATGTAATATCTTCACTTGCCAATTTGACCAATCTCAATACTTTATCAATCTGTTCGGATTTGGAAATAGAGGCCCAAATCTGGATATTTGCAATCTTCGGATCTACCTGTACTTGCACGTCATACCATCGGCCCACCCTGATCATCACTTGTTCTAGCGTTTCATTATTAAAAACAAAATCACCATTTTTCCAGGCTATGCTTTCCTCAGGATTGAAAGATTCAACCTGCATTCCCGTCAAACCATTGACCGTTTGTTGGCCTGGCGACAGTAAGGTCTTGTAGCTGCCGTGCTGTGCAGACACCTCTACTTTACCCTCTAGGAGCGATACCCTGGAGATAGCTTCCTCTCGATAGGCATTTACATTGAAATGCGTACCGAGCACTTTCACTTCTTCCGTAGCAGTCTTGACAATAAAAGGCCGCTTTGCATCCTTCGCCACTTCAAAATAGGCCTCACCTTGTAGCTCCACAACACGTTGTCCTTGCACAAAAGCAATTGGGAATTTCACTTCTGACGCTGCATTCAGCCAGATACGTGTACCATCGCTCAGTTGGATTTGATACTGCCCACCATTGGGTGTAGATACACTGCTTTCTATGATGTCCTTCGAATCCATGTCCACATTGCCCTTCAATATGTAGCTGATTGCCCCTTCTTTTGTTTTGACAATCTCCACACCACCCCTATTCTCCAATATTCCATTCTTCAGTTTTTCAAGATCATAAGCCTGTTGATCCCCCAATCGTAGATTACCCTTATCTGAACCCGGCATTATCGCGGCTATCTCAGCAGTATTGATTTCTGTTTTTTGCCTCGTATAGAAGAATGTAGAGATTCCTACGATTACAAGAATAGAAGCTGCCCAATAGCATATTTTTTTGAAACGGTGGATACGGGATAGTTGTTTGGCTTGATCCATCCCTGCTAGCGATTGTATCTGCTTATAAAGGTCTACTTCTATGGTCTCTAAATTTTCTGCAGTATAATCTTCTACCAAATGATCCTCATATGATAAATACCACTCATCAAATTCTATTTTCTCTTCCGTTGAAATGGTACCCTTCAGCCATTTATCGGCCAAATATTTTAATCTCTCGGATTTCGGTTTATACGTCATAATATAGGGGCTATACTTATAAGCCCCTTGAATCTGACATATCCCTTAGTCTGAATTAAAAAATCTTAAAATAATGGGCTAGCTGTAGAATCGTCACGATACTCAAATCGGTACGGATGTGTTTTCTGGCTTTAGCAAGGTGGGCCTCTACCGTTTTTTCAGAAATATCCAGTTCTTTGGCAATTTCTTTTTGGCTGTATTCCTTTTCTAACCGCAAACGAAATACGAGCTGACATTTTTCAGGAAGTAGACAAATCGATTGCTCCAATGTTTCCATCAGCTCTTTTGCTTCCAATGCTTGGAGCGTGGAATCATCACGCTCGGACATTTCTTCGCGCAATACATTCCGATGGTGGTCCAGATGCCCCTGTCGGGAGAGAAACTTCAGGACTTCGTACTTGGCAGCGGTTGCAAAATAAACCGCAAAATTTTTATTCAACTCGAATGACGCCCCCTTACGCCAGAGATTCAGAAAGATGTTTTGGACAATCTCATATGCATCATCCTCACTTCCCAGTCGGTTCTTGGCGACCAAAAAGATACCCGACCAGTGTCGTTTGTAGATTTCATTAAAAGCATGTTGATTTCCGTCCTGTAATAGTCGAACCAGTTGTTCTTCAGATAAAGACTTAAAATCAGCCATAGGTTTATTATAATTCTTCTGCGAGTAAATGTAAGCTTTTAAATCCCAAAAAAGAAGGTATCCTTTTCACTACAAAGGATACCTAGATGAATATTGTTGTAAAAGCTAGTATGACGGATCTTATCAATACATCGCCATCCCCACGACGACTTGTTATGTTTTTTTAACTCGCTGTATCGTTTTCAAGATAGTTTCCCTATTCTTTACATCCAATACCCCTTGTATCAATCGGTAAGACCTACTATTGTTATCGAAAGGCAATCCCACACAATTGCTTTGCCTTTTCGCAATATAATTTTCTATCAGGACTAGGTGTTCCAGATTATAAGCCCACAACAGTCCATTTTGAGTATCTATTTGGTACCAAACCTCAAATCCAAAAAAAGGGTCGCATGGACTATTGAGCATCAATAACCTGGAGCTGATATTTTGCCCGCGCTTATTGGTGTACACCCTAAATTTAGGAGTATTGGTATATTTCAGGAAATAGTGACAGGTTGGACAGGAGAAATGAACTTTATGCTCATATTCTGCAAGCATTTTATCGGGTTCCCCGCCTGAAACCAGCGCCTTAGCTTTGCATTTTGGACAGGCAACTGCCACTTCTCTTATAAAATCCCGCCCTTTCAGCAAATAAACAAAATCTTGCATAATAGGTATATGATATATTTACGCAAAATCTCTGTCATTAAAACCCTATTCCTATTTGAAAAGCAGGTTTATCTTTAATTAGTTGTATACCCGCTTTTAAAATCAAACTCCTGGCAATTCTACCTTTCAATCCAAATTCGGGAAAAAATTGCCAAGAATTTTGACCGGCTATTTTATAGGAATCTGTACCATCTTCATACGTTTGGTATCTCACACCAATACCGGCATAACCCCATAGCGGATAACTAATGTTCATGGTCAATCCAAAACTTGAGGTAAAAAATCCTGCCTTTAAGGTGCCATCTCCAGCATAGTCATCAAGGGATTCGAGTTCCTCCAGCGAGGAAAACCCAGGTAATGTAAATCCATAATTGAGTCCCCAATAAACAGATGGGTTATGAGAGATTTTTAATTTGCCGACCTCTAGTCCAGCACTTTTGTTGGTTGCATAGTTGATCATAAAGTAGGTCTTGTCACTCCTACTTGCGATTACCTCTGCCCTTTTTATTTTTCGAATTGCTTCATCATATTTCATCTGCGCTGACTTTATATGACCACCAGAGGGGAAGATACTTTTGTATTTACCATAAAGCTCTTCCACTTTTTTATAATCTTTAATACTCGAGGCCTGTTGTCCTTCTTTATGTAGGATCTCAGCATAAAGTTTTAATACGGCTTCTTTATTTTTACCAGTTGGATAAGCTTCCAAATACTTTTCGCAGCCAGCGACAGAGTTATCTCGTAGTACCTGATCCGATGCTTCACTTTCCCTCGCTTCGTACAAAGCCTTTACCACCACATTCTTGTGCTTTCCATCATTAAATAAAGTTAGATAATTTTCATAGCCTCCGATTTCATCCTGTAAGATGGCATTATCATACGTCCGTTGTTCTTCATTTGCTAGTACATCAAGCACATGTTGTCTTTCGTTATGAGTCGGATAATCTTTCAAAAACTGTCGGATGGCAGTCAGGTTACCTGACATCGCCGCTTGGTAGCTTTTAGCTTCAGCTTCCTTCCTTCTTCTTTCTTCTTCTGTAAGTTTCCCTTCCTTCTCCAAACGGTTTACTTCTAATAGGCGTTGCAGCGATATCTCCTGCTCTAACATAGTTTTTTCACTTCTTTCTATCTTATTTAAATAGCTGAGCGCCTCCTGCTTCAATGATAGCTCGGAAGGCAAATCCGAAAAAGCACTGAGCGCTCTTTTAGTCTCTTCGATCTCGCCCAATTCATAATAGCTCTTTATCCGCAACAGTTCTATTCGCGCATTGGTAGTCTTTAATTCGTCCGTAACGCGTTGACAGTATTCCAATACTTTGGAATAATCTTTTTTCTCGAATAGTCTCACAGCTTCTTGATAGAATGCTTTCGCTCTATCCTGTGAGGTCTGTCCTATAGCATAAAAACTACTAAATAGCAAAACACAAATGCTTATATATTTTTTCATTATTTTATATTAATTAAAATGTATTTGATGTATTTGAACTCAACTACATATATCTTTATAACAATCAGTCTACAAAACAACTTTATACTATCTCTCATTTATCCTATGTCTGTATATATTATCTACAACAGTATCGCAAATGTTAAATTGCACTACTTATCTTGAGTTCTCATCGTGCATTACCGTGCAGGGATGAAAATCATTAACCTTTTCTAGAAGAATTGGACTATTACCGATAGTCATCTTCTTATCAGGACTATCATACGATTCTATCTTCTCATTCCGAAATTTTATAATTTGCTCTTTATCTAATACTCTCCCTTCATCCTGTATTCCTCGATAACGAGCATCCGTGAATTTGTCAAAAAGCCATCCTTCATTTAAAGTTTTTCGAACTTCCATGACCCCATACTTCGGATCACTTAAGTTTTTAAAACAACCTTTACCGTATTTTTCCATCACTAGGTTATAAAACTTCAGTACATAGTCGCTACACCCTTCCTCAATCTTAAAAACATTGGAGATAAAATCTCGTCTAGTATTCGTACAGTGGTCTAAAAAGTATATAAAAACAACTGCATAACCGGTGGGTTTCGAGGGTTGATGTTCATTTTGGGAATCCTTTTCCTTTTCTTCAACACCTTTTCCAACGCCAGCATTGCTATTTTTAGAATCTTCCCCAGCTTTTTTTTCGTCTCCCCCCTTCCAAAAACTATCCGTCTCCGTTTTGGATTGCGCTTGCGTCTTTTCACCCCCTGTCCCACTTAGTTTTATCTTTAGCTTATCAAGGTCTTTAATTTTTGCATCAGCCAATTCTTGTTGCTTTATTTTTTCGATATTTTCTGCATTTTTTTGATTATTTTCATTTTTACAACTGGCTTCTTCCTTTTCATTGACCGCTTTTACATAAGCTTCAAGAGCTGGTAGTATAGCTGATTCATCAGCTTTGAAAGCGGTCATTTTTTTACCTATAATTTTAACTTCTGAAAGGTCAAAATCACCTTCAATTTCATTGTCTGACCAATACACACCATTGTCCTTTACGCCTTTTATCATGTGAGCAACCCGATATCCACCATTCCTATAGTTCTTATCTTTGACCCAAATGAGTATCTCAAATTCAAAAGTAGCGCTAGCCGTATTTTTAATCTTTTCAAATGGTTCTTTTTCAATCTGGGAAGATGAAAAATTATAGTCCAACCTTTCTATTATTTTGCCATAGATGCAGCTCTTCACACTTATCCCAGGTTTGTAGATGTACGAGTAAACATCATTCATCGATATTTGCTGTGTTCGCAAAAGTATTTTATAGTTGTCACCTACCTTTCTTTTTTCTACCATCGCCTGTACATTAAAGGATACATGAGACAACCCTTTATAATTTTGAAAGGTTTGATTGGTAGCGCGCATCAATTCAGTATCATTGGCCGCTATCTTCACAGTTTGCCATTGTGCTTTCACTTCTTGTGCACTTAATAAGCAAATCATCGCGAACATTCCGATTAGGATTTTTGTCAGCATCTTCATATCTTGTCATAATATTTGTCTACTACAAAATTCGCACAATCTTTTTTCTCAAAACATCGCTAGCACTAGGTATTTCTTACGATACTGCTGCATATGCAGAATATGCCTTCTAAAACATCTTCTTGCTTACCGTTAATTTTTTACCTACCTTGGCCAACACCAATTATTCCCGCTATGGCTTTAGGCAGTACATCATTTGATTTTCAGAAGGCGGAGCTATTCCAACGGCTACATGGCGTACAGCAAAACCTGAAGAAAGGCAATTACGCTATTGACGACTTGGGCAGTATTCTTCCTGCCTCTGTCATGATGCACGATATGGACAAGCTACAACCACTGGCTGTAAGCTACATGAACAATTGGGGTGCTGAGCATTTAGGGACTTCCGTGGATGAAATCAATGCTTTGGGTGATGCATACTATAACAAGTACTTTATCAAAGAGGAATCCCTTGCTATATTCGAGGGAATAGAAAAATACCTTCACGAGGCTGATTTTGACAAGCAATACAATTTCTTTCAGCGTGTTAAATTACATCAGGAAGTAGCCTATAAGTGGTTTTACTCCGTCTGTAAGTTGATTAAAATAAAAGAAGGTGATTGTACGGTCAACAAAATGATCATGCTTTCCAGTCCTGTAGAGGGAATTGACTTGATGATATCCAGGGTTAATAAAGTACTGGACGAAGACATTTACGTTAAAAACAATTACAAGATATTTGCGACACTTACCAGACGTGAAAAAGAGATTATTGCCATGATTGCCAATGGTAAATCATCCAAGGAAATAGCCGATGAATTATTTATATCTATCCATACAGTAAATACTCACCGTAAGAATGTCATCCAAAAGACCCAATGCAATTCATTCGCTACTTTACTTAAGTTTGCCATCGCCTTCGAACTGCTCTAATATATTCCTCATTATCCCGTTTTCATCATCCCAAACTTCCCTATCACTTATTTCCGACATCCAACAAGGTCATCACCCTCTTTTTCCTGTACCTTCTGAACAGAGGTCATTTAAAGCTTTTTAAGAGACGACAGAACTCATCTGACACCAAAACTACTCGTAATACCTTAATTTCAAGAGCATCACCCTTCGCACAACATTAATTCACCTATTGGTGATATATTTGTTATATTAGAGATATTTTACTGCGTACTATGAGAAATCCGACTTCTCCTAGGCGTTTGCAACCAATATGATTCCTATTATGAAAGATAGTTTGTACAGCTTTATCATGGCCGTGGAACAGTCCCCCGTGGTGCTTCCCGGCTTGGCATGTGATCGGATGGAGGGCTATTGCTATTGTCACACGCTGCTCTCGCTCAAGGAAGAGCTCATTGTCAAGATTGGAGAGTTGATGCTCACCGAACCTGACACCCAGTTTGTTCAACAAAAGGTACGTGTGCTGCAACTTTCGCTCACTGTATTGGCCAATAAACTCTATCAACGGCAGGGTAAGCCCGATACCTCTCGGCTCAATACATTCTTGGCAATAGAAGAAGTCCTACACCATCTACGCCTGACCAGCGGCGAGACTATCCAACACATGGGCATGCCGCTCTTCGCTTTACACGCCGAGGGCCATACCCTATTGGTCCACTACCAAAAATACCAACGCAAGCTTAAGAAAAACGACGTTCCTCCTCTTCTATTGGATTCCTTAAATCAATTTTTCAAACAATTCGCCTTTCCACATCAACATGCCATTTCCTATCATCAGCTCGAATACGCCCATAAAGTATTACGTGGCATCGAGAATTTAATCCTTACGGAACCTGCCAATCTATGGAGTACCAAAATATGGAAGACACTTATCTACCTCAATTTCAACCGGGAGCGGTTGATGAACCATTGCCGTCGACATGTTGACGATTTGGTAACGTCGGGCGCACCCCCCTTGACCATACGTACACAACTAGAAGAATACCTCAAAGAACTCCAACAGTTGGATACACAACTTGGCTATGCCTACCAGCCTTCACGTACCAGTCTCAAAGATTTTATCGAAAATCTTCTCCTAACCGAGATTGATTGGCAAACAAAGCTTCCCTCCTTATCCAGTAATCTGAACCAAGACGCCATCACGGTCACTCTCACAGCCAAGCAACTCAGCCTACTGACAGACCTCAATGTACAGACCCGGCATATTGTGGAGCTCTCCACCCCTCAGGCGCTACGCATCCTATTGAATCACGTTCGTACCGTGAGAGGCGGCACGCTCAGCTTCGAGACCAATCGTAAGAAAATCAAAGAAATGGACAACAAGACCATAGAAGGTACGCGTCTTTATCTGCAAGCTCTTCAAGATAAACTCAAAGAGCTGTATCCATTTTGACATTTCCTGACCCAAAACGCATAATTCTTTTCATTAAAAGCCGCTATTTTCGACCTATAATGGTAAAAAACAAGTTTCTTTTGGTGAAAATCGAATAGATTAACCATTGACATCAGAATACCCACCTCTATAGGGCTTTCTCAGTCCTTCCAAAATAGCAAAAAAATAAATTTCATTTTTTCACCACGACCCAAAACCGCTGTATCGCTCACGCTATATCGGATTTTAAGTGTCTAAAAAAAGGAGACAGCCTTGGGGGACATTCCATGTCTCTTGACCAGTGTCACTATCCTTCAGAAATTTGGAAGTAAGAAACATAGGAAAAAAACGCAATGAAAATTACACGTCAAAAATACATACCTATCTGCTTCGAAAGTATACGAGGTCTATTTATTACATTATTCATCTATACAGCTTTCGTCAAATGGGTACAGATGCCAACGTTCGTTGGCCAGATGGAGCGCATGCCCTTTCCAGATTGGGCGGCTCCCTATGTTGCATATGGCTTACCCAGCACCATGCTTATACTCGCTTTGTTATTGATGATGAATAAAAAACCTAAAAGAACAGTATGTATTGCCATGGGCATCCTCTCGACCCTATCCATCTTTATAATACTGATCATAACCCGAACCATCAGTCCATCATACCCCTGTGCCTGTGCGGGCATATTGGGACTAAGCTGGAATGGGCATCTAATGCTCAATTTGGTTTACATCCTTTTAGGCGGAATAGCATTAATCCTCCTCCCTTCGATAGATGTCGACCCAAAGGGCGAATATACGAACAGTGCCAACGCCTCGATCCATCAACAAACATAAAATAAAAAAGATAGCGCTATATAGAAAGGTTCATCTGCCCCCTGATATTAAATGGCAGAAACAATTAAACAAACCAAAATGAAAAAGTTAAAAGTATCTATCCTCGCAGCAGCGTTGCTACTCGGGATCGGTGGAGCAGTAGCTGAAATCAACACATCTGTCGTATCCGAAATCGTGACGGCCAATACGCCCTCGGGTCCACAACAGCTAGATTTGGCTGATAAGGACAACGACGCCAGTCCCAGTCGTTGGGAATGTCAGAATGTTCAACCAGAACCCTGTTACAGACATGCAGACAATACCCCTTCGGCTGAAACCGGATTAGCTGTTGCCTATTAAGTAAAAGAACAGGAAGAACTAAAGTTCTTCCTGTTTACTATATACCAACATTACATCACCCTATCCAAGATCGCTCTCACTTGCTTATCGCTCTGCACCCCGATATGCAACAATTTACCATCGGGATCGATGAGCATCAGTGTCGGGAAGGTCCCGATATCGTAACTTTTGATAAAGGGATGGAGCCCCCCTAGCTCCTCCGTCCGTAGGTTGATACTTCCAGGATGCGTATATTTTCCTCCTCTCAAACTCTGCAACCATTTATCCTTACTACTGTCAATACTGATCGATACCATCTGGAACCTTGGATCGTCCTGCCACCTAGCGATATCCTTGGTCATTGCCCTAGCCAGTTGTATACAGCCTATACACCCCGTGTACCAGAGATCTATCAGCGTATATTTGCCCCTAAAATCGTCCAAACTCCAGTATCTGCCGGAGGAATCCGGCATTGAAAAGAAAGTGACCTTCTTACCTGTTCTTAGATAGCCGAGCTTATCCATTATCTTCGCAAATTCGGGATCGGAAACCAGCCCCGCCGCCCTGTCCAGATATGGCTCTACATCGTAATTCCCTTTCAGCGTCGAGATGAAATCCACCAATAACCGATCCCGGAGTATACCCGAATAATTATGGACGATCAGCTCAAATAGCTCTTCCAGATCTATAGGTTCCCAATAACTAGGTTCCCTAAGCTTATTGCGCCATGCCAACTGGTTGAATAGCGTATGGCTATAGAGCGAAGAGTATCTATAGAGATTGGTATCCTTTTCTACATAGGAAATCGGGGTTAGATATTTTTGCTTAAATTTTTTGATTGCTCTTATTTTTGAAATATCCTGCAAATGATTAACCGATAAATTAGAGAGCGCTGTTGACAAAGCATACAATTCTATTCCCATAAATTCCATTTCCAGCTCCATCTTCATGAGACGATATATATCATCGCTCAGGAGGTACTTTCTGGATTCCAACAGGGACGATTTGACCGCGAAGATAGCCTCTTGTCCCTTACCGATGGCTTCGACCTCTTCGTCTGTCTGTAGTTTGGTAGGTCTGGTTATCAGCATACCGTAGGCATAGTAGCTGTATTTCCATAGATCTGCTATCAAGTTATATTTATCTTGCCCTCTTCCCGAGGCACGCATGGTCTTGTCGTCGATATTGATAAATACTGAATCATTGGGCTCGCAAACGAACATCTGCGCAGTGCCCGTAAAATTAGAATAGTAGCCTTTTATTCGCGCATCGATGAGCGGATAGATCTGCATGTAGATAGGATGATTGGATTCGGTTCCGATCTCAAAATACCCATTATCTGTCTTCATGATGGTATCCTTTACAAGTACTCTCAAATTGCTTGAAATCGAATAAGGGTGAATCCGTATCCGTACGCTATCGCAGCGTTCTACCTCTATCTTTCCTGAAATCTTAATTGGGAGCATTGGCTCCACTTGGGCCCACATGCTGCTATAGCAGAGCAGCGAAATCAATATGGCCAGTGTTGTTTTTATAAAGTGCATGTCATGTGATTTATTTGTTAAAATATCCTATCCCATTATCTGGGGTTGTCTTCAAGTCCACTTAGCGCAATTTCGTAGGGCGGTATCGAGAGTGCAAAGCGGAGGTCATTCGCCGGCAAGATATAGATAGTGCCGTCCAACACTCTTTTCATCCTAATGTCGTATCCTTCCTTATTCAGTCGCCGTATATCAGACCATCTCACCCCTCTAAAAGCGAGCTCTTTACGTCTTTCGAGCAGGATGGCTGCCAATGCCGATTCGGAGTCGGCAAATGTTATCGGTGTGTATGTCCCCGTTTTGTATCGCTTGACCAGCAACGTATTGATATCCTTTGCTGCCAATGCTAATTCCCCCTTCCTTGCATAACCTTCTGCCCGAATGAGGTACAGCTCATCTGTGGCCAGCCCGGTAAATGGATAGGTCAAAGTAGAATATGTAGTATTGAGCGTCACCCTACTATCGGGCATCACCTTGTAAAGAAGCGTCTTTCGGAGATCGTTTGCATGATAGCTGTTGTACAAGATCGAATCTACGTGCATCACCCCCGAAGAAGTGGTCAACATCGTCTCCCCCGATACCGTAATCGCATGGGAGAGCAACTCAGGATTGTCAAGCTTAAATACCATCACACCGTTATAGTCCAATAGATTTGGATAGCGTAATAAGGCATTATTGGCA
Source organism: Sphingobacterium sp. SYP-B4668 (assembly GCF_027627455.1). Lineage (NCBI taxonomy): Bacteria > Pseudomonadati > Bacteroidota > Sphingobacteriia > Sphingobacteriales > Sphingobacteriaceae > Sphingobacterium > Sphingobacterium sp. SYP-B4668. The sequence continues at coordinate 2,077,271 of NZ_CP115483.1, read as the reverse complement.
TGGTCCATGGCTTCCACATATTTACGTTGGGAAAGGCATACCCTGGCCAACATGGCCAATACCGTGAGTTTGGTGGGCCGCAGCTTGTTGGGCCATACACCGTCAAAATCGATTAGCTCCTCAGATTGCTTCAGGTCTTTAATGATTTGTGCATAGGTATCTGCAAGTGATGCCCGGGGTGTGGTACGCTTGATATCCGAATGCAATCGCAGTGGTAACCCAAGGTCTACATCGGCCGTTTGGGCATCATAGGGCAGACAGAATACCTCTGCCAGTCCAAAGAAAGCTTTGGCCCGTAAAAAATAGGCCGCTCCCTTTGTATAACGCCATCGATCCACTTCTGCAGCTGCAGGTTCGATGGCTTCCAGCCCTTCCAAGACAATATTCGCGATCAGTACTTGCGAGAATAGCTGGTTCCAGTCATTGATCACGCCATATGAATCACCATCATATACATTGACCGCCCATGTGTACGTATTCCTAGATTTGGCATTCTGTGCTTCAAAATCTTTATTCTTTAGATAATATTCATCCGAGGAGAGCATCCCCATCAAGGGCGTGCCATATACGCTGAATTCGTTGTCCATCAGTCCCTGCAATTCGGCTATCTTCGTGGGCACGACCAAACTACTGGAGGGTTTCTTTTCTAGAAACACCCCTTTATCACAGCCTACCAACAATAACACCATTATTATCAATAAGATCACCATTCCCAAATGTGATCTGTCTTTACAGTTAACATCGATCATTTTTTCGTTTTTTAGAGTTGAACATTGATACCGAAGGAAAAAGCCTTTGGCGGTACATACTGGCTTGCCGTGGGGTCGTTGTGATCCGGATCCACATAGGAACCTGTCCTTTTCCACAATAGACCCAGGTTATTGGCGTATGCAAAGAGTTGGATATCCCTAAAGCCCTTTCGACCTTGCCGATCCGACAGCCTATACCCTATACGGATATCCTGGATGCGGATATGATCGCCTCGGGCCACCAACACCTCTGAATCACGGTAAAAGAGTTCCCTATTCGTATTGAGCGGATATGAAAAGGAAGGTACGTGTGTATGCTGCTCATCCCCGGGTTGCTGCCAACGATTTTCATAACCGGGCTGGATAGGACTTCCGGCATATACGGCCACCAGCGCATAGTATCGTACCGATGGCTCCCGGATAAAATAGTTGAATTTGTAGGTCAAATTGACCGAAAGTGAGAATCCCTTATATTCAACATTATTGCGGAGGGCCCCAAATAGCTGCGGCCTTCCCGGCCCGATATACAGGAGATCGTCGGGATCGCCCACGGCACGTAAGGCGTTATAGTCCATGGATGGCTCCCCCTTCAAATAGCCCATGGGCGCTCCGGTGGCAGCATCAAGACCTGCCCATCGATAGGCGAAAATGGCATTATACGGCTTCCCTTCGTAGGGATAATTAAAATCCTGTGATACGTAAGCTGCCAATGAGGCCGGTTTTGGAAGGTATTTAATGACTTTATCCGCCGCATAGCTAAGCAGGAATGTCGTATTCCAATCGAATCTCTTTCGGATATTCCGAGTATGGAGCACCACGTCCACTCCCTTCGTTTCCAGATTAGAATTATTGCCTTTGAACAGCGTAATACCGCTACTGGCCTCTACGGGAATATTGCCAATCAGGTCTGCCCCTCGCTTCCTGAATACATCTATACTACCTGACAAGATGCCGCCCTTGCTCCGAAAATCCAATCCGGCATTCAGCATCTTTATCTTCTCCCATCGTAGATCCGGATTGGGTGGATTCACCAAGTTATACTGTGTAGCGCCATATCGATTTGCCGCACCCGCCCTAGCGGTAGTATAGGCGCTCACTGATTTATCGATGTTGCCATTCACACCATAGGTGATACGCACTTTGACGAATGGCAGGGCTTGTGAAGCATAAAACCCTTCCTTGCTCAATTCCCAGCCGATACCGATAGACCACAACGGTACACCGCGCTGATTGGTAGCCACGCCGAATAGGTTAGACTCATCTTTGCGAATACTCCCACTCCACGTATAACGTTCATAGAGGCTGTAAGAAGCATTCGCATAGTACGACAGGAATCGATTGGTTCCAAAGCTATTCGCTACGTTCGAGCCCGCCAATAACGCAAAACTATTACCGGGCATAACTGGATAGGTATTGACATAGTCTATCGGTACATTGGTGCCATTGCGCTCATCATAGCCGTACAGCCTGCTGTTATATCCATCCGTATGACGATCCATCACCTCTGCACCGAGGATGGCTGCGATGCTGTGATTTTGGGCCATAGTCTGCTGATAGTTCAGTTGTCCTCGAACATTGTGCGTGGTGTAGCTCGAGCTGGATACGTCCAGGACATCACCAAAAGGGATCGGTGTCTTGACTACTGCACCTTTAAGATAGTCTAATTGGGTAAAACGGTTGATCTGGTTGCGTGTATAATAGGAATCCTGAGATTGACGATTTCGGCCGCGCCCGCTACCGCTGTTGAACTGATACAGCACACTCGCTTCCAGACCGGGTAGGATCTGGTATGTGAGGCTTGTATTTATCCGATAATCGGACACGCTCATCGTATTGTCCGCTAGTCTAAGCTCATCATACGGTCTATATCTCCAGTCCAAGAGTAACCCCTGCCCCACCGTATCTATAAATGATGGATGGTAGCCTTGGTTATATAGCGGCAATGCTCCGCCTTCTTCCCCTACAAGCCGCGCATATGGATGCATATTGCTGGGTATCATCGCATTATTATCATTGATGGTACTGGAAAAGACAATATTATGGAGCATCGTCAGCTTTCCTTGGAAAAAGGAAAGACTATTCTTGCCATTTAAGGTAATCCTTCTAAACGCATTGCCCACTTCTGCGGCCCTGCCTTGGTCATACCCTGCCGAAAAATAATAGGTCGCTATTTTCGACCCCGCCGCAATGCCCACATTGTACTGTTGCTGCACGTTCTTTTGGTAGAAGTACCGCACGAGGTCGTCCATGGCATTGTACTTTGCCAATTCGACAAGTTGTCTTGCAGCTTCTAGCTCATCTATCGCGCCATTACGCTGCTGGAGGTATACATCTACCCCCGGGGACACTATAAATCTAGGATTGGTATTGATCCTACCGTTAAAATAGCCCTTATCGAAGAGCTGTTTTTCGAATGCCAAGTAGTCGGTATTGGACATACGAGGATGATAGTCTAGATTGGGCCTTTCGGCAATCGTCAGGTTGCTCGATGTGGAGATACGGATGGGCTGCTCCAATTTCCCCGACTTGGTGGTGATCACGATGACTCCGTTGCCACTTCGGGCTCCCCAAATAGATGCCGCTGCGGCATCCTTCAATACCGTAATGCTCTCTACATCATTTGGATTGATCGTATTGATATCGCCTTCGTACGGAAAGTTGTCCACGACGACCAAAGGAGTGGTATTGGCAAAGAGCGTACTTCGCCCACGTATACTGATGGGAGATTCGTTTTCGAACGACCTGATATTTTTATTAAAGACCAAGCCACTGGTGACACCCTCTAGTCGGTCGAGAATATTGGCGCCCACCCGTCGATTGATGACCTCCTTATCCAGATGCACGAAGCTGCCCGTAGCCCGTTCTTTCGGAATATTCTGATAGCCCGTAGAGACCACCTCTACCTCCTCTAATTGATTCTCAACAGGATTTAAAGTAATTGTTATATAGGTGGATGTAGGGCCATACTTCATTTTTTTGTTTTGATAACCCAAGTGCCTTATTTCGAGACTGCCCTCCTGCTCTACTAGGTCTACATTAAATTTCCCTTCTTTATCGCTGCTACTGTGCTGTTTCCCGATTCGGATGGATACCCCCTCAATGGGGCGCCCATCGACAGCCGAGCGCACTTCACCGCGGAGTACCGTCCTCGGCTGCTGGACATGCCCATTCACTGCCCCTTGGTTGCCGGGCAGCTCTTGGGCCGAAACATTGAACATAAACACTATCGTAAACAGCTGTACCAACACCATCAGCCATCTGCTATAAGCTATCCGCCATTTCCTATACGTCATCATCTTCTTTATCCTTATCCCAAGCAGCAAACTCGCCATCATCAGTCTTAATGTAAAACTTCCATTATAACAGGGTAATTCATTAGTTTCTTGCCGATTAACTGATAACACAAGTTTCTTACAACATGCGATTAGTAATTTGCAGTACGCTATCCGGCATCTGCTTTGTGCGATCAGTACTTTGCAATAGATGATTAACATTTTGCAATAGGCACTCAGCAATAAGCTGTAGACCTTGGGCATTTTTCGTTTGAGCGTAGGTAATAGGCGGCGTAAAATAGCCTTTATACCATCCCCAGTCCTCCGAAGCCTATAAGCGATATGCCAGTGACCATTCCCGATAAGCCTTTTCTCATAATTCTCAATCGACTTGGCGTCCCGATTGCATGTACGACCCTTTAATGACCTTGGGCGATATCGCGTTAAGAAATTGTGATGGAAGCCCCTGAAAGTAGAATTATGATACCTATGTTCGCAGCCACTATCCTCCAATCTACCTTGGGCTATTTGCCATAAATTACCACCTCTTTGATTTAAGCTGATTAGAGTCCTTTTAAGGGGCGATAAAACTCCAGCCAACATCAACCTCATCCGTTGCAATATGGCACGGCAAATCATCTGTAAATGCGTTGATTTCAAAGACATTATCCCATCTCCTTTTTCGGGATTATTTTTATTCTCATTATGAGAAAGTACGACCAAGCAATCTTTGACCTTAGTCTCGGTAACGGAAGCTCCTCTATCCTCCGGCATCCAAGATAGCGCAGTATGACCCTTGATACCCATCCTATCCACGATCCACTTACCAGCAGCTTGTAGATGTCCGGTACCTCTTTGGTAGCTCTTTAGTACCTTCTTGGTGAATCTCCAGTACCTCTGCAGTACCTTTTCGGTACCTTTCCCGTGAACTAACCGTACACCCTTGGTGCATCCTTTGTGAACTATCGGTAGCTTTGTCCTATACTCATCGGAGGCTTGTTGCAGGCTCAAACCAGTGTATAGACAGTCTATAGGTAGGCTTATCCTATAGTCATTGCAGGCTTGAGGTAGGCTCATCCTATAGTCATCGTAGGCTTGAGGGAGGCTCATCCTATAGTCATCGTAGGCTTGAGGTAGGCTCACCCCTATTTTTCCTCTCTTTTTCGGACATTCTTCGGAAATCATTCGTCTCCGCTTCGGAGCTTTACTACCTTCCGACCACCTTATTACTACCTTATCTTTACCTTTATCGTGGTGACGAGGTAATGATTTGGATATGCCGAGGTTAAGCTGAGGTGGTCGAGCTCCGAATAATTGACGAACAGCGGACGAAGTTGGCAGGAAAGCAAATTGTCCTATTCCCTTGTTGTTTGTTTGGGGTTCCGTTACTGTTTCTTTGTTATTTGTTTGGTGTTTTATTGCCGTTTCATTACCGTTTGTTTGCCGTTCCTTTGGTCTTTCTAGGGCATTTGCTTGGTCTTTGTTCGAGACTCCTTCGCTGTTTGCTTGCTGTTTGGTTACCTTTTCGTTGCTATTTGTTTGGTCTTTTATTGGTGTTTGGTTGCCGTTTGTTTGGTGTTTGATTGCTGTGGAAGCAAGGACACACCCATGAAAAAGCGACCCCTTACCAATGGATTGGCCTTTCAAGTACGAACTTGCTCGCTTGCCGACCCGAACGAATAGCGAAGTTGCTATGGTATTGTCCAATAATCGACCTGTACCTGACAGGTACATTTCCCCTTTGCCAACCGTCTTACGCAACAGTTGCGTAATTGGTACCATATCAGTACTTAAGGAGTACTTAACACGTGCTTGGCAAATACGGGATATTTGCTGACCAAAAGAGATTATCCTGCCAAAAATCATGATTTCCCGACATGCAGTTGTTCGAGGGGTGTTCGGGAGCTGTTCGACTCCGCTTCGGGACTTGTTCGAGACTGCTTCGAGGCTTGTTCGGTGGCGCTTCGGGAATGAGTGACAGCCTAGCCGAAGGAATGCCGAAGTTGTCCAAAACTTCTCCCGACCATATCTGGGAAAGCTGTCAAAGCCTCCCCGCAGGATTGTAGAAGAAATGGTGTCTGCTATTGTGTTGATGTACCGTTGAATGTGGACAGTTATCTGTTGATGCCGGATCGTGTCCAACATCAACGAAGTATGTGGTAGTGATAATCGGCGCCCTTTGTCCTTGGCTATGGACAAAGCAATCCCGATGGAGCAGATTTGCTTCATTACAAAATAGGTAATTTAAGTTCATAAATTGGTTTGCTTTAATACTTATGAACCTCCAAGCGGGCGCCTAAGCTCTAGGATCATAAGAAGGGTCATACCTCCTCCACACGTCAACCTGAACGTGATTCAGGTTCTGTCTGTAGAAAGTACAATCCACTCCATCATTCCGGAGCTTTCAAGAAGTCTGTTGTTAGTTTTTTGGATTTCATAACTCGTTATTGGTTAACGAGCCTTGGACATGTAGAATCGATAAGTGCGGGACTACATGCCGTGCCTACAGTTTAAGTTTCTGACGCCTAACGTAACACGGACTAACAGTAGGCCCACACCTATCTTACTAAGCAAATATAGTAAAATGCCTTAAATAAGGATAGATATGGGTATTTAAACTACTGCCTTGCGTTACGGCGTCAGAATATGTAGGCGCAAGACTCTGGATTTAAACACCAAAATTCTTAAGAAAACAACTTTTGCTTTCTTTCTATATCAAAGATAACCATTAGTTCTGAATAAATAAAATTATTTACGAGAAATATGATATACAGAAAGATTCTTGTATTTGATCTTATGGATGCAACTACTATAGAATATTTGTCACCTCTAGATCTTTATATTATAATTAAAGTCAAATTTTATCGGCTTGAACTTGGAATTTCCCCAAAAGAACTTTCCATCCACTTAGATAGAAACAAAAACTACATTGGAAATATTGAGAGTAGTGCCCATAATGGCAAGTATAATGACTCGGTCTTAAATCATATTGCAGCGTACTTCGCACACAAAGCAAAAGAGCGTCAATCTCCAAGCAAAGTTGAATTCTCGATTCACGACTTCTATCCTACTGACATCCTTAGTGATAACAGAGTTATCAAAGCTATACCATATATCCTCAACGAATCGGGTCCTACAGGAACACTAAACTCTCTTATCGAATCAACTGACTTCTTCAAAACAAAAAGAACTCTAAAAGAGATTGTTGAAAAAGCGAACGAAGTCCAAAATCAGACTTGGGAAGGCAGTAATTTCACCCAACCATTGGAAAATGCTGTAAAAAACAAACGTCTTAATTTAACAATTAGTGATGGGCTTAATAGCTATAAACTAGCTAAAATCCAAAAAAAGGATTAGTATATTTGCACAAGCAGTTGCCTATATTATGAAATCCATATTCAACGAAGTAGAGAAACTTGAAATGTCAATAGTAGAGATTGAGAAAATGCTCAATGTCTTACTGCTCAGAATATCCAAAGGTTATAGCCAATATGAGTTGTCTTTTCTACTAGGTCAGGAAGATTTTTACGTTCGAAAGATTGAGGGTATACTCCATACCCTTGAGTACAAAATTGAAAAATCAAATATGTTAAGGCAGATTTTCAACTGCGGATTTCCAGCCATAGTCCCGAATATCAACGTCAGTCCCCGCTATACAATTAAAGTCTTTGAGCATAAAGATGACGTAGGAAACACCATATCCAAAGCTGAGAAGAGATTCGAGAATGGTACAGTAAAGGAAATTGCTACTTTCGGCACAGAAGACAAAGAGATACTGTTACCATCTGCAAGCACAATTACCGAAGAAGAAGTCATGACTTGGGTATTAGCAAAATGCCAAACAGACTACTTCAACACATCCAAAACAGCCCTACAAATATTCAAAAACTGCGAAGCAGAACTCGACCAACCAATCCGTCCCTTATTCCTCGCTAACGCTCTGAAGTCCTGCAACGGCACAAAAGGACTGCCAAAGATCAACAAGGAAAAGGATGATAATGCGAGGTTTGTTTATGATATCAAGAAAGCATAGTTAATCTCCTGTTCCGAAAGTGACGTCTTTAATAGATACTATCGAGACCACACAAATACTGAATATTTAAACCTTAAATCAATACCTTCAAAAACAATCAAAATGAATGTTAATAATCCTATTTTAAAAGGAATGCACGCAATATTTCATAACATAACAAGAAACGTTGTGTTTTATTCATCAGACATGACGCCGATTGACCATAAAGGACGAGTATTTAATACAGAATTGAAAGCAGCTCTAGGTATTCCTCAGGAAGTAAATAATATGTATGAGTATACATTGCTTTTAGGCGCGGACTACTCACGATTAAAAATGTTAACTATTGTTTCTGCTTGTAGTGATGTAGAATTTTTATTAAAACAGTATATTGAAAATTATTACGATACAAATGCTAATAAACCTAAAAATTTCTACCAAAGACTAGATGATGTTAACAATCAAATTTTCACGAATAAGGGTGTAGATCTAAATAGGCATTCTTTTTTTAATAAAATAAAAATAGCATTTCAAGTTAGACATATTTGTATTCACAATATGGGATTTGTTGATGAAAGTTTTAAGCAAAAGACGGGATTGGATTTACCAATAGATACAAAATTTGATATAGATAATACATTTATTAATGAAACATTTACAGCTATTGAAGAGTTAATTTTATTGTTAGATAGACTTTAAAATTTGTAGAGTAGCAGTTCGGCAAAATGATGGTGTTGGGTCGTTAATACATCGTCCATATCGAGCTGGCGCAAGCGTTTCGCGTGTGTCGCTCAAAAAAAGTAACTTTAAATATATCTATAATGGAATAAAACGAATAGTAAAAATGGGGAGTGTAACTCAAACTGTGTCATTGGATAATTAACCTAATTCTAAAAGCCTCTATCCAGCTTGAGCCTATCTCCAAATTTAATATAAAGTTGAGATATCGTCAAGCCCCAGTTGTGCATCGGCATAGTCCACTTTTTAGAGATGTCCTTTATTATCAAGAACATCAACTTCATAAGAGCCTGCTCAGAACTGAATGCACCTTTAGTTTTCGTAATTTTACGGACCTGACGGTGCATTCCCTCAATAGGATTAGTGGTGTAAATAGTCTTGCGAACCTGCTCATCATACTCGAAAAAAGTAGATAAGTTCGTCCTACATGGAGCAAGGATGGACTTTATGAAACTCCAAAAGTCAGGTCCGTTAACTACCTTAAAAAAGTATATAGTGATGTTGTTAAATATTATAATTATAAGTGATGTTTGATGTTTATCGTAAAACTGTTTGCGTTTTTTTGATGGTAATATTGATAGCTAATGTCACAATATGCTTGATTTATAATGTGCCATTGCGAAACAGTAGTATTTTATTAATAGTAGCTATTCTTCTTCTTATTAAAGTGAAAAATAAGATTAATTGGTTTGCTCTTGTTGGGTTTTGTCTTTATGGAGTATATGATGTACTTTATATAGGGAGGATATCCAGTAATGTGCTTATAATGGATTTTCTATATCCTGTTCAAATTCTAGTAGAAGAAGAATTTGACATTAGTCGATTGAGATGGTTTGTAGGAATATTTCCATTATTGTTCTACCTTCAATTACTTGTGTTTTTTATTACCAAACCCTTTAGGAAGGAGTATGGGCTAGTGAGTGAAAATTAGTTGAGAAATTTTATATGTGGTATCCATATAAGTCTGAAGTTTCTATTGAAAGTTTTTTAAGGCTCAGATTGAAAAAAGCTATGCAGGAGGTAAAAGTTCTTTCCCTAGGTGTGAAGCCTTTCCCTTACGCATACCGAATGGATAAAAACCGAGCTACACCCAAATGTATCGAGCTCATGAACGCCGCTGAAGGTAAAACATCAATGAATAATTGTCACGCTGTACGACATCTACTGCTGTCCTTGATGGTGGCCCTGACATTGCCAAGGTGGTCGATCAAGTTGTAGTGGTATACATAGGTAGTCCCGTTCTTGAGCGCATAACCCTCCGAATTGTGGATGATATCGATGGCCCCATTATTATATTCGATGCCGCCTACATAACCGAATTTCGAGTATCGAGATGAGTTCATGAGCACCGCTAAAAACCAAATTATAGAACGAATAATCCCGCACGGTGGTAAGGTAAGGCTACCAATGATTCTTTTCTATAAACTCAATAAAGTCCTTTTCGTATTCTGCGATTTCATCTTCAGTTGAAAACTTACTTTTGTGCCAGAAAGACAAATTTCCATAACCATACTCATCAGGTTTATTGTCAACCTTTTTATCTGTTGGGTTAAAATAAGAGTCGACAACAAAATCACCTTGAATATTATTAAGGATTACTTCTGGATAAAAATTATCTCCCGCAACTGAAAACCTATATTTAAAAATCATACTTAATCAAATTTTTGACCCGTGTTTATCCAATTACCAAGATTTATTACTTTTCAAAAAGACTTCTCTTGTGGTCTTATCAATGTAAAAATCTGCATTAGTATCACTTTTCAATTCTTTCTTGAATGGTTTAAGAAAATTACCTTTAGCTGAGCCCTTATGCCAATCCTTTCATGCATTTAAGAATTTGTCAATACCATCAGGTGATATCTTTTTAGCATTCTTAGCAATGTTAGTTACGCCCTTAGTGGCTTTCCATTAAGTTCGTTACAAAATTTCTTTTTCGTGATTCATCATTTATAATTCTTGCGATAAAATCACCCCATTTAAAATCATCTTCATCAATGTATTCAATTGGCGAAACATTTAATTTAGTGCTTGGTTTTGAATATAAAAATTCAACAAGCACATCATTTCCCTTGATAAGACTAAATTTGTTTTCAACATTACTTTTTACTTCAAGTAATACTTGATGAGATTCTGTTATTAGAAACTTTTCTTCCCCAAACAAAAAATAAAGGCAGCCATCTTCAACCAGTAAACCCGTCATTATACTTTTTATAATTTTGTATATTCCTATTGTTTTTTGAAGATCCCCAAAAGAACAAAATTGATTTGTATCTATATTATAATATTCCTTGAATAGATCAAAGTTTTTTAATAGTCTCATCTTTACTTATTTTAAAATCCTAAATCTTTACCACCTGTCCTTGTTGCACTATTGATTATATCATCCCAAGATTTTCCTTGGACATTTACTAATAGGTGGCGAATATTTCTTTATCGACCTTGTCTTTTATCACCGGATATTGAAATTCCACATCCTTGTAGAACTCAAAGTAGACGAAGCCAAGCACGAACATATCGGCCAATTAAAAACGTATGTAAATTACTACAAAAGGGAGATTATGCAAGAGGAGAATAATCCACCTGTCGGATTATTGCTGGTCACAAATCAGAACAGAGCTTTGGTAGAATATGCCATTGCTGATAGTGACCAACAATTGTTCGTGAGCAAATATTTGCTCGAGCTGCCTTCGGAAGAAGAGCTTATCGCTGAAATCGAACGTGAAAAAATGTATTGCGCGAACAGGGAATCGTATATGGACAGGAAGAATAATGAGAACGAAAACTATACACACATCATAAGCCTAACGACTTTGATACTTCTTGGTGAAGTATTTAAACAAACAGAATACAGGCTTGGTTTCTACTACTCCTCCCACCTTACCAATGGTTGAGAAAAACATACAACATCTATTATCCCATCACCATGGGTGATAATATAATGATTCAAATCTTCCCTTGTATAGATTTGATAACTTTGAGCAATTAGATCTTCAATATATTCGGATTGTTCATCCTTAAAAAGAGGCCATTCAGTACTTAAAATAGGATAGTTATCAAGTCTTCCTAAGCTACATGTTTCAATAACGCTTTTATAAAAAATCACTTTATCAAAAACAATGGACAAAGTCGACTCACTGTCGGCCATGTTCAATAAGATAATAAGATTATTATTCTCATTCCTTACCAGATTCAAATAAAGTTGATTAGGAATATTACCTATCGGATTCCATTTGTATATTTTACTATTAATCATATCTAAATTTTGTAGTAGTATTATCTGGGTGTAACACCTCCAATGTGGGTCTACCATCGGTGCTTGCTGGTCTAACATTAATAGTGGAACCAAAGCTAGAGCGACGGTCGCGGGGAGTATCAATATCAATAGTCCCATCGGATGTACGGATCTGTTTGGTAGACTTACCATTACGACGGTTACCGCTAGAACGTTCAAAATCGTCCATATGGCTCTCCATCTCCGCCTCAAGGGCGGATTCTAAAAAACTTTTTAGCAATGGAGCAAAAGCTCTATCTTTCCCATAAAGTGACTTGCCACTACGTAATTGTTCAAGGGCCTTGTCCTTCATGGACTCAAAATCAAAATCTGTCTCGTTAACGCTCATAAAACTATGTCAAAAATAATATATTCAATTATTATCTATGACACAGTTTATTTTACAGTCTCCTTTTGTTCTTAAAAGTTTTTCATCACCAAATACCTGAACTGCTATACTTTAACGCCTTTAGTAGTTCCCCAAAACGAACCAAATCATATGAGATCGCATCATCATCTATCAATAATCTTTTCAGCTCCAACCAGTCATCACTGATCTGTCCAATCATCAATTCCTTGGGCTCCTGTTGAACGTCATACATTTCATCTAAGGTCATTTGCCAATAATAATCTTGAGAACCTAAAGTGATCTCGTCGCCAAATCTTTCATTTATTTTATTTGATAAAAGCCTAAGCACATCCAATACCTCCTTCTTCTGTATTTTCATAAGACAAGCCTATTTATGTAAAACATTTTTATTCCCTTATTTTATATTTTTAATATCCTTCTTAAAAGTGTTTATCTGATTTTCGAGACCATTCCTTCATTTCGAATCGTTTTGTGGACAGCTATCGGTTCAACATTACAACCTGAAAAAATATAACGACGCAGGCGGATATGAGCTGTAAACGCAATATGACTTCCTAAAACTAATTCAATTTTGTGAGGTCAGCTTGCTCCAGTATATCCAACAACAATTTACCATATTAACTGTCTCTACTCTACGCAATGCGCTATTCAATTAAACATCAAAAATATACAACCTTATTAAATAAATAATACTTAAATATACATTTAAGGTCGAGGCTTTGTCTCTGCAATCTCCCGACAGTTTTCCAAAAGATGCTTACTATAAATTGGTCCCCAGAACATCCACGAAACAGTAATTAAGAAGAAAAACAGACTAATAATCACAGAAAGCCGTCGACTATTAAAATACGACGGCTTTGCATCAATCAACTCTTTCCCATTCTCTTTTATTATGTAATACCAATAATTTACAGCACACAATAAAACAGCGAGTACAAAAAAAACACGAAAGTCAATATCAAAACAGAAATATTTTAGAGAACATATCTGCAATATACCGACTAGCAGAAAACTCTCGCATGCACCCAATGCTAAACAGGCACTCACGTCAGGAGAAACATCCTTCGGCAGTTTACGGTAAGCTAAATAAAAATTATAATATACGACGTTTAACATAACGCTCTTATTGATTAACTATCTAAATAAATCTATTGCTTTTCCAATTGCGGGAATGACCGTCTTATCCCGCCATTTTTGGTATCCTGATGTAGTAGAGATACCCCTTCCGATTTCCCATCCAACTCCCCAAGCCACGCCGTATGGACCGAATCATCAAAAAAAAGCTGTCTTTCTGCGCCAACAAAGTCCCTGTAAAAAAAGAACGAGGGTGAGGGTCGAAACGAAAAATTTCATAAAATCTCTTATTAACTACCATTACTTGGTGGACTGCCACCTTGGTTTTCTTCCACGGTAAAAAAAATTGTGTCAGGCGTTACTAGCCAATCATCACTGTGGCCAAGTGTTAGATCTATATATTTTACACTCCCTCCCCAAAGCATGAAAGGGCCTTTTGCAAAAACAAACTAATCACTCCCCCGGTTGCTATTCTAGTATCACAATGGGTTTCCCTTCTTTACATATTACCGACTTGGTCTCGAATACTTTATAGAATCGACCTTTTACATCACAACTTTGTTTTTCATGTTGTATTTTCATTACCATCATTTGATTGTAAATGTCTATTTTCGAGACCATTTCTTCATTTCGAATCGTTTTATGGACAGCTATCGGTTCAACATTACAACCTGAAAAAATATAACGACCGATCCACTGAGTTGCATCGCTACATACCTCGTCTTTGTAAAAATTGTTTATCTCGTTGTATCTAACAGGTAGCTCCGCATTGATTTCTTCTATAGAAAGGTCTTTCACATACACAAGTTTCGGTTTGCCATTGTCGCAAATCTTCCTAACAGGATGAGATGGAATCGTAAGGGGTAGGTCTCCGATCCAACCTTCTCTCGCTCTTGCCGCATTTCTTTCGACTTCCAGTTTTTCTAATTCTCCTTGAAGATTGTCAAAATCCGCTTTCACAGACGGGTGTACTAGATAGTAGTTATTCTTTTTAATAATTTCAAATTCGTCAATCACTGTACAGGGGACAGACTGAACCAAGGTAAAAATCTCTTCTCGCTTTTCGTTCACTAAATTGTTCCAATATTCATAAGATTTTGGCTCTGATTCGTTCTTGGAACATGCAAGAAAAAGAACCATTGTAAATACATAAAAAAAAGTTATGCGTTTCATTTTCATAATTTCATTTTCGTGGAACGTAAACTTAATAAAAAAGCTTTAGAAACTGCTGGTCTCAGAACGAACTGACGTTTTTTTGCACTACACTTATATTTTCAATCTCTCCAATTATCCGAAGACGAGGATTTCTGTCCGAAATATGTTCGAAAGCAGAAAAAAAACACTGATAATCAGTGGATTTTATCAGGAGTAGCAGACCTTAACAAACACTCAACCTTTAGGAAAGTGGCGTGCTTTGCCGCGGAATAATTGGTAACTGTCTTGTCCTTAATTGAGTAGTGCCCCCAGAAAGTGTCTATCTTTTTGGGGGCACTGCATATATAGCATCTGCTATTTACTTGATAGAAACGTCTGCGCCCATCACCTTTTTATTCGTTCGTGATACGTTATTTTGATCGACCAACAATCGAGAGGCTTCTAGCCCCTGTAGATTGGTCGCTAGAATTTCGAGTTGCAGTCTAGACATACCATCTGTGGTAGCCACTGACGTCCCTTTCAATGGCAACGTCTCGGCATACCCCCCGTTCAATCCAAAGACCGAAAAGGAGTTTGAAGGATCAAACTGTGCATTCGTCAAATTCCCATCAAAATCAAGTGCTTGCGCACCTAATATAGACGATTTGACCGAATATGCGGCATAAGCACTTCCTCCAATATCAGGTGAACTGCCCCCAACATTGCCCGAGACGATGGAGTTGTAGATATACAAATTATTGTTATTTGCAGACGAATTGTGTATACCTATCCCCCCTATGGCAGTCGCATTTACCCCAGCTTCGTTGCCCGACACCGTCGAGTTTATCAAGTGAAACGTAGTAGCCCCATATAACGCAATACCGCCTCCAAAATTGGTACCACCGGCCTTGTTTCCATATATCGTGGAGTTTACTACATAGAACAAAGATTTTTCTCGAGCATATATACCCCCACCGACACTATTATTTCCGAAAATACCGCACACATTTCTCGCAATCGTGACATTGTAAAGTAAATTGACACTTTCTACTGCCGTATTCAGACTATATAGGCCAGCACCTACCCCACCAATACGATTACCCACAATTTCTGAATCGTACATAGCCAAACGTGAACCATCATTCCAGATACCACCACCATTAGAGGCCGCAATGGTTGTATAATTATTTTTTACGGAAACATGGTCCATAGTCACATCCGCCAATGCAGTAATATATACACCCGGAGCATGATTGGCCGACCCATTGTCTAGCACAGAAGAGTTTTTCAGAAGCAAGTTGGATTTGGACACAAATAGTCCGCCACCATGCTGCCTGCTTACCGTAGTACCAGCCGCATTGACACTGCCTGTACCACCGGCCAATCCTTTGGTGATCGTGATGCCATTCAACTCGACCTGGTGTCCCTGCATCTTGGGTGCAATCACCGTCACCACATGGATAGCCTTACTACCTCCATTCAATTCTGTTTTGTGCAGGGCGGGATTAGCGACCGCGCCGTCCGTCGCTTGCGCAGGATAACCACCTATGATATGGACATTCTCTACCACCTCAAATGTGACATCCTGTGCTGATGTTCCATTTGTGATCATTTTTGTCGGTGTATATACACCCGCAGCCACATGTATGTAATCTCCATTTACCGCTTCATCCAGTGCAGTGTGCAGTGTAGTCGCTTTATCCCACGAGAGACCATCTGTCGTGGGCTGTCCATCTACTTTCACGTAAAAATGACGTGTAAAATCAGGTGCCGGGTCACCAGCAGATTGCTTTATCTGCAATTCCGTCAGTACATCTTCCGTAATGTAGGCCACCACTGTAGCGACCCTTTCGGTCAAGTCGCGATTGCGCGCTACGATAATACCTACCTTTTCAGATGCCATCCCATTCGGCTTGACAAATGACAGCCAACTAGCTTCCGTTTTCAAACGAAAAGGTAAATTGCTATTCAGATCTACCCACAGAGTATCCACGGTATTGGCAGCATCTAGTGTTGCACTTGCAAAACTAATGTTGCCTGCCTCGGGATTGAAACTTTCCAAATCGGTATCCTTACAAGACGACAAGCTGAACGTCCCCAATACCAAGAAGAAAAAAAACTTTATAATACGATACATAATACTTCTTATTTAGCTATTATCAATAATCCATTTGCCACGGCACGCTCAGCACCGCCATTGTCAGATGGCCAATTGCGCAGTTTAAACCTATCCGTCGCAAAGTCCGGTGTGCTACGTTGGAAATATGTACTAGAGCCTCCGCCATCGAGATTTATGGCATCGTAGGCACCTAAGGCTTTGAGACATTGCCCTAATTCCTCGTAGCTCATACCATTCGAATAGTGAAAGCGACGACCGTCCACTACCAGCATATACACCTTGATACCGTCCTGGGAGACACCTATAGCTGTTCGTGGCTCCAATACCGCAGATGTCTGTGGTTGCAAGATACCATCTGAAATCAATGTTACCCGTCCTCCTACTGCCTCTTGGATTTGGCTCTTGACGGCTGCATAATCCTCTTGGTCCCCGACAAAAGCTTTCCCATTCTTTAGAATTGCAAAAAAGGTATTTAATTGATCGGTCACGGTCGTTTTTATAGCTATTCCTTCTTTGTACACAATGCCCTGCGGTGTGCCGTTGGTCATATTGTAAAAATCGGCATTGATCCCGGCCCATACCTTATGTCCTTCGACATCCTCAAACGTCGCCTGAGTACGCATAGGTTGCATACCAAATTGTGCGGCATTATTGGGAGTCGATGCCTCGATTCCGATGTTCGGGGTGTTCAAATCTGTCTCTACCACGAATATTTTCTTAGCCAATCCCGTTTTTGAAATGTAGCTAATTTCGGTGGCTGTCACGCCATTCACGATTGTATAGCTCGTATCTTGATGGATATGCACCATCAAATCTGATTGTTCCACTATTTTTTTGGCCACTTCCGTAGTGGGTACTAGTGAGTATGTATCCGCTACCCGTATAAACTCATCTTTATTGCTACAAGAGAGTATCGTCAAGGATACGCCTACTACTGTGGTCAATAGGACTCGTTGTAATTTTATACCTTTCATAATTAATATCCCGCATTAGGTGTTAAGTTCGTATTTCGCTGCAATTCGCTACCTGGTATAGGCAATAGGGTTTGATAAGGCAGTATCCCCAATGTGCTTACAGCATTACCGGTCCGTATCAAATCGTAGTACCTGAAATTCTCGCCTAAAAATTCCAACTGCCGTTCGTGAAGCACTGCGTTCAAAAAGTCAGCCTCTGAAGCAGGAGATACCGCAACCAATCCCCGATACTGACGGACCTTATTCAGGTGCGTCAATCCTTTGTCTAGGCCAAGCGCCTCTGCCGCTATGAGATACATTTCCGATATCCGAGAGATAATAACAGGATCCCGACCAGTTTGTCCACTAGGGTATTTGTTTACACAGTCAGTGCCCGCAATATTGATGATGGTCATATCACGTCTCTTGTCATTGGAAGCAAATCGATTGACCATCTCGTTGGTGATCCTATAGGTCCCCTGCCCCTTGTTGGGGTGTGCATACGAATAGAATAAGTCCGAGATATTGATTGAAGACTCCTCTGATAAGTTTTCAAAGGCAAATATCACCTCTGTATTGCCTAGCTTTCTAAATATTTTTTCGAAACCATCCAAGGCATATTTACCCGAAGATATCAGTCCCTCTGCAGCTGTTGCAGCCTGTGTTTTTTTGCCTTGGGCTAAGTACACACGGGCCTGTAAGGCTGTCACGGCATCTGCAGATACATAGTAGTACGATTTTGACGTGGAAAGGTACTTGGCTGCCTCGGTGAGATTGGACTCTATAAAGGCCCAAACTTCCGCTTTAGGAGCCCTAAAGGGCTTCTCCAGCGTATTTTCAGGGAGTACGGGTACATCCCCCCACCGTGTTACCAAATTATAATAATTGAGTGCTCTAAAGTAATAGGCCTCCCCCAAAGTGAGGTTACGAATAGCACTCTCAGGTTGTGCCAGACAGATAGAGAGCACATTATTGACTTGGTAAAGCGAGCTATAGTAGCCGTTCCAGCCCCTAGAGACCACGGCATTCAAAGGGGATAATGTGGAATTAATCAAATTGATAGGCGAGCTATTAGCGCCTCCTTGCAAGTCTCCACCAAGTAGGTCAAAAAGGATGAAATTGTGCACGCCGGGGTCATTCTGCATATTGTTGTACATGCCCAGTCGTAGTGCAGGGATATCATTGGCTGTCACCTCATCTGGAGACATCGCTGAATGTGAGTAAAGGTCTAATTTGTCTGCACAGGAGTAAAGTGATAATGTTGCAGCACAAGCAATAATATATAGATTTCGGAATTTCATGATTTACAGATTTATATTTACACCAAAACTAAATGTCCTAGGTTGAGGCACACCAAATAGATCAACCCCATAGAATCTAGGATCTAAGTTGTTATTGACCTCTGGATCCCAACCGCTATAGTTGGTCAGTAGGAACAAATTATCCACTGTCGCAAACACACGCAAACCATTCAGTCTAGCCCGTTTAATCAATTGTTTATCAAAATTATAAGCGAGGGTCAATGACCGTAGACGAATAAACGAACCATCATCCAAGAAACGTGTTGAATTTTTGGTATTATGCCCCAATCCTACCAAAGCCCTAGGATATACATTCGTGGTCCCCGGACCTGTCCATGCATTTTCTATATAGGTCAAATCTTTTGTATAATTGGACCCCAGATTTGCCATACCTGTGGCTTTCCATTCTGAATACACATCGTTGCCATAAGCGTAGGTAAATAAGAAGTCAAGCTGAACCCCCTTGTATGCGAATGAATTACTCCAGCCGCCGGATAATTTGGGATTTGAGTCACCAGCTATTACACGATCGTTATCATTGATAATATTGTTGCCATCCAAATCTCTCCAACGGACATCTCCAGCGCGAACACCCAGTTCAAACTGCTCCTGTGGCACTTCCCCATCATATTGGTATAATCCATCCCAATCAAAAAGATAAAAGGCCCCAATACTCTCTCCTACCTTAAGTGCCCTATTACTACCTATCGCAATAGGGGCTTCATCCTCCAAGAGCGAAGTGATGCGATTGGTATTGTGCGCAATATTCAACCCTGATTTCCAATGTACCTGGCCTAGCGGTATATTCGTATTGATTCCAAGTTCAAGCCCCTTGTTCATCATAGAGCCAACATTACTCACAATACTTGTCATCCCTGTGGTGGCATGGATAGGCATACTGTAAAGGAGGTCATAGGTCTTTTTGTAATAAGCATCAAATACCACATTCAGCTTCCTTTTAAAGAACGATACGTCAAATCCTACATCATACTGATCTGCTTTTTCCCAACGGAGATCATTGTTCCCGAAAGACGAAACTGATATACCGGACTCATTACCATAATTTTGTCCACCTGACATCAATGCCTGATAAGCATACTGCCCTATACCCTCCTGATTGCCGGTGACGCCATAACTTGCCCTGAATTTCAGGTCATTCTCATTGCCCTCCATAAATTCCTCATTCGAGATATTCCATCCAAAAGACAAGGAAGGGAAATAGCCCCAACGATTGTCACGGTGGAATTTAGATGAACCATCAGCACGTAATGTAGCTGTCATCAGATACCGATCTTTATAGGCAAATGTACCTCGTCCAAAATAGGACTCCAACGCGTACTCGCCCAGCCCACCGCTAGCGGCAAATATTTCAGAAGCGACTGAGATGACTTGTAGCGAAGGTGTTGGAAAGCCCCTACCATCGATAGACGAAGAGCGACTCATCTGCTTTTGATACGAATGGCCCAACATGGCCGATACCGTCAAGTCTCCAAAAGAATTATTATAATTCAAGACGTTATCAAAAACCAAATTTTGAATCAATCGATTGTAGTCCAATAATCGGCCTACTCCTGTCCCATAGGGATGTTTTTGATTATAGTACGTATAATCGTAGGTATAGCCTATATCTGCACTAAAAGAAGACCTAAAAGTAAAATGATCCAAGAAATTAGCTTGACCATAATACGTACCTAAGTATCTATAATTGTCTACATAGGCATCCTGTTCATTCAAAATCTGTAACGGATTGTGACGCGTCAGTTCGTCGGTCCCGCCCACATAATAGTCCCCATTCGGTTTGAAAGGGCGGTCAAAAGGACGTTGCTCGATAGCACGTGCTATAATGGTAGAGCCTAAATTGGCTCCCGGAACTTGATTATTTTTGATAAAATTCCCCATATTATTAGCACCCACTTCCAACCAATCCGAAAATTTGTGGCTCACCTTTGAATTCAGATTATACTTACGAATGGCGTTGTTCTTAATCACGCCAGATTGGTCTGTCATCCCTAAGCCAAAGTAATAGTTGGTTTTGGTATTACCACCAGATAATGCAGCATCATAATTTTGAAAATACCCCGTCTGTAATATCAATCCCATCCAATCTGTATCCGGAAGTCCTTTAAAGGGATTTTGTATATGCACTTTATAGTCCGAATCCCCTATTTGACGCCCATACTGTTCATTATAATTGGTAACACCTTGGTTATAGCTTGCCAAATATTGATCTGAGTTGCTGAGCTTTATTTTATCCTTGTTGGCAAATTGGCTAAAACCTGTTGTCACATTGACCCGTATATCGTTTCGGCCTGCTTTTCCGGATTTTGTGGTTATCAGAATCACCCCATTGCTGGCTCTAGAGCCATATATCGCAGCTGAGGCCGCATCCTTCAATATCTCTATCGACTCGATATCTGCATGATTGAATGCAGCCAAGGGGCTATAAGACTCACCAAAACTAAACAAGGCCATATCCGATGTATTGATCGGTACGCCGTCTACCACATACAAGGGGTTATTCCCAGCACTGATGGATGAATTGCCTCTGATGGTAATCTTTTCACCCGAAGCAAGGTTGCCTGATCCCATCGAAACATTTACACCGGCTACCCGTCCTTCCAATAGACGTGTGGGACTAGCCACCTGCCTCATATTCGAGTCGTCAATCTTCAGACTCGCTACCGCACTGGACACGAGTGACCTACGCTGTGTACCATACCCCACTACCACTGTTTCTTCCAGCAGATTTTCCTGTACATTTAGGATAATCCTTGGTGCTTCGTGTAGACCAATCTGTACTACTTTAGGTTCATAGCCCGTATAGCTAATACGTACAGACACCGTATTCGATACGGTAGCCAAGCTAAAGTATCCCTTGTCATCGGTCTGGGTTGCTTTAGAGCCGTCAATCAATTGAACAGAGGCCGCAACGAGTGGCGTTCCCGTTTCATTCACCACGAATCCCGCGACAAATTGCTGGATACGCTCGACCTTTGGCAAATCCGACTCTGTCTTTTCCTTAATGACAATCACTCCTTGATTCAATTCATAGTCAAAAGGTTGATTTTTAAAAATCGTAGGGAGTAATTCGGCCAGCTCGGTATTGCGTACGCGGATAGATACCCGATTGGCCTCTCTACCAAACTGTCCGTCAAACAAATAGGAAACGTTGGTCTGTTGCTTAATCTTCTTAAAAACATCGACCAATTTTTCATTTTTTACGTCTAAGGATACCCGCTGAAATGGTATCGCATTCACTGCCGGCATCATCACGCCCACTTGCATGGCAAGGGCTATCCATAAAGCCCCCTTTTTTCTCTTCAAAAAACTCATGAATTAGATTGTTTAATTAGGTTGTTCAATCGCATATTATTTATCTTGATTTATATCTACAGAAAGTTTACCATCACGAGTTATTATCTTCACGTTCGATGTCGTCTCGATCAGATCCAGCAATTGGTTCAACGGTACATTTCTATTAATCAATCCATTCAGTTTATTGCTCGGTAGATTTTCAAGATTGACCTCTATATTGTACCATCGTCCTATCATGGTCATGACCTCTCGCATAGGTGTATTATCGAAATAGAATTCGCCTTTGCGCCAAGCGGCCACGTCAACAGCATTGTCTAGCGCGATATAATGAATATGCTGTCCAATATGGGCTTGGTGACCAGGCGTCATACGTACTTTTTCGTTATGCTTGGACGATGCTTCCACCGAACCCTCTATTAGCGTCACCACATCACTGTGTTGGCCGGGGTAAGATGTAATGTTGAATTTGGTTCCTAGCACTTTGGTCGACTGTAGGCCTGTATGGACGATAAAAGGAGCTTGTTCATTGTGTGTCACGTCAAAATAGGCCTCACCCGATAGGAACACTTCTCTTTTATCGTTCTCGAAATGAGCCGGAAATCGAATCGAACTTGCGGCATTGAGCCACACGGAGGTACCATCAGGCAATTGCAATTGATAATATCCGCCTCTTGGTGTCACAATTTCGTGCATAGCTGTTTCGAGTCCGCTATCTTCCCGATATATCCCCTTATCCTCCAATTGTTCAAGGTCAGCAAGGGAAGCTAGCGAATATACCTCTCCACTTTCCATGATTAAGTTAGCACTCATCTTCCCAGGGGCAACATTATGCAGGTCGATTTGTGGGGAATCGCTCAGTCTCCAATAATACCCACCTGTCAAAAATAAAGGAAGGAGTACCGCTGCTGCCCAACGCCAATAGGCTACACGCGATCTGCGCAATGACCTAACATGTCGCTGCCCCTTGATATTGTCGAAGATACGGGACTCGATTTCTTGGAGCTCTAGCGAAGATTGCTCCTTAGTGATATCCTTTTCGGATTCCAATTCCTGATAGAAGCGATCTACACGTGCTTCCTCTTCCAGGCTGGCTTTACCTAAAAGGTATTTTTGTACTATTTCTTTTAATGTGTTGTTTCTCTTCATCATCTGTTGTTATTCTAAAGACAGATGAAAAATGCAAAAGCCCAGTCACATTCCTAAAAAAAATAAATAATTTTTTGGTACCTCTCAGAACATGGAACGTCCAAGATTACAATAGAAGAGCTGCCTTATCAGAAAAAAAGCAGGATTAAAAATTGCAGGATATCACGAATTGCGGAAATAGCCCTTCCTAAATGATTCCGAACAGTTTTGACTGATATCCCCATCTCCTGCGCAATCTCATCAGTCGATCTATTCTCCTGATAGCGCATTGCAAAAGCTGTACGCTGCTGAGGAGGCAACGAAAGAATCTTTTTATTAAGGTTGTTGTAGGCTTCCTTTGTAAGCAAGTCTTTTAATGGTGAAGAATCGTCGTGCAAATCCTCTTCGTAGTCCGTTATTAGGGTAGGCTTATTCTTCAGGATGAAGTTTAGCGTTTTATTTTTTGTCAGGACGAATAGGTAAGGTTTTAAATTGTGAATCGTCGTGTTTTCCCTATTTTCCCAAATTGTCGTAAAAATATCCTGTGTAATATTCTCCGCATCATTTTGGTCCTTTAGCCGTTTGTAAGCTTCATTGTAGACAAATACCCAGTGTAGCCGATAAAGTTTTTCAAATGCTTCGTGGCTACCAGACGCTAACTCGCCGAGCAGAGCAGCTTCCGCATCAAACTCATAGTTTAAATCAATTGGATTCACGTCGGCAAATTTAGGTGGCCTAGAATAAAGCTTATATTATATCTAGGTTAAGTTATCTTTAATGTATGGTTTTCGGCATCAAAAGTACAGAATAAAATTTTATAATTCGAAACACACCTTTTGCCTAGTCAGGCAGTTGATTATTGCCCCATAAGCAGTCGAAAAAAAACAGCCGAGAGATGGCAACACTATACTTGACGCAAGAATACTGGTTTTCAGGGATATATATCCATATAAAAATTTCGTTTCTTTGCCTGTCAATAACAATAATTCTAAATTACCCATGAAAAAAGATTATTATCCCTCCGCAATAGGTTCGCTGATAAGCTCATCAATGGGGTTAATATCCTTTTTGTCAATTGTATTCGGTCCGGTATCTTGGATGGATATGTCCATTCTATTTTATCTGCTTTTCTTTATAATAGCTTTATTATTGGGAGCTTACAGCCTCATTATCAAGAAAAATCAATTAGCAGGGATAGGTTTGGCTTCGGCAGGCATCTTCCTGATTATTTTTATTGTTATGATACTGATGTTTAGAAATCTCTGTGTAATCTGTTGATTAATCCTTCGGTGACATGTTAATTTCATAAAATTATCCGTAGATACAACAGCACTGTATGATATCGTTCGTTTTCCAGCAACACCATACCGATCTACTAATTTTTTTGTACCTTTCGGATAACTACATCCTTAAAAATCACTTTGATAATGAGCAAACTAAAGCAAATCTGGTTGACCTATCACCTCACGAGGGTATCACTTGTGATTCTCCTATTATTGGTTTGCTTTACCTTCGACGCTTGCAAGGTCGTCCGCTTTGTCGTGTACAATTTTGCCGATATAAACGATCATAAAAAATTCCCTTCTCGTCCTGTACACAACGGCGATGAGATTTTTTCATTTGTAAGCGACACGATCGGAAAGGCACCTGCATATTTACCCATCAATGGCCAACAGGTACCCTTTGAGGCTTATTTGAAAGACAACAAAACCGTCGCTTTTTTGATTATTAAGAATGACCGTATCCAGTACGAAAAATATTGGAATGACTACGATTCAGCTTCTATCGTACCTTCATTTTCAGTGGCAAAGTCCATCACCTCCATCCTTATCGGCTGTGCGTTGGATGACAAGCTGATTAAGTCTGTCGACGAACCTATTACCAATTATATCCCTGAACTACTGCCAAATGGCTTTGATAAGGTGACCATCGAACATCTACTGCAGATGACCTCTGGCCTAGACTTTAACGAAGGCTATTACAACCCCTTTGGCCATGTAGCAACTTTCTATTACGGCACCAATCTTCGTAAGGCCATCAAGAAGCTAAAACTCAAAAGAGCACCTGGAGAAAAGTTTGAGTACGTGAGCGGCAGCACCCAGTTATTGGGACTCATACTGGAACGTGCGCTCCAGACAAAAACCATCAGCAGCTATTTAGAAGAAAAGCTTTGGATTCCTTTACAAATGGAGCACGATGCGAGTTGGAGCTTAGACCGTAAAAAGAATGGTTTGGAAAAAACATTTTGCTGTATCAATGCCACCGCTCGAGATTATGCCAAAATCGGCAGACTATATCTCAATGGTGGTAATTGGAACGGGAAACAGATCGTTTCCCATTCTTGGGTGGAGCAATCTACCACCCCTAGTGATAGTCCAGGTAGTGCATCCTACTATCAGTACCAATGGTGGATACCGTCAAAAGGAACATTCTTAGCTCAAGGTATCTTGGGCCAATATATCTATGTAGATCCATCAAAGGACCTGATTATCGTACGACTGGGAGCTGGTAACGGGAAAGCTGACTGGTGGGATGTGTTTGCCGCTTTGAGTGAGGTATACTAACTGTCCACACGCTACAGCAATACGATTAGAAATGATAGCGTATAAAATATCCGCTGACAAGAAACTCACCTGACCTGCATACAACTTGTAACCAACGAGATCGGTTAGTGTTCCAGTTAGTATGCTAATATATTCTTTTTTGACGAGGGTTTTTGGATTTAGATTTCCAGTTGGTCTACAAAATCTTTTATGGGACTAAATAACATATTTGAGAAATCCTGTGTAGTTCGAATGCTATCAGAGAGTGAAACTGGTGCAAGATGACCTTTAACCAGCAATTTGGAGATGCTTTCAGATAGCGCCCTAGGATGTCTATAGTCAGAACCCGGGATAACCAATACCGGGATAGCTATATCTTTCAACTCTTGAATATTCTGGAATGAGCGGTCGTATACAATTGCGGCTGCAGCAGCGATACTTTGCGCATCAGACCGATGTATCGCATCTTGGACCATATGTCCAATGACTGGAGATAGACTATCAAGCAATGGTTTCCAAGCAGCTTCGATTCCATCAGATTCTACCCGTGAAGCAAATGACTCCAAAAGTTTAATTTCCAATTCCTTTTGTACATCATCTTCCATATCCTCGATGCTGATCAATACTAGACTTTGGATACTATGCGGATATTTTAGAATGGTCTTCAGGCTGATTGTTGTCCCGATACCAGCAGCAACTACGATGACACTTGGAGCGTTTACAAGGGCAATCAACACCATTAAATCATCACTATACTGGCTCCAAGTATATCGACTTCTATTCCGGCATACCGAGCGTCCGTATCCGCGAAGGTCAGGTAGAATGACGTTATATGCATCCGTAAACTTTTCACCAAGTGGAAGCATGCTTTTGTGATCCGGTCCACCACCGTGTAAAAAAATAATCGTTGATTTGGGAGTTTCCAATTTACAAGTTAATGCCAAAGCAAAAAGAGGAGTTCCATCACTACCAAAATAAGAAAGCTCATTCATCATGTTTACCTTTGATTTAGGGTTACTACACAAAGGTAGTGGGCTATCGAATGTATTTCCTTATAGGATTAAGCCAAAATGTTATAAAATTAGTCGAAAAGCAGATATGGCAAAGAGTGAGGGAAAGGAAGCTGTACTACAGCTTCGATACTTTGACAAAGCTCCCGTTATAAAAATCGATTTTGGTTACGTAATACTCCATTAGCTGCTATTACGGATCCGATAGCGCCAAACATGGCTGAAATGACTATAATCCAGATACAGACCGTCCTTTAGCACATCATTACGATAAAGAGGTATGCTATATTTTCGAGATAAAACAAGGAAAATCCTAGTAAACTTGATGCACTCGGTTATTCTGTGGGCATGTTAACAGTCGAATGATTTATTCTTTTGCTTCAAACTGGCGATACAGGTCATAGTCAAAAGGAATTGGAATAGACAAGTCCTTGGCTTCCCAAGGAGCTCCCTCCGATGGTTGATAGAAATCATAAGCAGTTTGAAGAAAATTTTCGCCGTCCGGTGCTTCCTGCCAATCTTTCTTGTCTCTATTGTAAAGTAAAATCATACAGCTTACACAATTGAAATTACCCTCGCGATTTGGGTTTTCATAACATGTCCCCACCTTGATATTGATTTTCTGTTGGATGATAACATCCGTCAATCGTCCCTGTGTGGATCTGATCAATGCCGCTTGGGCGTCTTCATGATCGGGCCTTCCCTTGGCTACAACAAGACTTTCAAACTTAGCCTTTTTTATCTTGGCTAACTCACGTGCTTTCACTTCGGGGGCTACTCGATTGGTATCCACTGGATAATTATCGATAGGAGATTCGACTTCGGTCACATTGACTCCAACATTGTCATCACTTGTGTTGTTGGCAAGCATTTGCTTATTGTGTTCATAATTCTCCCAGTCCGTCTTGGAATAGGTGACGTATTGCTGCAATTTGTAAAACAAGGTTTCATGATGAGACACTTGGATAAAATTACTGATGAGCAATAATATGCCGATTGCGAGGACGATGATTAAAAGAATGGTGGACTTTCTCTTCATTAGAATAGGTATAATTAGGTTAAATTGTAAAGGTAATGGCGAGCAGTTTAATGATAAACAGTGCCATAAAAATGCCGACGAGGTAAAGCTGGACCTTGTTGACTTTTGTCGATCCAAATTTCCAAACGCAAATTCGATCGACAATAATCACAAGCAAAACTGGCACCAAAGCAAATCCAATATACACAGCAGCTAGTTTGTCAGGTGCGGAAGCCCCACTAGCCAATACGATTGCCCAAACAACACCTGCCAACATCGACAGAATGCCGAGAATTAAAAAAATCGTTGCTTTCTTTTTCAAAAATTTCATCATATCCTATTCTTTGATAAACTAACTTGGGTAATTGATGGGCTAACCTGCTACGATTATCTCTTCAAATCTCAGTTTTTGATTTTTAAAACTAAAAATATAGATGTAGGAGGCTTCCGTGACCTGCTCCCGTGGATAAAGGGTACCTAAACTAGATCCTCCCTGTAGACCAAACTCAAAGACGATGCGATCGTCATTTATTTTCAAAGCATAGACTTTGACCATATCGCCGTTGTCTTTGGTAACACTAGATAGTCCTTCCTTCTTGAACCAATGGATATCGTCCAAAAAGAGCTCATCCAACACATTTTTGATAAAATCGTCTTTTTGTCCCAAACTATAATTAAACTGTGTTTTTAATTGTTGCTGATTACCTGCCTCAACCAAGGCTTTGAATTTTTTCAATTCAGCGATCAACAGCTTCCGTTGGCCTTGGAGCACTTTGGTTCGATCTTGAAGCAGTTTGATATTTTGATTTTCTATGGCGCTGTATTCAATAGTGTAGTTGGCATTTACAGGTTTATACCACTCCTTACTAGCATAATAGGCATCGATATCTGCATCCTGAAAGGCATAACCTTTTCGAGCGAAAAGGTCATTGGTCAAATAACGGATTTCGTCGATGCTCAAATCTTTTATATGATCGGCTTTGAGAAACTGCTTTGAACAGCTAGAACAGTCAGTCAACGTCTGTCCATGGCCGCTCAACGTAGAGGTAATAAATAATAGCGCAATTAGGTATTTCATAAGATTATCAATCATATACATCATGTTTAGGTAATAGCTTATATCAATGCTCGAATCTTGGGATTTCCATCTGTAGGTTCAATCAGCTCCAGCGCACGCTCGTCTTCTATAATGGCAACGGTTATCATCTTTCCATTTTTTATACAGCGTAAAGGTAAGATATTGTGCGTATAGAAAATTAGGTTGGTTTATGATTCGTTTTAAGGTTTTACAAAGCGAAGGATGCAATCGCTCAGCGCTAGCATGTGAAGAGCAAATTGAAGAATAGAAATATAGATAATCGCATTGATTATCTGCTATTTTACTTACGGATTACCGTGACGTATCCTTTGAATACACGCGGTTTGTACTCGGGTCCCTCTACCTCGAGAATATAGAAATAGGTGCCCTGTGGGAGCGTCTCGGCGGTCCAATCGTTTTCATAGTGTTTAGCATGGAACACCTCATTTCCGAATCGATTATAGATGTGGATGCTTCTCTTGGTGAAGAGTTCCAGTCCTTTTATAAAGAAGGTCTCATTCCTATCGTCATTATTAGGAGTGAAGACATTCGGGATATGTAGGAATACAATATCTACTGCTGAAGTGGCTTCATTGTTCGTCAAGTCATGCTCCGATTCTTTGGCCGTAACTTTGGCCATTGTGATGGCCTGACCATCCATGATTCCTTTTACAGAAATCCACAATGCGCGTGAATCTTTCGCTTGCAGTGTAGATATTTTCCAGATCAGTTGTCTGCGCTCGGCATTATACACTAACTCGCCAATATAGCTTCCCGTGGGTTGTAGATATTCTAATTCGGAAGGAAGATCAAACGTGACAACCAAATTGGTCGCATCAATCTTCCCGTTATTGAGAATCATGAGCTGGTAGTTGAATGTATTGCCCAACTCTGCTGTATTAACATCAGGTAAATTGCGAATTTCTAGATCTACAGTAACTTCACCCCCATCGGGGTCGACAATGATTTCGACGGGATCTGACAGATCAGAATTACAGCCATCACCCAATGCAATAACGGTGTATACACCTGCTTCGGTGACTACGATACGCTGGTCATGCAGACCGTTGATTGGCTCATTATTTCGAAACCAGATATACGAAATAGCATGGGTAGCATCGGCGCGCAAGGTCACCTTCTTACCTTTAACAATATGCAAAGTCTGCCCCTGCTGCGCCATTGCTCCTTGAGAAAGGAACAACAGCACAGCTAAGATAATCCCCAAGTATCGGGACAGACAACGCATATTGATGAGTATAATAGTTAGTTAATGTTTATTGTTAGTCGTTAACAGCTTCGATAGTGATTGATGGTCTTCCTGGTTTCGGAGATACGATTAACTCGTAAGGTGTAGTAGCTCCTCCGACCTGAGCCGTCCATAACGCATGAGGTCTATTATCACGTTGCTTAATAGCTTCACTATATTGTACCTCGACATAAAAATGGTATGTTGCTGGATCTGAAAGCGCTGAATAATCTGATAAAGTGAAGGTATTAGCTGCTCCATCATCTGTCACTGTATTAGTGGGCAGATTGATTTGAGTAGCGGATGCATCACCCTTTTTAACTGCATACCACCTATAGGTAAGTTCAAAGTCTCCTACCGCTGGATTTGGATAACTACCTCCCTGATACGGAACGGCAGAAAAGGCCACAGAGGCATCTAAAACAAGAGGGGCTGGAGTTGCATCTCCAATACAAAAACCTGGAAGACTGCCAGACGCAGCACCGGCTGTTGGAGCTAAGGGACGGAGTACAAAGAATACTATATCTTGAAATTCCTCAGATTGACACAATACAGTTCCATCTTCAACCAAACCGTATACCCGATACTTGTAATACCCCGGTTGAAGAGCTGTCAACGCCAAATCACGAGTAGTCTGACCAGTGACCTCTGTAGGTGTTTCTGTGGTACCGTCATAACTCATCTTATACCATTTATAGCTAGTGAAAGTTAATGCACTAGCATCTGTCAAACTTGCTTGCAAGGTTAGGCCAGTCTCTGAAACGCCAGCACTTTCCTTATAAAATAAAACGGTATTTACTTGGTCAGTTACGGTACCTACACCGTCATTTAACGTTCCCAAACCCAATCCTGTTTTATTAGCAATAGGCGCTACAGGAACAGGTGCTACCAATTGCGCCCATGAGGAATTACTTAACGCACATAAAAACAGTGCTAACAACCCTGTTTTCAATAATTTTAGTTTACTTTCCATATCGATTAATTTTAATTGTTTTTTGTGTTTATAATTCTATCTAATCAAAGGTGTTCTGAATGCTTAAACTGGGATTTTTGGGTAAAGGCAACACTGTCAACAATGCCTCCTCAGAAGTAATAGTTTGAAGGCATCCAGCGTTTCCACCTGTTACTATCACTCGATATCTCTTAGTGTTATCACTTATTTGTACACTAGAAAGAGTAAGGCTGGATGACGCAGAGGTTGCTCCTATATTAACCCAACTTCCACTGTTATTTACTTGCCATTGATAAGTAAGAGAAGTGCCGCCAGCTGGTATCGCGGTAACATCTAATATTGCGTTCTCTCCAGCACAGGCTTGTACATCATGAGGTTGGCCTGTATCAACAATTAGAGGAGCAGCAGGTGCTAACGACATATTGTAAACTCGAAGTGCATCACCTATCACACCAAGGTTTAACAAACCTGCATCATATTCAATTTTTATTCTATCAAATTCAGTATTAGGTTTAAAAGTTATATTAACTTCCTTATGTGTCCCCCCTAAATTAATTAGATTCAGAAGATCTAAACCCAATAGTTGAGCTATGGCCTCCAGCCCACCAGACCAGACAGGTATTTCTGATACGCCTTTATAAGCTATAAATTTAATGGCATTTAACTTTCCAACACCCAGACCAATCAAGCTATTGCTCAATCCCAACCTAACTTTCACTGCATCCTGAACGGAAGTAACGTGATCAAAATATATAGTTTGCGAAATAGTACTAGCAACCCCAAGATTCAATACGCCAGAAGAATATGATGCATATTCATTACTGTTATTATTTATGGCGTATTGAGGATTAGCGATTAGTTGAGATAGGTTTAGCCCTAAAGCTCCTGCATTTAATGCAATGCCTGAAGCCTCACCTGGGGAAGTATATTGTGCCGCTATATTACAATTTCCTCCAAAAGACTGAGTAAAAGCATTATAAATATTGACCTTTATTTCTGATAAGGCACTTAAAACCGTAACACCCGTTGTTGGATAAGCTAGATTTAATCTCACTGAATTGAAATCAGCATCTGGGGTAACAGCAGCATACCACTCCCCAAATTCATCAATTAACAATAATGTTTTAGTACCCGTAGATGTACCAACCAGATTTCCAGCATTTTCATTCCCATTATATGCATTACTACACAACACTCCCCATCCGCCAGAGTGAAATTTATAGTTTGAAGCTTGGATATATCCTCCGCCCGATATACTTAAAAGAGGTGTTAATCCAAGTAATCCTCCAACATTCAAATCTATACCTGTACTTACCGGTGCCTCTTTTAATTTAAAGTATACGGTTGTTCCACCTTGAAGAACTGTATTGCTCGTATTTCTAATTTGAAAATAAACGTCGGCCCCCGTCCCTAATAGCCCTGCAACACCTAATGTTCTTGCTGCTATAAGCTGTGTAGCAGTCGTTGTACTTGCATTTAAAATATTTACATCTCCATAATAATATTTAAATTCATTTACTAAACATCCATCCTGATATGTTTCCATTGGAGCAGTTAGTTTTGCAGATCCCGGCCCCAGTCCAATTAAGCTTCCAGTTTGGTATCTGTTCCCGGTCTTTTGGCCGTTCAAATAAGTTTTAGACTGCCCATACACCTCTCTTTCCGTCCCACAGAACAGCATCACCAGCACCAACGTCCATACCCAATTGAGCGCAACTCTTTTCATAGATTAATAAATGATGCAACCGGACACCTGTAGGTCAAGCACAGATTACATCCATACGTTTTCATAGTAGATAATCGAAACTTGAAGAAGTGTAAGACAATCCTCCAAAGTTTCTTATTGCAAAAGTAAAACTAAATTTCGATTTCGCAATCAACAACCAATATATATTTTAACAGTTAATTAACGATATTGTTTTTTATTTCCATATACGTTTATTTTTGATTTTAAAATTCACCTTGTAATGAATACAAAAGTGATTTAACTCATAAATTTGGATAGATGAGATGTCAATGTTTTTTGAAGAAGAAAAAAATGATAAACAAAAAAAGGAAAGATAAAGTGGATATATTGACTGAACGTGTAACACAAAAAAAGGAAAAATAGCGCAAATAAGATGAGCAGACCCTAAATAGGTCATAGCGATAAGGACAGAAAAACAAATCCAAAATTGACGCTAATCTCTCGTGTAGCCTAATGAGAGTGAAACAAATAACTAGTTATTAATCTGTGTTACTTTATGGAATAAGACATTGTTTTCCAAATGGATATACAACCTGACCTGGTCATCTAGATTTTTGAGTTTCCGGACCAACCACTTTTCTTCGTCCTGTTCTTGTGATTCAGAGGCAAGCACATAGTTACAAATACGTTTCACCTTATTGGCAATCACCTCGTGTTCCTGCCGCATGATATCCAAATGTCGCTCCAACTGTTCGGCCTCTAATGATGGGATGGCTTCGCCACTGTCTTTGGCCAAGGATATTTTTCTAAAATAAGGGAGTGAAAACAATTCTTCTTTCTGATGGTGATGCTGCAATCGGCCCAAGGCCAAGGTCAACAAACGTTGTAATTCCAGCCAATACCTTTGTTCAGAAATGGCTCGCGCCCCTTTGGCCACCACTTTTCCAAGGATATCCCGCAATTCATTTTGTAGGTAGCGGTGTATCTTTTCAATATGTGCAGTAAGGTCGTCCATGCTCCATTTATAGTAAGGGACTTCGTGCGGATCTTCAATATGTAACGAAATCTGCAACTGCTTCACCAATTCGTCTACATCAACAGTGTTTTCATCACAAGCCTCAAGTAGACTCCTATTACCGTGACAGTAATAATCGATTCTATATGTATGGAATACGACGGTAGTATTGTAGTACTTGCGAACAAGATCGCCAATTAGAGTCTGCGCTGTGATATGCATAGGAGTGGGTAAGTAGGATGAAAGCCTTAGGTAAGCGGCTTCGACTGCAAATTATTAAAATACTCAATCTTGGACAGAAACATCGTCGCCATCTTCTCGCCCCTCAAGACAGCCTCATCGGCTTTCTCTCCTTCGAAAAATTCATAGACCGTACGACGCCAAAGCCCCAACCAAGTCTCAAAATGTGTCGGCGTAAGTGACATCGCAGCGTGGGGTGGAAAGGGACTACCGAAATACGTGTGCTCATCCAGAAGTAAGGTCTCCCAAAAAGCATACATTTTTTTCAAATGCTCCTCCCACCGACCATCGAGTAGTCGATTAAAGATAGGACCAATCAAACCATCTAACCTTACCCTGCCGTAAAATGTATCCACCAGCAATCGGATTTCCTCCAATGATGTTATATCTTTCTTTTCCATAGATGCTCCCATTAATATGCCTCCACAATATCCCTCTGTCCTATTTGGGTAAACAAATATATGTATAATAAAAGAGTAAAATATCTTTTATTGTAATATTATCCTCATTTCTCCTTAACTTTAATACATGCAACCTCAGATTAGTATCAAACGGATATATGAAAAACCTGACGAAGAAGACGGATATCGTGTGCTTATAGACAGACTATGGCCAAGAGGGCTCGCTAAGGAAAATGCTAAAATAGATGAATGGGCGAAAGATATTGCTTCATCGACGGAAATTCGGCTAGCGTATGCACATGTTCTTGAACGCTGGGAAGTGTTTGAAGCACAGTATAAAAAAGAGCTTACCCGAAATGAACTCCTTCCCACTTACTTGGACAAATGGGAAGACCAACCGACCATCACACTGTTGTATGCTGCAAAGGACCAACAACACTCCAACGCTATCGTACTAAAGCAGTACCTTGAAGAATACTACAAAGAGCAGAGATAATCATTCATAAATGACCTAAACCTATACAAATCCAATATGGACACACCTAAAATCGACTTTGAAACTTTGGCTTTACATCAACAGCACACCCACGACAAGTATGCGCATCTCCAACCCATCTATGCCACCTCTACTTTTACATTCGACAGTGCCGAACAAGGTATGCGTAGGTTTACGGGCGAAGAAAGCGGATATATATATTCTAGATTTGGCAATCCGACTACCGATGCGACAGCACGGGCCATTGCCGACCTTGAAACTTGGAATATTACAGACACCGAGGGGCAGCCATTGCAAGCCCGAGCCTTATTGACCGCAAGTGGACAAGCCGCAATGTCTACCCTATTCATCTCTACACTCCAAGCAGGAGATGCCATACTCGCTACACCTTCTTTGTATGGCGGCACACATGAGTTCATCACCAAACTGCTACCTCGATTCGGGATCAAAGCATATTTTTCGGACATGACTGATATCCATCAAGTGGAGGACATCCTAAAACAAACTCCCGAAATAAAATTGGTACACTTTGAATCTCCTGCAAACCCAACCATGCAATGCATCGATATGGAGCAGATAGTCCAACTTGCGAAAAGATACAATAAGCTTGTATCGGTAGACAATACTTTTGCCACTCCCTACCTCCAACAGCCCTTTAAGTATGGCGTAGACTTTATCTTCCACTCCACCACCAAATTCCTGAATGGGCATGGAAATGCAATAGGTGGCGTATTGATAGGACGCGACACAGCTGCCATGAATGGCCATATCTTGCATACGTATAAATTATTAGGCGCCAATAGTAATGCATTTGATGGCTTTTTGGTCCTACAAGGAATCAAGACATTGGCCCTACGCATGGAACAACACTGCCGCAATGCCATGGATCTGGCCCTGTTCCTGACCAAGCACCCTGAAGTTGAAAAAGTTCACTACAACGGCCTCTCTACCCACCCCGATTACGACATCAGTCGCAAGCAAATGCGTCACGCAGGCTCGATTATGAGTATTGATCTAAAAGGAGGATACCAAAAATCTGTAAACTTGGTCAACAAACTCCAGATTTGTACCAGAGCAGTATCCGTGGGCACCGTTGATACACTGGTGTCTCATCCCGCTTCTATGTCACACTCCGGTATACCGAGAGAAATTCGGCTACAAACAGGGATCACAGATGGCCTAGTTCGTATCAGTGTAGGATTGGAGGCAATAGCAGATATTATAGCAGATTTTGAGCAAGCGCTCCGATAAACCAAGAGTTTGTCATCGTTTGTTCAGAAAGATTAAATAATAAAAGAGTTTACACTCTTTTATTATTTAATCGCTACCTTTGTTCTGTAATTGAATCGAATCAGACATGGAAACAAAAAAAGATAACCTGCCTGCCTCCTTCACAGAGGGAGTAACCTATGGAGACAACAAACCATCCGTGACCCTCGTATTGGAAACAAGCACCACCAAGGAAATCCGAATATGCCTAGCAAACGGCCAGACCATGGACGAACACCAAAGCCCCTTCCCTATCGTAATCCATATCTTGACAGGGGAAATAATCCTAGGTGTACAAAGTGAGCAACACCGTATGAAGGCGGGGCAACTGATTGGATTGGAAGGATCCGTTCTCCACGACCTAACAGCTGTGCAGGACACTATCGTCAGATTGAGTATACACAAAAATGACCACTTGCATCGGGTGCAAAATGTGATTAATAACAATTAGATATGTATCTTTATCCTTTTGGTCACATATTAAATTAAATCAAGAATGGGTGTTTTTTCAAAAACATGTGAGTACGCAATCCGCGCAGTCTTTTATATCGCTCAAAGTTCCCACGAAGGTCGGAAAGTGGGCATCAGGGAGATTGCTGAGAAAGTAAAATCTCCAGAACCATTCTTGGGTAAAATTCTTCAAAATCTCAGCAAGGAAGGACTCATCCAATCGTCAAAGGGACCGAATGGTGGCTTTTTCATAGATCCCGAAGGGCTAAAGAAGCCTATTGCCGATATTGTCATGGCGGTTGATGGCGAGCAGATTTTTATAGGATGTGGAATGGGATTGGACTATTGTTCGGAAAAAAATCCTTGCCCCCTGCATAATGACTTTAAGAAAGTCAGAAATCAACTCAGCATCATGCTCAAAAAGACAAGCATTGGACAATTCAACCTTGAATTGATTAAAGGAAACTTAACGCTATGCAAATAGCATTTTTTTAACATAATAGAAGATAAAAAACTCTTCTATTAATCGCTAATAAATATGATGACCCCACAACAAAAAGACCTTGTAAAGGCAACAGTCCCTGTACTTAGGGAACACGGTGTATTGCTAACCACTCACTTTTACAACCGTATGTTTGTACACAATCCAGAGTTGAAGAATGTCTTCAACATGGGCAATCAGCAAAATCAACGACAGCAAACTGCGCTCGCCATGGCGGTACTCGCCTATGCCGAACATATTGAAGACCCCTCCGTACTGCTTCCAGCTGTTGACGGAATAGGACACAAACATACCAGCTTGGATATACGTCCAGAACATTACAGCATCGTTGGAAGACACTTGATTGCTTCCATACAAGAGGTATTGGGTGAGGGAGCCAGCCCCGCACTTTTAGAAGCCTGGACGATTGCATACGAACAACTGGCAACGCTTATGTCAGGGCATGAACAGAAGCTATACCAACAGCAGACCGCAAAAGTAGGTGGATGGACAGGGTGGCGACCATTTATCGTCAACAAAAAAGAACAAGAGTCGGCTGAAATCACATCATTCTACCTCTACCCTGCCGATGGTGGTTCTGTCGCAGATTTCCAACCTGGTCAATTTATTAGCTTGCGACTATTCCTCCCTCAATTGAGTCT
The DNA here is from genome assembly GCF_027627455.1 of Sphingobacterium sp. SYP-B4668. NCBI lineage: Bacteria > Pseudomonadati > Bacteroidota > Sphingobacteriia > Sphingobacteriales > Sphingobacteriaceae > Sphingobacterium > Sphingobacterium sp. SYP-B4668. The sequence continues at coordinate 2,039,290 of NZ_CP115483.1, read as the reverse complement.
CCTCCAACCCCGTCAGTATAGTATCTCGTGTGCGCCAAATGGCATCTATTACCGAATATCCGTAAAGAAGGAAATAGGCAGCCAGCATCCAGACGGCATGATCAGCAATAGGTTGCATGAGCATATACAAGAAGGTGACCACATCGAATTGACCGCTCCAGCTGGAAACTTCACGTTAAAACAAGAAGGTAATCGCCCACAAGTATTTATCAGTGGCGGCGTGGGTCAAACACCTTTAATGGCCATGCTTGAATCATTAACAAAGCAACAAGTCAATATTCCAATCACATGGATACACGGCTGTCGCAGTGAACAAGTCCATGCATTCAAAGACAAAATCAAAGAAATTCAGACCAATAACGATAATCTCAAGCAGCACATATTCTACGACAGCGTAGAAGCCATGCAAGAGGACCTACATCAAGGCTGGGTCTCACTTGACCAAGTTCCAGCTGATGTATTGGACACACAGGCACAATACTACATCTGCGGTCCAGCACCTTTTATCAAAAAACATGTAACATATCTCACCAGCAACGGAATAAACATAGAGGCGATCTACTTCGAAGAGTTTGGCCCCGCCTCTTTGAATTTCAACTAAAGCCGCATAGACTATCTGCATTTAAAGCAACCAATGCCTGGTTGATTCTTACTCAAATATAGAATCGACCGCATCTATAACCAAAAAAAGGCCTGAATAATTTCAGGCCTTTTTATATACTAGAATCGGTTTTTACAAGGCGTCTGGGTCATCTGTCCGATAGGGTCCCTCTTCGTCAAACTCACCTTCCCATTTGGCCACTACAACAGTAGCTAAACAGTTACCAATAACGTTTACAGAGGTCCTCGCCATATCCATCAACTCATCTATACCCAGAATGGCAGCTATGACAAAAACGGGGAGCCCAAACTGGTCGGCCGTAGCAATCAGGATAATCAAGGATGCCCTAGGTACAGCTGCTACCCCTTTGGAGGTAATCATCAATGTAAATGCAATAAGCAACTGTTGTCCCAAAGAAAGGTGCATACCAGCGGCTTGTGCTACAAATATAGAAGCCAAAGACAAGTACAAAGAAGTTCCGTCAAGATTAAAGCTGTAGCCCGTAGGAATCACAAATGAAACTATACGACGAGGTACGCCAAAGCGCTCCATAGCATTCATTGCTTTCGGAAGAGCAGCATCAGAGCTAGTCGTTGCAAATGCAATGGAAACAGGCTCCTTGATAGCGCTTATAAACTTACCAATAGGTATTCTGAGATACAGCGCCACAGGCAATAAAACCAAAAGTAAAAAGCCAATCAACGCCAAGTATAGAGTTGCCAGCAACATAAACAGATTCTTGAGGATGTCAACTCCCAAATGCCCCACGGTATACGCCATCGCTGCTCCCACCCCTATTGGCGCAAAGTACATGATGATATTCGTAAATTTGAACATCGCTTCGGATAGACTTTCCGTAAAGTCGACCAAAGGCTTTCTTTTCTTCTCTTCTACCAATGCCAGACCTATCCCAAACAGTACAGCAAAGACCACAATCTGTAAAACCTGATTTTCATGAACAGATTTCACGATATTCTCCGGAAACAAATCACGGAAGAAAGAAGTGAACTTATAGACTCCGTGGACGTTCTCAGGCAGATGTTCCAATATCGCCTGACTGGCATCGACCTTCTTAGCCGGTAACTCTTCGTGCGGCATATGTTCTATATCTACTCCCACACCCGCTTGTGTGATATTAATTGCCGCCAAGCCTATAAAAATAGCACAAGTAGTTGCACAGAAGAAGTACAGCATCGATTTCCAAGCCATACGCCCCACCTGTTTCAAGTCCGAATGGCCAGCAATACCATACACCAAAGTAGCAAACAATATAGGACCTACAATCGTCTTCACAAGCTTAATAAATCCCTGGCTTAGGGGTTGTAAGGCGATTGCAAAATTAGGGAAGTCAATTCCTACAAAGATACCCAATATCATACAGGTCAAAATCCAAGTCGTCAGATTCTTACGTCGTAAGGCGGTGATGACCAAAACAATTCCCACAATCCAACGAACCACCATCATTACAGCAGGCGAAATATTCACCCACCCAAACTCGTAGACAACCGTCAGGATCGTGGCTATTGAAAGAATTGCAAAGGTCAAAAGACCCAATTTTGATTTAAACATTCAGTATTTATTAAGGTTATTTAATGAACAAAAATAAAAAATCTAAGGTGATAGACAAATTTTATTCGCTTGAACGAACAATTTAGAGCGTATAAATTAGGAAATAAGGACAAAAAATCCAATAAAATATCCCATCCTCAGCCGACTCGACAAATGGTCATATCCCTACGATAAGAAGAATTCTATAACACAAAAAAAGGCTTACTCCTAGAGGAATAAGCCTTATCAAAATATCTTTAAAGGATACTATTCACCATGAAGCCATGCCTTTTTGGCCAAAAGCTCGTCTTCGCTCTCGCGAATATCCTCGTCGTCAACACAACAGTCTACTGGACATACTGCAGCACACTGCGGCTCATCATGAAAACCGACACATTCTGTGCATTTGTCCGATACAATATAATATACTTCATTGGAAATTGCATCCTGTGTCTCCCCTGCATCCAACGTCACGCCATCACCAAAATCAATGATACCGTCCAAGGATGTTCCATCCGAAAATTTCCAACTTACTCCAGCATCATATATCGCATTATTAGGGCACTCCGGTTCGCAAGCTCCACAGTTAATGCACTCATCTGTAATTTTTATCGCCATTTATAACCTCTCAATTCTGATAAATAAACTATTTTTGTACCGCAAAGATAATATATTAGACTATTAATCGTATAGATTTTAAATCAATAATCCGAATATAGTCTCTTTGCTCTCACAAAGATAGCACAATTTGAGGCTTTAAATATAGAAGAATTGAACATTTTGACAAAAGAACAACGCATCAAAGCCTTCACTGAGTTAGGTCAGCAATTGCGAAAAACGCCGGAGTACCTCGCTGAAACCATTGCCAACGCGGTATACAAAAATCCGTGGTACACCGCTCCCAACGTAGAGCAGTCCATTTCCGCGATATCGGCCAATCTTGAAGAAAGCAAACTCACAAACTGGTTACAGCCCTATCCGGACGTAACATCCGAAAAGACAGTAGGGCTCGTGTTGGCGGGTAATATACCCTTGGTCGGCTTTCACGATATTCTTTGTGTACTTTTGGCTGGATTTAAGGCCCAGATTAAAGTTTCCTCTGACGATGCAGGCCTCACCACCGCTATACTTGGCTTACTGGTAGATGTCGAACCTCGATTTGCCGAGCGCTTCCAACTCGTGGATAGACTCCACGACTTCGACCTCGTAATCGCCACCGGCAGTGACAACAGCTCTCGTTATTTTGAATACTATTTCGGAAAAAAACCACATATCATCCGTAAAAACAGAAATTCCATAGCCGTCCTTTCCGGAAATGAATCCAGTGAACAGCTCCAACAACTAGGCCATGATATCTTTGATTATTTTGGATTGGGTTGCCGATCCGTTTCTAAGATATTCGTACCCAAAGGATACAATGTTGCACATTTATTTGAAGGTCTGGAACAATTTTCAGCAATTGGCGATCATTTCAAATACAACAATAACTACGACTACAACAAGTCTATATACCTTATCAACAAGGACCGTCACTTTGACAACGGCTTCCTCTTACTTAAAGAAGATGACCGTACGGCTTCGCCCTTAGCCGTCCTATTTTTTCAAGAATATGACAATATACAGCAGGTCGAAGACACCTTGAATGCCTCGGCAGAGCAGGTCCAATGTATCACTACGGCAATAGCCTTGAAAACAGAAATTCCAACATTCCAATTTGGCCAGAGTCAATGTCCAGCGCTCGATGATTATGCTGACGGCATCAACACATTAGACTTTTTATTTGCAAACCAATAGGGATAGGTTTATTTTAGCATTCATAAGTCAGGTTTATCAAAAAATCATAACTTTGTGTTGATATGTATATCGTTAAAGTAAAAGGTGTCGCAAAAATACCAGACTATGTGCAACTTAGAGATGATGAATTCACGCTATTGGCTTATTTTAGGGTGGACCGTCCCGACAAATCGTTGGAAAAAATAGGTTTGGGAGATAAGACAGAATATATCATGCAGGTGGTCAATGAACTGCCTTTTGGTCAAATCAAAAAATTAGAACTGTAAGTAAAGATGATAGGAAATACCGTAATAACGTTAAAAAATGTTGATATCTATCAACAGAAACATTTAGTACTGTCAAATGTCAATCTTAAAATAGACCAAAACGAGTTTTTGTACCTCATCGGTCAGTCGGGTAGTGGAAAAAGTAGTTTATTAAAAATAATCTACGGCGACCTTTACATCGGAAATGGCGAAGGCATGGTGGCAGGATTCGATCTTCGTAAATTACACGACAATGACGTACCGTTTCTGAGACGTAAATTGGGTATTGTCTTTCAAGACTTTCACCTGCTCAACGATCGTACTATTGAAAAAAACCTTGAATTTGCACTCAAAGCTACAGGTTGGAAAGACAAAGGTCTTATTGAGAATCGTATGCTAGATGTACTTGAAAAGGTGGGCTTACGCTCCAAATTGAAGAAAATGCCACACGAGCTATCTGGTGGTGAACAACAGCGTGTCGTAATAGCCCGTGCACTATTGAATAACCCCGAGATTATACTGGCAGATGAGCCTACAGGTAATCTGGACCCTGCCACTTCGGAGGAAATTGTATTGTTATTGAGAGATATTGCTTCATCAGGTACTGCTGTATTGATGGCCACGCATGATTATCAGATTATCCGCAATATGCCTTCACGTATTATCAAAACTGCAGATGGTGCCCTACATGACAATGTAGAAATATAGCGGTATAAAGACTGACACAAAAGATAAAATTCAGACAGATTGTTAGTTCATGTTCGACATTAACTGACAAGCTGTCTTTTTTTTTGGTTTGGCAGCAACTTTGAGCCAGCAAAAGCAGGTATTTTAACAATTTAAAGTATTTATATCCGGATCATGAGCGAAAAAGAAAATATAAACGAGGAGCAACAAACTCCTCTAGATGAAAATCAAACAGTTGAAAACACTACAGAAGAGTCTGTGGAGACACCTGTAGCAGAAGTAACCCTTGAGCAACAATTGCAAAATGCTCAAGACAAGTACACGCGCCTATTCGCAGAATTTGACAACTACAAAAAACGGACTTCCCGAGAACGTGTAGAGTTGATTCAATCTGCAGGAAAAGAAGTGGTATCCAAATTATTGACAGTATTGGATGATTTTGACAGGGCTTTGAAAGCAATGGAAACTACGCAAGACGTGCAAGGAGTAAAAGAAGGTATCGATCTTGTCAACAATAAATTTAGAAAAATATTAGAGCAAGAAGGCCTCAAAGAAATGGAAGTCATTGGTCAACCATTCGATGCTGACCTTCAAGAAGCGATTACCTCTATCCCTGCACCATCAGCCAATCTGAAAGATAAAGTAGTAGACGTTATTGAGAAAGGTTACTATCTGAATGACAAAGTGATCCGTTATGCAAAAGTAGTCGTAGGTAAATAATAAGGAAGACAATGTCAAAGAGAGATTATTACGATATATTAGGGGTAGCTCGCGGTGCCGATGCTGCAGAGATTAAGTCTGCCTATCGCAAGCTAGCAATCAAATATCACCCTGATAAAAACCCGGACAACAAAGAGGCCGAAGAGAAATTTAAAGAGGGTGCTGAGGCTTACGAAATATTAAGTAATCCTGAAAAGCGTCAACGCTATGATCAATTTGGGCATGCAGGCAACTCTGCATCCGGATTTGGTGGTGGCGGTGGCATGAATATGGATGACATCTTCAGCCAATTTGGCGATATCTTCGGCGGAGGCGGAAATCCGTTTGAAAGCTTCTTCGGTGGTGGTTCTAGAGGCGGAGGTCGCCGAGCTCCCAAAGGAAGTAATCTACGTATCAAAGTCAAAATGACACTAGATGAAATTGCAAAAGGAACAGAGAAAAAGGTCAAGGTCAACAAACAAGTAGTCTGTAATACCTGTACAGGAACCGGAGCAAAAGACAAATCGTCATACCATACCTGTAGCACATGTGGCGGAGCAGGATCCGTAAGAAGAGTCACCAATACCATATTAGGTCAGATGCAAACCACCAGCACCTGTCCAACTTGTAATGGTGAAGGAGTTGAAATCACAGCCAAATGCCAAACTTGTAAAGGAGAAGGCTTGACCAGAGGTGAAGAAACCATTACCATCAATATTCCAGCAGGTGTCAGCGAAGGCATGCAGCTTTCTATGAGTGGAAAAGGTAATGCAGCTGCTCGCGGAGGAGTACCAGGAGACCTTATCATCTTAGTGGAAGAGGTACCTCACGAACAATTAAAACGTGATGGCATCAATGTCATCTACGATTTATACATCAACTTTGCCGATGCGGCATTGGGCACGTCCGTAGAAATACCTACCATCGATGGTAAAGCCAAAATAAAAATCGAACCTGGAACCCAAGGTGGAAAAATATTGCGTCTAAAAGGAAAAGGTATTCCAGAAGTCAATTCTTATCATAAAGGAGACCAATTGATCTACATCAACATCTGGACACCAAAGGCTGTATCCGCAGATGAAAAAGCACTCTTAGAAAAGCTAAGAGAATCGCCAAACTTCAAACCACAGCCGGGTAAGAGCGAAAAATCGTTCTTTGAACGTATCAAAGAATACTTCGAATAATAATTGAAACACTAGCATAATACAGCCATTGATCTGAAACAGGTCAATGGCTTTTTTTATGATGGTGCTATGACCCTTCTAATTCAAAACAAATGAGTATTTTCGAAGCACAAACAGATATTCATTTGATGAAGGAGTTGACTAAAAAAAAACATGCCTGTTCAGTTCACGATCCCGATACACAGTCCCCTTTTGCGGTAAGACGTAGGCTTTGAACACAACCTCTTCATAACATTTTAAACAATAAGTAGATGAAAAGACAACTAACCCTATTTTTTATTGGATTGGCTAGTTTCAGTTTTGCCCAAGAGAACATAACCTATCAAAAGCCCTCTGCAGAAATCCTCCAATTAGCTGAATTTGACAGACCACCAACAGTATCCATGAGCGGCAATAAAGAATGGATGGTTCTCTCTTACCGAGCCACTTACAAGACCTTGGACGACCTCAATCAAGAGGAGATGAAACTGGCAGGCCTTCGTGTCAACCCCACCACCAATATTTCCAGCACAGCAACCTACTTCTACAATTTAAAGCTTAAGCGTGTCAAGGACAACATAGAGACACAGGTCAATGGTCTCCCTACCCATCCCAAAATCACCAACATGTCCTTCTCCCCTGACGAGAGAACGATTGCTTTTACCAACACCACATCCAAAGGAGTCGAACTCTGGATTATTGACTTAGCTACAGCTCAAGCAAAAAAATTGACGGCTGACAATCTCAATGCAAATCTGGGCTCCCCGTACACCTGGTTTAAAGATTCCCAATCCCTTCTCGTCAACCTATTACCCACCAACAGACCTGCATTATTGGACGAACGAAAAGACTTACCAAAAGGTCCAATCGTGTCCACTAGCGATGGCAAAGTCTCCCAAAATAGGACCTATCAAGATTTATTGAAAAATCCAAAGGATGAGACCAATTTTGAGACGCTAGCCTCTTCAGACCTTGCTAAAGTAAGTCTTGAAGGCGTTAGTACACCATTCAAAGCATCTGCTATATATACATCCAAATCATTTTCTCCGGATGGCAATTACATTTTGATTACAACTATCAAACGCCCCTATTCTTACATTGTACCATTGAATCGATTCCCAATGGAGACTACCGTATACGACCTTCAAGGTCGAGAAGTCAAGAAGGTCAACGAGGTTGCATTAAATGAAATCATGCCAAAAGGATTTTCTTCAGTAAGAATGGGAAAACGAGGAATTTCTTGGCGAGCAGATCAGCCAGCGACACTCTATTATGCCGAAGCATTGGATGAAGGAGATCAGGCCAAACAGGTAGAATATCGCGATCAAGTATATACTTGGGAGGCACCCTTCACCGCAGCCCCCAAAGCACTGGTCAAGACCAAAGATAGATTTGCCGACATCCAATGGGGAGATGCTACCCACGCTTTCTTATATGAAAGCTGGTATGACACCCGCAATCAAAAATCGCACTTGCTCAACCCGACCACTGGCGAAACCAAACTGTTCAATGATCGTAACTTTCAAGATGTGTACAACGACCCTGGAAAAGTACAGACAGCTCGCAATCAATACGGCCGACATGTTATTCAAATCAAAGATGGAAAGACTTATTGGATTGGCGATGGCTATACCAAAGAGGGACAGTTTCCATTCATCAATGAAATGAACCTCAAGGATTTCTCTATCAAACGTATATACACATCCAACGTCAAAGACCAAAAGGAAGACATCAACGATATATTGGACATCAAAAAGGGCGAGATTTTGGTCATGCTACAATCCAAAAGTGACTACCCTAACTATTACATCAAAACAATCAAAGGCAACAAACTTACCCCTTTGACACATTTTGCAAATCCATTTGAAAGCATCAAGAACGTATACAAAGAAGTCATCAGTTACAAACGCAAAGATGGAGTAGACCTCTCCGGCACCCTCTATCTACCCGCGGGCTATGACAAAGCCAAAAAAGAGAAATTACCCCTGTTGATATGGGCCTATCCTGCAGAATATAAAGACAAGAGTACCGCAGGTATGAGCACGGCCAACCCGAATGAATTTACATTTCCGTACTATGGTTCATTCGTATATTGGGTCACTAAAGGATATGCAGTATTGGATGATGCGGCATTCCCAATTATTGGTGAAGGTAAGGAAGAGCCTAATGATACTTTTGTCCCACAGCTCGTCGCTAATGCCGAAGCAGCAATAGATGCCGTCGACCAATTAGGATACATCGACCGCAGACGTGTGGGTGTCGGTGGCCACTCATACGGTGCGTTCATGACCGCTAACCTATTGACGCATTCCAACCTATTTGCGGTCGGTATAGCCCGAAGTGGTGCTTACAACCGAACATTAACTCCATTCGGATTTCAATATGAACAGCGCAATTATTGGGATGTACCCGAAGTATACAACACCATGTCACCGTTCATGAATGCCCATAAGATGAAAACGCCTATGTTATTGGTGCACGGTGAGGCAGACAATAACCCCGGGACATTTACATTGCAGACCGAACGCTACTTTCAAGCCCTTAAAAACCTCGGGGCTCCCGTACGAATGCTCTTATTACCGAAAGAATCCCACGGATATGTTGCCGAAGAAAACATCCTACATCTCCTCTGGGAACAAGATCAATTCCTTGAAAAGTACTTAAAAAAATAAAGTAACCAACTCCCAAGTAATCCCAACTTGGGAGTTTTTTTTGATTTAATCATTTCTTGACATTTGTCAATGTTTAAAAGTTGGAGAACCTACACCTTTGTCCATATCCAAACAAAACACGATACAAATGACTCAAAAGTATTTTAAGTACATCAACACACTCTTTGTTGTGATTCCGATGACCCTCATAATGTCCATAGTTGGTCTTATGCGCACCTATGGCTTTGGCGAAGATTGGTTTTTCAAATTTCTTAAATCTTGGACAACAATGCTTCCTGTCGCTTATCTTGCGGCCTTTGTCATCATTCCCAATGCGCGCAAAATTGCAGAAAAACTTATCCTTAAAAAGTAAACATCATGAGCAAAGACATCTCTCTTTTAGCATTTGGCAACTGTCCAAAAGAAAGGGTTGAAAAAGCCTTGGAAGCACTTCAACTTGGCAAAGGTATCCTACTACTAGACAATGAAGATCGCGAAAATGAAGGTGATCTTATTTTTGCAGCAGCGCATATCCAAGAAGAAGACATGGCGCTAATGATTCGGGAATGCAGTGGAGTCATCTGCCTATGTCTTACTAACGAAAAAGCAGATACCCTCCAACTCCCCTATATGGTCACGCACAATACCAGTCAATTCCAAACACCCTTTACTGTCAGTATTGAAGCCAAAAAGGGAGTCACTACCGGACTCTCCGCCGCAGACCGTCTTCAAACCGTCAAAAGTGCCAGTCATCCCATGGCGCAGCCGTCGGATATCGTACGTCCTGGGCATATCTTTCCCCTTCGAGCACAACAAGGCGGTGTATTGGTACGCAATGGCCATACAGAAGGCAGTATAGACCTCCTCTTATTAGCCGGTGTTGCACCACAAGCTGTATTATGTGAATTAATGAATCCAGATGGTACGATGGCTAGGCTCCCTCAGGTCATTCAATTTGCGCATCTGCATGGGCTCACGGTATTGACCATTGAAGATATCGTTTATTACCGTACCTTTGTCAGAGATTATCCCTATGAATGGTTCAACAACTAAAAAAATATATTCAGGACTCCATTGATGTATCAGCAGATGAACTGGATGTAATCCTCCAATATTTCAAACCGCTAACAACCAAAAAGAACGAGCTCCTACTTCATAATGGAGAATCCAGCCAACGGACCTTTTTCGTTGGCAAAGGGTGTTTAAGAATATTCTTCATCAATGAAGATGGTCAAGAAGCAACTCGCTACTTTGCATTTGAGAATCAACTTGCAACTGCACTCACCAGCTTCATCACCGGTGAACCCTCTCTTGAATTCATACAATCGGTAGAACATTCAGATATCCTCTATATCTCTCACCGCGATTTTCACAATCTACTCAAAGAGGTGCCCCAATGGGAAAAATTCTATCGACTGTACTTGGAGTTCGCCTATGTCAATAACACCAAGCGACTACAGTCTTTCATTACCATGGATGCTTTGGAGCGGTATAAGAATTTGCTGCACAAGAATCCGGCTATCGTCAGAAGACTACCCAATAAAATGGTCGCCTCTTATCTCGGAATTTCGCAAGAAACATTAAGTAGACTTAAATCCAAAATTTGAAACAATGGATTCCCTTATCTCCATACAACATACAGCAAGCGAAACGTACACAAGCGGGTTTGACTCGCCATATTATCAGATTATGCTATTTGACGGCGTAGGCTCCTTTGAAGTAGATTTCACCCGTTACAACTTTAAGTCCCACACGATTCTGTTTCTTTCACCTTATCAGCATTTGAAGTGGAGTACGGACTGTGACATTGACATCTACCAATTGCAATTTCATGGCGACTTCTATTGTATTGAATATCACAAAAAGGAAGTCGCCTGCAACGGTCTCCTATTCAACAACATTTACCTACACCCACACTTGCCCCTTTCTTATCCCTCTTTTGAAGAAATCACAGCTATCTTTGACAAACTCAAATTGGAAGTCAAAGATACCCATATATATGCTGATTCGGTACTGCGTGCTTACCTCCAATTGACACTTGCGCTATGCAGTAAAGAGAAGAAGACAATCTTGGCAAGCCAAGCCCAGCCCATTAATGTACCCACTGACATGGATCAGTTTCAGCAACTCCTCGAACAGAACTTTATACAGCAGCGTAGCGTAGCGCATTATGCTGATCAGCTGGCCCTCAGTACCGATGCCTTCAGCAAAAAAATCAAGAAACAATTCGGAAAGACCCCCAGCCAACTCATACAAGATCGCGTCGTGCTAGAAGCAAAAAAAAGATTGCACCTCACTTTCAAATCTATCAAACAAATAGCATCCGAACTCCATTTTGAGGACGAGTTCTATTTCAGTCGATACTTTAAGAAGTGTGTAGGCCTATCCCCAGCACATTACCGTGAGCAAGTAGGCATCTCCGTCGTTGCAAAATAGTCTATGTCAAGGCCTTATTTATCCATTCCATAAGCTTTGGGAATGGGCTATCTTTGGATATATTATTCAAAATCCAACGTATGAACGCTATCATTTCCATATTGGCGAAGTCGCAACCTACATTTATCAATTTCCTTCGACTTGCTATCTTTATAGTCATGGCCTGGATTGGGGGGCTCAAGGCCTTTCAATATGAGGCGGACGGCATCATTCCTTTTGTTGCCAATAGCCCATTCATGAGCTTTTTTTTGACTAAAGAAGCACCCGAATATCAACAATATAAAAATCCAGAAGGCAAGATGGTCAAAAAGAACATCGATTGGCATGAGGCCAACGGCACTTATACCTTTTCTTACGCATTGGGCAGCGTCATCTTGGCAATAGGCATCTTCACACTTTTAGGGATATGGTATCCCAATATAGGGTTATGGGGCGGCTTACTGACATTTGGTATGTCCATCGTCACCCTCACATTTTTGATAACCACTCCCGAAGTCTACGTACCCAATCTAGGAGGAGATCTACCGACTCCGCACTACGGATTCCCCTATCTTTCTGGAGCAGGGAGGTTAGTACTTAAAGATATCATTATGATGGCCGGCGGCTTGATTATTGCAGCTGATTCAGCCAATAAACTCAAGAAACGCAGCCAAGCACAGGATTGACCACGTTTCACATTTTTTGACTAGCAGAACTGCTATTTTAAGCCCTCCCACCAGTGCTTGAATACCTGTGTAGAATCCGTAAGTCGTACCACCTCTCCTATCATTGGCGTGACCAGAGGTATCCCTGCCTCATCAGCTAAAGTAGAAGTCCGGATAAGGGGTTCATCCCAGGGATGCTGCGCCAGCATAAATTTAGACGAATGCGCCGGAAAAACACGTTTGGCCCCTAAGTCCTGGCTGGCCTGAATTACCTCCTCAGGCAGCATGTGGATGGCCTGCCAAGCGACATTATATTGCCCATTGTCTAGAATCGCTAGGTCAATGTGTTCAAACTTGTTTCCAATCTCTTTGAAATGTGTATCGTATCCACTATCCCCCCCGATATAAACCGTCATGTTAGGTGACTGTAGTATAAAAGACAACCACAAGGTATTATTTCGTTTAAATCCCCGGCCCGAAAAATGTCGAGTAGGAGCCGTATCCAAAGAAAATCCATCGCTCAAGGGGATGTGCTCATACCAATCTTTCTCGATAATAGCATTTGTTGCAAATCCCCAACTTTCCAGATGCCCCCCTACACCAAGTCCACAGACCACCATGGACACCTTATCTTTGAGCTTCAACATAGTCGTATAGTCCAAATGATCATAGTGATCGTGTGTGATCAGCAAATAGTCGATATCAGGCATATCTTCCGCTTGATAGATATCTGCTCCTCTAAAAGAAGTGTTTGTCCCGGGTATAGGTGATGCATTGCCACTAAATACAGGATCTACCAAAAATCGCTTCCCATCCAACTGAATGAAATAAGACGAATGACCGAACCATACCAGTGCATTCACATCTTTGGGCAATGTATGCAAATCCGTCTTTACAGACGGTAAGCTGTCCAAAGGTCTACGCCGCGGAAAGCTCTTGGTCAATTGATCGTACATCACACCGCTCATACTATACCCCTTAGTCAGCGTAGGTGTATAGTGTATATTCTGAAAGGCCCCATCTTTGTAATGCTTCGACCGCTCTATCGCTTGTTGGCGAGCAGCCTGAGGCGATTTGCCAAACTCAGGTTTTTGCATGTACCAGTACACGACAACCGCCAGAAGAGCTAACACACTAATAAGTATAATCATTGTTTTCTTTAAAATTTTTAGCGTTCTTTTCATTTTTATGATCTCATTCTTTTCGCCAATTGACTTCCTGTCCGACTCATTCTCTTTCAAATAGCATGGCATTCAGCACCATATCCTTTGTCTTGATATTCCGTACAATCCTAATGCAATCTAGATACTTTTATCGATAAATCCAGTAAAATCAATGTATGGAAGTGTAAATATTGCAGCACGCAGACTAAACTCGAAAACCGACAATATCTCAAGGTTAGGGTAGTAATTTCAAAAAGATTTTAACTTTATATCTCTAAATAGTTTAATTTTAGTTTGAAAAAAGATATCCGAATACCATGATAACTGTCTCCCCTTTAATACAACCCCACGAGTGGATAGCCCTATCTCAACATGATGCCTCCAACCTCGTGCTAGTAGATGCGTCAGCCGGACCAAATGCGTTTGAAAACTATAAGCAGCAACACCTACAAGGGGCGATATTCGCCAATTTGGAAACTCAGCTTGCTGAAGTAGGCGAAGATGCTGCCCTTGGGGGTAGGCATCCCCTTCCTACTCCCGAATCATTTTCCGAGACACTCGCCCATCTAGGTATCAGCCCAACATCTTATGTCGTGATATATGACGACAAGAAGGGCTCCAACGCAGCGGCTAGATTTTGGTGGATGCTCAAGGCAGTTGGCCATACACACGTCTATGTCCTGGATGGAGGTCTTCAACTTGCGTTGCAAGCGGGAATCCATACTTCACAAGGGGAAAATATACCGCAATATACAACCCCTTATCCGACGAGCGATTGGGCACTCCCACAAGCTACTCTTACAGATGTGCAAAAGGCCAGCGAGACAAATAGGACAACCATTATCGATGTCAGAGATACTGCTCGATATGCTGGCCAGCATGAACCCATAGACCTCATCGCGGGACACATTCCTACAGCAATCAATATCCCGTTCGTTCTTAATCTCCATGATGATGGGACATTCAAGGATAAAGAAGCTCTCCATGCACTATATGCTCCATTTTTATCTACAGTTGGCCCCGACAATGTCATCGTCCACTGTGGATCCGGTGTCACTGCATGCCATACCTTATTGGCCTTCGCTTCTGCTGGACTACCAATCCCACGACTGTATGTCGGATCCTGGAGCGAATGGTCTCGAAACAACTTACCCATGATCACCCAAAAGACCAACTAGCGATACGATGATATTTAGACATGCCATATTAGCAGATTTGATTAAAATTGTTGAAATCTACAACTCCACTGTTGCTTCCCGAATAGTAACCGCCGATACAGAGTGCATCAGCGTCAACAGCCGCATACCTTGGTTCGAAAAGCACGACAGCAACAAACGGCCACTTTGGGTAATCGAAGACGATCAGCAACAAATCGTAGGCTGGATCAGCTTTCAATCTTTCTATGGCCGCCCTGCTTATCAGGGCACCGTCGAAGTCAGCATCTATTTGGATGAAAACTCCAGAGGCAAAGGGCTGGGAAAGCAAGCCATTCAATACGCCATCGACCAGGCCCCCCACTATGGTATCAAAACCTTACTGGGATTCATATTTGCCCACAACGTACCAAGTATCGCCCTCTTCCAACATTTCGGATTTGAAGAGTGGGCCATGCTCCCCAATATCGCCGAACTCGATGGAATAGAAAGAAGTCTAAAAATATTTGGCAAAAGGATTGACAATTGACTCACAACACTAGATAATAATGAATACCGCTAACCCGAGAATATGTATTTTTGACGATTTACAAACCTACTCGATAGCGTCAGCAAAACAACCATAATACTTTTATGAACAACGAAAACAATTATATTGATATCAACAAAGCCTTGTGGAATAACAAGACAGATATACATATCGCTTCCGATTTCTACGATGTGGAGGCCTTCAAAAAGGGGAAAAGCTCCCTTAATCAAATTGAATTAGATTTATTAGGGGATATCTCAGGGAAAACCATCCTACACCTACAGTGCCACTTCGGCCAAGACAGCTTGTCACTGGCCAGAATGGGGGCCAACGTTACCGGCGTAGACCTGTCTGACAAAGCAATAAAACGAGCTAACGAATTGAATACCGAACTCGGCTTAGATGCAACGTTCATCAACTGTGATGTATATAGCTTGCCCGAGCATCTCAATCAACAATTCGACATCGTGTACACCAGCTATGGTACGATTGGCTGGCTTCCCGATCTAGACAAATGGGCCAAGGTAATTTCTAAATTCCTCAAACCAGGTGGTCAATTCATATTTGTAGAATTCCATCCCTTCATGTGGATATGGGATGACAATTTTCAACAAATTATCTACCCTTACTTCAATCAAAGTGCCATTATCGAAACCGAGACCGGAACCTATGCCGATAAACAAGCAGATATCGTAGACCAGTCCGTATCCTGGAATCATAGTTTAAGTGAAGTTTTCACTAGCTTATTAGGCCAGAGCCTACATATTCAGGATTTTAAGGAATACAATTATTCGCCATACATCTGTTTCAATCAACTCGTAGAGCAGAGCCCTGGTCAATTTCAAATCAAGGGAATGGAAGGAAAAGTCCCTATGGCCTACTCTATTGTGGCAACAAAATAAACGCCCTTTGTCCGTAAACAAATAAATAAGGGTCCGTATCTATCGCGATACGGACCCTTATTTATAGAAATCTGATTTTATAGTACTATTTTTTCGATACTTTGATCAACCACCCTGCATCCGTGATGGCAAACAGTTCGCCATTAGTCCCCTCGACCACCGCCCTAAAGCGCTGTCCTTGATCCGTCAGCAGTCTTTCTTCTCCCACCACCTTATTGTCCTCAATCACCAATCTAGCGATGTGCGTACCACTTAATGCCGCGATGAAAAGATTGTTCTTCCATTCTGGAATTACGTTTGAGCTGTAGAATGTGATACCACTAGGTGAAATAACAGGATCGTAATAATAAACAGGTTGCTCCATACCATCTTTTTGTTGTATAGCATCTCCAATTTTTGCACCACTATACTCCAATCCATACGTAATTGTTGGCCAACCATAGTTTTTACCAGGCTTAATAATGTTGACCTCATCTCCACCTTTTGGTCCAAATTCGGTCTCCCATAAATCGCCTGTTTCTGGATGGAATGCCAACCCCTGCACATTACGATGTCCATAAGAATAGATTTCAGGATTAGCAGCAGCATTACCTTCAAATGGATTACCAGTAGCAGGTTTTCCATCAGTAGTAATACGGATAATTTTACCCAAGCCAGATTTTAAATCTTGCGCCTGAGGTCTAGTTTCCAAATCCGAACGCTCGCCCGTACTGAAAACGATATTCCCCGCTTTATCAAAAAGAATACGTGACCCATAATGCAGCCCGCCTTTGTAAGCTGGCCCCGCTTGGTAGATCACTTGCGCATTTTCAATGCTCTTCTCATCATTCGCCAATTTACCTTTTCCAACAGCTGTCAGATTCTTATCTCCTACTTTCTGCGCAAAAGTCCAATACACCATTCTGTTGTTGGCAAAATCAGGGTCCACCGTGACCCCCAATAAACCACCCTGTCCTTTGGTGTCAATTTCTGATATTCCTTTGATAGGTTCGCCAAGGTTCCCCTCTGAAGCGATTCGAAGTGTACCTTCCTTTTCCGTAATCAACAGTTTACCATCTGGCAAAACAGCTATTCCCCAAGGAGATTTAAGCTCCTTGCTCAATACGGTCACATCAAAAGGTGTTGTGGTCTTTACCCCCTTTACCCTCGTTTGTCCAGCAAATGCAGGTTTATAATCCGTATTCGCGGCATTCTTTTCTACTGAAGGGTACGAGGTTGTATCTGCGCCCCCTGCATCGCTTCCTTTCTCCGCATTCGAATTGCATGACGTCATCAAAGCAAGTCCTGAAAGTAAATAAGCAAGTTTTAGGTTTGTTTTCATTGAAATATAGTTATCTTTTTTTAAGGTAATGAAGCAGCTATCACCCATCAGTCGATGGATTCGTTTATTTTATTCATCATAAGTCTGCTTTATGTGACCACTAATTCACGCATCTAGTGTCCGTAGGTCACTTATTTTCGGTTTATAAAGCATTCCTATACTTTTGGTGGACCTATCGATTCATGTACCACCCCCCACTTTACATCACGTAAATATATCATTTTTTTTAAGTCGACGGTCATTGCTATCCGATTTTTTACAGAGCATTGCATTTGACTCATGCCTATCAAACCCTATTAAACAAAAAAAGCAGTCTTTTCAGACTGCTTTCAAAAACGATGGGTGGAATATGGGGCTCGAACCCACGACCTCCTGAACCACAATCAGGCGCTCTAACCGACTGAGCTAAAACCACCGTGATTTTGTGTTACAAAGGTAGAATAAATCACCACATCCTGCAAATGTTTTTCCATAAAAAATCCTCATTATTTTGTATCATAATGAGGATTAAGCAATTATTTTATCAAAAAACTTAAATAAGCGCTACACTTCTCTTCACAAAGGCTGTTAAATCAGCCCCAGTTAGCAATCCTCTTGACAATAATGCCAAGTCAAAAGCCTGCTTTGCCAACTGTTCACCCTCTCCTTCCGGAGCTTCCAAGATGCGTTTAATCAATGGGTGGTTACCGTTTACCGTCACTTTATAGTTGTCCGGAAGATTACCATAGAATCCCATACCCCCGCCTGTCTTAGCCATATCTTTCATCCGACGCATAAATTCATCGATCGTGACCGATACAGGTGCTTCATCAGCATGTAGCGCATCTACTTCTACTTTCATATCTGGACGAGTGATCGCCTTCTCAAAGATACCCAACGCTTGCTTCGATTCATCCTCTGTCAAAGACAATTCTTGCTTCTCGTCTTTTGCGATCAATTTGTCGATAACATCTGCATCTACACGCTTCAATTGGATTTTCTCTCCTCCTTTTTGTTCTAAATACCCCACAAAGTGAGTATCTAACGGGCCATCCAACAACAATACATCATAGCCCTTTTGCTTTGCTGCAGCTATAAAGCTGTCTTGTTGCAATCTATCATGTGTATATAAGTATACGATATTACCGTCCTTATCCACCTGAATATCCTTTACTTTCTCGTAGTATTCCTTGATTGTGAAATACTCGTCTGTCGCATTTTTGACAAGGCAAAAATCACTCGCTTTTTCGGCAAACTTTTCATCACTCAACATGCCGTACTTAATGAAAAGACCAATATCATTCCATTTCTCTTCGAAGCCTTTGCGGTCAGATTTGAAGATTTCTTGGAGCTTGTCCGCCACTTTCTTAGTGATGTAATTGTTGATTTTTTTCACATTTCCATCTGCTTGCAAGAAAGAGCGTGATACGTTCAACGGAATATCTGGAGAATCTATCACCCCATGAAGTAGCATCAAAAATTCTGGAACAATATCTTTCACCTCATCCGTGATAAATACCTGACGAGAATACAATTTGATTTTATTGCGTTGTATTTCTAATTCATTCTTGATTTTAGGAAAATACAAAATCCCTGTCAAGTTGAACGGATAGTCTACGTTCAAGTGTATCCAAAATAAAGGTTCATCCATCGAGTATGGATACAGTTCGCGGTAGAAGGCCAAATAGTCCTCATCCTTCAATTCAGAAGGTGATTTAGTCCATGCAGGATGCGTGTTGTTAACAATGTTGTCAACCTCTACCGATTTGTATTTAGGCTTGCCTTCTTCATCTTCACCGTCTGGCTCCGAAGAGGTTTTGGTGCCAAAGCGAATTGGAACAGGTAAGAAACGACAGTATTTATCCAATATCTCTTGCAATCTAGACTTATTCAAAAACTCGACAGACTCCTCGTTGATATGCAAGATAATATCCGTCCCACGTTCTGTACGTACACCTTCCGAAATCTCGTATGACGTGCTACCGTCACAAACCCACTTCGCAGGCTCCGAACCTTCTTGATAGGACAAAGTCTGGATTTCAACACTATCAGCAACCATGAATGCCGAGTAAAATCCTAAACCAAATCGACCAATAATTTCATTAGCATCATTAGCTTCCTTAAATTTTTCCATGAATTCGGTGGCACCTGAGAATGCAATCTGGTTAATGTATTTTTTAACCTCTTCAGCAGTCATTCCGATACCTTTATCCGAAATGGTGATGGTTTTCGCCTCTTCATCAAATTTGACGTCCACCATCAAATCACCAACTTCTCCCTGATATTGTCCCAATGAAGCTAGACGCTTGATTTTTTGAGAAGCATCTACGGCGTTGGAAACCAACTCTCTTAAGAAAATCTCGTTATCTGAATATAAAAACTTTTTAATGACCGGGAATATGTTCTCGGTGTGAATAGAAATACTTCCTTTTTCTGTGTTCATATATCTCCTAAATTTTATACAATTTTGTTAGAATATGTACATCAAGGAATATTCCAAACTCTGCTTTCTGAGTGGATATAAGACAGGTTGACAGTCCAATGTGACAAAATAGCTCTCCCTTGCTATTTCAAAAAAAGCGGTTCATCCAATTTAATGGCAATACGATAGGCCGCATTCATCAATCCGACATGACTATATGCTTGTGGAAAATTGCCCCATTGACTACCATCGACCTCATCGATATCCTCACTAAACAACATCAGATGGTTGCCATATTTCATCAGATTTTCAAAAATACGTTGAGCCTCGTCTACCCTTCCTACACAAGCCAACGCCTCTACATACCAGAAGGCGCAGATTAGAAACGTAGACTTAGGTTTGCCAAAATCGTCCTTGTGGAGATAGCGGTAAAATAATCCCTCATCTGTTTTCAACTCTCGCTCCAAACCTTCTAAGTGCTTCCTAGCGCGCTCACTACCCGGGTGAAGATAATGCATCATAATCAATTGTAGTGTGCTCGCATCCAGATTATCACTTCCACGCGCACTCGTATACACCATCCGCTCCTCATCGTAGCAGCTCTCGATATATTCTGCCGCTTGGGCCATCAATTTTTGTGCACGTGTCATGATATCCTGATCACCAATCTGCTTCGCAATCTTCAATGCAGCGGCACTACCTGCCCATTGAAACAGGTTACTATAACAGTGATGATTCTCAAAATTGCGAAACTCCCATATGCCTGCATCCTTTTCATCTATCGTCTTCTCGATACGTTGCAAAAAATAGTCAAGCCAATAGCTCACCCCCGCACGTTCCTTATAAGTAAATCGGTGATCGGTAAAAAGAGGCAATAAAGCTATGATAGCCTGCCCATACACATCGTTCTGCACGTGCTCGTAAGCTTGATTGCCTATCCTCACAGGTTGGTTACCCTGGTAGCCCGTCAAATGATCCAGTATGGTCTCCTTCAGATCCCTGTTGCCCATGATACCATACAAGGGCTGTAACCTGCCGATATCCGACTGCGTGATTCCTGTGATATAAGAAGCATATTTTTCCATCTCTTCAAAATGCCCAACATGCTCAAGCGCATTCAACACATAATAGCTGTCTCTCAACCAGCAATATCGGTAGTCCCAATTACGCCCCGCCCCTGGATGCTCTGGCAAACTCGTCGTGCTAGATGCAATAATAGCTCCCGTATCTTCATATTGATGTATTTTGAGTGCCAAGGCTGAACGAATCACCTCTTTTTGATAAAAGTGGGGGATAGAAGCCTTTTTAATCCAATTACGCCAATACCGCTTTGTACTATGGTAAAAATCCTCAACAGTCTTAACCAGAGGAGCCTCTAAGGCACTGCCATAAGTCAAAACAAGATATTTCGTTTCATTCAAGGGTAACGGAAAATCTGAGAAGAAATGACTTACGGGCACATTCGTGGTCAATCTAATTTTTTCATTCTCATTTGTAAATTCGACGTGGTTACTACCCCGTTGCTTTTCAAACTCCCCTTTACCATAGTCATATGTCAAGCTACAGTTGATTTTTATTCTAGGTCGTCCAGAAATAACCTCCACTTTACGAATCAACATCAAAGGCTTATAATATCGTCCAAACTGCTCAAAGCGAGGTGCAAAATCTGTAATCTGATAGCTCCCCTCGTCTGAAGTAATCACCGTCTGCAAAATATTAGTGTTCTCCAAATAACTTTGGGCACTTTCATAAGTTCCTTCGGCTGGAAGTATCGAAAACTCCCCCCCTTTTTTAACATCCAAGAGTCTTCCCAATATGAATGAATCCTCAAACGATGGCCAACACAGCCAGTCGATATTCGTATCTTTATTAATATGTGCAATGAACGAACAATTGCCCACTATTCCCGTATTGTAAACATGCCTATCCTTAATCATGAGCGCTCCCTTTACAAGTTAACATATCCTTCAATAATTGCATTA
Source organism: Sphingobacterium sp. SYP-B4668 (assembly GCF_027627455.1). Taxonomy (NCBI): domain Bacteria; kingdom Pseudomonadati; phylum Bacteroidota; class Sphingobacteriia; order Sphingobacteriales; family Sphingobacteriaceae; genus Sphingobacterium; species Sphingobacterium sp. SYP-B4668. Next base: position 2,017,370 of record NZ_CP115483.1, on the reverse strand, counting down.
CCTCCCCTTGCCCCTCGATATAGTAACGAGCAGAAGAAGGTTTATTCCCCACTTTGATCGTAAAAGATTGCTCCGGTAAAGACTGAAACATATCTTCATCTGTCTTATCATCCCCCATAGCAAGGACAAATTGAGGATTATAATCTTTCCATATTTCCAATGCAGCTCTCCCCTTATTCACCTCCGAGTTCTTGACTTCAATCACATCATCCCCGTCCAGCAATTGTACACCATATGTAGGAACGATATACCGTAGCCTATCCATTAACTCCTGCGCCCGCAATCGGCCCAAGCCCGCTTGTACTTTTCGATAGTGCCAAGCCAAGGAATAATTTTTCTCCTCTACGAATGCGCCTGGTGTACGATCGGCATACTTTTCCATTACATCTTTGATGACCTCTTTCCAAGGTGTAGAAAGCCCCTTCTTTGCTTTCCACTCACCATTTGGATAATTGGACCAAGCACCATGTTCACCAACCATTGTCATCTCCATTCCCAAAAACCACGATTCCAACGTTTGGTGCTTACGTCCACTGATAATGACCACTAGATTTTTGTCGTCATTATTCAATTCGTTCAGCACCTCGTAAAGCTCCATGGTAGGCGTCGCCTTCTCCGCATCCTTGTTAAACCCCACCAATGTACCATCATAATCCAGTAATATAAGTCGGCGAGAAGCAGCTCCATATTCCCTACACATCTCCTCCTTCACCCGATCACCCACCTTACGGGCCAATTCATGATGCTGGAGCTCTTTGATTTCGCGCAGGCGTTCCATAAATTGACGTACCCAATGATGAATATTGAATTTGCGGATATTCGCAAGCATAGGCATCATACGTTCGGTCTGTTCAGCTACAGGCATCTCCAGTGCCTCACGCAGACTCGCCGCTACTCCAGCGGCGTCATTGGGATTGACAATCAAGGCCTCCGTCAACTCCCGAGCAGCCCCCGCCATCTCGCTAAGCACAAGCACCCCTCTTCCTTCCGGATGACTAGCAATATATTCTTTACACACCAGATTCATTCCATCCCGTATAGGAGTTACCAAGCACACATCAGCCGAGACATATAGCGCCGAAAGCTCTTCCAACGGATAAGAACTGTAGAAATAAGCAATTGGCGTCCAATCTTGTTTGCCATATTTGGCATTCACACGTCCTACCGAACGATCCACTTCATCTTTCAACATCTTATACTGTTGAACTTGATCCCGAGACGGCACCACCAACATATAATACACGATTTTTCGCTCATAATCGGGATACTCCAGTAGTAGATTTTCAAAGGCATGGATTCGTTCCAAAATACCCTTACTATAGTCCAACCGATCCACAGAAAGGATAATCTTCCGATCCTTCAAATCCTCTTTAATCCCCAATGCACGACTTCTTACCTCATTTGTCTGAGAGAGGCCCTCAAATTTCAAATTATCGATTCCCATCGGATAGGCCTCCACAAAAACTGTACGCCCACCATGTTGCAAACTATTTTCTTTGTTTTTGGTACCCAATATATGTGAGCAAGCATCTATGAAATATTGGGCATCATTAAACGTGTGAAAGCCGACAAGGTCAGCCCCAAGCAATCCATTCAGCAGTTGATTGCGCCACGGAATAAGCCTAAATATTTCATGCGATGGAAAAGGTATATGCTGAAAATAAGCGATAGAGATATCATGTTTAAAGGCCCTTACTAAACTAGGCAGCAGCATCAACTGGTAATCGTGTATCCAAATCTCGTCTTCATCCGCTACCTGCTCTTTAATCAACGTTGAAAATTTAACGTTCACCCGATAGTACGTTTCCCAATTTGCTTCGTCATACACAGCATAGCTAGGCTTATAATGACAGATAGGCCAGATTACTTCGTTCGAAAATCCTTCATAGAAGCCTTCCAATTCTTCCTGGTCCAAAAATACCGGAATCAAGTTCAGTTCTTTCAATTTCATCCGAATCTCCGATTCTTCCTCTTCATTCTCAGGTACTATACCTGGCCAACCTATCCATACATTACCGCCGGTATTATAAATAGACCCCAGTCCGGTTGCAAGTCCACCTTCACTAGGAAGAATATTCAAACCCTGTTCGGTCCGTTCTATTTTTATAGGAAGTCTATTCGAAACAATTATTGTTTTACTCATTTTTAATACGTTGTATTTGACCTCAGATCAGATCCTGAGGATTTATTTAGGTGAGATGCTTTCAATAAGCGAGTTAGGTAATTAACAATTAAAGGCCTATTTTGTTTTAAAAACCTCGAATTTGCTTTAAAATCCTACAATTTTAACCGTCAGATTTGCATATAAAAAATAAATACTATAACTTTGGTAGAGTATTCAGAATTGTCTATTGACAATACCAACCGAGTGGAGTCACCACGGTGGTAAATATAATACGGGTGTTCACCAAAATAAACGTACTACACGAGTTATTTATCAAACCCAACTTCTGAATACAATTTATGTTAAACTTTTAATTTTAAATTGTATGTCAACAGCAGTCGAACTTTACCAAGATTTTTTGGAGTTATTCCAAAAATACAGCGTCGATCAACTTATCGAAGTCAACAATCAGGACATCAGACATCGGGATTGGATCAGTTCTAGGGGTGCGTTTCGGAGCGCACTGCTCCATACGCTGTCAGCCAGAGGGCTCGACCTTTCAAAAATTATAGTTCGGGAAGATGGTTTTACATCCGTCAAGATTACCCAGCTGCGACTGGAAGACAATATTGTCGTGCCTATAAATTGAAAAAGCCAGGAGGGAATTCCTGGCTTTCATTATAATCATGTCCCTACTGATGGAACAGGGCATACAATGCAAACGTTCCTAACCAATGGCTTCCCATGTAATCATCATTCGAAATATTCGGAAGCGAATAAGCAAGATGCTTATGTCCTACCTGTTTGAGATGCTTCAATTCAGGTAGGGCGTGTGCTATGCCACTTAGACAGGTAGACCTACTAAAGTTCAATCCATCCAAATGCACCAGCTTACCATCAGTACGGTCTTTAACGATTGCTGGTTCCAATTCAAAATCAGCATGGAACAAAGCAGGCATAAATTCCTTTAACCATTTCTTATATTCTTCCTGTGGTAATATTTTACTCATCACCAAAGCCTCTTCCAAACAAGGAGAAAGAAAATCAGATCCACTAGGTTCATAAGCAATATCACAGTCACGATCCGCCGTATACAATCTACGTGCATGCGTTATCAACACTTTTTCAAATGCCATATGCTTCACTGTCCGAGCATAGTCCAACGACAATGAAAACCCAAAGGCCGAATTATCATGCTGTCCCGAGCGGATAGGATACACCAACTTTGGCAGGTACTCTTCATAGCGGATCACCAGTACGTCTACAAGAGGCTGCAGCGCGGCGGCCCATAATTGGGCATCCGGATCATCCCAAGTCACCAATTCCTCTTGAAGCTTAAACAACCATGCCCATCCATAAGTACGCTCAAACCCCAGATTGTTCTTATCTTGAAAAAAGGCTAATTCAATTTTTGCATTAGCTGTCGTAATATGCTGTTTTAGCAAATCCCTTATCTCCCCATCCTCATCCAATTCAGGGAAAGTCTTTAATATCCGAACAATAGACCAGTAACCATGTACCGACGAATGCCAATCAAAGCATCCGTAAAAAATGGGGCGCAATTGCTTTGGTGTCTTCAAATCTTGCTCACTACCAATTACTTGACCTAATTTATTGGGATATTCCGTCATCAAGCAATGCAAGGTAAATCCAAAATACGCTTTGCCTCTTTTATATCGAGTGCAATAGTAGCATCTGCTGAAGACTCAGTCTGTGGAGTATTTGACTGACAGGACATTACAAAAGACAACAGGGGGATTGCAAAAAATAATCTTTTTATCATATCTAGATCATAGTTTGGCTAAAGATAGTCAAAATAAGCTCATATTGAAGATCTCCATTTTTAATTTGTATAAAGTACTCGTAAATTTAGGGGTCAGCAAAAAAAACAAATGTATTATGAGATATAGAAAAATTGGGAACAGTGACCTTGAATTATCAACCATTGCCTTTGGAGCTTGGGCTGCTGGAGGATGGATGTGGGGAAGCACCGACCGTAATGAGGCCCTGAAAGCTATTCAGGCTGGACTTGAAGAAGGAATGACATCCATTGACACCGCTCCTATATACGGGCAAGGGACAAGTGAAGAGATTGTTGGCGAAGCCATAAAAGGACGGTCACGGGATAAAATCCAAATCCTCACCAAATTCGGCATGCGTTGGGATACCGACAAAGGCGACCTAGTTGGGCCTAGTAAAAACAATCACGGACAAGACATCACCATCTACAAGTATGCCGGAAAAGACAGTGTAATCTATGAATGCGAACAATCCCTAAAAAGGTTGGGTACAGACTATATTGATCTATACCAAATCCATTGGAATGATAAGACCACTCCCATTGAAGAAACTTTCGAAGCCGTAGCCAAACTTATTGAACAAGGAAAAATACGATATGCCGGTGTGTGTAATTATGATAAAGAGCAATTAGCCAAGGCCGCTTCTGTCTGCCCTATTATTTCCGACCAAGTCCCCTACTCAATGGTCAATAGAGGCATTGAAGAGCAGACTGTTCCTTACTGTATCGAGCATCAATTAGGCATACTTGCCTATAGTCCCATGGAAAGAGGATTACTAACTGGCAAAATGAAACCTGGGCAGCAATTTGGAGCTGGAGATCACAGAGCCAATCATCCTTTCTTTACCGATGACAGCATTACCAAAACAAATAACTTCCTCAAAAACATCGAACCTATTGCAGATAGATATGATGTAACGTTGGGTCAATTGGTACTCGCTTGGACAGTCGCACAACCAGGTATCACGATCGCATTAGCAGGTGCACGCAATGCCTCCCAGACCATCAGCAATGCCAGAGCTGGAGACTTGGAACTCACACATGAGGATATCAACAATATGACCAGCCTACTCAACAAAATGTAGCAACTTCTTATCTTGTTAACAAGTTGTCTTGCGCCATATTTTCTCTAATCGAACAGTATAGATTACTAAGTAAGCGACAACTTGTTAACTGGATAATCATCTCTCGATGATTTTACACCCTATAAGGGAACGAAGGCCACCCCACTCCATCATTATTGCGCCACACCTCTATTCCGTGAAAAGTGTCCATCAGAATCCCATATTCATAGTTTGAATAATCTTTTTATTACCTCCCAAAAAACAAAGTATATAGACATTTGTTTACCATATTCAAGGATAACGCATAAATCTCTGGAATAGATTTTGACTAGAATCAGTATACTAAAAATAACACTATACAATTATGGGAATGATTGATTTAATCACTGGCGGTATTGGCACCAAGGTCATTACAGCTTTGGCTGGCAAGCTCGGAATCAGTGAAAGCAAGGCCAAATGGATGGTCGCCATTGCGGTACCATTAATGATTGCCGCATTGAAATACAATTCAAGCAAAAAATCAGACAAGGCCGAGAGCTTAACTAATGCATTGGACACCAAGCATACAGGCGATGCATTGGATAGAGTCGATCAGATTGTGACGGATGGCCCAACCGAAGACGATGACAAAATAGTCAGCAACATGTTCGGTAAAAATGCTGATCAGGTAAAAAGCGAAATTTCGGCAAAGACGGGCATCAGCTCCGAAACCGTTGGCACCGTACTATCTACCCTTGCTCCTATAGTGATGGGCTATCTAGGCAAAGAAAAAGCCACTCAAAATAATGGCGGTGGTATCGGCGACCTACTAGGGGGCTTGTTGGGAGGTTCAGATACAACCACCACAGGACAACAGCAGACGACCGGTAATGGTGGCGGACTTGCCGATTTAGTTGGAGGTTTCTTCGATAAGAATAAAGACGGCAATTTCTTAGACGACATTGCCGGTATGTTTACCAAAAAATAAGACCAAAGGAGCCCGCTATAGCGGGCTCCTTTAACGATATCATTCATCAAATTATACAGCCCCTAACGACGTCCAGCGGAAGATAATCTCTTCCAACTCTTTGATATCGTAAAAAGTATAATCCGCATCCTTTGCCTCCAGCTCTTCGTCCTCAGACCAACCTTCTCCCTTTAGCCACAATGTCTGACAGCCACAAGCCTTAGCAGGTACCATATCCTTACTATACGAATCGCCGATGACCAAGCACTCTGATGCATCCAGTCCAATCGCTTCCACTCCCAACGCATAGATACCTGGATCGGGCTTACGCACACCCACTACAGCCGATTCAATAATTCTGTCAAAACTATTGTATATACCAAAATCACGCAATACTGCTGACAAGTTTCCATAGAAATTAGAGACCATCACAATAGGATATTTCTCATGGATATTATTCAGTGCTTGTTCGACGCTTTGCACCGTGGCCCGGGCAAGACTATATCCGTCCGCAGCAATCAAGTCAATCCAATCGGAATCGACCACCACGCTTTGATTTTTCAGATATTCAAATTGTGCTTCCACTTTAGTCTGTAGAACCTGCAAAAAGTTAAAATCCGAAGCTATCAATGGATGTCTCGCCATCTTCCTTTCCGCGTAGACATAAGCGTCATTAAACAATTCACGCGTAATCGGAACATTCACCTTTTGATAAGACTTCCATATCACGGCTGCCCAATGCTGTCCGTTGGAATCCAATGTCCCACCGTAATCAAATATCAATCCTTTTATTTCTTTCATTATTTAGTTTTCCATATTAAAAATCCCCAGGCACACATTTGTGCCTCAGACCTCCACCTCCACCATTTTCCGAGCTTTACTTCGTTTAGCAAAGCTCATCATCAACAGACCTATAGCAATCCACACCAACTCACGTATACGAGTTGCAATACCTATGAATACGCCTACTGAAGCCGCATACCCAACACTAGCAACAGCCATTGCCATACCTCCCTCACGCGTCCCCAATTGCATCGGAAAAAAGAAAATAAGATTAGCAAACAGTGACGAGCCCGAACTCACGATTAAACACTCCACATACGTCATTGGTAAGCCCAAAGCGTGCGCTATGAAATAAATCTCGGCACATCCCACTACACGCGCAAAAAATTCCCAACATAAGGAAGTATAAAAATTTCTTTTACGATCCACATACAACGACCTTACCTGTCCGTCTATATCATTTAACAATTCATGATGGCTTTCTGCAAAAACAGCAATCTTCTTACCTACAAATGGCAGTTTACGCAATGATCTCATCAAACTCACCGTCACCCCTTTTCTATACACCTTAGAAAACCACCATACACCTAATACAGCCATCAAAATAATCGTCACACATGCGATTACTACAATCTTGCTCGCCGGTACAAACCAAAGAATCAATCCAACCGATGCCACCCAAAAGACCAAATGCGATAAAATATGCATCATTGTATACAGCAAGACCGAGGAGCCTGCCTTGGAGCTACCGACATAAGGCTTGAGCTCCATGATACGATAAGGTTCTCCCCCAAGTGCCACAAAGGGAGTAATATAATTAATTGAAAAACCAGTCACGATAAGTTGAAATATCTTCCCAAATGGCAACTTCGTCCTTGGATTACCCTCCTCATGGATGATATCCCGCAAAGCCATCGCATTCATTAAATATATAATCAACCAACTGATCAAAACAGGTATAAACCACCAACCTGTCTTTTGGATATTCTCCCAAATAACATCAGGTCCTAGTGCATAGATCATGTATCCTAATGTGCCTATACCTAAAATAAAGAAGATAACCTTATATATCTTACTCGCCATACGAGTTCTCGTTTTTAAGTTTATCCACAAAATAGCCACTCACCTTCTCCTGTCTATTCACCATGTAGATAAGAATAGGATTCAATATGAACATATCAAAGAAAAAGTACAACCACACCTGATCGATAAACAACCACAGAAATAAAAAAATCACACGTGTATTGAATTGCACAATATTGGTGTACTTCATCAATGGACGATTCTTCGCCCTGAACTCCGTTACCAAGCCTTGAGGCAGCTGATCTACATATTTACCTTTAATCAACGTCAGCAATTGCTGTAACTTCGGAGAGAGGCGTTCCTGCATACGGGTGTAACCCAAGTAGCCGTTTAAGACAAATTTACTGAAAGCTTGTTTTCTCCACGTCATCTGGTCAAATTCAGCCTGTAAATCACGGCTGTTATCCAATTCACTGCCCGCTTTTCCTTTAATAAAATACAGATGTACATTTCGATAGTAATCCGCCATAGCCGATTGGAATACATGTGATATGCCTGCCAACACACCAGGCACCCATATCCAAGCACTCCACCCTTCATTCATTAGGCGAAGACACAATGCAATATGGATAGAAGCAAACCAAAAATCACCCGCAAAGCCATCCAGAATCCGACCAAATCGGCTTTTATTATCCGTCATCCGTGCCAGCTGACCATCAGCCGAATCCAATGAATTGGCAAATACCAGCAACAGCATACCCACTACATTCAGTCCCAAGGACTCATAGTAAAATAAAATACCTGCCGCCACACCAAAAAAGATGCTGATGATAGTCACCGCATTTGGTGTGATTCCTATCTTAGCGCACACTTGTGCTATTCTAAAACCAATCGGTCTGTAAAACCAGATATCGATTCGTTCTTCGGTATCATTAGATTTGAGGGATTGTTCAAAAGCTGTCCCCTCTTCAGGTGGATTAGGAGTGTTGTATACGGGTGTCTCTCTTTGCATTTTGTTGAGTTGTAAAGACATGAATTAAAAGATTAACAATCGCTTCAGAAGCTTCTGCACGACAAGGTGCAAAACTAGGCCAGTCATTGAGATCAATGATATGAAAATCTCCCTGCGGGCCAATAATGACATCCCCACCGTAGATTTGAACACCTAGAATATCGGCAGCCCGATCAGCTGTGCTTTTCAAAAGAGCTTCATCAAAAGGGTAATGCACCGTTTCGCCATTGATTTGCTCGTACACAGCATACTTGTGATGATTATGTTCATATGGATAGAAACAATAGAAGAACCCAGTATTTCTTACTGCATAGAATTTAAGTAAATCCCCAACCAAGTGTTCCGAAATAACTGCTTCCTTGATTCCCCTTAAGGCATATTCATTCAGTATATATTGTGCTTCTTCGGCTGAGGATGCAAAAGTAACATCTTCTTTGTGAATGGCATGAAAATCTCCTCTCTTTATCCACACGCCCTTGCCCGCCAATGTATTGAATATATCCCTTATATCAGACGTCGTGGCGACAACATAGCTCTTCGGATAGGGCACTCCACCATCCAACAATGCATTTGTCATATTTGTCCGAAAACAATTTTCAATTCCTACTCCGGAATTGACCACCGTCTTTCCTTCATTTTCTAATTTTTGCAATTTCTTCACCAAGGTCTTTGTACGCCCCATAGTCACAATAAAATCCTGTGATACAGACTCCTTTGCTAAAAATTCATCTTCGTTGCAAATCTCTACCTCAGCACCCTTTAAGGTGAGCTTTTCGCATACTTCATTAAATATTGCAGCATCGTTACCAATATGATTTGGCGAGAACCGACTTTTTCTCGTCACACCCAAAATCTTTGTTTTTTTGGCCATCTTTATTTTATACTTATTTCTCCAACAGAAAGGCTTCCGCCATTTCTTTATCCTTAAGATGGTCAACATCGACCACTTTTTCAAAAACATGTCCCTTAACTTTCAGTTTATTGGACAACAATGCTCTTTGGTAATTTCTCATTCGCGTATTTCCCTCCATCACTGATTGGTTGACAACCGCTATTGCATTCCTGCGCAAGCCATAGATCCCTCCCGAGACGTACTCAATTCCGCTAACATAACGATCCACAAAACCGGTAATCTGCAATTTCTGATCCACTTCCACATACAGCGGACTTTCATCATCCACAAAAGACGTTATCCCCATAAAAGCATCCGATTCCTGATCGATATTGAATTGCTGCAGATATTTCCCAAAATCAGCCTCTTTAAAGATAGTATCCGTAGTCGTCAAGCACACCGCATCCCAATCGGGGTTGGCTTGGATCAACGCATGAAAACTGTGTAATGAACTCGGGGTATCTTGGATGAGGAGGATAATGGGGACATCAAAAGCTTCAGTAGTCAGATATTTCTCGAGCAAAGGAGATTGACTATTGATAATAACATGAACCTGTTGTGCACCTTGGTTTGCAAAGATTTGAATCAAGCGACCAATCATAGGCACACCATTCAAAGGTAGTAAGGGTTTGGGAATATCGATCCCTTCCTCTTTGAGGCGAGATCCTTCTCCAGCAGCTATAATAGCAAAGTTCATCATCTTCTATATTAAAAAATTACCATTACTGGTTTGATAAAGTTGTAATGGTAATGGGAAGAGGCTGTCCGAAAAGATGCCCTCACAGGCAAATCAAGAGATTCTGAACTTGCTCAGGGTGACATTTTTGAACAGCCTCCTCTAAAAATTTATGTGCGCAATTAGCAATTATTGAATACTATCGACTAGCTCCTGGTAGTAATCTAAGCCTAAATGCGTTATTAAATCTTCTCCCATAATATGGCGAAGTGTATTTTGTAATTTCATCAATTGCTTGAAGATATCATGTTCAGGGGGCAATCCTGGTGCTGTCTGCGGAGACTTCAAATAGAAAGATAACCACTCTTGGATACCTGACATACCTGCACGCTGTGCCAAGTCGATAAACAAAGCCAAATCCAAGGCAACTGGGGCTGCCAAGATTGAATCCCTACATAGGAAATTAATCTTAATTTGCATTTTGTATCCCATCCATCCAAAGATATCTATATTGTCCCAAGACTCCTTATTATCTCCGTGTGGAGGGTAGTAATTAATCCGCACTTTATGATAAAGATTACCATATAGTTCCGGATTTTTCTTCGCATCCAGGATTTCTTCCAATACAGACAATTTTGACACCTCCTTAGTCTTGAAGTTATCTGGATCGTCCAGCACCAATCCATCCCTATTGCCGAGGATATTTGTAGAAAACCATCCCTCTACACCCAATGCCCTAGCCTGAAGTCCTGGAGCGACAATCGTCTTCATTAACGTTTGTCCCGTCTTGAAATCCTTGCCAGCAATAGCGACGCCATTGACTTGTGCCAATTCCTCAATAGCAGGAACATCACAAGTAAGATTTGGAGCACCGTTTACATAAGGTACACCTTCCATCAATGCAGCATAGCAATAGATCATACTTGGCGGAATACGCTTGTCGTCGTTGTCAAAAGCTTCTTCCAATTTTGCTAACGTAGAGAAAGCATCATTTGTTTCAATATATCTTTCTGTAGAACCGCACCATACGATTACGATACGATCAAGACCATTTTGCTCTTTAAATTCACGAATATCACGACGGGCAGCATCAGCAAGCTCACGACGGGTAGACTCGGTCTTAATATGAGTACCATCCAAGTTCTTGACAAACTCCTTATCAAAGACCGCTTTCATAGGCTTTATAGCCACCAGCGTATCTTTTACTTGGTCCAATTGACTTTGTTCCAATACCTGAGCTTTTGAGGCTGCCTCGTATACGTTGTCCTCGTAAACATCCCAACCACCAAAAACAATATCCTCTAGCTTAGCCAAAGGAACGAAATCCTTAATCAATGGATTTCTATCCTCAGTACGTTTTCCCAAACGGATGCGACTAAGTTGTGATACAGACCCAATCGGCTGAGACAACCCTTTGTTAATAGACGCCACACCTGCGATAAGAGTTGTAGCGACTGCACCCAAGCCCGGAATTAAAATACCCAATTTTCCGTTGGCTTGTTTCACCTGATTTTCCATATTAATATAATCTATTTTATTGTTCTGAACTGATACAATTTAACTATAATTTGTGGCAAGTTAAGAATTTTAGATAATATTCTATTTACAGGAACTTAATATTTGACGTATTTACCATTTAAACTAAATGGTCAAAAAACCACAAATACTTAATCATCAAATTCAATAAAACATAACATACTCTATATAAAATACTTATATTACAAATATAGTTCTCCAAAAGGCCTCTCTCTTGGAAATAGCGTCCGCAATAAATTGCTAAATTTTGACAATTTCAACCGCATCCAAATTGTTTAAATAATTCCTTATAATTCATATTCTTATAAAAATGCGTTTACTAACTGAAATTGTACACTATAAAATACCTTGGAAAAAAAAGAAAGATTTGATACCTTTGATGCTAAGATAATAACTTTATAAATAAGCCTTTCCACGCTCAAGAGAAAGGTTTTTTTGTTAAAAATGTTATTAATATAGCTACATGGTAGAGTTAGTCAATATTTCAAAAACATTCATAAGTAAGGGAAATACCACCCCTGCCTTGCAAGATGTTTCTATAACGATTCCTTCTGGTCAGATTTTCGGTGTAATCGGGAGTTCGGGTGCTGGAAAAAGCACCCTAATCCGTTGCGTCAATTTGCTCGAACGACCCGACACAGGAAGCGTGATTATCAATGGTCAAAATTTCATACAGCTTAGCGCTGCTGACCTCAACGTAAAAAGACGTGAGATAGGTATGATATTTCAACATTTCAACCTATTTTCCTCCCGTACAGTCTTCGGCAACGTCGCATTCCCGCTCGAACTGATGGGCATGTCAAAAGAAAAAATACAAAATAGAGTCGACGAGCTATTAGACCTCGTTGGTTTATCAAATAAAGCTCATGACTATCCAGCGAAACTTTCAGGTGGACAGAAACAACGAGTCGCTATCGCAAGGGCATTAGCCAACAACCCTTCTCTTTTATTATGTGATGAAGCGACGAGCGCCTTGGACCCTAGCACCACGAAATCGATCCTTCAACTGCTGAAATCCATCAATACGCAATTAAATCTCACCATTCTATTGATTACACACGAGATGGATGTCATCAAGACAATATGCGATCGCGTAGCTGTACTGGAACACGGTAAACTTGTGGAGGAAGGCACGGTCGAACAGATATTTACAGACCCTCAACACCCTGTAACCAAACAGTTTATCCAATCTTCCTTTCAAGCAGACCTTCCTCTTTCCTTACAAAGCCAGCTTAAGACAGAGGGAAGCCCCATCGTCAAGCTTTACATCACCGGCGACGAAGAGCAACGTTCCATCATATCCAACTTACAGCGGACATACGGTGTGGAGGCCAAACTAATAAGTGCTCAGATAGAATACATAGGCCATACCAGCTTCGGTCTTTTATTCATGGAACTCAATGGAACACCTCAAGCGGTGGCCAATAGCCTAAGCTATTTGCAACTGGATTATTCATCTTTTGAAATTTTAGGATATGTCTGATACCATCTTTACCCTTCTATTACAAGGTACCATTGAGACCCTAATCATGACATTTGCATCCGGCTTCTTTGGATTCCTCATTGGACTTCCTACAGGAATTACCTTATTCTTGACCAGAAAAGGGCAGGTCATGGAAAATAAGGGCATACATCACACCATCTCTATCCTCGTCAATATTTTCCGTTCCATCCCTTTCATCATCTTGATTGTATGGATGATTCCATTTACACGACAGATAGTCGGCACATCCATCGGTATCTCCGCCGCATTGGTCCCCCTTAGTATCGGAGCCGCTCCATTCATTGCTAGATTAGTAGAAAACAGTCTTTTAGAAATTCCTAAAGGGCTCATCGAAGCAGCAAGAGCCATGGGCGCTACATATAGACACATAATATGCAAGGTATTACTTCCAGAGAGTCTACCTTCATTAGTCAACAATATTACGATTACATTAATTACCTTAGTTGGATATTCAGCAATGGGCGGCGCTGTAGGTGCAGGTGGTCTTGGACAAATTGGATACCAATATGGTTATATTGGCTACGACAGCGTTATCATGAATGCGGTACTCATTCTCCTGATTATAATCGTTTTCATTATGCAATGGACAGGAGACTTTCTCTCCAAAAAAACAAACCATAGGTAATATTTAAAACACACAAAACGATGATCAAATCACTATCAACAATACTTTCTCTCTCACTACTTTTCTGCACCTTTTCAAGCTGCAATAGCAGCAACAAACAAGACAGTAAGGTAATTAAGGTTGGAATAGTTTCAGGCCCCGAGAAGGAAATTGCAGAAGAAGCTGCAAAAATAGCGAAGGAGCAATATGATGTCGATGTAGAATTAATTACTTTCAATGACTATGTGGTGCCCAATGAAGCATTAAATCAAGGAGATATCGACGCCAATGCCTTTCAACATCAACCTTATCTGAATGAGCAATCCAAGCAAAGAGGTTACACCTTGACACCTGTGGGTAAGACATTTGTATACCCAATCGTCGCATACTCTAAAAAAATAAAGCATATCGACGAACTAAAAGCAGGACAGACCATTGTCATTCCCAACGATCCAACCAATGGCGGACGGGCCCTACTCCTACTTCAAAAACAAGGCCTTATCACCCTGAAAGAAAACGCCGGTGGATTACCCCGTGTGACGGACATCACATCCAATCCCAAACAGGTCAAATTCTTAGAGTTAGAAGCCCCTCAACTTCCTCGTGTACTAGATGATAAAGAAGTGTATGTAGCCGTCATCAACAATACCTTTGCTGCCCAAGCAGGATTAGACCCAGAGGTTGATGGCCTATTTTCAGAAGATAAAGATTCTCCATATGTCAATCTAATCGTGACGAGAGAAGACAATAAGGATGATGAGCGCATTAAAAAATTCGTAGAGGCTTATCATTCACCAGAAGTAGAAGCCGTTGCCAAAAAAGTATTCAAAGGACACGCCATTAAAGGTTGGTAAAATCCACCTTTTGAATATATAAAAATTACAAACTTTATTAGCTGAAATTGTATTAATATCAACAATTTCAGCTTTTTTTTTATATATTAGCAACAATAATTTACAAACTTCCTATTTCCATATGTCGAAAGTATACAAATCATTCATTGATTATATCGAAAAACGTAATCCTAACGAACCAGAATTCCTACAGGCGGTTACCGAAGTCGCTGAGGATTTAATTCCTTATATCGAAGAATATCAACCCGAGCTTTTAAAACTAAAAATCCTTGAACGTCTTGCTGAGCCAGAGCGTGTGGTATCTTTTCGTGTAGCTTGGCTTAACGACAAAAACGAGATTGAGGTAAATCGTGGATATCGTGTACAAATGAATAGTGCCATCGGACCCTATAAAGGAGGTTTACGATTTGCACCCAATGTCAATTTAAGTATCCTCAAGTTTTTGGCATTTGAACAAGTATTTAAAAATAGCCTGACCAGTCTTCCAATTGGAGGTGGTAAAGGTGGTTCTGATTTCAATCCAAAAGGTAAATCTGATACCGAGATCATGAAATTTTGTCAAAGCTTTATCTCGGAGCTCTACCGTCACATTGGAGCAGAGACCGATGTCCCTGCAGGAGATATTGGCGTAGGCGAACGCGAAATTGGATACATGTTTGGACAATACAAACGTCTTCAAAATAATTTCACTGGAGTATTGACCGGAAAAGGTGCCAACTGGGGAGGTTCATACATCCGTCCAGAAGCCACAGGCTATGGATTACTATACTTTGTATCCTGTATATACGACTATCGCAACGAAGAATTAAAAGATAAGATTGTGACCATCTCAGGTGCAGGAAACGTTGCTTTCTATGCGGCTGAAAAAGCAATCCAACTAGGTGCAAAAGTAGTCACGCTTTCCAACAGTCAGGGTGTCTTATATGATGAAGAAGGCATTACCTCAGAAAAATTAGCGTTTGTAGCTACTATAGGTCGTGATTTGGATAAATATGTTTCCAAATATCCAACTGCAAAATACTACGAAGGCAAAAATCCTTGGGAATTCAAATGTGACATCGCTTTACCTTGCGCCACTCAAAATGAATTGGATGCCGATGATGCACAACTACTTATCAACAACGGATGTACATGTGTCGCAGAAGGTGCTAACATGCCTTCCACTGCTGAAGCCATCAAGCTATTCCACAAAGCCAAAGTCATTTTTGCCCCAGGAAAAGCAGCCAATGCTGGCGGTGTAGCCGTTTCAGGTTTAGAAATGTCACAAAACTCTATCCGAGAGCAATGGACCAAAGAAAAAGTAGACAAGAAATTACATGGCATCATGAATAACATCCATAAGACCTGCGTCAAATACGGACACGATGATAACCATATCAATTACCTAAAAGGAGCAAATATTGGTGGCTTTCTGAAAGTTGCCAAAGCTATGATTGCACAGGGAGTTGTCTAGTCTATAAAGGGGAACTATCCTCTTATGAAGAAAGGTAGGTGTTTTCAAATATCATCATTTGGAAAAACCTACCTTTCTTTTTTTTTAAAAGCAGCATCGATCTTTAAATATCGTACTCCATCCCTACCATCGATTTAGGAAAATTGCTTATCCGCCATCAACCAAAAATCCAAAGCAGCCGGATTTTTAACGACATCTATACTGACAGCGCGCGCTATAGGGATCCCCATCATAATCTTCTTTACAGGAATCTCTAATTTCTTTCCACTCATCGTATACGGGATATCAGGGACTTCAACAATTTGGTCAGGCACATGTCTAGGACTATACGTAGAACGCAATCGTTGTTTGATTTCGACACGAAGCACGTCATCCAACTTAACACCCGCTTTCATTTTTATGTACAGCGGCATTACAGCACTTCCATCCTTGCCATCTATACAAATAACAAGACTATCCTCTATTTCCTCAAAGGTACTCAGCACGTTATAGACCTCAGCTGTACCTATCCGTACCCCACCCCTATTTAATGTTGCATCCGATCGTCCGTATATGATAACACCATTATTATGCGATGTAATCCTTATCCAATCACCATGACACCATACTCCTGGGTATTTTTCAAAATAGCTCTCCTGATATTTGCGATTGTCCTCATCTTTCCAGAAATATAAAGGCATCGAAGGCATAGGCTCTTCGATAACCAACTCACCGACTTCATCATACACAGCAACTCCAGCCTCATTGTATGCAACCACCTTAGCTCCTAACGTTCGACATTGTATCTCCCCAGCATACACAGGTAAAAGCGCATTACCCGATAAAAAAGCACTGCACACATCCGTCCCACCACTCAATGACACAATTTGAGTATCCACGAACTGATGCTGAAGCCATCTAGAGGTATCTGGAGGTAGCGGCGAACCTGTCGACCCTATAGTCTTCAAGTCCATAGACAGTATCTTCAAATCCAAATCATGACAAGAAGTGAAATAAGTAGCTCCGGCCCCTATATGATTGATCTTCTGCTCAGCAGCAAATTTCCACATAGAAGTCCGTTCAGGAAATACAGGCGACCCATCATATATACATAAGGTAGCACCCACCAATAAAGAGGCTAGCGCATAGTTCCACATCATCCAACCTGTAGTAGAATACCACATAAATCGATCTCCTGTCTGAACATTCTGATGAAGTGCCATCGCTTTGAAATGTTCAATCAAATTTCCGCCCGAACTATGGGTAATGGCTTTTGGCTTACCAGTGGTACCCGACGAATACAAAATCCAAATCGGATGATCAAATGCCACCGGCACAAAATACAACGGCATACTGGTATCTACCTCGTTCCATATAGTCTGCCAAATATCCCCGTGCACCAATACAACATCACGAAGCGAAGGTACATGATTCTTGATTTCGGTTGCAGCATCTCGCTTATCATATACCTTTCCATTGTACGAATAGTCCTTATCTGCAAAAAGAATCTTAGGTTCAATGACCTCAAATCGCTCCACGACACTCGCAATTCCGAAGTCTGTAGAACAGCAAGACCAAATCGCACCTATCGCATTAACAGCCAAAAAGATAGCAAGGGTTTCAACTGTATTGTTTAGCAATCCAGCTATACGATCGCCCTTCCGAACTCCTTTTTTTATCAAAAATTGTTGAATGGCCTGTACCTGAAAAGCCAAATCATCCCATGAAACTTCTTTGACTACTGCGTTTTCGGATTTATAGATGACAGCTGGTCGCTCCTGTGTATGACGACGAAAGATATGTTCGGCATAGTTGATAGTCGCCCCCTTGAACCACTCATTGCCAATAAATCCCTGTGACGAAGTCTTCAAAACAGACTCATAAGGTGAGTGCGATTGGATGTCAAAATAGCAATAAATAGATGTCCAAAAATCAGCTAACTCATCAACTGACCATTGCCAAAATTCATCATAATTGCTAAAAGAACGGCTATAATTTTGCTCTACATACGTTTTAAACTGATAGATAGTAGAGTCGTTTCGATATTCCAGTCGAGGTTGCCAAATTAAATCACTCATACATGTGTAGCAATTGGTTATGCCCCAAACTTAGACAAAATGCATTGCATTCACAACCTTATATTCATAACACATCGATTACCGTTCCGTCCTCGGTAGGATGACCTGTACACAACAATATACGTCCATTGTCTACTTCTCGATCGGTCAATATCTCGTTATAATCCATCCGTACATGACCTTTGGAACATTGTGAAATACATGTACTACACATACCTGATTTGCAGGAATACGGCAATTTAATCTTATGCTCAAGACCAACATCCAAAATGGATTTATTATAGGGAATAGTCAATGGGTAAGACTGACCTTGGAAATTCAAGAAAATATCGTAACTCGTTTCATCAACGATTTTCTCCGTCTCATCATCATCGTCCTCTTCATTCTCGGGTAATAAGAATGTTTCCCGTCGAATCTGATGTTCTGGATACCCCATACCCACAAGTGTAAATCTACAAAGGTCCATATAGATCACTGGTCCGCAAGTGAAAAATAAAGTATCCGGCTGCTGCTCGGAGACATGTTCGCCCAGGATATCATAAATAAAATCCCGATTCAATCTGGCTTTCATCAAGTTTTTACTATTCGAGAATACCCATATAATATGAAATCTAGAGGGATATCGTTTTTGCCAATCATCCAGTTCCTCTAAGAAAGGAGTTTGCTCAGGAGAACTGTTGCTATAGACCAACACGACCTTTGATTGTACCTCAGCGACCAAAGCAGTCTTCAATATGGAAAAAAGCGGTGTAATGCCAATACCTGCGGCAAAAAGAAAAACAGTCCGTTGCGTATCAACAACAGGTTCATATACAAAAAGCCCCTGAGGCTCCAACACCGATATCTCCTGCCCTGTTTCTATCTTATGATGCAAAAATCGGGATATCTCCCCATTATCGACACGTTTTACTGCAATGCTCAATGGTTCATCAACATATGGCGAGCTTTTAAAGGAATATGATCGTCGGATCTCCCGTTCATCAAACGTAAAAATGAGCGTCAAAAATTGACCTGCTTTGTAGGCAGGATAAGTACCTTCAACAGGATCGAAATCAATAGAAATATTCTGATTAGGCTCTTGCCTTAAAGCCGAAATACGAAGCTTGTGCATATTTCAAAGATAATAAAAAACCCCATCTCTTCTGGAGATGGGGTTTCAGCTATATGTAAAAATTAATTACAATTTACGTTTTACTTCTACTTGCTCGAAGGCCTCTACGATATCACCCTCGTGGATATCGTTATATCCTTGGATGTTAAGACCACATTCATATCCTTGAGATACTTCCTTCACGTCATCTTTGAAACGTTTTAGAGAGGCAAGTTTACCGGTAAAGATGACAACACCATCCCGTACGATACGAATATCGCTGTTTCTGTTGATTTTTCCATCTAACACCATACAACCTGCAATCGTGCCCACCTTTGATATTTTGAATGTTTCGCGAATTTCAACGTTCGCAACAATCTTCTCTTCCAATTTGGGAGCTAACATACCTTCCATAGCCGACTTCAATTCCTCAATAGCATCGTAGATGATAGAGTAAAGCCTGATATCGATTTGCTCCTGCTCAGCAAGCTTACGAGCACCTTGTGATGGTCTTACCTGGAAACCGATGATAATCGCATCCGAAGCAGATGCCAACAATACATCCGACTCTGAAATCTGACCAACAGACTTGTGGATTACATTTACTTGAATCTCGTCTGTTGACAAGTTCAACAATGAATCTGACAACGCCTCGATTGAACCATCCACGTCACCTTTCACAATAACGTTCAGCTCCTTAAAGTTACCGATAGCCAAACGACGGCCAATCTCTGCCAGTGTAATATGTTTCTGCGCACGCATACCTTGCTCACGTTGCAACTGTAATCGCTTGTTCGCCACTTGCCGTGCTTCCGATTCACTTTCTAAGACGTAGAATTTATCCCCTGCAGTCGGTGCACCTGCCATACCCAAAATTTGGACTGGCGTAGATGGTCCTGCTTCCTTCACACGTTCGCCACGTTCATTGGTCAAAGCCTTCACTTTACCACTGTGTGATCCCGCAAGGATTGGATCTCCGATACGTAATGTACCACCTTCAATCAATACTGTTGTCACAATACCGCGTCCCTTATCTAATGCCGACTCGATAACAGATCCCACCGCACGCTTCTTAGGATCAGCCTTCAGATCTAACATTTCTGCTTCCAGTAATACTTTTTCTAGCAACAAATCTACATTCAGACCTGTTTTACCCGAGATTTCTTGACATTGATATTTACCACCCCAATCTTCTACCAAGATATTCATGACAGACAACTGTTCACGTATCTTATCCGTATTAGCACCTGGTTTATCTACTTTGGTAAAAGCAAATACGATTGGTACTCCTGCCGCTTGGGCATGGTTGATAGCCTCCTTTGTTTGAGGCATCACACTATCGTCCGCTGCAATTACGATAATCGCGATATCCGTAATCTTCGCACCACGTGCACGCATGGCCGTAAAGGCCTCGTGACCCGGTGTATCCAAGAATGTAATCTTTCTACCGTCTTCAAGTTTCACTGCATAAGCACCTATGTGCTGCGTAATCCCCCCGGCTTCACCACCTGTAACGTTAGCTTTACGGATATAATCCAGTAAAGATGTCTTACCGTGGTCAACGTGTCCCATTACCGTAACAATAGGTGCACGCATCACTAATTCATCGGGACTATCCGGCTCTTCCAGCTCAGCTACTTCTTCATCCTCAGGCTTGATAAACTCAATTTGATATCCAAACTCATCTGCAACAATTGCTAAAGTCTCTGCATCCAAACGTTGGTTGATCGAGACAAATAGACCAAGGCTCATACAAGTAGCGATAATCTGTGTAACAGATACATCCATTAGATTGGCCAATTCATTTGCGGTTACAAATTCTGTTACACGCAATACTTTGGACATCATTTCTTGTTCCAATGCAGCCTCTTCTGCACTATGTGCTACCTCATCACGTTTTTGACGACGCAATTTGGCACGTTGAGCAAATTTACCAGATTTACCAGCACCACTCAAACGAGCAAGTGTTGCTTTGATTTGATCTTGGATTTCCTTTTCTGAAGGTTCTTCCTTGTTTTCAACAGGTTTTGTTCTACCTTGGAAACCAGGTCTATTACCACCTTTTCCTTGATAATTTCCACCGGGGCGATTTTGATTATGACCACCAGGGCGGTTTTGATTATTACCTCCAGGACGATTTTGGTTATTTCCAGGCCCAGTTTGACCACCTTGACCACCCTGTCCGCCTTGACCACCACCTTGTTGATGACCGCCCGGTCTATTTTGCTGCTGATTATTCCCCCCTGTATTTGGAGCATTGTTCGTACGCTTACGCTTACGCTTTTGATCATTAGCATTACCTGTGGCGTTTGAAGAGGAAGCCACTGGTCTATCTCTATGAGATGGACGCGCAACCGGCAATTCAATTTTGCCAATCACTTTAGGACCACTTAAACTCTCGGCTCTTGCACGAATAACATCATCCTGAGGAGCTGCTTTCTTGACTTCTGGCACCGGAGCGGGTTTTACTTCTTCTTTCTTCTCAGGCTGAACCACAGGTTTGGTTTCCTGGACAACTGGCTTAACAGGCTCTACTATCTTAGGAGCTTGTACAACCGGAGCTTCTTTCGGAATCTCGACTTTCTCTGTAACGACTGGTTTTGTCACTTCTTTAGGCTTTTCAACAGGTTCTATAACCTTTTCCTCTTTAGCTTCAACCGGCTTAGGTTCATCGGTTTTCTGCGAAACAGGCTCATTTGTTTCTTCATTTTTCTTAGGCTTACCTTTTCCCAAGCTATCCAAGTCAATCTTTCCTACGATTTTCATTCCTGATAAATGGGGATGATCTTCGGTAGCTTTCTTTTCTTCAACATCTTTTGGCTTCGCCGGAACTGCAGCTTCGACAGGAGCATTCTTAATCAAAATCTCCTTCACCTCAGTCGTATCCTCTTTTTCAGAGACAGATTCTTTAGGTGCCACATTGCCACTTCCAGCAGGCGACTCATCACGGCGAATTTTACCAATTACGATTTGCTTTGCCTCGTCCTTAACAATCTTGTCACCTTGAAATTCGCTCAAAAGAACACCGTACATCTCCCCTGATAATTTAGTATTAGGCTTCGATTCCACATCAAAACCTTTTTTTACTAAATAATCAACAGCGGTTGCGATACCAATGTTAAGTTCTTTTGCTGCTTTTAGTAAGTTTATGCTTTTACCTTCTGTCATTTATTATGTCCTGTAATTATAAGTATATACAAAAATATGTTTTTTTTACTTGTAACTCACAATTTATTCAAAATTGCTGTATGAATAAATTGTGAGTCCAAGGCTATTCAAACTCGGATTGCAGAATGCGGACCAACTCTTGAATCGTATCTTCTTCCAAATCTGTCCGTCTGACCAACTCTTCTTCTGTCAAAGAAAGCACAGACTTTGCAGTATCTAGACCTACACGTTTCAATTCCTCGATAATCCAGCCTTCGATTTCGTCGCTGAATTCTTCGATATCCACATCCTCATCAAACTCATCATTCTCCCGGTATACGTCAATTTCGTATCCGGTCAATTTACCTGCCAACTTGATATTGTGTCCACCACGACCAATCGCTAAAGATACTTGGTCAGATTTCAAATACACCGCCGCAGCTTTGTTTTCTTCATCAATTTTTATTGAACCAATACGTGCAGGACTTAAAGCCCTCGTAATGTATAAAGAGTGATTTGTCGTAAAATTAATAACGTCAATATTTTCATTTCTCAACTCTCTGACGATACCATGGATACGCGAACCCTTCATTCCCACACATGCTCCAACCGGATCGATACGATCATCATAGGATTCAACAGCTACCTTAGCGCGCTCGCCCGGTTCACGTACAATTTTCTTGATGGTAATCAAACCATCGAAAATCTCAGGAACCTCTAACTCAAACAGACGCTGTAGAAATTCAGGTGCCGTACGAGAGATGATAATCTTTGGATTATTATTCATCATATCGACCTTGTGCACTACCGCACGAATACTATCTCCTTTTTTGAAATAATCGGCTGGAATCTGCTCGGTCTTTGGCAAAATCAATTCGTTACCATCATCATCTAATACCAAGATTTCTTTCTTCCAAATCTGGTACACCTCACCGATGACCAACTCTCCCTCGCGATCTTTGTACTTTTTGAAGACCTCGTCCTTCTCTAGTTCCAAAACTTTAGAAACTAAAGTCTGACGTGCAGCCAAAATTGCGCGACGACCGAAACTTTCTAATGTAATCTGTTCGATATAGTCATCACCGACCTCCAGATCAGGATCGATTTGATTCGCCTCAGCCAATTCAATCTCCAAATCATCGTCTTCTGAAAATTCATCTTCAACGACCACACGGGTACGCCAAATCTCTAAATCTCCGTTATCAGGATTGACGATTACGTCCACATTCTCATCTGTACCGAAGCGCTTCCGAATCATACTGCGAAATACTTCTTCCAATACAGAGATTACCGTAGGTCGGTCAATGTTTTTAAACTCTTTAAACTCCTGAAAAGAGTCAATCAAATTGATATTGCTGCTCATTTTTACTTAAATGAAATTAACACCTTTGTTTCTGTTATCTGTTCAAATGGAATCACCGCTTGTATTAATTCGGCCTTCTTCCCTTTTTCTTTTTTACTCTCTTCGATTGTAATTGCAGTAGAAGACACCTCCAAAAGCTTACCCTCACGTTTTTCGCCTTCAGGGGTCTTGACCTGCACACTACGTCCAATATTCTTTTCGTACTGACGAACTAATACCAAAGGGCTATCAATTCCCGGAGAAGAAACCTCTAATCGGTAAGCGGTCGCAATGACCTCTTCTTCTTCCAAATGAAACCCCACGTGCCGACTAATTTTAACGCAGTCCTCAATGGCTATTCCCTGATCCCCATCCATCAAAATCTCCAATACTCCATTCCCCTTCATATGGATGCTTACTATAAATAAATCGGATCGATCACTTATCTTCTCTAAAACCAATTCTTGAACCCGCTGTTCTATTTTTGTCATCACTTGCTTAGTTAATAAGTCAATAAAGAATTAAAAAAGGGGGCATACCATGCCCCCTTCCTTTCAGATTGTACAAAAATACAAAATATATTTTTAATTTCAAAAATTTTTCACCCTTTACCATTATCAACCACTGCACTGATTGTCTTTTGCATCTGCGCCATCATAGACGTCAAAGTCTCCATAGTAGGTTCAGGACTTGGCTCAGGAAGCTCTGTTGAAATAAAAGCTTTCGCTTTCCAAATCTCCAAAATATCACCAGACGACACCCAATAAGGATCATAGGTCTTATTATCCGAAACCAATTTAAGTCCCTTGTCCTCCTTATATTTAAAAGCCACCCTTTTGTACACCACCCCTTCCTCTCTCGATACAACGACATAGGTCTGCCCAGGCTTCACATCATGCCAATTCTCGACATACTCACCTATAATTACAGCTCCTGAAGGTAAGGGCAACATGGAATCACCCTTGATTTCAAATGCCCGATAAGTCCCTTGATTGAACATCGGCAATGAAAACTTAGGTAAATCTGCCACATACTCTGGGTCCCCATATCCATTCATATATCCCGCACTCGCCTTTACGGGCACCAATTCGATATTCTCCCGATCGTCCTGATTGACGGTGACACTTAGCACACGCATACTAGAAGCATTACTCTTAGGTGTTGGCTTCCACTTTTCATCAATTTCTTCATTCGCTAACTCATCCATTGTCAAATCAAAACATTCCGCTATTTTTTTTAGCAACTCATATTTTGGTTCAGCACGATCCTCCTCGTATGCGCCCACCGAAGCACGCTTAATACCCATTAAATCAGCAAATTGCTGCTGTGTTAATCCCTTTTTTCTCCTGAGATACTTCAGATTTGAGGCGATGTTAGACATATATTTTTAAAATAAAATTTGTAAATACTAAAATAGTTAGTATAATTGCACTAACAAAATTAGCAAAAAGGTTTATAAAATCCAAATATATTAGTCACAACAAGGAGGAAATATGAAAAAATACTGCATCTACATCGCATCAGACAGCAATCGCCGTCATCTTGAAGTCAACATGAGCTGTGACATTCAGTCCACTTATCAAGAGATGAGAACCATCCATTCCTCCTTATTCAGCCAAAGCATCAAATTGAGTAGCATTGTTTACGTGGAATATATGGACGCTCTTGAACAAGCAGAAATTCGGGTGCGCGAACTTTTCGCCTTACCTCGTATTGTCAAAGAGCGATTCGTCAGAAAACAAAATCCAAATTGGAAAAACCTTTGCACCTTAACCCCTTCTTTAACTATCCCTAATAACAAAAAAGCTGTTGCATATCTTTCCTAATGCAACAGCTGTTCTCTTCCTCCGGGCACTAGCGTTTACCAGCCCGGAGTGAAGTTAATTCCAAATGTCCCCGTCTTGGAGTTCGTTTTGACAAACGGGAAAGCATAATATGGCTCTAATATCATCGCTCCAAAAAGATTGATACGAAGCGATACCCCAGCACTCATCACTGGAATCTTATAATTTGGATCAGGCCCCATTACCGGCTGCCCATCCGAACCTATTAAATCCTGACCATTCCGATCCGTCAAAGGCACTATAGGCCTATCATCTGCTGACCACACCACCTTATTTCCTTTCGACCAGGCCAATCCTGCATCAAAGAATAAGTTTAAATCCGAGAATAAAAATCCTGATTTAAAGGCCGCCAATTTTTCTGGCCCTGTAAATGGCAGTCGCACCTCAAAATTGAAAACCGCCGTCCTAGACCCCATCAAATCGGATAGATTCACCTTTCCAGATTGATCAAAATCTCCACTTTCAAAACCACGGACTAAATACGGATACCCAATATAGAGCGGATAAAGTGCATTTTCACTATTCCCGAGGCGAGCATATGAATAAAATCTCGCGGCTAAGGTGACTGGCTGATATCGATTGTATTTTCGTAAATCTATATTGACAGCAGAGAAATTATAATCTCCAAAATACTGCTCAGCTCCTACTCGATACCGATATCCCTGCAAAGGAGCAGCAATACCAAATACAGAATTGTCTCCCACAAAGCCAGTATTCACTTGTTGGATTACAAAAGGTTTCAAATTTCCAAATCCAAGTTGAGACGCCTCTTCATTACTCAGCTTCTGCCGATCGCCATAACCATAATAGTAGCTCTGCCTCCATTTATCTACACGATAGCTATACCGCATGAGGGCTGCTCCGAGCTCCACCCTATGGTGCCTATTAAATGGATACGCGACAAACATCTCGGCCTGTTGTTGGAAAGTCCGGATGATGTACGTATTCAACGACGCCTCTTCTCCATTGCCAAAATCCTCCAAACCATACTCATTATAAGCCGATATATATGGAAGATGCGAAATAGCGCCACCCCAATTGAAGCGTCCCTTCTGATTGATATAAGCCACCTGCCCTCCAAAATCCTGAATCTCGCCGTTTACATTTAGAGCAGCAAATATCTGGTTGTACCCCAAAATATCCGAAAACATCCCTTGTATACCACTGGATATACCCGCTCCGTATCGGCTACCTACCGACATGCCTATCCCACTATTGGCCAAGTAATCCAATTTGAACTTAGGTTTATACGCGATTGTGTTGATCTGGTCATCTCCGATACGTTCAAAGGCGTTAAAATTTCGAAGATTGGTATTCACCACATTCACACCACGACTCACCGGAGGAGGTAACATCGCCGCATCAAAATTGACAACGCCCGCATCCACCACTGTCCCCGTGAACTCCGAACTCTTGGCATGATATACACTGTAGGCATTATTCTTAAAATAGGAATATACGATATCATCATGCGCAGAGACACTCATAGCAGGTGAATACTCCGTAATCCCGCTGATTCCGGTAAAATAGTCCGTTAATTTTTCTACCTGCCCTGATGACAGCGTATATCGGTACATATTTCGATAGCCATCGCCGTTAGAAAGGAAATAGATTTGCTCGCCATTGGCCGAGAAATGAGGGTTTAGATTATTGGCACCTGGAAACAATTCCAAATTCCGGATTTGCTTAGAGCCCACGTCCACTATGGAAAGGTTCATTGGAATATCCACAGAACGATTATTCGCTGCCAACGATACGCGGTCCGTACTGAACACGATCGATTTACCATCACGGGAAAAACTAGGCTGAAAATCTGAATACACATCATTCGTCAACTGATTCAATTTCTTGCTCTTCAAATTGTAGATATAAATATCGCTATGTCCATTCCTTAATCCCGAAAACGCAACATGATCCCCGTCTGCAGCCCAGGTAATATTTGTGAATTCTGTAATATCGCCCATCGCCTCGACAGATAGTGTCTTACCCGTCTCCACATCCACGGTCATCAACTTATTCTTACCCTCACTAAATACCGAAAATGCAAACTTTCGACTATCGGGAGAAAATGTTCCAGCGGATTCCAGAAAGCTGAATTCATCAATATCCTTATTCGTCAGCCTACTCCCCAGTTTACGTATCACCTGCCCCGATTGCGAATCAGCGAGGAAGAGATCAATGCTGAACATGTCCTTCTCTGAAAGAAAGGCCACATATTTTCCGTCTGGAGATATTGCTGGAGACACGTTCATGCGGCCAGAATTGCTGGTATTCAGGATCGCCTTACCAATTGGTCGCGACACCGTATCCTTTCCTGAGTTCTTGTACATGGTCTCCATACTGCTCTTCCAAAGATTGGACATCGTCTGCGCATCGTAGCCAAAGACTCGCTTCATAGCCATTTCGTATCCATACTTCGCTGTTTCGATAAACAAAGGCATGATGACAGTATCGCCATAAGTAGAGCCTATATATGACCAGAAGGCTTGCCCATATCTGTAAGGAAAATACTTGTAAGATTGTTCGGTCATCTGTTTCAGCGATGGGATATCCTTATTGAGATACGCATCCCGCATCCACATCGAGGTAAAGGCATCTTTCTTACCAATAGAAAAATACTCGGCCATCCCCTCCACCATCCAAAGAGGAAGGTTAGCAATGTTCTCCAACCGTGTCGAATCACCCCCATCAATTAATACTCGATATTGAAAAGCATGTACCAACTCATGCCCCAACACATGTCGGGTCTGTTGGTTAATCTGCATAATAGGCATCACCACACGCTGCTTAAACGCCTCCGTAACCCCACCCGTACCGACACTTATTTCCCCGGATATTGCTGTAGTTTGCTGGAATTCAGGGTGATTGCTGTAGATAATAACAGGATTCTTGCGTAAGAATGTATCTTGAAAGACCTGCTGGTGCAACTCATACCAAACTTCACTTTCCTTAGCCAACCATCTCACCATACTATCGTTTTTCAGATAATAGTACAAATCAAAATGTGGCGTCTCATAGACGTTGAACTTCAACTTCTTGTACCTCATCTTATTCTGACCGAAATATTGGGCTTGGCTCAGATTAGGTAATACAAAACAAAATAAGAGCAACGCAAATAGGAATCTAGTTCCAATTAAAAACCGATTACGTAAAGTTCCTTTCATTTAATTCAATTAAGTTATCAAAAATTGGCAAGCATATTCGTGTATTACAGCACCGGACCCGCCCTGTCTTCCCCATCATTAGGCAGCGGCAAAGGCAAAACCTCCGTCTCCGTCCCTCCTTCACCTTCAATAAATTCTCCTTCTGGCATCTCATCCCCAATAGCTGTACTATCCGATTCCAATTCAGGAGCAGGCAATCGAGGACTTTCACATTTATATTTCTTTGTAATCTCAACGGTAGCCTCTGGAAATTTACCGAAGGTATACCCTAATTCAGGGCGCTTATAAATCTCTTCCATAAACATTCCAAAGATAGGCAAAGCGGTTTTTGACCCTTCTCCTGTATGTGAATTCTTGAAATGTATACTTTGCTCGTCACAGCCTATCCATACACCAGTCACCAAATCTTTGGTTACTCCCATATACCATCCGTCTACATAATCTGAAGACGTACCCGTCTTTCCGCCGATTTGATTTTCTTTCTTGAACAAATCCCATTCCCAAAGCGCCTGTGAAGTACCTCCAGGTTCTTCCATTCCTCCTCTTAACATATATGTCATCAGCCAAGCGTTCTCTTTCGTCAATACCTCTTCTTCTTTGGCCTTGAATTCCGCGATTACCTTTCCATCAAAATTTACGATTTTGGAAACTAAAATAGGATCCAAACGCTTACCTTGATTCATAAAGGTAGCATATGCACGTACCATTTCATATACCGAAACATCATTCGAACCCAAACTGACCGATGGCACCGATTTCAAAGGACTCTCGATACCACATCGATGAGCCGTTTCCACGACCTTATCCCATCCCACCTCTTCGGTAATTTGTGCCGTAATAGAATTGACCGATCGTGCCATCGCCCAACGAAGCGACATATCTCTGTAACTGAAATTCCAATCGGCATTCTTCGGTTCCCAATATTCATCCACACCATCTTTTACTCCTGCAAAAATACGTACAGGTTTATCAACATATTTATCACATGGAGATTTCCCTGCCTCCAAAGCCGCTAAGTACGCAAAGGGTTTGAATGTAGAACCCGCCTGACGTTTGGATTGATTAACATGGTCAAATTTGTAATATTTGTGATTAATCCCGCCTACCCACACTTTTATCTTTCCGTCATAAGGATCCATAGACATCATCCCTGCATTGAGCATCACTACATAATGCCGAATAGAATCCATGGTAGAAAGCTCCTTCTTTTGATTACCGTTCCAAGTGAAGATTTCCATTTCTTTAGGCCTATTAAGATAATAATTGACACTATCCATGCTATTGGGATACTTCTTGATTAAAGCAGCATAATAGGGCGTCTTTTTCGCCAGATTTTCAATGAAATTAGGAATGACATTCCCCTCTTTGTCACGCCAAGGCTCCTCGCTACCCCATGCATTCTTTAGGCGTTGCTGTAAGAACTTCATTTGCTTGGAAACCATCTCCTCAGCGATTTTCTGCATCCTAGAATCAATGGTGGTATAGATTTTAAGCCCATCTTTGTAGATATCTACGTCATTCTCCTCACTCCATTTTTCCAACCAACGCTCTACAGCTACTCGTAGATACGAATCATTGGAATCCTGTCGATCTTGATTACTTGCATTAAGACCCAATTCCTGAGCAGCAAAGTGCTTTACCTCATCCGCTTTCAAATAACCTGCTTTCTGCATCTGAGATAATACAACATTTCGACGTTGAAGTGCGTTTTTGGGATTACGAAGCGGGTTATAAAGTGTTGTACCTTTCAACATCCCAATCAGCATTGCCGCTTCATTGACAGTCAGTTGGCTAGGCATCTTATTGAAGTACCGAAGTCCAGCGGACTTGATTCCATACGCATTGTTACTGAAAGAGACCGTATTGAGATACATCGTTATAATATCATCTTTTCCATACTTACTTTCCAGTTTGTAGGCCGTCATCCATTCTTTGAATTTATTAACGATCAATCCTACACCAGGGACTTTGCCCAAAATACCAGCCGAGGTATTGTAACGGGTACGATATAGATTCTTGGCAAGTTGTTGGGTGATAGTACTGGCACCCCGTTTATCCCCCTTCAGTGTCGAGACCACACCAGAGACCAAGCCTAGAAAATCGATGCCATTATGTTTATAAAATCGTATATCCTCAGTGGCTACCAAGGCATTGAATACATTAGATGAAATACTATCATGAGGTACAGGATCCCGATCTTCCTCAAAATAGCGGCCTATGAGTACAGAATCTGCAGTATATAATTCGGTAGATATATTAAGCGACGGCATCACGATGTCCTTTTTTGTCGGAGAATATCCAAAAAGCCACAAGAAATTAATCTGTACCGCACAAACAACCAGAACAATAAAATAGATAGCTATAATAAAATAACGCAAAAACTTATTTTTGACACGTCTAAACATGATGTAAATATGGAAAATACTTTTGGTAAAAAAGCTGTTTAAATGCATTAATTAGAGACACCCTAATCAAAATTAACGAATTTTAACATTTATATCTGTATGCTTACAAACTGGACTTTATATGGCTTTTGATACCCATATTATCCAAAAGCCATATACCTTTAGTAGATTTACCTACAAGATGTAAACATTTAAATAATTATTGCATATTTTTACAGCAATTAGTTCATCCGAAAAAACATGTTGAAGCAAACTTTACAACAGAAACTTTTACAGAAACTTTCACCTCAGCAGATCCAATTCATCAAACTGCTTCAGGTGCCCACAGTTTCATTAGATGCCCGAATCAAAGAAGAATTAGAAGAAAACCCCGCACTAGAAGATGGTAGCTTGATCAACATGAATGAACCTGTTCAGGAATATCCAGATAAGGATCCTGACGAACAATTCGAGGGTGAAGACAACTCATTTGAGGAAGATTTCAGCGTGGATGAATATATACAAGAAGGTGATTTTAGTGACTACGGTAGCTCCTATGGAGGTGATGACGAAGATGATCGCAAAGAAATCCCGATTGCCGTTCAAAATTCATTTTTTGAAAATCTGCAAAATCAACTAGACCTCTTGGCTTTGGACGACAAGGACTTCCTTATTGGGCAACAGATTATCGGCAGCTTAGATGATGATGGCTATCTACGTAGGCCCATTTTATCCCTGATTGACGACCTTGCTTTCTCTCAAAACGTCATAGCTACTGAAGAAGAAGTGCTCGAAATGCTCAAAGTAGTCCAAGATTTTGAACCCGCAGGAATAGGTGCACGCGATTTGCAAGAATGTCTACTCATCCAGCTACGTAAAAAAAGCCAAAACAGCTCTACTATAAATCAAGCGATTACAATTGTTAAAAACTATCTCGACGAGTTTACCAAAAAACACTATGATAAGCTTGAGAAATCCTTAGGTTTAACATCTGAAGAGCTGAAAAGCATTATTAACGAAATCCTAAAGTTGAATCCCAAACCAGGAGATTCTGGCGCAGTAGCGGGCAAGCAGCTGCATATCATCCCTGATTTCCACATTTCCAATAATGATGGTGTCCTACATCTCACGCTCAACGGCCGTAACGCTCCCGAACTTCGGGTGTCACGCTCTTATCAAGAAATGTTTGAGCATTATGAAAAGGTTGAAAAAAGCGATAAAAAGATGAAGGAAGCGGTTCAATTTGTCAAACAAAAGTTAGACTCTGCAAAATGGTTTATCGACGCCATCAAGCAAAGACAACAAACCCTACTTAAGACCATGAATGCCATCATGGAATACCAGTATGATTACTTCTTGACGGGGGATGACCGTATGCTTAGACCCATGATCTTGAAAGATATTGCCGACCGAATAGAGATGGATATATCAACCGTATCCCGTGTAGCTAACTCTAAATATGTGCAGACCGAATTTGGCACTTTCTTATTGAAATCATTCTTTTCAGAAGCTATACAAACAGACTCTGGTGAAGAGGTTTCTAACAAAGAGGTCAAGAAAATCCTAGAAGAATGCATTGCCAATGAAGACAAACGCAAACCTTTAGCTGATGAGAAGCTAACTGACATTCTGAAAGAAAAAGGATATTCAATAGCACGACGTACAGTAGCTAAATATCGAGAAGCTTTGAACATTCCAGTAGCACGCTTGAGAAAAGAGCTTTAATCAAAAATGCTCTCAAAATTTCAGAAAGAATCACCACTATATCTAATCGTATGCGTTTGATATGCTATCGAGCGCATACGATTAAATCAATTTTAAGCTAGCCGATTCCTATTTGCACCGCCAGACGATTCGAAGGCCTTAACACTGTCCATGACCGCAACCACCCACCTCTACGCATATCTACACTATTACGACCTTAAATAAAAAATATTCTGCTTTTAATAGCGTTTTTTCAGTAAATTGCTGACTATTCAACACAACGTATGTTAACAGAGATTATAGTCATTCTTATTCTTATTGTTTTAAACGGAGTTCTTTCCGCCTCTGAGATTGCCATCGTATCCAGTAGAAAAGCCAGATTACAAGCAGAGAGCTCCAAAAAAAATGCTTCTGCAAAAATAGCCTTATCCCTAAAAGAATCTCCAAACCAATTTCTCTCCACTGTGCAGATTGGAATTACGTTGATTGGTATTCTAACGGGTTTCTTCAGCGGAGGTTCTATATCGTCCTTCCTACAAGTACAACTCCAACATATTGAATGGATAGCACCATACAGTCAGCAGTTATCCGTTGTCCTAGTTGTCATTCTGATAACGTATCTTTCATTGGTCATTGGTGAATTAGTGCCGAAACGAATCGGGATGGCAATTCCAGAGAAATACGCTATACTCGTTGCAGTTCCTATGAATTTCCTGAGTAAGATTATGCGTCCGTTCGTGTGGTTTTTAAGTAGCTCTACCGATTTTATCGTCAAGTTATTAAACATCAAAGTGAGTAAAAATACGGTAACAGAAGAAGAGATTAAAGCACTCGTGGACGAAGGGGTAGACAGTGGCATTATTGACAATTTCGAACATGATATCGTCGACAGACTTTTAGGTCTCGGTGACAAAAGGGCTATCAACTTGATGGTGCACCGTGGTAAAATAGCGTTTCTGGACTTAGATGACACCTTTGAAGAAAACAAAGAAATCATCATGAAATCCAAGCACACCGTATATCCAATATGTCAGGGCAACTTTGATCAAATCCGTGGAGTAGTACATGTCAAGACACTTCTAATGCAATACCTCACCGGGCAAGAGACAGATCTTGAGAAACTGATACAACCCATACCCTATATTAATGAAAATAGTCCGGCGCTGACGGTACTTGCTTCCTTCAAAAATTCAAAATCAGCACAAGCCATTGTTATCGACGAGTATGGTATACCCCAGGGTATCATCACACTAAAAGATATCCTCACGGGACTAGTAGGTGACTTTGAAGAAGAAGTCGCTGAACACGACCGTCACATGCTCAAACGAGAAGATGGTTCCTTTCTCGTAAATGGACGATATCAACTAGATGATTTTCTGGAGACTTTTGAAATTGGTCTTGACGAAGAAGAAGAAGAGGAAATCAACAATGTGACAACCATTGCAGGATTGGTCTTTTCAATATTGGACCGTATTCCAGCAGAGGGAGACAAAGTTACCTTCAAAAGCTTAAGTCTAGAAGTCATCGACATGGACGGCAATCGTATTGACAAATTATTAGTCACCAAATTACCCGAACCAAGAATAGATAACTACGAAGATTAACCGAAACGCTCCTATTTCTGATGCTGATTGATGACTTTAATTAACTCACTTTTCATCAATAAGCCACTTTGTCGCCATACTTGGTTTCCCGATTTGAACAACATCATTGTTGGCACCCCTTGTACACGATAATAAGCCGCCAATTTTTGATTCTTGTCAACATCAATCTTAATGACGGAAAGATCATCACCAAAATGTTTTTTAACCTCATCTAATATAGGTGACAGCTGTTGACAGGGGCCACACCAGGACGCCGAAAAATCGATCAAGACCAATGGGTTTTTTTGAATGATATCGTTAAACGTTGCCATAATCTACCTTTTATTTTTTTGACTGGGAAATAGCAGAAACCGCTTTATAACCACCATCTACATTTTTTATATTTTTCACGCCCTTTGCATATAAAATAGAAGCCGCCAATGTGCTTCTATACCCAACTTGGCACTGAAGTAAATACGTTATGTGGGGTTCGGACTTCATTTCATAGTAATAATTCTGCAAAGGCATATTCAATGCACCTGCTACATGCCCAGCTTCAAATTCTTTCGCCGAGCGCACATCGACATATATATAATTTTCGTCCTTATTCAGTGCCATAGCCTCTTCGGCCGTCACATTAGGAAGACTTACAATAGGCCTATCGGCGTTCAGCCAAGCATCCATTCCATTTGCAAGGTATCCCTTCACTGCAGTATATCCGAGTGAATCCAATCGCTCCATTACAGCCTGCTCGGTACCCGGCACTGTGACCAAAATCAAAGACTTGGTCTTGTCGTCTACTATCTTCTGTATCCAAGTATTAAAAGGTCCTTGCCATCCAATACTAATGCTACCATCGATAAAACCCTTTAAAAAATCAGCAGATGGACGTGTGTCGACAATGATACTTTCCTTCGATATTTCTGAAAATTTTTTCACATCCAAAGCGAAAGATGCTTGTTGTGCAAAGACAGTACTGGTCATCATCAGTGCTATCACCATCAATAGTGACACCACACTTTTTTTTATTCCAAAGACACACATATGCTATTCTCCTTTTTATATATCATAGACCACAGGGTCTTAACCAAAATCCGTTCTACATTTCGATGTAAGGCCAACCCTTAAGATACAAAAATCGACAATATATTATATACTACCGTCTCCATACCGTCATTAATCTGAATAAGGTATAGCCAATCGCTCTAGATCTTCAATATTGCCATTGAATATATTTAGATCCACCGGTCCCTTAATCCCGCGTACCGTTCCCTTTTCCGAAAACTGCCAAAAATCCCAGTGATCCTTCAAATCATCTATCCAAAAATTATAATTTGCTATCCAAATTACATAATCAGAAAATTCCTTTTCCAGAAAATCAGTAAAATATTTATCCCCAGAATACAAGATCGGTTTAATACCATAGTGTTGCTCCACGATGTCCAACCATCGCTTTAAACCCACACGTAAGCTATCCATAGATTGTCCTCGAGGCAGCTCTTCAATATCCAATACAGGAGGAAGATCTCCAGGTCTCAGTCGTACGGTCTTGATAAAATTTTGAGCTTGCTTCAGCGAATTCTCATTAGGCCTAAAATAATGATATGCTCCTCTAAGCTTAGCCCTCGATTGCGCACTCTTCCAGTTTGACTTAAATTTACTATCCACACTCGACTCCCCCATTGTCGATCGAATAAAAATAAAATCCACCGGAAATTTATCGTTGATTGTATTAACCTCCACCCAATCTATCTTGCCCTGATATTGACTGATATCGATTCCAAAAATCTTATCATCGTGCTTGGTCATCAACTCGACGTTACGAATGTCATATTTCGCATCCTTCCATGCCGTGTCGTGCTTTCCAGAAGAAATCTCTTTGAAATAATATTTAATGCCTGATCGGTAGTGCCAAGTCACTCCCAATACTACAATTAGGATAGGAATGATAATACTCCATATCAAATATACCCGCCTATCGTCTTTCGGTCCTGCCTTTTTGGGGGTCTGCACGCGCTTTACAGCTTTTTTAGCCATGGCATGAAATTAAGGCATTGTAAGGATACTTTCAAATTAAAATCCAAGAAATATAATTTCGTCATCAAACGCATAAGAGAGAAGAAAAATTTACTTTTATATGCAATTATAAATTGCATATAAAAGTAAATTTATTTTAGTTTGCACATGCAAATATATAATCCAAAAGAATGGTTTAGAGCCACTTTCTATCTACACCGATCAGACACCGTACGCAAACTATTCCCTTACTTATTGTTAACGGCGATTTTATCCGGTGGCATTGCCTATTTCGAATTGGAATATTTGCACCTCTCCGAAAAAAGTTGGATTAAGAACATTACTATTGTACATAGCTTATTGGGCTTTGCGTTATCATTATTACTTGTATTCAGAACCAACACAGCCTATGATCGATGGTGGGAAGCACGTAAACAGTGGGGTATGTTGACAAATATTAGCCGTACGCTAGCTTTCAAAATGAATGCATTCCTACCTGAAGCCGACCACGTCAACCGTTCATTTTTCAGGAAAGCCATTCCTATGTATGCTCAGATCATGCGTAATTTCCTCCGGTCAGACTATACCACCTATATGCTGGATGACAATGAACATCCTGAATTAGGCAATCTGGACCTTCAAAAACATACACCGAACCAATTGGCGGCGCTGATTTTCAAAAAAGTGAACAGCTTATATCAGGCTGGCATTATATCTGGAGACCAATTTATTATCGTAAACGACGAATTACAGCAACTCACACGTGTATGTGGAGCTTGCGAGCGCATCAAAAACACCCCTATCCCGCAGTCGTATAGTTCATTCATAAAGAAATTCATTGTCTTTTATGTGTTTACGCTTCCTATAGGCTATGTTTTTTCTATTGGGTACTTTGTTATTGCCGCCGTCCCATTCGTATTCTATGTGTTAGCATCGTTGGAATTAATTGCCGAATCCATTGAAGATCCCTTCGGAACCGATTCGGATGACCTCCCCCAAGACAAGCTTATGTCCAATATCAAGAAGCATATCCACGAAATTTTACATCCGTAATCAAGTCAGAAATGAGGGAAATAAATTAATTAGGCTCATTTTCAAGCTTTAAGACCTTGGATTCATTTTTAGTTTTGGATAATTAGTTAGATTTTCTACTTTTGTGGCGGAGAGCTGGCAGAGTGGTCGAATGCGGCGGTCTTGAAAACCGTTAACTGTCACAGGTTCGGGGGTTCGAATCCCTCGCTCTCCGCAGAAAAACCTTCATCGAAAGATGGAGGTTTTTTGCGTTTAGAGGGATGAGAACCAGAAGGGATGGCCGGGGTTCGATTCTAGAAGGCTCACGGTTTTCGTGCAGGTGCCCTGTAGGACTGAGCCAATCCCTCGCTCTCCGCCAAACAAACACAAAGCCTGACATTAGTCAGGTTTTGTCGTTTTATAGCTTTTTGACAAACGCAGTTTGAGAAAAAAAGAGAAAAACGACGAAAGAAATGAGCAAAGCGAGTACTTTGGGTTTATTTGAAGCCACCTCCAATTAGGGATGACCGTAGGTAATCCCTCGATCTCCGCATCCTAACAAGGAAAAAGTATCAAAACAAGGAAAAAGTATCAAAACCCTATAAATAAATAGCAGTATTTATAGGGTTTTTGCTTTTATAAGCCTTCCAACATATTTCAGATTTCCTATTTCGTGCGAGACCCCAGCCATTTTCATATTTTGAAGAACCTCTACCTTAATCGTTTCTCCATCACATATAACAAAAAAACGAAGAAAAATATACTGGTCATTGATATCGCACGGGAATTGGAGGCCAAACACACGTGCGCCATAAAAATTTTGGATATCTTCTTTGATTCTTTCATAACCTGCTTTTCCGACAATATGAGGGAAAAAGAAATCAATGTCAGTGGATATCCGATGATGATATCGAATAGCTAAGTTTGTGCCTCCACCTAAAAAACTTTCAAAACATTGTAACTCACGAATAGTCTTTAGTAGACCTTGAGAAATAGCAGACATTATTGATAACGTAAAAATTGCCGAACATGGTAACGACGAGCAACAAGTTTACAGACCTCATTACTAATACGTTCTTTTGTTTTTTGCAATTCTCTGACAATTTGCATTTTGCTGTAAAGCTTTTCCAAGGGTTGGATATCTTTAGCAAATGTCTCCGCAGTTGTAGCAATTAGCGCTCTAGGGATAATAAAATCACTGTCATCCTGAATATCTAAATTCTGTGGATCGACATCCCAAAATAAGTGTTTGGGAAAAATTTGCGATATATCCTTTATTGCGCTCATTTATACAAATTTACAGCATATTGGAAATAAAAGTAAAATAAATTTGAGCATAAGCCGTCCATTTAACGACATGTCATTTTAAAATTATCCAATAGTAAACGAGGGGAAGAAAATAAGGCATTCGGCCTTCCATGGGACTGTCTTGCGAGGCGCGTTCATTACGCTTAGCTTCATTCTTGGTTACGTTGTCCAGCAACATTCAGTTCTCCATCACTTACTTTTCTCCATGCATGCCTGTGTACTAATCTTACTTACATCTATAGGCAATCCTAATAGAGCCGATTGTAACATCAATTAATTGCAGTATGTCACCTGCAATTCACTTGAAGGTATTGTATTTACCCTTATATCCAAGTGGTGACACACCGGTCACCTTACGGAACACCTCCCTAAAAGCCTTTACATCAGTATAGCCCACTTCATACATGACCTCATTGACCGTCTTGCGAGAGGTCTCGAATTCCCTCTTCGCAGATTCGACCCTTACCCGCTGCCAATATTCCACAGGTGTGTTACCTGTAGCCTTTATAAACCTCCGATCAAAACTCCTTCTTCCAATAGAAAATTTCTTCGAAAGCTCATCCATTGATATTTTTCCCGAAAAATTCTTTTCAATGTATTCTTGCGCCATTACCACTACTTCATCTCCATGTGATTTTTGCCCCTTAAATATCACAAAATCTGATTGTGTTTGTCTGTCCAGGTCGACCTGGAAGATTTTGGAGCAATAGATAGCCGTTTGTCTGTCGTAATACTTTTCAACCAGGTAAAGCAATAGGTTTAAAAAAGAATAGCCACCGCCATTGGTGTAAATCCCCTGCTCATCAGTAATGAGTTTTTCTGCTTTCAAATCCACTTTTGGGAATAGGTTTTCAAAATTAGCGGCTGCATTCCAATGAATAGAACAACTCCTCCTATCCAAGAGACCAGTTGCCGCCAGTAAATAAGCTCCTGTACACATGCTTGCAACCTCTGCCCCTTTTTTATACTGTTTCGTGATCCAGTCTACTAATCTTACATTGCCTGCTTCAGGCTTTTTAAAAGCAGCTGTTATAGCCGGAATTATAATCAGATCTGTTTCGGACAAAGCATCAATATTCGTTTGTGGCATAACCTTTAATAAACCATTTACAAAATCCGCCTGTACAGAAACCCCTGCCAATTCTATCGTAAACAATTTCCCTTTATTAAGGCGCTCATAATAGTTATTGGCTTCCGTAAAAATGTGATAGGAGCCAATAATACACGATAGTGTATTGGGACCTGTCTGCATATCCGGTACTAATATTGTGAGATGTCTCATAAAATGTGATTTATGTAAAAGACCTGCTTATTCAAGTTATACTCTTATTCCCTCAAGTAAAGTTAGAAAAACATATTGTCCAAATCAACCCCTCATATTGTCTATATGACACGCTATCAAGGTGTTTATATGTCACTAACTTTGAACTGGAAAAAGAATACATAACCCGATTAATAAAAAAATGAATTATGCAACAACAGGATTTTACAACAACAATTGAGTTAGATGCCACCCCGCAAGAAGTATTTGATGCTGTTAATAATGTAAGCGGATGGTGGTCGGCAAATATTGACGGGGAAACTGCAAAACTTGGCAGTGAGTTCTCATATCATTATCAGGATGTCCATCGCTGCCGTATTAAAATTACCGAGATGGAACCCGGCGAAACGGTGGTCTGGCATGTACTTGACAATTACTTCAAATTCACCCAAGACAGCAGTGAATGGATTGATACTGACATTATCTTTAAAATATCTGCAAAAAATGGTAAAACACAGTTAAAATTTACACATCAGGGTCTGGTTCCCTCCTATGAGTGCTACCAGGTTTGCCATAGTGCATGGACACATTACATCCACGACAGTTTAAAGGGGCTTATTCTAACAGGCGAAGGCAATCCTACACCTAGAGAGAATATAGGAACAGCCGCCTCGACCGATCAACGGTACGATACCAAAAGTATATGCCATAGGTTATCAATCGCGGCACCTGTGGAGAAAGTTTATCAGGCTATTACCCAACAAGATGGGCTGGCAGGCTGGTGGACACCTGATACGGTTGCAAAACCAGAAGTAGGAAGTATTTTAAGATTTGGCTTCGGTCCTGAATATTTTAAAGAAATGGCTGTAACCGAACTAAGACCCTACAGTATTGTAAGATGGAACTGCATCAAAGCCTACGAAGATTGGGTAGGTACTACACTAACTTTTGAACTGGAACCCCATCCTAAAGGGTGTACGCTGTTTTTTCATCATGATGGATGGGAAGCCTATACACCAGAATTTGCATCCTGTACGCATGATTGGGGGCTATTTTTCAGAAGCCTTAAATCCCTCTGTGAAAAAGGAAAGGGATTTCCCTATCCGGAGTTCGACAAAGTATAATTACGTCAAAAACGAGGGTCTTCAAAATTGGGCTTATACCCTCGTTTTTTGCGACTAGCAATTGCTATCGTGACTTCTTTTTTGTCTTTTTCTTTTAGGTATATTTGAAAAATCAATCATTTTAAGAGCACAATGAAATTTCGCTACAACTTCATAATTTTTATACTATTATTTTTAACAAACAAAGCCAACTCCCAAACACAAGAAAAGCTTATCGATGTCGGTAACCATAAGCTAAATTTCACCATTATACCCGGAAATGGGATGC
Source organism: Sphingobacterium sp. SYP-B4668 (assembly GCF_027627455.1). Lineage (NCBI taxonomy): Bacteria > Pseudomonadati > Bacteroidota > Sphingobacteriia > Sphingobacteriales > Sphingobacteriaceae > Sphingobacterium > Sphingobacterium sp. SYP-B4668. The sequence goes on along the minus strand of NZ_CP115483.1, from coordinate 1,975,818 downwards.
CTATAGTTTTCGAATCCGGAGCAGGTAATGACGGTACGGTCTGGAAAGAGGTTATGGCGCTAATCAATCAAAGGATTACTGCGCCGCTAATCGCCTATGATAGAGCCGGATTTGGAAAAAGCGGAATAGACACAATACAAATAAACATCACTAATGAAGTTAAAAACTTAGAGGATGCATTACATCGATTGAATTTTAACGATGAGTATTTCTTTGTTGCACATTCTCTAGGCGGAAACTATGCCATGAAATTTATCTCGAACGATCCAGATAAGGTGAAAGGAGCAGTATTCATTGATGTCGTAAGTCCCTCATTTATGGATGAACAAAGAGCCACATACACTAAAAATCTATTCATAGATAGTTTGGAACAAATCAAAAAGGAAAGTTTAGGATTCTATCATTTAGTCCTCAATTATGAGAATACAAGCGAAGTAATGCGTAGCGTATCAGCCTCTATCCAGACACCAATGACAGTCATAGCCTCAGGATTAACACCATTCGATGGAAATGACAGGACTCGCTTCCTTACTAGTCTAAAGAAATTCGCTGACGAAAAGAAAAACAGAATATATATATTAGCAGAACACGCTGAGCATCATGTTTTTTACGACGAACCAAAGCTGGTCGCTGACGAAATAGTAAAACTCTACAACCGTGTCAATAAGGAGAAATAAAATATAGAGATCAACATTATTGTATCCCCACTATCCTCACATAATACTAAAATGCCGAAACATCATGAGCCCCCCAATTCCGATGGAAACAAAGGGATAGCCCTTTTGCAACGGCATCGCATAATCATAGCCAATCTTACAATTTAAAAAACTTTGATATTCTATGTACAGGTGTGGGCTCACACGAAATTGGTTCCCCATACCCCTATTAAAATCGAACAAATACCCTGTCTGTACATTCGCCGAAACTAAGAACTCTTTGTATTTACTATCGACAATATAACGTACAAATCCAAGCTGTGGGGACAAACCAGAAGGTTGAGTATGATTTTTACTGGTATAATCCACCCCTATCGTAAAATCATAATTCTTATTGTTATCAAAAACAATAGGAAAATTAAGAGCTGCTTGAAACATCGTCCGTTTGTCCTGTTTGGCTCCCACACTAAACACCTGCGAAAAGCCATCAAACGAAAACTGCAATCCAATAAAAAGCAAAAACAAACGGCAATATATCATACCAAGTCTCCACAATATATGTGCCTCGTTTTTTAATAGATATCGATGTTAGTCTAACACGTTTATCAGATTCTACAAAAGACAGTGACAATGGTAATGACAGTCCCCCTGAAACTTTAGCTAGTTATTTCATCTGGTACCCCAATGCTTGAGGGCGAGCCCATGTTGCAAGTTGAAAAAATAGCATACATGGGCTAACCCTATTATTTTGTTACGGTAACGACAACATCATCGATAAAAATGCGGTTAACGGTAGCCGGCCAGTTACCTGAACGCTGGTCAAAAGCACCCCCTAAAAACCAAAATTGGGTCTCAGCTGTAGCACCCGTGATGACGAAGGAATACGTTGCGGCAGGCGCTTGCCATGCCGCCCTGCATGATTCCAAATTAGAATTAACAGCAGCTACGTTATTGACGTCAAATTGACTTACACTAACTGTGCCGGGCCCTTTCACCCCAACAGTGAGGACATTATGGTCACTGACTGCATATCGGACAGCTTTAAAGGTAACCACTAGATTCTTGGTACGCTGCACGTTAGATAGTTTAGGCGAGACGAGATCACCTCCGTAATTCGTCCGACCCAATTTTATAAAACCTGGTCGTGCATAAATGGAGGCATAACTACCTCCTCCCTCAGTCGTATTTATAGTGCTTGTCCATCCCTTGGCTAATTCTGCCGCATTCCAGGAACCTATCCTCGTCTCACCGGTAGTGACGTTAAAAACTTCATTCCCATAAGTTAGCCAACTAAAGTCCTCTCTCAATACAACATCACCCTCTACTTGCAACTTCACACCTTTTTGATAGACAGCAATGGAATTAGATTGTTGCACCTCATTTAGGAAGAACAATAAATTAGCCGTTCTTTCGACATCTATATTCTTGGCAACTGCTAGTGTTATAGGCGTATCACCAGTGCCTTCCATTGGGGCGATAGTCAACCAATCAGACGTTTCCTCTACATCTAACTTCCATTTACCGGTAGCACGCAAAATGTACTTCCCTGTGTGACCAGCTTCCAAGACGTCCAACCTGTCAGAAATACCATCTATTCTTAGATGCGGGTCTTCCAGCTGTTCACCGTCCGTAGCTGCAGCCTGCTCCACTTTCAATACCTTATTTTGCAAATGTCCGTTTACCGTAAAAAACAGCGTCAAAGCTCGGGCTTCTTCATCCGTATTTTTGCTTACCGTAATAGTAAAAGTCCCCTCTCCATTACCTTCCATTGGATCAATCTTGACCCAATGCTCCTGACGCAAAGGTTCCACTTTCCAAGAACCACTCGCCTGTACGGTATACGTCTCAGAGGAACCACTTGCAGTGACCTCCATTTTTGATGGGTTATCTTTAAGGGTAAAGAAGTCGCTCATCTCATTTTCATCTTTACAAGACGAAAACAACACGCCCAAGCTCAGGAAAAAGGCTAATATTGTTTTGGGTACAACCTTCAATTTGTGATAATTAGTAGCTTTCATGGATTCCATATATTATTTAACCTGCATCTCCACGCGTTCCTTCATAATCTTCGTCTCGTTACCAATCGTATACTGATACGACAATAGGAAGACATTCGTGCGCATACCGAAAGCCTCTTCAACCTTAAATTTATTTGGGTACATCGGGTCATTATCCAATTGCACGACCTGTATATCCTTATACGGTTTGATGGTCACATTATTAAATTCATCCATCTCAAGTGTGATACAGTTTTTAGCTATGTTTGGGACTTTGGAAACAAACGTCTCGTTTCCGGCTATCATCCGCACGCTATTACTAGTAAGTGGAAACAACTGCTTGTTTGCTGCTGTGGACAAACCATTTGCAAACCCAACCATGGAATACATCGAATTTGTAGCCTGTGATGCATACTCATTTTGGATAATAACCTGATACAACATCGTATTTTTCTTTGGATTGATCTCCACACCGGATGCATTGGTCGCCTTTATTCCGATAAAATAGGTCGAGTCTGGTGATAACCCATCAGGACGCAATTTGATCATGGTACGTCCCGTTAGTTCGCCCGCTTTGATCACAATTTTATCATCCATAATCTGGTACTTTTCTGCTGGTAGCATCTTCGCATATAAATCCTCCGCATTATCATATACAGCAAAGTTGTATTTTGCCAAGGGCGCTAAATCTTCCTCCAGCCCGATTACCAAATCAGTGCTGGGTGCATGGGTCCCTCCCGAAGAAGCTGCGACATAACCGAGAACTTCCTCACCGGTCAATTGGACGACTTCTTTAAAGGTATTATGATAATCGCTACTGATCAATGCTACCTCATTTTTGTACATTTCTTTTTCGAATATGTCATTGTCTTTGCAGGAAGCGAAAAGAGCCGAAAGTGCAAGTGCTGCAATATATCTTCGTTTCATTTATATTTAATTTGATTTTCATCTGTCAAATGGAATATCCAGACTGTAACCGTTCGTGCTAGTGCAGTCTGTACTATCTGGATATTTCATTTTATATTTAATTCTAAAATGCTTAATCCTAATTATAGCCTGGATTCTGATCCAAAGAAGGCAACCTTCTCATCTCCGCGCGTGGTATAGGCACCCAAATCAACTTCTTGTCCACCTGACGTGTTAAGAAAGAAGAAGTACCAGGACTGACACGTCTGTAAAAAGATTCCCTGTCTGCTCCGTCTGGATTCATCCCGCGGATAGGCTCGCGCTCAGTTTCTTCATAAATCCCCCAACGACGCACATCATAAAAACGTCTATTTTCCCATAAGAATTCCACCATACGCTCACGTTCTACCTGCTTTTGCACTTCAGCTTTACTTGCTAGCTGCATCGACGAAAGACCAGGTAGCCCCGCACGGTAACGTACCAGGTTAAAGGAGGATTTAATCTCATTCTCATCACGACCAAGCGTGTATGTTTGCTCCCCTAGCTTTACCGTATGACTACCTGTTAGATTATTTAATGCCTCTGCATAAGAAAGTAATATCTCCGCATAGCGGATTATAGGATAAGCCTTAGGCAAGTGTCGAGCACCTGTACCAGTAAATGCATCGTAGGAATTGTTCCATTTCTTTATCACATATCCTGTCAATGGGTAGTTGGGTGATGATGCCGATACGCCCCCACGACCATCAGGCTCCTGATAAAAATATTTAGCCGTATGGTTGTTCAATGTCGTACTCGATAAGGCCTGCCATACAGCACCATTAAACCCAATGGATGCGTAAAACCGCATCTCGCGATTGGCATACATTTTAAATATGCCAGCATTAAGCGGATAACCGGAGAAATTCTTTGCTTGGGTGGTAAAGAGATCATCAAAAGTTCCGCCAGTCGGAAGGTCAGCGACTACTTCAAAATAGGTCTGACCACGAGCCTCTTCTTTTGTGCGGCCATCCTCCATCAAATAGGCGTCCACCACTTTTTGTGTCACAGAGAATCGCCCCCAGCCACCTAAAGTAGGCGGCATGGACCCTTGGCTAATATTTGTTTTTAGGTAGTCTGTATTTCTACCCCAGATATATTCCGGATTAATGGCCGCTACCGACTCTCCAGTAAATACATCTGAATACGACTTAAGCGCATCAATACCCAAAGCCCCATTCGGATAAGCTCCATAAAAGTTCGGGTCGGTAGTTACTCCAGCCGGCAATACAGGCGTCCTTTCATCGGCAGGCACAGTATAAAGTCTATATTTCCCCATATCCATTACGCGTTTGGCCGCCGCTGCTGCTACAGCCCAACGGCTTTCGTCATATTGCTGCGATACATAGTGTGCACCATCGGATTTACGGATCCAGTTACCGTAATAGGCGGCAGCTGCAGCCCCGCCATTAAACAACGGACTAGCATGTATCAGACGTAGGCGCGCGATCAAGGCCAATGCTGCCCCCTTGGTGGGCTTTCCAAAATCCAACAAACCCACATCGACAGGAAGCTGTATAGCAGCCTTCTCAAATTCATCACAGATGTAGTTCATCGCTTCATCATAAGTAGCTCTTGGACGATCATAATATTCAATCGTCTCATTGGTATTGATGACCTCATCGCCTAATAAAATCGGTGGGCCAAAATCGAGGATTAGATTGTAATACGCATAGGCCCGTATGAAACGGGTGTACCCCTCAATACGATTCCGATCCGAATAGGTCATATCCCTAGGCACGTCTATATTCTTCAGAATATTATTACACTTACGAATTATTTTGTAGTTCTTGCCCCATTGATTCAGAGTGCCGCCCGATCCATAATAATCTGGTGTAATATTTCCAGTTACGAAATCCATCCCATAATAGATATTAGCTGTTCCGGTGCCGGTAAGACCATTAATACCTTCATCTGTCGCCATAGGGCCGGGAGTATAATTACTCCGTACCGTACTGGATTCATCTGGAAACAACGCTGCTGCACCCCACATATAGGCCTCCATATAGCGGGTATTGGCATAGGCCGAATCGATATTAAACTCATCGTCAAAGTAAGTGTCGATATTGAGATAATCATCACAGGAAGTTGCCATAAACAACAGCTGTACGGCTAAAGCCGCTTTTGTTATTTTTTTTATGATTATTGACGTTTTCATGTCTTTAATTTATGTCTGTAATACTAAAAATTGATATATGCCTGTAAGGAATAGGTGGTTGGTATCGGATACTTACGTCCGCCCCACGCCGCCTGCTCCGGATCAAATATTTTAACATTATCCCAGATATAGAGATTATTCCCGACGAACTGAAGGTCCATTGAAGTCACCCCTACTCGTTTTAGGAAATTAGGACTTACATGATAATTCAGCGTGACTTCCTGTAAGCGTATGTAGCGAGCATCACCCTGCCAGAAGGTTGACAGCTGACTATTATTGCTGTTATTGCCATATTGCAAGCGAGGAAAACGCGCATTTGGATTTTCAGCCAAAGAAAGGTCTATGCCATGTTCCAATGCGTATTCTCGTGGTATCCAACGATTGGCAGGATCTTTGGCCAAGGAAATCAAGTTACCATCTGTTCCACCAAAGAAAGGCATATACCCCATGCCTGTATTTTCTGTAACGCCCTTATAATTCATCGGTTGCCCTACGTAGAAGAAAGAAGTTTTACCTGTCCCTTTGAAAAGAACTCCCAACGACAAGTTTTTATAGCGAAACTCCCCTCCTATGCCATACATTGTTAGGGGATAATTACTGTGTGTCAGCGGCACCTTATCCAACGTATTGATTACACCATCTCCATTGACATCTTTATATTTGATATCCCCGGGCAATACAGGCCCAAAGCTCTGTGTAGGACTATACTTGATATCATCCTCATCTTTGAATAAACCCAAGGATTGGTAGCCACGGATAGAATTATGTGGATAACCATTGAATTCCAGATAAGAATATTCCAAATAAGCTTGCTCCCAATTCTGCACCACATTTTTGGAATAGGTAAAATTACCACGCAAGGTCAGCGTCATATCGTTATTGATCTTGGAGGTATATGTAATGCTACCATCTGCACCCGAACTTTTCATACGGCCCACATTGGCGTATGGGTTAGAGATTACCCCCACATAATCAGGCACCTGCACCCGTTGTTGGAAGATACCATTACGTTGATCTTGGAAAAAGTCAACTACGAAATCAATTTTACCATTCAGGAGCTTCCCTTCAATACCTATATTGGACTTAATAGCCCTCTCCCATGCCAAATTATCGGCTCCGATTCGCGTTTCGGTAATCGTTTCGATGCCTCCAATACCCCATACATTATTATTTGCAGTATTATTATAAATATCAGCTTTGGTCAGGTATGGGAATCGGATGTCGTCGGTGATTCGATCATTACCTACGGTACCATACGATGCTCTTATTTTAAAGTAGTCGAGCCAAGGCGCTTTTTCCTGGACAAATTTATATCCTGTCGGCACCCAACCTACCGCAATTGAAGGAAAGAAACCATACTGACGACCTGGTTCAAAGTTTTCAGAACCGGTGTATCCAAAGTTGGCATCCAATAGATAGGTATCTTTGTAACCATAAGTAAACCTACTGGAGACCCCTTGATAACGAACAGGTATCGCAGTCAAGTTATTCTTCGCGTCTTTGGTATCCTTTGAATCACTTAAATAATAGTATACCAATGCCGAAGTACGGTGATCCTCGCCAAACCTCCTGTCGTAATTAAGCGTGGATTCAAAATGATACTTGCGATATTGTCTTAGCTCTTTGGTATAGGAAGCAGGTCTTTCTTGTACCTTTTGGGTCATGATGAGGGAACCATCCAAATTACGTCCAGTCGCTTCAAATAATGCTGGTTGTATGGTTCTTTTCTCATTGAAATAATTATGAATATCATAAGCACCTTGTGCGCGAATCTTCAGGCCTTCCAACAAACTTTTTAAGTCCTGATCGATAGCTAGGGTAACTTTCCCTTTATACAAATCGTCCGTTGATTTACCTGTACGGTTGATCATCACGTAGGGAGATGAGCGTTCTCCACTTCCCACTCCTGGTAGCAGTCCATTAGAATATTGAATAGGAATGGAAACAGGTGTAAGCGTAGATTGTGTCTTCCAGATGTAGTCTGTATCAGCAACTCCCGGCTGACTTAATTGAGATAAAAAGCCATCTGAGCCTAAAAACACTTTAGTGGTTTTAGTCAAGTTTATATCCAAGTTGACGCGATAATTATAGGTATTATACCCCACATTTGAAGCGTAGATACTATTTTTATCTACTTTGTAGGCAGCGGTTTCTGTATTAGCTCCCAAGCTTAAAAAGTAACGTGCAACTTCGGATCCACCACGCCCAGAAGCATAATAACTCTGGCGCCAAAAGTTTTTTCCAAGGATTTCATCCTGCCAGCTAATATCCGGATACATATCTGGATCCAAATTATGTTTTATGATACCGAGTTCCGTTTCGTTAAACAGAGGTTCGGCCCCACGTACTGCAGTAGCTTCATTGGCCAACAGCGCATAGTCATATGCCCGCAGATACTCCGGCAATCGATTAAGTCTAGAAAGTGTTGAATTGACGCGACCAGTAATCTGAATGCGATCTACCGTACCTCTTTTCGTTGTCACTAATACAACCCCATTTGCTCCTCTAACACCGTATACAGCTGTAGCAGAAGCATCCTTCAGAATAGAGAAGCTCTCGACATCCGCGGGGTCAATAGTATTTAAATCGCCTTCTAGACCATCAATGAGCACAAGTGCTTTCGCATTGGCCCCGAATGTACCTATGCCTCGAATCCAGAAGTCGGCTATATTTGCACCCGGCTCACCTGAGCTCTGCATCGAGATTACCCCCGCGGCACGCCCTCCAAGTAAATTGGCGATCGATGGCGCTGGACTCTGCAATTGCTTGACATCAACAGTGGTGATGGCTCCCACGGAACTGATTTTCCGTTGTTGAGCACCCAGACCGACAACGACAACCTCGTCGAGTTCCGAAGTCTTATCCGCTAGTTCGATTCTCAAATCTGTGGTAGGCTGCACTGCGAGATGTTCGACAGACTCGTATCCCACATAGGTAAATATCAACCTATCACCATACACGGCTTTGATACTAAACTCTCCTTTATTGCCTGTTGATGTAGCACCAGTAGGTTTGTCCTTAATATAAATGGAGACATTGGCTATCGGCTCCCCCTTATCGCTTACTACGGAACCAGCAATGGTTAATTCTTCTTGTGTTTGCTGTGCAAACGAAACCGAGAGCCATAAGCACAAGGGCAGTATGCACAAAAAATGAATGATCTTCATGATATAGATAAAAGGTTAATTACTCAATAACTAGTTTACGGATACGTGCATTGTTCCAATCGGCTATATAAATATCGCCTTGATCATTGACCGCTACACCCCAAGGTTGATTAAACTGGGATTCGACAGGTCCTCCATCTTTGTACCCGGCTTTGGTAGGTTGACCTGCTACGGTAGATACTATACCATCTGCTGAAAGCATACGGATACAATGGTTTCCATAATCGGCAATAAACATATTCCCGGCTTTATCAAATTTGATGTCCTTTGGCACGTTGAATATAGCATCCTTGACTGGGCCATCACGGAATCCCGAACCACCGGGAGCGTTGACCCGCTTGAATCCGCCTGTACCATCCGGATCCCGGAGATCTAAAACTGAAATACCTTGAGCAAAGGTATTGGGACTTGCATTGGTATGCAGTGTTATATACAGTTCCCATGGCTTGGCAGGATTGATAGCTTGCCCATATTGAGAACCATAGGGTCCCTTATGCACGATCGTGGCCGCATAAGTCACGGGATGTATTTTGGCGATATGCCCATCACGAAAGCGGGTATAGAGGTAGCCATCATAGGGGCAGAATGTCACAAAATTGGCATAGCGATCCGCTTGGACAATTTTACCGTAATCTGCCGCAGAGAATTGGGCATTACGCTGACGAAGTGTCCAAGCTTCACGAGGATCGAAGGAGAAAAACACCTCCGCTACCGATTCATGGGATACAGTCATAATTCCCGTCTCGCGATCTACCGTCACCCCGTTGGCATACGGATTCGGAGCAGATGGAGCCTGATATAAAGGAGTTACGATATTTTCCTTTTCATTGATCCGTGCTACACCAAACGATCCCCCATCACGCCAAGTCATAAACAGATTCCCTTGCGCATCCATGTCCAAGTACTTACCGTACACATGGGCCTGATCCAGAGTCCCCGCGAGAAAGTTTTTGTCGCCCGTGCCCGTCACCGTACTGACTTGCGCCTGTATGTGATATACAAATGAATTATCATAGACGACAGAATCTTTGCCGATCACTACGGAAATCTTAGGATCGTCTCCTGGTAAGCGAGGTACAATGGCATAAATACGCTCTCCACTGGAAGACACTACCGCCGCTTGGGCATTGTTAAAATACACTTTAATTTTCTTAGGGTCTGCCCCAAAATTATCGCCATTCAACAAAATTTTATCTTTGGCACCCCCTTCTGCTGGAAAGAAAGAGGTAAGGGTGATAGGCTTGGTGGAATCATGCTCCGTGGCCTTTATTGCAGCATCATCTTTGCAACCATAAAAGAGCAGTAATAACAAAAACGAAAATGTCAATAGATTACATTTTTTCATAACATCATGATGGTTAATTTTTTGACTAATTAAAATATAAAACAAACGAATAACTCGGATTACAACTCAAAAACACGATAAACATATAATACAAGTTAACACAGGTGTAGGGTTTTATTTTGATGCTGCAAAACTATGCAATACCCTTGCACAAACCTTCACAAATGCCATTACCATTTCATTAATATTATATTAAAATAACATCACGTGCGTGAGTCATTTTTTCATCTAGACAATACGAGGTAAAAAAGAGAAGTCACCCAAAAACAAAAGAAATCGCTGTATCAAAAAAGCAAACTCTCCGTTCGCAAATGGGACAGCAGGTACCTAACTCCAAGAAATAACAGTAGAATAAAGGGCTAGAGGCTGGCGCATACACGCACGTGCTAAAAGGGAAGCACCTATGGCCAAATCAGCATCTATAGCCGTAATCGATGTATCGGGAAAGGGCGCAATACCGACACCGCATCAAATAGATGGTATGATGTCCGGTGAAGTAGGGCAGATTATTGGCTAGGGCAAGGTTGCTGCCAGCTATATATCGGCAGGAGCTGAACTTCGCTAGCGTTCGACCTTCTGTAGAAGTCGAACCCTGATGTCATTGGAAGAAGAGTATAAAGAATCGTGATTAGCACTTTTATTACTATAAGGTATCGCCCACTGTTTCCACACTTATTGGTCTCGAGGATTTAACTGGACTACTCGAGCCCCTTTAGGTCGTAAACTTATTTTTTTTGCGCTCTTCCAAACCGCATAAATAACGACTCCAAAAATAATCCAATCGATAACTGCACTTGCCAGATAAATACTACTAACGCCATAAAATCGAGGAACAATGAGAAGTATGGGTATATAAAAAATTACCTGTCTCAAAATACTAATAATCGTGGCAGGCTTTGCATCTTCTATCGCCGGAAACCAAACCATAGCCATGAACACAAATGGCAATACCAATAGCACACTCATGTATACCCGGAAATCCATTAACTGGTCGCCAGAAAAAGTCGTACCGGGAATCATGACGGACATTACCTCAGCAGGGTAGAACATGACAAAACACCAAAAAGGCAATAGGATGACCAAACCTGTAAACGAAAACAATCGGTATGCTCCTATACTTCGACCATATTGTTGGGCTCCGTAATTCATTCCTGTCACGGGTTGCAAAGCCCGCATCAACCCCCACAAAGGGGTATTCAGCAGAATATAAAAACGATTGACTGCAGTAAAAAAGGTAATATCCATTTCATTTCCATATCTGGCCAATGCATTGAAAACAACAATATTCTGAACGACAATCATCACCATCATGATAAAACCAGGCATCCCCAATGCAAGCGTTTCTTTGATAATTGCTACATCCTTTTTGAGGGACCAAAACGTTGTTTTAAAGGATGACTTTCCTCCAGCATAATACCATACCCCTAGAATCGTGTAGATAATCATGGAAATATTAGTGGCCCAAGCAGCACCTGCTACTCCCCATCCAAATGTGGCAATGAAAATCGGTTTGAGCGCAACATCTACTACCAGCCCGACGGCAATCATCCAGGCGGCAGTTTTCATTCGTCCTTCAGCCCTTATAATCATATTCAGTGCCAATCCATGTATCCAGAAAAAGCTTCCTATGATAGTCGCTCGAAAATATTCCACCCCTAATACGAGGATTTCACCCCTCCCACCCATCATGAACACCAATTGTTCTGCAAAAATATAGCATGGAACGGTGATGAGAATCGAAAACAGGAACGTCAAGTAATTGACCGTTCCAAAAGCCTTTTCTAATTTCTCCTTATCATTGGCACCAATCCAAATGCTGATGGCCGAACCAACCCCAGTACCAATTAGTGTCCCGAAGCCCTGCGCAAATTGGGCCAAGGGATAGGTAATCCCAACGGCAGCCAATGCGGTATTGTTTATGAGATGTCCGACGAAAATCCCATCGAGGAAGTTATTCAGTCCGTATAATACCATCGCTACCACTGCGGGCCACGACAACTGCATGACCTTGGACAATCGTTCGTTTAAGATGACATTTTTTTGTTTATCCATTTGGTTCTCTAATTTAATTGAATCCCGTGGCTTTGTCCGGCTATACAGCAGCAGATAAATAGCCCGTTAGGAAATCATGCACATAGGATGCATTCGCTGTTGTCGAGGATTTTATCTTTTGGAGCGTTCAAGACTCGATAGCCCGGCGGTTACTGTTAGCATATTCTTTTATAACTTACGTGCTACAAATCGTATGACGCTTCCCGTCCCAATGTGGTAACGACCTTCGCTCAGCTGCACTTCGACCTCTTCCATACTCAAAAACGTGAATCCCTGGAAATCGGACATCAATTCTTCAATCGAAAATAAACTATCTATATCAGTCGGGCCACCCACCCCAGGATTTCGCTTTCGATAAGTAAGGTGATTTTTGCTAAAAGCTTCAAAGATTATGTGTCCACCAGGTTTCAATAAATCAATCAATCTTTTGTGATACGCAACCTTGATCTCTGATGGAAAATGGGCATATATCAATGCCAGCACATCAAACTCTCCCTGCTGGTAAGACAATTTCGGTAACTCACCTAGTTGATAGTTCAAGCTCACATTTCGTTCTACTGCGAGTTTTTCGGCTTTTGCTTTCCCAACTTCACTGATATCAAACGAATAGACATCCCATCCCAATGCGGCCGCATATACCGAATTCCGTCCTTCACCATCAGCAGGGAACAGAATTTTTACACCACTTTCTATCTGGCCAATCGTCTCTTTAAAAAATTTATTAGGTTCAGCTCCATAAGCATACCCCGCTTCACTGTAACGGTCATTCCATCTACCCAGCCATACATTGTCCATACGTATATTGTTAAGTGTCTATTCCTAATTGTTGCTCTACTTAGACTATTTCCGTGTACCCTGTTTACCTATAGTACATAATGATACAGCGATAAATCGCCTTATTCCTATCCGTAATAGTGAACGAATATATATATTATTTAGAATCATTATAAATAAAGAGATGCAAGGTGCATAAATTATGACATTAGCATTATAAACGACCAAAACCGCTCGCGATAGATACGGGGTACATCTTCACAAAAGGACACTCATTTAAGAGCAAATAACTACCATAAACCGATTGTAAAGAGATAATATACGCCTTCTCAAGCTTACCCATCCGAGAGGACAACTAGGGTATTATTGGGGATTAATTTATGAATTTAATCGGGTTTTATTCGGACATTATACGGACTTCATTCGGATATTACTCGGAATAATACGGATTACAACCGTATAATATCCTAATATATTTCGTATTAAATACTTGTTAAAAAAGAAGTTAGATATAATTTATCCCCCATTTTTCCCTATCTTAGTAGGAACAAGTATAAACCTTAACATAAATATGGGAAGAACTAAGAAAGGTGCCAATGGTTCAGTTTCTGGGAAAGTTGGACCGCATGTATTTTATAAATGGAAAGACATTGAGTGTGTCCGGACATTGCCCCGAGTAAAGAAAAACAGGGAATTATCCAATGGGGAGGTCGAAAACCGTGGTCGGTTTGGTTTTACACAACGCTTTTTAAGTCTACTGAAGCCATTTCTTAGGTCAGGATTTCACAATTACGAGGAAAACCGAACGGCCTTCAACTCCGCGATGTCCTATACGCTCTTACATGCGGTAAGCATGGACGATGATGGATTACATATCGATCACGATTCACTTCGCATTTGTAAGGGAATGGAATCGCTAATAACAGATGTCACATTTCGATATGAAAACGGAATCCTGCATTGTCAGTGGGAGTATGACAAGGATAGGGTCAAGAAATCAGAGAGTGGCAACTTCAGATCCGTGATTGCCCTAATCCCAGACCTTGGAAAGCACTGGCCAGCGGGTCAAGTAATCGGAAACTATCTTACCGACAAGGCCCAAAGCATCACTGGAAAAGATATCGAAAAAGGGGCAACTTACCATGTACACATTGGCTTTGTATCAGTGGATCATAGCGATAGAAAAATGGACAGCATGTACGCCGGAACTTTCACGACATAGCCGCTACACGGACAGAAAGCGCGTAGGAATATATAGATAAATATGGATATTTATCTATACAACTATGTTATCCCCTTTTTAAATGCTTATTTTTACGGGGCATGAAAAAAGGTCCTATCATCATCATTGGAGCAGGCCCAGCAGGTTTAATGGCCGCACAGCAGCTGGCAACTGATGGTCATCAAGTACACCTATATGAAAAAAATAAAGCAGCTGCTAGAAAATTTCTGGTGGCGGGCCATGGTGGCTTCAATTTGACACATAGTGAGGCAATCGATACATTTGTTGAAAAATATGATACTCATGAAATCCGCAATATCGTACGGGCATTCGACAACGGTCATACCGTAAAATGGCTTTTGTCAATCGGAATCCCCACGTACATCGGCAGTTCAGGAAAAATATTTCCAGCTAAAAACATCAAACCCATACAGGTGCTGCAAGCTTGGTTAACACATTTAGCCAAGTTGGGCGTTCATATACATTACGAGCACACACTTTTAGACTTTGATACACATACGGTGACCCTTAGCCATGACAATACGGTTGTAAACAAAAGCTATCACAAACTTATATTGGCCTTGGGCGGAGGCTCATGGGCAAAAACAGGATCTGACGCGGGTTGGGTACCTATGTTGATCGATAAAAAAATTCACATCACCCCTCTTCAGGCATCCAACTCGGGCTACAATACCGTAGATGATTTCATTGACTTAGAGGGACAGGTCTTAAAAAATATTCAGCTTTCCTTCAAAGACACAAAAAAGTTGGGGGAAATAGTATTTACTAAATATGGAGTTGAAGGGAGCCCTCTTTATTATCTTAATCGTTTCACGAGAACACAAGATTTCCCATTATATCTATTCATAGACCTCAAACCTAGTATGGCTGTGGAAGCGATTATCAAACAACTTCAGGCAACAGGCAATATAAGTTGGCTGTTAAAAAACAGCCTAAAGCTTTCGACTACAGCCATCGCACTATTGAAAAGATTAGACAGGCAAACTTTCCTCAGCCCTAAGTCTTTAGCGCGATCGATTAAAAATTATCCGATACAGGTATGCGCATTACGCCCCATAGATGAGGTAATTTCGACGGCAGGTGGGGTGGCATTTACATCTCTCAACACGGACTTGGCATTACACCAATTTCCGAATGTATACTGCGTAGGCGAAATGATTGATTGGGAGGCCCCCACAGGTGGTTATCTGCTCCAGGCTTGCTTCAGTACAGGCATGTGGGTCGCGAAGGCCATTAGCCGTAAAGTATAAAATCCCCGTAAGACTTTGCAAACGGGGATTACATGGAGAAAAAAATGTCTTACCCGACAACTACTCTCCGCAGCTCGCTTTAATGGCGTTAACAATTTCATCAGACACACCTTTGAATTCAGGCGTCACATAAGTCAGTCCATTGGTGTTATTATTAATCAGACTAAGCTTGTAATTCGAATTGTCAATGGCGCTGATTAACACACACTGTACGCCCATCCCATTGGCTATGCTGGCTAAAGAGGCCAATTCGGCATCATCTGTAGCATTTGCCAAATCATCGTCCCCACCAGCAGGAGCATCTGTAATCAGGATGACAATCTTTTTGACATTACCGGTACGCCATGCTCCAGCAAAATTATTGGACAAAATCTCCTTGAGCAATAAATCCCCTGGTTCAGGAGTTCCCATTCCTCCTCCAATCGGCATATTGGTCAACAGTTGCCCCAATTGATTGGTAAAGGACGTTTCATTGACAGGGGCAAAAGGTTCCAACATGGTCAAATGTTGCGAGAAGAGCGCATTACTTGTGTTTATAATCTTCTGAGCGGCTGGCAAGGCCAAATATGGAGCTGAATTTGTATACGTCGTTGCTTGTTTAGTCGGCATTTCATCGAAGATGGATAGTGACAACCTATAATTCCCGTTGGATTGTGTAGCAATTGTCTGGACAATCGTCGATACTTGCGCCTTAATTGACTCAATAGCACCTCCCATACTACCGGTATAATCGACTAAGAAAGCTACGTCTACCCCAGTCTGACAACCCTTGAGTTCGACAAACTCACATTCGTCACTCTTGCAGGAATTTAAAGTTCCAATCGTTACTATCATTGTGGCAACTATAGCTATTGCATATACCTGCTTTTTTATATTGTTATAATATGTTTTCATGTCTTTACGTATTTAATGTTTTACCACGGATTGTCCCTTATTGCTTATCTGGGCAGATAACCTTCATCTCCGTTCTCCTATTCAATTGATGATCTTCTTCGCTGCAATTCACGCCATCGGCACATCTATTTAACAGTTTAGTCTCTCCATACCCAATAGCTACTATGCGTTCGGCAGGTATACCTTTGGAAACAATATAGTCCTTAGCCGCGTTTGCCCTATTTTGAGACAAGCGCTGATTGTAATCGTGTGTCGCGCGTGAGTCTGTATGTGAAGACAATTCTACTTTAACCAAAGGATTGTCTGACATAAATTGGACGAGACGATTGAGTTCTGTCTTG
The DNA here is from genome assembly GCF_027627455.1 of Sphingobacterium sp. SYP-B4668. Taxonomy (NCBI): domain Bacteria; kingdom Pseudomonadati; phylum Bacteroidota; class Sphingobacteriia; order Sphingobacteriales; family Sphingobacteriaceae; genus Sphingobacterium; species Sphingobacterium sp. SYP-B4668. Next base: position 1,958,996 of record NZ_CP115483.1, on the reverse strand, counting down.
GCATCTTCCCGAATAAAATATTTATCGAGGTCATAATGGATATTCTGAAGACGGATAGCTTTGTCACAATCTGTAGCTTCCATACAAACCTCCAGTTTAACGAAAAGTGTATTGTCCCTATCGTAATTGGAAGCATCGATATCTATTATCTGGGAGAAATAGCTTTGCTTTTTACCATATAGCTGCATCGCTGAGTTTTCTTTAAGATGGAATATAAAATTACCCTGAGCATCACTTACTGTTGTTTTTTCGGCAGCACGGCTTACCTCTCGTAACAGGACTTGTACATCGGACAAGGGGATTTGGGTATTACAGACCACAGCATTGCCCTTGATGATGAAGTTACGATCGGTATAGAGAATCTCTTTCTGAAGAGTCTGATTGGGCTTGTACTCATCTACCGCTGTGGTATTTGTATTCAAATCCGTCCCAAACAATTTGCCACTGACCTTGTAATTACCTGGAGCAATATCGTTGAATACAAGTACTCCAAAGCTATTTGTTTTTCCAGTACGAACCACTGCTCCTGTGATATCCGTAAGCAAGACATCCGTCTCAGGGAGTAGTTCACCTGTGTATTGATCTTTAGCTGTAATCGCTAAATTAAAAATATCGCAAGTTTTACATTCCTCAACTTTTTCCTCTTGTTGTGGCTTAATTCGCTTGCCTAACCTAAGTGCTACGCCGGCATACACGCCAATCGACCTGATGCCATGGTTACAGCAATTTTCGCGGACCATTGCTCCCTTTTGGGCAAACTGATAGCGACCATTATCTCCTTGTTCGAATGGCTTGTAGTATGCATTGTAAGGAAGTCCATCATGTATGGCATGAGCGTTGAAATGCTGCATATAATACGCTCCAAAGTTGACACCGATATAATCGTTAAAAAAATACTTCATCTTGATATCGGCTTTGGCAGACCAGATGTTCTTCAAATCGTACCCACTAAAATAATTGAGCAATTCGGGTTGGAGGAGCGAATTTGTTCCTTCTAAAGTCAACTCTCCTCCTTTTATAATCGACATCCCACCTCGGCCCGTAAATTCTACGGCCAATTTATCATTGGGACTTGCATAACGGAAAATAGGACCTATACCATAAAAAAGACGAGATACATTCTTCTTTTGCAATGAAAAATCGGTCATATACCCAGCAGACGAAGGATCGAAAATTGAATCCGTAGGATATGTATTTCGAGTTCGATTGATGATGTAATCCACCTCGCCTCCGATGCCGAACCAATTCCAATAATAATTGACCGAAAGGCCAAACGATGGACCTGACCCGTGCTCAATATAAGGTAAATCATGATCGTAAGTAGGGAAGTCAAATCCAACATATGGATCGATCTGAAAGCCATTTTTCAAGATCTTGCTTGACTTCAACTGTGTGGGTATCTGCTGTGCACTAGTAGACTGATGAAATAAAAGTGCAAGTGAGCAGCAATACACGTAAAATAACTTTCTAACCAGAAAATTCTTAAAAGTTGTAGATGTTCTTTTCATATCACTGTGTTTTTAAATGAATACCATTAGTTAATTACTGTCTTCATATGGTTATCAGCCCAACACATGATTTGTTACCCCCTTGCTGTTACTTTTTTTCTTTTATTATAGCAGCTCTTCGTAAATCTGCAGTCATCTATCTGACAGCTAACCCTTTTACCCAACGGGGAGAAATAGAAAGAATTTTGGTTTCTATTTTTTTTATAAACCATTTTAACGTTCATTTGTCAATAAGTAGATTTGCATATGTTACTAGACCTTCGTGATTAGATTGTATTGACTAACAATCATGAAAGCATAGTCGACATTTGAATACATACAACTATAAAAGAAACAGCATGAAAAAAAAATGGACAGCTATACTCACGTGCTTGATATTGGTCACATGGGCTTCTAACTTGTTTGCTCAAAGCGATAGGTTCAAGCTCGAAGTGAAAGAGAATAAGGGTGATTGTACAGGTGTGGCACCGATGAAATGCTATCTGGTCAAATACTACAACAGTAAAGATTGGGAAAATTTTTATGCCCAAATAGAGGGCTTTAAATACGAAGAAGGTTACCGCTACAAGTTGTTGGTTAAAAAGACGAAATTGAAAAATGTGCCAGCTGATGCACCAAGTATCAAATATGAACTGCTAAGAATCTTGAGTAAGAAGCGAAAAAACGCCAACGCAGAAGAAAGCAGCACTTTTAAATTGACAATAAAAGAAAATAGAGTAGACTGTACGGGTGTGGGCAGAATGAAATGTTTTTTAGTGAAATACGACGGCAGCAAGGATTGGGAAAATTTTTATTCGTCCTTCAAGAATTTTGACTATAAAGAAGGCTACAGATATGAGGTACTTGTAAAGCGTAAACCCGTAAAAAACGCTCCATCCGACGCCTCGTCCTATACCTATGAAGTAAAAAAGGTCCTCAGTAAGAAACAGGTTACGTCAAATAGCGTCATGGCTTTCTTGGCAAAGCATAGTTGGAAACTCCTTTCACTGAACGGAAAACGACAGGATCACAGTGGAGCATTTATGGATTTCGATTTAGAAAATAATGCCGTAACGGGTAATTCGAGTTGTAATAGCTATTTCGGAACGGTCAAATTCGATAAGGACTTCATTTCTTTTTTGGGAATCGGAAGTACGCAAAAAGCTTGTTTGAATGATAATATCGAACGGGAGTTCTTAGACTTGCTATCGCTCAATGGTTTGACCTATGATATAGCCGAACAGACTTTCAATCTCTATCATGCGGACAAGCTTGTGGCTATTTTCGGGATGATGGAGAAAAAACAGCGATAATAACAAAGGAGGTGTTCTAAAAAAATAGGTCGTCATGCTGACCACAAAGCTGAGAAGCAAAGCCAGTCCAGCATCTTCATATAACATGCTTAACAACATACGTCACCATGAACCAAGCTCAAGGTGACGTATATCATTTTTTTAGCCAATCTCTTTTAAAATTATAGTTGATCTGAATATATATATCGAATTTCTTCTCGTAGATTGTAATTGGATGCCATCACCTCTCCATAAGCACCTGCAGTGCGGATTGCAATCAAATCTCCGCGTTGGCTGATGGGCAACGGAACTTCCTTTCCAAAACAATCTGAACTCTCGCAAATAGGTCCTACTACATCATAGTTGATCGTGGCTTGCTCACCGCTCCCTACTTTCTCTATTTTATGATACGCTTGATAAAGTGCTGGCCTCATCAACTCGGTCATACCTGCGTCTAAAATAAGAAAATGCTTTTTCACACCATTCTTGGTGTATAGCACCCTACTTACTAAACTACCGCATTGTGCAACCAAGGCGCGTCCCAATTCGAAATGGACTTCTTGGTTGGCATTACGCTCCAAGAACTTATCAAAAATATCGAAGTAGGCTTCAAAATCCGCTATGGCATTGCCATCCGGATTTTTGTAATCCACACCAAGTCCGCCGCCAACATTCAACACGCTAATGGTGGTCCCTCTTTCTTCAAACCAATTTTTCCACTCATTCACTTTTACACACAAGCTTTTGAAAACATTCAAATCCGTGATTTGGGAGCCTATATGAAAATGTAAACCTACCAATTTCAGATTGGTAGCATTCCGCAACACAGCTGCCGATTTTTCCAACTCTGAATTTGGAATTCCGAATTTATTTTCATCAAGACCTGTTGTAATGTAATGGTGGGTCTGCGCATCCACATTCGGATTGATACGAAGTGACACATTGGCAATCTGTCCAGCCTCCCGAGCAAGGTCATTGATGACCTCCATCTCTTGTATGGACTCTACATTGAATGCAAATATTCCATGAGATAAGGCATATCGGATTTCCTTGTCGGATTTACCAACACCCGCAAAGGTTATCTTACCCGGATCAAATCCCATGTCTATGGATTTTTTGACTTCATTGCCACTCACACAGTCGGCTCCAAATCCTTTTGCTTGGATCAATTGGAGGATTCGATCGTTAAAGTTAGCCTTTAATGCATAATGTACATGAAACCCTCTCTTATCCGCAGCAGAAGCACATGTATCCAACGTCTGCTCCAAGAGTTTCATATCGTAGTAATAAAAAGGTGTTTCCTTATCTGCAAAAAACGCCTTGAGGTCATTATTGAACATAGCTCTTAAAATAATCGATTGTGCAATGAACGTAGTGCTTCTGTTTTATACTCCGAATCCAATAAAATAGAAACGTTGTAATCCGAACCTCCATATGAAATCATACGTATAGGCAAGTGCTTGACGGCATCTAATACGCGCGCGGCATAGCCATGTGTATTTTGTCCAAAATCTCCCACCACGCATACAATTGTTTGATTTTCATCCGCGGAAACAGTTCCAAAATCTTCTACTTCCTTGATGATGTCAGCCAGATGGGTCGTGTCATCGATCGACAAAGAAATCGCAACCTCCGAGGTGGTAATCATATCGATCGGCGTTTTATATCTTTCAAATATTTCAAAAACTTTACGTAGAAAGCCATAGGCCAACAACATACGGGAAGAGTGGATATGGATAGCCGTAATACCGTCTTTGGCGGCAATCGCTCGGATGATTCCTTTTTGAGCGCCATCCTTACTGATCAATGTCCCCGCTGCCTGAGGGTCCATGGTATTAAGCACCCGTACGGGAACGTTATATTTTTGTGCTGGAAAGACCGACTGCGGATGAAGGATCTTGGCTCCAAAGTAAGCCAATTCCGCAGCTTCATTAAAGCTCAGATGGGCAATAGGTGTTGTATTTTTTACAATCCTGGGATCGTTATTGTGCATACCATCGATATCTGTCCAAATCTGGACCTCATCGGCTTGTATCCCAGCGCCGATCAAAGAAGCTGTATAATCCGACCCACCTCTTCTTAAGTTATCGATTTCACCAAAGGAATTACGACAAATAAATCCCTGTGTGATAAAAAGAGCATTGTCTGGATGTTGTGCCAAAATAGCACCCAACTTTTCACCAAGATAGCCCACCATAGGTTCGTTATCCTCATCAATTTTCATAAAATCCAATGCAGGCAACAAGACAGATGGCACACCAATTTCGGTCAGATGAAAATGAAACAACGTGGTCGAAATCAATTCTCCCTGTGCCAATACTACCTTCTCTTCGATGGGAGTAAATAGCTCATTGGACAGCGAGGATATGAAATCAAAATGATAGTCGATTAAATCTTTACCCCTTTGATATCCTGCATCCGTACTGAAAAGTTCTTTAATTAAAGTCTCATACTTGTCCTTATGCTGCTTGATCAATTGCTTGGCCTCATCCTTCTTACCAACGAGGTAAGCTTGACTGATTTCGACTAAAGCGTTTGTTGTACCTGCAACAGCAGACAACACGACGATCTGACGTTCAGAAGGGTTTACAATCTCTAACAACCCTTTGATACGTGCAGCACTTCCGACAGATGTGCCTCCAAATTTTAGAATTTTCATTGAAATAATTATTTATTAAAAACAGTTTTATGTTTTGCGGGGTGAATATACAAAAAAAGCCATGGTATTAAACTACAAAGGCACAAAGTGCAGAACTTACGCTTTGTGCCGTAAATTATAGCTGTAGTTACCTACTTCTTCAGATTTTCAATAATCAGGTTGGCGAGTTCCTCGCCAATTCGTTCCTGCGCCTCGTTGGTCGCAGCTCCGATATGAGGTGTCAAGGAAATCTTAGGGTGCTTAATAATCTCTGCTCTAGGCGTGGGTTCGTTATCAAAAACATCTAGTGCTGCGAAAGAGACCTTGCCAGAATCCAATGCTTCGACCAAAGCAAGTTCATCGATTACACCTCCACGAGAAGCATTCACCAATGCTACACCGTCTTTCAATAATGGGAACTCCTCTTTACCTATTACCGGCTTGTCCGTAAAAGGCACGTGCAGGGAAATAAAATCAGAAGTTTTCAACAATTCGTCCACCTCTACTTGCTTCACAGGAATGTCCACTTGAATACCGCCGGACAATGTCAAAGGTAGTGTTTGAGGTCCTTCGAACAAATCGGAATAGATAACATCCATCCCAAGTCCCAAAGCAATCTTCGCGGTCTCTCGACCGATACGTCCGAAACCAACAATACCAATGGTCTTACCTCTAAGCTCTACGCCTTTTGCATATGCTTTTTTCAGACCTGCAAAATTGGTATTTCCTTCGACAGGCATCTTACGATTAGAATCATACAGAAAACGAACACCATTAAGTAGGTGAGCAAATACAAGCTCTCCAACTGATAGTGATGACGCGGCAGGTGTATTGACAACTGCAATGCCCTTCGAACGTGCATAATCGACATCAATATTGTCCATCCCAACGCCACCACGGCCTATTACTTTGATATTAGGACATGCATCAATAAGTGCTTGTCTTACTTTTGTCGCACTACGTACTGTAATTGCATCGTAGCTATTCAATTTCTCAGCTAATTCTTCTTGAGGAATATGAGTGGTATCTACTTCAAATCCTGCATCTTCCAACAATTTCTTTCCGATTGGATCGATACCGTCATTTGCTAATATTCTCATTTGCACATTTTTTTATGAGTATGGTCATGCTGCAGTATAGATGACCGCGTAATACTCGATTTATCTTTTTATTTACCGATACTGTTACAGCTTAAGCACTTGACTTATAGCGCAACAATGTTTCAACTATTTGTGTTTTTCTTCAAACTCCTGCATGGTATCAACCAATGCATTGACTGAGGTGATGCTCAAAGCATTGTATAACGACGCTCTAAATCCGCCAACAGAACGGTGTCCTTTGATACCGATATGACCTCTTTCTTTTGCAAACTCCAAAAACTCAGCTTCCAACGCTGGATTGTTCATGACAAAGGTTACGTTCATACGTGAACGGTCTTCTTTTGCCGCTGTCCCTTTGAATAAAGAGTTACGGTCGATTTCATCATATAAAGCACGTGCTTTAACAATATTCTCTTGCTCGATAACGGCAATTCCACCTTTAGCCTTTAACCAACGAAGGTTCAGCATAGAGACATATATGGAATAGACGGGAGGGGTATTGTACATGGACCCGCCTTTAATATGTGAATCATAGTCAAAGATTGCAGGCAGTGTCCGTCCTGTCTTACCAAGCAGCTCGTCTTTAACAATGACTAGTGTAACGCCTGCGGGGCCCATATTTTTTTGAGCTCCTGCATAAATCAAACCATAGTCAGCAACATTGATCTCACGACTCAAAATATCAGAAGACATATCCGCGACAACTGGCGCGGTAGACTTCGGTATTTCGAACACCTCTGTACCATAGATGGTATTGTTGGTGGTATAGTGGAAATAAGCTGCATCAGTGGGTACTTCGATATTTTTAGGTATATAGCTATAGTTTTGATCGCTCGAAGAGGCAATGACGTCTACTTGACCAATTCTCTTCGCTTCTTTCGCTGCCTTTGTCGCCCAGACACCCGTATCAAAATAGGCTGCCTTCCCTCCTTCTGGAAGTAGATTCATCGGAATCATCGCAAACTGTGTGCTGGCTCCACCTTGAAGAAATAGGATAGAATATCCGTGCGGTACATTTAGTAATTCACGAACCAATCGCTCAGTTTCTACAACTACGGCTTCAAAATCTTTGGAACGGTGCGAAATCTCTAAAATTGACAATCCTGTATTATTGAAATCGATAACGGCTTGTGCAGCCTCTTGAAAAACCTCCTTTGGCAAAATACATGGCCCTGCTCCAAAATTGTGTTTCATGGATCTAAATTTTAAATAGTTGATTTAATTAAGATTAGACAATCGTTTGCCTAATCAATCGCAAAGGTAGAACTATTTTACATTTTTTTCACACAAATAAGAGTTTTATTAAAATCAAATTAACGTTTTTTATAAAATTATACGAAATCATTACAATTCTATTGATTTTCACATGATTCAATTATCACAAACTGGATGAATGCCTACCCAAAATAGGGGCTCAATAGAAAAAGGCATCCATATCTATATGGATGCCCCTCCTAATCTTCCTAAAGAAGTTTAGTATTACTTTTCTATACTCGGTACATTGACAACCTCGTTGGTGTCAGCTTCGTAATCAATACCATCAAAATTGAATCCAAACAGGTTAAAGAACTCGTCTCTATAACCCTGTATATCACTTATCTGACTTAGATTTTCAGTAGAAACCTGTCCCCATAACTCGGCTACAGCTTCCTGGACATCTTCGCGCATTTCCAGATCGTCTACTCGGATACGTCCTTTCTCGTCAGTAGCAATGGCCTCACCAGTGTACAAGCGCTCGGCAAACAAACGTTGCATCTGTTCGATAGTACCTTCATGGATGCCCTTCTCTTTCATCACTTTGTAAAGTAAGGAGATATAAAGTGGGACTACGGGTATAGCTGAGCTAGACTGTGTGACCAGGGCCTTATTGACCGATACATACGAAACTCCATTAAGATCCTTCAAAAGGTTATTAAGAACCGGGACGGTAGCTTCCAAATGATCCTTTGCTCTACCAATCGTCCCATTCCGGTAAATTGGATAGGTCAATTGTGGACCGATGTAAGAATAAGCTACTGTTTTGACTCCTTCAGCCAGTACGCCGGCAGCCTTCAAATCTTCAATCCAGAATTTCCAGTCTTCCCCACCCATAACAGCTACCGTATTCTCGATATCGTCTTTATTTTCAACTGGTTGAATGGAGATATCCGAAACTACTCCAGTATGAAAATCAACCGTTTTATCGGTAAATGGTTGATCAATCGGCTTAAGGACAGATGCATAACTTACACCATTCCTTGGATTGGTGCGTCTCGGTGACGCTAAAGAATACACAATCAAATCAACTTGACCTAAATCTTTTTTAATCAACTCAATGGTTTCCTTCTTGACTTCGTCCGAAAAAGCATCTCCATTGATACTTTTTGCATATAATCCAGCGGCTTGGGCTTCTTTCTCAAAGGCAGCTGAATTGTACCAACCTGCTGTACCTGGTTTTCCTTCTGCAGCTGGTTTTTCAAAAAATACACCGATCGTAGCTGCTCCTGAACCAAACGCTGCTGTAATACGAGAAGCTATGCCAAATCCAGTAGAAGCGCCGATGACCAATACTTTTTTGGGACCATTAGCGATTGTACCTTTTGATTTCACATATTCTATTTGATTCTTAATGTTTTGCGCACTACCCTCTGGGTGAGATGTCAAACAAATAAATCCTCTTGTTCTTGGTTGTATGATCATGTTTTAACTTTTTACAGTTTTTTATTTTCTATTTGAATGTACAAAATAAACAATTTTCGAATTAAAAAAGACATTTATTCTTACAATAAATCCACTTGGACTTTATCTGGTAAAATGAAATTCCTATTTTCGAAACTTGCCGTCAAAGGTATATCATTTTGAGCATCAAAAACTATGTTTAGGAAAAAACTGATTTCGCCAATTCTATTAGGGGTGATATCCGCCTTGTTTTTTGCAACCACTTTTGTCTTGAATAGGACGATGTCATTAGGGGGTGGCCATTGGATATGGTCCGCCGCTCTTCGCTTTTTGTGGATGCTCCCCATGCTATGGGTATTGGTCGCTGCGAGAAAAGGGATAGCCCCTTTGTTGCACGAGATTAAGAAAAACCTTTCCGCCTGGTTGATATGGAGCACGGTAGGATTTGGGATATTTTACAGCACACTTACGTTTGGTGCTAAATTTGGGCCTTCATGGTTGGTAGCGAGCACTTTTGAGACAACTATCATATTCGGGATGTTGTTGGCCCCACTCCTTAGTCCCCGCGTCACTTCTAAAATTGCTGGTGCATCACTGTTATTTTCAGCGTTGATCATACTGGGTATTGCACTTATGCAAATCAGCCATGCCCAGTTTGCTAGTTGGACGGAAGTATTGACGGGGACTATACCCGTATTGATCGCAGCTGTAGCTTATCCATTGGGGAATCGAAAAATGATGCTAATCATCGATGGAAAATTGGATGCTTATCAACGCACACTTGGGATGACAATATGTAGTTTGCCATTTTGGATTTTCCTAGGCATCATAGCCTTTGTACAAGATGGGATTCCGTCCTCTGGACAGTTGACACAGACTTTTGTGGTAGCACTCTCCTCTGGAGTCATTGCGACTGTGCTATTCTTCACGGCCACCGACCGTGTCAGAAACGACCCTCACAAACTCGCGGCAGTAGAAGCCACACAATCCATGGAAGTCATATTTGCGCTATTGGGAGAAGTCCTAATCTTAAAAAGTGATTTTCCAGATTCCTATTCTATACTGGGAATGGCTTTGGTTATTCTAGGAATGCTGCTCCACAGTCGAAAATGAAATTCAAATCATGCAATGTGCCGAGGCACATTGCATGATTTGAATTAGCTTAAATGTGCTCTAAGCATCCAAGCCATTTTCTCGTGTTGTTCCAATAAAGCCGTAACGAAATCCGAGCTGCCGCTATCTCCATATTTTTCCTCAAACTCATCCACCAAACCCCGAATATACATGACGATAGATTCGTGATCGGCCAATAGCTCTTTCATATAACTCTCACTATCATTCTTGCCGGGGGTAGATTCCGATAGATGTGTAATCTCTAGATATTGTTTCATGGTACCTACAGCATAGTGTCCAAGTGAACGGATTCGCTCAGCAATGTCATCAATGGTCTCGGCAAGCTGGCCATACTGTGCTTCAAAAAATAAATGAACAGCATGGAAGTCACTCCCTTCCACATTCCAGTGTGCATTTCTGGTCTTAACATACAGCACACTCTCGTCGGCCAAAAGAATGTTTAAGGCTTCTGATACCTTTGCCAAATGATCCGCTTTAATTCCAATGTTAATTTTCATGTTTACTTAAATTATGATGATTAAACTATTAAATGTATTGACTCGCCATATTCAATTTGTCCAAAGCCTCTGTACTTAATTGTAATTGAAGGGCAGAGACAAAAGGGTCAAGATGAGCAATCTTTGTTGCACTCACTATTGGAGCGGCTACAGAGGGTCTAGCAACCAACCAGGCTAAAGCAACTGCCGTGGCGCTGGTTTTATAAGTATCGGCTATTTCTCCCAATGCAGAGACAATGCGTTGTCCGCGCTCGTTCCAATATTGTTTTTTAACGCCCTCGCTTCGTGCAGATTGATTAAAGTCATCTTCACTTCTATATTTTCCCGTCAAAAACCCACTTGCAATGGAATAATAGGTCAGCACACCTAGCTGGTGGTCTTGTGCAATTTGTTCATATTCGGTTTCATATTTCGCTCGACTATATAAATTATACTCGGGTTGAAGTGTCTGATAGATGGGGTAATTGTACTGACGGCTCACTTCCAAAGAACGCAGGAGTCGTTCAGGAGAAATATTAGAGGCTCCTATCCATCTTATTTTGCCAGCTTTGACCAATTCGTCGTAAGCCTCCAAAGTCTCTTCCACGGGTGTGACTTCGTCATCATAATGCGTTTGATAGAGATCGATATAATCCGTCTGCAATCTTTTCAAGGAAAGATCGACCTGTTTTAATATATGTGCCTTGGATGTATTGGGTGTGGGATTCTCGGCAAACCGACCTCCTACCTTGGTCATCAAAACGACCTGATCCCTCTTTCCTGATTTTTTCAACCATTTTCCGATAATCGTTTCGGACTCTCCTCCGGTATTACCCGGCACCCAATGGGAGTATTGATTAGAGGTATCGATGGCGTCAAACCCTTTGTCTACATAGGCATCTAGTATCTCAAAGGACTGTTGTTCATCCAACGTCCATCCAAAGACATTTCCTCCAAAAACAATGGGGACTATTTCGAGAGTAGATTGTCCTAAGGTTATTTTGTTCATATGTATGTTATTTGATTTTCATTTTATGATAAGCGATGGTATAGTCTACGTTCAGCACATATACATCTGTACTCAACCGGTCTAAAAAACAAGATCTCGCACTCCCGAAGATGCTCTAAGATATTACAATGAAAGTAGCGTTTTGTTTGCGATAAATAATCCTTTCATTGTCAAAAATCCGGTTTATTACACCTTCATGAAAAACGTTTGACACTTTTGTTGTCAAGATTCTTCTTACCTTTGTAGTGGAACAAGATTTCCGTGTTTTAGGTGTATGATTAATCCCCCATCTTTTCATTTATTTAAGAAAGACCTATCAGGTATAGAAATTCCCGAGCGTTTTACTTTCCCCTTTTGCTATACTCCCCATCCACTGAGTATAATTGCTAGTGAAGAATTACAACATTACATCAATCATCAACAGGACTGGAGCCATAATTTTGGCCTGGGAGATAATATAGGCCAGCAAGTTATCGGTAAAATGTTTGGTGTGCTCGTCGTCAGGGACGAAAATGGCATGTTGGGGTACTTATGTGCCTTTTCTGGAAAATTGGCGGGAAAAAACGATCACCCACACTTTGTTCCTCCTGTCTTTGATATGTTGACAAAAGACAGTTTTTTCCTTCAAGAGGAAACGGTTATCAATGCATTGAACAGCCGAATCAACGATCTAGAGCAGAACACCATAGGGAGTCATTTAAGAGATTCTCTCCAGCAGCTGAATACGCAAGCCGTTCAAGAGGTGACTGCATTAAAAAATAAGCTAAAGAATCAGAAAGTCGACCGAAAACAACAAAGAGCCAAAGCCGCAGACATTTTGACGCCTGCTGAGTATCAGCATTTTGAAGCCGACCTAATTAAACAGTCCCTGCGCGACAAACACATACTATCCGTATTGCAAACAAAGTGGGCTACCAGAATAAGTGAAGCCCAACATCAGGTGGATCAATACGTAAGCAAACTAAATGATTTAAAAAATGAACGTAAAGCAAGATCTGCGGCATTACAAAACCGTCTATTTGAGCAATATGTTTTTTTAAATGGTACTGGCGAAACCAAAAACATCCGAAACATCTTTTGGGAATTCAATCAATCCGTCCCCCCTGCAGGAGCTGGTGAATGTGCGGCACCAAAATTACTCCATTATGCTTTTAGCCACCGATTGACACCGATTGCTATGGCCGAATTTTGGTGGGGAGACTCTCCTACCTCAGAGATTCGTCAACACCAGAACTATTATCCGGCATGTAAAGGAAAGTGTGAACCTATTCTTACACACATGCTCAAAGGAATGATGATAGAAGATAATCCACTGCTGGCCTTACCTGTTCAACAATCGGAGCTTAGCGTGGTGTACGAAGATGACGATATGGCTGTCATGGATAAGCCTGCAGAGCTTTTGTCCGTTCCGGGTATTACTATCGAAGATTCTGTATACAGTCGCATCAAGATACTATTCCCACATGCTGAGGGTCCATTGATCGTGCATCGCTTGGACATGTCCACCTCTGGCTTGCTGTTGATAGCGAAGACCAAGCAGGCACACAAGGTATTGCAACAACAATTCATTGACCACACCATTGAAAAAAGGTATATCGCGGTCTTAGACGGTCAGATCGAACCAAATGAGGGTATCATCGACCTCCCTCTTCGTGTTGACCTAGACGATAGACCTAGGCAGGTTGTATGCTACCAATATGGAAAGCGAGCACTTACCAAGTTTAAGATTTTGGAGCGTACGAAGGGAAAAACGCGCATATTATTCTATCCCATTACAGGGCGTACGCACCAACTGCGCGTTCACGCAGCACATCGCTTAGGTCTTAATACACCTATCGTTGGGGATGATTTATATGGCAAAAAAGCACATCGCCTGCATTTGCATGCCGCATACATCTCTTTCCTGCACCCCACCAACAAATCACAAATGTCCTTTGATCTTCCAGCACCTTTTTAAGCACTGACCATTACCGACTAATAGTCAAAATTCTGTCAATTAATCTGCTTTTTCATCAGCAAACCACTCTCTATTTGTTTGCTGACGGCTTTTACTGTTTTAGTATCAGTTTTACTTCCTCTCTAATGTTATTTTTTCATTAATAATTACTTAATTTTGCATTGTTTATTAGACCTTTTAAACATTTTGATTAAAAAGTCAAAAGTTTAGATTCTACTAAACAAGAAAACTAGATACTAAATGAAAACTGTTATGAAAGAGATTTTTACCAAACGCATCATAAATAGGCTCCTTTTTATGATGGTGCTATTTATGAGCACCACTTCGCTATTTGGTCAACAAATCCTTCTGAAGGGCAGAGTGTTGGATATTGAAACCCGAAAACCTGTTGGCTTTGCTACTATTGCGGTGATTGGTGCTCCAGCGGGCAACAGCACTTCAACCAATGAAAATGGGGAGTTTAGTTTAAAGATTAACGGGAGTTTCACCAAATTTAGAGTTACTTACCTCGGTTATGAGTCGCAAGACATTATGATCAATCCGACAAATTCGGAAAATCTGACTATCAATCTCGTTCCGGAGGAAAATATGTTGGATGAAGTCGTCGTAAAAGCAAAGAAATCCAAGTATAAAAATAAGGATAATCCTGCGGTAGAATTAATTCGCAAGGTCATTGCAAACAAAGAAAAGAATCGTTTGGAAGCACAGGAGTACGCTGAATATCAGCAGTACGAAAAGTTATCTATGGCGCTCAGTAACCTTTCTGAAAAATTCAAAAATAGAAAGGTTTTTAAGCAATATCAATTCCTTTTTGAGAAAGATGACTCTATAAAAACCGAGAATAGATACGTATTACCGGCCTATATTGAAGAAAAACTATCCCAAGTATATCAACGCAAAAGTCCTAAAAAGACCAAACAATACATTTTGGCTGAGCAGAAGGCACAGTTCGACCCCAAATTTGTGGACAACGACGGTCTAAGCAACTATTTCAATAGACTGTATGAGGATATTGACATCTATGAGAACAACATCTCGTTGGTGACCAATCAATTCCTAAGTCCCATTGCGGGTTCTTCTCCTACGTTCTACAAATTCTTTATTACCGATACGATTAAAACGGAGACTCCTTACTTGGTCGAACTCAGCTTTTTTCCTCGGAATAAGGCGGATATGCTATTCAAAGGAAAATTATACATTACACTAGATGGCAACTATGCTGTTCGCAAAGCTGAGCTTTCGGTTGCGGATGGAATAAACCTCAACTTTGTACGGGATATGGCGGTAGAACTTGACTTCACGAAAGATCAAAATAATCGCTTTTACCTAACATCAAGTTCGCTTGCCATGGATTTTTCGCTGTCTGACAAAGGTGTGGGCATCAAGGGTCAGCGTACTGTTTCATATGAAAACTTCAAGACGGGTGTTGTGCAACCGGACAGCGTGTACGGAGGTCCGGATGTAGTAGTTGTTAAGTCAAATACAAGTGCTAATACGGAGGATTATTGGGAGGCGCACCGTCCTATACCACTGAAGACGAATGAGTCGAGCATCTATCACAACATCGATTCACTGCAACTCATGCCGTCGTTCAAACGGTTTATGGACATTGCTGCGCTTTTACTGTCGGGATACAAACAGGCAGGTCCAGTAGAAATCGGCCCTGTCAATACATTTTATAGCTTCAATCCGGTAGAGGGATTAAGATTAAGAATAGGTGGCCGGACTACGGAATCTTTGAGCAAGAGATTCTTTGCCGAGTCATATGCTGCATATGGATTTAAAGATGAAAAATGGAAGTATTTCTTAAGTGGAACCTATTCATTGAACAATAAATCAGTGTATACATTTCCAATGCACTATATCCGTGCGTCATTCCAACGGGATACAAAGATTCCTGGGCAAAATCTAGAATTTGTACAGGAGGACAACTTCTTACTTTCATTCAAACGTGGTGAGAATGAGCGCTATTTGTACAATGATATTTATCGCTTGGAGTATAAACGGGAATTTGAAAATAACCTTTCTTACACTGCAGGATTCACGAAATGGAAACAACAACCTGCGGGGATTCTAACTTATCAAATGATAGGTGACAACGGGGAATCGAAGATCTTCAATGCACTCAATACAACCGAGGTATCCGTGGGTCTTAGGTGGGCACCACATGAGCAGTATTATCAGGGAAAGTTATATCGTACACCAATATTTAATAAATATCCGATATTCACGCTCAACTATACAGGTGGTTTTAAAGGTATGTTGGATGGCGAATACAACTACCACAATTTTACGGCAGGTGTATTCAAAAGATTCTATTTATCCCAGTTGGGCTATGCAGATGTCAATATGGAAGGAACGTATATTGCTGGAAACGAAATCCCGTTTCCCTTGTTGACCATACATCGTGCGAACCAGACCTATGCATATCAGCTAAATTCATTCAACTTGATGAACTTTATGGAGTTTGTGAGCGATCATTCTGCGTCGGCAAATATCCAATACTATATGAACGGTTTTATTCTTAACAAAATCCCGCTCATCAAAAAATTGAAGTGGAGAGAGGTATTTAGCTTTAAAGCAGTATATGGTGGGCTTCGGGATGAAAACAATCCAGCTTTTACCAACAAGGTATTTACATTTCAAAAGAATGAAGAGGGGGTGCCTATCTCCTACACGTTTGCAGATGGCCGTCCTTATATGGAGGCAAGTGTTGGCCTCTCCAACATATTCAAAATCTTGAGGGTCGATGCTGTAAAACGTCTCAATTACCTTGATCAGCCTGATGCTCCAACTTGGGGTGTGAGGGCACGTATTAAATTTGATTTTTAGCCGTAACGATTATATTTTTTTACATTTAGTTTTCTAGTTTAAAGGGGGAGTTTGTAAAAACTTCCTCTTTTTTATTGACATGCTAGATTAAAATCTTTAAATTTATTATGTATCTGATAATAAACCGTTATAAAGATGAACAAAAAGGATATTGTGATTGAAGTTCAGATGCTGATTCGCAAACCTGCTCAAGATGTCTTTCTAGCTTTCGTGGATCCCGAAATCACCAAAAACTTTTGGTTCACAAAGGGAAGTGCATTGCTTGAAAAAGGCAGAACAGTGTCCTGGGAATGGGAGATGTATGGTGTATCTACAGCAGTTACAGTACTCGATATTCTCCCTAATGAAAAGATAAGCGTGTCTTGGGGAGAACCCAAAACGAATATTGATTTTCTATTTCAATCTATTGATGCACAAAGCACATATCTTCGCATTCAAAATTATGGATTTGAGGACTTGGATGATAGTACATTGATGTCGTTCATCATAGACTCTACTGGAGGATTTACAACGGTAATTGACGGATTAAAAGCGTACCTTGAAAAGGGAATAAGTCTGAATCTGATTGCTGACAAATTCCCTATGGGGGTGTAGCAAACTAAGATATTTCAATCTACTATTTAATACTCTCCACAAGCCTAACGTGGAAACGGATAACTAATATAAACTAAAATCAGTCGCTATGGCAAAAGTACACCATTACCTTAATTTTGACGGGCAAGCCGAAGAAGCATTTAATTTTTACAAATCCATTTTTGGAGGAGAATTCAAGTCTTTTATGAGATATCAAGACATGCCTTCAGACGAGGAAATACCCCAAGAAATCAGAGGGATGGTGTTGAATGTTGTACTTCCTATTAGTAAACATTTCGTACTGATGGGTTCAGATGTACATCAACATTATGGGTTTAATATCCAAAAGGGCAACAATTCTTTTATTCTCTTAGCTGCAGAATCCTCCGAAGAAGCACAGCGATTATATAAGGGGCTTTCCGAGGGAGGTGAGATTGAAATGCCTATGGAAGAGACATACTGGGCACAATTGTATAGCTCTTTCAAAGATAAGTATGGTATTTGTTGGATGATCAATTATGACGGCAGCAAGCTGGACCGATGGGGGCAATAGACTATGCACAAAACAAGGGGGCTATGTTTACATAGCCCCTTTATTTTTTCTGAAAGTATCCGTATTAAAGGACTTCCATGTCTGTTGGTGGTTCAAAGGAACCAGGAAGTTTTATTTGGATGCTTGCTGTTTTTTCAGTGCTTTTTTCTCGGAGCGGATATTTAAATACTCAACTAACACGGAGAACGCCATTGCAAAATAAATGTATCCTTTAGGAATATGTTGATCAAAGGCTTCAGCAGTAAGTGAGACCCCTATCAAAAGTAAGAATGCTAACGCGAGCATCTTAATAGATGGATAGTCATGTACAAACTTACTGATGCTCTCTGCAGAGAAGAGCATGATAGCCACTGCCACAATAACTGCTGCCACCATCACACCGATTTGATCGGCCATTCCCACAGCGGTAATGACGGAATCAAGAGAGAAAACAATGTCCAAAATTAAAATTTGAATGATGACACTTGTAAACGTCGCCCGCTTCGTATTGAGCTGTTGGTCTTCACTGTGTCCCTCTACCTTATGATGTATCTCCGTTACACTTTTATAAATCAAGAAAAGTCCTCCAATGAACAAAATGAGATCTCTTCCAGATAATTCGAGATATCGTGCAAAAGAGGTATTGGTGATGTTGAAGATTTCAGCAAAATTAACGAAGGGCTCCGTTAAGGACATAATCCATTTGATAGAAAACAAAAGTAGTACACGTGTCACCAAAGCAAGCAAAAGCCCCAACTGACGAGCTTTTTTTTGTTGTTCGGCAGGTAGCTTTCCACTTAATATGGAAATAAAAACAATATTGTCGATACCTAGTACGATTTCCAAAATCGTCAGGGTTAAAAAAGAAATCCAAATCTGTGGATCTGCCAACCATTCCATAAATGATGTATTTGAGTTATCAATTAAAAATCTAAAATAGCGAAATTCTACTACTAACGATGATATTTCTATTGGCGACTAAACGTAACTGACCAACGACACAATATTATCACTAAACCTAGTTAAGCGTCCGCGGCTTTGCAAAAAATCCAAAGTGATGACAAAGCTAAATCCAGCGACTCTCCCTCCTAGCTTCTCAATGAGTTTGCTAGCCGCTACGACAGTACCGCCTGTTGCCAACAAATCGTCATGTATCAGAATATGCTGTCCTGATTCAAATGCGTCTTCATGGATTTCAATCGTCGCCTGCCCATATTCCAAAGCATAGGATTCTGAAATAGTACGGTAAGGTAATTTTCCTTGTTTACGAATGGGAATAAATGGAAGATTTAGTTTATTGGCCAGCATCAGGCCAAATAAAAATCCTCGACTTTCAATACCTGCAATTGCATCGATATGTAATCCCTGCAATTCCAGGGCAAATGCATCTACTACTTCATTACATAAACTGGCATCTTTGAGAATAGGCGTTATATCTTTAAATACAATGCCAGGCTTGGGAAAATCTTCAATATCCCGAATCACTTCCATCAATCGTTGTTCTATCATATTCGATAATTAAAATTCCAAATAGGGTTCAAGTTTATGTAACAGATCTGCGTCAAGAATAAGGACACGCTTTAAATCTGCTACATTTTCAAAAGGACCATGTTGCTCTCTATTATTGACAATCGCTATGGCTTGTTTATTATTAAGATACGGATGCTTGCGGAGCCCATCTACCGATACGGAATTAATCGGCAGCTTGACAACCTCGGCTTGACCGACTTCCAAATATGGAAGAATAATACTAAAACGTTCGCTATCCATACCATATACTTCCATGAGCTGGTCTGGATGATAAAATCCACCTAACGCTTGACGAAATTTAACAATCCTATTGGCATATACACTTCCTATTCCTCGCAATTTCATCCATTCAGTGGTATCTGCACCATTTATATCCACTTTTATATTTGCGGCAGCTCCCTTAGCTTCCTGACTCGAGGATGTGGTGTAACGGGATTGCAGGTTGACCTGTCCTTGCTTGGTAGGTGGAGAAATTTTGATGTACTGCGCTATACGTGCATAGTCTGTAGCCGATATGGCGTAGATTTTCTTTAAATCTTCCTTTTTGCGAAACTCTCCACCCTTGGACAGGTAATTGTGAATCATCCGGATCTGATGGGGTCGAAATCCAATTTGTGCCCATTCTGTGGCGGAAAGATTATTGGGATCGAATTCAAAGTAAGTGATTGCTTTATTTTGGGGAGCATCTACGACATCCTCGCGGGGAGTACTCGTATCAGTTTGGAATGCTGCCGCTAAGCCTTCATTTAAAATACTATAATCAAAGACTTGAGGCTCTTTTGGAGTATAGAAGGATAGCAAGGGGCGTACCAGCGTTGTAATTAGGATTAAAGATAGAAGCACAAAGAGCCCATTTCGTTCGGCTCTGCTAAAATTAAAAAAATCAAAAAGCCTTTTCATACAGGTCAATAGGGTTATAGAGTATTAACATGCTGAAAAAGCTTTTCAATCAAGGTTAGTTAAGTTTATCCTTGTCTACCTTTTCAACTTTACTTTTATCATTTAATGTTTTTGAAATAGCATTAAATGGTCTTGAC
Organism: Sphingobacterium sp. SYP-B4668; assembly: GCF_027627455.1. Lineage (NCBI taxonomy): Bacteria > Pseudomonadati > Bacteroidota > Sphingobacteriia > Sphingobacteriales > Sphingobacteriaceae > Sphingobacterium > Sphingobacterium sp. SYP-B4668. Next base: position 1,938,741 of record NZ_CP115483.1, on the reverse strand, counting down.
ACGACTTCTTGCCCCTTCTTAAGTCCAGATAATATTAAGATATTATTATCGTCTTGAATACCTGTCTTGACCTCAACCATGTCGACTTGAGCACCATTCAATACGAATACATATTCCTTAGCGCCTGCATTTTCATCTGCTTTACTTTCCTTTTTTGAAGCTTCACCTTCTTTAGGGGCAGGTGTATCCTCTTTCTTTTCTTGTGCTGGGGTCGCTTCTGTACGTATAGTCACGGACTGGATTGGCACGACTAATCCTGACGCAGTCTTCGTTTTTATCTGTACCGTTGCCGAAAGTCCGGGTCTAAATGGAGAGGGATTGGGTACATCATTGTTCAACAAATCCGCATAAGATTCCGTATTTATCCTAACTTTTACGTTGAAATTAGTCACCTGTTCAGCAGTAGAGGTCGCAGCAGTCGCCGTAGCGGCATTTTTGGATGAACTTGCAATTTCGGTAACGACACCTTTAAATTTTCTACCCTGAAAAGCATCAACTTCAATATCTGCTTCATCTGCTACTTTCACACGATTGATATCATTTTCATTGACATCTACATTTACCTCCATAGAAGCCATGTTGGCTATTCGCATAATTTCGGTACCGGCCATTTGGGCCGTTCCTACTACTCTCTCGCCGAGTTCAACAGAGAGCAATGATATCACACCATCTGCTGGCGCGTAGATAGTGGTCCTTGCCAAATTATCACCAGCTTGCTTTACCGAGGCTTGTGATTGATCTATCCCATAGCGGGTAGCGCGTACACTTTGTCTCTGTGCAGCGATGGATGCCAATGCACTGCGATACTCCGCTTCTGCTTTATCCATTTCCGCGACAGAGATAACTCTTTTCTTAAAGAGTTCTTGATTTCGTTTGTAGGTATTTTCAGTGTTGACAAAGTTGGCCTCCTGCTGCTTCAATTGTTGCTCTGATGAAGCTAATGTGGCACGTTGGATGTTCAAAGACGCAATCGCCTGGTCATATCCCGATTGAAGGATGTCTGGTTTGATACGGCAAAGAATCTGCCCCTTCTTGACCACATCCCCTTCCTTGATATTTAATTCGATGATTTCTCCTGAAACCTCGGAACTAAGCTTCACTTCAAATTCTGGTTGAATCTTTCCACTGGCCGAAACAAGTTCATGAACTGTCTTCTCCTGCACTTTATCTACAGCCACTTTCGTGACATTTCCATCTCCAAACCAGCCTAATTTATTTCCTGCAACGAATGCAATCAAAATAACTATTGCTGATATTACCAAAAAAAGAGGAAGTTTGTTTTTTTTCTTAGCCATTTATAGTCTAATAATTAGTTTTGGAATTAAAATTTTATGGTATCACCAATGTAGTAATCAATCACTTTCTCTCTAAATACAGAGGTGTACCGAGCCTGAATCATATCAAATTCAGCTTTGTTCATCTTGGTTTGAGCGGTCGATAGTTCCATAGCATTGGCCATGCCGACATCATAACGTTCTTTGATAACCTCATAGGCTTCCTTCGCTGTCTTAAAAGCTGTCTCCGAAGCCACATACTGCTGTTTCGCTGCCTTCAAATCCAATACTGCTTGATTGATGGTCTTATTCAGATTACGTTTTGTGAGATTTTCTTGGTTTACTGACTGCAAATAGCTGATTTTTGCCTTGCTGACGGCAGTCTTGTTTCTTCTATTATTGAAAATAGGCACTGATAGGTTCACTCCAGCAGAAAAAGATTTATTTTGATCAAGTTGATTTCCAAAGGGCATGATTGTATTTGTTCCAAATTCAACAGAATTTGAAGAATAATTGGTTCCATACCCAGCAGACAAGGATACTTTTGGAAAATAAGAGCCTTTAGCTATTTCTATATTTTTTTCAGCCAACTCAATACCAACTTTCGCTTGTTTAATATCGGGCTGTACGGATAAAGCTCTTTCAAAAACTTCCCTCGCTGTAATATGAGCGGCATTAGATGTCAAATTTGAAATATCTGGTTTTACTAAGGTGATAACGGTATCACCGGGGAACTCCATTAGCTGCTTCAACTCTAATAAAGAAAGCTCATAAGCATTGTTTGAATTCAACATATTTAATTCGTCTGTAGCAATTTGATTTTTAGCCTGGGATAAATCTGCCAAGGTCTTATTGCCAACTTCAAATTGAATAGAATCTGTTCGAAATTGTTCCTTGGACAATTGCAATTGTTGCTTACTAGCCTCATACAACTCATTATTGGTGATGGCTTGCAAATAATTAGTGAGTACGGAGAGAATTAAATCGTTCTTTGCTTTTTCTATGGCGGTTGCATCTACTAGCAATTGCAATTTGTTAGCCTTAATCTGATTGACTAGCTGAAAGCCCTGAAATAACACAAAAGTTGATGAAAGTTGTCCATTGGCAGAGTGATTCCACTTGCCACGTACGACTTGACCAGATACCTGATCGAACCCAAAGCCATAGTTACTATTCTCACTTGCTCCAAAACTTAGACTAGGGTATCTTTCCGCTTGGGATTGATACACATCTTGTTCTGTCAATTGTCGCCTATACTCTGCTTCTTTGATTTCCAGATTACGTTCTAAAGTAGCCTGTATGGCATCCTGAACAGTAATACTACGTTGGGCATGACTTAATGTCGCTAATGAAAGGCATCCTCCAAAAAGCAGGTATTTGGTCAATTTTCTAGCCATCCTTCTCTTAAAATGTAATGATTTTATAAATTTGGTATATTTATTTCAATTTCGCAAGATGTATTTAGTCAAAGCACCCTTTTTTCTCAAATGGTATTATCCCAACGATGTGCTGTGGAATCAATCCAGAAATGAAAAAAAATTATACCTGACTTTTGATGATGGGCCTATCCCCGAGATAACTCCCTTCATATTAGACACCTTAAAAGAATTCAACGTGAAGGGAACTTTTTTCTGTGTGGGTGAGAACGTGCAAAAGTACCCGGATATCTTCCAACGGATCCTTGAAGAGGGACATCAAGTCGGCAACCATACCTACAATCATCTGAAAGGCTGGAATACGCCCGACGAAATCTATATCGACAATATTGAGCGATGTCAACAGCTGACACAGACGTCACTGTTCAGACCACCTTATGGACGTCCTAAAAGAAGCCAGCTCCGCCAGCTCCAGCATTATAAGGTCATCATGTGGGACGTATTATCAGGTGATTTTGACCTTCAACTATCTCCACAAAAATGCCTACAGAATGTGTTAAAACATTCTCAGAATGGATCTATCATCGTCTTTCATGACAACATAAAAGCTGTCCCGAGGGTGGAGTACGCGCTACCTAGGGCTATTGTCCATTTCCTTAATAAGGGATTTGAATTTGGCATCCTATAAATTTCATTCCATCAACGTCTTGTATTCTTGGGCACTACTCGCACTGAAATAGCCTAGTGCTCCATTGCTAATATTAGAAGTAGGGTTGGCGGGAGAAGCGGAACCCGGATTTGTTGACTGGAATTCATTCCAATAGCGGTATACCCCTCTATCCACACACTGCCTACGTATTACAATCTCGTCTCCACTTTTTAGATCATTATCTTCGTTGGCTATATCATGGGTGACACTTAGTCCGTCATTAAATTTGTCACTTAACACAGTACTGAACTCCAATGGTCCACTATTGACCGAGATTAGATATCGGTAATAATTGGCAAGATTAGCTGGATCGTTAAACCCAAACGTAATCATTTTATAGGTTTCGCCAAAAATGGTCTCTTCCTTAATACCAAACTGCTCTACTTGTACGTATTTGGGGACAGTAGATTCGCTTTCATATAAATCGTCTCCTACTTGAACGCTCAAACGATAGGTCTTGCCTTCACGCAAAGGCATCCCCGAAAACGAATATATTCCGTTCTGCCCAGCGCTTTGAAATACAAACACTCGCCCGCCGACTTCGGAAACTTCTACCTTTGCATCGTTGACAGGTAGGCTGTTTACCGTTTCGTTAAAAGCGACAGTCCTGCTGACCCGAATCTGCTGCTTATCCGAAAGATTGGTTAAATCGCCGACAATCACTAATTTGGGATCGGCATCATTGAGATTAATATCGATTTTGTCTTCACATGACCAACATAGGATCGTAAAAACGGTTAAGATATAGGGTATTGCTTTCATCTGTATATTTTTTTGATGGTGATGAAACTATCAAATCTTTGTTCTCTCTCGCGGTCGTGATAGTTTCATCCATTTCTCTATTCACCCCCTGTTTGACACAGGATAATTGTTCATATTAAAATTTAAAATCCCAAGTAATGGATGGGATAATTCCGAAAAGTGCAATGCGATATGCTTCAGTCACATTGGCATTGGTTTCACTCTCCCTAAAATCAATAATGTATGCGTTCTTTCTGTTGTAGGCATTATATAGTCCGAATGACCAACTGGAATGAGATTTTTTATTCGGTCTTTTCTTCGCATATGTCGCGGATACATCCAACCGATGATAGTCAGGCATACGATAACCATTCCGCTCAGTATAATAGAACATAGTACGTCCATCTACTTCATATTTCCCACTCGGGAAGGTAATCGCATTTCCGGTGTTATATACAAAGGTAGCTCCCAATGTCCACTTTTTACTCAATTGATAAATACCAACGACCGAAATATCGTGTGTACGATCTTGTCTGGCATTAAACCAATCTCCATTATTAATCAAATCAAATTGACGCTCGCTTTTGGCTAAGGTATAGCTAATCCAACCGTTCAATCGACCCTCTCTTTTCTTTATGAACCATTCAACCCCATATGCCCGACCTTTGCCATACAATAATTCTCCTTCCAAGAATTCGTTTGCCTGTAAATCTGCTCCATTTCTAAAATCGATCTGGTTATCCATTTGTTTATAATAGGATTCTACCGAAAACTCGTACATATTATCACTAAAGTTTCTAAAAAAACCTAGCGCAACTTGATTGGCAAACTGGGGCTTGATATGCTCACTACTCATGACATATTGATCGGTAGGCAGACTAGAAGTCGTATTGGTCAGTTGGTGTAAATTTTGCGCGATTCGATTGTAGGAAAGCTTTACACTCTGCTTGTCATCAAGTAAGTAAGCCATCGACAATCTAGGTTCAATATTAAGATACTGTTTGATAACTTTATTGTCGCCATATACTTTGGTATTGATTGGCTCGCCATCCGTATCGTAATCATAGAATGTACCAGGTCCCAATACAAGGAAGTCCGACAACCTCACACCGTACAACACAGAGAGCCTATCGGACGGCTTCCATTCATGGGTAAAATATGCAGCAACATCCAGCCCTTTTCTAGCTTCCATAATGATGGAGTTAACTTCAGAATTGCCGCTAGCATTTAAACTGGCTGGAGAAATCTTCTGATGCAACAGGTGCACGCCGAATTTCAACGTATTATTATTGTTGGCAAAATATTGAAAATCTTGCTTCAGATTCCAATTGTTAATCTTAGAAGCAATCTTAAAATCAAAACTATCGTCATTGACGTTGACATTGTAATTGAAATTACTGTAAATCAACGAGGTGTTGCTAAAGAGCTTGTCGTTGACGACGTGATTCCAGCGCATAGTCGCAGTTGCATTGCCCCAATCAAAGCTAAACTTGTCGGAGTACCCCAAATCATCCTTTCCAAAATATCCAGAGAGATAAATCGTATTCCTATCATCCAACTTATAATTAGCCTTAGCATTTAAATCATAAAAGTAGAGTTTACTCTTCTTCGCATCTTCATCTTTTGACAATTTAAGGAAGAGGTCGGCATAAGTACGTCGACCACTAATCATGAATGAGCCCTTGTCTTTAACGAGTGGCCCCTCCACCTTTAGTCGTGAAGCAATAAGACCTATCCCTCCTTCTACTCCAAATTCTTTACTATTTCCATCCAGCATACTGATATCCATCACTGACGATATCCGCCCACCGTATTGAGCGGGTATCCCTCCCTTATAAAGCTCGACATCTTTGATGGCATCAGAATTGAATGTCGAGAAAAACCCCAGTAAATGAGATGAATTGTATACGGTTGCTTCATCGAGGAGAATCAGATTTTGATCGCCGCCACCACCTCTAACATAAAAATTAGAACTTCCCTCACCTCCGGTTGCAATTCCGGGTAGCAATTGGATTGTCTTAAGGATATCACGTTCACCAAATACTACAGGGATATTTTTCACTTCAGATGCGTTGAATTTAAAACTTCCCATTTGGGCACTCTTCACATTATTGCTTTTCTTTTGCGAGGATACGACCACCTCCTCCAATTGGTTTTGATCCGAGATAAGCTCCACATTTTGTTTTACATTATCGACAATAGTCAAATTGATTTCATTGCTCGTATAGCCGACATAACGATACGTCAACTTATGTGCGCCAGACGGTAAAGTCAATGAGTAGTATCCATAATTATTGGTACGGGTGAGTTGGGTTGGATCTTCTCCTTGAATGATAGCGCCAATTAATGTTTCTCCGGTAGCACCATCTCTGACGTATCCACTTACCGTGTAGTTGGTCTGTGCGGCACATACTTCAAGAATAGACAAAAGTAGTAATAGTAGTAAAGGTCTAATAACCATATTGCTTTATTTAACAGCCGATAAAAATAGAATAAAAAAAGGACATGAGCTGGCTTAATGGTTAATTTAACATATTGATTTCTTTAGATAAATGAGGATTCTCAACTATGGGATACAACATGATAAAAAAAACCGCTCTCGTGTAGTCGAGAGCGGTTTTGCTTTAAGTTTATAATGTAATTAGTATGGTTCTGCAAAAGCTAATTTCACCATTATTATCCAGTAAAGCAAATAGTTTATTCAAAAAAGACAGATTAACTACTTTTTCCCAAAAAATTGATTAAAAAATGCCATTTGAAAATCTAGCGATTGTCCCCAATAATTCCAATCATGCTTACCTGGAAAAGTCAAAAAATGATGATCGATATTCAGGTACTGCAATTTTTCATGTAGTTTGACATTTACGGGATAGAAAAAATCATCATATCCACAGTCGATGAAGAGTTTGAGATTTCCAGGAATAAGGAGATGGGTCATTTCTATCACGGACCGCTTTCTCCAAGCTTCTGGATCTGCAGAGCGACTTCCAATTCGTTTGGTAATACTCCAATTATTAGGAAATGGAAGAATATCTACCCCACCGGAAGTGCTCCCAGCGGCACCATATACATCTTGATGCTTAAACGCTAATGATAACGCCCCGTGTCCACCCATGCTCAATCCTGTAATACCTCTCCCCTCTCGGCCTTTAATAGTGTTATATTTTTGATCGATTTCTTTTACCAACTCTTGGGAAACAAAGGTCTCATACTGATAAGCAGGTTCATTTTCACTATCCCAATACCAACTATCGAATCCACCATCTGGACATACAACCATATATTTATATCGGTCAACTAGCTCTTTGATATGGGGTACTTTGTTGACCCAATCGCCATAATTCCCAGAATATCCATGCAACAAATAGAGCGCTGGCATTGCCTGTAGCTTGCTGTGATTGTCTGGCAAGATTACCACTGTTTTGATTTCTTTCTTCATCTTTGGACTCCAAACACTCAACGTGTCTACTTGCGCAGCAAAAGCGGCTAGTGTGCCCCATGAAAATAATACAGTTAAGAAAAGTCGATTAATTGGTTTGATCATAGTATTTGAGATTATAGCGATAAAGATAAGAACTTAGCCCAAAAGGTCTTTCACTCAGGGTGTAAAAACTTTGTGCATCTATACCAAAGCATATAGCTTCACCCTGAGCTTCCGCATCATAGCGTAGCTTAATATACGGTCGTTGCATAGTTAAAGTCCATCCTCGCTTGCTGTCAATCTGCCAATAATATATGTTCAACAGATTTTTGACGATTATCTGCTGTCCATCCGCACTAACATCGGCCGCAGTCACAAAGTTGAATCCTAATTCACCTGCTTTTGTCAAGATCGCCTGCTGATTTTCCCACGCCTGAAAGAAGTCGGTGATATAGATTCCTGACCGAAGTTCTCGTTTTGAAAATATGATTAGCTTTTTTGAGATAGGGTCAATAATCAATGCTTCGGCATCTTTAGGACCAGTGGGGTACATCACTTTAATACTTCTAATGGCGCTATTGGATACGGTGCCATGTGGTAGATGGGTGTCAATTTCGGGTTCTTCAAAAACATAAAGGGTAGTATAAGGTCGTTTACCCAGGTTGTCCCCAATATCCGCCAGCACCAAATGACTCTTACCGTCGATTTCCACCCATGCAATATCCTCACAATCAACAGCAGCCACTCCATCCAAGTTACAAGTGAATTTGAGTTGGGCCAATGAATCGATGAGGAAAATTCTAGCATCATCTCCGCTGTCATTATGTCCCCAAAAGAGGCCTGGATATTTCCTGGAGGCCACCAATCCAGATACCTCCTGTAGCTCGGGTGATGTGAGTCGCCCCAGTTGTTGTCTGTATTTCTCAGTATCAAGGCCTCCCTGCGCCTGCGCTTGTGGCATCGCAACATAAAATAACAACAACAGAAAAAAACGGTTATCTAATAAGAATCGCATATGCTAATATACAAAGAAGGGATGTTTGCGACATCCCTTCTTTGTATATTTATAATTATGAATCCTTCCTTACTCTCCGGTTAAAGCTTTTAGGAACTGCGTGCGGAAAGTGGAATCTTTCTCCGTTATCTCAAAAGAATTTTTATACATATCCAAAACGGAGAATACTTCAGCCTGCTGATTGTCAGGTGTGTCAAAAAACAATTTAAAGCTATAGGTGCTATTCTTAGTCAAATCAACTTTGCCTTTGTTGGATGAGAATACCGTTGGCAAAATTGGTGTTGTCACCATTGGTTTATTTGTCGGCATATTGAACACCTGTCCTACGACTTTTACAAAAGCATCCGACTCCGCGCCAATAGAGGAAATCTTGATTGCCCCTTTTCGAAATCCATTATCCTCATTGGGCGTTCCATCCGCATTTATCCCAGGGTTGATGTCGCCCAGTACTTCAAGTTTTACACCCACTGTATCCGACTTATATAGCCCTCTAGCGAGATAAAAAACTGAGGAATCAGTCTTACCATCTTCTGTAATGGTAAAGTAGAAGTGCTTCTTGGCATCTAGGGAATCTACCACTTCATGTAAAGTTGGACCAGAATTTTTTCCTTTTTCCTTTTTTTGATTGGATGAATTGCCGCAGGAAATGGTCAGTGCAATTGCGCCAACACCTAATAGAATTCTAACGAGGCTCATATTATGTCTGATTAATATTGATGTTAAAAAAAACAATTTTATTGAATAACAGCAATAAGATACAATTTGTTTTACGATATGGGCGCAATCTCTATTTTTTTGCGTCGGACATGACAGAGAAGAACCATAGGTTTAAATACATTTTTCTTTCAACGCTTTATACAAAATCTCAACCGGGTGATACGACATCCGCGAAGTACCATCTTTAATCTGATGACGACAAGATGTACCTGCTGCAGCTATTAACGTATCATTTGCTGTCTTTCGAACTTCAGGCAAAAGCACAAGTTCTCCAACCTGCATAGAAATATCGTAGTGTTCCTTTTCGTAACCGAAAGAGCCCGCCATACCACAGCATCCAGAGGGTATTACTTCCACCTGATAATGTGCAGGAAAAGACAGTAACGTCTCCGTGGCCTGCACCAAGTGGAAAGCTTTTTGATAGCAATGTCCATGCAACTTAATCCGTTGTGCTTGACTAGTAAATTGATCTTGGCGTATTCGACCTGCATTTATTTCTGCAACCAAAAACTCATCAATCATCAAAGCATTCTTACCGAGCTGCTCTGCTGCACTGCGGAGCTCAGCATCGACCAAAGCAGGGTACTCATCGCGGAAACTGATAATGCCAGAGGGTTCGATACCTATAAGTGGAACATCTGCCGAAACTATATCTTTCAATAAATGGACATTTCTATTAGCTAGGGACTTAGCATCTTTAACGAATCCTTTGGAGAGGTAGGTACGTCCACTTTGCTCATGTGTGGGCACGATAACCTGATAACCAAGCGCTGTCAATAGTTTATAAGCCGTCTTTCCAATCTCTACATCATTATATTCCGTGAACTCGTCGCAAAACAGGTAGACCTTTTTCTTATTGTCGGTATTTTTTTGCTTCTTCACCCAAGAAGAAAGCGTCATATTTCCAACTGTAGGAAGCGATCTATTAGGAGCGAAGCCGACAATGGACTTGACGACTCCCGACAATAGTTTGCTCTTGACAATAAAATTGTATATGGGCGCAAACATCACGCCTAGCTGTTGGGATTTGGTAAAGTTGGCTATCACTTTCGTACGAAATGACGACCCGTTGGCATCGTAATAGTGTTGCAAGAATTCGGCTTTCATTTTGGCAACATCCACACTCGATGGGCATTCGGTCTTACACCCCTTACAACTCAAACATAGATCCATTACTTCTTTCAATTCCTCATGATCAAAGCGATTTGTCTGTGTCGAATTGGTTAAAAACTGCCGCAGCATATTTGCGCGTGCACGCGTTGTGTCTTTCTCTTTCCTTGTGGCCATAAAAGATGGACACATGGTCCCACCAGTCACTTCCGTTTTTCGGCAGTCTCCAGATCCTGAACATTTTTCAGCTAGTCGAAGGATACTTTCCTCCTTACTAAAGTCAAAATAGGTCGTGATATCTTTACGATTATGATTGTTGTCATACCGTAAATGCGTGTCCATAGGAGGGGTATCTACTATTTTATTGGCATTGAAGATGCCCTTGGGATCGAAAATATATTTTACTCGCTCTAATAAGCGGTACACATCTTCTCCGAGTACCTTACCGATAAACTCCCCTCTCAATCTTCCATCTCCATGCTCGCCACTTAAAGACCCATTGTATTTCACGATCAAGTCGCTTGTCTTGTCTAATATACTTCTAAACGTTTTCTTTCCCGCGGCTGTCTTCAGATTTACGAAGGGCTCTATATGAAGTTCACCAGCACCTGCATGGGCGTAGTAAGATGCATGAACACCTTCTTCAATCAGAAGTGCTTGTATATCTCGTACATAGGCAGGCAAATCTTCTGGAGATACCGCACAATCTTCTATAAGATTGACGGGCTGACTGTCTCCTGGCAAATTGCGAATGAGCCCAAGACCAGCTTTGCGGACATCCCATACTAAGTCAGTCTGCGGACCTGTGACATAAGGATAAGCATAACCCAATCCTTTAGTAATCAAATCGTCACGTAATGCGTCTGCCTTTTGTCTTACCTCTGCTTCGGTAGCCCCCCTAAATTCGACAATAAGCAATGCCTTAGGATCTCCCTCAATAAAGAATCGATTGTGTTGATAGGTAGGATGTCCTACCGTAAAATCCATAATATATTTATCTACAAGCTCGGATGCTTCGGGGTTATGAGCTAATGCAACAATATTCCCTTCCATACAGGCCACCATATCGTCAAAATGAACACATAACAGTCCCAATTCTTTGGGAGGCAAGGGCATGAGCCGAAGCTTGGCTTCGCGGACAATCGCGAGTGTACCTTCGGATCCGGCCAAAAGATTACACATATTGAAGGGCATAGTCTTGTCGGTCAGTATATCTAATGCATATCCCGTATTGCGCCTTGTGATAGTCGACTTGGGATACCCTTTTTTAATCGATTCCAAACATTTTCTGTCTGTAAGGATCTCATTGAGATGTCGGTATATCTCTCCTTCCCTATCTTGTTGGATTAACTTTTGGAAATAAGAACCTTCATCCAATTGTTCAAACCGTACTTCTGAACCATCGTCTAGTATTACTTCTGCCGAAATCAAATTTTGACGGGTATCTCCCCATACGATGGAGTGTAGGCCACTGGAATTATTTCCAATCATGCCACCAACCATTGCTCGACTTGCTGTAGATGTCTCTGGTCCGAACATCAAACCATAGGGCTTTAGAAAAGCATTCAAATCATCGCGAATGACCCCCGGCTCTACCCGAACCCATTTCTCATCCGTATTCAACTCCAATATTTGGGTAAAATTCTTAGATAGATCTAATACAATCCCTCGTCCAACTACCTGCCCCGCTAAGGATGTGCCTGCTGTCCGGGGTATTAAAGTAATACGGTTATTGAAAGCATACCTAATCAGTAAGTGTATATCTTGCACGTCTTTTGGAATAGCAACCGCAAGGGGCATCTCCTGATACACAGAGGCATCAGTGGAATAAGCTATACGAACAGTGTGGTGTGCAGGTGTATCGTTGTAATAAAATTCTCCGTTTAGGAGGTCGGCCAATTGGTCTAAAGATTGAATACTTTCCACGTTTAAATCTAATTAAATATGTGTCAGCAAAGCTACTAACTATTGTTTTAAAAGCTAGACTATTTAAAAGGCTAAATTATGCGTAATTTTTCCAATAAAAAATATAAAAGCGCAAAAACATGCAATATTTTAGATAAAAATTATTGCGAGCTTGTTCTAATGGTTATTATATTTGTGCCAATTGGTCAGCATTCTCCTCTTTTGCCACAATGCAATGCTACCACCCACATTGATTTCCACTGACCTTGGTGTTAATTAGTGGGATACCATGTACAGACTACTTGACTTCTCGCATGAAAGACAAACTATTAAGATACAGTTTAGGTTCAGATCTTATTATATACACGTTACGGTGCCTCATTGGATTCTCAATTGGTTACTACATCTATTGGAAATTTCCAGAACATGAGCTCTATTGGATGTTGATTTCAATTATTCTCGTTATTTCTCCTGAGGAGAAAGATGCACTTAAGCTGTCGATTGAACGGTTCAAGTCCAATTTTATTGGTTCGGCAATAGGATTGGCTTGTTATTTCATTCCGGTACATCAAGTTTTCATGATGCTGATTGGCATCATATCCTCTATCATCGTCTGCCGAATTTTCAATATTTTGGCAGTGGCTCGGACGTCTATGGTGGCATTAATCATAGTCTTGGTCCACGAGCAGCAACAACATAGTTATTTCGGGGCATTCGAACGATTTCTGTCTGTAGGACTTGGCTGCTTCATCGGGTTGATGGTCACTGTATCTACAGCCGCGATAATCAATAGATTGCGTAAAAAACTAAATCTTCTAAGGGAAAATACTTCAGAACAATTATAATCCTTGAATTTATTTATTTTTTTTTCTAAGTTTAACCTTATATAGTAAGCTCTTGGAGAAAATATTCATATCAAATAGGAATGCCATTGAGCAACTAACAAGTATGCAGGAACGCGGTCTTCCAAAAAAATGGACGTACATCTGCGATTAGAAAATACAACCGGATGAACTTTAAAACGCTATTACTCTTTTGGTTTTTTGCGATTTCTGTACCACTCTTCGCTCAACAGCAATCAAGCGATTCGGCGTATGTGCGAGACCATTATACTAAAATCGAACATTTAATACCAATGCGTGATGGCGTTAAGCTATTCACGGCAATTTATATCCCGAAGGACCAAAGAAATGCTTATCCATTCTTAATCAATAGAACACCCTATACTGTATCTCCCTATGGCGAGCAGGAATATAAAAAGAGTTTGGGCAATTTCCCCGAAATGATGCGCAGGGGATATATATTTGTCTATCAAGATGTGCGGGGAAAATGGATGAGTGAAGGAAACTTTGAAGACGTCAGACCTCAACAGACAGATTACTCATCTAAACAAAACGTAGATGAGAGCACGGACATTTATGACACGATAGACTGGTTAATCAAAAATATTAAAAACAATAATGGTAACGCTGGTCTCTACGGAATTTCGTATCCAGGATTTTACGCAACCGCTTCTCTTGTGAATTCGCATCCAGCCTTAAAAGCGGTTTCACCACAGGCACCGGTTACAGACTGGTTTATTGGAGACGATTTTCACCATGGGGGTGCACTTTTCTTAATGGATGCTTTTAGGTTTATGTCTACATTTGGCGTACCTCGCCCACAGCCCATCACTCCTGATAAAGGACCTAAAGGCTTTCAATTCCCAATAAAGGATCAGTATCAATTTTACCTACAAGAGGGAAGCGTCAAAAATCTTAAGGATAAGTACTTCGCCGACAGTATCAAATTTTGGAATGACCTATTTGCTCACCCTGATTACGACAATTTTTGGCAAAGCCGCGTAGTGACCAAGCACTTGCACGAGGTAAAACCTGCGGTGATGGTTGTAGGTGGATTTTTCGATGCGGAGGATGCTTATGGTGCCCTCCATACGTATAAAGCTATCGAAAAACAAAATCAGAAAAATAAGAATATATTGGTCATGGGACCTTGGTTCCACGGCGGGTGGGTAAGAGGAGACGGAAGTTCTTTCGGCGATATATCATTCAATAACAAAACGAGCATCACTTACCAACAATCTCTAGAATTGCCTTTTTTTGAATACTACTTAAAAGGAAAGGGTGAATTTTCGCCACCTGAAGCGACCATTTTTTTAACGGGAAGCAATGAATGGAAAAACTTTACGGCATGGCCACCGAGAGATGTGACAACCCGAAATCTATACCTACACCCCAATGGCCAACTCTCCTTTGAGAAAGTACAGCGTACGGATAGTTGGGACGAATACATCAGTGACCCTAGCAAACCAGTCCCTTTTCAAGACGGAGTATGGGACACTCGATCACGAGAGTATATGATAGATGACCAACGCTTTGCCGCTAAACGTCCAGATGTCATGACTTACCAAACAGCTGTATTGACAGATAATATCACGGTGACAGGTCCCGTGATTGCGAATCTGATTGTTACAACAACAGGGACCGACGCGGACTATATCGTCAAACTCATAGATGTATTTCCAGAAGATACGCCAAACCCGGAGCCAAATCCAAATCAAACTCTTATGGGTGGCTACCAGATGCTCGTAAGAGGTGAAATACTAAGAGGTAAATACCGGAACAGTTTTTCGCATCCTGAACCTTTCGTGCCAGGAGAGATTACTAAAGTCAACTATGAACTTCCAGATATTGGGCATACATTCAAAAAAGGGCATCGCATCATGATACAGATTCAGCATTCATGGTTTCCATTGGCGGACCGAAATCCTCAAAAATTCATGAATATCTACGAAGCCGGACCGGCAGATTTCCAAAAAGCTACCCATCGAATTTTTCATGACGTGTACAACAGCTCTTATATCACGCTACCAGTGCTCGCAGACTAATCGAAGGCTTTAATCGGGATTAAACTCAAAATGAATCCCTTACTAAAAAAATAGCATCATTGGACGAGTAAATCCCACTCTCTCACTGCACAATATTCTTAACAACATTTTAATGACAGAATAATGTTCATTTTTGAATGTTATATTTTGAATATTATTCAAAAATCACTACCTTTGCAGCACAATGGCAAAAGTAGAATATAATTTAGATCAAATAGACTTGCAAATCTTACGTATTATGCAAGACAATGCACGCACCAATAACGCAGATATCGCGAGAGAATTGGGCATGGCCCCTTCTGCAATTTTGGAACGAGTCAAAAAATTGGAACAAAAAAACATTATTCTGGAGTATAATGCAAAAATCAATCCAGCTGCTGTAGATCAAAAGTTATTGTCTTTTATTTTCATTAAGGCTAATGATATCATAGGCGAACAGGGAGTTGGATTTCTTTTGGCTGAAATCCCCGAAGTCCAAGAAGTACATGATATCGCAGGTGATGACGGCTACCTTATCAAGGTAAGAACCAATGACTCCGCAGGTCTCGTCGACTTGATGCGTAATACGTTTTCAAAAATTGATGGAATTATCTCTACTCGCACCACTATTGTATTACAGACAGTTAAGGAACAACAGAAAATTGTTATTCCAGAGTAAAGGAGGTATCCACTATGCAAAATAATGTTACATTAAAAAAATCGAACCACAGCGCGATGGTCATTGCAGCTTATGCTGTTGTCTATATTGTTTGGGGTTCTACCTTTTTCTTTATTGAAAAAGCACTACACAGCTTCCCACCATTTGTACTTGGGTCACTGCGATTTGTTTCTGCAAGTTTAATCCTCATGACCTATTGCCAAATGAAAGGCTATAAACTTTTTAGCAAAAAGGCTGTATTTGATGCTCTACTTGTAGGATTTTTATTGCTTTTCATTGATATGGGAGCGGTCATTTGGGCTGAACAATACATATCAAGCGGCATAGTTGCCATCATGTCGGCAGCAGCAGCCATATGGTTTGTGCTGTTAGACAAATCTAAATGGAAAGAGAATTTCACGAGTGTACCGACTGTGGCAGGTCTATTCTTAGGTTTTTTGGGTGTGGTGATGCTTTTTGGGGAACAGCTGACAATGGCAGACGACCCGTCAAAAAGAACGCTTCGTATCTTGGCTATGGTAGCTATGATTGTAGGTTCTATTGCTTGGACGGCAGGTTCGCTGTATTCCAAATACAGCTCAAAAAAAGAAGAAAACGAAAATGTGCCGAAGGAGGATTTACATGTCATGGTCAAGACTGCGTGGCAAATGGTAATCGCAGGTGTCATGTTTAGTCTTGTCGCACTCTTTAATGGTGAATATGCCAACTTTGATTATACGACCGTGGCGACTAAAGATTGGTGGGCACTGTTATATTTGATTGGCTTTGGCTCTATCCTAGCTTTCAGCTCGTATATCTGGCTGCTACAGGTAAGACCTGCAACGGAAGTGAGTACATATGCATACGTCAATCCAATCGTAGCTGTAATACTCGCGTACTTTTTCACTGCCCATGTGGTCACGAGCCTTCAAATATCCGGGTTAGTCATTGTACTGGTAAGTGTACTGCTTATGAACTGGAATTTGTATAAAAACAATAAAACAGTAATGGCCGTACGGAATAAGGGTTTCAGACGAAAATCTGTGATAACACCAAAGGAAAGCATCAGTATAAAAGAAGTTGAATCTGAAAAACGTAATCCTAAAGCTTTAATCTAACCCAAAGTTTTTGTGATTTGCAGATGGGCTGCGAATAATCATAAAAATAATGATGATCATGTCAGGAAAAAGTGATTGCACATAAATGGTCTCCAATACTCTTGGAGACCTTCTTTTTTTAATGGATGATAAAGCCGACCCTGATAGAATAAAAACTTATTTTACAAAGTAGCGATGTTCAATCACGGTTACATCTTTCTCGCCGGTGGCTTTTGCTACGGCCTCTTTGACAACACACTTACCAGTAACGCCCCTCCATACTAGTGCTCCACCTAATGTTAGTGTAGAAAATCCAGTCAATGGGCTTTTAAATATATTACGGACTCCAATGCCAAGAATAAATCCTCCTGCAATGACTGAAAGAACGCGTTCAGAACTACCGACATTTCCATCTTCACAACCCGCATCCAACTTATCTTTTACTTTTCCTAAAGCTAAATTCAATATATTGCTCATAATTTGTTCCTTTATTTTAACTTTATAACAAATGGCTTCTTCTATTGTTTTGGAAGGGTTTTAAAAATTCAAGCCTTCAGTGGTTGATATCAAACGAAAGCAATCCATATGCAAGTAAAAAAACATTCTGGCGAACTGGTCCCTTTTGACCCCAGCAGCCTCAAATATTCGCTATCCCGATCCGGAGCAGCGCCTGAGGAAGTAACAACCGTGTACGAGAAAATCCAACCTAAGCTTTATGATGGCATCTCCACTAAAGAGCTCTATAAGCTTGCATTCGAACAACTCAAAAATCATCGCGAATCCTATGCTGCGCGCTATAGCCTCAAGAAAGCTCTTCGAGAGCTAGGTCCGGAAGGTTTTTATTTTGAAAAATGGGTAGCGCGCCTGTTTGCAGACGAAGGATATGACAGCACCACTGGACAGACTGTACAAGGTCATGCCGTGAGTCACGAAATAGATGTAGTCGCCTTAAAGGAAAACAAAATGTTGGCGGTGGAATGTAAGTTTAGAAACGACATCGATGCTAAGATATCCGTGACAACACCTATGTACTTCATGTCCCGGGTTAAAGACATTACTGGAATTCCGTACACCTTTTTTGGTCAAAAAAACCACTTTAGTGAGGGTTGGTTGGTAACTAACGCTTATTTCACCTCCGACTCGATAGACTTTGGACAGTATTATAGCATGAACCTTTTGTCTTGGGACTATCCTAAGTCGAGCAGTATCAAACTCCGAGTGGATGACAATGGACTATATCCCATCACCTGTCTAACGAGCTTAACAGATATCGACAAGGGACTCTTGCTTAAAAATCAAATTATCCTAGTCAAGGAGCTTGTCCAAAATCCCAGTGTGCTGCGACGGGTCAATATTGATAAGGAAAAAGGGCAAAAAATACTTAAAGAGGCATGTGAACTTATCAATAGCCCAGTTGAAGTAGAATACTAACAATAATATGAAGAACATTTTTTTAAAGGAAGAGTTCCACTTTATGGAAGGGGCGCGCAGCAGATGGCGGGAGCTCAAGTATGTTGGCGGGGTGGTATATCAATTTGTCAAGGGGTTTCGTGCGCTTCACTTCATCGGTCCATGTATCACGGTATTCGGATCGGCGAGGTTCAAAGAAGATCATCCGTATTACCAATTGGCTCGTGACGTCAGTAGTAAGGTATCCCAATTAGGCTTCACGGTCATGACAGGAGGAGGTCCCGGAATCATGGAGGCTGCTAATCGGGGTGCACAAGAAGCTGGAGGGCCTTCCGTTGGTTGCAATATCGTGCTGCCCCACGAACAGCATCCGAACCCCTATCTCGATAAATACGTCAATATTGAATATTTCTTTGTCCGCAAAGAGTTGTTAAGAAAATATTCTTTTGGTATCATCACCCTACCTGGTGGATTTGGGACACTAGATGAGCTGTTCGAAACGATTACACTAATCCAAACGGGCAAGATCAAAAGATTCCCTGTGGTCATTATGGGAATAGAATATCATCAGCATATCCAAGAACATATACGAACAATGACATTGGAAGGGACTATTAGTCCAGATGATGAAGAGCTTATACTTTTTACAGACGATGTGGACGAAGCTATTGAACACATTAGACGACATGCTGAAAAGAGCAAGATTCTGAAACTTCAACCTCCTCGTAAGGCAAATTGGGTATTGGGTGAAAAATCGCTCAAGAGACAGGCTTAAAAGGATGAAATCTCCTTGTATTTCAACAATCGTCGTAGTACAAGGAGATTGTATTAAAGTTTGACTGGATAATAGACCGTACCGTAGTCTTTCAAGTGATCGAGATTGGTCTCTTCCCAAAATATTCCATAAACGGCAGAGCCAGAGCCAGACATAGCGGCATATACGGCTCCTGATTCATAGAATGCTTCCTTAATTGCCTTTATTTGCGGGTACTTCTCAAATAGTCCATCTTCAAAATGATTTTCAATCATGAATTTCCATTCCTGAACTGGCAATTGTATTGCACGCGTAAGGTCCACATTGGCTGTTTTAGGTATAATGTGGCTATAGGCTTCCGCCGTCGAGATATGGATATCAGGCTTCACAACTACAATAAAAAAGGACTCTAGATTCAAGGGTACAGATTCAAAGCTTGTGCCAATGTCATAAGCGTAGACGGGTGTATTGGCAATAAAGAAAGGGCAATCCGCACCTAATTGATGTGCATAGGTACAGAGTTGCTCTTGACTCAGTCCTAAACGATAGGTTTCATTCAATGATTTCAATAGAAACGCTGCATCCGAAGAACCGCCGCCTAATCCTGCACCAATAGGGATGTGCTTGTGCAGATAAATGTCCTGTGCAGGGATAGAAAAATCTCGCTGCACTAACTTCAAAGCCTTCTCACAAAGGTTTTCGCCTCCTTCAGGAATGCGTACTCCGGACAAATGAAGAATGGTATCGCCATCCCGCTCAACATGCTCCAGCACATCATACATCTTTAGGGGGTAAAAGATACTCTCTAGATTATGGTAACCATCTGGACGCCTACTTACGATATGTAGTCCAATATTAATCTTAGCATTAGGAAACGAAATCATATTACGAAATTAAGAAATATTCCAGCGCCCCCATGGACCATACGTATTTTTTATTTCAGCAAGTTGAACATCAGTCCTCTATTGATAACCGCGTCAAACTATTCTTTACCCGCAACACGAATGATATTTTGGAATCTAATCGTTGATATTGATAAAAAAGACAGAAGGAGCCCCCTCCTTCTGTCAAGTTCGTTACGTTTTGGGGAACGTATCCAGCTTTACGATAGCCAAAACCAACGCACAATAGACTTTGACCATGATGCACAGCGTTGATTTGAACATTTTATAAACATCTCAAAGATCTATATTAAAAATCGAAGCTACCACAACCTGTAGTTATAATTCAAGAAAAATGCTGTTCTTCTATCTTACGGATTCGTCTTATCTAACATCCCAATCAATGGTTGTTAAATTTACTTAAGTAATCGAACAGTCCTTCTTCGGTCTCCAATGACAATTTTTTACGCAGTCTGTAACGACTTACCTCAATGGCCTTACCTGTGACATTGAGCAGCTGCGAAATCTCTTTGTTATTGAAATTCAGAATGATATAGGCGCATAATCGAAGGTCATTGGGGGTGAGAGTGGGGTGATTCTTCTTTAGTCTTGACAAATAATCGTTGTTGACTTTGTCAAAGTGCGACACAAATTGCTCCCAATCCTGATCGGACCGTTCGGCATTCTTGATAAAGCGAGACATACGCTCCATCACAGCGTAAGGATCTTCGGCCCTGTTTTTTAAAGCAGGACGTAGTTCTTCATTTAATGTCGATAATAATTTACCTCTCTGCAGAAGATGCATCGTATTGAGCGATAATTCCTTATTTTTATACTGTATCTCGCTTATTAATTTTTCCTTTTCAAGTTCCCCTATCAGTTGCTTATTTGCCTTAAGTTCCAAATCATACAAATACTGTTGTTTTAGGAGAATTTGCTGATGCCTCTTATTGAGATACCTAAGCAGATAATAGAAAAGTGCAATGATAAGGATGATGTACCCGACTTTGGCCCAAATACTTAAATACCAAGGTGGTAGGATTTCAAAATAAATCGTCTGCGTGGGTGATACTTGATCAACATTGTTTTTGGCTTTCACTTGGAACTCATACTTACCTGGTGCAAGATTGTAATAGCTTCGCTTTTGCTCCGTATTCCAAGCCGACCAATCTTTATCGACCCCAACTAGCAAAGAACTATAAACAAGGTGCGCTTCTTGAAGGCCTGCTACAGCATAAATGATCTCAATAGCATTATCAGCATAGTTAATGGGTCGATTTATTTGTAATCGACCTTTCGGACCTGAGGCTTGTAAAAAGCCACCATACAACAGTTTTTCTATGGTCCCAATTGATTTGACGGAAGATATCAATACCTTAAAAGAATCTGTCCGTTGTCTGAATTTATCGAAATTAAGCTGAAAAAGTCCTTCATAACCTCCAAACAGAACTTGACTCCCTGATATAGGGTTAATTTTTTCAAACCCTGCAATGAGTCTACCTGTAAGTTCAGGAAAGAAATAGATTTTAGCATGCTCAATTGCTCGCCCCCCTTCAAAATGAACTACTCCAACTTTTTTTTCATTGACAAACCAAATATTGCCATTTTGGTCTTCTTCTAAATACTGGATAAGTTTATTGCCAAAGAGTTGAGCATAGAAATCAGATTTCACAAATACATCCTGCTCCGATTTGTAGGTATAAATACCATCAGTTGTCGCAACGACTAATGCATCTTGAATGTGAAATACATAATTATTAATATTGGAAGGCAACCCATGGTCTTTTTCATAACTTTTCACTGCCTGCACATTGCCTTCTTTATTAAAGGATATCTTCATAACACCTCTATAGGGATGGGATATCCAAACTGATTGGTTCGGAATATCATACCATAGAAACCGTGTAGACATCTGCACGACATCGGTGACAACACGTTCGGATAGAGAATCTTCCCGTGCTAATTTAACCCAACTCAGTCCTTGATAGGTCCCCAACAAGTAAGAGTCGGTGTTTTTCTCGGCATTAGGAGACATCATCCATGTTCCCTTTCCTTGGACAATATGACGAAGTTTGTCTCCATTAATTTCAGCCAATCCATTGTCATAAAAAACCAAAAGTTTATGCTCGATTTTCTGCAGATTCCAGACTTCTGCAATGCTGTTATCAAGCTTTACATATTGTTGATTCTTATCTAATTTTAAAAGGCCTTGGGCGGTAGCAAGATAAAGTTCATTATTATAGTAGGTCGCATTATAAATCTTAGTGGGTTGTTGCATATGGGGGACGATCATTTGAATCGGATCATCTATACCAATATATCCAACTCCAACATCTGTCCCAACCCATATGTTGTTCATGATATCAGAGGTCACACTTCGTATCCCTCCCATTTTTAATCCTTTATCTTTATTCAAGACATTCAACAGAACGCCATCATCATTAATCAGGATGACTTGTCCATCCATTGTTCCCACAGCCCACACTCCCTTCCTAATCATTCCGACCATATTGATTTTAAGTCCGTCAAAAATACTCGAAAACGCAGAGGCTGCCGCTTTGACCTGCCCTTCGGCAGTTAATGTATAACAATCACCAACACGGGTCACAATGAGATAGCCACCATTAGACTGAGGAATTACTCCTCTAATTCCCTTCTTCACCCATTCGGGATGTTGACCGATTATCTTCCATCCCTGCCCTTCATCCATCAACAATCCCCTGGAAGTGTCATGCAAAAATAATTGATGATTGAGTTTGTTCAAAAACTCTATTTTCTGTTGTGCTTGATAGATATCAAAATGCCGATCTTTATAGATTAATAATTTTTTATTTGTCTGAAAATATAGCCGACCTTCAAAACTATGGATAGACCACACATCTTCAAAATAACGATCGGCTTCAGCTAGATAAGTTAATAAGGAGACATATTGAAGCGATCCGTCCTGGTCAATCTCGAAATACCCAATTTCATCTTGCGCACCGACATAGACACGATTAGCTTGAGCATCGATATATATACTTCTAACAATTGTTTTATTAGGCGTCTGGAACAACTTCCAGGTCACCCCATCATAAACCAATAACCCTTCATTATTGGCCACATATACCCGGCCCTCCGTATCTAATTCTACTTCCCAATTTTGCAATCCTGCATGATAGTCGTAGCTCATGAAGGCTTTTATTTTGGGCATCAATACTTGTGCCGATACGATGGTACTATGCACGAACAACAGTACTGCGACACCATATTTGATTGCCTTTAAATATTTCATTTTTAGTGTTTCAAAAAATACATTTGATAATCAACACATTACATATAAATGTAGTGCTTTTGTAGTGCCCCAAATTTAATAAATAACTGATAATATTGTAGAAATAACCAAGGTAATACATCTTTGTAAATCGCGACATGTGCAAAATGAGGACAGCACATCGCATTTTGTCTTCAGACAGGATATACCCAGACGTCGATTACCTATAAAAATTATGTTGTTAAATCAAATTACAAATCTATGAGGCTACATTACCTATTTTTATTCGTATTATTCTTTTGCTTTGCCCATGAAACAATGGCTCAGCAACGAACTTATCAAGGTACGGTCAAGGAAGCATTGACGGGAAATCCTATTGCAGGTGTCACCGTTCAGATTCTTGGCAAACGACAAAGTACATCCACCAATCAAAATGGGCAGTTTATAATCGAAGCTAATCCTACGGACGTACTTAGGCTGACATCGGTTGGGTGGAAGACCATCTCTCAAGCATTAGGAGATCAACAAACGCTGGTATTTCTATTCGAAAGCGATGAAACTTCGCTGGAGGAAATAATCGTTGTTGGATACGGTACTCAGAAAAAATCAGACGTGACAGGTTCGGTATCTACTATTCAGGTTGATAAGGCCACTGCAATGGCCACTACAAATATAAACGAGATGCTAAGAGGACAAGCACCAGGTGTGCAGGTGACTTTGCAGAGCCCCAGACCTGGTGGCGCGAGTAGCATCCTGATCCGTGGGACCAAGTCCATCCAAGGTGGCAATGCTCCCCTATATGTACTAGATGGATATCCTATTGATGATATTAACCAAGTCAATCCGGAGGACATTGCTTCGATTGAAGTTTTAAAGGATGCTTCATCTCAAGCTATATATGGTGCACGCGCATCTAATGGTGTAATCCTCATCACAACGAAAAGAGGGGCATCGGGCCAGAGTAGCATCAGTTACAGTGGATATGTCACGACTCAGAAGCTTTCCAAGAACTTTGACCTCTACTCACCCCAAGAGTTTGCTCAACTACGGAGAGAGGCGTGGAGAGCGAAAAATGAGCCCAATTTCGACTACCCTGAAGACAGGGAGATGTTTGACGACTTCGAGTTGGAAGCACTCAAAAACAACACCTATGCCAATTGGGAAGATCTGGTGCTTCGCAATGCGCTTATCCATAGTCACTCAATAGGATTTTCGGGTGGTACAGACAAAACCAAAGTGTATACAAATGCTACATACTTCAAAAATAAAGGCTTGATTATAGGGTCGGATTATGAGCGCCTATCATTACGCAATAATCTAAGCCACGCTATCAACGATAAATTGACGTTTGAATCCAATATTACTTTTAATATAGACAAACAGGATATCGAGTCTAGTGGTCTGAATGTCATCAGCCTATCGCCCCTAGCCAAACCATTTGATGAGAGCGGTCAGTTGGTTAAATTCCCTTTAGGACCGAATAGTCTAACCGTGAATCCTCTCTGGAATCTGAGAGAATCGACCAATGAGAGAAAAACGAATCTTTTGAACTTGAATCTTGCGCTTAACTATCAAATCCTACCGGGTTTGAGATACCGGCTAAATACTTTGCTCGCTAGAGATGCAGGAGAAAGAGGCACCTACCTCACTAGATTACACTCAGGTGGATCAAATACCAATGGATCCGCCAGTATAGTGGATAATAGACGTCAAGAATACCTAATCGAGAATATCTTGACTTACGAAAAAACACTAAATGACATCCACCAATTAGATCTCACGGCGGTACAAAGTATCAATGAAATCAATTATACGACTAGTACGACGACGGGGACCAATTTCCCAAATGATATACTTGGATATCATGGTATCTCAGATGCACTCAACAAAAACACGGTACGTAATGAAACAAAAAGAAACATTGCATCCTTCATGGGACGTGCCCGTTATAGTCTACTGGACAAATATTTATTCAGTGCAACTGCAAGATATGATGGTTCGTCCGTATTTGCAGAAAACGAAAAGTGGGGTATATTTCCAGCTGTCTCAATGGCGTGGAAAGCACATAACGAATCCTTTATCCAGAATATAAGTGCCATCAACGAATTAAAAGCAAGAGTCAGCTATGGCTCGGTCGGTAACCAAGCCATTGCGCCGTATCAAACTTTGGGAACGGTGGGCTCCAACCCCTATATCTTTGGAAATGAAATCGTAGGAGGTAATATTACAGGATCAAATCTTCCAAATCCATTCCTTACATGGGAAACTTCCACCACATTTAATGCGGGCCTTGACTTTGCCCTCTTCGGCAACAGAATTACGGGAACATTTGAATTCTATAATACCCAGACAAAAGATTTACTTGTTGACATTTCACTGGCTGGTGGTACGGGCTTTTCTTCGACCATTACCAACGGAGGAAAAAGCGAAAACAAAGGGATTGAGCTGGCATTAACGGGTCACATCATCCGCAAAGAAAATCTCAATTGGTCAATCACAACCATGTTTTCTCGCAATAGAAACAAAATACTAGAAACAGGTATTTATGACCTTAATGGTAACCCAAAAGATGATATCGCCCGTAATAGATTTGTAGGACAACCCATCAATATTATTTACGAAAAGAAATTTGATGGTATCTTCCAATCAGAAGAAGAAATAAAAGCCTCAGCACAGGCTACACAGAATATCATCATGCCAGGTTCAATCCGTGTAATCGACAAAAATGGAGATAGCAAAATAGATGACCAAGACAATTTCGTATTTGCACAAGACCCTAAATGGATAGGATCGTTCTCAACCAGCGTACAATACAAGAATTTTGATTTTTATGCCGACCTGTATGTGGTACAAGGAGCGACCAAGCTAAACCCATATCTTGCACAATATGAGACTGGTGGATCTCTTCAAGGTATCCTCAATGGAATCAAGATTCCTTATTGGACACCTGAAAGCCCTTCATCGGAGTACCCTCGCCCCTATCGCGACACCCAAAGCCACCTATATTCATTGGCCGTACAGGATGCTTCTTATTTGAGACTTCGCACATTGACACTGGGCTACACCCTACCAAATTCTTGGAGTTCAAAATTGAAAGTGAATAATTTAAAGTTCTATGTCATGGCCAACAATTTGTTCACCATTACCGACTACAAATCATATAGCCCCGAGGTCAATCCTGATTCTTATCCGGATGCAAAGGCTTTCACTGCTGGTCTTAAATTCGATTTCTAAACGATCAACCCTTAAATCTCGAGTGTAACGAGCCCAACAATACATCTAAAGCCTACACTCATGAATAAAAAATAATAAGATGAAAAAATTTAAAACACTATATATTGCTAGTGCAGTAGCCACGCTACTGGCTACCACTTCTTGTGAAAAGTATTTGACTGAAGAACCTTCGACTTCCTTCTCTGCGAATTTTATCTACAATACGCCTGAAGGACTAGACATGGGGGTAGTCGCTCTCTACAACCTTAATCGTTCCTTTTACGAAAATGGAGAGTGGAATTTTGCTGTTCCGTTTTTATTACAGGCCAAGACAGATCTGGTGCTAGGCCGTACAGGAGAGGCCTCTCTTTATAGTACATTGGCCTGGGGTGCAACATTAGGTGATTTTGGCACGACAAGATATAGTCATTATTGGAAAACGTACTACAAAATTATTGACCGAAGCAATGCAATCATTAAGTACGGTGCGAACATACAAATGGATGAGGCAAAAAGAAATGAATTGCTAGCGCAAGCGAAATTCTTTCGTGCCCATTCGTATTTTATCCTGTACAAGCTCTTTAACAATATATATATCACAACGGAGCCGACCACTCCTGAAAATGCATCCAATATCGTCACAGATAAGAGCAGCAAGGAGGACATTTTTAAATTGATTGAAGAAGATTTAGATTTTGCGAGAAATAACCTGAAATGGGAAACTAGTCAACCTGGTAGAGTTTCAAAAGGAACCGCCACCCACGTCCGTGCTCAGGTGGCCCTGTGGAAAGAAGAGAATGAAAAGGCCCTTGAACTAGCGAAGGAAGTTATCCAATCAGGTCATCATAATTTATTACCCAATACTTCTGACGTGTTCAAAGGTGATCTCAACCACAAAGAATCGTTGTTCGTCATTCAATACAAAGCTCAAACATTCGGTGGAGGTGCACCACATCGCTTCAATTTTTTGTTGTTACCGCAATATGGAGCTACTCCAGGTGCACAATATGATAATGCAATGGGTGGTCGCGGAGCTGGCTTTTTGTTGTTAAATGATTACTTTAGAGACCTATTGAATGAGGACCCTTTAGATAATCGCGCCAAAGGCAGCTACTATATATCTACGTTCTATTTCAACAATCCAAGCACGTTGCCTCCGGGTAAAAAAATTGGTGACATCATAGATACGTATGACGAAATGAGTAGTAATACTGCCGACCGCAACCTTTTCTATGCACGCCTTAACCCAGGCTGTCTCAAATTTTCAAATGAAACAGGGCTACCAAACGAAGTCGATCAGGCAAAGAACATCATGGTCTATCGTTTGTCCGAAACCTATCTAATTGCGGCAGAAGCTGCTTGGAAGTTAGATTTAGAATCAGAAGGTTTGGAGTATATCAATGCCGTAAGGTCTAGGGCGAAAGCGTCACCCATCGCTCAGCTTTCTTTAAAGGCTATTTTGGATGAAGATGCGCGAGAACTGGGATTTGAGGGTCAACGTTGGTATACCTTAAAAAGATTGGGGGTCACAGGTCAACAAATGAGTAAGTATGCAGGCAATTCACGAAATGGTCTTTATCAAGCGAATGCCCGTACGCTATTTCAAGCTCACATGGTCAATCTTCCAATCCCACAATCCGAAATTAATCTTCTAGGCCCTAACTATCCACAAAATGACGGTTATTAAACGAATGAAACAAATAATAATAGGTATCAGTGCGCTATTGGCCACGACACAGTATACGCAAGGACAAACTTTTGAAAGCGTTCCATCCTGGTCAGAAGAATTTAATTATGAAGGTAAGCCTGATAGTTTAAAATGGAGTTTTGACTATGGCACAGGAGAAAACGGATGGGGCAATAATGAGCTTCAATATTACGTAAATACTCCTCAGAATATCGCTGTAAACAATGGAATACTTAAGATCCATGCCATACACGAGCCAACAAATGAAATGGCTTACTCATCTTCTAAAATCAAGACCTTGGGTAAAAAGGGATTCAAATATGGACGCATTGAAGTGGCGGCCAAAGTTCCGAGACAAGTGGGTACATGGCCGGCTGTATGGATGATGCCTGTCCATAATGTCTATGGAGGATGGCCAAAATCAGGGGAAATAGATATTGTAGAACATGTTGGATATGACCCAAATCAATTGCACATCACTGTTCATACCTTGGACTATAACGGAATGAACAACAATCAGAAGGGAAGCAATACATATGTCGAAAGGGCGATTTCGCATTTCAATATCTATCGAATAGATTGGACAGAAGAAAGTATTATCGGTTACATCAATGACAAGAAGGTGTATGAATACCTTAATAATGGTAAGGGGTACGCTTCTTGGCCTTTCGACCAAGAGTTTTATCTCATTGTAAACCTTGCCGTAGGGGGTAATTGGGGTGGTCGACAGGGAGTGGAAAATGAAACATTCCCGGCTACTTTTGAAGTGGACTATATTCGATATTACCCATTAAAATCAAAGTAGCTATTTTCGATAATTCATAACGTCATTGTCGCTGTGGGGCGAAGATGCAAAGCATCCAAAACCCGTCTACCAACACAGTGCAATGACGTTTTTAGACTATGGGTACAGGACAATTCAACACAACAGCTTCAAGATTTTTGAGCGCTACGAAATATAACCCTTTTATTACAAACGAACGTAAAAACCTAAATACAAGATACTTAAACAAAGTAAAATCGTCTTCACACCCCACTTAGCATCATGTCAAACTTTGTATTCTACAAAATCAATTCTATATTAGCCTAGCAATGATTTCCAGGCCTCCACATAAGATATCGACCCGTTTCTCACAAAACTTGTTTGTTTTGGTCAGTATTCTTTGCCTAATCTTATCATCTTGTCTCATTAAATCATCCATTAAGAGTGTCTTTGGCTCCCAACCGATAGAGCAAACAACGCATCAATCTACTAAAGTCAATAAGCTATTTACTTCTACCAATTCCTGTCTTGCTAATTATAAAGAGGATACGCTCCTAAGCAACCCCAAGCAGGCATCTATCTCCAATCATCTATTCTTCATACTGGTTACCGGATTTTTAAGCTTTTTGGGCCTGAATGGCTATGCAGAGAAAAAGAATTCGCTATTAAGTGTCTATCGAAAAGCGTATGGAATACAGATTCCCATATTCTTAAAGTTTAGAAAATTGGTTATTTAGTATCTCTTCCTTCGACGTCTTGCATAATCAAGATATCCCT
The DNA here is from genome assembly GCF_027627455.1 of Sphingobacterium sp. SYP-B4668. Taxonomy (NCBI): domain Bacteria; kingdom Pseudomonadati; phylum Bacteroidota; class Sphingobacteriia; order Sphingobacteriales; family Sphingobacteriaceae; genus Sphingobacterium; species Sphingobacterium sp. SYP-B4668. Next base: position 1,909,114 of record NZ_CP115483.1, on the reverse strand, counting down.
GTTTTTATTCTTTATTTTTTCTATTTAACGTCCTGATTGGAACAATCAGACTAAACGCTATACACTATCATGAATAAGCTTAACAAAGTCATGACGACTTGTTTAATGGCTTTTGTATATCCCATAGTCACCTATGCACAAGAATCCACCGTGCTGCACACGCTATGGAATAAGATTGAAAAGCAATACCCAGGTGTGGCAGCAAAAGATGCCATCATTAAATCATCACAATATCAAGCAAAGGCAACGCATAGCAAAGCTTTACCTCAAGGCAAAGTCCAACTTCAAAATTCGTATGGTACATTTGAAGGCAGTAATGGTGCATTTTTTCCTCAAACTGGCTTCTTCAATGTCAGTGGAAATGTGCAATCATTATCTGGATCGGATATAACAGCCAATACATTCGGATCCAGCACCATTGAATGGGATCTATACACCTTTGGCCGTCAAACATTTGAAAACAAAGCCAGTGATGCTCATACTGCTCAAACAGTTATGGAGAAAGACTTATACCTACTTAAATTAAAGCAAGAATTGGCCATGCGATACATCGACCTACTGTATAGCCACACCCGCATGGAATGGGCAACTAAGAACAGTATAAGACTGGCGGATATTAAAGCTGTGTCCATAAGCCTTTCTACGGCTGGATTGCGTCCAATAGCGGATACTTTGCTATCGTCATCCGCCTATATACAATCTCTGGCGGATCAAGACCAATGGTATGGTAAGAAACAAAGTGATTTTATACATCTCGCTGAGTTGTATGGCAGTGACAGTATCGACTACGCTGCTTCAATTCCAAAATTCATCATTGCGTCCCCCCCTGCTTGGTCTCCACGGGTATCCGTCATGGAGCATCCCGCATTATCGGTATTGGAAAGAAAGATAGAACACCTAGAATGGAGTGGAAAAGCCATAAATCGTTCGGGATTTCCCGTTGTCAAAATCATGGGTGGCTATGCCTACCGGGGATCTGGCATCAATTCCCAGGGCCACGCTTCTAGCAAATGGCAAGAGGGCTTTTCCAATACCACCAACAACTATCTTATCGGTATCGGCATGACTTGGAACGTATCTTCCATCTTTACCAATCGCTTGAAAAAGGAAAGTTTTGAACAACTATCGTTAAGCAGTAAGTATTCCCTTCGAGAATATACAAACAAGTTGCATGCAGACTTATCCGCCTACACCCAGGAACTCAATCAACAGGCGCTACAACTCCACAAAAATCTACTGAGTGTGCAACAGGCTGTTTCTGCATATGAAATGTACACGGCACGATACAAAAGTGGGCTTCTTTCACTATCTGAGTTATTACAAATCAGGCAACTTCTCGAGCAAACCGAGCTGAAACAAATTGAAGCTTCGAAAGCATACTGGGACTTATGGGTAAAGGAAGCTAGCCTGACTACCGATTTCAAAACTCTATTTGACACTATCTAAAAGCTTCTTATGAATTTAATACGTTTTGCATTACGGAAACCCATAGCTATTATGGTGATGGTGATGGCCACCATCTATTTTTCCATCAATGTCATGAAAAAAATCAATATTGATATTTTTCCTGAAATCGAATTGCCTGCCATGTATATAGCGATGCCTTATGGAGGGTTGACCCCTGCGTATATGGATGGCTTCATGGCAAATGAGTTCCAAAAAGTACTACTCTTTGTCGGGGGGGTCAAAAACATTGATTTCAAAAGCGTGCAAGGCTTGACACTAATGAAATTAACTTTTTATGCGGGCACCAATATGTCTCAAGCGGCTGGGGAGGTGTCTACACAGGTATCTCGAGCTATGGGATTTCTTCCCCCAGGGGCGGTACCACCGATGGTGGTTAGATTTGACGGCAGCTCCCTCCCAATTGGACAATTAGTATTTGACAGTCCTGAACGTAGCATCACAGAATTGCAAACTATGGTTTTGACTAAGATTAGGCCTATGTTTGTTACGATACCTGGTATTACTGCCCCTGCTCCTTTTGGTGGAAATGTTCGAACACTTGTTGTCAATATCGACCCTGAAGCCATGCAAGCGCACGGCATGAGCCCTGAGGAAATAACGGTAGCGATTACAAAAAATAGTCACCCATCACCTGCCGGAAACATTCGTATCGGAGACCAAAATCTCATGGCCCCGGTCAACTCTATCGCCAAAGGTCCAGAAGAATTCTTAAATACTCCCATCAAGACCAATGAAAACCGTACCATCTATATCCGTGATGTGGCACGAGTAGACGATGCCGCCGATCAAACCGTGGGCTATGCGCTAATCAACGGAAAAAGATCGGTATATCTCCCTGTAATCAAAAAAGCGGATGCATCGACCATTGAAGTTGTCGAAAATCTAAAAAATGCGTTGCCAACTCTTAAAAATACACTTCCCGAGGATGTCAACATTCATTATGAATTTGATCAATCAAAATACATCCAGAATTCTTTATCGAATCTAATTCATGAGGGCATACTGGGTGCCATTTTTACGGGATTGATGATTTTGTTATTTCTAGGTGATAAGCGGGGGGCACTCATAGTCATCCTGACAATTCCTATTGCGATACTATCAGCGGTGAGTATTCTATATCTCATGGGTCACACCATCAATATCATGACATTGAGTGGATTGGCTCTTTCGATAGGTATACTCGTGGACGAGGCTACGGTCACTATTGAAAATATCCATCAACATATGGATATGGGAAAGCCCAAACAACGGGCTATAATAGATGCTTTATTGGAAATATCAATTCCAAAGCTGCTAATTTTGCTTTGTATTCTTGCGGTACTGGCCCCTGCTATTATCATGACGGGCATCCCCCGTGACATGTTTATGCCCCTATCACTCGCTGTCGCTATGGCAATGATTGTTTCCTTCCTAGCCTCGCAAACTCTTGTACCCATACTCGCCAATTGGTTTATGAAAGACAAACATAGGGCGACATTGAAGACTGGGACGCAACGTCGATTCTTTGAAAAATTCAGAATCAAATATACCTATCGAATGAGGCCATGGTTTAAACGTCCTAAATTATTGCTGGGATTATACATATCTACCGCAATCGGCATATCCGCATTGCTCCTCTCTACATTGGGTACAGATATCATGCCTGCGTCCAACAGTGGTGACATGCAAATTCGTATTCAAGCCCCAGAAGGAGCTCGACTGGAAAAAACCGAGCAACTGGTGAAAGCTATCATCAAAGATATTGAGTCATTGCTTCCGTCCAAAGGTATAGCCATTTCATCAGCATTCGTAGGGATGCATCCTTCGGCCAATCCGATTAATCCAATCTTCTTGTTCACCAGTGCCTCTCATGAGGCAGTATTACAACTATCAATAGACAAAAAAATATATACCGGCAAGATCAGTATTTTGAGAGAAGATATCCGAAGTATCATTGCCCGAAATCATCCTGAGGCGACGATTAACTTTGAACCAATGGAACTTGTAGAAAAGATATTGGGACAAGGGTCGATGACGCCTATTGAAGTAAAAGTGAGTGCCAGCCAAGTGAAACAGGCCGAGGGGCATGCTATTAAGATTATGGAAAAATTAAAGGAAATACCATTTCTGAGGGATATCCGAATTGCCGAACCGTTGAACTACCCGACTTTGGAAATCGAAGTCAATAGAGACTTAGTAGCACAATTCGGGCTGACCATGCAGGATGTAACGCGCAGCCTAGCCACAGCCACCTCCTCCACTCGATATACTGACAAGAACTTATGGATAGACCCTCGTTCGGGATTAGTATTCCAAGTACAGGTACAGATTCCTGAGGCCCTTATGCAATCTGAGGAAAAGCTTAAATCACTTCCATTGAAGAAAGGGAGCCTTCGTCCTTTATTGGATGATGTCGCCACAATCAAGAGGACCAACAGTCCTGCCCAAGTCAATAGAAAGGGGCCAAATCGATACGTAACGGTAATTGCCAACCTACACAATAAAGATTTAGGGAACGCTTCAGCGGCTGTAAAAAATGTAATAAAAGAATTAGGTCCTCCTCCTCGAGGTATCCAAGTATGGACAGAAGGCACATTGCAACTATTGGATGAAACCTTGGATAGTCTACTGAGTGGTTTGGCGGTCGCGGTAATTGTCATTTTTTTGATGTTGGCGACTTATTACCAGTCGTTCAAAGTACCATTGGTCATTCTTTCTGTGGTTCCTGCGGTAATTGCAGGTAGTCTTTTGGCATTGCACCTGATGGGAAGCACCCTAAATTTGCAATCGTACATGGGTGTCATCATGTCCATTGGAGTATCGGTATCCAATGCTGTATTGTTAATCAATCAGGCGGAGCACTACCGTCAAAAACTAGCTTTGAAAGTCAACAATTCAGCAAGATTGGCTGCTTCATCGCGACTTAGACCCGTATTAATGACAGCTGCTGCTATGGTAGCGGGTATGTTGCCAATGGCTGCAGGCTTAGGCGATGGTGGCGAGCAGATCGCACCGCTTGGTCAGGCAGTCATTGGTGGGTTACTTGCTTCAACCATCGTTATCCTTTTGCTACTCCCCCATTTCTTTGCTTTGGCCATGCGCAAATCAGGTATTGTAGGACCTTCTCTGGATCCTGATGACCAAGAGAGCAAATACTATCGCATCAATACTCCATAATTATCGACACTAGAAAACAATGAACATGCAAATACAAATAAAAGCACATAAGATTAAATACAGCTTCGGCCTCTTGCTGAGTGCTGCACTGCTCGTCGGATGTACGTCCAATGACGAGCCACAAACGCCAACAATTTCCTCAAAAATAGATTCGGTTTATGAAACGGTATCTCCAATCGAAGACAATCCAGGATATACCATCGTGACTCCTGGAGAACTAAAGCCCTATGAACAGGTAGATATCTACGGTAAAATGACAGGATTTATAAAAAAAATATATGTAGATCGAGGTGACCGAGTCAAGAAGGGACAGCTACTGGCGACCTTAGAGGCGCAAGAAGTGAACCAGCGGTATCTATCCGACAAATCGAACCATGAGAAACTCTACAGTAATTATCTTTTCAGTAAACAGGCTTATGATAGACTCACCGAAGCATCAATTACCAGCGGCGCAGTCGCACCCATTGAATTGGATCGGGCTAAGAGCAAAATGATGAGTGACAGCTCTGCGTATAGTTCAGCAAGAGCAAGCACGGCCCAATCCTCCCAACTACAGGAGTATCTACGGATAACCGCTCCATTCGATGGTATCATTACAGAACGGCTTTTGTCGACAGGCGCTCTTATTGGAACGAATGCAAACCAACCCTTATTTTCGATTGCCCAAAATAATCGTCTACGCTTGACCATATCTGTTCCTGAAAAGCATGCGTCAGCAATCTCGACAGGTACCGTCGTCAACTTTACAGTAAGCTCCCACCCAGGGGAGAAATACACGGCATTGCTGTCCCGTACTTCAGGAATGCTCAGTGCACAGGACCGATCACTAACCCTGGAATTTGACGTAGACAACAGCAACAATAAACTTCAAGGGGGAGACTATGCGCAAGTTAATTTACATTTAAAGCGTCCTGTAGCATCATTATGGGTACCAAAGAAGAGTGTGATGCGCACTCAATCTGGAACTTTTGTCATTATACAGCAAGCGGACAAAGCACTCAAAAGAATTTCGGTCAAAGAAGGAATCCAATTAGATTCTTTGTCAGAGGTTTTTGGAGAGATACATGCTAAAGACGCAGTCCTGAAAAAGCCATCGGAAGAGTTAGAAACCTTGTAATCTATTTCAAGTGGAGATCTGTGAATGTAGATCTCCACTCCTTTCGAAAAACTAACTGGCTCAAAATATAATCATATACTTGATTTCTGAAAAAGTATAACAGGGTGGCCTTCCCTGATTGCTACATTTGTATTATTAGAAATTTAAAATAGTACAACATGACAACAGACAATATAACACCCATTAAAATACCTATTCAGGGGCTAGATGATGAACGGCAAGTCCGTGCATTGGAAAACAACGTCTTGGAAATAGGTGGAGGAAATAAAGATGACATAGTATTTACAAAACAAGAGGCAAGGATCATTGCTAAAAACAGTATGGAGTTGAACACTGTCGTCCAGCAGATTCGAGACCAAGGGTATCAAGTACCTACGGTCAAAAAAACAATTCCGGTCTTGGAAATGTCATGTGCCTCATGTGCTTCAGGGGTTGAGAGTTCATTGAGTCACCACAGTGGTGTATTGACAGCTTCAGTCAATTTTGCAACGGCTTCAGTAGCTATCGAATACCTTCCAAATGTTACCAACCCTGAGTTGATGAAAAAAGAAGTGCAATCAGCCGGATTCGACCTCTTATTGGAAGAAAATGAAATTCTTCAATCGGAAACTCTAGCAGAAATCCACAAACAGAAATTTGAAAATTTAAAGAAAAAAACAATCTGGTCGGCTCTTATCTCCCTTCCGGTAGTTATCATCGGCATGTTCTACATGGACATGCCCTATGCCAACGAAATCATGTGGATATTGTCCACTCCTGTCATTCTATGGTTTGGAAAAGACTTTTTCATCAATGCATGGAAACAGGCTCAACACGGTACGGCCAATATGGATACGTTAGTATCTTTAGGTTCTGGTATCGCTTATATCTTTAGTGTATTCAATACTATTTTTCCTGAGTTTTGGACGAGCAGAGGACAACATGGACATGTTTATTTTGAGGCGGCGGCAGTCATTATCACATTTATTCTACTGGGTAGGCTCTTAGAAGAAAAAGCAAAAGGCAACACATCATCTGCTATCAAAAAGTTAATGGGACTACAGCCCAAGACGGTCACGCTTGTAAAAGAAAATCAAGAGCTCGAAGTCATTGCCATTGAGCAGGTTAAAAAGAACGATTTGCTATTGGTCAAACCTGGTGAAAAAATCGCTGTGGATGGCATAGTGATAAACGGAAGCTCCTATGTGGATGAGAGTATGTTGAGTGGCGAATCAATAGCAGTGCTAAAGAAGGAAAATGAACTTGTTTTCGCGGGGACTATCAATCAGAAAGGAAGTTTTCAATTTAGAACCGAAAAAGTGGGTAGCGAGACTATGCTGGCACAAATTATCAAAATGGTGCAACAGGCACAAGGAAGTAAGGCTCCAGTACAAAAACTGGTTGACAAAATAGCCGCTATCTTTGTCCCTATCGTGATTGGCATCGCATTGATTGCTTTTGTAGCTTGGATTATACTTGGAGGTGAAAATGGTTTTTCACAAGGTTTGATAGCGCTTGCAACAGTATTGGTTATCGCCTGTCCTTGTGCACTCGGGCTGGCTACTCCGACAGCGATCATGGTAGGTATAGGTAAAGGTGCTGAAAAAGGTATTTTAATAAAAGATGCTGTTAGTTTAGAGCTTGCTAAGAAAATAGATGTCGTTGTATTGGACAAAACGGGTACCATTACAGAAGGAAAGCCAGTTTTGACTGACAGCTATTGGCATAATGAGGATATATTTTTAAAACAAATTTTTCTCAGTATTGAGGAACAATCCGAGCACCCGCTTGCGGAAGCGGTCGTCAACGACCTGCAGGCACTATCACCTATACAAATAAGTCACTTTCAAAGCATTACGGGCAAAGGTGCGTCTGCTCGAATCGATGACACGACTTTCTACGTCGGCAATCAGAAACTACTCAAGGAAAATGGCATCAAAATCCCTAAAGAATGCATTGCCAAAGCAGATCAGTGGAGTAAAGATGCAAAAACGATTATTTGGTTCGCGGACAACCAATCGGCCTTGGGTGTATTTGCTGTTGCAGACGAAATCAAAGTATCCTCAACGCTTGCTATAGAGCAACTCAGAAACCTGGGAATAGAAGTCTATATGTTGACAGGTGATAATGAAGCTACAGCCCGCGCTATAGCTGAAAAGACTAAAATCAATTCCTATCAGGCGGAAGTACTTCCAGATCAGAAAGCAGCTTTTGTGAAAAATCTACAGCAAAAGGGCAAACTTGTAGCAATGGTGGGAGATGGTATTAATGATAGTACGGCTCTGGCGCAAGCAGATGTCAGCATTGCAATGGGCAAAGGAAGTGATATTGCTATGGATGTTGCTACTATGACCATTATTTCTTCGGATCTCACTAAAATCCCAGAAGCAATTAAGCTATCCAAACAGACCGTAGCTACCATTCGTCAAAACTTATTTTGGGCATTCATCTATAATGTGATTGGCATTCCATTGGCAGCTGGTTTATTATATCCTTTAAATGGGTTCTTGCTCAATCCAATGATTGCAGGAGCAGCTATGGCACTAAGCAGTGTAAGCGTCGTAAGCAACAGCCTACTATTAAAAATGAAAAAATAAAATTGTATACATCATTAGAACAATGATGTAACATATATACGGGGATAACAAGTTAAATTTGTAATATTATAATAAAGGTAAAACATGGAAAATACGTTCAAATTCAAAACAAATATTAAGTGCAGTGGTTGTGTGTCAAAGGTTACTCCTTTTTTAGACGCACAGAGCGGTATCCAATCGTGGGAAGTTGACACGACATCGACAGACAAAGTACTAACCGTACAGGTTGAGGGAATAGATGAGCACACCATTGTTCAAACTGTTGAAGAAGCAGGATTTAAAATCGAAAGTGCATAAAAAAGGGTCGAGCTTAGCTCGACCCTTTTACTGTTAAATTCCAATACTAGTTTTTTAGCGCTTCGCCTACTTTCTTTGCTTTATTCTCTACATCACTAGCTGCCTTTTTAGTTGCATCCGATACGTCCTTAGCAACTTCCTTCGTTCCTTCCACAGTTTTATTCGCTGCATCTTTAGTTGCATCAATAGCATTAGAGGTAGCTTTTTCAGTTGCTTTAGCGGCATCATTAAGTCCTTCTTTTACATCCTGACCCGCATCCTTAAGGGCTTGCTTAGTTTTGTCCCAAGCTGTATTCGCTTCTTCTGCTGCTTTGCGTGCAGCCTCTTCTGCTTTTTTATCTCCGCGGGCAATGGCGTCATCCAAATCTTTCTTAGTTTGCTCAGCTTTAGCTTTGGCATCAGCCTCTGCTTTATTTAGATCCGCTATCGCAGCATCTACGTGTTCTCCAACAGTCGTTAAACTATCATGGTCATGATTATGACCTTCGTGCTGATTGGAAGAATTATTACAAGAAGCCATTGTGATTGCAGCGGCGACAACTGCTAAAAGTGCAATTTTTTTCATTTTCAAATTATTTAAGTTCAAATAACTAAGAGGAACAATATTTGTACCAAAAAAATTACTTTTTATAAATTGTGCCTTTTGCAGCTTCAAGGGTATTCTTTAAAAGACCAACTATAGTCATCAATCCGACTCCACCTGGTACAGGTGTAATCCATGATGACTTAGGCGCTACATGTTCAAAATCTACGTCACCATACAATTTAAATCCAGATTTGGTTTGAGTAGAATCTTCTCTATTGATACCTACATCAATTACAATTGCTCCTTCTTTGACCATATCTGCTGTCACAAAGTTTTTCTTTCCTATTGCAGCAACAACTATATCTCCTCTTAATACCTCATTTTTAAGATTTTGTGTACGACTATGTGTCAGGGTCACTGTACAGTTTCCAGGATTTGAGTTGCGTGCCAACAGGATACTCATCGGCGAGCCGACAATATTACTGCGCCCTACAACTACTGCATGTTTACCAGCAGTATCGATTTGGTAGTGCTCCAACATCAACATGATGCCGTACGGTGTTGCGGGGATGAAACATGGAAGATTACGTTGCATACGTCCTAAATTAATGGGATGGAATCCGTCCACATCTTTACGATAGTCAATGGCTTCAGTAATCTTTTCGGGATCAATATGCTTTGGCAAAGGTAGCTGTACAATCAATCCATCAATAGTATCATCAGCATTGATTTCCTCTATTTTTGCAATAAGTTCATCTTCCGTAATCGAGATATCATATCTGATATTCGTAGAATCAAAACCTACGAGTTCGCAATTGCGCATTTTACTTGCAACATATGTTTCACTACCGCCATCATTGCCAACCAGGATGGCCACTAAATGGGGTTTGCGTCCAGACTGTGCAGTGAATGCAGCGGCATCACTTTTAATGTCTTCTTTAATTTTCGCAGAAACGACTTTACCGTCTAATAAATTCATTATATATAGGAATAGGATTACTGATATTTCTTAATCTAATTTCAATACCGCCATAAATGCTGACTGTGGAATCTCCACATTACCGACTTGACGCATACGCTTCTTACCTTTCTTTTGCTTTTCCAAAAGCTTACGTTTACGGGAAATATCCCCACCATAACATTTGGCGGTCACGTCCTTTCTCAAAGCACTGATGGTTTCTCTGGCAATAATCTTAGCACCGATAGACGCTTGAATACGAATTTCAAATTGTTGACGGGGAAGTAGCTCTTTCAGTTTTTCACAAATTTTCTTTCCAAAATCATACGCATTGCTTCTGTGAATCAACGACGAAAGCGCGTCTACAGGCTCATCATTCAATCGGATGTCTAACTTTACCAAATCAGAGACTCTATATCCGATTTGCGTATAATCAAAAGATGCATATCCTTTTGAAATGGTTTTAAGCTTATCATAAAAATCAAAGACAATCTCACCCATTGGCATCTCAAAAACCAGCTCTACACGATCCGACGTCAAGTAAGATTGATTCGTGATGATTCCCCTCTTTTGGATACACAAAGACATAATAGGGCCCACAAATTCTGCTTTTGTAATGATATTGGCCTTGATATAAGGTTCTTCAATGGTATTTAGCTTGCTAGGATCTGGAAGATCTGAAGGATTGTGTACGATGACCTCTTCATTATCCTTACTTAGATAAGCTTTGTAGGAAACGTTCGGCACTGTGGTGATGACGGTCATGTCAAATTCACGTTCCAACCGCTCTTGAATAATCTCCATATGGAGCATTCCTAAGAACCCACAACGGAAACCGAAACCAAGGGCTGCGGAAGACTCTGGTTCAAATACTAGAGAGGCATCGTTCAGCTGTAATCTGTGCATGGATTCGCGAAGTTCCTCATAATCTTCCGTATCTACGGGATAGATACCTGCAAAGACCATTGGCTTCACCTCTTCAAATCCTTGAATAGCATCAGGACTTGGTCTGTCCTTATGTGTGATAGTATCGCCCACTTTGACTTCTCGAGCTTCTTTGATACCTGAGATAATGTATCCTACATCTCCTGTTTTGATAACTTGTTTGGGTACCTGATTCAGTTTCAAGGTTCCGATTTCATCTGCAAAATACTCTTTACCTGTTGCGATGAACTTAACTCTGTCGCCTTTTCTAATTTCGCCATTCTCCACCTTAAAATAGGCCATGATACCTCGAAATGAGTTGAACACTGAGTCAAAAATCAAGGCTTGAAGAGGTGCATCGGGATCACCTACGGGAGCAGGGACTCGGCTTACAATGGCTTCTAAAATATCTGGAATACCTAGACCAGTCTTACCAGAGGCGGGGATGATATCCTCACGTTTGCCACCGATCAAATCTATGATTTGGTCCTTTACCTCTTCCGGCATCGCACCAGGCAAGTCCATTTTATTCAAGATCGGAATAATCTCTAAATCATGTTCTAATGCCAAATATAAATTTGAAATAGTTTGTGCTTGGATACCTTGAGAGGCATCCACAATTAATAGTGCTCCTTCGCATGCAGCAATGGAGCGAGAGACTTCATAAGAGAAATCAACGTGCCCAGGAGTATCAATCAAGTTAAGAATATACTCTTGACCGTCTTGTATATAGTTCATTTGGATAGCGTGACTCTTGATGGTAATACCACGTTCACGCTCAAGATCCATATTATCTAGTAATTGTGCCTGTGCCTCACGCTGAGTGATGGTATTAGTAAATTCCAACAATCGATCTGCCAATGTACTCTTACCATGGTCAATGTGGGCAATAATACAGAAATTACGGATATGCTTCATATAAGATATTAATATCGCTTTTTAATCAGCAAAGATACTTTTTTCGGAGGATATTTATTTGGGAAAAAGCGGTATTCGAAGAAGATTTTTTCAGACTAAGAGTATTTTATCTGTCCTTGGGCATTAATTAAGGATTTATTGAACTTTCGAAATGCTTTTTATTTTGGGTAACATTCTGAATATCCCACGAAATATCTCTAATAAATGCTTCTGAACGAATTGGGCAATCTACCACACGACAATAATGGCAACACTCAGGAAGGCAGGGGTCTGCATGAACAAAGAACTCTGTTTTTGTAGAAAGCTTTGCATTTACAATACTATCCAAATCTGAGATTTCATCATGTACTTTTCCTAGTTTATAATAGTTTGGCAAGGTTAAATGGCAGTCTACGTGTAACTCATTTCCATAACGCTGCACGCGAAGATTATGAATATCAATCCATTCTGTACGTCGCACCTCATTCAAAACATCCACGACTTCGCTGACTAAATCTAAATCAGATTCGTCCATCAACCCGCCAATGGATCTGCGAAGCAATCGATATCCACTATAGAGTATAAATGTGCCTAAAAGTAAAGAAATCAGAGTGTCAATCCATATTAAACCAGTCACCTGCATCAAAATCAGCCCAACAATTAGTCCAAAAGTACTATAGGCATCTACCTGCAAATGCTTGCCATCGGCTTCAATTGTCATGGATTTTAATTCTCGTCCTCTCCTGATGAGGTAAAAACCAATTCCAAAATTTACGACTCCTGTTACAGCGACCAACCCTATTCCTTCGGTCAAATTGGACAGTTCATTTGGGTAAAAAATATTATAAGCCCCTTTCACCAAAATAATGGTGCCTGCTATAAATATTAGTCCACCTTCCAAAAAAACGGAAAAAAACTCCACTTTACCGTGTCCATAAGGATGATTTTCATCCCTCGGACGAGCAGACAGGTAGATACTATAGAAAGCAAATCCAGAGGCGACAACATTCACAATACTTTCTGCCGCATCTGTAAAAATAGCATTGGACCCGGTCATCAGGTATGCTGTAAATTTGACCAACATAAGAATCATCCCTGTTGTCAGAGAAAGCAATACCAGTCTTTTTTGCCTAGACATATTGTGTATACCTTACTTTAAAATAAACCGTTAGATGCAAATATAACGTGTTTTTTAATCAATATTATTTCTCGCAGCATAGCGCTGTGCAATGACACTGGCAACCAGGATCTGAAAAGCATGAAAAATCATCAATGGAAAAAACACCAATCCAAATCCTGTAGCGGTATGTCCAAAAATAATCTTCGCAAATACTGACCCATGTGTAAGCGATTTCTTAGATCCACAGAAAATAGCGGTAATTTCATCTGCGACCGAAAAACGGAATATCCTTCGACTCCAATACCAAATGATTAGATAAACCACGAAAAAGAGAACAATCACACCTGTAAATACAGCTACGAAATACCAAACATTCACAGCGTCAAAAATATGTTCTAAAAAAGAATCAGCAAAACTGGTGTATACGATAAGTAGTATAGTGAGCTTGTCCATTTTTGATAAGTAAACGCTATACTTATGGGCCCATTTCCCTAAAATCGGTTGCAGACAAATACCTAGAACTACTGGTAGGATAATCTCCAAGAATAAACTGAGATAGACATGACCAAAATCAAAATCATTGTTGATGGTCAAGAACAACCCCATCCACATTGGCGTAATCAACACTCCCATTATTCCTGAAATACTGGAATTGAAAATAGCCGCGGGCATATTGCCTCTGGCAATTGAAACCATAACAACAGAGGAGGAAACAGTCGATGGTAATGCCGCTAAAAAGAAAAACGACATCCAAAAATCGTGTTGTACTTCTGTCTTGATAAAAGGATAAAAAATCAACACTAAAAGGGGAAACAGTATAAATGTCGAGGTATGAACCAAAACATGCAACTTCCAATTGCTTAACCCCGTTTTAATCTCTCCGAAACTCAGCTTTAATCCATAGAAGAAAAAAATCAGGGACACACCGATCGTCGTAATGTGATCTAAAGAGAATGTCCCCTCTACTAATGCCAAATCCGGATAGATATAAGCAATGATAATAGCAATAATCAATCCGACGACGAAACTGTCAAATTTAAATTTCATTTAAAATGATTGTTTAGTTCACTAACTTTGAGCAATTCAAAGCTACAAGTATTTTCCCAGTTATGATATTGATCCATGTCAATTACATATTTCCATATTTTTAAGTCAAATTATTTACTTTTTTTCAAAAGATTAACCATTTATTTGCATTCTATATAATATCTTTGTATCACCATGAGTATAAAATCAATTTTATCAGATAGGATTAATAATTTATCCGAATCCGCTACGCTAAAAATGACAAAACTGGGTCGAGAGCTAGCTGCAAAAGGAGTAAATGTCATCAGTTTAAGTGTTGGAGAACCAGATTTCAACACCCCTGACCATGTAAAAGAAGCAGCTAAAGTAGCTTTAGACCAGAATTACACGCGCTACTCGCCTGTACCAGGGTATCCTGAATTGCGACAAGCTATCGTTAATAAATTAAAGACCGAAAACAATTTGGACTATGATATCTCACAAATTGTGGTATCTACTGGTGCCAAGCAGTCTTTATCAAACGTATTGATGACGTTGATCAATCCTGGAGAGGAAGTAATTATACCAACTCCATATTGGGTATCATATTCTGAAATGGTCGTGCTTGCCGAGGGTAAATCTGTATTTATCGATACCGAAATTGACCAGGATTTCAAAATTACTCCAGCACAACTAGAAGCGGCCATCACACCGAAATCTAAGGTATTCATGTTTTCATCACCATGTAATCCTACCGGCTCGGTATACAGCAAAGAAGAACTGGCGGCATTAGTCGCAGTATTCGAGAAATATCCTGATATCTATATCATTTCTGATGAGATATACGAGCATATCAACTTTGTTGACAAACATGAATCCATTGCACAATTCGATAGTATCAAAGATCGAGTAATCATCATCAATGGGTTCTCCAAAGCATATGCGATGACTGGCTGGCGTTTGGGATATATCGCGGCTAACAAAGAAATTGCCGCAGCAAACGATAAGATGCAAGGACAGACAACGTCTGGAACCTGTTCAATTTCACAACGTGCTGGAATTGCTGCCTATGAGGGTGGTTTGAGTAGTGTTAACGAAATGAAAGCAGCTTTTGAAAGAAGACGGCAACTGGTCTATGATTTGCTAAATGATATACCTGGCGTAAAAACAAATCTTCCGCAAGGGGCATTTTATTTCTTTCCAGAAATCAGTTCATTCTTCGGCAAAAAAGATCTACAAGGAAATGTCATCAATAACTCTGCGGACCTCGCTTTGTATTTATTGAACGAAGGTCACGTAGCTACTGTAGGGGGAGACTCTTTCGGCAACAACAATTATATCAGACTTTCCTATGCAGCATCTGATGACAGCCTAAAAGAAGCATTAAGAAGAATCAAAGAAGCCCTAGCTAAACTAAACTAGCTGGATATCGTCCTCTTTTAAAAATTTAGTAAGCCATTTCTACCCAGGACAACCATCTCTGAAAATTTGTATCTAATTTCAGAGATGGTTTTTAAACCCGAGTTGAAATGGTTTCTATGCTACATACCCTCCTCCATAGACATTCCCGGCAGAGGAGGAAGAGATGGCGGAGTTTGACTGATTTGTAGTAAGGAAAGCTGTCCCACAAACTCATTAATCAAGCTATTGAAATAAGGATAATAAATTCCGCCCCATAATTGGGTTCCCGTATATTTAACGGATTGTCTATATTTTTTTAGATAAGCAACTGGAATTTCAAAAGCGGAGTAATGTACCTCAGGGCTCCCCATACAGTATGCCGCTGCCTCCTGCGTCATTTCAGCTCCAATCAAAATAGCTATAGACCCAATACCCGACTGCAGTCCTCGTGGCCACCCTTTATTATGGCTAATGGCATATTGATAACAGGATTTTGAAAAATTTCGAATCATCAACGGTTGAATGGTCCCCTCTATTTCGCCGATGATTATAAAGGTATTCAGCTGAGTTGCCAGCCATCGCCATCTGAACTTCTTGATGTATCCCACTGTACAGGGTATACCCGCAATAACCTCCTTTGCAAAATATATATTTTTATCTCGAATAATCTTTTCTACGTCCATCGTAATTTCCCTACCTCAATACGCTTAAAACTTAATATCCAATTTTAAAACCATGAGGGATTACTGCGTTTTTCTTGACCACTACTATACCATCCCTAACGGTGTAGGTCTCATAATCACCATCTTCAAGATGCTCCCCTCCCTTGATGCGGACATCATTCCCTATTCTACAGTTCTTATCCAAAATAGCTTTTTCGATATGGCAATTTTCGCCTACACCTACAGGTGGAGGTGCCTGTGTATTAATTAGCTCGATTACCTCGGTCAAGTGCTCATAATAATCACAGCCCATCATATATGTGGAGTGCATAGTCGTGCCTTTACCTATTCGCGATCGGATACCAATGACAGATTTGACTATGCTTTCGGCCACGATGATACAACCATCTGCAACTATAGTATTGGTAAGTGTAGTACCCGAAATCTTGGAAGGCGGTAGCATGCGAGCACGGGAAAAAACTGTGTTTTTATCAAAGAGGTTAAACAAAGGAATATCATCTGTCAATCCGATATTCGCCTCAAAGAAAGAATCAATCGTACCTATATCCGTCCAGTAACCATCATATTGAAAACTCAATACTCTATTCAAGCCTATGGAATCAGGAATAATTTCTTTACCGAAGTCCATTCCTGGATTCTCTTTTAGCAACTTATTGAGAATACCTCTAGAAAAGACATATATTCCCATAGATGCTAGGTATTGCCGTCCCTCCTTTTCCATAGCCTCACTCACTTCTGACGTCCAATCGGCCAACAATTCGGTCTTTGGCTTCTCAATAAAAGATGTAATCTCATTATTTTCATTGGCTTTCAGAATCCCAAATCCTGGAGCATCTTTTTTGGAGACTGGAATTGTTGCAAGTGTGACCTCCCCTTCATTCTGAATATGAAAATCAATAAGCTCAGAAAAATCCATCTGATAAAGTTGATCTCCAGATAAAATCAAAACATAGTCGTATTCAATATTGGTGAGATATTTTTGAGATCTCCTAACAGCATCGGCTGTTCCTTCAAACCATCGGTCTCCTTCATTAGTCTGCTCGGCTGCCAATATATCGACAAATCCTTTACTAAACACACTAAAATTGTATGTGTTTTTGATGTGCTTATTTAAAGAGGCAGAATTGAACTGGGTCAATACAAATATCCGATTGAACCCCGAATTAAGACAGTTAGAAATTGGAATATCCACCAACCTATATTTTCCGGCAATTGGAACTGCAGGTTTAGAGCGGTCATGGGTCAATGGGAAAAGACGTGTACCACGTCCCCCTCCCAACACGATAGATACGACTTTAGGAAGCATAATTTTAAGGGTTTATCTGGTTATATAAATCAATGTAAGTCTTCGCCGAACTGTCCCATGAGAAATCAAGAGACATCATTCGCTTTTTATTCTTCTCGAATGCCGCACTATTTGAGCTAAATAGAACGGCTCGCTGTATTCCTTCCACAGCACTTTCCACTGATGCTTCTGCAAACCTTACCCCGTATCCTTCTGGGTCTTGGATGTCAATAACGGTATCTTTTAACCCCCCAATCGCTCGTACGACAGGTAATGTCCCGTAACGCAAAGAGTACAATTGGTTCAACCCACACGGCTCCACCCTAGAAGGCATTAGCAATAAATCTGCAGACGCATACACCCAATGGGCTAAGGATTCATCATAACCAAAATAAGCCGAAAAATATCCTGGATATTTAGCTGATAAAGGCGCCAATGAATCCCTAATCTCCGAATCACCAGAGCCTAATATAAATATACTTATTTTTTCATCTTTAACCTCAAATAAATTAATAATAATTTCACTTAATAAATCTGCACCTTTCTCATAGGCAAATCTGCCGATAAACACCAAGAGTGGTCTCCTTGAATCTAATTTATATTGTTCGCAGAAAGTTTCTTTGTTTTTTTCTTTCCCTTTGGTTACATTTCGAATATTAAATGGAAATTGTATTGCCACATCTTTCTCCGAATCCCACACCTCGGTATCAATGCCATTTACAATTCCAACTCCTTTAAAGGACTCGGAAGCAAAGAGGGTTTGTAGGCCATTTGCTTCAACCAATAGTTCCTTCAAATAGCCTTCTGATACAGTAGTAAAAGCCGTACTACACTTAATGGCAGCTGCCAAAGGATTGATAAGCCCATCCCAATCCAATAACCCCCATTTCCAAGTATCGAAAGCAGGCAGTAATATTCCTTTGCTCCAATTCATCCAGCCTTGATACTGACCGTTGTGTACAGTAGCCACAGTTTTGACTGTGCGAAGTGTATGAAAACGATCTCCCCATTGCATGAGGAATGGAATGAGACCCACGTGATAATCATGACAGTGAACAATATCCGGTACGATTGCAGATATCGTCAGCCAATCCAAAAACGCATGTTGAAAGGCAATAAATTGCTCGCCTTCATCGGCATATCCATATACTTCTGAGCGATCTAAAAATCCAGGTATCTTAATTAGAAAAAGATCGAAACCTAAAGTCGACTCGACTTGTTTCCACACCTCATACGAAAGTGTCGCTGAACCTTGATTGAATGTCCCACTAACTACTCTATCAAATGCATGATCTCGTATATAGGGTTTGTCATACCATGGTATGACAACTGATGCATTTATTCCCAATTTATTTTGATACTTAGGCAGGGCCCCAACAACATCTGCTAATCCCCCAACCTTTGCTACGGGGTAGCACTCTACGCTTAAGTGAATTACATTCATCTGCATATTTTAAAATTATTAACGACAAGATAGACCCGTTTTAGCCAAAGCACTAAATCTCATATTGGCGAATCCAATTTAAGCCCATCGGTGCTTTTGTAATTTCCCCTCGATGGATATCCGTACACCTATAATTACCTGATATCCTTACGATTGGCATACTAATGTATTTCAAGAGACATAAATATTTAGTTATCAATGTAATGGGCTCCTTGTAGATAGTGGCTTCGCTGGAAAGGAAGTGTCTTCTACAAGCTTCCTTCTTAACACAACACCTCCAAGTGGAGGAAGATTGACTAACATCGACTGTGTCTGTCCCATCCAATGAATAGGTTCAGTTTCTGCTGTGTCCGTGACAATTCCGCTTCCATGGTATTTTAAATCATCAGAGTTGAGCATTACTTCCCAAGTCCCACTATGTCCAACCCCTACTCTAAAGCTTTCCCTAACAATCGGTGTAAGATTCAAAACAACCAATAAGCAATCATTGGCATCATATCCTCTTCGATGGTATACAAAAATGGATTGATCGGCATCTCCCAATTCAATCCATTGGAATCCTGACTGTTCAAAACTAAGTTGATAAAGTGCTGGTTGTGACTTATATAACGCATGCAAATCGGAAACAAATCTTTTCATTCCTCTGTGGGGAGCGTGTTCCAACAGGTGCCAATCTAGAGATTGCTCTGCATTCCATTCGCCGGTCTGTCCAAATTCATCTCCCATAAAGAGAAGCTTCGAGCCGCTAAAAGTAAACATATAAAGGTAAAGTGCTCTCAAATTAGCAAACTTCTGCCATTCATCTCCTGGCATCCGGTAAATTAAGGAACGTTTACCGTGTACAACTTCATCGTGCGATAGTGGAAGCATAAAATTTTCATGATACGCGTATACTGTCGCAAAAGTCATCTTATGATGATGATATTTGCGATTTACGGGATTTTCTTTAAAATAATCCAATGTATCATGCATCCACCCCATCATCCATTTCATTCCGAACCCCAAGCCCCCAGTATAGGTCGGCTTGCTCACGCCAGGCCAAGAAGTAGACTCTTCGGCAATGGTTTGAACGTCTGGAAAATAGCTATATATCACCTCATTAAACTCTTTTAAAAAATCCACCGCTTCCAAATTCTCGCGTCCTCCAAATTCGTTGGGAATCCATTCCCCCTCATTTCTAGAATAATCAAGATATAACATAGAAGCTACAGCATCTACACGCAGACCATCGGCATGGAAACGTTCCAACCAAAAAACGGCATTGCTGATCAGGAATGCGCGAACCTCGTTACGTCCGTAATTAAAGATATAGGATTTCCAATCTGGATGAAAACCTTTCTTCGGGTCCTCATGCTCATACAAATAACTACCGTCGAAGCGGTGTAGTCCATGGCCATCTCCAGGAAAATGTGATGGAACCCAATCTAAAATAACACCAATATCATTCTTATGTAGCTCTTCTATCAAATACATCAAATCCTGAGGGCTCCCATAACGCGAGCTTGTCGCAAAGTATCCTGTAATCTGGTAGCCCCATGAGGGATAATAGGGATGCTCCATGATGGGTAAAAACTCGACATGGGTAAATCCCATCTCTTTAACATAGGGTATCAAGTGAGCCGCCACATCGCGATAGTTAAATAGTCTATCTGGATGATCTGGACTACGCATCCATGAGCCTATATGCATCTCATAAACTGAATAGGGCTGATTTAAGCCGTTGCGGAGATATCTCTTTTGCATCCAATCTTCGTCCTTCCACTCATACCAGGTAGAAGCGACGACAGATGCTGTCTGAGGTGGAATCTCCCACTGCAAAGCAAAAGGATCTCCTTTTTCCAGCACTTCCCCCGCATAGGTCTCTATATGATACTTATACACTTCCCCATTTGCCAAGTGGGGAATGAATCCTTCCCAAATGCCACTTCCATCCCAACGGACAAATAGGCTGTGGCAATTAGCATTCCAACCGTTAAAGTTGCCAACGACAGTCACTCGTTTTGCATTGGGTGCCCAAACAGCAAAATAAACACCTTCAACATGGGCCACCGTAATGGCATGGGCTCCAAATTTTTCGTACAATTTATAATGCTTCCCAGCTCGAAACAGCGAAACATCATAATCCGTGAATAATGAAAAAATTTCTACAGATTGACTCATAATGGCTTAGGTTAGATTACATTTATTGAACTACTATTTTTCTAAATTCTTTTTCAACAACAAAGAAAAAGTTATCCTGTTTATCTTTTTGAAGTTCAATATCGACTCCATCCTGACTAACTGATGTTGGTAAAGTAGGCATTCCCACCAAGTAAATGTGATAGTTGTCAAATCGTTCAGAATGAAGCCCTTCAATATGTTGGGTGATGACTAAAAAGCCTTGACTCCCGTCCACTATAAAATGTTTTTCGGAGTATATATTTTGCTCATAAGCAAAGGTATCACCGTGATCAGCATAGACATAAGAATCTTCTTTGCCACTCGTATGGTATACATTCAACTTGAGATGTTCTAGTTTTTTCTCCCCTGTATATTGCATGACGGGGTATTCGGGTATGACGCTCCCATGTTTGATAAAAACTGGCATTTCATCCAAAGGAGTATGGACGACGTGCTCCTGCGCACCTTCGTAGCCCGTATTATCAAAATAATAATACCAATAGCCGGCTGGCAAATACACAATCTTCTCCTGCTGACCAGGATTAAGTACAGGTGATACGAGAATTTTATCCCCGAAAGCAAACTCTTCTTCACGTTGCAAATTCTTTGGAATATGCTGCTCCAACATTGCCAATGGTCTCAAAATAGGTAGACCATACTTGTGCTGCTCCCAGAAAACCGAGTAAATGTAAGGTAACAACTTGTATCTCAACTCAATAAATTTGCGATTAATTAGCTCCCAATCTTCGCCAAAGCTCCAAGGCTCTCTATCACGAGTATCACCAGCAGAATGCACTCTCATAAAAGGAGAAAATACACCAAACTGCATCCACCGGGTGAACAACTCTCCATCAGGCTCACCTGTAAATCCACCGATATCAGTACCACAAAACGACAGGCCAGACACCGAAAGACGTTGCAGTTGAAGGGTACCTATCTTGAGATGTTCCCAAGTAGCCACATTATCTCCTGTCCAAACCGAAGAATAACGCTGTGTACCCGAATAGGCGGCTCTAGTAATCGTAAAAGGTCGCCTATTTTGGTAGAGCTTTTTAAGTCCGTCATAAGTGGCACGGACCATCTGCATCCCATATATATTATGAGCTTTCCGATGCGACCCCCTATGACCTTCATAATAATGTCTTACGTCATCGGGGAAAGTACCTCTTCCGAACACCGCTGGTTCATTCATATCATTCCAGAATCCAGCGACACCGTCTTCAACCAATCCCTTGTAAAGACTGCCCCACCATTCACGAACTTTAGGGTTGGTAAAATCAGGAAATTGGCACCGGCCAGGCCAGACAAACCCCTCCATAAAATAGTCATCCCCCCGGCGACAGAAATACTTATTTTCCTGTCCTTCCTTGAACACCCAATAATTATCATCCACTTTGATACCTGGATCAATCATGACAACAGTCTTGAACCCGTCCGAGGCTAAGTCCGAAATCATCTTTTTGGGATTTGGAAAATATTGTTTATTCCAAGTGAAGCATCTATAACCGTCCATGTAATCAATATCAAGGTAGATGGCATCACAAGGAATACTACGCTGCCTGAACTGCTTGGCAACATCTCTTACCATTGTCTCGGGATAATAGCTCCACCGACATTGGTGGTAACCGATGGCCCACATTGGAGGTAAATAATGGGTGCCCGTAATACTATGGTACCGCTTTACGACGTCCATCATGTGAGGGCCATGGATGTAATAATACTGTAACTCTCCTCCTTCAGACCAAAAACTTGTTTGATCATGATTTTCTGCCGCAAAATCGAAATAGGTCTTAAATGTGTTGTCAAAGAAAATCCCATAGGCATCGCCCTCATGTACACCTATGTAAAACGGTATTGTTTTGTACAATGGATCTTGATTGAATGCATATGAATAGGTATCCGAATTCCAATTTTGTATGCGTTTTCCTCTAAGATTTAAATTTGTAGCCTTGTCTCCACCTCCAAAAAAGACTTCATCACTAGAAGCTTTTTTCGTACAATACACATAATATCCCCCAAAATCAGGATTTTCTTCCCAATGCATAGACGAGTAATCTGCATTCACGACCTTACCTATTCGATCTTCAAATGAAATATAGAAATCTTGCTTTTTGATTTTGCAAATGACAGTGTTGGTCTTTACTGCAAAGAAATCCTCACTTTCTTCTAAATCAAAAAGGACAGAATGTAGATTTGATGGCGGAACGGCGTACGAAAAGTCCTCCAAAAAAGATCCTTTAGGGGCTAGACGCACCCTAATAATCTCATCAGTGACAACCGTTACCTCCACCTTGGCGCTGCCATCTGAGAAAATGTATCCCTTATCGTGTTTCAAATAGGACTTTACAGAACCTAAATATTTTTTTTCAATATGTGGTAAATCCAACACTGGGTTATTGACATGATGGACATCCCCCTCCAATGAGCTCTCAGTCGTAGGCTCTACTGCAATAGGTTTAAGTTCTTCTTCCATTCTAAAATAGTGTGATTAAAAATAGCGTACCTTGAATATGTGACTATTACGGTTATTAAAATACGAATATTTAATTCAATAAAGTACATTTATTAATAAGATAACACATTTATAATATTTTTTATATTGACTATCTTCCAAAATAATCGTAATTATCTTCTGCATATTTTTCAAATTTTTTCAACAACGATATATTGTCTTTTTCAAGTTGAGTCAATTCTTGGCTCACTTCATTGGAAATGGGCACATACCATTCTACAGGATCAAAAAATTGTCTTACACCACTTTTTGTAAATGCGTAACCATGTCTAGCGAAAATGGTATTTCGAATAATTTCCAGATCCAACCTCTTCAAATTCTTCAATTCGGCTTCTGTCAACTTCTGTTTAGAGGCATTAATGCTAAACACAGCATCGGATGCTGCTCGATAAAAATCATTTACAAACGTAATCGTCGAATCTCCGTCTTCGACAGTCTCTTCACGTCGTTCGCTAGTCTTCCAATCTACCAACTCGACTTCATTGGGCAACATAAGATTTGGGTTATAGGCAAACTGTTTTTTCAAAAGCTTAAATTTTCGCTTTTTTATTTTGACTTTGTTATCAAAAGCGGTCCAAGTGCCAATGAGTGTATCCCCTTCCAGCCTAAATTCAAAGCGTCCATCTGATCTCTTATCTCCTGGCTCGTCCATGATGAAGGAGACGGAAGCACCATTTTCCTCCATTCGACCTATTAGCGGACGCATATTGCCTTTGACGACATTCTGCCCCAACACCGTATCGGCGGTAATCCGCTTTAGAGACAAGTTGATTTTCGGATTGTAATCAAAGTCCTGTGGCAAATCATCATTAAGAGCAAGGAGCTCGTATAATTCCTCATCCACATCAAAATCGCCTACCCAATTACCATATAACTCTTTTTTTACTTCATGCTCAATTTTCAACGAATCTCTGCCTACTAGGCTTGATTCTTTCTTTTTCCTTTGTTCACAAGACGATAGGACAAGTAATAAAAGGAAGGATAATACTAATACTCTCTTCATATGTATATAATTATTTCATAAATTGATTCCGCTCGGTTTGTTTTTTGACGACCGCTAATTTATCTTGATGGGATAACCAACTATATTATGCACCGCTATCAAATCGTGCTCACATCTTTTAATTCCCTAAACTTCCAAACTAAAATAAACTCTACAACGATCAGATTAGGAATCCACCCCAGCCACGCAATCACTTGATAGAGGTCCATAGGATTCGGTGCAAAAAAGTAAACCAATACCACCTTCCAATACCGGAGTGTAAGCGCCGAACACGTCAAAGCGAAGCTTCGGTACATGTATTTTTGATGGGCTTTAAGATTCCGCTTCGTGGCTGTCCAAAATGCAAGCACTGTAAATAACAACCATAGTATACCCAATATCACAAACGCTACTTGTGCCCAAATACCACCATTGGCATGCAATCCAATTAAGATGCCCGATGGAGCCGCAAAAAAGACAACTCCGATTACATAGACATATCCTAGGCGACGATGCCATACTGGTGAATGTCGAAGAAGGCTAATGTTGAATTGGGTAAATCCGGCAAGTAGTGTAAGAATGGCGCTACATACATGTACATAAAATGCGTATTTATACCAAGAGTGTGTGGATATTTCTGTCTGCTTAATCAATAGAAAATTGGCTTCCAAATCGAAGTAACGGTACCGCCAAGTAATCTCACCCATTAGCACGAAGCTATAGCCGAAGACCAGCAACCATAGTAATAGCATAGCATTGGAGCGAATCAACCTTTCCATATGCTAAAAATACTATTTTCCAGCAATCAAAACGTTAACCTTAAAACAAAAAAATTATTTACTGCGGATTGCTTCTACAGGATCCATTTTAGCGGCCATAATAGCAGGTACCATACCTGATATCAAACCGATAAAAGTCGAGAGAACGCTGGTTATGACCACCATTTTGACACTCACGACTACTGCAAACCCCAACGCTACCTTAACCAGAAACGCAAGTCCATACACTAGAAGCAATCCGAATGCCCCTCCAATGAGACATAAGAGAATGGATTCAAATAAAAATTGGGTTAAGATAAAGTAGTTCTTAGCACCTAGGGCTTTCTGTATGCCAATTAGATTTGTACGTTCTCGCACACTCACAAACATGATGTTGGCAATACCGAATCCACCGACCAATATCGAGAAAATACCAATACAGAAGCCTGCAAGATTGATAACAGTGAACATTTGGTCCAACTGTGCTGTAATCAGTGTCGTTTTATTAATGGAAAAATCATCCTCTCGCTGGGGAGAGATACGACGAACGGAGCGCATCAACCCTCTGAGTTCACTTTCGGCCTCGTCAAGTGTATAGGCTGGTTTAACAGCAATCATTATACTGGGATTATTCTGCTCGTAATTGATGATATTGCGACCCAAGTTGAACGGAATGAAGGCTATTTCATCTGAAGAGGTATTGATTAGCATCCCACTCCCCTCCTTTTTCATCACGCCAATAACCGTTAATTTGCGACCTAAGAGTGAAATTTGCTGTCCAAGAGAATTGCCAGAAGGAAACAGGCCTTCCGCTATCGTCGCGCCCAATATAACAACCATTGAGCCAACATTAGATTCAGTTTCGGTAAAATATCTTCCTTCGGCGATTTCTGAACTTTGTATTTTATAATAATCATGCGTAGCCGCGTTGACGGTGATATTGGATGCACTATTACTTTTAAATTTCGCAATACTATTTCCTACATTGAAACCATACGCCATGCTCTCTGCAGTGGTCATCCGAGCTCGTAGGGATTCATAGTCTGTATATTTAGGTTCAGGGCGATTTATATATTTCCACCAAGGAAAATCGGGACCGCCATCCCAAGGCCATTTGTCCACATAGAGGGTACGGCTTCCAATTTTTCTGACCGATTCTTCCAGATTGTTCCTTAAGGTATCCACTGCCGAAAATACGCCAATTATAGTCATGATTCCGATGGTCACCCCTAATAGAGACAAGAAAGTTCTTGTCCTATTGTCTTTAAGAGCGGAAATCGCAAAACCAAAACTTTCACCCAGTAGTCTAAAAACAGTAATCATGAAAGAGGATAAAATGATAGTGTAAACTTAGATAAATTTGCTTTTAAATGCAATTATAATTCCATTAGAGGCAAAACGCATTTCTCGCACACGGGGATAATTGAAATTAACAAAACATAGGCGAATAATTCGTTCTTAAGGAATATTAATGGTGAAATATAACGCTTTTAGTTGAAAATTGCTTAACTTTGTATGCTTTTTTAAATCCGTTTTGTACAGTGTTTGAACAAAAAGCAACATCATTATTTATCAAATTTCAAAAGTAAAAAATGAAATTATCTCAATTCAAGTTTAATCTACCAGAATCTTTGTTAGCATCGGAACCTTCTGAGCAACGTGATGAAGCACGTTTGATGGTTCTTCATCGTGATAGCGGAAAAATAGAGCATAAAATCTTTAAGGATGTCTTGGACTATTTTGATGACAAAGACGTCATGATCTTAAACAATACTAAGGTTTTCCCGGCCCGTATGTACGGTAATAAGGAGAAAACAGGTGCCACTATTGAGGTGTTTTTGCTTCGTGAATTAAACAAAGAACTACGTCTTTGGGATGTATTGGTCGATCCAGCGCGTAAGATTAGAGTTGGCAACAAACTTTACTTTGGGGATGACGATTTACTTGTAGCCGAGGTTGTTGACAATACGACCTCACGCGGACGTACTATCCGTTTCTTATTTGACGGTACGGATGAAGAATTCCGTCGTAATATTGAAATATTAGGAGAGACACCTCTTCCTAAATATATCAAGCGCAAAGCTACTCCCGAAGATAAATACCGCTATCAGACTATCTATGCAAAAAATGAAGGTGCTGTAGCCGCTCCAACCGCTGGACTTCATTTTTCTAGGGAATTGATGAAAAGGTTAGAACTTAAAGGTGTTGATTTTGCTGAAGTGACACTACATGTCGGACTAGGTACTTTCCGTACGGTTGAAGTGGAAGATTTAACGAAACACAAAATGGACTCCGAACAGTTCATCATCACAGATGAGGCTGCGCGTATTGTCAACAAAGGAATTGACGAAAAGAGAAAAGTATGTGCAGTGGGAACAACCTCTATGCGTGCGATAGAATCTTCTGTCTCTGCAGACAGACATCTGAAAGCCGCATCTGATTGGACGAGTAAATTTATCTACCCGCCATATGACTTTAGCATTGCCAACTCCATGATTACTAATTTTCACACACCAGAGTCAACGCTCTTAGTTATGATTGCAGCTTTCGCGGGTTATGAAAATGTAATGAATGCTTATGAAGTTGCTGTTAAGGAAAAATATAGATTCTACAGCTACGGAGATGCCATGTTAATTATCTAAGTCCACTGAACGATTATATACAAACGCGGAGATATACATCATATCGTCCGCGTTTTTTTAGCTCTTTATTTTGCATTACGACTATGAGATCTATTCATTATACTATGTGTCTGTCGAAAACGTCTTTCTCCAATTCTTAAAGCATCTAAAATGAATTACAATCATGTCATTATCGTCGCTGGAGGCAGTGGTACTCGGATGAACCACTCTCTTCCCAAACAGTATTTGAAATTGGGAACCAAACCGATTCTGATGCATACAATTGAAGCTTTTTATATGGCACGAAGTGAACCACAGATTGTTGTCGTCATCCATCCAGATATGAGACAACTTTGGGAAAAACTTTGTAGGGAATATAACTTTCAAATATCCCACCACATAATAGCAGGAGGCTCTACTCGTTTCCAAAGTGTGCAAAATGGCATTACCTATCTTAAGTCTACAATTGACCAGCCAAATCTACATTGTATTGCTGTACACGATGGAGCTCGTCCTCTTATTCGGACAGAAATCATCGATTTATCTTTTGAAATGGCGAAAGAAAAGCGAGCAGTAATTGTTGGCTGTAAGAGTACAAATTCGGTAAGAATAGAAAAAGATGGAACGAACAAGAGCGTAAATAGAGATAGCGTTTGGTTAATCCAGACTCCTCAAACTTTTGGAGCGGACTTACTTTTTGAAGCATATCAACAACGGGAACAAGATACTTTTACAGATGATGCCTCCGTGGTAGAAAAATTGGGCAACACAATAACGCTACTCGAAGGTCACTATTCCAATTTGAAAATCACCTACAAGGAAGATATCGACATTGCCCAATTATATCTCCAATCTCTTTAAGATAACGAGCTAAGCATTCCCACGTATTATCCTCAATAGAATCACAATAATAGCAATAACTAATAATGCGTGAATAATGCCGCCAGTATAATATCCTCCTAAAAAGCTAATTGCCCAAATAATAACCAAGATGACTGCAATTAAATACAAAATGTTACCCATAATCTTTTTCTTTTTTTGGTTTATACAAAATGAATGTCTGTAAGTATTAAACAGACAAGCAAAAGAAAAGTTTGCAGACGGACTGGAAAACTCAGATATTCAATGTTAACCGGTCATAGGCCAATTGAATAGTTGGGGGTAGCTCCTTAGATACTTCCGCATGAAGCCCGAGACGATGACTGATGTGTGTAAGATAGGTCATTTTAGCACCAATAAGCTCGGCGAATGCTACTGCTTCGGCTAACGTAAAATGGGAAATATGAGGTTCTTTTTGCAGCGCATTGATAACCAAATATTCTACGCCTTGGAGTTTGAGAACTGTTTCCTCCGAAATTGTCTTAGCATCTGTAATGTATGCAAAATTATCTAATCGATATCCTAAAACGGGCATTCGAAAATGCATAACTTCAAGCGGCACAACTTCTTTGTCACATAAACGGAAAGATTGGGTTCCATCTATCTCTCGAAGCTCAAGTTGTGGTACTCCAGGATATTTGAAATCTGAAAACGCATAATAAAACTCTCGTTTTAGAGCCTCATGTAATGCTTGCGTTCCAAATATTGGAATTGAACTCTTTTGTTGATAATTGAAAGCGCGTACATCATCCAATCCTGCTATATGATCTTTATGGGAATGGGTCATTAAAATAGCATCAAGGTGTTTCACTTCTTCGCGAAGCATTTGATATCTAAAATCGGGACCGGTATCCACTACGAGATTATTGCCTTCAAATTCTATTAAGATCGAAGATCTGAGGCGTTTGTCTCGAGTGTCTGCAGATTGACAAACTACACAATCACAAGCTATTACAGGGACACCCTGTGAAGTTCCCGTTCCTAAAAAAGTAATTTTCAAATCGATAATTGTGTTTGCTTAATGATTTGATAAAAGCTCTTTTGCTTCTCATCTAAAACTGATTCATCTCCTTGAATTTCATGAAGGATTTGAATCAAAGACTGTATCTTAATCTCTAAATTTGAAAATTTATTGACAACAATGACTTTAGAATTTTGAAGAACACAAGCGCCGGTCCTAAAATTCCCCTTCTCATAACGAAGTTTAAATCCAAATTCTTTAAACAGCGTTTCCAATTTATCTAAATTATTCTGTGTAAAAGGCAGCAAAATATCTGTTTTAAATCTATAAACCAAGTTAACAAGCTTCAGGTAGATATCAAAATAGAATTTCCAAATTCTATTTCTTTTCGATGATTATCTCCTGAATATACTGCTCAATGAAACCACTTCCGTATGCGATTAATTGTGTGAAGGCAGCAACAACACTTAACAAGCCCACTTGTAAACTTCGGGTGGACCAACAAGCATGAAGAAGTAATAAGATGAAATACATACTAATCATAGTATTGCCCATAGATGTCAATAAATAGATAAGGGTAATCTGACCGGAAACAATATAGTTAAAGGCATTCAATAGCATCAAGCAAACCAATCCTATGACAAATATCGCTGGTAAAGCGTGGACAGGCTTTAACTCATTTGGAAAAAGCTTGTAAATATCAACACGACCTTTACCAAAAAAATTCGTCTGTCTATAAAACTGAGCGAAACTAGTCCTTCTTTTGTGATAAACAAATGCCTCTGGAATCAATCCAACTTTAAACCCATTATCTATCATCCGAAGACTAAACTCAATATCTTCAGATCTTCGGGCCAATTTGAATCCTCCTGTCTTCTCCCAAATTTCTCGGGAAATACCCATATTGAAGCTACGTGGATTGAACTGCCCTACATGTCTTTTATTTCCACGTATTCCACCTGTAGTGAATGGGCTCGTCATTGAATAGCTAATTGCTTTTTGAATAGGGCTAAATGATTCATGAGCTGCATCAGGTCCTCCAAAAGCATCCCATCGATCTCTTTCAAGACCAACTATTACTTTTTCCAAATAATCGGTTGGTACGATAATATCAGAATCGAAAACAATGAAAAAATCTCCACGGGCCCTGGCAAAGCCATAGTTACGAGCAAAGCCCTGCCCTTCATTCTCTTTTCGATAATAGTGGACATCCAAACGACTACGATATCCCTCTACAATTTCCTTAGCTTCTACCGTTGACCCGTCTTCGACTATGATTACTTCAAAACCGCTATACGTCTGGGACAACAACGAATGAAGCAATTCACCTATCTCTTGGGGTCGATTGTATAATGGGATAATAATAGAAAAAAACATACCTCTATATGACTCTATCAATCTGATATTTGTTTCTATCATTTCCATTTCTGGAGACAAGCTCAGCAATGAAGCCCGTAAGAAACAACTGTGTACCTACAAGAATAGCCACTAATGACAAGAAAAAAAGAGGTTGGTCAGTGATATTCCGATAAGGAGATTCATTTGCAATACTCATGAGCTTATCGAATATCAAGTAGAAGGTAATGAATATACCAATCAAAAAACTGATAACACCTATGGTTCCAAAAAAGTGCATCGGACGCTTACCAAATTTCCCAACAAAGTAAATAGAGAGTAAATCCAAAAATCCTTTCACGAATCTACCCGGTCCAAATTTTGTAGTCCCGTACTTACGGGGATAATGTTGTACGACTTGCTCTTGAATCGATGAAAACCCCTCCCATTTTGCCAACACCGGTATATAACGATGCATCTCTCCATACACCTCTATACTTTTGACTACGTCTTTTTTATATGCTTTAAGCCCGCAATTAAAGTCGTGCAAATTTGTAATACCGGACATACTCCGTGTTACAGCATTAAAGAGTTTGGTCGGCACTGTTTTGGTTAATGGATCATATCTCTTCTGCTTCCAACCCGACACCAAATCAGCACCTTGGTTCATAATGCGATCATAGAGTTCTGGAATTTCATCAGGACTATCCTGTAAGTCCGCATCCATCGTAATAACCACATCCCCTTGCGCCGCAGCAAATCCGACATTTAAAGCAGCTGATTTACCATAGTTTCGTCGGAATTTCACCCCTGTAATGTTGTTATTCCCTTGCTTTAATTGTTCAATAATCCGCCAAGAATTATCATTACTCCCGTCATCTACCAAAATAACTTCGTAAGCAAAGTTGTTTGCAGTCATGACCCTATCAATCCAGGAAGTCAATTCTGGCAATGATTCTTCTTCGTTAAATAATGGAACGACAACCGAAATATCCATACGTATATCTAAAATAGCTTTTTTGAAATCAATTATTGATTGGGAATTTGGGAATCAGACTGGTTCCCATATGTGTTATTTGAGTCGTTCGTTCCTTGGAGGAATATAGGCCTCTCTCGCTTGAAGATTGCTGCCAATATTAAAGCCAATACAAAATACGAAATTAGGGTAATGCCAAAACCCTTGAAAAATTGAACGAAGGAGATATTACTAATAGAAGCCTTTGCTTCGTCCAATTTTGCAATTACCTCATCAATTTGTTCGTCATCGGCACCGGCCTTTTCCATCATTTCGATAGTGAGGCTACTCGTGTTGTTCATGACTTCTTCCTGTATTGTTGGTTCCACGTATTTTGTAAAGAGGAATGATCCAACAGATGAAATTAACGTTGCGAAGGCCAGCATAATGAAAATACTCTTCAAAGCTTGACTAAACGACCAATAGCCCCCATACCCCTTCCGAAGATTAATGGAAAAAAACACGGTTATACCAATAAAAATGACAAGATTAAGAACTGCCGAAACGCCATAAAGCACAATCAGAGATGAAGTACTTTTCGAGATGTACATCGTAATAATCCCCAATACCAAAGCGATAACACCTAGATAGAGACCATAAGTAATGCTTTGCTTCTTATTTTCCGCCGTTTGGATTGTCAATGAATCAGTCATAATTTTAGTTGTTATAATTGGAAATAATTTGATAAACCGCAACATCAAATGCTGGATTCAAAGCTGTTGCTTCATACTCCTTCAATTGGCCTTCAGTGGGATTCGATTCGGCAAAGAAACTCATCATTGGATAAAACACATCCAATAGATCATCTTCGGCGTCAAGTGACTTAGCTACTTTAGCGATTTCGGAATAATTGCTTTCTACTAAAATTTGATTGGCAATTACACTTTCGTAAATACGATGTTCATCTTGGAACTCATCCTCATCAACCAACAAAAACTCTTTCAAATAGTCCTCTAATTCCGGTTCAATTTCATCGTCAGCACACTCACGAAGATAGAGAAAAATATTCAACAATTCTGTTCCACGGTCGATGGTCTCATCCTCAATCCCCTCCCACTCAGCTGAATCCAAATAATCTTCCTCCAATTTCTGAACATCCTCTGAAAAGAAATTCATCAGCAAAAGGTCAAAATACACCTCTCTCAATTCATCAAACCGCATGTGATCATCAAAGGCTGTATCCAATAACTCAACCTTTTGCATAAAGGGTTTGTCAGCATCAAAAGCCAATTTTAAAACCCCAAGAAGTTGTTGATAATCACTACCTTCACTATGACCATAAGCTTTCAAGCCTAACTCTACAGCACGTTCTATTTTTTGATCCATGTCAATTAGTTTTTAAATATTTTACCATTATTGAGGACTGCCAATACTTTACCTTTCAGTTCCGTTCCCAAAAAAGGAGAATTATCAGATTTTGATTTATTATCTTCTTTTGTAAATATCCACTCGGATGATGTATCAAATAAAACCAAATTAGCTACTTCTCCAATTTCAATAGTCGGAACCTTCATTCCAAGCACTTTTCTGGGACCCACGGAGAGTTTGTCCACTATTTGTTCTTCATTCAAACCAGCTTTCACCAACAAAGGAAGCACAGTCTGTAATCCAATTATTCCGTTCTTCGCAATATGAAATTCCACACGTTTAAACTCAACTTCGTGAGGAGTATGCTGAGAAACTACTGCGTCTATCACTCCATCTTTAAGCCCCTTTATCAAGGCTTTGATATCAGCCTTTGTGCGAAGCGGAGGGTTGACTTTGTAATGACTATCAAAAGCTTCGACCTCTTTATCTGTCAACACTAAGTTATGGGCTGCGACGTCACAAGTGACAGCAATGCCTTTGGCTTTCGCCTTTCTAATTAAATCGACAGCTTCTATTGTGCTGATAGACGTAAAATGTATTGGTGCATCATTATATTCCGCCAAATACAAATCCCTTGAGACCATGAGCGATTCCGCTAGATTAGGAATACCTTTCATCCCCAAATATGTACTGACGACCCCTTCGTTCATCTGACGGTCGCCCGCCATAGATTCATCCTCGGGATGAGAGATTATAAGTCCTTTAAATCCTTTAGCATATAAGAGTGCTCTACCCATCAATCCAGCCTGCTGTACACTCCGATTACCGTCACTAAAAGCCACCGCACCTGTCTGCTGCATATCATATAATTCAGCCAACTCTTTGCCTTCTCTCTTTTTACTGATGGACCCTATGGGAAACACATCTACCAAATTTCCCTTAGCGAGATTTTTGACCAACGCCACCTCTGTACGGCTTTGAATCGGAGGTTCGGTATTGGGTTGGACAGCTACTCCCGTAAATCCACCGGCAGCAGCGGCAGCACTTCCTGTTGCGATATCTTCTTTAGTCTCTAAGCCTGGTTCACCAAAATTGGCGTTTAAATCAAGAAAACCCGGAGCTAAAAAACCTCCATTGGCATCAAATACCTCATCATTTAAATCTGATTTTTTAATCTTTTGAGCTATCTCAGCAATCTTACCATTTTTTATCAACACATCCACCACTTTCAGGTGATTTTTGTTCCCAGGCAAGACAATAGTCGCAGAAGTAATCAATAATGTAGTCATGAAATTAAAATCTTATAGCTTTATACAGTGCAATATTATGACAAGTAGTTGGAAAACATCTTTTCAGCATAGAACAGTTGGGTAGAAAACAAAAAGTGAGTTTTTCTTTTGACGAGTCAAAGAAATAAGGCAAACAAATAGTTCTAGCGAAAAGCAGCTTCATTTGAGAAACAAATGTACAAAATACAATTAAAACGGATGCTATTTTCACAATGTTTATGTTTTGTTTTTCTACAATAGCGCAATGACATCAAGCCAAGAATGGCTCTCTCCTACTCATACATCCGTATTCCCTAGTACCTTGAAGAAGATAAGTGGACATTTACGTCCTACTCCATTTCGCCCCATCGGTAGGAATCAACTTCTATCCCTGCCAAGGAGAGGGCACGATCGACGACTGTCTTGGCTAGTTCTTCAAAATTTTGCGGCAGACTATAATAGGACGGACTTGCTGGACATATGATTCCGCCAGCATCTGTCACTGTCAGCATATTTTGGATATGGATACGGCTTAAAGGTGTTTCTCGGACCATCAGGATTAATCTACGCTTTTCTTTCAAAATTACATCCGCAGCGCGTGTCGCTAGATCCGATGAGGTGCCGTGTGCAATCCTAGCCAATGTTCCCATTGAACAAGGACAAATGATCATGGTATCAAATTTTGCAGACCCCGAGGCAAAAGGTGCATAAAAATCATTTTTATCGTAAAAAGTAAAAGGATAGTTCTCATAGTCTCGATTGTTGAGCTCATATTGCCAAACATCTTTTGCGTTGTCCGACATGACGACTCCTACTGCTTCAAATTGACCAATTTCCCGCAACAAGGTATCTAGCAGTACTTTTGCATATATAGATCCGCTCGCCCCCGTGACAGCGATGATTATTTTCTTTCCCATAACTCTCTAAAATAAAAAACAAAGCTAATAAAACTTCACTGAACGCATTCAAAACTGTGAAGGAATGACAACTCTCACCAATAAAATAAGTAGAGATAATCAGCTTCGAAAGCAGTGTATATATTGTACAAGCTATGGATACTTTTAGCAAAAAAATAAGGGTCGAATAAGAAATATTCGACCCTACATCTACCTATGAAAAACATGCCCTTGGGGAGGGCGATGTACAAAAGTACCCTAATAACTTGCAATTCAAAACTAATTCAATTCCCAAAACTGAAATTGTAGCGGTTATGCTACAATCAATACCTAACAAGTGGTGACTTCTCACTTAAGTAGTACATAATGAAACATATTCTGTTTAAAATAGCTAAGATTTAGAAAGGTGAATTTCACAATCACTTCCCAAAATGTATGCTTAGGAAAACATCTCTAACTCCAACAAGCATCTTCAAAAAAATACTAACACTTTGAATGTTATTAACAATTCCCATATAATTAACATTTTTTTATTTATTTCGTATCATAAAAACATGTAACCAAATGAGTTTATCTGTATTAGAAGAATATATTGAGACAGGCAATCATCAAGATTTGGAGCTTTTGCTTCGTAACGAACCCGAACTTGTAAAACAAAACACCAGTCATGACATCTCTCCTCTCATGTTGGCCTGCTACTACAACAAGGGACAAATAGTTCAAACCATATTAAAATATATCACTTCAATCACTATCCATGAGGCTTGTGCAGCAGGATTGACCCAACATGTGGAAGCCATCATTCTAAAACGACCTGATATTGTCGATGAGATATCTACACAGGGTTTTAGTCCGTTAGGTATAGCAGCTCATTTTTCGAGAGAAGATATTGTGAGAATCTTATTAAAGAATCATGCGGACCCCAATATAACTTCTCAAAATGGCTACAATGTATCTCCTCTTCATGCTTCACTTCATGCTAATCAGTCTGAAATCAGTAAAATGTTGATTGAAGCCGGAGCCAATGTAAACATCATACAATCTTCTAAGATTACACCTTTACATCTTGCTTCACAGCACGGAAATATAGACATGATTATTTTATTATTAGAGAATGGTGCGGATATCGGTATACGTAACGACATGGGGTTGACAGCTTCTGACCTCGCTGCAGCAAAAGGGTATAAAGAGATTGCCGAAATACTGAGGGTAGATTAACTTAGCTTTAATTGTCCCAAAGAAATTTACGCATTTTCTTCACATAATTTCTAAAATCCAATATTACGCCGGCGAAAAGGTAAAAAAGAATAGGGAACCCTGCACCTATAATTGTAGCATAGATAAAAAATAGACGTAGTTTAGAAATCGAAATCGAAAACTTTTCACCTAAGTAAGCACATACCCCAAAAGATTGCTGCTCAAAATAATATAAAACCCTTTCAATCATTCTCTATTTATTCTTAGTATCTGTATCCCTATCCCACAGCTAAGACAATTTTTCTTATCGCAATATTCACGTTTAAGATGAAGCAACGCTTGGGATTCTGCTGCTCTTCTTGCGCGAATTCCACAAATTCCAAAACCTTTTACAATAGCATTGGATTCAGCTTTAATTTCCTCCAACCAAGATACAGCTCTATAAAGATACGATTCTTGTCGAAAATATTTACCATATAAAAATAAGACATGGACTAGACCATTAATAGTCAAGGAATCGATAAAGCCAGTACCAAGATTTGTAACATGAGGGGAAGAAACTTTGTCCAAAGTAAAATGCGTTTCCCAAAATGTCGCAAGTCTAATTTTGGACAGAAAGGCTCTTACGTTTTCCAATGTTTCCATTTCTAAGATTTTAGCAATTAGAAAATCATTATGGGCATATAACGCAGCCAGCTGTGCAATCCTGAATTCAGGGAAATTATAAGGGCGCATCCTAAATCGCTTCCATCGATGGACCTCTAGACTAGATAGACCATGTAGTTTTTTCAAATAATCAAATTCTTGAATAAGCTGACGCACATAGGGATTGTCGTGATAATCCTGTCGGACCAGATACCCAGCCATTCCCAAAAATAGTGCTTCGCGCTTAACAGGGTCATCTTTGTATTTAAGCACCAAATTTAGCGGGATATGTTGAGCCAATTCTTGGAATGAATCTGCATTTACGCGTTGGCCGAATGCTCGAGCCAATATGATGAAGGTGATTTTCTCAAAATCTTGTTTATGGGCATTTAATTGTTGTTGAAATATATTAAATTTGGTCTCTAGGCGTTCCATTGTTAACCTTACCAACCATTGACTGACATAGGTTGTATCAATTGATGGCAGTTGATTTTGACAAGCTATCCAATATTCATTATTCATCAGCACACGATAATGATTCAAAAGATTGCTATCCACGTAATTAGCCAAACAAAGTGTAGGAATAGGTGTGCCGTCCCGACGATTTACCTCTTTAGTACCATACCATACGACGTGTAGTATCACATTATTATAAGCTGTATCATAGTGGTGACTATGTCCATACCAATCAATCGCTGTACGGTGTATCTCTACATGTCCAATCCAATCGTGCTGGGCAATCCGTATTTTGGCCATCAAAAAATCCGGTCCAGCATCTATATTATGCTGTCCGACTTGTTTAATGGTTAATTCGTCATTACCTAAAGTTCTTAAGTTCGATTGGTCAAACAGACGAAAGCGCCATATGAAATGAAGTAATTCCTCCGGCATCTGCATACCCTAAAGATACGCATTCCTTTGGATAACTAGTTCTACTTGACAACAATAGATAACTCGTCATTAGCGACACGGTGTTTTTCCAACACACGTCCGTCTAATTTTGGAGCAGCAATACCACTTCCCAATTCCTGTTGAGCGGTCAAAATCCTGGCCTCGTCCCAAAGTCCAGCATCAATGAAGTGTTGGATAGTAATTGCTCCACCTTCAATAATAATGGATTGTACGTCCATTAAATAAAGCTGGTAGAGAATATTCTGAGGGAGATATAGTCCGAAATTTTCCAACTCAATATATTTCACATTGTCTTTCCATTCTGATTTAACAGCATTGAAGACTATGAGCTCGCCTTCTCTTCCATATATATTGGCAGAAGTGGGTACTGACAGATTTCGGTCTATCAAAATTCTTTTAGGATGATGTCCATCCCATTCTCTCACTGTCAGTGCCGGATTATCGACCAAAGCAGTTCGCGTGCCCACGAGAATTGCATCTTCTTCAGCCCTCCATTTATGAACCAATTGTTTACTTGCCGGATTGCTAATCCAAGTCTGGACATCATCTGTACGCCCGATAAATCCATCACTGGTCTGCGCCCATTTCAAAATCACAAACGGTCTATGTTTTAAAATACGAGTAAAAAAACGACGATTTACCCAACGAGCTTCTCTTTCCAAAAGTCCCGTTTCTACTGTTATCCCCGCTGCCCTTAGCTTTTCTATTCCCTTACCGCTGACCTGCGGAAAAGGATCTTTACAAGCTACGTACACTTTACGCAATCCATATTTAGCGATTAGATCGGCACAGGGAGGAGTTTTACCGAAATGCGCACAAGGTTCAAGGCTAACATATAATTCCGATTGAGAAAGCAACTTCGTAGCTTGTTCTGAAAAGAGCGTCAACACCTGATGTATAGCATTGACTTCTGCATGCGGCCCACCAAAAGGTGCAGTATACCCCTCGCCGATGACACGTCCATCGTGAACAATTACAGCCCCTACCATGGGATTGGGGCTTACTGTCCCTGCGCCTATAATGGCCAGCTCCAAACAACGCCTCATATACTTTTCATGCATATCCATATACAAAAGTATCAAAACTTAGAGAAACTTGCATTTATAAGTCCGGTAATAATTATTCTGTTTGGTAGGAAGCTCTACCATATTAGTGTATTTTTGTGTTATGAGCAGACTTCAAGATCTAGAGCACCTCTATGTAGAAAAATTGACTCCTCTTTATGACCTGGAAGAGTCGTTAGCACTGTTTTATATCGTGACAGAAGAAATCACCGGGGTGCACAAAAGCATCTATGCATTGCAAAAACACAACGATATTACCGATGAACATTATCAACTTTATTTAAACATACTTGGTGAACTGATGGCTAGCAAACCCATACAGCACATATTCAAAAAAGCTCATTTCTACGGACAGATTTTTGAGGTAAATGAGTTTGTGCTGATTCCACGTCCAGAAACGGAAGAGCTCGTCGATATGATTATTAAAAATCATGGTCAAAATTCAGGGAGCATAAGAATTATTGATATAGGAACTGGGAGCGGTTGTATACCCATAAGTCTAAAAAAATTTCTCCCGATGTCTGCAGTAAGCGCACTTGATATATCAAAAGAGGCTATTGCAATTGCCAAGCGTAACTCCGTAAAGTTAGGTGCATCGGTCAACTTTGTGAATGCAGATATATTAGAGTGGACCTACATTTTCAATAAAGACCAGCGCTATGATATCATCGTTAGCAATCCTCCGTACATTACGCCAAAAGAAAAAGAAAAAATGCATCCTAATGTTTTGGAATTCGAGCCACATCTTGCGCTATTTGTTGAAGAAACAGCTCCACTCCTTTTTTATGAGACCATCGCATCATTTGCCCTGCAGCATTTGACACCTTCAGGGCACCTTTATTTTGAAATAAATCAATATTATGGCCCCCAAACGGTAGACATGCTTATGAAAAAGGGGTTTTCTAACGTGCAAATGTTTCAAGATATGCAGCATGCAGACCGAATGATTCATGCACAGTTATAATTTAAAAAAATAAAACTTTTAGCTTATAGACAGTTACATCTAGAGAAGAGAAATCTTCACAGTTTTATTTGGAGTATATATGAAGAAATTCTACCTTTGCATCACTTTCAAAAACAGAAAGGATTCCGTAGCTCAGCTGGTAGAGCAATACACTTTTAATGTATGGGTCCTGGGTTCGAATCCCAGCGGGATCACAAAAAAGCTTCACTTCTCAGTGGAGCTTTTTTTATATCCAACAGGGGATGTAAAAACAGAGGCCAGCGATCACTTAAAAAAATGGCAGATGATTCTCTTTTTGATTTTTTAAGAGACTTTTGTTAACTTGTCAACGTATTCTCTTTTATCTATCACACTAAACATGATATCTCATGAAAAATAAAGACAACAAAATCTCCATACTGTATGTGGATGATGAGGAGAACAATCTATTTTCCTTCAAGGCTACATTTCGTCTTAAGTACAAAGTATATACTGCCATCAGCGGTGCTGTTGCAATCGAACTTGTCAAGAGAACCCCGATAGATATCATCATTACCGACCAACGAATGCCAGAAATGACCGGCGTCGAATTTTTAGAAGAAATCATTAAGGTGAACCCTGAACCCATGCGAATATTACTGACAGGTTATACAGACATGGGAGCAGTCATAGATGCAGTCAATAAAGGCAAGATTTTCCACTATCTCAACAAGCCGTGGAGCGAAGAAGAATTGGATCAGACTATTCAACGAGCTTATGAGGTTTATGCTGAACGAAAAAAAATATTGGAAACATATTCCAAATTAGAAATATCAAACGAACAATTGGAATTCTTACTTCGACAGAAATTACTTTCGTAATTAGCCACATCACCTATTTCGTAGGAATGACAACGACAAATGTCGTTCCTACCCCTAGTTCCGATTTCACGTCAATCGTCCCTTGGAGTTTTAACAATGCACTATGCACATTGTATAGCCCAAAGCCCATGCCCTTGGCTTGATCACTCCCTCTAAAAAATAGCTTAAAGATATCACTGATATGTTCGGATGAAATTCCTATCCCAGTGTCACTAACAATAATCGTTGCCTGACCGTTGGCTACAGAGACCGACAATGTGACCGATTTTTTATCCGATTCAGCACGTTGGTACTTAAAAGAATTGGACAACAGGTTGTGTAGAATGAGCTCAAGCACGGCCTTATCATTTTTGAAGCCTTCCATCTGATGAACATTAATTTCAAACGTAACAGCACTATTCTGCGTATACATCTTGTAAAACTGCTTAATATTATCAAAAAGTTCGCGAAAATCAATTTCGGACAATTGGAGCTCTCCCCTTCTCAACAAATAATAGTCACGCAAGCTATCGATATAATCATCTAACCGAGTCAGTGAGTCTTCCATAAGGGTCAATAACTTATGAATATGTTCTATTTGATCAAAGGTCAATGCAAGCTTAACTGCTGACAACACACCCGTAAGTGGATCCCTAAGATCATGACTCACGCTATAGGCAAATTTATCCAACTCATCGTAGGCCTTTTGCAGCTCCTCATTTCGAATATCCAAGAGTGAGTTGGCAATGTAGAATTTATTCGCTTCTTCAATAGATGAGATAATCTCTTCTTCCATCCAAGGTTTACGAACGAATCTAAAGATATGTCCCTTGTTTACGGCATCTACTACGGTGTTCATATCTGCATAAGCCGTCAATAAAATTCGAATAGGTCTTGGGAAATCCTTTTTTATACGATTCAAAAAATCCACACCAACCTCATTAGGCATCCGTTGATCACAGAAAATGATACGTATATTAGGGTTCTTAAGCAAGATTTCTTGCGCATCAGCAGTATTGGATGCTGTGTGCACCACATAGCGATACCTAAAATTAGCTTTAAAGCCAACTAGATTGTTTATCTCGTCATCGATATATAGTATTTCTAGTTCTTCCTGCATAATCTCATAATAAATAGATATTCACCCGACAAGCGCATAAAACGAAGTTAATGATATTTACAACGTTTCAGCGCTACTTTTTCTTAAATATTTTGCTGAACCGGAATAATCAACGTAAAAGTCGTTCCTTCGCCCAGAGTGGAATCTACCAAGATTTTTCCCTGATGTTTAGCAATTGTATTATAAGCAATAGACATGCCCAAACCTGTACCCTCTCCAACATCCTTGGTTGTGAAAAAAGGGTCGAAAATTCTCTCCCGAATATCATCAGGAATACCTATGCCGTTATCGACTATTTTGACATAAATCGAGGTATTGTTATCAAGTATTCCCGTATGAATCATCAACTTTCCACCGACCTTAGACTCAAATTTTTTGTTGATGGCATAA
This sequence comes from Sphingobacterium sp. SYP-B4668, assembly GCF_027627455.1. NCBI lineage: Bacteria > Pseudomonadati > Bacteroidota > Sphingobacteriia > Sphingobacteriales > Sphingobacteriaceae > Sphingobacterium > Sphingobacterium sp. SYP-B4668. The sequence goes on along the minus strand of NZ_CP115483.1, from coordinate 1,866,453 downwards.
ATAGCATTTGTCAACATATTCAAAAATACCTGATTAAGCTTTCCAGCGTAACATTCTACTTTTGGTAAATCACCAAAGTCCTTCTGAACCTCAATACCATTTTGCATCAAACTGTTTAAGATAACCATCGTAGATTCAAGTCCCTCGTTAATATCAGCATACTTAAGTGTATCCTCATCCACACGCGAAAAAATACGCAAGCTCTTGACAATTTCTGCCGTCCTTTGCGCACCATCTTGCATCCCCTTAAGCAAAAAATCAACCTCGATCTTGAGGTATTCTATATCGAGTTCTTCCTTATAGGCTGCAATAGCTAATTGCTTTTCATCGTAAGACAATGTATCGTTGAGCGCTATTTTTTCGATTTCTTCCAAAGTCTCCCAAATCATTTTGATGTCTCTTTTCAAAGGTGCAACATTGGATGACACAAAATTAATTGGATTGTTAATTTCATGTGCAACTCCAGCAGTGAGTTGTCCCAAAGAGGCCATTTTTTCTGCCTCAACCAACTGTGACTGCGTTTCCTTAAGATGAGTCAATGTGGTCTGCAGGGATTCATTTGACTGGGTCAATTCATGAGTACGCTCCTCTACCTTTTGCTCCAAAACGACATTTTGCTCCCTAATAAGGCGCTCATTCTCCAAAGAAGTCTCCAATTCACGAGCTTGGGATTCATCCTTTTCTTTACGATAAATATTAATCTTATCACCTAAAGCGAAAGAAAGCAATATAGCTTCGAACACAGATCCTATTTGAACAGATCGTAATGTAAAAAAATTATAAGGTAATACATTATAGTCTTTAAGCACATATATCAAAACGCTTACTAAAAAGACACACCATGCGTAAAGAAAATATTTAGTTTGTTGGTACTTTTGACTCGATAATCTAAAAGCTAATATCAAAACAATTGTTGAACCACCTCCAGCTACAACATTGACCATTTTATATGCTGGTATTACTACATTCAATCCCAAAAGTCCGATAGCAACCAAATATCCTACCAAAAATACATTTAAGAGTACATGAAGTCTTGGAGCATTTTTCTTTGTATGAAGAAACGACTTTACAAAGAAAATCGCACCAATGCCTGACATAGCGCCAGAGAAGGTAAGAAATCGACTAGATACCCAGCTATTATATACTCCAAAGATAGGCTCTATAACCCCTAAAACCGCTAACTGTGCGACGGCAACCCAAAAAATATAATTCACATAAACATAATAATGTGGCTCACGAGTCGAAAAATACAGAAATATGTTATACAAAATCATGGATAACATAAGTCCAATATATATTGCAGAGAAAATATCTGTATTTAAAAGTGTTCTTATTAACCCTTTAGGGCTGTGTATAGAAATTGGAGCTGAAAGTTGGGTGCCACTTCTAAGTTTAATGAAACATGTCATCTTTTCACCCTTTTTTATAGGTACTTCAAATAGAAAGAATTGATGTGGATAATCTCTAGCCCCCATATCACCTCCCAATTTCATTGTAGTGCTATCTATATCGCCATTTTTCAAAGAATAAAAAATTACTTCATCAATATTGGCATGCGAGAGGTTTACAACCAGTTTTTCATCCGTGGATAGATTTTCTATTTCAAATCGAATCCAGTTATTCACATCTTGAACACCTAAATTAGGGACTTCTTGACCACTTCGTTGAAACAAATCTGGTCGATGACGTACATCTACAAAAGTCAGTTTTTTAGTGGGATCTTTTAAAACAAAAACGTATTTTCCGATATATTCACCATCAGACTCCGTAGTAAACACAAATGCATCACCTGCATATGTACGGAGAAAGGATGTGAGCATTAAGAAAATAACCAAAAAACCTCTATAATTCATACTTAAGCAATTTGAAAGCAGGAAATCATTTGTTTTTATTCCCTATCAACTCACTCATGTCCACATAGTAGCGGCCGGAAGCGATAGGATAACCAAGTAATATTCTTCGACAAACGTCAGTAGTCATAGCACCTCCCAAAACGACTTCAGAGGCCAGTTGAGGCCAAGACAAAAGAGAACGTTTGATTTCAGGAATAGAACTTTTCATTCTCGCAGATAGCTTATCAACTTCAACAATTTTCATTAGCGCCGTAGCTCGGTCTCCCGCCGATAATGTACGCAGTCTTTCCAACGTAAGACCTTCTGCCAAACCGTGAAATACCGGTCGATCTGGATTCAAATCAAATCGTTCAACATCTATCATTCCACGATCATTTGTATCCATTAAAACAGGTATTTTTAATTCTTTAGCTTTAAATCGGCTCTCTAATTTGACTTCAAAGCTATCGCAGACTTCCACCAACAAATCCAAGGGTTCATTCACGTCAAAAAAAGCATCGTAATTCTCAGGTTTAAGACCTTCTGGGAAAATCTCGATTTTTAGGTAGGGGTCTATCTCTGCAATTTCCCTTGCGGCAATGACAACTTTCGGAACGGATAGATTAAAAATACCCGTCCTCAATCTATTCAGATTACTCAAATCCAATTCGTCAAAATCCGCAAGCTTTAGAACACCGCATGTGCGCTCCATCGCCATGGTTAACGCTACAGATTGACCTACGGAGAGCCCTACAATACCCACTTTTTTTTTCAAAAGAAGATTCTGTTCTTCTTTTGTTATTTTAAATTGGTTGCGATTGGTTCTTACTTCTACGAATTCCATTTCGTCTAGTATATGTACCAACGTTTTACGCCATGGATAATAAATCCAAACACCGTATTCGTCAAAAGTCTTGCCCTCCAAAACATTATCGATGTAGTCCTCAGGGTTTGTTGACGAATCATGACCTCCAGGATAACGACAGCGGATGAGCTCAAGAACCTGCCTCTCAATTTCGTCATATACAAAAACAATTTGTTCTTTTTCCCGGAGACTCTCCAATTGTGCTTTTTCATTGGCATTTTTAATCCGGAAATACAACGGTTTGTATGGAAACTTGTATTCTAAATCGTCTATCATATATTTCAAACAATTTGTGCTACATTATCTGTATATCATCTTCTTTAATATCAACATCGAGATTAGTACGTTTTTTAGCGTTGGAAACAATTGATTTTAAATCCCAACTATCCATATTACTTAACTGCAGTTGATACTGAATCTCTATTTTTTTTGAGCGTAGCTCTTCAATCCTGACGATATCTCCTTGACTCCGTAATGCTAGAATTGCATTCCTATCTTCCTCGGATGCGGATTGTAAATTACTGACGTCATCTAGTATCATGGTTGTGGCCAATAAATCCAATTTGGGATAATAAAATGTTCCTTCATTGCCCACACTAGTCTCTAAGCGGTATCCCACACTTTTGGTCAGGTTGATGGTATAAGGAGCACAAAGAGCAAATAGCGACTTCAGTCCAATCTGAGGGGCAATGGCTATCGCTGCCCGCGTCAGAAAAATACTTCCTATACCATACCCAGCAATCTCACGAGAATTCCATAACCCACAACCTTCACCAGCACCATCTTGAGCATAACGCCATACCAAATCAAAAATTTTAGGATCCATATTGCCCGTTGCTTCTTCTATTGGAAGTGGTTGTGAACCTCCGGCAACGTGTATACGCGCACCACCATATACATTTTCACCGTCAAGAGATTCTACGATTAGTACAAAAGCAGCAGGATTATACATCCAATCATTTCGGGATGAAGTTACTTTCTTTACCCCTATGGCTGTCAAGACATGGGCATGCCCCTCAATAAAGCGCTCACAAGTTTTGGGATCATCAACAGCTCGAAAAGCTCTTAACCTCACCACAGGACGTTCATCTTTGAATATTAGTGTCACGAAAAATGGTTTAAGTATTTGAATGAATTACAAAACTAATCAATTAAAACTAAAGGTTTAACTGTTGGGGTAAATAATTTCCCTATACTTTTCACTTCTCCAAAAAGCATTTTTATCTACGCACCGCAGGATAAAAACATGAAAATCAAAATCTCTATATAATAGAATTTCACTATTCATCTTACACCTTTATACCATATCAATTTATATCATGCCTATATATGGAATCTTTAATTGCAAATAAGTTTCGAGGAGCCCCCCCCTACACCACTATAACTGACCTTATGTACATTTACGTCTTTATAATATAGAGAATGGTTAACTTTATTACGATATCTCAAATAAATGAATATGAAACTTGGTGCATTTTCCATCAGCTTAAATGTCAAGGACATTAGAGCTTCGAAAGAATTTTATGAAAAATTTGGCTTCTCGGTATTTGCTGGCAATCTAGACAAGAACTACCTGATTATGAAAAATGAAGACAGTTTAATAGGACTGTTTCAAGGAATGCTTGAAAGAAATATGCTCACCTTCAACCCAGGTTGGGATAGCAATGCACGCGCACTCGATTCCTTTGATGACGTCAGAGCTATACAGATGAGTCTTAAAGAGGATGGTATCTTCCCGCAGCAGGAGGTCGATGAAGGAAGTTCAGGCCCCGCTGGTTTTATTGTTGTTGACCCTGATGGCAATCCTATCTTAATCGACCAGCATCTGTAGAAAGTAAAGTGTACATTCAACACCTATCTTTACAATTTTATTTGGAAGATAAGATAGAAAATCCTATCTTTGCATCACTTTCAAAAACAGAAAGGATTCCGTAGCTCAGCTGGTAGAGCAATACACTTTTAATGTATGGGTCCTGGGTTCGAATCCCAGCGGGATCACTAAAAAAAAAGCTTCACTTTTCAGTGAAGCTTTTTTTTTACAATTATTGTGAGGATAGAGATGCGCGAATGGGTTAGCGCTATATGCTTGAACACATGCTGTCATAAAATATATAGCATAATTTGTAGCACATCGCCCAGAGTAAACGTTTTTCTTATTAAAGAAACCAATACATGAAAAAAACCTACACATATTTTATGCTTTTATTGATGGCTCTGGTCTCCTGTTCTAAAACCGCCCCTCGAGTCGACCCAACTGGTCCCGAGCCTGAGCCGCTCTTTGTACTCGAATCCGACAGCATCTCTGAAGGCAATATGCAAGGGATGACCATCGGTAATACAGCACATGTAGTCTATCAGGCCGTCCAAAAAATACAGGAAGAACAACAGACTTCAAAAAACTTACAAATCGTAGCCAATATATTTACAAACGTCCAAGATTTGAAGGATAGACTCCACTTATATAATCAACTACTTTTTGATGAGACAAAAGGCACTTCTAAAGGTATCCAAGTATCTTTCGAAGATGACAAGATAAAATCCATATGGACGAACAATGGTGACAAACTCAGCCATTGGCCTGTTGGAGAATCTGTAACCAATAGGATTTCCGTAGGCGATGTAATTTCTACTATATACACTAAGCTCCAAAAATTGAACTCCATCCCCAAGTATGCACCCCGTTTGCAACGCATATCTTTATTTGATAAAAACACTGCGAAAGCATTTGACCCCATAATGTCCGATTCCAATAACTGGTATTTTTCAATCCCTTTATCAGAAAAAGAATTTCACATTTATTACCTTCATTTTGAGAAAGGATTACTAATAGGAATCAAGCGCGACCTTATGGGTAATCGCTTTAAATAGCATTCTATCAAATTATTTACAGATAACAATAAAAAAGCTCAATCCAGATAATTGAGCTTTTTTATTGTTATTTATTTTTAGTTCCAGCATCATCAAAACAGTAACCAATTAACATTCGCAACATTTTACTGACGCGTGCTTTTCCAATATCTGATTTGGTATCGATCTCACAAAATGTACCTCCTGTAGCGTTAGCATGCAGATTGAGATAATAAATACCGCCCAACATAATCGCATACGCGGCTCTTAAATCCACATCCGACCCTTCAAAATAAGGGTCGGTCATTTTGAAAAGCTCATTCCCAATCGTTTCTCTAACCTCACTTATATCCTTCATGATTTTACTTTTTTCAGAAATCTCCCAGAGAATCACTTTCTGAGTTTCGGGCAGGTGCTCTAAATGCATAAACAAATTCTCTAAAAAACTTCCCGCCAATTCCTTTCCAAAATCGTGACTATTGTTTTCAATTAAACCAGACATCCCATCATTTAAAGCGAGCCAGTAATCCTTCTGTTTCACATAGGTTTCCACCAAATTATCCACATCCTCAAAGTACCTATATATTAATTTCTTGCTTACCCCAGCTCTATTTGCAATATTATTCACTCCCAACTTGGCATGTCCTTCAGTTCTAAGGATTTCCCCAACAGCGTCTAATAACTTCTGCTTTGTACGTTCCTTATTCCTGATCTCTCCATCAACAATCTTTCGTTCCATATTATACTTGTACTAGATTCAATTCTTTGCTAATGTATGCAAAAGCATCAATTGTTTTATCTAATTGTTCTCGTGTATGCGATGCAGATAGACTCATCCTAATACGGGCATCTTTCTTCGGCACGGCGGGATACAAAATAGGATTGGTGTAAATCCCCTGTTCCAACAGCATACGTCCAATATCTCCGGTTAAATGCGGATCACCTATTTTTACTGGAATAATAGCAGATTGCGTATTGCCCACATCTAAACCTAACCCTTTTAATCCATTTTTAAAATGGTGGATATTATCTCTCAACCTATCCATCCAGATCGGTTCTTCATCTATCAGCTCAATTGCCTTGACAATCCCTAATGCAGAAGCATTGGAGGTCGCTGAAAAAATCTGTTGTCTAGCCTGAAACTTAAGAAATGCTGTTAGCTTCGGGTTTGCAATAACATATCCACCAATGTTTCCAAAAGTCTTACTAAAGGTACCCGTAATAAAATCTACCTTGTCCAAAAGACCTGTCTCTTCCAGTACACCTCTCCCGGTAGCGCCAACAACCCCAATACCATGCGCATCGTCCACCATGAGATAGGCTCCGTATTTTTTTGCTAGTAAATAAATCTCTTTCAACGGTGCCACATCCCCATCCTGCGAATAAACGCCATCTACAATCACTAATTTAGTGCGGTACTGCCCTTGTGCTAACTTAAGAATATGCTCCAAAGATTCCAAATTATTATGCGGAAATGTCTTTTTGTTTGTCAATATACACCCTTCATGTACACTAGTATGCACCGCCATGTCTACTATCGCTAAATCTTCTTTCTGCAAAAGCGACATCAATGTTGAGCTATTGGCGGTATACCCTGTTGTATAAATAGTTGACCAATCAGCAGGTTTACCAAAAAAGCCGGCAATCTTTTGCTCGAGGAGTTCATGATACTCAAAATGTCCACCAATCAGAGGAGATGCACCAGCTCCAGTACCAAATTTTTCAATACCAGCAATTGCTGCGGCCTTGACTTTCGGATGCTGTGTAAACCCTAGATAATCATTCGACACATAGCTTATATAATTACGGCTCTTGGTTTCTCCAGTCAGGATAACATCCATCTGAGGTGCACAGGCACTCTCTGTACGCAACCGATAGTTCATGTGTCCGTTGTCCCTCATAAATTTAAGGAAATCATAAAATACTTCTGCTCGATCGGCTAGGTCAAACCCTGGGATATTTTCAAAATCCTTGAAGGTTGCTTTGTTAAAATCTATATTCATATTCTGGTTGTTATAATGTTCATGCCATGATTCTGTGCAACTCAAAATGAATTTGTATTTCCTAACAAAAGAAATTCCAACACTTTAATTACAGCTCCCATAAGCTATTTAGATTACCCTTTGGGAACATTGGATTCGATTGCAGGTTCAATTTTTCAACTTAGTTTACAAGCACATACAAATTTATTGTCACAAAAATACATTTTTTATTAATAAGTCACCATTTAGTAATATATAAAGATGTACATTTGTATATCGAATAGTTTTTGACAGACAATGAAGTGATGTTCTATTACAATGTTCCTAAAGAACAGAAGTAAAACTGACCTCATAAAATTGAAGATCTGGTTTATAAAATGGTTCAGGTTAATGTGGATTGCCGTTACTTTTTTGTAACGGCTTTTTTTATATTTAATCATTACCAAAAAAACTCCACTTCTGGAGCTTTATTAAAAAATAATCAATGATAGACCTGCATCAAAATAATATTATCAATAAAACTTTAAATTGCATTAAATAATGGTATTTTTGTTCCTTTATTAGATAGAATTTAGGCTTTAACATTTGAATAAGACATTGGTCAATCACGAACGACCAATTTTTATAAATATTTATACTTCATGGAAGGAAGAGAACTATTAAGAACTGAGGTTGCTATTAGCTTTGTAAAGGATACCTTTTCTCAGCAGCTCAAACACAATCTAAACCTAATACCTATTTCATCCCCTTTGGTGGTGTTGGATGGTACCGGAATCAATGATGACCTCAATGGCATAGAACGACCCGTGGCTTTTCCAATAAAAGCACTTGAAGAACGTAGAGCTGTGGTAGTACATTCGTTAGCAAAATGGAAACGACTACGTTTACAAGAATTGGATATGCACGTGGGCGAAGGTATCCTTACCGACATGCGTGCACTTCGCCCTGACGAAGACTACACTCCTATCCATTCCATATACGTAGACCAATGGGATTGGGAAAAAGTGATCAGTCCTGAACAACGAAATCTAAACTTCCTAAAGGAGACAGTACTCAAAATATTTGAGGCCTTAAAATTTACAGAACAACAAGTCGAAAGACAATACCCTCATATCAAAGCAATTTTGCCAGAACAAATTACCTTTGTCTCTTCTGAAGAATTATTGCAACGCTATCCTACGCTGTCACCAAAAGAACGTGAGCACGCTATCACCAAGGACTTGGGAGCAGTTTTCTTATATGGAATTGGAGGCGAACTTAGCAATGGTAAGGCTCACGACGGCCGTGCGGCAGACTATGATGACTGGAGTACGCTCAATGAAAATGGCCATAATGGTCTCAATGGGGACATCCTTGTCTGGAACCCAACACTGAATATAGCATTCGAATTGTCTTCTATGGGTATTCGGGTGGATAAGAAGGCATTACAACATCAATTAGAGCTCCGCAACAACCTTGACCGCGCATCTTTGACTTTTCACCGATTATTACTTGAAGACCAACTTCCAGAGGCTATCGGAGGCGGGATAGGACAATCAAGAGTATGTATGTTTATGCTTAAGAAAGCACATATTGGAGAAGTGCAAGTAAGTATATGGGACGAGGAAGAAAAAATAAACCTGCGAGATAAAGGAATAAACATTTTATAAGTAGATAAAAGGTAGCTTTAGGAAGTATCCATTAGAATGGATTTTGAATGGTTGCTATTTTACCTTATCTCTGATATGACTCCGTGGTTATTCTGAATAAAATACGGAAATAAAGTTTGATAGTGGATACAATTCAGAGATACTGGCTGTGTGACACAAATAACGTGCATTTCAAACATAATCAAGTGTAATTCTCCTCAAATACACGGAGTAAAATATACCAACAAAATCAATGGTGACTTTAATCCCAATAAAAAGGGAGCTTCATTATTAATGAGCTCCCTTTTTATTTACCACATCATAGTATTAACTACTAAAATAGGCTCTTACATTTTTACCTTCTACCCAGTTCATAAATGCCTTATTGACAACTTTATTTCCCCCAGGAGTTGGGTAGTCACCAGAGAAATACCAATCCCCTTTATGATCAGGAATCGCCTGATGTAAATTATCCAATGTCTGGAAAATCACCTTCACTTCGGCTTTTAAATGATGGGGACGGATGATTTTAGCGATTTCTGTTGATATCTCATCATCCGTGAATGGTGTATAAATAGCCTTCACATAATTTTCAACTTCATCTTTCGGTTTGGTCAATGACGCTAAACACTTCTGATAGACTTCGTCAATGATATGTGCCATTCCTTTTTGCTTCAAGAGGTTGATGGCGGCCTCGAAAGCGACGAACTCACCCATACGAGACATATCGATACCATAACAATCTGGATATCTAATTTGTGGCGCTGAGGAAACAATAACTATCTTCTTAGGATGCAACCGATCCAATATAGTCAAGATACTTTGCTTTAATGTCGTACCTCTCACAATGGAATCGTCAATAGCAACAATTGTATCTTGATGATCACGCACGATTCCATAGGTGGTATCATATACGTGTTGAACCATGTCGGTACGATCGGCATCTTGTGTAATGAAAGTACGAAGCTTAGCGTCTTTTACATTCAACTTCTCAAATCGAGGAGCCATACTTAATACCTCTTCCAATTCGCTATCTGATATTTTATCAGCACGATTCAAAAGCGCTTGCTTCTGCAAATCACGAACATATGTATTCACCCCCTCTACCATGCCGTAGTATGACACTTCGGCTGTATTTGGAATGAAAGAGAAAACCGTATTCTTGATATCCGAGTCTATCGCATCTAATACTTGAGGTAATAAAAGACGTCCTAATTCCTTACGTTCTTTGTAAATATCAGCATCAGATCCTCTTGAAAAATAAATTCGTTCAAATGAACAAGATTTCTTTTCAACTGGCTGCCTGAACATTTCTTCGGTGACAGTGCCATCCTTCTTGGCAATAAGTGCATGCCCAGGTTTAATCTCCTTAACGCTTCCAATAGGAATATTGAATGCCGTCTGAATAACTGGACGTTCAGAAGCCACAACGAGGATTTCCTCATCCTGGTAGTAGAATGCCGGTCTAATACCCGCAGGATCGCGCATCACAAAAGCATCACCATGCCCAAAAATACCGGCAATAGTGTAACCCCCATCCCATGTTTTTGCTGAACGGGTTAATATCTTGGCAACATCCAAATTTTTAGCAATCAACGAACTTATTTCTATATTAGAATAGTCCTCCTGTTTAAATTTATCAAACAACTCCTGATTCTCGTCATCCAAGAAGTGACCGATTTTTTCCAATACCGTAACGGTATCTGCTTTCTCTTTGGGATGTTGCCCAAGCTCATAAAGCTGCTGGAGCAATTCGTCGACATTGGTCATGTTGAAATTGCCAGCTACGACAAGATTACGGGTCATCCAATTATTTTGCCTAAGAAAAGGATGGCAGCTTTCTATACTGTTCTTCCCATGAGTGCCATATCTTAGATGCCCTAGCAATACCTCGCCAGTGAAGCTGACGTGCTCCTTCAGCCAAGTTGTATCTTTAGATTCATTAGGATATGCTTTTTGCACTGCAGCAAATTTCTTCTGTACATATTCAAAAATATCCGCAACAGCAGATGCCCCCATCGCCCTATATCGACTGATGTAGCGACTACCAGGCTGAGTATCAAACTTAATGGTCGCAATACCGGCACCGTCTTGGCCACGATTGTGTTGTTTTTCCATTAATAGGTACAGCTTGTTAATGCCATAATATGGCGTGCCGTACTTTTCCTGATAATAAGAGAGGGGTTTTAGCAATCGAATAAGTGCGATTCCGCACTCGTGTTTTATAGCGTCACTCATAGCTTTATTTGATGTCGCAAAGGTAAAGAATATTTAAGAAAAAAAATCAATAAAAAGTCTTGTCACGGTTTTTCGAATGTCATTTCTCCCAAAGTGCTTTTATGATATAGAGGTAGATCTCATTTTCCTATCATAGCGTAACAATTGTAAAAACAAAAGGGGGTAGTTAAACTACCCCCTTTTGTTTTTACAATTGTTTGTTCAATTTCTCGGTCAATACTGACTTAGGGACAGCTCCTACTTGTTTATCAACGATCTCACCATTCTTGAAAAACAAAAGTGCGGGAATGTTACGGATACCAAAACGAACAGATATTTCAGGATTGCTATCTACATCTACCTTACCTACTACTGCTTTACCTTCGTATTCTTTAGCAATTTCTTCGACAACTGGACCTACCATACGACAAGGACCACACCACTCTGCCCAAAAATCTACCAACACAGGTTTGTCTGACTTTAATACCAATTCTTCAAAATTGCTGTCTGTAATTTCTAATGCCATAATTATTTTTTTTTAAACAGTGACCAAGCCACTATAGTTATACTCTATTTTTTATGCTTACAAATATAAGCATCATCAACAAATTTCCTGTCATTCGGCTGTTAAATAATAACTATACATCATCAATTCAATCTATAATTGACCCCTTCAAATTGCTCTATTCCATCAAGAAACTCGTTGGTAAGATTAATTTTAATGGATTTTGCAGGCATTTCAATATTGAAGCCATCTTGGATATCGACAATTTTGAATTTCAATTGACAATTAGCCTCTTGACCTTCGGTCTTTGTCGCTGAAACGAGTTCCTTCATACTGTGTACGAACTCATCGTTCAGTACCTGCAGAGGAACTTGTACGGTAAAGCTTTTGGCGAGTTTGTCTCTCAAATCCGAGAGCAACTGTATGCTCTTCAGCTCAAAGCCCCAATTCCCGACCTGCCTAAATCGCTCTTGAACCAAGCCTCGTATCTGCACGAAATAGCCTTCTTGAAGGTATCCTTTAAATTTGACATAATCTTCTCCAAAAACCATCATTTCAAATGAATCGGAGTAATCTTCAATGATCAACGACCCAAAGGGTTTACCATTCTTAGAAACACGATGATTCGCAACAGCAATTATTCCACCAATAATAACTTCCTTATTCTTAATCCGATTGAATTCCAGCAATACTTCTTCTTCGACTTCAGAAGCCTTCACTTTATTTATTAATTGGAGTTCTCTTACAATATTCTGGCAGAAGTGTTTAATTTCAAATTTATAATTATCTAAAGGGTGACTGGTCAAATAGATCCCAATAACATCCTTTTCATACTTCAACTTTTCAATCAAGCCCCATTGCGAACAGGGGGCCAGAACTGGCTCTGGCAGTTCGGCACTACTTTCTCCACCAAAGAGACTGGCCTGAGCAGAACTCTCATTTTCCTTAAAGCGTTGGCCAAATTTTATAGCTTTCTCTAGTCCTGTTGAATTGTCCGTATCCGAATTAAAGTATTGTGCCCGATGGGTTTCCTTAAAACTATCAAACCCACCCGCATAGGCCAAACTTTCAAAAGCTTTTTTATTAGCAGCTCTCAAATCTATTCTTTTGGCCATATCAAACACAGATTTATACGGACTTCCTTCACGGGTCTGTACAATAGTGTCTACGGCTCCTGCACCGACACCTTTTACAGCGCCCATTCCAAAACGAATTGCTCCACGATCATTTACCGTAAATTTGTAATGCGACTCGTTGACATCAGGCCCCAACACTTCCAATCCCATTCTACGGCATTCCTCCATAAAAAAGGTAACCTGCTTGATATCATTCATATTGTTGGACAGTACAGCAGCCATATACTCTGCTGGAAAATGTGCCTTTAAATAGGCTGTTTGATAGGCAACCCAAGCATAGCAAGTGGAGTGTGACTTATTAAAGGCATAACTCGCAAATGCTTCCCAATCGGTCCAGATCTTTTCTAGTGTTTTGGCATGATGCCCTTTTTCGACTGCTTGGGAGACAAATTTTGGTTTCATCTTATCCAATACAGCTTTCTGCTTCTTTCCCATCGCTTTACGTAGTACGTCGGCATCACCTTTAGAAAAGCCGGCCAGCTTTTGGGATAGGAGCATTACTTGTTCCTGATAAACCGTGATTCCATAGGTCTCTTTTAGATATTCCTCGCAAGCATCCAAATCGTAAATAATAGGCTCTACACCATGCTTACGCTTAATAAAGCTAGGAATATACTCCATTGGACCCGGTCGGTATAACGCATTCATTGCAATCAAATCAGCAAATACAGTAGGTTTCAGATCCTTCATATGCTTTTGCATACCAGGAGATTCATATTGGAACACTCCCACAGTCTCTCCCCTTTGGAAAAGCTCATAAGTCAATTGATCATCAATTGGAAAATTATCCGGATCTAAGTCAATACCATGTCTTAGCTTAACGTTGACGACTGTATCTTTAATCAACGTCAATGTCTTTAACCCCAAAAAGTCCATTTTGAGAAGTCCCGCACTCTCCACCACGGAGTTATCGAACTGAGTGACATATAGGTCTGAATCTTTAGCCAAGGATACAGGTACAAAGTTGGTGATGTCATCCGGGGTAATGATGACGCCACAAGCATGTATCCCCGTATTACGCATTGATCCCTCTAAGACCCTAGCCTGCTTGATAGTCTCAGCCTCAAGACCTGCACCTTCTGATATGGATATGAGTTTATTGACAGCTTCCAATTCTTCTGCGCGTAGTGCTTCTTTCAATGCCTTCTCCCCCATGTTGAAAATCTTACTTAATTTCAGATTCGGAATAAGTTTAGCAATCTCATTCGCTTCGGATAAAGGCAAATCAAGCACACGCGCTGTATCCTTAATAGATGATTTGGCAGCCATTGTACCATAGGTAATAATCTGCGCAACTTGCGATGAGCCATATTTATCAATTACGTATTGCATGACTCTCCCCCTTCCCTCATCATCAAAGTCAATATCAATATCGGGCATGGATACACGATCCGGATTTAGAAATCGCTCAAAAAGCAAATCATATTGAATCGGATCGATATTGGTGATCCCTAAGCAATACGCAACAGCGGAACCTGCTGCCGACCCCCGTCCTGGCCCTACAGAAACCCCCATTTCACGAGCTGCAGAAATAAAATCCTGGACAATTAGAAAATAACCTGGATATCCAGTCTTTTCAATCGTCGCTAATTCAAAATCTAATCGTTCCCGGATGTCATCGGTAATTTCAGCATATCGCTTAGTAGCTCCAACATAAGTTAAGTGAGCCAAAAACTTATTTTCCCCTCGCTTTCCTCCGTCGTCGTTATCTTCAGCAACCTGAAATTGCTCAGGTATTTCGAACTTAGGAAGCAAGACGTCACGATTTAATTTATATATTTCAATCTTGTCTATGACTTCTTGTATATTGACAATGGCTTCTGGAAGATCGGCAAAAACCTTTTTCATTTCCTCAGTGGATTTAAAATAGTATTCTTGATTTGGAAGTCCAAATCTAAAACCTCTTCCACGTCCCTTAGGGGTCGACAATTTCTCTCCGTCCTTTACACACAGCAAAATATCGTGGGCATGAGCATCGGCTTTATTGACATAATAGGTATTATTAGTCCCCACCACTTTAACTTGATGCTTACGGGCTAGTGAAAGCAACGTTTCATTGACACGACTTTCGTCTTCCTGTCCATGACGCATGACTTCTATATAGAAATCACCTTTAAATTGTTCCTTCCACCATACTAAAGCTTCTTCAGCTTGATTTTCACCAATATTCAAGACTTTACTAGGGACCTCACCTTGCAAATTACCAGACAAAACAATAAGATCTTCTTTATACTGCTCGACTACCTTCTTATCAATCCTTGGAACGTAGTAAAAACCTTTAGTATATGCTATGGATGCCATTTTTGCAAGGTTGTGGTAACCGCTTTTATTCTTGGCAAGAAATACAACTTGATAACCGTTGTCTTTCCGAGTTTTATCGAGATGGTCTTCACAAACATAAAATTCGCAGCCGACAATAGGTGTGATAATTTTCCCGGTTGGAATCTCCCCATTAGCAATCAATTCTTGATTTTTCGCTTCAACCTCTTTATTGTGTCCGATGACACGACTTACGAAATGGAAAGCCCCCATCATATTACCATGATCCGTCAATGCAACAGCTGGCATGTTATTCTTGATTGCCGCATCAACTAGACCTCCGATTGATATTGTTGATTGCAATACCGAGAACTGGGAGTGATTATGTAAGTGCACAAAGGTTGCAGCTTTCATCGCCGCAACGGCCTCCGCATCGACAAATACCTTTTCCCTACTCTCCTCACTTAATCTTGATCGAATCTCATCCGAAGCCTGCTTTAAATTAATATGCTTCAGTCCTACTGTCTGTATAGGCTCTGGATTGTGTTTCCTGAACTCAACAAAATATCCGGTGTCCTGCTGAAGTTCTTCCAAAGTGAAGACCTCTTGACGGACCAATTCCAAGAAACAACGGGTCGTTGCTTCCACATCGGCAGTCGCATTATGCGCCTCTGCAAATGGCACTCCAAAAAGGAAGGTATGTAACTCTGTCAGATTGGGTAGTTTAAATCGTCCACCGCGTCCACCCGGAATTTTCAATAAATTAGCCGTCACCTCCGTACAAGTATCCAACACAGGCATACTAGCCATGGGCGACTCCACCTGATAACGATACAATTCACACCCCATGATGTTGATATCAAAGCCTATATTTTGACCAACAACAAATTTCGCTTTGGCTAGAGCTTCATTGAATTTGATTAAGGCTTCTTGAATGGGAATACCTTCTTCTTCGGCTAATGCTGTTGATACCCCATGAATTTTCTCGGCATCATAGGGTATGTTAAACCCATCTGGTTTTATCAAAAAATCGGCATGCTCTATGAGATTACCCATCTCATCATGCAGTTGCCAAGCAATCTGTATACATCTAGGCCAATTGTCTGTATCTGTAATTGGCGCATCCCACCGCTTTGGTAGACCTGTGGTCTCCGTATCAAATATTATATACATATCTACTTCCTTTACTAACCGATATCTTCTTAACTACTACCCCTTGAAGATACAAAATTACTAAAGATTTTGAGTCCTTTTAGATATAAAACAGGTATATCTTTTATCATATTAGCCTACAACAAATTATAAAAATTATAGCCTATGGACTTACTTTTCCTCAACATTGGGGCACAAGAAATGATTCTAATAATGATTCTCACTTCGCTGACTTTCATTCCCACGATTTTGATCATCGTATCCATTCTAGATATACTTAAACGACAATTCAAGAACAATAGCGATAAAGTGTTAATGGTGGTACTCATATTCTTTTTTACCCATTATCGGTTCTTGCCTACAACTCTTTTCGCTACGACACAACCATCCCTTAATTGACAATAATAGCGCCATAAAATAAATAAGGGCAGTACCTATACTGCCCTTATTTACTTTAGATATAAAATGCCAATCTACTTTCCGTTTAAGATAACGACCTCTACTCTTCTATTCTTTTGACGACCTTCTGGAGTTTTGTTATCTGAAACAGGTTTAGTTTGTCCAAGTCCCTTTATCGCAATCCTACCATCAGAAATACCTGAATCAACTAAAAATTTCTTCACAGATGCTGCACGTTTTTCCGACAGCCAAAGGTTATACCCCGCTTCACCAGTAGCGTCGGTATGACCATCTACGCGAATTTTTGCTTTTGCATCCTCTTTTAATAGTTTGGCAACTTTACTCAATTCAACTTTAGATTTTTCTGTCAAATAAGATGAATTGGTTGGAAACAAAAAATCTGAAGAAAGGGAAAACTTAATACCTTCATCAGTACGGGAAGCGTCGTTAAATTCTTCTTTGACATTTTTCAACCCGTCATCGGTTCCATCTTTACTGAGTACCGCGCCAGGATTTACAGTCAGGGCTTGTTGTTTACAAGAAAAAAGCGTTAATGCTGAAAGTAGGGTTAATGCTAATATGTTAATCCGCTTCATGAAAAAATGATAACTTATGAAATTTTGTGATTTTAATCTGTTAAAGATAATAAAAATCTTTAAAACCAGTTGTCTGGCATTGATTTATTGCGATATTTTAAAGGACGTCATGTTTAAAGACCCACCCACAAGCTTATCATTAAAAAACGTGACATCTTCTTTATCTCCCTGTAGTCCCAAGGTATATAGCATCGGCAAATAATGTTCTGGGGTTGGTATCGCTAAAATTGCTGCTGCTCCCAACTGATCATATTGAACAAGTGTCTTATGCTCTCTCTTTTGGATTAAACTCTTGAAGGTATCATTCATATCATAGGCCCAATCATATCCACCTCCATCTATCATTTTCCAGGATATCATTCGCAGATTATGTACCATATTACCGCTTCCTATAATAAGTACGCCTTTTCTCCTCAATCCCTGCAACTCTTTACCTAAATCATAATGCCATAAAGGGTGTTGACGATAGTCAATACTCAACTGGAGTACTGGAATCTTAGCATCAGGATACATATGTCGCACTACTGTCCAAGTGCCGTGATCCAATCCCCAGTCGTGATCCAATTCTACATGCGTCTGTGTAATTAAAGCCTTGGTTTCCTCGGCCAATACAGGACTGCCGGGTGCTGGATACTCTATCGCAAACAATTCTTTGGGAAAACCATAAAAGTCATGAATGGTCTGAGGGCTTTCCATAGCTGTAATCTTTGTACTATCGGTATACCAATGGGCCGACACCACCAATACTGCTTGGGGCTCTGGAATCTCCTTCGCCAATTGTGCCCAATTTCTAGAAAACTCGTTGTCCTCGATTCCATTCATTGGCGACCCGTGACCGACAAAGAGAGCGGGCATGAGTTTACTCTGGGATTTGAGGCTACTCGACAATTCTTGTAATTCTTTCCATCCAGTTAACATATTAATCCTTTTTTAATAAAGACTCTTGTGTTCTCTTAATCTCTGGAATTTCGCTGTAAAGCTTCCAAATCAAACCAGACCTTCCATTCTCCATCATAATAGCTACAGCGGCCTGATTAATTGCTACATACTCATCAGAAACATCATTATCTTTTAAATCTAACCAAGCTCTAAATCCATATTCCGTCAAAAGAACATCTCCATATTTTTCATAGAGTACTTTCATCGCTTTCAATCCTACCTCCTTATCGACAAAGACAGCGGATGTACCTACTGCGGGATTGATGCGTGTACCATTTGTTTCATTACGAGAATGATAATATCCCCAAATATCTGATTGGGCCGTCCCCACTCCCATCTCATTATCCTTTCTCTTGGCAATATAGATAAGATTGCGTACTTGTTGTTCATAGTCTATAAATTGATCTTTACGACCATGCGGGGCTATGGTAAAAAACATACGATACACATCCACAAGAGGCACCCCAAGTTCTGGAATTTTGGTATCCAAACCAAATTTGGTTGTATCACTTATCATAGACCGCGACCAGATTATAGCCGATGTATCTTTTAAGGTATTCTCATCCGAAATAGAGTCTGTTGATAGGGAATCTGTGACTACAAATTGTGAAAAATAAGTAGGCAATTGCCCCCCGTGAAGATGGATGTTTGCATAGCCACTATTGTAGGCTTGCGACGAAAGCGGGAAGGTCGGCGAAGACAGTCCTAACAAATATGCGTTCATACTGCTATTAAATCCACCTAAAAGATATGACCGTTGAGTACTATCTACTGAAGACCAACTATCCCACAAGACCACCCCATCACTATTGAAAGAAAAAGCTTTCCAATTCACTCGTTCCCAAATTTTGGTAATTTTCTCGCGTAATACAACTTCCTCGGGCACATCTTCTTTAAAGAAATACTGCCTAGCAACCAATAGGGCTTCAATAATACTCGCTGTAGATGTGAGGTTGTACTTTGGTTTCTGGTTTCGATATTCCGGCAACCCTGTCCTTCCATCAAATAGCTCAGGAAAAACACCATCCTTTTGTTGTGCCTGTTCCAAAAAATTGACCATTTTATCAATCCTTCCCAGAACAGCCTGTCTGCTAATTTGCTTTCTCTCTGCGCCGATTAACAGTGTTAATATTGCATACCCCGACTCCTTAACTGAGACAATAGCCTTGTCCTTTCTACGATAAGGAAGATACATCCCGCTATTGAAATCAAAATTTTCCACAAAATAGTTCACGTGTGCCGCTTGCACCACATCCATCAACTCCTCGTCAGACATTTTTTTCGTCTTCACTTCTTTCACTTCTGAAAAGGGTGATTCTATATAATTATAGTCCACCCAAGCGATTTTATAATAGTAGGTCTTGTCTACTTCAGGCACACGATCAAGACAACCCTGCATGTGTATTGGTCTCACTGCTACGGGCTCAAAGTTCTCTTTATCCGTAGAGCGGTATATTTTGATATAACGGATGCTAGGTGTTAAAGGTAATTGCCAGTTTAGTAGGACCTGCCTATCATAGGCCATAGCCTTAGATAGAATCGCCGGAGAGGACAGTTTAACATCAGGGTGCCGCTCAGGGAGAAATTCAATTTGATCGATAAACAACTGATGATTTTGATTGCTGCCACCCTCATTTCTAAAGCTGACGGCACTTATGGTTCCTTCTGTAATATTTTTGATATCCTTAACAGGAATCTCCACATTAATCCAACTATTAGTTGTAAAGTCGTCAATATAAGAATCCATCTTTATAGGTAAGGACTCTTTATAGCCTTGTTTGACAATCAATTTTGGGAGATTGTCCAGAGTGGTGGCCTGACTCTGAACGTATATCTTTAAAGTTAAGACATCCTTATTGGATATTTGATAAAAGAACTTCTGTCTACTATAAAATATATCCGCTTCCCAGGATCCATCAATGGCATCAAAGTATTTTAAGGACAATGCATTTCCCGGAGTAAAAAACAGCGTATCGGATACAGGAAGGTGCTTTTTAACATTTTCAACCCAGCTATTTCCTTTGTAAGTAACCATACTTTTGGCATAGCTGCCACCTATTAAGCTATTATCAAATATCACTTCAGGATAAGTATCAGCTTTGACTGCAGTGACTATAAAAAAGAAGCAACAGGCAAATAGGCTCCAATATTTCATGATATTGTTATAAAAAGTGAACTAATAATTTCCAACTTATCTAGCAAGTTGTCCAAAACCATTGCAAAAATAACAAATGCAATTGACATCATCGGTCAAATGAATGTCTAGTAAAATTTTAAATTACCTAAAAATAGCCTTACCTTAGCCCTCTAATTTTTTTCATAAGAACATATGGAAACGACTTTCGATTTTGAAAAACCCATTGCAGATTTGCAAACGCAGATAGAAAAAGTAAACCAGGTAGCTGAAAAAACCAAGGTAGATATGAATGCTACTATCCAAGATTTGACAGCGAAGTTGGAAGAGACCAAACTTGAGGTTTACAATAATATGACCGGGTGGCAAAAAGTACAGATGTCCAGACACCCAGAGCGTCCGCAAACCTTCGATTATATTGACATGATTTGTGACGAATTCATTGAACTTCATGGCGATAGAAATGTAAAGGACGACAAAGCAATCATAGGTGGTTTTGCCTCCATTGGCGGACAATCAGTTATGGTTATCGGTCATCAAAAAGGTAAGAACACCAAGGAGCGGCAATTCCGTAATTTCGGAATGGCTAATCCTGAAGGATACCGCAAAGCATTACGCTTGATGAAAATGGCGGAAAAATTCAACAAACCCGTCATCACTCTTATTGACACTATGGGTGCGTACCCTGGTCTGGAAGCTGAAGAAAGAGGTCAGGGAGAAGCAATCGCCCGCAATCTTTTGGAAATGTCCGTCCTCAAAGTACCCATTATCTGTATCGTGATTGGTGAGGGCGCTTCTGGTGGTGCCTTAGGAATTGGTATCGGAGATCGTGTATATATGTTACAAAACACATGGTATTCAGTTATTTCACCAGAATCTTGTTCATCTATTTTGTGGAGAAGTTGGGATCATAAAGAAAGAGCTGCTGAAGCATTAAAACTAACGGCCAACGATATGTTAGGAAATGGACTTATCGACGGTATTATAGAAGAACCTCTTGGAGGGGCACACCAAGACCCAAATACGACTGCAGAAACCGTTAAGAAAAGAATCCTAACAGATTTGACAATCTTAAAAGCAAAAGACTCAGACACTTTGGTCAGTGAGAGGATTGAAAAATTCAGCAAAATGGGATATGTAGAAGAATAATATCGAAAACAGAGACTTTATTAAAAAGCCAGCATGATAACAATCATGCTGGCTTTTCTTTTTATCAAGTCATTAGTACGAATTGAAACTATAGCCCGACTTGTTTGTTAAATCTTTAATCAATTTTTCTATCTTTAACCAGACGAGACCTCTATTATAATGATATTAACAACCCTAGCAAGCAAAACACTTATAAAACGCTACTTTTTACGCTATCTGCTATCTATAATATTGTTATTAGGTGTCGCTCCGCTATCTTTCGCTCAGCACGATACTAGTAGCGTGGTGCATATACGTCC
This sequence comes from Sphingobacterium sp. SYP-B4668, assembly GCF_027627455.1. NCBI lineage: Bacteria > Pseudomonadati > Bacteroidota > Sphingobacteriia > Sphingobacteriales > Sphingobacteriaceae > Sphingobacterium > Sphingobacterium sp. SYP-B4668. The sequence continues at coordinate 1,844,514 of NZ_CP115483.1, read as the reverse complement.
ACAGGACACATTGATATCTGAAAATAAAACTGAACCAATACTTGCTTCTACGGATCAATATGATATCAGCGATTTATTCGTAAACATATTCCACCCTCGTCGGGAGGCTGACCGTTCGAAAAAAAGATCTCCCATTACCATTATGCCGAATGTTGCTTACAATCCAACCATTGGCGCTCAAGGGGGCATTAAAGCTGTCGCGGGTAAGGTGTTGGGAAATCAACCGAATACGACGATGTCTGTAGGGGCAACTTCAGCCTCAATTACAACCAAAGGTATTATGGTCGCCTATTTGAGTCATAATATTTTCACACCGGGTAATAAATGGAATTTACAAGGCAGCATGGCAGTTGTACGTATGGTAGCTCCTGATGCTGGTATCGGGATGAATATGCATGCTTGGACAACAGAGGAAGAACGTATCATTGCTAATCCAGAACGAAATCGCTACGGTTCCAAATATAATTCTTATGTCTTCAATGAAAAGATTTATAGACAAGTGGCAGATGGACTTTTTTTAGGCGCTGGCGTTTCATTCGACATGCGTAGAAAAATTGAAGAACCACAATTAGTTAATGGTCCAACCCCACCCTATCTCTATAGCATCAAACATGGATTCGACCCTAAGCGATACAATTCGAATGGACTATTGTTCAATGTGCAATATATGACCAGAGACCATCCTAATAGAGCCTACAAGGGCATCTACACCGATGTTGGGATACGCGTCAACCAGACTTGGATGGGAAGCAGTAAAAATGCTATTCAAATGGTAACTGATTTTAGAAAGTATTTCAGCTTTTCAACTCAGCATCCTGATCATTTACTAGCCTTTTGGTACTGGGGGTCGTATAGGCTTAGTGGCACACTGCCTTATTTTGACCTCCCAGGAACAAGTAAAGACACCAATGTACGTACAGGAAGAGGATATACTATAGGTTATTTCAAAGGGATATCATTTGCTTATTCTGAAGTTGAATATCGATTTCCCATAATGGCAAATAAATTCTTAAGTGGAGTTACATTCTTCAATATGCAATCAGCGAGTGACGAAATTGGGACTAAACTATTCCAACGCTGGCAACCTGGGGGTGGTGCTGGATTACGAGTTCTATTCAACAAAGCCACAAGAACCAATCTGTGCTTGGATTATGCTTTTGGGAAGTATGGTAATAGAGGTTTTTTTCTTGGTCTAAATGAAGCTTTTTAAAGGATAAAACACCAAAGTTTAGTGTTTTTTGTTAATTTAGGAACTTTTATATCCTAAACACGACATGCGACTAATCAAAGCCCTAGCTCTTTTCTTCTCTACTTCTGCTTCATGCCATTTGATTGCCCAGGAAGTCCAATTAACAGATAGTATTGATAATCCACTATCACCTATACAAATCAATGCATATTTTGCCAAACGACCGCTTCTGACGTTGACATCATCGGCCCAAAGTATTGGTCAGGATTTAATTGCTAGTCAGGGTAACCAGACCTTGTTGACAGCAATCAATACTGTACCTGGTATACGAATGGAAGAACGATCGCCAGGCAGTTACCGATTGGCTATGAGGGGGAGTTTGATTCGCTCTCCATTTGGCATTCGAAACGCCAAAATCTATGTTGATGAGTTTCCGCTAACCGACGCAGGTGGCAATACCTATCTTAACCTTTTAGATCCCGCTTCTGTGCGTGGCCTCCATATCATCAAAGGCCCAGATGGATCAATATACGGACCAAACTCAGGTGGAGTTATTCAACTTACTCCGAATGGTTTTGACGCACACCTTGGTAGTTCGCTCGCTATTCAGGGTGGTTCTTTCGGAGGCTTTCAAGAGCAGCTATCTACGGCGCTACAACCTACGCAAAACTATAATTTCGCTATAGACCAGAGTTTTAGCAGAAGTGATGGCTATCGCCAGAATTCAGCACTGAATAAGAAAACCATACAGACAACACATCGCTGGAACTACAGTCCTTCCGGACAGTTGAAACTACTAGCATTATATGCTAATCTTGGTTATCGTACACCTGGGGGGTTGACACAGGCGCAATATGATGAAGATCCTACTGCAGCACGACCACCCGCGGGGCCCAATCCTGGAGCAATGGAGCAGAGAGCAGGAATCTATAATAAAACATTTTTTGGAGGTCTTTCCAATACCTATGAATTGTCCAATTATTTTACTCACGTCATTAGTTTATTTGGAAGCCTGGCTAATGTAAAAAATCCTTTTATCACCAATTTTGAAAAGCGAGACGAAAACAACATTGGGCTACGTTCCTATATATCTTATCACAATGAGGATAATGAACAGCTCCAATTACAATTTCAATTAGGAGTGGAAGGACAAAAGGGAGATTACAAAATAGACAACTTTGACAATGAAAAAGGTATTGCTACCCATACACAAAACAAGAATAGATTAGAAAATGACCAACATTTCTATTTCCTACGTGGACAGACGCTAATCGCTAAAAAGCTCACGTTGGAAGCCTCTCTTGGATTGAATTATAATGCCATCAAATATGAAGAAATCTTCCCCGAAGCTACTGAACGCTTCCGAAAAATTGATTTTGGCACTACGTGGATGCCTCGTTTTGGAGCCTCCTATCTGCTCACACATCAAATAGCTGCTCGAACCTCTATCAGTAAGGGCTTTTCAGCTCCCACAATTGCAGAGATATATCCCTCAGATAATGAATTTAATGCTAACCTCAAGCCTGAGACGGGCACCAACTACGAAATTGGCTTGCGTGCAGAAAGTTGGAATAGAAGACTGATTATAGACGCAGCCTACTACTATTTCCGCATGGATGATGCCATTATCCGTCAGATTAGGGAGAGCGGGAAAGAATATTTTCTGAATGCTGGAAAAGTAGACCAACAAGGTATTGAAGCGTCTATTTTGACCTACTTGATTGCCCCTAGAAAGCAACAGTTTATCCAATCCCTATCATTGGGAAGTAATATGACATACAACCACTATCGTTTTGCACAATATAAAGTTGGGCAAGACGATTTCTCCGGCAATAAATTAACCGCTACCCCCGACTGGATTTGGGTCAATCACGTATCATTAACATTCGATAAAAATTTTGGCATCAATATAATGCATAATTTTACATCAAGTATTCCATTAAATGATGCAAACACTGTGTATGCGGATAAATATCATTTGCTACAAGCCAAAATTAATTGGACAACACCTCTCGTAAAGGGATGTAATTTACAATTGTTTGCTGGTGTAGACAATCTGCTGAATGAAAAATACAGCTTGGGAAATGACATCAATGCTTTTGGCGGACGTTATTTTAACGCTGCCCCCAGCCGCAATTACTACATAGGTTTCAAACTAATGCATTAGACGTGTATCTCAAATCAAGTTAACCTTTTTTCTATTCGACCTTCGCAAATGCAATGCATTTTATCTAAGTTTGAATTCTATGCAGCGTTTGGACAGTAATGGATTATTACAATAATACAGAGTTTCATCAGTATAAAATCCAACATATTGATTTTGATGGAATCGATCGTTTTTCCTATATAACCGAGTTAGACGGCCCCCGAATTACGGATCCGGTACTACAAGTGGAAAATATCCAGCGCTATCAAGGTAGCTTCAGGTTAGCGATTGACAATCACGTCTATTCGCTTCGACTGGTATATCAAAAGCCAAGTCTTTTGTTGTCATGTTCGTGCACAGAAATGTTTGGAATTTGTCTACACCAACGGACACTATTAATCTCTCTTTTCCGTAATGAAGAGTGGTTGACTTTCTTTTCTGATAAACGGTATGATACCCGTTTGAGAAAAGCAGGCGTCCGATACGGCCTTACAGAAGAGGCGGAAATAGAGAAATACCTTAAGCTAGGATACCAAGATAAATTAGAAGTATCTCTTCAAAACAATAGTATTATCTCACTAGATCATAATTATTTTAAAATAAAAAAGAATGACACCGACTCAAAAAATATGCCGCTACAAGATACTATTATTGTCATCAAAAGGCATCGTTTCTACAAACACCTGCAAATCCAGCTCTGTTTGGCTCAAAAAACCAAACAGGGCAAATTAAAAAACCCTATACATCCCATTCCTGTGCTGGACAGTATATGGAAGTCCAAAGACGTATTTGAAAGTCAATTTTATAGTGCGATACAACAACTGTCACAATCCACCAATGAACTAACAGATGAGCAGCTTCAGCGAGCACTCTCCGCCGTGGTTAAAAACCCACTTGGATTAGCGGTGTATATGCATAACGACGCTCACCCAGCCTCTTTAACATCCACTCAACTCACCCCAGTATTTTTAAAGTCGTTGGCAGCCGTTCCTGCTATGGAAATTCGTACAAGAGAGTCATTTATGACATTGCATGCTTCGCTCAGCATTGAAAACAAATCATACTCCCTGCATGAGCTTACACTAAAATTGACGCATTTCATCCATATCAACCACACACTTTATCACATCCCTCTAATAGAGATTGCTGAACTGATAGCCCTGTTCCATGACAAAGGAAAAGAATTACTCATACATCAATCCATATTTAAGACATTTAACACGAAGTTTTTAGAGTCTCTATCACAGTCTATAGAGATTCGTTATCCAGACATGCCTAAGATTAGCAAAAGAGAACTGGCGCATCAAAAGTATTACGGGGACAGGGAGGCAATCATCTACTTAGATGAATCGCAGGACTACATAACGCTAACGCCTGTATTTCGATATGCGGATATAGAAGTTCCAATACGCTCTCAAAGGCAGATAGTCGGGATGGACCCAACCGGCAACAGCTACTTAGTAAAAAGATGTAACGATAAAGAACAAGCTGTGATTGCCCTTCTTATTAAGCAACATCCGTATTTTGAAGAGCAACTACAAGAATCCTTTCTATACTTTTATCTTCACAGAAAACACTTTCTAAATGAAAATTGGTTTTTGGATGTCTTTGAAGAATGGCGTAATCATGGTATTAGCATTATAGGATTCAATTTTATTAAAAACAATAACATCAGCCCATTCAAAGGTAAAGTAACAGTTGAGGTAAAAAGTGGAATCAACTGGTTTAATGTAAATATTAATTTAAATTTTGGCATCAGAAAAGCTGCTATTAAAAAACTGGAGAAAGCCGTTCGTAATCGTTCCAAATTTATCACTTTGGATGATGGTACAGTCGGAATTCTACCTGAAGAATGGATTGAAAAATTTGCTACTTACTTTGAAGCGGGCGAAATAGACGACCGGGGCAATATACTCGTTTCAAAAAACAATTTTTCAACGATTGACCATCTTTTCGAGGAGCATCAGTTGGATAAAAAAACTAAAGAGGAAATTCAACTACTTAAATATAAAACTCAGAATTTCAAAAATATAAATAAACTAAAAACACCTAAAACATTCAATGGAACACTACGCCCTTATCAACACGAAGGTCTTAATTGGCTCAATTTTTTAGATGATTTTCGACTGGGTGGCTGTCTAGCGGATGATATGGGATTAGGCAAAACCATTCAAATTATCGCCTTTATCCTTTCCCAACGAGAGAAAAAAGAGAGCAACTGTAATCTTCTTGTACTGCCAACAACGCTTATCTTCAATTGGAAGCGTGAGTTACAGCAATTTGCCCCTGATATAGACGTTTTAATATTGGACGGTCCCAAGCGTCTTAAAAGTGCTGAGGAGTTTAAAAATTATGAACTGATAATGATATCTTATCACAATCTATTGACCGATATCAATTATTTGAAAAAATACACGTTTAACTATATTTTCTTGGATGAGTCCCAACAAATAAAAAACCCTAACTCTCAACGATACAAAGCTGCATTATTACTTCAATCTTACAACCGTATCGCGTTGACAGGTACACCGATTGAAAACAACACGTTAGATTTGTATGCCCAACTTTCCTTTGCTTGCCCAGGACTACTTGGAAGCAAAAAATATTTTAAAGATGTATATACTACACCCATAGATGCCTTTAGCGATCGCAAGCGAATGAAGTCCTTACAACAAAAGATTCAACCCTTCATCCTTCGACGAACTAAGCAAGAGGTAATGCATGAACTTCCTGAGAAAAACGAAATCATCCTATACTGTGAGATGAAACCTGACCAGCGGAAAATCTATGACCTTTACGAAAAGGAGTTTAGAGAATTTATTTCTGTATCCGATGGAGATGAAATCCGTAAGAACGCTATGTATGTCTTAAAGGGATTAACCAAGTTAAGACTCATCTGCAATTCTACTAAATTACTGAAAGCGGAGGACTTAACAAGTGTAGTAGATTCAGCTAAGATTGAAGCGCTTGTCGAACAAATAGCTGATCGAAAAGACCAACAAAAGATTGTTGTATTCTCTCAGTTTGTATCCATGCTGGAATTGGTTAAAAAAGCTTTAGAAAAGGTTGGAATCGAAGTGTCAATGTTGACGGGGAAAAGTAAAAATCGGGAAAAGATAGTACATGGCTTTCAAGAACAAGAAGACACTCGTGTTATGCTGATTTCTCTAAAAGTGGGCGGCATGGGGCTGAACCTTACAGCTGCCAATCTAGTCTATCTCATAGACCCGTGGTGGAATCCAGCAGTTGAAGAGCAGGCCATCGACCGTACCTATCGCATAGGTCAAGACAAGGCGGTGACAGCAATACGATTGATTACACCGGATACTGTTGAGGAAAAAATGATCAAACTGCAGCAACAGAAAAAAGAGATTGCCTCCACCTTGATTGGAAATGGGACGAACCCACTATTTGCAGACTTCAACAAAGATGACTTACTCAGGCTGCTGAGTTAAACGGTTGTGCACTTCGCGAATGGCAAATACACTGGAGACTCTTTCTGATGATTTCCTGTTTGGAATCTCTACTGCGTTTCGAGTATTTAAATTAAATCGATAGTGTCATTGACCATCCTATTGAGGATGCCTCCCCGCTTTTTTTTGTATTTTTGCAATTCACTACGAAAAGAGATATATTTTTATGATTAAAGCAGTTTTTTTTGACGTCGATGGCACATTATTAAGTTTCAACACCCACCAAATTCCATTATCCACTGAAAATGCCATTCGTACCTTACAAGCCAAAGGTATCAAAATAATAGTATCTACCGGTCGCTCGATTAATAGTTTAAATCATATCAAATATTTAGATTTCGATGGATTTATCACCTTCAACGGTGGGTATTGCGTCACAAAAGACGGAGATGTGCTGTTTAGAAAACCGATACCTGCAGAAGATATCCAATCTCTTTTGAACTATGCAAAGCAAGCAAATCCAGTAAGTTTTTCGTTAATGTCTGAACAGGAAATCTCGATTTTCAATGTCACTCCTGATATCCAGCAGATGTACGACTCCCTGAATCTTCCCGTCCCTATGCAGCGCGAATATGAAGACTTTGACACCTCGACGGTACTTCAAACTAATATTTTCATTCAGCCAGAGCATGAAGATCATTTTATGAAGACGGTGATGCCCAACTCAATTGCCTCTCGTTGGACACCACTTTTCGCAGATGTCAACCCTTTAGGACAAAGTAAAAAAGTAGGTATTGATATCTTTCTGGACTACTTTGGGATTACGATTAACGAAACCATGTCATTTGGAGATGGCGGAAACGACATCACCATGTTGCAACATACCCACATTGGAGTAGCCATGGGCAATGCTAATCCGGAAGTAAAAGACATTGCAGATTATATAACCGATGACGTGGATCACGACGGTATTTGGAATGCTCTCAAGCATTTCGATGTTATCTAGAGTTCAAGTGTCAATGAAGCCTTAAACGTATTACTATTACTATTGAAAAGTAATTGATATCTCTTAGGGTAAATCAAATTTAATCGTTTTTTGTAAGCTTGGATTATAGCGGTAGTCCGTTGGTCGGGAATGTGATGGTTCACACGGTTACTTACTTCGAGGGTCAACATTTTTTCTGACCCCGACAACTTTATTTTAACGGGAAATCTTTCCATCCTACAGTATCCATACACTAGCGAATTCTGAATAAGGGGAATGAGAATAAACGGTGGAACAAATATTTCACTTCCTGTCCATTTTGAGACAAAGTTGACATAAAACTCCTCCATTGGCATTTTCTGGTAAACCGCGATGTACGCTTTGATGTACTCAACCTCATACTGGAGTGACAACATCACTTGTGATACTCTCGTAAAAGATATTCGTTGGAGATTTGCATATTGTAGATTGAGGTCTTCTGCCATCCTATTTTCAACGCATCGTTCACACCATAGCTGTAATAGATTTCGATCGATTTGGCTTTCTAAAAAAGATTCCATTCCTTCTTCCTCTGTGGGCACATGTTCAGCCGCCCCCCCTCTATTAAATATTTTAAACATCGATATCCTATCTTTGTACTTGTTAAACCCGATTTACAAATGCAAGTTTACATAAATTGCCTTACAACTTCACCATTATCCTACAACCGGTGATGGGACAACTAACTGAAACGTCGAAAACTTATAAAACCCACAGTATTAACACATAAGAAGATTTATTGACTACGGCTCTGGATGTTCAAAAAATTAAAGCCTTTACAGATTTATTTTATAAATAAATTTTAATTATTTTGACTGGAGATTTCACATGCGTGCTATACGTGTATTGCACCATACAGCAGAAACAACAATTATCATGAATTTAAGTACTCGGTACGAAACTACACAGTCCAACATCAAAATAGCTGATTTACTAAATTTTGACTATAGCTACAACGCTTTACAGGATGACCAAAATTGGATGACGGGCCTCGCTATCCTAAGTCAATCGACCTCTTATTTCCAACAGTGTTCAGTAGATATCGTACAACTTTACGAAAAGCTTTTTTACGATGGGCTGGACTTCAAATTCAGCTATCTTCTGAGCGAAGAAGATTATGATTTCTATTGGAACACACTCGAAACTATACTTAATAATCTTGCGCAACATTTGCCGGATGCGTACGCTCAGCTGGCCTTTCAATACCACGAAGCTCGCACTGGCTATCAGAATAAAGAGAAGGTTGCACATTACTTAACACTCGCCATAGCACACAACGCACCAATTGCGAAGCCTGTATATGCCTATTTCTTGTATTACAATCATATCCCTCGACAGGACAAAGAGGAGGCCATCCGCTTGCTAGACCAAGATAATAGTGAATGGGGCCGGCTATACAGAGGATACCTTTACCTGGAAGGCAAAGAGTTTGATAACCTGACTACTATTTATTCATCGCTCAGAACCAGTCAAGATAGCAAAATTATAAAGAACAGCTATATATTGGAGGCCTGTAGCCACGAATGGCAAGGCAATTTGGACAAAGCAAAGACGATATATAAGTATTGTATGGACACATACGATTCGTCCTACGCCATGACTCGTTACGCTTTGTTGACTTTTGATGACCAGACGCCTACGGCAGCGCTCGCCCTTTTAGAAAGGGCTGCAGAGTTGGGCAGTCTAGAAGCCATGAGCAATTTTGGACACCTATCCTGTCCTCCCCAGGCGGCTGAAGAAGAAGCATATCGAAATGCTTTCCATTGGTTTTCAATCGCTCATCTGTACGGAAATATTTATGCAACATATCGTTTGGCGCTACTACAGCTCTATGTACCGCATCATCAAAATATGGCCAAGGGACTGGCCAATTTAGACATAGCTGCTGACAAAGAACTCATGGATGCTCTTGTAGAAAAGGCCGAGCTGTACCTTGAAGGTCAGCTTATCGACAAAAATCTAGAGATGAGCAAGTTCTATTTTGAAAAAGCTATCGAACGTCACAACAGCCCATATGCCCATTATCGGCTTGGCTATATGTATGAATTGGGATTAATATCAGGCACCTCGAAGTTAGACCTTGCTTTAAATCATTATGAACAAGCAGCTCAACAGAACCATTCATATGGCAACAGTAATTCGGGTAGAATGTATCGGTATGGCTTAGGCACGGAAGTAAACAACGAAAAGGCTAAAGTATATTTTGAAAAAGGAATTGAACAGAACAATCCCTCTTCAGTCACAGAGTTAGCTTTTATGTATGAAGACGAAAGTCTAGAAAAAGACCTTTCTCGTGCATTTGAACTGTTCACTATAGCGTCAGAGATGAATGGAGGCTATGGTTATGCTTGTTACATCCGAGGCCAATATCTTGAATTTGGCTACCATACTGGGGGTGAACGTAATCTAGAACAAGCTGTGCAAATGTATGAGAAGGGTGCAGCTCTCCAAGATATCAACAGTATCTACGAATTGGGACGTTGTTACCGATACGGTATTGTATACGAACAAAATCCAGATTTTGCAATAGAACACTTTCAAAAGGCCGCTGACGCTGGCCTACCGAAAAGTATGGTTGAACTTTCTATGTGCTACGAATATGAGTTTGGCGTTAGCTTTGATGCCCAAAAGACATTCGATTTGATGAAGCAAGCAGCAGAACTTAATTACCCTTATGCACAGTATAAAGTAGGCTCCTACCTTCTGCACGGCAATCTTGGAGCGCCCATTCTCGCCAACTCGGATGAAGCTCTCATTTGGCTGAATAAAGCCCGAGAAAATAAACAGCCTTACGCCCTATTAGAACTAGGTGACTACTACCTATATGATTATGACCAAAAAGATGAATATGAAAAAGCATTCGATTACTTTGTTGAGGCTTACGATAAATATGAATTGATATCCGAAGGTCTCGGCATCTGTCATGAATATGGCATAGGCACCCATACCAATACTGGAGAGGCATTCAAGTATTATGAAGTGGCAGCCAATCAACAAAATAAAAATTCGATGTATCGCTTAGGTAGGTGCTATCTAAACGGTACTGGAATCAAAAAAAACGAGAGCCAGGCTTACCACTGGTTTGCAAATGCTGCAAACTATGGGGATGCTCCTTCACAATATCATGCAGGTCTCTTACTTCTTCGAGGACAAGGGGTAGCAATGAATAAAGAAGAAGGATTTAAGCTACTCGAACAGGCTGCTCAACAAAATAACGCTGCAGCACAATTCGAACTGGGTAATTGTCATTTAATGGGTGAGGGCATCGAGGAGAATGAAGAACAGGCTATTCATTGGTTCACCGTCGCGGCCGAAAATGGACACAAACAAGCCAAACGAATCATCGGAGGAAAAAGATAAACCATGGAACATAAAGAATCGTATATCTTTCAAGTAAATTTAAAAGGGATGATATCCCTTCTTTCGGAACATCTATACAGCAACCCCAACACATTTGTGCGTGAGTTGCTGCAAAATGCGGTCGATGCTATTACCGCTGTACAACATATAGACGAATATCACGAAGGCAAAATCACTGTGCGTCTAGCCCTAGGAAAGCTAATTTTCGAGGATAATGGAATTGGCCTTACTGAATCTGAAATACATCAATTCATTGCTGTTATTGGTGAGAGTTCGAAACGCAACAGTGTGGATGCACAGGATTTTATTGGCAAATTTGGGATAGGATTGCTTTCCTGCTTTGTTGTGAGTAATGAGATTGTATTGGAGACACGATCAGCAATGAGTGAAAATGCTGTCAGGTGGACGGGACTTTCTAACGGAACCTATCAAATAGAGCCAATAGCAGAAAAGCACCCCATAGGTACTCGAGTAATCCTAAGTCCCAAAAAAGAATGGGCGCACCTCTTCACATTTACTTCTCTTCAGCACAATTTAAGCTATTATGGAGATTTACTCCCTATTCCGATCGAATGCATAGAAGAAAGTCAAAAAGCCAGTATTAACGACTCTACGGGCCTATGGTTGACCAAGCAAGTAGCGAAAGACCAATTATTAAAACTGGGCAACAGTATTTTTCACACCAATTTTATAGATGCATTCTGTATCGATGCCCCTACTGGAGGACTTAAAGCAATTGTCTATATTCTACCACATAAAGCACAATTCTCTAATCGGCAAAGTCACAAACTGTATCTCAAAAGGATGTTTTTAAGTGATGATGACTGTCGACTACTACCTAAATGGGCATTTTTTGTAAGATGTATCATCAACACAGATTTCTTACAAGCTACTGCATCACGGGAGTCGCTGATGACTAGCGACACATTGAAAGAGACACAAAAGGAAATTGCCGAAGCCTTAAAGGATTACCTCCGCAACATACGGACAATAGATGAGGGTGTCTACCATAACTTAATCCACACTCACTATCTACACATAAAGGCCATTGCTGCAGAAGATATCGAATTGCTAAGTGTTTTTCTTGAAGATTTGCCATTTGAAACCAATAAAGGAGTCAGGACGTTCAAAAACATTAGGCAATATCAAGATAAGATATATTACACCCCCAATATAGACGACTTCAAACAAATGAGACGCATTGCTGAATCTCAAGGACTATTGGTTATCAATGCAGCATATACATTTGAAGAGGAACTGCTCAAAAAAGCGCAACGCTTAGACAGTAGCATTCGGATCAAAGAAATCACACCAAGGGATATCTTGGCATCATTCCATGAACTAGCCCCCGAACAAGAGATTACCTATCTTACATTTTTAGACACAGCGAATGAGGTGCTAAACGAGCAAGGTTGTGAAGTTATCATCAAATCATATACTCCACTGGACATCCCGTCGCTCTACATCGCGTCCAATATATCCATCACGTCCTCGTCGATCAAAAAATCCGCTGACAATCCCCTCAACGACATTTTAGGATCGTTCTCATCAAAAAAGAACGCAGACAAACCGGTGCTTTGCCTAAATTCAAGCAACAAGCTAATCAACAATCTGCTGTCAGTAAAAGACGACTATGTCATTCGCTCTGTCGTACATGTACTATATGTACAATCGTTGTTACTTGGCAAATATCCAGTAAATGACAGAGAAATGACCTTGTTCAATGAGGGAATCAACAATCTGTTGATTATGGGAATTGACAATTTTATAAACATTTAGATTCATAACGTGATACCATGTACACTTTACAGATTCAAAAAATATTAAATACAGCATCCCACTTAAGTGATAAGGACAAGGATAAGATAAGATATTTTCTTCAGGCCATTCAATTGGCCGATGAAAACAATGATATCGATTGGGCGTATGAGCTTCGTATGCAATTAATGGACATTGAATGGGAACACAATGACCGACGAAATTTTCTTCCTACTTTTAGCTGGCTCTTAAATGCATATGACGAACATCCTGACCAGCACAACCCGGAGGAACTCCTTTGGAAGTATAAATGGATTATTAGTGAAGTACAGTCAAACCCGGACATCAGTAAAACACAAATTGTCGGCATTATGGAAGATTTCAAAAGACGCTCGGAAAAGGAAGGATACAACTTGAGGGCCTACCATTCCAAATTGTTGCACAAAGCCGCCGAAGAAAAGGATATCGAGAAGAGCAAGTTGCTACAGGAACAAATTACCGCATTTCAACGAGATGGCATTAGTGATTGTCAAGCTTGCGAATTGGACAGCGAAGTGCTGATTCATCTCCAAGCAAATGAATTTGACGCGGGTTACAACAAAGCTCAACCCATCCTTCAGGAACAATATACTTGTGCACGTGTACCTATAGTTACCCGTATCAACCTGGCCTATTATGCTTTAAAAAACAATCAGAAGGACATTGCTGAGCAACTTTCTGAGCGCGTAGAACAAGAACTCTCCGATCGGGAGGAAGATACTTACTTGATTAGCTCAATTGGTAATTTTGTACCCGTCTTATTTGAGTTGAAACCTACTGCTGCTTGGTCTTACTTACAGCTATTTATCAACTGGTCCTTGGAAACCGATAAGAGTACATTGTTTTTCTTTGCCAAGGGGATTATCGAGGCCTTGCAAAATATTCCTGCCACAACTCCAGTATCTTTGAAACTACCTTTAGAACATCCGATTTACAGCAATTCGGACACCTATATAATGGCTGATATCTATCATTTCTATTTAAGTACGGCGCAATTGATTGCCAAGGAATTTGACACGCGAAATGAGAATAATAACTTTTCTAAACAGCTTGCATTTTGAATAGTAACCCCAAATTTGTTGGATTAGTTTTACTAATCACGAATAAGGAACAGCGCAGGCCCAATCTATAACGATCTAGCAACACATGATAAAAAAGCTTCCGATTCGATTCAAAAGTCGGAAGCTTTCTGTATCTATTAACAACTGGGTTGAACTATTCCAACCCACTGACACCGCCAGAAACAACTAGTTTCATTGCATCCGTGGCAGACATATTTAATTTTTTCACCTTATCGGCGTGGACAACTACTATTTGCCCAGCAAATGAATAAGAATAAGGAAAATAGACGATGACCTCGTTTGGAAGGTCTAGCTTACTCAAATCATGTTGAGTCAGAAACCCAATCTTTTTAAGCCCCATATCGTTAACCGTTACCAACACGGGTTCGTTAAACTTCTTAGCATCCCCTACAAAAGCTTCTGTAAAGTCCTTGATGGACGAATACAACGTGTTTAAAAGAGGAATTCTATTGATTTGATGGTTAATCCAATTTTTAATGGGATCGGTTACAAAATTTGTGAATACTACTCCTGCGAGTACCAACACCATTATAACAGTCAAGATTCCAATACCTGGAATATATATTGGATGTCCTTTTTCATCTTCAAAGAAGTGCTCGGTCAAATTGAGTGCAGAATCAACCGAGGCAACAATCCACAGGATTAAGAAGACTGCTCCTGCTAAAGGGACAACGACTAGTGTCCCCTTGATGAAATAATTTAAAAATCCTCTAAAAAGTTTTGAAAACATAATTGCTAAGCACAAAATAATCTATACAAAGATGCAAAATGATGTGCGGATTATTCATAAAAATATACTCTTTTAACACGTTGAGAGACATTAACTAATAGTTCATAAGGGATAGTTCCAATAGCTATTGCTGCTGATTTGATATCTGGAAATACAATTACTTCATCCTCTTCACTGGCATCGATATCCGTGACATCAAGCATACACATGTCCATACAGATATCTCCTATAGTGCTGACCAACTGCCCATTAATTAGCATCTGTCCTACTCCGTTCCCAAATCTACGGTCATATCCATCGGCATACCCAATCTTGATTGTGGCTATTCGGCTATCTCTATGCAGTACACCGTGTCGGTTGTAACCAACTGTTTCTTCTTTTGGAATGTCCTTAATCTGCGTTATATTAGTCTTGAGCTGTCCTACTTCTTGAAGATTCAAATCAGGGCGTCCCATCCCTACGCCATACATCCCAATGCCTAGTCGTACCATGTCAAAATATGCAGATGGCCACCATTCTATTCCAGATGTTGCGGCGATATGTCGCAATATCGGGTAACCCAATACTTCTTGTAGCTTTATCGTAAATTGGTCAAACGTCTTTATCTGCTGTTCTGTAAATGCATTATCAATGGAATTACCAGCAGACGCTAGGTGTGAGAATGAACTTTGCACCCTTACTAACGTCTGATCCTTTAATAAATCGAGTAAGGCGCCTAACTCTTCTGGCACGAAGCCTAATCTGTGCATACCTGTATCTATTTTGATATGGATTGGGAAGTCCGTGATTTTTTTAACGTTCAAAAAGCTCAAAAATGCACGCAATATTCTGAAACTATAGATTTCGGGCTCCAATCTATTCTGCAAGATGACATCAAAAGCATTCTCGTCGGGACTCATCACTACAATCGGTAAGGTAATACCTCCATTCCGGAGTTCCACACCCTCGTCTGCAAAAGCTACCGTTAGGTAATCAACTTTATTGAACTGCAGTAGATTAGCGACTTCAAAACTACCACTCCCATATGAGAAAGCCTTGACCATAGCCATCAGTTTCACATTGGAGGGTAATAGATTTTTATATGCATTGAGATTGTGTTCCACCGCATTGAGATTAATTTCCAATAGCGTGTCGTGTGATTTGGCGACCAATAGTTTACTAATCTTTTCAAAATGGAATTCTCGACCACCTTTCAGCAAGATGGTGGCATCTCGAAAATCGAGTTTTTTAATTTCCTGCTGCAAGGCCTCTGTACTAGGGTAACAAGTAGCGGATGGAGCAATCTGTACTGCATATCTGCTCAATTCCGGGCCAACCAAAATCAATTGATGAAGATTACGTTCGGAGACTAGACTCCTCAATTTGCTTAAATATTTTTCATCTGCAAGATTTAGTCCTGGTATGTCTGACAAAATCAACACCTTTTGCGCATGTTGATGTTGTTGGTTTAGAAAATCCAGTGCAATCTGTAACGACACAAGGTCATTACTATAGGAGTCATCTATAATAGAGGTATTGTTTTTCCCATTCTTAAGCTCCAAACGCATTTCTACTGGGACAATCTGTTGTATACGCTCCGCTATAGCAACCGTATCATAACCAAAGCGGAGCATAACAGCAATACATGTAATCGCATTTTCTATAGCCCCATCGTCCACAAAGGGAACCTCCACAGCAAATGCTCGACCACTATAAGATAGAGTGACAATTGTTTTACCCTCGCTCTGTTTTTTTATACTATACACCTCCAATTGGTTGCCAGACTCGTCTCCCCAAGCAAACTTTCGTGGTCTATATGGACAGATTACCCCATCCAAATACTTAGACGGATAGATAAGCGTTTCTGCATTTTTAAACAATTGAAGCTTTTCTTCGGCTTTCGCTATCTTTGATTTGAAGCCTTCTTGATGCGCAATTCCAATATTGGTCAGCACACCGTATGTGGGTGCAATCATTTCTTGCAATCTCTCCATTTCACCGGCTTTACTCACTCCTGCTTCGATGATGGCCAGATTGTGATAATCCGTCAATCCCCAAAGAGAAAGCGCAACTCCAAGTTGCGAATTATAACTCTTTGGGCTTCTATAGATTTTGTACTCAGGCGACATGAGTTGAAAGAGCCATTCCTTGACGATTGTCTTACCGTTGCTTCCTGTTATACCAATGACAGGGGGTTCGAATTCCTTGCGTTTTTGTTTCGCTAGTTCCTGCAAGGCGTACAAGGTATCTGACACCCATAAGATATTGGCTTCTGGTAAATCGGAAATGTAGTCGCTTCCGATTTTCAACACAAAATTACGTACTCCTTTTTGATAAGCTTCATGTATATATTTATGTCCGTCATTCCTGTTGATAAGGGCAAAGAACAGTGCATTTTTTTCATGTGAAATTTTTCGACTATCATAAAGTAAATAATGAATCTCTGCCTGAAGATCGACCACTTGAATTTGAATCGGCTTTAGAATATTCTGAATCTTTAAAATACTATACATATCCCTCTCGTTTTTTGTCCTTCAAAGATTGTGATTTTTTTCACTAAGTTGGACTTCTTTTTCACCTAAATTTATGGAAATGCATCTGCTTAGGATATTAGAGGAGAGGCTATTCAAAAATCTAAAAGTCACTCTGAATTTGGTGCAAACTTTGCCCCGATATTAGATGTGGAATTCATGAATCCATTTTATTAGTATGAATTTATCTAAGTTTGTAAAATGTACGATCAAGAAAAGAAAAAGCAGTCGTTCACTCCTGGACAAGCCAAATCAAAAGCTGAAAGTTACTGCGCCTATCAAGAACGGTCCCAACAGGAAGTAAGGGACAAGCTCTATGAGTGGGGGCAACACCAAGAGGACGTCGAAAAAATCATAGGGGAATTGATTACAGATAATTTTCTCAACGAAGAAAGATTTGCTTTGGCCTATGCTTCTGGTAAATTCAGGATGAAAGCTTGGGGTCTAAATAAAATTAAGCAAGGGCTGACTTTCAAAAAGGTATCGACACCGCTCATCAAAATAGCATTATCCAGTATCGAAGAAGACGATTATCTCAAAAAATTAGACGATATCTTACTAAAAAAGGTGAGCACACTAAAAGATCAAAACCCTTACATCCTGACGAACAAACTCGTCCAATATGCTGTAAGTAGAGGCTTTGAATCATCCCTTGTCTATGATTGGATCCACAAGAACAAAAAGACATTAGGGATTTAATCGATCTCTTCTTAATATCAATATAAAATATGTACTTTGCCTTCCATAAAGTTGGTAACCTATGTCCATCAGTGAAATAGCAAAACATTTAAAAGTTTCCAAGTCGACTGTATCATTGGTCATCAATGGAAAGGCAGAAAAAGGCAGAATCAGTAAGGTCCTAGCACAACGTATTCGAGATTATATTGAGGAAATAGGTTACAAACCTAATGCATTAGCGAAAAGTCTAGCTACTGGAAAGTCCCGTACAATTGGTCTCATCGTTGAAAATATCGGTGACTCATTCTTTGGTCCCATTGCGCTCTATATCGAAGAGTATCTGAGAAAATATGAATATCAGGTTCTTTATAGTAGCACTATGGGGGATAATAAACTTGCTGCTGAAATCGTACAAACGATGTTGGACAAACATGTGGATGGAATTATATTATCGCCAACGGATGGTATACAGGAGGAGGTCCAAAGAATCATCCAAGGTAATACCCCCATCGTATTATTTGATCGAAAAATCCCTGGAATAAACACCAATTACGTAGGCACCAATAATTATGAAGCAAGTACCTCTGCTATCCAACATCTACTGATGCAGGGATATAGCAACATTGGAATGGTAACGATTGACTCTCAACAGCCGCAGATGCAGGACAGACTCCAGGCTTATCGCCATGCACTAGAAAAACAAGGTCATACTCCCCAGGTCTGCTTCACATCTTTTAGAGAAAAGAGAGAAGGACCTTGGAAAGAAGTACTAGAATGGCTAGAAAAAAAACCTCAACTAGACGCTCTTTATTTCAGCACGAACTACCTCTGCATAATCGGATTGAAGGCCATCCAAAAACTTAAAAAGAGAAGTAAACTGGCTGTAGTAACCTTCGATGACCACGAAGTTTTTGAACTGTTACAACCTCAAATATCTTGTATCCGTCAACCTCTAGAAGGAATTGCAAAAAGCATTGTACACATATTACTAGACCAATTAAAAGATAGAAACAATACTACAGTAGAGGACATTATACCTTCCGAACTTCAGATAAGACAAAGTTCCTTATAAAAAAATTGGAGAGTTTATTTAAATTCTATAGCTTTACGCAATTGGCAAAACCGGTTTTGCCAATTTGTTATAAATCAACCATTATAAATCATGCCTAGTATAATTTATCTACGCGTATCGCATCCCGCTGATGCATCCTCCTCTACTGGAATGGATGTGACGATGTTGGTCATGCCAATTTATCGTACAGAAATCTCTTTTTTGCTCAAAAGACAAATGTGTTTCAATGAAAAATAAAATAGTAGTTTGCATAGACATTGGCGGATCGCACATTGCAGCTGCTTCGTTAGAAAAACAATCACAAGTATTCACCCTTCTAAAAGAAGCGAAAGGTGATGTAGATAGCGCAGCAAGTCGCGAAACCATTCTAGCTCAATGGGACATTATTATCCAATCGATTTGGAGCGCACAAACGCAAGAGATAGAGAAGATGGTCATTTCTATTCCCGGTCCCTTTGATTACAAAAACGGCATCTGTTTGATGGATGGTATGCACAAATACCAAGCGTTGTTACACATGGACATCAAATCTTATTTTATAGAAAAATACGGCGTATCTTCTCTAAACATTAAATTCTTGAACGATGCAGAAGCCTTTTTATTGGGTGAGATATACTACCATAATCTACAAAACAAACGAATTGTGGGTCTGAGTTTAGGGACAGGTCTTGGGTCAGCACTCTACAACGAAGAAATAGTCGGAGACCTGAACTACGGCTCCGCCCAATTTCGTGATGGGATTGCTGAGGACTACATTTCTACAAGGGGTATACTTGAGTATCTTCGACAACAAGGTATCGAAGGAGTAGCACATGTCAAAGCCTTGGTAGATACCGAAACACTAGTGGATGAACGTAGAGCTGCATTTTCCTTTCTAGCACTGGCACTAGTAGATTTTATTACACTTCATATTTTACCGCTACAGCCAGAGGGATTGGTATTAGGAGGAAGCATCTCAAAGGCGCATAGCAGATTTCTCTCAGTCGTGCAGGCGGATATTGACATTCCGATATACATAGCATCTTTTAAAGAATGGAATTTATTTTTTGGTTTAGCAACATCATTTAGCGTATGAAAAATGTTTGGAAGTATTCATTGATAGCCTCTATCGGAGGGTTTCTATTCGGTTTTGAAACTGCTGTAATTTCGGGAGCCGAACAAATTATTCAAAAATTATGGCAACTCGATGCTTTTTGGCACGGATTGACGGTTTCCATATCGCTTATCGGCACAATTTTCGGAGCTATTGTTGCTGGGCGACTTTCAGAACGCTATGGCCGAAGGCCCGTATTGAGTACTATTGCACTCCTATATCTAGTTTCCGCTATTGGCTGTGGTATATCTCCTTTCTGGAGTATGTTTTTATTGTTCCGGTTTCTCGGAGGAGTGGCTGTTGGTATTAGCTCAGTTGTAGGTCCAGTCTATATTTCAGAAATATCACCAGCTAAAGACCGTGGTAAATTAACAGGATTATTTCAAATTATGATTGTTAGTGGAATATTCGTGGCTTATCTGACCAATTTTCTTTTTGTAAATACAGGAGAAAATGCATGGCGATATATGCTTGGCATCATGGCTATTCCCTCATGCGTATTTTACTTACTATTAAAAAAAATACCAGAAAGTCCACGTTGGCTAGCATTACATAGGGATATTGTTCAAGCAAACATTGTCTTCGACAAATTGGGTCAGGAACATTTGGTCAGTAAAACTGAAATGTATACGCACAAAAAGAAAATTTCACTATGGCAACGAAAATACAGTAAACCAATAGCTTTTGCAGTGCTCCTCGCATTTTTTAATCAAATGACGGGTATCAACGCAATCCTTTACTATGCGCCTCGAATTTTTGAAATAGCGGGCTTTGATGAACAACTTACGTATTTACAACCGATATTTATTGGTGGGACCAATGTTGTTTTCACTTTGTTGGGGATGAGTATCATCGATAAGTTTGGACGAAAAAAACTTCTTTTAGTAGGAGCCATTGGAATGTTCATCTTTTTAATCTTGACTGCTTTCGGCCTTAAAGAAGGGCATTCTTCCTATTTACTATTTTACATCATAGGTTTCATAGGTGCATTTGCCTTATCACAGGGTGCTGTTATCTGGGTATTCTTAGCAGAAATATTCCCAAACGAAGTCCGTGCCAAGGGATCTTCATTGGGCAGCACGACTCACTGGGTATTTGCAGCTGTCATCTCTTGGATATTTCCGGTCATTGTAGAGGGTGGAAAAAATGGGGGCTTTTACATTTTTCTCTTTTATGGAGCAATGGTAGTTCTGTCGTTCGTCTTTATCATTTTCTTACCAGAAACAAAGGGAAAAACACTGGAAGGAATAAATAAAGATGTTACATAACAGTGTTATGGAATACAAAAAAAAGGGACACAAAAAAATTGTGTCCTTTTTTTTGTCATTAGCCGTCCTCACCTGCTTTAAGCTAATCTTTCTATGGTATTTTCTTCCTTTTCTCCTATCGATATTAAATCACAAAATTATTTTTTGACAGAATAATTGGTTTTTTAAATTATATATATACATTTGTTAAACCGCTTTAGCTATACAGCTAATGCGGTTTAGCTAACAAGCTTAAGTAACCAGAATATAAACCATTATTCATTATGTTTAAGAAGTCGAAATTATTATTTGTTGCAGGTATATTGCTATTGGGGCACCATCCTCTTTTGGCAACAACCGAGCTTTCTTTCCTGAAATGGACGGCAGCACAGCAAGCCGTTCGCGGGAAAGTAGTCGATGAAAGCGGCAATGCTATTCAGGGAGCGACAGTGCTCCTTATTGGATCAACCGCCTCTGCCGTCACCGATGACCAAGGAGCTTTTTCAATACCGGCTAAGATAGGTGATAAACTACGTATCACCTATCTGGGCTACCAGAGCTCTGAAGTACGGGTCGACGACCTGGAGATCCGTATTGAGTTGTCTCCAAATGCGCACTCACTTGACGAAGTCATCGTTGTCGGCTACGGTACCACAACACGCCGATCGGTAGTCGGGGCAGTCGACCAAATCAATGCCAAGGCTATAGAAAACAGGCCAGTGGCCAATGTCACGCAGGCCCTACAAGGAGCTTCGCCAAGCCTAAACATCCAGCAACGTAGTATGGATCCCAACAGCAATACGTTGAATATCAATATCAGAGGTATTTCAACAATGAACAACAATAGCCCGTTGGTAGTCATCGACGGTTTGGTTTCCGAGTCCGGAGCTCTCAATAAGCTAAACCCAGCGGATATTGAAAGCGTATCGGTATTGAAAGATGCTGGTACCGCTGCTATATATGGCTCCAGATCCGCCAATGGTGTACTACTCGTAACTACTAAATCGGGCGTCAAAAATCGAGCTCCACGCATCAATCTGTCAGCAATGGCGGGTATACAAGATCCCAAAATCTTATTTTCACCTGTAGCGGGCTATCAAAATGCTACTTTAAAAAACCTGGCCTTGACCAACATTGGAGCCGATCCAGAATTTACACCAGACCAAATCCTAGATTTATATAGCCACCGGGAAGAAGAAGAATGGAACTATGACCGAATTATGCAGGCCGCATTACAGCAAAACCATAATGTATCTATATCCGGAGGTGGTGAGCATTCGACTTATCTTTTCTCGGGAGGGTACCTGAATCAACGCAGCAATTTTGTTGGCAACAAAGACTACGGCATTGAACGGTTCAATCTCCGTTCCAATCTTTCTACAGAATTTGGAATATTTAAGCTCAGTAGCATCCTAGCATATTCGCGAAACAACGGATTAAGTACAACTGCTAGCAATGCCATCATCAATTCATCCCGAATCCCGTCCTATTATTACTATCGCATGCAAGCTGACAATGGACGTTATCTTATCAACAATGCACTCACAGATCAGAATCCACTGGCCGAATTACGAGAAGGAGGATACCAAAAGAATGACAATGATTACTTCAATGCCAATATCGCATTGGATGTGAAGCTGATGGAGGGTCTGAAATTACGTGGAGTTTTCGGCGCAGACATCAACGCTGATCATCGTTTCATTCGCAGAATTCAAGTGCCACTATACTCAAGCGTTGACGCAGAAAGACCGTTGGTTTACGTCAATTCCACTCGCAATACTGAAGATTTTAATGAAAAAGTTTCCTTGCTCAATTACCAATTGTTATTGGACTACAACCGTACATTTGGCGACCACGAATTTAAAGGACTCTTCGGAGCAACAAATGAATCCAATACGCGGCGTCAGAATGAAATTAAATTGAAATTTACTGATCCTATATTGGGTACACCTACAACGGGCACGGAAATCGACCTAACAAGTGCAGTAACACCTCAAAGGACTGAAGAAACCAACATCACTTCTATAATTGGGCGATTAAACTACGCTTATGCTCAACGTTATTTTATGGAAGCTTCCTTCCGTTATGACGGGTCTTCAAAGTTCGCTAAACCGAGTCGTTGGGGCTTTTTCCCGTCGCTGTCACTTGGCTGGCGACTCTCGGAAGAAGGCTTTATGCAATCGTATAAAGAAGAAATTGGGGAATTGAAACTACGATCATCCTACGGGATATTAGGGAATCAAAATATCCCCGCCTATCAGTACCTAACAAGATATATACCTATATCCGGTAGTTATGGATTTGATAATAAAATTGCAAATGGTGCCGGATTTACCTTTGGTAATGAAGACTTACGTTGGGAAAAGACGTATAATTTTAATATAGGAGCTGATGCTTCTTTCTTTAAGAACAGCTTGACCGCTAGTTTCGATTATTTTCATAAAAACACGACAGATATCCTCATCACACCAACTATACCATCTACAGCAGGCGTTGACCCCGCTAAAACCAACATTGGAAAAATGACCAACCAAGGATGGGAACTCGTCCTCAACTATCGAGGAAACACTGGTGAATTCCAGCACAGTGTATCGGCAAATGTAGGAGATTCTTATAATAAGGTAACCTATTTCGAGGGAAAAGAACAGTTTTCAGAATCTGATAGAATCCGAAAAGTTATAAGAGAAGGCTTACCTTTCAATTCCTACTATGGCTTCAAGGTCCAAAACTATTTCCAGAATATTCAAGAAATCGAAACTGCCGCCCTACCAGTAGGTGTCGCAGCATCTGATCTTCAACCTGGAGATGTCCGATATGTGGATCGCAATAGCGACGGCATCATAGACTCAAAAGATCGATTTGTCCTCGGAAATGCTTTTCCACGTTATACCTTTGGCTTTACCTATGATCTTCGGTATAAAAACTTTGATTTCAGTATGCTGTGGCAGGGTGTGGGCAGTAGAGATATGATGGTACGCGGTGAATTGGTCGAACCTTTTCACGAAAACTATTCCTATGCCATCTACCAGCACCAATTAGACTATTGGACCCCAACAAACACTAGTGCCACTTGGCCACGATTGACTGCCTCGGGATCAACATCTACAACCAATAATTACCAAACAGAGTCTGACATTTTTCTGTTCAATGGTCGCTATGCACGCTTGAAAAATCTGCAAATCGGTTATTCATTGCCCCAGTCTTGGACAAGTAAAGTAAAGCTCCAGAGGGCTCGGATATTTGTCAATGCCCAAAACTTGCTGACTTTGACCCTCAATTCTTGGATTGATCCTGAATCTTCGGAATTCAATGAGAACATGAGTGGTGCAGCCAATAGTGCACGCAACTACCCGACATTAAAATATTATGGATTAGGTTTAGATATTCAGTTTTAAATATACGACAATGAATAGAATATTAAAAATGATAGGCTTGTCTAGCTTTTTAGCGGCTATGACCTCCTCATGCAATAGTATGGACCCTGTCTTGACAAGCGAATTTACAGATGCTACCTTTTGGGAGTCTACTGCCAATGCAGACCAATTGGTCAATATGGCCTACAATCAGATGTATTCGGCCGATAAGATGTGGAATGACGAAGCTCTGAGTGACAATATTTTTGAAGGTCGATCTCCAACCAATCAAAGGCTTATTCGAAATGGACTAGCAAATCCGACTAACACACTTTTCGCCTCAGAATGGGCGGATGCTTACCGCGGATTAAAAACCTGTCATGTTTTTTTAGCTAATGTGAATCGTATTTCAGATGCTACGGAAGACTGGAAAGAAATAAGATCGGCAGAAATCCGATTTATACGGGCATTTATTTACTTTCGATTAGTCAACTTCTTTGGAGATGTGCCTTTCTTTACCTCAGACATTACTGTATCAGAGGCCGGCAATATCAATCGTACACCTAAAGCGAACATCCTCACCTTCATTCATGAAGAACTCTCTAATATCAGTTCCAGACTACCTAATCGCAATGAGTTAGCCAACAGTGATAGAGGTCGAATCACAAAAGGGGCGGTATTGGCTTTGCAAGCAAGGGCCTATCTATATGAAAGCAACTGGCAGAAAACAGCCGACTATTGCGATAGCTTAATGCAAAAACAGGAAATATATGGCAATTACTCCTTGCTCAAAAACTATGAAGACATATTTCAGCCTGCCAATGAATATAATGAAGAAGTCATATTAGATTATGGATATGTATCAAACGCAAAAACGTGGAACAAACTCTATGATGCTGCCCCACTATCTGCTGGTGCCCGTCTAAATGCCTATGCTCCTGTTCAGGAATTAGCAAACAACTACCTAACAATAAATGGATTACCAATAAATAGTGACCCCACCTATTCTGAAAACAATCCGTATGTGAATCGCGACCCACGTATGGGGGCAACAATCGTGTTTCACGGCGGACAATGGACTAACCTCAGCGGAGAAACTCGCACAATTTACATAAAACCTGGAACAGGTAGTAATGATACAGAAAGGTCGGATGAATATGCCGGCGCCAACAGCAATGCATCTCCTACTGGATATTACGTTAAGAAATACTATGACCACACGGGTACCCAAGACTTTAGCTCAGGACTCAATGTCATCATGATTAGATATGCAGATATTTTACTGATGTATGCCGAAGCGCAACAACAACTTGGCAAACTAGACGCTAATATATGGAATCAAACAATACGTGCAATTCGTGAAAGAGCTGGATTTACAGCAGCTACAGCCTTAGACTTTCCTACAGGGATGAGTACTTCCAACTTGACAACCTTAATTCGTAATGAGCGTCGTAGTGAGCTTGCTTTAGAGGGTCTTCGTTATTTCGATATTATGCGCTGGAAAGCTGGTAAGACCTATCTGGAGGGCACTGTATATGGTGCAAAATTTGCCAATGGCAATAGTGATTATATCCGTCTGGACAATCGCCGATTTGATGAAAACAGGGATTATCTCTGGGCTGTGCCAAGTGCACAAGTAGATCTAAACAAAAATCTGTTACCCAACAATCCGGGTTACGCTAACTAAACTATAACCAAAGAAATCATGAAAAGAATATCAATTTTTATCTGGCTTGCTGCATTAATATCCTCTTTGGGCGCTTGCAAGACCGAAAACATGAACTATACAGATGTACAGATCTCGGCTGTAAACAACTTATTCGAACCTGTGGACAATAAAGCCGTGAAACTAGTCAGTTCAGCTTCCGCTTCGCTTTTCTTTGAATGGGAGTCTGCATTGACAGAAGATGGTGGTGCCCCTCAATATGAAATCGCATTTGATGTTATAGGTGGAGATTTTTCAAAACCATTATACAAATTGACATCTAACAATAAGGGTTTCGCTACAAATGCTTATGTCACCCATAAAGTGCTTAATGCTGTAGCGGCATTGGCCGGGGTCAACCCAGGAGAGAGCGGAGACGTGCAGTGGACAGTTATTGCTTCTCGTGGAATAACCCGTGTACTCTCACCCATCGTACGCAAATTAAATATATCCAGCTTAGAGGGCTTTGCCGACATCCCTAATGAGTTGTATGTATCTGGAGAAGGATCCGAAGGCGGAAAAGATATTGCTTCGGCATTAGCTTTCAAACAAACAGCTACCGGTGAATTTGAAATTTACACAAAATTGGAAGCAGGTAAGGACTATATATTCTTAGACCGCAAAGATGCAAATGCTCGCCGATTCTACACGGACAACCAGGTGAAGCTGAAAGAAACAGTAGAGGAACTCAGTATGCAAGTCAGTCAAACTGGTGTATATCGAATACAGGTCGATTTCAATGTGGCTACAATAAGCTTTGCGCAAATCAAATCCATTGGATTATGGTTCTCTCCTGAAAATAAAATACTCTTTAACCTACCATATCAAGGTAAAGGAATATGGACAGGTACTGGTATTGTTAATTTCAGACAAGAAGGTTGGGGAAAAGACGAAAGATACAAACTTCAATCGGAAGCCGTAGTCAATGGAAAAAACATTACTGAACAATTTGGCGCAAAAAACCCAACAGATAGTCGCCCTAACGCATCGAGTGATCCATCATATTATTACATCAAATTGTTAAAATCGGTCACACAATGGGATGACAAGTGGAAATTCGGGGATGCTATTGATGGAAAATCCACAACAATCAGCGTCATCTTGCAAGGAGACAAGGAATACACACATACAGTCACTGTAAATTAGAAGGCAACACAATGAAACTACAGCATATAGGACTGTTCCTGTTGAGCTTAATAAGCTTAGGGAGCTGCACTAAGATTGATGACGAGTATCTGTACGACGATAATCTCGATGTCTCTTGGGAAGAAATGGCGCAGAAAACAACAGACAAACTTATCCAGCAGTTTTGGAACAATGAGGGTTATTTTAACTATGGTAGCGATGGCTCCGATAACGGATTCCAATACTGGCCCAATGCACATGCAATGGATGTCGTGATAGATGGCTACCTCCGCACCAATGACCCCAAATACAGTGCTTACTTTGAAAAATGGTTTAATGGTGTCAAGATTAAAAATGGCAACACGTATAAAAATGTATTTTACGATGATATGGAGTGGAATGCGCTGACTATGCTCCGTCTTTATGAAATTACAAAAGAGCAAAAATACATGGATGCCGTGCTACTTTTATGGCATGATATACTCCCCGCTTGGAATACAGAATACGCAGGTGGAGGGCTTGCTTGGCGAAAAGATATGCTTTACTCCAAAAATGCTTGTTCCAATGGTCCAGCTAGCATACTGGCCGCACGACTATACAAACTGACAAAAGATGAACAGTATCTAGAATGGGCTCTCCGTATTTACGACTGGCAGAAAGAAACACTTTTTGACAGGGCTACAGGTGCGGTATATGACAATATCAATGGAGAGACCGATGTCGTAAACACAACTGCACTGACCTATAACCAAGGTACTTTTCTCGGAACGGCAGTAGAGCTCTATGATATCACCAAAGATCCACTTTATATGAACGATGCTCAAAAAATCGCTAATTTCACCGTTACCAAATGTATAGATGCCAGTAATAATGTACTACGGAATGAAGGAGACGGCGATGGAGCTTTGTTCAAAGGTATATTTGTGCGATATTTCGTTCAGTTTTTACAACGTGATGGAATTCAAGAAGCATTTCGTTCAAAATTTGAAAATTTTCTCCGAAACAATGCCAAAGTTGCTTGGATACAGGGGAACGATGTAGGAATAGTATTGTTCAGCCCATCATGGACGCAAAAACCTTTGGGACAAACACAGTTAACCAGCCAATCAAGTGCCGCGATGTTATTTGAGGGCCTTGTATATTTTGAAAAAACAACTAAAAACAATTAAAATGATCAAGCAAATCATTGGAATAAGTGTAGCTGTCGTACTCACGACAAGTGTTTTTGCTCAAAAAAGCACCAATAATTCAAATTATGAAAAGGCAACTAAAAGTCTTTCTATAATTGAAAAACTTTATGGAGTTGCTGATGGGAAACATCTTTATAGAGAAACATATCCCTTTGACAATGCCTACAATGCAAGTTATCTTGGAGGCGGAGAGAACGAAAAGAAGTCAAACCCTTATTCCTATCTTTGGCCATTTTCGGGAAGCCTTTCTGCTTACACAGCTCTACTTGAGAAATCCAACGACCCTCGCATTAAGGCCCATATCGACAAAGTGGTATTACCAGGTTTGGAGAACTACTACGATAAACGCCAACCAGTGGCTTATGCCTCATATGTTAATAGTGCGCCATTATCCGACCGATTCTACGACGACAACATCTGGCTAGGTATCGACTTTGCGGATTTGTATCTACATACTAAAGAGCCTGCATATTTAGAAAAATCTAAAGAAATATGGACCTTTGTAGCAAGTGGAATGGACGACAAGCTTGGCGGTGGAATCTATTGGTGCGAACAGCGAAAGGAATCTAAAAACACCTGTTCGAATGCCCCCGCTGTCGTATACTTGCTAAAACTATATGAAGCCACCCAAGAGGAGAGCTACCTAAAAGAAGCAATCAGCCTGTATGATTGGACGATAAAGTATTTAGAAGATCCTGCCGATCATTTATATTGGGACAATATAAATCTCAAGGGCGAGGTGCAAAAAACTAAGTATCCTTACAATACGGGACAGATGATACAAGCAGGAGCGCTACTTTACAAATTAACAAAACAAGAACATTTCCTAAAAAATGCACAAGCATCAGCTAAATCCGCATTAGGTTATTTCTTCTCTGCTCCAGCAACTGGAACAAGTAAATCTGGAGCATACCCTATCTTGAAAAAGAGTGACAATTGGTTCATAGCCATTATGCTGAGGGGTTACATCGAATTGTACCATCAGGACAATGACAAGCAATTCATCAACGCCTTTCAGGCAAACCTAAATTATGCGTGGAAATCCATGCGCGATAAAAATGGTCTTTTTGGAAAAGATTGGTCCTCCAATACAAAGCCGTCCGACCAAAAATGGCTCCTAGATCAATTTGCAATAGCAGAGATGTATGCACGTTTAGCCAAGCTATAATCCCTATTATACTCACAAGGATACCGCCCCTAAAGTCGGTATCCTTGTGTCTAGCATAAATAGATTAGATCCCAACTAATTTATTCACTAAATTATTACTACTGTATAATTTAGTATGACTTGAATATAAACATATTTAGTATTTTCGCACGTTAATTTTAGAAGAAGTAAATCAAGAAATATGCAGTTAACGAAGTTAGAAATAAAGGGGTTCAAAAGTTTTGGTGATAAGATTACGATCAACTTTAATGAAGGTGTTACGGCAATCGTGGGGCCAAATGGCTGTGGCAAATCTAATGTAGTAGATGCAATTCGTTGGGTGCTGGGTGAGCAAAGCACCAAAGCCCTTCGCTCTGAAAAGATGGAGAACATCATATTCAATGGCACTAAAAACCGTAAGCCTGCGAATCTAGCTGAAGTATCACTAACTTTCAATAATACAAAAAACATCCTTCCTACTGAATTCTCAATGGTCAATATCACTCGTAAACTATATCGAAACGGCGATAGTGAGTATAGGCTTAATGATGTCAAATGTAGATTGAAAGATATAACCGACCTATTATTAGACACTGGCCTAGGTGCCGACACCTATTCAATCATCGAACTGAAGATGATAGATGAAATCATCAATAATAAGGACAATTCACGTCGCGATCTTTTCGAAGAAGCCTCTGGAATATCGAAATATAAGGTCCGTAAAAAGCAAACCTTGTCTAAACTCAAAGATACCGAGGCCGACCTAAGCCGGGTGGATGATCTTCTTTTTGAAATCGGAAAAAATCTTAAAAGTCTAGAAAATCAAGCTAAAAAGGCGGATAAATACTTCAAATTGAAGGACGAGTATAAAAATGCTAGCATCAGCTTGGCCTATTTCAAATTAGCGGATTTCAGCCAAGATCTTGAAAAGTTAGAAGAGCAAGAACGAGTACAGCAAGAAACTAACCAACAGAGCCAGTCGCATATTGGTATAGTTGAGACTGACCTTCGAGAGAAGAAAAAGGACATCCTCTCTAAAGAACAAAACCTCTCGATCCAGCAAAAAAGCACACATGAATATGTCAATAAAATCCGGGCCTATGAATCCGAGAAAAAAATAAAAAACGAACAAATGCGTCACCTTCAAGAGAAGGATTCAAGGTTGGCCAATGAATTGGCCAATGACAAACAGCAACTCAAGCATGCAATTTATAACATCAAAAGGCTGAACGAAGAACTATTTGAAGAACAAGCCAAATTTGATTCAATCCAAGATGACCTCCAAACCAATAAGACAGGCGTAGAGGAATTGCGGGCACAACAGCAATCCGCAAAGGCGAAGCTAGATGTCGTCCAGAGAGAGAAAAGTGAACTTCAGAATAAAATCTATCAGTTAGAAAAAGAGATAGCAATTCTTAATATCCAAAAGGATGCGCTTCAACAAGAGTCACTTCGCAATGTCAATGATACAGCATCAAAGGAAAGCGAATTAAATCAATTCAATATTGCTGTAGCAGAGTTAGAAGGACGGGTCGAGGCTCAACAACAGCAGTATGAATCTACATTACAACTAGAGACAGAATTGCAAAGTCAAATTTCCCAGACCGAGCTCAAGGTTCAAGAAATTAAAGATGAGTTAAATAGACAAAATCGTATTGTGGATGCCAAACAAAATGAATACAATCTGACTAAATCTTTGGTAGACAACTTAGAGGGATTTCCTGAATCTATCCGTTTTCTAAGAAAGAATGCAGGTTGGAAAAAACAATTCCCACTATTCTCCGACATCCTCTTTTGTAAAGAAGATTATCGTGTAGCAATTGAAAACTACCTCGAGCCCATCATGAATCATTACGTAGTGGACAGGCAACAAGATGCAGTGCAAGCCATACAGCTCTTAAGTGATTCGGCAAGAGGGCGAGCCAACTTTTTCGTATTAGAAGCGATCCAACAAGCTCCCGCTATCACCGAATTAGCAGATGAGCGTTTTATTTCGGCTCTGGACATCATTAGCGTTGATGAGAAATATAAGGCATTGTGCCAATTGCTTCTTCAGCATGTTGTAATCATTAAAAACCCAGAGATTGCGGACTTAGATACGGCGTTACCGAGTGATGAACGAGTTATCCTTCATAAAGAGGGAAAATTTTCCAAAAATAAATTGGGGTTAATGGGTGGTTCGGTTGGACTGTTTGAAGGTAAAAGAATCGGTAGGGCCAAGAATTTGGAAAACCTAGCAAAAGAAATCAAAACGCTCAATATTCAGATATTAGATCTACAAAACCGGGAGGTAGAGGAAACAACCCGACTATCGACTTTTAAAAATAATTCCCAAAAAGAGGTCATTGACGAACTCCGTCAACAGTTGAACCGTTTCAATAACGAGCTTATCTCGGTCAAAACCAAGCAGGAGCAGTACCAAACATTCATCACGAATAGTCAAAATCGGAAACAAGATATTGAAGAGAAAATCACCAATATCACGAATGATTTGATGAAAGCGGACCCATCTTTGCAAGACCTTAAGATCGAAATTCAACAAAAGGAAATTAGTTTAAATGATCTTCACGAAAACTTTAATGAAGTTTCGGATATTTTGACCGATAAATCTGCGGTATTCAATCAACAAAATATTCTTTTTCACCAACAACAGAACAAATTATCCAGCATACAGAAGGATCTAGAATATAGAGAAGTACAAAAAGAATCATTCGAGGAAAGAATTGAAAAAAACACCGTCGAACATGACATGGTACAACTGCAAATAAAAGATACGTTACAGCATGTCGACCATAATGACGAAGACCTAATTGCTATGTATGCGCAAAAGGAATCTTTGGAAAAAGGATTAAACGACATCGAGGAAGATTTCTATAGCTCCCGCAAAATCATTATCGATTTGGAAGAACAAATCACCCAATTGCGCAAGTCTAAAGATCTTACTGATGTATTAATAGGCGAAATTAAAGATAAAAAGACAAAACTGCAGATTGACCTCAATAGTCTAAAAGAACGTCTTGCCGTCGAATTTAACATCGATCTTAAAGATCTTTTGGAAAACGAACCGCCAGAATCCGATGCTTCCCAAGAACATTTACAAATCAGCTGTCAGAAAATCAAAAAACAACTCGACGAATATGGTTCCATCAACCCCATGGCGAAAGAAGCTTATGATGAAATGAACGAACGTTCGAATTTTATAACGAAGGAAAAATCTGACTTATTGGAAGCAAAAGATTCGTTAATGGCCACCATAAAGGAAATCGATGATACGGCTAAGGACAAGTTCATGAGCGCATTCAATACGATACGGGACAATTTCATTCGGGTATTTCGTTCCTTATTTAATGAAGAAGATAGCTGTGACCTGATACTATCGGACCCTAACAATCCGCTGGAATCCGACATTGATATCATTGCCAGACCTAAGGGAAAACGCCCGCTATCCATCAATCAACT
Source organism: Sphingobacterium sp. SYP-B4668 (assembly GCF_027627455.1). Lineage (NCBI taxonomy): Bacteria > Pseudomonadati > Bacteroidota > Sphingobacteriia > Sphingobacteriales > Sphingobacteriaceae > Sphingobacterium > Sphingobacterium sp. SYP-B4668. The sequence goes on along the minus strand of NZ_CP115483.1, from coordinate 1,811,194 downwards.
CTCTGGTGGTGAAAAGACTTTGACATCCACAGCTTTACTATTTTCACTATATCTTTTGAAGCCTGCTCCATTCTGTATCTTCGACGAGGTAGATGCTCCGTTAGATGATACTAATATTGACAAATTCAACAATATAATTCGAGAGTTCTCCAATGAGTCCCAGTTTATTGTAGTATCACATAATAAGCGGACGATTGCCAGTACAGATGTTATCTATGGGGTGACTATGGTCGAGCAAGGGATTTCGAGAGTAGTGGCTGTTGATTTACGTGACGTAGCCTAAGACACTATTTCTTACAATGAAGCAAAAGGGAAGCCCGAGGACTGCCCTTTTGCTTTATTTAAGCAAATTGACCTCATACAAGTCTTTTCTCCTGTCTTTCATCACTTTGACGGTACCATATTCATGCAGATCACGTAAGGCATAAAGGTCGACGTCAGCAATCAATACCATCTCGGCATTTGGAGTAGCTTCGGCCTTTATGGCATTGTTTGGAAATGCAAAGTCCGAGGGGGTAAATACAGCGGATTGTGAATATTGTATATCCATATTATTAACTCTTGGTAGATTTCCTACTGAACCTGCTATTGCGACATAGCATTCATTTTCAATTGCTCTCGCTTGGGCACAGGTGCGTACTCGGATATATCCATTCTGTGTATCGGTCATAAAAGGGACGAACAGAATCTGCATCCCTTGATCGGCCAAAATACGACCCAATTCTGGAAATTCAACATCATAACAAATCAACAACCCGATTTTACCGCAATCTGTATCAAATACCTTGACTTCATTCCCTCCTACCATTCCATAGTATTTGAATTCATTTGGAGTGATGTGAATCTTGCGATAAGAATCTACCTTTCCACTGCGGTGACAGAGATAAGATACGTTGTATAATTTGTTATTTTCGAATATCGGCATCGATCCAGCAATGATATTCACATTATAGGAAACTGCAAATTGCTGAATGCGATCCACGATTTCATTTGTCATCGCTGCTAAACGCTGCATGGCATTCCGTTCTGGCAAATCATTGAATGGTTTCATCAATGGTGTATTGAAAAACTCGGGAAACATCACAAAATCAGCCCCGTAATCACTCACTGTATCGACAAAGAATTCTACCTGATCATAGAATGCTTCAATATTATCAAAAAGCCGCATCTGCCATTGCACCAAGCCCAACCTAATGGTCTGCTTTGACGTAGAAATCGACCTAGAATCAGGTTCATAATAAATATTGTTCCATTCCAATAACACTGCAAACTCCATAGATTCGGCATCCTCAGGCAGATAATTTTTAAGTATCTTTTTGACATGAAAATCATTGGACAGCTGAAAAGTAAGTGTTGGGTCGAAGATTTCCTTACGCTTGACCTTGTCGATGTATACCCTCGGACTCATTTTGTCCGAGTAGTTGTGATAATTTGGAATACGTCCGCCTGCAACTATACTTTTAAGATTCATCTGCTCACACAATTCCTTACGTGAGTCGTACAAGCGTCTTCCCAATCGAAGTGCTCGATGATCAGGATGTACAAAGACCTCTATCCCATACAAGGTATCCCCATCATCGTTGTGTTTAGAAAATTTACCATCGTCAATGATTTCGTAGTAACTATCATAAATATTATTCTTCTTGGAGTTAAGAACGATGGACAATGCACATGCCACTACATGTCCATTCACCTCTACACACAATTGTCCCTCGGGAAATATATCAATCAAATCTACAATGTTCTCGCGTGTCCATACCTCTCCCATACCTTGATAGGCCTCCTCCATTGATTTCTTCAGGTCTCTGTAATCTTTTTTGGTTAGCGGTCTTACCTGTATATCCATATATGCTTATTTTTTTTATTGTTGCTATCTGTCTAAGATTTAGACTCTATTTGTAAGATAGAACAAAAAACAGTGCCAACTGTTGTGCTAGCACCTTATTTTTTTCTGCTTGCACCTAACACCACGCCATTGGCCACGACAATGTAGTCCTTGCATCCACAACGTACAAATACTACATCCAAGTCTAGAGAGTAGTAACAAAGTCCAGAAAAACGATTTGATCGAGAATTTAAAAAGAAAGAAAAAATGCTCTTGCCGCATTTACCGGAGATACTATTGATAAATGCAGCAAGAGTAAGGGCTAGGCCTCGCCTGTAGGACCACCAAAATTAAGTGGTAAACTGTTTTCGTTTGTTTTAATAGTACCATTTTGAGCTTCAAAACGGACAATATTATCTTGCAACGCGCCCAAAAGCCTTTTCGCATGCTCTGGTGTTAGGATAATCCGAGATTTTACTTTCGCCTTAGGTACTCCTGGCATGATACGCACAAAATCGACAACAAACTCCGTAGAGGAATGGGTAATTATGGCTAGATTGGAATAAGTCCCTTCCGCTACCTCTTCGGTCAACTCAATACTCAACTCTTGGTTTTCCTGACTATTATTTTCCATATTATAATGTAATGTAATTTTGATTAGTTCTTAAATGTTCTAAAATCTTGACCAGCTTCTATTGCCAGTACAGTTTGGTAAATCAATCTGATTACATTGTCTACATCCTCTTTGTGAATCATTTCTACCGTGGTATGCATGTATCTTAGCGGCAATGAAATCAATGCTGAAGGTACACCACCATTAGAATAGGCAAAAGCATCAGTATCAGTACCCGTAAAACGCGAGCACGCTTGTCTTTGAAAAGGAATTTGGTTTTTCTCAGCGACTTGTATCAATAATTTATTGAGATTTATCTGTACTGCTGGTGCATAAGATAACACAGGTCCCGCACCACACGCGAGGTCTCCTTGTGTAATTTTGTTTATCATTGGGGTCTGAGTATCATGGGTTACATCTGTGACTATGGCCACATTGGGTTTAATATAATCCGCAATCATCTCTGCTCCTCTTAGTCCGATTTCCTCTTGCACAGAATTCACGATATAAAGGCCAAAAGGTAATTTTTTCTTGTTTTCTTTCAGTAAACGAGCCACTTCGGTAATCATAAAACCGCCTGCCCTATTGTCTAGTGCACGCCCAACATAATAGCGGTCATTCAACACCATAAATTCGTCTTCGTAAGTCACGACCGAACCTACATGGATGCCCAATGCTTCGATTTCTTCTTTACTAGTGCAGCCACAGTCCAAAAAAATATTCTTCAAACTCGGTGATTCCTCTTTTTCACCCGAACGGGTATGAATTGCAGGCCAGCCGAATACAGCCTTCACCATTCCTTTGTCTGTATGGATATTTACTCGTTTCGAAGGAGCAATTTGATGATCCGAACCACCATTGCGTACTACATAAATCAACCCATCTTTGGTGATGTAGTTAACAAACCATGAAATCTCATCAGCATGAGCTTCAATAACCACTTTATACGGAGCATCGGGATTAATAATTCCCACTGCCGTACCATAATTATCAATATAAGTTTGATCTACATAAGGTTTCAAATAGTCCAGCCACATGCGTTGTCCCTGCCACTCAAATCCTGTTGGGGATGGATTGTTGATATATTTTTCAAAAAAAGAAAGAGATTCTTTGGTTACAACCGGTATATGTTTCACTTCTTTTGTATCGCTCTTTTTTGCCATGTTAACGTATTTAAAATCAGATTTAATCCGCTCGGGATTCACTATATACAAACATAGATAAACTAAAATTTTCTTACAAATATATCATTACATTCCTCCGAAACCTTTTTGTATACGGATCGAATTCGCTAACCTGTTTAACATATATTTTCATTAGGATTTATGTAGTATAGACAAGATACTCCTTTTTGCATAAATGATTTAGACATATAGTACTGTGGTAGCTGATTTAAAAATTGTAAAAAGGAAAATTACATTTTGTTTTTTTTCCTCTAGGTACTCGAGAATTCAAAGCATTTTATCTAAGTTTACAACTCTAAAACAATTCATCACGAATGGAAAATTTTTTCAACGTTATTAATTGGGATATCCAACCCGAAATATTCAAAATAGGTTCTTTTGGTTTACGATATTATGCCCTTTGTTGGCTGGCTGCATTCGCTATATCTTATGTATTGATGCTTAAGGTCTTCAAAAAAGAAGGCAAGACACAGGAGCAATTAGATCAATTGAGTATATACATCTTCGTAGGTACATTGATTGGTGCTCGTCTAGGACACTGCTTATTTTATGAATTTGATTATTACAAAGATCACATCTTAGAAATATTTTTGCCTTTCCGTTGGGATGCCAATGGCAATTTTCAAATGACAGGTTTCGCAGGATTGGCTAGCCACGGAGCTGCTGTTGGTATATTGACTTCTATATATTTGTTCTCAAGAAAGACAAAAATCAACTTTATGTGGGTGGCTGACCGCCTTGTATTGGTCGTACCCATTGCAGGAGCATTCGTTCGATTGGGTAATTTTTTCAATTCAGAGATGATTGGCCCGCCAACAGATTTACCTTGGGGTGTCGTATTCAAGCAACATGATAATATACCTCGTCATCCAGGACAATTATACGAGGCTTTAGCCTACGTACTCATTTTTGTCGTAATGTGGTACCTTTATAACAAAAAGAGCACTAGAAAATCGGGCTTCTTATTTGGTATCTTTTTAGTTCTGCTCTTTGGAGCACGATTTGTATTAGAATATTTCAAAATCGACCAAGAAGCATTTGAGCAAAACATGTTGTTCAATATGGGACAACTCTTAAGCATCCCTTTTATTATCGTAGGCTTTTACCTTATCTTCCGAAAACCGGCAGATCAAAAAAACAAATAACACCTAAAAGCTCTTTTATATAAAAGGGCTTTTTTTCTGAAATACTACTTTCTCAAAAGTCATCACCACCAGGTAGTTTACGAACAGTAGGGATGTAAATGATTAGAGACTCCTGCGGAATACAGCCACTTTTCAGACTAAAAAATCCGTTTAAGTGACTCAGTGCTGGAGTACTAGCTGGAGCGGTTGGGATGTTTATTTATATATTTTATATGCGCGACTTCACACGATCAAAAAGAATTACTATTATTTTTATACTAGGCCTATTGTCAGCAGTAGGACCATTTTCTATAGACATGTATTTACCTGCTTTCAATATCATTGCAAATGATTTTGGTACAACCGTAGATCAAGTTCAGCTTTCACTTTCTTCATTTTTCATCGGCATCGCAGTAGGACAATTGGTATATGGTCCGTTACTAGACAAGTTCGGTCGAAAAAAACCGCTTATAATAGGCCTGTCTTTATACATCTTTGCTTCTATCATGTGTATCTTCTCGACCTCGATAGAGCAATTGATTCTTTTTCGATTTATACAGGCTTTGGGGAGTTGTTCGGGGATGGTAGCCTCCAGAGCGATGGTCCGTGACTATTTCCTTCCACAAGAAGCTGCCAAAATCTTCAGTATGCTCATGCTCGTTGTAGGTATATCCCCTATTTTAGCGCCAAGTGTCGGTGCGTTTGTGATGTCTCATTATGAGTGGCATGTTATTTTCGCCATCCTCACCATTATCTCATTCCTAATTCTGTTGGGCGTTATCTTTTTCTTACCCGAATCATACGCTGGGAACAAAAATCTTTCTCTCGCTCCTCGGGAAGTAACTGCTAGTTTCTGGAGTGTTATAAAGCACCCCGTCTTTCTTCGATTTTGTCTAGTTGGGGCGCTATCTTCTTCGGGGATGTATGCCTATCTTGCGGGCTCCCCTTTTGTTTTACAAGAATACTACGGTTTGTCTGAGGCACAATATGGGGTTGCTTTTGCTTTTATTGCTTCAGCCCTAATTTTTGCGACCCAGATTAATCGTATTGCTCTCAATAGAAGATCTAGTGCAGATATATCCAAATTTGCTGTTCAATTCCAGTCTATAGTTGCATTATTCTTCATCGCCACTACGTTGGCTGGCTGGATTACCCTACCACTGATGATTGGTATTATCTTTTTATTCTTATTGGCACAGGGATTTACATTTCCCAATACATCCGCATTGGCATTAGCACCTTTCAAAGAGCTGGCAGGTAGCGCCTCTGCACTACTAGGCTGTGTACAGATGGGTGTCGGGGCCTTGGCCTCTGCTGCAGTCAGCTTATTGCACAACGGGACTGCGACACCAATGGTATCTGTAATGGTGGGATGTTCATTTTTAAGCTTGATTGTCTACCGTTTTCTACCAAAGCTTATCAAATGACCCACTAAAGTCGACGGTTCGTTGATATTGATATTCGAAGTAAGAGGGAATGAATATTGCTGTTTAAATTATGGTGTTTTTTTAGTTGGATATTCAATATCTTTTGATATTTTTGAGTAACAACCAACGTAACAGAATCAACTATAACCCTTTACATTGAACGCACTATGTCGCTTCTCATTGTTGCCCTTTGCTTAGTCCTATTGATTGCACTTATTTCGTACTTCAAAGTAGATGCTTTTTTATCATTTCTGCTCGTGTCGCTCATAGCAGGGATAGGTCTTGGTATTCCAGTCGAAAGATTGCCCTCTATCGTCAGTACTGGAATTGCAAGCATCATGGGCAGCCTTACACTAATCATTGTTCTGGGCGCCATGTTGGGTAAGCTAGTTGCCGAAAGCGGTGCCGCTGAAAAAATAGCAGCAGTAATGGTTAACACTTTCGGCATCAAACATATCCAGTGGGGGATGATGGTCACGGGTTTTGTTGTTGGCATTCCGCTTTTTTATGGAATTGGTTTTGTCCTTTTGGTTCCATTAATTTTTTCCATCGTCTATAAATATCGTCTTTCATCTGTATACATCGGATTACCCATGCTGGCCGCACTTTCAGTGACTCATGGCTTTCTACCACCACACCCCTCACCTGCCGCGCTGGTATCTATCTTCCATGCGGATATGGGCATGACCCTTATCTACGGATTGGCAGTCGCTATTCCTGCGATTATACTTGCTGGCCCCTTATTCACTAAAACATTGACGGGCATACAGCCTGGGCCTGTCACCTTATTTGAACAGAAAAGCGTAGATCTCAATATTGGCATACCCGGAAAGTTCAATAGCTTTTTCTCTGCCACTCTACCTGTTTTTCTTCTCATCATTGTAACAGTCATCCCCTACTGTTTGCCAAATTTAAACGATAACGTGAACAAATGGCTTTCTTTTTTAGGGGACCCGGCCATTGTCATGTTAATTGCGATTATCATAGCAACCTATACACTAGGCATTCGACAAAAGAGGAGTATTAAGGCTGTAATGGATATCTATGCTGATGCCGTAAAATATATTGCGATGATTTTGCTTATTATCGCTGGCTCCGGTATATTTAAACAAGTGATGGAAGAAAGCGGAGTCAATGACGAACTGGCACAGCTATTACAACAACTGCCTGTACATCCGCTTATCTTGGGTTGGTTGATAGCGGCTATAATACGAGGGTGCGTAGGATCTGCTACAGTCGCTGCACTGACAGCTGCTGGGGTGATTGCACCTTTAATGCATCAATCAGGTGTCAATCCTAACCTAATGGTATTATCTTTGGGTGCAGGTAGCTTAATGTTCTCACATGTCAATGATGCTGGATTTTGGATGTTTAAAGAATACTTTAACCTCAGTGTCAAAGACACGTTAAAATCTTGGTCGGTCATGGAAGCTATTGTATCTATCGCTGGATTGATGGGGGTCTTGTTAATAAATATGTTTTTATAAAAAAGAAATAGCACGTTAAATTAAAAAAATATGGACAATATGCATAATGCTGATTTAGCATTTGAAAAATTAGGATTGACTTTACCTCCTGCGCCGAAACCACTAGGCGTATACAAGCCGTATGTCATCGATGGTAAATATCTTTATCTATCTGGTCATGGTCCGGTTCAAGATGACAAATCCTTAATCATAGGTCGTATAGGAAGCGATATGGATATGGAAACAGGGAAATTGGCTGCCCGCCAAGTAGGATTAACAATGTTATCGACCATACACAGCAATCTTGGAAGCCTGTCCAGAATAAAAAGGGTTATTAAAGTGTTGGGAATGGTCAACTGTACGTCTGATTTTGAAAAGCATCCCTATATCATCAACGGTTGTAGCGAACTATTTGCTGCAGTGTGGGGTGAAGAAAATGGTATCGGCACGCGTAGTGCCGTCGGGTTTGGCTCATTGCCAGATAATATTCCAGTGGAAATAGAAGCCCTATTCGAACTACATGAGTAAAACATCCGAGTTCATATTAGAAAGTATACTAATGCAGAACATTCATTCGACCTGCTGACGACTTCTGTTTAGGAACTATTGCGCACATATACAAGTATTTTGGCACGCTATAAAGATAACTCTCCCATGGAATGGTATAAGATTGACAATATTGACCACATCGACTCCCCTGCTTTGGCTGTCTATCCATCACGGATTGCCAACAACATATCACTTGTGAAGGAGATGGCGGGAGGAGTCGAAAAGTTGAGACCACACGTCAAAACAACAAAAACCGCAGAAGTATGCCAAATGATGCTACAGGAAGGTATCTCGAAGTTTAAATGTGCAACCATCGCCGAAGCTGAAATGCTAGGTACCATTCAAGCGCCCGATGTATTATTGGCTTACCAGCCCGTAGGTCCGAAAGCCCGTCGGTTCGTAGCTTTAATCAAGGCCTACCCTTCTACTCGATTCTCCTGTTTAATCGACCATGTTGAAAGTGCACTACAGCTTGATTATATATGTCGGGCACACCATATACAGCTCGATGTTTTCATCGATATTAATGTTGGAATGAACCGAACAGGATTAAAACCAGCACACATCTCACCTTTATTGGATGTGCTGGAAAGCTGCACTACTCTTCAATTAAAAGGGATACACGCTTATGATGGCCACATACATGATAAGGAGTTTGCCCAGCGAAAATTAGCAGCAGATAATTGCTACCTCCTTGCGAAAAAAGCACAAGATACCATCGTTCAGAGATTGGGGCATCCCATACTTATGGTTATTGGTGGCACACCTACATTTCCCATACATCTACTACGTGAGGAGGTTGAGTGCAGTCCGGGTACGTTCGCATTTTGGGATTGGGGATATCAACACCTGTTGAAAGAGTTGCATTTTCAATATGCTGCCGTACTGATTAGCAGGGTAATTTCCCTCATTGACAAAAACCATGTCTGTGTAGATTTGGGACATAAGTCCGTCGCTGCGGAAAATCCGTTACCTCGTGTCCATTTTTTAAATGTTCCTACAGCACAACCTGTTGCTCAAAGTGAAGAACATCTGGTCTTACAAATATCGGAGCATACACTTTCGATTGGAGACATTCTATATGGTATACCCGTGCATATCTGTCCTACTGTAGCTCTTTACGACGTAGCACATGTCGTTGTTGATCAAAACAAGACCCAAGAATGGGCTATCGTGGCCCGTAAACGTATCATTAATATCTAAAACAATACAATCAACCATTATGGATAAGCCATTTATCGTCGATGCCCACTTGGATTTAAGTATGAATGCCTTGGAATGGAACCGAGACCTACGATGGCCTATTGATGAAATCAATAGCAGTGAGGTGTTGATGACCGACAAACCTGACCGAGGATATGCTACCACCTGTTTCCCTGAACTTCGAAAAGGAAATATCGGCCTTGTCGTCGCTACGCAAATTGCACGCGTAACGCGCGCCAATAATAATCGACCTGGTGCGGGTTGGCATTCCGCTGAACAAGCATGGGCACAAACACAAGGACAATTAGCCTGGTATAAAGCAATGGAAGCTGCTGGAGAGATGGTCATGATTAAAGACAAGATTGGGTTGGAAAATCACCTCTCTCTCTGGCAAGATACCTCATCAATTAACGATAAGCCCATTGGATATATCCTCAGTCTAGAGGGTGCAGATTCCATTGTCGACATCGGTCACGTCGAAATAGCTCACAATTATGGCTTGAGAGCCATAGGTCCCGCACATTACGGACCAGGGCGATATGCGAATGGCACAGATGCAACAGGTCGACTAAATCATAAAGGAATTGAATTGCTACGCGAAATGGATCGTCTGGGCATGATACTCGATGCAACGCACCTCTGTGACGATGCCTTCTGGGATGCAATGGATTTGTACCAAGGCAATATCTGGGCCAGCCACAACAACTGTCGCAAATTTGTCAATCACAATCGCCAATACAGTGATGACATGATTAGAACATTAATCGATCGCCAGGCGGTAATCGGTATCGCCTTGGATGCTTGGATGATGGTACCCAATTGGGAGCGAGGTGTTTCCACTCCGAAAGGCATGAATTGTAATCTAGAAATCGTGGCCAACAATATCGATCATATCTGTCAATTGGCAGGAAATACAGACCATGTTGGGATTGGGAGTGATTTGGACGGCGCGTTTGGGACGGAACAATGTCCTTACGATATCACAACTATTGCTGACCTCCAGAAGATTCCGACTATCTTAAAAACAAGGGGATACACCGATATGGATGTAGAGAAGATAGCAAACGGAAATTGGTTACGATTTATGAGAAGTGCACTTTAACTAAAGTGCACACCTATATCAGAGCCTCTATTGCTAATCGATAACCGTCCAATCCAAATCCACATAGCACACCTTTACAGTTCTTAGCCAAATATGACTTATGTCTAAATTCCTCACGCGCATATACGTTGGATATATGAACCTCGATGACTGAGCTTTTGACAGCCGCTATCGCATCCCCAATAGCTACCGACGTATGTGTATAGGCTCCGGCATTTAGGACGATACCATCGATATCAAAGCCCACAGCATGAATTTTATCGATAATAAAGCCTTCAACATTGCTTTGAAAATATTCCAGCTCAACGTCGGGATACTTGATTTTTAAAGATTCGAAATAACTAACAAAATCTTGATCGCCATAGATACTTTTCTCTCTGACTCCTAATAAATTAAGATTGGGACCGTTGATGATCAATATTTTTTTCATATATGTATATAATTTATTTTTCAGTTGCCATACGGCAATATAAAATTGTTCACCAGTTTCGATGCACCTTTGCAAAATGTATATTGTATGGGCTATCAAATCACGATAGTCTCATCGAGATATAAAGATAAACTATTATTAGAAATCCCCATAGAAATTACGGAACGAAGACCTCAACCCAACTGAAATAACCCCCGATTTTTGGGTGGCCATATTTTCAATTTGACGATAACGTTGCGTATACCCTAATTCAAAGCGTAAGTTATATTTTGGATTCAATACATATGCAGCTTTTAGATCCGCAAAATACAGGTTGTTTTTCACCCCTTGACCAATCGAATTTCCATACAAATTGGGAATTGCATTGTACGATTGAAAGATATCTCCTCCCATATTAGTCTCCATGTTTGGATCTGTACCAAACCTGTTATACAACAGCTGTCCCGAGAAATCGAACCTTTTCCACGAGTAGTTCAGGAGCCCAACCAACTCTCTAAAATTAGCACCTGTAGGATGCGCAAGAGGTTCGCCGTGGTTACTATAATTAGAGATAGAAGTAAAATGTTGATAAGTATAGGGGCGTACTGTATTGAACTCTCCTAAGAAATTAAGATGTTTCACACCGAAAAGGTCAAATCCTCTCGCTCCTAACTGCACTCCCCATTTGTTATGTGCATACCCATTTCCACCAAAAAATTCCTTTGCGGTAAATTCTCCTAACAAGAATTGTCCATACACAGTTGCATTGCGCAATACCTTGTACTTTGCATTCAGTCCTAAAAACATTTTATCAGGTGAAGAGGCATTATTAGACTCCACAGGGCGAATAAAAATCAACGGATTGATATAATTGAAATCAAATCCGCGATGACCAGCCTCATTTTTATTCGCCCATACCACCGCTTGGAAAAAACCCACCGATAATCTGTTGGTTGCGTTATAATCTAAATATTGGAACGCACCCCATTTGATCCCATCGCCAAAACGGCCTCCCGAATTGAGGGAATCAACACGTGGATTCTTCGGATCTGTCATATAAGCCCAAATGGAAGTATATTGCACATTCCCAATCTTTCCTCTTAATTTCAAGTGAGTATAGTTCGAAGAAAAATCCGACAATAGAAGCGACCGATACCCATCACCAATAAAATTTTTGTCATACGCAAGTGTCACTTGAAGATACGGGCTGACATCATAAGTTGCACTTGCTGTAGCATACATCCAGTCCTTGACATTATTGGACTGCATTTTGGTTACTCCTTGACCAGGGATGAGTTCATTACGGGTCATATAATCGTCCAGGTAACCTGGAAATCGAGCTTGGTTCTCATAAGCATTGGCATAAAAAGTAAATTTATCTCCAATGGTCAATCCAGCTTGAAAACCCCGAGTATTCATATAAGTACTTCGTTTGTCTCCCATTAGGTCCTTTCCAATCTGGAAGTCTGGCATAAAATCTAGGTAAAAAGTATGATCTTCCTTTTCAACCTGAACAAGATGTTCATTAAAAATCTTCCGCATAAAGAGATTGTCCGAGTCTACTTGCCCTACACTTCCTAAAGAGTCGTATCGCGACAGAAGTAAATCTTTAAATACAAAGGGTTTGGAAGACGTAAATTCTCGAGTATCTGGAGAATAAACCACGTCATTGAACTTTTGATAATATTGGTAAGAGTATGTTTGGTTTTTGACCTGAGCAAAAGTCGGGAGTGTGACAATTGCCAAAGGCAAAGTAGCAATCGTCCAGCGCAACCAAGGCTTGAGTATAGTAAATTTCATATGTATTTAATTACGTCTTGAGCTCGTAAGCTCCGTTTGATCTTCATCTATCATTAACTTGTCCCGATGTATCGGTATGGAATATCCAAACTAAATTTTTCATGTTTGTGTAGCCGAGGCTACCTGAATATTTCAAATACAGTTTGCATTTATGGACAGGAAATAGTCTTTAGGGTCTTATTAACTATGGCCGCATATACATTCCTTTTTCCTATCAAATTTCCGGGAATCATTAAGCAAAATCCATTCCGAAGTGCAAATTAACTAAATAATATTTAACTAATGGTTGCAAACCTTTATTATCACCAAGCTAAAACGTATTTGCGATACCAATAGAACAATTTTTTTATTATATTGCGAGAGATTAATAGTAACTAATTTATAATACCACCATAATGAAACGAAGAACATTCCTTCAAAATGCGGCCCTATTAAGTGCTGGAGTGATGGCGAGCAAGCTTTCCTTTGCAGAGATGCAGAGCTCCTTTCCGGTCGTCCGTCTAGCAAAAGATAAGAGACATTTTTCAAGCAAGGTTATTGAAGATGTCATTAGCGAATTCCAAAAAGGCGTCTCTAATAAAGAGATGGCTTGGATGTTCAACAACTGTTTTCCAAACACGTTGGACACAACCGTCTATCCAGAAAAAGATGGTGACAAACCGCTCACCTATGTAATTACGGGTGATATCGATGCCATGTGGCTTCGTGATAGTAGCGCCCAAGTGTGGCCCTATCTTCCTTTTATGAAGAAAGATAAAAACCTTCAAAGCCTCATCATGGGTTTAGTCCGTAAGCAGAGTAAATGTATCAATATAGATCCTTACGCCAACGCGTTTTATAACGACCCTACAAAAAAGGGTGAATGGTTTACCGATCATACCAACATGAAGCCTGGTATCCATGAGCGTAAATGGGAAATCGACTCGTTATGTTATCCTATCCGCCTAGCTTATGCTTATTGGAAAGCGTCCAATGATGCAACTCCATTTGATGAGGAATGGGTGCAAGCACAACAAAATATTTATAAGACCTTTATTGAGCAACAAAGAAAAGAGAATCAAGGCCCGTACAAATTTGAAAGGACCACTGCAAGAGGTTCAGATACTTTGCAAGTAGATGGCCTTGGATATCCTGTAAAACCTGTAGGACTAATTGTATCAAGCTTTAGACCTTCTGATGATGCCACCGTATTCTCTTTCCTCATTCCTTCTAATCTATTTGCAGTAGTGAGTCTGAGACAATCTGCCGAGATACTACGTAAAGTAAAAAACAATACAGACCTCGCCTCGAAGATGGAAAATCTAGCCAATGAGGTGGAACAAGCAGTGCAAAAATATGGAATTATCGACCACCCAAAATTTGGTCGAGTATATGCATTCGAAGTTGACGGCTTTGGTAGTCATTTGATGATGGACGATGCCAATGTTCCAAGTCTATTAGCTTTACCATATTTAGGAGCTGTAGATGTGAATGATGAAGTATATCAACGTACCCGCAAATACATTTTGTCAGCTGACAACCCATTCTTTTTCAAAGGTACAGCGGCAGAAGGTATCGGTGGTCCACATATTGGTCGCGACATGATTTGGCCGATGTCTATTATCATGCGTGCATTTACAACCTCCGATGAGACTGAAATTCGCAATTGTATACAGACGCTGATTAAAACCCACGGCGGCACTGGATTCATGCACGAATCTTTCCATAAAGACGATCCGACAAAATATACCCGTCACTGGTTTGCGTGGACGAATACATTATTTGGAGAATTGTTATGGAAAACTTATCAGGAAAAGCCATCTTTGCTTAAGTAATCCGAATACTCAATATTTAAAACACTGTTGGGTATTCCCAATAGTGTTTTTTTATGCAAGATCAAGATACAAATATGGGTCCGATAGGTATATTCGATTCAGGTTACGGCGGCCTGTCGGTATTCAAGGAAATCCAAAAAAGACTACCACAATACGACTACATTTATCTTGGAGACAACGCCCGCATCCCGTATGGTACCCGTTCTTTTGAAACCGTCTATCAATTTACTAAAGACTGTGTCTTTGAACTCTTCTCTAGAGGATGTAATCTCGTCATACTTGCTTGCAATACCGCATCCGCCAAAGCCCTACGTACCATCCAACAAAACGACCTTCCTCCAGGCAAGAAAGTATTAGGAGTAATCAGGCCCACCGCCGAAATCATCCAAAACTTCACCAAAACTAACAGAATTGGGATATTGGCAACTACAGGAACAGTAAAATCAGAATCATATAAACTCGAGATCAACAAGTTCTCTCCAAATATCGAGGTCTTCCAACATGACTGTCCTTTTTGGGTTCCTTTGGTTGAGAACAATGAAATCGATACCCCTGGCGCACGCTATTTTGTAAAGAAAGATATTGATACCCTGTTGTCGATGTCCCACGATATTGACACGATAGTACTCGCCTGCACACACTATCCACTCCTACTTCCCATCATCGAACAATTTGTACCAAGACACATACAAATCATTTCTCAAGGTCCAATTGTAGCAGATAGCCTTGTAGACTATCTACATCGCCATCCTGAGGTTGAGCAAACTTGTTCCAAAAGTGGTGTACTCACATTCTATACAACTGATGATGCTATCGGGTTTGAAGAAAAAGCAGAGATTTTTTTTGGTCAATCTATACATGCAACTACTATAAAGGTTGTTGAGCAATAGAAAGAACTGGATAATTTGGTATATTACGGTTTTATGCTAAGCGGTTAATATGAAAAAGCTAACACTCAAAGACATTGCCCTAGCCGTTAATAAATCTATATCTACGGTATCCAAAGCACTATCTGACAGCCATGAGGTGAATGAAGAGACTAAAAAACTCATTCAGTCATATGCTAAAGCGCATAACTTTCAATCCAATCGATTAGCCCAAAGCCTCCGCACAGGAAAGAGCCAAGTCATTGGAGTCATTATCTCCACTATCAGCAATTCTTTTTTCTCGCAGATTCTAGAAGGTATTGACGAATATCTGGTACATACCGACTATAGCTTGGTCATCATGCAAAGTAAGGAGCATGCGGAGACAGAACGAAAATGTATCGAGACATTATATGCTCGAGGCGTTGACGGAATCATTATCTCTCCCATAGGCTATGCTCCAAATATAGAATTGCTTCGAAACCTACATGAAAATGGTTGTCCAATCGTGGTGATTGACAGGATCAACAATATCCTCAACACCGACAAAATTGGGGTAAAGAACTTCGAGGGAGCCTACTTAGCCGTGCAACACCTCATTGAACAAGGCCGCTCAAAGATCGTACACATTACGGGGAAAAATCTTGGGGTTGTATCCGAACGCCTAGATGGATACAAAAGGTGTCTTGAAGATTACAATATAACGTTGGACCGAAAATACATTTTGCAATTTGACCTGCAAGATACCACGAGTTTAGAGAATGAAATCCAGAAGTCCCTTACAAAACTTTTCAAATCGCCCCCCAGACCGGATGCTATCTTTGCCGCAACTGATGTCTTGACGAATAAATTAACTGGTATCCTCAACGAAATGGACGTAAAAATCCCCCAAGAAATCGCCTTAATCGGGTTTTCCAACTCAGCTTATTCAAAGGGATTCTCACCACCACTTTCCTGTATATATCAACCTGCAAAAGAGATGGGCCAATTGGGAGCACAAAAATTAATTGAAATATTGAACCTTCACGCTAAAGACATACAACCCAACTATGAGCGTATTGAATTGGACCCGCTATTGATTGTGCGAAAATCCACAAAGTTATAACACTGGTATCATTTATCTAACCACATTTGAAATTCGTTGGACTTTTCCTCGGTCACTACGACTTCGATATCATCGACCAAATCTGGATTCAGTTTTAGTCGTATCCGATTACGGCTAATCTTAATCATTTCGACAATGGATTGAATATGTACAATAAACTTTCTGTTGATTTGAAAGAAGAATCGAGGATCTAATTTTGAAATGAGTTTGGTAATAGTCTCATCCACTATAAATTTTTCTCCCTCCACTGAAAAACCGTACAACAACTTGTCTTCAGCCATGAAATAAGCGATATCTTCTGCACGAATAGACTTCAATCTAACGCCATACTTGACTAAAAATCTATTCTTATAGGCCGATGAATGCTGTGCCCTCGATATCAGAGGCTGTACCTTGGCAACCGCTGCATGGAGTTCCTCCTGATCAAAAGGTTTTAAAAGATAAGCATAGCCATTGTTCTGGAATGCTTGCAGAGCATACTCCTCATAAGCGGTGGTAAAAATAATGGGGGTCTTTACCTTTATGGAATCAAAAATATCAAAACTCAAACCATCCCCTAGGTGTACATCCATAAAGATAAGATCGGCTTTATGCTTGGTCAACCAATCAATTGCATCTCGTACAGTAGCCTTCACCTCAATTGTAAAATCGTCCGTCCACATATCCGACAACATCTCAGACAAGCTGTCTACAGCCCAGCCTTCATCTTCCACGATCAATATTCGAGTTGCCATGTGGTGAAATTAAAAAAAAATCCCTACTCTTTACAGAGTAGGGATCAGTTATTGTCCATTTCTGATGAAAGAATTACAAATCGGGGTTTTTCTCCACCGCTTCCTTCGGGTAGCGAATGACATAACGTGGATCATTCTGGTTCAAAATGTAGTCTTGTCCAAAGAACTTATGTACAACCTGACGCCTATCCGTTCTTTTCAAATCATCCCAACGCAGGCCTTCCAAAGCCAATTCTCGCGCACGCTCATCCATAATCTCAGATTGCAACTGCGCATCTGTCATTCCGGCTAACACTGTAGTGTGGGCTGCTAAATACCCTGGGGTCAGTCTATTCTTGAGAAGACGATTCAGATAATCTATAGCCTTGGTCTTATTATTCAACCGTAGTGATGCTTCAGCGACAATCAGATACAATTCGCCATTGCGGAAGGTCACGTTAAATTGATTATCACCTCCCTTCAACGATACATATCGCGGATTATCTTTATCCGTATTTTGAAAATAACGATCAAATCGTAAATCACCACCTACGTTATATAATCCTAGTAATTCGTCCGAGATAAATGTCGAGTTTCGGACTACCGAATTTCCTGTATTTTCCCATGACTGAATCATCTCAACCGACTCAAAATTACTAGGCAGTAAACTACTTCCCTTTGTCAAGTCCTCTAAATTGGCATTAATTTCCAACGCTTTTTCTGCTGCGTCCATAGCAAGTTGCCACTCTCCTCTATACAATCTCATCCTAGCTTCAAATGCATGAATAGCACGTTTACTAAATCTATATTTAACATTCGTGGGGCTATCGGTTACCTTAATCAATGATGATGCTGCCGCTATATCTGCCAATATTTGCTGGTAGACTTGCTCAACGGATGCGGGCACAAACTTTTGTTCCAAATCGATCTTGATAGAAATTGGCACACCTTTATCCGAAGCAGCTGTTGCAGGATTATATGAAGGTGCATACGAGTTTAACAGTTCAAAATGTGAATAAGCACGCATAAGATATGCTTCTGCACGAATTTGACTGATTCCATCACTATTACCTACCTTTTCCTCAGCTTCAGCTATAATGTGATTTGCATAGAAGATGCTTTTATAAAAAGTCAACCATGCATAAGATCTCGTTGTTGGGCCAGGGTTCTGATCGTTCCATATATATATGTCCTTAATAGATGATAAATCCGTAGATTCTTCATTCAATACAAGTTCATCTGTACGAAGATTCAGAAAAGCCTTATGATCGGGAAATGCTTGGTAACCACTGGTCAATAGTGCTCTGAAGTCAGATTCCGTACTGGGCACAACTGTGCCAACGGGTTGAATATCCAAATACTTATCGCAAGAGGACAAGATGACACTCATGGACAAAAGATAGATACATATAATATTTTTTTTCATCTTGTTATTTTTTGTCATTGTTGATGAAAGCTCGTCTATATTCGAACTAGCTTTCATTTCATTACATTAAAATGTTGCAGACAGTCCAAAAGCGATTGATTTAGAAATCGGCTGCGCATAATTGTTACCATATGTCTCTGGATCGAAGTAGCCTGTGTAGTCCGTTCCAAACACCAATAAGTTACGTCCTTCGACACTCACTCTTAGATTAGATGAGCGCAGCTTGTTACTTATCGATTTTGGCAGTGTATATCCCAATCGGATGCTACTGATTCTGAAATAACTCATTTCCTTTGCCCATATATCCAGATTTCTAAATGATCCTGCTGGATCCCCATCCATCATCCAGCTATATGCCATCCATCTGTCGTTGAGATCCATACTTGTACTTCCTATACTTGGTAACCCGCCACCTTCCAATGCCTGGAAAATTTCTTTTGAATAATTAATTCCTCTATCCACCTTAGCAGGATTGTACAAAGGTTCACGTTTTACCCATTTATCTATATTGAAGATAGCAGATACCGCTAAATCGAAATTGCGATACTTAAATCTATTGGTCAAACCACCCACAAATTTCGGATCTAGGCTTCCTTTATATTTGTATTTATTTCGGTACGACTCGTGCGTTAAATTAGTCGCAAGGAAATATCCCGGCATAAAGTCTGCATATGGATCATACACTTCATAAAAATCTTCAAATTTAATCACCTCAGCATTATCGCCCCTAAACTGCAGCACACCATCGGCATCTAATCCAGCTGTCTCCAATACAAAGAGCGAATTGATACCATACCCCGCTCTTCCATCAGGCATGTATGCATTCGGATTAGCAATTACCTTTAACAATTTATTGCGATTATGGGCAATATTGAAATCAGTAGACCATGTAAAATGTTCTTTCACTATATTACGGCTAGAAATCGTCAATTCGACACCATCATTACGTACAGAAGACCAGTTGCGTAATACCTGCTCAAAACCATTTTCTTGAGGCAGATTATTGTTACCGATTAAATCAGTACTCGTACGGTTATAATAGTCTACCGTAAATGAAAGTCTATTTTTCCACAGACTGAAATCTATCCCAGCATTCCATGATTTTGTTTTTTCCCAACGCAGTTTATCGTTTGCTGGAGCACCTACATTAATCGTTGGCTCATTGTTTCCTGGCAATAAGGTTGTATTACCATACTCCCCAATAATGAATGGATAAGTGTTGCGATCGATGTTTCCTTGGATACCATATGAACCCCGTATCTTCAAATTAGATATCCACTCCATATCCCGCACAAATTCTTCTTCCGAGGCATTCCATGACCCCGAGAGCGACCATATTGGCAAGAATCTATATTTAGGATCAACTCCAAACATGTTCGACCCATCATAGCGGATACTTCCACTGAAGTTATACTTTCGGTCTAAGGTATACGAAGCATTCGCATAGAATGATGCATATGAAGTCGCACCAATCCGTTTTGCATATTGTCGATAAAGCGCTAACTTTTGATAAGAGCTATTTGGAAAAATAATACTCTGATTCGTCAAAGTAACAGGATCATATCCAAATCCCTTTGTTTCGATAATTGTATTATCGGACCTTCTCAATTCCGTCCCCGCCATCACTTCTAGTTCGTGTCGCTCCCCAAAAGATTTGGTGTATTGGACAAATGATTTCCAATTGTACTGAAAGCCACTATTTTTAGAATTTTCAATAATTCCACCATCTGGCAAGAAATACTTATACTGTTTACTAGAACTATCGTAGTAGCGAGTACCTTCTCTAAATTTACGGGTATAGTAAGAATCTTTATCTCCAAATTTTTCGGTCCCAATCTCCTCCAGTTGCAAACCTAGCTCTGTACGGATGGCCAGTGACGGGATAATTTGGTACTGCAAGTTAGCGATAGCTTTCAAACTCTTGTTGGCCAATGAATATGATGTATTTTCACGTTCTTCTACAACATTAAAATCTACATATCTCGTCTGCTCGAAGCCTTCTATATCCGGATCATAAACATAATTTCCAGCAGCGTCGCGCACATTCATATACGGATTGGCGTTACGAGCATAGCGGGATGGGTTTGAAAAACCATCTCTATCCTGAATCAAATTATGACGATCAGTTGCTGAACCTAATAGGCTCAATCCACCCTTCAGTTTGCTATTGATTTGAAAATCGTTGCTGAAAGTCAATGAATAGCGACGCATGTCCACACCTTTAGTCGTAGCTTTCTCATCGTAATAACCACCAGAGATGTAGTAAGTGTGACTTTCATTACCCCCAGACACCGATGCAGTGTATTGCTGGTTAAGGGCATTTCTAAAAAGTTCACGTCCCCAGTCTGTAGATTGACCACGCAGATTATTGATGGACTGCTGCGTAGCATTGCTCAATGCTGAAAGTCCACCGTTTCTATACACATCCCATTCATTGGACGCTGTCAATAGTCTGGAAATAGCCCCATTGCCTAGACGGTAATCCAAGTCCGACCTGCTCGCTAAGGCAAGTTCAAAATCAATCTTTTCAGCAGAATTCATCAAATTCAATTTGCCGTAATCAGGTCTTTGGGTCACGAAGGTATTGGCACTAATCTGCACTTGAGCAGGCCCCCTTTTCCCTCTTTTCGTCGTAATTACAATCACACCATTCGCTGCACGAGCGCCATATATTGAAGTTGCCGCAGCATCCTTCAATACCGTGATATCCGCTATATCATCCGGATTAATACCTGCAATAGGTAGATTGGTCAAGTTGTTTAAGTTATCCTTATCAAAGGTATTAGGCATCACTGCCCCTTCAATTGGCAATCCGTCAATCACCCATAGCGGGTCCTGTGTCCCATTCATGGACACTGTCCCTCTAATTCGGATTTGAGGTGCACTATTAGGTCCACCATTTAAATTGCTCAATTGTAGACCCGCTACTTTACCTTCCAATAATTGATCAATACTAGACACGCCGACTTGTTTGATATCATCTAATTTGATTTTATCATAGGCTGTAGTATTCTTTCTCTTTTTGATGTCTGTATATCCCGTGACGATAACTTCTTCCAAAGACTGGTTGTCAACCTTCAGATAAATAGTTTTCTCTCCTTCAGATACTTTGACAGGTTGGCTCTCATAGCCAACATAAGAAATCGTAAAATAAGCTGCATTTTTAGGCACTTTTAATTCGAAAGTTCCTTTACTATCGGTCAAGGTCCCCAAGGCAGATTGTTGAATCTGTCCGGGCACGCCTGTATCTTCTGTGACAGCAGAGCTGCCAACAAAAACAGTAGCTCCGACAATTGGTTGGTGCGATGTGGCATCCAGCACTCGGCCATTGACCGTGATTAATTCCTGTCCGTAAACTAATTGCGTACAAGAAAAAATGATGAATAACAGTACTCTGTTCATTTGTGGATTTAAGTTAATCTTTGATATTTAGCGATCCATCTATACGAGAGATCAGGTCTTGATAATGTGCTTTATTAATATAATCGCCCGAGTCCTTGGCCTTGAACAATAACTTGCGGATCTGGAATAATTCGGACCTCTTGCTTGTCAACATCTCGGAAGTACGACTCATCCCAGATACGTGTACATTCCGCAATTCTTTAGCCGTATCATGAGCAATACCATGCACTGCGCAGATTTCGGGCCTAGCTTCTTTCAGAAACAAATCGACCAGTTCAAGCTTTTTGCCTTGCAATTTTTCCATATTCTTATTGGTAGAAACCAATAAGACATCAATATAGTTTTGTTGTAACATGCGGGTTTCCGCATCCAACTGTTGCCCTTTGAGGGATTTCGCAAAAATATCTTTACGAATATCTGTCAAGAACTCTTCGACGCTCCAGGCTGCTTCCCTCCCAAACAAAAGTTCCATTTCAGTCATCCGCAACAAACGTTCATCTTTGACCAAATTGTAAAGAAGGCTATATTGGAACTCGCGTTTCAAATTGTACGGAGCGTATTCAAATGGTCCCATTGGGCTATCTTTCAAGGGAAATGTTTTAGTCATTAAATCCATTCTGAATAACCATTCAGGTAAGTAATACACTTGATCCTTAATATAGGTAAGCGCATCTTTTTGCATTTGGCGAGCCACAGGAGCATACGCACTCTTACCATCTCCCCATACTGGATTTTCCAAGTATATTCCGCCGATATTATTGACTACGTGGTCCGCATAGGCATACCATTGACCGATAACAGCCATATACAACTTGCCTGCGCGGTAATAGTCTTCACCGCTTTTAGTTGTCCACTCAATAATGTGGGGCATTGTTCTTTTCAAATTACGTAAACCGTATTGTCCAGCTAACATCGCATTATTACCCAAATCTTCAGATTGAGATCTAGGATCCACTATATTTTTACCATCTTGCTGCTCTCCATACCAATAGTG
Source organism: Sphingobacterium sp. SYP-B4668 (assembly GCF_027627455.1). NCBI lineage: Bacteria > Pseudomonadati > Bacteroidota > Sphingobacteriia > Sphingobacteriales > Sphingobacteriaceae > Sphingobacterium > Sphingobacterium sp. SYP-B4668. The sequence goes on along the minus strand of NZ_CP115483.1, from coordinate 1,788,172 downwards.
TGGATCGTGTTGATGATTCTCAATTTCTTTTCGAAGTTCAGGTAGTTCATCCCAAGGCGTCTTACTTTCATTCCATCTATATGCCCACGCTATAGCGTATTTGTCATATAGACCAATTACAGGTGTGATTGAAGATACATTATCCTCCGGCTGCGCAACGTAATTAAATCGGGCATAATCCATGATTGAAGTAGCTGTTCCGCCCATATTTTTTGTAAACCCCGGTGAACGTAGTGAGTCCACAGGAAAGCTGAAGGACGAGCCCATATTATGTTTAAGACCTAAGGTATGTCCTATTTCATGAGAGGATACAAATCGAATAGCGTGTGCCATTTTCTCGTCCGAAAATGAGTTGCCCCTGGCAGCGGTATCAATGATTCCCGTCTGTACTCGCATCCAACTGTTTAAAATGGTCATCACATTATGCCACCAAATTACATCAGATTCTAGAATCTCGCCAGTTCTAGGATCTACAACTGATGGCCCCATTGCGTTCGCTTGAGGAGATGCTGCATAGGTAATGGTCGAAGTATTAGCATCATCAACGTCGAAATCCATATCTTTAGGTACTTCTTTCGCTATAATTGCATCTTTAAACCCCGCTTGCTCAAAGGCCTGTTGCCAATCATAAACACCAGCAATAATCTCTTTTCTCCATTGTTGAGGGGTTGCTGGGTCTATGTAAAATACAATAGGTTTCTTAGGCACCACCAATTCACCCGCCAAGTAACGCGCTCTATCCTCATCTCTTGGTTCCAACCTCCACCGTGTTACCAATTCCCGCTTTTCCATCTCTTGCTGCGCATCCGAAAAATACCAGCGAGGTGTTGTGAAGTACCCAACACGTGGATCTGCAAATCGGGGTTTCATTTTATCGTCAGGTAATTCATAGATATTACTGGTGATGGTCAAGCTGATTGGAATAGACTCATTACCTTCCGTGACTCGTGTACTAAGGATCGACCTCACGACGATATTATTATCAAAAGATTTAACCTGTTCAATATTGGAAAGAGCGCTTTTGGCCGATGTACCCAACCCTATATTTGTAAACACATCATTAAAGCTCTTTTCTGTACCATCAAAAACCTTGTTTATCTTAATCAATACAGCTGTCGAGTCCTTACTGTAGCTCTCTATCTTAAAGGATTCAATAAAAGATTGAGTAAAGTTATCCTCTACCGAGCGCGCGATGGCATCTTGATTCGGCACCTCCACTTGCGGCTTTACTTCCCCCACCCATACTTCATTCCTTGTTTTTTTTACGGAAAAACGAAGTACTTTATTTTCAAAGTTCATTCCTTTGTTTAACCCTGCTTCATTTAGCGCAAGTGGCACCGCAGAAATCTTATTGATTAATAAAAAGTCTTTATCCATTTTGGACAGTGGAATCTCAAAAAAGAAATCTTTGCCTTTCGCTATAACATTAAACACACCACTATCCAATTTGGCTCCTTTGACAATTTTTTCGTAGGCAACCGTACTATCTTTAGCAGTCGTATCACTTATTGGCACGGTTTTGGTCTCCTTCCGAAGGCCGAGTGTGCTCATCAACTGACAAGAGCCAAGTAACGTGGTTGAACATAAGCAAAGGATTGCAAGTCGTGAAGTACTTTTAAAATTAATGTTGTTCATCTGGGTATTTCTGCTTTATTTGTTTCAGATGCAGCCTAGTTCCAATAATCTGAGCGTATTGAGAGATGTGGAATGATGCCGGCTTGATCTGTTTCTAAAATTGTCTACTCTGAAGACGCTGAACTCCTGCCTCTTGTAGACAGATATCACGATTAATATATCCGTTTCGCTCTGCGATGGACCAAAAAACCATGTACGTATTAGTGCTTTTAAGTAGGGCCAAAAAATTTGAGTGGTGAAGATGCCAAGAAATACAGAGAATAGGAAGCCCTTATCCGTGAATACGCATCAAATCGGAGTGAACCTTCGAAAAAAAGAGATGAAGCATCTTCCCTATTTATAAGATAGGGAGATAAACTTTAAAAGCATGTCCGCTTTGAATAACCTCAAATCCCTCAACACCATGATACTTATAGACATTTTTCAAATATGGAATACCATACCCATTTGACTCGTCCGCAGACCGTCTTAGATTCAAAGTATTGACCACCACAATTCTCCCATCTTCGACTTCAATTTTGATTGACAACGGATGGGTTGTCGAAATTTCATTATGCTTAATAGCGTTTTCGATAAGCATCTGTAAACCCAATTTGGGTATCTTTCCTGCATATATATCCTGCCCTACCTGCACATCCAGGGGTTGGAGCCCCGCTCCAAATCGAATCTTCTGAAGAAAGAAATATTCCTCCGCCAAGGCAAGCTCAGTGGCTATAGGAGATAGTTCACCATCATCCTGTGTTAGAAATCGCCTATAGACTTTCGACAGTTTAGACACAAATGTCTGCGCCAATTCACTATCCTTTTTAATAAGCTGTTGCAGGGTGCCCAGCGTGTTAAAAAGAAAATGTGGGTCCATCTTTTCACGCAAGCGTTCCAGTTTAAACACGGCTTCCTCCTTTTGATGGTGCAACCCTTCCATCTCCAACCTAAAGATTTTTTGCCTTTCCCGATACAGGATATAAGACAATAGCAGGACCACTCCCAACATAGTAAGTCCTAAAAATAGACTAAGGTGACCGATTCCCTCTATATCTTCATCCGTCAATAAAAAGAGAACAGATATAAGGGCCTCAGTAGGTCCCAATATCCCTTCTATTTTATATTTCTGCACAAGCACCTTCAAATTTATATAGTCGGACATCAATACCGTATCCTGCTTCTCCTTGACCATCGAAATTTTTTTCACATCTCGCTGTCCCACTTTTTTGATATCAGGATGAATAAGACACCAACCATTTACATCATAAAGTTCGAAATAAGCCCGCACACTCAATTTGGAATTCATGAAGTATTCATTGAGCTTCAAAAGGTCTATGTAGACTCTGAGGTTCTTGTCTTTCAAAGCATACCCCCTACTCACATACAAGCTCTGTCCGGTTTTCACTAGGATAACTGAATCAGGCATAGAAGGTGACCCCTGCAAGATTTCGGAGGGTAACAGATTCGCAAGATCGGTACCCTTTGCACTCCAACTGTGATGAAGTTTTCTCCCTTCTGGTGACCAAACTTGATAAGCCATTATAAAATCCCCTTTTCTTCCGCGACCGATCAAATGGTCAATCGCATTGTAATCACCCGTATTGGCCAATTCTTGAATCAAAAACACATTTTGATCCAGAATATCAAATTCTTTCTGGATCAACAGGGCTTTCTCGGCACTCAGCTCTTGTAACATCCTCACATTGAGCGACTGTGACCGACCATTAATTACACGTAATAGCATTAAAGCTGTAAGCAGAAAAATAAACGCCCCCCCCGTAATAATGAGGATACTACGCCGAGTCCATATTTTTCTAGCAGATATCATATTAAAAGACAAAATTACGTAAAACAGATTTTAGGGGAACCTATATTTAAGATGAGCGAAAGAAGAAAGTAAAAATCGGGCTGACAACAATAGTGCCTCGTGGACAGCATGTTTAAGGGAGCATTTTGTCCCTTAAATATGCATTAATTTATTTCTTAGCGTGAAGCGCTATTGCGTAAAGTTTCATCTGTTTCACCATGGAGAGTAAGCCGTTGGCCCTTGTCGGTGAAAGGTGTTCTTTTAATCCAATCTGATCAATGAAGTATAAATCGGCCTTTGCGATTTCCTCAGGAGTATGCCCTGATAAAACCTTGACCATTAAGCTGACCAGCCCTTTAGTGATAACAGCATCACTATCGGCCTTGAACATCAATTTATCAGCCTCCATTTCGGGATGAAGCCACACCTTAGATTGGCAACCTTTAATAATATAACTATCGACCTTAAATTGTTCATCGATCAATGGTAATTCTTTACCTAATTGAATGATGTATTCGTACTTCTGCATCCAGTCATCAAAGAAGGAAAAATCCTCGATGAGCTCATCTTGTATTTCGTTTATCGTCATAATTCTATTTATTACACCAACATAGCCACTGCACGTTCTACTCCCATCGCTAATTTGTCGATCTCTTCTTTGGTATTATAGCACGCAAAAGAAGCCCGTACAGTGCCCGGTATACCGAACTGCTCCATCACTGGTTGAGCACAATGGTGCCCTGTACGCACAGCAATTCCCAATTTATCCAATATTACCCCAATGTCATAAGGATGGACTCCTTCCACTACAAAGGATAATACCGACGATTTGCGAGCTGCCGTACCAATAATTCTTAGTCCAGGGATTTGGATCATCTTTTCTGTTGCATAGGCCAACAATTCCTCTTCATGCGCAGCAATATTCTCCAGTCCCAAGGATTGAATATAATCAATTGCATCCGCTAAGCATATACCTGCTTCGATATTGGGTGTACCTGCTTCGAATTTAAAAGGAAGCTCATTATACGTCGTTTTTGCAAAAGTTACCTCCTTTATCATGTCACCACCACCTTGATAGGGCGGGATTGCATTTAGCAACGCTTCTTTTCCATACAACACTCCTATTCCTGTAGGGCCGTACATCTTATGCCCAGAAAAGGTAAAAAAGTCAGCATCCAATTCTTGAACATCGACAGCCATATGTTGGACAGCCTGTGCTCCATCAACTAAGACCGGTATCTGATATCGATGCGCAATCTCAATCATCTCCTTAACGGGATTCACCGTCCCTAATGCATTGGAAACGTAGGTAATTGATACAATTTTCGTTCGATCATTCAACAAGTTCTCGTATTCTTCTACTATCAATTCACCTTTTTCATTCATAGGAATGACTTTCAGTTTGGCACCTACTTCATCACACAACATCTGCCAAGGCACTATGTTGGAATGATGTTCCATTGCCGAAATAAGAATTTCATCATCTTTACGAATATGTGCTTTACCAAAACAGGTCGCAATAATATTAATTGCATGAGTAGTTCCAGTTGTGATAATGATTTCATGTTCGTGCGCCGCATTGATAAACTGCTTAACTTTACGACGCGTTACTTCAAAAGCATCAGTGGAAATCTGACTTAAATAATGCACTCCACGGTGCACGTTGCTATTCATATCTGTATAATACTTGACGATAGCATCAATCACCTGCTTCGGTTTTTGTGTAGTGGCACCATTATCGAGATATACTAGGGGTTTACCATTTACTTCCCGAGACAAAATCGGGAAATCAGCTCTGATTTTAGTGATATCTAAGTTTTTCAAAATGTATCTTATTAAAGTAGACAAAGTTAATAGTATTAAATCAGAAATAAGTCAATTGACTGTATTCTTTTAAACCCAATCTCTCATTTTACTCCCCTGCCTTCTGGAACTCCGTTCACGTTTTCACCACCAATCCCTCAAATAGTCACTTCGACAATACACTCACACATTCGTTTTCAGATGTACAATAATGTCCGATTTGATTGTCATCTATCACTCATCTTTCCTCCAGCTTTGCTGGCTGCGGCACCATTTCACTCCCCTTACCCTCACCACATTATCCATTGCATCTCTGTAATCGAAACACATTTTTACCCTGGAAATTATCGAATTATTAAAAAATTATTAGGCATTATTTAATTATCTTTGTGTTGTTATGCAAGAGTTAAACCAACAAATCCCCGAAGGATCCCGTAAGGAGGTCATGAAATACTTGGAGCCTTTCATGCTTAATGAAATGAGCGAATATCTGAAACCTGTTGAGGATATGTGGCAGCCGGCTGATTTCCTTCCAGATTCGTCACGGGATACGTTCTTTGAAGAAGTGAGGGACTTACAGGAGAGCGCAAAAGAGTTGTCGTACGATCTCATGGCCGTATTGATAGGTGATACACTCACTGAAGAGGCGCTCCCCACTTACGAGTCTTGGCTTACTATGGTGGAAGATGTTGAAAAAAACGAACAGGGAGGTTGGATGAAGTGGGTCCGTGCATGGACTGCAGAAGAAAATCGCCATGGCGACCTCTTAAATAAATACCTTTACTTGACGGGACGTGTCAATATGCGCGAATTTGAACGGTCTGCCCAATATTTGATTAAAGATGGATTTGATATTGGCACAGGCAGTGATCCTTATCGTAATTTTATATACACTTCCTTCCAAGAGATTGCGACCAACGTGTCCCATCGTCGTGTGGCGGGACTGGCCAAAAAACATGGAGACAAGCTTTTAGCCAAAATGTGTGGGGTTATCGCCGCTGACGAAGCTCGGCATGCCAAAGCTTATATGTCGTTCATTTCTAAAGCATTGACAGTTGATGCCAGCGAAGTAGTGTTGGCTTTTGAAGATATGATGCGCAAAAAAATTGTCATGCCCGCACAGTTTTTAAGAGAAACAGGGGAACCGCAAGGTCAAGCATTTTCGCATTTCTCCGATGCCGCACAACGATTGGAAGTGTATACCGCAGTAGATTATGTAGACATTCTCAAAGAGTTAAATACAGACTGGAACTTGGACAAATTAACAGGATTGAATGAAAAAGCCGAAAAAGCAAGGGATTATTTACTCAAACTTCCGGATCGCCTTTTAAGACTTGCCGACCGTATGCAGACGCCCATAAAAGAGTACAAGTTCAAATGGATTTATGGATAAAGCTGAGATCGCATTAGAGGGAAGGTGTCATAACCGTATTTTTTTATAACGGAATATATTGAAGCGTCGGATAATCTGACGCTTTTTTTATATAATTGCTATATACAAATGATGAGGTCTCTCTGACCTTTATTAACTGTTGAGTACATAAATAGATCGCCTCTATTTCTACATGGAGAAATCAGGTTGAAATCAAGTAATTGAAAAATGAAATACAGACAAATCCACAACAATTCGATCAATCAGATTATGCTGATCACTATTACAATTTTGATCTGCATTTTGATATTCACCAACCTTTCTTACTACCTCCCTGGTTTTTTAGGAGCTGTAACATTGTATATTCTTTTTCGCAATTTCTTTTTCAAGCTGACAGAACGACGCAAATGGAACAAACCACTGGTCAGTTTGCTCTTTATCCTCATCACCATTATTTTTATTGTCCTACCAACTTGGGGGCTCATCAGCTATATTACGCCTCAATTGACATCTCTTGTTGGTGACAAAAACGATATCGTAAAAAACTTCAACTCGATCAAAAATTATGTGGAGACAGTCCCCATTCTAAAAAATGTAGACCTGTCCGAAGAAGCACTCCTGAGCATTCTACAAAAATTGACTAAATACCTGCCCAACATTCTAAATTCGATTGCCGAAGTGGGCGTCAATTTGCTTGTTGCCTTATTTGTCCTATATTTTATGTTAGTCAATGCCAAGCGGATGGAATCCACGATCTACCATGCTATCCCCTTCTCGCAACAAAGCAAGCAAGAGCTCTGGAGTGAAGTAAATATGATGGTTAGGTCCAATGCGATAGGGATACCTATATTGGCTTTATGCCAAGGCTTTGTAGCCCTACTCGGCTATTGGTTATTGGGTATTGAAAACCCTATCTTTTGGGGCGGGATGACTGCACTGTCTACCATTATTCCCGTGTTGGGTACAATGACTGTATATGTTCCCCTATCTATTTTTCTATTGGCCAATGGTCAGGTGGGAAATGGACTAGGCTTACTTGCTTATGGCTTTATAGTAATAGGTGGTATAGATAATGTGCTCCGCTTCACCATCCTAAAGACATTGGGCAATGTTCCGCCATTGATAACCGTATTCGGAGTATTGCTCGGTTTAAAATTGTTTGGGATGCTGGGTGTTATCTTTGGTCCTCTCATTCTTTCCTCGGTCGGCGTGTTATTAAAGGTATATAGCAATGAATATGGAAAGTCGTCTCCCAACCGAGATGATGAACCACAAATACCCACCTAACCCGAAGGAGAAACCATATTTTTGCAAATCCAGACTATTACATGTCACTGTCATAATACGAACTATTGCCGTATAAACATCTATTTTTTTCCTAGTTTTGAGCATAATTTTCATTACAACAGGATCTGTATATAGACACCTCTCTTTCAGAGGAATAACATGTTTTATATTAAACGATCAAGAAAAAGTAACATACATATGAATAAGAAATTCATTTTAGGACTGATTGGAATAGCTTTTAGCGCTCTTCTTCTTTCTTGCAATAGCGAGAACAAGTCTAGCGAGCAAAAAGAAGCCAGTAACACTACAGAGACTGCCCCAGATCCGCATGCGAGCTCGTCCGCACATCAACAACAGCCTGCGGCTCCTGCCATGGTAAAAGAAGTAGCAAAAAAACTTCCTGCTGATTTCACTTTCTACAAATTAAAATCAGGTATAAGTTTCAACAACATCGACCTTGCAAAAGACAAAAATTCGGTTTTTGTATTGTTCGATCCGGGATGCAACCATTGCCAGCACGAAGCTACTGCACTTTCTGAGAATTATGACCGTATCAAAAACGTAAACATTTACTTCGTTTCGATGAATGATCCGGCTTTGATGGCCTCTTTCTTAGACAGCTTTGGTCCTAAATTAAATGGTAAAGCCAATATTGAAATGCTTTATGATAGAAATCAGGACTTTATTCAGAAATTCCACGTACCGGCACAATTTCCAGCTAACTACGTGTATGGTCCAGATGGTCAGCTTAAAGAATACTGGGAGGGTGACAGAAATATCAACGAAATCATAGCAGCATATACTAAATAATTGATGATAAAGGTTGCAATCAATGGGTTTGGCCGAATAGGTAGACACACCCTTCGCAATATTTTAATTCGAAATCTGGATCAAGATCTTCAGGTCGTTGCTATTAATGACCTGACAGATACCCAGACGCTGTCACATCTTTTCAAATACGACTCCGTACACGGTCCATTTCAGGGCACTATTGCTTTTGATAACGACCACCTTATTATCAATGGTCGATATATACGCGTGTTCAAGGAGAAGAGTCCAGAGGCTCTCCCTTGGAAGTCCCTTGAGGTTGACGTAGTCATTGAGTCAACAGGCCACTTCACCAGCAAAGAAAAAGCCAATCTACACCTGATAGCTGGAGCTAGAAAGGTTATCATCTCCGCCCCACCAACAGATAAAGAAATTCCAACCATTGTATTGGGCATCAATGACACCACATTTGACCTCTCTACCGCCATTATTTCTAATGCTTCCTGCACCACCAACAACGTGGCACCTATGGTAAAGATTTTGGATGAAAATTGGGGAATTGAAGATGGATATATCACCACCGTGCATTCTATGACTGGTGACCAAAATCTACATGATGCTCCCCATCGGGATTTACGTCGGGCCAGAGCAGCATCTTCGTCCATTATCCCGACTACCACCGGAGCGGCAAAAGCCATCACCAATGTATTTCCACACCTCGAAGGCAAATTGGGTGGCGCTGGAATACGTGTTCCCGTGTTAAATGGGTCCCTTACGGACTTTACATGTACACTTAAACATCGGACATCCGTAACCGAAATCAATAAAAAATTTAAGGAGGCTGCCGAAGGCCAGCTCAAGCATATATTATATTATACAGAAGATCCCATCGTGTCTGTAGACATTATTAACAACCCTTATTCTTGTGTTTTTGATGCACAATTAACCTCCATAGTCGGTGGCTTAGTCAAAGTTGTAGGATGGTACGACAACGAATTTGGTTACTCCAATAGATTAGTAGATCTCTTGGTCCGAGTCAATAGCCTATAATCTTACATTTCGCGTTCGACTCCCAAACCGAAGAGCGCGAAATCATACTTTACCGGGTCATTAGGATCTAATATCCTCAAATTCTCCGTGAGCTCCATCGCTGTCTTCCAATTTACTTTATCATAGGTTATCAGCCCAAATTTTCGTGCTACACGTTCTACATGTAGGTCACATGGGCATATCAATTTGCTAGGTGCAATTTTTGTCCAGATACCAAAGTCCACACCTTTGTTGTCACAGCGTACCATCCACCTCAAGAACATATTAATCCGCTTGACAGTAGACTTTTGAATTGGTGCGCTAATGTGCTTTCTAGTTCGCAAAGGAAAATCCGGCAACGAAAAAAAATACGATTTAAATTCATTTAAGGATTTTTCGATATTCACGTCTTCACTATCTTCTTGCCCTATTAAAAATGCATCTTCCAGTGAATCGAATCGGGAATAGTGAAACTTGAAAAAAGAAATGAAATACAACAAATCGGTATCATTAAAGGTCCGATGCTTAAACCCCAACAATTGCTTCAGGTCCGTCTCTTGATGATGCAAGACAAAATCATATGGGTTCCCGTCCATACGATCGATTAATTCTTTACACTTATTGATGATGGTCTTTCGTTGGCCCCAAGCCAAGATTGAGGCAATAAAGCCCATAATTTCGATATTCTCCCGTTCTACAAATAAGTGTGGAATGGATATGGGGTCGTGAGGGATGAACCCAACATGATTATATTCATCGACCTTTTGATCGAGGAAATCTTTAAGATTGAAATCAGACATAAGGTATAGAACACTCGCTTCGGATACCGAAGCGAGTGTAAATATAATATTTTAAGCTAGCGCTTGTTTTAAATCAGCTATTAAATCATCCGCATCTTCGATTCCAACAGATAAGCGTAGCAAATTATCAACGACACCAACCCGTTCACGTGCTTCTTTTGGGATGGAACCATGTGTCATTGTCGCTGGATGGTTGATCAGAGACTCCACTCCCCCCAATGATTCTGCAAGGGTAAAAACTTGAAATTGTGAAGATATCCTGAATGTTTCCTGTAAATCAGCATCCTTCAATACAATAGAAATCATCCCCCCAAAATCTTTCATCTGCTTCTTAGCCACTTCGTGCCCGGGGTGATCCTCAAATCCAGGCCAATAGATCGTTTCAATCTTAGGGTGGTTCTTTAGATAGGTAGCCACTTGTCGAGCATTAGCACAATGTGCCTCCATGCGTAGATGCAAAGTCTTGATACCTCTTAAGGCCAAAAAAGCGTCTTGGGGACCCGGGGTACCTCCCACTGCATTATAATAAAACCACAATTTTTTGTAAAGATCATCGTCATTCAGTACTAGCGCACCCATTACGACATCTGAATGGCCATTGATGTATTTCGTCGCCGAATGCATCACGATATCGGCTCCCAAATCCAACGGGTTCTGCAAATAAGGAGATGCAAAGGTATTGTCTACCACATACAAGATATTGGCCGCTTTGGCCACTTTGCCAATCGCTTCGATATCCGCTAATTTCAGCGTCGGATTAGTTGGTGTCTCCACCCAAATAAGAGAGGTTTTAGCCGTTATAGCCCTTTCTACCTCCGTGACATCAGAGGTGTTGACAAATTTAAAAACAATACCATATTGTTCGTACACTTTGGTAAAAATGCGGTACGAACCACCGTAGAGATCATCACCTGTAATCACTTCATCTCCCGGCTTCAATAGACGTAAAACACAGTCTGTAGCTGCCATACCACTTGAAAAAGCTAAACCATGTTTACCATTCTCCAGAGCCGCCAGACAATCTTCCAACGCTTTGCGCGTAGGATTTGTACCTCGGGAATATTCAAACCCCTTATGATCTCCCGGAGCAGCTTGTTGATATGTAGAGGTTTGATATATCGGTGTCATTACTGCACCTGTTGTAGGATCAGCTTGTTGACCAGCATGAATAGCCTTTGTCGCAAATTTATAAGCCATCTTCTAATGAATTAGTAAGTTGTAAACTTAGATAAAATGCTTTGTATTCACAAGCCGTCACCCAAGCTATCGAGGGGCTCATGTTCGTCTCCGAAACATGTGATAAAGAGAATGTAAATAATGGAAAAAAGAGTACTATGCCCAAACGGGCCATAGTCAAAGTGCTAGCCGCTCGTGTATTAGAAATCTAATGGCGAAGGATATTTAAATGTATAGTTCAGTTCGTCTTGTAACAACGCACCAAGCACTACTTTCTGAAATGATTCGTCATTTTGAAAGGATTTAGGTAGTGCCATACTATTTTTTAGAGCAGAGGCGATGACAACATCCCTTTTCAATGGATGCTCGGGTGCCACAAGATTATAAATCGGTTGACGCAAAGAGTTTCGAAAAGCCAATTCCAACAAGGCCATGACATCATCAAGATGAACGAAATTTGCCCGTTGAGCACCAGTAGTGCATACTCTATTCTCAAAATATTTGGCAAATATTCTATTCTTACCAAACAATCCTCCCAATCTGAAAACATATGCATTGCTCAACAGTTGCATGCTACGCTCTGCAAGCCTCAATTTTTCGTTAAGATCGCCCTCCTCCAAACTAGCTTCATCTATACGAGCAGATATGTCTGGATAAATTCCCACAGAACTTAGAAAAATTAGTTTTTGATAATGGAGACGGGCCAAAAAAGTATGAACGTGTTCAAACCTTGTCTTCAGCACCTCAACAGAATGACGATTTGTTGCTGGAATGCTTACCAAAATAAAATCAAAAGTTGCTGGCATTTCCTCAACAGGAAGGTCATTCGTATCAAAATCATATTGAAAAGCAAAAATACCACTGTCTTGAAGACAATGGTATTTTTCTACGGAGGTTGTAGAAGCCCAAACTTCATGCCCATCTGCCAACCATTTGTCAGCTACAGATTGACCTACCCAACCACAACCCAGTATAAGATATCGCATATAGTTATTTAGTATGGCGTATGGTGATTGAACGTATTAAAAAGAGCTCCAAGTAACTCTGATCGATTTCCATCACTTGATAACTTTCTAACTCAATAACACTTTTACTTCTGTTAATACGCTTTTGCAAATAGAACACGTTTATTCGAAGGCTTGCCCGTAAAAATACAGACACCGGCTTCTTCCTTCGCGTCCAAAGGCACACATCTAATCGTTGCTTTCGTTTCCTCTTTGACCCTCTTTTCAGTCTCCACTGTTCCATCCCAATGACAAGAGATAAATCCGCCTTTGGTTTCCAATACTTCTTTGAACTCCTCGTAGGAATTCACTTCCGTAATATGTCCATCTCTAAAATCTAGCGCTTTTTGAAAGATATTTTCTTGGATGGTGTCCAGTAGGGTTGTAATGTGTCCCGATAACCCTTCCTGAGCCACGGTTTCTTTCGTTTGGGTATCCCTTCTTGCTAATTCGACAGTTTTATTTTGCATGTCGCGCGATCCCACCGCTACTCGCAAAGGCACGCCTTTCAATTCCCATTCCGCAAATTTAAATCCCGGACGCTGGGTATCACGATCGTCATATTTAACCGAGATATCTTTTGTTTTCAATTCGGAAATCAACTGGTTGACAAATACATCGATGTTAGCCTTTTCTTCATCCGTTTTATAGATAGGTACGATTACCACTTGAATAGGGGCCAACATAGGTGGCAATACCAATCCTTGATCATCCGAATGTGCCATGATTAAGGCTCCCATTAATCGAGTAGAAACACCCCAAGAGGTAGCCCATACATGTTCAAGCTTTCCTTCTCTAGAAGTGAATTTAACGTCAAATGCCTTGGCAAAATTCTGTCCCAAAAAATGTGATGTACCGGCCTGCAATGCTTTACCATCTTGCATCAATGCTTCTATACAATAGGTATCCAAGGCCCCTGCAAATCGCTCATTTTCAGTCTTCCTACCTCTTATCACAGGCACTGCCAAATATTTTTCAGAAAAATCAGCGTATACATCCAACATTCTTTCCGCCTCTTCAATAGCTTCTATCTCAGTAGCATGGGCCGTGTGTCCCTCTTGCCACAAAAATTCTGCAGTCCGTAGAAACAAACGTGTACGCATTTCCCAGCGAACCACATTGGCCCACTGATTAACCAAGATTGGAAGATCACGATAGGATTCAACCCAACCTCTATACGTATTCCAAATAATAGTTTCCGAAGTAGGACGCACGATTAGTTCCTCTTCCAATTTTGCGTCTTCATCTACAATGATATTGCCATTTCCGTCATTCTTAAGCCTATAATGAGTCACAACAGCGCATTCTGTTGCAAACCCCTCTACGTGAGAAGCCTCTTTAGAAAAAAATGATTTAGGAATAAATAAAGGAAAGTACGCATTACTGTGACCGGTATCTTTAAATTTCTTATCCAAAATGGCCTGTATACGTTCCCAGATGCCATATCCGTATGGTTTGATGACCATGCATCCTCTCACGGCTGAATATTCGGCTAAATCTGCTTTAATTACCAGATCGTTGTACCACTGCGAATAGTCTTCAGCGCGGCTTGTAATTCCTTTACTCATATATATTTATTCAAAAAATTGTAACATTCTATGATTAATTCTCGTCTTTATAAGATACGAACGGATTAAAATCCGTAATTTTAAATATTTTACAAATTACGTTAAACTAATCGTTTAATTTGGCGTCTAAGATAGTAAATTAGAATGTATTGTCGAAGGTTAACAGACATGGAAATCATGAATCGAACATGAGCATACGCTCACAAACATGTATGAGATGGTCATGATAACTTCATTACAAATGAATAAAAAAAAATTAAGATGAAAAAAAATAGATTATTATTCGGTGGGTTGACGTTAGTTGCTGTGCTCGCACTCAGCTCTTGTTCAACCAGCAAGCAAATCACCTACAGGGATGATGTCTATAATAACCAATCTAAAGCTCAACGGGTATATCAGAGTCCAGATTATTATTATACCGACGAAGATCAATATGTACAGCGTGATGAAGGCTACTATTCAGATGAGTATTCAGACGAAGAATACAACGATGACATAGGAGAATTGGAGTATGCAAATAGAATCAATCGCTTCTATTATGCCGCTCCTGGAATGTCCTACTACGACCCATGGTTCGATCCATGGTATGGTTATAGTGGATTCGGCCTAGGAGTAGGATTCGGGTTTGGTGGAGGTTGGTCTCTTGGTTTCAACTGGGGATATAATCCTTGGGGTCCCGCCTACTATGGTTGGGGTGGATATCCTGGCTATGGTTGGGGCAACTATTGGGGATACAACTCGTATTACAATTCATGGGGACATCCTTACTATGGTGGCGGATATTATGGTGGCGGACACAATCACTATTGGGGTGGCGGTCATCGCGTAGCCTCCAATCGTTCTACTGCTTATAGAAATACATATACCAGCGGTAGAGGTTCTGCCAGAAGCTCAAGCTATAGAAATACCTCAAATCGATCGGCAACAGCTAGAAGTGGTGGTAGAGGAACAGCTGTAAGCAGAGATGCAAACGGTCGTATCACAGGTGCCACTACACGCTCAAGAAGCGGAGAGGTACGAAGTTCAAACCGTAGTACCAATGGAGCCGTGACTTCGGATCGTTCTAGCCGTACAAGAGACAGCTACAACAATGGCACAACATCAAGGGACAACAATAGGGCCACTTACCCATCTAGCTCGACTAGAACCCGTTCAACAGAGCGTGCTACGCCAAGCTCTCGTTCTACAAGTCCTAGTTCTCGCTCGACAAACCCTACTTCACGTCCTGCTGAAACTCGCAGTGCACCTTCCAGTCGGTCTACAGGCAGATCATCTGAACCTGCATCGAGACCTTCGTATACGCCTTCATCTTCATCAGGTAGGTCATCTGGTGTGAGCAGCGGAAGCTCTTCAAGAGGAAGCAGTGGAGGTGGTGCCTCAAGCCGTTCTACAAGATCTCGTTAATTATCCAATAACAAAATAATAGTCAATATGCATCAAGCGTATTGACTATTATTTTGTCATCCAATGATGTAAATTATATCAGATACATGAATTTAAAACATTTACTA
This sequence comes from Sphingobacterium sp. SYP-B4668, assembly GCF_027627455.1. NCBI lineage: Bacteria > Pseudomonadati > Bacteroidota > Sphingobacteriia > Sphingobacteriales > Sphingobacteriaceae > Sphingobacterium > Sphingobacterium sp. SYP-B4668. Next base: position 1,772,430 of record NZ_CP115483.1, on the reverse strand, counting down.
AGCTCAACTCTATTTATTGCAGGTGTCCTGGGAACTGCCCATGGACAATTCAACAAAGAAGCCCTTCTTTTTTCTCAGGAATATAAAGGAGGTACAGCACGCTTCAAAGGAATGGGTAATGTACAGACAGCCTTAGGTGGTGACATCAGCTCCATATCAGGCAATCCAGCTGGTTTGGGTTTCTTTGGTCAATCTGACATTGCTGTAACCTTTAATTACTTTAATAACAACGCCAAGACAAATTACTTTGGCCAGAATAATTCCAGAGATCAAAACCGTTTTCAGATTGATAATGCAGGGGCTGTCTTTCATTTTCCATCTGCAAGAGGTATAGGTGATGATTTAACTCAGGGATGGTTAAACTTCAATGTGGGACTTAGCTACGACAAGACCAACAACTTCGCAGAGAAGGTTTTTTACTCCGGCACCAATCCCGAAAGTACGATAGGCCAGTTCTTTTCCGACGATGCCTATCGCTCGCCAAATTCGGATTGGGAAAGAAGTCTCATTGGCTCCAAATTTATCACTGGCTATCCTGACATTGATAAATCGGGTTATTTCCCTATCGCAAAACAGAATGGCGACAAGTATCAAGAAAATGAATTGATTACCAAAGGAGATCGCTCAAAGACCTCGCTATCCTTCGGAGCGAACTACAGCAATACATTGTTCATCGGAGCTACTTTTTCGATGACATCTTTCCGGTACACGACTTATCAACGATTTACGGAAGAAGGCACAACCAAAAATGCGGCAGAAGTTAAGGCCGAAAATCCAAACTCCGTATTCTTAGATCCTACAAAATTAGAAAACAAGTATCTCGATGTTGCATATGCTGTGGACGATTATCTTGACCAACATTCCGAAGGTTCGGGATTCGACTTTAAACTAGGTATGATTTACAAACCAGCTGTAGACTGGAATTTAGGTGTCACGATTAAAACACCGACCTGGCTTACGGTGCAAGACGACAAATTCTTCACAACAGACTTTATCTACACAGGCAGCGGAACGGCGTTACAAGGAGCTCAAATCAAAGATCAGTCTCCAGATGATATTCGCATCATTACACCATTTGAATATAGCTTAGGGGTCACCAAATTTTTCCCAAGAGGTCTACTTACAGTAGATGCTGATTTGACAGACTATTCGACTACTCGATTCAGGTCCATCAATTTTCCGGATCAACAATTCGAAGACAACATGAAGGCCTCTGTAAAAGACACTTACAAAGCTGCGATTAATGCAAGAATCGGTGGAGAATACCTAATTACCAACATATTAAGTGGTCGTGCCGGTTTCAATTATTACGGAAACCCATACAAAAATGCTGACTATAGTCACTACTCAGGCTCTGTTGGACTTGGGTTAAAGCTCACAAACGCGCTATACTTAGATTTAGCGGTGGTACAAGACAGGTTCAAACATTACGAAAGTCCATATGTATTTGACGAAGAATTTTGGGGTGGCGCCAGTCCAGTAGCCGAAATCAAGAATAATCGTACAAGTGCAGTCTTGACCTTAGGCGCAAAGTTCTAGTAACGTATAATTATAAAAAAGAATGGGCTACCTAAACAAGTAGCCCATTCTTTTTTATAATTATGCATCCAATTCCTCTATTTTACGGACGAAGAGATTATAATTTTCATGCTTTTCTACATAAACCTGTGCCCCCACCTCGATAAATCCATCTAAGGCCACCGCATCATACCACACCCCTTCGATTTCAATCTTACCGGAAGGTCTTAGCACTGTCTTCGCGACACCCTGTTTATGCAGTAGACTAGTTTTATGGATAGAAGAGGTATACCCTTCGTCTGATTTTTGCTCATCTTGGAGCACCAATCTTTTAAAAGCAGAAGACTTCAAAATATTCTTCCCAAAAATCACCATCAATATGACGGCTAATATCATTGAACCAATTACAATCATAAACGAATTAAAAAGCATCCCTGGATGCGCTAATTTAAAATCAAAATAATCATTGGACACCATGCTAAAGGCAAGTCCACATACCAGACAAAGAATGCCCAGCACACCTGCAACTCCAAACCCCGGAATCACAAAGATCTCCAAAGCGATCAACACAATACCAATTATAAATAGAGCTATCTCCCAATGTGCGGCAAGCCCCTCCATATACAAAGGTGCAAAAAATAATGCTCCGGCCACTAGGGCGACGACCAATGCAAATCCAATACCCGGCGTTTGCATTTCCGCATAGATTCCTCCAATAATCAACAATATCAATACACCACTCACCATTGGATTAATTAAAAACCCAATAATGGCATCTACCACAGTCGTTTTATGTTGTGTTACCACAGGTTTTTCGAACTTGAGCGCGACAAAGATATCTTTTTCTGAAACGACTTCTGCTTGTGCTATACCGGATTTTACAGCCTCTCCAGCCGTCATTGTCAAGAGCTTGCCATCCGGCTTTAGCGTAGGTATAGAAATAGACGGGTCTACAAATGCTTCGGCAATCCTTGGATCCCTTCCCTTGGCCTCGGCTGTGGCACGCATCAAACCGCGCATATAAGACTGATACTTTTCGGGTAATATTTCACCTTTGGCATCCACAACACTTGCCGCCCCTATACTCGCACCTTTCTGCATGAAGATATGGTCCGACGCTATGGCAATCAAAGCACCTGCCGAAGCTGCATTATGATTGATATACACAATAGTCTTTACACTAGAATTCAACAATGCACTACGGATAGAGTCCGCATAATTAACCGCTCCACCAAAAGTATCCATATCGATTAAAATATAGTCTGCCTTAGCGTCAAGTGCATTTTGATAAGCGTTTTTATAAACCCGCCAAGCGTTAGGACCAATCTCATCCTTGATTTGGACTTTGTAAATCTGTTGTGCTTGAATGGTTGTTATGCCAAAACATAACATTAAGCCTAGAAAGGTTAAAAAGCTTTTCGTAAATTTGTTCATATATTCAATCATTAACTGGTTGAAATTTGTGTTGAGCGTAATGGTTAAATATACAATTAATAAAGCATTTGAAAAAAAGTTTTCGAGTCCTATCTGGAAGATCGAAGCTGATACTGATGCTCGGCTATTGGCCATAGAGACACGCAACCAGGTAGACACCACCCCCTCCTTTCATGTCATAGATTTTGAAGGACATTCGTTAATGGATGATTTTAGACTTAAGACTAAGGAATGGACATTGGCTGAGATTCAAAAAGACTACCTCATTTTAAAAAAAATCGGGGCGAATGCGCCACAAGCTTCAGGTATTCTCGTTGTTCACATCCCTTCGCGGCATATTGCCCACGAGTGGCACCATTACCTCTTAGTCGATATTTTTAAGAACGTACTGAAAGTCAGGCATCATACCATTAGTGCTGGCTTTGAAGAATACTTATCTCTAAGTTCTGGTCAGCATCTTCGTCTTCCTGAAATCGAAATTGCTTATTGTTCAAATCACATCAATTTCCCACTTGCTTATAATGGTATACTTCCAGATTTTTTGCAAAAGAAAGAACATGAGGATACCATCTGGATTAGCAAAGTCAAGCACAACTTCATCTGGTGCTACCACACCAGAGCTGAAAATGGATACACCTTGGATATTTTGTTATCCGATAAATTTAAAGAGTTACAAAAAATGACGGTGTTGGATAATATGATAAAAATGATTCCCCAACCCTATTTCCAAATAAACGAACAATTATTTCTCATGTCTTATAATAAACAGGAAATTGTTTCGTATTTAGTATAATTGCATAATTTTAACATGAACAAACTATCGAAATCTACTATTTTTAAAAAAATAGCATTTGTTGCTTTTGCAAGTTTTTCTATTCCGAATCTTTACGCAACCTCAGACAAACCCTACACCTTACTTAAGGATTCTGTTGGCGTTGAAAATATCAAAGGCGAGGTTTATATTCTCCATAAAGTAGAACAAAAAGACACATATTATAAACTTAGCCGACAATACAATGTGGTGGTCAAAAATATCATGTCCACCAACAACAGTAAAGATCTGCGTCCCGGTGATATCGTCAAAATACCGACTGGGAGACCTTACCAGCAGCAAGAGAAAAACCCGAGTACTGTAAAAGAGGTTATAAAAAGTCAAATCAATGCGGCCCAGCAAGGTGATTTTACAGAATATAAAGTTGGCAAGAGCGAGACGTTGTATGCCATTTCCAAAAGATTTAGCATATCTGTAGATGATATCAAGAAATTCAATAACCTTAAGAATAACGCTGTCAGAGAGGGCCAAATCTTAAAAATCCCTAACACTGCGCTTCCTGAACCTATCGAAGAACCAAAGATAGTGGTGACACCTATTGATACTACACGCGTCGAGAATAAAGAGCGAGATTCATCTTACAACGAGATTTCGGCCAACAAATATGGGATTCGTGAGAAAAAAGAAAGAGGGATAGCCGTGTGGATGACGAATCTAAATTCGGAAGGAAAAAGTAACCTTGCTCTCCATAAGACAGCCCCGATCGGTACTATCCTCAAGATTACCAATCCGATGACAAATAGTGTAACTTATGCAAAGGTTGTCGGCAAATTCAATGACAACGCAGAAACAGAAAATGCCATCGTCGTACTTTCAAAATCTGCGGCAACTTATATTGGCGCCTTAGACAAACGTTTTTTGGTAGAAATAAATTATGGCGTACCTTTGGAGCAATAATATAAGTATGTAGTGGCTTACGAGTAGCACATTCTGTTTCTCAAGAGCCATATTTTTGATTTAATAAATGGATAACAAACCCTTTGTCATTGGGATTGCTGGAAGCAGCGGTTCAGGTAAAACATTTTTCTTAAACAGCTTCCTAAAGCATTTCGGCCCAACGGAAATCACATTGATTTCCCAAGATGACTATTACATCCCTGCAAACACCAAGACACAGGAAGAGAATAGACTCTACAATTTTGACATCCCAACATCGATAGACAGACAAGCTTTCTATTCGGACATCAAAGATTTGTTTGATGGCAAAACGATACATAAAGAAGAGTATACGTTCAACAATCCAGCGATTACACCCAAGATGTTGGAAATCAAACCAGCCCCAATCTTGGTTATCGAAGGACTTTTTATCTTTCACTATACAGAAGTCAATGATTTGCTGGATATGCGCATTTTCTTAGATGCTGAAGAATCTATTGCATTGGAAAGAAGACTTAGACGCGATTTGATAGAACGTGGTTACGATCGAGATGACGTCCTTTACAAATGGATCAACCATGTTGTACCATCCTATAACGAATACTTATTGCCTTATCGCGAATTGTGTGATAAGGTCATTATCAACAATATTGACGACCCCGAACCTATCTGGGAAATCACTGACGATATTTGTAAGGAAGTACGAGATCGCATTGCCCGAAAATAGTTGCAAAAACGATAACATCTGACTACGTATACATCTATTGTTTCACGCCTTACTACGTTCATACATATAGAATGAGAATTTGCTTCCAATTTTGAGACGCAAGCCAATAGCTATACAAAAAGACCGGCATATGCCGGTCTTTTTGTATCATATAGTTTTTATAGCTTTGCTTAAAAAGCGTAGCGAATACCCAGCTGGACCTGGAAAGGATTACCAGAATAGCCTTTAGCGCCAACAGAATTCACACTATAGACAAACTCCTGTTTTGCAGCATCAAAAGAGTTTACTTTGTACAGGGTCTGATTACCCAGAGAGTGATTTATTCCCCATTCTTTGTTCAACATATTCCCGAAATTGAAAATCTCAGCCGACACTTCTATACCGTGAGTCTTATAGAAGCGGAAATTTCTGGCAATCCGGATATCTACCGTACCATAAAAGCTGTTTTCGCCCGCATTGCGTTCGGCAATACGGCCCCTATATTCATGCAATACATTCTTCAAACTTTCGCTCGCCTCTGGATTGTCCATGATACCATTGAATCCCTTGATAATACCTTCGGGAAGATTGGTATCCTTCCAATCAAAGATGTAAGCCAAGTCATTATCAGGAGTCACAAAGTCACCATTGGTATTGGCTCCAGAACGAATGGTGTAGCGAGTTCCACCAAGTCCGGTGTAACGCACACCGACTTGTACGCCAAAGAATGTTGGCAGAGTACCATAAGCGACCACCTTATGCCTAAATTGATTATCCGAGTACGTGATGGCGCTCAAGTCACGTGGATCATCCACTACCGGTTGTACCAATGTTGCAGTATTAGCCACATTTCCATTGTATGACGTATTATCTTTCGTGTCATTCCAAGTATAACTGGCCGTGATACTTCCATCTTTAAAATAATTGTATGTCGCGTCCACTACTACAGCATATTGATTAATCTTACCTATACTTGTCAATTCCAATACACGGCCCAACTTACTAGATTTGCGTCCATCTTTCCAATCCGGCTGTCCGGTCTTAGTATCAATTTTGTCCGCCGGGACGAATACGCCACGATTGGCCTCATTCGCTAGACGAAAGAAAGGCTGGTCGACCATATTGCGTTCCACATACGTATAATTATTGCGGCCCAAGGTCATGTATCCGGTAATCCCTACCTTAAGTCTATCCGTAATGAACTTAGTATAGTTAATATTCGCTTTGTATACTGTTGGCACCTTCACGTCCTCACCGGTATAGTTGATTGTCGGTAGTTGGTGGGCTGCCAAAGATGGGATACTATTAGGATCGTTACGATAGGCATTAAAGTCAGGTGTAGGCACATCACTACCACGTACATCTACTGTGGCTAGGTTAGAGCCGTCGAATGTCAAGTTGTTAATGATGACATAGTTATTTAGATCTGATGCAAAGATTCCCGCCCCCAGACGTAGGTAATCAGTTTGGTTTTCGTTGATATCCCACGAAAACTGCAAACGAGGTTGTACGATGAAGGAACTAATGCCATTATCGGTACGAATGCCAAGCTCATCGTATACCATTTGATTGAAGTTCGCTTTTGGATAAGAAGCATAGTCCATGCGCACACCGGCTGTCATCTCCAAACCAGGCATTAGATTTTTCTTCATTTGCCCGTATAAACCGATGTTTGCAATAGTGCCCTTTACTGTGATATCATCCTTTAAAGGTACTTCTCTATAGTAACGGTAAGGACGTAGGGCTTCAAAATTGTCCAAAGCGGGAATCTCTGCCGCAGTAGCAGTCTTGGCTGTGGTTGTAAAGTGAAAACGACCGTTAACCTCTGAACCATAAACCGAGCTTGAACGTGTAGCCATCACGTCTGCACCAAAGGTGTACTTAGCAAAGTCCGTATCATAGTACAGATTATTGGTCAGCTGGAATACATTATTGCGGAAACCCTCTTGCGCAAAGCGATGCCCTCCCAATTGGATATTAGTCGCCAGAGATTTGCCATTAATATCTGAGGAAATATTCTCTACAATAGCACGGGGTATATAATTCTTACCAATCTGATCGCTTTGCGTACTATTTTGATAGACATATAAATATTGAGCTTTCAATTCATTGGTCACACGTGGTGAGATGGAGGTACGTAATGTGGCCAACAAACTGTTGTCAAAGTTTTTGTCATTACCCCATGATTCCAGAATATTGATACTGGTATTGTCTCCTAATCCCATCGGATTGTAATCATACGTCAGGTTGTTGCGGATGGTTAACAAGTTCTTATCATTAAGTTGGTAGTCCAACCTAAGAAAGACCGCATCTGATGTCCTCTTTTTGCCTATAGCACCCGTCTGCGGCTGATCGGATACCCCATATTTGCCACGTGCTATACCCAAATAGCGATCCAATGTCTGAGCATTAATCTTATACAGTTCTTCGTTGGACGCCGAACGGACATCGGCAATCAGTAAGGACCGATTGTCCTGCTGCCGATCCCATACCATAAAATAATGTAATTTGTCTTTAATGATAGGTCCGCCCAACGAAAATCCAAACTGATAGGTCGAGTAATCTCCGATACGCGGATTACCACGGATATCATATTTGCTCGTCAACCAATCGGCGCGTCCAAAGCCAAAGACCGATCCGGTCACCGTGTTAGTACCTGCTTTGGTAGCTGCAGAAATAGTACCACCCCCACTACGTCCAAAGGTAACATCGTATTGGTTGGTCACTACCTTAAACTCACGTACGGCCTCCATCGAAATCGAATAAGGAGCACCACTACGGCTTGTAGTCGAACCTGCCGATGTAGGATTCTTAGCATTCATCCCGTCTATAGTAAAATTAGTGGACGAACCGAGCTGTCCTGAAATGCTTCCCCCTCTGGCCAATGGCGACAGATCGGTCAAGGAAGTGAAATTACGTCCATTGACGGGTAGTGAGCGAATATCTCTCGAGGAGAATGCAGTAGCAGCACCTAAGTAGTCTTTTGTATTTTTCATCGAGTTGGCCTTCACCTCGACGACATCTAGTGAACGAGCACTAGATATCAACTCCACATTGACGCGAGCTACATCGCCCTGATTAAGCTGAATGCCCACTGCGGACCCCTCCCCTTTCTCCATCGAAAGGACATTAATAGTGTATGGCCCTCCTAACGGAAGCTGTTTAAGGTCATAGCCACCGCGCTCATTTGTAACTGTAGATGTCGTAAATCCGGTTGACTCATTCCGTACTCGTACAGTAGCATTGCTTACGGCTGTACCGGTTTCATCGGTGACACGTCCATTGATTGATGCTTGGGTGCCTTGGGCAAAGGCCTGTGGACCGAATGATAGAGATATCACGGTCAGCATCAATACTAAATAATTCTTAATGGAATGTTGTAGAAGTGTTAGCATAAGCGTTTCTAAAGTTTTGAACAAACTTATCACACCTATATTAACGTAACGCTACCAAATAAACAACATGTTGTTATAATCTGGTTAAATCCTGGTTAACTGATTTATGAAAAAAGCGCCTTTGGTGTAAGGCGCTTTTCAATCATTATTTTTTTGCAGTGATATTCAATTCCATATCAACCTCTTGCGAAATCATCCAATCTTTAGGATCACCTTCCGTGCCGTAAGCCAATCCCCAATCTTGTCTGTTGATCGTAAATTTAGATTGAACACTTACTTCATTGTCTGTAACGACGATTTTTGCAGGGAAAGAGACATTCACAGTCTTATCCTTGATTGTCAAATTTCCACTGATGATATTCGTTGCATCTGCAATCACACTTTTATCTTTTGCAGCATCAAAGGCAGCTACACCTGTGATTTCAAACTTAGAAGTAGGATATTTTTCTACTTCGAAAAAATCTGCGGTTTTTAGATGTCCATCTAAATCAACAGAGGTCTTTCCACCTGATTTTGCAGGATCTACTGAGCTTGCATTTGTCAACACAGAGTTCATGTCAATGACGAATGATCCAGCGGTGATTACCCCTTCTTCTACAGATACTGTACCTTCACTTTTCAATGTACCAAATCGTGGATCGAAACCTCCTTTGTGATATCCTTTCCACTGGATTGAACTAACAGCAGTATCTACTGTAAAAGTTGCTCCTTTTTGTTCAGCCACTTGCTGTTCTGTTCCAGTTTGTGCTTTATCTCCGTTTGCGCCTCCACATGAAGCTAATATGACGGATGCTACTGCCGCGATAACTAATAATTTTTTCATTTTATGTTTTTTTAAAATCTGTCGCAAAAGTAATATAGCGATAGTATACAATCGCTATTAGTTTCCTTTTTGAAACTACTTTCCTCTTGGAAACTAATAAGCGTTTCAGTAATTTCACCTTGTAATTTTGTACCCCACAACAACGATAGCGATGAAGAAAAATGCAACCCTCAACAATAGACCTGACTGTAAAGCACGAACAACTGCTATCAGGGACGCCATGGAAATCTTATCCGGCAAATGGAAATTCCATATTTTAGGCACCTTAATGGAGGGAGGGAAAATGCGTTTTATGGACCTGCTTCGGGAGATTGATGGTATCGCAGCCAAAATGCTATCCAAAGAGTTGCAGGATATGGAAATAAATCATCTCATAAGTCGTACAGTCATGAATACCAAACCCATTACAGTTGAATATGAGGTGACCGAATACGGGCGTACACTGGAACCCATCATAGATGAAATAGCAAAATGGGGAGAAGCATACAGGAATGCTATGTTAAGAAAACATAATTCAGATGACTAAGGTATCACAAAAAAAGACTAGCCCGATCCCACTAACCAAATTACTACTATATACGCTTCCAGCTTATGCTGACTACCCATCTATATAACCCGGATTGGTCACTTTATCAACGCATGCTGAAATTAAATATATATTTATATTTTTACGCCTAATAAGATACAACACATATATGGCATCAGGTTTCTTCGCAATTTTAGATGATATTGCAGCACTAATGGATGACGTGGCTATTACTAGTAAAATCGCCACTAAAAAAACAGCCGGAATATTAGGTGACGATTTAGCTGTCAATGCGGAGAAAGCGACGGGATTTCTTTCTTCTCGAGAATTACCTGTGCTATGGGCCATTACCAAGGGTTCACTGATTAATAAACTCATCATCGTACCCATTGCCTTATTACTCAACGCTTTTTTCCCGGTGGCTATCAAATTCATTTTAATTCTGGGTGGATTCTATTTAGCATACGAGGGAGTAGAAAAGATTGTCGAATATCTCTTTCATCGTCAGAAAAAAGGACATCAGGTGATTGAACAGGCAGAAAGTAACGGTCAAGACGCTGAAAAAGCCAAAATCCAGTCTGCTGTTACGACCGATTTTATATTGTCCGTCGAAATCGTGATTATCGCTTTGGGAACTGTCTTGGACAAAAGTTTAGCATTACAGATTGCCACCGTATCGGTAGTCGCTCTATTGGCCACCGTGGGTGTCTATGGAATTGTGGCGCTAATTGTTCGAATGGACGATGCTGGTCATAAATTAATTACGTATTCAAACGATAAAGGCATGCTTTCTGGAATCGGTCACCTACTGGTTAAATCTCTTCCCGTCATCATCAAGCTTCTTGCCGTTGTAGGTACTATAGCATTGATATTGGTTTCAGGTGGAATCTTTGTGCACAATATTGACTATTTACACCATATTGCCCCTGATTTACCAGCTGTGGTAAAAGAATTTGCAACGGGCCTACTAGCGGGTATTGTGATTGTCGCCCTCACTATGATCGGGAAAAAAATCTTTGCTACAGCCAAAGCTCATTAAAATCTACCCGACGCTATAGCACGCTATTCATCCTCAGGTTAGATACCCATAAAAAGGAAGCCTATATAGCCTTGATATAATCAGAATGAAGGCCGGACATGGCAACCGGATTGCGGTTCGGATAATCGCACTGTCTTACCTCCTATTTTGTTGATTCTCGATAATTTAGTATCTTGCTATTGATGACCAATGAGCAGTATGCTAAGATCTAGATTTTTACAATCTTTAAATCCAACTCCCCACAAAGAGACAGTCCAATATGACGGCTATCTAGCATTCTTACCCTATATGGGGTATTCTTTTGGAGTCGCAGATAAATTCAGCGATGAAGAGGAGCCATCCGAGAAAGACACTATCCTCCTTCAACATCGAATTTTACAAAATCAAGACTTCTGCTGGCTAGAACTAAAAGACAGAATTTGCAAACAGGAAATAGAACTTCATTTAAATAAGGGAAACGGTCATCTTTGGATGCTTTTGACAATACTAGGAGATGGAAAGATCGAGCTATCCACTCCCCAATATTTGAAAACACAAAAGCTATTGTGCTACTACACTACCGAAGGAGCACAAACGCTATCCCTTGAGGAGGGGAAAGCTTGGATTTTTATGCTGGGTATAGCCCAGCAACATTTAGCCAATCTTGTTCAAGATTATCCTAAACTAGGGAGTCTTATTCAATCGGTGGACCAACTTAATGATCAGCAAGTTATTGGAAACATGATGGTAAGCAGTAAAATACTTGCCGTTTTGGAAGCACTACGCCGATTTGATTTCAAACCCTTTGCCATCAACTTTCAGCTTGCAGCATGGAACCTCCGATTATGTCAATTGGTTTTTCAAGAATTGACGAACGAAAAAAAAGATGCGAAGGATTACGACATGATACTATATCGCGATGCTTTGGTCTATATACGTGAACACTTTTGGGATTCGGATCTTAATCCAGATAAGATAGCAGAGGCTATGCACGTGAGCCGGCGCAAGCTGTTCCGTACATTTGTCAATAAGCCTTTGACTGTTAACGGGTATATCATAGAGTATAGGCTGGCCAGTGCTCGAGAGACTTTGCTGAACTCAGACGATACCTTGGCTAGTATATCGTTTTCATTAAACTTTTCTTGTGCAAAACACTTTTCTAGGTTGTTTAAAAAACGATTCGGGATGGGACCAAATGAATTCAGAGAGAAAATGGGAAAACAGAAGAGCTTCGTCAAACATTGGTTCGATTAAGAATAGATTACAACAGGCAAGACAAACTTCTCCACTATTGCTCAATTAAACTTCGTCGTTGATTACAATGAACGCAGTATCGCATCAAACGAACGTTATTATCACAAGAAAGAGATTGACTTGGAAACCGATCTACACACCTTTACTAAAAAGTAGCAGACGGTATACCTAACATGACACACCTCTGGATTAAACATCTTATTATCCAGCTTTGGGATGGTCACATAACTTACAGCGGTTGTCCAATTAGACCCAAAGAAAGTCCCATTGGATACAAAGGTGGTCTCACTTCATCAAACAATCCGCTCATTAAGCACTAAGTTGGGTACATTGGATGTAAAGATCGTCGCATTTGTTCCAGAGGTCATGACCTGTCGCTGATATCAACTCAGCCCAAAAAGTGCCTTTACGGCTTCATCTAAGCACTTTCATTTAAAAGTAAGATACAAGGTGTCTAATAGTGACAGTAAAAAGCCTAATACTGTCCAAAAGTTGGCACTATTTACCCCCATTTTCCCTTCACCTCTGTCGTACATTTGTTGAACAATTAAATTTTTTTTAACCTTTTAAATTCATTTATTATGGCAAAGCCAAAAGTAACAACAGAAATCGGATCGGAAGCAAAGTTGCTGAAGTACGGAGACAATGTATTGAAAAAATCAACAGAAAATGCGGTACTCTTTCCAGATGCGACCGAGTTAGTAGCGGCATTGAAGACAGAGCTAGATCTGTTCAGGAACAGTGTCGCCGAAGCGAGTTATCGCGACAAACGGCAGGTAGTCATCAAGAATCAGAATGGTACGGCCCTGAGACAAGCACTGTACCAACTGTCCTTGCATGTAGAAATGGTGGCCAAAGGAGACCCTAACCTTATCTTGGCAGCGGGATTTACTCCCTCGAAACCACGCTCTATACCAGTTGGTATATCACCCAAGCCCACCATCTTAACTGTGCGCAACCACGAACAGGGGTTAATGATGGTTGATCTCAGCACCAAGGCGTGGAAATCCGCTCGGTATTATCAATTTGAACATCGAATCGTGGGTGCGATTGATTGGACTATCACATTGAGTTCCAAATCTAGGATAACCCTCAAAGAGCTCGATCATTTAAAAGAGTACGAGTTTAGGGTATCCTATCTAGGCCCTGACCCTACGCCCAATTACAGTGATAACGTCCGTTGCTTTGTGGTATAGCCAATGATGCTTAGGATATCTTCCGATTGCTTCGAAAAGTAATCAGAAGATATCCTTTGTTTTTTGTAAAACTATTGTTTATTTTAAATGCTGATGGAGGCTTTCCTACTAACCGAATCACTGATGTGTGTCTAAAGCCTTTCACCCCTAAGCTAAACTTAAAAACTGCTAGATTATGAATATGAAGAGTGTTGTTATCAATCATCCATTAAGAAAAATCACCTATTTAAAAGAAGAACCATCACTAGAGGGAAAATTAGAACGGACGGCCTTAGCCGACTATCGAAAAGCACATGACCAAGTATGGGAAATGAAGACGCGTTTCGAAAAAGAGCACGCACTCGTATTATTGACGATTATCCAACTTCACGATTTAGAGGATGAAAGAACGGATTTGGCCGATACTTTGGTATTCTATAAAGAAACAATAGATTTTGACAATTCCAATCTTATAGCTGACTTAGAGGTAAACGTTCAAATCGAGCTGCGGGACTACCATCTCCAGGTACAGCACCTACATCGGCGTATGATTACATTCTACGACAAGATAGCCTGTTTAGAAAAAGAATATATTGACATCGCTGACACCTACTACAGCTATGAAAAACCCATAGATCCTTTAAATTTCAAGGTTTTGGACCCGGTTTTTTATCATCATACGGACATGGCTGTCGACGTAGGGACATTGGAAAAAGACCTGGAAGACTTCTTGGCAAAGATGACAGAGGTATATCATCAATTAGATGATTATTTCCAGACCTACAGCGATTTCTATAGTGCTTATAGCACCGCATTGCACAAAACAACACACTTGATCAAATCGGCTCAGATCCTCAGCCCTTTATGGCGAGTGGAGGATTAAAACACAACCCTTAGCAATCCTTCACTGCTATAATCACCAGCACAACTGACACAGCTCTCTGTAAAACCGAGTATCGTATCATCGACTCTATAGAAGACCAACAAATCGCGCAATTCGTAACATCCGGCAACCATCCACTATGCCCAGAGCTGATCTTTGCAGCACGCTTCTCGCCAATCACTTTTTCTTTAACTTTTCAATAAGGGCGAGTAAGGCTTTCCTATTTTTGGTTTCATGATAGAACTTGGGTTTTCCAATATCAGGTGCTGGTCTTTAAATCGACTATCTTCATGCATCATGGTGACTTGTTATAATGATCGGTCTTGCTTCAAGCGCAAGGCCGAACATCTGGTCAATATTCCGAAAACTAAACATACAAAAAATTAGGACAGTGACCTGCTAACGCACACGATTGCTAAATTTCACATAATTTTTGAAGTTGTCTTTCTCGGCCAATTCAAAGTATACTTGGTTTTTTTCTTCATTTCCATATATGAACATCGATTTAATCGGTGTCAAATAATATTCTTTTTCGGATTTATAGTTCGAAAAAAACCATTTAGGATTATCTACCTTGACAAATACTTGTGCAAACTGGAGGTACTTATTTACAGATACAAGTTCTCCATCAGACAAGGTGAGGCTATCTATTTCTATTTGATCAGCGATACGTTGATGGGTGCCCCAATAGTCTAACGTATCAAAACTTATTCTTCCATTTTCAAAATAAGAACCTTTTCTAAAGCAATTAAAATGTCGGACATCCAGAATATTTCCCTTATCAAAATATTCCCGAGAAAAGGAGGAGAACTCAGAAGTTCTCTTGCCGAGCACATTTATCTTAACCTGAGAATAGTACTTTATAGGCGATATATGTA
Organism: Sphingobacterium sp. SYP-B4668; assembly: GCF_027627455.1. Taxonomy (NCBI): domain Bacteria; kingdom Pseudomonadati; phylum Bacteroidota; class Sphingobacteriia; order Sphingobacteriales; family Sphingobacteriaceae; genus Sphingobacterium; species Sphingobacterium sp. SYP-B4668. Next base: position 1,757,112 of record NZ_CP115483.1, on the reverse strand, counting down.
TGACCTTTTTAGGGTAAGCTCCTGTTTTTTCGATAAGCAGATAATTGATGCCTATACGTTCAATATTGTTACTAGAGGAATCGTCTCCTTGTCTGCGCTGTCTCTTTTCAAAATCGAAATACTCGGTATTCGCATAGACATCAAAATATTTCAAATCGATGGAATCCGCGGGTTGCGAAGTTGGAAGTTGTCGAGCATAACTAAACTTCTTTGCACATCCACCAAGGGATATTAGGGACAATATGATACTCATCGCAGTCCATAAGCTCTTCAATCTGATTTCAACTCTCTTTATCATCTTACACAAGTTAATTTTTATGATTTGACAATATCCCGAAAGCACGTTGGACATCCAGGCCCCAATGTCCTGGTGTACTATTGATATGATAAGACATATCACGTCCATAATGGATTAGATTTTGTGGATCGAGCCTATCTTCAGGATTGTATTTTCTGAGCGATATCTCTCCTATATCGTTCAACTTAACTCCTACTCCAACAAAACTGACATTGTATGCATACTGCAGGGTATCTCGATAGTCTACAGTATTATTTCGAAGGCGATTTGCAATACGATAAGCCTCGCCGTATTCTCCCGTGAACTTGTTAAAACTGAATGATAAGGTATTGACTTGTCCAAGGTGTGTGGTAGGAAAATGCCATGATAGCATTACACTACTGGTGTAGTACCGATCTTTCCTATAATTGATTAAAGTCTTTCCTAACCACGTAAACGGTTCGGCTCCGTCATTCTGAAAGAAGGCCTGAAATCGGTGGATTTTCACGTTTAAAAAACCTACACGCTGCTTCATTGGTTGTTTTCGATCATCTTTGATCCTGATAAACTGGGTACCGAAAGCAAAGCTACTATGGAAAGGGTGCATCAGTGGCGATTGGTTTAAATTAGCATAGCTATAGAAAGCTTGGCCTTTATAAAAATCTTTCGTCCATGTAGAGCGACGGTCTAAAGGTCCAATCCTGAAAATCGATGATATCCCCCCGACCAACTCACAGGAGCTGTTAGGCTTATATTTTTTACTATTTGATTTCTTTTCTTGTCTAGTGGAGAGTGTTTTTAGATTAAAAGCTGCTCCAATATGTGCATTGGGAAAGGCAAAGTTAAATTCGTATCCATAACCACCATTCGCAAATATTTTCATCATATAGCCTGTCTCCTGTCTCACACCTACTTGGACACCAATATTAGCACCAAATTGATGTCGAGAGGATGTATGCTGTGCAAGGGCAAATGCTACAAACGTACTAGCAAACAAGGTGAAGATAAAATAGTTGAATTTCATTGCTTTCTATTATTATAAGCTGCGGTTGTGCCTGCTTGACCATAACCTTTGTCGGTTAGGGAAAAATTGTTTTTGAAATTGTTGCGTCTTTCATGATTTCAAGTCATTCTATTGGATAGAAATCCATTTATTAATCTGCGCTATTGCATCCAAATTATAAAGAATCCCTGCATTGCTGCTCCCGAACCCCGATCGATGGATACCTGTAAGAATGCATCTACCATCACGTACTACCCACAGAGGGGAACCACTACTACCTTTTCTGGTGCCGAGCTTATATTGTAAAACGATATTGTCATCCAATATTTCTTTTTTATCGGTAGCATTTGCAATCTGTAATTCTCCCTTAGTTCTATCTTTTATAAACCTTTCGAACCAACGATAGTATGGATATCCGGCTATGTGTATCGTATCTAAGTCGGCGAAACTCAATTTTTGAAGTTCAAGTTGCCTATTATTGGACTGACGGAATATGTTATCGAAAAACTGCTCATCCGCATATTTGACGACTGCATAATCAAATTGACTTTCATTTTCATCGTACTCGGACGGGTAAAAAGCATTTTTATCTTTTTTTACAGAGACGGATACCGAATGTATCTTAGTGCTATCCTTTCCGCCATATCCAGATATGATGATAATAGAATCTTTTTCAAAGACATTGTGCGCATTGGTAATAATGGAGTTTCTATTGATGACGACTCCTGTACCATGATTGTACGATTTACTGCCCATACTATAGGTCTTCAACTTTACCACATAAGCGTAAGGAAATACCTGCGGATCAATTCTACCCTGACTCCTACTTTGTAGGACAAAACAGAGTACTATAGCTGTTGTTAAAAAAATACTTTTCATATATATTTATTATAATTTACACCACTACCGCCACATGCTTTGTAACTGCAAAATACTCACGCTAATACGGGACATTGCACAGCTACACATACGCATCAAGGTCAATAAGGCCCTTCGCATCTTCCATGGAAATGGATCAAAGAGCAATGACGAGAACTTCTTTTAAACAGAGTTAGCCTTTTCATCTCACATAATAGGTACATACAAATGAAGCAAAAACATCAACGTCTGCAAATACCTAAAATTGGGTATTTTTTGAAACCCATTCAAGTTCGTGGTTTTAGTATTATTTAATTATTTTTGTAAAGCCAATAATTGACTGATTGAATAGTGCATAGTACTCCTTCTATATGGAAACTTTCGCCGATTTCTGTTGGACAAAATGAGTCTTAACCGATGGAGAGATGAAAAAACAAAATCATTTACTAGCGGATGTTTGGGAACGTTATCCCGAGGCATTAGCCAATGAACATGCAGCTAACAAAAACATATCAATTGGAGATTATATTACCGAGACATTGGCCCTCGGCCCCTTCTATTACTATGTCATCACCTTAGCAGACTACACAATCTCTCATATCCACGACAATCTACTCCACCTCCATGGCGTCAGCCAATATCCGAGAACGGTACAAGAAATCATCGACTATATCCATCCGGATGATCTCGATTTTGTCGTTGAAGCGGAGGCTGCAACTTTACAAAAAATGCAGGAAATAGGTTTCGAACATCAACTTTTGCTCAAGAATTCATATTGCTTCCGAATGAAAGTTGCTGATGGCACCTATCATCTCTTTCATCATCAAGCTATTCACCTATCTAAAGATGCAAAAGGGGGCCTTGCAACAGCACTTAATATCCATACTGATATCCATCACATTACCCAGGTGAACAACAAGATTGTCTTAGTCACTGGTGTAAGTGGACGCACAGACTACTGTCAAATGGATCTATCCAAAAAAAACTCGAGCAAGCCACTTCCCAAACTCACTAAACGCGAGATGGAGGTACTCAGTTTGCTCGCCCAAGGACTATCTAGCCAACAAATTGGCAACAAGATTTTTATATCAGAATTGACCGTGCGTGTACATCGAAAAAATCTATTAAAAAAAATAGAGGTGACCAATAGTGGAAACTTAATAAAAAAATGTATTGAGCTGGGGTTGATCTAGCACTAACTCGTCCCTTTATCCAAGTAAAGTCCTCTCCCTCTCCGAATAGGACATACAATCAAAATACCTAATTTAAGGTATTTTCTTTTGTACGAACATTACTTATCATTGTAACAATGGAGCACAATGACCATAGCTTAACCCCTATTTGGGAGAAATATCCGGAAATCTTTTCCTCAGAAAATATATCTGTGGATGCTGCCAACATATTGGCGTTGATTTCGGAACTGTTTATCGTAGGGGAATACTATTATTACGTCATCGATATACGACAACAGGAAATCAGTCATCAGCACCCTAGTCTAAATAAAATACATGGATTAGAAAAACAACCGACTCATCTGCAAGAAATCATTGACCTTATCCATCCAGATGATATTCCTTTCATACTGAATGCCGAAGAACATTGTTCCAAGAAAATTGCTGAAATTGGAAATCAACATTTAAAATCATTGAAATCTTGCTATTGTTTTCGCATGCGAACAGCTACTGGGGAATATAAACTTTTTCACCACCAAGCCATTACCTTAGTGGTGGACAAAGAAGATAGAATCCTTCGAAGTTTGAATATCCACACAGACATTTCGCATCTTACAGCCGTCAACAACTATATTGCCACAGTAATGGGTATCAATGATCGAAATGACTTCCATCAAATGGACCTGTCTCCCTTGTCAAAAGAAAACAAATTGCAAGATATATTGACCAAGCGTGAATTACAAATACTTCCTCATATCGCCCAAGGATTGTCCAGTATAGAAATTGCCAAGCTACTCGAAATTTCACAATTGACCGTACGCGTACATCGAAAAAATATACTTCGCAAAACCCAAACTCGAAATAGCAGCTCGCTTATCAAGCGCTGCATCGAATTAGGACTTCTCTAGTACATCAAGAAAAGACATCCTATAGCAAGAGCCTACTATTTGACAAATCACGATAAATATGTCTAAAATAATAGGGATATACTATAGCGGATATAGATTACAGGAAACTGATACGCAACATTATATAAATTTATTTAGAACCGATATAAATAAATTAGCTATCTTTGTCATATGAATGAATGGGAAGGCCAAATTGGCGTTACGTGGGATACCCTGGATATTAGAATAGACGAATTAAAAAAGGGTTTGGACCCTACTTCAGACTTTTCGTGCTGTATTTTCAAAAAATGCTGTAAAAAATACAAACGAGGTAAGCGTTGTAAGAAATGTCCTGACCGATAGCTCTATTTTTCAAGATAATCCAAGTCTTTATCGAAGCTCTCTTTGAGCTGACTCAGCGCAAATATAGCGATAGCAGATAATAGAAAAATCATGACGATTGCCGCTGTAATAATACCCCATAAACTTACCAAATAACCATATAAGATCGTAGAAGGGATTAATGCTCCTCTTACAAAGTTAGGTGCTGTGGTCGCTACTGTGGCACGTAGGTTGGTCCCAAATTGCTCCGCAGCTATCGTGACAAATGTAGCCCAATAACCTACTCCCAATCCCATCAGAAAGGCCAATAGAAGAAACCTCTCTTCGGATATTCCAGTACTGGACAGGTACCAACAAGAGCTGATAATGATAAGTACCTGACAGATGAAGACCACTTTTTTCCGAGATTTCAACCATTGTGCCAGCAATCCCGCCATAATATCTCCGAGTGAAATTCCGAGATAGGTAAACATGACGCCTTTCCCCGCACTCAAAACTACCGGGGCACCCAACGCCTGCCCAATTTCGGGAGCCTGAGTAACTAACACGCCTACCACAAACCAGATGGGAAGACCTATACACATGCAATATACATATCTTTTGAAGCGTTCGGTATTATTAAACAGCATCTTGAGACTTCCTTTTTGTATATCGGGTGATTTCAGGTTATTGAACAATCCAGATTCAAATACACTTACTCGTAGAAGTAATAACAAGAGCCCCATCCCACCGCCGACAAAATAGGCCGTTCGCCAATCAAAAGCCTCAGCAACGTAATAGGCCAATATAGCGCCTAAAACACCTAAACCAGCCACTATCATCGTTCCGTAGCCACGCTTTTCCTTACTCATGCTTTCGCTGACAAGCGTAATACCCGCACCCAGTTCACCAGCCAAGCCAATTCCGGCAATAAAGCGAACAATGCCGTAGGTCGTCACATCGTGCACAAAACCATTATAAATATTGGCAAGAGAATACAATAGAATAGAGCCGAACAATACTTTTAATCTGCCATATTTGTCCGCAATTACTCCCCAAATGACTCCACCTATCAGAAGCCCTCCCATCTGCATATTAAGGACAAACTCTCCTTCGACACGCATATCTTGGACAGCTACTCCTATATCCTCGAACGACCTAATGCGTACTATGGAAAAGATAATCAAATCATAGATATCCACGAAATACCCGAGCGCAGCAATACATACGACAATCCAGATACGTCTATTTTGAACCGGCACAGAAAGGGGGTCAGGCATATACAATAGATTTTGATGGTGACTAATTTAGTGATAGATTTTATTTATCACAACATATTTTCGATATGTTCGCCTTCGTCCCAATTTTGTGTTACTTTTGTAGGTGTATGTTGACGTTAGCTCCTACTTTGCTTAAATGGATACTACGCAGTTATCCTCCATTTGTCTTCCAACGTATTTGGGTAAAAAAAATCTATCCCAATTATATGGGTGCCGATGTCAAAATATATAGAAGTCTACTCAACATTAATGGCAACAAAAGCATCTTTGGAGGAACAATATTTGCCGCGACAGACCCCTTACATCCCTTATTAATCGATCAAATATTTAAATCCAAGGGATACAAGAGGACGGTGACTTGGGTCAAATCTGCCCATATCGAATATAAAAAGCCAGGATTGAAAAATTTAGAAATTTCTATTCGTATCTCGGAGGCTGAAGTGCAAGAGGCTTTGGAAACAATTGCCTCCCAAGGAAAAATGACGAAGGTCTTTACAATAGAAATTCATGACATTAACGGTACCTTGTGTGCTGTTTCAAAAAATGAAATCTATATTCGTAATTTACTTTTCGACTTTTCGACAATTGAAGCTGAAACATCCGATAGAGTAATAAATGCGATAAAACACGAATGAGCAACATTCTACTGTCAGAATCGACAGTTTTGTCTATAATTAAACACAAATGAAACCGAGAGCTGGATGATGTCGATACATTGTGTAGGCAGCATATACTCGAGCGCTCATTTAAAACTGAAAACAAAAATCAAAAACAAATGAAAAAACTAACTTTTATGTTTTTAGCTGCTACAGCTTTCGCAGTTTCTTGTCAGAATAATGGTAGCGAAAAAAAAGATGCTGACGTAGCCTCTATTCAAAAGGAAGCTATTGCGATACACGACGAAATCATGCCACAGATTTCAGCATTTGATAAAAGCGGTCTACATATTGACTCCGTCTTGACCAACTTAACGGCTCTTAAAGCTTCCAATACGGCTTTAGATACCGCAGCAGCACGTGTTGAACTAACTGCATTGAAATCAAAATTGGACCAAGCGACGGAGTCTATGCAAGACTGGATGATGGGATATGCATTAGACAGTACGGATACGGCCTATCAACAAAATGAACTTGAAAAAATTAACGCCATGAAAAAATTATTTGATGAGGTATCTGCGGAAAGCAAGACTGTCTTATCAAAATACTAATCCATGATGGGAAAAATATTTTTATATGCACTAGCTTTTGGACTTGCCCTGAGCAGTTGCTCAAATGAGACCAGAAAACTGCCAATATACGGCGATAGAGACCCTGTAGAAAAGACTGTTGATGGAAAAACCATAGTGGATACGGTATACCATACGATTCCTCCATTCAGCTTTCTGAATCAAGACAGTGTCATGCTGACCGAAAAGAATTTCGACAACAAAATTTATATCGCAAACTTTTTCTTCACCCATTGTCCTAGCATATGCCCCACTATGCAGCGTAACCTATTGAAGGTTTACGAAAAATACAAGGGGGATGACCGCATAGCATTCTTATCACACAGCATCGACTTCAAATACGATCACCCCCATATTTTGAAGGCTTATGCCAGCAAACTAGGTGTCACCAACGACCAATGGCAATTCGTCAATGGTTCTAAGGCCGATATTTACGGAATCGCTAATGACTATATGGTATTCGCCAAAGAAGATAGTAATGTACCGGGCGGGTATGATCATCAGGGATATCTTGTGGTCATCGATAAAGAAAAGAGAATACGTGGAGCATATGATGGTACAGCCCAGGAGCAGGTCGAGAAATTATTAAAGGATTTAGAAATCCTATTTAACGAATACAAGTAACGATGAGAGGCGTTTGCTGGCAACTATAGCAGCAAACTCCCCCTCTACTACAACCGAAAACGTAGAGTGATGAATTTTTACCGGATATCATGAGGATAATAACCGTACTGGGCTGTTTGGTGATAGTCTATATATTAAGTCTATTACATGCCTGCCAACCAAATGTAAGTATTAAAACAGCCCAGTACGCTGTTAATGGTCAAAAGCTTTACAAAACACACTGCGAAAACTGTCATGGTAGTAAAGGCGAGGGTTTGGGCAAGCTCTATCCTCCCCTCACAGATACGCTTTTTTTGAAAGAAAACCGAGGGCAGCTAGCAAATATAGTCAAGAATGGCATCGAGGGTCCCATGACCGTGAATGGAGAGCATTTCAATGAAAAAATGCCGGGTGTACCGCAACTGAGCGATGTCGATATTGCGTACATTTTGACTTATGTTACGACGACCTTTGGCAAACAAACTGAAAAATATTCCCTAGAGGAGGTAAAAGCTAGTCTTAAATCCCAAAGATAATCCTGATTTCCTACGACCTCAGCCCACACTCTCGATAGGGGTATTTAGTTACTCCAGTAATACTTCATTCCGTTTATTTGATAACGGCTTTATATTCACTAAGACGGAATTTCAATATCCACACACATAAACCATCTACCGATAAAGTGTAATTCGTTCAAAAACCAGGCTATCCGTGTATCTAACACGGAAATTGGGCACAAAAAAAAGGTTTCCAAACGGGGAGAATGGAAACCTTTACTAACCAATTATAAACCTAAATTATGATACCGCAAAGGTAATAAAAGATTTAATAGATTCCAACTATTATTTTTAAAAAAATAACTTTTGATTTCCCAACCTTTAAATCGGCACATTTCGTAATCTATTTTTCCAAAAATTTAGCTTGATTTGTTAATAAGATTTACCCTTCCTCCCCCCACTGTCCTTATTTTCATTAAAAAATGTAAACAAATCTTAAGAAAGTGTTAAATTTATTCAAAAAAGTTTTTATAACAGTTTTTTGACACTTTGACCAATATGTTTAAATTCCTTTTGTCTACATTTGCAACCGAATGAACGTTCGGTTTACACATATTAACGAGAAGAAGGCGGCAGTTTTTGAAACTACCTTGGCACTGATAGTGCAACATGGGTTTCATGGAACGGCGATGAGCATGATTGCAAAATCGGCACAAGTGGCTACGGGCACGATTTATCACTATTTTCCATCAAAGGATTGCTTGATCGAAGAGTTGCATTTAGCATGCAAACTTCACATCAATGAATTAATCTTTAAAGGCATCAAAGAGATAACTGATTATAAGGAAAGATTTTTCACGATATGGAAGCGATTTATCCATTGCTCTATTCAAAATCCAGACATGTTTGGCTTCTTAGAGCAATACTATTCTTCGCCTTATTCGGAGCACGGCGGAAAGAACAAAAGACATAGTGCGCTTAGCGAAAACAATATTCACGATTTTCTTGTTGAAGGTATTAAAACGAATACGCTTAAGAATTTAGATATCAACATTTTATTAACCTCCTATATTGGTATAGCAATCTCCACAGTAAAGACAGTACTCTACGCAAAAGTAAATTATACAGAAACCCAAATCGGACAATTGATTCAAATTGTCTGGGATGGGGTCACAAATGAAAATAATCTCAACGTAAAATAGATATGAAGTTCAACAAAGTTATATTATCCATTCTCGCCACCTCTGCCCTATTCAGCGGGGCATTTGCACAACAAAGGCAAGTTCCTGAAAAGGCGACATTAGAACAGCTGATCGACTATGCTTTGGAGCATAAGATTTCAGTCAAGCAAGCGCAAATTGACGAAGCTATTGGAGAAAAGGACATTGACATTTCCCTATCAGGTTGGTATCCGCAAATCGGCGTGACCGGGAGTTATAACCATGCACTAAAACTACCCACCAATTACTTTGGAGGACAAACAATTACCTTGGGACAGAAAAACACAAGTGCGCTTACTGTACAGGCTGACCAGCAACTGCTTAACCCAGGCCTTATGCAAGCGTCTAAGGCTGCAGAATTGGTTCGTCTCTCTAACAAGCAGAATACAGAGAATATCAAAATCAATACAGTAGTCGAAGTCAGCAAAGCTTATTACGACATCCTAACTGCAGAAGAGCAATTAAATATCATTCGTGAGAATATAATTAGGCTCAATAAGCAACTGAACGATGCTCAGGTGCAATACGAAGTAGGTTTGGTTGATAAAACTGACTTCAAAAGGGCACAAATAGCGCTAAGCAATACAAAAGCAGATGAAAAGCGTACACTTGAACTTCGTAAGTATAAATATGATTATCTAAAAAATCTTTTGGCCCTCGACATCAAAGACCACCTTACATTGTCTTTTGACAATGCCAATATGGAGCATGAAATCTTATTGGATACCGCTACTGGCCTAGATAATTCTAGACGTATCGAACGTCAACAATTGGAGACAGCAAAGAAAATGCAAGAGTTGACTACACAATATCACAAGTGGACATACTTGCCTAGCCTCAGTGCTTTTGTCAACTACGGCTTGAATTACCGTAATGATCAATTTGGCGACATGTTTAAAGATAATTTTCCAAGCTCTATGGTCGGCTTAAATTTATCAATCCCGATTTTTCAAGGATTCAAGAGAAAACATGAAATCAGTAAATCGCAATTGTTAGAAAGCAGAATTGATTGGGATATCCAAAATTTGGAAAACCAAATCGATACGGAGTATTCTCTTGCAAAGGCTTCTTACAATGCCAATCTGAATGACTGGAGAACGTCAAAAGATAACATGGAGCTTTCAAAAGAGGTCTATAATACCATCAAACTTCAATACGACGAAGGAATCACGAGATACTTGGACTTGATGACTGCTGAGACTGATCTAAAAACCAGCCAACTTAATTATTTAAATTCGCTGTATGCTTTACTATCCAGCAAATTGGATGTTCAGAAAGCACTGGGAAATATAGAAACGAAATAAAAACTTAAGAAATCGACAATATCATGAATAAAAGACAATTATTAACGGCATTTTTTATTGGTTCTGCATTAATCTGGCAGTCATGTGGCGATGCAAAGCAAAAAGGTGCGGGTGCCCAAGCTCCTGCAGAGCGTGTGGTACCGGTCACCACCGCTATCGCAAGCCAAGAAATCGTTACTGGAAATATTACTTACCCTGCTTCTGTAGTACCGCTTAATGAAACCGAACTACGTGCTGAGGTAAATGGTTATATCACGAACATATATGTAGCTGACGGTGCCAGCGTATCTAAGGGACAAAAATTATATGAAATAGATGGTATTCGTTATACAGCAGCGGTTGAACAAGCCAAAGCTAGTTTAAACATAGCACAGGCCAATTACGACCGGGTCAAAAGGGACTTAGGAAGATATGAAAAATTAGCGCAACAAGATGCGATTGCAAAGCAAACACTTGATAATGCAAAAACAGACTTAGCCAATCAGGAAGCACAGGTACTCTCTGCAAAAGCGGCGCTAACTACAGCAAATACAAACTTGGCTCGCTCGGTCATCAAAGCTCCTTTTTCAGGTACTGTGGGGATTTCACAAGTGAGATCTGGTGCTTTGGTATCTGCAGGAACTACTCTTTTGAATACGATTTCGTCGGTTGATCCAATCGCTGTAGAGATTCAAGTCAATGAGAAAGATCTTAGCCAATTTACTGCATTAAAAAACAAACAAAGCTCGTCAGCGATATCGTTGACATTACCTGACGGAACAACCTATTCAGCACACGGAACTATCCATACCTTGGATCGCGCAATAGACCCGCAAACAGGAACGTTAAAAGTAAGAGCGTCATTTCCGAATCCAAATAAGAACTTAATACCTGGAATGAACCTTTCTTTGAATATCAAACGTGAATCAGCAACGGAAGAATTGGTGGTGCCTTATAAAGCCGTAATGGAACAATTGGGCGTATTCAACGTATATGTGGTCAACGATAGCAGTAAGGCCGAAATACGCCATGTAGAATTGGGTATCAAAGTAGACGAAAACGTTGTCATCAAGAAAGGTATAAGCGCTGGTGAGAAAGTCATCACGGATGGTGTGATGAATGTACAACCGGGCGTTAAAGTAACTGAGAATACAGGAACAGAGAATGGAGCAGCTCCGAAAAAAGGGTAATGCTATCCTCATTTAAAAATTAAAATATGATTTCAGAAGTTTTTATAAAAAGACCCATAACGGCGATTGTCATATCGATCCTGATTACGATCATTGGTACGATATCAGTTGCCACCTTGCCGATCAGTCAGTATCCTTCTATTGCTCCTCCTACTGTATCTGTAACTGCCAACTATACAGGGGCTGATGCACAGACTGTCGAGCAGACGGTAACTACCCCTATCGAGAGTCAGATCAATGGTACACCGGGGATGATTTACATGTCGTCCAACAGTACGTCCAATGGACAATCTCAGATAACAGTCACTTTTGAAGTGGGCACGGATATCGATATTGCTACGCTCGATGTGCAAAACCGTGTAGGGATTGCTGAACCTGCTCTTCCTGAAGCTGTAAGACGTTTAGGGGTCACGACACGTAAAGCCAATACCGATATCTTAATGTTAGTCTCTTTGGTATCTCCAAAGGGGACTCGTGACGATAAGTTCCTATCGAACTACATCAACTTGTATGTGAAGGACGCTATTATGCGGGTGAAAGGCGTCGGTGATGCGACCGTATTTGGACAGCCGTTCTCGATGCGCGTATGGTTGGATGCCAATAAATTGGCCAACCTTGGCCTGACGCCAACAGATGTATCAAATGCCATACAGGAGCAAAATATCCGTATGCCTGGAGGTAGCGTAGGTGGTCGTCCGCAAGAATCATCGACAGTATTTGAATATCCCGTCCTGACAGATGGTGACCTATCCAATGTTGAAGACTTTGAAGACATTATCGTCAAAGCCAATGCCAATGGATCGATTGTGCTTCTAAAAGATGTAGCTCGCGTTGAATTGGGTCAATTCTCTTACAGTACATCGACCAAAACAGATGGAATGGTATCTACAGGTATGATGATCAACCAGACTCCTGGTGGTAACGCTGTAGAGACTGCGGCAGGGATATACAAAGCCCTAGACCAACTAAAAAAATCTTTCCCAGATGACGTGGATTACGTAGTGGGTTATGAAACCATATCTGTGGTAAATGCATCTATCGAATCGGTAATTCATACGTTGTTAGAAGCCTTACTGCTCGTAACGGTGGTTGTATTCTTCTTCCTTCAAAGCTGGAGAGCAACTTTGATTCCGGTGCTTGCTATTCCAGTATCTATCGTGGGTACGTTTATCTTCTTCTTGTTATTCGGATTCTCGGTCAATAACTTGACGATGTTGGCATTCGTACTCGCCATCGGTATCGTGGTGGATGATGCGATTGTGGTCGTGGAGGCCGTACAGCACTATATCGACCATTATAAACTGGATGCAAAAGAAGCAACGAGACGTGCAATGAAAGACATTACTGCTCCGGTTATTGCAATTGCCTTAATCTTATCTGCAGTATTCGTACCAGTAGGTTTTATCCCTGGTATGGTGGGTAAGCTGTACCAACAATTTGCCATTACCATTGCCGTATCGGTAATGCTATCTGCATTCATTGCCCTTACACTGACCCCAGCACTATGTTCGATCATGCTAAAACCAACCGCTGTAAATGAGAATGCTCGGGGACTGAATAAGTTCTTCTACAAATTCAACATCTGGTTTGGAAAGGTAACAAACAATTATTCTAAAGGTGTCCAACAATGTATCCGTAAGGCTCCATTGGTATTGATCATTCTCGTCTGTATTTTTGTTGGGACGGGCGTCATGTTTACCGCCAAGCCTACTGGATTTATTCCTTCGGAAGATGGGGGTATGTTCTTCGCTGGTGTGACTCTCCCAGAGGGTGCTTCATCTGCTCGAACAGACGCTGTTCTTAGCGAATTGGAAGCTGACTTGCGAAAAGACTTCCCCGAAATCAACCACGTGACACTAATCTCAGGTATCAACATCTTGAACCGTGCATTTAAGCCAAATGGTGCTACACTATTCGTTTCCTTAAAACACTGGAAAGATCGTAAGCGTACGGCCGCAGAAATCACGGGAGCTATTATGGCAAAATACATGGGGTATCAAAAAGCTAGAATTTTAGCCGTGACACCTCCTGCGATTCCAGGATTAGGTACTTCAGGTGGATTCTCCTTGATGATTCAAGATCAACAGACTGTTGACATCAAAGAGTTTGAAGGCGTTGTTGGGAAGTTCTTGGCTGCCGCAAATCAACGACCGGAGATTGGCATGGCCTATACCCTCTTCAACTCAAACTCACCGAACTACAAACTTCACGTCAACCGTGAACAGGCGAAGAGAATGGGGGTACCGGTATCCAACATCTATTCTACCATCGCGGCCTACCTAGGTAGTAGCTATGTAAATGACTTCACTAAATATGGTCGTAACTTCCGTGTGGTCACACAAGCGGACACGAGCTACCGTATGGGGATAGAGGATATCAATAAATTGTATGTTAGAAATGCTGCGGGATCATCTGTACCGATGGCAACGTTGGTCAGCTATGAATTGACAACGAGTCCTTCACTAATCAACCACTACAATATCTTCAGAAGTATTGAGGTGTCAGGTAGTGCTGCTCCTGGTTATAGCTCGGGTGATGCATTGAAAGCCTTGGAAGAGGTTGCTGCGCAAACATTACCGAATGGATATAGCTATGAGTTCTCGGGCTTAAGTTTACAAGAGAAACAATCTGGTTCGCAAACGATCATGATTTTTGCGCTCTGTATCTTATTTGTATTCTTATTATTGGCTTCTTTATATGAGAGCTGGTCTGTCCCTTTCTCAATCTTACTATCTGTACCGTTGGGTGTATTTGGAGCAATCTTGACATTGATATTGATTCCAAGACTTGACAACAATATCTTTGCCCAAATTGGTCTAGTCACCATTATTGGTCTAGCTGCAAAGAATGCGATTCTAATCGTCGAATTTGCCAAAGAACGCGTGGATATAGGTATGAATCTGATTGAGGCGACCTTAGATGCGGTCAAACTACGTCTTCGTCCAATCATTATGACCTCACTCGCCTTTATATTGGGTATTATTCCATTGATGCTTTCGACAGGTGCTGGTGCGGTATCGCGTCAAACCATCGGTTGGACAGTATTTGGAGGAATGACGGCCGCCACCTTCTTGGCCATATTTATAGTACCTGTACTATTCGTCGTTATTACGAGGATGGCATATGGTAAGAAAAAACTTGCCGAGTTAGAAGCTTCATTCGATGAAGAAAAAGCGAAGAACCTAAGTGCACACTAATCGTCCACTTGGTATATAACACAAGAAAAAGGTCCCGAATATACTGTTCGGGACCTTTTTCTTGTATAAAGCATTTGGCTATAACATGCCCCCAGAAAAAAGGGAGTTTCAACCAGTTGAAACTCCCTTTTTATTTTTCACTGAAAAGACTATTGGAATCAGCTTGTACTTCCTATTTTAAAGTCTTACCGACAAATACCTCGTCATTGGTCGTATAAATCTTATATCTAACCTCATAACCCTCAGGCACGTAGATAACGATAGGTAATCTTCCATTATAACGAACCAACTGACTTGTAGAGGATACAAACTGTTGAATTTTCTTGGCATCTGGACAGCCCATCATGGTACTACGAATCTGTCCATCCGTTTTGAATTCGTAATAATTGTAACCCCAGCCCTGCAAATCCTTTTCTTCAAACTGCCCCATCAAGCCATGATTATTACAAGCATCGGTCTCTGTCATTTTACCAACGAAAAACTCAATCTTCTTGGTATCATCTTTCGTAGAATGTGGCACATCAATGATGTATTGAACTTGCCCTTTCTCGGGCTTTGGAAACATGGATACTGATGAACTGGCCTGCTGCTGTGCATAAACATTGGACATACCGATAGTTGCGATAAGGGTTAAAACTTTAATGAATTTTATCATATCTCTTATTGTATTGTTATAAGTATATATAACGCTTTTGAGAAATCAAACGCTACAGAAAAGCCGCTTCTAAAAGCGGCTTTTCTACTATTTCTTATAATATTTTTGGGCTTCAGGAATAAGCTTCTGAATATCAGATATTCGCCTGGCATCACTCGGGTGCGTACTCAAGAACTCAGGAGTACCGGATGCCTTTCCATTGGACATTCGCTCCCAGAACTTAACGGCTTCACCGGGATTGTACCCTGCCATAGCCATAAAAATCAAACCTAAGCGATCAGCTTCGGATTCGTTACTACGAGAATATTTTAACATTCCTATCTGGCCACCTACACCGTATAGCAGATTGACACCACTACGTACAGCCATGCTTTGATCAGCTGTCACGGCACCCACGATCTGACCTCCGGTCTGCAACAACATCTGATTACTCATCTGCTCGGCAGAATGCTTAGCTATGGCATGTGCTATTTCATGGCCCATTACAGTGGCCAACCCTGTTTCATTAAGTGTGATGGGCAGGATTCCGGAATAGACGGCCACCTTACCTCCTGGCATACACCAAGCGTTAACTTCATCACTCTGGATGAGATTGAACTCCCAATTGAAGTTATATTGGTTAGCTAGTCCCTGTGAGCTCAGATATCTATTCACTGCTGCTGCAATGTTATTACCTACTTTTTTCACCAAAGCAGCATTGGAGGTACCTGTAATAACTTTGGTCTTTGATGACCCTAAGAATTCTTTATATGACGCAGCAGCCTGCTGTTCTATTTGACTATCACTGACTAGGCTCAACTGTTTACGTCCGGTTAAAGGAACGGTAGAACAACCTGCCAATGTTACACCTAGCAATGCAATGCTTGTGTACTTGAATACCTTATTCATATGTATAAAATTATTTCATGAGCTCGTTACGCTCGGTTTGCCTTTCTATTCCTATTTATTTATCCCGATAATCAAGATAAAATATCCTCATGATTCCTATCAACCAATAGGCTCCAAAAGGACATGGATACCACATGATAATGTTAATATTGTACCAAAGTATTTTACAATTCTTGTGCCTAAATTTAGGATTTGGTCTTTTTCTTGAATAAATATATCTTGGATTCATGCCCTTTGAGCAATCGTTCTATATTTTTTTGATGTGTAATCAGAATTAAAGCGCAGATAGCAATCCCATATAAAAGAACAGAGGGGACTGATGTCCGAAATATAAAAGCAATACTGAAAGGAAAGGTAAAGCCCGCTAAAATAGAGCTAAGGGAGACATAATGTGTAATCAATAACGTCAAAATAAATACACTTACACAACAGAGAGCAGCCGGAAGATGGATAGCTAGGACCATACCAAACAAAGTGGCAACCCCTTTACCACCCCGAAATCCCGCAAAAATTGGAAATAAATGCCCCAAAACTGCAATCACGCCCAATGCCAATTGAAAATTAACAAACTGAGGGGCGTCTTGAGAACCTACCACTGAAGAATCCAGCAAATAAGGCAAATTGGTTGCAGTCCATCCTTTGAGGATATCGATAAACATGACGATACTCCCAGCTTTGGGTCCTAAAACCCGAAATGTGTTAGTTGCACCGGCATTTCCACTCCCATACTCCCTTACATCAACTCCATAAAATGCCTGACCAAACCATACTGCAGAAGGGATTGAGCCAAACAAATATGCCAATATTACTATACCCAGAAGGTAAATTGAAATCATGTATTCCGTTAATAGAAAGTTCTAATATAATTAAATAAGTTTAGCTTTGAGGCTCAAATCCAAACTTTTCACCGAATGTGTCAATGCTCCTACCGAAATAAAATCAACCCCAGCTTCGGCATAAGCACGAATAGTTAACTCTGTAATACCGCCAGAAGCCTCTGTAGTGAGTCGTCCATCTACTAACTTCACGGCATCAACAACCTGCTCTGGGGTAAAATTATCGAGCATCACACGATCGACATGTCCAAACTCAAGTACCTCCTCCAATTCTGCTAGATTGCGGACTTCAATTTCAATTTCCATGGGTCTACCGAGCCCCTTACGATATGCATTAGATGAGTGTAGGGCTGCTGTGATACCACCGGCATAGTCTACATGATTATCTTTGATGAGAATCATATCGTAAAGTCCAAATCGGTGGTTGACCCCACCTCCTATCTTAACGGCCTCTTTTTCCAAAAACCGTAGTAAAGGGGTGGTCTTCCGAGTGTCCAATACTTTTGTCTTGGTTCCCTCGAGCAGTTTGACATAATGATGCGTACGTGTAGCAATGCCGCTCATACGCTGCATAACATTTAATACCAAACGCTCGGCTTTTAAGATACTGTGAATAGCTCCACGAAGATAAAAAGCAATATCTCCTATATTTACAGTCTGACCGTCATTGATATGTATTTCGATGTTCAAAGTAGGATCTACCAGCCTGATGATATGGCGTGCCACCTCCACTCCCGCGATTATTCCGTCCTCTTTAACAAGCAGTTTCGCTTCCCCTCGATGATCCACAGGGATGGTGGACAATGTAGTATGATCGCCATCACCAAGATCCTCTTGCAGGGCTTGGTTAACAAAAGAAGTTAACTTTTCAACAAATACTCTATCCATATTAATTATAATATCTCACGATAAATCAACACGAAGATGAGGAAATAAATTAAATTCTAAAAGAAATTTAAGTGGCTATTTTGTAGTAGCGAGTTCAAACCTTATTTCAGAGATGTAAAAAGTGTCTTTATTCTCGATAAGTTTGGTAAATACTCTGTAGGTCTGATTATGGGTTTTCAATGAGAAAACATAGTATGCATTAGCCGCATTATTGGTCATTCGTTGCGCCAAAGAAACTTTCGTAGGTTTATTTTGCCTAAAGAACTCCGAAATCACAAGCTCTGCTTGAAATTTGGAATACACGCCGTCCTCCTGCTTGACAGCCACACTGACCGAGCTTGCAAAATTCTTAGCTAGCTCTTTGGAACTTCCAGCTCTAAGACTAGTTAAAATACGCTCCGAAATATCCTGCCCATACTCTTTACCAAAACTACCTAAACATAGTAAAAGAGTGATGGCTAACACCATCCATTTTCTCATCGTACACTCATCTTATTATCAACATAAAGGCTCTTAGCTCTGTAAAAATATTTAACCCACAGATTAAATCCAATCATCCATTTTGCAGCCAAAAGTATGCCAATAAATGATATGGCACCAATATTAACATTTCAAATTCAAAAATCAGGATTCACATGGAAAAACGGGATATAAAATTTATATTTGTGAGTGAGCACAAAAAAAGTAGCGCTATTAATCCTGGACGGACTAGGATATGGCAAGGAAGATATTTCAAATGCGGTATTAGCCGCCAATACCCCATATTTAGATCATTTATTAGCAACCTATCCAAATTCGAGATTGGAGGCATCTGGTGAATCGGTGGGACTACCTGAAGGCCAAATGGGCAACTCGGAAGTAGGACACATGAACCTAGGTGCTGGTCGTGTAGTATATCAAGAACTAGGACGCATCCATAAAGCTGTACGTGATGGAGTCTTCAATACCCACGAAGTACTAGTCAATGCTTTCAACTACGCTAAAGAAAACAATAAAAAAGTTCATTTCATTGGTTTGCTATCAGATGGAGGCGTACATGCCCATACCAAACACCTCAAAGGACTATGTGATGCGGCCCAAAATGCTGGATTAAGCAGTGAGCAAGTATTCATCCACGCCTTCTTAGATGGAAGAGATACCGATCCAAATTCAGGAATCGGATACGTTAAAGACATGCAAGAATATCTTAGCCACTCCTCAGGCACTTTAGCCTCAGCCATTGGCCGGTACTACGCGATGGACAGGGACAATCGTTGGGAACGTGTGAAGGAAGCTTATGATTTATTAGTACATGGAACAGGCGTACCTACCGACAATATTGTGGAAGCTATCCAACAATCGTACGATGAAAATATCACCGATGAATTTGTAAAACCAATCGTCATCACCAATGCAGATGGGACACCAAAAGCGACTATTCAAGAAGGCGATGTCGTACTGTGCTATAACTTCAGAACGGATAGAGGCCGAGAAATAACCATAGCGTTGACGCAAAAGAACTTCCCAGAGTACAACATGCACGCATTGGATTTGTACTATGTAACCATGACTGCCTATGACGAGACATTTAAGGGAGTGCAGGTAGTTTTCCAAAAGGACAACTTGACCAATACACTTGGTGAAGTCTTGGAACGAAATAATAAGACTCAAACCCGTATTGCTGAAACAGAAAAATATCCGCATGTCACGTTTTTCTTTTCAGGAGGTAGGGAGAAAGAATTTGAAGGTGAACACCGTCTGCTTGTCCCTTCACCAAAAGTAGCGACCTATGACCTTCAACCCGAAATGAGTGCTCAAGGTATCACAGACGCAATTATCGATGACATGGAAAGTAAGCAACCAGATTTCATTTGTCTGAATTTTGCGAATCCAGATATGGTAGGACATACGGGAGTATTTGAAGCAGTAGTAAAAGCAGTGGAGACCGTAGATTCATGCACAAAGCAGGTTGTTGAGAAAGGGATTGCATTGGGTTATTCTTTTATTATCATCGCGGATCACGGAAATTCGGAGTTTATGATCAATGAAGACGGATCGGTCAATACGGCACATACGACCAACTTGGTCCCGTGTATTCTTATTGATAAGGACTACCATCATGTCAATGACGGTAAATTGGGAGATATTGCACCTACTATATTAAAAATATTGGGTGTAGAGATTCCTGTGGACATGTCTGGCAATATTTTAGTTAGCTAAATAGAAACACTTACAAGATGAATAATCTTATTTATAGAGCACTGATCGGAATCGGGATCGGTGCTCTATTATTAACAGCATGCACCAACAATGTAACCACCTCTTCTAACAATGAGCGTTACTACTTCTCCTTAGATAGCTTCTTTCGAGCTGAAACTATACGATTGACCCAAGCCAATCCTACCCTTGAAAAAACAGTTGCAAAAGATGGGGAAAAAGAGACAAAATCACTCAAGATTTCGAATTGGGAAAATGAGCTTTCGTCATTTCTATCATCAGATATCAATAAAAAGGCAAATGTTGGCTTGTATAAGGTCCAACACCTGGACTGTGATATCATATACACGGCTTTACAACCGGATCTTACCGTTCAGAAAATTATAATTACAGAAAATCAAGATGGTCAAGTACATGCTGTGCGCATTGAAAAGATTACCAACAATATGCTGTACAATACGGTGGAACAATTGGTGTACGTGACAGACTCATTATATGCTATTGATAAAAAGCAACATATCAATCTAATCAGTGACAATACCTATCACGTAGAGGGAAGATTTCAGGGCAAATAGCAAAAGCCTCATATCGAAAAAAATAGATCATGGTTGACTCAAAAAGCGTCGGACTCACTCCTTCACTATTATGGTTAATGGCTATCGGAAGTGGATTGGTAGTCGCAAACAACTATTATAACCAACCCCTGCTTGCGTTGATGGCCAAAGACTTTAGCGTCAGCGAATCAAGCATCAGCAACATTGCCGTACTCACCCAAATTGGCTATGCTTTTGGACTCCTATTTATCGTACCGCTGGGGGACATGTTGCGACGCAAGCGAATTATACTTATAGACTTTGTCTTTATTATCCTATCCCTTATGGGCATGGCCTTGGCTCCTTCTGTCAATTGGTTACTCCCTCTTAGTTTCTTAGTAGGATTCACATCAGTAATACCCCAAATTTTTGTCCCGATGGCTGCTGAAATGGCCTCACCGGAGAAGCGTAGTTCGGCAATCGGAACGGTAATGAGCGGACTATTGATAGGCATCCTCCTCTCTCGCGTAGTAAGCGGCATAGTAGGGGATTTCTTTGGATGGCGGGAGATGTACTGGGCGGCAGCCGCTGCTATGGTTATACTAGCTGTACTAATAGCTATCAAGCTGCCTGAAAACACACCTACTTTCAAAGGATCCTATAGAGCGCTAATGCAATCGTTGATTTCACTAACCAAAACACAACCTGTACTCCGTTTGGCCGCATTTAGAGGGGCTATGGGATTTGGAGCCTTTAGCGCCTTCTGGACCACCTTGGTCTTCCATATGGAAGGTCCTCCCTTTCATGATGGCCCAGCAATAGTAGGTTCTTTTGGATTGGTCGGCGCTGCAGGGGCATTAGCAGCGGCTTTGGTGGGAAAATTGTCACACAAAGTCAGTGCCTATCAAATCGTGTTATTCTCTACATTGATAATGCTAGCAAGCTGGATCATATTTTATTTTGGTGGTGGCACTTATTTTGGATTGATTATTGGCATTATTTTCATAGATTTAGGATTGCAAT
Source organism: Sphingobacterium sp. SYP-B4668 (assembly GCF_027627455.1). Taxonomy (NCBI): domain Bacteria; kingdom Pseudomonadati; phylum Bacteroidota; class Sphingobacteriia; order Sphingobacteriales; family Sphingobacteriaceae; genus Sphingobacterium; species Sphingobacterium sp. SYP-B4668. Next base: position 1,735,080 of record NZ_CP115483.1, on the reverse strand, counting down.
CAATGCATATCATGAATCAGTCAAGCTTTTTTGCACTCAATCTAGGAGCCAACAACAGGCTGAACACCGTATATATGGTGAGCTATTTCATTGGGGGTTCTACGGGTACATACCTAGCGGCACAAGCATGGAAAGCATATGGATGGACAGGGGTAGTAGCAGTGGGTATCAGCTTTACTCTCCTCACGTTGATAGCGCATCTTGGTTATGATAAACGAATAAACAGATAAACTAATTAGGTAATGAAATTTGGACAAGTCAGCAACCCAGAAGAGATAGATTTTACACTTCCCCCAACACCATCAGATACGTTGGACGTTTTGAGAAAAGGGGACCTCACTCGTCCATTTGAAGTGTCTGTGGGATGCGCAAAATGGAACAAAACGGATTTGAAAGGATTCTATCCCCGTGGTACGAAAGACGAACTGAGCTACTACGCTACCCAATTCAATAGTATCGAATTGAACGCTACTTTTTACAATAGTCCCTCTAAAGAACAGGTGGAAACGTGGAAATCAAAGACTCCGGCAGATTTCAAATTTTTCCCAAAAATCCCACAATCGATCAGTCATTTTGGTCGTCTGCTCAACGTCAGCGAGAAGGTGGCTTCTTTTGTGGATGCTGTTGCCCTTTTTGAAGATAAACTCGGAATGGTGTTCCTTCAAATGATTGACAATTTTAAACCCAAGGACTTCGATAGATTGGAGAAATTTGTGGAAGACTTCCCAAAAGGTGTTCCTTTGGCCGTGGAGGTGCGCAATGCAGAATGGTTTGCAGATAAAGACATCAGTGAAAAACTATATGAAGTTTTCAAAAAAAACAACATCAGCAATGTCCTGGTAGATACAGCGGGGAGGCGGGATATGTTACATATGAGATTGACAACGACCAGCGCTTTCGTACGCTATGTAGGTGCTAATCACCCAAGTGACTATGAGCGTCTGGATAACTGGGTGAAGGTAATCAAAGAGTGGAGAGCGGCAGGTCTGGAAAATCTATATTTTTTTATCCATCAAAATATCGAGCTTGAATCACCTCTACTAGCTACACATTTCATCAAAAAGTTAAATGAGAATTTTGATTTAGATTTGAGAGGTCCTCATAAAGATGACACGCTCTTTTCTTAATATGAATATTTAAGGGGCTGTCCAGTGGAAAGCTCCTTAAAGATTACCCCTCCTGTTCCAGTTCTTCAAATTTTTGAAAATCAAGTTGTGCACCTGTCTTATCCCCTAGCTTTTCCTTTATCTGGGCGCGATATTGATACAAATCAGAATAGTAGGGATTTAGATGGATAGCCATATCATAGTCGGCCAAAGCGCCATCCCAATTCTCCATCTTCTCTAATAATTCCGCTCGAAGGGTATACGGATAGAAATCTTCTTTTGCGATACTGATCCAACGGTCAAAATCTTGCTCCGCCATCGCTAGATTTCCAATTTTTTGGTAGATAGTAGCCCGTTCTTCAAATACTGGTATTTCATTGGATTGTAGATTTTCTGCTCGGTATAGATCCTGCAGTGCCAAATCATATTCACGAATAGCGGCATACAATTTTGCTCGATAGATGTAGGCATTGAAATGCGTGCTGTCCAATTCAATAGACTTATTATAGTCGAAAAGCGCATCATCATATCGAAGAAGTCGAGTCTGTAACGCGGCACGGTAAACATACAATTCAGCCAAAGTGGGGTTAAGTGAAATAGCGAGCGTATAGTCATCTAATGCTCCCCAATATGCAAATGCGTATACCTTTTCCAAGGCACGATTGACGAGATGGCTAACGTTTGCAGGTTCTTTATGGACAAGGGCATTCAAATCAGAAAGGTGTTCGCTGTTGGCGAGGTGTTCCTTCTCAAACTCACGCTGTTCAATCCATTCCATAAAGGAATAATAATTGAAATCTAATTTCTTAGCGACTTGATAGTCATAAAAAGCACCTTCATCATCGCCCAAAGCTGTATTTAATAAACTCCTACAAGCATAGAAAAAAGGCTCCTCGGGGTATGCTTCTATCGCTTGACTATATACTGCTTGCGCCTCTTCAATCTGATCTGCAGTGTATAGATTAATGGCTGATACAGCCAATGAAACAGCTCGAGGTACTGCTATAGAAACGCCATATTCGCGCTTATTCTCGGGTGAAGGGAATAAATATAAACTTGATAAAACAAACGAAACGTTAGTTGCCAAACCTAGGTGATTGAACTGTTCGTCTAGTCGTGAAATCTGCTCGTCCAAATTGTCCATAATTCAAAATTACCCAAAAAAGTTGGAAGAAGCGTCTTAATTCACATGTATATCATGACTTCGTTATTCTGGCAATTGGTAATAAGCTGATTTGATTCATCAACACAACTACAGCCTAGCCACACGTGGTTAAAAATGTCGTATTTCATAGGAAAAGAAACTACGTATGCTTTTACCATGTATGCAGCATCTATTTATCACTTAAAATGATGATAAATTAATTTATCATCATTTTAAGTGATAAATATCAAAGAAACCGCTTTACTATTCGTAATCTATGCGAATATTTATTAAGCTCTGCATTGAAAATCCCCTCCAGGTCCATGCGATCTATCCGCACCTTGGCGGATGCATGGATAATACGTTCTTCATCTAACATGATTCCAACGTGGGTAATTCGTCCCTGCTCGTTATCAAAAAAAGCTAAATCACCTTTTTTGATTTCGGTCAAAAAATCTACTGTAACACCTAATTCGGCTTGCTGATAGGCATCTCGAGGTAAGTTTATATTAAAATGACTGTAGATTAACTGGGAAAATCCGGAGCAATCAATTCCGTAACGGGAACGCCCACCCCAAAGGTATGGAGTGGATAAGTAATGCAGTACAAGAGCTTCGATATCCGTATCAAATCGTTCGGCGACAGGTGCGAAGGTATCGGCTTCTAGATGATAGGTGAAAGTTCCAAAGTTCAACTTGTCAAGCACTTCGGTATGGATACGGGTACCATGAAGTAAATTGATCTGCATATCTCCACTTGTAGCGATACCACCATCAATTCCTATCAAATGAAGCGGTTTATCATAATATATCTTTGACTCATCTTCGGTAAGAACCACAAATTGTCCCTGCTGCACAAATCCTGAATATGTCTCCTGCAATGTACGGACGGATGCCCAATCACTATCTTGTTCGACAATTTCAAATGCTTCTCCAAATAATATTTGAGAGACCATCTCACTTCTGTGCGATGCACTTGCCCGCAAAGGTACTATTGATAAATTGCAAATGCCTATAGCCATAATTATCGATTGTAGTGAAACAATATAGCGCTTATGTATGTTTTACTAACACGAAGGTAATTTTTTAAAATGATAAATCATGACTGCAACGCATCCAAAATTCCAACGTGTCCTCGTCGCGATTGACGACACGCCGTGTTCGATAAAAGCCATACTATACGCGAAAGAGATTACAAAATTGCTAAAGACCTCTATCGCCTTGGTGACTGTAGTCCCTCCCGCCACACCCGCAAGCTACGGTGCGGATCCACTTTTGGGTCAACAACCTATTATCATTCCAGAGGTTACTGAAATACAAGAAAAATCGGCACAGGACTTTTTAGAACGAATGAGTAGAGAATTTACAGAGGCTGGAGAGGTATTTACGTTCAATAAGGTGGGGTCGGTAAAACAAGAAATATTGTCGGTAGCACATGAATGGGCTGCAGATTTAATTATCATGGGATCCAATGGTCGTACTGGATTCGACCATTTCATCTCAGGAAGTGTATCTGAAGGTGTCATCCGTAAGGCCGCATGCCCAGTACTTGTGATTCCTGGAAAATGCGAGTAGTAGAGAGAGGGCTATACCTTGACAAGCTTTGCAGCAAACATCGTGTCAGCGCGATGTTCGTATCCTTTTAGTGTCAATATCTTTTCAGTCCTGCAGTGGAGATTGTCTTCTATAAATTGAATGGTATCTTCATTTTCCTCTTTAAATACCGAGCAGGTAATATATAGTAAGGTACCTCCTGGCTTCAAATGACGCAACACATTCTTAGCTATTTGACGCTGCAATACGGAGAATGACGCAATATTCTTTTCCTTAAATTGGGCTATCATTTCTGGGCTGCGTCCCCAAGTCCCAGAGCCAGAACAAGGTGCATCCAAAATAATTCCATCAAATTGCTCTCCGTTGAGGGCTTCAAGAGGGTCTTTCGTTAAATCAATGATTTTCTTCCTGTATTTCTTTATTCCGGCCTGATCAAATCTTTCATCGAGATTGCGTAAGATACTCATCCGAATATCTGATACCAATAAATCCGTGCCGGGATACTGATCCAAAAAGAGAAGAGCTTTTCCGCCCGACGCTGCACACGCATCCCACCATTTTTCTCCGGCAGTCACACTAATCAATTTCATCGTTTGCTGGGATGATAAATCCTGGACTTCATAGTGACCTGTTATGCCTTTCAATAACTGCAGATTGGTCCCATTTTTAAGTACCCATGTATTTTTCTCTAATGCTTGAAAGGCTATTTCAGCTTTAATTAGTGCCCTTTCAACAAGTTGCTCCGAACCTCGCCGCACACGGATATAAAGATGCGGCTGCTCGAACTGATTATTGAGGAAAGCTTGTGTATCAATGGAAGGAGATAGGTGTTGTATACAAGGAAAGATATCTAACTTATTGATGAAACCGGAGCTTGTCAAGAATGCCAGTTTCTCAGCAGGAGTATAAGCTTGTTGCTCTACCCATAATGGCTGGTAAATCGCTACGACATCGCTTTGTGGTTCGCATAGGAATTCAGCAATTGTCAATCGCTCTAAGAGTGACCGTTCTTTGGCAGCATTGCCTATCCTGAAAAAATTATAGCATAGACGGGAAGTCATCCTTCGGTCCGAAGACCCCATTTGCTTGTTTTCCCTAAAAAACTGGGTCAAAAATCGAGCAAATGGTTCCTTCCCCTGATAGACCGATAACACACGTTCAAAACTTCTTATCTGCTGGCCAACGCGCTTTTCATTAACATTTACTTCCATTACTATTTTTTAGCGATATTGAAATGCGCCATTACGATATTGCATAAAGCCTACAGCATTATTTACATATCCCCATGCAGCGTTATATTGGAAATCATACGAGTTGGACAACCCGTCATACGGCTCATTGACGACATGCTTTGCGTAATCTTTACCATACTTGGCAATCAAACGTCCAAAGTATTGAGCAGCATCGTATCCTTTGAAGGAAAATTCAGAAGGTTCAATCTTGTATGCCGCTCTGTAATTTGTTTTAAAATTTCGCACAGCGGACGAATTTTCCTGTAAGGAAAAGGAAGAAGTAATAGCTATATTGTAGCTATCCACGTTACTATAGGCTTTGAAGTCAAATCGATCCCAATTAGGATGACCATATACATTGAAAGCATAATAAGACTCATTACTCTGAGCCTCTAAGTTGCTTAAAAGAGATCTGAGGTTGACTGCGCTTGTGGTCCCAGTCAAGATAAAATTACTCCCGGTAGTAGTAAGGTGCTGATTGAGCTGATCAATGGTACTCACAGAATAGATTTTGATATCTGCTTTACTGGCCATTATCTCTGACTGTAGTCCATTCAAAAATTGCTTGCCATCACTATCTTCAGTATTATAGATAACAACGACATCTCCGGCCCGATAACGCTTAGCCACATCTTTGGCTACGGCGCGCATATGAACACGGATCGGCGGAGTCAAAGAGACCAAATTAGAAATATTGAATTCAGTGGGCATAGTAGCCGCTAAAGGAGATACCTGAAGGATATTTTTATTGATGGAGTTTTCGCCAAAAATGCGAATTTCCTTTGGATAGATAGGCCCAACTACCAAGGAAGCGTATTCAATATCGTCAGATTTTGCAAGCGCTGTCGTATGGGTAGCATCGTCTCTAGAATCCAAGATATTCAAGGTAAAGTTGGTTCCTTTTTTTGCAAGATCGTCCAACCCCATCTGAAACCCTTGATAGAAATCTAATGCCAATGCGGAGCGTTTGACGTCCTCTTCAGAAAGTGCATGGGTATTCATCTGATGCAATTGAAAAGGAAGTACCAAAGCTATCTGATTGACCCTAGATTTTTTTAGTGCCGCTTTTTTCTCTTCTGGAGATAGTTCTTTAACGGTCGTCTTTCCCTCGTCTTTTTTAGTCTCAGCACCAACATTTCCACCATTATAATCTGGTGCGCGAAGCACCTGCGTACCTTTCGGTGCGCAGGAAGCCACAATTAGTAGAAGTGCGGCAGCAATGCTTACAAGATTATTCCCACTCAATCGTTGCTGGTGGTTTCGAACTGATATCATAAACAACTCTGTTGATTCCTTTAACATGATTAATGATTTCGTTTGAAATTTTAGCAAGTAGATCGTAAGGTAAATGTATCCAATCGGCAGTCATTCCGTCTAAGGATCCTACAGCACGAAGGCTAACAACGTGCTCATAAGTACGCTCATCGCCCATCACACCTACCGATTTCACAGGTAGGAATATGGTACCTGCCTGCCAAACTTTATCATACCAACCTGACTCTTTCAAATTTCGGATGTAAATATCATCAGCATCTTGCAAAATCTGTACCCTTTCTGCAGTTATCTCTCCTAAAATACGAATTGCCAAGCCTGGCCCCGGAAAAGGGTGTCTACCAAGGATATTTGGATCTACATTTAATGTCTTTCCTACTTTACGGACTTCGTCCTTAAATAAGGTCTTTAAAGGCTCTACTACTTTAAGTTTCATATAGTCTGGCAATCCGCCAACATTATGATGTGATTTGATTGTAGCAGATGGTCCCTTTACAGAAATGGATTCGATAATATCTGGGTAAATGGTGCCTTGTCCCAACCACTTAGGCTCAATACCGTCTGGAAGTTCCTTTTGAATCTCTTTAGATGCTTCATCAAATACATCGATGAATGATGCACCGATCACTTTTCTCTTCTGCTCCGGCTCAGAAACTCCAGCCAACCTACCGTAAAATAGCTCTTTGGCATTTATTCCTTTTATATTCAAGCCCATGTTCTTGTAAGAATCAAGAACCTGCTCATACTCATTCTTACGGAGCAATCCGTGATCGACAAATATACAGTGTAGATTTTTGCCGATGGCTTGATGCAATAATACTGCAGCTACTGTAGAGTCTACCCCTCCTGACAACGCTAAGATAACGTGGTCGTCTCCGAGCTGTTGCTTTAAGTCTGCGACAGTAGTTTCGACAAAAGCATCTGGCGTCCACTCTTGTGCACATCCGCATATATTGACTACAAAATTCTTCAGCAAAATCTGCCCATCTGTACTATGGGTCACCTCAGGATGAAACTGTATACCATAAGTCTGGGTACCCTCCACCTGATAGGCCGCGACTCGTACCTTATCTGTGCTTGAAATAATCTTAAAATTAGCCGGAACTTCTTTGATGGTATCTCCATGAGACATCCATACTTGAGACTGAAGGGGAACTCCAGCCAATAACTCGTTTTGCTCGTCTACAAATTGTAGATTGGCGCGTCCATACTCACGAATTTCTGAAGGAAGAACTTCGCCCCCAGATTGCTGGGCTATATATTGAGCTCCGTAGCAAACTCCTAAAAGTGGAAAGCGTGATTGGATAGATTGAAAATCAATCTGTGGAGCATCTTCTTGTCTAACTGAATATGGACTACCTGAGAAGATAACACCTTTAACCGAATCATCAAACTCTGGAAGATGATTGTATGGATGAATTTCGCAATATACGCTCAGTTCACGTACACGTCTAGCTATCAATTGCGTATACTGTGAACCAAAATCGAGAATAATAATTTTTTCTGGCATGGCGCAAAGTTACGGATTTGTGCTGAAATATATCGAAGTAAATTTTAATCAATCTATTCCACACCTAAACTTCACTATTCATTATAATTCGTTGATTCTCAAACCTGGCCTACCTATATTTCTATTAAAACTATCATTTTATCAACTGTAGAATATGATTAAATTTGGACTTCTAGGGCTAATCTTCAGCATTTACATCCAAGCATGGATTGCAAATGAATAGATATGTAGATTACCAAGGTTTAAAATCAGACTGAATGGGCTTGGTCAAATCAAACTCAACCGAGAACAAACGATCTGACCCAATTCGTCTAAGATTGTAGGTAAACTTATCTTGCTCTAGCGTGACCCACCATACATTGAAACACGCATAATCAATCAATGCACAGGTCTCGACATCAGCGGGGAACATTTGCAGACTGGCCGTTCCCTCGTTCGGGGCTACACCACCATAAAAGGTTATCTTATCTGGCGTACCGTCAGACATTCGGTGGTCATGCTTTAACTCTATCCTCTCATCAACCAGTGAAAAAATCCATGTCCGAGATTTATCGTCGCCCACATAAAAAGGAACTTTAACTTGTCCAGCATCCCAGCTCAATACCTGCATAAGCAAAGGCTTCCCTGTAAAACCGTCACCCTCTTTCCCTCCTGCAATAATCTTACCTTCGTAGTACTGCCCCAAATGTCGTTCAAAGGCGTTAATAAATGACTGTGGCTTGGACTGCTGGGCGGCACCTGTGTGCAACACAACACACGAAACGAACAAAACAATAAGATGCTTCATGATAGGGATAATTATAAAAGTCGTAAGATAGTGAATATATCAACAAAAAGCGGGCTGTCTTCAATAACGAAAACAACCCGCTTTTACTATTTAAAAGAATGTTAACCAATTACCCCGTAGCGCAATAGCTCAGCTTCCATTTGCTTCTGCAGCAATTGGGCCTCTTCACGAGCACGCTCAGCAAAGTCTCTTCCATTTGAAGCATAAATGATGCCTCTCGTACTATTGACCAAAAGTCCGCAATCTTTGTTCATCCCATACTTACACACATCCTCTAAACTCCCCCCCTGCGCACCAACTCCAGGCACCAAAAGGAAATGGGTAGGTGCATGCTCTCTAATCTTAACAAAACCTTCGCCCCTGGTAGCACCGACCACGTACATAATTTGCTCGTCACTCCCCCAAGTATTGACCTTGTCAAGAACTTCTTCAAACAATTGTTTTCCTGTAGCATTTTTAAAATTTTGAAAGTCTAAGCTTCCAGGATTAGATGTCAAAGCGAGTACAATAGCCCATTTGTCTTTAAAATCAAGAAAAGGGGTAACGGAATCTTGTCCCATATAAGGGGCAATCGTAATTGAATCAAAACTCATTCCGGAATTCACATCATCGAAGAAAGCACTGGCATACATCTTAGAGGTATTACCGATATCTCCGCGCTTAGCATCTGCAATACTAAAACAATTTTTAGGCAAAGCAGCCCAAGTCTTCTGAAGGGCTTCCCATCCTTTGACACCATAGCTTTCATAGAAAGCAATATTGGGTTTATAAGCCACGCACAAATCTTCGGTGGCTTCGATAATAGCTTTATTGAACGCAAAAATTGGATCTTCATGATCCAATAAATGTTCTGGAATTTTGGTAAGGTCGGTATCTAATCCTACGCATAAGAATGATCGCTTGACCCGTATTTGATGAATGAGCTCTGCTCTAGTCATTAATAGTATTATTTGTTAATCAATTCGTTGATAAAATCTGTCACTTCGGGTCTACTATAATCGGCCATGCCTTCGTGGCGTGCTGCAATAGCTCCAGTCTTATCCAAGATAAGTGTTGTCGGAATAGACCCACCCAACCACGTTTGCGGAATCTCTCCGACAGGGAAGTGTATCGGCATAGTCAATTTCTCGGCTTTCAGGAAATCGTGAGCTTTCTCAACATCATTCTCGATTTCGACGATTAAGAAAGCCACCTTGTCGTTGTCCTTAAACCTATCGTACAAGACTTGAATAGATGGCATTTCGGCTTTGCACGGAGGGCACCAAGTGGCCCAAAAGTTCACGAAAACAACTTTACCTTTCAAATCATGCGTATTGACTTGCTTTCCAGATGCATCTACAAATGAAAGGTTAGGCTCACCGACAGTAGTGTTGGTTACTGCGACACTATCTTTGGATTCCTTTGGTGCTTCCAAGGTCGGCTTGAATAGCCCTATCTTCATCAGACCTTGTTGAAAATAAGAACGGCTAGTAGGCCATATCAGTAATGCAATGAGCACAACAAATATGACATTAAAGATGATTTTCTTAGTTTTTGGATTCATGATATACAATAAAAGGTGTTAAGCATCAAATTTCTCTAATTGCTTGACCAAGATAGCAAAATCTTTGGGGTAAGGAGCTTCAAAAGTGTATTGCTTTTGGTCGATTGTAAAGGTTACCTTTTTGGAATGGAGGGCAAAACGCTTCATAATAGGTTGCTCATCCTCGTCCTTAGACAAAGTGAATCCTCTTTTCTTAATCTGAGAAAGATACACAGGCTTACCTCGGTACATGTCATCCCCTACGATAGCGGCGTGCTGCGTAGCTAAATGAATACGAATCTGATGCATCCGACCTGTAATCGGCTTACACTCGACTAAAGTATAATGCTTGAAATATTGTATCGAATTAAAGATTGTTTCAGCAGCCTTACCATTATATCGATCGATTGAAACATTCTTATTGCCTTGATTGAGGATGGGCAGATCGACTTTAAGATCATTGAACACATGGGTACCTTCTATCACCGCATGGTAAATCTTATCTACTCGTCGCTTTTCAAATTCAATGGAAATGAGTCTATACGTTTCGGGATTTTTAGCAATCAAGAGAATCCCGGAGGTTTCTTTGTCCAAGCGGTGACAGATTTGTGCTTCAGCAAAGTATTTTTTTGCGAGACGAAGTATATTGACTTCACCACCTTCGCGCTCATCCAATGATGCTATAAAGGGAGGTTTGTTAATGACTATAATGTTATCATCTTCATGTATGATCAGTTCGGGGAACTTGGGGTATTTAAAGAGTTTGCCTTCGCTTTGCTTCATTATGCAAAATTACGAAATCCCTTTGAGATAGCTATTACTATCGGATTAGGTTTCTAATTAATGACATTAAATCAGCAGGATAATGGGCTTTTGCTTAAAAAAACTATACTTTTGCTTATACAACAAATCAAAATATGTCTGTAAATAAAGAAATCACCAGAATTACGACTTCTATCATTCAAGATATGAAGAACCGTAAAGAAAAAGTTGCAATGTTGACGGGGTATGATTACTCTATAGCCAGAGCCTTGGATGAGGGCGGAGTTGAAATCATATTGGTTGGGGACTCGGCCGCAAATGTATTTGCTGGCTACGAAACTACCTTACCGATAACTCTAGACCACATGATCTACCATGCCTCAGCAGTAGTCAGAGGTACAAAACGCGCTATGGTGGTCGTAGATCTGCCCTTCGGTAGTTACCAAGGTGATGTAAATGACGCTTACAAAGCAGCAGTAAGGGTCATGAAAGAATCGGGTGCACATGCACTTAAACTTGAAGGAGGTGAGGAAATCATCGATAATATCAAAAAAATAGTAGATACTGGTATTCCTGTATGTGGTCATTTAGGATTGACACCTCAATCTATTTATAAATTCGGTAATTTTGGTGTTAGGGCAAAAGAAGAGGCTGAGGCCGAAAAATTGAAGACCGATGCACTGGCTCTTCAAGAAGCAGGCTGCTTTGCAATAGTATTGGAAAAAATACCGGCCACATTAGCTACCGAGGTATCCAAATCCCTTCGGATCCCAACTATTGGCATCGGCGCGGGAAATGGCTGTGATGGACAGGTGCTAGTGGTCAACGATATGCTGGGGCTGACAAAGGGTTTTAAACCAAAATTCTTACGTCAATATCTCAACCTATATGAAGAAATGACCAAGGCCGTGGGACAATATGTCACGGATGTCAAAGCTGTTAACTATCCAAATGAAAATGAACAGTACTAATATCATCATTCGCCAGTATGTTTAAGGCATTGTTGGTAATTGGATTAATAGGATTTGTTCTCTATTTCGTTTCCAAAAAAATATCAGGTTTTGTAGGTACCACCGCTACAGTAGTCAGAAGGAATCAATATTTTCTTTTGCGAGCAGGTATGGGGCGGATTAGCAAAATATCAAATATGGCAATTGCGAATGCTGGCGTAGGATTTATCCTACTGGTCATCGTACTTATTCTTGCTATTAAAATAAAGATACTTTTAATCTTACTCCCCATTAGTCTTTACCTGATAGGCCAACTTTTTGTATTGACCAATCACATCCGAGCCACAAAAAATCAAGCGGTGTGGTTTGACCCTGACAGCTCGGATTTTGTCATTGAATATGTCAAGGACAAAACCTATCGTTTCAATCTGCTCCGTGATGTAACTGCCGTAGAACAGGTAGAGTCTATACAAAAGACCAAAGGTCTATCTTTTGGTTATTATAGACTGATTACAAAAGACAACGTAGTTGAAATCCCCTGTATGCTCTTTGATGCAAACAGCAATCCATCGAAGTTGCTTATGGATACCATGGATGCCAATTTCAGAATCGAGGTGAATAAAAAATTATTCCCCATTATTTGATATGGAATTACAAAAGAAGGGGAGCATAAAAAATGCTCCCCTTCTTTTGTATTACGAAAATTATTAATATCGGTTAAGCATGTATAGCTTTCCAAATCATATCTTTAAGCTGAAGAATATTCTTACCTGATACGGAAGAAATAAAGATATATGGGATGTCTTTGGGGACCTCTAGTTCCATTTCTTTCTCCAACTCCTCATCCAGCATATCGGCCTTAGTAATAGCCAACAATTTGGGCTTATCCATCAATTCTGGATTATAAGCTGTAAGCTCCTTTAAAAGGATGTTGTACTCCTCAGTGATTGAACGGTCGGTATCCGCCGGAACCATAAACAACAGCACAGAGTTTCGCTCGATGTGACGCAAGAAGCGATACCCCAAGCCCTTCCCCTCGGAAGCACCCTCAATGATGCCAGGAATATCCGCCATCACGAAAGACTTGTTGTCTCTATAGGCTACAATCCCCAGATTGGGTACCAAAGTGGTAAAAGGATAATTGGCAATTTCGGGTTTCGCAGCAGACACTACTGAAAGTAAAGTAGATTTACCCGCATTTGGAAAGCCAACAAGCCCTACATCAGCAAGGACCTTCAACTCTAGGATAATCCATTGCTCCTTTCCTGGCATTCCCGGTTGGCAATAGCGTGGGGTCTGTTGGGTAGATGACTTGAAATGCCAGTTTCCTAAACCGCCAATACCTCCAGGTGTTAAGATCTTGGTCTCTCCCTCTTCGGTAATATCAAACAACACCTCACCTGTCTCAGCATCCCTAGCAATAGTACCTAGCGGAACTTCCAATATCTCATCCTTACCAAAAGCTCCCGATCGCAATGCACTACCACCTCGTTCTCCATCTGAGGCAATGATATGTTTTCTATATTTGAGGTGCAATAGCGTCCAGAGTTGACTAGTGCCTCTGAGTATAATATGCCCTCCACGACCTCCATCACCTCCATCGGGGCCTCCCTTTGCGGTATGCTTGTCTCGATGTAGGTGGGCAGAACCCGCGCCCCCATGGCCAGATCGGCAACACACCTTCACGTAATCTACAAAATTTGATCCTTGAGCCATTTAATTAAAACCTCTTAAAAGTAAAAAAGAAAACTAACTAGACTTCTCTAGTATTTGTCCACAATATTAGTTAACTCACTAAATATAGAGTCAATCTCTCCAATACCATTCACTTTTGACAACTTACCTTGCGCTTCATAGTAAGGTAATACGTGGATGGTTTTTTCAAAATACTCTTCGATACGCTTTGTCAACTTATCAGCAGCATCGTCAGCTCTTCCAGAAATTTCCTGTCTTTTTGCAATACGTGCTTTCAATTCATCTTCGTTAACATCAAGTGCGATCACCCCAGTGATGGAAGACTGAACGGATTCTAAGAACTTGTCCAAAGCTTCTGCTTGTGCAACCGTGCGTGGAAATCCGTCAAAAATAAACCCTTTTGCTTCTGGATTTTTTTGGATTTCCTCTTCCAACATTGCAATTGTCACCGAATCTGGAACAAGATTTCCATCTGCAATGATTTGACTAACTTGCTGACCTAAGGTTGTTTGATTTTGGATATGCGCTCTAAACAGATCGCCTGTAGAAATATGGACCAATTGGTATTTATCAATCAGCTTCGTTGATTGTGTACCTTTGCCCGCTCCAGGAGGGCCAAATAAAACAAGGTTTAGCATAGTTGTATTTCTGTAAAAAAAATAAAAGCCTAATCAGAAATAAGATTAGGCTTGGAATTAAACAAGTGCGCTCAAAGGGAGTCGAACCCCTAACCTCCTGATCCGTAGTCAGGTGCTCTATCCAATTAAGCTATGAGCGCGGCTACCAACACTTTTGGACAATAAGCCTTTTCCGTTTTGGTGATGCAAATATAGGGAAAATCCATCTTTGCACAAATTTTTTTTCATCTATTTTACTTTTCCCACTATTTACGAATATGGATCGAGACAGAAAAGATATGGCTATGGTATCCATATTATTGATATTTGAAACTCATTATTTTCCTTGTATAGAAAATATCCTTCATAGCAAAAAAAACACCTCTTCTTTGAGATTAACATGCCGAAAAAGGCAATTTAATAAGAAAAAGAATTGAAAAATATAAAAGATGGGAATTTAAAAAATGTGCGCTCAAAGGGAGTCGAACCCCTAACCTCCTGATCCGTAGTCAGGTGCTCTATCCAATTAAGCTATGAGCGCAAACCGTGTACTCTGCGAGGATATCCCTCGTTTTGTTTTGGTGATGCAAATATCGTTACTTTTATCTAATTTCCAAATTTAAATATCGTTTTTTGAGAGCTTTTAAAACTATAAATCAATTATCTTGTTGATTATATTGCAGTTCCTTTGTTAAAATATTTTTTCAACACTGTAAAAACTGGTGATCGTAGTACATTTCAGCGTATATATTTTTTACCCGTATCATGAAAACCAACCATTTTGTCTAAGTTTAAGTTTACACAATTATTCACAACATACAGTTTTAGCACATGACAGACCGTAACTTCAAAAGCAGCAAAATCAGGATAGGAGATATCAGTATATCCTATTATTTCAAACCTGCACTCACTCCTAGTCCCGTCAAGACCATTATATTCATACATGGCTTCCCTTTTAATAAAAATACATGGAGACCACAATTGGAAAGTCTTGCCGATGATGTAACAGGGATTGCTATTGATGTCAGAGGACATGGAAATACGACATCAAGCCATGGATTTTTCAGCATCGATGTCTTTGCTAAGGACTTAGTAGCCTTTATCAAAAAAATGGAATTAGGTAAAGTGGTCTTATGCGGAGTCTCTATGGGTGGCTACATAGCACTACGAACAGCCGAACTGATATCCGAAAACATCAACGGTCTAATCCTTAGCGACACCCATGCCAAGGCCGATGACAATAAGGGCAAACAAAAACGATTTGACTCGATACAAGCTATACTGCAACATGGACGGAGACCATTTGCAATTGGTTTTGTAGAGAATATCTTGCATCCTAATACGATACAGCTCCGCAACGATGTAGTCGAATTGATTAAAAGCAGTATAAGAAGAAACAGTATAAATAGTATATGCGCTACCCAACTCGCCTTGGCTAGTCGTACGGATACCACCGCATCTTTATCTAACATCAAGGTGCCAGTGATAGTCATTCGGGGAGCAGAAGACAACGTAACGCCCAAGGCCTATATGGAAGAACTTCACCAGGCAATCACAGGCTCCGAATATATGGAGTTTGAAGACTGTGGACATCTACCTAACTTGGAGGCACCCGAAAAATTCAATAGTGTGATGAATACTTTTTTAAAAAACCTGCACGTCGAGTAGAGCTTTTTCCGTCAATTCTATACCCTTTTCAATCAAGTATTCAGACCTGTCATAATCCCATAGTCCCGATATGTTGTGCGGAATAGTAACGATATAATCTGGTTGATAAAGTGCCAGACTTTGAGATGCTAATTTTCTCCGCATTGCATAATAGGCATGGGTGAGGACGCCTATAGAGTTTAGTTTTGGCACTGCATTATTTTTTTGGACGACCAACTCGGGATCTGGATGTCCATCTAAATTGACGGCCACAACAATGTTATTTTTGTGTTGAACATGATTGATGGGCAAAGGGTTGAGCACTCCGCCATCTACCAAAAATTGTTCATCGACACTCACGGCAGTAAATACTGCAGGAATAGCGATAGAGGCGCGGATAGCGTCATACATACTCCCTGTTCGAAAAACCACGTCTTCCTCTTTCTTGAGATCAGTGGCAACGGCGGTGTATCGAATCGGCAAATCTTCTATTGCCATATCGGGGACGATTTGTTTTAAGACTTCAAATATCCGGACACCTTTCATCACACCAGCGCCAGAATAAGTAAAGTCCATTAATCTAAAAATCTCGCGCTTACTCAAACTCTTCAGCCAATCTCGAAATTGATCTAATTTTCCCTGTGCATATATCCCACCAACCAATGAGCCTATCGAACAGCCAACCACTTCATCAATGACAAATCCCTTGGATTCTAACGCATAAATAACTCCTATTTCTGAAATTCCGCGAGCTCCGCCACTGCCGAGAACGAGCGAAACATGTTTTTTGGTTCCAATATCCATAGTCTAAAAATACAATATTAAGTGCAGACGCGAATGTCATATAAAAGTATAAAAATCCAGAAGGTATTGGTTGGAATTAAAACCCTACCTACCTTTGTTAACAGTGTTAACTAAATGTCTGAACATGGAAAAAGCGATACAAAGGCAGCAAGAGCAAGAGCAGTTGAAAAATTTAATCATCGAACAATCCCGAATCATTATTGAGGAGGAAGGATGGTCGGCCTTGTCCATCCGCAAAATAGCCGATGCCATCGGATACAGTGTACCAGTGATTTACAAACATTTTACTAGCAAGGACGATATTATCGAATACTTCACAAAGGAAGGCTTTGAATTATTAGCCACACAACTATCGAATGCTATTCAGACTGACCATGCAGCTGCAGACAAAATCAATCGTATCGCGAAAGCTTACTGGGCATTTGCTTTTACACACCAAAAGCACTACGAGATTATGTTTGGACTTGGTATCCCTACATGTGAGGCTATCCAAACTGTATCTGAAAAAAGACAAACCTCAGATGTAATTTACAGCGTCATTGCAGAGGCTGTAACTCAGAGCGGTCGAACGGATATAGACATACACTTAAAACTCAAGACCTTTTGGTCCATCATGCATGGACTTGTTGCTTTAGAATTATTATCAAACAATCAAAAATCCATCCAACCATCTGACATAATGAAAGATGCAATAGATGGTTATATCAAATCATTAATAAATTAAAATAAAATGAGCTTAATAGAAAATCTGAACTGGAGATATGCCACTAAAAAAATGAATGGCGAACAGGTCTCCCAAGAAAAAATTAATTATATCCTTGAAGCCGCACGATTGGCTCCTACGTCATCCGGACTTCAACCTTACAAAATCATTGAAATCAGTAATGCAGAACTGAAAGAAAAAATACAACCTATAGCGTTCAACCAATCGCAGATAGTAGACTCGTCGCACTTGTTGATTTTTGCGGCATATGACCAGTATACCAAAGACCGTGTAGATGAAGTATTTACTCAACAGGAAGTAGAACGTGGACTACCGACTGGATATGCTGACGATTACAAAAACCAACTTTTCGGTATGCTTTCTACTAGAGAGCAACAGCAACAATTTGAGCATGCGGCACGTCAAGCTTATATAGGTTTTGGACTTGCAATAGCGGCGGCAGCTGAGCAAAAAGTGGACGCGACCCCCATGGAGGGTTTTAACAATCAACAGTTGGACGAGCTATTAGGATTAGAAGCGTATGGCTTAAAATCAGTCACGATACTAGCTTTGGGCTATAGAGATACGGAGAACGATTGGTTGGTCAATATGAAAAAAGTGAGAAAAGATAAAAAGGACTTTGTCATCAACTTGAATTAACTTGAATATTACGACACGAAAAAGGGACAATAGTTTTTGTCCCTTTTTCGTGTCGTAATCTATTATATTATCGGACACATGATCATTTGTGTTGAGTTACTATCAATGCGTTATAGCAATTGGTGTTGGGCTCCCGAGAAAGGACAACCTTATCAATCTTCAATCCTCCTCCAAAAGTCAAACCAATACAGTAACTATAGATATCCTGTTGTTTGACATTGGTTCCCATGTTGATAGTGACGCCGGCACGTTCGTTCTTACAGAAAAATTTGTTCAATATATATCGATAGCGTACATTGAAGTCTCCACCGTCAGCGATGGCTTGCAACTGCACTTTTAGGTCATCCATAGCAACTTTTTGAGCAAGATTATCGACAATCAAGCTATCGAGACTATCAATCTCCATGCCTGTGATTGACATCGTTCTATATGTAAATCGAAGGGTTTTATCCGATCGGACCTTGACACGATATTGCCCGGGTTTAGAATAAGTATACTGTGCAATTTTCCCTATAAAATCAACTTTACCAGTCTCGCCAAACCACCATTCGAAGACTTCTCCTGGACCATCTACACTAAGCTTTACTTCAGCCAATACTTCTCCTGTCGTAGGTCCGGAAATACGCAATGTGCTATCTACCTCTTTGGGTACGGTATCCTTTACCGTCACAAAAAATTCTTCTTTCAAATGGTCATTGACCATCAGCTTGACCACATAGGTACCAGCCTGGTGGTACCTGTACTTCCCATCTTGCCGCACAGATGTATCTCCATTGCCAAAACTCCAAAGCCATTTTGTGGCTCCTATGGTATTGTCCATATAAACTAAATCTTCGTTCAAAGCCATATCTTGATTAAAGACTTTAGCCTTTATAGAATCCTTAGGCTCCATAAAAAACTTCATCACCATCACAGTAAGACCTATCAGAAGGATAGCTCCTATTGCACTGATTATTAAATAGCTTTTATAGTTGAATTTATCATCTGAAGGCTCTGCTTTCACCACTGTCTACATCAATTTGAAGTATAACATTTAATAGGATTACTCATCACTGAATCCATCTTGTAAAGATGACGAACAATCCATATAATTCCAAAAATAAGGTCAGGTCGAAGCAAATAAAGCTACACGCTTGCTCATCGAGCTATAGATGATGCAACAGTATGTACAAATCGCTATTTGTAATTAACGATACCGCCAGCTAATTTCTTTTCCTTCGTTTGAGGCGGATTACCATACACATCTATCACTCCCCCAGCTCTTACTTGCGTATCAACCGACTTTAACGCTTTAATCTCACATCTCCCTCCGCCATTGACCGTGGCCTTAGCCTGCTCCGAAGTCAGATTCTTAGCATCGTAAATACCGCCGAATGTCAACTGAATCTCTTGAGAAGTCACCTTCCCCTCCAATCTGATATTTCCACCCTTATTAACATCTGCATTAATTTCTTGTACGGACAATTTATGTAAATCAATCAGCCCACCATCAGCGGCAGTTAGCTTAATCAAATCTTCGCTCAAAATCCCAGATTCAGCCGCCACGATACGAGCGCCTTTCTTTGAAATGATTCTGCTCACATCCTGCCCATACACGATTACATCTACTTTGTCGCCTTGTAGAATATTCCTTGTGTTCATTTTTAATCGTAGGATACCATTCTTTTGAATAACTTCCACATCCTTGGCCAAGGCACCCTCAATAGTCACCTTTAAATCTTTAGAATACTTGAGCTGCACATTAATCTTGTCCGTCGCCTCTACAGTGGTGAACGGGCTAACTACTTGGCTCATTTGAGCCGATAGTTTAACAGCAAAGACAGATAGTAGACAGATAATAATTATTTTTCTCATCAGAATATATATTTTAGGGACCAAAATTTTAACATTACTTGCCAAGGCCTACTCTTTGCTCAGACTTGTCTATTTCGAATGTACCGAAAAAATCTATTTGTGAACAGCAAATAATAATCCAACATTATATTCATTGACATTATTTAACATAACCGTCCATTCAAACAGATTGGATGGGTAGCCAAGTCTGATCGAGCTTCTTTGTAATTGCAAAGCTAAGAAATGATTTGTATCCCTTCCGTCATTTGTCGCCAGTTATTGCAGCTTATTCAACGTTAAATGATATTGTCCAGCCCGAACTCCTTCTAACTTCGCCCAAGAATCATAAACAGGTAATTCTTGCGCCTTATTATCTACAAAAACCGTGACTCGATTCTTTTTACTCATAATCGGGATATAGATATCGGCTGTAGTATTGGCAGGAACCTCCACGCTCATACTAAAGCTTTGTGCATTTTGAGTGATATCTACGAGTACAGGGCCCTTTATGGTAGGGACCTTGATCTTGGCCGCTGACAAATTACTAATTTGCGGTCTAACATGAAAGTGCTCCCAAGCAGGAAGAGTAGGCTCTACTCCCATCAATTTGCGCGGAATGATATTTCCAGGCACAGCGCCCCATACGTGATTCCAATCTTGATTTGGTTTAAACTTATTGCCCCAGGCCTCCATTGTGATCGTACTACCTTCCCGAATCATGTTGTACCAACTTCGCTCTGCTGTGGAAGTTAGTAAAGACAGACCATAATCGGCATCACGACTTTGATAAATAGCATCCATTAAAAACTGACTACCGTATACACTACAGGCTAGACCACGCGACTTGACATAGTCCATCACTGTAGACTTGTACTTGTCCGGGACCAAATCGAAAGCTAAAGCAAACATGTTGCTATGTAATGAAGCATGATCAGTCTCGATTCCGTCTTGATAATTCCCAACATCTTCTCTGAAAAAATGCTGTTGGAACGCCCGATAAACATTAGTAGCCTTTGCTTTGTAATACTGACTGTCATCTACCTTCCCCAATGCTTCAGCAAGTTTGTGCATATCGATCAATGCTTTGTAGTAGTAGGCATTGACTACTGCATTAAAATCTGTAAATACAAACCCATCGCTCTCTCCCATATCTTTGGCGCTCAAACCCAATATTCCTCCATGCGGCCAATCCACGATATCTCGAAGCTCCTTCCCATTAAAATAAATTGACTTCAATAATTCTGGATTTTGCTTGCCCTTACGTGAGCTGATTAGACCATTGCTCTCTTCTAACATAGTCAAAGTCTTGGCCTTAAGATCATTGTAATAATGAGCAGCAGAACGAAGATCACCCGTATATAAATAATCATTATATGCCATCAATACCGACTGCAAAATCCATTCCGTGGGCCATGTAGCATGATGCATCAAGTATTCGTGCGAATGTCTGGCCAAAGTATATTCTTGGTCTGCAGCATAGTGACATAGCTGATTGATATAGGCATCCGCCTCATAAGGGATGCGTTCTCTATCTCCATCAACATATACTCCGGCAAACGTAGTTGCCTTAAGACTGTATTTGCAAAGCTCCCAAATCTGATTTAAGGTATCGTTGGAAGAGTGGAAATAGGAAGCGTCATCATCAAAATGATAATGGACCATACTACGCAACACCTGCTCCTTCTTAAGCTCTCCTTTATACCCCTCGACAGTCACATATCTAAATGGCAGCACTTCGCCAATATATGCTGGCATCAATACTGCTTGAGGCCCTGTATTACGCGCGTCCGATTTAATTTCGACCTGATATGTATGTGTTCCTTTTTTTAGAGGTAAACGATAGACCTGATAACGAATAGTCCCACCAGGAGATCGATTAACCCGTCCTTTTTTGTCTAACGCCTCTCCAAGATGTACAGTTAACGTGTCCTTATCTGACGTACTCGTCAAATCAAAGGAAAGTTGTGAAAATGCCGCTTTGCCAAAGTCCATAAAGTAGCTTCCGTCATCGTCTTTCTCGATATTATGTGGGTGTTGATCACTACGTTGTAAAGGATATCTGGAAGTTTGATAGCCCTCTTGGATATCTCCTGTATAAAAAACGGCTATATCACTTTCGGTCTTTACTCCCTTCTCATCCCAGACTACTACCTTCCAATAATATGTTTGTCCAGCGCGCAAAAAGGCATCTTTCATCACAATTCCTGCAGAACGATTGCTTTTCACCTTGCCCGAATCCCATATATAAGTCTTAGACTTTGCAAAAACATCGGGACGGTCGGCAACTAGGATACGAAAAGCATGTTGTCCAAAAGGACGATTACCTGATTTTATAGACCAACTGAATGCAGGTTGCTTATTTAAAATAGCAGGATATTGACTACCATTCTCAAAGGGTGTCTTGGAGGTGTTCAATGAATACCCAGCATCCCACTGTTTGTCCGTATACGCAATTAGATCGACATACAGCGATTCAAATTCGTATGGTCCCCGTTTATTCATACCGAAGGAAACTAATGAAAAACCAGTAAAGGCCACGCACATCAACATCAAGCAAAATCTCTTTTGAAACATTCTCCAATACATACTTTTTATTTTAAATTGGTTATTATTTACACAGGTCGCCAGCCAATCCGAGACCCAACCAGCAACGTACCGTATCTCGCACCCCTCTCCCATCGTTACAACTTAAATAGAGGCTCAATATCCATCACATGTACTTGGGGGCTTATACTTGGAGGGGTAGGATTCGCAACTTCGACAGAAGTGTCCATTCTGAGGCAATTTCTGAAAGAAGAAATACACTCTTATTTATAATGAAAGGGATGGGTGAATGTATACCATACTATCACAAATAAAGGTTTTTTAGCACATTGAAGCATCCTGCTCTATCCTGCACCATAGGACCACCCGCTCTTAGAGGAATTCAAAACTAGGTAAGGAATGTAAAAAGAGAACTATCTACCTAGCAGCGCTAATTCTTCACTGGTATACATTTTCGCACCCTTTAAATAATTAAAAATCAAATCCTTAACTTCTTCATCTTGCATTTTATACAAGTTATTCATCACATAAGCCTTATCCTCCTCAATCTTATCGTGATAATTTAGGTATTTGGGAATATAAAACTGTATGCACAAACGGATAAAACGCAATTCTACATTTTGGGGAGTTTTAGAGATAACATCTTCTAATAGCTTTTTGCCGTGCTTAAAATATCCCATCTTTTTAAAGGGATTACCTGTATGGCTAGCCATGAACATATGATATGCAGCATGATATCCTTTTTCTTCGGGAGTTTTGGCATATTTCTCCAAAGCCTCCAAGTGTCCTTCACACAGCTCCTCACTCTTGACTCCCTTATTAAAATCTTTGCGGATTTGATCTAGGTCCAACTTTTGGGCAAAACTGCTTTTGGCAACAAACAACAACGCGATAATCAAGATTTTGTGCATAAGACTTAAATTTATAATACTACCCAATAAATCAGCGACTCATTCCTGTCTATTTTACGATGTAAGATATATAAATTTCTGTAAACATATCATTACATAAGTATTAAATTCAAATTTTGGGCCAAGATTCAAAGACCACCTATTCTATAAAGGAATGGTATAAGGAATTGACAACTTCTTTTAACAGTAGGTTATACCCTTCGTTCTCGGACTGGTTGCATCCATTTGTAATCACAACAAAGCCGCATTTTTGTTCAGGATCAAAAAACATAGCGCTATAGAGCCCATAGGCAGAACCAGTATGTCCTACCAATTTGACACCCGAAACCAAATCAGTAGTTTGCCATAGTGCCAAACCATAGCTTTCGGTATCACTCACTTTTGTCTGCATAATCTTGGCATTCTCTTCCGAAATAATCCGACTATTATTGCTCATTCCATAGTTCATGTGCATCATCATGTAACGAGCTAGGTCTAAGGTAGAGATTTTCATTCCTCCAGTTGGAGAAAAAATAGGGGTAGAATACCCCATCTGATAATTAGCGATTTCATTTCTTCTGGGATTGTAGGCCGCTGGTTGAGGTATCATTTCGCCCTTATCAAATTCATACAAAGTCGCAAATTTGCTATAATCCAGTGAGTCTACGCAATAGCCCCCATACAACCCTAAAGGAGTCAGGATATGTCGATTTACATAACCATCGAATCGTTCACCCGAAACACGTTCAATAATAGCGCCTATCATATTAAAATTCAAATTACAGTATTGATACCCTTTCCCAGGTGCATAGCTATTGTAACTTTCCTTCCATTTAGGATTCTTAGAAGGATTGATGACATCAAAATCAAAATAGCCATTCTTGTCATTGATACTTGAGGTATGGGACAATAGCATCTTGATTGTAATCGGGATATCGGGAAAGGAAGGATTACGAACTTCAAAACCAATTAATTGGCTTACATCCCCATCCAAATCCAGTTTCTTGGCTTCTACCAACTGCATCACCGATGTAGCTGAAAATGATTTGGATATCGACGCTATCCTAAATAGAGAAGAATCATTCAATCGAGTATTGGTCTTAAGATCTTGATATCCGTAATGTTGTTTATGAACTATCTTGCCCGACTTGACAACAATTGTTGATAACCCCACTGCTTGATACCGGTCGATGATATGCTGAACCTCCATTTCCGCACGACGCACATCTTGCTGGGCAACACCGGCCATTGCGTGAAAAACCAAACCAACTAATAATACTATTTTTAGGGGAGAATGACACATCATACAAAGTTTAATATAATCTAATTTAGCATTAAAAAATAAAGGTTCAAAACTTGCAATATCTACCACTACTTTTATGGTTCAATATAATGGCGAAATGCTATACACAACATCAATCAACCAAGTTCCCCCCATGTACTAAATGACCGGAGAGTCATTCAAAAAAAAAGGAGATATCGATGTATCTCCTTTTTTTGCTATCCTCAGTTGGCCGTTTCATTTTCAGCTTGCTCTTTTTCTTTTTCCTTCTTTTCGGGAAAGCCTGAGTCGAATACCACATCCCATACTGCAGAACTCACGCCAAATCCTTTTTCTGGATCTTGATAATGGTGTAGCATATGGTGCTGCTTTATCCGCTTCATCAAACCACTCTTAAAATTTGCATGATGCATAGCGTAGTGGGACTCGTCATAAATGAGATAACCAATCATAAAGCCCGCAAAAAAAGCAGCTAAGATATACTCATTACTAAAGAAGACGCTGAACATAAAATACACCAAAGCGGCCAAAGGAATACTAGCCGATAAAGGCATTACCAAACGTAAACGATCTTTAGGATAGTCATGATGGATACCATGAAAAATCCAATGTACACGCTTCAATAATTTTCCTTTGGGATGAAAATGAAAGACCCAACGATGCAATGCATATTCGAAAATAGTCCAAAATGCTAAACCACAGACAAAATACATAAGGTAGGTCCAAGCAGACATCTCTCCTGGCCCCATGGCCTTCCATGAAAAATAAATAATAACGGGTAGATAGAATATAATAGGAACTGAGTAATGAACTTTCGTCAACGATTCCAAAAAATCGTTCTTGAACATCCTCGTAGATTCCGTTGAATTTGAAACGTAATTTTTCTTTGCCATTTGCTTGTGATAAGATAGGACCTCAATAAATAGACAGCAAAGTTACCATTCTGACTTTAATTTCAAAATCATCAAAAAGTCAGAAAGAACCTTACAGTACTAAGGTAATAATAATTACCTGACTTAACATTTTTTAAACCCATTTTTCAAATCAGTTGGAGTGTCCATTTTAATGCGAAACCAATAATGATGGCCATGACAAAACTTGCTAATGTCCCCACCAATACGTATTCCGTAAATTGCTTGTCTTTAGAGTTTGCTAAATCGCCAAATCGAAAAATGGACTTTGCTGCCAGTAGGAAACCTATGCCTTCCATAAAATTCAAATTTATGAAAATTACAATAAGCACACGCTCCAATACTCCAATAATGAATCCAGCGTCTACTAATGCTTCTTTTCGTTGAGCTTCGACCTCTTTTGATTGTCCCCATTTACTAAAAAACACCTTTAAGACAATAGGAGAAACAAAAACGGTCACCAGTACGCCAATTAAAAGTACTAGATTCTTCGAGGAGAGCAATTCCTCTACGTCTATATAAACAGCATAGTAGCAACCAACGATTGCGGCCAAAACCGTCAAATGCAAACATTGATCAATAATAAATAACAACAGCGGCCTGGCTTTGACCTTTCTCTCCAGAGATACTTTCAAACTGTCAATTGCCAAATGGGATAATATAACAATCGTCAGCTCCGGCCACCAATCAGCCAAATCATTGAAGAAAAACAGGCATAATAATACCGCATGTACCGCTACGTGATAAAAAATATAACGGATGTGATAGGCCCGGCCGTGAACCCATTTACGGGGATGAAACACAAAATCACCTAAGATATGTGCCAACAAAAGTTTTAAGAACGTATAGAGCATCTTTCCAAAATTTGAAGCTTACAATAATCGATAACACGCTGTATTTTAAAATAACCAGCCTTATTTAATTCGGTACTGACCTGACTTTGATACTTTCTATTTAACAACTGGGCAAGCTCGACCTGGCTCTTGTCCGGATATCGTAACGCCATTGCAACTGATTCAGCCATATTTTCCGTCCATCGATCGGCAATTTCTGCGCTTAATTGCAATAGAAGATCCAATATTTCATTCATCTCCTGCCAAGGAGTTTTGATAGTCAACGTTTCCTTTTTCAGAAGGTCAAAGCTTTCACCGGCATTTATGTAAGCCTCTCCTGAGGATGTCTTGACATGTTTATCACTGAATGTAAGGTGGCCAACCCCGATGGACATTCTTACATCCATGTTCTTAATAGTCTTAAGACGAGCTTTAATATAAAAAAGTACATGGAAAATATGTTCCAGATCTATTTCAGCCTGAAAACTATCCCCCCTATAGATGTCGTATTTATGTGTATTCCAATCGAGCGCATCCTCCAATAGCGGGAGCCATATTTTCACATCCGTTTTTCGAGAATTTATCAAATCACCGGTAATTACCCCTATCAACCTATTATCGTCCATATAATCATCATTAATATTATCAAATATAGTGATAATTAAGAATATCATCATATACAATGATTGTATGAACTTTAAAACATTTTACTATGTTGTTTGGTTTTAATCACAGAGGAAATTAGAGAGCAAACCTCACTATTCGTGACAGCAGGGCTTTCTACATATACCGTTCTTTACTTAAGATTCCCTATTTTTATAAGAAACAGCACATTATGAGCAATGGCACCAATTACTCCAAAAAGCTAATAGCAACGTCTGATTTTAGAATCTCAGACTTTCCTACAGATATTACTGACGAAGTAACGCAAGAGGAAGCAGAAATCCGATTGAAGGAAGTCCGTAAAAAACTAAGCACGTTACAAGACACCATGTACGCGCATGATAAATATAATGTCCTGGTATGCCTTCAAGGTATGGATACTGCTGGTAAAGATAGCCTGATTCGAGAGGTATTCGCCAAATTCAATGTGCGGGGTGTCGATGTGCAAAGCTTCAAAACACCCACGATAAAAGAACATCAGCATGACTATCTATGGCGACATTATATTGCGTTACCTGAAAAGGGAAAATTTGGCGTATTCAATCGTACACATTACGAAAATGTACTGGTTACCCGTGTACATCCTGAATACTTACTTGCTGAAAATATTCCTGAAATAAAAAATATAGAAGATGTTACTCCCGATTTTTGGAAAAAAAGATTGGATCAAATTAATAATTTCGAACAGCATCTTGTCGAAAATGGTACAATCGTGTTCAAATTCTATCTTCACCTCAGTAAGGGTGAACAGAAAAATAGGCTTTTAAGAAGATTGGAAAAAGATAAACATCAATGGAAATTTTCCCCTGGGGACCTCGCAGAACGCGAACTTTGGGACAAGTATATGACTTGTTATGAAGAAGCCATCCAAAAAACAAGCAAAAAGAAAACGCCTTGGTATATCATCCCATCTGACAATAAAGAAGTGGCCCGATATCTCGTTGCCAGTATCATGCATGAGGTATTAAAAAAATACAAAGATATCCAATACCCCGAATTGAGCGATGAGATAAAAAGACATATGCAAACCTATAAAAACCAATTGGAGAATGAATAGGTCGAATCAAAATTGATGACAGGTTTATCTAGAATAAACCTGTCATCAATCCACCATCAAGTTGTAAAGAGGTACCTGTCAAATACGCCGCATAGTCAGATGCTAAAAAGGTGACCAGATAGGCATATTCTTCTGGGCGTCCCAATCGCTTCATAGGGATGGAACTGATTCTTTTATCTCGAATGTCTTCGACAGAAACGTCCAATTGCTCGGCCTGTGTTTCCATAAGTTTATTCAACCTATCGGTATTAAAATATCCCGTTAAAACTGTATTCACCGTCACACCGTTAGGGGCAACATCTCTTGATAATGACTTGCTCCAGCTAACCAAAGCTGTACGCATAGTATTAGACAATATCAATGTGTCCTGGGGTTCTTTAACCGTGAGAGAGGAGACATTGATAATCCGTCCAAACCCTTGCTTAACCATATGGGGTATAGCCAAAAGAGTTGTACTAACCGCATATTGAAATAGCAAGTCAAAGGCTTGTTGATAGTCCGCTATGGTTTTATCTTTGATGCCGCCAGCGGAGGGGCCATTAGTATTATTGACCACGATATCGATTGAATTATTTTCAAAAAACTCCTTGATTATCAATTGAGCATGTCCGAAATCAGCAAAATCGACTACAAGATAACGATGCTCCTGTCCTTGGCTGACATCAAGCCGTGTCAACGTGTTCTTCAATTTGCTTTCGTTCCTTGCCACAAGTACTAAACTTGCTCCGCTACTGGCAAGCTGTATAGCAATAGCTTCCCCTATTCCTGAGGTAGCACCTCCTACCATCGCTACCTTATCTGTCAGTGTTATATTCATCTTATTTTATAAATATGTTATATACTAGTTTGCAGCAATATGAATTATTTATATTGCTGGTACCTTATAAATATATCAATTAATAGGCAGTCACTATTGTGCAATAAAGACTGGAATCTTGACCTCATGCCGCAACTTATTTACAGTCTCCCCAAATATAAAATCTTTTACTCCCGAATGTCCATGGCTGCCGACAATAAGTAAGTTGCCGTCATACTGTTTACAAACGCCCACTATTGCTTTAACCCGGTTATTGTAGCGCAACTCATATTTAACCTCAATATCCTGTTGTCTAAACAGATTCACATATTTCATCAGCCTTTCCATATCTTTACGCGCCTCATAGTCACCAGTCTCCCCACCAGTATATTTGACTGAAGCGCTCTCTACTACGTGTACGAGTACAATCACAGTATCTTTAGTGCAAAAGTGGAATGCGTGCTCCACCGCTTTTGTATCAGAAATTGAAAAATCCAATGCGACTACTATTGTTTTGAAAGGTGTGACCTTGTCAAATACCAATGCCTCAAAGGGAGCATGTACATCTACCAAAGTAGGTTGGCGGCGATGCCATATCGGATAAAAAACCGTCATCAACAACAGAAGGGCAAGTCCAAGGCTTCCTGCTATCAATCCCATACTCCACCACAGATTGTCCAGTTTTATTATCCACCCCTTGACCTCTACATATACCAATTGAAAATTTAATACCGCGATTATAGCCGCAATCAACCAAGCCAATAGCTGTACATAGGGCTTAATCACAAATTGACCCATTTTTTTCTTATCACTGACAAAATGAATCAGAGGTACAACAGCAAATGCAAGCTGCATACTCAATAACACTTGACTAAAAATTAACAAAGCTCCAACTTGTTCCTCCCCTGCTATTAAAATCACTAATACAGCGGGGACAATTGCTAATAGTCGTGTAATTAGCCTCCTAAGTATAGGACTAATTCTTAATCTCAGATATCCTTCCATAACAATCTGCCCTGCAAGAGTCCCCGTGACAGTGGAGCTTTGTCCTGCAAGAATCAATGCAATGGCAAATAATTTAGAGGCCCAATGTGTTCCCAAGGTACTGCCCAATAGATAGTAAGCATCTTTAAGATCGGCCACTTCATGCATACCATTTTTGTGAAAAACCGAGGCTGCCAATATCAAAATTGCCGCATTCACGAAGAATGCCAAGTTAAGTGCGATAGCGCTATCGAAGAAATTGTACTTTAGCGCTTTCTTAATAAATGTTGGTTCTCGCGGTATTTTACGGGTCTGCACAAGAGCTGAATGTAAATACAGATTATGAGGCATCACGGTAGCTCCAATAATGCCTATACTGATATACAGAGCTGCGCTATTGGGAAGACTGGGAATAAATCCGAGAGCTACTTCTCCTAAGTCAGGCTTCGCAAAAAACATTTCTACCATAAAGCACATCCCAATCATCGAAATGAGTCCTATGATAAACATTTCCATTTTCCTCATTCCCAACTTTTGAAGATAGAGTAGAAGGAACGTATCTACAAAGCTAATCAATACCCCCCATATCAAATCTATTCCAAACAGCAGATTGAGACCGATTGCCATACCCAAGACCTCCGCCAAGTCACATGCAGCGATTGCAATCTCAGCCAGAACATAGAGTACAAAATTCATCCGTTTAGGGTAGGTCTCGCGATTACATTGAGCAAGATCCTTACCTCGCACGATTCCCAATCTGGCACATAAACTCTGTAAGAGAAGCGCCATTAGATTACTCATCAACAATACCCATATCAATGCATATCCAAATTGGCTGCCACCTGCCAAATCTGTAGCCCAATTCCCTGGATCCATATACCCTACACTAATGAGGTATGCAGGGCCAAAAAAACTGAGAATACGTTTAAATTTTGATTTGCTTTTGACAACATCCACACTTTCGTGGATATCGGACAGAGATTTATCGTGATGGTGATCTTGCATAGATATACATCGACTACTTTGAAACAGTGGATACTATGTAAACTTAGATAAAATGCTTTACATTCACAACCTCCCGCCACCTAGTGAGGAAAGCTTATTGACGAGTGTAAGAATCCGAGAAACAGATACTACAAAATACCAACAATAGCAAGGCAAATCTTATCACTGAAGAGATATGCATACCCTATAAATTGACTTTTTTCGCACATTGTCCATTTTTAATTTCCCTATCTTTGCCCCCATGAATCAATATGCTGTAATCTTTGATATGGATGGGGTAATCTGTCACACGAATCCCTATCATGCGAAAGCGTTCGAAGCTTTTTTTAAAAAATATGAAATTGAAAGTAGCGAACAAGAATTTGAAGAACATATGTATGGCAAACACAACAGTTACATCATGAGTCATTTCTTCAAACGTCCCATAATGGGTGAAGAACTCTTGGCACTGGAGTTTGAAAAAGAAGATATGTTTAGACAGGTATACGCCTCTGTAATTGATCCAATCCCAAACTATATAGAATTTTTGGATGCGTTGAAAAATGCTGGTTTGAAGACCGCCGTAGCAACCTCGGCTCCAAAAGAAAATATGGATTTGATATTGGATGGGCTGAACATCCGCTCAAAAATGGAGTCCCTACGTTCGAGTGAAAACGTTACCAAACACAAACCCGACCCCGAGGTATACTTAGAGACGGCCAAACAACTTGGAGTTTTGCCCTCAGAGTGCCTAGTCTTCGAAGATTCCTACTCAGGTATATCGGCAGCTATCAATGCGAATATGAAAGTAGTGGGCGTATTGAGTTCGCATACAAAAGAGCAACTTCCACCCTGCCAATACTACATCAATGACTACAGGGATATAGATGTCGCCCAGGTCAAGCAACTAATTGCAGGCAAGTGATTCAAGAGGCCTTTCAACTTTTCGATTCACCATACCAATGGATGCTGTACTTCTTTTGCGCAGTGTTGATTGGGATGTCCAAGACAGGTATCCAAAATATCGGGACACTAGCAGTTCCGATATTTGCATTCCTATTCGGGGCCAAGCATTCTACAGGTATAGTACTGATCCTACTTTGTATGGCTGATCTGATTGCTATTATTTACTACCGTAAGCAGTTCCTGTGGTCGGAAGTACTCAAGCTACTTCCAGCTGCATTTGTAGGTCTAATAGGAGCACTCATATTAGGTAATTATATTGATGACAGTCTCTTCAAAATATTAATGGGTGCTTGTATACTCTTAGGTGTTGTATTCATGATTTGGATGGATCGCAGCAAAAGCGACTCTTCCATTACAACAAAAAAATGGTATGCTCCTCTATTCGGTTTTATAGCTGGATTCTCTACCATGATTGGCAATGCAGCTGGCCCTGCACTTGCAGTCTACCTATTCACCAAAAAACTACCGAAATACACCTTTGTCGCTACTGGGGCTTGGTTTATCATGATATTGAACTTCAGCAAGATCCCTCTACAGCTATTTGTTTGGCAAAACCTATCTTGGGCCGGCCTCATGTTAAATATTTTTGCAATTCCATTTATTCTTTTGGGAGGATATACTGGTATTAAAATCATAAAGATACTCCCAGAGAAAGAGTTCCGAATACTGGTCATTACATTGATTACTATCTCCTCTATCTTACTGATTATCTTATAGTAAATTCTTATATAATATCTTCTGGAACCTATTGCGCTTGCTATATCCGATTTGCCAATCTAAAGCTTTTTAGCTACATTTATTACCTATACACTATTTAAGACCATGATATTAATTGCTGTTCTTTTCCCTTGGTTGTCTTTCTTTCTTAGAGGTAAGATATTGTCCGGAATACTGTGTCTAATTTTACAAATCACCTTGATTGGCTGGCTCCCAGCTGCTATATGGGCAGTAGCATCTAGAGTAGATGGAAAGAATGAAGCGCGTATACGATCAATGAAGCGCAGTATGAATCGACACCATCATTAAGATATGATGTCATATTCCACCGCGCTTCCTGACGCACCATCCTTAAGGGTTTAATTCCCCCTAAAACCTTTAATCATTAGCTGCCCATGTACTAAGCTGGGCCTGTACCTCGCACATGCGATTGCGGTATGTTAGAAGTTCATTTTCTTGCTGTTTGATAAATGTGTTATCCGTTATCTTCCCAACAACTTGTTCCATTTCCTCTATAGATTCATAAACCATATGTCTGAATTCATTTTGGTAGTCCTTGGCTCTGGTCCTATAGATCTGGTCGCTAATCCATTCCTTCGTCTTTAAAGCCTCGTCAATAAGTGTTTGCCATTGGTGGATAGTCAACCCCTCGTCTTCCGCCCCCATAATTTCCAATAATGAGGCATATGCATGAGCTAACTTATCTTGCTGATAAGACTGGCTTCTCTGATAATAAAAAGCATGAACTTGCGACCATTCATTCAGCCTATCCTCCTTTAACTGGTTAATGAGGTCTCGATACCCCTCTGCTAAAATCAGTTGCCCTCCAATATTGACCCAATTCGGTCGTATGCCAATATCCGTTGATTTCAACAAATCCACTGTCACTTGAAATAACTCATGTGCGGTTGCTATTGTCGAGGTCGTATAGTATCGAATCAAGCGCTTAAACAGTTCATAGCTCTCCCTGACCTTCAATAGCTGAACTTTCCTTTTAGAATTTTCGAATCCCTCCAGCAAAACCTCCAATCGGCTAAG
Source organism: Sphingobacterium sp. SYP-B4668 (assembly GCF_027627455.1). NCBI lineage: Bacteria > Pseudomonadati > Bacteroidota > Sphingobacteriia > Sphingobacteriales > Sphingobacteriaceae > Sphingobacterium > Sphingobacterium sp. SYP-B4668. The sequence continues at coordinate 1,701,618 of NZ_CP115483.1, read as the reverse complement.
ATCCACATTCGACTCGAGCAGCTCTCCGCCCTTTTGTTTCGCCTGTTGTTCCGAAATAGGTTGGTCTGGATAATATGCTCTTGCAACAGCAATTTCGATAATCTGTAGGGCGTCAAATAGTTCATTTATTGTATCTGGCGCCAATATATCGTACTCATAGTACTGCTGTTTGACCCTTCTTTTGTCCCGTTTTTCATACTTACTTGGATTTCTCGCCAAAGCATACATATTGTAAAGAAACCAATAGCCTGGAATAATGATCAAACGATCATTAGTGATGTCATTACTGACTAGGGAAAAGGGTATCTTGATATCTAATTCGTAAAGAAAGTCGCCTTTCACGATTAATGTATAAGACGCAAACCTAGAATTATGTTTCAAACTGACACATAGACCCGGCCAAAAACCTCTTCCCGCAACAATCTCTCCATCGGGAGCTCTAGAATTGTGATTAGAACCTACCGTGGCCCCAGCAGCCATATTGCTTTGTCCCCGAATCAATGAGGCGCACAAAAACGAATTATTATGATGTTGCTCATGCGCTGGAAACAAGAGTGAATTCAGCACCTCACAACAGGATATCGTTGAATTTTCACCTAAGAAGGAATTGATTAACCGAGCGCCGTACTTTAACTGCGAGTGTGCAGCTAGTATGAAACGAACAGCCTTCACCCCATAAAAAATACGACAACCTTCTCCAATGATGCCATTTACCAATTCGCACCCTTCTCCAATCTGTGTCGGATCCTCCGCTGATGAATGGATGGTTACATTCTTAAGCTTGTTGACTCCTTTGATATAAGCGCTCTTACCTATTTTGACATCTTTAATGACTTGGCAGTTTTTGATTACGACTCCGTCTTCGACAACGCTATATGCCCCCCTTTTGGTAGTATGTAGCTCATTGGTCATACGCTCCAATTTAGATTGTAAAATGAAATCGTGACGATGACGGCTCCAAATGTAGGCATCGCTCAATAGCATGCCATCAAATGGCCATACTTGCCGACCGCCATTTTCGTTGCAAAGCTCCAATGCAATCCTCAATTCAGGATCCTCTCCTATTCTTAAAATTCCATTACCAAACTTCGCTTTGGAACTGGTTTCCATCTCGTTGATATTGGCTAAGATAACCTCATCCTTCAGAATAAAATGGGCTAAATATCGAACTTCGTGTACCGCTACAAGATTACCAAAATCACAACTGATGATGGTAGAATTGTATATCCCAACTGGCAATCTAAAATCTCTGTACTCGAGATAAATGGGCTCCATGTTACCGATTCGATTCAGCCCATAGAACTTGCAATTTTGGATTTGCTCCGGGATAAAACGATTGGTCACCAAAATGTTGGCCCAATCATCTGCTACATTCGAATGTGATTTCAAGATATGGATCTCATCCTCGGTAAGTGGCCTAAAGGCCGTTGAGGGGTGATGTTGTTCAAACCGTATATCGTACTCATTTTGCCCCTCAAATAAGTATTCTTGCTTAACAAAATTATGGCCTAGTCCTGCAAGACTACCTTTCTTCAAATTACTCATATATATTACTTATCAAAAATGTTAGAGCGAGGATATGCACTCGTGTCCACTACTCCTAGATAATTAAGGGCTTGTCTCTTTCCCACAGCTTCTAACATGGAAATTAGAACGATAAAAATAATTCGCGCCTATTCAACCGTCACCGACTTGGCGAGATTACGAGGTTTGTCCACATCCAATTTTTTGATGATGCCGAGATAGTAGGAAAGGAGTTGCAATGGAATAACAGATAGAATCGGAGAAATCAACTCATCCGCTTCTGGAATCACGAATATTTCCTCTGAAACTGTCGGAGAAACTGTATCACCCTCCGTTATGACGGAGATCACTCTTCCTTTCCGTGCCTTGATTTCCTGCATGTTGCTGACAATCTTTTCATGATAAGCATCTTTAGTAGCTACAAATACAACTGGCAGGTGCTCATCCACTAAAGCTATAGGACCGTGTTTCATCTCGGCCGCAGGATAACCCTCTGCATGCAAATAGGTAATTTCCTTGAGCTTCAATGCTCCTTCCAACGCTATCGGAAAATTGACACCCCGTCCAAGATAAAGAAACCCCTTAGCCTCGGTCAGTTTTTTAGCAAGTGCCTCAATATTCAAATGGTTCTCTAAAATATCACTCACTTTCTGTGGGACCGCTTGCAGCTCGTGTAACAAGTGTAGGAAACGTTCTGTAGTAATAGTTCCCTTCAATTTTGCAAGTTTTAGCGCCATCATGGTCAACACCGTTAGCTGAGCGGTAAAAGCCTTGGTGCTTGCCACACCTATTTCAGGTCCCGCATGTGTATACGCGCCGGCATGTGAAGCTCTGGCAATGGATGATCCAACTACGTTAACAACACCCAATATTATCGCCCCTTTGGCTTTGGCTGTTTCAATCGCCACTAAGGTATCCGCAGTCTCTCCACTTTGAGAAATTGCGATAATAACATCCCCAGGATTGATAATCGGATTACGATAACGAAATTCAGAAGCATACTCAACCTCTACATTGGTCCTACACAACTCCTCTATAATATATTCGGCCACCAATCCAGCATGCCAACTCGTACCACAAGCCAATATAATGATACGAGGAGCGATGACAAGCTGTGCAGCATACTCCTCTATACCTTTCATATGGATGTCGCCATTCGTGAGATCTAGACGCCCTCTTAGGCAGTCTTGGATTGTCTGGGGTTGTTCAAATATTTCCTTGAGCATAAAGTGATCATATCCGCCCTTCTCTATCGCAGAAAGCTCAAGGTCAAGCTTCTGAACATAAGGTGTAATGCGCTCATTTCCCAAATTTTTAAGGATGAGCTCATCTGGTCGTACTATTGCAAGCTCATAGTCATTAATGTAGACGACTTCCTTCGTATATTCCAACATAGGAGAAGCATCGGAAGCTAAGAAATGTTCGCCCTTTCCAATCCCAATCACCAGTGGACTTCCTTTTCGAGCTGCTATTATAGTTTGCGGATCGGCTTCATCCAAGACCAGTATTACATATGCACCTACCACACGCCTCAAGGCTATACGAATAGCTTCTTCAAGTGGACAAGCATTGTTAATCTGAATATCTTCGATAAAATTGAGTAAAACTTCCGAATCCGTATCACTATGGAATTGATATCCCTTCTTTATCAGCTCAGCTTTAATCTGGGCGTAATTTTCAATAATACCATTATGGACAAGGGTCAATTTGCCAGATGCCGATACGTGAGGATGTGAATTCTTATCAGATGGTTCTCCATGTGTTGCCCATCGAGTATGCCCAATTCCAACAGTACCGCCATTATCCTTTCCGACAACTTCGTCTTCCAAATCCGCGACCTTTCCTTTCTTCTTGTAAACCGTCAATTTAGATTGTTGATGAAGCGCTATCCCAGCACTGTCATATCCTCGATATTCAAGTCTTCTTAGACCTTTGATTACTATAGAGTAGGCATTCTTATCACCTACATATCCTACGATTCCACACATACGTTGTTCAATAAGTTTTTATAAAGTTCGAAACAAATGTATATTTTTTTACGCAATCGATTGCACATGGGTTGTTTTTTATTTATACGATAAGTTTTAAACGTCGAAAGCACATCTAGGCAAAGTATACCATAATGTATTTCATACACGAACTACATTATCCTTTTACGGATTCCAAACCGAAACTATCCCTGAACTGGATACTATCTAGTAACTGGATATCCAATAGACTTAAACAAAAAAAACCGCCCCTGGATAAGGGGCGGTTTGTAACAATATTCATTTTTTCTAATTGTGTTTGACAGACATTTCGTCCACGTAATCCGCATTGGGCACATAGTCCTCTTTCATCAATGCTTCGTAATCTGGTTTTTTATGCTGTCCAAAACGCTTCTGCAAACTATCAAATATTGAGTAGACCACAGGAACGATAACCAACGTCAAAAATAAGGATGATAACAACCCACCTATAATTACAATAGCAAGTCCTCTATTCATATCAGCTCCTTCACCCGTAGCAATCGCGATAGGTATCATACCAAATACCATGGCAATAGTCGTCATCAAAATTGGACGAAGACGAGCATGGTTGGCAGCGACCAATGCATCATGCGTATTATCACCAGCTTCCTTCCGCATATTTGCAAAGTCAACAAGAAGAATCGCATTCTTACACACTAATCCAATCAACATAATAATCCCCAAAATGGTAAAGATATTAAGAGATGTATCAGTAAGTGCCATTAATAATAGCGCTCCAATAAACGATAGCGGTACCGAGAAGATGACGATAAATGGAGTGACAAAACTGTCATACAACGATACCATTACCAGGTAAACCAAAATAATGGAAGCCAATAAAGCGTATCCCAATGTACCGAAACCTTCGGTCTGATTTTCCATATCTCCACCCCACATGTAGTTTACGCCTGGAGGACGTTGCAATTTTTCGAACTGTGTCTCCCATTCCGCGGCAATAGTACCTGAAGGCCGTCCAATCACTTGTGCTTCGATAGATACCGACGGTGACTTATCCCTACGTTCCAACAAAGTTGGCCCTGAGCTGTAACTCACATCAGCAAATTGTTCCAATTTAATGGCTTGTCCCTGAGTATTGATGAATTGTAGATTACGGACATCCTCTATATTTTTACGATCCTGTTCGCCGAATCTGATATTGATATCATATTCGTATTCACCAGCTCTGAATTTACCATCTGTATTTCCACTAAACGCCGTTTGCATAGCCATACCTACGGTAGACAGATTCAATCCTAAGGAATTCATCTTATCACGGTCTACTTGCACATTGATTTCGGGGTTACCATCCTCAGAGGTCAACTTGACCTCTGTAGCTCCTTCAATATTACGCAATTGATCTGCGGCCTGATTTGCAAATGCTAATGCATCCTTCATGTCAGATCCAATTACCGTCAAAGTGATTGGTGCCTGCTCAGCTCCCATCATACCAACTGTAACGGTTTTTACCTTAGAACCGACTAATTCTTTCTCCAGATCCCTCTTCAGTTTGGCTCCGAATACTTTGGTGCTTTCACTTCGCTCCTTTTGATCAATCAAAATCACGTGGATTTCCGCTTTGTATTTGGTACCAGTGGTCCCCCCCATTCCATCACTCGACTGTCCAACAGTGGTAATCACACGTTCTACTTCTGGAAATTTAGAAATGAAGTTTTCCGCACGCTGTGTCATAAAGTTAGATGACTCAATAGACGCATCTTTATTTAGCTCTAATTGGACCAAGAATTCTCCTTTATCCGAAGCTGGAAAAAATTCTCCACCAATGTAACCAGCACCCACAAGCCCCAGTGATCCTACAAATAAGACCAACACGACAAACATCGTAATCACTTTGTTCCATCTTGAGTCAATACACCATTTCAATAAATCTGAAATCTTATGCGTGAAGGCTGTCAACCCCGCTTCAAAACCGTGGATAATCTTACCAAAGAATGTATGTGGATTGATATGCGATAGCTTTCCAAAACGTGAATACAACCAAGGTACTATCGTAAAGGAAACCAATAGCGACAATCCCGTCGCGATGATAACCGTCACACAGAATTGAGCCAAAATATTAGCTACCAACCCAGTCGACATCGCAATCGGTAAAAACACCACTACAATTACCATCGTAATTGCCGTAACGGTAAAACCAATCTCAGCCGCTCCATCATACGCCGCTCGAATCTTACTCTTACCCATCTCCATATGACGGTGAATATTTTCCACGACCACAATCGCATCATCGACCAGGATACCTACCACTAATGACAGTCCAAGCAAACTCATTAAATTCAAGGTATATCCCATCAAATAAATCCCGATGAAGGTCGCAATCAAAGACAATGGAATAGCCACCATCACGATTGCAGCATCACGTAAACTGTGTAGGAAGAAAAGCATAATTACCCCGACCAATACTATCGCCAAGAACAAGTCAAAAATAACGTTGTTGGCCGCTTTCAAGGTATAGTCAGATGTATCATTAGCGACCAATACCTGTACGCCTTGTTCCTTATAATCGTTTTGCACTGTCTCGATGGTTTGCTTAACCAGCTTGCTCACTTCAACAGCATTTGCATCGGACTGTTTCTTAACTTGCATCAAAATCGTGTTCTGGCGATCTAAACGCGCAATTTTTTCCACTTCCTTTTGTGCATCTTGCACATCAGCTATATCACGTAATCTAATGGCTACATGCTGAGGTGTCGTAATCGGTAGATTACGAAGATCCTCAACCGATTTAAACTTACCAGCCAAGCGAATCAGGGTTTGATTGGTACGGGTCTTTACGTTTCCGGTCGGGAAATCCAAGTTTGACGACAATATATCTTGCTGTACCTGTGCAATGGTCAAGCCGTAACCCTCCATTTTCTTAGGATCCAGGGTGACCTGAATCTCGCGTTCCTGTCCGCCAATCATATCCACCTGAGCTACCCCACTTATCCGTGAAAATATAGGTTGTATCTTCTTATCTAAAAGATCATACAATTCCTTTTCGGACAATTTACTCGTGACCGATAGATTCATGATGGGCATATCATCCAATGAGAATTTCACCAAGGACGGAGGATCCACGTCATCTGGAAGGTCTTTCAAAATGGCATTAATCTTACGTTGTGCATCATTTAATGCATAGTTAGCGTCAGCATTATTGGTTAACGTAATCAACACCAGAGATAAACTCTCGTAAGACTTTGTTTCCACCTTTTTTACGTTCTCCAAGGAGGAGATGGCATCTTCTATCTTCTTTGATACTGTATTTTCTACCTCTGAAGGAGATGCTCCGGGATAGACCGTTTGTACTGTGATAACGTTGACCTCAAACTTGGGAATCAACTCGTAACTCAACATCTTATAGCTGAATAAACCACCCAAGGTCAGTATAATAAACAGTACGATTATTATACTCGGGCGTTTTATTGAGATTTCTGAAATTTTCATGAAATATCTTCTTTCAATTATTATTTAATGATGCTAATCGGTGTATTGTTTAGCAAGTTGATTTGACCACTTGTGATGACGATTTGACCTGCAGTCAATCCTTCGATTACTTCTATATAGTCACCAAAATTACGTCCGGAGGTAATTGTCTTAAGAATGGCTGTATTATTTTCATTGACAAACACTTGATTTGAGCTCACACTACCTACAAATGCTGTACGTGGTATAGTCAATACCGATGAGAAACGATCCGCTCCAAAAACTGCAGTACCATACATTCCTGCACGCAATTCATTACCCGCATTGTTCTTCACTTCGATATCAACAGGGAAATTTAGACTTCCGTCAGCTTTTGGTGCAATAAAGACAATCTTTCCATCAAAATTCTTGTCTGGGAATACACTTGCAGCTATTTTGATATTCTGTCCGACTTTCAATGTTGCGACATTCTTCTCATCCACGTTGACACGTAATTTTAGTGACCCCACATTTACTAAACTAAACATCTCCGTACCTGGAGACACATATGTACCTGGCTCTATCTTACGTTCATTAATAGTACCACTTATACCAGCTCTCACAGTAGCGTCTGATGCATTCAATTGCGCACTTTTCAGGTTATTTTGCTCACTCTCTAACTTCAATTTAGCCTGATCAAGTTGTTGCTTTGTCACACCACCTGTCTGAAAGGCACTTTCGTAACGCTCGTAATCTGCTTTTGCATTATTATACGCTGCCTGTGCATTCTGTTTACTCACATCCAACTTATCCCCTTCCACTATAGCTAATACTTGTCCTGCTCTCACATAGTCACCCTCTTTCACCAACACTTTGATTACTTTACCTGATGTCTCAGCAGACAGTTTCATATCTTGATAAGGCATGAACGTACCATTTGCAATATATTGTAGATTCATCTCCCGAAGTGCAACTGTATCTGTACGCACTGCTACTGATGCATTCTTCTGCGCCACTATTTCCGTCTCCGCTTTATTCTTTTCTTTATTTTTATTCAATACATACATAATACCAGCTAGGGCTGCTACTATAATGACAATGGTTATGATGATTCGTTTCATATTTTTATGCTAATTATTCGTTAATAAGTGATTTTAAGTTTCCGTTTGATTTGATGATTTGGATCTCTGCAACTTTATAATTTAATAATGCCGTTGAATAGCTATTTTGGGCTTCAGCATATGATTTTTCGGCGTCTAATAAATCTGTAAGGGTTGCCAGTCCATTCTTGTAATTATTTTCCACATTAAATAATACTTCTTTTGCCAACTTTACATTATCAGATTGCGCATTAATAGTCAATAAGCTATTTTTCAGCTGCTTCTTCGCATTTTCAGATGCAAGCAACAATCCCAACTTTGTATCTTCTATATCAACACTAACTTTATCAATATCAATCTGAGCTTGCCTTACCTTCGAACGCGTGGCGTATCCTGTAAATATGGGAAATGAAAGATTAACACCTATTGTTGAAAAATTTGCCCAATTTATAGAAGGACCACTATTAAAAATTGGAAACTGTTGCCCAAATCCTGTGTATCCATAGTTAGCATTCAGAGACAATGTTGGATAGTATTGGGCTTCGATTGATTTTTTATTGTAGCCCAAAAGTTGTTTCTGCGTTTCCAAAAGCTTTACTTCAGTTCGACTGTCCAAACTAGAGGTATCGACCAATGCTTTGGCCAAGTCAATCTCAAATGTATTTTTTGGCATAGAAATCTCCTTTGTCACATCCATACCAATGACAAATTTAAGCGCATTCTCCTTTAGTTGAATTGCATTAATCATTTGCTGTTTGGAGGATTCCAAATTATTGACTGCTACATTAGTACGATCTAAATCAATCTTTTTAGCCAAACCATTTTTATACAACCCGTCGATTACATCTCGGGTCTTAGTTGTATTCTGCAAATTAGTCTCGATTGTAGCTAACTCCAACTTAGATTGATATACATCATAATAACTATTGGCAACTCGCTCAATCAACTGCTCCTCTGTCAATTCATGATTAATCTGATAAAATGCACGAGTTGTACTAGCTGCTTTTAATCCCGTAAATACAGATTGATTGAAGATTTGCTGAGTCAATGATATCGTCGGCGTCGCTTGCCATTTCTGTCCCATCTCTACCAAACTTGGATTCCCCCCATTTTGACCTGTAAAGTCAGGAAGAGCTATCTTTTGAATGATGGGATTGTACGTTAATCCGGCGGACAAATTAATTTGAGGAAGAGCGTTTGCTCTAACCTCACTAATTTTATTTTCGGCGTTGATTACATCTAATTGTGATTTCTTAGCATCGGCTTTATTTTTGAGCGCATATTGTATTGCTTCACCCAGCGTCAATTCCTCTTGCGCATAAGAGCCTCCAACCACTCCAAAACTAAGCAAGATTAATAACCATTTTCTAATTCTATTCATCGTTGTATTTATGTGTGTGTGTATGTTAGTTGTTTCTATTTTTAGTACTCAACCCATAGAGCATGATCTCGGTTACCTCCTTCTGCCGCTGAACTATATCATCTATATTGTCTATACTAGGAAAGCCTTTAACTATATTGGAAAGATTTCCCATAAAACCGATGCCCCGCATGGCGTCACTGTAATTCTTAGCAATATAACGAGGGTCTAAATCAACAATCTCTCCCGCAGCCTTCGCTCTTTCAAAAATCTGGCAGTATTGATCCTCATCCTTTTGTATCAAGGACTCAATCTCGGCTGAAATACTGGAATCCTTAATCCAATCCATATTCTCAAAAAGGTAAAACATATAATATTTTTTTACAAAAATCACCCGCACATCCAAAAGCTTGTATAACAATTCCAAGAGATTCTTACCCAACTCCTTAATTACTATTTGTTCTTCAACATCCATCTCATCGACAATGCTTAACAACACATCTTTAATCAAGGAGTTTTTGTCCGGAAAATAGTAGTAAAGGTTAGCTTTAGTTAGATTCACATCCTCAGCAATCTCGTTCATTGTTGTTTTTGGAATCCCAAAATGAGCAAAACGCTTAACCGCTGCTTTCACAATTTGCTTTCTCTTATTATCTGAATTCACCATCAATCTTACTTTTTGACTTTTTTTATTTTCGGGTCAAAAGTAAAAAAAGTAAAATGGTTATGCAATTTTCAAGCCGTAATCCATCGATAATTTAAAAAAAGGATTTTAATATGACATATCAGTTCTTACATATTGTTCTCGTATACAGATAACAATATGTAAGCGAGAAAGCTATACCTAGCTACTTTCCTAGCTGACGTATAAAAGCTTTATATACTTTAAAAAAGGGATGATAAAATTGATATTAAAGGTTTGCTTACCCTTAATCTTCATGCGAGAACACTTTTTGGAATTTTCTCTTGTCTAATTTATAAAGACGTGCAGCACGGTAAGATACCCCTTTTTGGAACTCTGGAAGTTCTTTAAGGAAGCCATAGTTTAACATTTTCTTTCGAAAATTTCTTTTATCTAATTTTCTACCCAATATAGCTTCATAGACTTGTTGCAATTGTGTAAGCGTAAATTTCTCAGGCAGTAATTCAAAGGCCACAGCCGTATACCCTATTTTACGTTTTAGTTTTTCCAAACTGAGGTCTATTATCTGCTGATGATCGAATGCCAACTCGGGAAGTTCGTTAACTGAGAACCATTTCGCCTGACGCATGTATGTGGTAACAGGTTTAACCTTGATCTTACTTTGGTCTAGTTGCATAAGTGCAAAATAAGCTACGGTAAGTATACGGCCTTGTGGATGTCGTTTAAGACCAGCAAACGCAGCCAATTGTTCCATATAGATATCCTTTAAGCCTGCATTTTCATAAAGAATCCGTTTGACGGCATCTTCCATTTCTTCGTCATTGTTCACAAAAAAACCAGGCAAGGCCCACCAATCTTTGAATGGATATTCATTTCTCTCGGTTAATAAAGCTTTTAAAAGACCGTCATGAAAGCCAAAAATGACGCAGTCAATGGTGAAATTTGTAAACAATGTTCAAAAATTTATTTAAGTTTCCGAAATCAAACGTAAGCCCATACGGAATCACACTTGTAAACACCACAATAATGCGCTAAATATATCAAAGTAACAAAAAAAATAATCAAAAAATTCATTAGTGTAAAAAATACACTGTATATTCGTCAAACCTAAAAAAGAATTTTGCGCGTGAACACAATACATAATATAGGAGTTTTTACATCAGGAGGAGATGCACCGGGTATGAATGCGTGCATCCGGGCGGTAGTACGTACTGCTCTATTTGAAGGAAAAAGGGTTACCGGGATTCATCAGGGATACCAAGGAATGCTAGATGCCAATTTCACCGAGATGAATAGCCGTTCAGTAAGCAACATCATTCAAAAAGGAGGCACTATATTGAAGACAGCAAGGTGTTTGGAATTCAAAACTCCTGAAGGACGTGCCCTAGCTTATCAGAACATTAAAAACGCAGGAATAGATGGTCTAGTAGCTATTGGAGGTGATGGTACATTTACTGGGGCAGATTATTTCTCTAAGGAATATGATATCCCCGTCATCTGTGTGCCTGGTACCATTGATAATGACTTATACGGTTCAGATTATACGTTAGGGTACGACACCGCAACCAACACTGTAATAGATGCCATCGACAAAATTAGAGATACAGCTGCGTCACACGGCAGGCTTTTCTTCATTGAAGTCATGGGCCGTGATTCGGGCTGCATCGCCTTAAATGCAGGAATCGCTGGTGGAGCAGAGGCAATTATGCTCCCTGAAAAAGAAACAGCGATTGATGATTTAATCGAATTACTAGAAAAAGCAGCCTTTAAACAAAAAACTTCAACGATTGTAATCGTAGCCGAAGGCGAAAAAAACGGAGGAGCTTATAATGTTGCCAATCGTGTTAAAGAAAAATTTGATTATTATGACACAAAAGTTAGTATATTAGGGCACCTGCAAAGAGGTGGGTCGCCCAGTAGTTTTGACCGGGTTCTCGCCAGCAGAATGGGATATGCAGCAGTCAAATGTTTACTTGCTGGAGACACCAGAATGACAGTTGGCCTGAGGGGTAACGAGATAAAGACAACCTCGCTGGAGGAGGCGCTACACAACAAAGAGTTCAAATTAAGTAAAGATATGTTAGAGATTTCGCACATTATGGCCATCTAATATAGATTATAAAAGGATTTTATGATTGCAGTTGTATTTAGTGGATCAAGATATGCAGATTGGCGACTGGCTGACAAAGGGCGTGTTGTCAATGGTTTTCGCACACTTGGTATCAATTCATATATTCAAGACGAACGATTCATTACCCAATTGCTTAATAAAAACACGCACCTCATCAATAATGCCGAACGCATTAGAAAAATATATTTTTTTGGTGCAGGTGCATCTTCATTGGACAGACAACAGAAGATAAAAAAAGTATTCGAATTGTTTTTCAAAAATGCAAATGTAAAGGTCAACCATGACGTCCTTGCTTCCGCCATTTCTACCTTTGGCGATGAAAAAGGGATTATCGGCATCTTGGGAAGTGGATCCAATGCGGCATATTACAACGGAAAAAAAATCATAAAAAACAATTTTGGCCTAGGCTATATTTTAGCAGATGAAGGTTCTACCAATTGGATAGGAAGACAGTTACTCAAGGATTTTCTGAGCGGCACCATGCCCTCTGATATCAAAGAGAGACTATTAGCCAAACACAATTTAGATCGCAAAATCATTCTCGAAAAAGTATACAACCATCCTAATCCAAATCTATTCTTGACATCCTTTGCAGACTTTGTTCAAGAAAACAAAGAGGAAACTTATTTGTCTACTATTATTAAGGAAGGCTTATATCTTTTTTGCGAAACTTATCTCGTCCCGTTGAATGACCGTTACCCGGAGCAAAAGATACATTTCACGGGTTCCGTTGCCAATCATTACTCGGATTGGCTCAAAGATATCGGGGAGCATGAATTTGGCTTGGATATAGGCACCATTGTAAAGGAGCCGATTCATAGTTTAGTAAAATATTATTTAAATCTCAATAAAAATTAAAAAGATGAAAATTGGAATCAACGGATTTGGTCGCATCGGCCGTTTGGCATTCAGAGCAGCGATCAATCGCACAGATGTAGAAGTTGTAGGTATCAATGACCTAGTAGAGCCGGATTACATGGCATATATGTTGAAATACGATTCGACACACGGTAGATTTGATGGTACTGTCGAAGTTAAAGATGGCAACCTAGTTGTTAATGGCAAAACTATCCGCGTAACTGCTGAAAAAGATCCAGCGAACTTAAAATGGAACGAAGTAGGTGCCGAAGTTATCATCGAATCAACAGGTTTCTTCTTAACTCAGGAATTAGCTCAAAAACACATCGATGCAGGTGCTAAAAAAGTGGTTATGTCTGCACCAGCTAAAGATGACACTCCTACTTTCGTAATGGGCGTCAATCACAAGGAGTTGAAAGCTGACCAACACATCGTTTCTAACGCTTCATGTACGACAAACTGTCTAGCTCCTGTGGCCAAAGTTTTGAACGATAAATTCGGTATCCTTGAAGGTTTGATGACAACTGTACACGCAGTTACCGCTACTCAAAAAACTGTTGATGGCCCTTCTGCTAAAGATTGGAGAGGTGGACGCGGTGCTTACCAAAACATCATCCCTTCTTCTACTGGTGCAGCTAAAGCTGTAGGCCTAGTATTACCTGCCCTGAAAGGAAAGTTGACAGGTATGTCTCTACGCGTGCCAACTGCTGACGTTTCAGTAGTAGATTTGACTGTACGCTTAGAGAAAGCTGCTTCTTATGAAGAAATCAAAAAAGCAATGAAAGAAGCTTCTGAAGGTGAATTGCAAGGTATCTTGGGGTATACGGAAGATGAAGTTGTATCTACTGATTTCTTAGGAGATGCACGTACGTCTATCTTTGATGCTAAAGCAGGTATTTCATTGAATGACAACTTCGTGAAGGTTATCGCTTGGTATGACAATGAGTGGGGATATTCCAACAAAATTGTAGATTTAGTACAAGAAGTAGGTAAATTATCGTAATCACCTATTAATCGTCGCATAATAAAAAGCGGGTCTTGGTATTTACCAAGACCCGCTTTTTATTACTGTAATGTAGGTCACTATTTCATTAGAAAACCTCCACCTATTAAATCATTACCTTCATAAAACACGGCAGATTGTCCCGGAGCTATTCCTTTCACGTGATGTTGAAAATCTACTCTCATCATATCTCCTTGCTGCGTTATCGTGGAAAGCGCTCCTGCATCCTTATACCTAATCTTCGTAATAGCTTCCATCGGTTGCTCGATACTAGCGTACTTCACCAGATTGATGTTTCGAACAAATGCTTCTGCTTTTTCCAACTCGTGCTCTTCACCCAACACAACAGAATTACTTTCAGGAAGAATCTCGATAACAAACATTGGCTTTCCTAATGCTATACCAAGCCCTTTACGTTGTCCTATTGTGAAATAAGGATATCCTATATGTTGGCCCACTACAGTGCCATCAGAGAGCAAAAAATTCCCCGCCCCTACCTTCTCATCCAAGTCTGGCATTTTGTGTCTTAGGAAAGACCGGTAATCATTATCCGGCACAAAACAGATTTCGTAACTTTCCGATTTATTGGCCAGCTCCATCTGTCCCATATCCGCAGCCATCTGCCGTATTTCTGCTTTTGTAAAACTACCTAATGGAAACTGGGTTCTCGCTAGATTTTCTTGGGATACTCCCCACAGCACATAAGATTGATCCTTATTCTCATCGCGCCCTTTAGAGATCACGTGACGGCCGTTATCATGCATCCTAATGTTAGCATAGTGCCCAGTAGCAATAAACTCGCAGTCGAGCTTATTTGCTCTTTTTATCAAAGCCTCCCATTTTATATGAGTATTACAAAGCACACACGGGTTAGGCGTCCGGCCTGCGATATACTCATCAACAAAATTATCGATTACATAATCCCCGAATTCATCCCGAATATCCAAAATAAAATGAGGAAACCCATAATTTACGGCCAAAGCACGCGCATCATTGATACTGTCTAAACTGCAACATCCAGTTTCTTTAGAAGATCCACCCGAAGATGCATAGTCCCATGTCTTCATCGTGATTCCGATTACCTCATATCCTTGTTCGTGGAGCATAACGGCTGCGACCGAACTATCCACTCCACCGCTCATTGCTACTAGTACTCTTCCTCTCTTACTCATTATTATTATTTGAAGTGCAAAGATAATGGTTATTTTTTTTGAAGCATGTTTATTTGGTGTAATTTTATCTTAATCAAAATCAATGCTTTGTCGAATAGAAGTAAAATATTTGCTGGAAAAAGTTTTGGAATCCAAAAAAAGAACATACATTTGCAACGCAATAGGAGATAAAAACATTGCAAAAAGGTGCCATAGCTCAGTCGGTAGAGCAAAGGACTGAAAATCCTTGTGTCGCTGGTTCGAATCCAGCTGGCACCACCTTAATCTGATAAGATACAGATTTTAACTAAATATCTTAACGGTGCCATAGCTCAGTCGGTAGAGCAAAGGACTGAAAATCCTTGTGTCGCTGGTTCGAATCCAGCTGGCACCACAAAATATCTTTTGAAGACTCAAAAGTGTATTACATATCAAACCAAGGGAAATTAGCTCAGCTGGTTTAGAGCACTACCTCGACAAGGTAGGGGTCGCTGGTTCGAACCCAGTATTTCCCACTTCTTTTTTTTCAAAAAAATCTTTCACTTGATATATTATAGATAGAAATAGGAATATTTAATAAATATCCCTTACTTCCATCTGACCTGTATAGTACTCTTTGAGATGACGCCCCTCACCATGGATAGTCCAAATCTGTTTTGGCTTCACCTTAGCAACATAACCAACAATATCTTCCCAATCCACATGATCGGAGATGTACAACGCTATGTCGTTATGTTGCTGCAAACGCTTCCAACCCGACGCAAATGCTCGCAATACCTTAGTTGCTCTAAAATAATTATTAAACGTCATAGGAGGGACCAAATAAACTTTATTGGGCTCACCTTGTTTCATTGCCTGTCTATTATAGGGCTCATATGTAAGCGGAGCAAATCCCAATTTATCATATATTCGATGAAACGGTGTGATATTGTGATGCACAAGCACCCTTCTTTCTGGACAGTACTCATTTAATAGCGCCGTAATGCGCTGGGCCTTACCCAAGGCATAGCAACCCAATAGGATGTTACTAGGTCGATTTTTCAGCTTCAGGATTTCATCTACCGCATTTGGATGCTGAGTATCTGGATGTGCAAAGGTACTCTCCGTAATTAAGACATCTGCCTGTACAACCATTAATGGCTCACATGTAGGATCTTCATCCATTTTATAGTCCCCCGTATAGAGATAACGTATTCCTCTATATTCCATTAGAATCTGGGCAGAACCCAAAATATGTCCTGCAGCAATAAAAGTAAGCATCACCTCTCCTAAAATAAAGGATTGATTAAATCCTATCATCTCAAATGTGGATAAAGGTTGCTTCGTATATCTATGCTGCATGAATGCTATTGTAGCTGCAGTTCCATATATTTTGCCATGACCGTTTGATGCGTGATCTCCATGCGCATGTGACACGACATTCACTCGAACAGGCTGCATCGCATCTACGTAAAAATCGCCGTATCTACAATAGTATCCTTCTGGTTTTCTAACAAGAAAATCAGCCAATATTTCCGACATTAGTATGTTTTAAAGTGTTAAAAAATAGGTATGCAAAGCCAGCACCTGTGGAAGGAGAGCTTGAACCCCATCATTAATGATTACAAAATCAGCTAGTACTATCTTCTCCTCATCCATCATCTGTTTGCTGATTCGTTCTTTGACCTGCTCAGCAGTAATACGATCCCTATCGACCACCCGAGCTATTCGGACATCCTCGGGTGCCGTGACCAATATCGTATAGTCTAACTTCGTATAAGACCCGGACTCAAACAACAATGCAGCTTCTTTCAATGAATAAGCAAACTGCTGTTGCTCAGCCCAATTTTCAGCATCTTTGATAACTGCGGGGTGAACAATTCCATTTAAAACCTTTAAACGTTCTTCACTTCCAAAAACCTGTGCAGCAAGAAATTTCCGATCCAATTCACCCTTGTCTGTATACACAGCCTCCCCGAATTCGGTGACTAAGGAGCTTCTTACCTCCTTACTTTTCTGCATGATATTCTTAGCTTCCTGATCTGCATTATATACAGGCACACCTAGCACCTTAAATATATTGCAGATAATGCTCTTTCCCGCACCTATACCTCCTGTAATACCTATCTTCAATCCCATAGTTACTTTCGAACAAAAAAATCTACATTCTGCGGCTCTATGCTCACAACCTTCGCATACGGAGGTACTTTCGTTAAGATAACAGGGAGATTAGGGACCCCATTCTCTTCCCAATTTTCGATATCGACCAAGGCTTCAAAATCCCGTTGCGTCCACTTGTTATAATCCTTAAGCGAAATTAAAATGGTCACTTTCACCTTCGTAGGCAACGTACGTACAGAAGTGTACTTGCTAGCATTGACAACCTTTACCGGAAGTTCTAACACCTTTTCGGTAAGTTCCCCTACAGGAATGGTCACCTCCGCATAGGCGGGATAGACATTTATATTCGCTTTTTGATTACGATCCAAGTAAGCCATCGTCCTAATATCCGAATTGACATTTGCTCCTCTGATAGTATCAGTCTCCCAAGTTTCAATATCAGCAACATCTTCCAATGGCCCTGTGATGGTAACATATTCGGGTAGACTCTTAGTGTCGCCAATAATACCATATTGCTTAGTAAAGCCTACGCTGTAGACAGGCTTGATGGGCACCTTACGTTGGGTTTGTTTAGAAAAGTCAAAATATAAAGTATCCGGACTAACCGAGACCACGTGCTTGTCATTTGGAAACTGTCTATTGATGAAACCAATTTGGTTCGAAAATACAATCCAATTCCGATTCTTAAGTCCACTGAGATCCACCTGGATATTTGCCGTATCCTGCCTGAAGCGAGAGAGTAGCAATTTCCAACCAGTCATCTCTACCTTAAGGCTCACCGTATCCGACTGTAAAGGATGGAAGGCTTTATTGTCTGGCAGATTGACATATTGGATACCAGCCTTCATATGATAGATGTAAGTATTCGAAATCGCAAATAACGTCCAAGCAACGAAAGAAATCACGACACATCTAAAAAAGATGGAAATCTTTCTCTTTTGAATTTTACTGAAACGTCTGATTGCCATAGCGCACAAAGGTATGCATTTTTCAGGTGTTGAACGGAAAACCGAGTTGGTTTATATCAAAAACCATATTGACACCTGCCCTACTCAGTAATAATAAGAATAGAGTGAAAGCCATTATTACTGCTAAAAAACTATAATTTCA
Organism: Sphingobacterium sp. SYP-B4668; assembly: GCF_027627455.1. Lineage (NCBI taxonomy): Bacteria > Pseudomonadati > Bacteroidota > Sphingobacteriia > Sphingobacteriales > Sphingobacteriaceae > Sphingobacterium > Sphingobacterium sp. SYP-B4668. The sequence continues at coordinate 1,683,227 of NZ_CP115483.1, read as the reverse complement.
AAAAAAAACCGCAACAAATGCGGCTTTAATAAGATTAAGCAATTTTTAACTTTTCACCTCTTTATCTTTATCGTTGATTGCTTTTGAAGCATCCAACGCAATTGCCGATTTGTCAAAACGCATCTTTACTCCCGACCCCACATCTATCAAAAATGTAGTATCACTCACCTCTACAATACGTCCATGAATACCAGCTGTTGTCACTACACGTGCATTCACACCTAATTCTTCAATATATTTTTTATGGTCTTTTTGTTTTTTCATCTGTGGTCTTATCATGAAGAAATAAAAAACCACAATAATCAAAATCATTGGTAAAAAAGTAGTAAAACTGCTTGCTCCACCAGCTTGTAAGAAAATTGTACTTATCATTTTATTTGTTTTTAATTTATATACTATTTAAAACTTTATCACTGAAAGATTACTAACTATCTCAAACACCTAAAAACCCTATTTTTAAGACAGTGTAATTATTACGATCGAATTTCGTAATCTGTCAACTCACGTACGGTTAATTTGACTTTACGAGTGCTGGCCCCTTACGGTTTCGACACTTCACCTCTAATCTGAACAGTCGTGATTGCATTTTCCGCATTAGACATCACCGTCACAATTTTCTGTTGCTTTCCGACCTGTCCTGAACTATTGAAAGCCACTTTAACTTCACCAGTCTTACCAGGAAGTACTGGATTTTTAGAGTAATCAGGAGTCGTACAACCACATGATGCATTTACTTCCGATAATATAACGGGAGCATTTCCCGTATTTTTAAAAGTAAATGTATGCTCCACTACTTCACCTTCTTTTACTTTCCCAAAGTCAAAGGCCGATTCGTCAAATTCTATTTTACCAAGAGTTGCACTAGTTTGGGTCATACTCGTAGTATCACCATCTATTTGTCCTTCGGTCTTTTTTGCATCGCTATTACCACAAGCACTTATAATAGAAGTGATGGATAATAATCCTAGAAAAGCTATTTTTCTCATTAGAATGTAGTTTACTTTATTTAAGCAATGAAGCTATTCATTTCAATTTAAGCAGTAAGTGTACCGATAATACACCCTCATTTTTAACGCGGAATGCGTTCAACTATGACATAAGTATTAATCTTTCAACCCACGTCCTTGCTTGCGAATACGCCCTTGCTGATTTAAGTCCGCAAGTATTTTATCCAGAATCCCATTGATAAATGTATTACTTTTTTGTGTACTGAATACCTTTGATAATTCAATATATTCATTAATTGTCACTTTAACCGGAATAGAAGGAAAATTAACAAGTTCACAGATAGCCATCCGCATCAAAATGGTATCCAACAACGCAATACGATCGGCCTCCCAATTCTTGGTTTTGGCTGCAATCATCGCCTGATATTCGTCACTATAACGAATTGAATTTGTCAATAAATCCAAGATAAATTCGCGATCATCCATCCAATTTTGAGTAAGTTCAGCCAGTTTATTCTGTTGCGGAATCTCACTGCTGAAATTCTTGAAGGTTTTGGCAATCAATGCTTGCAATACCTCCTTGTCAACTGGCCAATTGATGAATCGCTCTTCAAAAGCCTGCTCTATACTCGGCGACTTCAAGATAATCCTCTTAAAAATATGTTTTATAATATCTTTTTCTGAGGAGATTGAACGATCATTAGATTGAAGATATTCGACATACTCCTCTGAATCTTTCAATTGAGCAAATATCGAACGGACTATTTCCGGATCAAAATTCCAGTCAACCCTGTACTTCTTAACACCTTCCAGATAATCTCTATTTTGTCTTAACGACTCAATAAACGTATTATTATTCAACCTAGTCGTAAGGGAACGGTCCTTTTCTGTTGGCAAAAACTTATTTGCTCGCCCCTCTGCATCTATGACCACATACTCCGACACTTCATCCAGCAGATTTAACGTCCAAATGTACATTTCATAAACTTCATCTACACTCTTCAGTAGTGCCTTTTCATAGCTTTTCACTTGCTTGTCAGACGACAAACTGTATGCATACAGCGTCTGCATCACTTTCACCCTTAGGTGTCTTCTATTTAACATATTTTATAAAGAACGATTTTTTAATATAAGAACGATTGTAAACTTCGGATACCCGTTAACGTTTTATTTTTTTTATATCACTAATTCTTTTCTCTGCAATCTGATTTGCAGCAACCAATGTCGTGATATTTTCTGCTTTTGACTTTTGGATTACTTCGCGTGTGATAGTATAGATATTGCGAATCAAAGATTCGGTGCGCTCAGAACCATATCCTTCAAGCTCTGAATAGCAGCTAATTAAAGCTCCCGAATTAATCATAAAATCCGGGACGTATAAAATATCCTGTTCTTTTAACAAACGCGACGTCTCTTGTTCATTTTTCAATTGATTATTTGCGGAACCAGCAATAATTTTACAACGCATGCGAGGTACAGTTTCAGGATTGACCGTACCACCCAGAGCACAAGGAGCGTACACATCTACGTCCATTTCAAAACTGGTCGAGTCTGTAATCGGCTCCGCTTTATATTTTGCAGCAATCTTCATCTTACGCTCCTCAGTCATATCGCTGACATACACCCTCGCATTTTCGTTTCGTAACATCGATACCAAATGCTCCCCTACACTGCCAACGCCCTGAACCGCCACTTTACGTCCAGCGAGACTATCATCACCATAAAGCTCTTTAATTGCAGCTTTAATCCCGTAAAATACACCTCGGGCTGCAAATATTGTTGTATCTCCTCCTCCATTTAAGGATTCGGGCAATCCCGCGACATAACTTGTTTCGGTATAGATATGCTCAAGGTCCTTTTGTGTGGTACCTACATCAATAGATGCGATAAAATTTCCATTCAGCCCTTCTACAAACTGACCTAACCTTCTCAACAAAACCTCTGTTTTATCACTGCGATGATTTCCTATAATTATGGCACTACCTCCACCAAGATTAAGCCCAGCGACAGCAGCTTTATAAGTAATCGCTCTTGACAACCGAAGTGCGTCTTCAATAGCCTCTTCTGTCGTGTCGTAAGGAAGCATCCTCACTCCTCCAATTGCAGGCCCCAATGTAGTGTCGTGAATAGCCACAATTGCTTTGAGACCTACTATCTCATCGTTACAGAACAATAAATTCTGATGGCCAAATTGGCCCATCATTTCAAATAGCGACGCATTACTATTTTGCATAACAGAGAACTATAAAAATGTAGTTAAAATAAACTTTTACAAAAGTAGAAAATAATTTACACTCCACTGGATAAAAAGGCAAATAAATACGTTCTATGAATTAATGACACTAATAAAACTGTATAGCATTCAACCGTATTGAATAATACTGTATTTTTGTGTTTATAATATGAAGGAACTCGCTTATCTCAACAAATATTTCTACAAATATCGCTGGAAATTAATCCCAGGAGTAATCTTCGTCATCGTATCCAATTACTTTGGCATCTTACCTGCAAAAGTAATACGGGTAGCTTTCGACCTTGTAAAGGAGAATATTGATTTATTCCGACTTTATGAAGGGTTTGATAGGCAGTCAGTAATCTATCAGGTATTCGGAAGTAGCCTCCTATTTTTCGGTATTATAGTTTTACTACTCGCACTTTTAAGAGGTATATTTCTTTTTATGATGCGACAGACTCTTATTCTCACCTCTCGCCATATTGAGTATGACCTCAAAAATGAAATTTATCGTCATTACCAGCAACTTGATTTTTCTTTTTTCAGAAGAAACAATACAGGTGATTTGATGAATAGAGCTACTGAGGATGTCAATCAGGTGCGCAATTACCTCGGGCCGGGCATTATGTACGCTATCAATACTGTTGTACTTTCTATTATGGTTATATACGCCATGTACGACGTAAATCCTACACTAGCAACATACTCTTTGCTCCCCATCCCGATCCTATCTGTGGTGATATTGTTTATCAACAAAGTCATCAATAGAAGAAGTGAACGTATCCAAAGACAACTGTCCCATTTATCCTCCTTTGTTCAAGAAACATTTTCGGGGATACGCGTCATCAAAACGTATAATCGAGAAGAAGACAAAATTAAGTCCTTCAGTGCTGAAAGTAACAAATACCGAGACACTTCTTTAGCACTTGTCAAGATACAGGCCATATTTTTCCCCTTAATCATATTTCTAATTGGTCTCAGCACTATCATTACTGTTTACATTGGAGGTCTTGAGGTCAATAAGGGAACGATTTCCGCGGGAAATATTGCCGAGTTCATCATCTATGTCAATCAGCTAACCTTTCCCGCCATGTCATTAGCATGGGTCACTTCGCTTGTACAACGGGCCGCAGCCTCCCAAAAGAGAATCAACGAATTCTTAAAAACGCAATCAAGTATTGAAGAGGGGTCCATTGAAACTGCTCTGACTGGGGAGCTTGAGGTGAAAAACATCAGTTTCACATTTCCGGAAACTGGAATAAAAGCCATAGACAACGTATCCTTTAAAATTCCGGCGGGGCAAACTTTGGCCATTATCGGGAGGACTGGATCAGGAAAGACCACACTGGCAAACCTATTGTTACGAATGTTTGACACTGATGAAGGAACAATCAGCTATGACCATACCAATGTTCGTTCGTTTACCTTTTCAAATCTGCGGTCTCAAATTGGCTTTGTACCTCAAGATGTTTTTCTATTTTCAGACACTATTAGCAATAACATAGGGTTTGGCTTAGATCGGTTCAGCGAACAACAAATTCACCAAGCGGCAAAGGACGCTGCCGTCTACGATAATATCATCGGTTTTGAAAACGGGTTCGAGACTTCCATAGGTGAGCGCGGAATTACACTCTCCGGAGGACAAAAACAACGTGTATCCATCGCAAGAGCATTGGTAAAAGAACCTAAGTTTTTAATCTTTGATGACTGCTTATCTGCTGTAGATACCAAAACAGAGGAACAGATCCTGCACAGTCTAAGTCGTATAATGAGAGGTAAATCAACAATTTTCATTGCCCACAGAGTATCGACAATCAAGAATGCTGACCATATCATTGTACTAGATCAAGGCCGTATAGTGGAGCAAGGGTCGCACGAACAACTAATGTCCATAGGAGGAGAATATTATTCTCTACACGAAAAACAACTCTTGGAAGCGCTTTAATCTGATTACTAACAAGACCATACTCTAGAGCCGTCATCTCCTCTGTGGGCATCCCGGACTGTTACAAACAGATTTATTCCCAACGTTTTATCTACTTAGGGCAACTTTTAGGGCATATTAATTTATTTTTACAAATAAATCATCCATTCACCAAATAAAAACCGTATTCTTGCAGAAGTACATATTAATACAAAATAATGAATACAGGAACTGTAAAGTTTTTTAATGAAACTAAAGGATTTGGTTTTATTACTCCAAATGATGGTAGTGGTGATGTTTTCGTACACACTACGGGACTAAAAAACCAAATTAGAGAAGGTGACGAAGTTACCTACGACGTAGAGCGTACGCCAAAAGGGCTTAGCGCTATCAATGTAAGATTAAGCTAATTACTACTATAGTTTTTTTTGCATAAGCTGCTTTTTTATAAAAAAGCAGCTTTTTTTTGCCTACTCTTTTTTCCAACGACAACAATTTTGCTACCTAATAAATCAGGTTAAACTCCATACCGAATTTTTGAAAACAAAAGGACCAATATTGCTTTTAAAAGCAATATTGGTCCGCATACTTTACAGATGGATATACCCTTAAATAAGTCCACAAAAAAATCAACCGAAGTTGATTAAATTATATTAAGTAACACTATAATCCTTCTTGCTAGATACTAAGGATTTAGTAATTGTCTTTTAGGATTAAGTGACATCCTATGGATATGTTTCAGATGTGATACAACAGCTTGCCCTATAGTTTTAAACTCAATGTAACGAATACCATGCTCTTTACAAGTCTCCTTCACGAGCTTATTAATTGCTGGATAATGGATATGACTGATTTTAGGAAAGAGATGATGTTCAACCTGATAGTTTAACCCGCCCAACAACCAAGACAGCAGCTTATTATTGGTTGAAAAATTAGCTGTAGTCTGCAACTGATGAACCATCCATTCTTGATCCAAATCCTCGTGTTCATTGACGGTTAGAAAATCAGTCTCGGTCACCACGTGTGCAAGCTGAAATATAATTGCCAAACACAATCCACAACTTACAAAAGCAATCAAAAGGCCCACCACCGCAGGAACAACCCCTAGAAAATATATTGGAAGCATGATGAAAATCAATAAATGGAATACTTTCGTAAACCAAAATATGACCTTTTCTTTAATTGGAAATTTAAATGAATTACTTTTCTTACCCATCGAACCTCTAAAGTATTTTTCATAATCCTGATAAAATACCCAAGCTAAGTAAGAAATTGAGTATAACAAGATAAAATACACCGTTTGGAAGCGGTGATACCATCGATAAGGTTGCTCATTATGAAGCCTCATAAACTTAACTTCGATATCATGATCATGCCCCTCCACGTTCGTATAGGTATGATGTGCTATGTTATGTTTGAGTTTCCAAAAGAATATACTTCCTCCCAAAAGATTCAAACTATACGAGAACACATGATTTATTTTTTTATTGGAAGAGAATGTATCGTGCCCTGCATCATGCATAATATTGAATCCAATACCTGCTAAATTGCACCCAAACACTATACACAATAAAATGGCAAACCAAACTGGAATAGTTAACGATATCAACAACACATAAAGCGTAATCGCTGAAAGGACAAGCATTATCGCCTTTAAAAAGAGACGTCTATCGCCTACTTTTTCTTTTGAGGAGGAACTAAAGTGTAGGTTTACCCTACTACGAAGATCTTTTGAAAATAATGCTTCACCATTATTTCTAAATTTTATTTTTGACATCTAAATACCGAGTATCACGAACAGAAACACCGGAATTAATGGCCCCTTCGATAAACCTTGTCCAAATTTACAAAAAATAAAAATGAACTTAGAGATTAATTAAGTTAAAGTATGCTAAATTTGATGTTAACTCCTTCGAGTTTGGCATGAGGGATGAAATCTATTGCACGATTTCAACAGTAGTCACTTGTAGTCCCTGCTTTGAAGACTGGTATTTAAATTTAACTTTTTGATCCACTCTCAACGGGAATCCTACGAGTTTAAGGTTAAAATATACGTTTTCTCTAGTCTCGTTATTTCTGATAAACCCATACTGACCTTGTTCATTAAAGAACGAAACCTTTCCGAACGAAAACTCGTCCTCTACAACTGGTCTTTCTAGATCAGATGCTTTAAATTCGTATTTCTGTGTAGGTGGGGTGTTGGACAAGTTACCGAACTCATCTACATATACAAACATATCTTCCAAAGATTTTCCTTTAGAATTGTGTGTTTTCTTGAATTCTCTCTTTTGTTCTTTCGATTTTCTTTTTTCTAATTTTTTCTTTTGATTTTCTTTTTTTTGCTGTGTTTGTGCCATTAAGGATATTAATTTAAATGATAGGGTTAAAGCGCATAAAACTTGAGATTCCTGATGCAAAGGCTCCTAATTAGAATTTCAGGAGAAAAAGGAGTATTAAGTAAGGCGTGTGGAACAAAGATAGCAAAAATAATGGTAGAAAGCAATTTATGCAAAACGGGAGCTCGTACATAAGCACGTGCTCCCGTTCAAAACTTTTGCTCATTCTAACCAATCAATCCATTGATTTCTTGTCTATAAAGACAGTTATCTCAACATCCTTAATATACCAGTACTTTCACTTCCGTTCTTCGATTAGCCTGGTGTTCAGCTTCAGAACATTTGACATTGTCCGCACAGCGATTTACGAGCTTGGACTCACCATATCCTTTGGCAACGATCCGATCTCGAGCGATGCCCCTACTTACGATATAATCCACCGCCGATTGAGCTCGATTTTGAGACAATTTCAAGTTATACTTAGCAGTAGCGCGGCTATCTGTATGACTAGATAGTTCTATTTTTAACGTTGGATTGTCACGCATAGTATTCACCAATTGATTCAATATGGGTTGTGCATCTGGACGAATATTGTACTTATCCAAATCGTAATAGATATTTTCCAAAACAAATACTGTCCCCGTTTCAAAAATAGGTTGTAAAGCTAGTTCTACTCTAATTACCGTATCCTTTGAAGGGTTCAGCGCCGAAATATTTATAGAATCACCATGAAATTTGACCTTCTCCCCCATCAGTCTATATGCCATCTTAGGCTCTAGTTCAAAGGCAAATTGTCCATCTGTGGCAGTAAGCTTATTGGATACTATTTTTCCACTCGAATCAAACAAAGTTACCTGTACGTCGGAAAGGATTTCCTGTGTGCTTCTATTTCTCGTCAATCCTTCCAATAGAATGGTAATCTTAGGTTTTACAAAAGTATAAGAATAAATATCGTCCAGTCCTAATCCGCCCATTCGATTAGATGATAGATAACCGTGTTTACCTTTTTCATCATCCCCAATCTCTATGAACCCAAAATCGTCAGACGCTGAGTTTATTGGAAATCTTAAATTTGTTCTATTGGAAAAATTAGACTTACTACCTTTCGCAGAAAATATATCTAACCCTCCCATTCCAGCAAATCCATTGCTCGAATAATATAATACATCGCCGAATACCGAAGGAAACATCTCGTCTCCAACAGAGTTTATAACATCTCCTGCATTCACAGGTACCCCCCAATTGCCATTAGCTTGCATTTCACAATACCAAATATCTACTCCCCCAAGCCCCCCAGGCATATCCGAAGCAAAATAAAGTATCTGACCATTTTCGCTCAATGCGGCATGACCTACTGAATACTTCTTAATATCGTTATAGGGAAAATCGACATCTTTCCATCCTGTATTATCCTTTTGGTATATCTTTATCTCCAGATTATGCTTCTTGAAACGATATGGCCCTGAGCGGTGTTTCTCTGTATCTTTGCCGGGGTATGTCCGCGTGACATAAAGAGTATTGCCATCCTTTGAGCTGACAATAGGACCCACGTGATAGGCTGCTTCATTGAAATTTTCCGTTACCATATAAGGTGATTGCAACGTCATCCCATCGGCTCCAACATTACTTGAAAATACACGTAAGTAGCTTCTTCCCGTTAGTCCTGCAGTAGCCACTCCTGTAGCCGATTCGCCCACATACAGGACATTATCTCCTGTGCTGAAGGTTCCAAAATCAGATAACCGAGTATTGACGCCATCTTCATTTTTAAGTTTGTGGTGTGTTGGATTAGCCATCCATAACAAAGCCGAATCGCAGCCTTGCAATGCTAAAGCAACAGCTTCAGGTGTCTTCGACCTTTGAGCGTATGCAGCATACTGTTTTTTTGCCTCTGTATAATAGCCCAACTTTTTTAATACATCAGCATAGTTAATCAGCGACTCAGCAGTAACTTGCCCCGTGTCCACAACTCTTGAATACCAATTACGAGCAAGACTATATTCATTGATTTGAAGATAACACATAGCCAAGCGTTCCATATCAGCAGATTTCGGCTTCTTTACATCAACTAATTTTTCATAGATACGACTGGCAGAATAATACTCAAATTGATAAAACAATTTATCTGCTTTGGATCTCAGACCCAATTGTTCCTGACCTTGTAGCATGCTTTGCCCGATTAATAGCCCAGCTATTGTCAGCGATAATATTATAAGGTATTTTGGTCTCATATTAATTTTCAAATATTAGATTGTACACTTAGAAAAATCTAGGACTTAAGTACTGACTTGCCCCTCTGTTTCCAAAGGTAATTCCCAAAGTAATCTCGTGCGAACCATTCTGTAGGCCACTCATTTTATTAATCATCGCGTCATATGAATAGCCGATACGTAAACGTTCGGTAGCATAGAATTGTGCGATACCTGTTATCGCATTGGCTGCGTTAAGTTTATCAACCGTTCGATCTTGATATTCACGATTAAATATTTTCGCTCTTGTTCGATATCCAGCTCCTATCCAAAATTTTCCATTAAAAACAAACATGGCATTTACATCTAATGCTGTTGGTCCTTTAAAATCCTCTTTGAGTAAGATACTTGGTCTAAAATGTAATCCTTTATCCAATTCGAACAATGCCCCCGCAATTAAGTAGCCGCTAACAGTGCGATAAAGATTCTCACTGGTATTCTTATTAAAACGATAGTCCGACCCAGAGTTCGTACCGCTGAAAAGATCTTGCACAGAAACCCCTGCATACCAACGCGGATTATAATAATAAGCTCCGAGTCTAATATCCGGTACCCAATCTGATATTTTCCCTTGAGGAATGACCTGATCTCCATAATCGTTGGGATCCAATTTATTTCCATCTAGACTGTATTGAGAGACTCCACCAGCTACTCCTAAACTGAGCCGGTGCGTATCTTCCGCATCAAGCTGTAATCGAAAAGCATAATTTCCGTAGATTGAAGTTGCGCCTTGGGCTCCCAGTTTGTCGGCAGTGACATTAAGTCCCACACCATGGCGTTTGCTCGTAGGATCGAGCACACCATCAATGGACACCGTGCCTGTTTTAGGAGCTCCTTCCCACCCGGCCCATTGGCTGCGCAATCCCACTTGCGCAAACCATTCTTCCTTATACCCGGCATAAGCAGGATTGACACTCATAGAGTTAAAGATATATTGGGTGAATTGGATACTCTGTTGAGCACCTGCCTTCAAAACTCCCATCACGACCAGCACAGTCATTGCTGCATATCTTGCGTATTTCATTTTCTTCTCTTTATGAATCATGACTTTAATTGCGTTTGATCAGTACCCAACCTTTGTGAACTTGTTGCGCACTTCCTTTTGTAGTTTCAATAATGTAGTAATAGGTGCCGTCATTTAGACCTTCCCCTGCCCAATTATTATTGTAATTAGCATTACGATACACCTCATTACCCCATCTATTGACAATTGTCACCGAAATACGATCAAAACCCTCGCTACCGATAATTTCGAATTTTTCGTTATACCCATCCCCATTTGGTGTAAAGATATTTGGAATATGAAGCTCAGAAGTAATGACAATTGTTGCAATCGCATCCTTACAAACATCCGGATTCAATTTATCACAAATGGTGTAAGGATACTCGTACGTACCTGGTCGAGTACCCGCCGCAATGTTAATCGTTCCATCTGGATTCATATTCAACCCACTATGTGATGGCACGCCAGGTTTCAAGGTCACTTCTTCTAAATTTACAGCACCTTTATTATAACGATCGTTGGTGAGTACACTCTCCGTCACAGTTACAGTCTTCTTATTCCACTCTACTTCAAAATTATCATCATTCGCCTCCATAGCTGGTGCTTCTACGACTATAGTGACCGTTGTACTATTACAATTTTTCGGGTTCAACACCTCACAGATCGTATATGGATATTCATACGTTCCTGCTGGTGTCTCTGGACCTACAGTAATGGTCCCATCTGGATTCATCACGATGCCATTTTCAGGTGATACACCTGGTGTCAGTACCACATCTTTAGGATTTACAGGTTTACCATTTAACTTATCATTATCCAATACACTAGGTGTCTGACCGCCATCTTTGCCGTTAATCGCTGGTGGCGTATCGACCACTGCCTCGATCGGTGCTGCTTCCACAACGATAGTTACGGTAGTCGTCGAACAGTTGTTCGGATTCAATACCTCACAGATCTTGTACGTAATCTCGTACTCGCCCGCTGGTGTACCCGGTGCAACCGTTACGATACCCGTGCTCGGGTCCAATGTAGGAACTGCTGCCCCTGGTGTTTTTGGATCGGCTGGTTTCTCTACCGTTACAACCACATCCTTCGGATCGACCGGTTTGTTGTTCAATTTATCATTGTCCAGTACGTTTGGTGTTTGACCACCGTCCTTACCGTTGATCGCCGGCGGCGTATCGACCACTGCCTCGATCGGTGCTGCTTCCACAACGATACTTACCGTAGTCGTCGAACAGTTGTTCGGATTCAATACCTCACAGATCTTGTATGTAATCTCGTATTCGCCTGCTGGTGTACCCGGTGCAACCGTTACGATACCTGTTTTAGGATCTAGTGTAGGAACTGCTGCCCCTGGTGTTTTTGGATCTGCAGGTTTCTCTACCGTAACAACCACATCCTTCGGATCGACCGGTTTGTTATTCAATTTATCATTGTCCAGTACGTTTGGTGTCTGACCACCGTCCTTACCGTTGATCGCAGGAGGTGTATCGACCACTGCTTCGATCGGAGGTGCATCTACCACAATCGTAACTGTAGTCGTAGAACAATTGTTTGGATTCAATACCTCACAGATCTTGTACGTAATCTCGTACTCGCCTGCTGGTGTCTCTGGATCTACTGTAACGACACCTGTTTTAGGATCTAACGTAGGAACAGGAGCCCCAGGTGTTTTTGGATCTGCCGGTTTCTCTACCGTAATCACAACATCCTTCGGATCAACTGGCGTGTTGTTCAATTTATCGTTGTCCAGTACATTAGGGGTCTTACCGCCATCCTTACCATTGATTGCTGGTGGCGTATCTACCACTGCTTCGATTAGAGGTGCTTCTACAACAATAGTAACTGTAGTCGTAGAACAGTTGTTCGGATTCAATACCTCACAGATTTTATAGGTAATCTCGTACTCGCCTGCTGGTGTCTCTGGACCTACTGTAACGACACCAGTTTTAGGATCTAACGTAGGAACAGGAACCCCAGGTGTTTTTGGATCTGCAGGTTTCTCTACCGTAATCACAACATCCTTCGGATCAACTGGTTTGTTATTCAATTTATCATTATCCAGTACATTTGGTGTTTGACCACCGTCCTTACCGTTAATCGCCGGCGGCGTATCGACCACTGCTTCGATTGGCACCCAAGGTAATGGGGTGATTGTACAGTCTGCACAATTTGGATCTGTAGGATCCCCAGGATTTGGCGTATTACCGGAAGTAGATTCGCCAGTAACTGGATTATCTTTCGGATCCTTACCTTCTGCTTTCGCAATGTTAGATACAAAGCCTTTAATCATATCGGCTTGTGTAATCGTATGGAATGCCGTTAACTGTACCGTTTTCCCTACCTCTAATTTTGCAATAGTTCCAACATTTTTAACATCGGCATTAGCATCCGTTACAACAACATCAAATAACGTGACCTTACCCGTATTACTAACTTCTATTAAATATTCAATTTTATCACCAGCGTGCAAAAACCCTGTTACTGGAAGACTCGTTTTCACGACCTTAAGCTCTCCTGCATCATCTGCTTCAACAGTAGTAGGATCGCCAGGTGTCTTGCCCGGATCTGGTGTACCTGGATTGTTAGGATCTTCAGGGGTAGATTCCACCGGAGGAACAGTTGTTGTACCGTCAGGGCCCTTACCGTTAACCGTAGCAACGTTCTCTACTGAACCGCGGTCGACATCAGTCTGAACAACCCTATATGTAGCGGTAAACGTAGCCGTAGCACCAGGAGCTAAACTAGCAGCAGAAGCTGGGCTGATAGCACTCAGGTTCGCAAGAGGGTCACTAACCGTAACGTTTTTCAACGTAACCTTACCTGTATTCTTAACCGTAAAGGTATATGTAATCACATCATTGACATCCGCCTTACCCACTGTACCGTTATCGGTAGTAAGCTCAGCGCCTTTAACTAAGGTGTAAGATGCTGTATCATCTGCTTCAACAACCGTAGGATCGCCAGGTGTCTTGCCCGGATCTGGATCGCCGCTGCCCGGATTGGCAGGATCTTCAGGGGTAGATTCCACCGGAGGAACAGTTGTTGTACCGTCAGGGCCCTTACCGTTAACCGTAGCAACGTTCTCTACTGAACCGCGATCAACGTCTGTCTGAACAACCGTGTATGTAGCTGTAAAGGTAGCACTAGCACCAGGAGCTAAACTAGCAGCAGAAGCTGGGCTGATAGTACTCAGGTTCGCAAGAGGGTCACTAACCGTTACGTTTTTCAACGTAACCTTACCTGTATTCTTAACCGTAAAGGTATACGTAATCACATCATTGACATCCGCCTTACCCACTGTACCGTTATCGGTAGTAAGCTTAGCGCCTTTAACTAAGGTGTAAGATGCTGTATCATCTGCTTCAACAACCGTAGGATCGCCAGGTGTCTTGCCCGGATCTGGATCGCCGCTGCCCGGATTGGCAGGATCTTCAGGGGTAGATTCCACCGGAGGAACAGTTGTTGTACCGTCAGGGCCCTTACCGTTAACCGTAGCAACGTTCTCTACTGAACCACGGTCGACATCAGTCTGAACAACCGTGTATGTAGCTGTAAAGGTAGCACTAGCACCAGGAGCTAAACTAGCAGCAGAAGCTGGGCTGATAGTACTCAGGTTCGCAAGAGGGTCACTAACCGTAACGTTTTTCAACGTAACCTTACCTGTATTCTTAACCGTAAAGGTATACGTAATCACATCATTGACATCCGCCTTACCCACTGTACCGTTATCGGTAGTAAGCTTAGCGCCTTTAACTAAGGTGTAAGATGCTGTATCATCTGCTTCAACAACCGTAGGATCGCCAGGTGTCTTGCCCGGATCTGGATCGCCGCTGCCCGGATTGTTAGGATCTTCAGGGGTAGATTCCACCGGAGGAACAGTTGTTGTACCGTCAGGGCCTTACCGTTAACCGTAGCAACGTTCTCTACTGAACCGCGATCAACGTCTGTCTGAACAACCGTGTATGTAGCTGTAAAGGTAGCACTAGCACCAGGAGCTAAACTAGCAGCAGAAGCTGGGCTGATAGCACTCAGGTTCGCAAGAGGGTCACTAACCGTAACGTTTTTCAACGTAACCTTACCTGTATTCTTAACCGTAAAGGTATATGTAATCACATCATTGACATCCGCCTTACCCACTGTACCGTTATCGGTAGTAAGCTCAGCGCCTTTAACTAAGGTGTAAGATGCTGTATCATCTGCTTCAACAACCGTAGGATCGCCAGGTGTCTTGCCCGGATCTGGATCGCCGCTGCCCGGATTGGCAGGATCTTCAGGGGTAGATTCCACCGGAGGAACAGTTGTTGTACCGTCAGGGCCCTTACCGTTAACCGTAGCAACGTTCTCTACTGAACCGCGATCAACGTCTGTCTGAACAACCGTATATGTAGCTGTAAAGGTAGCACTAGCACCAGGAGCTAAACTAGCAGCAGAAGCTGGGCTGATAGCACTCAGGTTCGCAAGAGGGTCACTAACCGTTACGTTTTTCAACGTAACCTTACCTGTATTCTTAACCGTAAAGGTATATGTAATCACATCATTGACATCCGCCTTACCCACTGTACCGTTATCGGTAGTAAGCTTAGCGCCTTTAACTAAGGTGTAAGATGCTGTATCATCTGCTTCAACAACCGTAGGATCGCCAGGTGTCTTGCCCGGATCTGGATCGCCGCTGCCCGGATTGGCAGGATCTTCAGGGGTAGATTCCACCGGAGGAACAGTTGTTGTACCGTCAGGGCCCTTACCGTTAACCGTAGCAACGTTCTCTACTGAACCGCGATCAACGTCTGTCTGAACAACCGTGTATGTAGCTGTAAAGGTAGCACTAGCACCAGGAGCTAAACTAGCAGCAGAAGCTGGACTGATAGCACTCAGGTTCGCAAGAGGGTCGCTCACTCTTACATCTTTCAACGTAACATTGCCTGTGTTCTTAACCGTAAAGGTATATGTAATCACATCATTGACATCCGCCTTACCCACTGTACCGTTATCGGTAGTAAGCTTAGCGCCTTTAATTAAGGTATATGATGCTGTATCATCTGCTTCAACAACCGTAGGATCGCCAGGTGTCTTGCCCGGATCTGGATCGCCGCTGCCCGGATTGGCAGGATCTTCAGGGGTAGATTCCACCGGAGGAACAGTTGTTGTACCGTCAGGGCCCTTACCGTTAACCGTAGCAACGTTCTCTACTGAACCGCGATCAACGTCTGTCTGAACAACCGTGTATGTAGCTGTAAAGGTAGCACTAGCACCAGGAGCTAAACTAGCAGCAGAAGCTGGGCTGATAGCACTCAGGTTCGCAAGAGGGTCACTAACCGTAACGTTTTTCAACGTAACCTTACCTGTATTCTTAACCGTAAAGGTATATGTAATCACATCATTGACATCCGCCTTACCCACTGTACCGTTATCGGTAGTAAGCTCAGCGCCTTTAACTAAGGTGTAAGATGCTGTATCATCTGCTTCAACAACCGTAGGATCGCCAGGTGTCTTGCCCGGATCTGGATCGCCGCTGCCCGGATTGGCAGGATCTTCAGGGGTAGATTCCACCGGAGGAACAGTTGTTGTACCGTCAGGGCCCTTACCGTTAACCGTAGCAACGTTCTCTACTGAACCGCGATCAACGTCTGTCTGAACAACCGTGTATGTAGCTGTAAAGGTAGCACTAGCACCAGGAGCTAAACTAGCAGCAGAAGCTGGGCTGATAGCACTCAGGTTCGCAAGAGGGTCACTAACCGTAACGTTTTTCAACGTAACCTTACCTGTATTCTTAACCGTAAAGGTATACGTAATCACATCATTGACATCCGCCTTACCCACTGTACCGTTATCGGTAGTAAGCTTAGCGCCTTTAACTAAGGTGTAAGATGCTGTATCATCTGCTTCAACAACCGTAGGATCGCCAGGTGTCTTGCCCGGATCTGGATCGCCGCTGCCCGGATTGGCAGGATCTTCAGGGGTAGATTCCACCGGAGGAACAGTTGTTGTACCGTCAGGGCCCTTACCGTTAACCGTAGCAACGTTCTCTACTGAACCACGGTCGACATCAGTCTGAACAACCGTGTATGTAGCTGTAAAGGTAGCACTAGCACCAGGAGCTAAACTAGCAGCAGAAGCTGGGCTGATAGTACTCAGGTTCGCAAGAGGGTCACTAACCGTAACGTTTTTCAACGTAACCTTACCTGTATTCTTAACCGTAAAGGTATACGTAATCACATCATTGACATCCGCCTTACCCACTGTACCGTTATCGGTAGTAAGCTTAGCGCCTTTAACTAAGGTGTAAGATGCTGTATCATCTGCTTCAACAACCGTAGGATCGCCAGGTGTCTTGCCCGGATCTGGATCGCCGCTGCCCGGATTGTTAGGATCTTCAGGGGTAGATTCCACCGGAGGAACAGTTGTTGTACCGTCAGGGCCCTTACCGTTAACCGTAGCAACGTTCTCTACTGAACCGCGATCAACGTCTGTCTGAACAACCGTGTATGTAGCTGTAAAGGTAGCACTAGCACCAGGAGCTAAACTAGCAGCAGAAGCTGGGCTGATAGTACTCAGGTTCGCAAGAGGGTCACTAACCGTTACGTTTTTCAACGTAACCTTACCTGTATTCTTAACCGTAAAGGTATACGTAATCACATCATTGACATCCGCCTTACCCACTGTACCGTTATCGGTAGTAAGCTTAGCGCCTTTAACTAAGGTGTAAGATGCTGTATCATCTGCTTCAACAACCGTAGGATCGCCAGGTGTCTTGCCCGGATCTGGATCGCCGCTGCCCGGATTGGCAGGATCTTCAGGGGTAGATTCCACCGGAGGAACAGTTGTTGTACCGTCAGGGCCCTTACCGTTAACCGTAGCAACGTTCTCTACTGAACCACGGTCGACATCAGTCTGAACAACCGTGTATGTAGCTGTAAAGGTAGCACTAGCACCAGGAGCTAAACTAGCAGCAGAAGCTGGGCTGATAGTACTCAGGTTCGCAAGAGGGTCACTAACCGTAACGTTTTTCAACGTAACCTTACCTGTATTCTTAACCGTAAAGGTATATGTAATCACATCATTGACATCCGCCTTACCCACTGTACCGTTATCGGTAGTAAGCTCAGCGCCTTTAACTAAGGTGTAAGATGCTGTATCATCTGCTTCAACAACCGTAGGATCGCCAGGTGTCTTGCCCGGATCTGGATCGCCGCTGCCCGGATTGGCAGGATCTTCAGGGGTAGATTCCACCGGAGGAACAGTTGTTGTACCGTCAGGGCCCTTACCGTTAACCGTAGCAACGTTCTCTACTGAACCGCGATCAACGTCTGTCTGAACAACCGTGTATGTAGCTGTAAAGGTAGCACTAGCACCAGGAGCTAAACTAGCAGCAGAAGCTGGACTGATAGCACTCAGGTTCGCAAGAGGGTCGCTCACTCTTACATCTTTCAACGTAACATTGCCTGTGTTCTTAACCGTAAAGGTATACGTAATCACATCATTGACATCCGCCTTACCTAACGTACCATTATCGGTAGTAAGCTTAGCGCCTTTAATTAAGGTATATGATGGTGCGGCCAACTCTACTAATACTTCATCAGTATTATTGGTTTTATCCGGGTCATATTCATTTGCTACAACTGTTGCCGTATTATTATATGTACCCGAAGCGAGCACATTCGCCGTAATTGTCATCGTATAAGATCCTCCGCTTGCTAATGAAGGAATTGTCCAATTAGGCGCATTCCAGCTTCCTTCATCTACCGCTACATTGGTTACTGTGTACCCATTTGGCACGATATCAGTAACGTTTACATTAGTGGCTCTCGAAGGACCATTATTGGTTACGGTCATTGTAAATGTCACCTCATCTCCCACAATTGGGCGATTATTGTTCACAACTTTCTCTATTGCCAGATCTGCTGCTGCAGGTGATGGTGTAACTACACCGGCTTCATCTTGATTATTGTTCGTATCATTATCGAATACGTCACTTGCAATAGTCGCTACGTTTGTATAATCTCCTGATTGTTGTATTTCAGCTACGATAGAAAGTGTAGCAATATTGCTTCCATTAACTGACGAGAGGTTACCAATAGTCCAAACACCTGTCGTCGCATCGTATGCCCCCGTCGAAGGAGTAGCTGAAATAAACAGGTATCCACTTGGTAACAGATCCGTCACCTTCACTCCAGTCGCATCTGACGGACCATTATTTACTGCTGTAAGTGTAAAAGTCACTGGCGCACGTACGTGCCATGGCCCAGCAGATACTTCCTTGGTAATTGCCAAATCAGCCACCATGGAAAGCTCTCCATTTAGCTTAATATTGTTTGTTTGCGTTAAATCTACTTGTGTAGGATCTCCTGTTGCCACTGTCGTGTAATCCTGATTAATACCGTTGGCCTCAAAGAAAGGATCCGTAGGCGGTATGGTTATATCCGGATTGGTAGCATTAATATCTGTATAATCATTGGGTCTAAGGATTGTAGCCCAGGTATAAATCTTTCCATTATAAGTACCCAATGAACTCACTACCGAAGCTTTGACTGAAATCGTTGCTTGGCAACCAGAGGGCATATCCACTATGGCTTCAAAAACTCCGTTCGCAAAAGTAGGTGTACCTACAAGTACAGCACATGCTGAGCTGAAGGTGATATCGGCCGGATTTGTACTAATTGCAACGCCTGCGGGTACGTAAAAGCGAAATGTCGCACCCCGGGTAATCGGCCCATTGAGCGGATCTGTATTCGTCTGTACGGCACTTGGCCCATTATTACGCATCACACTCGTATATTGCCATTCGTCCCCCACTGAAACCATAGTCGAAGGAAAGTTATCCGCAACAATGCTCGCCACTTCCAAATCCGATTCATTGACTATAATATTCGTAGCGATAGTCTTCGCTTCTCCTTTTATAAATGTCCAAGTGTCCAATGATCTATTATTTCCAAAATCATTGGAAAATTTATGTCCATTGACGCTACTGCGGATACCAATACTATTTGTTGGTGAAAGATGACTGTTATTTTTTGGATTTGAAGCACCAGTCGTCGCCGTAATATCTGAATCATCCCAGTATACCGTATCCGAGAGTACGTTGTTCAAATTATTGTTATCTAACCGTTGGATAATAACACCATCAAGGTTATTCTCCACGTCAAAATAGGGAAAATGGACTTCCCCTCCCTGCATACGTACGGTTATTGTAGCAGGCACATTTCCTTGCGGTAAAGGAATGCCATCCCCACCTTTACCATCCCAAAGCACTTCATTATTACCAATGCTGGCCACGCCCCGTATCTCTCGGGTCACAAAAGCTGCCGGAGTCACATCACTTTTGATTTCAACGATGAATTGACCCTGTGCATCTGCAGTAAAACCAATATACCCTCCTTTATTACTTACCTGCCCCAAAGTACCATCTACCCCTTTTATGTGTAAGCCTTGCACTTCAGGAAGTATGGGCGTATTTTTCAGCCAGGTGCTTCCACCAGGAACTGCTCCAGAGGCCACACTTGGCATATCTAAAGCAGGAGGAGCGTAAAACATCTTATAAGTAATATCGGTCTCCGTATCTGCAAGATTTGGATTATGAATACTATACCCTAATCCTAACGCCTCAATACTGGTTGGGGTTGAAGCGTTCACACTTTTATAAATAGATTGCTTTGTATTGCTATTTGTAACCCCATTATTATTAACAAAAAAAGTATACAATTGCCCGTTCATGCCGTTTTGATCGGTTCGGTAGATATATCCATCTTTGGTCAATACATACACTTTAGCGTATACCCGATAATTGGTGGCGTTTGCTGTGAAATTAAAAACATTCGTCCACACCCGACCGCTGACAAATTTATCTTCGTCGGGTTTAAAAACAGAGACATCCCATGCGGACACATTTCCCGTTGAAGTACCTGTTGTCCAATTACCATTCGCCAATCCAGCTTGTGAGCCTTGACTATTCCCGCCAAGAAAACTCACCTGATAAATTCCTGTTGTAGGTGCTGTATAATACAAAGGAACATATTGATTACCAACAGCAGCTGTTGCCGGTTTTGCTGGCCCTGCTAATTCAGCCGCCCGGTTCGGAATATTCCCTGCGGCACCTATAGCTGGCGTCACGTCTGCTCCTGAGGGACTATACAGATAAATCCGTTTTGTGCCGGAGGGATCCTGTGCATTGGATGCCAACGTAATGATTTCTCCGGCTTGCACATAGACGTAATGTATCCCAAGATTGGGATACGGAAAGCTATTGCTTGGAGCAGCATTCGAGCTACTTAACATGGCTCTGTGTCCCTGAACACCCAATGGATACAAATCCTTAGAACCGTCGGCATATGTCCATGAAAAAGAACATAAAAGAATTAGAGACAAGCACAGCATTTTCAGCCAGAAATCCCTATTAATAAGGGTTGGTTTTTTAAATAATTCCATAATTACTATTTGGTAATATTGTATCAATACAGAATCCCTATGATCAGATTCAATTCCACAGATAGCGATATATTAAAACTAGGTTAAAAGAGATTAAACGATATCGACATAAAGGAAAAGCTTTTTTTTATACATCTGATATAGTTCAAGGCATTATAGCAAAAATTTGCTATACAAAAACTTTGTTTTAACAAAAAAAGATATCACTACTCAACAACACTCATTCCTACCCATAGGGTAGTCTGATATTGGCGACAAATGTAAGTATGTCCTCGTCTCATACTGTCTCATTTTATCATCTTGTTGTCCAAATAAAAAATGAGACAACATATAAAGCAAAAAAAATCAGACAAATACCCTATATAGTGGGAATGATTAAAATAATTTGACAGAAAATTATCTCATAAAGAATCGCTCCCGATAGGCAGAAGGAGAACAGCCTTTTTCGAGATTAAAATTACGATAGAATGAAGCCCTTGAATTGAAACCACAGGCAAAAGCCAGCTCTTCCATAGTCAGCTGCACATTGGGCTGCTCCAACATTCGACAAGCCTTTGCAACACGCCAGGCATTGACCGTCTTGATTACAGTATCGCCATGCCTATCAGAAAAGTATTGGGAAAGCAACATTTTAGGCAGTTGAAGATCTTCAGCCATACGAGTTACATTAAAAGAAGAATCACTATACGGTTCCTCATTAAGATAGTCACTAATCGATTGCTGTTGAACGGCTGTCAATATAGATCGGTCCGCATCCGCCGATATAATTTCTATTGAATCAGTGATTTTACGCGCGAAAGTCACTGATTCTTTGAGTCGCTGCACGAAATAATTAAAAATCAAAAGTGAAAGCGTCAACATACATCCATACATCACCAATCCTACACTTCCACCACTGACTAGGGCCAAAGAATTCTTCCAATCAAATAACATGGGCAACATACAGGATTTGGCAATTAGTAAAAGTACAATTGCATATTTTAAAAAGCCAATATCGACGTCTTTATGACGATACGAGCCCACGAATATCATTAAAGAATACCATAACCAAGAAACGCACATACTTATGTAAAGCATTCCTAACCACTCATTCATATATTTATCCTTCACTGGAGGAAGTAAGGATACCAATAAGTAAGCGACGAAAGCTAAGATAAATGGGAGTAGATGAGGTAGAATCCGTTTAAATATATTACGTTCCTCCCTAAAACCCAGCCAAACCCAATATAGCAAAGGACCATATATAAGACCAAAAGGAGCTGCATCACTCCATAGCGATAAATGCGGAAACGCCAACCGAAAAACAATACCCAAAGTATTATCTAATGTCAAAACTATTAACAGCAAAATGATAATCAAATCCACATCACGCTTCTCGTTCAACACCATGTATAGGTACATTCCTAACAAACATACCACCTGAATCGAAGCAAAAAAACATCCGTACATCGTCATCTAACGGGTTAGTAAATCATTACGGTAAGTAGAAGGCAATATTCCTACTATTTCTTTAAAATACTGTACAAAGGTCGTTTTGGATGAAAACCCACAACTATGGGCTATAGCTTCCAATTTGTAATTTGCTCCACTCTCCCCCAACAAGCGAATGGCATACTGCACTCTATAACCGGCAAGCCATTCGTAGTACGATTGACCAAGGACAATATTAAGGCACTGCGAAATTTCAGCCTTACGAAGTTTCGTATAAGCGGCTATATCACTCAACGTAAGCTTAGGATTCAAATACAATTGATCTCTTTCCATGATAGTAACCAAGAGAAGTGTCGTCTCATGCACCACAGAAAACTCCCGCTGTTCTACTGATTCTTCTCGTACAACTGTCTTACGCTCATCTTCTAAGTGATAACCAAATAGGTAGTATCCTAGCATAAAAATACTTACTCCCATGGTAAATGCCACTGTATAACTGGCATTAAAATCGAAATAACCGACAAAACCGCCGTATCTATCGAGCAGATCTACTAACACAAAAATTAATGTACCTATTGCCAATGCCATCAATTGCCGTAGAAGATTGGACTGCATCGAATGTGTCTTTTTTCTATACAGTCCATACAAAATCATGACTGGGTAAACTAATTGCTCAATCAATGCAAGGGGTATATAATAGCTGAAATAGACAGAGCCATTGGCATTGCCATTGTATAAATACCAAATACCAAACCATAGGAAAGGAACAGCCCCACAGACTAGTTCTTGTTGTATCTGACGTATTGACGCTTGAGAATAATACCTATAAGCGGACCAATAGAGCGGTCCATACAATAAGGGCAAGGGAAAATGTCCGTCCAGACAAATTATTCCAAGTTGGACTAATTGTAATAGCAAAATCAGTGTTAACAAAATCTCAAACACTGTAAATCGTCTCCATAGGTACAAAACACTCATATACAGCAATATTTAAATTTAAGTCAGTAACAATAAATAAAATAAACTGCCCTAATACATTTCATTACTTCCCAAATTTTAAGAAGTGAACACACATAAATATGAAAAGCACTTACTCGTCAAATTATATATGTAAATAAAAAATTCCCCAAAGGTAAATCGGTAGATATAGCGAAGGTAATATTTTTTTTTATTAAGATACAAATAGCCTCATAAAAACTATTTATATTAAACCTTTTAATTAGTTAAACTAGGCCCAGAACAAATTAAAAATCAGCTAGATAAGAAAAATAAAAGTGTACGAATACTAAAACAAAAAAAGCTGCCTTGGGAGGGCAGCTTCTTCACTAATTATGTTTTTCAAAGGTTTAATATTCCAATACCTCAACTTCTGTGCGTCGATTTGCTTGGTGTTCAGCTTCTGAACATTTCACGCCATTTGCACAATTATTAACAAGCCTAGTTTCGCCATAGCCTTTGGAAACCAATCGTTCTTTAGCTACTCCTCGGCTTATGATGTAATCCACTGCAGATTTTGCTCTCCTATCTGACAACTTGAGATTATAACTATCTGACCCTCTACTATCAGTATGGCTGGACAACTCAATTTTCAACGTCGGATTCTCGTTCATTACATTGACCAGTTGATCCAATACGACTGCCGCATCTTTTCTAATGTCAGACTTATCAAAATCATAATAGATATTGTCCAATACAAAGGTAATTCCCTTTTTATTTACAGGTTGTAAATTAAACGTAGCAAATACGGTGGTGTCCTTTGTTGGATGGATTGCTGCAATGAAAGTAGAATCCGACATATAACCTTCTTTTGTCACCACCACTTTATAGGCGGTTTTCTTTTCCAATTCACGCTCAAAATTCGATCCATTTACATGAAAGGTAGAAAGTAGTTTACCTTTCGCATCAAACATCGTCGCGGTAGATCCATCCAGCAATTCAGATGTCGCTTTGTCATATACTTTACCTTGCAACGTAATTGTAATCTTTGGCTTAGTATATACGAATGAATAGATATCATCGTCACCCGCACCACCAGATCTGTTGGAAGAAAGATATCCGTACTGTTGATCTTGATCATCTGCGCTTACTACAAATGCAAAATCATCTGCGGAAGAATTTACTGGGTACTTCAAACTTTGCCTTGCTTTAAAGTTGCTCTTACTGCCGATAGCCTTGTAAATATCAAGTCCGCCCATTCCTGCGTAACCGTCGCTTGAGAAATATAATGTATCACCAAAAAGCGAAGGAAACATTTCGTCCCCTGCTGAATTGACTTCCCGACCAGCATTTTGAGGAGTTGCCCATGTACCGTCACTATTTTGTTGACTATACCAAATATCTACTCCACCATTTCCACCAGGCATATCTGAAGCAAAGTACAAAACTTTTCCATCGGTACTCAATCCTGCATGTCCTACTGAATACTTCTCTACATTATTATACTGAAATGGTTCTCCCACCCAAGTCTCACCACTCTTCTTGTAAATCATCAATTCAAGATTATGCTTCTTAAATCGCATACCATCTCTTTTGACTTTTTCTGCATCTTTTCCGGCATAGGTACGCGTGACGAAAAGGACATCTTGATCTTCATTAGAAGCTACCGGTCCGACATGATACTTAGCATCATTGAAAATATCCCCCATCAATACCGGGTATTTCAGCGAAATACCATCATCGTCCCTGCCAGCAGAAAAAATCTTGAGATAGGCATTTCCCGTCATCCCACTAATAGCTGCCGATTGAACAGAAGGCTCGGCCGTATATAGTACACCATTACTCAATGCCAAAATCCCGAATTCAGCAAAGCTGGTATTGACTTCATTCTCATTCTTAATCACATGTGCACTTGGGTCTTTCATCCAAAGCAATGCCGAGTCACATCCGGCTAGCTCGAGCGTTATATCTTTGCTTTCCGGAAAGTGCTTTTTGAACTCCAAAAAGCTAGTACGAGCATCATCATACTTACCATTGATTTTCAGGATTCGCGCATATTTCCAAGAGGCTTCAGCATCTTTTGGATCGAGTTGCGTCAATCGCTGGAGCCATTGTTCCGCCGAATTATACTCATTAATTTGATAGAAAGCGTCGGCAACAGCCGCTACTTCCTTAGTCGTCAATTCCTTTTTTTCTTGAATACGACCATAGATATTTGCCGCTTTGGCATATTCCCCTGCTAGATAAAACTGATACGCTTTGTCTCGCAAAGAAAGCTGCTCTTGAGCTTCTACCTGACTTACACCTATTATTGAAGCGCTAAAGGCAGCTGCAAAAATTAGTTTCTTAAACACATTCATCTTATATCTATTTAGCTTAGAAGAAACGAGGATTCAAATACTGTGTAGCACCTCTTCTTCCAAAGGTCAAACCAAGGGTTATCTCATGAGATCCATTCTGTATGCCACTCATCTTATTAAGCATTGCATCATAGGAATATCCAATCCTCAAACGGTCTGTCGCATAAAATTGTGCAATTCCTGTGACTGCATTCATAGAACTCAACTTATCGACCGTTCTATCTTGATACTCGCGATTAAACACTTTTGCTCTTGTGCGGTAGCCGGCACCTATCCAAAATTTTCCATTAAATACAAACATCGCATTTAGGTCCAAAGCCGTAGGCCCTTTAAAATCCTCTTTAATCAATATGCTTGGTCTAAAATGTACCCCCTTATCCAGTTCAAATAATGCCCCAGCAATAAAATAACCATTAATGGTGCGATAAAGACTTTCCGTTGTATTTTGGTTGAATCTATAGTCGCTTCCTGAGTTCGTGCCATTGAATAAATCTTGTACCGAGACCCCAGCATACCAACGCGGATTATAATAATACACACCTAATCGGATGTCCGGCACTAGATCTGAAATTTTCCCGTCAGGAAGCACTTGATCATTCCCTTCAGTAGGTCGCAACTTATTTCCATCTAGGCTATACTGCGTAAATCCCCCCGCAATACCCAAACTCAGACGTTGGGTATCTTCATTATCTAATTGCAAACGAAAAGCATAGTTTGCATAGAATGATGTAGCAGACTGAGCCCCCAACCTATCTGAGGTAATGTTCATCCCCACTCCATGTCGTTTGGTATAGGGATCGAGTACCCCATCCAGTGATACTGTCCCCGTTTTAGGAGCACCATCTAGTCCTGTCCATTGACTACGAAGTCCCAACTGAGCAAACCACTCTTCTTTATATCCAGCATACGCCGGATTGACACTCATGGAATTAAACATATATTGTGTAAACTGGATACTTTGCTGGGCGTTAACTTTCGTTAAGCCCAAGCATCCTGCTACTATCATCGCTGCATATTTTCCGTATTTCATGCTGTTATTATTTATGTAAATAATACGTTTACCAATTTTAGTTTCTCTTAATCAAGACTGTTCCTTTCAATACATCCGTCTTACCCGCCTTAGTCGCTTCAATGATGTAGAAGTATGTACCTGCATTCAATCCCGATCCATTCCAATCATTTTTGTAGTTATCGTTCCGATATACTTCATTACCCCATCTATTGATAATCTTCAGACTAATACGATCATAAACTTCTATTCCCAATATTACAAAGTCGTCATTCACATTATCGTTATTTGGTGTAAATACGTTTGGTACCACTAGTGGATTATCTAATATCGTCACGGTCACCTCGGCCTCATTACTCCATCTGGCTTTCACATCTTTCACACGATAGCTGAATACATCTGTTCCTGTTGCAGCTTTATCTGCTGTGTAGGAGACCGTACCGTCTACATTGATTGTATGTGTTCCCTTTGTTGGTTGTACAACAATTTCAACTGTTGAAGGATCGATAGCCCACTTGACTTCTTGATCGTTATCCAATACTGTTATGATAACATTTTGGCCTGCTTTCACTTCGGCTTGATCGTCCACTGCCAATACTCTAGGGTATTCAACCGGAATCGGATCCGTGTCATCTTTATCATCCTCTGGGTCTTTCCCTGGATCCTTACCAGGTCCCCACACTGTTATACCATTGGTAATCGTTTCCGGAGCCTCTTCATCTACTGTAGCCGTTACTTTCACAACGATGGTTTCTCCAACTGGAATCACTGCTGTAGTCGTTACTTTAGCACTATTAGCTGCGCCACTCACCGTCGCGTTGCTACTCACCATGCTGTAGGTATTGATGGTCACGCCCTCACCTGGACGCTCCACCAAACTGATATCCTTACCTACTGCTATATCCGCAGGTCCTTCATTTTTGATTGTCAATGTAAACGTCGTGGTTTCACCGGCTTTCACACTAGTTTGATCAGCAACTTTCGTGATACTCATTTTAGATTCACGTATTACTGGTATTTCTGGAGTCTCGTCTTCATCATCCGGATCTTCGGTAGTTGGCTTATCTGGCCCCCAAACCTTGATACCATTACTAATCGTTGCCGGTGCATTTGCAGAGACTGCTGCTGTCACTTTCACGACTATCGTACCACCTACAGCAATTGCTTTAGTAGTAGTTACCGTAGCGGTGTTTGCTGTACCAGCGGCTGTGCCATTGGCAGATGTCACTTCGTATCCAGTAATCGTCAAGCCCTCACTTGGCATCTCTCCTAGATTGATGATTTCACCAACCGCTATGATAGCTGGACCGTTATTGGTAATCGTTGCTGTAAAGCTGGTGTTTGTTCCAGCGTTCACTGTTTGCTGATCAGCAACTTTTGTGATGGATAAATCTGATCGGCAGAATACTGTTGTAAAGGTGACCACTTTTCTATCAGCAGCCAGGCTTTCGCAGATACCATCTCCGCTCACACCCACACTATATGTGTAAGTACCTGGTGCCATGACACCTAAGTTCAATGTACCATTGGCTCCACCTGTTATGGCAACTCCTGCTGCATCGTACCAGTGGAATACAGGGTTGGTAATCGTACTTGCTGCCGTCAACTTCGCCGTAAGAATGGTTTCATCTGTAGGTTCGATACATATACTACCTGATGGATCTTTACCATTGACTTCAATACCTGCGATATCTTCAGGTTTTGTCGTAGGCAAAATTGTGAAGGTAACCGTTTTGCGGTCTGAGGCCAGACTCTCACAGATACCGTCGCCGCTCACACCAACACTGTATGTATAGGTACCGGCAGCTAATTTGCCGATGTTCAATGTACCGTTTGCTCCACCTGTGATCGCAACTCCGGCCGCATCGTACCAGTGGAATACCGGGTTGGTAATCGTACTTGCTGCCGTAAGCGCAGTCGTCAAGACAACGTCTACATCGGGTGCGATACACAATGGTGCACTTGGATCCATACCGTTGACCAAGATGTCAGCGATGTCCGTAACCGCTCCCGTAGGCAAGATCGTGAAGGTAACCGTCTTACGGTCTGAGGCCAGACTCTCACAGATACCGTCGCCGCTCACACCAACACTGTAAGTGTATGTACCGGCAGCTAATTTGCCGATGTTCAATGTACCGTTTGCCCCACCTGTGATCGCAACTCCTGCTGCATCGTACCAGTGGAATACCGGGTTGGTGATCGTACTTGCTGCCGTAAGCGCTGTCGTCAAGACAACGTCTACATCAGGGGCGATACACAATGGCGCGCTAGGATCCATACCGTTGACCAAGATGTCAGCGATGTCCGTAACAGCTCCAGTAGGCAAGATCGTGAAGGTAACCGTCTTGCGGTCTGAGGCCAGACTCTCACAGATACCGTCGCCGCTCACTCCTACGCTGTATGTATAAGTACCGGCAGCTAATTTGCCGATGTTCAATGTACCGTTTGCCCCACCTGTGATCGCAACTCCTGCTGCATCGTACCAGTGGAATACCGGGTTGGTGATCGTACTTGCTGCCGTAAGCGCTGTCGTCAAGACAACGTCTACATCAGGGGCGATACACAATGGCGCGCTAGGATCCATACCGTTGACCAAGATGTCAGCGATGTCCGTAACAGCTCCAGTAGGCAAGATCGTGAAGGTAACCGTCTTGCGGTCTGAGGCCAGACTCTCACAGATACCGTCGCCGCTCACTCCTACGCTGTAAGTGTATGTACCGGCAGCTAATTTGCCGATGTTCAATGTACCGTTTGCCCCACCTGTGATCGCAACTCCTGCTGCATCGTACCAGTGGAATACCGGGTTGGTGATCGTGCTTGCTGCCGTAAGCGCTGTCGTCAAGACAACGTCTACATCAGGGGCGATACACAATGGCGCGCTAGGATCCATACCGTTGACCAAGATGTCAGCGATGTCCGTAACAGCTCCAGTAGGCAAGATCGTGAAGGTAACCGTCTTGCGGTCTGAGGCCAGACTCTCACAGATACCGTCGCCGCTCACTCCTACGCTGTATGTATAAGTACCGGCAGCTAATTTGCCGATGTTCAATGTACCGTTTGCCCCACCTGTGATCGCAACTCCTGCTGCATCGTACCAGTGGAATACCGGGTTGGTGATCGTACTTGCTGCCGTAAGCGCTGTCGTCAAGACAACGTCTACATCAGGGGCGATACACAATGGCGCGCTAGGATCCATACCGTTGACCAAGATGTCAGCGATGTCCGTAACAGCTCCCGTAGGCAAGATCGTGAAGGTAACCGTCTTGCGGTCTGAGGCCAGACTCTCACAGATACCGTCGCCGCTCACTCCTACGCTGTAAGTGTATGTACCGGCAGCTAATTTGCCGATGTTCAATGTACCGTTTGCCCCACCTGTGATCGCAACTCCTGCCGCATCGTACCAGTGGAATACCGGGTTGGTGATCGTGCTTGCTGCCGTAAGCGCTGTCGTCAAGACAACGTCTACATCAGGGGCGATACACAATGGCGCGCTAGGATCCATACCGTTGACCAAGATGTCAGCGATGTCCGTAACAGCTCCAGTAGGCAAGATCGTGAAGGCAACCGTCTTGCGGTCTGAGGCCAGACTCTCACAGATACCGTCGCCGCTCACTCCTACGCTGTATGTATAAGTACCGGCAGCTAATTTGCCGATGTTCAATGTACCGTTTGCCCCACCTGTGATCGCAACTCCTGCTGCATCGTACCAGTGGAATACCGGGTTGGTGATCGTACTTGCTGCCGTAAGCGCTGTCGTCAAGACAACGTCTACATCAGGGGCGATACACAATGGCGCGCTAGGATCCATACCGTTGACCAAGATGTCAGCGATGTCCGTAACAGCTCCAGTAGGCAAGATCGTGAAGGTAACCGTCTTGCGGTCTGAGGCCAGACTCTCACAGATACCGTCGCCGCTCACTCCTACGCTGTAAGTGTATGTACCGGCAGCTAATTTGCCGATGTTCAATGTACCGTTTGCTCCACCTGTGATCGCAACTCCTGTTGCATCGTACCAGTGGAATACCGGGTTGGTGATCGTGCTTGCTGCTGTAAGCGCTGTCGTCAAGACAACGTCTACATCAGGGGCGATACACAATGGCGCGCTAGGATCCATACCGTTGACCAAGATGTCAGCGATGTCCGTAACAGCTCCAGTAGGCAAGATCGTGAAGGTAACCGTCTTGCGGTCTGAGGCCAGACTCTCACAGATACCGTCGCCGCTCACTCCTACGCTGTAAGTGTATGTACCGGCAGCTAATGCTCCGATGTTCAATGTACCGTTTGCCCCACCTGTGATCGCAACTCCTGCTGCATCGTACCAGTGGAATACCGGGTTGGTGATCGTGCTTGCTGCCGTAAGCGCTGTCGTCAAGACAACGTCTACATCAGGGGCGATACACAATGGCGCGCTAGGATCCATACCGTTGACCAAGATGTCAGCGATGTCCGTAACAGCTCCCGTAGGCAAGATCGTGAAGGTAACCGTCTTGCGGTCTGAGGCCAGACTCTCACAGATACCGTCGCCGCTCACTCCTACGCTGTAAGTGTATGTACCGGCAGCTAATTTGCCGATGTTCAATGTACCGTTTGCCCCACCTGTGATCGCAACTCCTGCCGCATCGTACCAGTGGAATACCGGGTTGGTGATCGTGCTTGCTGCCGTAAGCGCTGTCGTCAAGACAACGTCTACATCAGGGGCGATACACAATGGCGCGCTAGGATCCATACCGTTGACCAAGATGTCAGCGATGTCCGTAACAGCTCCAGTAGGCAAGATCGTGAAGGTAACCGTCTTGTGGTCTGCAGCATCACTTTCACAGACACCGTCTCCACTAACCCCGACACTGTATGTATAAGTACCAGCAGCTAATGCTCCGATGTTCAATGTACCGTTTGCCCCACCTGTGATCGCAACTCCTGCCGCATCGTACCAGTGGAATATTGGGTTAACAATAGTGCTAGTTGCGCTAAGTCCCGTCGTTAATATAACATCGATACCCGGTGCGATACACAATGGTGCGCTTGGGTCCATACCGTTGACCAAGATATCGGCTATGTCAGCCACAACACCGGCAGGTTTAACCCTTACCTCGATTTCTGTACGTGTGCCAACTGCACAAGTACCGAAGCGGATGGTCTGTACATAAAGCGTATGCGTACCTGGGGCAAGTTTCGTAATATCTACTTTATTACCCCCAGTGATAGCATCGTATATCTCATATGTTGTACAATTATCTGGCGCTGGGATGGTAATATCATCTCCAGGGCAAATCTCAAATACATTATCATTATTTGGTCCGGCGACTACCGCTGGAATTGTACGTGTAATCTCATTTACTTTTAATTGTGACAAGGCGGTAACTAAACCTCCATATAGAATCTTAATTCTATCATAAGGTGCATTAGCAATGAACTTCACATCCGCCTTATTTCCTCCATCAAGGAGTGTAATATTCAATAAACTTGCATCATTATGGATTGGAGCACCTACCGCTACATTACCTAAGTAAGGTTGAATCGTAAATGCCTGCAATAATCCGACAGTCAACAACGAACTTGGAGTTTCCAATTTGATTGTCAAGGTGTCACCTACAAGCGCTGGTGTATTATAAGCAACCTCCAAACGTGTATAAGCGTTGACGTTTACTACGTTATTCAATAGCGCAGAAGTGGCTTCATTTCCGTCCACAGCATTTGTAGCATCTGTTACGAAGTTCAATGCGTTTAATACGCCTACGCCACCTATTGGACGTTCAATACCATGTAAGATATCGATTACACCATTTGGATTAGTACAATCCGGTGTACCCGCACTATGATAATACGCTTCGTAAAGGTTTACAGATTGTCCTGCTGTTATCAATCCTATTAAATGAACCTTCACGCCACTATAAGGCACTAGCGCTCCAGCAGCATTCGTAGGTGTAAATGTAAAGTCGTAGATATTCTCCCCGGCAACGATGTTTGCTATATCTCCGTCGACAATTTGAGGTGCACCCACTGAATTTCCAGCGGCGTCAATCGGTTCGACAAGCAGACCGCCAATTACTTGTGCAACTGTCATGGATTTACCTAGTTTAACCGTTACCGGTGTACCAGCGGCAATTGGACTACCTGACCATTTAATGTTTTGGAAAGTCTTTCCTAATAGATTTCCAACATTCACTCCATCAGTCAATGTACTGAAGGTTGAAGGATTTTGGTCAGCTGCTTGACTTGGATTCGTTACATCCCCTAAAAGAGACTTACCATGCTGTTGCGCATCATTGCCATATACTCTAATAAATACTGGAGGGCACTCCCCTGCATTGAATACACGGATTGTAACGCTCGAAGCTGTTTGACAACCTGTTGTGCTATTGGTCGCTATCAACGTATAAACATGCGTACCTGGGCTAGCAAATGGTCCTACTACAGTTCCATTAAAGTTTGTTCCCGTTTGATCCTTCCATTGATAAGTAACATCAGCTTCGCTTGCATAAGTTGGCAAAGTAAGCGTTTGATTAACTTCTATTGTGTAAGAAGTTGGTTCGTTAAATACGATTACAGGTGCAGGATTCACGGTAACGGTCAATCCATCAGACACCTCACTAGCGCAACCTGTAGTAGCATCTGTAACCTGAGCAGTATAGACTCCCCCAGCTGCTACAGTAAGTGTATTGGTGTTAACTGCACCAACAATAGGCTGGCCATCTTTAAACCATTGATGTGTACCTGTTGCATCCGAGGTTAATGTAATAATCTCACCCACACAAACTCCATTTGCTGAAGCCGTCAATACTGGTTTTGCAGGTTTAGGATTAATCAACACTTGTACAGCAGCAGATACATCACTAGTACAACCTCCATTCACGGCCCTCACTGTATATTGTCCGGCATCCGTCAATGCTCCAAGAAGAGTCAATGTAGCAGATGTCTCAGCCAATGGAGTTGCTACTCCTACTTTTGACCAGATATAAGTCGTACCGCCTGTAGCCGTTAGGGTCACTTGTTCACTTTCACAAACAGTAGCTGAACTCGGTGTAATTGTTGGTGTAGCCGGTAAAGCATTCACCGTAATTGGTATCTCTGCAGGTGGATTGTCAAAACAGAACCCTGCTCCGTCGACAACTGCATAATATTTAGTAGCGCCAACTGTAGTAGGAGTTACCACCACAGATGCCCCAGCTCCTAAATAACCACTTACTGCACCCGTACCTGCATTATAAGCACGGTACCATTTGATCATACTTGGATCTACTCCTGCAACACCACTTACAGCACCTTCTAAGGTAATGGATCCGCCAATACAAACACTTGGCTCTGAAGATGTCAATGTCAAATTGCCAGCTACAACCGGTGTACAATCCGTCAACATTCTATGCGTCTTCGTGTCGGTGACAAGAGCATTGCTAGCTGTAACAGTATTGTTAATAGAAGTTACAACAGCATTATCTATCGTACCCACTTCTACAACAAAAGTATAAGTCTCTGTCTGACCAACCCCCAAAGTCGGTATGGTAAAAGTTAAATTTGTTCCATTGGCAGTGAAAACACCATTATTTACAGAAGTTGTATTTGCTGGAATAGTAGTTGCCAAATCAAGAGCCACTAAATCCTTGTTACCTGTATTTGTTACGGTAACTGTATAAGTTATTTGATCGTCACTAGCGGCCATGCTAGTAACAGCTCCGTCACTAACACCCGTTAATGTTAAATCGATACTATTAACAGGGATGACAGGAGTCACTGTACCAGCTGGTTTAGTCACATCCGGTTCATTCGGATTACCTACCTCAGAAGGGTAGCTTTCCTGCTCAGTCGTGATTTCAGTACTAATGACCTTCGCAATATTCTTTATTTCACTTACACTTGTAAGATTTTCATTCACTTTTACTTTAAATGTATACCCTGTAGAAGTAGCACCAACTTTCAACGATGCAATCGTAAACGGTAGACTACCTGATACTAACGTCGTACCAGCTGGCAATGGATCATTGATCACTACATTATTCAAATCCTTATTACCCGTGTTGCGAACATAAATAGTATATTCGATTACTTCCCCACCTTTTACTGTAGTAACAGCAGGGTCATTATTGACAACCGCATTCTTCCAAGAAACTAACGCAAAGTTATCTGTAACTAGCACCAACGTAGGATCTCCTGGATTTTTAGTCGCATCAGGCCCAAGTGTAGGATTTGTAGGGTCTGCAGGAGTCGTCGGCACTGGAGTACCTCCAGCTGTGACAGTAGCTACGTTGCTGATATTTGTTAAGCCTGTAAGATCATTCTTCACCGTAACAATGAACGTCACTGGAACAGTCGCTCCGACAGGAATGTTAATTCCAGCCAAAGTAATCGTTGTGCCATCAGAGGTACCGCCCGATTTATAAACCGTTCCCGCAGGAATCGGATCTGTAATCGATACACCTGTCAAGGCCTGGTTACCTGTATTTTTAATATAAATAGTATAGGTAATATCTTCACCTCCTTGTACAGCCGTTTTGTCCGCTGCTTTCCAAGTAACGATAGTAGATACTGGTGTCACTGGTATAATAGTTCCCGTACCACCTGTCTCATCCGGTTCGTTTGGATCCGTTGGTGATGGTGGCAATGTCTCCGTACCAGGATCAGTAGCGTCTTTCTTAACCAATGCTACGTTACGTATTTCAGTAACACCTGTTAAGTCCGCATCCACATCCACTTTAAAGCTCACCGTTGCTGTAGCTCCCGCTGCAATATCAACACCACTAAATGTTACAATACCTCCAACCTCACTTCCGCCGTTAGCGGCAGATACAAAAGTTGTATTGGAAGGAATAGCATCTGTAATGATATAGTCATTCAATGCCACACTACCGGTATTCCGTATATGGATCGTATATTCTACTTCCTCACCACCTTTTACAGTCTTGATATTTGTATTGTTATTGACAACAAATGATTTCCAAGATTTAAACATTGGTGTGTTACAATCTTTCTCGATTGCATATACCCGTAAAGCAGGAAGTACACCCACCGCTACGGCACCACTCAATCCTACACTGATACGATCGAACTCAACACCCGGTGCAAACGGAATAATTCCAGTTGCTCCATTGTTCAATATATCTAAGACATTCAGTCCGTTGATCAATCCACTTTGTACGTCCAAAGTTTTAACTGGAGTAGCGCCTTTATAGGCGACGATTTCCAAACCACCAATGAGGTTGGCATCCAAAGCACCTGAACCATACTGCAATTTAATATTAACAATTTCACTAGCCAATGCTACTTTGCGGAAGTCAAATAGCTGTTTTACTGACGTGCCCACTCCTACTACACCTAGACTAATCTCCGAGTAGTTTGTGGTATTCGCGTCAATAGCATGATTTGCATTCGTGACTCCACTACCTGCCAAGCCGGCCGCATCCAAGGAAAGCCCCTTAGCATCATAGGATGTAGTGAATACCGGTTGACAGTCTGTCAACGGATTGTCGACACATGCACCATACACATTCATCGAATTTCCTTGTGCTACCAATGGAAGTCCTGTACGTGTATGGTCTGTAATACGGATGGCATCAAAATTAGCTGTTGGCGTGATGGCTATGTAGTAACGTCCCAATGCATCCTGAACAATTCGGATACGATCGTTATTATTTCCAAAATTATCGTTGCTACCACCCTCTAGTACAATTGTATTTCCGCTTATAGCTTGCACATGGAAGAAGTGATCTCCTAATATTAGACCGTCTACTACACCAGCTAAGGTACCACCAATACTTCCTGCTAATAATTTATTCAATAATGTTGGTTCAAAATCAATGCGTACATAAGCGGTTTTATTGGCAGTCACTGGTGCATCAAATCCTAGTTCTACAAATCCTGTATATTGATTCGGTTGACCTCCTAATAACTGTCCTAATAAAGAATTAGATCCAGATCTTAGGGTTGCATACGAATCAAAATCGTTATCGAATAGATTCGAAATATTATCCGCGTTTGAAGAAGCCTTGATTGTTGTTACACATACCGGATTTTCGAATGGAGAAGGAATCGTCGTTGATGGACATCCCGCACCTATCCGTTTCACTTCGTACAGACGAATTGCTGGAGTCAAAGCAACACTCAAAAGCGATCCCGCAACCACATCCACACGATCATATGCTGTATTCGTTTGGAAGGTCAAGGTTTGTACCCCACCAGAGTTGAATAAATCCAATAAGTTCAAATTATTGATTAATCCTTGCTGCAAAGTAAAGGTTTCTGCCACGGCACTTCCATTGTAGGTCACAATTTTATAACGTCCAACCAAATCCACCGCTGCCAAACTAGCAGGATCCATTTGTAAACGCACTTTTAACGTATCTCCAGCAGCAGAAAGCTTATTGAAATAGATTCGTTGCGCAACCTCAGCTGCGATCGCTACTGTCCCCGTGCTAATCTCCGAATAATCAGATGAGTTGACACTGATTGCGTGATCTGCATCTTTCACTCCTGCTCCATTTAACAGCCCTAATGAAAGTCCCGACTGATCAAACGATGTAAACTGAGCGGGTAGACAATTGTCCAAACCAATTTCCCTACAAGCCTCAAAGATTTTCATGGAGACCGCATCTTTTGTATTTACCAAAGCAGGGAAATGCTCGGTTATCTTTATGTTTTGATATGCTTGGTTAGGTGTAATTGCGATATAATAACGTCCAATATTGTCTTGAACAATCCGCAAGTCTCCACCTGTGGTTCCAACAAATGCATTTGCACTTGAGCCCGTTAGTACCGTAGTACCTCCAGTTGCTGTTTTAGCCTCTACAGTAAAATAGTGATCGCCTAAAACTAAACCTCCCACTGCTCCTACCAAATTACCTAATGTACCGCTTAGTAGACGATCCAAGATATTATCTTCCATGTCTATGCGTACATAGGTAGTCTTATTAGCATCAACTCCACCAGCTATTTCATATTCTAAGAATCCGGAGTACGCTCCGATTCCCAATAAGGATCCACTGCTTGCTGTTAATGTCGCAAACGATTCGTTATTACCATCAGCAGCTAACCAAGGGTAATCCGCATGTTTCGAATCTACAACAGTAGCGTCACAGGCTGGAATTTCGAACGGATCATCGGTAGCAGGAGGCAAAACGAAGCCTGGATCCTCACAGCCTGAACCGGCAGGTCCAAAACGCTTCACATCGTATACCTTTACGGCTGACTCAAAAGCGCTAACGCCTAACAAGCCATTCACTCGAATCTCTATACGATCAAATGCCTTTCCGGGCGCAAACGTAATCGTGGACTCTTGTCCTCCTAACAATCCCAGAAGATCGGTGCCATTTAATAAACCAGAACTTAGTGTTCTGCGATATACTTCCGTATTACCGTTATAAGCCAGCACTTCATATGCTCCTAACAAATCAACATTTAGTGTCTTACTAGCAGCTAAAGCTAATTTTATTTTAAATACAGATTTCGGATCACTTAATGAGTTATAATTTATGTATTGCGACATAGAGCCTGCCACACTCAATACACCAAGGTTAATTTCAGAAAAAGTAGTTTCATTATCATCAATAGCATTTTGTGCATTGATGACCCCTGTCTTACCAAGTTGTAACAAACCTAAACTGATACCCGACCCTTCATAAGAAGTTGAGAATGCCTGATTACATATATCAGTACTGTTATCGTAACAGATACTATACACATTTAAATACTTATCTGAAGACAACAGTCCTACTACAGATGTTGTTCTATCTGTCAATCTGATATTTGTAAAAGGTTGATTTGCCTTTATTGCGATGTAATATCTTCCAGTCTTGTCTTGTACAATTTTCACTTGACCATTCGATGAAGCAAAGAGATTAGCACTAGATGTATTTAAAGTTTCTGAATTACCATTCTTCAGTTGTACTTCAAAGAAATGATTCCCTAATACTAAACCATTTACCAATCCACCGACTAAATCTCCAATACTACCCGCCAACAGAGACTTCAAGACATCTTGATCGTAATCAATACGAATATAAGCTGTCTTTCCAGCAGGAACCTCAGCATCAAATTTCGCTTCTAGGTGTCCGGCTCTATTGGCAAGGCCTACCAGAATTCCCGCATCTGAACGTAAGGTTGCATAACTATCAAAGTTATCATCTACGGCCAATTGAGGATCATCTGCATTCGAAGACGACACAATTGTTGCATTTGCGCAAACTGGTTGAAATAGCGGACTTGCTGTCGGAGGAGGCTCTGGACATGACGCACTAGTCCGCGTAACTCCATATATCCGTAGGTCGGCCCCCACATTTACACCCACTGCACCAATCATTCCGACCTCTACTCTATCATAGACTCCTATAGCGTCTAGCGACAACGTCGCGATACCCCCCGTACTCAATATACCGAGCAAATCTAAACCGCCAATTAATCCACCTTGGAACGTATGGTCAACTACAGGGATAGGATTATTTCCGTTGTAAGCTCTTACATAGTAACCGCCTAGCAGATTCACGTTGGCTACAGCTTGGCTCAGTTGAAGTCGAACCTTCAACTTAGAATTTGCTTCCGAAACTGTTGGGAAATAAAAACTTTGGGAAAAATTCCCTACAACAGAAAGAAGACTACCACTCAATGTGGAATAATTTGATGTATTTTGATCAATAGCAAAACTTGGATTCTCAACAATTTTTCTATCTGCTCCAAGTAAACCACCCAAATTCACGCTAATGCCGGTAGCTTCGCCATCTCCAGCGAACGCAACTGGGTTGCACGCAGCAACGCCCGACAAGGCATAAGCATTATGAATTTTAATCTTTCGAGTTGCTAAAACATTTACATTGGAGCCAAATGTCAATTTAATTCTCACCGAATTAAACGTTTCAGTATTATTGGGCGATTGAACAGCAATGTATGTGGTTCCACTGTTATCCGTAACAAATTTTACATTAACATCACCAGCAATTGCACTTCCAGCACCTGAAGCGTTGGCGTTTTTATACAACGTTGCTTGTATGAAATTAGCAGGAGCTCCCAACAGGGCACCTAAACCCACTACTAAACCTTCTTGACTAATATCCGAATAGCGAATATAAACCCAGTCTTTTGCGGCCAGATTATTTCCGAACTTCAGTTGTAGCCATCCATCTCCAGAACCTAACAGTCCGGCCACGATTCTAGTTGAGGTCATCTCGGCATAACTGTTCAAATCATTGATATCAGCTGCATTGGAAGCCCCGCTAACACCAGAAGCTCCAGTGCCGAAAAGGCCAACAGCAATAGCTCCACTACTTGGAGCAACCGTTGCATACTCCTTGGTCTGCCCATACCCGAATATCGGTACAGCCATCACCAGAATAGCAAATAATGTCAATGAATGCCAAATCCTCTTTGGCAAGGCTAATAAATTAGTTTGCGGTTTCATAAGCAATTTTTTCCTTTTCAATTCAAACAGTTTTTGGAACTGTCAATTCCTAGGCAATAATGTTTTTCTAAGTATCTGCAAAAAAGCTTCAAAATAATATCCATCACAAAAAAAAGTGACCAATGTCATTTTTTAGCTACATGACAAAGGTATTTAATAAATTATCAAATCGTAAATATTTTTTAAAAAATAATAAGTTTCTATTTGGTTAATAAATAGCGATAAATGAAAATTTTAGAATCAATTAACTCAAACGAATAGAAAGGACGTAAGAACACTACACAGAAATCATCACACTAATCAAATAATGTTTAAACATAAACTTAGAGAGGAAAAAGATGAGATATTGTATTCAAAATCGAATGAATTATATCACAACTGCAACGGAATTATTGTATTTTACCTACGCCCTATTGCAAAAAATATATGATAGGTACACTACTCTGAGCGCAATCCTTAATAGACATATTTGTCGTGAAAAAGTAATAAAATGTAACATAAATATGGCCCTATAAAGTTGAAATGCTATTTGTTATTTAAAACATAATCTCAAAAGATAAAAATATATCAAAAGTTATGAAAATTTCAAACTTCATCAAAAATCACAAAATGTTAATTTTTGTTAAAAAATGTTAAAACACTAAAATTAAACGAGTTAACCCTTGCATTCATCTTGTAAAGAGACGGAAGTAGAATTGATATATGTAGAAATAATTTCTAACCCAATGTATAAAATCGAAGGTTGTACATATAATATGTCACTGAAGAACGTAACAATTTAACCTGCTGATAGTCAGTTTAAGCAGAGAAAAATACCAGAAACATCCCATTGCCCAGATTCAGCCATCCCATATGTCACCACCAATAAGAAGAAATATTATTAAAGTGTTAAGAGAGCGTTTACCAACAATATCGCAACATTTACTACATCCTACACAACTACTTCTCACCGCGTGACACTTCATATCTCTGAAAAATAAACCCCATCAGCCTACTCATGTAAAACAGGATGAAAACACATGTCCCCACTCTCTTCGACATCGGAATATACCCACAAATAATCCGATGATCGAAACAAGGGCAAGCCTTTTCTTCGACATCGGTTTAAGCTAATTTAGTTGCATGCCCATCAAACTAAAGTAGCCGCCTAGCTACAATACATAATTTTTCATTCGCTTTCACACTCTTCAATCTATTTTGTATTTCCGGCAACAAAAAGCCTCAACAGGCACACATGTGCGAATAAAACCAGGTGCCTTTCGAGATATTCTTCCAAATATAAAGCACAAACCAATCATTTTTAAATGAACGTCATTTCTATTACAAAAGAATTTATTTAGGTTTGTTATCCAAAAATAGCTATACCATGCAAATACTAAAGAATACCTTCAAACTAGGCATTATCATTGTCTTGTTAACGACGATTGTAGCCTCTTGTGCAAAAGACAGCAGTGACGATCCTATTGTTGCCCAATGGATTGGTTTATCCCAACAAATAGAAACATACGAAAACGGAAAAATTATAGACAAAAAAGACATCAAAATCAGTCACATAGCACTTGATTTCTACCCTGATGATAGCTTTACGCTTACAGGAAATATTGGTCAAGAAAGCCCTACTTCTATAGAAGGGTCATTTGCGCTATATGGCTCTAAAATCACACTCAAATACCTAGACAAAGATCAAAAATCAAAGAGTATCAGTGTAGATTACACCATCAAGGGAGGAGTTTTGGAGATTAGCAATACCGCTGATTTATCAGGAAGTAAGAAACAAATCCGAACGACTGTATTCGGTAAGGCATAATTCTGTATACAAATACACCAAACGTTGACCACCTCTATATCTTCCATTCGACGTCGCATCCTAGAGCAGGTATATACACCTGCAGGACTGATCGTATTCCATGAACGTGCGGATAAGGAGAGTCAACGCTATGATGCCTGTACTTTTGAAGTAGACGGATGTCTCATTCTACATCGCACAGCCAAGATAACCCCGGCCAAAAACGGACAATTCGTTACCATCTGGCAACGTGATGTTTGTGGTACTACAGTTCCGTTCTCCCAGTCAGATGGTTTTGATTTCTTGATCATCACGATAAGAGAAGACAATCGTCTGGGGCAGTTTATCTTCCCTATGTGTACCCTCATTCATAGGGGTATCGTATCCACACCACAAAAAGAAGGCAAGCGAGGCATACGCGTATATCCACCTTGGATAGTAACCAACAGCAAACAAGCGACAAAAACGCAAGCATGGCAAGTAAAATACTTTTATGAGGTAGGCCGCCACACCTTGTCTGAGTGGTTCAAAGTCTTCAACCCAACAGTATAGGTCCCCCTACTCTCACATTGTTGCTCCATAGTTGCCGAAGCCCCACTTAATTAAAAGAAATAATAGACGTAAACAATATGAAAGACAATAATCAAATACATACGACTAACTATTTTGACACCTTTATTGAAGTGGCTCCAGATACTAAAGTAACCGCTGGCACCCCACCTATCATAAGGGGAGACAAAAAGACCGTTGCCGCTTTACAATATGAAATTATTCGGAATGCCCCTTATCAATTCACATCCGATGACGTCCTATTTGAAGTATTTGCCTATCGATATGATTTGCTAAAGACGGAGCACCCCCGGCATAGGGCAGATTTTTTTTCTAAAGGACAAGCCTGCATGCGTGCTTCCCCCTTAACCAAGACGCATGGCTTTGGGATACATTGCAATGCCGATGGTAAACTCGCCCTATATGGGATGGAAACAGCAACCTATAAACATTTCATTCAAGACGACTCTATCACAAAAATCAAGGCTATGCGTACTTCCAAAAAGTAGGCAGCATGAGGACTTCACCCTATGCCCATTCATTTGACAGATTCAAATCCTATCTTAATATGAAATATCCATATAGCTCAGACTGCACCAACGCAATTGAACATCGTGTCGATTCACCCACTGGCGGATAACAATATAAAAGCAGAGAAGGGGTTCCGCAATTGCGGAACCCCTTCTCTGTTCAGCCTTATACTATTCCGTTCTTAAGACTGTAATATTTTCATCTACTTCTTCTCCGAACTGAAGGAATACGGCAAATCAGCTGTATTCACCCCTCTATTCTTATTGGCTACAGTAGACATTCCGTAATCAATTTTCGCTCCCTTCATCAACAGGTCATGCGTCAAATAATTTTTACTGTATTCCGCACCATTCACCTTCATTGTATTGACGTAACGTGTCTCTTTCGTGTTGTTCGGTGCATTAATTACGACCTCCTTGCCATTCTCAAGTTTTACCGTCGCCTTCTTAAAAAGCGGTGCACTTAAGATATACTCGTCTGTGCCTGGACACACAGGATAGAATCCCAGTGCAGAGAATACATACCATGCCGAAGTCTGTCCATTGTCTTCATCTCCACAGTATCCATCGGGACTAGCGCTATACAATTTATCCATTACCTCTCGCGTCCAGTATTGTGCCTTCCAAGGCTCCTTTGAATAGTTATAGAGATAAATCATGTGCTGGATAGGTTGATTACCATGTGCATAATTCCCCATGTTCATGATTTGCATTTCTCTAATTTCGTGAATCACCGAGCCATAGTAGCTCTCGTCGAATAAAGGCGGAACGCTGAAAATAGAATCCAACATCGTGTTAAATTCACGTGTTCCCCCCATCAAATCTATTAACCCTTGTGGATCATGAAATACCGACCATGTGTAATGCCAGCTATTTCCCTCCGTGAAAGCATCCCCCCATTTCAATGGGTTAAATGGTGATTGAAAATTACCGTCCTTATTCTTTCCACGCATCAATTTGTGGCTCGGATCATATAGATTCTTGTAGTTCATTGCACGTTGTGCATATATTTCGAGTTCTTTTTTCGGCTTCCCCAATTTCTTGCCAAGTTGATAGATACACCAGTCATTGTAAGCATATTCCAATGTACGCGCTGCATTTTCGTTGATTTTTACATCATACGGTACATAGCCTAGTGTGTTATAGTGCTCATATCCCAATCGGCCTGTAGATCTGATCTGTGGATGGACCGCATTTGCCCCATGTACCACTGCCTCCCATAGCTTCTCGATGTCATAACCCTTCAATCCTTTCATATAAGCATCCGCTACCACCGACGCCGAGTTGTTACCCACCATACAGTCCCGATGTCCAGGGCTGGCCCATTCCGGCAAAAATCCGCTTTCCTTATATGCATTCACCAATCCCTCTTGCATCTTTTCGTTCATCGTCGGGAATAGCACATTCAATAGCGGGAATAAACTCCGAAAAGTATCCCAAAACCCGGTATCCGTAAACATATACCCCGGTAGCACTTGTCCATTATACGGACTGTAATGGACTACTTCTCCATTCGCATCGTATTCGTAAAAGCTTCTTGGAAAAAGTAACGTTCTATAGAAATTCGAATAAAATGTCCTAAGATTATCAATGTTATTATCTTCAATTTCTATTTTTCCCAGCACTTCATTCCACTCCTTACGGCCTTCATTTTTCACCTGATCGAAAGATTTGTTTTCTAATTCTTTCAGATTCAATTCTGCCTGTTCCAGACTAATAA
Source organism: Sphingobacterium sp. SYP-B4668 (assembly GCF_027627455.1). Lineage (NCBI taxonomy): Bacteria > Pseudomonadati > Bacteroidota > Sphingobacteriia > Sphingobacteriales > Sphingobacteriaceae > Sphingobacterium > Sphingobacterium sp. SYP-B4668. Next base: position 1,638,411 of record NZ_CP115483.1, on the reverse strand, counting down.
ATGAAGACGCCACCCGAGCATGTACTTGCTCCCCTTTTTTGGTCGTAAAGCCAATAATTCCGCCAGCATGGTTTACCTGAGCTTCCAAATTATTGTCCTCTATCTTTCCGTCACGCACCGCAGCTGTGTATGTAAATGGCTTGTCAAACTCGATAATAAAATAGTTCTTAAAATTCTCCGGTACACCTCCGTTATTTTTGGTGGTGTAACCTACTATCCGGTTTTTTCCGGGAATAATCTTGACATACGAATTATTGTCAAATGCATCGACCACCACATATGATTTGGCGCGTTCAGGAAATGTAAATCTGAACATTGCAGCTCTTGAAGTAGGGCTAATCTCCGTGACCACATCGTGATCGGCCAGGTATACACTATAGTAATGCGGGGATGCCGTTTCCGCCTTATGCGAAAACCAACTTGCCCGTTCCTCTTCATCAAATGTAGGCTTGGTGGTCACTGGCATAATAGAGAATTGTCCATAGTCGTTGATCCATGGACTAGGCTGGTGTGTCTGTTTAAAGCCACGTATCTTATCCGCAGTATACACATATGCCCATCCATCACCCATCTTACCCGTCTGCGGCGTCCAAAAATTCATACCCCAAGGGCGTGCTATCGCGGGATAAGTATTGCCTGTCGACAGGGAGTGCTTGGACTGTGTACCCACCAATATACTGACATAGTCGATTGGCTCTTTCTTTTCGGCTTTTGCCAAATGCGTAAAATTCAAAAGTACGACTACCAATAATAAGATATGCTTCATTTTCACTTGTTTGATTAATTTATCACTTTCCATTATGTAATTACCACTTAAACATGACCGATACCCCATCCGGGTTGTTTTCAAACCCAAGAAGGTACGTTTTAGTCTGCTGATCCCAGTTTTGTTCTTCCCAAACCTCTTTATTATCTACTTGCACACTTTTAGGTTTTTGAGGCAGCAGCACCCTTGATATATTGGTTGTATTTATTGGGCTTTTGGCAATATACGCATAAGAATTAGATGCAATTTGCTCATTGTAAGCCCTAGAAGCTGCCGCTAACACTTGAGGTCTCTTTTTATCTTTCACACGGTCAATGTTCAGAAACAGACTTTGTTCACCCGGCTGGACCATTTTTGTAGTCAATATCGGCAATTGAGGGTTATACAGATCAATCAAATGACCAGTAATTCGGTAAGGTTCATTGCTAACACTCTCTTCGAGTACAGCCACTAGGTCATACACGCCACGTTGTAGATAAAAGCTATTCTTGAAGGCCAATTTGCCCGCCTTAGGTTGCTTCTCATATAAATCCTTCACTACGTCAAGCAACTGCTGTGCATTGTTCGCCTTAACAACAAACTCTTTCGGGTCTTTCCTGATAATCGCTACCGTACCTTTTCCATACTTATAAACACCCTCTTTAGCTCCTGCCGAAATACCCATTAATTCAAAGAGATGATCAGAAGGACTTGCATACGCATTACCCTTGGTGTTCCACCATTCCTGTACCGATTGGAAAGGATCTTGATCAGAGCCACTGTATACCAACGCTCCACCCATTTTTACCCAATCTGCCAAATGCTGATGCGACTGGAGCTCCATGGGTTTCATGTTAGCATATGTCATCAGCAGTACCTTCGTCTCAGCAAGTGCCTGTTGATATCCTACATTTTCCAAGTGTACCGTCTTAACTGGCACCCCTCTTTTTAGAAATGGCAATGCCTGTCCATAAAAATTGGCCAACTGCGGATCATCATACCCAGCATGGTTTGGAAAGCGTTGAAACATCAACGAATTAGACATCAATACACTGATTCCATTAGAGCCCGACACCTTCGTTTCCGATTGCGGCATTGTATTCAAGCTGTTGATCATGACCTGCATCTGCGTAGAATAATGGCGAGGAATTTGCTCTTTCTTATCGCTATTTGCGCTTGTCTTATACAACCCCTCATAAATACGTTCGGGCCAGGGCATCACTTCGTAGTCCGCGATCTTAGGATATAGCAATTGCGCGGTGAAGGTCGCTTCATAATTTTTCTTATAATCCACCCAGTCTCTCGGCCAGTCCTCGATTGGATCGGTCAAGAAAAACATTTTTCGTCCCGTCGGTGCAGTCATAGACTCCATCGAGCCGTATTCCAAAAAAGCAGTTTCAAACACCCGCTCCTTCTCGATTCCATTAAAATAATTGGGCTCTCGCGAGGTCCCAGTCCACACCTGCGCGATGTAGCCATCTACGCTTGGGAGCGAAGCCAAGCTCGCCTCTGGGCTTACGATCATCCATTGCGAGTAGTTGACAAGCGAATGTGTCGGCACATAGCATTTAACATCCATACCTTTGGTCTTACCGTATTCTTTTGCATAGGTAAAGACCTCATTCAAGGCATTATAATACAACCAGTATTTCAATTTATTTGACAAATACGTATTCTCAGGAGATTCATGTTGGGGTCTCCAGTCAAATCCGTAGTAGCTTTTCCATTCCCGCTTGAAAGCTTCGCTGTAACCCGCCCTTGCCCAAAATTCTGGTTCCTCCATAAAAATGGCATCAATACCCGCATCAATGACCCTTTTGACATGCTTTTCCTTCAGGTATTTTAGAAAATTTTGAGTCGGTACAATATAAGGTACCATATGTCCGTGCCATATGGTATCCCCTTTCATAGTCACCTGTCCTTCATCGAGATGCTTCTTACCATCCCACTCGCCAGTGAAATAATCTTGGTATTCACCCCAAGCGATTCCCGTCATAAAATGAGTAATATATCCCCTATCCCGCCAGGATTTCACTCGATCTTCAAAGGGGATTCGTCTAGATTTGTCAGAAGGATTACCTCCAGTTCCATATATCATGACAGCATCTGCGCGATTGTCGATAGTTGGTCTCCATTCTCTCGAACTTTGAAAAGTCGTCTTGACATTATCTTTGACCTGAGCATGTGACTGCCCGACCATACCCAAGAGGCAGGATAGCATAACAAAATGTTTCATTGGCTTTACGTTTATTTTATTGATTTTATGACGTTAACAGGATGCGCTATTAAGGTATCACTACAGCTTTTGCCTCGTTATAGTTCCACCTTTTAGTACCACTTCCCCTTGGTGTATCGTAATTGATTCGCGCAGCTGCCCGCACAAATACCGTACGTCCAGCTGGAATGGGGATAGCATCCTTTGATTCGATTGTAACAATTTGCCCTAACAACGGGTTAAAAGCTTGTTCACTGTATTTTATTTCGTTTGACCAACGCTGATCCCGTGCGCGATATCCGACCGTTGAGGAGTAGCTGACAAATAGTTGCACATCAGTGACGTTTAAGAAATCAGCGCTGTAATTTCCCATCGGCTCGATTTTGCTACGGAATATTTCGTCTGTCACTCCGCGGGTTACTCGCACCCGTGCAGTAATCTTTCCATTACTCACTGTTGGCTCATCCACCCATTCTACATTCAAAAATGGTTGCACTTCAAATTTTACTTTCGTCGTACCATCCAGATCCATCACTTTACTCTCATCCGCAAGGGTCGCTCCATCGGCGGTTTTCCTCACCAAAGGAACGAAAGGTCCGTCTACAGTCACGTTGTAATTGCCTTTAAACAATCTCGTATTTTGAAAACTACCATCCGGCATACAATAAAAATCAGGATTATGCTCTACGTTATCCCCCCAACTCAACTCGGTCAGTCTGACACGAATCCCTTCACTTCCCTGATCCGTCAACACGCGTTTACCGGTAGCCACATCCACGACTTCGCCCTGTATGGTTACAGAGGGAGCTTCCATATTGTCCTTCTCGAAAAAGCTGCAAGAAGCGAATAGCAAAGAAGCGCTCATCAATGTATTTAAAATTATATATTTCATCTTCTGAATCTTTTAAAAATTAACGGTTTGGTTGTTGGTCGATTACCGGACTTTTCGCAACCTCTCCACCCGGTATTTCGAAATAGTAATCCAATGGCGTATACGAAAAGGTCTTGGTGCTTACCCATTGAAAACGCGCGTCAAAGAAATATTTACCTGTTGTCGTAGAGAAGAATGGGTATAGACCACGAAAGCGGAAGTTTTCGTTGTTGCTGTAGCCGTTCTTGTCTTTATTCTCACCCCAGAATCCGTCACGCCCATCATAGTGGGACACTCTCCAGCGGCGTAGATCCCACTTCGTTTTGTGTTCAAAGGCCAGCTCTTTGCGTCTTTCTTTGCGCACGATATTCCTACCTGCTACATCCGCCGTCAACGCATTCGACAATAGATTAGCCCCCGCGCGTTCGCGAATTTCATTTACAGCCTGCGTCGCCACTTGCTGCAGATCGCTTCCATCTGGAGAGTTGGCGCCCATTGTTCTCAGCTCGATAGCAGCTTCAGCCGCATTCAATAAAACCTCCGCATAGCGCATCAGGATAAAAGGTTGTGCAGATTTACCCTCTCCGATTTCCACAGAAGGATTCGTTTGCAACCACTTCCGGATGTAAAAACCCGTCAACGTCGCCTCACCATTATCATAGAAGGGACCATCAGTGCCTGCGGCCGTCATCTGTTGTCCATTATAGTCCACAGTTTCCTGCCCTTCACCATTCCGAGGGCTTAGATATAGTGTTTTAGGTGATTGTGTATAAGCACTCAATTGCTGATAGCGGCTATCTGCCGTAGCATATGAATAGTTGGAGAATAAGGGTTTTACAGGAGCTTGTCCTGTATATACTCCCGCTCTTACTTCCATCTCTTTACCTCTGAACTGATCCCCTGGAAAGATAACATATGCGCGCAAGCGAGGTTCAGCGTCTTTGAATAAATCCATCGGCTTATCATACAGTAAATAATCACCTTCGCTATTACTATTTCCCGTCGTCACCTTCAGCGTTCCATTTGGATAGCGAGCGAAGCCATCGAACAGTTCCATAAAATCCAATGTTGGACAACTCCCTGCAGAAAGCGGCGAACGGAAACTAAATGGAGAACTGAATGCATCAAAGCTATGCGTTGTCGTTGGATACATATATTCCTTGACATAGATATTCTCGGGGCTGCTCAGATCGCTGAACATGTCCACCATATTTTGATATTGCGCCTCCTTATCATTGGCTAGCCATTTTTTCTTGTATAGCGAGTAGCCACCTGTATTCATGATCTCCCGTGCAGCTTTATAGGCTTCCGCAAAGTAACGCTCGGCTGCTGGCTGCCATCTATCCGGAGCAAAACCAATGACCCGCACCCCTGTCTTGATACCCAATCCTGTCAATCGTCCCGATACCGTCTCATTGTACTTAGCCACACTCCCAGCATATAATGCCGCTTGTGATTTAAATGCCAATGCCACATATTTATTCGAATATCCCGATTTGGGACTTTTCGGTTTCATCAAGCGGATAGCTTCATCATAATCCTTAAGGATTTGATCCCATGTTTCCTCTTCACTCGCGCGCGGCACTTCCAATGCCACCGGATCTGCGGGGTATTGAATGGCCTTGGTCACCAAAGGTATTCCACCGAAACGTCTAGCCATCGCATAGAAAGTTGTCGCTCTCACGTAATACGCTTCACCCAAATAATGGTTGTACGTATCTTCGTCAAAGTTATCTTTGTAGGTGGGTAGCGTTTCAATCAGATGATTGGCATCCCGGATCAAGGTAAGCCCCCGGCCCCAATATGCTGTGCGTTCGCCGGTAAAAGCCCTCGTAATCCCATCCCTGTTCACCGCTTCTCCGGTGCCATCGATACCAATAGATGCCAACCAGCCGTTAAACTCTATCCCCCACTCTCCCATATATTTAAAATCCTCGAAGGGCATCCAGCTATACATACGTGCCAAGTAGATGTCCATCCCGGCGGCATTATCCAAAAGGTCATCATCCGAGACAACCGTTTTAGGGGCTATATCCAGGTCTACACAAGCCGAGAAGCTTAATGTACCCAGTAGTGATAATATAACAAATATTTTTTTCATCATCTTTAATTTAAATTCAACAACTCCTTATTGCCTTAAAAAGTGAGTGACAAACCCATTGAATAAGTTTTGTTCAATGGATACATCCGTCCCAAATCATCATCCGGATGCTCAGGATCGACAAACTTGACCCCCGTGATCGTGAAGATGTTATATGCATTTGCAAACACACGTAGACTCATCGAAGACGTGGTCTTCCATTTCGGAAGCGTATATCCCAATTCCACACTTTTCAACCTTAGGTATGCTGTACTCACCCTATTAAAGGCTGAATTTTGCTTGGGGTATCTACCTGTATAGCCGTAGTAACCACTTACCCATTCGGTAGCCGGATCATAGGGATCTGCTGTCGGATCTACTGGATGCCAGCGATCCAGGTACTGCTCCAATGTACCGCCACCGTTGCTTCCCCAGATCGCGTATAGGGGTTCTTTGTATTCCATAGACCCCAGGGCCGATCCTTGAAGCAGCAGGCTCAAGTCAAAGTTCTTATAGGCTGTCTCCAAGTTTAAGCTAAAGTTTACCCAAGGTGTCTGATCCAAGGCAAATGGATGTTCATCTTGTCCATTGATTTCCCCGTCTCCGTTCCAGTCCATATACTTATAATCTCCTGGCAAGATATCCCGTTCTTTATAGATTGGATAATTACGGATGTCATTCCAGTCAGTATAGCGGCCTGCGGCCTCATATCCAAACTGGAAGCCTTGATAACGCTGGTTTAGGTTATCGTTACGCCATCTATCATACGAATTTTTATATGGTCCATTCTGAACCGCTGTCAAGAACTTATTCCGGGTTACTGTAGCAATTGCGCGCACATTGTACGAGAAATCGTTGATCCGATTACGATGTTTTAATTCCAATTCCAATCCATAGTGTCGGTCACTGTTTACATTTTCCAATGGAGCGGTTAAGCCTATAACGGTTGGAAAAGTCGAAGTTCGGCGTTCGAATAATCCCGAGCGTCTCCGATCGAAGTAGTCCAATGTAAATCCAAATAGACCATTCCAACCGTCAAAATCCACCCCTACGTTGAAAGTTTTCGCTTCATACCAAGTAATCAAGTCATTCGCTATAGCTTTACGATTTACCCCCGTCACAAATTTACCTCCAAACATGTACCCGGGTGCATATTGATTGTTATAGCCACCTGCAGCATTACCACTAGTAGCGGGGTAGATATATCCAGGCATCCATCCAAAATCCCATTCATTGGCCAGATCATCCCCCAATACCCCGTAGCTAGCCCTTACCTTCAATTGATTGACAAATGATAGAGCCGATATGGATTTAAAGATAGGCTCCTCTGAGATACGCCATGCTACAGATGCCGATGGAAAAAATCCCCACTGGTGTCCTTTGGCAAATCTTGACGACCCGTCATAGCGAAATTGCACTTCGGCAATATAACGGCCAGCATAGTCATAATTGGCTCTACCGATGAGTGCCTGCTTCGCTTCATCATAGAAATCACGAAGACCAGCTGACATGCCTACCATAGATCCGTCCTCCACACCTGCCAAGAGCTGATCCGCTCCGTAAGCCAGGTTCTTCAAGCCATAGAAATTATCCCCATCATTCTTTTGTGTCTCCCATCCGACAAGCCCCGACACTTTATGATTTTCGCCAAACGTCCGGTCATAGTTCAACATAAATTGTGTTAAGAGCTGCTGCTTATCAAACATTTCCCTTCTAAGTTGGTTAGGACTGCTCGGGCTATACAGACTTTGAATATATTTATTGGTTGTCTTATCCAACGCATACTGGTAATACTCCTTGCGGAATATCGTATTATTATCCGTTCGATAATCATAGCCAATCAATGCCTTAGCCGTAAATCCCTTCAGGGCATCCGTCAACGTACCCAAGTCATAGTTCAAAGAAGCCGAAGACTGAAACGTTTTCTTCTTGTATTTGCGATACCCGGATATATCTGAGGTCATCATGGCCACCGTATTTTGTTGGAGATCCAATCCCTCATAATTCAAAAGTGTGCCTTCTGGATCAGCATATGCAGGGAATAAGACCCCTTGCTTCCAATAGTTACGGATGATATCTACAGAGCTCGTATAAGGATTGTTCTGCACATCTGCCATCCCACTGAGGTTGACCTCAAGATTTAATCCCTCAGCTAGTTTAGCATTGATATTCGACCGCAAGTTGTATTTTTTATAGTTCAGGTCACCTGATTTAAAAAATCCCTCTTGGTATAAGTATCCGCCAGCCACATAATATTGTACACGATCACTTCCCCCCGATACGTTTAGGTCATGTTGCGTCTGCGGTGCATAGTCCGAAAAGACCAATGAATTCCAATCGGATGATTTGCGGGTCCCGTTTCTATAGTCCTCAAAGAAATCCTCTCCATAGATGAGACCACCGCCTTCAATCTTGTTCATGGATTTTTCATTGTATAACGTCATCGCTTCAAATGCATCAGCCAATTTGGGCATACCAGATGGTTTTTGAAACGTGTAGGAAGCATTGTATCCCATAGACACCTTTCCTGCTTTTCCCTTTTTAGTAGTGACTAATACTACACCATTAGCCGATCTAACACCATATATAGCCGCAGATCCATCTTTCAATACCGATACATCTTCAATATCACTTGGGTTGAGACGTTGAAAATCTTCCGTGGTACGTGGCACCCCATCAATAATAACCAATGGTGCCCCCATCCCCCGAATATCGAAATTTGCACTGTATGCACCGGGTTCTGCACTTTTCTGCCAGACACGCACCCCGGCAATCCTACCCGCCAACATATTCTGTGGGTTCTCGTTTTTTGTTTGGCGCATTTCAGAGCCTTTTACTCCCGATACGGCTCCCGTCAAGGTAACTTTCTTCTGCGTACCGTAGCCCACTACGACTACCGTTTCCAATTCCGTTTCCGAACTCTGGAGTTGCACCTGAATATTCGTTCGCCCTTCTATTCGTTCCTGCTTGGTTACATAGCCTACATAGCTAAATTGGAGAACTGTCCCACCAGTAGCCCCCAACGAAAAACGGCCATCAGCATCTGTTGAAGTCTCCGCTTTCACGGTAGCATCCAACACACGTACCACGACCCCAGCAAGTGGTGCACTATTCGCATCCACCACCCTACCTGAGAGGGTTCTTTGCTGCGCCCAAATTACGGACGGAACACATACAGCCATCAGCATCAGCAGAATGCCAACATGCCATCTTTTTGTACATTGTAGTTTGATCATAATGTTTATTTGGTTAAGAGTTATTGTGATTTTTCTAATTCAAATTGCGCAAGTACGGCATACTGTGCAGCATAGGTAAACATAAACATGGATTCCACACCATTCTTCTCTTTATCCTTGTCCCAACCGCCCAATAAGTTGGTTGGTAAATGGCCTTCGTATAAGTAATTGTCATAGCCATAGTCCAAGTTCTTTTGGAAAGAATCGAGATAGGTCGCTGTAGCTTTATGCATAGGTAGTACATCCATGTACCCACGCATCAACACTCCATTAAACCAATTGTTGAAACCACGCACATCATAGGTATAGTAGCCTGGCACGGTGGCGCCCAGTTTAGCAAAATGACGGAAACTAGCATCTGATAGTTCGCTGACGTCTCTTAAATAGGATTTGTCTCGTGTAGCTCGGTAGAGGTCAGCACCTCCTGATAGCATGGTACCACTATTGTAGCTGAACGTTGGGCCGAGCCGGTCTGTTAACAACGTACTTTTTCTATATTTCACACCGTTAATGGTCTCGTAGGCCAGGTTACAATCCGGTTGACAACCGCCCATCATATCATCATAAACACCTTGCGATGTAATCAGATATTGCTTCTGCCAATTGTATATCTTTTTCGCAAAAGCTAGGTAGTAATCACTCTTTTTTTCTTGCTTGGTTTTACGTGTCTTCTTATCTTTTCCATCGATATAGCGATGTTCGATTTTGTCAGACTTCCCTTTATACAGCTCATGTAGCCATACCAATGGACTCACCATCGGGCCATTGCTACAAGAATGCTTTGTGACATAACCTGGTCCCCAAGGTATACCTCCTATTTCGTCACCTTTATTGTCACGGCCGGTATCCCATCCATCCAATACATATGCTGTCAGATACTCCGCATGGGTTAAATATGCCTTTTCTCCGGTTAATTTATACGCTTCAATAAATTCGCGTATCAACCACATTTGATCATCATACACGTTCAATATCCCCGATACGTTTGCCTTTCCCTTCTGATTAACTCGATCCACAGCGTATACTGTCCATTCCTTTGTTTGCGTGAAAGAGGTAAGGTTGAATGTCCCCAGGTAGTATGCCGCATTATCATACAATTGATTTAGCAATGCGGTATAGCGGGTATAGTGTTTATCGTATAGTGTCGAATTGCCCTTGTCTTTTAATGTTTTTAGACTTTTCAAAATAGCATTGACCGCTTCTATTGACGAGCCATACATCCACACACTCCCCCTTTCGTCCGAACGTACTTTTGTAAAAGGATTGTAGAATCTGCCCATTTCCATTCCGTCACCTTTAAAATATACAGCTACGGTACGATCCACCAATTGTATAGCACGATCCAAATTTTGGACAGCACGATCTTCTTTATTTAGAAGAGTTGTATTTACAGTGGATATTGGGTGGGGGGGAGCAGTAAAACCATATAAACTTGGTACTGCTGCTGCGATCAAAATAGGCCATAAGCCCATTCGCATTATAGTTGCTTTTCTCCTCATATTTTAATTTATAATTCGTGGTATCCGAAAGATTGGTTCACCTTCGATATCGACCACAATATTAAGGGAGGATGATTAAATCCAGGGTTAAAAATGGGTTAAAATGAAAAGAAAAATGCTAACCCTATGCATTTTTTGGGTATATTGTTTCTTGTTTTTGTTTTGTCATATCGAGATTACAAAAACCTTTTAGTTTCAAATAAACTTAATTTTATATACTTTTACCCCTGCTGAATATTCGGTTATTTTAAATCCAAACGTCGACTACTCGAGAATATGCCCTTAGAGATTCCACAAATCCGTTCTTTAATCCTATTCTTCGGTAATTATTGTTGCAAACTAGCTATGAGATTATTCTATGTGCTCCTAATATCCTGTGTTTTTATTCCTCAGCTATCGCTGGCCCAGGGATTAAAATTCAGTGGTGGCCATGAGCTGATTGAGAATAGGACATCCTATGAAGTATTGAGCCGCAAAACGGTGGCCTATACCAACTACTTTGATATAGATTTCGATATCTCCCTATTCCCGCCCAATCCTATTGGTTATATCCTCCGGATTAAAAACGAGAAAAGTAATCGGGTTTTTAACCTTTTTTATGACGAAGAACAGGATTATTGCGTATTCCGATTGAATGAAGAAGGCAAGAGCAGTCTTATCACCGTACGAGTAGACCGCCATGAATTGCAAAACCTGAGTTGGTTCAAAGTGCATATCAAGGTAGATTTGCTAAAAGATGAAATTAGGCTACAGGTACACAACCGAGAATTAGTTGCTCAAGGACTTGACCTACCTGACACCTATCACCCTAAGATTATTTTTGGAAAAAGTGACTATCTGATTGACCTTCCAAACTTTGCCATCAAACATCTCACGATAGGCAATACCGAGCAGACGATTACGATACCTTTGCGAGAGAATGAAGGAAATGAGGTACACGACATACAAGGCCGCGTCGTTGGTGATGTATCCAATCCCGAGTGGCTTATTAACGATTCCTATAAATGGAAGTTTCTCACCACTTCAGCTTCACTCACCCAAGCTGGTTCCAATTACAATGACGTTCGTAAGGAGGTTTATTACTTCAATCAGGACTCTATACTCATATATAATGTCAAGACCCTAGAATCCAAAACCATCCGATACCCCTCAAAATGTCCAGTAGATCTGGTGGTCGGCACGAATTTTATCGACCCAAGTCATAATAAGCTTTATGTTTACGAGACCCATCATGTAGATCCCTATACCGGACCTTCAGTAGCCAGTTTAGACTTGGATACCTACACTTGGAAGATTGAGAGCTATGATCAGCTCAACAATGAGCTACATCATCACGGCTATTTTTATAATCCACAGAATCGACAATTCACTATTTTTGGTGGATATGGACAGATGCGCTACAGTGACAAATTTTATCATTACGACATCGACTCCGGAAGTTGGAAGATGGCAACCGATTTCAAAGAAAAAGTCATTTATCCCCGTTACTTTCTCTCCATTGGCTATTTAAAAGAACACAATACCGCCTATATTTTTGGAGGGATGGGCAATGAATCGGGCGAACATATCGTTGGCAGGAAATACTTTTACGACCTACATAAGGTTGACATTGACACCAAGCAGATTACCAAACTTTGGGATATCCCTTGGGCATCGACCAATATTGTTCCAGCCCGTGGCATTATTATTCCGGACAGCACACACTTCTACACTTTAGGATACCCTGAGCATGTATCCAATTCCTTTTTCAAGCTCTACAAGTTTTCCATCAAAGACGGCAGCTATGAAATCTTAGGAGATTCAGTAGCCATCTATTCTGACAAGATTACGACCCGTGCCCAACTCTACTACGATGCCCAACTGGGTAGTCTCTATGCCCTGGTTCAAGAATCAAAGAATGATGTCGCTTCTACCCTTAAAGTATATAGCTTAAGTTTCCCCCCTATTTCGTCGGCGCAGCTCAGTGACTACCCAAGTAATACGTCACGAACGAAGATTTTGATTGCTATCGTCCTTTTATTGGTGACAGTTGGCACTGTCTATTTCCTATACCGCAACAAGAAGAAAACAAAATCAAGGCTCCTTAGGCCCTTTTCATCTCCGTTGCCAGAAACTACAGTCCCTATCGACCGGGGCAATGCTATCTATCTATTCGGCGAATTTAAAGTATTGGATAGGGCCCATCGAGACATTACCCATCTTTTTAGTACCCGTCTCAAACAAACGCTTTGCCTAATATTGGAACATAACCTCACAGATGGCATTACCTCCAAGCACCTCAGCAGTATCCTATGGCCGGACAAGCCCGAAGACAAAGTCAAGAATTCACGCGGGGTGACCATTAATCACCTACGCAAGGCCCTCAGTGAGTTGGACGGAATAGAACTGGAATTTGACAAAGGCAAATTCAAGATTGTACAGACGGAAAGCTCGTATTGCGACTATACCAGGTGCATCCAAATACTGTCGACCGATGTGAGCAGCTGCCGCGACGAATTGATTCAGCTATTGAACAGGGGCCACTTGCTCCAATCGTCCAATGACCCTGTTTTTGACACCTTCAAAACCAATCTCGAGCGGATGTTAGAACCTGTCTTACGCGGCGAATTGGACAAAAGCATTGCCGCACAAACTCCGCATAGCACTGTATCATTGGCGAATACGATTTTTAGGATCGACCCCTTGAACGACTATGCCCTAGCGGCCAAAATACGGGCCTACATTACATTAAAGATGGATGATGAAGCACGTTCAACCTATCAATCCTTTACGCTGGAATATAAGAAATTAATGGGTGAACATTACCCATACTCTTTTCAGGAGCTATTATAAAACATACCACACACATTATTCCAATGCAAAATATCATCGCTATAATAGGTAGCGCCAGCGCCGACTCTTCAAGTCACAAGATTGTCCAATTCCTAAACGAGCAGCTTCAAGACAGCGCCCGTTTGTTCATTTTTGATAGGTTGAAAGAAATACCTCATTTTGACCCTGTGGAAAGTATAAATCAACCACCCATCGAGATTGTAGCCTTGCGACAGATTATCCAAGACGCTGATGTCGTATTGATCTGCACGCCAGAATATATCTTTAGCGTCCCCAGTGGATTAAAAAATCTCTTGGAATGGTGTGTTGCCAGTACCGTATGGATGGACAAACCTGTAGGTATCGTGACAGCCTCCGCCGATGGAGAGAAAGGCCATGCAGAACTGCAACGCATATTGCAAACACTAGGTGCAGCTATCCGTCCAGAGACCAGCCTACACATACGTGGGATAAAGAGCAAGATAGATGCTACTGGCCAGATTCAAGATGACGCCACTCGAACAGCACTTATGTCCTTTATGCAACATCTCCTGTAACATAAAGGACAATAAGATAGAATAGAACACCTCTGTATAATACCGGTATTTTAATCAGCCGACCTTAATCGATTCATATTTTTGCAGAAAGCACACCACAAATAAGGCAAGCTATTTTTTCGCAAACGGGAAATCCGTTTTATAAAGGATTGCACCATCAGATTCTCTGATATAGGTATGAAATGCCCTCACCCCCTCTTTTATCTCGATGATACGCGCTCCATTCTTTCCACGCACATATGTATTCTCACTTCCTGAAAAGCATCCATAGGCCAGTCCTACGCCAAGATAATCCACCAAATAATCATTTACATGATCATGTCCGACAAAGGTCCCCACAACGTCACCTGCAGTAGCCATCGCTACAAACATTCCCGAATTCACGATAGGACTTGCCTCACCTTCATAACGCACACCCAACCGCTTATTTTTCAAGTTATCAAAAGCCGTTTGGTATTCTGGCAACGGAATATGAAAAAATGCCAAGGCAGGTACGATAGAATCATTTTCAGACCTTACTTTTTTACTCGCATCGACATACCAAGAAACCTGGTCATGGCTAAACCAGTCGTATCCTGGTATTGATTTTACCTTACTATAAGCATTCGAGTCCATGATATACAGGGAGTATCCTGCTTTACCATTTGTCCCCATGATACTGACTTGTGCATTCAGCACGCCTCGTACTCCTTCTACCTCCACCTGTTTATTCACCAACAAAGGTTTTTGGCTGATATATTTCGCTATCTCCGGTCTGCTCCATTGAGCTTCATCATCATGGTTGCCTAGTGTCACCATATATGGGATTTTACGTGAAATAGCAGTTGCCAGCACCTCATCCCATCCTTGAGCTAAAGGATCAGCTACGACGATGTCACCCGTAAAGACAACCAAATCTGGTTTCTCCGCCTCCAGCGTCGCATTCATCATGTCTATAGATTTTTTCGAGGCTGCGACATTCGCTTTATAGTGAATATCTGTAAATTGTACAATTTTGTACTTACCGGATGTGTTAAATTTCAATTGCTGCGCTTTTACACTAGATAGTGTACATAGCAACAAGACAATGGGAAGCATGAGTTTCATTATGGGGTTCATTGGGTTCGATTTAACTGTAAAAATATAAAAAAATGCAGCACTCTCCAGTTTTCACCGGAAAATGCTGCGCAACAATATGAAAAAATTTAGCTGTTCGGCATCGGTGGCAAGCTGAACCCATTGTGATAGGTATGCTTTACCCACTCATTGGCCGCTTCCTGCGCATTCATCTCGATAAACCTGCGGTCGAACGTCGGGTCCCCATCGATGACCTTGAAGTCGTCGACAGATACGATGTTCAACTTGTCGTTGGCAGAGATGTTCGTGAACTGCATCTTCTCGCTGTCCCACAGCAATTCCCGGTGGAGGCCCTGTAACCGAACAGCCAGCACCCCCATCACCACCGTCTCGTTGAACGGACCCGAAAATCCGAAGTGAGAGCTGGACTCCTTACGGTTGCCGGCACTCTCCTTGCACGCACGTATCCAGTCCTGCTCATGTGCATTCGTATTCCAGATATCTCCGTTGCCCCCTGGGATACGGGCAAACTTGGCCTTGGGTTTCGTGAAATTGGCCATCCGCGATTTGGGCAAAAGGGTCGCGTTCATACCATAGCAGCCCGTCATGATCTTGCCCTTGGTTCCGATGAAGATGATACCTCCGTTGGAATCGCCCATCATCTCACCTGCGGCGAGTTCCGAAGGACGCGGCGGAAGCAACCCTCCGTCGTACCAGCTCACTTTCACCTCCGGCATCTTCACATTGCCAACGGCCTTGCGCGCCGGGAACGTGTACTCCACGATCTGCGCATGGGGCGGCGAGTACAGGTTGCTCAAAGTTGAGCTGCCGATCACCTTGCTCGGATATTTCAGGTCCAGTGCCCAGTATACCGGATCCATGATGTGGCAGGCCATGTCACCAAGGGCACCTGTCCCAAAATCCCACCATCCCCGCCAGTTCCAAGGGGTGTAGACCGCATTATACGGACGCATCTCCGCCGAACCGATAAAGCCGTTCCAGTCCAGGTCCTTGGGCACAGCCATATCGCCACTTGGCTTCATCAGCCCCTGGGGCCAGATCGGACGGTCCGTCCAGCAATGCACTTCGGTAACCTCACCTATCGCCCCGGCATGTATCCATTCGGCTATCTCACGGCACCAATCAAACGAGTTGCCCTGGTTGCCCATCTGCGTGGCCACCTTGTACTTCTTGGCAAGCTTCGCAAGCAGACGTGACTCGTAAACCGAGTGGGTCAAGGGCTTCTGCGTATAGCAGTGCTTGCCCAAGGTCATCGCGTGCGCCGTAACACCAGCATGCGAATGGTCAGGAGTAGCCACCATGATCGCGTCTATCGAAGGACCGAACTTGTCGAACATCTCACGCCAATCCCGGAAACGCTCCGCTTTCGGATAGTCCTGGAAGGTCTTGTTGGCATAACGCCAATCTACGTCGCACAGCGCAACGATATTCTCCGTCTTCATGTTGGCCAGGTTACGACGGCCCATACCACCGACACCGACACCCGCAATGTTGAGCTTGTCGCTTGGGGCTACATGACCCAATGCCTTCCCAAGCACGTGGCTCTGAACGATGGTAAAACCAGCGGCCAGTGCCCCGGCATTCTTAATAAATTTACGCCTCGATAGTTCTGTCATAATTGCTTGTATAAAGTTTATTTAAATTTTGTATCATTGATTATTCACTTGCAGGAAGGACCTTTACTCGAGTATCCTTCGCTATTTCATTTGCTGGGTATGATTTGAACAGCCACCATTGGGGGGTATCCTTCACATTGTTCACGCGCAATTCAAATCCATCACTTGGCCAATCCGTTCGTTTCAAGATAAGCCAATGTCCATCCACGGTTAGCTTAGCCCCCTCAAGTGGGAACAAACCTTCTTCCGTCAGTATCGACAGTTGCCCTTCGGTTATAGCTGCCGGATCTATCCGCTTATTGAATGCAATCCGTATTTCGCTCTCCCCTTGACGTGTACATTCCTTTACAAGCAGCGGTTCATGATAGATATGCCCCCCTAAATGATACTCATAGCTGGTCCATGTCACATAGCCATATTCTCGAGCGTGCTGATTGAATTTATCTATCCAATCCTTAGATTTGACCATACTCTGAATAGAACCAATGTCTGCTTGTAGGCCCAAAGGTACGTGGGGATGCACGCGTCGTACCTGATCCACAAAAGCTTGATAATGCTTCATATAATCTGGTGGGAGTTCCGATTCAGATTTTATCCAATCGGGCCAGTGCGTCTGAAAGTAATGCAGATCGGGCTTTACCCGTTCGATCATCTTTGCGGCATCCAGTCCTTGATATTCCCTTATTTTGCTAAAGGATTGCTCTCCTTTGTCTATAGCAAGACTCCAAGTCGCCACCAATGCATCTGGTCTAGCCTCTCGGATGCCATCTTTTCCGTTGATCAAATCATCCAAAAAACCGTTGATGATCTCGACCCTAAAATCAATCCATTTTTTATACCTATCGGGCTGCTTTAGGTAATAGTCGGGTGAGTCCCTATCTTGAAAATCGGGCATCCGCACCCCATACCTATCCAAGAATGCTTGAGCTGCCAAGGGACCTACATCACCATAGGTTCTTAGTCGAATAGCATCCCACTCCGGAAAGTAAGATTCGGCCAGTTCAATTCCATCAAATGCATAGGTTTTCATCAAACGCACCAATTGTTTCTTTTTCCAAGCCACAAAATCGGGATGGAAAGGAGTCAAAAATGTAAACCCCGAAGCCTCCCCAGTAGGACTATTGACCCTCATTTTCCAGGCTTCCCATCCCGCCGGATAGCGATCAGTGGAATAGGTACCATTTCCTAGCGTCATCAACCACACCATCAATCCCCTTTTTCGTATAGCATCGATCAATGGACCATTCACATTGTGCTCATTCACGACAAAATAGTGTACTGCTTTATAACCCGCTAGATACAGCTCATCCGCAATACTCTCTACCGATCTATTTTTGTAGTAAGCAAAGTTGGGGTCCACCTGTATCGTCAAGTCAGCCGCCTTGATACGCATCATTTTTTCTTTCGGAATGGTATAGCTACTATCCCCTTTTTGCAAAGGGGGCACTGCAACGCCTGAAGACACTGCAGTACAGGACAATATCAGTATGCTCAACCCAAATATCAGCCCCCTCATCATCATTCTGCTGGATATCCCCATAAGGTAAGCTCCGATATCATCACATTGTTGTTTCCCCCCCAAGTACTTTTTGTCTTAAATCGGATATACCGGTAAGGTGTCTCTGTATTCGCAAATGCAAAAGTTTCTCCGTTCTTTCCGACCACAATGTCTTCAGCGGTCAATGTACCTACGGCACTACCCGAAGGTTTGACCGAAGCAAAATCGCCTAGTAAGATCCATCCAGCCCAGCTTCCATCCTCGGCCGGAGCATTGCTTCCGTATATCTCGAAGGTCTTGGGCGCCCCGTAGTTAAACATCCAAGCATCAGCATGGGATAATTGTAGTACTTTGATTTTAGTCAGACGGTTGTTGGAGCCCAAATCAATCGTAAACCAATTGGGTAATGCAAGCCCCGGGATATTTGGATTTTGATAGAAAAAATTAGGATTTCCATTCGCATTATTATCCCATAGATTTTCGATTTTCCAAGAGCTAAATTCAGCTTCATAGGTATCGGTAGGGAGCAATACAGCTTTCCAACCTGTTTTTGAAACCAGCTGCTCCTGCACCAGCTCTTCTACTTCCAGTGTAGGCGTATAGAATTTATCCAGAGCCAGGGTATCCGGCAGAAATACCGATCGGTATTCAAATGTCCCACCTATTGGAAAATTTGTTAAGGTATCCCATTCGGCTGTTGCTGACACTACCTTTTTGACAGTTTTATTGTCCCGATCCAGATAGCTCAACTCCACTGCGTGTAGCGTCTCATCCATAAGCATCCAATTGATTTCCAGATTACGCCCCGTCCTCTTGATAGCCTTGTAAGTCCTGTTGAGCAGAGACTCCTGGTATTGCTGTCCATAAACTTGGCCAATTACATTGTTCAAGATTGATGAATTACCTTTCTTATCGAACAAGACGATTTCAAATTGATAAGTTCCTTCTACAAGATTATCAATATTGACCCGTATCGTATCCACTTTATCTGTTTTCACAATTGGCCCTGTCACGGAATCTCGCTTGTTATTCCAATAGACTTTATAACTATCTACTTTAGGGTCCGAAAGGACCAGCCACCCTATTTCTGCGCGATTACGCCCCCCGCGAAATACGATAGAATCGGCTTTCCCGATATAGGTAATCTCTCCACCTTGAAGAAATTCCTTGTAATGCTCATCCATCTTGGTACAACTTACCGCTAGACCTGCTAGGCCTACGGTCAAGATAAGTATGAGCACATAATATGGATTATATTTCATATCTAATTTTTCTTTTAAATTGTCATCTGCCAACTGGCCGACCCAAACTACATTATACCTGCTTTTCTATTTCAAACAGTAGGCATGCCGCCTCGCGGTCATTCGTGTTTGTGCAGCATGTGCTACATGAATATTTCGTATACGGATTCGTTTTATTCCACTATTTCCTGTTTCAGATATCTATTTTTGAATGGTCTGCCCCCACAAGGTCATTTCCCCCATAGCAATGGTCACTTGCCCAGACCAAGTCTTGAGCGTCTTGAAACGCAAGTATCTTACGTTTGGTGTAGAGACCGCAAATTCGAAATCCTCTCCCGCTTTGGCTACCGCAATATCTTCCGAAGTCAATTCCCCTAGTGGCAAACCAGATGGCTTTATCGATTCAAAAGAGCCCAGCAGCGTCCAATTGTCCCAACTTCCATCTGATGGGGGCGCATTGCTACCATAGATTTCGAATACACGGGGTGCGCCCGCGGCAAACATCCACGCTTCCGCGTACGCGAGTTGATTGACACGCATCCGGCTGATTTTTTGTACAGCACCTAAGTCTATTGTAAACCAATTAGGCACCTTTGCTCCTGGCAATCCCGCTTTCACATAGAAGATTTTATTCGGATCGTTATCCCATAGATTTTCAATTGCCCATGATGCATATTCAGGTTCATAAGTATCTGTCAACAAGGGGAAATGTTTAAACTTTGATTTATCAAGACGCTCTTCAAACAAAGGAGTCATATTGCGTAACAAGGTATCCGATCTGTTGCGCCATTTATCAGTGAAATAAAATCCGAACGCTGTTGGCTCTGCTAAGAGCCCGCGGACGGCATAATCCCGTCCTTTAGATTTTGTATATAACCGATCGTATAGTACCCACTCGTTTTCTGCATTTTTATATAAGGTATGCAATACATACTCACCTCCCATCGGGTTGACAAATCGCGTATTGATACCCCCAAAAGTTTCTTCTACCTCGAGTGATTCGAAGACATCTTCCAGATAAGGCTTCTCCGGCTTGATTTTAATTCGCAATGGTTCCGACATGTTTTCCGCTCGGTTGACACTGTACAGCTCTACCTCCACTTCTGCTGTACTTGCAAAACCATCCAATACCAGATAATTAGCATATACCGATGATTTGACCGTCCGTGTGCTCGTACCATCCCCGCTAGGAAACTTGGCCATCACATATAATAGTTCGGGGTCACCAGGCAACGTATAGGACACCTTCGCTCCTCCTGGTGTATTTTCTACATGCACACCAGTCACAGGACTCGGGTTCCCGTCAGATGTAGATAAGGGGCCATGATCCATTTCCTTACATTGCGTAAAGAAAAGAACAACGGCAAGTAATGATATGACGTGTATTTTCATGATTATTTTCCTTTATTAGTTTACCATCCTGGATTTTGTACCAGATTCTTGTTGACGATGAGATCGTGTTCACGGATTGGCCAAAAATAATCTTTCAAGCTAAAGCGTTGATTGAACAAAACCTTCTCCCGATAGTAGGCCTCTGAAGATACCTGATCCACATCCCATCCTTTGATCGGTTTGTTCAGTTGCTCAGGTGCCGTCTTCCATCTCCTCAAGTCCCAAAATCTCTCGCCTTCCAGTGCCAACTCGATGCCTCGCTCCTGCCGTATGATGGCTCGCAAGCCTTCCTTGGTATTAGGTTTCTGCGGATTTTTGGAATGTGCAGTCCAAGCAACTTGTACTGCAGGTAAACCCGAACGCTTACGAATCAAATCTAGATATTGGAAAGCATCCACAGATGGCCCACCCACTTCATTTGCAGCTTCCGCATACAACAGATAGAGATCGGCAAGCCGCAGCATCACCCAAGGCCAGTTGGTAGTCGTATACGTGTTTTGATTGACGGTAGTATTGGTATAATGAATATATTTTTTGGCATAGTATCCCGTCACAGAGTGCCAACTGATACCTTCCTTTCCTCCAATCTGCTCCTTTTTGATCTGCAAGTAATAGGGATCTTTGTCATCGTATCTTCCCTGTCCATACCAAACGCCGCCATCGAATCCCAGTGTTCCATAAAATCTGGCTTCTCTATTAAAGTGAATTTTTGCAGTACTATACCCCTCTTTCACCTGATATTTATCCGCTTCCGTCGCTACTTTCAAGCTGTACCTATCGTTGTATTCAAAGGCCTTATCCTCCTCAATGGGAACTCCATTTTTTGAATAAAATAGATCGGCTATTTTCATGGTCACCCCTATGCTTCCATTGGGCTCGGACACACCAATATGGGCTGGTTCGAGCACATGTGGAGCAGACCATACTTGGAGTCCACGGGTGGTGCTGCCTGTATTCGCCCAAATGATTTCTGGATTCCACCGATCCGTGATTGCGCCCCTAATATTTAGCGCCAATCGGGTATCCTCTGAGATATCCTTGGTCTGTAAACTCCCTTCAAACTCATAAAGTTTGTGCCCCATTTCATGGGCGACCTCGATAGCCTCCTTACACGCTTGTAGTGCTCGGCTCCACTTTTCTTGGTCGACGGTCGAGTTGAAAAGTACGACCCCGTCCTTACCACTGAAGCCCGCGTATTCCGTATTGCCATTAAACAATGGACTTGCTGCATAAACCAATACCTTAGCCTTGAAACCCTTAGCTATCGGCATGGTGACACGGCCCAATTCCGAATTTTCATCACGCACATTCTTCCGTAGGTCGATAGTCGCATCGTCAATGACACGGACAATATAATCGAACACCTTATCAACAGGTTGACGATATACCCGCACTTCTTCGCCCGATGCTGATATGGGTAGGTTGACGTCAATGATGGGGATCGGACCGTACATCCGCAGCAAAAAGAAATGATAGTAGGCTTTCAAAAATTTCACTTCCGCTTTCCATTGTCGCTTCTCCACTTCATCCATGTCCGGCACCTTTTCGATATTCTCTAAAAAGATATTACATTGACTGATACCCATCCAAAGATTAGTGGAGGCGTTGTAGCCATTCCAATAATCCAATTGCGGATTGTTGACATTTTGTTGCCCCAAGGCCGTCACCCAGTTATTCCACCAATTTTTATCTTTTGATAGCCAAAGCTCATCCGCCCCAAACATGCCCGGATTTGCATACATATCGCCTAGTTTTGGCATAAAAGAGTAACATGTTGCCAAGTACTTTTCGGCCGTCGTCCGCATCCGAAATGCATAATCAATCGTGGCCACATTATCTGGTACGATGTCAAGATATTTATTACAGGAGGTGCTCATGATCAAGAGCAGTGCTATCTGTAGTCTTACAAGTATTTTCATGATCATTTGGATTAAAAAGTTACATTAAGCCCGAAGTTGTATACACGCTGAAGCGGATAGCCTAGACCTCTATCTCCCATTTCTATATCCCATATTTTGAAACCGCTTATTAGCAACAAATTAGACCCACTTAGGTAAAATCTCAAATTCTTTGCTCGTATCTTTTTGGCTACGTTATCGGACAAACTATACCCAATTTCGGCTTGCTTAAGCCGAAAAAATGCACCATTTTGAATCCACCAGGTGCTCGGTTGCATGTTATTGGCGTGATTCTCGACACTCAATCGTGGCCACAAGGCATACAAATCTGGATTTTCAGGTGAATAATGATTGTCTGCGAATGCTTTCAATATTTGATGTCGACCCTCTATGTACGGCACCACGTCTGGCGGATCAGAGACAAAAGGTTGTACCAAACGAGGATCCATAATAAACGAGCTCCGAGCAGATCCTTGGAAAAAAGCAGATACGTCAAAATTCTTAAATCCCAGCGAAAATCCTGCTCCATAAATAATCTCTGGAATCGTTGGATAGCCAATAGGCACCATATCCAGTGCGGTCAATTGACCATCTCCATTGACATCCTTGTACTTGATGTCTCCGGCGACATTTGGTGTCCCAAAATTTTGTGCTGGCGCATTTTGCACCTCATTATCATCTACAAACAGTCGTTCGGCAATGTATCCCCAGCGCTGTTGGATGGGATACCCAATCCTCGACTTCCAATATTCTTTTTCATAAGTAGGCTCTTCGTATACCTCATACTTGTTAGTGGCGTAAGTAAAATTACCGCGTAATTGCAACCATACACCGTTACCAAATGTGTGTGCATAGTCCATAGACATATCCATCCCACGTCCAGAAGCCTCTCCTACATTGGCCATGACGGGTGCCGTAAGTCCCATGGTTGAAGGGATATCTGCACGATCCATCAAGATATTGGTCCGTCTCTCCGTAAAGAAATCTGCCTGCAAATTGAATTTATTGAATAACCCCAACTCCAACGCCAGGTTTACTTTCTTGGATGTCTCCCATGTAATATCCGGGTTAGAATATCGGGTGATGTTGATTCCGTTCAGACCGTATGCACTTTCTCTCCCAAAGAAGTAACTCCGTCCACCAGCATTCATTTCTACGTTCGATAAGTAGAAAAATCTGTCTTGAGGACGTCCAATAGCATCATTACCTACCAAGCCATAGGTAGCCCGTAGTCTCAACTTGTTGATTTTATCTTGCAAGGGTTGCCAGAATTTTTCATTCGACACGCTCCAAGCTAAACCCACCGAAGGGAAGAATCCATATCGTTTGGATTCATGAAAACGCTCGGAACCGTTGTATCCAAAGTTAAACTCGGCAAAGTAACGACTATCGTAAGAATAGGTTCCTCTCCCGGACACCCCTAGGTTACGACTCGGAAGCGACAGCTGTAGACTTTGCCCTTTGGCATCGGTCCCCGACCGCATGATATAGACCAACAATCCATTAAGAGAGTGCTTCCCGCCAAAGACTCGGCTATAGTTCAACGCCGATTCTAAATAGAAAACACTGTGCTGTTGCCGCAACTGATCGTCCAGTCCAAAGCTCAAAAACTCCTCGCCGGTAGTTTGGTTGAATCCTTTAAGCGAATATTCCATTGTCCGCTTATCATAAGCATCTACTTCGTAATAAAAAGGCTTATAAGCTCTGACAATATCATACCTTGACGTTCTATTTGTATTGAACATGGATCGGAACGTCAATCCTTCCGTTACAAAGCTCAGGTTTTGTTTAAGCTCCATTTGAGCCATCATCAATGACCGATCGTAGTCCTTATATCCCTTGACCATGTCAGCATATGGATTCAAAAATTGACGATCAGATACCCCGCCAAACATAATGTGTTGGACGTGTTGTTTATCCCCGACTTTAGGATAATATGGTAAAAAATCTACTGGATTGGTTTTAATTACCTTATTATACAGATCAGCCCCACCTTCTATTGGCCCCGTATAGTCATCAAAGTTACCATTCAGCCTCACGATCAATTCTGTGGATTTAGTCAGGTCGATATTGACATTGGCCCTGAGGGTATAGCTTTTCAGCTTGATGTTGTTGTTAAAATTGTTGACAGGATCAACTTTGAGCACTCCGTTGTCCTTGGCATAAGAGCCCGCCACGTAGTAACGTACTACCTTCCCCCCTCCGCTAACGTTTAGATTATATCGATGATTAAGGGTATAATCCTTGAACAAGGCCTTTCTCCAATCCGTCGCTGGATATATAATCGAGCTGAGCCCTTCGGCCGTCCCGTCTATTTTTTCTTGGGAGTACAGGGGTTCCGCAAAAGGTGTACGTGCATACTGTGCTTCATTGTAGAGCCGCATAAAGGTAACAGGGTCTGCCAATTCTACGTTCTTGGTCGGAGTGGCCACCGAGCTCTCCGCTCTAAATGATATGCTGGCCGGCCCTTCTTTCCCTTGTTTGGTCGTCACGAAAATTACTCCATTGGCACCCCTCGCACCATACACCGCCGTGGAGGTAGCATCCTTCATGATCGAAAAATTTTCAATATCATCAGGTCTCAACCGCGCCAATTCAGTCACCGTGAGCTCCACCCCATCAATCAAAATCAGCGGGTCGACTTTTCCTGTGCCAAATGAAGTCACCCCTCTGATAAAGAAGTCTGCATTGTCCTGCCCAGGCTCACCACTCCGCTGATAAGCAATAATACCAGCAGCCTGCCCGGCCAATGCGGTAGTCAGGTTACTCGCTGGCACGCGCAGATTAGACGGTTTGATAGAAGTCACGGCTCCAACCATATCCGATTTCTTTTGTGTACCAAAGCCGACGACCACTACTTCGTCCAAGTCGGAACGCACCTCTTTTAAGCGGATGAGGACATGGCCTTGCTTTGCTTTCACCTCTTGTGGCACATAACCCGTAAAGGTTATACTCAGCACCACCTCCTTACCGGTAGCAGCCAGTTCAAATCGGCCATCTTTGTCCGTTTGTGTCCCTATGCCTGTCCCCTTAATGACGACAGATGCTCCCGTTAACGGATTATCAGCACTATCCAACACCTGTCCAGTAATGGTCTCCTGTAGTATTGTGGCTGCCTCCCCGTGGCTGGGAACGGCTACTGTCCAAAATAAGGCAAATAGTAAAGCCAGCCATACGGGTCTATTGCCACGCTCTTGGTCGGGCCATCTCAGGTGGCGAAAAAACAAAAACTCTTTCATAATTAAGAAAGTTTAAAATAGATAATTGGGTTAGTTAGGTTTAAATCACGCCATATCCGGCTATAATAGCCGAATACAGCATAGGTTACATTTCATGATTTGCATGGTTTTATGTGTTATTTCTTAGGTCCATATACCGTATAGGTCAATGATTTCAGTTCATACTCCGGATGGGGATTGGTCAACACCAACTTCACCACGTGCGGGCCATTGTCCAACGTATAGTCCCAGCAAATATCCCGTCTACGCTTTAAGTTGTTTGTGGGTAACTCTACCCGCTCGGTTTTCTTTCCATCAATATAGACATCCACGATAAAGGTATAGTCAGCTGCGTATTGCTTCACCCCCGTGTACGTACCCCGCCATACAAATCCTCGACCAGTGAACGAAATGCTATTCGTATCCTGTATTGTTACATAATGATCTGTACGACTATTGGCATACAATCCAGGAAAACTCTTCTCATATCGCACAGCTTTAGGCTTTTGTTTTTTGATGATGACCTCATCGCCAACTATCTTCCCACCATTTTTTTTGATAACCTCCAATGCAAGCTTGTAACTGGTATCATAAGCTCTATTCAGCGAATAGTCGGTATACTTAAAGTTGAGATCCTCGACTTCTTTCAACCCCATTTTCCAATACGCTGGTATTGCATTGTAGCCCAATGCCGTACCCAATATACCACCAGCAGAAGAAGGGTTACAATCGGAGTCTTGCCCTGCCCTAGTCGATATTTCTAGTGTCTTCCCATAATCTCCCTCTCCATACAGTAATCCAAGTACTACATAAGCCGCATTCATCTTAGCATCGATATTGAAAGGCATCAATGCGCCGTCTGGGCAGAGGTCATTCGACCATTTATCTTCCAGCAGTTGCCAGTTTTTTTTCCAATCGTTCGGGTATAATTTATGCCATTTAATGACGTCTGCAATACATTGATAGAATTCACTTTTTTGCGGGACTGACTTCAATCCCTCCTCCACGATATACTGCACATCATCACTCACAAATGCATGCGCGTACATGGCCCCCATGTATACGCCTCCGTACCAACCATCGCCGTAGTTCATGATATGCCCAATCTTGTCGCTAATAGTTGAAACCGTATTGGGCATTCCGGGACACATTAACCCGATAAAGTCCGACTCAATTTGGAAGTCAATATCGTCCGCATGCGGATTGTGGAGCCAGTGTCCCGATTTGGGTGAAGGAATTCCATGGAGGATATTATATCTGGCAGCCTGATTTGCCTGATCCAACGGGAACGTAGCATATGCAAAAGCATTGGCAAAGGAATCTACAGGCGCATTCAGTCCAAGACGGTGGTATACATCCAAGAAAGTAAGGTCCATATAGATATCATCGTACAAACCGGGGATATTGATCATGGTTTCCTTCATGTAGCCATCGTACCACTTTAGAGGTACAGTGTCCGGCATCATGACACCACAGTAGTGAAATTCGGTTGGCCCTCCATAGGTCACACCTATATTTTGTCCGGCCCATCCACCCTTTATTTTGTCCAGGAGGCTGCTTTTGGATATCCTGACGCTCTTTTCACTAGTCGTTTTTACTTGGGCCATACACCCCGAAGATACACTCAGCAAAAGGATTAGCGCTAGGCATAGATAGTTTATCTGTTTCATAATCTAGGTCATTTGTGCTTATTCAACATTGTAATCGGTTTGTATGGTCTTGAACATCACTCCTTCTTGATAGGCTCTCATATTAGTGATGTATTCAAAAGCTAAATTAAAAATAAAATTTAATATTAAAAGCTTTATTAATTGTTTTTATTTAATAAATGACCAACACATACATAAAACAATAAATAACAAACAGGTTTAAAGTTCAAAATCAAGTATAACACCTCCAATTCACAACACTTGTTTTAACAACAAGCATTTATGAATAATATTTTTAAAGAAATAAAATAGTATTTATAATATTGGAACCGCTTTGATTGCGGTTCCAATAGGAGTCTATAGTGGTAGGATTTGCACCGAATGGAGATTTTCAGTGTTACTTGTCACTGCTTCACAATTGGAGCCCGACCGCTGCCCCACCCTTTTTTCGACTTGCATCAGCCGCTTGCATAAAGGCAAAGATTTCCAACGTCTCTTTGGAAGATACCGGAGCCACTCCCGAAGCAAAAAATTGTACGATGGATTTGACCAAATGTTCGTAGGTACTGAACGGCCCTAACGGCGCAATTCCCTTTTCTCCAAAAGCTGTTCCTGCAATGTTGCTGGCTCCCTGTCGGATACCACGCACGGTCCCAATCCGACCATCGTTCCAAACACCGACCAGTAGATCGGTCCCTTCTTGATGAACACGGCTTACTGTTTTGCAGCCGCACCCCATCACCGTAAACAACATCTCCACCCCATGTATGCCATACCAAGCAAGGTCTAAGTGACTCGGTTCCATAACAGCGGGCGTATACACATCTGCACCGGTTACCTTACCGATACTTCCTTGCACTACTTTTTGGACATTGACATCATAACGCAACGCCGAAGAAGAGAATACAGGGACCTTGTACTTTTCTGCAGCTTGAAATATCGCCTTTGCCTGTG
Organism: Sphingobacterium sp. SYP-B4668; assembly: GCF_027627455.1. Lineage (NCBI taxonomy): Bacteria > Pseudomonadati > Bacteroidota > Sphingobacteriia > Sphingobacteriales > Sphingobacteriaceae > Sphingobacterium > Sphingobacterium sp. SYP-B4668. Next base: position 1,609,854 of record NZ_CP115483.1, on the reverse strand, counting down.
CGTAGTTCTGAGCAATTGGCTTATCTATAAATACCGGCTTCCCAGCCTTAAATACCTGAAGAGCCTGCTCTAGGTGCACACGTCCGTCATTAGATTCCAACAGGACGCAATCCACTTGCTTGAGCAGTTCTTCGATACTGTCCACGATGGTAATTCCCATCGCCTGGACAGCTTTTATGATGCCCGGCTTTTCTTGAAGAGCCGAGGCTATATCTTTGCTTCCGTGCGGATAGGCGGCCACTACTTTGAAACCCAGCATATCCTCCTTCCCTTCGTTGATCATCCGGCTGAATACCTCACTATGTGAAGTGTCCAACCCGATGATACCGATTCTTTTATTAGAAAGCCTGAGCTTACTGCGGTCAGCAAGCACTCCCGAACTGTTGGGCATTAGACTTACACCTCCTATCGCCGTAGCGCCTATTAGCATTTTCCCTAGAAAATCCCTACGTGAGAAATTAGTATTGTTCATTGGTTTGTTTATGATTTAAGTTTAAGATAATAGGCAGATGGTCGGAAGCGTAGCTTTCTGCTGTGAGTACCATAAAGTCCAATTCCTTAAAACGTTTTTGAAAAGACGTGTTAAACAGGAAATAGTCCAAAGTCGTTTTGGGTTTATCATTCGGAAAAGTCAGGCTCTTACGGTTGTTTTCCAAGATATGAAGCCCCTGATCCGCTATTTTCGTAAATAACCTGCTGCGCTTATCCATGTTCAGGTCCGCCCCCATCAGAATGGGCTTGTTCTTGTATTTTTTCAGATGCTTCAGTATCTGATCAAGTTGAAAATCCCTGACCGTGTCATTCAAATGATCCAAGTGAAAGGAAGCAAAAATAAGAGCACCTCCTTCCAGTTTTACTTCCACCACTGCCAGTGCCCTATTCTCATTCAGCGTCGAATCGGGAGAATAAATACGATAGGCATCGGCTCGCACCACCGGAAATCTGGAAAGTATAGCGACACCATAATCCCCCTCGCTTCGATCCACAGCCTTTGAAAAGAAAGCGTGCATGCCTGTCAGCTCCCCCAGCTTCTGCGCTTGATCCAATTCCTTTCCAGAACGGGAGGTGCGCACATCCACCTCCTGCAGAGCTACCAAATCAGGTTTACTCCGATTTATTACGGCAGCAATAGAATCAATTTCAGTGATGCCCCATCCTTTTGAAGGTGGACTTGCAATACGGATATTGTAACTCATCACCTTTATCGGCTCCTGGCCCCACAACACGGTGCATATCAATAAAGAGAGGAACGTAAGTCCGCTTCTAATGATGGTCATGCTGCCCTCCTATCCGAATGCCACTCGTCTTTACATTATCATAGACCAAATAGTCTGCAATCCATAAATCCTGTGCCTTTGTAGCCTGCTTCACTTTAATGGTTACTTGATGCTTGCCTTTAGGCAGTTGATATCTCCAAAATAAATCGGCCCGTGCTTTATTTGCTTGCCACGGCAAGTTAGCCGTCTCCACTCTCTTACCGTCAATATAAAGTTCAGCTATCACAGGAGCTGTATCATTCGCATTTGATGAGCGGGACGCACCACGAAGTACAAATCCTATACCTTCAAATTCGAAGGATATCGTATCGGTAATGATTTTTTCCAATTTGATTCGCTCTTTCGGGAAATGCCCTTTAAAATTCTCTTCAAAAGCAGCCGTTTTGATACTCGCTTTTGGAAGCGTGATTTGTTCACCAGCGATAGTGCCACCATTACGTTCGATATTCTCTAACGCCTGTTGCAATCCTACCTTATAGACATCGTTCAGTGCATACTCCGAGTGACTGAATTTTTTGTCTTCGGCCTTTTGTAGTGGTTCCATCCACAGTGGCGGAATCTTGTCATAGCCGATCATAGTCCCCAATATACCAAGGGCTGTCGCCGGGTTACAATCCGAATCCTGTCCCGTTCGAGTTGCAATTTCGATCGTTTTCGTATAGTCGCCTTCGCCGTAGAGCAGGCCCATGACGACATATGCAGCATTGATTTTGGCATCGATATTCAAGGGATGAAAGACCATGCTCGGACAGCCGACCTCTTCCGCCCAGTTTCTTTGGATGAGGAACCAAGTTTGTTTCCAATCCTTTGGATACTGTTTGTGCCATTTAATGACATCGCTGATCAGTTGATGGAATTTGCTTTCCTTCGGAATAGATTTCAGCGCATTATTAACTACCGTAGGAATATCATCAGACACAAATGCCCAACTATACATATTCGCTACGAATACGCCACCGTATAAGCCATCTCCTGAGTTGACAATCTTACCGATACGTTCCGAAATATCTGTTGCCGCCTGCGGCATGCCTGGGCTCATGAGGCCTGCAAAATCTGCTTCGATTTGAAAATCGATATCATCGGCATGGGGGTTGTTCAACCAATGACCCGCCCGATCAGCAGGCACACCATTTTGGACATTGTAACGCCCCGCTTGGTTGGCATGCCACAACTGGAATTCAGTATCGGCGAAAGCTTTTGCAAACTCCTCCATGGGTGCATCCAATCCTTTTTTTTCAAATACATGCATGAACATCAAATCCATATAGACGTCGTCATAAAGCCCAGGGAATACGCGCATCGCTTCGTTTATATAGTCATTATGCCATGGAATACGCTCATAATCCTGAATATAGGTTCCTGCATATTGAAATTCATTGGTCCAGCCGTAGGTCGTACCTATTGTTTGACCAGCCCAGCCCCCTTTTATTTTATTCAACAGCTGCGCTTTTGTCAAAGTAGATGACTTAGCCTTTTGCGCTAAAGAAGTTCCTGCCAGAGAAACCAGTAAAGCCAATGTCAATCCTTTTATAAATGTCTGTATCATCATGTGTATGGTATTACGTTTATAATATGTTATTATTTAATTCCCGATCAATTTTGACCAGCTTGTATGATGATGATTAGCCCTGCTATAAAACACAGGAACATCACCGTTATCAACCGATTGGTAGATGTAGTACTTCCTTTAAACTCTTTCCAGACAAAGACTCCCCAAAGTGCAGCGACCAATGTCGCGCCCTGTCCCAATCCATACGAGATTGCCGGCCCCGCTTTTCCTGCTGCTATCAAATTGAAGAGATTGCCTACACCCCATATGATTCCGCCACACCATCCAATGAGGTGATATTTGAATCCGAGCTTAAAATAGGCTCCGATTGCAATCGGACTACCCGAGAGTGGTCTTTTCATCAGGATACCGTTGAACACAAAGTTGCTGATCAAGATGCCTATCGAAAAGACTACAAATGCCGTATAAGGCGTCATTTTGCCTGCTTGTGGAGCTGCAAAGTTTTCAAGGTCCATGCCTTTAGCGACGAAAGGATAGAAAGTCGACATCAGAATCCCAGCCACGATAGATACCAACACCCATTTCCCGACCTTGCCTTTATCACGCTCCCCCTTGTGCCTGCGGAATGCCACAGCGTTGAATACGATTGCCAGCACCACCAGCAATACCCCTATCGTGAGTAAGGTCAAATCTCCTTTGGCCTCTAAGCGGTAATTCAGAATGACACCAATGACCAGTGCCAGTCCTATTCCTATTGGAAAAGCCACCGCCATACCCGCTGCAGAGATAGCTGCTGTTAGTAAGATGTTCGCCAAGTTGAACACCACCCCACCCAGGAAAGCATTACCTAGATTCTCCGGACTCACCTGTACAATATCTGTCAGAAAACTGCGCCCTTGCGTGCCGATACTACCCATCGTAAATGCACTGAGCAGTGCGATGATAAATATCCCCAAGACATAGTCCCAGTAGTATAGTTCAAAAGGCATTTTGTGCTGTACTAGCTTTTGAGTATTGGCCCATGACCCCCAACAAATCATAGTAATCGAGCAGAAAACAATGGCTAGGGTATAACTTGTGATGATAAACATATTTTTAGGGTTTATTAGGATTAATGATTGTTATTCGTTACACCATCCGGAGCACCACTTCATTGCGATAGGGGATGGACGACTGTGCCCCCATTTTGGTCACCGCTATGGAAGCCGCTATACAAGCAAATGAGGCCGCATCCCGTATGGACTTACCTTCCGCCACGGCTACCGCTAGTGCTCCATTGAATACATCACCTGCCGCAGTCGTATCTACCGTCTCAACTTTTGGGGAACTCACATGGAAAAATTCTCCTTCTTCCAATACACCAGCTCCCAGCTCCCCTAAAGTGATAATCACATTGCGCACCCCTTTTTCTCTGATTTTCTCACAGGCTAACTTAGCCGTATCCAAATCGACAATTTTGACTCCGGATAAGTTTTCCGCTTCATTGAGATTGGGCGTGATAATGTCTATCAACTCAAAAAGCCCTGAATCAATTTCCGCCGCAGGAGCAGGATTGAGGATGACGGTCATTCCTCTTTCTTTCGCAATCTTGATCGCATGTGCCACTGTACGTAGAGGTATCTCCAACTGTACCAATAGAATCATTGCATCCGTATATCGTTGGAAGGCTTCTTCTACATCCTTCGGCTCCAAACTACCGTTTGCTCCCGGAGCCACTACGATACTATTTTCACCCTTTTGATCAACGGTAATCAGTGCTATGCCCGAAGGAAGCTCATCATCCGACAGAATTCCTCCCGTATCCACCCCTTCATCATCAAAGAGTTGAGATGATTGCTTTCCAAAAATATCATTGCCGATTTTACCTATAAAGGAAACATTGCCACCAAGTCTAGCAATAGCGACGGCCTGGTTTGCGCCCTTTCCACCCGGATTCATAAAAAAATCACCACCTAAGACTGTCTCTCCCGGTGTAGGGATATGTGTGGTCTTCACGACCATGTCCATATTCATGCTACCTGCTACAATAATTTTATTGCTACTCATATATATTACTAAGTTTTACGTATTTGTTGGTTTATACTGTATTTCAAAAGTAATAGGTTATATCAAGAATAAAAGGCCAATTTTTAAATTATATAAATTTTTAAAAATATAACCCACACTTAGTAAAAAATATTATATATTTGATTTTAACCATTTTATAAAAAATAAAATCCCCATTTTTTAAACTTCTATATGATAATAAAAGATTTGATCCGACTTATACAGTCTTTATCAACAGTCGAAAAGAGGCATTTCCAGCTCAAAATCGGTGACTCTAAAAAAAAGACCAATTACTATATACTTTATGACTTCATCCAAAGCAACAGTCAGCAAGATACCATCAGTATCATCCGCGAGTTCGGTCAATTACATCCCACAGTCGCCCTTGAGAGCACAGCCCTTTACCTCATCCGATTGCTGGGCGACCATCTTTTGCAATTTAGAATCGAGCAAGACGACTGGTATAGGCAGCTGTATGGCCTCATGATGACTCGTCTATTCTTTGAACGATCCATTGATAGACGAGCACTTTTCGAACTGGGTAAGGTCAAGACGCTAGCCGAACAGGCCCAGCAACACGAGTTGCTACAAGTAGCCCTGCGGATGGAATTGAGCTACCTATCCACCACCAATTTCGAGGACATGAGCGAGCAAGACCTCATTGACATCCAGATGAAAAGTAAGTCGAGCATCCTCCATTCCAAACAACTACATGAGCACTACAGCCTCTACGAGTTATTGCAGCATCGCTTGCTCAGTGGAGAGATCGTCAAGGACAGCAAGATGACCCAAGACTTGCTATTAGCCGAGTTAAGCCTTTCCGTGCGAGGTAGCAAAAATCAGTTTTCCCTGCAAAAATTGCATTTACTCTTTCAATCTTTCTTTTTCATCCATACCGGCGACTATCATTCTGCCCTTAAGATATTCCAACAATTGAATGACCTATTCGACTCACACAGGCAACAGTGGAATAGTCCGCCTTACGACTATCTTTCTACCCTTGATGGAATATTGGATAGTTTGCGAAGCATTGGCTACCACCGTGAGATGAACAAATACCTGCTGACCCTAAATACCTTTTGTCTGCAAAATCATCCCGAACATTTCCTTTCTCTCGTCCGTTTATCTCATCTAAACTTTTCGCTCACGATGCACATCGGCAACAAAGATGCCCATAGTGCACTACAGCTCTTGCAACAAATCCAGCAACACCCCCCACTATTTGATGTCCATGCCATTGATGACAAAGTATTAGAATATACCTTGCTTTGTAGCATCGTCGCGTTTATGCACAAAGACTATCGGGCCGCCAAGAACAAGCTAATCCAACAGGGACATCTGCACCTAGGCACGAAATCTTTCCTTTGTAGGGTAATGCGTATCCTCAACCTCATCATCACTTATGAACAAAAAGACCACGAGCATCTGGACTATGAGATACGCGCCTTCAAAAGGACGTTTGCCAAGCGGGACAAATTGTACAAAAGCGAAAAATTGCTGTTTCAAACTATCAAAGACGATGTCCGCAGCCGCGGAAATCATTGGAAGCAAATGAAGTTAAAAAAGCTAGCCGATCATTTCAACAGTATACGGGCTGACAAAAACGAACGACAAATCAATAAGTACTACAATTTTGCAGATTGGATTGCCGAGCAGTATCAGGTGAAGTAGCTTATGGATTGATGCTGTCAAAAAATGCAGCACTCTCCAGTTTTCACCGGAAAATGCTGCTCAACAATATGAAAAAATTTAGCTGTTCGGCATCGGTGGCAAGCTGAACCCATTGTGATAGGTATGCTTTACCCACTCATTGGCCGCTTCCTGCGCATTCATCTCGATAAACCTGCGGTCGAACGTCGGGTCCCCATCGATGACCTTGAAGTCGTCGACAGATACGATGTTCAACTTGTCGTTGGCAGAGATGTTCGTGAACTTCATGTTCTCGCTATCCCACAGCAATTCCCGGTGGAGGCCCTGTAGCCGAACGGCAAGCACGCCCATCACCACCGTCTCGTTGAACGGACCCGAAAAACCGAAGTGAGAACTGGACTCCTTACGGCTGCCGGCACTCTCCTTGCACGCACGTATCCAGTCCTGCTCATGTGCATTCGTATTCCAGATATCTCCGTTGCCACCTGGGATACGGGCAAACTTGGCCTTCGGTTTCGTGAAATTGGCCATCCGCGATTTGGGCAAAAGCGTCGCGTTCATGCCATAGCAGCCCGTCATGATCTTGCCCTTGGTTCCGATGAAGATGATACCTCCGTTGGAATCGCCCATCATCTCTCCTGCGGCGAGTTCCGAAGGACGCGGCGGAAGCAACCCTCCGTCGTACCAGCTCACTTTCACCTCCGGCATCTTCACATTGCCAACGGACTTGCGCGCCGGGAACGTGTACTCCACGATCTGCGCATGGGGCGGCGAGTACAGGTTGCTCAAAGTTGAGCTGCCGATCACCTTGCTCGGATATTTCAGGTCCAGGGCCCAATACACCGGATCCATGATGTGGCAGGCCATGTCACCAAGGGCACCAGTCCCAAAATCCCACCATCCCCGCCAGTTCCATGGGGTATAGACCGCATTATACGGACGCATCTCAGCCGAACCGATGAAGCCGTTCCAGTCCAGGTCCTTGGGCACAGCCATATCGCCACTGGGCTTCATCAGCCCCTGGGGCCAGATCGGACGGTCCGTCCAGCAATGCACTTCGGTAACCTCACCTATCGCCCCGGCGTGTATCCATTCGGCTATCTCCCGGCACCAATCAAACGAGTTGCCCTGGTTGCCCATCTGCGTGGCCACCTTGTACTTCTTGGCGAGCTTGGCCAACAGACGGGACTCGTACACCGAGTGGGTCAGGGGCTTCTGCGTATAGCAGTGCTTGCCCAAGGTCATCGCATGCGCCGTCACACCGGCATGCGAATGGTCCGGCGTGGCCACCATGATCGCGTCTATGGAAGATCCGAACTTGTCGAACATCTCCCGCCAGTCCCGGAAACGCTCCGCTTTCGGATAGTCCTGGAAGGTCTTGTTGGCATAACGCCAATCTACGTCGCACAGCGCAACGATATTCTCCGTCTTCATGTTGGCCAGGTTACGACGGCCCATACCACCGACACCGACACCCGCAATGTTGAGCTTGTCGCTTGGGGCCACATGACCCAATGCCTTCCCCAGCACGTGGCTCTGAACGATGGTAAAACCCGCGGCGAGTGCCCCGGCATTCTTAATAAATTTACGCCTTGATAATTCTGTCATAATTTTAGATTTTATAATTATTAAACGATTTTATTTTGGTTACCCACGCTTATAAAGCTATGGCACTCGACTCCATGCCCCATTCATTATACACCACCAATCTTAATTTCCCTGTTGTAATGGGCACTTTAATATGCTCCACATTGGTTTTCTGGACCTGCTCCTTTTCCAGGATCCTATCGTTGCCCTGATAAACTCGATACCCTACAGCCATGGTTATGCTATTCGGATTTTCCCAACTAATTTTTATACCATCGGCTACCGGTTCCTTACTTGTTAAAATGGGTTGCAGTGGCTTTTCCTTTATTGGCCGATCCAGGTACTGCGTGTAGTACTTATACCCTTCGTGGAAATTGCGTCCCTTCACGGTCGGACTATAGTAATGCGAGTATGAGAACGTGATAAATTTGTCCACAAAGGGTTTGACATCTTCAATCTGTTGTATCACACGATCGAGTGTTGCCGAAGTCCAAAATCGTTGATCGAAATTTTCAATATTTGCCCAAAATTGTATCTTGGAATGAGCGTCAACAGCTTTCGACAACTCTTGGAACCACAATTTAGACTGGCCCAATTTCAATCCACCTGCACCGATACAATCCTGCGGGACAAAGATGTCAATAGCCCGAAAGGGAACCTTTTGAAATACTCGCCCCCACATGTCAGCGTAGGATTTGGCCTCCCCTAGTTGCGAATTCATAAATGGACTCAGCATGATTGGCATCTCTGGGCTTAGCTTCTGGATATGGGTCACGGTGGTCTGTAATCCCTCGATTAGGCTCTCTTCACTTGCCATACTTCGGGTATTATAATTATCCACTTCCCATACCCAATACCATCCATAGAACGATGTAGGGAATTTCTTTTTGTATTTGGTGTACAACTCGTCGGCGATAGCATTGCCTGCTTTCATTTGATCCAAGAACCACGGTTTTTTAAAGTATACGTCCCAATAGTTCTCACTGAAATTGAGGCCAACAAATACTTTTATCCCATTTTGTTCGGCCATCTGCAAGCACCGTTCAATCAAGTCTACTCGATATCCAAAATCCACACCCGCAAGCGTAGAGGGGTATAAGGACGTCTTGTGTCCCTGCTTGTCCTCCAATACAGCAGCGGCAAATACCAGATGATCTATACCAACCTCCTTCAACGATTCGAAGTGGGCAGTCCACTGCGCATCGCTCCAATTGGCAACCAGATACGGTTGAAGAAAATCTCCAATAAACAGTTCGCTATCAGCAGCAGGTTTTTGTTGGGGTGATTTTCCACAGCAAAAAAGAGCGATGATCGAACACATAATCATCAATAGTGAATTTCTCATGTTACGACCCTTTCTTATAAACCCGGATATTATCCAAATACATAGCTACACGCTCCACCGGCGCAAAATTTTCGACCCTGAAATTGAGGGAATAGCTTGTACTCGTACCTGTGTAGCCCATTGGCATAATCTTATCCAATGGAATGGTAACCGTCTGCCAAGTATTCAAATTTTGTACATTGAAATACTCACTGCCAATAGCGGTTGGATTATACGCCCAATAATAATAGATGAAAAATTTCGTCTTTTGAATCGGTACATTCATATTCAATTCAAATTTCAGCTCATATTGATCTGGATTTTTCAACATATCCAAATCATAATCAAAGGAATTTTCCATCAGGTAAAACCAACCGAGTCCATCAGGATATTTTGTTTGATCGACTTCAAATCGAATATAGGTATCCGATACCGGTTTGGGAGTCGGCCCTGTACTTAGCCATTGCTTCCCCGTCGCACTCACATACGGAAAGTCTGGATCAAAGCTCGTGATGACATGGTTCTTATCTCGGTAGTATCCCTTGCATATCGCCGTCACATCAAATTTGCTGTTGATTGCTTTCACTTTGATGTTGCTCTTGACCTCTAGTGGTACACGAGCCGTCAAGTAGACATCATTAGCAAAGATTACTGGACTTTCAATACCATCAAAAGAGATTTTGGTCGTAGAGCTGTCCACTTCATACAATTCCAAAAATTTTCCATAAATCTTGATTGTATCACCCGGTAAAGTATATTCATTGAACATCCCTGTCAATTCCAAGTCGGGGATATTCACTTCGAAGGGGTACTCCACCTGTCCAGCATTGGTCACCACCATAATCCTATCATTGACCTCCTGTGGCATCTTTACAGGCACCTGCAGGTATATGACATCATTCTCTATATATATTTGTTTAAGATCCACCTCTACATCGTTGAATCTGATGGCTGTTGGCTGTTGTTGATGCTCACCATATAGTGCAATCCAGTCGCCCATATTCCCTTTATCAATATTTGTATTGGGGTCCTTCATGCTGGTTATCTTTACAGCCTTTGGTACACCTGAAGAGGTCGCTTCGTCCTTTTCACAGGATATACATGCGAAAAGAAAGACGAAGCAGCCGAATAGTCTTATTATATTTTTCATTTCAAATTTCATTTTGATGAATACTCATTACCAACCGGGATTATTGACGTCAATGAATTCATTGGTGTTGATCTCGTCAGCGGGAAGTGGCATCAAGAGATGTTTGGCCTCTCGACGTTTGATGACATCGTTTTCATCCGTCCCACCCAAAGCATTCATGGTCTGCAGATAAATACCCCAACGCAGGAGATCAAAGCGACGAATTCCCTCAGAAGCAAATTCTTTAGCTCTTTCCTCTAAAATGTATGATCGGAAAGACAACTGTGTCCAAGGGTTATCGACATGTATAGCCGACACCAGTTTACTTTTATTTCTGCGGTTCAGCTTTTCAACTTGATGAATCGCTTCGGCCGTAGGACCATTGTTCACTTCATTAGCTGCTTCGGCATATAGGAGCAAGACCTCTGCATAGCGCATAAAAGGGAAATTGAAATCCGTGCGCTTGCCGTCCAAGGGGACTGATATTTGCGTAAACTTGGTCAATTTGGATCCATATAGATGGGCATCGTAGCGCAAAATATCCGTAGGTTGATAGCCATCGATTCCCTGCTTCACTTTTAAACTGTCCTTGGCCGGATAATAGGAGTACATCAGCGTGTTGGTGGTCTCATCAAAAGAGAATGGTGTACGGTGACGTACCCCCCACGTGATGCGCTCGTCCCCATCATCAAACATTTGATACCAGTGGTCACGTTGTACATAATATCCCGATGTCAATTGGCCGTTTTCAAGAAAATAACCCGAATAGTCCGTCGCCACGAAATTACTCAAGGATTCATTTCCAGCCAATGTTTGCAGTGTAAAGATAAATTCCTGACCATTTTTACTGGATGGGCTCCAAAGCTGCTGTTGTGAGCCGTATAAGTCAAAATCTCCTAGATCGATCAATTCTTTAGCCTTGTCCATCGCCAGTTTATAGTATTCCTTCGAGTCGAATGCCGCATATCCACCTACTTGATCTTTGCTGAAGGTCACTTTTATCGGAAAAGGAGTACGCACTTTTACTTTATCGTCATCAAGGGTGAAAGATGGCCCGCCAGACACACTGATTTGACTCCCCGTAGGCATGCTTGCCGACCCAATCGTCGCATACACTTTAGCTAACAACGCTTTCGCAGCACCCCGGGATACCCGTCCTTTTTCATAGCCCGCATCCCTAGTCGAGTACATCGCTACCTCTGCAAATTTGAGATTCTCGATAATAAATTCATAAACCTCCTTGACACTCGATCTCGGCACAGCCAGGGGTGCCCCCTCTGATACCGAGGTCTTGTACAGGCACACCTCCCCAAAGAACTGGACAAGGTTGAAATAGGACCATGCTTTCAGAAAAGCAAGCTGTCCTAGCGCATTGTTCTTGACATTTTCCGGTAGATCCATCTGGGCAATCAAATAAGAATGATAGTTGGAGCGGTGTATCGCTTGGTAATATGATTGGTAAAATCCTCTTACCGATCCGTTTTCATAAAAATTACCAGCCCCTAGTGCCCCAAATGCCCACAGTGGACCAGACTGGTAGTCCGTATCAAAGTTGACCACATTGTGGTAGTTGCCCCATTCAAAGGGGTAGGCCAAGGTCGTATAGGCCCCTGAAATCAACTCATTATAATTCTTGGCCTGTATCAAGTCTTCTCCCGACACAAACGTGTAGGCCTCTTCATCCAAAAAATCTTTACAGGAGACTGTCGTCATCAACAGCACTACTGTCGCGCACAATGCGTAGCATATCTTTTTCATAATAGTGTGCATTTTAGTTTAGAATGTAATATTCGCTCCGAAAGAAATAGTTCTAGCAGTTGGATAGGATGCCATATCGACCCCTCTTCTGGATGCATCACCACCAAACGTATTCACGTCCGGATCGAACCAGCGGTATTTCGTGATGGTGAATAGATTGTTTGCCGAAAGGGTAAAATTGATTGCTTCCAACAGCGGGATAGGCTTATCCCAACGGTACCCAAAAGTTACATTTTTGAGTCTAAGATAAGATCCATCCTCGATGAATCTATTCGACGCCTTTAGCGAGCGAGTGAAGGTATTATCTGCCCGTGGGAAGGTTGCGTTTTCCGCATTCTCTGGCGTCCATCTATTGTCCCAGACAAACTGTGGCATATTGACCGACCCCGATAAGTCATAGCTATTGAGATTGACATTCAAGATGTCGTTGCCCTTCGTCCCTTGCAAAAAGAAGCTCAATGAAAAGCGCTTGTAATTGAAATTGTTGGTCAGGCCATACGTAAAGTCAGGATTGGTATCCCCTAGGATTACCTTGTCGCGATCATCGATAACACCATCGCTGTTGGTATCCTTATATTTGACCTGTCCTATCATACTTCGTATCTTGGCGTCAGACTCATTTCTATAGGCCAGATTTGCCCGTACTTCGGCTTCGTTATCAAAGTATCCATCCTCTTGGTAAGCGTACAGTGTTCCGATAGCATGTCCATTCCGTCTCAAGAATACACTTTCTATCCCCCAAGCTACATCAGAGAATTGGTCGGCCTCCAATCCAGATATTGTATTTCTATTGAACGAGATATTCCCGTTGACATTCCATTTAAACTCCCGTTCGCGGAGTACCGCAAGATTGGCCGTGATCTCCAACCCCTTATTATCTACGTTGCCGTAGTTGGTTGCGATACTGCTGAACCCCGTACTCATAGGAATAAACGCATACTGTAGTAGGTCTTTTGTTTTCTTCTGATAATAGTCCACTACCAAGCTGAGTCTATCTTCAAGGATATTGACATCCAATCCAACATTGCGCTGTGTGGTGGTTTCCCATCTCAGATTAGGCGCAGCGGGACCTCCCCATCTATCTTCGGCAAATCCGCTTGCGATGCTACCATTCAAAGGATAAGGCTGTGAAGTCATCCGGGAGCGAGTAGCATATGCTGAGATTCCCTGATTACCCGTCTGACCGTAGCTTAGCCTTAATTTTAACAAGTCAAAGATGCCTAGGTCCTTCACCCACTCTTCATCTGAGAGTCGCCATGCTACTGCCGCTGAGGAAAAGTTGGACCAGCGTCCTTCTTTGGATAGGCGGCTAGACCCATCTCGTCTGAATGTTGCCGTGACCATATACTTATCGTTGAAGATATAGTTTGCCCTTCCAAAGTACGACATCAACGAACTCTTGCCTTTGCTGGAGGTACTTCTATTTTGTATCAGAGCAGCTCCCATATCATTCTCTTCGGTGATATCATTCGGGAAGCCCGATCCACTCATTCCTTTACCGCCCCAGCGTACGGTCTCGGTAGACCAGCCCACCACTGCATCGATTTGATGCATGTCTTTGATTCGCTTATTAAAGGACAACAAGGATTCAGCAGTCAAGCTCTCGTAGTAATTATCCGATTGCTCCCCATATCCATTTACGGGTGCTATCCCCCCACTAACGAAACGGTTGTAGTAAATATTTCGCTTATTTTGGCTCAACCCATAGCCAAGATTCTGTCTAAACTTGAGATTGTCTGTAAGCGTGACCTGGGCATAGGAACTGTTGTAAAGGTTCAATGAGCCCAGGATATTCTTGGCTGTACGAACATAGAGATAAGGGTTGCCCAACCCGGTGGATGAATCTTCGGTTACCCCCGACGGTTGATCAGGATCAAAGATATTGAATGTAGGGTTATATCCCAGAGCAGAGGGGATGATACCATAGGTCTCGCTGTTGGTCCGGGCCAATCTGTTTTCAGACTTAGATCCCGTTAGGTTGTTTCCCAATTCAAACCAATCTGTAATCTTTCGATTCACGTTAGAGCGTACATTATAGCGTTTGAAATACGAATTCAAGATAATGCCTTGCTGGTCCAAGCTACCTAAAGAAAAGAGATACTGCCCCTTGGCATCCCCACCCGACATGCTCAGGTTATAATCTTGAGAAAAGGCCGTCTGGAAGATCTGGTCCTGCCAGTTGGTCCCTCCGTTCATATACCCATTTCTAAAATCATCCGGACTAGGCATATAGGTACTGTCTATACGGACTTCCTGCCCGGTGATCGGGTCGATTGCCAATTTGTAACTGTAGCGTCCTGGAAGCGGAAAAGGCAAATCACTATCAGGTACTTGCTGCCGTCCATCGTAGAGATATCCATTTCGGACCTGCTCATTGCGATATTCAGCATAGGTGGCGGCATCTAACACATCCATATATTTGGTCGCTTTAGATGTGGACAAATTTGTGCTAAAATCTACTTTTGTCTTTCCACTACTACCAGACTTGGTCGTGATGATGATGACGCCGTTGGCCGCTCTCGAACCATAGATGGCCGTAGCAGATGCATCTTTCAGTACATCTATAGAAACGACATCTTTAGGATTAATCAGGTTTAACGGATTGTTATTTTGCTTGGTTGCATAATCGGTAGTAGGTGCCTCACCACTGTTGAAGGGTACACCATCGATTACATAGAGCGGTTCAGTGCTGGTGGAGAAAGAATTGGCTCCACGGATTTGGATACTAATTCCAGCACCAGGTGCACCGTCGGCCTGATTGACGACCACGCCAGCAACCTTACCTTGCAGAGCCTGATTAATACTCACGGGGTTCAATTGCTTCAGCTCTTCCATATTTACGGAGGAAACGGCACCCGTCAAGTCCTTTTTCTTGACAGTACCATATCCAATAGCGACCACCTCGTCGATCTCTGTCGATACAGGAGCCAACTTGACCCTTAATTGGCTTTGGTTGGGCGGATGATTGATTTTCTTTCTTCGATAGCCCACTAGAGATAGTTCAAGCTCTAAATTGTTGCCACTACTGGTCACATAAAATATACCGTTCTGATCGGAAGCACTAGCTTCATTCGTGATTTGATTTCTAATTGTAACACCTGATAGCGGTGTACCTGTCAAGCTATCTACGACAACCCCAGCGACTTTCACTTGCGTCATTTCCTCTAGGGTTCCCCTATTTCCTCTAGGTGTAGCTCGTCTATCGGTCGCTATTTTCTTAATGATGATGTTCCTGTCCCTGATATCAAATGCCAATCCTCGTGGCTCCAGGATACGGTCCAAAGCTTGTTGGAGCGGCACGTTCTTCAGATTGACATCGAGCAATGGGGTCTCGTTGATGATTTCCGAATCGCAGATAACATTGTATCTCGTCTGTTTTTTTATCTCTCTAAACAAATCGACGATTGCGATATCTTTTTTCACCAGACTTACTGCCTGACCGTACACATCCGCTTGGAGATAGGTCATACTGGCAAAAAGAATTAGTACGATCAATTTCATGACTATTAGGCATTTAAAAATTGGGAATAGTCTCCTATACCCACAGGTTAGTATGTGTTTTTTCATTACCTTTGGATGGTTTTTGATTGTTAAACATAAAGTGGTTTTGCGGCCCTTGTTGATATTTGAAAACCGGATCAAGGCTGAGAGAGGGATCAACTCTTTCAGCTTTTTTTTCCGATGTACAGTGAAAAAGTCTTATTTCATAATGTACACCCTCCTTCCTTCTTTTCTGAATTTAATCTTATCGTTTATAATCTTAATGATATCCAATACTTTGTCAAACGAATCATATCGGGATACCGACCCCCATATGGACAGTTCTTTCAAATCCGGTGATACGATGATCTCGATATTGTACCAACGTGACAATTTCAACATCACGCTTTCCATATTTTCATTATTGAACATAAATTCTCCTCTTTTCCATGCCAGTACCTCATCGACATTCATCTTCTGTACGCTCATATTGCCTTTATCAACCATCGTTTGCTGCCCAGGAATCAATAGTTTAGTTAAATTAGCCTTGCTTACTTTAACACTCCCTTCAATCAGGGACACATATGAACGGGCCTCATCCGCATAGGCATTGACATTGAAATGAGTGCCCAATACCTGGACATCCTGTTGCAGCGTCTTTACAATAAAAGGGGCTCCTTTTCGCTTTGCGACTTCAAAATAGGCTTCGCCTGTTAATTCGACTACCCTTTGGTCTGCTCGAAAGGAACGGGGGTAGATCAGCTTGCTATCCGCATTCAGCGTGACCTGGGTGCCATCTGATAAGGTAATCTGGTATTCACCGCCTTTGGGGGTAGTGAGTTCCATGATGGGATTTGCTGCTATTTTTTCGTCCACCTGTATCAGTCCACCACCATCGGCATATTGAATATGCTGATCGATCACGATCCCTGCTTCGCTGGACTTCAATTCGATGCTTCGCTGCATCCCTTGGATTTTGAGGTTGGCGCTATTATGCCCTGGTTTTATTTCAGCAAATTCGGATATCGCGTGCCTATTATCTATTGGGTCTACATGCATCCCCATTTGCCAGTAGAGCATCCCCAAGCATATACAGATAGATGCCGCTACTCCAGATACCTTTAACACTGTGAGCCTGCGCACCCTCCGTCTATAGCGATCGTCTTCACGGCGTGCTCTCGTCAAAATATCTTGCAACATCTGTTGTTGCCTATCTTGGCTCCCCATCCGGATACGATGATAAGTTGCGTATTCTGCAAGTAGCTTTTGCCGATCGTCCAACCGATCCACTATCTTCTCCAGATCCGGATGTTGCGTGAGCACCTCTGATCTGTCTATAAGGGTTTCACCCTTTTTCATTGAAAGATGCTTGCGGATCAGGCTTACGATATTATCTATTTTGTTCATGGGTGTTGGGCTCGGTTTAGGAGTATAACACATTTCCACACACAATCTATCCTCCCTTTTATTATTTTTCTAAATAAAAAACAAAAGCAAATGATAATCAGCGGAATGAGACTAATTTTTATTTAAATAGGAGAAGCATCAGTAGTCCCCAAGTCGTATGATCCAGTGAAAGCTTATTCTTAAGTGCTTTGATAGCGCGTGATTTATTCATGTACACAGATGATATGGGGATTTGGAGAAAGACTGATATTTCTTGGGGGTCCAGCTCTTCAAAAAAAGAGAATTTGAATATCTCTTTCTGTAGAGGGGGAAGATTTTCGACCTCCTCATATAATTGTTGGACCAGCTCGGTACGGATGATCTTGGTTAGCGTGTCTTGATCTTGTAGGATCAAGGCTTCGTATTCTTGAAAATCGTCCGTCATGCGTTCGTGTACGACTTTTCGAAGCTGATTGAGGCAGGCATTTTTGGTGGTTACATACAAAAAGGCTCTTAGATTCTCGAGTGTCGTAAATTGGGTACGAAGGCCCCAGGCTTTGACAAACGAATCGGATACAATCTCTTCAGCAGCATCTTCGTCCTTGAGGTATTTGATTGCAAAGTGAATTAAAGTAGGGTTCAGTCGATAGAATATGTCCGTTAGGGCACCCTCGTTCCCATTGGCAAATCCCTCTATTAAATTCGATCCCATTCCTCAATGATTAAAATTATCGCGCACTAGTTTTGTTTAGGTAAGGGATTCGACCCCCAGGTACAGTTTATCCGAGGTCAAGATAAAAATGTTTTGCCATCAATGCAAAATTAAAAAATGATGTAAAAAATGTTAAGCAATTATTTACTTTCCTATTCTTGTACTTATTATGGCTTTTGGCTATATGGGTGTATAGCTATATTGTCAATCGGGCGTATCGTTTGTATCGAGTAGCCCCTCATCGTTTGCAACTTCTATTCTTTGGCTCAATATACTCCCGCGCCAATTCTGGGAGTCCAACAAGTCTTCGGTAATATTGGTCAAATAGGGTGGGCTGATGACCAACAGGTTATCGATTTGGAATCGATTCAAGGAGCAACTTGCCACAAAGCGATCGTAGAGTGTCTTTGCCCATCGCAGTTGCGCAGGATACTCTTTTATCGCGACGATATGCGCCAAATTGGCTCTATGCCCTTTTTGATACTCCCCAAACCATTGTTGTGCAGCTGTAGGCAATAGGTCCTTTATCTTCTGCTTGGTATACAATATTTCGCCCGACCTGAGATATAAGGTGGTGATGGATTTACAAGATTTGATGAGCAAGATATCCAATAGGATTGTTTCCTTGATCGTGCCATCGGCTACATTAATTTTGCAATCAGTCACCTTTGGAATTTCTGATTCAGCTTCACTTTCGTTCTTCAACGAAGCTTCAATTTTTATCCGTTCCATAAGAGAAGCCACCCAGCGCTCCATATGTCCAAATAAAAGGGCCTGATCGGGTCTATGCCAAACCCAAAGTGCATAGGATATGAAGCACCCCAGAAAAAAGAAAACCCCACCTGTCCAATAATTACTGCTGAAGAGATTTTTGTTTTTCAATAAGAAGGCAAAGGCCAGTAAAGCCACATTAAAAATAAAGATAGGGAGGATAGCTGTCAACATGTAATACAATCGTTTTTTAGGCCGGCTCCATTTGGATTGTCTTCCAATGCCAATCAAGGTGAGAAAGCAATAGACAAACTCGATATAGAATATATACCCCGTTGTCAAAAAAACAGTAATCGCAAAGAGTGCCCAAAATTTACCATTGTGAGCAAAAGTACCAAAGAGGTAAAATTTCCTGTTGGTCGTGAGTAGATACGCCATAGGGAGGACATAGATTAAATACTTGAAAAATATACTCTTCATAACAAGGTTTAAACATAATATAATTCGGCACATTTTGAAATCCGACTAAGGCTTGGCTAGAAGCAGCATGTAAATTATAAAACAATATTTTAAAAACAAAACAAATTTTTATGTCACAAAAAAAAGTGACTTCCATCACTTTTTAAATTGCCGAGTTATCCACATTTTACAGAAAACAGTTAAAATTCAACCTCCTGAGTTGTTACCGCCCCCTCCTCATTCCCTTTCTTTGTAGAACACAAATAAAAACGAATAATTATGAAACAAATTTTTAATGCAACTGGAGTAGCAATTGTACAAGCTGACCAGCTATCGTTGTCGGTTGTTGAACGTGCGACTAGCATGCAAGAACTTCAAAACAATTTTGCTGTTTGGATGAATGACCACTTTATCCTCACCGCCACCCAACAGCAACAAATAGATGCGATACCCGCTCCTTTTGTTGAAGAATTGACTAGTGCCATTGCCTATGAAATGAACATTGGCAATACGATTACATTTGCCAAAGAAGATCCTGCAGATGGCAAAAAGGACAAAGACATCTTGATGTCTTATGCCACTTTACAGCGTCTATCGTTTGGCACAGCTGCTATCCAAAAGACTAGGACCTTACAGATTTTGATTCACTATCGGTAACCATGAATGCTCAGCTATTACCTCACCTTCACCCATATATCGCTATCTCGCCGGACCTAGAAGAGCGACTAGGCTCTATCCTTAAACAACAGACCGTACGCAAAGATCGGATTATCAAGAGTTCTCCCCTAAACCTAATATTTGTCAATCAGGGTCTATTTATGCGAATCAACGATGATACTGGCCATGTACAGCACTTTATGAAAGGTGAGGATTTTATTATCTACCCAGAAGATAGCTGGCATGAGTCTATCGTTGCACTCCAGGACAGTGAAATATTCGTCCTGGATGTACAGGAACAATATCAATTGATGTCCGATTTTCCACATTTGATCCCTGCCTATGACCGATTGTATATGTACTGGTATAGACAGCGATTACTACGTGAAGAATTGTTACTCCTGAGCGCAGCAGAACGAAAAGGGACATTTTTAAAACATTTTAAAGGATATGCGCATTTGATCCCGCTTAAATATATCTGCTCTTACCTGCACATCCTCCCCACATACTACAGCAGACTATAGACTTGCAAAATTGTAAGTCAAAAGTTTCAATTTTACACGTTTTTTCTTTCAAAATCCAAACTGCACGTACACTCTTCCCTGCCTAACTTAGTATTGACGAAAAAAAGGCTAAAAAGCGATATCTAATAATTGGAGGACCCGGAATGAAAGTAACACAGTGTAAAAGAAAATTCAGCGTTTTTCCCGGGAGGCGGGTACTGATCTAGAAAGACGTCAACTTGTAACCAAGTAGCGACAACTGTATCGGCGAGAGTCGTCGGCACAGCGATCATTTTGCTAAGGCATCGCGATCATTGATTTTATAAAACACCAATTATACAAAAGTTAAAATATAGAAAAATGGCAATATTTCATTTGAACGACCCTACCAAACCGGGTCTACCGTCGAGCTATTTACCGGGACCACCTTCCACCCCGTGTGCAGGTAATAGCCAAATATGTACGATTAATGCTACAGCCAGTGGCACTGTTCCAGTAATCACAGAGGCATTGCGCAACGAAATGCTGCAGGCCCTGAATACACATGCCAATACAGCTAATGTAATATTAAAAGCGTAGCATTCGCAACAAGGAAGGCCACTGGCGCAAGTCGGTGGCCTTCCTACCTTACCCCTCTCCCACAGCGGTCAGGACAAAGACCTCGGTTACACGTCTTTCCTTCGTTATATCCAATCCATTTTTATTCAACATCACTTTAAGTGAATCAAAATCCTTATATGGATACACGACCACCTCGCCGGTATAACCCGACTCGTCGATGATAGGCGGAAAATCGGCGTTCAGATCTATAAAAAAGATAAAATCACTAAAGCTTCGCCGAGCTGGATCGTCTTGAATATCCGAGCCACCATCCAACTTGCTGACCACCCAACAATCTATCTCTCTTTTTTCTACCCTACCATCCAACCCCAGCATACAGTCCAATTGTGAAACGATCTTCTTCATGCGGGACCTTTTGGACTGCCCAATGTCCGAGATCAATTCAAAACCGATACAATTCATACGGTCCCATTCTTCCTGGTACCCCATTTCTTTGCGGAATATGTACTTCTCCCTATCCAGCCCTTCCAACACGATACGGTTATTTTTCATATAGGGCAGTGTTTGATCCTGCCCCAGCGCGTAGAGATAAGCCTGTATGACAGGGACATTGACCATATAATCCCTAACCCTATTCTTAAGTGAATCCCGGTCTTCTCCGTATTTTAAATTTGCACCTGCCAGGTACCGCACTAAGGTAGACGAGCCCACCGGGACAATGTCATCTATATCGATCAATTTTTTGGAGTAGTCAAATGCAACAAAATCATTCTTGACAGGCAGATCCAGCCCCTTTCCTTCCAATGCCCTTGCTATCTGATGATCGTCCACATAATCCGACCCTGTCATTGCAATGACCCTTCCTTTATCTATCCATACGACATGGGATATATAACGATGTTTAAAATACTTGGTCAATACCGTATCTCCGACGATTACAGGAAGCCTGAGGTCATTCAATAAATCGTTCGCTTTAAAGAAGCGCGCTACCCTATCTTTTTTTTCATAGGTGACAGGAAGTATCTGTATCGCAGGACCGTACTTGGCCTGCAACCGATCCATCTTTGGTAGTGCTTCGATACAATTGCTGCAGGATGTGGCCATGAAATCCAGGATCAACAACCTATCCCCATAATCACCAAGGGACGAAAGGGGCTTCGAGTCGACCATAAAGTCTCCCAACTCCAAATCCGGCACTAGATCACCGACTTCGACATTTCTTTGGGACTGTCCAATACTGGACTGTCCATGGCCAAAATGACCGATGAGCAATGTTACCATAACAATAGCCAACTTCTTCATATTTAAATATCCGTTAATCATGTTCGTTCTGTTCAATCCCCGACATCTGTACCACTTTATGGGGTATCAACAAAGTATACCGTTTGTCATTGGGTTTCAATTCATATGTAATCCCCGCCATTTTTCGCTGCAGGGTTGTCTGTCTACTTGTTTCCATATTGAGCCTCCTGAGATCGCTCCATCTTATATTCCTAAAAACAAGCTGCTTGCGCCTCTCATCCAATATAATCCCCAGTAGTACTTCACTATCCGTTGTAGATATGGGGCCAAGGTCTCCATTTTCCCATCTCGAGGACAATAGTGCATTTATATCTTGCCGGGCTGCATCGATATCCTTTTCCCGAGCGTAGCATTCTGCCCTGTTCAAAAGTATCTCATCCACTGCCAGACCATTGAACGGTGCTTGGTTGAACAGCCCATCATAGTTCCCTTTAAAAGAATAGCTACCGTCGCCGTTGTCCATAAAAAACAATTCTTTCCGCAGATCGCCATTTGCATATGAGCGATAGAGGGTGCTGTCTATCTTACAAGAGCCTTGCTGGAATGCGCTCGCCCCCATACATATCGAATGAAATATGACCTCATCATTGAACCTCGCAAATGGTGTCAGGCTACTCTTGTCCAATGTGGTATACTTCATTAGGTCGTATCCCTGCATCAGTACCGAGTCTGCATATAGTTTAGCTTCGTCATAGCTACCCATGGCCATATGGATACGGGACAATGCAGCCCAGGCCGCTACTTTGCTCGGCCGGGTGACCATATCGGTACTGGTGGGCAGCAACCGAGCTGCGCTCCTGTAGTCCGACAGTATCCTGTCGTATGTCTCCGCCAATGTCGACCGTTCGATAGGTTCGTCCAGATCGGGGTCCATTTTTAGCGGTAGGCCCGATTGCTCATCGGCGGTATTGGCATCATAGGGAGTCGTATATAGCTGTGCCAACTGTGAATAGGCATATGCCCTAAAAAAATGCGCGGCACCTTCGACCTCGTTATACTCGGCAACGGCTACTTTGGGGTCTATACCCTTTAATGTCCGTAACACCTGATTTGCATTGTAGATGACCTTATAGGGTCCTGCCCATTCGAATACGGAACTGTATTGATTTTTTTGCCATATATACGCACCTCTTTCTTCCAGTGTGGCCAAGGCCTGCCAATATTCATGTTCCAGATAAAAATTGTCCGAACCGATTTCCCCCATTGTGGGGTAGGACTGGTTCATCGTATTATAATCATCGAGCAGCGCCCTACAATCCGTCAATGTCTTTGGCACTCTCATCTGGGCACTTGGCTTGGTATCCAGATAATCCGAGCATGACGAAAAAATCGAAAGACAATAAATGACCAACCAATAGTGCGAATGCCTACTCGCGCTGTACCTAAAAGTTTTCATATTATGAGTTTTATAAAATAATGTGTTAGAAGGTTGTAGATATCCCAAAAGAATAAATCCGGGGAAAGGGTATGTTTTCCTCTACTTCAGGGTCGATCCCTTTTTTGTTCTTTCGCCATAGGATTATCCCGAGGTTATCTATGTTGCCATAGATTCTTATATTTTTGATAGTACCACTTTTGATCTTTGGTGAATAGTTTATATTCAGATCCTTTATCCTGATCTGATCGGCACGATATACCAGTGCCTCCGAACGCGTGTAAAATTCATCCCGGGCATAGTCCAGCGGATAGGAAAAAGAAGGTACATCTGTGATGTGTTCGTCCCCAGGCTGTTGCCACCTCCTTCCATAATCTGCATTTCCGACCCAATAGCTCCCAAAAGAATTGTATTCCATACTGGGGATATGCATATAGCTCCCAAAGTTGTACTTGACAAGAAAAGAAACGTTAATCCCTTTGTAGGTAAAGCTATTTTGGAGCGAACCAGCATATATGGGCACCGTAGGTCCGATATATTTGATGGCATCCATATTACCGAAGAGGATGCCGTAATAATCCGTGCTCTTCTCGTTATCCAAAAACCCGACCGGATCGCCATTTTCCGGATCGAGACCGGCAAAGCGGTAGGCATACAATGCATACAGGTCTTTACCCTCTACCGGGTTGATGGTCTTCACGGCCTGTGTGTAGGTATATGCGCTACTGTGCTGATAATCGTATTTCGTTACGATATTGCGGTTGTAATTGAACAAGAGCGTACTCCCCCAGGTGAATCCACTTTTTTTGATATTAAGGGTGTTGATCTGTACATCGATGCCCTTTCCGAGCATGCTCGCGGTATTCATCGAGATAAAATCGAATCCCGTAGTGGGATCCAAGGGCGCTTCACTGATGATATCGACACCTCTTTTCCTAAAAAAATCTATCGAACCACCTATCCTATTATCGGCCGTTGCAAAATCGACCGCAGCATTGAAGATACCCACGCGTTCCCATCTAAAATTGGGATTGGGCGGATTGTTCATGACCGCATAAGGGAGCCCAGTTACATAATCGTTTCCTTGATGGTAGATCGTGGCCACTGCGGGTACATCGCTGTTGACCTTGCCGTTGTAGCCGTACGTCAATCTTATCTTCAGGTGAGGAAGGAAGGACAGCCCGTAGTACCTCTCTTTGCTAACGTTCCACGCGATACCCGATGACCACAGCGGTTGCCACCGCTTATTGCTCGTCGCCCCAAAGATATTCGAGGCGTCTTTCCTGAAGCTTGCCGATAGGACTATCCGGTCATCATATGTGTAGGAGCCATTGGCAAATACCGACACGAAGCGGTTCAGGTGATTGACCAGTGTAATGGACGAAGGGATCTGCTGCGCCCCCAACCGTCCCTTTACCAAGGGGAATATGGTCTTATGGTCAACGTTTTGAAAGCTGAGGTTTTCCCTATCGTATCCGTACAACATGGACGATGCACTTTTGGATA
Organism: Sphingobacterium sp. SYP-B4668; assembly: GCF_027627455.1. NCBI lineage: Bacteria > Pseudomonadati > Bacteroidota > Sphingobacteriia > Sphingobacteriales > Sphingobacteriaceae > Sphingobacterium > Sphingobacterium sp. SYP-B4668. The sequence goes on along the minus strand of NZ_CP115483.1, from coordinate 1,584,921 downwards.
GAAGTTCCCTATTCTCGGCACCGATGATGGCATTGAACCGGTGGGTCCCCTCCCGGACCGATCGGTCTATGTGCAACATCCCCCTGAATGTCCTCGCATCCTTTTCTGCCACGGTACGTGTAAGCATATCGCCGATGGGTATATTGCGGACCACTTTGGTATCGTCCCAATCCGAATACAGGTTAATAAGGTTGCGGGTCGAATAGGCACCGATACCATGCCAATTTTCCGTGATACCGAACTCACGTTCTTGTTGATAGGCCCCTTCGACATGTACTCCCTCTAGCACCCTGTACTTGGCCTGGAACATGAAGTTGATGGAATTGACCGTTGTCTTCAACTCGCTATCGTCCATTTCTCCCAAGGGATTATAATTCCAGTCCAACAATCTGCCCGAGGCGATCGTATCCGTAAATGCCTTCCTGTAGGTGACCGTCCCTACGTCCACCGGGACACCCTGATCGTCCACCAATCGTAGGTATGGATAATGTTTCTTGCCTCCTCCCGAATAAAGAGAGCCGTAGCCTATCGGTTGGCCACTGTTGATATTGTTCCCCCTGGCCAAGTGTACATTGGCCGTGATTTCCAGCCGTTCAAAAGGACGGAAGCTAACGGCACTCTTCGTGGTGAGCCTATTGTACCGGGAGGTGACGAGTTCGTTCAGGTTCCTGTCATACCCCATGGACAACGAATAATTCGAATTCCGCTCGCCTCCCGAAATATTCCCGAAATACTGCTGATGGACGGATGGGCGATAGACATACTTTAGATAGTCCTTTCTTACATCTTGTCCTCTTAGGATATCGATCCTCGCCAACGCTACTTCTCGGGAAATCTCTCCTTTTTGTGCACGGTCCAACAGCTCTACTACCGGGGAGAGGGTGGTAGTGGGATTGCTGATGGAATAATTGTAATATCCTTTATCGAACAGCATGGTCTCCATATCGATGAATTGATCGCTGCTCATTTCATTGAGATAGTACAGGTCGGGCTTGCTCCCGATGCGCGTATTCATATTTACCGTAAGCTGTCGCTGCTGGTCGAACCGTCCCGCCTTGGTCGTTATCACGATGACACCGCTGGCGGCTTTGGTCCCCCAGATAGATGCCGCCGCCGCGTCCTTTAAGATGGTTACACTCTCTACGTCGTTCGGATTGATGCTGTTAAGATCGCCTTCAAAGGGGTAGTTGTCCAAGACCACCAAGGGCCGGAAGTCGCCCCTTAGGGTACTCAGGCCCCGGATGGTTATCTGATCAACGGCACTTTCTTTCAGAAAGGAAAGCCGCTTATCAAACCGGATACCCGAAGAAATCCCATCCAACCTGGAGAGCAGGTCCTTGCCCAAACTTCTGCTCAACTGATCTGTCCCGATGAATTCAAAGCTCCCCGTAGCTCTTTCTTTAGGTATCTTTTGGTATCCGGTAGAGACCACTTCTACCTCTTGGATGGTATTCTCGGCAGGTATCAGGCGGATCGTGATATAGGAAGATGTAGGGCCATAGCCTACTTTTTGGGCCTGATAGCCCAGATGCCGTACTTCCAAGCCCCCCTGTCGCTGTGGTAAGGCTATGGTAAACCTCCCTTCTTTATCGCTGCTACTGTGGTGTTTCCCGATTCGGATGGATACCCCTTCAATGGGGCGCCCATCGACAGCCGAGCGTACTTCACCGCGGAGTACGACTCTCGGCTGCTGGACGTGCCCAGTCGCTGCCCCTTGGTTGCCGGACAGCTCCTGGGCCGAAACATTGAACATAGAAACTATACAGGCCAATGTCAGGATGGCCTGTATACCCTTCAGTACCTTAGCTAAAAAATTGAAACCGTTCGAGACCATGGCAAGGGCCATCAGCAATACGATATATACCATAAGCTTAATACGGAAATACAGATGGAAGGCTTTAATAATTGGATCAAAGAGGGCTTCGCGGTATTCCTGATCGGACAGTCCGCTCCCACCCCTATTAAAATTCATCATTCTAAGGTTCATTAAGTGTGACCTAGTGAGGGCGGGTCAAAGCGCTTCTTCTATCAATAACCTACACGCACCTAATCCTCGATCAGGCCACACTGATTTAAATAAAAAATTAACTGAATAAAATCGAGTAGATACCTTTGCTCTTTACAATTGGGCTTTGTCGGTTTATAACTGGCAAATACTTCGATTTAAGTCATTAACAATGACTTCCGTTCCTTGGGTATTAAGGAGGTTTAATAATCTTTCTTTTTGTTTGTTTTTTTCTCATTGTTCATTTTGGTCATGGCTTATGAACAATGTATTTATGTATAGGATGAGATCCTCTCTTGAAAAGAGATGGGACTTACCTCATTCCTTCAGAAGGCCCTAGGAAGCCTGGAAAAGAGAACAAGAGTAAGCACCCATCTCTACTCACAAAGATAAGAGAATGGGGCTTTGACTCCCGATCTTGCTTTTCCTGAAAATTTCCTAGGTTCTCTGGACAAGATACAGCGTCATTCGCCTATTTATTAACAGAAAAACAATTAGTTAATCTGCTAAATACAATACAAACATAACACATATAATACAAAATTCATAATTTTCTATCAGATATATTCTTGTACAAAATCCTCCTTTTTGCAGTTATGGTTAAATTATCATATTCTGCAATCTACGTAATCAATAGTGTCAAGTTAACTAGACTTATTCATGGCATTTCAGCAAGGCAATTGTCGTTAGACATAACTAATAATCAAGATGAATATGTGATATCGCGACACGAGAGTACAGTCTACAAAACCCAGTATCCACATCACACATTGATACTAATAGCTAACGCTTTGAATTGCAATGTTAGAGACTTTTATCCTCCTGATGAAGAACTACTGGAAAGTGACGGCAGTAGATTTGTCAAGGAGATTATTAGTTTGTCTAATATTGATGATTGTACTTTAGTAATAAACGAAATGATCAATGCAGACTGTTTTGTTAACGGTATGAGCGCTGACGATACAAGTAAGCACCTCCATGAATATGGGAAACCTAATTCTTTGATTATAGAACAAGCATTAAAAGTAGCAGAAAAAGCTAACAAATTAAGCTTACAAAACGACAAATACTTCTCCAAATAGCAACCTGTATCCTCTCCAATGGGATAAATTGCTTATTTTAGGGTTTTATTAATCTAAATTGGGGAACGTCAAGAAAAATACGAGAGTAAAAAGTCCGCTTGTTATCATGCTTCGGACCGATTTCGAAGTTTTGCGTAATGTGTACAAGCTTCTAAGTGACTCATCTCTTTCTGACGAAGATGTCTCATTTCTATTGGGGAAAGCAGATGGTTATTTTTTCGAAATATTAGACCCAACGAACAAGAAAAAATTCAAGCAAGATTTATGGACGCTTTTTGTCCCGATATTCCGAACTTCTTTTACGAATGTCATGCCACCTCCTTATGTAGGATCACAAGAAGAAGTAAAGCTTAACAGCGCAGCCAATCATAATAAAAAAACGACTATATACCGTTTTACAGTCAACTATGAAGATCGTACGGAATGTAAAGATGGTCTCGAACAAAAAATAGCTGTAGAACCTGAATATCTGGAATGGAAAAAGAAAGTAGTTACCGGTGAACGGAAAGTTGAGAACAAACTACTAACCGATTATTTAAAGTTTCTGATCAGCGAGGGGTTCTTTTTTACCCCCAAGACTTCCCTATTCGTTCTTATCCATCTGCGTGAGTACTTCGATAAACCATTCACAGCTCAGGATATAGCCGTATCCATTAAAAAACTCTGTAGACGACAGACCGGAATTGAGACATTGCTCCAACGAAATACAGATAACTCCAGGTATACCTACTCAGAGCTATTTGACATTTCGGCTTTGGATCAAGTATCCGAACTTCCGGCACCACAAGTTGACCTTGTTAGTGGCTCGGCAGTAAATAATCGATACAAAATTACACATGCTGTACGTGGAGTATTGGGATTTATTGAGCTTAACGAACGCGAGCTGGTGAATATAGCAGTCCATCCAGATTTTAGAGAAATGCATATGGCGACTAGATTACTTGATTACGTCATGGATCTCGATGAAAAGTCCCCATTGACGTTAGAAGTCGACGTAAACTCACCCCATGTCGAATTCCTTACGAACTGCTCATTCATCGAAAGCAAAGAAGACCGGAAGTATAGAAAGTCCAATAATCTCTCAGTAATTAAGCTGAAACGAGGCACTAAAAAAGAGGACGAAAATGAGTAGCAAGTTTGACAATAAAATTATCCCTGTAAGCTGTTCAGTAATGATTAATTACCCCTCTCGTCCTCGTTTAGCTAACGAAGATTCATGAGAGATGCGATTGTATCGTATGTAATGAAGTAGTCTGACTCAAGAATCCTACAAGCTAGATGGATATAAACTAAGCATGATAGATTTTATGAAACGATTTGATAAAGAATAATATATTTAAAAATTGAACTATCTAAAAAAACACATTGAATCCCTTTTTATTGAATGCACAAGCCTGGATGCAAACTTGCTGGTTCTTGACAACTTAGTATCCTCAAGAGGCCAACAGTTACAGGAGAATTTTTCTTTCCCAAATTATGAACTGATTGGTATGATCACCACTTATAGGGATTTATCACAATTAGAGGGTGGTGATAATCTTTACAACACCAACGTGGGATATACGCTATCTACAGATAATTTGCCTGATGAAGTGACCAGATTGTTAAGTTATACCTCCTGCCTTACCATAACTCAGATATTTGAAGTCTTCGAAACATTTCTTAAGAACATCTTATCTGAACTTATTGTTCAGAATCCAAATCTAAGCCAAGTATTGAGGCTACCAAATACACATAATACTTTTACGGATGTTAGAAAAGAAATCTACTATATCCAAGGATCAGGTAATAAAGGATTTATTAAAGCATTGAGAAAAGTTTCTCCTTTCTTCAAACAGCACGAATCAAATAACATTTGGAACAAAAATATGAGCCACTGGTTTGATTTGATCGCTCATATCAGAAATCTGGTAGTACATTCTAGATTAGTTACAAATCCACAATTTGAACGCTATATAAAAGAAGCGCATCGAAAAGCTTTATTTGACCAGCATTTTACGATTTCGGAAAACGGTTCGATCAAAAAGATTGAACTTACACCTTATCAGGCCCATGCGATCACTCATTCTCTTTTCGAATATGCCCATCTCATCTATAAAGGATTGTCGATTGACTTCGGGATAGAACAAGATTTTGATTTCAAAAGAGTAGCAATTTGAAATATGCTTAGTTAGTTGCATATTGCGTTGTCTTCGTACAACTATCACTCATATCGTTACATTTCGGTATAGTCATCCTCCGTTATAGACATAAAGAGCATACAGATAAACGATATAGCCCCTGCGAACTGCAGAGGCTATGTTTAACCAATTATACATCCGCAGGATGAATACTAAAAACAATCCTTAAACACCTTTAATACAACATGATACTAATTAACGTTCTGAATTTATAAAAGATGATCCTCAGGCAATCCTTTATTCCTCTTCTAATCAAGATATCTAAACTAGGCAACATTACGGTTTCCCATATTTTGCAGAACATGATATTCCTAACTTTGTTTATTTACAATGCGTGATTGTAAAAAAGACAAATAAAATTGAATTATATAAGTCAAATCGTTAGCTTTATTATTGAAAATCGATATTATAATTAGTGAATGAATAAGAGAGGGATAACCATAACAAATTATCTAGCATCTGGAAATCCAGAGGGTGTAATATTTTCTTATATGTCCAATTGGACTGGTCAAGCAATAAAAATACCACGAAATTTATTTTTGGATTCCAAAGAGCTACCAGAACTAAAGAAACCTAGTATTTATTTTCTATTCGGCCAAAACGATTAAAATCCTGATGACAAATTGGTCTATGTCCGAGAAGCTAATTCACTAGCTGATAGAATAAGTCACTATATTTACTAAATTAACATGAATATTCAAGTAATATAAGTATTAGCGTAGTTGCCTGAAGTAAAAAGTAAATAATCTCTTCGTTTACTATTAGCAAGCCTATCGCTTTAACGTCTTTCATGAAAATTAATTTATCTCGAGTACAGAGATAAATAGTCAATTGAATTATCCATTAACTTAAGTATGAAACAAATCAATACTAGTAACGAAAAGCCTAGAACTTCATGGAGAGAGGATTCAGAAAATCTATTCAAAGTTGGGAAATATGGAGAATCTCTAAGTATTTTAGATCATGAGCTAAAAACAAACACCGATAATTGGCAGGCTTTAAATTTCAAAAGCTCTTGTTTGCTGAGGCTTAATCGACCAATAGAAGCTAAATCTTGTTTAGATGAATCATTAAAAATTGACGATAATCAATCAGAAAGCTGGGGTTTCCTAGGGATATACTATTTAATTTCAAAAAATAAACAACTAGCAGAAGAATGTTTTAAAAAAATGGAACAGTTAGAATTAACTGAAATTAGCAATTCACAACTTGCCTATTATTATCACTCAATTAACGATTATAAGAAAGCCCAACTGTATGTGGATAAAACATTAAGTATTAACAGCAAAAATGAAAGCGCTTTAAATACGCAAGGTCTTTTATTAATTGAAAAAAATAAATACAAAAACGCAATAAAAATTTTCAAGGCACTTATTTCTTTAAATAAACATATCAGCATGTACTACAGCAACTTAGGTCATGCTTTCCAATTGGACAAAAAATTTTATTCTGCGCAAAAGAATTTAGAAAAAGCTGTAAAGCTAGATAATACAAATGCATACGCATATAATAACTTAGCAATTTTACATAATGAAAAATTAAATATTAAAGAAGCATGGGAATATATATGTAAAGCAACCGAATTAGAACAAGACATCCCCCAGTTTTGGCTAAATAAGGGAGAATTATTATTTTCTATGATAAAATCCGGAAATGAAACTGAAGAGAAATTAGAAGATGTGGGGTACTATTACTGTCGAGGGAGTATTTCAACGGTGGACGCAATATCAAAATTAAAAAATAGTGATATATCTATATCACAAGAAGATATTGATCAAATAATTAGTGGTATGATAAAAATGGATATATATTTTTTAGAAACCACGCGTAACTCAATAGTAAATAAAAATTTCTATTATGATGTCTATAAAATTTCATTAGAAATAATCGCACTCCTTAATGCTTCTGAAATTGAAGAGTTTTCATTTTCACATTATACAACAACAGAAACGGCTAATACACTAATTTTTAATAATTCCTCTTTTAGACTAAATACAGTAACTACTGCCAATGACCCTAGAGAAGGATATCCTTTGTTGAATTTTTTAGGATTTACTGGTTTGTATTCACCTAACATCTATCAAGCATTCGTCGGGAGTTTCACCTTTAATCCTGACAGTTTAAATCAATTTAGGCTTTATGGAAAAAAAGAAAATGTTGAAGGTAGTGGAATAGGTTTGGAATTATCTTTTAGCTACTTCGCTGAAAATATTGCAATCAATAATTCATTAATTTCTCCCACAAAAGAAATAGACAATAATGTAAAGCAATCGATTTTTAGATGTATTTATTTGGATCCCATTTCTCGACGCGTTATTTCCATAGGTCATAAGGAGCCTTGTGTATTTTATAGAGAAAGTATTAACGAAGACAGAAACATAGTTGATGATAAGGTAAAAAAATACCTAAGTCGGATAGAAAACACTAAAAATAAAGTAGAGGATTTACTTGAAATACTTAACAGTACAATCCAAACATACTATAATGATGAGCTGGATATAGATAAAAAAAATGAAATTATCCGAATTGTTCCTTCACTACTAATTCACTTAAGATATCTAGTAAAACATTATGACTTTAAAGAAGAACAAGAATGCAGAATTATCCAAGTTGAACCGTTAATTGATAATCCAAAAATAAAAACAACACAAGATTTTAGTCGTATGTACTTGGAATATTTACCATTTAGAAAAGCTCAAGAGTGTTATTTGAGAAATATCTATTTTGGACCAAAAGCAACAAATTTTGAACTCTTTAAAGATAGAATCACTCAATTAAATTCTAATATAATTTGCATGAGAAGTGACCACCCTTTTAATTAAAGTTCAGGTAGTGTATTTGAAAGGGTAAACTTCCCTATTTGGTTTTCAGGTTCATGAGCTTATACAGCCTACGAACACGCTTCTGCCCAACGAAATAACCCAGATCCTGCCTCAAATAGTCCGTCATGCGCTCTACGCCGTAGAAGGGGCAGTCCAGGAACTTATGGTCTATGGCATTCATAACCTGCAGGTTGAACAGAGATTCTCCCTTGGGCTTAAAATAATAACTGCTACGGGGTAACTATAAACTGTTCAAGTATTAAAGTACTTTTTTCTATTTGTTCATTGCGCAAAATTTGAGCATGATACAAGTTGAAAAAAGCAAGGTGTTGCATATAAGGTTCAATTTTTAAAAACTCTGGAATAATCTCATAACGTGTCCTTGGATTAAGGATTTCATTACAACGAACGATATTACGCATCATAGAACAAGTAGTCAGGATACAGAATATTGTCACTTCTTCTTTATTTGTCTTATCCAATTTATACAGAAAGATGTCTAATGAGAAATACTTTCAGAGATTCCGCTTTACTAATATAATTGGGTAGGCATATACTATACTCAACCACGATTGCAAGCTTGAGCTAGGCTCACACCTATTTTCCAAATTGTCTTCTCGCCCGCTTCGCCTCCACTTTTATGACCTGTTTGAGATTGCTTCTAGGCTTTGTTTTTGTGATGTGGCACAAGTTAACATCTAATTAACAACAACTTCTACCTTAAGCTATTTTTAAACTAGCTTTAGTATAGCCTTTACATAGCAAATGGCTAGGGTAAGGCTATGTAAAGGCTATATTAACCCTATGCAAAGACTAGTCTAATACTGAATTAGACCATAAGAAAGTCTTAATTGAAAATCTCCTGCCTGTAGTAATCCCGTTGTCGATCCAACCCCTATATCTATACTCCATTACAGTCATGATTTTTTAAAAGGACACAAAAAAACCGGTATCCCTTGGGGATACCGGTCAATAATGAATAGGGATGCAGGGGCTTTCAAATCCCTGCACCGGCTACATTCGACCTTTAATCGCAATCCACAGATCGTCTGGTGACTTTCTTTGGAACTACTTTTTGTACAAATCTGGAATTGTATTTTTCTTGGGATTTATCAAGAAAAATCTCGGGATTGACACATGTCGAATCAATGGTGACAATAAATTCTAGTTTTGCAGTCGTATCCTCTTCTATGTATAAAGTTAGTTTATAGGTATTTTTCATAACATGAATACTGGAATTTATTTCAGAATGATACCGGTTATAAATGACACCTCATGCCCCTGAGCATCAAAGGAATTTAAGGTAGAGATCCACATAAAAAATAGCAAGAATAATTTTTTCATTGTAAGATTAGAATAAAAAATATTTAAAGTAGATGAATCCATAAGGTTAATCAACAAGAGTTTGACATCATATCTCGCGGTTTTGCGTGATTTTATTATTACAAAATTAGTGTAGTTGGGTAAAGATATATAGGAGAATTAACGCATTTTATAGGTTAAAAACACGCAGCCCAGAATGGTTAGGAGCATTTATAACCGTATTTCTCTGCTCCAGAACAATTGGATAACGGGTTCCGTAATATAAACTAAAATCGGCATCTAAAAAAAATGTCCCCCCCTTTATCTCGATTTGTCCCCCTCCCCTTAGATATGTATTTAATTCAAAAAGCAGTAAATTGCATAATTTATGAGAATTGCATAATTTAACTCTCGAAAAAAGCAATCTACCATCACGGTTATATGGCAGTGGAACACCTAACTGCAAGCTCTCTCACAGGGAGAACTTTTAAAAGTGATTATCATGCCGACCCGTAATTGTAAACTTAATCTTAAAGAATATTTTTATTGCTGAATATTAATTTAAAAAAATCCAATTTACCTAGACGTATGATCAGACACGTACCGCTTATACTTTTAGTACTCCTGTTTATATTCATTGCAAGTTCCAGTGCTACACCTCCCAAAGATAGTCAGCGGAAAATCGATTCGCTAAAAACCGCTTTAACAAAAACAAAAAATCTCCATCAACAGACAAGTTTGCTCATCCTAACTAGTAAATATGAAAGGGAAAGAGGAGATTACAAGCAAGCTATCCTATATGCCCAACAAGCACTGACGCTTGCCAAACAAAGTAATGACGAAAAGAACTGGGCCAAAGCATTGTTAAAAATTGGAGTGGCGCAACGGGAATTAGGTAATTACGAGGTAGCCCTGGACAGTCTGAAACAAAGTCTTACGCTGGCTTACAAAGTCAACGATTTATTCACACAAGGTGATGTCTATGACAATATGGGCCACATCTATACAGCAGAAATGAAGCCTGAAAAGGCACTCCCAGCGCATCTGAAAGCATTAGCTTTACGTCGACAATCAAAAGATGAATATGGTATTGCCAACTCTTGCGACAATATTGCCGTATTATATTGGCAAATGGATAGTTATTTAGAAGCAATCAAGTACTACAAGGAGGCGCTACCAATCTTCAAAAAGCATAACGACGGATGGCGCATAGCCCAGACTTCGGCCAATATAGGGACACGCTATCGAGAAATAGGCGATTACACAGACGCGACCAAATATCTGACAGAAGCTCGTGAAGCTTACAAAAAAATAGAAAACCAAGAGGGTGTAGCCTGGACATCGGCGGGTTTGGGAATGATATACATCGAAATAGAAAACGATAAAAAAGCATTGGAATACCATCGAGAATCACTACAAATATATGAGCAGCTCCAAAACTACTCAGGTATAATAGAGTCCTACAATCTGATAGCGAATGTCTATAACAAAAGACATCGAGGGGACCTAGCGATGCAATACTACAACAAAGCATTGGCGATAGCCAAACAAAACGATGACCGAAGTTTGACAGCAATGACATATTATACAATTGCGGTCAAGGTAAAATGGGTCGAGGGCAAATTGGACGAAACCCTTCATTATCTACAACTAGCGGAGGATGGTGCCTCCAAATCCGTCGAAGCAGCAACTTGGTCTTTAAGAGCTCAGATCCTAAACAAACAAGGGGAATATGTGAAAGCAAAAGCATATATGGAAAAGGCGTTGGCCTACCATAAAACAACAGCGGAAAAAACGCATTTAATAGCAGACTACCGTACACTCTCTTCCATCCAAGAGCATCTGGGCAATCATCGGGCTGCATTGGAAAGCTACAAACAATACATAACGTACCAAGATAGCTTTAAGCAACAAGATCTCTCAAAAACAGTGATGAGATATGAATTTGACAAGAGGGAAGCAGAGATAAAAGCTAAACAGCAAGAAGAGCTGAACAAAAAGACGATGGTGGCCCATACAACCTACGGAATCTTGGGGACTATCATTGTATTAACGGCAATGGGCCTATATACTTATTGGGTGGGAAATAAAAAACTACGTCTGGAAAAGCAGAATCTTGAACTGAAACGCCGTGAGGCTGAGCTAGCAAAAGACACAGAGGCTTTTAAATCACAATTTCTATCCAATATTTCACATGAATTTCGTACGCCACTCACACTGATCAATGGCCACTTAGAGATACTGAAAAAAGACGGAGATACTAAATCTTTGAAACGGTATAAAGAGATGGAATATAGTGGACAACGTCTATTACAGCTAATTAATCAACTGTTGGATCTGACAAAAATAGAGACTGGTAAATATAGTCTGCATTTCAAGACAGGCAATTTGCTGAACGAAACTCAAAATTATGTGCAAGCGTTCCACTCGTTAGCAAAAGAGCGAAAGATCGAACTGAAAACAACCGTGACTTCTGCAGCCCAAGTAAAATTTGGGCACCGCGATTTTGTGTATTCGTCAGAAGCATTGGCAAGTATTTTCAACAACATCTTGTCAAATGCCCTAAAATTCACACCGTATGCAGGCAGCATACAAGTTACCGTAGATTATATAGACAACAAGCTATTTATATCAATACGTGACACGGGGTCGGGAATTCCAGCTAAAAACCTACCTTATATTTTCGAACGATTCTACCAGGCGCACCAAAATGAGGTGTTCGAAGGGTCGGGAATTGGCTTATCCATAGTGAAAGAATTGTCCCAACTTCATGGTGGCGATGTGACAGTCGAAAATAATGTAGATGGTGGTTGTACATTTACGATCTGGCTGGCCGAAGGTCGTTCGACTTCGGACGCTGAACATGACAATGCATCGATAGTCCTATCATCAGACCATATGGAAGAGTCTCGAGAGAATCAGGGTATTTTAAATGAAGGCAGCACCTTGATACTAGTGGTAGAAGATCAGCGGGAGTTGCGAAAGTTTATCATTGAAAATCTGGAACCAGAATTTCGCTTTTTGGAGGCAGAAAATGGGAAACAAGGCATAGAATTGGCAATTGAACATGTACCTGATATCATCATCAGTGACGTCATGATGCCGGAGATGAGTGGTTTTCAGCTTACTGAAGTCATCAAAAGAAATGAAATCACAAGCCATATTCCCATCATGCTGCTGACTGCGAAAGCTCAACAAAGCGATAAGATACTGGGACTGGAGCATGGAGCTGATGATTACTTGACTAAGCCATTCTCCGTTGCAGAACTCCGTTTACGCATCAAAAACCGATTACGCCAACAACAGGCATTCCGTAGTAAATTTGCTGACAAACTACTCATTCCTGCTGAAAATGAAATACCAGAACTCAATCTAGTGGATAGAATATTTATTGAAAAATTGAACAACATCGTGATTTTACACATGGAGAATGGAATCGATGTGAGCCTGTTAGCCAGTGAAATAGGATTGAGTACCAGTCAGCTTACACGGAAACTGAAAGTACTAACAGGTGTAACGCCCGCGCACTTTGTCAAAAAAGTACAACTTAACTATTCACTGAAGCTACTGCGAGAGGGGCATTCGGTATCGGAAGCCTCATGGAAATCAGGTTTTAGCGAACCGGCTTACTTCAGCAAAGTGTTCAAGAAACATTTCAATTTCTTACCTTCGGAAAAAGAAAAGTTATAAAAAGTGATGTTAGACCATATTATTCCTGATCGAAGATTGCAATCCTCGGACGCTACTTTGTAAATAACAACACAAATTCAATAGATATCATACTTACAGACCCCTTAGTTACATAAGGTATTTAACACGTAAAATAATCGTATAATTGAGGAGAGGTCAAATCAAAACATAGACTATAACATGATGAACAAAAAAATCTATACATTACTGCTGGTGTCGATGATGCTTTTTTCCGTTCATAAATCTGAAGCTCAACGCCCCAATCACTACAAATCCGGGGGTAAAGTGAATATAATCTTCGAGACAGATATAGGGAATGATATCGATGATGCCCTAGCGCTGGATATGTTGTATAAATATTTGGATATCGATAGAATCAACCTATTGGGGATATCGATCAATAAGGACAGCCCGTATTCACCTAAATTTATCGACATCATGAATACGTGGTATGGATATCCCCATATTCCGATAGCAATGGTAAAAGATGGTATGGAAGACACTGTGCCTATCAATTTTGCCTCACGAACATATGAACACACAAATGCAGACGGAACCAAATTTAAAAGACAGCTGGCCAATGACCATGATTTCACAGAATCGACTCGCTTTTATAGAGAAGTCTTAGCAAACCAGAAAGATGGCTCAGTGACAATAGTCAGTGTGGGGTATTTAACAAATCTGGCCAGACTTTTGGAAACAAAAGGAGATGATATATCTCCCCTCACAGGAAAGCAGCTAATATCGCAGAAAGTCAAGCGGCTCTCGGTCATGGGGGGAAATTTCAATGGTATCAATCCACAGGAATACAATATCGTCCAAGATATAGCTTCTGCAAAAAAGGTATTTGACGAATGGCCTACGGCCATAATAGTGAGTCCATTTGAGGTGGGCAATCAAATCCTCTACCCTGGCGCAACTATTGAACAAAACCTTGCCTATACCGGAACAGTACCTTTGGTGGTAGCTTATAAAAGTTACATGGACATGACGTATGATCGCCCAACCTGGGACCTTACAAGTGTACTGGAGGCTATAGAGGAGGGAAGTCATTATTTTGGGTATTCCAAAAAGGGGAAAGTCACAATCACCGCTACAGGTGAATCCTTATTCGAAGAGGGGAAACGTGGAAAGCATCGATACCTGACGGTCGATGAGAAGCAGAGCCAACGAATAAAAGACCGATTTGTAGAGTTGATATCATCAACCAAAAGCCAGCATCAAAATACCAAATAGGTAATAGGATAAAGCCACATGGGATGACCATGTGGCTTTTTTCAATAACATCTACTGTATCAACAATCGCTATTCTTGGAAAGAAACGACTGCGGATGTTCCTTATTTTTTATAAAAATTGAAAAATAATTTGGAATATAGATTAGTTAATCTACATTTGTAGATGTAAATAAACAACTGTAGATTATGAGCCTTTCGAAGACAGAAGAACAACTAATGGAAATATTATGGAAGCACAACAATGCTTTCACTAAAGAAATCATGGAATCCTATGACGACCCCATTCCTGCAAACTCCACCGTATTGACACTCTTAAAGCGCATGCAGGACAAAGGTTATGTAGGCTATCGGATGTACGGAAACTCTAGACGGTATTATCCTCTTGTCGATAAGAAAGAATACTTTGAAAAGCATGTAAACAATCTCATCAAAGATTTTTTCGATGGCTCTCCTCTACAGTTTGCTTCCTTTTTTACAAAAAGTACAAACCTGAGCCAAGATGAGCTATTGGAGCTGAAAGAAATAATTGATAACGAAGTGTTAAAGAAAATAAAATGATAGCCTATATCATCAATTATATATTGTGCTCAATAGTGCTGTATATACCCTACCACCTATGGATCGCACAGTCTAACATGCACAATTTCAAAAGAGCGTATCTATTAATAGCCTTGGTACTACCGCTATGTATTCCGACGATGGAGTATAATATCAAGCAGGACGATCCCACATCAGTAGCCCCACTCCTACCCAATCTAGCATATGTCCAGTATACAACAACACAGAATATAATCGATAATAGCAGGATACCTCATCAAAAAGATGTCTTCAGCTGGACATACGTTATTGGCTTCGTTTACTTTTCCATTGCTCTAATACTGTTGACTCGTTTTGCTGCGGGTGTATTGGAAATCCAATACCAAATCCGTAAGGGTCGGAAAATAGAACGTCAACACTATACCGTTATACTGACCAAATCAACACCCACACCCTATACCTTTCTGCAACAGATATTCGTGAATGAGACGGATTATAATGAAGGTATCCACCCAGCCGTATGGCGGCATGAGGAAACACATGTCGATCAATGGCATACCTTGGATATTTTATTGGCAGAAGTGGTATCCTGTATATTCTGGATCAATCCGATGAATAATTTCATAAAAAGATCGATCCGATTAAATCATGAGTACTTAGCGGACAGCGCCGTGATTCAGAATCAAGACCATATAGAGGAGTATTGCTATCTTTTACTAGATCTACCCGCGCAGAAATTCGAATCAAGCCTAACAAGTCAATTAAATTATAAACAGTTAAAAAATCGATTAATTATGATGACTAAAAAAACATCCAAGAAAAAACAATTCGGTTTGTTTGTACTCACGGCCTGCGTGATGATCGGAGCCTCAGCAATCTTCGCACAAAAGAACGTCCTAATGGCGAATACAGCAATATCGGCAACAGCCCATATAATGGAAACAGACACAATAAAGCGTCTTGGAGCTTCCTCAGCGCTATTGGCGGAATACGACAGTGTAATGCGCTCAATCACGACTACGAGGAAGGACAACAACGGAAAAACCATCACTGGAATCAATGTGCAGTCGGTGGATAGAAAAAGAATGGCATACATTGCCTCGCTGATGTCTGAAAAACAGGTGAAAGAACGGACATTATCGCCTCATGACATCAATTCGCCCAAGCATTGGGTCGCATCTATGACAAAGCCGAAAAAGAGAACACCAACAAGTCAGGAATTCAACAAGTGGCAAGATACAAAAGTGTACGGGGTTTGGATCGACGGTAAAAAAGCAAAAAATACGGATTTAAAAAAATTAGAGGAGGAGGATGTCGTATTGTATTATGTGAGCAAGCTGCACGGAAAAGCAAAGGTAGGTCGCTCATATACGCATCAATTAGACGTGTTGACCCAGCCTTATTACGATAAGGTTTTTGCAGATCATAATGACCCTAAATAACATACATTTGATAGTTTTCGAAGTACAGATGTTGTCATAAACTCGTACTTCGAAAACTTCAAGCGCTAACTATCCTTGATCTTGGGTCGGAAGCGAATGGGTGGCTTTTCGAGAGTGGAATAGTCGGCTACAGATGTCGTCTTCGAATCCAAAACGGCATCAGAACGTTTCAAGACTTTGGTTCGACCTTTTTTCTTTCCCCATTTGCGATTGTACCAAATGATAAAACCTGTAATTGGTAGGGAGCCGGCAATAAATGTTAAGAAAAAGGCGAGAACCTTGGTCGGGAGTCCCCAAATAGAGCCGACATGAATATCATAGTTAAGCCTTCGGAACTTTTCACCTGCACTTAGCTCATAATAATCCTTATTGAATAGTGAAATACGATTAGGCAGAAACGCTCCTGTATACTGATCGAAAGAGTAATACCGATTATTAAACTGCCTATCCATATCGTTGCGAATGTATACGGAGATCGTCCCTCCTTTTTTGACCGTATCCGGGTAGGTGATTGTGAGATAGTGAGGATCTTTATATTGTGCCAAGATAGTGTGTACTTCCTTATCAAATGCTTGTGAAAAAAGTGCGGAATGAGCAATCTGACTCGTGTCCGAACTTACCGATGTACGCTCAGGCAAACTTGTCCCCCAATTAGTCGACCAATACAATGCGCTATTAATCCAAGTGATACCGTAGTACATGCCCGTCACGGCTAATAAAAGAACCAACAGGAAAGAGTAAAACCCAACAACATTATGAAGATCCAAATTGACCCGTTTCCAACCTGCTTTCCACTTGATTTTAAAGCTTTTTTCACGTGTGGATTTGGTCCATTTCTTCGGGTACCACCAAACTAAACCGGTGATTAACGTGATACAGAAAATCAAGGTTGCATAATTGACAATAGGACGTCCAATATCCCGAGGGAACCATAAAAATCGATGACCGCTAAGGGTCCAAGCAAAAAAGCTATTTAGCTTCTTTCTCAACTGGGCTTCTTCGGAATTATCTTCAACTTGTAGGCCTAAGTACTCACCGGTATAGGGATGTAATAGATTAACTTCGGTCTTTGATTTTTTTGTAGTATCGCTACTTTTTATGTTAACTGAAAATGAAACCGGAGAATCTCGGGTATAGGTAATCCCTCGAACAAGATCATCCGGATAAAGTGAATCTGCAATAGCGATAATCTCCGATGGAGAAATCAAGGATTGAGTCGAGGCAAGAATATACTGTCTCTCCTTTTTTGGAATCATCAGGTCTATAATCTCATGATTGAAAACCCAAAGGCAAGCCGTCAAACAAACCACAAATACAATGATACCCGAAATCAACCCTAGCCAAAGATGAAGCCAGTTGTTGACCAATCGAAATATTGACAAATTCCTCTTTTTCTCCCTTACAGCCATTTTCAAATTACTTGACTTCAAAACTCATCGAAGTAGCACGACTATATTCTTCAAAAGCCAGCCCTTCTACTTTTTCTTTTTTTGATACTTCGGCAAAATATTTGCCTTTCCACTCCGGTATAAACCGGGCAATGCCGTTATCGTCAGTTTCTACCCATTTAATCCAACCGCTTGGTGCGATGATCTGAAAAAAAGAGTTGGCCGCTGGCTTACCTTTTTGGTAGAGTGTCAATGAAACTTCTTTCTTATTTTTATAAGTGCTTTGATCTGCATGGACCAGCAATTCGTTACCGATATTAGATGCTGTATTTCCTAATGTAGAATTGCCCACTTGGATTGTCCCAACGGCATTAATTTGGTATTGAGTTTTCGCACCTTCTTTGCGCTCGGTATCTCGCTGTAAGGACACATGGTAGTATCCATCTTGATCTGGTACAAATGTGGCCAAAAGATGATCTGCTTGCGCCGTGGTACTCAAAGTTTCTTTGCTTCCATCGGGCTTTGTGAGGGTCAATGTAACTTGCATGCCTTCTTTATACCACCACCATTTTGCAATAGCTTCATGCTCATCTGGCTCACCGTAAACGATTTTTACGGCATGGGATTTACCTTTAACGCCTTTCAGCGTAGTCTCGATAAATACAGCGTGTGCCGAAGCTGATAACACAACAAAAAGTGTGAGGATAGATAATATTAATTTTTTCATCTAATTATTTTTTATTTGTTGATGAGAACTCGAGTAAATAATATTTGCGCTGTGTGTCAACATTATTTACACCTTGATTTCATAATTTGGTTCTATACTGAATGGACAAGTAAGGCTTCTTTTCAGAAGGTCCACTTACTTGTCCATCAAAATAGAATTACCTCTATTTGAGTTTATTAAGATGATAAACATGGGTAATCCCTGGATCGATTTCAGCTCCACGTTTTACCGAATTGTTTACTGGATCGTATTCGTATATAAACCATCTAGACTCATCGGTCTTAAAGGCATCATACAGTTTGCCATTTTCCATAAAGTTCATCGTTGTCTTCGGTTCTCCCCCGCCAACTAAAATGCGTAAATCGGCAACGACTTTCTTATTGGCAGGATCTACTACGTAAGGACTGATATATGCTTTGCCATTACCCAGTTTTTGGATGGTGGAAGATGATGTATTTTTGAATACATTATAATCTTTCAAATCAAAGAAATAGTCTTTATCAAACTCCGTCTGCCCAGCTTTGATGCGTAATAGGCCGTATGTTGCTGTTGCTATTTTCTTAGTTAAAAAGTACAAATCGTTATTATCATCTAAAAATGTGGTTTTATTCACTTCCCAGTGACCTGCGACTATCCCCCCTCTCGGGTCTTTCAAGAGTTTACCATTAGCCATTGAAGGGTAATCACAAACATACACTAATGCTGAATCCAATATGTCTTTATTTCCTGTCCCATCCGACCCTCTGAATTTGTGTCCCACAAACAATTTGTCTCCTCGGACAGTAAAACTAGTTGGCACCATATAAGGAGCGATATAAGGGGTCTTATCAGGGGTAAGCGGAGTGTAATCTAAAAATGGAATGTCTACGGTCAACGTCTTATTAAGTGTCATATCCTTGACATTCATAAAATAAATGGGTTGTTCGAGTGCATTTTTTGTAGCGTTGAAAGTCCCAGCAGTTTTGGTCATCACCAACTCATCTTTGGCACTGATTTCATTCAATACCTTCCCTAAATAAAATGCACTTGGAAAAGCATAATTATCCGTCTCTTTCCAAGATTTGCTATTTATTACTTCGAACTGGCTAAAGCGCTTTCCATCATTTGACAGGTAATACTTGCCTTCATATGCATAGGCATATACACCATAGAAAGCGGCAGGAAGATGAGCCGATATATCGATACCTTGATTGTTATTCGGTGTCAACAACGTATCCTTCATCAAATTATCTGCTGTGAGGATATATGAACCTGTGGATGCTGTAACCCATACACTATACAAGTTATTGGAAGTAGGTTTAGTTTCGTCTGGTTTAGGCGTATCTGGGGAATCTTTACATGATGCAAGCAATGATGTAGCTGCTAAGCAAACCATTACTAATTGTTTAATTTTCATAAAAATATTTATTTTGTTTTTACATTAAGGATAATCTCAATTTGAGGTAAAATGCACGTCCCGGTTTTTGCAAGCGAAAGTTGTCGTAAGCTCGCTCATCCGTCAAATTACGCGCTTCAAAGGAAACGTTATACTTATTGCGATCCCAAGAATAGCTTAGGACAGCTGAGTGAATATTTTGAGATGGGATATGATTTTTGGACTCGAGAGAACCCAAGTGGGCTTCGGTTAGGTAAAACCAATGGGTGTATTGAGAAAGATAAGACAACTGAACTCGACTCCCCTTCTGAAACCAATCATTTTGAATGAGGCTTACATCCATATTGCCGTATACCCAAGGACGATTAGGAACTTGATAGCCATAATTCAAACTAACCTGTTGGTTGGAATCGTCTGTATACTTTTTGTTGTCAATGGCTTTGTCATATGAGCCATTGAGCGTGATGGCTACCAAATCTTTGAATCCATACTTCACTTCTGCCTCGAATCCGTATAACTTAACACCAGGGATATTATAATATTGGAAATAATCGCCCCCATCCTGTGTCACCACACGTGTATTGATATAGTCACCTGCTAGTCTATAGAAACCTGTAACGTCGACATTCAAAAAATTATCTTCGTTGATAAAGGTATTGTAATAGAAGCCTGTATTGAAATTGTCGCTACGCTCGGGTTTTAAATCCCAATTGGAAACTGTATTTTGACCGTCTCCAAAAAGCCCGATCATCGTAGGCAAATTATAGGCTTTTTCGTACGAGAATTTCCAGCCACCATCTTTTGTAATTCTATACCTGGAAGCGATGCTCATACTATAAAAGTTCCAGGCATTCTGATGATGTGCTATATCCCCGCTTATCAAATTATTATCACCATCAAATTTTCTTTCGTCCACGTCTTTCGAGGCGTCCAACCGATAGTATTTAAAGGCTAAGACATTGGACAAGCGTTTGTCAAACCATTGATTTTGCCATGATAAACCAAAAATATGTCGCCCCAGGTTGGAGGGCAGGCCTGATTGGTCATAGTTTGCGATCATATCATAGGCTTTTTGATGATTATTATTGAAATTGTAATTGAAATTTAAGCTTTGCTTACGTTCTTCATCAAAGTCATAGTTCAAATTGACTCTAGCGAGATAATTAGAGAGATTAAACTTGTTATGAACGGGGTCATTGGGTTTTGAACCGATCTGATTGGAAATCCAATTCGTAGACCAATCATAGTTGTACAAAGCGGTATCCCTGACGTGCCGGGTATCATAACTGTAGCTGGTAAAAATATCGGCAAACAAACGATCCACAATAAAGTTGCTCTTCTTATAGTTCAATGTCGGCATCAAGTAGTTGCTTTCGGACCACGCCCCGCCGTTGACAGCGTTAATACTGGCTCCTAATTGATTTTGTTTATGATTTTGAGAATACGTCAATCCAACATAAAACTGGTCTGCCCAAGACACATCCCTAAAGCCAACTTCAAACTGTCCCATCGCCGATGTATACGCATCATTAAATCGCTTAACTTCGGAAACCGGCACAAACTTATTATCGACGGTTTCTTCTAGAACGACGCCATACTTTTCTTCTGTATACATTTTATAGCTATTGTCCGAATGATTATAAAAAGCATTCAACCGAAATGACAGGTTATTCTTGGGGTTGGTAAATGTCCCTACTAAGGCTGCTTGGTGGGTATTGAATGAGCCTAGTGAGTAACTGAGGTCTAAAAAGGGTCTGGCTCGACGCTTGGTAATAATATTGACAGCCCCACCTAAAGCATCTGACCCTAAAAAAGCAGGCACCACCCCTTTATAAATCTCTACGCGATCAATAAGATTTACAGGGATGTTATTTAAAGACATGGATGAACCGAAGTTTTCCATGGGTACTCCATCAATATATATTTTTGCATCTAACCCATTTATACGGAACACAAAATTGGAACCTAGACCGCCATCCTCTCGTATGGTCACGCCTGTAGCTCTCTTCAAGACCTGAGTTAGGTTGGCGGCTTCATTGGCATACTTATTCAAGTCTATCACACTTACATTAAATCCGGAGCGCTTTATCTCGGCAAGGCGCTGTTCATTCTCTGTTCGACCGAATACAGATACTTCTTGAATGGCATTTTGACTTTCCTTCAATTGGAAGTCTTGCGTATATTTCCCGTTTAACGACCGTTGTTCTGAAACGTAACCTAAGGCAGTAATTTGGAGTAGGGCGTCACTTGATAAATGAGCTGCTATCACTTTGTAATATCCATCCACATCAGATAAGGTGGTAACACTTTGAATGGAAACAGTAGCTCCTTGAATAGGTTTGCCAAAATTGTCTTTTACAAATCCTGAAACGGTATTCTTAGTGGATGTCTGTGCTTGCGCAAATACGGTAAATATTACAAGTAGTATAGTAGTAAATGTTGATTTCAATGCCTTATTTAGATTAAGTATACATAAGAGTGTAGCATATACTTAACTTTTACGAAGGTAGATCGTTAATTATTTTTTAAAAACAATCTAAAACACTGATTCCAAGCAGAATAAAATTAGTGTAATATGGATGGAAATTATTTTAAATAATCTAGGCGCACAGTATAATTTGTGGTATTGGGTAGTTTGATTCCTTTAGAGACTTCCTTTGTTTGTAGATTGTATTTCCACACTCGATGCTCATCATTCGAATCATCGATTGCTGCGTAGACATAGCGTCTATCGCTCCATACATTTTCTTTCTGCGTACCTTTATCTAATGGGAAAGGAATCTTCTCTATTTTGCCGGACTTTAAATCTACCAACCTGTATTCAAACTGATACACTGAGTGATAGTCAGAAAAGTCCTTAAATAATGTGCGTTGTTCGTTACGAATAACAGCTTTGCCATCACCAGCATACCAAATACCATAGGCGTGATTACCTATTGATTCGGAAATATTAATCATGTAATCTTCATCGACGAGATGCTGGTCTTTCTTCTTTCTAAAAATGGCTGTAGGTCGCTTGATATTATTTCCCAAAGCTATCCCAGGGTTGGTCATAAAATAATAATCCCCTTGTTCGTCTTTAAAACTATAGGATTGTATAATGTTGAAACCTCCGGGATAGGTTGAACGGACTTCTTTCTGGATACTTTTTAGTTGAAAATTACCGTAATTTATTGTTGCATAGTAGGTCGTGTCGGACGTTGTATGTCCATATTTTCCTTTTGATTTAAAAAAAGAATAAGCGAGCCATAAATCGTCTTTATCTAAATCTACAAGGCCAACATGCAAGGCCCAATATTGTTGGGTTGCAAAAGGTAGGACAATCGTTTCTTCCTTCACGATCTTCATCTCTTTTACGTTGATTTGATAGACTCGAGCTTGACTTTTTTTATCTGCTATTTCTTCCCGACTGACAGCTAGTAAATGTGCATCATCTTTCCAAGAGAAAGTTTCAAAATTAGGATTACTTAATTGTAAACTGTCTATCAGCACCAGTTCAGCGCCTCGAACTTGATATTTGGTAAAAACATTTGTTCGACTGGACAATCGATAGAAAAAACCTTTTTTTTGGATGTACTCTCTTTCTCGGATTCGGGAGGTAGACAACGGAATTTGCACGGAAGGGCTTTCATCTTCGTCCAAGTTTTGAACCAATAAGAAGCTAGTGGGACTCTCGTCTTTATTGAACAAACAAAGAACAAAATTTGGATCTATATTTTTTTCAGGGGTTTGGTTACAAGAAAAAAGAAAAGTCGAAATACAATATAATAATATTAATTTCCTCATCCGATGTGCTAAATATCTTGAAATTGGGCTATGATTTTATTTTGCATACTAGATGGCAAGAAAGCCAAATCGCTTTTCTGAAACACGATAATTTTACCAAAATCAGGGGAATCGGAAACAAAGTATTCTCGTCCGGCTTTAAAACTCAACGTATTGTGATCGGTGTCCAATAGTTTAAAATCGCGCTTCGGTTTGATTATAAAATCTCCCGAAAAGCTCAGTTTATTATTGATCAAATCAATACTTGCATTCGTATTACCACCTAAAATGACATCGTAGTGAGTTTCCGCGAAAAACTTGGATGTATCAAACGATTTATTTGAAAAAGTAAGTGAATCTAGATTCTCGGATTTGAAATAGAAGAAAGAAAATCCAATTAAAAATAACACAGAGGCTACAGATAGATATTTCCACCACTTTGTTGCTTTAACCAATACGGTAGCCTGACTCACATCTTTCCATATCTCATCGCCAACCTCATCTTTGACAGGGATGGTATTATCCAAGCTTGCCCATGAATCGTCTTCTAGCCATTTGTTGACCAATAGCTTTTCCTCCTCAGAGCATTGCTCTGACGCATATCTATTGAGCATCTCTGGATTAATATTCATTAAATAACGTTGAGTCATTTCAAAAATACAAAAAACATAGCAATCCTAATTTTATTTGGCAATATTTATATCGTGTAATTCGTTCACTCCCGACTTAATGATTGTCAAGGCTTTATGGATATGATATTCAACTGCTCGCTCAGTAATAAGTAAATTTTTAGCAATTTCTTTGTTTGTTAAACCTTCTTCTCTGCTCATTTTAAAAACATGCTTACACTGCTTGGGCAAAGTTTCGACAACAGCATTCAATCGGTCTTGGAGCTCCTTGTAGTGTATTTGCTGGTCTTCATAATAAGTGGGCACACGATGCAAAATCACATCATGATGGCGTTGTTTGTTTCCTTTATTCCTCAGGTATTCTAATGATTTGAATTTGGTCGAGCGGAGTAAGTAACGTTCTGCATCGTGAAGTTTCAACTCTTCTCGTCTTTCCCACAATGACTTGAACACTTCTTGAATAATCTCTTTTGCGTCATCTTCATGCTGTATGGTTTTTACAGCAAATGCATACATGCGCTTCCAATATAATTGAAAGAGAAATTCAAATTGCTTTTTATCGATTTGTATGATATGTTGAGAACTTTCCAAAACCGCATAAATATAGCAATATTTAGACTCATTACAAATAGTGGGCAATGAATGGACAAACGTTAAAAAATCAGAAACCTTAAAAGAGAAGAAGACGGATTAAGATTTAACTTTCACAAAATAGCATATTTAAGCTACAGTTAAATAGCCTGTTTAAGCCAATACCTGTTCCTTATTTCTATATAGGACTATTTGTTTTCACACTAATCCGAGGTTTGACCGATCTCTAACCGATTAAACCTTCCATCATGGTCTTGATGAAATCTAAAATAAACTAAGAAAGTCCCCCATTGTCCCGCGTAAAAATCTCCGTAGATATCCTTGCCTTCGTTTTCCACTTTCCGAATGTCCAGGAATTTCTCCTTCTTATCGAAAGCATTGTCAAAGAACGATTTAAAGTTCATTTCCCGACCATCGTCAGAAAACTGGGCATTGTCGGTGAAATAAGAATACCAAGCTTTTTTGTCGTTCGATTGTAGTGCCTCAATGGCTTTTTTCACCTTTAGGTTTGATATTTTCGATAAATCCATTTTGCTTTCTGTTTTTAGATTATTGACTCCAGATCGGTTGTTGATTAGCTTTTGCGCCACGATGTTCTGTGTTGTGCCGAATGTAATCAAAAGTATCATGATTAGCATTGGCTTATTGGCCCTTATCATAGTGTTGCATTAAATTTAACATTCTACTTTCCTAAAGCTCGTATCCTTTCTGGTGATACTGGGAAGATATTATTTGTTCATAGCTACATTAAAATATTATTTTGAGGTTGAATAGCAGGTGGTAAATCTTTCTCACCCAGCATTTCCCTTAAATCAATTTCGATATTACGGCTTATTTGGGTTATTGGAATGTCGTTAGCATTACCCTCAAAAGGATTTTGGGTACTTTCGCCTATTTGCTCCAATACCAAAAATACCCAACCGACCAACACACTCAACGGAACACTCATCCAAATAAACCATTCACCAAATGTTTCAGTATGTTTGGACAGCTCCCCAATAAACCCAAAGGGTATCAGAAAGCAAAGCAGGCTAGTAAAATAGAGATTGATACTCGAAAACTGCCTGGGATAGGGGAAGTTTTTGATACGTTCGCACTTACCTTGTTGATCATACAAATCTTTCAATTGGTTTTCTAATGTTATATAATTGAAGTCCGCGATGATTCCTTGGATATTGAGTTCCTTAAACTGCAAAGATTGACGTGCTAATAGCTGGGTGGCTCTGTTTTTGGTGGAAAGAATTTCCTGTCTCTCATCGTTGGACAGAAAGGGCATTAACTCACGCTCTAGATCGCTTTCCCATTCTGGGACCTGGTAGTACTTTAGATACTCACGGTTGTAACTTTTGGTTTTGACATTCTCCCAACTTTTAACTTCCCGCAATTGGAAACGTAGGGCTGTGAGCCATGCAAAATGTCGATAAATAATCTCGCTATGCAATGCTGCGGCGATTGCAGAATCGTCTACCCGCACAAAATCTCGTACCATTACTCCAAAGGCACGACTGCTGTTAATAATTGCCCCATAAATCTGCCTTGCTTCCCAAGTCCGATTATAGGTCTGTGTATTCTTAAACCCCGAAATGAAAGCAGCAGCTGTACCTATCAAAGCGACGGGAACCCAAGGAATAGCTAACCAGTTCCAACCCAAAAAATAAACCAATGCCGTAGGTACAATACTTAGTAAAAGCATCGTATAAATCTTCTTCCGTGTCCATGGAATGAAATGCTGTATTTTATAATGACTTGCCGTATTCATGCTAAGGGTTTTTCAACGGATGTTGCAAATAAACAATAACCAGATTTAGCAATAGAAAGGGAACCTCTATTGCCGCCCCCTTTAAATCTCTATGTAGGAGTTGTAAACACATAATCATCAATATCCCGATGGCCATGAGTAAATTTCCCCAAACAAATGTCTTAGGGAATAAAATCAGGAGAGAGGCCAATAAGGTCACAACACCATTAAAGATTACAGCATTTTTACTAAAATTCCATTTTCCGAACATTTCTAGCATTTCGGGTTTAGCGGTTAACATATTCCAGCCATGCTTTGTCCCCATAAAAACGGCAAAGAGAATCAGGATCGAATTGATGATTTTTACTATCATAATTTTTAGATTTTAAATATGAAACAGACATATGCTATCATCTGTTTGCAAAAAATATCATAATCTCTTTATATTTGATGATTCGAATTTGACAAGATAATCCGATATTAGTATGGTGAACTTTTCGGAATCTAAGAAAACGTCTTAGAGGATACTAATGGATATATAGTGAATACCTATTATCTACGTCAACATACGTGAGCGCAGTACTAGCTATTCTTATTACATCTTGGGTAGACCAGGACATCGCTGATAAATCTATCTTACGTCCGAAAATCCACCTCGTGAGATGTTCACTCGATTCAAAACAAGCGTCTAGTTACTGGAAAATAGGCCGCTACCCTTCATCCAATTGAGTAATCGATCAAACCACACATCGTTTATTCTGCTACTATCTAACCCATACCCATGCCCGCCTGTGGCGTAGATATGAGCCTCATTCTTTACTCCGAATTTATTTAAAGCTCTCATATAGCCAAAGGCATTTTCGACCGGCACCACCTTATCATCATTGGAATGAACGAGAAATGTAATGGGTGTTTGGGCAGTGACCTGCTTTTCATTTGAATATAAATCAATTAATTCGGGAGTAGCTTCCTGTCCAATCAGATTATTTCGGGAACCTATATGCGTAAACTCGCCAAAAGTAATCACAGGATACATCAAAATGGAAAAATCAGGGCGAAGACTTGTGTTATTTTTATTTGGAATGGTATGTCGTGTAAAGTGTGTAGAGGCTGTGGAAGCAAGATGTCCCCCAGCGGAGAATCCCATGATACCAATTTTGTTTGGATTTATCCCATATTTCAACGCGTTCTCCCGAACATATTGTATAGCGCGCTGCGCATCCTGCAAGGGACCGATTTTCTTGTCCTCCATGATCTCCTCATTAGGCAAACGATACTTTAATACAAATGCAGAAATACCCTTTTTCGCAAATTCAGCTGCCACATCATAGCCCTCATGGCTAACGGCTAATCCTCCATACCCACCGCCTGGACATATGATTACAGCAACATCGGTCTTAGCGGAGGCAGCGGGTTGGAAATAATTAAGTGTGGGTTTTGAAACTTTTGTTGTCCATAGAAACGGATGTACGTCTACAACGGTCTCTGTTTTCTCTTTATAGGTTTGTGATATTTTTTGTCCGGGAATATGGACATACAGCTCCACTTCTTCACCTTGTTGAGCCAGACATACTAAATTGGTAAGTACTGTAAAAAGCAATACGGTTATTTTCCTCATCATTAGGTTTTATTATTTCGAATTAAAAAAGGTAAAGGTACCTTATCATATGAAAATCCCACATGTCAACTGAATTGGAAAAACCATCCAGTGCAATTATCGTTTACCAAATGTATCGAAATAAAATGACGTTCTACCAAGAAATACAACCCATCCTGCTCTTACCGGTCGTGAAAATAATATCATACTGTCTTTAATAATTAAAACTGTGACGAGTCTTCCCAATGAAGGTATTGAGGTTACTACAACCCGTATTTTCTGCCAACGCATGAAAATTAGTAGTTTTTCTAAATTAAATAATGAAAGCTACACGACTATCATCCGCGCAGATTCTTTGGAGAAAGCCCAAACTTCTTTTTGAAAAGCCTCGAAAAATAGAATGGAGAATCAAAACCTGTTTGATACCCCACTTCAGTGATTGAGAGTCGCGTGGTCCTTAACAGTTCTTGCGCTTTGTCAAGACGAAGATCAAGGTGATATTGATTTGGAGATTTACCCGTGAGCCGTTTAAAAGATTTTCGGAATTTCGAATAACTAATGGGGAATTCCGCAACCAAATCTTCCATGTTGATTGGATTCGCTAATTCGTTCTGAAACTTGAATATGGCTTTGGATACCCAAATGGTTTCGGGATCACTATCTGTCTTTTCGGTTAGATTGATTCGATTAAGTAATCCAATAATCTGTAGTGTGGTGCCTGAAATGACTTGTTGATAACCGATTTGGGCCTGAGAAACTGCTCCCAATAACTGGGTCAACGCCCCCATGACATCTTTACTCAGCCCCGTCTTAATGAATGGGGACTCAGGATTGAAAAGGCGACTCATGATATGTTGGGGATAATTGCCATTAAAGCCCACCCAATATTCTTCCCATCCAAATGCAGGATCAGGTTTATACCGGTGCCAAATACCTGGAAATAAAAGAAAACACATACCGGGTTCCATGACTTGAGGCGAAGTATTAGCGGATTCAAATACCCCACGCCCAGCCGTGATAAAGACGATGTAATATCCATCAAGGATACGACCGTTATTCCAAGAAAAGACATGGTCTGCAGGATGTTGGTCAACATCTGGATAGTGGGTATACTTGTCAATTTTACTATACCCTACCGTGGTCACATAAAAACCCAAATCACGATCAATATCGCGTATATGCAGGTATTTGTGGTAATTGGTCATAATGAGCATGTATGAGTCAGCATATCAAACATACCAAATCCAATAGGATTTATCAAGATAAAATCTACACATTGAAATATTTAAAAATATCAAAAAGTGCAAAAAAAACATCAGAATCAGTCATTTTATCTATCAGGTATAAGACGATATTTGTAATACTGATTTACCAATTATAAGTGCATTATGAACACCAACTTGAGCGAAAATCAAATTGATTTTTACCGCAACAACGGCTACCTAGTTGTAGAGGATTTTTTGAATACGGAAGAACTGGAACACTGGCGCAGCGTAGTCACCAAAGCTATAGAGGAACGTAACGGTCAAAAAATGCCAGGAAAAGACGTTCGTCTTGGCGATGATGATGGCATTAATACAGATGCTGCATATTTCAACAATGTATTCGATCAACTCTTGAACCTTTGGCAAACGAACAGAGATATGAAGAACTTGATGGTTGATGAACGCATCGGCAAGATGGCGGCAGACCTCGCGGGTGTAGATGGTATCCGTATTTGGCATGATCAAGCGCTCATCAAACGTCCTTGGGCTAATCCTACATCTTGGCATCTAGACACTCCATTTTGGTCATTTTCGGATAGACGAGCGTTATCTATTTGGATTGCATTGGACGACGCCACTTTAGAAAACGGATGTTTATTCTTTATCCCAGGATCGCACAAAACAACAACATTCGAAAATTCCGGAATCGGGAAAAACATGGGGGGTATTTTCGAGGTCTATCCAGAATTTAGACGGACGAAACCATATGCTGCCATCATGAAAGCTGGTAGCTGTTCGTTCCACAACGGATTGACTATCCATGGAGCCCATGCCAATATGACGCCAGGATTTCGTCGTGCGATGACATGTGCCTATATGCCAGATGGAAACATCTACAACGGGATTCCCAACATCTTGCCTCATGAATACCTGAAAACCATTCAGCTAGGAGACGTGTTGGATAATGATGTGCAAAATCCACTTATCTATAAACGATAATGCAAATCGATTTCTATTGCCCACGCTGGGGTGCCGAACACATCCCATGGTGCCAATTCACCAAAAAAGTGAAGCAGGAAGGCTTTGCCGGTGTAGAGGTTTTTCCATTGGGCGATAAGCCGAACAACATAGATATGGTCACCACATTCGGTGATTCGGGTCTTTCTTACATCCTACTCCATGCCGAACTCCAAGAAGGAAAAGATTTCAATCGATATATATATGCACTTGAACGCAACCTATATACGTTACTGGAGTATCAAGATGGATATTCGAAACCAGAGTTTATTGTTTCGCAAACTGGAAGAGAATATTACAGTCGATCACAGATGGAAATATGCTTTGCTATCTGTGACCGGATTAGTGAAGAATCCTCGATTAAGATTGTCCAAGAAACGCATCGCAACAAATGGTCATTTGCAGCACATGTAGTTAAAGACTATTTAACGGAATTCCCATCTCTTGAGCTAGCTCTTGATTTTTCACATTGGGTCTGTGTTTCTGAGAGTTATCTCGAGGATCAGGTGGAAGCTATCGATTTAGCAATCAAGCATGGTCGACATCTACATGCACGTGTGGGATTTTTAGAGGGACCACAGGTTACGGATCCACGTGCCCCCGAAAACCATCAGGCTCTGCAGCACCATCTTGCCTGGTGGGATCAGTGGATAACCTATTTAAAGACAATCGGGACAAATCGTACTACCATTACGCCTGAATTCGGGCCCTACCCTTATATGCAATACCAGCCTTTCACTCAGCAACCCATTGCCGGTCAATGGGAAATCAATTGTTGGATGCGACAGATGTTAGAAGAGCGTTATAAGGCTTATCTCGAATAATACAAAGAATCGATTCTACAAGAATGGTCTGTATTAAGAATAATTGACATGTAAACCATACGAAACTGAAAGGAGGATTTCGAATAAAGAGATTAAAACTTATCTCATACAACCGCCATGTGCATTAAACGTCTTGACCTCTACGGAGGGCGATAGAGACCATTTATAACCCTAATCAAGATTTTTTTATGAATAAAGTATTTACGACAATCTGTTCTAAGAAACAGGGTATTCATCCATTGCTTTGTATGGGCATGATGACAATGTTGATGTTATGCGCCCCGACATTCACCCTGATGGCAACAGCATTACCGATTACAACGAGTCAGGAGCCTGTTACTGGCTTTGTGCGAGATGAAATGGGGAAGCCTATCGAAGGTGTCTCCGTACTCGTACGCGGAACGTCGCGTGGCGCTGCCTCCGATGCCAAGGGAGAATTTAAGATACAAGCATCAGCAGGAGAAGTATTAATATTCACCGCTATAGGTTACTTATCTCAAGAAACTACTATAGGAAATCAGCGCACTATCGACGTAATACTTCAATCGGAATCTTCCAATCTGGATGAGGTGGTGGTGGTAGGCTACGGCACAACGAAACGGAAAGATTTTACTGGTTCAGTAGGATCGCTAAATCTCGAAAATTCGCCCGTTGCCTTGGCCCCAAATCTAAACGTATTGGAATCTGTAAAAGGCAGCATCAGTGGATTGAATATCGGCTCGACAAACTCAGCCGGTGGAGAACCAGGAATGGAAATACGTGGACAAAATTCGATTAATGGAACGAATACTCCCTTGATTGTATTGGACGGCGTAATTTTTATGGGTAGTCTGAGTGACATCAATCCAAATGATATCGCCACCATCGATGTACTCAAGGATGCAACATCGGCAGCAGCATATGGCTCACGATCGGCCAACGGCGTGATCGCTATTAGTACCAAGCGTGGTCGCAGTGGCAAACCGATGATAAGTTTTAATTCTTCGGTGGGCTTTCAGGAATGGCAAAAACGACCAGTAATGTTAAAAGGTGAGGAATGGATCGAGATGGTCAATGCTCGAAATCAGTACACTCCTGGCACCATCAACTGGCTGAAGAAGGGTGAATTGTCTAATCGGGATACAGGGCGTGAGACGGTGTGGCTAGACGAAGTATCCCGTACTGGGGTAATGCAAAATTACCAAGCTGCTATATCAGGTGCCACAGAGAACATTAACTATTACTTATCTACTTCGTATGACGATAATAAGAGTATCATTGTGGGGGATCAATTTAGCCGTATAGCACTCTTGGGTAAAATCAATATGGATGTTACTAAGTGGCTGGAAGTTGGGGTTGATGCTGGCTATTCCAAACGAGATTATTCAGGGATAGCGGCAAACATAAACGAGGCGCAAACCATGTCTCCCTATGGTGTGATGTACCGCGACGACCAAGGCAACCTAGAGAAATACCCCTATACGCAATCGGGGGTAAACCCACTTTGGGGCGTAAATGACGGTACACGAGATAATGAGGATTTTTTATACAATTACCGATTGAATACCTACGCTGTGGTAAAAGCCCCTTGGGTAGAGGGATTGAGTTATCGCATAAACTATCTGATTAATCAGGATGAGACACATTTCGGAAATTTTTTCTACGAGGATTACTATGTGCAGGAAGGAGAATCTCCTGACCGGTATTCGCCTGCGACTCTTCAAGCATTGTTAACGAATGCTAATGGGAGTATCGAGAAGCGTAAAGGGAATAGCTACGTATGGGATAATATCCTCAACTTCAATCGAAAATTTGACCGTCACTCTCTCGATGTCACTTTGGTAGCTACGCGCGACCATATAAAATATCAACGCAATGTCATGACCGGACGAGATTTTGCCGCAAATGGCAATACCACACTTGGTCTGCAAGGACTACACAAAGCAACCGTACAACGGATCGATTATGATGGAACAGATGCCGATAATCTAGAGACGCGTAATTATGAACGTTCGAATGTTGGATACTTAGGTCGGGTCAACTATTCCTTAAACGATACCTATTATTTTACGGGATCATATCGTCGCGATGGTGCTTCCGTTTTTGGGACTGATAACAAATGGGCCAATTTCTTTGGAGCTGGATTTTCTTGGCGAATTAGCAACGAAACATTTATGAAGCCAATCCAAGCTTTGGATGATTTAAAGTTGAAAGTGTCATGGGGTCAAAATGGGAATCAAGGTGTTGCTCCCTATGGGACATTATCAACAGTAGCAAATGCAGCCAGTGGCGGAGCACGGTATGAATTTTCGAATACACCGGGGCGAATTTACTATGGACTATACCAAGGTACACTCGGCAATACATCACTGGGTTGGGAGACTACGTCTTCTTGGAACGCGGGATTTGAATCGGCATGGCTCGGTAATCGTGTTTTTGCTGATCTGGACCTCTATTTTTCTAAAACCACCGACCAAATATTTAACCGTAATATTCCAGTGATGACTGGATTCAAAAGAATGCTAACGTCGATGGGACAGGTCAATAACACGGGGATAGAAGCGACCCTGCGGACAGTAAATATAAAGAAAACAGACCTCATGTGGAGTACAACATTCACTTTCTGGAAAAACTTCAATAAGTTGGTTTCTCTCTATGGAGATGACTTAGATGGCGATGGACGGGAAGATGATGACATTGCCAATGGTTTGTTCATCGGCGAATCATTGGGCGCCATCTATGGTTATGAACAAATCGGTATCGTACAGGAAGATGACACCGAATACATAGCATTGACGGGCGCTAAGCCGGGAGCACCAAAATACCGGGACTTAGACGGACAGCCCGGTATCACCGCAGCCGACCGAAAAGTATTGGGCGTTGACAAAGAGAATTTTCGTTTGAATTTCAGCAATAACCTCTCGTATAAGAATTTTGGCTTCTACATAATGGTGACAGGTACATTCGGTGGCAATAATATGTACCTTAAGTCCAATCTACCGGCTTACCTAGTCAATGGAACTGGAAGATTCAACGATAATTTGCCTGATATTCCGTATTGGACTTCTGAAAATAGAAGCAATGAATACCCCTCGGCATTGTTTGCAGGGGACGGGCGCTTTCTTGGACTTCAACATCGTGGGTTCGTACGTATACAAGATATATCATTATCTTATACATTCAAACAGCCGTGGTTGTCCGCTGCGCATATCAGTTCGCTAAAGGTATTTGCAACAGCCAAGAATCTGGCCACATTCACAAACTGGTTTGGCGGCGATCCTGAAACGGGAACCCGACTCCGGGAGACAGAATCAGCATTGCGTCTACCTGTTGCTTCAACATATTCATTGGGTATTAACTTAAGTTTTTAATCGTTATCACTACAGAGATATGAAAAGGATTTATCAATACAGTGTCATCACAATCATAAGCCTAACATGGGGTATAGTGGGGTGTAAGGACAAGGATTTTTTGACGGAAGTACCGCCGACCTTCTACACGGTTGACAACGCGTTCAGCACATCAGCCCAAATCGACCAAACACTAGTCGCCATTTATTCACAGCTTCGTGATTTGTGGGCCAACCCCACTGAGCAAGCTTGGATTTTTGTACTTCGTGGCAACGGAACGGACATGTTCGACGTGGCCAGTATTCGTCGAGGAGCTTCCTTCAACAACTATGGCAATATCAATCCGGATAATACCGCGTTTTATGAGATATATAGTGCATGGTATGAAATCATTGCCAAGGCAAACTTAGCAATCTATGCTGCTGATTTGTCCCACATCTCCTGGTCCAGCGCTGAAGAGAAAGCTTACACCGTGGCTCAGGCTCGATTCTTTAGGGCATTTGCCTATCTAAATCTAGCCGAACTCTTTGGGGGGGTACCTCTTGTGACGGAAATCACGACCGCACCAAAGTATGATTTTTCGCGCACCACACGGGTTGAAACCTATCAATTTGCTATAGACGAGTTGTTGGCTGTGGAAAACGGACTTCCGTTAACAACAGCTAGTGGTGGTCGGTTGGTTCGTGGTGCGGCTCAACACATGCTATCTAGGGCATACCTCGCAATGGGCACACAGCTAGCAGCCGATGGGAATGTGACGGCCGCGCAGTCAGCCTTTACTCAATCACTAGCAAACGCCGACAAAATCATCAACGGTGGAACATTCTTTTTAATGAAATCCCGATTCGGTTCACGTAAAGAGGAAACCCAAGGAAACGTCTATTGGGACCTGTTCCAGGAAGAAAATGTCAATTATCAAAATGGGAATACAGAATCAATTTGGGCTTTACAGATCGACTATATGGCTTACCGTGCAGAAGATAGCAAATCTAAGCTACCCTATTCCCGTACATATGGCCCCGTATTCCGGGATGCTGTCCCCGCTCACCTTACAGGAACGAATGAGGATGTGGGGGGCAGGGGTATCGCCCAGATTGTACCGACCATGTATGCACGTGACGAAATCTATGTAGGCCAATGGGGAAATGACCTGCGAAATTCAGATATCGTATTCCGTCGAAATATCATCGGAAATGTGTCCACATCCCCATATTTTGGGAAACCCGTGCCTTGGGAACTCATGTATAATGGTAGCAATGATGCCAACACAAATATGGCGAATCAAAGTTTATGCTACCCCATTTCTTGTAAAATTGCTACCGATCGTTACACTGGATTAGCAGATGGCGAGAATAAAAGCAACTTGTTTCGAGACGATTACTTCATCCGTTTGTCGGAGACTATCCTACTGCGAGCAGAGGCTAAACAACGATTGGGAGATAAAGCTGGCGCCGCTACGGATATCAACCTGCTACGCGAACGAGCAAAATGTACCTATTTGGTGACTGCAGCCGATGTCGACGATCAGTTCAACTTGATTTTGGACGAGCGCGCGAGAGAGCTACTGTACGAAGAAAGCCGTTGGAACACCCTGCTGCGCATGGGAGGTACCATCGCAGTCAATCGGATTCGTAAACATGCATTTTGGCCAGAAGCGAAAGCAACCTTAACATTTGACTACAACCTATGGCCAATTCCCAACACCGTCATTGATACGAACAAGGATGTACCACTTCCGCAAAATGAAGGTTGGCAAAATAGATAATTGATGATATATTGTGTAGGCTAAAAACTAAATTGATGAGAAAGTTATTAACATTTTGCTTGGTGTGGATGATAGTAGGTATGGCTAAAGCTGCTCCTCTCGACACAATTGTAACACCTACAGGACTAATGACCAACTTGCTGACAAAACCCGAAATATCTGTCATTACAACACTGGTCCCTACATTTAGTTGGATTGTACCTACAACTGGTAGCCACGACCATCAAACAGCCTACCAACTTTTGGTGGCATCATCTATGGCCGCACTGGAAGGGAGCTCCCCAGATGTGTGGGACAGTGGGAAAACCAAAGGCAGAAATGCGTTGCATATTCCCTACGCCGGAAAAACACTGCAGCCATATACGACATATTATTGGAAGGTCCGTGTCTGGAATGAAGGTGGCGAACCTTCTGAATACAGTAAAATCCAGCAATTCAATATAGGTGATGCCGCACGAAGCAAACAATGGCCGGGCGAAAGTCGCTGGGTACGATTGGATACAATGCAAGACCAAGGAATGTGGACATTTGAAGACCGCCCTCCTATCCAATATCATCCCGCGTATCCGGTACGTCTGAGTCGTAAGTCAAATGGTACTTGGTTTGTCGCATTTGAGCGGGCCGGATTCGCCAATGTGGCACTTACCTTGAATTGGAAGACAGCTCCAAGTGAACGCAAAGACACGACGCTATATATTCGTATTGGCGAGAAAAATGTCGGCGATTCCATCGATTCTAATCCGGGCGGCGGTGTGATATACCAAGAGTACACGTTACCCATAAAGGCGGGTATGCACACCTACTATTTAGACATCCCACGTTTTAAGGCTCGTTATCCACATAGTCAAGTGATGCCTATACACATGATGGAAGTAATCCCCTTTCAGTTCCTAGAAGTAGTGGGTTCTGATTTAGATGTTTCACTAGTCTCTGCCGAGCAATTGAGTCTTCATGTGCCATTTGATGAATGCGCATCCTATTTTGTGAGCAGCGACACGTTGTTGAACAAGGTTTATGACCTATGCCGCTATTCCATTATCGCGAATACTTTTAATGGTGATTACGCTGCGAGCCAACGTGAACGGATGATGTATGAGGCGGACGCTTATATTCACCAACTGGGACATTATGCAGTCGACCGTGAATTTGCAACAGCTCGGTATAGCTTGGAAAATATGATTTACCACGCGACCTGGCCCACGGAGTGGATATCTCATTCAATCATGATGGTATGGATGGATTTCTTGCATACTGGAGATACGAGCGTAATCCTAAAAAATTATGATGATATTCGACCTAAATTGATGGATGCTCTGACCATGCCCAATGGACTAATTTCGACAACCACGGGTTTAATAACCGATGAATTTAAAAAATCCATTTTTTTTAATGGGAAGACATTACAGGATATTGTAGATTGGTCCCATAGCTCAGACGCTCTTCCCCAAGGTGGCGAAACAGATAATTATGTCTTTACCGATTATAATACAGTAGTAAATGCCTTCCACTACCACACATTGAGATTAATGGAACATATGGCACGTATTACTGGAAAGCAGCAAGAGGCTGAACAATTTCAAAAAACACACACAAGGCTATATACCATCTTCCAACGCCAATTCTTCGATAGTGAAAGAGGTGTCTATACAGACGGGATGGGAACAGACCATGCATCGATTCATGCAAATCTGTATCCTTTGGTATTTGGTTTGGTCCCAAAGAAGGAACGAAATCGGGTGCTGAACTATATCAAGTCAAAAGGTATGGCCTGTGGTGTTTACAGTGCCAACTATTTATTAGAGGGGCTTTTTGATGCAGAAGAAGGAGAATACGCACTGTCACTTTTGACGTCAAAAAGTGATCGAAGTTGGTATAACATGCTCCTTGTAGGAGCTACTATGACCACGGAGGCTTGGGACAATAAGTACAAAAAAAATAATGGTTGGAGCCACGCCTGGAGCTCATCTCCAGCCCATATACTCCCTCGGAAATTGATAGGGATTACTCCGACTTCAGCTGGTTTCAGAAGGGTAAGTATTAAGCCCCAGCCATCAGGGCTAACTTGGGCTAAGGCAAAAATACCAACTATCAGTGGAGCTATCGAAGTTGGGTTTGACAGTCAACCTATCGATTTCAAACTGATGGTATCTTTGCCAGCAAATATCGAGGCCGATGTCTATATTCCCATTCCTGAACATGTGAAAGATTTCACACTTTTGCAGAATGGAAAATTAGTAAAAGGGGCAATGCGAACCGGAAATTATATTTTGGTGAAAGACATCGGGGCTGGAAAACACGAATTTGCATTGGGTGTAACCAATCAAACATTTCAATAAAATAGTGGGGACGTTGTCCCCACTATTCGATTTGCTTTCCCACAACTATCTCAATAATGTAGTCGAGCATGTTTTAAATTAAGCCATTACAAACACCAAAAAGAGTATTTAAAGGTCCTCTTTCTACCCATATCTTTGAAGCGGTATATTTCAACAATAATTATTATCCAAAAATCAATGATTTAAAAATGAACGATCACTCAAGGTATTAATAAAGGAAATTAGAACTTGTTTCTCCTGCTCGGTAAGTGGTATCCGATTACCGTTGTTTTTCAAAATAGGATCAAGATTGGCAGCATCCAAAACTCCATTATCAAGATAATCCAAAACAGCCTTCAAGGATGGAAACTGCCCGAAACTACCATAAGGGGCTGTATAGGCCGCATTCCTTAGGGACGGTACTCGAAAACGCATATAATCTTCAGGAACACCGGTCACACGGGCGCGTCCAGCTTCTTCTGAACTGGGATTTAGCGGGAAACCGATATTTCGAAAACTCTGATCGGTAAACAGTTCAGTACTGTGGCAACTGGCGCACTTGGCTTTAAATACTTTATACCCTTGCGCTTCACTAATGGTAAATGTCTCTCCCTCACTCCGTCTTACTTTGTCATATTTACTATTGGCTGAGATTAAGGTGTACTCATACTGCGCAATACTTTGATAGATCCGATCAGAAGTAATGCTTTCATCTCCAAATGCTTTTCTGAATAGGACAGGATATTGCGGATCTGCTTTTAACTTCCCGATTACTTCTAAAATGGAAGAGTTCATTTCTTCATAGGTGATGATGGGAACTAAGGGTTGTTTTTCCAATTGGCGGATATGTCCATCCCAATTATAGAACTCCATAAATGCCATGTTTTGGATTGAAGGTGTATTGCGCAGCCCCACCCTACCATAAATACCTATGGCCTGAATATTATTATCAGCAAAGGCATTGGACTGATTGTGACAGCTGGCACAGGAAATGGTATTGTTACCACTGAATTTTTTCTCGTGAAATAATTTTTCGCCCAATGCTACGCCATGTGTAGTGGGACTATTTTCTGCAACGAATCGGCTCAACGAGGGAAAACCAACGGGGACCGCTAACTGAAGTGGAGGATTGTCACCCGATATTGGCGTCAAACTTTCTTCTCTATTGCAGGATAACAGCAATAATAACGTGAATATGACGCTGAGTATTTTTTTCATTTATCT
Source organism: Sphingobacterium sp. SYP-B4668 (assembly GCF_027627455.1). Classification (NCBI taxonomy): domain Bacteria; kingdom Pseudomonadati; phylum Bacteroidota; class Sphingobacteriia; order Sphingobacteriales; family Sphingobacteriaceae; genus Sphingobacterium; species Sphingobacterium sp. SYP-B4668. The sequence continues at coordinate 1,545,136 of NZ_CP115483.1, read as the reverse complement.
ACTATTTATTTCTGAATGTGGGCTGACTGCTAGCTGATAACAATCCAGAAAAAGAGCCACCATACGCAATGGACTTATGGTGGCTCATGAAAGGATGCTAATTTTCTACACTACTGATGGAAAACATTCCGGAGAGATCGCTGGCTCCATCTCCGCCTAAATTATCCACAAATTTGACCATTTGAAGGGCAGTGTGGGTATTGGGGGTCGCATTGTCGCCCATTCCTGTGCCTGTTGTAAGCTTGATGGTATTGGTCTTTCCACTCAACAACTTATCAAAATCTGCTTTGATGGTAATCTTAGGTGCATTGCGACCTACTATTGCAAGCGTCGTTAGATTCAATGTAATATCTCGATAGCCGTCTACCCCTTGTGTATAGGGCTCAGCAGAACCTTCTATGGTACTGCCTGTGTGGATGGACATCTGCTTATTGTCTGTACCGTAAAAACCTTCCAATTTGGTGAAGCGATAGCCTGTCCCCCACTCCCACATCATCTTGGTGTCATTGGCACCAGCCTCTGTATAGAATTTTGGAAATTTGACCTCATCTAGCTTATTCAGCTGCTGCTTTACTCCTAATCCAAATTTTATCTGCTTGTATTCACCGGCTGGAATATTACTCAAAATATAATCTAGTGTCTGTGGCTTGGAATGGTTGATTACAGCAGCCCCTTTATCCAAATCATTGATATGATATGGAAACTCGTTGCCATCGGCCTTGATGAGGCGAATATTGCTAACTACATATTTTATTTCGGAGAAATGATGGACCTGTCCTTCGGCGGAGGTGGCTTTAGTTGCTGTGAGGGATGTAGCATCACCAAGCTGGATAGTGGTATTGTTGAGGGTATTGTTGAACTGTAAAGTGATATTATTCGCCACAGGATTGTTATCATTTTTGCCACAGGCTATTAATGACGGCAAAGCAACGAAAAGTAAAAGGTATTTTGAGAATGGTTTCATCTTATTATTTTCAAATTGTTAATGAGTGCTTGCGCTCGTACCACTTATCCTGAGGACCTGTATACATCGCAGCATCATATTATCGTTATAATTTATGTTTCGTAGAATTATCAATAGCCCTTCAGCCTCTGGGAATCGAGATGAATGAAGTGCGATTGAATGAAATTGTTGATAATTGTCAAACCAGTGGGGGCGGTACAAAGATTTCGAGATAGGGGTCAGTGTATGGGATTTCTTTGTAGATGGATGGAGTACACAATAATTCAATCGAGAGCTTATAAGCTTCAAATTTAAAAATCGTAATGGGCAGCATGTCCACCCGTTGAAAAATATTGAGGGAAGCCGTATCTGTATTCTCGGTCTCTTGTAACTGCTTTTTCAAATGACATATTCCGTGGCAATGCAATTGAGGCTTATCCTTATTGACACAGAATTGCTGCTCGATAGCTGCCTGATTTAGCTTAAAATGTACGACAATAATTGCTTGCTGAAAACCGATCAACAAGGACAAAATCATCATCAAAACACAAAAAACCGACCTCATAGTACTAGAAATTGAACTTTAACGATGTAAAGACATTGCGCCCCATCCGTGGGATATTTCCCCAATCAGCATAGGTGCTGTAATAGGTGTTGAACAAATTTTCAGCGCCTACCTGCAAAATGGTTGTCATTTTTTTGAAGTTGAAGGTATAGTCTGCAGATATATTCCACACTTGGTAAGCGGAGGTGAGATCTTCTCCATATTCGGGACTATAATTCTCCTGTGCCAAATCACCATGGACAGAGGTCTGTATACCTATTTTTTTGTGCATGTAATGTAGGGAGGATTGATAACTCAATGGACGAATGAATGGCAAATTGGTACTCTTATCATCGGTAGCGCGTGCATAAGTAAGGGTGCCCTTCCAATGTAAATGAGGTAGAATATCGTAGGTGCCACTCAAAGCGAAATTGAAAAGCTTGGCGTGCTCTAGCGCCGTATAGCTTTTGACACCCACAGACTGATAATTCATCGGGCTACCTAAACTCAGGATTCGTCCAATTATATAATTTTGGATATAGAAATAATTTACTTTAGTTTCGACACGCAGCTTTTCGTTTTTAAAGCCCGCACTGGCATTGGCCTCGTATGAAATCTCGTTGTTCAAATCGGGATTACCAATATAATCATAGCGATCAAAACTGTTATAAATATAATATCCATAGCCTTCTGAAACGGAAGGTGCTCTATGGCCATAACCCGTACCAAGAGAAAAATCAAACCGATCGACATCGAGTTGATAACTAGCATGTATGCCTGGGAGTACTCTACTCTTCTGCTGGGGAGCTCCGGGATGGAAAATCCAATTGAATTCGACATATTTGGAGTGGTTGTAATTATAGCCTAGTGAACCGCCAAAATTCAACCGACTCCTCTCGGAGATATCCCAAGAATTATTCATGGAAAGACCAGCAAAACGGGTCGTAACCCAAGGCCAACTATAGGCAAACATCGTCTTGTTGCTCCTATCCTGTGGATACATGGTCATCTCCGCAATGGATAGATTATCGTATACGTTGAGCTGGATTTCCGAAACTAAGTCACCGCTCTTCAAATTGGCCCGGGATACTAGTCCGTACGTGGTGCTCCAACCGGGCATGTCCATATGAACTAAATTTTCAGGACGCTTGGTGTCATCCATATAATGTTCTATAGCATTAAAGTAAAGCTTGGTATCCCAGGCTTTCCATATTCCATCTTCAAATAATTGCTTGTAGGATACAGAGGTAATGATGGCTCGAGAGAGCCACAAATCCATCGGGAGCGCCGGAAAACCGACATCTTTGGCTTTGTCGTAAATTGCATCTACGCGTATAGAGGAAAGTGAACCAGTCTTGTACGCCAATCCTAAAGAGGTATTGAATTTGTTATATTGAGAATGGCGCACCTCATCCTTGTTGCCATCGGAATAGTTGCCTGCTTTGCGAAGAGAAATGCTTCCGTCTGCTACAAACTTGTCACTTGAATAAGAGAGATTCGCAAGATTGAAAAATTGTTTGTTATTGAATTCAAAGCCTGTCTGATACGCGCCGTTCCACTGCTTTTCGAGGCCAAATGAGGTACTTTTCCTCTTCAGATCAATGCTACCAGCAATCGTCGACCCGTGCATACTTCCTTCCTGACCAGAAGCGATATCAATGGACGAAAGGTTGTTACTTTCGACATATGAGGTGACGGGGTCCATCTTGTCAGTACATGCTCCAAAAACATGCATCCCATCGATGGTGATGACAGAACGTTCTGTACTCATGTTGTTCAATAAAGGTTCCCACGCATAAGCCCCTCGTTTGATAAAACTGATATTGGCAGAGGAGGCTAAAAATTCATCTACAGAAACCGCCATCTTCAATTCGGTCTCAATTTTCTTTTTAGCAATGACATTGATTTTCACCTCTTCAAGGTACTTAGTACTATCTGCTTGGATCGGCCTGATTTGGGCATTTACATCCATCCCAATTAAAAGAGCAAAAAAGGCAAAACTTATATTTTTCATATTTCTTAGAATAGGATGTCAATATGTAAGTCACTTTTCACGCCTACAACTCCAGGTGTAAAATCAGTCGGGACTTGGGTGCCTTTTAGGATGCGTCCATTTTGATTTAGCAAGATAAAATTCAACGTCCAGTTACCGGTCATGGTGTAATTGACAAGTCCGTGATATAAGCCATCAGTATGCTTTGTCAAATCCTTATTATTCGGTGATGAATGGTTGCCCATGGAAGGTTCTGGCATACGTGGATCCAATTGTAGGATATAGTCTTCTACTGCGGTATATGAAAACTGTAAGGGATCAGGAAAGCTCATGACCGGTGGGCTAGTGGGTCTGTTGAATTTGTAAATGCCAGCTATTAGTTCGTTCTCCCCTACCTTGGGCTTCTGTGGTGCTGCCAGTGCGATGAAATATTGTTCGTCATCCTTTCCAATGAATGTCGTCATATTGAGGTTTTTGTTAGGCTGCTTCTGAATAGAGATATCCTGCTTAATGGAATGGATTTGCTCAGCAATGGTAAAGCTAAGATAGAGATGCCAATTGCGTCCTGCAGTACTTTCTTCCGTAAATACCGAGTATCCTAAAAAAGAAGTACCATCTGGCGTTAAAGACGTATGATATTGGTGTGGGCAGGACACCTGAGTCCCATCACCACTGGTCATGATGGGTAGGAATGTGATAGCAGAAGCCTTGACAGGTTGATTGGTCTGACTATTGCTAACCTTGAAACGGAGTTGGTTATAGCCTGTATACAAGGTGCCGTTCAAGGCTTCAATACTGATTTTATATCCATCGCTATGGATTGTATAGGCTTCTTTAAACTCCTGGCTCTCCGGAACTACCGTATCGATTTCTGCTTCGTAGTCCGTCTTTTCTTTGGTACAGGACAACATTGTAAAGCACAATACGGCTAGAAATAGTATTGCTTTATTCATTATGGATGAATGTTTAGTGAAAAAATAATTAGAAACCAGTAGTAGTAATCCTCTAGAGGACAACTGGGTTTATGGCATCCTGAAGGGAGAAAAAAGATAAGAAAATACCTAATCATAAACACCCCTGAAAGATAGTAGCCAAAATGAATAGCACATTACCGACTTAACCGGCGCCACATATGGAACCTTATATTGTCACCAAGGACTAAGGTCTACCCAAACGATTACGACAGATGAGTGTAAGCTATATGTACTACTGGTGAAAATTAACTAATGGGGGGATGAAAAATAGGGTTGTTATAGGTGAACCGATAGTCAACGAGATATCGCGAAAAATGATCTTCGGAAAATTCCTCATGTGGCTGTTGTACGATGTGATTATCGTTCTCCTTGTGGATATAGAGGGAGCTATATTCGTAAACCACTAAGTTTTTTTTGGTTTCTTTTTTTTCGTTATCTCGAATTTTCCCCATCAACACACACTGGCCATTACAATGAAGCTGTACTCGGTCTTTATTGATACATTTGGCTAGGTAGTCCGGCAAGTGTATCTGATAGTCTACGGTCATGATACTGCGGTAAAACGACTGCAGTGTCAAAGCGACCAATAGTATATATGTACAAAATCTTTTCAAAACCTAACTTATGCCTTATGGGAGTTATTTTTTTTCAAACTTACATAATTTCATTTTTATGTGCAATATGATTGCACCAAAGGTCACCTGAAATTGCTGCGACCCCCACGGTAATTTAAGAAGTTGTTGCAAAAAGATGTGCTAAAAGCGTGACACGTTGATGGATTCATGTTATAGACTAATTCCTTTACATAAGAACCATCTCCTACTATGCAGGATTGTAATGGGGAGGTAACACCCCATGCAAATAGTTGAGTAGATTTTTTTGGAAGGTTGTCCCTGGTATACAGAATTAGATATAGGATATGTATTTATTGTCTATTTTTGGAAAGGAGGGCACAAGCATGCAAAAAATAGAAATTTTTTATCCCACAAGTCAAACCGATTGGCGAACATGGCTAGAGAGGAATCATCGTTCACAGCAGTCTATATGGCTCGTTTTTCATGCTAAACTATCGGAGAAACCATCAATTACTTGGCGGGAAGCTGTTGATATCGCTCTTTGTTTTGGTTGGATAGATAGTAAAAAAATAAAGATAGATGACATAACCTCGCACCAATTTTTCAGCAAACGGAAAGCCCAAAGTACTTGGTCAAAAATCAATAAAGAGAAAGTCGCACAACTTATAGAAAAGGGATTAATGGAAAAAGCTGGTTATGAAAGCATTGAAATAGCTAAACAAAACGGCTCGTGGACTATCCTTGACGAAGTAGAAGCAGTGATTATACCTGTGGACTTGGAAAATGCTTTCACAAAGCACCCTGGATCAACGGAATATTTTTTAGGATTAAGTAAGAGTATAAAAAAAATGATGTTACAATGGGTGGTACTTGCAAAGCGACCTGAAACCCGCCAAAATCGTATAAAAGAAATAGCCGAATTAGCGGGACAGCAACGGAAGCCCAAGCAATTTTAGAGACTCTACTTGTCTAAAGCCACCGTCTTATTTTAAGCAGAAAGCAATTGAAAATACATCAAGACCTCCTTCGGACATCATACTCTGGAGGGTTTGTTACTGTCTGCAATTCTACTTAAGCTCTCTTCATTCCTATGTGCGGATTTTCTAGGAGGAATGTTTAGCTAGCGGCGAGGTACGTACGTATTTAAAAAATGTGAATAACGTAGTGATATTTTTCATTGTATCGGAATAAATTCTTATCCAAATAACGTGGTTAAGCTCCTTACATCTGACTTTGGACAGAAGAAAGATTCTACCATGAATCTGATAATATGACGTAGGTAAGTTTAATCATAGAAGAAGATTTGACGCCATTTATGTGATTATAATGTAGCTAAATCGTTATAAATTTGTTAATAGGATATCTAACATTTTAAAATATCCCCTATATTTGACCCACCAGTTATAATTTCTATTCGTAAAAAACGTAATCATGGGAAATGCTGTCACACACTATTTTAGTTGGTCTGAACAAGATTTACTTTTCGGAATTCAGCGTGGAGATTACGCAGCATTCACGGAAGTGTACACCCGTTTTGTCGATAAATTATATCTATTTTCACAAAAGATTGCACTCGACAATTCCGATCGGGAGGATATTATCCAAGAAGTATTCTCCTCTTTGTGGTTGCGTAGAGCTGATCTGAAGATTGAAAATCTAGGTGCCTGGCTGTTCATGTCTGTTCGTAAACAAGCGCTGTATCAATTACGAAAAAAGAAATACAGAGATCAGTACATGCAAAGTATTGTAGATTTTGTGTCTCCTTTTTATGACCCTATTTTGGGAGTAATTCAGGAAAAGGAGCTCCAAATGTATCTGGATAGTCAGCTGGAAAAATTGCCCCCAAGGGCACAAGAGATATTCCGTCTGAGTAGAAAAGAATACTTGTCGTATAAAGAGATAGCCGAAAGATTGGATATTTCAGAAAAAACAGTTCGTAAACAAGTCCAAAATGTCCTCAAAGTCTTTCGGTATAAACTTGGATACAAAACCCTTGAAGGACTTATTTTGGTTGCTTTTTTATGGGATAAAAAATAATTGATTTTTTTTATACTCCCTAAGACTTACTTGTGCAACATGTATGTGATTAGGCAGTAAAATAATCAATTATGACCAAGGATAAAATCAAAAAATTACTGAATAAGTATGCCCAAGGCACTTGTACGGTCGAAGAACGGCAACTGCTCGAGCTGTGGTTTGAGCAACAGGAGATCAAAGATCGACATCCCCTTAGTGCGCCTGATAAAATCAGACTTTGGCAGCAAATAGAAGCTAAAACAGAGCGTGCACCTACTGTGACGATTATCAAGCCCATATATTATCGGTGGGTCGCAGCAGCCGTAATTGTGATATCGCTCGCTATAAGCACTTATTTCGTATCCCAACGAAATAATGCTATAGATTTATCATCCGAATTGGTGAGCACAGATATTTTCCCTGGAGAAAACAAAGCTGTATTGACCTTAAGCGATGGTCGTCAAATCGCGTTGACAGACAACCATTCGGAAACGACCAAGGACCAAGGTATTTCAATCACGAAAACGACAGAGGGCCTACTACAGTATAGAATAGACCCCAACTTGGCTGTAGGCAAGGGATATAATACCATTACGACTCCCCGGGGTGGGCAATACGAGATTGTCCTTCCTGATGGCTCCCAAGTAACCTTAAATGCTGAATCCTCCTTACGCTTTGCAGTAGATATGCACCATCAAACCAAGCGTATTGTAGAACTGAAAGGGGAAGGATATTTTGACGTCGCTAAAGATACCAAACGACCTTTTGTCGTCAAATCAGAACAACAGGAAATCCAAGTATTAGGAACTGTTTTTAATGTCAATACCTACCATGCCGCACGCAACCTGACAACGCTGTTAGAAGGATCGGTACTCATCAATCAGAAACAAAGATTGCGCCCTGGGCAGCAGGCCCATGTTGAGGGAAACCATGTGAGTGTCAAGAATGTGGATGTCAATGATTTTGTGGACTGGAAAAATAATGCCTTTATTTTCAGAAATGAGCGCTTGGAATCCATAATGGAACGTGTCGGTAGATGGTACAATGTAGACTATACGTTTGAGAACATGGATACTCGAAACATCACCTTTAATGGCGAGATATCTCGATATGCAAAGGTTGAAGATGTCTTAAATCTTTTAAAGGTGACTTCTAAGGTAAAATTTGATATTCAAGATCGAATCATAACTATAAAATAATAAATAACCAAAAAGACCCTTCGGGGCAGCAATAACTTTATAAACTCAACAATATCAATTAAAATCCAAAAGTAGAATTATGTGGTTTAAATCATTTAAAATGATACGAACTGTAGGCATCTCTATGCTTATGCTTCAGATTTCCATATCAGCTGCGGGTCAAGGGAGTATTACGTTGCGCAAACAACGTATCAAGGCCATTGATCTCATCAGGGAAATCAAAAAACAAACGGGGTATAATGTACTGTATTCCAACCAAATGCTTAATGACAATCGCCTTTTGAATGTCGATTTCAAAGACGCAAGTCTGCATGAGGTGATGAAGGCATTGTTACAGGATCAAAACTTATCTTATGACCAGAAAGACAACACCCTGCTCATAACGTCTTTGCCAGCAAAAGAAACGCAGACGACTGCTGAGATGCCAACAAAAGCGACGCAACAAGCGGTCAAGGGACTCATTGTTGATGGAACGGGCAAACCACTTTTGGGTGCAAGTGTCTTGCTGAAAGGGACAAACAAAGGGACTAAATCGAACGCAGAAGGCATCTTTACAATCAACGATGTAAAACCAGGGGACATCCTTTCAATACGTTATGTAGGGTATGTATCGCAAGAAATAGTCGTTGAAAATGTAAACAAAGAAATTCAAATTCAACTGCTCCAGGAAGAAGCCTCAATTGATGAGGTGGTCGTAACAGCCTTGGGCATTAAACGGTCAGAAAAAGCGCTAAGTTATCATGTGCAACAAGTGAAGGGTGATGATCTGACGCAGGTAAGAGATGCCAACATGATTAATTCCCTCACTGGCAAAATTGCGGGGGTAACGATTAATAGTAGTTCGGGAGGCATTGGGGGAGCCGCTAAGGTTGTGATGCGCGGAGCCAAAACCATCGAGCAGGACAACAATGTACTCTATGTCATCGACGGTATTCCTATGTTTAATAAAAAATCCACGGAAGGCTCTGAGTTCGCTTCCACGGGCACATCAGAAGGTATTGCCGACCTTAATCCCGATGACATCGAGTCAATGTCAGTATTGACCGGTGCGGCGGCAGCGGCTTTGTACGGATCGGATGCAGCGAATGGAGCTATTATTGTGAATACCCGTAAAGGTATCGCCGGCAAGACATCGTTAACCTTAACACAAAACACACAGTTTAACAACGCGTTTGTCATGCCTTCTTTCCAAAATCGATATGGTACTGGATCGGGGCTGGCCTCAGGTGTCAATGACAAAAGCTGGGGAGCTCCGCTAACGGATGTTAACAATTATCACTACTCACCATCCAAAGATTACCTGCAAACCGGAATAGTGTCTACTGAGGGAATTTCATTTTCTACCGGGACGGATAAAAACCAAACCTATGCATCGGCGGGCGCTGTCAATGCTACTGGTATCGTACCCAACAACAAATACGATCGATACAACTTTACCTTCCGCAATACGTCCAAATTCTTAGATGATAAATTGACTTTGGATGCTGGATTAAACTATATCAAGCAACGCGATTTGAATATGACGAATCAGGGAATATATTCTAATCCGTTGACTACAGCTTATTTATTCCCACGTGGTGATGACTGGGATGCCATACGTATGTACGAAAGATATAATGTGTCACGCAAAATATATGAACAATACTGGCCACAGGGATTGAACGAGGTGGTAGGTCAAAACCCATATTGGATTAACTATCGTAACTTAAGAGAGACGAACAAAGACCGCTACATGATAAATGCTAGCTTAAATTATCAAGTGAATAATTGGTTGAGCTTATCAGCTCGTGGCCGTATGGATAATACGACAGGTCGATTTACAGAAAAACTATATGCTAGCACAAATACCACTATCACTGAGGGTTCGAGAAATGGATTTTTCGGTTTAGATGAGCAAAAGTCCAATCAATACTATGGAGATGTGATGGCCAATATCAACAGGTCGTTCAATGATTTTACACTACAGGCCAATCTAGGCGGTATAATCTTACATGACAAAACAGGTTCGCTACCAATCAGAGGACCAATTATGGAAAATGGCTTGACCAACAAATTTGACATTACCCAGATTGACGATCGGAAGAAAACACCGATGATCGATAGAAGCCGAGAGTCTCAATCGCTCTTTGCGAGTGTAGAATTGGGTTATAAGAATACCTATTTTGTGACGGCAACTGGTCGAAATGATTGGCATTCCAATTTGGCTGGACCAAAGTCTACCCAATCCTCCTTCTTCTATCCTTCGATAGGTGGTACAGCAGTACTATCGCAGATTGTAGATATGTCTAATGTATTTCAATATTTAAAGGTTCGGTCTTCGTACGCATCTGTAGGAAGACCTTTCCCTGAATTTCTAGCAAATCCTGTATATGAGTGGGATGTTGCCACACAACAATATAAGGCCTTATCGAATTACCCTATCACTAATTTAAAACCAGAGCGTACCAACTCGGCGGAAGTGGGATTGAATGCCAAATTCTTGAACGGATTTAACCTGGACCTGACCTTGTACCATGCAACTACGCTCAATCAAACATTTAACCCTCAACTCTCTGTCTCATCCGGGTATAACCGCCTGTATGTACAGACGGGTAAAGTAGTCAATAGGGGTATCGAAATTGGATTGGGTTATGAAAAGAAATGGGCTGATTTTCAATGGAATTCCAACTATACCCTCACTGTGAATAGGAATGAAATAAAAGAGTTGGTAAGGGACTATGTACATCCTGAAACCGGCGCGGTCATCAATAAAAATCGTTTAGACGTAGGTGGACTTTCACAAGCTAGATTTATCCTCAAAGAAGGAGGTACACTAGGAGACCTGTACTCTTTGTCTGATTTGCTACGTGACGACAATGGACAAGTGTATGTGACACCAGATGGAAAAGTAGTGAATAATAACAATGTGGGCGACATCTACTTAGGTAGTATATTCCCAAAATCTAATATGGCTTGGAGAAATGGCTTCCAATACAAAAACTGGATGGCTGACTTTACGATTGCAGCTCGTTTTGGTGGAGTGGTTTATTCAGCGACGCAGGCGTACATGGACTACTACGGTGTCTCGGAGGCTTCGGCTCAAGCGCGTGACAATGGTGGCTTTATTGTGAATGGCACAGACCAAGTGAATGCGGAAGCCTACTATAATGTAGTAGGAATCAACTCAGGTATTCCGCAATTCTACACTTATAGTGCGACCAATGTACGGTTGCAGGAAGCAACGATTGGATACACATTCCCAAAATCATTCTTCGGAAATAAAGCTGCCCTGAGCTTAAACTTAGTGGGCCGTAATCTATTGATGATTTACAACAAAGCACCATTTGATCCAGAATCTACGGCGAGTACAGGCAATTACTATCAAGGTATAGACTACTTTATGACGCCAAGTACCCGCAATCTAGGTTTTAATGTTCGTCTTAAATTTTAAACTAATTATGAAACTATATAAGATTTTATTTTGGGGAGCGATGCTGTCGTCAATGACACACTTATCCTGTACCAAAAACTTCGACAAATACAACACAGATCCTGCAGGCGCAACTCCTGAGGAGGTGGAACGCGACGCATATGTGCTATCTTCAGCAATGATTGGTCTACAAGCATGGGTAGTGCCTTTAGATGTAAATGCAAACCAATTTATCGAATGCTTGTTAGGTGGCTCCATGGGCGGTTATTTGGCTGATTCAAACAATGGGTTCAACGGTAAGAACTTTGCTACGTATAATCCTGAAAATGGTTGGGCGCGGGTACCATTTAATGATATACTGCCCAAACTATTTGTACAGACCAAGACTATTAGACAAGTGTCTCAAGATGTGTCAGTACATGCTGTAGCTGACATCATCAAAGTGATGGCGGCCTCTAGAGTGACGGATATATACGGTCCCATTCCCTATTCCAAAGTCGGTGAAAATGGTGCTTTGGAAGCTCCATATGACTCCCAAGAACAAGTGTATGACTTAATGTTTACACAATTGGACGCTGCAATCAACGTACTTACAGAGCGTAGAACACAAAATTTCTCGAGTAAGGCAGACTTGGTATATGGCGGCAATGTATTGCAATGGATTAAACTTGCCAACTCTCTAAAATTGCGCTTGGCCATCCATATTTCAGATGTAGACCCTACAAAGGGTCGTCAAAAAGCTGAAGAAGCAGTAAACCATGAAGTGGGTGTAATCCGTAGCAATTCGGACAATGCTTTTATAAAGCCCATCAACAGAAATCCATTCCGTATCATCATGTATGAATACAATAACGGAGATTCTCGTGTATCTGCCGATATCACTTCCTATATGAACGGTTACGTCGATCCTCGTAGGGCGAAGTATTTTACACCTTCTACATTTACAGGAACGATAACAAATGGTTACTATGGCATTCGTTCAGGAATACAAATCCCAAGTGGAAATACCCCGAAAGAGTACACCAACATGAATGTAGCAGAAAGTGATAAACTGTTGTGGTTTAATGCCGCAGAAACTTCCTTTCTTCAGGCCGAGGGGGCTTTGAAGGGATGGAATATGGCTGGTGCCAATGCAGAGGCCCTTTATAACCAAGGAATACGTTTATCTTTTGAACAATGGAATGTAAATGGTGCAGACGATTATTTAAATAACAGCACCAACAGACCTGCGGCATATGTGGATCCACTAGGTACATTTTCATATGCTGGTGTACCAAGTGCCATCACAATCAAATGGCAAGAGGCCGGTACGACTTCACAAAAACTGGAACGTATCATTACCCAAAAATGGATTGCCAACTTTCCGCTAGGAATTGAGGCTTGGACGGAATACCGCCGTACTGGATATCCTAAATTAATGGAGGTAATGGTCAATAATAGTGGTGGCCGCGTGGATAGCAAACGTATGGCGAGACGCTTACCGTATCCACAGGAAGAGTATACCGAAAATGGCAAGAATGTCACGGATGCAGTAACTAATTTATTGAAAGGTGCCGATAATATGGGTACAGATCTATGGTGGGTCAAAAAGTAATATTTGAATTATGAATTTAGTAGTTTTCAAGATAAAGAAATACAGCATGGCCCTACTGCTTGGAGCAGTACTGGCAAGTGTAACAGCGTGTAATGAATGGACGGAGGCGGAGCCTTTGGAGATATCAAGCCAAGATATGGAACAACAAAATCCGAAACTCTATGCAAAATATCTAGAAGACCTTCGTGCCTTTAAAAGGAATCCTCATAAAATAAACATGGGTTGGTTCAATAACAGTAGGAAGGAACTTGTAAGCCAAGGCGACCATTTTTCGAAAGTGCCCGACAGCTTGGATTTCGTTGTTTTAGAATCTCCGATAGCCTTGGTGGACAGAGAGACCAGCGAGATGAAGAACCTTTTGGAGAAAAAGGGTACCAAAGTCATCTTTGAAATTGATTTTAACAGTATTAAGACCGCCTTTGTCAAAAAAGAAGATAAAACGCTGATATTGGATGATTTCGTAAAAGATACAATCAATACCATTCTTACTGCGGCAGACAAGTACCCTTACCAAGGACTGATTGTATCTTATCAGGGGAAAGAGCTGTTACATTTGACAGCCGCTGAAAAAATGCAGGTAGAGGCAGAGGAAAACCTCTTCTTTGGACTTGTAAGTCCTTGGTTCGAAAAAAATGTAGACAAAACATCATTTTTCAAAGGAAACCCTCAATACCTAATCGGCAAAAACATCCTGCAAGAAGTGAATTACATTATTTTACCAACCGAAAATGCAGTAGATGCTGGAGGACTGGGCTACGCATTATTATCCGCAACCACGAACGATGTACCCGTAGACAAATATATAGTCTTAGCCAGCATGACATCCTATAAAGCCGACGAGGCCAAACTGGGTTATTTTGCAGACGGTACACGTGCAGCTATAGCTACGGCACGATGGGCTGCATCTTTGCAAAATGGCCTACGGATACAGGGAGTGGGCTATAAAAACCTTTCCTACGACTACTTCAATGTATTAAAAAGTTATCAATATAGTAGGGAAGCGATTCAAATTACAAATCCGGCAATAAAAGTAAAATAAGAGACCATGAGAAAGAAACATTTTTATTCCTTAGGGTTCATGGTAGCGTTGTTGACCCTACTTGTATCCTGCAAAAGCGAGGAGACCTTCGATAATAAAGTCTACATTTCGACAGGAAAATTGGAGCGGATTATCAATAAACCGTCCGTTACTATGGAGCAATTTGATATTAAAGTAGCTATGGCTAACCTCGAATCGGCTCCTGTGGAAGTCAATCTCGGTGTTGACCCTTCAAAACTGGAGGTATACACCAAAATTTACAATGAAAAAGTAGAGATACTACCCTCCGAATTTTATACAATATCCAACAATAAAGTTCAAATAAGTCAGGGATCGGTAGAGTCTGCACCCGTGACGGTAACGTTTGATAAAATCAACAGTCTTGATAGAGAAAAAATCTTCGTGCTCCCAATATCGCTTACGGGAGGAAGTATATCCATATTAGAGAGTGAAAAAACAGTATTCTATGTCATTAAAGGCGGGGCTTTGATAGATGTTGTCGCGGATATCGAAGATAACTACCTACACATCGATCAATGGAAAACTCCAGCACCTGTCAATAACTTATCAAAATTTACCTTAGAGGCTTTGATCCAGGTTCGCAATTACGACCGCATGATCAGTACGATTATGGGAATCGAGGGTAGATTCTTGATTCGTCTAGGCGATGCAAACTTCCCTCCAAACCAGATTCAAGTAGCTACATCTGCTGGAAACATGCCTGGTTCTGATGCTGCTACTAAAGGATTACCGACCAATCAATGGGTACATGTCGCAGTAGCTTTTAATGGTCAGGACAAGAAGATTCGTGTATATGTAAATGGTAAACTACAATCAGAAGCAAACACGACTTTATCCACAGTGAGCTTTGGTGTAAATGGGCCGAATGGATTCTACATTGGTAGATCATATGAGGATGCACGTTTCTTAGCAGGTGATATTTCGGAATGTCGTATTTGGAATGTCGAACGAACTGCGGAGGAAATTGCCAGCAATCCTTACGAAGTAAGTCCTACTGCCGACGGTCTGGTCGCTTACTGGAAATGTAATGAAGGTAGTGGCAGTGTGGTCAAGGATCATACAGCCAATGGCAATGATCTGACAGCGAAAAAAGCCGTGAAATGGACACCGGTATCACTGCCTGCAAAATAATAGACGATAAATTATAAACATATGAAATATCCATGTAGCACAGACTGCACAAACACGAATGAATATAGTGTGGATATTTCATGTGACTGTTGAAAATCAAACCGAGTGTAACGAACTCATGTAATAATTATACACACATGAAATATTTAGCAAAGAAATACAGTCTTCTACTTTGGGGACTGGTCACAATATTCTCCATGATAGCCCTGCAATCTTGCAAGGATGATGCTATCACCGTCAAATCAATAGACGAGTCAAGATATGAAGTAAATGCAGAATCTATTGGGTATTTAGCCGGGGTAGATGGTAGAATGGATAACTCTACTTTGGAGTTTCGTAGTGAAGGAACATACGATGTACTGCTGCAGCTTTCCAAACCCAATACACAAGGTGTGAAGGGAGCCGTCATATACAATGAGGAGGTCCTCAACGCATATAACCAAAAGAATGGAACTACTTTCAAACCTTTTCCGAAAACTTTGGTGACTTTTTCGGGCAATGGTCAGGTAGAAGTGAAAGCCAATGCAGTGTCTTCTGACCCCGTACATGTGTCTGTGAAGACAGGTGCTGAGGTAGACGCAAAAGAAACGTATGTCATCCCCTTAAGTACAACGCTACTAGTGGGTGGAGTACTCTCCAAATCTAGCGACTTGCTACTTTTTGTAAATGACTTAACAAAAATACCATCAACAGACAAAAGTACTGGAATCAAGATTATCAGTTGTATGGAGGTGAATGATACCAACCCGTTGAATAATTTGAGCTTGAAGCTAAAGAATAGTGATAAATATCTCATCGATATGGTCATCTTGTTTTCTTCGAATATCAACTATGATGCTGCTACAGGTAAGGTGAAAGTAACACATAATCCAAATGTGACACACCTATTGGCCAATCGTGCTAAATATATTAAACCTTTGCAGGATAAGGGCATGAAAGTAATCTTGAGTATATTGGGGAACCACGACCGTTCGGGAGTAGCCAATCTTTCTGATGCTGCGGCTAAGATTTTTGCCCAAGAGATTAAGGCCGTGTGTGATGCCTATAATTTGGATGGGGTATTTTTTGACGATGAGTATTCTTCCTATCAGAATCCTGTTCCTCCAGGGTTTGTATCGCCGTCCAATAAAGCAGCAGCCCGACTCGTATATGAAACAAAAATGGCCATGCCCAACAAGCTAACAATGGTATATGTGTATTCCAGAACGAATAATTTTGGTGGTACAAGTGCTATTGCAGAAGCGCCTGCTGGACAGTATGTAGACTATGCACTGCATGATTATGGAGGTAGCTTTGATTTATCTACCCGCTATCCAGGTCTTCCCAAATCTCGTTGGGGAATGTCTTCGGCCGAGTACGCACTAGGTAGGTTGCCCTCAGCAACGGCTTTAAACAATCTTCGAACAGGGGGATTTGGGGCACACATGATTTTTGCATTTGACCCAAACAGGAGCAACTTCGAATGGCTTCAAACACCTGCATTACAAAATGTCGCTAAAATACTGTTTGACGATGAGCTGGTAATCGATCGAAGCCAAATCTATAGCAAAGATTGGTAAATCAAAAACTTTATTTATTTAGGTAATAGTTAGGCTGTCATTCTTCGGGATGGCAGCCCTTTATATAAGATTTCCCAAAAGTCCCTCTCCCACTCCCTTCCCCATTTACGATGGCATTAGATATTAGAAACCTTAGGAATATTTTTACAAGTATGGTATCTAAGATACCTATTCATTTATTACATTTTTCCAAAAAATATAATCTGTTACAAGTGGTTCTATTCCAATTTGTCTAAAATCAGTTGCTATCTGCCCCCTATGATAGGTCGAATGATTGATAACATGAAACAAAATATCACAAATCCTATTTTCAAAGGGCTGTCCCTTCATGGTTTGATATGACACCATATTCTGTAGGTCCAAGTTGCTCAAGATATATCCCGTATTTCGAAAGTTTTCAGCGTCTATCTCACTGAGGAGGGATTCAGAATGAACATCCCAAATATTGTATTGGATAGCGTTCCCCAACAGCCTCGAGTTCCAGATGTGATGAGCATTCAGTATATGACAAAATAATCGCATAGACTTTGAATCACCTAAAGTTGAATTCTTAACAAAGATTGCTGACAACTGTTGATTATAATAATGGGAATAATCAAACAACGGCCTAAAAAATATTGCATCCATAGTACATACTTTTGTTTTCAAGCAAAAAAGATGAAATCATCCGATATTTATAGCGTTTTTGGATATAACATCTTATACCTAATATCCCTCTTCATCCATCGCTGGGTAATTAAATCTCATTTGTAAATATAATTAAATGCACCCAATCGATTGATGTCATTTGATATTTAAAAATTCGAAAAATCTATTAAGTTTGTATTACATCCAATTAATGAGCATCATCGAGACAGTAAGGAATCGACTTTACTTCCTATGATATTTCAGAAATGAAGATAAGAAAGAGTATTTATCTGGCATAAATAATAGCAAATACTGACCTAAAACAAGATTCAAAAATGGGAATAAGATTTTTATTGATACCTATTCTGTGCTCACTCTTGCATAACATCAACTACGCGCAAGAAAAATCGACAAAGATACGTTTAGGAGTAATAGCCGATCCACAATATGCAGACAAAGATAGTAAAGGTAGTCGTTTCTATCGTAACTCTCTTTTAAAACTAGACACGGCTTCGGAGGTCCTAAATAATGGGAAAGTTGATTTTACGATCGTACTCGGTGATTTGGTTGATGTGGGAACAAAAGATCTTGAACCGGTACGACGACGACTTGCAAGACTGCATTCACCAGTATACAATATGTTGGGCAACCACGACTTCGTCGATACTAAAGACGGCACTCAACTATACAAGGAGTTGGG
This sequence comes from Sphingobacterium sp. SYP-B4668, assembly GCF_027627455.1. Taxonomy (NCBI): domain Bacteria; kingdom Pseudomonadati; phylum Bacteroidota; class Sphingobacteriia; order Sphingobacteriales; family Sphingobacteriaceae; genus Sphingobacterium; species Sphingobacterium sp. SYP-B4668. The sequence continues at coordinate 1,526,812 of NZ_CP115483.1, read as the reverse complement.
CATGCAAGCCCCCTACTACGTTGTTGAGAAAGGCAATTGGACTTTTATTTTACTCAATACAAATGAACTATCCGAATATGCAACTAAGCTAGGTTCATCTGAACAGGAGGCGTGGAAAAATATGAACGACGGTCTAACATCGGAAAAAAGGAAGAATGCGCAACCTTGGAATGGAGGTGTAGGAAATAAACAACTCCAATGGATGGAAAAAAAAATAAAAGAGGCGCAAAAAAAATCGAAAGATGTCATCATATTTACGCATCACCCTTTATTTCCCGAGAACGGATTGGAAACTTTGAACAACAGGGAAATTCTATCCATAATTACCAAATATACCAATATCCGCGCTGTAATATCGGGACATCATCACGAGGGCAATTTTGGAACTTATAAAGGGATTCCTATGGTTACATTGGAAGGTATGATTGAAACGGATAAGACAAATTCCTACGGTACTATAGACCTATATTCCAAGAGAATTGTGCTTACTGGTTACGGAAGAATGACATCGAGAGTATTTGAATTCTGAAATTATTCCTAAAGAGGAATATGGCAATCTTTTACATCAACCCTGTTGTAGTAATATGAAGGGAAGACAAGCGTAGATAGAACATCATAGGGTTTGCATTTCAATATAAAAAAATAGAGCTATTGGGTGAAAAAACAGATTAGGACACGAACTCAGTTATCGAGCGTCAAACGCCATATATCCAAAGGGCTCTGTTTGAAACGGGCACTTAGACGGCCGTTTGACTTGAAGGCTACCGTACTGACGTCTATTGCTGCAATCTGACTTCTGAGCTGGTAAGCATCATCAATTATTTCACCAACTTGTATGGAAGGTTTAAACCGTACATAGTGCCCGACTGGAATCCAACCTTGCGAAATTGTATACTGTACATCCTCACACGCTAATTCTTGGAGCAATTTGGATAGGAACGCAGCTTTAGGTCCAGCATTGGGCAGACCAACTGTATAAACTCCTGCACCATCTTTTTTATAGCCAGCGCGGACGAGAATCCCAAGAATATAAGAACGTTTTTGCTGTTCAGTAATAATCATATCGGATTTTATTGTGCCAGCATACACGGTGTCTCCAGCCAATGAATAATTACCAGAAGGCTTATACTCAAAAAAACGATCTATCTCTTGTGAGAGTTTTGGAGAAAATAGTACGATTCCTTTTGGAGCAAAATTATTCTCTATATAAAGGTCTGGATATTGAGTTTTAAAAAGGTCCTGCATAAAGAAAGTATTTTTGAGTTCCTCTTTATAGAAGATGTCAACCTTTTGATAACTACGCTGCCCACGGGCAGGTACAAAACTGCGATCATACCCCATATACTCATCGAGCGTCCCTAAAAGAAAATTAAGCTTGTCGTACTTATCTACATTGAATTGTGCATGCATAGGAACACAGAGGCACACAAACTGTATGATGATAAATAGGTATTTGAATAGAGTCGCCATAGGGGATAATATTAAGTTAATAATGATAACTACACTCGTGAATAGCCTGCGTTAAATATACGTAATTTTTTTAATAACACAGACGATGGAAATTGCTACACCCCTGAAAATCTATTACATTATTCACTGCGTTTTACGTTCCCGTTTTCCCTAGACTCTTGATAGGCCTATTTTTTTTCTAACTGTTACTGGAGCCGGTGCTCCTCATCTACTATGATATCCGCTTTACACCCGAAATAAAAGTCAATTTGCAAAATAATTGTCCTCCCTCTTGACATAGGGTTGTCACAGGTACATCTTAAATTTGATTACACAAATAAAAGCACAGAAATCATGAAACAAGTATATCCTTGGGTATTTTTTATATTCCTACTTCAACCATTCACAGCCCAGTCGCAAATACGGACAAAAACAAATAGAACTATGAACAATCAAATTATTAAAACGTTTAATGTAATCGGAATTTCAACCAGGACGACCAATGATAATGGAAAATCCGCAAAAGATATCGAGGCATTATGGAGTAAGTTCTGGAGCGAAGAGATTCAAAAACAAATTCCAAATGCCATAAGTGAAGAAATTTACGCCGTATATACCGATTACGAGACCGACTTTACCGGGCCTTATACTACCATCATTGGTCTTCCAGTTCATACATTGGAGAACATTCCCGACGGAATGATTGGGTTAACAATCGAAACAGCAACGTACCAGAAATTTGTTTCAAAAGGTAAAATGCCGGAAGCTGTTTTCAATACTTGGTTAGAAATATGGCAAAATACCAACTTAAATCGAGCCTATAAGGCAGATTTTACAGTTCATGGAAAGAAATATTACGACGGAGATCAAGCGGAGGTCGAGACTTTTATATCTGTGAAAGAATAACACCTTCTATTTGGCGCAAAAGTGAGCAGATAATAGGGAGGGAATTTGCCCACTTTTGTGTTACTGACATACGACAAATGGGAAGTAGAGGAAGATTGGATTGCACTTGATCAAAGAGCTATACCCATAAACTTATGGACTCCTTAGCTCCATCCAGTGGTCACAACCATATTTATTTTTGAAAGAACCCATTTACTTATTCTAAGAATTAATGCCAGTATACCCATCAACAAACACAACGGGAAATAATAAAGGGTATGCATCCCCAAAAAAGGGGTGTCTTGTACTTTTCGAAAAAGACTTAGTAGATTACTAAAACTTGTATTTGAACTAGGTATTACCTAGGTTTGCCTGCACAAAAGCACACTTAACACAAACAGGACATGCTAATTTCTCATGTGATTTTCAACGGAAAGCTAATTCCAGAGAGCGAAGCCCAATTATCCATTAATGACCTAGCGATTGTACGTGGATACGGCATTTTCGATTATTTTAAAACTGTTGCGGGTGTCCCAATTTTTTTGGAAGACAACTTAAATCGTTTTCAACAATCGGCCAATTTGATGGACCTGCCAGTTAACTACTCCCAAACGGAACTCAAAAGTCTAATCGACACATTGATGCGGGCCAACGCCATGCCTGATTCGGGCATTAAACTACTATTAACGGGAGGATACAGCGCAGATGGGTACAGTATCTCCGAACCGAATTTAATTATCAGCCAGCACCCGCTGAAACGCAACATCACCTTAGAGCGAGAAGGCTTAAAATTATTACCATTTGACTATCACCGCCCTTTCAGTCAGGTCAAATCGATTGATTATGTCATGGGGATACATGCGCTAAAAGCAGCGAAATCACAAGGTGCCGATGATGTGGTGTATGTACAAGATGGGTTAATCTCCGAATGTCCACGCGCCAACTTCTTTTTGATAAGTCCAGAGGGCAAACTGCTTTCTCCGGCCGATGACGTCTTACAAGGTATCACCCGTAAAAAGATTCTAGAGCTGGCGTCTACTGAAATAGATGTGGAAGTCCGGGATATCAATTTACAGGATTTGAAATGTGCATCAGAAGCATTTATCAGCTCTACTACCAAAAATATAACACCTGTGACATCCGTATTGGGATATAAGGAATTTGCCCCACAGGCAGGACCTATTACTAAACGTTTGCAACGACTTTTGCAAAATTTGATTTACAAAAATGGATAGTGTTAAAAGCCCAAACTGTGATAGCGTCCTTAACATTATCAGTTTCTTCAGCAAGAACTTAAGATATGCAGATAAGCCGCACTATTGTGAGCTACCTAGGCAATCAATTGGAAAGCCTTACTTAAGGTAATCCAAACAGAAAAAAGGAACACTTGGGGTATCGCCAAGTGCTCCCTTGAAGCTAATGAAACAGTCAACTACTTCGTTACATTGACTAAAATCTCATCACACAAGATATTGGCGGCAACATCTTGGTTAGCTACCACCTTAATATAGCGCGCTTCCATATCGAAACTGTCGGCCAAAGCGATATCAATCCAACAGTCATGACGATCATTCTTTGAAGCATGCATGACCACAGTTTTGACCTTTTCAAAAGTTTTCCCATTTGTCGAAACGTAAAAATCCACAGTATTAGGCAAAGCGATATTCGAAGGACGATATTGTAAAAATCTAGCAGCCAACGATCGTAGGGAGACCTGTTTCTTTAAATCAAGGACAAGGCTCATTTTTCCATTCTCAAAACCTACCCATTGGCTCTGTCTATAATCTTCCTGTCCAAGTCGAGAATCCGTCAAGCTACCGCTATTGTAGGTCTGGGAAGGCTTTGTTTCGTAAGTCACTCTAGCCCCTACTCCCTCGTGCTGCACGTCTCCTTTGAACGTCCTTTCCAGTAAAGGCCAACGTCCCTTACCTTGCTGCCATTCCGTAAAGTCAACGAATGACTGAGCCGACTCAATTGGTTGCCCGATAGGCATACTAGACTTGACATCGTCTATAATCCCATAGACCGAAAAGCTAATAACCTGCTCAGCTCCAGCCATGGAAGCGCCTACAATTTGGGATAAATATCGCGGGAAGGCTGCTGGAATCAAGGCGGATTCACGAGAGTTGTCCTCGCGCTCCCATGTGAAAGATTCAACATTGGACCAAAATTGAATCCCAGTCTCTTTATGTATCTGCCCTAGTTTTTTAAAATTGGCTTTCATCCTTGGTATAGGCATGGGTTCACGTACACATCCGATCTCATCCTGATAAGCAATAATGTCTACTTTCAATTTTTTAATCTGTTCTGCAAACTTTGGATTGTCGATATCCGCATGGCAAATACCATAAGGGGATATCATAATTTTCTTATTGGGTGTCAAACTACGAGCCGTGATTGCCATTGCATTGGCAGCTTCAATAGCTTGCTCTGGAAGAATGGGTTCCATGCTATCTTCAACTGGTAGATACCAACCGTAAAAGGACTTATACTTACCAAAAAGCGTCGCCGTCTCTTGCATGATCTGCTGTTGGAGCATCTTGATCTTAGGGTCGCGAATATTGTCATCTTGATCGATAGCCCATCCGCAGCTCATGAATACGTGCATATTGTGCTTATCCGCAGCTTCCATAATCGCCTCAACAGGGCTCTGTTGCCCCTCTGGATAGGCTGGTGACATAAATTGAGATGGATAAAAAGATTTCTGATCGTTGGCCACCGCCATAATGACAATATAAGAAAGTCCCATTTGGGCGTATTCTGCCATCTTTGTTTTCCAAAACTCGGGTCTCATATAATCTACATGAGCCGGATTCATATACTTGTTCCGTACGTCCTGGTAAGGAAGATTAATCCAGCTTCCCTTCAACGGCTTTACGGTCTGTGCCTGAATCTGACTACTGAACAGGCCGAGCAATAACATAAGGAAGGAAAAGCATGTTTTACGAGAATATAATTTCATATATATTAGGGATTTGTTTTAAAATTTGTGTTCGCAATATACAACCCATATCACAGGTTATAAAGAATCGCATTTTGAAATTGATTAATTAAGATAAAACCAACCTAATCCCTTTTCGGTATAGACCATTTTCCAGTGGTCTCCCTGTGTCTGCACCAGCGCTAATGGTACTACCGCCTCAGCTAAGACCTCCGCTTGTAGGGATGCATCTTTATAAAGTTTACGGGGCGTACGATCGGACAGATTTTCCTTAAGCCATATTCCATCTTTTTTGGAAAAAGCGTATTCATAGGCCGTGTTGGTATAGTAACCTGATTTCAAAGAGAAATCAAAAAAGCGTAACCACCACTCTGGGAATCTTTTTGCAACCTTAGGATCACTATATCCCAAGGAAACTATGTCTGCCTGAATACTTAAGGCAACCTTAGGATTGGCTGCTTGTATAGCTTTGGTCAAGGCCGCATATTCTTTAAGATAGTCGTACGGCAATTGGGGATCCAACCAATCTTGTGCCGATGTCTGCAAGACCATGATATCCGGCTGCACATCCTTCACCAACTGAATCATGTCCAAGCCGAAATGTTCTCGGATCTCACCCATTGTGCCGTTGCGTACACCCATACCCCATGCCGCATACAATACATCTGGCGCCACTTCCTTGACCGCAGCTTTTATCCTTTTATTGAATTGGAGAATGGCATCAACCCTAAAGTCTACCCATTTGTTGTAAAGTGTGATATCTTTTCGAATAAAATCAAAGGATAAAGTCGCTGAATTGCTGCCTACATATTTTTCTGTGAATTTTTTACGAGCAAAAAGGCTTATGTCTCCGTAAAAACCATTTCCGGCTAGCGTCTTCCATTCTGGAAAGTAGCTTTCTGCAAATTCAACCCCTTCTATTTCATAATTCTGAAGAATCTGCTTTACCCTATTGACTTGCCAATCTACAAATTCGGGGCGATGAAAAGAGTAAAAACTAATGCCCTGACTTGGATAGGGTGTCAAAAACTCCATGTGCCATTCTTTTGGCAGTGTAGATGTACCGTATATACAATTTCCCAGCAACATAATCCAAATACCAATTCCCTCCTTTTTTAAAGCGGTAAGATATTCGGGACGTAGCAGTTGGTCATTTTTGCTACCATCCCAAAAACCAGCGATAAAAAAATGAACAGATTTGATATTTGCCATCTTCAAATCGGCAATCAATCTTTCTGGCGAAATCTCCTGTTGATAGAGTACACTTGGATCGATTTGAATAGAGTTACCTTTTATTTTCTTCAATTGGTCAGTTTCGACAAAAACTTGATTTGTGTGATCGTCATCACCCTCTCCCCCTGGCTTGTCTTTGGGGCTAGGTGGGGAGGTCTTACAACCGCATAGAACAATAAGGTAAAGACAAGCTAATATTTTTAATAATCCAATTCGCATAATCTAATTTTTTTAATGAATCTATTTAATAAACCTATCTTCCATCTGCCAACCTGTAAAGGTAGAGACGTATGGAATCATAAACGTGGCCATTTTTTGATGTCCTGCGTATCCGGGATGCCACGCTGCTCCCATATCCGAGTCGCTATTGATTACCCCACGCAATGAAGCGGTCGCTCCTATATTAGGATCTTTCAGATCGGCAACCAAATTATTGATATATTGCTCCAATGCACCTCCTAAATAAGGAATAACACATAGTATCTTTACTTTAGAACCATACGCATGTTGCACTTGGTTGATAATACGTCTATAAGCTTCTTGAAACTCCAATTGAGAGGGATTAGGAAAGGTAGAAAAATCATTAATCCCCAAATTAATAACAACGAGATCAGGCTTGTACTGTGCAAAGGAGTAACGAGTTGATGTATCACTATTTAGCGTATTCATCATCGCATTTTTCATTGTATATGCCGACTGGGTAAGCGAATCTCCATAATTTCGGGCAGCTCCACGCCCCGAATGCGCTATCAAAGCATAGTCAGCATCAAAATAATCTGCGACCATGCGCGCATAAGTCTTGTTTGCATTTTCTGTAGCTACAGCAAATGGCTCGTCACGGTGCTTTCCATCTGTACCATATCCAACGGTGTAAGAATCGCCGATAAATTCAATAAAACGACTGCGTTTGTTCAGGTACTGCTTGATAACAGCATCTTTCCCCACGACAAATTCATGAAGAGTCGTCCTGCCAAACTCTCCTTCAGATTTTTTCTGAACGATAATGTGATGAGCCTTTTTTTTGTTCAGCTTAGACACAAGCTGAACAGTCGTATCCCGGCTAGAAATCATGATCTGATTGACCAACTGACCATCTGCAAAAACATTATAATAGCTTTCACCCGTATCAGAAGCTCGCATGGAACAAGATTCACCCGTTAGCATAAACTGAAAATAGGTCCCTGGCCAATCAAATGTTACCTCTCCACCATCACCGATAAGTGTCCGCCCCAAATAGGTGATACTAACAGAATTGGCGGGTATCCTCTTTGCTTTTCCGTCTTGAGAAAAACCCGTGAGCGCGAGGGCCCAAATCATTATTATACTTATACATCTATGAACCATAATTTCGTTAAATTGCTGCTTTATTCCTTGATCAACATCACGAATAAAGCAGCATAGTGAATTTGCTAAACTAGCGGTTGTATTTCATTTCATAGGCCATGACACCAGCGTAAGCCTTATCATTAGTAGCCATAGTGGCATAGATTGAAATCTTTTTACCAACGACACGAACATCTATATCACCGTACCTATTGTAGTTGGTACCACCATATGCATCAGACTCGAAGAGCATAAAATCTCTATAGCCGCTTGACTGGGCTACCAAAGTCATTTTGGATGGATCGGTAATATCATATACCTTAACATGCGTTGCATCCCAGGCAAAAAAGCCTTGCGTCAACATGGCCATGAATTGATTGCCATCTACTGTAAATACTTCAAAATCCAGAACTTTATAGTAATGATTGGAAGGTGCCATTTCGATGACATCCATGGTGGGAGAAAATTGTACAAAACGACTTCCTTTTTCACGGTTGGCATCCGAGGCGACATAATTGCAATATGTTAGGTAATGGTCCGAATTGGCTTCTAGGGATTTGCGTTGCACGGTAGCATACGTCCATGGTTCTGCCGCTGCGTAACGAATCACCGTCGGATTGCTATCTTTCACGACACCGTCATTAAACTCCCAATAGTAAATCTGATTATTGACTGCTGGAGCTGTAGCATATACATAGGCTTTACCTTGTTTCAAGTTACCTATTACTGTCACTTTGCGCCCTAACTCTACCGGTGCTCCAGCCGCTGCCGTATAATCGAGGATAAGCTTAGGATCACTATCGATATCTTCATAGTAATACAGCATTAAACCTGCACTGTAGATATTGTACCTGTTGACAATAAAATGATCGGCATCATCAGCAACTACTTGCATACAAAAGGTCGTTGGAGCTGGGATTGTCTTCACAAAGCTTCCGTCGTTAGCATTGTAAACGCGTACCCCCACAGTCGCCCCTAGACTTCCTCCTGAGAAATCTGCGACTAGCAACTTGTCCTTAACCACGGCAAAACCCGAGATATTGGTCCGCAACACTCCTAGCTGATCCGACGTATTAAACCACAATTTTTTAAAGGTCGTCCGTGGAAGAGTAGCTACTGCCTTGATGACATGCTGCTTGACATTTCCATCTCCATCAGTAACGCGTATATCCAAGGGTTTGGTAAAATCCATTATGCCAGTAAGGGCGGGCTCTACAGTCGCGTTATTCTCTAAACTGGCAGTAGCTCGTAATTGCGACAAATCCAAAGGATCATCTTCTGTCGTAGGGACTTCTACATAAATGGTATCACCATTGGCATAAGGTCCCAATTGCCGGGCTGTATATTCAGAAGTTTGCCCAGGAATGGTCAGCATAAAATTCAAAAGACCTTTGTCGAATTTGGTACCTTTATGCAACTCCACTTTTTGACACGAGCCCAATACAAGTGCCATGTTCGCTATAAGCGTATATGTTATTAATCTTTTCATTAGAATACAAATTGCGTTAAAAAAGCAATGCAACCTTGTGGTATACCGCTGGCTTCACACCTGTATGATCTCATGTTGTGTAACCAAGCCAACAATTAGCTTCTGTTAGCACGCGATATATACATAACAGGTTCCATTGCTTATATCATTTACCTTACTTCCACTCGTCAAATTGTTGAATATTCGGATTGCGCTGAATCTCAGCGATAGGAATTGGGAAACGATTATATTTTTCAGGATACACTCGTGTCCGTCCGTTATCCGCATCAACCAATTGATAATTAAATTTACCTTCCGCCGCTTTCGTAATCTTGACCCCTTCAACATGTGTTCCATTGAGCAAAGTCGTAGCAAGTCCCCAGCGTCTCAAATCCCAATAACGATGCCCTTCAAAAGCCAACTCAACCATACGCTCATGACGAATCAAATCCAATAAATGGTTCTTATTCGTGGCAGCTAGGTCAGTCGTAAAGCCAGCCCGACGTCGCACCTTGTTCAAAGCCTCGACACCTAATACAAGCTGTCCTTGTTCAGCAAGAGCCTCCGCCTGGATCAACAACACCTCAGCATAGCGCATAAAATAAAATGTCAACTCTCCCCGTCCCAGATCGGTTAGCTTCTCATCAAATAGTTTGCGCATATAATAGCCTGTGGACGTGGTACCACCACCTACAGCATACCCGTCTTTTGACCCTTCGAAAGTTTCCATTGTCCGTCCCTTCCAAGGTGCCCCATTATATAAAATGGAGGCATAAAAACGAGGCTCTCTTCCTTCGTAGGGATTGGCGGCATGGGTCGGATTACTCCAACTGAAATTAGACCCATCTGCCATTTGGTATTCCCTCACCAAATTATCAGTCGGGCTGATCTGCGCATATCCCCCATCCAATGGTGGCCCGAAGAAGTAGTCAAATGAATAGGTAAAATTAGGCGTCAAAAACCCAAACTCCAGCACGCTTTCCTTATTATCCGTACCTTCGCTACGACGCTGATTAAATAATTTCGCATAGTCGGGATATAAATCATACAGATTTAATGCCTGCAAAGCAACCACTGCGTCAGAGGATGCCTTCCAACGCTTGGCATATAACATCGCCCTAGCTTTAAGTCCTAATGCAGCCCCTTTGGTCACCTTTCCTCGCTTTGTAGCGGGAACGGTAGCCGGCAACTGTGCTGCGGCTTTGTCCAAATCAGCAGCTATAAAATCCCAGACTTGCTCGGGAGTACTCACGGATTTGCCAATATCATCGCTCAAGCCGTCGTATAAGATGACACTAGCGCCGTATCGCTTGGCCAACTCAAAGTATACATAGGCTCTGAAAAATAGCACCTCGCCTTCGGCCCGCTGGTAGAATTCCGAAGGAAGACCGGTCCCTTTTGTATGTAATCCGTCCAAAAATTCGTTACAATGACGAATCCATAAATAACTCCATGCCCAATTATCGAGCGCATTGGCTCCCGGAGTGATGGAAGAAGACCCTAATATGAGTAGATTGACTTCGTCATTGGGCGTATTTTTCTTGAGCAAATCGGCATAGGCATCTTGATTGACATGAGCAGAATAGTAGGTCTGCCCAATTAATGGGTAGAATTTATTCAATGATAATTCCACATTGGCTTCACTGTTCCAAGCAACTTTTTCGGAAAAGACATCTGTCAATTCAGGCTCGATTGTACAGCTACTCACTGTAATGACGGTCGCCATCGAAAGAGTCCAAAATATATGTTTGAATTTCATATCTATTTTTTAATTATTTCGTGATCCGCCAACCGGCGGTCCATTTGATTATTTGTTGTCATCCTTTAGCTAAATTCATTCGGATGACCTTATTTCTGTATATTATTTTTGCATTCATACGACTTTGTGTTCATCTGTGATTGCAAAGTCTGTGTCGCCATAATTAAAACGTCAAGGATAGACCAAATTCGTAAATACGCTGTTGTGGATAATATCCCTGATTGACACTTGGCATCTCCGGATCCAAATAATCCAAATTACTCCAAGTGAAAAGATTGCTACCCGAGATGTGAAGCCTAAGCTGCTGTATGTTGGCTTGGTTCAACCAAGATTTTGGTAAGGTATATCCAATTTGAGCTGCTTTTAAACGAAGATAAGAACCATCTTTGATCCAAAAGGACGAAAATTTGCCCCCACTCTGCGCAGATTGTGTACTCAAGCGTGGATAAGTAGCATTGGGATTTTCAGGAGTCCAGGCTTTCTCGACCAAATATTTGGGCGAATTGCCGTCTTGATAGAAGGGCATGGTGTAAAATGTATTGTCGTGTACACCGGAGTTGGTATATAATCCAGATAGTGCAACATCTGAAAGAGCAGCCCCTTGAAAGAAAGCACTGGCATCAAAACCTTTATAGCTTGCACTGAAATTCAGGCCAAACATCATTTCTGGTAAATCTCCTTTACCAATAACTGTCCAATCCTGATCCCACGTAATGCGTCCATCGCCATTGAGATCCTTTAATCGGATTTCGCCGGGGCGGGTAGGGCCAAAAAGGGCACTATGATCGATCTCTTCCTGACTTTGAAAAAAACCATCGGCTACGAAGCCATATTTAAGCCCGACTGGCTTACCTGTACGACGTAGATGATCGGGCACGTTTGCATCTTCGGTAGTCTCAATCACCTTACTGCGGGCGAAGCTCAGGTTACCTCGGACATTGTAACTAAAGTCATTGATTTGCTTCCGATGCGTCAAGATAAGCTCAAAACCTCGACTATCTACGATTCCTGAGTTAACTACTTCTGGAAAATACTCGCCGAATGATGGCGGTCTAAGCCCAGACTGTCCTTGCAAGATATCTTTGGTCACCCGATAAAAAACATCCGCCTCTACTCCTAATAGGCCATTCCACAGACTGGCTTCCACACCTCCATTATAGGTCATGGTCGTTTCCCAGCGCACGTCAAAATTGGGAACAGCATAGATATTCAGTGACTTCGACGGGGTATTTCCAATCAACACTACTGGATTAACACTCGGTTCCATCACTCTTAAATACTGATATTTTTTTATGAGATCATTTCCTAATTTACCTACAGACGCCCTCAACTTCAGATTATCGACAAAACTCACATTATCTCGGAAGAAGGGTTCATTGGAAATACGCCAACCTGCCGATACTGCAGGGAAGATATCCCAACGTGTCTCTCCTGGTAACAGAGGTGAACCATCGTAGCGACCCAATACTTCTAAAAGATATTTATCAGCATAGTCGTAGTTGAAACGAAATGAGTATCCGGCCCGACTAAACATACTATGTCCCCCCTTTACCAAATCATCGATAACCTCATCGCCAAAAGTCAGATCCATGATGTCGGTAATGGGATATCCTCGGCGTCCTCCCGAAAGACCGCTATTGTCTGTACGCATATACTCATAGAGAAGTAATGCATTGACCGTATGATCTCCAAATTTGTTGGCATAACTGATAGATGGTTGGATAGTTTTTTGCCAAGAATCAGAAAACCACTGATTCAAGCTTGCTACCCCAGCATTGGCATGGCGCGCCCAACCCAATGCATACTGCTTCGTAGAATTGTTATACACATCCAGTTGATACGGCAGTAAATAGCTTTTCTTCATACTGTATCCTTTGTCATAGCCGCCATTGACCTTGAGACTCAATCCCGATACACCGGGCACCTGATACGTTAAGGATAAATTGGTTTGCAAGCGATTGGAACGGGTCGAATTCTCACCAGATAAATCTCGGGCTGCTATCGGGTTCTGATTGCCATTACCGGGGTTTAGACTTCCTACCGGCACACCGTTGGCATTGTAAGCCGGCAAATAGGGATAAGACATCATGGCCTGAGCGAAGATAGACGCATAACTATTGCCTAAGCCAGCAGATAATCCAGGTTCTTTACGGACATCATCCCGATAAGCCACGTTTAATGTCAGTTTCAAATTATCCAAGACATCTGCATCAAAATTAATCCGACCGTTATAGCGATCATAAGAAGTACGATCGATAATACCATCTTGGTTATAAGCTCCTGCAGATACAAAATAGCGATAACGATCGCTTCCACCGTTTAGCGTCAAATTATTGGTGAGGGTAGGTGCACTGTTTTTAAACAACAAATCGAACCAATTTGTATTACCATATACCCCTTCTGGATCGCCGTTGGTGATGCGATCGATTTCTGCGGTGGTAAATCGTCTGGAAGCCTCAGCCACCCCATCAAGTTCTTGGGCTTTATTGTAGTAATAAGCATAGTCCCTTCCATTTAAAAATTCGGGAAAGGAAGTATTGGTACTCAACGCATAGGAGCCATTGTACGTGATAGTTGGTTTCTGCGCCTTACCTCGTTTGGTAGTGACCATGATTACCCCATTTGCTCCACGCACGCCGTAAATGGCTGCTGATGCATCCTTCAATATGGAGATACTCTCCACCTCATCCGGATTGATTTGTGGAAATTCTCGCTCGATGCCATCAACAATAACCAAGGGATTGTTATTAGTCAACGTGTTGTAGCCACGCACCGTTAAAGATGCCCCATCAGATCCTGGCTGCCCGCTCGTTTGACGGGTTACCAATCCTGGCAAGCGACCTTGCAACATCGATGATAAATTTGCAGTAGGGGCTTGTTTAAGCTCCTCTCCGCTAACTTGTGCGATCGCGCCGGTCACGCTAGCTTTCTTCATTTGGCCATAGCCCACCACGATTACCTCATCCAATTGGCTATTATCCTGATTCATCAAGATTTCGATGGGTCCTGCGCCTACTTTGACCACCGTATCTTTCGACACATAGCCAATGGTCGTAAAAGAGAGACGAACGCTCGAACCTTCTGCAAGCAAGGAGAAACGCCCATTGGAATTACTGAAAGCATTCACTTTCTGGTTGGTAGAACGGATGGTAACACCATCAAGAGGTTGGCGGTCTAGGGCCCTACGAACCACCCCCTCAATTCGAGATTGTTGGGCATGAGCAGCGGTAAGCACGAAGGAGACGACGCAAAACAGAAGCAAGCTCTTCGACAGCAAAGCATATCGAAACCGCTTTCTCCCTCTTTCTTGCATTTTTTTTAATGTCTTCATAAAAGATTACTGGTTAATTGTTTCTGAATAAAAAAATGATTGTCTTTGATATTGATATATGTGTTATAGTATATTGAGCAAACATGCTCACGCCATAGGTTACTTCCTATGAAGGCTATGAGGCAACGTTTTTGCGGTTATTTTTTGTAGGTACTCCTGATAGTCTTTAAAAAGATCCAATGTCCGCTTTTCTCCTACTCGGATGGACATCTTGGGATCATTAAACACCCCCGGGAATTGATAGCAGAGTATCTTTTCGAAATTTTGAAATAAATTCAAATCTCGTATAATCTCATCCATCGGACGGGGGTAAAGGGACTGATCTTCGTTAAACAAGAAAGTTTCCAAATCAAACCATAGGTGAGCACCTGCCGTATCACACAGCGACTGTAGCAAGTCAGCGGACTCCTTGCCAGTCAAGTCACCTTCTGGCATACGAGCAAATCCAAAAGGACAAAGAATATCTAGATTTTGTAAAAGTCCAGGGTAAGTATCCAATCCCGTAGGTACCTGCATACTGTTAGTTGCGAGCATAACGGGTTTTGCGGGGGCTATACTGTTGCAATACGCTTTAAATTCTCTAAAGAAATCGACAATTTCTTTCTTCCGTTGTATACGTTTACCTTCTGTCTGTTCCCAATTATCAAGATTGCCGCCACTCTCCTCGGATACATAAAATCCATAGAACGATCGGTGATGTCCATATTTATCCCACAATTCCTGCGCTACTTTTTTATGCCATTCCAGAGATTCACTTGTGAAATCAAACCAAGCAAACATGCCCACACCTAAAAAAACATGCATATTCAACCGATCTGCTTCCGACAAGATGGCTTCAATAGGGTCATTGGCAGCAATCGGCATTCTACCCTCATAAAGTTTAGAAGGATAAAATGCTTGACCTTTATAGTTTTCTACAGTTGTTTGATGTTTGCCAACATATTCTTCATTACGAAAGACTTCTTGTATGACGACAATATCCATTTTCAATTTGTGCATACCTCGCACCATTTCCCGCCATTGGTCATCGGTCATCTTCTTGATGTCTGCATTCCAATGTTTTCCCTCGGTTTCACTCCAATGGTAAATGCCGGCCCAAGCCCCATCAATCAATCGAGTCGACCGTATATCAGATGAAATCACGTCAATCTCCTTGCTCTCGCGGTAGGTCTTTCCACCATCCTTTACTACTAAAACAATCGTATTTTTACCAACTAAATTGGTCGTAGGCAGCACATGCTTTACCTCGAAACTCCCCCCAGGAGCAATCTCCTTTTTGGAGTAGTGTAACAGATTTTTGGGATTCTCCGTTTGGTGGTAAATTGACAATTCAATTTTTTTAAATCTATTTTCTTCATTTTTAAGTCCAGCTCGAATATCGAGATCTACTTTATTCGTAATGGTAGTAGGAGGTATCAGCGTCAGTGAAATTCCCTCTTTTGCCCAAGTCAACGATGGGATTGCTACCAACAGGATTAGCCATAATAAATTCAAGTTCTTCATATTGCTCATGTATTTTACTTTTTTCGTCTTGTATTAACTGAAGGAGGATTTCTGGTTCGTCAGTAGTAATTAAATCGACTCCACTATGTAAGAATTTCCGTAAGGCCCCCGCCTCATTCACTGTCCAAACATTAGTTGAAAGTTCCAAACGTTTTGCTTTTTCCACTAGCATAGGGTCATTACCGTATTGATAGAAATCATAATCCAAACCAGAGATACCGTCACGTTTCAACTCATCCACAGTTTTATTCCCGTAGAGGTAGGCCGTCTCTGCCGATGGATCAAGTTGACGAATCCGTTTGAGAACCTCATAATCAAAACTGATGTATGAGATATAACCCTGCGCCTTCAACCGATGTACAATGGATAGGACAGAATCAGTCAATTCTAGACTACGTCCCGTAGGTGACGACTTGATTTCCAAAATCATTTTGGTTTTGTTCTGTTGTTTGGCCACTTGAATGAACTCGATCAACCTAGGAACAGGATCTCCGCCAGATAACGTAGATGCATACAAATCTTTAGCCGTCGACTCTTCGACGGATAATCCACCGATATGTGGGTCATGGGACAAAACAACCTCCTTGTCTTTAGTCAACCATACATCGAATTCAGACCCTTCGCAGCCTAGGTTAGCAGCATGCAAAAATGAGCGAATAGAATTTTGCATGACACCAGCTTGACGCCAAGCCCCACGATGGGCTATCACTTTATTGCGAATAAATTCATTTCTAACAAGTTCGATATGGTAATATGCAGACGCTATTTTCAAAGTTATTCCATACGCGTGGGGACCACTCTCCGTGTTCACCATCGTACCTTTGCGTAAGCTAATGATGCCATCTTTCGATATCCGAAACAAACCCGAGGTATCAGCGCTTAGCTTGACCCGATTCCCTTTAATAACTTCAGGCTTGATAATTTTTCCAATCGCCACCCCCGGTTGATCAAGCGGAATAACATAACTGTTCAATGATACGATGCCGGATGCCACGCCTTGGGCTTTAACACAGCTTATAGAAGCCAATAGCATCCATAGGCTAAAGATGTAAATGTTGTATTTTACTTTATTGTACATATTCTTTAGATATATTGCCGAAACCATCACGTATCTCTACAGTCAGCTTACTACCACTCCGCTGCGGACGGGCGAAAAAAAGATGATCTGTCTCTGTCGTCCAAATCCAATCGTAGCTGTAGGTTTTCTTATTTTTAATAATCTCTTTCGTCGTCTGTGGGTCGCGCCCAATGTAATTCTGCATGGCACCTCTATACACATCGTCTTCGTACCAAGATACCGTCCAAGTAGGGTCATAATTCCAAATCAGCACGGTTAAATCATCTGGCCGCTCTGGATTATCCCCTACAGCATATACTCGGGACTGTACATGGTCTTCAAGGCCTAAAGCTTTGTATTTCCAGGATAACTGATTTCCATCTGCCATATATACCATATATCCGGGAGGCGTACCATCCGCGCAATCCGGCCCCTGCCAAAAAATACCGGAAATAGAACTCTGTGTATGTTCCCAGATATGTGGAGCAGGTCGATGATGGTCTTGTAAATGAGTGTGTCCAGAGATGATATGCACTTGGTACGGCTGCAATAGGTCATATAGAAAAGCGGAATTTTTTAAAACCTGTTGCCCTTCTGATTTTCGAAATGCTTTGTTAGTTGTAGGAATATGTAGCATCAGCACAACCGTACTTCCCGGTGACACCTGCTTCAAGTCCTGTTCCAACCACGCCAATTGCTCTTCTGGTAAATAACTGATATACTCTTGTGCTCGCCCTAGATAAAAAACATTATCCAGCACTACGTAGTGAATCTTTCCTCTATTAAACGCATAATAATTAGGACCAAAATACTTTTGAAAGGCCAAATCAGCTTGAATATTGGATCGTGTCCCGAATTGGATATCATGATTGCCTTTGGCGTAGAAAAAAGGAATTTGTATGTCTGAAAAGACCTCCTTTAAGGGGACGAAAAGCTCAGGTTTATCTCCAACCATATCGCCCGTAACCATACCATGGACAGGATATCCTTCTAAATGAGAAGATATGTACTTCTGCATGTCTTGGATAAATGGCCGACAAGCCTCCACATCCTGATGCGTGTACACCTGTGGATCGCCGACAACAATCATGGCATGGCGATCATCCGGTAGCGTCGGCTCCAATTGAAAATCATAAGATCTGGTAAATGCTGCATCATTCAACTCCAGGTAAAAACAAGGCGCATAATCTCTTATAGGTATTCTGTAGCCTCCAGGAATAGTGATATATACATGCTTTGCACCTGGCGCTGTAGTCAATCGATAATTTCCATTTTTGTCAGTAAGTACGATAGTCCGTCCGTCAGTTACGGATATGTTTGCCAAGGCACCTCCATTTGTAGTCGTCACTCGACCTTGGACACTCCTGGATACGGATTGGGCATAGGATACGACCACAGAAAAAAGCGAAACAAACCAGCATAATATGGTCAATCTTTTCATACTTGAGTTAACTTAAGCGTGCAACAAACTCGACAAGACGAGGGTCCTTAATATTCAGCTAGAGGATTATGATAGTGACAGATAATGGGGTTACCGGGCTGCATCTTCGATAGGAGACAAGACATCGGTAATTTGGGGCTAGATCGTCGACTAACACATCTACTTTTACTTTCACTGATACATTTTGAATGTGGTAAAAAGCTGGCTCAAGAGCCAGCCTAAACTAAACAACATGAACAATCAAGTCCTTTTGTGCGATGTCTTCCAATGTCCTCCAACATTGATACAAGGCACGTGGTACGTGGAAGCAACCCTTCCATTTACCCCCTTTTAGGGACAGCAAGACCTCTCCTTGACGGTTCAAATAACCATACCACTCTGGATATTCGACGTCTTTGAAATGGGCCCAAGTATAGTTATGAACTTTCTCAAACCATACCAAACACTCTTGCGATCCAGTCAATTGATAGCCTTTTATCAAAGAAATCAAGGTTTCCATATGAACCCACCATAGCTTTTGATCCCACTCCAACTGTTGAGGTGGATGTCCTGACCTATCCATAAAATAGAATATACCTCCATATTTTTTATCCCATCCGTATTCCAACATATTAAGGGTGATATTCACTGCTTTTTGAATGAGGTCTTCGCGTTGCAAACGTACACCTAGATCCATAATGAACCACATCGCTTCGATAGCATGTCCAGGGTTGACCACACGTCCGTCAAAAGTGTCTGACAATTCTCCATCCAAACACACATTTTCGATGATAATCCCACCCAACTCCGGCCTATAAAACACTTCCAACACCTCATGTAAACAATCCTCAATAAGTTGATCTAATAATGATTTTGGAAGTAAATGCTCAATCTCTAATGCCAGATTACAAAGAATCATAGGCAGCGCAAAATTCTTCAGCGCCCTACTACCAGGAACCGCTTTATTCCACTTGCCTTTGGGGTTATCCACCTTCGAGCGGATGATGTCAAATGTCTTCATGGCCACATCTGCATAAAGCTGATTGCCGGTAGCTAAATTCAACTGTCCAAAAGCTATTGTTGCAAATGTGTAGGAAAAAATGTTATAAGGTTCGGTCAGGGGATTTCCTTCAACATCCAATGAAAAGTACCAGTTAAAGTTTCCATCATGCCCACGTTCCAATAAGAAAGCAGCGCCATGATCAGCAGCATCCAACCACGCTTGGTTCTTTTCGATCTTATTGTACAGGGATGAAAACATATATACTTCTCGTGCCTGTAGCCATATAAATTTGTCCGTGTCAAAAACTTTTCCCTCCCGATCTAGACAAGTAAAGTATCCGCCATGCTCTCTATCCAATGATTTTTCCAACCAAAAGGGCAATACGTTCTCCAACAGTTCCGTTTTGTACTGTTCACTAAGTTTCTTAAAATTCATGTTATTGTATTATTCTACGTACTATACTTAAGGTTAATGAATCCAATGACGTTCGATATCCTCCAAAGATTTGCCCGTGGTCTCGGGCACCAATTTCCAAACGATGAGCATATAAGGGATACACATCGCCGCAAAGAGAAAAAATGTCCCCCCAGGCGTTAAATTCTCCAACATCCAAGGGGTAAGTTGACCAATCAGGTAAGTTCCTATCCACAGCGATAAACCTGCAATTGACATAGCCAGTCCTCGGATAGAATTGGGGTACATCTCCGAAAGTAATACCCAAATGACTGCCGAAATAGAGATTGCACAACAGAAAACATATGCTAAAAAGCAAATCAGCATAAACATGCTGGATAGACCAATTTCCGATCCCCAGAAAAAATACGTACCAATCAGCAACAAGAAGAATATCATTCCCGACACGCCCATATAAACTAATTTCTTACGGCCAACTTTGTCAATAATAAAGACCGCCAACACCGTAGTCAGCACATTGACCAATCCCACAATGACTTGATAAAAAAGCGAATCGCCACCAGAAATACCACTACTTTCAAAAATTGTAGGACCATAATACAACACTGCGTTGACGCCCATAAATTGTCCCAAAATCGCTATAGCCGCTCCTATCCAAACAGCTTTCCTTATACCCGGCTGAGCCAACAATTTCCAATTTACCTTTTGGCTTGTCATACTTACCTGCTGTATCTTGTCCAACTCAGCCCCAGCTGTATTCTCGGAGCGATAAATAAGTGTCAAGATTTTTTGTGCACGCTCGGTACGACCATTCATGACCAGCCACCGTGGACTCTCCGGAATAAAAAAGATAATGATAAAGAAAAAGATAGCTGGTAATCCCGATACACCCAACATACCGCGCCACACCTCTTCGTGAAAAACTAACTTTAACCAACTATTTTGTAGATATTGTGCATCCCCTAAGGAATAATTTAAAAGTGCGTAGTTGACCAAGTATGCTCCCAAAAAACCAATTGTGACCGCCAATTGGTAAAGCGACACCAATCTACCTCGGTACTGTGGCACCGACAATTCAGAAATATACATTGGCGATACAATAGATACAACACCGATTCCAACACCACCTATAATCCTAGCATATATCAATTGATTGAAATCCGATGATAGCGCGCAGTATACCGCTGAAACAGTAAATAAAAAAGCAGAAATAAATAACGTATTACGCCGCCCGAAACGATCGCCGAGGAATCCTCCACAAGATACGCCAGCTATGGACCCTATCAGTGCACACCCTACATACCAGCCTTGTGAGACAGTGTCCAATCCAAACTGTGAACTTATCTGAGCGATGGTTCCCGAAATAACAGCAGTATCGTATCCAAACAGAAAGCCTCCTATGGCTGCGACCATCGATAAAAAACCGATATAATTTAAGTTAATTGTTTGATTCATTTTATTAGGTTCGTTTTTTTCAGGTTATTATATAGTATAAGGTTTTACGTTGTTTTTCAAACAAAACTTCTAACATATTGGAGTGTAACAAACTCGACTACCATAAAAATTCTGCTTCTATTGCTTCTATTCATAATATTTACACAGTTACTTGGTATTTCGTTCTATCTTATATTTCTATACGGAGATAAGGGTTCGAACAATTTCAAGGGCTAAATTAAAAATAAAATTTAATATATCAACCGTTGTTTATTATTTTATTTTAAGATTGACCCATCAGATATAAATAATAATGATGAATTAACGATTACTGAACACAAAATTAAATATGTACAGTTTTATTTGTTAGTTTTGCTAAACTTAATAGGAATCATGACATTTTTTGAAGAAATAGAAAACGAAAACGTTTCTGGAGTTGCTTATAAGAACAACTCCATTAAGAAGAACATAATTGCTATACTCTCAAACGACGGAAACAGCACCATTGCCGAACTGAGCAAAGAGTTGAAACTAAGTGTACCTAAGGTGACCAATGTAATCAATGAACTGATAGAAGACGGATTGGTTAAAGATTATGGGAAATCAACGACACTCAGCGGACGCAAGCCGAATATGTATGGTTTAGTACCTACGTCTGGTTTCTTTGTAGGTGTTGATGTGAAACACAATCATGTAAATATAGGATTGATAGATTTAAACAAGACTATTGTTTCTATTGCGGAGAACCTTCCTTACCAACTCGCCAATAGTCAAGAGTCTCTTGATGACCTATGTCAAATTATTAAGAACTTTATCAAAAAATCAGGGGTTCCAAAAGACAAAATCTTAGCTTTGGGTCTGAATCTTAGTGGTCGGATTAACTACAAGACCGGCTACAGTTACAGTTTTTTTCACTTCAGCGAGACGCCGCTAAGCAAATATTTGGAAGATACATTAAAAATAAAGACCTTCATCGAAAACGATTCAAGGGCTATGGCCTACGGCGAGTTCATGGCGGGAGTTGTGAAGCAAGAAAAGAATGTCCTTTTCTTGAACCTAGATTATGGTATTGGAATGGGAACGTTAATCAACGGTCACATCTACTACGGGGAATCGGGATTTGCTGGCGAATTCGGGCATATTCCTTTATTCGACAACGAAATTTTATGTCACTGTGGAAAAAAGGGTTGCTTAGAAACAGAAGCTTCAGGACGAGCACTGAATAACCTCTTTATTCAAAAAATAAGAGAAGGTTATGCTAGTACATTGACCAAGACCATAGACCCAGATGACATCAAATTGAAACATATTCTCGAAGCTGTACAAAATGACGATGTATTGGCGATTGAGCTGTTAGCCGAGATTGGTGGAAAGCTGGGGCGAGCAATAGCCATGTTAATAAACCTATACAATCCGCAGCTGATCGTATTAGGCGGTTCATTGGCTCGAACTCACGATTACATACTGCTCCCTATTAAGAGCGCAATCAACAAATATTCACTAAACTTAGTGAGTACGGATACGAAAATTAAACTTTCAGAATTACAGGAGAAAGCAGGTGTGATTGGAGCTTGCCTTTTAGTAAGAGATCGATTACTGGATATAAACAATTAAATCCGTACTGAGAAAAATTTACGATGGCATTCAACGCTGACAACTACTTAATAACAGGATACTATTCATTTTTGTAAATGGAAAGCATTGGGCAGATTATCACTCGCTTTTGATCCGTTCAATTTACTCATTTCGTAGACTATCCACAGGATTAGCAATCGCAGTTTTCATTGCTTGAAAGCCAATTGTAAACAAAGCGATAATAATTGCGCCAAACCCCGATATCACAAAAGACCACCAAGGAATTTCTATTCGATAGGCAAATCCATCTAACCATTTTTGCATGATCCACCAAGTAATCGGAGTAGCAACCATGAGCGCAATAAGCACAAGTTTAATAAAATCCTTGGATAAAAGATGAAGGATATTGGGAACAGAGGCACCTAATACTTTTCGTATACCGATTTCTTTTGTACGTTGATTAGCCGTATACATCGCTAAGCCGAACAAGCCTAAGCAGGCAACGAAAATAGTCAATCCAGCGAATATACCAAGCAGATAGGCTGTCTTGATCTCAGACTGGTATGTGTCATTAATCCGATCGTCAAGAAAAGAATAGGTAAACGGAAAGTCGGGACGAAAAGATTCATATTGTTTTTTCAACGAATTCAAAATTGCAGTCATATCTTCTGTCTTCACCTTTATTAACAAATTTCCCGTGGTTTTTTGCATAATCATGACTAATGGCGATATGGATTCATGCAGTGATTTAAAATGAAAGTCCTTAACAACACCTACGACACGATATACTTGATGATCTTTATTGATAATGGTCTGCTCAAGAGCTTCTTGTTCATTCCATCCAAAAGTCTTGGCTGCAGTTACATTCAGGATAACGCTCAAAGAATCTGTACCATAGGTGTTAGAGAAATTACGTCCACTTTTCATTTCTATTCCCAACGTAGGAATATAGTGCTCATCGACATCGTAGCGTAACGTTTTTACCCATTCATGAGGAGCGGATTGGGAATGGACAAAGAAATTATTATTGGCTGTTGGACCCGCAGGGATGTAATGGGAATGTGTGGCATGAAGAATACGTGAATCTTGCATCAACTTTGCATAAAAGGCACCCTCACTTTTACCAAGCGGCCAACTTTGGATAATCAAGATTTGGCTCTTATCATATCCCAATTTCTTCTGCTGAATGTAAAGAAGCTGTTGATAAACGACCACAGTACAGATGAGTAAACAGATGGAAATAAAAAATTGGAAAACGACCAAACTTCCACGCAGACCGACATCTCTCTTTTCTGGAAACAACTTCCCTTTTAGGACCCTAATCGGCTTAAAAGATGACAAGAAAAGTGCTGGATAACTCCCTGCTAGGGCACCGATGACGAGACCAAAACATAAGATTGCTGGAAAAACCCAAAAATGTTGGAATACTGTCACGTCAAATGCTTTACCGGAAAGCTTATTGAATAAGGGTAAACCAGCAGCAACCAGTCCTAGGGCTAAAAGCAAACTGATGAAAACCAACATCGAGGATTCTGCAAAAAACTGAAGAACGAGTGCCTTTCGACTAGACCCTAACACTTTGCGTATACCAACCTCCTTCGCGCGTTTGGATGCGCCCGCTGTAGATAGATTCATGAAATTGATGCAGGCAATGATAAGCATAAATACCGCTATGGATCCAAAAATATATACATAGCGGATATCTCCTGACAACCCTAGATCATAGGCAAAGTCTGAATACAAATGAATATCGGTGAGGGGTTGGAGATAGAGACCGATCTTATTCCCCATTTGACGAAAGGCTGTGTAGCTCATCCCAAATGCTTCGGGTACTTGTGGACCTGCATATTTTTCAAAAATGGTTGGCAATTTGCTTTCCATCTGTCTAAAATCAGTACCCTCACGAAGAAGTAGATAGGTGAAAAATTCGGACTCCATCCAAGATGTTGATTGCGCACCAGAAAAACTGGCCATGGAAATCAACATATCAAATTGAAAATGGGAGTTGGATGGAATGTTACGCATTACCCCAGTAATAGTCAAATTAGTCTTGGCATCATCCTCAACTGTCAGCGAACGCCCTACAACCTGCGTGGTCCCAAAGTACCTTTCGGCAGTGGATTCCGAAAGAATAACAGTGTTAGGTTCAATCAAAGCCGTTTGGGAATCACCTTCAACAAGGGGTAGAGAGAAAACCTTAAAAATAGTCGGATCAACAAAAGCCATATCCTCTTCGTAAAAAAGCTTGTCGGCTATGACAAACTTAGGACGTCCGCCTGAGCGTATACGTACCGTCTCCTCAACCTCTGGAAATTCGATCTTCAGAGCCTGGGCAACAGGCGGCATGACATGGGCTTCATTGAGTTTGCCGCCAGGGACAGTACCCTTAAAAACAACCCGAACAATTCGATTTGCATGAGCATGAAAACGATCGTAACTCCATTCATCCAAAACATACATACTAATCAAAATGCAAGTCGCTAATCCAATAGCCAAGCCTACAATATTAATCAAGGAGAAGGTCAGTTGCCTTCTGAGATTACGCCAAGCGATTTTGAAGTAGTTCTTTATCATGGTACAATTACTGAATTTCCGTTCATCATACCTGCGAACAATATATCGGCCAAAAAGTAAAACACTGTTATTCAAAACATTGAGACGACACCAATACCACTAGGTGTTCGCCATCGCACAATTGGATGTCCACTTTCGGACAGTGGATTTCTTATCTGTCTTTTACGTAAGGTAACAACAGAGACATCATGGTGTCAACATAATCCTTCTTGGCTTCAATACCTGAATACCGATAGGAAAGCGTATTATAGGACATCCAAAAATCACCAACTATAAATAGCTTTTTCACCAAATTAGTCTTTATTTGAGGGGATAGTGTTACTAATACTCCCTGTTCTTCCAATCGCTCCAACCAATTTATGAATTGATTTTCTCGCTTTGCAACAAGGTGTTGATAATCTATTCGTATATCAGGTATCCAAATCCCAATTTCTACGAAATGTAGAAACAGGAATCGGAATTCGTCCATTTTTTCATATATCAACTCTAAAATTGGGATTAAGTCATCAATACATTCCAAGCTTAAGTATTGAACCTGTTCAATAATATGATCATACCAATCTATCAACTGACGAAAAAGCGCAATGACGATATCTTCGGTATGTTTAAAATGGTAGTGTAGATTTCCAGGACTAATAGCCATTGTAACCGCTATACCCCTTGTCGTTGTATTCCGAATTCCCGATTCATTAAAAAGTTGCCGGGCTACATCCAAAATCTTATCACTTGTTTTCATCTATTACATTTTTTAATGTCGATTAGAGGTCGCGTCATCAGATTGGACAGCGTGTATCGAAGCTCATGTCATTCCTTCAACTATTTTTTTGTCAAAAATAGAACAAATGTTCTAATTAAAGAAAGAATGTGTATTTTTGCAATAAATAGCAGGTATATGACTGAAAGAAAAAAGGGTTGGTTATCCAGAAATCTAAAGGAGATTCGCGAGACCCTATTTGAAAATAGCCCTGAGGATTCATCCTTCCAGAAAAAGCAAAAAGCAATTGGGTGGTATATGTTTTTGATACTGATGACATGTGGAGCGTTAGCCATGCTTGTAGCCGTTTCGTTCGTGCATTAGTTTATCTCTTGGACGATAGCTATTTTATTGGCTATTCCATCAGCTGGATACTCATTCGCTTTACTAGACAAGGTGGACACCCTATCCCTTTACTCAACAACTGGTTAACCGACTTTGTATTCGTTCCACTTATAATTCACGTGTCTCAAGCCGTTGGTATCTACTTTCTCCAAACTAAAAAACCTTTCCGCTATCCACTATTTCAGATTTTACTCATCTCACTTGCTACTTCATATGTCTTTGAATGGATGATGCCAGAATTTACCATCCATCATACCTCCGATTTATGGGATGTAGTCGTATATTTTTTGGGAGGCATGTTTTACTACTATGTCCATCAACCCTATACCCATAAGAGGTACAACTTCTCCTAGCATTACATAGATTTACAAAATTCATTCAAAAATTTTAACTTTATTGGAATAAAATAGGATTTCGAACACTTTGTACACCGCACACAAACATTATACAATGTCTATTACAATCTCTGATACTCGGGATATAGAACTCGAGGCTATACTTGATCTTTATAGCGCAAATAAATGGAGCGCTGCTGATAAACCGAATGAACTGTACAAAGCGCTGATAAATTCCGATTCCTTAATCTCCGCTTGGGACGGCAACAAACTAGTAGGAATAGGGAATGCTATCTCTGACGGATACCTCGTAGTCTATTATCCACATTTATTGGTACATCCTTTCTATCAAGGCAACGGCATCGGGAAAATGATAGTCAACAAAATGCAGGAGAAATATGGCAATTTTCACATGCAGATGTTGACAGCCGATGGCAAAGCCATTGAATTTTATGAGAAAGTTGGTTTCAGTCGGGCCGGACAAACCTCTCCGATGTGGATATACAAAGGGAACGAACATTAGTTCTTCATAAGGGATGGTCGTTTCATAACATTGTGTAAATTTAGAAAGAGAAAAACAAAAAGATATGTTGACAAGTGTAAACCCCAAATTACCCATGCGGGATAAAACCGCAACAAAGGAATACTATGTAAATAGACTAAGCTTTGAAGAATTGGGAACGGCAGACTATCCTGAATATTTAATGGTGAAAAGAGACGCGATTGAGATTCATTTCTACGCATTCAAAAATCTAGACCCCAAGGAGAATTATGGACAGATTTATATCCGTACTAACGACATTGAGGGACTATATCAATCCCTTCTCGATAAGAGAGTAGCGATACATCCTGCGGGTCATCTACAAACGAAACCTTGGGGGCAAAAAGAATTTTCATTACTCGACCCAGACAACAATTTGCTTACTTTCGGGCAGAGCATCTAGGATGAAAAAGGAAATCATTATCTACCCGTATTTCCCTCGATTTTCTGATCGCTGTTGATAATTCTACGATTTCGTGAACTGTATTTCCCTTTGCCAAATTTCCAAGAAAGACTTACACTTAACGATCTAAAGGGAAGTATAAAATTCCCATTCAGCTCATGTGTAGGCGTCCTAAAGTGCGATGGAAGATTTTTTCTTCCGCTGAAAGGATCTACTAGGATAAGACCTACAGTACCGTTATCTGTACCAATTTTCTTTTTGACCGTAAAAGTGCACAAATTGAACGCGGAATAGTGGCCTTGAAAAACACGCTGTGGTGAATCAAAGAATACATATGATTCGACCAAGTAACCTTTCTTGAGATCTACAGCAGCTCCAGCAAAAGATTTATAATTAGACAACCATCGATTTACGTAGATACTATGCGACGTATATTGCGAATAGGGTCTAATCTCTTGCAGATTGAAATCCAGATTAGCGCGAAAACTCAAAACTTTGAATAAGGTGGTTGACGCAAACATATTAATACCGTATACATAAGCCTCGCCGATATTGTCAAAGTGTTGCAGCATCAAGGTCTGATTGCCCTGATTCCTAGGTGTATAAATTGATTCGATAATATCACTCGTTTTTCTAAAATAGACGGTCATGCTCATCATTAGATTTCTGTCTATCAAATTACCAGCAAGTTCCAAATTATGAGCTAATTCGGCTCGCAAAGCTGGATTCCCTTGCTGGTGATTAATCGGGTCAGATGTATTCAGAAAAGGATTTAAAAAATATAGACTCGGTCTGGCAATACGTTGGCTATAACTGGTCTTGAGCCCGAGCTTTTCATGGACTTGGTAGCCCAAGATTATATTGGGTATAAAATGATTATATCGACGTACGAATCCTTCCGCTCCTTTATCGGTATTGTTAGCTAAAAAAGTGTGCTCATACCGTAGCCCATAAATAGCCTGAATATCTTTACCGATGTCCATAGTTAGACTAGTGTAAGCGGCTGTAACCTGCTGACGATAGGTCAACGATTCATCATTGGATACATGGTATGGATCTTGGGCGACTTGAATACCTTGTATGGTTTCACTCGTAATATCTCGAAAAATAGCCTTAGCTCCCAATTCAACTTTCGTCATTCCAATTGGATGTACATAGTCAATCTGTAATGTTTTTTCTTTATTGGCCCCAGAGTTACGTACCTCTTCTAGGAGCGGAGGGCTGTCTATGGACAAATCCATATCATTTTTACTTGTAGATAGTTGGACTGACATAGCGAGTTCCTGTCCTTTCATTCTTAACCCTCTTCTATAATCCAAACTCCAATCAAGGCCACCAGACATCTGCTTACTATTGTTGAGAATAGGCACTAGATCAATCATGTGATATGGGTTTGTAATTTTATTCTTGGTGAGAATAGCAAACTGGTTAAAATTAAAGGTAGAGGTAAATGTGTTATTAGTATCCACTTGGAAGTCCATCACTATATTAGTTTGATAACCAAGACGTCGATTCTTACTATCGTTATGTTGAAAGGCAACTAGTCTTCCATCAGACGTGCGGTGTTCAGATGTAATCTGCGTCATTACTGGCCAGCTCCAGGTATTTCCGATATGAGTTGATAGTCCTATTCTCTCTCCCCCAAAGTTGAGGCCAGCATTCCAGTCTCCCTGCCGTGTACCAATTGTAGAAGCTACAGTGCCATGTAAATTTTGCTGGATACGCTTTTTTGTGATGATATTAATTACTCCACCTCCTGCAGCATCATACTTTGCAGTAGGCTGGACCATCACTTCGATTGTTTGTATCTGATTCGCTGACAACATACGTAAGGCATCTGCCACATGACTGCCCGTCATACCAGAAGGCTTTCCATTAATCAATATCTGCACCTGTTGATTGCTTCGCAAAGAGATGCGATCTTCCATATCTATCGCGACCATTGGTACTTTTCGTAAGGCATCCAAAGCAGTAGCACCATCTAACATGGCATCTCGCTCAACATGTACAATAAGTCGATCCAATTTATTTTCCAGTATGGGTTTTACGGCCGATATCTCCACGGATTCCAGCTCTTTGATATCATACGATAGCACAATCGTCCCTAACTTGGGTGGTAGGTTACCTTGTTTTATATCTTGAAGCAATTTGGTGCGATAGCCAATCATTGTAATTTTAATCTGACACGTTATATTCTTGTCCATGAAAAATGTAAAATCTCCACTTTCATCTGTAACCTGCATATCGATTATCTTTTGGTTATTTTCTTCGATTAATGTGATTGTAACGCCTTTTAGTTCCTTCAAATTTAGTGAATCTCTAATCGTCCCACTTATCTCTCTAAGGCTAACAGATTCTTCACTATTTTGTGCACACACACAAAGCTGAACTAAAAAGATTGCACCAATCACCAAATATTTCTTTAGTAGCATCTTGAATTGATTTTTTTGTCAAAAATCACTATTCAGTACCTTTATCTAAATTTTATTACAGGAGAAGTTACTATTATTACGCCATTGGCATTATCAGCCCATTCGCATAATAATTTGAAGTGTTCGCATAACGTGATTAGCTAGTTAATCGCTTTATATTTAAATTTGAAGATGAAGAATCGAAAACTTCTCTACATTATCTTACTTTTTTGGTTGATATCTACCCTATACTTGCTCTTGGGCACTCTTATATTTGCAAACTCAACCTACTACGGACTCATATTAGTTGTTTCCTCTCAGATCATTTTGTTAGTTCAAATGCTAATCTGTCTATTCTATATCTTTCCCAAATATTGGAAAAGAAATAAGATTCCACTATTGACCGTGTCTACGGTGATACTAATCCTAGCAGTCATTGCTATTCGATATTTGCTCGATGAAGTCTTATTCGTCCACTTGCTCAATTTCCCGAAGACGGCAAATCTAAACCTTCAATTCTTTATCTACGAAAATTTCTATCACTCACTACCCGGTATTTTCATAGCATTAATAGCCTTCTTAATGGTGCAGTTATTGGAGTCCCAACAAGACCATAAAAACTTGCAAGCCGTTGTACAACAGGCCGAACTCATTTTTTTAAAATCACAAATCAATCCACATTTCCTATACAATACATTAAACTACATGTATGCCCAGGCACTCCCTATTTCACAGAAGCTTGCCGACGCAATCCTACATCTATCTGACACGATGCGACATACGCTGACTCAAAATGAAAAACAGCTGACATCCTTGCAGGAGGAAATCCAATTCATTGAAAATTACATTAAGCTCCATGCATTGCAACATAATCAGGGGATTTGCTTTCAAATGTCTATAGATGGCCCGCTTGATGGTAAAGAAATCTCCCCACTAGTACTGATGCCCTTCGTTGAGAACGCGATTAAACACGGAGTACTGAATGATGCCAACAAGCCTATTTCGATTATATTAGAAACCACAGATAATGAGATTATCTTCAAAATGCAAAACCATATCTCCAATCTCCCTACAAATCTTAACAGCGGACTAGGCCTAGACAACCTACGCCGACGCCTCGAGATAATGTATCCGGCTAAGCATATACTGACGATATTTAAAGATGATTACCTCTTTAAAATCTGTTTAACAATCAAGATTACCGGATGAATAATAATCAGAAATATCGATGCTTAGTATTGGACGATCAGGCCTACGCAACGGACATTATATCACTTTACATAAAGCGAGAAAGTGACCTTACACTTGTAGCAGCATTGACCGATCCCTTTGAAGCAGTTAACTATGTCAATGAGGGGGTGATAGACCTCGTATTTTTAGATATTGAGATGCCAGGGCTAGATGGAATTCAATTTTTAAGATTATGCGGCGAAAGATGTCGTTTTATTTTAACTACAGCATATTCGGAGTATGCATTGCAGGGATTTGATTTTAATGTTGTGGATTATCTACTGAAGCCAATATCTTTCGAACGATTTAGTCGTGCTGTGAACAAATTTCGTCAGTTGCAGCTCACGGTATCTTGTGCATTAGAGACAAAGACTTATATAATAATAAAAGGTGACGCTAAGCATAAATATTACCGCATCCGTCTATTAGATATTATTTTCGTCAAAGGACTAAACAACTATATCACTATACATACCCATTCAGAAACAATTGTGACCTACATGACGTTGAAGGGCATCCTTAAGGAATTACCAAGCCAGGAATTCTGTATGACACACCGGTCCTACATCATTGGGAAATCACATATCAAGACGATAGATGACAATCATCTAATAGTGGGCGACCATCTTATTCCACTAAGTAAACGCTATAAAAAAGAGGTTATAGAAAGCTTGAAAATATAGCGATCATGTGATTCGAACTATTTTTAATAAGGCAAGGTGAAAAATCTTAGGACAATACACCCATATTCGCCCAGAGTTGTCCTCATTTTTTTCATTTCACAGAGCACTCCGTCAAACCATTGCCCTTCACAAATGTAGGGTAGTATACTTTCTTCTTTAAAAAGAGGATACCTAGACGGCATGAATACCTATTTCTTCCAGTACACAGAGAAAAAAACAGCCTGTGATTACAAAAAATTCCGGTAAAATATAAATATCCGTCCTAAGCTACAAAAAGACAAAATGAGACAAAACAAACTGAAAATGAGACTATTTTAAAGTATTTACCGATAAATTAAAGTTAGATTTGAATATCATCATTCTCTTTTGAAGAGTAGATTTCCCTAAGCAATTTTAAAGATAGCGGAATATTGCCACCTTTTTTTAAAATAGGCCATATAAATAAACCACTAAGTTAATTAAGAAGGACACGAAATAATCACCAATGAAAAGAAGGACATTTTTACAAGCGATGAACCTAGGTATCGCATCTACTGCATTGCTAAATTCAAAACTCTATGCAAGTACACATGAAATGGCGTCACAAATCATCACCGCAGACAGTGAACTTAACTATCACACCATCCAAGAAATCAAATATGCCCATGTACGGTTACAATATCCGCGTTTAGTGGGTAAAAATGCGAGACTTGATTTACATGGCTATGGCCCTCTCGTGGAAATCTGCTGTATAATTACCGACAAGGGAGCCAGGGGCTGGGGTTCATTACGAGGTTCAAAAAGGGATGCTGAACATGTAGCTGGGCAACTGATTGGCAAGAAAGTAACAGCTGTTTTTCAACCTCATGTCGGAACACTATTAAACGAACATATCGCCTTTGACATTGCATTACACGATCTCGCAGGGGTGATATTAAATAAACCCGTCTATGCACTACTCGGGAATGAACAACCCTTTACTACGGATTATTATAGTGGGATGATCTATTTTGACGATTTAGAACCAAGCCATAAGCCTGGTGGTATAGATCGTATATTGGAAGAGTGCCGATTCGATTATGATTTAGGTTATCGTCAATTCAAACTTAAAATAGGTCGTGGACATCGCTGGATGCCTTTCAAGGCCGGATTAGAACGCGACATTGAGGTCACTAAAAAAGTAGCTGAAGCATTTCCTGACTGTCAAATCTTGGTCGATGGTAATAACGGCTTTTTAGTAGATGAGTTTATTCAGTACCTACGTGGGATATCACCGGTAAAACTGTTCTGGATTGAAGAACCTTTTCATGAAACCATTCCCGACTATCAAAGATTGCGAAATTGGCTCACAAGCGAAGGCATACAGACCCTCCTCGCAGATGGCGAAGCAGATCCAGACCCGCGATTGCTCAAACAATTGATAGAAAAGAAGCTGTTGGATGTCCATCTTACGGACATAGAGGGATTGGGATTTACCAATTGGCGAAAATTAATGCCCGAACTTGAAAAGCTAGGCGCGCAAGCCTCGCCACATGCTTGGGGCTCACTACTCAAATCATATTATACCGCCCACCTCGCTGGAGGCCTAGGTAATACCGTCACTATTGAAGGAGTCACCAGTACATCAGATGATGTTGACCTATCAGGTTACACCATCCAAAAAGGTAAATTAATTCCACCTCCATCACCTGGATTTGGCATGAAATTATTAAAGGATCTGTAAGCGCATTTAATCCGAATGAACAAATATCCCGCTTGTCGATAAAGGATAGTAAATTAACAGTAACATATCACTTACCTCATATTCCCCAAAAAACTCAGAAATTAGCCAAGTTTTTTGGGGAAACAAGGATAATATCTACTCTTCCTTATTCAATAAATAAACTATAATAAATTCCCTTCCCTTGCCGCATTACCTAAGATGCAACTTCAATTGATGCTTACCGGCACTCAGTTTTACGCTTGAAGTATCCTTAACATTGCTTGGAGGAAAAAAGGTAGCACTGGAATTGGCTGGTATTTGAATATCGTAAGTAATAATCTTCTTGTTCTTCTTCCATTTTGAGACTATCCTCCCGTACGGAGATGCATGCTGCACTTCACTATGCTCTAGTGTCTCGGGAAATATAGGTTTCAATAGAATGTGCTTAAACCCTGGCTCCTCTGGGTCTGGAAGGATACCTCCGATAGATTTGAAAAACCACCCTCCTATTTCCCCAAACATCATGTGATTATCTGAAATATCCCGCTTTGCATTTAAATCCCAGTTTTCCAACAATGTAGTAGCACCATTCACAACCCACCAACCCCAGGACGGGTAAGTATCTTGTACGGCCACTTTATAAGCCGTAGTGCCGTAGCCATTGTTAGTAAGAGCATTCAATAAAGCCTTAGCACCAAGTACTCCCACATCCAAGTGAAACCCCGACTCCTCTACTTTTTTACACAAATTCGCTGCTACTTTAGCTTTCATATCCTCAGGCACAATCTCCCAATGCAATGGCATACTCAACTCCGTCTGAGTACCGCTTGCATAAACACCAGTAGTACGATCTAGGAACTTATTATTAATCGCCTCTCTTATCTTTTTGCTCAGCATATCATATCTCTTAAAATCTTCCTGCTTGTCGAACATCTTAGCCGCTGAGGCCAAGATTACTGCATCTACATAGAAATAAATCGAGGACGTAAGTTCCAAATTGGAAGTTGATTTGACAGGTACCCAATCACCCCGTCCAAAAGTGGTCAGTCCGTTCGGGCTGATACGGTCTACATAATTTACATAGCGTTTAATATTTTCATAACAATCCTCCAAAAGTCTGCTATCCCCATAAAACATATACATCTGCCATGGAATGATGGCAATCGTACTTGTCCAATCTAAACCATTTGCCGTACCATAGCCCCACCCACCGGTCGGAATGATATCAGGCAATACGCCATTCGGTTGCTGCTCATCACGATGGTCTGCAAGCCACTTTTCGTATATAGTGATGGCATCAAAATTGTATAATGCAGTCTCAATCGCTAAATGCCCATCGCCAGTCCAGCCATTCTTTTCACGTTGAGGACAATCGGTAGGATACCCCATTAAATTGGATAAATATGCATTGTTGGTAACCTCCCACAAATCATTCACCAATTTAGAAGACGTCTTGACTTGTCCTACAGGAGCGACATCACTATGAATAAAATACGAAGTTATCTTTAAATCTTCAAGAGCTATGGGTGCGCTACTACTTACTTCTACATAGCGAAATCCCTTATAATTGAATTTTGGTAAAAATTCATCTTCCTTTTTTCCACTTAATATAATCACATCGGTCTGAAAAGGGTCCGCTTCCTTATCCCCTCGGTAGTATACGTCGATATTTGATAGGTCAATCCGACCATCGTCCAATAAACGCTCGCCATGTTTTATCTTCAGTATTGTACCGGCTACACCTTTAGCTCGAATTTGTGTAATACCAGCCATATTCTGACCCATATCGAATACATAAGTTTGCTCATCGATTTTCTTGGCTGTCTTAGGAGTATACGCTTTAATCAGACGAATGGGCTCAGTCTGCTGGGATACGATAAGATCGGCCGGCGCACTCCGGTAACGAACACCCTGCCATTTGGAGTCATCAAAATTAGCCTTATCCCAACCTTGCTGCTCCAATCGGGCATCATAATGTTCGCCAGTGTAAATACTATTATAAATAATAGGTCCAGAAGAGGTTTTCCAATCCTGTTCAGACACGATGGTCTCTTCTGTACCATCAACATATACAATCCTTAAATCCAAGCAAAATGCAGGACGATTTCGCCATGGTGCATTGTGAAAATCCCATACCGCAAGTGACTGGTGATTGTACCAACCATTACCTAATACCACTCCCAATGCGTTATCACCCGACTGAATCTGCTCAGTAACATCATGTACCACATATAGCGTACGCTTATCAAAGCGTGTGTACATGGGATCCAAAATGTTGGTCCCTACTTTCGCACCATTGAGAGAAAGCTCAAATAGACCCGCTGCAGCTACATAAGCCCGTGCATATTTTACGGCTTTTTTTATCTGGAATTTTTTACGGAAATAAGGAGCTGCTTTATGATGGATGTCATGATGATCGCTAATCCAAGCACCTTTCCAATTGGAACGCCCCATCATACCTGTTTCAAAAGATACGATATTAGAGGCACTCTGCTTTCCATCTTTGTCCCACACGACAACTTTCCAAAAATATTTGGTCTGAGCAGCTAATTTCTTGCCACCATAAGATACCAGTAAAGTTGATTGGGACTGTTTACCTGTATCCCAAGCATTCCCTCGGTTGTTATCTACGGCAACAGAATCAGTCCCTACCAGTACTTGATATGCTGTCTGCAAAGCTCCTTGCCTATCATCCTTTAACATCCATGTGAATCTTGGACGTGGAGTATCAACTCCTATGGGAGCAGTCAAATGTTCACATTTCAATTCTATAGGTTCACATAACTTGCCATGATCCTGACCATAAGTCTTGCAGCACACACTAAAGGATGCTAGCAATATAATTTGTTTAAATTTCCACAATTGCATAATGTCTTTTTAATACTGCTCTAGAGCAAATAGAGATACTTCGTTTCTCATAGTTTAAAACGATACAACACAGGCCGATTTTGACAAAGTCATGAATTAGATAATTCGTTTTAGCAAAAACAGGTTGCGCCCTAAAATAACACATTTAAACCTGTTCTATCAATAGTTAGGGATGACTTTCTCAACATTACGGTATTTCCCTCCCATTGATAACCTCAGAAAGATGCACCCCACGCTATACCCCACTTTTCATAAATCATGTGGTTTGCAACAGTCCTTAAAAAAATGGTAAGATATAACCTCTCAGGTATACGCGCAAATATATGTCATATGAAGTCGATAACTATCCCGTACTCTCATGGTCCATTGATCAGTATACGTCCTGCGAATTACTAATCGAAGAAACGCAACTTCGTTATTATCTATCCTAGACTGCACATACATAGAGAACAATTGTGCTAAGTTGCCTTGACAAATAGCGGGGTTAAAAACCCCGCTATGAATATTTTTCCCTAAATTCAACTGTTACTCGATGGTGTAAATTAATAAAACGACGCATAGTGATTGTCCCATATCACGCGTTCATCAGCTGTCATTCGCACGAGTTCCCGGTGATATTCCTCAGGCGCCCAGTCAATAATGATCCACCGGTGTATTACCCATTTGTAATTCAACCGTTCCCCCCGTAGTCAATGCTTTCAAAGGGACAAAAGGAGTGTGCTGTACTTTACCATTGACCCGTATTTTTTGAATGTATCCATTGCTTACAGCTCCGTTCTTTCGTTGAATCTGCAACTGCTTACCTTTATAATATTTGGGATTCAACTGAATCGTAATGTTATCAAATAGTGGTGAAGCGAGTCCCATCTTAGCATCAGCAACAGTAAGCCCACCGACATCAAAAAGCCCCATAGCAGCCATCACATACCAGGCACCTAACTGTCCTTGATCTTCATCTTGTCCATAGCCGTAGCCATGGACACCATCGGCACCGTAGAATTTATCACTGATTTCGCGTACCCATTTTTGCGTAAGCGAAGGACGTCCTGAGAAATTAAAAAGCCAAGCCACATGTAAGTTGGGTTGATTTCCTTGATTGTACAATCCTTGTAAACCGCTGAATGCATCCAGCGTAGTCCCACCACCAAAAGCGAGTGGAGCTGATTTAATGAAGATACTATCGAGTCGACTATTGAAATCTGTTCGGCCAATCTTTTGTATCAATCCACGGGGATCATGCGGTACATAAAATGTATATTGCCAAGAGTTACCTTCTTGAAACCCTCTCCAAGGAGCGCTAGGGTCAAAATTTTCGATAAAGGTTCCATCTGCCAACTTGGGACGAATCAACTTTAAAGAAGGGTCAAACAAATGCTTCCAACCGTCGGATAGTTTCATCAGCTGACGGTAATTTTGTTTCTTACCCAATGCTTGCGCAAATTGGGCTACAGCATACGAACTATAGGCATACTCTAATGTATGTGAAGCTGAAAACTGCCAGGCTTCAGCCCAATCATCTCCTTTATCCAAATGATTGACATATCCGTATTGAACGAATCGATCTACATCCAATTTACCCGCTCCACGAGGACGTTGCTTTCCATCAATTTCGTTCTTTAATGCCGCTTCATATCCAAGTCTATAATCGAAATCACGAATCCCCTGCATATAAGCACTTGCAATGACCAAGCTGACAAAGTTAGTCCCTACTCCAGATACGTACTTGCTATTGGCGATCCCATCAGCCAACCAGCCCGAATCTTTGTAAATCAACAATTGGCTCTTTATAAAATCAGATAAATACTCGGGATAAGCAATCGTCCAAAGTTGTGTCAAGTTCCAAAACGCACCCCACACAGCATCTGTATTATAATGGGCATGAAGGGCTGTCCCGTCACTATTTTGGGCAATCTGCCCTATTGTCCCATCATTTTTCGGGTAAGCTCCACTGACGTCACTGGCAAGTCCACGTCCCAGCAATGCATGATATAGGCCTGTATAGAACTTTTTACGATCTATATCTTCCCCTCCCTCAACATGTATACGTCCCAACATGCTATTCCACTCAGACTGATTACGGGATTTAGCTTGATCAAAATTCAGCTCCGTGGCCTCTTTCTGATAATTCGCCTGCGCCTGTTGGATCGAAGTGTAAGATAGGCCTATCTTTACTTCGATTGATTCGTTTGCGTCTGTCTTATAATCAAGATATGCTCCAGCACCTACACCTCGAGCCATCCGTTGACCAGTTTGCACCTTATCCTGATGAAATACCCCCACCTGGTTAGCAAGCTTGCTTGGCACTGCATAGAAGTACATCCGAACATCAGCATCTGACTGGTATTTCTCCACATAGCGGGGTATGGTGATTACGTATCCCTCCACACTACCATCACTATTGACCCGCACTTCGGCATCCTTCACTCTACCACTTTCTCCCATGATATTACCCACATCAAAAATCAAATGCGATGATTCAGATTTCGGAAAGGTATAGCGGTGAAAAGCGACGCGTGCCGTAGAAGTCAGTTCAGCAAGAATTCCATAATCCTTCAAAAGCACTTTATAGTATCCAGCTTGAGCAAGCTCGTCGTGACGGTCGAAGCGCGAACGGTATCCTGAGGTCGGGTCGTCCAAACCACCAGGTACCGTTTGCAACTTACCAGTAGTAGCCATCAAGGCAATACCACCCACTTGAAATTCGTGAAAATTGGGAAAACTCTCTATACTTGTATGACGATAGTCATACCCCGTAGCATCCCAGCCGTGTTGATTACCAAAGCTTCCATTAGTGGAAGGCCCAGGCTTGGCCATACCAAAAGGTATCGCCCCAGGCACAAAGTGAAACCAACGGGCGTGTGCAGTCCCAATCAGAGGATCTACATACTGTACATAGTTCTGCTGCGCAAATGCACCCTGCATCATGCTCAAGCATAGGATTAACAAATAGCTTATTCTTTTTATCATCTTCTATCCTCCTTTTAACAATTCTTGTATCTCTTCACTAGTTTTACCTTTCGTTTCAGGGAGGGTGCGGTATACAAATACGAACGCTAACAAACAAACACCACCCAAGACAGCGAATGTCCCTGACACCCCCAAATCGCTTAAAAGAAACGGCGTAATCTGGCCAATCAGGAAATCCGACAGCCACATCGCCAATATACTAATTCCCATTGCCTTAGCTCGGATACCTGCCGAAAAAATCTCCGAAGCCACTACAAATTTCAAAGGCCCGATCGAAAATGCGAAAAAAGCCAAGAAACTTACAATGCTCAAGACCAATAACCAGCTATCCACCATATCCAAATAGAAAAGAAGACTCGTAACAAAAAGAGATACTGCTCCCCCTATCGTCCCTACCAAGTACAGTGGTCTCCTTCCCAAACTGTCTACCTTCCATATCGCAATCATCGTGAAAAGCATATTGGCTACACCGATAATAATCTGTCCATAGAGTGAATTATCTAAGCTAAAGCCTAATGTTTTTAAAATAGTAGGTCCATAGTATATGATGACATTAATGCCACAGAATTGAGAAAAAATAGGCAGTAAAAGACCTATAAGCATCGCTTTACGATAAATAGGCTTAAATAACTCACTATACCCCATTGCCGACTGTTTCCTAGCAGCATTACCCCAACTCGGGCTTTCTGGAACAAAAAGCAATCCGATAAAAAAGATCAAAGAAGGCAACATTGCAATGCTGATCATGCCACGCCACTCTTGCTCCGCAAAAATATGTCGAAATAAACCCGAGTTAAACATTTCTTCAAAAACAGGCTGCTGCTTGATGATCAACGCATTCGAAGCATAAGCAAGTACGATTCCGAAGGTCAGGGCTAATTGATAGAAAGTCACCAACTTGCCCCGATCCTTTATTGGAGCAATTTCAGAGAGGTAAAGAGGAACTACATTTGAAGCTATTCCAATACCTATTCCTGTCAGGATTCGTGCCCAGATAATAGGTGAGAAAGTTTCCAAAAGAACACAGCCTAGCGTAGCTAGTACAAATATCCCCGCAGCAATTTGCATCGTGGCCCTGCGACCATAACGATCGGATAAATACGAAGAAATAAGCACTCCAAGGATACAGCCAAGCAAAGCCGACGACACAAACCAGCCTTCCAAGAAGGTGTCAAGCGCAAATTGCGACTTAATCAAGGGTAATACCCC
Source organism: Sphingobacterium sp. SYP-B4668 (assembly GCF_027627455.1). NCBI lineage: Bacteria > Pseudomonadati > Bacteroidota > Sphingobacteriia > Sphingobacteriales > Sphingobacteriaceae > Sphingobacterium > Sphingobacterium sp. SYP-B4668. The sequence continues at coordinate 1,486,016 of NZ_CP115483.1, read as the reverse complement.
CGATACCACGGCCATATCGAAACCAAAGATCAAACCACCCAAGGAAGCAACAATCGCAATAAAAATAAGTTGTTTTGTTGTTAAATTCACTGTTATTAGATTTATGGGATATCCACTAAGGAATAGTCACCGTTAATGGTTCGCTGTAATTATAGATATTAAGACCATGTGCTACCCGTTCTCCGGCGCGGATATACCAATCTCTCTGAGCTGGTAATGGTGTGGTTGATTTCAATTCGATGACTTCTCCAATCCTAGCATTGCCAACCTGCCCTGTAAAAGCGATTCGCGGCGAAAAACGGCTATCATAATTATTGTCTCCTACATAAGGATTATTGTTGACGAATAGCGTTATATCCATCAAATTTTTATGAAATTCAGTCTGATTGGCACCACGTGTCACTTTCACCTTTACCGAGACACTCCCATCAGCATTAACCACTGGCGTTCCCCCCCAGTCGAGGCGAAGGAAAGGTGCCACTACGCAAAGTATAAAAAAGAGACTGCTTAACCCACAACGTATCGCATGTAGGTTAAGCAATCGGTGTCCGCCAACGAGCCATCTCAACGACAGCTGTGGCGGCTTCACATAAAAAAGCATTGTGTTCATAATTTTTTTTGGGTTTATGTTTGTTTCCGCTTTACGCTATGGCTTCATTAGGCCCCACTGCTTATTAGGTTCAGGCCCCATTTCTAGAATCAACTCTCCACCACTTAACAGTGCTGTTGCATCGAAATAAAAAGTATCAAGTTTTTTCCCATTAAGGAGTGCGCTCTGCACGTAGATATTCTTCTTACTACTATTATTAGCCTTAACCACAAATTGCTTTCCCCTACCATATTTGTTATCTAGCTTGATTTTGATTTCCTTGAACATTGGACTGCCGATTTCATACACCGGATTACTACGCGTACCCCCATCCATCTGGAAAAGACCAATTGCCGTCATGACATACCAAGCGCTCATCTGTCCTTGATCTTCATCTCCTAGGTATGCATTTGAGATACCCTGCCCGTAGTAGCGTTCAGCAATTGAACGGCTATATTTTTGCGTTAACCAAGGCTTATTCATATAGTTGAAGATATAGGCAAAGTGCATGGATTGTTGGTTACCTTGTACGACAGGATAATCCCAGTACTGATCATTCGGCCCGTTATAGCGCCACTTTTCGCTCTCCCCGAAACCCCATTCCAAACGGTTTAACAAGACATCTTCACCTATCCATTTCGACAACCCTGGTAAATCCTGAGGCACAAAGAATGTTAATTGCCATGCATTTCCCTCCACATAGTGATGATTGGCACCAGACTTGAATGGATCAAAGTCTTTTAGCCACTCACCTTTCGAATCTCGCATACGTGCATATCCAGTTTCGGGATCTATGGCATTTTTCCACCAGGTGCCCCGATCATTGAAATACGCATAATCAGCTTCTTTTTTTAGTGATTTAGCGAATTGACCTACCGTCCAATCATCATAACTATATTCCAATGTATTAGAGAATCGTCCCAAATCCGAAGGAACATATTTATATTTTAAATAGACATCTAGGTCTCGATTTCCAGCGAAACCACCTTCAAACTTTAAGGGACTGGTTGTTTGCATCTTTTTAACCGCTGCAAACGCCTTTTCTACATCATAATCACGAATTCCCATTTGGTAGGCTCCGACAATAAGTGGAATTTCATGCTCGGCAACCATCACTGGAATGTATTCCATTCCCGCAGGACCTTTAGCGAGCCACCCATCCGCGTCGTACATCGCCAATTGAGATTTCACCCATTTACTGGACCATTCTGGTGTAACCAAGTTCCAAAATTGATTCAGATTCCAAAATGTATTCCAGAAAGCATCACACCCCAGAGCCAAATCATTTTTGTCTTCAAAAGTTCGAACCACCTCTCTTGAGTCACGCCACTGACCATTGATGTCACTGAAAGTATTGCGGGACAGTGCGCGGTACATATTTGTATAGAATTTTTCCTTCTCTAAATAATCATCTGAAGATATTTCCAATCTACTAAGCAACTCATTCCATACCTCATGCTGATGAGCGACAACTTTATCAAAGGACCAATTAAATGGCTTACTGATCTCTTCACGAAGATTTTCCTCTGCATTTTCAATACTTACATAAGAAATACCTGTACGCAGCTGCACGGATTTCTGCTTACGCACGTCAAATTCCACATACATTCCCGCCTCCCTCACATGTCCACCTTGACCATCCTCTCTTGTCTTTCTTTTATCGCCTTCCCATGTTCCGAAATTGAGGATGGGACAATCAAACTCAATGGCAAAGTGTACAATATAGTCTTGTTGCGCGTCAGTAGACCAGACATTCTCCGAGAGTTGACTACTGTATCCGATGATTTTGGTATCTGAGACTTTCTTAATCTTATAATCCAATATTTGATATGGGTATTCTCCATTTGTTTTTAAATCAATCATCACACGCCCTGTATCAGAAGCGTTGAAAGTATAGCGCTGAAAGCTGGCACGGGTAGTCTGCGTCAAATCCACATCTATATCATAATCCGTCAACTTTACATGATAAGACCCAAGCGGTGCACGCTCTGTCATTTTATCTATCCGAGACCGATATCCCGAATCAGGATCGTATTGATCCCCAATCTTGGTCTGTAAGGTGCCCGACGTAGGAAAAGTCCCCAAGCCCGCCATAGTCCATTCATGAATATGACTAAAAGCTCCTATTGATTCTATTGAGGGTTCATATCCAGCTTGCCAGCCCGTATTCTGATTATCTGGACTTATCTTGACCATACTAAAAGGCATCCAAGGTCCTGGTGCAATCATCCAACGAGAGTGCGCCGCCCCAATCATGGTATTGACATAGTCCGATGCACCACCCAGACGTCTAGGCATTCTCTCTAATTGTGTGCGATGAGACAACTTATCGTTAATATAAATCTCACATATACTCTGTTTGCGCTTCTTTACAGTAGTAAGAGGCAACTCCAACATCGACAAGCCCTTGCCTAAGTCACCTTGATAAACAGACTTTCCGTCCACCAGCACTTTGACACGTTGGGCATCACTCAGTCTTAATATTTCGACCAATAGGTTCTGTACACGCCCTTTACTACTATTTGATTCGAAATCAGCAACTTTCACCTGTTTCACCAAAGCATCATATCCTGTGACCAGTTTGGTCTTGGAAGGTCCCAACAAACGAAAAGAATCAAATTCCACCCAACCACCTTTCAACACCGTCAATGTTACGTGATTATATCCTTGACGAAGTGTAGATGGATCTAGATTGACAACAATTTTCTTTTTACCTACGGCACCAATGCCCGGATCACCGCTCCCTGAACCATTATTGATGTCATAGTTGTAGTTTTTTCCATTGATAGATACTTGCAATGTTGGGTGGTTTTTGGGATCCGAATTCACTAGATTGACTTCCAATGCATAAGGTGTGCTATCCGTTGGTTTATCCAAAGCGTAGTAAAAGTTTAGGAAGTGTGTTCGTAAACCTGACGTAGGTCCCGTACCACCCCAACCATTTGCTGGCCCAGGAAGTACATAGGGCAACTCCGCACCAAGCTGGCTACGGCCAATGATTACTTGCTTATCTTCATAACCCATATCATGAGCTAAAAATTTCTTAAAATCACCAGGTGATAGTGCAAACTCACCACTCGAGCCATCGGTCTTACCCAACTCCCAAACAACATTTTCTTGTGCTAAGGCCGGTTGGCCAAAAGCAAGGAAAAGCATCCCCGCGGTTACTAAAAATCTATTTCGTCTATTCATAAAGTTTTCTTTATTGGTTACTTCTTTGGTGGCTATTTCAGAAATGCCTTAATTACCTTCGCTTGTTCATCGCCTAGGTTACGAATAGTGTATCGTGCATTCCCTGCAGGCACAATAAAGGTCTCAGCATAAAAGAAGCGTTGGCAACGGCCTGATGCATCCTCTACCTCTATCGCCGAACCTTCAACTAACATCAGCACATGCACTTGGTCATTAGTCTCCACGCACACTTCTGTATAGATATCCAAGCGATGCACATCGTAATAATGACGTTCATGGGTCGGATAGTGAATCAATTGATGCGATTGATCCTCGCTAATTACATAGGGTTTAGAAATATATTCTTGCTCTACTCGATCACCTTTGCAAGTGAAATCTAAGTTGTTAAAACCATGCTCTATATTGATTGGCCTAGGCTTTCCCTCTTTATCCTTCTGCAACCAATCATACATTTTGAACGTAAAGATATATGGCGTCGCCGAAATCTCTAGAACCATATTATTCTTACCCGAGCTATGTACAGTCTGATTCGGAATCAAATAAAAGTTATGCTTTTTACTATCGAATACATTTACATACTGTGTAATATCGAGCGGCTCTTCGTTCGCTTGACTAGACTCTAAAGCTTCACGAAATTTGATTGGTTCGACGCTTTCACGGAAACCCAAGAACACCTTAGCATCCTCTTTACAGTCCATGATATAATAGGTTTCATCCTGTGTAAATTTTTCACCAAACTGCTCTTGGATATACTCCAATGACGGATGACATTGAATCGACAGATTACCCCCATCAAAAGTATCCAAAAAGTCAAACCGAATTGGGAAGAAATCTTCAAAACGAGCGTGATCACGCCCTAGGATAACGTTGGACTGCGCATACATCAACGTATCGAATGCAACCTCAAGTAACAAACCATCGCTTTCCATCACTACTCCATTTTCGGGCGCTATAATTTCAAAAGACCACGCATAGTTTTCTTCCTCACGAGCCAATTCTGTAAATCTATCCTTCATCCAGTGTCCTCCCCACACTCCAGGATCGAACCAAGGACGTGGGCGAAAAACTGTAGTTGCCATAGCTTTGATCGATTCACTTAGCGCTGCACCCTCCATCCAATTCAACGTATCACCCCACTGTGTATCCGCATAGGCGTCCAACCGTCCCAACATCTTCTTCTTATGGTTATTTAGAACAATCCAATCTACAAAATACAGACGCTTATAGGTTGTCATCCCATTAATAGAGTGGCTTGACCCCAAATTGAAAACAGAGCCTCCTCGAACTCGATACAACAATTCATTCTTTGGCAAATCAAAATAAATAGATCTAGTAAAGCCCTTAGCAAATAGTGCCCCTGTACCCCAAACAATATTGACATCATAGCTATCATCTACCGCGACCGACTCCAATTCCTCAAGATTAAAAAACTGCCCCAACTCTAAATCGGTCACCTTTCCCCAGACCGAATCCACTGCTCCCATATAGGGAGCCACCAAAGCATCCAAAGTCTCTTCACTCTTTAGAAACATTCGTGTATCAATCCAATTTACACGAAGGCCACGCTTCACAAACCCAGCATCCAAAGCAACACGGATACCATTCCAATCCACTCCCACATAACCATCTACCACAACCTGCTTTTGACTGCTCAACCAATCAACCAAGGAGTCATACCCCCCATGAATCTGGCCACTCGCTATTGAAAAAGAGGGATAAATAGTATATCCTTCAGATGAAGTAGATTGAATCTGTGCTGGCATTACAGGCTGCCGTGTGCCTCGTTGCAAAAATGTTGTTTCCATATTTTATTAAAATGTATACACATAAAATTATGCACATACCGTCAAAAAGAATAATTCACTTGATTTAATACACAATTATAAAACTTTGTATCTACATATACAAGTTAAATAAATAAATTGTACATACATTTGTTGCGTATTTATATTTTACTACACGATTTTACTGAAGAGAATTACATGAATCTAAAAATCAACCCAACTTCATCTATCCCCTTGATACAGCAGGTAGAAACATTGTTACGAGACCTGATAGTCGTCAAAGAATATCAAAATGGAAAGCTACTACCCAATGAATTGGAACTTGCCAAAGTAATGGGGGTATCACGCACCACATTACGTCAAGCGATTAACAAGCTTGTATTTGAAGAACTCCTCATCCGTAAAAAGGGACGTGGTACGTGGGTGAATCAACAATGTCATATCAGCTCCAAATCAAAAAACTGGATGAGTTTCACCCAAGAAATGGCGGCCCGTGAAATTCCGATTAAAAACTTTGAACTCCATATTTCATGGGTCAATCCAACAAAAAAAACAGCAACCTTTTTTGATATCAAAATGGACAGTAAAATATTAAGACTCGCCCGACTGCGCGGTACTCCGGATGGTCCATTTGTATATTTCGAATCATTCTTCGATCCAAAGATAGGAATGACGGGTGATGAGAATTTCAAACTTCCATTATATGAAATGTTAAAGCAATCTTTTAATGTAATCGCATACAAATCACAAGAAGAGATTAGTGCAATGGCTGCAGATGATCACATTGCCGAAAAATTAGACATTGGAATAGGGAGTCCAATATTGTTTAGACGTCGCTATGTAGTAGACAAGCAGGGCAAGCCGATCGAATACAACAAAGGTTACTATCGATCCGACCGCTTTATATATGCCATTGAAAGTGAACAAGGACCTTAAAATAGTAACCAATATATAGCTTTTATAATGACAAGATAGGTCAAAAAAGTGCTTACGAGCGAACCTAAGATATCGGCTACATTATATTCATATTGCACCAAGTCATCGCAACGAACCCCTGAAACATCGACCTTGAACAATAGGATATTTTTAAGCAAAGTGAGGATTTAGAAATCCTCGCTTTGCTCTAAATCCTCGTGATTGTCCCCTCCTAAGCTATAATAGTTATTTTCTTCATCTTCTGAACCAATTTCTTCTTGGTCATCGTCCAGCTCTGAACCAGGCACATCCAAGCCCTCATCCAAAGACCGTTCATCGGTTTTGGATAAGGGCTCCTGTCCCAATTCTTCGTCCAATACCCGCGTTTCTTTACTAAAAATATCCTCCTTTGCCGAATAGTGCGGATACCCAGGATAATCTTGATTATCTTCTGATTCTTGATTATTTTTTTTGGGGTCTAGCATAATCATCTCTTTTTATTAGAACCATCTTATATGGTAGTACATGTAAAAAACAGGTAAGTCACTAATTTGTTTGACAATCCATCGGCAAAAATCGGAGGATAATAGATTCAAAAGCATTGACACGAGCATGCCCATGGTTCTATACATTTTGTTATTGGATAGTCGCAAACACGGACCGTGCATAATTCAATCTGCACTTTATACAATATCCCTATTACACATGATAATGTCACAAAAAGTAAAATGTGTGAATAATACAAACTTGGTGATAAATGATATAACGAGATCGAACAACAAAACACCACCTTTGATGTAACGATTTACTTCTCTGCGGGTATACACTAACAACCAGTCATCCATTGAATGCACGCAAAAAACAGATAACAATTATGGGAACAATCAAGGTTAGAAAGGAGGGGGTACTATTGCAAAAGACCGACCTTGCGTTTGAAAATGTAGGCGTGCTCAATCCTGGCGTCATTAAGGAAGGACAACATATCCATCTCTTCTATCGGGCTGTTAGAAAGGGTAATTTTTCTTCTATTGGGTATTGCAGACTATCGAGCCCTTTAGTCATAGAAGAACGACGGGATATACCGATTATGAGCCCAGAGTACAACTTTGAGATTCATGGAATGGAAGATCCTCGAATTGTCAAAATTGACGGGCTGTACTACCTTACCTACACGGCTTATGACGGTGTAAATGCTCTTGGCGCACTTGCGACCTCCCTCAATTTGACCAAATGGCATAAGCATGGGATTATAGTACCGCAGATTACCTATGATGAATTCAAAACATTATTGGAAACTAAGGCCCACTTGAATGTTAAATACAGTCGATACAACATCGATATGACTGAAAAGCCACATACCGATGGAAATGCTATGGTTTGGGACAAAAATCTAATTTTCTTTCCAAGGAGGATCCATCATCGACTGTATTTTCTACATAGAATAAGACCCGATGTACAATTATTGATTGGTATCAATAGTTTAGAGGAGTTGAACGAGCAATTTTGGAAAAATTATCTTACACGTTTTGAAGAAAATGTGCTGTTAACACCAAAATACGCACATGAAGTCAGTTATATTGGAGGCGGTTGTCCTCCTATCGAGACTTCAGAAGGCTGGCTGCTGATCTATCATGGAGTGCACGATACTATCGCAGGATATACCTACTGTTGCTGTGCCGCCTTGCTAGATCTCGACGACCCTCAACAGGAAATCGGCAGACTACCCTACCCACTTTTCTTCCCAGAGGAAGAATACGAACGCATGGGCCAAGTTAGTAATGTATGCTTTCCCACAGGGGCCGTAGTGGAAGGAGATATGCTCTACATCTATTACGGGGCTGCGGATGAACGGATTGCGGTAGCGTCTGTATCAATCACCGCATTACTATTTGAACTCCAACATACAGAAACGAAAAAATCCCATATTTCTACCCAACATTCCCCCAATCACTATGAAAACTAAAGACGTAATGTATCATATTATTGAAAAAAATCAATTAAGTGAGATTATAGGTTCGCTACCAGCGGTAGTGACTACCAATCCCCGTACTGGCCTAATGTTTATCTCATCCTTCCCACCAAGAGAATGTGGAATAGCAACATATACTACTGATTTGATTCAAGCGATAGAAGAGAAGTTTAACGAATCTTTCGAAATCTCTATCGTCCCTGTAGAAGCATCCCATGAACATCTCCAATATGAACGCACGCCCCGATATATACTAGACACATCAGACACGGGATCCTACATTAATCTAGCTGATAATATCAACAAGGCTAATAATGTCCAAGTGGTATCTGTCCAACACGAATTTGGTTTATTTAAAGAACAAGAAGAAATGTTTGGTATTTTCTTGAATCTACTCAAGAAAGATGTAATCATCACCTTCCACACAGTCTTACCCAATCCGGATGAAAAACTCAAACTGCAGATAAAGCAAATAGCCGAAGCCTGCAAACGTATCATTGTCATGACCAACCACTCCGCAAATATATTGATGAAAGACTATGGCATTGAACCTGAAAAAATTAAGATCATCCAACATGGCACCCATCTTCTACCTGCTAAAGATAAAGACGAGTTAAAAGAGAAATATAAGGTCCCTAATCGCAGAGTGCTCTCTACATTCGGGCTTTTAGGTCCTGGGAAGAACATTGAAACTACCTTACATGCACTTCCTACAATCATCAAACAGAATCCAGACGTTATTTTTTTGATAATTGGCAAAACACATCCATCCATTGTTAAAAATGAAGGTGAGCAATATAGAGAACATTTGAAATCGATTATAAAGACACTGGAAATCGAAGAACACGTCCTTTTAGTCGATCAATATCTGCCTATAGAGAATCTCCTCGAATACCTCCTATTAACCGATATTTATCTCTTTACGTCTAATGATAGACATCAAGCTGTCAGTGGCACTTTCTCGTATGCCATCAGTAGTGGGTGCCCCATCATATCTACTCCAATACCCCATGTACGCGAGGTATTAAAAGAAGATATGGGGGTTATTATCGATTTTGAAGCTTTCACTCAACTAGCAGATGCTGCAAACAATATACTCGAGAATACGGATATACAGGAATGGCTAGGATTAAACAGTCTTCAAAAGATGGTGTGCACATCTTGGCAAAATTCAGCGATAGCGCACGCCAATATCTTTAAGATTAAAGACAAGAATAAAATAATCAGATACTCATTACCCCAAGTGAATCTCGATCATATCGAGAGAATGACGACCGACTTTGGCATGATCCAATTTGCAAAAACCAGTACACCTGATCTTTCTTCAGGATACACTTTAGATGACAATGCACGAGCATTGGTCGCTTTAAGTCAGCACTTCGAGCTCTATCGAGACGTATCGGATTTAAGACTTATTGGAATTTACCTAAATTTTATTGGCCATTGTCTCCAAGAAAATGGTAAATTCTTGAATTACATGGATAGTGAAAAAGCATTCACTAGTCAAAATGCCGAGGTCAATCTAGACGATTCCAATGGCAGGGCAGCTTGGGCGTTAGGGCATGTAGTATCGCTAAAAAACATACTGCCCAATACGTATACTCAACAGGCTGATGACATATTAGAAAAAGCTCTTCCAATGTTACAACAAATATGCTCTACAAGAGCTTTGTCGTTCACAATTAAGGGGCTTCACCTGCAAAACAACAAGATAAATCTTCCCATCCTATCAAAACTTGCAGACAGGTTGGTTGCCATGTACGAAACGGAAGCAGAAGATTCTTGGCTATGGTTTGAAAAATACCTTACCTATGGTAATAGTGCAATACCCGAAGCCCTCCTTTGTGCCTATATTTCCACTCAAGATCCCATCTACAAAGAAATAGCAAAATCGTCTTTCGACTTTCTCCTTTCCAAAATATTTGTCAACGATCGTATACACGTAATTTCTAACAAAGGATGGGCACACAAGGGTATCTGCCAGAATCCAACGCTTGGGGGTGAACAACCGATTGATATTACCTATACTATTTTGGCTCTTAATAAATTTGAAAAGATATTCCCACAGGAAAAGTATGCCCTACAGATTAAACAGGCTTTTGATTGGTTCTTAGGAAAGAATCATTTGAATCAAATCGTTTATAATCCGGTAACCGGCGGTTGTTATGATGGAATTGAAGAAGAATACATCAATCTGAATCAGGGGGCAGAATCCACTGTAAGTTATCTCCTGGCAAGACTTACCTTAGAGAAGCTGGATATAAAATAACATATTTCAGCTGTTGCCATTCAATTTATACATCCTCCAGATTAATCCGCTTTTTATAACGCATATTTTTAAAAAAAGTGGGGGTCAGGCCGGTTATTTTTTTGAATTGTTTAGAAAGGTGTGACACACTGCTGTAATTAAGCTGAAAAGCAATCTCGGATAGACTCATCTCATTGTAGATGAGCAATTCCTTGACCTTTTCAATTTTATGTAGAATAAAGTAGTGTTCAATGGTCGTCCCTGTCGATTCCGAAAATACATTGGCCAGATAGGTATAGTCATACTGTAACTTTTCACTCAGATAATCGGATTTACGGATAGTCGGAAAATCTGCTGTATAATGAACCAAGTCGATGACTGCATTCTTAATCCGCTCGATCAAAATTGCGCGCTTATTATCCATCAGTTCCAAACCAGACTTAGATAGCGCTACTTTAAAAGACTCCAGCTGCGATGCTGTCAAGCGCTGCTTAATTTCTATCTCCCCAAGATCAATATCACCGTATATAATACCCAAGTGATCAAGCTCAGCCTTAACAATCAACTTACAGCGATTGCTTACCATATATTTAACAAATATCTTCAACGTCCCTACATAAAAAAATAAAATGTGATATCCTAGGATAACAAAGCGTAAAGATACACCATTATCGCAATAAATAATTGATAACCAATATATTTCACTATCTTTACTAAACACCCTTATGCCACCGGGCATATCATAAGGGACAGTCACCGAATAAGGAATGCCTTGGTTAAAAACTACTTTGTTTTTGGTCTGGAATCTATCGGACGGCCTTGAGGCAACAAGATACTCTTTCATGATAAATACAACGCGGTCAAACGTTACTAAAAAATACTGTCATGAATTATATCAAATATTATCGGGTCTACAAAAACCAGACAGATGTAGTCATTATATCTGCAAATGATTTCGCAAGATCGCCTTGGCAGTCCTGTAGTAATGAAGTCCAACAAGAGCAGCCATCAACGGACGTTGAGCACTACACCCTGAATCCCAATTTTTATAAATTTAGAGACTATACTGACATTATATTGGCTATGGAAAGAGCTAAATCAGGAGCACTCTGTTATATAAATTCGCTCCTTTCAGAAGCCACAAAAATCATTATAACGCTGAAGACATTTCGTGCCGACAACTACCAAAATTTGAATCACAATCTCCTAGACAGGCACATACGACAATTGGAACAAAATATTAAACACAACTAAAAACAAAATCATGAGCAAAGAAAAGAAAAAGGCAAAAGGATCGAAAGAAAAGGAATTATCTGATTATCAAAAAGGAAAAGATACTGTTTCAAAAGACGTTCCCAACCTAACCTCCAAAGTATCAGGTAAATCCAAGAAATAATCTGATAGTTAATCCGAAACTGCAGAATTCGACTAGGTAAGAATTAAAATAAGGCGGTCAACACTAGCAAAGTTTTACCGCCTTTTTCATATGGTTAGTATGGCCATTGTACAATTTTTCCGTTGTTCTTTCTGAATGAACTTGGAGATTTGTTCAAGTCATTGGAGTCAATCTCAGGTAACGAAACTCTTAAATATTTTTAACTCCAGTCCGAATTTTCAAGCGTAAAGATATCGTCTATCTTCGTTTCGAATATATGTGCGATTTTCATCGCCAGTAATGTGGAGGGCACAAATTTTCCAATTTCAATCGAATTAATAGTCTGTCTGGATACATTTATCAGTCCAGCAAGCTCCGCTTGTGTCATATTACGTTTTGCCCGCTCTACCTTCAGTGTGTTTGTCATATGATAGGTCCTATTTTCCGAAGTACAATCTAAAATAATAAATCACCAAAGCTAACGAGAATAATAGGATAATGAAATAATCAACCTCTGTAATTTGCCAGTGAATCAATCCCTCCGAGTAAAAATAGGAACTCAATAGCTTAATGGTATAGGCGATGACAAGTGCAAAATAAAGAGAAGATGTCTTAATAGATACTGATCGTTCGTCCTCGACACGTTCCCTCGAAGTAAACAACGTAAATAATCCCACCATGAGAGGTACAGTAGCCCCCGCTGAACGGTCTCCAATGATGACAAATATACCAAGTATAGTCACCCCAATCCCTACATATCGTTGAAATGAGAAGAGATTCGAATTTTTTTTTGCGTTCATGTTGTTTAAGTTTAATACAGTAAAGATAAACAAACTACTCAAAATGACAAGTTTACTTTACTTTTCTATTTTTTTAACACTATAAATCGGTAATAGCGTATACACTACTCTACCTGAATGTTATATCCTGAAGTTTTTTAGAGAGAAACATCTTTAATACTGATTTTTGACCCATAGATTGACCACCTTGTAATATCGAGATTTGGTAAGTACCTTTATAAAAACATTAAAGACTATGAAGCAGGTTTCAACAGGTTTGTTATGGGGTATATTTATGCTGATAATCGCTTGTGGCAGCACTGATAAAAGCGAGATTGCTGTGCTTATCGACACTTTCTATAGCACACGCGAAAACTACGCAAATGTCAATAAGAGTCTACTTTCAGCTGAACTTGTTACACTCATAGATAGTGCACAACAAAAGGAAAAAAAATCTGCTGAAAAGATTTCCAAAAGCAATTATCCTACAGATAAACCTCTTCTTATAGAAGGTGATATCTTTACAGGACTGTATGAAGGATCTACTTCCCATGAAATACTAGAAATACGTATTCGCGACAGCACTGCCGTCGTGGAGGTCCGTTTCCACAATAATATCGGGGAAAATATTTCTTGGACAGATGATATTCATTTACTAAAAAAGGGTAAATGGAAAATAGACAATGTAGTATATGGCCATGAAAATCCAGCTATACTAGGAAGCCTCAAAGAAGTGCTCAGAAGTTTCAACCAAACTGAACTATAACACCGTCCTGTCATTAGCAATCCAAGGCAGTGAATACCGTTAGTTAACCGTCAATTCAGATCGTTCATGAAAACAAACAATCATCCTTATCAAACCGACATCCTCGGGCCACCGTATGAGCAAACCGTCTTAAAACTAGCCGATGACTACGAAGGCAAAGTTGTCGCGACCCTAATTCGTAAAAAGACCTCAGAGAAAACGAAAAAAGCAGCCCTATATATACACGGCTATATCGATTATTTCTTTCAAACTGAAATGGCCGAACAATTCAATCTTCATGGTTACGACTTTTATGCACTCGATCTTCGAAAATACGGTCGGTCCCACCTTCCTCACCAGTCCCTTTTTCTGGTTAAAGATTTGCAAGAATATGATGAAGAGATTTCAATGGCATTAGATATCATTGGAGATGAAGGGCATGATACCGTTCTTATGTGCGGGCATTCAACAGGCGGGTTGACCACGACTTACTATACGATACGACATCCGAAGCACCCACTCTTAAAAGCGTTATGGCTCAATAGTCCATTTTACGACTTTAATGTAGATTCATTCACCAAAAAAATTGGTATCCCTCTCGCCAGCCGATTGGCAGGATTGCTCCCTACTTTACAACTGCCCAATAGACTAAACAAACACTATGCTAGAAGCCTACACAAAGACTATGCTGGTGAATGGAATTTTAATCTCAACTGGAAACCCCTAGATTTCCCCTATTCATCCATCCACTTCATTAAGGCGGTACATCGGGTACATCGAGTACTCTGGCAAAGCCCTGAAATCAGTGTACCAACACTCATCATGTACAGTACCCAAAGTAAAAAAAACAACGAATGGAATGACGATGTGACAAAAAGTGATTTGGTACTCGATGTCAAGGGAATTGAAAACCAAGCCAAAAAATTAAAAGGCGATATCACGACTATGTCTGTCAAAAACGGAGTACATGACTTAGTGCTATCTTCCAAAGAAGTAAGAGAATTCGTCTATAGCAAACTGTTTGCTTGGTTAACAGAAAAGAGAATCTAGGATACCGCATCCAAAGAACCTCATTAACAAGTGCGTTAATCCATACATCAGGCTATTTTTCAATTCATTAATATATCCCTCAATTCACTTAATTAAAAATGAGGAATATGCAAATATATAGAGAGCTAGTCCTTATGGAAAAATACCTAGCTGCTCATATGCAGCACCCACTTTGTTGATAGCGCAGATAAAAGCAGCCGTTCGAAGGTCATCTACACCTTTCGTATTTACATATACTTCCCTAATCTCTTGATAAGATCCAATCATCGTATCTTCCAACCCCGAATAGATCAAATCAATCTCATCGGGTCCTCTCAAGATAATTTTTCGTTCAAGCTCAGATACCTTTTTTAATGTTAGGGACTCAATAATATTGACCAATTCGGCATACATATTCTCGCTGAATCGCTTTTCCAGTCGACCATACCGCACATGACTAAGATTTTTGAGCCATTCAAAATACGACACTGTTACCCCTCCTGCATTCAGATACATATCAGGAACTATCCAAACCCCTTTTTTGAGTAGAATAGCATCCGCGTCAGGTGTTAAAGGTCCATTAGCCGCTTCACCAATAATCTTAGCTTGTATCCGATCAGCATTGCCAGCATGAATCACGGACTCCAGCGCTGCCGGAATTAAAATATCACAAGGTTGTTCCAATCCATCAGCGCCATTTGCAAGGTCAGTAGCTCCCACATATTGTAAAATGGATCCTGTGGACTTACGATGTGCGATTACTTCGTCTACATTTAGACCATCTTCTTTATAAATCGCCCCCTCATATTCAATCAACCCAACCAAGATAGCCCCTGCATCTTGAAAAAACTTAGCCGCATGGTAACCCACATTCCCTAATCCCTGTACAATCACTCTCTTGCCCTTTATCCCGACACTCAACCCCAATCTCTCCATATCTTCCCTGACAGAACAGACCTCCCGAATACCGAAATATACCCCTAGCCCCGTTGCCTCCGTCCTTCCTTGTACACCACCCTGTGAAAGAGGTTTACCAGTCACACACGCTTGAGCATTCACATCATTCGGATTCAGAGATGAATACGTATCCAGTATCCAACTCATTTCTTTCGCACCTGTCCCATAATCAGGTGCGGGCACATCAATACCAGGACCAATAAAATTCTTCTTCACCAATTCGGAAGTATAGCGTCTCGTTATTTTTTCAAGTTCAAATTCGGTATACTTGCTTTTGTCGATTTTGATCCCTCCTTTACCACCGCCAAAAGGGACATTAACAATCGCACATTTATAAGTCATCAAAGCAGCCAATGCCATAACCTCCTCCTGATCAACCTCCATGCTAAACCTTATCCCTCCCTTGCAGGGGAGCTTGTGATGCGAATGCTGCACACGATAGGCTTCGATTACTTCTACCGTATCGCCTATCTTGACCGGAAATTTGACCCTCAAAATCGAGTTGCAAGCCTTAATCTGTTCCAGAATACCCGCTGAAAATCGAGTAAAACCAGCCGCTTTATCAAAATTTTGACCAACTCCTTTTAAAAAACTATAATTCTCTTGTGATGAATTCGACATAAAATATATGTTAGTTTATACTTGATTTCCTATTGTTCTTAAAATCATAACACGGGCTTGTTTACCACTGATTAAAGTTATGATTTTTAACGATTGAATAACAACGAAATACACTGACAATCAAATTTTTAAAACTATAACTATGTTCAGGTCATTTTGATAAAAATCATCAAATAGAATCGCTAAATCAATGATAAAAACATCAGCTTTCGCCCCACAATTCATTCAATTTTTCAATCGCGCATAACAGTACATTTTGTAAATCACCTCTAGCGCCCTCTTGTCTAGCACAAAATATTATTGATTTTGCTGTATTGATAAAGTTTAAATGGTAACTTACATCATCATAACCTAGTCACTGCTGAGCGCGACAGAGGTCTTAAAATGTATCCTAATATGTCAGATCATATTTACTCGATAATCAAGGGTAGTGGTAGTTACCTACCCACACAAATAGTCAAAAACGATAATTTCTTGACCCATACGTTTTATGATAGTAGTGGGCAGCAACTTGCAAAAACAAATCAACAAATCATCGACCAACTAGTTCAAATCACCGGAATACAGGAAAGGAGATATGTTGAAGATCATCTAGTAGCTTCCGATATTGCAACATTCGCGGCCAAAGAAGCACTTCAAAACAGTGGTATAGATCCTGAATCGCTAGATTATATTATCCTAGCCCACAACTTTGGTGATATCCGAAGTAACATTGGCCGAAGCGATATGGTACCCAGCCTCGCCTCCAGAGTTAAGTACAACCTAAAGATCAACAATCCGGAGACCATCGCTTACGATTTGCCTTTTGGGTGTGCGGGATGGTTACAAGGACTTATCCAAGCAGACCAGTATATCAAAGCAGGCAGTGCCAAACGCATATTGGTAATTGGAGCAGAAACTTTGTCCCGTATATGCGACCCCCACGACCGAGATAGTATGATATACTCCGACGGCGCAGGAGCCATTATCTTAGCAGCACAACAAAGTGCTACGCCAATAGGCATCATCGCCCACAGTACTAAAACCTATGCCGATCCATTTGCATATTATCTACGATTAGACAAGTCCTATAATCCAAATTATATTGGGAATGACCTTTTTCTCAAAATGGATGGACGCAAATTATATGAACAAGTTCTTAAAAACGTACCACTTATCATCGACGAAAGTATACAGAAAGCCAAGATTTCAATCACGGATATATCCAAATTTCTGATACATCAGGCCAATCTCAAAATGGACGAAGCGGTGCTTACTCGCCTTTTTGAATTGTATGGCATTCTCGAGGTACCACAAAATAGGATGCCTATGACGATTTCATTTTTGGGCAATAGTTCCGTTGCCACCATTCCCACCCTTATTGATTTAATTGTACAAGGTAAGCTCCAGCCACACGCTTTCAAAAAAGGCGAGCATATTGTCATGGCAGCTATGGGAGCTGGAATGAACATCAACAGCCTAGTATACACATTTCCGGAAGATTTTTAGCAGTTTGCATGACAATACCTATTTCCTAAATAGAAGCGCTCTATTATATTCATAGTTCATCCGCGCGATATTTAGGACAGAGATGCCCTGTGGGCATTCGACCTCACAGGCTTCCGTATTCGAACAATGCCCAAAAGCCTCCGTATCCATCTGCTTGACCATATGGAGTACCCTTTCTTGTCGCTCTTCTTTCCCTTGAGGCAGCAATACCATATGATGGATTTTGGCCGAAGTAAACAAGGCAGCACTTCCATTCTTACAAGTTGCGACACACGCACCACAACCGATACATGCGGCCGCATCAAAAGCTGCTTCGGTCGTTTGATGCGACACTGGAAGTGCATGCGCATCCGGAGCTTGTCCAGTATTGATAGATACAAACCCACCGCTCGAAATAATACGATCGAATGCCGAACGATCAATTTTTAAATCCTTTTTCACGGGAAAAGCTTCCGAACGAAAAGGTTCAATAAAAATAGTCTCACCATCTTTAAACGTCCGTAAATGCAGTTGACAAGTGGTTATATTTTTGAGCGGTCCATGTGCGATTCCATTGATCATTACACCACATTGCCCACAAATACCCTCACGACAATCATGGTCAAACTCTACTGGATCTTCATCCGATAGCACCAGTTTTTCGTTCAAGGTATCCAGCATTTCCAAAAAAGACATATGCGGATTTAAGTCCTCCAATATATAATCTACCAATTGTCCCTCAGATTCACGATTCTTTTGACGCCAAATTTTTAGGTTCAATTTCATAACTCAATTATCTAATTTCTATTTATAACTACGTACTACAGGCTGCACCACCTCAAATGTCAAGTTTTCCTTGTGAAGAGTAGGCTCTGTTTTCCTAGCGTCCCATTCCCAAGCCGATATAAATTGATACTCTGCATCATTGCGCATGGCCTCCCCCTCTTCCGTTTGATATTCCTCTCTAAAATGTGCCCCACAAGACTCATTTCTAGTCAATGCATCGTAACACATCAATTCGCCGATTTCCATATAATCTGCCACCCGCCCTGCTTTTTCCAATTCAGCGTTCATCCCATCTAGATCTCCAGGTATTTTCACGTGTTCATAGAAATTTTCCTTCAGCTTTTTTATCTCCGAAATGGCCCATTTCAGACCGTCAGCATTTCGGGCCAAACCGCAGTAGTCATAAAGGATTTTACCCAAGGCTTTGTGGTAATAATCTACAGTCGTATCCCCTTTGATGCGTATCAATCGCAATAGATTTTCTCTTACAGCTGACTCCGCAACCTCAAATTCAACGTCCGTAGTCAACATCTTACCCGTATGTATGTCTCCAGACAAATAATTTGCAATTGTGTAAGGAGCAATAAAATAACCATCAACAGATGCTTGCAACAATGAATTGGCACCCAATCTATTTGCACCATGATCTGCAAAATTGGCTTCCCCCAGAGCAAAAAGACCTGGTATGGTGGTCATCAATTCGTAATCCACCCACAATCCTCCCATAGAAAAATGGGCCGAAGGAGAAATCATCATAGGAACCTGATAAGCATCATATCCTGTAATTTTATGGTACATGTCAAACAGGTTTCCATATTTCTCTCTAATCTTATCGACTCCTTGTTCCTTAATCGCCTTTGCAAAATCAAGATAAACTGCATTTTTTAAAGGACCAACACCAAATCCCGCATCTATCCTTTCCTTGGCAGCTCGAGAGGAAATGTCTCGTGGGGCAAGGTTCCCGAATGCCGGATACCTTCTTTCTAAATAGTAGTCCCTATCTTTTTCAGGGATATCATTTGGCAGGCGACTATCCTCGCGCTGCAAGGGCACCCATATACGCCCATCATTCCTCAGCGATTCAGACATCAATGTAAGCTTAGATTGGTAATCCCCTGACTGCGGCAACGATGTCGGATGAATCTGAATCCAACTCGGACTCGCCATAAATGCCCCTTTCTTATGTGCCCTCCAAATGGCCGACCCATTGCACCCCATGGCCAATGTAGATAAGTAATAAATCTTACCATACCCTCCAGTTGCCAGTACAACCGCATGTGCAGCGTGTCGCTCCAACGCACCTGTATCCAGATTACGAACAATTGCCCCTCTTGCCTTTCCGTCTATTACCACAAGGTCAAGCATCTCATGCCTAGAAAATAACTGAACGGTCTTCTTCCCTACCTGCCTCATCAAAGCCTGATAAGCCCCTAGCAACAGCTGTTGCCCAGTCTGTCCCCTTGCGTAGAAAGTCCGACTTACTTGCACCCCACCAAAAGAGCGATTATTCAGGTAGCCACCATACTCCCTACCAAAAGGGACTCCTTGTGCCACAGCCTGGTCAATTAGGTTAAGCGAGCACTCTGCCATTCGATACACATTCGCCTCCCGTGCCCTGAAATCTCCGCCTTTCAAGGTATCTACAAACATTCGGTACACACTGTCCCCATCATTTTTATAGTTTTTTGCTGCATTAACACCACCTTGAGCTGCCACAGAGTGGGCCCTTCTTGGGCTATCCTGAAAACAAAAAACTTTCACTTGATAGCCCATCTCTCCAAGAGAAGCCGCGATCGAACTACCAGCAAGGCCTGTTCCGATCACGATAACCTCAAGCTTCTTCCGATTCGCAGGGTTAACAAGTTTTGCAGTTTTTTTATAATTCTCCCATTTGTGCTCCAACGGCCCCTCGGGAATCTTCGCATTTAAATCCATTTCGTTTATTCTTAAATTAATGCATCGTGAAATAAATATAAATAGGCATCATCGCAAACCCTATACAGATGACTACCGCATACACCTCCCCAACAATCTTTAGCCATTTCATATACTTGGGATGAAAGAGTCCTAATGTCCGAAGGGCGCTGTGGACCCCATGTATTAAATGATAGCACAGGGCGACCATAGACACAACATAGATGATGACGTACCACCATTCTTGAAATGTAGTAACGACTAGCAAATACAAATCTCTATGCCCATTGCCATCCAACGGCAATTCGCCAAACTTGTACACATACCAAAAGTTTTGAAAATGGATCACTAAAAAAATGAAAATAATTGTCCCCAAAACACCCATGTTGCGGCTGTACCACTTACTAGCACGACCCCGCCCATCTCTTTTATACGGCTTCGACGCCTTTCGATTCTTGATGGTAATCACCAAGGCATCTAGCATATGTAGAAGAATACTGAGATACAGCACATACGACACTATTTTAATAAGTACATTGCCAGACAAGAAGTTTGAATACCAATTAAATTGAAGCCGAGCCTCTTCTGGGGGTAGGAATAATTGAAGATTCCCCAACAAATGGATAATAAGGAAAAAACACAGAAAAAGTCCTGTCAGACACATAACTATTTTTCGAGCGAGTGTTGTCAACATATGCGTATCGTTAATAATAACCAATTACTTTCATCCATAAACCTCCTATCACCATGTAGATAATCAACAGTACTATACCAATCTCCAACCCTCTCAGCCACCAAGCCTTTAACTCTACATAGCCGCTCCCGAAGTACACCGGGGCCGGACCATGGCCATAGTGAGTAAGCACGCCATAAATAGACCCCATAAAACCCAGCATCATGGCCAATAGCATAGGTGGAATACCCAGTGAGACGCCGACTCCCAGTAGTGCCGCATACATTGCAGCAACGTGCGCTGTAGCACTCGCAAATATATAGTGGCTAAAAAAGTAGACCAAAATGATAACAGGAAAAGCAATCATCCAATTAAGGCCACCAATTTGTACCCGAACCAAATCACTGAACCAACCTATGAATCCCAATTCATTCAACGAACTCGCCATCATGACCAATACTGCAAACCAGACAATAGTATCCCAAGCTCCTTTTTCAGATTTCACATCCTCCCACGTCAATACTGAAGTCAACAACAGCAATGTGAGTCCAATGAATGCTGTAGTTGTCGCGTCAATTGACAGTGATGCACCGAAAATCCACAACACCAATAAGATAAAAAACGCTAGCAACATCAGCCATTCGTTCATCTTTATTGGCCCCATCTCTTTCAATTTGTCATTCGCCATCTTCGCCGCACCCTCAGTTTTCTTCAATTCGGGTGGATATAATTTATAGAGTACAAGCGGAACGATAAAAAATGCGGCGAGACCCGGTACAAATCCAGCAATCGCCCAAGACATCCAAGTGATATCAATGCCCAGATTCGCAGCGAATTTCTGGCACATTGGGTTGCTGGCCGTCCCTGTCAAAAACATGGACGACGCGATAAGATTCATATAATAACTATTCAAAGTCAAAAAAGCACCAAGCTTTCGGTGAGTCTTATTATCTTCGGGCACAGAACCAAAACTAATCGCCATAGATTTCATAATCGGGTAGATTATACCTCCACCCCGAGCTGTATTGCTCGGAATCGCGGGAGCCAAGCATACATCCGCCAGTCCTAGCCCATACGCCAGTCCCAATGAGCTTTTACCAAATATCCGTATAAACAAAAAAGCTATTCGATTACCTAGCCCTGTCTTTATAAAACCCCTTGCTATGAAAAATGAAATTCCAATTAGCCAGATGACTTTATCTCCGAATCCACTCAAGGACTTAACGATTGAAGCACTTGCATTTCCAGGGGCCAATACCTGAGTAAACGCTGTAAAAGCAATTGCCATCATACACATCGTTCCCATTGGCGCCGCCTTAAGGATAATTCCCAAAATGGTGGATGCAAATATTGCAAATAGGTGCCAAGCCTCCGGTTTTACACCTTCCGGTATAGGCATAAACCAGATAGCCAGCGCAACTAGAAAGGTAATACCAATCTTCTTAATGTTAATTTCCTTCATATCTTAGGGGTTAGTTTTCTAAAGTCTACTCTGCACCTGTACAATTAATAGATTGCCGTTATAGGTTGTAGTGTTCTCGTACTGATGTTTATACCGATCCATTTGTACACCGACTTGAATCCGAGCGCCATAATTCTTTAAGAACTCCAGCCCAAGCATAGGTGTGAATGTCTGTCGTGGGTTTGGATTCATACTAAAATTACGATCTAAATATTCAAATCGGCACGATGCTTCTATTGCGCTTAGATTCTTGTGTCTGATTTCGTAGCGTAGATTCGGTAAAAAGTAAAAGCCACGAACTAGATAATTGTTGATCCCTCCGATGCGCTCATCCTCCGCCAATGACGTATAGAGGCTATGGTTTGTGGCCTGCTTACCCTCCAGTTGAAGGTCTAGATTCCATTTTTGCGAAAACGGGATATTCCCTACGATATCTGCACCCCAGGCATAAACATTTTTTTTGACAACCTCCCCTACACCACCATTTAAACCGATGTTGACTCCATATTTCTTAGAAATACCAAAGACCAACCTCGACATATACTGTTTGCCATTATCGCTATCTGAAACTTGATTTTTGCCATTTCCATTTACCACCGACACGGCATACTGGAATGGAAGATTTCCCAGTTGAAGCGTACCGCCTATAGAGGCCCCTATCTGAAAACTAGTCCATCCGTTTTTTCCAAATTCAGCATACTGGTTAGACCATTCCAAAGATTTAATGACATCTACTGGATAGGTCTCCTCAATACCGAACCAAGGTCTGAATTGTCCTACAGTAATCGCTATTTTCGGATTAAACGTATATTTGAGGTAAGCATTTTCGAGGACCCTTGTCTTCGGATCATTTTTGAAATCAGCTAGATTGACCAATGCTACGACTTCGGTACGTTTACTGATCTTGGCCTGTACCTGTGCACGCATGTACTTCAAGGCAAATGTATTGTCCGTTCCGGAATGATCGACATGATGTAAACCACCCACATCTACATCTTTAGCAAGACTCGTTATATAACGCGCTTGGAAAAGCCCCTTAAATTTAAACGTTGGATAATTTTCAAATTCTTTTCCCCAAGTGCTATCTGGCACCTGCGCATATAAGGAGCATACAGCGCCGAATGTGACTAAAAAGAATAAAACTAGAAACATAACAATATTTCGCATAGGCTACTAGGTCATTAGTTAAACACTGTCAATTGGTATTATTAGATACAATTCGTAGATAGTAATTGTTTTAGTTTAAAAAAATAAATTAGTAATCGACTACAAATACCCAAACCATTGGCAAATTTCATTACCTTCATATCAGACATATCCCACGCGCATGATATAAGAATAACAATGTATCCATCCATCACCATACGGCCATACAAAAAATCAGACAAAAATGCGCTGATTGAACTATTGAAACAAAATGTACCCACCTATTTTGCAGAAAGTGAGATCGAAGATTTTCGAACCTATTTAGAACATCAGCTAGAGCAGTATTTTGTCGCGGAAATAGATCAAACGATTGTCGGTGCTGGCGGTATAAATTTTGATATCCCTCAAAATATTGCTAAAATTAGTTGGGACTTTATCGCGACAGATTTTCATGGAAAGGGTATTGGCAAAAAACTACTCGAATACAGATTAACTTACATTAAGTCTCTACCCCACACTCATTTAATTTCTGTGAGGACTTCCCAACTCGCCTATCTATTTTATCAGAAAAATGGTTTCATCTTAAAAGAAGTAATAAAAGACTATTGGGCCGAAGGCTTTGATCTCTATTGGATGGAATATAAAGAGCACACTCAAGAATAACACATTTCAATAATAACTATTCAGAAAGACATCTACTAATTTGGTCAGTATATTCACAAGCTGACCTATTAGTTAATCTGTTAATTTTTGTTAAAAACAAACCAAATCTGTTTTTTTGGCGTTGTATATGCAATACGGTAACAAGAAAGTTGCACGATACAGATTATATATTAATGGAAAGAACGAAGCTATTTAATTTAAAATTTATTCCTCATGTTTTAGGGTTCCTAGTCATCAGCTTAAGTTTAGCCAGCTGCACTGCAGGTAAATCAGAAGAAAAAGAGAACATCAATAAGGCGATTGCTCTACCTGTCTATGAAGTACAGAGCAGCGATGCAAGTACAGTAAAGGACTACCTCGGAACAATCGAGGGAAAGGTAAACGTTGAAATACGTCCTCAGGTTGAAGGATTACTACAAGAGATATATGTCGATGAAGGTTCTTTTGTCCAGAAGGGACAAAAGCTGTTCAAAGTAGATGCTTCCACTTATCAAGAAGATCTCAACAATATGGTAGCAACCTCTAGAGTGGCCAAAGCAAAGCTCGCCAATGCCCAACTGGAGGTAGATAGGTTACGACCTTTGGTACAAAATGATGTCATTTCCGATGTCAGACTTTCTGCTGCTAAATCCGAGTATGAAGTAGCCAAAGCCTCACTTGACCAAGCCAATGCTGCAGTGAGAAGTGCAGCAATCAACAAAGGATTTACGCTTATAGAAGCTCCTGTGAGTGGGTATATCGGTCGGATACCAAAGCGTATAGGCAATCTAGTTTCCAAAGGGGATAAAGATCCTTTGACTGTATTATCAGATGTTCAGGAGGTATATGTATATTTTGCCATGAGCGAATCTGATTTCTTATATTTTTCGAAAGCCAAGGCCCGTGAAGACAGCATAGCAGGCGTTGAATACAATAATCACAATCAATTGACCTTTCCTGAAGCAACCTTAGTCCTTGCCGACGGAGAAGAATATTCCAAAAAGGGAAAAGTCGATGCCGTCAATGGTCAAGTGGATCGTACCACAGGAGCAATCTCCCTGCGGGCAACATTCCCTAATCACGAAAACATCATCCGTACGGGTAGTAGCGGGACATTGAAGATAGCCGAAATCAAGAAGAACGTCATTCAGATTCCACAGGTCGCCACCAACGAACTACAAGATCAAACCTACGTCTATGTATTGGACAAACAGAATAAAGCTAAGCGTAAGACCGTAAAAGTCAACGGCAAAAGTAAGGCAAACTACATCGTGTCCGATGGCCTTACCGCTGGAGATCGCGTCATACTAAGCGGATTCGACAAAATTACAGAAGGATCGATTATTCAGCCGATTCCTCAAAAACAATAACGTTACAAGACTCAATACCCAGCTCCTTCCTCTCTCAAAAGAGGAAGATAGATATTCTATTGTCTATCCAAATCGATAAAAGATATGTTAAAAACATTTGTCAACAGACCAGTTCTAGCCACAGTAGTATCCATTTTATTGGTAATACTGGGCTTGGTCGGATTAAAATTACTTCCCGTTTCCCGCTTTCCAGAAATCGCTCCCCCAAGCGTAGTCGTTTCCCTAAGTTATCCCGGGGCTAATTCAGAGACAGTAGCCAAGAGCGTATTACTTCCCATAGAAGAAGCCATCAATGGTGTAGAGGACATGACCTATATTAAATCATCTGCATCCAACTCTGGTTCAGGATCCGTACAAGTCTTTTTTAAGACTGGCACCAACCCCGATGTCGCTTCCGTAAATGTACAAACCCGCATATCCAAGGCCATTAGCTCCATCCCATCAGAAGTAAACGAAGCGGGTATCACCGTGATGCCTAGGCAAAGTGGGATTATCATGACCATCAATCTATACTCTGACCATCAAGATAGTGCCTACGACGAAACCTTTTTACAGGCTTATGCCCAAATTAATATGATGCGTCCCTTATTACGTGTCGATGGTGTTGCGCAGGTATCTCGCGTAGGCGCTCGAGATTACTCCATGAGACTATGGCTCAATCCCGAAAAATTAGCACTTTACAACCTCGTGCCCCAAGACGTCATGAGCGCCATCAAAGACCAGAATTTTGAGATTGCGCCTGGAAAATTCGGGGAGACATCTGACGAAGCCTTCGAAACCGTAATTAAACACAAAGGTCGATTTACACAACCCGAAGAATTTGAAACTATAGTTATCAAGACCAATAAAGACGGATCGGTACTTTATCTTAAAGATGTTGCCCGAATCGAATTTGGAGCAACCAATTTAGGAAGTGACAACAAAGTAGATGGACACCCCGGACTCACACTTAACCTTACCCAAACAAGTGGATCCAATGCCCACGACATTGATATTGCCGTCCGAAAAGCCCTGCAAGAGATGTCAAAATCATTTCCGGAGGGTATTAAATATGATGTCACGTACGCTGTAAGAGACCAGATTGACGAATCGATTACACAAGTTAAGCATACCATTTTCGAGGCCTTCATCTTGGTATTCATTATCGTATTTATTTTCCTACAGGATTTTAGATCGACCTTGATTCCTGCCATTGCCATTCCTGTGTCACTCATTGGCACCTTATTCTTTCTTCAATTGTTCGGGTTTTCACTCAATGTATTGACCATGTTTGCCTTGGTATTGGCCATTGGTATTGTGGTCGATGACGCCATAGTAGTAGTAGAAGCTATACACCAGAAAATGCACGCCACAGGACTTAAGGCCAAAGAAGCTACCCTCTCCACCATGTCTGAGATTACAGGCGCCATCCTTTCCATTACCATGGTGATGGCAGCTGTATTCCTACCCGTAGGATTTATGGAAGGCCCAGCAGGAATCTTTTACAGACAATTTGCGTACACCCTGGCCACCGCCATTCTCATATCCGCATTAAATGCGCTTACATTGAGTCCCGCCCTATGTGCGTTGCTCTTGAAGAATCCACATACCGGAGACGAAGGTACATCTCCAAAAAACAAATTTTCGACCTACAAACTACGTTTCTTCCAGGCCTTTAATACGTCCTTTGACCGACTCACAGGAAAGTATATTGATGCCGTCAAGTTCTTGATAAAAAAGAAAACTCTCGCTTGGACCGGATTGATAATCATTTCTGTGATAGGAATGGTGTTAATGATAAACGCTCCCAAAAGCTTCATCCCTACTGAGGACGATAGCTTTGTCACATACTCGTTAGCGATGCCGCCAGGAGCATCATTGGCTCGTACAACAGAAGTGCTTAAACGCGCCGATAGCATTCTCAAAAAAAGAGAAGACATAAAAGGAATGACCACCGTATCCGGTTTCAATGTATTGGACGGAAGTTCCAGTCCCGCATTTGCTGCAGGCTATATCAACATGTTACCTCATGCCCAACGCAAGCACATCCACAACATCGATGCATTCATGGATACGATCCGTCATGACCTTGCGCAGATAAACGAAGCTAAGTTCACCGTATTTCCAAGACCTACGGTCCAAGGATTCGGTGATTTCGCTGGAATAGAACTCGTCCTCCAAGATCGTTTGGGCGGCGACATACATGATTTCAACACTATTGCAGATACATTTATCAATCAGCTCAATGCATTACCTGAAATTAACAACGCCTATACTTCTTTCAAAGCTAACTTCCCACAATACGAAGTCAACATAGATGCAGTCAAAGCCAAAACGTTGGGTGTTGATATCAAGGAATTGATGACCACTATCCGCGCCTACTTTGCTCGTGTCCAAGCAGGTGATTTTAGCAGATTTGGAAGACAATATCGAGTATACGTACAAGCTGACTTTGACTATCGTAAAGACCCCGAATCATTCAATTCCATTTTCGTTCGAAATAAAAATGGGAAGATGGTACCGGTCAGCACTATACTGACACTCGAAAAAGTCGTAGGTCCCGAAACCATTGCCCGATACAACCTTTATAATGCCATATCCATCAATGCCGAACCTGCCGATGGATATAGCACCGGCGATGCCATGAAGGCAATCCAAAAGCTATCTGATGAAAAACTTCCAGGCAATTACGGTTTCGAGTGGACCGGGATGAGTTATGAAGAAAGCCAATCCGGCTCACAGACCACTTTGATATTCGGCTTAAGTCTATTATTTGTATATTTCTTGCTAGCGGCCCAATATGAAAGCTATATCCTCCCATGGGCTGTACTCTTGTCTGTACCAGTGGGCTTAGTAGGCGTATATGCAACGATACTATTCGTAGGCCTCGAAAACAACATATATGTACAAGTTGGACTTATTATGCTGATCGGCTTACTAGCCAAGAATGCCATCCTTATTATCGAGTTCGCTGTCCAGCAGCGCAACAAAGGACTCAGTATCGTGGAGGCTGCAATTATGGGAGCTAGACTACGATTGCGTCCCATCTTAATGACCTCTTTAGCATTTGTTGCTGGTTTAGTCCCTTTGATGTGGAGTGTAGGACCTTCAGCAATCGGTAACCATTCCATTAGTTTCAGTGCGGCCGGAGGAATGTTATCAGGAGTCGTACTGGGAATTTTTATTATTCCAATCCTATTTATTGTATTTAAGACGATAGACGAAAAGGTAAGAAGCAAGATAAAACCACAAGATTAACGGAGCATGTTTATACCGCATCCAAAAAAATCACGAAAAATACAAAAAGATGAAACTTAAAAAAAATAAATATAATCTCATTCTCTCATTCTGCCTCATACTGATTGGTGTACAGAGTTGCAAAGTCGGAGAGAAATATACGCGCCCAGACCTTCATCTCCCTAGTCAATTTCGAGGAGATACTTTAGACTACTTTGGAGACACAACCAGTATCAGCCAAATTGCATGGAAAGATTTTTTTCATGACTCCACCTTACTTGCGCTGATAGACAGTGGTATCTCCAATAATTACGATATAAAGACCGCACTTCTGAATACGCGGATTGCAAATCTTCAACTGCTGCAAAACCGAGCAAACTACCTACCCACCGTCGATGCTACAATTGCTAGTGCCAATAAGCAGTGGCGTTCCAAGGAATTTGGAAGTGGCCCGTCAACAAAATGGTATGATAGGCATCAAAAAGAAGCTTCCGAAAACATGTTTACCTATCTTTCCCAATTCGGTACTGAGGTCCGTTTCAGTTGGGAACTGGATATTTGGGGCAAAATATCCAGTCAACGCGACCAGCTTATGGCCGAATATCTTGATACCCATGAAGCAAGAAATGCTGTACAAACTAACCTCATATCGAGCATTGCCAAAGGATACTTCAATCTATTGATGCTTGATGCAAAGATTGAAGTAGCCAAACGCAATGTACAGCTCAACGACAGTACACTCCGGATGATCAAACTTCAGTATGAGGCTGGGGAAATTACAGCATTAGCAATCCAACAAACAGAATCCCAAAGATTGCTAGCCGCATCACTCGTGCCCGAATTAGAGAAAGAAATTGCCATTCAAGAAAATGCATTGAGAACCCTAACAGGGCAAATGCCAGCACATGTGCAACGGATTAACAGCTTCGAACATCTGATTGCCGAAAATCAAGACATATCCTTAGGTTCGCCATTGGAAATTATACGCAATAGACCAGATATACGAAGTGCTGAGTTTGGGCTTATCGCCGCCAACGCTAACGCAAATATCCAACAGGCCTTGAAATACCCCACCCTCTCTATTGGTGGATCCCTGGGTGTGAATGCTATGTTGCCCAAAAATTGGTTCAATATCCCCGGTGCCTTATTGGGTGGTATTACAGGTGATTTGGCCACCCCAATATTTAAAAACAAGACTCTTAAAACAAACCATGAAGTCGCCAAATTAGAACGAGAAAAGGCCGACCTGACATTACAACAAACCGTTTTAGAGGCTGTCAGTGAAGTTTCCAATTCAATTATCACAGTAGAGAAACAACGCGAACAACTAGAATTTGCTAAAAATAGAGTAGCAAATTCCGCACTCGCAGTACGCAATTCAAACCTACTATTTAGAAGCGGCTATGCAACCTATCTAGAAGTCATCACCGCACAAAGCAATGCCTTGAGCAGTGAACTAGATTTAGTAGAATTAAGACAGCAACATCTAGAATCTTACGTTGACCTCTACCGTTCTTTGGGTGGAGGCTGGAAAGACTAATATATAGAAAATCCCATTTGCTGCATCAGCAACAGATGGGACTTTCTTTTTCCTGGCCATCTAAAAACGTCACTACTCCCTCATCACCAATTGTTTCGCAATAAAATCCAATTCTTTAGGCTTCAGATATCCAGCATAGTGTTCCACTACATTCATCTCCCTGTCCAATAACACCCATGTTGGATATCCTTTCGACTTCTCTCCCATCAGTTTGAGTGCCAAAGCATGTATTCCACTCCTATTTCCATGAGGTAAATATCCGTAGATTTGTCCCTTAAAATTTATGTCATCATTGCTCTCGGCATCAAAGGACGCCACATACACATCTTTCAATTTGTTCTTACGCTTACCAAGCTGCTTTTTTTGAAGTGCACAATAGCTGCACCAATCCGTATGCAGTAACAACAATACCGGCTTAGGGTCGTTTTCCATACTATCCTGTAATTCCTGAATAGATAGCATCTCCTCCTGAGCCAATATATTTAGCGGAGCAATCCACAACAACAAAAAAGATAGCAAGTAAACAAAACGCATAATTTCCTCCTATTTAAATAAATTGTAGCGGAATCCCAAAAACCCTCTAATACCCTGATTAGGTGCATATACGTAGTTGGGGTCAAATGTTAACGCATATGGATTATCTGGTGTTGGAATAGGATTACCTGAAGAATCCCATTGAACATTTTTGTCAAACGGGTCTTCAGCTCTCGCAATAAGGAAAGCTGCATTTTTCCCAGGAGTCCAATTCAATAAATTCTTTACACCCCCAAATATCTCTATCCCGTTAGAAAATGCTTTAGTTAATTGGATGTTCTGAATGCTCCACCATGGAGACTTACTTGGTCTTGGATCCAGGTCGCCAAGTAGAGGAAGTCGCATCGGACCATATAGATTCCCTGTATAGTCAACTGTTATCCCTAGATGACGGATGGTATAGCCAATACTCCACGTTCCCATAAATTTTTCAGTCAACATTTGCTCAATTTTTTCACCCTTTTCCTCACTATACACATCCATAAGCGTCGCTCCTATCAATATTTTCAATCCATTGGTAAGAGATGCATCCGCGTTTAAGGTCAATCCTTTAGAAACCGCATGTCCATCTAGGTTAGAATATCGGATTTCGTTTACATTCGTTTCATAGTCTGGGATAATCTTGTTATTAAAATACGTATAGAACGCCGTTGCATCCAACCCAAAAACCGAGCCTCCGCTAGAATAAAATTTCTTTACATAGTTCAAGTTTGCATTCCAGGAAGTCTCCGGGTTCAGATCCTCTTCAAAAATCACTTTACGCGCTCCGGTGAGAGCTGCATGATCTTCCGTAAAGATATTTGCTACGCGATATCCATTTCCAATCCCTAAACGCAACACATCGGATTTATCCTTTGAATTCCATTTGTAGTTGATTCGAGGGGTAAGGATACTCCCATGTAAAGAGTTGTAATCATATCGCGCACCTACCAACAGCTTATTCTGCTCATTAAGAGAAATTTCATCCTGCACAAATAGGCCTGGCAAACTAATTTTAGAGGCCTCTAATTCTGTAGCTACAGTATTATCATTGTAATAAGTATATCGATAAGCTACTCCTGTCAAGATATCATGATTTTTAATAGTCTTATTCCAGGTAGTTTGTAAAAATCCTATATATTGATCCGCCATAAATGATTGATTCCCATAATAGCTATTCTGATTATGCCCATTGACACTGAACATGATAGATACCTTTTCTTTAATTGGCAAATCATATGTACCAAAAAACTCCCAACGTTTGGTATAGATACTTTCTCCATACACATCACTCCCTCCCCTGTACTTTTTAGACCAATTCATCTCCCCTCCCCATCTATCCTCATAGACATAGCGTCCCGCCAATGAAAAAACTTTATTGTCTTTTCGATTAAAGTTCCATTTATTGAATACGGATACCCGACTTTGGAGCGTCACGTCTGTAAAGTTATCATGGTTATTATCAATCGGGTTAGCGTAATTAAATGTACTTACACCGATCAAAGACTGTGCAGATTTACCCACATTGAATTTACCGGCTATATCTGCATTGATTTCTCCCCATGTAGTGCCAAACACATCCGCAGAAAGCAGGGGTGCATTCTTAGGATTCTTGGTGATGATGTTGATCAGGCCACCGACAGCTTCACTTCCGTACAATGTCGAGGCCGGTCCTTTGACAATTTCAACACGATCAATAAGCGATTGCGGAATTCCACTAAGTCCATATACCGTAGAAAGTCCTGATACAATCGGCATTCCATCAATCATCACCATTGTATAAGGCCCCTCCAATCCATTGATATGGATATCGCCGGTGTTACAGATATTACAGTTCAATTGAGGTCTTACCCCATTGATATTTTGTAAAGATTCAAAAATTGAAGGAGTAGGATTAGCTTTAAAAAATCTGGAGGTGTAGACCTCCACGGGAACAGGACTATCCAACTTAGAAACTTCCTTCATCGTTCCTGAGACAACTACTTCGTCAAGAGAAGAACTATTAGAAGCGAGAACAAAATCCTTATTCTGATCTTTACCAGTAATTGTCAATTTCGCTTCCGTATTGATATAACCAATGGCTTTTACCCTCACTGTCCAAGTTCCATTTGCGATATTTTTAACCGCATATTGGCCTTCGGCATCAGAGGAAGCTCCTAATGTCGTTTTATGGATTTGAATCGAAGCGCCAGCAATCGGTTCTCCGTCTTCATTTGTAATTTTCCCAGATATAGATTGTGCTAATAAAACAGATGTGTATAGCATAGAACAGACCATTAGTAGTCCGTTACGAATAATTTTCATAAAAGAAATTTCTTTAATATAGTATGTTAACAATAGATAAAAATGAGGTCAGCCAAGGTCTGTCTACGCTACTTTCAAGATACCATAACAGCATCCGCCTAATAGCGACATGACCCTCCCAATCAGAAAAGAATACAAATAACAGTTTGTAAGAGCTACTGCAATCTTTCTAAAACCCCATGAACCAATATAATTAACAAAACGTGGGTGGGCCACGAAGAAATTGGTGAGAGACAGTGTGACTAGCAAAAGACAACACATATTGCACATCTCGATGTATGTCAAAAACCGAGCGTATAGGCGCCTGAAACGTAACAAAATCCGTAGAGGTAAATACCTGACAAAAAATAACATTCAGGAATTGGATTTCATCATCTGTCTTATGGTGATGATCTTTTTTCTTCGAAGTGAAATCATATGGGTGATTGTGGATAACAATCTCGCCTGTTGATGTCACTTCTTTGTGGGTGAATACTGCACCAGAAAATACCGTCACCATGAACCAGATGCTCATGCCATACGCGAGTACATTTCTATATCGTTGCAGTTTCAAGGTTAATATCTAAATGAATTTCAAAAATAATAAACTATTCCAATTTTTAATATTAAATAATTTCTATACCGTACTGGACTAACGGATATTTGCGGTGGATTTCCCTTTTAATATTTTCACAGCTCTTTTAAGTTCGTTGATGTACTTCAACTGCAAGGTGGCCTGATTCATATTTTTATGCATCAAATCCTGATCTCTGACACCTCGTTCCAAACTCTTCCGCTCTCTTTCCAACAATTCAATTACATATTCCATATCATTCTTTACAAATTTGAATAAGCAAATATACGAAAAGTTAGCCTAACCTAACAATTTATTATTCCTAAAACTAACATACACAAGTAAGAAAATTCCTGAACTATTGACTAGTCCCTACACCTCCTTAAAACAAAAGCCCATCGTCTACGATGGGCTTTTGTTTTAAGGATTGGTGGACCACAGAGAAGCAGATTTCAACAATGCCCTTCTCGGCAGTTTGAGATTTGCGATGATTAGCTCAGCGAAATCAGCAGGCTGTAAGACCTTTTCAGGATCCCCATCAGTAAGTCCTAAATCGATAGACATATCTGACGCAATCGTACTCGGCATCAATGTGCATACACGAATATTATTTTTTCGAACTTCTTTCATTAGAGACTCCGAAAGTCCTATTACCGCAAACTTGGATGCTGAATAAGCCGATGTCCCCGGACTACCGGATAGTCCTGCGGTCGAACTCACATTAACAATATCTCCACTGTTATTAGCCACCAAATGAGGTAATACGGCATAGGTCACGTGATATATTCCCATCACATTGGTCATCAAAATCTGCTCCCAACGCGCTGAATCCATTTCCAAAAATGAGCCAAACTCTGCAATACCAGCATTATTGATTAAAATATCAATCCCACCCAATTCTTCAATTAATTTAGGAACAACCGAAGCAACCTGCTCTTTATCCGCAACATCAAACACACCATATGTTGCTTTTACACCCAACGTCTCCAGCTCCCTCACAGTCTGAATCAAATTCGCTTCATTACGTCCTGTTACGGCAACCGATACTCCCTCCTTAGCCAAAGCAACTGCTGTTGCCTTACCAAGTCCTCTTCCACCACCTGTTACAATGGCCTTTTTATGATGTAGATTTTCCATATTCTATTGATATTACTGTTATAAATAAACGCAAAATTAAACAATCCAACTTTCGACTATAAATAGGTCGTCTCCAACATCCCTCCCACTCTTTAATCCCACCGCTATGACACCTTAAATTTAGCAAATGTCTTTTTCTTTTCGTTAAATTTAAGATGAACAAACCGTCATATTATCGATCATGACAAGGCAACGTCCAGCACCATCATGACGACAAACCCTATAATAAACCCCATAATGGGGATATCCGAGTGCTTTTGTTGTTGTGTCTCGGGAATGACTTCCTCTACCACCACAAAAATCATAGCCCCAGCAGCAAAGGAAAGTGCATAAGGCAAGATAGGCATAAAAAAACCAACAGCCAAAGCACCCAACACAGCAAAAATAGGCTCAACGATTGCAGAAAGCTGTCCATAATTGAAACTTTTCCACCTAGACAATCCCATCCTCCTCAAAGGCATCGACACCGCTACACCCTCTGGAAAATTTTGCAACCCTATTCCAATAGCCAACAGCACCGCTCCAGCAATACTAGCCTCTGGGATACCACTAGCCACACCTCCAAATAGCACTCCCACAGCAAGCCCTTCTGGGATATTGTGCAGCGCAATAGCGATAGTAAGCAATGTCGTACGCTGAAGGGAAGATTTTGGACCTTCCGTTCGTTTAAAATTGATATGGAGATGAGGCATCAACTTGTCCAATCCGAATATAAAAAAAGCACCAAGCAAAAATCCTATAGCCGATGGAAGCACTTTTTCAAACCCTTCTCCTTTGCTCATCTCGATTGCAGGGGTCAGCAAACTCCAAAAACTAGCGGCAACCATCACCCCTCCCGTAAAGCCCAACATGCCGTTCAACAATTTCGGATTAATCTCTTTAAAGAGAAAGACAAAAGAAGAGCCTAATGCAGTCACCCCCCAAGTAAAAAGTCCAGCATATAATGCTGCCAGAACAGGGTCAACCGTAGAAAGATAATCAATCAAAGCATCCATATCTTGTCATTAATAAATTTAAATATCATTTTACATTTGCGAGCCCCTAATACCTACATTGCGCCAATTCCAACATTGATTTAAATTCTGCAATTTAATTTATTAGATTATGCAAATATAAAAAGTTAGCTTAGACTAACAAAATGTTTTCAAAATAACTAACTATAAACTTTCAAATCATTTACATTTTTTATAATTTTGAATTTATGTATTCAGCTGTTGAGGAGAACTATTTAAAAGCGATACTATCTTTGGAAAACGACCAAGGAGAGGTGAGCATCAATGAGTTAAGTAAACGACTGGACCTCAAGATGCCCACTGTCAATGGTATGATTAAGAAGTTCTCAGAAAAAGGTCTAGTCCATTACGAAAGCTACAAACCACTGAAGCTAACAAAATTAGGCAAAAAAGAAGCCGCTATGATTCTTCGTAAACACCGCTTGACCGAAATGTTTCTTTTCCAAAAGATGGGATTTGGCTGGGAAGAGGTACATGCCATAGCTGAACAAATCGAACATATCCAGTCGCCAAAACTATTTGAGAAAATGGACGAACTATTAGGCTATCCCAAGTTTGACCCTCATGGCTCCCCTATACCGGACATCCACGGCAAAGTCGCTATACCGAAGTATAAAGCCCTTTCCACTGCCCACCTAAATACCGAAGTCGTATTGATGGCCATCAGTGATTCGAGCGAAGCATTTCTGCAATACCTCAATTCAAAAAACATACAATTAGGTGCGCAAATAAAAATAATTGGCAAAGAGACTTTTGATGGCAACATGACAGTATCCATCAACGGTCAAATAGAAGAAGTATTCAGTTCAATAGTATGTGAAAAACTACTAATCCTACATTGACCATAAGCCCCTCAGTCCCCATATTCTAATTCATCTGCTAAGATTTAAGAGAAATGGGGTTTCTTATGTTGTACTGATAAGCGCAAGCAACTCCAGCTCATAGGGCACATTTTATATTCCTTCACAAGCACTACAATTGCATTACGACCTATCCTCCAACGGATAGAACAATCTCGATTTATTTAACTAATTCATAAAAATTAAGGACGGGAATATCCTTAATGACTTATATCCATAATCTGAAAAGCAGCCAACTGAATCACACGGAATGGATGTTGCACGGCGTTGTGGGCCGCCTCCTTTGCGATTTCAGATTGGACTCCCTTGACAGTCAAAGGTTTATATTTATTTTTACGGACATCCATCCCGAATAACGTTTCATACCACGTACAAGCTGCTGTAAATCGTCCATAATCTAACTGCAAATGGTAACCATCCCTAGTGAAATGATCACCAATGAAACTTGTTCTAGCATTCTGGATCGCTGTACCTGAAGGCACTAGCAAATCAAAAGGAACCAATCTGAATGCCTGTTTGGAAGTCTCTACAATCGCGTTATACATCTTCATTTGGTCTTTACCATAGTTAAGAAACCCATCATGCTTGCTATCTTGTTGATAGGCCCAGGTTTGATGAAGTACATATTGTGTTTGTGGATATTGTACTTTTCCACGTACGTATTCAAATAGCTTGGGCAGTGAGGCTGCATAGCTATCATACATCCCCGACAAAGGGCTCGCCTGTTGAAAGCTAATATAATCCCATTGTTCATCGAGTAAAGCATCCGCTATTTTGACATCAGTGGCAGCCGTCTTTTGCCCATTTACTCCCGTCTTTCGGTAGTTGTACGCGCCTTTATTCTCTTCCACATTTTTAAGATGCAAACTCAACGGCGCACCGCCTATATAAAGATTCCCAATCACCATAGATTTCCCCTCAGCTTTGGCAAGGTCATACAAATAATTCTCAATGGCATCTTCCGAAAAACTGTTCCCAATCGCCAAAATACGCACAACTCCATCATCCAAAGGATTTCGTTGCGCAAGCACCTCTGACTGAAAGCTTCCTAAAAAACAGACGGTCAGTAACGTAAGTATATAATAGTTGATTCGTTTCATAGATTGTAAAGTTATCAAATATTTATACACCCTTAGTAATATCCATTTTTTTCTTTCATGAATAAAAACAATTTTATACCTTTGCACTTCCGTAAGTGCGGAGAATATAAATTAACAAAAATAATTAACAAAATGCAACAGTACGAATCTGTAATCATTCTTACCCCGTTGCTTTCTGAAGATGTTGCGAAAGAAATCGTCGCAAAATTCAAAAACATCTTAACAGAAGGCGGAGCCGAGATTGTCGCTGAAGACAATTGGGGTTTGAGAAAATTAGCGTATCCAATTGAAAAAAAAACAACTGGATTCTATCACTTAACTGAATTCAAGGCTCCAGGTGAATTAATCAGAAAACTTGAAATTGAATACAGACGTGATGAACGCGTAATGCGTTTCCTAACGATTTCGTTAGACAAACACGCCATTGCATACAGCGAGAAAAAACGTAGCGGTGCATTCAATAAGAAAGCAGAAACTAAAACTGAGGAGGTAGCAAAATAATGGCAAACGAAAACATCCAATACGTAACTGCTCCTAAAGTAGAGGACAACCGTAAAAAATATTGCCGTTTCAAAAAGAACGGAATCAAATACATCGACTATAAAGACGCTAATTTCCTTTTGAAATTTGTGAATGACCAAGGTAAAATCTTACCTCGTCGTCTTACTGGTACTTCATTGAAATTCCAACGTAAAGTTGCTCAAGCTGTAAAACGTGCTCGTCACATTGGTTTGTTGCCTTACGTTACTGACTCATTAAAATAAGGAGAATTACGACATGGAAATTATTTTAAAACATGATATCAAACACCTAGGTGAAAAAGACGATGTGGTCGTCGTAAAACCAGGTTACGGTCGTAACTACTTAATTCCTCAAGGTTTGGCTACTTTAGCAACTCCTTCTGCAAAGAAAGTGTTGGCTGAGAACATTAAACAAGCACAGTTCAAACAAGAGAAAATTAAAAAAGACGCGACAGAATTAGCAACTAAATTGGAAGCAATTAAGTTGACAATTGGTGCTAAAGCTGGTGAATCTGGCAAAATCTTTGGAAAAGTAAACAGCATCCAAATTGCTGATGCATTGAAAGCTCAAGGTTTTGACGTAGATCGCCGTCGCATCACTTTCGAAACTGAACCTAAATTGGTTGGTGAATACATCGCCAACTTGAACCTACACAAAGAAGTTAAAGTTCAAGTTCCTTTTGAAGTGGTTGCTGAATAATAGCATTTACAATATTCAAAATAAAAGGGGATAACAATGTTATCCCCTTTTTTATGTCCGTGTCCCTCCCATAAACTTTCATATCAAAAAAAGTTTCTCTAAGTTTGCGTCTCAGAACTACGATATGCGCCCAAAAACAATTGTACTCCTTATACTCACGGTCTTACTGACCATTATTCTCATGAAAAACACTGAAGAGGTAACCTTTTGGGTATTTGGAAACTACAATATTTCTAAACTTGCTATTCTGGCTATATTCTTTTTAATAGGTGTAATTGTAGGCCTACTTCTAGGTCGTCCGAGACGAAAAAAAGACCAACACCCTTCAAGCTATACGGTTAACTCCGACTCTCCCATACTAACGCCTGCTCCAACTTCTATTAGCCAGGAGGACGAAGAATACCTTCGCAACGATTAAGTGTCTACTCGACGGTCAGAAGAGAAGCTATCGTTCAAAGACAACCTCGAACGTATGCATATCATTCTGATATTGATAGACCACCTTCCCTTGCTCCTGCTCCACTATCGATTTTACAATAGCAAGCCCAAGACCTGTAGACTGCTGGTTTTCAACATCTTTATAAAATCTATCAAAAATAGATTTAGCATCCAATGCACTATTATTCCCTGTATTAGCTATTGTAAACCGATTTTCCCCCACACACACCTTAATGAGTCCACCATACACATTATGTACCATAGCGTTCTTCAAAAGATTAGAAACCAGCATTGCTGCCAAGTCGGGATTAAATTGACAGCTCAATTGCCCTTTCTCTTCTATATGGATAGCTATACTTTTATGTTGCAACAACTCCTTAAAAGCTTCAATTTGATCTTTCCACAGTAAATTAAAGTCTATAGATGCATATTCCCTAAACTGACGATTCTCTATTTTTGTCAACAGTAATAACGTCTTATTTAATCGTTTCATGCGATCCAACTGGACAAGAATATCTGACAACTGGTTCAAGACTTTTTCATTCTCTTCAAAATCAGGCAGCAACATTTCTACCTTAGATTGGGAGATTGCTAGAGGTGTCTGAAGCTCATGTGATGCGTTCTCAATAAAACTCTTTTGCTTGTCATAGACCTCCGTATTCTCTTTCAATAACTTATCAATCGCTAAGTTCAACTCCTTAAAT
Source organism: Sphingobacterium sp. SYP-B4668 (assembly GCF_027627455.1). Taxonomy (NCBI): domain Bacteria; kingdom Pseudomonadati; phylum Bacteroidota; class Sphingobacteriia; order Sphingobacteriales; family Sphingobacteriaceae; genus Sphingobacterium; species Sphingobacterium sp. SYP-B4668. Next base: position 1,445,754 of record NZ_CP115483.1, on the reverse strand, counting down.
TCAACAACACTTGTCTGAGGTGCCATAAAGCTGTTATCTTTCCCTAGTTTAAAACGACTAAGCTCATTCTTTAATTGGTAAAACGGACGCCATACCCTACTCAAGATTAACTTATTGATAACAAAAATAGAGACCAACACCACCACAAATAGTGTAATAATGGAATATAACAAGCTACTAATTAAATCATCCTCTTCTACCATAGAAGAAATGACCTGCAATTTATAGTATTGTCCGTCATTATCTTGAAAATAGGTCGTCAACATCCTCACTATCTCAAAATCTTCTTCATTAACCATATACATAGACGTATCCGAATAGGTTTCAAACCCATTTATGGCGACCTCAGGATCTACAGGTGTGAGTCTATAATTACTCTCTGCAAAATCCTTTTTTTGATACACCATCTGATCTTCTTTCGCCCTATGTATAATGAGCATTTTATGATTTTCCAGTCCATCGTCCAGGCTGTCATATACTTCATCCATCATATCAACATAAAACACGATGGCCCAAACACTTAATATCAACAACAGTGCCCCTGAAAGATACAACATCGTCAAGTTCAAAAGCCTCATAAAACAATCATTTTGTAGCCCACACCATACACTGCCTGAATTTCGACTTCAGCGTGGCTATCTTTTAACTTCTTACGAATATTCTTAATCTGCGAATAGATGAAGTCCAAGTTATCTGCATTGTCAGAATTATCACCCCACACATGCTCGGCCAAAGAAGTCTTGGTCACCAGTTTATTTTTATTAAGGACAAAAAAGGAAAACACATCAAATTCCTTACGATTCAAATGCAAATTCTCCTCCCTGACACACACCGTCCGAGCATCAAAATCCACCTTCACATTATTGAGAATCATCTCTTGGCTACCCGCTAACTGCTTCCTTCTCAATACGGCTTTGATTCGTGCATTGAGTTCAGCCAAATGAAAAGGTTTAGTTAGATAATCATCAGCACCAAGATTCAATCCCTCGATTTTGTCATCTATGGAATCCTTTGCCGAGATAATGATAACATTATGCTCCTGCTTATGTTGCAGCTGCGCCAATAGATCCAACCCACTCCCCCCCGGCAATGAAATATCCAACAGGATACAATCGTACTCATAAAGATTGATTTTTTCTGTAGCCGAATAAAAATCCGATGCAACCTCCACGACATACTGCTCATCTATCAAAAATTGTTGTACGCTTTTCTGTAATTCAATCTCATCCTCCACGATTAGTATTTTCATTTTGTTTTTCTTTTTCAGTGATATCCCAAAATAACCACACACATCCAACAACAGCAAAAATAAAGGTTTAATTCTGGAAAGAAACGGTAATCTCGTCAAGATAGCAAAACCACAACAATCAATCCCAAAAAATAATTCACTAAAAATGAATACGTTCAGTCATTTTCACTTTTTTAGCACTTTTATAATTTGCATTTTTGAACAAAATACCTACCTTTGCATCACTTTCAAAAACGGAATTAATTCCTACAAAAAGAAAGGATTCCGTAGCTCAGCTGGTAGAGCAATACACTTTTAATGTATGGGTCCTGGGTTCGAATCCCAGCGGGATCACAAGAAAAGCTCAATCGAAAGATTGGGCTTTTTTTGTATCCAATAGGGTAAGAACAGAAGAGTCGGCCGGGTTCGATTCGGAGAAGGTTCAGGACAGTGTTTGGGGATTGTGGGAACGAACCAATCCCAGCGGGATCACATCTTGGGACAAGTCTAAAAACGATAGACTTGTCCCATTTTTTTTGCCTTGTAATTTACTGGTATTCTGATACATAAGCAATATTGCGGAATTTATCTTCGGAGTTCGATGTTGAGTTCCATCAAATACCAAGAAATCGGGGAACATCGAACTCAATACTACCCTTTTTTCTTCAATATCGCCGTTTTCATAGCGTCTATCAATGTTTGCGACTTTTTTTAAAGCCGAAGCTACCAAGTCTCTAATTTCAGTACCTACCGAAGCTAAGTCATTCAATTGCTTCTCCAATTTCTCAATCCTACCCTTAGTTAACTTCTTTACTTCCTTAAAATCGTCATAGTCCATCTCTCCGTCAGCATTCTTTAGAAGTGCATTTTGGTAGCGTTTGTTCAGCGTATCAATCTCTTTTATGATATTAGCTCTATCACTGTTTTGAGCTTTCGTTTGCTTATTGAAATCGTTTATAAAGGCTTCAATAAAAACATCTACCATACCAGCCTTTGGGGATAGATACCGTAGTTGTTTTACAAAAGCTTCATTAGCGGCTTCTGCCTTAAACCTTGTACCGCAGGAGGAACTGCAATGGTAATAATTATAATAGTTCCCCTTTCCCCTTTGAGGCACTTCCTGTCAACATCCTTTCGCACTTAGGGCATTTCAGAAAGCCTCTAAGCGGCAAGCAACAACACGGAACTATCATTTTTCCGACCAACATACGTATTGCAGTAGGAGCTATTAACTGGCTAATCAGCTCAATCCTTGACACACAGGGCTCAAATTCTACAGCTGCGGGATCATAAAAAAGACAAATCAAAAGATCTGCTTTTTCGTTTATAATAATTTCTCAAAAGGTGTCGCCAACTTCTTTGCGAACTAAATCACGGAGATGGAGAGAGACGCGGACTATCCGCCAGCTGGCGGATCACATTTTTCAGCTCTCCAATGAAGATCTGATTTGTAAAGGTGTAACGTTAAACTTCTTCTTGTATGCATATGAAAAATGCGATAGGTTCTCGAAACCTATTTCGAGGTAAAAATCTTTCGGCTTTAGACCTTTTTCCGCAATTAGGAATCGAGCCTCGTATAAACGTCGATCTAACAACCATTTGCTGGGCGACTCTTTAAATATCTTCTCAAAATCACGTTTAAATGTACTCAAACTCCTCCCAGTTAGATAAGCGAATCGATTTAGCGGAATATTATACTGGAAATTCTTATTCATAAATGCTTCTAAGTCTATTTTATCTGGCGCGCTAAAATTAAACAAGACATCTTTCAACTCCGGATTTAGGTATAGTAAGAGAAAGATAATCTCTTTTACTTTTAAACTCATAAACTGCAGGCGATCTTTTGGTAAGAGATTTAGATAAACACGATACGACTGAATGAAGTTCACGTACAGGTTGTGGGAAGAGATAGGTATTACACTTTTATTCTTAAACTTATGTGGATTAACTTCAACTCTAAAAGACTCATAGACCTCCTTCAAACTATTCTGATCCAAACAAATATGAATCGATTCAAACCGCTGTCCGTTATGTTCGATTTTTTGAAATTTAGCGAGGCTATTTCTTTTGCTCAAACGGAAGTCGCCCTGCGAAAAATAATGCTGTGTGTCTTCTTCTTTAATTAATAACGATCCTGACGTCTGAAATGTAAAATAATGGTCATTTATAAACTCCTCTCCATCATCTATAATATCTGAAAGACAAGATGTGAAATTCGTACGATTGTCAGGTAATGGATACATAAGCATGTGTATAAGATAAAAAAAAAGCAACTTCATTACAAAGTTGCTTTTTTTTTATCTTAAAATTGTTTTTATTTCTAAGTAGGCTGATAGTCCTGGCTTGCCAAATTCTCGACCGATACCGGATTGCTTGAACCCACCAAATGGAGCTAATGGGTCAGGATTAGCCGCATTAACAGTAATATACCCTGCGTCTATTTGATTCACTACTTGATTGATTCTATCTCTATCTTCACCTTGAACATAAGCCGCTAGACCGTACGCCGTATCATTTGCAATGGTTATGGCTTCCTCTACAGTTTTGTAGGTTATGATGCACAATACAGGGCCAAAAATTTCTTCTTGAGCAACGCGCATTTTATTATTGACATTTACAAAAATAGTAGGTTTGACGAAGTTACCACTTTCAAATCCTTCAGGATGCCCCAAACCTCCAACTAGGACTTCAGCCCCTTCATTTATTCCTATTTGAATATATTCTTGGACTCTCTCGTATTGCTTAACACTTACCAACGGTCCCACAACGGTGTTAGGATCATTCGGCAAATCAGCTTTAAAAATTGAGATCTTTTCCTTTATAATCTCTTTTACCAAATCTATTTTATTTTCGGGAACTAAAATTCGTGTCGCAGCCGTACATATTTGTCCAGAATTTGATAAACCTAAATACAAAGACCTGACCAAAGCTTCTTCAAAGTTGGCATCATCCAAAATGATATTTGGAGATTTCCCTCCTAATTCTAAGGTGATTCTTTTCATGGTATCAACCGCCTTTTGTGAAATTGCTTTCCCAACGACGGTAGAACCTGTGAATGAAATTTTATTGACGTCCTTATTAAGACTTAGTTCTTCTCCAACTTCATTGCCATAACCATTTAACACATTCACTACACCGGGCGGAAAACCGACTTCATCAATAGCCTCTAGCACTATTTCCGTTTGCATGGCACTCATCTCACTGGGTTTTATAACTACTGTACAACCGGCCGCGACAGCGGTTGCTAGTTTGTTCAGAATAAACATGTAGCTTGCGTTCCATGGCGTAATAATACCAACAACACCGACCGGTTGCATGCGAACCGTTGTTAAGTGGTCAGTCTCCTCAAATTTGAAGTTCTCAGCCACTTTAGTCATCGCTCCAATTGCATTTAGAGCGGCATCTACAATGGCACTAGAAAATTGCCTTGGTCCACCAAATTCAAGCACCATGGTATCTACTAAGATGGCTTTGCGCTTTTCGACAGCTTTGTGTAGTTTATTTAAATATCCAACCCGTTGAGATGCTGTGGTTAAGGAAAAGCCTTCTAGCGCTTTTTTTGCTGCTGCAATAGCCTTTCGAGTATCTGATTTATTAGCCATTACCACTTTACCTAACAACTCCTGATTAACGGGGTTTACAAGATTAAAAAAATCTGTTCCCTCTGGTTTTATAAAAACCCCATTCACATAAATTTTATCGATTACTTTCATTTTATCTTTGCTTTTGATAAAGCAAAGATATCGAGCTTAAGTAGCAGTTCGTTTGTTGAAAAGTTCAATTTTACCTGCTGAGACGTCCAAATAAATAATTCGTGCAACAAGCTCAATTAAGTGAACGTCTGATCATCTGATCGAAAAACGGTCAAGGCGGATCAGGCATCGCCATATAAGAAACAACTGATTATATGTAAAATCCCGCATAGCTAACACATTAAGAACAGGATGCCTGCTCCCCAGAGCTAGTAACTGAGCTTGTAGCCAGCAACCGGTTCAGCCATGTAACTGTAGGCAGATTGTCCTTGAGTTGCTTCAATTGGGATGCTTCCATTCCTGAATATTTACTCCGCCAGGAATAGAATGTACCCTGACTGATACCATTCTCTCGGCAAATGTCAGAAACAGATTGACCTGACTCTTGAAGTGATAAAATCTTGATGATTTGCGACTCGCTAAATTTACTTTTTCTCATTATCCATAAATTATAAAACTACTTTAATAATCCTAGCTAAATTCGGGGAAGATTACATAATCTTAGCAGACCATGTCGGCGAAGAACTACAGTCAACTTTTGAGAAAATTATTGTTGAATCGTGTAAAAACAAGTGGCATCCATTTATAAATTTACGTGAACTACTCAGTTTTCTTGAATATAACAAACATTCGCCTAAATTCTTAGAAAATATGATTATTGATAAAAAGGTAAGGTAGCTAGCATAAAGACACCTCCTATATTTAGTGCTAGAATAACAATAGCAATCTAGTTGTCAGCATGCTTAAAAAGCACTTTTTTTTCGCTGTTAGATTTAACTTTTTCATCTTCGTTAATTTGAAGTCGTATATCTTTTAGCTGATTCAATCTTCGCAAATCGTCCAATAGATGGTTCGAGTTCTGTACCAGTGGGTTCACAAGAAAAGCTCAATCGAAAGATTGGGCTTTTTTTGTATCCAATAGGGTAAGAACAGAAGAGTCGGCCGGGTTCAATTCGGAGAAGGTTCAGGACGGTGTTTGGGGATTGTGGGACTGAACCAATCCCAGCGGAGTCACTTCTTGGGACCTTTTCTTTCACTGCTTTGGGCTTTCGTTTGGCATAATGAAATCGCTTACAAACGTTCAATAAAGACATCTACCAAATCTGCCTTTGGTGATAAATACCGTAATTGTTCTACAAAAGCTTTATTTGCGATTTCTGCCTTACACCTTGTACCGCAGGGGGAGCTACATTGGTAGTAGTTATAATATGCGTTTCTCCCTTTTGAGGCATTTTCTGAAAGCATCCTTTCACTCTTAGAGGCTTTATAAATACCTTAAATGGAACCTACTAATAGAAAGTTCGGACCTACTGCTTTAAAAAGAAAACCTCGTGCATCTCCCCTTGTGAATACTGCTTTATTCTATATTTTTTTACCCTCTGCCACTTTGTTCTTTACTTCAACAGAGTCAATTTCAATCGCTTGCATAATATAATATTCAAGCATTGCGTCCGAATAATTTTTCAAACTTGTAATTCTTAAGTTTAACGATTTATTACCAACTCCTTCTAACTTTCCGAACTTATCTTTCATTTTTTTGCCTTCGGTAAATGAGAATGTGATGCCTTTCTGTGTTGGGCTGACAGTAACTATAATCTTGTTGTTTCGGTAAACTGGTACACCATAGTATTTTTCTGTCCCTCCTCGCATTTCCTCTTGTATAAACGGGAATTTGTTCTGAACCAATGTTCTGAAATTTAAGAAAATAGGTCTGAATTCGGGTTTAATTTTTTCCTCGATGAATTGTTCTATTTTATTCATGGCATCATCTAAATTGAAAGTTCGCTTTTTCGGATGTTATTGGCACACATATAGCACCAAATTGCACATAGTATCACAACAATCCTTCCATACCAACCTATTGGTGTTTCTTCAGAAATCATTCCGTTAGTTTCACTTAAATAATACCCCATAAAACCAACTAGTGTTAGTTCTGAAACCCAAAGCATAACAGTCATAATCAACATTGGTTTTTTGTATGGTTTCAGCGAATTTTGTTTATAAAATTGTATTGTTATAAATATAGTGGCTAAAATCATAAATCCCAAAAAGCTAGCCGCAATACTATGAACCTCTCCACTAGTTGATATGTTATCTGGCTTTGTGGTAATAGGATCTGTATTAAAAAAACCAGCAATGAAGTTACCAATTGATGATAAAATTAATAGAACAGCTCCAATCTTTGCACTGATATTTGGTAATTTTTGAAATATTGCAATACCCAAAAAAACAAATGATACCCCAAATAAAATAAAAGCCAAATTCATTAACCAACCGAAATTGCCTAATGCGTATTCACTAATAGGTTGCCAATTGGGATTCACTGACGAGTTAAGGAAGTGCAGCAGTAATAGAATTAATATAAATCCAACAGCACTAAATTTTGTGACGTTTAATTTGTTCATTGCTTAGTGTTTTGAAAATTAATCATCCAGTTGATTCCAAATTTATCAGAAAACTCGCCAAAGTAGGCTCCGAAAAACATATCCTGTAAAGGCATGGTGATAGTTCCACCATTCGATAGTTCATCAAAAAGTCGTTTGGCCTCTTCTCTCGTTGCAGGTTCTAGGCAAATGTGCATATTGTTCCCTTTGGTAAGTGTAAACCCCATTTCTTTAGGTGCATCTGTACCCATTAATACATGCCCACCTAGAAGCGGAAGCTCTACATGCAAAACCATTTTCTTTATATTTTCTGCAACTGCCGGATGACCGGCTTCGGCAGGAATATCACCGAAACGTTGAATGCCTTTTCCCGAAAATTCTGTTTTGAAAACTGATTTGTAAAACAAAAATGCTTCTTCCGTATTGCCCGGAAAATTCACATAAGTAGTCACTCTTGGTTGATTGTTAGGTTTGTTTTGTTGTCGGAGATAAAATTGTGCGGCGATATATTGATCCAAGTTTTCCAGACCTGCTGTAAATCCTTCTTTGAATCCCATCTCAATAATGGCATGCAAGTCTTCAAGGGTCTCAAATTGTAACTGGATGTTTACTACGGTTTGATTGTCATTAGCGGTAAAACCATTTTCCCACTTAACTCGTGGCTTGCTGTCGTTTACAACCGCATTTTCATCACAAAAAGCATCACTACCGCCATAAAATTTCAAGGGTCTAATTACTTCATAATCAAAAACACACCAATGCTTTTCTCCTTCAGGGCTTAACATATAATAATGCCACTGGCCACCTTCAGCAAAATTCAATGATTTTGTGACTGCTTGATACGGTTTTGGAGCCCACCATCTGTCTAAAATATCTGCCTCTGTCCAAGCTGCCCACACTAAGTCAACGGGAGCGTCAAAAGATCTCTCGACATTGATTTTGTTATTTTCCTTGTCGACAATAAAGTCGAATAAAACTGATTTCTTCATTGTATATCGGATTTTAATTGTTTTAATACTTCATCAAGCTGCTCAAATCGTTTCGAAAGAAGTAATTTGAATTGCTCTAACCATTTTTCGACTTCTTTCATTTTATCTGCATTTAGGTGGTATTGTATCTGCCTCCCCTGCTGTTCCTGTTTTACGATTTCACATGAAGTGAGGATTTGTAAATGTTTGGATATGGCTTGTCGGCTGCTATCGAAATGTTCTGCTATAGCATTTGGTGTCATTGCCCCAACAGCTAGCAACATAATAATGGCCCGTCTAGTAGGATCAGCTATGGCTTGAAATATGTCTCTTCTTTTATTCATTGTTTAATTATTCGCAACTAATTGATTGCAAATATAACTGCAATCATTTGATTGCGCAAAGTATATTTATATTTTTTTTACACGGAATCTAAAACACGCTGACAGCGCAATGATTTCACTAATCATAATTGATCTGGTTAGTCGATACCCCAAAGGTTCGGCTAATGGTAGCACTCCTTAAATATCCGAATTAACATATTCAAAATTAGGGCTTCATTGTTGGCCATAGACAAACAGAACATGTATCGTCGATTCTACTATTCATTTTCTATTTCAGTATAGATTGAATTGCAAGTTCCTATTTGCGGTGTAATCACAATTGTAAAAAAATAAGGAGCAACAGAAACATCGCTGCTGAAAGGACAGACTGCCCGCTGTGTCGTGAAAAAAATGCAGACTGAACCTTGGAGATTTCCAGATTTCAGCCAAAGTTTGTCCTTTATAATCCCTGAATTGACCAATAGCTGCTTCGTCCCTGGTGGATATATTTTTATAAGAATAGTCAGCTTCTATTTTATTATATGATCACCCGCTTATTTTTAAACAGTTTCTAATCAAATTTTATTCAATAATTAAAAGTAGGCTTCGTTCAAAAAATTCGCTGCTCAAAAACGAGAAAAGTACTTCTTCGTCGATATCCAGGTGAATATATGTATTTGCCCAACTCAAGGTATTTTAAAAAGGACATATTCCGATAGTTCAGGTGGCAATTTAGGCAACATAGCTTCACCTGTTATCCTTAGGTCGTATCCGTCTATTTCGACTTCAACATAGCCCCGGTGCATTTTTATAATTTTCATCGCCACCTACTGAAAAGATTTTATATGCATACTGACCGCTGTAAACGCTGTCATGTCACAACCAACCGATAAGCTCTTGCTATTCCCAAATTTAAAAACTAACCTCTCTTCACTATGCTTCAATGCGATATTCTTAATAGCGCTCATCCCCTTAAAGAAATATTTGCCGACAATATTAAAATTGATCTTTTCGGAAATTAGATCGATAGTACCGCACGGCTGGCTCCCGGACACAACATAGAGCCGAAGATATTCCTTGTCCATCAATTCATGTGATATAATTTTTAGATTTGTTGGCATCAGTTTTAAAAATTTCAAAATTTATGGGATGTATATTTTTTCTACCGCGCCATTTTATTCCTGCATGCGATCGGCTTGCATTTTTTTAAACTTACCATTGATTTGTATAATGTACGTTTCGGCATCAAAAATAGGTTCTTCGCTCATCCAATTAGCGCTTGTTACCACTATTTTGTCTTTTTCTATTTTACTCGCTTTCCCGAATGCGGATTCGGCAATCTCATCGTAAGCAATTTCCAGTTTGTCGATTATTTTGTTGTCCTTATCTATTGTAATCAATATTGTGAACAGCTCGTGTTCACCGCATTGATAGGAAACGACCATGGCAGTATAGCCTTCAGAAAAAGGTATTTTATAGAGTAGCCTGAAATTTGTTGCATCTTTACGTCTGGGGTCAAACTTTATCCGTTTCAGAAAACCTTTGTCGCGTATACCGGATTTCTCAAAATTGTCGAAATTTGTACTGTCAATGATCGGAAAATACCTGACAGGAAGGGTTGCTAACACGTCTGTTTCAACAGTAGAGGGCCCATGATTTGTTTCTAAATTTATACTATCATTCATCCAAGTTGCCGTTGTTGACTGTGTTTCGGTAATTTTCTTATCTGTTTTGCTGTCGCAGGCTAATAAAAATAATGCTGCAATCAGAAATAGAGTGGTTAGTCTTTTCATTTCAATATCAGGAATTTATTCTTAGTCTTCTAACTCTTCAATCGTGCCATTAAGAGCACTCATCTACTTACCAATTATTTTTACCATATAAAATTCATATTCATTCCCTTCCTCTTTATATTGTTTAACCAGTCCAAAATAGAGCGGATGACCATCTGTCCAGAACTCGTTTCCGACTCTACAGAACCATTTAACGGTTTTCTTTTCAAGATTTCATTTAGTTCTTTTCTAGTTAGATTTAATGAGGTCCCTACAGCTCTAAAACATAGCGTAATTCCTCCGCTCGTTCGCCATCTGGCCAAAGCGTCTCCTCGGCGTCCATGTATAAAAAGCCAAAACGCCTATTTGCTGCTTCAGACGCATCGTTGCCGGTCCTATGGGAAACAACAATAGCGCGGCACCCCATTTGACGAGCCCAGTCGATTCGTGCTTGGTAAAACAACGCCGACAAACCCTTTCTGCGGTGCTCAGCACGTATGAAGGTAGAATAGAACAATGCCTTTTCTAAGTCCTCTTTTTTAACCGCTACTCCCGCCAGGCCTACAAGCTGCTCTCCATGTCGCAAGGCGAATAAAGCCCTATTCTTATCCTCGAGTAAAGTCATCCAATGCTCAAACGCATAAGTAGACTCCTTTACATAGCTACTTCCAAAAAACTCTGGATGCATTTGCAAAGCCTCCAAGCGTATACGTTTATAATCTCGCCATTGCGAAGGTATAAGACGTTCCAATTTATAACCCAATTCACTTATGCCCTTCATACTTTTATTTAAAAATCAAATATAGGACCAAAATCAAAACAACCTGATAAATCAGTGCAAAAGCATATAAATTCAGTGATGTAGGATAATATCTTATATATACTATATTTTAGCTTCGTAAGCGACATTGAGCACGATTATTTTACAAAATAGATGTACTTGAAGCTTTTTTAATTTTAAGTCTAGCACTGAAACCTCAAATTATACGATCTTTTCACCCTTCCTGTCTTTTTAGGATTTCCAGGCTAAAAGGTTATTTTGACTTGCATTAATCGTATCCAAAACACCTTTATTGGAACGGATTTTCAATGGGTTCAATCGCCTTAAATCTTTCAATAAGTGGTTCGAATTCTGTACCAGAGCAACATACAGAACAGAAGGATTTGTATATCGGCCAATTATCCAATACATTTGTATTCTCTCCAACTAAAGAATAGAACTCAAAAATGAGAACGAAAATTATAATATATAACTCGCTTAAACTAGTTGTAGCATCATTATTTATTGGTTTAATCTGCACCCTTCTTGCCGATTCATTAAAATATATCACCGAAAGCTATCAGCATAAAATATTTGTTGGGATAGGCAGTATTTCTTCCCTATTCTATATAATCCTACCTTCTATTGGCATCACTGTTATTTATTTCCTAAGGAAGTATGCTTTCAAAAAAAGGCAGAACAAAGGTATAAAAGAAATCTACACCACCTTAGAAACTCGAAAAGACCATCTGCCCATCTTTAAAATTCCTTCCCATTACTTCAATGGCTTTTTAACCGTAATATTTGGTGGATCAACGGGAATAGAGGTGTCTACCGTAGTAGCCACTGCTACCGTCGGAAATATCGTCTATAAAAAGGGGAAAATAGCCTTTGCTTATAAAAATGAACTAATTTGCGCAGGTGTGGCGGCTGGAGTCGCCACGTTGTTTGGCAGCCCTATTGCAGGTTGGTTGTTTGCCATTGAGGTGATTGCTCGCCGAGTCAGCAGACCTATATTAATCAGCTGCACGAGTTCGGTACTAATGGCCACCCTTTTTGGATATTTTATAGCGGGTCAAAAACTATTACCTTTCACCGTTCAAACCTGGCATTGGACTGCTTTACCTTATGTGATAGGTCTCAGTCTATTGGCCGCAATATTGGCTTTATACTTCACCAAAATTGTTATCCATATCAAAAAAGTATTTAATGGTATCGAGAACAATTTTATCCGGGTAAATCTTGGAGCTTTATCTTTGGGCCTTATGATTTTTGCTTTTCCGTATTTGTATGGAGATAGCTATCACGGCTTACAACAAGTAATTGAACAGGGGCTAAAAGAGACCCTATCCATTCCTTTTGGTATTACACTTTTATTATTGGTCATTCTAAAACCCTTGGCAGCCTCACTTACATTGGGCGCAGGAGGAGATGGAGGTGTATTCGCCCCTAGTATAGTCGCAGGAGCCTTTCTTGGCATTTTATTCGCACTAGTGTGCAATGCTTATTTGGGCACCGAGCTGATCGTACTCAACTTTGCGCTCTTTGGAGCCGCAGCAACACTGTCAGCAGCCATACATGCGCCATTGACATCAATTTTTCTCATCTGCAGTATCGCGCCAGGAGGATATATCTTATTCATACCATTGGCCATCGTCAGTATAATCGCTAAATACTTGGTCAAATGGATGTACCCTTATAACGTATACACCTATAAAGAACCTAAATTGGTCTAAGCTGCGGCAAACACTTTTCCGCACTACACACCTTTCCAAAGACTAACAGACCGCTCTAATACGACTTTAAGGATTGATATAAAGCTTAGTTATAGGTTTTTGGGATATTTTTTTACCTTATTTATTTGCGAAACTAAAAATCAAAAGATATATTTGTAAGGTCTTCGAGAAAGACACCTAATCACAACCTCTCTTTATCGTAGGGTTTTGATTTATAAAGAAGTGGCGAGAGACTGGCTCAATGACCCACTGGCAACCTTCAAAAAAAGTTTGAAAAGGTGCCAAATCCTGTCCAAAGCGATGTTGCTTTGGAGAATATAAATAAAAAAAGCTATGATCATTACAATTACATTTAACAAGTACACATCAACAAGAATATCCGCTAAGCAGGATACCAAAAATGCATCATTGCGTTCCGTGGAGCCCCACACCCGAATGCGAATGTCTGCTATGATGTGCTGTTAAGGAAATACCCTTATCACCCCCATTATAGTACTATGCCTTGCTCCCTATAAGAAGGAGTATCGAACATATCCATTTATCAACAACAAATTAATAAAACTTAAAGCTAGAGAACATGTCAGAAAATACAAACCTCAAATTCGAAACCTTACAAGTACATGCAGGTCAAGTCGTAGATCCGACTACAGGAGCCCGTGCGGTGCCTATCTATCAAACTACTTCATATGTATTTGAAAATGCAGAACACGGCGCTAACCTATTCGCACTTAAACAGTTTGGAAATATCTACACACGAATCATGAATCCCACCACTGATGTGTTTGAAAAACGAATCGCAGCATTGGAAGGTGGTGTAGCTGCAGTAGCAGTGGCGTCTGGTCAAGCTGCCCAGTTCATAGCGCTCAACAATATCATAGATGCTGGCGAAAATTTCGTTGCAGGTTCGAATCTATACGGAGGCACATATAATCAGTTCAAGGTTTCATTTAAAAGGTTAGGCATTGAAGCTAGATTTGCGAAAGACGGCGAACCGGAAAACATAGAAGCATTAATTGACGACAAGACCAAGGCCATCTATATTGAAACAATCGGAAATCCAAGTTACAATATTCCAGATTTTGAAAAAATAGCTGCAATTGCAAATAAATATGACCTTCCGCTTATCGTGGACAACACTTTCGGCGCTGGGGGCTATCTATTCAAGCCATTGGAACATGGTGCACACGTAGTTGTAGAATCTGCCACCAAATGGATCGGTGGTCACGGTACAAGCATTGGTGGAGTCATAATAGATGGTGGAAATTACAACTGGGGAAATGGAAAATTCAAACAATTTACTGAACCATCAGAAGGTTACCATGGATTGGTATTTGCCGATGTCTTTGGCGAAGGTGGCCCTTTTGGCAACATTCAATTCGCCATCAGAGCCCGCGTTGAAGGACTTAGAGACTTCGGTCCAGCATTATCTCCATTCAACTCTTTCCTCCTTCTACAAGGCCTTGAAACTTTGTCTTTGAGAGTACAACGCCATGTTGACAATGCCTTGGAGATTGCACAATGGTTGGAAGGTCATCCACAAGTAGAAAAAGTAAGCTACCCAGGCCTGAAAAGCTCGCCACATTTTACAAATGCCCAAAAATACCTGAGAAACGGATTTGGAGCAGTACTTTCATTTACTATTAAAGGAGACCCCAACAAAGCAAATGACTTTATTGACAGCTTGTCCTTGATTAGCCATCTTGCCAATGTTGGAGATACCAAATCATTAATCATACATCCATCTGCTACAACACATCAACAATTGAGTGAAGACGCACAGCGCGCCGCAGGAGTCTACCCTGGCTCATTAAGACTGGCTGTAGGAATCGAACATATTGACGACATCAAAGCTGATTTGCAACAAGCTTTCGAAAAAATAAAATAAGCAAAAGTCAGTGCTGACGAGTACAACATTACATCCATGAGTATTAAGACATATAAGCATAATGAACCATTTGTATTTGAAAATGGCAAACAGGTCACTGGCTTGGAGATTGCCTATCATACTTATGGACAGCTGAATGAAACAAAAGACAATGTAGTGTGGGTATGTCATGCACTGACCGCTAGTTCGGATGTACTGGATTGGTGGAGTGGGCTTTTTGGTGAAGACGATTTTTTCAACCCCAAAGACCACTTCATCATATGCGCCAATGTCATTGGCTCTCATTATGGGTCCACCAATCCACTTTCTATAAATGAAGCCACGAGACACCCATATTATCTTGCTTTCCCTCAATTTACTATACGGGATATTATAAAAGGCAACCAACTATTAGCCAACTACCTAGGCATAAAAAAAATTGACGTGCTCATTGGTGGGTCCTTGGGAGGACAGCAGGCGCTTGAATGGGCAGTTTCAGGCTTAATGAGTATAAAGCGCTTGATTGCCATCGCGACCAATGCTGCACACTCCCCCTGGGGTATCGCATTTAACGAAAGTCAAAGATTAGCCATCACAGCCGATAGGACATTTCATGCAAACCAACCTACTGGTGGCGCAAAGGGATTAAAAGCGGCACGCAGTATGGCTTTACTTTCATATAGGTCCTACACCACTTATGGTGCAACACAACTTGAATCAGACACCGAAAAAACAGACCACTATCGATCGTCTTCCTACCAAAGCTATCAAGGCGAAAAACTTGTCAATCGCTTCAATGCTTATAGCTATTGGTACCTATCCAAGGCAATGGATAGCCACCATCTGGGAAGAGGCCGTCGTTCATTGGAACACGCCTTACGCCAAATAGAGAGCAATACGCTTATCATAGGTATCACGACGGATATATTATTCCCACCTGAGGAATCCAAATTCATTGCGAAACACATTCCAAACGCAGTGTACTATGAACTGGAATCCTTTTATGGACATGATGGTTTTTTAGTAGAAACCGCGAATCTGACCCAAGTCATTGCAAATTTTTTAAATAACAATAGGGCAGAAATTAAATCAACAGAATTAACTACAGCATAAATTAAAGTCAGCAACAATCAAATGAGTAAAAAGTTAACCTTGGGCATGTTTGGATTTGGAGTCGTTGGACAGGGCCTATATGACATCATAAAAACAAAAAATCTAAATTTAGAAATTAAGAAGTTTGTCATCAAAAATGCCGACAAGAAGCGGTCGTTACCAGCTGAATTATTCACCACAGACCCTAGCGCCATCCTTAATGATCCCGAGATAAATACAGTTGTAGAATTGATCGATGATGCAGAAGCTGCCTATAACATTACTGTAACTGCGCTTAGAGCTGGGAAAAACGTCGTATCTGCAAATAAGAAAATGATTGCGACCCATCTCGAAGAACTTACAGAAATTCAACAGGAGACAGGTGCAAGTCTTTTATATGAAGGGGCTGTATGTGGTAGTATTCCCATCATTAGAAATCTAGAAGAGTATTATGATAACGAACTCCTGCATTCGGTAAGCGGAATTTTCAATGGTTCGTCAAATTACATCTTGTCTAAGATTTTTAATGAAAATCAGAGTTATGACCAAGCATTAAAAAAAGCCCAAGAATTGGGGTTTGCAGAAACTGACCCCACATTGGATGTCGGTGGGTATGACCCAAAATTCAAATTAGCTATTGTTGCCTCACATGCCTACGGACTATATATCAAACCTGACAGTATATTCAATGTCGGAATTGATAGATTAGGACCACAGGATATACGTTTTGCAAGAGAAAAAGGATATAAAATCAAATTAATCCCGTTGGCTAAAGAGATTGACAATTCGAAAGTTGTTTTATATGTACTCCCAAAATTTGTCAGTAAAGAGAATATACTTTACAACGTTGAAAATGAAAACAACGGCGTATTGGTCAAAGCAGCCTTTGCGGATGAACAATTCTTTTTTGGTAAAGGCGCAGGTGGCCACCCTACCGGATCTGCCGTACTCTCCGATATCACCGCCTTACGCTACGGCTATCGCTATGAATACAAAAAACACTTGGACGCACAACAATTAACATATTCTACTGACTATGAGCTTCAGGTATATCTTAGATATGAAGATGATACGCTAATTGAAAAATTACAATTTACAAGTATCAGTGAGCGTTATTTTGCGAATGATTTCAAATATATAATAGGAAAAATCAATCTTCAACATATTATTGAAAACCAAGCTGACATCAAGCAGAGTGGAGTATTTATTGCAGAAATTGAATAACAGGTAAATCAACCATAACCAACCTGCTGCAACTCGCAGCTCCAAACCAAAGCGTTGTACTTGTACTTACAAGGCAACGCTTTTTTCTTCATATATTCCATCCACACAGTTGCTACCCATCCGTAAAAATAACATGCTAGAAAAAAAATAATGTCATAAGATAGTTCGTTAAAGAAAATAACCTATTTTACGTATCAATATTTTTACACATAAATTTTGTATATTCATTTAATATTCGTAAATTAACGAGTCAACAAATTTATTGTCATATGAGAGCATGGTTTTTAATTTTAATGATGGGAGTTGCAAATCTCGGATTTGCACAGAATGAAAGGGATTTACAAGATCATTCCACCACGGCATATCTGATTATCGGATTGATCCTAATAGCAATCGTTGTATTAACACTTTACAACAAACAGAAACGAAAATTCAACGATTGATAATTGTATACATTCAATCATTAAATAACAAAGGGGACGATTATTCGTCCCCTTTTTCATTAATCTCTTTTAAGACCAAACTTCTCGATCTTGCTATATAAATGACTTCTTTGTATGCCGATATCATCCGCAGTTTTGGATACGTTCCAATTGTTTTTATCTAATTTATAGTTGATAAATTCCTTCTCCGCGTGATCTTTATAATCCTGAAAGGAATCGAATTTCTCAAATGTTAAAGCAGCAGATTCACTTTTGACTTCTCCATTAGTATGTACCTCAGCACTAGTCCCATTTCGCGGCTGTATAATAGAAGGGTTGGCATAGGCCAATACGTCCTTATCCGTAATGGATTTGTCACTCAAAATAATCAGTCGCTCAACCATATTCCGTAGTTCCCTGATATTACCCGTCCAAGGCAACGACTGTAAAGCATCCATTGCTTCTGTCGTAATCTTCTTCGCAGGCATATTGTATTCTCCACAGATTTCCTCACAAAAACTAGTCGCGATTGTCGGGATATCGTCTATGCGTTGGGACAAAGAAGGTACATGGATTAAGATAACACTCAAGCGATGGTAAAGGTCCATTCTGAAATTACCCTGATCAATCTCTTTTAATAGATCTTTATTTGTAGCGGCAATTACCCTGACATTTACCTCTATCTCTTTCTCCCCCCCCACTCTTGTAATCTTATGTTCCTGCAGGGCACGCAGCACCTTTGCCTGCGCCGAGAGACTCATATCTCCAATTTCATCTAGAAATAACGTTCCGCCACTAGCCTGCTCAAATTTACCAATTCGTTGCTTAACAGCAGAGGTAAATGACCCTTTCTCATGTCCAAACAATTCGGACTCAATCAGCTCTGAAGGGATAGCAGCACAATTGACTTCTATCAAAGGTAAATTGGAACGTTGAGATTTCTCATGCAGCCATCTAGCGACCAGCTCCTTACCCGACCCATTCTCACCTGTCACCAACACGCGCGCATCGGTCGGTGCAACTCGTTCGATTGTTTCCTTAATTTTTGAAATGGTCTCCGACCCTCCTAAAATTTCTTTTGTTTTTGAACTGGACACCTTTTTCTTCAAGACCTTCGTCTCTTCCACCAAAGAGCCTCGTTCCAAAGCATTTCTTACGGTTATCAATATCCGATTTAGGTCTAAAGGTTTCGACAGAAAATCATACGCTCCTTTTCTCGTTGCCTCTACTGCGGTCTCAACGGTACCATGTCCCGAAATCATAATAAAGGGGACTTCAGATTTAATCGTCTGGGCCATAGTTAAGACCTCTAGACCATCCATTTTTTCCATTTTGATGTCGCATAGAGCAAGGTCAATCTTCTCCTTCTTCAATATGTCTAGTCCATCAAACCCGTTGTCAGCGTCAAATACCTTATAGTCTTCGTATTCAAGTATCTCTCTCAACGTACTACGAATGGCACGCTCATCATCAATTATTAATATTGTAGCCATAAAATAGTTATATGCTGTATCTTTTGCGAAAGCAAAATAGTAATTAAAGCGGAATAATCAAAAAGGAAGCAAACCTTATAAGCCGGGTTCTGTGGACGACGAATCGAACCTCTATCATTTATCTAGGCTTACCATCACTGACAAGCTCAATCAACCTACCCATTACGAATGCAGTCATAGACCGCAGAAGACGAGCAGCCTTCGGATTTCGTAACCTATTTGGTCTTTCAACACCCAAGGTTTACCGTAATGCATGTCACCATACAATACCGTGAGCTCTTACCTCACGTTTTCACCCTTACCCCATTAAAATGTGGCGGTATATTTTCTGTGGCACTTGCTGTCTCCGTGAATACGGATCCTTCCCGTTAGGAAGTGAGTCGCTCTGTGTTGCCCGGACTTTCCTCTCTTCCGATAAATCGAAACAGCGATAGAACCGGTTTGCTTCGCTTGCAAAAATAAGGTTTTATAATCGGAATACTTCTGCTAATATGAGAAAAGTAAATAATGCGCCTAACAATCCTTAGATAGCCTGCGCAATGACATAGCCAGATGCCCACGCCCATTGAAAATTATAGCCTCCAAGCCAACCTGTCACATCCACAGCTTCACCACCAAAATACAGACCAGCTATCTTCTTGGACTCCAATGTACGCGCATTCAACTCATCGGTCGAAATTCCACCTCGCATCACCTCCGCTTTATCATATCCCTTGTCACCCGCTGGCTTCACACTAAATCGATGGATAGTATCTATGATTGATTTGGAATCCGCTTTACTCAACGAGGCGACTTTTGTGTTTATCGGAAGAAACTGGCCCAATGCCTCTACCATCCGTTTAGTAAAATAATCGTGTAGAACCTGTGACACCAAGCGTCGCCCTCCATTATCACGCTCTGATTTAATAATTTGCTCCAAGCTAAAGCGAGGCAAGAGATCCATGGTAAACTCTTCCCCGGGACGCCAATAGGAAGAAATCTGAAGAATAGCAGGGCCACTCAATCCCCAATGTGTAAAGAGGATATTCTCCTCAAAACTAATTTTCTTATTGTACACCCGGCAGAATACACTGTTACCAGAAAGCGAGGCGTACCAATCGGCATCCTTGCCAGTAATGGTCAAAGGAACCAGTGCGGGAGCGGTTTGTACAATCTTAAGTCCAAACTGCTTGGCAGCACGAAGAGCAAAGTCCGATGCGCCTAATTTTTGAACAGGGAGCCCGCCACTCGCAAAAACTACCTTCGGTGAAGACAAGACTTTCTCTCCCGAAGGCGTTTCCACTTTCACGCGATACATAGCCCCACTCTGTTCTACAGATGTAACTATGCTGTTCAACCAAATATCCTGACCAGTTTCAAACATCAGTTTGGTAAACACACCCACCACATCCTTGGCCTTATTAGTTGTCGGAAACAGTTGACCAAGTGTCTTTTCCTGTCCATAGATACCCTGTGATTCAAAAAAATCGAGGGTATCTGACACAGACCAAAGATTAAAAGCAGTATGCAAAAACGAAGGGTTTTCAGAAACAAAATTATCCAATGATGTACCGAGATTAGTATAATTGCATCGCCCCCCTCCCGAAATCAAAATTTTAGCCCCAGGCTTGTCATTTCGTTCCAAGATTAATGTCTTTTTACCCAATAACCCAGCCTGCACAGCACACATAAGTCCACATGCTCCACCTCCGATAATGATTGCGTCGTATTGCATATTAATAGCTAATCAACTGCCCTTGAACAGGAATTACCCTGCGTTCCTCTTGGCTTTGATATCCCAGTTCGATAAGCTTAATAACATCTCGTGCTTGCTCAGGCTTTACGATTAAAGGTGATTTACCTAATATTGCATCCGCTACATTCTGATAATAGTCTGGATAGCTACCTATCTTAGAAGGGACTATTTCTTCAATATCGCGGTCTTCAAGCAACAAATTCAGCTTGCCATATATGTCGGTGCTTTCTTTCCCCCAATTAGGATCCTCATCAGGAAAATGTCCAGCACGTAGCAGTACTTCTTGTGGGTCTGTACCAAACTTTGTAAAATTACCGTTCAACCCAAAAACCATAAACCGCTGGGTAGGTTCTTTTGCCAACATACTTCCTTTTATCGACACACGCATGTTTGGATAGTAAAGCAGAACATCGAAATTGTCTATCGCTCTTGCGCCAGGACGTTGAACCGCCAAATCGGCAAATATAGCCTCTGGCTTCCCAAATAACTGCAAACTTAAATCAATACCATGTGCGCCTAAGTCATAAAAAATACCCGAACCTGGTAAATTTTCCTCTCGCCATGCATTCGGTCGCAAAAAGTTTCGAAACCGGTCAAATCGCATCTCGACGTTATAAATTGTTCCCAAACGTCCTTCATTGATCACCTCTTGAAGTGTACGATAATCCGAGTGAAAGCGATAATTGTGATATACCGAAAGAATTTTTCCCTTTTGTGCAGCTAATTGTACTAATTCATCAGCTTGCTCAGCGGTATTAGTAAAGGGCTTCTCGACGACCACATGCTTTCCTGCCTCTAAGGCTCTTTTAGCAAATGGATAGTGCATATCATTGGAAGTTGCGACAACGACCAAATCGATTTCTTCATCAGTAAATATATCTTCAGCAGACTCTACAATCTGAGCTTGAGGATATTTCGCGCGCAAAATAGCCTTCTGCTCTTCCTTCCGAGCGGTCACCTTAACCAATTCCAACTCAGCCACAGACCGCATAACAGGTGCATGAAATACCTGTCCCGATATACCAAAGCCGATTAGTCCAACGCGTATTTTATTCATATTCAGTTCATTAATTACTTTTATAATTGTATTATTTGCTCCACTTTAGCAAGTCCTTCTGCCTATTGCATCTGCATTAGATGACAATCAATCGAAAATCTTGAGACTATGATAATAAAGCCATCATCCCTGTTAGGCGGGATGATGGCTTTATGCTAATTCTTGAAAAGACAAAAAGTCAATTCGCTTACATTCTTTCAGGCACCACGATACCCAACAACCCCATACCCTTTGAGAGCACATTTGCTGCAACTGCAGAGAGATGGAGACGGAATGTGCGAACAGCCTCATCTTCTGCTTTCAAAATAGTCTCTTCATGATAGAATTTATTATAAAGCTTCGACACATCGTACACGTAATTCGCCAATTGTGCAGGGCTAAACTCCTCTGCAGAGGCCGCTACAACATTTCCATAATTGCCCAAACACTGAATCAGGTCACGCTCATAAGAGGATAAAGACGGAGGCACAGCCACACCATCGGTTGTTGAGAAATTTGATTTGTTCAAAACTGATTTAATACGTGCGTGCGTGTATTGAATAAAAGGTCCGGTATGGCCCTGAAAATCCACTGACTCATTTGGGTCAAACAACAACCTCTTCTTCGGGTCAACCTTCAGCAAAAAGTACTTCAATGCCCCCATTCCAATAACCTGATAGAGTGATTCTTTCTCCTCATTCGTAAACCCCTCTGTCTTTCCGAGCTCTTCGGTACGTTCTCTTGCAGTATCCACCATCTCAGACATCAAGTCATCGGCATCCACCACGGTGCCCTCTCTAGACTTCATCTTTCCTGAAGGTAAATCTACCATTCCATAAGAAAGATGAAATAGTCCGTTTGCCCAGGACTTACCCAATTTTTTCAAAATCAAGAATAACACCTTAAAATGATAGTCTTGCTCATTCCCTACCACATAAATAGATTCATCCATTTTGAACTCATCATATTTTAACTGGGCCGTTCCCAGATCTTGGGTAATGTATACGGATGTACCATCTCCACGCAATACCAATTTTTGGTCTAAGCCCTCATCAGTAAGGTCGATCCATACCGAGTTATCTTCCTTTTTGAAGAAAACTCCACTTGCAAGACCCTCTTGTATAATATCCTTTCCCAAAAGATAAGTATTGGATTCGTAATAATACTTATCAAAGTCCACCCCAAGTTGCCTATAGGTTTTTTCGAATCCAGCATACACCCATCCGTTCATCATGGTCCACAATTCAATCACGTCTTGATCTCCAGCTTCCCATTTTTGAAGCATCTCCTGTGCTTCTCGTATTAAAGGAGCGTTCTTCTTTGCTTCTTCTTCCGTCTGCCCTTCGGCCTTTAACGTATCGATTTGCTTTTTATACTCCTTATCAAAAATGACATAATATTTGCCCACAAGATGATCACCTTTCATACCAGATGAAGTTGGCGTCTCGGCGTCTCCAAATTTCTGCCATGCCAACATGGACTTACAGATGTGGATACCTCTGTCATTGACCAAATTGGCTTTGACCACATCATAGCCATAAGCTTTGAGAATCTCTGCTACTGAGTAACCTAACAAGTTGTTACGGATATGCCCCAAATGCAGCGGTTTATTCGTATTTGGAGAAGAATATTCAACCATTATACGTTTTCCATTTGAAGGGAAACTTCCAAAATTAGGGGCGACCAATTTCGAATTTAAGAGATTAATCCAATACACATCCGACAGACTGATATTGAGAAATCCCTTAATAACGTTGAAGGCAGCAATTTCAGCTATTTTCGATTGCAAGAACTCACCGACTTCGGTTCCCGTTTGCTCTGGAGATTTCTTTGAAAATCGCGTTATCGGAAAAACAACGATAGTAATCTGACCTTCAAACTCTTTTCGAGTCTCTTGCAAGGTAACCTGCGAAACGGGAATTTCGGCCTGATAAAGCTCTTTTACTGCTTGCACCGTAAGGTCCACAAGCGCATTTTCAATAGATACAGTCATGTAATGAATAAGTAATTTTTACAACTTTCTGATTATGAACGACAAATAAATAGCATTCGCTATACCTGTATTCGGGATGAAAGCATATCTTTGCCAAAAATAATAAAAAATGCAGAGCTATCAGGAATTTCTTGACCTAAGTGTTGGTTTTCCGCAAGACGGATTCGAAATCATCGACGACGAATTGTATTTCCATGATTTGAATCTAATGGAAATGATAGAAACGTATGGGACACCATTACGTTTTACCTATTTGCCTATCGTCAGCAAAAAAATTCAACAAGCTAAAATTTTGTTTCAAACCGCTATCTTGAAACACAATTATCGCGGGTCGTATAAATATTGTTATTGTACTAAATCATCGCATTTCAAACACATTGTCGAAGAAGCATTAAAAAATGACATCCACTTAGAGACTTCCTCTGCATTTGACATGCCTATGATTGATATGTTAGAACGACAAGGAACTGTCACAAAAGACATTACGGTAATCTGTAATGGGTTCAAAACCTATCAATACAAACAGTACATCATTGATATGATCCATGATGGGTACAAGAATATTATCCCTGTATTGGACAATAAAGAAGAATTCAATCTATACGATGATGAAATTGAAATGGAAGAGCCCTGCAATTTAGGGATCCGTATAGCTTCGGAAGAGCAACCAGACTCTCAGTTTTACACCTCTCGTCTAGGAATACGAAGTGAAGACATCATTGATTTCTACAACAACAA
Organism: Sphingobacterium sp. SYP-B4668; assembly: GCF_027627455.1. NCBI lineage: Bacteria > Pseudomonadati > Bacteroidota > Sphingobacteriia > Sphingobacteriales > Sphingobacteriaceae > Sphingobacterium > Sphingobacterium sp. SYP-B4668. The sequence goes on along the minus strand of NZ_CP115483.1, from coordinate 1,421,234 downwards.
GATAGCTGAAAATCCAAATTTCAGAGTTAAATTACTTCACTTTTTTATCAATTCCGGCATTTCGGATACGCCGTATTATTGGAACGAATTAGAGAAGTATGTAACATTATATTGCAAATTCAAGAAAGTAAATCCAGAACTTGATACCCTTGACATTGGTGGCGGAATGCCTTTCAAAGACTCATTGGTTCATGATTTCGATTATGAATATATGGTCAATGAAATTGTCAACCGAATCAAGCAGATATGTGCGCATCACGAGGTCATGGAACCAGATATTATTACTGAATTTGGAAAATATACAGTTGCAGAGGCGTCAGGTATACTCTATAAAGTACTGGGCAGAAAGCAACAGAATGACCGTGAAAGATGGTTTATGATTGATGGTTCCTTTATCACCAATCTACCTGATGTATGGGCCCTTAATCAAAAGTATATCCTGCTCCCTATCAACAACTGGGATTCGGAGTACGAACGAGTCAACTTAGGTGGTATTACTTGTGATGGCCAAGATTACTACAATCAGGAAGCCCATATGAACTCTGTGTTCATGCCAAAAACAAGAAAGGTACAATATCTAGGATTCTTCCACACGGGTGCCTATCAGGACGTATTAAGTGGCTATGGTGGTATTCACCACTGTCTACTACCATCCCCTAAGCATGTATTGATACGTCGTAATCGCGACGAGACATTCAATTATGAGGTATTTGGAGAAGAACAAAATTCAAAACAAGTCATGAAATTATTGGGCTACCAATAAGATTTATCAAATACGTAAAAAGAAGAGCGGTCAAAATAGACCGCTCTTTTTCATTCTCCCTATATTGCAACCAGCAATATATAAAACACTCTTTTTCATCCCTTCGATAGGGGCCTATACCTTCAGTTCAACCTCAGGTCGATTGCACGAATAATGCTATACAAATGGCTAGTTAATAGAGAATTGATGAAGCTTTTATAAAGGGTTGACAGGGGGTTGATAGAGGTATTACCTCTATCAACCCCCTGTCAACCCTCTACTAGAACAGTATTAACTCTGTATTAAGGATAAAGTATTATCCAAATAGAGTTGAATCTATCGCAAAGGTATGTCTAAGCCAACACCAAATATTTAGGTCACTGCCCCCATTTCTTCCTCTGAAATTCGACTATCGGCAGTAAAAGAATCTTGATGATATCATTTTTATATATCAATACGATTGTATTGCAAAAGAATTTATTTAGGTTTGACATTCATACAACACGACATTGCCATGCAAGAGCTAGTTATTATTACAGCAGGAGTTTTAGGTGCCAGCGGAATTGTGCTTGGAGCCTTTGGAGCGCATGCTTTCAAAAAAATATTAAGTGAGGATAAGCTTGCTTCCTTTGAAGTTGGTGTCCGCTATCAGATGTATACTGCCATCTTTCTATTAGTTATAGGATTCAATCTAACCTTTGACGTCCCTTCCGAAAAGACAGCCTATTATGCAAGCACTATTGGAACGATTCTATTTTCTGGAAGTATTTATTTCCTATCATTTGCAGATTATTGGAAGAAGAATTTCAAATTCTTAGGGCCCATAACGCCGCTAGGGGGATTACTAATGATTATCGGCTGGGTGGCACTTATTATGAAGTTGATTTAATCGGTTAAATAACTCGATTTTCCCAATCAGAATTAGCTTGCATTTATATATAAGTTTCCCTAGATTTGATATGCATATGGCAATGATGTCTGCCCTAAACCGCTGTAAAAAGCTGATGACGTCTACTGACCCCACATCTATTTGATTAGGTATACTAATGGATAGGGGATTTTGATTAATATTCAAGTAGACAAACATGTTCAAAACCACACTTCCACCTTCACGATTTACAGGTTCGGTCCTTTTCAAATGGAGTTGGCTTAGCCTGACTATTGGTATCCTTGTTGGCTCCGCATCAGCTTTTTTTCTGACCTCTTTATCATGGGTGACGGAATATAGAGATTTAAATAATTGGATTATTATATTTTTACCAATTGCTGGTCTGTGTATTGGATTAGCTTATCACTATTGGGGAGGCACTGCCAATAAAGGAAATAACCTCTTGATATCAGAATATCACCAACCTCATTTACATATCCCCTTCCGCATGTTCCCATTGGTATTGATTGGCACATTAATAACCCATCTATTTGGTGGTTCGGCGGGCCGTGAGGGTACAGCTGTCCAAATGGGTGGAACAATAGCAGATCAGTTTTCCAAACGATATAAAATAGATAGCGAAGATCGAAAAGCACTTTTGATTATGGGAATTAGCGCTGGATTCGCATCTGTCTTCGGCACTCCACTCGCTGGAGCTATCTTTGCATTGGAAGTATTGATTATTAAAAAAAGGCAGCTACATCTATTTGTTCCTAGTCTGATGTGTGCATTTGTCGCCGATATTACCTGTCGGTTATGGCAAGTGGGGCATACCCATTATGAAGTGAGTGCGCCTCTACCCACATTATCTATATCGCTGTTGCTATATACGATAATCGCAGGTATCATCTTTGGAGTGACAGCGCTCCTGTTTACAAAAACTGGAGACCTCTTTAGTCATCTCTTCAAGAAAGGAATCAAATTTCCGCCTCTGAGACCTTTTGTTGGTGGAGTTATCATTGCGAGTGTTGTATTAATTTCAGGATCGACAAGATATATAGGTCTTGGAATTCCCACGTTAATAGCATCTTTTGACTCCCAACTACCAACATATGATTTCATTGCCAAACTATTGCTTACCACCTTCACTCTGAGTGCCGGTTTCAAGGGTGGTGAAGTCACCCCCCTTTTCTTTATTGGTGCGACGCTAGGCAATATGCTAGCCTTATTCGTTCCGATACCGATGTCAATTCTTGTCGCAATGGGGTTTGTAGCGGTATTTGCCGGCGCGACCAATACACCTTTAGCGTGCACGGTGATGGGAATGGAATTATTTGGAGTAGAGTATGGAATCGTATTGGCTATTGCGTGCTTTGCAGCTTATCTTTGTTCAGGAAGAAAGGGCATCTACAGCGCCCAGAAAATAGGCAAAAACAAGCGTAATTTCTACTTTCGCATTCGAAAAAAGTACCTCCGCAACCTATAGGGTCTTATAGAGTGTGAGGTATTTTTCAACAGCCAACCTTTTGGACGCCGTCAGATGAAAATCCAAATTTTGTGTCAGGTATTGATGATAGTCTAAATCGGGATAGACAGGCAATCCAGCAATGACATCATCAGCATGTTGGACACCGTATTTCAAGGCTTCATTGAACTCTTCTAGAAACTCTTTCGGCAGCTCTTTGTTGGAGACCCACAGCGCAAAAGCAAATGGCAAACCAGTGAATTTTTTCCATTCTAAGCCCAAATCGTATACATATGGTACCGTTTTTTTCTTTCCAAATGTCCGATCGCCAATCAGTACATAGGCATCTGCCTCTCCATCGGCAACAATCTCAACGTCTCGATTCCAATGGTATTTCAATAGTATACGAGCTAGTCCATTGGAAGTCCTGGATTGTTGATCCAGTAATATAGACGAAATCTCATTGGCAGGTTTTTGTGAAAAGATGAAAACAGAATCTACGGGACCTTCTGTTCCAATGCAAAAGTCGGTGTTGATATAATACTCGGGTAAGCTGAGTAAAGCCGCCGTTGGGATAATCCCCATATCGACCTCGTCATCTATCACGCGCTGTGCACATGCACTCGGATGATCTACCCGGAGGTCTATCTTATCTTTTACAGGAGAGTGGGCAATTCCGTTTAAAAAGGGTAACGTATTCGTGTAGGATACAGCAGATATTTTAATTTTATCCATTCTCAACTATTCCTTCTAAATGTTTGATATTGTAATAATCTATAATGCTAAATTGGTTGCTTTGATATTTGACAACATACAGAGCTGTATTGGTATGCGGAAAATCATCCATCAGTCTAACATCTACATCTGTCAATACACACATCAATATCCTTAATGCACGACCGTGCAGGCATACCAAAACGGTATCTTCCTCGGGTTGCCTAAGCATGTGATCAATTGCTTGCCTTTGTCGTTCGACAACTTGGTTAGGAGATTCTCCGTCTTCTATATTCAGATCCAGGTCGCCCTTGCGCCAAGCACCAACAACTTTCTCAAAACCTGACATGATTGCTGGACTTTGTTCACGTCCTTCGTAGATTCCCCAGCTGATTTCATCCAACCCTTCCAACTGTTCCCAAGCAATCCCTTGCTCCAGAAAGGGGGTTACCGTCTGATGTGTTCTCAACAAAGTAGACGTATATACCTTGTCGAACTTAATATCCTTATAGCTTTCGTAAAAAGCTTGGGCCTGTCTTTGCCCATTTTCGTTCAAAGGAGAGTTGACACCCCGCCCTTGAACAATACCTCGAAGGTTCAGGTCAGTCTGACCGTGTCTTATGAAATAAAATATCTTTTCCAAATAATGTTAACTATTGATAACGGGTAGCGAATAATAACTTTTCTTTTTAGCAGCCGCATCTTCAAAGACATAATCTTTGTAGTCGGTCACGACATTGTACAACGTATCACGTTCTATCGGATGACGCCCTACATTTCTTATCAATTCGACCAATTGCTGTGTACTCATTGCCGGGGTTTGCTCTTCCGCTCCAGCCATGCTATAAATTTTTGTGGTATCGTCAAGTGTACCGTCAATATCATCTACGCCAAAACTGAGGGCCATCTGAGCAGTGTCTCGTGATATCATTGCCCAATACGCCTTAATGTGTGGAAAATTGTCCATGTAAATACGAGCTATCGCATAGTTGCGCAGATCCTCAACAACGGACACTTCAGGAACGTCAGACATCTGATTTTCCTTGTTTCTAAATTTGAGAGGAATAAAGGTCTGGAAGCCCCCAGTCTTATCCTGGAGCTGCCTCAATCGTTCCATATGATCTATACGGTGCCAATACTGCTCAATATGCCCATACAACATTGTCGCATTGGTATGCATACCTAACTTGTGCGCCTGCTCATGAATATCTAACCACTGCTCGGCAGTACATTTATCATGTGCTATCTTTTCCCTAATTTCGGGATGAAAGATTTCGGCACCTCCTCCAGGCATAGAGTCAAGTCCCGCTTCGTGCAAATATTTCATACCGTCATAATGACTCAATTTAGCCTTTTTGAAGATATAGTAGTATTCGACTGGAGTAAGTGCTTTGATGTGTAGCTCCGGACGATATGCCTTACATTTACGAAAAAAATCAGCGTAGAATTCGAGATTCTGTTTGGGGACCACCCCACCTGTGATATGGACTTCCGTAACGGGCTCTTCATCGTATTTTTTGACGACTTCCATCATTCCATCGACATCCATTTCCCAACCTTCTTCCCGTTGTTTAATCATGCGGGAGTAGGAACAGAACTTACAATCGTATACACACACGTTAGTAGGCTCAATATGAAAATTTCGATTAAAATAAGTAATGTCACCGTGTTTGCGCTCACGAATAAAATTGGCAAGTACGCCAAGATAACTAAGTTCACCTTTTTCGAAAAGTAATACACCTTCCTCAAAAGTCAAGCGCTCACTGTCTAAAACTTTTTGGGCTATGCTACGCAGTTCAGGATCTAAACGGCTGTTGTTGATTAAAAAATCTATCTTGTATCTAGCTTCCATATCTCTTCTCCTATTAGACAAATGTACCAATATTAGACTAAAAATACGAGAAGATTAGATGTTAAAACAAACCCTTTACAGAAAGATTACGATTCAGCGAACTGCTGCATATCGATGAGTCGTTTGTATAGTCCTTGTTGACCAATCAATTCTAAATGAGACCCCGACTCTACAATCTGACCGGCTTCCACAACAATAATTTTATCTGCATTTTGAATGGTGCTCAAGCGATGCGCTATAACGACAGTCGTTCGATTTTCCATCAATTTATACAAAGCTTCCTGTACCAATTTTTCGGATTCGGTATCTAGCGCAGAGGTTGCTTCATCCAACAACATGATGGGTGGATTTTTTAAAACTGCCCTCGCAATACAAATACGTTGACGCTGACCACCTGATAATTTGGAGCCACGATCACCAATATTAGTCTGATACCCCTCTTCTGTGTTTAATATAAATTGGTGCGCATTTGCAATTTTAGCGGCTGCTTCTACCTGTTCGGGAGTTGCATTTTCACTACCGAAGGCTATATTATTGTATATCGTATCATTAAACAGAATTGATTCTTGATTGACAACCCCAATCAATCTACGCAAAGATTCTTGTTGTAAGTCGCGCACATCAATTCCATCAAACGACACCTGTCCATCTGTCACATCCATAAATCGAGGAATGAGGTCTACCAAAGTAGATTTACCACCTCCAGATGGGCCTACGAGAGCAACTGTCTTGCCTTTTTCAATTGTCAAATTGATATCTGACAGTACTTGATTCTCACCATATGCAAAATTCACATGGTTAAATCGAATATTTTGGGCAAAGGTGGTTACCACTTTGGCATCTGGCTTATCCGTGACCTCATTTTTCTCATCTATCAACTCCAATACGCGTTCTCCGGCAGCCACTCCATTGTGAATGTTGCTGAATGAATCCGTAATGGCTTTCGCTGGTCTCATGATTTGGGAAAAAATTGCGATATAAGCTATAAACTCTGATGCAGGCAATTCGTCACTTCCACTTAGCACCAAACTACCTCCATATAGCAAAATGATCGCGACCATAATAACGCCCAACAACTCTGACACAGGTGAGCCCAGCTGTTGCCTACGCACCATACGACGCATAATGGTTGCGTAATTGCTATTCTCATTATCAAACCTATTTTTAACGAATGTGGTCGCGTTGAAGGCTTTAATAATTCGAACACCCGATAATGCTTCATCCAAATAGGTAATCATATTCGCATAGGACTGTTGGCCCGCGGTAGCTTGTGATTTCAAATTCTTGACTAACCTAGAGATAAAAAAGGCCGATATGGGTATAACGAGCATCGAAAACAAGGTGAGCTTGATCGATATAGCGAAAAGAGCAATCAAATAAGCAATTAACTGGAGCGGCTCTTTGAATACAACCTGCAGAGTACCGGTGACCGAATATTGTACGACTTGAACATCGGAAGCTATTTTTGAAATTACATCTCCTTTGCGCTGCCCTGTAAAGAAGCCCAGATGTAAATCCATTACATTATTAAACACAGCCTTACGAAGATTGAGCAAAGTATGTATACGCAGATTCTCCATAATACGTTGAGAAAAATAGCGAAATATATTACTGATTAACACGGAAATAATAACCGCAATACAGACCATTTTCAATGCTTCATAGGGCCCATATTGATGATTGATCCAATTAGCATAATAAGTGAAATTATCCAGCAAATTGAACATACTGTCTGGTTTGACCAACTCCCCCTTAACTTCATTTTCAGCATTGAATAGCGTCTGCAACAGTGGAGCCAACAGTGCAAGGTTGAGCGTGCTAAAAATCACCGTAATGACCGTCGTAATGATATACGGGACCGCATATTTCCCGATAGGATTAGCAAATGAAAGTAGTCTAAGATATGTCTTCATCAAATCGTATAAGGCAGCAAAAATAGTAAAAAGATAATCAACAACTCTAAAATGCTGAGGTTCTTATCCTAAATTGTTGCAAACTACTGATAATCCTGTTGGTATGCAAGACGGAAAAAACGAACCTGACTTAGCTCAATTTATATAATTTATGATAAATCTGCAGAATTTCGACACATAATCTTTAATTTTAGGACTTTAAAAACAACATTAAAATGCAGATTCAGGTTGCCAAAAGGCTGCAACAAACGGAAGAGTATTATTTCTCAAAGAAATTGAGAGAGATCGACGAGCTTAATAAAAGTGGAGCTCGCGTGATTAATTTAGGAATTGGGAGTCCAGATCTACCTCCTCATCCTGAAGTTATCCAAACCCTTCATGAGCAAGCAAGCTTGCCCACGACACATGGTTATCAAAATTATAAAGGTAGCCCGGTGTTACGTAAAGCTATAGCTGACTGGTACGAACGATATTATCACGTGTCTCTCAATCCTGAAAAAGAAATTTTACCTTTGATTGGTTCCAAAGAAGGGATTGTTCACATCTGTATGACCTATCTGCAGGAGGGTGACGAAGTACTGATTCCAAACCCAGGTTACCCTGCTTATGCTTCGGCGGTACGTCTAAGTGGTGCAACTGCGGTGACCTATTCCATGTCGGAGGAGAACGATTGGTTACCTAATTTGGATGAATTATCCACAATGGACCTATCTAAAGTCAAAATGATGTGGATCAACTATCCCCACATGCCTACAGGATCGCAAGCGACATCCACCTTTTTTGAAGATGTCGTTGCATTTGGTCAAAGACATAATATTCTCATCTGCCACGATAATCCGTATAGTTTTATCTTGAATGATAAACCGCAAAGCATAATGTCTACCCCTGGTGCTCTGGCGGTAGCAATAGAATTGAATTCGCTTAGCAAATCATCCAATATGGCGGGTTGGCGAATTGGCATGTTGGTAGCAGCAGAGGAACGTATCAATGAAATACTTCGGTTTAAATCCAATATGGATTCGGGCATGTTTTTGCCGCTTCAACTTGCAGCAGCGAAAGCGCTAAGTCTTGATTCGACTTGGTATACGCAACTGAATGCAGCTTATCAAAAGCGAAAAGAAAAAGCCCTAGAACTGCTTGATTTATTACAATGTACATATAGAAAAGATCAAGTAGGCCTGTTTATCTGGGCAAAGATTCCAGCTTCTTATAGCTCTGGATACGAGCTGAGCGACGAAGTACTTAACAGGTCTCGTGTATTTATCACACCGGGAGGTATTTTTGGAGATGCTGGTAATGGATATATCAGGGTGAGTCTATGTGCCACGGAACAAATATTTGAAGAAGCAATTGGGAGAATTAGGCAATAGATATTAGACGGTAGATCTTTGCTCTTTAATCCCGGTCTTCAAGAAGATTTTTTTAAATTTTACTTTTATTTATAAAATGAATATAGCAATTGTCGGAATAGGGCTTATCGGTGGGTCGATAGCTATCCGATTAAAGGAGAAAGGTCCATTCTCCAAAATAATAGGTGTTGACAAGAGTGAGGTCAACCAGAAAAAAGCCATTCAATTGGGCTTGGTGGACGAAGTAGCAACGCTGGAAAATGCGGTGAAGGATGCAAAAGTTATCATCTTGACAGCTCCCGTAGATGCGATATTGAAATTAGCGCCAAAAGTATTGGACCTAGTAACGGACCAAGTGGTAATAGATATGGGATCTACGAAAGAGAATATCCTTAAGTTGATTGAGAACCATCCCAACAGAGGTCGTTATGTGGCTGCACACCCAATGGCCGGAACGGAGTATTCAGGACCAGAAGCAGCTTTACCAAATCTATTCAAGGATAAAATGATGGTTTACGTCGAAGCTTCACGATCGGATGAAGATGCTTTTGAATTAGCCGATTCGATTACGGAGATATTGGAAATGAAGACCTCGTTCATGAATGCAAATGAACATGATGTACATACAGCATATGTATCACATATTTCGCACTTAACATCATTCGCTCTTGCATTGACAGTACTCGGCAAAGAAAAATCTCAGGGACGCATTTTCGAACTTGCCGGATCTGGGTTTGAGTCCACGGTACGTCTGGCAAAAAGCTCTCCAGATATGTGGACCCCCATTTTTAAACAGAATAGGACCAATGTTCTTGAAGTACTGGACGAGCATATCAAGCAACTACAATCCCTATATGATGCAATCGACAAAGAAGACTATGAGGGACTTCATAAATTAATCAAAAAATCGAATAAGATTAAACGGATTATTAAATAACAAGAAAACGCCTTAAGGTCTACTATCCTTAAGGCGTTTTTTGATAGTTTGTATTTTTTCTATCCCGCTCCCGAAAATAGGGCTATAACATATAAGATCAGTAATCCCAAAAGAATTGCTCCTATAATCTTCCAAACACTATAGGGGCGACCGCCATAGACTTTACCCGAAAATGCATTGATTATGATCTGATAAGGCTTACCATTGTATTTATAGGAGGTCAGCCATACAGGGAGCAATACATATCTTATCCCTTCTTTGCTAAACGTGGTGCGAGTAGACAGTATTCGTTGTTCATCACCCCCAATATCACCTTCAATATACCCCTTGATCTGATGCTCCATGATAGACTTCGCTACAGTCATTGCTAGCTCGGGAGATAATTGATAGGTCTGGGCTGAAAAGCCGCTCATATACTGCTCATTGAAAGGCACCAATTTATCTAGATGCCAAGGTCCTATTTTATCACTGGAGGATTGAGAGAGAGATTGTGATGCGCAGACCACTATGTCCTTGAAATTAACATCTACATTGCCGCTGGTATAGGTCCAATCTGTATGTCGATCTTGGACGGTAGTGGTATTTCCGTCTTTGTCACGTACAGTCCTACTGACATAGTAATAACGACCTCTCTCGCCTGTGTAATCGGTATCTGTTTGTGCATTGAATAACCAAAAGGGTATATATACGCCCTTTAAAGCATTGAGGGAATAGGTATCAAATATCCGCTTAAAATCATTAGGAGCAAACCACCTCTTGCCACCCCAACTCTTAAATTGTTGATAGGCACTCTTATTGTCGATAAAGAAAGGGATTAGTGCATGGGGCCGAACGACGTGCTCCGTATGATGGTCAATAACAAGAGGTGATGCGCAAAAGGCACAATTGGAAGCCATGACGTGTGGCTCTAACGTCGTAGAGGCGCCACAGTTTGTACATTTGGCAATCTCCTGTACTTGTTCAAATCGCTGGTCGTTAACATCCTTTAGGGAGTCTAGATAATGCTGGTAATCAATTGGAAAGAGAAGAGGGGGCATAGCTGCCTGCTCCTCCTTGATTTCGTTACGTGTACTACAATACGGGCACAACAAATAGTTGGTGCCGGGCTTGTATTTTAGTGGAGCACTGCAGCCGGTACACTTAAATGTTTTATTGATTTCGGCTGTTTTCTCTTCAAATGCCATCTACTTCTAAACGAATTAATCTAAACTCCTGGAATTGGGGGTGGGGTCTGATGAAATAGATTGGCTAAGTCAGCTGTTTGGTCTGCAGCAATCCAATTGGCAAGGCCAGTTTTCCAAACCAACGTATTGGGCATCAAACTTCCTGTAGTTACCATATTGCGAAGTTGATTAATATCAAAGGGACCTTCTTGCTTGTTATTCACGGCAACATAATAGGTAATCTGTGTAGGTAGTGGAGGAGGTATCGCCGCCGTCGCAGGAGGAGTACTGGGTTGATTACCGTCAAATTTTCGTTCTTGGAAAACATTTCCCATATTTCCCGCCATGCCCATGCCTAGTCCTGCGCCCATACCTGCTCCCATTAGTCCACCACCATTCGGGTTTTCAGCAGCTTTTTCCATGGAGTTTGCAGCCTGATATTGTGCATAGGCACCTAAATCACCAACAATCCCCATACTACTTCTTTTATCCAATACTTTCTCCACCTCGTCGGGTAATGAAACATTTTCGATTAAAAATTTATTGAGTGTAAGACCTATTTCCTCAAATTCAGGAGCAATTTTATCTTGGATAAGTTTCGAGACCTCATCATAATTGGAAGCGAGATCGAGTACTGGAATTTTCGATTCAGCAATAGCATCCATTCCTCTGGAAACTGCAATATTTTTGAGTTGTTCATTGATATCATCAACTGTGAACGTCGGATTGGTAGCAGCTATGGTTTTGATAAATAGGCCGGGATCTTTCATGCTGAATGCATAATTCCCAAATGCACGTAAACGTACAGGACCAAATTCGGCATCGCGCAACATAATCGGATTACTTGTTCCCCATTTCTGATTTACAAATTGACGCAGGCTTACAAAGAAAACATCAGCTTTGAAGGGACTGTTGAAACCATATTTCCATCCTTGTAGCGTAGTCATGATGGGCATATTTTGGGTAGACAATTCATATCTCCCTGAATGGAAAACGTCAGCAATTCGCCCCTCGTTTAGAAAGACAGCTGCTTGCCCTTCCCTGACAGTAAGTTGGGCTCCCATCTTGATTTCATTCTGATATCTCGGAAATTTCCAAACGATGGTGTCTTTGGTATCATCAACCCATTCGATGATATCAATAAATTCATTTCTAATCTTATCTAATAGTCCCATATTTTTCAAGTTTACTTTTGGAGCCTGTTTAAAATTCAACTAAGATTTTCGTATGTCTCTTTTTGGCGATGATTTCGTTATATCTTTTCGAGTCAGAATCGCTGCTATCTCTTCCAACCACCTAACGGTAGATGAACGCCTTAAATGGCAACAAGCAATCAATAAACATGCCTCGTCTCGCTCAAAAACAGTCTATAAAAATTTCACAATATAAATTTAAACATGTTCTTATAAACTTAGATAAATTTGGTCTAATATGCAATAGAAATATATCGTTTGACCTGATGCTTGATAATTAAGAAATCTGGAAAGATTAGTTTAAAAAGCTTTGCCTTTCTCCGTTTAACAAGCCACGATAGAATATTCCATTTTCATAAAGCAAGATTTCGCCATTTTTCCCATTTTTGATACTTGAATCTACTCCGAATATACGATTGTCATATAAATTGACAATTGTCGGATGTGAAGTATGTCCCACTACTATATGGTCTTTTTTTAAGCCGTGCAGAACAAAATTCAGTGTCTCGGCATTAAAGGATGTATCTGTGAAATAACCTCTATACCAGAGCGGCCCCTTGGACCGTGTCAAAAATTCCAACTCTTCATTCTTCCGATAGTGTTGCTTAGGCTGTGTAAAAATACTATCCACAAAAAGTTGATTGGTACGACTTCCTGTTAATCCACGAGTCACAAATTCAGGCGAAATTCCTCCATGCGTGAACAAGATGTTGTTAATCCCTATAACAACTGGCTTTTGCTTCAACCATCTACCAAAGAACGTATTTTGAGCGAAAAACTGATGGTAACCGACGCCAAACATATCAGCAATCTCTTGATATTTGTGATGGATATAACGTAAATCATTATCAAAAACCATGAGCTCATGATTGCCAATAACATAATGTACTGCTCCACCTTTTTTTGTAGCCTGTTTCTCCAACTTGACCAATAACCATAGACTTTCGGTCACTTTATCCCCTCGATCCATGATATCTCCCACTATCACCAAATGTCCATTACCGTAAATCCAATCGCCATGCTGGTCAATTATACGATGTTGCTGTAATAATTTAACAAATAAGTCGTGTTGACCATGTAAATCACTTACAGCTGCAAAACGTTGAACATTGTCGTATTGTTCTAAAAAAGCCTCGGTTCCCCTTTTAGGATTCCCCCCCTCAACTAACAGTCGCCGAAGATCAACTTGCAACTTTTTAGAGAATAAACCTATATATTTCGTAAACGCTTTTCGATCGTCAGAATTGACCTGTCTAGTGGTACCGTTCTCGACCCATTTAAGTGTGGTGGAATTGTTCTTGAAGAAAATGTGAGGCAATTCTTCTATTGGACGGGTACTGTGTTGGGCGTATACGCTGTGATTTCTCCATAAGCAGGAGCATATCAACAAAAGGAGTAATATGTGTCTTTTTGCTTGCATAAATATGTTTCATTAAAAAGGCTGTCCTAATATCTCATTGCCTACTCACTCTTACATGAATGGATGCCATGGCACTGCTACATTTCGGACAGCCAGTTGGCTTTATCGTCAAAAGTTATTTTCGAATGGACAGCCCTAACGTCTTATAATTTGCACTGGCTTGAATGTGTTCATTTGATTCTAAATCAAAAATCAAACGAACAGCACTGGTATTGCTTAATTCAGGAATCTCCACTTCAAAATAACCAAAAGCTGTCTTTGCGGGAATGACAATCTCCAGCCCTTTGGGGAGCAAATAGTGTTCTTGTGCTTTTGCAGTACTCTCCTCTCTAATTTTAATCTTAACAACTTGGTCCGTATCTTTCAACCCTCCAATCAAATTAATCTGATACTTTTGAACACCTGCTTTGGTGCGAAGATCTTTTAGAATTGGATATGACAGTCCAGGAGTATTGGTCGTGATTACAGCATCTTGAAACTCTATTCTAAAATCAGGAAGATAAAAATCTTCTTCATGATCTTTAAAACATGAAGTCATCGAAATACATAACACGACGATTAATAAACTTATATATCTTTTCATCTCTTTGTTTTTCTTAAAGGCCAATAAAAACTTTTGCATTGGGAAATCAGTTTCATTGCTCTGTTTTTCTAATTTACAATTTCTAGTAACCGAAGTTTTGAACAAGATTCGGATTAATTTCGACTTCTCTAATAGGAAGTCTTCCTAACATTCTAAAATCATGGAATGATACATTCCCGGCGTCCTTAATGACGTCTTCCCCTCTTCTCTTCAAATCGAAAAAACGATGTCCTTCAAACGCAAGTTCCAATCTTCTTTGCAAGAGAATTTCATCAAGTAATGCCGTTCCTGAAAGAGACACTTCTGCAAGGTTTGCGCGCGTTCGAATTTGATTTAGGATGGTATTGGCTTCTTCTCCTCTATCTAAATTTGCCAAGGCTTCTGCTTTATTCAACAGAATCTCCGCGTATCGAATCACTGGCACATTGTCTAGGTTGGCCACTCCGTTCTTACTAGCAAATTTTGTCATTTCATTTCGATTGGCATTAGCGCCCAATCCTTTCTGAATCCATCCTCTTCGGGTATCAACAGCGGAATAGGCCGCGTAAAGGTCATCACTGACTACTACATTCCCAAAAGAAGCCGTGGTGCTAGACGTTACGGTGGTACGGGTCATAAAGGTAGCTCTTAATGATTCGTTACTACCCAGATTATCGGCCGTTGTAAATGCAATCTCAAAGAAAGACTCTGGATGTTTTTCTGCACGCCAGGAGTTAAGCAACTCCGCTTTCCCAGGAAAGGTTGCTACCTTACTTGCGATTGCCTTATCTGCTTCTTCAATTACTTTCTGATCATCTCCATTATATAAAGCAACCCTACTAAAAAGTGCAGCAACGGCTCCTTTAGTTGCGAATGCTGGCGCATTATTCTTATCTGAAATAAGGGTATAAGCTTCCGCTAAATCTTGATAAACCAAATCATAGCCTTCTTTGATACTGCCACGAGCAGCAAAGGGAATATCATCGACTTCCAGCACGCCTTTAACCAAAATGGGTACTCCTCCCCTATTAGACTCCTGAACAATAGCGGTCGGGTCGTATGCATATACCCTTAGGAGATTATGATATAGGAGCGCTCTCAAAAACAAGTTCTGTCCTTTAATGTTGTTTTTTACACTTTCTTCCATCGCTACTCCGTTCAACGCATCTAGAATCAGATTGATGCGATTGATTCCATAATAAGACTGTTGCCAATTGGACACATGGGCTCCTATCTCGTTATTGGATTCTTTTATCAATCTATTTCCGGCACCTGTATTGACACCGTTATCGGCAAGAACTTCTGGTATGGCAATCAAATCACGACCGTAGAGACTCACCTCCCGCAATTTTGCATACACCCCATTTGTAGCTGCAGTTAATGCCTCTGGACTGGTGAGCGCCGTAGAAGCGTCGATGGATTGACGTGGGTCTACTTCTAATATTTTTTCACAGGAACTGGCTAACACAGTAGTAGCCAATAGTATGATAAATGCTGATTTTTTCATTTTCATTCGAATATATTTATTCATGCATATACTTTTCAACTGAATGACTAATTTCATTATATGCGATTTCATCTGTCTAAGTTTACTTTATTAATCATCTTTCCAGGATCTTGCATCCCGATTAAAATCCAACTTGTATGCCTAGTGTATAAGCCCTAGTTTGTGGAATCGCGCCTTGAGAAGAGGTAAAGTCTCCTGAATCAATGATTAATTCGGGATCGTACCCTGTCCATTTGGTCCAAGTAGCTAAGTTCTCACCTTGTGCATACACTTTAACATCTGATAGTTTAATACGATTGGTCCAGGATTTAGGCAATCGATAAGATAACGACACATTCTTAAGACGGATAAATGACGCATCTTCCAAATATCTACTACTTGAAGATACTTGTGACATGCCGTTAGTCTCGGCATTACCATCATATGGACGTGGTACTGTGGTCAACTGACCAGGTGTAGTCCATCTGTTATTGAATATCCATTCTAATGTATTTCTATTGTCTCCGCCATTGGCGTACCACTTCGAATTCATACCGCTGTTGCTGAGCTCACGTCCATAATCGTAGTGAAAGAATACATTTAGAGAGAAACCTTTATAATTGAAGGTATTGGTGAATCCACCATAGAAATCACTTAATTTATTTCCAAAAATCTTATAATCATTGGGTGCAGATGGTTGATAGGTAACATTACCGTTTGCATCATACCACATGGGTCGCCCCGTAGCAGAGTTGACTCCAGCATATTCATAAGTCACGTTAGTGCCCAATGCATATCCCACCCTTACAGACTGGTCTCCAGGCAGGACATCATCCTCTCCGAACAATTTGGTCACGCGGTTACGTAAAAAAGAGATATTGAAATTACTCGACCATGAAAAATTATCAGATTCAATATTACGTGTCCTAATTTCGAACTCTATGCCCTCATTTTTGAGCTCTCCCACATTACTCGTTACATTAGAGAAACCACTTAGGTAAGGTAATGGCTTATTCAAAAGTAAATCTTTACTCACTCTTCTAAAAAGTTCAACAGATCCTTGTATACGGCTATTGAAGAAGCCATAGTCTATTCCAATATTGGTGGTAACATTGCGTTCCCACTTAAGTAAAGCATTTTCTATGCCTATTGGATAAATACCAGGTTCCTGATTATAGTTAGAAGAGCTTGCACTTCCATAAAGCGCCCTCGAATCAAAATTGCCAATATCATCATTGCCTGTCTCGCCATACCCTACTCTCAATTTCAGTTGATTGACCCAAGCAAGGTCATTGAGGAAGGACTCTTCAGCTATATTCCAACCCGCCGATATGGCTGGGAACCATCCAAATTTGTTGTTTTTCCCAAATCGGGACGAACCGTCATATCTCAACACTCCACTCAAAAGGTATTTTTTCTGAAAATCATAGTTGACTTGACCAAATACCCCTGCGCGCTTAAATCCAGTCCAGCTGCCACTACCAGCGGTGACAATTGCAGCGGATTGCATAGATCGGAATTGATACGTTGTAAATCCTGTACCAGTCACCGAAGATATCTCTCTATTGTCATAGCGATACTCGGCTCCTAATAACGCTGAAAGATTATGATGACTTCCAAAAGATGTTTTATAGTTTAAGGTTTGATTGGTTAAGAAGTTGCTATTTTGACGGTTCCCTATAGTCAGTGATCCTTGGGAGGCCGCTCCACTCCGAGTACGAGGGTCGACATAGCGTTCGTCATCTATGATACGGTAGTCTATTCCGTAAAAAGACTTAAAATTCAATTTGTCATTGATCTGATAAGTGGCCGAAAAATTAGACACGATGGCTTTAGTGCGGCTCTTCAATGTTCCTAATACACTCTCTTGTATCGGGTTACGGTTAGATGAACCAGGAAAACCGTCGATAGGCGCATTATAACTACCATCGGGCATATAGATGGGAATGTATGGGAGAATCATAGGTGCACTATATTGGGGTGCTGCATATGCCCCAGTAGATCCATTACTTCCCGAAGTTCCATTCTGAGTGATGGTGCTTAGATTGACATTGGTTGACAGGGCAAGTCTATTTGTAAGTTTGTGTGTCAAGCTCAATTTAGCAGTGGCGCGCTCGAAATCAATAGAAACTACATTTCCATCCGTCTTATTATATGATCCGGATAGAAAAAAAGTGGTATTATCGTTTCCGCCGCTAACTGAGAGATCTACGTTATTGGTATGTCCAGTCCTGAAAGCAGCCTCTTGCCAATTATAAGTGGGTAACGCAGCTATTTCTGCGTCAGTCATATCCTCTGGAAGACCAAGTCCAGACAGAATATCAGCTCTATTCCTTTCCGGCGTACGAGTGGGATACCGATTATTTCTGGCTTCGAATCGGGATTGAAAAAACTGTTGAGAGTTCATCATCTTCATTTCAGGCATTGGACTAGTGATACCGTTGTAATAGTTTAGATTGATTTTGGTCTTTCCAGCCTTACCAGCTTTCGTGGTCACCAGTACCACACCATTCGCAGCTTGTGCACCATATATAGATGCTGCGGCACCATCTTTTAAGATTTCAATGGACTCGATATCATTGTTATTCAAAAATGAAAGTGGGTTACTTGCTGTCTGCCCAGAGGATGTGGACGTGTTTAACTGTACGCCATCAACAATGATTAAAGGTTCATTTCCAGCAGTGATAGAGCCGGTGCCTCGAATATTGATCCGAACGGGACCGCCTGGAACCCCATTTGCTGCCATTACATTGACACCGGATACTTGTCCTTGCATTGCACGATCGAACGATTGCACCGGAACATTTTCTAAGGCCTCTTTTTTGATGGATGACATCGCTCCAGTAATCGATCGCTTCTCTTGTGTCGTATACCCCGTCACGACCACCGCATCCAGCTCATTGATTTTTTCATCTAAGGTAATTTCCAAATTGGAGGTCCCTCGGACGGTAACTTCTTCTGTAACATAGCCCACAAAGGAGATTATGAGCACGTCATTCATAGATGCCTTAATCTGAAAGTTACCATTCCCATCTGTAGATGTTGCCGCATCCTTTCCCTTGATACGGATACTGACACCTGCAGCAGAACGTAGCTCATCATTTGTCTTAAGGCCCACTTTTCCACGTATATCAAACTGCAAATCAACAACTTCTGCAATATAGTTCGAGTTTATTTTTGAACTGATGACGATATTCTCCCCTTGGAGCAAGTAGTTAATAGGTTGACCTTCAAAACAGGCATCTAGCGCCTCCTTCACAGAGACATTTTTCAAGTTTACATTCACTGGATTAGACTTGGATAGCAATCGCTTTGAATAGATAAAATTGTAAGATGTTTGCTGTCTGATGGATTCAAACACTTCTCTAATTGAAGCATTTCGAGTTTCCAACGTTACTTTTTGTGCATAACTCACGGAGGAATAAGCACTCATAACGGTAGACAGCAACATAATAAAAATAAGATTAATACGCATAAAGGCCTTCTTATAGTTCTTTATTTTCATAAATTTGGTATAGGGTTATAAGTAATAATAAATGTTCAATATACTGCGAGTAACCTGACAATTATCTACAGGGCATTGTTCCACCAATGCTCTGTATCTTTATCGTCGGATCTGGGTAGATTTATGACATAACGATAATCCTCCTTCCTTCTATTCTAAATTTTATCTTACCAGTCAGTTCTAGTAGTTTGAGAACTTTTGACGGGTTCTCATACTTAGAGACTGCACCTGTAAATAATTCTGTCGTCACGTCTCCTTCGTAGCTTATTTCTACATCGTACCACCTAGCTATCTTTTTCATGATTTCCTGAATGGACTCTTCTTCAAATCTAAAGCTCCTATTTTTCCACTCCTCCATATTGCGAACATCCACTTGATTGATTTGTAGTGTCCCCTCATTTTTCACCACTAGAGCCTGCTGTCCGGGTTCCAAGGTAATGGAGCTATGTGAAGTTGTCACTTTGACCTTACCTTTAACCAATGTTGTCCTATTGATAGGGTCATTTGGATAGGCTGACACATTGAAGGAAGTTCCCAGCACATCGATGGTCTGTTGAGGAAGTATAAGTTGAAAAGGAACATGGACATCATCAGCCCCTTTATGTCGAGTAACCTCGAAAAAGGCTTCACCTGATAACTTGACTTGTCGGGAGTTTCCAGCAAATTGAAGGGGATATTCCAATTCCGACTCGGCACCCAGCCATACACGTGTACCATCGGAAAGGCGAATTCGATATTGCCCTCCCTTAGGGGTAACAATCTTATTGACCATCACCGATAACTCTGTATTGCCTGAAGGTTCATAGGAAATCTCTCCATCAGAAGATTTGATGATCTTTAAACCATTCACATTTTTAGAGGTTCCATAGGCAATATCTTCCAATATGACATAATCGCCATTAGACAACTTCAATATGGCCTTATCCTTACCCGGGGCGATATTTTTAGCAGCAATCGACAATTCATCTGCTTTGTTAGTTGTATGTCTATCCGCCATAAAATAAAGCGCAATCGTACTGCACACCAACACCAAAGCTGCGACTGACCAGTAAATGAGCGGCCTGGTTTTCGTTGAGAGGCGGCTTGTCGAATGAACTACGTTAATATGATGTTTTTTGAATTCGGCCAAAGATTGCTGACTGGCAAAGCGTTGGAATTTTTGAAGGACTTCATGCTGCTTGTCTTGATTCTCAAGCTGCTTCAATAACATCTTTTTGGAATCATCTTCTCCAATCCAACTGTCCAGTTCCTGTTGTTCTTGCTCGTCTAATCCGTACTTTCTCTTACGGGTCAATAAATACAAGATTCTATTCTGATTTTTCATTTCTTGATACTAATACGACAAGACCTGCACATCGTACCATCCCGTATTGAAAAAAATTACATTTTAATCAAGAAAAGAAAAAAAAGATATTTGTTTGGGTTATTAATAAACAGTTTTCGCAATATCTTCAGGCCTTTTGACTTTTGATTTTTCACGGTTTGGACACTGATTTGGAGTTGTTCAGCAATTTGACTATTCTGCATCCCTTCTATATAGCTGAGCGTCACTATCTTCGCACATTGTGCGGGTAAATTATTAATCTCGCGGTAAATGTCAGCCATATATTCTACGTAGATAACTTCAAGCTGTAAATCGTCATCTGAAAGTTGAAGTAAATATGTGTACTCTTTTTCTCGTTCTCGTTCCCTTCCTTTTGTCTTAATATAATCTAGACAAGCATTTTTTGCTGATAGATAGAGAAATGATTGTGCATGTGCCGAATTATTCAATTCGATATGATTCGCCCACATTCTTGCAAACAAACTATTGACAACGTCGACTCCGTGCTCCGCTACGAACTTGGTCGTAAAATAACATAAAGGAGCAAAGTATGCAGAATAAATATAATCAAAATCCGCCTCAACCCCCATATTCAAGGGGTATTCAGTAAGATTTGAAGGTCTATCCTGTAATTTCATGCCCATGTATTGCTTATCTATCCATAGTCAGCGCTATATATGGAGAGGTTTTCCACATTTAAAGTGGCTAAAAATACGATTTACAATCCATTTATCCTTATGAATGTTTCAGTACTTATCTGTTCCAAGCGCATGGACCTTTCCAAATATATAAGAGATTTTAATCAGGGTACGCTTATAGCTCTAAAACCTCATCATTAATAATGGGGAAAAATCGAACTCCCTCTATTTGGGGCAACACCTGAACACCCGTCCATTTTCCATATGCAGGAAGAGTGAGAATGCGCTCAGCTAAGTGAAAACAGGGTAACCGGAAGCTTTGCCTCCCTTTAACCTTTAACAAACATCCCGGATGCACATGTCCCACTATGTTAATCATATAGTTTGGTAAATCGGGCTGAGGTTCATGAGAGAAGACTAATCCTTCTTTCAACATATACAGTGGTACTACATTAATCTTCGCCTCACGCCAATGGTCAATAGCTAAAATATCATGGTTGCCCTTGGTAAGTACAAAAGATATGTGGGGATAGCGTTGTATAAAGAAGGTGAATTGTCGCCAATCCTCATTCCATTCAGAATGGAATAAATCCCCCAGCAAGACTACCCGCTCGACGGGAAGCTCCTCCAATAACAACTCCATTCGATCTATTTCTTCATTGATTTGTACTGGCGGAATAAAAATACCTTCTTTTCTGAAATGGGTCAATTTTCCCAAATGCCAATCGGAAACGACCAGCAATCTATAGTCCGGAATATAGAGCACCTTCTGTGGTAACATAAAACAATCCAATCCATTTAATACAATCCGCTTTGCCATTACTCCAAAGTTAATTGCATTTTAAGTTTTTCCAAACGGCTTTGCCAATCTTCATTACTGTATCGCTCTCTAAATGATTCCGAAAAGATGGGAAAGGCGAAAGGAGTTAGTTTCTCCGGTAACGAAAGGAGTATATGATGGGCATTGATACGATTAAACGCCTTTTGCATTCGACCTTCTTCTAATTGAAAATCAAACACTTCGTCGAAGGCTTCACGCAATAACAAATTGTTGGGATCGTAATCTTGGAAGACCGAAAAAAACAAACCGGAATTTGCCTGTAGATGCTTGGTCTTCATATTCTTCCCTGGAAATCCCTGAAAAACCAACCCTGCAATACCGGCTATATCCCTGAATCTCCGTTTTGCCATCTCTTGTACATTTATCCCGTTATTGATATCTTCATGCAAATGCACAGGAGAAAAAAGTGTCCTTAGCAACGTGATGTCCACCTCATAAGGTGTTTCAGATACTAACTCAAAACCATACTCATTGGTCGCAATACTAAATGTGGCCGGTTTAAGCTTTCCTAAACGATAAGCAATGACTTGAGACATCCCTTCATGTACCAGCTTGCCCTCAAAAGGATAGGCGAATAGGTGGTATCCATACCGAGTTTCGATATATTCTACAAGCAATTCATTATCAAGTGGCAATTGCGACCGTCGTTTCTGCTCCTCGAAGAGGGGCTTTAGGAAAGCGATTTCCTCACGCTGATGATTTGGTTTCTGAATATTTTGAAAACTGTGCCGGATAGCTTCTCCCAAATCGGGTGAAATGGAAAATCTCCCGCCCATCCAGGAAGGAACTACGCCCTTTTTCTTAGTCGATGGTTTAACGACCACATCCATTCCATGGGTGGACAGAAGCTCCAATTGCCTACCTGAGAACCAAAAAACCTCTCCTTGGTTTAATCTGGAGATAAAAGATTCTTCTATGGACCCTAGATACTTTCCGTTCATAAACTTGACCCGCATCATAGCGTCTGATACAATAGCACCAATGCTTAAACGATGTCGCATAGCCAATTTTCTAGAAGTGACCTTGAATAGACCATCTATCTTCTCTAGTCGATGAAAGTCGTCGTAAGCAGATAAAGATTTCCCCCCATGTATCAACATCGCCATACATTCCTCAAACTCTTCCCGAGCAACGGACTCAAAGCAGTGCGTTTGCTTGATTTCTGCAAAAATTTGATCGGCATCAAATCCGTCTCCCACTGCCAACGTCATTAGATATTGGATCAGAACATCGAAACTGCGGATATAAGGAATCCGTTGTTCAACTATATGTTGACGAATAGCATATTTCAGTGAATCTCCTTCGATAATCTCCAATGAATTAGTAGGGACATAATAGATCTTGGATATTTCACCTGGACGATGTCCAGATCGTCCAGCTCGTTGCAGAAAGCGTGCGACACCTTTTGGCGAACCCACTTGAACAACGCAGTCAACGGGTCGAAAATCTACTCCTAAGTCCAGACTGCTTGTACACACAACTGCTTTCAACCGTCCCTCATGGAGTGCATCCTCAACCCATAGTCTTATCTCATCGCTCAAAGAGCCGTGATGTATGGCCAGCAGTCCAGCAAATTCAGGGTAATTGAGAATCAACTGCTGATACCATATCTCAGCTTGGGATCGTGTGTTGGTAAAAATAAGCGTAGATTGATGTGCGTGAATAATGGGGACTACCTTATCCAATAAACGGATACCGAGATGGCCTGCCCAGGGAAACTTCTCTATTGAATCAGGCAATACAGTTTCTACCTGGATTCGCTTATCGACATTTGCCCTTACCAAAACGCCTTTATTTTTCTTTCCTAACAATATTTCCTTAGCTTCTTCCAAATTGCCAATCGTAGCCGAAATTCCCCATATCTTCAATTTTGGATTGATAGCCTGGAGCCTACTCAGTGCCAGCTCTACAAGTACGCCACGTTTACTTCCTAACAACTCGTGCCATTCGTCGACAACTACAAATTCAAGGTTTTTGAAATAGACAGTACTCTCCTTTGAGGCCAACAACAGATGAACACTCTCTGGTGTGGTAATCATGGCGTGTGGCGGATTCTTGCGTTGCCTCTGTCTACTGGTTGCGCTGGTATCACCCGTACGCAATTCAATCCTATAATCCAATTCTAGACCTTCTGAAACGGTGTTGGCGGCTTTATAGATTTCTTTGGACAGGGCACGTAATGGGGTAATCCAAAGGGTATGCAAATTAGTCTTCCTTCTGCCCTCCGACTGTGCGTAATAATGGTCGAGTATTCCGAACCAGATAGCAAAGGTCTTCCCGTATCCCGTGGGAGCATTCAGTAACCCGGAATGACCTTTTTGAATAGCCTTCCAGGTTTTCTGCTGAAAATCATGTGCCTTCCACCCTTGGTTATAAAACCAAACATCTGCGAATTGATTCATGTTGATGCAGCTATTAAGTCCAACAAATCTTGTTTGGTATTGGCATCATGAATATCCTTATCTCTGCGCCATCTCAAAATTCTTGGAAATCGGAGGGCTACCCCTGACTTGTGTCGCGAGCTAAGATTAATACCTTCAAATGCTAGCTCGAAGACCATCTGGGCTTTGACGCTACGCACAGGGCCAAATTTTTCAATGGTGTTGCGTTTAATCCAGTTGTCCATCGTAATCAGTTCTTTATCTGTCAAGCCTGAATATGCTTTGGCAAAAGGAACCAATAAGTCACCATCCCATACCGCAAAAGTGTAATCTGTAAATAGATTTGCGCGACGTCCATGTCCAGACTGTGCATAGATCAATACACCATCTATAGTCATTGGATCGGTTTTCCATTTCCACCATTTGCCTCGCTTTCGGCCACTTTCGTACGGGCTCTGCTTATGCTTGATCATCAACCCTTCAGCATAATAGTCACGAGCATGGGTCCGGTAGTCCATAGCCTCTTCCCAACTATCGAAATGGAGCGGAGGAGAAAGTAACAATACCGGTGATTGTATGTCATCCAGCAACTGTTTCAATAAGGCCTGTCTATCAACTAATGGAAGGTCACGAATGTCATTTCCTGCCCATTCGAGCAGGTCATAACAAACCATGACCAGTGGCGCTTCAGCCAATGCTTTTGCGGACAAATTCTTACGACCTATCCGCGTCTGCATAACATTAAAATTCAATGGTTTACCATCCTTCCATGGAATTATTTCGCCATCGATTACCGTTCCATTGGGTAATAGTGATTTTAATGGGGCGAATTCAGGAAACTTATCAGTCATCAAGTCTTCACCTCTACTCCAGACAAAGAGTTCGTGTTTGCGAAAAATCAACTGTCCCCGAATTCCATCCAACTTCGCTTCCAATATCCAGTCCGATATATCTCCCAGTGTATCCACAGATGTATCTAACGGATAAGCCAAATAGAAAGGGTAGGGTAAAAAATGTCTATCTTCTTGCAGGTCGCCTAAAAAGATGGTATTCATATTTTCCTGAAGTGGATTCCATTTACCTGATAAGCGATGTTCAACAAATGTCTGGTCCAATACGAGGTAACGCGAGAGCGCTTTAATGACCAACTTTTTGGAGACCCCTACTCTAAAATTGCCAGTCAAAAATTTATTAAAGACAAACAAATCAGTGTCTGATAGTTCGTGCCAGTAAGCAATTATAGCTTGCTTTTGTAAAGATTCCTCCAATCCATACCAAGTTAACAATTTTTGATAGATATCTTTTAGAGAGAATGGATTCTGATTGTCGACTTTCGGTAAGACAAGGGTCATACACTCCGCCAAATCCCCGACAACGTAATAGCTTTCGTCAAAAATCCAATCGGGTATAGCCGATATTTCAGCGGCCCACTTTTTGAGCAGGCTTGTCTTGATTGGTCTCTTTGGTTTATTACCTATCAGAAAAGCGACTGCAATCAATTTGTCTTCATCATTTGCTGTAGACAAGTATTGATGAATGGCCTCTATTTTATCGTTAGTCTTGGTCGTAGCATCCAACTGTTCAAATAGATATACAAATTTCTTCATTCGTCTCCCTCCATTTCTTTATTAAACAAGGTCTTCAATACAGTGGCCTTTATATCATAATGTTCATGAACCCAACGAGCAAATACGGTCTCGTAACCATGCGTGACGTATACGTTGCGAGCACCCGTCTGTATAATAGCCTCATTCAACTGTACCCAGTCACAGTGATCGGATAGAATAAATCCTTGATCTACTCCTCGTCTTCGTCGAGCGCCTCTAAGTTGCATCCACCCACTACACATCGCGATCTTATAAGGCCTTAATTTCTTGACCCAAGGAGTCTCTGCAGCGGAAGGTGGGGCTATAATCAACGCTCCTTTTATTTTATCTCGGTCTGTATCTGATTGTATACGCTCACCTTCAAATTGATAGCCGACTTCTCTCAGCGCTTGATTCACATTGTCAACAGCGCCATGCAAGTAGACTGGACCAATATTGGTATCCAAGTGCTTCAAAATATTCTGTGCTTTTCCCAAGGAATACGCTAATAACACTGTATTAAGATTTTGCCGTTGATTATGTTTCCACCATTGGTTGATATCTTCATAGACATCAAATACAGAAGGGAATTGATAAATCGGTAATCCAAATGTAGATTCAGTAATAAAATGATTGCATTTCACCAATTGGAATGGTTCGCTCACCCCGTCTGGAGCTAGCTTGTAATCACCCGTAAACACCCATACCTCTCCTTGATATTCCAACCTTATCTGTGCCGAACCTATGATGTGACCAGCAGGATGCAGACTGATATGTACACCATTGACCTCCATAACTTCATCATACGCCAATCCTGTCACATTCGTATTTGCCCCGGTTCGCATTTTGAGAACAGGGATACTATTCAAATGGCACCAGTAATGCCCCATACCTGACCGAGCGTGATCGCTATGTGCATGGGTAATGATGGCTCGGTCTACCGGATGCCATGGATCGATATAGATATTGGCCTGCTTGCAAAATAGACCTTTGTTGGTAACGGATAATAACTTCATCTTCGCATACGATGTAAAAGCTGGCAACATGCACTATACTAAAGACAATCGGACTGCGCAATTGTTTATTCAGAGAATTTAGTATACAAAAAAGGCCTATTGAAATATCAATAGGCCTTTTTAAAGCTTGAAGTTTATTAGAACTTAAGGTTCATTTTCTTAAATAACATGCTCCACATCCAGATGGGACCTATTGCCAACAGTTTCAGAAAATCGGCAGAAGAAACTGGACGAGCTTCTTTTTTACTGACCACCAACAATAATAAAAATGACAAAAGAGCGATTGCCCCTGTAAGCATCCAAACAGCAGGTCCGCCATCTCTTTCAAAATATTCTAACTGGACGATAAAGAAACTCATGATACCGATTTCAATCAACATGGCATAAGATAGGGTGGGTGCCAGTTTAAGGTATGCGTATACAACGATAGCGATAAAGATAGACCCCCAATTAAGGAAAGTATGCCATCCCATCTTAACCAAAAAATCAAACTGTGGAAACGGTATCATCCAAATCAACCCCATCACACCAAAGAAAAACAATGTCAACAAAACGACATAACTTATCCTATTCCGAGGATTGGCAAAAGTAATAGCCAATTCTTTAAAATAAATATCTACGGGTCTTAACTCTTCTTTTGGCTTACTTGTGTGTTTATTCTTTTTGTTATTGCTCATGATGCTACTTTACAAAACGAAGCTGTCTAATAGATTTCTCCCTTAGACAGCTTAGCCATTCAATTTACTAATTTTTACTTAGCGTAGGAAACAGATCTAGTCTCTCTTATTACAGTCACTTTTATCTGTCCCGGATATGTCATTTCGGTTTGAATACGATTAGAGATATCTGCAGCTAAAATTTCAGCTTGCGCATCCGTTACTTTTTCGCTCTCAACTACTACACGCAATTCACGACCGGCTTGGATGGCAAAAGTTTTTTCTACACCTGGGTACGACAGTGCTAATTCTTCCAATTCCTTAAGTCTTTTGATATAGCTTTCTACAACTTCACGTCTTGCTCCTGGTCTAGCTCCGGATATAGCATCACATGCTTGGACTATTGGAGAAATTAAGGAGGTCATTTCAATTTCGTCGTGATGGGCACCTATGGCATTACAAACTTCAGGATGTTCCTTATACTTTTCGGCTAATTGCATACCCAAGATAGCATGGGGCAGTTCGGGATTATCATCAGGCACTTTACCAATATCATGCAATAATCCGGCACGTTTAGCAAGCTTGACATTGAGTCCTAGTTCAGAAGCCATTGTAGCAGCAAAATTAGCAACTTCGCGGGAGTGCTGTAATAGATTCTGCCCATATGATGAACGGTAGCGCATACGACCTACCATACGTATCAATTCAGGATGTAGCCCGTGAATTCCCAAATCTATAGCTGTACGCTCCCCAATTTCGACGATTTCATCCTCGATTTGTGTACGGGTCTTGGCCACGACCTCCTCTATCCGAGCAGGGTGAATACGTCCATCTGTAACCAAACGGTGCAATGCCAAGCGAGCAATCTCTCTTCTGACGGGATCAAATCCTGACAGAATGATTGCTTCCGGAGTGTCATCTACAATAATCTCTACTCCTGTAGCCGCTTCCAGCGCACGAATATTTCGTCCTTCACGACCAATAATACGACCTTTGATTTCGTCGTTCTCAATATTGAAAATGGATACTGTATTTTCAATCGCTGACTCAGTCGCCGTGCGCTGAATGGTTTGGATAACGACCTTTTTGGCTTCTTTGGTTGCCGTTAACTTAGCTTCATCAACGATATCTTTAATCTGAATCATCGCCTGCGAACGGGCATCTTCGCGTAAAGAATCTACTAATTGATTCTTAGCTTCATCAGCAGTAACTCCAGCGATGGCTTCCAATTGCTTAATTTGTTGAGATTTCATTTGATCCACCTCTTCACTCTTACGTTCGTTGAGTTCGACAAGTTTATCAAGCTGTTTTTTCGCGGTGTCAATTTCTTGCTTTTCTCGATTTAGATTTTCGAGTTTTTGGTTAATAGATTGCTCTTTCTGGCGGATTGAGTTTTCCTTCTGCGTCATGGAGTTGTTTCGCTGATTGACTTCCTTTTCATGCTCTGCCTTCATTTGCAAAAATTTCTCTTTTGCTTCAAGAAGTCTTTTCTTCTTAATATGTTCCCCTTCTTGCTCAGCCTCTTTTACTATTCTCTTGGCATTATCGTGTGCTGCTTGTTCCTGCTTTTTTAATAAGATTTGCAACAGATAACGACCAATCAGAATACCCACGACTAGGGAAATTATGATTGTTATCGCTATGGTAATCATTATGTTCATTTGTATGTGTGTAATATATAATTGTTAAAAAATGTTTCTATATGTATTATTCAAAAAAATCAAAAAAAAAACCGCAATTAAATATAAACGGGTACCAAGTATTATTAAACTTCCATTACACATGATTAAGCGATTGATCATGACCTAGATGGCTTACGCAAAATGGCCTACATCTTTTTTCGCCCGTGATATTGAAGCGTTAAGTTTAAAATAGTGACAACCCGAATTTAATTGCGGCAAATTCGTTGTTACAAAGCTCTATGATATAAGAACGATATAGTTATTTAGTAAAGAAATCCGACAATAACCGATCGAGTTCATGAACAGATTGTTCCACGCCTTCTTCATGGCTTTGTGCATTTTTTTCTGCTTTCAACATGCCTGTTGCATACTGCAAAATACACATGGACAATAAGTCTTGCTTATCTCGAACCGCATAATTATCCTGTAGTTCCTTTATTTTTTCATTAACCATTTTTGCTGCATGACGGATTATTTCTTCCTCACTTGCATCCACTTTTAACGGATAAACCCGATCAGCAATATTTATTTTTATGGAAATATCTCCCATTTTTCTTTGAGCTTAATAACACAAAACTGTTAAGATTACGATTGGTTACTATTTTAACAGACTAATACATCTGTCTATTTCTTTAACAAAATCGTTAATTTTCTGCTTTGTATCAAGTATTTTTTCATTTATTGCCTCTTTATCGCCGCTCGAGTCTTCCAAAGTACGTGCTACAGCTAACGCTTTCACCTTTTCTTCCGTCTGTCTTACTTTTTCAGAACTTGTTTCTAGAGCAACTTGCAATGATTGCACCTCTAATTTAAGTAAATCATTTTCTTCTTGCAAGGCCTCACACAATTGAATTAAATTTTTCGTTTTCTCAACGATAACATTCATTTGTGCTGATAAAGATGCCATATATTTCTGCAATTAAATTTTGATATCACGCTCTAGCGCACTACTGCACCAGTTTCTTTCTCAAAGTTAAGAATTAATTTTTGAACTAACGTGTCAATTTGTTTATCTGTCAAAGTTTTTTCTTCGTCTTGCAGCACAAAACTCAATGCATAAGATTTTTTACCTTCCGGTAATTTATCGCCTTTGTAAACATCGAAAATATTAACGTCTTTTAGAAGCTTACGTTCGGTCTTCACGGCTACCTGCCGAAGTCTCTCAAAAGTAACAGATTCGTCCACCAACAGTGCCAAATCTCTCCTAACAGCTGGAAATTTAGAAACCTCTTTGTATTTGATTTGATTTTTACGGATTGCTTTTAATACCAAATCCCAATCAAAGTCTGCAAAAAACACTTGATTTTCTACGTCTGCTTTTTTGAGATTGGAAGTAGATATTGCTCCAAAGCTAACTAACGATTTGACTCCCTTTTTATAGGTCAATCCATAATCGAAATAGGAGGAATCGGATTCGATTACTTCCAGACCTTGAATATTCAACCTACGGATAATGGTATCTACGGCTGCTTTTAGATTATAGAACGTTACATTTTTTGCTTCCTCATTCCATTGTTCAGCAGTATTCTTTCCTGACAACGTCAATGCTAAATGTTGCCTTTCTTGGTAACCTTCTTCAGTAAGGTGGTATGTTCTACCAAATTCAAAGAATCGGAGATCAGGGTTTTTGCGTTTTTGGTTGTATGATATAGCAGTTAAGGCCGAAAACACCAAGTTCTGACGCATGGTATCCAAATCACTACTCAACGGATTCAATAATTTAACTGCAGTATCTTGATTATCTACGTAATCCAATTTTGTAAGGGAATTGGAAAGTATTTCATGATAACCATTGGCAATCAACAAATCAGCAACCTGATTTAAAACGACTTCTCTATCAGGTTTTTCTGAGGTGTTCAAAGATGCATTGATCTGCTGCTTGATTTCGATATTATTATAACCATAGATACGAAGTACCTCTTCAATTACGTCTACCTCACGTGTTACATCAACTTTAAATGGAGGTACCTCTACCGAGAGTTCGTAATCATTTTCATTGACGACTGCAATACCCAGGGACACAATTATGGATCTGATATCTTCTTTCGGAATCTCTTTACCAATCAGCCTTTGTACATTTTTGTAATTAACGGTAAACGCAAAAGGTTGAACAGGGTTAGGATAAATGTCAGTAATTGTTGAGCTCACCTGACCTCCCGCTACCTCAAGAATCATCAACGCTGCACGCTTCAACGCCAATTCGGTCATGTTTGGATCTGTACCGCGTTCAAACCTAAAGGAAGAATCTGTTTTTAACGCGTGTCTTTTGGACGTCTTGCGTACGGAAACAGAATTGAAATAGGCACTTTCTAAAAATATATTACGAGTAGATTCGGTAACCCCAGAATGCAATCCGCCAAAAACTCCGGCAATGCACATAGGCTTTTCAGCATCAGCAATAACAAGATCTTCACTGGTCAGCTTACGTGCCACACCATCCAAGGTTACAAATTCTTCTTCTTCAACTGCATTCCTGACAATAACCTTATTCCCTGCAATCCGATCAGCGTCAAAAGCATGTAAAGGCTGCCCTAAATCATGAAGTACATAGTTGGTGACGTCGACAATATTATTAATGGGCCTAATCCCAATGACATTCAGTTTTTCTTTTAACCAGTCTGGAGATTCCTTGACTGTGACGCCAGATATATTGACACCTGTATATCTTGGGGAAGCATCTGTATTCAAAACAGATACGGTTGTAGCCACACCTTCTTCAACAGCGTTGAATGAAGACAAATCCGGCAGGGTGAATGAGGTCCTGAAAAATCCAGCCAAATCACGGGCTACCCCTAGATGCGAAGCTGCATCGGCACGGTTAGGCGTCAACCCTATCTCATAGCGATAATCGTCTTTTATATTGAAGTATTCTTGAGCTGTCCTTCCAACAGGGGTATCTTTTGAAAGTACTAGAATACCATCGTGTGATTTTCCCAGTCCGATTTCATCTTCAGCACAAATCATTCCCTCAGATACTTCTCCTCTGATTTTGGATTTATTGATTTTAAAGGGTTCTCCTTCTAAAGGATACACCGTAGTCCCTACAGCCGCAACGATAACCTTCTGCCCAGCAGCTACATTGGGGGCACCACACACGACATGGAGTAGTTCTTCTCTCCCCACATCGACGGTAGTGACACGTAGACGATCTGCATTTGGGTGCTGCTCACAAGTCTTTACTTCACCTACTACAAGACCTTCTAATCCACCCGGTACGCTCTGTACTTTTTCCAACACTTCTACTTCTAGACCTATATCAGTCAAAATATGGGATATCTGCTCGGGTGTATTGTCCTTTATATCAACAAAATTCTTTAACCAGTTATATGAAATATTCATTATCTATTACTATATGTAGCACAAAGATAAAACTTTGTAACGAAATACAGATTTTAAGGGATCCTAAAATTCCTTTTATTAATTCAACCTTCCAGTGTTGAGATTACATGACAGCAAGCAAAAGAACGGTTAAGGCAAGAAAGTAGTTTGTTTCGTTCAGCTCAGCGTTCGAACAGCTAGATCTTTAACGGATTCTATTCGCTATACTTGAATATAGAGCATGCTTGGAATACACTTTACATTGGGCGAACTCTCAAAGTGTTCTTCAACTCTCATGAGATATTGAGTTAAAGGCAAAATAGGTTTTCATTTTTTACGTTGTTATGCTATTTAAGTCAAAGGATTAACGTATTTTTGTACTTTAATTCTACAAGACAACAATTTCATAATAATGATTCATTTCTTTGTGAACCAATCGAACACCGTTTATGGGGTTCAAACTCAAAAAGATTTATCAACCGAAGATATTTCTAAACTCAACTGGCTGTTTGGCAACGCTACCAAAATCGAAAAAACTACCCTTGATGATTTTTATGTAGGCCCTCGGGCTGCCATGATTACACCATGGAGTACTAATGCGGTAGAAATCACGCAAAACATGGCTATCGAAGGCATCATCCGGATTGAAGAATTCCAAAAAGTTGAAGCCGATTTTTCGGACTTCGACCCTATGATATCCCAAAAATATGAGGCGCTGACACAAGAAATGTACACCATTCACATTACTCCGGAGCCTATTATAGAGGTGGATGATATCGCCACCTACAATAAACAAGAAGGACTGGCACTCAACCAGGAGGAAGTCGAATACTTAAACAACCTTTCCACAAAATTAAGCCGTAAACTGACGGATTCGGAAGTATTTGCTTTTTCACAAGCCAATTCGGAGCACTGTCGCCACAAAATATTTAACGGAACTTTTGTTATCGATGGAGAAGAGAAGCCTACTTCGTTATTTAAATTGATCAAAAAAACATCCGAGACAAATCCTAATACCATTGTCTCGGCCTATAAAGATAACGTCGCCTTTGTCAAAGGCCCTCGTGTCACACAATTTGCACCCAACTCTGCAGACAAACCTGATTTCTACAGTGAAAAGGAGTTTGACTCGGTCATTTCGTTAAAAGCGGAAACGCACAACTTTCCGACTACAGTGGAGCCCTTCTCAGGTGCGGCAACAGGATCCGGTGGTGAAATCAGAGACCGCTTAGCTGGTGGTCAAGGATCTCTACCGTTGGCAGGAACCGCTATTTACATGACGGCATATTCCCGGTTGAACGAGGAGCGCCCGTGGGAAAAAGGGATGCAAGAGAGGGCTTGGCTGTATCAAACACCAATGGATATTCTAATCAAAGCATCTAACGGTGCTTCAGATTTTGGCAATAAGTTTGGACAACCACTAATTGTTGGATCCGTGCTTACTTTCGAACATGAAGAGGATGCTCGCCAGATTGGATATGACAAGGTCATTATGCAAGCAGGTGGAATCGGCTATGGTAAATTAGAACAAGCTAAAAAACACGCCCCAACCCCCGGTGATAAAATCGTCATCCTAGGAGGGGAAAACTACCGCATCGGTATGGGTGGTGCAGCTGTATCATCAGCTGATACTGGATCCTTTGGCTCAGGTATTGAGCTCAATGCTATCCAGCGCTCCAACCCCGAAATGCAAAAACGTGCTTCTAATGCTATACGTGGATTGGTCGAATCGGATCACAATCCGATTGTGTCTATCCATGACCATGGTGCTGGAGGCCACCTCAACTGTCTTTCGGAACTGGTAGAAGATACCGGAGGTTTAATAGATTTGGATAAACTTCCAGTAGGCGATCCTACTCTCTCCGCGAAAGAAATCATTGGAAATGAATCGCAAGAGCGCATGGGCTTAGTAATTGGCGAGAAGGATTTGGAGACCCTACAAAAGGTAGCGGACCGTGAACGTTCACCCATGTATACGGTGGGTGATGTAACAGGGGACCACCGATTCACCTTTGCTTCTAAGACTACTGGAGCCAAACCAATGGACTACGCTTTGGAAGATTTTTTTGGCTCATCGCCCAAGACGATCATGACGGATAAAACCGTAAATCGGTCATATGCCGACCTCACTTACGAAACTTCGAATATACCGACATACCTGGAGCAAGTCCTTCAATTGGAAGCTGTTGCTTCTAAGGATTGGTTAACAAACAAAGTCGATCGATGTGTTGGTGGTCGCGTAGCCAAACAGCAATGTACTGGACCATTACAACTACCCCTCAACAATGTAGGGGTCATGGCGCTCGATTACAAATCAACAGAGGGTATCGCTACAACTGTGGGACACTCTCCTATTGCAGCCTTAATAGATCCTGCTGCGGCGTCTCAGACAGCTATTGCGGAAGCATTGTCCAACATCGTATTTGCACCTATCAAAGATGGCCTTAAAGGAGTATCTCTATCGGCCAATTGGATGTGGGCATGTAACAACGAAGGGGAAGATGCCCGTCTCTATGAGGCTGTAAAGGCCTGCTCAGACTTTGCAATAGCACTAGGAATCAATATCCCTACAGGAAAAGATTCACTGTCGATGAAGCAAAAATACCCGAATGGGGATGTGATTGCCCCAGGTACTGTCATCATCTCAGCAGCTGGAAATTGTACAGATATAAATCAGGTAGTAGAGCCGGTATTGAGCCAAAATGGTGGCTCTATATATTACATCAATCTATCGCAAGATAACTTTAAACTAGGTGGCTCTTCTTTTGCACAAATCTTGAATAAGATTGGTAAAGATGCTCCTAAAATCGCAGATGCCGACTACTTCAAAAAAGCATTCAATGCAATACAGGAACTAATTAAGGCTGGACAAATTGTAGCTGGTCACGATGTTGGTTCAGGTGGTCTCGTGACGACGTTATTGGAAATGACCTTTGCCGACGTCAATCTTGCGGCCCACTACGATTTGTCGGGGCTAAATGAGACTGATACGGTCAAAGCATTATTCAATGAAAATATTGCTGTAGTACTTCAAGCTAAAACAGATGATTTTTTCGAAAAGGCATTGGCAGAGCAAGGTATTGTAGCCGTAAAAATAGGCCAAGCAATCACAGGAACTACAGTAACATTCAAAAACAATAGTGATAATTTTAGTTTTGACGTTGCTGCAACGAGAGATATGTGGTTCAAGACATCTTTCTTATTAGATCA
This sequence comes from Sphingobacterium sp. SYP-B4668, assembly GCF_027627455.1. Classification (NCBI taxonomy): domain Bacteria; kingdom Pseudomonadati; phylum Bacteroidota; class Sphingobacteriia; order Sphingobacteriales; family Sphingobacteriaceae; genus Sphingobacterium; species Sphingobacterium sp. SYP-B4668. Next base: position 1,385,413 of record NZ_CP115483.1, on the reverse strand, counting down.
GAAACAATCTAAGAATGGAATGGCACGGGAGCGCTTCAATAACTATAAAAATCAGCCCCTGAACTTTGTATTTCCGACTCATTTTGATGGAAAGAAACCTGTAATCGATATATCCAAGCCAAAGCCAAAGGCTGCAATCTTACGTGAAAAGGGATCTAACTCCGAGCGGGAAATGGCAAACGCCATGTATCTGGCCGGATTTGATGTAAAGGACGTACATATGACGGATTTGATTTCCGGTCGTGAAACATTGGAAGATATCCAATTTATCGGTGCTGTCGGGGGATTCTCAAATTCAGATGTATTGGGCTCGGCCAAAGGCTGGGCTGGAGCATTCTTATACAATGAGAAAGCCAAAGCGGCACTAGACAAGTTCTTTGCTCGTCCGGATACACTCTCGGTGGGTATATGTAATGGTTGTCAATTATTTATGGAATTGGAACTTATCAATCCTGATCATGAGTTACATGGTAAGATGTTGCACAACACTTCCCAAAAACATGAATCTAATTTTATCTCGGTCAAAGTACAGGATAATAACTCCGTCATGCTGTCAACATTAGCAGGTACAACTTTGGGTGTATGGATATCACACGGGGAGGGAAAATTCAGCTTACCGTATGAAGAGCGTAAATATCAAATCGTGTCCAAATATGCCTATGAACAATATCCGGCAAATCCAAATGGATCGGATTATAATATAGCCATGATGTGTGACAATTCAGGCCGTCATTTGGTAACGATGCCACATATCGAGCGTTCGACTTTTCAATGGAACTGGGCCAACTATCCTAGTGGGCGACAAGACGAAGTATCACCATGGATAGAAGCATTTGTAAATGCTCGAAAATGGATTGAAAACAAAAAGTAATAAAAAAAAGCCTCTTGAACTCAAGAGGCTTTTTTTTATTTACCCAACTTCATCAACGACGGGGTAAAGAAGGATACGGTACCGACTACCGCTACGACCAATCCTAGGATGATAAAAGTAAGATTGACTCCAATAGTATCCGCAACAAATCCAGTGCTCAACAGTCCAATGACTGAAGGAATAACTGCAATACTAAAGAACATCGAGAATACACGCCCCATCATCGTTGGCTGTACCTCTTCCTGAATTACAGTCATGAAACTAGCATTGTAAACAGATGCAGCTAGACCTCCGATACCTGTCAAAATCACAAAAATAATAAATGTAGAGGGTGGCAACCATCCGGACACGGCCAAACTTAGTCCCAACAAGATATGCATAGTATTGATAATAATCACTTTATGAATATTAGGTTTTAGAATACCAAGTAGGCCACCACCGATTAGCATCCCAACTCCCCAGGCAATTTCCACTATACTCATCTCAAACTTATCTCCACCAAAATGATTAATGGTCATCAAAGGGAAAAGGACTGCAACAGGCATGATACAAAAAGTAGCGATCACGGAATAGAGAAACATCAAGGTCAATCCTCTATTTTTGAGTATTTCACCAAGCCCCAACTTGATATCGCGCCAAACTTGTGCTACACTGGCCTTCGCTTTGTCGACAATTTCAGGGTTAGGGATATGGACAAAGAGGAGTGAGATGATGGCAATAATTGCTCCTATGATGTCCAACAACAATACATTGCCTATCGAAAATAATCCAATCGCTAATGCCCCTAAAGCCGGGCCGGCAATACTCGATACCGATTGGATCATTTGATTGATGCCAGCGATACGTAGCAATTCAGATTGAGGTGCCAACAAAGGAATGGCAGCTTGCATAGCCGGCATATGAAATGCCGAACCCACGGAACGTAACGCCAACATAACATAGATCAGCAGCAGACTCTCATACCCAACGTAAAAACTAAGGGACATGACGAGGGTACAAAAAGCAACAAAGCTGTCTGCAAAAATCATCGTTTTCTTACGATCCCAACGATCTATATAGACTCCGGCAATCGGACCGATTATGGCTTGCGGAAGTAAACCAGCGATAGCGGCATAGGCCAACACTTCTGCTGACCCGGTCTCAAGACTTAACCATATGATAACAGCAAAATTAACCGCTGTACTACTTAAAATGGAGATAAACTGTCCCACCCATATGATGGAGAATTTTCTTTTCCAAGATTCTTGCATAAAAAAACATTGATGAAAATGCTATTGCATTTTCGCGTAAAATAAAAAATGATTAATCAACGAATCAGACTCGATTCATTAAGATAGAATTTAAAAGAAAATTCTGTCCACAGTTAGGCGACAAATCTGTCGCGAACGGGAAAAACGATATTTGGTGTAGCTATCCACATGGTGGTATGTGTTTATGTATGCCACAAATATATAAAAAATCTCGAAAACTAAAAGTATATGTCTTTTACGCCTAAAAAAACTGAACAGAAATTAATACCCATTCCAAAAGCAAGAGCCCTTACGGGCTCCTGAACATCACCTGGGTGATGAACCCAGACGCACACTAAAACTTAGATTACCTATCTAAAGACCTCCTTTATTCTTGAAATACCCACACAGGAATTTGATTGCTGTAGGTAACTTCATGACTCATACTGGATTGAAAGAGTTCACTAAAAAACCCTCGGTTACGCTTGACCATCACTAAAATATCCACTAGGCTGCTCTCAACAAAATCCAAAATAGATTCTTTCGTACTGTCACTCAATATCAAGGAAATATCCACAACATCTGTATTCAAGATGTGTCCCCACCGACTAATCGTTTCCAAGAGTTGAGCATCTGCATATGCTGACACATGCACACACTTAATCTGTGCATGAAATAGGTTGGCTATGGGTATCATTCGTCTTAAGATTTCAAAATCTACCTCTTTAAAAATAGTTGTAAATCCAAATCTATATATTCCCTCATATCGAGCACTATGAGGTATACATAGCAGGGGTTTTTGAACCATGTTCATCACATTGACTGTATTAGACCCCAGAAATTTCTTTTCATAACCAGATGCACCAGTAGTACCCATAATAACCAAATCAAACTCTTCTTGACTAAGTACTTTTTCAATAGCCGACACTACAGTGCCCTGCTCCAGCATATAAATGCGCTTAATATGTTTCCTATCACTGGCTTCAACTAGTTTATCAAGCACAGGTATCAATTGAATATATTCATTCGTTTTCTCAGAAATCAATCGTTCAGTCACGTCCTGTCTCGATTCTGGATAGGTGCGCCGTTCAGATACAATAGGAAGCAAATAAGCATGTAGCACATATAACTCTGCCCTTAAAGTATCGGCGATATGTAAGGCGTATATAAAAGCGTTGTTCGCCGTTGGCGAAAAATCAGTCGGAAACAATATTTTCTTCATTAGAATAAATAATTTATGACCCGCCAATAGACGAATCGGATGTGATTAGAGACCTGGTGTGCAGAGGTTTTTAGTCGAGTATACTCGACTAAAAACCTCTGCACAGTATACGTATGATGGCATTGGAGGTTACTTATTTTTTTCTAAAAAATCATCGTATGTAGCTTTGCTTTCAAAGTAGGCGACGTCGCCATTATCACCAATCATAACGATATAGGCTGACGCTTTGTCCACTTCGTGCATCGTGTGAGGATCGATTGCTTTGCGAACAGCAGCATCTTTGGGAATACGTTCCTTACACATATCACAGCATCCATAATATATCTTCTCTCCTACAGGTACAGCAATTTGCTCCTTACCCATATAGGCATCATTAACCATGCAAACTAAATCAGACGGTACATGGTCCCCTTTTTCAACTTTCAAATCGCCCGATGACGCAGTTTTGGCTGGATGGTCTTGATTAGACTCTTGATGAGTAGCATTACTATTTTGACACGATACCATGGCAATTAATATCAACGTCAGGGCACTTAACCTTTTTATTGTTTTCATTTATTTTTTATTTATTTGTTGATGAAAGCTCGCGTAAATAATATTTGCCCTGTATGTCAAAACTATTTACGTCTCGGTTTCATAGATAATTATTTGTTCCTCTATTATTCATGATGAAAGTATTCAACAGCCTTCCGCAATACAGTGCCTACTTTCATTTAGCCTACATGAAAGTAGGTACACTGTTACTTTAGGAGTTCGTTAGACTCGCTTTATTTCTTTGGTGCTGGGATTGTCGTTCCTTCCTGAATTTCTTCCGATGCCTTTACGACGATACGATCGCCCTCATTCAATTCACCAAAGACTTCAAATTTATCGGCCATCACCCGTCCTTTGGATAGGGGAATCTTCATTGCTTTGCCGTTGTCATCTTTTATGACGTAGACACCCAAGTTGCTTTCCACTAAGGCTGTTTTGGGGATAAAGAAAGTGGGTTCCCTATGCTGCAAAGGTATTTCGGCCTCCGCCACCATAAATGGCTTTAACTCGTCACCGGTATTTATAAAATCAGCTTCGATTTTTTCTGCTCGCAGCTTGAGGTCCAATGTTCCGGATTTGCGAGATATTTTTGCTGAATACTTGTTTTGAGGTAGTGAGCGCACCCTAAAATGAATGGTGTCCCCTACATGCAAAAAATGGGTATTAGCCTCCGGAATAGCAAGAGATAGTCTAAGTTTTTGCGTATTCTGCACAACTAAAAGAGGCTTCTCACCAGCTTTACCCATAGGGCTCACATAAGCTCCCAAATCTACATTACGATCGGTAATGGTACCTGCAAAGGGAGCACGAATAATAAGGTAGTTGTCCATATCTTGAATTTCAGCATATGCGGCTTTGGCTGCATTGAGCAGCGCTTCGTCAGACAATTTTCTGGCTGTAATTTGATCCAATGCATCCTTAGCTACAGCACCTTGTGTCTCATTAGCCTTGAACATACGATCATAGTTGGCCTTAGTCGCAATATATATGGCTTCTTGAGCCTTCCACTTTTCTTTAGCGGTAGCCAATTGCGACTGTATCTCTGGGGCTTCTAAAACCATCAATACCTGTCCTAGCCCTACACGATCACCAATATCGACATGGATTTTTTTGACGTAGCTGCTTACTTTGGCGTAGAGTTCTGTTTCCTGATCGGGCGCCAACTCTCCAGCCAACTTCAATTTCACCAATGGGTTGCTTCTGTGGATAGGCATTGTTTCAAGAGGCATCATCATAGGCATTGATTTATCGCTCGTATCAGCTTTATCTTCTTTCTTCGTATCAAAGCATGCCGCAAATGTCAATGTAGATGCCAGTAATATATATATTAAACTTTTCATGTTTTATTTATTATTAGGAGTTAAAAAATGGATACTATCCTCATCTTCCGGATCTAAGGAAACTGACTTGGTTGATGTCTTGTCCAGTAGCCAACTGAATAGCAATGGCAATAGAATCAACACTGAGAATGTAGAGGCAAATAGCCCTCCAACCACTGCCCTACCTAGGGGAGATACCTGATCTCCACCTTCTCCAAATCCAATAGCGATGGGCAACATGCCCGCAACCATGGCTAGCGTAGTCATAATGATGGGGCGCATCCGTAAATTAGCTGCTTGTAGTGCGGAAGCCGTTGCATCTCCAGTCTGTAGCCTGAGCGTCTCTGCATTATTAATGAGTAGAACAGCATTGGCAATGGATACCCCAACAGACATGATAATACCCATAAAGGATTGTAGATTGATAGTCGACCCTGTCAACTTCAACAGAATTAAGGATCCGAGAATAACAAAGGGTACAGTTGTTAAAATAACAAAGGACACCTTAAAAGACTGAAAATTAGCGGTCAACATCAAGAATATAACAACAACAGCTATCAAAAGACCACCCAACAAACTCCCGAGTGTGTCATCCAATACTGGGGCCATTCCAGACATTTTGATATTCACACCTTTAGGTAGCGCCCCTAAAGAAGCAATAGCCAGCTCCACATCTTTCTTGGCGCGTTCGATATCTGTTTTATAAAGATTAGCGGTTACAGTAGTATAACCCATGGTACCGTCGTTGTAACTTTCTCCCATTGTCTTGGTCGGTGTAATGGTCGCGACATCTCCTAAAACAGGACGGTCCGAATTTTTTGACAAGGGAATATTGGCTAGTTCGTCTTGTGAAGTCAATAAATTTTGAGGCATCTGTACCTGCACGTCATATGCAATATGCATCATCCCTCCTACCCAGAAATTCTTGTTGGTGTAACGTGAAGAAGCTGTTGTCGCAACTAACGATTTAGCAATATCCTGCGCGTCAAGGCCAAGCTGGGCAGCGCGAGTACGATCTATATTAATCTCCAAAGCTGGATAGTTCATGGATTGAGGAATCTGTTGGTCGCGCATGTAGTCTATCTCTTTCAACTTAGCTAATAACTTATTGGCATACATCATGTTCATCTTCTTCATCATTCCAGAAATCCGGATTTCGACTGGGGTATTAGCTCCTTGGCTTAAGATTTTTTCTGTCAATTCTATTGGCTCAAACGACAGTTTGAGATCTGGCATCTTTTGGTTTAGATGCTTACGGATCTTGTCTTTAAGCTCATCGGTATTTCCATCGAATTCTTTAAGTGCCACTTGCATAAGAGCCTCATGTGGCCCCGCGTTGTAGAGATAGATTGGACTCACAGCAAATGTTGAGGGATGCTGGCCGATGAATGTTGACGAAATTGCCACGTTTCCTTTGCCCAATAGGCTATCTAGTTCGTTAAGAACAGCTTTAATCTTTTCCTCTGTTTTTTCAATCCTAGTCCCTTCTGGTGCTGTAATTCTAACTTGAAATTGTCTAGAGTTGACTGTAGGCAGTACATCTTTCCCAATATTGATATACATGACGTATACGGCAACTGAAGCAATCGTAAAGGCGATTGTAAAGACTATTTTTTTACTGCGCATCAAAATGTCCAAAAAGCCGACAAAACGATTTTTGAACACATCAAATTTTGTCACCTTGGGTTCTTCGCCATGTTTATGATTGTTTTTCATCATCCAATTAGCCATGACAGGCACAAATGTCTGCGACATTAAAAAAGATACGGTCATGGAGCATCCAATAGCCAGCGCCAGCGGCATAAATAATGCTCCTGGAATACCGGTCATAACTACTGCCGGCGCGAAAACGGCCAAAATACAGAGTAAGATTAGAAGCTTAGGAAATGCAATTTCCTTACAAGCATCCCAAATTGCTTGTGCCTTGGTCTTGCCCATCGCGAAATGTTGATGGATATTCTCGACAGTGACCGTGCTTTCATCAACCAAGATACCTATTGCGAGTGCCAATCCAGAGAGTGACATGATATTGATTGTCTGACCAAATAATTTCAAGAACAACACCCCAGATATGATGGAGATGGGAATGGTCAAAATGACAATAATGGCTGCTCGAGTATCTCGTAAAAATAGCAGCACCATTAGCCCAGTCAATAGCGCTCCCAATACACCTTCCATCACCAAACTCTTCACAGCGTTAATGACATAAACCGATTGATCAAATTCGTAAGATATCGATACACCCTCGGGAAGATTGCGTTGGATATTGGGTATTGCTTTCTTGAGATTCTCCACGACATCATACGTAGATGCATTTCCAGATTTCGCGATATTGATATAGACAGAACGTTTACCATCAATCAACGCATATCCTGTCGTAATATCTGCGCCATCCTTTACGGTAGCCACATCACGGATGTAAACATTGTCTACCTGTCCTTTAAAAATGGGGATATCCCCAAACTCTTCAACTGTCTTCAACGTATTGTTGGTTGGTGTCAAATAGTTGATATCTTGGATATACACATTGCCGGATGGTGAGGTAATATTCTGCCGACTAATGGCCTCTACTACCTGATCTGGAGACAACGAGTGCGTTCTCAATTTGTTAGGATCGATATTGATTTCAATGGTACGGGGGCTTCCTCCGAAGGGAGGAGCGGTCGTCAATCCGGGAATGGCAATCAAAAACGGGCGTGCATTGAAATTGGCAATATCTTGCAATTCATTATTAGTCTTGGTATCACTTCTGAATACGAGTTGACCCACAGGCTGGGAAGAGGCATCAAAGCGGATGATAAAGGGTGGCGGAGCCCCTGGTGGCAAAAACACCTGCGAACGGCTGGATAGTGCGTTGACTGAGGCTATTGCTTCGCCCATATTTGTACCTTCATAAAAATTAATTTTCATCAAGGTCAATCCTTGTGTATTCTTGGATTCTATGCTCTTAATACCATTTGCAAAGAGCATCATATTAACATACATTTTGGTAAAATATCCTTCCATCTGCTGTGGAGTATAGCCGTTGAAAGAATGAGCTATGTATACCACCGGCAGATTCATTTCAGGTAAAATATCAACCTGAACTTCTCTGGTTGCTTTAATTCCGAAGAATAAAAGTCCCAATACCATTACCATAATAGATATAGGTTTGCGTAATGCAAAGCGAATAAGATTCATATTCTTGAGTTATTTTTGACTTGCGTTGAGAATTAGGTTAAGGTCGCCTTGAGCCGCTGCCTGTAGCAATAATGCTTGCCAGATGTTATTCTGCGCAATCTCATATGCTATCTCTGCGCGATTGAGCGTGTAAAGGGCCTGGGTAAAATCCACTAATGTAGTTAAACCATTTTCATAGAGAGCTGTGTGCTGTTTATAGGCTAATGATGCCGACTCTAGCTGCGTCTTGGTTTCCAGCAGATTTTCTTCCGCGTTGCGAAATTGCGCCTTCGCGAGCGCATCTTGTGCCAATAATTCTTCATTCATCAACTTGTAATCATGTTTGAAGGATTGCGTTATGTAGTATTGCTCCTTCCTCCTATGGTCATAACGAAAGAGGTTGGTCAAATTCCAACTTAGATTGAAACCCAATAAATAATTACCTCTATCAATGCCCACACCTTTTAAGTAAGAGGAAGAGAAAGCGGAATTTTCTTGCACATAGTTCCAGTCAAAGCCTGAACCCCGTCCTTGAATAACACCAAATACAGAAAGAGTGGGCATTCGACTAGCTTCTGCCAGCTTTTCGTTTTCAATACTGTAATCTATCCGACTCTGCTGGAAGACCATCGCAGGATGGTCCACAAAAGAAGTAGGTCCATCGATAAACACATAGGGCTTAGAAGTATTATAGACACTATCCATTTGATAATGCTGAAAAGGTTCGCCCATCAACACGGCCAATTGCTTGGAATAATGGAGCTCTTTATCATATGCCTTAATCTGAGCAGATAATGCATTGGAAACCTCGGCCTTTGCAAGAGAGGCATCTACTTCAGGAATAAGTCCACTATGCGCACGGCTTGCGGTCATTTCAAAAAACACTTTGGCGCGATAATGATTACGCTCTTGCACATATTTGATTCGCTGACTGGCAATCAAATTGAGATAGGTGGCCCCAACTTTAATTTGGTGTTGAAAAATCTCTTGATCAAGGTCTGAAATCTTCAATCGTTGATTGGCCTGGGCGCTACTCACTTGACTTTTGAGGCGACCAAAGGTAAAGAGATCCCAATTGACATTTGCGAGGTAAAGCGACCCAAAGGCCGAATTCCAATTTTGCTCAGCCAAAGGCATTGATGTAGAGGCGGCACCTAATCCACGGTAGGCATACATTGGTCCATTTTGAGCATTGATTGTCCCAAACGACTGCTGGGCTAACGCTGTAACATCTGGAAGATATTGACTTTTCTGAAAATCGACATGTTGCACAGAAGCTTCTACCAAAGCCTCTTTAGCCTTAATCGTATGATAGTTCTTTGTCGATCGTTGAAATGCATCGGAGAGTTTTAAAGCCTGTCCTCTAGCAGTTGTACCGAAAAGACAGAGCACCCCAAATACAATAAATTTTGGATACATATATAATGTGTAAATTGAGTAATAGACAATAAGATGGAATCTACAAATTGGTCGAACAGCTTACTTCGACGTACAACGTGGCGTATGGACACACGTAGTCAATACGAACCAACTACGGCAATAAGCTTATTGTTGGACCAAGACTCGAGTCTAAATCAGATATACACAGTGATAAATGTACAACGGTGTCTCGTGTACAGAAAAGAAATCAGGGAGATTTCTAATAATTTGGTCGTCAATTAATGCCTGAGCCGGCTCAAATACCGCACCAAAGAACCTATGCAAAATGGCATCATTCCAAAATTTGAAGGATAGCTCTTGCTTAACTACTTTATGTTGGTTGTCCTTCAATTTAACGACTTTGGTATCGTGTTGGCAACAACCATTCTTTTTTACTTTCTGCTCCTTGTTCTTGCTGACACAAATCGCACAGGGATCACTTTGAGATATTGTATTCGAAAAAAAATTGGTCTCTTTAATAACTTCTTTCTTGCAGAAATGTGTCTGCACTGTCAGGCCAAACGCGGACAGCAGATACAAATAAGAAAGAAATATTAAAAACAGCTTTTTCATTGAAATAATTATCCTCAAGAGGTGTTAAAGAGTCATGAGTACCTTTGCTCTTGATGCCTGTATACGTCTCTGCAAAAATCAAGAAATGATTGGTAAAACGGTTATACTATTTCAAGGAAAGGTTATACAATTTCAGCAACTTGTGATGGCTGACAACAAAAAAGGGTTAGTGGATATTATAAACTAAATCTCTAAAAATAATTATATACATGTAATCCATAATAATATACTATAAAGATTTTGCACTAAATGACACATAGCTTACCTTTGTAAGCAAATGGGTAAAAAGTTCAATATCATACTTGCGACTCTTTGGTTAGGTTTATTCTTATTACCTAAGCTGGGCTACTCGTGCGATGAAAAAACGATAAGCCCTGATGTAAATACAGAGGAGCATTGCCCGATGCCTTCAAAAGAAGAACAAAGCAAATCATGTTGCAATGATGGGCACGAACATGGCGAATCTAAGGATTGTGACAAAAAGTGTGCAGGGCATATCTGCCAAATTCCTGCAAAAGCTCCCCTCGCCCATGGTCATACGCTTGTTTTTAGCATTCCACATACTATAGACAAACGCCTTTATTGGAAAAATAACATGTTTTTCCCGGCTGTCTATCTCCCCATTTGGCAACCGCCTCAACTCGTTTAATATAGTACTGTATAGCCCATGGTGTGTCTTGTCAAAAGGCCCACTATCTGTGAATGGACAGCAAACAAAATGCTATTCATCCGTATTATATTATTAATAAAAACTTCTGAAAATGAAAACATTGAATATTATTACCCTATCAATTCTATTGGGAATTGCTACGACACCGGTATTGGCCGTAGCTCAAATAAAAAATGCAAAGACTGAAACAGTTAAAATCGAGGGAGCTTCCACCAACTGTAAAAATCAGATCGAAAAGGCTGCAAATAAGAATCACGAATCAAAATTAGCGTGGAATGCGGCAACAAAAGAAGCGCTATTAACCTACAATGCAGAAAAAACTTCCAAGGATGAAGTGCTTAAACGTGTAGCTCTTGCGGGATTCGACAACGAAATTTACAATGCCCCAATCGATGTATACCAAAGTCTTGACAAAGAATGCCAATATAAAGGAGAAATCAAAGGGAATACGCATCAAAATAAGGTAGCTCAAGATCATGCAACCATGGACCATTCGACCATGGACCACGAGAAAAGTATGGATCACAGCACTGCATCTTCATCATCGACGTCAAAATTGGAGTCTCTTTATAACCACTATTTTGCGATTAAAGATGCATTAATAAAAGGCGATACTAAAACAGTGAGTGCAAAAGCTAAGACATTGAAATCAGCAATTACAGCAGTAAAGATGGGCGAACTCGAGTCCAAGGAACATGATGTTTGGATGGCCGTGATGAAAGACCTCAACACGCAAGTAACTACACTGGTATCAGCAAAAAATCTGGAAAGTCAAAGATTGGTTTTTTCATCATTATCTGACACTATATACAAGTTAATAAAAGCAACCGATCCTGCTTACACAGTCTATTATAGTCACTGTCCAATGTACAATGACGGTAAAGGAGCAAATTGGTTAAGTAAAGAGAAAGCTATTCAAAATCCCTACTATGGCTCGCAAATGTTAACATGTGGCGCTAACAAAGAGATCATTAAATAGTAAAACCTACTGTACTAAGCAGAAATCGAGATGAAAAAAATCAAAATATGGGCATTCGCTACAGTGGCTTTGATAGCTACAGCGTGCCAATCTCCCATGCCCAAGGACAAAATAGTCACAAAAGATTCGATCGAGTATAAAGATGCTTCAGCTGTATTCACAACTGCTTCCATGGTCGAATCTTATTTGCAGCTGGGTACAGCATTATATAATCGCGACGAGGCAAAAATAGCAACCGTCGCCACTACTTTTGCACAGGTACTCACACAGCAACGACCAGAGCTAGTACCAACATCTTCGCGAGAGGATTTGAAGGACATCTTAGAGAATTCAACAGAAAACATACAACATATCATCGCCAGCAAAGGGGATTTAAATCATCAAGTAGAACATTATCAGATTGTGAGCCAAGATATGTATGATTTGATCAAACTATTTGGCACAGCTCAGGAGCTGTACAAATTTGAATGCAAACGAGATAATAAGCCGACTATGTGGCTAAGCAATTCCAAGGAAGTACACAATCCTTATCTAGGAGAGAATCATCAGCCCTGCGGTGAATTGATCGAGACATTAAAATAATGAGGAAAACAGGGTTAGTTGCGGGGATAATAATGGGGCTATTCGTTGTTCTTCAATTTATCCCCGTAGCTCCTCTTAATAATGGGAATAAGAATGCATACAGTTTTATAAGCCATTTCGCTCCCGAGAAAAGCACCCATCGGCTCTTAAAAGCATCCTGTTTTGATTGCCATAGCAATAAGACAGAATATCCTTGGTATGCAAATCTTCAACCAGTGAAATACTTTATGTTCGACCATATTAAAGAGGGAAAGGAAAAACTAAACTTTGACGAGCTAGCATCTTATCGAAAACGGAAGAAATTGGCAAAATTCAAAAGCATTATCCAAGTTTTGGAAGATGGTAGTATGCCACTGCCTTCTTACACGTTGATACATGGATCCTTATCAAAAAATGAGCAAAATAATCTGATTTCTTACTTTAATGACCTAGTTACAAAAGAAGAGGAATTAGACGCAACAGTAGCAAATGGCAAATAAAATCTTCATTCAGAGCTGCTCTACGGATGCGCTTTTAAAGTAAATTACATGAAAAATCAATTGAAAATAGTATTCTTGACCTTTATCTCTTCGTTGCTCCTGCAGGAGCTAGCGGCTCAACAGGTCAAAAGGTACGACTTATATGTAAGAGATACCCTTGTAAACTATGCTGGAAAACATAAACGAGCGATTGCAGTCAATGGGCAAATCCCAATGCCAACGCTCGAATTTACAGAGGGGGATACCGCCGAAATTGTGGTCCACAATGAGTTAAAGGAAAATACATCTTTGCACTGGCATGGTATATTTCTCCCCAATAAAGAGGATGGAGTACCCTATTTGACACAACCACAAATCGCTCCTGGTACAACGTTCACTTATCGTTTCCCGATTATCCAACATGGCACGCATTGGTATCATTCACATACAGGCTTACAGGAGCAAATCGGCATGTATGGGAACTTTGTCATGAAAAAAAGAGCGAACGATAAAAGCTTTAGACGGGGCATCGATGACCTACCCACTGTACCAATCGTATTAAGTGAATGGACAAACTTGAATCCAGATGATATCCACAGGATGTTACATAGCGCCAATGATTGGGCGGCAATTAAGAAAGGTGCAACCCAGTCCTATGCAGAGGCTATTCAAGAAGGTCAGCTAAAAACCAAGCTTACAAATGAATGGAAACGTATGCTAGCAATGGATGTGAGTGATGTATACTACGACAAAATACTCATGAATGGTAGTGTATTTACGGACTTAAAGAGTATAGACGGGAAGCCTTTGAAGGCAGGGGATAAAGTAAGACTTCGTATTTCAAATGGTGGCGCCTCCTCATACTTTTGGCTTCGCTACGCAGGTGGAAAGATAACAGTAGTGGCAAACGACGGCAACGACGTTGAGCCGGTAGAAGTAGACCGATTAATCATTGCGGTGTCCGAAACCTACGATGTAGTGGTTACAATACCGGAGAATGGAATTGCCTACGAATTCATGGCCACTACCGAAGATCGAAGTAACTCTTCAAGCTATTTCATAGGTGATGGTGTCAAACAGTTGATATCACCGCTACCTAACCTCAAATATTTTGAGGGAATGAAGATGATGAATGATATGATGAAGATGAATGGCGACCTAGATGACATGGGAATGCAAATGAGTCTTAACAAAATGGATATGAACGTGGTCATGTATCCCGAAATTACGGGTTCTTCTTCGAAAAAAACAGACCATAGCGACCATAACATGGACATGGATACAGATTCCAATCGCTATAATGCAAACGCATTAGGAGATATTGTGACTCTAAACTACAGCATGCTACAATCACCACATAACACCACTCTGCCAAAAGATGCGCCCATAAAGGATTTGAAATTTGTACTTACCGGAAATATGAATCGGTATGTATGGAGTATGGACAATAAGGTTCTTTCGGAGTCAGATAAAATACCCGTCAAAAAGGGAGAAGTGCTGCGCATCACGCTTCAAAACAATTCGATGATGCGCCACCCTATGCATCTCCATGGCTTTGATTTTAGGGTGCTTAACGGAAAGGGTGAAAATGCACCTCTCAAGAATGTACTTGATATTATGCCTATGGAAACCGACACAATTGAGTTTTTGGCCAATGAGGAGGGTGACTGGTTTTTCCACTGTCATATTTTATACCACATGATGTCGGGTATGAACAGAGTATTTGAAGTAGGTGATTATCAAAACCCTCTACTCCCTGATAAAAAGGGCGCTTATAAAATGTTGCAACGAGAAAGCAATATGTGGCATTTTATGGCCCAAAATGATTTCGCTACCAATGGTAATGATGGCCAAGCAATGGTCCAAAATGCGCGATGGAGTGTGGGAACAGAATGGCGTCTAGGCTATAACAAGATGCATGGGTACGAAGTAGAGACACATGTGGGAAGATATATCGGAAAAATGCAATGGTTCATGCCTTTTGTTGGCTTTGATTGGCGATATCGCAAAATGGGGAAAGACGAACATGAAAAGAATCTATTTGGACAAAGCAATAAAAAAGATAGCAGAAGTGCTGTCAGTCTAGGTTTCATGTACACCCTTCCCATGTTAATCAACTTCCAGGCCGAAGTATACCATGATGGCATACTACGTCTATCCCTCATGCGAGAGGATATTCCACTGTCCAAACGATTGCGAGGTGATTTTATGTATAACACTGACCAGGAGTATATGGTAGGACTCAACTATATATTGACTAAGAATATGAGTGCCAGAACCCACTATGATAGTGATATGGGGTTTGGAGTAGGTCTCTCCCTTAACTACTAAGTTAGGAACCTGATATAATAAGATCCAGTTCTATAAGCTGGATCTTATTATCACTTTACGGCTTGTGATACTTCTATCGGTAGATCTGATTCCAAAATACTGGCTCCACTTTCAAATACCTCCTGATATTTGGCCGCACGTTGTGATTTCGTCTCTAGTTTATCATAAGTAGGTGCCGATGATATCATGCACATCACACCTCTAGCATGGAAAAAATCGTACATCTTCTGATTTGAGGCTTTTATTTCAGGTCCAATATAGACAATCATCCGATTATAAGGTAGTCCAGAGCTATCAAAGCTATCTAATCCCGCCTGGTCCTTAATGTGCATAGACATATACTGGTCTGGATGCTGTGTAAGATAGAACTTTGCTTGTTCTACATTATGCACCGTTACCCATACCCAATTATATGCATTGTGCTTTTTGATAATAGCAGCAGTCATTTCTAAGGGAAGATCCTTTTTATCCAAATTGAGAATAGTCTTTCCTTTTGCCCATCGGATAACTTCGTCCAAACTATTTATCCTATAATTAGTCACATTACCATGATGATCTTTGAGTCTAAGTTTTTGAAGTTCTTTCCAAGTATAGTCGGCGACTTTTCCATGTCCATTGGTCGTACGTTCAAGGTCCACATCATGTACCATCACTGGAATACTATCTTTGGTGAGACGAGGATCGATTTCGAAGATGGCAGGAGTATGTCGCAAAACAGCCTCAAAAGCGGGAATAGAATTCTCAGGCATCCCTTCTTCAATCGTGCCACGATGGCCACTAATTATCTTTTTATTTGGAGCATACTTAAAAGCAGCATGCATTTCCTGTGCAGACTTGAATTTCTGAGTGAAGAGCTTTTGAGCTTCTGATTGGGACACCATCATCGCCGAAAGCATGAAAATAGTGGTAATAGATTTAGCGTTCATATTTACAATTTAACATGTGAAATTAATCATTCCATATTAATAAATAGACACGAATAAGATTACTTACATATTAAACAATCATTATTCAAACGAATAGCAGCCCAATCCAGATTCCGAATGCTCCAATCGATATCGGTGGATCCAAACAATAATATTAATTTGTCCAATCACTTCAGGATTTAAATCTTACCTTTGCTCCTTAAAATTGTTATCGTATGAAAATGTCCTCAAAAGAAATAAAGAAAACGCTACACCCTCGCAATAAACATATTTCCGGATACGATTTTCAGCGATTGGTTAAAAAAAATGTGGAGTTAAAGAGTTTTTTAGTAGAAAGCCCAAATGGACAGTCTACCATTGACTTTGGCAACCCAAAGGCGGTGTTTACACTCAATAAAACTTTATTGTTGCTACACTATGATATGCAACACTGGGAAATTGGCAAAAATAGCCTATGCCCACCGATTCCTGGTCGAGTAGATTATATACACTATGTGGCCGACCTTCTAGCTAAGGACCACAATGGAGAGATACCTAGAGGACCGAAGGTAAGGGTTTTGGATATCGGAACGGGAAGCAGTTTAATCTACCCAATCTTAGGCCACCAAGAGTACAGATGGTCATTTGTAGCGACAGATATCGATCAACAATCTTTACATCACGCTCAATTGAACATTTCGAAAAACGAGTCGTTAAAAAAAGCTATAGAACTTCGTTTCCAACCCAATAAGGAGCACATTTTCAAAGGAATTATCAAACCCAAAGAGAAATACGACCTCATTGTATGTAATCCACCCTTTTACTCTTCACGCGAAGACAATTGGAAAAGTACAACCAAAAAATTTCAAAATGTCACAAAAAATAAGGAGGCAATCCCGGTACAGAATTTTGGAGGCCACGCAAACGAACTTTGGTATGAGGGTGGTGAAAAAGCTTTTATCCGTTCAATGATTTATGAAAGTTTGGACTTCAAAGACCAACTCGGCTGGTGCACGACGTTAGTGTCTGATAAAAATAATCTAAAACCCTTGATTGCTGTACTTGAGTTTAAAAAAGCAAAAGATATTGAAATCATCAAGATGGAACAAGGAAATAAAATAAGTCGCATATTGGCCTGGAGATGGTCATAACAACATAAAAGAAGCCGCTTAAAGCGGCTTCTTTTATGTTGTTAACTAATGATTTCTTCAATCTCTTTTATTATCTTTTGCGCAATAGCGTCAGCAGCTTCGGCAGTAGGCCCTTCCGAATATATACGAATAATGGGCTCAGTATTCGATTTTCGCAAATGCACCCACTCGTTCTCAAAATCAATCTTCAAACCATCTATAGTCGAGTGCTGCTCATGCTTATACTTCTCTTCCATCTTTGCCAAAAGATTGTCAATATCCAATTCGGGGGTTAAGGTAATCTTATTTTTCGACATAAAATATTGAGGCAATTCAGCACGATAGACAGACGCTTTTTTACCCAATTTGGCCAAATGCGTTAAAAATATAGCGACACCTACCAACGCATCCCTTCCATAATGAGAGGTCGGATAGATTACGCCTCCATTTCCTTCTCCACCTATGACCGCCTGTACTTCCTTCATTTTAGTCACCACGTTCACTTCCCCCACTGCAGCCGCAAAGTATTCTCCACCATGCTTCACAGTCACATCTCTCAACGCTCGGGTGGAAGATAGATTTGAAACCGTATTACCTTTTGTATGCTGAAGAATATAGTCAGCAACTGCCACCAATGTATATTCTTCCCCAAACAACTCGCCATCCTCCATCATAAAGACCAAACGATCTACATCTGGATCCACTGCGATACCGATGTCTGCATTGTTATCCACCACTGCTTTAGCTAGATCTGTTAAGTGCTCTTTTAACGGCTCTGGATTGTGCGGAAATTCACCATTAGGTTCACAATGGATTTTATAGACGGTATCTATACCCAACGCTTTTAGTAAAGCTGGAATAAATATACCTCCCGTACTGTTCACTGCGTCTACGGCTACCCTGAAATTAGCAGCCTTTATTGCGTCAACATCGACCAAATCCAAAGCCAGGACATCATCAATGTGTTTTTGTAAATAGGATTCATCATTGATTACTTTTCCTAAGTTCTCAACCTCAGCAAAGTCAAAGTCCAAACTCTCCCCTAACGTCAATACTGCCTTTCCTTCGGCATCATTGATAAACTCCCCTTTGGCGTTCAAGAGCTTAAGTGCATTCCATTGTCCAGGATTATGAGAGGCGGTCAGTATAATTCCTCCGCCTGCATTTTCCTTGGGAACCGCAATCTCTACTGTCGGGGTAGTCGAAAGACCGAGGTCAATCACATCAATTCCGATACTTTGTAGTGTTCCGACAACGAGATTATTGACCATTTGACCGGACATCCGCGCGTCACGACCAACTACAATCTTGTTGTTACCGGATTGCTTGACGATTATTTTCCCAAAAGCAGCTGTAAATTTTACGATGTCAATTGGAGTAAGGCCTTCGCCGGAGCGACCTCCAATAGTACCCCTGATACCAGATATTGATTTAATTAATGTCATTTCAAATTATATTTACTGGGTAAATTTAAGAGAATAGCTGTATATTTTATAATTAACTATTTCTTTTTTAAAAGACATGTCGTATATTTGTTGCAACAAAGTTACTTTTAAAAGATTGCTTTCAATATGTGCAAATTATTTCTATTTTTCCTCTCTAAACGAAATCATTCCATGATAGAGGAAAACTTGAAACATTCCTTGTTGCCACAATTTAATACTATTGCCTACAAGAACAAGTTACATCGTGTATTTTTTCTACTTGGTTTTCGTGAATGCAACGCATTTTATCTAAGTTTGATTCCACTTAATTAGATTTTGTTCATCATAAACTAGAAAACATGATCCAACAACTCATTGAAATTGATCAGGCCATCTTTTTGGCTATTAATCAAGGTTTAAGCAATCCCTTTTTTGACTGGTTACTTCCTATACTAAGAAATCCATATACTTGGGCTCCTCTATATTTATTTTTGGTTATTTTCTTTGTCAAAACCTATGGCAAAACAGGAATCATCATTGTCCTATTTACCTTGGCGAATTTTGGAATATCAGACGCAGTATCTTCTCATCTTATAAAAAAAACCGTGAAGCGAGTGCGTCCCTGTAATGACATTGAATTTAAAGAAGAAGTCAACATACGGGTGCGTTGCGGATCAGGGTTCAGCTTTACCTCTTCCCACGCCACCAATCACTTTGCGATGGCCTTTTTCTGGGTGGTCCTCTTTAGACGCAAGTGGAAACATACCCTTTGGCTAGCTATTACTTGGGCGGCCTTAATCAGCATATCCCAAATATATGTTGGCGTACACTATCCTTTCGATATTCTATGCGGCGCACTGCTGGGAATATGTATAGGGCTATTGACGGGCAATATATTTAAAAAAGTGATGCCCAATTTTTTCACGACAACAACAATTAACCCCATATCTACATGAGTGCAACTCTTATAGTCGCCATTTTATTCATTTCTGCATTGGTCAGCGGAATAGCTGTTTTTTTTGTCAAACGCGATAATACGAATAGTCTCAAATTGATTCTCTCCTTTAGTGGTGCATATCTTTTTGCGATTACTGTATTACACCTTATTCCTCATGTCTATGAAGGGTCAAATACTAATCCTGAAGTAATTGGCTTGTATATTCTAGGTGGATTTTTATTTCAACTTGTATTAGAACAGTTTTCGCAAGGCATCGAGCATGGACACATCCACCATCATTCACATCAAGCTTTTCCACTTGGAATTATGGCAAGCTTATGCCTACATGCCTTTTTAGAAGGGATGCCATTAGCTTCTGGTCATCAAACACAATTGGTTTTTGGTATCGCTATACACCACATTCCTGCAGCCTTTGCGCTAGGTAGTCTTCTCCTAAACACAAAATTGACAAAAAACAAGATTACGATATATTTAGTCATCTTCGCAGCAATGACACCACTAGGCTTTATGCTTAGTAAAGGAATCAGTGCCGGAGAGGTGGGTAATATACACCAGTACTTCGATAAGATAATGGCTGTAGTCATTGGTATCTTTTTACATATATCCACCACTATACTTTTTGAATCTGGATCTGCAGATCATCATAAATTCAACAAGAAAAAAATGATTGCAGTAATATTGGGTGTGGCCGTTTCTTTATTAAACTTCTTATTTGAAAGCCATGACCATGGTAGTCACCAACACAACCATGAACATCCCACAGAGCATCATCACGACCACAATCATTAAATGAAAAAAAGGCCATGATAAAATTTATCATGGCCTTTTTAATGCTGTCGAATAAGCAAGAAAATATACTTTACTCTTCCAAGCGCAGTGAATTGCGCAACTTATCCAACAAATCGCTCAATCGCTCGCAGTCTTTTTCTTTAAAGTTCTTGGGAAGTATGTCGTTTAATAACATGGTTTCTTCCAGCTCCTCCAACACGACTAGCCCTTTATCAGTAATCACCAAATCTACCGACCGTTTGTCTTCAGCACTTTTACACCTAGACACCAGATTCTTGGCTACCAAACGATCCATTAGCCTTGAAATATCAGGCGTATTGGTCAATAATCTGGTTTTTAAAAGATTGTTATTTGCGGGTTGAGGATACTGTCCTCGCAAGATGCGCAATGCATTAAATTGTTGCAAGGTAATTTGCTGCTTTTCAGCTCTTTTCTCTAATATTTCCGTTAATTTATTTGCTGTAAAAACAAGGTTTACTGTTGCCTTATGCCACTCGCTTTTGAATTGCCTTACTTGTAGCTCCTCCTCTATCTTCATAATTAATCTAAATAAATTTAATACACACAAATGACACTTTCCGACTCAATTTCCTCAAAACAATTATTTATCTTTGGGGTTTATGTTGTTCAAATAATATTAAATATACGAAATGCATCACAATAATAGCTTGGATAAATTAAAAAAAGGAGAAAGAGCTAAGATATTGAGCTATTCCTCATCCGAAATACCTGCAAAGTTTTTTGAGATTGGCTTCCTTCCTGGGATTGATATCGAAATCAAACATATTGCACCTTTCAATGGCCCAATATGTGTTAGTATCATTCAAAACAATTCACTAGTTGCTTTACGTAAATCCGAAGCTAAGCACATAATCGTTGAAAAATAGTATGAAATCCCCTATAATAGCCCTTTTAGGGAATCCAAATGTCGGAAAAACTTCCCTATTTAATAAAATCACCAAGCTACATCAAAAGGTAGGAAACTATCCCGGGATTACAGTCGAAAAACGTGAAGGTACGGTCCGGGTGAAAGATGTCACCTATCGTATAATCGACTTACCTGGGACATATACCTTGTTCCCAAACTCTATGGACGAGGAAATCGTTTTCAACACCTTAAGTAATAAACAAGATGTGAACTACCCAGACCTTGTGGTCGTGGTGAGTGAGCCCATGCATCTAAAAAGATCTATTGTACTCTATCAACAAGCTCGAGAGCTTGGCCTTCCCGCCATCTTCGTCTTGAATATGATAGATGAAGCCAAAGAAAAAGGAGTGTCTGTCGATATACCGAAATTAGAATCATATCTACAGACTCGAATTTTTCAAACGAACGCTCGCACTGGAGAGGGAATCCATGCGCTCACTCAACAATTTTCAATCACGACAGGTAGCTACTTCGGGGGATTAAAGATAGATGAACAATTTCAATCCGCACTTTCGGAAGCTAAGCAGTTGTTTCCTTTGGAAACGGAGTATTCTACTTGGCAGTTTTTGGCCCAAGCGAACGTTTCTTTTTTAACAGAGGAGAAGAAAGAAAAGCTACAGGAGATCCGATCCAAACATATCTTAGAAACGGGGCAGCTTCAAAAAAGTGAATCACTTATACGTCATCATCAGATTGACAAAGATCTTGTCAATATCATTTCCTATAATCATCAAACCAAGAAAAACAGAACCAACAGCATCGATAGGATTTTAATCCATCCGCTTTGGGGCTATGTAATTTTCTTCGGGATCCTGTTCCTTATTTTTCAAGCTATCTTTGCTTGGGCTGCGCCATTGATGGATTTTATTGACGAAACCTTTGCTTCCTTGGGTGCGAGTGTACAGGCGATGCTTCCTGAAGGCCCAATCACCGGGTTGTTGACAGACGGGATTATTGCGGGTATCGGAGGGATTGTTATTTTCATTCCCCAAATTGCGATCCTATTTTTGTTTATCTCTTTAATGGAGGAAACGGGATATATGAGTCGCGTCGTTTTTTTGATGGACCGCTGGCTACGTCCTTTTGGACTAAATGGCAAATCAGTAATCCCCTTGATGTCTGGAGCTGCTTGTTCTATTCCTGCAATCATGTCTGCCCGTAACATTGAAAATGCCAAGGAAAGACTTATTACCATATTGGTCACCCCCTTCATGACTTGCTCGGCACGATTACCTATATATATCGTCATTATCGGATTAGTCATTCCCGATCAAAAAATACTAGGTTTCAACATGCAGGGAATGACCTTATTTGGCATGTATATATTGGGATTGTTAAGTGCCCTTGGCGCTGCTTGGATACTCGGAAAGGTAATTAAAAGCAAACATAAGACATTCCTAATTTTTGAATTACCGACCTACAAACTTCCGGATTGGAAAAATGTTGCTGTAAATGTTTGGGAAAAATCTTCAGGATTTATCATCGATGCCGGTAAGATCATACTAGCCATGTCCATTATCTTATGGGTATTAGGTAGCTTCGGCCCTGGAAACTTTAACCGTGCAGAAGAAATCGTACAACAAGACTATCCAAATGCATCTGCTGAGGATCTGGAAAACCATATCAAATCTTACCAACTTGAAAACTCCTATTTAGGTATCTTAGGCACCACCATTGAACCAGCCATTGCACCGTTAGGCTATGATTGGAAAATTGGAATTGGTCTTATTTCCTCCTTTGCTGCTAGAGAAGTGTTTGTCAGTACCATGGCAACTGTATACGCCCTTGGTGACACGGACGATGAGACGACCATTCAAGGACAGATGCGTAAAGAAATCAATAGAAACACAGGATTACCCGCTTATAATTTCGCATCTGGTATATCATTATTACTATTCTATGCGTTTGCAATGCAGTGTATGAGTACTATAGCCATCGTAAGGAAGGAAACCAACTCTTGGAAATGGACGTTGATACAAACAGGTATGATGACGGGGCTAGCCTATATTGCTGCATTTATTGCATATCAGCTTTTAAAATAATACAACTATGACAAATGAAGCTATTCAATATTTGATTATCGGAATTGTGTTTATCGGAGCCATCATCTTTTTGTATAAAAAAATGAGAGGCTCCTCCAAAGGCAGCTGCGGGTGTTCAACTGGTGGCTGCTGTGGGGTAAATACTCCCGATAAACGTAAAAGAGGAGCTGTTTAATATAGCTCCTCTTTTTTTTACATACCTGAATATAACTATCTTACTCATAAATATCACATCCAACTACGGTCATTGGGATTGACCCGAAGATTAGCAACAGTCTGCTGGCGAGCATCTTTCTGATAGCTCTGAGATGTAGTTCATAAAATTTTTATTAAAAACAAGAAATATTTTTGTGGAATACGGTATCCTCACGCATCCTTGTCCAAATTATCATAGAAAACGATGAACATAATAAAGATTTCTCTAGCCATAGGTGGTGCTTTGGTGACCACCGGCTTGTTCGCCCAAGGGCCCAAAGTAATAAAGGCGGAACTTAAAGATGTAACCCTTTACACAAATGCAGCTGAACTAAATCATCAAGCCAATGTCAATCTACCGACAGGTACCAGTGAGATCGTATTTACACATGTAGCAAATGGTATCGATGAAAATAGCATCCAGATCGGTAGCTCCCCTCACGTCACAATTATGTCCGTGCGATCAATGTTAAATTATATAGATGCTGATGTCAAGAGTGAGGGTTTTGTTAAAGTAGAAAACCACCATAATAAGGAACTCAATCTTTTGAAATCTCTACAAAATGAAAAATCAACAGAAGAAAGTATACTTAAACTACTGGAAAGCAATCAGAAAATTGCAGGTACAAATGGCACTACGACTGTAGCAGAGCTTTCCAAAATGGCAGACTATTACAAAACTAAATACCTAGAAGTGAAAAACACGATTTCAAGTCTAGATGAAAAAATCGTTATTCAGGAGGATGTGGTCAATAAAGCAAAAGTGCAATTGGACGAAGTTCGCGGGCAAACAACAGGTTCGGGGGGACAACTGGTCGTTCAAGTAATCAACAACCAAGCTGGCAATCAACCTTTTGATATTACCTACAGTTCTCCACAAGCTTCATGGTATGCGTCTTATGATCTTCGCGCTACGAATACAAACTCACCGTTAGAAATTGTATACAAAGCCAATGTTTCCCAAGCTACTGGCGTTGATTGGAAAAAAGTTCATCTTACGTTAGCAACGGGCAACCCCTCACAATATGGAGTTGCTCCTATATTGCAACCGTGGCAGCTTTATTATCAGCAGGACTACTTGCGAGCTAAAGTGAATTCGGCCCCTCAAATTCTAATCGCTGGTGCAACGCTAGATGAAGTTGTCGTAACTAAACAAAAAAATGTAAGATTTGGAGCTGCTTCTAGTATCGGATCCTATACCCAACAAAGCGAGAATCAACTGAATACAACGTTTGACATCTCTATCCCATATGATATTGCGTCTAATGGTAAGCCGCATAGCGTTTCGTTAAAAGACTACAAACATGCTGCAAGCTATACCTATCTAGCCGTACCTAGATTGGACCCTAACATTTATTTATTGGCTGAGCTAACAGATTACGAAAAACTTAATTTGATGCCCGGTACTGCCAACGTCATGTTCGAGAATATGCTGGTAGGCAAGACTGTTATTAATCCAAATGATGCCACTGACACACTCAAATTAAGCTTGGGCAGAGATAAGATGATCAGCATCAAACGGGAAAAAATCAATGATTTATCCCAAACGAAAATATTAGGTGGAAGCAAAAAGCAAAGTTTGGTCTACGAAATCACCATCAAGAATAATAAAAAGAACGATGTAAGTATTTCTTTGCAAGATCAAATACCAGTATCCACGGATAAATCTATGGAAATAACCTTAGATGACAGCGGTAGCGCAGATATCAACAAAGAAACTGGTCTCCTTAAATGGAGTTTAGATGTACCGGCTGGTGCGACAAAAAAGATACGTTTTGGATACACCGTAAAATATCCAAAAGACAAGCAAGTAAATATTTACTAAAAATAGCTATCTTAGAAAACCACTGTAAGGACACAGCGGTTTTCTAATTTTATTTGGATAATACTAACTAATTCTTGCGAAAAAAGAACTAGTTATCTAAGTTTGACGGCATGAAAAAATGTATAGTCGTAAGTATTTCTCTTCTTCTAATAGTAAGCTGTTGCTTTGCGCAAAAGAAGAAAAAAAAGAAAAACAATGACAGTGACCAATCTCCTAAGCAGGAGTTAGTTTATGATAACGTCAATTACCTCCCTTCGATTCAATCCGTCCAATTCCTGACTGGCAATACAGAAACCAACTTACCTATTATTGACTTGGAGAAAAGGAATACATTGACTTTTAACTTTGATGATTTACGAGCTGACATCCGGAATTTCTATTTCGGCATTGAGCATTGTGATGCCAATTGGATACCAAGCAGACTCTCCCCGCTTGAATACGCGGAAGGCTTCAATGAAGGTCGTATAGACAACTATACCAGCTCTAAGTCAACTTATCAACCTTACACGCATTACTCTGCCAACTTCCCTGATGAGTATGTAGCACCGAAATTACCGGGCAACTACCTTTTAAAAGTCTATGAAGATGCAGACAAAAACAGGTTAATCCTTACCCGTAAATTCTATGTCGTCCGTAATTTGATGGGCGTAGCAGCGAAAGTATCGCCGTCCACCATTGTAGCCAAGCGAAGTCAAAATCAAAAATTAGATGTTTTCGTTAAAACGGGTGCCATCACAGTCGCGAATCCACAACGAGACTTACGCGTAGTAGTTATGCAAAATCAGCGCATGGACAATATGATGAGTTTGAATGACCCCATGTTTGTTGGAGGAAGTGACATCAGTTATAACAATAGCCAAACATTGGATTTTAAAGGAAATAATGAGTTTAGATATGTTGACTTACGCAGTTTTAAACTCGGGTCCGAACGGGTTCAAAGTATACACGTAGATTCGCTAGTGCGCGTTTCCTTACATATAGATGAAGACAACAGTCAATCCACCTATGCGTCTACTTTTGACGAAAACGGAAAATTTTATATCCGGAATATGGACCAACCGGAAGCCAATGTAGAGGGCGACTATGCGCAGGTAACCTTTTCGCTTAAGACCGATCAAGAAATAAAAGGAGACATATACCTCGTTGGGGGCTTTAACAATTACCAAAGAACAGCCCAGAACAAACTTCATTATGAAGAAAAGACCAAACTTTGGCAGGTCACGCTTCCACTAAAACAAGGGCTTTATGATTACGAATATGTATTGCAGGATCTCAACGGCAATGTAGTCACCGATGCTTTTTCAGGTAGCTTCTACGAGACGGGCAATAATTACCAAATTTTATTGTACAATCGCAAAATCGGCACTTTTTGGGATGAATTTTTGGGCTTTGGAGAAACCAGTATTAACAATCGTAAATAAAATCAAACAGCGTGGAAGAGCAAGCTTCAGAAAAAAAAGAGTTAAATAGAGGATTAAAAAACCGCCACATCCAATTGATTGCCTTGGGCGGAGCGATTGGCACTGGTTTGTTTTTGGGAATAGGTCCTGCCGCTGTGTTAGCTGGACCTGCTGTAATCTTAGGATATGCAGTAGCGGGTATAGTGGCTTTTTTCATCATGCGACAATTGGGTGAAATGGTCGTCGACGAGCCGGTGTCGGGTAGCTTTAGTCATTTTGCAAATAAGTATTGGGGGCCCTTTGCGGGATTTTCATCCGGCTGGAATTATTGGTTTTTGTATATTTTAGTCAGTATGTCCGAACTAACGGCAATTGGTGTATATGTACAATTTTGGTGGCCCGAGATACCGCTATGGCAATCCAGCTTATTCTTCTTTATTGTGGTCAATGCCTTGAATCTAGCATCCGTAAAAGTATATGGTGAAGCCGAATTTTGGTTTTCCATTGTAAAGGTTTTGGCCATTATCGCCATGATTATCTTCGGTTCTTATTTGTTATTAAGCGGCAATGGTGGTGAACAGGCTAAAGTTGCAAATCTATGGAATGACGGAGGCTTCTTTCCCAAAGGCTGGCTTTCGGAAGGTTCTGAGGGTAATTTTCAAGGACTTCTTGCAGCTATGGCACTGATTATGTTTTCCTTTGGAGGGTTAGAGCTCATTGGTATCACTGCAGCAGAA
Source organism: Sphingobacterium sp. SYP-B4668 (assembly GCF_027627455.1). Taxonomy (NCBI): domain Bacteria; kingdom Pseudomonadati; phylum Bacteroidota; class Sphingobacteriia; order Sphingobacteriales; family Sphingobacteriaceae; genus Sphingobacterium; species Sphingobacterium sp. SYP-B4668. The sequence continues at coordinate 1,357,734 of NZ_CP115483.1, read as the reverse complement.
GCCGAGAATCCGGAGAAAAATATCCCTCGAGCGACTAACCAAGTCATTTATCGTATTCTTATTTTCTACGTAGGAGCCTTGATTATCTTATTCTCCTTATCGCCTTGGCGTAATATTACGGAAGGTAGCAGCCCATTTGTAATGATTTTTGAAAACCTCAAAGGTTTCCAGTTCTCTTTGTTCGGAAAAACTTTCTTTTTCACTTCTATTATTGCCAATGCGCTCAACGTCATTGTCCTGACCGCAGCTCTTTCAGTTTACAACAGCAGTGTATATAGTAATAGTCGAATGCTTTATGGACTTTCCAAACAAGGTAATGCACCCAAATTTTTATTAAAGCTCAACAAGAATCATGTGCCCATAATGGCCATTTTGGTATCGGCGGCTTTTGCAGCCATTTGTATCGTTATCAATAAAATGATTCCTGAAAAAGCATTGGGCATTCTCATGTCACTTGTCGTTTCGGCATTAATCATCAATTGGCTTATGATTTCCATCACCCATTTATTCTTTAAAAAGAAGAAAATACAAGATGGACATCAGACCCTGTTCCCATCGTTCCTCTATCCTATCAGCAACTACATATGTCTTATATTTTTGATTGGCATTCTAGTCATGATGTGGCTTACAGGGCTCAAAATATCGGTCGAACTCATTCCCATTTGGCTACTCCTGTTATATGTCGGATACCTTCTGGTGAAACGAAATAAAAAAAGACAACTATAATTTATCATACACAAAAAATAGAAGGTGTCATTACATCGACGAGCTGATGACACCTTCAGTATCCTTTACCCATGCAGGTAATTTCACTTTTATTATTAAGTATATCAACAAGTAGTCACCGTTTCAAAATTTATCTATAATCTTTTGAGAATAAAGGCGTAATCTTATTGTCGCTTTGCTTTTTCACATGATATTGGTGAATGCAAAGCTTTTTATCTAAGTTTGCAGCTCTGCAATGTATAGTTATCATACTTTATCAGATATCGCACTATTCCAATTGATTCAGCATCAGGATCGAAGAGCTTTTGAAATTATCTATGACAGGTATTTTTCATTACTATACATCTATGCGAAAAAAATCATAGCCAACGATGAGGAAGTAGAAGATGTATTACAGGATGTCTTCCTAGCGCTATGGGAAAAACAGGACATTTCCCTTGAAAAATCCTTTTCTTCTTATGTCTATGGGATGACGCGCTTTAAGATTCTGGATTTCATAGACCGAAAAAAAGTACGTTCCCAATATGCAGCATCTTTACAGCACTATATAGAAGAGGGTGCCTGCATAACCGATGATAAACTAAGAGAAAAAGAACTCGCTAAGCAGATCGAATCTGCATTGCAGCTTCTTCCTGAAAAAATGCGGAATATATTTCTATTGAGTAGGTTCGAAAACAAGTCCTATCGAGAAATTGCGGATAAGCTTCAATTATCAGACAAAACTATCAAAAAGCAGATTAGCAACGCTTTAAAGATCATGCGAACAGCATTAAAAACATTTTTAATGTTTTTGTATTAATTTTTTATTTTTTATCTACTACTTTTTTCAGTTCTAACCTACTTATAAATATCAACCGCTAGTAAACTGATTAACTAGCCCAATTATTATAAGTATAGATTAATGGATGAAAAAAATATACCTGACGATGTCTTAAAGCGATACCTCAGCAATACATGTACCCCCCAAGAAAAGTCGTGGGTGGAATCGTGGTTTTTGAAAGAGGTCGATCAAGCTCAACATGTACCACTAGATATTCCTACACTTGAAAAAAGACAAGACCTGCTAAAAAGAAGACTTTTAGAAAAGCATTTGCATGTGACAGAACGTAAAACAGTCGTGTGGAAAATATGGGCTACTTCTGTTGCAGCTTGTTTGACCATCTGTACAGGCATCTATTATTACTTGTCCGTCCCAGCCCAACAATATTCGGCACCAACATTTGTTACGGAATATCGAGACATTCCTGCCGCTCAGGATCTAGCAATTTTAATCACTTCTGGAGGTGACTCCATCGCTTTAGATAAACTAAGTCCAGGTACATCCATCCAAGAAGGTCTTCTGCATATTTCAAAGAATATGAATGGTGAAATCCAATACCAAGCCTCGACACAAGATAGCCCCTCTTCACACCAAGCCTACAATACAATCTTTACACCCAAGGGTACAAAATACAAAATTGTGCTGTCTGATGGTACAAAAGTATGGTTAAATGCTGGGGCGACACTTAGATTTCCAGTACATTTTGCCTTGCATGAAAGGAGAGTAAAACTACAAGGCGAAGCCTATTTTGACGTTACCCATCAGGAGGCCCAGTCTTCCACTAAAGCAACGCTTCCATTTATAGTCGAGACCAATCGTCAGGATATCAAAGTACTCGGCACACAATTCAATGTATCAGCATACGTTGATGATGATGAAGAGACCACGACACTCATCAAGGGAAAGGTAGAAGTAACGGCATTCTCGGACCAGTCAAGAGATCACCGTATAGGAAAAGAGACTTTATTTCCCAATCAACAAGCGCAACTATCTAATCGCTTAATGAAACAAATAGTTGATGTATCTTCCGACATTGCATGGGTCAACGGGGATTTCCTTTTCAATAAAGAATCTCTTTCGGAAATTATGAAAAAAATTGGACGCTGGTACAACGTGGATGTTCATTTTGAAAATAATGTTGGGAATCTCCAATTTAGTGGGGCTATATCGCGAAAACAACATTTGTCAGCAGTTTTACAAATGCTGAAAGCCACCAATCAACTCGACTTTACTGTTGAACGATCGATATCGGACGATACCGTCAAACGCATACGCATCACATCAAAAAAATAAATAATCCAAAACCTTAACACATCTTATAAAAATGAAGATTACAACGCAACCGCGTATCTTTACGGCCGTAACCTGGCGAAAAACCATGGTCTCAGTCCTAGCGGGACTACTACTTGTTCAAGCCAAAGGCAACAGTCTGGCACAGAGCATTTCTTTAGACTGTAAAAAGGAATCAATTTCATCCGTGCTAAAAAAAGTCAGAACACAGTCAGGGTATGATTTTTTTTACAATGAATCTCTGCTATCCAACCTGTCGCCGATAGATATCAACCTAAAGGGTTCCAATATCAATGAGGTATTGGAAAAAGTACTCAAGAACAATGGACTTGAATACACCATCCAAAATAAAATTGTCATTATCAAGAAACCAAGTGACAACAAGCAACTTTCCTCCCTAATAGAAGCACAAAAACAGGAATCTGTCAGAGGTTCAGTTATAAATGAAAATGGAGAACCATTGTCCGGAGCCTCTATCCGCGTGAAAGGTACAACTATCACCGTGATGACAGATGCTCAGGGGCAGTTCAAATTAGAGAACATCCCTTTGACCTCTACATTAATTATCACATTTGTGGGATATGAGCCAGCCGAAAGAAAATGCAGTACACACATGGAGGTGGTTCGCTTATCCCCACTCCACTCCGAACTATCAGAGGTCAATGTAACCGTCAATACTGGTTATCAAAAAATCAGTAAAGAAAGAGCCGCTGGTTCATTTGCACAGGTGACTGCTAAAGATATGGAAGGACGTCTGCAGACCAGCATCATCGAGCGGATGGAGGGATTACTACCAGGTATGGCCATTGCCGGAAATAAGAGTATTTCCAATCCACAGAATGACAAAAACAACCTAGGAATCGAAGTTCGAGGACGTGCCACCATCAATGCGCAAGCCGCCCCACTTATCGTAGTAGATGGCATGCCATTCGAAGGGGACCTTACCGCCTTAAATCCTAATGATATTGAAACCATTACAGTATTAAAGGATGCCTCTGCGGCATCGATATACGGAGTACGTTCCTCTAATGGGGTTATAGTCGTGGTGACCAAAATGGGCAAACCAGGACCAGCACGTATAGACTATAGCAACACACTATCTTTTAAAGGATTACCGAGCAGGAAATATCTGAATCAAATGAGCAGTACCGAGCTCGTCGACTTTCAGCAGGCCATGTTCAATTATCGCTCGGGCGATTACTCCAATATTGACCCTCGAAAATCAATGAATGATGTTTACGCTATTCTTTATGAGCACAAAGGTGGCAAGATTAGCGCTGAGGAGATGGAAAGACAACTGGATGTATACCGCAATCGCGATCGATTCGCTGATATGGATGAGTTTCTAAATAAGATAAATTTCAGTCAACAGCATAATTTATCCCTATCAGGAGGAAACGATCGTTACCAATACAACTACTCCTTGAACTATACGCAGCCTGGTGATTATAATAAAAATCGTCCTGTCAATAAAAATTTGGGGTTCAACCTTAAAAACATTGTCAAATTGACCGATTGGGCGAGATTAACGGTTGGTATTTTGGGACAAAACCAAAGCCGAAATGGTAATGTAGGTTTCAACTTCTTCGACAACTATATGGGAGGCAAAGCTTCATACTTTTTACTCCGAAATGCAGACGGCAGTCCTGCTCAATGGTACAATAATAAGTCACAATTTGAAATCGATAGACTCAATGAATTAGGTTTAGAAGATGAAACTTTTATCCCCATTGAGCAGAATGCCTATACACACGAAAAATTCTACAACAAATATCTAAATTTAAACTTTGGAGCCAATTTCCGCTTAATGGAGGGCCTCACATTTGATTTGATGTATCAAACAGAGCGTACAGAAGGGTACTTAGGCAAGACTTATTCCAAGAATGCATTTGCAGTCGCCACCCAGATCAACGATGCAACACAGATTGATAAAAAAGGTATTATCAAAAATATTGTTCCTAAAGGTGGACAATTTGATGAAAAACGTGAAGATATCAACTCTTACACGTTAAGAGGACAGTTCAATTTTGAGCGTAAGTTTGGGAGTGACCATGAAATTAATGTCATTGCAGGGGCAGAACGACGTCAGATTAACAACCGTTATACCAATTTTTATAAATATGGATATGACGAAAGCAGTTTGATGTACAAAGGCATCAATGAAGAGCTAATTGGAATCAACATTCAAAATACGCAAAGTATATTTGGCAGTTACACCCTACAGAAGAAAAAGGGCGAAGGTTTTGTCGATATCATCGATCGCTTCATATCGCTTTACGCCAATGGATCCTACACCTACCAGAAAAATCTTACTTTGAGTGGAAGTATACGTGTGGATCAATCCAATCTCTTCGGTACGGATATAAAAAATCAATACAAGCCTATGTGGTCACTAGGAGCATTATACCGTATGCCCAACTTTGACCAACAGTGGATAGATCGATGGGCAATCCGCGCTACCTATGGTATTAACGGAAACGTTCCAAAAGATTTCGGTCCGTATCTAATCTCGCGGGTTTCCAATAACTTGAACTCCTATACCGGTGAAATGCAAGCCGACATCGATTCTCCTCCAAACCCTTCTTTGAGATGGGAGCGAACGGCAATTACCAACTTTGGTCTTGATTTCTCCGTTTTAAAAAACAGACTTTCAGGTAGCATAGATGTGTACAATAAGAGTACTTCCGATTTACTCGGCCCTACTGCTATCGACCCAACGCTGGGCTGGAGCCAAGTAAACCTCAACTATGGGGACATGCGTAATAGAGGTATAGAACTGGCTGTCAATTCTAAACAAATTGTATCTGCGAATTTTGATTGGACAACCAACCTGAACTTCAGTTATAATAAGAATGAAATCACCAATCTATATACTCAGCAAAATACCCCATATTATTACTACTACACTACTCAAAATCGAGTCGGTAAACCGATGGGTAGTGTGTATAGCATTGACTATGCTGGGTTAGACGAAAAGGGGCAACCACTAGCCCGCAAGAAAGACGGCACCTTGGTCAAAAGCACACAACAATTAGTGGTAGACGATTTGATTTATGAAGGCACTACTATCCCCCCTTATAGCATAGCTCTCCGCAATGGATTCCGTTACAAAGACTTCAGTCTGTCTTTTATGTTTATTTACAATGGAGGGCATATTATGCGTTCGGTACGCCCAGAGCCATTGACTAAACTTGCCGAACTCAATTACAATAGCAATGTAGATAGGCTATGGCTTAACTATTGGAAACAAGCCGGTGATGAATCCAACCCTGACCTTGGTCCTGCATTTATGTCCGCTGCATCAGGAAATATAATGGACATCTATACCGCAGCCGATAAATTTGTAGAAAAAGCAGATTACATCAAACTTCGAGACGTCTCTATCTCTTATAATCTGTCCAGAAAAATTGTGGAGAAAACCCCGTTACGCTACATACGCATCACTGGTCAAGTGACCAATCCATGGAGATGGGCCGCCAACAAAGAGAACTTGGACCCAGAAGCTTGGTCGGGCTACAGTATGACGAGTGAGCCAGCGCCAAGTCGTGTTATGTCTCCCTCTAGAGGGAGGTTAACTCCTGTTGTGTACAATCTAGGTTTCTCCATTGGTATATAATCCTAAATTTAAAGATTAAGAACAAAATGAAAAAAACAATATTGTCAGCCCTCTTTACTAGCTTCTTGCTACTGGGTTGTAACTCCTATCTTGATATCAAGCCCAAAGGCTTTACTATTCCAGAATTTATAGATGACTATAAGCTGCTGATGAACAATCAGGGCCTTATAAGAGCCACTCCTGCATTTCCAGACTACCTAACTGATCATATCGTATCTGGCAATCCTGTCGATATCTCGGGAACTGGCTTTGATAGTTATCCAACGGTTAAGAAGCGTCTCTATACCTTTGAGCATGGTGCCATATTTGAAGATGGTCAAGCTGATAGTTATTGGGAAACCGCCTACAGTCACATCTTTACATACAATGTAGTGATTAACAATGTCCTCCAAGTAACAGACGGCAAGGATACAGAGAAAAAAAGGCTATGGGCCGAAGCCAAGGTCGGACGTGCTTTTGAATATCTGAATCTTGTCAATATTTATGGAAGACACTATGATTCTAAAACTGCGGCTACCGACTATGGTGTACCTTTGGTTCTATCCGAGGACATCAACAAGAGTTATGAACGTGTGTCCGTTCAGCAAATTTATACACTTGTCGAAAACGACCTTCAGGAAGCGTTACCCCTCCTAGGCAAAACCGCCAATACCACCTTTCAACCACTACAATCAGTGGGGTATGCTTTCTTAAGTCGGATGTATCTGTACCAGGGTCGTTATATGGAAGCGCTTCAAAATGCCAGGGAAGCACTAAAGCAACACAGCTACTTGGAAGATTACACACTCTATACCAACCGCGAGCAGAAGACCTTTGGTCGCGTATGCCGCAAAGATGACCAAGATATACCCTTTCCGGATATCCGTACAAATAAGGAATCAATATGGTCCCGCCTAGGTACAAGCAGCTATGGAAGTCTGAATGCAGAGGTATTCACTAGCCAAGACTTAATAGATACTTATAAGAAAGACCTGACCGCTAATGCCATAGATATGCGTTATCAATTATTTTTCTGTAGAGATCAAGCTTCTTTTGGATCGGCCGTAATGAAATTTCCTGGGCGTGTGTTATGGGCACCCTATATTGAGATGAATACGGGATTCAGTACTCCCGAACTGATATTAATTGCCGCAGAATGTGAAGCTCGTGTTGGCTCGACAGAAGAAGCTTTGAAATTGATAAATATGCTTAGAGATAGCCGTATTGACAATAATATCCACATCATGGACCTTAACAAAGTAAAAACCCTCTCATTGGTTCTTGACGAACGCAGGAGAGAAATGCCTTATCTCGCATCGACCCGTCTTATCGACCTGAAGCGTCTGCATACCAGCGGTGATTTGACAAAGACAATTGTACATAAGCTAGAGACACAAGAATGGAGCATGGAATCTTCTGATATAAGGATGATACTTCCTGTACCACCAAAGGTCCTATCACTCAATCCTTCCATTCCTCAGTACGAAAGATAAACAAGAATATTAAAAACAGCAGTAAATTATTCTCATGAAGAAGTATATTATATTAGTCATTGGTCTACTAGGGTTTATGACTACCCAAGCCCAAGAACACATCGAATTTAAAGCAATCTCTTTTGCTGAGGCCAAATCCTTGGCCAAAGAGCAGAACAAGTTAATCTTCCTAGATGGGTACACATCTTGGTGCGCTCCCTGCAAGTGGATGGAAGGAAACGTCTTCAATACCACAGCCATCGCTTCGTTCTATAACGTGAATTTTATAAATACCAAATTTGATTGTGAAAAAGGAGAAGGTATAGAATTGGCGAAAAAATATAACATTCGTAGTTTCCCGACCTACCTCTTTCTAGATAGCAATGGTGAGCTCATCTACCGTACCCAATCCCGAATGGAGGCTGATGAATTTTTGGCTGAGGGCAAACGTGCACTTAATCCAGAAACACAAATTCCAACAATTCAAAAAAGATACACTGAGGGAGACCGCAACCCTACCTTTCTCTTAAACTACATTATCGTAATGAATAAGGTAAACCCTTTATTGGTCAAAGAAGCTCGAAACGAATTAGATGCCCAGGCTTCTGACGAATTTCTAAGATCGGCGGCAGGCTGGAAGACAATTGAACTCTTAGCTCAAAATGCAAATGACCGTTATGGTCAATTCTTCATGGCCAATAGGACCTATTTCAAACAACATGTGGAACAAATCGCCTTTGACAAAAAAGAACTTCAAATCTTGCGATATGCCATGTATACTTATATCCGCGAGAAAAATGAGAAAGAGTTCAAAGACGGACTTCAATATTTTGTCAACAGTACCGATCAGGATAAACAAAAGGATGGAGCTATGTTTGAAGTTGAATGGGTAGCTGCACACGGTACTCCAAAGGAATTTGTGACGCTCACCAACACGCTTAGAAAAGGCATCTTAAAAGACGAAGCCGAAAAACTGAGTTTCATCGCGCGAAGATATGGCTCCAGTAAAATAAGTAGAGAGAATGCCACCCGTTTGGAACAATGTTACGTCCTAGCTAAACAAGCTGTAAAGATGGATCCCAATAGCTATTCCAATCAAGGCACATTTGCAGATATCTGTATCACACTGAAGAAGAAAAAAGAAGCTGTCAAAGCCGCGGAGGCTGCAAGATCTTTAGCAGATTTAGAAACCTCCAAAATCCAAAAGATTGCGCAAGAATTATTAGATAGAGCCAAAGCCATATAAAACATGAACAAGAAACTTATATTAACATTTACAGCAGTCGTCTATTCGGCTTTTGCCTTCGCACAACAGCAGTCCTTTGAGATCAACGTCCAAATTCAAAATCCAAAACCAAAAGCGAAAGCATTTATTAGGTATGGGGTAGACAATAAAATCGTCTTGGATTCTATCTCTGCATCTGAAGGCTCATTCCTTTACACAGGAAACATTACCAAGCCAACTCTCGTTACACTCACCTACTCACCCAATGGCGAAAGATTCGGGAAGTCAAAAGGCAAAATCGACCGCAAGAATTTTTATGTCGATGGAGGAAAAACAACCCTTAATTTCACCGACTCTATTCAACATGCAACGGTCGCAGGTTCACCCATTCAGGAGGAGTTCGAACGCTTCAGTCAAGCGACATACACATATGATCACGAGTTAGAAGTATTGTATGCAGAACGCAGTAAGCTTTATCAGAGCAAGAGTGAAAATAAAGAAGCACTGACAGAGATTGAACGTCGAATGGATGAAGTTGATGCGCGTAAAAATGTCGCCCTAGAAAAATATATCACAGCACATCCTGAATCCTATTTCAGTCTTTTGTCGTTGAAGGATATGGCTGGTTACAGCATTGATATTGCCAAGATTGAACCGCTCCTTTTAAGTCTTAGCACGACATTGCGTACCAGTGAGATGGGTAAGACACTTGCCGCTGAAATAGCTACCGCTAAAATGCTTTCAGTAGGTAAACTAGCGCCCGATTTCACCCAGAATGACATCAACGACAAGCCTATCAAGCTATCCGATTTTAGAGGTCAGTATGTATTGCTCGATTTTTGGGCATCTTGGTGCGGACCTTGCAGAGCGGAAAATCCACATGTTGTAGCAACTTACAATACGTTTAAAGACAAGAATTTCACGGTTCTAGGCGTGTCTTTGGACAATCCGGGCAAAAAAGCGAATTGGTTGGCAGCCATCGAAAAAGATGGTCTCCCTTGGACACAGGTCAGCGACCTCAAAGGTTGGAAAAATGAAGCCGCCCAACTATATGGGATACGCGCCATTCCTCAAAATTACCTCATTGGGCCCGATGGCAAGATAGTAGCCGTCAATCTACATGGAGAACAGCTTACACAACAATTAGAGAAGCTATTGAAATAATTGAATTGCCTTTATAACATTTCCATTTACCCTATCCCCCTTTATCTTTGATGTTAAGGGGGATATTTGTTTCAGGTTTGTTAAAGAGACCCGCAATTGAGTTTGTTGCACTGTATTGATTTAGAAGAAAGCAAGTTCATTCAGCAATACCCCGCTTTTGTTACGAATTAAGGTTTCGTCTGTAAATGCACAAAAAACATATTTCATCCAAAACCGTGAGTATAGGAAACAAAACATTCTATTTTTAACATAAAATTATTTCCCACAGTCTAAATTGACTAACATGTTCCTTGAGAAATTAGATATCCTCTCCCTTTTACTATATCAATAAAAAACGGCGTATAGTTCACTATACGCCGTCCAGCATCTTTTATTCGATTGCAAAAATCACGATTCGTTCGTCCTAATTGTCCTCATCATACCCCCAAGTCAATAATTTCTCTTGCAATATTCTCGAAATCTTATTGAAGTAACGTTTCTGCTTATAGCCCATGACCCATTGTACCCCATGAACAGCATTGGTACAAAATATTTCATCAGCCTGTTTCATGATTTCTGGGCTGATTTGGGCCTCTACCACTTCTACTCCCTCATCAGCGGCCATATCCATCACGACTCGACGCATAACACCGGCCACACATCCTTCAGAAATAGCTGGTGTGTATAAGACCTTCTCATAATAAATAAATATATTGGAAGATAAAGCTTCGCATAAAAACCCCTCTTGATTGAGTAACAAGACTTCGTCGAAGCGATGTTTTCGTTTATGCAATCCTGCCAGCACATAAATGAGGGCGTTATTGGATTTCAACTTCGAAAGGTCACTGTATGGTTTCCTATATTCCGTATACAAATCGATAATCAAGCCAATTTTCTTGTCTCTTAAAGAATCAGGTATCCGGGCAATTTGCAGAACGAAAGCAGTTTTATTGGTATCCGGGCTATACAAGCCACCGCCCTCTCTAAATACAATGAGTCGCACACGGACCTGCTGTCCCAACATGTTATTCTTTCGAATCAATTCCTCTGTCTTGGATTTGATAAAGAATGTGTCAAAACGATGGCTATCCTCCATATGGAGCATACCCAAGCCTTCTTGTAAACGTTGGACATGGAAATTCAGAAAGCGGATATCACCGTCTTTCCAAAGCATGGTTTCAAAGAGACCATCGCCATATCTAAATGCTCTATTTTCAGCGGAAATCACCAAATCATGTTCGGCTACAATCTTTCCATTATAATTAATATATATCGTTGACATAACTATTCTACTCCCTTACTAATCTTGCTCTTGGGTAGATGAGCTGGAATACGCTCTCCACTTCTCTAATGCTAAACGAAAATCTTCGGGCAATGGTGCCTCAAAGTTTAAATATTGTTTTGTCTTGGGGTGTACAAATCCCAAAACTTGAGCGTGAAGGGCTTGACGAGGCAAAAGAGCAAAGCAATTATCCACGAACTGTCTGTATTTATTAAAGACTGTTCCTTTCAAAATTCGATCTCCACCGTAGGGCGCATCATTAAATAATGGATGACCTATAGATTTGAGATGAGTACGTATTTGGTGGGTCCTACCTGTCTCCAATTGGCACTCAATCAAGGTCACATATCCCAATCGCTCTAGTACCTTATAATGTGTGACCGACCATTTACCATTTTCGGGGTCATCATACATAGTCATGACTCGTCGATCCTTAAGATTTCGCCCGATATACCCCGTGATTGTGCCATCTTGCTCAATATCACCCCATACCAACGCTACATATTTTCGCGTAATGCTGTGATCAAAGAACTGCTTAGCAAGATGGGTCATGGCCCATTCTGATTTTGCAATGACCAGCAGACCTGTAGTATCCTTATCAATACGATGAACAAGTCCCGGGCGACCAGCATTGCCAGGCAATGTTGGCAACTGATTAAAATGGTGCGTCAATGCGTTAACCAACGTACCTGTATAGTTATTAAACCCTGGATGTACCACCATGCCCGCTACCTTATTCAACACCATAACATCGTCATCTTCAAAGACGATATCCAATGGAATATCCTCGGGATATACTTCAGTATCCCGGGGAGGGTCTGGCAATACCACAGAAATGACATCAAAAGGTTTAACTTTATAGCTCGATTTGATAACATTATCGTTGACCAATACCGAACCGGCATCTATCGCATTCTGAATCTTATTTCGAGATGCATTTTCCACCCTATTCATCAAGAATTTATCTATACGCAACAGGGCTTGCCCCTTATCAACCTCAATTCTCAGATGTTCAAATAATTCTTGTTCGTCTTGTTCTAATAATTCTAAATCTTCTGCCATTGTACAAAGTTAGATGAATTCATGCAAATTCCCGTAACTTTGTGAAGTTAAGCATGAATATCAGTCTTCGCTTAGTCTTTATCGCATAGAATGAATACGTTATCTTTTGAATTTCACAGTCCTGAACAGGAAATCAACGACACTCTATTTTTAGAAAAGGGAGTACGAGTATTCGTCAAACGGGACGACATGATTCACCCTTTTATTTCGGGCAATAAATGGCGAAAACTAAAATATACGCTTCAACGGGTGCGCAAGGAAAATAAGTCAACATTGGTAACCTTTGGAGGAGCTTGGTCCAACCACCTCTTAGCCACAGCCTGTGCAGGAGCTACCTTCGGATTTAGCACAATCGGATATGTAAGAGGGGATGAAGTGCACAACCCCGTATTGGCACTATGTAAGCTATACGGGATGGAACTGTGCTTTATTTCAAGAGATGATTATAGGGACAAACCATCCGTTTTCGAAAAAAGATTTGGATTAGACAGCGCTGCTTTTTTTATTAATGAGGGCGGATATAGTCAGGAAGCTGCTCAAGGATGTGCCGAAATCATAACTGAGTTACAGCAATCCTACGATGATATCTTATGTGCTTGTGGTACTGGTGCTACGTTGGCCGGATTGCAACAAGGTATTTCAAATAAGACAATGGACATGCAACTACATGGAGTACCCGTGTTAAAAGGCGGCGAATTCATTCGTAAAGAGGTGCAGCAATTAGGAATAACGGCACAGACTATCAAATTGCATACAGACTACCATTTTGGCGGCTACGCCAAAACGAAACCCGATTTACTGGGTTTTATCCAATCTTTTGTAACCCAAACAGGCATCATGATCGAGCCAACTTATACTGGAAAACTCTTTTATGCGGCATATGACCTCATCCGACAAGATTATTTCGCGCGGGATACTAAAATTTTATTAATCCATACAGGTGGATTGACTGGATTTTTAGGGATGTATGAAAAATTTTAGACAAACCATTCCAGGCACAAAAACAGGGGTCATTCTTTTTCAAGAATGACCCTATATAATAGAAAAAAGTGAGCCTATTTATTGCTTATCCCACCATACTCGACCAGCTAAATTATCTCCTCCAGGAACAGCAGCAGCAGCAGCTTTGTAATAAGCGCTATTTGACCCTGCTTCTTCCGCGGTTGGATAAGGCAAACGTCGAGGTATGGTACCGCTGGTTGCATTACCAGGGTATACCACAGGTATCAGATTTGGGAAGCCCGTACGCCGCCAATTGGACCAAGTTTCATAAAAATTCAAGGCCGTATTTTGATGAATCCAATACTGCAATCCAATCTGGCTCAATCCTCCAGTCAATGGGTGTGCGGTAGCATAAGCCTCCGCATCTGCGTCACTGATGGCTAGAGCAGCATCATATTGCCCCAGAAAGGTGATTCCAGCTTTGACACCATTCTTGTAATGAGTCTCTGCCGATCCGCCCACACCCCACCGTTGCGCTGCTTCTGCCAGCAGAAGCTCACTCTCTGCATACGTCAGAATAAAGGTAATTCCATCCCTTTTAATCATGCCTGGGTGTGGCGACGAATACTCAGGAAAAGTGGTGTAGGATGGGTGGGCGCTAATAGCATACAGGGGATTAGTATTCAAATCTTTTCCATTAGGCATCCCTTTTTGAACAACTGGATCTGTAACAAAGTCCGGATTTTTCTTTTTGGTCCCGTCACTTTCTTCCACCTCGCTAGGTGTAAGAAACAACTTGGTAACTGCCACCTTAATACGTGGATCATTACTATTTTTCAGTGCATTGATAAAAGTGTCTGACCACTTGACATAGTAATGTTCCTGTCCTCCATCTCCCAATAGGACCTGACTATTACGGTTTTGGGTTATACGGGCACCACTTGCATCGTGCTTAAGGAACGCATTATCATCATTGTTGGCCATCGTCTTCCCAACAACCTTTTCCACATAGCTTTTTGCGGTGATATCGTCCACTTTTGTGAGCCGCATCGCTAACCGCAAAATCAATGAGTTTCCGAAACGTTTCCATTTTTCAAAATTGCTTTTATAGATAACATCACCCGTCACTTGATCTGCAGCAGGGTCCAATGCTGCCATAGCCGCCTCCACCTCCTTCAACATATCCATATAGATATCTTGTTGCTTATCGTATTTAGCAGAAAGATTGCCTTTATAATATCCAAGTCCTGCTTCTGAATATGGCACGTCCCCATATAAATCTGTCAATCGAGCGAATATCAATACCTTCCAGATACGAGCGATATTATGTAGATTCTTATACTGCGGTTTGTCACGTGTCAATTCCACAATATCTACTATGGGCTTTACCTGCTCGGCATATGCGCGCTCCCAATAAGCAGAGGTATACCAAGGGGTCAAAAGGTATTTATCTCCAGCCCAATAGCTTACTACAGAAGATAATCCCTGCATCATGGTACCTGAATAGATGAGATTGGCCCGCCAGGTCTCATATGCTAAATCCGTACTGCCGGTATAGGTCAACTGTGCAGTAGAAAAGGTAAAATTAGGATCAAAGTTTGTCGGACCATAATTGACTGGATCCGTGTTAATCTTTTCAAAGTCTTTGGTACACGCGGTCATTCCCATAAGCCCGGCAACTACTAAAAGACCATATATTTTTATTACGTTATTTTTCATCAGAATATAATTATTTGTTCATCAATTATCCGATTGCATTTCATTGTTAATGAGCGTTCGAGTTGATGCTATTGGCATCTCAGTTTTATCGTCCTTTCTCCATTAAAACTTAACATTCAAATTCACCCCAAAGGTTCTGGCTGGGGGCATACCACCCAATTCCAGACCTGGAAAAGTCGCATTGTAACTGGACTCGGGGTCGATGTTATCCGTTTTCTTCATCAGTATGAAAAGATTACGTGCAACAAGGCTTATATTCAAACCACTAATTTTATTGTTAAATACCGAAGCAGGGAAACTATATCCAAATGTCAACTGTCTAAATTTGATAAAACTAGCGTCATTGACAAAACGATAAGATGTATTATTGGCGGTATTCTCATAGAATTTGGCTGCCGTATTACCTAAACCTTCCCGATTTTCCAACGTTTCTTTATGTAAGCCTTTGATATAGCCTAAATAATCTGTTCCTGAGAATAATTTGCCTCCAAACTTACCATCAATCAAGAAACCGAAATTAAAGCGCTTATAGGTAAAATCATTGTTCCAGCCAGCAAACCATTTGTTATAAGCTGAACCATATTCTTTCAATTCACCACGATCAGGCGAGCCATCTGCCAATTTAATAATCTCGCCGTTGTCATCGTATTTGTAGTCGTATGCTACAATCTGTCCCAAAGCCTTTCCACGAATATTTTTGAGAAAGCCCACGCCTGAACGCGAAGTTGCAATCAGTTGCTCAGATACGCCATCCGCGAGTGACAGCACGGTATTCTTGTTGTAGGTCATATTCAAGGAGGAAGTCCAATTAAAATTGTCTTTTTTAATGATGACACCCGAAATCAAAGCTTCAACACCTTTATTTTCAATAGATCCGGAGTTGAGAATAGCACCATCATAACCAACGGTACTTGACGTAGTCACACTCGTAATCTCATCATCCGAGCGCTTTTTATACCAAGTCAAATCGATATTCAATCGGTTGTTAAAGAACCGCAAATCTGTACCTATCTCCAACTCAGAGGCTTTGGAAGCTTTAAGTCCTGAGTTTGGAATTTCCAAATTTGTGATTTGCCCTAGAGAAGCTCCTCCTAAAGACTGACTAAGGACACTATATGTTAAAGCGGTCTGGTATGGACGTGTAGCCTGACCAACTACTGCATACCCTGCCCTTAACTTACCAAAACTAAGTGCTCCAGAGTTTATAAACTCAGTAAAGACAAAAGAACCACTAATGGATGGATAGAGCACACTCAACTTATTGTTTTTGCCAGGTGCTGCAAGGGTGGAAAACCAGTCTGAACGAGCACTCCCGGTCAGGTATAAAATATCCCGATAAGCAAATTCCAAAGTCCCATATACCGACTGTGTCTCTTGCTCTGTCTCTGAATAGGCAACAGATTTATTTTTTAACCCGACAATCGTATAGACTCCAGGCACCAAAACTCCTGAACCTTGGTTGATGGTCAGATCTGTCTTTGTATTGCGGTAACTTGCTCCCAAATTGGGTGTTAAAGAAATTTCGTCATTCACTTTGAACGATTTTCCTACTAGCACATCAGCATTGAGATCGGAGAACCGCATCTTCTGCGATACCAGATTATTCGGAGGTGCATAGGCAAGACCCGTAGGAAGCACACTCAGATAACTATTTGTATAAAAATCTTGTCCTGCGCGTCCTTGTACAAACAAACCGTTCTCAAAGGTATATCGAGCAGACAACGAGCTAATTAAACGATTTCTATCTGTATTATTCTGAACTTCATAAGCAGCAAACCAAGGGTTAGTGTCCCATGAATTCCCCGTATTATAAGGAATCTCAGATCCTTTATCTGTTTTCCACGGTTTCAGATCCCGAATATCCAAACTCGTAGGTAGGAATACGGCATTATAATTAGCACTGCCCGCACCATCCGAAAGCATAGGACGATTTTTTGCCTTTTCAATAATATAATTAGCACGTGCGTCAATGGCTAGCCTTTTAACAGGCTCGAAAGTACCCGTCAAATTCAGGGACTGTCTATCTAAACCAGAATTAGGCATAATGGACTTATTGGAGAGATCGCTAGCAGAAAAACGTAGTGCACCACCTTCAAAGGCTTTGTTGAGTGCCAAGGAATTAGTCCAAGTATGCCCATTGTTATAGAAGTTTTCTATATTTTTTTTCTGCGCTACATATGGTCTAGCAACTCCATCAAACTGTGGCACACTACTACCGTCCAACTTGGCTCCCCAACTTGACCCGCCTACCTGAGCTGCTGCAACTCCATCTTGAGGTTTTTCTCCATTGGCCCCTTGTCCATACACATACTGCCAATCGGTCCGATCCATGACCTGTTCTACAACGTAATTACTGCTGAAGTCAATCCCAGAACCTTTTCCGGATTTGGTCGTAATCAAAATAACACCAGCTTTTGCTCGTGAACCATAAAGAGCTGAAGCAGCAGCACCTTTCAACACAGAGATACTCTCGATATCATCCGGATTGAGGTTGCCTATGGCATCTCCCATATCGGGAGCATTATCCCATTGGCTACCTTTATTGCCATTAGGGTTGGTATTACCAAAGCCGACTGGCGCATTCTCCATAGGGACACCGTTAATCACATACAAAGGTTGATTGGTCTGGCTTAAGCTGGATGCACCTCGAATAACAACACTAGTCGCAGACCCTACACCACCAGAAGTGGAGCTAACGTCTAACCCCGCAACTTTACCAACCAACGAATTAGCTATATTATTTTCCCGTGCCTGAGTCAAGGTTTCCCCATTAATTTGGGTGACAGAGTATCCCAAAGTACGTTTTTCACGATTTACTCCTAAGGCAGTAACGACCACTTCATTCAATAATTGATTATCTTCTTGAAGTACAATCTTGAGTTCGTTGTTCCCTTGAACAGCAACCTCTTGAGATAGATAGCCCGCAAAAGAGAAAATCAGTACACTACCAGTAGGAACATCCAGTTCAAAACGACCATTAATATCAGTGGCCCTGCCAATAGCGGTGCCTTTCAAACGGACGGTAGCTCCAGAAAGCGCATGGCCTTCAGCGTCTGTCACTATGCCTTTAACTTGCAAATCTTGTCTTTGGCTCACCACTACCAATCCTTCGTCTGATACCGAATATTGAAGTCCAGATTTTTTGAATATCTTGGCAAGTACATCCACTACCTTGGTATTATCCACTGCAAGGGAAATCTCTTTGTTTAATAATTGGTTGCTTGAGTTATAGACAAAATAGTAATCACTATTTTCTTCAATAATCTTCAACACTTTACTCAGCTTAGCCCTGTTGACATCAAAAGAAACTTTTTGCTGAGAATAGACGCTAGCCGACACATGAAGGCTGGCAATCAACATCATAATTAAGGTTAGTTTCATCCAGATAATGAATCTAAAGCGCATAAAATATACTCTATGCACTTGCATTAAGCAATTTTTAATCATATTTTGGTACTTGGTTAAAGTTTAAACTTGGCAGCTCGTTTTTTAGCTTAGATGGGACTGCCGGTTTGATAATCACTTTGGAAGGATGGTGTTGGACCACCATCCTTTTCTTTTACTTGTAAATCGTTATTTTTTTTCCATATATCTTATATTTAAAGGGTTGTACTTTTTGTAAGGCATTTAATACTTGATCGATACGCTCTTTGTTAAAGGTGGCTGTAAATCTATAGTCCTGTAGGTGTTCGTCTTGCAGCTGGATTTCGACATCATACCAACGCTCTAACACATGTTGCAACGAGGAGAAGTCTTGATCAATAATTTCCAGACGATTCTCTTTCCAGGCAACATCCGGTAATGTCAAGTTATCTTCTTCGGGTTCTAAATCTTGTATCGCAATCTCCTTAAGTTGCGATTTTTTCACTTTCTTCACACTCTCTTTGCCTTCAATTTTTTCCTCAGCTTTGTATATCGTCACTTTTTGATTGGGCTTCAACAGCACTAGATTTTCATTGCCTCTCTTGCTTTTCATTTCAATGAGCCCATGGATCAATACCGCTTCTGAAGTAGTCTCTTCGGGATAAGCCTTTACATTGAAGGATGTCCCCAATACGCGAATATCAAAATCCTGTGTATGCACTATAAATGGTTTTTCCTTGTTACTACTGACATCAAAGAAAGCTTCCCCTGTCAAGTGGACATGCCTTTCATTCACATTAAATCCCTTGTCCATAAACAATTTACTTCCAGCATTTAGCGTCACCTTACTACCATCTGCCAATTCAATAGTTTTCTTTTCGCCATTGGCAGTCACGTAGCTGACGTCTCGCTGTTGGGAAGCGACACCCTCTACGCTAGATCTTTGGATAGCCCAAAGCAATCCGCCTGTCAATATGACTAGTGCGGCAGCAGTTTTAATCCAAAATGAAAATTGAAATTTAGTAATGGTTGGGATAGGAGCAAGTGCCTGAATATCGGCTTTCAACTTACCAACCTGAGCATCCAAGGGTCTTTTGTTGCCAACGAGGATGTGATACAATCTCTTTGCCTGTATCATCGTGGCCTCCTGTTCAGGGTGCTTATGCAGATAATTAGTCCAGTATTGGATACATTGTTGATTGTCCCCAGCACAATACTCTTGAAAAGTATTATCGATTAGAAAATCTTCAACGTTTTCATATTTATTGTTTATCATTTGGTGCTATTTACTTTATAGTGCCTTAGAATTTGAAAATTTCCTAAGGAAAAATAAAATAAAAACACAAAACACTGACAACTAGATAATTAAATATCTTTTAATTCCTCTCGCAGAATCTTCAACGCATCATAGACGGTATTATACGCAGTCTTAATTGTTTGCTGAGTACGTGAGGCAATCTGCTCATAGGTAAGCCCTTCGAAAAATTTCAAATGGATAAGTTGCTTTTGTCTGAAAGTCAATTTATCCAAGGCTTCTTTTAATCGATGTTGAATCCATTCATTGGTTTGGACCTGTATGATAAACTCTTCGTATGGCATCTCAAACCAATCGTCCTCGGCTTTTACATTTTGAAGGGCTTTATTGATTTTATTCTGTTTTTCGAGTAGTCTTAGAATTTTTCTCTTTAGAAAAGTTATGAGATAGGCTTGAACATTTTCTACACGTTCCAATTTTTCCCTCTTCTCCCAAATCGTCACAAATACTTGATCTGTTGCTTCACTAGATAAATCCACGTCACCACTCGTACGTACACCAAAATTGACCAACTCATAATACAACGATTTATAAAGATCGAAAAATGCATCTTCATCGCCATTCCGTATGCGTTCCCAAAGTAGTCGATAGGCAAGTCTATTTTTCATCCGAACAATTTGTTTGCTATTGCGACAAAACCTGCTTTATTTGAGTGTAATAAAATATCCTTAGATTTTGTTCGTTTACCCTAGGTACCTATAAGTCTCCATTTATAGTTCCGAAATTATTGATGGCATAAATTTTGGCAAACAACTATCTCATATCGAAAAACAAGTGTTATCGATGCAATATAATCTTTTAATTGAAAAAAATATCATATCGGTCGTCCCTTGCACTAAAAAGATTTGCCTTATAGCTAGAAAGCAACCATTTAGACCTAATAATTGTCTTTTCAATATCAAGAGATACACCTACATACTTGCTAATTTTCCGTTCCTAAATAATATTAATATTTTAGGACATTAAACAAATAACATTTCGATGAAAAATTTCTCTTATTCCGGATATCTGACATCCAATACAGATATAGATACTCAAACCATAGAACACTTGGTCATGAATTGTAGAGTATTGACCGTAAAAAAGGGAAACTATCTACTGCGGGCCGGCGAAGTAGGCAAACTATCTTATTTTGTAGAAGAAGGTCTACTCAAGCAATATTCCATTGATGACAAAGGTAAAGAGCATATTTTGCAGTTCGCTCCAGAAAATTGGATCGTCTCCGATAGAGGCAGTGTCTATTTTGGTCTCCCTTCTGATTATTATATCCAAGCTATAGAGGATAGTAAAGTTGTACAAATCGATGAAGAATTCATTGTACAGTTGGCCAAGGAAAACCAATCTTTTTTAGAGTTTAACAATAAATCGCTACACAACCATATTCGGCATCTCCAAAAAAGAATCACCTTATTGCTCAGTGCGACAGCTGAGCAGCGTTATCTCGATTTTATTAAGATATACCCTAACCTGACACTACGTGTTCCGCAGATTTTGATTGCATCTTATCTAGGCATCACCCCAGAAAGCCTGAGTCGGGTGCGAAAAGACCTTGCACATAAAAATTTCAATCGCTAGTAATTCTGGTGGTTGCTGATTAGTAGTGGGTCGTGGCCATAATGTCTTTTGGTACTTCCAATCCTCATACTGTCGCCATAGCGTGGTTGACACAGTATCGGTAAGACTCCAATAAAAAAATGTTTGCGCATGCTAACACGATTTCTTAACCTATATCAATATGTATTGCCAAATCGGGTAGTACCTTTGTGAGAAGAAAAAGAAAATAGATGATACATATTACAGGTTAAGACAACATATACGATTATTAAAAAATAAAAAACATGGAAATCAAACACATTAAAGACACTCAAAAGGGTTACTTCTCTATGATCGACAACGAGAAAGAAGCAGGTAGAGTAACCTATACCCATGCCGGAGACACCAAGATTATCATTGATCATACAGATGTGAGCGATGCGTATCGCGGCCAATCCATCGGAAAGAAGATTGTATTGGAAATCGTATCCTACGCGCGGGAAAACAACATAAAAATATTGCCCCTCTGTCCCTTTGCAAAATCCGTTTTCGACAAGACGCCAGAAATTAAAGATGTACTTTTTTAGTCTCTATCCTGACCTTGCTGCTTATTTTCCAGTGAGAATAAGCAGCAAACGTTCGACCACAGGAAACTTGCCAATAGCGCCATCTAGCAATCTGCGAGAACTATCTTATTATCGGATAGGGAAATAGAAATAAAAAGTACTCCCCATTCCTTGCTCGCTGTCCACACCTATTCGTCCACCTTGATTTTCTATAAATTCCTTACTGATTGCCAATCCCAAACCCGTCCCAGCCTTTGAGCTACCCGGGATTTGGAAATAGCGTTCGAATATGCGCTCCTGATACCGATGATCTATTCCCGGACCGAAATCCCGAACAGAAAATAGAATCCGATCGTTGTCACGGCATAGTGATACAATAATCTCCGTTTGCTCAGGAGCATAGCGAATAGCGTTGGTAATGAAATTAGTGAGTACCCATGCCGTTTTTTCTGGATCGACACTCAACACAGGCAGATTTGCATCCACTACGGTGGTAACCTGTAGCATCTTTTGATCGGCAGAGACCTTGGTAGCCTCAAGCGCATACTTTAAGATATGTGTAGGATCGGCTTGCTGTATGTTCAATTGGATATTACCCGTCTCCACTTGGGACATATTTAACAATTCAGAGGTAATTTTGAGCAATCTTTCGCTATCATCGCCTATACTTTCCAGGAGTTGCTGCTGCTCTTCATTGAGCGTCCCTGTACGCACATGATTCAATATATTGAGACTCATCTTAATCGAAGAAATCGGTGTCTTCAGTTCGTGTGAAACCGTTGCAATGAAATTTGTTTTCGCAAAATCAAGTTCCTTAAAGGGTGTAATATTTTTGAGTAAAATCACATGACCAATGAGCTGAGGTGTCTGCTCTCCGGTAGGTACGATATTGATGTCTAACACTTCCTTATCAAAATATTGCTGCTTGCCATCTGCGGCAATCTTAATTGGCTCCCCATTTGTTGACACGGAGTGACCAGCCACCAAATCTGTAATCAGCGAGCGGACTAAATCATTAGAAACTGCAATATCTTGGATTTGCCGACCTTGTATTTCCAGCCAATTTAGACCGGCCACTTTTAGCGCTTCTTCATTGGCAAAGAGTATCTTTTTATGCTCGTCAATACCAATCACTGGATCATGCATATTATTAATTAGCGTTTCGATCCGGGTTTTTTCTTTCATAATATTCGCCAACTTGCTATTCGAATATTCTTCCAGTTTCTGCGCCATCGTATTAAAAGATTGGGCCAATTCTCCAAACTCACTATGTCCCTCAAAATGCACTCGCTGGCCATATTGCTGTGCAGCTATTTGTTTAATACTGACCGTGAGTTCTTTGATAGGATCGGCAATATTGCCAGGCAGATTAACCAACAGAACAAATGCGAATAAAAAACAAAGCGCCCCAGTGACCGATATCCACACAATTGCGGATTCAGCCGTATTATTAGCAACATCGCTCTTGCGCACGATTGCCTCCATATTGAGTCGCATTACCTCGGTAATGTCTCTTCTTAAAAATACAAATAGAGCAGAATCATTCTGATCCTTTTTCAAGGCGTCAAAGTGCTTCACAATTTGTTCGGTAGCCTCCTTCTCCCCAGGCTCTGTCTCATTTTGAATCTGCTTCTGCAAATTAGATTCAAATACCTCAATGGCGGTGGGATCTTTCTGGATTTCGTCCAATGTCAACAACATTCCACGGCCGTATTCCAATGTATTATAGTTGGCACGCAGAATATTCTTAGTATCCTTCTTTAGGCTATTGACATAATAGGTACTCACCCCGGCCAATAATATTATTAATAAAAATAAGGATCCGACCCCGAGGGTCAACTTTGCTTTAATTTTCATCCTATTATTTTCTTTTCGATTGCTGATGAGAGCCCGCGTAAATAATGATTGCTCCATGTATCCCTATTATTTACTATCTTGGTTTCATCCTCTTAATTTACTTATTTCACCTCATTACCCTAACAAACTTACATCTTATTCAAACGATTTAAGATACCTCTGCCGAATCCGTTTTCAATTAGGAGAGAATTACCAAATCTATATTCGCGGAGGAAAGTTTCTTTAGCAACTCGTTGAACACTCCAGTAGCCCATATAATACGAATAAGAGACAATTTGGGTTTACCAATACATACAGTTGTAATATTCATCTTAGTAACCTGCTCCATAATTGCGTTGGGCACTTTACGGTCCTTCACCTGTAATACTTTGCCCCCTAACTCGGTCGCTAACTTAAAATTATTAATCAGCATCCTTTGCTTATCTAAAGGTATCTTATGCACATCTTCTCGTGGCGTCTGCACGTATAGGACAAACCAATCCCCTCCATAGTAACTGGCTAGTCGAGCGGTCTTTCGAATTACATTTTTAGCTTTTTTGGCGTCACTTCCAATACAGGCTAAAAATCGGTCGTGCTTATTTTTCCCGTCGCGAGGCACAACATGATCAACTTGCCTGACGACATGGCTCGCGACCTCTTTAAGCGCAAGTTGTCTAAGTTGAAGAATATGATTGTTCTGAAAAAAATTAGCCAGTGCGGTCTTTATCTTATCCTGTGGATATATTTTCCCCTCTTTGAGACGGATGATCAAATCTTCAGCCGTCAAGTCAATATTGACGACCTCGTCTGCCATAGTAATCACTCGATCGGGAATCCGCTCTTTGACTTCTATACCCGTGATACCCCGAACCTCTTCATTAAGGCTCTCAATATGCTGAATATTGACTGCGCTAATGACGCTAATCCCCGCTTCTAGAATCTCAATGACATCCTGCCAGCGCTTTTCATTTTTACTACCTTCTATATTGGAATGGGCCAGTTCGTCAACCAGTACAACTTCAGGTCTTACATTGAGAATAGCCTGAACATCCATTTCCTCCAATTCCTTTCCTTTATAAAAGGACTTGCGCCTTGGGATTGTCGGCAATCCTATACTCAATTCATGGGTTTCGGCTCTATGGTGCGTCTCTATATAACCAATTTTCACATCGATTCCTGTCCGCAGCAGGGCATGTGCCTCTTGAAGCATTCTATAGGTCTTTCCTACACCGGCACTCATGCCGATATAAATCTTAAATTTTCCTTTCCTCGATTTTTTAATCAAGGAAAGGAAATATTCGGCGTTTTTTCTATCGTTATCCATATAAACGTTATCCTTGCCACTTACAACGTCCTAGAAGCTAAAAGTCAATGCTGTAGTCGCCGTCAGACTATTATCGGTCGGTTCTGTATTCCTATTTGTAAAAATAGCATCTTTACTTTTCAAATTACGCAATTCTGTCCTCCACATCACATTGGCCAATATTACATAATCCACATTTAAAGAAAATCCAGTAGTCTGAAATCCACGGTCGGTCCCTGTGGATATGATTACTTGATCATTATCCTTATAGTATTCAGCACGTGCCACAATATTGACGCGTTGGCTAGGGGAATATCGAGTCACGAATACAGGTGTGTACCAGGTGCTGTAATCCTCGCTACCTTTGGCCTTCTGCTGCACCCCCAAGTCAAATCCTGCTGTCACCCCCCATTTGTCAGTGATCTGGTATATGGCATACAAATTATGAAAGTACCGCATCTGCTTGACACTATCCGCCTTGTCGCTACCGACAAATGATCCGCTATTGATAAGTAATCTTTCATTGGGTTTAAACGTTAGCTGGTGGCCAAATGCAGGAGTACTGTTGCCATCTATACGTTGTATCCGTTGCCAGCCATTCAAAAACAACCCGCTCAGAACCCAACGATCGTCGGTAGTGGTATAGGTAATCTTAGCACCAGTTTCGAAGTAAGGTGAATTTTCAGCAAAAAGACTGCGTGTCAACGTCCAGTTGTCCTTGCCTACGGCACTTTCAAACCCCAGATGGGAGGGCATGATCCCGGCATCTATCCAAAGATTGTGTCGCTTAGAGATCTTAACGCCTACATTGGCCTCATATACATTTTTCAAGACTCCAGGTTCGGCACTGTAATTGGCATTCATATACGTTCCTGCTGCAAGCGCAAGATTGCTCCGCACCTGTTCGCTTGTATAATTGGCCTTAATGTACGCGAGATTGATATTGATTTCATTTGCGCGATTGTGACTGTATATAAACCCTGGACGCATATGTTGGCTGGGTTTGTTAAAATCTTGGGTATAGTATGCTTCGGCATATCCGCTAATGATCAGTGGGTTGCTTGTTGTCTGCGCATAGGATCTTTCAGGAGTGACCAATGGAGAGAGGATGACACCAAATGTCAGGTATTTTATAAATAGATTCATCTTAATATTATATTGTTAATGACTGCACCATATTGTTATTGGACAAGCGCATCTAAAGCCAAATTGAGACGCAACACATTGACCTGTTGAGGGCCGAATAAGCCCAAAAGGGGTTTTTCAACTTGCTGCTCAATAAGCCTCTTGAGCTGATCGGTCGGGATATTGCGTATTTTGGCAATACGACTGACCTGCACAGTTGCTGCCTGGACAGAGATGTGTGGATCGAGTCCACTTCCGCTGGCAGTAACTAAGTCAACAGGAATCTGTGCCCGTTGAACATCAGGATTATGCACCATAAATGCTTGGATACGTCCCTTTACCACTTCAAGATATTCAGAATTGGAAGGTCCTTTATTGCTCGCTCCAGATCCTGCTGCGTTGTAATCTACAGCTGAGGGCCTCGACCAGAAATACTTGTCCTGTGTAAAGGATTGGCCAATATTTTCGTAAAATACAGCTGTCTGGGTACGGTTTTGTACGACAAAGCCTTTGCCTTGATTGGGTGCTACTTGGGCAATGCTCCAAATAATTAAGGGATAAATGACCGTGAACAACACGAGAGTGGCCAGGGTCAGTCTTATGGCGGATAAAAGATGTAGTTTCATTTGTTTAATTTTTTTAGTTAGATAAATAAAGACACGACCACATCGATCAATTTTATGCCTATGAACGGAATGACAATTCCCCCGAATCCATACACAAATAGATTCCTACGTAGTAGTGCCGATGCGCCTATGGGTTTGTATGCCACTCCTTTGAGCGCCAAAGGGATCAACATTGGAATAATAATGGCATTGAAAATGACGGCGGAGAGGATTGCACTTTGTGGACTGGTCAAGTTCATGATATTCAACCCCTGTAAAGCTGGGATAGCGGTAATAAATAATGCCGGGATAATCGCAAAGTATTTGGCTACATCATTGGCAATAGAAAAAGTCGTTAAGGTACCTCTAGTCATCAGGAGCTGCTTTCCTATTTCGACGACCTCTATTAATTTGGTCGGGTCATTATCTAGATCGACCATATTACCAGCTTCTTTAGCAGCCTGTGTACCACTATTCATCGCTACTCCTACATCAGCCTGCGCCAAAGCTGGTGCATCATTAGTCCCGTCTCCCATCATGGCCACCAAACGCCCTTCGGCTTGCTCACGCTTAATGTAGTTCATTTTGTCCTCGGGCTTAGCCTCTGCGATAAAATCATCTACTCCTGCTTTTTCAGCGATAAACTTGGCGGTCAACGGATTATCTCCGGTAACCATTACGGTCTTAATGCCCATTTTGCGAAGCCGCTGAAAACGTTCCTGAATACCGGGTTTTATAATATCCTGTAACTCGATTACCCCCATTACCTCTTCATTCTCAGACACGACTAAAGGCGTTCCTCCATTGCTCGAAATGAATTTCACTTTTTCGTCCACTTCGGTTGGAAAGGGGTGCCCAGCCTGTGTTACAATAGCCTTTATGGCATCTGTAGAGCCTTTTCGAATCCGCGTATCTCCAAAGTCGACACCCGAAGTGCGTGTTTCGGCAGTAAAATTGATATAACGTGGCTGTTCGACATGCAAGGATAAAGGATCAAGCGCTGCCAATTCAACAATGGACTTCCCTTCAGGGGTATCATCCGCTGTAGATCCCAATGCTGCTGCACGTATCAATCGTTCGGCGGCAATACCACCGGCGGCGTAAAATTGGGTGGCTTTGCGGTTACCAATGGTGATGGTACCTGTCTTGTCCAAAAGTAGCACATCGATATCTCCTGCTGTCTCAACAGCTTTTCCGGACTTCGTAATCACGTTCGCACGAAGTGCACGATCCATCCCTGCAATGCCTATTGCAGAGAGCAATCCGCCAATGGTGGTCGGTATTAAGCAGACGAACAAGGCGATGAAGGATGCGATCGTAATGGATACATTTGCATAGTCAGCAAATGGTTTGAGTGTGACCGTTACGATGACAAATACAAGGGTAAATCCTGCCAACAGAATCGTTAAGGCTATTTCATTGGGTGTCTTCTGACGACTGGCGCCTTCTACCAATGCAATCATCTTATCCAAAAAACTCTCTCCTGGCTGCGAAGTGACGATCACTTTAATCTTATCGGAGAGCACCTTCGTCCCGCCTGTGACCGAGCTCTTATCTCCCCCAGCCTCTCGTATCACAGGAGCCGATTCACCAGTAATGGCACTCTCATCAATAGTCGCTAGTCCTTCTATAATCTCACCATCTGTGGGTATCACAT
This sequence comes from Sphingobacterium sp. SYP-B4668, assembly GCF_027627455.1. Lineage (NCBI taxonomy): Bacteria > Pseudomonadati > Bacteroidota > Sphingobacteriia > Sphingobacteriales > Sphingobacteriaceae > Sphingobacterium > Sphingobacterium sp. SYP-B4668. Next base: position 1,329,155 of record NZ_CP115483.1, on the reverse strand, counting down.
CACCAGCTTCACACAAAAAGATATCCCCTTTTTGTAATTGACTGGAAGCGATCTGAACGATTTCTGTCGAATCCTTTTTCAAGACTTTGGCGGGTGTCTCTTCTCTGGTCTTGCGCAAGCTATCCGCTTGAGCTTTGCCCCTGGCTTCGGCAATTGCCTCCGCAAAATTGGCAAACAGTAATGTCAACAACAAAACGACAAATACGGTAAAATTGTACCCAAAGCTACCTTGGGAACGCTCACCCGTCAATGTCCATAAGGTGACAACCAACATCACCACTGTACCGATCTCTACGGTAAACATGACCGGGTTACGGAACATACTTTTTGGATTAAGCTTCAAAAACGCTTGTCCAAATGCTTCTTTCAGTAAGTCCGGTTGAAGCAATTTTTTATTTTCTGAGTTCATGATAAGAATAGTATGTAGAATATCTCTCGATTATTTCAATGAAAAATGTTCGGCAATAGGTCCTAGTGCCAGCGCCGGGAAAAATGATAAGGCAGCAATAATCGCAATGACAGCAAAGACCATCAATCCGAAAGTGGACGTATCTGTCTTCAAGGTACCTGCACTCTCAGGGATATATTTTTTATTCGCCAACAACCCCGCGATGGCCACAGGTCCTATAATGGGCAGAAAACGTCCAAGGATTAGAACAAAACCTGTGCTGATATTCCACCATAGGGTATTATCCCCCAGGCCTTCAAATCCGCTGCCGTTGTTTGCTGCCGATGAAGTGTATTCGTATAGCATCTCGCTAAACCCATGAAAACCGGGATTGTTCAACGTCGCCATCCCATATGCCGGTAATGCGGTAGCCAATGCGGTTCCAACAAGGATGAGAAATGGATGTAGTAATGCTATGATCATGGCGATCTTCATCTCTCGTGCTTCTATCTTCTTTCCGAGAAACTCCGGTGTGCGTCCAACCATAAGACCACTGATAAAAACTGCCAAAATGATAAAGACAAAGAAATTGAGCATCCCTACTCCACAGCCGCCATAAAAAGCATTAATCATCATTGCCAGGAGTTGATTCATCCCGCTCAAAGGCATCGTACTGTCGTGCATAGAATTAATCGATCCTGTAGAAATGACGGTGGTCGCGATACTCCAATAACCTGAAGCGATAGTCCCAAATCGTGTCTCCTTACCTTCGGTATTCCCCAGCGAATTGTCTATTCCCATTTGTGTAATCATGGGGTTTCCTTTGGCTTCCATCACGATATTAGGGATAGCCAAGATTAAGAAACCGATGGTCATAACACCAAATATCATCCATGATATCTTCCTACGTTTGATAAAATAACCAAAGGCAAAAATCATCGCTAAAGGAATAATCATTTGGGCAAACATTTCCGTTATATTGGAAAGATAGCTGGGATTTTCGAAGGGATGATTGGAATTCACTCCAAAGAAACCACCACCATTGGTGCCGACATGCTTGATGGCAATAAAACCTGCAGCTGGCCCCCTGGATACTTGTACGGTATCCCCTTCCAAGGAAATCATGGTATCCTTCCCTTCAAAAGTCATGGGTGTACCATTGAATACCAAGATTGCAGCAATTACGAGTGAAAGAGGCAATAGAATACGGGTACAGGACTTAATAAAAAAGTCGTAAAAATTACCCAACACAGCACTGGATCTGACCTGAAAAGCTTTGAATAATACGACTGCAGCAGCAATACCTGTCGCTGCACTCACGAATTGTAAAAACATTAACCAAAACTGGCCCAGATAACTCATCCCTATCTCACCAGAATAATGCTGCAGGTTACAGTTTACGACAAATGAAATCGTGGTATTGAAGGCGAGGTCAGCAGACATGCTGGGATTGTAATCAGGATTCAGTGGGAGCCAACCTTGATTCATCAGCACCAGCATACTTAACAGGAACCAGACCATATTGATGGTCAACAAGGCTACTAAATGCTGCTTCCATGTCATTTCAACAGTAGGATCAATCCCTGTCAATTTGAAAATAGCCTTGTCTAATGGCCCTAATATGCCGTCCAGCCAGGTCTTTTCATGCAGGAAGACTTTGGCTATATATTTTCCAAAAGGGATAGCTAGTACTACGGTCAGTAGAAACATAAAGACTACCCCTAGAATTTCAGTATTCATATTTTTTGTGTTAGGATATATTAAATTTTCATCTATTATTTTTATTTATCGCCTGTATGTACTCCATGGCATCGAAGGGTGCGCTAAATCGGAATTGGTATTGGCTTGTGCCCTTAAAACTTCTCAGGTTTTAGTAATACATAGCAGATGTACAAAAACACAAATATTGCCACGATGAATAATACTATCATTTTAGTTTTCGATTATAGTTTTCAAATAAGCTTGCCTAAGTTCTTTCGGAAAAAATTGCAGATGCTTTTTTAAGCTTCCTGGCGTTTCGTCTTCAGCAATCCTAGCTAAAAACTCATTCTCTATCGCGTTCTTATCGTGCAGTTTCCCGCTCATGTACAGCAAGTTGACGACCTGTATAGATTCTGAAGCTCGTTCCTGTCCCGCTCCTCCCATCGTCATCGATTGTATAAAATATTCGGCTAATTCATTTAGCGCTTGATAATCATTCTCCACGCTTGTCTCGACAGCTTGTGGAACCCACTCCTTGATGGTTTTCAAAACTTTAGTTTCCATTTTCTTCTTCAGATTATTAATTAGATGCTATCAAAAAAATTGATAGACTTGTAAAACAGGATGAAACAAATCAATCCTGATAGGATGAGGATAATAGGGAGCATATTTTCGTGTTTACAGATTAGCATTTTGATAGGTGTACACTTTTCGCAGACTAAAGGGCATCTTCTTTTGAACTATGTACCATTCTTGTGGATCACAATGCCTCTTCATACTGTTAAAGGACCGGACAAAGAGATTTTCGATAAGCTCTTTCAAGCGGCTATCTCCTCTACCATATAACCATCCCATGAACATCATACTCCAATTGACGCGAGAGATATTGTGTACACGGAGCATATCTTTCATAAAGGTGACTACTATTTGGATGGCTCCTGCAATGTTATCTCGAGACGTCAACTTGTTAACTTCGTCCTGGACTTCGGGTATCTCAGAAGAGATAAGTTGAAAAAGATCACTTTTTTTTATTCGTTTCATATTAAATGGATGCTATTTGGGATAGCCTAGGCCAAACGAAAGACCAACAAGTAAATTAAAAACACAACCAACTGTATATCAGCAACAAAACATTTATTCAATAAGTTGTAAAAATAAAAAAGCCTATCAAAATGATAGGCTCTTTATTAAAATGGAAGGAGTATACGACTTGTGACGTCAAGGATTTGCCTTTTCTCTGAAGAAACCTACAGACAGGATTTCAAACCGATGCATGATATTAACGGAAATCTAAAACGTCGATAGCAACCAATAGGATGGGCACCTATATTTTAATCTTGTATTCTTCAATTTTACGATATAAGGTTGCGATACCAATCTCTAGCAATCTAGCTGCCTCAGCCTTATTACCACTGGTGTGATGCAATACTTTTTCGATTTGATCGCACTCTACTTTGGCCAACGAAAATGGGGAAGCGGATCGGGAATCATGATGTCCGTTATTTTTGAACTCCATGGGGAGGCTGTCAACATCCAACTCGTCACCATCTGCAATAATAACGCTACGTTCGATAATATTCTTAAGTTCGCGAATATTGCCTTTCCATGGATATCTACCTAAAGCATCAATATAAGCTGATGTCAATCTAAGCCCCGTTCTATTCGCTTTAAGTCCAAATATTTGTGCATAATGACTAGCTAAAGAGGGGATATCTTCTTGACGCTCACGAAGTGGCGGCAATGTAATGGAGAAAACAGAGAGTCGATAAAACAAGTCGCTTCTAAAGTGTTCCTTTTTTATCTCCTCCTCCAAATCTCGATTTGTAGCAGCCAATATGCGTACATTTACGCGAGTGGGCGTAGTATCTCCAACTTTTAGAAATTCTCCGGATTCCAAAACCCTTAGTAACTTTGCTTGAAGGTCAATGGGTATCTCACCGATTTCATCTAAAAAAATAGTTCCAAGGTTTGCTTCTTCAAACAAGCCTTTTTTATCTTTCGATGCACCAGTAAAGGCACCTTCTTTGTGACCAAACAACTCACTTTCCAACAGCTCGCGTCCGAATGCCGAACAGTTAATCGCTACAAATGCGTGTTGCTTCCGACCGCTATCGTAGTGAATTGCTTGAGCAAAAACTTCTTTACCCGTCCCCGTCTCTCCTAATAATAAAACAGTAGTATCCATCGGAGCTACTTTTTTACCTAGAGAAATTGCCTGCTGCACAGACCTAGACTTGCCAATGATACTATCAAACGAATACTTTTTTCCAATCTGGGATTCAAGTTGATGAACTCGTTTGGCGAGAAATGCTTTGTCGTATGCACGATTCAGTAGAGGAATAATTCGATTGTTGTCATCCCCTTTTGTGATATAGTCAAAAGCCCCATTCTTGATAGCTTGGACGCCATCCGGAATATTTCCATATGCAGTGAGTAAGATTACTTCAGCATAGGGTTGTAGTCGCTTTACTTCGCTAACATACTCTACCCCATTTCCGTCCGATAACTTGACGTCACATAAAACCACATCGAAATCACTATGCGAGAGTAACTTTGTTGCACTTCTCAAGCTGCCAGTTTCGCTCACTTCGTAACCCTCTCCTTCTAGCCCAATAATGCGAGCCATTAGTTTCCGAAGCTTTTCTTCGTCGTCAATCAACAATATTCGTTTCAAGGTATCTATATTAAAAGTAAGCTATATTCTAGACTCCATTCAATTTTGAGCAATACTAAATAATCCCATATAAAGAACCGCCTTTTTTGCCCAATTGGTCTACCTTTCTCTCCACGGACTCGTCTTTAATCAGGGCTGGAGCATGATGTGGTTTAGTACGAGCATCAATAATAACGGGGCCATTGCATCCCCAATGTTTAAATTTGGTAAAGCTACCCACACCGTAAATATCATATGCAGGATTGCTTCTGGTAAATGTCACCCATACAAAGTTATTGACGGTATCTGCGGTAAAGCCTGCATCATCAGCCAATATAATCATGGGTAAACCTTCCCAATTCAAATGTGCGACCTCCTTGCACCACTCTTCTATCACGCGTTGCTCTTCATCATAATTTGTGAAAGAAGCACCATCTATGACAACAACTCCTGGTATTGCCATTTTTGCCTTCTGAAAAGGTCTTGGCAAATCAAACCCTGCTGGTATTTCGTTTGCTAGCTTTCTTTTGACAGAACCTGCGGCAGCAAAGACTACCTTAGATCCGGCATTGAGTCCATCACCAGAGTAATCTAAGGTGTCGATAGTAGTATTGGTCTGAAAATGTATATCTCGAGTCAAATCAATCCTAGCCAACACATGTTCCATAAATTTAGAGATATCATGTATATCTAGACGCGGATTATCTTCATGGGCAGTGATAAAAAGATACTTGGCCAGACTTAGTTGATTTTTGCCTAATATTTGATTGGCGATCGTCAATATTTCTTGTGGCCGATCGACCTGCTGATAAGGCGTATACCGCTCGGATCCAATTGCAAAAAGTAGGGGATGTACTCCAGCTGGATCCACAGCATGCACAGCATGAAGGCCATTAATCTCTTGGGGTATCGCAGCTCCTGTTATTTCATGGATCAATGCGCCAAAACTGGTATCCTCCTGAGGAGGTCGCCCCACCACTGTGAATGACCATATCGGATTTTTCTTGTGATAAACATTATGGACTTTCATGAGTGGAAAGGGATGCGTAAGGCTATAATATCCAATATGATCGCCGAAAGGCCCCTCTGGCTTATTATCGTTGGGATACACCGTACCCGTGATAACAAAATCAGCATCTGCAGAAATACAGAATCCCTCTTCATCATAAAAATATCGAAAACGCCGATTACCTAAGGCTCCGGCAAAGATCATTTCTGAAAGACCTTCCGGAAGTGGCATTACGGCAGCGAGAGGATGTGCAGGAGGACCTCCTATAAAAATGCTGACCTTTAGAGGTTGTCCAATTGCATTTGCTTTAGACTGATGTACACCAATACCTCGATGAAGCTGATAGTGCAATCCTATTTCCTTATCTTGTACATATTCATTACCATTTAACTGGATCCTGTACATGCCCAAATTTGCATTCATGATTCCAGGCTTGGTAATATCTTCGGTATATACCTGAGGCATCGTCACAAAAGCTCCTCCATCCATAGGCCAGTTGACAATGGGTGGTAATTTGCTAATTTGGGTTTTTCCATAAAGAATAGGAGCATCTCTTTTCCGTTTCCAAGGTAATGCGCCCAATGCTGTCATCGATGAGCCAATATATTGAAATGGGCTTTTTAAGACCGCAGCTGGATTCATCTTTACATCTACAAGTTTCTTCAAGTGGTCTAAAGAGTCCCTAAACATAAATTTCGATCGCTCAAGCGTACCGAAAAGGTTAGAGACAGCAGGAAATTCGGTACCCTTAATTCGTTCAAAGTATAGTGCTGGTCCCTGAGCATCGAAAACCCGCATCTGAATCGCAGCCATTTCCAAATACGGATCCACCTCTTCTCTAATCCGAATCAAGTGTCCATGTCGTTCCAAATCCAATACACATTCCTCTAAACTTTTGTATCCCATAATGTTGCTAATGAAGAATACAAACTTAGATAACTTAGCCCTCATATCCAAGGTGTACGAAATGATAAAAGCGAAGATTTACATGTTCCGATTAGCAATCGATTTCGACAGCTTGCTCAATAGGTGTGAGCTCAAACGGCATATATTTCATCCATAGGGTATTGTCAACTAGATTTTCATGTCGTATTACATGTCTAAATTCCTCGAAATTTTCGCCGTTCACCTTATACAATTTTGTAAAAATAAACTTAACTAATTTCTTCGGGAGAGACAATGTTCTAGGGGGAGCATGGGTTGGACTAAAGCGCCCATAGACTTGAAAAAAATCTCTAAAGTTCATGACAGCGGGGCCGCCCAACTCAATAATCTTGTCCACGAATGCATCAATCGTCAACATAGACTGCAGCCAACGAATTACATCAAGTGCAGCAATGGGTTGGAACCTCACCTTCGCGATCTGGTTGACGTAAACTACAATCTTTTGCTTTTCTAGTACTTTGAAGATGTTGTCAAGCATAGACCCCTTGCCTACTGCACAGTTTTTCAAGACTATGGTATATTGAATACCCTCTACATTAAAAAGCTCAACAACAGGTTGGAGATACATCCTATCCATCAATCTAGCCACATAGACAATACGCCAACAACCCTGTCTTTTCACAAGCTCTATATAGTTTTTAAGCGCTAGAATTTCCAGTTTGATATTAACTGTATCATTGAGTGTGGGTGCCTGGGCAAAATAGAAAGCAGCCTCGAGATTAATAATTTTAAAACTGTCAAAATCTCCAGTCCGTCTAACAAGATCTATCGTATATAATTTTGCCGTTGGAGGCTCTTTCATCCGAGAAAAAAAAAGGGTCGTATTTCGAGTGATCGCGGTTACGTTCAATTCATCATTCGCAAAATGTGCAACTGCTCTCCTCCCCAAGTAATTGTTCAGACCGCATATCAAAACCTCTCTCATCCTAATTTATTTTTAAAGGTGCGCGCTTCTCTGTTCATATCTATAATTTAGGAACACCATTCCATCCCTTATGTTTAATAAAAATCAAATTTTTACAAAAATAGGTGTTTGACCGTTAATGTCCGATTATTGTCAATATAATATCAAAAGGGCCAATCAAGCCCAAAATGCATTACAAATGTGTATATTTGTGCTTATTTGGAAAGATTCAATATTAAATATTCAGGGTGTTAAGAAAGGTTCTATGGAAAATAAAGTGACTCTTGTTTGGTTTAGAAATGATCTTCGTTTTCATGACAACGAATTACTTTTTGAAGCAATCCAAAAGAGTCCTATCATTATTCCTGTCTATTGTTTTGACCCGCGTTATTTCGCTAAAAATACCAGTGGCTATCGGAATACCGGCATCCATCGCGCCCTCTTTCTTTTAAAATCTGTTCAGAAACTAAAAGAAAGATTTAATGCGATAGGATGCGATTTATTGACCTATATAGGGCAACCAGAAGAGATTATCCCTCGTTTGGCGGCCAAATACGAAGTGCATGAGGTATACCATCATCGCGAAGTTGCCTCAAGGGAAACCAAAATTTCGGAAAATGTTGAAACTGAACTTTGGAAACTCAGGATTAATCTGAAACACTTTATAGGGCATACCCTTTATCATAAAGAAGACCTTCCTTTTCCAATTCGCGACATTCCGAATGACTTTACCATATTCAAAAAGAAAACCGAACGGGAGAGTACAGTTAGACAACCGTTTCCGGAGCCAACAGGATTGGTCACTCACCCTCATTTAGAAAAAACATTACTCCCTTCGCTTGAAGATTTAGGTTTTTCGCTTGAAGAGATTCATCTAGGACAATCAAATCCGATGTTAATGGAGGGAGGTGAGGATGCAGCGCTTTTAAGAGTCGAGCATATCATTATGGGGAAGGAAAATGAACAATTGGATTACATATCCCTATCTCCTTATATCGCTGCTGGCGCATTGTCTCCCATCTATCTGTATCATCGAATAAAAGATGTGATGCTACAAGAGCATAAGAAGAGAGCAGAAAAACTAATCTTACAATTACTTTGGCGAGATTATTTTCGTTTCATGCTTAAAAAATATCCGAATGTCTTCTTCAAAAGACACGGAGCTACAAAAGGGAATGATTCCTTACCTAGAGAAAACAACGCTAATATTCTCGAAAAATGGCAAAAGGGCCAAGTCGGACAGGAGACCATAGACAAGGCGATGCAGCTGCTGCAACAGACTGGAAACCTTCCTATAGAACTCAAAAAAATAGTGAGTTCCTTTCTACTACAAGAATATGACGTAGACTGGCGAAAGGGTGCTTCCTATTTTGAGGAAGTACTGATTGATTTTGCACCAGCTACAACGTATGGCTACTGGGCGCATTTTGCAGGAGTCGGAACGAGCCCTAAAGACAATGTAAGCATCCCTTGGCAGAGTCAACTCAAGAGCAATTATCCAAATGGAATCGAAAACATATTGTTGAGCCAAAATATTTTGGCATAATCAAATAAATTGCGCAACAAACCACGAGAAGAAGACGTTTTACAGGTATTATATTTTGCTTGTTTCAACTTTTCTACAAACTGCCCTTATCATGGTCAATACACTCATAATGAAGTCAAAAATCGCATTATTTTATCACAAATGATTAGCCAAAACTCTTTTATAATTCCTAACTTTGGCGAAATTATACTATTACGTTTCTAAATGGACAATTTAACATATTTGAGCAACGCCGATTCAAGTTATATTGACGGTCTTTATCAAGCTTACAAACAGGACCCAGAATCCGTTGATTTTGGATGGCAGAAATTTTTCGAAGGATTCGATTTTGGCCTTTCGGGCGAAAAAGGCGGAGTCTCGGGAGATGCAGGAGCTGCTCCAGAGCATTTCTTAAAAGAAATTAATGTATTGAACATGATCAATGGTTACCGTGATCGTGGTCACCTGTTTACAGAGACTAATCCTGTTAGAGAACGTCGTAAGTATTATCCCGGAAAAGAATTGGAGACTTTTGGTCTTTCCGAAGCCGATATGGACACTATTTTCAACGCCGGTGTGGAGGTCGGATTAGGTCCTGTTAAATTAAGAGAAATCCGCCAACTGATCGAAGAGACTTATTGCCGTTCTATTGGAGCTGAATTCAGATATATCCGCAACCCTGAAAAAATCAAATTTCTGCAGGACAAAATGGAGGCAGACCGTAATGTCCCAACCTTTTCACTTGATAAGAAGAAGCGTATCCTTAAGAAACTGAACGAAGCCGTTGTCTTCGAGAGTTTCTTAGGCACTAAATTTCTTGGTCAGAAACGTTTTTCATTAGAAGGCGCCGAAAGCTTAATACCTGCATTGGATTCTATTATCGAAAAGGGATCGGAAATAGGAATCCAAGAGTTTGTAATCGGTATGGCACACCGAGGTCGCCTGAATGTATTGGCCAATATCATGGGTAAATCCTACAAAAATATCTTCTCAGAATTTGAAGGCAAGATGTATGAGGAAGATCCTGAGATTCATTTTGGAGGAGACGTCAAGTACCATCTAGGCTTCTCTTCGGATGTGAAGACAGACGACGGTAAATCCGTCCACTTGAGTCTCGCGCCTAACCCTTCCCATTTAGAGACTGTGGATGCCATTATTGAGGGTATGGTTCGTTCAAAGATCGACATGAAGTACGATGGCGACTCTTCTAAGATAGCACCGATTATGATTCATGGAGATGCGGCTGTGGCAGGTCAAGGTATCGTCTACGAGGTCATCCAGATGTCTAAATTAGATGGCTATAAGACTGGTGGTACCATCCACATCGTCATCAATAACCAAGTGGGTTTCACGACCAATTTTAAAGACGCTCGTTCGTCAACGTATTGTACAGATATAGCAAAGGTAACGTTATCTCCGGTATTCCACGTGAATGGTGATGATGTAGAAGCCCTTGTGTATGCGATTAACCTAGCAGTGGAATATCGTCAAAAATATAAAACGGACGTATTCATTGATTTGCTTTGTTACCGAAGATTTGGTCATAATGAAGCAGATGAACCTAAATTTACGCAACCTCTACTATACAAAGCAATTGAAAAACACGCTAATCCGCGTGAAATCTACGCTCAGAAATTATTAGATCAAGGTAGTGTAGATGCCAATCTTGCCAAAGAGATGGAAAAAGAATTCAGGAGCTTATTACAAGAAAGATTGGACGAAGCGAAGGGTTCACAAAAACTGAATGATGAAACCCCTATGTTCTCTGGGGCATGGAAAGGCTTGCGTCAGGCTAAAGCAAACGATATCTTCAAGGTTGCAAATACAAAAGTAGACAAGAAGAAGTTCTTGGAGCTTGCCAAACAAATAAGTACGCTTCCATCAGATAAAAAATTCTTCCGCAAGATTACAAAAGTCTTTGAAGACCGTTTAAAAATGATTGCTAATGACAGCTATGACTGGGCAATGGGTGAATTGATGGCTTATGCTACGCTTCTAAATGAAGGTAATCGGGTACGTATATCTGGACAGGATGTACAACGGGGTACATTCTCTCACCGTCACGCAGTAGTGACGTTAGAGGATTCCGAAGAAAGGTACATTCCTTTAGCCCATGTAGAAGGAGGTGATAAATTCAACATTTACAACTCTCACCTATCCGAGTATGGTGTATTGGGATTTGAATATGGCTATGCATCTGTCAATCCGCACTCTTTAACAATCTGGGAAGCTCAATTTGGAGATTTTGCAAATGGTGCCCAAATCATATTTGACCAATACATATCGAGTGCAGAGACTAAGTGGAAACGCTCTAATGGTTTAGTGATGCTATTGCCACATGGATACGAAGGTCAAGGACCGGAACACTCTTCAGCTCGCATAGAGCGCTACCTAGAGTTGTGTGCCAATGCCAACATTATTGTGGCTAACTGTACTACACCTGCCAACTACTTCCACCTGTTGCGTCGTCAACTTCATCGTGACTTCCGCAAACCGTTGGTGGAGGCGACTCCAAAGAGCTTATTACGTCACCCTAAAGCGGTGTCCAAGCTTGAAGACTTTACCAATGCATCGTTTCAGGAAATCATAGACGATGCAAACGTAACGGCAAAGTCTGTGAAACGCGTATTGCTGTGTTCGGGCAAAATCTATTACGAATTGTTAGAAAAACAAGAAGCAGAAAAACGAAATGACGTTGCAATTGTTAGAGTAGAGCAGCTCTTCCCTATTGCCTTCGACCAAATTGGGGCGTTACGCAAGAAATATGCAAAAGCTGAATTTGTGTGGGTACAAGAAGAAAATGAAAATATGGGTGCTTGGCCTTTCTATCTTCGTAAATTCAACGGTTCAGACCTGAACTTGACCGTTATTGCGCGAGAAGAGAGTGGAAGCACTGCTACTGGTTACATGAAGCAGCATGCGGCACAACAAGCAAATATCATAAACAAAGCATTCGAAATAAAAAAATAACAAATACAATGGCAGATTATTTTGTTATCATCTGTTGTTCACAAAAAGAGAGTATATGAGCTTAGAAATTAAAGTACCTGCAGTAGGTGAATCTATCACGGAAGTCACCTTAGCACAGTGGTTGAAACAAGATGGCGACTACGTAGAGATGGACGAAAACATCGCCGAATTGGAATCCGATAAAGCAACATTTGAATTGCCAGCTGAAAAAGCAGGTATCCTAAAAATCATTGCACAAGAAGGTGATACTTTAGAAATCGGTGCTGTAGTATGTACAATCGAAGAAGGTGGTGCTCCGTCTGGTGATGCTCCAAAAGCAGCCGATAAATCGACAACGGCCGCTGCAGCAACTCCTACTGCTACTTCGGCTAAAGATAACGAAGACCCAGACTCGTATGCTGCAGGTACTGCTTCTCCGGCTGCTGCCAAGATTTTGAGAGAAAAAGGAATAGACCCTTCTTCAATCAAAGGAACAGGTAAGGATGGTCGTATTACAAAAGAAGATGCTGAAAAAGCGCAAGTAACTGCAAAACCTGAGGCTGCTCAGCCCAAAGCCGCTCCTGCTCCTACCTTATCCGCGCCAGCTGCTGGAGCTCGTAACGAACGTCGTGAGAAAATGACCTCTCTTCGCAAAACTATTGCGAAACGCTTGGTAGCTGTTAAGAATGAGACGGCTATGTTAACGACATTCAATGAAGTAAACATGCAGCCTATCATGGATTTACGATCCAAATACAAAGACACATTTAAAGAAAAACATGGCGTAGGCCTAGGCTTTATGTCCTTCTTTACAAAAGCAGTAACGACAGCCCTGAGAGAATGGCCTGCTGTCAATGCACGTATCGAAGACAACGAATTGGTATACTCCGACTTTGCCGATATTTCTATCGCGGTATCTGCTCCTAAAGGTTTGGTAGTCCCTATTATTCGTAATGCTGAATCACTTTCTCTTCATGAAATAGAGAAAAAGATTGGTGAATTGGCTGGTAAAGCACGTGACAATAAATTGACGATTGAGGAAATGACTGGCGGTACTTTCACCATCACCAATGGTGGCGTATTTGGCTCTATGATGTCTACTCCTATCATTAATGCACCGCAATCTGCAATTCTAGGCATGCACAACATCATCCAACGTCCAGTTGCTGAAAATGGTCAAGTCGTCATTCGTCCAATGATGTATATTGCATTATCTTATGACCACCGCATCATTGATGGCCGTGAGTCTGTAAGCTTCTTGGTACGTGTCAAACAACTCTTAGAAGATCCTGCTAGACTTTTACTAGAAGTGTAATCTTTTATTTAAATATGACAAAACAATTGGGCCGTACATATCTTGTATGGCCCAATTTATTTATCTTTATCCTCCTATCAGATGTGTATTGAACTATGCCAAAAAAAATAATAATATTTCTGACTTTTCTATCTTTCAACCTTTCTGCAATAGCCCAAGAAGTAGGCTTTAACATTGATTTTTTAGGTTATGCCGACAATCGGGAGTATAAATTGCCATATACGACTCCTAAGACTATTTTCGGAACCCGCATTTCACCAGACCTATACTTTCAAGTAGGCCCAAACCACAAACTTCATGGTGGAGTACATATTGGCCAGGATTTCGGGGAGAAAGAGCAGAATAACCCCACAGTCCGTCCTATTATTTACTACAATTATCAAGATTCCAACTTTGACTTTTCCATTGGTCATATACCGCGCTATGACCTCATGAAAAATACACCTAGAGCACTATTGTCAGACACGATGCTTTATTATCGTCCCAATATCGAAGGTATGGTATTGGCTTACAAGAACAATATGCTTAACCAAAAGCTATTCATCGACTGGACTAGTAAACAATCTGATAAGGATAGAGAGCAATTTTTTGTCGGTCTGAACGGAAAAATAAAATGGGGTAGCTTCTATTTCTCAGATGATATCATCATGTGGCATAATGCGCTCAGTAGCAATGACAGCATAGAACAACATATCCAAGACAATGGGACAGCGATGTTCAAATTCGGTGCAGATCTAAGCAGGAAGACTATCTTGGACTCATTGACTGTAGATGCGGGGATACTCATTGGCATGGACCGGATACGTAGTGAATATGAATTCAGATTTCCAAAAGGATTCATTGCGAATATATATATGGCGTACCGGAAATTTTCGTTAGAGAACACATTCTACAGCGGTCAAAGTCAAAATACACCCTATGCAGACAGTTACTATCGATCCAAGACTTACAATAGACTGGATCTCGGTTGGTCTCCTTTCAAATCGGCTAATATTGAAGGAATCTTCAAACTGGCCTTGCACTTTACCCCTGGACAAATCGCCAATCAACAAACATTCACATTGCGCTACCTGTTTACAAAATCAATTTTGAAACGGTAGTGTATTAACCCCGAACGAGCCACTTTTTATTTAAAATCGGCTTTATAGGTCAGCTTATTATCTATCATTCTATTGTTATACTCTTGGATGAATGCTTTCATCTTCACCTCCATCGTATCCAAAATAACTGGTCTCTCGCCTATAAGGTCCTTTTTCATCAACCGGTCTTTCTTCAAATCAAATAAGGTAAGTGGCCCTTTCCCGTCATAGGTCATAAAATAGTCCTTATAGAAGAAATTAAATGACCCTGAGTTATTGGTGACCACAAAGTTATCCTGTTTTTTCATGTCGAAGGCATCGAAGCCGAAGGAGAAATAAGCTTGATCATAATTCAGATAGTTCAATACCGTAGGCATAATGTCCATCTGTTGTATAAGCTTATCTGATGTCCCCTTCAACTCCCCTCCTGGATAGTAAAAGACAATTGGAATCGCATATGAACTGGGTAATGTTTTATACTCTGGTAGGTAACTTACGGTAGCATGGTCCGCACAAATTACGAATAAGGTGTTGGTATACCAAGGCATTTTAGATGCGGTCTTAAAGAACTCTTTTAGCGCGTGGTCGGCATAACCCATTGGTTCATGAAGAGGTAGATTGCCTTTTGGAAAGACACCTTGATATTGTTCAGGAACCTTGAACGGATGATGAGAAGATAGCGAGAAAAAACTGCTAAAGAAAGGTTGCTTCATGGTATTGATTTTATTGGCCATGAATTGCATAAAAGGTTCATCCCAAATACCCCATACACCATCAAAATCTGCATCATTATTGTATTCATTTTTACCATAATAATGCTTAATTCCAGCCAATTTGGTGTAGGCCGAAAATCCCATACTGCCATTTGGTGCCCCATGGAAGAATGCAGTTTCATAGCCCCTCTGTCCTAACAACTTAGCAATACTTGTAGTCTCATTACCTGAATAAATGGACAATACAAATGGCTCTCCTACAGACGGAATACCAGTAATAATAGAAGGGAGGGCATCTATAGATTTACGTCCGTTAGCATAGGAATGATTAAAGGTATAGGACTCTCCAATAAGAGAGTCTAAAAATGGTGTATAACCTTTATACTGTCCATTTTGTATATCTCTATTTAAGGCCCCTATATGCTCCTTTCCAAAGCTCTCCAATATCAGGAATACCACATTGAGGCCTTTGAATGCACCTTTATGGGTTGGATAATGAACGGTTGGATAAATAGCCTGAATTTCGGTATCGGAATAATAATGAACAGGTTTCAAATTGACCGCTTTCAAGGTCTTTAGAATAGCAAACGGCGTATTCAAAACAATGTTCATCTCCTCGGGCACTTTGACATAATCTCCAGCGTTGCTTAAAGTAATGGGCCGCGTACTATGTGCCCATCCACCTCTCACCCCTCCGACGAAGAGAAATGCACACCCGAACACCAATATCAATTGCACCAAGGCTGTCTTCCAAGTAAAGTTGGATGTCTTGACGATACGAAGAATATCATAGGTCTTGATCAACAAGTAGATTGTCACGACAAATAGAAGCAAGAGATACCAATAACCAATGATAAAATCAAAGCTTAACTTTAACAGGTTACTCTCGTTTGAAAATTGCTGAATGACAGTTCCTGTAGTTCGTTTCAATGTATAAGGATAATAAGCATAGTCCACTAAATTCAATGCTATACCAATCCCATTCGTGATCACGAAAATCCACTTCGCTACCCGTTGATAAACGTCGTTATATTTATAAGGTATGGGTAGAATCATTAGAAGAATGTACAGGATGTTAAGATATAGCAAAGCTGCGATATCAAATTTGACTCCTCCGCACAGCATTACCATCAACTCATTTGGACTGACATTGGGAAATAATTCAGCATGTACAACATAGAATCCCAATCTTAACAATCCATAAAGAAACAGGAGAACTACAAAACGAATCAATAGCGCTATATATGGAGCTCCGAAACCCGACAACGTTATTCTCTTCATACCTAATATTTTAAAAATTCGTCATAAACCTTTTGGTATAGGGCTTTTCCAATATTCAACAAGCTATCATTTTTTGTCGTTGGATACTGCTTATTTTGGTTGTAGTTTATGATACGACCTACATTGTCGAAACTTAAAGCTTGCTCGGGTGTAATTACTCCGAATGCATCCTTTGAATTATAAAATGCAATTTGTGCAGTAGTAGGATTAAAGAGGTCACGACTCCAATGATAGCGATCTGAACGGATACCTAGTTGATGAAATAAGGTAGCAACCAAATCAGTCTGATTGCCAATTCTGGAATCTATCTTTCCCCTAAATTCAGGCTTGATCACGTCTCCAAAAAACAATAATGGGATATGGAAACGATTCGGATGTGAAAGATCCCATTTTTCAGAAGGTAAGCGATGGCCATGATCGGCCATCATGATAAAGAGTGTATTCTTATACCAATCCTTCTTTTGCGCTTGTTGAATAAAATCGTACAAAACCGAATCGGTGTAGTAGGCAGTACTTCTAAATTTGTCCGCGTTGGTTTTGCTCCCAAATTTGTATCCATTTTTCAATTCAAAGGGCTCGTGATTAATTAATGTAAAGATAGTCGAGAAAAAAGGTTTTTTCTCCCTATCGAAATCCGTAAGCATTCTTTTAAAGACCTCATGATCATACACCCCCCAAGATGCCCGTTCTGTTTGGGGACCAAAGTTAGCATTGTCTACAATCTTGGAAATACCGTGCATGTACATATACGATTTAAAGTTATAGAACTCGCTCTGTCCTCCATGATAAAAAGAGGTATGATACCCCAAGGAATCTAACTCTTGTCCCATTGCGGGCATATTTTCATGTTTATCAATATACTTGATGATACTCTCGGGTCCTTGAGCTGGAAAGGCACTAAAGGCCCCCACCATCCCCTTATCGGACCTATCTGACGCTGAATAAATATGATCAAAAAAAACACCGTCCTTGATGAGCTTTTCAAAGTTAGGGGTTACGCCCTGTTCCCCACCCATAGTGTAAATCAAATCGCCAACAAAGCTTTCCAGTAAGATAAAAACAACGTTTGGACGGTCGGTTTTCAAAATCCGAACCGAAGAGTCTGCCTCTGCTGAAAAAGCAGGCTTTAGGATCGTATCCAGTTCCTTGGAATCAGAAAAGAAAACATAAGGATTTTTCACTTTGGTGCTCTTTTTGAAATAATCTCGTAAAAGGGCCCATTGTGTATTTACGGCAGCATGATTATAAAAGGTTTCATCCGAAAAATAAGCCTTACTTGGATTTAAAGTCGCCCTACCATACCCCCCTCTTATAAAAGTGAAAAGAATGAAAACAACGGCTAGCAATTTGAGAGCATTAGCTCCTACGGTTTTCAAATTAAAGAATTGTACCTTGGCCAACATTCTCTTGTAGAGCAACCACCCCAATGCTATACTCACGAGCATTCCTATGATGGGAATAGCAATAGGCGTAGATTCAGCAGATGCCACAGCACCCGACGGAGAGGCCCAAAAAGCGTCAATTGCTCGTCTAGAAATCTTATCCCCCCACTCGCGGTATATGTTAATATTAATAAATGTAATGACAAAATAGATGACCAACACCATTGCGGTGTAGCTATTCAACCATTTGCGAGATATCTGGACTTTAGGAAAAAAAGAAAGTACAGCATACACTAGAAAGGGTGCAGCAACTATGTAGGAGACGGCAGATAAATCTAAAGATAAGCCATTGTAATAGATGTTGAATATATCAGTAAGCTTGGAGAGACCGATTTTCTCAAAAAAAGCAAAAATAAAGATCAATCTATCGATAAACGTTATAAGAAGCCAGAAGAGAAAATATTGCACTAGCGCTCTAACTTCAGCTGTAATAGTAATCATTTGAGTATCCAATTATTAAGAATGCTGCAAAAGTACACTAAATTCAGCTAGTTAATTTGTCATTAACATAATATTATCAATTTATGAAACTCTTTTTACGATTGGAATCCGCTAATAAGTAGTTCTAAATGCTTATTTTTGTAGTCTTTTATTTTGGACTAAAAAATGAACATAGCGAAAACTTACAATCCCAAAGAAGCTGAAGATAAATGGTACAGCTATTGGATGGACAACGGATTTTTCAGGTCTACTCCTGACGACCGTGAACCGTACACAATTGTCATGCCTCCACCCAACGTGACCGGTGTATTACACATGGGGCACATGCTAAACAATACGATTCAAGATGTGTTAATCCGTAGGGCACGGATGCAGGGCAAGAATGCTTGTTGGGTACCTGGTACCGACCACGCCTCTATCGCTACCGAAGCCAAAGTAGTCGCTATGTTAAAAGAGCAAGGTATCGATAAGAAATCCATTAGCCGCGAAGAATTTTTGAAATATGCTTGGGAATGGAAAGAAAAATATGGGGGTATCATCCTCAAACAATTAGAAAAGCTTGGGGCTTCATGCGATTGGGAGCGCACAAAGTTTACAATGGACCCCGATTTATCTGAATCGGTACTTGATACATTTATCAAATTCTATAAAGAGGGATATATCTATAGAGGGGTACGCATGGTCAACTGGGATCCTCAAGGAAAAACCGCCCTCTCCGATGAAGAGGTCATCCGTAAGGAAGTGAACCAAAAGCTCTACTACATACGTTACAAGGTGAAGGATAGCAATGAATCTGTTATCATCGCTACGACACGTCCTGAAACCATCATGGCGGATACCGCAATCTGTATTAATCCTAATGACGAGCGCTACCAACACCTAAGAGGAAAATCCATCCTTGTACCATTGGTAAACCGCGAGATTCCGATTATTACCGACGAGTACGTGGACATGGAATTTGGAACAGGGTGCCTTAAAGTAACGCCTGCCCATGACCTGAATGACTATGAATTGGGACAGAAACACAATCTGGAAGTAATTGACATCTTAAACGATGACGGTACCCTCAATGAAAAAGCGCTTATCCTTATTGGTGAAGATCGATTTATCGCCCGTAAAAAGGTGGTTAAATTGCTAGAAGAGGTCGACCAAGTTGAAAAGATTGAAGATTACAAATCTCAAGTTGGCTTTTCAGAACGTACAGATGCTGCTATCGAACCAAAACTATCTATGCAGTGGTTTTGCAAGATGGATGAACTCGCTAAACCGGCCCTAGACTACGTATTAAGTGGTGAGGTCAATTTGATTCCCGACAAATTCACAGCTTCCTACAAGCATTGGATGGAGAATGTAAAGGATTGGTGTATCTCTCGCCAGCTTTGGTGGGGGCAACGTATACCGGCTTGGTATAACGATAAAAATGAGTGGGTTGTCGCTAAAACCGAGCAAGAGGCCTTACAAGAATTCACTAATCAGGGAAAATCTACAAATGAGATTCGACAAGAAGAGGACGTACTCGACACATGGTTCTCCTCGGGGCTTTGGCCAATGTCTGTTTTCGACGGCGTTCGTAATCCTGATAATGAAGATTTTAAATACTATTACCCTACAAATGATTTAGTCACAGCACCTGAGATACTCTTCTTTTGGGTAGCGCGCATGATGATTATGGGGCACAATTATACCGAAAAAGCACCTTTCAAGAATGTATATCTCACTGGAATAGTGCGTGACAAATTGGGGCGCAAAATGTCCAAGTCACTAGGTAACTCACCTGACCCGATCGAACTGATGGCACAATACGGTACAGATGGAGTGAGAGTGGGGATGTTGCTTTCATCCCCTGCCGGCAATGACCTTATGTTTGATGTATCGTATTGCGAGCAAGGCCGTAATTTTGCAAACAAGATTTGGAATGCATTTAGATTGGTAAAAGGATGGGAAATATCTGATGTGCCTGCTCCAGCATCAGATCAAATCTCTGCCGCATGGTTTGAAGCCCGGTTCAATCAAGCTTTAATCGAAATTGAAGAACACTTCGCCAATTACAAGCTTTCAGACGCACTCATGGCGACCTACAAATTGATATGGGATGACTTTTGTGCGTGGTATCTCGAGCTCATTAAGCCTGCTTATGGATCCCCGATCCCACGTGAAACATTTGAGACGGTCAAAACATTTTTCCAAAACGTACTTACACTGGCGCACCCATTCATGCCATTCTTAACAGAAGAACTATGGCACGATGAGTTATTTGGCCAGCGCGCGGCAGGAGACTGCTGTATAGTAGCTGAATATCCAAGGAGTAACACGTTTGACGAGCAAATCATCAAAGAATTCAGCATCGTAAAGCAGGTCATATCGGAAGTGCGGAATGTACGTAATACCAAACAGATTTCACCGAAGGTAGCCTTGCCATTGGCAATAAACGCACAGGACATCAGCTTTGCAAAATATCAAGACCATATCATTAAATTGGCGAATATCTCGGAACTTACCTTTGTGAACGAGAAAATATCTGGAGCGGTCAGTTTCTTGGCAGGACGCGATGAGTGCTATATAGCAATGGAAAACAACATTGATGTGGATGCTGAGCGCGAGCGCATTACTAAAGAAATCAATTATCTGAAAGGATTTTTGACATCAGTAGACAAAAAGCTATCTAACGAACGTTTTGTTCAGAATGCCAAGCCAGAAATCATTCAAAATGAACAGAATAAGAAGGCAGATGCCGAAACAAAAATCAAAATTCTAGAAGAGAGTCTGGCTAGTTTAATTTAAATCACCTTTTAATAAAAATGGGGTTTTCGTTATCCAACGAAAACCCCATTTTTATTAAAAACGCTATGCGTCAAATAGTATGGAGATACTTTTAAAAAGGAGCGTCATCAGGCATATCATTCATACGAGAAGGCATGGTGATACCACCTCCTCCAAATCCATCAAATGCTGCTGATGGATTCATTGCAGAAGAGGAGAATGAAGTAGGCTCTCCAAACCCTGCTCCAGGATCTCCCATACCCGAGAACTCATCTTCCAAATCGACAAATTTCACAAACTTACCTACAAATCGAAGCGGTACGATTCCAGTCTCCCCATTACGGTGCTTAGCGATAATAACCTCACCAACACCAGCAGTAGGACGACCTTCCTCATCTTCTGTAAGCCCATAATATTCGGGGCGATAAAGAAACAAAACCATATCTGCATCTTGCTCGATAGACCCCGATTCACGCAAATCCGAAAGCATGGGACGCTTACTATTACCTGGCCTTGACTCTACGGCACGACTCAACTGAGATAATGCGAGTACGGGAATATTCAACTCCTTAGCAACAGATTTCAATGCCCGAGAGATACTACCGATTTCCTGCTCACGGTTACCCCCACCCTTTCCTTCGGCTTTACCATGCATCAGCTGCAAGTAATCGACAATAACCATTTGGATATCATGCTGGGCTTTAAGTCGACGACATTTCGCACGAAATTCAAAAACATTCAGTGCGGGTGTATCGTCTATAATGAGAGGAGCCTCTGTCAATCTTCCGATGCGAGAATGTAGCTGTTGCCACTCATGATCGGCCAAATTACCCTTCTTGAGTTTCTCTTGTTCAATCTCGGTTTCACCTGCAATAAGACGATTCACAAGTTGAACCGATGACATCTCTAATGAGAAGACTGCCACTGCCTTACTGTGATCAACTGCCGCATTGCGCGCAACTGACAAAACGAATGCCGTCTTACCCATTGCAGGTCTTGCCGCAATGATGACTAAGTCGGATGGTTGCCACCCAGAAGTCATCCGATCGAGTGCTGTTAACCCTGATGGTACACCGGTAAGACCATCTGTCTTGTCCCTTAATAACTCCAGTTGAGAGATTGCTTCTCTCATGATGTCATCCATCTTTCGAGAATCTCGTCTTAGATTGTTTTGTGCAATATCAAAAAGACTTTTCTCCGCATGGTCCAACAAATCAAAGATATCGGCAGTCTCATCATACGAACTATTGATAATTTCGGTAGAGACTTTGATTAATTCGCGTTGAATATATTTTTGAGAAATAATACGAGCATGGTACTCTATATTTGCGGCAGAAACGACACGATCGGTAAGCTGGGTAATATAATACGCCCCTCCCACCATTTCCAAAGCGCCCATTTTCCGTAATTCAGTAGTAACGGTTAGGATATCAATTGGCGATGTCTTTTGAAATAACGCAAATATCGCTTCGAAAATCTTTTGATGTCCTTCTTTGTAGAAGGATTCTGGTTTTAGGATATCAATAATTTCACTCAACGCATTTTTTTCAAGCATCAAAGCGCCCAATACAGCTTCTTCAAGATCAAGTGCTTGAGGTGGAAGCTTTCCCAATCCACTAACAAGATTGTTAAGACGGGTCTTTCGCTCACCAAAATTCCCTCGTTTTGCGCTATCAAATTTATTGCCTGAAAATTCGTTTTCGTTGCTCATATCGACGGCCTGCGTTTGTTTGTGTTGATGAAAAAATGATTTCCTGTTGATGGAGAAATATATTGTAAACTCCTAGGGGATAACAAAAGTATGAAAAATACTTTTGCTCCGTTCAAAGAGTTGTACACAAGTCAAAATATCCTCCAATTTGCAATACCAAAAACCCTTGATACAGACGCAATAGGACCCTACTGTTATCAACATGTATTGTTAGTAAAATGTTAGTCTAAATTATAACTCCCAAAACATCAATATATTATAAATATGTTAATAACTTTAGAGCTTGTTAACAACATAAATTTACAAATTATAGTTGATTATAATCAGCATATCATTCCCCTCATTTTTATAGACCTATAAGACTCAACGACTTATACTAAAATTGGAATATTTTTTATGTAAGTAAGCTTGAACAGCTGAAAGATAATATTGTATCTTTGTACTATGGCAAATGACTCTCAAACTTTAAAACCTTATAAAGACGCTGAAGGCGGTAAAAAAAAGCAAGTCGCTGATATGTTCAATAACATTTCAAAAACTTACGATTTCCTAAATCACTTTTTCTCACTTGGCATCGACATTATTTGGCGTAAAAAAGCAATCAGGTCATTAAAGTCCCTTCAACCCCAGCTCATGTTGGATGTAGCAACTGGCACCGGAGATTTCGCGTTTGAATCCATCAAGATACTGAATCCGAAAAGAATAATAGGGGTCGACATTTCTGCTGGAATGCTGGAAGTTGCAAAAGAAAAAATAAAGAATCGTAATCTCGAATCGCAGTTCGAAGTTCAACTTGGTGACTCTGAACGTCTCTTGTTTGAAGATAACATGTTTGATGCCGTAACGGTAGCATTTGGCGTACGCAACTTCGAAAATTTAGAAAAAGGCCTAGCGGATATCTGTAGGGTTTTAAAACCGGGAGGCAAAGCGATTATACTCGAATTCTCAAATCCCAAGGCATTTCCCATCAAACAATTCTATAATTTTTACTTTCATAAAGTGATGCCACTTATCGGCAAAATCTTTTCGAAAGATAACAGTGCATACGTGTATCTACCCGAATCCGTCGCTCAATTCCCTGATGGGGATCGATTTGCGACCATTATGTCTAGAGTAGGATTTTCTGAAACATTGGTAAGACCTCAAACTTTTGGGATTTGTACCATCTATGTGGCCACGAAATGATTAAAAAGCTAGCCTTATTAGGGTGTGTTATCCTATTGCCTTTCTTTTCTATTGGGCAATCTATTTCATTACCATTCTCCTCGAGGTATGATGAAAATGCGACTATCCTCTTTGGAATACATTACTCCTATGTTAATTCTAGATATGTCATTGGCTTAAAGAAAAATTGGCAGGACTACCAGCTCGATTATCCACCAGGTTATAAGAAAATAGACAACCTCACATCGATAAAGTCTGGAGTAGGTCATGGAATGGGCGTGGGAATCCCCATGCACGTTAGGCTCACGGACAACTTGTATACCACCTTTAGCCCTACTTTTGTGTTTATCAATGGCTCAAGCATCCTCTATGATGGGCAATTAGCAGATGGCACATCCGTCCCTACCATACAACGAAGACAACGCCATATTTCCCGTTCCGAAAAAGGAACAAACTTTAATTCTTTCGAGTTCCCCTTAAGTCTAAAATTCAGATCGGACGAAAAAATATTGAAAAATAAATTCAACAGATACAGAGGCTATATACTTGGTGGCGTCAAATGGACAAAATGGAGTCAACAAGGACAGGAATATAAAGATTTAGTGGAAAGCAACCAAACTTCGCCTGACCCTATTATTATTAAGCCTGACTACCTATCATGGGAAGCGGGAATCGGAGCAGATATCTTCTTCACACATTTCAAGGTCTCTCCAGAACTTAAGTTCTCCCAAAGCTTTGGAAGTATCCTCGATCGTGACCACCAATTAACAAAAGGAAACCATTTCATGGCTCCGTTGGATAAAACATTGCTCCGAAACATTTATTTTAGTTTAATTTTTCAATAATAGGATACTAGCTAATTCTTCCAATATGGAGAAAAATAAACACATACCATAAGGCAGTGCGATTGCCTTGAGGGGTAAATTATACAATGAACGACTAAACAAATAGATTCCAATGAAAAAAATTGTCCTGATAACAGGTGCTAGCTCAGGAATAGGAGCTGCATGTGCGCAAGTACTAGCCGATGAGGGCTACGACTTACTGCTCTGTGCCCGTCGCCTAGAACGATTGGAAGATTTAAAAAAATCAATAACTGAAAAACATAAGGATATCAATATATACATCTTCAAGCTAGATGTCCGGAATGCAAAAGAGGTCAAACAGGCCTTTGAAAACCTCCCAAATGAATGGCAACAGATTGATGTCTTAATCAATAATGCTGGTCTTAGCCAGGGATTGGACCCAATCCAAAGTGGTGACATTGGGGACTGGGATAGGATGATTGACACTAATATTAAGGGATTGCTATATGTCACTAGAACTGTGGCCCCGCTGATGGTAGCAAGAGGTCAAGGGCATATTGTCAATCTGGGGTCTATCGCAGGGAAGGAGGTGTACCCCAACGGAAATGTATATTGCGCTACCAAACACGCAGTGGACGCTTTGAACAAAGCAATGCGTATAGATTTATTATCCAAAGGGATAAAAGTGACAGCTATAAACCCAGGAATGGTAGAGACAGAATTCTCCGAGGTGCGCTTTCACGGAGACACGGAGCGGGCTGCTGCTGTATATCAAGATTTGCAGCCGTTAAGCGGAAAGGATATCGCAGATACAATCGCATTTGTACTCTCCAGACCTCCACATGTCAACATCAACGATTTATTGATAATGCCTACAGCTCAAGCAACAGGTACTATCGTGAATAGAGGAAAATAAGGATAAAACAAGAAAAGCTCTTCAGGGGTTATTCATAAAAGAAAAAAATAAAATATTCATAATTCAAACATTACATATCATGGCTTTAGAAGAAAAAATAAATCAAGATATCAAAGCAGCGATGATTGCCAAAGACAGTGCAAAATTGCGGGGCTTAAGAGCGATTAAAGCTGCGATTCTACTTGCAAAAACCGAAAAAGGAAATATCGACACCTTCAATGAGGATGCCGAAATAAAAGTTTTGCAAAAATTAGTGAAACAACGTAAGGAATCTGCGGAAATATATAAAACTCAAAATCGAGAAGATCTTTATCAAATCGAGATGGAGGAATTAGAAGTAATTGAGACATACCTTCCCAAACAACTCGACCGTGGTCAAATTGAAACGATCATAAAAGCAATCATTGAAGAATTGGGAGCCACAAGCGTGAAAGATATGGGAAAAGTGATGGGTACTGCTAATCAAAAACTCGCTGGACAAGCAGACGGAAGAACGATATCTGAAGTTGTCAAAAGTCTCCTTTCTTAATCTATGCGGAAACATATCACGCCTATTTGGTTTTGTAAGTCCTTCGATGAATTATCAGTCTCCCAACTGTACTATATCCTCAAGCTCAGAAATGAAGTTTTCGTAGTAGAGCAGGATTGTGCTTACCAAGACTGTGACAACAAAGACCCGCAATCCCTTCATTTGTGGGGAGTGTTGGATCAGGACATCGTCGCTTATGCTCGGATAGTACCACCAGGAGTCTCTTATCCCGAAGCCTCAATTGGGAGGGTAGCGACCAATCGGGCATATAGAAGGCTGAGCTTCGGTCGAGAATTGATGAAACGAGCTATTGACGCGACCGTTGAGCAATACGGCCCTATTAATATCCGAATCAGTGCACAAAGTTATCTACAGCAATTCTATGAAGGCTTCGGCTTTATGAAAGTGTCTGAAGAATATCTGGAAGACGACATCCCTCATATAGAAATGTTATGGGACCATACCAAATGAATCAAGCAAGTCGCGCTTATAAAGGGCGGCCTGCTTAACTACTTTTCTCTCTCTTCTCTTCATCCAATTTATAAGAATTCTAGTCACCGATATTAGTTTCTATTCGAACTTGTCCTTGAAGTTCTAAATCTGCTTAATAGCCAATCATCGATTAAGGTGAGAAATATGAAATTATATCGTATCTATTATACGATGATTATGCGCCTTTAACATAGGATAATTTACCTACATTACACCTACATAATACTTACATAATCCCTACATGATTTGCAATCATGATACGTGTAATTGGCATCGTAATTCGCTATTCATTATTATTACCGCCAGATGCATCTAATGTCTACTCGACACAAAATCTATTTACTCAAAATCATGGGGTAATATGGCAACGCCATACTTGCTTTCTGACATCTCCAAAAAAGCACAAGATAGCATACTGCACAGAAAATCTCTGCGATGTAGTGACAGATAATTTTTTAGTTCAAAATGTTTGCAGCGATTATCTGCATGAGGGAACACCTAGCATTACCGAGAAGCTTGTCCTCCCTGTCTAGTCGGGAAATGGTCAACCTTATGAATCCTAGATTACTATTTAGACATCTGGTCAAGAAAATGGACTTTTAGACCATACCCTAACTATTCCGAGGCTTACTGGAATAACGAATCGTTCAAGGTGTAAAAAGCGAGACAGGGATTGCCTTTGCTCACGTCCGTTACTATTAAACCTTTGCTTTTTGCAGTATCATTTGGACTCGAAATAACCGATACAAATTCATTCCCATCCACAGCTACTATAGTAGACCAGAAGTCATTTGCACTTGGCTTAACTCCGCTTATTAGTTTCGTCTTACCGTTCGCTTTTCTAAAAAAAACACTTTGCATTATTGAAAAGGTATTACTATACGTATTATCCCCAAATGAGAAATGGACATAATTATCCGTGACTTTAAGTCGGTTCATATTTAAGAGATAACCTTTTTTTTGACAGTACTCATAAAATTCTTTTATATTATTGAATTTCTGCGCATCTATATCTCTAAAATCGGGATTACTGCCCATATTCTCAAAAGTAATGTTGTACACTAGTCGGGTATCAAAATCCTTATCGACCTCGTAAATGGTATTGGTAAAAGGAGCGAGGTAAAAAAGCTTATCATTAAACGGACAGAAATTATCTAAAAAATCAGCTCCTCGCAGGCTGGTAAATCGATACGGAATCAATGCGGTCTTTAGTGTAAGACTGTCTTGATCGAATACACCAAGATAATGGCCATCAAAATTATAGTATCCCCTATTGAATATCAATGCCTGATTATAGGTCGTAAAAGCTATCCCTGACTTCATAAGGTCTTTCACGGTACTATTGCGTAAAAAATATCCTTTAAAGTCAAAATAAAGCATCGATCGTTTTTCCATATCTCCTATAATAACACATTTTTGAATTTCGTCTATTGCGATATCGAATATTTGAAGATACTCACCCTGTCCCTTACCGAGGCTTCCTAACTTGGAGATAAACTTGCCCTTTTTGTCAAAAAGCAATACAGCGTCACTTTGTCGATCCCAAATCACTATGACTGTCTTTCCAACCAGTAGCTTGGTCACTGACTTAACCGAACTTTCAGGTGTAAATTCCAAAGGCAAGTACCGCACCTTAGCTATCAACTCCTCAAAATTTACTCCAACACTTTCTTTTGGAACAACAATCGTCCTCGCCGTATCATATGGAACAGACACCGGCGAATTGCTTCTTGGAAAGAAGTAATTCGCATACCCCACTGATAGATCGGTTCCAATTGTCGATACTGGGTTCTCTAGATACCCGGCTTTCAAAAGATGCAGGGCTCCCACCTCTCCTCCAATTATGAAAGAAGGCAATAAACACAAAACCAGATACTTAAAAAACAGAATTTTCATAGGCAACTATAAAAATAAAAAAAATAACTAAAAAAAGAAGAGTATGATTTTTAATATTAATTACGGTTCGCGTTACAAAATATCACATGGTACTAAAAATAGCTTAAACTCAGTCCGCCACCCTATTAGTAATAAAAGATACTAACCCATTGAAGGTAAAAAAGATGTTTTAGGACTTTATATGGTTGAAAACGATTGTACCGAATTTTGGCTTTCGGCACTCACTAATCAAAAAACACGTGGCGTTTAAGAAATCTTAATCGCTGGTATTGATGGATTCAAGGGCCTCCCCAGATCCACGCTTCCATGCGCTATATCGCTCTGAAAGATAAAAGAGCGGAAAGCCATCTACCAGACGAATATTGAACAGCAGGGTTATTAAAAATGGCTAGAGTTCAACCAAAAATGGGAAAGAATTATCTTCTGAGCTGTTAGTTCTGGCCGAACCTTTCTACATTCTCTGAATACGAAGGGACATACGCACACCTACAAAGACCAAGTTTTTTAATCAGGGCCAGTTTACACTCCCACATACAGGCATGGTGGTAAATACTTAAACCACCCCTGTATTATTTAACTTTTTTAGGGTTTCCATATTCGCGATCTCGTTCAAAGGTAGACATGTGACGCTCCTTCTTCACAGGATATATATCGGCTATCGTCACCAAAATTCCCGTCTCTTCTACTTCTCCAAACTCATCATTGCGAGCTGTTCCAAAAGATTTCATTGTGGGCGATAGATTCATATAGGTATTGATAAGTGGTGGAATATTTTCGCCCAATCCCCTAACTTTCGAATTCAACACTTTATATCCTTCTTTATAATCCAAGCCATCAAAAATCCCCATATATGGACTAATATCGGTCTTATAGCCAACAGGATGAATAGGTGTGACTAAATTTTCATGGTCGGGAAAATAATACTCCATAAAATAGAGTAATAAATCACGTGCTTCCACATTGTAATGCGGATACATGGTCACCTTGCCAAAAAGATATTTGATTTCAGGATTGATCATCACTAACGCACCTAGTCCATCCCAAAGGTTGTCCAAAGAAAATATCCCTTTGCGATTGTCGATAGCCGGTTGAAATCGAGGTTGAACAAATGAGCGTCCTAATTCAATCGTATAGGGCAAATATTCCTTGATAAATTGATCCGAAAAATTAAAATAGTGGGCGGTAGAAAGATTGATGACACCATCTTTCCAACTGGCTGCCTCGCATTTTATAACGCGATAACCGGCGATAATCTCCTCTTCTTCAGGATTCCAAGCAATTAGTTGATCGTAACAATCCTCACTGATATCATTCTCATCGATATCCAGAGCCAAGCCAGTTCCTCCGCCAGCGGCCCTGAATGTCTCTTCACGTAAACGCCCAATCTCCCGCATGACATGCGGGGCATTATGATTATTAATTAGATAAACTTCATTATTTCCATTGTTGGTATAACGAATAAAAGCATCCTTTGTCAATTCTGCTTTTATCAGATGCTTCTCAACGGGAGCAATAATTTCTTGCATAGATTATTTTTTTACCTCAGCCATACTATAGACCAATCGTTTCATTTCTTGAGCCCATTCCCTTTCACTTTTTGATGTATCAAAATAAGTATAAGGAATCCTTTCTCCAATCCTAATTGTCACGCGATGATTCCGTTGGGCAAACATCTCATCGGGTAGATACAACATCTCGAGATTCACTTTTAAACCTAGTTTATGCCTGAGTCGAGCAAAATTATAAAAAAAGTTGGAATTCTTACCGTCAATATATACTGGAATGATATCCTTTTGATATTTTTTTGACTTATTGATAAAACTTTTTTTCCATTCTAAATCCATAATCATACCATTCTGTTTCCTAGAAACTAGTCCGGCAGGAAAGACCAATAGGGCATCTTCGCCAGCATATGCCCGTTCAATCATTTCCATACCACTTTTTCCCTGCCCTCCAAGTTTATTCACAGGAATAAAGAGCGGTTCAAGATTCTTGATGTTTAGCAATATATCATTGACCAAAAACTTGACATCTCTTCTATATTGACCTACAGCATGCATAAAAGCAACGCCATCAAGGCCACCCAAAGGATGGTTGGACGCGAATATGACACTCCCACTCGTGGGGATATGCTCCACTCCCTCTAATACGACTTCCACGCCCAGCTCTTCCAATAAAGCGTCAACGAAGTCAAGACCATACTTATCTTCAAACTTATTCATGATATAATTGATATCATCTTCATGAATAATTCTTTCTAAATAACTAATGAGGGGTGAAGGAATCCATTTTGCTAATTTTGGACTCTTCTTCCGGATTACTTCTCTTACTTCAATAAACTTCTTCTGTTCGTCCACCTGCATATGTATGATTTAGTCGATTCGGTTTTGATTTGTAAACTTAGATAAATTTGCTTTTTTTAACAAATGTTATTCTTCTTCTGGGTACGACCTATATGAACTTGGAGCTACTCTAATAAGTGCTTTGTCCTACACGTATCACAAAAACTATCAAGACCTACATAGCTCAAGCCATGTGATGAATCAAAATTAACGATTAAATACATTTCGTAACTATTGCAGATACTGACATATTGCTTAACTTCGTAGTAAAACAATATCCAGATTAAACGTTTTGCAATTTGGATTGTTTAAAAGTATATAAGAAATAGGAACCATGTATATCGGCGAAATACTATCTCAAAAATTTTGTGAGGTCCATCCTTCAGATACAGTACAGAAGGGCTTGGATAAGATGGCTGAATTTCATCTTTCATATCTTCCCGTAGTATCTAATAATGAATTTTTGGGGCTTGTTCAAGAGGATGAGCTTTTAAATCATGAGGACGAGGACGATATCATTAAAAACATGAAACTCAACCTCGCTCCCCTTTACTTATATGAATACCAGCACGTATATGATGCCTTGCTTTATCTAAGCAATTACAAAGCTGATATCCTACCAATACTTAACA
Organism: Sphingobacterium sp. SYP-B4668; assembly: GCF_027627455.1. Taxonomy (NCBI): domain Bacteria; kingdom Pseudomonadati; phylum Bacteroidota; class Sphingobacteriia; order Sphingobacteriales; family Sphingobacteriaceae; genus Sphingobacterium; species Sphingobacterium sp. SYP-B4668. Next base: position 1,297,562 of record NZ_CP115483.1, on the reverse strand, counting down.
AAGAGAATAAATATGTAGGGGTTGTTACAGCTGTAGATGTCATTCAGGCATTGAATGGATTGCAATCAAACAATGAGTCCGGTGCGATCATTGTTCTGGAGATTGGAGCAAAGGACAATGCCCTCTCCCACATCGCCCACATTATTGAGTCGGATAATACGAACATCCTTAGCACGGCCATCAAAACGCTCCCGGACTCGTCGAAGCTGGAATTGACCATTAAAGTAAACAAAACAAATATCGCTTCTCTGGTATCCACTCTTTGGCGCTTTGACTATGTTGTTAAGGCAACATTTAATGACGGAAACGACGAAAATGACCTTCAACAACGCTACGACTTATTGATGAATTATCTTAACCTTTAATATGCGCCTGCTTTTTCCCATCTTTGAAAAATATTGTATAGAGTCCCTGCCTGTCGTAGGCAAACTTTATTATTGCTAAAAAGAATACGAGTGTAAAAGCTCATGAATACCAGTAGAAGTAGACACAAATACATACCTGTACTCCAATGAAAATAGCGATTTACGGAAGAGAGTTCAATCCTTCGGTACTACCGTTTGTCCAACAATTGTTCGATTTTCTAAAACGACAAGGGGCGGATATCTATATCTATCAAGATTTTTACATCTTTTTGAGAAGTCAATTCCCCTGTCAAGAAAATCTACCGACTTTTACGTCCCACAGTGACCTGCCGACAGATATCGAATTCATGCTTAGCCTAGGTGGAGATGGCACGATGCTATCTGCCGTATCAATCGTCCAAGATTCAGGGCTTCCACTTGCAGGAATTAATTTTGGACGCTTGGGGTTTTTGGCGACAATTAATAAAATCGATATAGAGGACTCACTTACCCAAATCATAAACAAATCTTACACGCTTCAGAAAAGGGCTCTATTGACGGTGGAGGCCGATGACATAGATTTATTCAAGGGTAGGAATTTTGCTCTTAATGACATTACGGTGTTCAGGTATGATAGTTCGGCAATGATTACCGTAAATGCGCGGATTAATGGGGAATTGCTCAATGCCTATTGGGCCGATGGTTTGATTGTCGCTACTCCCACGGGTTCTACAGCTTATTCTCTAAGCTGTGGAGGACCAATAATGATGCCTGGAAGTGGCAATTTTGTCATCACCCCTATATCACCACACAATTTAAATGTAAGGCCCATCGTCATTTCTTCGGAATTTGAATTGGAATTGGAAATTGAGAGTAGAACGGGCAAATATATTCTAAGCTGCGACTCCCAAAATGAAACTCTTTCTACGACTACAAAACTAAAAATTAGAAAAGCACCCTTTTCCATCAATCTGATACGGTTGAGTAACGATGGCTATTTCAGTACACTGAGGGAAAAACTACTTTGGGGAATAGATGTCAGAAACTACTAGATTTGGGCGAATTGCCTACTTGGATTTAATGTATTTTAACAACATTTAATAAGTATCTATTGGTCGAAATACATTATCTTTACCGCAAAAAAACTGCTTTGCAAAAATTGGTTTACACCTTTCTAACCATTATTGGCCTTTTGCCAATCAGCAATTTGTGCGCTCAGCAATGGGAAGCAGGGGCCAACATTGGAACAACTGGGTATATGGGAGATATTAATCCCGACAATCCATTCTACCTCAGGAGCATGGGAGGAGGATTGAGTGGAAAGTACAATTTTGACCCTACGTGGGGGATAAAGGCAGGTGTTAACTTCTTACACGTGTATGGTTCGGACCAGGATAAATCAAGTGAATTTCATCAAAATCGCAATCTCAGTTTCCAAAATAAGATAGTCGAATTTTCTGTGGTTGGAGAGTTTAATTTTTTTAAGTTTGTTCCTGGCAAGAACAAACTGACCTATACTCCGTATCTTTTTGCAGGTATTGCAGGAATTTATCACAGCCCTTATGTCACGTTCGCCTCTGGCGACAAACAGGCTCTGGGGGAGCTGCAACTAGAGTACGACGTAGAGCAGAATCCTACAACATACGGTAAAATAGCGATAGCTATCCCCTTTGGATTCGGGTTTAAATATAATATTAAAGGTCCTTGGAGTATAGGAGCTGAACTGGGATATCGAACAGTACTATCTGACAATATTGACAATGTCAGTAAAAATTATGCAACAACTCGACCTACTGCCGGGCCGGGATCTGCAATAGGTATCGGCCTTTGGGAAGACCTAGCCGATAGAAGCGGAAACTGGGCAACCAACAAAGGCAAATTAAGAGGTGACGGTCGCCCACATGATGGCTATATGACTCTAGGCCTGACCTTAACTTATACCTTTATAAGTCAAAAATGTTACTGGTGGTAAGTGTACAATGAATTAGAAAAATGAGTATCAAAGATAAAGTTGACCTACAAAATCTACCCGAGCATGTTGCTATCATCATGGATGGTAACGGTCGATGGGCAAAGGGATTGGGCAAATTAAGAATATTTGGTCATCAGAATGGCGTATCTGCTGTCCGCGAAGCAATGGAAGGAGCAGTGGAATTGGGTATACCGTATCTGACCCTTTATGCCTTTTCCAGCGAAAATTGGAATCGTCCAAAATTGGAAGTGCTCGCATTGATGGAACTACTGGTCTCCACATTAAATAAGGAAATAAAAACATTCCAAGACAATGGTATTCGCCTACAAACCATTGGTGATATCGAAAAATTACCTAAAAACTGTCAGTCAAAGCTTGCAGAGACCATTGCTTTAACAGCTAATAATACAGCTTGTGTACTAACGTTAGCGCTTAGCTACAGTTCACAAAAGGAAATAGTAGATGCCACAAAACGTATATGTCAACAAGTCATAGATGGCAAAATGAGCATAGATCAGATTGATGAACAAGTCATTTCCAATAATCTCTATACAGCTGATATGCCAAATCCAGACCTTCTCATCCGCACCAGTGGTGAGCAAAGGATAAGCAATTACCTTCTTTGGCAGATTGCTTATGCTGAATTGAGCTTCCTATCCAAAATGTGGCCTGAATTTACCCGAGAAGATTTATTTGAATGTATATATAACTATCAGCAACGCGAAAGACGATTCGGAAAAACAAGTGAGCAATTATAATCTTAATGATTAACTTTGCACGCAAAATGTGTTGCTGGATAACAATTTAGCAATATTTTCTTTTAACAAAATTTAACAACAGATTGGTGTACTTTAGCATCGATAAAAAATTATAGATGAAGCGTATAGTATTTTTAATATCTTTTATTAGTTCGGTTTACTCTTACTCAGCCTCTGCTCAGATCACAGGTAACAAACCTATTAATCTGAGTAACCCTGACGAAATAAGCTACTTAACTCCTAGAGACTATGTCATTGGTGGAGTAACTGTCACCGGGACACAATTCCTGGAAAATGATATCCTAATCACATTATCGAAGCTGGTCGTAGGTCAACATATCGAAGTACCAAGTGATGCTACAGCGAATGTAATTAAGAACTTAATGGCTCAAGGGCTATTCGACGATGTACAACTATATGCTGACCGTGTAGACGGTGACAACATCTATTTCAATATCAAGGTGCAAGAACGCCCTCGTCTGACTCGTATCGATATAAACGGATTGAGCAAAAGCCAAACGGAGGAAGTACGCAAACGACTGAACAGTAATACGGGCAAGATTGTCAATGAAAATTTGATTAACACGACAAGATTTACGATTCAACGATTCTTAAGAGAGAAAGCTTATTTATATCCTGAGATTAAGACAAGTACTATCAAAGATACCACACAAGCGAATAACGAAATACTGGTCGTGGACGTAGCACGAAATAAAAAGGTAAAGGTTCGCAAGATTAATTTCACGGGGAACAAAGAGTTTTCTCAACGTGCCTTGAGAAAATCACTCAAAGGGGTGAAGCAACGTGAATGGTACCGCATTTTCGGTCCTGGAAAATTCAAGGACGAGAAGTATAAAGAGGCTAAGGAAAAGATGATAGCTAAACTACATGACAAAGGTTATCGTGATGCTGAAATCATAAGTGATTCAGTCAAAAAGTACGACGCTAATGAAGTTGTCATAGACATGGAAATCTATGAAGGTCCTAAGTACTATATTGGTAATATCAGCTGGTCTGGTAATGCCAAGTACACGGATTCAGTCTTGAACCTTATCTTAGGAATTGAAAAGGGAGATGTATTCAGTGAAGAAAAATTGGTAACTAAGCTTTCAGGTCCTACTCGGAATAGCGACGATATCTCATCCCTATATATGAATGATGGATACCTGACCTTTTCTGTAGATCCTGTACAAACCAAGATATACAACGACACCATTGATGTAGAAATCCGCATGTACGAAGGAGCACAATACACCATCAACAATGTCATCGTAAAGGGTAATGATGTCACGAATGATAAGGTCGTTTTGAGATCCATTTATACCAAACCGGGGCAGAAATTTTCCAAGGACTTGATTATGAGAAGCGTTCGTGAGATTGCTCAACTCGGAAACTTTGATGAACAAAAGACAAACCCTGTACCTACCAACCTTAACCACGCAGAGGGTACAGTAGACGTACTTTATAATGTGGCCGAAAAACCTTCGGATCAAGTGGAACTATCGGGTGGATACGGAGCAGGGCAAATCATCGGTACATTGGGTCTGACATTTAATAACTTCTCGACTAGTAATTTCTTTGATAAAAGTTCATGGAAGCCCTTGCCTCGTGGAGACGGACAAAAACTAAGTGTACGTGGTCAAACATCTGGTAAGCGCTACCAGTCTTACAGCTTTTCATTTTCCGAGCCGTGGTTAGGTGGTAAAAAACCAATTTACTTTGGGTTGAGCGCTTATACTTCCAGTTCTTCCTATGGAGGCTTCAACTACTACACGGGCGAACAAATGGTAAAAGACTCGGAACTACAACGTATCTGGATGACCGGGGTTACAGCCACTTTGGGTAAACGTCTTGAATGGCCAGATAACTACTTCCAGATTAATACCTCATTGTCTTTCCAGCGTTATAAATTGCAGAATTATGGAAACTATTTCTTATTCTCCAATGGTACTGCTTACAACATGAACATTACACAGGAGATTAGTCGCAATTCAGTGGATGCCCCTATCTATCCGACATCGGGATCTAATATTAAATTCTCAGTACAATTGACGCCTCCATATTCGGCATGGAACAACATCAACTACAAAACTGCCCCACAAGAAGAAAAATATAAATGGACAGAGTATCACAAATGGAAGTTCGACTCCCAATGGTATATCAAGATTGCTGGTAAATTGGTCTTGAAGACACAAGCACAATTCGGATTCTTAGGCAACTATACCAACAAAACGGAGACATCTACCTTCGAACGCTTTAAATTAGGAGGAGACGGTATGCAAGGCTTTGACTTCTTACAAGGTTCGGAAATTATCGCGCTCAGGGGATATGCAAATGGTGTTATCATCCCAGAGAGTACGCAGAATGGATATCAACAAATTGCAATCAACTCAGGTAGTCCAATTTATAACAAATACCAAATCGAGTTGAGACATCCGGTCATGTTAAATGAACAGGCTACAGTATTCGTCATGGCATTTGCCGAAGCAGGTAACACGTGGAACAAATTCAGCGAATTCAACCCCTTCAAGGTTAGACGTACAGCAGGTGTGGGTGCTCGTATTTTCTTACCGATATTCGGTATGCTAGGTATTGATTATGGTCACGCATTTGATCCTATTCCTGGATTACCGGAAAGTTCATGGAAACAAAACTTCACATTTAGTATCATGCAAAACATGGGCGGATTCTAGTCCATTAAACTTTTTGGAATAGAAATTGTCATATAAAAAAGATTATTGTTTAACGATTTATCTACATAGAAATGAAAAAAATATTTATAATCCTTGCTTTTTTAACGTTGACTACGTCAGGGGCGTTTGCTCAACGATTTGCTTACGTGGACTCGGAATATATCTTAAAGCATATTCCTGAATACGTATCAGCGCAGAAACAACTAGACGATCTTTCCGTACAATGGCAAGAAGAGGTTGATAACAAGTATGGTGAGATTGAAAAGCTATACAAAGCCTATCAAAATGACCAAGTATTGTTGAATGAAGATATGCGTCGTAGAAGAGAAGATGAAATCGTCAAAAAGGAAAAAGAGGCAAAAGAATTTCAACGTCAAAAATTCGGATATGAGGGTGAACTATATCAACAACGTATTAGACTCATCAAACCAATCCAAGACCGTGTAGCGAAAGCGATACAAGATGTAGCAAGTAATCAAGGATTGGATATCGTTCTTGACAAAGGAAATGAAGTCACTTTCCTTTATGCTAATCCTAAACTGGATAAAAGTAATGAAATCATTACTAAATTGGGATTTAAACCTGATGCATCACTTGTAAAATAATTTTTTTTTATTATCATTGCGACAGGTAGTAACAAGACAACAAAAATTTATTTAAACAAAATAAACATCGTCTGCTTCTTTAATCAAGAGCAGGACAAAAGATTAACATGAAAAGAATGAAAAATTTAGTAAAAAGTGCGGCATTAGTAGCAGGTTTGTTTATCTCCACTCAATTGGTAAATGCACAACAAAAAATCGGACATATCAATTTTGGTGATATAATCTCAGGTACGACAGAGTTTAAAACGGCACAAGATCAGCTAAAGACATTGCAAGATGCCAAAACAAAAGAATTACAGGATATGTATGCCGAGTACCAAAAGCAACAGACTGCGGCGAATGATAAAGCACGTAACCGTAGCGAAGCGAATAAAGAGACTGTGGATGCGGAATTAAATACATTGGCAACTCAACTACGTGAGCTTGAAGGTCGCATCCAAGATATTCAACGCGTAGCACAAGAAGACATTGGTAAGAAACAAGAAGAATTGTACCAACCTATCGAGCGCAAAGTAATGACAGCCGTAAATGATGTTGCTAAAGCAAAAGGATATGCATATGTATTTGACATTTCAAGCACTAACATCCCTTATTTTGCTGGTGGCGATGATTTAACTACTGATGTTAAAACGAAATTAGGAATTCCCGCGACAGCAGCACCTGCAGCTAAATAGTTGGATTTAAAAATATAAAAAAAGGGGGGATAACGATGTTATCCCCCCTTTTTTTATATTTTTAACCGTTCTAAATTGATTATTATGCATGCATAGTATTTATTTTATTATATATTTGTGTATAACCTGATGTAGAATTGTTATGATCAGTCAACTCATTTTTGCAATACTGCTTATTGTTGCCCTTATTTTCTTTATCAAGAATGCGAAGAAAATCGTACGAAATATTAAATTAGGCCGAACAGTAGATCGTTTTGGTAATCGTAGCGCGCGCATCAAAACGATGCTTTTGGTAGCTTTTGGTCAACAAAAAATGTTCAAAAAGCCCATTCCTGCGCTACTTCATTTTTTTGTCTATGCCGGCTTCTGTATCATCAACATCGAAATGATTGAAATTGTTATCGATGGTCTATTCGGTACCCATCGTGTGCTCTCTTTCGTGGGTGAGTTTTACAATTTTATTATCTACGCTTTTGAAATCTTAGCTTTTGCAGTACTGTTGTCATGTGTGATTTTTCTCCTCCGTAGAAGCATATTGAATATCAAACGCTTTCAAAACAAAGAGCTCAACAATTGGCCGAAAACAGATGCTATTCTGATTCTGGTTACGGAAATTCTTCTCATGTCGGCATTTCTAGCGATGAATGCCGCTGACTACAAATTACAAACGCTTGGAGCACCCCACTATCATCAGACAGGCGCATTTCCTATCAGCTCCTTACTCATCAACGTATTGCCAGACAACATCACGGGGTTGATTATAATGGAAAGAGGAGCATGGTGGTTTCATATTGTGGGGGTATTGTTGTTTTTAAACTATCTTCCCATATCCAAACACCTACATATCATATTGGCTTTTCCTAATACCTATTTTTCCAAATTGGAACCGAAAGGGAAATTTGAGAATATGCCAACTGTCACCAATGAAGTCAAAGCTATGCTAGACCCAACCTTTACACCTCCCCAAACGGATGCTACAGCCAGATTTGGAGTAAAGGATATACATGACCTCACGTGGAAGAATCTGCTGGATGCCTATACCTGTACCGAGTGTGGACGGTGTACCGCAGCATGTCCAGCCAATATCACCGGAAAATTGCTATCTCCAAGAAAAATCATGATGGATACACGCGACCGATTGGAAGAGGTTGGCAAAAACATCGATCAAAATGGAAGCTTTAAAGATGACAGCCGCGCTTTAATAGACACATACATCTCCAGGGAAGAGATATGGGCTTGCACGAGCTGTAATGCTTGTGTAGAGCAATGTCCCGTCAATATCAATCCGTTGGAAATCATTATGGGATTAAGGCAGTATGCTGTCATGGAAGAATCCCAAGCCCCAGCAAGTGTCAACGCCATGCTAGGCAATTTGGAAAACAACGGTGCGCCTTGGAAATATTCCCAAGCGGATCGGGCAAATTGGACGAATCAATAATGTTAGCTTAAAAAATTATGGAAAATCAATTTCATATACCCACTGTTGCTGAGCTGGTGAATAAGGGCGAATCCCCAGAAATTCTATTCTGGGTAGGTTGTGCTGGAAGTTTTGATGAGCGAGCTCAACGCATTACCCGCGATATATGTAAGATCTTGCGTCATGTCGGACTCAAATACGCTATTTTAGGAACTGAGGAAAGTTGTACTGGTGACCCAGCTAAGCGAGCTGGCAATGAGTTTCTTTTTCAGATGCAGGCCATGATGAATATCCAGATTTTAGATGGTTATGAAATCAAAAAGATAGTAACGGCATGTCCGCACTGCTTCAATACCATTAAAAATGAATATCCACAACTAGGAGGGCATTATGAAGTCATACACCATACTCAATTGATTCAGTCGCTTATTGATGAAGGTAAGCTCAAACCAAGTGACGGTCATGAATTCAAGGGGAAAAAGATCACCTATCATGATCCTTGTTATCTGGGTAGGGCCAACGAGGTATACGAGGCCCCTAGAAAGGCCCTAGAAGTATTGGATGCTCAACTGGTAGAACTAAAGAGATGTCGCAGCAACGGTCTGTGTTGCGGGGCTGGTGGAGCACAAATGTTCAAAGAACCTGAACCTGGGAACAAAGACATCAATATCGAACGGATTGAAGATGTCATCGAATCCGAAGCGCAAATTGTGGCGGCTGCCTGTCCATTTTGCATGACTATGCTACGGGACGGTGTTAAGATAAAAGATAAAGAATCGGATATACAGGTACTCGACATCGCAGAGATAACGGCAAAGGCCAACAAACTATAAAAAAGTAGAGCGGTAAGGAAATCCTTACCGCTCTACTTTTTTTTGTGCCCAGGAGCAGATTCGAACTGCCACACCCATACAGGCGCCACCCCCTCAAGATGGTGCGTCTACCAATTTCGCCACCTGGGCTTGAGGACTATTGAGATGCAAAAATAGTGCTTTTTTCTAAACCTGCAACTTAAATATCATCTTTTACACAGATTTTTTATCTCGAAGATTTCTGCCAATTAAAGTTTGGATGATTCCATCAACCAAACCTACCCTTGGTGCTACGATGGTTTTGAGATGTCCAATTTTCATAATTGTGAGAAATATCTCAGCAGCGGGAATGATAACGTCTGCACGGTCCTGCTTAAGACCCAATACATTTATTCTATCCTTCAGCGAATGGGAAGCTAGATGTGTGTAAATAGCCTTTAGTTTAGCATAAGACATAGGCTTATCTACCTTATCATTTGCCAGACGGGACAATTTATTGATGTTACCCCCCGTTCCTATTCCGTATACTTGCTTATACATTTTGGTATTATTTTTCACCCATTCCTTCATATCTTCCCATGTCTCTGGCTTATCTTGATTATCCAAAATACGAATAGTACCTAAGTTGAATGATTGGGAAGCAACTAATTTGGCATTTGCAAACAACGAGAGCTCAGTACTACCACCTCCTACGTCAATGTACAAATACACCTTGTCTCTATCCAAATCTTGCTCCAAGTGACTGTTATATATAATCTCTGCCTCAAGAGCTCCGTCAATAATTTGAATATCGATACCAACTTTACTACATGCGCTTACTACATCTTGGCCATTGGAAGCATCACGCATCGCTGAGGTGGCACAAGCCATGTAATCCGTAACACGATAGACGTCCATCAAATTTTTAAAAGCAGTCATGGTGCTAACCATATCCTTAAACTTGACATCCGAAATATGCTTCTGAATAAAAGCGTCGTCGCCTAATCTTAGGGGTACGCGTAATAAAGTATTTTTAGTAAAATCAATTTTCTCTTTACTCTGGTCTATATCTGCTATCAGTAAACGTACTGCATTCGACCCGATGTCTATGGCTGCGTATCTCACAAAATTTCTAATTTATCTTTTAAATATTCGTAGGTATCTGTCTGCGCTCTGTTCGATTGCCCAACTGGACTCCTTTTGTATCTATTTTTCTGTTGCGCATCTATAATCCTAGCTTTAGTATTGTCTTTCAACTGAATCTGCATGAGATTATAAATCTCAGTTCTGAGGTTGGAATCTACAATCGGGAAAGCGATTTCCACTCTCCTATTTAGGTTTCGTGTCATCAAATCGGCCGAGGAGAGATAGATTTCATTGTGATCGCCGTAGTCAAATAGCCATACCCGGGCATGTTCCAAGTACCGATCGACAATACTCATCACATAGATATGCTCACTAAAACCCACCTTACCGGGTATCAAGCAGCACATTCCCCTAACAATCAAATGTATGCGGACTCCGGCATTATTGGCGATATATAATTTTTGAATGATATCTTCATCCGTCAAGCTATTCATCTTGAGAACCATCGATACGCGTATCCCCCGTTGGCTTAATTGAATTAGCTTGTCTATTTTTTCATAGAAAACACCCCGCATTGACAAAGGGGCGGTAATCAACGTGTTATAGTTGTCATAATATACACTCTTTTTTAATCCTGCGAATAAACGCTTAAGATCTCTTGTGATGTTTTTATTGGCAGTAAATAGTCCTATATCACAATATATGCGTGCAGTTTTTTCGTTAAAGTTTCCCGTAGATAAATAGGTATAAGCTGCTCTTCTCTTTCCTTCCCTACGATATACCAGACAGGACTTAGCATGTAGCTTGATATTGACATTCCCTAAATAGACATTCACCCCAGCTTCTTCAAGCTTTGTGTACCAATACAAATTTGCTTTTTCATCAAATCGAGCTTTGACTTCCAAGAATGCATTTACTTTCTTTCCGTTTTTGGCAGCAATAACGAGTGCGTTAATAATATTCGAATTGTTTGCAACTCGGTATAACGTAATGTTGATTTCTTCAACTGAGGGGTCAATAGCAGACTCTCGGATGAAATGCAATACATAATCGTAAGTCTGGTATGGTAAGTGGATAAGATAGTCTCTTTTCTTAATAGGCTTGAAAAGGCTTTTATTGATATCTAGCCCAGCAATTGCCAAAGGAAGGACCGGTTCATAAGCTAAATCCAATCGATTGCCGATTGGGAAATCAATGAAATCACTAAAAATCATATATCGATTCATCGGAATGAATCCATCGTCATCCACTTCTAAATGAGCGTCTAGATAGCTCAACAGTGACGGAGGCATATTAGCATCATATTCCAAACGAATCACCTTACCTTTCTTTCTATCGACAAGACTCTTCTTCAGTACTTCCAGAAATTTGTCGCTTCGATCGACATCTAAGTCAAGTTCAGAATCCCGAGTTATCTGAAACCGATAGGCAGAAATATCATCAAACTCCACGGCTGTATATACGTTTTCCAGAAACATCAGAATAATATCGTCCAACAGGATAATCTCATGCTGCCCTTCATTATTAGGGACTCGATGGAACCGACTGACCGTGTTTTTAGGAATGTCGATGATGGATAAGCGTTCTTTGCCTTTATGCGTAAGCTTGACCATAAACTGCAGGGTGCGCCCATTGACATTTGGAAAGAATGCATCACTAACCCATATTGGTATAAGGTGCTTCAGAATTTCATCCTGAAAATAGGTATGCAAATATGTACGTTGATCATCGGTCAAATCATCGGCTTCCAAAATATTAATATTCTCTTCTTCTAGATGTTTGGTCAGCACCTGATCAAAGAGATAGTCGAATTTTTTATCTAATTTCAAGACACTCTGCTGGATTTGCTTCAGTATCTTCTTAGGTTTGAAGCCTATCTTTTTGTTCTTAAGTTCATTTTCCACCATACGATGGAGAATTGCAACACGAACACTATAAAACTCGGATAAATTAGAGGAATATATGGCAAGAAACTTAATACGTTCCAGCAAAGGGACAGTTTCGTCGGCTGCTTCTTGAAGCACGCGTTCGTTAAACTGCAGCCAACTTAGCTCGCGATTAAGGACAGGAAATTGATCAGCCACTACTAACAAGATATATTCACTAATTTAATATATTAAAAATCAATATTAAAGATTTGATGTGAATTAAATGTAAATAAATGGTTAATCAATCCTTAATTCATATAGAATTTGATTTTTATCCGTCAGATAGAATAATACCATCATATCATTCGTAGTGGTCCATGATAAATAGTACTCATGCTACTTCGGGATTATCCGTATTTGGACACCCCGAGTTTATGTAGATATTTCATTTACTTATTAACGAGAGGGTTCTAAAATCTCCAATTGCCACAAAATCTGATCTTCAGACACAAAATAGGGTTGATTATGGCGTATCGCAGCAAAAACAGCATCAAATAGATGCATATAGTCACCCTTGGATGCTGCAATGGCCTCGCTGACAAGAAGCCCATCTTCTTGGACTTCAGTAAGAATGCCCTCTTGACCTTCTGCCTCTCTACCATAATCATCCGTGAGAGGTGTCATCCCATTCAACAACTGCTGCTCTTGAATATCGGTTCTATTTTTTACAAATGACCCTTTTGTGCCATGCAAGACAAAGCTCTTTTGGGGATTGGCAGCCAACAGGCTTACAGTAATGAATACACTTAGTCCGCGCGGGTAACTCAGTACAATGCTGGCATAATCATCCACTTGGGTGTGGGTACGATTTTTAGTCAATATTTTGGTAACCGACTTTGGTCTACCAAAAATTGAAATGGTTTGGTCCAACAAATGTGAACCTAGGTCATATAAAATGCCACTCGCAGGGCGCTTGGTTTCCTTAAATATCTTGACTCCAATTTCCGGCTTGAAACGATCGAAACGAAGATGGAGTTCTACGGGCTTCCCTACCCTACCGGTCTGGAGAATTTCAACCAATGATTGGAAGTCTGAATCAAATCTACGATTGTGATAAGGTAATACCAATCGGTTCATCTTACGTCCCAGATCAAACAATCCTTTGGCTTGCTCAGCAGTGGGAGCAAATGGTTTCTCAATCAATACATGCTTACCAGCTTGTAAAGCCATCGTAGCAAACTCTACATGAGTGTCATTTGGCGTGTTGACAATAACTAACTCGATTTCATCATCATCCAATAGTTCTTGAATACTGGAATAACTGACAACTTCTGGATATTGAAGATGTATTTGCTTGCTTGTACGCTCCACAACTGCCTTCAATTGAAAGCCTTCATTTCCCACTATAAACGGCGCATGGAATACCCTTCCGGACATTCCATACGACATTAAACCTGTAATAATCTGTTTTACAGCCATTCAGTAGATTTTATTGATTAATGATGTGCGTGCTCATCATTTTTGACACCAGACAAAGTATATACTTCTTCCAAAGCCTTTTCATTGTCTTTCGCTAATTTTTGCAAAATCACGTTTGTATTTCTAGATACACGTCCAAACTGTTCTTTAATCAAAGTCTGCTCGTGTTGCACATGTGCTAAAAAGGCAGCATCCGAATAGGTTGTAGCAACAGTTGACACGGCACTATCAGCAGTAGGGCCTTGTTGTCCAGGGACGGCAAACGCCTCTGCACCTCTAATTGGAAAGTCTACATGAACCGCTGTAGCAGCACTGTCCAATTGCGGAATCAAAGCACTGTATACTTCTTTTATCTTGACGGCTAAAGCTTTAACCTTTGCATCGGATGAAACAGAAGCGGCATAGTCTGCATAAGCTAACTCATAGGGTACCTTTTGACCTACAGTCTGAAAAAAATGATAACCATCTCCATCAACCAGTGAAGTGTGCGTGTACTTGAGCTGATTCTGTTCAGCTGTTTTATTATTACAAGAAGCAAATAAAAAGCTTCCACCGATAACTGCAGCTGCAAGTAAAGTATTAAGTTTCATATACATATATAATTTATTCTTCAATTGTCATACGAAATATCTAAACTACATCCATCACTTTTGTGCAGATTAGGCTAAATAGATATTTCATACCTATATAATTTATTTGTGATATGCCAATCGTGTCGCATCGCTACGTTTTCGCTGGATACCTCGTTTTCTTCTAATTACGGACAAAAATATAAATAATATACTAATTTCCCTACTCTTCTTGCTACGCTAAATTACGTCCTGCATTTACAACTCCGTATATGGTCCTTGCAATTAGCTTCGAGTAGACATCATACTGCGGATCCTCTAAACTTAGATTTTTTTGTTTACGAATCGCATAGTGCTGAATAGTGAGCAATGGCAAAATTATTTTCTCGCGCGCCAGGATAGACTCTCGCTCCACTGGATAATTTTCCATCAATTTCTTCGTATTACTAAGCTTAAGTACATATTTTTTGGTGAGCTGAAATTCATCATGGAGCATCTTCCAAAAAGTACCATACTTTTCATCATACTGCATGTAAGATGTAATGTCAAAATTTGACTTAGTCATCGACATCATACAGTTGTCAATAATCGTATTAAACATACCTGAATGCTCATACAGATTTCGAACGTATGACCATAGATTGTTTTCCTCTGCAAATTGCAATGCCGAACCTACGCCATAAAACCCAGGAATATTTTGTTTCAATTGACTCCAAGAGGTCACAAAGCTAATCGCTCTCAAATCCTCCAACCGTAGTTCCTTATCTGTATTTCGTTTGACAGGACGACTACTGATATTTATAGTAGATAAAGCCTTTAATGGACTCAGATTCTCTAAATAATTTAAGAACAATGGGTCTTTACGTAATGACATGAATTTTTCATAACTGACTTCGGCCATCTGGTCGATGACATCTTTCTGCTTTGCCGTTAGTGTGTCGCCATCATTTTGGTTGATTTCCGAAATAATCCCAGCATGAAGCAATTGTTCAATATTATACTTTGCAGCATCTATTGATCCGTACTGGCTACTGATGGTCTGTCCTTGAATAGTCAATTGAATATGCTTATTCTCGATATCACGCCCCATAGAAGCATAGAAACGTTGGGTCTTGCCCCCGCCCCTAGCTGGAGGTCCACCCCGCCCATCAAAGAATACCAAATCAACATCGTACTCGCGTGCGATTGCGGTCAATTCCATCTTGGCTTTGTAGATAGACCAATTGGCCATTAAATAGCCTCCGTCTTTTGTGCTGTCCGAAAACCCTAACATGATGGTCTGCTTATTCCCCCTTGACTTCAAATGCTTCACATAATCCCGATGTGTGTAAAGACTTTTCATCACGTCAGCAGCGCGTACCAAATCATCCACGGTTTCAAATAAAGGCACAAAATCAATGGTCAACGATTCTTTCTGCCAACCTGACCATAAGAACAATTGCATCAAACCTAGAATATCTGAGGCTTGCTGACAATTACTGATAATAAACCGTTGTGCAGCTCTCTCGCTACCTGACTGTTGAACACTCTTAAGCAAGGGTATCACTTCCAAAGTATCTTTAACCAGTGCAGGAGCATCTTCACCAACTACTAGGTTTAATTCAGAAAACGGAAATTTCTTTAGCTTCTCTTTTTCATCCAAACTTTCAAAGTCTGTAGGTTGATTAGTCAGCTCCTGATTGGAATCAATCAGGTATGTCAGGGTATCACGCAAGACACGACTGTCCTGACGGATATCCAAGGTCGTGAAATAACATCCAAATGTGATCACTTTCCGAATAAGATCTTCCACAACGTCTATAAAGAGACTATTATGGTTTTCAATCAATACGCGCTCAATAGATTTTAAATTTGACAATATTCGCGCAGTCTCGTCCTTTGGATTTTCAATGGGATTGAAGCTATTATTATAAAATAATTCTTGGAGTTCATCCATATATTGTTCAACCCCTCTGAAAGTAATCCTTCGTCTGATAATACGAAAATCACGATAATAACATCTAAAAAGGATAGTCCGTAACATGGTTGCCACCTTTTTTGTACTTTCTACTGTCACGTTAGGATTCCCGTCACGGTCGCCTCCTGGCCAGAATCCAAGCTCAATAAGCTGCTTGACATCTTCGGTAGGCACTTCTAATTCATTGTCTATCGTGTGTTGGATTTCAGAAGCAACTTTATAGAAAACATTTTCTAAAAACCAAGCTAGACTAGCTGCCTCATCGACTGGTGTTGGGCGTTCCTTATTAATAAAGGGCGTCTTTCCGAGTTGCTGGAGCAAAAGATGGATATTATTGATATCGTTCTCTTTTATGGCCTCTATCAAATCATTGATAATGGAAAGAACGGCACCAGGATAAAACTGTGTTGGGTGGGCCGTCAATACCAAACGAACCGAAAAATCCTTTAACTTATCGACAATTTGCTTTCGGAGCTTATTATTCGTTTGTGTCTGGCGGAAGAGTGGCTCCAAAGAACCTGTCTCATCGGAGTGACCAATAGACTGAAATGACGAATCTTCAACGGCATCGAATAACACCACTTGTCTTTCTACATATTGGACGATACGGAAAAGTAAATCCATACGATCTTCTTCCTGAACATACTGCTCATATTGCCCGAAGAAGCTATCAATAATCTCTTCTGGAGAGAGGTGTTCCTCTACTCCTTTTTCACAGTGCGTAGTGAAGAATGGTAGTAACGTACCCGTATGCTTGACCCGCTGGAAAGGCAAGGTTAGAAATAAACTTTTGAAAAGTTCAAAACGGGTCAACACCTCGTTTTGAAAGGCGGCTTCTTTTTGACTTAATTTCATGCTTTTGAATTAACACGAGGCTGGGTGTTTTGTTTGTTTTATATAAGTTGATTCAGCCTCAGAAAACCAAATATACATTTTTTATATCAAAACATTAATTATAATACCAACTTTCAACACAAACAGTGCAAATTTTAAAAAATCATCAACAACAATCTTTAGAATTTGTTGTTATTATATATACCAAACTACGTAATAATGGACAAAATACTATATACTGCAGAAGTAACAGCAATTGGAGGTCGTGACGGCGCCATTAAATCTTCAGATGGCATCCTAGATTTCGAAGTACACAAGCCCGAGGCTATGGGAGGAAAGGGTGGTGCAACTAACCCCGAACAGTTATTTGCCGCAGCTTGGAGCTCTTGTTTTTTGGGAGCTATGGGAGCCGTTGGAAAAAAAGATAACATAATACTCCAAGATGCTACCGTGACGGCGAAAGTCTCCTTCAATGAAGAAGACAACTCCTTCTTTATATCGGCAGCCCTCGAGATACACGTCCCCTCTCTATCCAAAGAGGAAGCACAAGCCCTTGCAAATAAGGCCCACAAAGTATGTCCATACTCTAAGGCAACTCGAGGAAACGTAAACGTTACTGTTACAGCAGTATAACAACAAGCGCAAAGGTTACGAAGGTGCTGTACAGGTTTCGGTGTCTTCGACTACCTGTATCTTGTCTCCACATACGTCGTATATAATTTAGAGAAGGTTTTATTAACAAGGTCAATCGCTTATCCTAAATCTATCTGTATCTTTGCATGGTATAGATTATGAAGAAAATTATACAGGAAATCAAACATTTCCTTAACGGTCAATATTTTGCAGATGGTCTACGGATTACAATAGGCTGTATTGTGCCTATTGTGGTATGTGCCATTTTGGGAGTGTTTCAAACTGGCACTCTTATTTCTTTGGGGGCATTACTGATTGGATTGTCCGATACACCAGGAGCTCCAGCCCATCGCCGCTATGGAATGTTTGCTTGCTTAGGAATAACTGTATTTACCTATATTGTCGTCTACCTCGCGGGTGGCTCTATATTATTCACTGCTATAGCTATTGCATCCCTCTGCTTTTTAAACTCGATGCTCGCAGTCTTCAATTCCCGAGCGGCCAATATTGGGTTAATGGGCATACTGATGCTCCTTATTCATATAGATGCAACAGAGTCATTTCAACAATTTGCTACAAACCTCTTTTACTTTATCCTCGGTGCGGCTTGGTATATCATCATAAGCCTATCCTTTACACAAGTACGTCCGTATCGATTAGCCCAACAAGAACTTGCCGAAACAATCCGTAAGGTCGCGGAATATCTTAGAATTAAGGCCAATTTTTATGACATAAAAATTGACAATGATGCCAACTATCTAAAACTCATCGACCAGCAAATTCAAGTCCATGAGCACCAAGAAAATGTAAGAGATCATCTCTTTCAGAGTAAGCGTTCAATCAAGGACACTACAAAGACAGGACGATACCTAACGTTGATATTTTCCGACATCGTAGATTTATTTGAACAAAGCATGGCGACTCATTACGATTACGATGCCGTCAGCGAAAAATTTGGCCATACCGGCATCTTGAACCGTTTCAAATTCACGATATTAAAAGTAACCAATGAACTAGACCACTTGGCTTATCAGCTTAATGCCAATAAAATTCCGAAACCGCTCTACAATTTCAACAATGACATCGATAGCTTAGTCCAATCCATTGATAAGATTGAAAAGGAATACCAGTATAATACTATCGCTCTAAAAAAGGTGGTGATCAACCTTCGGAATATTGTAGCCCAGCTGGATAGGATATACAATTTGAGTCTCTTATCTGCCAAAGACATCAAGAAAGAAGATGTTGACAATGCCGAAAAATTTGTCAATAAGGTCAACTTAGATTGGAGCCAATTTGAAGAAAATTTAAATCTGAAGTCTACGATATTCAGACATGCCATACGAATGTCCATTGTCATGACATTCGGCTACCTTTTGACTAAATTACTAGGTTTTGGTCAATTCAACAGCTATTGGGTCATGTTGACAATAATGGTGATCCTAAAACCGGGTTTTGGTCTTACTAAGGAGCGAAACTTACAACGTTTGATCGGGACCATTGTAGGTGGAATTATCGGAACAATTATCCTGGTTACCATACAGGACGAAACCACCCGATTTATATTGTTGGTATTTTTCTTTCTTACGGCCTATAGCCTATTTAGGATTAACTATATCGTCGCCGTAATGTTTATGACCCCTTATGTATTGATTCTCTTAAGCTTTAATGGAATGAATACATTGGAAATGGCTCAAAGTCGAATTATTGATACTTTTTTAGGAGGGATGCTGGCCTTCGTCTCGAGCTACGTCATTCTGCCAAATTGGGAAAGCACACAGGTCAAGGGAAATATGCGAAAATTGCTTATGGCCAATTATAATTACATCGCACAAATCATCAAAATCATTTCGGGAGAAAAACCGACCGTCACGGAATTCAAACTGGCTAGAAAAGATGTATACATCGCTACTGCCAATATGGGCTCCACTTTTCAACGAATGCTTACCGAGCCTAAATGGAAACAAAAAAATACAAAGGAGCTGAATAGATTTGTCATCTTCAACCATATACTGTCCTCGTACTCGGCCACACTGACCAGAAGAGTGTGGGAAGCTAACTCTTCGGAATTGAACAATGAACATCTCCGACTGGTAAAGAAAACGCTAAACAGCCTTGAACAACTAATCGCAGCTTTAGAGGATGAGCACGAACAACATCCATTTTTTGCAATTAAATACACATTACCTAAGGAAACAAATGACAACAATGAGTCCGAAGAGTCAAAATTAATTACAGAGCAATTACAGTTTTTGAATAAAATTTCCTCAGATTTACAAAAATCGGTCATGCAAATCATCGATGTCGAAAAACAATCCAAATTGGAAGCGCTAGAGAATGAAGCAAAAAATAGTTGAACTCGATATTCTTATTATCGGTGGAGGGCCGATAGGCTTGGCATGCGGGATCGAAGCAGATAAAGCCGGACTTTCTTATATTATTATTGAAAAGGGCTGCTTGGTCAATTCTCTGTACCACTACCCCACCAATATGACGTTCTTCTCTTCATCGGAGCGATTAGAGATTGGCGACACCCCGTTTGTCACTACAAATTCTAAACCCCGACGCAGCGAAGCGTTAGAGTACTATCGCCGCATTCAACAGAAATTTGAATTGCGGATAAAGCTGTTTGAAGAGGTTACTGACGTAATTCCGGAACTAAATGGCAGCAGCTATCGAGTCCAGACTAGCAAAGGGGAATATATTGCCACTAACGTAATAGTTGCTACGGGATTCTATGACCATCCCATATTATTGAATATTCCAGGCGAAGACCTGAGTAAAGTGCGACACTATTATAACGACCCACATTACTACGCAGGTCAAAATGTGATCGTAGTGGGAGCTAGCAACTCTTCAATAGATGCCGCGCTAGAAACATATAGAAAAGGTGCGAAGGTAACCTTGGTCGTCCGCGGAAGTGAGATAAGTCCTCGAGTAAAATATTGGGTCAAGCCTGATATTGAAAATCGTATTCTTTCCAAAGAAATAGATGTTTTATACAACAGCTGCCTCTGCAGAGTAAATAATGATAGTGTAGAAATATCCACACCTGATGGCGTACAAACTATTCAAAACGACTTCGTACTGGCATTGACGGGCTACAAACCTAACTTTGACTTTCTAAGCCGTATTGGAATATCTATTCCAAATGAATCCCCGAGGACTCCCTTACACGATTTAGAAACCATGGAAACCAATATGAACGGAATATATCTAGCTGGAGTCGTTTGCGGCGGATTAAATACCCATCTATGGTTTATCGAGAACTCAAGAGTTCACGCCACCCAAATTGTAGCACATATCCTGTCAAAAAAACTAACTTCTTAACCCATTCAAGAAAATCTTAACCATTTTCTTTTGAAGATCCAAAATAAAGTCAAACTCCTCTTTGGTTGGGAAAATCATACATTTCATATCTTTCATAATACCGATACGCATACCGAATAGTGAATACAATAACAGCTTAGAAGTGCCGTCCAAATCATCCACTATCAATTGACCTTTGTTCACGCCGATCTGCAATACTCGACCTATCAGATGCGCTTCTTTCTCAAAACACTCCTTGATTACCTTTTCGACTTCAGTTGGCATCTCTTTCACAAGTGTAGTGGATTGCTCAAACAAACTGTAATACCGATTTATTAGTTCGATCCGTTTATTGAGAGCAAACATCATAGCCTTCTCATAATCATCACAACTATCTATATAGACACCAATCTCATTGATCATTTCGTCCATCACATACTCAAAGACGGCCGAATAAAGGCTATTTTTATCCGGAAAATAATAATATAAAAGCGCTTTGGAAAAGGACAAATCCTTCGCAATCTCCGCCATCGTTGTCTTAGACATCCCAAAGTGAGCAAACCTTCTTGTTGCCGCCTCTAAGATTTTTATTCTCTTCAAATCTGCGTTTGCCATTTCTTATTTTTAATTCTTCTTAAATAAAAGCTTTATACTATATTTACCACCTTATATCACTGATAAAGTTAGTGATTTTTTTGAACATTTGAAAACTTTAGTCAAAAAATGGAGAGCCTGATACAGGAGAATGTCTCACTAAAACCCTTCAACACATTTGGAATTGCTGTACAAGCAAAGCAATTTGTAGAAATAACAAAAAGAGAACACCTTTCTCAACTCTTCAATGAAGGCCTTTTTAAGCAAGATTTTCTAGTATTAGGTGGCGGAAGCAATATATTATTCACACAAGACTACACTGGATTACTAATCAAGATTAACTTGAAAGGCATCGGGTATACTATCCAACAAAATCATTCTTTTGTAACAGCCCAAGGTGGGGAAGTATGGAATGACCTGGTATGGTATTGCATTGATCATCAATTCCCAGGGCTTGAAAACATGGCGCTCATTCCCGGCACCGTGGGTGCCTCTCCAGTTCAAAATATTGGAGCCTATGGCACCGAATTGATGCATGTCTTTTATAGTTGCCTAGCCTTTGATACAACCTCTGGTCAATTTGTTACTTTTTACAAGGACGATTGTAATTTCTCGTATCGCGAAAGTATCTTTAAATCTAAATATAAAAATCGATATATCATTATAGAAGTCACGTATAAGCTCGATTTAAGCGCAACCATTAACACCAGCTATGGAGCTATTGAAAAAGAGTTGTCGAACCGCCAAATTCAGCACCCAACTATAAAGGATATCGCAGAGGTAGTGTCCTATATTCGAGTCGAAAAACTTCCTGATCCTAGCACAGTGGGAAATGCAGGCAGTTTCTTTAAAAATCCGATTGTTCCAAAATCCACCTTGCAACGGTTATTAATTGATTTTCCGGAAATTGTTCATTATAAGATAGATGAGAAGAGTTATAAACTTGCCGCCGGATGGCTTATTGAGCAGTGTGGCTGGAAAGGGAAAAAGCAGGGCGGAGCAGGAGTGTGGCATAATCAAGCACTGGTCCTGATTAACGCCAATCAAGCCACCGGTCAAGAGATTTTTGAACTATCGTCCACAATTTTGAACGATGTGTATAGTAAATTTGAAATACAGCTCGAACGAGAAGTGAATATTTTTTAGTCAGTAACATTAAATTTCAATTAATTTTGAGTTAATTAACACCCCAAATTACAAATCCAATATAGTCCAAAAGGGGGATAATTCACCCTCCAAGCACCTTTTTCTATTATTAATCAACAGTAGAATTCCAACTACCTCCTCCAATATCTCAAATTCCAGCAGATTTTAGCATAGTATTTGCATCATTAGACTTGAAACCGTAGCTCTAGTTTAATTGAGCATATATAAATAGAGTATCTTATTATCATAGTGTTAACTCATTTGTGCATAAAAGTGCATAGATTTAAAACCAATCAAGTATGACTAATATCGAATTTAACTCAATGGTTATCCAGCATGCGAATTCTCTCAAGCTCTACGCAAAAAACTTTACCAGAGATCAAGATGACGCCAACGATTTAGTACAAGACACGTTGCTAAAGGCTGTCACTTATTTTGGAAATTTTAAAGAAGGCACCAATCTCAAAGGCTGGCTTTACACAATCATGAAAAATACGTTTATCAACAATTATAGACGTATTGTCAAAACCAACTCCTTCATCACTAAAGAGGAGGAAATAACCAGTGCGAACCTGTTTGTTTCGGCCACGAAAAATGAAGGTGAAAACAAATTTATCATGGAAGATATCAATAAAGCGTTGACGAATCTGGCAGACGAATACTATATCCCCTTCAGCATGTACTTTGAAGGATATAAGTATCATGAAATATCAGATCACCTCAATATACCTATAGGCACTGTCAAAACAAGAATTCACGTTGCACGTAAAGCAATGAAGAAAACATTGGTGGCTTACAAATAACAGCATCCGAAAGAAGCTCAATTTGTTATTTTTGCACAATGATTGACGACAAAAACAACTATCCTTCGTATTCGAGATTTAAACTAGCATTACGCAATGGGCAGGATAGGCCGGAAATATGGGTTGCTTACAAAGGTATAATCTACGATGTGTCTTGCAGTAGGCTCTGGCGAGATGGTAAACACTATGAACATTGGGCTGGTCAAGATTTAACAGATGAACTCAAAGATGCCCCTCACTCCTGTCAAGTATTTGAACGATTCCCAATAATTGGACTTTTGATATGATTGAGATAAGCGGACTATTCGCTTATCTCAAACTTAGATAGTGCTATAAACTGTCCAATCCTAAGCCTAATCTGATCTTGGGTCAGACACTGCAAACTCTCCGTCCCAAAACGCTCTACACAAAATGAGGCTAATGCCGAACCGTAGATAATCGCATTTTTCATATTGTTGAAGTTGACGGTATTGACTTTAGCCAAATAGCCTATGAAGCCTCCTGCAAAAGAGTCTCCCGCGCCCGTTGGATCAAAGACTTCAGCTAAAGGCAATGCTGGTGCATAGAAGACTTGATCATCACCAAACAATAATGCTCCATGCTCTCCCTTTTTGATAATCAAGTATTTTGGCCCCATAGTCAAGATAATCTGAGCAGCCTTCACTAATGAATATTCTCCAGAGAGTTGACGAGCTTCCTCGTCATTAATAGTTAACACATCAACCTTTTTCAAGACGGCCTTTAAGTCGTCCATAGCCACATCCATCCAAAAGTTCATGGTGTCTAGAACAACCAATTTGGGCTTTGTTTTCAACCGCGAAAGTGTCGCCATCTGAACTTGAGGGGTCAAATTACCTAGCAACAAATACTCACAATCTTGATAATTGTCAGGCACAACAGGATCAAAATCAGCCAAGACATTCAGTTCTGTGACCAAAGTATCCCGCGTGTTCATATCATTATGGTAACGTCCTGACCAAAAGAATGATTTGCCTCCTTCAATAATCTGCACGCCTTCTGTATCGATACCTTTACTTTTTAGCAAATTTAGATTGTCATCACCAAAGTCCTCACCAATGACCGAAATCAACTTTACATCACTGTAAAGATAGGAAGCCGCCATTCCAGCAAAGGTAGCAGCGCCACCAACGATTTTCTCGGTTTTGCCAAAGGGTGTCTCTATCGCATCATACGCAATCGTACCAATAATTACTAGACTCATAATTGTTGTTTAATTTTCAAAACAAAAAAAAACCGGCCAATTAATAGCCGGTTTCAACATTGCTCCTGAAGCTGGGCTCGAACCAGCGACCCTCTGATTAACAGTCAGATGCTCTAACCTGCTGAGCTACTGAGGAGTATAATCATTTGTATCTAATTTTCCCTATTTAACTAACTATTATCAAGGGATTTAGAAACCAACGTTCTTGATTTACTGTTGCAAATTTACCAATATTTTTCAATTACACAAAAGTGTTTGTACCCTATTTGTACCAAAAAAATTATATAACTTGAAAACCAATCTACTAAATCTGTCTTGATTGACCTCTCCCCAAAAAATTGTATACTCCACTCTCCTACCGAATTTCGTTTATTTCAAAATTTAGGACGTAAAATCGACCCTTATAATGATTACAAATCTTCTTTGACCAAATAAAATGTGTTAAAAAAGAGGAGAAGATTATGAGTCTGATGGTCATATATCTTGGAAATGGTTAAAAAATGCCATTTCTGCTTTACAGAGGCAATATATGAACAATTTTTAAAATCGCAAAATTTTGCGCTGTTACGTATTTGTTACGGTTTTTCTATGTTGTCATACTAAATAACCATCCAGTCGTTTAACTTTCATTTCTTAGGCAGGTAGGAATATTAACAAAAGTTGTATGGGTAATGACACAGTCCGTATAAATGCTGGATTTAAAGTCAACTCACTTATCCATCTTCGATTTTCAATAATCAGATAACGCTTCATATATTTCAATATCATCTTTTAGTTTTAGAAGAATTAAGACTACAATTCGAAGAAAATATCGATAGTCTGTTTGCTGGTCGTTTAGTTTTCTTTTATTGGAACCATGTAGATACTTATTTCTCAGATCGTGACCATTTGCAAACTCTTTTTTGTTCAGATAGTAATTAATGTAGCTTACTTCTTCACTTGTAAACAATGAAGAACTATAGTTTAGCAGCTTATTTTCGACCATTTCATCAACCTTTGTTCTAACCCTATTCGGATATCGCCAGTAACTCAGGGCTTCGTTTTTTCGAAGTCTTCCAGAAATAAATATCTGAATTGGATCTACCAGCCCAATAACTCCATTTTCATCTAACCGAACCATTTCTTGTTTCTCCAAAAATGAAATATAATCCTGCTGATAATCTTCCAGATCCGATTTGATTATTTTTTCAGTTGTTATTTTTTGAAATAAATTACTCGGACGATTTTGCTTTTGTCTATCTGACAAAATGCTATCGGGGTTAAAAAACTGATATTGTAAACTTAAAATTGTTTTGTGAACAGGCATAACATATTTCTGCTTTACCAAACTTGGGATTTCACTATAAAAAATCGGGCTTGAATCAATCTGCAATAGGTCGTGATCAATCCCCTCCTCATTAACCAAGCTTTTATACTGTTTAAGCAAATATTCCAATTCAGGAGCAAGAAGCCTTATTTTGTCCGAAGGACCTAGATTAGCATCTGGCATTTCAAACACTACATTATTCAATTTAGCCCGCTCACGAAAAAATTGCTGAACAAAATTATCAATGAACTCCTCGATGTTGCGACCTTTTTTCTTCAGATATGCACTGAAAATTTCGAGTTGAATAAAAGATAACATGTCTTTCTTGCAAAAAACTTGACCCGTATGATATTCATTTTTGGAACGCATCAAGATTTTTTCCAAGGTGTCTAACTCAACATCTTTGCTGAATAAGTCAATTAAACCTTCTTCATTCGTATAGAGGAAAACGTCGCTAAAAACAGCAAAAAGTTGAACATCATCCTCCATCGTATCAAAAAAAGCTCCTCCATAACAGGCTTTTGTCTCTGACTGATTATGATTATAGATGACTGGTTCTTTCTGAACCATATCTAGAGTAGCTTCGACAGAGATTTTGAAAGAATTCTCCTCAGTTAAGTATTCATCTTTAATCGATTCTGAAAGTTGCTTGGCTTTAAGCAACAATTTGGGAGGCAACTTTAGATGTTTTGAGTTCTGTATTAGGTCAACATAATTAAGGTTTGGATTTTCCAATGCCAAATAGTTCCTGATGATGCTATGTATATCTGTCGATGAAAGGCTTTTTGGAAAAAAATACTCACATTGCCTTCGGCTATGCTTTTCTTCAAAATGTGAAAGCAAGATTTCAGCACTCTCGGAATGACCTAACAAAAACGTTCTTATTTCATTATTAAAATAAAGAACAAGCTGTTTATTGGTTAATACATTTCTAATATGATTAGGGGAATTATTAAGAAGAACTAAAAACGAATCTCTGTCAATACGTTTATAAGTTTCAAAAAGAGAGATTAGGTACCAAAATGATCTTCTGTAGCTGAACTCTATGGATTGGATCAATACATTTAGTGTTTTAACGTCCAAGTTCACAAAAGCATCTCGAATTTCATCAAATACACGAGTAATTATTGCTGTGTAGGTTGCACGTTCATCAGCAGTCCACTTTGTCAAGAAGATATTATTATCGAAATACAGTTTAATTTGGTAAAGTTCTAAGAGATCATTAATACCCGAATTAGATAAATTTTGAAGATTGTTTAATATTTTCTCTGCCTTATTAAGCATATTTGCCCAAGAAAGATCCTCCTTTGAGAAAAAAACAACTCGATCAATATTATTTTTTGCAACTTTCATTCTAATTTTGCTATTAATTACTATTGAATTCGGCAATTAAATAACTTTCTATGTCGAGTGCTAATTTTAAGCCTATCCACCATGTATAAAATCCCGGATGCCTAAAAAAATTACCACTATTATACATACCGTGAGAAACTAAGTTTCTGATATTATCACCAAACGACTCAATCAATAGACCTTCTAGATCAAATATAAGATCATCATGTAAAATACCCTGCAAGTTATTGAAACAGGTAGATAGTCCATTTTCTGTTTGAATATCCTCCGTTACTTTACGAGTTATCTTACCATGTTTTTTTAGTATACATCTTAGGGCATTCTCTATCTGTGGTAATAGTAAATGTACAGCGACGGCGAAATTTCCGCAAAAGCCATGATAAAGACCATGGGCGTACATATCTTTTCTGTCATCTGGAACGAAGTTACTATCAGAGATTAGCCAGTAAACTTCTAGTTCTGATATCGCAAACCGATCGGAAAACTTTTCAAAAGAAGGTCTAAGGATTTTTTTACATACAATTTCGCGCATCAATGCAGCATCTTTATAGATCAATTTATTATTGTCAGCACTTATATCAGTCGTATTGCCGTCGGCATCCGTCATTGACGATCCCATGTGCTGTAAATGGAAATATTCATTCTTCTTGATTTCTAAATCCGAGATAAACTTAGCTTTAGATGGTATATCCAAATCGATCAACCAGTAAATTCCTTGTATAAAGCTTTCAAAATCGGGCATATCAAAATCTATTTGTCCAATCTGAACAGGTGGAAGCGTTCCAAGTAATTTTTGTTGAGCCGCCGCTTTTTGTAAAATAACGGTCAACTTTTGTCGATAACCTTCCGTCTCTTCATTCTTTATCCCTAGACTTTGGAATACCTTCAAGCCTTTTTTATAACCATCTGCCACCATATACTGCAAGGCATTTGTTTTATTGTCCCAATCGTCGACGTCCATAATATGCGACCGAGCTACTTCTGTCCCGTAAATAATAGACTGATCAGGTAAAAGTAAGGCTAAGACATGATTGCACTGCCTATAATTTTCAAATCTACCATCATTGAGAAATTGCTTGACCGCAACTTTGATTTTATCGATCAATGAAACGTATTGATCTGGCTCAGATGTTACAGGAATCATCTCCTCTATTAGCTTTGTAGCAGAATAGCAGTCCTTTTCTATGTCCGCCATTAATACTTCATTTCTAATTGCTTGAAAGTAAAATTTAGCGATTTCCTTCCTCCCTTTACCTAAGCTAACCAGTATCCTAAGTATTCTGATGTAACAGTCCCTTTTTTCACTGAGAGTGCTAAAGGTTTCACAAATCGTCCAATAAGTTTGCATTGCAAGTTTAGCATGCTGGAATTTATTTCGCTTATTAACTTGTAGAATGTCTAAAAAAAAAGCTCTAATATAATTATTGTTTATTCGTGGGGAGATATCTTCCAAAACGGTTAGTGTCGCTTGCCCTGGTTTATGTTCATTGATATCTTTTGTTTTGCTATCTGGACTGAGTAATGCCAGCCTTAGAACAGTATCAAGGTAGATAACCACTTCTAACTCCAGTTTTGGCAAATTTTTATTTTCTAAAAATGAGGCTGCATTAGCTAATATGCGTCCTAGTGTATCATCAGCAGCAAAATATCTATTTATAATGTCTTCCGCACCAATCATTTTTTCTTATCTAAATATCTCATCCAATTTCCAAAGTAATTCTAGCGCCTCAGGCCAACCTGAACGTACATAGATATTAAGTAAATTCATGATCTGCGAAAATGCTTCTGGTTCTATCAACATACTTTTATGATCTGCAAGTAGTTTTTCAGTGTATTTTACTACTTCCCGGATTGCAGAATGATCGAAAGTATAATTGGTCCCGGCAGCCATTGCTGTAATTTCACTTGTTGTAGCTAAAGAAAACCGCGGATCAAAACGAAGTGCCTCACCCATGATCTCGATAAAATAATGGGCGCTGTGACCTTGCATATGTCCGCCTCCTAATTGTCGGGATATACCAAGGATCTTTTCAAGTAACGGTTTGGAAAAAAAGTAAAAAATTTCTTGATGTTCCTGGGTTATTTTAATAGTGTTTCGCCGAAGTATCCTTTTGCTGACTTGCATAGAAAAATAGATCCGCTGAATTACGGTATCTATTATTTTAAAGGACTGTTGAACTTCTTCTGTCACCTCGTCCTCAGCCTTGACAGAAATTAGTATCCTCTCGCACATATCAAGCAATAACATCACCATATCCAGCACTCTTCCGCTTTTTTCGACATCAACAGCATCTGAGTAGTTACGACACACATTTTCTGGCTCAATGATTTCAAATGCTTGGAAGACCAGATCGGTGCCGATGGATAAATTATTCTCTAAGCATTCTTGCAAAATATCTTTGATTCTGGTATCTCCAGTAAATCTCAAAAATGCCAATGCCATTACTAGAAAGGAATCCAGATATGAATTACGTCCTTCCTGCATTTCAAAAATCTCTTGCTTTGCAAGTTGATAGGCGGCTAGAAAGCGATCCGGTTCTGTTGTAAATATTCTGGAGTTGTCGAGACGGCCAATTACCGCAGATTTGGTAAACCAATCTGTCTCGTTAGCTAGTCGCTCGTTAACTATTTCCCAAAACAGTTCCTTTTGCGTAGGATATAAATGATTTATGGACTGTAAAATGCCAAACCTAGTTACGGCATTCTTGTCAGTAGAATATTGTTTTATAAGCGGTAACAGTTCAGCATCTTTGGTAATTGCGAACAATTTAGGGAGTGCAAAGGCTGCTTCACTGCGTGGCGTTGATGAATAACCGCTTCCCGGTGATGAATTTTGCTCCGCAAAGGTGTCTGATTCGGTATAATAATTCAAACAATAAAGGAGCATCTCCTTGAATGATGCGTATTGTTCGGGTGTTAACTGGGCTTCATGCTTAAGAATCAGATTGGAACGTAAAACTATTCCGCAAACAGCTGCGATGCTGGTCAAAATGGTTTGCTTCAATCGCTGGGGTAGTTCTGTATTGTCTTTAATGATGGCAAATGATAAGTTCGCGGCCTTCAATGGCTCGGCATAGGTTTCAGGATCTGCAAGATTATTAGAAAAATTATGTCCTAGCCACTCCATTTTCCGGTTTTCGGAAAGCAGTTCTTCATTTTCTGGCTTTTTGATATCAACACCATGTTCCGTCAAAAACATTTCGGTAGTAAGCACCTCAGAAGTTGAACTGTACGTTACCAACGGCTCATTTGTCACCGGCTCCGAGGCCGACATTATAGCGACGGACTTCGCATCTGTTAGTCGTTCTTTAGGTATCCTGCTGAGAAGTCGCAAAACAACAACGTTTGCTTTTTCTTGTTCTGCATGGCCGACATATCCAGGCAACGATAGTATTGTATTTTCCAATTGATGTAACTGTTCGTCGGTATAAAAAGAAATTGATGATTCGATAAAGGCGCCAGCAGCGATGATGCTGTCGTTCCAGTATAAAACGGCCGGTTGCAATAGAACATCAAATAATAAGTTATGCAAAACCTCTGGGTGCGAGGCACCAAAGTCAAGTAGCATTTTCCAATTATATGCACTCTTGGCGTGTGCGAAATACGACTTCAAGCAGGTCTTTAGCAATTCAATTTCATTGGCACCAATAAGGGCTTCGAAATAATTGATAATAAGTTGTGTATGCTGTAAGGGTTCTGTGCGAACCATAAATTGATCCCAGAAATGGGACATATCAACCTGGTAATGTGCATTTATACCATCAACTGAAAAGTCATACGGAATTTTAATAGTGTCAGGGAAAACAAATCCATCAGAGTTCTTTTTTGCAATAAAATTATTTGAGATTGATAACCCAAGAGGTATTGCGAGTTCTGGGCTAAATCTTATAAATCGTGGAAATAACTCCTGTAACCGATAATGACAAGTGCCAAACTGATCGTGTCTGCTGGATGTAAAGCTCATTAAGACGCCGGAGTGCATCGGAGCAGCATCAAAGGAATTTTCTTCATGAATTGAAACCTTTTCGTAGATGCTTGCACAAAATTGTGGATCTATCTTATAAAATTCTTTGATCTCATCAGTCAGAGTGGAAAAATAGGCAATGTTAAAACCTGGTTGGTGCATCATATCCAAAATCAGTTGTAAGCGGGCTCTTGATGCCTCAATATCCGTTGAATAAGTTTTTGCAATAAGTGATATGCCACGATAGCTTGCCAGTTGATCGACGCTTGGGTTTGACCTATTAGCCAGCAAGAAGTCCATAAGATTTCTCGCTGCATTTCCGCACATCGAAAAAATAGTAGCATCTGCTTGTACGGTCGGATCTTTAATCAATCCTTCTAGTATAAAAGTAAAGTCCCATACAAAAGGTAATTGAAGATCGGAAGACAATCTTAAAAGCAACGACGCCTGGGCGGCCTTATTTGGTGTCTCTTTTACAAACCTAAGAGCTTGTAACACATTACTTGCCTGTGATGCTTTAATGGGATCAGTGCCATGTAGAAATCCGAGCTGGTTAATATCTTCAAATTCCTTTGCGATTACTGTTGAAGGTATGAGTTTATTAAATAGCGAAATTACATCATCAGTACTCCGTGATAATTCATCGTAAATCGCCCAAAATTTAGCTTGATTTACATACCATAGGTGCGCAAAAAAATATATAAAACTCGGACGAAGAAAGAAAGGCCGCGCTTGGTCTGCCGCGATAAATTCAAGCAGTTCTGCGGCAGTATCTTTCAGCACAAGTTTACTGACTGCGAAATCAAATAGAATATTATGGGCATAAGCGATTCTGGGTGAATATGAACCTTGTTCTGTTAAAACATTTTCGCCTAATAGCTGGTCTGCTATTAATACCTTTTCAGCAGACAAGTCACCCAAATAATCGAGCTTATCAACTGATATTACCCGGCTTTCGACCATTTTTATTGTAAGGTCTTTCAAAAACAACTCTGTTTGAATGGTTGGCGTAACTTTGTACACTACCTTTACCCAATACATTTCCAGTAATTCAATTTCAGATTTTAATCCCTTAACGGTTTCCGTACTTGTATCTGTTTTTGCAAGGATGACATCTAGCAGGGAAAGGAAAAATGGTATTTTAAGTATGTCTTTTAATTTGGCTGTCCCTTCTTCGTAAATGATCTTTAACTTTTCCTGATCGGTAAGGAATGCGCTCAGCTCTTCTTCCGATAATACCGGAATTTTAAATCGCCGACAATGAATATTATCACTATTAAACTCGGCTGGAAACAGATCGATCAACTTTTGCGATCTGGCTGCATCGTAGGTTCTCACACTAACTACTATTGACCAGCTGGGCAGCTCTTGTTTTGCTTTTGCAATCTGTTTAAGTATTGCTGCTTTTAATTTTTCATCTTTGATAGTATCGTAGGCATCAAAAATGATTATCCCTTTTGTGTTCTCAGGCAGGCTGATAAGTTTAAGCGCATCAATCCAGTCTTCCCCTGTTACGCCGATCGATTCAGCGATATCTTTATTACTACCATCGGTTAGAAAATCTAGGCGTACCATTGTTGCTGGAATGTTTTTGTCAAGCAACAGGCTAACCATTTCACTAAGCAAATAAGATTTACCAACACCGGGGTCACCTACAACCACACCGCTTTGCTCGTGAAAAAAGGAGATCATGTCCTCAAGAAGTCCGCTTCTATTAATCTTCATTTCTTATTTCTTTAGCTAGTGACTTTTCTTTCTTAAACATCCATTCCGGTATGGCACCCCGATCTTCTGAAAAATCTGTTTTCAGGACTTCATCCTGGGCAACTAGACTGACATCTTTAAATCCGAAAGGCGAATTAAAAACAAAGGCACAAAGGTCTACCGCGCTTTCAATCGCCAAAACTTGATGCTTCTTCTTATCAGGATTATCTTTGTTTTCGCCCCAGTCACAAATTCCCTTAACCAATATCCAGTCGTTAACTTTCTGGTCGCAAGCAGCATATATTCCAGCACCCTCCATTTCACCTCCGATTGCTTCGGGGTGATCCTTGAATAATTCAGCCTTAAATGCAGGATCATCAACTAGCTTTTCTCCCGATAAAATACCGCCATATATAATTTCGGGGGCTCTTTCCTCTTGTTTAAAATCCCATCCTGTGACAGATTTGAAACGGTCGAACAATAATGAGCTGGCCGGACCTTCCTTTGCACGTGATATTGTTTCGTCCTTACCTAACCTTTTCGGTTCGTAAGGTATAATGCGTTCTGACACTAGGACGTCACCAATTTCTTGCTTCGTTTCATCTTTACCGAAAGCAATACCAACCATCAAAACAACAGATGGGGACCAGGTATTAATGGCGTCAGAAGTAGTTACTATCGACGAACTTCTACCTGTTGACCCCATTTCGTTACATGCTACGTGTACGGCATAGAATGCGCCGAACTGTCCAACAAAGTATGTGTGTTTACCAACTTGAATTTTAAGTATATCGGAATACCCCGGTATTGGCTTAAGGTATTTATGAAGTGTCTCTTTTTCTGTTGCTGTCGCTGTTACGATTAACAGGTTGATTTTTGATTTATGCTTTGAGACAAATAAATCGTCTACTTCTTTGTATGAGGTCATTTGATTTAATAATGTACATATATTTCAAATTTACTTAAAATCACAGATATTGTGAAGTCCATATATACCTGTATACCATCATAAGCGGTTACAGCAAAAAATGTGGATTGAGAGGTTTCAGATACGATTAACGTCTATTGGTGCCGAGATACACTGAGGTATACCATAAGCACTTACACTAAGGAAATTTTCATACCGATACTCTTACTATATTCTTCCGTTTGACGGATTAACTCAATTCGTCGGCCATAACTTTTCCTAGCAATGGGGCTAAAATATCTGTTGAATCGTTTTAAAGAAAAATCATGTGATAATAACTTAAAGGCTAGCTGGTTAGGGTCTAACAGATAATCGCCTTTGTTCCCTACCTCATCAAAATAAATCATTCTTCTTGATTAAAATAGCATAATTTTGTAACTAAGAACCCGCGTTGATTTTTGTGGATCTTTCAAGTTTAGATCTCCGATAGTGATAGTAATTTTCAGGAATTAAAGTGCTATCTTTTCTACTACAGTAAAGTTTATCCTGTACCTGGCGCAACTGTGCCATTGTAGGTACCGCACCGGCCGATCGTAGCTTTCTTGCAGCCTTCCTGACCTCTTCCAAAGATTTGGCAGCCTTCTGATTATCCAGTATCAATCTGATCAGAACTACAATAAGTGGCAAAGTCGGTGTAACGAAGTTGAGTAAGTATCCTTGAATGGATGCATCGATTACAGTTGCGATTGTGAATGAACCAATAACAACCAATAAACAGATAATCATGCAATCGTTCTTAAAATGATATCTTAATTTCCGATCATATTCCAAATTTGTTTCCTGACAGCGAAGCACAGCCTGTTCATGGTTTAGCCCTTCTAATTCAATATGGTACCAGTTGTTTAGAGGCGCTCTAGGATTATAGACATATTTTTGTTCCGCTTCATCAATGACTGAATTTTCAGGCTTTTCACCACTATTTGTTTCATTCCACTCCATGGCATACACACTACAATCAAAAAGTTCCTGTACTTTCGCGCCATTTGTTTTGAATTTAGAAAGGTAGCCGGATAAAAACAGAACGTCGAATAAGGTAATACCTACCGATATCAAACCAACGTAGACCGTAACATCGATTTGCCAAAGATCTTTGGCAACGAGTTTTGTAAAGTTCAAGAATACGACAATAATTATGGTGATGGTTAGTTGCCACCTGTAGATTCTTTTTGCATCTGCATAGATTACTCTTTGGGCTTTTAGCAAGCCCATGTTCTCGGGCAGTTCCTGCCTTGTTTTTATATCATTCATATTGCTAAAATTCAAATCGTATAGTAAGGAAATTCTAGACCAAATATTTCGCGCCATTTTGTAATGGATTCCTTTTGCTTTCCATCGGTCTCTAACTGTCTAGCTTCAACTGCACGATTGTAGTCCAATTGCGCTCTGGTTTTTATTGAATTGCGTTCT
Organism: Sphingobacterium sp. SYP-B4668; assembly: GCF_027627455.1. Classification (NCBI taxonomy): domain Bacteria; kingdom Pseudomonadati; phylum Bacteroidota; class Sphingobacteriia; order Sphingobacteriales; family Sphingobacteriaceae; genus Sphingobacterium; species Sphingobacterium sp. SYP-B4668. The sequence continues at coordinate 1,262,107 of NZ_CP115483.1, read as the reverse complement.
TCCCAAGTGAGTGTATTAAGATTTCCCTGAAAGCCTTTTGGATCAGCTAGTGGATTATGAATCTGATTATAAATGTATGCAAACAAACTCGGCAGCTCTATGTCAATATAATTGCTACTGGTTATACCATATGAATCATAATACTGCAAGATAAGACATTCAAGGAAATATGATCCCATTGTTGCGGCCGTTCGGCGTTTCGTCCAGTACTTCATAATTCTGATCATATCCAGTACGGAAATCTGGTGCTTGCCGTTAATGCCGGTAGTTCTTCGTTTGTCTATCCTAGGATCGGTAGGTTTCCAATTGCCGCTACCATCTGGTATAAGGAAAAAATCTCTTCCGGTATTATCCGGAGCAGTAATGAAACATGGAACGATATCATAAACCCATTCATAACCCAGTTCTAAAGTCACCGCTTCCTGATTACGTTTTATTTCGGCTTTTTTATAAGAAGGCACTTTGCCTAGATAATCCTTGAACTTATTAATTACTTTGATAGAATTAAGTATGTTAGTCCCGGCATTGCATAGTGCCAATTGTTTATCGGCATCTTGCGGTACCCGAATTATATATCCTCCTGCATAATTTGATTCACGCCAATTTCCCTGGGCATGCAGGACAATCATTAAATCGATGTCGTCCAACGGCCGTATTTTGGTTTTACGAGAGAAAGACCCATAATCGATGCTGGGTAAATCTGAATGTAAGGTCAAGAACTTTCCGTCATTAGGGAACTTCTTGATTTCAGTAACAAGATTTGCTTTACTTTTTTTGGCTATATCATTCCTGTCAGGATGTATCCTGATCACGTTAGACATAAACTCATGGAAAGCGCTGTTTACAGTTGAGGCCATAATTAGTTTGTTTTGTAAAAAAATAAGTTAAAAATAAGCAACTGCTTCTGTATTTAACAGAAGTAGTAAAGACTTTAGGCCATCTGTGATTGTAAATTCTCTTTCAACCATTTATTTGCGCATTCGACGTTGCGCCACGCAGCCGCCCCATGAGCACGTACAACGAAAATCCCATCATCGCCATCCATTAGTGATAATAATCGATCTCTAATGGCTTTTGCTGAAAGGGAAGACATAATCAACCAACAAGATTTTAAGACGCGTTTACCGCCGAGCGTATGTATCTCCGCAAACAATGTATCATAATCCTTCGTGTTGTTTAGATCATAGTTTATTATGTAAGCTTTTTTCATATCAAAAATTTAAGTTCCGCTTTTGAACGGTTCCATAAGGTCTTGACAATAGATGATTGATAATAGTTGTCTCGCCGAATAAAATCGGCAATAATCCTCTATGCCTTAATACTTTTCCTCTTTAGCAGTAAGGTATGGATGGTCATCAATTGCAGTACCAATTCAATATTGTCATGCTTTTGTCAGCTTGGTATATACGTTGACTGAAAATCTGTCAGTTAGGATTAGTTTTGCGTGTCAAAAGGATATTTTTCTTGTTGCTATCGAAATCGGGATTCTTACATCTTTCCATGATCTGTAAATTCAAATGATACATTATATTTGTACATCAAATATTTAAACCATGTTTGGGAAAAACCAAAACGATATTGTCCGAATAGTCAAAGCAAATAGTGAATCTGTTTCTTCGGAAATCAAAGCAAATGTTGATTCGAAAAACAATACGATACTTATATATTCAGAACACCTTCCGGCTGGTTGGTACATTGAAGACGGTGACAGCCTAGTAAGGGATTTACCCGGAGACAGAATAGAAAATTTTACTGTTTTGGACAGCGGATACAAACCTCGTGGAAGAATCGCACCGGAGCGGTATGAATGCCAAGTCAGCAAAGGTAATGCCGTTAAAAAAGAGCAGTATTCCTCGGTCACTTACCATCTTAGCGGAAATAATACAAGGATCTATCACGATTCCATTGATAATTCCAACAATGTTGTTTCAGGTGGAATTGAAGGGATATTATTTTCCTCGTTGGTCAAAGTGATCGAGGAGCAGTTGTCGGGTAACCTGACATTAATAAATCTGGTGAGAGAAATGGAAAGTAACCAAGGTAAAAAAGACTTCACAAGTGCCTATCAAAATTTTATAGTAGCAGCAGCAAACCATATGACGGTGTTTGCTCCTTTTTTACCGGCACTTTCCCAAATTCTAAAATAATTCGAGCACATGGTTTGGTCAAATTAAAAAGTTCTTAATATCATATTGTTGAGTATTTATTAACATGAAAATCAACACTAAACAATGACTTTCAACAACGTGGGGACCAGTATTTTTCGTAAATCAGCAATTGCAGTTGTCTTTATTCAATAATCTAAAGGATTGATATTGCGGTATAACTATATTTTATGCTCTTAAATAATTTCGATCGACCTATTGTTCAGGCTACCATCTTAATACTCTCAACATAGATAAGCATTTTTTGAGTTGATATACGACAAAACCCCCTGAACCAATGAAGGATCAGGGGGTTGGTTCGGATCAGCCCATATTTGTAAAGGATTGATAGAACGTTTCAAATGGCGCTTTTGGTTTATGTGTTCGGATACCCGAACGGATACCGGATAATTTTTCAAAACGGCTCAATGAAAAAATATTGACTGGAATACGGTGCTTCTTTTTGTTGTAATAAAATTCTCCGTGGTCACCAGCAAGACTAAACCTTGCACTCTTGCCGATCTGCCACGTTGCCACTTTGCAATCGGCTACACGCCCGCTTATTCCTCCATCAAATACAGTATGTATTTTTGCATTGGTGAAAAGGGATTTTAGCCAAGTAAATTGTTCTTTGGTCGGCAACAACCCCAATGAAGCAAATGCACTCAAACAAGGTGGATCAACCCAATTGGGGTGATAATGGCAAAAGCACAACAGATCGCTTGCGGAATGACCGATAAAAAGATGGGTGACGGATACGGGCAAGCCGTCCGTCACCAACCACATACCTTTACAGACAGGAATACGGACACCGTTTTCATTCCAATGCTCTTGGGCTAAAACCTGATTTTCCAATGTATAAGGAAACAGAATGTTATCCTCGACTATATTGATATGTGGAGCAAAGAAGTTCCGTACTTCGGACTTCAATCGGAGAAATACCATTACCTTGCAACGCCACGTCCGTAGCCTCTGCTTTCTTGTTTATCACGAAGATTTAGCACGAGGTCTTGAACGGTTTTCTCATTGCCTTTGTCTTTTTGTTTTTTATCGGCCATCATCATATCGGTCAATGCGCGGTTATATCCCTCGCTGTAACCCTCACTCTGCGGTTCAAACCTACCTTTGAGGTTATTGATACCTCGGAAAACCAAGTAAGATATACCGCCGTCCAAAAGCACCGATAAGATAAGCCGTTTTCGGTCTGAACGGATACCTTTGTTGTCCGTTGCCGAATGCTGGATTTTGGTTCCATCTGTGAGTTCTACCACTTCACCATTGCGGAAAGCCTCCTGTTGCTTTTCCGAAAGTTCTTCGCCGTTTACTCTGATTGGGGCCTGCACTTCGTCGGGTTCATACGCTATAAATTCCCTCGTCAAGTCGTCATATTCAATGATGACTTTCTTTTTTTTGTTGCCGTCAATCTCCTGTTCCTTGCTGACTACGTGCTGTTCTCCTGCGATCAGGGCTTTTTCCTCGTCATCGCTCAATAATGGATGCCATTGCGGTTCTCGGTAAATGGGATGTATGTTGAGCTGGACATCGCCGAGCTCATTCCGGCTAAGGGATAACTTGGCATCGAGTTGACGGATTGCAAGCCCGTCGATGTTCAGACCTGCCATGCTCAACATATCGGTTCTTCTTCCTGCAAGCAGGGCATCGATATTCTCCGGACTGATACTGAACCCTCCGTCTTTGTAAAGCCCCAATTTTTCAAGTTCACTTAGGGGCATTTCATTTTCGTTGATAGGATATTTCATGATGTAATTGTTTGTTAAGTTTTAGATTTTATCTTCTGATACCATAGGCGGCAACAGCTTCCTTTTCGGCGTGTACCGGGCGGTGCAGTTCTTCACTTACCTTAACAGCATCGGGATGCTGTTTGGCGTGGAGCAGTGAACCGTATAGCCGATCAGTTTTCGATAGCGGGAAAATATTTCCCGTAGTCAGGTCTTCCACACGCATACGGCCACGTTTCAGATGACCTTGCACTTTGTAGACGGCATTGTTATAGGCAATTTCATCACCTATAGAAAGGCTGCTTTCTTTTGTCCTTTGTGGTCTTGCTTCGGCCCGTTCCTCGGCCTGAACATTAGCGACTGCTTTGATTTCCCTTTTTTGCTCAAATGTCAAAAGGTAATTAAGGATTTTTTCCGCATCGGCAGCGGCGGCATGTATTTCAAAAGGTGTGTCACGCAATATCTGTATCCAACTGTCCACGTAGGCAATGTGCTGGCCTGGATCATGGCCAATGTTGAGTTCCTGACCGATAAGCATCGAAGCGATTTCGGCACGGAGTTCTTCGCGGGCATAGCCCTCTGTCCCAAAGCTGCCAATCATACTTCTATCCAGACGGTCTTTATGCCCCGTCCAATGGCCGAGCTCATGGAGCAGCGTGGCATAATACTTATCCGATGCGTCGAATTGTTCACGCATGGGCATAGTGATACTGTCGAGTGCCGGACTGTAATAGGCTCGATCTCCTGCTTTGTGGGTTATGTCTGCTCCCGACGCCTGAATGATATTTTCCGCTCTTTGAATAGCATCCCATTGGAATTGCTTTACGTCGGGTTTTACCAAAGGTTCGATGCCATCGACCTGTTGCGCATTGAATACCCATGCGCTGGTAATGATTGCCCGGTTCAGACCTACTTTGGCTTTTACAGGTTTACCTTTTTCATCCAAAATCGGTTTGCCCTGTTCGTCTCTTTTGGTAACAAGTTCATGGGTCTTGACAAATTGGATCAGGGATGCTTTTTCTCCCTTTCGTACTTTCCAACCGTTTGTCGAAGCCTGATTGAACGTCATCCAACGCGGATCTTCACGGTCTGACGATAACAGCGAAAGGCTGTTTATTCCTTTGTAACGGTTACCCGTAATCGCATTGTAGGGCAGTTCAAAAGCGGGACTATTACTATTCCACTGCTTCTGCCACGGGGCCGTACCCTGTTCAAGTTTCTTGATAATGTTCTCCGCAACTATTTCATGCAGGGATTTTGAATTTTTACTGCTCATCTTCGTCCACCTCCGGGGATTCGTCGTCTGGCCATTCGTCGGCGTATTCCACGCCATAAATGGCCGCTTCCGCTGGTGTCAGTCCAATGTCCTCACCACTGGCCAGAACACTTAGTTTTTGTTGCAGTGATCTTAAATGATAGTCCATATTATTCGATGTTTAAGGATTGATCTGATTGTTCTTTTATCCTGCGTAGGAATTTCAAAGGGTCAAGGAATTTACCGTTGAATTTCACCGAAAAATGCAGGTGTTCTCCTGTCGCTCTGCCTGTGCTTCCGGTGATGGCTATAGGCTGTCCAGCTATAACTGTATCACGCGGTGAAACGAGTATATGGGAAAGATGCCCGTAAATGGTTTCTACTTCGCCATGTACTATACGTATGTACTTGCCGAGCAACTTATGTTTTCCGGTTTCTTTAACCCGGCCGTCAAGTACATTGAAAACGGGATCGGAACGGGCGGCAAAGTCAACACCGTTATGGTGTGAAGCCTTACCGCTGATCGGGTGGATACGGTATCCGAATGGCGATGTAACCTTTAACTTGTCCAACGGTGGGCTATAGTCGATAACCTGTCCACAAAGCATAAAGGGAACAAGCATCAACCACCCCCAAAAAAGGCTTGGTACGGCAATTCTGTTCCGTAGGTATGCGGAACGTTCGGATTTCTTCATGATGTTTTTGATTTTGTTAATGGGCTATACCCCTTTAAAAGTCGGGCGACTATTTTCTTTTGTTGTACTCCGTTGTTTCGGTTGGTGTTGGGAATTGCATGTTGTCCTGAACGGGAATAAACTGTTCGACTATTTGTTCAACTTCCCTGTTGATACGGAAAAAATTGTCCAATAGGATTTCTTCTTTTCGATCACCAAAGTCGTAATAGGTCGGCAGTTCCCGATAATTTGCTTCTTCTTTTTTGATGGCTTCCATATCCAGATTGACGCGGCAGTTAACCGCCGTGGTCTCGTATTTGCCCGTGTAGGTTTCCATCGTATCACGAGCAACGATACCCACGATTTCACCCGCTTTTAATGATGCTATCTTTCCGGCGGGTATCAGCGGTTCAAGTTTTTCATTCAGAGATAGCGAGGTTTTCGTACGGTCGATGCTTAGGCTTTCTCCCGTCTGTTTGACCTTACCAAACAAACGTTCCAGCCATTCTAATGTTTCTTTGCTCCTGACCGCACCGGACAGTACATTACCCATAATAGACGTGATGGTTTCCGCTGTTTCCTTGCCGTACTGTTGGCGTAACATAGGCAACTCCTGAAGCCCCAAGACCACCCCGGAAAAATTGGATCTGCTCTGTGCCACCAATAGGTCAACACGGTGAATATACAAGCTGGTGGCCTCATCCACCACTAAACCGATGGGTAAATTGCCTTTCGTATTGATAAGTTTGGTTACCCGATTAAGTACCACCGACAGGCAAGCGGAGTTGATGCTCTGGGTTCGCGGGTCATTGGCAAGCACCAGAACACCGGGGTGTTTGGGATTGCTGACCTGTAGTTCAAAATCATCCGCACCGAAAACCCAGAATGTTTCTTTGGTGGCCATTCTGCTGATAAAGATTTTTAGCGTTCCAACTTGCCCCTCCAGTTGATCGTACGATTTCGCCTTGTAGGCAGACATGAACGGCGACAAAAGGGAAGCAAGCTCCCCGTTACTGAACAGCACCGTAAAAATCTGTTCATACGACAGATTAAGAAAGGCAAGTACATGGGGCAGACTGGAATAGCGTCCATCTTGATAGCTACTGAAAAAGTAAATACAGGCGGCAAGGAAGTTGATCGCAGACTGTGTAAAGAATTGGTCGCTACCACCGCTTTTGTCTCCCTTTTTCAACGCTTCAACGAGCGCTTCGGCCGTTTCCGAAGCATCTGCAAGGGTATTAAGATACTCCCGTTTCAAAGGGTTTACCCGTCTGCTTTTTTCGGGTTCATTGAGGTTGATAACATGGAAGCGGTAATTCTTGCACCGACCGTTCTGCTTGGCAAGCAGGTAATGATAATAGGCAATTTTGCCGAGATCGGGGTATTTCAGATCGTATAGGCACATGGTGAACGAATTGGCCAGCATTTGACGGATGATCGGCATGATGATCCCAAACGATTTTCCGCTGCCCGGAACCCCGCAAAGAAGCAGGCCCCTAAAAATATTTTCAATTAAAATATACCCTTTACGGACTTTTCCTTTGTAATAGAACAAGGTCGGAATATTGATCGCATATGGGCTTACGACGGGCTGGGTCGGCTGCATAAAGGATTCTTCTTCGACATTCCAGCGATCCTTTCCCAGATTGGAGCTTATGATCTTGGATACATTGTCCATTGCCATGTGTACCAAAATCGCTCCCGCAAAAGCACTCGTGATATAGGCGAGGTCATACCAATTGACCGATTGCCATATCGGGGCTGCTTCACGCCCCTGCAACCAAAGGCCCGAAAAAAGGATAAGCATCCCCAATGCCAAAGGATATACGACCTGTGTCTTGGGATTGAGGTCTTTTTTCTTTCGGCTCAATGTTCCAACGGAGACCAGACAGATCAGCACGAGTGTAAAGAGTTTGCTGTTTATCAGTTCGGCATAAAACGGCACTCTCGAAAGTCTCTCCGCAAACAGGAACAACCCGTTATCGGTTGTTCCTGTAAAGAGGAAGCTATCTACATAGAAAAAAAGAAAGACTTCGAGAACGACGGATAGGTATATGCCAAATTGCAGGGAGCGGTAAAGCCCCTGTTGCTCTTTGGTTTCCTCCATAATAATTTGATTTTCAAAGATTGGATACAGCCGACCTAAAAGGTGTCGGCGTTCAGAATATCTCCGTACTTTATTTTTAGATTGACCGTACGGCCTGAAATCTGTTTTTCGGTGAGCGTTACCCGAAGTACCTTACTACCGGGAAAGGTTGCCTTTTTTAGTACGAACACATTGCGGTGTCTTTTCTTAAACTCCGTCAATGGTTGGTATTGCCACAAGGGTTTAATCTCGACGGTCTGCACGTTCGTTGCTTTGGTGATTTTCTTGTCCTCAATGAAAAACCGGAGTTCATCCACATTGTAAGAAAGGTTTGAGGTATTGGTAAATGATACGTCAAGAAAGATATAATCGCCCAATGTGCTGATACCGTTAAGTACAATGACTACACCGTATTCCTTTGTGCTTCGTACAGGATTGTGAACACTTTTTGTAAGCAGGCCAAGCGCAAGGTTTTTCATATTGCTACGGCTCAATCCGATCTCCGAAAGTTCCAAAGGCCGGGTGTGTTCCGGTTTGATTTCCAGCATGGCCGGAATGCTCTCGTCATTAACCCATAATGGGGCGGTTAGGCGGTATTGCGCCACGAAGTTATCGCCTACAATGGTAACCGTTCCGAGTTCATAATCGAGGTGTTCTGTCTGCGTGGTATCCTCGTTCAATTTGATCCGCAATACGTTTTCAAGGGGCAGGTCGCCCGATACATGGTGCGAAGCAATGTCAACGTATTGGATGGGTTCGGGTGAAAGGATATGCACCGTATGGCCACGGTGCAGGCTTAGTTCGGGAAGTGTTCCTAATCGGGTATCCGTAGCCTGTTGACTGTGTGCGGAATATCCGATACAACATAAAAGGAAAAGGATAAGAAAATGATGTTTCTTTTTCATGGTGAAATCTTAAAATGGTTTTACTGTTTGTAGTTCTGTTGGTTTTGGCGGAGTGCCTGGGGATCGATGAGGTACACCATCGTATTGAATTTTAATTTAGCCCTGTTCTTCCGTATATGCTTTGATACGGCGGTCGTTGTGGATTGGAACATCCGCTGAATGGCGCTCATGACCAACTGGCTATTGTTTTCGGCCTGTTGTTGCAGGGTAATTCCCTGTGTGGTGTTACCGCCAAGCTCTCGGCTAAACTCCCTGAATGCCGACGCGGGCACGTACAGTCCGGGGGAACCGTCATTGTCGTAGATTTCCAACCGGACGGGCAATATGTTGTTTTCGTGCATAATGGAAGTGATGGTAAGCAGCACCCGTTGTCCTGAAAAACCGGAAATCCTTGCAAAAACGTGGATACCTTTCTTAACGATGTGCTGTCCGACCAAAAGGTCATCCATAAGCCGTATCCGTAGACGGGAATCGGCATAACCCGTTATGTTTTCGTCAATGATGGCTTGAATGAAAGTATTGTCGCTTTCGGGGCGGATGGTGTTGAATGCTCCCTGACCTGTACCGTATTTGGAAACGGAAAGACGGGGCTGGTTTTCGAGTTCTTTTTTCGCTTCCTCCATGCGTTCACGTTCCCTGCGGGCAGCCTGTTCGTCGGGGTCATTCGCCCTTGCCATACTGTCCGCATAGGCCATCTGTTTGCGGAAAAGTTCCATCGGATCGGTCCTATCCGGTTCCTCTTTGGTCGGTTCGGGTTTTCGCTGTAATGAGGAAAGGGCCTGTTGCAATGCTCGGTCTTGGTCGTCATTTTCCGAATCTCCGTTAACGGAAACAGGTCGCTGATTTTTTAGCGCCCGCTCGATGGAATCAAGCCTGCGCTTTTCTTCCTCATTGTAGAGTTCATCAAAACGGAATTGTTCGGCTCTTTCTTCCTGTAACTGGCCTATTGCTGTATAGCCATCACCACGGCGGTACTGCTCACGGTAGGCGGCAAGTTTGTCTGATAGCGCGCGGTTCTTCACGTCCTCCGATACTTCGGCAATCTGGCCCTGCAAGGGATCGCCCTCTTGTTGGGGTTTTTCTTCCTTTGCAAAACCTGTTTGGTAGACGTAAAAAAACAGGCATAGAAAAGGCAGTGCTATGAGGGGCAGCACATAGCGCGGTTGTCTGAAATTGATTTTCATGTTTGTTGGATTGTATTAGGGTGAATTTTGGTGTTTGTTTGCTTCGGCCAGTCGCTTTTCGAGTATCTGCATCCTGTCGATGGCACTTTCCATCAGCAGGCTGTCGGCACTGTCCAAACTGTCCTTTTGCATAAGCGTGTCAAGGACGGTACGGATTTCAAGCAGTTCCTTTAAAGCTGAAACGGTGGTGACGATACCGCCCATTCCGTCCATTAGGGGCTGTTGTACCGAAAGTTGTAAGGGTTCTTTCTTCGGTATTTCCTTTGGGAGAAAAAGAAAGCATCCAACGGAAACGAGGATGCTTACCACCATTGCCGAAAATACCGCACGTGGCCGGGCTTCAAGAAACCGTTTGGTACGTGTGATGCTCCCATCGATGTACTTGCCAAACTCCCTGTAAAAAGCTGCCCACAAGGTAGTGTCGGGTGGTCGGTTAGAAGTTATTTTTTTGAACATAGGATATATCTTTGTTTTCGAGTGTTTTCCATCGGGTTATCAGTACACCATGACCATTGTTCTCCGTGCGCATTTCAAGGTCCCGTAAATAGCCCTCGGTGACCAGCGAGCGTATTACGGTAGAGCTGCGCCGATCTATGGTCTGTTTGCCATAAAACTTAAAGTATTTCTTTACCGGATCGACGTGGATGGAGTCCGTCTGGATGGTGAGCACGGAGCTGGACGATAGCACGGAATTGAAAAATCCCTTTTCCCGCAGGTTGTTGTACTGCAATGCACCGGATTCATCGATCAGGTACATGGCTTTTTTCATCTGGTATTCGATAAACTTTTCGTCGGGCGCGAGCGTAAAGAACAGTGAATGAAAAAGGTTGATATGTGTACGGTATTCCACGGGCCTGTTTACCTCTACGTCGGTTTGGCTTGCGGACATGGGTACATTATTGGCATCAAGTATATATACGGATTTCCGTGCATTGCCGACCTGTTTGTAGGCAAAAAAAGACACGGCCACCACCATGAGCAGGGCGGCGATCAGGCTTGCCCCTGCAATAAAGGTGGCAAGCCTGATCTTGGCTTCGATATTTTTTATTATCATGAAATGAAGTGTGTAAAAGGGTTAAAACTTGGCGATGATCTTTCTTGCAGCACGTCCCATATTGGATGCTCCGCGTCCCATTGTACTGGCGGCAGAGGTGATGCCGGATGTCGATACGATCCATGTGCTGATACTCGGCACGGTGAGCATGGTCAGTCCTCCGATCAGGAACGTTACGATGACGATACCGAAACTCAAAATTCCGTTGCCCGCAAACCAGCCCATTTTCTCCAATGTGTCGCCCGTGCTTTCAAGGAGTTGCTGATAACGGGTGATCTCGGCTTCCATTGCATATTGTTGGAATAGACTGGCTACGTGCATGACCAGATACGCAATGCCCGAATAGAGGTTAACGGCGATAAACCGGGCTATCCACGTACCAAAGGAATCCCTAAAGGCAGGCAGGATACTTACGGCAACACTAAACGGGCCTAAAATGATAAGGATGGTCGAATAGATGATCTGTATAATGAATATGATATAAACGCAGATGCGCAATACCCAGACGGCCAACGTTTCTAAGGTATAGGTCGCCAGTAGCTGTAACCCTACTTGCATACGGTTTTTAAGTTCAACGATTGGGTTCCATACCGAAGCAAAACCCTCTTTTACGGTTGAGGTAACCGCATCCCATGCCTGACCGTACCACGTATCCGCTTCTTTTTCGGCGATTTCGGTTTCGGCCTGTATGGTGGTCAGTTGATCGGCAACGTCAACCATGAGTTTTGCACGTTGCAGGCGTAGGTTGTTAACTTCGATCTGTCCGCTGTCAAACAGGCTTTCCGTTTTGGCGGCAACGATGTCCGTGGGGTATGCAAGTACGCGGGTAAACGTTCCCCACCAGATAATGACCATCACGAGCCCGAAAGGTCGCAACAAAGGCATGATTTCCATTTTTTTGTCGCCCGCCATCATTTCGTACGATTTGATGGCAAAGAATATGAGCATGAAAATGGCGGCAAGGGCCTGTGCATCGGTGATGAACGTATCGAAGTGCGTCCATATCGTGTTTTTCATGCCTTTGAGAAAGTGCATGACACCCTCCTCATAGACACCGTTCCCCTGTAAAAAATTGAACGTGTCTTTAAAGGAATCGGGCACGTTTACAGGATTTCCCTGCAATAAAAAACGGGGCATTAGCCCCGTCATGTTCATAAAGTCCATAAAGTAATTTGATTTTGGTTATTGGGTTCTTTTTAGGATGTCCTCCGCAATCTGTACGTCGGAACGATCCGTTGCAAACTCCGGCAGATCGGGGTTATCGCTTTGCAGGCGGTCACGGCTCCCCGCCAATAAAAGGAATTTGGCGGCATAGTTCTTTTTAGCTTCCCATGCGGACAGTAGTTTTCTATGTTCCCCAAGCAAACGGTGATAGGCCATGATACGGCTGCCACGGTCAAGCGTGGTCGTTCGGGCTGCTTCCAACCGTTCTTTGAGTTCTGCACGTTCTTCGCTGTACCACTCCAATAGACCTTTATTTCTCAAATAATCCCCCACGTCCGGTGAAAGTCCGGCAAGTGGATCGGCCTCTGTTCCGTCGATAAGGTTTCCAAATTCCTTGCGGTAATACAGAAGCCACAAAGGATCGACATCCGTGACCAGACCGGAATAATTGAGGGCTTCGGTCACCGCCACATTTCGGATGGTATCTGCATGTTTTTTATAGGCTTCGTCTGTCTGTTGCATGGCCAGTACCATACCCATGCGCAAGGTCTGTGGCCCTGTACCGCTCAACGGTCGGCGGTCAGTCTTGGGGTAATTGGGGTGCCACGCCCAGGTGAGCCAATATTGGTAGTTCAGTCCCAAAAAACCTTTGGTCGGCGTAAACTTCTTTCGATCCCATTGCTTATGAACCATGCGTTCCTGTTGGTTTACGATATGTTTATCGGTCTGTCGCTTCACGTTCTGCGCCATCGTTCCCGTAATGGAAAATAGGAACAGCAGTAGCCCTGTGATGTATTTTGTTTTCATGTTCAGTCCTTTAGTAGATAATAGTTCCTTATGATCTCGTCCGCTTTGCGTTTGTCCATATTGATAAAGTTTCGGTATGGGTTCGCCATTTTCAGTACACCGTTGATCTTCGCCCAATACATTGACCTTTCCATGCTGAATACCAATGCCCGGATTACTTTCAGTTCCAGAATGATCTTGCGCATGAGGTGGTCTCTTTTTTCGTAGTCCATCAGCACGTTTTTTCCCTCTTGTAGCACGAAGTCGGATACTTCGGCGGCAAGGTTTATGCCCCTGTCCTTTAGCTGGCGGGCAACGTCCTCGGCAAAGAGCAATAACCACGGTTCGCCTTTGGCAGTTTCGAGCATCTTCGTGCTGTGGGTGGCGATGTCCTGAACAAGCCTCGAAATATGGAGCGCGGAGCGGCCGGACTTCAATGCCCGATCCACTTCGGTCAATGATCGGTGGATCATGTTCTGCACCAGCACCACGGAAGAAAGATTGACGTTAATATCGTCGATCCGTCCGCAGATGTTGCCGAGCATATTGTTATGGGTCTGTTCGGAAATCAACCTGACAGCACCGTTTTCGTTTACGATGGCAAGATGCTTGGCATCATAGATGATCGTCACATAGCTCTGGGCGAAAGTCATCTTTGAAAGACAGATAAACAGCAGGATGATAAGTTGCTTCTTCATGGTTTAAATTCCTCCAATTGCCTTAAAATATTATCGACTATACGCTTGTCCTCATTGATATAACCGGAAAACGGATTGAGGGAATCGAGCAGCTTTTTTCGTGTCGAATAGTATAGGGTAGCTGCAAGCCCCCTTGATGCTCCTGCGATCTTCCGAAGCTCCTGCAGGACGTGTCCGTAAAGTATTCTCCTGTCGCTCGCTTTCATCTGGTTGAGGTCGCCGATACTGATAAAAAGTCCTGTCAGGTAGCGTGCGAGCTGCACGGCTTTTTCTGCCATATCTTTTTCTGCATCGATGGCAAGTAAAAGAAATTCGGGGTGTGTGGAAACAATGCCTATAATCCTTTTTTGTTGGTTTATGATCTCGGTTACGATTGGCGCGGATTCAAGCCCCATACTAAGCCCCTGCAATGCAGTTCCCAAAACTTGAAAACGGCTGTGCAACTGCCGATAGCGGGTTTTGAGTTTTGCCGTTTCTTCTCGGTTTACTTCCTCGTTGGCCGAGGTGATGGCCTGTCTGTTTCTTGCGGTGATCTGGCGGTCGTATTCATCTTTGCTGTGTTCGACCAATTGGTGGAGCAGCTCCACATTGAGCTGTGCGTTTGCTCTGGTCAGGGCGATGACCAAAAGCAAGAGGGTCAGGATAAAGTATCTCATCGTTTGAGCAATTTTGAATTACGGATAATGTCATCGGCAATCTGTTTGTCGATATTGATAAAACCAGCGTATGGGTTGAGGGAGTTAAGGATACCGCGCTGTTTCGCCCAATACATACTTCGGTGCATCCCAAAGGCTACGCCTCGCAGGATAGTCAATTCGGTACGTATCCGGTTGAGCAGTTTTGCCCGTTCGCCCGCATCCATAAGATTATCCTTTCCACCTTTCAATACAAAGGCACTGACCTCCGCAGACAGGTTGGTCGCCCGTGTCTTAAATTCCCGTGCGCCCGCTTCGGCAAATAGCAGGAGTACCGGATTTCCCCTTGCAATGTTCATTGCCTTTTCCACGTCGTTAACGATGTCAAGGGAAATGCTGGCAATGTCCTTTACGGTGAGCAGTGAACGGACAACGCCGGATACTTCGCTTAACCCTTTATAAATCTTGTCCTGCAAATCGTTCACGATCAGGAGCTGGCCCGTTACGGCGAGCTGTCCACGTTGGATAAGTGTGAGATTGTCGTTCACGTTGCCCAGCTGGCTGTTCATCACTCCGGCATGGACGCCCGTTGCGGCTGCGACGGCGGGGTCAATGTAAATCTGCCCTCTTGCATAGAAAACAGCAAGGGACAGGATCGTTATTGCAATAATTCGTTTCATGTAAAATCAGGTTTAAAATATTCTCTTTGTGTTTCAACTGGCGCATTGTTCTCGTTTACCCTTTGCACAAAATCGCCCAATGCAAGACCGCTCTTTTCCATATCGGACACGAACGCCGTTAGGGCTTTTGGGTAGCTGCCATGATGTTTGGCGTAAATCTCCACGGCGCTTTTTTCGGGTTTTTCGGTCGTGAACGCCAAATGGTGGTAAATACTAACCTCCACGCCGTACACTTCCCCGACATTTCCCCGACGGATATAGAACTCGTTGAAACGGGCACGTCCGTCCTTGTTGTCAAGACGGTTTATCGTGAAAATCTTCTTCTGTTCGGCCTCGGTGATGGAGAGCAATTCGGCAACCTTTCTAAAATCGGCCTCGTTCTGTTGCAGCAGGATGATGGTATCCGAATTGTTTATGATGCTGTCCTTGATAATGGGGTTGCCGATGATGTCATTGATTTCCTGCGTCACCTCGATGATTTCCCCCCAAAACTTCCGCACGGTCTTGTTTAGGTATAAAAGGAAATTCGCCATCATTGGCGAGGAAATGGCCCGCCATGCTTCCTCCAAGATCAGTGTTTTCCGGCGGTTCTTCCTGTGGCGCATCTTTTGCACGAACAGATCCATTATAATCAGCGTTACGATTGGCAGGAGCGTCTTGTTATTCTGTATATTGTCAATTTCATAGACTATGAACCGTTCGTTGAATAGCGATTGGTCGGCATCTTCGTTCAGTATCGCTTCGTATTCACCCCCTCTGTAAAACTTCTTTAATACAAACCGAAATTCTTCCACGTCAAAAGCGATGCTTTCTTCGTTTCTTATATCGGGGATTTTCCGAACGGCAAATTCATAAAAGGAATTAAAGTCCAACCTGTCTACGCGGTCTTCGATGGCTTTATCGAAATGATGGGCGTAATAGGCTGAAATGACATTGGAAATTACGTCACGCTCGACGGTGGTTACCGAACCCTCGGAACCTTTCCAGAGCAGACAGATCAACGTTATCAAAAAATCCTTTTTCTCGATGTTGTATTCTTCCTCGCTGATCGCAAAGGGGTTCATCGTGATAGGCTTTTCTTCCGAATAGGTGATGTACTTGCCCCCATAGGTGCTGCAAAGACCGGAATAGGAATGCCCCATGTCCACGATCACCACGTCCATGTTGTATTGCAGGTACTGTTGGACGATCGCATTTATGGCATAACTCTTACCCGTGCCACTGCTACCTAACACGAAGCGATTGCGATTTTTTATACGGCCTGTCCTCATAACGAGGTCCGACGGGTCCAGCGCCACGGGCACCCCTTGACGGTCGGTAAACCTTAGCAGAAACTCCGAGGGTTCGTCGGTCGGCAGCCTTTCCTTGAAAAAGAAACAGAGGGCGGCATCGGCCGTCGTCAGGAACCAATCGTACTTTTTCAGTTCCACGCCAACGCCCGGCAAGGCACACCGGAACAGTTCCAATTGGTTGTAGGCATTGCGTGATGGGATGATCCCCTGCTGGAACAGGGCGGCTTCGATAAAATTGGCCGTTTTGTCGATCTTGTCCGTATCGGCACATACGATCATGGAATAGTGCGCATTTACCAATAGCTGGTTGTCGCGTGCCACGTCTACCAATAAACGGTCTATGTCCTCCACGCACATGAGGTTTGCCGGATCGGGTACGCTCGAATGCCTTTTGCGTTTTACTTCAAGTTTGCCGAGCGTGATCTGTTGGCTGGGTATCTCCAATAATTGGTTATAGATAATGATACGATAACCGGGAACATGGTGCAGGAAAAACAGGTTGTCCACCGGAAAATCACGCATACCGTTCGTTTCATTTTTGGCCGTAAAGGTTCCGACCTTTTCGGGCAGGTCAACCGAATCGGTGTTGACCATGCTGATACAGCGGACGGCCCGGTCACCGATCCGTAACTCACGGTCTGCACAACGGAGATTGTCCAACGTGATGTGTGGCTGCTCAAACTCCACGGCGAGCACCCTGTTTACAAAACGGTTTATTTCCGCTTCGGTGAGGTATGCGGGGTTAAGTGCGGCGCCGGAAAGCAGGTCAAATACTTTGGCCATGTTCTGCCCGAAAGTGGCCAGCACTTTTTTGTCATAGGTGTAGAATGCCCCTTTTTTGACCAGACGGGTAACGGTCAGGTAGGTTCTGATTTCGGTATATTCCCGACCCTCAAAATGTTCTTGGTATTTCTGTTCCAAGAACTCGGTTGCAGGTTTGGGCTGGTATTTCCGTTTGATGAATACGTCGTGCTTTTGGATGATATGCCCCTCGCCAAGTATCTTGATGACGTTAAGCAATACCTGTTGGAAAGCGGTATAGGCTTCGGGATCGGCGCCATACTGTAAGACGGGATTGGTCAGTCGCATCACGACTGAAAAATCGCCACGGTCGCCGTACAGTATGGACATGCCCTGATAATGGTCAATACCCACGTAGGGCATTTCAAAGGCTGTCTTTCTTTCTGTTCTCATAGCTGATCGATAAATGGACGGGGTGGATAAATACGCCTCGGTGGCGGGTTTTGTCATGGAGACCGTTACCCTGTTTCATGAATGTATAGGCAAGTCCTGCACCCATCAGGGCAAGGGTAGCAAAGCCGCCCAGGATCAGGTTGGTCAGTGCGCCGATAAGTCCACCGATGGCCAGACCACCGATAAGGGAACCTATGCCCCAATAGATAAACTTGCCCTTGAAACCGCGGTAAATAAGGGGCTTTTGCAGCCCCTTATAAATTGGATAACGCCCGTGTGTCATACGCCGAAAAACGCTTTGATGACCACCGACACGAGTACCAAGAACAGGCAGGAACCTCCCCACGACATCAACTCTTTATTGATGTCCTGATCTCCACTGTTCCACTTGATGTACACCCGTATTCCCCCAATGAGCCCGACGACCGCGCCGATGGCCAGAATGAGCGTCGAAATGGGGTCTACGTAGCTGGTCAATGATGATGTGGCGGCATCGATACCAACTGTACCACCTTGTGCGAATGTTGATTGGGCCGCGGAAAGGCAAAGCGCGGCCATTGCAAACAGTTTTTTAGTGTTTACTGTCATAGAGATAATGGATAAAAAGTGAATAAAAAATGATAGGATTGTTAGTTTACCCCGAAAAGGGCCTTTAGTGCGGCACCGACGAGCGATAGGAAAAGACAGGAAAAGAACCATCCCATGACCTGTGCATCGATATGATGCTTGCCGGACTGCCAGTTGCTGTACACCCGCAAACCACCGAGCAGTCCGCACACGGCACCGATGACAAAGGCAAGGTCAGAGAAGTTGTAGTACCACGTATTGACTTCTTTGCGCACTTCCCTAAATTCGGCAAGGCCGGGCTGGGCGGTTGCGTACAGGGCAAAAAAAATGACAGTAAGGAATACTGCCACAAAGCGGATTGGTCGCATAATGGATTTAATAAGGGATGGCTTTGGTGTACTCGACCACGTCGTTTTGCATGAGCGATACGAGTTGCTTTAGGTTTATGCCTCCTGTGGATTGCAGGGGGCCGGATGAGATAACGGGTTTCCCCTCCGTTACCATAGGTTCGTTTTCTCTTTTGGATGGTTCGGGAATAACCCTTTCGGGCGGTGAATCTTCATCAAATGTCAATTCGTTTCCTCCATCGGCCGCCCGCGGAGCACGGAGTTGGATAAACAGGTCATACAGTACGTTTAGGGCATAGTAAATGCCATAGATGGCGATAACGCCGAGCAGGAATTGTGTCCAGTTCATAGATCAAGGGTTTTAATGTGTTCTTTGATGTATCGGGTGAGTTCGGGATGGGTTTTTAGAAATTGGTGCAGGCTGTAGGATATGATCTTGGTCATGTCGATACCTTTGGCAACTTTCAGTTGTTTGAGTAGAAAAAGGGTCTTGTCGTCCAGACGGATCAGTAACCGTTCACGCCCGGTCAGTTCATGGTTTTGGATACTTTCAAACAGGCGTTCCAGTGTTTCCGTTTTTTTCTTTGGTGTGTCCTTTGGTGGTTCTACAGGGGGGATTTCATTTGCCTGTGGCGGTTTCCCTTTCCGCATGGAATCCCGAAGCTCGTCGGCAAGGCTTTTTATTCCGCTCATAATGGTTCCTCCTTAGCAATGTACTGTTCATAGATCAGGTCTAAGAGCGGCAGGATAACGGGATATAGGATGATCGGTGTCTGGAATGTGTTTACCCGCTGGAAGTCTATACGGTCTGGCAGGCTGGGTGCGACCGTACCGAAACCGCGCAGGACATTTTCGACTTCCGTCCGGGTTTCGTACTTGACGGTGTTCTTGATACGGTTTGGCACGAAGATCAGGGGCGCCCGCCTGTTGATCCTGCCCATTACCATTGCAAACAGCAATGTCGAGTCCACCGAAAATTCGTCAAAGGCAAACGGACAGATCACCGCATCGGCGGCAGCAAATATGGGGATCAGACCATCGTCGTCCATCTTGCCCGGCAGGTCGATCAGTACGATTTCGTTCCGTGACTTCCCCAACCTCCGTTGCATTGCCGGAAAATGGCTGAGGTCTGCGGGTACGATTTCGTACAGCGGTTCATTTTCCAAGATTTTTGCTTTCTCGGCTTTGGCGGAAAGTGATTGCTGGTAATCCATGTCAAGTATCGTAACCCGCCGTTCTTGTTGCTGGGTCAGGTAGTTGGCGAGCAGCAGGGTGAGCGTACTTTTTCCCGCCCCGCCTTTTTGGTTTCCTATAAGTATGAGCATAGTGCGTGGGTTTTAAAGGTGTTGTTGATAAAGTGATGTCAGCGGGTATTTGTACGGGCTTTGCGCTTACGTCTCCGGTTGCGTCCGTGGATCGCTTCATCGTCGATGTCGTCGGAAATGTCAATCTGGATATTTGGTATCCATTGCTCGGATGTTCCCTGTACATGATCGGTATAGGTAGCGGTTTCTTCTGGCGGCGTTTTCTGTTCCTTTTCGTTTTGTCCAGTCCTGTCCGCTTTAGTCTCTGCTCTGTCCGCTTTGGCAGATATTTCGGGTGTATTTTCCGATGGTGCGATAAATTCTGCCAACGGCATGAGGTCTTTGCCCTTGTAGACCATTTTCCTCGAATGGTCGATGACGGTATAACCGTAAGGTGGTTTTCCGTCCTTACCGTGAAATATGATCTGTATCCCGAATTTGTCCGTTAGCATCTGCGCCATTGCCGACGTGTAGCCCGATGGAGCGGACGATCTATTACCGGGAAGCGGGGCCGTAACATGAACAACCGCCGGATCGTACTGGCCACGGTACTTGGCAAAGACAGCGCGGAGCTGTGCCAGCCGACTGATGTCTTTACTGAATGTGCCGATTTTGGCGTCCACCTGTTCCAAAGGGACCGTACCTTGTCTTTTGCCGTAACGACTGATCTGATAAATCCCATCGGACAGTTTAAGCGAATAGCCCCGTGCTTCAAGTATCATCATGAATTGCGCCCGTGTGGAGAAACCATAGCTCAATGCTTTTTCGATATTCTTGTCGATCTCCTGTTTTTCGTCCACGCCAACGATACGGTTCAATACCTCGTAGGCACGGATTTTCTCGAAGCTGTCGTTTATCTTTTTGCCGTCTCGGTCTACCCGTGTGGAAACGATATGGATATGGTTGTTTGCCGTGTCCTTATGGAATACCAAGAGATAAGGTTGTTCGCCGTAACCCATTCCTTTCAGCCATTGTTCGGCGATGGCTGTAAGTTGTTGCTTGCTATGGGAACGTCCCTTGCAGGAAATGACGGCGTGGAGCTGTGGGTACTTCGTCCGTTTACTGGCTGCGGATTGAGCTTCCATATAATTGACGTAGTCTTCTGGACGGAGATTTTGCAGGGCTTGCAAGGCACCGAAACCCGATACTTTCATCAGTTCGCCTTTGTCCTTGTCCACTTTGTTCGTATTATAACGCACCCCTTTGAACGTGGTTGACGGGTCAAGTATCTTAACGATCATGTTTGCCCCCTTATAAGCCTGATAAGCCGCCGGATGGACTGTTCCAATTCCCGTTGCAACCTGACATATTCGGTTAGCAATGGGGCAAGGTCACGCAAAATGGCGGAGTGCAGCATTCCCTGTTGTTGCAAGGAATTGGCGTGCTTTGCCAATTGATTGATATTGTTGCCCGATCGGCCTATCTCTGTTCCGATACTGTCCAGCAGTTTCATGATTTTGGTGGTATTGACCAGCATCTTTTTGGAATGTTGGAGCACACGGATACGCACGATGTCCGCACGGCTTAGGCCAAGCACTTTTTCAAGTTCGAGAAACTGCGCCCGTTCCGCTTCGCTCAACCGGAGTTCAAAGCGTCGGGTACGCTGTTCATGGGCTTGGGGTTTTCGGTTTCCTGTTCTGTTTTTCATGGTGCTTGGTGGTTCAAGGTGACGGACTGGATTGCTTTAAAGATTTCAAAGGCGACCTGCGGAACGATGGCGTTGCCATAGGCTTTTATGCTTTCGGTTCGCCACGCAGGAAAGGTAATTCCGTCCAGTCTTTCGGAAAGCCCATCATCTCGGACACAAAACGGGGGTTCACTTGGCCATCCCGTCCATAGGGGAATGTCGTGCCATCGACCTGTTCCGCTGTCGGCAGCACTTTCAGCAAACGCTTCTGTATTTCGTTGGGCATCCTCTCGGTTATTTCCTCTGCCGGGCTCCATAGGGAGATCAGGGCGTGGTACACCAGAAAATCCGTCAGGGAAACCTGACCACCGTTGCCCCGCTCGTTCTTCCTGTCCTTTAGCCGTCTTCTGTCCTGCGCCTGTTCCATCGTTGTTTTTATATTGCTTATCTCGGTGGCCGTCGGCGTGGGCAACAAACCAAACCCGATCCCGTTGGTGTGGAGCGCCAACGGCAGCAGCCGGAATACACAAAACGATTGGTGTGCCGTCTTCAAGTGTCGGAAGTACATATCCTGCTGATCCGATTTCTGAAATGATGCTTCCGATAACGCGTCGTTGGAGTCGGATGATGGTACTTGTTGCAGGTTGCTCGTCGTCCTGACAAAAAAGCTCAACCGCTTTGATCTCCATTTCAGAAAGACTATCGGGTTCGAGAATGGTGAACAGTCCAGTAACGTTTTCAAGAACGATCCACTCCGGCCGTGCTTCCTTAATAATTCGGATAGTCTCCGGGAAGAGGTAACGGTTATCTTTCGCCCCCTTTCGCCGTCCGGCCTGACTGAACGGTTGGCAAGGAAAACCTCCGCTGATGATGTCGATATGTCCTCGATAGTGAGCTGCCCGAAAATCGTAGATGTCTTCATAGTGTGTTGTATTTGGCCAATAATGTTTGAGAACGGTTCGGCAGAATGGGTCTTTCTCGCATGAGAAAACGTTTCGCCAACCCATCCATGAAGCGGCGATGTCGAAACCGCCGATGCCCGAAAAAAGGCTACCGTGTCTTAGCATGGTGATGGTTTTAATGGTTTATGGATGTTTCGTCGCGTAGCGACGATATGGTGCGCTATGCAGGAGAAAAAGGGAGTTGCGACCTTTTTCCTACCCTGGTACGGATTCGCTCCACCGGAGCCGGGCCGTTCCGGGGCAAGTTGGTTTTTGTGGGTACGGCATCGAGGTACGAGAGCCGTACGTACAAAAACACAACTTGCGCATTACAAAACAAAAAAGAGGGGTTATACCCCAAAGGGCAAAAAAGCGGGTCGGGGTGCTTTTTTAGGCACTTGGATTCGGAGATGGTCAATATTATATCTGAACATTCGGATATTTATGTATCCATATATCTGAACAGCTACATATCTGAACATCTGTGTGCCCGTATATCTGAACACCTACATATCGGGATATCTATGTATCCATCTATCTGAACACCTACATATCGGGATGTCTATGTATCCGTATATCTGAACACCTACATATCGGGATGTCTATGTATCCATATATCTGAACACCTACATATCGGAATGTCTGTGTATCCGTATATCTGAACACCTACATATTGGGATATCTATGTATCCATATATCTGAACACCTACATATCGGGATGTCTGTGTATCCGTATATCTGAACACCTACATATCGGGATGTCTATGTATCCATATATCTGAACACCTACATATCTGAATATCGGTACCTATACTCTGCAACTTGTCCGCTCCCTCCGAAAGTCACCGTCTGGGGCCCGCACGTTGATGCTGTAGTTCCTGCTCGTTTAGGACTGCCCTTAGCATATCGTTGTAATCCTTATACGCCCCATAAACACCGGATCGGTCTTTGGCCTGTGGCACGGCTTCGATCAGCCTTTGTGTACAGTTGCGGCCGGGTTCGTCATTGTCGAAATACACGTCCACGGTGGCTATGCCTTTAACCCGCTCGATGGCGTTCTTCAATTGGACGATGGAATTTAGGACAATGGCGGTGGGTGCAGGGTCTGGGCGGTTGACTTTGAGCCAGCTTAGGTAGTCCATATAACCCTCAAAGAGAACGGCATGTTCTTGATTGCCGGGTATAATGGAAATCCCCTTTTTACCGATACTGCTCTTGAAGCCTTTGGCATTGGTAAACTCCCAATTGTCAAGTTCGTTCTTCCATCCAATGGCATAGAAAGTGTTTTTATTTTCGTTGTCGAGACGGTTTCTGTAATAGATTTCTTGCAGTTGTCCATTTGCAACGTCCAATATCCCACGTTCTTCAAGGTATTTGGTCAGGACAAAGTTTCTGCCGATAGGCCCGGTTCGGACGAGTTCAAAGGTATAGCCTTTTTGTTCCTGTTCCGAAGTGGATTTGACAGGTTTGTAGGCTGGTAACGTGGAGACCTGCATATCGCAGGTGTCCTTTATCTTGTTTAGTACCTCGACAAAGGAAAGCTGGGGCCAATAGGCAAGGCCGAGCTGGACGATGCCACCGCCCTGAACGCCCGTTGCGTTCGGACCGCCGCGGTCAAGCCATTTGCCACCCTCATCCCAAACCGTGAGGGATGGCGTGTCTTGCTTGGTCTCCCTTAGCATACTGTGGTAGAAAAGTTCCTTGCCGGATTTACGGACGGGATGGTGGCCGAGCCGGGCCAGGAAGTCTGAAATCGGGATTTCCCGCAGGTCGTCCACGTTTACATATTTAGACATAAGCAGGGATTGGATAATTAAAGGGGTATAACTTCGGTATCCGGTAGTTTATCATTGAATACGTCTCTCGCTGATTGGTATCCGATCCTCGTATCATCGACATAGAATAGTACCCTTTCAAAATGGCGGGCACGTTTTACCGATGCGGACAAAAAATCGGGATGGTTCAATATCAGTACCGATGCGTAGTGCAGATATTTATCATGTCGTCTTTTCAGATAGTCCACATAATCGGGGAATATCGCGAGTACATTTTCGCTCACCGAAATAGAGGTCATTCCTTTGGGGCCTATACAGCCCGTATAATTTTGGGCGCGTACTTCCCAACCTCCATTTTCGGTAGGCCAACCCGCAGCACAGAAGTCCTTGCGGTTGCCTTTTTGGTCAATGACATAATAATAGACTTCTTGTATATTCAGGTCGGCGAGTTCCCAAAGGCCGCTTTCCATCAGAAAATCAGTGATCTCCCTGTTGTATCCCAACGGGCCCGTATTGTCGATTTCATAATGGGGTATCTTGGTTGCTTTTCGTTTACGTCTGGGCCTGTCTTTTCGATTTGCCACCCTCAATTCTTTGTTCAGTATTTCTTGGAGACGCTCCCCGATTTCATCAGTTGATAGATCGGCCCAATATGTACGGGCAAAGTCCATGAGGTTGCCACCTTTGCCAAGTAGACCGAATGAGCTGTCAAACCAAGTGTTCAATCGGTTATTGACCGTTAGGACTATTTTGTTATCGGTACGCTTTCCGAACACGCTGGCGTACCAAAATTCATCTCCGTTGGTCGATATAGGTTCTTGCCCCAATGCTTTGAGCAGGGAAACGAGGGTAATTGGTTCGTTGGATGGTGTTTTGTTTTTGTTGGGTGTCATGAGATTTTTTTTTGATGTGATGATGAGTAGGTTTATAGATAGCGCATGGCTTCCCGTGACTTGCTCACGGCTTCGATCTCCATACGATCGATGCGCCAAGCGGCGGAATGGTCGCCGTCCTTTCGCGGGGTAATCAGTCCCAAGCTGATCCAATGCTCTACGTTTTTTCGTCCGTAACGGCGGAACGCTTCCGACTTTTTGAGGTACGGCCTGATATGCCCGGTCTTGGAAAGGGCCAGTTTTGCACCCATTTCGGCGGCATAGGAAAGCAATGTCTGCAATTGCAGCGGTGTCAATAGTATGTTCATAGCTTCTTGGGGTTTGATGGTTTACTGATATGGGGAATAGGGTTTTCCCCGATGGAACCGGCAACGGGCAACGAACCCGAAATGATCCGCTCTTGCCGATTGGGATAAGTTGTCGGAGCTACTCACGTCAGTCCGTACGGACCGGGCTACTGCCTGCCAATGCGCTTTCAGCATATTGGTATCGCCAAGTATCGGCTAACCTCACTTTCGCAAAATTTCCCGTTCCTCACGGGATAATGCTTCACTCCTGAGTGTCAAAGAACATCCATGCACCGCTATCGCAGCGGATGCGCTTACCTGTCCGTTATGGGCAGGTAGGTGATCCGATTGCTCGAAGCCGCAACGGCTTCGAGTTCCGATCTGTCAAGAAAAATCTGAGAAGTGTCGGTAGGTTGTTGCGCGGAGATCAGCCCCTCGCGGAGCCATCTGTCCACATTGCTCCTACCGTACAGGCGGTAGGCATCGGCTTTGGTCAGCCGATCAGGAACGGAGCGTTCTTCGTTGATTGCTTTTGCTGTTCCCTGTTCGGCTGCATTTTTTAGCAGCATTGCCAAATCCATGTACTTCATTCTTCCAGATGAGGTTATTTTCCCATTGGGTACAAAGCACGAAAATGGCATAGGGCAAAAACAGTGAAAGGGGGTGAAAAAAAAGTTTCACCCCCAAGTCAAAATATAGGTTCAAATGGAATTAAAGCGTGTTTTTCAAGAAATTAAAGGGAGTGGATTTTATCGGAGAGATTCCGAATCCGTCAAAAAGGAGAGGGTAACATCGAGCCCTTTGGCTATGGCATACAGGGTGCTCAAACCGGGGTCGGTCTGGCCCAATTCGATGTAGGAAAGTTGACGGTAGTCGATGCCTGAGAGTTCGGCCAACTTTTCCATCGTCAACCCTCTTTCCGACCTTAGGTTTCTAACCCGTTGGCCGAGAGCTTTGATTATATCGTCATTCCGTATGTGCTTCACATGACGAAATTGCGACATAATTAACTGCGATGTTATGAAGTATATTTCACACTTAGGATTTGGTACATTAAATTTGTAGTGGTAAGAATATTTATGGTTAATTTTCACCTTGTAATTCAGATCAACAGATGACAACCTTTGATAAATACCTTGCGGCATTGGGCATTGATGCCGATTTTGTTAAACAAGCTAAAGGCATGGGTTTGGAAACCGTCGGCGACATCATGGACATTAAATTGCCCGATCTGCGAAAGAAGAAAGGCTTCAACTACATCTGGTATTCCGTCCTTTTGGAAGTGCTGGAAAAGCAGGGTCTTCTTAACGAGTTCCAGCGTCGGCAATTATGAATCGTTATGGTTGGACGTACTGTAATGCTCGTTCAGCCAATTGACCATACCGATCAGGAGCCCTTTCATTTTCTTTGCGCTGGAAAATTCCACATCTGTTGATTTCTTTTGCAGGCTTTCCGAGGAAATGGCTGGGGTCTTGGGTGTCCGGAAGTATGCGGCAAAATGGGCAAACGTAGCCCCGATGTCCTCTTTCACCAACAGCCCTTTCTCGATGAACAGGCGGATGAGCAACCCGAATTGAGCCACAGAAAGGTTGAGCAGTAGCCTTCCGCCGGATTCGGCGAGTTTTCCGTCCCGGAATTCCATCCTCCGTATCTTGATCCGCTGGCTCACGTGACGTTTCTTCTCTTTCAGAAATTCCTTTAATTGGGTACAAATGGATAGGTCATCGGCTAAACACTTCATTTTCTCTTTAGGTGTCAATCCGTTGAACCTGTCCTCTATACCGATCAGTATTTCCATTTGGCGGTGCAGGTTTGGTTCATTGGATAGTAAGTGGTTGCAGCGTTTTGTCCAATGGTGAAAAAAGGCGGGTATGTTGAAGTCCAACTGATAGAGCAGGTCCTCGACCGCTGATGTTCCAAGCGTCGCCACTTCGTCCAAAGCATCCATGACGGCGAGCGCGTAGGCCACGTCTGACCTGTTAATCCCATTCCGCGAGACCAGCATGTGCAGACCGTCCACCAATAATGTATATAATTCGGGTTCAATCTCCGCAGCCCTTATCCAGTGTTGCAGGGCGACCAGTCGTTTTCTCAATGCCATCCTGATACCCGGTATGGAATATGCGGTGAGGGGAATGCGGGAAAGTATTTCATGGTCGATCCTGCCACAGTCTTCCAGAAGCGATTCCAGTAGCACGAGCGTTTTACGGTAATGGTTCCTTATTTTTTCGCTCATACCTTTTTCTTTTCGCTGTTTGGACATTGCGGTCAGAAAGCCATGTACCTTATCGCTGGCGATGACCAATTGCATCAGCAGGGTCCCGGCCTGTTTGTGGGATGTTCCGAGCCGTTCGGCAAAATAGGGTCTGAACATAGCTATTCCTGATGCCAACCTACCGTCGATATCGGGCAATTGCTGCTCCGTTTTCAGCAAACTTGACATTAGGCAATGCGGGTGCAGGTCACGTTCCAGCGCATACAGCCATTCCATTGATTTGCTTTCCATAACCGTCAATTAATAGATGTACAACCATGAACCTGTAAAAATGGTAGATGAGAGCGGATTCACACTAATAGGCCAAAGCGTATTTTTCTACGTGTGGACAGCGTAATCCATTGGTAAACCAGCTATTTTGCTAATCTTAAAAGTCATTCATCTTCTTGACAAGTTCGGATCTGGAATTGACAAGTATTTTACTGAATATATTCTGTACGTGCTTGCTCACGGTGCGGTCGGAGATGAAAAGTTTGTCCGCAATCTCCTTGTAACTTAGCCTTTCACATATCAGGTATACAATTTCGATTTCGCGGTTGCTCAAACCGAAGTGCTTGCTGTTCCTTTCGATGGCTTCGGGGTTGATCGGCACCAGTTCCAGATCGGCAAGTAATTTTTGTTCGGCGCGTCCGACATTGACCGCCCGGTAGAGCAACAGGGTGCTGATGGTAACAAAACCCACATTGGTAAACAGGGTTTCGGTCAACTGGCCGCATTGGAAGTATACCACCGGAGCCATAAAAGACCACGGCATGATGGCGGCATAGGCAGCCACCTCCTCAATATAACGGTTTCTGTTCCTTTTCTCGCGGTAGGCGTACCGGATGGATCGGCCTATGGCTACCAACAGGACGAATGAATGGCATGTGGGTATGATGTAGCCGTATTTATGGGTAAAGGCCAGGTCTCCATGAACGGAGTAACCGATGACGAAAAACGCCAGATAAGGCAGCAGTAAAAACAAGGGCACACCATAGACGGCAAAGAAGCGTAGCTTTTCCAACCCGAATGCACGATAGAAGTAAAAGGGGAAATAGGATACGACCGCGAAGCCCGCTCCGTTGACGATGATGTGCTGTATGTTTAGGGCGATGTTGTATGCCGGATCAGGAAATAGCCCATTAACCACGTTGAATAACAACAGCAATAACAACAAGCCAAGATACCATAACTTGGATTTGTCCTGCGGTCGGTTGATGTAAAGTGCGCTTTGCGCCCCGATGGCGACGAGCCCAATGATTATGGCCAACAGTGTGACCGTGTGCATTTGAGTACAGCCGATATTCATAGGTTTCAATTTTGTCATTCTCTATTTAAATAATGACCTATCTAAGTGGGGCTGTCATATTGCTTAAAGAGGTACTGGTATACCTAATACACAAAACAGACAAGCCCGCACTTAGGCAGGCCTGCACTTGTTCCCGTGTATTTTTAAAAATTACCAGTTTTCTTTAAGCGGAAGCGTGTGCACGCTAATATTTTTCTACGTGATATTTTACTACAAATCTACATGATAGTCATTTTATACTTTCCTATGAATTTCAATATTTTACTATGATCATTTACCCCTCCATGTAAAGAGAGATTAAAAGCAGGTATGTTCGATATGATAAACCATCGAATCGATTGATTCGGCAGAATTCACCTCCTTTAGTTTACTTATATTGTTTTTGTCATCTGCTTCGTATGACAGCTCATATGTACCAATAGTCTTAATACGATTTTTCGAGAACTTACCAAGGTATCCGCCAGATGTAAGAACGGCCATTCCGACCGGATTAAATATTGGTGTAGGTGTCCTGTGTAATGAATTAATATGATAAATAGGTGTGGTGCTGTGGATGGGAAGATTAGAAAAATCCATATTTGTATAATAGGTAAGCTTTATATCCTCATCATTCCCTTTCAGTCCATCATGAATATTGACCAAGTTTCCGCCTTCATATGAAAACAAAACTTCTCTGTCTTCTTCTTTTATGCGAGACAAGTATCCTTGTTCATCATATACAAAATCCAGTACTAGATAATCTTTGGCTTCGGTCTCCCAAGGCGCCATCCATACACGTCTAAGGTGAGTAATAAGACCTTTTTCATTCAAAGAATAGTAATCGGTTACAGTGTTGGGAGCTTCTCCTGCATATTTCAGAATCACGCTGTCATTATAATATTCGAAAGAAATCTGATTGTTTCCCACTGGAGCCAATATAACGCGTCCTTGCGCATCATAACCGAATGGTGTTTGATCTGGATCTCCAGATCGATCCCCCATATACCAATTGCTCGTGTAAAAGTTCACACGGCACAACAACTCGGGCTCAGGCTCCTGTTCTAATAATGGGCTGTCGTCCGAACAGCTTGTAAACAGAAATGCTATCCCTAGAGCGACAAATAAGTATGATTTGATATTAAATAACATGGTTATATGGTTATTTTAGCGTAAAAAATTTAGTGGAAAAATTATCGGATACTGCCTTCATCTGATCTTGTTGCTGCGCTCCCACAACAGGTGTCTGCCAACTATCGAAGGAACCGAGAAGGCTAAGTACATCACCTTTAAACCCAATTCTTGATGGTGTTGCCCGGGCAAGATCAACGGGAACTTTAAAATCGAGCTTCACTGTTCGGTAACTATCATTCAGCCCTGTTTCAATCTTAACGACCTTAGTTGTACCGTCCTCTGCCATACCTTTTAGTGAACTGAAGATATAGCTCGTGTGCCACATCCACGAGATATTTGTCATACCTGTCATAGCAGATAATTCACCTGAGGTTATACTGAGATTATCGTTAAGTTCACTATCTACACCGATACCAAACTCTATTGCGGTGTAGGTCTCAATAGGCAGGTTTTGAAGGTCTACCTGCTCGCGCTTTCTGGCAGGGTAGGTATAAGCTCCATCTTGAATAGCAATGTCCTTGGTTTCCTCGATCAGGTAATAAGAGTTTGGGATTTCGATCCATTCTCCATTCTGTTTTTGTAATCGAATATTGCTTACCCAATATCTAAAACTATTAAATATATAGGTTTTGCCATCAATGTCGAAAGCCTTATCAAGCGCAAAATCCTCATTGCCTACGACATTGTCAAATTCGATGGAAAAATCTCCACCAACTACTTCCACAAGTTCCGTATCCTTAGAACAAGATGCCATCATCGCAAGTAATGCGATAGAAAAAAAACTCTTTTTGATCATTTGTTTATTGTATATGATTAATTTATTTAGATGTACGATATAGTTGCGCGATATGTTCCCAGTTTACAATCTCCCACCATTTATCGACATAGTCGGCCCGCTTGTTCTGATAGTTCAGATAATAAGCATGTTCCCACACATCGAGCGCCAAGATCGGGGTACCTTTGAATGGCGACACATCCATTAATGGATTGTCCTGATTAGGTGTCGAACCAATTTTTAATTGATTGCCGTCTTTTACCAGCCATGCCCATCCCGAGCCAAACTGGCCTAATGCGGCTTTAGAAAATTCGTCTTTAAACGATTCGAAAGATCCAAAACTTCTTTTGATCGCTTGGTCAAGCTGTCCTGTTGGCACATTGTTCGGGGTCGGTTTACGGAGGATAGACCAAAATAGTTCGTGGTTAAATGCACCTCCAGCATTATTGCGGAGCTTTGTAGAATAGTTGGATATTTTGGAAAACAAATCCTTTGCATCAGTCGCCGACATATTTTCTTCCGATATCGCTTCATTGGCATTCTTCACATATGCACCATAGTGACGCTCATAATGAATTTCCATAGTCGCCGTGTCGATAACAGGTTCGAGATCACTAAATGAATAGGTAAGTTTTGAGAACCCGAACTTAAAATTACTCTTTAATGTAGAGCCTATGATACTATCTGCAAATGACTTATTGGCCAACAATAGACCTGTAACGAGTGTTAAACTTCCTTTTACAAAGTTTCTTCTATTTGTGGTTTTCATGATAAATGGATTTTAGTTATTAATTCATTTTTGCATCTTCCTGTCTTAAGTATTCCAGTATAGACTTTGCTTCCTGTTCATTCAGGCCAACACTGACCATCATACTTTCGAAGTCGTCTTTTATGGCAAGTGCATCTGGATCCTTATCGAACATTTCCTGTGTATTTAACATTAAATTTAGTATCCATTCCGGTGTTCTTTTCTTGGTAACACCTTTTAAAGCTGGCCCCAGTTTGTCTTCGCCGTGTTCATGACACATCGTACACTTCACGATGAAAAGCTTGTTGCCATCATCTGCAACGTTCTGCTGAAATTCAGGTTGCGTAAATGACGTTATAGGTCCGATCCCTTTGTTGCCTTCTTTAAGGTAATCGTGGACGACCATTTTTTTAGGTTGGTCTGCTTTTATCTCCGGTGGAGTTGCTGAACTGTTTGTCTTCGGACTGTTGTTGCACGCAATCGCCGTAGCGAGAAGACCAACGGCTAATATTATATTTAATCTTTTCATATCTATTTATTTTACTGGTGAAATCAAAAGGAGAATGATACATGGGTCATAAAACGATTTTCAGCCTTTATACGTCCGTCTGCGAGATTTTGATTGATCGGAGTCTGAAAATTTCCACCAATAGAGATTGCCCCGACATTGATTTCAACACCTGCAATTCCCATCGTGGAATGTCCTCCAGACTGGGTAACGTCAAAACGGTTATAAAGCACATCTTTTGGCTGTGTTTCATATAGCACACCTGCATTTGGAGAAATACGTACTTTGTTCTTTATATTGAACTTATAATATGCCAGTGCATTAATCGTTAATTTGTTGGCATAGCGATAATCATGCTTGTTTTCTGTGTTGATCTTATACGTTGCATTGACGTTGAGTCCGGCATCCATCAAACGAATGTCGTAAGCCGCATTGATCATAAAATCTGTACTCGCCGTTCCTAATTGGAAGTTATTCGGAGCGCCCATCTCTGCACTGGATTGTTCGCTGGTATCATATTCACCGGTAGGTGTCTTGATTCCTGCCCCCACCCATAAGGACTGCATCAAAAGTTTGTTCGTTCCTGTCGTACGGACATCATCGAGAAGTTTGTAATGCCCCATAACAACTATATCGCCAAGCCCGTTCTTCTTTCCGGTTTCCAAACTGTTGTTACCAATAGTCCGCTCATTGAAACTATACGGAATGATAGCCATAGCTCTCCAACGTTCGCCAAAACTCCATGCCCCCCAAAGTTCCATCGTACGATAGGTTTCATTGGTTGAATTCGGTGTACGGATACCGTTAGGGCCAAGGTGGGTCTGTATTCTATTCTGTTGGTATCGCAAACCCGCAAAACGTTTGTTAAAATCCGGCAAGATACCTAGATAATAGCTACCTACGCCACAACCGCAAACATCACAGGCTACTGACACAGGCATATTCGCAAACAGTGCGACAACGGACAAAATCGATAGTATAATTTTCTTTCTCATATTCCAATATTTAATTGACGATAAAATCAGACCCGAATGGCTCTGAAAGTAATTTATTTGACAAAAAGGTAGGGTCTTCCAATGTTTTCAGAAAGGCCATTAAATCTGTTTTTTCATCCTCGCTCATGGCAATGCCCAAAGTGCCGTCAGCTTGCCGGAACAACGGATCCAATGTCTGCGAACCTACCATGTCATGGCGGTAATGGTCGAGCATCCTGCTCACGGTCAGATAACGTCCATCGTGTGTATAAGGCGCAGTAAAGGAAAGATTCCTTAAAGAGGGCACCTTGAATTTGTATTCGTCATTTACGTTACCCGTTACGATAGCTCTTCCTTTGTCATCACTTCTATTGGGACGTATACCATTGTTACGATAGCTAAGATCCGTGAATAAGGGCTCTTTGTGGCAGTTCGCACAGTTATTTTGAAAAAACAGGTAACCCCGTTGTTCCGATTCTGAAAAGGAAGCACCTTCTTCCTTACGCATCACTTTGTCGTATTTGGAGTCACTACTGGTAGCCATGAGCATAAATTGCGATAAGGCCCTAAAAAACAACACATCTGTAATCTCCTCCGTCCCAAAAGCTTTCTTGAACAACGCAGGATATTCCGGACGAGCCCTTAATTTGAGCAGCACGTTGGGTACCGTCTCGTCCATCTCCACTTCACTGTGAATAGCATTCACGCCTGACAAGTCGAGATCAAATACTCCACCGTCCCAAAAGAACTCATGGTGCCAGGCCAGGTTCATAATCGGCATGGGATTACGTGTCCCGAGCCGGTCATCTATCCCGTGGCTTACGTCATGCCCATGATGCGTAAATCCAGCGCCCTGTATATGGCAGCTCCCACAGGCAATGGTGTTGTTTCTGGAAAGCCGGGGTTCATAGAAAAGTTTTTTTCCTAATTCGAAGCCGTCTTTGGTTACTGGATTTCTGGACAGGTCATAGGCAGGTTTCGGAAAATTGGAAGGCTGTACAAATCCAAAGAATGTTTCCTCGTCCTCCAAGATGTCATTTCCTTTTTTGCAGGCCCACACCACTCCAAATAGTAAGGTTAACACCAATATCTTCTTCATCTCTTCTTTGTTTTATTAATTCGAGGAAAGCTCCTCTTCACTTCGCACATAATTCTCGGTATGGTCATGCGTAAACAGGGAGCCAAAATTCCCCGCGATATTCCCGCTGTCCTCTTTATTGAACATGACGTTAGGTTTATCCGCTATACTCAACTTATACGGGCCATTAAAGACCTGCATCAGGTCAACCATCAAATGGACATTGCTCCTTAAGTCTGCTCTCACATACGCCAAATGGTCCCCACTGGTTTTGGTCAGGTCAACTGTAATGACTTTGATATTGTTCATTGCTTCCGGATCGTCAAAGGGATAACCAAAACCACCGATATGATATTTGAATTGTTTATTACCAGTAGGGTCACCTTGCTGATCATCGGATACCACGTCACTGTTCCCTTCCAGTTTGAAGAAGATATAACCCTGGCTCCATGTCCAGAACATACCCGCATGGCCTTCTCCCGGATTGAAGGAAAGCACCCCTGTTCGTCGTTCCATAGGCATCATGTTTCTTTCCTGATCGACTCCGATCATAAACTCAACTTTCGTATAATCTCCTTCCGGCACTTTAACTTTTGTAAAGCGGGTCGTTCGATCTGATCCATTTACCATAAAATAGCTGTCGTCCTGCGGAACGGTATAGCTACTTCCATCGGCTTTGTAAAGCTTGATATTGCTGATGTAGTACATCAGGATACGTATACTGAATTGCTCGCCCTCTGCATTTCGGTACAGATAGTTAGGGTCGATATATAATCGGTCTTCCCCAACGATATGGTCAAACTCAATAGAGAAATTGCCCATTTTAGTTTCGTCAATAATATCGTCGTCCTTTTTACAGGCCGATAGGAAAAAGCAAAACGCTATAAGTGCGGTCGCCATATTCTTCCAGTTTCTTTTTATCATTTTATATTTCATATCAATTATTTAAAAGGACTTGAAAATTCCCTGCTTTTTAAAAATGTCTCATCGGTCAACGCATTCAGAAAGGACTTAATGTCCTCGACTTCTTTGTCTGTCATGGGTATGCCGACCCGGTCATTGTTCTGATATAATACCGAAGCGGTAACAGGGGTATCTTTAATGTCGAAACGGTAATGATTTAATACCTCATCTATCGTTTTAAACCGCCCATCATGCATATAGGGTGCGCTTACCATCACATTGCGCAGCGTGGGTGTTTTGAAAGCACCCAAATCCAATGGGTTGTAGGTAATACGGTATCTGCCCCAATAAATTCCCTCATGCGATCCATCACCAAAATCATCATCTATGCCATTATTGTGAAAACCATTATCTGTAAAAAGTTCTCCAGCATGGCAACTGCTACACTTTTGTCGGACCAGATTTAGTCCACGAAGCTGGTCAGCAGATAGCGCATCCGGCTTTTCTCCACGCCGATATAAGTCGTATGGGGCGTCAGCCGAGATCAGTATGCGCTGAAATTGCGATAGCGCCATAGCTGTCCGATGTTCACTCGGCAGGTCTCCAAATGCTTTGTGAAATAGCTCCACATAAGTAGCATCTGCCCGCAACCGTTCAACCAGCACGGGTAGATACATGCCCATCTCATCTGCATGCGTCAGCGGACCAAATGCCTGCGATTCCAGATTAGTCGACCCTCCGTCCCAAAAAAAGCCGTTGTCTGCCCAGGCTAGATTGATCAATGTGGGCGAGTGCCGCTCCAAAGGCTTACCCGATACACCGGCTGTGGTAATAGCCACTCCATCGGAAAAGCCTTTGCTTTGGTGGTGACAACTTGCACAGGAAACCTGCTTGTTGGCGGACAGAATCGGGTCGTAGAAAAGTCGTCGGCCCAATTCAACTCCCGTCTCGGTCAGCGGATTTGAGGGAAGACCCGTTTTGGGATCAATAGCGGATTCCACCGCTTTGGGAAAAAATGCAGGCTGACGAAAAGCAAAAGGAATCTCCTCCTCGCCGGTAATGGGTAGGTCATCATCCTTTGAACAGGAAAATAATCCGAACAGCATTACCAAAAAGATGAAGACCCCTTTACTATATTGATCGCTTCCTGTTATTGACATTAATTTGCTTCCACAGAAACCGAACCCGCTTCTTTGAATGTTAGCGATTTACCTAAGAAAGCATCTCGGACAGCGATCATCAGGTCTTTTTTCCTTTGGCTGATGCTGTTATTGACCCAAGGTAGATCTGTAGCGGACAGTAATTCTTTTACATCCACATTGAAAATAATTTTCCCAGAATTTCGGGCATCAATTTTTAGCGGTGTAGCCAGTTCTACAGTTTTTTCAGCGCCATCAAACAGTTCGTTCGAACCTGTTTCCCATGATAGTGCTTTCGAAGTTGGTGTCCCGTCTGCCCAATGAATAGTACCGGCCAGGGTCAAGAATTTGTAACTGGTGAACCACATCCAGCCATCACTGACACCCATTCCGTTCAGCGAACCTAGTTCTCCTGCGGTCAAAGCGATATTATCATTGTATTTTTGATCTACACCAATAGAAAATTTAATGGCTTTATATTCGCCCGAAGGGATGTCTTTGATCGTTACTTCTTCGCGCTTGGTTGCTGGATACTTTTCTCCGTTGATCAAATGCGGTACTGCAATTTCATTGGTCTCCTCCACTAAATAGTAGGAGTCTGGTAATTCATGCTCCTTGTTGTCGTTGTCAACCAGTTTGACGTTGCTCACCCAATAACGGAGACGGCTAAAATCGAATTCCAGATCATATGTTCCCCCTGAACTGGTAAGTTGATAGGGATATTTCTTATTCAATTCAAAATCTGAGTCACCATATCGGGCATCAAATGTCAATGACAAAGATCCCGCCTGATCAGCGTAGACTATTTTTTCAACTTCTTTAATTTCTGTTTTGTCACAAGATGTGAACACCAACGCAGCGATGGCTGCAAAAAATAGATTTTGCTTCTTCATTTCTCTAATTATTATACTAATTGATTTGCTATTTATTTAACCTCTACGGGAAATTCCAGTTCTTCCTGTGATACCTTTTCGCCGTTCTTTAACAGGTTCACTTTAATCTTCCAATGACCTTTCATCGTAAAATTGACCATTCCGCTATAACGTCCATTACCTTTACTTGTAGCGGCTTCATTATTCGGCGATCCATGGCCCATATCCGGCATAAAAGGTTCTATCTCGACCGTGTAGCCGTCCAATACCGGAAAGAGGTTATGATCCATTTTGTGAAGCGTGAAGTCAATAGGTTGGCTACCGGTCTTTACCTCCGCGGGTAATAATAGACTAACGAACACTTGGCTATCATCTTTGGTGCCTACGGGGATCGTGCGCGCAGGCTTCGCCTCTGATACAGGTAAGAGAAAAGACAAGCTATCTTTTTTGTTAAGGACGGCATGCAACATCCATCCTTCACCCATATCATCCATGTTGGCCATGATAAAGACAACTTCGGCCTTAAATAATCCGTTTGCCAAATCGATTAAAGGGTAATAGGGCCCTCCATGAGACATCATGCCCATGTCCATGATTACATCATAATCAAGATGTGCATTTGTAACTGGACTTCCTTCGAGGTCTGTGACCTGAATATAGATTGTTTCGTTTTTACTTGTCAGACTGTCCTGTGCAAATACACTCACCTTATTATCGGTTAACGTGGTATCTGCAATTTTGGTTAATGTGCTTATATCAAACGTATTACCTGCTGGGTCAGCAGGATTCTTTTGTTGGGTCTGTGTATTGTTTCCGCACCCGGTTAAACTGTATACCAAAGCCATAGACGCAATGCCCAAAAGCATGGATACTTTTCCAAAGTAAACTGATTTCATCTGTTTATTTCCTTTTTAATGGAAGATGAGAGCTCGATGTAAATAATCATTGCCCTGTGATCAATATTATTTACATCTCGGTTTCATTCTCGATTTTATTCAATGTCAAAATAGCTGTGTTGACAGCCATAAGGATAAATATACCTTTGGCCAACACAGCACTACTAAATTTATAGGGGTAAATTAGACTTGGAATCGAGGGGGACGGAAGTTATTCTTAAAATGGATAAAGCCGTAGTAGGCGCTGTAATACGTAATGTATTTATGTTCTGCACGAATCAATATTTGCTCCGGGATAGTCAACTGATCTTGAATCAGGCAAATGAAGGTTTCGTATTTTACATTTTGGGGGAGGCTTTTATCAGAAGATTTCTCATCGAGTGCCTTGAGCTTTTTCATGAGCACACATTGACCATTGCAATGCATCTCAGGCCGGGCTCTATTTTCACAAAGGTTTGCTGCAATAAATGATCGGTTACTTTCAAACCACACAAACACCCCCATGCTTCCCAGACATTGGAAAGCAAGTACAATAAGGAGTAAGAAAGATATGATCTTTTTCAATTTGGTTTAAACGTTTACAGTTGTTTCAATAATTTTCGGATGTCTTCTATTGCCTTTCTTGCTTCCTCTTCACTCGTACCATCGTAAACACCCCTAACATGCCCTTTGGTATCTACCAACGTAAATGCGCCACTGTGGTCAAATCCTCCCGGGACATCGGGGTTCTCCTCTGCATAAGAAAAATAACCTTCTTTACCTGCAATCGTATAAACAGCATCCTGAGGTCCGTTTAAGAATCTCCAATTTAATGGAGCTCCAAGTTTTTTGGCATAATCGCCTAGCACAGCTGGCGTATCATGTTTGTCATCAATGGTATGGGATAAGATAACGAACCGCTTTTCATTCTCAAATTCCTTTGCTATTATCAGCATATTTTTGGCAAGCAATGGGCATATCGTGGGACAACGTGTAAAGAAAAAATCTGCTAGATATATCTTGTCCGCTACATTCTCATTAGAAATCCAGACACTATCCTGGTCCACAAAGCGGAATGTTGGAATAGTGTGGTATATCGTGTCGTTAACTTTTTTACCATCTTTTTCGAGCAATACAATTTCCTTCTCACCCATAATAGGAAGATTTTCTTTGTCCTTGTTTTGGTTAGTGCAAGAATGAAAGACAGAAATACTAAAAAGCAAAAGAGATGCTTTAAGAAATTTGAAAGACAGCATATATTTTTTCCTTATATCAGATTATACCAATAATTGCACACAAAGTTACCACTCTATATATTCACGGGCATAAACATAAGCGTGCCATTGATTTAGGTTTTCGTGCATAAGTTGCGTTAACGAATCTATATTAGGGAGATACGGTTGTATTCATAATCGCTTTAAAGAGAATTTATATTTTATAGTGAGAAAGATTGAAATCGACATAAGCACTGGAGCAAGAATTAGCAGAGCCAATTTTATACCCTTCAGATACATACTCACCGGAAAAATATTAGTTAAAAACAATACTTCGATAAGAATAACTACTAATACCAGTATAGTGTTCTTTAATTTTAAGTTTCTTAAAAACAGATTTCTTTTAATTTTTTCAGAACTGACTAGATCATAGCATATTTCTATTCTATCAAATATTAAGTACTCCTTTCGAATAAACCTATATGTTTCCCAAATTATGATGATTGTTCCTATAGATAGGCCATGCTTTAATCCATTTGAAAAATCTGAATAGTTTTGTATAAAATACACATATACTAAAAATAAAAAAACAACAAAAGAGCATGTTCCTAACAGGAAGAATGACAAAAATCGATAAAATTGCACCACTTTCTCTGACATAAATTTAATAATTGAAAGATGTATCAACTCTCGCTCTTTAAACTCGTAACAAAACTAAATTTATTGGCTTTTTGGTTTCGAAGTGTTTCTATAACTTTATCTACTGAGGGGAATTTTGTGTTACCATCTGCCTTGATCAATATTTTTAACTGTTCTTCATGCAATTTGTAGTTTACTTTGCGAACAGTCGAAATCCAGTGAAAAAGTTCATTAGAGATATTTACAGTTGTATCCACTGCAATGCCGAAATGATTCGCCTTATCCATTTGTTGATCTGGAGATAATGCAAGGAATTGTTTGAGTTGGCGCATCGGCACACCTAGGCTTTCCATTGCCATAAACTTCTCTTTCTCTTCAGAATTCAGTGTGAGGTTATATTTTTCAGCCATTATATCTAAGGCCTGTTCCTTCACATCTCTTTCTGCAAATGATAGAAGGCATTTACCATCTTCCGCTATTGTTATCATAGCATAGTTAATATCAGGCATTTTTTCTGTCGTAACAGAATTTGGTAAATCCACGGGAATAGGTTCTGGCGCTTTAAATACCGCCGTCATCACAAAAAAATTCAGGAGTAGAAACGTCACATCGGACATTGCTGTCATGTCTACACTTGGTGCAGTTCTTTTAATTTTAATTCTTGGCATAGTCTTGTATATTAACAAGACAAAAGTCAACAATGTTGACTAATAATAGTCAACATTGTTGACTTATATTTATTATTATGACTGAGATGTGACAATAATAAATTGCGCGGCTATTTTTTTCTTAATGCAGAAAGTACGTTTAAGCTTTCTATTATTGCCTCCTCATCTATTTCTTTTGAATTTTCTAATAAATATTTACTAAACCGCAGATGCGATTCGTAGATAATTTTCCGCCCGTATTCCGTCAAAGAAATTTTCGAATAGCGTTTATCTGAAGACATTGGTTGAATTGTTATAATGTCTTTCTCGACCATCTTTGAAATAATACGACTCATAGCCTGTTTAGAAATTTGCGCTTGTTGGGCTAGAAGTTTGTTTGTGGTGCCTTCTTCATTAATATGTATCAAAATTTGCATATAAGATAGTTGAAACTTTCCAGGCCATAAATCTTTCAAATTGATTTCAGCCCATTCTTCAATATCCTTTTTTAAAGCATATATTGTTCTAATATATTCGATAGGTTGTAAAATTTTAAACAAATCCATTTTCTTAGTTTTAAGGGTGCAACAAACATAATAACATAAACAAGAACTGCCAAATGTTGTAAATCCTTCACATTTCTTACTCTACTCTATTTCTCATTTAGCGATACACAGGGTATCCAAATATAGGCAGTCCGGAATTGAAGTCGTTCTATATTACAAATCAGTGTGTGAGAGGGCTTCGTCAAACCAAGTTCTCCAATCCAAATTCAGCCAGCTTATCTACGATTGGTAAAGTTTTTAATCCCAATTCCGTCAACTGATATTCCACTTTAGGAGGAATTTGGGGATAGACTTTTTTGCTGACTAATTTATTCTCAACCAGCATATTCAATTCTTGTATCAGCATTTTTTCACTGATGCCTACAACCGATCTTTTCAGTTCGCCATATCGCACCGTATTTTCGTTAATTTGGAACAGTATCATTAATGTCCATTTACCGCTTAACAAAGTTAAAGAGGCTCTTACCGGACATCTGTCATCGCA
Organism: Sphingobacterium sp. SYP-B4668; assembly: GCF_027627455.1. Lineage (NCBI taxonomy): Bacteria > Pseudomonadati > Bacteroidota > Sphingobacteriia > Sphingobacteriales > Sphingobacteriaceae > Sphingobacterium > Sphingobacterium sp. SYP-B4668. Next base: position 1,220,781 of record NZ_CP115483.1, on the reverse strand, counting down.
GGCCGGATTTATTTTTAAGTTTTTTTTCATTGATATTCAATAATTCTAACCGTTTGGTAAGTACCTAACTATATTGTAAGTACTTGTACAAAGGTAAGTAATGGTTTAACTTTGTACAAGTTTAAAAACAGGATAAATGAAAATTCAGCAAATACGAAATGCCACGCTAATTGTCGAATATGCGGGAAAGAAAATCTTAATTGACCCAATGTTGTCTAGTAAAGGAACATTGCCTGCTTTTATTCCGGCTAAAAATTGGACGTTCAAAAAAAATCCTTTAAACGATTTACCTTACCCTAAAGAAGAAATCATCAAAGATGTTGATTTTGTGTTTGTGAGTCACCTGCATCCCGACCATTGGGATAAAGAAGCTGTTCGTATTTTGCCTAAAGGGATTAAAATATTTGTCCAGGATTACACCGATAAATTGAAAATAGAAAAATCCGGTTTTTCTAATGTTGAAGTTCTTGGTGAAAATTCTTCATTTGGAGATATAAAACTGAGCAGAACAAAAGCCCAACACGGGAAGGGCTATATTTTGAAAATTGCAGGATGTGTTTGCGGCTTAGTACTAAAACACCCAACAGAAAAATCCCTGTACGTAGCCGCCGATACCGTTTGGTACGAAGGCGTCCAGGAAGCCCTTGATAAACACCAACCAGAAATAATTGTATTAAACGGTGGCGACAACCAGTTTGCTTTCGGTGGACAGGTCATTATGAATAAAAATGACATTAACGAAGTCCATAAGGCGGTTCCGAATGCCACAATTTTAGTAAGCCACATGGAAGGTGTGAACCACAATACGCTTACGCGAAAAGAATTAAAAGAATTTCTTTCTGGAAAAGGAATAACCGATAAAGTGAACGTTCCTGAAGATGGACAATCATACACATTTTAATAAATTAAATATAGAAATAGAAAAATGAGAATATTAGTATTTGGAGCTACGGGCTCGCAACAATTCAACGTGATAGGCGAAGCAAAGAAAAAAGGTGCAGAAGTAATTGCTGCGACAAGCTCAGAAAATAGTTTTGAAAAGTTGGCTCAGGCGGGAGCAACGCCGGTTTTGGCAAACTTAGCTGATGCAGATAGAATTAACGAAATTACCACCGGTGTTGATGCAATTGCCTTTATGATACCTGTATCGCTTCCCAATCCTTCTGATGGTTTGCAATATTCAAAAAATGTCATTGATGCAGCTAAAGCAAATGGCGTAAAAAAAATTGTGTGGAATACAAGTGGCTGGTTAGAAACCAAAAAAATAGGTTCTCCTGTAGATGATGTGAAATTGGATGTTCTTGATTATTTGAAAAATAGCGGTGTAGATTATGTAATCGTCGAACCAACTATTTATATGGAAAATATGATGGGACCCTTTTGTGCTCCTTTCATCACAAATGAGAAAAAATTAGCTTATCCTACGCCAGAGGCAATGCCAATTGGTTGGATAGCCTCTAAAGATGTGAGTGCTTTTGTGGTTGAAGCTATTTATAATGAAAATTTAAAAGCAGATAGTTTTAAGATCAGCGGGTTAGAAAATTTAAAAGGCAATGATTTGGCTACAGCGTTTTCTAAAGGTGCAGGTGAAGAAATCGTTTATTATCCGCAGAAACCGAAAGAATTTGGCGATATATTAAAGCCAATGGTGGGTGAAGCGGGTGCAAACAGCGTTGCAGCTTACTATGAAAATCTTAAGAACGCTACGGAATATCCTCCAAAATTCAACCCTCAAATGAACGAAATACTGGAAAAGCTTCCTGTAAAAATGACTTCTTTAGCGGAATGGGCGAACGAGAATAAAAATTATTTTATTAAATAAAATCCAATATTATGACAGCAATAGAAGTAGTAACGGCTTATTCAGTAGCCCTTTCGCAAGGAGATATTCCTACCGCCTTTTCACATTTTAGTCCAGACGCCAAATGGCACCAACCGGGAAACCATCAATTTTCCGGAACCAAAACTGGTCTAGAAGCCATTGGCAAAATGCTCGGCGATATGATGGGAGCCACACAAGGTTCATTGGTTATCAATCCTACTGGTGCTTTGATGGCTAACGGAAATTTAGTTTCATTTCCAACACGTTTTAGCGGTAAAATTGGAGAAAGAACAGTGGATATGAATGGTGTTGATCTGTTTGAAGTGGTGGATGAGAAGATTGTACAGGTTTGGTTGTTTTCTGAAGACCAAGCTGCTGAAGACGAGTTTTGGGGAAAGTAAATCCTTTTAAAATTTGAAAAAGGACGGTTGGTTTTAAAGCCTTACCGTCCTTTTTTTATCTATGAGCCGAACGAACCATTAGTGGCAAATAAAGTATTTTTGTATATCTCAATCGAAATAATGTTAGTAATCTATTTATGGAAATTTTAAAGTCATTTGGAAACAAGAAAATCGGTTATTTAGATTTTGACACCACTAGTCCAATGGATGGTTTTTCGCTGCCGTGTCGAAAATCGAACGACTGCTACATCATTCTTTACGCACAAGCGGGAAGTTCCGTAATTACTGATTTTGTTGAGCATAAAACAGAGCAGGATACCTTATTTTTTTTCAGTGTCGGACAACATTTTCAAATTGAGGATAATAGTAAAGGAGCCCTGATTTATTTCAATCCCGAGTTTTATTGTATTGCCTTCCACGACAAAGAGCTGACCTGCGACGGAATTCTGTTCAACAATGTTTTTGAAACACCGTACATTACATTAACTGATGACGAAAATAGATCATTCAGTAGGATTGCTGACGAGATAAAGCAGGAATTGAATAAGGATGATTACTGGACAGAAGAAATGACAAGAACAAAATTGAAGGAGTTGATCATCACAGCAAGTAGAGCGTGGCTTACTAGGTCACCTGAACAAAAAGGATTGGGAACAGTAGAGGATGCGATAACTAGAAGATTTAGTCATTTGGTTGAGGAAAATTATTATCGACATCATAGTGTTGCACAATATGCGGAACTACTTTATATCAGTCCCAAAACTTTGTACAGAAAAATTGTAGATGAAAAAGGAACATCGCCTAATACCATTATCAAAAACAGGATTATACTGCAGGCAAAGAGATTGCTTGTCAATACCGACCTCACTATCAAGGAAATTGCTGCCCAGCTCGGATATGAAGACCAATCTTATTTTGTGCGTTTTTTTAGAATACAAACTGGAAAATCTCCGGTTGAATTTAGAAAAACAATAAATGATAATTAAAGCCTTGATAAAAACTCCTGCATGTTTTTTCTATCTGAGGGAATTCTTTATCGATATCCAACAATAATCAAATATTGCTATATCAGTACGTATCTAGAATGGATTTTTTTTGGAAAGACAAAATAAACACCAATCCAAATAGTGGGTATTCATAAAGACAATTTGCCGGCCTAGCAAACTTTTACGTTCTTTGCAATTCATACTAATTAGTATCTTTTATGACAAAAGCATCCACAACACGGCATACAATTCTTCAAAAAGCATTTGAATTGATTTATACCAAAGGCTATCAGACGACAAGTATTGATGAGATTATTGCTACGACAAAAGTTACAAAAGGTGCATTTTACTATCATTTCAAGACTAAAGACGAAATGGGTTTGGCCATAATTAATGAAATTTTGAAACCGACAATGAAAAATGATTTCATTAAACCATTGCAAGATGCTAAAAACCCAATCAAGGAAATTTACGATATGACCAAAGCATTACTTCTTGAAAATCCGTTTTTAAAATTAGAATATGGTTGTCCAGCAGGAAACTTAACACAGGAAATGACACCCTGGAATGTAGAATTTGGAAAAGCTTTAGCGGCGCTTACTTTAGAATGGCAACAGGCAATAGAAAATAGTATCAAAAGTGCCAAAGAATATGGAACGATAAGAGATGGTGTAGATCCGCAACAGGTAGCCTATTTTATTATGTCGGGATATTGGGGAATCAGGAATTTTGGTAAGGTTTATAACAATACTGACTGCTATCATTCCTATCTAAAAGAGCTAAAAATTTATCTAAATAACTTAGGATAAAATTTTACGCAAAAAAAACATACCGATTAGTATGTTTTAATATCTTTGCATCGTTAAATAAAATTTACGATGTTTCAAACACTTACATTTTACCATTCCATCATGCGTTGGCTTGTTTTAGCAAGTATAGTTTACGCAATTTATCGGGCATACAGAGGTTATTCTTCGAACACCCAATTTTCCAAAACAGATAATGCCGTTCGGCATTGGACAGCTACAATAGCGCACATCCAGCTTCTAATTGGGATTATATTGTACACCCAAAGTCCGATAATCAAATACTTTTGGCAAAACTTCAATGAAGCCGTCCAAAATTTAGACCTTGCTTTTTTTAGCTTACTTCACCTAATTTTAATGCTAGCTGCAATCATTTTAATAACCATCGGTTCTGCATTATCAAAAAGAAAAACAACTGACAAAGAAAAATTCAAAACAATGTTGGTTTGGTTTTCGGTTTCCCTCATTATCATTTTCATCGCCATTCCGTGGCCATTTTCACCCTTGGCAAACAGACCTTATTTTAGATAGTATGATACATTTATTCAAAACAAAAATCGGAAGATTACGCATTATTGGTTTTCTTGAAGGAGTTTCCTTACTGGTGCTCATTTTTATTGCGTCACCGATGAAACATTATTTTGACAATCCAGCTTTTTCGAAGATTCTTGGACCAATTCACGGAGCTATATTCTTACTATTCCTCTTCAATACTTTAAGTGTAGCTGTAGAGCAGAACTGGAAATTTAAAACCACGACCTGGAAAATTATTTTGGCTTGTTTTATTCCATTCGGAACGTTTTACGTTGATCATAAAATTTTAAGCAAACTATGAAAACGATATACATTATTGCAGGTGCAATTCTTTTAATCTATATTTCTTACCGCACCTATCGCTTTGCAAAACTAGACAACGGACTTTCCGAAAAGATAGAAGATGGAGCAATAATTTTAGATGTTCGAACCGAATACGAGTATAAAACAGGTCATATTGATGGTTCGATAAATATCCCATTAGGAACAATTCGGGAAAGATACATTGAACTTGACACCGGTAAAACCTACATCACTACTTGTTCTCACGGTTTGAGAAGTGTAAAAGTTGAAACGATTTTAAAGGAAAAGGGATATAAAAATGTTTTTAATGGCGGAGCTTGGTCTGATCTTGAAAAAATCGTAATCGAACAAAAAGGCAAAAGATGATTTCGGTATTTAAAACAAATGTGACAAACAGGAAAGAAATAGAAACACTTAAACCACTTCTTGACGCACATCTCGAAATTGCAAAATGGAATTTTGACCTTGAAGACTGCGACAATATTTTGCGCATAGATAGTAAAAACGAAATCACTGAATGTACTGTTAAAATTTTGAGAGACAATGGTTTCGAATGCGAGGAGCTTGAAGGTTCACCGATAAGAAGAACAGCCAATAACAACAAGCCAAGATTAAATGTTGGGTAAAATGTCCTATACAATGAGTTCTATATCCATTGTGTGAAATTTTAAGAGCCGGTAACTTTGTACTATAAAATTTTAGTAAAATTAAGTTTATGGAAACAAAGATTAAAGCCGTCTGGCAAGGAAGTTTTAAAGAAGGAAAAGGACAGTTTAATGTAACTGATTCTGCAATAAATAATACAACTTTCAAACCTTCATTTGCTAAAGACAATGAAAGTTTTACAAATCCGGAACAATTACTGGCTTCCGCTCACGCTGCCTGTTATACAATGACGTTGAGTTATATTCTATCAGAAAACGGATTTTCTGCTGATAATCAAATTGAAACAACCGTTTCATTAGTGCTGAACAACAATGTAATTACAAAATCAATTTTGACCGTACAAGCTAAAATCGCTGATATAACAGAGGAACAGTTCCAAAATTTTGCCTTGAAAGCCAAAGAAATGTGTCCTGTGGGTAATGCCCTTAATGTTGAAATTAGTTTAGAAGCTACTTTGGTATCATAAAAACAGTTATAACCAAAACTTTAACTTGTTATGGAGCTAACCCATTTGAAATAAACAAAAAATCTCTTAAATGAAAATAGAAATCTGGAGTGATGTAATTTGTCCGTTTTGTTACATCGGAAAAAGAAATTTTGAAGCGGCTTTAGAACAATTTGCAGATCAAAAAAACATTGAAGTAATCTGGAAAAGTTTTCAATTGGATCCTACAATTCCAGAAGTTGCTACGGAAAGCTATACCGATTATTTGGTGAAACGAAAAGGAATGGCTGTAGAGCAAGTCCAAGGAATGTTGTCCAATGTAACACAAATGGCTACGCAGGTAGGACTAGAGTATCATTTAGATCAATCAATAATTGTTAATTCGCTAAAAGCGCATCAGCTGATACAATTTGCAAAATCAAAAAATTTGGGTAACGAAGCTGAAGAACGTTTTTTCAAAGCATTTTTTATTGAAGGAAAAAATATTGCTGATACAGAGACCTTAGTTCAATTGGGTAAAGATTTCGGTTTGGACGAAAGCGAAATCAAAGCCATTTTAGAGGATGAAAAATACAAGTATGAAATAGCTCAGGATATCCAGGAAGCCCAAAATATAGGAGTTACGGGCGTTCCATTTTTTGTTTTCGATAGAAAATATGCAGTTTCTGGAGCTCAACCAGCAGAAGCTTTTTTAGAAACTTTGAGCAAGTCTTTTGCCGAATGGCAAAAGTCTAATCCTGAAACTATGTTAGAAATTACAGAAGGAAATAGTTGTACGATTGATGGTAAGTGTGATTAACCTTATAAGTCACAAATACTCTACTTTCTAAAAATCAACAAAACAATGTTAGATATGTACCGAATGTTTGTTGTTCCAGAAGGCAAGTCGGGCGAAAAGGGAGCCAAAATGATGGTAGATTTAGGTGATGCAATGGCTCGTGAAGCTATCGCACTTCTTGGCCTTGGGCAGGAAGACCGTGTAATTGAAATAGGATTTGGACCGGGAATAGGCCTGGAAATTTTGGCAAAAACGGTATCGCAAGGTACTATTGTAGGAATTGATCCTTCCGAGTTAATGCATCGACTTGCGAGTGAACGTAACAAAGATTCTGTAGATTCAGGAAAAATCACTCTTATAAAAGGAACTGTAGAAAATCTACCTTTTTATGATGACTATTTTAATGGTGCAATCGCGATGGACAATATGCATTTTTGGAGCGAACCGTTGAATGGATTAACCGAGCTCAGACGTGTACTGCTGCCGGGATCAAAGTTGGTCTGTTCTTTCACACCACATTCTGGAGGCAGCAAACATGGCTGGGAAAAGCTTTTCGAAAGGGCTGGATACGTGGATTTTACACTATTGGAATCCACAATAGGAATTCGCATAATAGCGGAAATTCCGGAGATATCTGTTTAAAAATCAAAGCAGAAGAGCAAGAGCATTTAGCACATAACGCTTTTCATCTGACCATCAAAGCTGTTACATGTCAGAACTTAAATTAAAGCAGCTAATCAAAACGCTTAAGAAGATGAATAGATATTTAAGAAATTGGAATTTAATGCGGGTGCTGCGGTTAGCATTGGGCATTTTTATTATTGTGCAGGGAATCATGGAACAGCAGTGGCTGCTGGTGGGTATGGGAAGTCTGTTTTCATTGATGCCATTAATGAATATAGGTTGCTGTGGTGTATCAGGTTGTAATACGCCAGTTCGGAAAAGCAATAAAAAATTAGACGATATATTGTATGAAGAAGTTCGGTAAGAAATATTTGTTCACTATAATAGGAATGGCTATTGGTGCAGTCACAGGCTATTTCTATTGGAAATTTATCGGATGCAATACAGGCAGTTGTGCCATTACTTCCAACCCAATAAACAGCACTCTCTACGGTTCGATCATCGGAGGGCTGCTATTATCAACATTTAAAAAAGACAAAAAGCAATATGACGTTTCAAGAAATAATTAACAGTGATAAACCGGTATTGGTAGATTTCTTTGCCGAATGGTGTGGTCCTTGCAAAATGATGTCACCCATTCTGGAAGAATTAAAACAGCGTTTGGGCGATGATGCAAGCATCATTAAAATTGATGTGGACAAGAATCCGCAGGCGGCAGCAGCGTATCAGGTTCGGGGCGTACCTACACTTATTATATTTAAAGAAGGAGAAATCCGCTGGCGACAATCTGGCGTATTTCCTGCAAATGAACTAGAAAGATTGATTAACGAAAACAAATGAGAATATACGTGTTAGAAGTTTTAATAGAACATCAGCAATAACGTTATTAACTGCCATTGCAGGTACTTGGGCTTATGGTTTGCTTACGGGGAAGTTGCCACATTAAATATTAATCAACCTCATCAAAACCTCCTTCAAAACAAATTACTTACTTTTGTAAAGTTTAAAAAACAAAACATCTAAAATGAAAATCAGCATCAGACCATTTTTTACAAAAGTTATCGTCATTTTGATGACTTTTATGGTGGGTCTTCCTTGTGCTGTGAAAAAAGATTTTAAAGAAGTTTTAAATATCCCTGTTTCAGATTTGGGACAGGCAGAAAAGCCCAATAAATCTGTCGTTTGTTCGAGTTTTTCAAAGACAGAAAGCAACAATAATTCGGTTTCTTGTAAGAAAAAAGAGGTACAGAAATTTAATTATAAATCTGGAAGTATTCAATATTCATCTGAAGTTTCATACTTCATTTTTTCGCCTTTTGCAGATGTTGAATTTACTGCATCGATTCCCATTTATATTCTTCACGAGCAATATTTGATTTGATTTTTTGATTAAAATTTAGCCACTTCAATATCTTTTTATTGAAGCTTTATGCATTTTATTTTATCAAATTTTAATTCAAAACAATGAACAATCAAACATATTCGTATGCCGGAATGTTTACCACAGCATTGCGCTGGGTGGCCGGCTGGACCTACTTTTCCGCGTTTTGGAGAAGATTAATTTTAGAGAACAAACTCAATCCTGATGAGGCGGGATATATCGGTGAAAAGTTCAATCACTTTTTACCCAATGCTTTGGGCATAAAACCCATTATCGAACACCTTGTTTCCAATCCTGAAAGTCTTTGGTGGGCAATGATGACCTTCACCATTGTAGAGGGAATTGTAGGACTTTTATTTATACTCGGCGTTTTTACCAGATTGATGAGCATTGGCGTTTTCAGTTTAGCATTAGGAATTTTATTGGGTTCCGGCTGGCTCGGAACGACCTGTTTAGACGAGTGGCAAATTGGCGTTTTGGGTGTTGCTTCTGGGGTTACCATTTTCCTTTCAGGTGGCGGAAAATATTCTTTTGACGAATATTTTATTCGAAAAAACAAATCATTTGCGAGCACAAAATGGTTTCAATTTCTAGGTTCTGGAATGTTGCCATTAACAGAAAAAGTACTGAACAAAACGGTCTTGGTGGATGCGATTTTTATTTTTGGTTTGACATTATTTACCAATCAATATTTTCACGGTGGCGTTTATGGAACTTTGCACAACCTCTCCGTTCGTCCGCACGTAAGTATTAGCAATGCAAAAATTCAGAATGATACGTTGTCTTTTATCGTTTTCAGAGATGAGGGTGCCGATGTATATGGCTCGTTTTTGATAGGCATAAAATTGATGGATGAAAATGGAAATACGGTTTTTGAACAAACGCAAACGCAACTTTCACAATTGACTTCTGCGCACATTAAAAATGAGTATGTAGCAAAGGTAAAACCCGGAAAACACAGTTTGATATTGCCTTTGGGTGCAAAAGCATCATTAAATTTTAAGGAAACTATTTTTACAACTTTAGAAGGAAAATACACCTTAGAATTGTTGGATATCAGCGGTGTAAAATGGCAAGAAAAGATAACTGTTATCAAAAATTAATCAGATAATTTAAAAACAAAAAAAATGGAAAAATTCAAAATATGGCTCAAAAAAAACTGGAGCCTAACACTTTTATTCGCAATATTCGTTTTTTTATTGGTAAGCCCAGACGCAAAAGCGTGGTTAATGAGACAGATTATTTCAACAGGTTTACTTAATTCAAAAATTGAAGAGAAAAATGTTGAAAAACCTGCTGATGAAAATATAGCAACCATCACTGAAAGTTTCAGCGTAAAAGATGAAAGCGGACAATTAATCAATGTTTCTGAACTGAAAGGCAAAGTGGTTTTTATTAATTTCTGGGCATCTTGGTGTCCACCTTGCAGGGCTGAATTTCCTTCGATTCAGAAGTTTTACGAAAAATATGAGGGAAATGACGATCTCGTCTTTCTCACGATAAATTTAGATGATGAACCACAAGCCGGAAAACTTTACCTTAAGAAAGAAAAATTTACTATTCCATTTTTAATTCCAAACGGAAATATTCCCAATGAATATTTCAGCGGTTCACTCCCAACAACTGTTGTTTTGGACAAAACCGGAAAAATAAGAATGCATCACGCAGGAATGGCAGATTACAGCAAGGATTCTTTCTATGAGGAAATCAATCAACTTCTAAAAGATTAAGAATAGGCTCTACGCATCCGTTCGTTTTTCCAAGAGCGCTCAAAATCAATCTTATGAGCTATCGTTTTGAGCGTTTATTTTTTAATTAAACTATAATTTTTTATAATGAAAGCAAATTTTTTATCAACATTAATTTTACTATCAGTCCTAATTTTCACTTCGAATTACAGTAATGCGCAAACCCAAACTTTTGGAAATAAAGTAGAATACAAAGGCGCTAACAAGAAATTGGCAGTGATGATTGCAGACGTTAAGCGTTTTAATACCACCATAGAAACCGTAGAGCTACTTAAGCTAAAAGAAAACGGATTGACTTTTGAAATTGTGATAGTTGGTATATTGGCAAAAGAAATCGTAGAAAATAAAGAACTTTTAGAATTGATTGACAGAGCAGAAAAGTCAGGCGCACATTTGGTAGTTTGCGAGTATGCCTTAGATATTCTAAAAGTTGACAAATCAAAACTCGACAAACGAATCACCATCACTCCAAATGCGTTGATATATATGTTTGAACTGAATGATAAAGGATATAATACGCTGGTTTATTAAAAGAAAAATACAGAATTAAACTGACAAAACTGACAAATAAAAAAGCGTAATTTAGGGTTTCGTTTCAATAATCAAAGAAAGAAATAGTTGGAAACAATAAAATTTAACAAGACAGAATGCGGGGTAGATTTTCTGCTCAATGTACTTCCTTCTGATGAAATCGGGGAGGCATATCTTAGTCGAAAATTGTTTAATACAGATTATTTTGAAATCGTTTTTTTCAAGAAAGGGAGCGGTCAGCTTACACTCAATTACCAAAAAATAGAGGTTCAGGATAACAGTATTATTTTCATTTCTCCTTTTCAAAAACGCCAATGGAAACTTGATGCTGAAAATTTTGATTTTACGGTTTTGGCCTTTCAAGAGGATTTTCTGAATGAATTTTTCTCCGACAAACTATTTACCTACCGTTTATCTTATTTTTATCAGTTGGAATTTCCGTTAAATATGCAGGTTGAAAAAGAAAGCATAGAGCGGTATTGCGTATTGTTATCAGAAATTAAAAGCGAATTAGTAAAAACCAGAGTGGATAGCGTACATATTATCCGTTCCCTAATCTATTACCTTTTACAGAAATTAAACAGGGTATATGCCGAAACGCATCACTTATCATTAAAAAATCAAGATACCAGTTATGCGTTTCAATTCAAAAAACTGATTCAAACAAATATCGAACATAAACAGCGAATCAGCGATTATACAGAACTAATGGGCATCAGTCGTATTACCCTAAACAAGGCTGTAAAAGAGCAGTTCAATCTGACAGCAACGGATCTGTTAAAGCAAAGCTTGCTAATTGAAATCAAAGATTACCTTATCCATTCTGAAATGACTATTTCTGAAATAGCTTACAAACTCCATATTTCAGAACCCAACCATCTAATGCGTTTTTTTAAGAAGCAAACCGGGATGACAACCACCGAATTTTTAGCCGATTATCAAAATGGTAGCATTTCTTGATGTTTTGGTATAATCGGTCATGACGATGTTTGCTAATTTTGTTATACAAAAAATAAGTGATTATGAGCAAACAAGCATTGATTGTCATCGACATCCAGAATGAATATTTTGAAAACGGAGCACTTCCGTTGGTAAACCCTGAAACGGCGAGTCTAAATGCCCGCAAGGTCCTGGACCATTTCAGAGCAAACAATTTACCCATTGCACACATCCAGCACATAACGGCTAACCCAGAAGCATTACCTATTTTTGTTGAAGGAACTCCCGGTGTAGAAATCCACGAAAATGTAAAGCCACTTGCTGAGGAGAAAGTTTTTCAAAAGTTTTACCCAAACAGTTTCAGAGAAACAGGACTTGGGGAATATTTAAAAGAAAATGAAGTAACCGAAGTGATTATTACAGGAATGATGACCCATATGTGCGTGGACGCAACCACCCGCGCTGCATTTGACTTCGGCTATAAGTGTACGGTTCTCGGTGATACTTGTGCGTCACGAGACTTGGAAATTAATGGTAAAACGGTAAAAGCTGATGATGTGCACCATGCGTTTTTAGCAGCATTAGAATTTTTCTATGCGGAGATAAAAAGTACAGAAGATTTTCTATCTGCATAATTTCACAAGCAAAAAGCAAAGGACAGGTTAACGTTTTTTAGTCTGTCCTTTTTATTCCAATACTAAGAAGGTTACGGTTTTCTCCTTTTTTATCTCCGTATTAACAATTGTATTTGTCTGGGTTACTGCCCTTAGAAAAGCAAAAAGCTAACGAAGCCACCAAAGCTGTTTTTATTGTGTTTCTCTGGACCATAATAATCGATGTTAGAACCCAATCCAAAAGAAAACTCGTTATAACTTAATCCGGCACGAGCCATCAAATAACTTCTGGTCTGCATGTCGATGATGGTATTGTATTCATATAAAGCCTGAAGTCGTGAATAGACACGCCATTTGTCATTAATCTTTGGCTTATATTCAGCTAAAACCAGGCCTTCAACATTGGTGTCTTTAGAAAAATCTATTCTTGAATTGGCCACAAACAACCAGGTCGGGTTGGCTACAGTATAAATTATGCCGGTTATGGGTCGCATACCTTTAACAGGCGTTACATGAAAACCTCCCGCAAGTTTTAAACCTTTCACAACTTCATAAGTCAGGCTGGCTTGTGTCATGTAGTCGTCGATTTGACCATTATCCCATTCACCCACCAAGGAAGTTACGCTGAAAATTCCCAATTTAGGAATACTCTTAAATTTTTTATCAATGATCATTTGAAAAGCCAGTCCTCTGTTGCTGCCCAATAACTCTGTATTAATTGGAGGGTTTATTACTGGAATATCCGTGTTTTCTTGCGAAAAGGCATTTACGCTTAGGGCTAAAAGCGGTACTATAAAAACATAACTAATTTTTGTTAATAACTTCATTGTTCAGAAATTTACTTGTTTTGGAATTTTTTAAGAAGTTCACCTCAACTAAAGCAACTTACGTCGATCTGAAATTCAATTTATAATTATGTTCCTACCTCAGATTGGGCAGTACCAAAATTTCATACAAAGTTACCACTCTATATATTTTCTGATAGCTACATAAGCGTGCTATTGGTTTAGGTTTTCGTGCATAAAGTAACTTAAATAGAATATCGTGGGAGTCGATACAATAGATTTAAGGTGAGAAAACGTATATTTGGATATGAAATTCTAATATTTGTCAGCACTTTATGAATAAAGTCTTGTTGTTATTAATGGCGATTAGTTTTGCCTCTTGTCAGGAGAACAAATTACCTTATCTGGGCACAGCTTCAACGCAGGGGGATACTACCATTTATCCGACGATTGACTCGTTTACGATGCTCAATCAAGATAGTATGGAAGTATCCTCAAATAGTTTGAGGAACAAGATACATGTGGCATCGTTTATTTTCCTTTCCTGTCCGACAATTTGTCCCCAGATGAGCGCTCAGATGAAAGAGGTGCAGGAGAAAACCCAGAGCATGGACGACGTGCTTCTGCTTTCGTATAGCATTGATCCGAAACGGGATACCATACCTGCCCTAAAGGCGTACGCTAATAAAATAGGAGCAAAAGGTAATAAATGGCATTTTCTGTATGGGAATCAGGAAGAGGTAATGCGCTTGGCGGACAAATCTTATTATGCGATTGCATATCCTGATAGTCTGGCTCCCGGAGGTTTTACGCATAGTGGAGGCCTGCTTTTAGTCGACAAGGATCTTCATATCCGGGGAGTATATGATGGCACATCAAACGAAGAAACAAAAAGGCTGTTGAAAGACATCGCTATACTAAAAAAAGAAAAGTAAATTTTATTAAATTCGCTCAGTTTTGAAAAAATTCATGTACATATCGTTGCTTTTGGCTGTTATCATGCAGTCCACCAGCAGTATATGGATTTATCTGGGTTTTGAGCTCAACCGCGATTACATCGCACGCCAGCTATGTATCAATCGATTTGAAACCATTCCTGTATGTAAAGGATCCTGTTATCTGGAAGAAAAGATTAAAGAGGAAAAAAGTAACGCCGATGCACAGATAACAGTTAAGTTGCTCGAGGTTGTTATGGTTTTACCTGTTCTCGATGATAGCCACAAAAAGCCTATCGAACATACCATAGAAGATATTGTTTTTACTCCGATTCCTATCGGGTCGTTGTGCAACGGATTTTGCTTTAGCATCTTCAAACCACCGATATTCCTTGTTTAATTAATCACAAGATTATTTAAATTAAGGAAATATTTATATGGTTGTCAGAACAGAAGAAATAAACGTTTTGACACTGGAAGATATGGGAAGCCCTAATATAGGCTTTATTGTCACTCCGCTTCACACCTTTAATCAACGATATGGTTTTCTGTCCTTACCCAATCAAAGAATGTTCTATACGATCATCTATTTTGAGGAAGAAGGGGGAAGATTTGCCATCGATCAGACGATCGTACAGGTTGAAAAAGGAGAAGCACTGAGCATTGCACCATCCAGTGTCTGCACATTTGAAATACATAAAGAAGCGAAAGGTTGGATTTTGCTTTTTACGGATGCCTTTTTTACAAAACGTTACAACGATAACGTGTTGCATGATTTCTCTTTCTTAAAGAATAATGCAGTATATAAGCAATTGGAAAACAACATCGACATTTCCAAGTTGCGTATGATGATGGATTCGATGTACGATGAGCTCAAGCTGTCGGATAAAGACTCTAAAACGATTCTGAGGTCTTATTTGAATATTGTACTGGGTATGCTGGAACGTTGCAGCGGTATACGGCTTGCCACGCCTTATAATAAGGAAAGAGAAAATAGGGTTCGGGCATTCGAACAATTGCTCGAACAATATTACAAAAGTGAGCGCTTTCCTTCATTCTATGCAGAGAAGTTAAACATATCGACCAATTACCTGAACCGGATCTGTCGGGAGCGACGCAATAAAAGTGTGGGTGAATTGATACGGGACAGAATTCTAATGGAAGCAGAGCGATTGCTATATCACACGTTCAAGACCGTGTCCGAAATTTCATTTGAACTGGGATTTGACAGTTCTTCGTACTTCATCACCTTTTTTAAAAAGAAACATGGAATCAGTCCAGAGGAGTTCCGCAAAATGCAAAGATAAACGCAAAGTTTTAGTCGACATAGCATAGGCAGTTCTATTGAATTAGGGCTGCCTTTCTTTTTCCATACTTACTAGAAAAAGTACTTTTTTTGGCGATTATTAAGCTGTTACAAATAACTAAACTATTATACCATAAACAGCAATCGTCTGTTCCAAAAACGTAAATCATCTGCATCTCTATTTCATCCTTACCTCCGTAGAAAGTCAGAGCTTTGTCAACAACAAAAGAGAGAGATTTATGGATTTTCCTATGTTTCATTTGGATTGGTTGAATGACCGCTTTTTAATAGCCGTCATTGCCATCATCCACGTTATGATTAACCACGGTCTGGCCGTAGGTTTTATCCCTTACATTACCTGGTTGGAATACAAAGGTGTTAAGAATGCACCGGCAGACCAGATAACTGATACCAAATGGGACGAGCTTATTTATAATAAGATGAAGGTAGCGTTCATCATCACGACTACAATCGGTGCCATGACCGGTGTCGGCATCTGGTTTTCTGTTGCTCTGGTCAGTCCAAGCTCGATCGGGAGTTTGATACGTGTGTTCTATTGGGCCTGGTTTACGGAATGGATCGTTTTCGTAACCGAAGTTGTACTTATCATGATCTATTACCTTACGTGGAAAAATTCCAATAAATCGTTGAACGCAAAACTAAAACACATACGATTTGGCGCTTTTTTAAGTCTTGCTTCTTGGATTACGATGGTGATTATCGTATCTATTTTAGGATTCATGATGGATCCTGGGAACTGGAATACGGACAAAAGTTTGCTTAATGGGTTTACAAATCCTATTTATATTCCTCAACTGGCATTTCGCACACCTGTAGCCATGTTGGTTGGTGGAATATTCGGGATGCTGTTGACAACTATATTTTCAAAAAAAGGATCCGCAATACGTATTTTAGCTATCAAATATGCAGGTAAATGGGTCATGTTTTGGACACCATTTGCCATCGCGGGAGCAATTTATTATTGGAATGTGATGCCCGATGCGATGAAGGCTAATATGAGTACAGCGGTAGGTTCTATGGATTTCGAAGAATATTATGATTTGCTGAAATACTTTATCGTAGGAGCCGCATCGCTGTCAATCACACTTGCGCTATGGGCCACTTTCAGACCTAAGAAAGTAAATTTTGCACTTGTAGTTGTACCGTGTCTATTCGTTTTCGGATTTCTCGGCATATTTGAGCGAGTGCGCGAATTCGTACGTAAACCCTATGTCATCGGAAATTACATGTACTCCAATCTCCTCCGTGAAGAAGATTATCCCTTGTATAAAAAAGATGGTGTGTTAAAGCATGCAACTTATGCTACCGTCAGTGAAATTACTCCTGAAAATAAAGTTCTCGCCGGCCGGGATGTGTTTATGCTAACGTGTAGCCGCTGCCATACAAGCAATGGTATCAACTCGATTGTCGAAGTATTTGAAAACATGTATGGCAAGGATAAACCGTTGAATGAACAAGCTATGGCGAGCTACATCCCGAATATGCATCAAGGAAGGGCATTCATGCCTCCATTTCCGGGGAATAAAAAAGAGCTCGAGGCATTAGTAGCATACATCAAACAACTGCAAAGCTCGGGTGAGTCGCTGCAGGGTGCGCAGTCCGAAGGTGTTGTAGTTAACCCCATAAATGCGATCGATGAGGTAGCAAAGCGCATAGAGGCTGATTTGGCGCAAAAAGAACAAGAAGACGATAACAACTAAGATTTTATACCCATGTTATTACAAATAAACACACCAGTACCCAAAGATATACCATTGGATTTACCACTGCCTGAATGGCTACTGGTCACACTATTGATCGTTTCTTTTCTACTTCATATTATTTTTATCAACTTGATGGTTGGAGGTAGTATCGTCGTCCTTTGGGCTCAGGTCAAAGGCTTGAAGGATAAACAGTATGATGTGTTTGCATATGAGATAGCGAAGACTATCACTGTCAATAAAAGTATTGCTGTTGTATTGGGAGTAGCCCCTTTATTGAGTATCAATACGCTTTACACCGTTTACTTTTATTCTGCAAATGCGCTAACTGGATTTGCATGGATTATGATTATCCCATTGGTTACTATTGCGTTCTTGTTGACTTACTTGCATAAGTACAGTTGGAGTGCGATGAAAAACCATAAAGCACTACATATCGGCATCATAGCGTTATCCGTTTTGATATTTTTATTTATTCCCTTAATATTTTTGACGAACGTCAACTTGATGATGTTTCCTGAAAAATGGGGAACGATAAAAGGTTTTCTCAGTGCATTGGTTTTACCGAACGTTTTCCCCAGATATTTTGAGTTTTTAGGTGCTTGTGTTTCGGTTACAGGAGTATTCATTGTCTGGTACAACGGGCGTAAAAATTATCCGTTTGAAGAAATCTATAACAACTTCACCAGAGCCCAGGTTAAGCGCGTCGGCTACCACATCGCATTGGTTGGGTTAGCGGGACAGATCGTTTTTGGTGCTATTGTATTGATGACATTACCCGCAAAAGGGGTGAGTTTTGAGGTTATCGAAATTATGGGGGTAGCTGGGGGATTGCTCGTTTTAGCGCTATGGTGGATATGGCAAACGGTAAAAGACACCGATGAAAACCTGAATAGGCATTTTTGGAAAATAACGATGGCCATATTTGCTTTCATGATCTGTTATGGCGGAAGCCGCCAAATGTACCGACACAATGCTTTAGACAAGCATCAACAGATGATGGCAGCACATACCGCTTCATTTCAAGCCTTGAGTAAAGAAGCACGGGAAAACTATGTTGAAGAAGAGGCGGAATTAAAAATTGATGAGTCATTGGGCGATCTTGCAAAAGGGACTGCTCTCTTTCAGGCGAGTTGTTCAGGTTGCCACCAATTGGATCAGCAACTGGTGGGGCCTCCAATAAGGGAAATGAAGCAAATTTATGAGAAAGATGAGATGGGATTAATTGCTTGGATAAAAGCACCGGGGAGGAAGCGCATGGAACTGATGCAGATGCCTGGTTTCCCACAGATACCGGATGAAGATTTAAAAGAAATTGCAAAGTACATTCTGTCTGTTGAATGAAACAATTAAGTTGGAGCACGATGGACGATTATGATAGAAACATGCAGACAAAGATTGTAGACGGTATCTTAATTAGCTGTATGGTATTAAAAATCGCTTATATATTATTTCACCTATTTTTTGAATGACTATGGTACGTAACATACCTAAAATTAAAATAACGTTTTTACTTGTATTGACAATCCTTATATCACTGACATTTGCTATGCTTTGGTATCTTGAAAAAGAACCAACCATATGGATTCTTTTTATAGGGCTTGCATTTGGCGTAGTTGCAATTGGGGCACAGTGTCTCAACCTAATTTTTATAACGATTTTTGCTAATAAAAAGCCCGAAGTTGGTTACAAAGAAAACGATAGAAACAAAAAGTATGAGTTTATTCGGGGGCTGTATTAAGATTAATTGGTAAAGTGACTTAATAATTCTTAACCACTTTTCCCATACCTCTCGATTTTGGCCACACGGGCTCAAAACCATATTTGGCATACAGGTCATAAGCATCGCCGTCGGTAATAAGATTGACATAGCAAGATGATGGCAATTCGCGTTCAATAAAATCATTTAGCATCGTCATGATAAGCTTTCCTAACCCCCTCTTTTGATGCTCTGGTAATACACAAATATCTACAATTTGGCAATGGCAGCCCCCGTCTCCAACTAATCTTCCCATACCTATCACTTCGTTTTTACTGTCTGTATCTAAGACGACAACACTGCAAAGTGAATTTTTTAGCGCTATTGTTGCGGCTTTTTCTGACTTTGGGAAAAGCCCGCAAGTCTCTCTTAGAAATCGGTATTTTTCTACAGTGGGAGAATCGTACAGAGCTTTGTATGTCATTTCTATCAGCTTTATTTAAGTGTCCTTCCTCGAGAGGAATATTTTTTGTAAAAATAAATGACCAACCTTTAAAAGTTGTATTAACAAAAAATCGAAATTATCTTCTACGTCTTCTTGGCTTTGTTGTAGTCCATATAAATATAAACCATATACCAAAAGCGACACCAAACCCAATCCACGGAGTTTTCATAGATAATGCGGCAAAAAAACCTACCGTTGCAATGATGCAGGTAATAAAAAACCAAATTACATTTTTCATTGTTAGCCAAATTTAAATTTTATTATTTATATAACTATAACGTTGCATAGGCTTAATGCCCATGCAACGAATTAATAATTTATGCAGCGATCTTGTCTGAATTATCTTTAGCCTGCATTTTTTTCAATATCCTGTCTTCGACTTTCCGAAGCTGTGCAATCACTTTCCTTTGTACATCATCCACAATCTTCCAATCTTTGGCAATATAAATATCTGTCGTACGGTTGCCCTCGTCAACGTGATTGAGCGCAAGAGCCACATCATCTTTGGACATACGACAATCGTTGCGCGCGGTATTGGCAAAGGTGTGGCGGGCCCAATAAAAGGTTGCTTCGGGTATGCTCATCAGTTTACATATCTGCTCCATTCCCTTGCTCAATGCTTTGTTTAGAGCCCCTATTGTTGAGTAACGCTCACTTAGTCTACCGATGTATTTCTCCAACAGCGGCTTGGCCTCATCAACGACCCTGATGCTGATAAAGGCATTATCTTTTCTCTTGCCTTTGGTTTTGGAGCGGTTGTAGTCTAACCTGCCATTACGGATATCTTCCGGCCTAAGCTGATAGAGGTCAATAGCGTTGATACCGCAGAGGTAGAACGAAAGCATGTACAGTTCTTTGGCCAATTCCGCACGGCTACCCGGCTTGGTCACACAATCGCGTATAGTCACCACCTGTTCTAAAGTATTGTTCCGCTTCTTGGTGAGGGGCGGCGAACCGACCTTGTATTTCTTGAACGGATAATGATTGATGCGGCAGATGCCGATATCTTCGTTGTTGAATTGGTTTCGGGCCTCGTTGAACAGCGTACGCAGGTCGCGCATGTAATTGTGTACGGTTGCATCTTTCACACCGTCCATGGTGATCGTTATGGGCTGCCCAAATTGGTTGAGGCGGATAAGGGTACGCTTTGTCTTTAAAAACCTTTCATACGCCACCAGCATGTTGTAGTGGATTTCATTGATGGATACCGAGGTGCGTTTGAAGTAATCGACCAGACTGTTCCGTACCACGTTCTGGTTTTCGGCTGTCTTGGTCCTGCCCTCACTTCTTAGCCGAGCGATATGGGTATCGCAGAACTTTATAAAATCAATGTCCTCGTCCTTGTCCCTCAGGTAATCCCTCAATGTCTCCGCCGAAAAAAAGTCAAGTTTGCCTTCGAGGTCGCTGATAACTTTGCGGTAATCCCTCAACTGTTGCTCGACTATATCAGCAACAAAGGGGTCTTTGATTTTAAAATCTTTGGTCAGTTGCTTTCTGACCACATAATGTGCCGTGTCGATGTACTTTCTTTCACCATTGTGGTAGACACGGATTTTTACGTTGTAAGTGCCATCAGCTTTCTTGTGATGTTCAAAAATCTTTGCGCTTACGGATGCCATAATTTTTTACTTAAGCACGCCGGAATTTCTGTACCCTATTTGTACCATTCCTACGTGAAGTTCAACAAAAAACTATGTAAATCACGCCATATCGGAGAACCCGAATCGGCAAGCGCAGATGTCCCTAATCTGCCCTAAAAACGTAAAAAAGCCGTTTTTTTGTATCAAAAACGACTTTTTTTATTGGCTCCTGAAGCTGGGCTCGAACCAGCGACCCTCTGATTAACAGTCAGATGCTCTAACCAACTGAGCTATTCAGGAATTTCGACCTTCGAAAACAAATTGCGTTTGTTTTTGAAAGCGATACAAAAGTACAGCTTTTTTACTAATCTACAAATATTTCAAACAAAAATATGCCGCTACACCTATATTACGTTGATTTTCAAATAAATCATTTCAAATAAAAAAAAATCGAGCGGAGAACAAACGTGTTGACCTGATCTCTTTCATAGCGACGCTACAGATACACGCTACTTTTGAGAACCATAGCGACTCCAATCTACACATCCATTTGATCCACTAACATTGGACTTCGGAAGGCGACTCTGTTAATCGCAGCATGGCTATAAATCTCGGATGTGAATATTGAGACAGTCCTCTTACAGATAGTCCTCAAATAGGCGGACAAGAGAAGAGCGACAAGAGAAAGTCAGCCATCAAAACAAACCATATCAAGTGGCTTAAAACGAAAAAATCGCTTTCCAAAAGAAAAGCGATTTTTTTATTGCTCCTGAAGCTGGGCTCGAACCAGCGACCCTCTGATTAACAGTCAGATGCTCTAACCAACTGAGCTATTCAGGAATGCTCTCTATAACGTCTCTCCGTTAAAGTGATGCAAGTATCGGAAGTTTATTCGAATCTTGCAAATATTTTGAACATAAAAAAAAGCAACTCACTCTTTTTCAAGCAAAATAAATTTTACAACTATAGCTGCACCTCGCTCAAAAGCAATGTAACGAAGGTAAAATATATTAGCAAGCCGGTAACGTCTACCAATGTTGAAACGAATGGAGCGGAAGAACTGGCTGGATCGGCACCTAATCTCTTAAGTAAGAATGGCAGCATCGACCCTGTCAAGGACCCCCACAATACCACACAGACCAACGAGAGACTCACCACAAAACCAATAATAATCCAATGATCTCCATAGGCATGTGAAAAACTCTGCCAAGTAGCGATCCGTATAAAACCAAGTGTACCCAAGATCAGTCCCAATGTAAGTCCCGACAAAAATTCGCGTTTCATCACCCGCCACCAATCTGCAAGCGTGACTTCTCCCAACGCCATTGCCTGTATAATCAACGTCGACGCCTGTGAGCCACTATTCCCGCCGCTAGACATAATGAGTGGCACTAAAGCAAACAAAGCCATCACGGTCGCCAATTGGGCCTCAAAATGCTCAATCACTGTAGCAGTGAGCAACTGCCCCAAAAACAGGATGACCAACCAACCAGCTCTTTTCTTAACTAGGTGGGAAATTGCCACATCCAGATAGGGTTCATCTAAAGCCTCTGTACCCCCAAAACGTTGCATATCCTCCGTATACTCTTCATTCGCAACCCAGAGGATATCATCAATCGTTACAATACCCAACATAATGCCTTGTTCATCCACGACGGGCAACGCTACCCTATTATTCATCCGGAATACAGTTACAGCCTCCTCTTGTGGATCATTGGCATTGAGAGATATCAACCTGTTGTCAATCAAATCTCCGACCAGAGTATTTTCGTCTGCAATCAGCACATCACGGATACGTAGGTCATCTACTAACTTGCCATTCCCATCAATGACATAAAGCACATCGATCGTCTCCGAAGCACTACCATATCTACGGATATGATCTAAGACCCGATTCATGTTCCAGTATTCCTTAACGGTAATATAGTCGGGCGTCATTAAACGTCCCACACTATCTTCAGGATATCCCAATAGTGAAAGTGCTTCTTTCCGTTCTTGTGGCGTAAGCATGATGATCAACTGCTTGACGACATCACCTTTCAACTCACTAAAAAAAGATGTACGGTCATCTGGAGGCAAATCATTGATGATCTCACGTACCTTAGACGCAGGAAGCTTTTTGAATACTCGTTCTTGTGTTGGAAAATCTAAAATCCTAAACACGTTAACTGCACGATTCAAACTTAAGACTTCCAAAAACAAAGCTGCATGTTCAGGCAATTCATCGATCAATTCCTCTACATCCGAGATATTGAGCTCATTCAGATATTCAGAAAGCCCAGCCAAGTTTTTTTCTTCGACGAGCTGCTCTACACGTTCTACTTGTATTTCCAAATCTTCCATATGGGGATATCAATCTTTTTAATTTTTTACATTCGGGTAAATATTTATTTTTTGCAAAAGTCGTTTTTTTTATCCGTAAAATTATAACCAAAAATCATATCCTTTGTTCTAGGGAATTTCTCTTTTTAAACAAACCTCCTAGCAGGAAAGTAAGACCTTGCTATTACTCAACAGACATGACCTACCACTAACCTTGTGATTCTTTTCAATATAAAGCTTTTTGAATAGACAAACCCAAATCAGACAAAATGTCACCACATAGAAAAAAAATATACACGAGGACAAATTCCCGACGCAATACATAGTTACGTCTTTAAAGATTGGTTATGCATAGTAAATCATAACCTCAGCCAGTACTATCGTAAACGATGAGATCTCTCTCGCCAAATTAAGCACACGCTATTTCAACGCGATGACTAAATTAAGAAACAAAAATTTTCAAAAGGAGCAATCCGTATTAGGTTCAGAAAACCTGTATTTCACATCTTATTACACAAAAGAAAATGTAACTTAGTCCGCTAGACATAGGTGAAACGATTCAAATAAAAACCGATAGTAAAACGAATAGAATACGCTCGGTATAAATGAAAAAAACGCATAAAATTAAAATTACAAATCAAATATTAAACAACAGATAATCAGATATTTACAAGAATCAAATAAATAAAAACAACTTACCGACAACCATTATAAAACTATTATCTTTAGCAATCAAGATTATACTCGAAAAATAACGATACAAATATATGAAAATCAGAATTTTAATATCTATTATATTAATCATAAACTCATGTAATGTATATGCTCAAATATTTGATGATAGTCAAGCGCCTCCAAACATTAAATGGGACCAAATATCAACCGATGATTTTCAACTTATATTTCCAAAAGAATTCCATATTGAGGCTCTCAACTTAGCGACTGAATTAACAAGTATTACTAAAAAAGTAAAGCGAGACCTTAGATTAAAACCCCGAAAAATCACCTTCATTATCCAGACACATACTCTTGAACAGAATGGATATGTACAACTTGCCCCACGTAAATCGGAGCTATTTGCCACACCTTCAGGTGTAGCTTCCAATCAAAGTTGGCTTGATAATCTTGCTGTGCACGAATACCGACATGTAGTGCAATTTGACAATTTGACAGCAAAACTCAAAGCACCACTGTTTGAACAACTGGGGCTCGCGCTTTATGGATTGCACCTTCCAAGTTGGTACTTTGAGGGCGACGCAGTACATACCGAAACAGTATTGACCAACGGAGGAAGAGGTCGACTGCCTTCTTGGGAAATGCCGATAAGAACAAACCTTATCGAAGGTCGACATTATACCTACGAGAAATATATCCTGGGCTCCTACAAAGATATAGTCCCCTCCTATTACACTATCGGCTACTTTCTCGCAACGAGATTAAAGAACGAATATGGTGACGATATTCAGGATCGGCTGCTGACACATGTAAGAAACAATCTCCTGAAGCCTTACAGTTTCAATAGTGCGCTTAAAAAAGAAACTGGCATGTCTGCGTCCAAACTTTACACAACCACTATCAAGGAATTGACTAATAGATGGAAGGAAGAGGAAAGACTAAAGTCTCCGGTGACATACCAACATATACGCTCCAAAATATCTAAATACCCACAAAGCTGGATACTTCCCCAAAAGGATCAATCGGGAAATCTTTATACCCTATATCAATCACCAGAACTAATCACACAAATCGTCAAGATAGACAGTGCCACAGGCTCACAAAGAAGTATCTTAAAGACTGGACGACAATTAATGCCTTATTACGACCTAAAGGGTTACCAAATCGTTTGGGACGAGAATCGAAGAGATGCAAGATACGGCAAGAGAGATTACAATGTAATAAACATACATGATCTAACAAGCGGGCAAACTAGGACATTGACTACCAGAACAAGATACTACAATCCCGCGCTCAACTACTTATCTAGCCAAATTGCCTGTATTTCAGTAGATATGAGCAATAGGACTTCACTCGTAATACTTGACTCCAAGACGGGCTATATCCTGAATAACATATTGGCACCGGAGGATATACATATACAGCAACCCCAATTCAATCAACATGGAAATAGAGTCATTACTATAGGAGTAAGTCAGCACGGCACCTGCCTCTTCGAATATGATTTTATTGGCAAAAAATGGTCACAATTGACAAGCTGGAGTAATCAGCAGCTCGAACGTCCAATATATCAACTGAACAACATTATCTTCAAAGCCCACTATAACGGCACGGACAACCTATACCGTTACGATCCAGAAAAGAAAAATATAACGTCCATTACAAATACAAGATTTGGTGCCTTTAACCCATTTTATGACGTAGATAATCATCAACTTTACTTTAATGATTACGCGGTAGATGGCTATAAAATATCTGTCATTCAACTAGATACAACACAAGGGATAGATATCAATATGACTGCAGATCAATTCATCCATTATTACAAGGCCTCTTTACCCCTATCTGACACAATCAGTCATTCCACATCAACAGATGCTACTACATTCAAAATCGCACCGTATAAAGGAATTAAAAGATTATTGAACTTTCACAGTCTCACTATTAGCAGTACTGACTTCTCTAGTTTTGACAATTATAAACCGGGCATATTTTGGATTTCGAATAATTTGATGAATACAACCAAAGTTAGCCTAGGATACGAATACGATACAGACTTGAATAAAGGGATATATTCAGCTGAACTGAAATACCAAAAATATTTTCCAAAGCTATCTCTCCGCTATGAAAACAAAAGTCAGATAGGTCGAGCAGCTTATATGAGTAAACCAGACAGTGTTGTATCATTTGAGTGGCAAGAACACTTGGTAACGGCACAAATTAGTCTTCCATGGACCATATATAGACAAAATCAGATATATAGCTATGGGCTTAGCGTAGCGACATATTATCAAAATAGGTACAACCAAAGCATTGATAATATTCCGAACTTCAGAAAGGAACTTAAGTTTCCGATGAGCTATCAAGTTTACTTGAATAGAAATTCCATGATGTCTAAAATGGATTTGGCGCCGAGATGGGGGCAAAATATGAGTTTCACCTATCGGCACTCCCCATTCGAGACAGCCATAGGTGGTACAATAGCCTCATGGCGAAGCAGCTTTTATTTCCCAGGTGTTGCGAACAATCATAGTCTTCAGGTAAGATTAAGTGTCCAAAAGGCATCAGAGGTCTACCAATATACAACGGATATACCCACGGTGAGTGGATATGGACATTTCCATTCGGAAAAAGTCCAAAACACCCTGCTGCTTAATTACCGAATGCCTCTAGCTTACCCCGATTGGACAATCGGAGGTCTAGCCTATGTTAAAAGATTCAAAGGTGGATTTTTTGCGGACTACCAAAACATCCACAAGAATAATGCAACGCCCAAAACATTTGGAATCAATCTTTCAGCAGACGTTAACTTTCTGAGGTACGTATTACCCGATTTCGAATGTGGAATGAAATTGACTTATATCAACGATAGCAGTGCTAAACAGAAGATAGTTCCTTCGTTTAGTTTAGGCTACACATACTAAAAAAGGGGATATCCAATGGATATCCCCTTTTTAACATCAGGTTTTACTAAATTATTCATTAATAGCTTTCACACCTGGAAGCTCTTTACCTTCCATATATTCAAGCAAAGCACCTCCACCGGTACTGACGTAGCTAACATGTTCAGTCATTTTGAATTTAGATACCGCTGCTGCAGAATCTCCCCCACCAATTAAAGAGAATGCACCTCTCTCGGTCGCGGCTACGACCGCATCAGCAACTGCCTTAGTACCTTTCGAGAAGGTCTCCATCTCAAAAACGCCCATTGGACCATTCCAAAGAATTGTCTTAGAAGACAAAATAATGTCGGCGAAGTGCTTTCCAGACTCTTTTCCAATATCTAGCCCCATTTTATCTGCTGGTATTTGATCATTAGGACCATCATATACCGCTGCATCATTAGCAAATCGATCAGCTATCTGACTATCTGTGGGCAATACTAAATTCACACCCTTTTCTTCAGCTTTCTTAACCAACCTATTTGCTAGATCCAATTTATCCAACTCGACCAAAGATTGTCCAATCTCACCACCCCGTGCTTTTACAAAAGTATAAGCCATTCCACCACCAATAATTAAGTTATCAACTTTATCTAGCAACGCTTCAATTAATTCCAACTTATCCGAAACTTTAGCCCCGCCCATAATTGCAGTAAACGGACGCTCAGGTTTGTTCATTATCTTTTCGGCATTAGACACTTCGGCAGCCATTAGATAACCAAAATATTTGCTATTTGGAAAGAATTGGGCGATAACTGCCGTTGAAGCATGCGCACGATGTGCTGTTCCGAAAGCGTCATTCACATAAACATCACCCAATTTGGATAATTTTCCAGCAAAATCCTTATCTCCTTTTTCTTCTTCTTTATAGAAACGAAGATTTTCCAATAATAGCACTTGACCTGATTGTAAAGCAGCTGATTTTTCAATCGCTTGGCTTCCTATACAATCGTCGGCAAACTGAACATCAACACCTATCACCTTAGAGAGATATGCTACAATATGTTTCAAAGAATACTTATCTGTAGGTCCTTCTTTAGGTCTGCCCAAGTGAGACATCAAAATTACAGAACCACCGTCTTTAAGTATTTTTTTTATAGTAGGGAGTGCTCCCTGTATGCGGTTATCGTCCGTTACATTAAACTGTTCGTCTAAAGGAACATTAAAATCTACACGGATTAAGGCTTTTTTGCCAGAGAAATTCAAATCGTCAATCGTTTTCATGATATGTTTAAAACTATTTTTTTTGAGCGTCGAATCTATTTGATTCAAGTTGAGTGAATAAATATATAAAAAAGGGTGTAGTTCCTAAAGAAATACCCCTTTTTTTTAGGAAAATGTTAATGAACTTCAATTGAATAGGGTAATTTTGCCATAATTCCGGATTGCTGGGTTATTGCTTTCAATTCCTGGATGTACCTATATTGATCTCCCAATTGGTCTTTCATATACCAAATACTGATTTTTTCCTTAGACGTGGAAAGAATTGAAGCGAAAGGATCCTTAAGAGATGGATATTTAACAATTCGATAATCTTTCAATTTCGCCATCTTAGCTGCTGCGTTAACAGCATCGTTAATGCCACCTATGCGATCTACCAGACCGATTTCAATCGCTTGATTACCTGTCCACACACGGCCTTGGCCAATACTATCTACATTCGCAACAGAGAGTCCTCTTCCCTCAGCGACCTTTTTGGTGAATGTGGCATAAGTTTTATCAACTTCATGCTGAATAATACTACGCTCTTCGGCGGTCAACGGACGATCTGGAGATGACATAAGACTCGCATATTGCCCAGTCTTGACCTCATCAAAATGAATTCCAAGCTTATCATTCAAAAGACCTTTAAAATTAGGAATGATTCCGAATACACCTATCGATCCTGTTATGGTATTGGACTCTGCAAAGATAGAATCTGCCGCTGCAGAGATGTAATATCCTCCCGAGGCAGCATAATCGCCCATAGAAACAATAACAGGCTTCACTTTTTTGGTCAACACGACTTCTCGCCAAATAACGTCTGATGCCAGTGCACTCCCTCCTGGAGAATTGACTCTGAATACAACTGCTTTTATACGATCATCCTCCCGTAACTTGCGTAACTCTCGAGATATCTTCTCAGAGGCAATTTGACCATCGCTCCCTTCCCCACTTACAATCTCCCCCTCAGCATACAAAATCGCGATACGTCCATCTGCATTGGATGTCGTACTTATAGACCGATAATCAAGCAGTGAGACATTGGGGATACCTTTTTTTGAATCTTTGATGTTCAACCTTTTCTGAAAGTCTTGAATAACTTCGTCTTTGTACAAAGTCGCATCAACCAACTTTAACTTGACAGCATCTTCAGCATTTCTAACGGCATAGCGATCGGCCATCGCATGTAAAGAATCTACAGGGATATTTCTACTCGTGGAAATATTGGATAAAAAAGTAGCATATAAACTATTCAAATAAGAGGCTACCTGTTGGCGATTGGGCTCGCTCATTTCATTTAAGATAAAAGGTTCTACAGCGCTTTTATAAGTCCCAACCTTTACGACCTGCATATCCACACCCAACTTATCAAGCGCGTCTTTCATAAACATGATAGAACTGCTCAAGCCTCGAAAATCCAAACTGCCCTCTGGATTCAAGTATATCTTATCGGCCAGTGAAGCTAAATAGTATGCCTTTTGAGTATAGCCTTCGCTATAGGATACAATAAATTTTTTGGAAGATTTGAAATCCAACAAGGCATCTCTAATTTCCTGCAAAGTGGCAAAACCTACATTTACACCACTTAAATTGAGATAGATCCCCTTAATCTTATCGTCAGCTTTTGCAGATTCAATCCTTTCAAGAATCTCGTCTAACCCAAGGGTCTTAATCGTACCAAAACCAGGTAGGTCAACTCCTTCCAGCGGATTGGTCTCTCCTCGCTCTTTCACGGCATGATTAAGGGTAATGTATAATACCGAATTGTCCGCTATAATGGGAGACGTATCTTTTGATGCCGAACTGACGATCGACCCAATAATACCTGCTAGAATAATAAAAATAATAACCGTAGAAATAATTATCCCTGTTACGGTGGCGAGTACATATTTCAAAAATGATTTCATCTGTCTATTTATTTTTTGAGCTCGCAGGCTCGGTTTTTATTAACGTTTGGTGAGTCCCGATAGCGAATATTACTTGACTTTAGCCTTCATATTACACAGATCTGATTTTTTATATTGTTTTAACTTGTAGTATTCTTTAATTTGCAATCTTTAATCGTCATAAAAGTAAATCAATAAATTAGTTATTACAACATAATATACATGCAAAACACTAAATTAGTTTTTCGTTCATGAATCAGATATACCTACTATTAGGCGCAAACTTGGGCACTCCGGTACTCCAACTACTCCATGCACGACAGCATATTGAGACATCCATTGGGAAAATCACCAAAGCATCACATCTATATGAGACAGAAGCTTGGGGACTAGTGGATCAACCCACATTTGTTAATCAAGTTATCTTAGTCGAAACGGCTTTATCTGCAACGGAGACACTAGAAAAGACACAGTACATCGAAAATCAGTTAGGCCGAATACGAGCTGAAAAGTGGGGAGCTCGCTTGATCGACATCGACATTCTCTATTACAATGCCGAAATCATTAAAGATGATAATCTACTTGTCCCACATCCCTTGCTCCAAGAACGAAATTTTGTGTTAATCCCTTTAAATGAAATCGCTCCCCAATTTGTACACCCTATATTAGGTATCACAAACGAATCCTTGCTAGATAAGAGTTCAGACACCGCCATTGTAAACATCTTAAATCATTAAGTTATGAACATATACAATCTGATAGACCCCTCTATCATCGCCACAACTATGATGGACAATAAAGATACGATTCGAGAGTTCGTAAGTCTATACTTATCCCAGACTCCCATCGACATTTCGGCTCTCAAATCAGCAGTGGCCCTACAAAACTATGAAGACATCGCAAGTCGTGCCCA
The DNA here is from genome assembly GCF_027627455.1 of Sphingobacterium sp. SYP-B4668. NCBI lineage: Bacteria > Pseudomonadati > Bacteroidota > Sphingobacteriia > Sphingobacteriales > Sphingobacteriaceae > Sphingobacterium > Sphingobacterium sp. SYP-B4668. The sequence goes on along the minus strand of NZ_CP115483.1, from coordinate 1,189,731 downwards.
TCACATAAAACCGACAATGGAGTACATTGGTGCTTTTACACTGAAAAACAAAATAATAGAGATTGAATCCTTAGCAAAAAATCGTCAGGGTATGACCGATATCACCGAACGTTTTATCTCCCTAGAGATTCAAATTAAAGAATTGTATACAGAGCTTCAACAATATCTACAATCGCTAGACTAAAGATTGACTTTTCTTTTGCGTCTTAAAGTGAACAATTGATAGTAGGATATAGAGTAACAGCACAATGGGCAATGCTAAAAACTTCCAAATGATGACAAGTACCGCGCTAACGAGTAAAAAAATATATTTAAACTTGTTGTCTTTCCACTTCAAAGACGACAGCTTCATCGAAAAGAGGCGAATTTCAGAAACCAGCAAGGCACTGGATAGGATCGTACTGAATAAGAGAAAAGCATTGGTCATAATCCATTCGGGATAGACTTGAGCAATAAACGGGATAGATATAATATAAAAAGTATTCATAGGGGTATTTAATCCTATAAAATCGGTAGACTGACGCTCATCAACATTGAACTTTGCCAACCTCAGCCCCGAAAATACAGTCATAACAAATGCTAGATAGGGTAGCATCGAATCCTCGCTATTGATTTCCTTCAATAAAAAAAATATCACTGCTCCAGGTAGAAAACCAAAGCTTACCATATCGGCCAAAGAATCCAATTCTTTACCAATGGTAGATTTCACATTAAGGGCACGTGCAGCCATTCCATCAAAAAAATCACATATTCCAGAAAAAAGTATACAATAGAAGGTAAGTTGAAATTCGCCCTTCAATGCAAAAAGGACACCGATGCATCCGCTGAATAGATTAAGACAAGTTAGTGTATTTGGAATATATTTTTTCATGAGTCACTAAAAGTAAAAAGCCACCTTTGGAATAGTTCGCAAAGATGGCTCAAAATTATACATTAAAAAGGGTTTTTACCCATTCATGCTTATCAAAAATTCTTCATTTGAGATTGTACCTCTCATTTGGGACAATAGGAATTCCATAGCTTCATTCGAGTTCATATCGGCCAAATGATTCCGTAATACCCAAACACGTTGTAGTGTATCTTTATCTGACAATAAATCGTCACGACGTGTACTAGAAGCTGTAAGGTCAATAGCTGGGAACACACGCTTATTTGCAAGCTTACGATCCAATTGTAACTCCATGTTACCCGTACCTTTGAACTCTTCGAAGATTACCTCATCCATTTTAGAACCCGTCTCAGTCAGCGCTGTTGCCAAAATAGTTAATGAACCACCATTTTCAATATTACGCGCTGCACCGAAGAAACGCTTCGGCTTGTGCAGTGCATTGGCATCTACCCCTCCGGATAAAATTTTACCGGAAGCAGGAGCTACTGTGTTGTATGCACGCGCCAATCTTGTAATGGAATCTAATAGGATTACAACATCATGACCACATTCCACCATACGTTTTGCTTTTTCCAACACAATATTGGCAATCTTAACATGGCGATCAGCAGGCTCATCAAATGTAGAGGCGACGACTTCAGCACGTACGCTACGCGCCATATCAGTAACCTCCTCTGGACGTTCATCGATTAATAAAATGATTAGATATACTTCTGGATGATTCTTGGCAATAGCATTGGCAACTTCTTTCAAAAGGTTCGTCTTTCCTGTCTTTGGTTGGGCAACGATAAGCCCACGTTGACCTTTTCCTATTGGCGTAAACAAATCCATGATACGAGTAGAATAATTATTCGCACCCATATTCAGATTCAATCGCTCTGTAGGAAATAATGGCGTCAAATAATCAAAAGGAACACGATCTCTTACTTCAGCAGGATTTTGACCATTAATAGCTTCAACTCTCACTAAAGGAAAGTATTTCTCCCCTTCTTTCGGCGGGCGAATAGAGCCTCTTACTGTATCTCCAGTCTTCAGACCAAAAAGCTTAATCTGTGATTGGGATACATAAATATCATCAGGTGAAGTCAAATAATTGTAATCGGAAGAACGGAGGAAACCATAGCCATCGGGCATAATTTCCAAAACACCTTCGTTAACGATGACGTTGTCAAAATCTGTAGGTACTACCGGGGCTTCTGCTTTTGGTGCAGATGCCTGGGGAACAGCCGAAACTTTGATTTCGCCAACTGGCTCAGCGCTTCTTTCTTGTACTGGGTAAGCTTCGGCAGGCAAGTCTTCGCTTCTGCGACGCACAGTGACAGGCTCGGTCTTAACAGTACGAGTGCGTTTTCTTGGACGTTCAGATGTATCGTCGTGGTCAGCAGATGACTCAGCAGCAACTTCTTCTGTGCTGCCACCATTCTCATCTCCTGTTTGGATAATACGATCGATGAGCTCTTGCTTTCTTAATTTATCGGCATCTCCAATACCAATAGCTTTGGCAATCTCGCGCAATTCAGAAACGAGCTTTGCATTCAATTCATTAATATCCATTAACTTTTATATGTATTATGATATATAGGATTTTTTACTTAACATGAAAATCACCCGTTTAGTTTCAACAATTCCAAAATAATATGTTGCTATGTTAAAATGATTGGCTTCCAGAACTAAGTGAATTCTGTTATACCAACTAACGGATAATTTTTGAGAACCGCCACAAAGAAAAACATAAGTCTTCTAATTTCAAAGGAAAATCGCAAAAAAAACTAAATAAAAATGACTTCATAACAAGTAAAACGTTTTACTAAATCATATAACGCAAATTTTTTGTATAAATTATGGAATAATATTTTGAATTCTTTGTATGTTAGCTGTCTTATTTAAAATCACCTTTCATGAAAGAAAACGAAATTAAAACAAATTACCCAGCCTTGTACACCTTAGTTGTGGTATTCTTTTTTTGGGGTTTCATTGCTGCTGGCAACAGTGTATTCATTCCTTTTTGTAAAAACTACTTCCATCTAGATCAATTTCAATCTCAGCTTATTGACTTTGCATTCTACACTGCCTATTACATTGGAGCCCTCTTACTATTTATTTTTAGCACGTTAAAAGGGAAAGACTTGGTCGGTCAATGGGGCTACAAAAAGAGTATTGTTTACGGCCTGCTATTTTCAGCTCTGGGAGCTGGTGCTATGATTATTGCCGTGGAAGTAAACCTCTACATTGGTATGCTAATTGGTCTCTTCACGGTTGCATTGGGGTTTTCATTACAACAAACCGCAGCCAATCCATTTGCAGTGCTTCTAGGCGACCCCAAAACGGGATCATCCCGAGTTAATTTAGGTGGTGGTATCAATTCCTTTGGAACCACAATTGGCCCGTTGGTGATTGGTTTCGCCTTATTTGGCACATTTGAAACAATTTCAGATAGCGAAATTGCGAATCTACCCCTAGATAAAGTAATCATTCTTTATATAGGTGTAGGTTTATTGTTTGTCCTGGCAGCAGCATTGTTTCACTTCTCTAAAAAAGTTCCGGCCGGAATAAGTGATGAGCCAATGGAAAAAGCAAATAAGGCTTTGCGGACATTAATTATAATGACGGTACTGCTTTTCGCAATGTTTGCCCCAGTATTCTTAAGTTATAAGAGTCCAGAAGCTCTTCAAATCGAAGCTTTACGAGAACAATTAAAATCACTTACTGATATAACTGCAATAGACCAACTAAAAGCTCAAATTGCAGACATTGCACACCCACTTGAGAAAACAAGAATGATGTGGTTAGCGGGAGCGTTCATTGTTATCGTTGGAGGACTTCTATATGCAAACTTCAGTGCTCGAAAGAACGCTGAAGGATGGGGAGCAATGAAATATCCGCAATTAGTACTCGGCATGTTAGCTTTATTTCTATACGTTGGGGTAGAAGTAGCCATCGGGAGTAACTTAGGTGAGCTACTTACATTAAAAGAATTTGGCAGTTTGCAATCTTCTCAAATCACACCATATGTATCCATGTATTGGGGGAGTATGATGATAGGTAGATGGGCAGGCGCAATTAGCGCTTTCAAGTTAGCGAAATCGACACAACAGCTTTTATTGATTGTAGTGCCTTTTGTTGCTTTCACTGTAATCATTGGTGTGAATACATTGGCTGGATTTGAAATGTCTCATCTTTACTTCTATAGTATCTGCATTGCATTACAGGTCGTCGCTTTCTTTTTAAGTAAAGATAAACCCGTCCGGACATTGATTATCTTCGGTATTTTCGGAATACTAGCTATGGCTGTCGGTCTAGCTTCCTCAGGAGTAGTTGCTATCTACGCTTTCTTAGCAGGTGGGTTAGCATGTTCAATTATGTGGTCTTCTATATTCAGCCTCTCTATTGCAGGATTAGGAAAATATACGGCTCAAGGATCGGCATTCTTAGTAATGATGATTTTAGGTGGTGGTGTTATACCTCCTATACAAGGTAAGCTTGCGGATATCATCGGCATACACAACTCCTACATATTGCCTCTTTTCGGATTTGTGTATATCGTAGTTTTCGCAGTGTTAGTAAGAGGTTTTCTGAAAAAACAAGGTATCAATATGGATGAAATTGAAGCCGAAGGCGGACACTAATTTCAAAAAAAGAGAAGAACTAATTGTATTTAGTACACTATCAAATAAAATTGTGACGAAAATAAAAAACGGCGCTTACACACACGTAAGCGTCGTTTTTAGTTAAAAAGTGATGAGACACTCATTTTTAATCAAAATAAACGGATCAAATAATGTGGTTTTTATATTAAAAAACGTATTTTCGGACAGACAAACATTTATTTTTTTTAAAACAACAAACAATATAAACACAAATTAACTTCACAATAATGATTATAATTGCTGACGGAGGATCTACCAAAACAAACTGGTGTTTGTTAGATGATTCTAACAAGAAGATTTACTTTAATACGGAGGGATACAATCCATATTTTGTGGATAGTAATTACATCGTGAATTCATTGAAAAAGGGTCTTCCACTTGATTTACCATTTGAAAAAATCAGTGAGGTAAACTACTACGGTGCAGGTGTCCACAACCAAGAAAAGGCGCAAATCGTAATCGATGCGATTAAACAAGTATTTCCAAATTCTGAAGTTGAAGTTGGGCATGACTTACTAGCAGCAGCAAGAGCTCTACTTGGTACAGAAGCAGGCTTTGCAGCCATACTAGGTACCGGTACTAACACTTGTGTGTACGACGGCGAAGAGATTACCAAAAACATTGATTCGGGTGCCTACATTTTAGGGGACGAAGGTAGCGGGAGCTATATTGGAAAAAAATTATTGATTGATTACATCCGAGACTTGATGCCGGCAGATGTAAAGAAAGTATTCTTTGAAACGTATAAGTTGACACCTGATGAAATCATGGATACAGTCTATACTAAACCTTTAGCAAACCGTTTCTGCGCAAGCTTTAGTAAATTTGTATACGACAATAATGTAAATATCGAATATACACGTAAAATTGTCGAAGACTCTTTTGAAGCATTTTTCAACAACTTGGTTAGCAAATATCCAGATTACAAAGATTATACATTTAATTGTATTGGTTCGGTAGGCTACAATTTCCGGAATGTATTAGAACATAAAGCTACTCAATACGGAATGAAAGTTGGAAAAATCTTACGTTCACCTATTGACGACTTGGTTCTATTCCACATGAATCGTGCTGCAAAAAAATAGCTAACGATAATACATTACAATAAAAAAGGTTGGATAAAAATCCAACCTTTTTTATGTTCTACGAAGAGCCTTATAGAGAAAAGGACTCCCCTATAGATGGCAGTAATAATTGCAATCCTGAAGATTCAAATTTATGCCGAGCTTCTGCAGTATCAATCGATATTGGTGGAAAGGTATTGTAGTGAATCCCCACAATACGTTTACAGTTTATAAATCCAGCAGCTTTGATTGCATCATCAACATCCATGGTATAATGCCCTCCAATAGGTAAAAAAGCCCAATCCAATTCGAGGTCGGCAAGCAATTTCATATCATATGTCAATGCAGTGTCTCCAGCAAAATAAATCTTCTGCTTACCAACAAATAGCACGAAACCAACGGGCCAACCACCGTAAGACCCATCGGGGGTACTATTAGTATGCACCGCAAGCACCATCTTAACTTTACCAAAAGATGTGTATATAGTACCGCCGAGATTAAACTCAATTACTCTATCCTCAGGTACCCCTTGCTTACGTACCCAGTCGGCAGTTTCGACGACGGTTGCAACCATGGCGTTACTATTCTTTTGAATGGTCAACATATCAGCAACATGGTCCTGATGACCGTGACTAAGAAAAATATAATCAGGATGTATATCACCCATGTCGATATCTGCCGCTAACGGATTATACTGAATAAAGGGGTCTAACAATACCTTGACTCCATTAAAGTCAAATCCTACACAAGATTGACCATAGTAAGTTGCTTTCATAGTTATTTATTGAATAGATTCCCTAAGCCCCCGATACCACCTAACATATCTTGGGCAGAAGCTTGCATTTCTGATTGACTAACGTTTTCTGCTTGGGCCAATGCCTTATTAACGGCTACTACGATGAGCTCTTCCAACTCTTCCTTATCCGCATTGGAAAGAAAGACGGGATCAATAGTTATCTCACGGACTTCTTTATTGGCCGTGGCCGTTACTTTCAACACGCCGCCTTCCGCTTCTCCAAAGACAGAAATATTATCCAATCTCTTCTTTATTTCCTGGGCCTTCTGTTGGGCTTCAAAAAGTTTATCAAACATATCTTTTTAATTTATTTATCAATTTGAATACGCAATTTACAAAATAGAGTGCTGAAACAAAAAATATAACCGATGACTTATGGTCCAGATTAGGTAGTTACTATGATCATTATTAACTTTGCAGCATGTTTGACAACAACAGTACCCTAATAAAAGAACTAGCAAAGCGATTGGAATTAAAGGAAATCATAGCGGATTCAACGCTAGAGTCCGCATCCCTCGAAATATCTTCCTTTGAAGAATTGAAAGAATTTATAAGACGCTTCTCTAATAGATACGCTCCATCGACCAACTTAGTTGAGCTATTGGAGGAAGAGGTAGATATTGTATTGCACAAATTAAAATTTATCGCTTCGGAATCCAGACCAAAAATCTTACTATTAGAAAGTATCACCCCCCCTGCTCTATTAGAAAGTACACTTATAGCGGAAACTATCCAAATCGCAGGAGGACTTCCGATACCCCTTCAGGATTATCAACAAGCGCAAATCCTAATCATAAAACAAGATGAGTTTACCTTATATGGACAATTGCCTGATTTTGTCAATCAAGATCAATGGAAGCAAATTCCTGCAATTAAGAATAATCAGGTATATCTCATCAAGAAAGAAGATTTTGCAGGTGTTCCAGGTACAAATTTTCTAACGGAACTCGAACTATTGGCGGAGATTATCCAACCAAAATACTTTGTCTTTGGACATCAAGGTATACATTGGATTAAATTTGATTTGATCTAAAAGGGATGAGCCCGATAAAATATCGAGCTCATCACCTCATTAACTAATTTATAATGTTACCCTGTTTTCAGGGCCACTTCATTGTATCCAAATAGCAGTCTTCTTTTGATAAAAGATTGCTAATAGCTTAAATAAACCTTTTTCTTAATACAGCATATAGTTTGTCCACAGTCTGAGACTTATCTGCCCAGCCATTTTTCAGGGAGTAGTTGGTTTGTAAGAACGCATCCGCTTCAGCAAAATTATCAAATCTATTCAATAGCTCAATTGCCTCACTATATGCCAAACTATAACCGTTAAATAAATCTTTGATGAAGAGCAATTTGTCATTGAGGCTAACGGCCGACTTTAAGTCTGTAACACGCTCTGGATTATGTTGACTTGTTTGAAAAATATTTTGCTGATTCAATCCAGCCTTCTTTTGTTGGGAAATCAACTCATTCAATGTAAGTGGACGCCTTGATTTTTCCTCCTCCCGAGATTCCACCTCCGCAACAATAATTTCTTTTTCTTCGATGACAACCTTATTAACAATTGACTCAACGGGTTGCTCCTCCACTACTTTTGTAGGTATATTTATATCCTGAGTAGGAGTTGGTCTATCAACGGTCGACAATTGTTGCGGTGCAGGGGAAGGTGCTTCGAACATTGGGGCTGTTTCTACGGATTTTTCTTCAAATTTTGGCTCCTCGTAAACGGTATCCTGTACCGGGGGAGACAAGACTGGTATTTGCTCTACTGTAGCAGCAGGTTCGTTAGCGTCAGTTGGTATTGCTTTTACGAAATGGGGTTCCGCAGCCGTAAAACTTTCAGCGGGCGTCGTTATCGCCTCGTTTTCAATCTCTACATGTGTCTGCTGATTATCAGCTTCTTTTACCCTATGCGCTGAAGGTGGGGTAAAAAAATCCTCAAATGACACTTTTTTAACCTCATTGTCTATGTGATATTCCGCAGTGGATTGTTCTACCGAGTGAGCTTCGTCCTTCACATACTGTAATTTTAAGACCTTCAGAATATTGATATGATCGGCAAGAAACTTTGCATTCGCTTCCAGTAGAGAGACCTCTACTAATTCACAGCTTTCGCTTTCTCCCAATGCTGCATACTGCTCATTTAACTCTAAAAGTAAATCACCTATTTTGGCAAAGATATCTTGTTTTGTAGCGGCCATCTTTATTTCTAAATTTTATATTTGTAACATTATGACAAGGCTTGTCAACTAAAATTCAAGTCATTGAAAACTACAGGCTTCAGTAGTGACCAACGTTTGACTATGTCAAATCTAACATTTTATTTCGATATTAGCCCTCTATTAAGGTCTCTAGATGTCAATATTCTAACGTTATTACTATCCCAAATATTTTTTAAGCAAGCATTTTTTTAACATGTTATTTTCTGAGCACAATTTTCGAGAAGGCAGAGGTAGGTGTGGAAGTATTGAAGTCATTTGTGGCTCGATGTTTTCAGGTAAAACAGAAGAACTGATTAGGCGTTTGAAGAGAGCCCAGTTTGCTCGTTTGAAAGTAGAGATTTTCAAACCTTCGATCGACATACGATATGACGAAGAATTGGTTGTGTCTCATGACCACAACAGTATACCCTCCACCCCCGTATCGCATTCATCCGCTATATTACTACTAAGTGCAGATACCAACGTGGTCGGAATAGATGAGGCGCAATTCTTCGACGGCGACTTACCTAATGTCTGCACCCAACTTGCAAACAAAGGCTACCGTGTCATCGTGGCAGGCCTAGATATGGATTATCGAGGAACACCCTTTGGTCCTATTCCTGCTTTAATAGCGATAGCCGAGCATGTGACAAAAGTTCATGCGGTGTGTGTAAGATGTGGAGCGCCAGCTAATTATTCATATAGACTTACGGCGAACGACCAACAGGTATTACTAGGAGAAAAAGAAAGCTACGAACCTAGATGCCGCTCATGTTACTATAGTCTTACATGTAGCTGATATTGTTAACAAAAACTTAACATAAAATGCATCAAATAGGTGTTTTTTGGCAAGCTCTTTGATTAACACACTACAACACCATAAACAAGACATCTAAAAATAGATACAAGATACTTTTCATAATTTAGGTTTATAATTGGTTAGTTAGCGACTCCTGCCCCACAGGAGTCGCTTCTTTTTTGCATAAAAAAACCGGAAGCTTCTACTTCCGGCTTATACTATGTTGCTATGTATTTCCTACAAATGAGCGGTAATCGCCTTATCCATGGGAGTGACAGCCGAGCGATACCTATGAATCAATTTTCCATGCTCGTCAATCAGAAATTTTTCAAAGTTCCATTTAATATCTCCCTTAAAATCAGGATTATCTTGTGTAGTCAGAAATTTGAAGAGAGGATTTATCTCATCTCCTTTGACCTCCACTTTTTCCGAGAGGGTAAATGTTACCCCGAAGTTCTTTTCGCAAAATTCCTGAATTTCCTCGTTGCTCCCAGGTTCCTGTCCTCCAAAATTATTGGCAGGAAACCCTATCACCACAACTTTATCTCCATATTGCTCATGTAACGCTTCCAAGTCTTTATACTGCTTGGTGAATCCACATTTAGAAGCGGTATTGACGATAAGCAATTTCTTACCCTTATAGTCGGAAAGCTTTATTACGTTACCCTCCATATCTTTGAAACTATAGTCGTAAATACTCGCTGCTGGGGGTGTACTCGATATTATCGACATACACATCATTAATGTCATCAAAATCATATATTATTCCTTTAAAAATTTAAAATCGATTTTTTTTCACGCTCTATTACGAAGTCAAAAATCTCCTGTATGGGCGATTTCAAAATAGTCCCAAGTTGAACACCATGTATACGACATACATCCCGAAGAATCAAATCAAAATGAAAAGCAATCGACCCCACAAAATGAATTTCATACTCCCAATAATTAGGATACGTAAGTAAATTTGTCCTTACAAATTCGTCGAACCCTCTTCGAAGCAAACCATCTATGAAAGGATGCAAACGATTCGCATCCATAAATTCGGCGAAATTTGCTAAATACGCGTTAGGGCGCTCTCGTTGGTAGACATTCTTAATAACGATATCTTTCGTTAATCTGTATTTTTCCTCAAATCTTCCAGAAAGGTCGATCGGCATCCGATCATATAAAAAACTGGTGATTAATTGCTTCCCAAACCACGCTCCGGACCCTTCATCCCCGAGTACATATCCATTTCCGTTGTGACTTTGCAAGAGATATTCACCATTGAAAAAACTTACATCAGACCCCGTCCCCATAGTGGCAATAAATCCCTTCTTAGCACCGCACGTAGCCAATGCAGACCCTAACAAATCGGACTCAACCGAAATAAATGCCGAAGGAAAAAGATGAGTCAAAGCGTTAGAGACTAATTCTCGACGGTCTGGAGTTACACACCCCGCGCCATAAAAGTAAACTTCCTTAATCTCATCAGCATAGGGAATAATCTCAGGCACTTCTTTCAATACCTTTTCAATTTCCTTTTCGCTAACAAAAAAGGGATTCAAGCCTTTGGTTGAAAATGTCAATGGTTTACTGTCAGGTAAGTCTAAAATCCAATCCGATTTTGATGATCCACTGTCTGCAACTAATATCATATTTTGTCTATTCAAAAAGGGGGATACCCTAACATCAAATATACACAAAATCAATAACTCAAAAAACAGCTCGCAAATGAATCTATTAATATAATTACAAGCCGAATAATTTGGCTCTACAAAACCATACCTTTACCTTTGTAACATTCTGAATAAGTGAGATCACACCTTAAACTGGGCAAATGACGAATTCAAAAATAAATTTCCAAGTATCCTTTACCGAACCACAAGCACATTATGCAGACATAGAGATGTGTATCACAAATTTTCACACCGATTTCGTTGATTTAAAAATGCCGGTGTGGACCCCAGGTTCCTATCTTATTAGAGAATATTCCAAAAATGTAGAATCCTTTGGAGCTTTTGATGAAGAAGGGCATAGAATCCCATTTGAAAAAATCAGTAAGAACACTTGGAGGGTATTTACCCAAAAGCAAAATATAAAAGTTACTTATCGGGTCTATGCTTTTGAAGCATCTGTAAGAACGAGCCATATAGATGATAGCCATGCATTTATCGTCCCTGCCGCTACTTTCTTCTTTATAGATGGCTATCTTAACCATGCATCAGAGATAAAAATCATCCCCTATACAGGATGGAATGCCATATCTACAGGTCTGGCGTCGATAGCTGATGCTCTAGACACTTTCTTCGCACCTGATTTCGACATACTATTTGACAGCCCCCTTGAGATTGGGAATCAAGATATTTGGACATTTGACGCCAGCGGAATTCCCCATGAATTCGCCATGGTCAATGGAGGTAACTATGACAAAGAAAAACTCGCCAAGGATATCACTAAAATTGTAGAAGAAGAAACCAAGATATGGGGAAGTAATCCAAATGGCAGATATGTCTTCATTACCCATAACTTCCATTCTGGCGGGGGGGGGCTTGAGCATCTTAATTCAACGGTTTTAGGGGCAACAAGAAATGGATATAATCAAGATGCAGTTTATAAAAATTTTCTAAACTTAGTGGCCCATGAATATTTTCATCTCTGGAATGTGAAGAGATTGCGTCCCAAAGCACTAGGCCCATTTGACTACGAAGCTGAAAACTACACTTCCGCTCTTTGGATTATGGAAGGATTCACAGCCTATTATGATAATCTGATCATGCGACGTTGTGAATTCACCTCTGAAGAAGAATATCTACAATTTCTAGCAGCCGAATTTAATACTGTATACAACAGACCTGGTTACGAACTCCAGTCAGTCGGGATGTCAAGTTTTGATACCTGGATAAAACAATACAGACCGGACGAGAATAGTTTAAATACATCGATATCCTATTATAACAAAGGGGCTATGCTCGCCTGTGCTATGGATATCGATATTATCTCGGGAACTGCCGGAGAGAAAAGCTTGGACGATGTGTTAAAAGCTGCTTATCAAAAATTCTATCAAGACGAAGATAGAGGCTTTGAAGAATTTGAATTCAAGGACCTGGCTGAAAAGATTACCGGAATAGATTTAAGTAATATCTTCGATGCTGCCTATGCACTGCATGAACTCGACTATAACCACTATTTCAATAAAGTCGGCTATAAGATGATTGATACACTTCAAGATTCCCCAATTCTCAGCATAGGTATTACGATTAGCAAAAATGAACAACGTGTGATGATCACCCATGTAGAGAGAGGGAGCACAGGCTGGACTGGAGGAATTAGTGTAAAAGATGAACTGATTGCTATCAATGGTGTACGCCTAGACCCTGCCGGTAGAGAATTAGAATATGCGCTAACCAACGGTCAAGTTGGAGACCAAGTAAAAGTATTGGTGGCGCGTGATGGGTTGATGCGAGAACTTGACATCACGCTAGGTATTAGTCTAAAGAAATCGCTAAAAATCTTGCCCCTAGAAACACAGAGTCCACAACAAGCTCAGCTTTCTAAAATATGGTTATCAACAAGATAGTTAAAAGAAACGGGCTTGAAAACATCCTCAAGCCCGTTTCTTGTTAAAATTTATAACGTATCGAAAACCCGATGGGGTCAATCAATTTGATGCTGCTACTCTGTAAAAAATCAAAATAAGGCTTGACATCTAATGAAATTGCAAGTGGGGCTTCAGGTATGTTATACTCAATTCCAATAATACCATCTAAACTGACAATTGCCTCGGATGCTCGATCAAATCTATTGCCATTTGCATCTGTAAACGGTTTTCTTGTATAGCTACCGACGCTACCACCGAAACCATAGAACCAATTAAAATCTCCGGAAAGCTGTTGGTGGTATTCGTAAAGGCCCACCAGTCGGAATCGTCGGGATTCGGAATTACTCTGAATACTCAAGATACCTTCAACTGCGCGTTCCTCATTCATCGTGTAGCGATAAGTCACTCCCTGAGCCGAGCCAAACCGACCTCCAATGGCATGATCACTGGTCAATTGAGCTTTAGCGTCTAGTGACAATAATGTAAAAAAGCCAACAATAAGCGTCAATAAGTACGTTTTCTTCATTAAAAGTTAAATTAAAATATAAACATCAAACATAGATAAAATGCCTTGCATTCACGAACACCTAAGGATAAAAAATCTGGTAATCCGCTTTTGTATGCAATGCGTTTGCGTTACTGACAGACGTCAATCCTCTCTATTTTGCATTACCTAAAAGAGAATTTTTCAACCGTAGAATTGCAACATCATTCTAACGGTTTTAAAAGATTTTTGGTATATATTTGATTAAGTTTTACCCAAATAAGAGGTGTAAAATTATTATCTTAGTTCAATAGATGGTTATTCCATTATAAACCAGTTAAATTGAAGATATGAGCAAACTAACTAGAGTATTCGATTTTATTACGCGCTATCAAGCGGAATTTAGCAAATCAGTAATGGTAGCTGGCAAAAGAGGTGGAGAATGGAAAACCTATTCAACAGAGGAATTTGTTTCTATTATTAATAATATCAGTAAAGCAATGATTGCTCGCGGGGTGAAAAAAGGAGACAGAATTGCGCTCATGTCTGGAAACCGTCCCGAATGGAACTTTATAGATTTCGCTGCCAATCAGATTGGCGCCGCTATCGTCCCCCTATACCCTACCCTCTCCAGCCAAGATTTATCGTTTATCATATCCGACGCAGAGGTCCGCTCCGTATTTACTAGTAATAAGGAACTATCCGATAAAATTAAGATGGCCCTTACGGAAAATCAAATGGACATCAATATTTTCACCTTTGACAAAACAGAGGGCTTCACGTCGTTGGATGAAGTTATTGCATTTGGTGAACAACAAGATATCGACATTCAGCCCTATAGAGATGCAGTGTCAGAAGACGACCTATTGACATTGATTTACACTTCGGGCACTACAGGTAAACCCAAAGGTGTACTGCTTTCACACAAGAATTTGATGAGCAATGTACAGGCAAGTAATCATTTACTAACATCCGAATACAACAAGGCGCTTAGTTTTTTGCCATTGTGCCACATCTTCGAGCGGATGGTAGTCTACCTTTACTTCTCCCGCGGTGTCCAAATATACTATGCTGAGACACTGGATAATATTGTTGCAGATATCAACGACGTGAAGCCAATCGTTTTTACTACGGTACCTCGAGTTTTGGAAAAGGTCTATGATAAGGTGGTCGAAAAAGGCAAAGCTTTGACGGGCATTAAAAAGGCTCTATTTTTTTGGGCATTAGACCTTGGTCACGAATTTAAAGAACCCGAAAAGAATAGTACATTTTACAATTTCAAACTTAGTATAGCCCGAAAACTTATTTTCTCTAAGTGGCAAGAGGCTCTAGGCGGTCAAATAAAGATGATTGTATCGGGGGGGGCAGCACTACAAGAACGCTTAGCGCGTGTATTTTGGGCAGCTGATATCAAAGTCTTAGAAGGATACGGTCTGACTGAGACATCTCCTGTCATTGCGGTCAATAGTTGGTTACCAAATGGTGTCAGGTTCGGGACAGTAGGCCAAGTATTAAATAATCTTGACGTCAAGATAGCACCGGATGGCGAGATATTGGTAAAGGGACCTAGTGTGACAAAGGGATACTATAAAAATGAAATTGCAACCCAAGAAGCTATTGATGCAGATGGCTATCTACATACAGGTGACATCGGTGAATTATCAAAGGATGGATTCCTCAAAATCACAGATCGCAAAAAAGAAATGTTTAAAACTGCAGGAGGTAAATATATAGCACCACAGGCTTTGGAAAACAAATTTATGGAATCCACGTTAATTGGACAGGTGATGGTCATTGGCGAAAATAGAAAATTTCCATCCGCACTTATTGTTCCAGCATTCGAAGAACTTGAAAAATGGTGCAAACACAAAGGCATTGCCTTCCAATCAAAAGAAGACGTCATCAAAAATCCACAGGTGATAGATAAGTATCAACGCGAGTTAGATAGGCTAAATACAAGCTTTGGTCATTGGGAACAAGTCAAAAAATTTGTATTAATTTCAAAAGAATGGAGTATAGACAGTGGAGAGCTAACACCAAAGCTTAGCTTGAAACGGAAAATAATACTTCAAAAATTTGAAACCGTCATCACTGACATTTATGCAGAAAACGGAGATAAAAAGTAATCAATCTATGTTAAAAATCCCTTTTAAGGACAAAATTAAAGATTTCTGGGAACTCATGATGAATGTCGTTAATGGTTTTGTTGATGACAGATGTATGAAGATGAGTGCCTCACTGGCATACTATACCGTATTCTCTATAGGGCCACTGATTATGATTGTCATCTGGTGCATTGGTTTCTTCTATGGCACCCAATTAGAAGGCCCCACAGGAGCTCGAGACGAGGTATTTAGAGAATTTACAGCTCTGTTTGGAAAAGATGTAGCCATACAGATTCAATCGGCTATTCAAAAAATCAGCTTTGAAAACAAATCGAATGTTGGAATTATTGTCGGTATAGTAACCTTAATCATCACATCTACGACTATATTTGTGGACATCCAAGATTCCATCAATACGATATGGAAGGTAAAAGCTAAAGCTAAAAAAGGATGGGTAAAGCTCATCATCAATAGATTGATATCCTTCTCCATGGTTTTGGGATTAGGTTTTTTATTAATTGCATCTTTGATCATTAATGGGGTCATCGTCGCGCTCACCAACACGGTAGGTCAATATTTTGACATGATCAGCCTCCCCATGTTAGATTGGATTAATACAGGTATAACATTTTTGGTCATTACTTCTTTATTTGGATTTATCTTCTCCTTTCTTCCCGATGCCAAAGTGAGGTTTAGAGACATCCTTGGCGGAGCAATTTTCACGGCCCTCCTCTTTATGATAGGTCGCTATGGGATATCCACTTATCTTTCACAATCTGCTACTGCCAGCGCATACGGTGCCGCTGGATCCATCATTGTATTACTAGGGTGGGTGTATTACTCTTCTGCTATTCTATACTTTGGCGCTGAATTCACCAAAGAAATTGCAATACGATACGGTAGAGGTATTCAACCAACTTCCTTCGCTGTATTAATAAAACAAACAGAGTTAGAGATTGACCTGGATGACAAGACTAAAAAGACAAAGGCTATCACCGCTTCGCAATAATCATTAACCGTATGCAATCTATAAAAAGGGGGCATTCTAAGAATGCCCCCTTTTTATACGATCTACTCTATGTCTATTTTACTTGATATTCCAACACCTGTCGTCCGATATTACCTGTCTGATCCATACCTTCAACGACAACCTTATATTTTCCATTCCCATCAGCGTTATAGAAGTCAAGAGCTAGCTCACCTGTTTCAGTAATAGCGACGTTGGGGTTCCAATAAATAGTTGTCCTAAGGTCATTCGTAGCCTTGCGTTCAGGTGTGTCGTATTTCGGTGTATAAAACGTCCTTTCTTTGATATAACCCAATGGATACATATCGATTATATTAGTCTTTGGCAGCATGCTTTCGATTTGAGCCAAAGACATTCTTGGTTGCTTCTCGACTTTCTTGGTATAAATAGAAACGACTCCATTATTTTGATACATTCTACTAACTGTCCCTAACTCGTCGCGAAGAAAAATCTCTATACCTTCTATATCCGGGACGTTTATGGAATTGAGACTAGGTTCATCAATCGGCATCCCATTTAGGAAAAACTGAACAGGAATACGCCCTCCTGCATTGTAATCTCTGCTAACGTAATATTTAAGCGTTTGAGAATCATAGGTTATACCAGTCAAAACGGTATTCAGACACATTGTCAAAACTGTACATCCCGATAGGCGAGAAGCTTCAATACGATGCTCAGGCATAGATAGGCCCGACAGCGACGAAAAGTCTTTATTCGTTTGTACTTTTTTCACCACACCCGTCACTACGACTTCATCTAATAGTATAGACTTCCTATATTCCTTTCTACTATTATCCAAATACGGAGCAAATACCTGATCGATATTTTCCACAATATTATTCAAATAAGGATTATTCTTATCTATTCCCGGAAAATAAGATTGGTCCATATTGATAACCAGACTCCTATAGTTAGCATTGCTTCGAGCATTCACTGTAACTTTCGACGAATCTGGAAAAACAAGATTCTCAAAGACGAACTTGCCATTAGCATCTGTGTATGCATCCTTATTAACGCCTGCGGCTGGGATTTTGAGGAGTAGACCAGCGTTTTCGACAGTACGCCCAGTATTTAATCTTAATACACCAGACAGGGATATTCCCTGCTCGGGTAAAAAATTGAGCTGAGGCAACTTTTCAGCAAGAATATCGGGATAAGAAAACCTTCTAAATCCCTGCGTCATCAATAATACATCAAGAGCCTCTAGTCGATCCACATTTTTCGTATTAAAATAATAGTTCGGATTTTCAATATACCCTTTCAAGTCCGAAGTCAATAAAAAATTATTGACGATTGTCAATTCTTGATTATCATCATAAGGGACTTTGCTTTCATCAACGACAGCAACAGAGTAACTTCCAGATGTCTTTTGTCCATTATTACTTACATTAAGGGTTAATTTCACAGGATCTTTCGGCCTATAAGTATCCTTATCCGTCTGGACTTTAATATCCAACAGGCTCTCAGCCTCGACAAATATTAGGCGCTCACTAATCGGCGTACCGTCGGGCTTCATGAGCGTAATCTGTGCAATACCATTTGGAAATCTATCTTTAGGAATGGAAAGCAAAAAAGATGGATTCTTAAGAGTTGCCTGTGCGGCGTAGCAAAGCTGTCCATTTGAGACAGCTAGAATATAAAATGGTTGATTTTCGACTTTTTTGAAATAAGTATCATTTGTTACTATTCCAATTTGAATCGTCGAATCTGCTTGCTTATGCAACACTACATTGACCGCGTCCTCTTTCGTATTTGGTAAAGCATATGAACGTTCCTGCCCATTATCAAACTTAACGATAGCTTTATATTTTTCATTAGCGATAGGCAGCATTGAAAAGACCCCCATACCCATCGTTTGATCTTTAAACTCAACAACCGTCACATTTTTTGCATCTACTATTCTCCCGGTAATTTTCAATCCTTTCCCGTTTGCCCCTACAGCTTTAAAAGCTATATTCTTTGCCAAACCAGCAATCAGCTCACCTCCTTCAGGAAAAAATTGAACATCAGCATCCCAAATAGCATTTTTCAAGGAAAAATCACCCACGAGAGCGGACTCTCCTTTTTCACCACCGACCTTTACCGTCAATAATCCATTCTGCAGCATTTCCTTGTCTTTGGCAGAGATATTCATGGTTACCCTCCCCATATCATCCGTCTCACCTTTTCCCTTCCCAATCGTCTCCCATCCCGAAATAGCCTCCCAATTGAGTTTGGTTCGACTGAGTATGTTGCCCGTCTTATCCTTAAATTGGACCATCACCTGAGTTTTATTCCCATTTTCATTGGGCTTGAATTCCACATGTGTAATTAGCTTATTGTTGATGGCATCTCCTATAGGAACAATTTTGTTAAAAAAATAAGCCGGATCGAAATTACCCATCCACTTCGTATAGGCTCGAAAGCGATAATTATCTTTGACCATAAATTGTGGGTCTAACACAAAATGCCCATTTCCAACACCATCTTTGAGCGGCAGTCTAAAGGTCTGAATCAGCGAATCCTTGCTATTTAACACCTCGACATAAGCAATCTTAGAAGGATCATATTCAAACAAATTACGATTGAGGTAGGTCTTAAACCATAAGGTATCCCCAACGGCATAATAAGGTTTATCAAAATGTACGTGAACTTTTTCTATAGGATAAACTTGAAAAAGCTTTTGCGCACGCTCCACAACCGTATTGATTGGAATAGTCGGCTTATCCTGTGCAAGGAGCTGAATTGGACTACAGTAAAAAGCAAAAAGGATTGCAATGGAAAATTTTAATGACTTCATTTATAGCATCGTATTTTACAGAATGCTAAATATATCCATTTTTGATGAAAGACAGCTCAACTGATATTAATTTTAACATTACTTAAAGCAAGGGAGCAAGCAATCGACACAAAGAATCGACCCCTCTCTTCCATCTCGAACGACTCTTCCAAATAGCGGTGGTCAATAAATCTGATTCCATCTTGTCATTTTCAAAAGCTGCACTAAGTTGTGTACATAGTTCCAAATCACTGATAACAGCCGAAATTTCAAAGTTTATATAAAAGCTTCTGATATCCAAATTGGTCGTCCCTATAAAAGCAACTTTTTGATCTATGCACAACGTCTTAGCATGCATAAATCCCTTCTTGTACAGATATACCTTTACCCCTCTGGTCAACAAAGGTTTTAAAAAAGAAAAACTAGCATGTTGCACAAAGTAAGAGTCTGACTCGGCTGGCAACATCAGTTCCACCTGAACACCCGACGCAGCAGCCACCTGCAGCGCAGTAGATAGCTCATCACTAGGGATGTAGTATGGAGTGCAAAGTTGTATGGTATCCTTCGCTTCACTGATTGCTAGCAAAATAGCCTCCATGTTAAACGGGCCGATGGAACCCGGATCGCTCGAAGTAAAAGATACTGCTGCCTGTTCGGGATACTTAAATGGTATTGGGCAGAGATATTCTCTTGATATCATAAAAGGTTCCCCATCTGTTTGATTCCAAGCCATCCAAAAATTAACCTGGAGCATGTTAACAGCCTCCCCCTCTATCATCACCGAAGTATCTCTCCAAAAACCCGTATTTTCATATGCGGGACTATTAATATACCTATCAGAGATATTAATGCCTCCCACAAATCCTATATGACCATCGATTACTGCTATTTTGCGGTGATTGCGGTAGTTAGAGTTGGCTAAAGATGTAAAAGTAACCGGAAGAAAAGGTTGAAATTCTATTTTAGAGTGCTTTTGATTAGATAGGTACTTATCCAAGTCTGGTGAACCAAAGCTATCCGCAATCAGTCGTACTTTTATTCCTATTTTGGCCTTCTCTTCAAGGGCATTTAATACCTCTAAGCCAATTTGATCTAATTCAAAGATGTAGTACTCCATATGAATAGAATGCCGTGCATTTCTAATAGCTTCCAGAAGAGCAGGAAACTTCTGTTCACCATTTGTAAGGAGCTTTACCTGATTTCTCAATGAAGGCGAAGAAAGCCGCTCATTCTTCAAAAATGTAAAGACTCGATGTGCAGAACCTATCCACGCCTCTATAGTCTCTAAATCTTGTTCCATTTCGGGTTCCAACTTTTTCCACTCTCGGTCGAGTAAGTCGGCCTGATGTTGATTAACCCGTTGGAACTTTCTGATCTTTTGAAATTTTTGCCCAAATAAGTAATAAAGCAAAAGCCCAATTACAGGCAAAAATACGATGACCATGACCCATGAAACAGTTTTACTAGGATTCCGATTTTCGATGAGAATTGTAGATATAACACCTAAATACAAAATGGACAGTGGAATCCAATACCATTGTAGAATAAATTCCCAAACCTGACTAACATGATAAGGTTCAATAGCACCAAATTCTATATTCATTATTTATACAGATCAAAAGAAACACCAATTCCCCATAAACTGTGAGGTCATTGGCAATGATACACTATACTAGAATTACCGTTATTTAAATTTAGGCTATTTTATCAACAATTGGAAAAAGATGACGATAATATAGAATTATCCACAATAAGCAGCCCCATCTACATGAATCAGGGGGCTTAAAAATGGGATATCCAAATTGGCTCCACGAAGTAGAAACCAGATTCCCATCACTATGTATAACGCCGGGAGCCACTTATTAAAATTCATTTTAATCATTCTTGAAAATTGTCGGGCAAAAGAAACGACAAATAATAAAGGCAACGTACCTAGACCAAACAGAATCATAAAGAGAAAACTATCCGAAATAGAAGCTGCATTCATGGCTGAGGCTAGCGCCATATATACCATCCCGCATGGAAGAATGCCATTCAATACACCGGCTATCAGACTTCCACCTGGCCTATAAAGCCATTTTCCCATAAGTTTGGCAAAAGGTCGAACAACAAGAGACTGCCACTTAGCAAAAAACGTATAGGATTTACCGAGCAAATGAAAGACACCGATCATAAGCAGAAGCATTCCTGTCACCAAACTCAGCCAACGTTGTCCCCCTTGTATCAATGCCAAATTCCCAAAGGCACCTAACACCATTCCTAGCGCACCGTAGGTCAAGACTCGTCCTACGTGATATAATAATCTATTCCACACATCCCTCCAACTCAGGGTTAGATGTCCCTGTGCTGCAATCAGCAAAGGGCCACACATTGCCACACAGTGTAAACTTCCAAATAGCCCCATGAAAAATGCTAGATAATGATAGGTCATGATTTATAAAAAAATACTTTTCTCATAAAAATAAGTGATACCAGCACTCTCCCATTCAATTCCCAATTCCCACATCCCCTTTGTCAAGGTGGTCACGGGCAAGCGATAAATACCAGAAGAAGTTACGAATGGGAAATCAAGGTCCAAATGACCATTGGATGGACGCCTAAGCATTATTTTCCCTTTATTTTGCGACCCTCTAAATTCTATAAATAGCGTATCTTTAATATTTGCAACATGTGGTTGGGCTTCATATTTATTGACATTTGCTTTTCGATCATAGCGGTCATTATAATGAAGACTCTTCTCATAATAATCCTCCTCCTCTAATGTATCCGAATTTTTCGACACCATATAGATCCCTGCACATACGATTCCAATCATAAAAATCGCTAAACTAATTACTATTTTATTTCCCCAATTCATATTTCATATTTTAGTCCATCCCCGGAGGTGCAATAAATGTCGTCTTTAAGGTTTCTACTTTTTTACCATCAGAGATTACGTCAACACGCACATTACTCTTGTACTTCTCAACATCTTTATTCTGAATAATTAAGAAAAAGCTCAACGTCGCACTCCCATCCTTCTTCAATTTATCAATCTTATTGACCATTTGTAGGATAAGCTTTTCATCATCACATTTAAGACTAAAAGGTATCTCCCTCCCACTCTTATTTATAAGTTCTAAGGAATAAAGATTTGAGATGGTCTTATCATCACGCAACTGGTAAGTACTTCCTCTAGCTCTTAACAATGTCCCGTCCACTATTGTCCTGCTAAAGATCATAAATCCAAAAATCCCTATCAAAACTATCAATACTACAGAATAAGCAAGTGCTCTGATATTATTTTTCTTGAAGTCTAATTTCTGTTCGATTTGTCCCATCGGGTAGAATCCAATCAATCGAGCAGGTTTACCAATCTTCTCCATCACAGTATCACATGCGTCTATACAAGCGGTACAGCTTACACATTCCATTTGCAACCCTTTACGGATATCTATCCCTGTAGGGCATACCTGTACGCAAAGATGACAGTCTACACAGTCTCCATGTTCAGATTGTTCACCCTTTTTATACTTTCCGCGAGGCTCGCCTCTAAAATGGTCGTACGCGACTACGGTACTCTGATCATCCAGCAATACACTTTGTAAACGTCCATATGGACATATGGCAATACAGACAATCTCTCT
Source organism: Sphingobacterium sp. SYP-B4668 (assembly GCF_027627455.1). NCBI lineage: Bacteria > Pseudomonadati > Bacteroidota > Sphingobacteriia > Sphingobacteriales > Sphingobacteriaceae > Sphingobacterium > Sphingobacterium sp. SYP-B4668. The sequence continues at coordinate 1,166,752 of NZ_CP115483.1, read as the reverse complement.
TACATATGCAAATACACCATAAAACACAAGAGTAAAGACAATAATAGATAGAAGTCCACCGATATGGGCATCAAGAGGATCGGTTACAATGCCTATTAGCGCATCAGTACCAATGATATAAGATAAAAATATATTAGATATAAAAAATGAAATAATCAGAAATATTCCATGCTTCAGAATCTTCTTTTTCCTTTTTTCAAAAGAGCTGGGCGCTGCATTCAATTTTTTCTGTTGTGTCCAGTCACCTTCAATCCAATACTCTATCTTTCGAAAAATGAGCTCCATGAAAATAGTTTGCGGACAGGCCCAACCACACCAGACCCGCCCATAAACCACAGTAAACAACACGACACACACCATCGCGATTAACATCCCAAATACAAAGATGTGGAGATCTTGAGGATAGAATAAATTACCAAATATAGAAAAACGCCTCTCAATGATATTGAACATCAAAAACGGTTCCCCATTGATTCTCAAGAAAGGTGCAGCGAATAAAAAAAACAATAATGAATAACCAAACCACTGGCGATAGTTATACAATTTTCCAGAAGGTTTTTTTGCATAAATCCATTCCCTCTTCTTTGATTTAGGCTTATCAAACAGTTCTGTATTCCTCGTTGCATCCATTTCCTTCCTCTTTATTTTACTGCAGTAGAGTCTGTCACTGCAGATTCATATTCGACCTCTACCCCTTGCGGCTCCTTGGCATTCGCAGGTTTTGTATCCCTCATCGTGATGATATAATTACTTACCTCTGCTATTTGTGCCGGTGTTAAAGTTTGCTCCCAAGGCACCATTCCTTTATCGGGAACACCATATTTTACCGTTTTGAAGATATCTTTGATTTCGCCACCGTGCAGCCAGAACCTGTCGGCCAAATTAGGACCAATCCCACCTTCCCCCGCACCTCCATGGCACGCCACACAGTTAGCCACATAAATTGCCTTACCGGCAGCCGCCATTGTGCCAGTCTCGTCAACCGTTATCGAAGTTTCATCAATAAGATTGGCCGCCTTGGCTAGATATTCCTGTTTAGCTTTCTCTGCTAGGGCTACTTCACGAACATATTCCTGATCTTGGTTCAGCCCCCAGCCAAATACATGGTACACAAGAAGGTAAATAACACCAAAGGTTATGGTTGAATAAAACAATGCATTGAACCAAATCGGTATTGGATTATCCAATTCGGATATTCCGTCATAATCATGATCGATAACAATGTCTTTCTCCTCCTCTATAGGTCTCAGTCCCAGCAGCTTATTCCATGTTTTTTTCCATTCAATTTTACGATTATTTTTAGCCTGTATTCTTTCTATACGCTCTTGTTCAACGACTTCTGGCATCGTAATTTTCAAAATCGATTTGACAGCCTTACTAACCGAAAGTGCTGTAAATAAAAGCACAATCAATACGATAATCAACAAAAGGATTAGAATATCATTATAGATATTACCCGTGCTGACGCTCCAAGCTGAGCCTATCGCTGTCGAATCCGCAATTAAAAATATTTTCATCTATTTATTTTTTTAATGGTTGATGAGAGTTTTCCCAATATTTGGGATCGATTTCCTGACTCTATTCTACTATTCCGTTTTTTGCCCCTCTTGTTCGTCATGTTTCTCTAGAGGTAGCTCTTTCATATACTGTATATGATCTTTGTTCATCCAAAATAGCATTAAACCAACAGCTACAAAAAAGACAAGAAACAACCATAGTGAGGCTATCAAATAGATTTCGTCACCATTTAGATTTGTGATTTGCTTGAACATATTAATTACAATTAATTATCAACAGTTTGACCATCCGTCACTTTCGTGACAGATTCAGCCTTAATATCCACCCCAAGACGCTGTAAATAAGCAATCATGGCAACAATTTCTCTATCGCTTGCGATCTTTACTTGATTCGCCGCCAAATCATTCGTTATAGTCTCTGCTTGCTTTTGCATATCTTGTTCTACATTTTCAACTTGTTCATTACTGTAAGGAACTCCCAGCATACGCATCGCATTCAATTTCTCTTTAATAGTAGAATTGTCCAATTTCTGTTCAATCAACCAAGGGTAGCTCGGCATAATACTTCCTGGAGAAGTGATTGTAGGGTCTAACAAATGGTCAAAATGCCATTTATTTGGATATTTACCTCCTAGTCTATGTAAATCCGGGCCAGTACGTTTAGACCCCCATAGAAATGGATGATCATATACATATTCACCCGCCTTACTGTACTCTCCATAACGGGCAGTCTCCGAACGGAACGGCCGTACGGTCTGCGTATGACAATTGACACAACCTTCACGGATGTACAAATCTCGACCTTGTATTTCCAGTGCCGTATATGGTTTCACACTGCTTATTGTAGGAATATTAGATTGAATTGTAAACGTAGGAATCATCTCCACAATACCGCCAATAAGAATTGCAATTAATGCCAATACCATAAACAATGCTGGCTTACGCTCAAGTCTACGGTGTGTTTCCCGCTCATTCTTCACAATTGGCTCAAGCGCTGGAGCCTCTGCAGGTTCATTGGCTATCAATTTGCCCTTGGTCATCGTTTTCACCAAGTTGTATGTCATGAGCAACGCACCTGATAGATACAATGCTCCCCCCACTGCTCGCATCATATGCATAGGCAAAATCTCCAAAGTCGTGGCAAGAAAATTGGGGTATTTCAAAACCCCCTCTGGCGTAAACTCTTTCCACATCAATCCTTGGACTACTGCCGCCCAATACATAGGAATGGCATAGAAGAGGATACCTAAGGTACCTATCCAAAAATGGACATTTGCTAATTTTTTAGAGTAAAGCTCTGTTTTGTATATTCTAGGTACCAACCAATAAAGAATAGCGAACGTCATAAATCCATTCCAACCTAAAGCACCCACATGTACGTGGGCAACTATCCAGTCAGTAAAATGTGCAATTGCATTGACTTGTTTCAAAGATAACATTGGACCTTCAAAAGTAGCCATACCGTAAGCCGTCAATGCTACTACCATGAATTTAAGTGTAGGTTCGGTACGTACCTTGTCCCAAGCGCCTCGCAAGGTCAACAATCCGTTAATCATACCCCCCCAGCTTGGTGCAATTAGCATAATAGAGAAAACTACTCCTAATGACTGTACCCATGAAGGTAAAGATGTATATAGAAGGTGGTGAGGTCCCGCCCATATATAGATAAAAATCAATGACCAGAAATGTAGAATACTCAACTTATAAGAATACACTGGACGATTTGCCATTTTAGGGAGAAAATAATACATCATTCCTAAAAATGGGGTTGTTAGAAAGAAAGCAACAGCATTATGTCCATACCACCATTGCACTAAGGCATCCTGTACCCCAGCATATACATAATAGCTTTTCCATGCAGTGACCGGTAATTGGATGGAGTTAACGATATGTAGCACCGCGACCGTTACAAAAGTAGCAATGTAAAACCAGACAGCCACATACATATGGCGTTCCCTTCTTTTAACAATAGTACCGAACATATTGACCCCGAACACAACCCAAATAACAGTGATTGCCAAGTCAATAGGCCATTCCATTTCTGCATATTCGTGACTAGTTGTCAATCCCAGCGGCAGTGTGATAGCAGACGCTATAATAACCAACTGCCAGCCCCAAAAATGGATCTTACTCAACATATCGCTGAACATCCTAGCTTTTAGTACGCGTTGCAAAGAGTAATATACTCCCATAAAAATAGCATTACCGACGAATGCGAAAATCACTGCATTCGTATGTACAGGTCTAACACGTCCAAACGTAGTATATTGAACACCAAAGTTCATTTCGGGCCATACCAATTGTAAAGCCACAAGCAATCCTACTGACATCCCGACGATGCCCCATATGATAGTGGCTAATCCAAAGTTCCTGACAATCTTGTTGTCGTAATTAAACTGCTCTAACTGCATCACTTAATAATGTTGGTTTCTAGTGTAAAAATATAGAATAAATCATGACATTAAAATGATATAACATTTGTTTTAATGTGATTGTTGTCACTTTTTAAAAAAAACTTTGGAGGCAGGCAAAAAAAAAAGCGAATCTGTGTATCAGATTCGCTATCAAATATTTATATTAAGCCTGTTACAGCATATTCTTCTCGCCATCATCGTCGCCCAAGTCTGCCTTAGCATATCGAGTGTAACCATGCTTAGAAGGGTTTTCAATAATCTCTTTTACAGAAATTAATTTGTAAACATAAGAAGCTGTTTCATTATTTAGTTTCAATTGATAATAATCATCTTGTTTCTGACGACGAATGGCGCCCCTAAGACTACCTCCTCCGACGTTATAGGCCGCCGCAACCAAAGTCCAGTCTCCAAATTCTTTGTACAGGCTTTTTAAGTAGCGTGCTGCTGCATGTGTAGACTTTGTCAAATTTAACCTCTCATCTACCTTTCCATTTACTCGAAGTCCGTACAAACGGGCTGTGGTAGGCATAAATTGCCAATAACCTCCAGCCCCTTTATGGGAAACTACTCGACTATCCATTCCACTTTCTACCAAAGGGATGTACTTAAAATCCTCTGGAATTCCATAAGACTCCAAGATACGAGCAATTTGAGGTAAATGTTTTTCTGCTTTCTTATGCAGACCATAAGACTGTTGCTTTCTAAATGAAAAGCGACTTAAGTACTGCGTCAATTTACGTTCGACCTGAGGTAGATCTAACGGAAGGCCTTCATTAGCAAAGGTGATAGAAGTTAAATAGCCTTCCTTATCTCCTTCCTTTTTATCCTTCTCCGAGCGGGCTTTAGCACCCTCTCCTTCTATTTCTTTTTTGATGTTAAGGATCTTTGTGCTGTTAATCTTAACACCACCTGCGACCACATTTTGATTCGTGCTTGAGTACAATTTCGACAGTAACATCCCTGACAAAATCAAGCCACAACATAATACTTTCTTTTTAATCATTCATTCCCTTACTGCTATCCTATCCACGATAAATATCGATCAAAAAATAGCTTGGTTAAATTCAAGGTGGCAAAGATACGCACTATTATCCTAAAAAACAAATAGTTACAAAACCAACCTATGCTATAACGTTGAAAACCAGTTTTATTGTACACAGTTTCTAAAAAATATTTACACTTAAATTTCAAGGAACTAAATTAAATAGCTACCTTTGTGGTTCACATTTTTTTTAAAGCAAATATGCCATTCAGCAGAAATCGGAACAGTCGTGATGACAACTCCAAAAGACCGAGAAGTAACTCAGAAAACTTCAAGTCAAAAAGCTCCAGCAGCAGGTCAGAAAAGTCAACCGGCTATAATGACGACAAATCACCACGGAAATCTTATTCAAAATCTTCAAATTTTAATGATAGTCCAGGTAAGTTCGAAAGAACTGAGGGCAACAAATCAAGTGGCTTTAAAAAGAGTTTTGGAGAGAAGAAGTCCTTCGGTGAGGGAAGAAGCTTCGACGGAAAGAAATCTTTCGGAGAGAAAAAGTCCTTCGGTGAAGGAAGAAGCTTCGACGGAAAGAAATCTTTCGGAGAGAAAAAGTCCTTCGGTGAAGGAAGAAGCTTCGACGGAAAGAAATCTTTCGGAGAGAAAAGGCCCTTTGCAGAAAAAAAACCGTTCAACAAATATGAAGAGAGTACTGATTCCAAATTTGCGAAACGTAGACCCTCTAGTAGCATAGGTAGACAAGCCACTTCCGAATATGACGATAATGGAATGATTCGTTTGAATCGCTATATTTCCAATTCAGGGATATGTTCACGTCGAAAAGCAGATGAATTAATTATCGCAGGTGTTGTTAGCGTTAATGGAGAACCTGTTACCGAATTAGGTACGAAAGTCAATCCTGCAACCGACGAGATTAAATACAATGGAGAACGCTTAAAAAGGGAAAAAATGGTTTATGTTCTCCTCAATAAACCAAAAGATTACATCACCACTACAGATGACCCTCAAGAAAGGCGTACAGTAATGCATTTGGTAGCCAGCGCTACTAAAGAGCGTATCTATCCGATTGGTCGTCTGGATAGAAATACTACAGGCTTATTATTACTCACCAACGATGGAAATTTAGCGGAAAAACTTTCTCATCCTCGTAACAGCATTAGCAAGATATACAATGTCGAGCTAGATAAAAGCCTTACACAAGGGGATTTCAATAAAATAGAATTTGGTATTGAATTAGAAGATGGATTCATCAAACCGGACGATTTGAGCTATGTTCAAGGAGCTAGCAAACGTGAAATTGGCATCCAAATTCACAGCGGCAAGAACCGTATCGTAAGAAGAATTTTTGAATCGTTAGGATACGATGTGGTTAAACTTGATCGTGTAGTATATGCAAACCTGACCAAGAAGGATTTACCTAGAGGTCGTTGGAGATATCTCGAAGAAAAAGAATTGATCCAACTAAAGCATTTGATATAAATCCTAAAACTACAAAAGCAGCTTTAAAGCTGCTTTTGTAGTTTTAGGAGGTTGAACATATCTATCAATTTTATTATTTTTACGAAAAAAACAAGTAACATGACAGATCCTAAGACGTTAACCTCGGTCGCAGAGTTTCACAAGACTTTTCAACACCCTATATTAGAGCATCCCACTATTCCCACTGAAAAGAGGTGCGAATTACGCGTATCACTGATTGCTGAGGAATTAAAGGAATTGGAAGAAGCTATCCAAAACAAAGATTTGGTAGAAATTGCTGATGCATTATGCGACATACAATACGTATTATCTGGTGCAGTTTTAGAATTTGGTTTGAAAAATAAATTTAATGCGCTCTTTGAAGAGGTTCAACGCTCTAACATGAGTAAAGCATGTAAATCAATTGAAGAGGCTGAAGCAACTATAAAATATTATAAGGAAGAGAAAGGTGTAGACAGCTATTATAAAGAGGTAGATGGCCTATACTTAGTATTTAGAGAAGGAGATCACAAAACACTCAAGTCTATCTACTATTCACCTGCAAATCTTAAGTCTATACTCGAGCAGTAGACTGTATCATTTTAAAAAAGGGCTAATCTTAGCCCTTTTTTTATCCAGTATATCGACTCCCTTGAATTGCGTTACGCTGCTCCAATCCCTTATCAATGTACGTTTGGATAGCAGATTTACCAAGCCCCCAATTTGGTGCTATAAGCAATTCTTTATCAGCCAATCCAAATACCCTTTGAATAATAATATCTGGTCTCAAAAGCGGTATAAACTCACTCAAAAAAACCGTATACTCCTCTATACTAAAGAGGTGAAACGGCTCACGTTTATACTGCACGCCCATAATAGAACCTTCCACAATATGTAAATGATGCAGCTTAACAAACTTAATCTGCGGATGTTTGTTGATTTCATCTGCGTAACGCAACATCATTTCTTTCGTCTCCCACGGAAAGCCAAATATAGTATGCACACAAATTTCCAAAGGACTATTCTGGACCAAATTCAATGCTTTCTGCAACTCATCATGAGAACACCCTCTATTGATTCGGGCCAAGGTTTCATCATAAATAGATTCCATCCCCATCTCTAGATCCACATCGAGACGATCGGAATAACTTTCCAATAGAGCGACCTTTTCAAAATCAATACAATCAGGACGAGTACCCACGGAAAGCCCTACAGTATGCTCGGGACAGACACTGATAGCCTCATCGTACATCATCTTTAAAAGATGTGTAGGAGCATAAGTATTGGTATTGGGCTGGAAATAAATAATAAATTTCTCGGCATTGTAACCATTCCGGGCACGCTCTATACCAGCCTCTACCTGCTCTCTTATTGTTGGTAGTTTTCGAGCAGAGTCTGGGGTAAACGAGTCCACATTACAATAAGAGCATCCGCCATATCCCTTACTACCATCTCGATTCGGACATGTAAAATTTCCATCCACGATTACTTTAAACACCCGCTGACCATCATATTTTTCTTTTAAATAAGAACCATAGTGATTATAAGGCTTTTGACCGATATCCAATAATGTACCCATTTTGCAAAGATACGAAAGAGGATTCATAACACACTATTCACCTATAAGTTATCACGCACTTACATCTATCAAACTGCAATGGGTCTTGGTTTGAATTAGTACAAATTTATCCACAACGAAAAATCCCCACGGGTTCACGCAGGGGCGTACGATATGGTGTCGACCTACTGTCCTATCTGCCATCCCCTGGGATACGCTGGGAATATGGGTTGTTGTGTGTCCCCGGGAGGGGACAACAAAAAAAGCCCCCCCGGTTTCCCGGGGGGGCGTATAAAAAAAGGCACCGACCTACTCTCCCACCTGTTACGGCAATACCATCGGCTCTGGCGGGCTTGACTTCTCTGTTCGGAATGGGAAGAGGTAGACACCGCCGATATAGGCACCTGAAATCCTTTTTGGTACGACACATTATGGTCGTATCTATAGACAATCGAAAGAAAAAAACAAAGAGGAAGACAACAGTGTCCTCTGCTTGAGAAAGCTTCGGGCTATTAGTATTGCTCGGCTATGGTATCTCTACCTTTACACCTACAACCTATCGACGTAGTCATCTACTACGGCCCTCTAAGGAAGTCTCATCTCGTGGCTAGTTTCGCACTTAGATGCTTTCAGCGCTTATCTATCCCCGACGTAGCTACCCTGCCGTACACCTGGCGGCATAACAGGTTCACCAGCGGTCGGTCCAACCCGGTCCTCTCGTACTAAGGTCAGATCCACTCAAACTTCCAACGCCCACAACAGATAGGGACCGAACTGTCTCGCGACGTTCTGAACCCAGCTCGCGTGCCACTTTAATGGGCGAACAGCCCAACCCTTGGGACCTTCTCCAGCCCCAGGATGTGACGAGCCGACATCGAGGTGCCAAACCTCCCCGTCGATATGAGCTCTTGGGGGAGATCAGCCTGTTATCCCCAGCGTACCTTTTATCCTTTGAGCGATGGCCCTTCCATACAGAACCACCGGATCACTATGTCCGTCTTTCGACCCTGTTCGACTTGTCGGTCTCACAGTCAAGCAAGCTTATGCCATTGCACTCCGCGTACGGTTACCAAGCGTACTGAGCTTACCTTTGAAAGCCTCCGTTACCTTTTTGGAGGCGACCACCCCAGTCAAACTACCCACCAAACAATGTCCTCGACATAATCGAGTTAGAAACCGGATACAGAAAGGGCGGTATTTCAAGGTTGATTCCATGGCTCCTGGCGAAGCCACTTCAACATCTCCCGCCTATCCTACACATCCTGTACCCAATTCCAATGTTAAGCTATAGTGAAGGTGCATGGGGTCTTTCCGTCCCGTTGCGGGTAATCGGCGTCTTCACCGATACCACAATTTCACCGAGCTCATGGCTGAGACAGCGCCCAGATCGTTACACCATTCGTGCAGGTCGGAACTTACCCGACAAGGAATTTCGCTACCTTAGGACCGTTATAGTTACGGCCGCCGTTTACTGGGGCTTCGATTCAATGCTTCTCTTGCGATGACATCCCCTCTTAACCTTCCAGCACCGGGCAGGTGTCAGGCCTTATACCTCATCTTGCGATTTCGCAAAGCCATATGTTTTTGTTAAACAGTCGCCTGGGCCTTTTCACTGCGGCTTCTCACTCTCGTGAGGAAGCGCCCCTTCTCCCGAAGTTACAGGGCCATTTTGCCGAGTTCCTTAGCCATGATTCACTCGAGCACCTTAGGATCCTCTCCTCGACTACCTGTGTCGGTTTACGGTACGGGTTTTTATAACCTGGAGCTTAGCGGGTTTTCTTGGAAGTCTGTTTACCTGCTCTATCAGCGCCGCCGGAGCTTTGCTGTACTATTGGGTTTCAGCAGGGTCGGCGGATTTGCCTACCGTCCCTATACCTACGCCTTTCAACGGACTATTCCGTCAGTCCGCGGCAGTGTCACTACTCCGTCACCACATCGCAGTTATAAAAAGTACTGGAATATTGACCAGTTGTCCATCGGTTATCCCCCTTCGGGTGTACCTTAGGCCCCGACTAACCCTGATCCGATTAGCGTTGATCAGGAAACCTTAGTCTTTCGGTGGGCGGGTTTCCCACCCGCCTTATCGTTACTTATGCCTACATTTGCTTTTCCATAAGGTCCACAGCACATTGCCATGCTGCTTCGCCCCCGATGGAATGCTCCCCTACCAGACATACATCGCTGTATGAATCCATGGCTTCGGTAGTAATCTTGATGCCCGTTTATTATCCACGCCCGGCCGCTCGACTAGTGAGCTGTTACGCACTCTTTAAATGAATGGCTGCTTCCAAGCCAACATCCTAGCTGTCTGGGCAACCGGACCTCGTTAGTTCAACTTAGACTACATTTGGGGACCTTAGCCGATGGTCTGGGTTCTTTCCCTCTCGGCCCTGGACCTTAGCACCCAGAGCCTCACTGCAAGACATATCTAACAGCATTCGGAGTTCGTCTGGATTTGGTAGGATTTGACTCCCCCGCACCCAATCGGTAGCTCTACCTCTGCTAGACTCTATTCTCACGCTGTTCCTAAAAACATTTCGGGGAGTACGAGCTATTTCCCAGTTTGATTGGCCTTTCACCCCTACCCTCAGGTCATCCGGAAACTTTTCAACGTTTATCGGTTCGGTCCTCCATTACATGTTACTGCAACTTCAACCTGCCCAAGGGTAGATCACAAGGTTTCGCGTCTACCTCATCTGACTATGCGCCCTATTAAGACTCGCTTTCGCTTCGGCTGCGCGGCTGAACCGCTTAACCTTGCCAGACAAGAGTAACTCGTAGGCTCATTATGCAAAAGGCACGCCGTCACGGAACTTGTCCGCTCCGACCGCTTGTAAGCACACGGTTTCAGGTTCTTTTCACTCCCCTGTTCGGGGTTCTTTTCACCTTTCCCTCACGGTACTGGTTCACTATCGGTCTCTCAGGAGTATTTAGCCTTGGCGGATGGTGCCGCCGGATTCCCACAGGGCGTCTCCGACCCCGCGGTACTCAGGATACCACTATGCTGGCATTCTTTGCCTGTACGGGGCTATCACCCATATCGCCCGGTTTCCCAACCGGTTCCAGTTCATAGCGCCAATGCAATATCGTGGTCCTACAACCCCCAAAATGCCGTAACATGATGGGTTTGGGCTCTTTCCCGTTCGCTCGCCACTACTTGGGAAATCATTGTTATTTTCTTCTCCTACGCCTACTTAGATGTTTCAGTTCAGCGCGTTCGCGTATTGTACGGCATACCTTCAGTATGCCAGGTTTCCCCATTCGGAAATCCACGGATCGAGTCGCATTTGCCGATCCCCGTGGCTTATCGCAGCTTATCACGTCCTTCATCGCCTCTGAGAGCCTAGGCATCCTCCGTGTGCCCTTATTTACTTTCTTCCTCCTCATGGCCCTTTTGCTACCATGGAAGTGCTTGTCGTTACGTTCCCCAAAAGGAAAACGTCCCTACTGTTGTCTTCTCTTGTAATTTTTTTCTTTCAATATGTCAAAGAACTCTTTGCGCACGCAATCCATATAGGACGGCGGCGTTCGTGGAGAATAACGGATTCGAACCGTTGACCCCCTGCGTGCAAGGCAGGTGCTCTAGCCAGCTGAGCTAATCCCCCGTATAACCGATCGTAGTCCCGAGCAGATTTGAACTGCTGACCCCTACATTATCAGTGTAGTGCTCTAACCAACTGAGCTACGGGACTAGCTTATATCTCTCTCGGTACCGACCTCCATATATAGGGACGGACCTTATTCCATTTCTTTTTCCTAGGTCGATCATGTATGTACGTAACGAGTACCTATCAGGTACTCTAGAAAGGAGGTATTCCAGCCGCACCTTCCGGTACGGCTACCTTGTTACGACTTAGCCCCAATTATCGGTTTTGCCCTAACACGCTCCTTGCGGTTACATGCTTTAGGCACCCCCAACTTTCATGGCTTGACGGGCGGTGTGTACAAGGCCCGGGAACGTATTCACCGCGTCATTGCTGATACGCGATTACTAGCGAATCCAACTTCATGAGGTCGAGTTGCAGACCTCAATCCGAACTGTGATCGGCTTTCAGAGATTGGCATCACATTACTGTGTAGCTGCCCGCTGTACCGACCATTGTAGCACGTGTGTAGCCCCGGACGTAAGGGCCATGATGACTTGACGTCGTCCCCACCTTCCTCTCTGCTTGCGCAGGCAGTCTGTTTAGAGTCCCCACCTTGACGTGCTGGCAACTAAACATAGGGGTTGCGCTCGTTGCGGGACTTAACCCAACACCTCACGGCACGAGCTGACGACAGCCATGCAGCACCTAGTTTCCTGTCCCGAAGGACGTATCCGTCTCTGGATACTTCAGTAACTTTCAAGCCCGGGTAAGGTTCCTCGCGTATCATCGAATTAAACCACATGCTCCTCCGCTTGTGCGGGCCCCCGTCAATTCCTTTGAGTTTCACCCTTGCGGGCGTACTCCCCAGGTGGATAACTTAACGCTTTCGCTTGGACGCTGACTGTCTATCGCCAACATCGAGTTATCATCGTTTAGGGCGTGGACTACCAGGGTATCTAATCCTGTTCGATCCCCACGCTTTCGTGCATCAGCGTCAATGATGGCTTGGGATGCTGCCTTCGCAATCGGTGTTCTGAGACATATCTATGCATTTCACCGCTACTTGTCTCATTCCGCATACCTCAACCATATTCAAGTCCTTCAGTATCAAGGGCACTGCGACAGTTGAGCTGCCGTATTTCACCCCTGACTTAAAAGACCGCCTACGCACCCTTTAAACCCAATAAATCCGGATAACGCTTGGATCCTCCGTATTACCGCGGCTGCTGGCACGGAGTTAGCCGATCCTTATTCTTCGGGTACGTTCAGCCACCTACTCGTAGGTGGGTTTATTCCCCGACAAAAGCAGTTTACAACCCATAGGGCAGTCATCCTGCACGCGGCATGGCTGGTTCAGGCTTGCGCCCATTGACCAATATTCCTTACTGCTGCCTCCCGTAGGAGTCTGGTCCGTGTCTCAGTACCAGTGTGGGGGATTCTCCTCTCAGAGCCCCTAGACATCGTCGCCTTGGTGGGCCGTTACCCCGCCAACTAGCTAATGTCACGCGAGCCCATCCCTGTCCTATGAATATTTGATCCCCGGAAGATGCCCTCCAGGGATGTCATGCGGTGTTAATCCGACTTTCGCCGGGCTATCCCCCTGACAAGGGTAGGTTGCTCACGCGTTACGCACCCGTGCGCCACTCTCACGGGGTGCAAGCACCCCGATCGCGTTCGACTTGCATGTATTAGGCCTGCCGCTAGCGTTCATCCTGAGCCAGGATCAAACTCTCCATTGTAAAATGAAGTGTCGACTCTAACTATCTATAACATAAATAGAATTGTCTTTTTTAATTTCCCGACCTGATTGGCTTGGCTTTCGTTTTCCGAACTTTCGCCCGGAAAAATCCCAGCTACTCGTTACGTTACATGATCATTTCCTTAAAGAACTCATCTGCCTCGACTCGCGTTCCGGCATATATCTCACAGGGCTTCGCGCCCCGATCGTTTTCCTGTTTCCAAAACCCTCCGTTTCCGAAGGGACTGCAAAGGTAGGGATATTTTCGACATCCGCAAACTTTATTTTAAAATTGTTCGCCGGAACACATCGCCAATCCCCTCTTTCAAACGGAACGACCTCTCGATCGGACCATACCTCCCTTGCGGAGTGGTGCAAAGGTAGCACTTTTAAACAACCACTTCCAAACTTTCAAACAAAGTTTTTTAATTAAAATAGGTAACGGCCTATCAACCTGCCGAATAAAAAACGATATGGGGGCGGAAAATCGGGGAAATCAGGCCCTATTTCCTATGGCCATGGCCCACGGCCCCGGATCATCTGAAGACCCAGTAGCGTTGCAGGGGATAGTTGAATCCCAGGGACACGACCAGCTCGACGGCCAGCCTACCTACCTTGTAATCTATACCGAAGACCTGCGACACGAACGGGGTCGCCTCGGATTTCAAGAGAATACTGCCCAACACCACCGATATAAACTTCCATACCTGCCCCCCGACCGGACTGTCGACTTTCTGGAACGCCCAATATCGATCTAGGGAAAAATTGACCACGGCACCTAGGGCTCCGGATATACGGATAGCATCCTTGGCATCGATCCCGACGACTTCCTTGCAGGACACCATTGCCACATAATCAAAAACTCCGCCCATAAAGATGGAGGCTCGGCTTTTGCAAACGCGAATATCTGCTGTTCCATATCTTTTTAAGGTCCAACAGGGCATCCGCGATGCTGTTGTGGGAATAACCTACCTGTCCTTGCCGAAAACAGGGGACCTATGGCCAAGAGGTGCTTTCCCCGTGCCCGGTAATAGACCGCTCCCATGTCCGGCCGACGAGGCTCCCCGGGAAATAAGGACCAACACCGCTGGCAGGCCATCGCAGGGTCCAGAAGGACGAAGGAGGCCTATCCTTGCGGAAATACCGACCAACGGGGACACCATCGAGCAAATCCTTTCCGGGGGGCGTTGTCTGCTCTATAGGAATGGCCATAAATGGAACGTGGGACAAAAGGAAAGGGCTACCTGGTGCTTGGTCGATATCCGGGTATCGAAAGGGCCTCTACGGGCTGCCCGAGGAGCAAGGCTGGACAGTCGTTGCGATCCTTGGCAGGACCGATGCCTTTACGGGCTTGCCAAGGGGGCGGATAAGGTAGGCCAAGCTGGTCCCAGGTTATTCGACAGGGTATCCAGGACCCCACATCTCCACCACAAAAAGATATCGCCTATTCCGATAGGAAGCTACGGGTGCAGCCGCTGGGTGTTTCGATGCAAAGGGATAAAAGCATATGCAAGTCGGCTCAGGATGCGGGGGGACATAGACCTCTTCCTATGCGGGCCAACCAGCTTATTTCCGTGGTCCACGGGCCCCCATCCTGATGCCCCGCTCGCTTATCCGCCATCTGGCGGACATCTGTACAAATTTATCCACAACGAAAAATCCCCCCGGGTTCACGCAGGGGCGTACGATAAGGTGTCGAGCTACTGTCCTATCTGCCATCCGCTGCAAATACGCGTCGGGTATCCCCTGGGAACGATGGGAATATGGGCTGTTGTGTCCCCCGGGGAGGGACAACAAAAAAAAGCCCCCCCGGTTTCCCGGGGGGGCGTATAAAAAAAGGCACCGACCTACTCTCCCACCTGTTACGGCAATACCATCGGCTCTGGCGGGCTTGACTTCTCTGTTCGGAATGGGAAGAGGTAGACACCGCCGATATAGGCACCTGAAATCCTTTTTGGTACGACACATTATGGTCGTATCTATAGACAATCGAAAGAAAAAAACAAAGAGGAAGACAACAGTGTCCTCTGCTTGAGAAAGCTTCGGGCTATTAGTATTGCTCGGCTATGGTATCTCTACCTTTACACCTACAACCTATCGACGTAGTCATCTACTACGGCCCTCTAAGGAAGTCTCATCTCGTGGCTAGTTTCGCACTTAGATGCTTTCAGCGCTTATCTATCCCCGACGTAGCTACCCTGCCGTACACCTGGCGGCATAACAGGTTCACCAGCGGTCGGTCCAACCCGGTCCTCTCGTACTAAGGTCAGATCCACTCAAACTTCCAACGCCCACAACAGATAGGGACCGAACTGTCTCGCGACGTTCTGAACCCAGCTCGCGTGCCACTTTAATGGGCGAACAGCCCAACCCTTGGGACCTTCTCCAGCCCCAGGATGTGACGAGCCGACATCGAGGTGCCAAACCTCCCCGTCGATATGAGCTCTTGGGGGAGATCAGCCTGTTATCCCCAGCGTACCTTTTATCCTTTGAGCGATGGCCCTTCCATACAGAACCACCGGATCACTATGTCCGTCTTTCGACCCTGTTCGACTTGTCGGTCTCACAGTCAAGCAAGCTTATGCCATTGCACTCCGCGTACGGTTACCAAGCGTACTGAGCTTACCTTTGAAAGCCTCCGTTACCTTTTTGGAGGCGACCACCCCAGTCAAACTACCCACCAAACAATGTCCTCGACATAATCGAGTTAGAAACCGGATACAGAAAGGGCGGTATTTCAAGGTTGATTCCATGGCTCCTGGCGAAGCCACTTCAACATCTCCCGCCTATCCTACACATCCTGTACCCAATTCCAATGTTAAGCTATAGTGAAGGTGCATGGGGTCTTTCCGTCCCGTTGCGGGTAATCGGCGTCTTCACCGATACCACAATTTCACCGAGCTCATGGCTGAGACAGCGCCCAGATCGTTACACCATTCGTGCAGGTCGGAACTTACCCGACAAGGAATTTCGCTACCTTAGGACCGTTATAGTTACGGCCGCCGTTTACTGGGGCTTCGATTCAATGCTTCTCTTGCGATGACATCCCCTCTTAACCTTCCAGCACCGGGCAGGTGTCAGGCCTTATACCTCATCTTGCGATTTCGCAAAGCCATATGTTTTTGTTAAACAGTCGCCTGGGCCTTTTCACTGCGGCTTCTCACTCTCGTGAGGAAGCGCCCCTTCTCCCGAAGTTACAGGGCCATTTTGCCGAGTTCCTTAGCCATGATTCACTCGAGCACCTTAGGATCCTCTCCTCGACTACCTGTGTCGGTTTACGGTACGGGTTTTTATAACCTGGAGCTTAGCGGGTTTTCTTGGAAGTCTGTTTACCTGCTCTATCAGCGCCGCCGGAGCTTTGCTGTACTATTGGGTTTCAGCAGGGTCGGCGGATTTGCCTACCGTCCCTATACCTACGCCTTTCAACGGACTATTCCGTCAGTCCGCGGCAGTGTCACTACTCCGTCACCACATCGCAGTTATAAAAAGTACTGGAATATTGACCAGTTGTCCATCGGTTATCCCCCTTCGGGTGTACCTTAGGCCCCGACTAACCCTGATCCGATTAGCGTTGATCAGGAAACCTTAGTCTTTCGGTGGGCGGGTTTCCCACCCGCCTTATCGTTACTTATGCCTACATTTGCTTTTCCATAAGGTCCACAGCACATTGCCATGCTGCTTCGCCCCCGATGGAATGCTCCCCTACCAGACATACATCGCTGTATGAATCCATGGCTTCGGTAGTAATCTTGATGCCCGTTTATTATCCACGCCCGGCCGCTCGACTAGTGAGCTGTTACGCACTCTTTAAATGAATGGCTGCTTCCAAGCCAACATCCTAGCTGTCTGGGCAACCGGACCTCGTTAGTTCAACTTAGACTACATTTGGGGACCTTAGCCGATGGTCTGGGTTCTTTCCCTCTCGGCCCTGGACCTTAGCACCCAGAGCCTCACTGCAAGACATATCTAACAGCATTCGGAGTTCGTCTGGATTTGGTAGGATTTGACTCCCCCGCACCCAATCGGTAGCTCTACCTCTGCTAGACTCTATTCTCACGCTGTTCCTAAAAACATTTCGGGGAGTACGAGCTATTTCCCAGTTTGATTGGCCTTTCACCCCTACCCTCAGGTCATCCGGAAACTTTTCAACGTTTATCGGTTCGGTCCTCCATTACATGTTACTGCAACTTCAACCTGCCCAAGGGTAGATCACAAGGTTTCGCGTCTACCTCATCTGACTATGCGCCCTATTAAGACTCGCTTTCGCTTCGGCTGCGCGGCTGAACCGCTTAACCTTGCCAGACAAGAGTAACTCGTAGGCTCATTATGCAAAAGGCACGCCGTCACGGAACTTGTCCGCTCCGACCGCTTGTAAGCACACGGTTTCAGGTTCTTTTCACTCCCCTGTTCGGGGTTCTTTTCACCTTTCCCTCACGGTACTGGTTCACTATCGGTCTCTCAGGAGTATTTAGCCTTGGCGGATGGTGCCGCCGGATTCCCACAGGGCGTCTCCGACCCCGCGGTACTCAGGATACCACTATGCTGGCATTCTTTGCCTGTACGGGGCTATCACCCATATCGCCCGGTTTCCCAACCGGTTCCAGTTCATAGCGCCAATGCAATATCGTGGTCCTACAACCCCCAAAATGCCGTAACATGATGGGTTTGGGCTCTTTCCCGTTCGCTCGCCACTACTTGGGAAATCATTGTTATTTTCTTCTCCTACGCCTACTTAGATGTTTCAGTTCAGCGCGTTCGCGTATTGTACGGCATACCTTCAGTATGCCAGGTTTCCCCATTCGGAAATCCACGGATCGAGTCGCATTTGCCGATCCCCGTGGCTTATCGCAGCTTATCACGTCCTTCATCGCCTCTGAGAGCCTAGGCATCCTCCGTGTGCCCTTATTTACTTTCTTCCTCCTCATGGCCCTTTTGCTACCATGGAAGTGCTTGTCGTTACGTTCCCCAAAAGGAAAACGTCCCTACTGTTGTCTTCTCTTGTAATTTTTTTCTTTCAATATGTCAAAGAACTCTTTGCGCACGCAATCCATATAGGACGGCGGCGTTCGTGGAGAATAACGGATTCGAACCGTTGACCCCCTGCGTGCAAGGCAGGTGCTCTAGCCAGCTGAGCTAATCCCCCGTATAACCGATCGTAGTCCCGAGCAGATTTGAACTGCTGACCCCTACATTATCAGTGTAGTGCTCTAACCAACTGAGCTACGGGACTAGCTTATATCTCTCTCGGTACCGACCTCCATATATAGGGACGGACCTTATTCCATTTCTTTTTCCTAGGTCGATCATGTATGTACGTAACGAGTACCTATCAGGTACTCTAGAAAGGAGGTATTCCAGCCGCACCTTCCGGTACGGCTACCTTGTTACGACTTAGCCCCAATTATCGGTTTTGCCCTAACACGCTCCTTGCGGTTACATGCTTTAGGCACCCCCAACTTTCATGGCTTGACGGGCGGTGTGTACAAGGCCCGGGAACGTATTCACCGCGTCATTGCTGATACGCGATTACTAGCGAATCCAACTTCATGAGGTCGAGTTGCAGACCTCAATCCGAACTGTGATCGGCTTTCAGAGATTGGCATCACATTACTGTGTAGCTGCCCGCTGTACCGACCATTGTAGCACGTGTGTAGCCCCGGACGTAAGGGCCATGATGACTTGACGTCGTCCCCACCTTCCTCTCTGCTTGCGCAGGCAGTCTGTTTAGAGTCCCCACCTTGACGTGCTGGCAACTAAACATAGGGGTTGCGCTCGTTGCGGGACTTAACCCAACACCTCACGGCACGAGCTGACGACAGCCATGCAGCACCTAGTTTCCTGTCCCGAAGGACGTATCCGTCTCTGGATACTTCAGTAACTTTCAAGCCCGGGTAAGGTTCCTCGCGTATCATCGAATTAAACCACATGCTCCTCCGCTTGTGCGGGCCCCCGTCAATTCCTTTGAGTTTCACCCTTGCGGGCGTACTCCCCAGGTGGATAACTTAACGCTTTCGCTTGGACGCTGACTGTCTATCGCCAACATCGAGTTATCATCGTTTAGGGCGTGGACTACCAGGGTATCTAATCCTGTTCGATCCCCACGCTTTCGTGCATCAGCGTCAATGATGGCTTGGGATGCTGCCTTCGCAATCGGTGTTCTGAGACATATCTATGCATTTCACCGCTACTTGTCTCATTCCGCATACCTCAACCATATTCAAGTCCTTCAGTATCAAGGGCACTGCGACAGTTGAGCTGCCGTATTTCACCCCTGACTTAAAAGACCGCCTACGCACCCTTTAAACCCAATAAATCCGGATAACGCTTGGATCCTCCGTATTACCGCGGCTGCTGGCACGGAGTTAGCCGATCCTTATTCTTCGGGTACGTTCAGCCACCTACTCGTAGGTGGGTTTATTCCCCGACAAAAGCAGTTTACAACCCATAGGGCAGTCATCCTGCACGCGGCATGGCTGGTTCAGGCTTGCGCCCATTGACCAATATTCCTTACTGCTGCCTCCCGTAGGAGTCTGGTCCGTGTCTCAGTACCAGTGTGGGGGATTCTCCTCTCAGAGCCCCTAGACATCGTCGCCTTGGTGGGCCGTTACCCCGCCAACTAGCTAATGTCACGCGAGCCCATCCCTGTCCTATGAATATTTGATCCCCGGAAGATGCCCTCCAGGGATGTCATGCGGTGTTAATCCGACTTTCGCCGGGCTATCCCCCTGACAAGGGTAGGTTGCTCACGCGTTACGCACCCGTGCGCCACTCTCACGGGGTGCAAGCACCCCGATCGCGTTCGACTTGCATGTATTAGGCCTGCCGCTAGCGTTCATCCTGAGCCAGGATCAAACTCTCCATTGTAAAATGAAGTGTCGACTCTAACTATCTATAACATAAATAGAATTGTCTTTTTTAATTTCCCGACCTGATTGGCTTGGCTTTCGTTTTCCGAACTTTCGCCCGGAAAAATCCCAGCTACTCGTTACGTTACATGATCATTTCCTTAAAGAACTCATCTGCCTCGACTCGCGTTCCGGCATATATCTCACAGGGCTTCGCGCCCCGATCGTTTTCCTGTTTCCAAAACCCTCCGTTTCCGAAGGGACTGCAAAGGTAGGGATATTTTCGACATCCGCAAACTTTATTTTAAAATTGTTCGCCGGAACACATCGCCAATCCCCTCTTTCAAACGGAACGACCTCGCGATCGGACCATACCTCCCTTGCGGAGTGGTGCAAAGGTAGCACTTTTAAACAACCACTTCCAAACTTTCAAACAAAGTTTTTTACCTAAAATAGGTAACATATTGACTCACTGGAAGGTTAATTTACAATTCAAACCATCTGCAATAAATAAGGGAGGAAATTATAAATTATAATAGCAATAAATAATCAATAGAACCAAAAGAAGTACTACACATCCAATCAACACATAATTAGGTTTTTTCTTTCCTAATACTTCATCATTATAGCTAACAAAAGACGAGGGTTGGATAAGAGGTTCATCTCCTATATAGGAATCTTCCATTTCATCCACGATAAGTAATGCCTCATCTACATTACATTTTGAACAGTTTATAACATATTGAACAGCCATATCCTTACCCTTCACGTAAAGTGTAGTCCGTATTGCTTCTCTTTCAATAGATACACCGTTAACAATCAAAGTATCTTTCATCTATATTTAATTATTTCATGAGCTCATTACACTCGGTTTATTTTCAAAGTGATAAAGCTATCAGATTTATTTCATGAACTCTTACGCTCAGGCTGCCTCTTAATTCTAATATGGAATATCTACATTATTTTCATTCATATTTGTGCGACCTCCACTATACAGATATTGCATATGATTTCGAACGGAGAAAACTAAATTATAAAAATTAAACCACTCTCATCAAGAAAAACCATCTCAGCTATATACCATTGCAATCTCTCATTACGCGACCTCACATAATCATAGAAGATACTATTGATAGACCTTTACCCAATCAACTATCATTTGAACAGGAAGATTAGCCGGATTGACCTTTCCGACCCAATTTCCTCCCAACTGCTGATCGATAAGCAAATAGAAAGGCTGATCATAAGGCCACTGTGACGAATCTACGTCTTGTACTCGTGGATAGGTAAACGTATCTTTACCATTCAGTTGGAAAACAATCTTATCTGGATACCAACTAAGGCCATATATATTAAACTCTCCAGCATTGATTTCCGCTGTGCCTGAGTGTGGAGGATTGCTCGTTTGCTTTAGATTAAGGGTATAGTGAGAATGTGTTGTTTGATAAATGATTTTATCATAGTTTAAATGCTCCATAATATCAATCTCTCCATTATGAGGATATTTCCCGTATTTGTCCTGCTCTGCAAGCATCCACATTGCAGGCCATGCACCCTGTGCAGACTCCAATTTCGCTCGAATTTCTATCCGACCATATTGAAAAGCAAACTTACCCTTTGTCCACAGTCCACCTGTAAAAAACGGTCTTGGGTCCACACTCCTATCTGGGTTGTTGATACCTCTAAGATAAAGCAACCCATCACTCAAGTGAAAGCAAGAATCATGATTACTCATATGCAAATTCCAATCTGATTTCCCAGGAGGTATGCGCGACCATTTGGAAGTATCTACTGCAGAACCATCAAACTGATCATCCCAAACCAATTTCCATTGTTTGGTTTCACGACCATATTTCTGAACGTATATATGCTTGCTGGATCCTGATCGCTCAGTAACCTTACATGCGGAAAAAAAAAGAGGTACGATTAATAGTAAGATAACAATTCTGTTCATTTTGGATACGAGGTTTTAGATATTTTTCATGGTATAAGTTTAAGACGGTTAAAAATACTAATATTTCCTCAACAGTTAGGTCATTCATGAGCATTTTGACCTCTACCCAAAAAAAGGAACATTCAATGGGTGGGGCAGGACGAGTGCCTAAATACAGTTTAGCTCTTGTCATAGGAATACGCTAAGGAAAAAATTGAAGTCTGGCGGAGGAATGCAACATCTTCAATCCCCACAGCTCTTTAGGGGATTTGACATCTGAAATGCTTATCGAAAAACAGACTAAAATAGCCGAATTTTCTATTTCTCAAGGAACATCTTTGATTACCTCATAATATAAATATCACAGGATGATGATTATATTAGCTTTTCAAATCCCTTTAATGAGAAAATTCTTACATTTTTATTAAATTGTGACTTGATATTTTTACACAAAAAAAAGAAAACGAACCTTCTTATGACTAACAAAGTAATCCAGGTATTTACAGCAATGACGCTGATGCTGACGCTCTGTAGTTCTGTAATACCTCATTCATCTGATAAAGAAAAACAGAAGAATAGAATAGAAAGCAAGATTGTTTATGATAAGAAAAAACGTAGTATGACCTTAACTTGGCCAGCATTTGGCACTTCGGGAAATTATATTATCAGCAGAGGGGGCAGTCGCTTGGCATCAAATTTTGTATCCTTGGGTTCAACCTCAAAACCGACATTTACAGATAATAGGCCAAATACAGATAAATACGAAAACTACTATAAAATTACTCGTAACGGAACAACCATACTCCTTTCATTAGAGCATCAAATTTTTGGTCAGAATATGTATTTCTACGATCGAAAACATGAACAAGCGGAAACTGCAAAAAACGAGATTAATACACACTTTGGAACGATTGGTCTAGGAGGGTTAAACGGTGAGTGGACCACAAAGCGTCAAGCATATTATTTCAAAGCAAATATTGATGATCAAACTTATGATCCTGGTGGATCGGGTAGTGCCTCAGCTGCAGAGGCGAACTCAATAGAGTTAGGATTCTACTCTCATATTGGGGGGTTGGGCAAAGTGCCTACGGATGTTAGATTAGGTTCTATATTCACGAGGCCTCACCTCTCAGATGGAGCAAACGCGACATGCACATTTTGGCGTTCTATGGAAAATGTAACGGTGATGCGAGATTTTGCTTGGACAGTTTCTCAATCAACTAGTGCCCGAAGAATGTTGATAGAAAGCACTTCAAAATATATTTCGGATATTGGAAACAATAACTTTTGGGGTAGCGGTGGTTTTATTGCCGATACGCGCTATACCTCATCTCGGCCACACTGGGGAGGACAACAGCAATGGTATACTCGAAATACAGTTTTCCCGATAGGCTCAGGGGAGATGGGTGGTTCGTATAATATGGTTTGGCAAGGTTGCATCAATCCTCCAACAGCGGATGACACTAACTCGTCAATTCCTACTACACCCATTATAAGAGAAAAACCTTTCCTTTTTATAGACAACGATGGTGAATATAAGGTATTTGTTCCGGCATGGCAGAAAGATAGAATAGGCGCTTCTTGGTCGTCAACAAATATAGGTGAAGGCAAAATTCAGGATTTGCTTACCGAATGGTATGTCGCCAAAGAAGGTGATACGGATTTAGAAATCAATGCAGCGTTAAAATCAGGTAAAAATATATTTTTCACTCCTGGTCATTACGCATTGAATGCTCCTATCCAAGTGAATAGAAAAGATGCAATACTTTTAGGAACCGGCATAGCATCAGTTACTCTTGAACCCACCGAGAACAACATTTGGGGATGTGTCTATGCTGATGACAAGGATGGAATTATCATTGCTGGACTTCTTATGGATTCATTCAACAGTACAACTTATCAAATTAGAATTGGTGATGAAGTGTCAAATGTAGACCATTCTGCCAATCCGACCCTACTCACAGATATTACGTGTAGAGTCGGTGGGGTCCAATCAAAAAATGTACAAGTGCATACTTCGATGCAAATAAACAGTAACCATGTAGTAGGCGATCACTTTTGGCTATGGCGTGCAGATCATGGCTCTCAACGCGGTGGTGATGCACGTTGGATAAGAGATCGATGTAAAAATGGACTTATTGTAACTGGCAATAACGTCACACTCTACGCCCTATTTGCAGAACATTATCAAGAATATGAAGTTTTATGGCTCGGAGAACGGGGCAGAACTTATTTCTTCCAAAATGAACCACCATATGATGCTCCAAATCAAGAAAGTTGGAGCAGTCAAGCTGGCAAAGTAGATGGTTATGCAGCATTTAAGGTCGCTAATACCGTAAAGGAACATCATAGCATAGGTATGGGTTCGTATGCAGTTTTCACAGGTACTGATGGCAATGTGAATAAGAAAAATGGATTTGAGGCACCAAACAATCCAAATGTGAAACTCGAAAAAATGTGTATCACTCGTTTTGCTGGCACAGGTAATATCCAAAATGTAATCAATGGTAGTGGTGGCAGCACAGCAACGGGTGTAAAACGTGTTGCATTATACAACAATAATAACGGTACACAACCTGATGATGAAGAATTTGAATTACCTAGTCGTGAATCGTATCCTAAGTATATCTTTATGGACAAGTAGATGTAAAAAACGCACATCCATTATTTCATACATGAGCTGATATTCCCATACATCTAACTTCGGTTTGTCCTAACCATACATAAAAAAAGCTCGACTTTTGTCGAGCTTTTTTGTCGGGGTGGCAGGATTCGAACCTACGACCTCCACATCCCAAATGTGGCGCGATACCGGGCTACGCTACACCCCGAAAAGGTATCACCTTTGTTTTTGTGTGGCACAAATATACGGTGAAAAAATAGTCTTATCAAAGAGAATCCACAACATAAAACATAAGTGACTGAATAATTGCACAATAATTTTTAATTCACTTAAAAAATTGCCCTTCTTTCTAATTTATTAACGCTATTAGGATATCCCACCCACCATTTTTCCTTGAAAATAATAAGGCCAAGGAAAAATGGTGGAGCTGTTTATCATCCATTTCAACTTGTACATAGCAACGTGCCGATACACTTAGAAGGTCCTCCTATTTATAACATAGAACAAAAAGAGTCTCTCGATTGTTACCTACCATAATCAAACATAAAAATCACCATGAGATACTTTTTCATGCTAGCCATAGCGATTCTTTTGACTGCCATTGCATGTAATCAAACTGCTGACCGACAAGATAAAAAAGCCACTTTGGATGATTCAGCTAGCACCCAAATTCTTAACAATAGTTCATATGCCAACTATCAAAGCTTCATCACATCGTTGGATACAAATGACATACAATCGATTGGTAAGGCAACTCAGAAATTTAAGACCTTATTTACAGAGGGTGACAGTACGGTAAACGACTCCGCTTTCTTATTATTTGACAAATTATGGAAAAAGGTGGAGCTGAACGCTTATCGTGCCCTCCCTGCGAATGTAGACTTGACACCACTTGTAGATATCGAAACTGGTCCAGCCTCTGTCTCCATTCCCGAAAAACTCAAACCTATTTACAAAACAATCCATACAAACGGTTATCGTATTTCCTCCTCTGAGGGAATGTTTACGGTTATTCAAAATGGGGATTTTTTAAGTGAGCACTTTTACCCCTATTTATCAAAGACCATGCAAATTATGTTAGGGCAACTCAATCAAGAAAACAAGTTAGGCTTTGCTGATGATGGTGCCATTATCATAAATGCGGAGGAATTTACAAATCGATTAATCTGGTGGGAAAAATTTATCCATGATTTCCCAACGTTCCCTGCTCTCGCTATGGCAACGTCCAAATACAAAGAATATCTAACCTTCTACATCTTGGGAATGAACAATACACCTGCCCGTCAAAGCGACAAAGGTGGATTAGCAGACTATTTTCAAAACGCTTATACTCAAATGCAAGCGAAATATCCCAATTCTAAAAGCAACCAATGGGTCAGTCCTTATTTTGAGGCATTCAAGAAGAAAAATTATACAACCGTAAATCAAATCATAAAAGACTACCGCGAACAAGGGATTATCATGTAGTCGCTATTTTACCTTCCTCTTTAGGCACCCAGTGGAGTAGTTAAGCGCGTTATATGCGGCGTTTTATCCGTTGATGAGATGTCGAGCACCTAATAATTTACAGCGTAAAATACTTTCTACATCTCGGTTCTGTCGTTTAGAATAACGAAAAATCAGATGTAATCCAAGGGGTTTCGCTGTCCCCTTCCTAATCGTTGCGATTTAAATTCAGTAGGCGTCTGTCCAGTTATTTTCTTAAATTGTGTAGATAAATGCTGTACACTGCTATAGTCCAATTTATAGGCTATTTCTTTAAGAGATAATTCGTCATAGAAAAGGAACTCCTTGACTCGTTCTATTTTCTGCCGTATGATGTATTGCTCCAGTGTAATCCCTTCGACTGATGAAAAAAGAGAACTAATCGCTGAATAATCCAAATTCAATTCCTTTGCCAAGAGTGTAGACCAGTTTATTTTCAAATCCAACTCCTCTTCATGGTGTATACGTTGGATTACCACATTCTTAATTCTCTCAATTATCTTAGCCCTATCCGAATCCAGTAATTCAAAGCCAAATGAACTTAACGTTGTTGCGATGGTTTTCTTTTCAGCTTCTGTAATAGGCTGTTTTAGCTTTACATAGCCTAGACCAATTTCAGAAGTTTCAAATCCTAGATTTGCTAGTTGCTGTTTGACAACCATTATACAGCGGTCGCAAACCATATTTTTCACATTCAGTTCGTTCATTTGAGTACAAATTTCTCTACCTAATATATAATCGCATTTACTATTAATTTGATTAAAGAATCAAATCTCTTTCAAAGAAACGCATTAATCCTTATATCCATGAAATTTATCATGAGGATTCAGCAAATAAAACAGACAATATTATTCTCATTAATAGAAATCTGTTTCCTTTTGAGATTAGTTTTAATTCTCACAAAACTTTATATTCGTATCACAAAATCCGATTATTGACATAAGCAGTATATTCATGACCAAATTCATTTTCGCAATGGGCCTACTAATGGGCTTCCTCTATTCTGCAAACGCACAAGAATCACCATTTACTAAACTATCTATAAATGATTTCAAATATGATATCCTTTCCTTGGACTCATTTGCAAATGCCGTTGTCCTTGATGAAATTGGTAAAAGTAGATTTTTTGTAGATGAACATGAGGGTCGTCTCTACATCGAACATGAATATAATGTACGTATTTTGATCCGAAACAAAGAAGGTTTCAAAAAAGCCAATTTTACTATCCCGACTTATAAAGACGATTCAAAAAAAGAATATCTCAGCAATATTGTAGCCAATACCTATAACCTTCAGGATGGCCGTATAGTAAGCACCCCCCTGGGCAAAAACAGTATATTTAAAGAAAACCACTCTAAATATACCAACCTAACTAAATTTACGCTTCCAAATATTCAAGAGGGATCCATTATTGAAGTCAGTTATATCCTAAAATCACCGCATATCTTCAACTTCAGAAATTGGGATTTCCAAGATGACATACCAAAGGTCAATAGTACTTACATAGCGTATATTCCTGCCAATTACAGTTACAACGTCGCCCTTAGAGGTCCATTAAAACTCACCAATCAAAAATCGGATGTGCTAAGAGAATGCATTGTAATGGGAGGAAGAAGATTTGACTGTTCCAAAATGACATATACGATAGCGAATATCCCAGCATTTGTCGAAGAAGACTTCATGACAGCTCCATCCAATTTTCTATCAGCAATCCACTTTGAACTCTCTGAGGTATATATGCTTAATGGTTCAAAACAAAGCTATACAAAAAAATGGTCTGATGTAGATAGAGAATTACTATCCGACAAAAAATTTGGGGGACAATTAAAGAAGGATGAACTCTTCAAAGACGACCTGCCTACCATCGCTCCCGAATCGCTCTCCAAGCTCGAACGTGCCCAGCTGATATATAAATACATAAAAAGTAAAATTAAGTGGAACAAATACTTTGGAAAGTATAGTGAAGAAGGAATAAAGAATGCTATGGAAAATCGAAGTGGTAACATTGGAGACATCAACCTAGGCCTTATCGCTGCATTAAATGCAGCTCAGATAGACACCTATCCGGTTATTTTATCGACTCGAGAAAATGGTCTTCCGAATAAATTGTTCCCAGTACTGTCTGATTTCAATTATGTCATTGCCAAAACGACCATTGACGGGGTAGATTATCTATTAGATGCCTCAGAAGATTTACTTCCCTTTGGAGCCCTCCCCCTTCGTTGTATGAATGAAGAAGGAAGGGTTATTCATTCTAAAAAATCATCAGATTGGACGCCAATAAAGTCTACTTTACGAATTATTAAATCCGCTTCTATAGAAGGTGAGTTAACGACCCAAGGGCTACTAAAGGGTATCCTCTACATTACTAGTTCGGAGATGGAAGCATTTAACAAACGAATTGAATTTGCAAAATACAATTCGATAGTTGAATACGTCGAAAAAATGGAAGAAAAAATACCCAATCTAAAAATACTTAACCATAAAGTCAGTGGGATAGAAGAATTAGAAAACCCGTTACTCGAGGTGTACGAAATAGAATACAAATTATACGACGTCCCCATCAGTAGATCCTATGCCTTCAATCCCAATTTTATGTTCAAAATAACAAAGAATCCTTTCAACTTGACTGACCGAACATACCCTGTCGACCTAGGCTTTGCAAGAATTGACAATTATACCTGTAACATCAAGTTACCAGAAGGATATAATTTAAAAGAACGGCCGAAAAACATGGCCTTAACATTACCCAACAGTGCCGCCAAATTTCAGTTCAATGGTCAGGTAAAAGACACGCAATTCCATCTTGAGCAGCAAGTAAATCTATCGAAACCAGTCTATGATGTCGAAGAATATTTTCATCTTAAGGAACTCATGTCCCGCATTATACAACAACAAAAAATTGATTACCATTTTAGTAAGAACTAATGAGAGCAGCTATTCTAATTACCTATCTAACGTTACTGTCCCTTCAACTATTCGCGCAAGAGTATGCCGTTGATCTCATCCCCAGCCCTTTAAAAAGTCGAGCATCGGCAACAATACGCTATGCTGAAATGAATGTTGAAATGAAAGCGGACAACAATGTGGTCATTCGTGCCACTAAAGCAATAACCGTATACAACAAAGCCGGAAATGAATATGCCAGAACCGTACTTTTTTACGATAAGAGCACAGACATCAAATCAATCAAGGGTAAAGTTTACAATGCATTGGGCATACCTGTTTCTGAATTTACACAAAAGAATTTCACAGATGAGAGTGCAGGGGATAACGTCAGCATGTTTAACGATGGTCGGGTAAAACACTACCTACCCAACATGCAAGATTACCCTTTCACTGTCGTCATCTCATATGAATACCGCAACAAACAAAATCTTTCTATCCCCGCATGGAATCCGAATGGCAACGACGAGATATCCATAGAGAGGAGCATATTCAAATTCTCTTATCCGGTGCAAGAAAAAATAAGAATCAAATCACAGCACTACAATGGAAAAGTCAAGGAAGAAGAATCCAATGGTATGCAGACGCTCACTTGGGAAGTAAATGATATTGTAGCCAATAAACGTGAGATTTATAGTAAACCCAAGTACCTTACCTCTACCCTTATCAGAATCGTACCCGAGAGATTCAGTTATTATAATAAAAAGGGAGTATTTTCTAACTGGGAAGAATTTGGACACTGGGTATCTAAGGACCTCCTTGCCGATAAACAACAGCTCAATGAAAAAACCATTCAACATGTGCGAGACTTAACGAGTGCAGCAAAAACGGATAAAGAAAAAGCTAAGATTCTTTATGAATACATGCAGAATAAAACACGATATGTGAGTGTGCAGGTAGGTATTGGAGGGTTACAGCCTTCTTCAGCATTAGCGGTTGATCAAACTGGATATGGAGACTGTAAAGCATTAGTAAATTATATGCAAAGCTTGCTTTCCGTCGTGAATATCCCCTCCTATTACACCATTGTGGAGGCTGGTGATACCAAGATGGACATCGACCTTGATTTTGCCAACGTATCAGATGGCAATCACATTATCCTGGCTATACCATTTGCCAATGACACCACTTGGCTAGAGTGCACGAATCAGAAGATTCCCTTTGGATACTTGGGCTCTTTTACTGATGATCGTGCCGTATTGGCAATCACGCCTGAAGGAGGGCGTATTATGCGAACACCGAAATACGAAGGTCACGACAATATGCAGAAACGGAAAGCTGTGTTACACGTAGAAGGCGACGGATCTATTTCAGGTACAGTATCGACGTCTTTTCGTGGAAGCCAATACTTTAATCACTTTGGTGCGACTTTGTTAAGTGGCAACGAGCAATTAAAAGAGTTGAGCCAATACTATGATATTGACAATATATCCTTTCAGCAGGTCAAATATCAAGAATTACGATCAGACACCGCAGCTCTTCAAGAAGATCTCAGCATTTTTATCAAAAACTATGCAGTGCTAAATGCTAATCAAATGATTATT
This sequence comes from Sphingobacterium sp. SYP-B4668, assembly GCF_027627455.1. Classification (NCBI taxonomy): domain Bacteria; kingdom Pseudomonadati; phylum Bacteroidota; class Sphingobacteriia; order Sphingobacteriales; family Sphingobacteriaceae; genus Sphingobacterium; species Sphingobacterium sp. SYP-B4668. The sequence continues at coordinate 1,136,104 of NZ_CP115483.1, read as the reverse complement.
CATCCCAATCTATTTAATATCAAAGGTAATATTCCCGACCTCAGGAGTCGGGTAAACGAGTTGTACATCAACAGGAGCTATACCGATATCGATGAAATTACGTACAATTTACCTGAGGAATATGCGGGTTTGGTTAAACCAGAAATCAAAAAAATAGCGTGCGACATGGGGGTCTACGAACTAAAGGCATATGTAAAGGAAGGCACGTTATTCTTCCATAGGAAACTTGAGATTAAAGAAGGTATTTATCCCCCTGAAAAATATGCTGAGTTCAGTAACTTCATCCGAGAAGTCAACCAATCGGACAAAGGTAGATTTGCACTGGTTAAGAAAACATCACTGACTAATGGGGAATAACTTCTAATCCCATGAAAAAAGGCCGTCTAAAGACGGCCTTTTTAGTATAACCTTTATGCAAGTTCAAATTTATACCCGACACCTTTTACGGTAGCGACATAATTTTCACCGATTTTCTCCCTTAGCTTTCGGATATGCACATCTATTGTCCTATTGGTGACCACCACAGAATCTTCCCAAATACTTTTTAAGATTTGCTCTCTGGTAAACACTTTATTCGGCTTAGATGCTAATAAATAAAGTAGCTCAAATTCCTTTTTTGCCAGAACAATTTTATCACTTCCGCGGTAAGCTAAGAACGAATCTCTATCAATTACCAAGTCAGCCACTTCCAATCGATTGCCCTCATGCACCTCCTCCTCACTTGTATTCCTTCTCAAGATTGCATTGATTCGACTCATCAGTGCACGTGGTTTGATAGGCTTGGCGATGTAATCATCAGCTCCTACATGGAATCCCGCTATTTCTGAATATTCTTCGCTCCTTGCTGTCAAAAATACCATAAAGGTATGTTTAAATTCAGGCATAGCTCGCATTAATCGACAGGCCTCAATTCCATCCATCAGAGGCATCATAACATCCAAGATAATCAAATCTGGATTTGCCTCTTTAGCTTGGGCGATTGCTTCCTTACCATTGTTGGCCGTAAATACCTGATATCCCTCTCTTTTCAGATTATAAGCAATCAGTTCAACAATGTCCTGCTCATCGTCTACCACTAGTATTTTATGCTTTGCAATACTCATACGTGTTTTTTTGCTAAATTATGTACTTAATGGCAATATAACGTTAACCCAATATTATCAAATCGTTAACTAACATAAGGTTAATTAACAAAACATTCTGACTAATTTAATGTTTTCTTTAAGAAATCTTCAAGATCCCTTCCTCTTAAATTTTTAGCGATAATCTTGCCTTCGGGATCAAGAAGGTAAGACGTAGGTATAGCTTTTATTCTATACAATCCCACAACTGTGGATCCCCAGGCCTGCAAATCGGATATATTGGTCCATTCCAATCCATCATCTTGAATTGCCCTCATCCACGGTCCAGGATTATTATCCAGTGAGACACCTAAGACATCAAACCCCTTCCCTTTAAAGGCATTATATTGCTTTACTATATTTGGGTTTTCCTGCCTACAAGGTGCACACCAAGATGCCCAAAAGTCTACCAACAAATATTTCCCTTTTAGGTCGCTTAGCTTTACAAGTTTATTTTGAGGTGTATATCCCTCAAAGTCTGGCGCAGGCTGACCGATTGCTAATACCTTCAACTTCGCAGTTTCAGCTTTAAACTGCTCCACGTAACCATTGTCTTTAAATTTATCCTGAATCTCTTCTGCATAAGCTATAATTTCTGCTTCGGCAACCTCTGGATCAAGAGTACTCATCGCATAAAAGCCCGCAAGATTAGGGTACTTGTCCTTAAAAGTGATAGCTTGTTGATTGTAATATTGGAGAGCTGCCTTAAATTTTGTTAGATATTCTCCCCTCAGGCTCTCTATTTGTTCTGCGTTGAGACTACCCGTTCTTTTAGCAAATTCCCGCTGTAAAGAATCTTGAATGACATCTCTCTTTATCCGTATCGGAGCAAATTCCTGTATGGCATTTGAGAGTTCAGACCCCTCTATATTATACACATATGGTTCCTTCTGCAGGTCAGCCTTAAATGTAAGTTTCTCTCCTGGCTGGGCGATGAGGTAGTATCGCTTTTTACCCGCCTCCAAAGACAGTAGGCGAGCTTGAGTTGTACCTCGCTTGAAGGTAAACTGTTGGCTTTCGTTAAGATATACAGAATCTAATTTTCGATCTCCTTCATAGAGAGAGACTACTTTTATGTTTCCTGGATTTTCAATTTGTCCAGAAATCACGTACTGGTCAGGATTCGAGCATCCAATCAGCATTAGGTTTAATACGGCAACGAAAATTAACAGTCTATTCATGTTTTCCTCCTTAATCAAGATATGTTTTAGCTTTAGCAATAGCATTCCCTAGTCCACTAGCATTTTTTCCTCCAGCGGTAGCAAAGAAAGGTTGCCCTCCCCCTCCACCATCTATTTCTTTGGCCAACTCTCTCACAATACTTCCTGCATTTAGCCCTCTCTCTTTAGACAAGTGCTCGCTAACGACAACAGCAATGCTTGGTTTACCATCGAAATTAGCGCCTAACACGAGGAACAAATTATCTATAGCACCTTTCAATGCATATGCAAGGGTTTTTAAAGCTTCTGCATTGGGTAGATCAACGACTGTAGCCAAAAAACGTACGCCATTTATCTCCTCGATTTTTTGCTCTAAATCGGTTTTTAGGGCAAGTGATTTTTCAATAATACTCTTTTCTATTTCCTTCTTTAAAGCAGAATTTTCATCAATTACCTTGGCGAGGGTTACGACAAAATCCTTGGGGTTGTGCAAAAGCTCCCCTAATTTATGGACCAAATCGAAATGCTCACGTATCACAGCCGCAGCTTTTGTCCCAGTGATGGCTTCGATACGTCTTACGCCCGCTGCAACAGCTGATTCTGAAATAATTTTAAAAAAACCAATCTGACCAGTAGCCTTTACATGTGTACCTCCGCAGAGTTCCTTAGAAAATTGATCTCCAAAAGTAATCACACGGACATAGTCTCCATATTTCTCGCCAAATAAAGCTGTTACCCCAGAGTCCAAAGCCTCCTGAAAGGGAACGTTACGATTTTCCTTAAGCGCTATATTTTCACGAATCTTAGCATTCACAATATCTTCAACTTGTTTAAGCTCTTCCTCAGTCACTTTAGAAAAATGCGAAATATCAAACCGTAAAATATCAGCATTGACCAAAGATCCCTTCTGATTGACATGGTTTCCTAATACTTCCTTCAATGCTGCATGAAGTAAGTGCGTGGCGGAGTGGTTATTCTCTGTATCTATACGCTTTTGCAAATCTACCTTAGCTTGAAAAATTCCAATTAGCTGAGACGGCAGTTGGTTAGAAAAATGGACGATAAGACCATTTTCCTTTTTAGTATCTGTAATATGGATTTTTTCACCCGTCTCTTCAGAAATCAAGACTCCTGTGTCCCCCACTTGCCCCCCACCTTCCGGGTAGAATGGCGTCACAGATAGGACAAATTGTACTTGTTCTTTTCCTTTGGCCGTTACCTTTCTATATTTTAAGATTTCTGTCTTTACTGTCAACACATCGTACCCTACAAATTCAGCCTGTTCTTCGTCATTGACGAACACCCAATCACCGGTATCTATAGCAGTAGCTGCCCTAGATCTTTCTTTTTGAACCTGAAGAGCTTGTTGAAATCCAGTCATATCGACCTCTAATCCCTTCTCCCGTGCCAATAGCTCTGTTAAGTCAATAGGAAATCCAAACGTATCAAAAAGTTCGAAGGCAAAATCACCATCTACCGCTGTATTCTTTTCAGCATAAGCCTCAAATCGTTGTACACCCGCCACCAGCGTCCGAAGAAAAGAAACCTCTTCCTCTAAGACCACCTTTTGTACAAAATCCTGTTGACTGATCAACTCGTCAAATACACCTTCAAATTCCTTTGCCAAAAGAGGCACCAATTCATTGATAAATGGCGTTTTGAAGTTTAAAAACGTATAAGCATAGCGTACTGCTCGTCGTAGGATGCGACGTATGACGTATCCTGCTTTATTATTGGAAGGCAATTGGCCGTCAGCAATGGCAAAGCTTACCGCACGTATATGGTCAGACAACACACGCATAGCTATATCCGTCTTTTCGTTGACACCATATTTAATTCCCGATTTTTCGGAAATAAAAGAGATTAGCGGTTGGAAGACATCCGTATCATAATTAGAAGACTTTCCTTGAATGGCTCTTACCAAACGTTCAAATCCCATCCCTGTATCCACATGTTTGGCGGGTAGTGATTCTAGCGTGCCGTTCTTCAGCCTATTAAATTGCATAAAGACCAAATTCCAAACTTCTATCACTTGCGGATGATCGGCATTGACCAACTCTTGTCCAGCGACAAGCTTACGATCCTCATCTGCGCGCATATCATAGTGAATTTCAGAACAAGGACCACATGGCCCAGTCTCGCCCATCTCCCAAAAGTTGTCCTTCTTATTCCCTAATAATATACGGTCTTCAGCAATCCATTGTTTCCAAAATTCAAACGCCTCTACATCCTTTTCTAAGCCTTCGTCGGTATCGCCCTCGAAAATGGTTACATAAAGTCTATCTTGATCCAGCCCGTAAACAGCAGTCAATAATTCCCATGCCCATTCGATAGCTTCTTTTTTGAAATAATCGCCAAAACTCCAATTACCCAACATTTCAAACAACGTGTGATGATAGGTATCGATTCCAACTTCCTCCAAGTCATTATGCTTACCAGAGACACGCAAGCATCGTTGCGTGTCTGCTACTCGCGTATACTTGGGTAATGCTTCACCCAAGAAAAAATCTTTAAATTGATTCATCCCTGCATTTGTAAACATCAATGTAGGGTCATTTTTAACAACTACGGGAGCTGAGGGAACAATTTGATGAAGCTTAGTTTTAAAAAAATTCAAGTAAGCGTCACGTATTTCTCTATTAGTCATGGATATCTAAATAATCTTCTTATTAAAATCGAACTGCAAAGTTACTCAAAATCGCTTCCTTATGCAATTGATGAGCAACATAATACTTAACGATCCAGAATTAAACAACCGACCTTAAGCAACACGACCGACTTATGACAATTCAAAAGCAATTAAAGCTAAATAAGGTTACATTATAAGAAAAGAAAAACCTAAATTAGAGCAAGAAATCACAAGTCGATTACCCAAGTAAAAAAGTAGCAACAATTGATCTTAAACACCACAGTATCTTTGTTCCTGCATCTTGATAAGGTATGAAACGGCATGTATGCGCCCAGTAATATCATCGGGCTCATACACTGATAACTAAAAAATTAACAGATGAAAAATATCATAGCAACCTGCATTGTTATACATAAAAACTACGTCAAATGAAGAAGACTTTATTAGTCCCCACAGATTTCTCAAACAATTCGCTATCAGCTGCCAAATATGCCTCTAAGCTAGCAATTGAAAGAGAGTATTCCGTGCATTTAATCCACTATTATACGGCGCAATCCTCTTCATTTGCTACTGAAGAGCTAAGTAAAGAGTTTGAAAACAGCCAAATATTAAAAGCGGACTTAACCATTGTGGAGTTTGAAAAAAAGCTACAAGAAGAATTCCCTACCGTAAACTACACCCATCGTACCGCTAGAGGATTTCTTCAAGACACCCTTCCACAAGAAGCAAAGAAGTCGGAATATGAGATTATTGTAATGGGCACCAAAGGCCACAGCGATAAAAAAAGTGTAAGATGGGGCAGCAATACGTCCGCTGTCGCGGCAAAATCCCCAATCCCGGTATTGATTGTACCCAATTACTTCAATCAATTTAAAACGCAAAAAATTGGGCTGTTAACGAATTTTAAAACCGAAGAATTAAATACGGTACATGAATTTGTCGATACTTTTGGCCCAATATCACAACTGGAGCTGATTCACGTCTACAACAAGGACGAGATTGAATCAACCGTTCGTAAAAAACTAGATGAATGGTCATTGAAAATCAACCAAAGCATATCTATTGACCAAATCAATCCTTGTATAGACCATCTTCAATCTAACAATAAGGAGCTTGATACAATCGCTGAAGTCATCCATGATCTAGTCGACAAAAACGATATCGATATCGTATTGATTACCAAATCCAGAAAGTCCTTTTTCGAACGACTCTTCAACCCTTCCGTCTCGAAGGCAGTAGTACTAGATATCAACAAGCCATCATATTTTTCTAAAGTATAACTACTATGAACAAGCCCCTTTTAGTCCCTGTAGATTTTTCTGACAATGCAAGAATTGCTACAGAATACGCTGCACAAATAGCTGCCGATACTCAACGCGACGTACACGTCATCTATATCATGACGGAGCATACCAATAGATTTGCGAATGCCACTTGGAATAAGGATCTTATCGAACCTCTTATCCAAGAAGCATTAAAAAACCTGGAGGAAATGCTCATCCCTATTAGACAAAAACATCCGAATGTCAACTTCACGACATCGACTAGAGACGGTGTCCTTGCCGACCAACTTCTGAACGAAGCAAAAGACGATAAGTATGCCGCTATCGTCATTGGCACCAAAGGTTCTTCAGGTCTTGATTCGGTTTTTATCGGCAGCAATGCTTACGACGTCATCAAAACAACCGAAACACCAATTTTGACTATCCCAAAAAGCGTAACAAACTATACGAAAAACAATATTGGATTACTCTGTAACTTTAAAAATGGAGAACTGGAGGTCCTCAAACAGGCCATTGCTCTATTCGGCAGCAATTTTCACCTTCAACTTATCCATATTAATCGGACGGATGAGACTGTTGAATCAATCGACCAAAAACTCCGGGCATGGATTGACCTCATCATCAGCGAAACAGGGCTCGATGATATCTCCTACACGGTAAAATCTCAAGCTTATTATATTAAATACAAAGAGACAATTGCTCATGCAATCCAACAGATACTGATTGACGAATCCGTCGACATTCTATTGGTAACGAAAGGTAGAAAGAATTTTTTCAATTACATTTTTTCTGAAAACATCTCAAAAGAGTTAGCTTTTCAAAGTAAAATACCCAATCTTTTTGCCCGGATTTAATCTTAGAGAAACGCCGTAAAAGGCATATATAAATACTAAAAAACATACACATCCCGATACAGACTGTCCCCATTTAGAGACATGACGTATCGGGATTTTTCATGTAGATACATTTCTACAAGAACAAACAGAACAAACTAAAAACCAATATTTTACACCAATAAAATAAAGTACAATTATATCTTTTGGCAGATAAATTGCACAAGCACCAATGTACAATAATTACACACTATTAAAAAAAACTATATGAACATTTATTACAAAAAAACAGCACTCTTGGCTCTCGCAGGAATGATTGGCGCAACTTCTTTTGCACAGGAACGTAATAATTCCAGCATAGAAGGAACAACGCCACTTGGTTCGGCGCAACAGTACAGGACATGGTCTATCGGTATCGGGGCTGGAGCGACAAGTCTTATGAACATCGCTAAGTTCAACACGGCAGGTTACGATAAGTTAGATTGGAATTTAGGTTACAATGCATACATCAAAAAACAAATCTCTCCATCATTCGGCATTAAAGCCCAATATTTCGGCGGCAAGGTTGGCGGGACCAATGAAAGCATAGGAACCGCTAATCCACATTCTTCCTTCGAAACCAAGACACCTTGGTCAGCAGCAATATCAGGAGAATTTCTTGCGGCCAATACAAATTGGAGATTTTTCAACAGCTTTATCAAGCCTTATGCTGCAATTGGTGTAGGCGCATTGAATTTCGAAACGATGACCACAACCGGTGGCACGGAAATGAAAGCCGAGAAACAGACCAAATTATATGTCCCTGTTGATTTGGGGTTAAAATTTGCTGTTGCTAAAGGCATCAACTTTGAATTGGGATACCAATTAAATTGGGCTAATCAAGATTTCGACGGCATCCAAGGAGGGCAATATAAAAATGACCTCTTTTCTTATGCACATGCCGGCATTGAACTTGCACTAGGCAACAGTAGCAAACCTGCACTTAATAACTCCAATCCTGTAGCGACACTGGTCAATGACTACAATGTAAAATACGACGACCTAAAAGCGCAGAACGATGCTTTGAGTGCGAAGAACCAAGCCTTGCAAAGTCAATTAGATGGTCTAAGCAATGATTTGAAAGATGATGATGGAGATGGTGTGGCTAACAAATTCGACAAATGCCCTGGCACTCCAACCGGAACTCCCGTTGATGGTGCAGGTTGCCCTATCGTCGTGAAAAATGAAACTAAAATCGTAGAAAAGGTAGTGGTAACCGAAGCTGACAGGCAAGTCGTTGACGAGGCTATTAAAAATCTGGAATTCGATTTGGGAAAATCAACGATTCGCTCGACTTCATTCCCAAGCTTAGATAGAGTTGCGGCCCTATTGATTGAGAAAAACTTCAGCTTGAAGTTAGCTGGTCATACAGACAACACTGGCTCCATGAAAACTAATCTAAGACTATCAAAAGAACGTGCAGAAGCTGTGAAATCATATTTATCAGGTAAGGGAGCTAACCCATCACGCATCGAAGCGACTGGATACGGACCGAACCAACCTATTGCAACGAACGCAACAGCGGAAGGTCGTCAACAAAACCGTCGTGTTGAGTTTACAATATACTAGTAGATAAATATTATAAATAATGATAAGGTCAGTGAAAAATTCACTGGCCTTTTTTATTTTCAAAAAGTCAAGATATTACTACAAAAAAAACGTGATCCAATCCGGTGTAATTAATTAAATTTGCAGAAAATTTATATCAACCACTATTATGCTGTTCATTTTATTGCCCAGGCCTCAACATTCCTGAGCCACCTGGGGAACAAACATATCTCCATGAAATCCCGATGTAAATGATTACTAGCGATCAATAAGAAAACGAAAAAATAAATAGATGAAATTAAACTTAAAATCAGCAGTAGTACTAGGCATTGCCGGACTATTGACATCCCCTTCTCTCGCACAGGACAAATCCACAATCGATGGTACGACTCCCTTCGGCTCGTCTTCGCAATACCGCACGTGGTCTATAGGTGTAAATGCTGGAGTACTAAATCAAAGTAATGGATTTGGCGTGAATCGCAAAGGCTACAATGACCTGGAGAACAATGTCGGCTACAGCGCATACATTAAAAAACAAATTTCTCCGTCTTTCGGCTTAAAAGCTCAGTATTTAGGTGGCAAAGTTGGAGGTAAAAGAGATGACGGCTCCAATTCCTTTGAAACAAAAACGCCATGGTCTGCAGCGTTGTCGGGTGAATTTACACTTGCAAACACCAATTTCAGGTTTTTCAACAGCTTAATTAAACCCTATGCCGCAATTGGTATTGGTGCGATGGATTTTGAATCTACCACCACAATCGGCAGCGTCACCACTACACACGAATCCAAGACAAAATTATTCGTTCCTATGGACGTTGGATTGAAATTTGCCGTTGCCAAAGGTATTAACCTAGATCTAGGATATCAATTGAACTGGGTCAATCAAGACTTTGATGGCACACGTATCGGTACAGTAAAACATGATCTATTTTCATACATTCACGCAGGCTTGGAATTTTCACTTGGAGACCCCAGCAAGCCTGCTTTAAACAATAGCAATCCCGTAGCCACCTTAATTGGTGACTATACAGCCAAATATGACGAACTGAAAGCAGAACGTGATGCATTGGCAGCTTCCAATGAGGCGTTGAAATCTCAAGTTGAACAAATTTCAAATGATTTGAAAGATGATGATGGTGACGGCGTAGCTAACAAATTTGACAAATGCCCAGGTACTCCAGCGGGTACTCCAGTGGACGGATCGGGCTGTCCTATCGTATTGAAAAACGAAACAAAAATCGTCGAGAAAGTAGTCGTTACGGAAGCTGACAGGAAAGTGGTTGATGAAGCGATTAAGAACCTCGAGTTTGACCTAGGCAAATCTACTATCCGTTCGACCTCTTACCCAAGCTTGGATAGAGTTGCGGCGTTATTGATTGAGAAAAATTTCAGCTTGAAGTTAGCCGGACATACTGACAATACAGGATCAATGCAAACCAATCTTAGATTATCAAAAGAGCGTGCAGAGGCTGTAAAATCGTACCTATCTAGCAAAGGTGCTAATCCTTCCCGTATCGAAGCAACTGGGTACGGTCCAAATCAACCCATTGCCACCAACGCAACTGCGGAAGGACGTCAAGAAAATCGTCGCGTAGAATTTACGATATACTAGTTATTGACAATAGAATATAAAAAAGAGAGGCTCTGGCAATCACCATAGGGCCTCTTTTTTTTAACTTATTCATTTTAAAATAATTAACATTGAATATTATTTGTTTTTATCAATTATTATTCTCATCTTTGCACCGCCTTAGGCAATAGAGCCTATTGTATATATTATTTCATGAACCCATTTTTAGAACTGGGAATCCGTCATGAAGTTGTTAATGCCATCTCTGAGTTAGGTTTTGAAAAACCTTCTCCTATTCAGGAAAAAGCCATTCCTGTTTTACTGACTGGTAACGACGATTTTGTCGGATTAGCCCAAACTGGCACAGGAAAGACCGCGGCATTTGGTCTTCCATTATTAGAACTATTAGACTTTTCTCAAAAACATCCTCAAGCGTTGATCTTATGCCCAACTCGTGAGCTATGTTTACAAATTGCAAGAGACTTAGAAAGGTTTGCCAAGAACCTTGACAATGTACACGTAGTAGCTGTGTACGGTGGCGCAAACATTTCTGACCAACTGCGTCAGATTCGTCGTGGCGTACAGATTGTTGTTGCGACTCCAGGTCGTATGCTTGATATCATCGGGCGTAAAGCTATTGACTTCTCCGGCGTGAAATACGTTGTATTAGACGAAGCGGATGAAATGTTGAACATGGGCTTTCAAGAAGACATCAACAATATTTTATCAGAAACTCCAGATGAGAAAAAAACTTGGTTATTCTCCGCAACAATGCCTAGAGAAGTTCGTCGTATAGCACAAAACTATATGACCGACCCTGTAGAGTTGACTGTAGGCACCAAGAATACTGGTAATGCAAACATCGAACACCATTACTATCTAATCAAAGCGAAAGATAAGTATGCTGCTTTCAAACGTATTGTAGATTCTAATCCCGACATTTTCGGTATAGTATTCTGCCGTACTAAAATTGAAACACAAGAAATTGCGGAGTCTTTAATCAAAGATGGTTATAACGCAGACTCTTTGCATGGCGACCTTTCACAGCAACAACGCGATAAAGTTATGAAACGTTATCGTGATCGTAGCCTTCAATTATTGATTGCTACTGACGTTGCAGCGCGTGGAATTGACGTTAATGACGTGACACACGTTATCAACTTCTCCCTTCCTGACGAAGTTGAAAATTACACCCACCGCTCAGGCCGTACAGCCCGTGCAGGAAAGACAGGTATTTCTCTATCATTGGTCAATGTGAAGGAATTGAACAAAATCCGTCATATTGAAAAAATTATTGGAAAAGCTTTCGAGAAGAGACAAGTACCGCAAGGTGCTGAAGTCTGTGAGAAACAACTTTTCTCAATCGTGAGTAAAATCGAGAATGTGGAAGTAAATGAGGATCAAATCACTCCGTTCCTACCTGCTATCATGGAAAATCTCGAATCTCTATCTAAAGAAGACATCATCAAAAGATTTGCTTCATTAGAATTCAACAGATTCTTGGACTACTATAAAAATGCACCAGACTTGAACATCGACGCTAGAGATTCAGGTCGTGGAGAGCGTGTCGAACGCGGAGAAAGACGCGATGATCGCTCACGTGGTGGCTCTAAAGGCTATACTCGTCTTTTCATGAACTTAGGTTCGGTCGATGAGTTTAGCAGAGGAGACATGTTAGGCTTCATCTGTAACAATGCTAAGATTTCTGGAAAATCCATCGGTAAAATTGACTTAAAGGGTGTATTTACATTCTTCGAAGTTCAAGACGAAGAGGTTGAAAAAGTATTTTCAGGTTTCCAAAATGTAGATTTCAACGGACGTAACGTACGTATTGAAGTTTCTGGAGAGGCAAGAAGTGAAGGCGGCGGAGGAAGAAGTCGTGGTGGAGATCGCGGCGGAAGACGTGAAGGCGGATATCGTGGTGGCGAGAGAAGAAGCGGTGGAGGCGGCGAAAGACGCGACCGTCGTGAAGGTGGAAATAGCGGTGGTTTCCGTGACTTTTCAGGAAAACGAAAAGAATCCAATAGCAGATATTAATTTGCAACTATACGTTATCAAAAGGTCGGGTGTCAACACCCGACCTTTTTTATTTATATATTATAACCTTTCTCCTTCAACAGCAGCCCATAAAAAAACCTTTGGCTTTCCCCAAAGGTTAGATTTTAATATCCAATCGTATTTCTATCTCTTTCAGTGCATTTATTTAATCGAGACACGTTGACGAATCGCCTCGTAAAGGACAACACCAGCTGATACTGACACATTTAACGACCCTATCTCACCAAACATTGGGATCTTGGCCAAATGATCGGCAATACGAATCAAATCATCCGACACTCCCACATCTTCTGCTCCCATAATAATACATGTAGGAGCTGAATAATCTACATCATACACACTTGAATCTGTCTTCTCAGTACTTACGACCAATTGAATACCCGACTCTATTAAAAATTTACCGACCTTGGAGATACTCTCATGCCGACATACAGGTATCTTATATAGCGCTCCCGCAGATGTCTTAATTGCATCTGGATTGATTTCAGCGGAGCCTTTATTCGGGACAATTATAGCATGTACACCAGCACATTCAGCAGTTCTTGCAATTGCTCCCATGTTGCGTACATCTGTCACCCCATCCAACATCAACAACAAGGGCACCTCTCCTTTTTCGTAAATCGTAGGGATGAGATCTTCAATTTTTTGATAAATAATCGGAGAAATAATCGCAATCACACCTTGGTGATTCTTACGTGTAATCCTATTCAACTTTTCAATAGGCACTTGTTGAAAACCAATCTCACGTTCCTTCAACAAATTTCGCAATTCAAGATATAAACTTCCTCCTAATCCACGTTGCACAAATAGAGATTCTATCTCTTTCCCACTGTCAATGGCCTCTATCACGGCACGTATACCAAACACCATTTGGTTCGTTTCACGCTTATCACCTCTATTATTATTTTGAAAATTATGCATCTCTTTTTTTAAGATAGTATATGTATAAATCTATTGACTAAGATTAGCTCAAACCGAGATTGAATTCTTGTCTAAGTTTTTCCAAGGTAGGATTTTTGGCGACCATAGCCTGATATTTTTCCTGTGAGGTATACGGCTTACGAGATACCTGATGCTCCATCATGGTTCCTTTGATATCCAATGAAAAGTTTTGAAGCTCCACTCGAAGAAAATTAAGCATATCAATCTTTGCCGAATTCAGTACGTCCATTTGTATGGCATTCTCCACCTCTACTTCAATAAGGCTATTTCCACTTAGTCTGGGCTGGGCCACCGTCATCAAGGTAAACAAGTTTATCTTGTTTTCATTCTTGAGCCGCTCTGCAAATTCTTGCCATTTTTGCAAAAATTCATTCAGGCTTACCTCCTTATTAGCATCTCCCCTTACCAAACTCGGCTTGTTGTCTTCCTCGACAGCCTTTTCTTCAAAAATCGCGTTGAGATTCGGGATACTGGTGGCAACCTTTACACTTCCCCATCCCTTTTTTCCTGTGTCGGACATTTTTGGAGGATGATTTTCCACTGGCTTGGAAGGTGCAGGAGGAATCAGAGTCGAGGGTTTGACTGACTCTGGTTCAACAGGAACATCCTGTTTCTTTATTTCAGCAACTGACACAGTTGCTGAAGTTACCGCTGGTTCAGGTCGTTTTTTTTTTTGTTCAGCTAAAGCTGAAAATGTACCGTTGTCACTCAACATTATCGCACTGGCGATATGGCACATCTTCAATAAAGCTAGCTCCACTTGAAGTCTTTGGTTTTTGCTGCTTTTATAGTTTATCTCACATTGGTTGGAAATATTCAATGCTGACAATAACAATCCAGAGGACAATTGTTGAGATTGCTCCAAATAACGTTTTTTGATATTATCACTGACATCCAAGAGTTTTAATGTCGATGGGTCCTTGGTCACCAGTAGATTACGAAGATGCGAAGACAACCCCCCAATAAAATGATTACCATCGAATCCTCTATTGAGTACCTGATCGAAGATTAGGATAGCTTGCGCAGCATCTTCCTTATAAATGGAATCTGTCAACTTAAAATAATAATCGTAATCAAGAATATTCAAATTATCAATGACCGACTGATAGGAAATCTGCTTATTGGAAAAACTAACAATCTGATCAAACATAGACAAAGCATCACGCAGCCCACCATCAGCCTTCTGAGCGATGATATGAAGCCCATCTAATTCGTACTGGATGGATTCATTATCCGCAATACGTCCCAGATGTTGCGCCATATCGTCGACTCGTATTCTATTGAAGTCAAAGATTTGACAACGTGATAATATAGTAGGCAATATCTTGTGCTTTTCAGTCGTCGCTAAGATAAAAATCGCATAAGAAGGAGGTTCCTCTAACGTCTTCAAAAAAGCATTAAAAGCTTGTTGAGACAGCATGTGTACCTCATCGATGATATAAATCTTATATCTACCTGATTGTGGCGGAATACGCACTTGATCGATTAAGCTTCTAATGTCGTCGACAGAATTGTTGGATGCTGCATCCAGCTCATGTATACTGAATGAGTTACCATTTTGAAAAGACTTACAGCTATCACATTCACCGCAGGCTTCAGCCTCGCTGGTAATCTGCTCGCAGTTTATTGTTTTTGCCAAAATACGCGCACAAGTCGTCTTGCCAACACCACGGGGTCCACAAAACAAGAATGCTTGCGCCAACTGATTGTTGAGGATTGCATTCTTTAATGTCCCTGTAATATGTTGCTGACCAACGACCGAGTCAAATGTGACCGGACGATATTTACGAGCAGAAACAATAAAATTTTCCATCGTACGAAGATACACATTTTGCAAATCTACCGCAATATAAAACTTCATGATCTACAGCTAGATGAAACGATTCGGCAGTATACTGGTTCAACTTAAGTCCTATCTGCCTATAACGTTGAAAATTGGCTAGGGCAATGCGCACGAATGAGATCCTTTATACTAGTCGAGGGTATCGGCATTTCTGATTGTCATAACTGAAATACACACAGCAAATTATTATTTTTTAAAATGAAGAAGTTACTATTTTTTGTGCTTGCAATTGGAACATATCTAGATGTACATGCTCAAATCCAAGTTGAATTAAAATCTGAATATTTAGGAAAGTCAAGCTATCGCGTTACAAAAGGTGAAACGAATGAAAAAGTCGGAAATAGTAAGGGATCGGCGAAGGTCCATCAGGCTGACATCAACATCCCCCTATCTTTAAAGTTGAATGAACTCAAACGTCCCACTCTATGGGCAATCAATGCAGGCTTAGCATATGCCAAACTCGACAACGAAAATTTCACAGAGCCACTCGTGATCGACAAGATTATGAATATTGGCATTAGCTTAAATCATGTCAGACCTTTAAATGATAGGTGGTCCATGGTTGCCTCTGTCGGAGGAGGGATATATATGCCAAGTACCGATTTCTCTCAAATGGAACTTAACAATCTACTTGGAAGTGCTGGAATCGTATTCATTCGCCACTTAAGACCAAATCTGGATTTGGGCGGAGGCCTCGCATTAAACAATTCTTTTGGTTTTCCAATGGTATTCCCGGCTTTCTATCTTAACTGGCGTACGGAGGGCAAATATGATGTTAGGATTGCTCTTATGAAAGGATTGGAAATGTCTGTAGGATACAATATGCACAGAAATCTGCGCCTCAGTATCATTGCCGAAATGAACGGACAGACAGCATTATTGAAACAGGAAGGAAAGGATAAAATATTCTCTCATATGTATTTAGTTACAGGTTTCCGTCCAGAAATAAAGATTGGAAAAACGATTTCAATTCCAATTACAGCTGGTATGAATGTGTGGCGGCCAACACAGATAACGGATAGAAAGTTAAAAAGTATATTTCAAGAAAAGGAACATTATTTCCAGGCATCTCCTTATGGCTCGGTCGGTTTAAAAATGAAATTTTAAATAGACATAATTTAAAGCTCCTTAATCCTTCAGATCCATTTAAGGAGCTAGAGATCAATTAATCAAATTGACCTCGTTAAATTACTTATAAAAAGGCTGACTCTATGGACTTATCCCCTATAGGAAAGATTCATTATAATCTGAGAGCTAAGATGTGGTAACATCATCGATGACGTTACCAAACTTGGCATTTCATTAATTGGCTTTGAGATACTATCATCCCAAATTAAATAAAACTATCTAGAGCCGTCTGCTTGTGCAAAATGGAATAATTTATCTAAAAATGATAGCTGCTCGTTTCAGCTTTTAAGCGTTTCAATATTTTGGTTTGGAATAAGCTGAGACTTGGTTTACACTAAATTCACTACTAATGCACTATTTAGCTATCTTTTAGATAGCCTTAGTATAGCCAATAGCTATGCTAAGGCTATGTTAAGGCTATGCTATCCCTATGTAAATACCCCGTTAATCCATAATTTGACCTTAATTTAGTCTATCTGAAGACTTTTCTATTCTGTAACCTTTACCGAGAAAACTCATATGACAATAAATCGGAAGGAGTTTGGGAAAGAAATGGGCGATACTCGCCGCAAAAGAAGTTTTTTTCTTATACTCCCTGTATCCGTACGCCTCTCTTAGGGCTGCTTGGATCCGTTTCCATTCTTTTCATATTTTGCATCAAACAAAAATGGATAGTTATCACTTCGTAATTTTAATACTAAAGTTGTGACTTCTGAGCATCCAAGCCAAGTGATATAAAAGTTTTTAATTGCATGCTTAGAATCATCAGATTATGATGTACAAGCTATTTCTATATTTTACAAAAAAATATGACAAAAGAAATATTAACTATACCAGCCATATATGTTAAATTTATATAAACAAAAAGTTATGCAATTGTTAATTGGAGATGCGAAGCCCAGTCAAACATATCGTCTATATGGTGAGTTTAGTACTCATAATGACATTGTCCGTTCATAAGACAATTGCTCAAACGACTAGTTTTGAATTCTATGAGGGAGCTTTTAATTTCATAGAAGACCCCTCCATTAATATAGCTTTTGACGACAGTCTCTCGTCCTCATCAATTCTTGAATTTTATGATATAATCGACAAAAGCAATTATCAGCCTTTGATAGATAGCCTATTAGACTACAAGGAAAAGTATGAACTAAATGACTGGCTCTATTACCAATTAATCCGAAAGACGGCACAACAGCTAAGTGCCAAGTCCGACAACTACGCTCGATATACACTTTATAAATGGTTTTTGATGGTCAAGTCAGGTTACGATGCAAGACTAGCCACTGGAGACAATCAGATTATTTTTTATATTAGAAATGAGGAAGATATCTCAGACATTCCATTCTTCAATTTAAAGGAACATAAATATATGTGTCTCAACTACCATGATTATGGAAAGCTCTTTAATGGAAACGGCGCCTACAAACCCGTTGATATCAATGTACCAAATGCGCACAAGGCATTTAGTTATAAAGTGACTCGGATACCTGACTTTAAACCTGATCGATATGTAGAGAGACAACTTAAATTTAAATACAAAAGCAAAGCCTATCACTTTAAAATAAAACTAAACAATGACATTAGCGATATATTTGCAAACTATCCAGGGGTAGACTTTGAAAGTTACTTCAACATCCCTTTAAGTAAAGCAACTTATCAATCACTGATTCCCGTTTTAAAGGAAAATGTGAAGAAAATGGCGCAAAAAAATGGTGTTGATTACCTAATGAGATTTACACGATATGCTTTTCTATATGAAAATGACGAGGATAACTTCGGAAAAGAAAAAAGACTATCACCAGAACAGACTTTATTAAATCAATACAGTGACTGCGATGATCGAGCTGCACTATTCTTCTATCTGGTAAAGGAAATATATAATCTACCTATGATTACGCTTCTTTACCCAACTCATATCACGATGGCTGTTCAATTTGAGAAACCGATAGGGGACGCTATTCTTTTTAATGGAAAATATTATTCTATCTGCGAACCAACACCCCAGCAACAGAATCTGAGAATAGGTGAACTTTCGAACAATCTAAAGGATCAACAATTTGAAATCGTTTACCATTATGAGCCTAAATAGCAAAGACCATTCCGACAAGAAATGGTCTCCGCTAAGAATTAGTTTTTAATATTTATTAGTCTTTGGAGTCCAGCTAGCCCAACCTTTAGTCCAATCTGTAGCACCCATAGCACCTATAAATGTCTCTTTTACAAAACCTGAAGCTAAATCTCCTTCGTACTTAGCTTTATTCAACGCTGGCGAGGTGGATTTAAGTAATAGGTCTATTGTTGCAATACCCGTATTATTAAGACCAGCAGCATCCACACTAGCAACTGAGAATACTCCTAAGTCATTTAAGAATGTAGTGACCGCATCGACATTAGCAAAACTTGTTACATCCTTCAAACTGAAGTTTCCATCGTTTCCAAATATCATATTATTCGAAAGTATAGAACGACCTGCTTTCAACTCCGCTGCAGGAAAATCTGAATTAAACTCTACCGCATATGTTTTTGCTCCTACGATAATCGAATTTGCCAAAACCATACGGCTGCTTAATCCGAAATGTATACCTGCACCATGTTTCGAATTGCTCTCTTTTCCAGGACCAATGAAAGTAAAATTAGATAGTACGGGACGAGTGTACAGATTATTTGCAACCGCTCCCTTATTTTCTAACTCAATTCCTCTAGATGTACCAGCTCCATCCGCAATAATCGGATCTTTTATAGATATACCGTATTGAATACTACCTGTGTAGCCTTGATCAAAATCAAAATCATCATCAGTTCCTCGGTAAGCGATTAGATGAGTCGCATTCACCGTACCTCCAAAAAATTCAAACGAATCATCACCTCCGTAAGATACTTGAATATGATGAACTTTTGTTCCAGAACCTACAGCGCATAAAGTCAAGCCATTAATCTCTTTATCTGTTTGAATTGCATTACCTGCAAATTCGATGCGGGCATAACTCAACTCCCCTGAATTGTCATCCAATATCGGGGTCGCTCCACCGCCATAGTTTGCAACTGATGCTCCAAGAACACCACTTTCATATTGAGCAGTACCATCTGCAGAATTCACCTTTGATTTTCCGCAAATAATTATACCAGCCCAGTCGCCTTCTTTACGACTGCCATCTGCCTGATCTGATGTGAAGACAATTGGATTAGTAGCTGTTCCATTGGCTTTAATCTTTCCTCCTCTTTCAACAATTAACGCAGCTTTAGAAGCCTTCTCTCCCTTTATTATAGTTCCCGCAGGAATTTCCAATGTCCCACCGTCCATTACTTGTACATATCCTTTCAATAAATATGTTTTGTTGGCATCCAAAACTTTTGCATTGGATATCTTTCCTTCCAACACAACTTGCTCTCTATCTCCAGGCTCTGGAGTAGGAGGTGTAGGTTTATCACTGTCACTACAACTTACAATTGTTAATGAGGTTGCAATTATTAAATAAGCAAACCATTTTGTTGTTTTGATGAATTTCATAATCTGTTTTTTTGTAAAATTATCTATTGCACTTAACCTTAATGTTAAGCAATGTTTATCTAATGTTTAAAACCTGTAGCCAAATGAAAGAGAAAAATTCCTGCCGTAGTTTACCGAATTCATTAAGCGGTCGTTATTTGCATTATATTTACCACTATCGTCTACATCTTGATAAAAAATTGACTTCGTATCCAAGATATTGCCGACGTTTAACTTCAATTCAGCTTTATTCGAAATCAACTTCTTAGCGACTTGTATATCTAAAACACTTCGTGGGGCTTCGAAGATATCTGAATATTCATTGATGAAATTGCTGTTTTCATATCTACCAAACCCGACAACGTCAATCCGTCTTCCAATCCTATTAAAAAATGCATTTGCTTCCCAACCTTTTGCTGAAGAATACTGTAAACCAAAATTTAATAAGAAGGGTGATTGTCCATACAGCGCTCTTTTATTTTCCATAGTAGGCTGTGTATTTTCAAAGTTCACTTCGGATTTTATTACCGCGGCATTTGCGCTGAATACGAGGTTTTTGAAAAAATCAACATCTTGGTTAATAAATCCAAAATCATGACGAACTTCTAACTCTCCCCCCATTATGTATGCTTTTGGAGCATTAACATAAGACATCAATTTGCTAGCTGGAGAGGAACCTGCTATGATGTTAGATTCAATAGGATCCTTTAGGTCCTTGTAGAACGCAGAAACCGAAATCAATTTCCCTAAACTTGGATAAAATTCATATCTCAGGTCAAAATTTGAAATTCTAGTCCTTTTCACATCTGGATTTCCCTTTTTCGTGATGCCAGTCACAAAATCATAGAAAGAAAATGATGCTAGTTCTCGAAATTGTGCTCGGGCTAAAGTATTCGAATAACTAAATCTTAGGTTTGTCTTAGGGTTTAATTCATACGTTAGATTTAGAGAGGGTAAAAAGTCATTATAAGTATTGTTTACATTATTATTTTCACCAGAATTTAAAGCTCCTGTTAGTAATGTCTCTTTATAATTTTCATAGCGCACACCGACACTCGCTTTCAACCGCTCTGCAACCTTCCCTGAAACCATCATAAACCCCGCATTTAAATCTCCAGCACCTTCATACGCGTTGTCTGGATTGGTAATATCTTCTAAATAAATCCGATTTGACGCCATATTTTCAGGGGAAAAGATATCTTCTAGCGTCATCGACAACAAGGCCTCTTGATCTGAGAACGTCTCAGTTGCATCTCTATAGGCTAAAACGCGTGCGTCCACGTTGCGTTTTTTGTATTGTTTTAATACGCCTACTTTTAATGTTTGTTCCTGACCCAATAATTTCAATCCGTAAGACCAATTCAAACCTCCACTGTAAATATTTTCATTTAGATTACTATAGAATCTTCCGGCACCAGAGGGAGATGGACTAGTACCTACACTAATTTGATAAGGTCTATCGGGATTATTCGGATCAAGTTTCTTACTGTAAATTGTACGTCGCAAATCGGGTTGATCCACATTAACATTGCTATATGAGAAATTCCAAGATAATTTAGACTGCTTCTCATTATTCAAAAGATACTCACCATCCAATACCGAATTAAACATTCTCTTCTGAACTGTCTCTAATAGGGTTACCTTTCTTAGCTCAATTCCACCATCATCAAACTCACCTTCTCTGTCTGTATAGCTCTGCTCTAAACCTTGATTAAATATGTTTTTCCAAGAAAGCTTCAGATTGTCATTTAGATAAGAGATATTACCAAGCGCCCCTACATTCGAATTGAATCTATAATAGGTGTCATTGTACTTGAAGATATAACTATCTTTCCCTTGATCGATGGAATTATAGTCATTGCGGATTTCAGGAGAAATTGTTTCAGAATTTCTATAAGAAATAGAGCCTATTACTCCTAGCTTTCCTTCATTCTTAAGCATATAGGTATTTCCAAATAGAGCTTGCGCGCTTTGAGTAGGGAGTGCTTTACCTAATTTCTCTGTAACCCAGGTATTTTTAAATTCTTTTGAAAAATTTACCTTTTCCGCAGAATTCAATTTAGAATAATCACTAAACGAAGATGGAAAATTGCTTGGCAACTTGTTCTCTGGATTTAAGGCGCCAAAATAATTACCGGTCGTTCTTTTATTACCAAGAAAATTCTTGAATGTACTCAATGAATTATAACCTAGTCCAACATTAAATTCAATAGTTTTTCTATCCGGGAAATCTTTGGTTTTAACGTTTACTGCTCCGCCTGTTAAGTCACCAGGTAAGTCTGCTGTTGCTGTTTTACTAATAACGATATTATCTATCAAAGAAGAGGGAATAATATCGAATGAAAATGCTTTGCGATCTGCCTCTGTACTAGGAAGTGGACTATTGTTCAACAAAGCCGCATTGTAGCGATCACTTAATCCGCGGATGATAATGAACTTATTATCTTGGACACTAGCGCCACTTACTCGCTTTAATACCTCGCCTGTGTTTTTATCTGGTGTCTTCTTGATGATTTCGGCTGAAATACCATCTGAAATCGCTATGCTATTCTTTTGTTGTGCATAAAGAGCATTTATAGACTCTTTTTTAAATGACCCCGTCACCACAACCTGATCTAACATCGTTCCTTCTGAATTGTCCATCAGTACATCTAAAGTAGTCACTTCCTTGTCCTTAATCTCAACATCAGTAATCTGTTTGGTTGAATAGCCCACATAACTAAATTCTAATGTGTGCTTGCCGACAGGTAATCCAGGAATATTGTATATACCGGAAACATCAGAACTCCCCCCCCTAGAAGTTCCCAATACTTTGACCGTCAATCCAACGATAGGTTCGTTTGTTTTACTATTAATGACTTTACCAGTTACTTTTCCACTTTCTTGAGAAAAAGCTGTTGTCGTCAATACAAAAAGAAGTAATGTCAACAGGGCATTTTTGAGTTTTAATTGCGATTTCAATTCTTTGAGTTTTTTGTTTCTGCAAAACTATTACCGCAGTATTAGCATTGTGTTAACAACAAATTACTATTACATCAATTGGTTGTTAATAAATTATTAACAACACCTAATGGACGAACATAAGTAGCTATTCAGCAATGAATTTTAATGGTTTTGAAAAGTATATGTTAAGAAAAGCGACATTAACACTATCCAAACACTAGATGTAATAATCTTGTACATATTCGCTTTTATTCGAGAATAAGACTAATTTTCCACTTTAGATTTATGTTCCCTACGATGACAAAGGATGTAACTACTTACCTGTAAATGCCATTATAATTGCATTTCTAAGCAAGATTATCTAAGTTTAGGGTATTATAATGTATATAAATTTCTTAGCCATATGGATTACATTCTAAAAGCTAACGACTTATCTTTCCGATATCAAAATGGTACGTCCTTACTTTTCCCCAATATTGAAATAAACAAAGGCCAACATACCTTGCTACTAGGAGATTCAGGAAGTGGCAAGACGACCTTGCTTCAACTTCTAGCTGGATTATCCCTTCCCTTGAGCGGAACAATTGATATCCATGGACAATCTATTTATGCACTCAACTCCAGCAAGCTGGATGCCTTCAGAGCTCGGCATATAGGCTTTATATTTCAGGAGGCACATCTCCTCAAGAACCTTACCTTGCTAGAAAATATCAAGCTAGCACAAAGTCTAGCCAAACTATCAGTAGACGAAAAATCTATCTTAAATATACTGGAACAACTTCAACTGAGGGATAAAGCGAAAGCGCACCCCAATGAGCTGAGTCGCGGACAGAAACAAAGAGCAGCAATAGCAAGAGCATTGATCAACAAGCCGCTCTTATTGATTGCTGATGAGCCTACAGCTTCGTTAGATGACAACAACACTGAAAGAGTGCTCCAACTGTTAACGAGTATAGCCAATCAGTACGGATCCACCCTGTTGATTGCTACACACGACAAACGTATTAAAGATCAATTTACACATACCTATCACTTGAAGTAGGCAGTAGGTATCAAAAAGTCAGTTTGGTATCCATAGGTACCAAGCAATTATCTAAGTTAAAGTTTACAAGACATGAATACACTACAGATTGTTTGGAAGAATATCACTAGACAACTAGGCTCTACTTTATTGAGCATCATATTAACAGCCTTTGGTGCGGCTATCCTGTGTGTACTATATGTGACCGGCGATAGCTTTGAAAAACAGCTTGACAGCAATAGTAAAAACATAGACCTGGTAGTGGGCGCCAAAGGCAGCCCGCTTCAGTTAATCCTAAGCGCAGTGTACCATGTAGACAATCCTACTGGCAATATACCACTCTCGGAAGCGAATCAGCTTAAGGACAATCCCTTTGTAAAGTTGGCAGTACCATTATCGCTAGGAGACAATTACAAAGGCCACCGCATAGTAGGCACCACTGCAGACTTCCTCACACTATATAATACGACAGTCAGTGAAGGGAAGCTGTTTAACAAGCCTTTTGAAATCGTAGTTGGCGCTGAAGTGGCGAGAAAAAGAGGCTTAAAAATCGGAGATCAAATCAATAGTTCACATGGGCTAACCGAGAGTGCGGACGACCACCACCATCATCCTTTTATCGTAACTGGTATTCTAAAAAAGAACAATAACGTCACGGACAATCTGATTCTTTGCAATTTAGAGAGTGTGTGGGATGTACACGGAATCGCACATGGTCATGAGGCGGCTGAACATCGTCATGAAAAAGAAGCGACGGAAGAACAGTTAGACGCCCACCAACACCACCATGGCGAAGAACACCACGAAGAAGAGCATAACCATATACAGGAAGAATATGTCAAGAACATTGGACAGGAGTTGATTGAAGACCATGGTGAAGAAATAACGGCAATGCTTATTCAATATCAATCACCTGCAGCAATAGGGATGTTGCCAAAGATGGTTAACCAAAGTACCTCTATGCAAGCAGCCTCTCCAGCTATAGAAAGTGCACGTTTATTCAGCTTACTCGGCGTAGGTATAGATTCGCTTACCATTTTGGCCTATATTATTATGCTTATGGCTGGATTCAGTGTATTTATAAGCTTATACAATGCACTAAAAAGTCGTAAATACGATTTGGCTGTCATGCGCACATTGGGAGCTTCAAAACAAAAACTCTTTACCATGGTACTCCTAGAAGGTTTTCT
The DNA here is from genome assembly GCF_027627455.1 of Sphingobacterium sp. SYP-B4668. Classification (NCBI taxonomy): domain Bacteria; kingdom Pseudomonadati; phylum Bacteroidota; class Sphingobacteriia; order Sphingobacteriales; family Sphingobacteriaceae; genus Sphingobacterium; species Sphingobacterium sp. SYP-B4668. The sequence continues at coordinate 1,111,306 of NZ_CP115483.1, read as the reverse complement.
AATCACCTTCTTTGGGGGTTTACTGGGACTAATATTAGGACATATAGCTCTCTTTCTGATTAGCCAACAAACTGGACAAAGCACAGATTTTATTCAGGCTTTCCAACTTCAACCGACCGAACTCGGCATATTGGCACTTGCTTGTTTGACTGGACTATTAGCAGCCTTGGTCCCCTCATTGAAGGCATACAAGACAACTATATCGACTATTCTTGCTGACAAGTAACAACGAGGCATACAATCTCGTCGAATTAAAAAAACACATAACATATGAACAGATATCTAATCGTCACCTTATTCTTATTGACAATATCGGGAATAGCAAATGCGCAAATTGGGAACAGAGATCCAGGGGTACCAGATCATACCCCTATGATGAATAGTACCTGGGAAGCAATTGACAAGATGATGTACAAGGTTACATACGAAGGAAGCAAAAAAATCTATACTCCCTCCTACCCACCTCCACTTAAGGCGCTCGAAGATAAAGTCGTCACATTGCCAGGATATCTGGTCCCCTTGAATAGCGGACGCAATCACAAGGTATTCATGCTATCGGTATTACCGGTCATGCAATGTCAATTTTGCGGAACAAATGGAATTCCGCCGATGGTAGAAATATTCATGAAGGATGGTTCAGTCAAATTCACCGATGAACCAATAAAAGTGAAAGGAAAGATGAAGTTCAATCCTAAACCTTTGGAAGGCAATTCAGAGATTCAAATCGTTGATGCAGTTTTGATTAAATAGTATTGAGTAGTTAGTAATTAGATACCCAAAACTAGGTCATAACGTTGGAGGCCAGACATTAGTAGTTGAAAATCAGTGTTAGGTGTTATTGAGCTGGCTGATTTGTTCGTCCATTTATCTTAACGATTGAGCAGTGCGACCTCTACGCAAGATGCTAGTGCCGCGGTCTCTGTCCTTAGACGAGCCTCGCCTAATGAAACTGGCGCATATCCCGCATCCAAGGCTTGAGCAATTTCATCTTTTGAAAAATCTCCTTCAGGACCAATCAATAGCAGATAGTTTCCATTGGCTTCAAAAATTTGATTCAAATACTTTTTATCGGTCTCTTCGCAATGTGCAATTGCTTTAGTAGCTGAATCTTGCTCCATTTTCTTTAGAAATTGCGAGAACGAAATCGCGGGATTCAATTGCGGCAAGTATGCTTTATAAGATTGCTTCATCGCTGACACGATTACTTTATTCAATCGTTCCAATTTTACCTCTTTTCGTTCAGAATGTTCGCTTATAATCGGTGTTATTTCATGAATGCCAACTTCGGTAGCCTTTTCAAGGAACCATTCCACTCGATCGATATTCTTGGTAGGTGCTATAGCAATATGAAGACGATAAGAGGGTTTCTGAAACTCGCGTTGAACCTCCAAGAGTCGAAGCTCGGTCCGTTTGGGATGGGCATCAATAATCTCCGCCAAAAATAGGTTACCTTGACCGTCAATAAGATGAAGCTGATCCTTAACAACCAAACGAAGCACACGTATGGCATGTTTGCTCTCCTCTTCGTTCAAGGTATAAACAACAGCATCTGGATTGACATCTGGGGTAAAGAAAAGTTGCATATCGAAAACGGATTAGCTATTCTTCGTTATCGTCATTAGGCGTCTCTATCATCTCCAACTTAACAAATTCGATGTTTTGTTGGGTTTTCTTCATGATTGTAAAAGTATAGCCATAGACTTCTTTATATTCTCCTACCTCCGGTATCTTGTCGAATAAATCGCTAACCAAGCCTGCTATGGTGTCATAGTCAGAACTCTCTGGCAACTCTAAAGGTAAGTAACCATTGACATCGTGTACGCTGGCTCCAGCATCCACCATATATTCTGTCTCCGAAATTCGTTCTACGACAGGAGTCTCCTCATCATATTCATCCTGAATCTCTCCGACAAGCTCTTCGACAATATCCTCTAAGGTGACCATCCCGGCTGTTCCACCAAATTCATCCAGCACAATGGCTATCTGAATACGTTTTAGCTGAAATTCAGCCATTAGGTCGTTGATCTTCTTGGTCTCTGGTATGAAGTAAGGCTTACGCATGATATTCTTCAAAACCACCTCTTTTCCTTTGACAATAATGGGTAGAATATCCTTGGTATGTACAATCCCTATGATTTGATCGATATTGTCATCATAAATAGGTATCCGAGAATAGCCCTCTTCCATGACCGTATTGATAAATTCGTCTGCGGTTGCATCCTTGTCAATGGCGACAATTTTGGTGCGCGGCACCATAATATTCTTGACAATACGCTCATTGAAATCAAACACATTCTTAATCAGTTCGTGTTCGGAGATATCCAACGCTCCGCTTTCCTTTCCTTTGTCCAATAGATATTGGAGCTCTTCTGATGAGTGGTGAGACTCTCCGACATTGACTTGAAAACCTAGGCCTCGTAAGATTAAATTGGCAAAACCATTCAATACCCAGATGATAGGTCTAAAAATTAAATAGAAAAATTGCAAAGGAAGAGCAATTTTCATTGTGGTAGCGACTGGTCTTTGAATAGCGATGGACTTAGGCGCAAGTTCACCGAAAACAATATGCATCACAGTAATGATACTGAATGCCAGCACATGTCCTAGATTTGTTGCGATTTTTCCAGAAAGCTCAACGTTGAAGAATCCAAAAAACTGATGGACAATTTGTGTCATTACAGCCTCGCCGACCCAACCTAGTCCTAGGGATGCTAACGTAATACCTAGCTGTGTTGCAGCTAGGTATCCGTCTAAATGGTCTGTAATATTTTTAGCTATTTTTGCTACCTTACTTCCTGATTTGGCTTGTAGTTCTATTTGAGAAGCCCGAACTTTTACGATGGCAAATTCGGCAGCCACAAAAAAACCATTAGCAAGTACTAACAAAAGGGTCCAAAAAACGTCCAGCGCCATTATATGATTTATTTGTTAACAAATGTTTGCTTGTACAATTCGAGGCTTTCCAATAAAATCTCCTTCGCTCTTTCGCGCCCTTGAACACCTTCTACAAGTACTTGCTTATTCTCCAATGCTTTGTAGGTCTCAAAGAATTGAACAATTTCCTTCATGGTATGAGGAGGTAATTCTTCGATATTGTTAATATAGTTCATAACGGGGTCATTCTTAGCTACGGCAATAATCTTGTCGTCCTGCTCACCGCCGTCAACCATATTCATGACACCAATAATCTTAGCCTCAACAAGACTCATCGGCATGATATCAACCGAACAGATGACTAAGATATCCAGTGGATCGTTGTCATCACAATATGTTTGAGGAATAAATCCATAGTTGGCTGGATAGGTGACTGCAGAACTCATGACACGGTCTAATAATAGGAGTCCACTCTCTTTATCAAGTTCGTATTTCCCTTTGGATCCGTTAGATATTTCTATAATTGCATTGACTGATTCTGGCATATTACTTCCAGGGGAGACCTGGTGCCAAGGATTTTGTGTACTCATTTAATAATAATTACTGTTTATCTGTTGTTTTATTTTTTCTTGTTTGTAATCGCACGTTTAATCAAGGCTATTATAATGGGAAGAAACGCAATAACAATCAAACCTACGATGATATACTCGACATAGTTGATTATCCCGGGAAACTTTACGCCTAAAAAATAGCCGGACAACGTCAGAAGAGAGACCCATAAAAAGGCTCCGAATACATTGTACACGACAAACTTTTTAAAATCCAACTTCACCACCCCAGCAAATATAGGAGCAAATGTACGAATAATAGGAACAAACCTTCCAATTATTAGAGCGGTACCGCCATATTTTTGGTAAAACTCTTCAGCCATAATGACGTACTTTCGCTTGAATATCCACGAATCCTTTCGCTTGAAGAGCATCGGACCGGCTCGATATCCAAACCAATAGCCTGCAAAATTGCCCGCTATCCCGGCCACTGTGATACCAAAATACATGGTCTCAATACTGACATCAACTTTATTGAGGGCACAGAATAAACCCGCTAAAAACAATAAGTAATCACCTGGAAGAAAGAATCCAAAAAATAATCCAGTCTCGGCAAAAACAATCAATACAACTAAATAGAAACCGCCAGAACTCAATAAGTGTTCGGCATCCATTAACTGCTGAAAAGACATTAACAAATCTTGCATATAAAATAAAATACGGATGGACTAAGTGCTATTTCTTTAACGCTATCGAATACATTAACGTATCTCATCGATAAGCAAAGTTGACACACTGTAGATCATCCGTTGGGGTTAAATTTTCAATCTAAATGTTAGTTACCATTCGTTACTACTGCAATAGCTTCTCTTATCTCCGTGGCTATTTGCTCCATCTCTTCAGCGGGAAGAGATAATTTGGGCCTTTCAAAGTTCATATCCTGCACTGCATTCAAAGGAATCAAATGGATGTGTGCGTGATTGACTTCGAGGCCTACAACAGCTACGCCAACTTTGAGGCAAGGAAAAACTTTTTTTATACCTTGAGCGACAATTTTGGCAAATACCCACAGTCCCATATATTCGTCATCGGCGATATCAAATATATAATCGGTCTCTTTCTTCGGTATCACCAAGATGTGCCCCTTTGTCAAGGGTTGGATATCTAAGAAAGCCAAATAATCAATACTTTCCGCTACTTTATAAGCGGGGATATCACCGGCAACAATCTTTGAAAAAATAGTTGACATACTCTATATCTATTAATGTGCAATGACAAATATATGAAAAACGGTCACAAATATATTGTGACCGTTCAAAAATATGTCATTGAAATTATATGCGGTTATGGCAAAACCGCACATAACCTCTTATAATCGTTACCTTGATATCTCCAAGATTTCCAACTCGATTTTCCCGGCCGGGACATCGATAGTGGCGACATCTCCTTTGGATTTACCTAATAGCCCCTGCGCAATTGGAGATTTGACCGAAATCTTACCCGATTTCATATCGGCTTCTGTCTCCGAAACGAGCTGATAGGTCATCTCCATGCCATTCTTTTTATTTTTGATACGTACAATGGATAGTGCCAAAACCTTTGAAGTATCCAATTTAGACTCGTCAATCAATCTCGCACTAGATAGTACGTCTTCCAGTTTAGCAATCTTAGCCTCATGCAGTCCCTGTGCCTCTTTAGCAGCATCATACTCTGCATTTTCGGACAAATCACCCTTGTCACGTGCCTCCGCAATAGCTTTAGCAATGTTAGCCCTTCCTTCTGTCTTTAGATAATGTAGCTCTTCTTTAAGCTTATCTAACCCCTCTTGGTTGTAATAAGTTACTTCTGCCATAATTATTTAACTTTTAACTTTTCTAACTTTTAAAAACATAAAAAGACAAGACCACACTGGCCTTCCGGACAATATGGTCTTGCTATTTTTACGAAGATAATGATTGTTTTGAAATAAACAAAAACTATCTATCAATTCCAATACTATTCATCTTCATCCACAAACTTATACCCCAACCCTCTAACTGTCTGCAAATAATGGGGTTTGTCAGGATTGCGTTCTATCTTCTTCCTCAGGCGTACGACATGCATGTCTAATGTCCTCGTATTGACATTCGAACTATATCCCCATACCACTTCCATCAACTCTTCTCGCGTAATTTCCTTACCTACATTCTGCAGAAAATGTAGGAGAATCCTGTTTTCCAAAATGGTCAGCTCGATTTTCTTACCGTCTCTGACCAAGGAATGCACATTGGGCTGATGCTCAGTATTTCCAAAATGATATACCTCGGCACTGTTCTTCGGCACGAAGAAGCGAACTTTGTTTTCGATCATCGCGACCAGCACATCCATATTGAAAGGTTTCGTGATATAATCGGTCACTCCAAAACTGTATGCATCAATCTTATCGATATCCTGAGACTTAGCCGTCATCATAATAATGATATTTTCGAAGCCAGCCTTCCTAACATCCACACACACATCATTTCCTTCTTTCCCAGGCAACATCCAGTCCAACAATACAATGTCGGGTTTTTGATCCAAAATTAATTTTTCAGCATCAAGCCCATTCCCAGCCTGGATGACCTTATAATTTTCGGATTGTAAACGATGACTTACCAAAAAACGTAAGTTTTCATCGTCTTCTATTACGGCAATAGTAATATCTTTTTGCATATCTTCTCTAATTCTTTTAAACGGGGAAGGTGAGCGTAAATGTGGTACCTTTTCCTAACTGACTTTCAACACGGATTTCTCCTCCCATAAATTCAGTTATTTCCTTACAAAATGCCAACCCCAATCCGATACTCCCCTGTTGATTATACTGATTTTTTACTCGATAAAACTTCTTAAATATATGATTATGCTCCTGCTTACTTATTCCAATCCCTTCATCCTTAAATATGATAACAAAATTCTTCTTATTTTGTTGGATATCAACATCTAAAACTTTGTTCGACGGATTGGAATATTTATAGGCGTTATCAATCAAATTCTGAAAAACACTCGACAGCAATACGGGGTCCGTTATCATATCATTTTTGACTTGAATTCTATACGAAAGTTTAAGGTCAGGATAACTCAATTTTGTGGCCGAAAACAATGTTTCACATAATTCTTTTAAATCTACTCGTTCTCGTTTAAATTTGATGGATTTATTTTCAATTTGCGTAAAGGACAGTAACTTGTTCATCAAACTATTCAACTTGTCTGCTTCTTGATCCAAGATACGTCCATACATCATGCGTTCATCCTCACTTATATTTTCTGCACTTTTGATATTATTGCCTGCAATCTTGATAACACTAACGGGAGTTTTGAACTCATGCGTGAGGTTATTGATGAAATCGTATTGTAATCGATACAACCTCCCATTGGTCATGACATTCCGATAAATAAGGTATGCAATCAGTAATAAAATGAAATAGATAATCGATATACCAAATACTACAGGTAAAAAACGACGGTTGGTTTCCTTTCTAATAAAAGATTCCGATGAGTTAAAAGTAATCTTGTAGTCAGAAAGTGCTCCTGGCAAGGACACTTCAGTATAAAGATAGGGTTTCTCCCCAGTCAAATTGACACTCACCAACGGCACAACATCTATATGCTCATATAAATTGGGATAGACATTTGTAATTCGAATTCGCTTGGGGTCTATAAAAAAAACAAAAAGATCCTGATCATAGCTCACCGTTTGCTTTATTGCTCCCCTATACAAATCTCGATAAGACACCAAGTCGCTAATCCGCGGGATATTCATATAGGTGACTTTGCCTGGAGCCATGTCATAGAATATCTTGAAAATCATGTTGTCCGTCAATTTGGTTGATTCGTTTACACGATCTAAGAAATTGCCCAACTTCATGGTCATCGTACTGAAATCCTCATAGTAATCTTTAAGCTGATCGCCGCCAATTCTTTTAGATATCAAATGATAGGTATCATTTAACGTATAAGAGTACACCGAGCGGGACTGTATCAACAGGTTATTCAACTTGATATCATAGGGCTCTTCAACATCGTTCGTGAAGGCAATATCGTAGAAAATGGTTTCCCTAACAAAGGGGTATTTACGAAGGACATTGTCCATCATACCTTTAGCTTCATTGGTATCCAAAAAACCTTGATAATAGGAAATCTCGGGTATACGATTTTGAAAGAAGTCATTGAACGGAACCAACGACTTGTCATACACTTCCACTTTACGATTGGAAAACTCACTATCTACAAAATTGGATATCATAGTGCGAGCAAAGAACACCGATACAACAAAAAGTATAGTGACAAACACCACAAACGCAATGAGCAAGCCTATGTTCTTTTTATACGTGTACTTTGTTGAAGTGGTCATTGGTGGTGTATTATGCCAATCGTTCGATTATTTCAAATACTTGTTCAAGAACTGCTCCAATTCTTGATAATAGGTAACCACATTTTCTTCATTCCTGAATCTTTTTCCCTCTTCGTCTTTAACAATATACCTTACAGGCACGTTATTGTTTTTCAAACGCTGGACAAATTGGTTGGCATCATTAACGGAGCTAAATTTATCTCGTCCTCCTTGAACCATAAAAACTGGTATTTTCACCTTATCCGAATGGAAAACAGGGGATATTGCCTTAAATAAATCAGACTCAGTCTCAGGATTACCAATTACTTGATAATAGAATTGTACGTAAGGTTTAAAGTAAGGGGGCACCTGCTTAAAATAGGTAAACAGATTGGTATAACCTGAATTCGATATTGCACATGCATATAAGGAAGAGTTAAAACAAGCAGCATACAATGCTGAGTATCCTCCGAAACCGTAGCCCATGATTGCTATTTTATCTCGATCGGCAATTCCCTCATGGATTAACCACATCACACCATCGGTGATATCATTTTGTATTTTCCCACCCCATTCCTTAAATCCAGAGGCCCAAAAAGCCTTCCCATAGCCTACCGAACCTCTGTAATTCATTTGAAATACAGCATATCCCCTATTTGCCAAAAACTGCGCTTCTGGTTGGAATCCCCAATCCACGCGTCCATTGGGCCCATCATGTGGAATGACAATCACAGGAAGATTCTTTCGGTCGGTATTTAAGGGATAAGTGAGGTACCCTTGTATAGTCAGTCCATCTCTGGTCTTGTAACTAACCGGTTCCATTGTGGACATTTGACGAGAGGTAATCTTCGGATTTAAGTCGTTTAATTTTTGTAATTTATCCTCGTTTGCATCGTAGTAGTAAATAGCACCGGGATTTCTATCAGTATAACTTTTAATAATGAAACGGTTTAGCGTTGAGTCATGATCTAAAAAATCAATCTCAGCACCATCTACTTTGGCTTGGATGCGATCATTGATCTGCTTAATTCTATCATTAAAGAAAAAACGCTTTTCCTTATCTAGGGAATAGCTAGTGTATATCATCTCCTGCAACTCACTTACATATCCACTGGATGTGAGATCTGCATCTTTATTACTGTAGAGTTCTTTTACTTCCACACCTTTGGCAACATCATATTCAATCAAGGTAAGCTTATCTCGCCCAATATTGGAAAGTGCATATGCTATAGAATTAGATCCTTTTTTGAATCCTAGTGGCAATACAGTAGTCTCAATACTATTGGTCACTACCTCACGAAAAGGACCTGTCCCTTCAGGCCTGTACAGAATGGACTCTTCGACACTATCACTGGTTAGGGCCAATCGGACATGTCCATCTGTGGACCCATACCAAGAGATGACATTGCCCGGATTATGTTCCAAAAGCACCTTGGGTCTACCATCTAAATAGACTCTATAAACATCAAATACTGATGAGTCACGTTCATTAATGGCAGCTAACAAGCTATTGTCTCGAGGGATTATAGGATGAATCCAACGTAATCTTTTCTTGATAGGCTTGAATAAAGGGGTAGCGATTTCACTAGCTACATTGATGGAGTATAATCGTAAACTGTCCTCTGAAGATTGAGTATTAGAATAAATAATCTGATTATCATCTGTCCAGAAGAAGTACTGAACATTCATATCTGCCTGATAGGTAAGTTGCTTAGACTTAGACTTATCCTCTAAATTCAAAATAAAAATGTTCTTGCAGTGGTTTTCTAAACCAAGATAAGCAATCTGCTGTCCATCAGGAGAAATTTTGTAACTACTCTTTTCCGGTACGCTAAAGAAATCTTGCACGGGTATCCTACTGTTGTCTCCTTGATGGGAACAACCAACACAAACCAACAACAAGCCTATCACGGCATATAATACAATCTTAACCATACACTAAATGTCCCCTATTCCAAATATTCAAATTATTAATGACACTGGCAGAAATGCAACCTTATTTTTACATAAATTATTCATTAGTTTGGTACATTTGCAACATGTATTTATATAATGTTTCTATCATTACCGAAGATTCCGTTAACGCAACCGTAGTTGAGTGGTTGAAAGCTGAGATTTTAAGCCAATCGACATTCAATACCAAATTTTTGGAATTGTTGGACTCTCCTCACGAAGGTCACACACACTGTATCCAAATAATAGTGGAAAATGAATCCGAAATTGAGTTGTTTAATGAAAAGCACCTGATTCCTCTCCAAGAGTATATCGCCAGTTCATTTCACGGAAGAGCATTTGTATTCAATAGTGTGATGAAATACCTATAGCACGATACTGTTCAAGAGCCTATAACTTTGACTGCTCTTCTTCATATCTTGGATTGTATGAAATTTTTGGCGTCAAATAATGAAGAAGTACCAATCGTGAATATCTAAAATTAAAGGGAGCAAACAAGAGAATAGTAAATATAAGCACCCCGAGATACACCCAAGGTGACTCACTCTTGCTCAACATGTAGGTACCAACGGCCAAGCTCACAACCTCTGCTACCGAAAATGCATAGCTAACATACATTGCTGCGTAAAAGTAACCAGGTTCGACTTCAAACTTAACCCCACAATGTGGACACGATTCATTCATCTTTTGCTTACGAAAACCATATACTGGACCTTCAAAGACATATCCAATCCTACATTTCGGGCATTTGGATTGTGCTAAAGCACTAAATTTGGATGTAGCCATAAATACTATTTGTACTATAAATAGACTTTGTCATCTTTTTTACGGAATTTTTTGTACCATAAAAAACCTACAGCTGAGACAATAATAAAAGGCGCACCTAGTAGGAAAAAAATACCATTGTTCAACCCCCGCCCTTGTGTATTACCTCCTTTAGTACTATTTTCTGCATTCAACGAGCACATCGCACATTGTGCATTTGTTACGTCTACATTCGATACGACTAATAGTAAAGAGCAGAATATCACAGCTACATTTCGCTTAATTGTTGTCATCCGTTTACTTTTTATTGATTGATGAATAGCCTTCCGATTTAATACAAGCGGCTTTCAGCCTACAAAGTTAAGCATTTCTTCCTTAAAAGTAGCCTCTCTTAGGAGGTACAGCTATCGGCGGCTTGATTTGTACAACAGTGTGGATTTATAGGAGAGTATTAAATTTTTCCCAAAAGCCGTCCACAGGCAAATCTGCCGTAAGAGCCATGGCCTCACCTTTGATAGGATGCTCAAATGTCAACCCTCTTGAGTGCAAACAAATACTCCTGCGGAGGCTCCCTCTTGGATAGCCATATTTGTTATCTCCTACAATAGGACAGCCCATGGTTGATAACTGCACCCTTATTTGATGGGTCCTACCGGTTTTGGGCTGTACCAACAGCAGATAGTATCCCTCTAACTCTCCAAGAACCTGATAATTTAGCTCGGCATAGCTGCTTCCTTTGACCTCTCTGTTAAAAGCCTTGGTAATCATTTTCTTTCGATCCCGTAATAACCAATTTTCGAGTTTCCCTGCCAAATGAGGTGGTTGAGTACGTACCACTGCAAGATAGGATTTCTGTATGTCTCGATCATGAAACAGCTTATTCATCCGATCTAACCCCTTACTTGTCTTGGCAAATACAATAAGTCCACTCACTGGACGATCTAATCGGTGAATAACGCCGATAAAAGCATTGGGTTTACTATATTTTTGTTCCAGATAATCCTTAACCATCATGTCCAACGACTTGTCACCAGTATCGTCGACCTGAACAATATCCCCCGCCCTTTTATTGATTGCGATAATATGGTTATCTTCGTATATAACGTCTTTGTCTGTAATCTGCATAATCCTAATCTTGCTGCAAAAATAGCTTAAACTTAGATAAATTTGTGTATAAATAAAACCTTTGAAGGTGTACTATTGCTGATGAAACTATTTTAAGAGCATTCTCAGAGCATCACATACATCTGAAAAATACAAGAAGAGCAATCATACTGATTGCTCTTCTTCAAAAATGATTTTCCTATGTCTCTAGTTATTATTTGTTCCTACAGCTTTTAAGCTATCGGCCAAAGCCCTTTCCTGTTCTTTCTTTTGTTTTTTGAAAAAACCTCGCAATAAGAAATTGTGTTGCAGGGCCTCCATATTTTGATCTAACTTGGAAGTACTGACATTCAGATTACGAAGGATTTGCTTAATCTCTGCTGCTCCTTCAGGGTCATTGGTCAGAGCTCCTACCACATTATTTTTATCATTGAGACGGGCCGAAGTTTCATTCAAATTAGCCATCAGTGCATTAGCTGTCTGCGTGACACCTTGCAATTGGGCTGCAGATTCTCTTAAGCTAGCAAAGACTGCTGTATCGGTTGACAAATCATGGATAAGCCCCTGATTGCTGTTCAATTTATTGGTCACTGTGGCAAGATTTGCAGAAGCTAGATTTGCATTGGCCATCAATTTATTTAATTGATCTAGTGACTTACTTAAGGAGACTACCATCGTAGTATCTGTAAGCATAGCACCTACCATACCTTTACCGTCTACAAGATTCTTAGAAAGAATCGCAAAATTCTTAGTGATTTCTACCAAATTATCGTTATTAACAGAAAGTGTAGCCATCATCGCTTCCATATCTGTGCCCTTGGCGGACATCAACACATCGCCATCTTCTATAGATGCTGTAGCTTGAGAACCGCCCACAAGTGTAATGATTGAATTACCAATCAACCCGTCCGAGCCTAGTTTAGCAACCGCATCTTTACGGATAAACTCGCTAGACTTTGCCTCAATGCTCATCACCACCTTGACAAACCTGATGCTTTCAAAGGAGATATCTTTGACAATACCGACCTTGACTCCCGAAAACCAAACGTTGTTCCCGACTTTAAGACCTTTAACGTCTTCAAATTCAGTAGTGACGGTGAGTGTTTTTGTAAACTTCTTTTGCTGGCCACCTAATGTTAAAATACCGGCTATCAAAATAATCAATCCGATAAATACAAATAGACCTACAACCAATGTGCGTTTATTGTCTGCTGCGCTCATATTCTTTTATACTATAAAATTGTAATCATAAAACGCTTTTACGCGTTTGTCATCTGTGTCAAATATTTCATTAAAGGTTCCTTGTCGCTCAAACTTTCCGTCCAACAACATGACTATCCTATCTCCTACCGTCTTAGCACAAGCCAAGTCGTGTGTAATGATAATAGAGGTCGTCTTATACCTCGCTTGTACTTCGTTAATTAATTTATTAATATCCAAACAGGTGATGGGATCCAAGCCTGCTGTAGGTTCATCATACATCATGATATCGGGTCTTAATATCAATGTTCGGGCGATACCGATACGCTTACGCTGTCCACCGGATAGCTCCGAAGGCATCTGGTTAATAGCTTGTGACAGCCCTACGCCTTCCAAAACATCCTCGACCTCGGCATTAATTTCTGCCCGGGTTAAATTTCGCTTATTGCGTACTAACGGGAATTCAAGATTCTCCCTCACGGTCATACTATCGTATAATGCACTATTTTGAAACGAAAACCCAATTTTCAAACGTAACTTCTGCAGTTCTTTGACCTTCAGCTCTGTAACGGACTCACCAAGTACATGAATGGAGCCAGAATCGGGCGTCAATAATCCTGAAATCAACTTAATAAGTACCGATTTACCTGTTCCTGAACGTCCAAGCACCACCAAATTCTCGCGATTAAATAGTTGTAGATCGACATCTCTTAACACATGTAGGTCACCAAATGACTTACTGACGCCTTTGACATCAATTACGACATCGTTATAATCTATATCTAAACCGTTCTTCTTTTCCATATGGCTAACTAAAAGCGGCTAAAATTTGAACAATTAATATCTCTTCTATAAAAACGATAAACATGGACGCTACAACTGCGCTATTTGCCGCTTTACCGACCCCTTCAGTTCCTTTTGATGAATAATAGCCACAGTAGCTGCTCACCGCTCCAATCGTGAAACCAAAGACAATCGCCCTAAAGACCATCGCAAAAATATCCTTATAGGCGATAGCTTCGAAAACCTGAGTAAAGAAACTTAAGAAGCTAACATCATCCTTACTTGCAATACTCAAGTACCCACCTACAAGACCAATTCCTGCAGTATAAAAACAAAGGATTGGAATCCCTATTGTGGTGGCCCATATACGACTGACAATTAAAAATTTAAATGGATTGGTCCCGGACACCTCCATCGCATCGATTTGCTCAGTCACATTCATAGAGCTTAATTCTGCACCAATTTGAGAACCTACTTTACCAGAGGCTATCAATGCTGTAACGAGCGGAGCGAGAGCACGAATGATTGCGATGGATATTAATGAAGGCAACCAAGAAGTAGCACCAAATTCTTCTAATGATGGGCGCGATTGTTTTGTGAATACAAAACCTACGATAAATCCAGTTACACTGATGAGTGGAAGTGATCTCCACCCTATTTCATAACATTGACGGATTATTTCTTTAAATTCAAATGGAGGACTGACAACTTCCTTTAAAAACCGCATCAAGAAACGGTGGATGTTAGCAAACTCTATAAGTAAATTCCTTACTTTATTCTTCATTTACACAACAAATTATTTACTTCTACTACTGTAAATTCTATTCAAACAGGCTGTAAAGGTACTAATTTCTAAATTTGATCCGGATATTTTTTTTCTTAGCCCTGAAGAGTGAATGTTTAACACACAAAACAATATCTAACCTACATTATTCAATTACAAAATGTTGGCCATTTTGTTTGATAACTTGAAAATAAAAAATTGCTAACTCTTCTTATTAAACCTACAGTGGCTATGTACAGTCATACCAATAAATAGGCAAATATATTTACGTTTTAAATGACAACACTATGAGACGGCTAAAAAAATCAAGCATATATATCATAACCATCATCGGACTGGTTGGTTTATTTTTCGTATCACCTGCTGGAGCTCAAGTGAGAGGGGGAGTATCAATCGATTTATTTTATGACGAATTATCTCCCTACGGAGATTGGGATAGAGACCCAAGCTACGGAGATGTATGGTACCCCAACGAGGGCCCAAACTTCAGACCTTATTCGACGAATGGATACTGGGCGATGACGGAGTATGGCAATACTTGGGTATCAGACTATCCTTGGGGATGGGCACCCTTCCATTATGGTAGATGGGTCCATTCCAACTATAGAGGCTGGGGTTGGATTCCTGGATACGAATGGGGACCTGCATGGGTAGATTGGCGAACCGGTAATGGGTATTACGGATGGGCACCAATGACGCCTTCTATCAACATTGGCGTGTCAATAGGCATGGCTAATCTTTGGGTATTCTTACCTTCACGTTATATATTTGACCGTCACTTCCATCGCCACTATGCCCATGACCATCGGACTATTTACAATAGGACGACGATTGTGAACAATACTTACGTAGTGAATAATAATCACTATTACGGAGGCCCGTCTCGTAGAGACATGGAGCGCTCTACTGGTCGCAGTGTCGCTGTACGGAGTTTAAGAGATAGTGATAGACCGGGCAGATCGCAGGTAGACAAGCGTTCGGTATCAATATACCGTCCAGATAGAAGTAGAGACAATGGTCGCTCAACGACTGATCGTTCTGCGAGGACAGATAGAAACGACAGGTATGACTTTCGCTCGAACAACTCTTCATCTCGGGGAGACAACTCACGGACTACTGACAGGACAGTTGGAAGAACGAACAGGACCAACAGTGAAAGAGATCGGACTATCCGTAATGATCGGAACGGTAACGCTCGTGTAGAAAACAACACTAGAGGCCAATCTGGTCGTGTGGAAACCAATCGGTCTGAACAACGATCATCCAACACATCCCGCCCTACACGTGGGAGTGACGGCCGCTCTGTAGAACGAGGACAATCCAACACCGAGATATCAAGAAATAGAGGTGAACGGAATACACAGCCAAACAATGGTGCAGCGAGTCAAAATCGTACGGAAAGAAATAATTCAGGTGTTGAGCGCCAACAGAGGTCATCTAGAGGAGGCGAGTCAACACCTCAAAACAGACCCTCGATAGATAGAAAAAATACACAGCCGCAGATGGAAAATAGAAGTAGAAGCCGCTCTAGCGAAAGCTCGACTCGTTTTCAACAAGCCAGCAATAGAGAACAAGTACAAAGCACCTCTTCACGCAGCTCAAGCAGAGGTGAGAGAGGAACGACACAACATACAGGAAGACAATCTAACACAGGGAGCGAAAGAAGTAGCAGAGGTCGCTAATATATAGTTTAATTGAAATAAATTTGTGAAGTAAGGTGCCCTTATAATAAGGGCACCTTTTTTATGAGACTATGAACAACAGCGGTCTTGCTATGATTAAATGCGTTAAAAAGCCTATGTTTGCCGTAACTTTTGTATTTTGGTATATTAATAATGGTCAAACTTGCTAAGAACAAAACATGACAACACTCACGTCTATACTGGATAACGATTTTTACAAATTCACCATGCAATTTGCCGTCGTCAAGTTATTCCCAAAGGCCAAGGCTCGATACCATTTCATTAATAGAGGTGAGCACAAATTCCCAAATGGATTTGGCAAGCTGCTGGAAGAAGCAATACAGGCTATGGCGAAGCTCAAACTAACCAAGGCCGAGAAAAAGTTTTTTTCTGAAAACTGTCCTTATATTGATCCTACTTATTTTGACTTCTTAGAAGGTTACCGTTATGATCCGGATGAGGTGATAATCCAGCAAAACGGGACAGACCTATCTGTCCAGATTGAAGGATATTGGTATAGAACAATCCTTTGGGAGGTCCCCATAATGGCTTTAATATGTGAATTATACTATACAACGACCTTCCAAGATCGAATCTCAGACGCTGCTGTCATCCATATTGCCAAGGAAAAAATCCTCAAGTATGACAAACTGGGTGTTACTATCGCTGACTTTGGAACGCGAAGACGGCACTCTTATTTTGTACACAATCTAGTCGTAGAGACCCTAAAGAAATATGGAAAAGGTACATTCATAGGATCGAGCAACGTACATTTGGCCATGGTCCATCAAATTAAACCAATTGGCACGCATGCTCATGAATGGTTTATGTTCCATGCAGCCAAATATGGCTATAAAATGGCGAATCATCTGGGATTAGAGCATTGGTCGGAGGTATATCGTGGCGATTTGGGAATCGCCCTGGCAGACACTTATACGACAGACGTTTTCTTCAAGCAATTTGACAAAAAACTATCCAAATTATTTGATGGAGTACGCCACGACAGTGGGGATGCTCTATTATTTGCAGATAAAACTATCCAACATTATGTGGCAAATGGGATCGATCCGCTCTCCAAAACCATCACCTTTTCTGATGGTTTGGATTATGAAAAGGTGGAGAAAATATCAACCTATTGCAAAGGAAAAATTGGTTACTCATTTGGAATTGGCACGAATTTCACCAACGATGCTGGTGTGCCAGCAATGAATATTGTGTTGAAGATGACGGACGCACATCCTGAAGAGGGAGAATGGACATCCGTTATTAAACTATCAGATGAACCCAAGAAGCATACCGGTAATGATGAATCCATCGATTTAGCAAAGAAGACACTAATGATTGAAGACTAATGAATAGAGATGTATATGGAGAGGCGTTACAAGATTATTTTGCAACGGGTGAAGAGTTATCACCGCTCTTGCTACATAGCAGCTACGGTGATATAGAAGAAATGCCTATAGATATCTTTTTTAGGGAAGATGAGGATTATACAGAACTGGAATTCATTGCCCTATCGCTATGTGATGGTAAGGTACTGGATGTTGGTGCTGGAGCAGGTACGCATGCACTCTATCTCCAACAGAAGGGATTTGAAGTCGAAGCACTGGAAATTTCTACCGTAGCGACCAACATAATGGCCCAGCGTGGTGTGCATCATATTCTTAATAAGAATATCTTTCAACTGCAGAATACGAAATACGACACTCTTCTTTTTCTGATGAATGGAATTGGTCTAGCAGAAGATATTGAGGGGTTCAAAAGACTATTAAAACATTGCAAGTCTTTACTTACGACTCGAGGGCAACTTTTATTTGACTCCTCAGATATCTCCTATTTGTACGAAGAGTATAGAATACCCAAACCTGATCACTACTTTGGGGAGATCAACTATCAATATGAATACAAAGGCATAAAAGGATCTCCTTTCAAATGGCTATACCTTGACCAAAAGATGTTGATCAAGATTGCTCGGGAGGAAAACTGGGTCGTACAAATCCTATTTGAGGACGACAATGACCAGTATCTGGTACGAATGGAACCACGAAAGAATGAATTTGAATTTTAAAAGTATTTCGATAAAAAGGTTCTTACGCTACTAGCGTAAGAACCTTTTTATCGAAATGAAACCCACCTATCTTTCCTTAGTCAATATATTCAAACCCAGTGTACGGCACCAATATAGCCGGAATCTTGATTCCTTTCTCCGTCTGGTTATTCTCTAGCAACGAAGCTACTATACGGGGTAGAGCTAGGGCCGAACCATTCAAGGTATGTGGTAGTTGCATCTTGCCTTCCTCATTTTTGAAACGAACCTTCAAACGATTGGCTTGGTAAGTTTCAAAATTAGAAACAGAAGAAACTTCTAACCATCTTTTTTGAGCAGTACTATATACTTCCAAATCGTAGGTAAGCGCTGCTGTGAAGCTCATATCACCACCACACAGACGCAATACTCGATACGGGAGTTCCAATTTGCTCAGTAGTCCTTGAACGTATTGACACATTTCTTCGATAACTTCATATGATTTGTCAGGATGTACAATCTGTACAGCTTCCACTTTGTCGAATTGATGAAGTCTATTCAACCCTCGCACATGTGCACCATAAGAACCTGCTTCGCGACGAAAGCATGGCGTATAGGCACAATGACGAATCGGGAACTCTTCTTCTTTTACAATGACATCCCGATACATATTGGTTACGGGAACTTCTGCAGTAGGAATCAGATACAAGTCATCCTGTCCCACATGGTACATTTGTCCTTCTTTATCAGGAAGCTGTCCAGTACCAAATCCAGAGGCTTCATTCACAACGATGGGAACCTGTACTTCTTTATATCCTTGCTCGCCTGCTTGATCTAAAAAGAAATTGATCAAGGCACGTTGAAGCTTTGCCCCTTTACCTTTATAGACAGGAAAACCAGCCCCTGCGACTTTATTACCCAATTCAAAATCAATGATATCATACTTAGCTGCCAATTCCCAATGAGGCAATGCATCCTCCTCTAAATTAGGAATAAGCCCTTGCTCAAAAATAATCTCATTATCCTCTGCCGCCACGCCTTGTGGTACAGTGATATGTGGTAAATTAGGCAGTTGCACAATCTTGTTGTGTAGCTCAGACTCAATCTCAGACAGTTTTTCTATCATGACTTTAATCTGCTCCTTATACCCTGAGGACTGGGACTTGATAGATTCTGCTTCGTCTTTTTTACCTTGGCGCATCAAATCTCCTATTTGCTTCGCTGCAGCATTAGCTTCTGCTGAAAGAGCATCCGACTCCGATTGAGTTTTACGACGTTGTTCATCTAGACTGATGATCTCATCTACCAAACCCATCTCCTTGAAGTTCTTCACTCCTAATCTTTCGATTACCTTATCCCTGTTTTCACGGATATAATTTAATTGCAACATAATAGCATGTGTTTTATAATCAGCAAAGATAACAAGTGCAGAGAAAAATCTCGATATCAATTCATAAAAGGTTTGACAAGATGGTGTGTAACATGCCCCTTATGCCAAAAACGATGTGAATTTATTAATACAAAGATATTGTTCTTACTATTCGTAAGGTTGCAAAGCACTTAAATTCCTATCTCTGTGGACAAGACTCATAGATAGTTGGGACAAACTGAGAACATTTCTCTAATGGATAGTCATTTAATAAAGCAAGCTTATGTTAGAACTAATTGACCACAAACTAATTCTACACACACGAAAGTATTCATGCGTGAATAACTTGACACTTACAAAAAAACTTTACCTTTGACTATGCTATACTTAGTACCCACGCCGATAGGCAATCTTGAAGATATGACTTTTCGTGCCATACGCATCTTGAAAGAGGCCGATTTGATTTTAGCTGAGGATACACGTACTTCGGCTCCCTTATTGAAGCATTTCGGTATTGATAAAAAGGTATTTGCTCATCATCAGCACAATGAACACAAGGCCGTTTCCGAAATCATCCGTTTTCTGAAAGAGGGTCAACAAATCGCCCTTATCTCTGATGCAGGGACTCCCGCAATTTCGGACCCTGGTTTTCTATTGGTTCGAGAAGCTATCAAGGAGGGCTTGGAAGTCCAATGCTTGCCAGGTGCAACGGCATTCGTTCCAGCACTTGTCAATTCGGGCTTACCAAATGACCGTTTTTGCTTTGAAGGTTTTCTTCCTGTAAAAAAAGGACGCCAAACGAGGTTGAAAAACCTGTCAGGGGAAAGCCGCACTATGATATTTTACGAATCTCCACATCGATTACTGAAGTCTTTGGACGAATTTATAGCTACATTTGGGGAAGAGAGATTGGCTTCTGTATCCCGAGAATTGAGCAAAATGTATGAGGAAAATACACGTGGAACATTAAGAGATGTTAAATTACATTTTGAAAACAATCCGATTAAGGGAGAATTTGTAATTTGTATAGCAGGATTAGACTAATTTTTAGAGAATCTTATTATTTATCCAAATAGAGTAGAAAATGATTGTTGATAAGTATATACAGGACGGACAAGACGTCAAAGTAGTAGAAAAATTGGTAGACAAGCTACAGGATATGATGACCCCTGGAGAGCAGATTGACTACATTGCTCTGCAGAAAAAACCTGCAGTAACGATTCTACCGGACAGCATCGCGGTGAGTAGCAAGCGTATCTTCCTATGTGAGTTTACAAAATTGGGACTAGCCACTAATTTTGAAATTTTTAGCTGGAAGGACATTAAGGATATCGCATTTAAAGAAGAAATCTTTGGTTCAAAGGTGACGGTCATTCCACTCACTGGTGAGAATCTCAGCATTGATTATATTCCAAAAATACAAGCCCGCAAACTATACCAGTTAATCAAAGGTGCTTTGGAAACCAACAAGAAAGAGGAGACAAAGATAGAGCGAATAACAGAAATCCCCAAGCCCGCACCTGTGATTATAGAGGAACAGGAAGAGCGCCCTAGTGACTCTCATCCTATTTCGGAATACACAACACCTGCGGAACCGACACCAGTCCCATCTTACACAACGGCACCACTGCCTCCGCCCTTGAACGAGCAGGCCACACCTGTAGAAGAGGCTGATGATGAAATTACCCTGAAATTAAAAAAATTGAAATCACTGTTTGACAAACAGCTGATTACTCAAGCGGAATACGAGAACAAGAAGAACGAATTACTTTCTCAACTGTAGACGTGAACAACAAATATGTATTGGCACTTTTAAGTGCCTTTTTATTGTGGCTGGCATGGCCGCCGATTCCTTATACCGGCCTGGTTCTATTGATTGCTTTTGTCCCCTTACTGTTGGGTATAGAACAGATTATAAGGAATGACAGCTCCCTAAAAGGTAGAAAAGTATTCGGCTTGGCTTTTTTGACTGGTTTCATCTGGAATACGGCATCTATTTATTGGGTTTACAATGCTATGAGTGCCCAACTGCCTGCCTATGCCGCGCTTCCCATTTCTCTTATCCCATTTGGCTTGGCCCCACTTTTGATGGCCACAGCCTTCTGGTTATATTATCAACTGCGAAAAAAAAGAAGCTTACCGATTTCATTGGTTGGACTCGCTTCGTTATGGATAAGCTATGAATACCTCCACCAGACTTGGGACTTAGCTTTCCCATGGATGACGCTTGGCAATGGGTTTGCAACCTCTCACCAACTCGTACAATGGTACGAACTGACAGGTATATACGGTGGTTCTTTATGGATTTGGCTGGTCAACATCCTTCTTTTTGTGCTTTTTCTACATAGGCATCAACACTATGTCCTCAAACGTCATAAGCTCGTATTAAGTTTATTGATTGGAATTATAGCCATTCCCGTGATTGGCTCAATAGTTCGATACTCTACGTTTGAAGAACATGTCAATCCCTCTGAAATTGTAGTGGTCCAACCTAATATCGATCCTTATAGCAAATTTGGACCAATTCCCCCCGAAGATCAGTTACAGACTCTTCTTCAACTTTCTAAATCGGTAAGCAAACCAAATACAGAATTTTTCATTTGGCCCGAAACGGCTATATCCTCCCGCAGCTGGATTGATGAAGAAAATTTTCGCGAGTATCCTGCATACGAGGAGATACTGACTTTTCTGGACTCCTACAAAAATGGGAATGTACTTTCAGGAATCGAGAGCATCCGATTTTACAATGACCAGCGCACCACCACGGCACGACCTTACGGGAGTCAATTCGTGGATCATTTTAATGCTGCTGTATTGGTAGACAATTCTTCCAAGCTCCAATTTTATCACAAATCCAAACTTGTACCTGGTGTAGAGCAAATGCCCTTTGGTTCGGCTCTGAGTTTCATGAAGCCCCTTTTTGCGCAGTTTGGGGGTACTACTGGCGGCTATGGACGTCAGGACGAACCCAGTGTATTTTATAGTCAAAGTGGCATCGGAGCAGCACCAGTAATCTGTTACGAATCTATATGGGGCGACTATGTAAGTGATTATGTCCGACAAGGTGCTCAATTCATCACTATTGTGACGAATGATGGCTGGTGGAAAAATACTTCAGGTAAAGACCAACACCTCCAATATGCCAAGTTGAGAGCGATTGAGAATCGTCGCTGGGTGGCACGTTCGGCAAATACGGGCATTTCGGCCTTTATTAACCAGCGGGGTGATATCGTTCAGCAAACGGAGTGGTGGGTACCAGCAGCGCTAGCTCAAGAGATTAACCTGAACGAACAGCTCACGTTATATACCCGATATGGTGATCTTATTGCATTTGCGTCATTAATAACAGCATTTCTGTCAATCCTATTATTGATAAAGCCTACTAAAAAAGTAGTTTAAAAAATGAATACTAATTTCTAACTTTGCTGAATGCAAATTTATTTCGATAATGCTGCGACGACTCCACTAGATCCTGAAGTCATCAAAGTGATGGTAGAGACCATGCAAGAGAATTTTGGAAACCCCTCTTCTATTCATTCTCATGGTCGACAAGTTAAAACAATAGTTGAAAAAGCTCGAAAAACGGTATCTGCCCTATTAAAGACTTCTCCTTCTGAAATCTTCTTCACTTCGGGTGGTACGGAAGCAGATAATATGGCTATAGTTAGATCGATAGTAGACCTTGGCATCAAGCATGCAATATCATCGCCTATAGAACACCATGCTGTATTGCATACGCTAGAGGAGTTGGAGAAAGCAGGACAAATACACCTTCAACTTCTCCGTGTAGATGAAAAAGGAAATGTAGATCTTAATCAACTAGAGGAGTTATTGGCACAGCAACCCCGAACATTTGTTTCACTGATGCACGCCAATAATGAGATAGGAAATCTAACCGACATCAAATATGTAGCGGAGATATGTACGCGCTATCAAGCGGTATACCATGCGGATACAGTACAAACTATGGGGCATTACCACCATAATCTTAGCGAATTAAATATAGATTTCATTACAGGTGCTGCACATAAATTTCATGGCCCGAAAGGAGTTGGTTTTCTATATGTGAATGCAAAAAACAAAATCAAACCATTGATCTATGGTGGTGCTCAAGAACGTAATATGCGAGGTGGGACGGAAAATGTATATGGGATTGTAGGTTTGGCAAAAGCACTTGAATTGTGCTATCAACACATGGACCAAGATCGGGAACACATCCAGGGCATCAAATCTTATATGATGGAAGAGCTTGTCCAAGCAATACCCGATATCCAATTCAATGGCGAGACGGATCAGGATCGCTCGTTATATACCGTATTAAATGTCGCTTTTCCATGTACCAACATGTCAGATATGCTATTATTTAGCCTTGATATCGCGGGCATCTCTTGTTCCGGGGGTAGCGCATGCAG
Source organism: Sphingobacterium sp. SYP-B4668 (assembly GCF_027627455.1). NCBI lineage: Bacteria > Pseudomonadati > Bacteroidota > Sphingobacteriia > Sphingobacteriales > Sphingobacteriaceae > Sphingobacterium > Sphingobacterium sp. SYP-B4668. The sequence goes on along the minus strand of NZ_CP115483.1, from coordinate 1,087,458 downwards.
CTCGGGAACGGACATAGGGTCACATGTATTGACTGCCATAAGAGCGTCAAGCGACCGACCGTCTGTTCGATTCTCTTTTTCTAAACTTAACACAAAAGATGAGGTGGATTTTGTCGTTGCTAAGCTCAAAGAGCTTTGTCAACATGATGCATTGGTGTAGTATTCCATATGATTATAAATAAGCAAGGAGCCTATTAATCAATAGGCTCCTTGCTTATTTATAACCCTTGACTAATTTTCAATTTTGGATAGCAGATACTGGTCGGCGAGATCACCTCTCATATCATTACCTGACAGATCCAATTGTCCCAAGTGGTCTTCAAAAATTTTAAATTTATAATCGATACCCTCTAGACTCAATGTACTTGCATGAATCTTCCATCTACCAGCTTTGATGAAATTTTCGTCACTTTTGCCAAGATATTTTGTACTTAACCGATACGATTTATCTGCTTTGATTTGCAGGATTGTCTCAATACCTTGGCAATCAGTACAGGGCAATACACCTCTATAGTTTCCCAAGACCTCACTTCCGCTAGTTGCTACGCCATTTTGTTGTGCGATATTCTGTTCGGTAGAGTTTGAGTGTTCATTTTTACCTTGACGGTTGTTAATACAACCCGCCAATGCCATAAGCAATAAAAAAGTGGCAAAAATGTACGTTAACGTTTTCATGATTCTAGTAACTTACTAAGAGCGAATCAAAAGTGATACCACAAAATCAATAATTATACGTTTTCGCTAAACTTTAACATTTAATAGTCCTCATCTTCATCCTCGCCCAAAGCGAGTCTATATGCTCCCCTAAGCTCATTCAGAGCATGCATATTGCGCTTGCTCTGTGCGACAACCATGCCTTTTTCATAATAAATTATAGCTTCATCGGTACGGTTTAATTTCTCCAACAATTTTCCTAAATGATAGTAAGTACCAACATAATCGGGAAATTGTTCGGTTATTGCGACAAATCTTGCCAGCGATTCTTGTTCATTCCCTAACTTCAAATACTCATTTGCTAAAGCGTAATGCAAAAAAGGGTCTTGTGGAGTTTCCTTCAAAAAATCTTGAAGCTGTTCTAGTTTAGAAGACATATGTTTCAATCCTTAATATATATATCCAAAAATAATCATTGATTCGTATAAACCTAAATCTGTAGAAGAATCACGGTATCTCAAATTACGATTTACTATGCTAGCATATAAAATGACATTCCACTGACGATTAATACAACTACATTAACAATTCGAAAGAAACAATCACAACACACTTAAAAACAATAACTTAAAAGAACAAACATACTTAAAGAGGACATATTATTAGTCAAAAAAGACAGGAAATCAAAAAAGCAAAAAACAGAAAACAAACTCCTCTTGTTTTTCTTTTACACCAATTTATATTAGGTTTGTGTAAAACGCATCCGATTATGAGAATATTAGTTTGTATAAGTAATGTCCCCGATACGACATCCAAAATAACATTTGCTAATAATGGTTCAACATTCAATACGGCAGGTGTTCAATTTATCGTGAATCCATACGATGAAATTGCTTTATCCAAAGCTATTGACCTAGCTGAGGGAGGAAAAGGCACAGTGACTGTCATCAATGTTGGTGAAGGCAGTACCGAACCCACAATCCGAAAAGCTTTGGCAACTGGTGCTGACGATGCCGTTCGTGTCGACAGCGAGCCTAGAGATGCTTGGTTTGTAGCCAACCAAATTGCCAGCTATGTGAAGAGCAATGCTTTTGACCTCATCCTTACGGGTAGGGAGTCAATTGACTATAACGGTACACAAGTGGCTGCGATCCTTGGCGAACTATTAGACATCCCGTCTATCTCCATTGCAAAGAAGCTGGATATTGAAGGCAATAATGCGACAGTTGAGCGCGAGATTGAAGGAGGCAAAGAAGTCTTGAGTACCACGCTTCCAATAGTGGTGGGTGTGGCCGAAGGTGTAGCCGAACCTAAAATCCCAAATATGCGTGGTATTATGAGTGCGCGTACTAAGCCTCTAGCTGTGATTGCGCCTATCGAAGTGTCTCAACTCTCTTCCGTAAGCAACTATGAATCACCTGCCCCTCGTGGAGCTGTCAAAATAGTAGGTGCCGCAGAAGTGGAGAAGTTAGTGGGTCTTTTGCATGATGAAGCAAAAGTCATTTAATTCATTTATTGAAAAAATTGAAGATTATGTCTATACTCGTTTATATCGAAAATATCGAAGGACAGTTTAAAAAATCGGCTTTCGAAGTCGTTTCCTATGCTAAAGCCGTAGCTACTCAAACTGGGGACACAGTTACTGCAATATCTATTGGGAATGTGGAAGCCTCAGAATTGGAAAAACTAGGGCGATATGGTGCAGAGAAAGTCTTAAGCGTCCAAAGCAATGATCTCAAAAACTTTGTCAACCAAGCCTATGCCTTTATAATTGCTGAGGCGGCGAGGCATGAGGGGGCTAAACTTGTGGTACTTTCAAACTCTTTCAGCGGCAAGGGATTGGCTCCACGTGTCGCAGCTAAACTACAGGCGGGACTTGCTGACGGAGCAATCGAATTGCCTCAAATAAATGGAGATTCGCTGTCTGTTAAGAAGACCGCATTTTCCAACAAAGCATTTGCAACAATCTCATTGACATCTCCTATCAAAGTAGTCTCTCTAAATCCAAATGCATTTGAAGCAAAGACGTTAGGAGGTACCGCGAGCATTGAAGCTTTTGCTCCGCAAGTTAATGCAAAAGATTTAAGCACTATTGTGAAGGAAATCGTAAGGGCTACTGATAAGGTATCATTGCCTGAGGCCGAGATTGTGGTCTCAGCTGGTCGCGGCCTTAAGGGACCAGAGAATTGGGCAATGATTGAAGAGCTAGCCGAAGTGCTTGGTGCAGCGACAGCTTGCTCAAAACCTGTTTCAGACGCTGGTTGGAGGCCTCATTCCGAACATGTTGGACAGACCGGAATTGTGGTCAGTCCTAATCTATATATTGCCATCGGTATTTCGGGAGCTATCCAGCATCTAGCAGGTGTAAGCTCTTCCAAAACCATAGTCGTTATCAACAAAGATCCTGAAGCCCCTTTCTTCAAAGTTGCTGACTACGGTATCGTGGGTGACGCTTTTGAGGTGGTACCTAAACTGACAGCAGCATTAAAATCATACAAAGGAAATTAAAAAAACAACTCCTTACTATTCGAAAAAGTGGTTACTCTAGATAATTGCAGTAGCCACTTTTTTTTGGCCATCAATTTACATGTTTTGGTAGTGAAAAAACGATGTCGCGAATGACAATGTATAGGGTGACAAATTGCTTATATATCACGCTATTAAATTGCATATAAAAGCAAATTTGTCTAAGTTTGTACATCGTAAGAGGGAAAATGAAGAAAATCAATTTAGATATTGTAGGGCTTTCGTATAGCCAGACCCAATCGGGGGCATATGCGTTAGTACTTGGCGAAGTTGGCGGGAATAGAAGATTACCCATCATCATTGGTGGCTTTGAGGCGCAAGCCATTGCCGTCGAAATCGAAAAGATGACACCGAGTCGCCCACTTACCCATGATTTATTTAAATCATTTGCAGATGCATACGAAATTACACTACAAGAAGTAATTATATACAACCTTATCGATGGCATCTTCTTTGCAAAGCTTATTTGTAGTGATGGCAATGCGACAACGGAAATTGATGCTCGTACCTCTGACGCTATCGCTTTGGCTGTGCGTTTTGATGCTCCTATATACACCTACGAGTTTATCATGGCTGCGGCGGGAATTGTAATCGAAAGCAATGACTTTGCCTTTCTAGAAAACATAGAAAATGTAGAAACTGCTCAGCTTTCCAAGGAACAACACAAATCTCCTCCCCCACCTCAGACCAAATCAGTTTACAGCTCATTGAGTGACGAACAATTGGAGACAGCTTTAGACAAAGCAATCTCTGAAGAACAATATGAGGCCGCAGCCGCCATTCGAGACGAAATCTCGCGCCGAAAATCTACTCGCTAGATTTAGAATTAACGAAATCCTTACTACATGTCCATTAAACTCCGATTGACTATCATGAACTTCATACAATTCTTTGTATGGGGAGCTTGGTTAATCACAATTGCAAACTTTTGGTTTGGCACAAAACAATGGGACGGCACACAATTTGGCGCTATTTTCGCCACAATGGGTATTGCGTCGCTATTTATGCCAACCCTTATTGGAATAATCGCCGACCGATGGATAAATGCGGAACGTTTATATTGTGCCCTCCACATTTTATATGGATTGATTCTGTTTTACTTACCTCAAGTCACTGATCCGGGATCTTTTTTCTATATCATGCTTGCAGCGATGTGCTGCTACATGCCCACATTGGCGCTATCCAATTCCATTGCTTATACAGCTCTGATTAAAAACAACTATGATTTGGTTAGGAGTTTCCCACCGATTCGAGTATGGGGCACTGTAGGTTTTATAGCGGCGATGTGGATTGTCAATCTTTCCGGTAATAAGGCTACTGCTAATCAATTTTATATAGCGGGAGCAGCAGCTATTGCTTTAGGCCTCTATGCACTAACACTTCCAAAAAATACGCCTCAGAATCTAATTAAGGAAAAAAGTTCGTGGATTCAAACATTTGGTTTGGAAGCGTTCAAGCTATTCGGAAACTACAAGATGGCATTGTTCTTCGTCTTTTCCATGTTTTTAGGTGGGGCATTGCAGCTGACAAATGCCTATGGTGATGTTTATATCGACGAATTCAAGTTCTTTCCTAAATATACAGACTTATTGGTTGTAAAATATTCGACAATCATCATGTCGATTTCTCAGATTTCGGAAACATTGTTCATCTTGGCCATTCCCTTTTTCCTAAAAAGATTTGGCATTAAAAAAGTTATGCTGATTTCGATGGTAGCATGGGTATTACGCTTCGGACTATTTGCATATGGCAATCCGGCTGATGGACTGTGGATGATCGTCCTATCCTGTATCGTATATGGAATGGCATTTGACTTTTTTAATATATCTGGATCTCTTTTTGTAGAAACTTCTACGAACTCCAAGATACGCTCTTCTGCTCAAGGACTCTTCATGATGATGACCAACGGGTTTGGAGCAGTACTGGGCAGCCTTATTTCGGGCTGGGTCATCGACCACTATTTTACGATGTCATTTGCCGACGTCAATCACCTCGCAAGTTTTCTACAGACACAGGTAACAGATGGTCATTTTCTGGACTTTATAAAGGAAAAAGGTACGACAGTATTGAGCAATGGAAATTTTGAGAAACCTATCTTCTTAAAAAACTGGCACCACATCTGGCTTGCATTCTCTGCATACACGCTTATAGTGGCCATACTGTTTGCAGTATTGTTCAAGCATGAGCACGACCCAAAAGCCCTTGAGAGCGCAAATCATTAATAGATGTTGTGTTAGCTTATCCAGAGTTGTATATAATCAAGCTGAAGGTTAACGACAGACTTGTAATCGACTAACGACCGGGAGAACTCAATAGAATTGGATACACTTATTTACAAAAAAAGGTAGTCTGGCGACTACCTTTTTCCATCTTAAAACAAACTATGTTACGCATGTGTTTCACAACAGATCGCTAACATTTTTAACCCTAACATTGGATATAAACAAAAATTACTCTGACACAAATATAGGATCAGGATATTAAGGTATCATTAAGCATCAATTAAATCATCATTATTTTCATCTGGTTAATACGTGTACAAATGCATCGTATATATACCAGATTACATAGGGAGGAGCTTCTCAAAAAAAAAGACATCTTAACCAGATGTCTTTTCACAAATTCATATATTGCTTGTTAAACAACTAGCCCTACCACTAGTCACTTAGACAATTATCGAATCAAAAAGGTACTGCTCTCGGCAATTTCATACTTACCTCGCTTGGGCCTCGGCCAACATTTTTAAAATCTCGTCCACCACGGTCTTTGCGGCATCCTTCATTTTGGGATTTCCCGCATAATCTGCATCGAGAGTTACTTTCTTAGATTTATCTTTATAGTTGTATTCGACATAAAACCTTGGAATCTCTCGTCCCACTGTCGAATCCGGTCGCGGGGTTGTCATATCGTTATCTAGATTCCAAAATCCGAGCTCCATAGCCTTGCGGTGCAGATAAAGTAAATCATCTTTACGCAATTTTAGGGTATCACTAATTAATACGTCATTTTTATCGAGATATTGATAGTGATGCGTTTTGGTATTGTACTCATTGACCATATGATGTGGTTCACCGTACTTAATGACAATCGATTCGAAATCAGCAAACCGATATGGTGCATTCTTCACCATATTTGAATAATAAAACACACAGTACAATAAGAAAGGCACAACAATACAAAGCCCAATGAAAATCTTTCTACTATTTACATTCATCTCTAAATCTTAAATTTTAGACAAAAGTACGCAATTATGTTAGGCTAAAAAGTTTTCCGTCTTTTTTAGTGGTTTAGATTTTCAAAGCACCTGCTCCTGTGAAGTATTTGGCATACCACGAATCGGTCAGGTCTGAAATAATCACGCCCTTACGAGTAGACACATGGACAAATTTGTGATTATGTAGGTACACGCCTACATGATCGATTGCCTTACCTCCAAAAGAGAAAAAAACAAGATCTCCCTCCTTAAGTTGCCCCTCCTTCTTGCTTTTTACGACAGTCTCAATATCACGAGATGTACGTGGAATAATCTTACTATAGACATCTTTGTAGAGTATTCCCACAAAAGCCGAACAATCTATCCCATTCTTATTCTGTCCACCAAGGCGATGCGGACTACCAATCCATTGATTGATAAAACCATAAAGATACCTATTGTCTAACTCTCGCACATTCACACCCAACAGCTTCGCATAATTCTCCATGTTGCTGCCCGTTAAATCTAAATTTCTAGCGGAACTAGCATCCGAAAGAATCTCATTACTACCTATAGGTCGACTATTAGGTCCTATCAAAACCTTTTTACGTGTACTACACGCTGTCAACAATACTAAAAATGTTAAACAAAAATAAATGTAACGCATCCTCATGTAAAAGTTGGTCATATGCAAATGTACTTAAAACGTCAAATGGCACCAACATATTAACGGGAAACTTGCTCTATTCGTACTTTTCCTCTGACATAAGACCTCTAATGAAAAAGAAGATGTTAATAAATCCATTTTACAGACTAAGGCAATCATATTGTAAAGGAAATTATTTAGGTTTGCCACGAACATTAGCATATGGAAAAATTAAAGGGGGTATTAGCCGTATTTATTGGTGCAGGTAGTTTTGGTATACTATCCACATTTGTGAAACAAGCATATTCCCAAAATTTCACACTTTCAGAAGTTATCGGGATGCAAGTACTATTTGGAATGGTAATCTTGTGGATCATCTATCTTGGCATGCAACTATTTAATAAAAAGAGATTAGATAGCTACCCAAAAAGAAGTAAGATGTGGACTATTGTAATAAGCGGATTTTCTACGGGACTGGTCAGTATCTTATACTATAAATGCGTATCGCTAGTCCCAGCATCATTGGCTATTGTCTTACTCATGCAATATATTTGGATAGGAGCACTGATTGAATACATTGTCTTCCGTGTCGTCCCTAGTAAAAAGCAATCAATCGGCATTGTAGTCATTCTCATATGTACACTCCTAGCTACCGGTTTAGTAGATAAGGGAATTGAATCCTTTGACTTAATGGGAGTAGGTTATGGGATATTGGCAGCTACGGGCTATGCTGTATTTTTAATCGTCAACGGACGTGTGGGCAACGACTACCCACCCATTCAAAAAAGTGCATTAATGGTTACTGGATCCTGCATTTTAATCTTTGCGTTATTCCGACCGTTCAACCTATTCTCCGGCGAACTGGGAAATGGGCTCTGGCACTTTGGTCTCATACTTTCTATATTCGGAACTGTACTTCCTCCCCTACTGTTTGCATACGGGATTCCCAAGATAGGAGTTTCATTGAGCAGCATCTTAAGTGCGGCAGAGCTTCCTGTCGCGGTCGGCATGTCTTATTTTGTACTTCTGGAACCTGTAACCTCTCTCCAGTGGATAGGAGTCGTCTTGATTCTGATAATCGTAGTCTGGATGAATATTCGGAATAAAGAAGATGATTACCGATACCATTAATGAACCAGCACCTCAGGGAGCTCCTCTACTTCGACCTCACAGCTATCCGTTATAGATGTAAATTTGACGGGAATGACTTCATTGACCAACAATGGGTCATATGGAGTGCGCACTTTGACATAGTTTTTAGAAAAACCATGCATGTATCCTTCTTTCTCATCGCCTTCAAATAATACTTGCCCAATCTTGTCTAATTGTTTCTCATAAAATGCTCGACGTTTTTTTTCTGAAAGAATATGTAACATTTTGCTTCTATCGCTACGCTGCGCTCCTGGTACTACACCTTCCATTTGTGAGGCAATGGTATTTTCACGTTCGGAATACGTAAATACATGCAGATAGGATATATCCATTTCGTTGAGGAATTGATAGGTATCCAAAAAGTCTTCGCGGGTCTCTCCAGGGAATCCAACAATAACATCTACGCCTATGCAACAATCAGGCATCAAAGCTTTTATTTTTTCTACACGCTCCGCGTACAACTCACGTTTGTACCTGCGGCGCATAAGCCCTAATACTTTGTCGCTGCCCGACTGTAGGGGCATGTGAAAATGGGGCACAAATCGCTTAGATTGTGCAACAAACTCAATGATATCGGTTGATAACAAATTGGGCTCTATAGATGAAATTCGAATACGATCGATACCGTCTACTTCATCCAACGCGGTAACTAAGTCCAAAAACCGATCTTCTCGTCTTCCGTCCCTTATTCCAAAATCTCCGATATTAACACCCGTCAATACAATTTCCTTAACACCAGAATCGGCTATTTCTTTGGCTTGACGAACGATATCTTCAATGGTACCCGAACGACTTGCTCCACGAGCCAACGGAATGGTACAAAATGTACAGGAATAATCACAGCCATCCTGCACCTTCAAAAATGTACGTGTACGATCGCCGATTGAATATGCGGAAACGAATTGATTGGTTTCATCAATAGGAGCATTATGAACAATGGTCTTCTCTTGTTTGGTCAAATCATTGATATGCGCTATGATGTTGAACTTCTCGGCAGCTCCTAATACCATATCTACTCCAGGAATATCCGCAATCTCTTGCGGCTTTAACTGCGCATAACACCCTACAATAGTAATATATGCATTGGGCGAATATTTTAAAGCCTCTTTTACGACCTTCCTACATTTCTTATCTGCATTGTCAGTAACTGAACAGGTGTTGATTACATATACATCTGCTTGGCTATTAAAAGATGTGGTTTCATAGCCTGCATCTTTAAAAACACGGCCAATAGAAGATGTCTCTGAAAAATTGAGTTTACATCCAAGGGTATAGAAAGCTACTTTTTTGTTCATGATAATTCTGCAAAAATACATAAAAACTGGCAAAATGTGAGTTGTTGAAAAATTGTGACACTTCAATGGTCTTAAATCTCTTATCTTCGTCTAGTCTTTTAATAAAAATCATGAAACAATATCTAGATCTCTTACAGCACGTATATAACCATGGTGTCGTCAAAACTGACCGTACAGGTACCGGAACGAAAAGTGTATTTGGTTATCAGATGCGTTTTGATTTGAAGGAGGGGTTTCCACTTGTAACGACTAAAAAATTGCATCTTCGCTCGATCCTACACGAGCTTATCTGGTTTTTAAAAGGTGAAACAAATATCCAATATTTAAAAGAAAATGGGGTAAGTATCTGGGATGAATGGGCTGATGAAGAGGGCAATCTAGGGCCTGTATATGGCTCGCAATGGCGTTCTTGGCCAACACCAGACGGGCGACATATCGATCAAATTGCACAAATCATCTCACAATTGAAAAATACACCTGACTCACGAAGGATTATTGTATCAGCATGGAATGTTGCAGAAATCGAAAATATGGCTTTACCTCCCTGTCACGCTTTTTTTCAATTTTATGTAGCACCTGCACAACCAGACAAAGGGATATTAAAACCACAGCTCTCTTGTCAACTCTATCAACGAAGTGCTGATATTTTCTTAGGCGTGCCTTTCAATATTGCGTCATATGCATTATTGACAATGATGGTAGCACAAGTTTGCGATATGGAGGCTTCCGAATTCATTCATACCCTAGGGGATGCACATATTTACAGCAATCACTTTGAACAGACAGAGTTGCAATTAAGCAGAACACCTTTGGCTCTGCCACAAATAAGAATAAATCCCGTAGTCAAGAATATATTTGACTTTAAGTTTGAAGATTTTGAACTGGTCAACTATGAATCTCATCCGCATATCAAAGCACCTGTTGCTGTATAGGTATTAAAGAAGATTAAGATTTAAAAATGAAGTAGGAAGATTAAAAATATTGAATTACTTTTTTCTACTCTTAATCCTATTATCCTTATTCCAAAAACAATGAACAATCTTACCATAACTTTAATCGTAGCAGCTACGGAGAACAATATCATAGGAAAGAACAATCAGATGCCTTGGCACTTGCCTAATGATTTTAAATATTTCAAAAAAGTCACATTAGGACACAGTGTTATCATGGGTAGAAAGACTTTTGATGCCATTGGTAAGCCCCTTCCCGAACGTCGTAATATCGTTGTAACTCGTAATCAAGACTTCAATCCGCTAGAGGTGGATACGGCCAATAGCCTGAACGAAGCTTTGCTTTATTGTCGAGATGAACGGGAGATATTTATTATCGGCGGTGCCAATATTTATGCGCAAAGCCTGCCTTTTGCAAACCGAGTATTGCTTACTCGTGTACATACCGAATTAGATGGGGATGCAAAATTCCCAGAACTTGCTCCACAAGAATGGCTATTAGAAAGTGAAGAAAGACATGAGGCAGATGAAAAGCATGCATTTGCATATACATTCCAAGTATATGTACGCCAAGCCAAATGAATGTGACGGATGGTGAATTAGTTATTTATTGGTTTCGTCGTGACCTTCGTCTGACGGACAATCATGCCTTATACAGGGCTTTGGTGTCAGGGGGGAGAGTGCAACCTGTTTTTATTTTTGACACCAGTATACTATCTCAAATTGAGAATAAGGAGGATGCAAGAGTAACGTTCATTCATGAACGGCTTTCGCAAATCCAGAGCCTATTGGAACCTTACGGTTCAAGTATCAAAACTTACTTTGGAGATCCTGAGAAAATATGGAAAGAAATACTATCCACATATGCTCCAAAGGCAGTATTTGCCAATAGAGACTATGAACCTTTGGCTTCTCAAAGGGACCAAGAAATTGAGAACTTACTATCTAGAAGCAATGTAGATTTCTATTTGTTCAAAGACCAAGTTATCTTCGATAGAGCGGAAATTGTAAAAGGTGACGGCACACCTTATACTGTCTATACACCATATAAGAATAAATGGATAGATAGGCTCGAACAAGATGAAACACAGCTTCTAGTATTTCCCTCACTGGAGCAACTCGACATGCTCTACCCGTCAAAACACGTCCTACATACGCTTTCTCAAATCGGGTTTAGAAAGTCGAATATCGAATTTCCACCTGATGTGATAACTGGTGATATCATAACTCACTATCCCAATACAAGAGATATACCTGGGCTAGATAAGGGCACTTCTCGTCTGGGATTACATTTGCGATTTGGAACTATTAGCATACGAAATCTAGTTTCCAAAGCTTATGCAAATCAAGATCGTACTTTTCTAAGCGAACTGATTTGGCGAGAATTTTTCATGATGAACTTGTGGCATTTCCCCAATATGATTAATACCGCTTTTTACAAAAAGTACGATTACATTATTTGGGAGAATGACACGCTACAATTCGAAGCTTGGTGTAAAGGAAAGACAGGATACCCGCTCGTCGATGCAGGAATGCGCGAGTTGAATGCTACGGGTTTTATGCACAATCGTGTCCGTATGCTTACTGCTAGCTTTCTATGCAAACACTTGCTCATTGATTGGCGATGGGGTGAGGCTTACTTCGCTCAAAAGTTGCTCGACTATGATCAAAGTGCCAATGTCGGCAATTGGCAATGGGCTGCGGGGTGTGGTATGGACGCAGCTCCATATTTCCGCATATTCAATCCAACGTTGCAGTTGAAAAAATTTGACCCTCAATTGATTTATATTAAAAAATGGGTTCCCGAGTTTCAAGAACTAACTTACCCTCAACCCATTGTCGACCACTCTTGGGCTAGAGAGCGAGCTCTTGCGCGTTACAAATCGGCACTCTCGAATTCTTAGCCTATTTGCATTTTTATGCAAATTTCAACTACCTTCACTCAAGAGTAAGCTTTGAACATCAGCGCTCGACCTGTGTATCATCATTATTCATTCACCTAAATGGACTACCCCACTCGCACCTGGATGGGAACTATTCGTGAATACTTTAAAATATCCAATGCCTAACCAAATGAAAAAGACATGTTGTTTACTATTGAGTTTACTTGCTATGAATAGCTTCGCACAAAGCACAGATACTACCTACTTAAAGCAGCTCCTGCAAAAACATTCTGATGTCTTCGCAGACGTCCTTAATCATCCTCGACATCACGAGGTGCAAATCCTATTTACACAAATCAATCGAAATAAGGAGAATGTTGCGAGTTTTCAATCCTTTTCATATAGATTGGATTCAGAATGGTATTTCTATCCAGCTAGCACGGTGAAATTAACGACCGCTATATTTGCATTGGAAAAAATCAATGAGTTGAACATAAAGGGGCTTACTTCGGATACTCCTCTACGAATCGATTCGGCATTTGACAAACAATCTAGTGTCTACACTGACCTGTCTGCGATAAATGGACTCCCTTCGATAGCTCAATATGTCCGTAAAATCCTCTTGACAAGTGACAATGATGCCCAAAATAGACTTTATGAGTTTATTGGTAGAGCGGAACTCAATAAAAAGCTAAAAAAACATGGAGCAAAACACAGCCGTATTGTGAATCGGTTGGCGATTGGCGATAAAGGAATTTGGTCTAAGCATACCAATCCCATTACCTTCTTCCTGAATGATACGATTGTCTATCAACAGGCCGCTCAATATGACGCTAGTGACTATCCCATTGCCTTACAAAACACAGTACAGGGCAAGGGTCACATGAACGAAAAAGATGAAGTGGTGTATGAGCCTTGGAGCTTTGAAGGACTGAATGTATATACTATTGAAGACCAACAGATGATTTTAAGAAAACTACTATTTCCAGAGTCATTTCCTGTATCAGAGCGATTCTGCCTACAAGAAAGGGACTACTGTCTATTATATGATTACATGTCTAGGTATCCACATGAATCCAATTATCCCAGCTATGACACTGTGGAATTTTGGCCGACCTATAGTAAATTACTCTTTTATGGAAGGGAAAAAAATGCAGTTTTAAATCCGAACATTCGAATCTTTAATAAGTATGGAGACTCCTACGGATACAATATTGACAATGCCTATATCGTAGACTTTAAAAATGGTGTGGAGTTTTTACTCACGGTAGTGGTGCAAGCCAATGCCAATGAGATATACAATGACGGTATATATGAATACGAAACTGTTACTTACCCCTTCTTGAAAAATTTGGGTCAAATATTATACCAAGAGGAGTTGAAACGGGTGAAGGAAGTAAAACCTGACCTGAGCAAGTTTGATTTCAGAAAAAGACTAAAGTAAAAAACAATTGGGAAAGGGAGCATAGTGTAATTATCTCCCCTTTCCCAATAAGGCAACGTTACACCTTAGTTACTTCTTTAACGCGACTTCGATCAACTGCCCATAGAATTCTGTCTCACTCATCCCTGCCGCTCGTACTTGTTGGGGGATGAAGCTTTGGGGTGTTTGACCAGGTATGGTATTGATTTCAATAAAATAGAATTTATCCGTGTCCTTTTCAAGAAAAAAATCAATACGAACCATGCCTTTACAGTTGAGTCGTACATAGATTTCTCTAAGTATTTGTGCAATTCTTGTCGTTTGTAATGTGGTCAAATCTGCTGGTGTAATTTCTTCAGTCAGACCCGGCGTATACTTGGCTTCGTAATCAAAAAACTCTCGCGTAGTCCTTACCTCTGTCGCTGGCAACACGACCAACTCTCCTCGCTCATTTCTATATACCCCCTCTGAAAACTCACGTCCAGTAACAAACTCTTCAACAATCACCTGCCTGCCTGTATTTTCGGCATTAAATGCTTTGGCAATGGCATCAGGCAGCTCAGTGGCGGTCTTCACCTTAGTCATACCAATACTACTGCCTCCGGCATTGGGTTTCACAAAATATGGAAGAGCCAGGTTGGCCTCGACCAACTCAACGGCATAATCATATTGGGAATCAAACAACAAAACAGATTTTGCCATATGAAGATAGTCAATTCCTTGCAAAACAGATTTTGTGTATCCTTTATTCATCGTCAATGATGAGGTCAGTGCGTCACAAGATGTATATGGAATATCCAACATGTCAAAATATCCCTGCAGTCTACCATCTTCTCCTGGAGTCCCGTGGATCATAATAAAAGCTAAATCAAAATGAATTTTCCTGTCTTCCAATTGAAGCGTAAAATCTTCTCTTGAAATTACATGTTTAATTCCAGCGTCATTAACATAAAACCATTGTTCTTTAGTAATCGTAATAAGGTAGACATCATATTTTTCATGGTCTATCTTAGCATATACGAAAGCTGAACTTTTGAAAGAAACTTCCGATTCGCCTGTATATCCTCCAGTTAATAATGCTATTTTTGCTTTCATAAAAATTTAGTGATTCTTAATAGCAAATATAATTTGCTATACACGGAAAAACGAATAATTTTGTTTTAATATTTCCGCAGTAAAAGTCATCTTTCAGAAGCAGCGGAAAGCCGATTCGTGGGCAAGATGTCCACCATAGGTAAATGAATAAATTTGTTTTATATCCAACATAGATGGTGTCGTATATAAAAGCAAATTTATTTTTAGTTTAAAAAAGACGAGGTCAAAATTAAAGGATGGCTTTAATTTTGCATGTCTTATTTACGTAATGTACTAATAGACTCTTAATTTTTACAATGTCAAAAATATTCACTTACCTACGAACTGACACGTTCAGAAAGAACTTAATATTAGCAATTGTCTTCTTTGTCATTCTATTCTTGGGCATATACTTTGGATTGGGCATCTACACCAAACATGACGAAGCTATTCCAGTACCTACGGTAAAAGGAATGACAATCGAACAGGCTATTGCTGCTTTAGAAAAGGCGGACCTTGACTACCAAGTAGACTCCGTGTATCAGATGGATGCAAAGCCAGGTCTGGTTATCGAACAAGATCCTGAAGCAGATTTCCATGTCAAAAGCGGCCGTACAATCTATTTAACTATCATTACCAAAAGTGCCCCTGAGACAGATTTTCCAAATATCATAGATAAAACCTTAATTGAAGCTACAGCGATTCTAAAAAACCATGGATTCCGTATGGGAGACACTACATACGTGGCAGATATTGCCAAAGATGTAGTACTGGATGTTAAGTTCGCTGGGCAAAAGTTAAAAGCTGGCCGAATGGTGCCCAAGGGCTCACGCATCGAACTCGTATTGGGTGATGGTCGTGGTGAAGATGAAATTAATATCCCGAACTTAATAGGCTTGACGCTTAGTGAAGCCAAATTTGCATTACAAGGTGTAGGACTTAACCTAGGTGTTGTCCAGTACCAAGGTGCTATAAGTGATTCTACCGCTGCTAGAGTTTCTGCCCAAACCCCAGATACCACAGGTGGGTTGGTGAGCTTGGGGACCCCCATCAATCTATCACTTTCACAACAATAAGAAATGACGTCAAACAAGAGAAAAATGCCTAAGTGGCTTGGAATTATATTAGCACTGATCATCATTGTCGGTGGGTATTTTGGATGGCGCTACTACGAAGCGTTTTTTGGCGCTAGCGTAACAGACCAGCAAGAGTACCTCTACATACGTGAGGGAGACAATTACGAAAAAGTACTCCGTACAATCACAGAAAAGGGTATCGTAGATAATCCCGATTTATTTGATGTGGCAGCGGGTAAGATGGATTATAAAAACAACGTAAAGCCAGGGCGATATAAATTGACTCCGGGGATGAACAATCGTCGTCTTATCGGCAATTTAAGGGGGGGATATCAAGAAGCTGTAAAATTTAGATTTGAAACGGTAAGGCTAAAAGAGAATTTTGCAGCATTGCTGGGCAAAAATTTTGAAGCGGACTCTACTGCTTTCATCTCCTTATTAAATGACCCAACTACAGCCGAAAAGTATGGATTTACACAGGAGAATTTCTTTTCGATGTTTATCCCAAATACTTACGAGATTTATTGGAATACTGCTCCAGAAAAGATGTTTGCCCGATTCCACGACGAATATAATAAGTTTTGGAATGAAGACCGTATGGCCAAAGCTCGGGCTATCAATTTGACTCCACAAGAAGTCAGTGTATTGGCTTCCATCGTCAAAGGTGAGGCGCTACATAAAAATGAGATGCCCACCATCGCGGGATTGTATATCAACAGATTGAAAAAAGGCATGCTTCTGCAAGCAGACCCCACAGTCATATTTGCAACAAAAGATTTTACAATTCGTCGGGTTTTAAATAAACATCTCCGGACAGAATCTCCATATAATACCTACCTCAATAGAGGGTTGCCTCCAGGACCTATCAGCCTGCCTACCATTGCTTCCATAGATGCCGTCTTGAACTATGAACACCACGATTTCATTTACATGGTCGCTAAGGAAGATTTTTCAGGATATCACAATTTCTCCAGAACTGAGAGCGAACATCTTGCCTATGCTCGTAAATATCAACAGAAACTGAATGAAAGAAATATAAAAAAATAAAAGGTAGATATCCATGTTTGTATTCGAGAATCAACTACGTGTAAGATATGCTGAAACGGACCAAATGGGCTATATGTACTATGGTAATTATGCTGCTTTCTATGAAGTAGCTCGTACAGAAATGCTACGAAGTACTGGAATATCGTACAAAGAACTGGAAGAAATGGGTGTGATGCTGCCTGTCTTGGAACTAAACTGCAGATATCTGAAACCAGCGCGCTACGATGAATTGATTACCATCAAGACAAAAATCAGGGTCAAGCCATCTATACGATTAAAATTTGAACACGAACTCTTTAATGAGGCCGGTGAACTCATCAATACAGGCTCGGCGGAGCTTGTATTTGTAGATATTGTCAAAAATAAACCCTGCCTACCTCCAGCTATTTTTCAAGAAAAAATGTCCGCTTATTTTGGAGATTAATGAACCGGTTTCATCATATATTGCTCTCTTTCAAACCATACGACCATTTTATCGAATGGACTAAGGGCGTAGTGCTTCCCGGCTTTGGCTCACTTCCTTTATATACGGTTGGAACGTTTTTTTTTCAGGAGATTGCTCGGGAATCCATTATAAATAAGGCTTCTTCTTTAGCATACAATTTTCTACTGGCTATGTTTCCGGCTATCATTTTCCTTTTTACATTGATACCCTACATACCCATTGACAATTTTCAAGAACAGCTATTAGAATTTCTAAAAGTAATCATACCGCACAATGCATTTGGTGTAATCCAAACTACCTTGGAAGATATTATCAAAAATCAGAATGGGGGACTTCTTTCCTTTGGTTTTGTCTTGGCAACGTTTTTCTCGACCAACGGCATGCACACCCTGATGTTAGCATTTAACAAAGCATCGCTGACGACTGAGAATAGAAGCTGGATCAAACAGCGCTTAGTGGCATTGGTTTTGTCATTCATCATTATCTTCGCGTTAACGGTGGGTATGAGTATATTTACATTTGCAGGCATTGTCATCAATTATTTGAAATCCAACATATCGGTAGACGCTTCTTGGTTCTGGACATTCATAATTAAGGCCGCAAGATGGTTAATTCTATTTAGCACATACTTCTTTACGGTAAGTTGTCTCTATAAATTTGGACCGGCTTCAAATCGCAAATGGAAATTATTTAGTCCTGGAGCTACACTTGCCACAATTCTTGCCATCCTCACCTTCTCGGGATTCGCATATTACATCAATCATTTCGGGGCATACAATAAGCTATATGGCTCAATTGGAACTATTATCGTCATCATGATTTGGATGTATCTCAACTCCCTTATCCTTCTTGTGGGCTACGAACTCAATGCCAGTATCGCGCTGTCCAAGCAAAGCATTAAAATAGTGAGACCACGCACCTATAATTCATTCAAGCCTGTAGATTAGACGCTACATTTTCAAAGATTGATAAGAGTCGGCTTAATAATAAAGCTTTATTTTGTATCTCTTTCGTCTTATGAAAAAAACAAATGTATCGTACCAAAAGAGTAATAGAGTAAGAAATCTACTTCTTTTCTCCACTATTGTTTTGTTTGCATTTATCGTGCTGGTCTTTCTCATTTCATTTCAACAATACCAGAATATTCAGAAGAGATTAGAAAACATCTATAGCTCCATCAATGAAGAAAACAGCGATTTTTCAAACATATTGACTAAATATAATGAAGCTGAGAATTATTTCCGTCTATTCTCGATAGATTTTGACAAGGAAAATTATCAAAAATATGAACACACATTATTGGATATTAATGGTGTGATAGACTCCATGTTGATTGTCTTTGAAAACAGTGACAAATCCTCAAGTTCATACAATGATAATATTGAACGACGACGACAAATAGCGGATGATTTCGTATTGTTAAGATTACGAATCACTGAGATACTTGACTTTTCTGATACGCTAAAAAACTACCCTCAATTACTTATTTACAACAAGGATTTTACTCCGCCCCCACCAAAAATCGAAAAAAAGAAAGTTCCTAAGGAGCAGTCATACGTAGTAATAAAGAAAAAATCCTTCTTCAAAAGGCTGTTCGACAATAAAGCGGATACCATTAAACTTCCCAATCTGGAGGCCATTGAAGTCGAACAACAACAGCTTGAACAGCAATATCAAACGCAAATAGTAAACGCTAAAAAACACACACAAGATAGGCTATCGGAACTTAAAAAATCATTTTACGACCTTAGACAAAAGGAAAGAGAATTACTATCTACAAATTTCGTACTCCTTTACGAGCTCAATAAAATCATTCGTGATGTACATGATAGGCAGATGTTACAAAAGCATGCCAACACGAGTACAGAAACCAAAGTGTTGTTTCAAAAAACAAATCAATTTAAATGGACATTGGTGAGTAGTATGATATTTATGTTTATCATGATTTGCTTTATTGCTTACTACCAATTATACAGCAATTATTATGAACGGAAACTGATCGAAGAAAAGCTATATGCCAACAATCTTGCAGAAGAAAAAACAGATACTTTGGCTGAAATTACACATGAAATTCGGACACCTATCAACTCCTTAATAGGAATTATAGATTTACTCAAAAAGAGAGGAGATCTTTACACCAATAAAGACCGTCTATTGCTTGAGTCGGCATATTCCAGTATCCAAAGTACTTCCAAAACCATAAATGACATTCTCAACCTCAGCAAAGTTGATGGGGCAGATAGTAATCTATTGCTCAGCGACTTTGATATCAACGAATTATTGATTGACGTTACCGAACAATATCGGAATCAGGCCGAACTCAAAAACTTGTCCTTAAAATATGTTATTGAAAAGAGCAAAAATACAGTGATACATTCGGATGAGTTCAAAATTAGGCATATCTTGAACAATCTTATTTCAAATGCTATCAAATATTCGCAAAAAGGAAATATCACAACAACAGTCAAGATTAACGATAAAAATCATCAATTACTCTTAATTGTCAAAGATGAGGGTATAGGAATTTCTGAAGACCTTGAAAAAACCATCTTCAGAAAATACTTCACCGTCAATAAGACCAACAAAGTAGAAGGTGGAGTGGGATTAGGCTTGTTCATTACGAAAAAACTGGCAAGTAGCCTTAAAGGAAAAATCAATTTTAACAGTGTTGTGAACCAAGGAACAATCTTCCGAATTGAGATACCAATCCCTGCCGCAAAAAGACCCAAGCTACCTAGCACTGAACGTGTAAACTCAATTGCTGAACTTGGGAAGGACATTTCTTGGTTGATTGTAGATGATAACGCATTGAATCTACTTTATATGAAGCAATTTTTTGCACAGCATCCATTTGTGGAAACTGCTACAAATGGAATTGAAGCATTGAAAATTATATTAGAAAAGAGAATTGATGTAGTCATCACAGATATCAATATGCCGCTGATGGCGGGAGACGAGCTCTTGGTGCGCATTCGGAAGGACGAAAAATACAACCATATATTCACTATAGCAACATCATCTGATAATGAACAAGTTAAAGCTCTCGAACTGAAACATGGACTAAAATTTGATGGTATATTAATCAAACCATTTAATGAAAAAAAACTAGTGGATACCATCCTATTGACCTTAAAATCAAGGTCTGAAGTGATTTAATAGTCCGACTTGAATCACCTTACAGTATGATTTCATCATAAAGTCAATATTTTTTTCACATAAATACTTGTTAATAAAAGTTTTTCGTATTTTTGCAGTCCCAACTGAGTTGGGAAAAGGAGATAAAATAATTAATGGCAAAAAAACAAGAAGCAGAAAAAGAGTTAGCAGCGAAAAACGCAGAGCTACACGGTGCTGACACCAAAGTGGTGAAAGACACAGAAAAAATTGAATCAGAAGCTGATTCGAAATTAATCGACGAAATCAAATCCAACACTTGGATTACACCTGAAGGTGAATTCGATTGGGATCTTGACGAGAAAAAATTCGGAAGCTACAGCGACGCAGAACGCACTAAATTAGAAGAGCAATATGCTGGAACTTTCAACCAAATCAACCAAGGGGAGATCATTGAAGGTATTGTAGTATCGGTTAACAACAAAGATGTTGTCTTGAACGTTGGTTTCAAATCAGACGGTTTAGTTGCACTTTCTGAATTCCGTGATCTACCTGACTTGAAAGTTGGTGACAAAGTTGACGTTTTTGTAGAGTCACAAGAAGATGCTAACGGTCAGTTGGTGTTGTCTCGCAAACGCGCTAAAACTCAAAAATCTTGGGAAGCTATCAATGAAGCATTGGAAAATGATGCAATCATCGATGGTTTTGTTAAGAGCCGTACTAAAGGGGGGCTTATCGTGGATATCAAAGGTGTAGAGGCTTTCTTACCTGGATCTCAAATCGATATCAAACCTATCCGCGATTACGACATCTACGTTGGTAAAACAATGGAATTCAAAGTTGTTAAAATCAACCACGAATTTAAAAACGTTGTCGTATCTCACAAAGTATTGATTGAAGATGATTTGGAAAACCAAAAATCTGAAATCGTTGCTAAATTAGAAAAAGGTCAAGTATTAGAGGGTACTGTTAAAAATATTACAGATTTCGGTGTGTTCATCGACTTAGGTGGTGTAGACGGACTTCTTCATATCACAGATATTTCTTGGGGTCGTATCGAGCATCCAAAAGAAGTGTTATCACTAGATCAAACAATCAACGTTGTTGTATTAGATTTTGATGACGAGAAAAAACGTATTGCATTAGGATTGAAACAACTATCTGAGCACCCTTGGGAGTCATTGGATAAAGACCTTGTGATTGGTTCTAAAGTAAAAGGAAAAATCGTAACAGTTGCTGATTATGGTGCTTTCTTAGAAATTATCCCGGGTGTTGAAGGATTAATCCACGTATCTGAAATGTCTTGGTCACAAAACTTACGTTCTCCACAAGAGTTCTTAAAAGTAGGTGATGAAATCGAAGCCGAAGTATTGACTTTGGACAGAGACGAACGCAAGATGAGCCTAGGTATTAAACAATTGACTCCTGACCCTTGGAAAAACATCACTGATCGTTACCCTGTAGGCTCACAACAAAAAGCTGTTGTGAAGAACATGACTAACTTCGGTGTATTTGTTGAACTTGAAGAAGGTATCGATGGTCTAATCCATATTTCAGATCTTTCTTGGTCTAAGAAAATCAACCACCCTAACGAATTCACTAAAGTTGGTGAAACATTAGAAGTTGTTGTTTTAGAATTAGATGAAGACAACAGAAAATTAAGCTTAGGTCACAAACAATTAGAAGAGAACCCTTGGGACACTTTCGAGACTATCTTTACAATTGACTCTGTTCACGAAGGTACTGTATTGAAAGTTGGTGAAAAAGGCGATATCGTAGCTCTACAATATGGTGTTGAAGGATTCTGTCCATCTAAACATTCTGTAAAAGAAGACGGTACTGCATTGAAAGTTGACGAAGTTAACCAGTTCAAAATCATTGAATTCAACAAAGAAAACAAACGCTTGGTTATATCTCACTCTCGTATTTGGGAAGATGAGAGAGCTGAAGCTCGTGTGGAAGAATTCAATGCACGTAAAAAAGAAGCAAAAGCGGCTACTTCTGCTGTGAAAAAAGTGAAAGACTCGGTTGAGAAATCTACTTTAGGTGACTTAGACGTTCTAGCACAATTGAAAGAGCAAATGGAAGGTGACGAAAAGAAATCTAAATAATTTTTAGATTATCCAATACTTCAAACCCCTAGTGAAATCACTAGGGGTTTTTTTATTTATATTAGCAGGGTATCCTAATCATATAAACACAATGGACAAGACCAATAAATGGAACAAAGAATTAGAACTATTGCATACCATCATACTAAAAGCACCTTTGATGGAAACAAGGAAGTGGGGAGGTCCCGTCTTCACTTATAATGGTAAAAACGTGATTTCATATGCGGGATTCAAAAACCATTTTGCATTATGGTTCTTCAACGGATCGCACCTGCCCGATACTGCAAATGTACTTACCGCAACGCAAGGAGAGAAAACTAAGAATCTACGACAATGGCGATTTACAAATCGGGAACAGATAGATGAAAAGATGATTCTAAAATATATCGATGAAGCAATTCAAACTGAAAACGCCGGACTAAGACCTAAACCAGGAAAAAAGGCCTATATTCCAATCCCTGAAATCCTACAAGCTGCCTTAACAGAGAACAAAAGTTTTGGAGAGGCTTTCTCAAGATTAAGTGCAGCTAAGCAAAATGAATATAACGAGTATATAGAAGAGGCCAAGCAAGAAAAAACTAAGTACACACGGATTGAAAAGATAAGACATATCATTTTAGAGGGCAAAGGCCTAAATGATAAGTACAAGTAGTGGAATAATACGCTACAAGCACATCTTTGCTCTTTATTAGAACACTGTCTTCCAATAATAATGCTCATCTTGGACAATGAGCAACTCTTCGTCCAATAACTTTCGAATGACTTTCAGTCTTATATCGTCATCTCCAATGGTCAACCGATCCACAAGATGATGTATCCCTAAGGGGCTATCAATGAGGAGATGCTGTATTTCATGACGAATCTTTCGTTCTTGATTATTTCGATGCTTCCTAGTCAGGCACAGGTCGCACTCGCCACATGCGGGAGTATTCTGCTCTCCAAAATATTGTAGGAGCGCAATACTACGGCACTCTTTAGCATCTAAATAATTATATATAGCCCTTAGTTGCTCTTCTTTAACCACCTTTCGCTCTTTGATGAACTGGGTATCAATGTAAAGGTTTTTATAATCGACACGATTTTGCAAGAATTGTAGCTGAGGAGCATCGGTAGACTTCAAATATGTAGCTACTCCTTGCTTTTGCAAATCCATTAGCATCTTAACGATTTCTTCATATGGCATCTTCAATTTCTTGGCAAATTCATACTCGTTGATATGGATATGAAAATCGAAAACGCCACCATACGACCGTAAGATAGCTTTAATCAGTCCATCAAATTTTGCATTACTGATTTGATACTTATACAACTCTTGATAGTCTATTTCAAACTTAAATCGGGCCGGTATAAATACCGCATCGGAAAGAGATACCCATCCATCTCTCTCCAAAAACTTAAGTGCACTCATGGTTTCTACCAAGTCAATTTTGTACTTCTTTGCAAATTCTATTACGTCAAAATCGAATATTGTCCCCTCTCCAGCACCGTAAGCTATCTGAAAATGGTTACAAAGATGATGGTAAGCTTGTTGGATAAATATAACCGAGGGAAATGATGACACCAAACTATTCCAGAGTCGATCGCGATCTTGCTGTTGATAAAGTAATACCGGAAAGGCTTTTTTACCATCACGCCCGGCTCTACCAGCCTCCTGGTAATAGGCTTCAAGAGAATCAGGAATATCCATGTGGATAACAAACCGTACATCTGATTTATCAATGCCCATTCCAAAAGCATTTGTCGCGACAATTACACGAGACTTGTTATTCATCCATTCATCCTGTTTTTGTGCACGTACTGAAGTACTCAATCCCGCATGATAATAATCAGCCGGTATTCCATGGTTAAGCAAGTGTCGGGCTATTTCTTGGGTTTCTCGTCGATTTCGCACATAGATGACCCCAGCTCCTCCCTGCTTCTGAATAATACGAATCATCCGTCCCCATTTATCTTCTTCTGATAATGCCATATAGCCCAAATTCTTCCGTTCAAAGCTCATCCTAAAAACGTGTGGTGCTTTAAATTGGAGCTTGTCTTGAATATCTTCCACCACTCTTGTCGTCGCTGAAGCCGTAACTGCTAGAAAAGGGATATCAGCATGTAATTCACGAAGTGATATCAGTTGAAGATAAGAGGGACGAAAATCATATCCCCACTGCGATATACAATGGGCCTCGTCGATTGCGAAAAGATTGACCTTCATATATCGAATGCGCTCCCTTACCAAATCACTATACAACCGTTCGGGCGCGAGATACAAGAACTTAATCTTGCCGAAGATACAATTGTCCAAAGTAATATCAACTTCTCTTGCCGTCATTCCCGAAAAAATAGCAACCGCTTCAATGCCTCGCTTCTTCAGCTGCTCGACCTGATCCTTCATCAAAGCAATTAAGGGACTGATGACTATACATATGCCTTCTTTCATGAGAGCTGGCACTTGATAACACAGGGATTTACCTCCGCCAGTAGGCATCAGCGCAAGGGTATCTCTCCCAGTTAGAATAGACTCAATTATTTCCTCCTGCAGCGGACGAAACGAGTCATACCCCCAATATTGCTGTAGAATTGCTTTGCTATTCATTTTTATCGTAAATCCTTATCCCAAACATAAGCAAAATTATTCTTCATCGTATAATAGGGAATCGCCAAAGAATCCAATTGACGAATATACTTCATTATTCTTTTATCAGAGCTTGATCCATCCAACAGCACCAACTTAGGAGACGCTTTAGGTATTAAGTCAGGCAGATCGACAGTGCTATTCCTACGTAAGAAAAGGATATCGGTTGTACTAAGAGTGTCGGGGATGTAAGGCCCTTCCAAAAGCATCAATCGGACATAGGGTGTTGCGATGAATAGATTTGACTTTTGCTTCGAAGCTAAGATTCGTTGAAAAACAATTCTTTCTTTTGAGGTGTAACCAAGTATATCGGGCAAAACGCGAAACGCCAATACCGGGTGGTACAGAGAGTCCAAATTTGAAAATAAGGTGACACGGCCTCTATCAATATATGCAACCGCTACATCACCTTTTACATTATAAAATTTTACCCCTTGGTAATTCTGATGGCTAATATCGTGATTAATCAGGGTTATATTTAGAACCAAAATAGATCCGACCAATGCCCATAGACCTGTCTTACTCCTAGTGTAATAGGAGACAAATAGACTACATATCACAACAAAAAACAAGCTAACTTGCAAACCATTGAATACAACGCCACGTGTAACTGCCCCTGGCAATGCACCTAAGAACTTCAATCCAGAAAGCATTACAACAATCAACTCATTTAGCAAATATCCCAATACTGTCCCCATGCTTTCAAAGGGCAAAATGGCTAATCCCATGCCTAGGTACATGATTAAAGACGATGGGATGGCTATAAGAAGGTTAGCAACTAAAAAATAATTGGGAAACTGTCCAAAGTAATATATGATAAGTGGTAGCGTAAATAATTGTGCACCCAATGAGACATAGCAATAAGTTAGTATACTTTGAATATATCTGTATTTGGGGCGGTAGATAGTATTCAAAACAGGGACGACCGCAACTATACCCAATACGGCCATATAAGACAATTGAAAGCCAATATCAGCTAATTGCTTGCTGTCTACAATCAACATAAAGAACGCAGAGGCTGCTATCGTATTATAGATATTTGACCTTCTACGTATGAGGGTAACCACGATATAAAACGAAATCATAATGGCGGCCCTTATCACAGGAGCCGACATACCAGTCATAATTGAATATGCCCATACACACAATAGTATAATCAGCGTACGAATTATTGCCCCTCCCTTTATCCTATCCATCCAGGACAGCAACCAGACTAAGATTCCAAAGACCAATCCAACATGTAGACCTGAAACGCTCAAAAGATGGATCGTGCCAGTATCGTTGAATGCACTGATAATCTCTTCGTCCATGTGAACACGATACCCCAATATTACGGCCGAGGCCACATGAAATGCTTGAGGATCTAATATATAGTTTCTGAATTTTTCGACTAGATTATCCCTAACTTGAAAGGCAAAAGCTTGCAAGCTATTTCCTTGATTATGTCTTCGTATCTGAATTTGGCTTGTCTCCAAAAAACTTTGATACCAAATATTTGAATAGGAAAGATATCGCGCATAGTCAAACTCGCGAGGATTGGATGGGCGTGCTACTTCTTTGATATTGTTACGAAAAATAATCTCATCTCCATATTTCAAAATTTGAGAACTATCAACACCTGAAATGGTCATCATTAACATCCCCATTCGAGATATTTCCAGACTGCCATCTACTCCTCCAACTATGCGAATAGGACATCGCAGTAAATCCCCCTTCAGTCGTGGCTCATCATCCACGATGCCAATCAATAACTTATCATCAAAGTGAGCAAAATGATTAGGATGATGGATAGGATTTTTACTAACGATATTATATATACCCAAAAACAACAACAATACATAAAGTGCGAATACATATAGTCTCTTCCATAAGCGCTTACTACTTAAGAAAAAACTGAGGATGAGTATTATAACGATGATAACGCTTATTGCTTCAAGGTAGAAAACAGGAAATGATATGTCCTCTACTACAAACCCTAGCCAGATCCCTATCATAAGAAAAAATACGACTTTAATAAGTGGGACATGTTTAGGCGTGTAGTATTCCATATCTATTAGAATTTTACCCTTAATTGCAGCTTTATATCCGACTTTCGATTTCCAGCAATCTCATCCAACCCACTTCCTATTCGATCTAAGTTCCTATAGTATGTAGCTCCATACCGAGCCCATACATCTACTGCGCGTGTAATTCGGAACCTACAATTGGCATAGGTTCGGATACCAGTATGATAATATATCGGGAACGACGAGGCATACAAGACGTCATTCTCATATGCATAAATTCGTGAATTATAACCATTCGTATCAAAATAGGCCAATCTCATATTGACCCTTACACGCTTGTTCCTATTATTCCAGAAGAAGTCTTGATATACTAATAATCCACGCTCAGATGGAACAAATTCTTTTTCGTAGTAAGTCCCCTCGACGCGACTGCGAACAGTCCAATGCTCGGACAATTTCATTTGAAATTCAATGCGAGATTGATAGCGTTTGACATCAGCAAGGACAGGCCCACTTACTGCCAAAACGTTTCCATTTTCTTGCTGCTTACGGTGTCGAAATCGAAATGAAAGCTTGCCTCGCTTGTACCAAGAATACGAAAATTGAGAAAACACATCATATCCTTCGGTAGGACCATCTGCTCTATACCGCAACCATGGAAATTTAAAAACATCCACGTAATTGACCCATTCTATCGCTCGCGATGGATGGAAGACAACCCCTGTATACAGTCCCTGTTCATTATTGACATTCCCTCCCTCTCCAGGTCCTTGTCCAAAAAACTGATGATAATTTTTTTGATAATAACGATGCAAAGCTACAAAAGACAATCTAGGGCTTAGACTCGCTACCGTACCATTTGTAAGCGCTATCCCACTACCTAGACTATGAGCAACCTCTCCAAATACAAACACATTTCTAAATGTATACTGATAATAAGTAGTCCAGTTAGTCAAACGCTGTCCACGGAAGGCAAATTGGTTACGCATCAAGTCGGAAGGCGTGATGATTCCGTTATAATGGGTCTGAAACGCCGCAAATCCTACTTTCAATCGAGACAAGCGATATACTAGATTAGCACCATATACCATCTGATTAACCGCATTTCTATTTCGCAATTCTGTAGGTGTACGATGTAGGCCAGAGTGGGATATAGCCAGGATACTAGGCACGGAGTCTGTAGATGACATATTCCCACTCAACTTGTTGAATGAAAAGAAGGGAGTAAGCTGAAAACGTCCAAATTCAAAATCTCCTGCAATTCCTCTCAAAAAATTAGACTCATTCAAGGAAGTATAAGCTTTCAGACCAGAAGCTTGCTTAGCCATACCCTCTATCCATGCCCCTTTACCAAAACTGAGTCCGTTCCACATGGCCAGTCCCTGTCCCAATTGTAATGCATAGTCTCCTATCACAAGATGTCGGAGAGTTCCTTTCAATTTAAGAGAGAGGCTTATAGAGTAATAATCAAATCCGTATTTCTGCTTTTCTTTCAAAAAGGGTTCGCCGGCATCCTTATCCATATTTACAGCCAATCGAATTGTATTTTTATAATCCATACGGTACCGTAGCGCTAGGCGATTAGGATCCCCTAAATACCGGGACATCGTAGTATCCTCAATTTGATATCCCTTTGGTAGCTCGAGTCCCCTTCCATACCGCAGCATGACTTCTTGTTGTGCTTCATTCCACAATCTTCGCCAACTCATATCCTCCAAGTGTGAAGGAGCACTTACCGTCACAAAGGGCAAAAGTCGTTGTAAGCTTTGGCTGTCAAACCCTTCGACCCCTTGGAGTTCCAGCGGAGATAGTATCCTTCCCGAAGCCTTTCGATGTGCAATAATATTAGCAATCTGTATTGGGCTAAGAAAAAAAAGAGCCGCTAAATCCTGTTCGCTTACGCTATTCAAATCAAGTGGATGATTTACGAGGCGTCGTAATCGTTCTGTAAGTTCGGAGACATCGATGTCATCATCCGCAATCTCCAATAACTGTTCTACAATTAATTCCTCCGCTTCCTCACTTAGCTCCTGCGCATGAACGGATAGCGAAAGAATGCACATGTAAAACAATCCAATGATTCGAAATCTACAATACATAGGCCAACGCTATTTGGGGGGACGTGCCCAATCTAGGATGAAAGGAAGACGATAAGTCAATTGTAATATTATTCAAAACAAATCCCACTCCACCGTAGTATTGGAGGGGATTTGAAGACACGCCCATCCTGATTAGAAAAAAGGGAGATATAGCGTAGGCCAATCCACTTCTTATAAAAAAATGATGTTCTAAATCATGAGCCAAATCAACATTGACATTTAAAAATTGGGAAACAAAATATTCCATTCCCAACACCAACTCTCTGCCTATACGTTCGCTGACGCTATTATCAAACTTAGCTCCGCTAACATTACGGAAGAGCGCACCTACCTTAAGGCTATTCTGGACTGAATACTGTAGTCCGAGATCCGCAGACAACGTCTGCCCTCCACCATATGTTTGGACATGTTTTCGATGATAATTGGCAGATATTGAGGCTTGAAAAACAGTTCCAAAGGACCGAGCATATGAAAGATTGCTCCGAAGGAATGAAGTTACCGATGGTATTCCATAATTGTGTATGGCCAAACCAATAGCTCCCTTTCTCGCCAATGGTATTCCCAGATAAGCTGCTTGTGTCTGAATATCGGATTTTAGAACATGTTGTTGATAGGCAATTGCAGCCGTTACTCCTTCCAACATGACCAATCCAGCTGGATTGGCAGTCAAACTGTAAATTCCTCCTTGCCCTACGCCAGTATTCCCCATCCCTAGAAAGGGTGCTGCACTAAAATCTTGCCCAAATACTTCAAGAGAAATTAACATCAAAAACATTAACTCCTTAACTCTCATGATTTAGAAATTGGTCTAATATAACATGAAGTTAAAAAATATTTTTAAAATAAAAAAGCCTGCTGAATACTCAACAGGCTTTTAGTATAGTTAATCGGCTAGCGATTAGATGTCAATCTTTGCATATCGAGCATTTTTCTCAATAAATTCACGACGAGGGGCTACTTCATCTCCCATCAACATAGAGAATATACGATCGCATTCCGCAGCATTTTCTATTGTAACTTGACGTAATGTCCGATGTTCGGGATTCATGGTTGTCTCCCAGAGTTGCTCTGCATTCATCTCTCCGAGACCTTTATAGCGCTGTACATGTACACTATCTTCCTTACCAGCTCCCTTTAATCGTTGAATAGCATTCAAGCGTTGGTCTTCTGTCCAACAATACTCAGACTCCTTACCCTTTTTGACAAGATATAGTGGCGGTGTAGCGATATAAATGTATCCATTTTCAATCAGTTCCTTCATATACCTGAAATAGAAGGTCAAGATTAAAGTAGCAATGTGGCTACCATCCACATCGGCATCCGTCATGATCACAATCTTATGATAACGCAATTTCTCAAGATTTAAGGCTTTTGCATCCTCAACAGTACCCACACTAACCCCCAGTGCTGTAAACATGTTCTTGATTTCCTCATTCTCATAGATTTTGTGCTCCATAGCTTTCTCCACATTCAGAATCTTACCTCTCAATGGCATAATAGCTTGAAACTTACGATCGCGACCTTGCTTAGCAGTACCACCCGCCGAATCTCCCTCGACAAAAAATATCTCACATTTTTTAGGGTCATTATCGGAACAGTCGGCCAGTTTACCTGGAAGTCCAGACCCACCCATGACAGTCTTACGTTGTACCATCTCACGCGCCTTACGTGCAGCAGCACGTGCTTGAGCAGCGATGACAACCTTTTGAACAATTATCTTGGCTTCTCGTGGATTTTCTTCCAAATAGACACTTAAAATTTCCCCCACAGCTACGTCCACAGCTCCCATGACCTCGTTATTTCCAAGTTTGGTCTTTGTTTGTCCTTCAAATTGAGGTTCCGCAACTTTGACCGAGATAACTGCTGTCAATCCCTCCCTAAAGTCGTCGCCTGCGATCTCCACTTTTAGATTCTTCAACAAGCCTGAATCTTCCGCATATTTTTTCAATGTGCGAGTCAGCCCCCTTCTAAATCCTGCAACATGAGACCCACCTTCAATTGTGTTAATATTATTCACGTAAGAGTGTACGTTCTCGGAATAGGTATCGTTATATTGCAAAGCCAGTTCAACAGGGATTCCCTGTTTGATTCCTTCAACATAAATTGGGGACGGAATTAATGACTGTCTATTACCGTCCAAGAATTCAACAAACTCCTGTAAACCTCCTTCAGAAAAGAATACGTCGCCTTTCAAAGAGCCATCATCCAATGTCTCTCTTTCGTCGACAATTGCCAAACGAATACCTTTATTCAAAAAGGCTAATTCACGAAGTCTGTTAGCCAATGTATCGTAATTATAGACCGTTGTAAGGGTAAAGATTTCGGGATCTGGATGAAACGTAACTGTAGTACCAGTTTCGTCACTTTCTCCAATCTCTTTAACGTCATACATTGGTTTTCCTTTTTCGTATTCCTGCTTGAATATTTTTCCCTCACGTCTTACCTCCGCCACCAGAAGCGTAGAAAGTGCATTCACACAAGATACCCCGACACCATGTAATCCTCCAGAAACCTTATATGTATCTTTATCAAACTTACCACCTGCATGCAGCACTGTCATGACAAGCTCCAATGCAGATTTGTTTTCTTTTTTATTTATTCCTGTTGGGATACCACGACCATTATCCCGAACAGAGATGGAGTTACCTTCGTGGATAGTCACCAATATATCGTCACAATATCCGGCAACCGCCTCATCGATAGAGTTATCAACGACTTCATAAACCAAATGGTGTAACCCCTTGACACCCGTATCACCAATATACATGGAAGGGCGTTTCCGCACGGCTTCTAAACCTTCTAATACCTGAATATTGTCGGCTGAGTATGTGGATAAATTCTTGTTTTCTTCGCTCATGTAAGATTATTCTATGATTTAGTTCTATATTCAAAAATACGAAATTTTAACCACATTTACAAGTGATTAATCCCCCCTTCGAACACGACCTAAACCCCTAACAACAAGATATTTGACACATATTTTCAAGAGAATTATCATCTAAAAATAAGATTTTGATTTTTTTATAGTAGGTTTGTTACTTCAAATATGACAACGACAAAACAAATGAATAAATTTTTAACAACTATTTCGAAAGCAACACTAGGTGTTATTATCGCAACGGCTGCCATCTCTTGTAATCAGAATGCTTCAAAACCAACAGGGTCTACAGACTCTTCGGCTTCGAAGGAAAGCTCATCTTCCTCGTCCGAAAAAATCGTGTACATAAATGCGGATACATTATCTGAAAAGTACGAGTACTTCAAGGATATCAAAGTCAAGATGGAAGCCAAAGTGAAAAAAGCACAAACGGATTTACAATCGAAAAGTCAGGCTTTTCAACGTGAAGTTGCCGATTATCAACAAAAAGCTGCCACGTTAAGTGCTTCTGAGCGTCAAGCAACGGAAGAGAAACTCGCCCGTAAACAAGATGAGCTAGGTCGCTTGGACCAGAATGCTTCGGCATCTATACAACAGGATGAAGCGACCGAATTCAACAATGTATACAACAGCATTACCGAATACTTAAAGAAGCACGCTTCTGAAAAAGGTTACAAATTGGTATTGACCTATTCTAAGTCAAATCCTACAGTTCTTTTTGCAGACGCTAAATTAGAAATTACTAATGAAGTTGTTGAGGCCTTAAACAAGGAGTACAAAGCGACAAAGAAGTAAGTAAAAGATAATACCCTACGAACAAAAGGTTAGTCAAAAAGACTAGCCTTTTTTAATGACCGATTATTTGCATAATCACAGCATCGTCATTATCTTGTACAAACAATTATCTCCGATATGACAGAAATACTGATAGAGGATGAAAAACTTCCATACATATGGATAGACATTACTAATCCGACTCGAGAAGATTTTAAGGACCTAGCCACTCAATACAATCTTCATGAAGCTTCTATAAAAGACTGTCTTGAAGTAGGGCACCTTCCTAAAATAGAAGAATTCGAAACTTATCATTTCTTAATCATTCGTTCCATTCCTCAAAAATTTGAGGAGACCTCAGACACATTGACCGAGATTACCGACCGAGTTTCCATATTCTTTAATGAAAAATTCATCATTACGGTACACCGCAATGAAATACAATACCTTAATAACATAAAAAGGGCGGATCGCACAAACAAAAAATTCAGCAATACAAAAAGCCTTATTAATTTCATCACTTCGGAGTCGTTGAAAACATTTGAGAATCTAGTCATCACAGAACTCAACGAACGCCTAGATGAATACGAGGAGATTGTCTTCCTACACAGCAAGAGAAAACCTTTCTTAAAACGGCTGTATTATCTTAAGCGGCAGATTGATGTGATTCGAAATATATTGGCCCTGTGCAAAGATATTGTGGATTACTTCCATATGCCTGAGTACAAGAATATTTATACACAAGACCTGAGAGACCTCTATGTGCGGACATCCACACTATATCGTAACCTTAGTGAAAATACTAGTCAGCTCCTCTCCGTATATTTCAACATAGAGTCCAACCACACTAACGAAATCATGCGCACCTTGACGATCATATCGGTATTCTTCATGCCGCTAACATTCATCGCTGGAGTGTACGGGATGAATTTCAAGAATATGCCCGAGTTGGAGTGGTATTATGGCTACCCGCTATCACTTCTGATAATGGTATTTGTAGCAGTATTGATTTATTATTGGTTTAAAAGAAAAAGATGGATGTAACTATTTCTTTTTAGGTGTTGTTGCCACAAAATCTTTTAAGTAATATGGCTCAAAATATGCCACATCTTCAAACTCCTTCCGACTCAGTTTGATTGTAGCTCTAGAGGTTAGAAATGCTGCTGAATTCAAAAAATTATCGTGTACCGTTAGATTTTCTACTTCCTTGTACAAGGCGTCAAATTTAGCAGCACCAGAGCCAAACAAATGGACCTGCTTACCCGCTTTAATCCAAGCATCAAATGAATGCTCATCAATGATATTAGCTCCGATCGGCTCCAAATCTCCTCCTACCTGATCAACCATACAAGAATATACCTCCATTCTACGGGCATCTATCATCGGACAAAAGATATGAACACCATCTTCACTAGAAAAGCGTTCCTTGAAACCATCATACATCGCATACAAAGTATTAACAGCTATCAATGGAATATCCAAAGCATAGCACAAACCCTTGGCGACTGAAACACCGATCCGAAGCCCTGTGTATGACCCCGGTCCCATACTCACCGCCACCGCCGACAAATCATGTAGAGTGATGGACACCTTTTCAAGAACCTGTTCTACAAATACTGTCAAATGCGATGCGTGAATATTATCTGCTAAGGCCTCTACTGTAGCGATTATCTGGCCACCTTTACTTATGGCAACCGAACATACAGGGGTAGCTGTTTCAATCTGTAAGATAAAGTTGTTATTCATTTACGCCGATTATTACGGGACTGGATCATGACCATGTCCACCCCAAGGATTACATCTTAAAATTCTTTTGATAGTCAACCATCCTCCCTTAAACGGTCCATGCTTACGGATTGCCTCCACCCCATATTGGGAACAGGTTGGACTATACCGACAACTACCACCCAACATTGGGGATAGCAAGAGTTGATAGGCTCGAATGAGTGTCAAAAATAAAAATCCTAAAATTGGTCTAATTATTTTCTGCCAAATATAGCGGATGACTTTCATGTTGCATTCGTTGTAAAGCCAAGCCTAACTTAGCACTAATCTCCGTAAAAGAAAGCGTTGTCTTACCTACGTATTGAATAGCAAACAACAAGCTGCCTTGATTCAGTGGGAGCTGTGCATATAGATTCGCTTGTTTTTGCAATCTATAAGCCTCTCTAATCCTTCTTTTCAAGAGATTCCTGCTGACGGCTTTCTTAAATCGTCTTTTTGGCACAGAGATAATCACCTGAGCTGTAGCATCAAGATCGGCAGTGACCCAGAATACTATCCGAAACGGATATAAAACAAAAGAAGAACCATTATGGAAAAGACTATCTATAAGTCTTTTACTACATAATCGTTCTTCTTTTTTAAAAGTAAAATTTTCCATATCCGATGACTTGAATAAGCCGGCTATGCAGCGCAAGCTATAGGAGTCTCCGGCGATGTGAAATTATGCTTTGTGACGAGATTCGTCAGATACTGTTAAACGTTTTCTACCTTTTGCTCTACGAGAAGCTAATACTCGTCTACCATTAGCAGTGCTCATACGTTCTCTGAACCCGTGTTTATTTCTTCTTTTTCTTTGCGATGGCTGAAATGTTCTTTTCATGGCGCTTATGCTGTATATTTAATATTTTTAAACTTCTTTTATACTCTAAAGAGGAATGCAAAAGTAATGTTTATTTAACAAACTCACAAACATTATTTAGAAATATTTGGAGAGTCTGTCAGTCGCATACCAATTTCAATCTACTGGAGCAGGCCAACACGCGTTGGCTCCTCCAAATAGGAAAAAGTTAGAAATACCCCCTTATGGCTGAAAGATAGGTCCTTCGCTTAAAAAAGCATTATTTATTTTTTAGGATATCCCTAATCTCTGTCAACAATGTTTCTTCCTTGGTAGGCGCTGCCGCAACTTCTGGTGCAGGCTCCTCTTTTCGCTTTAATGAATTCAATCCTTTTATCACCAAAAATATACAGAAGGCTACGATTATAAATTGGATAATAATGTTGATAAAATTACCATAATTGATTGCCACTTCTTTAATTTTTGCGACTTCATCCGCTGGGGTAAGGACGTACTTCATATCTGAAAAATCAATACCTCCGGTTATAAATCCAATAGGAGGCATGATAATGTCGTCAACCAACGAAGTAACGATTTTACCGAATGCACCACCGATGATAACACCCACAGCTAAGTCAACTACGCTACCGCGCATTGCAAATTCCTTAAATTCTTTAATAAATCCCATTTTTTCCCTATGTTTAATAATCAATTAATACTAAGTAACAAAAATGGTGATTAAAATCATAGTTTTTGAAAAAAAAATGATTTTACGAAATAGTACGGCTTTTTTGTTATTTTTGATTGAATATAACATTTTAAAATATTGTTAAAAAAATATCTCAATGATTTCGCTTAGACCGTTTTGAGTAAATTTTTAACATTAATAATATCTATTCATGAAGAAGATTTTAATTGCTGACGATCACAGCATTGTAAGACTTGGGGCTTCTGTTATTATAAAAGGGGTTATCGAAAGCGCAAATATCACCCAAGCACAAGATTACAATGAGATTAACAAATTACTGGACAATAACAGCTATGACTTATTGCTACTAGACATTAATATGCCTGGTGGGAATAATATCAAAGTCATACACGAGATTCTAGCGAAACAACAGGACCTCAAAATACTAGTTTTCTCATCATACGACGAATCACTATACGCCCTTCGTTACATTGAGGCTGGAGCTGTAGGCTATTTAAATAAGAATACCGCTATGTCTGAGCTCGGGAATGCAATAGAAAGTATCATCAGCAGAGGAAAGTACATGTCTGACACCGTAACGGATCTCTACCTGAAGAAATTAACACAAAGCAAGTCCAGCTTACAAAAGTCAAATCCACTTTCCAAGCTTTCTAACCGAGAGATGGATGTTGCCAAACATTTGACACAAGGCCTAGGAATATTAGAGGTTTCAAACGAGCTAAAACTGAGTGCTTCTACAGTAAGTACCTATAAAAGTAGAGTTTTCGAAAAACTGGGCGTGAGTAATGTACCCGAACTTATTCAATTATTTAATTTACATTCCAACTAATCTATTGATTGATTCGTTGGAATGTAAATTAGATTAACATGGATTAGAGTTGATCCATACTTGCAACAGGAACATCCTGAACCTCAGGATAAGAAAGTAATCCACCCGCCTGATAAGTATAACCTGTTTCGGCATTCAAATTCCATAACATTGGAGCCAAAAAGTTGATGCAGGTTGAGAATCCTTGATTGGTAGCAGCGAAGTTGCCAGTATCTTTAGAATTTTTAGCCTCATTTTCAATCTCAAATGGCATGTTGTAACCCCGCTCCTGTAGCGCGTCAACAAACCCACGCCAATCCATGCTGTCTGAGCCACCAAAACCCGGTAACATCGCTTCATAATGGTGTCTATCCCAATCATGTTGAGGAATAGTAACTCCCGCAAGATGGGCTAAAGTAGCATCGACATGTTGCATAGGATACATCCCCCCCCACTCCACCCGCGCTTGGGTCGAAAGGTTACGCGTAGTCTTTACATGAATCCGTTGAAGCCTGCTCATGTCGGTCAATTTAATCACCTCTACAGGATCGGTATTCTGCCATACATCATGAGATGGATCATATATCTCCCCGTGCGCTTGACTAGGAATAGCAGCATACATAAGCTTGCGAGCTGCAAGAGTTGCTGGAAGATTATTATAGGTCGAGCTAAATCGCGAAGAACGCCAACCTTCCATTGGACAGTTTTCATAAAGAATAGTCACACCTAGCGACTCAGCATACTTTACAATAGGTGTAAAGACGCGCTTGTACTCATCGATATTCTTTTGGAAACCGTCGATTTGATTGCCCAGCTCATGGTTGTACCCCACAAATGTCCCTACTTTTACATTATTTTTGTCCCCTCCTAAGAGATAAGCGATACGAATCAACTTCAGCAGATGATTCTGGTTCTTAACACGTTGCTCTTCATCACCTCCAATCATATTCTCGAAGGCCCCGAGTGACAACTGCAATCCAGCATCATTAAATTGATCTAAAATTCGCTTGGCATCCTCTTGGGTAAAATTCTCATACTCTAAATGAGTTGCAGTATGGTCCTGACGCGTACCGTCCTTTCTAAAAACGCAGAGATCTATTCCTTGCGCCCCTACATCTTTCGCTGTCGCAATAAGCTCTGTTAGTGACAATTTATCGTAGGCCGAACTCATGACCCAAATTGGATTGTTCAATTTATTAGACATGTTATTGATAGTATTATTTTGTAATGGTATATCGTAAAGGTAATAAAAAAAGCCCTTAAAAAAGGGCTTTAGAATATGTAACCACTAACTTAAAATGGTTTACTTCGAATTCTTCGCACTTTGAATTTCCAATCTCAATGCTTGAGAATGCGTTTTAATATCTTGCAAAGTTTTTCTCACCCGTGTACCTGCAGCACTATTTCCCTTATTGAAAAATTTATCTGCATCACCTTCAAGACCATCAACTAAAGCCTTTAATTCTTTGAATTTATCAACACTTGCCATAATTTGTTTTTTTTAGTTTTAATAATCAATCATTTATCGTTGTGTAAGCTAAAAATAACATCTATTTTTAAAAAAACAAAATCTAAAACAATTTTGACATTCACAAAAAAAGCGGCATGAATCACTTCAAGCCGCTTTCCATATAAATAGAGTTGTATGACTAATCTACGTTATCGTGCAAAAAAGAGTTGTTAGGTCTAATTTCTGTTTCTCCTTCATCAAATGATAAAGTAAAACGGGATACAGATGACTGTGATGAATGCGGAAGATCCTCTAAAGACTTTTGCTTACGTTTGTATGCTGGCTCATTCTCAAGCTCTTGAAGACCATTTGAGGACTTAAGTTTCATACTCAATTCTTTCAATCTCAATATTCGCTCTTTTGTTTTCAACAACTGATCTTCGAAACTTGCCGGCTCTTCTACTTGACTAGAAACGATTGCCTCTTCTACCTCGTGACCGATTTCTCTGTTATTGTCCTGTGTATTTTGATACGAATCAAATACCGAAGGCATTTCAAATTGGAATACTGAAGGAGACGTTTTGAGTTCAAAGCCATCATTCTTACTTTCCTCTTCCTGCTTTATAACAGTCTCGTTAATCTCCAGTGTATGCCTAACGACAGTATCTACTTCTGTCTTGTTCGTTTGCACAAATGAATTCGAGACGCTTCCATTTGTTTTCGATGGCGAGAACAAATCCACCTGTCGTTCCGAAATCTTGTTTTCAAGGAGGTGAGGCTCTTGCGTCGCAGGATTCACTGCTGACGAAGCAACCTCTCTCGGTACAAACTGATTTTGAGATACAGGGCGCACAAATGGGTTTGTAGATGCTTCTGGAGTCAAAGGTAGTGCAACTTTTTCCATTTCCTTCTCCTTCACGCGTTGTTCGCTTGTTTGGAATCCAGTTGCTATGATTGTTACAGAAAGCTCATCCTCCAATGTCTCGTCGATACAGTTACCCCAGATAAGATCTGCAGATAGTCCAGCCTTATCTTGTATAAAGTCCGTCACAATGGCTACTTCGTCCATTGTCACTTCCATTTTCCCAGATGTTATGTTCAATAAAATATACCGTGCACCTTCAATTTCGTTATCTTTCAATAGCGGAGAAGCCAAAGCACCCGTTACTGCCTCTAGTGCTCGATTATCACCTTTCGCTTTTGCATTACCCATTATAGCCACACCACTGTCGCTCATGACCGTACGCACATCTTTAAAATCCACGTTGACATAACCCGGAATAGTTATGATCTCAGCGATGCCTTTTGCAGCAGTAGTCAAGATATCATCAGCTTTTGCGAAGGCAGCGGTCATGGTCAGATTGCCGAAAATTTCACGAAGACGATCATTCGATATTACTAAATACGAATCCACATACTTACGTAATTCTTCTAATCCATCTTCAGCTTGCGCTCTCCGTTTTTTACCTTCAAATGTAAATGGGGTAGTCACTATAGCCACAGTCAAAATACCAAGCTCTTTAGCTGCTTTAGCCAATACAGGACTTGCACCAGTACCGGTGCCACCACCCATACCAGCTGTAATGAACAACATTTTGGTGTTCGTACCCAGCATGCGTTTTAGATCTTCTATACTTTCAATTGCAGAGTTCTCACCCACATCAGGGTCAGCACCAGCGCCCATACCTTCGGTAAGGCTAACTCCCAATTGCACCTTGTTAGGTATTGGGCTCAACTCCAATGCTTGCGCATCTGTATTACATACGATAAAATCTACTCCGCTGATCCCCTGGTTATACATGTGGTTGACGGCATTGCCACCTCCCCCACCAATCCCGATAACCTTGATTATCGACGATTGTTCCTTTAACATTTCAAACTGTATTGACATAACTTATCCCTATTTAACTATTGTTGAGCGCCTTACATTTTACCATAATCTTCAACAATTCTAATGTAATAATACCAAATTCTTAACAACAGTTTTCCACATTTGTTAGATTGTGGAAAAATCCCTGATTGTTGAAAACTATTTCTTTCCAATAAAGGTATCATCATCAATTCCGGTATCGTCCTTGATAAATTCGGTCAAAAACTTTTTTAACCAACCTTCCTTCTTTTGCTGTTTCTCGGCAATATCTTTCACCCCAGGTCCATTGCTCTTTGCCACTCGTTTCATTGTATCTTCTTGCTCCGCTTCCTCCTCATCCTCAATAGCTTGTATACCTTTAATCAAAAGTCCAATACCGGTTGCATACAGTGGACTTTTCAACTCATCAAACAATTGCTTGTTCAATAAATCCGTCTTCGCCAGATATTCATTTGGATATCCAATTCGACAATCGATTCCAGTAATGTACTCGACAAGTTGCACCAGGTGCTTTAACTGCGCTCCACCACCCGTCACTACGATACCGCCGATAAGCTTATCTTCATAACCAGATGATTTAATTTCATAATATACATGCTCGATGATTTCTTCCATACGAGCCTGGATGATATACGCTAAGTTTTTGACAGAAATTTCTTTAGCTTCTCTACCACGAATCCCAGGAACACAGATAACCTCGTTTTCTTTGTTTTCATCAGCTAAAGCAGAGCCATATCTTACTTTTAATAATTCAGCTTGGTTTCTTAGAACCGAACATCCTTGACGGATGTCTTCAGTAACGATATTTCCGCCCAAAGGAATAACAGCGGTATGACGGATGATTCCCTCATGAAAAATCGCAACATCAGTAGTTCCTCCTCCAATATCCACTAACACAACTCCTGCATTCTTTTCGTCTTCATCCAATACAGCTTCGGAAGACGCTAAAGGCTCCAACACCAACGAAGAAACTTCTAAAGATGAATAATCCACACATCTCTTGATATTCTTAATGTCAGTGACACGCCCTGATATAATATGGAAATTAGCTTCAATGCGCCTACCCGCCATCCCAACAGGCTCTTTGATACCGGGCTCGTTGTCGATTGTAAACTCCTGGGGAAGCACATGGATAATCTCCTCTCCTGGAGGCAGCACTAATTTATACATATCGGATATCAACCTTTCGATATCCCTTCTACCCACTTCATCATCATCATTTTTGGTCAGGATACCACGATGTTGTATACTTTTGATATGTTGGCCTGCAATTCCTACATTGACGACTTTAATATCTACATTGGACAGCCCCTCTGCCAATGCCACAGCCTCCTTAATGCTGGTTACTGTCTTTTGAATATTGGCTACCACCCCACGGTTGACACCCGCAGACTCTGCTTTTCCCACGCCCAATAATTCAATTTTGTTCGTACCACTACGACGTCCAACGGTGACACAAATCTTTGTGGTACCGATGTCGAGACCCACGATAATTGGATTCTCTTTTTCGTTGTCTGTAACTCTTGGTTTCATATTCCTGTGTATTAATGCTGTATATTATTATTTCCTTTATTGCAATTTTTTAACGACTTGCGCACTATCAATAGTCCAAGCCCCTTTTCGTTCGCACACGATTTGATGCGCATACTTCACGTTTACTTTGTTGTAGGCTTCCGTACCTACCTTTGGAAGGATTTCATTGTAGAACAATTTCAATCGCTGAAACTTGCTATCCAATGAGTCCGCATCACCAATTATCAAATCTTGAGTACCTACTCGAGGAATCAATTCGATATCCATATCCGTATTGACAAACAATTGAACGACTTGGTTACCCCATAATTCATCTTTGTTCACATACTTGACAACCTCTAGCAAATCTTTCAACGTAGCAGATGAAATAGGCTCTAAGGGCTCCTTGTATCCCTCAGCTATATTCCCTGTAGCCACCATTACGCGAGGGACGTACTTTAAGGTCACTGGGATTTTCAATCCATTCGGATCAACATAAAAATCCTTCCCTGACCTATTAATCACACGCATTAACACCTCTCGTTGCCGCACTTTGACCTGCAATGCACCATCCATATCCATATGTATTTCAGCAGAAGAAACATAGGGCAATTTTTCTAAGCTTTCTTCAATACTATGGATTGGTATAGTGCTCAGTTCCTTTCCACGAACTGCTCCATATGATTTGTCTATCAATTTGGAAATATCATTTTGATCGATAAAAGTCTCCTTCCCCTCAATCATCACTTTTAGATCCGTACAGACCTGCGTATTATCCTTTTTCCCAATAAGAGACATTAACATACCGAGGCCTACCAAAGCCAATAGCCCTAGCACAGCATAGCAAACTGCTCCCCATCGTATGTTACGTAACTTATCTAGCATTCATTATCTCCTTTAATGGTTTGACCAATCTATCAATATCACCAGCACCTACAGTGACCACCAGCTCGGGCTTTTCAGATGAAATGACATCTAGTACTTCCTGCGGCGTTAATACACG
The DNA here is from genome assembly GCF_027627455.1 of Sphingobacterium sp. SYP-B4668. Taxonomy (NCBI): domain Bacteria; kingdom Pseudomonadati; phylum Bacteroidota; class Sphingobacteriia; order Sphingobacteriales; family Sphingobacteriaceae; genus Sphingobacterium; species Sphingobacterium sp. SYP-B4668. Next base: position 1,044,574 of record NZ_CP115483.1, on the reverse strand, counting down.
TTTATTTTTTAGCTTCACTTTTTCAGCCAACCACGACGAGGTAATCCCTTCCAAAGGAAGCTCCCTTGCAGGATATATTTCCATCAACAACAGCTCATCAGCCATCGCCAGCACTTCCGCAAAACCCGCTACAAAATCCCTCGTCCTTGTATACAAATGAGGCTGAAAAACAACCGTTAATTGTCTTTCTGGATATAGCTTGCGCATAGAAGAAAGGAAAGCACGTAACTCTTCCGGATGATGCGCATAGTCATCAATATATATCGCCTCCGGCTTCTTTACAATATATTCAAACCGACGCTTTACACCCTTGAATGCACTTAATGCAGCAATGATAGCAGCATCTTCAATTTCTAAAAGCCGCGCAACTGTAATCGCCGCTACGGCATTTTCTACATTATGAATACCCGGAATTCCTAGATGTATGGCATTGATGCGACCATTAGCATGCACATAATCGAAATAGAACTCGCCCTCTTTTACATGTATATTTTCAGCGTACACATCCCCTATTCCACTTCCTGAATACTTTAATTCACTTTCAAAAGGCAATCCTACTTTCACGATTCGTGTGCCGCCGTCTACCAGACGATCTAAGAATAGAGAGAAAGACTCTACCACATGGCTTTCATCTCCATAAATATCCAAATGATCGGCATCTGCAGACGTCACGATGGCAATATTAGGATGCAAAGTCAAAAACGAACGATCATATTCATCCGCTTCCACCACTACGGTATTATTGTCACCAAACAGCACATTACTATTATAATTTGTACTGATTCCACCCAAAAAAGCTGAACAATCGTACCCCGAATGCTTTAATACATGCGCTATCATGGTCGAAGTTGTAGTCTTACCATGGGTGCCAGCTACCGCAATCGTAAATCGACTAGCACTAATAAACCCCAGCACTTGTGACCGTTTATATAGTTCCTGTCCAGCCTCCGCAAAGAACTTCTTTAGTGTCAATTCCTTGGGAATAGCAGGCGTATAGATGATAAGGGTCCCGGCATCCACTGGATAGAATTCTTCAGGAATAAGACCTACCTCATCCTGATAGATTATCGACATCCCCTCCTCTTCCAGTTGTTTGGTCAAATCAGTTTCTGTTTTATCGTATCCAGCGACAAGGTATCCCAATTTATGGAAATAACGAGCAAGCCCACTCATCCCAATTCCGCCAACACCTATAAGGTAAACCCTTTTTATATTATCTATATTCATACCCTTACTTCGCTAATTCTACAATATGTTTTGCTATAACCTCATCTGCATCCAGCAATGCAAGCTTTTTAATATTCACACCCAACTCCTCTCGCCTCTTATCATCTTTGAGCAATTGCACGGCAGACTTAATCAGCGTATTGGTAGCTTCGCTATCCCTTACCAAGATGGCAGCATTCTTATTGACCAAGGCCAAGGCATTCTTGGTTTGATGATCTTCGGCCACATTCGGTGATGGGACCAAAATAACAGGCTTCCCTACGACGCATAGTTCGGAAATCGTTCCTGCACCAGCCCGAGCAATAATACAATCCGCCGCAGCATAGGCATAATCCATGCGTTGCAAAAAAGCCGTCAACTTAATTGATGATGGCAATATCGTCCCTAACTCATCCACCAATTTGGCATGATAATACCCTCCGCATTGCCAAATCACTTGAACATCATTTGAGACAAGGAAGTCCAGCCCATTCTTCACGCAAGTATTCAATGTCCCCGCCCCAAGACTGCCTCCCGTAATCAAAATCGTTCTTTTCGTCGATTCAAGTCCAAATGCATGTAAGGCCTCCTCCCGCTTCCCCTCGATATCAACCGACGCCCTTCTAATAGGATTGCCTGTCAATAAAATCTTATCTCCTGGAAAAAAACGATCCATTCCCTCGAATGCCACGCATATTTTGGCAGCCTTCCTACTCAAATTCTTATTGGTCACTCCAGCATACGAGTTCTGTTCCTGCAGCAACGTGGGTATCCCGAGACGGTTCGCCACCATTAACAAGGGTCCCGAAGCAAATCCACCTACACCAACAGCAACATCAGGATTAAACTTTTTAATAATCGCACGCGCCTGTCGCATACTTCTCCAAAGCTTGTAGGGCAATGTAATATTTTTCCAAAGCTGCTGCCGATTAATCCCCACGATATCTAACCCTTCTATTTGGTATCCCGCGGCAGGAACCTTTTCCATTTCCATTTTACCATTGGCCCCAACAAATAAAATTTCTGTAGCAGGATCCAAACGCAACAATGCATTAGCTATTGCTATCGCAGGGAAAATATGCCCCCCGGTACCGCCACCACTGATGATTACCTTTTTTGCCATGCTACTTATACTTTTAAGCTAATGTCCCGACCACTACCTTCTTAGGCTTCGGTGTTTCCTCAAGCTCCTGTTTACCTTTTAATTCTTCAATATTCCGACTAACACTCAATATAATCCCCAATGCGACACTCGTGAATAAGATGGATGTTCCTCCCATACTCACCAATGGCAATGGCACTCCCGTTACCGGACCCAAGCCCACAGCAACAGCCATATTCGCCAACGCCTGTATTGTTAAGCTAAAACCTAACCCTGCCGCCAAAAAAGCCCCAAATGCACGCGGACTCATCGTTACAATACGAATACATCGATACATCAAAACAATATACAATACCAACAGGATTACTCCTCCTATAGTCCCGTATTCCTCGATGATAATCGCAAAAATAAAATCCGAATATGGGTGCGGAAGTACGTTACGTTGCATACTATTTCCTGGCCCTTTTCCAAAAACTCCACCAGTAGCGATTGCTATTTTAGCGTTGTTTGCCTGATAATTTTTATCATCTTGAAATGATACCTTCTCTGTAGGATGGACTTCCTCTGTCTTAAAATAGGACTTGATTCGACTATAGTAGGTCGCACGCCGAGGTCCAAATGAAATGACTAGTAACAACAGAAATCCCACGCCCATGCTCACGACCGCAATTTGTTTAAAGCTTATCCTACCAATGAGCAACAACAAAATACTTACACCAAAGAGCATCAATGCTGTTGAAAGATTGGCAAGAGCAATCAACACAAAAATCACACACACCGACCCCATTATTGGCACAAATGACTTCTTCACGTCTTTAATCTCTTCTTGTTTACGGGAGAGCATGCGTGCTAAAAAAGTAATCAGAGCCAATTTTGCCAAATCCGAAGTTTGGAAGGTTTGATTAATCACCGGAATTGTAACCCAACGACTCGCGTCATTTACCTTACTTCCAAAGAGCAATGTATACAACAATAATGGTATCGTCACAATCATCAGCATTTTGGATATTCCGGCGTAATATCGATAGTCGACCTTATGGGAAACGTACATTAAAATAAAACCTATGGCGATGATGGAAAAATGCTTCAACAGGTACATTTCCGTTCCTTTACCTTCCTTGTATGCCAAAGTTCCGACCGAACTGTATACAGCCAATAGCGACCACCCCGACAAGATGATGACTATTATCCAAATCCAGCGATCGCCTTTTGCCTTAGAAAATAGTTGTTCCATATTCCACTTTTCTTTTAATGTTGACACCCTTACTCGTTACAAGGCCATTACCGCTTCCTTGAATTTATCTCCCCGTTCTTCATAATTTTTAAACCAGTCAAAACTTGCGCACGCAGGTGACAATAACACCGTATCTCCTTTTTGTGCCAAGTGCGACGCAATCTCTACTGCATCTCGCATAGATGAACTATTGACAATCACATCTGTATCATCTTCAAAAGATTCATGGATGCGCGTATTATCTTTTCCAATACAAATGACAGCACGGACCTTTGACTTCACTAGATCCCGCAACATCTCATAATCATTTCCTTTATCAACCCCACCCATAATCAAGACGATTTGAGGAGAAAAACTTTCCAACGCGTACCATACAGAGTTCACGTTTGTCGCTTTGGAGTCGTTAATATAATTTACACCACCGATACAAGCTACATGTTCCAATCGATGCGGAATATTCACATATGAACTCATGCTTTCTTGCATGGAGCGATTCCTCAATTCCTGTACTTTTGCTACTAACCCTGCCGCCATGTTGTTATACACATTGTGCTTGCCCTGTAATGACAAATCTTCTGTATTCATAATAAATTGTTCTCCTTTTGAGGTATTGATTATAATATTTTTATCTCCGTCCAAATAAGCTCCATTTTCTACGATTTGCTCCTGCGTTATGGGCAGGGCGACAGCTGGAGTATGATGTCTCTTTAGACCTTTAACTGTTTCTTCATCATCAAGACAGTATATAAAATAGTCGCGCGCTGTCTGATTACGAACCATTCTAAACTTAGAATCCACGTAATTGTCCATCTTGTGATCATAGCGATCCAAATGATCGGGTGTAATATTTAGTATCACAGCTACATCTGCCCGAAAGTGGAACATATCATCCAACATAAAGCTCGAAATCTCTAGCACGTAAGCATCAAAATCTTCGCGTGCCACCTGTAGCGCAAAACTCTTCCCTATATTTCCAGCCAACCCTACATTTACCCCTCCCTTTTGCAACATATAATACGTCAACATAGTAGTTGTAGACTTACCATTTGAACCTGTTATACAGTATAGTTTTGCGTCCGTATATTGAGCGGCAAACTCAATCTCCGCAATAACAGGGATACCCTTAGCTTTCAAAGCCTTTATCAAAGGTGCATTTTCTGGAATTCCAGGACTCTTTACAACTAAATCAGCACCCAGTATTTCGACCTCGCTATGTTGACCAGACTCATATCGTATACCCTCCCTCTCCAACGCCAGAAGATATTTCTCAGTAATCGCTCCTTTATCCGACACCAATACATCAAAACCCTTATCCTTAGCCAGAATAGCTGCGCCCACGCCGCTTTCTCCAGCACCAAGGACAATCAGTTTTCCACTTTGAGGGTAATATATATTTGAGATATTTCCCATTCTTATCTTACTTTAAGCGTAACAATTGTCAAAATTGCCAATATCACCCCCACGATAACAAATCGCGTGACAATCTTAGCTTCATGATATCCCTTCTTTTGGTAATGATGATGCAGGGGGGACATCAAAAAAATACGTCTTCCTTCACCATACTTCTTCTTTGTATATTTGAAATAACTCACCTGCATGATAACCGATACATTTTCCAAAAGGAACACGCCACACAATACAGGTATCAAGAGCTCCTTCCTAATCAAAATTGCAAATGCCGCAATAATTCCCCCTATGGTCAAACTACCCGTATCACCCATAAACACCTGAGCAGGATATGCATTATACCATAGAAATCCGGTACAGGCTCCAATGAATGCACCTGCGAAAATGACCAGCTCGCCAGAATTGGGGATATACATTATGTTCAAATAGTCCGAAAAAATGACGTTACCAGAGACGTAGGCCAGAATTGCCAAGGTGATACCTATGATTGTCGATGTTCCTGCAGCCAGTCCGTCAATACCATCTGTAATATTAGCACCATTGGATACAGCGGTCACGATGATAACCACCATGACCAGAAAAACCATAAACGTGATCATATCGCCCTTCAACCCAAACATTGTAAGCACTTTGGCATAGTCAAATTCATTGTTCTTATACAGAGGAATATTCGTTTTACTGGACTTGACATTTTCAGTATAGTATTTTTCACCCGTCTGGCTGTTAATCGATACTTCAACAGGTTTTAACGAACTAGGATGAGCCACTTGCTGCCTGACAACGATTTCTGGATGAAAATACATGGTAACAGCGATAAAGATGCCGAGTCCAATCTGACCAATTACCTTAAACTTACCTTGCAACCCCTCCTTATTCTTCTTAAACACTTTGATATAATCATCCAAGAAACCGATAGCCCCCATCCACAGCGTGGTTACTATCATCAGAATGATATATATATTATCCAATTTGGCAAACAGTAATGTAGGAATCAGGATCCCAGCAATAATAATAAGCCCCCCCATAGTTGGCGTGCCTTGCTTTTTCTTTTCCCCTTCTAATCCCAAATCACGAATTGTCTCACCCACTTGTTTGTCATGCAACATCTTGATCAAGCGACTACCGTATACTGTCGTAATAATCAGAGACACGATAACCGCCATTGCCGTACGGAAGGAGATATATTGAAACAATCCTGCCCCTGGAATGTGGACATGTTCATTTAGCCATGTAAATAAGTAATATAGCATCTCTTCTTTATTGTTCGTTAAACGTTTTCTCCAATTCTTCCTTGTCGTCGAAATGGTTTTTCACGCCATTTACATCTTGATATTTTTCATGCCCTTTACCTGCAATTAGCACGATATCCCCTGATTGTGCCAAGTGGCAGGCTGCACGTATTGCCTCCCTTCTATCTGTTATAGAAAAGACATTCTTCTTTTTATCTGCCGGCACACCACCCTCCATATCTTTTATAATCTGCAAGGGATCCTCTGTTCTCGGATTATCAGATGTGATGACGACTTTATCACTCATCTTGGCTGCAACTGCAGCCATTTCAGGTCTTTTTGTTTTATCCCGATCTCCTCCACAACCCAACACTGTAATGATATGTTGGCCTTTCTGGCGCAAGTGCTGAATTGTACTCAACACATTTTCTACGGCATCAGGAGTATGTGCATAATCCACGATTCCGATAATTCCATTTTCAGCCCTTATAACCTCAAAACGACCCTCAGCACCTGATATCTGACTTAACGCGGTCAACACCTTCATTGTCTCTTGCTCCAAAAGGATGGCAGCACCATACACGGCCATAATATTGGAAGCATTAAATCCACCGACAAGTTTCACCCACACTTCATGCCCATCAATATTCAGCAACATTCCATCGAAGTGGCTTTCAATAACCTTTGCCTTAAAATCAGCATTGCTTCTAAGTCCATAATTCTTTTTATGCGCAAAAGTATTTTGCAACATCACCGCTCCGTTCTTTTCATCAGCGTTTGTCAATGCAAACGCATAACGATCTAAATCGTCAAAGAACTTCTTCTTCGCCTTTATATAATTATCAAATGTTAGGTGAAAATCGAGGTGATCATGCGTGATATTACTAAAAATCCCTCCCGCAAATCGCAATCCTGCAATTCGTTGTTGCACAACTGCATGCGAACTCACCTCCATAAAACAATAGTCACACCCCTCGTCGACCATCTCGCGCAAAAGCCGATTTAACGCAATAGGATCTGGGGTGGTATGGGTCGCAGGAATTATCCGATCACCAATCTGATTTTGAACAGTAGACAACAAGCCCACGTGATAACCCAATCTATCAAAAAGATTGAATAGCAAAGTCGCAATTGTTGTCTTTCCATTTGTGCCAGTCACCCCCACCAATTTCAAATCTGCTGACGGATTATCATAAAAGTTACTGGCTGCGATACCTAAGGCATAGGCAGTATCTGCAACCATAATATAAGTCACACCATCAATCTTTACATCTGGAATCACCTCTACCATCACTAGCCTACACCCTAGCTCGACTGCTCTGTCTAAAAACAAATGACCGTCGGTATGTACTCCTTTTATGGCAACAAAAAGACTGCCTTCTACTGCCAAACGCGAATCAAAGCACAATGAGACCACCTCAACATCAAGCTGACCCACTACCTCCTGTACAGGAATAGCATGTAATATGTCTTTGAGTTTCTTCATTGCTTTTTCTTTAATTCAACACTATTGCCACTTGAGTTCCATACTTCAGTTTGGAACCTGGGACTAAGGATTGCTCGACGACTTTGCCTTTACCTGAAATGTAAGCCTTAAAGCCCGCATTTTCCATTGTATAAAGCGCATCCATCAACCCCATTCCCTTCACATCTGGCACAACACCTTCTTTTATCTGAACATCCGTAAAAGGAATCCCACGTCTCGAAGTATCTACTACACCTTGAGCCGCTGCATTCCAATCAAACGATTTAATACCTAAGCCTTCATATACTTTCATCGATGCCTCTCTTGAACCTTTCAGCGTAAGCGGCATCTTCTCCCCTGCCGGAATCACCTTTTTCGAAGCAAACGTACCATGCATAGAGAGGTCATTTGCAAAAACCATATCCGCTAACTCTTTAAATACGGGACCTGCCGTCGATGCCCCATAGTATCCCTTTCTTGGATTACGAATCACCACAATGATGGAATACTTTGGATTTTCAGCTGGAAAATATCCTGCAAAAGAAGATTGATATTTACGCTGGCTATATCCCCGAGCACCATCCGCGATTTGGGCAGTTCCCGTCTTTCCTGCGGAAGTATACAACGGATTTCGCAAGGATTTACCCGTCCCCTCTATCATCGTACTCTCCATCATACCCCTCACTTCGGAAATCGCATGATCAGACGCTATTTTCTCCTTTATCACACGCGCATCAAATTTCTCAACCGTATTACCTAAATGACGTATCTCCTTAACAAAAAGAGGTGCAATCATCTTTCCGTTGTTAGCAACAGCATTATACAAAGTCAGTGTTTGCAAAGGAGTCATTAACAATTCATACCCATACGCCATTTGCACCAATGACAGTTTGCTCCATGATTTCGCTTTAGGAGTCTTGATTACGGGATTACCTTCCCCCGGAATTTGGAGACCCAAAGGTTTTCCTAATCCCATATCTAATAATTTCGAGGTAAACCTCGCTGGATTATCTTTGTAATGCGTATTCACCAACTTGGTAATGGCCACGTTGGAAGATTGCTCAAATGCATACTTTGCCGACATAATCGATTTACGCGGGGCATGCGAATCTTTGATAGTATGCCCTGGGACTTTATACGTTCCGTTCCCCACATCCACCGTGGTAGACGAATCTATCTTACCATCATCGATCAGTGCTAGATAGGATGCCAGTTTAAATGTAGATCCGGGCTCCGCGGATTGTGCAATAGCATAATTAAACTTCTCCCTAAATACTCCGTGTTCATCTCTGGTAAAATTGGCTACCGCCCTTACTTCACCAGTCTTCACCTCCATCAATATCACACATCCATTATCTGCATCTACAACCTGCAATTGCTTTTCTAGCGCTCGTTGTGCCATATCCTGCATATTGACATCTATTGTCGAGATGATATCCGAGCCGTCTACAGGCGCCACTTCCATATCTCGATTGACAGGCACCCACACTCCTCCAGCTATACGCTGCACCAATCGTTTGCCGCTACGCCCATCAATATATTGACCATAAGCCCCTTCTAGTCCGACTAGAATAGAGTCACCTTTTGTATTTTTATATCCAATTGTTCGAGCAGCGAGATTGGTAAACGGTAAGATTCTCTTGTTATGACGTTCCGCAATCAATCCACCCGAATACTTGTCTTTCCCTATTTTAAACGACTTAAAAAGCGGAAAATCCTTCACAATCTTTAAGTCTTGGTGACTCACCTCACGCATAATGAGCACATAACGCTGCTTCTTGCTCCTAGCCTGTTTGAGATGCGCTAAATACTGACGCGCAGATCGATCCTTAAAGAAGGTAGACAGCCTATAAGCCAACGAATCCACCTTTGCGTTAAAAATATCGTTATCCTCTTCAGATATGGCCATCGCGTCAAAGCGCAAATCATACTCAGGAATCGAGGTGGCCAAAATACTGCCATCGTTAGAATAAATATTCCCGCGTGCTGCCTCAACTTCTCTCTCCTGTATTGTCAAACTATCCGAAATAGCCCTCCACTTACCTCCGTCCACATATTGCAAATGCACCAGTTTAGCAAATACCATCAATGCCCCCAACACCATTAGGCCGAATGCGAGATACACTCTTAGAAGTATGGATTTTCTAATATTCATGCCTATTTAACTTAATTTACTTTTTCTCCTCTATGATCACCTCGATTTTAATTGGCGGCTCTTTCCGTTCCTTCAACCCCAAGGTATCGGCCCGTTTTGCAATTTCCGACTGTGTACTCCTCTTCATCAATTCGGCAGACAACGACTTATAATCCCACCCCAATTCTTTCACATCCTTCCCTAATCGATCGATTTGCCTCACCGTTCGCTCTGCGAGGTGTCTATTCGAAATATACAGCAACGCCAAAAAAGCAACAAAGGCAACAAAAGGCAAGTTTTTCACCACAGCATACGTAGTAATCTTTTGTGGAGAAAAGATTGATTTCAAAAAATCCTTCGTCTCTTCCGCTTTTTCCTCTACTGTATCCTGCAGTTCTTCCTGAACCTCTTCACTTAATTCCTTCTGCTTTATTGTATTGCGCTTCATACCCCCCCCTCCTTACGATATATCTATTTTTTCAGCCACACGCAGTTTTGCACTCCTAGACCGATTATTCACTAATAATTCTTCTTCAGATGCCGTAATGGCTTTACGTGTAATCACGCGAAAAGGCTTGATTTCATTTCCAAAAAAATCCTTCTCCACATCTCCTTTAAATTTGCCCTTGGCCATGAAATTCTTGACCAACCGATCCTCCAAAGAATGATAAGACATGACCACCAGCTTTCCTTCTGGCTTCAAGACCGATATAGTCTGCATCAAAAAATCTTGAAGGGCCGCAAGCTCTTGGTTGACTTCAATACGAAGTGCCTGAAAAACTTGCGCATGATATTTATGTTCTTTCCCTTTCGGAACAAGCTTTTTAATCCGACCCTTCAACTCGGCCACTGTCGAAATTTCACCACTCAATCGTGCTGTGACTATAGTTTTGGCCAGTGATTTTGCATTCATAATCTCGCCGTACATACCAAAAATCCGATGCAGGTCTTCCTCAGCATATGTATTCAACACCTTTTTAGCGTCCAAATCAGAGACCTGATCCATCCGCATATCTAATTCCGCATCAAACCGAATCGAGAACCCGCGATCTGCAGCATCAAACTGATGCGAAGAGACACCCAAGTCAGCCAAAATCCCATCCACAGCTTTCACCCCATTCAAGCGAAGATTATTTTTCAAAAACCTAAAATTCTGATGAATCAAGACAAATCGATCATCATCAATCACGTTCTTCAATGCATCCGGATCTTGGTCAAAAGCATACAGACGCCCACCAGACCCCAAATGTTTCAATATCTCACGCGAATGCCCTCCCCCGCCAAAAGTCACATCCACATAGGTTCCATTTGGATTTATAGCGAGCGCATCAATGCACTCTTTCAACATTACTGGTACGTGGTAAACATCACTCATTCATTAATCCTCCAAAATCCATTCCGCCCATCACTTCCTCTGCCAAAGCAGCAAAATCATCGCCCAACCCTCCGTTCATCAACTCCTCGTACCCCTCTTTCGACCACACTTCTATTTTATTAAACTGACATGCCAATACCAATTCAGTGTTAATGTTAGCATACTCCAACAATCCTTTTGGCAATAATACACGCCCCGCCGAATCCAACGTTAACTCCGTCGCCCCTCGCGTAAACGCCCGCACGAACATCCGACTCTTTTCATTAAATTGATTGAGCTTAGCCAACTTCGCCGTGATTACGTTCCACTCTTCGCGAGTATAAAAAACCAAATGTTTCTCAAATCCTCGGTTCACAACAAGCCCATCACGCTCAACATTCGGCAATTGCCGCTTGAGCGCTGCGGGTAACACCATTCTTCCTTTGGTGTCAAGCTTGCATTCAAATTCTCCGATTAGATGATTCATTTAGCTAACTATCCTATTCTAATTTGATGTAAAAGTATACACTTTCCCCCACTTTCCCCCACAATCCTCCACAAAAAAGTTTTCCACATAGTAAAAACACGACCAAACACACTCACCAACGACACCAAAACATCAATAAAAGACTACAATACAATCGATTAAATAAACATTTTGAACCCATTTTAATTTCGGTTCAACCTCAAAAACATTTTATTAAACACTAAAAAAACCGAGCGTTCAAAATCAATTTGCTCCTAAAAACTCCTTTTTTTGAGACTTTTATCCCAAAAGTGGAGCAAAGTGGAGCAAGATTTCCGCCCCTCCACAGACGAGCCAATTACCGTCGATGGAACACCTCATTTTCTAGACACACACCGCTCCTGATTGTAGTGAACATTTTCAATTATAATACGGGGCAATATTCTTTATTCTCCTCCAAAACAGATAATTTTGCAGGATAAACATTTAAATCAACATGCACAGAACACATACTTGCGGCGAACTTAGACTTTCGGATTTAGGCAAATCGGTCACTTTAAGCGGTTGGGTACAAAAGTCCCGAGATTTAGGAGGAATGACATTTATCGATGTGCGCGACAGATACGGAGTGACCCAATTGGCATTCAACACTGATGATGATGAGCAACTTCGCATTGGAGCACGCGAATTAGGCAGAGAATTTGTCATTAAAGTCCATGGACAGGTTATTGAAAGGTCCAGCAAAAACCCCAAGATCCCTACCGGAGACATTGAGATCAAAGTTACTTCCCTGGACGTATTAAATGCATCCAAATTACCGCCCTTCACCATCGAAGATGAAACAGACGGAGGGGAAGACTTACGCATGAAGTTCAGATACTTAGACCTACGTCGCAACCCTGTCCGAGAAAATTTAATCCTGCGCCACAAAATGGCGCAAGAAGTTCGTAAGTATTTAGATGAACAACATTTTATTGAGGTAGAAACCCCTGTATTAATCAAATCCACACCAGAAGGAGCTCGTGACTTTGTAGTTCCAAGCCGGATGAATGCAGGCGAGTTTTATGCACTACCCCAATCTCCACAGACATTTAAGCAGTTGCTTATGGTCTCCGGGTTTGACCGATACTTCCAGATAGTAAAATGTTTCCGAGACGAAGACCTTAGAGCCGATAGACAGCCCGAGTTTACACAAATAGACTGCGAAATGTCATTTGTAGAACAAGAAGATATCTTAAATATGTTTGAGGGACTAGCCCGTCACTTGCTCAAGACCATAAAGGGTGTAGACCTTGGAAGCGTCCCACGCATGACATATGCAGACGCTATGCGTCTATACGGCTCAGACAAACCTGACATTCGCTTTGGGATGCAGTTTGTTGAGCTTAACAAACTCACAAAAGGGGTAGGTTTTCCAGTATTTGAACAAGCAGAACTTGTCGTGGGTATCAATGTCCAAGGTGCCGCCCACTATACACGCAAGCAGCTTGACGCCTTGACCGACTATGTAAAACGGCCACAAGTAGGCGCTTCGGGACTGGTGTATGCGCGTTACAATGAAGACGGAACACTGAAATCATCTGTTGACAAATTTTATTCAGAAGAACATCTCAAAAGTTGGGCTTCTGCATTTGAGGCTACACCTGGCGACCTATTCCTTATCATGGCGGGCCCTCAAGATAAAGTCCGCAAACAACTTAATGAATTAAGACTGGAAGTTGGAAACCAACTAGGTCTTCGCGACAAGAACAAATTTGCACCTCTGTGGGTCCTAGATTTCCCGCTGTTGGAGTGGGACGAAGAGACGGGACGCTATCATGCTATGCACCATCCGTTCACCTCACCTAAACCAGAAGACATCCCCTTATTAGATTCCAACCCTGGAGAGGTTAGAGCAAATGCATACGACTTCGTTCTTAATGGAAGTGAAATTGGTGGAGGTTCTATCCGAATACACGACAAAGACTTGCAAGCATTGATGTTCAAGCATCTAGGATTCTCTCCAGAAGAAGCGCAAAAGCAATTTGGTTTCCTAATGGAAGCATTTACCTTTGGCGCACCTCCGCATGGCGGCTTAGCGTTCGGTTTCGACCGTATGGCTTCAATCTTTGCGGGCTTAGATACCATCAGAGATGTGATTGCATTCCCAAAGAACAACTCTGGAAGGGATGTGATGATTGATGCACCTTCAACGATAGATCAAGCACAATTAAAAGAATTAAGCTTGGTGCTGAACCAGAAGACCCCATCATAGGCACAATCCGGGCTACTATGTGTATGTACATTCAGCTGCTTAGCTTCTAACTTGACAAATATCCAAGTGTGGGACAGCTAATACAGTGACAAACCGCACACTCAAAAGAAAAAAACAAGATTTGTATACCTAACAACTATATTGTATACAAACACAATTTTTTCTAAGTTTAACGTTATCTTTATAAAGTTGGTAATTAACTGCCAACTTTTTTACTTTTGTAATAACACTAAAAACTGTAATAAATTCATGTCCCAAACGGTTGCCGAAAAATTTATTAAGGAAAGCTCGTCTAAATCTTTTGATCAAAGACATCGTGATATCATCAATACCAATATTGACAAATATAATATTGCGTTTGAGAAGGGGAAAAGTAAATTTTTCAATCTAGAGAATTCCAAAACAAAGGCCAACTTAATCAAGTGGAAGGTTATGGAAAATCTGGATCGTTTGCTCCCTGAATTTGAGGCTAATTTTACGGCACGCGGAGGGAAGGTAATATGGGCCAATGACGCAGAGGAAGCGAGAGAAGAGATTTGGAAAATCATGCAAGCTCACGACGCAAAGCAGGTCATCAAATCCAAATCGATGGCCACAGAAGAAATAGAGCTGAATCATTTTTTAGAAAACAAGGGAATTGAGCCCATCGAAAGTGACCTTGGAGAATTTATCATCCAACTATTGGGTCAAAAGCCTTATCATATCGTCACCCCGGCCATGCACCTCAGCCTAGAAGATATAGCGAAGTTGTTCCATGATAAATTTGGCACTCCACTAGACTCCACCGCAGAACAGCTGACCATGAAAGCTCGCGAACTTCTACGGGAAAAATACACGACAGCAGACGTTGGGATTTCAGGCGCCAACTTCCTAATTGCAGACAGTGGGGCAATAGCTATTACCGAAAATGAGGGCAATGCAAGACTCACCACCAGCTTTCCAAAAGTTCACATCGCATTAGTAGGCATTGAGAAGATGGTCCCCAGTATGACCGACCTAGATTTATTTTGGCCACTACTAGCGTCACATGGAACAGGTCAAAACCTGACAGTCTACAACACCATCCTAAGTGGCCCAAGACAAGCGGGTGATGCTGACGGTCCCGAACACATGTACGTAGTCCTGTTAGACAATGGTCGTACCACTTTATTGGCCGAAAAAGAGCAGCGCCAAGGACTGTATTGTATACGATGCGGCGCTTGCCTCAATGTATGTCCCATCTACCAAAACATTGGAGGTCACACGTATGACACGACGTACTCCGGACCTATAGGCTCACTCATTTCACCTCATTTACATGGGCTTAAAGAATTCAAACACTTGAGCTACGCGTCCAGCTTATGTGGCAAGTGCACTGAGGTATGCCCCGTAGGTATAGATATCCAGAAAATGTTGCTTCTAAATCGTCGCGATGCTGTGCAAGAAAATCTAGCACCTGCAATGGAGAAGAGAGCATGGAAGGGCTTCACCTATTTCATCCGGAAAAGGAAGCTGATTGATATGTTTGGTGGCAAGTTTAAAAACTTTATCCTTCGCAATTTTTTCAAGAAAGCATGGGGAAGTAAAAGAAATCTCCCTCGGTTAGCTGATAAATCCTTTGCTCAACAATGGAAGGACCAGCAGAAAGAATTAAACAAATAAATACATCTTAAAAATAAGTACGGATACCAAGTCCCATTTTGAATGTCTTCTGAATGGTGCTAACCTCTTTATTTTGAAAATGACTGATTAAATACAATTCATTAGCATTGTACTCCACATAAAGACCTATTTTCTCTAGAGGTATTGATTTCTTAATCATTTTGGGAAATAGTATAACTTCATGCGATATGGAAATATGGGGGCGGATTGCAGTCGACCACCAGTAATATCCTTTAGGGTAATTATTGTCATCCCACTTAGAGTCGAAATGACGCCCCCCGTGGTAACTCACAAAAAAACCGGGATTCAACGGATGAAGGATTCCCCAATCCCAAAGCTTTACGGAAAAGGGACGCCAAGCAATCTTTGCCGTAAAGATATTAAGAGGTCCTCCCTTCGACTTAGGCACATGACCATATAGCAAATCCAAGGTTGTCCTTCCTCTTTTATTGAGGTTGTATCCCACACCGCCACTGATATAACCAATACTTCCGGCATGTTGCAGCACTCCACTAGTTGGCAACCACCACTTCCCTCCCGACTCGGCAACACTATCTATAACCACATCTTGCGCAAATACACAAGCGGACAATAACCAAACCGCCATCAACAACAGACTAATACGCCACATTCTCATACCAGATTAACTTATTACCAACCATTTCAACATACAAAAACTCGCTATTAATTATCGCATTTGAAACGATAAAAGGAATCTCTCCATCCAAAGGATAGGAAACAGAATGATTGTTGACATGCGAATGGAAATTGGCGACATATTTCGGATGGGTTACAATCATTCGTTCGTACTGTTGCCGACTTTCTTGGTCAAAATCATCAGAAATAGGAGGGACATGAGATACACCGACTATTCCAGAAACATTTGCTCCAACCGCAAATTCTTGTGCTAGCCAAGGTATATTAGGAGCAGTTTTATCAAAATGAT
Source organism: Sphingobacterium sp. SYP-B4668 (assembly GCF_027627455.1). Lineage (NCBI taxonomy): Bacteria > Pseudomonadati > Bacteroidota > Sphingobacteriia > Sphingobacteriales > Sphingobacteriaceae > Sphingobacterium > Sphingobacterium sp. SYP-B4668. The sequence continues at coordinate 1,028,136 of NZ_CP115483.1, read as the reverse complement.
ACTCTCTACTATTTGTATCGTGACACACAAATTTGACACCCTTATAGACAAAACTAAAATTTCGATTTCCAAACATGCGCTCAAAAACCGCTTGACCATTGGCTACCAAATCATGATTCCCGATCACACTGATATACGGCACCTTGAGACCGTTATAAATCTCTGCCACAAGTTTCATCTCTTGAAGCAATCCAAAATCAGAAATATCACCATTGAGAAAGACGAAATCTAACTTTTCAATCTTGTTAACGACATTTACCAATCGAGCAGCTTGATCATAGGCACGCTGTGTATCACCTGTCAATACAAACCGAATAGTATCATCCGCTGTATCCTCCCCCGCATACAATTTCTCTAGATTTTTCGCATTCAAATCTCGAGGACTATACTTATCAAAAATCTGGTTTGGACTATATTCCAATCGCTCACAACCAACTATAACCAAAAAAGTCAAAAAGACAACACTAAAATATACTGCTTTAAACATATAAAAAGGAAACAAAAACTAACAAAACAAATATACTGACCATACAAATACAAAAAGTCAGTTTAATGTTATTTTGCATGCTATTACATTCCTCACCTAGTTTCCCTGCATAAAAAAAAGAAACTATTTTGAATCACATGCCCTTAAGGTTCGGCATTATAACAAATGCTATTCACCTATCGAATACAATAAAAATTTCCATAAACAAGAAAAATGAATTATTTTGAGCCCCGAAGATGAACCGCAGCGGCATATCCACACTTTTTGAATCAAATGAGCAGTTACTCCTCAAGAACTATCGAGATACAGGAGACCTGTCTTATTTAGGCAAACTCTATCAAGACCATTCCGAAATGGTCTATTACGTATGTTTACGCTATTTTCAAGATAGTGAGCGGAGTCGAGATGCTGTAATGGACATTTTCGAAGAACTTGTTACAAAAGTTAACAAACAAGAAATCCAATCTTTTGCAAAATGGCTCTATGTACTATCCCGGAACCATTGCTTGATGATTTTGAGGGCCTCAAAACATCAACAACACATTTCTCTTGACGAATTTGTGGAATTTCCCTTCGATATGCATCAAGACACTAATGTGGAAAATAGAGAACAGAAACTAACAGTATTGGAACAATGTTTGGACAAACTTCCAGAGAAACAGAAAAAAAGTATCGACCTCTTTTTCTTAAATGAAAAATGTTATTACGAAGTATCAGATATAACTGGCTATAGCCTTAAAGAAGTTAAGAGCTATATCCAAAATGGGAAACGGAACTTGAAAAATTGTATGGAGGCGGCCCATGAACATGAGTAAGATAGATTTTGATTTAATTCGGCGCTATCACAAGGGCGAGCTTAGTGCTCGTGAAATGTATGAGCTGGAGTATAAAGCAGAGCATGATCCTATGCTAATGGATATTCTCATGGGTATGGAGCAGCAACGTGTGATAGGCCAAGAGGCACCGCTTGCGGATATACATAAGCGTATAGAGAGACGCGTCCATCCTCAAAAAACAGTATCTATTTTTAATTGGAAAACCTGGTCGATTGCAGCAACGGCAATACTATGTCTGGGTATTGGGGCTTATTTCACCTTTTCACCAAAAAGTAAAGAACAACTGGCCTCACAAGATAATTCTGCTGCTGAAACAACGCCCGAACTACCCGACTCCAAGTCTAACATGTCAGTGGAGAACTACATCAATCATATGGGCGGCGATTCAACTTCTCGATTGGCTGATGCGACGACAAATTACCCCAAAATTCAGGAAGAAATTAGTAAAAAATCAAGATCTAAGACAAATACGAATGTCGAAAAAACGAAAGCACTTCCCTCACCAATCACATTGGGAAGTCCGCGACAAGCCAGCTCTTTAGATTCTAATTTTGTCATCAGGAAGAGCCGAAGCAACAGGCTTGCTGCCAATACAGCTTTTAGAGAAGCAGACCAAATTTCGGAATTATCGCCCAATGGCTCTTCAATGAAGCTTATTACAGGCAAAGTAGTAGACAATAGTACAAGAGAGCCCCTATACGGTGCGACACTTAAAGTAAAGAACTCCAAAGATGCCGCGGTCACAGATTCCACTGGAGATTTCAAGTTATCGTCCAGTACCGCCAATCCATTGGTGGAAGTTCGGGCAATAGGCTACCAGACACAGCAAGTGCCCTCCAATATACTTGCAAACGGAAGAATCAAACTAAAACCCGAAGGCATTATCATCGGCAACAATTCTCCAACAACCAATAATCCATTACGGAAAGAAATCAAATTCGGCAAAGCACAACCCATAATGGGCTGGAGTGCCTACAACGATTATGTGGAAGAAGCAACCAAACAGTTTGTGTATAGAGCGACGGGTGCGGTAACCTTATCTTTTAAAATAGATGTGGAGGGCAGTCCTGTCAATATCAAAGTAAAAAGCAGCGACAACTCCACTTTAGATCAGCGTGCTGTCGAAATTATCAAAAATGGACCAAAATGGCGAGCAACCATGAACAATCCAAGCGAAATCATCTTATTCACGATAGATTTTCAGTCCAACTAGTCACGCTCATATTTTCCGAGTACAATACTCCCAATGTAAGGTCACCCCGACTGCGAGATGATCAGACAACGGCATACCGACCCTATCCTTGAAGGCATCAATCTCAACTTTATAACTTTGTGGTGTAAAATGGATCCTTTCACTATTGCGAAATATTATCTTATCTATTGTCTCGCAATTATCATGTACATGCAGCATTTCTAACGCTTTAAAAGAAGTTTCCACGCGTGGTATACGGCCCTTATTCTTAAGATACACCCAAGTATCAAGCACACCTGCTTTAACAACAAAATCACGAATATTGTCAAGTTCAAAACGATAATTGGCATTGAAATCACCCATTAATATCACAGCTTGTCCTTTTGAATGTACATCCATAAATTCGAGCAGTTGCCTCATATTCTTCCGTCTAGCAGCACTAGCCTCTTTTGAATCTTGTGCATTTGCATGCACATTATAGATATCGACCCATACTTCTTTCGCCAATTGAAGCTTAGCATAACTAAAGCCTTTCGGTGTGAAACAATCCGCTCCTGTACAATCGCTCCATTTGACTCTCCTCAACTCAGAAATCGGAAATCTAGAAAGCGTATTCAATCCATCTCCAAACGGAACCTTTCCCATAGATTTGGTACGAAATGGATGACTATTTCCACTTGAGTACAGCTCGTCATTATAATTAAAATCCTCTTGTACATTGACCACATCAAATTGATTTAATCTTTCACCTATCGTTCTAATACTTCTACCTCGCGGTGTCTTGGCACTGGAGAGGGGCTCTGGCAATCCGGCAATATTATACGTTAGTAAAGAAATCACACCTTCTTTTGCGTCCGTAGGTATCCAATTGACCGTTGATGGTAAGGTGGGTGTTCGTTTCATAGACGATGCCGGTCGTAGGGTATGCGTCAGGTTCCAAGCGACAAATGTTAAAGAAAGTGGGATCAAAATTAAGATCCATCTCCGCTTCGGTAACTTAGGATAGTGAAGGTACATAACTACTCATCATTGTTTTCATAAAATTAGACAGTCCATATAACCTATACCCTAATTTTAAATTAAGATTTTAACAACCAAATATTTAAAAAAGCGTCAACATGCTTATATTCTAGACGTTGCGTTTATATTTCGATTACATACTGTTAAAGAAAAATCAACATATTTATAATATTGAGTTAATGAAGAGGCTATATGATATATGTATCATTGGCAAATGCTAAATAACATCAAGGATGATAAAAGTTGCTTTTTTCGCAGAAATGATGATTGAAGACTTCGATGGAGCCTCCCGCACCATGTTTCAATTAATCAACAGGATTGACACCAGTAGATTTGAATTTTTCTTCATATACGGAACAGGGCCAGAACAACTTGACTCGTTCAAATCACTTAGAATACCAGCCTTTCACATCCCCTTTAATAGAAATTACACATTAGCCGTACCGGCAATAGCCCAAAAGAGTATTCGAAAACAATTGAAAGAATTTCAGCCGGATGTAATCCATATCGCTACCCCCTCGATGTTGGGAAATTATGCCCTCCAATATGCAAAAAAAAATGAGATTCCTACCATAAGCATTTACCATACCCATTTTATCAGCTATATCGATTACTACCTCAAGAAAACGCCCTTTCTTATCACCCCTACAAAGAAGCAATTCATTAAACAGACTGTTCGTTTTTACAACAAATGCTCGAAAGTGTATATCCCCTCAAAAACAATTCAAAAAGAGTTGACCAGTATCGGAATTAACCCAGAAAGGCTTACACTCTGGCAAAGAGGAATTGATACGCAGTTGTTTTCACCTCGAAAAAAGGACCTCAAATACATCCGCAAGATTACCCAAAATAAAAAACCCAACATCCTGTTCGTAAGCAGATTAGAGTGGGAGAAAAATCTCACAACACTGATTGCAATTTACCAACATTGCCGTGCATTGGCCTTGGACTGCAATTTCATCATCGTGGGCGACGGTACAGCTAAAGCTGCATGTATGCAGCAGATGTCTGATGCTCATTTTTTAGGCAAACGCTCTCATAAAGAGCTCGCCAAAATATATGCTTCAGCAACTCTATTTCTTTTCCCATCTATTACGGAGACTTATGGAAATGTGGTTATCGAGGCCATGGCCTCGGGACTGCCCTGTATCACGGCTGACCAAGGTGGTAGTTCGGATTTTATTCAAGATGAGATTAACGGGTTCAAATGCAAAGCCCAAGATACGTTCGAATACGTTTTCCGTATACAGCAGCTCATAGATGATCAGGGATTACGAAAAAAAATCAAAAAATCAGCTCTAAAATACAGTAAGCAATACAATTGGCAACATCTAGCAAACACCTATTTTGACGACCTTAGTGAGAGTGCGGGGGTGTTAACACCTAGCCAAAAAAAATACCAATCTGCATAGCCATGATGAAAGCTTTAAAATTAATCACTTTCATCACGGTTGCCATTTTTATTGCCGCTTTCATTTATCGGACAGATTTTGAAGCCATGCAACAATCAATGACAGATTTTGGGTTCTATTTTGTAGTCTTGATTCCACTCACTGCACTTGCCTACTTGATGGGCACTTGGGGGTGGAGATATTGTCTGCCCCCAAATTCCCGAAATATTTCGTTGCACAAGTTATTCATGGTCAGACAAGTCGGAGAGACCATCAGCTTGTTTAACCCTTCCAATATCATTGCTGGGGATTTATTCAAAATTAAAATCCTGAAATCTTCAGCCTTAAGTCAACAAGACATCTCGCAATCGGTATTTCTTTCCAGAGTGATTGCCATCATGTCCCAATTGTTACTCCTTATCACCGTTTTGATATGGTTCGGGATACATAACATGACTCAAAGTACCAACAAAACTTTGGCCTACATTTGCCTATTTACAACCCTCCTCCTCCTCCTCCTCGTATTCGGTTTTTTCATCGCTATAACCCGCTTCAGCAGTACTACTACATCAATTGTAAAGACGAATTTAATTACTAGGCTCCGATTACGCCTCTTCAACACCCTTCAACAGACCTCCCTGTTTTACAAAGAAAATAAACGTTCATTTTGGCATTCCTTTCTTTGCTTTACCCTACATTGGTTTATTGGTTCGCTTGAGTTTTACCTAATTATTCGTCTGTTAGGGATTCACATTACGGTATTCCAAGGGCTATTTATAGATATGGGCGCTGTTCTCATCAAAAGCTTAGGAGCCTTTGTCCCGGCACAAATAGGCATCGAAGAGTTTGGAAACAAAATCATGTTGACAGGGCTAGGCATCACGTCTGTATCGATCTGGCTCAATGCCAGCCTACTGCGTCGTGCACGACAATTGGTCTGGATTGCGATTTCAGGAATATACTACATCAAACTCAACAAAATCTATGGAAATCCTGTTCGTCAGTCATAAGTATCCACCAAGCACCGGAGGTATGCAAAAGCAAAGTTACGAACTCATCACCGGAATGAAGGCACATTGTAAAGTCCATTCCCTCGTATACGAAGGGCAAGAATCCATCTTAAAGTTCTTCCTGTTGTTGGAACGACGCATTTGCACCTTGTGTAGACAGTATCCCAACATCATAGCCATCCACTACAACGATGGATTAATGGCGGCATTCTGTCTCTTACACCACAAGTATAATCATCTTCGAAAGGTTGTAACACTACATGGGCTTGACGTCGTATTCCCAAACCACGTCTTTCAACGATATATACTTCCTAAGTTCAATAATTATGATTTATTGATTGCCGTTAGTGAAGCCACTGCTACCGCTGCATTAGAAAGAGGTATCGCCAAAGAGAAAATAACGGTCATTCCCAATGGTGTACATACTGTTCCCACACCATTGGTCTCCGATATACAAGTCCAGCAACTCTATCAAGATTTCGACATTCATCCTGAATGCAGCTATCTAATAGCACTGGGTCGTCCCGTAAAGCGAAAGGGATTTTCTTGGTTTATCAGACACGTCATCCCCCATTTAAACCCCTCCATTAAACTCCTTATCATTGGTCCGTTCCGACAAGAGAAACGGGCGCTTGACCACTTCCTCAATCGATTGCCTACAACGCTTAAGGAACAACTCATGTTATTCCTCGGTTATCCTTCCGATGAGGGAGACATCAGGGAATTACTGCAAAATGAACATGTGGCCCGTAGGGTTCGTCATTTAGGCAAACTGCCCCAAGAGCAATTGCAGATATTGCTAACCAATTCACTAGCCTTTATAATGCCTAATATTCCCGTAGAAGGTGATATGGAAGGTTTTGGCTTGGTCTGTTTAGAAGCCAATCAATGCGCCACAGTAGTCTTAGCCTCCGCTATTGATGGTATCCCAGATGCCATTCAACATCAGAAGAATGGCATCCTTCTACCGCCACAAGAACCCACAATTTGGAGTCAACAAATCCATGCGCTATATCACGACCAAATAAGCCGAAAATCACTTATCGAAAAATTTCAAAACTTCACCACAGACACCTACGGATGGGATAAAATGGTTCAAAACTATTTCAAAGCCTTTAAACAACTTTTCCATCACTAATTCCGCAACGCGTAGCCATCGGACAGACCCGTTATTGGACTGTATTCAATCGAATGGGCAATGAATAAGATACTCGTACTGGACGTCCATTTTGGACACCCGGCGTCCATTTACGCGCCTTCTCCAATAATTTAATCGCCGCTTCCCCCGTACCATACTCAAGGTCACGCGTGATTTTAATTGCAGTAAGCGCACCGTCTTTCTCAATGACAAAAGATACCATTACCACACCCTGTACCCCTTGCTCCAACGCACCCGATGGATACTGATAATTGTCCCCTACCCATTTCATAAATGCTTTCATCCCTCCTACTGGCTCAGGCATTACTTCCAAACTCCCCATACTATACACCTCATTATCATTCCCCATTTTGCTGCCTATCCTCTCACCAGTAAGCTCCCCATCCCGTTTTTTACTTCCAAATTCCCCTCTTGCTACAGTAGTCCCACCAGGAATTGATTTCAGTGTCATTCGTCCCGGCATTTTTTTATCATCCTTAAAATCGTCTTGAGAGGTCACATCCTCAATAGCCTTCTTCGCGTCAACTACAGTTGGTTGTGAAAGACGAATCAAATCTATGGCTGGCGCGTCCTGCGCGATTTGCTGCAGCTTATTTTCTACGGGAAGTGGATCCTCCTCTGCCTTATCCTCCGGAATCTTTTCAATCAATTCATCCATCGTCACCTCTGTAATTTGTTGAGGCTGCACGATATACTCCGTTTTTGGTAAACGATCATAGACGAATTTGCCAATGCTCAACGCCAATACTACCGTCGAAACAATGGCAAGACCATAATTTGTGGCCCTAGTCGACAATTGACGAAGCTCAAAAGCGCCATAGGTCTGATTTCTATTTTCGAAAATTACCTCTAGCCATTCTCGTCTGTAAATGTTTAATTTTGAACCGAACATAAGCTTTGAATTTAAATTGTGAAACCTTTTTCTTCTGTGATGTAAAACACAAAGCATTTCCATAAAATTAATTTAACATGCTATCGATCGCTATTATCAAGGTTCTTTCAATAAAAAAATACTAGTTTTAAAAAAATTAAAGACAGCGACTTTATTGTCATAACTTATCATGAACTGCAGCTGTTATTCAAAAACTAAGTGTATCATAAACGAATGAGGTATTTCGTAATTCTATTGATGTTGTTAGGCTTATTTTCCTGTCAACAACACGCCAAAAAAACAGAACATCAAGCATCTACAACAGATACTATTACCCATCGTGTAGCGGATACAACAGCTCTAATAACCTTTGGATTTATCAACGCAGCGGGTAGTCAACTACTCACACTGGAGCAAGATTCACTAGACTCTCCACAAGATTACACCTATCTCATCCACGCTGACGGTGGCGAACAGGACATAAGCTATCTGCACCTTCAACAAGCAAATGAGCAAGACAATGGCAGACAGACAGCAGAAAATTTCAAAAACAGCAGGGGTTATCTATATCAAATTGCCCTCCCTACAGTGCCAACTGAAGCTGTGGCAGTGACCTTGGTCAATCGCGCATTTTTAAACAACCATAAAACACTGTCTATCCAGCCACCCCATTCCAGTGACAATATCCCAGATTACATTCAACAACTTTCAGAAGAAAAAGACAGGAAAATCAAAAAACACAAAAACCTCGCTCAGCTGGCTAATCAAGGAACAATCACCTTGGTAGAATTTGAAGTGAAGGACAGCACAGCCCTTGCTGTATTAATCTATCGATCTCCAGAGAAAATCATCACGAAAGAGTTTCCTGCAAAATATGACGAAATTAGCACTTGGCGTGTGGATGATGGAGGGGAGTTCGATATGGATTACTTCCAAATCTTGAATGTCTTCTCCAATGGAGAGAATATCGAACTTGTAACTGCTGATTTTGGAGCAGAAGGTTACGTCTTGCAGTATCTAAAGGAGAAAGACGGCAAATTTGTATTGGACAAAGAAGCTTACGGTTACTCTGCCCCACTCTAAAGAGGAATGAAGTCCATTTATAGGTGCATCCGGGCTAGTGGGGACACATCTTGCCCTACAAAATCTTGACGCAGATATTTATGGTATCCAGCGATGGCAATCATCGCGGCATTATCCGTACAATACTCAAACTTGGGGATATAAACCTGCCAACCATATCGAGCACCCATATCGACCAATGATCGACGCAGGCCCGAATTAGCTGACACACCACCTGCAATAGCAATACTTTTCACACCCGTTTGCTTTGCAGCCTTCTTGACCTTATTCAGAAGAATGGATACAATTCGATCCTGCACCGAAGCACACACATCTTGGAGATGTTCTTGAAGAAAATTAGGATTTTCTCTTTCCTGTCTCTGCACTAAATAAAGGATGGCAGTTTTCAATCCTGAAAAACTAAAATTCAAGTCCTGAATCTGAGGCTCCGGCAGTGCAAAAGCCTGGGGATTACCCTCTTGAGCATATTTATCAACCAACGGCCCTCCAGGATAGGGAAGATTAAGGATCTTTGCCGTCTTATCGAAAGCTTCACCAGCAGCGTCATCCAACGTCTCACCCAACAATTCCATTTCAAAATAATCCTTCACCAATACAATTTGCGTATGACCTCCCGACACAGTCAGGCATAAGAAAGGAAAACTAGGTTTTGGATCTTCGATAAAATGAGCTAAAATATGTGCTTGCATATGATTTACATCTACCAATGGGATACCCCGAGCTAGGGCAAAAGATTTTGCAAATGAAGTTCCAACCAATAGTGCACCTAATAATCCAGGACCACGGGTAAAAGCTACTGCATCTATCTCATTTTTGTGTACTTTTGCGTCACGTATTGCTTGTTCTACAGTCGGAATGATGTTCTGTTGGTGTGCTCGAGATGCAAGTTCAGGAACCACTCCACCATATTTTGCATGAACAGCTTGACTAGCAATAATATTTGACCTAATTTCACCGTCTATACATATGGATGCAGATGTTTCGTCACAAGAGGATTCAATACCCAAGATAATGGCCATGTTAAATAGGAGTAACTTTTAAATAGATTACAAAGTTATCAAAAAAATAATAAAAATAACGCTGATTACGTTAACAAGCATTACCCTGCTGTTAGCGATTTTGGTGTTTTCCCTGCAGTACAAACCTATACAAACCTACTTCGCACAAAAAACAGCGGACTATTTATCCAAAGAACTTCACGCAGACATTTCAATTGAGTCGCTCTATTTCAAACCATTTTCATCACTGGTCCTCCAAAATTTAAAAATTGACGACAAGAACGGGAACAACATTTTCTTCTCTGAAAAGATGGAGGCCGATATCAACCTAAGCCAATGGAGAAAAAACAAGATTATTGTCAATAAACTATATTCAAAAGATACGAGAGTAGATTTCCAAATCTTCAAAGACAGCACTAATTTTACCTTTTTAATTGACTATTTTGCCCCGAATAAGAAGGTCCCCAAAAAAAACACCTCTTCTACACTTGCGCTAGTCTTGAATGAAATCGTCCTTGAAAACAATCGCATCAAAATTGTCAACAACACTAAAAAGCATACTCAGCAAGGAGTCGACTTTGGCAACTTAGAAATTAGCAAATTGTCAGGTAAAATCGACCACATTCAAATTGATAGCTCTCAATCCATATCGGCACATATCACAAAGCTCGCCTTTTCTGAAAAATCGGGATTACAACTAAAAGAACTGTCTACAGAAGCTTTTTACAGCAATAGACGAATGGAGTTTAACAAACTCAAACTCATCACCAATCGGTCACGAGTCACGGACTATTTAAAGTTTGAATATGACAGTCTTGCTGACTTCACCGCATTCATGGATAAAGTGAAGGTCAAGGCTGCTCTCAAAAACTCCTTCGTATCATCCCGAGACATCGAATATTTTGCAACGGACATGAAGTTCGTTAAGTTTGATGTATTGATCCCTTCCGCGCAACTATCTGGAACCGTCGCCAACGCATCTGCCCGAAATACAACTATGCGGTTAGGAAAGGATACCGAACTCGAAGGAGATTTTACAATCAGAGGGTTGCCACGCATAGCCGAGACCATCTTCGATATCAATGTAAAAACCCTGAAAAGCAACGCCCAAGATCTGGAAGACATTATCCCTAAATTGGGCAACATGAAGTCTTTCGCCCTTCCAAAAATCGTACACCAGCTGAAAAACATCCATTACAAGGGACTCTTTAAGGGATTTTATAACGATTTCAAGGCGACAGGCAGTTTGGAGACTGCTCTCGGTAATATCCAGACAGAGACTAGTATCAATTTGAAGAAAGAACTCACTTACAAGGGGCACGTTCGATCCAATCATTTTGCCATCCATGAAATTGCTAAGGTCAAAAATCTTGGCCACACTGGTCTCTCCCTTACATTTGATGGAAAGGGCACCAAACTTGAAAGTCTTGACCTACAAGTGAAAGGTCGATTTAACTCCGTAGAATTCAAGGGATACCAGTATGAGAAATTGGACATTGATGCGCAAATAAACGATCGCTTTCTGCATGTATCGGGATTGCTGGATGATAGAAATGCAAAGCTCGACTTCCATACCGATATGGACTGGAAAAGGAGCACGCCCTCCTATCTACTTGAAGCCGATATCGAAAACGCCGATTTGTATGCCCTAAATCTATTCAAAAAGGATACAATAACGATTCACAAAACCACACTTTCCACAAATATACAAGGAGACAACATCAATAATATTATCGGAAACCTCGCGGCTAAAAACATACATTTCACATCCTCTAAGGGCACTTTTGTTATTGATTTCCTAGATTTTAATGCAGAGGGAAATGAGGCCGAACGCCATCTTATCCTTAATTCGGATATACTAGAAGGCAATCTAAAGGGTCAAATCGACCTAACTACAATTGTGCCCTATTTCAAATCCCTGGCAATGCGATATGCCCCTGCCATCGGAATCGAAATACAACCTTATAACAAGCAAGAGTTCGACCTCTTCCTGAATATCAAATCCTTTGCTCCAATAGCGTCCTTTTTAGACCCTAATCTGACCTTGGAAGATGGCGCGACGCTTAATGCCAACTTCTCGTCTGAAAAATATACAGCTCAATTTCAAGCCTACAGTCCTACCATTAAATACAGTGGCATCAAAGTCACCAATCTAATTATCGAAGAGAATGCCAATCAAGAGTCCCTTGCCCTTATGGTCACAGCGGACAAGCTAAATCTCTCGGACAGTTTATATATTGATAACATCAACCTTACCAATATTCTTTCCAATGATAGTTTACACTTTAACATCAAACTATCCGAGCAAGCCCGTCCCAATTTCATGGATTTAAATGGAAACATATTATTTGCGCATAACAAACCTGCGTACATCCATTTCTTCCCCTCTACGCTCCAAATTAACCACGAAGAATGGAATATCAATCAGGACGCGCTTGCCCGCATTTCAAAAGGCAAGCTTTATTTCGACAATCTAAAATTAAGTCAGGGGGAACAGGAAGTTATTGTTGATGGCGTCATGTCAGACCAGGACGACCGGATTAAGTTTGCATTCAACAATTTTGGTCTTTCTTCGTTGGATGGCTTTACAAAACCACTGGGTATTCGAATGCAAGGCAAAGTAAATGGTAATGTCCAACTTAATTCATTATTCAAGAAGCCCTATCTTAATGCCGATCTACAAACTACTCCAATCATATATAACGGGTTACCGATTGGTCAACTCGCCTTACAGGCGGCCTACGACCCTGATGAAAGACTCGTCAATATGGATCTAAAATTAGCCGATGGTGATCGCAAGGGCCTCACCCTCGCTGGTACATATAACATTAGTGATGACAGAAAAAATGAAATCGACTTAGTCGGCAAGCTCGTCAATACAGACCTAATCATCCTACAACCTTTTTTAAGAAATCTCGTGTCTGACCTTAGAGGTACCGTATCGGGAGATGTCACGATCCTAGGATCGGCCACAAGACCAGAAATCAACGCCGTCACCCGATTTAAAGAAGCCTCTTTTACCGTCAACTATCTACAAACACCCTATCGCATCGCAGATGACATCCTCCAACTGTCTAAGAATAATATTATCCTTAATAATTTCAAAATATTTGACCCCAATAATCATGTTGCAACAGCTAATGGTTATGTAAATCTCAATAGGCTTTCAGACCCTCATATCGACATTGATATCGATGCTCGAAATTTCCTGGCACTCAATACAACCTATAAAGACAATAATCTATATTTCGGAAAGGCTTATGCCACTGGTGAATTCAAGTTTAAAGGTCCTACATCAGCTATGAATATCGACATTCGTGCTAAATCCAATGAAAACACCACCTTCACTATACCATTCAACAGTGCCATGACGGTGACAGAAAGTGATTTTATCTACTTTATCAGCCCCGACTCAGCTGAAAACAAGAAAAAGGATAATCGTAAGACGTTTCAAGGACTCAGTATGAATATGGATCTGAATATCACGCCAGATGCAGAGGTAAACCTACAAACGGATTTAGGCTCACTTAAAGGTAGAGGTACTGGAGCATTAAACCTAAAGATCTCTAGTCTAGGCGATTTCGAAATGTTCGGAGACTACGTCACAAGTTCTGGCAAATTCAATTTCACAGCACAGGATTTCATAAATAAAATATTTGACATAAAAGAAGGTGGCACAATTCGTTGGGCAGGAAATCCTAGTGACGCAGTTATCAACCTAAGTGCCATGTATGAACAACGCACATCGGTGGCTCCTCTCTACAATGCTGCAGGAAGATCGGGGAATGACCAACGGGTATTGGCACAGGCAGATATGGTCCTCAAAGGCAATCTGACAAAACCTGACATTAGCTTCGCCCTGAACTTTCCACAGGACCCATATATCAAAGACGAACTTCAAAGTTACCTAAGTGATGCCAACAATGTGAACCAACAGGCCATGAGCCTTATCATGCGTCGAAGTTTCTCTCCTGGGTCATCAAGCGAGTTTGGAAAAGAAGTTAATAGTACCTTACTCTCGGCAGGAACTGAACTGGCCTTTAATCAACTCAACACAATCATATCACAGTCCTTGAATATCAATTTCTTTGATTTGAACATCCGCTCTTTAAATGATGCATCAGCCTCGCTCCGCTTTTTTGACGATCGCTTGATTATTACGGGAGGAGTGACCGATCGCCGAAATCTACAACTCAATGACTTGAATGTCTTTTCGGACGAAGTTGCCACCGATGCCGAGTTATCTTATCGCCTCCGAAAAGATGGTAGTCTTATCTTAAGAGGTTCTAACCGGTTGAACACTCGCAATTTCCTCCTACTGGGCATGGACAATGACTATGTCAGCGCGGTGGGTCTAGTGTACAGGCAAGAATTCAATAGCTTCTCCGAGTTTTTTAAAAGGATGCTATTCTGGCGCAGGTTGGAAGACGAAATAAACCCGCAAAAGAAACAAATTGCCCCAAAATCCAAATAGCAGCATTCATCCCAGCATTACTCCTATTAACATGAAGGTCAACACCAGTTGAGTTTGGGAACTGTGCTGCTTCAAAAGGGAGACAACTTTATACCAATTTTAGTAGTAAGGAGGATTTACATCCTATATTATAGGGCTTTGGTAAGGATTAAATTCGGGTATATCCGAGTGAAGTCCGGACTAAGTCCGTATTAAGTTCGAATAATATCCCTATTAATATACAAATTGGTATAATTATAATATGAACTTGCTCCCTTTCTAGTGTGAGGCGCAGTGCAGCAAATTGGAACTAATTTCTTAAAATAATTATGAATCAAGATGGCTTCACACAGCCCTTAGGAGAGATTATGTTCAACAAAAAAAGGCCTCTTTAAAGAGGCCTTTCATTATCTATAAATACAGCTTATGCTAATTTTTCGAATTTATCGTAATCTATTTTTTTAGATTTCAGTTTTACCAATCCTTTTAGGTAGTCGAACACTTTAAGTGCTTTGGCTTCTTCAAAAAGACGATTCGCTTGCTCTCTATCTTGCAACAATTGTACTGCATACTGAGCCAATTGCTCATCAGCAGGTTCTTCGTTGATGTTATACATTTTGATCTGTGCGTAAATACGCTCCTTAGCAAGATTAATCACCTCATCATATTTTACCTCTAAATTATTAGCTGTAACAATACGGTTCTCAATGATTGTCCATTTCAAATTATTGATAAAGTCAGCAAAGCCTTCTTCCAATTCCTCATCAGAGATGTTTGGATTAGTTGCTTTCAACCATCTTTTCAAGAACGCTTCAGGGAATTTTACGTCTACTTTTTCCATTCCGAAAGTGTAGATATCGTTACGAAGTTTTTGAGCTGAATTTTGTTTGAATAAATTCTCTACTTCTTCCGTTACCTTTTCTTTGAATAATTCTTCAGTGGTAACCTCACCTGCAGGGAATAATTTATCAAAGAACTCTTGATTAAGATCGGATTCCTCTAGACGATTGATGTTCTTCACTGTCAATTCGAATTTTGAAGGAGAGATAGCTTCAACTTCAGCTTCCGTAATCCCAAGGATACGCGCTAAATCATCTACCTTAAAAGCCTTCTTAACGTCTATTTTTACAGTATCGTCTTGCTTTAAGCCCACTAAAGATTTTTTAATCTTCGCATCTTCTACAAGATCTGTGCGGATTGAAGTTGTCTTTTCGATTCCCTCTTCTCCATCTTGTTTTAACGTAGCGTACAAGACGTCACCATCTTCTGATACTTCCGGATTGGTCATTTTACCATAGCTACGACGAAGATTTTTGATACGGGACTCTAATGTCTCTGCATCTGCTTTAATATCGTATTCCGTAAATTCAGTATCTTTTGTAAACGGGGTTTCGAATTCAGGAGCTAAACCAATCTCGTAGGTGAAGCTAAATGTATCTTTGTAGTCCCAATTATACTTATCTTCATCTTCTGTAGGAAGCGGTTGACCTAATACTTCTAATTTTTGTTCTGAAATGTACTCAGCAATTTTGTCGTTGACAAGTTTATTAACTTCTTCCAATAAAATGGCCTTCCCATAAGTTCTTCGGATATGACCAGTAGGAACCATCCCTGGACGGAATCCTGGTAACTTCGCTTTTTTAGCTTGCTCTTTTATTGCTTTATCAACCTGAGGGTTGTAGTCTTCTGGTGCTAGGTCAACGATGATACTTGCGTTGATGTCATCAATCTTGTTGTGAGAAACTTTCATACTTTATTCTAAGCGTTTAATCGCATTATTTTTTAAAAAAAAATCCTCCCGATGATAAAATTTCGGGAGGACATCAAGTGCGGAAGAAGGGACTCGAACCCCCACGCCTTGCGGCGCCAGATCCTAAGTCTGGTGCGGCTACCAATTACGCCACTTCCGCAGTTATTAGGACTTTTATTGTGGCACAAAGATAGAAACCAAAACGATATCTTGCAAGTATTTCCCAGGTATTTTTTTATTTTTTTTTAAACGCAAAATAAAAGTGAAAAAAAACTTTGCATAATCCACTATAATTCATTTACTTTGAAAATCAAAGTACTTTTATGACAGACGACGATTTAATTAAAGATATTTCCCAAATCAGGAAATTGATGGAAAAATCCACAAAGTTTATCTCCATCAGTGGTCTTTCCAGTGTTCTAATTGGGATATATGCCCTACTTGGTGCCGCCTATGCGTACTATGAGGTCTATGGATTCGATAGCCAAGCGGGTTACCGCGACCATTACGTCAATGAACCATTGGTGATTACTAAGTTGATGGTTGCTGCATTAATAGTACTAGTAGCTTCAATCGCGACCGGTATCCTTATGGCAAAGCGTAAAGCTAAGAGACTGCAACAGCCTATTTGGAATAAAACAAGCAAAGACCTCTTATTTGCCATAATTATCCCTTTAGTAACAGGTGGAATATTCTCGCTTCTCTTGATACAAAGAGGAATGTTCGTTGCTGTGTCCTCTTCTCTACTCATCTTTTATGGTCTAGCTTTGGTTGCTGCTGGCAACTTTACTTTTAAAGAGGTCAAAGGACTCGGTGTTTGCGAAATTTTAATGGGACTATTGGCGTTGGCTTTTCCCGGGTATGGTATTGTCTTTTGGACATTGGGATTCGGGGTACTGCACATTATTTATGGAATAATCGTACACAATAAATATGACAAGTGAAGATTAATTTAGATCAATACGACAAGATATTTGAGAATAAAGTTCGCCTACAGATCATGAGTGTGCTGGTCGCGAACGATGAATACGATTTCATCTCGTTGAAGACGCTTTTGGATATCACAGATGGAAATCTGGCCTCCAACTTAAAGTCGCTCGAAAAGGAGGGTTACATCGAAATTTTAAAAACATTCATCGATAGAAAACCGAATACGCGCTATCGAAAAACAGAGAAAGGAAAAGTTGCCTTCTTGAATCACCTCACAGCGTTAGAAAATTTAATTAAAAAACGGTACACATAATTTTTTTTACCCAACAACTTTGAAATTCAAAGTACTTTTAAAATACATAAAATGAAAACTAAAGAAAAAACACTTTTTGAAAAACTAGCACAATCAGTCGTCGTGAAGCTAATGCTCATCTTATTCCTCATCCTATTTATGCTGATTCCGATGCATTGGGTCAGTGAGCTTATTGATGAAAGAAAGTACAGAGAGCAGGAAGTCCATAGCGAGATTGCGTTAAAATGGGGGAAGCAGCAGGTTGTTGGCACACCCGTACTAGCTATTCCTTACAGCAAAATCGTGGATGAAGTGACTGTCCAAGCCAACACCAAAATTAGTACAAAAGTCAAGACCACTGAGTGGGTCTTTGTACTTCCCAACCAAATCAAAATAGACAGCAAGGTGACACCAGAGTCGTTAAAGAGAGGAATATATGATGTCGTGGTATACAATACCAAATTAAAGATGTCAGGTGATTTCGACCAAGTAGATTTGGCCAAATTAGGTGTAAATGTAGCGGACATCATGTGGGATCAATCGAAAATTATTTTTGGTGTAGAAGATTTTAAGGGCCTAAAGTCCGCACCCAACCTGTCGTGGGGAGACCAAAGCCTACATCTAGAGACAGATTTCAACAATCTAAAACTATTTCCTCAGACATTGACTGCACCCGTAAATATTAAAAGCTTAATCGATACAAAACAGAAATTCGAAATACAATTTAACTTAAAAGGATCTAAATCTTTAAACTTCCTACCTTTGGCGGCGCAAACACAGATTTCGGTAACCGGAGACTGGTCAAACCCTAGTTTCGATGGTGCCTTCCTACCTGAAAACAGGAATGTATCTACCAATAGCTTCTCCGCACAATGGAGCATCCCGAGTTTCAGTCGTAAACTGCCACAAGCATGGACTGGGAATGCCGCAAGCCTCTATCTATTCGATACCAATGCCTCATCTGACTTTACCAATACGACAGCGTACCCCGAACCGGCATCTACGTCATCGGATCGCAATCAAATCTTAACCAATGATGATATGGTGTCAATCAACTTCTTACCCGAGGTCAATAACTATCAAAAGACCACTAGGGTCGCGAAATACGGATTGTTAGTGATACTGCTTACATTCACAGCTTTACTCTTCACCGAAATCATCAAAAAGCAACGAATCCATATCATACAATACATTTTGATTGGCGCGGCTATGGTTCTTTTCTATTCTTTATTACTAGCTTTCAGCGAGCAAATCGGATTTAATTGGGCGTATATCATAGCTGGTGCGGCTACCGTCTCTTTGATTGCCACATTTATAAAAGGCATTGTCAAACAAACCAAAACCGCGTTGGTATTTGCGGCCATCCTTTCTACATTCTATGCCTTTATATTTGTACTTATGCAACTCCGTGATCTTTCACTAATTGTTGGCACAATTGGCATATTCATCATCCTAGCGGTATTAATGCGCTTCTCTACGAAAATCAATTGGTATCAATTTGACAATAAATAACAACTTGGGGCTTCTTCAAAGAAGCCCCATTAAGATACTTCCTGCATGTATTTCATCCGACTATATATCACATCCATATGGATACTATTCTTGCATAAATAAGGAGATTTGTTCCTGTTTTTAAAGGCTTTTAGTAACTTGCAGGATTACGCATATTCAACATTTATGAAGAAAGAAATATTAGCCATCGCTATGGTTTCGATTTCAGCGTTCGCGGTAGCTCAACGGGCTCCCGAGAAAATGATAAACAAATCTTTAATCGATCATCGCATGGCGAATCAATCCAACTCGGCGCCACTTTCCCCCGAGATGCTGTGGAAACTAGGACGCGTGTCTGCAGAGGGGCTCACAACTGACGGCAAATCTTTAATCTACGCAGTTTCGCAATACGATTTGGAAAGCAACGCTTCCGAAAAAAATCTCTTTACCGTCCCTGTCGCTGGGGGCCTTCCTACCCCATTCTCTACAGCAAAAGGTGGTGAGTCAGTAGTACACATTGCCAACAACGGAGATATCATCTATTTACTGAAAGGACAACTATGGAAAAGAAACATTAACGGTAACTCAGCTGTACAATTGACAAAAGGAAACACTGACCTGGAAAATGTAAAATTGTCGCCCGACGGTAGGTTTATCCTTTTCAGTCAACCAGTTTTAATCAAAAAATACCACAGTCCTGACCGTCATCCTGACCTACCAAAATCCGACGTCTATATTTATGACAACTTGGACTACCGCCATTGGGATACTTTCAATAATGGGAAGTTCAACCATCCATTTGTAGCCTCTTATTCAGATGGCGTTATTGGACAACCTATTGATTTACTACAGGATGAACCATTCTATAGCCCGCAAATGCCATTTGGAGGAGCCGAGGACTTTGCCTGGTCCCCCGACAGCAAATCGGTCCTATACGTTGCTAAGAAGAAATTTGGGACAGACTATGCCATAAGTACCAATACCGATATTTATAGATACGACCTAACCAGCAAACAGACGGTCAATCTGACGGAGGGCATGAATGGCTACGACACCTCACCGACCTACAGTCCGAATGGCTCGAAACTAACTTGGCTAAGCATGAAGACAGATGGCTATGAGGCAGATAAAAACGACATTATCTTATTTGATAAAGCGAGTGCTATTCGCTTGAATCTCACTGCGCATTGGGATGGCACGGTCAACTCTTTTATTTGGAGCACGGACAATCGTCGAATCTACTTTACAGCTCCAACGAAAGGAACTGTGCAGCTTTTCGAGTTGACTATCCCTACAAACTTGAAAAACAAATCGCTTCCCACTATCACACAACTAAGCGCAGGTCAATTTGACATCACAGGGATTGTAGGAATGATCGACAATGCATTGGTCGTCACCTCTACTAAATTGACACACGCACCCGAGGTGTACCGCTTCGACCTCAGCAAAAAAACGTTAAGTCCCATCACCAAAGTAAATAATGATTTGTATAGTGGTATTTATGAAAATGAGGTGATATCCAGAGTCAGCAAAACCTCTGACGGAGCCGACCTCTTTTCTTGGGTAATCTATCCTCCAAATTTTGATGCGACAAAAAAGTACCCAACTATCTTGTATTGTGAAGGTGGGCCTCAGTCAGCATTGACTCAATTCTATTCGTTTCGCTGGAACTTACAATTAATTGCTTCACAAGGGTACATCGTCATCGCTCCCAATCGTCGGGGAATGCCTGGGTGGGGAGTTAAATGGAATGAAGATATCTCAAAGGATTGGGGTGGTCAGCCTATCCGGGATTACCTAGCAGCTATCGACGACATATCAAAAGAGCACTATGTGGATACAAGTAGAAGGGCAGCAATCGGGGCAAGCTATGGAGGCTACTCAGTCTACATGCTAGCGGGTGTACATGAGAATAGATTTAAATCCTTTATCGCTCACAATGGACTATTTGATATGCGTAGTTGGTACGGTACAACGGAAGAACTATTTTTTGCCAACCACGACCTGGGAGGTCCGTTTTGGGACAAGAATAATGCGAAAACCTATCATGAATTCAACCCAATTGAATATGCTGACAAATGGCATACTCCAATCCTTATCTTTCAAGGAGGAAAAGATTATCGTGTACCAATTGGACAGGGATTGGCAGCTTTTCAACTAGCTCAACTCAAAAAAATCAAAAGCAGACTGGTCTATCTGCCTGACGAAAATCATTGGGTTCTCTCCGGTCACAACGCTCAAGTATGGCAGAGGGAATTCTTTGGCTGGCTGAAGGAAACCTTATAACAATAGAAAGGGGACATGAAATTTCATGTCCCCTTTCTATTGTTATATTAAAGTTGCCTATTTGGTGTCTTTCTTGCCAAAAATCGACAGCCGAATGTATCGACTTGGTCTTTCTTTTACATCCTTAATCAAATGATCCAAATCACGGGAAGCGTTGTTAAGATTATTATAGAGTTCATCATCATTGATCAATAAACCAATTGACCCTTTTCCTGAATTAATTTTATCTGTAATGGATTGCACATCTTGCATGGCTTTATTCGCGTTGTCAACAGTTGCTTTAAACTCCGTTTTAGCCAGCTGGTCAGACATAGCATCGAGATTGTTCATAACCTGATCGAGCTTCTTACCATTGGTCTTAAAGTTGGTCGTTATGGATTCCAGATTGGCCATGATACGACTCAATCGTACACGCTCGGTACCGAGGAGATTATTGACTTCCCCTGTAATACCTTCTATATTCTTCATGGATACTGACACACTGTGCATACTCTTTTGAAGATCCTTTTGAAAGTCTTTGTTTAAAATTGAATTTACGGCAAACAATACAGAATCAAGGCGTGATGCTATATTTTCAACTTTCTTTTGAAGTGGTTCTACCTTCTCCATGAGATTTTGTTGAACATCAGATGTGAGAGGATCTCCATCTTTGGCCATCGTCGTACTATTACCTAAATCAAAAACAATAATCTTACTTCCCAATAAATCCGCGCTCATAATACGAGCGACGGTATTCGAGGGGATTTCATATTCTTTTTTAATTTTAAATTCAGTCCTGATTTGACCATCTGTCATCAAGGTCATTTTGGAGACTCGACCTATTTGGTATCCATTGACCGTCACAGGTTTAGACACGGCCAATCCGTCAACGTTTCCATAAACGGTATAAAAAGAATTTTCGCTGCTAAAGACATCATTTCCCTTTAAAAAACTGTAGCCTATAAATAATAATGCTATGGCAACGACGGTCAATGCCCCTACCTTGGTTTCATTCGCTATTTTCAAAATCGTATCTTATTACAAACTTAAAGAAATCAAAACTACTCTAAACAACACTCTAATATAGGAATTGTTTACCGTTCGACACTTCTTTTGAAGGTTTTTATTGCATTCAACAGATTCTGAGTGATTTCATTCTGCCCTGCATCAGTCATCATAAACTCTTCCTCGGCCGGATTACTGATGAAACCAATCTCCGTTAGGACAGCTGGCATACCCGCACGAGCAAGTACCGCCAAACTTTTCTCCCAAACGCCTCTATTGGTACGTCCAGATTTCACATATTCATTTTGCATATATGAGGCCAACTTGATACTTTGATCACGGAACTGATTTTTCATTAGAGAAAACACAATGTAACTCTCTGGATCTTTGGGGTCAAATCCTTGATAGTTGTCCTTATAGTTGGATTCTAATAATAGGGATGCATTCTCCCGTATGGCGGCATCTTGCTCTCCTAAGCGCCCATATCCTGAAACCAACGTTTCTGTACCTTTGGCAGAGGTATTGAGTACTGAAGAGGTAACACGCTTTCCTTTTTTATTACGCGAGGTCACTCGACTAACCCCTCCAGAGTTACAATGGATAGAAATAAAAAGGTCTGCATGGTTATCATTTGCGTAGTAAATACGCTTATAAAGTTCCACGAATTCATCTGTTTTACGGGTGTATAACACCTTCACTCCTGGTAGCTCGGCTTCTATAAGTTTTCCCAGCTTCAAAGCCACCTGTAGAGCCAAGTGCTTTTCCAATGTCTGATGCCCTTTAGCTCCCGAGTCATGCCCTCCGTGTCCCGCATCGATGACAATGGTTTTAACTTTATATGCGGACTGACTCTGTGCTTGACCAAAAAAAGGGAGGAGAGAAATAGTGACTAGTAAAGAGAATGTGATGAGCTTAGATTTTGTTAGAATCATTTTTATTTCCATGTGATATCTTATCTTATTTAAACGAACTCAAGATGAGCTCTTTTGATTAAAACGCAAAAATAAACCATTTAGCATTATTTAACATTAAAACAGCTGTTTTTTCTACATCTTTTTTGACTAATTTTGCAGCCAAGAGTTTATCTTTATCACAAAAATAATATTCATTATCAATTTTGAAGGCGTTAACGGACTTTTTAACATATTTATTACTTCTCATCATGTGCTTTTCCTTGGTGAATGCACAAGAAGTCACTCCTTCAAAAACTGTGATTCCGAACGCTCAAGACACTTCCAAGACCCTTTCGGACAGCACAAAAGTAGTGCAACAAGATAGTATACGTGACTCTGTCATTGTTAAAGATAAAGATGGCCTCCAAGCCATGGTGAGTATTGTTGCCGTAGACAGTCAGTATACACAGGTTGATAAAAACATTACCCACTTGTACAAAGGAGCCAAAGTGAAGTATCAGGATTTTGAACTTTCTGCAGATTATATCCGATTGAACCGTAATACCAACGAACTATTTGCCAGTGGCGTCATTGATCATAACGGCAAATATGTGGGTCGCCCGGTCGTCCTTTTTCCAAATGAGACACCAAAATCTGTAGACTCCCTTACCTACAACTACAAGACTATGGAAGGTAATACCTTTGGTATCATGACAGAGGTCGATGGAGGGTACATACAAGCCAAGATTGTCCGTAAAAACATGTATGACGAGATGTCCATATATCAAGGACTCTACAGTACCTGTGACCTCCCCTACCCTCACACCCATTTTGGACTTCAGATTTCAAAAGGTATAGTCACTAAGAATCAAATCATTGCAGGTCCTACCTACTTGGTGGTAGAAAATATACCCGTCAAATTTGTCGCCATCCCTTTCGGCTTTTTCCCGAAGCCAAACAAACGTTCATCAGGCTTTCTCTTCCCTTCGTTTGGTGAAGATGCTACGCGAGGGTTTGCCATACGTGATGCGGGTTGGTATTTAGCATTCAATGACTATTGGGATAGTGAAATACGAGGAACTCTTTACTCGAAAGGTTCGTGGGAAGCCTCGGTCAACACGCAATACAAAGTAAATTACAAATACAACGGAGGATTTAATCTCCGTTATGCATCTACAAAAACAGGTGTAGAAGGAACAGATGATTACGGTTCCAATAAGGATTTCAATGTCACTTGGAATCATACACAACGTCAAGAAGCCAATCCAGGGACCTCTTTCAGTGCATCCGTAAATTTCGGTACGAGCTCCTATTTCAGAAGGACAGGTGTAAATACGACCAATAGCTACCAAGATTTGACACGTAATAACATGTCGTCGTCCATTAGTTATGGAAAAGTATTTGCGGATGGCAAAGTAAACTTTACATCCAGTCTAAGCCATAGACAGGATATGGCCACAGGACAAGTTTCTTTAGAATTACCTTCCTTCAGTTTGAACGTAGCTTCGTTCAACCCCTTCGACAGTAAACAAAGGGTAGGCGAGCAAAAATGGTATCAACGTATTAATGTAGGATACAGCTTACAGGGACGTAATTCTATAACAGCTGGAGATTCCATACTTTTCACTAAAGAAGGCTTGAAGAAATTCACGAACGGATTCCAACACTCCATCCCAATAAGCCTTTCCTTAAATGCATTTAAGCATTTTCAATTCAACACAAGTGTTAATTATACCGAACGGTGGTACTTGCAAAGTATCCGTAAATTCAATCTCAATGAACCGGGCGGATATAAAGAGATGGTAGATACTGTACAGGGATTCAACCGTGCATATGACTATTCTTTCTCGACAGGACTCTCGACCAAGGTATACGGTATGTATCCAAAAATAGGAAAGATTGAAGCCATTCGCCATGTGGTCACTCCCTCTATCAACCTCAATTATCGGCCTGATTTTTCAGACCCTTCTTTTGGTTTCTACAGAGACTACACCAATTTATCTACCGGTAGAACAGATCGTTATTCCATCTTTCAGAACGGAATTTTCGGAGGACCAGGGTCTGGCAGATCCATGGGTATAGGTTTCTCCGTAGATAATAATCTTGAAGCTAAAATATTAAGCAAGACAGATACTGCCAATAACGGAATTAAAAAAATACCTATTTTACAGGGATTGACTTTTAGTGGGAATTACAACTTCGTAGCTGACTCCTTAAAACTTTCACCCATAGGATTTTCAGGACGGACCGCTTTATTTAAGGAAAAAGTGAATATTAACTTCAATGGATCCTTAGACCCTTACAGCATGGATAGATTCGGCCAAAAGATAGATCGCTATGCTCTTAAAGATGGTAAATTGGCGCGACTGACCAATTTTGGTTTCTCATTCGACTATAGTTTTAATCCCAACGCTTCCAAGAGTCGTAATCAAAATATCGATTCGCTCCGAAATACGGCGCCTAACATGACACCGGAACAGGCCGAGGCACTATCTAGAATCAGCTCCAATCCCAATGCATTCGTCGATTTTAATATCCCGTGGAATCTTGCTGGATCTTTTAGTTTTCAATATAGCAAACCAGGCCTAGAGTCCAACATCACCGCGACTGTCAATGTACACGGAGACTTTAACGTTACCCCTAAATGGAAGGTGCAATTTAACTCAGGCTATGACCTTAAGGCCAAACAACTTTCCATGACGCAATTCCAAATTTACAGAGATTTACACTGCTGGGATATGTCTGTGGGATGGGTTCCCTTCGGACAGTACAAAAGCTACAACATCACTATCCGGGCCAAAGCATCTGTTTTACAAGATCTGAAATTATCCAAACGTAACAGTAGCTTCAGCAGATATTAATACGGGCTAGGCTACTGCTGAATCTAAATATCTAAATCAATGACGGCAGAAATCATTACCATCGGTGACGAAATCTTAATCGGACAGATTATCGACACCAATTCGGCGTGGATAGCCAAACAGCTCAAAGACATTCATATCTCTGTGATACAGATGACATCGATATCTGACAATCAAGAGGCTATATTGACCACCTTGGCCTCGGCTTCACAGCGAGCAGATATTGTTATCGTAACAGGGGGCTTGGGTCCCACAAAAGACGACATTACCAAAAAGACAGCAGCCAGTTTTTTTGGTACAGAATTAATACGTGACGAAGTAGTACTTGGTCATGTGAGGTCTTTTTTTGAGCAACGATCTTTGGAGATGCTCCCCATCAACGAGCAGCAGGCCGATATACTTGCTAACTGCGAAGTCTTGTTCAATGATGTGGGTACCGCTCCAGGAATGTGGGTGCACCATCAGGGCACCCACTATATATTTATCCCGGGTGTACCATTCGAAATGAAATTTTTGATTACCCAACGTGTTCTACCTAAACTGTCATCTTTATACAAATCAGGTACCATCTGGACACAAAATATCATTACTGCAGGTATAGGAGAGTCTTTTCTGGCA
Source organism: Sphingobacterium sp. SYP-B4668 (assembly GCF_027627455.1). NCBI lineage: Bacteria > Pseudomonadati > Bacteroidota > Sphingobacteriia > Sphingobacteriales > Sphingobacteriaceae > Sphingobacterium > Sphingobacterium sp. SYP-B4668. Next base: position 1,001,531 of record NZ_CP115483.1, on the reverse strand, counting down.
GATAAAATCGCAGATATTGAAGATAAACTCCCTTCCTATATAAAACTTGCCTATTTACCCAAATATGGCTCGGTGAGACTGAGGCTCACCGCCTTGGGAGAACATCTACCACAACTACAAAAGAACACTGCTCACATAGCATCAGCTATCGTGGATCGTATACTTCCTTACGTCATAGCCATAGAAGACTTGAGTATCGAAGAGGTAATCATTCAACAATTCGTACAGAAAGGACTCAGCTTATCTACTGCTGAAAGTTGTACTGGAGGTTTTCTGGCAGCACAACTTACTGCCATCCCCGGTTGTAGCAAAATGTATAAGGGTGGGATAATTCCCTATTCCAACGTGCTGAAAAAACAATTGTTAAATGTTCAGGAATCGACCTTGCAAGCTTTTGGGGCAGTCAGCGAACAAACTGTCATCGAAATGGTGAAGGGTCTGAAGCAAAGTCTCGGAACTGATTATGCTATTGCTACTAGCGGCATAGCTGGTCCTGATGGCGGAACTACTGAAAAACCGGTAGGCACGGTATGGATTGCGGTAGCAGGTAAGGGACACATCATCAGTAAAAAATTCTTATTCACCACCAATAGACAAGTGAATATAGAGTTGGCAACTGCTCAGGCATACATTTTGCTCTGGAATCTATTTAAACAGGAAAACAACTTTAGCATGAAATAAAGTATTGAAAATATCAATATTTCAATATTTTATTCTGTTCACTAGAACTAACGCAATAAATAATTAACTTAGTAGTTTGACAACGAATAATACAAATGGCACTATATAATTTAACTCTTCCCAAAATGGGAGAAAGTGTATCCGAAGCCACTATCACCAAGTGGTTAAAAGAACCAGGTGATTGGATCGGTGAAGATGAACCAATTGTGGAGGTTGCGACAGATAAGGTAGATTCGGACGTCCCATCACCTGTGGCAGGAGTTCTTAAAGAGAAGAAGTTTCAAGATGGACAAGTTGCGCAGGTAGGTGATACTATAGCAATTTTAGAGATTGAAGGTGAAACGAACACTAGTACAGAAATACAGGAAGCTGCTGCTACCCCAACCTTAGTGAAAGAAGAATATGAAACTTCTGAAACGACAAGCCCTGCAGCAGAAATCCAAGAAACGGATATTCCAGGAATAACACAATTAGAAACATCTACACAGCAAAATAGACCAATAGCATCCAATAGTATCCGCTTTTACTCACCATTGGTACGAAATATTGCTAATGAAGAGGGACTCACGCAACAAGAATTAGATAGTATCCCGGGCACCGCGAATGATGGTAGATTGACCAAACAAGATGTACTTAACTACTTACAACAACGTAAGACATCCTCTCCGGTGGCAACGGCCAACGTGTCAATAGCAGCCAAACCAACGTCTTCAGAACAGGCAAGTGTCCAACCAACGCATACCATTACTTCAGCGGGAGATGAAATCATCGAAATGGACCGCATGCGCAAACTCATTGCCGACCATATGGTAAAAAGTGTGCAAACCTCTCCACATGTATGCTCATTTGTGGAAGCCGATGTGACGAATATGGTCAATTGGCGTAACAAAATGAAAGATGCTTACAAGAAGAGAGAAGGCGAGAATATAACTTTTACCCCACTTTTTATCGAGGCGGTCAGCAAGGCATTGAAAGACTTCCCCATGGTCAACGTATCAGTAGATGGTTCTAAAATCATCAAAAGAAAAAATATCAACATCGGGATGGCTGCAGCTTTACCGACTGGGAATCTGATTGTACCTGTTATTAAAAATGCTGACCAACTTAGCTTAGTGGGACTCAGTAAATCGGTCAACGATCTGGCAACAAGGGCGCGTGCCAACAAATTAAAACCAGATGACACGCAGGGTGGTACCTTTACTTTCACCAATATCGGTGCATTTGGAAATATTATGGGAACTCCTATTATCAATCAGCCCCAAGCTGCGATAATAGCAGTGGGTACAATTACTAAAAAGCCTGCTGTCATCGAAACCGAGTTTGGTGATATGATTGGAATACGCCACATCATGTATTTGTCCATGTCGTATGACCATCGTGTTATTGATGGCGCTTTGGGCGGGACTTTCTTAAGGAGAGTGGCAGATTATTTAGAACAATGGGATACCAACAGAGTCATCTAAAAGATGAAAGCGGCTTATCTAAATAATAAGCCGCTTTTTCTTTAAATATTGTGAAACCGAAACACTAATCCTTTTGCAAAAGGTATTTGCCAATGACAGCTCTGTAGCGAGCGTACAGCAATAAAGATGAAGTCAACAACCCCAATGTCAATCCGTACCACACTCCCTTCACGCCCCAACCGAGTTCTATCCCTAATACATATCCAATAGGTAGTCCCACTATCCAGTATGCGATAAAAGTAATAAAAGTAGGCACATTTACATCTCCCATTCCTCTTAGGATACCAAGCCCCACCACTTGTGTGCCATCGAACAATTGAAAGAATCCCGCTATAATCAATAGTTGCGCTGCAATTGCGACGACTGCTACATCATCGGTGATTAAATAGGGTAAATATTGATTAAAGATTGCAAAAACCGCAGCGGCTATTAACATAAAAATAAGCACGAGGAGATAAGATGAGGCAGCAAATCGCTGCAATCGGAAGTAGTTCTTATTTCCAAAACTGTTCCCCGTTTTAATCGTAGCTGCTGAAGCGATACCGCTAGCCATCATATAGGTCATAGCTGCCAGTGTAATGGCTACCTGATGAGAGGCCTGTGCTTCAGCACTAATCTTTCCTGCAATTAATGCCGCCCCCGCAAAAGCACCGATTTCAAAAACATACTGCATCGCGACCGGCGCCCCTATCTTGAGGATATTCCAAAGCTTTTCTCGATTCAGATATCGAACTTTGAAATACTGAATATAAGGCCTAAATACGGGCGATTTCATGACATAAGCACTCATCACCACCATCATCATTACACGGTCTATTAAGGTGGCTATCCCTACCCCTCTTATCCCAAGTGCAGGCAAGCCAAACATTCCTTTTACCAGTATGATAGCTAGGATAATATTTAATATGTTCCCCCATATGGTGATGTTCATCGCTTGCTTTGTAAAGCCCAATCCTTCGGCAAATTGCTTAAAGGTATTAAAGACCATCAAAGGTAAAATCGACAGGCTCAACAAGAAAAGGTAAGGCTTGGCCTCTTTCACAACTCGAGGATCTTGATCCAAATGCTCGACCGCGTACATAGAGCCATAATATACCAAACAATATAAGAGAAGACCAGCTATAACATTCAACCAGAGACTATTGGATAGTAACTTGGCGCATCCCTCTTTATTACCACGTCCATTTTCTTGTGCAATAAGAGGCGTCAATCCATAAGCGATACCCAAGCCAACGACCAGTACCACCATAAAAACGCTATGTACCAAAGATACAGCGGCTAATGGAATAGTCCCGGCAAAATGTCCAACAATAACGGTATCTGCAGTTTGGACCAATGTATGCCCCAACTGGGAGACAACCACAGGTCCTGCAAGCAAAAACGTACTCCAGTAGTACGGTTTATAAGATTTTATCCTACCCAACATATCGAAAAAATTTCAGCAAAAATAGAAAAGTTTATGTTGGGAATCGTTAATTGAAAGTCCTAATATGGTCCTATTCATATTCATGTTTTGTTAAAATCACACAATAATTACAAAATCTTGTTGGACATTAACACAATTTACACTTACCTTAGTTCTAAAGATTATAAATACAAATAAAATTTCGTCACACATGACATTAGCATTTTTAAACATTGGCACACAAGAAATGATTCTAATCGTAATCGTTTTGTTGTTACTTTTTGGAGGCAAAAAACTTCCTGAATTGGCACGTGGGCTGGGAAAAGGGATTCGTGAATTTAAAGATGCATCTGAAGGCATCAAACGTGAAATATCAGATCAAATCAATAACTTTGAGAAAGACGTAGATGAGAAAAAAACAGCAGAAGTACCTTCCTCATCTGTTACAGAAGAAGTAGAAACGGCTTCTACCGACACAACATCTGAAGAAAAGAAAACACCCCAATTCTCAGCACCTGAAGGGACTTATCAACACGACCCAGGCCGCCAGCCTGACTATGACCCACATGCGGAGCACTACAACTATGGTTATAAGGATAATTTTGCCAGCAATACGGACAGCGGATCAGAAGCATCAGTAGAAAAAACACAGGGACATACTGATGAAATTGACTCCTTAGAAAGCAAACCACAAACTAAAGACGCTTAATTTCACACTACTGTTCCCTACTATGGGCTTCAATCTATAGCATGGAAAATTGGTGGGTTGGTTTTCAAAATCAATGAATCCTATTGGTTATCACAGCAAAGCCAACCAGGGCGCTAATAGATAAGAACATGTGTGGAAAAAATTAAAATTACTATCTACCATTTTTTCTATTAGGCACTCGTGAATGCAATGCATTTTATCTAAGTTTACAAAAAATACGATAAGGCTGTTGGCTAAACCCAACAGCTTTTGGTTTTAATGTACTACAATATTCGTTTATGTCACACGAAATCGTCATTTCGAATGAGCTATCCATTAGTGATAGACAAGTTCGCACTACCCTTGGATTATTAGATGAAGGAGCCACGGTACCCTTTATAGCCCGTTACCGTAAGGAGATGACAGGCAGTTTGGATGAGGTTCAAATTACGGCCATACGCGACCGTGCCCAACAACTAAGGGACTTGGAAAAACGTAAAGAAGCCGTGCTAAAATCGATTACCGAACAAGGCAAATTAACCGCAGAGTTGGAGAAGCTGGTTCTCTCTGCGGAGACGATGTCTAATTTGGAGGATATATACCTCCCCTATAAACCTAAGCGTAGGACTCGTGCCAGTATTGCGCGCGAGAAGGGTCTTCAACCCTTATCGGATCTTATTCTTTTACAAGAAAGTAATGATTTTGAATCGCTTGCGGCATCATTAATAGATGAAGCCAAAGGGGTAAATAGTATAGAAGAAGCACTTGCTGGTGCTAGAGATATCATTGCCGAAACAATAGCGGAGGATGCAATTGTACGCGCTAAGACTCGTAAGGCTTTCTTGGAAAAAAGTAGTTTTCTATCTCGAGTAGTGCCTGGGAAAGAAGAAGCAGCACAGAAATACAAAGATTACTTTGAATGGTCAGAATCCTTGAAAGATGCCCCCTCACATCGTGTCCTAGCTATGCGTCGCGGAGAAAAAGAAGAACTCCTATACCTGGATATAGATATTTCGGAGGAAGATGTAATACCTGCTATCGACTCACTTTACGTTAAAGCTGCAAATCCAGCAGCCACACAAGTAAGGCTAGCGCTGTTAGACGGATACAAGCGCTTACTCAAACCTTCGATGGAGACTGAGATACGCGTAGTTACCAGACAAAAAGCTGATGAAGAAGCCATAAAGGTATTTGCAGACAATGTTAGACAGTTGTTATTGGCAGCACCTCTAGGGCAAAAAAGGTTATTAGCTATAGACCCTGGGTTCCGGACAGGGTGCAAGACGGTGGTGCTCGATGAACAAGGCACGCTCTTGGAGAATACGGCTATATTCCCTCATACGGGGGCTGGTGGAGCTGCTGAGGCTGCCAAAACGGTGCAGCATCTAGTCGAGAAGCACAAAATAGAAGCCATCGCTATTGGCAATGGTACTGCTGGGCGTGAGACAGAAGAATTTGTCCGCAAGTTGAGCCTACAAAATGTAACCCTTGTCATGGTCAATGAAAGTGGTGCTTCCATCTATTCAGCATCCGATACTGCGCGTGAAGAATTTCCAGACCACGACGTGACGGTACGTGGTGCAGTGTCGATAGGGAGACGACTCATGGACCCACTTGCCGAATTAGTCAAGATTGACCCTAAATCGATTGGTGTAGGACAATATCAACACGATGTCGACCAAAACAAACTACAAACGGCATTGGATGATACGGTCATCAGTTGTGTAAATGCCGTAGGGGTGGAACTAAACACCGCTTCAAAGCAGATCTTGTCATACGTATCCGGTCTAGGCCCCTCACTGGCCCAACAGATTGTCAATTACAGGGTTGCTAACGGACCTTTCAAATCGAGAAAAGAATTAAAAAAAGTACCTCGTTTGGGAGATAAGGCATTTGAGCAAGCAGCGGGTTTCTTAAGAATCCGGAATGCAGAAAATCCATTGGATGCCTCAGCGGTGCATCCAGAGCGCTATCCGCTGGTCGAGAAAATAGCAGGTGACCTTGGTAAGAATGTATCCGATTTATTGAAAAATGAAGATCTTCGTAAATCCATTTCATTGAAAGAATACGTTTCAGAAGAAGTAGGATTGCCGACGTTAAAGGATATCATATCCGAATTGGCAAAGCCGGGACTAGATCCACGTGATCAATTTGAAACATTCTCTTTCACCGACGGTGTGAATAGTATTTCGGACCTTAGAATCGGGATGAAACTGCCAGGTATCGTGACCAATATTACCAATTTTGGAGCATTCGTAGACATAGGTGTCCATCAAGACGGTCTTGTTCACTTAAGCCAATTGGCCAACAGATTTATTTCAGACCCCCATGAAGTCGTAAAGGTGCAACAGAAGGTAAATGTAACCGTAACAGAGGTGGATGAAAAAAGAAACAGGATAGGGTTGACCATGAAATCAGATGAAAAAATGGTCCCTAAAACCAAGAAAAAAGAATTTTCAGGCAATCCACGACAACGCGAGAATCCGCAAACGGACATGGCCTCCAAGCTTGCTGCGCTCGCCAGCAAGTTTAAGTAATAACAAAGAAATGGCGCCTGTTGGCGCCATTTCTTTGTTATTACTTATAATAGAAAATACTGAATAAGATATCCGACCATCTCCTTTCCTAAAAAGTTTTCTAGCATCTGTCTAAATCGAGTCTCGACCTCATTACGCTTCATGAATTTATTTTTCTTCTTTTCAAATACAGAAAGGTCATAGGTCACCGTGTTGGAAAATTCCACCTTGGAAGCAAAGTACGACACATGGTCGTACGGGACTACCAATCCCATTATCATGCCCGGTAGACCGCCGATAGATTCAGGCCCACCACTAATCGGAATTTCATTGGTATAGTATCCAATCACATACAACGAATCTTGGGTCAAGCCATTCGCTCGCCTACATTCATAGCCTGCTATATCACGATACTCATCGGTTATCTTCCACTTAACACCCAATATAGAATCTTCAATGACCAGATCGTCTCCTGCAAAGCTCTGAAACCGCCTGTATTTCTTATTGGTCAAATTAACATGAACAATACCATCTCCAGTAATTGCATGGGCTTCCATAAAAAACTTAGCCTGTGGATCTATCTCTGTCTTGATATTTTCAAAGACATACTGATCTTTGTCAAACTTAAGCGACTTCTTCTGTACGACGCTTCCCGGCAATTTGTCCTTCAACTGATCATACCATTGACGCGTCATTCCCTCGGATTTGGCATAGAGCTGTTTGGTCAGCATATTCTGAAGATAAATGGTCTTGTCGTATGTAATAGTCCCTGTCTTAGGGAACAACGTATACTGTCCAAAACTAAGTTTGGTAATCAGTACAAAAAGTATGAGAATGGAAATCTTAATTATCTGCATGACTGGACACTTTCTTAATTAACAAACATTTTAGTAAAATCCCAAGATACCTTTAGCATATAGTACCTTCGGATGGTATCCGACCTTCTTTCGGTAAAGAAAGTATTGCTAACGGACCTACTGAATCCCGTATTTTTATTGAAAAGGTCATTAACCACAAAATCGAGTGCTAGGGATTCGTTTTTCAGGAATTTCTTACTAATACCCGGATGCACCAAAAATTGCTCGAAATTATCGGGCATTGCATCTGTCCCCGCTTGGTACACATAATTGTAATCCACATAGAATTTAATTTTTGTCGGTAGATAGTACGAAACAGACCCGTTACTATTGAAGATAAAGCCATTATTACGTTGATCGGGTTGTAAACTCGATGTCATCTGCTGATATCCTGGGGAGAACATCAAATTGAAATCAAGCCCCTTAGTAGTGCTCCTTGAAAAATTGTATCCAAAAGTATAATTTGTGCTGTTGATCTCATTGAGATCTTCATTAACCGTATTAAAGTTTTTGTTACTATTTATCGAAACCCGAGGTCCGTTAGAAATGTTGAGTTTTTTGCTCAGTTTAAACGAATACCCTCCCCACACGTTCCACGAAAAATTGGTATGGTCCTTCAAATTGTCCCATTTAAACTTGTTAAGTCCATTCTCACTATCTATATTTTGAATCAATGCGTTCTTATTAAATTGAAAATATCCCCCTATATATCTATAAGACCCTGTGAGCAACTTTGATGAATTATAATTGACATTGAAGCTATTGGTAAACGAAGGCTTAAGATTTTCATTACCGAGATACTCGTTTATAGGGTCTTGATTATTTCGCAAAGGTTGTATTTGACTAAGCGAAGGTAATTGATTCCGCCCGCTGTAGTTAAAATAGATATTGGAGGCACTACTCAATTTATAGGACATCGACAATGAAGGATTGTATGTCAAAAATGAACGCGTCAACTTATCCGAGTTCGAGTTGTTCTGTTGGTGCAACCGATCGTTGTTTAAATTATTGGTGAGATTGGCCCAAATTTTATCATTGTTTAGGTTCAACGCTACTCGATAACCATTGCTCGTTCTATTAAAATCGTAGTCATTACTAAAGATGGGATCCAAGATATCATAATCTCCTGTGCCTTCATTCTTATTGAAAGATTTCGACAATGAGGAATTATCATTTCGTGTCAAGCTATAATTCAATGTCAAGTTCAATTCGCTCGTTAGGGGTTCGGTATAGGAAAGACTACCTCCTTTTGTGGTGGATTGCTGTTCATTCTTTTTCTGTTGATCCACAATGATTGGGCTCTTTAGGGGGTTATTCTCGAATATTGTCGTATTGGAATACAATGTACCTACCCCATCGCTTTCGTTGTTATTGATGCTAAGCCCAAGTGTGATGGACCTTCCCTTCTTTAGAAACTTTCGTGTGAACAATGCCCTTGCGTTGAGACTTTCGACCTTACGATCGCTAATATCAATGGATCTACTGGTATTGAGCGAATCTAAGTTTCGATCTAACGTCGTAGAATTATTGGACATACTGTTCCAAATATTGTCCCGTGAAGCATTTCCTGTAATCATTAAACTCGTCAAGGAGTCAAATTGCAGATCATATTTAAGGTTAAATTTTTGCCTGTCTTTATCTGCAGCTATATCCCTATTGGCATTTGTGTACTGTACCCCATCTTGCAAGTTGTTCTGACTAAAGGTGGACTCGGTCCCATCATGTTCAATCTTACCATATTTATAGCTAAGATTTAGCTTATGTTTTCCATCCTTGGTCTTATCAGAGAACATGAGCCCGGAGTTAATAGCCTTAGGTCGTCCAATGACTCCCTCTCCCGAAAAATCGTCACCGCCCCCACCGAAGGAATACATCTGTCCGCCATCATCAGAGTAGGATACGTTGTCACTCTCCCCGTATTTTTCATAATCTTGCCATGACAGACTGGTACTTGCATTGTTGCCAAAAAGACCAAAAGCAGCTATTTTTTGAGACCCTTTAAATTTATTGAACATCAGCTGTCCCATGTAATAATCGTCTGTCCCTCCGCCTGCCAAAGCCTTTCCAAAAATCCCATTCTTTTTATCTTCTTTCAGTTTGACATTAATGGTTTTTACCTTTTGTCCATCATCGACTCCTGTTCGTTCGGCATCTTCAGATTTTTTGTCATATACCTGTACTTTGTCTACCATATCAGAGCGGATATTCCGTGTGACAAGCTTTGGGTCGTTACCAAAGAACTCTTCCCCATCTACCAAAACCTTTTCTACGGTCTTTCCTTGCGCCGTAATCTTACCCGATGCATCTACCGATATACCAGGGAGTACTTTGAGCAAATCTTCTACTTTAGCATTTTTTTCGACGGTAAAGCTTCCGGCATCGTATTCGGTGGTATCTCCTTTTACCACAATAGGGATTCGTCCAATGACGATCGCTTCTTCCAACAACTGAGCCTTTGTACTCATTTCAATATTGAAAGTGGAATAATCATTTTTGGTATCAATAACGCTGTAAAAATCTCCATACTTAGGATAACTGGAGATAATCAAATAGGTACCGGTGTCAGGGAGTTGGATGGAAAATCTCCCATCTTTGTCGGACCTAGCAAAATCGACCACTATAGAATCACTCGCCTGTAGGAGCATGATTGTAGCGTTTTCCAGCTTTAGCTTATCTTTTTCATCTTGCACCACTCCAGAAAACTTCTTTTGGGCGAATAGTGAATTGCTTGGCACGGAACATAATAATAGGACTGAAAACGCGAATAAAAATCGCCTCATAGTATATGATTAAGGTTTAAATTATCACAAGGGTTAATATCACGAGCAAATATAAGGTTATTATAAATTCTAAATTATAGGTTAACTAAAATTTAACATAAAGCATATATACACGACTCCCTCACTTAGTCTTAGATGTATCTTAGATTCGCTTTCCATAAAAAAATAAATCTTTTTTTGGACAGGTATAATCCACCCCGTGGATCTTCATTAACAAAATAGTTTTATGTAATTTTGGTGCAAATACATTCATACTATGCAAAATATCAAAGAATATGTGGAGGCAAACAAACAACGCTTTTTAGATGAGTTGTTTGATTTGCTTAGACTTCCCTCTGTGAGTGCAGACCCTAAATTTAAAGGGGATATCGAAAAAACGGCTGAATTTGTAGCTCAGAAATTGCGCGAAGCGGGCGCTGACAATGTGGAAGTATGTCCCACTGCAGGTTACCCTATTGTATATGGCGAGAAAATCATTGACCCATCTTTACCTACAGTATTGACATATGGCCACTATGATGTGCAGCCAGCAGATCCATATGAACTTTGGGATACCCCTCCGTTCGAACCAACTGTAAGAGATGGTAAAATATATGCAAGGGGATCTGCAGATGATAAGGGCCAGTTTTACATGCATGTCAAAGCATTTGAATACATGATGAAGAATAATACTTTGCCTTGTAATATCAAGTTTATGATTGAAGGTGAGGAAGAGGTTGGTTCAAAAAATCTGGGTACTTTCGTCAAAGAAAACAAGGATAAGCTAGCTGCTGATGTCATTGTTATTTCTGACACCTCCATGATCAGCATGCAACAACCTTCTTTAGAAACTGGCCTTAGAGGTCTTTCCTATGTAGAAGTTGAGGTCACAGGCCCTAACAGAGACCTTCATTCTGGGGTATATGGAGGAGCTGTTGGCAATCCGGCTACAATCTTATCCAAACTGATTGCTTCGCTACATGACGAAAACAATCATATTGCAATCCCAGGATTCTATGATGATGTCGTTGAGCTATCCGAGGAAGAACGTAAAGCCTTAAATCAAGCTCCTTTTGAAATCGAAGAATATAAAAAAGATTTGGGCATAGCGGAAGTGTGGGGTGAAAAAGGATTCACGACTATCGAACGCACCGGAATCCGGCCGACATTGGAGGTAAACGGTATCTGGGGTGGATATATTGGGGAAGGTGCCAAAACCGTGCTTCCATCAAAAGCCTTTGCAAAAATCTCGATGCGATTAGTTCCTAATCAAAACTCCGAAAGAATCACAAACTTGTTCAAAAAACACTTTGAGTCGATAGCTCCAGCATACGTTAAAGTTGAGGTCAAACCTCATCATGGAGGAGAGCCCGTAGTAACTCCAACGGACAGCGCGGCCTATCAAGCGGCTGAAAAAGCGCTGGAAGAGACATTTGGCATTAAACCTATCCCAACTAGAGGTGGTGGCTCTATCCCTATCGTTGCATTATTTGAAGATGTGTTGGGGATAAAAACTGTATTGTTGGGATTTGGATTGGACAGTGATAATCTTCACTCACCAAATGAGAAATATGGTATTGAGAACTATCTCATGGGAATTTCGACGATTCCGTTGTTCCATAAGTATTATGCGGAACTAAGTAAATAGTCCTAGGTGAGGTCCTGGCAAAATTTCAGCTCGTGCTATCTCTTGCCCAGGACCTTGACTTTCTATAGAATTAAGTTTCCGTCTACATTACTATGTCTATGATCAGGATATTCAGAAAAATCCATCGGATATGCTATTTGACATCCGTGTTTCTATTTTTCATTATATTTTTCCCTTTCCTATTATTTCTGTGTAAACGGCCTGAGAAATATTATAATCAGATTGCCTTTTGTCGAAAATGGATTAGCATTTTAGGGGCTTATACGGTAGGAATACGCTTTCAAGTCCGTCATGAAGTGCCTATCGATTGGTCCCAACCGTATGTGCTATGTGCCAATCACACCTCAATTTTGGATATTACCGCCATTACCCATCTTTGTAAGCAACCCTTTTCTTTTCTAGGTAAGGTAGAGCTTCTAAAAAATCCAGTAACGCGCATCTTCTTCAAAAGTATTGACATTACTGTGGACCGAAAAAGCAGGATATCAGCCTTCAAGGCGTTCAAAAGAGCGAACGAATTGCTCGTTGCTGGACGATCTGTAGTTGTGTTTCCTGAAGGTAAAATAGATGATGGTTACCCGCCACAACTTCACGAATTCAAGTCAGGTCCTTTTAGGATGGCTATACAAAATAATATCCCCATCATCCCTATTATTATCCATAATGCCTGGGACGTTCTTTGGGACAGTGGACTTACATTCGGCTCGCGGCCGGGTATAGTCCAATCTACAATCCTCGCCCCCATTTCTACAGATGGATACACGGATGAGAATTCAGGTGAACTGCAATTGCTGATTTACGAAAAAATGAAAACCCATTGGGAAACAAATAAAATATCGTAACTTTTGACCAATAATTACAGAACAAATGGCGGAGCATCCACTGATTGAAATAACAGATATCGGCAGAAAATATATTATAGGATCTGAGACTATACATGCGCTCAAATCAGTTTCTCTACATATCAACAAAGGAGAATTTGTTGCGTTGATGGGTCCTTCAGGCTCTGGCAAATCTACGTTAATGAACATATTGGGATGTTTGGACACTCCTTCAAAAGGTGACTACATTCTCAACGGTATCAATGTAAGCCAGATGTCGGATGACGAGCTTGCGGAAGTCAGGAATAAAGAAATTGGATTCGTATTCCAAACATTCAATCTATTGCCTAAATCTACTGCATTAGAGAATGTAGCGCTTCCGTTGATATACGCCGGCAAGTCCAAAAAAGTAAGGGACGAGAAAGCACTGGCGACACTCACCAGCGTAGGATTGGAGCACCGTACCGACCACAAGCCTAACGAGTTGTCCGGTGGACAGCGGCAACGTGTAGCCGTTGCACGTGCATTGATCAACGACCCGTCGATTATACTAGCGGATGAGCCTACCGGTAATCTGGACACCAAGACGTCTATTGAAATTATGGGGCTCTTAGAAGACATCCACTCTAAAGGCAATACGATTATACTTGTTACGCACGAAGAGGATATAGCTCAACATGCACATCGCATCGTCAGAATGCGAGATGGTTTAATCGAAGATGATTATCCAAATACCGATGTAAAATCGGTCTCACCACGAATGTCTGCACTGAAAGAAAGAGGAGACGATTTTGAAAAAATGTGACATTTAGCAATTAATAATTATCCAATTTCATCGCTCAATACACAAATAACAAGTTTGTTACTCGAAAAACAACAAATTACAATCGAAAGACTTGGATAAGTCAAATTAAATATTACTTTTGCGGAAATCCGAAATTTTAAATTATTAGATATGTATTGGACATTAGAATTAGCTTCGCACCTTGAAGACGCCCCATGGCCAGCAACTAAAGATGAATTAATAGACTATGCTATTCGTTCAGGAGCCCCCGTAGAAGTTATAGAGAATCTCCAAGCCTTAGAGGACGACGGCGAGCCTTATGAGAATATTGAAGAGATCTGGCCGGATTATCCGACAAAAGATGATTTCTTTTTTAACGAAGATGAATACTAAAAAATGCTGAACGCCTTAATTTCGATTAGGGCGTTTGACATTTAAGTTATATTAATCCATTCCAAAGACGAAGAGTCAAATAAATATATGACAATACTACTAAAGCATATCTACACCTTTCTCTTCGCTCTGATGATTGCTCCATTATTATCATTTGGTCAATCCAATAATAGTGACATCCCTTATCTAAAACGATTTGTACACGATCTGTCCGTAGATAGTATTGCGACAGATGTATTGCTTAGCCAATATGTTACCATCAAACAAGAGGTCGATGATGATTATCTCGACTATCTCATTGCTAGCTTGGATGAAGTAAGGCTGAACATACAGAATAAGAATACGAAAGAAATCCAATATCTTAATTGGACTCAAATCCCCAAAAAGGAAACACGGGATATAGATCCTGAGGGATTGGATACAAATAACATGTATTTTCTAAAATACAAAAACCGCCAAGTTGTTGCTATATATTTGGAAGATGGCAAAATAGCTTCGTTCACCCTTGTTTCCAAAGGCAACAAAGTCGCCCATTTCGTTACCTATTAAATTCATGTAGGGCATAAAAGGGTGTATTGACCATATTTAATGGATGATGGAATCATCAATCACCATATTCTTTTAAAAAAAGTTGTTTTTTTAGAAAGAATGCATCATATTTGTGATATTGATAATAAAAATGAAATTAAAGCATGTAAATACAGAGTGGTGGTGGCACAACAGCTAATGTTGTGGCAACTATCTATTGCTTGAATTATTTACATATCAAAGAATAGTGGGCTTGCCTTTTTTGGCGAGCCTTTTTTATTTTAATAAACCATGAAAGAAATATTAGCACATTTATTCGAATACAAAGCTTTCACTCGGAAGGAGGCGTATGATATTCTGACTCACATCACGGAAGGAAAATATGACAGTCACCAAGTGGCTGCTTTCATGACGGCTTACGGAATGAGGAGCATACGTGTTGAAGAACTAGCTGGCTTTCGAGATGCGATGTATGACTTGTGTAAGAAAATAGATTTGAAAGACTACAAGCTCGTTGACCTGTGCGGAACGGGAGGAGATGGTAAAAACACATTCAATATATCTACCCTAGCTTCCTTCGTAGTAGCTGGAGCCGGATATCAAGTAGCCAAACATGGTAATATCGGGGTATCATCGGGGTGCGGCTCTTCAAATGTCATGGAGTACTTAGGATATACTTTTACGAATGATGAGGACTTGATCAAACGGCAACTGGATGAAGCGAATATTTGTTTTCTTCACGCGCCATTCTTTCATCCTGCAATGAGGACGGTAGCTCCAATCCGGAAAGCATTGGGCGTTAAAACATTCTTCAACATGTTGGGCCCCCTCACAAACCCTGCAAACCCAAAGTATCAATCCGTAGGGGTATTCAGTCTGGAATTAGCACGTCTTTATGGCTATTTATATCAAAATACAGACAAGCAGTACGCTATATTACATGCTTTGGACGGCTACGACGAGATATCCTTGACTGGCGATTTTAAAGTCATCAATAACCAAGGCGAACATTACTACACCCCTCAAAACCTGGGCTTCGAAAATATTGATCCAGCGTCTATCAGTGGTGGCCATACGGTAGAGGAAGCTGGAAAAATATTCTCGACAATACTCAGAGGTGAAGGAGATGACATCCAAAACAGTGTGGTGCTCAGCAATGCGGCATTTGCCATCAATACATTCAATCCAGAGAAGTCATTTGCCGATTGCTATTATGAAGCCGAAGAATCCCTATTGGGATTGAAAGCCTTAAATGCATTCAAAAAACTGATAAGCCAATGAAATCCATTAAAATCAAAGTTTGTGGGATGAAAGATCCATCCAATATTCAGGCACTGGGTCTATTGAATATTGACTATATGGGTTTCATCTTTTTCGAAGGGTCAAAGCGCTTCGTCGATAAACTTGCACCGCTAGACATACCTCTCACACCAGCTATCCAACGCGTGGGTGTATTTGTCAATAGCGACTTTCGGATTATTCAAGAAAAAATAAAGGCATTTGAACTTCAGGTGATACAATTGCATGGAAATGAAACGCTAGATTTATGCAGAAAGGTAAGGGACTCAGGGGTAACAGTAATCAAGGCATTTGGCATAGACTCCGAATTTGATTGGTCTATTTTACCAGCCTATGTACCCTTTGTAGATTACTTCCTCTTCGATACCAAAAGCAATCAGCATGGCGGAACGGGAACGACATTTGATTGGCGTATTTTAGAGAATTACAACCTTCAGGTTCCCTATTTCTTGAGTGGCGGCATTGGACCACATAACATTCATGGGGCCCTACAGAGCAGTGACCCGAGGCTTTATGCGGTGGACCTAAACTCTAAATTCGAATCCGCACCCGGATTAAAAGATATAGAATTATTAAAAAAAGTAGTGAAAACAATTCAACATGAGCAAATATCAAGTTAACCAAAAAGGGTATTACGGACCATTTGGTGGAGCCTATATTCCAGAGATGCTTTACCCAAATGTAGAAGAACTACGTCAAGATTATCTCCGCATCATCCAAGAAGCGGACTTTCAAGAAGAATATCAGCAATTGCTAACGGATTATGTTGGGAGACCTTCACCGCTTTATCTTGCGAAGCGTCTCTCGGCAAAGTATGGTGCAAATATTTATTTAAAAAGAGAGGATTTAAACCACACAGGCGCACACAAAATCAACAATACAATCGGACAGATTTTGCTAGCGGAACGATTGGGTAAAAAACGTATTATTGCTGAAACTGGTGCTGGTCAACATGGCGTGGCTACGGCAACGGTCTGTGCGTTAAAAGGTTTAGAATGCGTAGTATATATGGGCGAAGTCGACATTGCTCGCCAAGCACCTAACGTAGCACGTATGAAGATGATGGGGGCAGAGGTGGTGGCGGCAAAATCAGGAAGTCGAACACTAAAAGATGCAACCAACGAGGCATTGAGGGATTGGATCAACAATCCTGTAGATACACATTACATCATCGGATCTGTGGTAGGCCCGCACCCTTATCCAGACATGGTAGCCAGATTTCAATCCATAATATCCGAAGAAACAAAAAAACAATTGTTAAGCAAAACTGGCAAAGAGAATCCCGACTTTGTCCTTGCCTGTGTTGGAGGTGGGTCGAATGCCGCAGGCATGTTTTATCACTATCTAGATGAAGAAGAGGTACAACTTATTGCTATTGAGGCCGCTGGGCTAGGAGTTCACTCTGGAGAAAGTGCTGCGACAACAGTATTGGGCAAAGAGGGCGTGCTACATGGCAGTAGATCGATTTTAATGCAAACCGAAGACGGGCAAGTCGTAGAACCCTATTCAATTTCAGCAGGGCTTGACTACCCCGGTATTGGCCCGCAGCATGCGTGGTTGTTCAAAAGCGGCCGAGGACAATACGTGAGTGCCACAGATCAAGAAGCAATGGAAGCGGGACTTCAACTGACTCGTCTAGAAGGTATCATACCCGCTATCGAAAGTTCACATGCTTTGGCCCATCTTGAAAAAATGAATTTCAAAGGTGGAGAGACCGTAGTGGTATGCCTATCGGGCCGAGGAGACAAGGACTTAGACAATTATATGAAATACTTCGATTTTTAAACCATGAGCAGCACACTATCACTTTCAACAAATAAACACCTATTATCAATATATTACACCGCGGGCTACCCGACTTTAGATAGCACGCTAGATATTGCGGAAAAGTTAGAGCAAGCAGGCGTCGATTTTCTCGAAATAGGCTTCCCTTATTCAGACCCTGTTGCAGATGGTCCGACTATCCAACACAGCTCCGAAGTTGCATTAAAAAATGGGATGACATTACATGTTCTATTTGAACAACTAGCGGATTTAAGGAAGCGGGTGAATATTCCAGTTTATTTAATGGGATATTTTAACCCGGTCTTGCAATACGGAATTGAAAATTTTTGTAAAGCGTGTCAGCGTGTCGGGGTCAATGGGATAATCGTACCAGACCTCCCTATGTATGAATATGAAGAACTTTACAAAGATATCTTTAGCAAGTACGGTATTAGCAATATTTTTTTGGTAACGCCTCAAACTAGCGAAGACCGAATAAGAAAAATAGACGAATTATCAACTAATTTTATCTATCTATTATCTTCCAATGCGACTACTGGAAAACGCTTGGATATTGATGACTCGACCGTCTATTTCGAACGAATACAACGTATGAAGCTAAAGAACCCTCTGGTTATTGGATTTGGAATATCCAACAAACAGACGTTTGCTCAAGCAACCCAGTATGCACGAGGTGCAATCATCGGAAGTGCGTTCGTCAAACTATTAGCTACTGACGATTATATGGAGAAAATTTCAGATTTTATACATCAAATCAAAGACTAAATGCAAAAGTCCCAATGAAGATTGGGACTTTGTATTTTACTATCTAGTGGGCTAGACTCGCTTTATCAACGTGCTGTATACTTTATACAGCGCACCTGCAATGGTAAGCAGTAGGACGGCGCAAATGTACAACAGCGTCGAATTAGACATTAATTGTTCCATCTTGATTAATTTTAGGTTTATACTTAGTTCAGCATCAATGTTAGACCTAAATTAGTAAACCATAAAAACAATTACAAGACCTTCAACCCATTAGTTATCAACATTTTTAAAATTCCCTTCCAAATCAAAAACCAACTCAATTCCTGTATTTAGTTTTATTTCTTGAAGTGTACGCTCTTTTTCCCATTTAACAATAAAGGCATCTGGATATTTCTCCGTAGCATATGTTAACAACTTCGGCGGAATCACACTAAAAGGAAGCTTTAAAGTTTTTCCATCGACGCTGTGTATTTCACCTTTCTTGTTAAAATCCAATTCGTGTCCAGTGGATAGGTATACTTCGTAGTAGGAATCATTATCCCCTTTATCTTCTACCACTCTACTGATGTTGGCTTCTGGAAAATGAAACGACACATACTCTTGAGCTGTACTAGGCAAGGTAGTGGGATCGATTACTTCATCTTTATCGCAAGAGATAAAAATCGCGGTTAAGGCGACAACGAATGATACAATTTGTAGTTTTTTCATCTGTGTATAGTTATTGAGGAGTGCTTTTTCTCATTTGCATCAATGAGCTCGTTTCACTCGGTTTGTTTTTAAGGCCGATGAAGTTATCAGATTTATTCATTTCTGGGTGTTACTATTCGTTCACAATTTGTTTTTAATGGCATCATGAACTCGTTTCACTCGATCTGAATGAACCATGATGGTCTCACCACATGTTTTGACAAAATATGTTGACTAATCTATTTTTTTACTGATTACTGCTCCACTTGCAGAAAATACGACTTCGTATTCTTGTGGACTATTTTTTAAACCGACTTTATAAGTAACCTTTCCCTGTTGATCATAACGATCAACATCATCGATTCTAAATCCTTTAAATTCCTTTTTAATGGCATCTTTCACTTCTCGGGGAAGCTGTTTGGCAGTAATCTCTTGTTTATATGACACTAATTTGCCTTCAGGTGTGTAAAGGGCTGTATGGTCCTTTCCTGTAAGGCTTGTCTTAAAATCAACTTCATACACGCCATTATGCTTAATTTCCCACTCGCTGAGCTTAGCATTTTTAAACTGCAGTTTGTATGCATTCAAGATTACAGCAGGTACTTGAGACTCTTTGATATCCTGTGCATAAATAGCCTGGATACTGAATAAAAGCATTAATGCTAAAATTAGATTTTTCATAATTCTTATCTTTTATATTTCTAACACAAAGTAAATTGTCAATTTGGGAAAGATTTGGGAGAAGCTTTTCCAATTATAACTTTTTTGTAACAATCACCATTTTCGTGCCAAGACGATTGGTTTTTATTATATTTGCGATTGATGAAAAGATGGTTAGCACTATTTTTATTGATTATATATTCGTTCACGTCGAGCGGAGCGACTCTCTATTTTCATTTTTGTAGCAGTGGAAAAACGAATTTGGTTTCATTTTCTAAAGAAGTCGCTTCGCATGATAACTGTTCACTCTGTTTAAAAAAGGACAGCCCAAAGCATGACAACATCAAGATGTCATGCCACCCAATGGGAAATGTGGATAGTACAAATAAATGTAAAGACGTAAAACTGGACCTTGAACAGTCGTCTGATACTTACTATTCTTCTGGCCAGCAGATTAACTCCTTTACGTTATTTGCCCCAGCAGTAATTACATTACTCTGGGTATATAATTTCAATCCTATTGAGGATATCGCTATTCCGCATCTGTTGTCGAATATTAACTCCTCTCCACCTATATCGGGTACCCGATCACACCTCCTACATTGTAATTTCAGAATTTAGCATTAATTGTCTTTGAAATAAAGGATGTATAGAGTCCTTTTATCCTCCCAAGACTGTGAGTGCATTGCCTACTTTCAAAAACCACGTTGACCGTGCTTGATATTAGGGGACCACTTTCTAAGGGATTATTTATTCACATACAATTAATCATTACAAATGAAAGCAATATCCCATATCATACTATTTTTATTCATGATAGGTTCATTACCAGCCTTTGCCCAAAATGGTAAACAAGATAATACGGTGTCCTTTAAAGTCGGAGGAAACTGCGCCATGTGCAAAAAGAGAATCGAAAAAGCGGCCCTTATTAAAGGTGTGAAAACTGCGCAGTGGAACAATGCGACCGGAAATATCCAAATCGCATACGATGCTTCTAAGGTAAAAATTGAACAAGTCAAAGCAAGTATTACAGCAGTGGGTCACGATGTAGAAGGCAGGAAAGCAAGTGACAAAGTGTACAACGAACTACATGAGTGCTGCAAATATGAGAGGCTCCCCGCTCCGCCCCCAGCCGCAACCAATACTGAGGTACAGCTGCATACAAAAAAAGACAGCACAGCTATCTTTGAGGTGGCAGGCAACTGCGCCATGTGTAAAAAAAGAATCGAAACCGCAGCTTTGACAAAGGGTGTAAAATCATCAACTTGGGATAGCAATACGGGAATGATTACCGTTCAATATGATTCGGAAGTCATAGGACTTAATCGTATCAAACAAAATATTGCGGCAGTTGGACATGATACGGACGCGGTTAGAGCAAAAGATGATGTGTATAATGAATTGCACGAGTGTTGCTTGTACGAAAGATTGGGGGATCCAGCTGGGGATTCCGAAAAAAACGAACACAATCACGAAGGTAGTGGACACAAAGAGGAGGACCACCATGACCACGATCATGAAATAAAAGGAGTCGTTGTCGATGAAAATAGCAAAGGTGACCTTACTCCTATCGCAGGTGTAAATGTCAGATGGCTGGAGCACAAGGGTAGTCAGACATCCACCAATGAAAACGGAGTTTTTAATATCATGCATGAGAAAGGATATAAGTATTTGATATTTTCATTTGCCGGGATGCGCTCAGACACGGTCGAAGTCAAGAATCTGCATGAAGTATTAGTGGTCCATGCCAAAGAGAATGTTCTTTCCGAGGTAGTCGTATCTGGCAGACGCAAGTCTAGCTATATATCAGCATTAACCCCTTCTCGCGTTGAAGTATTGACTTCTAAGGAGCTTTTTAAAGCTGCATGCTGTGACCTCAGTGAAAGTTTCGAGACGAATGCTTCGGTAGATGTGGTCAGTAATGACGCAGTCACTGGCAGTAAGCAAATACAGATGCTTGGACTGAGTGGCATATATACACAGCTTACTGTCGAAAGCCTACCTGGACCAAGAGGGCTAGCCACGCCTCTAGGACTCAACAGTATTGCAGGTCCTTGGATTGAGTCCATACAGATCAGCAAAGGAATCGGATCGGTCGTCAATGGATACGAAAGCATGGCTGGACAAATCAATGTAGAGCTAAAAAAGCCTCAAAATTCGGAAAAGTTATTTTTCAATGCTTATGCAAATGACATGGGGAGAACAGATATCAACCTCAATCTAGCACAGAAACTTGGGAATAATTGGTCTGTAGGTTTGCTTTTACATGATAACTTCATGTACAACAAAAACATGAATTTCAGCAACAACGGATTTCGCGACCTTCCTGTTGGTAATATTTTCTCAGGGGTGAATCGATGGGCCTATGAAAATGGTAAAGGTTTTATCGCACAATTTGGAGTTAAATATCTAAAGGATGACCGTATTGGGGGACAAGTGGATTTTGACGAGAAAACCGACAAACTGACAACCAACCGCTATGGTGTAGGTTTTGACATCAACCGATTCGAAGGGTTTGCTAAGTTTGGGTATGTGTTTGAAGGCAACTCCCATCGCAGTATAGGCTTGCAATTATCAGGCACGTACTATGACCAAAAAAATTACTTCGGTATTCGTACTTATGATGCGGAACAAAAGAATGGATATGCTAATTTAATATACCAAGATATTATTGGGTCTGTAGCCCATAAATATAGAACTGGGATGACCGTGACCTATGATAATATAGATGAAACATTGGCCGGTACGGGTTACGCCAGAAAAGAAGTGGTATCAGGTGTCTTTGGAGAATATACGTATAGTCCAAATGAAAAGTTTGATGCCGTGTTGGGGATGCGAGCGGACTACAACTCGTTGTACGGTTGGTTCGGAACCCCACGTATGCAACTTCGTTATCAACCGATCCAAGGGACTACTTTAAGGCTGAGCTCTGGAAGAGGACAGCGTACGGCCAACATCTTTGCCGAGAATATGGCAGCAATGGCTAGCAGTCGAGCATTGGTGATCAAATCAAATAATCCTCAAGACAAGGCTTACGGTCTAAGTCCGGAAGTATCCTGGAATACAGGTATCAGTGTAGATCAAACTTTTCAATTATTAGGAAGAGAGGCTGGGGCTTCTGTGGAGGTCTTTTCAAATCATTTCCAAAACCAAGTAGTCGTTGATTTTGAAAATCCTAGGGAGGTCGCCTTTTACAATCTTGACGGGAAGTCTTATTCCAATAGCATGCAGGCCGAGCTTAGATTCATGCCTGCACCTCATTTAGAAGCACGCATGGCCTATAGGCTTTTAGACGTGAAGACCGACTATGCAGACAAAAGGCTTAGCAAACCACTTCTTGCCAAACATAGAGGTTTTCTGAACCTTGCATACACCTTACATTCGGGCTGGAACTTTGATTACACCCTCAACATTGTAGGACAAAAAAGGTTACCTTCTACAACGGCGAATCCAGTCGAATACCAACTTCCTGCGTATTCTAAGTCTTATGCCACGATGAATGCACAAGTGAGCAAAACTTTTGGAGCAGCGAAGAATTTTGATATTTATGTGGGAGCTGAAAATTTCACCAACTATTATCAAAAGAACCCTATTTTGGCACATGATGATCCCTTTGGCAATTATTTTGATACGAATATGCTTTGGGGTCCATTATCTGGACGCCTATTCTATACCGGAGTACGTTACCATATCAAATAAGATAAAAAAAGAAGGGGGATGCTAAGCGTCCCCCTTCTTTTTTTATCTTATATTTTTTTCAACTCCTGATAGAGTCTGGCTGTCGGCAACCCTACCACATTCGTATAAGTACCTTCTAATTTAAGAATTCCGACTAAGCCTATCCACTCTTGAATTCCGTAGGATCCAGCTTTATCGAACGGTTGATATTGATTAACATAATACGCAATCTCATCATCTGTCAATGGATTAAGTGTAACTGCAGTTACTTCCACAAATGTATTGACCTGCCCCTTCCAAAGAAGAGTAACTGCACTCATCACCTCATGCGTATTTCCACTAAGGAGTGACAACATCTCTTTTGCGGCATCGCTATCTTTGGGTTTACCTAGTATCAAATGATTAGCTACCACAATGGTATCTGCCGTGATGACGAGTTTATCTTGAAATTCGGTTGTTTGAAATGCCGAAGCTTTTTTTTCAGCAATAGCGACAGCTATTTCTTTGGGGGACAAGGCTTCGTCATACGACTCGTCCGTCGTTTTGACCACAACTTCAAAGTGTACTCCCATAGCTTTCAATAGTTCGCTACGTCGAGGTGATTGCGAGCCTAGTACTATTGAAATATTTTCTAAATTCTTTAACATGTATTAGATGCTTTTCACATTATTATCATCAAACCATTTATTTTGGAGCTTTAATGTCTTTTCGATTAGTTCACGCACCACGCCTTTCCCTCCGCTCTTGCCCGATACATAGTGTGAGATTTGTCTAATTTCTTCAACTGCATCGGCAGGACAAGCCGCAATCCCCACAGCTTTCATACAGTGATAGTCGGGCATATCGTCTCCAATGAACATGACGTCTTCCAATTCAATTTTGAAACGGTGCAATATATCTCCCAGCAAGGTTAGTTTGTCAGCAACGCCAAGATGAATCTCCTGTATACCTAACCCCTCCAATCGTCGTTGTACGCCTGCGTTCTTTCCTCCTGAAATCACAACGATAGGTAGCCCCTTCGAAATGGCCAAATGCATGGCATAACCGTCTTTAACGTTAAACGTACGCAGCTGCTCTCCATGCTCATCCACTTGGACAGTTCCGTCGGTCAGCACCCCATCTACATCCATTACGATTGCTTTTATTTTTGCAAATTCCTGTAAAACCATACATCGATCTTTTAATGTATTCAAACTTAGATAAACTTGTATCTTTTAACAAGTAATAGTTTTCTTTTTATAATGCTGTTGCTATTAAACTTATATCTATTTCCATCATTTACTGAATGAATAATTACTAAATCAGAACCAAGGAAACTTCGGTGAAGAATGAAAGTATTCGGTATAAAAATATGGATGATATATGCTTCATCAAATTAATGTCATGAAATAGTTGTTATCGCAACTTTTTACTCAAATCATTTGGAACGAGACCCGATTAGATTGTATCTTTGTAGAAGATAATTAAAGGTTATCTAGTCGTTGTAGTGACGGCTAATTTTAAAATGTCTTTTCATAATTTAGGTTTATAATTGGTTAGTAACGAACCCTGGCGCCCATCGTCAGGGTTTTGTTTTTTCTAACGGTACCATAAAAAAGGGATAAAGTAAAATATAAAAATATCAATCAGTTTAAACTGTTTACAACAACTAATCGGGAATTCGAAAAAAAAAGCAGCCGATGGCTGCCTTACACTTTGTTATATCAATTGCTTATTTCAAAGGCAAATTATTAAAATCAATCTCTGGAATCTTTCCAATAGACTTCCGTTCGAAACGAGAATCTACTACTGTTTTATCTGCAAAAAAACCACAGTTTCTGAGGAAAAAAGAATCACCTTTCACACCACCGGCATAATCCAGTCGGTATCCTTTTCGGGCTGTCTGATCGGCCGTAAATTTACCTTTTGTACATTCAATCCAATTGCCTTGTGCATCTCGCACCCATTGATTCCCGAACGTCACCTGACGTTGGTAAATTCCTTTGGTAGGATCAAAATTTTCTAAAAAGGAATGGAATCCTTTTAAATACGAATGCGTTTTGGGCCTCTCAAACTGTGCAATGAGTTGCCATTTTCCTTTCTCTGGGGCGTAAAACCATGCCGTATACTCGGTGTAGTCATCTGCAACGGGTCTTCCTTTCAGCAAAAATTTATAGGTATTGCCGGTAATCCAGTTATATCGCAAAAAACTTTGACCACCCGACCCTTCATTCCCAAACTCACCCGTATGTACTCCCTCCCCTTTAGCCTTTAGAATAATCTTATGATCATCGGGGATTGCATTTGGGTCATCTGTGGTAAAGGGACTCCATACTGAAAAAAGTATTCTTCGTTCTGTTTTGCTATTCACCTGCATACCAAAATATCCGCCGGAGAAACCATTCGCCATGTAGTATGAGCCTTCTACGTCATTACCTTTACCAACTGTCACTTCATTATAGTAATATTCAATTTCTTTATCCTGAGGCTGTATGTATCCCATATGTACCGATGGCCCTCTCCTGCCCCAGTAAAAAAAATTACCTTCATTGTTCGGCACAAAATTGGCAGAAGCTATCAAAAGAGGATTACCTTCTACTTGGTAACCTTTAATATCTGCAAAATGACGCTTTACTCCTTCTGCGACCAATTCAATCGCATAGTACCCGGTATCTTTTACACTCCACTCTCCTAAGTCAACTACTTTTTCATTGGACAGTACAATTGCCTTCTTTTGTTCGCCAATCTTAACGGTATATTTTCCGCCATCGTTTATCGCCGATATTACTATTTTCAGATTAACTTGTCCAGTTCGTCCAAATCTGACAAATGATTTAAAACTAATTTGTGGATCATTCCATCCTTTGATTTCATCTCCTTTTAATAGATTCTGGGTATTCGTGGCTGCTGGGTACTGCCAAGTATTTCCGCCAATTGGCAAGAAGAAGGTGGTGGCTCCTTGTTCTACGATTTGCTGTGCTTGTGTAAGAATAGGAAAGAGGAGGAAAAACAAAAACATTTTTTTCATTGGAATATTGTTTGGTTTTAAGGATAAACTCCAAATTACTACGGATAGGAATACCTTATGATGGGTAATATTTCCATCCAAAAATTAAAGTTTGGCTAAATATAGCGGATTCGAACTGAACATGGTAACTAGAGGCAATCAACTGAACATAAAAAAACCGATTGTGCAATACACAATCGGTTGACTATTTTTATAATATTTCTATTACAATCGAAAAGACTATTTGTTCGTCCCCTTATCTCCAGCGTTTGGCTTGGCAATTGAGGAACGCATTTCGGAATCGGCCTGTATATTTTGTATCTTATAATAATCCATAACACCAAGGTTACCACTTCGGAATGCTTCTGCCATAGCAAGTGGTACTTGTGCTTCGGCATCTATTACTTTAGCCCTAGCTTCTTGCGCTTTTGCACGCATCTCTTGCTCATTAGCTACTGCCATAGCTCGGCGCTCTTCCGCACGTGCATTGGCCACTTTAAGATCGGCCTCGGCTTGATCAATTTGTAATTTTGCACCAATATTCTCACCGATATCGATATCTGCAATATCAATAGACAAGATTTCGAATGCCGTACCAGAGTCCAAACCTTTTGATAATACCGTCTTGGAAATCCGATCGGGATTTTCGAGCACCTCTTTGTGATTGACAGAAGATCCTATCGTGGTGACAATCCCTTCACCCACCCTAGCCAAAATAGTTTCCTCTCCGGCGCCACCAACCAATTGATTGATGTTAGCACGTACGGTAACACGCGCTTTGGCAATCAATTGTATACCGTCTTTTGCGACTGCCGCCACTGGAGGGGTGTTAATAACCTGTGGATTCACCGACAATTGGACGGCGTCGAACACGTCCCTTCCTGCTAAATCAATAGCAGTTGCCAATTTAAAATCCAGAGGAATATTAGCTTTATCAGCAGAGATGAGGGCTTTTATGACCTTGTTCACATTTCCGCCTGCAAGATAATGGGTTTCTATTTCGTTGGAGGTAATATTCAGGCCCGCTTTAGTAGAAATAATCATGGCATTTGTCACCAATGAGGGTGGAACCTTTCTCAATCGCATCAAAACTAGATTCAATAGACTAATCTTAACATTAGAGAGCTGTGCCGTAAACCAAAGATTAACGGGCAATAGATACAAAAGAAAGAAGAAGGCAATGAGGCCTCCGATAATAAATAATACAAGCGAAATTTCAGGATTCATAAGTCAAATTAACAATCAACAGTTCAAACTTCATAAATATACCATAATTTATTCAATTGTGAATAAAATTGATAGATTGAATCAAAGCAGACCAGAGTTTTTTTGTGATACCTCCGGTTATATTTTTCAGATTAGTGACCGACCGAAACTGGATTTCTCAAAAAAGTCAGTGGCCCATGTATTACACTATAAAATAAATAACGAGTCAAAAAACAAGTCCGTCATCCTCAAAACATCAGCATCTCCACTTCTACGCAATTGATAATCAAAGAGCTCTTCTTACACAGAGCTACATCCACGGCCCTCCTCCCAATTCATTCCATAAAATCTTAAATATAATTTTCGTGTAATAAAACATTTAGAAAAGGAAAAACTATCTTTGGTATTGCATTTGAAGCCCATTAGGAATCTTCCGGAGACGAAAGTAACAAGGCTTTAATAAAGTGGCGAGGAGTCTAATCCTCAAAACTAACTACTATGAAATTCATTTATTAATGGGGACTATGCTCGACCACCCTAAGGGACTGTATATACAGAAACTGAATGGTCTGAACTGAGCAAATCCCAAGGAGACAACATATGCCTTTATCCATTTCGCAATGTGTGAAGAGGCAAATACTTATTTAATCTTACTTTTTAAAGATGAATAAAATTAATTTTAAGACACAAGTAACAATAGGAATTGTTATCTCTTTTTTGATCATTCTGTTTGCGGTGGTCTTCTTTTTCATTTCATTCGACAAAAGTGTCCGATTTAATGATGAAGTCATGGGACTGTCGGAACAAAAATTCAACACGATCAACGATCTGGAAATTAATTTAGGTATCGTCAATAATAACAAACTGCTATACGCGAGTACCCAGGATCCGCGTATGTTGGATATTATCCAAAGCAAGCAAACTATTATTAAAGAAGATTTGGTTGACCTCTTCAAGGCCACAGCCTACTACACTCCAAACCGAGTTATGGAAACTACCTTTAAGTCAGAGGTAGAAGCATTTCTAGATAATCGACAGTTAAAAAAAGATGCACAAACAAATGAAAAAGAACTTATTCACAGCATCATACAAGACTACGATCAGATTCAGAAACACCTCACGAGTACGATTAACTCCGTTGTAGATAGCCGGGCAAAATTCATTGATGAAAACAATGAACATCTCAAAATAAGTAGATTAGTTACCTATGCGTTAGTTATACTTGGGTTGGCGATCATGATCTTTCTATTCGTAAGGATCAACCAGGTCTTCATAGTATTGCGTAAAACATTGAAAAACGAGCAACAAAGTTACGACCAATTGAAAATGCTCGGGAATCAGATTGAGGATTCGAACTGGGTACTCCAGCAACTGTCACAGTTAGACACTGTAGTAAGAGGCGATTTTACAGAAAGTCAACTGGCCAAACAGGCACTTTCGTGTATATGCAAGAGTATCCATGCGACAGTAGGGACTATTTACTTTAAATCTTCAGAAAGTGACTCCTACAAATTGGCAGGCTCGTATGGTACAGATATAGACCAACTACCCAAATTTATTGACAACAAGAGTGGGTTACCTTTTGAGGTAATTTCCTCCCAAGAACAAATATACATCCCAGCTGTCAGTAATACCCAACTTCATGCATCAAGCATATTGGTTGCCCAATTTAATACCGATCTTTACATTGTACCGTTTATATATGAACACGAAACTGTAGGAATCATTGAAATAGGCGTGCAGATAGATGAAAAGCATGCTGATAGAATCAAGGAGTATCTCGACAAAATCGGAAATACGTTGGCAACTGCAGTCAAAGTAACACAAGCACACAACCAAATGTCAGAGATGTTTGAAGAGATGCAGCAGCAGACTGAGGAATTGGAGGCACAGCAAGAAGAACTACGTACTACTAACGAAGAGCTTATACATAAAACCAGTTTATTAGAAGCTTCCGAAGAAGAGCTCCGTGTGCAGCAGGAAGAACTCACACAGACGAATAATGAATTAGAAGAAAAAGCAAAACTGTTAGAGATTAAAAATAATGATTTAGATAAGGCCCGACAAAATATTTCCGATAAAGTGAAGGAAGTAGAACAGGCGAGTCATTATAAATCCGAATTCATGGCCAATATGAGTCATGAACTACGAACTCCCCTCAACAGTATATTGATATTAGCAAAGCTGTTGAAAGATAATAAACATGAAAATCTCAATACCGACCAAATCAAATATGCTTCGGTGATTCATAGCGCAGGATCGGACCTGCTTCACCTGATCAATGAGTTGTTAGATTTGGCTAAAATTGAATCCGGGAATGTAGAGTTATCTCAAGATAATATCGAGATTAAGACTTTGGTGTCGAATATTGAGGAGCTGTTCCGCACTACTGCAGAAGAAAAGGAGGTTAATTTTAGCTTAATTGTTGATCCTTCTACACCAACATCGTTTTTATGTGATGAGTATCGATTGGAGCAAATATTAAAGAATTTACTTTCAAATGCTTTTAAATTCACACAGAATGGCGGGCAAATTAGCCTTCAGTTTAAACAGGTGAATTCTAATCTGCATTTTGTAGTGAAAGACGATGGAATCGGAATCGCGGAAGAGAAACAAAGACTTATTTTTGAAGCCTTTAAACAGGAGGATGGCTCCACTAGTCGAAAATTCGGTGGTACCGGGCTTGGTCTTTCTATATGTCGAGAGTTAGCGAATCTACTAGGGGGTCGGATTTCACTAGAAAGTAAGCCAAATGAGGGGAGTACATTTACATTTATTGTTCCTTACCAACCGGTCTCGGAAAAACAAACGCGTACTGAATTCAGGACAACGAATAAAGAGAGTGTCACTCCATCAATCATTCAGTCACCCTTATCGAGTGATATTAAAAACAAGTCTGATAGAAATCGCTTGCTGATTATAGAGGATGACATCAATTTCGCTGAAATACTTAGAGATTACGCTATCGAGAAAGGATTTGAACCACTGCTAGCCTACAATGGGGTCAAAGGATTGGATATGGCCCTCGAACACCAACCTAATGCTATAATCCTAGACATTATGCTTCCGTTAATGGATGGTTGGGAAGTACTCAAAAAATTGAAGAGTAACGAGATTACTCGTGACATCCCCGTGCATATGATGTCTGCGGCTTCACTAAACAAGAATGAGCCAATCAATAAAGGAGCAATTGGATTCTTACGCAAACCAGTCTCAGAAGAATCTCTTGACAATGCGTTTAAAACTATAAAATCTCTAATCTCTACACCTTTAAAAAGAGTACTCATAATAGAGGATCATGCGTTACAAAGTGATTTCATCAAATCTTCGCTAAATGAGGGTAACACGGTAGTGGATCAAGCGTTCAATGCAAAAGAAGCAATGGAAATCCTCTCCATGCAAAAAGTATATGACTGTATTATCCTAGATATCAACCTACCTGACAGGTCGGGTCTTGAACTGTTGGATGAAATCAAAGCTATACCCCTGTATCAAAATACGCCCATCATCATCAATACAGCGATGGAAATACCTGCTGAAAGCACGGAACGAATTCTACGCCATACGCAAGCAATGGTATTGAAATCGGGCAAATCCAATACTAGACTTATCGATGAAGTCAACCTATTTCTCAACAGACTAGAGGATATTAAAGAACAAGGCAAACGCCCCACCAATACAAAGGGCGAAGTAATACTTGAAAAAGCATTAGCGGGCAAAAAAGTATTGATAGCGGATGATGATATGCGCAATGTATTTGCGCTAAGTACGGCATTCGAAGCATACAATATGCAGATAGAAGTTGCCAATAATGGCTTAGAGGCTATTCAATTATTGGAAAAGGGTAACGATTTCGACCTTGTATTGATGGATATCATGATGCCTGAAATGGATGGTTTTGAAGCCATTGAAAAAATTCGTCAAAATAAAAAGTTCGCGAATCTCCCTGTTATAGCGGTAACCGCAAAAGCGATGAAGGGGGATCGTGAAAAAACAATTCAGATAGGAGCAAATGATTATATAAGCAAACCGATAGATTTGGATAAGCTTATCTCATTAATGCGTGTTTGGTTAAGTTAATAAACGATATGATATCCTTTGAAGAGTTAGATGAGCTAATTGAGTTTGTAAAGAATGTGAATGGGATGGATCTATCTGGCTATTCCAGGGCATCTTTAAAACGTAGGGTTGCCAGGTTGATGAATCTTGACAAATTAGATCTTGTTGCGTTAAAGACTTCTTTGGTCAATACACCGGGTTATTTCAATCACTTCATCATCCAGCTGACAGTCAATGTGACCGAAATGTTTAGAGATCCTCTTTTCTATAAGGCATTACGTGAGGAGGTCATTCCGTATTTAGCTTCTTTTCAAAGAATCAAGATTTGGAGCGCTGGATGCTCTACCGGAGAAGAAGTATATTCCTTGGCCATTTTGTTAAAAGAGAGCAAAGTGGATAATCGCTCTTTTATTTATGGAACAGACATCAATAGTGATGTTATCGAACATGCAAAAAAGGGGATTTATTCTTTGCAAAAGGTGAAAGAATATTCGGATAATTTTCTGAAAAGTGGCACCACAAATTCGCTCTCGGATTACTACACAGCAATGTATGATGCCGTAACTATTCATAGTGAATTGAAGAAAAATGTACTCTTTTCCTCTCACAATCTGGTATCGGATGGTGTATTCAATGAGTTTCAATTAATTTCGTGTCGTAATGTACTCATATACTTCGATCCTAACCTTCAGGAAAAGGTTGTTGAACTTTTTCATGACTCACTCTGCCTTTTCGGCTTCCTTTGCTTAGGTTCTAAAGAAAGCTTACATCAGCATGCGGTATCTAGTAAGTTCAAGCTGGTGAACAAAAAACACAATATTTACCAAAAAATTGCATAACGGACGAATGGATAAATCAAGCATCATCATATTAGCCGGTTCAGCAGGAAGTTATGGCATTTTGGTAGATATTATCAAGGCTCTGCCCTCCGATATGACGATTCCCATTGTGGTAGTACTTCATCGAAATGCGAAGTATGAAACCCATATTGAACAAAATTTAAGTTCAAAATGTGAAATTACGGTTAAAGCAGCTGAAGAGAAAGAAGATATAATGCCTGGCGTAGTTTATTTTGCACCTCCTGGTTATCATTTACTGATTGAACCCAATTACACCTTCTCACTTGATCTATCCGAGCCTGTACAGTTTTGCCGGCCTTCAATAGACGTGACGATGGAATCGGCAGCAGATGTATACCTGACAGGGACAATCGGAATACTTTTTTCTGGGGCCAATCAAGATGGGGCAGATGGCATGGCTTATATCAAACAGATGGGAGGCACTTGCATTGTCCAAGACCCGCAGACAGCTGAGATTCCGACAATGCCGGAAGCAGCAATTCGACAAGCTGCCTACGATCAAGTTTTGGACAGCGCCCGTATCCTAGACTATATCCTCACTTTAAACAAACCACACATCAAGAATTAATTCCATGAAAAAATTAAATCTATTAATTTTAGATGATAAGATTGAAAATATCATAAGCCTCCAAGCATTATTGGAAGATATTGAGGGAATTAGCATCCTGAGCAGCACGGATCCAAATGAGGCGCTACGATTATGTTGGAAAGAGGACATCGCTATCGCACTGATAGATGTTCAGATGCCTGATATAAATGGATTCGAATTTGTGTCCATTTTGAAAGGCAATCCTAAAACTCGAGATATCATCGCGATTATGGTCACTGCCATATCCAAGGAAGACAAGTATTTGATTCAAGGGTTAAATAGCGGTGCAGTGGATTATTTGTACAAACCGCTTAGCCCCGAGATTACTATTGCTAAAGTAAGGTCCTTTATGCAGCAAGTCTTTACACAGCAGCAAATAAAGGAAAAAAATGCAGAACTGGAATTTTCAAAACAAGCCTTGATTCGTTCGAAAGAGGAGGCGGAGCAAGCTCGCAAATCAAAAGAGATATTCTTGGCCAATATGAGTCATGAGATTCGTACACCGATAAACGGCATTATGGGAATCACACAGATGCTCCGCAGTTCGAGCTTGTCTCCTGAACAGAAAGATTGGGTAGGCCGGTTGGATAATGCATCTCACTCGCTCTTACTCATCATCAATGACATCTTAGACATCTCGAAAATAGACTCTGGAATGATGAAACTAGAGTTTGAAAATTTGGTTATGCAAGATTTGTTCGATGACTTGAACAAAATTTTTAAGATTAAAGCTGCCAATAAGCAATTACAATTCGAAATGCAGACCGACCCTGCGCTCCCGGTATGTGTCAAGACGGACTCTTTGAGACTTCAGCAGATTCTCAGCAATTTTATTTCCAATGGTCTGAAATTTACAGAGAAAGGTAAAGTCACCCTGCGAATCAAAGTCCTCGAAACCATTGACAATAAGCATTTGATTCGATTTAGTGTAAGGGATACAGGTATCGGAATTCGCACTGTCTCACTCAACAAAATCTTTATGGCATTTGAACAAGCGGATGATGGCATTACCAAAAAATTTGGCGGAACCGGTTTGGGACTTGCCATTGTAAAGCGGTTGGCTGATCTATTCGAAGGAGAGGTGGACGCGAGTAGTGAATATGGAAATGGAAGTGAATTTTCTTTTCAATCTTGGTTTGAAGAGACCAATGATTTTGCAATTGCAGACCCCAAAATGGAACAACTCTATACACAACTCCCGAAGTTTGAAAAATTGCATGTCCTCATTGCGGAGGACAATGACCTCAACAGTTTTATGTTGTCTCATATCTTAAAAGCTTGGGATTGCGATGTAGACATCGTCAAAAACGGAAAAGCAGTGCTCGAAAATATTGAGCATCGAAATTATGACTTAATCATGATGGATACGCATATGCCTATCATGAGCGGATTCGAAGCAATCAAAGAAATCAAGAATCATACAGACTACGAGAAGGCCAATACCCCTATTATTACTATATCTGCTTCTGTTTTGGAGTCTGAACAAGCTGAAGCCTATGATGTGGGCGCTGATGGCGTAATCGGAAAACCTTTCGATGCGATTGACCTATATCATAAGGCGATTGAGGTAATCGAGAAAAAAAAGGGAATAAAAGTGACCTTCAAAAGGAACTGATTTAGAGATGAGATAAATATTGTGTATTTTGGTCAAAGATTAAATTTACAGTTCACAATGAAAAAATTATTTATTATTCCTGCCTTGGCTTTGGCTGTTGCCTTTGCTTCTTGTGGAGGAGAAAGCAAAAAAGCGACTACTTCTGAAAACACAGCACCAACAGAGGAGACAGCACCAGTAGAAACAGTTCCAGGCATCGAAAACGAAGCTATTTCAAATACTATTTCCCTCGAGGGAAATGATCAGATGAAATTCAGCAAAGATTTGTTCCGTGTAAAAGCTGGCGAACCTGTTGAATTGAATTTTAAGAATGCAGGAGAAATGCCAAAAGAGGCTATGGGGCATAATGTTGTCATCCTAACTCCAGGTACAGACCTTGCCACTTTTGGTGGAGAAGCTGCAGGTGCAGCTGCAGACGAATACATTCCTAAATCTTCTGCTTCATCTATTATTGCACACACTAAATTATTAGGTCCAGGAGAAACTGATAAAATTTCATTCACACTTGAAAAAGGTGTATACTCTTTTATCTGTAGTTTCCCAGGTCACTTTGGCATTATGCAAGGTAAGATTGTTGCAGAATAATCAAAGTTTGCTATAACGTTTAAAAGACGCCCTATGGGGCGTCTTTTTTATGTCAAAACGGCTATATTTTTCAGCAGTTACTACCTTATTAGTCTTAATAATCACTAACTTTGACAACAAAATAAAAATCAAACTTTATGCAATACGACGTCATAGTAATCGGTAGTGGCCCAGGCGGATATGTGGCTGCAATCCGTTGTGCGCAATTGGGTTTAAAAACAGCCGTAATCGAAAAGTATAGTACATTTGGAGGAACTTGCCTAAATGTGGGCTGTATCCCTTCCAAAGCATTGCTCGATTCGTCAGAGCACTATCACAATGCTGCCCATAGCTTCGAAAGCCATGGGATAAGCTTAAGCAATCTAAAAGTTGATATCAACAAAATGATGGCTCGCAAAAATGATGTCATTGCTCAAAATACTGCAGGTATCACCTACTTGTTCAAAAAGAATAAAATCGATAGCTTCCAGGGAATTGGCTCCTTTGTAGACAAGAACACCATATTGATTACAAAAGAGGATGGAACAACAGAGCAATTGACAACAAAGAATGTCATTATTGCAACGGGTTCTAAACCTACAGCACTTCCTTTTCTACCTGTTGACAAAAAACGTATCATTACTTCAACGGAAGCGCTTTCATTAACCGAAATCCCTAAAAACCTCATTGTCATTGGCGGAGGCGTAATCGGATTGGAGTTAGGCTCAGTATATGCTCGTTTGGGCGCCAAAGTAACTGTTGTAGAGTATGCGAAATCTATCATCAGCACAATGGATGGTGGCTTAGGTAAAGAGTTGCAACGTGTCTTGAAAAAATCTCTTGGCATGGAGTTCCTGTTGGGACATAAAGTAACTGGAGCCTCTGTCAAAGGAAAGAAAGTAACCGTTACTGCAGAAGACACTAAAGGTGAAAACATTGCTCTAGAAGGCGATTATTGTATAGTGGCGGTCGGACGTGTAGCTTATACCGAGGGATTAGGCTTAGATAAAATAGGAATCAAGACAGAAGAAAGAGGCAACAAGATTCCGGTAAACGAGCACTTAGAAACTGCTGTTTCTGGAGTCTATGCAATTGGTGACGTAATCACTGGTGCGATGCTGGCACATAAAGCAGAAGATGAGGGTGTAGTTGTAGCCGAATTCATCGCGGGCCAAAAACCACATATTGACTACAACTTGATTCCGGGTGTCGTATATACGTGGCCAGAGGTTGCTTCGGTAGGTCAAACAGAAGAACAGTTGAAAGAAGCTGGAAAGAAATACAAAGCTGGATCATTTTCTTTCAAGGCTTCTGGTCGTGCCAAAGCTTCAGGGGATACAGACGGATTTGTCAAAGTATTGGCAGATGTCGAAACAGATGAAGTATTAGGCATACATATGATTGGACCACGGGCTGCAGACATGATTGCTGAAGCCGTTGTCGCAATGGAGTATAGAGCTTCCGCTGAGGATATCGGTCGCATCTGCCATGCTCACCCAACTTTTACAGAAGCATTGAAAGAAGCTGCCTTAGCTGCAACAGCTAATCGAGCTATCCACGCATAGAAACATATAGAAGGGCAAAACAATTTTTGCCCTTCTTTTTTAAGCGTCTTGAATGCTAAGATTATCTGACCGAAACTGTACAATAATCTCTATACCAGCACGCTTATCTTAAACACTGAATTACCATGAATTTTTACACTAGAAAGTGGATTAAACCTGAAGATCTCAATCCCAACGGCACGCTATTCGGGGGGACGCTCTTGCGATGGATTGATGAGGAAGCGGTTATTTATGCCATTGTACAATTGGGCAACCCCTTTGTTGTAACGAAGTATATCTCTGAAATCAATTTTGTAAGTTCTGCCAAACAAGGGGATATAATAGAACTAGGAATTGAAGCAACCGCTTTTGGACAAACTTCTTTGACTATGAAATGCGAAGTGCGCAACAAAATAACGAGAAAAACAATCCTATCTATAGAAAAATTAGTGTTCGTGAATTTAAATGAGGAGGGTATACCTACTCCACATGGCAAAAAAGAAATCACCTATGCTTATATGGGTATCGAAAGCATCAAAAAATCAGAGTAACTGCTCACTTAGACTGTAAGGTAGTCGTTTCTGTATCCTAAGATGGTATTAATCTATAAAAAAGGGGTCGCTTACTAAGCAACTCCTTTTCTATTTTTAGCTATTTCCTTTTTAAGGTCAATCTCCACCCAAAACGAAACAATTGGAATTAATGAGATGACAAAATATTTGACGGCCTTCATAATGGACCATTTATACTCTATGGTGCATACGATCAACATCACGACAAATATCACAACTAAAAAACCGTGAATGGAGCCCGCAATACGGACAGCTTCAGGAATATCACCAAAATATTTGAGCGGCATCGCCAAAAAAAATAAAAGAACAGTGGAAATAGCTTCCCAAAGGGCGATTTGTTGAAAGAGTCTAAGCATATCTATAGTATCAAACTTCAAAAATAAGATTTATTGTCACATGTAGATTGCTCTGAATATCTCTTTGACCAAGGGGTGACAAAAAAAAGAGGAAGACCTACCTTATCGATTTCGGCCAAATTATTGAGTTTAAAGCCGATGAAGGATTAAAAAATTATACGTACATTTGGAGGTAATTATGCTCCCAGTCTAGTAAGGGAAGCGGGTTTGTTAACAAAATAAAATCAACTGAAGGAATTATCTTATGAAATATCCATGGAGTGCTAAACGACTCCAACGCTGAAAAGTGTGATTGGGATATCGATATGGCCTTTACAAAAACAAATAGTATACATATGAATTACGACATCATTGTAATTGGTAGTGGACCCGGAGGTTATGTTGCTGCCATCAGAGCTGCGCAACTAGGTTTCAAAACGGCTATCGTAGAACGCGAATCCTTAGGAGGAATTTGTCTTAACTGGGGTTGTATCCCAACAAAAGCGTTAATCAAGAGTGCTCAGGTATTCGAATATCTCAACCATGCTGAGGAATATGGGATTAAGGTCCAAGGCGGTGAGGCTGACTTTGATGCTATCGTAAAAAGGAGTCGTGGTGTTGCTGATGGGATGAGCAAAGGTATACAGTTCTTGATGAAGAAGAATAAAATCGACGTCATCAACGGAGCAGGTAAGATTAAAAAGGGCGGCAAAATTGAGGTCAAAGCTGCAGATGGAACTACGAAAGAATATAGCGCTAAGCACACTATACTAGCAACTGGTGCCCGCTCTCGCGAACTTCCAAACTTACCGCAAGACGGTAAAAAAATCATCGGATATAGACAAGCTTTGACACTCCCACAAAAGCCTAAGTCGATGATAGTCGTGGGTTCAGGTGCTATTGGAGTAGAGTTTGCTTATTTCTACAACGCGATGGGTACACAGGTGACCATCGTTGAGTTCATGGATAGAGTTGTCCCTGTTGAAGACGAAGAAGTTTCCAAACAATTAGAGAAAAGTCTAAAGAAAGCTGGAATTAACATTCTGTCAAAATCAGAAGTACAATCCGTAGATACAAAAGGTGAGCTAAGCAAAGTGAGCATCAAAACCGCCAAAGGGGTCGAAATCCTTGAGGCAGAAATCGTGCTTTCAGCAGTGGGTATTACACCTAATATTGAAAATATCGGTCTTGAAGAAGTCGGTGTAAAAACAGATAAAGGTCGAGTATTGGTTGACGATTTTTACAAAACAAACATCGATGGGGTATACGCTATCGGAGATATTGTAAAAGGACAGGCTCTTGCTCACGTAGCATCAGCCGAAGCGATTACATGTGTAGAGAAAATTAAAGGTTTGCACGTGGAAGCTATCGATTACAACAATATCCCAGGATGTACCTACTGTTCGCCAGAAATCGCTTCGGTAGGATATACTGAAAAAGCGGCTAAAGAAGCTGGATATGAACTTAAAATCGGTAAATTCCCGTTCTCAGCATCAGGAAAAGCATCCGCTGCTGGCGTAAAAGACGGATTTGTGAAAGTTATATTCGATGCTAAATATGGCGAATTACTAGGCGCACATATGATTGGTGCCAATGTCACAGAAATGATTGCCGAAATCGTTGTAGCACGTAAATTAGAGACAACAGGTCACGAAATGATTAAATCCATTCACCCGCACCCAACAATGAGTGAGGCGATTATGGAAGCATGTGCAGATGCATATGATGAAGTCATTCACCTGTAGTCAAGGAGAAAATAGAAACAAGAAAAGCCTTCCAAAATGGAAGGCTTTTCTTGTTATTGTAAAATCAAACGTGATTTGAATATATATTGTTGAGGAGCCAATCCTTCCTTATTCTCCAATCTTTCAAACAATATTTCGGCAGCCTTTCTAGCCTGTTGGCCAGGAAACTGTTCGATACTTCCCATTGGAGGATTTTCCATATACTTCCATAGTGGATAATTGGCAAAGCTAATGAAATGTATATCCTGATTTATAGAAATTCCCTTTTGACGAGCAAATTTCATGACATCTAAGGTGACAAAATCACTAAATGAGAGTATGGCAGAAGGGCGGTCTGAAAGACTCAATAGCCGGTTCATAGCCTCTTCATTCCCCTCTTCAGTCAAGTCTGTATTCACCAAATAGCGTTCGTCGAAGGAAATATCATTTTTTCTTAATCCTTTTATGTAAGCCAGTTTTCGTTCTTCAGCTGCTAAAAGTGTATCAGGACCATTGATCAACGCAATTTTTTGATGTCCTCTCGACACAAATGCATCAATAGCTTCGTAGACTCCTGTAGCTAAATCACATTCTACACGATCTATATCATTCAAATCCGGAACGCAGTCAAAGAATACGATTGGAATTTCGGATTCCTCCAAATTTTTGATAAAATCCATATTATTCGTATTCTTCCCCATAGACATCAAAACTCCATCTACACGATGTTTTTTAAGTGTCTGCAGGATACGAAGCTCGCGTTGCGCATCATCCAAGGACTGCCCCATGATGACCGTATATTTATGTTCGTTCGCAAAATTTTCAATTTCGCTGATTGCCGCAGAAAAGAATGGTTCGGAAAGACTTGGCACGACAACCCCTATCGTAAATGTTTTTCTCTGCTTAAAAAATATGGCTGTTTGATTAGGCTCATAGTTCATCTCTTCAGCCATTTTCTTAACACGCATCGTGGTTACCAACCCAATACTTGGATGATCATTCAACGCGCGAGAAACGGTAGAAGGCGATATCTTCAATTTTCGAGCAATCTCTTTTATTGTGGTCGGTTTTTCTTTCTTCATATCGTTCATAAATCTATCCTCTTTCGCAAAATAACAAATCTTCTCAACATTTGCCACTATTTCATCGGAGCTTCTTTAAACTTATACATTCCCTTCATGTGCCGATTTTTCTCTAAAAATCTAACTCGTTGATTCCGCTCATTCTTCACCTTATTGGCAGATGCTATTGCAACTCTCGCATTGGCTAAAACCCAATTTCCTGTAGCACTGTAGGTCAATGCCTCGGCAATCATACCCTCTTGAGGATCGCCAAAATCCTTGAAGTAATCTTCGGACGTGTGACGATCGGGTACTAAACCATTAAAATAGTCGCCGTAATTGTCTCGATTAAACATCTGGAAGGAGGTTACGAAGAGATCTGTTTTATCATTAACAATTCGATATCCAAAAAAACCAACAGGCTTCCCGTAGGTGTTTTCGGGAATACGAGCGCCCTCGGTATCCAAACCATATGTTCCAATTATCAACAAATTGCTTCCAAAATAAGGCTTCAATACATTAATTAAAAGTTCGCTAGCCGAGGCGGTAGAGCTCGTAACTAAAAAATACACCTTCCCTAAATTCAACGTTCCTTTTCTTAAAAAATTAACAGGTCCAAACTCAGCTCCCTCTTTAGTATCTCCCCACTCCACCATCGTCCTGTTCACCTTGTAGCTCAACATCCGTTGACCATTGGCAGAAGCTGGTGCAAGATAATTGGCCAAGTACTCTGCGGTATTTACAGCTCCTCCCCCATTATAACGGATATCGACAATCAGCTCTGAGATATTATCGCGTTCGAAGGTCCGAAAGACTTGTTCAAATGCTGTATACATAGCCGAATTAACACCATTGACATTTACACTTACAAATGAATTGAATGCCAAATATCCGATCTTCTTTCCGTTCTGCTCAAACACCTTCGAACTCAAGATTGGATCCATATCATACACCGTGCTCGTCAATTGGATATCCTTAGTAGCACCCGCAGGATTGACAATTTTTAGGGATACGCTCTTTGAGTAATAAATGGCATCATCCACCACTCTAAAATCTTGGGCTTTTTGTGTATTGTAATCAATATTGGTATTGCCATTGATACTCAAAATCCGATCTCCTCGGCGCAAACCAGCAGCGTATGCTGGAGAATTTTTATCTACCATTCGAATGTACAAATCCGAATTATTTCCAGAAGTACTCGTTCGTAGATAAAACACATATAAGCCGTAGCTGGAACTGACGCCGTCTTGAATCTCATTGCTCACCTCGCCTTCTCTATCCAAGAAACTATAACGATCGATAGGCTTGCCCATGAATGGAGGTGTAAAACTCATCAAATGACTCAATACCTCTTCACCGTCCCTAAAATCTTTCGTATAGGAATGTAAAATCTCTCTGTCCTCTACAACATTCTGTGGAGGTATATTGTCAGTCCAAAGAGAAAATAGCTTTGTGTAGTAAAAGACATCCTGTTTGATGAGGTCCTCTTCTGTATAATAACCTCCATTAGATACACGATCGGAGGATCGAGACGATGACGACTTGGCCCCTTCATCAGGCTTAACATTTGTCGTTTTGGTACACGCTGTCATACAAGAAGTCGCCAGCACCACTATCAAGATAACGCAGATTTTATTTATCATATATTTAGATTCTACACAGAGGTGAATACGACTATTCGTTACGAACACATACAATTTCCTCAGGTTTGATACCAAATTCATCTGCAATATAACCAATTGGCTCTATATTTCTGAAGTTCAACTCATCTAAAAAGTAGACTTTCAACCCTTTATCTAATCCTTGCCAATCCATATGCTTCATTTTATTGAGTTGTTCCAGTGGATTACCTTTAGTCAGTATAGCCATCTGCTTGTCATTACTCTTTAAATCATGAATTAGTCTGACCCCGTCTGGAGCAAGTAGAAGCTTTAAAGGAAGCTGCGCATGCACTTGAATACGACCAAATTGATGACGGTACTGCTCATCTAAGTCAAATTTAGACTTTATTTTATCAAACAAATCTGTATCACCCTCCAAGAGATAAGTATCACGCATAAAAGTAGTCATCGCCCCTGCAAGGGGTCTAGATTCATTGAACTCGACATAGTTTGCAAATAGGTAGTAAACTTGCAGTAAATAATCTTTTTTCGGAAACAACACGTCATCCAATTCAAAAAGGAACATTTTAGCGTTGTGTGGAAATTCCTTGTAAGCTATCATACTATTTATCTGAAACTATACAAAGCGAGGCGTGTTCTCCCGAATCGGACAAAGCAAGCACTCCCGAATACTGATTGTCTAACAGCCGTTGTTCTGACAAGAAATCCATTCCTTCTTTGAGAATATTGATTTCCAACCCTCGTTCTGGATTCTCAATTAGAAATATTTCATTAAGCAGCTCTTTGGAGGGTAGCAATACCTGGATCCCGTATTCTTCAAACAAGATTGCGTTACCTGTCAAAGTTTCTATTTCGGATCTCCCCAAAGGCAATACATAGTCTATCTCTAAATCCAAGCATACTTTTAACAATTCGTGAGCATAGGTGGGGTTTACACCATGCGGAATCACTTTTACGCGTCCGGACTTCACAAACAAATCTGGAACAGCTTCGCAAGAGGCGAGTTGGACAGTCAATTTTTCGGACAGCTGTTGTGCAATACGTTGGCCAAATGGCCTAGTCCCGTATGTGATTAATATCTTTTTACTCATTTAACTTAATACTATGTTTCCATCTCTCATATGCACGATACGATCGGAGATGTTTGCCAATTCATCGTTATGAGTGACGATAACGAAAGTCTGATTCATTTGGTCTCGCAAATCAAAAAACAATTGGTGAAGAGCAGTCGCATTTTCGGAATCCAGATTCCCCGAAGGTTCATCTGCCAAAACAATAGATGGATTGTTGATGAGTGCCCTTGCTACAGACACCCGTTGTTGTTCTCCTCCAGACATTGCGGATGGCTTGTGTCCAGCACGATGAGCAACTCCAAGAAGTTCCATTAGTTCCATAGCCTTGGATTCGGCTTCCTTTTTGGATACACCATTTATAAATGCTGGTATACAAATATTCTCTAAAGCTGTAAATTCAGGTAATAAGTGATGGAATTGAAATACAAAACCAATATGCTGATTGCGAAAAGCACTTAGCTTCTTTTCATTGAGTTCACTAACCTTTACACCATCAATCCACACTTCGCCAGAATCAGATTTGTCCAGTGTACCAATTATGTGTAACAACGTGCTTTTACCTGCACCCGACGCTCCTACAATGGTGACAATCTCTCCCTTATCGACTTCCAGGTCAACCCCCTTCAAGATTGTGAGGTCGCCGTAGGACTTGTGAATACCCTTTGCTTGTAACATCATACAGCGAAGTTACTAATTTTTGCCACCGAACATATGATTAAATTACAGCTTCAAAACCAAGTTTTATCAAATTAATATTAAAAACCGCTATGGCGCTTGACCTTTAGAGTTAAAAACCATATTTTTACAACTTAAAATTGTCGAAATGAACATTCACGAATATCAAGGAAAACAAATACTAAAAAGTTTTGGTGTTACTGTACAAGAAGGAATTGTAGCCGACACTCCTGAACAAGCTGTAGAAGCTGCTAAAAAGTTGAAAGTAGATTACAACTCAGACTGGGTTGTCATTAAGGCTCAGATTCATGCAGGTGGTCGCGGTAAAGGTGGCGGTGTTAAATTGGCTAAAAACCTTGACGAGGTCAAACAAAGAGCAACCGATATTATCGGTATGCAATTAGTGACTCCTCAGACGGGACCTGAGGGTAAAAAAGTAAACAAAGTATTGGTAGCACAAGACGTCTATTATCCAGGAGCTAGCGAGACAAAAGAATTTTACGTATCTGTACTACTTGACCGTGCTAAGGGACGCAATATCATCATGTACTCAACAGAAGGAGGAATGGATATTGAAGAAGTTGCAGAGAAAACCCCTCACTTGATTTTCAAAGAAGAAATCGACCCCAAGGTGGGTCTCCAAGGTTTCCAAGCTCGTAAGATAGCTTTTAACCTAGGCCTAACTGGTGGTGCTCATAAAGAGATGGTTAAATTCATCGCTGCGCTTTATAAAGCATATGATTCTACAGACTCTTCTATGTTTGAAATCAATCCTGTATTAAAAACATCTGATGACAAAATCCTAGCTGTAGATGCGAAAGTTGACATCGATGAAAATGCTCTTTACCGTCATGCGGACTATGCTGCAATGCGTGATGTTACGGAAGAAGATCCTACTGAAGTTGAAGCTGGAGAATCCAACTTGAACTATGTAAAACTAGATGGTAACGTAGGCTGTATGGTCAATGGAGCTGGTCTAGCTATGGCAACAATGGATATCATCAAGATCGCAGGTGGTGAGCCTGCCAATTTCTTAGATGTGGGCGGTAC
Organism: Sphingobacterium sp. SYP-B4668; assembly: GCF_027627455.1. NCBI lineage: Bacteria > Pseudomonadati > Bacteroidota > Sphingobacteriia > Sphingobacteriales > Sphingobacteriaceae > Sphingobacterium > Sphingobacterium sp. SYP-B4668. The sequence continues at coordinate 956,597 of NZ_CP115483.1, read as the reverse complement.
TGCCAATGCTGAAACGGTGAAAGCTGGATTCAACATTATCTTAAAAGACCCTAACGTCAAAGCAATTTTAATTAATATCTTCGGCGGTATCGTACGCTGTGATCGTGTAGCACAGGGTGTAATCGACGCTTATCATGAAATTGGTAATATTCCTGTTCCGATCATCGTTCGTCTTCAAGGAACTAATGCAGAAGAAGCTAAAAAATTAATCGATGAGTCAGGATTGAAAGTATACTCTGCAATCCTACTGAAAGAAGCAGCAGACTTAGTAACTAAAGTTTTGAAAGGTTAATTCTTTTAATAGTAATACGAAAGCCTCTGACGAAAATCAGAGGCTTTTTTTTGAAATGCAGTGATATTATTGGTGGACAAAGCTGTAGATAATCCATATAGATAACATCCATCCTGTCCATCGGACCGTTTCATTCTATATTGATGAAGGTAGTACGCAGTCTCAACGCATAACGCGCATAGCTTGATACTGTTCTAAAAGTGACAAACAGCTTCGAAACTACTGGCTTCTACCTTTTACAATTTATTTTATAGCGGAAATAAAACGAGGTTTTTCACAAATTATAAACTATTTTTGTGACCTATACAGATTATCAAAATAAGTGATTAGGTTCAAAAGAGAACCTATATTAATATTAACAATAAAATGGAACACACACGTATTAAAGAATTATTGAATGCCACTGAATTTGGGCAAGAGGTTGTTGTCAAAGGATGGGTAAGGACCTTCCGAAACAATCAGTTTATAGCTATCAATGACGGATCGACAATCAATAATATTCAGGCAGTTGTTGATTTTGCCAATACGGATGAATCTCTATTAAAGAGAGTCACCACTGGTGCTGCAGTACGCGTGAAGGGAAATCTTATTGAGTCACAAGGTAAAGGTCAAAAAGTAGAAATAAAAGTCAATGAGCTGAGCATCATCGGTGATTCAGATCCTGAAAAATTCCCACTACAACCTAAGAAACATAGTTTAGAGTTTTTAAGAGAAATTGCGCACCTCCGCTTCCGCACGGGTACATTTAACGCTATCTTTAAAGTTCGTAATGCCCTTTCTTTTGCTGTGCATCAATTTTTTAATGAAAGGGATTTTGTCTACATGCATACGCCTATTATTACGGGATCCGATGCCGAGGGTGCAGGTGAAATGTTTAGAGTGACCACTCTTGACCTCAACAACCTGCCACGCACCGAAAGTGGTGAAATCGATTTCAGAGAAGATTTCTTTGGTAAATCTACAAACTTAACGGTATCTGGACAGTTAGAAGGTGAATTGGCAGCAATGGCATTTGGCAACATCTACACTTTCGGTCCTACTTTTCGCGCAGAAAACTCCAACACGACACGTCATCTAGCGGAATTTTGGATGATAGAGCCCGAGATGGCTTTTTATGAATTGGAAGATAATATGGACCTCGCCGAGTCTTTGTTGAAATATGTCATCAAGTATGCCTTAGATACCTGCCCTGAAGAAATCGAATTTCTTAAAAATCGTCTTCTTGAAGAAGAAAAAGGCAAACCAGCTACGGAGCGCTCGGAGATGGATTTAGTTGAAAAACTAAGATTCTGTCTGGATAATGACTTCGAAAGAGTCAAATATACAGACGCCATTGAAATCCTAAAAAGAAGCAAACCCAATCAAAAGAAACAATTCAAATATTTGATCGATGAATGGGGAGCTGACTTGCAGTCAGAGCACGAACGCTACTTGGTCGAGAAGCACTTTAAGAAACCAGTCATATTAACCGATTACCCTAGAGAGATTAAATCTTTCTATATGAAGCAAAATGAACCTGACGCGCAAGGCCGTAATACTGTCCGTGCAATGGACATTTTATTCCCCGGCATTGGCGAGATGGTTGGAGGATCACAACGAGAGGAAAATCTAGAAAAGCTACTGGTAAGAATGGAAGAAGTAGGGATTCCTGCAGAGGAGATGGAGTGGTTTCTAGATACACGTCGTTACGGATCAGTGCCGCACTCAGGATTTGGTGTAGGATTTGAACGACTGGTGTTATTCACCACTGGGATGACCAATATTCGCGACGTCATTCCTTTCCCGAGAACACCGAAAAACGCCGAATTTTAATAAATAACAACAGCCAAAACAAATCATTTTGGCTGTTGTTATTTTAAGTAGATGGACAAAACATAGATTGGAATGCGTAGACTACCGTCTACCTTATTTAGATCTAAAACCTAACATAATGTTATTAAAAATATACGAAAATAATCCAAACGAGAAGGTCATCCAACAGGTCGTTGATGTACTGAAACAAGGAGGAGTAATTATATACCCTACCGACACGGTATATGGAATTGGCTGTGATATTACACATCACAAGGCCATCGAACGCGTCTGTGAGATTCGTGGGCTCAAAGTGGATAAAGCTAATTTGTCCTTCATCTGCTATGACCTAACAGATATATCGCAATACACCAAACCGTTTGACACCAGCGTATTCCGACTATTAAAGAAAGCACTTCCAGGGCCCTTCACATTTATCTTTAATGCGAGTGGTCAAGTCCCCAAACTGCTCAGCTCAAAGAAAAAGACTGTCGGGATACGGGTCCCGGCCAACAATATTGTCAGAGAGATTGTCAAGCAACTTGGCAACCCAATTGTGACAGCATCTATACGTGATGAAGACGACATTTTGGAATACTCTACGGATCCCGAATTGATTCATGAGAAATATGAGAATCTAGTTGACATTGTCATTGACGGAGGGTATGGTGATAATATAGCCTCTACAGTAGTCGACCTTACGGATGGTGGATTTGAAGTCCTAAGAGAGGGAAAAGGTGATTTGGAACAGTTCTTATAATTAGAGGATAACCAACTCCTCAACAACAACCTGACCCACAAATTCGTTAATCCGACCAATAATCTGGCGACGCATAAGCGCCAACTCATTTTTTATTACAGCAGATTCGACTTTGACATACATCTTTTTATCTTTGATGTATATCTTTTGGGTACGATTGGCGATTGCTTTACCAATAATTTCAGGCCAAGCATTCACAATAGAGGATTCATCAAATTTTCGACGTAAACGATACGTATCAACCCACTTTTCAATTGCCAATTTAATACTTACGTCGTCCTTAGTATGATATTCGTCCGCCTTTTTCTTATACATGAATAGCTCCTTCTTTGATATCAAAGATACGGATTGGTTGCTCGATTTCCTCAAAAATTCTTTGCAAACGATCCGAGTCCGTATCTGTCAGAAAAATCTGACCAAAATCATCTTGCGAGACCATTTGCATTAATTTGTGTGTTCTCCTCTCATCAAGCTTATCAAATATATCGTCTAGCAGCAACAGCGGTTTGAAGCCCTTTCTAGCTTGAAGAAAACTGTACTGCGCTAATTTCAAGGCAATCAAAAAAGACTTTTGCTGTCCCTGTGACCCAAACTTCTTCAAGGACATGCTTTGGTGTATCGTAAAGTGAAGGTCATCTTTGTGGATACCTTGAGATGTCCGTTCTAATGCACGATCACGATCGAGATTCTTGTCCAATAAATCAAGAAAGCTATGGCTCAACAATGGCGAATCATACGCTAAAGACACTTGTTCAGCGCTGTCTGTCAGAAAATGATAGTGTTTTTCAAATTCAGGCAAAAAAGCCTCCATGAATTGTCTTCGTTTATGAAATACAAGCTCACCGACCTCTACTAATTGTAGATTGAGTACATCTATTAACCCGAGATCCAATTGGCCCCTTTCTCGGGCCTGTTTCAATAACGAATTTCGTTGAAGTAGTATTTTATTGTAGGTGATAAGTTTATCCAGATAGTGACTATCTGTCTGGGATATGACATTATCCATAAACTTCCGTCGCTCTTCACTTCCATCGGTGACGATTACACTGTCATTAGGAGAGATCATAACTAACGGAAACTGACCTATATGGTCCGCAAGCCTGGGATAATCTTTTTTATTTCGCTTAAATTGCTTTTTCTGATTTTTCTTTAGACTACATGATATCAAATCAGTACGCTCGTCCATCTCAAAGGAACCCTGTACCATAAACCAATCGAAGCCTTGTTTAATATGCTGGGAATCTACAGGGTTAAAATAGCTCTTACATAATGACAGGTAATGTATGGCATCCAACAAGTTAGTCTTCCCAGCTCCGTTGTCACCCGCAAAGGCATTGACTTCTGGCAGAAATTCCAGCGCAGACTCGGTATAATTTTTGAAATTTAAAACAGATAATTGTTTAAGCCACATACAGCACAAAGATAAGCTTTTCTGCTAGGAGAGTCGCCTATTTAATCTCTTCAAAATCCACGAACTCACCAGCAGTGGACGTACCGGATTTGGATTTGGTTTCTTTCGTTGGATTGACCTCTATACGCACTTTACCTTCCTCTTGGGGATTTTGTCGATATTCACGATATTCAAAAGGGTTTCCGCCAGTGGTATATTGAGATTGTTGTGCTTTTTTCATAATACGCTCCGCCGCCTTACGCATGGCGAATGGTAAAATAAGCCTAAAAAGAAATCTAACTATGAAGTAAACAGCAAAAGCTATTAATAAGAATTTCAATAATGGACCCATAATTATTCTAAATATTTTTTATAATCAAAACCGGCCTTCTTAACAATGCACTCGTTAAATAAAAAGTGTCGAATGGCCAAGTACGTTTTCAAATTTAACAAATAATGAAGTGTCAAAGGGAATGATTTTGTCAAATAAAAATCAATTAACAAAATTTTAAGCTTTGTTATTACGTCGTGCTTTTTCTATCGCTTTGAACAACTCTTCTTGTTTATGGGTGCCTATTACATAAATCAGCCCTTCTTTATCTGTCACCCAAACAGCATCGTTGCCCCCTGAATAGAATCTTATTTTGCCATTTTTATGAAGATTGTAAACCGGATTATTGAAAATAAAGGTACTATACTTCTTCTTCTCTACTTGAGCAATGCTATTCAAATCGATTTTAACGAGACGGGTGGTCCATAGCCCACTTATACTGATATAGTTATCTGTCACAGTAGTCCGATAGTGCAGCATGTACATCATCAATATAGAAATCAATATAACAGCTGCCCCTACTATAAAAAACAATTGACGAGAGGCCAAATGATCCAAGTTAAGGTAATAGGCAACAAAACAGAACAACGCTAAAATCAAACGTACACTAATCCAAGTTTTATCCCGGCCCAAATATTGATTTTCGACAAATAAATTATTTTCTCCCATAATTATTATTCACAGACTAAAGTAAGCACTTTTTTTGTATTGTCAGTAATCTTAAAACGATTGTCCAATCTATAGTTCGCGATCCAGATGACCTCACCACTACCATCTATCAAAATAGGTACTCGCGCCTTATCAAACAAATTAATCTTCTGCTGGATAAAATAATCGCTAATTTTTTTCTTCCCACGCATTCCTATCGGATAAAAGACATCTCCCTCCTGCCATGACCTAATCTGCAGTGGAAATATTATCTTCTCCCTATCTATGCAAGCCACATTTCGATTAAAGGATATAGTAGGTGTTTCAGAATAAAGAGCTTGGAAACGCATGTCATTCCAACAAATCTCCGTATCTCCTTCAGCAATCCATGTAATATCATTTTGCTCTTCCTGTATAGACTGTATTGGACGTAAAATCAAAGCGCTTCGGTCTACTAAAATACGATGCGTCGTAGAATCAAAGATGCGACCATTTTCATTCGACCAACTATTCACCAAATCCATTAGTACATTCATTTGAAAATGATACGGTTCAAAAAGAGCATACAATAAAGGGATATTTTTTAAATGAGGTTGTAATTCCTCCTTTCGGATTACAATCTCATTCTTTACAACCCTGTTTTTAAACAATGCCTCTCTAATAGGGTCCACAAATTGCCTCAGCAGCGTGTATGCATCACTGAAATGAACGACACTTTGACATAAACCTTTGACAAATTCGGGGTTTATTTCTTCCAAGCGCGGGACTACGTCCAACCGAATCTTGTTTCGTGCATATTTTGTAGAGAAGTTAGATTGATCATCTCTGTATGGAACATCGAGTTCCACAATAAGACGTGTGATTTCTTTCGCATCCAAAAATAATAGCGGACGAATGATTGCACCCCGCTTTGCTTGAATACCCTGAAGTCCTGCGAGCCCAGTTCCTCTCACTATATTCAATAGTACGGTCTCTATATGATCGTTTTTATGCTGTGCAATTGCTATACACCGGCAAGCGTGTTCACTTCGAAGCTTTTCGAACCAATCATAACGAAGGTCACGTGCTGCCATCTGAATCGATATCTTGTGGAGCTCAGCATAACCAATCGTATCGAACTGTTTCGAAAAAAACGGAATAGCATACTGTTCAGCAAATGTGGCCACAAGTGCCTCGTCTTTATCAGACTCTTCTCCACGAAGTGAAAAATTGCAATGCGCAATAATGATATCAATACTAGCGTCAATGAAGAGCTTAGCCATTAACATAGAGTCTTTGCCTCCGCTCACCGCAAGCAATACACGATCATCGATTTGAAATAAATTGTTTTGATAGACGTATGCTTTAAATCTTTCCAGCACATTCATATGTAACATATTCTCTTTGTTTTAATGGCTTTCAGGACTTTAAGCTACTAGATATTCCCTCTGCTACACTGATTTAGTTGCCACCTCAATGGCCTAGCCATACGACCAAAGTTAAGGATAATTCAGGCAAAGCCTACTTTGCAACGAAAATTTATCCTTTAACATCATTTTGCACTTTATTTGCATATTTTTGCTCTCGTGAAACATCATTTGCTATTTATCCTGAGTCTGTTGTTCATTTCTCCATTGCTTGCTCAGCAACCAACCGGAGATGAGCTAAAATTGGTATCGTCATCAAGCATGCGTATAGAACCAAAGACAGACCGTTCAGTTTATTATAGACCAGTATTCGAGCACAAAGGTAGTACCCTCTCAGCCGATAGCGGCTATCTTTATAAAGACGACATTGGCAGGCAATTTTTTGAAGCATTTTCCAATGTCGTTATCACACAACCGAATGGTACAGTGATATATGCAGACAAATTACATTATGATGCAGCCATCCAACTCGCCACGCTGACGCGCAATGTAAAGATGGTAGACAACAACTCAGTATTGACGACCAATTTCTTGACATACAACATGAGAAGTAAGGTTGGAACTTATACCACGGGAGGTCGTATTGTCAGTAAAGGAGATACCATCACCTCCAAAAATGCCTACTACTTCGAGACTACCCAAGATGCTTACTTCCGCAATAAAGTGGTGGTACGAACCCCTGATGTCAAGATATATACAGACACCATGAAGTACAATTCGGCAGAGCGAGTGACCTATTTCTTCGGCCCTACAAATATTAAAGGAAACAAGGGAGAGAATTTATATACAGAAAAAGGAAACTACGGCACTGCTACAGGAATTGCGAAATTTTCAAAGAACAATCTCTATACCGAAGGCTCCAAATTCCTAAAAGGAGATAGCCTATACTACGACCGAGCTACAGGAGAGGGCAAGGCCTATCGAAACGTCGTCTTTATCGATACCCTGGATAAGTTTTATGCCTACGGTGGATACGGACTTTATAGACAGGCTGACGAATCCATCACGATGACGGACAAACCATTGGTGACCATGGTCGTCAAAAGTGATTCAACACAGCAAGACTCGGCGGAAACAGCTCCTGTCTCCAAACCAGATATTACCGAAAAAAGCAAAATCAAAAAACAGAAAGATGCAGCTCCTGCTGTCACTCCCACCCCCGATACTGCCAAAGTAATCTCTACGAAGGATTCCGTCCAGACGGACTCATTACATGTCCCTCCTCCCGAACCAAAAGTTGATTCGGCCTATATGACGGCTGACACATTATTTTCCAAAGTGATTTTGCTAAAAGACTATAAAGCACTCGATTTCAAATTAGATCGAAATGGAGGACTTATCGAGGAAGTCAAGGAAGAGGATTACGGCGATGAAGAAAATTTTACAGATAGCCTTACCGTTAACAACGAGCTGGACTCTCTAGTAGATAGTGTACAAACCGATTCCACGAAGACAATTTTAGAAGGAAAATCCACGCTTAAAAAGGTCGATCAGGACAAGGTTAAAGAAAAAATTGCCGTAATCACGAAAACGCCAATCACGAAACAAGAAACTGGCGATCCAAATAAAATATTGATTGGTAAAACATTGGCTGCTGACAGCATATTGCGGCAAAAAACGGTTCTACCCAAAGGTAACGAGAGTGACAGTCTCATTAACAAAGCACTGGAATCCGCTCAGGCCGTAGATTCGACAAAGCTCCTAACGCCTAAAGATAGCGCCTACTTGGATACGGCTAGGACGCGGATTATTAAGGCCCATTACAACGTTCGCATGTTTAAATCTGACGTACAGGCAGTAGCAGACTCTTTGTACTATGGCATGGCAGATTCTATGTTCAGGTTTATGGGACGTCCAATGATGTGGGCCGAAGGTTCACAGATTTCTGCAGATACGCTTTATCTCCAAATCAAAAACCAACGCTTGGACAACACGTTATTGGTTAATAATGCATTCATGGTAAATGCTGTCCTAGACACTGTAAAATTTAATCAACTTAAAGGACGCAAAATTACAGGATTTTTTAAGGGCAACAGCTTGGAACGTTTATTCGTAGATGGCAATGCCGAGAATATGATTTTTGTCGTTAACGAAGAGAAAAAAATAATCAGCGAAATGTTTCATGACCGAAGCAGTCGGATTAAAATCATCATGGAAAATCGAAAGATAAAAGATTACGTCTCGATTCGTAAGGTCGATGGAAAGGTGTATCCACTCAGTATGATTACGAATGAGAACGAGATCTTACCTGGATTTATCTGGAGACCAGAAGATAGACCAAAATCCAAGGAAGATCTCCTCAACCGCAAACGAGAACTTCCAAAAGACACGACTGCTCCGGCGGCTACCCCAACAGATGAAGTATCAGACAAGTCTCTACCACCAGATGCAGAGAATTCTGATATTAAAATGGAAAACAAATCTCAGGTGGTACCCACTAAAAAGGCCGCATCTGAGACCATTGTAGAAAAGTCAGAGCAAGAATCTAAAGAAGTTGAGATAAAAGAAACAACAAAATAACAGAAGCGGTCCTTATGGGGACCGCTTCTGTTATTTTAAAAGTATATCCATTGAAATAATTTTGGATTGGCAAGTCAGCTAGGGTGCTTAGTAAGATTTCAAAAAATCAGCAAGTTTACCTACAGCTATCGCCCGGTGACTAATCCTATTCTTTTCTTCGGCAGCCATCTCTGCAAACGTCTTATCATACCCATTAGGCACAAAGATAGGATCATAGCCAAAACCTTTTGTACCTTTCCGGGAGCCAACGATTTGGCCCTCTATGGACCCTTCAAAGAAAAATTGTTGTTCGTTCAAAAAAAGTGATATCACAGTCCTAAAACGAGCAGCTCGATTAGGATTATCGCCCAATTTTTCCAATACTAGGTCTATATTTCTTTCCATATCCCGAGATCCTGAATACCGTGCTGAGTACACCCCCGGCTCATTATCTAGGGCGGTTATTTCCAAACCTGAGTCATCTCCAAAACAATAGAGTCCATATTTACTGACCAGATAATCTGTCTTTTGTTTTGCATTTTCTTCAAATGTGACTCCCGTCTCTGGGATATCATCATGACATCCTATATCATCAAGACTCTGAAGTACGAAGCGACTTCCCACTATAGCTTGGACTTCTTCCAGCTTATGAGCATTGTTAGTCGCAAAAACTAGTTCTAACATATTTTAATATTGTTATAGGGTTATTGGCGATATTGTGATGGATTTTCCCCTGACACATTACCATATTCACTAGAAGACATGGTAAGGACCTCACCTGACTTCTTGTTAACTACCTATAAAAGTTCTAAATTCGGTCCAGAAGGCCTTTTTCTTTTCCAAATCCACAAACATTTCCTCAAAACTGTAGGTGTTGAATACAGTTGCGACGCGGCCTTTCATATAGGAATTATGCGCGATGGCAGGTAAGACCAATGACGCAGGCTCTACTCCTAAAAGAATAATTTTGGTGGGAGTAAAAAATTGCATTATGCGTTTGAAGTCATTGGGATTATGTGGATTAGCCAAGTTGACCACCGCTACATCTGTTGGAGAAAGTTGAAGAGCGCCAATAGTTTTTATAAAAGCTTCTTCTCCCCCCGGTGAAAAATAAGGATAGTCTTGATAGCGAAGGATAAAGACAATTCCTCTCTCCTTACTACCTTGATAGACAAACTCCTCTACAATAGACTCCTGAACAGCAGGAATATGGGGTTGTACAGGAGATAATGGTGCTTCCTTAAGAGACATTTCATCTACAGAAAACCCTGTCGAAAACATAGTTTCTGACATTAACGCTTGCAATGCTATTGGATTATCTGTTTTCAACATAAGAATTGCTTAAAGTATTACGAAATGCGTACTGCTTGACGATAGTCTCTACGCAATACGCATCTCATCATACATTATTATTGACCTAAAATATAAGCAAATATCAATGGGGCGACAATCGTCGCATCAGATTCAATCATATATTTAGGCGTGTCGATATCTAATTTACCCCACGTAATTTTCTCATTTGGAACAGCTCCAGAATACGATCCATAGGAAGTAGTCGAATCTGAAATCTGACAAAAATAAGACCAGAAAGGCACATCTGTCCACTCCAAATCTTGATACATCATGGGGACTACACATATTGGAAAGTCACCGGATATACCACCAGCGATTTGGAAGAAACCGACTCCCTTACCACCAGAATTAGCACGATACCATTCTGTGAGGTAAATCATATATTCAATACCAGACTTAACAGTACTCGCTTTTAAATTTCCTTTGATGACATTGGAAGCAAAGATATTGCCCGTCGTTGAATCTTCCCATCCCGGACATACTATCGGTAAATTCTTTTCAGCAGCAGCTACAATCCAAGAATCCTTAGGATCTATCTCATAATATTGCTCCAAGACACCTGAATTTACCACTTGATATAAATATTCATGTGGTAGATAACGTTCTCCTTTGGCTTCGGCAGCATGCCATACATCCTCCAAATGCTTCTGAAGACGACGGAAAGCCTCTTCTTCAGGGATACAAGTATCCGTTACGCGGTTAAAATGTGTGTCCAACAATTCACGTTCTTGCTCCGGTGTCAAATCTCGCCAATTCGGGATTCTCTTATAGTGCGAATGTGCCACTAGGTTCATCACATCTTCTTCCAAGTTTGCACCTGTACACGAGATAAAATGTACCTTATCTTGACGGATCATTTCTGCAAGTGAAACACCTAGTTCAGCAGTAGACATCGCCCCACCTAAGGAAATCAACATCTTCCCGCCCTCTACAAGGTGTGATTCATAACCTTTAGCAGCATCCACCAAAGCAGCTGCATTAAAATGACGGTAATTGTGCTCAATAAATTGGCTAATAGGCCCTTTTTGTATACTCATCTTTTATTCTGTTTTAACAAGTCCCACAAAGGTACTGAATATAATCAATTTTAGTCCTTCAAGCTACGATAAAGCAAGTCATAGCCAGTTTTTTTACAAATCTTTAAATCACTTTCTCTTCAGCAAACGGGAGAACACCATGTAAAAAATCACGACGATAACCACTAATATCAACAGAATAATGATTTCCGAGGTACCTACACCCCAACGCATCGAATTCATATGTATATAATTGTTTAATAATCCACTTGCAAGCGAATAGTTTCAATTCTCATTTCCGCTAAACCATCCATTTTTCACATTTATTCAAAAAGTCTTCTTTCATATCAGCTCCAATGCCAATATTATCGGCTACCGAAACCTGATATCCTTTGTACTGAACCCCACCTTCTACCGGATCTTCCAGATGCCCTACCATACACGTATCTAAATCAAAAAATTTGACATTAGGGGCGGCATAAGCAAAATGCACTTTTGCAGCCAAAGCTAATCGGGATTCTAACATACCACCAACCATACAGGGTATATTATATTCTCCAGCCAAATGTGCTATATGTAAAGCTTCGCGAATCCCACTGGATTTTGAAAACTTAATATTGATATAATCGCAAGCATCCGCTCGACACAGACGCTCGGCGTCATGATGATTGAACACCGATTCATCAGCCATAATAGGCACGATCGTTTCCGAACGTAGCTCAGTGAGCAGATGGTCGTTGTAAGTGCGCATTGGCTGTTCACAGAACTGTATTTTGAAAGCTTCTAATCCTTGTAATGCCTCTACGGCTCCGTCATAGGACCACCCCTGATTAGCATCAATACGTATTGGGAGATCAAAGCCTACTGCCTTTCGGATAGATCTAATACGTTCAATATCTTCTTGAGGTCCCTTGCCGAGCTTCACTTTCAAGGCAAATGCGCCTCCTTCTTTGAGTCGTAAAGCCTTAACGGCCATCTCTTCGGCTGAAGCTATGCCGAGTGTAATATCCGTGACAATTTCTCTTCTTTGGCCTCCTAAAAACTTATACAGAGGCTGCCCCGCATGCTTGGCAGCAATATCGTACAAGGCCATGTCAAAAGCAGATTTGATTGTGGCATTTCCCGCTATATAAAGGTGAAGTTCGGCCAGACGCGCATCCATATCTAGCGGATCCTGTCCTTTCCAAATTCGAGCAAAGCCCTGAGCAACACTGATACAGGTATTCTGAGTCTCTCCCACAATCATTGGGAAAGCCGAACACTCTCCAACCCCATATAACCCAACATCTGTGTGCACGCGAATAAATGTATTCTGCGCATAATCCATAGTACCTGTCGCAATGACAAAAGGCTCCATCGGAATACTCAGTCTATATATTTCTATCTTCGTAATCTTCATTTTACAAACTTACAGTGTTTACTTGTCGAAAGTTAAAAGTAAAAAATAACAAACAAAAAATATCTTCTACAAAACATGCACCTCTTCTATCGACCTACCTAGTCAATACCACGAACAATCGATCTCCTAATGGGTCTATGAAACAAAATAGCTATAAATCGAGACAAATCGTCCGTAAAAAAACGAGCATTCAACCTAACTTTGATAAGTAACCATATTTCGTATTACAAACAACATGCACCTACGCACCTACATATTAGCCCTATTACTTGCTGCAGCTGGCTGCTGTTGGAGTCAAGAAAAAACGTACAATGTCTTACTGATTCTCGTAGATGACTTACGTCCTGCATTGGGCACTTTTGGAGATAAAACAGCTATCAGTCCAAACGTTGACCGCTGGGCAAATGACGCAATAGTTTTTGAAAGGGCATATGCTAATCAAGCAGTATGTGTAGCATCTAGATATAATTTGCTTTTAGGCTCAAGATCAACCTCCACCGGACTATATGATTTCGGAAGAGCGTTTAGACAGTTTTACCCTGCGGCAGTCACGTTACCACAATTGTTCAAAAACCAAGGCTTCTATGCAGCAGCCATTGGCAAAGTATTCCACGTAGGTCACAATACTTACAACGATGCCCAATCCTGGTCTGTACCACATTGGCATGACAAAGTCATCGAGTATGCGGATTCCAACCATAAAACCGAAACTCGCGAAGAGGCATTATTTGCGAACAAGACATGGGGATATGCTAATAGTTTAGAAAAGGGATCCGCTTGGGAGCGATTGGATGTAGAGGATGAAGCTTATGCAGATGGACGAGTAGCAAAAGAAGCCATTGCTAGATTGACCACGCTCAAAGACAATCAAAAACCATTTTTCTTGGCCGTAGGCTTCGCCCGACCGCACCTCCCCTTTACCGTCCCCAAAAAGTATTGGGACTTATATGATCCTTCCAAATTATCCCTTCCCATCACACAAACTAGCCCTATAAATGCTGCACCCGTCGCCATCAAAAGAGATGGAGAAATTGCACAATACACCGAAATTCCACAAGCCTCTGAAAGCAGCCCGTTTCCTGAAGCACTGACACGAAAATTAATACACGGTTACTATGCAGGAGTAAGTTATGTAGATGTTCAGATTGGAAAAGTATTACAGCATTTGAAAGAATCGGGGCTAGACGAAAACACTATCGTCGTACTTTGGGGAGACCATGGCTACCTTCTTGGCGAAATGGGAATGTGGACTAAGCATGTTAATTACGAACTGGCTAACCGTATCCCCCTAATCATACGACATCCAGCACTAAAAAAGGGGATGCATACCAAGGCATTGATTGAAACAGTGGATATCTATCCTACTTTAGCCGACCTTGCCGGAATACAGCTTCCTCAAACCCCACAACCACTCGATGGCTTAAGCTATGCGGACTTTCTTTTTGACTCCAGAAACCCAGTGCGTAAATCCGTATACCATTGCTTCCCAAGAGATGGGAAGCTAGGACGAGCTATCCGCAGTCAGGACTATAGGTTAATTTCTTGGCAAAGCATAGAAAAAAATGAGGAGCCTATATATGAGCTGTACGCCTATAAAGACGGCTTAGTAGAGACCCGGAATATCTGGAATAAAGACCATCCAGAATTTATACGACTAAAAAGAGTATTGGATGGAATGCCTCAACCACTACCAGCTAGACCAGAGTCCAAAAGAGAAAAGTAAAGTAGCAGTTTATTTTTATTTGAAATTAAGATAGACATCCCTCGCCTGGACTTACCAACCGAAGGACATCTTACCTTGAATTAACTCTATCAGATCAACACAAACCCTACAATCCTATAGTTAGAAAGCTAGGGACAAGAATATCCTAGGTCCTTTAATATTGATTTTTTGCTTTGCGTCAGTATTAGCAGATATTCCGTCCTCGCTAACTTCCCAACCTAGAACATTATGTTTTGAGCTGCCCCAACGCTGCTCAACCCCTAGCCCAATTATGCCATAATTGAAGGTCACACCTGTCACAAAGTACGATCCAAACCCTCCACCAAACTCTTCATTATTATTATCGTACATAGCAGAATAAGATGGCGCATACCGGAAATAGGTCTTTATCGCTAGACGTGTTACTGGCAAGATTGTGAGAGATGGTCCAATCTGCATAGCTACCTCAGCTTTATGAATCATGAACGGATCATTTTCTTGGCTAGCATACTCAGGATTAGAGATAATAGAAGTCTCTTCAAACTGACTATAGTTCAAATCGAGATAGGTCCAATCCAGTCCAATCTTCAGTATATTAGCCACTGGACTACGATGCATATAAAATGTCCTTCCAGAAGTTAAGTGTGCTCCAATTTTACTATCAAACGAGAATACATTACCACTATCATGCAGATTGTGCTTTGCAAAGCCTAGATTCAGATACCTTTGACTCATTTTCTGCAGTTGCATTCGTTCAGATACAGCATCTACAATTTTTTGCTCATCAGATTTGTTCAATTGACTTTGTGCCAATCCAATTTTTACCAGCCCTAGTAATAGGACAATAAAGGAAAACTTTAAATTCATAACGACATTAGATTAATAAAGTACAAATGTAACCCCGTGCCACTGTCTAAAAAATACCGTAATATAGGTATTTACAATATTTTATTGCAAAACACATGCACACTGACAGGGTTCCATTGTGACTGGTGTAGGAGGACATTTTTTAAGTAGCCCTGACCAACGAATACCTACTAAAAATCAATATTTATCTACATCAGCTCAGATTTACTAGACCATATCAAGACAATGTAGCTTGCCCATCTCTGACTATCATCGCTTCCAAGTATACCCCCACTGCCCAATATATCCATAGCTTAAGGACTTCCAACCCTAAAGCTCAAATAATATAAAATCGCTCACAAATCAATATTTATATTAGAAAAAACATAATAAAATGAAATTTTTATTATGTTTTTTTGAAAATATATTTTGTTTTATTCCTATATTAGCAAACTGAATAATTATTTGAGGAGAAAGATGACAAACGAAAGACCGGAGAGCAAGGGACTCTATAACCCTGATTTTGAACATGATGCCTGTGGAGTTGGTTTTGTAGCTCATATAAAAGGCCACAAGTCTCATCATCAGGTTAAAGATGCACTTACTATGTTAGAAAACATGGAGCATCGCGGAGCATGTGGCTGTGACCCTGAGAGTGGTGACGGCGCAGGTATTATGATTCAATTGCCACACGAATTTCTGTGGGAAGAATGTATTTCATTAGGTATTCAACTAGAGGAGCCCGGATACTATGGAACGGGAATGTTATTCCTTCCTAAAGATCCCGAGATGAATGACATCTGCCGAGAAACAGTTATCAAATCTTGCGAGGAGCGCAATATGCGATTCTTAGGTTTTCGCTCTGTACCTGTCAATCGGGAAGGAATTGGTCAGACAGCATTAAGCGCTGAGCCCGAAATTGTCCAATTCTTTGTAGCACGTCCTGATGGCATATCCAACACCGAAGAGTTTGAGCGCAAACTATTTGTACTTAGACGCTTGATTATTCAAAAAATAAAAGAACTTCAAGCTTATCCACTCCCTATTTATATTGCTTCACTATCCTGCAAGACTATTATCTATAAAGGACAGCTCACTACTTATCAGGTCGGCACTTATTTTAAGGATTTGAGAGACCCGAGAGTAGTCTCTGCTTTCGGATTAGTACACTCCCGTTTTTCTACAAACACTTTCCCTTCATGGTCGCTGGCCCAACCGTTCAGACATATCGCTCACAATGGCGAGATCAACACCTTGACAGGAAACCTTAACTGGTTCTATGCTGGCGTAAGATCATTGTCATCCCCGTATTTCACCGACGAGGAAATGCAGATTTTACTACCTGTAGTAGACAAGGGGCAGTCAGACTCGGCCTGTTTGGACAATGTCGTAGAACTTTTATTGCACAGCGGTCGCAGTCTTCCACATGTAATGCTGATGCTAGTCCCAGAAGCTTGGGATGGCAATACACAGATGGACCCTCTCAAAAGAGCTTTTTACGAATATCATGCTACCCTAATGGAGCCATGGGATGGTCCAGCGGCTTTGTGTTTTACGGATGGAAAAACCATTGGAGCCACATTGGACCGCAATGGCTTACGTCCTTTGAGATATGCCATTACATCGGATGACCGTGTAGTTGTAGCTTCTGAAGCTGGAGCCTTACCTATCCCAGAGCATACCATTATCAAGAAAGGGCGTCAACAACCCGGTAAGATATTTGTAGTGGATATGGAAGCTGGACGTATTCGTACAGACGAAGAGGTAAAGGGTGAACTCATCCGTCAACAACCTTACGGAGAATGGCTGAACAATTACAAAATAAGATTAGAGGAATTGGCAGACCCACGTGTGACATACACCTATCTGTCCAAGGAATCTGTTTTTAAATATCAACAAGGATTCGGTTATTCGCGAGAAGATTTAGAAACTATCCTTACACCAATGGCGCTAACTGGATATGAACCTATAGGATCTATGGGTACAGATGTACCCCTTGCCGTACTATCCGATCAGCCACAGCACTTATCTAGCTATTTTAAACAATTCTTTGCACAGGTTACCAATCCTCCGATTGACCCTATCCGCGAACGATTGGTCATGAGTCTAGCAACCTTCATCGGGAATGCAGGCAATATTCTGATAGAGGACAAAAAATTCTGTCATTGTGTGATGTTGCAGCACCCTATCCTGACTTCCAGCGAACTTGAAAAATTACGTTCTATTGATACCGGAGTCTTCCAAGCGAAGACATTACAATTGTACTTTAAAGCCGATGGCAATCCGGGATCATTAGAAGATGGTATAGAAAGACTATGCCGCTATGCCGATGACGCCGTGCGTGATGGATTTGAAGTATTAATCCTATCCGATCGTGCTATCGACTCCCAACACGCACCAATTCCTTCTATCCTTGCCGTGTCGGCCGTACACCACCACTTGATTAAAACAGGCAACCGCGGTGCTGTCGGATTAGTTGTTGAAGCGGGTGATGTATGGGAGGTTCACCATTTTGCTTGTCTATTGGCTTTCGGCGCTACAGCTATAAATCCATATATGGCATTGGCAAGTATCCGTACCATGAAAGAACAAGGGAACATGGATACTGACCTGGTTTGGGACACCTTAAAGAAAAATTACGTAAAAGCTATTTGCGGCGGATTATTGAAAATATTCTCGAAGATGGGTATATCCA
Source organism: Sphingobacterium sp. SYP-B4668 (assembly GCF_027627455.1). NCBI lineage: Bacteria > Pseudomonadati > Bacteroidota > Sphingobacteriia > Sphingobacteriales > Sphingobacteriaceae > Sphingobacterium > Sphingobacterium sp. SYP-B4668. The sequence continues at coordinate 938,469 of NZ_CP115483.1, read as the reverse complement.
CCTTGCAATCTTACCACGGCGCTCAAATCTTCGAGGTATTGGGTATAGACTCTAGCGTAGTAGATAAATACTTCTGCGGAGCAGTATCTCGTATTGGAGGGTTATCATTAGATGACATCGCTACAGAAGTGTTGGCCAAGCACTGGTCTGCATTCGGACATGCGCGCACAGAGAAGAACCTACTTCCTGAAGGAGGTTTATACCAATGGAAAAGACGTGGCGAAGGTCACTTGTGGAATCCACAGACTGTACACCTATTACAACAGGCCTGTCGGACCAATGATTACGAGTCTTACAAAAAATATGCAGGACTTATCAACAACCAGAAGGAAAAAATGTATACCCTTCGAGGCTTACTAGACTTTGCAAAGCACCGTATGCCTGTGCCTCTTGAAGAAGTAGAGCCAGCACGCGATATCATGAAGAGATTTGCCACTGGAGCGATGTCCCTAGGTTCTATTTCAACCGAGGCGCATAGCACATTAGCGGTCGCTATGAATCGTATCGGGGCCAAGAGTAATACAGGAGAGGGAGGAGAAGATGCTGCTCGGTTCGTACCTTTGGCTAACGGGGATTCCATGCGCTCAGCGATTAAACAAGTGGCTTCTGCTCGCTTCGGGGTCACCTCACATTATCTAACCGAGGCGGATGAAATTCAAATCAAAATGGCGCAAGGTGCCAAGCCTGGAGAAGGTGGTCAACTCCCCGGCCATAAGGTCAATGACTTTATTGCGAGACTGAGACACTCTACTCCAGGTGTAGGATTGATATCTCCACCTCCTCACCATGACATTTATTCAATCGAAGATCTTGCACAGCTGATTTTCGATCTTAAAAATGCAAATAGAGAAGCCCGTATCAATGTTAAATTGGTATCCAAGGCAGGTGTAGGTACTATCGCAGCAGGTGTCGCAAAAGCACATGCCGACGTTATTCTGATTGCAGGATATGATGGTGGCACGGGCGCTTCTCCAATCAGCTCAGTGAAACATGCTGGACTGCCATGGGAGCTTGGTCTAGCCGAAGCCCATCAGACATTGGTACAAAATAAGCTGAGAAGCCGTGTAGTACTACAGGCTGACGGACAAATGAAGACTGGTCGTGACATTGTCATTGCAACCCTACTTGGTGCTGAAGAATGGGGAGTTGCTACCGCAGCTCTAATTGCGGGTGGGTGTATCATGATGCGCAAATGTCATCTGAATACTTGTCCTGTAGGTGTAGCAACACAGGATCCGGAGTTACAAAAACTATTTTCGGGCAAGCCGGAGGACATTGTCAACCTTTTCCAATTCTTAGCTGAAGAAATTAGGGAGACAATGGCACAATTGGGCTTCCGTACCATCAACGAAATGGTAGGCCGTGCGCAATTCCTGAAGAAAAGAGAAGGTATCCTACATTGGAAAGCAAAGAAAATTGATTTCTCTAGCATACTCCATGTACCGACCAACGCTCCTGGTGAATCACTTCATAATACGGAAGAACAAGATCATGGCATGGGTATGATTCTAGATTGGGGCCTTCTAAAGCAAGCGAAATATGCATTTGAAAGTAAGACTCCTGTATTCGGAACTTTCCCGGTCAAGAATACGGATCGCACAATCGGAACGCTATTGTCCAACGAAATATCCAAAGTCTTCGGTGCTGAAGGGCTACCAGACAATACCATCAACTTTAAATTTGAAGGATCTGCGGGCCAGTCTTTTGGTGCATTCAATACCAAAGGGATATCATTTGAACTTGAAGGTGAAGCCAACGATTACGTAGGGAAAGGTCTTTCTGGTGCACAGTTGGCTATATATCCTACAAGTGATAGCCCACTCATCGCTCACGAAAATATCATCATTGGCAATGTCGCGTTGTATGGAGCGACTTCGGGACACCTCTTCATCAACGGAATGGCGGGTGAACGCTTTGCCGTACGGAACTCTGGTGCGACAGCAGTAGTGGAAGGTATCGGTGACCACGGTTGTGAATATATGACTGGAGGAAGAGCATTGATACTAGGTCCTACCGGTCGTAACTTTGCTGCGGGAATGAGTGGAGGAATAGCTTGGATCTACGACATCAATGGGACGTTCAAAGACAACTGCAACCCTGAAATGGTAGATTTAGACCCTCTAGACACCGAAGATGAAACCGCAATAATAGCATTATTGAAGCGCCATACCCACCTGACCAAAAGTGAACGTGCAGGTTACATCCTCCAAAACTGGAATGCGGAGAAATCCAAATTTATCAAAGTATTTCCACGGGAATATAAAAATGTATTACTTAAACAATTAGTAGAGGCCAAATAAGAGGGAACGTCATGGGAAAAGCAACAGGATTTTTAGAATATGATAGAGCACTTCCTAAAAAGGAAGCAGCAGAAAATAGAAAACAACATTATCAGGAATTTGTTCAGAGCTATTCTGATACACAACTTAATGAACAAGCGGCGCGATGCATGAATTGTGGAATACCTTTCTGCCATTCGGGTTGTCCGCTTGGCAATGTCATTCCAGAATTCAATGATGCAGTTTATGATGGTAGATGGGAAGATGCCTACAACATTTTGGTATCGACCAACAACTTTCCTGAATTTACGGGAAGAATCTGTCCTGCACCATGCGAATCCGCATGTGTACTTGGCATCAACAAATCCCCAGTATCAATTGAGGAAATCGAAAAACATATTATTGAGATAGCTTTTAAGAAGAAATATGTAAAGCCCAATAAGAGCTTTTTAAAAACTGGCAAGCGCGTGGCTGTCGTAGGTTCGGGCCCAGCAGGTCTTGCCGCCGCCGCCCAGCTAAACAAGGCGGGGCATGATGTTGTTGTCTACGAAAGAGACGACAAAGTGGGGGGGCTGCTGCGCTACGGTATCCCAGATTTCAAATTGGACAAATCTATCATTGATAGACGGGTAGACGTCATGAAAGAGTCAGGGATAGAATTCCGCACCAATAGTGAAGTAGGCAAAAATATCCCTGTCAGCGAGTTACAGGAGTATGATGCTGTCGTGCTCTCTGGTGGATCTACAATACCTCGGGACCTTGCCATTCCAGGACGTCACTTAAAGGGGGTTCACTACGCCATGGAGTTTTTAAAACAACAGAATAAGCGCGTAGGAGAATCAGCTATTGAGGTCGAAGAAATCACAGCTACAGGCAAAAATGTACTGGTCATCGGTGGCGGTGATACTGGATCTGACTGCGTTGGAACGTCCAACCGCCACGGAGCGAAATCAATCACACAGTTTGAACTCATGCCACAGCCACCAGCTTCGCGATCAGCGGCCATGCCTTGGCCTACCTATCCCATGTTGCTCAAGACTACAACATCTCACGATGAGGGTTGTCAACGTCATTGGAGCATCAGTACCAAAGAGTTTTTGGGTGATGAACAAGGAAATCTAAGAGCAGCACTAGTTGTAGATTTGGAATGGGAAACAGATGCATTGGGAAGACCTACAAAATTCAAAGAGGTAGAAGGTTCACAAAGAGAATTGCCTTGTGAACTTGTCACGCTAGCAATGGGTTTTCTACACCCGCAGCAAGAAGGTTTACTGGAGCAATTGAAAGTAAGCCTAGACCCTCGCGGCAATGTTCTTGCCAACGAAGGTGAGTATAAAACTTCTTCAGATAAAATTTTCGCTGCAGGAGATATGAGAAGGGGCCAATCCCTAGTCGTATGGGCCATATCGGAAGGTCGCGAGTGCGCACGCCAAGTGGACAAATTCCTGATGGGATATTCCAATTTGGAAAGCAAGGAAGCAGTATACGAGTACGCTTAAATCAACCTAAGTAAATAAGAAAGCGCCCGATTGGAAGCATTCCTGTCGGGCATTTCTGCTTTTATAGGATTGCTAATGAAGCTTACGAATGAGCAATTCTTTTTGACGCCGTTCTATTTTGGTCTTGATATAAGGATATAAAAATACCGCCCCCAATACGATGGCTGAACCCATATAAAAACCTACGCTCATCGTCTCTTGCTGCCCAAAGATAAGTACTGCCAATAGAATACCATATACTGGTTCTAAATTGGTCGTCAATGCCACCGTAAATGCTGTAAGCTCTTTCATCACTGCTACTCCCAACACATAAGCTACAGCCGTACATACGACACCTAGGAGCAGCAAATAAAGCGAATCCTGTACACCAAGAGCCAGTTGACTATTGAAATCGCCCGAGAAAAGCATAAATACACTGATCCAAAAGAAAGCGCCCAACATTTCATAAAAAGTGATGATTGTCGCACTAGCCGATTTGACCATTTTACTATTCAGGATCGAGAAGATACTCGCGCAAAAGGCGCAAGCCAACCCACTTAATATCCCCATCAAATATTGCGTCTCAAACTGAAATATCGTATAAATACCTAGAATAATAATAAGTCCCACCACAATCTCCAAACCTGCAATCCTTCTCTTATACAGGATTGGTTCCAAAATAGCGGTATATAATGTTAAAGATGACAAGGTGACCAATGTTACCGAAACGGTAGATACCTTTATCGAATAAAAGAATAATACCCAATGCAACCCCACGACCGCGCCGGTCATGAAGAATTTAATAAAATCGATTTTACTAACAGCTATACTTTGTTTTTTGAATAGAAAATAGACCAATAAAGAAAGCGCTGCTATCAAGACCCTATACCAAACTAAATGAATAGCGGAGACAGAAATCAAATTGCCTAATATACCTGTGAATCCCCAGATTAAAACCGTCAAATGCAGAATGAGGACATTCTGGTTGTTTTTAAAAAAAGATATCATTGATTAAATATTATTTAGGAGCCTTATACAGTAAATAGACCGCCAAGGTCAAAAAGATAAGATTCGGAATCATCACTGCTATCAACGGTGGTAGTCCCCCTTTGAGCGAGAACATGGTCGAAAATTGAATCAATACGATATAAACAAAACTTAATGCAATCCCCAATCCAAGACTCAGGCCGATGCCACCTCTTACTTTCTTCGATGAAAGCGATACGCCCATCAGCGTCAAGATAAAGGCAGAAAAAGGGTAGATATAACGTTTGTATTTTTCCAACAGCAAATCCGTCATCATTCCGGTACCTCGGGTCCCTTCTTTTTCAATACGTTTATTGAGCTCATCAGTATTCATCGCTGTAAACATATTGTCAAATTTCTCAAAATCAGAGGGCCTCATATCCAATGTGGTATCTTTCTGATCACCCTTGTCCATACGCTCACTCAGACCGTTGACTATTCGATTAGTGTAACTCTCGATTTTCCATTTTGTAGCAACTGAATCCCATCGAATCCGATCAGCCATCATTTTCTCAATGAGTTTATCTCCATCGAATTTTTCAAGGACAAAGTTATAGCCAATCTTTTGTTTGGTATCAAAATTATCAATGTATACGTAGCTGTTCGAATCTATCTGCATATGGGTGGACGAAGTCGACCCTCCGGCACGATCGGGCTTTACGTATACATTTTCAAAGCCTACCTTCATCTTATTCGTCCGGGGGATGATGTAAATGTTGAAGACAAAAGTCACCGCAAAGATAATCGACGCAGCAATCATATAAGGTCTCAACATCCTATTGAAGCTCATCCCACCACTAAGTATGGGGACAATCTCCGTCTGATCGGCCATCTTAGATGTAAAGAAAATAACAGCGATAAAATTAATTAGTGGAGATAGAAAATTAAGGTAGAATGGTATAAATCCGGCATAGTATTGAAAAACAATCTTAGAAAGCGGTGCTTTATGCTCTAAGAAATTATCCAGCTTTTCAGAAACATCAAAAATAACCATGACAACCGTAAAAATAGCCATAGTGAAGACAAAAGTCGACAAATATTTTTTTATGATATACCAATCTATGATCTTCATGGATACATGCTTCTTTCGCTATTTTACAAACGTTGTCCTAAAATTTTGACCATTTTATTTTTCCAATCATAGAAAGTCCCTTCTACGATTTTCTCACGCGCCTGTTCGACAAGCCAAAGATAAAAATGTAAATTATGTAATGATGCGATCTGCGCTCCTAAAATCTCTTGGGAGCGTATTAAATGTCTGAGGTACGCCTTAGTATGAATTTGGTCAACCATTAAGTCACTTTCCGCTTCGATAGGCGAGAAATCATCCTTCCATTTTTCATTCTTGATATTGATGATTCCATTCTGTGTAAATAGCATTCCATTGCGAGCGTTGCGAGTAGGCATCACACAGTCAAACATATCAATACCCAAAGCTATATTTTCGAGTAGATTGATAGGCGTACCTACACCCATGAGATAACGAGGTTTTTCCCAAGGTAGGATATTACAGACCACTTCGGTCATCCCATACATATCTTCAGCTGGTTCTCCGACCGACAAACCTCCTATCGCATTCCCTTCTCGATTAAAAGACGCTATCGCTTCGGCCGATCGCTCCCGTAAATCTTTGTATACAGATCCCTGTACGATTGGAAACAATGTTTGATCATAACCATATAAGGGTTGGGTAGCGTCGAATCGATCGCAACAGCGTTTCAACCAGCGATGGGTCATTTCCATTGATCGACGTGCATACCCATAATCACATGGATATGGTGTACACTCATCAAAAGCCATTATGATATCAGCACCGATAATCCGTTGTGTATCCATCACATTCTCTGGAGTAAAAAGATGCTTGGATCCGTCGATATGGGAGCGAAAAGTCACCCCTTCTTCCTTTATTTTACGAACTTCGGTAAGCGAGTATACTTGATACCCGCCGCTATCCGTCAAAATAGGACCGTCCCAGCCGTTGAACTTATGTATACCTCCAGCTTTATTCAAGACATCCAATCCTGGTCGTAGATACAGGTGATACGTATTCCCCAAAATAATCTGTGCTTCAATATCCTTTTTCAATTCATGTTGGTGGACAGCTTTGACAGTACCGGCAGTACCTACAGGCATGAAAATTGGTGTTTGGATTTTACCGTGAGCTGTTTCGATTTCCCCAGCACGGGCTTTAGAAAATTTGTCGTTTGCTTGAAGCGTAAATTTCATGAAATAACCTCTCTATTCTATGCGATATCTAAGGCGCAATACGCTAACCTCATACAGATGGTTCTGAAAGCCAATATACAGACATTCAAAAACACTTGCAAAAGTACTACAAAATATGGCATCTCTTTATAGATGCTATACAAATATTATCAGATAACGTCTCATTTTGACATTAAATAACTAATTTTAACGCTCGAATCACAGATTCGTCAATACTTCTCCATAATTTTGACTCGTGAATATATCTTATTTTTCTAATCTTAATTTTACCTTCTTCCATCTAGCATTAGCTATTATAGGGGTACTACTGTTGATTCAACTCTTTTATATCCTATTTGTATATGGAAAACTTTCGTTGCATAAGGTCAAATCCTTTCAGACGATGGATAATACAATCCCACTCTCCATTATCATCTGTGCTAGGAATGAAGAGGAAAATCTGAAAACATTTCTCCCTTTAATACTTGGACAGGATTATCCACATTTTGAAGTCATCGTCGTCAATGACTGCTCTAGTGACGATACCAAATGGGTATTACAAGACCTTGAAAGGCAACATGGCAATCTAAAGCTTGTGGAGATCAAGGAACACATACAACTTAAACACAATAAAAAGTTTGCCGTCACACTTGGTATCAAAGCCGCTAGTCATGAGCACCTCTTATTTACCGATGCAGACTGTCAACCGAACTCTAGCCATTGGCTGTCCGAAATAGCAGGCGCCTTCTCAGAAAGGACCGAAATCGTACTTGGCTATTCTCCATATTTTAAAAAGAAGGGCTTCCTCAATAAACTCATCCGATTTGAGACCACGCACACCGCGATGAGCTATCTCGCTTATGCACTCAAAAAAAATGCTTATATGGGCGTAGGACGCAACATGGCCTACAGAAAGTCGCTTTTTTTTAAATCCAAGGGATTTACCTCACACATGCATATCAAATCTGGGGATGACGACTTATTTGTCAATCAAAATGCCAACCGAACCAATGTTAAAATCGCGATTCATCCGGATGCACATATGTATTCGGTCCCTAAGGATTCCTGGAAAAGCTATTATAAACAGAAGGCTAGGCATTCTGGCGCTTCAGTCTTGTACAAAAAGAAGCACCAACGCATGCTAGGAATCCAATTGATATCGGCAGCATTATTTTACATATCCTTATTAACAATCGTGTCCGTCTTCCCCTACATGTGGCACTATGTGGTAGGAGCCTACTTTATCAGATTGATCACACAGATTTTAGTCTTTCGTCCAATCTATAAAAAACTTGCTGTACATGATCTAATATGGTGGCTTCCATTTCTGGACCTGTATTACTATTTCTATATTTGTATCAATGGCTTGTTTAATAGAAAAAAAACGCAACGCACTTGGAAATAATCGTTCACGCTAAACTATCAATATTTTGAATCCTACAGTAGACATAATCTATCAATATTTTCCAAACCTGAATGAAGTTCAAAAAAGTCAGTTTGCGCAGCTTGCTGAGCTCTACCCTTTTTGGAATAACCAAATCAATGTAGTCTCCAGAAAAGACATAGAAAGCCTATATCTGCATCATGTCCTACATTCTTTGGGTATCGCAAAATTTATAACAGCGTTTACCCCTGGCACTCATATCTTAGATGTTGGCACGGGTGGTGGTTTCCCAGGTATTCCACTAGCCATTCTTTTTCCTGAAGTAAAATTTCATCTAGTTGATTCCATCGGCAAGAAAATAAAAGTAGTTCGTGAGGTCGCTGCTGCTTTGAAACTTACCAACGTTGAGGCAGACCATATACGCGCTGAACAATTGGACTATAAATATGACTTTGTGGTATCTAGGGCTGTAACTAGATTAGGAGATTTTGCACCTTGGATACGCAACAAGTTTCTTAAGCAAGACAAAAATGGTGTACCCAATGGGATTCTCTACCTTAAAGGCGGAGATTTGAAGGACGAAATCAAAGAGTCAAAACTCAAAGCTGAACTCCACCCGCTGTCTAGTTATTTTAAAGAGGATTTCTTTGATACTAAATATGTCGTATACGTGCAAATGTAGAACGTCGAGCGGACTAAATAGTGCGTATTGAGTAACTATGGGCGATAATAATAATCCTCTTTATGCCAAAGCCAATACGCACATCCCACCTACTACCCTAGCTCCTCTAGAATTTTCTTCCCAATCAAATGAATCTCTTCGTCCATACCAAACATAGGCAACCCAGTTTCAGGATGTAATTTTAGCCAACTTGTATCCGTATCTTTAATAATCTGGACATATTCCCTTCCGTCTTTAAATACCACATAAGTATCCTCTTCTTCTGGAAAAATAGAATAGATGATGTTCTCTATTTCTATGTCAAAAGGTTCTTTCATTTCCATGCTAATGTTTTCTTTTATTGATTACGTGTGTGAACGCTATGGCATAAATGACTTCACTATACCTCGTTTAATTGTTAATCCGTGTAAATAAATAATATATGCACGATGTGCCTATACTGATTAACATTTCAATATATAAGGCACAAAGTTACTATTCTTTACAAAAGAAGCCCAACCTATTCGTGATTTTAGGAATTATTCCTATATTAGGATAACCATTTATGAGCATCTTACAAAAAATAGCATTGACCAAAATCAAAGGCATTGGGCCTAAGCTATCGCGGTCATTATTATCGCAACTGGGCGCAGTAGACGCTATTTTTGAAGCTTCAAAAAAAACACTACAACATATTCCCGGTGTTGGGGAAGTACTGGCAAATGAAATTCTCAGCAAGCAAGCGCTATTAGATGCCGAAAAGGAACTTGCGTTTATTGAAAAACATCGCATTGCCCCACTTTGGTGGGAAGACCCCAACTATCCCAAAAGATTAGCAAATTGTGAAGATGCTCCTCTAATTGTATACTACAAAGGATCAGTATCCTTAAATCCACCTAAAGTCATCAGCGTCGTGGGGACCCGTAAGGCCACTGCATATGGTCGAAAGATGACCGAAAATCTAATACGAGATCTCCAGCACCTTGATGCACACATTATCAGTGGCTTGGCCTACGGCATCGATGTGCATGCCCATACCATAGCCTTAAAACATCAAATACCCACAATAGGTGTGCTAGGGCACGGCTTGGACCGCATCTATCCAGCGGCACATCGGGATATTGCTTCCGACATGATTGACTGCGGAGGTCTAATTACAGAATTTCCTTCGGGAACCAACCCCGACCGTCAGAACTTCCCGATGCGAAACCGCATCATTGCGGGCATGGCAGATGTCACCATCGTCATTGAAGCTGCCGCTTCAGGCGGAGCTCTTATCACCGCAGAAATTGCCAATAGTTATAATCGGGATGTGTGTGCAGTCCCTGGGGCTACCGACCAAGAGTTTTCAGCGGGGTGCAATTATTTAATCAAGACCAATAGGGCTCACTTGATACGCCATGCAGAAGATCTGTGCTACCTCATGAATTGGGAGCCAGACAGACCTAAGGTCACAAATACCCAATTTACACTACGCCTCCCAAAATTAACAAAGGATCAGCAGAAAGTCTTTCAATATATCCAAGAGCGGGAGCAGGCTACTGTGGATGAAATTGCATTGTACTGTGATTGGCCCCAAAGTAAACTGGCTATCCTCCTGTTAGAAATGGAGATGGAAGACTTATTAATATCCCTACCTGGAAAAACATACAAGTTACAACAATAACCTATACCTAAACCCAACTATGCAAGACCCTGTAAACAAAAAAGGAATCTGGAAAGTCATTGGTGCCTCTTCCATGGGCACACTTATTGAATGGTACGATTTCTTTATCTTTGGAAGTCTTTCCATTGTCATTTCAACCAAATTTTTTCCGTCGGACAATCCCACCGCCGCCTTTCTTTCTACACTAGCCACATTCGCTGCTGGCTTTGTCGTCCGCCCCTTTGGTGCTCTATTCTTTGGCAGGCTAGGTGACATGATTGGTCGAAAATACACCTTTATGGTCACCCTATTATTAATGGGGGGCGCTACGTTTCTCATTGGTTGTATCCCAAGCTATGACTCGATTGGCTTCTTGGCTCCGCTTTTGGTCCTTATTCTTCGGCTACTGCAAGGACTCGCCTTAGGAGGTGAGTATGGCGGAGCAGCAACATATGTTGCTGAGCATGCTCCCAAAGGGCAGCGCGGATACTGGACTTCGTGGATACAAACGACAGCCACATTCGGTCTTTTCATTTCACTAATAGTCATTCTACTCACCAAAAGCTTCCTTACAGCAGAGCAATTCGATCAGTGGGGATGGCGTGTGCCGTTCATGCTCTCTATCGTGATGGTATATGTATCTTACTTAATCCGTAAGAATATGGATGAATCCCCTGAGTTTAAGAAAGCCAAGTCAGAAGGGAAGACTTCTACAAACCCACTAAAAGAAAGCTTTGGTAACCGATATAATCTGAAATTTGTACTATTAGCGCTTTTCGGTGCAGCGATGGGACAAGGTGTTGTCTGGTATACAGGCCAATTTTACTCTATGAGTTTCATGAAGACCGTGATGTTCCTAGATTCGGACCAAGCAGATCTTATTTTGGGAACAGCCCTTCTCTTAGGTACTCCCTTCTTCATTGTATTTGGTTGGCTCAGTGACAAAGTGGGACGCAAGTGGATTATGCTCTTAGGCATGCTGCTGGCACTGTGTACCTACCGGCCAATATATGAAGCCATGTATACCATCACCAATATTAGCAAAAAAGAGCAATCAGCCGATAAGAAACTACTATCACAGAAAAAAGATGACCTGCATAATTCAACAATCTATACCTCAGAAACGCGCTATAGCGACCAAACGTTAGTCCAAGAAGTACGGACAGTAAGCAATGCTGATGGGCACGAAACATCTAAAAGCATCGTCACAATAGAAGGACAAAATAGATGGTGGCTCACTTTTCTTATTTTCATACAAATCATCTACATCACGATGGTATATGGACCGATTGCAGCATTCTTAGTTGAAATGTTTCCGGTTAAAATACGCTACACATCGATGTCACTTCCATATCATATCGGAAATGGCATATTCGGAGGCCTTTTGCCTGCTGTATCCACCTATTTGGCCACCAATGCACAAATCGCACAAGACCCTGAGTACTACCTAGCCGGCTTATGGTACCCTATCATCATATCCGCTGTGTGCTTTATCATTGGCGCATTTTATATCAATAAATCTATCATTCATAAGAACATAAACGACTAATATGGGAATCCTCAAAAAAATATTGGGAGCTATCTGGATTATACTCGCATTGCTAACAGCATACTTCTGCATTGCAGAGCTAGGTATCCCTAAATTAGTTACTGGCCATCAAGAAGACTTGGTATTTGGTATTATTATCCTGGGTATCCTTACACCCATTATATCCGTTGGCTTGGGATTATTTGGATATTACGCGCTGATTGGCGAATATGACGACAAGAATATGTGATATTACTTAATGTAGGCATGGGCAGATTCTGTTAAGTGGAAACAATCACAGCGACGTCGAAAAAAAAATAATAAGATGAAAACCAGCTCAGTAGCAAATTAAAGGATATTTGTTTTCGCAAATCCCAATAATTTGCTACTTTTGTGGTGGGTAAGTCTTTTACGACCAGCTCCCTTTGAATCCCCCAGGGTGGGAACACAGCAAGGGTATTTGGTTGAGCGGTGCGATAAAAGGGGCTTGCCCATTTTTTATGCCTAAAATTTTGAAACGTGTTCCATCGGATCACTGTGAAATATAAATTCTTTGATTACTGGACGATTTTTCACGGCCATCTTCTTGAATTCTTCATCAAATACCCTGTATTTTTATTCGTCACATTTAAAATTGCATCTTAAATCTGCCGTAGAAAATGTTTCTGCACAAAGGCCGTAGCAACTGTGTTCCAAGATGTCGTTACCGAATGGCAAACGATACTTCCTAAATGCTCTACAGTGAATCCTATAGAGGTACCCCTATTTAGAACACAGTGCATACCATTTGGCATAGTGTGCCACCCAAAGGCACATCACGTATTTGCTCTCTTTTTCGGATTCCCCATATCTCTTTCGTAAAAGTCTTATCGTTTTTTATGCCGTACCACTACCAAGGAACAGCCGAAGGCACCCCATGATTCACACTAAGAAATATTGGACAAGATGTGGGACCCCTAATGGATTATTAAGCGCTGTAAACAGTGACAAGTAAGTCTATACTTAGGGGAAACTAGTATAAATTGGCATTGGAAAAACACCTCCAAGCCGATTCTACAAACATCAAATAATTGCATATATCCTCACCACCCTATATTCAAGCATCCCCTCTTTAATCGCAATAATAAAAACACTTGTGAAAAGAAGCATTTTTATCTAAGTTTGTAGTCGAATAAGAACTTTTATATGAGTTGGTTTAAAAGAGAAAAAGCAGGGATTAATACCGCGACAGAAAACAAGAAAGAGGCACCAGATGGTCTTTGGAATAAATGTCCGGCATGTAAAAAACCCTTATTAAATATTGAACAGATTGAAAACAACTATGTTTGCCAATATTGTGGATATCATATCCGCATTGGATCCGCGGCTTATTTTTCAATCCTATTTGACGACAACAATTTCACTGAGCTATTTGCGAATCTCAAATCTGGTGATCCTATCCATTTTATCGACACGAAACCCTACGCCGAGCGCCTTGTTGAAGTAAGAGCAAAAACAGGACTTAACGATGCACTAAGAAGTGCACACGGCAAGCTTGATGGCAAAGATTTGGTGGTGGCCTGTATGGATTTCACTTTTATAGGCGGATCCATGGGATCGGTAGTGGGAGAAAAGATTGCTAGATCTATTGATTACTGTCTAGAGCACAAGGTCCCTTTCATGTTAATCTCCAAATCAGGTGGAGCACGCATGATGGAAGCAGCTTTCTCTTTGATGCAGATGGCCAAGACTTCTGCAAAATTAGCACTTTTAAGTCAAGCAAAAATTCCTTACATCTGTCTATTAACAGATCCTACAACAGGAGGAGTTACAGCATCATATGCGATGCTTGGAGATATCAATATTGCCGAACCAGGGGCATTGATTGGCTTTGCTGGTCCACGAGTCATCAAAGAAACAATCAAGAAAGATCTACCCAAAGGATTTCAAACTTCGGAATTCCTACTGGAACATGGTTTCTTGGATTTCATTGTCGATAGACGTGAATTGAAGCAAAAGATTTCGACTTTCTTGAAGTTGATTCAATAGCAAATGAAAGAGCTCCTAAAGGAGCTCTTTCATTTGCTAATATACCGCCAAAACTGCCAATACCTACGCCTATCCAAATAATGTGAATCCTGTTCATGCAGATAGGCTTCCTGTTCAAAGGAAATCATTAGATATGCCTTTCTAAAATTTCGATATCGCAACATTCGAATCCCAAACTCGATAAGGTACCAAATATAAAAGAATAGTATACCCAGTTCAAGCGCCTGTCTCAAGTGGATACGTTCATGATTAATGAGTGTCTGATCGTCCAAAAGCTGCCGCTTCTTGAGAAAGATAAATGGATATATCGTTACAGCGTGTGCTTTACCAAACGAAAACAACTTTGTCCAAAATTCACTAACGATAAGCATAATTCAAACTTAGAGAAAATGCATTGCATTCACCAATACAAGCTGAGAAAACACGAGATGTAATATGTAAACGAACCATATTCGGCTTGTGAATATGAAGCATTTTATCTAAGTTTGTTTGACTAGGATTAATGTAGATAAATAATATGCCTTATAAGGAACGTGAAATAAACAAGCTATACTATACGATGGGTGAGGTGACGGAAATGTTTAATGTCAATGCTTCACAAATTCGGTTTTATGAACGCGAATTTCCTATCCTTCAACCTAAGAAAAATAAGAAGGGTAATCGCCTATTTACGCAAGATGACATCGCTAATCTAAAGATTATCTTCAACCTAGTCAAGGACAAAGGCTACACGTTGCAAGGTGCGCGTGATTACCTGCGCTCCAATAAAAATGAAGCCCGAGAAAACCAACGTGTTGTAGACTCACTTGAAAAATTAAAAGGATTTCTATTAGAAGTAAGGGATAGCCTGTAAGACTACCTCAATACTACATCTAAGGTCTTAAGAAATCCTCCACTTTTTCTACCATTTCTCGGCTCCCCATTATAGCCGAACACCGCTGGTGCAATTCCCTAGGTAGGATATCTAGTATACGTTCATATCCAGTAGTCGCTTTACCTCCTGCCTGCTCCACTATAAATGCAATTGGATTACATTCATACAATAAACGGAGCTTACCCTGCGGATGACTTGAGGTTGTGGGGTATAAAAATATCCCTCCTTTCAACAAGTTACGATGTATATCGGCAACCATAGAGCCAATATATCGCGATACATAAGGACGTCGGGTGGCTACGTCTTCGATTTGACAGTATTTAATATAATCTTTTATTCCTTGCGGAAATTTAACGTAATTACCCTCATTAATGGAATAAATATTACCCTTTTCAGGAATAATGATATTAGGATGGGAAAGACAGAATTCTCCGATAGAAGGGTCCAATGTAAACCCATTCACGCCCTTACCCGTGGTATAGACCAACATCGTCGAAGAACCATAGATAATATACCCAGCAGCAACTTGATGAATGCCCTTTTGTAGAATATCTGATAGCGTAGCCTCTCCTTCTGTTGATTTTCGCCTATAGATAGAAAAGATAGTCCCTACCGAGACATTTACATCTATATTAGAAGAACCGTCAAGCGGATCGATGCAAACAATGTACTTGGCATCTTTAGAAACTGTTGAATTGAGATAGACGGCCTCATCTTGCTCCTCCGAAGCAAACACACAGCACTCCCCTCCACTACTTAATGCCCGCATAAATTGTTCGTCAGCATAGACATCCAGTTTTTTTTGGCCTTCACCTTGAATATTTACGTGCCCAGATTCACCCAGAATATCAGCCAGCCCCGCTTTGTTGACTTCCCGATTGACGACTTTTGCAGCGATACCAATATCTCGCAATAGCCGGGAAAGCTCCCCTTTCGCATAGGGAAAATCAGCCTGTTTCTCAATAATAAACTGGCCTAATGTTTTCATAATTGTCATTCGTTTGTTTTGTTTATATGATTTGCGCCAAATGTAGGTAACCAAAAACATTATCGCAACCAAATGACAACCAGACCTTAACGATTAGCCAATTCTATTATTTCCAAATTTTCAATTTTATTCACGTTTATATCAAATCGCATCAATGTTCTCACTTTATGCCAACCTTGCTTACCAGCGGCCCCTGGGTTTAGATGTAAACATTGCAATTTTTTATCATACTGAACTTTTAAGATATGCGAATGTCCACAAATGAATAATTGCGGCGGGTGAAGATAGATTTCGCTTTTGACTGCAGGAGCATATCTTCCCGGATACCCACCAATATGGGTCATCCACACATCCACTTCTTCGCACTTAAACCGCAAATTTTCGGGATATTGAATTCGAATATCCTTACCATCGATATTACCATATACACCCTTAAAGGGTTTGAATGCAGCAAGGGCATCTGCCACTTCAATTGTGCCAAAATCCCCAGCATGCCATATTTCATCACAAGATTTGAAATACTCAAATACCGCATCATCTAAGTAACTATGTGTATCGGATATCAGTCCAATTTTTTTCATATGTACGTAATTATTTCATGAGCTAGCAAGCTCGATTTGCGTGGAGTATACCATGTTCAACATCTACTTAAAATGCCAAAAAATAAGGCTTTAACAAGGCTTTGTAACCTGCAGAGTAAACTCCTCTACGTTCATAAATCACGAATATATTCTCTTCGCTATCAACTTTCATTCGTTTACGAAATGAAACAATATGTCTAATATCTGCATCTTTAGTGTAAGACTTGACACGGAGAGTATGTGCGAGATAAAGCTCCTGTGATATGGCTCTGCTCACCACCTCAGCAGCTAGTTCTGGCGGCAAAATAAGTCTTAGCATCCCCCCATCATGGATATGCAAGCCAGCAAAGTATAGTAATTTGTCAAAAAATGATTCATCGGCATGTCGAGCAACTTTCTTTCGCTGATCCGGATTGTGCAAAGAGTCTACATAAAAAGGTGGATTAGAAACAATCAAATCATAAGTCCCTGTTACTAACATCTCTTCAAAGGAGCCAGAGTGCAAGCACAACCGCTCAGCAAAAATGGAGGACTGAAAGTTAGACCGCGCGCGATTGGCGGCAGCATGATCGATTTCCACGGCTTCTATTGTCGCATGATTAAACTGTTGGGCCAACATCATCGCAATCACGCCGGTACCAGTACCAATATCTAAAATACGTCCGATAGGAAGGGTAGGTGTACTTGCAGCGAGTAATACTCCATCGGTATTGATCTTCATGGGACAATCAGTTTGATCCACCTGGAATTGCTTGAATGAAAATATTGACGACATCTCACAAAGATAGTGCTTTAGAACTTTAACAAGTCACTATTCTACATTCCGTAAATCATAAAATTTCACTACATTGGTCTCCATATTCTAAGATAGATATGAAACTTACCCTGACGTTCAATCCGCTGTATCTGATACTGATTATTTTGATAGCTCCGTATTCTGCATCTGCTCAGCAAGCTAATGCCCAAAGATGTGAACCCTTAATGCATGAATCTCTTTCCAAATTAGTACCCCTATTGGAAAAAAATGATTTTGCTAATAGTACACAGCTGATAGAGTCCATGATAGCAACCTGTGGTACAAACGAGTTCAACCAACGTCTAAAAATCACATTGGCACTCATTTCTAATAATAATACCCCTAGCCAGATTGATCAATATTTTAACGATGGATTGGATCAGAAACTTATCAAAAGATGGAACAGTACCGATAAAAAGAATTTCCAAGATTTATTTAAAAAGCAACCCCAAGAATACGATTTTGTACCACTGCGTCACCCTATCGACTCCCTTTTGAAATTAAAGGCTCAAGCACTCTTGTCCTCAGCCTCGTATGACTGGTCCCCACAAGAGCGAAAGCTCATCGCCTTATTTGCAGATGATTTTGATGAAATAGCGGCGCTAAGTACCCCCTCAGAAGATCAAATTGACATAGAACATTACAAAGGAAAAACAGGGATATTAGCCTATGTGGGAGGGTATGGTCCTTTAGGTGGGCGCAATACCACATTTGGATACAATCCTACATTAGGCATTACGATAATGAGTTCATTAAATAGGAACTTCATCTTTGAAGGAGGCATCAAAGTCCGAATCAACAGCTCAGACAAAAACTTTGACTACCAATTGTACGATGAAGTAGTCTCCGTCAATTCATCTGCAAGCATTTTTGTGGGCGGGAATGTTGGCTACAAAGTCTACGACCGCGATAAATACGTTATAATCCCGAAACTAATAATTGGTTGGGATATGATTACAACCGGACTTTCCGAAACGGTATATAACGACAATTACTATGACGAGTATGGGGATGGTTCAAGTACCAAATTTCACAATGTTAACACCTTACATCTAGGTGCTAGTCTCGCTACAATGTACCGCGTATCCAAACGAAACTATATCGGACTAGAGCTAGGATACCATCATACCCCTTATCAATGGGACAACAACTTAGTGACCAATATCTACCAACACTATGGCAGCTTAGAATTGTTTTTCAGATTCTAATTCTTTAGGAGTCGCTGGATTTCATCAAGCTTCATCAATGCTTCGACCGGAGTGAGGGTATTGACATCTAGATTATTCAGCATGTCTCTTATCTTTTCCAGAATGGGATCATCAATGGCAAACATCTGGAGTTGGTAGGCCTGCTTTTGTATCTTACGCATGCTATCTTTGATCTGCTCACCCCCTGTCCGCTCCTGTTCTAACCGTTTAAGGATTTCATTGGCGCGCGCAAGTAATCGAGGAGGCATACCGGCCAATTTAGCAACGTGTATTCCAAAGCTATGCTCGGAACCTCCCGGCACCAGCTTACGGAGAAAAATAACCTTATTATTGACTTCTTTCACCGTCACATTAAAATTCTTAATTCGAGGCATTGAAGTGCTCAATTCATTCAATTCATGATAGTGTGTCGCAAAAAGAGTCTTGGCTCTTGCTGTCGGGTGATTGTGCAAAAATTCGGCAATAGCCCAGGCAATAGATATACCATCATACGTACTGGTACCTCGTCCAATCTCATCCAATAATATCAGGCTTCGATCCGAAAGATTATTCATGATACTCGCAGTTTCATTCATCTCCACCATAAAGGTAGACTCGCCAGAGGACAAATTATCCGAAGCCCCTACCCTTGTAAAAATCTTATCAACCAATCCGATATGTGCCTCTTTTGCAGGCACAAAAGAGCCCATTTGGGTCATCAGTACAATAAGACCCGTTTGACGAAGTAATGCGGACTTACCCGCCATATTCGGTCCCGTAATAATAATAATCTGCTGCCCATCATTATCCAGATAAGTATCATTGGTAATGTAGTCCTCACCAATCGGCAAGTTACGCTCAATCACAGGATGTCTTCCGCCTTTTATATCCAACACTTTGCTCTCGCTGACTTCGGGCTTGACATAATAGTTCTTCTCCGCAATCACAGCGAAATTCAACAATACATCCAATTTTGCAATCAGTTGTGCATTTAATTGTATCGGTTTGATATAGTCCGCTATCGCTATTAAAAGCTCGGAATACAATCTATTTTCTATAGCCTGGATTTTTTCTTCGGCACCAAGAATCTGTTCCTCATATTCCTTCAGTTCTTCCGTGATGTAGCGTTCTGCATTTACCAAAGTCTGTTTACGAATCCAGCCTTCAGGCACCTTGTCCTTATGGGTGTTGGTCACCTCCAAATAATATCCAAATACGTTGTTGAAGGCTATTTTAAGAGATGGGATCCCCGTAGCTTCCGACTCTCTCCGTTGGATTTCGAGTAAGTAATCCTTTCCTCCAAATGCAATCTTACGCAATCGATCCATTTCGACATCTATACCATTAGCCATGACATTACCTTTGTTCAAGGCTACTGGGGGTTCGGACTGTATCTCACGCTCAATCTTTTCACGGATCAAGAGGCACGGATTGAGTTGTTCAGCAATCACATGCAAAGCTTCAGAATCCGTCGCCTGTGTGAGTTCTTTTAGTTTCTCTATGGCAAATAGCGATCGTTTAAGCTGTACGATTTCTCGAGGATTTGCTTTTTGCAAACCAATCTTACTAATCAGTCGTTCGAGGTCACCTACTTGCTTGATTTCCTTTATCAACTCATCCCGTAGGGGTTGGTTTTGATAAAAATAATCGACAGTATTCAATCGCTCTTGAATTGATTTCTTATCTTTCAAAGGCATCACAATCCATCTTTTCAATAGCCGAGCTCCCATTGGAGACGAGGTCTGATCGAGTACATCTGATAGCGTGGTTGCATTATCATTGGCCGAGCCGATTAATTCCAAATTACGTATCGTGAAGCGATCCAACCACATGTAACGATCTTCTTCTATCCTTGAAATATTGGAGATATGCTGTAGATTACGGTGTTCGGTCTCATTTAAATAATGTAAAGCTACTCCGGCACTTACTATTCCAACAGGCATTCGTTCAATCCCGAATCCCTTCATCGAGTTCACTTCAAAATGTTTGAGCAAATTCTCTGAAGCATAGTCGCCCGTATAAGGCCATTCATCTAAGGTGTACGTATAGAAATGACTTCCAAATGCCTCTGTAAATTCCTTCAGCTGTTTTTTAGGTAGGATAACCTCAGTCGGCTTAAAGCCTTGCAAAAGTTTATCAACATAGTTGCTGCTTCCTTGCGCAACCAAGAATTCACCTGTAGAGATATCCAAAAAGGATACCCCTAATATATTTTTTTCAAAAAAGACAGATGCAAGGTAGTTGTTAGATTTTTGATGAACGATATTGTCACTATAGGATACTCCAGGCGTCACAAGTTCGGTCACTCCCCTTTTTACAATAGTTTTGGTCATCTTTGGGTCTTCTAGCTGATCACATATAGCGACCCGCTGTCCCGCTCTTACCAATTTAGGTAAATAGGTTTCTAAAGAATGATGCGGAAATCCCGCCAAAGCAGTTTCCGATTCCGTTCCGTTGCCCCTTTTTGTTAGTACAATCCCTAAAATACCCGCGGCTTTAATCGCATCCTCACCAAACGTTTCATAAAAGTCTCCTACTCTGAATAATAATAATGCTCCAGGATATTTAACCTTTATCGCATTATACTGTTGCATAAGAGGGGTTTCTTTCTTCACTGCCTTTGCCAATTTTATTGAATTTAGATAAGTCGTAAAAATAAGAGAAATGTACCAATTAGGCAACTTATCAAGGGTAAAGTCATTCCTAATCTTTTTCCTCAACAGCTATGTATTCCAAGGTCATCAGGAATCCTATATTTTATGGGGATTGACACTATGATAAGTACAAAATACAGGTATTTTAAAATAAATGTATCAACAATGCTTAATACAGCTTAAGTTTGCAGCAAAAAACAGCGTAGGTAAATGGCCATCAGAAGAGGAAACAAAGTCAAACGTAAATCCAGCACACAGGATTTAAAGAAAAAGATATTGAAATGGACACTACGTGTCGTTGGAGGCTTTTTTGCGCTGACTATCTTTTGGGTTATCTGTTTGCGTTTCATTGACCCTCCAGTCACCTATCTAATGCTCAAACGAGGTTTCGAACGCAAAGGTGCGGGCAAAGAATGGAAATTAGAAAAGGAATGGTTGGACTATGATGAACTCTCGAACAATCTCAAAAGAGCGGCAATCGCCAGCGAAGATGCTCGCTTTATGGATCACAATGGTTTTGATGTAAAAGCAATACAGACAGCCCTTGAGAAAAACCAAAGTGGAAAGAAGCTTCGCGGTGGTAGCACCATCAGCCAACAAGTCGCCAAAAATGTATTCCTCTGGCCTGATCGCTCTTGGGTAAGAAAAGGCTTTGAAACCTACTTTACTTTTTTGATCGAGCTTCTTTGGAGCAAAAAGAGAATTCTTGAAGTCTATCTCAATGTAATCGAAATGGGGCAAGGTGTATATGGTGCCGAAGCTGCGGCTCAGTATTATTTCCATAAATCAGCCAAGAGCTTGACTAAGAAAGAGGCTGCCCTCATCATTGCAATCTTGCCAAGCCCTCAAAAATGGGATGCGAGAAATCCATCACCTTATGTCAACGGCAAAGCAAATCGAATCGTACGGTACATGGGGCATTCTAATATACCCGAATAAGAAAAAAAGGCGGAAATCCATTCGCCGCCTTTCTTTCTTAATTAATCTACCTCTTGTCCCTTTGCTCGCCAATCGGCCATACTACCCATATAAATCTTCAAATTCTTAAATCCGTTCTTCTTTAATATCGAAGCAGCTATTGTCGCCCGATCTCCACTCTGGCAATAAATAACAGCATCCTTATGCGTATCGATGTTTTCTAAATGCTGTTCCATCCTTCCCCACATGATATTTTTGGCCCCAGGAATATGTCCAGCTTCGTATTCAGCGGCACTGCGTACGTCAATAAGCTGAACAGAGTTATCTCCTATGATTTCTTTTACCTCTTCCATAGACACCACCTCAGTAGTTTGAAGTGGCAGGTCCAATCCCTCCATTCCTGAAATGTAACCTACTACACGGTCTAACCCAATCCGCATCAGCATTCGGGTAAGCTGTTCTATATGCTCAGAGGTAGCAAGAAGTATAATAGGTTTGTCATATGCAATGGTCCATCCAGCCCACGTAGCAAAAGATTGCTTAAATTGAATATTAAGTGCCCCCGCAAGGTGTCCCTTGACAAAGACATCCTTAGGACGTGTATCGATTATAATAGCTCCCTCCCGTTGATATTCCTGAAATTGTTGATCTCTCAACAAGGGGATCCTTGGAACCTCCACAAGCAAAGGTCGCTCGATCTTATTGAGTTTTTTCATCATCGCAAAATAGGTCGGTGCCTCAGGTTGCCCTTCTAATAATTCCGTCACAAACTGCTCTTCATTAGTTTGTAATAGTGCCCAATTACGGATACGTTCATAACCGACTGTACTACTAGGGACAGCACCTAGAGCCTTCCCACAAGAAGAACCGGCCCCATGTCCTGGCCACAACTGCACGTAATCAGGCAATGCTAAGAAACGTTGTATTGAATGAAACATTTGCTTCGCACCAACTTCGGAGGTGCCCTTCCAACCTGCCGCCTTCTCCAATAAGTCAGGACGCCCGATATCTCCAACAAATACAAAGTCACCTGTGAATACCATAATGGGTAAATCCGAAGCAGGGTGATCCGTTAGTACAAAACTGATACTCTCAGGTGTATGCCCAGGTGTATGCATCACCTCTAACGTTAGATTTCCTATCTTTATAACATCTCCATCTTTCAGCCCGATATGATCAAATTCATATTGCCAATCGCTCCCCCCCTCATCTGACAGGTGTAACGAGGCCCCTGTGGCCGCGACTAGTTCCCTTGAGCCACTTAAAAAATCTGCATGTATATGCGTCTCGGTCACGTTTGTGATTTCTAGGTTGTTTCGATTAGCTACTTCTAGATAAGTATCAACATCTCTTTTAGGATCAATGACAATGGCCACTCCTTTTGCCTGACAGCCTATTATATAACTCGCTTGAGCTAGACTCTCATCATATATGCGTTCAAAAAACATAGTAAATACCTTTCGTTAATGTCTACTTCTTCTAAATATTAAAAATCTCCTCAACCAATATCAACAGTCCCATGCCCAAAACAAACCATCCGAATATAGTCTTAAGTCGTTGCCCACTTACTCTCTTCGCGATTAATGTTCCTATCAGAATCCCCAAAATAGCCGCCAGTGAAAAGATAAACAACAATTTCCAGTCCACTTGATGTCCATCTATCTCAATAAAACCTACAAACCCTATCAACGAATTAAAGGCTATAATCAATAACGATGTCCCAACCGCTTTCTTCATTGGCATTCCCCCAAAAAGAACTAATGCAGGAATAATCAAAAATCCGCCCCCTGCCCCGACCATACCTGTCACCAACCCCAAGAAACCACCTTTGATTATGATCTGTTGATAATCCAGAGTATGATTTTCTTGAAGCGAACAATCTTTAGTTCGAATCATCGAAATCGAAGCCAACAACATAATCCCTGCGAATAGTAACATGATTAACGCTCCCTTTGTCAATTCAAATTCACCAACCGACAGAATATGCTCGGGAATCAATGGCACCAAATATCCTCTAGTTATCAAGACCATTATAATAGAAGGCACACCAAAGAGAAATACCATTCTATAATCTACTTGTCTGTGAATCGTCTGCGTGACTCCGCCCACCAACGATGTCAAACCTACGATAAATAAAGAATAGGCCGTCGCGAGTATAGGATCGATATCCAACAAGTAAACCAATATTGGAACAGTCAATATAGACCCACCACTACCGATCATACCAAGTGATATTCCAATCAATACGGCTAACAAGTAAGCGACTATTTCCATTTTTTCTTTTAATGATTAGACTACAAAGCTATTCAGCTCCGCCCACTAAAACGGTAACATTTGTTACAACAGGTGATTATCAAGTTAGCATTTCGAGGGGAGGTGGGATTTCCATCCAACTCTCAAGAGAGATCGATGGTATTTCGATTCAGCCTTATCTTTCCTTCATTTTCAAAAACTTTCAAAATACGGGATACGACCACACGCGAAGTATTGAGCGCATCGGCGATCTCTTGATGGGACTTGTTTATAGTACGACTTTGACCTACTTTGGCCAATTCTTCCAAATAGTTCATAATTCGACTATCCATTTTATGAAAAGCCAGATTATCAATTGCACCTAGCATCTCTTCAAACCTATTATTGTAACTGGAAAACACAAAATTACGCCATGTGCCATATTTGGCCAGCCATTCCTCCATCTTAGTAATCGGCACCATCGCTACCAACACATCACGTTCAGCGATAGCTTTGATTTCACTTCTCTTATTGCCCAGACAACAAGCCAATGTCATCGCACAAGTATCACCTCTTTCCAAAAAATACAACAGCAACTCCCCTTCGCGCGCATCTTCACGCAATATTTTGATAGCGCCATTAATAAGCAAAGGCATCATCTTTACATACTGTCCTACATCTATGATCGTATCGCCGGCTTTATACTCCATAAAACGCGCGCTTTCCTCAATCTCGCCCAAGAGTCTAGGTTCAAAGACGGATTGATAGGCCTGTAAAAGTGCCGCATGCATCATACTGTCTTTTTTTTAATGAGGTAATTTATTACGCAGCATTCCATACATCCAGGTTCCCAAAATAGCTCCGAAAATAACGATTAAAATCGGAAACACCCCAGCACCGATTAACACAAACATTGGCAAAGGGCACGCTCCAACCAAGGCCCAACCCAGCCCAAAACTAATTCCTCCAAATAAGTACCGTTTAAATACTTTTTCTTTGGGTTGTATCGCAATAGCATGGCCATCGATGTCCTTTATACTCTTCCTTTTGATCCACTGGATTCCACCAATCCCAATAAGCAGAGCCGAACCGATGAATCCATACATATGAAAGGACTGGAAGCTAAACATTTCATATATCCTAAACCAAGATGCTGCTTCAGCCTTGTACATCGTCAATCCTAAGATTAATCCGATAAAGATAAAAATCAATTTTCTCATGTCTTAATACTTAAAAAATAAAGGGAAATAGAAGATGTACCATCACCAATCCTCCTATAAAAAAACCGATAACGGCAATTAGGGACGGTAATTGTAAATCGCTAAGTCCTGAAATAGCATGACCAGATGTACACCCGCCAGCATATCGAGTACCAAACCCCACCAATATGCCACCAAAAAGCAATAGCCCCAAAGATTTGATGGTCAAATCCTGATATAGCTCTGATGGCGCATAAGCTTGTCCTGCACTCGCAAACCCCAAACCTTGAAGGTGAGCGATAGTATCTGGACTGATATCCGGCACCTGCTGTCCATTGGACAATAGATGCGCACCTATATACCCACCTATCACGGCACCCCCTAAAATCAACAAATTCCAGATTTGGGATTTCCACTCGAATCTAAAAAAATCTGACGTTTTCCCTGCACCCAGTATAGAGCACATTGTCCTAAAATTAGCCGAGACACCAAAATTCTTGCCCAATAAAATAAGTGCAATCATAGAAAACGCTACAAGCGGACCGCCTATATACCACGGCCATGGACCATAAATCAATTCCATATCATCATTTTTTATCATTTGCAGATGAGAGCTTCCCCTTAGTATTCGAAATCGCTTCCATATGCTTTTTATTTTCTACAAAGATCAGCTATAAATCTCAATAGTTTGGCTACTTAAGTTACACAACTTCGGCTATTGTATTCCCTAATCATCCTCAAGAGATTCCCACCATTCATTTTGAAGGCCCTCAATATCTCGTCTATCTCGTTTGGTAGGTCGTCCAGCTCCTCTGTCTCGTTGCAAGACAGGTTGAAGAAAGACAGACTTATAAGCATAAGTCTCTTCCAAAGGAGTATGATCTTCATAAAATTGTACAGCTGTCTTGGCATCCACCCGACGTTCTAGTAGGCCCACAACCTTAATCACTCGACGCTCTGCTCCCTTTTGGATGGCATAAGTCTCACCGACTTTGACAGGATAGGAAGGCTTGATATTCTGTCCCTTTAGCTTTACCCTTCCTGCTTTACATGCCTCAGTTGCCAAACTTCGTGTTTTAAATATCCGGATGGACCATAAATACTTGTCTATTCTAAGTTTTTCTTTTTCTTCTGCCATAGTTTTATTGGAATAATTATATTGTAACTTGCCTATTGTCCCAGACCTATGAATCAACTTCCCTCTGTCGGCAACTTCGTAACATAGACTATCTGATTGCTCAGATGTCATGGTAGAATCAAAGTTAAAAGTAAAAAATGAAGTTATGAAGACGCAAAAGTAATAAAGACGTTAACGAGCTATCCTACGTTAAAGGTTTTATGCTAGGGTTTCGTGATCTCTCGTACACATCCACGAAATCTAACGTCACCCTCCCTGTACCTATCATCTGTTTTAGATGCTAACTAGATGAATTGCTCTAGCGAGGAGCACAACTAAATGATACCTCCATTTTAGAAGATAGCCCTACGGGCCCTAGACAATTTCCTAAGCCAGGTTGAACACATATGCAGATCGCAAATATTGGATAAATCCAACAACTAAAAAATACACAGAAAGCACAGTCAAATTAGTAGATAAATTTTAAACGCCCTTCCGATGTCAACATTTTTTTTCATCTTTGTTATACAACATATCAGATATAGTTCGATGGAATTAGAAAATTTGCAAAAATTAATTGAAGACGCTTGGGAAGACAGGCAATTGTTAGAGTATAAAGAGTACACCGAAGCCATTCGCACAGTTATTCAAAAATTAGACAACGGAGAAATCCGTGTGGCTGAACCTATTGGTACAAGATGGCACGTAAACGAATGGGTAAAAAAAGCGGTCATCCTATATTTTCCTATCCGAGAGATGAAAGAAATGGAAGCTGGTCCTTTCGTATATCACGACAAGATGAAGTTAAAAACTAACTTCAAGCAGTTGGGTGTACGTGTAGTACCTGGGGCATCTGCACGATATGGGGCATATTTGGCTAAAGGGGTCATTATGATGCCTTCGTATGTCAACATCGGCGCTTACGTAGATGAAGGCACTATGGTAGATACCTGGGCCACAGTAGGTTCTTGCGCTCAAGTAGGTAAGCATGTGCACCTCAGCGGGGGTGTCGGTATAGGCGGTGTATTAGAGCCCCTACAAGCTTCGCCCGTTATTATTGAAGATAATGTGTTCGTAGGGTCGCGCGTGATTGTTGTAGAAGGTGTTCGCGTAGAATCTGAAGCTGTCCTTGGTGCAAATGTTGTATTGACAGCGTCTACAAAAATAATTGACATCACTGGACATGAACCCGTAGAGTACAAAGGACGCGTACCTGCCCGTTCCGTTGTCATCCCAGGGTCTTATACAAAAAAATTCCCCGCTGGAGAATACCAAGTACCTTGCGCATTAATCATAGGCCAACGTAAGGAATCTACGGACAAAAAGACATCACTTAATGATGCACTTCGCGATCACAATGTCGCTGTTTAATTTCACTTCAACCGGATGAGTACAATAGATCGAGAAGATATCAATAAAGCCCTCGAGACATTAAAAAATGGAGGGCTCATCCTATACCCAACAGATACGATTTGGGGCATAGGATGCGATGCCACAAACGCTGAAGCGGTAGAACGTGTATTTGAATTAAAAGGACGTGCAAAAGAGAAGAGTCTTATCGTATTGTTGCACAATGAGAATCAGCTGGCAGGATACGTCAATGATGTTCCAGAAGTAGCTTACCAACTCATAGAGTATACTGACAAACCTTTGACGATTATTTACTCCAATGCCAAAAACCTCGCCTCTAATGCGGTTG
Source organism: Sphingobacterium sp. SYP-B4668 (assembly GCF_027627455.1). Classification (NCBI taxonomy): domain Bacteria; kingdom Pseudomonadati; phylum Bacteroidota; class Sphingobacteriia; order Sphingobacteriales; family Sphingobacteriaceae; genus Sphingobacterium; species Sphingobacterium sp. SYP-B4668. The sequence continues at coordinate 909,990 of NZ_CP115483.1, read as the reverse complement.
CAGACGATGGGTCTATTGGAATCCGATTGGTAAAACATCCCTTTTGTGAGCAACTATTGCAGCGTTTTAGAAAACCCATCATTTCGACCTCCGCCAATGTCAGCGGCCAACCCTCTGCTGCAAAGTTTGATGATATCGATGAAGAGATTATCAAAGGTGTGGACTATGTCGTGAAATACGGACAACAAGAACGTACTATTGGAACTCCTTCCACCATTATGAAATTAGACCCAAGTGGCAAATTTGAGTTTATAAGAAAATAACGTCTCCGTGGAGCATGGATAAACGAATTACCCCTGTCTACAAGTAGACGGGGGTTCTTCAGCTAACCTACTCGCACAAGTGAACCTATGCTTTCAGCTATCAAAAACACGTATCAGTAATTATTTCCCGATGAAAAAAACAACACTATTTTTGGTCTTATCAATTGCATGCATATCTTCAAGTATAGCGCAGCAAACGAAGATTCCTTCAGCTAAGTCTGGTATGCAGTATGGAAAGAAAATCAACTACAATCAGGCTATCTCTGTAGCCAAATTGGAAAAATCTTTCGGGAAAGATAGTGTTTACACGGGTAAGATAGAAGGAGTCGTGCTCGAGGTCTGCAAAAAGAAAGGATGCTTCATGACCATCAAGCGAGACGGAGGAAAAGAACCCATCATGGTTCGTTTTGCCGATTATAGCTACTTCATGCCAGAGGATATTGTCGGTAAGACCGTAGTCGTAGAAGGCAGAGCTAGGGTAAAAGAATCCACTGTCGCTTGGCAAAAACATTATGCTGAAGATTTAGGCAAAACCAAGGAAGAAATCGCCAAAATTACAAAGCCCAAAGCATCTATAACCATCATAGCGGACGGTGTAGTTGTAAAATAAAATGCAAACAGTTCTGTAGACATCGCTTAACATCGGCCTTTCTATCATTTATGTTCTATGAAAATATACATATTCATCGTCCTCGCATTGCTGACCTCCCTTACAGGATGTATCAACCACTCGAAAAAACAAGAACTCGCTCATTCGGAGATTCCTCCCACCCTCGTCGATACCACAGGCACCGTTAAATTCAACTCGGACAGCTTGCAGATTTCGGAGATAGACTCTCTTGCCTTTACACACCTCAAAACTTCAACGACCTATCAGCCTGACACTTTATATACAATCAGTGATTTCGAAAAAGTAAAGAAAATGCTGGAAGGTCGGGTCGTCTTCGCCGGCTACAACGAACATTCTGCGTTAGATTCTACCATTGATGGGCCATTTGTGAGTAGTATACAATTCAAGAATGGAAAATTACACTATTACGAGACATACGATTCCATAGAGCAGGTCAAACGAGTGACGGATGTCGCTTTTGTAACATACTGTCCCTCTGAAGATATATTACTTTGCGAAGGTGGCCACACATCCGATTATAGCTTTAACTTAACAACTGGCGAACAAGGCGGTGAGGTAGGAAACCCGAACTGTATAAGGTATAATCAATCTCAGACCATCAGACTCAATGGTTACTTCCCTGGACAAGAATGTGAGGAATATTTTATCCAGAAAAAGAATAATTCGGGGTTCAAAACCATATTTAACCTGCGAGATTTTTTCGCATTTCTTGAAAAAGAAAACCTCTATTTTTGCTTTATATCAGATGTTTTTTGGCGTGGCGACAACAAAATGTATTTCAAGCATATCTATTATCCATCTGCAGTTCCCATTTCTAAATTTTACGCCATAACGATTAACAAAATATAACTTAGTCTAACTTCTCTCCTAGATCATACACTTCCCTTCAAAAACGAGTGTCGAATGGCTTGTAAAAGTTAATATTATGTTACAACCATCAGTAACAGATTGGCAGGAACAGATGAATAAATTCATTTTATGGGTTATCACAATTATATTGTAAATGAATTTATTTAGGTTTGTCTACTATGAAGATGATGCATACCCACCAAGCTCAATCAATCAACGTAAAAGGAGAGCTTATCACATTTGACTACCCACAATTAATGGGCATAGTCAACGTCACCCCAGATTCGTTTTTTGATGGAGGTCAGCATACGACCATAACCCAGGCCCTGCTAAAAGCATCCCAACTATTGAATGATGGGGCCAATATTCTGGATATCGGGGCCTATTCTTCTCGTCCAGGGGCCCCGTTAATCTCTTCCCAGGAAGAAATGGATAGGGCACTCCCTGTCATTGAAGCGATACATCATGCCTTTCCTAACGCCATACTCTCGATTGATACCTTCCGCGCGGATGTCGCCGCAGCGAGTATCCAAGCAGGTGCTAGCATCGTCAATGATGTATCTGGAGGCACTATTGATCAACAAATGTTTACCACAGTAGCAAGATTACAAGTTCCATATATTCTAATGCATATGCGTGGATTACCCGAGAACATGCAGGAATTCACCGTTTACGAGGATATCGTCACGGATGTCGCTACTTTTTTAGGAAATAAGATTTCAGAATTGCGGGCACTTGGTGTGAAGGATATTATTCTAGATCCTGGATTTGGCTTCGCAAAAAACACCACTCAAAATTATGAACTCCTACATCGTATTGATGAGTTGCATTACTTCGGACTTCCTATTCTAGGTGGACTGTCCCGAAAATCAATGATTTATAAAAAACTTGGACTCCAAGCCCATGATGCACTAAATGGAACGACAGCCCTAAATACAATCCTTCTTAGTAAAGGTGTCCAAATACTGCGTGTCCACGATGTGAAAGAGGCCAAACAGATTGTGGATTTATTGTTTAATTAGAAAGTCCTATTATATTTGCGGGACAGAAAAACAAAATCAACCCGTCAAACCCAATACACGTTGAAAAAAATCAGTGACATCACCACCCTAGGCTTTGCCTTATTTGCCATGTTCTTCGGAGCAGGTAATCTATTGTTACCCCCACTCATAGGCTTGAGCAGTGGCAGTCAATGGGATTCGGCTATTTTAGGATTTGGGCTCACAGGTATTCTCCTTCCTTTTTTAGGTGTATTGGCCGTCATTAACTCAGGGGAGACTTTTAACGATTTAGGAAATAGGTCACACCCGTACATAGCCACAATACTTGGAATCATGATCATGTTAGGGATAGGTCCACTTATAGCCATACCGCGTACGGCTGCTACTACTTTTGAAGTAGGACTCTTACCGACTTTCCCGAACCTATCTCCTATTTGGGGTTCAGTGCTATTTTTCGCAATAACTTTTACACTCTCTATCCGTCCTTCAAAAGTAGTCGATGTCATTGGAAATTTTTTGACCCCTGTATTATTAATCCTTTTATTAGGATTAATCCTCATGGGTATATGGCATCCCATTTCTTCCGATTTTGCTACCAAAATAGTTAAAAGCGAGGCCTTCAAGATTGGATTTATGGAAGGCTATCAGACCTTGGATGTATTGGCTTCTGTCATTTTCACTGGAATCATCATCTCGGCGGCCAAGATGAAGGGGTACGAAAAGCTCAAAGACAAGAATAAGATAGTCACCAGTGCCGGTCTCTTAGCTGCTATATTTCTATTCTTGATTTATGGAGGACTTGTACTCTTAGGTGCTACATCAGGTTTTCCACTGACTGATGAAGTCAAAAGAGCGGAACTACTACTCTATATTTCACATCAGATATTTGGCCGCTATGGCACAACAGCTATATCACTAAGCATCGCCCTTGCTTGCCTAACAACAGCTATTGCTTTGACATGCGCTGTAGGTACATTTTTCAGTAAGCTATCAGGAGGTAGGGTCAGCTACCAATGGATTGTCACTATCTGCTGTATCTTATCTGGCGTACTCGCCATCACTGGAGTAGAATATATTATTCAAGTAGCCTATCCCTTTTTAGCATTCATCTATCCCATTGTCATCACACTGGTCCTATATGTGCTCGTCTTTGGGAGGATTCTTTCTACGAATCTTCCTTTTATAGGGGCTATGATAGGTACTACTTTAGTCTCGACCATCTATCTGTTATCGAGTTTTGACCTCCATCTTCAAGGTGCTGAGCACCTCGTCCAAGCTATTCCCCTGGCCAAGTATGAGCTTTGGTGGGTCCTGCCCTCATTTGCATCTTTCTTGCTATTCTTACTATTTGATTACTGGAGAAAGAGACAAGCGGCCTAAACCTTCGGTATAACATAAAAAGGGCGAATCTTATCAATCCGCCCTTTTCGCTATAGCGATATATACAATAATATTTATCTATCTCACTGTACTTCCAGGTTGAATGGCGGTTGATGGTTGTACAAAATCCAAACGACCATCCATGTCCTCAGCCATCAAAATCATACCTTGTGACATGATGCCCTTTATTTCTCTCGGCTCCAAGTTCACCAATATGGAGACTTGACGTCCAACAATAGTTTCAGGGGTGAAAAACTCAGCTATCCCAGAAACTACCGTACGTTGATCTATTCCTGTATCAATCGTTAACTTAAGCAATTTTTTTGTTTTAGCGACCTTTTCGGCTGCAAGAATAGTACCCACACGGATATCCATCTTTACAAAATCATCAAAATTAATATTTTCCTTCACTGGCGCTGCAGGCATCACAACTTTAGCATTATTGGCCTTCGCAGCAGCTAGCTTATCCAATTGGAATGCAATTTGTTCATCTGTGATTTTTTCAAACAATAGCTGTACCTCACCCAAACCATGTCCATCAGCCAACAAATCTTCTCTTCCCGCCTGCGACCAATCCTGTTGTGGTAAATCTAGCATTTCAAAAAGTGTCGTTGATGTTTTAGGTAAGAAAGGTTGAGCAAGCACCGCCAGATTTGCAGCAATTTGCAACGACACGTTCAACACCGTTTTGACACGTTCTTCATCCGTTTTGATTACTTTCCAAGGCTCAGCGTCCGCCAGATATTTATTACCTAATCGCGCAACATTCATAAATTGTGCCAACGCTTCACGGAACCGATACTGACCTATACTTTGCGTAATCTGTTCCGGATATTTCTTCAATTCATCAAATACATACTGATCGGTCGCCTCCAAAGCAGAACCTCTCAGGACTTTTCCTTCAAAATATTTATGCGAAAGTACCATTACCCGATTCACAAAATTCCCCAGAATAGCCACCAGCTCATTGTTGACACGCGCCTGAAAATCCTTCCATGTAAATTCACTATCTGAAGTCTCAGGGAGAATGGAGGTCAACACATATCGCAACTCGTCTTGCTTACCCGGGAACTCCTCCAAATATTCGTGCAGCCATACTGCATGGTTTCTAGAAGTTGACAATTTATCGCCCTCTAGATTCAAGAATTCGTTGGCGGGAATATTATCAGGCAAGATATATCCACCATGTGCATGAAGTATCGCTGGAAAAATAATACAGTGGAAGACAATGTTATCCTTTCCTATGAAATGAATCAAGCAAGAATTGTCTTCTGGATTGGGTTGTTCTTTCCAATAGTCTTCCCAATTCTTACCATTGTCCAAAGCCCATTGTTTAGTAGCAGAAATATAACCTATTGGAGCATCCAACCATACGTATAGTTTCTTTCCTTCAGCCTCCTCCAATGGCACATCTACGCCCCAATCCAAGTCACGCGTCATCGACCTCGGGTGTAGACCAGATTTCAACCAAGAAGAACATTGACCAAACACATTGGACTTCAACTCATCTTTCTTACCTTCAATCAACCACTTTTCTAACCAAGGTTGGTATTTGTCCAACGGTAAGTACCAATGCTTCGTCTCTTTCAATACGGGAGTCTTCCCACTCAGCGTTGATATCGGGTTAATCAGGTCCGTAGGACTCAATGAAGTACCACATTTCTCACACTGATCACCATAGGCACCTTCGGAATGGCAATTAGGACAAGTACCTACAATATATCGATCCGCCAAAAACTGATGAAATTCTTCGTCGTAATATTGCTCTGAAAAGCGCTCGACGAATTCACCTTTCTGATATAAATTCAGAAAAAATTCTTGGGAAAGTTGATGATGTATCGGTTCGGAAGTACGATGGTAAATATCAAAAGATATTCCAAACTCTTCAAAACTATCCTTTATTTGTTTGTTGTATTTATCAATAATCTCGCGAGGAGTAATACCTTCCTTTTTCGCTTTAATCGTAATAGCTGCGCCATGCTCATCCGAACCACATACATACACGACATCTTTCTGATTAAGACGCAAATAACGGACAAAAATATCTCCCGGGATATAAGCTCCAGCCAAATGCCCAATATGCAATGGTCCATTGGCGTAGGGCAATGCCGATGTAATGGTGTAACGTTTTTTATCTGTACTACTCAAAGTATAATTGTAATTTAGATGTGTTCAAAAAATAAAAAACAAACATTTTTTGTTTGTTTGACAAAGATAATTCAATTTGCGCTATTAAAATAAAGATATACGTGAAAATACCTGATTTTATTCAAGCCGGAGATAAGGTTGCAATTGTAGCACCAGCCAGTTTTATTCGTGGCAATATAGACGAAGCCGTCAATATTTTAGAAAACTGGGGATTGAAAGTACAACTCGGCCAGTCCGTCGGTTCGACACATCACCAATTCGCAGGCGATGACAGTTTAAGAGCTCAAGATTTACAAGACGCCTTGGACAATCCGGAGATAAAAGCAATATTTGCAGCCCGCGGCGGTTACGGCTCAGTGCGTATCATAGACCGTATCGATTTCACTAAATTCCAGAAAACCCCCAAATGGATCATCGGATTTAGTGATATAACCGTTTTACATAGCCACGTACAACAATTGTATAAAATCCCGACCATTCACGGTCAGATGCCTAAATCTTTTGCAGATGGCACCTCTGAATCCTTGGAAACATTGAAAGCGGCCCTCTTTGGTCATAAGATAGATTTCAATTATATCCAAAAGTCATTCGTCAACCGTTCGGGATTGGGTGAAGGGGTGCTCACAGGTGGAAATCTAGCTATACTACAAAGTATCATTGGCTCGCAATCGGATGTAGACTATGCCGGAAAAATACTCTTCATTGAAGATGTCGGAGAGCAGTATTACAATATCGACCGCATGCTATGGACACTTAAGCGAGCCAACAAATTAGCGGCACTCAATGGCCTGATTGTAGGCGGTTTCACCTCGATGAAGGACAGCGCCCCTTCCTTCGGTCAATCTGTAGAAGAAATCGTGATGGATAAAGTAATGGAATACAATTACCCGGTTGCATTTGCTTATCCAGCAGGTCATATAGACGACAATCACGCACTCATGATGGGCCGAAAGGTCCAATTAGTAACGACCAAAACCAAAGTAAAACTCAACTATATAGATTAATAAAATGGCGATACTCTCTTCTTTATCAAAACAAAAAGATTTAGGCTTACTCATACTACGTGTAGGCGTTGGTGCATTTATGATTTTACATGGTCTTCCCAAATTGACGGGTGGACCAGATGTATGGAATGGTGTAGGTAAGTCAATGGGCAATTTAGGCGTCACATTTATTCCGGCATTTTGGGGATTTATGGCAGCCGTTACGGAGACTATAGGTGGCTTATTCTTTTTAATGGGACTATGGTATAGGCCCGTTTGCATTTTGTTAGCTTTCACGATGCTTGTCGCAGGTGCAAAGCATCTAAGCGCTGGCGATGGCTGGGGTGGAGCCTCCCATGCATTGGAATTAATGTTTGTCTATATCGGTCTAATATTCATAGGCCCTGGCTCATATAGTGTAGACAAAAAGTAATAAAGAAAGCGGCCATTGAATATCAACAGCCGCTTTTCTCTAATTATACTAATTCTAAAAATTCGCTTACAACTCAATTAAAGACCTTCGCGTGCCAACTCTTCTTAAATGGAATTTCCCATTCATTCAATAATGCAGCCTCTTCGGTCACCATATTATTAAAGACGATAGTATCGGGCGTAATCAAGCCGGCTTGTACCAGCTGTTCGAACTCTTGTCGTGCGGCTACTTTAATTTCACCCTGATCTCGATAGGCCAACTGAAAACGATCAAATAAGCTCACCCCAAATTCGCTTTCCAATCCCTTCAAAAAATGCACGGAACTATCTATTGAACAACCTGAAGGGGGTACTTGCTTCTCATCGACTCCAAGTATAATAAACAGTCCATGTCGCAATTCAGCCTTAGCGGCCAAAGACTTCCCATGGGCATTCCAAACCTCTACAAACGAAGATAGTTTTTGCTGAATTATATTCTGCTCTTCCACACTGAAGCGACGACTTGATTGATAAATCCAAACTCTCATAACTATTAAAATTATAAAGACTAACTTGACAACACAAAAAGTATTATCCAGATTCTCCTAATACAAACTACCTATATCCGGCAGGGACACGGGTATTACCACACGTCAATCGTTATACCAAACGCTAGTGTGCATAGTAGGGCGAAATCATTAAATAAACCACAACTCCAGTAACAGCTACATACAGCCACATCGGATAGGTAATCCGCGCCAACTTTTTATGTCTCTCATATGCCCCAGCGATTCCTCTTACAAAGGTAATCAGTACAAAAGGTATTATTACAATCGATAGCAGTATATGTGATATCAAAATGACAAAATAAACATATCGCATAGCGCCCTCACCACCATATGGTGTCGAATCAGCAGTCATATGGTAGGCTACATACATCCCTAAAAAAGCCACAGAACAAGCTATACAGAGCTTAATCAATCGTTCGTGTAGCTTTCGATTGCCCTTTTTAATGGCAGCCACCGCCCAAACCAGTAGAATAGCGGTCAGCCCGTTAATAGCCGCATATATAGGTGGCAAAAATGACAACGGTGTCACATCGTACCCTAGTTTTCTCAAATTTACGCCGAAAAGTATAGCTACGACCACTGGAATAGTGATAGACAATATCACAATCCATTTATTATACTTTTTCTCCGCCAGTGTTTGTTGTCCCATATTAATCTCTTTTTTCGACCTTCGTCGGTATATTGCGAAATTCCTCCACCAATTGTACTTTAACTTCTTCCTCTAAGCGTTCCAGCTCAGTCGTCAAATTCAAATCATAAAATCCTCTAATACGCCTCTGCGAATCCAATAATACATAAGAACTACCAATAATCAACTTGGAGGAGTCTTGCGTATCAACCATAGCATCCAATAATAGTTCTTCTCGTGCAAACTTTAGTATGTCAACCGATGGACTTGTCAGAAACGACCAATTCTTTTCTTCCGACCTATATCCTTGGGCGTATATCTTCAATATCTCAGGAGTATCACTATTCGAATCGACTGAAATAGAATAGAAACGTACTTTTGGATTACGCTTCAAATTAGTGGCAACTGCATTCAATCTATTGATCATCGTTCGTGAGAATGACTTATCCTTAGTATAGAAAAGATGAACAACAGATATCGTTGAATCGTTATCAATAAAATTAACAGTCTTCCCATTCATATCCGTAAATTGAATGACAGGAACTTGATGAAACAAGGTATCCTTAAACTCCCTTCCCATCTTACGACTTACAGTACCGCTAAGCACTTTCTCTCCGTAGATGGGGAGCTTTACATATGTATTTGAAGCTCCCATTCGGTTCACCAATACATACAAAAATCCTGGCAGCAGGAGAACCATAGCCAGGATTATTAGAGTAGAAATACCTTTCTTACGAGAAGTATTTTGCATGAATATTATTTATTTGGCCACATCGGGTACTCATGAAAATGGTGCAGTAAGTAATCACCTTCTGTCAGCATGAGAATAATAAAATAAATGATAAAGATAAAAACAATACCACAACAGACAATGAAGCTCGATTTTTCAAATTTCAAGTGCATAAAGTAAGCGACGATATAGTACGCCTTCACTAAGGTCAATACGATATAAATGGTATTGACCAATGCACCTTTCGCCAAGATTTGCCAGTGATGAACAAATCCTAAGGCAATTAAAAACTCTAAACATGTTAGCGCAAGAAGAACAAAGAAAATTCTCCAGATGCCCTTCTTATCCATTCCGCCGTGGTCATGGTCATGACCTTCGTGTGCAGCTATATTATCGTGATGATTTGACATAATCAGTTCGTGTTAAAAAGTAATTAGACTAGATAGAAGAATGTAAATACGAATACCCAAACCAAATCGACAAAGTGCCAGTATAGACCCACTTTTTCAATCATCAGGTAGGAACCTCTATTTTGAAAAGTATTGTTCATTGTCATAAAAAGAACAATTATATTCAAGATTACCCCAATCGATACGTGAAATCCGTGGAACCCTGTAATCGTAAAGAACAAGTTCGAGAATTGAAGTGCCGATACGTAAGAAATATCATTCGTGAAATAAGGTCTCAAAGCTTCCGCAATGGCGTCGCCTTCCAAACCAGTTCCTGGATTCTGACCAAACCAAAAGCCTAGGTGATGTAAGTGCGTCCATTCTGTAGCTTGACAACCTAAGAAAGCCAAACCACCGAGAATAGTCCACAACATCCATTTCACGACCTCGTCTTTTTTGTTACGATGACCAGCATCTACCGCCAATACCATGGTAACGGAACTCATGATTAAGATAAACGTCATGATACCTACGAAAACCAAAGGCTGTCCACTATCCGCGATAAGAGGAATAGATTGAAAGACCTTATCTGGATCCGGCCACGTGAAATGCGCAAAACGTTGAGCTCCATAATAAATCAAGAAAGCCGAAAATGTAAATGCGTCCGACACAAGGAAAAACCACATCATGATCTTTCCATACTCTAAGTTCCAAGGTGACTTACCGCCACTCCAAGGGCCGTCCTTTACCTTATCCAATTGCGATACAGTTGTACTCATTGTTTAGTATTATTGATTCAAAAGTAAGAAAACATATATATAAATCCACAAAAGATCGAGAAAATGCCAAAAAATAGTGGCAAGCTCCATGCGGAACAGGTTATCGCCATGCGGAATTGGTTTAACAGTCCCCGCAAAACATCTAACCAGTACGATCACGCCCGCAATGATATGGGCTAAGTGCATCCCTGTAAATACATAAATAAAAGACTGGGATGCATTGATATTCAAGAAATAAATCCCTCTATCAATCAACACCTGCCAAGAATGTACTTGACAGACAAAAAACAATATCCCCAACACGACTGTAGCTACCAGCAAACTTCTTTGCTTCGCGTATTCTTTATTCTTAACTGCTACATTCGCAAAGTGAAGGGTGACACTACTCAATATAATAAGAATTGTACTGTAAATAAATGCATTAGGAAGTGTCGTCTTGATGCCCTTATCGACACCACTAGCTGTATACACGATAAAGCCACTTGACAACGCTGCAAACATCATGAACATACCAATCATACCCAGCCAAAGATTAAACTTCTTTGCCTTCCTTGACTGCTGTAATTCCTCTTGTTGTAATTCGGTATTCATATCTAAAACCATTATCTCAACGGGATAAAATCAAACAATAATACCAATTGTGTAACTGGTAAATAAATAAACGAGGTAAACATTACCTTTTTAGCCGAGCTAATACTTCTTTCTTGTAAATGCTTGTATCCGTACCAACTAAATGCCAACCCACCAATCAACGATACAATTGTAAAAACGAGACCTCCAAATCCAAAATATAAGGGCAAAAACCCTGCAGGTATCATGAGCAATGCGGACAAAAATATCATCCATGCCGACCCAGCATCTTTCTCCTTGGTTGGCAAAAGCCTAAATCCCGCATTTCTATAGTCTTCGTCAGCCACCCAAGCAATAGCCCAGAAATGAGGGAACTGCCAGACGAACTGAATTGCGAACAATACTAGAGGAGTTACCACTACGGCCGCCTCACTGATAGCCGCATATTCTAGGCCAAATCCGGCCGACTTAAATGCAGCATAGTAACCAATCAGAGGAGGCAACGCTCCGGGAAAGGCCCCAACGAAAACGGCAATGGGAGACTTCTGCTTCAAAGGTGTATATACAAATGCATACAAAAAGATTGAAAAAACAGACAAAAGACCCGCAATAAAATTAAGTTGCACCAATACAAGCGTTCCCGAAATACCCATAAAGACGCTTAAGACCAACGCTTGTCCGGTCGTCATACGGCCTGCTGGTAAAGGTCTATCTTCTGTACGTTTCATCAATCGGTCTAAATCCTTTTCAATGATTTCATTGAAACCATTGGCAGCACCTGTCACCAAGAAACCACCTAAAGTAAGCAAGGCCCAATTGAACCACATGATTTCACCCTGTTGAGTTGCACCTATCAAAAATGAAATAGATGCCGAAAATACAACAGTTAACGTCAGTCGTAATTTTACAAGCTTGTTAAAATCAGAAATAAACTGCTTCATCCCTTCCGCCCCCTCTCTGTAACATCGCTATAGGCATAAGCCGAGCAAATCATTCCAATATCTAACATTAACATCCCTTAATATCTTATCTTTTAAATTTCGAAAGCAACAACATGACATAATATTGAGCGCCAAAAAGCAAACTGGCAATCACCAAATGTGTTGTTTGTGCAAAAGCTGGTACGTCGAATCGAGCCAATACAATTCCTGAAATCATCTGGATCAACACCAAAACGAACATAATCCACGCGTATTTGGCTTGTATAGAAAGTACGCTAAATCTAGACTTAATCAAGAAGAATAAAATAGCGACCAAAGCTAATGTAACGTAAGCCAGTATTCGATGAATATCGAAATGAATCCCAATAGAAGTAATCCATTCCGAACGTGCAGTCCCAATATCGCTCAAATGATCGATATGTTCCCGTACTTCAGTACCGTACACGACTTGTACAAGAGTGATGAACAGTGCCAGACCAGCCAATATCTTAAAGCCTACAAACTGATGATTGACAAGAATATTTTTATTGCGAAGCGTAGTTGCTTTAAAGTATGTATAAATACTTATCCCAACTATCAACAACGCTAAAAGCATATGAACGGTAATCACCCACGGCGTCAGATTAGTAGAGACAACAATCGATCCCAACCAAGCTTGAACAACAACGACAAAAAGATTAAGAACGCTCCATACTGTGATGGACTTTTTACTTTTTACATAGGTAAACGAAAAGATAGCGGCAAACAATAAGCAAAAACCAGCAGCGACACCAACTAAGCGATTAACGTACTCCGTCCAAGTCTTTGCAGCATTGAACTCTTCATGTACCAATATTCCCTTATCTGTTCTTATCTGTTCTGCCTTTTCCGGGAATCCAAAGAATTCGACCATTTTTGCAAAACGCTGATTCTTTTTCGCTCGCCCTTCTATATAATGCTCCTCGTAGCCAGCAGGCAGTTGAGAGACATCAGTCGGCGGAATAATCTGATTAAAACACTTTGGCCAATCAGGGCATCCCATACCCGAGCCCGTACTTCTAACAATTCCCCCAGCCGCAATGACCAAAAAAAGAACGATAATTGTTATTCTATTGGTTCTTACAAAACGCTTCTCAGCAGCTGGATACATATTCAAATCGTTACCTCTATATTTAACCTATAGAGAGCTAAGCCAATAGGCTTAGCCTTCTCCTGTTTCTCTATTATTTTGTTTATTCCACTCCTCCTGAAGACGAACAGCTTCTTCATTACCCTCAAAGTCATGAGGCAAGTTTGAGCTCATTGTTTCAGAGAAAGGTGTACTCTGCGGAATAAAATCATCATCGTGACCTGGCTTACTGTAGTCATATGGCCAACGGTGTACTGTCGGGATCTCTCCTGGCCAGTTACCGTGAATATGCTCCACAGGAGTAGTCCATTCCAATGTATTCGATTTCCAAGGATTCTGAGTTGCTTTTTTACCACATACGATAGAAGAGAAGAAGTTCCAAAGGAAAGCAACCTGTCCAAGACCTGCGATAATAGCTGCCCAAGTTATCAACAAGTTTACAGAAACCCATTTCTCCATGAAAGGGAATGCTGTGAAAGCGTAGTAACGGCGAGGGACACCATCTATACCCATAAAGTGCATAGGGAAAAACACCAAATAAGCGCCAACGAATGTCAACCAAAAATGCAAATATCCCAATTTAGGGTTCATCATACGACCGAACATCTTAGGATACCAGTGATAAACACCGCAAAGCATACCAAAGATAGATGCAGATCCCATTACCAAGTGGAAGTGGGCCACAACAAAATATGTATCATGTAGGTTGATATCCAGCGTAGCATTCCCTAAGAACAAACCTGTCACACCGCCCGAAATAAAGAATGATACCATTCCAATCGCAAACATCATTGCTGGTGTGAAGCGAATGTTACCTCTCCATAAAGTAGCTAGGTAGTTAAATGCCTTTACCGCAGATGGAACTGCAATAATCAACGTCGTAATCATAAATACCCCTCCTAAGAAAGGATTCATACCCGTTACGAACATGTGGTGACCCCACACAATAAATGAAAGTACAGTAATACCCACCAATGAATACACCATCGCGTGGTATCCGAAAATAGGCTTACGAGAATTCGTAGAGATAACCTCAGAAGTCAAACCTAATGCAGGCATTACTACGATATACACCTCAGGGTGACCTAAGAACCAAAATAAATGTTGGAATAATATTGGTGAACCACCTTCATTTGGCAATACTTCACCAGCTATAACCAAATCTGATAAGTAAAATGAAGTACCAGCACTACGATCGAAAATTAATAAGACAACTGCAGACACTAATACCGGGAAGGATAATAAACCTACGATAGCAGTCAAGAAGAAAGACCATATTGTCAACGGCATTTTCCAAAGGTCCATTCCTTTAGTACGCATATTTAGAACGGTACTGATATAGTTGACTCCACCCATTACCTGAGAAGCTATAAACAAGACCATACTCGCCAACCATAATGTCATCCCCAGACCGGAGCCTGCTATAGATTTAGGTACCGCTGATAACGGAGGATATACTGTCCAACCAGCAGATGCAGGACCACTCTCGACAAAGAAAGAAGCAATCATGATCACACATGCAATAAAGAAAAACCAGTAAGAAAGCATGTTCATGAATGGCGAAGCCATATCTCTAGCACCAATTTGATAAGGAATCAATAGATTACTGAACGTACCCGACAGACCGGCGGTCAATACAAAAAACACCATCATGGTACCGTGAATGGTTACCAACGACAAGAAAAACTCTGGACGAATACGACCTCCCTCAGCCCACTTTCCTAGGAAAATTTCCAAAATCGGGAACTCTTTATCCGGCCAAGCGAGCTGGATACGGAATAATATCGATAATACCATGGCAAAAACTGCCATAATAATACCAGTGATCAAGAATTGCTTGGCAATCATCTTGTGGTCCATGCTAAATACATATTTAGACAAGAACGACTCTTGATGATGTCCGTGCGAATCGTGATGTTCTGCGCTATGCGATATAACTGTACTTGACATATTATTTTTTAAAAATTCTTAATACAATTTATTTCAATGAAGCAGTCTTGACAACTTCCTCTTTATTCTCTTTTGACTCCTGTGCAGCAAACTCCTTCTGCAAATCCTCATTGAAGTACTTACCTTGTGTGCTCAACCATTCTTTGTATTCTTTCTCTGTCACGACAACGACTTTCTTCTGCATATTGTAGTGACCTGAACCACAGATCTTGTTACACAACATCACGAAATCATACTTAGGATCGTTCATGCGCTCACGCATTTCTGCGGTTGTCACCTGCGGTGTGAATTGGAAATAGTTGGTCATACCCGGTACCGCATTAATCTGAACTCTAAAGTCTGGAATAAAGAAAGAGTGAATAATATCCTTAGAAAGGATATGGAAACGGACCGATTTATTTACCGGTAGCACTATATCCGAACCCTGGATATCATCCCAAGAGTTCTTATCATTGAAATCAATACCATAAGGATTGATTGGCGTGGTCATTTTGTAGTTACGTTTACCTATCTTTCCGTCAGCCCCAGGATATCTTACCGACCAAGCAAATTGCTCGCCCAATACCTCAACTTGTAGCGCGGATTTTTGAAGGTCTTCAGGAACATTGGTAATTGTCCTCCATGTGAAGAACCCAAACAAGACCAATACCGTCAAGACAACTGCAGGAATAATCGTCCAAATCTTCTCAATTGTATTGTTGTGTGGATAGTAATAAGCTTGACGCTTCGCACGCATTCTGTAGACAAAAGGAAATGTCAATAGTAAAATATGCGTCAAGATCAACACCAAAGTAGTAATCACGGTCGTGATGATAAACATGTTATCAATCAACTTACCATGCTCCGTGACAGCATCACGCCATGCCCATCTTCCCCAAACATCATATCCATAGTACAATCCATATAGGAAGAAAATCAGGAACAATCCCAAAAGGATGGCCTGCAAATTGTTTCCTGCCAATGGATTGTATTTTCCATTCATCTTAGTCACTAACTCGTAAAGAGAAAGCACCTTCCCTACTACTGCAACAACGGTACAAATAGCTAGGAATAATAAGATGTAATACACTAAATTTTTATAGACCTGTGGATCGATCTTTTTCACCTCTTCTATGACAGGCTTACTCTTTGCACTTGAAGTTGATGAAACAGTAGCACCCGCCGCAGCTGAATCTACTGCAGTTGTAGATGCAGATTCGACTTTTGCTGAATCAGTCGGAGCAGCTACCGCAGTTGTCTGCACCGCCGAGTCTACAGCGACGGTATCTTGACTTGCAAATGTGGGAGTTGAAAAAAACAAGCCCATTGCAAGCGCACAACCCATTATGGATCTGAATCTGTTATGTAATTTGAATTTCATTTCTTATAATAACGTTAGAACGTAATATCGTTTTGATTAGAAACCTATATCTGATGATTTAAACTCTCTTCCATAAATGGATGATGCTTCGGAACCAAGGCATGCTTGCTCAACTTAGACATCACTAAGAATGTAAACAATCCCACAAATCCGATAGCAGTACCGATTTCGATAATCCCAAATCCGGGATGATTATCAACTGTACCCGGCATGATCATGATATAGTAATCCAACCAATGACCTAAAAGTATAACTATACATACGAACAACATCATATTCAGCTTACGCTTAGCATCACGGTCCATCAATAACAATACTGGAGCGACAAAGTTAATCAATACATTCACCCAAAACCAAGGTTTGTATTCCGGTTCCCATCTTTTGTAAAAATAGACAGTCTCCTCTGGAATATTGGAATACCAAATCAACATGAACTGTGCAAACCATACGTATGTCCAGAAAATAGAAAAACCAAAAATCAATTTACCTAAATCGTGTAAATGATTTTCATTCACCCAACTCAAGTAACCTGCCTTTTTCAATAAAATCAAGATAATAGCGATTGTCGCCAATCCACTTACCCACATACCTGCGAAGTTATACCAACCAAACATAGTCGAAAACCAATGGGCTTCCAAAGACATGATAGTATCAAAAGACCAGATTGGTGTTGTAAAACCAAAAATAACCAAGAATATCGCTGATAATTTGAATGTCTTTTTATAAGAATTCAATCCACCCTCCAAATCCTCTTTGTAAGAAAGTTTTGCTAGTACAAACGCAAATATACTATATGACCCCATGAATATCACCTGACGGATTAAAAAACCAGGTATATTCAAGAATGCTGACTTACCAGCGACCAAAGCATCATAGTTAGGGCTATTCGGATCGGTCAATCCCTCTCCTGTCCAATGATGATAAAGGTTATGTGTATTCAATCCAAAAGCCAAGATAATAAACAATACAATGGCTGCAATTGGCAAAGTACTTGCCATAGCTTGCGGAATACGGATTAGTCCAGCGGACCAAGCTGATTGTGTCACGCTTTGCAAGGCCACGAAAAAAGCCCCTGCTGCGCACACGCAAGCAAAATAATATCCCATCAATAACAGGTTAGCGTAAGTACGCTCTGTCGTATGTGAATCACCAGCAAATAAACCATAGGCTATTGCCACTAATCCAATAACGATAGCGATAATGCTAAACAACTTCGCTTTACCACCGAAAGCAAACTGTTCGCTAAAATTATAATCGTGATGATGACTGTGAGTTCCCATTTAATATTTCGGTGTTAGATTATTTCTTCTGTAATTCATGAACATACATTACCACTTTCCAACGATCATCAGGTGACAGTTGAGAAGCATGCGAGCCCATCGAGTTATGTCCATAATAGATGGTATGATAAATCTTTCCATCCGTTAATTCGCTCATTAAGCCTCCTCTTGAAGAACTTGCAGCATCGGTTTTATGATAAGATGGAGGCGGCGGAAAATTTTCCAATTTACGAGTTCCACGTGAATCTGTAATCTCTCTATCTTTAGTGATAGGTCCATCTCCTTTTCCATCTGGTCCATGACATACCGCGCAATATGTAGTGAAGAGTGCCTGACCATCAGCCAGATTAGCTTTAGTCAATTCCAATGGATTGACGGCTTCTCTACCTGCACGTTCGTACTCCTCCAAAGTATTCGCATACTCGAATCTATCGAATCCGATAGGATTAGTATGTTGGGGAGGAGTCTGAGCGGTTTGTTTGTTTTTAAAATTCTCATTTGGTTGATCCGGATTATAACCAATTGGATCATACATATTACGAGAAAATTCCCATCCTCTACTACGAGTGGTCCCATCACCACAAGCAGAAGCAACTGCTGCAAAGGCTAAAGCTGCACATACAGTTCCAAGAAAATTCTTCTTATTCATAGCTAACATATTTTCTTTCATTGTATTTAACTTCTACGGCTCCCGCTTCCTTCAACAAAGAGTCAATCTTCTCATGATCAGTATTTTCGTGTGCATCAATAGCAATGATAAAACGATCGTCAGTGGCTCTTAAATCCATAACGCGTGGTGTGCGTCCTGGGAATAAGTGATTGCGATAAAAGAATGTAGCAACCATACCTAATGCACATAGTAAAATCGTCACCTCAAATGTCACCGGAACAAAGTTAGGCAATGGCATAGAGGGCTTTCCCCCAATATTCATTGGCCAATCATATGACATGGTGTAATACAATAAACTAAATCCTAAAATGGTACCTGTAATTCCAAAACAAAAAGCTGCAATTGGAAGACGTGATGGACGTACTCCTAATTTGGCTTCTATACCGTGAATAGGCATAGGAGTAAAGCAATCGTAAATGCTGATATTATTTTCCTGCAATTTGTCTATCCCATGCATCATTTCGTCTGGGTCAGCAAAACTACCTAGTATATATTTTGTATTGCTCATTGCTATTATTTTTGTAACTCTTTAATATCCTGTTCAGTAACTGAATCATATTTCTCCAATGAATCTCTGAAGAATGCAACTTGTTCTTCAGGGAAAGCACCTTCTTTAACCAATTTGGTCTTGTGTTGTAAACTTGAACTTTTCAATAACAACTTGACCTCTGCGATTGCAATACCAGGCAAGAAACGTAGGAACAATAAGAATAAAGTGAAAAATAGACCTATAGATCCGACGAAGATACCTACATCCGTCCAAGTAGGGTAAAACATAGCCCAAGAAGAAGGGAGGTAATCGCGGTGCAATGAAGTTACGATAATTACAAAACGTTCAAACCACATACCGATGTTTACAACAATGGACAATACCCATGAAATCGGAATACTGGTACGGATTTTTTTGAACCAAAACAATTGTGGAGAGATTACGTTACATGTCATCATTGACCAATATGCCCAAGCATAAGGTCCAGCGATACGATTTTCAAATGCATACATCTCATACTCCGAACCTGAATACCAAGCAATGAATAACTCCGTCAAGTACGCAATACCAACGATAGAACCCGTAATCATGATAATCTTATTCATTGCTTCGATATGGAACATCGTAATGTAATCTTCGAAGTTCATCACCTTACGAAGAATCAATAACAACGTCTGCACCATTGCAAATCCGGAGAAAATCGCGCCCGCAACGAAATATGGCGGGAAGATAGTCGTGTGCCATCCTGGAATAACAGACGTTGCAAAGTCCATGGATACAATCGTGTGTACCGAGAGTACGAGTGGTGTAGATATACCCGCAAGGATAATAGAAACAATCTCAAACCGTTGCCAAGTCTTGACTGATCCGTTCCATCCGAAAGACAAGACCTTGTAGACCTTTTGTTTCATTCCTGTAGCGCGGTCACGTACTGTAGCAATATCCGGTAATAAACCACAGTACCAGAAGACCAAGGATACCGTGAAATAAGTGGAGATAGCGAAGGCATCCCACACTAAGGGTGAGTTAAAGTTTACCCAAAGTGAACCAAACTGATTTGGAAGTGGGAAAATCCAGTAAGCTAGCCAAGGACGCCCCATGTGCGCGACAACATATGTTGCAGCACAGATAACGGCGAAGATAGTCATGGCCTCTGCCGAGCGGTTGATGGAGTTACGCCAATTCTGACGGAAAATCAAGAGTACCGCTGAAATCAACGTACCCGCGTGACCGATACCTACCCACCATACGAAGTCGGTAATATCCCACGCCCATCCAACAGTCTTGTTAAGTCCCCAAGCACCGATACCGGTCCAAAAGGTATAACCCACACTCACTACCCATAATAAAGCGCCTAAAGCAGCTACTGTAAATCCAATCCACCAAGCTTTATTTGGCTTATTTTCAACTGGTAGCAGAATATCATCCGTGATCTTAGCATAGGTGATATCACGACCAGTCATTAATGGTTCTCTTAATATTGATTCGTTATGCGATGACATAGTTTTTTTAATTTCAAGTATTGAACAAGATTAAGCTTCAAATGTGTTTCTAACTTTCGTCATATAACCAATACCTGGTTGTACGTTGATTTCTTCTAGAACATAATAAACACGCTCGTTGCGTAACGCTTTAGAAACTTCTGATTCAGGGTCATTGGCATCACCGAAGATGATAGCATTTGCTGAACAAGCCGACTGGCAAGCCATTTTGATGTCGCCATCTTTGACTTTTCGGTTTTCCATTTTAGCATGCAATTTACCAGCTTGGATACGTTGGATACACATTGAACATTTTTCCATTACCCCACGTGAACGTGATGTAACATCTGGGTTCAATACCAACTGAGTGAATTCATTATTCAAGTAGTTGTCGAAACGAGAATCGTTCCAGTAGTTAAACCAGTTGAAACGACGTACTTTATATGGACAGTTGTTCGCACAGTAACGAGTACCGAAACAACGGTTATAAGCCATGTGGTTAAGACCTTCTGAAGAGTGAACAGTTGCCAATACCGGACATACCGTCTCACAAGGTGCATGCGCACAATGCTGACATAACATCGGTTGGTGAACCACCGTTACATTTTCGAAATCTTTAATATGAGCGATTTCTTTCTCTTTTGTATATGTCTTACCTTCCTCTTCAATCGTGTAGTAACGATCGATACGCAACCAGTGCATCTCACGACGACGGCGCACCTCGTCACGACCCACCACTGGAATATTATTCTCGACGTTACAGGCTACGATACATGATCCGCAACCAGTACATGCGTTCAAGTCGATAGCCATTACCCATTTGTGACCTGGCTGTTCAAACTTATTCCACAAATCATATGTTTTATGATTATCGGAGAACTTACCTGACTCTGACGCTGGGTTTTTAAGGTATTTGGCGAATGACGTTTCTCTGATGATATTACGTCCTTCAATCGTATGATGCGTTTGAGTTTGCGCAAGCTCGTATGTACCAGACGCTTTCGTCACGGTTGCTTTAGCTGCAAGTTGTACTGTACCGTTAACTAGACTAGCAAAAGGATAAGCATTCTTACCAACCCCATCACCAGCTTTACCTACTTTTTCGCGTCCAAAACCTAAAGCTACAGATACTGTTTTCATTGCCTGTCCGGGTTGTAATACTACCGGAAGATCGATTTTGTAACCATTCGCCTCTACTGTAACGATACCATTCTCTCCCAGACCCAACTCTTCAGCATAGGCAGGATTAAGAGCAGCATAGTTATCCCATGTCACTTTAGATACTGGATCGGGCAACTCTAATAAGTAAGCGTTGTTTCCGTAACGGCCATCGCGAACTGTAGTTGGTTCGTAAAGCTTAAGCTCTACATCGCCAGCGATATTCTTTGCCGCCGCTGACAATGCGGACACTGCTGAATTGACATTACCCGCAAATGCTACAGCAGCACCAGTGCTGGTTCCTTTGTAAACGAAACCTGTTTGCAATACATCTTTCCAAGTCTTACCAGATCCTGGCAAAATAGTGGCTTCCCATGTTTGCTTAACAAATTCGTAGATATTGACACTTTCTCCAGCCCAGACTAGCAAACTTTGTTCTGCTTGTCTTGTATTGAACACGGGATTGATCGTCGGTTGTACAATGGTGTAATAACCCTCTGTCGCCGAGGCATCACCCCAAGATTCTAAGAATGTACTGTTAGGAGCTATTGCTTTCAATTCAGAAGCAGTCTCATCTGCACGATCGGAGAATGACAAAGTAAATTCCACTTTAGCGATTGCGGATTTTACATCCTCCGCTTTAAAGTAGTTATATACTGGGTTGCTGTTCAAGAAAAATGCTACCCCTACCTGGCCTGCTTTCGCATCAGTTAGGAATTTTTGGAATGCTGCATCCGAACCTTGGTGTTGTTTCGAATAGTTTGTCAAATCAATAACAGGACCATAGGCACTAATAGCACTGTTGATAGCATTTACCAACACCTGCGCGTTCACGTCATTAGAACCTGCTACAACTACCGAAGCACCTTTATTAGCCAGCAACTCCTTCGCGGCCAATTTAACAGCGGTTTGTGCTTTTTGCACTGTGATACCACCAGGAAGGCTTGAACCTGTCACTTCGTTATAAAGTGAGATTAAGACCGACCCTTCTTCTGAAGGCTTAATTGCAATACGAACATCCGCATTAGAACCGGTCATACTAAGACCCGACTCGAATTGGATATGACGTGACATCTTACCATTTTTCAATGATTTGTAGTCACGATTTTTCATATAATCTTGCGTGTGCTCCTCACCTGCTAACCAACTTCCTAAGAAATCAGCAGCAACTGAAACAACCACTTGTGCTTTATCAAAATGATAAGAAGGAATTACAGGCTTTCCGAAGCTTTGATTGTTAGCTTCAGCAATACCACTGTAAGAGACAGCATCCACTTGCACTAGGTTCGTGGTTGGGTATTTAGCTGCCAATTTAGCAATTGCTGCTAATGCCGTAGGGCTATTAAGTGTACTAGAGACAATCGCAATCTGTTTTCCAGCTCCAGCAGCTTTATCTAAAGCTGCTATAACTGTACTATCCAATTTGGACCACTCTACTTCTTTACCTCCAATTTGAGGGTTCTGAACCTTTGACATATCGTATAGGTCCAATACGGATGCTGATGTAGCAGCATCTGTACCTTGAGTCAAACCAATAGAATTTGGGTTGGCTTCTAAGGAAATAGGACGGCCTTCACGTGTTCTAACCAAAACGCTTTGTCCGTTGAAAGAAGAAGCGTAGAAGTTAGGGATTCCTGGGGTAATCTCCTCAGGTTTGATAACGTAAGGCACAGCCTTGTGCACAGGGGTACGATTACACGCTGCAAGTGTTACAGCACCTAACCCAAAGCCCAATGCTTTTAAGAAATCACGACGAGGAGTTTTAGTACTCAAGCCGGCTTCATTCAATACATCTTCTACAGGAATCGATTCGGCAAACTCACCTTTGCTGTTTTTCACAAAAGCAGGTGTTTGATGCAATTCTTCCAAACCTTTCCAATATTTCTTGTTGCTATCCATTTAAGCTGTATATATAAGATTGCGTATTCCTAAATAATAATTATTAATAGTGACATTTACCACACTCAAGACCACCGATCATCGCTGCTGTCATCTTCTCACCTTTTTTCAATTTCTCGTGAGCTTCGATGAGTTGGTCATAGTATTTATTGTCAGTATTTACTTCAGTTGTTCTGTGACAATCCACACACCATTTCATTGTTAATGGAGAGTATTGGTACACTTCTTCCATATCCTGTATAGGTCCGTGACAAGTTTGACACTCTACACCAGCGACAACGACGTGTTGCGAGTGATTAAAGTAAGCAAAGTCTGGAAGGTTGTGAATACGAATCCACTGAATAGGTGTAGGATTGCTACCATACGTCCGAGTATCAGGATTGTAATCCAATGCCTTGTAAATCTTAGCAATCTCAGGAGAAATCTCTCCTTCGTAATGCTCGGAGGCCGTTACAGTGTTGTGACAGTTCATACACACATTCGCCGATGGAATCGACGCATTTTTAGATTGGTAAGCGCCACCATGACAGTACTGACATTCAATCTTGTTTACACCTGCGTGAAGTTGGTGAGAGAATTTAATCGGCTGCACAGGCTTATACCCCTCATGCACACCAATTTCCCACATTGTTTTCCAACCTGCAACGGAGAGAACTGCGACAATCATCAAAACTGCAAAAAACACAAGCTTTTTGTTTTTGACAAAGTTTTTAGCAAAGACCAAGTAGCGGCTATCTGCTCCAGTGTGTAGATTTGCATCCTCAGCAATTTGACTTTTCGCAATGACTTTCTCCAATGTCTTAGTGACACGGTTAAGCAACACGATAACAACTACTGCCAAAGCAATAATACCAAACATACCTAAGATAGACCAAGTTGAAGCACCAGTATCTTTCGTACCACCACTACCCTCAGCACCACCTTCTTTTGGAGCATCAGCTTTTACACTCTCCGCATCGATGTAAGCTAAAACACCTTTGATTTGATCGTCAGACAAATCCGTAAATGAAGTCATCACAGATTTATTGTACTCTTCAAAAATCGCGATTGCATCCGCATCTCCAGAAGCGATCATTGCCTGTGAATTCTTAATCCACTTGACCAACCACTCTTCATCTTTAGTCTTCGTAATATCCTTCAATGCAGGACCTACTAATTTTCTGTTAATCGCGTGACAGGACGTACATTTAGATTTGAAGATAGCTTCACCTTCCTTAGCATCCTGCGCTTGCGACACATTCGTAACGGCAAATAACAATACCACACATACTGATATTGACTTCGCAAGTCTTCCCAAAACGGATGAGATATTTCTCATATTTAGCACTTTATACTATTTATTTATGAATATAAAAATTTTTAATCCGACCACATAATAGGACACTCCTACTACACAGTGCCACAAAAGTATAACTTATTAAGGAATAGCTGACAATTTCATGACCTAATTTATCAATTTATAAACATTCTAAATAACTCTGCGATTTAGGGCGCTGGGGGCTTGACGGCATAATCGGAAAAGATGCCCCCAGTCCCCTGATTTAAAGTTATTTTTGTATTTACAATGCCAATTGTCAGGGATTTTATTGCGAGATTTAACCCCCAAATAAAGGGTAAAGATTGGGGTGCATTCTTAAGGATTTGGAGAACAGCCTATTCGACATTTGCAAGTATGACTTTGGTCATTTTGTGTTCAGAATATTTTTATATCGTTACTGATTTGAATCTCTTCAAGCCTTCGCCAACAGGTAATCAACACCAGGAATATAGAAAGACACATCAATTGTTGAGCTCGCCCTATGTCACAAACAATCTTACCCTATGATACAAAAAATAATATAAAATGACGGAACAACATGAAAGACGAGGGAAATTATAATAGCTTGACAGCAGAAGAGACCTATGTAATCGTACACAAAGGCACAGAATATCCTTATACCGGAGCATTATTGAAAAACAAAGCCCACGGAACTTATATCTGCAAAAGATGTGAAGCGCCTTTGTATCGATCCATCGACAAATTTGAATCCCATTGCGGATGGCCTAGCTTCGACGATGAAATACCTGGCGCAATCCAAAAAGTGATAGATGCCGATGGGCGACGGACCGAAATTGTGTGCAAACCACTGCCATGCACACCTTGGGCATGTTTTTATCGGCGAACAATTGACCGACAAAAACATCCGACACTGTGTAAACTCCATATCCATGAAATTTATAGCAAAATAGCCTGCATAAAACAAAATGTGAACGCAGCGCTTTAGCAATTCAATATGAAGACTAGAGCAAGTCAGCTAGCCTTCATATTGATTGACTGTTTGCAAAGATGACTCCCGGACTTTGAGGTCACAAGGGAGTACAATTTGCCTTAGTCTCTTATTCTTACCCTGGATCTGTGCAAGCAGAGCCGTAATCAACTCATCCGCTATTTCAGCTATCGGCTGAGATACCACCGTTATCGACGGCTCGTATAGTTTAAAGAGCGTATGATCGTCGAATGCAACGATTGCAGGCAAATTTCGCTTATTCAATTTCACAGCTTTAAGGCCATCTATGGCCAAATAATTAGTTGCAAACACCACAGCATCCAATCGATTCTCTTCCACAAACTCATCTATCTCTTTTATTCGTTCCGCTTCGGCTGCATCTTGTTGCACTTTTTTGATAAAAGCTTGCTTCTTGTGCTTATCCACAGCTTTCATATACCCCTCCAATCGATCTCGCATCTGCGTTTGGCTGGAATACAGCGAGACCAATCCCACGCGTTTGAAGCCTTGATCAATAAGATGATCCGTCGCGTCATAAGCACCTTTAAGATTATCCGTCACCACATAGTTGGTCTCCACATTAGAGAGATATCGGTCAAATAGGATAAGTGGCACATTATTCTGCAACAGCTGTGTAATGGTCTCTTCTAGCCCCTCTGAGGGGGTAATAATAAATCCATCGATCTGTCTATCGTAGAACATCTGGATCAACTCTTTGGATTTAGTTTCATCATTGTCCATACTACAATAAATGATGTGGTATCCATTTGCATATGCCTTACCCTCGATGAGCTTAGCAATGTTAGAGAAAAAAGGATTGGAGATATCTTCCACTAAAAGTCCTAAAATTTTAGTCTTCCCCGTACGTAAACTTTTAGCAAGTTGATTAGGTTTATACCCAACCTTCTTCAC
Source organism: Sphingobacterium sp. SYP-B4668 (assembly GCF_027627455.1). Lineage (NCBI taxonomy): Bacteria > Pseudomonadati > Bacteroidota > Sphingobacteriia > Sphingobacteriales > Sphingobacteriaceae > Sphingobacterium > Sphingobacterium sp. SYP-B4668. The sequence goes on along the minus strand of NZ_CP115483.1, from coordinate 883,143 downwards.
ATATTCAAGTACCCGTTTTGTTAAAGCATCACTAATACGCTTCTCCTTGGCCTTATCATTCAAGATGAAGGAAACCGTCGTTACGGAAATACCCAAAGCTTTAGCAATATCACTGATGAGGATTCGTTTCTTCATGATTCAGTTGATAGGTAAAATTGATTAAGATAACGAAGCTAAAAAAAATTTAGCAAATAAGCACTACATTTTTGAGAAAAATGCTAAAAGGTTTTAATAGCTCAAATTGAAATATTTTTCGTAATATTATCCCTATTTTAAATATAACCACAAAAAAAATATAAATGAAACGTATAGGAATTAAACTTATAGCCTGTCTTTTTCTAGGTAGCGGGCTATTTACGTATCCTTCTTATGGCCAAAATTTCACCCAATATGTTAATCCTCTTATTGGATCCGCCGACCATGGCCACGTATTTGTTGGAGCAAATGTCCCATTGGGCGCTGTACAACTAGGACCCACCCAAATTGCGCAAACATGGGACAAGTTCAATGGCTGGGATTGGGTCAGCGGATACAACTACAAGAGCAAAGACATATTAGGGTTCACACACACCCACCTAAGCGGGACTGGCATAGGCGACCTTAATGATATTATGGTCGTCCCTGCAAATGGAAAGCTTCAGCTCAACCCTGCCCAATTTGACAAAATGGATACCGGTTATGGATCACATTTCGACAGAGCAAATGAAACTGCAGCGCCAGGATATTACGGGGTATACTTAGACGATTATAAAATTAAGGTTAACTTGACCGCATCCGAGCGAGTAGGTTATCATCAATACACTTACGAGAAGAAAGACAATGCCCATATCTTAGTAGACCTCGCCTTTAAGATGAATTGGGACAAAACCACAGACTCCTATTTCAAGCAAATCGATGACACCACCTTTGTCGGCTATCGCTTTTCAACCGGCTGGGCAAATGACCAAAAGGTATATTTTGCAATTACCACTTCTGTACCTATCCAAAAAGTAGAGTTCTATGATGATACGACGCCCAAACATGGAACTAAAGTCGTCAAAGGTTTGGGGATAAAAGCAGCGCTGTACTTTGATGCCACACAGTACCCGACCCTTGAGCTGAAAGTCGGCTTATCTCCAGTAAGTACCATCAATGCACTCGCCAATATACAAGCCGAACTGCCAGGTTGGGATTTTGCAGAGGCAAAAAAACAAGCGGACAACAAATGGAACAAAACACTGGGTAAAATTGACTTCCAAGGTGACCCAGACGTCATGAAAATCTTTTATACGGCTTTATACCACACGTACTTTGCCCCTACTATATTCAACGATGCCAACGGGGATTATCTAGGTACAGACAAGCAGGTTTACGAAAAACAAGATTTCACAAACCATACCGTCCTCTCGCTATGGGACACCTATCGTGCCCTACATCCACTTATGACCATCACCGAAGATCCACAGGTCGTTAGGGATTTTGTGAAGACCATGTTGGCCATTTATCAGCAACAAGGCAAACTTCCTGTATGGCATCTTCAAGGTAACGAGACCAACACCATGGTAGGCCTTCCAGCCATTCCGGTAGTTGCAGATGCGCTCCTCAAAGGTTTTTTAAGCCCAGCAGAACAAGAATTAGCTTGGGAAGCCGTCAAAACAACAGCTATGGGGTACGACAACGGATTAAAGTACGTCAGAGACCTCACCTATATCCCGATAGACAGCATGGATCACGAATCGGTAGCTTGGGCATTAGAATACGCGATAGCAGATTTTGGAGCCTATAAAATCGCCGAGAAATTAGGTAAAGTAGACGATGCTGCATACTTTAAAAAGCGCTACAAACTCTACGAAAAATATTTTGATAAAGAAGTAGGTCACTTTGTCGGCAGACACACTAATGGATCCTTCAGAAGACCTTTCAATCCACTCATGGCCAAACATAGAGAAAATGACTACTGCGAAGGCAATGCATGGCAATACACATGGCTAGTACCTCAAGATGTAAAAGGACTTATCGATTTATTTGGCGGAGAGAAGAAGTTTCTGAATAAGCTAGACGAATTCACGACCATGTCATCACAATTGGGAGACGAAGCATCACCTGACATCTCAGGTCTTATCGGTCAATATGCACAAGGCAATGAACCTAATCATCACATCCCTTACCTTTATGCCTATGCTGGCGAACAATGGAAAGGTGCCGCGCTTGCACGCAAAGCCATGACCGAGTTCTATACCAATACACCTGCTGGTCTTTGCGGAAATGATGATGTTGGTCAAATGAGCGCTTGGTACGTATTTTCGGCAATGGGCTTCTACCCTCTGAACCCGATGATCGGCACCTATGTCTTTGGTTCACCCATGATGGACAAAGCTTCCATTACCTTAGGCAATGGAATCAAATTCAACATCAATGTGAAAAATCAAGGTAAAAATAACCCCTATATCAAATCCATCAAATTGAATGGACAGCCTTACATCAAGACATATATCACACATGCTGATATCATGAAGGGTGGGAATCTGGAAATCGAAATGAGCAGCACAGCAAATAAGAGTTTTGGAAAAAACAAAGCCACGTGGCCGTCAGCCATCGAGGATTAAGATTTGTCAGTAAGATCCAGATTGAAAGTTATAGAATAGGGAGGTGTTGTTACACCTCCCTATTCTATATTTATTTATTGGCATTTAGAATCTGCTCCACCTTCTTGTAATCATTCAAATCTACATTACGCAAAGCCGCAACTGCTGCTACCCCTATGAGCACTGCTATTAACTTTACTTTCATAATTTATTGTTTTATAGTAAGCATCCTTTTAAAAACAAAGGTATACGATTGGGTTAATCGAATTGATCACAATGAGTGAGCAACGTCTTCTATTTAGCTAACGGCCCATCCTAATGAGAGAATGGCCGACAATCTAATTGTATTAAATCAATTTTAACACCCCTTAATAAGGAAACACGGGAGAAACGTATCCCAGCGCCAAGAGCCCCTCCACTGAAGCCGCAGCACCGTAGACTAGGCATCCAGCTTTACATCTCCCGCTACCGGAATAGCTAGATATTTTTCATTCGTTTTTTCCTGACAGAATGACATCGAAAACACAAGGGAATAGTATTTGTTATGTATGAAGCGTAAAAAGGAGAAAACATGAGTAATTTAAAAAACATAAACATTCAGGATATCCCTGATGGTGGTGACAACCAACAAGATTTCTATGCTACCTTTAAAGAAAGATTGCAAGATGTAGAGACCTTTCCCACAGATTACACTTACAAATTCATTCTTCCAAAGGACGAGGAGCAATTTAATCTAATCAAGGACATCTTTGCCAAGAAGGATGCAAAATTTTCTGTCAAAGAATCCAAGACTGGCAAATACAATTCCATCACGGTGGTGGTCAACGCCAGCGATGCTGATGAGGTAGTCAAATATTATCAAGAAGTATCTAAGCTGAAAGGCATTATCATGATGTAAGCTTGAAACAGCTAAATAAAAAAAGGGCTGTTGAAAATTTTCAACAGCCCTTTTTCTTTTACACTGGAACCCAATATCTATGCTTGAGGAGCCTGATCGGCAGGTTTCTCTTCTTGCTTAGGTTTATCTTCTCTTGGAGGACGTGGCAACAATGCTTTTCTAGAAAGCTTCATTTTACCTTGTTTGTCAACTTCCAAAAGTTTAACCGTCACCTCATCGCCTTCTTTGAAGATTCCATCCATGGTTTCAAAACGCTTCCAGTCGATTTCGGAAATATGTAGCAAACCATCTTTACCTGGCATGATTTCAACGAAAGCGCCAAACGGCATGATTGATTTCACTTTACCTTCATAAGTTGCTCCTACCTCCGGTTTCGCTGCGATAGCTTTAATACGTGAAGTAGCATCGTCGATTGCTGCTTTATTGTCAGCAAATACTTGGACGATACCTTTGTTATCCACTTCTTCGATAGAGATGGTCGCGCCAGTTTCGCGTTGCATTTCTTGAATGATTTTACCACCTGGGCCGATTACAGCACCAATAAATTCTTTATCGATGATCAATTGGACAATGCGAGGAGCATGTGGTTTGTAATCTTCACGCGGTGCAGTAATAGTTTTCGCCATTTCACCTAAGATGTGAAGACGAGCTTCTTTAGCTTGATCCAACGCTTGAGTCAGCACCTCCCATTTCAAACCATTGATTTTCAAATCCATCTGACATGCAACGATACCCTTAGCAGTACCTGTTACTTTAAAGTCCATATCGCCTAAGTGATCTTCGTCACCTAAGATATCCGATAAGATGGCATATTTCCCTGTTTTTTCATCAGAGATCAATCCCATTGCAATACCTGACACTGGAGCTTTCAATTTAATACCAGCATCCAATAGGGCCAATGTACCCGCACATACTGTCGCCATAGAAGAAGAACCATTCGATTCTAGGATATCGGAAACAATACGAATAGTATAAGGGTTTTCAGCTTCAGCAGGCAATACTTGTTTCAATGAACGCATAGCCAAGTTACCGTGACCAACCTCGCGACGACCAGGGCCTCTATTTGGTCTCACCTCTCCCGTAGAGAATGCTGGGAAATTATAGTGAAGGATAAATTTATTGTATCCGTTGATGAATGCACCATCAATCATCTGTTCATCATCTTTTGCTCCCAAAGTCACAGAAGTCAACGACTGTGTTTCACCGCGGGTGAAGACAGCCGATCCATGTGCTGCAGGAAGATAATCTACTTCTGACCATATAGGGCGTACAGTACGCGCATTACGACCGTCTAGACGAATTCCTTCATCCAATACAAGGTTACGAACCGCATCATACTGTACATCGTGATAGTATTTTTTAAATAAAAATTTAGTCTCATCGTCTACTTCTTCACCAAGTGTTTCGTAGAACGCTGCACCAATAGTAGCAAACTTCTCTCCTCTTTCACCCTTTGTTGAGCCTGACTTAGCCACTTCATATACTTGATCATATGTAGCCGCAAAGATTGCCTCACGCAATTCAGGGTTTGTCGGCTCATGGTTAAATTCACGTTTTACGTGCTTACCGACCAAGTTTGCCAACTCTACTTGAGCAGCCACTTGTTTTTTGATAGCCTCATGTGCAAAAGCAATCGCTTCTACCATCTCCTCTTCTGAAATCTCCTTTGCTTCCCCTTCCACCATACCGATATCTTGAGCAGATCCAGCTACGATAAACTCCAAGGTTGCACGTTCCAATTCAGACAATTTAGGGTTGATGACCAATTGTCCGTCAATCTTAGCAACACGCACTTCAGAAATAGGACCATTGAAAGGAATATCAGAAACGGCGATAGCTGCAGAAGCTGCCAGGCCCGCAAGTGCATCAGGCATAATATCTTTATCAGCCGAGATCAAACTGATCGCCACTTGTGTATCTGCGTGATAGTTTTCTGGGAATAATGGACGTAAAGCTCTATCCACTAAACGAGAGATTAATACTTCGTAGTCTGACAATCTCGCCTCACGACGTAAAAATCCCCCTGGGATACGACCTGTAGCCGCGTATTTTTCTTGATAGTCTACTGATAAAGGCAAAAAATCTGTTCCTGGCTTCGCTTCCCTAGCAGAAACGACTGTCGCCAATAACATGGTATTACCTTGTTTCAGCACTACTGATCCGTCAGCCTGTTTAGCTAGCTTTCCAGTAGAAAGTTCGATTTGGGTGCCATTACCCATATCGATGGTTGTTTTGATTTCGTTATAACTCATTGTGTGTTCGTTGTAATACGCTTTTCATCGTTTTGGCAGCGCATTAATCTATTAAAACTTTTTTAAATTCACCACAAAGGTAAGATAAAACTTTCATGATTCCACACAATCACCAATAGTCATGAAAACAAAAAAACCATCCCGAAATCGGGATGGCTTCTAAAAAATCTTTATCAAAAGTCTATTTGATGATATCACGTAAGCCTAAGCCTTTGATGATAGCACGGTATCTTTCAATATCCTTTTTGTGCAGATAAGCCAACAAAGAACGACGTTTACCCACTAACATCTGTAGTGAACGTTGTGTTGCAAAGTCTTTTCTGTTTTTTTTCAAATGCCCTGTTAAGTGAGCAATTCTCTTTGTGAATAAAGCCACTTGACCTTCCGCAGACCCTGTGTTAGTTGCTGCGCCAGCAAATTCTGCGAAAATATCCGCTTTGTACTCTTTACTTAAATACATCTCTTGAATAATATTAAAGTGTTAATAAATTTTTGTTAACTGCGCACAAAGGTACGGATTAAAATTAAAAAATAAAACGGATGTATCTATTTTGTTTAGTACATCGCCCGCAAAGCCACCTCGAACCGTCTGTGACCCACACTACACTTTGATATATATCTTCCGTTTGTCCAACACATAACAGATTCCCCACATTAAAGCCAAGAAACATAAGGAATAGACAAAAGACCCCACTTCCGGTGGCCCAGGAACCTTAGCGCATACATGTTGGTAAAACCAGCTGAAGGCATTAGTATACAAAGGCTCTCCCCCATCGTTCACGCCATTCGGAATCCTTATCAAACCTACCAATCGAGGTAAGATACCGCTAAGCACGAATATGAACAATGGATTTTTACCAAAAACATCAAAGAACTTGGTCAGCTTATTTTTGACCCCTTGCACTTCAATATACCAAATCATACCTCCAATCGTCATCATTCCCAGCCCTGTAGTATAAAGTACGTACGAACTCGTCCATATCTTTTTATTGATAGGAAAGCCCAAAGACCATGTCCAAGCCAATACCAATAGTATAAACCCTGTTACAAAAAGTCCGGATAGCAATTTAAAATGAGGCTCCTGCGATAGCGGCACCTTCTTCCAAAGCCAATCAACCTGTCCTTGTTTTTTGATGTAAGTTCCAGCCAAATATCCCAACACCACCTGTATCACCGCTGGAAGCGTACTCATGAGTCCTTCCGGATCAAACGGCACCCCCTCACCTTTATAGATATGGGCCGTTCCTAAGATTTGAACATCATAAGCTGTCCCAAACCAGCCCTGCAGACTGTAGGGGTCCTGCGGAGCACCCAAATATGCACATATACCCCAATACACTAACAAAATCGCAGCCGATATCCAAATAATGGCTCGCTCTTTAAAATAATAAGCTATAATAGACGCAAAACAATAAGCAAGAGCTATCCGCTGTAAGACTCCCAATATCCTCACCCCTCGCATGGGATCGTCCGCATACGCCCATTGCTTAAACGCCAACATATCTCCTGACCACTGAACGAATGGCCACCAATTGATAAAAACTCCAATCGCAAAGATCAGTACCGTCCGCTTCAATACTTTCTTCCAAAATACCGATGGCCCAGCTTCTTGCAAACGAGGCATTACGAAAGACATAGCATTTCCCACCGCAAATAAAAAGAAGGGAAAGACCAAATCCGTAGGCGTACAGCCATGCCATGATGCATGCTTCAGTGGAGCAAACATATGGCTCCACGAGCCGGGGTTGTTAACCATGATCATCAGTGCTACTGTAGCACCACGGAAAACATCTAATGAATAATAGCGTTGTTTCATTTTTGATTTTTTTTAAGCGTGTTCTTACGCAATCGAAATAGATGACAGTTAATTAATAAAATAGGTTATAAGACGATAAAGGTACTAAAACAATTGGTTAACGTATAAAAAATACTAGACAAATGCAGCACTTTGCACTATTTAAATAAATAGCGCAAAAACAAGACAAACTTATTATTAATTTTTAAAAAGAAATCAAATTGAACCAATCATCAAAATCCATCAAAAATGAGTACGCAAATCGCATTCAATTCACAACCAGCACAATTAATTTCTAGAAAAAAACTTTAAAAAACCCAACTGTCATTAAAACATTGATTATCAGCGCATCAATTTTTCTTAAAAAAAAGAGATACTTTTTATTTTTTTTTAAAAAGATTTGGAAGTAACATTATAATTACATTAACTTTACACAAGATAACTAACTAATTAATAACCTGAGTCAAAATGGAAAAAACCAATTACGGACTTAAAGAACTTGTTATAAGCTTATTGTATTACGACAAATCGTATTCCATTGCAGATCTGAGCGTACTTATTGGAAAAAGTATCCCCAGCACAACTAAGCTTATAAATGAACTTGCAGATGCCAATATCATAATCGAGGATGGGTTAGCTCCATCGACTGGAGGGCGTAGACCACTTAGGTATACTATTAATGGAAACCTGGATAAGTTTATACTTTCAGTGGCTGTAGACCAACATTACAGCCGAGCTGTTGTCTACAATCTAGCAAATCAAGAACGTACACCTATTTTTACCATTGAAAATCATCTGGATAATCCCGAAACTGCCTTTCCCAATATAGTAAACGTCATGAAACAAGCTTTAGAGCATGGCGCATTCGATTATACAAATATTATCGGCATTGGAATTAGTATGCCAGGATTTGTCGACAACCGGCAAGGAACAAATGGCTCGTATAAAGATAAAAACGAGGAACTCTATCATATTAAGCGTGAAATCGAAAACGAATTCAAACTACCAACTTTCATTGAAAATGATTCAACAGCTATTGCTATAGCCGAGCAGAATTTCGGAAAAGCTAAAGATACTTCACATTCACTTATCATCAATATTGGTTGGGGGGTTGGCTTAGGTATCATCGTTGATAATAAGCTTTTCAGAGGTTATAGCGGGTATGCGGGTGAATTCAGCCATATCCCCCTTTCAGATAGTGGCAAACTGTGTTCTTGCGGCAAAAAAGGATGTCTCGAGGTTGAAGCTTCCTTATCAGCTGCAGTAGAATTTGCGGAAGAACAACTTGAAAATGGGGACAAGTCTCCGTTAAAAGAATTCTTCCAACAGGATCAACTTGAAAAAAGTGAAACCTTAATCAAATCGGCATTAAATGGTGACCAATTGGCTATCTACTCCCTCAATAAATCAGGCTATATGCTCGGGAAGGGCATTGCCACACTGATACACATTATGAATCCCCAGAAAGTAATTTTAAGTGGACGAGGATCTAGGGCAGGCCAAATCTTGATGCCTCAGATCCAGACTGCTATCAATGAATTTTGCATACCAAAAATCGCTCAAAAAACCACTATAGAGGTTTCCGAACTTAAAAATAATGCACAGCTTATTGGATCTGCATGCATTGTATTGGAATATTCATTACCACAATTTGTTAACCTTAATTAAATCATCAATAACATGAAACAATTCTATCACACATGTTGCACAATCATGCTTATATCGATCATATCGATATCAAGCGTATTTGCACAGCAAACTGTTACCGGAAAAGTAACGGATGCAAATGGAAATGTACCTGGCGTCACAGTGAGCGTCAAAGGGACCAATCGGGGTACACAAACAGGAACTGACGGGAATTACACTATCCAAGCAAGTTCAGGAGAAACCCTACGTTATTCAATAGTGGGTTATGCTCCACAGGAAATTGTTGTTGGAACGACCAAAACAATTAATGTTACTCTTATGGAAGATGCAGGTGCTCTCGAAGAGGTGGTTGTTACTGCAATGGGTGTAAAAAAAGAAAAAAGATCTCTGGGCTATTCCTTTCAAGAAATCAAGGGTGAGGATTTAACCGCAGCTCGCGAAAACAATATAGCAAATGCGCTCGCAGGTAAGGTCTCTAACCTACAGGTAATAAAGGGTTCTAACGGACCTTCATCGTCTTCAAAAATCATCTTAAGAGGTTTTAACTCTTTAAATGGAGATAATCAACCTTTAATTGTAGTCGACGGTGTACCAATGGACAATTTCGTTGGAGCTTCCAATAATGATTTCTGGAATCCTTCAGCTGATATGGGAAGCGGCTTAGGAGATTTAAACCCAGAGGATATTGAAAGCATGTCAGTACTAAAAGGGGGAGCTGCCTCCGCGCTCTACGGGTCAAGAGCATCCAATGGTGTAATTCTGATTACGACAAAAACAGGAAAAGCTAAAGAGGGTGTAGGAATATCTTATTCAACCATCACAGGCATCGAAAATATTTTCATGACTCCTGAACTTCAAAGTGACTTCTCTCAGGGTGCAGGTGGCATATATGGAAGATTAGCAACCACTTCTTGGGGAGAAAAGATTTCCGGGCAGGAGGTTGACATGTGGGACGGATCAAAAACGAAACTGCAAGCCTACGACAACCTAAACAACTTTTTTAAGACAGGATTTAACACAACTCAAAACATCAACTTTCAACAAGCTGTATCTGACAAAACCAACCTATATACATCCGCAACTTACCTTCACGATAATAGCAAAACTCCGGGTATGAAGTTGAATAGATTGAATTTAATCAATCGCGTAACCTCTAAATTTGGCGAGCGTAATCAGTGGAGTACCGATGTCAAGGTACAATATATGAAAAACATGGCCTACAATAGAGCCGTTGGGGGTCAGAATGGAGGCAACTATTATGCACAAGCTTTGCTCTTTCCTCGTTCACTTGATCTTACCCAATTTAAGGAAGGCATGGATGTACTTGGAACAGAACAAACATGGTATTTAGAAGATTCGGGCATCAATCCCTACTGGGCAGCTCACAATAAACTAAGCAACGATACTCGTGATAGATATTTGATGAATGCCACCGTTAAATATGATTTTAATGACTGGTTAAGTGCCGATGCCCGTTTTGGCACAGATACCTACACTACTAAATATGACTCAAAAACATATACAGGTAGTCATATCAACAATTCCTATTCTAATGGAACAGACAAATTCTTTGAAAACAATTATATATTGAGTTTACACGCCAAGAAGGATAATCTATTTGGAAAATGGGGAGGAAATGCCTCTTTGTATGGACAGATAATGGAAAGGGACCGTAATTCATTAAGTGCCTCAGCAGGAAGTCTACGCGTTCCAAATCTGTTCACTTTAGGAAATTCTATCGGCAACCCTGGAGTCTCTGAATCCATTAGTCGCAAACAAATAAATTCCCTATATGCCAATGTTGAGTTGAATTACGACAATGTCTGGTACGTGAGTGTTACAGGAAGAAATGACTGGACGTCTACGCTACACCCTGATAACAACAGCTACTTCTATCCGTCAATTAGTACTTCACTAGTCTTATCAGATTTAATCAACAAAGGTGACGGCCATATGCCCTCTTGGTTCAATTTCGCTAAAATTAGAGCTTCCTATGCCGAAACTGGCCGTGATATGGATCCTTATCAATTGTATAACACCTATAGCATAGGTAACGACCCAAACAACAATACTACAGCTTCTAAACGTTCAACATTATATGATGCTGGCGTCGTGAATGAGTTGCTAAAAAGTATAGAGCTAGGTTTTGACACACGCTTCTTAGACAATAGAATTGGTTTAGATTTCACTTATTACAAAAATAACTCTACCAATCAATTGATAAACATCCCTATGAATAATCTTTCTGGATACGGTGGTTTTAGAGCAAATGCAGGTAATATTTTAAATGAAGGTCTAGAACTCGTCCTTAGCGCCGATATCCTTAGAAACCCCAATGGTCTAAGATGGAATATGAATGCCAACATATCTAAAAACATCAACAAAATAATTGAATTTCACAAAGATGTGAAACAAAGCAAATTAGGTGGGATTGAAAATGTCGGTGTATTCGCAGAAGAAGGTAAATACTACGGTGCAATTTATGGAAGTAAATTTTTAAGAGTCGAGGATGAGGCAAGTCCACATTTCGGAAAGATGATCTTAATGAACACAGGTCTTCCCCAAAAAGCAGTAGGAATTCATCACTTAGGTGACCAAACAGCAAAAGCTCTAGTTGGACTTACGAATTCATTTGGGTATAAGAATTTTGGTCTGAGTTTCCAAATAGATGGTCGCTTTGGTGGAAAATTCTTCTCAGGAACTCAACGAGCACTCCAATTATCTGGATCTTCGAAAGAAACCGTTGTTAATGGTGCCCGCGAAAAATTCGTTGTAGACGGTGTAATCTTGAAAGATGGAAACTATTCAAAAAGTGAGGTCGCTGTTAATCCAGAAGATTATTGGAATGCAGTAGCAGGTCCTGACAATCTAGGTATCACCGAACAAAATTTGTACAATGCTACAAATGTCCGAATCCGAAATGCGCAAATCAGCTATTCGATTCCATCCAAATCGCTTAAATCCTCTATGGTTAAAAGCGCTAAATTTGGGCTTTCTGTGAACAATTTGGCCATGCTAAAAAGTTATGGAAATGGCGTAGACCCTGAGTCAACATTTGCGCTAAGCTCAAATGCAGTTGGTTTTGAATACCTTTCATTCCCAACCTCCAGATCTTATTTCTTAAATATTTCTTTAGGATTTTAATTTGAACTAAATCATGAAAAATATACTTTCTAAAATATCATTAACATTAGCAATTACAGCAGTTCTTTCAAGCTGCAATAAGTTTGAAGAACTTAATAACGACCCTACTGCAGCTAATGAGCAACAGGTCAAACCAGAGTACTTTCTAAACAACTCTATCGTCGGAGCACAGCAAGACCCCCACATCTCTGAACGTATATTTGTCTATTATTGGAAGACCGCCGCACATCATCATTACATGAACGTGTTAAACATCGGATCGGATGATGACAGCTTCAATGGAGACTATTGGAGATATATATCCGAGTGGTTGAACAATGCAAATGCAGCTATGGAAATAGCCGATAAAAAGGAAGCTAATGGCAGTGCTGATCCGTACAATAAAAATTTAAAGGAAGTAGCCCGAATATGGAGAGCCTATTTGATGAGTGAACTAACCGATAATTTCGGCCCTGCTCCAACTCTGGCTTTTCAAGGAGTCAATCCTGAATTTAATTCGGTAAAAGAAGTCTATTATTTCCTCCTTGCTGAACTCAAGGATGCTTCATCTAAAATAGATGTGAATATAGCCTCTGCAGACATCAAGGACTACGATGCTGCTTACGGCTATGATTGGGAGAAATGGATTCGATATGCCAATTCCATGCGTATGAGATTAGCAATGCGTCTATCAGAAGTTGATGCAACTAAAGCTAAGTCAGAATTTGAGGACGCAGTAGCGACCAATAAATATATCGAATCATCATCACAAAATTTTAGTGTCCAAGAAAAGGATGGTTGGGATCCATTAACCGGCGTCATGTCCCGTTCATGGAATACACAAATTCTATCCACAACGCTGAACAATCTCTTTATTGGTTTAGGTGGAATCAAAACTGCTGATCAATTCTCAAACAGCGACTTATTAGCTAAAATTAAAAATGAAGATGATTTTGGAATTCGCTATTTGAATAATTTTTCGACAATGTCAAATGATCCAAGTCAAGGATATTATCTCGATGGACTCCCAAATAAAATGGATCCTAGAGCCTACAAAGCGTTCTTCATTCCTGGCAACACATCCGATTCTGAATATTGGGCGGATGCATCGAACCAAGCAGCTACAATTAAAGTCTCTGACACCCGCACCGACAATTTGAACACGAAATATACTTGGAATGCATTTTCTGGTGGTACTTGGGGAGGTAAAGCATCAAACATTGTTTTTAGAGGTCAAAACGGTCGATTACCTGGGATGATTAATAAGTTTAGAAAAAGTACACAAAGAAGGCTATTCTTTGCCTCTTGGGAATCGTATTTCCTTATAGCTGAAGCTAATCTAAGAGGATGGACAACCCCTATCTCCGACCAAGACGCCTACAAAAAAGGAATATCGGAAAATTTCGCATACTGGGGCGCAGGCACCTATGTTGACAGCTATGTAAATTCGACAGCTTACAACCGTGTCGGGACTTCTGTGAAATACGACCACGTAACCGAACCTCCGACTTCATTTACAGTCAAATTTGTTGACGCATATACAAATCAATCAGGGACAGCCAACATTCTGTATCCATCTAACACCATTTATAAAAATGGAACTATCAAGAATGATAAGCTAACTAAAATTATTACGCAAAAATATATTGCCAGCTTTCCTTATTTAGCTCTAGAAGCGTGGAATGACCATAGAAGACTCGGTTTACCGTTTTTCGAAAATCCTGCAGTTGAACAGCCCATAGCTACCATACCACAGTTAACGGCATCCAATTATACTCAAAATCAAGTCAACTTCTTCCCGCAAAGATTAAGATATCCTTCAACTTTTAGAACTGCCGACCCTTCCAACTATAGCAAAGCAGTCGAGTTATTAGGAGGTGAAGACAATTTATTCACCCCATTATGGTGGGCAAAGAAAAATTAACTCATCGACGATATAATACCAGTTTAAAAGGGAAGCTCAACGTGAGCTTCCCTTTTCCATTCCAAATAGCTCTCCCTTATTTCTCCAAAGTCAGTCTCAACAAATTATGCGTATTTACTTTTCTGCCTTGAAATGATATTCAGTAGGTATGTAATCTATAAGAGGATTCGAACTATGAAAGAAAAGTATAAGTTTATCATGATCAATGAATACTCGGTAGCTTACGTATTTATCGCCATTAAAAACTAGAGATTTAAGAGCTTTATCATAAGAAAGAGAAATCTGATTTTTCCCATTAAATAATTGTTCAAATTCTCCTGCATTTTTAATACAAGGCTTATCGCCAGTAATAACCTTCAGTACGGAGCCTTTCGAAAATGTAAACTTGTATACATTATCAAGTTCGCATTCGGCTGGACTGTAATCATAATAAAGCCTGTACGTATCACGTATGGGTAGATAGTGGACCCAATTATGACCAGTCAGTTGTTGTTGGATATCAATAGGGAACGCGGCTTCCCGTTCCTCTTCGCTTTCCTTATCACATCCGGTAAAGGAAAACATAATACATAATGCAGTGACAAACTGTTTCATCTTTGTAGGTTTATTAGGTAACGGCATACCCAGATTGAACGCTACAGGGGCAGATATTTTGTTCAATCTAAGTCTAGTGATAGTTATTCATCCACTCACTTAATAAAATCTACTCAAACAATAGGACTTATTTTAAATTTAACAAGAATAAATTACATTACTTTTTGCTAAATTTTAAAAAGTATTTGAAGTTTATATCTTTTTAACATACCTTTAATGCCAAATCTATATTAGGTTAATAATCAATGCATATGGAGAAGACCATTTTGGGCCTTAAAGAGCTTGTTCTAGACTTGTTATACTACAATGGAACTTATACTATTGCGGACTTAAGTATCTTGACATCAAAAAGCATCCCCAGCATCACAAAGATTATTAATGAGTTACTTGTATCAAAACATATCTCCGAAGAAGGTCTAGCACCATCCACTGGGGGGCGACGAGCTATTCATTATACCATCAACAGTGAGCTGAATTGTTATATAGTGACCGTTGCCTTAGATCAACACTATAGCTCAGCAGTTGTTTATGACCTCCATAACAAGGAAGTCACGTCAAAGCAAACGATAGAAAATCCGCTTGATAATGGGGATACAGCTTTTGAGAATATTGTCAAGTTAATAGAAAATACGCTCTCTGACCATCAACATCCGAAATCTAGCATACTAGGGATAGGAGTTAGTATGCCAGGCTTTGTAGATAATGTTACCGGTACGAATGGTTCTTTCAAAGACAGTAGTTGCAAATTATTCAACATTAAGAAACAACTGGAAGCTGTTTTCAAAATCCCTACCTACATCGAGAACGACTCGACAGCCATAGCCATTGCCGAGCAAAATTTTGGCAAGGCAAAAGATATTTCCCATGCGCTGGTCATCAATATGAGTTGGGGTGTAGGGTTAGGCATTATTGTAGATGGCAACCTTTTTAGAGGCTATAGTGGTTACGCTGGAGAGTTCAGTCATATTCCGCTTTCTGATAGTGGCAAGCTATGCTCTTGTGGAAAACGGGGGTGCCTTGAAGTAGAAGCTTCGTTACTTGCCACTGTTGAGGATGTGAAAGAAAAACTCATTGCTGGAGAAAAGTCCGTTTTACAATTGGCCCATCTTACAGAGCAACTTGTTTCCACGGAGGCTTTATTTTCCACTGCTCAAAATGGCGACCAGCTCGCCATTTCGGCTTTAAGCAGAGCGGGGTATATGCTGGGCAAAGGCGTCGCCACTTTGATACACATCATGAATCCAGAGAAAATCATCATCAGTGGTAGAGGCGCTCAGGCGGGCAACATCCTTATGCCACAGATTCAGACCGCTGTTAATGAATTCTGTATTCCCAGAATTGCCAACAAGACCCACATCGAGATATCCGACACGAAAGACGCCCAGCTTATCGGTACCGCCTCAATCGTGTTCGAATATTCATTATCCAAATTTGTAAACCTTAATTAAATCATCAATAAAATGAAACAATTCTATCAAACATGCTGCATGGTGCTAATGATATCGTTCTTTTCGATATCAGCTGCAATAGCACAGCAGACTGTTACTGGAAAAGTAACAGATGCCCAAGGTGCCGTAGCCGGTGTTACCGTAGCGGTCAAAGGGACTTCGAGAGGTACCCAGACAGATATCGACGGGACCTATTCCATTCAAGTAAATGCTGGAGAAACACTACGATTCTCCATAGTGGGGTATACATCTCAAGAGATTTCAGCTACCACCGCTAAAACGTTAAATGTAACGCTACAGCAAGATGCAAGTGCTTTAGGTGAAGTAGTAGTGACGGCAATGGGTATAAAAAGAGAAAAGAAAACCTTAGGGTACTCATTCCAAGAAGTCAAATCCGAACAATTGTTAGAAGCAAAAGAAACAAACATTGCCAATGCATTGGTTGGAAAGGTTTCTGGACTACAGGTTATCAAAGGAAGCAACGGCCCTGCATCCTCCACAAAGATTACTTTACGCGGTAATAATTCTTTAACGGGAGACAACCAGCCACTAATCATCGTTGATGGAGTTCCTTTGAACAATTTTCTTGGAACAAAAAATAATGACATGTGGAATCCTGGAACAGACATGGGAGGCGGTTTAGGAGATATTAATCCCGAAGATATCGAAAGTATGTCAGTATTAAAGGGCGGTGCAGCCTCGGCATTATACGGTTCACGCGCTGGAAACGGTGCCATTGTGATTACCACTAAATCTGGAAAAGCACAGAAAGGTGCAGGCATTACCTATTCGTCAACCCTTGGATTAGAAACATTGTTCATGACTCCCGAACTCCAAAATAACTTTGGTCAAGGTAAAGATGGGGCTAGTAATCCAACCAGTACGGAGAACTGGGGTGAAAAAATTACAGGTAAGCCATTTGACAATATTGGGAATTACTTCAATACCGGTATCAATCATACCCAAAACCTCGCCTTTCAACAACAAATTGGAGAGAATACAAACATCTATACATCTGCCACTTACCTAAATGATCAAAGCAAAATACCGGGATCATCCTTAGAACGGATAAATTTGATGACCAAGGTGAACACCTCCTTCGGTCCGGATAAGCGTTGGACGACAGACGTGAAAGTTCAGTATATGAACATGAACACAAAAAATCGACCAATCTCTGGCCAAAACAATTCAAATGCATACCGGACGTTATTCTCCATGCCAAGATCATTGAATATCTTAGACTTTAGTAACCCTATCACACCACAAGGGAATATGGCATGGTATGGCACTACCAATTCCGTTAATCCATATTGGTTAGAAAAATATCGGTTAAACCAAGATATTCGTGACCGTTTCATTATGAACGGTAATCTAAAGTACAAGTTTAACGACTGGTTAGACGCTGAAGCTCGTTTTGGTCGCGATCAATATACCACCAACTATGAAAATAAGACCTACGCTGGTAGCCCTTTAACCACTCCAGGAAACTATGGGCTTGGAAAAAACACATTCTTTGAAAATAATTTCACATTAGCAGTCAATGCTCGAAAAGATGAATTAGTTGGAAAATGGGGCGGCGCTGTTTCCTTGTTTGGTCAAATCATGAAAACTAGGTCTACTGGTATCGATGCAAGCACTGGAGATTTAGAAGTTCCAAATTTGTTCTATATAAACAACAGTAAATCAAGACCAAGTATCGAACAGACTCTTCTTCAAAAACAAATCAATTCGCTTTATGCCACGGCTGAAATCAACTATGACAATTATGTCTTCATTAATGTTACTGGACGAAACGATTGGTCCTCAGCGTTGGGATTAAACAATAGATCATTCTTTTATCCATCAGTTAGTGCATCATGGGTAGTATCAGATATGATTGCTAAAAATGGAGGTACATTGCCATCTTGGTTATCTTTTGCTAAACTTAGAGGATCGTATGCAGAGGTTGGCAACGACCTTCCAGCATTCCAGCTTTACAATGTATACAGTATTGGTAAGGATCCTAATTCAAATACCACAGCCGGTATGGCCAATACAAAATACAGTCCAGATATCTTGAGTGAACTCATCAAGACGACCGAATTTGGATTTGATGCTCGCTTCTTTCAAAATAGATTAGGGTTGGATTTTGCTTGGTACAAGACAAATGCGACCAATCAGCTAATAGACCTGCCAAAAAACCCATATAGCGGTTATGAGAAAGAAAAAATAAACGCAGGAAATATCCAAAACTCAGGAATTGAAATCGTACTGGACGGAAGAATCTTAAATAATCCAGACAAGCTAAACTGGACAACAAGCGTAAACTTCTCTAAAAATACCAACAAAATTGTTCGTTTGACCGAAGGTGTCGATATGTATCCCTTAGGTTCATATGACAACGTTTCAATTCGGGCAATTGAAGGGGGGCTTTATGGTGATATTTATGGCACCAAATTTTTGAGAGTAGAAGACTCAAACAGCGAATTCAACGGACAGCTCATCTTAAATGGAAATGGACTTCCTCAGGCTGCCAGTGGTATTCATAAATTAGGGAATCAAGCCCCCAAGGCACTAGTGGGTTGGTCAAATAACTTTTCATATAAAAACTTCGGATTAAACTTCTTGGTCGATGGCCGCTTTGGTGGAGAATTCTTCTCGGGTACAAACCTAAATTTACAAGCGAATGGTAGTGCAGCAGTGACTGCCCCTAATGGAAGTCGGGATGCATTTGTTGTGGACGGTGTTATTTCGTCAAACGGAGGCTATCAAAAAAACACAAACGAGACAACACAACAATTATACTGGACACAAGTAACCACTACGTCTGGTAATTACGGTATAGGTGAGGCCAATGTTTACGATGCCACTAATATTCGTCTTAGAAATGTGACTTTAAGTTACAATTTCCCTCAGTCAATCCTGAACAACAGCATCATTCAACGTGCTAAATTAAGCTTCACAGCCAACAATGTTTGGATGATCAAAAGTTACGGCAACGGAGTCGATCCAGAATCGGTATTCGCAGTAAACTCCAATGCCACTGGCTTCGAGAATTTCTCTACACCAACCTCTAGATCATTCTTCTTCAATTTAACATTAGGGTTTTAATTAGCTAATCAAGACAAAACATGAAAAATTTCATATCAAAAATAGGAATAGCGTTATTGTTAGGGGGCACAATCACCTCTTGTTCCAAGTTTGAGGACATGAACGTTGACCCACTGAAAGCCAACGACACACAGGCTAAAATAGAATATTTCTTCAATAACTCACTAACAGGAGCACAACAAGACCCTAACATCGCAGAGCGCATCTTTGTGCTCGACTGGAAAACGGCGGGAAGGCAACACATGACCAATGGTCTAGCACTAGGAACAGTAAACGATGACTATTCGAAAGAATACTATCGATATTCTGCAGAGTGGATTAAAAATGCAAGTAAAGGGATAGAAATTGCCAACAACGAAATTACAGCTGGAACGGCCAAAGACTACACCAACAATATCGTACAAATCACCCGCATTTGGCGTGCATACCTAATCAGCGAAGCTGCAGATAATTTCGGTCCTATGCCATTAGATTTCGCTACGGGTGAAAATCCAAAATATAAATCCGTACAAGATGTATACTACTTCTTATTTGAGGAGTTGAAAGATGCGATTTCGAAAATAAACAAAGATGTCAAAATTCCTGAAGATGTTGTAAAATTCGATCGCGCCTTTGGGTTCAAATATGACAATTGGTTACGTTATGCCAACTCTATGCGCATGAGACTTGCTATGCGTCTATCCGAAGTTGATGCCGAAAAAGCACAAAGCGAATTTGAAGCTGCTGTAGCAACCAATTTATTTATCACCAATACGAGTCAAAATTTCACCATCGCTGAGCGCGAAGGCTGGGATCCTTTATCTGGTGTAATGAGTCGGGAGTGGAACTCTCAAACCCTTTCAGCTACTTTAAATAATCTATTTATTGGTCTAGGAGGTATTGAGTCCAAGACTCTTGTTCAACCGGAACTTGTCTCCTCAATCAAAGCTCAAGATTACATTGGAAAGCGTTATGCCAATCAATTTACCACAATGACCAATGACCCTTCAGCAGGATATTGGCTGGATGGCCTACCAAACAAAATTGACCCTCGGGCATACAAGGCATTCTTCATCCCTGGTGATTTTTCAAATTCAAATTATTCTCTGTACCCTACCTATACTAAAGATGCATCGACAAATGTGGATACATTGGTAAATGGAAGTACTAAAATTGCTGTGAATACCAAATATACCTGGAATGCATTCTCACTGGGAGATTGGGCTGTAAAAGGCACCAACAACAGGCTTAGGACTACCTTAGTTGGTAAGGTACCTGCTCTGGGGCAACAGTTTAGAGCTAGTACCAATAGTCGTATTTTCTTCGCTAACTGGGAGTCCTATTTCTTATTAGCCGAGGCAGCGATTAGAGGATGGGCTACAGGTACTACTGCACAAGCAGCCTACGAAAATGGTATTAAAGCCAATTTCGAATATTGGGGCGTATCTCAATATGCGGGAGATTATTTGAATTCATCAGATTATAATCGTATCGGAACATCGGTAAACTTTGCGCATACAGCAGAGCCAACAAGTGGCTATATTATGAATTATGTAGATGGATATACTGGAAGTAGCGGAACAACCACTATCAATTATCCCGTAAACACAATTTACAAAAATGGTAGTGTCCGCAATGATGCATTGACCAAAATCATTACTCAAAAGTATATCGCCAATCTTCCTTGGTTACCTTTGGAATCTTGGAACGATCACAGAAGACTAGGTTTGCCATTCTTTGAGAATCCTGCAATTGAAAATGCACTACCGAACCTGCCTGATCTAAATTCTGGAAATTACAAAACGAATAGTATTAAATTCTATCCACAGCGTTTACCATTTCCGTCATCCTTCAGAGATGCAGATCCGACAAACTATCAAGAGGCAGTTTCACTACTCGGAGGAGAGGACAAAGTCCTTACCCCGCTTTGGTGGGCTAAGAAAAACTAAGTTTTTTTACTAATAACAGAAATCCCCGGTACGAAAATCGTACCGGGGATTTTTATTTAGAGCACTAGTTACTCATCATACACCTTTCCTTGTAGCAAAAACTTGTATCGGCTCGTTTACTCTTACAAATCAAAATTATGAAAGTTATAACCACAATGTTTCTATTCTTAGCATTTGTATTATCCTCTTGCTCAAAAGAAAAAATTGAACTCAAACATTTAGATAGCGATTATGCCGGAGCTTTTACCGTTTACTACAAAGATCAAGACAAAACAATGAAGGGAGAAGTTACATTAAGGCTTAAAGATGGTCATTTCTCCTGCAGTGGAAATCCAAACAGGTTTCCCGCCGGTGGATCGGGCACTAACCATATCGAAGAACAACAAATCATCTTTGAGGACACTAATTTTTGGACAACCGACTTTGATGGGGCACTGATCATGAATGGTACTTTTAATTTTAATAAAAAGGGAGACAACTTAACCCTAAAAAGACCCTCTATTAATGAAAACACCTATACCTACGATTTGAAAAAGGTACTCGCTCCATAGGTATCACCATAGAGTAGCCAAAGCCGTCTCCCGCATCAATCTCCCTGTCGTAAAGTTAGGTGATAAACACATTAACAGGATACCTGTATATAGCTTTCGTCAATTTTCATTACTATCGTTTTGAAAATTTAATTTGTGTAGTTTTAAAGCAAGTCTAATACGATATGAGAAAAATACTATTCACGCTTTGCTTTATCGCTTTTTTATCAAACAATACAATTGCGCAACATACCACCCCCAAAAGAACGGACTGGTTTACCGACGCTCGATTCGGCATGTTCATCCATTGGGGATTATATAGTGGTGCTGAAGGTCTTTGGAAAGGAGAAAAACTACGTTACGTCAATAACTATGCGGAGTGGATCCGCTATCGCAATCGGATTTCCAAGGAAGAATACGGAACACTCGCCCACCGCTTTGATTGGAATAAGATTAATCCCGAGGAATGGGTACTTCTTGCCAAAAAGGCAGGCATGAAATACATCATCATGACCACCAAACATCATGATGGGGTAGCTATCTGGGACACCAAAATCGGAAACTATAGCCTTCCCAAATTAAGTGGAAGCGACAGAGATGTAATTAAGGAACTCGCCGCAGCTTGTCGTAAGCACGATATGAAATTGGGCTTTTACTATTCCCATTGGATAGATTGGGAGCATCCATACGCTTGGGACCACAACCAAGAGCTGACCGGAAGAGTTTCAGATGCCCAGTTCAACCAATACTGGACCGAGAAAGCACTCCCGCAACTGCGCGAGTTGCTGACCAACTATGGAGACATTGCTATCATGTGGTTTGATATGTGGATTCCGTATGAAAAGACCATTTTCAAAAAAGAACAATTGGAGCAAGCCATTACGTTGATCAGGGAGCTACAGCCCAATTGCTTGATTAATTCCAGACTAGGTCTTCCTGCAACCAATGAAAACATTGATTTTGAGACATTAGGCGATAACCAATTTGGAACCGCTTATACCACTCACCCTTGGGAAACACCCGGTACGATAGCCCACTCCTGGGGATATAATGCACAAGAAAACGAGTGGAAATCTACGTCCCAATTGTTCCAGTCATTAATCGACAATGTCAGCCTTAACGGTGACTTCACTCTCAATATAGGTCCCCGTGCAGACGGTACCGTACCGTATGAAAGCATCAGTCGGTTGGCAGATATGGGCACATGGTTGACTAAAAACGGGGAAGCCCTCTACGGCAATACCGGATTGGAGCTACGCGCAAATCAACATGACTGGGGAAAGCTAACCACCAAAATAGTCAATGGCAAGCAGATTGTCTATGCCCATGTCTTTAACTGGCCCTTAGACCATACGTTGAGAATAAGTGGCATCACCTCCTCCCCCTCAAAGATCGAACTCCTAACAGACAATGGACGGGAAACCCTCACCTATCAACAGACGGGTCCATTGTTGCATATCAAGGTACCCCCCACACAAAGTGACCGATATGTATCTGTCTTGGCCTTGACTTTTGAGGAACCTATTGTACTCGACAAGAAAAGCGTAGCAGAGTCCACCTTTGGAGGCTTCTCCCTAAATGGGACTAACGCCATCAATAGCCCCTTCAAGCACGTACGCTATGATGGCAAGCGACCTACACATACCCTTATCAATGAGGCAAAGCCTCTAACATGGCATATATATATTCCAAAAGCTGGAAAATATATGATCGACATATCCGCTCACAATCCCGAGAAAGCTCCAATAGATGTACGCTTGTCAAACGGGAAGCAGCAAGTCACCGCTCAAATCAAGCCGAATGGTCAAGTGGTAGCCGAACCAAATGAGGACAATTACACACAGGAATTTGTCGATCAGTCCATAGGGTTACTTGAGTTCCCAATTGCAGGCGAGTATGAGATCAGTTTTCAAATCAAAGACCACAATACCCTTTGGCTAAACCGAATTTGGATAGCGCAGAAATAAAATTGACTTCCTATACATCATAAATAAAACCACTGTTCACGAAGCCAGTAACAACAGGACAAACAAAGCACCTCACTATAAGCGAAAAAAGAATAATAAACACCAAAGAATGCGAAAGAAAAAAGGCAGCCTTTTTGTCTTTTATGGGACTCTGCCCCTGATATTCCAAAAAACGCATAGTAGTTTGAGCCAAACTGCTAGTAGGTTGGCTCAAACACATAGCAGTTTACGACAAACTCACAACACTTGTTCACAAAGTCATAGCACTTTTTCGACAAAGCATAGCAGTTTGCGACAAACGCACGACACTTATCCACCAAGTCAGAGCACTTATTCGATAACGTATAGCAGTTTGCGACAAACGCAAAGCACTTGTCCACAAAGTCATAGCACTTGTCGGATAAAGCAGAGCAGTTTGCCATAAACGCATAGCACTTGTTCACAAAGTCTTGGCACTTGTTCGATATCTATACCCTGTTTGGCTCAACTTACTAGGAGTTTATGACAAACTACTTACAGTTTTTCAACACTATTGGTTCCTAAAAGGTCATTGCTAATGGATTATAATACGCAACTAATTACTATAGACACACTAAGATGTTAAAATAGGACAATCCGGTACCACTAGCTTATCATCTACCAGCGGCATATACCGAAACAAAAAAAAGCCCAAAAAATAGACCTTTGCAGTTAACAAAAAGAAGTACACGCGTTGAGTGTGAATAAGCGACATAAAAATAATTTTTATATCTTTACTAGCTAGGCACTTAAACTTCGACATGCAGGAGTGCTTAATCATATTTTAATATAATATTAATATTCCATCTAATAAATTAGCCCTACATTTGTCCTTTTCAAAGGATGCCGAGGATATTATGCTACTAAATACCAAAGTATATACCGAACAAGAATTTCTGTATCAAATTTCTATTGGGAATCGGGATGCATTTACAGCATTTTACATGCTTCATCATCAAGAGCTTGGAAGAACTATTGGAAAATTCATCAAAAACCGCGAACAAACGGAGGAGCTGGTGCAGGAAGTCTTTGTGAAGCTGTGGTTAAAAAGAGATATACTGGCAAAAGTTGAAAACATTCGCAGCTACTTGTTTGTACTGGCAAAAAACACATCGCTGAATACACTAAAAAAGAATATCAGGGTAGAAACCGAACGAATCGAATGGCTCAGATCCGAAGAAACCCAAATAAGAAACCAAGTCCAAGAGATAGACGAATCTGCTTACTATCAGCTACTGGACCGCGCAATTGACAACCTTCCACCCCAACAAAAGAAAGTCTATCTATTAAGCCGAAGCGGACGCAAAAAATACGTTGAGATTGCTGAAGAACTACAGATTTCGAAAGAAACGGTAAAGAAGTACCTCCAGTTGGCCAATGCTTCCATAGTATCCTATCTACAAAAAAATAAAGACTTCACATTTTTATTTATTTTACTTTTTTTACGAGCCTAATACCCCCCTTTTTCGAATTTTATTGTCTTCCTATATTAGAAGCAGTCAAAATTCATAAATGAACACTAGATTAGAAGAATTGAGTTTTTATCTATCGAAATATGTTGAAGAGACAATTTCAGAGGAGGAACTTATCATACTTAGTCAATTAATAAATTCGGTATCCGAAAGTGACTTAAACAAGGCTTTTACTGCTATTTGGGACCAAGAATCAGAGTCGGCCAATCTACCAGACTACTTTACCGCTGATAGTACAGCCAATATATTATCCAAAATCCTAAATAAAGAAGAATCCGCGAAGGAAACTCCACATAACCACTCCAAAAATCATCTCTCACTCCGCTTTGTCAGCTACTCCATTTCAGCCGCTTGCCTACTCATGGTCTTAGGCGGGTGGTGGTATTGGTCAGTTTTTTTTAAGCACAAAGGTGTTGATAATATGAGCGCTCCAGAGATAGTCGAAGAGGTAAGGAATGATCGCGACCCTGGTAAAGAAGAGGCGATATTCACGCTCGATAATGGAGAAAAGGTAAGCTTGACAGGCACGCAGCCCGGAGTATTAAAGAAGGGGGAGAATTTCGAAATCGTGCGTCTAGAAACGGGAGAAATCCAGTATCGGGGCAAAGCGGCCCAAGGTCCCGTGGAGACGCACAGCATCCAGACACCAAGAGGAGGTCAAATCAATTTTGTGTTACCTGATGGCAGTCGGGTCTGGCTTAATGCAGCTTCCACCATTCACTTTCCTTCTAATTTTAATAAGGCCAATCGTGTAGTGGAGCTATCGGGAGAAGCCTACTTTGAAGTCGTTAAAAATCATAAAGAACCATTTATCGTTAAAAATCGAATTAACGAAATTGAGGTCCTTGGCACCAAATTTAATGTCAAGGCATATGACGACGAGAATTCTACAGTAACCGCCTTGCTAGAAGGAAGCGTCCGGGTGTCAACCAACAACAACGCTGCGATAATGAAGCCAAATCAATTGGCAACCATTGAAAGCAACGGCCCAATACAGATTCAATACAAAAAGAATATCAATCAAGAATTTTCGTGGAAGGACGGATATTTCAATTTTGATGATACTGACATCCATACTATTATGAATCAAATATCACGGTGGTATAACATTGATATCGAATCTAAAGAGAGCATCCGTGAAAAACGCCTGACTGGAAAAATATCCAGAGACGTGAAATTATCAAAGGTACTCGAGATGTTAAGCTTTTCCGGCGTACACTATCAACAGAAAAATGGCAAACTAATTATGACAGACAACAATTAAAAGGATGAAGCCTATGAATGAAAAAAACTAAGAGAAACTAGACAAAGTCCATATGTGATGAAATCAGGAAGCGCGCCAACGCTCCCTGATAGTAGCTTAGCGACTTTAACAATTCAAGTATCAATCAAATTATTTAAAAAACTAAACCGACTTAAAATTATGCATTTTAATCAGAAAGTTTATGCAAGCTATCGTTATAAACTTTACAAAGTTCTGTTATTTATGAAGTTTTCAGTAGCAATACTTATTTTATCCCTTAGCGCTGTAAAAGCGGAGAGCTTTGGACAGCGGATTTCGTTGTCAGGGAACAAAATGAGTGTCAACGATCTTTTAGGAACTATCGAGCGACAGATTCCCTACTTCTTTGTTTACGATAAATCGGAACTCACAGGATTCGAAATAGAGGGTGTTCATTTAAAAAACGTTCCATTGACCGAAGGCTTGGACAGAGTATTTAAGGACAAAAATATAAGCTATAAACTCGTTGACAATTACATCGTGTTGAAGAAGCTAGACTCCGAAGCAAATATCCAGCAAAATATCGAAATCAGTGGAATAGTCCGAAATGAAAGAAATGAGCCCATAGACGGTGTGACGGTCACTGTTAAAGACAAGAGTATTGGAGCCGTCACGGGCGCTGACGGCAAATACTCCCTAATGGTGAATCAGCCCAATGAAACGTTGATTTTCAAGCACATTTCGTATATCCCTCAACAGGTAAAACTTCACAACTCCACCACTGCCAATGTGATATTGGTCCTTCAGAACGATAATCTAGAAGAGGTTGTGGTAGTGGGATATGGCACACAGAAGAAAATAAATTTGACAGGTGCAGTAAGCAGTATCTCTGGCAAAGACTTAGAAAGTCGGCCAATCACCAACATTGGAAGAGGTCTTCAAGGACAGATGCCAGGCCTGACCATTAGGAATCTGAATACAGCGCCTGGAAGTCAAGCGCCTCAAATAAGGATTAGAGGTGTAGGCACTTGGGGCGATGCCAATCCGTTGATAGTGATCGATGGAATTCCGGGGGGCGATTTGAACATCCTGAATCCAGATGATATCGAAAGTATATCCGTATTGAAGGATGCAGCATCTTCTTCGATCTATGGCGTCAGAGGGGCTAATGGAGTTATTGTAGTGACCACCAAAACAGGAAAATCGGGCACACCAGTAATCAACCTCAACAGTTACTACGGATTACAAACGCCTACTGCGCTACCAGAGCTTGTAGGGTCTATTGATTATATGAAGCTTCAAAATGAAGCAAATATAAATGCAGGTCAAAACCCAACGTATTCCGAAGAACAAATCAAAATTGCCGCCGATGGTAGCGACCCAAACTACTTTGCCAATACCAATTGGATAGATGAGGTATATCGTAAAAATGCAGCTCAACAGAGTCATAATTTCAGTATGCAAGGTGGCGGAGAAAAGTCAAGTTATTACGCATCCTATGGATACTTAGGTGAAGGTGGACTAGTAGTCGGTGACAATTTTAAAGCCAATCGACACAATGCGAGATTGCGTATCAATAGTGAAGTGCTGGACAGGATTAAGATAGAAGGCAATCTAGGATATGTAGATAGAGGGGTCAATGGTTCGGCTTCTGGAACAGGCCCATTATCCGCAGCGACAACGATCAGACCTCTTGTCCCAGTCCGATTTACAAATGGAAGCTGGGGATACCACGGAGGACAAAGTAATCCAGTGGCAATAGCACAAGATGGTGGTACGAATAGTTTTACTTCCCAAGAAATCACCGCTAATGTAAGTGCTACAGTCAACCTAATGAAAGGATTGGATATCAAGGGGCAATACGGACTTGTTAGGTATAATTCCAAAAGGACGAATTTCTACGAAACGATTAAATACTACAGTCCAGATGATAATAAGCTTATTTATCAGACCAACAATCCAAATAACGTCAAGATGGATCACTATTCTGCTCGTTATCAAACTTTTATTGGTACTGCACATTATAATACCTCTATTAAAGAACTCCACAACATTACAGGATTACTAGGCTATTCACTGGAAGAGCGTGTAGGTAATGATTTTTGGGCCTCGAGACAAAATTTGCCTGTCCAAGGTTTACCATCATTGGCTATCGGAACCGAGAATCAACTCAATAGTAGTTCCAGTTCCCAAAATGCGCTCATGTCATTCTTCGGTCGCGTTAATTACGACTTTGACAACAAGTATTTATTAGAAGGAAATTTCCGTTATGACGGTTCTTCTAGATTTCATCCTGATGTAAGGTGGAACTGGTTTGGAGCAGTGTCTGCCGGATGGGTGTTCAGTGAAGAGCGATTTTTTGAGGATCTAAAGGGATTTTGGAATCGTGGTAAAGTTAGATTCTCCTACGGAACACAGGGAAATGATAAGGTTGGGCGAGACTTCCCATACATGGCTACATTAGAATCTGTACAAGTGACAGGAAATAATCCCATCGGTAATGAAGGGCAGGTAGGTTTCAGACAAAGCTTTATCCCGAATCAACTGCTTACCTGGGAATCATCTGAAAAGACCAATATCGGTCTAGATCTAAGCTTCCTTTCCAACAAATTAGAGGTTACAGCGGAGTACTTTGTCAATAACACCAAAAATATACTGCTAAACCCACCTTTGCCGGATGTGATCGGTGTTGGCACGAATTATCCGTCTCAAAATTCGGGAGAAGTACAAAATAAAGGTTGGGAAATCGTAGTAGGATATCAAGATCAGTTAGGCGATTTTAAATACCGAGCCAATTTTAACCTTTCAGATGTTAGGAATAAAATTACAAAGCTTGATAATTATGCCCAAAACCTTGGTGATAGAGTCAGATTACTCGGTCAACCGCTGGATGCCTTCTATGGATTCAAGGCCGATCGAATAGCACAAATAGAGGATTTTGAGGTGGTAAATGGAAACTATGTTGCCAAATTTCCCTTCCAAAAGGGAGATCTCGTAGGGCCGGGTGACCTCATTTATCAACCTAGCAATCCGAATGATAAAGAAATTACAGTAGCCAAAGATAGACATATCTTGGGCAGTGACATTCCGAGATACACCTATGGTTTTAGGGGTGAAATGGCATACAAGAACGTAGATTTTAGTTTCTTTATCCAAGGTGTCGGCAAGGCAGACGGATATTTGGGCGGTGCGGCGAGACATGCTTTTATAGATAATAGTGCCATGCCACAGAAGGTACATCTAGATCGTTGGACACCGGAGAATACCGATGCCTCATATCCAAGGTTGGTATACATGCGTACCCACAATACACGTTTGTCATCCAAGTGGATTGAAGATGCATCCTACCTTCGTTTAAAAAACATCCAAATAGGCTATACTATTCCGAATAGTATAATTGAGAAAATGCGTATAAGCAAGCTGAGGCTATACTTTTCTGCAGATAATTTGTTCACGAAGACGGATTTCTATTACGGCTACGACCCAGAGGTACCTGTAGGCAATACAGGAGGATATTATCCTCAGGTGAAGACCTTTGTTTTCGGTTTAAATGTGAATTTAAAGTAGTAAAATAATCATGAATATTTTAAGAAATAAGAGATATAGAGTCAATCTGGCACTGTTGATAATCAGTTCTAGCATATTACACGCTTCATGTAGTGATTTTTTGGATAGATTGCCTCAAGATGAGATTGTAGATCAAACATTCTGGAAGACACAAGAGCAGTTGGAAATGGCCGTCACAGGAATCTATTCCCGCGTCAAGGCTAAAAACTTTGTCGATATGGAGAATCTAGCCGAAAATACCATGTGGCCTACAACCACAGAATACAAAGATATCGGATCTGGGGTATTTCCGGTTACACAACCAACGGTTGACGCCGAGTGGAGAAATATGTTTCGGGACATCCGGGAGTGCAATGCTTTCCTGGAGAATTATAAACAAGCTACTGAAAGCGATCCTGGTGCGGTTGAACGATTAGCTGCTGAAGTCCGCACCATTAGAGCGTTGGGTTATAGTTTTCTTACCTCATTCTATGGGGACGTACCACTCATTACCAAGACACTCAACCCTTCAGATGAAGAAGTATACGGAACACGTACCCCACAAAAGGAAGTTGTAGATTTTCTTTTAAAAGAACTAGACGATGCTGCGGCTGTATTACCTAAGGAGATCCCCAGTGGAAAAAATCTAGGACGGGTGAGTAAAGGTACCGCACTCGCACTTAAAGCCCGTATAGCACTAGCTTATGGTCGCTACGAGGTAGCCGAACTTGCAGCTAAAGCAGTTATGGATTTAGGGATTTATCAGCTCTATAGTAACGGGGACCCTAAGACCTCCTACCAAGAATTGTTTACACGTAAAGGTAAATTGGCAGAAGGAAAAAATAAAGAAACGCTATTTGCTAGGATGCATAAAGCGGATGTTATTATGCACAACTTAAGTAGAGAAATTCAAGTCCCAGATCAGTTTGCTCGATTTGTCCCTACGCGTTCTTTAGTCGAATCGTATTTATGTGCTGATGGGCTTCCTATTGACAAATCACCACTATACAAAGACGATACCTATACTGACATTTTCGAAAATAGGGATCCACGGCTAAAGCAAACAATACTCGTCCCTGGAGATACTTGGGGAGGACGGTATGACGGTAGACCAACGGCATCCAATCCAGATCCGTCTGTGTTTATGACACCTAAGTTTAGTCAAGATGGTCGCGGTTCAGTGACTACTACCGGTTACTACTACAAAAAGTACGCTGAACCGACTGCTATTCCGAATTATAATCGCGACGACAATGATATACACCATATACGTTTTGCGGAGGTACTATTGACCTATGCCGAAGCCAGATTTGAACAAGGTAAACTTACACAGGCAGACTTGGATATTTCCATCAATCTACTTAGAAATAGGGTTGGAATGAAACCTATGGATTTAGGATTTCTAGCACAACATGGGATGGACACTAGAACGGAAATTCGACGTGAACGTCGGATTGAACTCGTCATGGAAGGTCATCGTTATTTTGATGTTAGACGTTGGAAAGAAGGCGAGCGACTAGGCAAGGAAATAGAAGGAGTGAGAGCCGATTGGTTTCCGCAATTGAGTAGTAGTACTTTCCGCAAGAATGAAGAAGGCTACCTTGTTGTACAATGGAATAGAAGATTTGAAGATCCTAAGAATTACTTATGGCCTGTTCCTCAACCACAGATAGACCGAAACCCCAACTTAACCCAAAATCCAGGTTGGTAAATCTAATCGGTTAGCTAATGATAAGCGAGGTATCACCCTAGGTGGTGTTACCTCGCTTATTATTTAACAGGGAGAATAGACCTTCGAAATTTGCGAAAAAAATTGAAGCAAAAAACTACCTTAATATACAAATCAAGTTTCATGAGCAGCTTACTCAAGAAGATTTGAAACTATTCGATACTCACAAAAATTGGAAAGTAGAAAAGGGGAAATTTAAAGTACTCGTAGGGAATTCATCTGATAGTATCAAACTGGAATCGGCATTTATGTTGAACCACGATTATCCATTATAGGGCTTTTTCAAAATCGCATACTTTATAAAAAACCCCATTCGGTTGAATGGGGTTTTTTATGATTATTGTTCTTTAAACTTTATAAGTCCGCTTTCCAAAAATTTGATATAGCTCTCCACATTGTAATCGGCACCACTAGGGGGGACTAGTACTGTTCCGTCGGTATCTACTAAGACATAGAGTGGTTGCGAATTACTATTGAATGTCGCCGCCTGAAAATCGCTATTCTTACCTCCGATGGTCTTGATTTTCTTACCGCTGAATGTAGAAACATATTGCTCCTTTTTAGCCAATTCGGTTTTGTCATCTACAAAGAGTTCAACCATCACAAATTGTTCTTTCAGGATTTTGGCTACACGTGGATCCGTCCACACATTGGCTTCCATTTGCCTACAATTGACGCAATTCCAACCAGTGAAATCAATGATGACAGGTTTGTTGACTTCTTTGGCTGTTGCTAATCCTTGATCGTAATCATAGTAAGGATCAAATCCTTTTGGAGTACCACGTTCATGGAATATTTCGGCATACTTCTTTATTTTTCCATCATGTACTGTAGCACCACTTGCAGATATACCGGTAGTCAAGTCGAAATCTTGCGTAGCTGATGGCGGCAAAAATGCCGAAATGGACTTAAGAGGTGCACCCCAAAGACCCGGAACCATGTAAACTACAAATGAAAATACAACTATGGCAATGATAGTCCTGGGTACTGACATAAATTTCAGGTCACTATCATGGGAGAATTTTATTTTACCGATTAAGTATAGTCCCATTAATCCAAATATCACAATCCATAGCGACAAAAAGACCTCACGATCTAACCAGTTCCAATGATAGGCCAAATCGACGTTGGAGAGGAATTTTAAAGCCAACGCTAGCTCCAAGAATCCCAATACTACTTTGACGCTATTCAACCAGCCTCCTGATTTTGGCATTGATTTAAGTAAAGATGGGAACATGGCGAATAGTGCGAATGGAATGGCCAATGCAACGGAGAAACCAAGCATTCCGATAGCAGGTCCCAAACGATCTCCTTTAGCGGCCGCATCGACCAGCAATGTCCCGATAATGGGACCAGTACAGGAAAAAGAAACCAACGCCAAGCTGAAAGACATAAAAAATAGACCTATCAATCCGCCTTTATCCGACTTTGCATCAATCTTATTGACAAAGGAGCTGGGCAATGTAATTTCGAACGCTCCAAAGAATGAAGCGGCAAATATCACCAAGAGCAGGAAGAAAAAGAAGTTAAAAATCCCATTGGTAGACAGGGCATTGAGTGCATCTGACCCAAAAACAATCGTAACGACCATGCCCAAGGCCACATAGATGACGATAATAAAGAGACCATACAATAGGGCCTGCCCTACTGCTTGAGCTTTATTACCGGCCTTTTTAGTAAAGAAGCTGACTGTCAATGGTACCATCGGAAATATACAGGGCATTAGGAAAGCAGCAAATCCGCCTAGAAGTCCTGCAATAAAAATCCCCCATAAGGAGTCACTTCCGGAACTCGGAGCATCTCCCAATCTAGGAGTTGCCGCTACCGCAGCAGAATCCCGCTCCACCAGGGCGGTATCCTCAACTTCTTCTGTTGCCGCATCTGAGAACTCTAGATCCGACGGCATATCCGAAAGAATTGAGCTGTCAGTTGCGATACTATCCTGCAAACTGGAGGCTGAAGCCAGCACGGGTAACAGTAGCAAAATGAATAAAATTAGTCTTAAATAAAATTTCATCTGTTTCTTTTGTTTTTATAGTAATGAAGCAATCTTGTTGATTTTAGGATCCGCCATATGACGGATCCATTGAGGTCTTTTTAATAGTTGTGTGGATATGAATATTCTTGTAATATAGGTTGACTATCCTTAATAAGGCCGTATTATCCAATCCTGTTGGGGCGTGTGGTTGACACGGCCCCAACACCTATTGATTGAACATTAATAAACATGGCTCGTAGAGACTTTTGCTCCAAAAAGAGGTTGCTCCAGCCTACAGATTGGATGAAATCCAGTAAACTTCAGGTCAGATGATATATATCCCTCCTTCACAAGTTCGTCTTTGACCAAATCAGTACTCAAATATTTTTTATTGTCATCACATAGTAACGTCACGACAGTAGCGTCAGCGCCCATTTCTTCTTTCAATTTGATGGCCCCGATTACATTGGCGCCTGAAGATATCCCTACGGCTAGCCCCAATTCCTTTGCTAGTTTTTGGGCCATGATGATCGAATCACCGTCACAAGCGTTGACCACCGAATCCAAACTATCCAACTTGACAATAGCGGGTATAAACTCGTCAGAGATGCCCTGTATACGATGCGAACCTACTTTGTGTCCTGTGGAAAGGGTAGGACTTTCTGCGGGCTCAAGTGGATGAATACGAACTTCAGGATTTTGATTGCGAAGGTAATTACCCACTCCCATCACAGTACCACCTGTACCTACTCCTGCAACAAAAGCGTCCGGGATCAGACCAATAGAAGAGAGTTGCATCGCAATTTCCTTACCCGTAGTCAGCTCATGGGCTTCAGCATTGAATTGATTCTCGAATTGTCTCGGGAGGAATACGCCACCTTTGGCAGCCATTTCCTCACTCATACGGATGCTGCCCAAAAAGCCCCCCTCTTCCTTAGAGACCAACTGTATATCAGCCCCCATACTCTTGATGATATCGATGCGTTCCTTGCTTAACCAATTGGGCATAATAATTTTGACCTGGTGTCCCAAAGCTTTACCAATTGCTGAAAATGCGATTCCGGTATTGCCACTCGTTGCCTCCACTATCATATCTGAAGGGCGAATTTGACAATTCATGTAAGCCTTGTACAAAATGTATAAAGCCATCCGATCTTTGATACTTCCTGTTAAATTATAATTTTCACACTTTACATAGATTTTACCCTGTTTACCTTTATAAACATAATGCAGCTCTAGCATAGGGGTATTACCCACCAAGTGCCATAAGTGTTTAAATCTGCTGTCTAATTCGGGTGAAAGACACTCGCTTAATCCTAATTCCATTATCATCAATTATTTGTTCGAAATTTCTGTTGCAAGGCCACAGAAAACCATTTATATCCATTAGAGATATATAAAGCAAAAATGATATTAAACAATATAATATTCAACATGAACCAATAAAAACGATAAAATATTAGGCACATACAGATAATCGTATGATTTTTTTCAAAAACAATAGCTATATTGGCAACGGTTCAATAAAATAAGTATGCTAGACGACATCGATTTAAAATTGTTGCGCCTTTTACAAAAGGATGCGACCCTAAGCAACAAAGAGCTTGCTTTTCATCTTCATAAGTCTATTCCGGCAGTGCACGAAAGGGTTAAGAAGCTAAAGACGCAAGGATATATTAAGCGGACTGTAGCTATTTTAGACAGACATCGTATCGGAATGGGATTGATTTCTTTTTCTCAGGTATTTCTTAAAGCCCATACCGCAGATGTACTGAATGAGTTTGAAAGAGAAGTTGCTAAGTTTCCAGAAGTGATGGAATGCTATCAGATGGCAGGGTCGTATGATTTTATGCTGAGAATTGCGACGAGGGACATGGAGGCCTATCACCAATTCCTCAGACATAAGCTATCGGTATTGCCACATGTAAGTACAGTACAAACATATTTTGTACTCTCCGAGACAAAAAGTGAGACAGCCTATCCACTATAGCCCGACGAGTACATAATAGGTTAAATAGCTGCTTTCAAGTTTCCTTGCTTGCGTAGCATCGATACTCCATGTTCGAATATATCCATCAATTCATATTCAAAATCATAGCTATCCATCAATTCACCCACTTGAATGGTCCGTATGCAATTTGAGCATATTCGTAATATGCGCTCGTCATCTGCTAAATCGAGCGAACAGTGTATAATATCATCCATTTGGGATAATAGATAAAGGAGATGGTTTTTATCTTGCTCGCTGCCTATCGAGGTCTTGAATATGGAAACGAATGTGGACATGGCGTAAGGATTTAGTTTGTTAATTGTACTTATAGCAATCAATAGCATGATAATGACAACATCTATCCCAATAGGGCCAGATATCTTTCAACCGAAGGGCTTCAAACAATAAAGCGAAACCTGCTATCAAAGGGAAAACGACCATCGTCAATATCTTCATATCCTAAAATTGAAGATAATATTGTTTTCAAGCAATCACAAACAAGTCGAGACGGACAAAAATTGGGGTCAAGTGTTAGAATAAAAAGATGAACAAATCACTCCCCGCCTAACCATTGTAAAAAAGAACCGGATTTTTCACGACTCACCAAAATACGAATATCATGATTGATCTTGATATCCAACACGAGTTTTCGTGCCAAGGAATAGCTTGCGTGCCGGATGACACTGCGATTGACAATATGTTGTCGATTGACCCGATAGAAATCGGTGCCCAGACTTTTGTCCAATTCGTCCAGGGATTTGGAAACTAGATACTCCTTCCCATCGTTGGTCTTGACCAATACGTTTTCGTGCTGTATATAAAAAAGGGCTACTTCCGCCATTTGTAGCGGGATAATCTTATCTTGATAATTGACTAGGATAGATTTGACTCTTTGGGAACTTTCTTGTGCAAGATTACGGTACAATGTACTCCAATCAGGCATAGCAGATTGCATGCTCCGCTTTAACCCATAGTACTTGTGCATGGTGTGGCGAACAGCATCCTCGGACAGCGGCTTCAACAAATAGTCAATTCCATTGTTCCGAAATGCTTGAAGCATATACTCATGATAGGCCGTGCAGAACACGATGGGAATTTCAATTTTTATACGTTCATAGATTTCGAAACTCAAGCCATCGCCTAACTGAATATCTGAAAAAATCAATTGGGCCGATTTATTTTTTTCTAAATATGCGATGCTATTCTCGACTGAAGTAAGACGTTGTTCTACAACTGCATTTGGCTCTACCCGTTTCAAGGTATTGATTAAGTCCTCTGCGGCAAGGTCTTCATCCTCTATTACAATAATGTTCATTCCTGTATAATTATGTATGTACACCTCGTTTTCATAGATTCGCATACATGTCCCCTGCTATTTCATGTGTCATCAACAGACGAAGTGGGTCGGGAGCAGTATACCATGATCTCTCTACTTCTCCATGATTTTAATTTTCACCTCAAATTCATCATCTCGATCAGAAACCACTACCCCCATTTCCAAATATGGTCGATATCTTTCCACAAGATTATTCAATCCGCTTTTTGCGGAATCAACCACGTGTCGTCTCTTACTTTTATTGTTTCGCACTACAATCCATCCCTCCTCTTCATATATAGAGAGTAAAAGGGGCTGTTCGCGGGTGAAATAATTATGTTTGATTGCATTATCGACCAAGGGCTGCATCGAGAACAACAGTAGTGTGCCCTTTTCAGCAATTGTTGGCGGTATATCAACTTTGTACTCCAAGGCTTCATTGAAACGCATCTTTTGCATATCTAGATAATCTAGACACAGCTTCACCTCCTCTTGTACAGTAGATAACCCTTGCGGATCGGCTACTATGGAAATCCGAAGAAAATCAGACAATTTGATAAGATATTGTTCTGCCAAGCGGGCGTCTTTATGAATCAGTGCCTTTAAGGTATTGAGAGCATTAAACAAAAAGTGGGGCTGGATTTGTTGCCTTAGTAATTGATTCACCGCCTCTTCTTTTGCTTTCTCCAACCGTGACCGTTCGATTTCGTGCTGTACACGTACATGTTGGGACATCAAGAAATAAAGCCAGAGCAAGGTGATAAAGTTCAATAGACAAGCTTGTATAATCAAGTAGAGATAATATTCCCAATTGCCTTTTGGTAACGGCACACGGGTGTCTATTCTAGAAATATCCAAATAATTTTCGACCAAACTGACACAAAAGATAATCAATACGGTGCTGGCAAAACTAATTAGCTTGACCTTGACCGGTGATTTAACCGGGTCTTCAACCTTGAAGGCTACATGAATGAATAAATTCGTTAGCGTAACTGAGAAAATAACGAAAAAGGTCACCAATGACTGATAGATCATCTTGACATCGCGATATCCCTCGGTATAAAAGACCAGAGCGGCTAAGGAGGTAGTTGCAAAAGAAAAAATCAAAGTTTCTTTGGCCCATGATATAAAAGGGTGCTTAGCCTTTCTTGCGTTGGTCATACGATGATGTGTCTATACGATGTTATGTGATGATTGATTTCCAAAAGTATACTTTCAACTCCATGCCTACTTACCATGTAGGTATTGCTGCAAGCTTTTCCTGACAGACACAAACTTAGACAAAGTTGCTTCTTTTCACAAATACCTTTTTTTAAATTGCGATTAAAAAGAGAAACACCCAAAGCGGGGAGCTGTGGGTGTTTCTACTAACCAATTATTAACCTAAATTATGAAAAGTACAGATATAACGACCTGTACTGTCCATAAATTACAGTTGACCTCTAAATTTAAGACTTTTTAACATTTCCCGACTCCTTACACCCTGTATCATTCCCATTTTATACGATGCTGTATGCTGCGAGGTGTCTAGCTCTTGTTTAAAATTTATCGAACAATTTGCTTATGCCGATGTTTGGAGACTGCTTTATTTTGTTGAAGCAGGGTTACTATTATCTCTTGTAACTACTAGGGCAGTATGCATCCCTTGGAGACGCAAAAAATAGATAAGAACGCCTACA
Source organism: Sphingobacterium sp. SYP-B4668 (assembly GCF_027627455.1). NCBI lineage: Bacteria > Pseudomonadati > Bacteroidota > Sphingobacteriia > Sphingobacteriales > Sphingobacteriaceae > Sphingobacterium > Sphingobacterium sp. SYP-B4668. Next base: position 844,434 of record NZ_CP115483.1, on the reverse strand, counting down.
AAATGAATCTAAACAGGCTCCAAAAAAAATAAAATTGTACCTTGGCACTTGATTTCTGAAAGCAGACTAATATCGGATGAAACAACAGGTAAAGGGATTCAAGAACAACGTAAAAAAAATACACAGAATAGTCAAACCGGTCATTATACACATTATTGACAGTATACATGGCGCATTCTTCCGCTTCATCCCTATCAAAACATTTAGATACGCCATCTGTGGAGGTGGGAATGTTGTGTTAAACATATTGATTTATTTTCTTTCTTACAATTTCCTTTTAAAAAAGCAGATTGTCCAGATTCATGATTACCTCGCAATTAGTCCACATATTGCCGCATTTATCATCGCATTCTTGGTGACCTTCCCGATTGGCTTTTACCTGAATCTATTTGTTGTATTCCAAGAGGCAAATATGAAAAGAAGAATTCATCTGTCCCGTTATTTCACGGTCACCATATGCTGCATTGTGATGAATTACATTTTAATTAAGTTTTTTGTAGAGAGTCTTGATTTTTACCCTACACCATCTGCGCTCCTAACGACCGTAATTGTGACTATATTCAGTTATCTCGTTCAAAAAGGATTTACTTTCAAAACAGTAAAAACGGAAAATCGAAAATTCAAACATCGATAAAAAGCTAATAAAACAAAAAAGAGTTTTTATGTTGACCTATGACATATAAATCAACATAAAAACTCCGTATCAATAATAGTACAGTAGTACAAGCAGCGCTTTTATTCTACGTATTTCTTAAAAATTGTGGTCGCGATATGGCCACCAAATCCAAAGGTATTATTCATGGCATAATTCACCACTCGTTTTTGCGGGGTTCCTAACGTTAAGTTGAACATATCCTTAAATTCAGGTTCAATATCTACAGCGTTTATGGTTGGCGGTACCACATCGTTAACAACCGCCAAAATGGACGCTATAGCCTCTACAGCACCAGCGGCACCCAAAAGATGACCCGTCATGGATTTCGTAGCACTGATGTTGATATCGCTGCCTTCTCCAAAAACACGTTGAGCTGCACGCAACTCGCTGATATCACCCTGTGAAGTTGACGTAGCGTGCGCATTTAGATAGTCGATCTCCTTAGCGTCTATACCAGCATCCTCCAGTGCGGCCAACATTCCTAGGTATGCCCCCTCACCTTCAGGATGGGTACCTGTCATATGATAAGCATCAGCAGCCATTCCACCGCCGACAATTTCAGCAATTATGGTAGCGCCTCGTTTTTTTGCACTTTCAAGCTCTTCCAATATGATGGCCCCAGCGCCCTCGCCCATCACAAAGCCATCCCTAGCGGTATCAAATGGCCGCGATGCGATGGTCGGATTGTCATTCAGCGTGGAGAGCGCCTTTGCCGAATTAAATCCACCTATTGAACTTTCGGTTATAGGAGCTTCTGAACCACCCGTGATAATCATATCCGCTTTATTCCATTTGATATAATTAAAGGCATCGATCAATGCAGTGTTGGAGGTAGCACAGGCTGATACCGTGGTAAAATTCACACCACGCAACCCATATTTAATCGAGATGATACCTGAAGCAATATCTACAATCATCTTCGGGATAAAGAAGGGGTTAAAACGAGGAGTTCCATCTCCCAATGCAAATTCACTTACTTGCTCTTGGAAAGTATTGATCCCTCCATTGCCAGACCCCCAAATAACGCCAATCCTATTTTTATTTAAAGCTTCAAAATCTATTTTGCCATTCTTTACAGCTTCATCAACCGCGATAAGCGCATACTGTGTAAATGCATCATATCTACGAGCTTCAGCTCTATCTATATGATCAGATAATACGAAATTCTTCAGTTCGCAGGCAAATTGCGTTTTGAATTTGCTTGCATCAAATTTAGAGATCGGTCCAGCACCGCTCACGCCACTTAGAAGTGACTGCCAAAAATCTTGGACATTATTCCCAATTGGTGTCAGTGCACCTAGTCCTGTTACTACAACTCTTCTCATTATGATTGTGTTAGATCGTTGATAACTGTTTGTTTAATAAGGTAAAAATCATCACTGCCGGTCAATCTCGCCAATTGCAGCCCAGCTAACATATTGGTGACGATCATCAAGGCCTTGGTACGGGGTGGTACATTAAAGAAAAAGACTTTGCTTAGCTGTCCCTCCTCAAGAATAGCAGACAACCACCGTAACACGCTGTTTGCAAATTGACTAAGCTCATTTCCCAACTCTGCCTCAACAGCGTGAGAAGCCGGAGCTAATGCGCCTATAATACAGACCCTATCTTCAGTGTGTGCTTGCACATAGATGTTTAAAAAGGAATGCAATTTCTGTAATGGGTCCATATTTGAAACTTGCTCCTGAACCTGTAGCATACTCTCAAAATGCTTTCGAACCACTTGTATTCCGAGACTGGTCTTGGTTGCAAAATGATAATGTATAGATGCATTTCGAATGTTCAACGCAGTCGAAATATCCGTAAAGCTAAATGCATGGTATCCCCTATCCCGGATAAGCGAATCTCCAATTCGAATAATCTCTGATTTTGTGTCCATGATCGGAACAAAGATAACTACCTACTAATAGGTAGGCAAATTAAAATACAATTTTTTGAGACCCGATAACAAACACGGCTCTCGCTCTATATCAAACAGCCTGTATCTGTTTGATCAGTGATTACACTATTTCTAAATGTTATTACATTATGTAACCTAAAAATTTGAGATTGTTGTCATTTTTTTATAAATTCACAATACACAACTCACTAATAGTGAGGGCGATATTAATATTTAAGAAAATAGCACAGCTGCTATTCGAATTCTTAAATACCAACATATGCTGTAAGGGGAAATTTCTACGTCCTCATGTAAAATCTACTTAATTGTTAAACCCAAAGATTTCTAAAAACGAAATCTTTATCTAAAATACAAAGGCCATGGAAAAATTAATGTTTGAGACCAATGTTCAATGCACGAGCTTGCTACAGAAAATTTACCTTGTCATCAGAAAATTCGATGGCATTACCAAATGGAAGATAGATTTGGATTCGATTTACAATGTCTTGGTGATTGAAGGCAAGTGCCTGGATCATCAATTAATCATAAAAGAGCTAGAAATAGTGGGTATTGAAGCACAACGTCTTTATGAGGAATAGGACTGCTCCCTGAATTAAGCCCCTATTGCTAGATAGGGGCTTAACGAACAATTTCGATTACGAAATAGCCTTACACTTATCGGCAAGCCATTCGCACTCTTCCATTTCTAATAAAGGAGAGATGCGCTCATAGACGGCTTTATTGTATGCATTTAGCCAGTCGATGTGCGATTGGGCCAATAGAGAGGTATCGACGAGATCCGTTGCGATGTAACAGAGTGTCAATGTCTCAAAATCCATGAATTCGCCAAATTCATTTGCCTCGATATGCTTGCTCAAGACTAGATTTTCTATTCGAATACCATACTTACCTATTCGGTACAGCCCTGGTTCAATAGAGGTAATCATACCCGCCTCGATGGCGACATCAACATTGGACGGGTTAAAGGTATGTGGGCCCTCATGGACATTTAAAAAGAAACCGACTCCATGACCTGTGCCGTGACCGTAGTTGCGCATGGTCTCCCAAATAGGACGACGTGTAATCGCATCAATCTGGTATCCACGCGTACCCTTTGGGAAGACAGCTTGTGAGCCTTCAATAGTGCCTTTCAGGACGATGGTATAGTCTTCTTTTTCAGCTTGGGTCAGTCCTCCCAGTGATATGACGCGGGTAATGTCTGTAGTCCCTGTTTTATACTGACCTCCAGAATCCACCAACAAGAGTCCCTTAGAGAAGAGTTGAGCATTACTTTCCTCCGTGGCAGAATAATGAGGTAATGCTCCATGCTCCAGGTATCCAGCAATAGTATTAAAGCTCACATCGACAAAACCAGGTCGATCGGCCCGTAGTCCTCGCAACTTCTTCGCAATAGACAACTCGGTCAACTCTCCACCAGCAACCTCCTCTTCGACCCACTTAAAAAATCGAGTCATCGCCACGCCATCCTGAATCATCGTCTGACGGGTATGATTGATTTCAACTTCATTTTTTATGGCCTTAAGAGATGTTGAGGGGTTCAATTTCTCTACAATAAGGATATGCTTGGGAATCTGATCATATACCGCAAAACAAGTCCGTTTAGGATCTAGCAGAATTGTATCTACCGTCAGTGCTTTTATGTCATTGTATACTTGCAGATAGGGTTTCACCTGCACGCCTGAAGCTGCTAAAGAAGCGACGACATCAGTATCAAGCTTGGTCGGTTCAATATATAAAGACGTATCAGTTGCCGTCAAAAGGACAAATCCTAATACTACCGGATTGCAGGGCACATCCTGCCCTCGTATATTCAAAAGCCAAGCTAAATCGTCCAAAGAAGAGATTAAATGAGCTGCAATTCGATCCTTAGTTAATGATTGGCGTACAGCTGCTATTTTGGATACCGTGGATTGACCTGTTGTCGATTCATCCAACAGATAAGCTGGAGCAGAAGGAAGCGATGGTCTATCTGCCCATAAAGATGATAACAAATCAGCGTGTCCAGCTACTTTTATACCAAAGGGCATCAGCGATTGCTGTACAGCTTGGGCAACTTGTAAAGAGGCTAGATTACCATCAAAACCAACAAGAGATCCCGTAGGTAGTGTCTGGGCTAACCATTCGGCATACTCGGCATTGCCCTGCACCTTAAGTTTCACCAATTCAAAGCCCGAACCTGCCAATTGTTCCTCGGCCTGAACAAAATAGCGGGAATCTGTCCAAAGACCAGCAAAATCTTGAGTAATCGCTAAAGTACCCGCTGAACCTGTAAACCCAGAGGCCCACTCGATACATTTATACCTTTCCGGTAAGTACTCACTGATATGAGGGTCGGACGAAGGAATGATATATCCATCAATCCCTTGTTGTTTCATCAAGCTACGGATAGCAGTCAATTTTTCTATATGCTTCATTACGACACTGTATTTTATAATGGACGCAAGTTAGTCAATTCGAGAATAAGTAAATAATCGCGTTATTAAGTTTTGACTTTATGTATCCCGTAAATTAGGCTTATTAAATCATCTTTTTATAATGGGTATCCCTGAGCAAACGATACTGGTGTCTCTGTCTGGCTTACGTCCTGGCTGCGATTATTTGCTATCGCTACAAGAATGCATGTATAATGTCTGATTGGAAAATGACGCCGTCAAAGCATTAAAATCTTTAAAATACGGTAGAGTGGCCTATTGGGTGGCTATTACGACACGCTTTTTATCTATTCGGAATTCGTGAATGCAAAGCATTTTATCTAAGTTTGCCTTACCTATATTGGTTTATAAACCGGACACCACGAGGATCTTCATGAAGTGCCAGTACCAATAAAGGCGAAAGTATGTAAAATGTTCTCGGAATAAAATATAGATAAAGAACGGCTCTAAGACAGGAAAAGGCTGACGGAAACCGGCCTATATCCTAAAAAAAACAGATGTATAAAAAGCTATACCAGACTATAACACGCTTACGCGACTGGACTTTGGCACGTATCTGGTCTTAAAGAAGGGAACGGTATAAACTAAAACAATAGATGAAGAAAATCTTTATTAAAAATCTAGTAACCATCATTTGTATAAATGTAATGAGTGTCATGGCTTCGGCTCAAGACGCAAAGACTATTGAACAAGCTTATCAAACATTTGAGCAACAACCGAATCTCAAATACGGAATGGCATCCCTAACGGTCATTGACGCGAAGACGGGAAAAGTAGTTTTCTCTAAGAACGGAGAAACCGGACTGCCCACAGCATCTACCCTGAAGGTCATCACATCAGCGACAGCACTTGATTTACTTGGCCCCAACTTCACATTCAAGACCAAGCTCTATTATACAGGTGAGATTGATAGTCTCGGCACCTTGCGTGGCAATATCGTCATCGAAGGAGGAGGAGACCCTACGCTTGCGAGTGCAAGATTCCCAGAAATGAACGAAGAGTCATTGTTAAACAAATGGGTCTATGCGATTCAAAATGCGGGAATTCAATGTATTGAAGGCAGCATCATAGGTGATGATAGGTATTTTAATGGCAATACCGTTCCTGGCGGATGGACTTGGACGGATATTGGCAACTATTATGGTGCAGGCACCTCAGGCCTCAATTGGCGGGAAAATAGTATAGGGCTAAATTTCAAAGCTGGCTCACGACCTGGAGATAAAACAGAAATCACCTCGCTGACGGTAGACTCTTCTTATCTGAACATCTACAATGAAGCGATCACGGGACCAAAGGGAACTGGCGATAATGTGTATGCATACTCCGCTCCTTATTCTACCAAAATCTACGCACGTGGAACATATGGAATAGACCTTAAAAAGACAATCGAGATATCCGTTCCCGACCCCGCGTATGATGCCGCCTACCAACTACAGAAGGCACTTCGCCGTATCAATATATTGACGGAAAACGAACCGATGACGGGTAAACAAATAGATGAACTCGGCATGACTCTAGATATCCATAGGGTAGAATTGGATGTCCATGAATCACCCAAATTGACAGATATAATTCATTGGTTCAACCAAAAAAGCATCAACTTATATGGCGAAACATTGCTGCGAACGATTGGAATGTATAGTGGTCAAAAAGCGGATACGGAAGGTGCGGCAGAGATGGTTAAAAAGTTTTGGAAAGCTAAGCTCAATATCCCCGAGGGCGAGCTGAACTTTGTAGATGGCTCAGGGCTTTCGCCACAAAACCGTGTCACGACTGCGGCCATGACAAAGATCATGAATTACGCCAGGACCCGATCGTGGTATGACGGTTTCTATAAAAGCCTACCTACTTACAATGGAATGAAAATGAAGAGCGGTACCATTGGCGGAGCACTAGGATACACGGGTTATCAAAAATCAGCTGCTGGTCAAGAATACACCTTTAGTCTGCTGGTCAACAATTTTGAAGGCTCGGGGTCAAAAATGAGAGAAACAATGTTCAGCCTACTCAACACATTGAAGTAAAAAATTCGTTTAAAACCTTTTTTTTAAGAAGATTAATATCTTAAAAACAATCGATGTCCAAAAAAGAAAACTACATTTGTAGCCTTAAATAAGTAAATAACCGAAATAAGTATAGTGCACAATGAGTAAAATCAATCGTAAGCAAGAAGCTTTAAATTACCACTCGATGGGTCGCCCCGGAAAAATCGCTGTGGTACCAACCAAACCTACAAATTCACAGAGAGATTTATCACTAGCGTACTCCCCTGGTGTTGCAGAGCCTTGTCTCGCAATCGCAGCCAACAAAGAGGATGCTTATAAATATACCGCGAAAGGGAATCTTGTCGCTGTCATCAGTAACGGTACGGCAGTACTTGGACTTGGCGATATTGGCGCGCAGGCAGGCAAGCCCGTAATGGAGGGCAAAGGCTTACTATTCAAGATATTTGCAGATATTGACGTTTTTGACATTGAATTGGACACCAAGAATGTCGATGAATTTGTCAATATCGTAAAAGCATTGGAACCAACCTTCGGCGGGATCAATTTGGAGGATATCAAAGCGCCTGAGTGCTTCGAGATCGAAAGAAGATTAAAAGAAGAGATGTCCATCCCGGTAATGCACGATGATCAGCACGGTACGGCTATCATCTCCGGTGCGGCATTAATCAATGCCTGCGAACTCCAGGGCAAAGACATCGCTAAAGTAAAAATCGTCGTTAATGGAGCCGGCGCAGCGGCTATTTCATGTACAGGAATGTACATATCTGTAGGTGCAAAAAAGGAAAACATCGTCATGCTGGATAGCAAGGGAGTAATCCGAAAAGACAGAGAAAATCTGGATAGTCTGAAGGCTTGTTTTGCGACAGAACAAGACTTACACAGTTTGGAAGACGCCCTAATAGGTGCCGATGTATTCATTGGCCTTTCTAAAGCGGATGTCATGACTCCAGAAATGTTGCTATCAATGGCCGACAAACCTATTGTCTTGGCGATGGCTAATCCGAATCCAGAAATTGCTTACGAATTGGCTTTGGCAACACGTCAAGATATCATCATGGGTACAGGCCGCTCGGACTATCCTAACCAGGTAAACAATGTCCTTGGATTTCCATATATTTTTAGAGGTGCTCTGGACGTACGTGCTACGGCTATAAATGAAGACATGAAAATCGCGGCAGTAAAAGCTATTGCTGAACTAGCAAAACAATCTGTTCCCGAGTCTGTAAACCAAGCTTACAACGCCAATAACATTAAGTTTGGCATTGAATATATTATCCCTAAACCTACCGACCCGAGGTTAATTACAGAAGTGTCTATAGCGGTGGCCAAAGCGGCTATAGCATCGGGAGTAGCTCGGCAGCCCATTACTGATTGGGATAAATATAAGGAAGACCTACGTCAACGTATGGGCAAGGACGACCGCATCATGCGTGATTTAACAATGGTTGCCAAGAGAGATCCTAAGCGTGTGGTATTTGCGGAGGCAGACAACTACAAGACGCTGCGCGCTGCTCAGATCGTCAAGGAAGAAGGTATCGCGATTCCAATCTTATTAGGCAAGAAAGCTAAGATAAATAGTCTAATAAATGAATATGCACTCGAGCTTGAAGGTGTGGAAATCATCGACCCACTTGAGGATATGGAATCTGATCGTTATAAAAATTTTGTAGATCATCTTTACAAAAAAAGACAACGTCGTGGAGTATCCCGCTTGGATGCGGAAAAAATGTTACTCGACCGAAACTACTTCGGAGCAAGTCTAGTCGAATTTGGAGAGGCGGATACATTGATTTCGGGATTGACAAAAAATTACGCAAAAACGATTCGTCCTGCACTCCATGTCATCGGTGCGCAGCCAGGAAGTAGAATTGCAGGGATGTACATGATGTTAACTGAAAAAGGTCCCGTCTTTTTCGGAGACACTACGGTCAATGCAAACCCTACTTCAGAAGAACTGGTTGATATCACGGTATTATTGGATAAGGCTATCCGTAAAATGGGTGTAGAACCAAGAATAGCACTTCTGTCATATTCCAACTTTGGTTCTAACGAAGGGGATACACCTCATAAAGTACGTAGAGCCGCCCAGATATTACATGACCAGTATCCCTCAATTATTGTAGATGGAGACCTTCAGGCTAACTTTGCAATGAATAAGGATATGCTTGCCGCAAACTTTCCGTTCAGTAGCTTGAATGGGCATGCTGCAAATACATTAGTTTTCCCTAACTTAGAGTCTGGGAATATAGCCTACAAATTGCTACAGGAGATTGGGAATGCTGAAGCCGTAGGTCCTATTCTCTTGGGTATGAATAAACCTATCCATGTACTACAACTCGATAGTTCTGTTCGCGAAATCGTAAATATGGTCACCATTGCGGTAGTAGATGTGCAATCCTATCAAAAAGTAAAAAATCAACAAAAATAACCGTACATGTACGAATATTTAAATGGTAAATTAGTTTTTAAAGCCCCCACCCACGTTGTTATCGATGTGGGTGGGATTGGCTATTATGTCCATATCTCGCTCTATACGTTTTCTGCTATCAAGGACCAAGAGAACTGCATGCTGTTCATCTCCTTTCAGGTTCGCGAAGATTCGCAGACCTTGTTTGGATTTGCGACCGAGAGTGAACGCAAGCTATTCGAACATCTTATTTCTGTCTCAGGAATTGGCCCAAATACTGGCCGGATGATCTTATCATCTATTACCCCCGAAGAAATCCAATCTGCCATCATCAATGGACAGGTGAATATTATTCAAAAAATTAAAGGAATAGGTCCGAAAACTGCTCAGCGTGTCATCCTCGAATTACAGGATAAGTTGAAAAAGCAAGGACCGGATGCCTTGATATCACCAATTATTACCAAACAATCGGTACCTGAAGAAGCACTGGCTGCGCTCATAATGCTAGGCTTTGTCAAGGCTCAAGCTGAAAAAGTATTGAATAGTATTGTCACCGCGAACCCCGACCTAACAGTAGAAAACCTCATTAAACTGGCGCTCAAGCGATTGTAGCCACATTGCTACATTAAATAACATTTCTGGATAAGTTACCATTGTCATTCTCCTAACTAAGAATATAATGGTTGTTTTGTTATGCAAAATAGTTGATATTTGCATATGCTTACTTTTTGAGATCAATTAATCTGTTGTGAAAATTTTTAATGTCAACCATTTGAAGACAAACATCTACTTAGTTCTTGCGTTTTTCTTGATCTTTCCATACGAAGGCGTAATTGGACAAACCATACGGTCGGCTCAACAAAAAGAGCCGGACTCTACTGCTATTCCCTACCGCTTTGAAGACAATCCTTTTCTTAATATCCATAAAAAGTACAATCCATTTTCGTTGGATTATCCCAGCAATATTCAAAGGGAGATTAAATATGATACAGAATCCCGTCAATATATTTTAAAAGAAAAATTAGGCGGCAAGCAATACCGCCCACCGATGTATCTTACCCTTCCCGAATTTAGAGACTACGAGGCAAAGCGTACACAAAAGAACTATTGGGAAGAGCTAGCTGACAAAAGTCTTCTGGAAGAACGTCGGAGACGCCTATTTCCGGTTATCGAAATAGAGAGTCCTGCTTTTGAAAGAATATTTGGCAGCAACAAGATTGACCTCATTCCTAGAGGAAGTGCAGACATCACCTTGATGGGGCAATATAACAACAATGCCAACCCCATGTTTGATGAGACCAAACGTAAGCAATGGGGATTTGACTTTGATCAACAGATTAACATGAATCTAACGGGTCATATCGGGACGCGTGTAAAGGTCAATGCCAACTTCAACTCATCTGCACAATTTGATTTTGAAAATCAAATCCGCTTCGACTATGTAGCCAAAGATGACGATATCTTACGGAGACTGGAGGTGGGTAATGTATCGATGCCACTTAATTCGACTTTAATCCAAGGGGTCCAATCTTTATTCGGGGTGAAGGCACAAATGCAATTCGGTAATCTAAAATTCACCGGACTACTCTCGCAACAGCGATCCCGACAGAAAGAAATCACCATTACAAATGGTGCTCAGGAAAGTGAATTTACGTTACAGGCAGATAATTATGAGGCCAATCAACACTATTTTTTAGCGCAATATTTCAGGGACAATTACAACAAGACGCTGGCACTTGCACCATTGATCAATACGACCATCAATATTACTCAAGTGGAGGTATGGATGAGCAATCGATCTAATTCATATGAGGATGCGCGTGATGTGATGGCTTTGATGGATTTAGGAGAGAACTCGCCTTACAACACACAAGTGATAGCAGGTAGACCCACCCCATCTGGATTCCCATCCTCAGGTATCCCGAATGAGAGCAACCCCGCTGTCTCCAATAATCTCTTGGAATTATTAGGAAATAATGGCAGACCGACCAATGGAACATTTGTACAGAATCTCTTTGGGGGATCTGGAGGGAATGATAACTATGCGAAGATGACCTACGCTAGAAAGCTGGTCGAAAACAGAGACTATACGGTAGAGCGCAAACTGGGATATATATCCTTGAATCTCCCCCTTAACGCTGACCAAATCTTAGCGGTGGCCTATCGGTATACTGCAAATGGCAGGGAGTACCAAGTTGGGGAGTTTAGTTCCGATCGTCCAGTAACTCCGTCTAATCCAGAAATGCTCTATGCTAAATTATTGAAGAATGAGGTCTTAAAGACGAAGTTGCCGACATGGGACTTGATGATGAAAAACATCTATGCGCTAGGCGCTTACAATGTCTCGAACTCGAACTTTATCCTTCAAATATACCGTACGGAAAATGAGAGCGGAACGGAGCGCCCGGCTATCTATGAGGGTCAACGCACCACTGAAAAGACTTGGCTAGAACTCACGGGGTTAGATCGATTAAACCAGCAACAGGCGCAAATCCCAGATGGATACTTTGATTACATCGAAAACATCACGATAGAACCAAAAAGAGGAAAACTAATCTTTCCGGTAGTTGAGCCTTTTGGCAGAGATTTGGCGAGTCAATTTGTCACGGGAGCCGAACAGGCACTGATTGATAAGTACACTTTTCCGGAGCTATACGACTCGACCAAAGTCGCAGCTCAACAACAATTTCCAACAAAAAACCGGTACCGCATCAAAGGTCGCTACAACTCGGCAATGGGTACAGAATACCAAATCGGAGCATTCAACATCACCAGAGGATCTATACAAGTAATGGCCGGTGGCGCCATGTTACAGGAGGGAGTAGATTACACCATAGATTACGAAATTGGTCGATTGAGGATATTGAACGAAGCTTTGATGCTTTCAGGCCAACCAATCCGCGTAACGGTAGAAGATGATGCAATGTACAACCTTCAGCAAAAAACCTTGATGGGTGGCCGATTTGACTACTTGGTAAACGACAACTTGCAAGTGGGGGCTACCATCATGAACTTAACGGAAAAACCCTTGACTGAGAAGGTCAATATTGGTGAAGAGCCTATGTCCAATACCATGCTGGGTGCAGACCTTTCCTACAATGCTCCATCTCGCTGGCTTACTCGGATGATTGATAAACTTCCATTCTTGAGCACAAAAGAAGAGTCCAGTATTTCCTTCTATGGAGAGTTTGCAAAATTGATCCCGGGACATCCAAAGGGCTTGGATACGGAAAATGGCCGCACAGGAACTACTTATATCGACGACTTTGAAAACAGTGTTTCCTATATTGACCTCAAAAACCAATACAGCTGGCAGATATCGGGTACACCACGGATGTTTTCGGAATCTGCATTGACAGATAATCTACAGTATGGCTATAACAGAGCTCTTTTGGCTTTCTACAACATAGATCCTATTTTCTACAGAAACAACAGCCTAACACCAAACAATATCACCACCAGTGAACTCTCAGACCACCGTGTCCGCGAAGTTGGCGAAAAGGAGGTATTCCCCAATAAGGATACTCGCTCGGGGCAGAATGAATGGTTACAGACGTTAGATCTAGCCTTCTACCCTACATTACGCGGGCCATATAACTATACGACTACTGGTATTAATAACGACGGTACCCTTGCCAATCCAAAAAGCAGGTGGGGTGGCATGTTCAGAAAAATCGATAATACCGACTTCGAGGCGCAAAATATTGAATTCATAGAGATGTGGATGATGGATCCGGCCTTGACCAACCCGAATAAGGATGGTGGAGATATTTATTTTAACTTAGGAAGTATATCGGAAGACATTTTGAAAGATGGTCGCAAATCGCTAGAAAACTCGATTTCTCCAATTGGCGACATGTCTCAGGTGGACCAAACTAACTGGGGTCGTGTCACTAAAAATCAACCCGTAGTACAAGCTTTTGATAACGATAGCCAAAGTCGAGAACGACAAGACGTGGGTTTAGACGGATTGAATGATGCCGACGAATCAACTTTTCATGGTAGCTTCCTCTCTCAATTGCAGGGAATCTTAAACCCTACGGCGTTGGATGACCTACGTAATGACCCATCAAGCGACAATTACATGTATTTTCGTAGCCAGCAGATGGACCAACAGGCTGCAGGTATATTGAAACGATACCAGCGGTACAATGGTGTGGATGGCAACTCCAAAACGAATGAGCAATCACAACGGGACTTTGGTGTGGAAACATCTGCTAGCACGTTGCTTCCTGATGGCGAAGATGTCAACAGAGACAATAACATGAACGAGATTGATGAATACTATCAGTATCGCATCTCGTTACGTCCGCAAGACTTAATCGTTGGTAAAAACCATATTGTGGATGAACAGATAACGAAAGTAAAATTGGTCAATGACGCGGAAGTGGATGTAAAGTGGTACAAGTTCCGTATCCCATTGACGCAGTATGAAAGCAAATTTGGCGATATACAGGATTTCAAATCCATCCGCTTTGTTCGTACATTTTTGACAAATTTTGCGGACACGGCTATTGTAAGGTTGGCGAAGATGCAATTGGTGAAAGGTGAATGGAGAAGATATAATGCGGAGAACAATCCATCTAAAGTCATAAGCGACTACTCCATGGGAGTTGTAGCTTCAGACAATTCTATCTTTGATGTGGCCAATATCAGTGTGGAAGAAAATGGTAATCGAGACCCTATCCCTTACATCCAGCCCCCTGGAATTAATAGACAAGTAGATTGGACGAACAACAACTATAACGTCCGTCTCAATGAACAAGCGCTTAGCATGGATGTATTGAACCTACGGGACGGCTATGGGCGTGGAACATACAAAACTTCATCGCATGACTTTAGACCTTACGGTCGTATTGAAATGTTCATCCACGCAGAAGGACAGAATCTCAGAAATGGAGATGCTCATGCATTCTTGCGGGTGGGTACCGATGACCGCTACAACTACTACGAGTACGACATGCCACTATTTGTCACTCCGTATGGTACAACATCACCTGATTTGATTTGGCCCAATGAGAATAGGATGAATATCCAAATCCGCCTGTTCCAAGATGCCAAACTCGCGCGTGACAAGGCGACACTTAATGGACAACCATGGCCACTGGATGTACCTTTTGAATACAAAGATGGAAACAATATTATCACAGTAGTGGGTGCGCCAGATATCAGCAAGGTGCGCTATTACATGATGGGCGTACGTAATCCATTGAAAGGTAGCTCCTCGAGCTCTCCAAATGATGATGGCAGTGATATTTCGGGTTCATTTTGGTTCAATGAACTTCGCCTTACAGACTTTGATGACAAAGGTGGCTGGGCAGCTACTGCTCGATTGAATTTGAAATTAGCCGACTTTGCGAATGTCTCGGTATCGGGCACCAAATCGTCAATAGGATTTGGATATCTTTCGCAACGGATGAATGAACGTAGTCGGAACGAGGACCTTTACTTTGACTTTATGTCAAATGCCGAATTGGGAAAATTCTTCCCTAGAGATTTTGGGCTGGTGATTCCATTCTACTTTAGCTACTCGAAACAAACTTCTACACCGGAGTACAATCCATTGAATCCCGATATTGAATTGAATTCGGCCTTGGCCAATCTTTCGAGAAACCAACAAGATTCGTTGTTAAGACTTGTACAGGACTATACGACCCGTAAAAGTTTTAGCCTCACGAATGTCCGCAAAATAAGAATGAACAATGAAAGACCGATCCGTCCTTGGGATATCGAAAATTTCAGTGCTACCTATGCTTTTTCAGCATACAACCACCGCGATTACTCAGTGGCTTCATCCATTCAAAAGAACTATCGTGCTGCTTTGGACTACAACTTTAGCAACTCGTCAGTAAAATTTATCGAGCCGTTAAAGAATGTTATCAAGTCTGACTATCTAAAGATTCTGAAGGACTTTAATTTTAATTTAATGCCATCGTTGATCAATTTTAGGGTCGATGTAAACAGAATATACAGTGAGAATACAATCCGAGACAATACATCGGACAATGTACTTCCGACGTTGTACAACAAAAACTTTGACATGAGCCGAATCTACGGCATCAGTTGGGATTTGACAAAATCCCTTCGTCTGGATTTCAATGCGACCAACTACTCCATCATTGACGAGCCAGATGGTCGAGTAAACGGTGTGAAGAGAGACACGATGTGGAACAATTTCTGGAAAATGGGACGCACAACGGACTACAATCACATGTTGAATATCGCCTACACATTACCTATATCTAAATTACCTTATCTGGATTGGGTCAATGTAATCACAAGATATGGGGCACAGTTCAATTGGCAAAGCGAGCCGTTGCTATCTCTAAGAAGCCCAGATATCAATATTGGTAATAGCATCCAAAACAACAGAACCATCCAAGTGAATCCGTCTTTGAATATGGTTGGTCTGTACAACAAATTTGGTTTCATCCGACGTAACTCTGGCCGTAACGCTAAAGGCTCAAATGCTTTCTTGGTTCAACTCTTGACTTCAATCCGTAAGATTGATGGGGCTTATACCAAAATAGAGGGGACTTATTTACCGGGATATCTACCAAAAACCAAAGCTTTCGGGTACGACTTTGATGCAAATGCTCCCGGTTGGGGATTTTTGTTTGGCAGCCAGAGCGATATCCTACAGCGAGCCATCAATAACGATTGGTTGTCTACAGACTCTATGCAAACACAAATGTTTACGCGATCATTTGCCGAGAATCTGTCCTTGGTTGCAAATCTAGAGCCTGTGAAGGGCCTCCGAATAGATTTGACTGCTGCTCGGACGGATAACTACAACTATACAGCTACTGTACAATTCAACAGTACTACAAATGCTTTTGAGAGTGTAACGCCATACACCACTGGAAATTACAGCATTACACAGATTGCAATCAGCACGGTATTTAAAGACCATCAAGCGCTATTCCAGAAGTTTGAAGAAAACAGAATGACCATATCGCATAGATTAGCCGAAATCAACCCTAACTCTGTGGGATCGGCAACTGACTTCTATGCTGATGGATACGGAAAAGCCCAACAGGATGTGGTTGTTAATTCTTTCTTGAGCACATACCTAGGAAAGAACATTAGTAAGGAAAAACTAAGCTCTACTCCTCGCTTCCCGCTTCCGAACTGGCGTATCAGTTACAACGGATTGAATAAAATCCCAGGACTTGAAGACATTTTTACATCCCTGACGGTATTGCACAGCTATGCATCACAATATACCATTAGCGGATACAATTCAGTCATCAGATACGAAGAAAAATCAGATGCTCCTAGCGCAAGAGATGTGAATGGTAACTTCTTGCCTGAGAACCAATTTCAACAGATTTCTATCATTGACCAATTTGTTCCATTACTTGGATTGGATGCAAGGTTTAAAAATAACCTCTCGGCAACATCAGAATACCGAAGAAACCGAAATTTGAATTTCAGTCTACAGAATAGCCAAATGGCCATGATGACTGAAGAAGCATTTGTATTGGGCATTGGATATAGAAAGAATAATTTCAGATTGCCGTTTGGATGGTTTAGCGATCGCAAGATGAACAGCGATCTGAATTTCAAATTGGATGTGGCAATTAACGATAGAAAAACAATGGTATATCGATCTGATTTGAATAGATCAGAGATATCTGCCGGAAACAAAAGTATCAGTTTCAACCCTACACTTGATTACATGATTAATCAGATGTACAATATTCGTTTGTTCTTGAACACCAACTCAGTCAAACCGTACACTTCGCAAAATTATGCTACATCGTACACCAACTTTGGCATCAATCTTCGAATCATGTTCCAATAGTCAAGATACAAGAAGTAGAAAAGGGGGGTGTTATTTGAATAACACTCCCCTTTTCTGTTTTTTACGCTGTAAGGACAAAATTCTGTGTAGCTTTGTTTACTATTTTAACTTTCTTTACTATTCAGGATTACTGTCATGGCAGAAGATTTACATATACTAACGGGTAATAAAACGGAACAATATAAAGGGTTAATCCCGCAGATAGAAGCTTTGCTAAATGGCGAATCAAATCTGATTGCAAATCTGGCCAACATTAGTGCAGCATTGAAGGAGCAATTTGGTTTCTTTTGGGTAGGCTTTTATCTTGTTGACGGGGATGAATTAGTATTGGGCCCTTTTCAAGGCCCAGTGGCGTGCACGCGTATCAAAAAAGGAAAAGGAGTATGCGGTAAAGCATGGCAGCTGGATGAAACGCTGATTGTACCAGATGTAGAAGCATTCCCCGGCCACATTGCATGCAGCTCTCTGTCCAAATCGGAAATTGTTCTTCCATTACGTAAAGACGGCCGTGTGATAGGTGTGCTGGATATCGATAGTGATTCCCTAGACTCATTTGACAAGGAAGATGCTATTCACTTAGAAAAGATACTGTCGTTTATCTAGACTTACAATCTTATAGACGGTATTATCATAAATTACTTCCTTTCCATATCTCTGAAGAAGCTGATGGCAAAGTAACAAACCAATATAACTGCTATTATTAGCCCTCCCCATAACAAGATATTCCCTAATTTGACGCGCTGTTCATCTTGCTGAGCATCCTTAAGTTGCGGCTCTACACGAGTCAATTTATTAACCTTCAATATTGGGAGTTCATGATTGGCTTGGAGTTTAAACAATGCCAGGTCATAATCGGGCAGTTTAAAAGAGGAATCAACCACTATAGCATACTGCTCTCCCTCCGACAGGTGGGTCACGAGTGTCAATGGTTTCTGCCTTAAAGAAAAATTATCTACTTGTAGAGGGGGACTATCCATATTCTCAATATGGATATAAAAATCTTTAACAAATAGACTAGGTAACTCCAATGTGGTATTATTGGGAGTTAGCTCATATTGCCCGATTTCGACGAACTGCTCTTCTACCTTATTCCGTCGCACCTGCACGCGTTTTTTTACGAAAACTGATGCATTGCGTTTGTATAATCTAGGGCTGGAAATATGAAGAGTCACCTTATCTACGACTTGTGGATGGGGCAATTGAACGCGAAGAATAGAGTTCTTGTCTTTGATTCCAACATCCAGTTTACCTCCATTAATGGTATGATAAACCGTAGAGGAGACAACATTATCATATCGGCCGATTGCCATTACATTGAGCGGATTAGTGCCTTTGTCCTGAATACTTATTTTAAGATATTTGTAGTTATTCAGTGGAAAACTAATCTCCTGCTCTTTGAAAGTCTGATGATGTCCTGTTAGATTTTCTAAGACCTGATCTTCCGAAAGACTGAACCAATCAAGAGAATCGTTACTACCGGTTAGAGTATATTGCTTCCTACTATTACTATTGGCCACCCTTAGCCATAATCCTGTCCAAGTCTGTTGTTTTTCATTTTTGACAACGAGCGTAGTGACACTATCGGGAATTATCTCTTTACGAACTATATTAAGTGGGACGAACTTGTGGTCAGCAATAGTTGTTATATATTTGACAAAGGGGGTCTCCCGTCCCTCGCGATCCCAAATCCGAGCTTTAGCAATGTCGTTGCCAATCAATGAGCGAATAGGCTGGGGAATCTCAAGCCGAAAATATCCAGTCTGCTTATTGCCCTCTAGAGAGGCACTGTACTGCTGACCATATATCTGGACCATAGCGCAAATGGTACATAAAAATATGCTAATTAATCTTTTCATTGGAGTATGGCTTGTCTATTGAGGAGTGGTGTCATCGGGACTCTCTTGACCATCCACTACTATTAATTTCTTAATCTTTTGGTATACAAAGGAAATCACGAGTATCAAAACCCCTAACAAGATAAATGCGATGATCTTTCCGGTCTCTGAAACATCCTGAATGTCATAAATAAACAACTTAAGGATGGTGATGCCGAGTAAGGATGGTGATGCCGAGTAAGGATAGTGCAACGATGCGTAACTCCCGCCAATCTTTCTTGATTCCAAGAATTAAAAATATAAACGAAAGAATTCCCCAAGCTACAGGAAACATGACTTTAAAGACCATATTCTCTCTTGTATGATAAATATCAAAGGTGGCGGAGAATGACAACGTATGGACACTAATCTCGACACTAGCAATAAATACGAGAACGAATACAAGCGGCCATATCAACAATTTGTGCCGATAGTATAGGCTCGAGGAATTTAAGATAGTGTCTATGCTAATATGATAGATTTGAAATATCAGACAGAATAGAATAAGATAATGTAAGATAAAGGCGATATAGCTATTTTCAATTTGATTCAATCGGCCTATCGTTTCCATAAATGGAATTTTGTGGAGCAACACTATGTAGGCTACAATATTGACTAGGATCAAGATATGCGCCAGTGGTTTTGTCAATTTAGAAGTACCAAATCTCTTCCCGAAATAGATTAAAACGCTAGCAAACGCAAAATGTGCTAATGTAACGCATGCCATGACCGACCCATCATTAGACATTCGATTAGAGGCTTGATAGGAAACTTCGAGAATCAACACAAGATAGCTCAAAGCTATGGCTATATTAGCGGTAATCTTCCGATATATTGCTGGATTGAAATGAATACCATATCCAAAATTGACAACTTCATTCGAATCTCTTAAAAGTCTAGATGCCACAAAATAAGATGCAACCACAAGCAAGCCTGTTAAAAAGATTTCATTTAGGCCTATGTACATCAAGGGATCTGTCACACTGTAGTCTATTGTCCAATCTATCAGCAAACTGATAACGACCAAGACCTGCAAAATAATGGCAAATAAGTAAAAAATCGTAAATCTAGATTTCATGGCCAGCCACAATAATATGACGGCTTGGCAGGCCCAGAATGCGGTAATATAATGTCCTTTGAATTGGATAGGAATGGTGACGACTGCAAATAACAATGTCAAACCAATCAAAAGATATACGATCTCCTCGCTCAATTTATATTTTTTATAAATGGTGACCGCGAACAGCAGGTTGTATATAGCGAGTATCAATGTAAACAATCCGTTGTATCCTGAATTCCATTGGGATAGTATAGCGAGTCCAAAACTGAAATAAAGAAATGTGTTTGCCAGGACAATGATGAGCTCCCACTTCGTAAATCTATTTTTGAACCGAACATTGTTAATGATGAATGCGAGGCTAAAAAGAAGAAAGAAGAGGGTGACGTATCCGAATGCTCCGGCATAGCTAACTTCTTTTGCAAAATCTACTTGGAAATACCATCCACTGTATATGAGATAGGTAGCAGCAAAGGCCACAAAATTGACCCAATTCCATCTTTTAAAGTAGGAAATGCTCAACATACCGACATTCAAAATAGAGAGGTAGCTGAATAGTACGTGATAATTACCCTGTCCTGTACTGACCATAAATGGCACCGCAAATCCACCAATAATGGATAGAATAGCTAGTTCCTGTCGGTTGTAAAGCAACGATATGAGGATGCTAAATACAGTGATTAGGACCATTATACCAAAGGCGACTGGCTGACTGAATAAATGATAATCATGAAAGGCAATACCAATCATCAGATAGAATACACTGATAGCACCAGCAACGAAAACGGAACTAAAAGCCGCAAATCTACGTCGTAAAAAATGTGCAACTCCCATGAGAAGACCACCAGATAATACGCCTATCCCTACACGGCCAGCTTCATTGATCCAATCTCGATCAATAGCGAACTTAACAAAGAAACTGATACCCAATACCAAAATCAATATTCCGATTTTATTAATGAGGTTTTCGCCAATAAACTTTTCAAGGTCGGGATTGCTTTGTCTAAATTTCTGAAACCAATTTAAAGGGGGTTCTTCAATGACATTGTGGATATGAGATACTGGCTCGGTAATAGTGGAAGCTATAGGTTCAGGCGGGAAAGGGGAAGTGCTAATCGGCTCTGGTACTTCGTAAGATTCGACTTGGTCTGGCTCAGCCTCTACAGGTAGTGATTCGGACATTGGTTGAATTACGGGTATTTGACCAACAGCACTATTAGGAATAGGAGGAGGATTGGTAGGGAGTGTATCGACCAAAGGCCTAACTTCATTAGGTGACCTTTCCAGTTCATCCAGTTTCTTAGCGATTTGATCTATCTTTTGCTGAAGTTCAAACTGATGTTCTTGAAATTTATGCAGGCCATCGTTCAGGCTGTTTAATTGTCTTCCCGCCTTTATAATAGAAAAGATAACAATAACAAGTAAGATAAACCCCAAGTATTCCATATATGATTTGATTAGATTGGCAATAAAAGCTAACAAACCAAATCTAACCAAAAACATTTAGAAATATAGTGGCTTTTTTCTAGGGCACTGGGACGCTTATATTGTCACTTCCCACACGCGAACAACCTTGTCATCCCCAGCTGTAATAAAACGGGTGCCGTCTGGGGTCCAAATCCCCACGTTGATGGAAAGGTGATGGCTATCAAATCCTTTATCACGGCCAACGATGCGTAGCAATGCATAGGTATGCTTATCCCAAATCTTAAAGGTCTTGTCTCGACTTACGGTTGCGAATAGAGGATGTACGGGGTGAAAGTGAATACCATATACCGTAAACATGTGTGGAATGAAAGAAAGCTGCTCGGAAAGGTCATGGGTATTCCAACCGACCAATTTGGCATCACGCCCGCCCGACAATAATCTCTGACCATTGGGATCGAACGCTAAGGAGGTCACAGGATGCGTATGAACGGCTGCTGATGCGATTAAATGATATTCTAAGGCATCATAGAGGTGCACACTTCCGTCTTTACTTCCAAATGCTAATTGTCGCTCATCGGGCGATATGGAAATAGTGCGAACAAGTGTGGGAGCAATTCGGAATTGATATAGCAATGAAAAATTATCCAAGCACCATACATAAGCAAATCCATCTTCACCAACAGCAATCAATTCTCTTTTAGATACCAATGTCTTGATGTCAAAAACAGCTCCGTTCGCTACGTTCAATTTTACAACCAATTTTTGATTTTCGACATCAACGATCATGATAAGCCCTTCACGAAGTCCTATTGCCAAATAGGAAGTCTCTGGAATAAGATGTAGGCTGTATACAGACGAATTTACAGAACAGAGAATCCTTTTGAAGGTGGATGTCTCCAGATCCCACTCCACAACACCTTTGTCATTCCCTCCGGAAAATAAAGTATTGGCAAAAAAACCGTTCTCTAATGTAAAGACAGGATTTTGATGGCCCTTAAGGGTGGATATGAGTTCAACTGAAAGATTGTCCATAAAAAAAAGTGCTGTACACAAATGTACGGCACTTTTAAGATTATTGTGTCATGTAAGGATAACTTTGCTTACTGGTGTCTACTTTCGAGGTTTTTGGCGATAGTCTCCAACGAAAACCCTTTTTCTCGCAACAATACAATTAGATGAAACAATAAGTCGGAGGTTTCATCTATAAATTCTTTGTCAGTCTCTTTGAGGGCAGCAATAACAGTCTCGACAGCTTCCTCCCCTACTTTCTGAGCGATTTTATTAATTCCCCTACTTCTCAACCTGTTGACATAGGATTCGTCGGTTGGATGCTCATAGCGATTGTGTACGATACGCTCTAATTCAAAGAGAAAATTCTGTCCATATTGGGTACCAAAGCAACTTCTACTCCCCGTATGGCAGGTAGGTCCTTGCGGACTAGCCTTGATTAGCAAAGTGTCTTGGTCACAATCTACATGGTAGCCTACAACGTGTAGAAAATTTCCACTCTCCTCCCCTTTAGTCCAAAGCCGGTTCTTGCTCCTTGAAAAGAAGGTCACCTTGCCCTCTGCTTGTGTCTTGGACCAGGCTTCTTCATTCATATATCCCAACATTAGGACTTCTAATGTCTGCGAATCTTGGACAATTACAGGAATAAGTCCCTCGCTTTTTGAAAAATCTAACATTCTATTAGTATTGAATATTTAGTAATGAGTATAGGACAATCGATAAATAATCGAGAAAAAAAGCATTGCGCTAAGAACCCTAAGCTTATCTGTATTGTCTGTGTCTCTTTAATCTTTGTCTATACTCTTGTCATCGTACAATGATACCGTTATGGCGGAGTGTTGCTTTCAATTCTGGGATTAATATTTCACCATAGTGGAATACGGAAGCCGCCAGAGCTGCATCAACATTGGTCTCTTGAAATACGTCTACAAAGTGCTGCTGTGCTCCTGCTCCTCCCGAGGCAATCAACGGGATACGTATAGAATCGTTGATTTTCTTTAAAAGAATATTATCAAATCCATTCTTTGTGCCATCATGATCCATCGATGTTAAGAGAATCTCACCTGCCCCACGCTCTTGCGCTTCGAGTACCCATTTTTCGGTTTGTAACTCGGTCTGAATACGACCACCGCTCAAATGAACAAAATTTTGCCCGGCAATGTGTCTAGTATCAATAGCTACGACAACAAACTGTGCACCAAATGCCGCAGCCATTTGATCGATCAAATTAGGATTGCGCACTGCTGCAGAATTTATTGAAATCTTATCTGCTCCAGCATTCAATAGAATTTCGGCATCTCTTATTTCATTGATGCCACCACCAATAGTAAATGGAATATTGACCTGCCTGGCAACGGCACTTACTAAATCAATAGTAGTCTTGCGCTCCTCATGGGTTGCCGTAATATCGAGAAAGACCAATTCATCTGCTCCTTGCTCGGAATAGGCATAGGCCAACTCAACCGGGTCGCCGGCGTCGCGTAAATCAACAAAGTTTACTCCCTTGACTGTCCGTCCGTCTTTGACATCCAAACAAGGAATTATGCGTTTTGCAAGCATCTTAAAAACGGATTAACGACTTTAGGTTCCAATCTTGTATTTCTTCAATCGTAATTCTATTTTCATAAATAGCTTTACCTACGACACATGACTCCATCCGACCTAGATCGCTTAGGACTTGTATATCTTGCATAGAGCTGATGCCTCCAGATCCAATCAATTTGATAATGGGAGAGTGATCAAGTAACTTTTGATATAATTCTACTCCCGCACCGCCCAACTTGCCATCTTTGCTAATATCTGTACACAGAAAGCGGTAGAAGCCTAAAGCCAAGCATTTATCAATATATTCGATAAGCTTGATAGGAGAGCTTTCCAGCCATCCAGAATATTTGATAACTTCGTCTAAGACATCAATCGCAATGACGATGTGGTCTGCATATTTTACTTTCCCTTCGTTCAGCACACTAAGTTCTTCCAGAAACTCAGGGTTAGTAATGGCTTGTGTACCGACGATAACCCGAAATATCCCTGCATCAATCAGCTCCTTCACTTTTTCGATACTACGTACACCACCACCATACTGGATTTTCATTTCAGTCTTGCGGATAATGTCAAATAGATATTCTTGATTGCTAAAATCCCCTTTAGCTCCATTTAGGTCAATGATATGAACCAGTTCAGTCCCGTTCGCACGATATTTTTCAATCTGATCTTCAAGACTGATATCGTAAGTCGTTACATCATCATAATTTCCTTCACGCAGACGAACTACTTTTTTGTCTAATACATCGATTGCTGGTATAATATACATACTTGTAAATATTTTATTTCTAGTTTATTTTTGAAAAATTCATTAGTAACTGTTCTCCCGCCTTTCCTGATTTTTCAGGATGGAATTGTACGCCGTAAAAATTGCTCTTGGCCATCGCAGCCGAGAAAGATGTGCCATAATCACACTTTGCAATCGTGTAATCCTCATGATATTCAATAAAATACGAATGCACGAAGTAAAAGTACGCATTATCTTCTATATTGCTAAAAAGCGGACTTTCTTTCTGGGGTGAAATGCTATTCCAACCCATATGGGGTACCTTTTGATCAATACGTCCGCTAAAATGTAAGGTTTTAATGGGGACAATATCTAATAGATTGACATCACCTTCTTCTGAATAGGCGGTAAGCAGTTGCATACCTACGCATATACCCAATACAGGTTTGGTTATATGCGCTATGCAGTCGGCAAGTCCCGATTCACGCAGCTTTGTCATAGCTGCTCCGGCATGCCCCACACCTGGGATAATAATTCTATCGCAATGATCGATCTCATCAGGTTTATTCACCATCATATAAGATAGACCGACTCGATTAAGCGCTGCAGTTAAAGAAAAAATATTGCCTGCACCGTAGTTGATAATTCCAATCATATGTTAAAGATACGAGCTATTGATTGATTTATTGACCTCAACTCCTATAAAACGCCTTTAGTACTGGGCAGTTGCATATTATCGGCATCCCGTCGCACGGCTTTTTTTATAGATTTGGCAAAGGCTTTGAAGATGGCTTCAATTTTATGATGTTCATTATCTCCCTCAGCCTTGATATTCAAATTGGATTTGGAGGCATCAGAAAAGGACTTGAAGAAGTGGAAAAACATCTCGGTAGGCATATCGCCTATTTTTTCGCGCTTAAATTCAGCGTCCCAAACTATCCAATTACGTCCGCCAAAGTCTAGCGCGACTTGAGCAAGGCAATCATCCATAGGTAGGGTATAAGAATAGCGTTCAATGCCACGCTTATCTCCTAATACGTTTAAAAATATCTCTCCAAGTGCTATCCCAGTATCTTCAATGGTATGATGTTCATCAATATGCAAATCTCCTTTGGCTTTGATGGTCAAATCCAACGCACCGTGTCTCGCTATTTGGTCAAGCATATGATCAAAAAAGGGTAATCCGGTATCGATCTTGGATTTACCCGAACCGTCTAGGTTAAGGTGGATATAAATATCGGTTTCATTGGTCTTGCGGATATGCTCGGCACTGCGGGTCCCTAATTTTAGAAACTCATAGATTGACTTCCAATCAGTGGATTCAAGTGCAATGACCTCAGGGTTTACTTCTAGATTCTCGAGTGCCCCGAGTTGATCATTGGCGCGCAACCAAATTGATTTGGCACCTAAATTCTGGGCCAGTTTGACATCATTGATACGGTCACCTATAACGAAAGAGCGTTGCAAATCATATTTTGACGGGTCAAAATATTCAAGTAACATTCCAATGCCAGGTTTACGTGTGGGCGCGTTTTCGTGTGGAAAAGTACGATCGATATGCTCTCTCTCAAAGACAACGCCTTCCCCAGCAAATGTATCTAAGATAAATTGGTGTACGGGCCAAAAATTGGCCTCTGGATGGGCATCGGTGCCTAGACCATCTTGATTGGAAACTAGAATCAGCTCAAAATCCAATTCCTTCGCGATACGTGGTAGGTACTGCAAAGCCCCTGGATAGAATTTCAGTTTGGAAAAGGAATCGATTTGTTCATCTTCGGGTTCGAGTATCAATGTCCCGTCACGATCGATAAACAATACTTTTTTAATAAGGTTAGGCATGATTATATATAAATTATATTAGCCTGCATAAGCAGACATCTTTTCTAATAGCAATCTATTTTCAGCAGGGGTACCCACTGTGATGCGCAAACAGCCTTCACAAAGTTCCACTTTTGAGCGGTCTCGAACAATGATGCCATGACTGACCAAATAGGTGTAGACACCGCGAGGATCATTCATTTTTACCAAAATAAAATTGGCATCGGAAGGTGTAATGTATTGTACATATTCAAAATTGAAGAGCTCTCTTACCAAATACTCTCGCTGGGCAACCGTTTCCTTAATCCAATCATTGACCTGCCCCACATTGTCTAATGCTTCTAAAACAATGTCTTGGGTAGCTTGATTGATGTTATAGGGAGGCTTAATTTTATTAAATACGTCAATGATAGCCGTACTCGCAAATGCCATACCTAATCGGAGTGCAGCCAACCCCCAGGCTTTGGACAAGGTCTGTAAGACCACAAGATTGGGATAGTCGTTCAACTCTTGGGTGAAAGACTTGGTTTGTGAGAAATTAATGTAGGCTTCGTCCACGACGACTATACCATGAAAGTTATTCAGAATGACTTCAATATCCAATCTATTGATAGCATTTCCGGTCGGATTGTTGGGTGAACAAATAAAAATCAATTTGGTATGGGCATCTACAGCTTCTTGAATACCGTCTAAGTCCAACTGATATTCTTTCGTTAAATTGACCTTTTTAAACGCGACATCATTGATATTGGCAGATACCTCATACATGCCATATGTTGGGGGAACCAAGATGACGTTGTCTATACCTGGCTTGCAAAAGGCTCTGAACAGGATGTCAATGGCCTCGTCACTGCCATTTCCAAGAAATATATTTGCAGCAGGAACTCCTTTTATAGTAGATAGTTTTTCCTTTACTCGATGTTGCAAGGGATCTGGATAACGATTATAATCATGGGCTAAAGGAGAACCAAATGCGTTTTCATTTGCATCAACTAAAATTGATGCTTCTCCCTTAAACTCATCTCTTGCAGAAGAGTAAGGCACGAGATTTTTGATATTATCTCGCAATAAGTCGGTTAAGTTGAATGGATTATCCATTTTTAAAAGAAATTAGAGCCGTAAACTTAGATAAAATGCTTTGGATTCACAAACCGAAGATAGGGTATTCTATCCTACAGAAGATAAGCCCATATATCCCCTATCGGCCGGATATAGAATATAATGTTATTGGGCTGCACCTGTAATTATGCCTGTTACGAAGCGCATTTTTGATAACAGAAATATCGGATCTTAAATCGTAAACCATTTGCCTTCGACTGAAAGCTGCGTATGTGGGAAAACGGATCTAGCCTCATCCAATAGTGGCTGCAAATCACGATATCGGGCGGAGTAGTGCCCAAGTAAAAGCTTCTTGGCACCAACTTCTACCGCTATCTCAGCTGCCTCTAGCGCTGTAGTGTGCAGTGTCTCCTTAGCTCGATCGACCATTTCGTGAAGAAAGGTAGACTCATGATAAAGAAGGTCGACACCTTTGATGGTTGATAGATAATCGGGGACTCTTACGGTATCGGAACAAAAAGCATAGCTTCTGGAATCGGGAGCTGGAGTGGTCAACTCCGACGCCCTATGTACGGTACCGTCGGGGGCTGTATAATCGATTCCCTTTTTCAATCTGGAAATATAGATTTTGGGAATATTGATTTTCTCCACCAATTCACCAATAACAATGGCCGAACGCCGACCTTCATCAAACCTAAATCCCGTACAGGCTATGCGATGGGTCAGCGGGAAACTGGTCACCTTAAAGGCTGGCGATTCAAAAATGACTTGTTCATTTTCGGGATCGGTAGGGTGAAAGATAAGATTGTATCGCAATACAGTCTCAGAACATCTAAACTGTACTTCCAAAATTTCTTCCAAATCTTTGGGCCCGTAGAGATGAAGATCGGTCTTACGACCGACTAAATGCATGGATGACAATAACCCTACTAATCCTAGATAATGGTCTCCGTGTAAATGACTGATAAAAATGTGACCTATACGATTACTCTTGATGCCATACCTAAATAGCTGCATCTGCGTACCTTCTCCACAATCAATCAAAAAAAATTGTTCATTGAAATTGAGAAGTTGACTCGTAGGGTGACGTTCGTACATGGGAGTCGCGGAGCTATTCCCTAAAATCAAAACCTCAAACCTCATCTGTTATTCTTTTTCGCCTCTATAGTCCATCTCCAGTTCGTGTGCAAAAATAACATCCTCAGCTTGTTTGATTGAATCGACAATGTGTAATTGTTGATGAAGATGGGACATTTCGAGCACGTCCAATACTGCTGAATCTACATTGGCCAAGATAAATAGTCCGCCAATGGAGTTACATAATCTATTGGCTAAAATACCTATACGCACGCCTTCTTCGTCGACTTCCTTAACGTTGGATAAATCGAGGACAATATTGCGCTGTCCGACAGTATTTCTCAACAATAGTTCACCTTTCAACTTTGCTGCCCGCTCCGCGTTCAACACATCAGACAGGGGCTCGATCACAACATAGCGATCATGCTTATCAATCGTATATTTCATATGTATATTGTTTACCTTAAATATAAAAACCCCGTTTAGTATCTTGGGATTTTTAACCTCGTGTTACCCATTGCTCTCTCGCAACAATATAACTGTTGTTTAAAACTCAGATAAAGTTGCTCTAAATATGCAAAAAAGAAACCTTATCTATCTCTTCCTTCTGCTGAAGGACTATTTATAGCGGAAATATACTAAATCTAGACTAATATCTCAATGTCTTTAGTGCTTTAGAGACATTTTCTTCGACTCTTACCAAAACGTCACTTTGACTGGGGTACTCAAACTTCTCGCCTGTAATGTGCTCAAAGAGCTCGATATAACGTTCGGATATGGAACTTACAATATCGTCTGTCATCTCAGGTACTTGCTGCCCATCCTTGCCTTGAAACCCGTTTTCAATCAACCATTTGCGAACAAATTCTTTGGATAATTGCTTTTGAGGCTCCTGTTGAAGTTGACGTTCGTCGTATCCATCTGCATAAAAATAACGGGAAGAATCCGGCGTATGAATCTCGTCAATAAGGTATATCATGCCATCTTTTTTACCGAACTCATATTTTGTATCCACGAGAATCAGCCCTCTTTCTTTCGCAATCTCTACTCCCCTTTGATAAAGGGCATGGGTATACTTTTCCAACTGAACATAGTCTTCTTCACTCACAATGCCTCTACTTAGAATTTCGGCACGAGAGATATCTTCATCATGCCCGATGGCAGCTTTGGTGCTTGGTGTGATGATTGGAGTTGGAAGCTTGTCATTCTCATGAAGACCATCTGGAATCTGCTCGCCACAAACTTCTTTGCGACCTGCACTATATTCTCGCCAAGCGTGACCGGAAAGATACCCTCTAATGACCATTTCAACTTTAAATGGCTCACACATATGTCCAATGGTTACACTAGGATCAGGGACAGAAACCACCCAATTGGGCAAGATGTCTTCAGTGGCTTTCAGAAACTTGGAGGCAATCTGATTCAACACCTGTCCTTTATAAGGGATAGCGCGGGGCAATACAACATCGAATGCTGAAATCCGATCGGTGGCCACCATGGCAAGATAGTGATTGGCAATTGTGTAAACGTCTCTCACCTTACCTCGATAAAAGGCTGTTTGATTTTCGAAATTAAAGTTGGTCTCTCTTATTGTATTCATGGTCAAATAAATTCAAAATACTGTTGGCAATGTGGTACAAAAATAAAACCTTATTGTAGTATCTTCATCAATCTAGGATGAAAATATTTTAAGGCTTGCTGTTGTCTGTATAAAACAACCATGCTTTTAGAAAAAAAAAACTCGACACTTTGCAGGTCGAGTCATATTACGTTATCAAATGTCCCCGTATGCTTCGAGGATGCGTTTTACTAGCTTGTGTCGCACAACATCTCCTCCACTCAGGTAAATCATATCAATCCCTTCGATGCCTTCTAGAAGCTTGACAGCTGTGGCGAGTCCAGATTGGTTTTTCTTAGGAAGGTCTATTTGGGTCATATCGCCAGTGACTATGAATTTGGCGGTAGGGCCCATTCGAGTTAAAAACATCTTGAGCTGCATATCCGTAGCATTCTGCGCCTCATCTAATATGACAAAGCAATTATCAAGGGTCCGACCGCGCATAAAGGCCAATGGGGCAACTTCTATAGTCCGATTCTCTAGATATCCTTTTAATTTCTCGACAGGAATCATATCATCAAGCGCATCGTACAAAGGTCGTAGATAAGGGTCCACTTTTTCCTTAAGGTCACCAGGAAGGAAGCCCAAATTTTCACCGGCTTCGACTGCGGGCCTAGTCAAGATGATGCGTTTAATCTCCTTATTACGCAATGCTCTAACCGCCAATGCGACAGCTGTGTAAGTCTTCCCTGTACCTGCGGGTCCAATAGCAAATAGGATGTCGTTCTTGGATATACTGTCCACCATCCTGCGCTGATTGGGTGTCCTTGCTCGAACAATAACGCCATTAGGCCCATAAACAATTGGTTCGCCACTAAAGGCAGGAATGCCTACAGGGGTATCCTTTTTATCTGGATGTACATTTTTCTTTTCGCTCGTAGGCTTGGTTG
The DNA here is from genome assembly GCF_027627455.1 of Sphingobacterium sp. SYP-B4668. Taxonomy (NCBI): domain Bacteria; kingdom Pseudomonadati; phylum Bacteroidota; class Sphingobacteriia; order Sphingobacteriales; family Sphingobacteriaceae; genus Sphingobacterium; species Sphingobacterium sp. SYP-B4668. Next base: position 813,126 of record NZ_CP115483.1, on the reverse strand, counting down.
CCCCCAAAATTTCTTCTAAATCCAAAATGGAGAGATTGTGAAACTTGTCGATATGTAAAAGAATTTCCCGAAAACCAGATTCAAAAAGCTTTTGCTCATGCGATTCACCTAGTACTTTTAGCTCATTGCCTCTAGCGACCATTCGTATTTTTGGAAATTGCTTTTTGATGAACTCAAAATTCTCGTTTTGGGCTCCCCAAAGAGCGACCAAATTAACGTCTTCTAATGTGATGAGTAGTTCGTTCAAATTATTATCCTTTAAAAGTGATGAGGGCAAAATATGGGACTAAATAACGCATCCCTATTTCGCTCTAAATGTAGTAAATTTTTAGCGGGATAACGCGCACTATTTTTCAAAATATTTGACATAAATTTAGTACTTTGCACAGTATTAAACCAAAAAAACTTAAAGGATGTACCGCCACTTATTAAAGTAAAAAGTACATGAAGAATTCGTATTTAGCAAAGAATACCTGAAGCTATTTTAAGAAAATAAGGATATCAACTTCCGATTAAAAAAAGATAAAGATTAATTGATTGTAAACTATGAATCCAGTAAATTACTGTTACTTTTGTAGTCCTTATCGAAAAAGTGTTTCGATTCAACAATTGTCGCGAGCTATTTTGGGGAAGGCCGCCAAGATCAACAAAAATTAAAGAAAAAATACGTTTTGCGGTTATATGGGAGTTATTACATTAACGACGGACTTAGGATATCAAGACTTTTACCAAGCAGCACTGAAGGGGAGTATAATCTCTCAGCTTCCGGATGTACGTATCGTAGATATCACCCATGAGATCCCTTCGTTCAATGTACAACATGCAGCCTTCGTGCTCAAAAATGCTTATCACTATTTCCCTAAGAAGACAGTACACCTAATTGGGGTTGACACAGTATTTCACGAGGGATCGAGATATATAGCAATGAAATACAACGGGCACTTCTTCGTTGGTGCCGACAATGGCATTTTCAGCATACTTTTGGGAGAAGATAAAGCAGAAGAAGTGGTAGAACTTGACATCATGCAAGACCTTAGATATTTGCATTTCCCACTAGCTGACATTCTCACCAAAGCCACTTGCCACATTGCCAAGGGTGGAAAGATGACGGATATTGGTATACCAATAGATGACCCTGTGGAAAAAGCCACATTCCAGCCAATCTTTGACCAAAATTCAATAAAGGGACATGTGTCTTATATCGATTCGTTTGGCAATGTCATCAGCAATATCAGCAAGGATCTTTTTAATAGGATACAAGCTGGAAGGGGGTTTACTTTGTATTTTAAAAGAAACGAGACCATTGACAAGATGAGCTGGCACTACAACGAAGTATCCGAAGGGGAAAAACTTTGTCTATTTGGAATCAGTAACTTCTTGGAGATTGCAATCAATAAAGGAAATGCGAGTCAATTATTAGGCTTATATCAGGACGAGACTATTAGGGTAGAATTTCACGAAGCACAATAATATTAAACCTTCATCGGATTGATTGGGTCGTTAATGAAAAACAGATAGCATATGAAAATCATCGCTCTTGCACTACACTTTTTTATCGCCCTATTGTATACAAACACCCTGTATGCACAACAAAACACCGACGATAGTACTTCATACGAATCTCAGCGCAAACGCGTCAATGACCTACTGCATGCGAGAAGCACCAAATTTGGAGAATACGATGTGAGCCTGCAAAAGAAAACAGGGATATTTGGACTTTTCAAGTCAAAAGGGGATATGCAAAGGTCAATCGATATCCTAAAACAAATAGTCATAACGGACAACAATATCTTCATTGAAACAAAAAAGCTGCTAGACTTCAAGGATTTTGAACGAGAAAAATTCCAAAAGTTGGCTACAGAATATGATGGACAGATTACGGCCTACATGACGACAATCAATAAACTACAGAATGAGAACGAAGAACTGAAAGAGCAATTGAGCGCATTGGAAGGAAAGGACCACGGCAATGACCTATTACTTTACTTAACTTTTGCAGGTATTATCGTACTTGGCTTCTTCACTTATAAATTCTACAAACAGAGGAGTGTCAAAAATTGACGTAAGTGTGATAAGGCCACATAATAATATACCTAGTTTTGCAATATAGATTTTTTTTATAGTCAATAGAAAATGGCGAGAGCAAGATTGAACAGCGGAAATACGCAATCTGAAGATTTACCCAAGCCCAAATTAAATAAAGAGTTACTTCAAAAGGCAAGCAAAATCTTTTCATATATTAAACCATACCGGGTCAAATTCGGCTTTGGGATGTTTTTTTTAATTGTGTCCAGTCTGACCATGTTGACTTTCCCGGCCCTACTCGGAGAGATGATTGACGCGGCACAGGGAAAGCCTACTTATAAATGGTTGCCCAATAGTATCACAGCCATCGGGAGCATTAGTTTTTGTATTCTCTTCATTCAATCTTTTATCTCCTTTTTTCGAATTCGATTATTCGTAGAAATTGCAGAAAAGGCATTGGCCAACATCAGGAGAGACTCCTACAACAAATTGATTACGCTTCCAATTGAATTTTTCGCAAACCGGAGAGTGGGTGAGCTCAATAGCCGCCTATCGTCTGATTTAGCTCAAATTCAGGATACGATTACCACGACCTTGGCAGAGACTCTTCGACAGCTGATCAGCTTGGCTTTTAGCGTCATCTTGTTAATAGCTGTATCACCGAAACTCGCCTTGATGAACCTATGTATCCTTCCTATCTTGGTCGTGACGGCATTGATATTTGGGCGATTTATTCGAAATTTCTCTCGTCAGGCACAAGATCAATTGGCCGATTCGAACAGCATTGTACAGGAAACGCTCTTAGGAATCCATAATGTAAAGGCTTTTGTCAACGAATATCATGAAACACGCAGGTACTCTGGCAAACTGGATGCTGTCGTAGCACTTGCTGTAAAAGGGGCCACATACAGAGGTATTTTTGCCTCTTTTATTATATTCTGCATATTCGGAGCGGTGATTGCTGTAATCTGGTATGGTGCATCTTTGGTTGCTGCAGGGGAGATTACCGTTGGAGACCTGACAACCTATATCCTCTATTCCATGTTCGTTGCTGGTTCAATGGGAAGTTTTCCGGAACTCTACGCCAACATTCAGCGCTCGCTTGGGGCCAGTGAGCGGGTTCTCGAAATCTTAAATGAAAAACCGGAGGACATTGAGTTAAGTGAGGATAACAAAACGATTAAAAGGCAGATTGAAGGTCACCTAACATTTAAAAATATAGAATTCACCTATCCTGGAAGAAAGGAAAACCAAATCCTAAAAAATATTTCCTTTGATGTAAACTCAGGACAAAAAATAGCGATTGTGGGTCCTAGTGGCGGTGGAAAATCGACCATAGCTTCTTTAATCCTTCAGTTCTACAAACCCAATAATGGTCAGATATTATATGACGGAGTTCCAGCAAAGGATTACCTACTCACAGATATTCGAAATCAAGTAGCGATTGTACCACAGGATGTTTTGCTTTTTGGAGGTACAATCCGTGAGAACATTGGTTACGGTAGACTTGGAGCTGATGCTGAAGATATCATCAAAGCGGCACAGCGCGCCAATGCGCATAATTTTATTATGGACTTTCCAGAGGGATATGATACCTTGGTCGGTGAACGAGGAGTTAAACTCTCTGGAGGCCAGCGCCAACGTATTGCTATAGCGAGAGCACTTCTTAAAGACCCTTCTATACTAATCTTGGACGAGGCTACATCTTCGTTGGATTCGGAATCCGAACGCTTGGTGCAACTAGCACTTGAGGAACTGATGAAAAACAGAACATCAATCATCATTGCACACAGATTGTCAACAGTGATCGATGCCGATAAAATCATCGTCCTTGAGGATGGCATGGTGTCAGACATGGGTAACCATATCGAATTGATGAGTAAGGGATCTGGTTTGTACCATCACTTATATTCGCTTCAATCTTCTCAAAAAGAGGAACTGTAAAAAAATGTTAATTTTTGAAAGCACGAAACTTTTTGGTGCAGCTATTGTTATCCTAATATAGAATTGACAATAGTATTGAAATCATTAAAAGAGGAAATCATGAAAAATAAAAACGGTATTGTAGCATTTGCTTTACTAGGATTGGCAGCAGGAGCAGCCGCATATTATTTGTTGGCAACAGAAGATGGTAAGAAACAATTGGATCGTGCTAATGATGGCGTTAAAAGTTTAACAAAATCTCTTAAAGAGATGTCTAAAAAAGAGGCTAAGCGTGCTGCAAAATTTGCTCAATCTGCTAAAGATGAAATCATGGAGATGAAAGGAAAAGCGAAGGAATTTGGCAAGGACCTTGCGGATAAAGCAAGTAACGCAGCACACAACATGGCTAACAAGGTAGACGAAGGAGCTTCAAAAGCGAAATCGGATATCGAAAACGCGTAAACTGCCCCGACTGTTGTATTCACTTTCGCTATATCCAAATTTGATTTTTGTATCTTCGTAGCGAATGAATCTATATCAACAAGTAAAGACTTTAGTATATAAGGACGTCCTCTTGGAGTGGCGTTCAAAATATGCAATCAATGGAATTTTACTCTACGTAGTATCTACGGTTTTTGTTTGCTATCAAGCATTCACAGCCGTAGATCCTATTGTTTGGAACGCATTATTCTGGATAATAATGTTGTTCGCATCGGTAAATGCTATCAGCAGAAGCTTTGTCCAAGAAAGCACCAATCGCCAACTCTACTATTATTCAATCGTAGGGGCTAAAGCAATCATTCTATCTAAAATTATTTATAATATACTGGTAATGGTCTTATTATCTGGTATAGCTTTCTTAGTGTACTCCGTAATATTTCGCAACCCACTTGGAGACCCTCTTTTATATTTCATAGCGGTACTACTCGGAAGTATTAGTTTTGCCTCCGTGTTTACCATGGTATCGGGGATAAGTTCAAAAGCAGGGAACAATAGTACATTAATGGCTATCTTGAGCTTTCCAGTAATTATCCCGCTACTACTGGTACTCATCCGCTTGTCCAAAAATGCGATGGATGGGCTGGATCGAACTGTAAGTATGGATGACATCGTCGTGTTGCTTGCGATTAATGTTATAACTGTTACGATTTCTTTGTTGTTATTTCCTTACCTTTGGAGAGATTAAAACAGCATTAAATATTCAATTGAAATGAGAAAAAATTGGTGGAAAATCCTTGCCGTAGTCTTAGTTTCAGCATCTATCGTAGCAGGGTTTATCGGTCCGGTCCCTACTCTTCCGATTCTTCATGAAACCATTCGAAATCTATACTTTCACCTCCCAATGTGGTTTGTAATGGTCACATTGTATCTAGTATCGGTCATATACAGTATTAAATATCTAAGTTCTGGGAACATGAAGTTTGATATCATAGCTGTAGAAGCGGTAAATACTGGGATTGTTTTCTGTTTCATGGGGTTGGCGACTGGGATGTTGTGGGCAACCTATACGTGGGGAGACCCTTGGCCGAAGGATCCTAAATTGAATAGCTCAGCAATTGCAACACTCATGTACTTAGCTTATCTTGTATTGAGAAATGCCTTGGATGAGGAGCAAAAACGAGCTAAGATATCAGCGATTTACAACATATTTGCCTTCCCTGTGATGATCGTCCTTTTGTACATTCTTCCTCGACTTACCGATTCGCTCCACCCTGGAAATGGTGGAAATTCGACGTTTAGCGATATCGACATGAACAACCAACTTAGATTCGTCTTGTACACTGCTGCTATTGGTTGGATTTTGATTGGTGCATGGATTACAACGCTCCGCTACAGAACCCGTTTGATAGAAAATAAAGAGCTTGACAACGAATTAGATGAATCGAATTGAATTTTATCGTGAAAGAGCTACATAGGAGCATCTTCATAAAGATACACTCCTACCATCAAAGGCAGACGAAATTGTCTTAATAAGTAGAAATAACGGAGTGTAACAAATCACATTTATTCAGGAAATACTCACTACTCATAAATAATTATATACGTATGAAACATTATATTTTCACACTATCGCTTTTATTAATGTCGTCCTTATCTGTATATGCTCAAGGGGAGATAGAAATGGCTACTGGCCTAAGAAGCTCTGGCAAAATATGGGTAGTAGTCTTAGTGCTACTGATCGTATTCTTTGGGATAGCAGCTTATCTATTTACACTGGATAAAAAAATATCTAAATTGGAGAAGCACAATAAGTAATTGTCGGAAAAGAATAGATATATGGGTATAGTTGAAATGGCAGACCTAATTCTGTATCTATTAGATAAGGGCAACTTTGCATAGACATCTGGGGATATGATCATTAATCAATTCAGGAAATTCACACCCATCAACATTGGGTTATTAGCATTAATTGGGCTAGCGCTGTGTTTAGGGGTATTTCTACATTTGCCAAATGAACTGACACCAATACTGTTTGAGCCTGCATTAAATAACCTTCTAGGCTTGCAATCGGGCCTTTCGCTGGCTCCCCAATCCAATGTCATTACGACCTTGGGATTGACAATCTTACAGGCATTCTTACTTAATAAGGTTATGAATGACTTTAATTTCTTGGGTAAACCTAGCTTTTTGACAGCATTAATGTATATGACACTAGCGAGTCTATTCATCCCCTTTTTGGTACTGTCACCAACATTGATTTGTAACTTCATCTCTATTCTGATGTTAAGAAAGCTGTTGACAATCTATCATCAGCAAGATATCAAGAGTTTAATGTTTGATCTGGGCATGATTGTGGGTATTGGGAGTTTAATATACTTTCCTTTCATTGTCATGTTTTTCCTACTTTGGATTAGCTTAATTATTTTCAGACCATTTAGTTGGCGTGAATGGATAGCGACGCTACTTGGTCTATGCACGATTTATTTTATGTTGGCGGTCATTTACTACTGGTTAGACCGAATGGAGGAATTTTTCAATATATTCAAACCGTTTACCTACAATTTTCCGACTGCGCTAAGTATGGATTTCCATGACTATCTCGTCTTAATACCAATCTTCATCGCGCTGGTATTGTTTCTTTTGATATTAAAGGATCAATTTTTCAAAAGCATAGTGCATGTGCGAAAGTCGTTTCAATTGCTCTTTTTCATGCTACTGCTGGCTATTGGCTCCTTCTATCTTAATCCGATTATCACAGAGAGCCATTTTCTCCTATGTGCACCGCCAATAACTGTATATCTGGCTTATTACTTTACATATGCCAAGAACAAATGGATATACGAGTCAATGTATGCTCTCATTATTCTCACAATCATCTACTTCCAATTCATGTAAATATCTGAAAAATAGATGTTTAACCTTTTTTAACAAATAGAATCTACGTAATAACCAAAATTTAGATAGTTTTGTAACTGAAAAAATTAGGATAGAACTTATTTGAATCGAATAATTTATCTTCATTTTAACTTGTAATACGATCAAAATTGTCATCAAATATAAAGCTGAACATGAATCTTTACTCCTGCCATCCAGATAGAGATGGTATTGCCAGCATGAGGATATTGATCCAATATTATTGTTTGAGAAGTAAACGATTCTTTTTGTCCTTACCCGACCAAAATGTGCTACAGATAAATTTATACGGAATGAAAAGAGTATTATTGATGTCATCAAATAGAATCTGTAACGCGAATATCAATTTTTAACATGCAGAAACACGATATACACGGGCTGAAAAAAGCAGCTTCAACACTATTTATTGCATTAGGTCTATTGGCATGCAGCACGAGTGTGTATGCGCAACAATCCACTTCGGCCTCTCCATATTCAAAATTCGGACTTGGTCAGATGCGCGGAGACTTACTTCCCCAAACGCGTGCTATGGGAGGTATTTCAACAGGGGTGCGATTCTTGGGAGGTGCCAACACCTTAAATTTGGCTAACCCAGCATCCTATACTGGATTTCATCACACTATATTTGACGCGGGGTTGTATGGAAATTTGACACAGCTCGAAAAGGGTAGCGCTGCTGACAATTCGGCTGACTTTGCATTTAGCCACATTACAATGGGAATCCCGTTGGGCAAAGCCGGAGGTATCGCTTTTGGCCTGATGCCTTTTTCGGATGTCGGTTATTCGTCAAGTAGCATAAAGACTTTGGACACGCTGAATTACAGAAGTACACTGTCTGGTCAAGGGGGCGTAAACAAGGCTTTTATCGGCTACGGTGTGAGTCCATTCAAGGGCTTTAGTATCGGTGCCAACGTGAGTTATATTTTTGGAAATCTTACGGATATCAGTAAAATAGATTTTCCATATTCACTTGATGCGTTTAACACCACAAGAAAAGATATCCGTTCGTTCACTGGAGTATCTTTGGACTATGGTGTCCAATATTTTAAACCACTGGGAAACAAGTTGAGCTTAACTGTAGGATATGCGGGATCATTAAACAACACGATTAAGGATAAATCGACATTGGTAATTACGCGCACAGAGCCCAGCTTTTCTGATGTAGAAAACATTCCGAAAGACACCTCTTACATCAATGAGAAAAGTTCAAGAAAAATCAACCTTCCATTGAAGCATAGTATCGGCTTTACACTCGCAAAATCCAACAAATGGATGGTTGGTGCCGATTTCAAATATGAAGATTGGTCAGACTTTCAGGTGAGACAGGGTGAACCTAGATTGGGTAAAAATTATGGAGGGGCAATAGGTGGTCAATTTACACCTGACCCATCTTCCATCCGTTATTTGAATATTGTGGACTATAGACTAGGGTTCAGATATAACAAAACGCAAATGAGCTACAACGGTACGGATATAAAGGATATGGCGATTACGGTGGGGATGGGACTTCCACTTCCAACACAACCGTATTCGAGAACTTTTTCCAAAATAAATGTTTCAGCTGAGTTTGGACAGATGGGTACGCTATCAAACAACTTAGTACGAGAACGCTATATCAACCTTAATATTGGTTTTACGCTAAACGACAAGTGGTTTATAAGAAGAAATTATGATTAACATCAGATAATCTATGTTTATCAACGTTTGGTTCATAAAAAAATTTATACCCCTATCCTTATTCATCTGGTTAGGGGTTATCTTATTGGGATCTTGTGAGCCGGATTTAAGAGAAGTTGACAGGATTGCGAATATGAAGAAGGGTGAAGCTGTGGATATTTCCTACGGAGTGACCCTAACTTACAGTGATTCGGCAGTGGTAAAGGCTGTAATGACGAGCCCGGAGATGAGGGTCCTGCATGATAGTACACAAAACTATGAGTTCCCAAAAGGGGTGCTGATTGTATTCTACGATGAGGCCGGAAAGGAAAGCCACCGAATTGTCTCGGATTATGCCATCCAACGGGAGAAAGAAAAAACGACTACTTTCCGTAAAAATGTAGTCGTCACCGCTATAAATGGAGATATCGTAAAAACGGAAGAGTTGATCTATGATGAAAACTCAGATACGTTTTACAATCATACGCTAATCACGGCCTACTCCAAAAACGACAACCTGCAAGGATCATCTTTTACATCTGATGGTAACTTTAAAAACATCAATATTGAGAATGCTACTGCGCTATACCACGTTCAAAGTGGCACTGCATTCCCTAATTTTGGAAATTAAAGTGTTTATAAACAGAAAAGTAACAGAATAGTTTTCATCAGTGACAAAATATTACGCTTTTTTTTATAAAAGTTGTATCTTGCACCTCGTTTTTAGTGTAGGTGAATTATTAAACTAAAAATCAGCATTTAAACAATAAAATACAGTTTATAAACTATGGGATTAATGACCTTTTTGCGAAACCGTGCGGGTTTGATCGTAACCGTTATCGGTATTGCAATTGTTGCGTTTTTGTTAGGAGACGTTGTTCGTACTGGAGCACCTTTTTGGGCCAGTAACCAGAATCAAGTCGGAAGCATCAATGGAGAAACAATCAGCTACAATGATTTTAATGCGCAAGTCGACCAGACTTCTGCGATGTTTCAACAACAGATGGGTGGAGGAAGCCTCACACCTCAAATGAAGAATTATGCCGTTCAGCAGGTATGGAATCAATTCGTTACGAAAGAAATTCTAAAACAGGAAGTTGAAAAAATTGGACTTACTGTCGGTAAAGATGAATTGAATACGTTGGTGAGTGGACCAAACCCATCGTACCAAATCGTACAGGCATTTACAAATCCACAGACAGGTCAATTTGATAAAGCTCAACTTAATATGTTTATCGGACAGCTTTCTAGTGCAGGAACTCCCGAGATGCACCAGCAATGGGAAATGTTATTGGAGAGTGTACGGGATGAGCGTATAGGCACCAAATACACGAATCTAGTTAACAATAGTCTTTTTGTTACTTCCTTGGAAGCGAACGATGACTATCTGCAACGTAATAAATTAGCTAACTTTAAATATGTACTATTAGACTACTCTTCTATCAAAGATGCTGATGTTAAATTGACAGATGCAGACTATAAAGAGTACTATGATGAAAATAAGAATGCTTTCAAAAATCCAGAAGAATCTCGTTCTATTGAATATGTCGTAGTAGATGGCCGCCCTACCCAAAAGGATACAGTAGCGACATTGAGTGCTATTGAAAAACTGAAAGCAGATTTGATCGCGTCTACAAATGACTCCTTGTTTGCAAGTATAAACTCGGACACAAAATATCCATACACTTATCTTAAAAAAGGACAAGTGAGTCCTGCACTAGACTCTGTTCTATTTACAGCTGCTGTTGGTACCACTGTAGGCCCTTATCTATCCAATGGGGCATATGAGATTGCGAAAATCAAAGATGCTACATTTAGTCCTGATTCGGTCAAAGCTAGTCACATCTTACTTAACCCAACCGCTGAAGGTGGTATCGATAAAGCTAAGGCAAAGGCAGACTCGATCAAGAGCTTACTTGTAAAAGGTGAGTCATTCGCTCCATTGGCTATACAATTCAGCCAAGATCAAGGCAGTAAGGTCAATGGTGGTGAGTTAGGTACGTTTGCCCGTGGCCGCATGGTTCCTGAATTTGACAAGGCTGTATTTGAAGGAAAAACTGGAGATGTGCTTGTAGTTAACACACAATTTGGGGTTCATATTATTAAGATTGAAAATCAAATCGGCAATTCGAAAGTCGTAAAAGCAGCTATCGTCGATAAAGCGATTACGAGTGGAAAGGAAACAATCGATGCCGCCTATGCAAAGGCCAACAACTTTTTCACAGCAATCAATAAAGATAATTTCAAGGAGCAGGCTGCTAAACAAGGGCTGAAAGAGGCTACTGCTAAGCGTGTGCTGGCAATGGACAACACATTGGACGGCAATGAAGTACCTCGCGAATTGATTAGATGGGCATTTGAGGCTAAAAAAGGAGAAGTTGCAGATAAAGTTTACGAGACGGACCATACATTTGTAGTAGCTCGCTTGGTGGATATCCAACCAAAAGGTTCTCTTCCTTTGGAATCTGTTAAAGCAGATATCGAAACTCCCGTGCGGAACCTTGTGAAAGCTAGACAACTGAAAGAAAAGGCTGAAGCAGCTGTTAAAGGGGCTTCTTCCATCGACCAAGTTGGACAAAAATTAGGAAAAGCTCCTATCCAAGTTGAAAATGTAGTATTGGCAAATCCAGTAATTCCAGGTGTTGCATTAGAAAATGCTGTAGTGGGTACTGTATTTGGACTTCAGCCTAATAAGCCATCTGCTGCAATCAAAGGAAATCAAGGGGTGTATGTTGTTCAAGTCAACGGTTTTGTTAATCCTAAAAACCAAATTGACAGTGAAGTGAAAGCACAACAAAAACAACTAATGGCTTCAAAAGCACAACGTGCTTGGAATTCAATCTTCAAAGCACTTCAAGACAAGGCAAAGATTGATGACAATCGCATTAGATTCTTTTAAAAGATAAATAAGTAACTTTGTAGCCGGACTGTATGGTCCGGCTTTTTTATTTTTATAGCATCATGGATATCCAAGAAAATATAATCAACAAAGTTGCCCAAAGTGGACTTCTAACATTTGACCTAGCTACTCTCGCACCAGATGGTGACTTGGTAGAATATGATATCAAAGACAATCTTTTCCATGGCCTTATCCTGAAAGAGAAAGACTTTAGAGCCTTTATAAAGGATAATGACTGGTCCCAATATGGGGGAAAGCACGTCGCCATTATGTGCTCAGCAGATGCCATTATCCCAACGTGGGCTATCATGCTTTTAGCAAATAAACTTGAACCTTTCGCAAAAACTGTTATTTTTGGGACTAAGGAGGATTTAAGAGATCAACTGTTTGATGCTAAATTAGCAAATTTGGACATGTCGAGATTCGTGGATGAGCGTGTCGTTGTCAAAGGTTGCGGTGATATATATATCCCAGAATCGGCATTCGTTACATTGACTGTCAAACTCAGCAAAGTGGCCAAAAGTATTATGTATGGGGAGCCCTGCTCCACTGTACCTGTATTCAAGAGAAAGACATAATTAAACTTCTAAGACTGCAAACTGTCCATAACTATATGAAAAGAACCTTTACGCTACTACTTCTTGTCTTATCCAGCATGACCTGTGCCTTAGCACAGAGTCTACCCTATCTGAAGGAATCGGCCTATCAAGCCGGTGAAAAACTGGAGTATAAATTGAAATACGGCATTATATCTGCTGCGAGTGGCACACTGATAGTGTCCGATTCAAAATTGAGATTCAGTAATCCTAAGACTTTTCAACTTACAGCACTTGGACAAACATCTGGAGCATTCTCGGTATTCTATACAGTAAAAAACAAATACAATTCTTATGTAGATGGAAGCACGTTCCTTCCGTACTTATATACAGAAGATATACATGAAGGCAGTTATACAAGACAGGATTATGTCACTTTTGAGCAAAATACACAATCTATAAAAGGGAAAAAGGGGAATTTCAAAAGTCCTACTGCTCAAACATTTGACCTCCTATCTGCTTATTATTTTTCTAGGAATTTGGACCTATCCAAATTAAAGATTGGCGACTCATTTAAGATTACCTATTTCCTGAACGATGAGGTCGCAACTTTGGGCATAAAATACTTGGGAATTGAAACAATAAAAACAAAACTTGGAAGCCTAGAGTGTATCAAATTCAGTCCTGAGATTAAACCCGGACGTATATTTAAAAAAGACAGTCAATTATACCTCTGGGTAACTAACGATGGCAACCGTATCCCAGTAAAAGCTGAGGTAGAAATATTAATTGGTTCGGTAACAATGGAACTGCACAAAGCTAGTGGATTGAAACATCCACTAGGCAAACGCGTAAGCTATTCAAAATAAAAACATGATAGAAGTAGGAAGTGTACTCGTACACGAAGATTTGATTGAAAATGATTTTGTATGTAATCTTTCAAAATGTAAAGGAGCATGTTGCATTGAAGGAGATGCTGGTGCCCCTCTTAAGGAGAATGAACTTGCCATTTTGGAAGAAATCTATCCTAAAGTCAAACCCTATATGACTGAGAAGGGTATTATGGCTGTAGAAGAATATGGAACGCATGTAATTGATATGGATGGTGACCTCACTACTCCTTGCGTAGATGGGAATAAAGAATGTGCTTATGTGACCTGGGAAAATGGGGTGACCAAATGTGCAATTGAAAAAGCCTATGAACTGGGTGACATTCACTGGAAAAAGCCGATCTCCTGTCACCTCTACCCTATTCGAACTACCGCTTATCCAGAGTTTGATGTGTTGCATTATGACCGATGGCATATTTGTAAAGATGCGTGTTCATTTGGCAAGGAATTGCAAGTTCCGGTGTACAAATTTTTGAAAGATCCACTGATCCGCGAATATGGTGAAGAATGGTATCAAGAATTAGAGAATACTGTAGCATCATTATAATCTATTTGTTATCTTTAGGCCTCTTAAAAGGTGTCTAATTCATGGTTTTTAACCATCATTCATGCTCAAATTAAACGATATCCAGAAGCCTATAGCCACTGAATTGGCGGCTTTTGAACATAAATTTAAAGCCTCTATGCAAAGTTCGGTTCCTTTGCTGGATAGGATAACGCATTATATTGTCAAACGTAAAGGCAAACAAATGCGTCCTATGTTCGTTTTCTTCTCAGCGGGGCTTTGTGGGTCTATCAATGAATCTACATATAGAGGCGCTTCATTGGTAGAATTATTACATACGGCTTCTCTCGTACACGATGACGTGGTAGATAACGCAAATGAACGAAGAGGTTTTTTTTCTGTAAATGCACTATGGAAAAATAAGGTCGCTGTGTTAGTTGGAGACTTTCTCTTGTCTAAGGGCTTACTCCTATCTGTAGAGCACAATGACTTCCATCTTTTGAAGATTGTATCAGAAGCTGTGGAGCAGATGAGTGAGGGGGAGTTACTTCAAATCGAAAAGGCTAGAAAACTGGACATTGAGGAAAGTGTTTATTTCGAAGTAATCAGGCAAAAAACAGCTTCTTTGATTGCCTCTTGCTGTGCATGTGGAGCAGCATCAACTGGTGCCGACACCGAACTTGTGAAACAAATGCATGCCTTCGGAGAAAAAGTAGGTATTGCATTTCAAATCAAAGATGACCTGTTCGACTTTGGATTGGACGATGTAGGTAAACCTCTTGGAAATGATATTAAAGAAAAAAAAATGACGTTACCTTTGATACATGCACTCCAACAAACGGACAAAGCGGAGAAGCGTCGCATCATAAACTTGGTCAAAAATCACAATGAAGACCATAAAAAAGTGGCAGAAGTGATTGAATTCGTGAGAAGTAGCGGCGGATTGGATTATGCAACGACAAAGATGTTAGAATATCAACAGGAAGCCTTTGATATTTTAAAATCTTTTCCGGAAGGAGCATATAAAACAGGATTAGAGCAATTAGTAAGGTACACTACAGAAAGAAAAAAATAAATATGAGTCACGAATTAATGTTTTTTGGAGGATTTATTATCTTCATCATCCTTATGCTGGCAATAGACCTAGGTCTATTCTCGAAAGGAGACAAACCAATATCGCTTAAAGCTGCGGCAATCATGAGCGCAATATGGGTGCTTTTTGCGTTAGGATTCTTTGTAGTGCTAAAAATATGGGGAAACGAACTACACAATGCCCATGATATAGCGAGTCTACAAGATGTAATCGCCAAACATTACCACAATATCAAGATAAATACGAATGACCTAGCAGGAAGCATTAAGATATACAATGATAACTTGGCATTAGAGTACATAACTGGTTATGTAGTTGAATATGCACTTTCTGTGGATAATATTTTTGTAATGGTGCTTTTGTTCCATTCCTTTGGGATACCTGAAAAGTATTACCACAAGGTATTGGTATGGGGTATTCTAGGGGCTGTAATTTTGAGATGTATCTTCATATTCGTAGGCGCCGCCCTAATCGCAAAATTTGGATGGATATTGTATGTATTTGGCGCATTCTTAGTCTATACAGGAATCACGATGTACATCAATCGGAATCAAGAAGAGGAAGTGGACCCCCAAACACATCCTGTTGTTAAATTTGCGTCAAAGTACTTCAAAGTATATCCAAAAATCGAACATGGAAACTTTTTTCACATCGAAAATGGCATCCGCTATGTCACACCTTTGTTTTTAGTGTTGCTAGCTATTGAATTCACCGATCTTATCTTTGCGGTAGATTCAATTCCGGCAATTTTCTCGGTAACGAAAGACCCATATATTGTATTCTTTTCAAATATATTTGCTATCCTAGGGTTGAGGTCGATGTTCTTCCTATTGGTGAACATCATCCACAAGTTCCATTACCTAAAGGTTGGGTTGGCATTCCTTTTGGTATTCATCGGCGTAAAAATGCTCTTGCATAGTTGGTTAGAGAAACTAGGTTTTACCACCTCTCATTCGTTAATCATCATTATCGGTATATTGGTCCTGAGCGTCATTGCCTCATTAATGTTTCCGAAAAAGAACAATGATCCCGCACTGAAATAAACGAAGAAGGAGCTCTAAACGAGCTCCTTCTTCGTTTTATAATGACCAAGCTTTAGCTAATTGTTGTAATAATTTTACACGCTGTATTCAAGGTTTATTGATAATAAAGCTAAATTCGTCCCATAATTCGGAATCTTCATCGGACACTAGATAAGGGATTCTATTGAACATAATACTGGAAATATCTTTTCAACATCAAAATCAAACTGTTATATATGAATTGGAATAAAACCCTTGTACTTGCTGCTTCTCTATTTGTCGCATCTTTTCACGTTCAAGCACAAGACAATCTCATCAATGCTTTAAAGGCAAATCAAAATGACAACAGCAAGTCCGGATTTACTTTTACCGAAGTAATCAATCTTGCCAATACATCAATCAAAGATCAAGGCTCATCTGGTACATGTTGGTCCTACTCGGGAAATTCATTTTTAGAGTCTGAAATGATTCGTATGGGCAAAAAACCGGTTGAAATTTCTCAAATTTTCTCGGCTCGCAATACTTACCTAGAAAAAGCTAAGACTTATGTACGACTACATGGAGGGCTATCCTTAGGTGAAGGTGGCCAATTTCATGATGTATTGAACGCATATCGTAAATATGGTGCATTACCGCAGGAAGTATATACTGGCTTACACTATGGGGCTAATCGCAATAATTTCGGAGAGATGACGAATATGCTAGACGCTATGATCGGCACATTTGTTAAAGCAAAGAAACTAACACCGAATTGGGAAAAAGCATATGCAGCCGCAATGGACAGCTATTTAGGAGAAGTACCGAAGGAATTTGACTACCAAGGAAAAACTTACACCGCTAAAACATTTGCAGATCAAGTAATAGGTATCAATCCAGACGACTATATCGGACTTGCATCGGTCACCGATCAACCTTTCTATAAGAAATTCGTTTTATTGATTCCTGACAATTGGTCTTTTGACAGCTTTTATAATGTACAGATGAATGACTTAACCTCTGTCATCGACAACGCTCTGGCTAAAGGATATACCGTGGCTTGGGCAACAGATGTGTCGGAAAAGGGATTTAGCTGGAAGAATGGGATCGCTTACGTCCCAGAAAAGCCCGTTGAAGAAATGACTGAAACGGAAAGACAGTCTATGTTTGTAGGCCCAAAACCAGAAGCTAAAATCACATCTGATCAGAGACAACAGGCTTTTGATGACTATAGCACGACCGATGACCATGGTATGCATATTGTTGGATTGGTGAAAGACCAAAATGGCAAAGAATACTATATCGTTAAAAATTCATGGGGTACTTCTAATGATTATAAAGGATATCTTTACGCTAGTAAGGAATTTGTTCGTTACAAAACTACTTCTTTATTGATACACAAAGACGGCATCCAGAAGGACTTGAGGTCTAAAATGGGCTTCTAGCCCTATATAACCCTTGATGAATAGGTTCCTGAGCTGAAATGCTCAGGAACCTATTTTTTTTATATTGAATATTTTTTTACATTCATATGAAATATGTAAGCAAAAATAGGTTTGCCGACACGACGATATTTCTCGCAAATACGATATAACCATAAAAAGAGCTCTTAAGGATAACAAATTTTAGGTACCTAACTAAACTAGATGATGATGAAAAAGCTAATTTTTATACTGTTCTTCTTGCCATTGATGTGTGTAGCGCAAGAGGGAGCCACTGTATTTGAACACGGTCTTTCTTGGACACAGATTAAAGAGAAGGCGAAAAAAGAAAAGAAATACATATTTGTCGATTGCTTTACAACATGGTGTGGGCCTTGTAAATATATGTCTAATACAATATTCCCCCAGCCAAAAGTTGGTGATTTTTTTAATAGCAAATTCGTAAATGCTAAAATACAGATGGACAAAACCAAAAATGACAATGAGGAAGTCCAAAGCTGGTATACAGAAGCGGCTCGGTTTGAAAAGGAATATAATATAAAAGCTTATCCAACATTCCTTATCTTCGATCCGAATGGCGAGCTTGTACATCGTATAGTTGGCGGTGGAGAGGCGGACCAATTCATAGCTAGAGCAAAAGAAGGATTGGATCCACAGACGCAGTATTATAGTCTATTAAAGAAATTCGAATCTGCTCCAAATAACATAGCTGTTGCAAAAAGTCTAGCAAAAGCAGCAGAAAGTGCTTATGATCAAGAGAATCAAAAGAAAGCCCAAGCTGCAATCATCAATTCACTAACAGAAAAAGAACTATTCGAAAAAGAAAACCTGGAAATGCTTTTGAAAAGTGCATCCTCTTCAGACACGAAATCTTATCAATTGATTTCAAAGAATAGAGCGAAAATTGATGAACTAATGGGTGCTGGCACGGTAAATAAAACCTTGGCAATGATACTGATGAATGAACAGGTACTTTCAAAAATCAAACAGGATCAAAACCTTGACATCAATATACTTCAAGATGAATTGGCCCAAAGCCATGCCGATATTGACATGACCGAGATGTTTGTGCGCTTCAAGCCGCAATTCTATTTCAGCAAAAAAGATTGGCCAGCATTCAAAGAGTCTGTAGAGAGTTTTCTAGCGAAAACAGATGTCGCTCCTCTTCAATTGAATTCATTCGCATGGACTATCTTCGAAAACTGTGACGATAATGCATGTATTGAGGCTGCTTTAACTTGGAGTGAAAAATCACTAGAGGACGATAAAAACAATTCGGCGTTCTTGGATACTTATGCGAATCTCTTGTATAAGAAAGGGGATAAAGATAATGCTATTTTGACGCAAGAAAAAGCCGTCGCAACAGCAGATGAGGATTCAAAACAAGAGCTTCAGGTCAATTTGGATAAAATGAAAAAAGGTGAGCCTACCTGGTAAAAGCCTTATATACGAATGCACAAGCCTCTGACGTCAGAGGCTTGTACATAGCTTAACTCGTGGATTCGATTCTAATTTAGACTCTTAATCCCCATGCTCCACAGGGTAAAGGCAAATTTATCGGCTGTTTCATTGATTACAACATCTGTCGAGCGTCCTGCTCCATGCCCTGCTTTGGTCTCGATACGAATTAGGACGGGATTAGGGCAAGACTGCTTGGCTTGTAACTCGGCCGCAAACTTGTAAGAATGGGCAGGTACTACTCGATCATCATGATCGCCAGTGGTCACCAATGTAGCAGGATAACAAACGTCCTGCTTAACATTATGCACAGGAGAATAAGCCCTCAAATATTCAAACATCTCTTTGCTATCATTGGCAGTACCATAATCATGTCCCCAACCTGCTCCTGCGGTAAAGGTATGGTACCGTAGCATATCGAGAACCCCCACAGCAGGCAGCGCTACTTTAGCGATAGTGGGATTGATCGTCATCGTCGCTCCGACCAAAAGCCCTCCATTAGATCCACCAGCAAGTGCTGTATAGGCGGGTGAAGTATAATTTTGCTGCTGAAGACATTCTACCGCTGCAATAAAATCATGGAATACATTCAATTTGTTGAATTGCCGCCCCCCGTCGTGCCATTGTTTCCCATACTCTCCACCTCCACGTAGGTTAGGAACAGCATAAACTCCGCCATTCGCAAGCCAAGTTGCAGTAGATACGCTAAATGCAGGTGTCAGGCTAATATTAAATCCGCCATAACCATATACAATGGTAGGATTCTTACCGTCCATCTTCAACCCTTTTTTATGTGTAATAATCATAGGGACTTTAGTTCCGTCCTTAGAGATATAAAAGACTTGTTTGGATTCGTACTCGTCGCTGTCAAATTTGACGTTAGGCTTAATATAAAGCGTGGATTGTCCACTCTCCACATTGTATTTGAAACTGGAAGAAGGTGTGATATAGTTAGAGAAACTAAAATAAATATCTTTTTCTTTCTTCTTTCCCCCAAATCCAGAAGCAGTACCTACACCTGGCAATTGAATTTCGCGAATCTTTTTGCCGGTATAGTCATATTGCTCGACTACGGATATTGCATCTTTTAAATAATTCGCAAATAGATATCCGCCACCAGTCGATATACTCAATACATTCTCGGTCTCGGGAATAAGTGTAATCCAATTACTCGCTTCCGGCTTACTGCTGGCTACTTTTACTAATTTATTGTTGGGGGCACCTAGATTGGTCATGAGGTAGAACTGCTCGCCATCATTGTCTATCACAGTCGTATTCGAATTAAAATCGCCAACGATGGTCTTAATCTTGGCATCATTTTGATTCAAATCTTTAAAATATAATTCGTTACCCGTAGTGGTATTTGCTGCTGTAATAATAAGGAAACGCTCATCATCAGTAAGGTAAGCCCCAACATAGCGTCTCGGAGTCTGGGGACCACCAAATACCAACTGATCCTCAGACTGAGCTGTGCCTAGTTTATGATAATAGAGCTTATGCTGATCTGTTTTTTCAGACAGCTCAGATCCTTTAGGTTTGTCGTAGCTGGAATAGTAAAATCCATCATTCCCTTTCCAGGCGATGCCTGAAAACTTGACATCAACAAGTGTTTCTCCTACTTTAGATTTGTCATTCGTTTTCCAAACAATCACTTTTCTCCAATCTGATCCACCTTCGGAAATAGAGTAAGCCATCAGACTACCATCTTTCGAAAAGCTTACATCAGCCAAAGAAGTAGATCCATCTTTAGAAAAAGTATTGGGATTTAAAAAAACCTCTTCTTTTCCGTTCTCGCCCCTCTTCCTGTACAATACCGAATGCTGTTGTAATCCATCATTTTTATAAAAATACGTATACTCGCCTTCTATAAATGGGGTGCCAACTTTTTCATAGTTCCAAATATCCGTCAATTGTTCCTTGAGCTTGCCTCGGTAAGGAATCGCATTTAGATAATCAAATGTAGTTTGATTTTGCTCGGAAACCCACTTCTTTGTTTCCGCAGACCGATCATCCTCTAGCCAACGGTACGGATCTGCGACTTTAACACCGAAATATTCATCGTTTACACTCCCTTTTTGTGTAGATGGATAAGCTTTCAATTGAGGTTCGGACTGCGCTGAACCACGTTTTTGAATTGCTGCTAGACTTAACACCATTAAAACCATTCCTAATTTTCTATTTATCATAACTGTATTGTTCCTTGATTCACAAATCTAATAATAATACCAAACAAATAAGACTAGCACACCCAATCTGTAAGCATTTTTTCAACAAGAGCACCATTCAATTATTAAGTTAGCAAAAATAGCCACATCTGACCGGTATTATTTACGCATTCGGCAACAGCACCTCAAATTCCCTCAGCTGAAACCACTGTCGGTTACAGTGGTGTTATAGCATCAAGATATTCAATTTTATTGGGCTCCGAATTTGAAAATTAAGCCTATTTAGGTAGTTTTGAGGCAAATGTCCGAAACGAAAAAAATCTATTTTGCATCTGATTTTCACTTAGGATCATATCCTGCAGAAAAATCACTGTCCAGAGAGCGCGAAATTGTGCGTTGGCTAGACCACATCAAGCACGACGCCACAGAGCTTTATTTAATGGGAGATGTGTTTGATTTTTGGTTCGAATACCAGACTGTAGTTCCAAAGGGATATATCCGTTTCTTAGGTAAGCTTGCCGAGCTAGCTGATATGGGCATAAAATTAACTTTTTTCAAGGGTAACCATGATATGTGGATGTTTGGTTATTTGAAAAAGGAGCTTGGTGCAACCATCATTGATAATGAGCTAATAATTGAAAGGGATAACACTTCATTTTACTTACACCATGGGGATGGGTTAGGAGATGGCGATGTTAAATATAAATTATTAAAAAAAATATTCCGCAGCAAATCATGTCAATGGCTTTTTGCCCGTCTCCATCCTAACTTAGGTATTGGAATAGCACAAAGATGGTCCCGTTCTAGTCGAGCAGCCAATGATACTGACGAGATTTTCCTGGGAGAAGATAAAGAATGGTTAATCAATTATGCTAAGGAGCTGGAAGTAAGCCAACATTTTGACTTTTATATCTTTGGACACCGCCACCTGCCGTATGATATACCGTTATCGAATAACTCTCGGGTGCTGAATTTGGGAGAATGGTTCAAAAATCAAACATATGCCGTATGGGATGGTTCGCAATTGGAATTAAAGTATTGGGAACACTAAGTAGTAATATATGAATTGGATTATATTAATAATCGGTGGATTATTCGAAGTCGGCTTTACGACTTGCTTGGGTAAAGCCAAAACCTCCTCTGGCACAGAAATGTATCTGTGGTATGTAGGCTTTATCATCTCCTTGTTCGTAAGTATGGCCTTGCTAATGAAAGCTAGCCAATCACTCCCACTAGGCACTGCGTATGCAGTGTGGACCGGCATCGGGGCGGTAGGTACAGCATTAATGGGAATATTTTTCTTCAAGGAGCCGGCCGAATTTTGGAGAATATTTTTTATTTTCACATTAATAGTCTCTATAATAGGTCTAAAGGCCGTCTCTCCGCATGAATAATACTTACTAAAAAGCGACAAAATTTCTTTATTTTTGTACACTTAAAAAAGATGTACCGAAATTTCTTTCGGTATTATCGTGATACTTTGATTATATGTTAGATAAATTACAAGCAATAAAAGAACGTTGGGAAGAAGTAGAAGCTGAATTGAGCAATCCTGCTACAATCAGCGACATGAAGCGCTTTGCAAAACTCAATAAAGAATACAAAGACCTTGGCAAAATCGTAGAGCAATACCATCTATACAAGAATATGGTGAGTAATATGGAGACAAACAAGGATATTTTGGCCAATGAAAAAGATCAAGAACTTCGCGAAATGGCGAAAGAAGAACTCGACCTTTTGTATGAGCAAAAAGCAGAAAAAGAAGAAGAAATCCGCTTGATGTTAATTCCTAAAGACCCAGAAGATGCGAAGAATGCTATCATAGAAATCCGCGGAGGTACTGGAGGTGATGAAGCAGCGCTATTTGCAGGAGACCTATATCGCATGTATACACGCTTCTTCGAAACCAAAGGCTGGAAAAATGAAGTAATGGATGTAACGGAAGGTACTTCTGGTGGATACAAAGAAGTAATCTTAAAAGTCATAGGTGATGACGTGTATGGACAGTTAAAGTACGAATCGGGAGTACATCGCGTACAACGTGTTCCAGACACAGAGACACAAGGGCGAGTCCATACTTCGGCAGCATCAGTGGCTGTGCTCCCAGAAGCGGAAGAAGTGGATGTGGAATTGAACCCTGGAGATATTGAATTACAAACATCGCGCTCAGGTGGAGCTGGTGGACAAAATGTGAACAAGGTCGAAACCAAGGTACAGCTTACGCATAAACCAAGTGGAATAGTCGTAGTGTGTCAAGTGGAACGTTCACAATTAGCCAATCGTGAGCTGGCGATGGAGATGCTCCGAAACAAATTATACGAGCTTGAGGTGCAGAAAAAACATGGAGATGTAGCTGCAAAAAGAAAAACAATGGTATCTACAGGTGATCGTTCGGCAAAAGTACGTACTTATAACTATCCACAAGGGCGTGTGACAGAGCACAGAATTGGATTGACACTTTACAATCTTCCAGCGGTTATGGACGGTGATATTCAAGGAATTATAGATGCATTACAGTTTGCTGAAAATGCTGAAAAGATGAAAGACGGAGCCGTAGAGTAGTTTTTTTAAAAAAATAGTTAGCAAGTAAAGAAATTAACGCTATATTTGCACACCTTCTCAGGAAGGAAAAAGGTCTGGTAGTTCAGCTGGTTAGAATACATGCCTGTCACGCATGGGGTCGCGGGTTCGAGTCCCGTCCAGACCGCTTAAAGAAAAGTAGATTACTACTTTCAAAACGTTCTTTACAATAGTAATAATATTTTAATTCCGATGGCTCAGTTAGCTGAAAATCCTTTCATTAAGGAAATACAAAACTGGCAGAATTGGAATGATGAAAGCACAAACGGTCTGGTAGTTCAGCTGGTTAGAATACATGCCTGTCACGCATGGGGTCGCGGGTTCGAGTCCCGTCCAGACCGCTCTTGAAAGTATCTTACTTTCAAAACATCATTACAACAATTAAAATATTTTGGTCTGGTAGTTCAGCTGGTTAGAATACATGCCTGTCACGCATGGGGTCGCGGGTTCGAGTCCCGTCCAGACCGCTTAAAGCATCCTTTTAGGATGCTTTTTTTGTTTGTGGCCTTTTCATTTCGCGGCCTACTATCTTAAGAATTTATCCCCCTTCTATCCTGCATCCTTCTCATGGAAGAATACAGGATAGAAGAAAGCTTGTAGTTATTTCAACGGAAATTTGACACCATTTTTAGTCATCTTGACAGGCAGGATAAAACCTTGCTCATCGAAATTCAACTCATCAATGCAAGTCTCTCGCTCATTAGCCCCTGTCTTGCCGATGGGTCTACGGTGATAAACGATAAAGTACTTATCTTTATTGGGCACTTTAATGACTGAATGGTGACCAGCTCCTGTCGCTATTGTAGAATCTTGCTCCAGTATTGTAGCAACCCGCTTGAATGGACCAAAAGGAGAATCAGCAATGGCATAAGCTACTTTGTAGTCGGGACCACCCCATCCCCCTTCGGACCACATAAAATAATACTTACCATTCCGAATAAACATAAAGGGGCCTTCAACATAATTTTGTGGAGTGACTTCTTTATAAATCTCACCATCATCAAATGGCACTAGTCCAGTAAAATCATCCTTCAGTTTGACAATGTTACAATGCCGCCATCCTCCATAATACATATAATGCGTTCCGTCGCTGTCCTTAAAGACAAATTGGTCGATGGGTTGAGCTCCATTAACGATTTTATTAATCAGGGGTTTGCCCAATAAATCTCTATATGGTCCTTCGGGTTTATCAGCAACCGATACCCCTATCCCACCGATCTCGCCTTCATGAACATCATTTGCACCAAAGAAAAGAAAATATTTTCCACTATTTTGAATGACACTAGGAGCCCATAAAGCTTTTTTTGCCCATTTTACCGCAGCTGTATCCAATACACGCTCATGTTTTGTCCAGTGAGCCAAATCATCAGAAGAGAATGCATCAAAAAAGACCTGCTTTTCGTAGGCAGCGGAAAAGGTGGGGAAAACCCAATATCGGTTATTGTAGACAATACCTTCCGGATCAGCGTACCAACCTTTCACAATAGGATTTTGCTGACCAAGACAGTAAGTAAGGGAAGCTAAGCTCAAAAGCGTAGTAATCGTTTTTTTCATAAGATATGAATCATATTAAGAAATAAGGTAAAATAGGTTTGTTATCAAGTTGAAGGTACGAAAATCATATGATAAAACGTTTTATCAATTTAAATTAACAACTGCAAAAAAGGAAAATCAACCTTCCTATTGGGTGCTTGATATCT
The DNA here is from genome assembly GCF_027627455.1 of Sphingobacterium sp. SYP-B4668. Taxonomy (NCBI): domain Bacteria; kingdom Pseudomonadati; phylum Bacteroidota; class Sphingobacteriia; order Sphingobacteriales; family Sphingobacteriaceae; genus Sphingobacterium; species Sphingobacterium sp. SYP-B4668. The sequence goes on along the minus strand of NZ_CP115483.1, from coordinate 787,902 downwards.
TTGAAGGAGACAAATCATCTAGAAAAAAAATAAATGTTTGAAAGACAACATAGCAGCTATTTCGAACGTTTTTATTCAAAAAAAAGGCCCAACTAATCTTACCCATTTTAAAAAAAATAGCGTACGTTTGGAATGGGTAATCGAATACTTTTAACGAAAATTGAAAAATCATCAAAGTAGTTGGGTTACTATTAGTTATAAAAGGTATTAATAGGTGAGTAAGTTCAGCAAGTCTTTCACTTCAGAAAATGATCAGGAGATTGTCGATGGGATTCTCGCTGGTGATAACTTAGCATTAGATGCAATCTATAAGCTTTATTATCCCAGCATCAGTCACATGATTCTCCAGAACAACGGCAGTGAAGAAGAAGCAAAGGATATTTTTCAGGAGGCAGTTATCGTCTTATACGATAAAGTTACTTTCGGAAATTTTGAGTTGAAGAGTAAACTGAAAACCTATCTTTATTCGATTTGCAGACGACTTTGGCTTAAGCAGCTCAATCGTAGTGGCGCATCGTATGCGACGAATGACATCAATGATTATCAAGACACCCTCCAATATGAGGATGATATAGCCAAGCACGAAGAACAGGACCTCAAGTTTTCCCAAATGGAAGCAGCAATGAACAAGTTGGGGGAGCCGTGTAAGACTATTCTTCAGGATTTTTATATCAACAATCATTCGATGCAGGAAATCTGCGAAAAGTTCGGTTACACGAATACTGACAATGCCAAGACTCAAAAGTACAAATGCCTACAAAGGCTGAAGAAATTATTTTTTCTGAACGACAATTGAATTATAACTAACAACAAAAAGGGGTCAGCGAAATGACAATGATGAGTCAACAAGAGTTTTACGATTTAGCAGATCGATACATACAAGACAAAATGTCGGTTGGAGAACGTAAGTCCTTTGAAATTTTCTGTGCCGAAAATCCGAGCTTCAGTATCCAATTGAAACAACATAAAGCATTCATTACCGATATGAATTTAAATGCTTCCCGTCAAGCATTCAAATCGCAATTGGGCCATAGTGCAAAGATGTACCATCAAATGACTGAAAAAGCATCTCCTAAAGAAAATAAGGATACCCCCGTTATACCGATCTGGGAACGCTTCAAGCTTAATATAGCAGTAGCTGCTGCTGTAGCTATCATATCTGTATTCTCTACATTGTGGATGAGCGGATACTATAAAAACCTTCAAAAAACATCTACAGATTATAGTGCTTTAAAACGGGATATGAATAATGTGAAGCGGAATGTTAATGAACATAATGCAGCACTACGAAATATCAATACCGAAAAGAAGAACGCAAATAAAGCAGATAGTCATTTTGGAGCTACCGGATTTATGGTGACCAAAGACGGCTATGTCGTAACCAATTATCACGTAATTACGGGAGCTGACTCCATCCACCTTCAAAATAATAAAGGAGAATCTTTCAAAGCAAATGTAGTCTATGCTGATGCTGCTAGGGACCTCGCTGTATTGCATATCAATGATGAGGCTTTCAAAAAATTAAAAAATATCCCTTATACATTCAAATCTCGAGCGTCGGACTTAGGTGAAGATATCTATACAATAGGATTTCCTAGGGATGAGGCTGTATATGGCCAAGGTTACTTAAGTTCTGCAACTGGCTATGCTGGTGATACTATCGCGTATCAAATATCCATTCCAGTCAATCCTGGTAACAGCGGGGGACCTGTATTGGACAGTAGAGGTAATGTAATCGGTATTATCAGTGGTAAACAGACGGGAATTGACGGAGCTGGATTTGCAATCAAAACGAAAGTGTTGCTACAAGCACTAAATGAAATCCCGGCAGATTCGCTTGAAGGCGATATCATTCTCAATAAGAAAAATACGTTGTACAATCTTTCGCGGACAGATCAAATTAAACAGATGCAAGATTATATATACATGGTAAAAGTTTTTTAGACGTTATACTTACAAAAAAGGCCCTTTTCAAATGGAAAGGGCCTTTTTTGTAAATGGACATTTCTGTTGTCCATATGACAAGTCATGAACAATTAATTTCGGACGAAATCTTTCATAATTTTTTTATATTCGGAATATCAACATAAGATATATGCGTACTTCCTCGTTTCAAAGGATAATAATATTCATCATCTTTCTATTAGGAACGTGCTCTACATTTGCACAGTATTCAATAGAGCAAGTCCCCAATCCCAAAGAAAAGGGACAAAACTACTTCATTAGCAATCCAGATGCGATATTGAGAAGTGATACCGAACAATTGCTTAATGAGATGGCGGTAGAAATAGAAGTCCGGACAAAAGCCGAAGTAGCAATTGTCGTTGTCGGTGATTTTGAAGGGGATGATGATTTTCAGTTTGCACATCAGCTATTTAACACTTGGGGAATAGGGAAAGCAGAAGCCAACAATGGCCTATTACTTTTCATTGGGACGAATCGACACTATTATCGATTTATAACGGGATATGGGATGGAAGCTATACTGCCCGATGCCTATCTTAAGAGAATCGGTGAAGAATTCCTGGTCCCACATTTCAAAAACTCCGATTATGACGCTGGTGTGTTGGCGGCAATGGGAGTAATCAAACAGGCATTATTAACGCCCGATGCGACAAAAGAGCTTGATCGCATTTTTAAACAGAACAATTCTTTTTGGTTCAAGCATGGCAAATTACTTCAACAATCTGGATTTGTAGTATTTTTATTTTTAATAGCCTACCTGATAATAAGTGTAATCACCAAAACGCTAGTAGGGCCCTTAAAGATTAAAAAAGGGCTACATCCCTTAGCGAGTGGCTGTGGGTGCTTTCTAGTGCTCATGTTTATTAGCATTTTTGTATTCGCATTTGGCTTTAACAATATCGAAGAAGTATTCCGTCTGCGCAATCTCCCCATATTTCTGGCCATACTGGGTAGCCTTGTTGTAGCGATGAAGTACAATGACGGTCGCAATAGCATCAGCAACTCCTATAAGGACGAAGAAAGCAAACTACAGGCACTTTCCAAATTTTCCTTGCGGACTTTTATACCTATGTTGCTAGCACCATTGGCTCTTTTTGATTTCTTTAGTATCATGCGGTCTAATAATAAAACTAAAGTCCGCTTTGTACCTCCAGACAACACGGGCGACTGGGAACGTCTTAATAAGGATACGAACGCCACCAAAGAACTCAATAAAAATCTTGATAAAGGACAGCTTACCGAACAAAGGATAGCATCTAGGGTCTTTGAGCATTGGAGGAATAAAAAAAACTACCAAATAAAAATCATTGGCTTCAATGGAGCCCAAGCTGATGACTACGAAATCTGTCCGAAATGCCAATACCTCACTTATAGCAAGCCCTATGTGGACACGATTAAACAAGCAACCTACTCCTCTTCAGGACTAGGCATGGAGAAACAAGATTGTAAAAATTGTCATCATAAATCGGAGCTAGGAGAAGTTATCATCCCTATCAAGGTACGCAGCACGTCATCGGGATCTTCAAGCTCATCAGGAGGAAGCGGCTCTAGATCCAGCAGTGGGAGTTTTGGAGGTGGTTCAAGTGGTGGTGGTGGTGCTGGCGGACGCTGGTAAACAAAAAAGAGCTGGAAATAATCCCAGCTCTCTCTATTTATTCCTCTTGTCCTAAAGGTTCGGTTGTGGTGTTGTACGCAAATATGGTTTTATCTCTTTAAATCCTTTTGGGAACTTGGCTGGAATATCTTCCGTCTTGATTGCTGGAACCACAATCACATCTTCACCATGTTTCCAATCTGCAGGAGTAGCTACAGAATAATCGGCAGTCAGTTGCAATGAATCAATAACGCGCAAGATTTCGTCAAAATTACGCCCAGTAGAGGCAGGATAGGTTAAAGTCAACTTGACTTTCTTATCCGGGCCAATAATAAATACAGAACGAACAGTGGCAGTAGCAGAAGCGTTAGGATGAATCATATCGTATAGCTCAGAGATATGACGGTCCTCATCAGCGACTATCGGAAAATTGACCGTAGTACCTTGGGTCTCATTGATATCTTTCACCCAGCCATGATGGTCTTCCAAATTGTCAACACTAAGTGCAAGAGCCTTTACTCCTCTTTTGTCAAATTCTGATTTCAGCTTAGCTGTCCTTCCTAATTCAGTCGTACAGACTGGTGTGTAGTCAGAGGGGTGTGAAAAGAATACGACCCAACTATCTTTAATATAATCGTGAAAATCGATTTCTCCTATTGTTGTCTGCGCTTTGAAGTTTGGCGCTTCATCTCCTAGTCTTAAACTCATAATTTATCAAGATTTAATGTACAAATTATTTACTCTACAAATATAGTAGATTTTATATAGCCACCAACTACCTCAGCTAAAAAGTGACACACCAAAGACTATTATTTTAAGTTTTTATTATGCATGCATAATAAAATTTTAATATATTTGGTTATAAACCTTCAAAATGAATATGTTATGATATTTGAAATCAGCGAAGAACATAAAATGATACGGGATGCTGCGCGAGACTTTGCACAGCAGGACCTCAAACCTGGAGTGATAGAACGGGATGAGTCAGCAAAATTTCCTTTCGAACATGTAAAGCAAATGGGACAATTGGGTTTTATGGGAATGATGGTCGATCCTCAATATAATGGGGCGGGTATGGATACACTAGCCTACACCCTCGTATTAGAAGAGATATCAAAGATTGATGCGTCGGCAGCTGTAATCATGTCGGCAAATAACTCGCTGGTGTGTTACGGATTGAACGAATTCGGGACAGTCAATCAAAAAGAGAAGTATCTAAAACCGTTAGCATCTGGGGAAAAACTGGGTGCATTTGCCCTGTCAGAGCCCGAGGCAGGATCGGATGCTACCTCACAACACACCATTGCAGAAGATATGGGAGATTACTATCTTTTGAACGGCACGAAGAATTGGATTACAAACGGCGGCAATGCAGATATCTATCTTGTAATTGCACAAACTCATATCGATAAAGGTCATCGCGGTATTAATGTATTGATTGTGGATAAAAACACCGCCGGATTTAGCATTGGTCCAAAGGAAAACAAATTGGGAATTCGTAGTTCAGATACGCACTCCTTGATGTTCACTGATGTCAAGATTCCAAAAGAAAACCGAATTGGAGAAGATGGGTTTGGATTTAAATTTGCGATGAAGACACTGGATGGTGGACGAATCGGTATAGCAGCACAAGCGCTAGGGATTGCGGCGGGAGCATATGAACTCTCCTTGGCATACGCTAAGGAGCGCAAAACATTTGGCAAACCTATCTGTGAGCATCAAGCCATACAGTTCAAACTCGCCGATATGGAAGTAGAAATAGAAGCAGCACGATTACTGATTCACAAAGCAGCCTGGCTCAAAGATACTGGACAACCTTATGGAAAAGCAGCGGCTATCGCCAAGTTATACGCATCCGAAGTCGCTATGCGAACCACCATTGAGGCCGTACAGATCCATGGTGGTTACGGCTATGTAAAGGAATATCACGTAGAGCGACTCATGCGGGATGCCAAGATTACCCAGATATATGAGGGCACATCTGAAATACAGCGGTTAGTCATCGCACGAGAAATCTTAAAATAAGGATTGGGGAATATTGTTTCCCAATCTTGTAAGACCTATAGATTATGATCGTGGCAAATCCAATTGACTATTCGGAATAAATTGACCATCCTCATCTTGAATGAAGCTCATCGGCTGCTCAGGATTTTTGATAATCTCGAAAAGTATAAAGCCCCATGGTTTCCAAAAATTTTCTAATACTTGACCGTACGTCTTAACCTGCCAGTGGTCAAAGATAGGTTTCATAGACATATCTGCTAGCGGCATGGGCTCTATATACACTTTATGGGGAGTCTGTAGATAGGTATATTCCGGTAAGCGGTTAAATAGGTATGACGAATAAAAGTAACGTGCGGCCAATTCTTCAAATTGAATCGGATGCAATGTCTGTCCTTTTACCAAAGCTAGGCTATCCTCGTGATAAATATTATTGGTTGCATTATCTTGTAGACAGGAAATCAGACCGAAATCATTCATGCGTAGAGAGAAAATGAGTGTATTGATTTCATCCCTATAAATAAAGGTCTGCTCGGGGTTATCAACAGGTACAACCACCAGCGAAAATGGCAGTGTATTTTCGAACTCCATTGGTATCAATAAGGACTGCAACATGGCATGTAGATTCTTGAACTTCTGGACCAATACCTGGGAAAAATTCATTTCTTCACCCGAGAGAACCTGCTGGCGAATCCCGGATTGAATTTCATTAAAAACAACTCCATAGACAATTTTTGCCATCCATTGAAAGAGAACAACGGGTGAAAGCTCTTTCACGGCAGCATACCCTTCAGCAAATGCACGCTCTACTTCGCTTTCCATCTTTTCAATTGCCAATGCGGCGTCTACGGAACATGGCAACTTTAACGACTTATAGGTGACGACGCTTTCATCCAGCATCTTAAAAGGTTTGTCTTCCAAGTCAAATGCACGCATCATCCATATCGGAAAGACTTGTATCTGTTCATCTGTAGAGACTAAAGCTTGCCCCGTCAAAAAACAGGTTGCATTATCGAACTTAAATGCTTTAAAGGGATTGTATAATGTTGTTGACATAAGACTACAAAACTAGCTTTTTTTGGTATATATAACCGTTTACTTACTGTCATGAATCTAATTAAAATTTGATTATGGAATATATGAACAGTTTTCATCTCATTAGTAGCTTTAATTACGTGAATAATATATAACCATTTTAAATCATTAACCTATGAAGTTTCAAATTCACAACGAAAAGATACATGATCTAATTATCCTTTCTATCCGCTGCTTGTTAGCCTTTATCTTCTTGTCATACGGAATAGGAAAATTGTCCAATGGTCAATTTGGAAATCTAACGACGAAAGAACTCTCAACCCCCATTCAAGAGCTTTCACTTTTTAAGGTGGGTTGGTATTTATTCGACCATCAACCGTTTAAATATTTTATTGGAATTTCACAAATAATAGCCTCATTACTTCTATTGCACCGCAAGACCGTAATAATAGGTGCGTTGATGCTGATTCCCATCATCGTGAACATCTTGGTGATTGACCTGACGATTATGCCTAAAGGTCTCAAAATAGCCTTTACATTTAGGCTGTCGTTCTATCTGCTTTTTATCTCCGCACTGTTGTATTACTATCGTGAAGATCTACTACCACTACTGAAAAGGCTCGTGGATATAAAGGCAATTAAGCTTGTGCATACCAAACTGTCTTATATGCTTGTACCGGTATTTATGATTCTTTTGGAATGTTCTAGCTCTGTTTTCAAATTAATATACATAGCAGCGACTCACCCACATCATATTTGGGAAATGATAAAAAGTATATTTTAAAAAACAAGGTCCCCAAAAACGATAGAGTCTGTTTACACGTACAACGTGTACACTAAACAGGCTCTACACGATATTGACTTTGAAATTTTCAAGCACAAGAGATCCGTCAACTTTCTTTCCATCTCTACTTTGAAGATTTTTCAAAGGACTTGTTTTCCCTTTTTCTAAAAGGTTTTTCATTTCCTTTTCCTCGAGCAGAACACCTGAAAGGGTACGCCATAACTTAAAATCACAACCTCTCGCATAGTGATCACATTGTGCAACTTTTTCATACAGGACCATTTTCCCTGGGCTGCATTTAGGACATTTTATCTGAAGGGTCTGCTTAGGGAGCTCGGGTTCTTGTGTCAATGAAATACGCAACTGCAATAACTCCTTTGTAATACGTATAGTGAAATCTTTAATATGCTTCATAAACACATCATAGGACACCTTATTAGCCCTCATTTCTTCTAGCTTTTGCTCCCATTTCCCTGTCAGCTCGACCTTGGCAATCGCCCGGTCCTTGACCAAATTATAGACGGTCAAGCCCTTATCCGTAGGAATGAGTTTCTTCTTATCGCGCTTGATGTAATCTCGTTGAAATAAAGTTTCTATTGTGGCCGCTCTCGTAGCTGGAGTCCCTAAACCACAATCTTTCATCGCTTGACGCATCTCATCATCATCTATCTCTTTACCTGAGGTTTCCATTGCTTTCAGCAACGATGCTTCGGTATGGACCGGTTTAGCTTTGGTAAATTTCTCCATCAACTCAAGGGCCAAAATCTCCAATTGCTCTTCCGCAATCAATTTAGGAAGCTGTGCATTTTCACTATCCGCATCATCAGCGTCCTTTTTATCATCATCAGGTTGTTCCAGTTGGTCTGCTGAAAGACGCCAGCCATATTGTTTGATAACGGTTCCTTTAGCAATAAGCTCTACCCCTTGCGCATCCAAGATGACTGTCGTAATGTCTTTTAAGCATACTTCGGAAAAGCTTTCTACCATCCTCTTGGCAATCATATTATAAATATTAGCCTGCTCTTTCAACATAGCTGATGGCTTCTCATCCGTGACGAGTAGCGCATGGTGATCGGTGACTTTCTTATCGTCTACTGAACGCTTATTTAGCTTGGCTCCAATCAAATTGCGACTTATACTCGCTATACCCTCTTCTGCAGTATCAGCGAGATGCTGAAAGAGCTCTTGAATATTTTCGAAAACATCTTCACCAATATACCGACTGCCCGTACGTGGATAAGTGATTACTTTCTTTTCATAAAGCGTCTGGGCTAGGTTTAATGTCTGATCCGCTGAATATCCGTATTTTTTATTGGCATCTTGCTGTAATGTGGTCAAATCATAAAGCAACGGCGGAGGTTCTTTAACCTCTTTTCCTTCTACTTTGGTGACTAACGCATCTGCACCCACCGTCACTTTAGCAAGTGTCTCTTCAGCCAAATCCTTCTTATCGATTCGATTGGAAGTAGCTTTGAATCGAATATTATCTTTTTCAAACTGTGCCTGAACCTTATAAAAGGCCGTGGGTTTGAAATTTTTATTTTCAACATAACGCGAACAAATCATGGCCAATGTCGGTGTTTGCACGCGACCCAATGACAGCAACCCTCTGTTACCCGCGGCCAACGTAATGGCCTGAGTTGAATTTATACCAATCAACCAATCAGATTCGGAACGGGAACGCGCAGACATGTATAGACTATCGTACTCTGTACCGTCTTTCAGATTGGCAAAACCCTCTTTAATAGCTTTATCAGTCTGACTAGATATCCATAAGCGTTTAAAAGGTAACTTTGCCCCCAAAAAGTAATATATATTTCGAAAGATTAGTTCTCCTTCACGCCCGGCATCGGTCGCGACTATGACTTCTTCCGCTTTCTCTAAAAGAGATTTGATGGTATTCAATTGTTTCAGCGCCCCAGCATCATCTATTTGCTTTCCATCTTTTCTGACCTTCTTTGCTTCTAATTTGAAAGCTGGAGGTATAATAGGCAGATTGGAAATACTCCAAGAATGATAACCATAGGCCTGTGGGGTACACAACTGGACCAGATGTCCAAAAGCATATGTAAAGGCGTATCCATTACCTGAAATATATCCATCATTCACTTCTTTGGCTCCCATTACACGCGCCAAATCCCTCGCCACAGATGGCTTTTCCGCTATAACAACTTTCATCTATTTCAATTTTTCTTCTCCACTGCTAATCAAGGTGAGCTCACCCTACTGCCCGCTAGCTATTCTCCCTAAACTCGGCCTTAAGCAAATTTTCTAATCGATGGACGGAATAGTAATTCCTTTAATTTTGCGATACAAATCTATTGCATATACATCTGTCATACCCGATACAAAATCGAGTACAGAACGAATTTTGGCATATGCATCATCTCGATCGGTATAAAACTGATGCGGGAGTAACGCTACCAGTTTCTGATCGTACGCGTTTTTATTCTTCTTGAGATAGGCCGGTACAAATTCAGCCAATAATGCATTCATAACTTTGTAGCCTGCAATTTCAATTTGAACGACGGTAGGAGCATTATAAATCTGGGCTATTGATATTTTAGATATCTTTTTCATCTGCAAAACCACCTGCTCGGGCAGTGCATCCATCAATGCCATTGGAAAGGTTCCGTTGAGAAATTTCTGCTGCTCTTTGAAAAATACATCTACACATCCGTGGATAAGTGTATTGATCGCTTTTGCACGTAGTAGAGCTACGCGACTTGCCTTGTCATATAGGCTGTCCAATCTGTGACGGAGGTTCTCTCCTCCACAAAGGGGTAGCAATAAACTCTCGACCTCTTCATAAGACAAAATTTTGAGATGATGGGCATCCTCCAAATCAATGATATTATAACAAATGTCATCGGCAGCCTCTACCAAATACACGAGCGGATGTCGAAGATACCCCCTTGGATTAGTAGGATCTTTTAATAATCCTAGTTCATCTGCTATTTTATCAAAGGTTTGCTTTTCGGCAGTAAAGAAACCATATTTCTTGCGGTGGTGATTTTTCTTGATATGCCCATCTATGGCTGCACATGGATACTTGACAATAGCAGCTAAAGAAGTGTAAGTCAACGCAAATCCTTTATCATCCTTTCCATTGAAAGGGTGGGTCAAGATGCGTAAAGCGTTGGCATTCCCTTCAAAATGTGTCAAATCAGCCCATTCTTCAGCAGTAACTTGTTCTTGGAATTTACGCCCCTCTCCCTCCGTGAAGTAGGTCGAGATGGCCGCCTCACCCGAATGACCAAAGGCGGGGTTGCCTAAGTCGTGGGAGAGGCATGCTGCCGAAACAATATTTCCTACTTCTTGGAGATAAGGATAATGATCGTCAATTGCAGGATCAGCATCCTTCATCCTTGCATAGAATAGGCGTCCTAACGACCGGCCAACGCTGGCGACTTCAAGGCTATGTGTCAATCGGTTATGCACAAATACCGCACCAGGCAGAGGGAATACTTGTGTTTTATTCTGCAATCTCCTAAAAGGAGAAGAAAAAATCAACCGATCATAATCCCGCTGAAATTCAGAGCGAGCTTCTAGATAATCGTCATTCGTACGATTTTCATAGCCCCAGCGCTTTGCGGAAAGCAACTGCTTCCAATTCATTTGCATGTTATCAGACATAGCGCAAATATACTGTTTCTAGCTCAAAATGACCGATGAGAAATCCCTCTATTCAGACATTTGACACCAGCTGTCTCAATGCAATTTCATAAGCCTTGGAGGAGATATGTGTTTTGAGGGAGCTTTCATTTCTAATTCTTTGAAGCGCCGCAAAAATGATGGCAGATACATCGGAAAAAATAGCATCGTCGCTCATTTCGATATTCGACTGCATCAAATAAGCAAATACCCGAGCCATCCCACAATTAGCTATAAAGTCAGGAATAACAGCTACTTCGTGGTCCGCATATTCCATTACCGGGCCATAGAAGATTTCTCGATCGGCAAAGGGTACGTTTGCACCCGAAGCAATGAGCTCTAGTCCATTACTGACCATTGTTGCGATTTGATCTTTAGACACCAAGCGAGAGGCGGCAGCGGGAATAAAAATATCAGCAGCTACCTTCCAAATTTCCTCATTGATACGCTCGAAAGGGACGAGATCAGAGGAGCTCAACTCATTTCGATTTCTATTCAAAAAAAGCGCCGTAATCTCCTCCTCAGTAAATCCCTCCTGACGGATTAACCCACCTACCCTATCAATGATTCCAACTACTTTTACACCTAGCTTGGAAAGGTAAAAGGCCGCGGAAGCAGCCACATTCCCCCAACCCTGGATAATGACCCGTTTACCTTGACATCCATTGAGGTATAAAGTATAAAAATGTCGAACTGCTTCAGCAACACCATAACCTGTTATCATATCGGCGACCTTATACTTTCGTTTGAGATCTGGACTATACGCCGAGTCCTCCAATACTTTTGAGACACCATAGCGCAGTTGACCGATTTGATGGATACGTTCGTTTTCCCTCACATTGAAATGTCCAGTGAGCACCCCTTCCTGTGGGTGCCATAGGCCATATTGTTCAGTCAGCGGGATGACGTCATGTATCTCATCTACGTTGAGATCGCCCCCTGTGCCGTAGTAGTTTTTAAGTAGTGGCGTAACAACTTTAAACCATCTATCCAATACCTCTTGTCTTCGAGGATCCGCTGGATCGAAGTTGATTCCAGATTTTGCCCCACCAATAGCAGGACCAGATACCGTAAATTTCACTTCCATTGTTTTGGCCAGTGATTCTACTTCATTACGATCCAAACCGGCACGCATCCGGGTACCTCCGCCCGCTGCACCACCTCTTAAGGAATTGATTACGACCCAACCCTCTGCCTCGGTCTGATTGTCTTTCCATTCAAATACAATTTCAGGACGCTTCTGTTCAAATGCCTGTAATAAATCTTTCATGCATATCTAATTAGATGGTTTGGGGGTCCAAAAAGACCACAAACTTCCCGACCTTGATTGTCTACGACTCACTCGCACTCAAGGTTTAAAGAATCTTCATTGACCCATAGGTACTTTCTAATTCCTAGCAGGTAGGCAGTGACCTTTTTAGAATCCCCTAATTCTAAAACAACTGTATTATAGATTACCTCGTTTCTCTTGCTCACGCTCTATTGCCTCGAACAATGCCTTAAAATTACCGGCGCCAAAACTTTGTGCCCCCTTACGTTGAATAATCTCGTAAAATAATGTCGGTCTATCTTCAACTGGCTTTGTGAAAATCTGTAAAAGATACCCTTCATCATCTCTATCAACCAAGATACCCAACTCTTGGATAATCTTAATTTCTTCATCAATCTGCCCTACACGCTCAGGTAACATATCATAATAAGCTTCTGGTGGAGCACCTAAAAACTCTACGCCTCTATCCTTTAAAGCTTTTACCGTATTGACGATATCTTGGGTTGCCAGAGCAGCATGTTGTACACCCTCGCCTTCATAATATTCTAAGTATTCTTCAATCTGGGATTTTTTCTTTCCCTCGGCCGGTTCATTAATAGGAAATTTGACGAAACCATTTCCATTACTCATTACTTTGCTCATAAGGGCGGAATATTCGGTATTGATCTGTTTGTCATCAAAAGAAAGTACATTGACAAAACCCATCACATTTTGATACCATTCAACAGTTTCGTTCATTTGATTCCACCCAACATTACCTACACAATGATCGATATATAACAAACCTGTTTCCTTCGGTTGATAGTCGCTCTCCCAAGGTTCATAGCCAGGCATAAAAGCGCCTCGATAGTTCCCCCGTTCAACAAATAGATGAACAGTCTCGCCATAAGTATAAATACCCGACGTACAAACCTCACCATATTCATCCAGCATGATTTTAGGCTCCTGATATGACCTTGCTCCTCGCTTAACAGTTTCTTCATAAGCCTTTTTAGCATCATCCACCCATAGAGCCAATATTTTTACTCCATCACCGTGTTTTTTGACATGATGAGCTATTGGATGATCCGAATGGAGTGCAGTGGTTAATACTAGTCTAATTTTATTCTGCCGAAGGACATATGAAGCCCGATCACGCACTCCGGTCTCCGGTCCGGCATAGGCCTCAGACTGAAATCCAAAAGCCGTCTTGTAATAATGTGCCGCTTGCTTAGCATTGCCGACATAGAATTCAATGTGATCCGTCCCATTAATGGGAAGAAAATCTTGGGCAAGTGCTATTTTCTCTGCAAAGGTTTTTGTCATAACGTTTATGTTTTTTTCATTATCTAACTCAACCAAGATTTATAGTAATCCTGATCTTCGATTTCCAACGCCTTTTGTGTTAACATCAAGGGTCTAAAAGGATCAATCATGACCGCAAGCTCTTCCGTCTTGGTCTGCCCAATACTTTTTTCGACAGTACCGGGATGTGGTCCATGAGGTATCCCCCCCGGGTGTAATGTGATCTGCCCCCGCTCAACAGATTTACGACTCATGAAATCTCCATCTACATAATACAACACCTCATCTGAATCCACATTACTATGATTATAAGGAGCTGGGATGGATTGGGGGTGATAATCATATAGCCTTGGGCAGAAACTGCACAACACGAAAGAATCGGTTTCAAATGTCTGGTGCACAGGAGGAGGTTGATGAAGCTTGCCCGTAATAGGCATAAAATCATGTATGGAGAATGCCCATGGATAATGATAGCCATCCCATCCTATAAAATCGAAGGGATGACTGCCATACACATATGGGTATATCAACCCTTGCTTCTTTATCCTAATCTCAAATTCCCCGAATTGGTCTATTGTCTCCAAATCAAGAGGTCGTTTGATATCCCGCTCGCAAAAGGGAGCGTGCTCCATAAGCTGTCCAAACTCATTACGATATCGCTTGGGAGTCCTTACAGGTGCAAACGACTCTACGATAAAAAGTCTATTCTCTGCATTTTCGAAATCTAATTGATAGATAACCCCTCGTGGAATCACGAGGTAATCACCATATTCAAAGGGAATATGACCATATCCCGTTTTCAAGACACCCCTCCCTTCGTGCACAAAGATGATTTCATCCGCCTGACTATTTTTGTAAAAGTAGGTGCGCATGGATTCTTGAGGTGCTGCGAGTGAGATATGCAAATCTTGATTAACCAAAATTGGGGTCCGGCTCTCTAGGTAGTCGGCCTTTGGTTGAATCTTAAATCCTTTTAAACTGGTATGTTTAAGATGTTTTTCACGGGCGACTGTTGGAGAGACATCATAGGGCTCTCTAATCTGTTTGACCAAGGTTGGAGGATGACAGTGATAAACCAAGGAGTACGTACTAGAGAAACCATGTGTAGATACTAGTTCCTCAGCATACAACTCTCCGTTGGATTTTCTGAAAACTGTGTGTCTTTTTTTTGGGATTTTACCCAGTTGATGATAAATTGACATAATAGTGCCTGATTTAAAACCGTTAAAAAATTAATAAATTAAGATAGCCAAAAGAATAAATGGCAAAGGGAAGAGGAACTTAATATTGGGCAAACACCACATCAGCAATCATTGCTCTAGTAAAAGCAATCATACCTGTGGATACTTTTAGATAATGTAACCTGCTGATGTTCATAAATTGGTATATAGTTACTACTCAAATATAACGCATATTTTCAATAACTTTTATAGATTTTGCATATTTAAATCAGAACATGTTTATATTTACCCCAATACCTGTTTATGATGATACTTCAGTAATATGAAAATTGCAACATACCTATATGAAGGATTAGAAGGCTTAGGATTTGTTGTCGGAAAATGGATCTACCCAATTTCCAAAACCAACCCAACGTACCCCGCTACTATGGCTCAGTTTTTGGATGGGGGTGCTGAAAGCATGCAAATCCTGCAAGAATCTTATGACCGCATCACCACTTCCAAACAAAATCATGAAGGAACTCTCGCTATTGAAGAAGTATCCTTTATGGCTCCGGTACCTCACCCCAAATCACTACGTGATGCGTATGCTTTTAGGCAGCATGTGGCCACTTCCAGACGGAATCGTGGATTGGACATGATTCCAGAATTTGATAAGTTTCCCGTATTTTATTTTTCCAATCATCAAGCTATAGTTGGCCCAGGTGATGTATACTGCATGCCCCAACACTTTGAAAAACTAGACTTCGAACTGGAAGTCGCTATCGTCATTAACAAACGCGGCAAAAATATTGCCGCCAAAGACGCAGATCAATATATAGCAGGATATATGATCATGAACGACTTTAGTGCGCGAGCGCTACAAATGGAAGAAATGAAACTGAGCTTGGGGCCAGCTAAGGGGAAAGACTTTGCGACGGCCATCGGTCCATGGCTAGTAACAAAAGACGAACTCCTCCCATTCAAGATACCTGCTCCAACAGGACATATTGGCGATGCATACAACCTTCAAATGACCTGCTCTATCAATGGCATTCAAGTGTCTAAAGGTAGTTTTGCAGATATGCACTGGACATTTGCAGAAATCATCGAAAGAATATCCTATGGTGTGGAGATATATCCAGGAGATGTCATCGGCTCAGGAACTGTAGGAACAGGGTGCTTCCTGGAATTGAACGGTACGGGCAAACTCCACTCGCCCAATTACACAGAACAATGGCTATCCGAAGGCGACGAGGTAACTTTAGAAGTAACAGGGCTGGGACAGCTGCACAATACTCTTGTTCTACAATCTTAATTAAGAAATCTACATTCTAATTTTCCAACTATACGCTACATGTCACAGCATATAAACACCAAAACTTTTGACCCCATACAACAACAAACGATATTTGATAATTTAATCAAATACGCGGTAGCTCCCCGTCCTATTTGTTTTGCCAGTACAGTTGATGCTAACGGCAATATTAATCTTAGCCCCTTTAGCTACTTCAACCTGATGTCACACCAACCGCCGATTTGCGTCTTCTCTCCTTTGCGTCGAATGCGAGATGGATCGACCAAGCATACACTGGAAAACATAAAAGAAGTTGGCGAGGTAGTCATTAATATTGTGAGCTACAGCATGGTGCAGCAACAATCTCTGGCTAGCACTGAGTATGTCAAAGGAGTAAATGAATTTGAAAAGGCGGGTTTTACAGCGATTGCATCGGATCATGTGACCCCCCCACGCGTAGCAGAATCTCCCGTACAATTAGAATGTCGAGTGACGAATATTATACCACTCAGTGATGCCCCCGGAGCAGGTAACCTGGTATTAGCCGAAATACTGAGTATGCATGTGCACGAACACCTTGTCGATGAACAAAACGAGATTGCTCAAGATGCATTGGACCTCGTTGCGCGATTGGGTGGGGACTGGTATTGTCGAGTAACGAGAGACAATCTCTTTAAAATCCCCAAACCACTGCGTAGTCTAGGAATAGGAATTGACAGATTACCGACACATATCCGACTCTCTAGAGTATTAACAGGTAATCACCTCGGCCTATTGGCCAATGTTGAGGAGCTACCTCTACTAAAACAAAGCGCGGCCACCAATCTCCTCATCCAACAACTACTGAATACTTGGCAAAATGACACGCAGCAACTCCAGTTGCACCTACATCAGTATGCCGCACAGCTATTGGATGATGGAGAGATAGAGCAAGCTTGGCAGATTTTACTATTAAATCAATAGGATTCCAATGTCACGATCATTCACCAACCTTATCCCATCGGCAATCAATTTATTGAGCTGCGGATGTTGTGTTTGAATGGCGTTCAATCTACGCTCAACTGCTAAGGACAATTCATTATCAGACTGTTCAGTGACAACTTCGAGTATCTCCAACAATGCCAACTAAGCTGTTGGGTATTGATCGACCAACTGCTCAAATAAGTCTTGAACAGTCCTTTCAGCACGATGCCCTTCACGGATACTTCTGATATCGGCATACAGCCCCTGTAGAAAAATGGTGTCTTCATCGTATTGTTGTTGGGCCGATTTGACATTGGAAACTGTTGCTTGAGTTTCAAAAGCACTTTTATCAGCAGCTCCAGAGAACACCGATGTTATATATTCTCCAACAGCCATGTCGTATGTCCCCCAATCAGGTTCAAATAACACCATACAATTTCGAACATCTGTCACTTGACAAGGCGAAAATGACAGCAATAAAAGTTTGTCTTCTCGAAAAATCATGGATTGGACGACTCCCCGCACTTCTATCCCAGATTCAAAAGTAAGTTGGGTCTCTTTGCCAATTTGTATACCTGCACCAGCCAGATCGTCCACCGTATAGTACTCTAGAGATTTACCGGCAGCCGCTAATCTGCCTACCGGACTACTGAATCCCTCAGCGTGATACGATTTGTCGTGACCATCCAGTTGTTTCCCTTGAAAGGACAGCGCAGAAGGTCCTTTTGTCCGAATGTATATCAGTCCATCAGACTGAGCAGTCGTTTGAAATACACCCGAAACCTGTAATCCCGAGCTATACGTTACAGTACAAATATTATGGCAAGCAATCGCTTTGTCGACGCTCACCTTGCCCCCGACACGAAAAGCCATCGAGTCAGCATACTTATCCAGCACCTCCCTCAGTCGACCGAAATCAGGAGTCACAAATAATTGTGGCTGTGGCTTGGTAATATCATAGGGATACTCAATAGCTTCTAGGGTGTAGGGAAGTTTGAGCACTTCAGGACGCATACAAGATGCACTCTCACCAATAGACGATAGTAACCCCGCGCCATATATCTTGGGATTATCTAAAGGGCCAATCAACCCGTATTCAACTGTCCACCAATGCAACCTACTCAACAGCCCCATTTCGGATGGCTCTCCCATATTTTGTTGTATATTATTCAGAATCGACTCTGCTTCTTCAACCTCGCCAATTGTCGCATCGCCCTTTTCCTTGATGATGGACAATCGTCTAATCGCCTCATAAAGTTCAAAATCTTTCGCAGAAAACATCGCTTTGGCACCGATCTCACCAAAATATTGCAAGTACTCGGCATATTCTAGTTCCCCAATTATTGGCGCATGACCCGAAGACTCATGTATAATATCTGGTGCAGGGGTATATTCGATGTGTTCCATCTGTCGGATATCAGCCGCAACAACAAGCACACGATATGCTTGAAATTCCATAAACGCAGATGGTGGAATGAAACCGTCCACCGTAGCAGCACCCCAACCAATGTGCTGCAAACTATCATTCATACTTTGTAAGCTGGGGATGCACTCAATAGTCAAACCTGCTTTACGAAGTCCAGGAATATAGGGATAGTAAGCTACATCTTTGAGATAGGCATAATTTTGCCGCATCACATAACGCCATATTGCTTGATCAATAGCGGTATATCGTTCATATTGCTGCGGTACCACATACTTTTTGAGATGTGATGGCAGACGTGCCAATACTGGATTATTGTAAGTCTCCATTTATAACTGGTTTGCAACAAACTTAAAGATTTTGAAATTGAAGTACAATACTTATGTGCGGCTATGCTGACCACAATAATACATGCAACCTTTTCTATATATTTATCGTCATAACGTATGAGGTACCACCAACTCGAAATGTAAATAATTTCGACTCAAAGGGTAACCAATATGCAGTCAAATCCTAATCAGTAAATAATATTAATGAGATGAAGCCAATTATATATCTACTAGCTTTCTTATTTCCGCTTTCACTTTGGGCCCAAGACGCCAAAAATCGCATCGATAAATTAATAGATTATATAGAGGTCCATAATCAATCTATTGGTGTCATTTCAGTTTATAAGGATAGTACGGAAGTCTATCAACGTCAATTTGGATCAACAGCAGTACCCAATAGTCTTGTCAATAAAAGTAATCTTTATAGAATTGGGTCTGTTACAAAAGCATATACCTCTACATTGATTTTAGGGTGCGTAGAAGATGGAAAATTGATGTTGACCACTCGGCTTTCAACATACTTTCCACAAGTGCCAGGAGCAGAAAAGATAACAATAGAAAATATCCTTGAACACAGTGCAGGACTTGGAGACTACGTTATTGATAAGAAAAACTACTATTGGGAAGCCAAGCCAACCTCCCAAAAGTTCATTCTTGAACGCATATTTAAAGAGCCACTAGCGTTTGAACCTGGCACAGCCGTGAAATACTCCAACTCAGGATACTACCTACTCGCTCGTATACTGGAAAAAATATATAAAAAAGAATATCATGAGATATTGAAGCAAGAAATTTGCATTCCATATAAGCTACACCAAACATACTCAGCAAAGGACATCAGGGGTCATGTCATAAATCCTAGCCTAGAATTTAATGGGAAATGGCGGACCAAATTGGACTTCTCACCGAAAAATAATATAGGTGTAGGCGATATCGTGGCCTCTCCACAGGATGTAAATCGCTTCTTTCGATTATTGATGAGCAATAGAATCTTAAAGCGAGAAACCGTAGCACTTATGACAAAGGGTAGCAAGTTTGACAATTACTTTGGTATGGGCACGCTCAATTTCCCTATCCACAACAGGTCAATACCCGAACTTGGGGGCGATACGTGGGGCACGCACACAAGAGCATATTTCGACCCTCAATACAATATCTACTATTGCATAATAGTAAACGGAGAGCGATTCCCTACTTCGTCTTTGAAAAACTATGTAATTAAGGATTTACTCAATATACCCTATGAACTACCAGTCTTTAGGACAGGTGTAGTCATCGGCCCATCTGCCGACAGGCTTGTTGGTACTTACTATAATGAAGTAAAAGATTTTAAAATAACTTTTTCGAAGGATGGTAATTATTTACGGGCAACACAACCCAATAGACTAACCTATCTACTCGATTATAAAGATAAGCTAATATTTGAAGTCCCCAACGAGGAGGCTCATATAGAATTTGTTCCCGATGAAGATAAGATGATTTTGCACCAAAACAATGAGCAGATCGTTTTTCGAAAAATCTTACGAAGATAATGTTTTCGAAAATTTAGATGTCTTTCATCATTCTGTCCAAAAATGGCTAAATTAGTCTATTATTTATAGACAAGCATCATGACATACTCACTTCCTCCATCCAAAAACTTTGAAAGTACACTTAGTAACAAGAATACCCATCTTGTTGTGCTAAAAAATGACAGAGGTATGCAAGTAGCGCTAAGTGATTATGGTGCCCGAATAGTCAGTATACTGGTACCGGATAGGAAAGGCAACTTGATAGACGTCGCTTTGGGATTTGACAGCATCCAAAAATATTACGAGGCTGACGAACAATATCATGGCGTGACTGCAGGTCGATTTGCCAATAGAATAGCCAATGGGCGATTTGAACTAAATGGTAAAACTTACACATTAGCCCAAAATAACGGCATAAATAGCTTACATGGCGGCCCCGAAGGATTTCATCGTAAAGTATGGGACCGACGTATCAGCTATGAGGCACACGCCGAATTCTATTATATATCGAAGGATGGAGAGGAGGGCTTTCCTGGAAATCTCAGCGTGGTCGTCTCTTACACCCTTACCTCCGAAAACAAAATCATTATCAAATATAGGGCGCAAACAGATGAAGATACGGTCATCAATCTCACTAATCATACTTACTTTAATTTAAATGGCGAGGGGAATGGTGATATCCTCAACCATCATCTGAAAATCAACTCTACCGAATACATTGCCGTTGATGAGCATCAAATCCCAAGTGCAATACTCCCTATAGCAGGTACAGCATTTGATTTTAGCGAATTCAAAACAATTGCCCAAGATATTAGGAACGAAGACCATCAATTAGTCGCTGCCAAAGGATACGACCACTGTTTTGCCGTCAATACTCCCATATCTCAACCATGTGCGTCTATTTTTTCACCAAATTCAGGTGTTCGTATGGATGTGTTTACAACCGAACCCGGCGTGCAGCTATATACCGCCAATTGGATGACTGGAAATGATATTGGCAAATCTGGACATAGATATCTCGCCTACACAGGTTTTTGTCTAGAGACACAGCACTTTCCGGACAGTCCCCATCAACCAGAATTTCCAACAACGGTGCTTAAAAAGGAGGAAGTTTTTACTTCAGAAACACATTTCAGCTTTTCTATTGAGAAATAAGTTATTTGTAAATTATTCATTATTGGAGGAAGATGCACCTTAAAAAGGAACAGAGCTTCCCCAATACAATCTTTCCAACCCGAGAGAGTCTCAAAATATCTGATATAAAAAATGGTCGTACATACATGTACGACCATTTTCAATTTCTGTATGAAGAGCTATTTGACCAACTCGTTCAATGCTTGATCAACTTTTTCAAACCCGAAAGAAGCCTTTATGCGTTCAAACATTGCTTCAATCTGATCGTTGCAAAGATTGCCTATACTACCCTCATGGGTATGATTGACCTCCTTGGATGGTTTAAATGTCCCCTCTTCTATCGCCATACCGATATTTTTATATGCTTCTCTAAACGGAACTCCTTGCAATACTTCGTTATTTACGACTTCCACCGAAAAAAGATAATCATACTTTGGGTCATCCAATACATTATCCTTAACAGTTATATTATTTAACATATAAGCCGCAATCTCCAAGCATTCATTCAGGGACTTAAACGCTGGAAATAGATTCTCTTTCAATAGTTGCAAATCACGGTGGTAGCCTGAAGGTAAATTGGTTGTCATTAAAGCAATTTCATTGGGCAATGCTTGAATCTTATTACAGCGAGATCTAATCAACTCAAACACATCTGGATTTTTCTTATGTGGCATAATACTGGAACCTGTAGTTAAGTGTGCGGGGAATGAAATAAACCCAAAATTTTGATTGATATAGAGTGTTACATCCATCGCAAACTTGGCAAGGGTCGCCGCAATAGAGCTCATTGCTTGTGCTAAGATTCGCTCCGTCTTACCTCGACCCATCTGTGCATAGACCACATTATAATTAAGATCCTCAAAACCCAACAAACGGGTTGTCATGGTACGATTGAGCGGAAAAGAAGAGCCATATCCAGCAGCTGAACCTAGTGGATTTTTATTACAGACATTCCAAGCAGCTTTCAATAATTCTAAATCATCAACCAAACTTTCTGCATAAGCTCCAAACCATAGTCCAAAAGAAGAAGGCATGGCTATCTGCAGATGTGTATAGCCAGGAATTAAAATGTGTTGGTAGCGGTTACTTAATCCCGTAAGGGTATAAAACAATTCTTCTGTATTACGAAAGATGCTTTGTATTTCTGAACGAAAGTATAATTTCAAATCGACCAACACCTGATCATTTCGTGAACGTCCAGAATGTATTTTCTTTCCTGCATCTCCGACGCGCTGGGTCAGCATCATCTCAACTTGAGAATGAACATCCTCCACGGAATCCTCAATCTGAAACTGACCGTTCATAACTTCCGAATAAATATTCTTCAATTCCATCTGGACAACCTCAAGATCTTCATCCGACAACAAAGAAATACTATTCAACATTTTGGTATGAGCCAATGAGCCTAATACATCAGCTGCCGCAAGCTGCAAATCCATCACACGGTCATTCCCTACCGTAAATGATTCGACAAATGAATCTACATCTATATTTTTTTGCCAGATTTTCATATCTAATACTATGTTTTTAATGATACATCAGAGCCTTTCCTTTAGCGGGACTCTTTTCATATCTAATAATATGCCTTTTTATGGTGAATCGCTCGAAATGATAGCAACCTTCCAACGCATAGCGCGAAAGCAAAAATACCATTTGCAACGGAAATACTACAATCTAATACTAGGTTTAGTCCAGCAATTTGTATCATTCTTGAAATGCGACACCCTTGTGCGTCAAAACTATTATTTTCGCACAAAATTACTGCATAAGCCTAATTTTTATTAACAAACATGAAGAAACTCAAATTAATCAGTTGTATAGCCTTACTATGCACATATTGTAACATCACCCAAGGCCAAGCAAAGTCTGCTCTGAAGTGGACGGACATCCCAAGTTGGAATTTCACTCGTACAAGTGGAAGTAGTTATTCTAATAACGGCCAATGGTTTGCTTCCGTGGCAGGTCCAACGGAAGGAGATTTGACATTAACAATAAGAAAGGTAATAGACACTGCGCGCTTTAATTACCCTATAGGTGGACAATCGAGTCAAATCATATTTAGCCAGAACAGTAATTTCGTCGGTTTTATGGAGTCTCCTAAAACAAAAGAAATTAAAGCGCTTGTACAACAAAAAAAGACCCCTACTAAGAAATTGAGGGTTGTCTCACTACAAGACACATCCAGCGTCGTATTTGAAAACGTAAAAAGTTTCACCTTTTCAGCTGATGACGGATCTTGGCTAGCGGTTAGTTTTTCACCGACAGGACAAGCTTCCAACACATTCAAAGGAGCAGATCTACTATTGTACAACCTGCTCACGAAAAAAAGTTATAATATTGGAAATGTCTCCGACTACAGCTTTAATAAAGCCGGGTCTTATTTGGCATTCACAGTAGACGCTGCCGGAGAAAATGGAAACGGGGTATTCATCCGTGATATGAAAACAGGATTGATTACGGCATTGGCCAACGATAAAGCGTCTTTTTCAAAGATTAATTGGAACGAAGAAGGTACGGCATTCACATTAATAAAAAGCAAAAAGGAAAAAGGATACCGAGATTTGCTATATACTGCAATTGCTGTCAAAGATCTCAATGGAGATTTGACCAAGATTACCCAATATAATGGTCTAGCCAACAAAGACATTACAGAAGGATTTGGAATTAGCTCGAACAGCACACCATATTGGTCCAAAGATTTAAAATCTATCTTCTTTGGGATTGCAAAAATAGAGCGAGATGAGAAAAAAGAGATTGAAAAGACGGTATCGGTTGGAAAAAAGGATACCTTGAGTACACAGGATCTTATTGCAAAACAAACTACTGACAGTACAAATACTACTGCAGATTCTACGAAGATTACCTCGAATAAGAAAGACAAAAAGCCAGTGGTGGATAAAAAATCCATCAAAAAACCAGATATGATTATCTGGAACTGGCAGGATAAGCGCCTTCAATCGGCCCAGAAAAACCAACTCATGCGTGACAAAAACTTCAATGCATTGGGGGTATATCATATCGATGAAAACCGATTTGTACAACTTGGAGATAGCATATTCAAATCCGTACAATTGGCTCCTAGTCAACAACTCGCCCTATCATATGATATCAGCGAATATGAATTGGAAAGCAACCTCAATGGTCAGTCTTATGCAGACATCTACCTCGTTGATGTCCATAGTGGACAAAAGCAGCTGCTCATCAAAAAGTTCTACATGAACGCCTCCAGAGGTGGATTCCAATTCGCACCTAACAGCGAATGGATATCCTATTACCAAGATGGAGCTTACTATGTAATGAATTTGAAGAGTTTGAAATCTCAAAACATTACCGCCAAAATCCAAAGCTCATTTATAGATAATAAATCAGACCACAATATTGACCGTCCGGCGACACCAAGTTATGGATGGACAGCAGATAGTAAATATCTGCTCATTCGCGATAACAATGATCTATGGAAAATCAGTCAGGACGGCCAATCTATTGTACAATTGACAGCCAACTTTAAAAAAAGCGGCTTAGTGGCACAAGGAGTATACCGTATCTATGAGAAGGACAAAAACATTGATCTAAAAAAAGACCAATATTTTGGAATTTTTGACGATAAAACAAAAAATTCAGGGATTGGGATATTAGCTCCTGGCACGCAGAAGATAAAAATCCTGTTTCTCGACTCGAATAGATATGGACTTAATGGAAAGGCTGAAGAAGGGAGCACATTTTTCTTTAATAAGCAGAGTAGTACCAAATCACCTGAAGTCTTTGCATCTCAACAAAAGACATTGGACGCAGCAGTACAACTCACTAGCAACACTCCTGATCAAAACAAATTTGCTTTTTCATCGGGGGTCAGATTGATTTCTTATGTAAATGATTTCGGAGACACTTTACAAGCCTCTCTTTACTTACCCGCCAACTACGTAGAAGGGAAAACTTATCCGACAATAACCTACATATATGAGCGCCTGACAGACGAATTGAATGCCTACTCCATGCCTGCTTTTCCTGGAGGTGGATTTAATAGAGCAATGTACACCAGCAACGGATATGCTGTTTTGATGCCAGACATCACTTATCAATTGAATCAACCCGGAATGTCGGCGGTAGCTTGCGTGGTTCCAGCGGTGAAAGCCGCCATAGCGACAGGTATTGTTGACGAAAAGAATGTAGGTATTCACGGTCACTCATGGGGAGGGTACCAAACGTCATTCTTAATAACACAGACAAATATATTCAAAGCGGCAGCAGCGGGCGCGGCTTTGACGAACATGATATCCATGTACAGCTTAATTTACTGGAATTCGGGAAGCTCCAACCAAGCGATATTTGAATCAAGCCAGGGAAGACTAACCACGGGATACTGGGACAATTGGGAAGCTTATGCCCAAAACTCCCCAATCTTCCATATCAAAAAAGTAAATACACCACTCCTACTATTGCACAATGACAAAGATGGTGCTGTAGATTATACTCAAGGTATCGAGTACTATAACGGACTCCGTAGACTGAACAAACCTGTTGTGATGCTCACTTACAATGGCGAAAACCACGGATTGGTAAAAGAAGAAAACAAAAAAGACTATGCCGTCCGAATGATGGAGTATTTTGATCACTTTTTGAAAAATGAAAAATCTCCCGACTGGTGGGAAAAAGGAGTTGATCTGATTGACATGGACAAGCATCTGGAGGAGCGCGCATTCTAAAACGGAAGTTAACACAGTATTAATATTGACTTAATACTGTGTTAACAAAAAAAATTTAAGATGTTCAAACAGCTTAAAAGCTTGTGTCTTGATATTGGTAGGCCTTTTTTTACAATTTATCGAAACACAATAAGTAAGTGATCGGTTACTTTTTTTTGAGATAACACTTTGTGCAAAGGATTTATATCCATATGTTTGTGACAACAAAGGGAGAATGGAAAGAAGGAAAAAGGACGGATGAGCTAATACTCACCTTTTTCAAAAGCAAAATAAACCAACTATGATAGACCCTAAAGTCTTAAAACTTGAAAAATATTACAACCTAACCAATTATAAACTAATTTTGAGCAAAAGGCCCGTCAACACCCACGACAGGCCTTTTTTATTTCCCCTTGAAGTACCTCTACGTGAAGAATTATTAAAAAAATAAACCGTACATTTGTCATCAATTCACTATTCAAATATCAAGTCACCCAACTATGGCAACAGAAAGCAAAAGACAGCAACGATTTGCGGGGGTCATTCAGCAGGATTTAGCAGAGCTATTTCAACGAGAAGGAAACCATTGGGCGCCCGGTGCATTTATCACAGTCACGCGGGTGCGCGTCACACCTGATCTAGCAATAGCAAGGGTTTACCTCAGTTTCCTAAATACAGCTACAGCGCAAGAGGACATCAAAGCTGTAAGGACTAAGACAACCGAAATTAGATATAAGCTTGGTTCGAGAATTAAAAACCAAGCGCGAATCGTCCCTCAACTAGAGTTTTTCCTCGATGACACCAATGAGTATGTCGAACATATGGACAAAATATTTGACAAAATCAGTAAAGAGCCAAGACAACCAGATTAGCAATCTGGTTTTTTAATGTCATGATTTTTCAACTAGACAAAAACGAGCTTACATTCCCTCATCCCAGCTATGCTGATGACGATGGGCTACTAGCAATCGGAGGAGATCTTTCAACAGAAAGATTGATACTTGCATACGAAAATGGCATATTTCCATGGTTTAGTGATGATTCCCCTATATTATGGTACGCTCCCCATAATCGTTTTGTCATCTTTCCAGAGCGTCTACGAGTCAGCAAGAGTATGCGACAAACCATTAGGAAAGGCATCTATACGACCACTTGTAACCAGTCATTTGCCACAGTCATTCAACGATGTGCCCAAATCAGTAGAAAAGACCAAGAGGGCACGTGGATTACACATGACATGATCCAAGCTTACATCACGCTATATAATTGTGGATATGCACACTCTATAGAGGTATGGGAAGGAAAAAACCTTGTAGGTGGATTGTATGGCGTCATGGCAACAACCGGAATATTTTGTGGCGAGAGCATGTTTTCAGAAACCTCAAATGCTTCGAAAATAGCATTGATAGATTTATTCCATTTTTTTAATCTCAAATTTGTAGATTGTCAATTCCATACGGATCACCTTGCCTCTATGGGTGGCGAGATGATTTCACAGGAAGATTATTTAGAGATGCTTAATATTTAACGCATGCAATCATCTTATAAAACCTACTTTGATATCCCTGAAGATATCGCTTATCTTTCTACGCCAGGCTCTGGATTGATTCCTTCAGAAATAAAACAGTGGCGAGCAGAACGGGATATCGCATTTTTCGAAACTGCTACCGACTTGCGAGAACAACAGGGCGCATTTATAAATCAAGTAAAGCAATCTATTGCACGTTTTTTTGGAACTACTTCCCTTAATATCTTTTGTACACCTAACTTTTCAATTGGATTTAATGTCTTATTGAATGGTCTTCCAAAAGATGCTCGTATACTGCTATTAGCCGATGACTATCCGTCAGTAAATTTCCCAGTAATAAGCCGAGATTTCGACCATACGTTTGTTGAAGTCAATGAAAATTTGGAACAAAACGTAATAGAAGCCATCGGACATTACAAACCAGATGTATTTATCCTAAGTATCGTCCAATATATTTCGGGCATAAAAATAGATCTGTCGTTTGTCCAAGAACTAAAGCACCGCTACCCCGATATGATGATTATTGGAGATGGCACGCAATTTTTAGGTACCGAAGCTTTCCATTTTGACACTTCGGGTTTCGATGCCATAGGATGCAGTGGATACAAGTGGTTGATGTCGGGTTTTGGAAATGGCTTCTTCATCCTCAATGAAAAAACCAGGAACTATTTATATAGGGAAGCTCAACAGCAAACACCAACTTTTGAAAAAATGTGGGAAGGGAAAACGATACTTCAATTATACTTTGAACCAGGTCATGTAGACACTTTAGCACAAGGCACGCTCCAGCAATCCTTACATTTTCTAGAGAAGCTTACTATAGAACGCACATCTGCTTTTACAAAAGAATTGACAGCTGCAGCAAAAGCAGAATTTGAGGCCCGAGGTATCTTATCCACCATAATCAGCAAAAGGCAAGTATCCAGCAATATCTTCAATCTACAAATTGAACCGCATCATTTCTCAACGTTAATGGACAATGGTATTAAGTGCTTTCCTCGAGGTAATGGCATCCGAATAGGATTCCACCTGTATAACGACCCAAGGGATTTGGAAATGTTATTACATGTAATTGACTTTCAACTGAAGTAGGAGGAAAACTATCTTTGGCAAGTGGAACAGAGGCCAAATTACTTTAAAGTAGATACAGATGAAACTGAAAAATAAATGATTTTGATACCAAAAATCAAATATCACCCCATCCAGCTCTCATCAGCATTTAAAAACGTTAAAGGCTGTATGGATATCTTTGGAAACAGATAATAATGAATTAAAAAATAACGAGATGAAATTTAAAATAGGAGACTTGGTCAGATTCGTCGACGAACCAATCGAAGGCCACATCACATCTTTTCAACACAATGATATCATCGGTGTGACAGATGATACAGGATTTGAAATCCCCGTACTCAGCAATAAAGTCACCTTAGTGCATGGCAACATGCAACGCGAAGATGATGAACAAGAAGAAGTGAAAACGATTGTGGAACCGACACAATTTATAGAAAACGGCATATTATTAGGAATCTCGGGCGATCAAAAAGAAGGCTTAGCAAAGCTACATATCATCAATATGACTTCTTACGAACTACTGGTCAGTATCTCCGAAGTCCACAACAACAAAGTAAAGGGAATATTCGCAGAAAAAGTAGACAAGCACAGTGCTTCTGCTTTCTTTTCCGCCAATTTCAGTAATGTAGGAAACTGGCCCATCTTTCACTTTCAAATCCTTAGACATCGATCATCACTCCATAAGGCAAATGAACTATTGGATAGAGAGCAACGTGTCCGTCCTATAGACCTGACAGAGACCAAACATCTCAATACCACTTTGGGTGAAAAAATATGGTATTATGAATTGGACAATAAAGAGGAAATTGGTCTTGACAAATTGAAATCACACTTTATTTCGAATAGACCGAATAGAAAATAGGGCTGGTAACTCCGCCCTATTTTCTATTCTTCAGCACCTTCTCTCACCTTACGAGGTTGCCAAGTACTAAGGAGCAAACACAGAACTCCTAGAAGGTATACGATCCATCCCCATCGCATATGTATAGATTTAGAAAGTATACCGTCCGCAAACTTCCATCCAAAATAGTTGTTAATCTTAAAAAAAACTGCAGAAACACTAATTAGATACCACACGGCAGTAACTCTTGCCATTAATCTATAAAACCCTAGTTGCCTAACAAAGAATAATAGGCCAGTTATACCAACAATGATATAGGTGATAAAGAATAAAGCCTCATCGGTTTGATATAGATTCCAATTGCCCTTTATAGGAACCTTTAACATCGGTAATATTCCGGAAATCAAACATAGGAATAATCCCACCAAAACAAACTTTTTACGAACAATCAACATACTCTCAAATTATTTATAAATCCATCAAAAGTAACTATAGTTGCCTATATCTTCATGTAAAAAAAATGAAAAGTGGGTTCATAGGTGACCCTATATAACAACCTTACAAACTACCCTACAACCACTGTAGTCTTTATCATTTTATACAATATCTCAAGTCTTTTAAAATTGACAAAAAATGATAATGGTCACTATTTTTTGTAAACAACAAATGTAATTTTTTGAAAAACAGATAATTAACAATAATTTAACATTATTTATAATCGTTCTAAATTCTTGTGTATGACAGATTTTTGACAGAACACATGCCGCTTTAACCTACATTTGCACAACTAATATAGTGAGCAACAAGATTTAGCTTTGAAGAATTTAAAAGTTATAGCATTTACACATAAGCATGTCGAGCTTAAAGACCTTGGCAATCTAGTCATTTGTAATGAAGAGCTAGAGAGCAGATTGGTCAACTTAAAACATAGTCTTGATATTCCTGAGATTTTCTATATCGGCACATGCAATCGTGTCGAGTTTGTCTTTTATGGAGCCTATGAATTAAGTGACGACTTTGTGGCAAAGTTTATGGAGAAACTAAACTTTTGTGTCCCTCAAGAACGTCTTCAATGCTACCTTGGACAGGTCAATCGTTATGAAGGTCTAGATGCGCTCAACCATCTTTTACGTATGTCCTGTTCACTAGAGAGCTTAGTAGTTGGCGAAAAAGAAATACTTGCGCAAGTACGACGTGCATACGAAAAGTGCAAAGAAGCTGGTTTTACAGGAGACTTTCTAAGATTGATGATGGATCGCCTGATTAAGACCGCTAAAGAGGTCTACACCTATACTAAAATATCTAGAAACCCTATTTCGGTCGTATCACTTGCTTATCGTAAACTCAGAGAGTTAAAATTAAGCAAAAACCCAAGAATTTTGGTCATAGGCTCAGGAGAGACCAATCAGAATCTTGCGAAATACCTACAAAAGCATAAATTTACAAACTTTGTTATCTTCAACCGTACAGTTGAAAATGCAAAAGTACTTGCCGCTGAACTTGATGCACCTATCTATCCATTGAGTGCTTTGAAAGATTACAAAAATGGGTTTGACATATTGATTACTTGTACTGGTGCCCCTGATTCGATTGTCAATGAAGAGATGTATCAATCTTTGTTAAACGGGGAGACAGACAAGAAAATAATTGTCGACCTAGCCATTCCGAATGACATCGACGCAGCGGTCATTGCCAAATATCCAATACATTATATCGAGGTCAGTAGCCTACAGGCAATTGCTGAGAAGAATATACAGGAGCGTTATGATGAACTTTCCAGTGCAGAACTCATCATCAAACAAAACATAGAAGAGTTCCTCCCCATTGTAAAACAGCGACGCGTAGAAATAGCAATGCGTCAAGTTCCTGAAAAAATCAAGGAAATTAAATCCTTCGCAATGAATGAAGTATTTGCACAAGACTTGAATAAGCTTGACCCACAAGCAAGAGAGGTTTTGGAGAAGGTCATCAGTTACATGGAGAAAAAATACATAAAAGTCCCCATGGTCATGGCCAAAGAAATCTTGGTAAAATCTACAGATATCGACAACAACTAGATTTGCATATTCCTTTTTCTTAAAAATCGATATATTCTGACAGTGCTATGTCGGCATTGTACATCTATTTGGCTAAATTTGCGCTATCATATTCTAATCTATTTAATATAGTATAACGTGAACAGAAAATTAATCATTGGAACCCGCGGAAGCGCTCTTGCAATGTGGCAAGCTAACCATATCAAAGATAGACTTGCCGACGTAGGCATCGAAGCCGACTTAAAAGTAATCAAAACCCAAGGTGATATCATACAACACCTGAGACTTGACAAATTAGAAGGAAAGGGATTCTTCACAAAAGAGTTAGAGGAAGAATTGCTTTCCGGAACCATTGACCTCGCTGTTCATTCACATAAAGACCTCCCTACTGTAAATCCTCCTGGGTTAATTATAGCAGCAGTGTCCGAGCGCGAAAATCCTGCCGAACTATTAATTGTACTAAAAGACTGTGTTGATATCAAAAAGCGTCTGTCCTTAAAACATAACGCTACGGTAGGCACTTCCTCCAACCGAAGAAAAGCTCAATTGCTCTCTCTACGTCCAGATTTAGAGTTTGACGACTTGAGAGGCAATCTTCAAACACGTATTCAAAAGTTGAGAGATGAGAACTATGATGCGATTGTATTAGCAAAAGCGGGCATAGAGCGCATTGAAATGGATCTTTCAGAATTTCATGTAGAAGAGATTCCACCAGTAGAAATCATTCCAGCACCAGCTCAAGGAGTATTGGCAATTCAAATCCGAGAAAACGACCAAGAGCTCTTCCAAACATTGCAAGCAATCCATGATGCTGCTGTAGCAGAGGTCATAGCAGTTGAAAGAAAAGTACTTAATCTATTTGATGCTGGCTGTCACGCCCCTCTAGGCTGCTATTGCCGCAAAGTTGACAACAAGTATGAAGCTTGGACATCAGTAGCCGATACCAGCGATGAATTCCCTGACCGTCTGTATATCCAAAGGGATACAACTGATGGAATGGCCGAAGAGATTTTTGCGAAATTTGCTAAAGACCGAAAACTTCCAGGGTCAGTATTCATTTCTAGGGATATTGATGAAAACACCTATTTTGCCCGTGCATTGGCCAAACATAATATCGTCATCGACGCTCGTTCATTAATACGAATATATCCTGTTATCAACAAATTAGACCCATTCATCCTTAAACATGTAGACTGGGTATTCTTTGCTAGCAAGAATGGAATTGATCATTTCTTTGCTTTGGAGCCCCAACTCCGCAAACACACTAAAATAGGTGTCGTAGGCAGAGGCTCTGAAGAAGCTTTACGCAAGTATGATCGTATAGCAGATTTTTCAGGTGATGACTTCGGTATACATACCGATGAAATCGGCCACGAATTTGCAAAGATTGCCGATGGACAGACCGTATTGTTTCCTAGAGCTAAAGGTTCGTTAGAAACCATTCAAAAAGCGATGACCGCAGGCACGAAAATAATCGACATGCCTGTTTACGAGACAGTACTGGAAGAAGACGTAGCAGCCTCTGCTGCCGATGTCCTGATCTTTACTAGCCCAAGCAATGTAGAGGCTTATTTCAATGATAACCTCATCGAACCTGGGCAACAAATCATATCAATAGGAAAGTCAACCGGTGCCAAGATTGAGGAAATGGGGTTACCCTACGTCACTCCTTATTCTCCAGATGAAATAGGCCTTGCAGAGGCGGTGTTCGGATTGAAGTACTAACATTCAAAAAAGCAATTAAAAGGTAGTGTAAAAGGGATTGCTCCCATTTATACGCCCTTATCTAATATCAAAACAACATGTTACAACGTCCTAGAAGAAATCGTAAATCTGCCGTGATTCGCGACATGATTCAAGAGACACGTTTAGACGCGTCTAATTTAATCTTTCCTTTATTTATAGTAGAGGGGAAAAACCAGAAAACTGAAGTTTCTTCGATGCCTGGCATCTATCGATATTCGATTGATAATCTTTTACGTGAAGTCGAAAGTTGCTTAGCTCTAGGCTTAAAATCTTTTGATCTCTTCCCTAATATAGAAGAAGCCTTAAAGGATAAGTATGCAACCGAAAGTTACCGAAGCGGAAATCTATACACGCGTGCCATCGAAGAAGTAAAGAAAAATTTTCCAGAGGCGTGCGTAGTGACAGATGTCGCGATGGACCCCTACAGTAGCGATGGACACGACGGAATCGTTGAAAGTGGCAGGATATTGAACGATGAAACCCTGGATGTATTAGGTAAAATGGCGTTAGCTCATGCGCAGGCGGGTGCAGATATTATCGCGCCATCAGATATGATGGATGGTCGAATTGGATACATTCGCAATATACTTGATAAAAATGGTTTTACCGAGGTCTCTCTAATGTCCTATACCGCCAAATATGCTTCCGCATTCTATGGTCCATTCCGCGATGCTTTAGGGTCGGCACCAAAGCATGGTGATAAAAAAACCTACCAGATGAATCCCGCCAATTCAAGAGAAGCTCTGATTGAAGCACAACTAGATGCCGAAGAAGGCGCAGATTTCTTGATGGTCAAGCCCGGTCTCCCTTATTTGGATATCATCAAGTTATTGGCAGACAACTTTGATTTACCTATTGCAGCATATAATGTGAGCGGTGAGTATGCGATGCTGAAGGCCGCTGCTCAAAACGGTTGGTTAGATGAAGAACGCTCCATAATGGAAACATTGCTAAGTTTCAGAAGAGCGGGGGCAACTGCAATCCTAACCTATCATTCCAAAGAAGTACTGGAAAAAGGTTGGTTAAAATAATCCATATGCCCGAACACATGTTTCGGGCATATTTATTTTATGTCCAATCAACTTCTTATTGTCAATCTAACCTCATAGTTCTAATCAAAAGTGGTTATTCGCAAATAAATAGATAATTTTGGAGCGATAACAACGACAACTATGAGCAACACATTCTATCCTGATATTTCAAGGGAAAAATCTAAAGAACTATTTGAAAAAGCAAAACAATATTTTCCCGGCGGGGTCAATTCTCCAGTAAGAGCTTTCAAATCCGTATATGGATCTCCTCTATTCATCGAGCGTGGCGATAAAGCCCATTTATGGGATGCTGACGGGAATGAATTCATTGATTTTTGTTGTTCCTGGGGACCCCTTATTTTAGGACATAACAATGCTGAGGTACGTAACGCCGTCGCCAGTCAATTGGAGAAAGGATTGAGTTTTGGAGCCCCAACAGCACTGGAAAATGACCTTGCCGACCTCATTCTGTCCAATAACAATTACATGGAGAAAATTCGTTTTGTAAGTTCAGGTACAGAAGCCGTCATGTCGGCAATTCGATTGGCTCGCGGCTACACCAAAAGAGATAAGATTATCAAATTCGAGGGGTGCTATCACGGTCACTCCGATTCACTATTAGTAAAAGCTGGCTCAGGTTTGGTAACCTTTGGCGAAACATCATCAGCAGGTGTACCCAAATCTTTTGCAGAAGAAACTATCGTCATTGCATTGAATGACCCAGAGGCACTGCAAACCGTGTTCAGTCAATTTAGAGATCAAATTGCAGCCGTTATAATTGAGGGCATACCCGCTAACAATGGTCTACTCATCCAGTCTAAAGAATACATCGATTTCCTTCGTCAGATTACAAAAGAAAATGGAACACTTTTAATATTTGACGAGGTCATTACCGGTTTCCGACTTGGATTTGAAGGTGCAGCAGCACATTACAATATTCAGCCTGATATTATTACTTATGGAAAAATCATCGGTGGTGGAATGCCTGTAGGTGCATATGGAAGTTCTAAAGAGCTCATGGCCTGTATATCTCCGGACGGGAATGTATACCAAGCAGGTACATTGTCGGGCAATCCGGTAGCGATGTCCGCAGGAATTGCAGCATTGGGCATATTGTCGCAACCCGATTTTTACAAGAATCTCGCCCAGGTTACAGAAAAATTCATCTCTGAAATCCGCGAGTACGTACTATCTAAAAACTATGAACTGCAGATACAACTTGTGGGATCGATCTTTTGGTTTGCATTTAGTCCAAACACGAATATCACTCGCGCTGATCAAATCGACCATAAGTCGATGGAAAAATACAAAATCATGCATCGTGAATTGTTAAATAGAGGTGTTTATTTTGGTCCATCGGGGTATGAAGTTGGCTTTATCTCTGCCGCACACACCGCACAAGATCTTGAAAAAGCAAAGAAGGCAATTTTCGAAAGCTTAGATGTAGTTTTTAGCCAATAGGGCCTTCATAATTGCATACTAAAAAGTATAAAAAATAGATTAAATCGAAACAATTCTATACATTTAGCGTTATAGAACAATAGGATTTCGGTCTTACATAAATTCAATCAAATCTTTAATTATAAATACACTAAAATGAAAAAACAATCATGGAAAGCAGCATTAGCTATTTTGGCCGTTGGCGCAACCATAGCTTCATGTAATAATCCAGCCAAAACAACAGGGGACGAGAGCGGAGATTCAACAGCAATTTCAGACTCTTCCACTACTTCCTCAATAACAGTCACTCCTATCGCTCACTCCAAAGATTTTCCGGGAGCTGAATTAAAAATAGCCTCACTTACATCTGAAAAAGTAGGAACAGACTCCGCGAAAGTAACAGTGAAGTACACCGTCAATAATTTCAAACTGACAGAGCAGACAGCGCATGAGCACGCTGACCATCTCGCCAACTCCCATGACGGCCAGCACATTCATTTCATCTTGGATAATAAGCCATATGCAGCATTGTATAAGCCTGAGAATTCAGTGACGGTTGCGTTGAACTCTGAGCACTATTTACTTTCATTCCTATCACGTTCGTACCACGAATCTATTAAAGCTGCTGATGCTTATAAGCTCGTTAAATTCAAAGTGGATGGAACGGGCAAATTGACTGAACTTCCAACACCTACTGAAGCGAGCTTATTCTACAGCCGTCCAAAAGGAGAATACAAAGGAGAAGATACTAAAAATTTATTGCTAGACTTCTATTTGGTAAATACAGCTATTGCAGCTGACGGGAACAAAGTTGTCGCAACAGTAAACGGCCAAGAATTTAAATTGGACCAATGGACTCCATATGAGATTAAAGGACTACCTCTTGGAGATGCGAAGATTAAATTGACACTTGTTGACAAAGATGGCAATGCCGTTACTGGAGACAACGTGTCAGTAGAAAGAGATATCAAATTATTAGAAAAATAGTCCGATATACTCAAAAAAAGAGAGAAGGGACTTAAAATTAGTTTTAAGTCCCTTCTTTGCTATAGATTAAAACCCTACAGACTTCAATCTCAAACCCTCACGTTCATCTAAACCGAATAGTAGGTTCATATTTTGTACGGCTTGACCAGATGCACCTTTCAATAGATTGTCAGTAGCATTCAAAATCAGCAATTTATCTCCATGCTTCTCTAAGTGAATAATGCTTTTATTGGTGTTCACTACCTGTTTCAGATCAATATTTTTATGACTAACTATTGTAAAAGGATGGGTGCCGTAATACGATTCATACAACTGATAAGCGTCCGCTTCATCCCCCTGAAAATCAACATAAATAGCTGAAAATATACCTCGTGTAAAATCTCCTCTTTGCGGGATAAAATTTATTCTCTGCGCGGCCCTCTCTAAAAGAGTACCAGGGATATCTGGCAAAAACCCATCTTGCAATTGATCCAATGACTCCGAGATCTCTTGTAGATGTTGATGTTCAAAGGATTTATAGGCAGATAGGTTATTATTTCTCCACGAAAAGTGGGTAGTCGGCCCTGGCTTTTGGCCAGCGCCTGTAGAGCCTGTCGTGGCATGCACGTGGATTTGTTCTGAAAGCTTTCCATCCGCAGCCAAAGGCAATAGTGCTAATTGGATGTTAGTAGCGAAGCAACCTGGATTCGCAATATAGTGTGCAGCTTTGATGGCTTCACGATTCAGCTCTGGAAGTCCGTAAACAAAATTCCGGCTTTGATACTCGGTATTGGCTTTTAATCGGTAATCTTGAGACAAGTCGACAATTTTCACATGTTCAGCAATAATATTTGTCTCTAGGAATTTCCGAGCATCACCATGCCCCACACACAAAAATAAGACATCAATGTCATCGCAAATATCTGAAGAAAAAATGAGCTCTGTATCGCCAAATAGGTCATTATGCACATCATAGACTTTATTACCTGCATTAGACGCACTCTGTGTAAAAACAATCTCGACTTTAGGATGGTAGATCAACACACGAAGCAGCTCACCTCCTGTATAACCGGCTGATCCCACTATACCAACTTTAATTTCTTTCATCTATAAATATTTTTAACATTAAAATTCAAAGTCATCTCTATGATAAAAAATGAAATTTTAAACAGATACAGACCAATATATTACTTACCAATCATGTGTCGTTTTACGGTCTTCATTCGAAAAATTCAACCTTAATCAAATAACTAGTCTTTAGTATTTACTTTATGCCAAATAAGAGTCTGATTTCCAAAAATTTTAGAAAACCCCTTAACATCATCACCAGTCCAACCATTATTCATCTCACCGTAGGTACCAAATTTATTTGACATCAAATCATTATCTGAATCTATTCCCAGTATAGTAAAACGATAAGGGTTAAGTTCTACATATACACGTCCGTTCACAGTACCTTGAGAACTCGCTAAAAAAGCTTCGATATCTCTCATGACAGGATCATGCATCTGCCCTTCATGCATATAGTTACCATAGAAACCAGCAATTTGATCCTTCCAAGCCAATTGCCACTTAGTCAACGTATGTTTTTCCAAGGTATGATGTGCCTTAATCAAAATCACAGGTGCAGCAGCTTCGAACCCCACACGTCCCTTTATACCAATGATGGTATCCCCAACATGGATGTCCCTACCTATGCCATAAGGTTGCGCAATAGCTTGCAGTTCCTGAATAACCCTCACAGCACCAATTTTATTTCCATCCAATGCTACAGGCTCTCCATTTTCGAAATCAATCGTAATTTTCCGGGTATTTGTAGAAGTTGCTGCTGTAGGCCAAGCTGATTCTGGTAAATACTGATTGGAAGTCAACGTCTCTGCTCCTCCAACAGACGTACCCCAAATGCCCTTATTAATTGAATACTTAGCCTTTTCTGCAGAATATTCCACTCCATGCTGACTTAAGTATTCAATTTCAGCTTCTCTACTAAGCTTTAAATCTCGGATTGGGGTAATGATTTCCACTCCAGGAATCAAAGTATTAAAAATCATATCAAACCGTACCTGATCATTACCTGCTCCAGTCGATCCATGTGCCACACATTCAGCCCCAATTTTCTTTGCGTAGTTGGCAATTGCAGTAGCTTGGCATACACGTTCCGCGGATACTGACAAGGGGTAGGTAGCATTTTTAAGTACATTCCCAAAGATCAAATATTTAATGCTATCACGATAGTAGTTCTCTGTTTCGTCAACAACAGCATGAGATTTAACACCTAATTCATAAGCGCGTTTTTCAATTTGATCCAATTCATCTTTCGAAAAACCACCTGTATTTACAATCACAGAGTGAACTTCTAAACCTAAATCTTGAGTAAGATAAATACAACAAAATGAAGTATCCAATCCTCCACTAAATGCTAAAACTACTTTTTTCATTGGAATATATTTATTTATGAGTATAAGCCCAAATTGTATAAATGAGCCCGTTACACTCGGTTTGTTTATTCATTATGGTTTGTCTCCAAAGGCTCGTAAATTACCTTCACTGATTTTAAAGGTAGTCAATCCCACCGAGGGTTGACAACAAATAGGCTAAAATCCCTTTGCCGCCTTACGAGGTTGAGGAAAAAAGGTCAGTACTATCTTTTTTGTCGATTTCCACAACTTGGCTTCAATACGTTTCAATAGTGATTGCTTCTTCGCAATCCGCTCTAACCGTTCCTTAGCTTCAAGCTTTCGTTGGATCTTTTCCTTTAGTTCCTTTTCCTTTTCAACTGGATCCCAAAGCATGGCAGTACACATACAATTCTTACGCTCTTTGCTAATCAATATATCATAATTAACACAGCTCTGACATCCCTTCCAAAATTCATCATCAGTTGTTAACTCCGAATAGGTCACAGGCTCGTAGCCCAAGTCAGAATTAATCTTCATGACTGCGAGTCCCGTAGTAAGTCCAAATATCTTGGCGTGAGGGTATTTTTCTCTAGACAATTCAAAGACTCTTTTCTTAATAGCTTTAGCCAGTCCTACTTTTCTAAAGTCAGGGTTCACAATCAATCCCGAATTGGCCACATAGTTTTCGTGCCCCCATGTCTCAATATAACAAAATCCTGCCCATCTACCATCTTTATGTAAGGCAATGACAGCTTTTCCCTCTATCATTTTCTTCGCTACATATTCCGGTTTACGACGCGCTATACCTGTACCGCGTGCTTTTGCAGATTCAAACATCTCATCGCAGATAGTCTCTGCGTACTGTGTATGTTCGGGCTTTGCCGGAATAATCAAAAAATCTGAAATAGTCATCTATTTATACGACCCCAAATAATAAAACAACAACTGAATGTTAGTTTTGTTAAAAAATATATAAACTAAAGGATTGAAAAATCGGATCTCCGAGCAGGAAAATCTTCTTATTTTTTGGAAGTGGCCTGCCTCTTTATCAAGCTCGAGGCAGTATGGGTCGTCGGAAGCGGATAAACGGACGTTCCATTTGCAACGAAGAATAAGCACACCTTCCCACAAACCTCTCAAAAGGTTGCGAAAAAGAAATATGTCCTATTTGATGTATCTTCATTTTTTTGTTATAGACGTCCATGTATATC
The DNA here is from genome assembly GCF_027627455.1 of Sphingobacterium sp. SYP-B4668. Classification (NCBI taxonomy): domain Bacteria; kingdom Pseudomonadati; phylum Bacteroidota; class Sphingobacteriia; order Sphingobacteriales; family Sphingobacteriaceae; genus Sphingobacterium; species Sphingobacterium sp. SYP-B4668. The sequence continues at coordinate 747,547 of NZ_CP115483.1, read as the reverse complement.
GACTGCGCAAATGTATAAAATTATTTTTTTCTTTTATGCAAGAAACTCTTCGTTTTTTTGAAAAAAACACAAATTCTTACGCATTCATGATAACTTAAGAATTTATTGATTTTCAGACTACTACCTACCACCACTCTTGCGCTCCAGTTTTTACGAAATTGCTATTTTTTCGTCTAATATTTATAACCTTTCTATTACTAAAACATTCACTCAAAAAAGCATCCACAGGTCAATTTGATGTCATCATAAGACCGTAAAAGATTTATGGATTTTGTAAGTGGTTAATTTTAGGTATTTTTGGAGCGAACTTATAGAACATAGCGAAATGGATACGCCCAGTATAATCTTTTACTTATTTTTTGCAGTGCCTTATATTTTTGTCATGTACTGGCTCGTCAAGCAAGACAAAAAAAAATACGTGTGGGGGATTACCATTGTGACAATAATAGCCATCATCGGAATCATAGTCTCACAAAAGGCCAGTAAGGTTGCAATGGACAACTATCGTCAACATCAGATAGACTCTCGAGAAATTGAACGGGAAGAGAAGCTGGATAGTCTTCACAATAAATAAAAAAATGGGACAAATAGTCCCATTTTTTTATTTATCAATATGTTCTAATTTAAATAGAAAAGCATATTCCAAAGCAATCTCCTTTAGGTAATCAAATCTTCCTGACGCACCACCATGGCCGTAGTCCATATCCGTTTTGAGTAGTAGTACATTTTTGTCGGTCTTCATTACACGTAATTTTGCTACCCATTTCGCTGGCTCGAAGTATTGGACTTGGCTATCATGCAGACCAGTCGTGACCAGCATATTGGGGTAGTCCTTTGCTTCTACATTTTCGTAAGGAGAATAACTCTTCATATACTGATATGCCTCTTTACCATTCGGATTACCCCATTCATCATATTCATTTGTAGTTAATGGGATTGTTTCATCAAGCATAGTATTGACCACATCTACAAATGGAACATTTGCGATTACACCATGCCACATGTCTGGAGCCATGTTGACTACAGCTCCCATCAATAGCCCACCAGCACTCCCTCCCTTTGCATATAGGCGACCTTTAGCTGTATATTGTTGGTCAATAAGATATTGTCCACAGTCAATGAAATCGGTAAATGTATTTTTCTTTTTCATCATTTTTCCATCCTCATACCATTGTCTTCCCATTTCCTCTCCACCCCGAATATGAGCGATGGCATAAACAAAACCACGATCCAAAAGGCTTAATCTTGTAGACGAAAAAGATGGGTCCATAGATGCTCCATATGATCCATAGGCATACAGCAATAAAGGAGACCTACCGTCACGCTCTATCCCTTTTTTATAAACAATCGAAATAGGAATAGAAGTCCCATCTTGCGCTTTTGCAAATACTCGCTCCGTTGCATAATCCTTAATCTCATATCCACCTAAGACAGGCTGCTGTTTAAGAAGCTTCTTATCGTGCGTATCCATATTATACTCATATGTCGATGAGGGTGTCACCAAAGAAGTATAGCCATATCGAACCACATCCAAATTATATTCTACATTCGTACTTGGATACACCGTATACGCGGCTTCTCCAAAATCTAGGTAATGCTGGTTTCCATCTTTCAAACTACGAACAGCCAGCTGAGTAAGTCCATTCTTTCGCTCCGAAATAACAATAAAATCCCTAAACTCGTCGATATCACTCACCAACACATCTGTACGATGGGGGATGAATTCTTTCCAATTTTCCTTTCCTGTACGGTCAAGAGGACATTCCATCACTTTAAAGTTCGTCGCGCCATCATTTGTAACAATCAAAAATTTATTTTCCAAAGCCACCACCGAGTAAAGCACATCTTTTACACGAGGTTGAAAAACCTTGAATGTTCCATTTGGATCATTAGCATTTAAAATGTAAACTTCAGAAGAAAGCGTCCCTCCTGAATAAATCAGGATGAACTCTCCATTTTTCGACTTACTTACTCCAATATAATTTGTATTATCCTTCTCGTCATATACGGTTACATCTGCTTGTTCATCGGTCCCAATACGATGTCTTTTAATTTTTTCACTCAACAAAGTGATTGGATTCTTGGATGTATAAAACAGCGTTTCATTGTCATTCGCCCAAGTAGTACCACCTGAGGTCCTGCTGATACGATCACTAAAGATCTTGCCAGTTTCCAAATCCTTGATGTGTACTATATATTCTCTACGAGAAATGGTATCAACCCCATAGGCCAGTCGCTTATTGTCTGGACTTATAGACAGACCACTGATGGCATAGTAAGCGTGTCCCTCAGCCATAGCATCAACATCTAGCAAGACCTCCTCTACCCCATCAAGACTTCCCTTCTTACGACAATATTTATAATACTGCTTTCCTTCCTCTGTCCGTGTATAATAGTAATATCCATTTTTTAAGTATGGCACCGACTCATCAGCTTCCTTAATCCGTCCTTTCAGCTCATCAAAAAGTCGCTTCTGAAAGGGTTCGGTATCTTTCATCATGCCTGAGGTGTAAGCATTCTCCGCTTCTAGATATTGGACGACGTTGGACGAATCTGGACCCTTTTTGAAATAGTCAATCATCCAATAATAATTATCGACTACGGTATCCCCATGGATAATCCGCTCGTGTGCCTTTACATCCGCAACTGGTGGAGTCAGGTCAGGCCATGTTACTGCTTTATTTTCCAACATTGTATTATTTGAAGAACAGGACGCCATAGTGAATACTCCAGCAGCCCACAAAATTAATTTACTCATAATTTAGCGTCAAGATTAGCAATTCCACAATAAAAAAGCATTTACTCCCTTTCTCAATGAAAATTCATTAAAGATAGGCGAAAATTTTAGCGATTTAGAATAAATTAACAGTTTGCTTTAGATTATTGCCCTATATTTGCTTATACATCAATTTTAAATAAAACATTAAGCAGCAAGAATGAGATTAAGTAAATTAGCATTTATATTAGCACTAGGACTTTTACCTTCGCTATCATTTGCCCAAAAAGATAAAAAAGCTCCGCAAAACTGGTTTAATCTTGATTTTCAACAAGACGGAGTGATGGGGATTAGCACGGAAAAAGCATACAATACTTTACTAAAAGGCCGAAAAGCAACTCCTATAATAGTAGCTGTCATTGACGGAGGAGTAGATGTCCAACATGAGGACTTAAAAGATGTGCTCTGGACAAATACGAACGACAACAACGATAATGGCAAGGATAACGACAAAAATGGGTATGTCAATGACAAGCACGGTTGGAATTTCATTGGGAATGCCAATGGAGAGAATGTCAACCAAGACAACCTCGAATTGACCCGCCAAATTAGGAAATTCGAACCTAAATATATCTCCGTCCTTCCCAGCACGCCATTAAGTGCCGCCGAAAGAAGAGAGTTCGTTGCTTACCAAGGGATGGTAAGCGAGTATGCCCGTAAACTTGAAGAAGCGCAATTCGGCCAACTCAACTATGGTAAACTTAAGGAACAGTTGGACAATATCTTCATAAAGATTGGAAAAGATACCTCGGCATTAACCCTTGCCGACATCGAAAACTATCAGACGACTACTGATCAGGAGAAAATGGCCATCCGGATTGCAAAAAAAGGTATCCAAGAAGAAAAATCAGTTGGAAAGTTCTATAGCCAAATTGCAGATGCAAACATCTATTTCGGGGATCAAATAAACTATCATTTAAACAAGGAGTTCGACCCTAGATATATTATTGGAGACAACTATGAAGACGCAAACGAGCGCTATTACGGAAATCCAGACGTGACAGGCCCAGATGCACTTCACGGAACGCATGTGGCAGGAATAATAGGCGCAAAACGTAATAATGGAATCGGCATCAATGGGGTAGCAGATCATGTGCAAATTATGGCACTAAGAACTGTTCCTAATGGGGATGAGAGAGATAAGGATGTAGCCAATTCCATCCGATATGCAGCGGAAAATGGAGCAAAGGTCATCAACATGAGTTTCGGGAAAAGCTATGCCTACAACAAAAAAGCTGTAGATGAAGCGATTAAGTTTGCCCTATCCAAAGATGTATTGTTAGTACACGCTGCTGGTAACGATGGCCAAGACGTCGACATACACAAGAACTACCCGACGAAATACTTTACTGACAGTTTAGATGCTATTCAAGGTGAAGCCGATGCGTGGATTACGGTAGGTGCTAGTGGTCTTTATCAAGATGATGATCTTGTAGCTGACTTTTCCAACTACGGCTACAAGACTGTAGACGTATTTGCTCCAGGAGTACAGATTTATTCCACCGTACCCGATTCCAAATACAAAGAAGAACAAGGCACCAGCATGGCATCTCCTGTGGTCGCCGGGTTAGCAGCTTTAATCCGTTCATATTATCCACAGTTGACAGCAAAAGAAACCAAGGACATCATTCTAAAATCTGTAATCAAAGTGGACAAAAAGATAAAAGTAAAAGGAGAAGATGGCAGTAATAGAAAAGTATACCTGGACGAAATCAGTGTTACAGGAGGAATAGTGAATGCTTACCAAGCCGTTGTAGAAGCCGATAAATATATGTCAAAAACAAAAAAATAATTTTTTGTGATAAAATACTATAAGCTACCTATCTTACGTTTGATAAGAAGTTGATAACAAACAAAATTAGATTAGCTTATGGTCGAAAACTTTACAAAAACTAAAGTAGATGCTTATGTACTCAAAAATCAAGACCAGGCCAAAAGCCACGACGAGATATTTGAGATTAAGTTAAAATCAAGTCTACAAAATTTGTCGAAAAATCCCAACAAAACGACAATTGACAATATTTTGGCTTATTCAAAATCATTGAAAAGCAAATAAGTACTCTACAACAACAAGGCTCGATGATATCATCGAGCCTTAGTTTTTTCTCCTTCAACTTTGGTTTCGTATCTTTGATTATGCTAAAGAAAGATCGATACCGTGCATTTGTAGAGTATTTTTCCACTCATAATCCTGATGCCCAAACCGAATTAAATTATAGTAATCCCTTTGAGCTATTAGTAGCTGTAATCCTATCCGCCCAATGCACGGATAAAAGAATTAATCAAATCACGCCAGCGCTATTTGAGCGCTTTCCAGTTGTTGAAGCACTAGCGGAAGCGTCCATAGATGAGGTCTTCGCATACATACGCTCGGTCAGTTATCCAAATAACAAAGCCAAACATTTAGTTGGCATGGCAAAAATGTTGGTCGAAAATTTCAATGGGCACGTTCCTGAAACAATTGAAGACTTAGTAAAGCTCCCAGGAGTTGGTCGAAAAACTGCAAATGTCATCTCATCAGTGGTATACAACAGACCTGCCATGGCCGTAGATACACACGTATTTAGAGTGAGCAACCGATTAGGTTTAACTAGTAGAGCTACTACCCCCTTGGCTGTAGAAAAACAATTGGTCAAATACTTGCCCGAAGAAACCATTGCTGTAGCTCATCATTGGCTGATACTACATGGCCGATACATTTGCTTAGCACGTACCCCAAAATGTGAAATTTGTCCAATTACATACATGTGTAAATATTACGAGACTAACTTTTTGAAGCAGAAAATAACTCGTCCTAAGCTTAAAACGGAGCGCAAATAAACAACAACTAATAAAATTAGCAAAATAAATTTGTAGATTTCATTTTAATCTGTATTTTTGAACTATAATTACTAAAAATATGAGCAATTCAGATAAACTAAAAGCCCTACAGCTTACTTTAGATAAATTAGAAAAATCATATGGTAAAGGAGCCATCATGAAATTGGGAGATTCAGCTGTTGAACCAATAGAATCTATCTCCACAGGCTCATTGGGCTTAGATATTGCATTAGGCATTGGAGGTGTTCCAAAAGGACGTATCATCGAAATATACGGACCCGAATCTTCTGGTAAAACTACCTTAGCTACCCATATTGTTGCTGAAGCTCAAAAAAAGGGTGGAATTGCAGCTATTATAGATGCGGAACATGCTTTTGACAAATACTACGCGCAAAAACTCGGAGTTGATGTAGAGAATCTTTTGATATCCCAACCAGATAATGGCGAGCAAGGACTAGAAATTGCGGACAATTTAATTCGTTCAGGTGCTATTGATGTAATTGTAATTGACTCTGTAGCTGCATTGGTACCTAAAGGCGAAATTGAAGGCGAAATGGGAGATTCTAAAATGGGACTTCAAGCCCGCTTAATGTCCCAAGCATTGCGAAAACTGACAGGAACAATCTCTAAAACAAATTGCTGCTGTATATTCATTAACCAATTACGGGAAAAAATCGGTGTCATGTTTGGAAATCCTGAAACCACAACTGGTGGTAATGCCTTAAAATTTTACGCATCTGTACGCCTGGATATACGTCGTACCTCTCAGATTAAAGATTCAGACGAAGTATCTGGCAACCGTGTAAAAGTCAAGATTGTCAAAAACAAAGTAGCCCCACCCTTTCGTATTGCCGAATTTGATATTATGTTTGGAGAAGGTATTTCTAAAGTCGGAGAAATCATTGATTTAGGCGTTGAGTACAACATCATCAAAAAAGCAGGTTCTTGGTTTAGCTATGGAGATACCAAACTTGGTCAAGGACGTGATGCGGTCAAAACCTTATTATTAGATAATCCAGATTTAATGGATGAGCTCGAAGCTAAAATTCGCGCAGAGGTTACAGGAGTAGAAACCGTACTTCCTATCGGAGAATAATTGTCACTACAATTTTATAATGTATGTTTATAGCCATTCCAAAGGAATGGCTATATTTATTTAATGAAACAATGTGCATCGAACATATGCAAACTATTACAACCTTAGATTCTAATAACCACTTCGTAAGTCCACGAAGTACAAAGCAACTATTTCAATGAAAAAACAACTGATTCTATTTCTATTTTTACTACTTATGGCCTTTGATTCACAAGGGCAATCCACGCTAAAAATCCTATCTTACAATATCCATCACGCCAATCCACCTAGCAAGGCAAACGTTATTGATCTGAATGCGATAGCAGCCGTCATCAAAAACTCGAATGCTGATATAGTAGGACTCCAGGAAGTCGATATAAACGTAAGCCGATCAGAACATACCGATCAAGCCAAAAAGCTTGCCGAACTTACCGGGATGAAATACTACTTCTTTTCAAAAGGAATCGACCTAGAAAAAGGCGAATATGGAACAGCTATACTATCTAAATATCCTATTGAAAACACAGAGCACCACTATCTCCCTATGCCCGTAAAGAGTGAGATGCGGAGCCTCGGAATTGCTAAAATAAAATTACCTTCCAAAAAAATCATTTATTTTGCGAACACGCACCTTGATCTCAAAAACGAAAATCGAATCGCACAAACTCAGTTTATCGTTGATCATTTCAAAAACACAAAAGATCTAGTAATCCTTGTCGGTGACCTCAATGCCCAACCCGACTCACAGCCAATCAAAACATTGGAGGGTCTCTTTAAAAGAAGTAGCATTCCTAATGGGTTTACGATTCCAGAGGTCAACCCCAATCGAGAAATTGATTTCATAATGGTCAATAAGAGAAGCAATGTACAGTTTGGCAACCATACGGTCATCGATGAACCCTATGCGTCCGACCATCTCCCCCTATATGTAGAGATATCTCTTAAATAATATCCATATCATAAGGCATAAAAGTCGATACCTCTCATTTAAAATAAAAAAGGGACAAATTGTCCCTTTTTTATTTTAAATACCTAGCTCTATTCTCCTTTTTCTAAAAATGGATATCTATAATCCGTATCTGGATGGAACGTCTCCTTAATAGTACGAGGAGAAACCCAACGCAACAAATTAATCATCGATCCGGCTTTATCATTCGTTCCCGAGCCTCTAGCCCCCCCGAATGGTTGTTGGCCAACTACCGCTCCGGTACACTTATCATTTACGTAAAAATTACCCGCAGCATTACGCAGCGCATGAGTCGCTTGCGTAATCGCATAGCGATCTTGAGCAATCACAGCACCTGTCAAAGCATAAATAGATGTCTTATCGACTATCTCAAGCGTTTCTTCCCATTTTGCATCTTCATAAACATAAACAGTCAATACTGGGCCAAACAATTCCTCAGACATAGTCTCATAATCCGGCTTGGATGCCACTATTACCGTTGGATGGATGAAATATCCCTTCGACTTATCATAAGTACCGCCCACAATAATCTCAGCTTCGTTTGACGCTTTCGCACGGTCTATATACTTCGCCAATTTGTCAAATGATTTTTCGTCAATTACAGCATTGATGAAATTAGAAAAATCCTCTGTGCCACCAATCGTGAATGATTGAACATCCTTAACTATAGACGATTTAAGCGTCGGCCACAAAGACTGTGGAATATAAACGCGCGATGCTGCTGAACACTTTTGACCTTGATATTCAAAAGACCCTCTCACGATAGCCGTATTGGCCACCTTGACATCAGCAGACGGGTGCACCAAGATAAAATCCTTACCTCCGGTTTCACCAACAATTCTCGGATAAGTTTTATACAAATGAATATTCTCACCAATTGTCTTCCAAATATTTTGAAACACACCAGTCGATCCTGTAAAGTGAATACCTGCAAAATCAGGATGTTTAAAAATTACATCCCCCGCATCAGGCCCAGAAACAAACACCAAATTAATAACCCCATCTGGTAAACCAGCCTCTCTAAAAATCTCCATCAATACATTTGCAGAATAAATCTGTGTATTAGACGGTTTCCATACCACTACGTTACCCATCATCGCCACACAAGAAGGCAGATTACCCGCAATAGCCGTAAAATTAAATGGCGTCAAAGCAAACACGAATCCCTCCAATGGTCGTTGTTCCAAGCGATTCCAGACACCTTTTCCGGACACTGGTGGTTGCTGTGCGTAGATTTCACTCATATATTGTACATTGAAGCGGAGGAAGTCGACAATTTCACAAGCCGAATCAATCTCTGCTTGATAAGGATTCTTAGACTGCCCCAACATGGTAGCAGCATTCAGTTTGTAGCGATATTTGCCAGCAATCAAATCCGCCGCTTTCAGGAATATCGCTGCCCTATCTTCCCATGCCAAGTTCTCCCAATAGGCTTTCGCAGATAGGGCTGCATGAATCGCATCCGTAACGTGTTGCTTGGTTCCTTCGCTATAAGTCCCCAAAACATGTTGATGATCATGAGGAGGTGTTAGTGTCACCTTCTTGTCTGTCCGAATCTCCTTTCCACCGATAAACATGGGAACATCAATCTGTTGAGCACGAGCCTCGTCAATGGCCGCCCTTAAGAGTTTGCGCTCTTTGGTACCAACAGCGTATGTATAAACAGGTTCATTGACTGGAACCGGAACATTAAAAAATCCTTTTAACATAGTAACAATTTTTAATCAGAAAATCTGATATTTAACCTTCTATTTTTTCATAAAATTAAGCAAAAAGCACTGATTAATAAGCCTTAACAAGTCGACCTCAAGAGATTGGAGAAAATCCGTTTAAACTTTTCCAATATCGGTTAGATCATCAAATAAAATTAAAATGATTTATACAAAAAAAGCGATGGACGTCATCGTCCATCGCTTATATTTAGCTATCGCACTATAGCGAAATTAATTTTTTGCAGCAGCATAACGTTCCGCAACAGCGTCCCAGTTAATAACATTGAAAATAGCTTCCAAGTATGCCGGTCGCTTATTTTGATACTTCAAATAATATGCGTGCTCCCAAACATCTATTCCCAAGATAGGAGTACCTTTTACTTCCGCCACATCCATAAGCGGATTATCTTGATTTGGAGTCGAAGTTACAGCCAATTTGCCATCAGCGCCTACAATCAACCATGACCATCCCGAACCAAAGCGTCCAGCGCCTGCTTCTTGAAGCTTTTTCTTCAATTCGTCAAATGAACCGAAAGTAGCATCGATAGCCTCCGCCAATTCACCCGTAGGTTGACCACCGGTATTCGCTCCCAATATGCTCCAAAACAAATCGTGGTTAAAGTGTCCACCGCCATTGTTACGCACTGCTGGGCTATATTTAGAAACATTTTTCACAATGTCCTCCAATGACAAGTTTTCAGCATCGGTACCCGCTATTGCTTTATTGAGATTGTCAACGTATGCTTGATGATGTCTATCATGGTGAATTTCCATGGTATCCTTATCAATATGTGGTTCTAATGCGTCTGATGCGTATGGTAACGCTTCTAATTGAAATGCCATAATATATTAAAATTTAATGTTAACTACTTTATTCGATTTATATACAAATATAACGTTTAGATCGAGGATATGTTTTTAATCTCTTCTAAGAAATAGGCAGACCTATCTTTTCTGACGAAAAAATGATGTAATCAACTGGGCGCACTCCTCCCCCAGAACACCGGACACCACTTCAGTCTTAGGATGATAGAGATGTCCATATTTCGATGAGCCTCGCTTTTCGTCCACTGTACCATACACAACTCTCGATACCTGTGTCCAATACGATGCACCTGTGCACATCACACAAGGTTCTACGGTCACATACAGTGTACAATCTTTAAGATACTTCCCGCCCAAAAAATTAGATGCCGCGGTGAAAGCTTGCATCTCCGCGTGTGCAGTAACATCATTTAAGCGCTCGGTCAGATTATATCCTTTACCGATTATCTTGCCTTGACTTACTACTATTGCACCTATCGGTACCTCATCCTCTTCATATGCACGCTTTGCTAGATCTAAGGCAGCTCGCATAAAAAGCTCATCCGGATTAGACTGGTCTCTCCCCTCTTCAAAATTGAAATATCTCATTGCCCAAAATTAACAAAGTCTAGCACCATTCGGCAATTTTCTATTTACAGAAGTCAAAATAATATCGCCATTCTCATCCGCAAACCCGGTTACCAAACATTCAGACATAAAGTTCGCAATCTGCTTTCTGGGAAAATTCACTACAGCCACCACTTGCATCCCTATTAACTCTTCCTTTGAATAATGTACAGTAATCTGTGCACTCGACTTCCGAACACCAATGTCGATTCCAAAATCTACCGTCAATTGATAAGCAGGTTTTCTAGCTTTTGGAAAATCCTCAGCAGACAATATTGTGCCAACCCTTAGGTCGACCTTTTCAAAATCTGACCAATTTATTTCCTCCATTATAATCTATTACTAGCCAAGTCAGTCAACTCCTTACCCAGTGTAAATACAACGTAATCCACATTTCGTCTAAGTCGCTTGGCGAGTCGCTCTATAAGCTCTGCTTCCATCCCAGCTTTGTACATCAGGTCTTCATCACTCAAACTATTGTATTTTCTTCTTAACTTTACCTTCAGGATTTCCCATTCGGAATCGCTTATTTTAATGTTTGCCATTTTTTGGTTTAAATTTTGTACACAACTGGAAAAGTAATAAAAATTAAAATTATAACAAAAAATACATTATTTATGAAAAAGTTTCTACTCAGCTTAGCCGCATCTCTAATGCTAATCGCTTCGGCACATGCACAGTTAATCCCTAGCCTTAAATTTGGGGTAAAAGGCGCTTTGAATTTTACCAACCTAAAATCAGATGGAAAATGGTTAAATTCCGATACTAAAACAGGATATCAAGCAGGTTTATGGGCTAGAATTGGTGCAGCGGGATTCCATGTACAACCGGAAGCATATTTTACAGGAAAAAAAATAAAAGGAAGTTATGAAAAAGCAGATGGAGATGTGGAAAACGGGACTTTTGATTTCACCACAATAGACGTTCCAATCTTATTAGGAACAAGAGTAGGTGTAGGTCCGATAGGTGTGCGTTTCCAGGCAGGTCCAGTATTTGCGTTCAAAGTTAGCGAAGGAGGCTCCTTGAGCAAATACACAGATTTCGAGAACTACAAAAAAGCATCTACAGGTATCATTGGAGGTGTAGGTGCAGATATTAGTAAATTCACAGTAGACCTTCGTTATGAACATGGTCTTTCTAACTTGAGCGACAATAAAGACCGCTCTCAAAAAGTCAAAATGTGGTCAATTGGAGTTGGCTATAATTTTTTATAGTCTAACGACAATTTCGGTATAAAAAACACCAGCAAAAGCCCAGTTAACTGGGCTTTTGCCGTTTACAACCTTAGAACAATTCTAAATTAGTACTTTTTACAATCTTACTTACATTTTTATGACGCAAATGGATAGTTTTGCGTATTAATATTAAAATACAAGGATAATGAGCAATTCAAAGCCAGTTTTAAGTTCTTCGTTGGGGAAGAAACTAATCATGAGCTTAACAGGACTTTTCTTATGTACTTTTTTGATCGTTCACTTGGTCGGAAACTTACAACTGTTTAAGAATGATGAAGGTCTAGCGTTTAACCAATACGCGTACACCATGACCCATTTTGCACCTATTAAAGTAGTTTCCTACTTACTTTACGCTTCTATTATTGTCCACGCTATTTATGCACTTATTTTGACATTGAAAAATAGAGCTGCACGCCCTATCGCTTATGCCAAATATGACGGAGCAGCAAACAGCGCGTGGAATTCCAGAAACATGGGTATATTAGGCACTGTATTGTTAGTCTTCATTGCTACGCACATGGCTAACTTTTGGTGGAAATACCACAATGATCAAACCCCTTACATCGAGTACAAAACAGATTTGGCAACTAATGTAACAACTACTAGAGTACTAGAGCAAGCTGAGTTCAGCGATTTTAGAGTAGAAGTAAAAGACGGCATCCAGACCATCCAAGCGCGTGACTTGTATAAGCAAGTCGACTATGCATTTCAAAATGTCTGGTTGGTATTATTATATGTCGTAGCTATGGCAGCGTTGTCATTCCATTTAATTCATGGATTTCAATCTGCATTTCAGACAGTCGGTTTCAATCATAGAAGATACATTTCTACCGTTCGTTTCCTAGGAGTCTGGATATTTGGGATACTTATCCCTATTGGCTTTGCAGCGATGCCTTTATACTTTTACTTTGCTAAATAAACTATTTTAAGATACGAGCGAAAGCAATATCTATCAAAATAAAATAAAGAGATATGTTAGATTCAAAAGTACCAGCGGGTCCATTAGCCCAAAAGTGGTCAAATCATAAATTCAATCTTAAGTTAGTCAACCCTGCTAACAAGCGTAAATTTACCATTATCATTGTCGGTACTGGTTTGGCGGGTGCGTCGGCAGCCGCTTCATTAGCCGAATTGGGATACAATGTAAAAGCATTCTGCTATCAAGATTCACCTCGTCGCGCACACTCTATTGCCGCACAAGGAGGTATCAATGCAGCCAAAAATTATCAAAATGACGGTGACTCTGTATACCGTCTATTCTACGATACCATCAAAGGTGGTGACTACCGTGCCCGTGAAGCCAATGTATATCGCCTCGCTGAAGTATCTGTAAATATCATCGACCAATGTGTCGCTCAGGGAGTACCTTTTGCGCGCGAATATGGAGGTTTATTGGACAACCGTTCATTCGGTGGAGCCCAAGTATCCCGTACCTTCTATGCACGTGGACAGACTGGACAACAACTTCTATTAGGAGCTTATTCTGCACTTAACCGTCAAATCAAAAAAGGTAAAGTAGAGATGTTCAATCGTCACGAAATGCTTGACGTTGTCAAAATAGATGGTCATGCAAAAGGAATTATCACACGTGACTTGGTAACAGGAGCAATTGAATCCCATGCAGGACATGCAGTCTTATTATGTACTGGTGGATACGGCAACGTATTTTTCCTATCAACCAATGCAATGGGATGTAATGTAACCGCGGCATGGAGAGCACACAAGCGTGGCGCATTCTTTGCAAATCCTTGCTACACCCAGATCCACCCAACCTGTATCCCTGTCACAGGTGACCATCAGTCAAAACTGACTTTGATGTCCGAGTCTCTTCGTAATGATGGCAGAGTATGGGTACCTAAAACACAAGAGCTTTCTGCTAGATTGCGTAAAGGCGAACTAAAAGCATCTGATATCAAAGAAGGAGACAGAGATTACTTCTTGGAAAGAAAATATCCTTCATTTGGTAACTTAGTACCACGTGACGTAGCTTCCCGAAATGCCAAAGAAGCGGTCGATGACGGCCGTGGAGTAGGTAAATCAGGAGTTGCCGTATATTTGGATTTTGCTGACGCAATCAACCGTCTTGGAGAAGATACTGTACGTGCTAAATACGGAAACTTATTTGACATGTATTATCAAATTACAGATGAAAATCCATACAAGCAGCCTATGCGTATCTACCCTGCTGTACACTATACCATGGGAGGCGTATGGGTAGACTACAACCTAATGACGACTATTCCAGGCCTATACGCACTAGGAGAATGTAATTTCTCTGACCATGGGGCTAATCGCCTCGGAGCATCTGCATTGATGCAGGGTCTGGCTGATGGATACTTTGTAATCCCTTATACGGTTGGAGACTATTTGTCCACTTTAGGATTTGCTCCTGTAGACAACACCAACCCAGAGTTCGAGAAGGCTCGTCTAGAAGTTGAACAAAAAACAAAGCAACTTCTTTCTCTTAAAGGAACCAAAACGGTAGATGATATCCACAAAGAATTAGGTAAGATTATGTGGGAATATTGTGGTATGGCCCGTACTGCAGAAGGGTTGACCAAGGCAAAAGGACTTATCCAAGAATTGAAGAAAGAATTCTGGTCAAATGTAACTGTACTTGGTGAAAACGAGGAATTAAACCTTTCTTTAGAAAAAGCTGGACGTGTAGCTGACTTTTTAGAATTGGGAGAATTGATGGTAGATGATGCTTTCAACAGGGCTGAATCATGTGGAGGCCATTTCCGTTTAGAAAGTCAGACAGAAGAAGGTGAAGCTAAACGTAATGATGAAGAATTCACCTACGTATCTGCTTGGGAATTCAACGGTGAGAACCAACCAGAAGTTCTTCATAAAGAGGAGTTAATTTTCGAAAACGTTAAATTAACACAAAGAAGTTATAAATAGTATTGCGTATAGCGTATTGAGATATACGAAATGTCTCAATACTCGATACTCAGTACTCAATACTATACAGATATGAGTGCACATATGAACTTAACGCTGAAAGTTTGGCGTCAAAAAAATGATAAACAAAGAGGTCAATTCGTAACTTATCAAGCGAATAATATCGCTGATGATATGTCCTTCTTGGAGATGCTTGACATTGTTAATGAAGAATTGACTCGTAAAGGAGAAGATCCTATTTACTTTGACCACGATTGTCGCGAAGGTATCTGCGGTATGTGTTCATTGGTGATCAATGGTCGTCCACATGGCCCTAAACAAGGCACTACCACATGTCAGTTGCACATGCGTAGCTTCCACGATGGCCAGACTATCGTTATTGAACCTTGGAGAGCAGCTGCATTTCCAGTGTTGAAGGATTTGGCAGTAGATCGTACAGCTTTCGATCGCATTCAACAAGCTGGCGGGTATGTCAATGTAAATACAGGTGGAGTACCTGATGCCAATACAATCCCGATTCCAAAAAGAATCGCTGACGAAGCGTTCGAATCCGCTACATGTATAGGATGTGGTGCCTGTGTCGCAGCTTGTAAAAATGCCTCTGCGATGCTATTCGTATCCGCAAAAGTATCTCAATTTGCGCTCTTACCTCAAGGGCAGACAGAACGTTATGAACGTGCCCAAGCAATGGTAGATCAAATGGATGCCGAAGGATTTGGCAATTGTACCAACACTGGCGCTTGCGAAGCAGAATGTCCAGTAGGTATTAAATTGACAAACATTGCTCGATTGAATCGCGAGTATTTAAACGCCAAAATCTTCAGACAAGAGGAAGTCCACAATTAGACATCCTTTGTTGTCAAAAATACCAAAGTCCCCATATCCTTGTATATGGGGACTTTTTTATTATATTTACTTATCTAACAATATAACAAAGCACTGTGCAACTCACCACCAAAATCCGTATCCTACTTCTTATCCTCACGTTTTCATTTATGGGCACTGCCCTTACAATTCACCTAACCATTACGGATAAAGACATGTTAAGATTGGACAAAGAGGAGCTCATGTCCAATATACACAAGAAGGAAAGCATGATCGAAGATCTATTTGCAGATTCGACGATTATGAAGACTTTTAAAAATATTGAGCAATTTCCCATTCAGTCGTCGGAAATACTGGAAAAATTTTCGGATGAGCAGCGCATACTTTTATACCTCTTCAAAGACGGAAAACCCATACTGTGGAGCACAGATGTATATGTACCCGTTACAGATGCAGGCTTAAAACCCACTACAACATATATCCTTGAAAGCAATAGATCTTTTATCGCCCGACAAAAGAAAGTAGGAGACATCAATGTTCTAGCGCTTATTCTTGTCAAAAGATTTTTTAATAGCAACAACGAATATCTTAAAAACACGTTTGCTAAAGACCTTATCGGCAACAATAATCTAGAAATAGCAGACTATACAGATACTAGGAATATTCAAAATGTATACAGTAAAGACGGCACCTATCTTTTCTCTGTCAAATTAAAAGATGGAAAACACGATAACATCTATATTTTTCTACAATTCATCTGTTGGGTCGCTGCCATGTTCTGCTTTATCATACTAGCACACAATATTTGTTTGAGCCTTGCAAAAAAAGGTTTTGTATGGACTTCAATAGCAATATTCGGCCTTGTACTCATTGGTATAAGAGTTATAGACCTTGAGACCAATTGGCTGGCATCTCACTCCAGCTTAGGGATATTTGACCCCAAATATTACGCTTACAATGCCATCTTTCCTCATTTATGGGCTTTGACGTTGACCAATTTGAGCTGTTTATGGTATCTGCTATTTATTACCTCTATACTGACCAACCTGACATTACCTGAACGCACTAAAAAAGGAGTAATTCCCTACGTCATTGCGAGCACATTACTCTTCGGTATATACTTTTTTTCGAACCTCCTATTTAAGCACCTCGGCAGTTTGATAACTCACACTTCCATCGTAAGCTATGATTTTTCTAAAATTGCAGACCTAAGCAAATATAGTTGGCTGAATCTACTCAACTTGTGCTTAGCAATTTTGTCTCTCTTTCTCTATATCAACTTCGTCCTCAAATTGATGGACAAACTATTTGATGCTATTGGGGTAAAGTTGAACCTCCAACTTGCAGTACTTATCATATCGATGATTGTATATGCTTTATTAGGCGACAATAGTATAAACAATGTTTTGTTAGGCATACTTATTTTGCTCATCTTCCTCCATAAGTACGCCTTAGATCAATACAAGTTTTCGCTATATATAGTGATACTGGTTATCGCTGCTATATTTTCCTCTATAAATCACGACAAATATATGCGTTTGAAAAAGTTGGAGAATATGAAATTAGTATTGGCAAATCTTGAGGCAGAAGACGATACCAATGCCATCTCCCTATTCATGGATATTGAAAAATCAATGAAAAATGATGAGCAACTCCAACATCGCCTTCGTATTGCCGCCAATCAAAATGACCCTACCGAAATCACCGAGTTCTTAAAGAAAACGTATTTCAGTGGGTATCTTTCAAAGTTTGACTTCAACGGCTATTACTATGCAAATAACCAACCATTAGAACATTACAATAATAACAAATTTGAAGAATACAGGGAAAAAGTTATTACAAACTCCATTAAAGTAACAGACAATTTCTATCGTTTAAAAAGTGAACTAGGTACACATGAGTATTTTGCTACAATCAATATCCCAATTGACAATGAAACAACTGCCAGCTTGTTCCTCAATCTTAGAAATCGATCTTTCAGCTATATTCTGCCCTATCCGGAGATACTGTCAGACAGTCGCACCACCTCTCTTCAACAAGAAGCCTTTCTCAACAATTCATTTGCGCTATATAAAGATCGACAACTAATCACACAATATGGTCAATACACCTACCCCAGCACAGATTCCAAATTCCCTAAAAGCGTAGGCACATTTTTAGAAATCGACGACCCAAGCGAATTCTTTCATCTGATGTACCGTCCAGATGAGCACACCACCCTTATTATCAGCCGTGCAAATCAAAATATCTACGAATATGTGGCTATCACCTGCTTCTTTTTTGTGCTCTTATTTGTATTCTTTAGCATTATCTATATTCTATTTTATTTAGGACAAACCGTATCCCAACGATCATTTAGAATTAAAAGCATCAAATATCACTTTCTTATTCTAAAAAATTCCATTCAATATAGTACCCGTATCCAGACTATATTTATTATATCCATAATCTTCGCCATATTGATGTCGGGCGTCCTTGCCTTCTATAATATAAATTCTAGGCTCAGCAAAGAACGTGAAAATGCGAGAATAAAATACATAGCCGAAATATCGAGAAAGCTAGAAAACATCTTAAACACAGCCGAAGCGACTTCTGACTTCTTGCAAGCCGAAGCCTATCTCAACTTGCTATCGCAAGCGATGACGACAGATTTTTCATTATTCGGTAGAAATGGTCGGCTAATTTATTCATCACAACCCAAAATATACGACCTAAAGTTGTTCTCCACGTTTATCAATCCCGTTGCGTATAAAAAGCTATCACTTATCAAGAAAACTGAAACCATTGAATCCGAAAACGTTGGCGAGTTTGAATTTTCATCTAGTTACGCTAGTATCCGAAACAGAGATTATCAATTAGCCTATTATCTAAATGTTCCTTACTTCTCATCCAGAAAAGAAGAAAGTGCCAGCATCAACCTGCTTCTGAATACCCTAATCAATATATATACGATTATCATTATTGCATTTGGTTTCTTCGCGGTCTATATTTCCAATAAGATTACTGCTCCTTTGGTCATGATTGGCAAAAAGCTATCACAAACAAATGTAGGCAAACAAAATGAACCTCTTTTTTGGCAACGGAATGATGAAGTTGGAACCTTGATAAAAGAATACAATTTTATGCTAATTAAGCTAGAAGAAAATTCAAAAAAACTAATGGGTGTAGAACGAGAAGCTGCTTGGAGAGAAATGGCGAAACAAATAGCCCACGAAATCAAAAATCCGCTAACCCCCATGAAGCTAGGCATTCAGCAATTAGGGAGATCATTTAGAGAAGGTGACCCTCGATTCGAAGAACGATTTAATAGAATATCTATCTCATTTATTGAACAGATAGATAGTTTATCTCATATTGCCAGTGAATTCTCTGCCTTCGCTAAATTGCCAGACACCCATTTGGAAAAGGTCAACATCGTTGAAGAGATTAATAAATCAACTGCGGTATATACCAACAATCCCCAAGCCAGTATCATAATTACAAATCACACTGACCTACAACCGATATATGTACTCGGAGATAAAGATCAATTGTTAAGAACGTTCAACAATCTTATAAAAAATGCAATAGAAGCAGCAATTGGCCGCAAAAAGGTTAAAATCCATTTTGAAATCTCTCGTATACATCCCGACATTATAAAAATAGCGATAAATGACAACGGAAGAGGAATCTCCGATGAATCTCTATCCAAAATTTTCGAACCTAACTTCACCACCAAGAGTTCAGGCACAGGTTTAGGCTTAGCTTTTGCCAAGCAGACAATTGAAGGTATGAGAGGATCTATTACCTTTAAAACAGAAGCTGGAAAAGGCACCACATTTACTATCCTAATTCCTATGTACGATAGCGCACTAAAAGAAATAGAATAACAAAAGAAGGTCTGGAATTTTTTCCAGACCTTCTTTTGTTATAGTTATGAGCGAAAAAATTATTTTAAGATAATACTCGATCTACCCATGATAGCATTGTCCGCATACAGAAGCACGGTATAGGCACCTTTGCCAAAATTATTTGGTTCTTGCCAGAAAAATTTGTATTCCTCTCCATTATTCGTAAAGTTGATACTTTCCTTAAATGTATATTGAAGTTTCTCTCCGTGTACAAAAAATATATCCGTAGATTCAGCAATCAAATCTCCATCAGGATTGATTATTCGGACGAAGATATCTTTTGCACCAAGCTTAGCTAAAGGATTGTCTGCAATGGTAAAGTTAATTTCTAGCTTATCCACCCGCTTAGCCCTAGTTTCCACCTCCAAACGTCCCTTTCTCTTTTCTTGAAGACCATTGATGATAATATTCGAAACTTTTATAGCAGATGCTGTAGCTACTTTATCTTTAAGGAGTGCATTATTGTCCGTCAATCCCTCAATCTTACTTTCCCGCTCATCTACTTTGCTATTTAACAATTCATTCTCTTTGCGAAGCATCTCATTCTTAACCCTTAAATCTCCGAGATCAGTCTTCAGACCGGATACGTCCACCTTCAATGATGCTACAATCTTTCGAGCTTGATTGATTTGTTCGGTAGTCAATGTACTCATTTCTAATTCCTTTCGAAGATCCTCGATTATCTTCCGAGCTTGAACTTCCGATTTCATCATGCTCTCACTCAGCTTCAGGTTCTCTTCGTTCAAATTATCAAGTTCAGCTTCTATCCGATCGATCTCAATCTGCAAATTTTCCTTTTGGACAGTCAACGTATATATCTTTTCGCCCGAAGAGTTGAATTTGATATAAAAGTATATATTGGTTGCTAACAATGCAGCTATAGCAATTACAAAAAAATAAATCTTTGAACTATCTCTTTTCTTAAATCTCTCTTGCTCTATTTCTCTAACTTCATCTACCATTTCAATGTTGATTACTTTCCAATTTACCGCTATTTCCCATAGGTATGTCTTTATTGAGGATGTTACAGCAAAAAATGTTCCAATATTCGAATCATCTATTTAAAGCTTACCCAACAATTTTCCCAACGAATCAAAAATAAAAAACACAACAGCCACAAACATCAAAAAAGCCGTAAGATAATAACTTACGGCAATATATATGATTAAAACTCGCTATACCTAACGTACAGATTTCGTGAAGTTAAAAACCAAATAACCTGTACCACTTTCCACATCGATTGGCATACGCATGACTAATTTATTACCATCTGAGAAAGAGAGGTCCAATCTGTAACCACTTGTAACATTCCGAGCTTTGTCTCCCGAATAAATCTTCTTAAATTGAAATTGAGGCTGACCACCAGTCTTGCCCGGATTGAAGATAGACCACACAATGTTTCGTACTGCACCTTTGGCGCACAATGTACCGTCAGCTGTAAACTCGATTGTTCCTTTTCCATTTGACGGCAATGTCCACACACTTCCTTCAAAACACTCGGCTGGTGCTTCTTCAAAAACAGTCTTAATAGTATATGCAGCCGGAATATTTTCTCGATCGATACTATTCAAAATCCAGCTACCTTTGACTCCACTTTTCCACTGAGAGGCACTCGGCCCATCATTTACTTCGGTATTGGACGAATTCGAGTTGCCCACCGAAGATGTAGTCTTCTTTTGAGCGCCACAAGATGAAAATAGGATAACGGCTGATAAAATAGCCACGGAGGTCAGAATATGTTTGCGCATTGTTTAAGAATTATGTTAATCAATCTTTGTATTTTTGCAAATATACAAATACAAAATCATGAACGAACAATCCAAAAATCATACCATAAGCAAAGTAATTGCAAAAATACTCTTACGATTGTTCGTAATTATCTTGGCCTTAGCATTTATCCCATTATTATCAGACAATAAGGCGCAGCTCCAAAACACCTATTTATATTTTGAAAACAAGTGGGTACTGATTTTTCCACTGCTTCTTTTTGTCATATTTGTCACTTTACTATTCACCATGTTGAAAAATAAGTACACAAAGACTGAGGTGAATTGGTTATTTTCACTTTCCACCATCATGCTCAGCATTTATCTCCTAATGTTGTACAGCAGGATTTATCCCATCTTTGCTAGCTAATATTTATCCAAGATAGTTTTTATCTTTACCCAATTCGTTCAAGTAAGCGCTAGAATACAGACGTCAATGGATATCAAAAAAATTCAGACTGTTTTCAAAAACATACTCAAGTTAGTCATCACCACAGGAGCACTGTATTGGGTATTCAAGAAAGTTGAAATAAGAGACCTCTTAGAGGCAATCTCGAACAGCAATCCTTGGTTTCTTTTACTCGCACTTTTAGCCTTTTTGATTTCCATCCTTATTTCCGCTTCAAGACTATTAAGCTTCCTAAAGGCAATAGGATTAGAAGTGAGCGAAAAGTATAATTTGAAGCTTTACCAATTGGGCATGTTCTATAATCTTTTTCTACCAGGAGGCATCGGCGGTGACGGTTATAAAATCTATTTTTTACGAAAAAAATTCAATATCAAGGGACGTAGACTACTTGGAGCTCTTTTTTTTGACCGCTTAAGCGGTCTATGGGCACTTGGCTTAATTACCTCCGCTCTAGTTGTCTGTATGCCACAACTTAAGATCCCCAATGCACTCACGATATCTGCTTTTCTTCTGAGCACGCTGATATACTATTTCGTTATTACGAAATTCTTCCCTCATTTTACAAAAAGTTTTCCAATCACACATATCAAGGCTATCGGTGTTCAGGCTATGCAAGTTATCTCTGCGATTCTA
This sequence comes from Sphingobacterium sp. SYP-B4668, assembly GCF_027627455.1. Lineage (NCBI taxonomy): Bacteria > Pseudomonadati > Bacteroidota > Sphingobacteriia > Sphingobacteriales > Sphingobacteriaceae > Sphingobacterium > Sphingobacterium sp. SYP-B4668. Next base: position 725,104 of record NZ_CP115483.1, on the reverse strand, counting down.
ATTCTATATGCATTGGGCTTTCAAGGAAAATTCTCCCCATACCTTTTCTTATTCCTAGCTTCATCTCTCGTTGCTATCATCCCTTTTTCTGTAGGAGGACTAGGTATGCGTGAAGTAGTTTATATGTGGGGAGCGAAAATATTTTATCTAGATGCACATTTAGCCGTATTGATTAGCTTGCTATTTTATATTATATCGGCTCTAGTATCCTTGACAGGAGCCTATTATACATTCGACCCAAAAGGGTTGGGAGAAGAGAAGCTTCCATCGGCCGAAGAAGTAGAACGTAGTAGAACCGAGATTACAAATTCCGAATAGTAGTCCGCATTCAAAATACAGTATTAAAAACAATTTAACATGGCAAATATTATTATAACAGGCGCAAGTAGCGGCATAGGATTTGAAGCAGTCTTAGACCTTACGGCAAATAAAGAGAACAATGTAATTGCAATCGCAAGATCGGCTGATAAACTCAGAAAGCTTCATGAAATTGCATCATCATTAAATCATGACGGCGGTAAGCTATACCCTGCACAGTTCGACATCGTCTATGATAACTATACTGATTCGCTCATACCTTTCATTCAATCCAAGTTTAAAGAAGTAGACATCCTCATCAACAACGCTGGTCAACTCATTAATAGACCATTTTTAGAAACTACTACCGAAGATTTTGTAACGATGTTACAGGCCAATTTATTAGGCCATGTCAACATGATCAAGCATATTGTTCCTCTCATCAAAAATGGAGGTCACATTGTGAATGTAAGCAGTATGGGTGGCTTTCAGGGCGCCTCAAAATTTCCAGGCTTATCGGCATACTCCGCTAGTAAAGGTGCTTTAGCGACCCTTACAGAATGCCTAGCTGAGGAATTGAAAGAAAAAGGCATTAAAGTCAATTGCCTCGCATTGGGTTCTTCCCAAACAGAGATGTTCGAAACAGCCTTTCCCGGAGTAGAAGCTGGTACCCTCGCCTTTGAAATGGGACGATATCTTGCTGAGTTTGCGCAAAATGGCAATAAGTACTACAATGGAAAAATTCTTCCCGTATCAAATACAACTCCTTAATATAATAAACACCTCCAGTATTGCGCTGGAGGTGTTTATTATATTAATCAATATCCTTAAAATTGTCAAATAGCTACAAGGTTACCCTATCCAACCACGTTTTTAAATCTCGAAGGACCTCTTCACTCATCGTTTCCTCCAAAAAACCATATTCATTTACCAACCCTGTTTGAGCATGTTGAAACAAATGGTTAAGATCAGGATAAACTTTGATGAAGTCCAAACGATTCTTCTTCTTTTCCGAGATTCGATAGATTGCATTCAGGTTTGCCTCAGCAGGGACCTGTAGATCCTTGCCCCCATACACTGCAAATATTGGACAATTCACACGATTTAAATAAACCCCAGGTTCGAATCGGAAAAATGATCTAAACCAAGGACTAGTCAGTTCATCCACCTGTTTACTATTGTTCAAAATTCCCATTAATGTCTTTTTCACTTCTCCATCACTGCGACTACTCTTCACAATGGCATAAATCTTTCGATTTAGATCACGAGCTTTCATCAATGCGTCCTCGCTCATGCCCGAAGCCTTTCCAAATGCAGCATTTTGAAGCAACATTAATGAGTCTATCGCTATAGTAGGCCCCGCCAATAATCCAATGAATGCAATTTTTGAGTCTTCCGCAGCCAGCATGGGAGCAATCATCCCTCCTTCACTGTGCCCAATAACCCCAATCTTAGCGGGATTGATTGCTGGATGCCCGGTTAAAAAAGCAACACCCGCAGCTGCATCAGCAGCGAAGTCCGCAGTCGTCCCTAGTGAAAAATCACCAGTAGACTCACCAACACCCCGATCATCATAACGTAATACAGCATAGCCATTCTTTGTCAGATAATCAGCTATTAACTTAAAAGGTTTGTGACCAAAGAGCTCTTCATCCCTATTTTGAGGACCACTTCCCGTCACCAACAATATTGCAGGAAAACCTTTGCCAGTCGCTGGCATAGTAAGGGTTCCCGCAAGGGTCAAATCAGCCTTTTTATTAAAAAATGAAACCTCTACTTCGCGATAATTAGGTACACCTTCAGGCTCTTGGGGTCGTTTGATTATTGTAATAGAATCCAGAGTCTTTGTCAAACTCAAGTTGAAAGTACCACCCCCCTGCCTAAACTCTCCCTTTATTGTATCACTCGCTACTCTTCCTTCATACTCCAATCCCGCAGTGCTCATTTTCAATTTGAGAACATCCCCATTCAACTTCACCTCACTCAAAGGTAATCCAATCGCCCCCTGCTTTGGGCTATCCATAGTCCCTGCATATCCTTCGTTATCCTGATGAATATGAAAGACAAGCGGAATCCTCTGTCCAGGAGTCTGTAACTCTCCTTTCCAAGTCCCAGTAATGCTTTGTCCGCAAGCAACATTTAGAATCGAAAGTAAAAAAATAGCATATAAATACTTCATAATAAACATTAGAAATAAGGGAAATAAAATTGTACCACCAAATCCAAGACCAAGAAAATAATCACAATCGCTCCGTTGATAAGAATTTTCCTATTATTCATAGCAACTTTCATTCCTTGAATCAATATATAGAAATAATAGATCAAGACAAATAGCGAAAGCAAACCCACGAAAACAGCTAAAAAAATATCCGATTTAGGAACGGTTTCCAATTGCACATCCCCATTTGCCACGGCTTCAGTAATTTTTTGTGTCGTAGCCTTAGACTTGTCCAACACAACAAGTACCGAAGTGAAATAAATCACTATCCTAGCAATCAGAATTGTATTGAGGACATCAATAAACCTAGTTTTTGTGTAAATAAGCTTAGCAAACAAATACAGTACAATCGTTGGCAATACCGTATTTACCAAATTGTTTACAAAAGGCCTATACAACGGACCACCATCTCCAAACCGTATGTTAATAAAACCGTTATATTTAATATCATAAAAATAGGCAAACAAGCTTCCCAATATATAGAACAGGAGTCCGACAATTAACAATGTCCGTTCTGAAAAATCATCGAATGGTTTTAAAAATATCTTACTGACCTTCATGTGTCTTTATAGATTTTAAAAATTCATTAACAATCGCCTTAAGCTCCTCAGGACGCTGTGTTCCTATCAGGATTTGACGTCCACTCCTTAAAGTAATTTTAAGCCCATATTTACCCTTAGTTGTATACGCTACTCCCGCTGATGAAACCCTCATCCCCCAACCTCCATAATCAAAAATAGAATACTTCACGACTTTACAATCCACTATTTCTTCCCATTTATACGTTTTGTTCCATAAAAATGGCTTAAAGTCTGCCTTTACTCCGTCATTTGTAATTTCAGTCTTCAGTCGGACCATAAGGAAGAACAAGATTAAGACTAACCAAATATAAAAAGGTAGATAAGTCACGATTTCCAAAACCATAGTACCCCAACCTTCGGAAAAGGACATTGACACTCCAGCCCTATAAATCGGAATGACAAGAGCCAGCAGTGATAACCATAGCCACCATTGCGAAAAAGACTGCACTTCTTTAAACTTACTGTTCATAACCTAAATTTTTAATTTTTTGAATCAAATCATCCAACATATTACGTACAGTAGGATAACTCTTCCCTAAGTCTCTAGCCATGTCTTTCAAACTACCTGAATTATAAAGAAACCCCAAAACAAATTCCTGCTCCTCGACAGTGAGCTGCATTAGAATTGGAAGAGAAAATTTGCCTACAACTTCTGTTTCGCATACATCGCAGACAAGTTTGGACACCTTAAGTTTAGCATCACAACTGGGACAAGTAGCAGGTATTTTTTTCATCTGTATTTATTTTAAATTTTAGAAGCGCGAAGCTATCATCATTCGTCTATTCTATATTCATAAATAAGATTTTGCAATTGTATAAATTACCCTCGCGCCAATTGATAGCCTAACTATCGTTTTTTGAACAAAGCTCATGTGCAAAATCATATCAATTCAAAAATTGATTTTATTTACACAAACTTAAATAAAATTAAATACATAATGAATAATTTAAAAAAAATAATCACTTTATATCACAACAAATTGAACATTAAAGCAATTAGGCTCATCTAGTATGTTGCTTATTGTGGGAATGACAGCAAAGCACAATATCTGTATAAAGAAAGATGTATTTTAGATAGAGTAGCCCTCCTTAATAGGGAATGCATTATTATTGCATATAAAAGCAAGTTTATCTAAGTTTGCACCTTAAAACAGACTAAGCATATGAGAAAAATTATTGGTTATATCCTTACCCCTATATTCTATCTATTCTTTTTTATCGAACTGATTATTTTCCACCCGATTCAATGGCTATGCCTGAAACTGGGTGGGTACAGCGCTCATAAACGCAGTGTAGACCTCTTGAACTTCACCCTATTTAGCGATAATTATCTACTCTTCAATTCGGTCAAGTTCATCAACGAACAGCATATCCCAACAGGTCAACCCTTAATTTTTGTTGCCAACCACCAGAGCCAATTCGACATTCCTCCTATGATTTATTTTCTACGGAAGTACCATGCTAAATTTATTTCTAAAATTGAATTGGCCACAGCTAATATTCCAAGTATCTCTTTTAATCTAAAATATGGAGGAGCCGCAAACATTGACCGGAGAGATTCGAAACAATCCATTGGAGAGATTTTAAAATTAGCCAACAATATGAAGACAAAAAACTGGTCCGTCTTTATATTTCCAGAAGGAACTCGTACTAAAAATGGAAAGATGAAAGAGTTTGCAATAGGGGGAATAGCGACCATTTTAAAGAAAAATCCTTCAGCTCTCGTTGTACCAATAGCAATTAATGGTTCTTATGAAATGGTAAAATATGGAATGTTCCCCTTGAATCCGTTCACGAAGATGTCATGGGAAGTTTTACCGCCCATAGACCCAACAGGGAAATCCACAGAAGAGGTTGTTAAAGAAGCCGAAATGGCTATCCGCGCAAAGGTAAGGGGAAGTTAGTCTCCCTTTATTTTACAATTCGTCCTTTCCAGTCGTATTTTCCAATATTTCCCGCTATCCCAATATAGACCAGATAGACGATATGCCCGATCGTCAATAGAGGAAGATATTTCAACAAATTAGTCCGTTCAGCAAATTCACAGAGCGGTCTCATAAAATATAATTCAACTAAAAACTTGACCATGACAACACCAAAGATCAGCGTCCCCAAGGTTGTCGGGTAGAAAAAAGCCAATATCCCACTCAACAACATTGCCAGATTGAAAAGCCAGATACTGACCCCCAGCACGATTACACTCTTATTTTTATATTTAGTACTCTTAGATGCCCAACGTTTTCGTTGGCTAATGAAAGCAAATAAATTAGGCTTGGCATCCGTATAGACTATTGCAGATCTTGACTTACAAAAACCGATTTTGTCAGCATACTTCTCAGCCACCTTATGGAGCAATAGTTCATCATCACCAGATGCAAGATCGTCAATACCTTTAAATCCCTCCATTTCAAAAAAGACATCCCTCCTATAAGCAAGATTAGCTCCGTTACAAGTTGTCGGATGTCCATTACCGATACCTGCCGCACCTAGACCAATCAAATATAGAAATTCAAGTGTTTGTGCCTCCTCAAACATATTCAATTCTTCAGAATAGATAACCGGCGACGAGACCATATAACAACCATGCTCCTCGAAATAGCTAACCACGCTTGACAACCACTGTTTTCCCATTCGACAATCCGCATCCGTAGTCACAATAATCTCTCCTTGCGCAATCTCTATTGCTTTTGAAATAGCCTTCTTCTTATAAGAATTAAGTTTATCACGTTCATTCATCTGCAGGAGCTTAACCCCTTTGAATCCGTAAGTCTTAACAATCTCTGCAGTACGATCTGTAGAATGATCATCTATGATGATAATTTCCAAAAGCTCCTTCGGATAGTCCTGGTTCAACAACGCATTGATTGTCCGTTCGATTACATCCTCCTCATTACGAGCAGCAATTAATACCGACACCGAAGTTGAGGGAGCATTCTGCACTTGAAAAGGAGGTATCGAAAGCCAACCATGTCGCATGTAAAGCACCAATGCTACATACACCATGGTCATAATAATGAGAAAGAGACTAAGACTTGTTATCACTTAAATAATTAACTTTTACTGCAAAAAAGGACCCCAATATAGCTGGCAATATTAGATTCACAAACCAAATACAAGATACAATGGCCATGACCGCGATTTCCTGACTGGTAATATAACCATATAAGTTACTCGCCACAAAACTTCTGACACTAAAATCGAATAAGTCAAGCGAAGGTACGGCAGATTGCACAAAAAACAAGATAAAAATCATCAATACCATAGATACAAATGGTAAGTCTGGTAATATGACCTCCATTAATATGATATATTGCGAAGTAAAGATGACAAATCGACACAAGGAAATTCCCAGAATTACACTGAGCTCCCGCTTATCATAGTCCTCAAGTACAGAAAAAAAAGATTGAATTTTCCGGAATATGCGAATACGTTTTACAAGTCTATCTACCCAATGTACATTAAAGAAAACGACCAAGAATGCAAGTGCATAGAGCAGAGCTATCACCCAGACCAATATCTTGATTTCAATCGATACGGGAAGAAATTTTGCTACGAACCATGCGATACTTAGCGCTCCAAATATGCTGGTCAATACCAATTGAGCAAAATGCCCCACTCCCATTGCAACGGCTCCAGAGGCCCGGTTTTCAGGAGATAAATACATGACCCGCCCCCCATACTCACCTATTCTATTCGGTGTAAATATCGCCCAGGTAAGCCCACAAAATACGCCCTCAATTGCTCGCCACCAACTAATTCTTTCAATGCGCCTACTGATGAACTTCCATTTTGCAACTTCCAAAAACCAGTTACAAAACATCAAAACGATTACAGTAATCAATACGGCCAAGATAAGGTCCTTGTCAAGGTCATTCAATAAAGATTTGAATTCTTTAAGGTTATCTTGATTATTGACTTTGAAATAAATATACCATCCCGCTAATAGCAAGACCGCAATTTTAATACATAGATTGAGATATTTTCTTGTTTTGTTTGTCAAGACACTATTTTATCAAGATCACAATTTTACTAATTTTTAGTGACATAGCTTGAAGTTAATTCACAAAAGAAAGTGTAATATTGTATCCACATGCAAAAGGAAGCAGCAAAAGAGCGAATTATTTTAGGCATTGACCCTGGCACCGTCGTAATGGGGTATGGACTAGTCAAAGAAACGGGAAAGAAAATTTCTTTAATATCCCTTGGTGTTATAAAAATGGGGCATCTAGATGATCACGCCTTGAAGTTACAACGCATCTTTAAAAAAACATCGGCACTTATCCAAGAATACAAACCAGACTGTGTCGCTTTGGAAGCACCCTTCTATGGTAAAAATATCCAAGTTATGCTCAAACTTGGTCGTGCTCAAGGCGTTGCAATGGCAGCAGCACTCAATCACGATATTCCCATATTTGAATATTCTCCCAGAAAGATAAAACAATCTGTAACCGGAAATGGGAATGCCACAAAAGAGCAAGTGGCGGCTATGCTTAAAACGTTATTATCATTCAAAGAGACACCGGAGTTCCTGGACGCTACAGATGGACTTGCAGTAGCCGTATGCCATTCTTTTCAACAAAATACGACCTCAGGCCTATCCAAATCATACAGTGGCTGGGAAGCCTTTGCCAAAGAGAATCAAAACCGAGTAAAATAGCTACAGCTGCATTTGTCGAATCACATTTTTCACATTCAACTCAATAATATCTGTCATAGTTTTGCATTTCAGATATCGGGCGTCCGAATGAAAAGCCGCATACCCTTCCCGTAACTGGACAATATTCGCAATAGAAGACAATTGCTGCGTTTGGGATGCATCTCTTAAATCAGCAATACGATGACGTTCACTTCGCACGCGATGGACTAAAGAAGACCGTTCCTCTTGTTGATATTGAGATACCGTTCGATCATTCAGGTATTCCATGCATACTTTGACATATGGATAATTTTCTTTGAAAAACTGTGGCATATACACTTTTGGATTACCTTCGTAAAATTGCTGGTCGAAATCTATCGCCCTAATCCTAAATTGAAAATCATCAAAGTCAGGTGTGATTTGCATAACGAAATTATATGCTCTCATATCACCTAACAATGTAATTATACATCGCTCATTGAACTTCACAAATTCCTTTGCAATCCTCGTCATATTATAGTCAGGAGAAAACATTCTATCCTTACTAAAGACATCACCCGGAATCCCGACAATATGTTCTTCGATTAATGTATCCTGATCAACCAAATAATTGACTTGGTTAGGTGACAGGATTTCCTCCAGTTCTAAACCATATATACGAGACGCATCTGCTTGTTTTACATAAAAATAATCGTAAACGTCATTCAACCGATTGACGATACGAATACGAAACGGTCTGGTATTACCAAATGCACAATACTCAATCCTATCAATGTATTTATGCTGTACTATACGGGTATTACCAGAAGCTTTCAGTTCTGCATAGACAATTTTTAACCCCTCATACAACTGATCCTGCAAATAGGGCAGATACAAAGGGGTCTCCCAAAAAGTATCGTTCCCATTTTTATCCAACACAGGAATTGTTTCACTAAATGACAATAAATCTCGATAAGCTATAGGCAATTTGGCATCTCGCTGATACACTTTGAGATATTTATTCAATCCCGAACCCACAGGAAATATAGGCTTCTTTCTAGATATCTTCACATCATCAAATTCCATATCTATTTTTTAAAGATGAAACAACCATCGGCGTATTGTCTTAATCTGTAAGTCATATGCCTATCTTGATTTCATCTATATGTAATCACTTTGTAATCGCCATTTGGCGCATCGGTTTACTTTGCAATGGTCATCAGCCAGTCGTTCGGTGGTGATGATTCTATAAACTTAGAAAAAATGCTTTGTATTCCCCAGTCACTATTCGAAAATAATTATTCTGCCACATTTGCCTTACAATCCGTTAATCAGAATATTTCCTAATATTCGTTCCATACCCACCATCCCTGCAAACGCATGGAGCACAGTTATTCCCGTCCACCACGAGATTACACTATAATATAATCGGCCAGAATAAAAAAATGCAATCCTAGTAATTTTCACAAGTTAAGGATATATTAATTATGAAATTAATACCACAATAACCAAAAAACTTACTATTTTTGTAAAATTGTCAAGAATATCAAATTGAATTATAGAAAGATAAATTATAGATAACGAATAAACTCATCTATAGTGCTAACCAAAAACATAAACCAAGATATTTTTGAATGAAAGGATATACATTTTGAAAGAAAACTGATATTCTGCGCAAGCAGTTATTCATTCATAATATCAATAGCGTCATAATAAAAGCATTATTTTAAAAACAAAATATAGGATTTATGGAAATTAATTATTCCAACTACGACTTAGATTCATTAGACATTCAAATTTTGTCTATTTTGATGGAAGATGCTTCAATCCCCTATACCGAAATTGCTAAAAAATTAATTGTTTCAGGTGGTACCATTCACGTTCGAATGAAGAAGATGGAAGAACTAGGTATTATTCGCGGCTCCAATTTGATTATCAACCCGCAGAAAGTAGGGTTTGATATTACTGCATTTCTCGGGATTTACCTTGATAAAGGATCCCAATATGCAGATGCTGTTGAACAGTTAAAGAAAATCAAAGAAGTTGTAGAATTACACTATTGCACAGGGCAGTACAGTATATTTGCAAAAATTATCTGTAGAGATACTGGACATTTGAGAAAGGTCCTGAATGAAGATATACAATCTGTAAAAGGTATACAACGAACGGAAACGATTATCTCTCTAGAAGAAAGTATCAAAAGACAAATCAGCTTGATTTAAGCACATTCCATATCAAAGCGGCCGTTGCATATGCAATGGCCGCTTTGATATTATCGGATAATTTCACTCAACATCCTTATATAGAGAGCGATACCTTCTTTAATCTCATCTAGGTAAATGTACTCATCCGCCATATGGGAACGTGCGGAATCTCCAGGCCCCAGCTTCAAAGATGGGATATTGAGTAGGGCCTGATCACTCATTGTCGGAGACCCATATGTTTCTCTCCCTAGACTTACACCTGCTTTCACAATAGCGTGTTCCAAGGATATCGACGATGACGTCAAACGAGTCGATCGTGCGCGCACCGAGCTCTCAACCTGCTCTTGAATAATCGATAGCGTCTCCTCGTTACTATAGGCATCCGTAGTACGGACATCCACCACGAATGTACATATTGCAGGTACCACATTATGTTGCGTTCCCGCAGTAATAAGAGTCACTGACATTTTAATAGGCCCCAACATCGCAGATTCCTTTGGAAAACGAAAAGTACGAAACCATTCCACATCAGCCATCGCCTTATAAATTGCATTAACCCCTTCTTCTCTAGCAGCATGTCCAGCTTCTCCATGAGCTTCACAATCCAATACCATAAGTCCTTTCTCAGCGACAGCCAAGTGCATTTGCGTGGGCTCTCCCACGATAGCAAAACTCAAATCTCCGAGCTCCGTCAATACCGATGCAATACCATCATGACCAGACACTTCCTCTTCAGCTGTAGCCGCTAGGCAAAAATTATACAACATTCCCTCTTCCGCATAAAAATGAAGAAATGTAGCAATCAATGAGACCAAACAACCTCCAGCATCATTACTTCCCAGACCATACAACTTTCCTTCCTCTTCCGTAGCCAAAAAAGGATTACGCGTATACCCCGCATTAGGCCGAACAGTATCGTGATGCGAATTAAGTAAAATTACTGGCTTCGAAGCATCAAAATGAAGATTATAACACCAAACGTTATTCCCCTTACGGTAAGTTCTGACACCAAATGATTCCAAATAGGACTGGATTCGATTCGCTGTTTGATGCTCCTCTCTACTAAAAGATGGAATCTCAATCAGTTCTCGCAAAAGGCTGATACTCGCGTTCGTTAAATGATCAACCTCACTCATTATATAGGCCTCCGGCTTTGGTCGCTGAAAGTTTAATTCCTTTTATAAATGCTGAGCTGAAACCGTTATGTTCCATCTCATTTAAGCCCGCAATAGTACATCCTTTAGGGCTCGTTACCTTGTCAATTTCACTCTCAGGATGACTTTGTGTTTGCAACAAGAGATCCGCAGCGCCCTTTGCCGTCTGGATAGCCATCTTTAAGGCATCATGGGCATGGAAACCAATCTCTACACCACCCTGAGATGCCGCTCTAATACTACGTAAAAAAAATGCAATGCCACATGCGCACAATGCTGTCGCCGAGGTCATCAAATCCTCGTTTATCACGACGACAGCCCCAACTGTTTCAAACAAGTGTTCCACTCGTTGCAATTGCACCTCGTTTGCATCATCGGTAGCTATACAAGTCATAGACTGTCCAATAGCAATAGCTGTATTAGGCATAGCTCTCACAATTGTCATATCACTCCCCAAGACCGCTTTAACATCAAGACATGAAACCCCCGACACAACAGAAACAACCAACTGATCAGGAGTGATTGTTGACTTAAGCTCCTCCATAACCTTCTTTAATTGTTGAGGAAGTACTGCCAACACAACAACCTCCGCCCCCACTACAGCTTGTCCGTTGTTATCACTTACATCATATCCTTGAGACTTTTCCTGCTCCAAAGCGGCTAAAGACCGTCTAGTCAATGTAATTTCAGAAGCTGCATATGCGCCCGACTTAACTAAGCCCTTGGCCAATGATAGACCAATATTGCCAGTCCCAATTATTGTTATTTTACTCATGGTTATAGGTTGATTCGTTTTCTTTATTTTTGAACAAGGCAAGTTCCAAAATGCCCCTGCTGGAACAAGTGAAGGTTATTCGCATTACCAATATGTACATGCTTCACACCTTTACGAATAGCATCAAATGCATTTTGCAGCTTTGGTATCATTCCCGCATGGATTATCCCCTCTTCCTTCATCATCACAAAATCTTTTGCACTGATTTGATTAACAACAGAGTTCTCATCATTTACATCTCGCAATACCCCATTTTTCTCAAAACAATAGATTAAAGAAGTCTCATATAAATCCGATAGTGCTACAGCCAAAGAAGATGCGATTGTATCCGCATTTGTGTTCAGCAACTGACCAAGACCATTATGAGTAATTGCAGAAAAAACAGGAACAAACCCTGCCTCTAATACTTTCTTTATTGCCCCCTTGTTAATAGAGTCATGCATCATGTCACCCACGAAACCATAGTCGATATCCTTTACTGGTCTTTTCATCGTACGAATAGTATCTCCATCAGCACCACTCAGACCAAGCGCATCACATTTTAAGTTCTGCAATTTGGAAACAATTGATTTGTTTGTAAGCCCAGCATATACCATCGTCACAATGTTCAACATTTCAGCATCTGTAATCCTACGCCCTTCTACGAGCTTTGCGTCAACCCCTAACTCCGTCGCTAGTCTGGTAGCTATCTTACCCCCACCGTGTACTAATATTTTCTTTCCTGACAATGCAGAGAACTTCTCCAAAAAATCGTTAAGATCTTCCTCATTATCAATGACATTTCCCCCAATTTTTATAATATTTAGCGTGCTAACCCCCATAATCTCCTTATTGCTTACTTTATTTCCCTAAATTTTCCAACATTCGTTTGATTACCACCTGTGCTGCCCAAACTCGATTTCCAGCTTCCTTGATCACTAAAGAACTAGGACCGTCCAAAATCTCAGCTGACAATTCCAAGTCGCGACGCACTGGTAGACAATGCATTACTTTAGCATTATTCGTCAATTTCAATTTCTTATTATCCATCATCCAATCCTCTTCAATCGGATATACCTTCCCATAGTCCTCATAAGAAGACCAATTTTTCACATAAACAAAATCAGCCCCGTTAAGACTTTCTTCTAGGTCGGTTGAAATATGCGCACCCATAGTAAATTCTTTGGCAAGCTGATACCCCTCAGGTTGTACTACTGTAAAATCCAAAAGCCCTTCTTCTTGCGCTCTGCACATCCATTCTGCAAATGAATTAGGCACCGCCTGAGGCAACGCTTTAACATGCGGCGCCCATGTCAACACTACCTTCGGCTTGGTTTCTTTATCCCAGTGTTCCATGATTGTAATCAAATCCGTTAGACTTTGCAGAGGGTGGCGTGTCGCGCTCTCTAAAGAAATCACAGGCACTTTACAATAATTCATAAATTTTGTAAACAAATCCTCACTGTAATCTTCCTTTCTGTCCTTCAACTTAGGAAATGACCGTAGTCCCAATATGTCACAATATTCGCCCATCACAGCTGCAGCCTCTCGTATATGTTCCACCGTGGTCCCGTTCATTACAACACCATCCTGAGTCTCCAAAGCCCAACCATCCTTATCCATATTCATCACCATGACATTCATCCCAAGGTTAAGAGCTGCCTTTTGCGTACTCAATCGAGTTCTCAAACTAGGGTTTAGAAATACCAATCCTAGCATTTTATGTTTTCCCAAGTTCTCATTTGCATTTGGATTTGCCTTTAAGGATAGTGCCTCCTTGACCGCTTCCAAGAGATTAGGAATATCGTCTACTGAAAAAAACTTGTTCATCGTTGTAATTTACTAAATAGCTTTTAATCTTCTGTCCAATGCCTCCAAAAACTGATCGGCATGTGCAGTGGTTATATTCAATGCCGGGAGCAAGCGAATTACATTCGGTTTCGCTTCACCTGTAAAAATACGATCCTTTTCCAAAAGGTCCTTCTTCAAAGTCGAAAGCTCTTCTGGAAGATCTATCCCAATCATTAAACCTCGACCACGTACCTCCTTTATCCTATCCATTTTTCGAAGTTCACCAATGAGATAATTTCCCACTACTTCTGCATTCCTCATCAAATTGTCCTCCTTCATTACTTCTAACACAGCCATTGCTGCCGCACAAGCCAAATGATTCCCACCAAATGTCGTCCCCAACAAACCAAAAGAAGCCTTAAATTTCGGAGCAATGCTAATCGCGCCAACTGGAAAACCATTGCCCATTCCTTTAGCCATCGTATAGATATCAGCTTCAATACCAGCGTAATCATGAGCGTAGAAAAGGCCCGTACGGCCATATCCACACTGCACCGAGTCGGCAATAAAAACACTATTATACTGATTGCAAAGCGACCTAATCAATTTCAAAAAAGGAACAGATGCCTCTCGAATTCCACCAACACCTTGAATCCCTTCGATTATCACCGAAGAAATTTCCTCACCGTATGACGTAAAAACTTGTTGTAAAGCCTCCTCATCATTAAAAGGTAAAAATACAACGTTCTCCGTCTCATTCACTGGTGCAACTATAGTAGCATTGTCTGTCGCAGCCACCGCAAGTGAAGTACGACCGTGAAAAGACTTAGAAAAGGCAATTATCTTTTTGCGTTTATTATAGAAAGAAGCCAATTTCAATGCATTCTCGTTTGCCTCTGCACCAGAATTACAGAGAAAAAGATGATTCGCACTTTTACCGGATATTTCGCCTAACAGACTTGCAAGTTTCTTTTGGATTGGAATCTCAACAGAATTAGAATAAAAACCAATTTCCTGCAACTGGTCGTTCAATCGTCGTACGTAATGGGGATGAGTATGTCCAATGGAAATCACAGCATGACCTCCATACAAATCTAAATAAGCATTCCCTTCTGAATCCCACACTGTTGACCCTAGCGCTTTGACTATATTAATGGGGTTGATGGGATAAACGTTAAATAAGTCCATTTATGATTTAAGTATAATTAGGATGTCCCCATCCAAAATGAGATACAAATATAAATAAGTAAAAACTAATTGTAGTCAATTATAAACACAAAAAAAAGTCCTCTTGATGTCAAGAGGACTTTCAGTTTTATCTCAGAGCTAAAGATTACTCCGCTTTTTTATCAGCGTCAGCTTCTGCATTAGGTGTTTCTACCTCTTCTGCCTTGCTTTCTTCTTTTGCAGCCTCTTCAACTACTACTGTTTCCTCAGCAGCAACTACTTCAGCAGTTTCAGCTTTTTTCTTTCCGCCACGACGACGAGTAGTTTTCTTCTCAGCTTCAGCAGCTTTAGCACCGTACACTTCGTTGTAGTCAACCAACTCGATAAATGCCATTTCAGCATTATCACCTAAACGGTTTTCCATTTTAATGATACGCGTATAACCGCCTGGACGATTTGCTACTTTCTCAGATACCTCACGGAATAAGATAGTAACGGCGTCTTTGTCTTTCAAATAAGAGAAAACTGTACGACGAGAATGAGTCGTATCGTTTTTAGATTTCGTAATCAAAGGCTCTACATATGTACGCAAAGCTTTTGCTTTTGCCAATGTAGTAGTAATACGCTTGTGTTTAATCAAGGACGTAGCCATGTTTGCAAGCATTGCTTTACGATGGCTGTCTGTGCGGCCTAAGTGATTTACTTTTTTTCCGTGTCTCATTGTGTTTTAATGTAATTTGTGCATACCGTCCTTCTTTAAAAGACTCTTGGATTAAGGATTAAAGAGACGTATACTCTCCTTGTTCCGATCATCTTGACTCTTATTTCAGGGGAATTATGCAACAGGTCGCTTAATTTATTATTATATTATTCTTCGTCCAATTTGAACTTAGACAAATTCATTCCGAATGACAAACCTTTAGATTTGACCAATTCTTGGATTTCACTTAAAGATTTCTTACCAAAGTTTCTGAACTTCAACATGTCAGCTACATCATAAGTAACCAATTCTGCCAAAGTACGAATATCAGCAGCTTTTAAGCAATTTAATGCACGAACAGACAAATCCAAATCTACCAATTCTGTTTTCAAAATTTTACGCATATGCAAAATCTCTTCGTCCACAACTTTAGTCTCTTCTTTAGTCTGAGATTCTAACAGCATATTCTCATCCGAGAACAACATGAAATGTTGAATCAAAATCTTAGCTGCCTCTTTTAATGCGTCTTCTGGGTGAATAGAACCATCTGTTGTAATGTCCAACAACAATTTTTCGTAATCGGTCTTTTGTTCTACACGATAGTTCTCAATGGTATATTTTACATTCTTAATCGGAGTAAAGATAGAGTCGATTGCGATTAGGCCAACTGGTCCATCCGTTACTTTATTCTCCTCAGCATTCACATATCCACGTCCCTTTGCTACGCTCAATTCAACTTCAACTGTCACTGAGCTATCCATGTTGCATACAACAAGCTCAGGATTAAGTACAGTGAAGTTACTAGAGAACTTCGTGATATCGCCGGCTAAGAATTGATCTTGACCATTGATTACTACAAATATCTTTTCGTTATCACCTTGCTCACCAGTCTTTTTGAAACGAACCTGCTTCAAGTTCAAGATAATCTCAGTTACATCCTCCACTACACCTTTAATAGTAGAAAACTCATGTGAAACTCCCGAAAACCTTATCGACGTAATTGCATATCCTTCAAGCGAGGACAATAAAATACGGCGCAAAGCATTACCAATTGTCACACCAAATCCTGGCTCTAATGGACGAAATTCGAACGTACCATCAAAATCAGTTGATTTTTGCATGATAACTTTATCCGGTCTTTGAAATGCTAAAATTGCCATTTAATTTCTATTAAAGTTTTATTTGTAATAATACTTATGTATACAAACAGAATGATGCATAACCCCGAGAGATTATGCATGATTCCGTTCTATTTATTATTTAGAGTATAACTCTACAATTAAGTTCTCTTTGATGTTCTCTGGAATGTCAGTTCTTTCTGGATAAGTCAAGAAAGTACCTTTGAATTCATTTGCATTCCACTCTAACCAAGCAAATTTGTTGATTTTTCTTCCTTCAATCGAAGTAGTAACAGCTTCTAGAGCTTGTGAACGTTCACGAACAGCGATTACATCACCTGGACGTAAGCTATATGAAGGAATATTAACAACCTCACCATTTACAGTGATGTGCTTGTGAGATACCAACTGACGAGCAGCGGAACGAGTCGTTGCGATACCTAAGCGGTATACTGTATTATCCAAGCGAGCCTCTAACAATTTCAAGAAGTTCTCACCTGTAATACCATGCTTAGCAGCAGCTTTCACAAATAAATTAGAAAACTGACGCTCTAATACACCGTAAGTGTATTTAGCTTTTTGTTTTTCTAACAACTGAATAGCATATTCAGATTGTTTTCCTCTGCGTTTTGAAGGACCATGTTGTCCAGGAGGATAGTTTTTCTTTTCTAACGCTTTATCAGGGCCGAAGATCGGCTCTCTAAATTTACGGGCAATTTTGGACTTAGGTCCTGTATATCTAGCCATTTTTTTTCTTCGTTTAAAGTATCAATCAGCCTAAAGCCGATGAATCTTATCTTTAAAATTTAATTATACTCTTCTGCGTTTAGGGGGACGACAACCGTTGTGAGGAAGTGGTGTGATATCTTTAATAGTAGTCACATCGATTCCAACAGTCTGTAGTGTTCTGATTGCAGATTCACGTCCTGCGCCAGGTCCTTTAACAAAAACCTCTACTTTACGTAGGCCTAAATCATGAGCAACTTTTCCACAATCCTGAGCAGCTTGTCCAGCAGCGTATGGAGTATTCTTTTTAGAACCACGGAAGCCCATTTTACCGGCACTAGACCAAGAAATAGTTTGCCCCTGATTGTTAGTTAAAGTTACAATGATATTGTTGAACGTTGCGTTAATATGAGCTTGACCAACGGCCTCGATCACGACGATACGCTTTTTTGTAGCTTTTTTAGTTTTAGCCATTTCTTAATTATTATTTAGTAGCCTTTTTCTTGTTTGCAACTGTTTTACGTTTTCCTTTACGAGTACGGGTGTTGTTTTTAGTACGTTGACCACGAACCGGTAAATGTTTACGGTGACGTAAACCACGGTAACAACCGATATCCATTAAACGTTTGATGTTCAATTGAACCTCTGAACGTAAAGCACCTTCTACTTTCAACTCGTCGTTGATAATAGTACGAATTGCTGTCAATTGCTCATCGTTCCACTCTTGAACCTTAACGTCATGACTGATTCCTGACTTATCCAAGATATAAGCCGCTGTTTGACGACCAATACCAAAAATATAAGTAAGGCCGATCACACCTCTTTTGTTTTTAGGTAAATCTATACCTGCTATCCTTGCCATATATTACTAAGCGATTATTTTAATAATTACCCTTGACGTTGCTTGTACTTAGGGTTCTTTTTGTTGATTACAAAAACTTTTCCTTTACGACGGATGATTTTGCAATCCGCACTGCGTTTTTTTATTGATGCTCTTACTTTCATGATGTATATTTTTAAAAGCTTTAAACTAAGGATCGACTACTTATAACGATAAGTGATCCGTCCTTTAGTTAAATCGTAAGGAGACATTTCCAATTTCACTTTATCTCCAGGAAGGATCTTGATATAATGCATGCGCATTTTACCCGAGATATGAGCAATAATCTCATGCCCATTCTCCAACTCCACCCTAAACATCGCGTTAGAAAGTGCCTCTCTAATTATTCCGTCTTGTTCTATTGAGGCTTGTTTAGCCATATATTCTTGATTATTAACTGTTAAATAGCCTGCACAAACAGGAGTGCAAAGATAAATAAAATAATTGAAAATCAATTATTTTTTACCCAAAACTTTCTCTACATGTTCAAAAGTAAGCAATACATCAGGTTGTCCTTTCTGAATTGCGACCATTTGTTCAAAGTGAGCGGAAAGTTTTCCATCTACTGTACTTACCGTCCATCCATCATCCCAAAATCTAACTCCTGCCTTGCCAGCATTAATCATGGGTTCGATACAAATCACTAATCCCGCTTCCAATTTCGGTCCAACTCCCCGTTTACCATAGTTTGGAACTTCAGGCTTTTCATGTAAGTGGTATCCCACCCCATGTCCAACCAATTCCTTCACAATCCCATAGTTATAAGGCGCTACACACTCCTGAATAGCAGAAGAAATATCCCCAACACGTTTACCGGCAACTGCCTGTGCAACACCACGATTTAGTGATTCCTTGGTCACATCCAATAGTTGCTGTGCCTCTGCTGAAACCTCGCCTACACCAAAGGTATAAGCAGAATCACTGATGAAACCATTAAGGTTGACCCCACCATCTACAGAAACCAAGTCGCCATCTTTAATGACATAATCGCTAGGGAAACCATGAACAATTTGATCATTCACAGAAATACAAAGCGAGAATGGAAATCCATGATAATTTAAGAACGCGGGCGTTCCACCATTATCATGGATAAAATCGTAAGCTAATTTATCAAGAGATAGGGTAGTGATTCCAGGTTTTATAACCTTTGCCACTTCACCAAGCAATAAAGAAAGTACATCTGCGGACTTCCTTATTTGCTCTATGTCATCCTCCGATTTATAGTATACTTTAGACATGCTAAAGAAATTTATATTGCTGATTGATCAATACCCTCAACCGTCGCAGACGTTGAACGTCCTTTGATACGACCAGTCTTCATCAATCCGTCATAGTGACGCATCAATAAATGGCTTTCAATCTGCTGCAAAGTATCCAATACCACACCAACCAAAATCAACAATGACGTACCTCCGTAGAAGTGGGCAAATTGATTGTTGATTCCAAATAAACTTGCAATCGCTGGCAATATAGCGATGATAGCCAAGAATACTGCACCTGGAAAAGTGATATTTGAAATCACTCGATCAATATACAGATTCGTGTCATAACCTGGCTTAATACCTGGTATGAATCCACCATTCTTCTTCATATCCTCAGACATCTGTTGAGGATTAACCATAATAGCTGTATAGAAAAATGTAAAGGCAATAATTAATATTGCAAACGTTACATTATATGCTACAGACGTATAGTTGCTTAAAGAAGTCAAGAAGTCAGATTGCATACTTGGAAAAAACTGGCTCAATGACATAGGCACAAACATAATCGCTTGCGCAAAGATGATAGGCATAACACCAGCAGCATTCACTTTTAAGGGAATATACTGTCTTACGCCACCCACTTGCTTATTACCGACAATCTTTTTAGCGTATTGTACAGGAATCTTGCGAACACCTTGCACGATTAGAATCGTAAAAATCACAACAAAGAATAGAGCCAAAAACTCTAACAACAATGGAATAGGTCCACCACCATTAGGGCTCATACGAGTCACCCATTCTGCCGTAATACCACTTGGTAATTGTGCAATGATACCTGCCATGATAATCAATGAGATACCATTACCGATACCTTTATCCGTAATTTTCTCCCCGAGCCACATCACGAATAAAGTACCTGCTGTCAAAACAAATGTAGAAAGGATCGTAAACATCGGATCGGCAATAGTTCTTGCACCAGGCTCAATCTGTGTTTTCACATAAGCAATAGCTTGAACTAATGTGATAGCCAATGTTAGATAACGAGTAATCTGGTTCATTTTCTTACGACCAGACTCTCCTTCCTTTTGCATTTTCTGGAAATAAGGTACCGCGATGCCCAGTAACTGAACAACAATGGATGCCGAAATATACGGCATTACCCCGAGTGCAAAGATTGCAGAACGAGAGAAAGACCCCCCCGCAAACATATCCAACAAACCTAGAAGTCCTTCCTTTTGACCGGAAGCTAGAGCTGAAGGATTGACCCCTGGTAATACAATATGACATCCAACACGGTAAATAAGAAGAAAAAGTAAGGTATTTAAGATACGATTACGTAAATCTTCAATTTTCCAAATATTGGTTAAGGTTGTGATTAGTTTCTTCATGTATTAAAGTTTAACGATAGAACCGCCAGCTGCTTCAATGGCTTTTTGAGCAGTAGCGGAGAAACCGTGTGCTTTAACTTCAACTTTGGCATTTAACTCGCCACGACCTAAAATTTTAACTTTATCATTTTTAGATACGAGACCGTGAGCTACCAAAGCTTCCAAGTCAACAGTTGTCAAATTGAATTTCTCGACTAAAGCTTGAAGAGCGTCAAGGTTAACACCATTATACTCTACACGATTCAAATTCTTGAAACCAAATTTAGGCACACGACGTTGCAAAGGCATCTGACCTCCTTCGAAACCGATCTTTGTACTGTGTCCAGAACGTGAGCCAGCTCCTTTGTGACCACGTGTGGATGTACCACCACGGCCAGAACCTGTACCACGACCGATACGTTTGCTACTCTTAATGGAACCTTTTGCTGGTTTTAAATTACTTAAGTTCATTTTAAAAACTAGATTGTGTTAGGCCTTCGCTCTCACTAAACAGGTCCTAACGATAAAAAAATAATAAAATACAATGGAAAGAGTGTGATGCTCTTTCCAAAGTTTAAATTAAATTGCTTCGATAGCTACTAAGTGGTTCACTTTGCGAACCATTCCAATGATGGAAGGTGTAGCTTCTACTTCTACAGAGTGATTGATTCGTTTCAATCCTAATGCCTCAATAGTTTTCTTTTGGCGCTCGCTTCTGTCGATAACGCTCTTTATCTGGGTGATTTTGATTTTTGCCATGATAATTAACCGTTAAATACTTTGTTTAAATCGACACCGCGGTGCTGTGCCACTGTGTAAGCATCACGCATGTTAGCCAAAGCATCAACTGTCGCCTTTACCACGTTATGTGGGTTAGATGAACCTAATGATTTTGCCAATACGTCTGTGATACCTGCACTTTCCAATACTGCACGCATTGCACCACCGGCTAGTACTCCTGTACCGTGAACTGCTGGTTTGATTAATACTGAACCTCCTGAATATTTACCACGTTGTGCGTGAGGTACAGTACCTTTGATGATGGGAACCTTTACCAAGTTCTTCTTTGCATCATCGATACCCTTAGTAATAGCTTCAGTAACCTCTTTCGCTTTACCAAGTCCGTATCCTACGATACCATTCTCATCTCCAACAACTACGATAGCGGAGAAACTAAAAGTACGACCACCTTTAGTAACTTTTGCTACACGTTGGATACTTACTAAGCGATCTTTTAGTTCAATCTCGCTTGATTTTACTCGTTTTATATTGCTTAATGCCATTTCTTCTTGTGATTAAAAGTCTAAACCGCCTTCGCGAGCACCTTCAGCCAAAGATTTGATACGGCCATGGTATAAGTACCCATTACGGTCAAAAACTACTTTATTAATACCTGCTGCAACTGCTTTTTCAGCTACCAATTTACCGACAGCTTTAGACTGATCAACTTTGTTACCTGAACCTACAAACTCCTTAGATGTGCTAGATGCAGACACTAATGTCTTACCTGCAACATCATCAATGATTTGGGCATAGATACCTTTGTTACTTCTAAAAACTGACAAGCGTGGACGCTCAGATGATCCAGCCAGGTGCTTTCTTATTCCTTTTTTGATTCTCGCTCTGCGAGTTGATTTCTGTCCTGCCATGGTTATTATTTTTTAGCTGATTTACCTGCTTTTCTTCTTAAAATTTCACCTTCAAACTTGATACCTTTTCCTTTGTAAGGCTCTGGTGCACGGAAGCTACGGATTTTAGCCGCTACTTGACCGATCAATTGCTTGTCGATAGATTCTAATGTGATAGTAGGGTTTTTACCTTTATCAGCAGTAGTTGATACTTTAATTTCCTGTGGCAATACAAAAACAATCTGGTGAGAGAAACCTAAAGTTAACTCTAATGTATTACCGTTAGCTGATGCACGGTAACCCACACCGACTAACTCCTGTGTAGTTTTGTAACCTTCCGTAACACCTACAACCATATTGTTCAATAATGAACGATACAATCCGTGTAACGATTTGTGTTTCTTTTGATCTGTTGGACGAGTTACTAAGATGTTACCATCTTCTTGAGCAACTGTAATGTCACGATCAACTTGTTGTGTTAATTCACCCTTTGGTCCTTTTACAGTAACTAAGTTTTTATCAGATACTGTTACAGTTACACCAGCAGGTATAGCGACAGGCGCTTTTCCAATTCTTGACATTTTCTGTGTGTTTTTCCTAGATTAATAAACGTAACATAAAACTTCACCACCAACATTCAAAACGCGGGCTTCTTTATCTGTCATTACTCCTTTAGAAGTAGATAAGATAGCAATTCCCAAGCCGTTCAATACACGAGGCATAGTCTCAACACTTGCATACTTTCTTAAACCAGGTTTACTCACACGTGTCAATGTGCGAATAGCCGGAATTTTGCTAATTGGATTGTACTTCAAAGCGATTTTGATAGTACCTTGGACGGCAGCGTCTTCAAATTTGTAATTAGCAATGTAACCTTTATCAAAAAGAACTTTAGTAATCTCTTTTTTAAGGTTCGATGCAGGAATTTCAACAACCCTGTGGTTGGCCTTGATGGCATTCCTTACTCGTGTAAGGTAATCCGCTATTGGATCTGTATTCATATAATATAATTATGACAATGGTTTCACCCATCTAACCGAAGATAGGAGACCTTTTGTCTGTTAAAAAATTTAAAACAAAAAACCCTGATAAACCATTTACGGTTTACCGGGGCAAAAGTAATTATTTTTTTTGATTACCAAGAAGCTTTTTTTACCCCTGGGATCTTTCCGTCCAATGCCATCTCACGGAATGTTACACGTGAAATACCGAATTGACGCATATATCCTTTAGGACGTCCAGTCAATTTACAACGATTGTGTAAGCGTACTGGAGAAGCATTCTTTGGCAATTTATCTAATGCTTGATAATCACCAGCTGCTTTAAGCGCCGCACGTTTATCAGCATATTTTGCTACCAATTTCGCACGTTTTACTTCGCGTGCCTTTAATCCTTCTTTAGCCATTGTTGTTCGTATTTTGGTTTTTGAATGGTAAACCGAATTGTTTAAGTAATTCTAAAGCTTCAACGTCTGTACCAGCGCTAGTTACAAATGTGATATCCATACCTTGGATCTTATTGATCTTGTCAATGTTGATCTCAGGAAAGATAATTTGCTCTGTGATACCTAAGTTATAGTTACCTCTACCATCGAAACCTTTATCATTGATACCGCGGAAGTCACGGATACGAGGAAGAGATACGGATATCAAACGATCCAAGAACTCAAACATATTGTTATCACGCAAAGTAACACGTGCGCCAATTGGCATACCTTTACGTAACTTAAAGTTTGAAATATCTTTCTTAGATTTCGTAGGCACCGCTTGTTGTCCAGAGATAAGGGTCAACTCAGCAATAGCATTATCAATTAATTTCTTGTCAGCAGTAGCAGCACCGATACCTTGAGAGATAACGATTTTCTCAAGTTTAGGAACTTGCATAATGCTCTTATACTGAAATTTCTCTTTAAGTGTAGAGCGGATCTCATCCGCATATTTCACTTTCAATCTTGGTGCGTAAGTCATTATTTAATTTCCTCCCCTGATTTTTTTGCTACACGAACAATTTTTCCATCTTCATTAACCTTACGGCCTACACGAGTAGGAGTTCCAGTTTTAGGATCGATCAAAGCCAAATTAGAGATATGAATACCTGCCTCTTTTTCAATGATGCCACCATTAGGATTAGCCGCACTTGGTTTAGTGTGTTTTTTAACGATGTTAGCGCCTTCTACTAATGCTCTGTTGGCGTCCACTAATACTTGTATTACCTTTCCTTGAACACCTTTAGAGTTACCAGCGATAACTTTCACTAAATCACCTTTTTTAATCTTGATTTTGTGAGTTGTTTTTGTTTTCTGTGCCATAATTATAAAACCTCCGGTGCTAGTGATACAATTTTCATGAACTGCTTCTCACGCAATTCTCTGGCAACTGGGCCAAAGATACGTGTTCCACGTGGCTCATCATTATTATTCAACAATACTGCTGCATTGTCATCAAAACGAATATAAGAACCATCTTTACGACGAATTTCTTTTTTCGTTCTTACTACAACTGCTTTAGAAATTGATCCCTTCTTTACGTTTCCAGAAGGTATAGCGCTTTTCACGGTAACAACAACCTTATCACCGATCGATGCATAACGCTTACGCGTGCCACCCAATACCCGGATTACTAAAACTTCTTTAGCTCCGCTATTGTCAGCAACATTTAGTCTTGATTCCTGTTGTACCATGTTATTTAGCTCTTTCTAAAATTTCTACTAATCTCCAATTCTTAGTTTTACTCAGCGGACGAGTTTCCATAATTAATACCGTATCGCCGATACCGCAGGTATTCTCTTCGTCATGAGCTTTAAATTTAGTAGTTTTTTTGACGAACTTACCATAGATAGGGTGTTTTACTTTACGTTCAACAGTAACTACGATAGATTTGTCCATCTTGTTGCTAACTACTAAGCCGATTCTTGTTTTTCTTAAATTTCTTTCCATTTCGACTTAATTTTTATGCCTCAGCGGCTGTTTCCTTTTTAGCTGCAGCTTTGCGAGCGCTCAATTCAGTACTGATGCGAGCAATAGCTCTGCGAGCTGCTTTGATTACGTTTGGGTTCTCAATTGCAGAAACAGCATGTGCAAATTTCAATTTGCTAAGGGCAGCTTTCTCCTCGACAAGGCGAGCTGCTAAATCCTCTGTTGATAATTCTAAAATTTCTGAATTTTTCATTTTGTTTCAGTTATTATGCTGGGTTATCAATTCTGTTTTTATGTATGCCTTACGGGTAACGGCCGTAAGGCTAAACTATTGACATTACCAACTATTTTTATGCTTCAACGTAATCTCTACGTATCACAAACTTAGTTTGAACCGGTAGTTTTTGAGCCGCAAGGCGTAATGCTTCTTTGGCTACTTCCAAAGGCACACCTTCTGCTTCAAATAACATACGGCCTGGGCGTACTACTGCTACCCAGTATTCTGGAGCTCCCTTACCTTTACCCATACGTACCTCTGCAGGTTTTTTCGTAACAGGTTTGTCAGGGAATATACGGATCCAAACTTGACCTTCACGTTTCATAAAACGTGTTACGGCAATACGAGCAGCCTCAATTTGGCGGCTTGTGATCCATGCTGGTTCCAGTGACTTGATACCGAATGAACCGAAAGCTAACTCTGCTCCACGTGAAGCGTTACCTTTCATGCGGCCTTTCTGCATCTTTCTGAACTTCGTTCTTTTTGGCTGTAACATGTTCGTATTTTATTTAATCCCGTCTGCGACGGGACATTTGTTGTAATCTATTAAACTTAATTAACCTCTATTTGCACCACCACGGTTGTTGTTTCCGCCACGGCTATTGTTTCCACCACGGTTGTGATTGTTTCCACCACGATTTCCGCCTTTACGGTTATCACGGTCACGACGCTCACCTCCGCCTTCGTTTCCACCACGGGTTTTTACGTTAGATGTTTGACCAATGTTAGGAGACAAGTCACGTTTACCGTAAACCTCACCTTTACAGATCCACACCTTAACACCAATCTTACCGTAAGTAGTCAATGCTTCTGCTAATGCATAGTCGATATCAGCACGCAATGTGTGCAAAGGAGTTCTTCCTTCTTTGTACTGCTCAGTACGTGCCATTTCAGCACCACCAAGACGACCAGAACACATTACTTTGATACCTTCTGCACCCATACGCATTGTAGATGCGATAGCTGTTTTCATTGCACGACGGAATGAAATACGTGCCTCTAATTGCTTAGCTACACCTTCAGCTACTAATTTGGCATCCAACTCAGGACGTTTGATCTCGAAAATATTGATTTGAACATCCTTTTTAGTCAGTTTTTTCAACTCTTCTTTGATCTTGTCAACTTCCTGACCGCCTTTACCGATAACGATACCTGGGCGAGCTGTATGAACAGTTACAGTGATGCGTTTCAAAGTTCTTTCGATAACAACTTTTGCTACTCCACCTTTTGCTATACGAACAGAAAGATATTTTCTGATCTTTTCGTCTTCAACCAATTTATCGGAATAGTTGTTGCCTCCGAACCAATTAGAATCCCATCCTTTGATGATCCCTAATCTGCTACCTATTGGATTTGCTTTTTGTCCCATTCTTCTAAATATTAGTTGTTTACGTTATTTAAACTATCTACTACCAAAGTTACATGGTTAGAGCGTTTACGAATTCTGTAACCACGGCCTTGAGGAGCTGGTCTCAATCTTTTCAATTGACGACCTCCACCTACAGACACTTCTTTAACAAATAGTGCACCTTCTTCAACTGATTGGCCTTCATTGTGAGCCTCCCAATTTTTGATAGCCGATAGTAATAATTTTTCTACACGAGCTGCTGCTTCTTTGCTAGAATGTTTAAGAATATATAAAGCATTTTCTACTTTTTCACCACGGATTAAATCCACTACTAAACGCATTTTGCGTGGGGAAGTAGGGCAGTTTAATAATTTGGCAGTAGAAGCTCCTCCTATCTGAGCTTTTTCCTGCTCTTTGCGCTGCTTAATTAAAACAGACTTTTTAAGTTTTTTTGTTGCTTCCATTACCTATTATTTTTTCTTTTCTGCGTGGCCTCTAAATGTACGCGTAGGTGCAAATTCACCCAACTTGTGACCTACCATGTTTTCCGTTACATATACAGGGATAAATTTATTCCCGTTGTGCACCGCGAAGGTATGGCCTACAAAATCTGGTGAAATCATTGATCTACGAGACCAAGTTTTGATAACTGACTTTTTGTTAGTTTCATTCATAGAAAGAACTTTTCTTTCTAAGTTGTGATCGATATAAGGACCTTTTTTAATTGAACGAGCCATTATTTTTTCCTTCTCTCAATGATGTAACGATTCGATGTTTTCTTCTTGTCACGTGTTTTGAAGCCTTTAGCTAAAACACCAGTACGTGAACGAGGCTGACCTCCTGAGGTACGACCCTCACCACCACCCATAGGGTGATCGACTGGGTTCATAGCCACACCACGAACTCTTGGACGACGTCCCAACCAACGTTTACGACCAGCTTTACCTAGAACCTCGATTTGTCTATCGTGATTAGATACTGAACCTATCGTAGCTACGCAAGTCAATAAGATCATACGAACCTCGCTTGAAGGCAACTTGATGATGGCATACTTACCGTCACGAGCAGACAATTGAGCGTATGTACCCGCA
The DNA here is from genome assembly GCF_027627455.1 of Sphingobacterium sp. SYP-B4668. Taxonomy (NCBI): domain Bacteria; kingdom Pseudomonadati; phylum Bacteroidota; class Sphingobacteriia; order Sphingobacteriales; family Sphingobacteriaceae; genus Sphingobacterium; species Sphingobacterium sp. SYP-B4668. The sequence goes on along the minus strand of NZ_CP115483.1, from coordinate 697,072 downwards.
CTACGTGCGATAGAACCGCCTTGACCTGGATTCAATTCAATATTGTGAATGATAGAACCCAATGGGATGTTTGCTAATGGTAAAGTATTACCTATTTCTGGGGCTACTGAATCGCCTGCTACCACTGTTTGACCAACTGTTAATCCAGCTGGAGCAATGATGTAACGTTTCTCACCATCTGCATAATGTAATAATGCAATACGAGCAGAACGATTTGGATCGTACTCGATAGTGGCTACTGTTGCAGGGATATCTTTTTTATCGCGTTTGAAATCTATTAATCGGTACACTTTCTTGTGTCCCCCACCGATATAACGCATAGTCATTTTACCGGATTTATTACGACCACCTGATCTTTTGTTGCTTCTTACAACTAACGTCTTTTCAGGAACGTTTGTAGTTATATCAGAATAGTCAGCGCCTATTCTGAAACGCGTACCAGGGGTAACCGGTTTGAATCTTTTAACTGCCATCTCTAATTATATAGTACTGTAAAAGTCAATAGTTTCACCATCTTTAACTGTAACGATGGCCTTTTTATACTTAGGGCTTCTGCCTGAAACAAAACCTGCTTTTGTGTAACGGCTCTTCGCTTTTCCAGCAACTACCGAAGTATTTACTGCTACGACAGTTACGCCGAACATTGCTTCTACAGCCGATTTAATTTGGATTTTGTTTGCTCTGTGATCCACTTTGAAAGCATAACGGTTAAATTTCTCCGTTAAGATTGAAGCTTTCTCTGTTAAGATAGGTTTTTTTATAATTTCCATATTACTTAGCGAATGCCTCCTCCAAAGTTTTAACAGAATCTGTTGTCAATAACAATTTAGTAGCATTCAATACATCATATGTATTCAACTGATCTGCTGATACTACTTTTGCTTTCTTCAAGTTTCTGCTTGATAAATAAACATTATTGTCATATGCTGGCAATACCAACAAAGTTTTCTCATCTGCAACATTTAAAGCTGCAACAAAGCTCACGTAGTTTTTAGTTTTGATAGTATCAAAATTAACTGCGTCCAACACCACAATGTTGTTCTCAATTGCTTTGTAACTTAATGCAGATTTACGTGCTAATTGTTTCAATTTCTTGTTCAATTTGAAACTGTAGTCACGAGGTTGAGGACCGAATACACGACCACCACCATTAAACAATGGAGATTTGATGCTACCCGCACGGGCACCACCTGTACCTTTTTGTTTGTGTAATTTACGAGTCGAACCAGCGATCTCATTACGTTGTTTAGATTTGTGAGTACCTTGACGTTGGTTAGCCAAATACTGTTTAACATCTAAATAAATCGCATGATCGTTAGGCTCTAACCCAAATACCGACTCAGGAAGTTGCACCTTGGCACCTGTTTCTTTACCTGATAAATTTAAAACTTTAACTTCCATCTTCCTATTTGTCTACGATTACAAAAGAACCCTTAGCTCCTGGAATGGAACCACTAACAACGATTAGGTTTTGTTCAGCATAAACTTTCAACACTTGTAAGTTTTGAACCTTTACACGATCACCACCTGTACGACCAGCCATGCGCATACCTTTGAATACGCGAGAAGGCCATGATGAAGCACCTAATGAACCTGGAGCACGTAGTCTATTGTGCTGACCGTGAGTCGCACCTCCTACACCACCAAATCCGTGACGCTTCATAACACCTTGGAAACCTTTACCTTTTGAAGTACCGACGACATCTACGAATTCGCCTTCTTCAAAAATAGTAACGTCAACTACATCACCAAGTTGTTTTTCGTCTGGGAAAGTTTTAAATTCTACCAACTTACGCTTAGGCGTTGTGTTTGCTTTTGCAAAATGCCCTTTTAAAGATGATGTTGTGTTCTTCTCTTTTGCTTCACCGAAGCCAAGTTGAACTGCAGCATAACCATCTTTGTCTTCCGTACGTATCTGCGTTACCACGCACGGTCCAGCCTCAATCACTGTACAAGGAATATTCTTTCCTTCTGCATTGTACAGGCTGGTCATTCCTACTTTTTTACCAATAATTCCTGACATGTTATAAATTAATTAATTAAAGTCCTTCGAAGCAGTAGGGCTTCGCTCAAGACACACTATCCCCATTAAAGGGACTGCAAAAGTACGAACATTTCTTTAACTGTCAAATAATTAGTGCATTATTTTTTTATTTTTCTTTTATCCACCCCAAATAAAATTCCATTGACCAATTACCTGACAAATCTTGCATCAGCGATTACGAATATCTTTAAATAACAAGGAAGGGTTTAATATTTAAACCCTTCCTTGTTATTTAAAACAATACGCTTTCTTTAATAGGTGATTCTCTCCCTCAAAAACGTTATAACTGTGCGATATATCTCGTCATGCTGCGACAGCCCCCGCCCTACTCCTTGATTACAGATTCACCTCTCAGCAACCTTTGGTAACGAACCAAGGCCTCCACATAGTAATAGTCTGCATAAGTTAGGGGTACATCTATTTCTGTATTATGTGGAATAGAGCCTACACTATGCATTAAAATATATCCACCATTCTCTTTGTAAGAAGCCTTATAAGGAGACTTTGACAGACTTTCAATCATCTTTTCCGAATTAGATATGTATTGCTGACTTTCTTTTCCCTTCGTATAAACGCTCAGCTCTAATAACGCAGAAGCCACGATGGCCGCTGTTGACACATCTCGAAAATTTTTATCCTTCTCGTACTTACTTCCTGTAGGCAGGTTATTTTGGTCTAAATCCCAATATGGAATCAAATCGCTAGGCAGGTTCCTATGTCTCAAGTAAAAATCAGCAATGCCTCTCGCCTGCTTTAAATACTTCTTATCCCGCGTTTCGCGATACATCATCGTATAACCATACAGGGCCCAAGCCTGTCCACGCGCCCAAGCAGATTCATCGAATGCACCCTGTGCAGTCTTTTTTGCCAACACGTTCCCCGTCTGCTTATCATAGTCCACGACATGGTAAGAGCTGTAGTCTTTCCTAAAATGATTTTTCAACGTCGTATTCGCATGTGTAATTGCTATTTTCAGATATTTAGGATTATGCGTCATTTTCGACACCTGTGATAGAAACTCCAAATTCATCATATTGTCAATGATAACCGGATACGTCCATGGTTCTCCATCCCAATTCTTTCCACCATCCCAAGAACGAATAGTCTTGGTTTGTTCATTAAAACGAGTAGATAGCGATTCGGCCCCTGTAACCAATACATCCTTATAGGCCGCAGAATCTCCCGTCAGACGAAGTGCATTTCCAAAGCTACAATACAACATGAAGCCAAGATCATGTGTTCCTTTATTATTCTTTTCCTTCTCCAAATATTTCAGTTTGGATGTTCCGATGTCCAGCAGCGATTTATCCTGCGTTGCTTCGTAAAGATAAAATGCTGTTCCTGGGTAGAATCCCGAGCACCACCAACTCGATCCCCAGTTCACATATTTACCATTTTTGTAGGTCGTCGGGATATCTGACTCTTGAATGTTAGATTCCAAAAATTTTATTTGCTGAGCAGCATCCGTCAAATTGCGTTCTACAAAAGATGCTGACAATTTGAATTGGGCACTTTTTGGCTGCGCCTCGGCAGACAACAGGAAATATTGAGCAACCATGACTAACGCTGTAACAGCAGACATTCTTTTAAAATTCATGTTTTTCTTATAAAATATATTAATAGTTGACATAATAATCTTTCGCAAACCGTTCTCCAGACCAAGCCTTTTGAGAAGTCCATTTTTCGGCGGCAGTAGTCCAAAACAGATGATCGGCAGGTAGCCCAAGTGGCAAAAAAGAAGTCGAGGTGATATACATACTACCCGCATTGGTATAATAATCCGCCAGATTCGCTTGCTCGTCCCCCACTAGCCCCATAGTAAGCCATCCACTTTTATCAAAAGTCTGCTCCACATATACATGCCTCTTCACAGCCGTCAATGCTGCCCTCAACTGTCCATATGTTAAACCTTCTGGCAATTTTTCATCCCATATTAATTGCGCCAAGGGTTGAAAGGCTGCAGTACGATAAGTTGAAGACCTCCCCACAACCAAAAAATACCCCTCAGGCGATATCATCCGTTCTAGATGATGTCCATATCGTTGCATACGTTTGTATGCTCGATCATACAATTCCCTATACTTAGCATCTGCAGACAGATTTTCCCGCAATACATCCACTAGCATCGCATGAATCACATACCCATTGTAATGATCAAAACTGAAGGAATTCCCATCACTGTACCAACCATCCCCTACATACCAATCCTTATCAAATTTCTGAATAGCATAATCTATTTTTTCCCGAACACAATCTACCCCGATCTTATATAAAAAACTTTCGACCATAGCTGCAAACAATAACCAATTACTTTCATTTGGCTTTATTCGTCGTAAATCTATCAGTTCCCTCGTCACATTGGCCTTTACTTCCACAGGCAGCGGGTCCCACAGCGCTTTGGGAGCTCTCATAAAACTTTGCACCAAATAAGCCGCATCCACCAACGGTTGTGAAGATTTGTTCCATGTGAAATAATCTGGAGACGTAGGTGTCACACCATATTGTATCCCTAATAGTGCCTGCTTTTTTCGCTTCTGACGCAGTTTCCCTTCAACCGTCTCATCATCTGGCAAGGCCAACCAAGGAGCCATTCCTGACAATAAGCGACCGAAAGCTTCTAGATAGCCCACTCCCGGATCTCGAGAGTCGAAGGTTGGGCTCACGAGCATAGGCATCCGCTTACGGAGCTGCTGTTCACTGATGTTATCCAAAATCGGAGCCGCCATTTTATCCAACACGGATACCCAATATGCTCGGTCATTCCCCTTTTCGATTCCTCGACTTTGGTCAACTACTTTCGCATCTACTGAAAAAGGAGAAGACACAACCCCCAATCCTATGGTGGCCAGCAACTTCAATAATATTCTTCTTTCCATGTACAGTATCTAATAAATCAACCTCCTAAATATGTTTATCCAAAAAGGTGCATTTCACACTCGAATAAAACATTCTACTTCCTCATATAGGGGCACCAATTACATTTGAATTGGCTGCCCCTAAAATCTGGCATTTATTGCCATTAACCATTTTTTTATCAATATTATACTCGCAAAAGATTGCAAAAACAATTGATAACAAACCATTTACACAACCACGAAATTAATCAATGCGCGCATGGTTATGCAAATTCATGTATTATTTCCATTCTGGATTTTGAGTAAGATTGGGATTCAAGCTCATCTCTACTGTTGGCAAGGGCCAAAGGTAATCTCTTTTAGGATCAAATTTGCGCGTCGCCGCTGTCTGCGCAACCACATATCCCTCTGGAGTCAACGTGACCGAAGGCTTTTGAGCATATTCCTGCTCAAAATATTGAATCCCTAAAGTTGGTAGCGGGAGCACCTGCTCCGCTACCTTCCAACGGATAATATCCCAATAGCGATGCTCCCCTTCTAGCGCAAACTCAACTCTTCGCTCCCGACGAATTTCAGACAACAAATCTAAACCATGATTCGACACGAAAGCATTGGAAAGCTTTGGCATACCCACACGCTCGCGTACCACATTCAGTGAACGATTCAGATCAGCGTCCGAGATACTACCGTCAAGCTCATAGGTGGCTTCCGCGTAAGACAGCAATATTTCTGCATAACGGATTACCTTATGTTCATTAAAACTAGCTTGATTTATCCAATCCGTATTGTTGAAGTACTTGAATGTCTTATAACCGGTTTGCGTAAAAGAGAACATCGGTTGATAAGGACTACCATTGATGTAAGGGTCTCCAGTCTTAAAGACAGTCATCGCTAGGCGAGGATCCCGATTCTCAAATTCCGTCAATGTACCTATACTTGGTTTATACAAAGGCGATCTATTTACACCATCTCTCGGCAACCCATCCACATAGAGATAGGCATCTACCAAATATCGCGTTGGGGTTATCACACCCTGTTCTATATTACGGCTGTAGTTATGTGTAGATATCCGATCCGTCATATCCTTTCCGTACAACCTTGGCAACATATTCTCCTTATTTGCATATCCATTTCCGTCCTTTTGAAAAAGGTAGTAATAGCTTTTTGCAGGATCCGGCCCGTACTTATATAGGCTAAAATAGCCCGTACTAATAATATCGTTCGCCAATGTTTTCGCAATGACAAGGTGCTTATTGGCATCTCCGAGTTGATGGTATTTATTAAATGTCCCTTCAAACAATGCCATACGCACCTTTAAAGCCTGTGCTACGTTTTTGTTGACACGACCATAGTCTGTAGCCTTCGTTTGTGAAGCTTCCGGTAAGTTTTGAATCGCAAAATCCAAATCCTCATAAATCTGATTGACTATTTCCGTCCGCGTAGCCCGCGGCGCAGCTAATAGCTCATCCCCGATATCCATAGTACGAAGTATCAGTGGTACCCCACCAAATCGCTTCAATAGTTCTCCATAAGCATATGCCCGAAAGAAGCGAGCTTCCGCATTATACTTGGTTACAATCCCCTGATCGATGGCCATCGTTGCTGATTTTTCCAAAATGGTATTCACCGCACGAATCAGACCATAGTTCCCGGTATAATCTCCACTCCCACTAGGCACCAACCTTGAACCATCACTGATGCTGTTGTTTCCTGTCGCCCGCCCATCGTCAGACCAATTGGCTGCATTATTTTCACCTATACCTGGCAGGTAGGTGTATAGGTAATTCACCCCCATCGCCAAATGCGCTTCCGTTTTCCAAAAGGAAATATCCGTCACAGTCGTCTCGTCATATTTATTGTCCAGTTCTTTCATACACGAGGTAGATACCATGCCCGTAGTCAATGCAAGTGCCCCAAACAATACTAGATTTCTTCTATATAAACCTTTTAATTTAATTGCTTTCATAATTTCTCTACATTTTTAGAATGAAACATTTACCCCAAATGTGAATGAACGGAAAAATGGATATCCAAACGCCTGTCCGTTAGGCGTCTCCGGATCATAATATGGATGCCATGATTTCGTTGTCTCAAACAGATCCTCTCCGGAGAAAAATACCCGCATTCTATCAACCGCTGCCTTTTTAGATATACTTTGCGGAATAGTGTAGCCCAATTGTACATTTTTCAATCTCGCGTAAGCACCATTTACCACCCATTTATCCGAAATTCGGGTATTACTGCCCCCTCCCATCACTGGACGCGGAAACATAGCATCGGGATTGTCGGGAGTCCAATAATCCTTGTGGATAGCCCAAGCCTGTCGCCAACTCTCCGTATACGGTACCGTCAAGATAGACGGCAGTAAAAACTGACGTTTGCCGACTCCTTGAATAAATGCACTGAAATCAAAACCCTTATAGTTAAACCCTAAATTAACGCCAAAAGAATATCTTGGGTTCTGGGTTCCCAGATAGACCAAATCGCCAGAGTCCTCCAAATTACCCTTCCCACTGGAGATAATATTATCTCCATTGACGTCCACGTATCGGATATCCCCTGCTGCAAGATTAGGATTTTGATGATTGACCTTATTATTAGCAATTTCGTCTGCATTTTGGAAATACCCATCCGTTCGATAACCAAAGATTGAGTTCTTCGCGTACCCTTCCAAAACAGATGTCAGTCCTAGTCCAATTGTATTACGATTCGCATACTTCAATACCTTGTTGTTGTTATCCGATACATTGGCCGATACAAAATAGTCAAATTCATCACCTATTTTATCTTTCCAGCCTAGGCTTAGCTCCCATCCCCACGACTTGAAGTCACCAACGTTGGTACTTGGACTTCCTATTCCGAAGACTCCAGGCTGAGGTATCACCCCATACGTACCGTTTGTTTCCCTCCAAAAATAGGAGAACGACCCCTCCAAACGCCTATTCAAAGTAGTAAAATCCAACCCTACATCCGTATTAGTCACCCGTTCCCATGTCCGCAGTGGTGATGGCGCGTTGCCAATCCAATAATATGTATTCCTGATATTGTTAAAAGGATAAGCATCTCCTTTCGACAGCCTACTTATATAATCGTAGTTGGATAAACGAGGGTTGTCACTGTTAGGATCGTTCGCCTGCTTACCCCACGATGTCCGCAACTTTAACTCACTCACCAATCCCTTAGCCCCTTCAAACCACGATTCATTATTAATACGCCATCCCGCCGACACACCTGGATACGTAATCCATCGATTCAATGGAGAAAGTCTCGAACTTCCCTCTCTATTCAAGGTTCCTTGTACAATGTATTTCTGATCGAATACGTACTGTGCCGTTCCAAAAAACGAAAGCAATGCATTGGTCTGAATATTATCCGAGACGCTGGTGTTATTCTTATCATTAAATTGTGACAAGGCCAACACATCATCCACTGGAAGATTCGAAGCAGAAGCAAAAGTGTAATCATAGCGGTAGTCGTCATATCGATGTCCTGCTCGTGCCAGCACCTCATGCTTTTGATTAAAAGTACGAATGTACTCACCAATAAACTGCCAGTTATTGGAAATCGTCAATCCACGCCCCTTTATACTCGAATTCAAATTGATACCCCCTGCCCAGCCAGTCCGACCATTCAAATTATACATCGGCACCGGAATTCTTGTATTATTATCACTGTCCACAATAAGGCGAGGGCTATACAATACCCTGAAGTTCAACCCCTGCGTCAAAATATCTATCGCACTAGCCTCAAAAGTAGCTCCTATTTCCTGCGCCACATTATGGTTACGTCCCCCATCTTTAAGCAGACCTACAGTCTCTCCAGCCGCGCTACCTGCAGCATATAGTTTATCATCACTTCCTGGCAGATAAATTGGGCTGATACTCCTTGAAGAAACGATGTTATAGATTAGACCATAATCATTCGTAGCACCTAGGATACTTGAGTTTCGTTCCGATCGGCTAAAAACAACTTTTGAACTGACACTTAGTTTATCAGTAAGCGTTCTATTATAATTAAATCGTGCATTCAATCGATTATAGTCATCCGGTCCCACCTTAAAGATTCCCTTGTCCTTCACATATCCCAAGGAGAATAGGTAGTTGTCTTTATCAGTACTTCCAGACAACGATAGGTTATGATTTAAACGAGTAGCTTTATCCTTCAACAGCAATTTCGGGTAATCGTAATTGCCGAAATACTGGTAAGCTGTCGGATTAGTAGGATTAACACGATAATACTGGTTCGGATCCTTCATTAAATTAATAAGCTCTTCCGTCCAATCTGGAGATTGTCCTGCATTAACCCGTGCTAGATTCTGCATTTCGGCCTCCTCCCAGCTATTTATTCGCTCCGGAAACATACCCAATGTCTTCGCTGTCCACATTCCTTGGTAGCTCAATTTAGGTTTGCCTTTCCCAGACTTAGTAGTTACCAAAATGACACCTGCCGCCCCCCTAGATCCATAGATGGCTGTTGCCGACGCATCTTTAAGAATCGAAATATTAGCAATATCATCTGGATTAGTGTATGTTAAAGATCCAGGAACTCCATCTATCAATACCAATGGTCCAGAGTTACTTGTTGAGAGCTCGCCCCGTATACTTGTAGAGAACCCCTCCGCACCTGGTTGCCCACCACCTCTTGTTATCACCAGCCCGGGGGCTGCTCCCTGCATTGCAGACATCACATTCGAAATAGGTCGAGACTCAAATACCTTTTCATCTATCGTCGAGACAGAGCTCGTTAGATTGACTTTCTTCTGTGTACCATACCCCACTACAACCACCTCATCGATCTCCGACTGAACACTACGCAAAGTAATATCTAACCTATTCCTTCCACGTATAGCCTCTTCAAGAGAAGTATACCCAATATACTTCACCACCAATACATCTTTACCTCCCGCTGAGATTTGAAAAATCCCGTTCGCATCTGAAGAAGCTGCTATAGCCGTACCCTTGATAGAGACCGTCACACCAGACAAAACTTCTCCCAGTTCGCTTTTTACTGTCCCCCGAACAATACTCTTTTCTTGACCAAGAGCAAATAGAGACATACCGATTAGCCATAACGTGGCTAGCCATTTGTAAATGTTGTTCATAAAATTTGATTTAGTTTATAATGCTTTAGTTATCCTTTAATAACTGGTATATGAATCAAATGTAGAATGCCAGACGGCTTGTAAGGGGGTAATTTTCAAAAAAAATAGGGGTAATAATTCTTTAGCCCAACACCGCAGTCCGTGAAATAAGTTGTAGATTTACGGCATAAGCACATGCTAACCGACCCAACAACCAGGATTCATCATGCTAATAATCAATTTAAAATCAGTCTTTACACTGATTTTCCTAACAGCTCAACTTGTACTCATCACGGCAGGTCATGCACAGCAAAAAAGAATCTTTCACCAGTTCAACGAAAAACAGGGAATTGCTCGAACCCCCATCCTGACAATTGGTCAAGATAGTAAGGGATTCCTATGGCTGGGAGGCGGTTATCAATTCTACAAATACGACGGAGTGAAATTTCACCCCTTGAGTCATCTACTCGCTTCTCCAAATCCATTTTACATCAATGCCATAACCGTAGATGCAACCGACAATGTAATTATTGGAACTTCTACCGGACTCTTTGTTTTTGACCAAGTCACAGGTCGACGTTATCACTATACCGACAAAACAAAACTGATAGGCAACGTCATCTCAGCCATCCAGCTATTGAGGGATAAAAAAATAGCCGTAGGAACCAATAAAGGATTGAATATACTCACCATAGCCAAAGGAGATACAACATTCACATCCCATCTATATGGAGAAGAAATCAAAGCCATACATGCAGATGAAAACAGCACTACAATAAGTTCAAACAAAGGATACTATACCATTAATCCTAAGATGAACTTCCATATTAACCCAAACATTCATCAAAAAATCTACCAACAGTTCAATGACTATGTTACCACCATTTTTAAAGACAACAACCACATCTGGTTAGGTACATTCAATTCGGGTATAGTAAGGTACACACCAGCAACCCATACTTTTATCCAATGGAATCAACAAAACTCCAAACTAGCCAGCAACAGGATTAGAAAAATAATCAAAACCTCCGCCAAAGAGATAATGATTGGTACGCTAAAAGGATTATCAGTAATAGATTCCACTTCCACCCTCGCCACCTACAAACACGAAGTTGGCCATAATCAAAGCCTAAGCCAGAATTCGATTTATGACATCCTTATTGACCGACAACAAAATATATGGCTTGGCACCTACTTCGGAGGGATAAATGTCATATACAATTCCAATTCTCCCTTTCTAATATATCGCCCCACCGAATCTTATAACTCTATTAGCAGCAACATCGTTAGTGGCATTGCAGAAGATTCCCAAGGATATTGGATTGGAACCGAAGAAGAAGGCCTAAATTTTATCAGAAAGGACAATCAGACTATTGAACATTACAATCGTCAACTTTCTTCCAACCTCATAAAGGACGTCTTTACCTATGACAACATGGTATATATAGGCACCTACAATGGAGGATTTAATAAACTTAATAAAAAGACAGGTCAGGTAGAACACTACCTTATCGATCAAAATAATATTCTAAATCCCGTCAACAATGTATACTCAATCTTAAAAGACTCCGAAAAAAATCTATGGATTGGTACTAATAGTGGACTATTTCTATTTGATGAACAAAACAAAAAAATAAGTAAAATATACAAAGAAACCCAAGGACTACTCATATCCAAAATTACAGAGATAGGACCTAAAGAGTTCCTAATTGCCACAAGCTCCGGATTGTTCCATAAAATAAAAGAAAGAATCTATCTCATTGAACAGACCCGTGACATTACCTTCAACAGTATTTTCTTGGAACAAGGAAAGATCGTCTGGTGTGGAACTACCGTAGGTAAAATAGCAAAATATGACATCAAAAGCCGACAGTTAACATACTATCCTATCAAGTCAGCCATTAATTTACTTTCCGTCCTAAAATCTGGCGACAATATTTGGGTTAGCACCCCCAATGGGATAGTATCCTACAACCCAAGTACAAATTCCGAACATCTATTAACCACGGTAGACGGCTTACCATCAAATGAATTCAACAAAAACTCCTATTTGTCCGCAACCAATAATGAATTGCTTTTCGGAACGCTCAATGGATTAATCAAATTCGATCCTAATGAAATCAAATACAATTTAGAAAAACAAAAAGTCTATTTCACAAAACTCCGCCTATTCAATAAAAATGTCGAGATTGGCGACAGTACCCATATTCTAAATAAAGATATATCCTTGCTGACCAATATAGAACTAGCACATTCCCAAAATGTAATTTCTATCGACTTTGCGCTCCTAAACTACATCAAATCGGAAAAAAACAAATATGCGTATCAATTAGCAGGTCTCGACCCAGATTGGGTATTTACAGACACGCCCACCGCTACCTATATGAATCTGGTTCCCGGAGATTATATCTTAAATGTAAAAGGAGCAAACAATGATGGTATATGGTCTAATACGACAACCCTAACACTAACAATTCTCCCCCCTATATGGAAGACCTGGTGGGCATATCTTATTTACATAACAGTCATCATCGGCATAATATATCTCTTAAACCGATTTTTGATAGAACGCGCGCTTTTACTCAAATCAGAAAAAGATCATCAGGCCAAAATCAACTTCTTTTCCTATATCTCCCATGAAATACGCACGCCACTTACCTTAATAACACATCCTTTAAAGCAGCTCTTAAAAGAGACCAAAGCAAATGAACACGTACAGGGTAAGTTGATGGCCATGGAAAAAAACACCAACAGGCTATTGTCCCTCATCAATGAATTATTGGACTTTCGAAAGATAGAAGAGAATAGCTTACACCTAAATGTTTATAATTACAATCTATCCGAATTCCTGACCGAGATAAGCCATGTTTTTCTAGATTTAGCTAGGGAAAAAGAAATTCAATATAATATTGACGTCCCTAATATTCAAAACAATGTTTTCTTCGACAGGATTCAATTTGAAAAGATCATCTACAACCTCATATCCAACGCCATCAAGTATAGCCACACCGGTGGTTCCATTTCCATTTCTTTAGCAGAATCTGATACCGACATCAATATCTATGTTAGAAACACGGGTATAGCAATACCAATGGACAACCTTGATAAAATATTCGAACAGTATTACCGAACTCCTGATAGCCAACTGTCACATGATGGGACAGGTATTGGCCTCGCTTTATCCAAAATATTGGTTAATCTCCACGGAGGCACGATTAGTGCGTACCATGAAAAACACAGGCCCTACAATTCCAGCAATACTACTTTTCGAATCAAGCTTCTGAAGGGTATCACGCATTTGCAAGACAAAAAGCACATCAATATTCTCACCAAAGATAAAATATATTCGACAAGCCGATTCGAAAGCCATAATAGAAATCCATTACAAGAACAGACGAATTTGTCACTTCTTATCGTTGAAGACAATCCTGATTTAAACAATATGTTAGTAGATATGTTGTCAGGACTTTACAAGGTATCTGTTGCATACAATGGTCTCGATGGTATACAGAAAGCGCAAGAGGAAATCCCAGACCTCATATTAAGTGATGTGATGATGCCAGGAATATCTGGGCTCGAGCTCTGTCAGAGACTAAAAACAGAAACCAAAACCAGTCACATACCCATTGTACTATTGACAGCATTGGGCAATCTCGAAAAACAGATAGAAGGTCTCGAACATGGTGCAGATGTCTATCTCGTCAAACCTTTCGATCGTGACTACCTCTTATTGACCATTCGTAATTTACTTGCACTTTCCGAGAAAAATAGAAAATCCTTTAATTTGGAAAAATTCATTGAAAAAAGATCCACTATCAACAAAGATGATGATGCGTTCCTAACGAAAGCCATTCATATTATTAACTTACATTTAGCAGACGAAGAGCTATCTGTTGATTTTCTATGCAAGGAGTTAGGAATGAGTCATCCTATATTAAATAGGAAAATTAAAGCCATGACCAATTTATCCATTATAAATTTTATTAAATCCATACGCATGAATCAAGCTTCAAAAATGTTAAAAACCGGATTGTATACCATTGTCGAAGTGGCATATGAAGTCGGATTCAGCGACCGGAAGTACTTCAGTAAAGAATTCAAAAAGCAATTTGGTGTCAATCCGACAGAATACATCAGAGATACCAACGATCCTGAAAATTAATACTGACCTGTACGGAGTAGCACGAGCGTACAAGCATTCTCCACAGTAATACCATTTGACTCGGCGAGCAGCTGCAATTCGGTATTTTCAGCACCCGGATTAAAGATAATCCGCTTAGGATGAAGCTCCAAGATGTAATCGTACAACGGCTTTTGATTTTGGGCGCCCATATACATGGTCACTGTATCAATATCATCATATATAGTTGTCGCTGGTTCAATAGGTTGACCAGCTACTTCCCCCTTTTTTATTCCAACGTTTATAATACTATGTCCGTACTGGCTCAGCATATGGGCCGCCTTGTAAGAGTAGCGTTCCGGATTGGTACTAGCACCAATAATCAATGTTTTCTTATTCATTCCAAAATACTTTGCAACCTTATCTAATCCACCATAAAATCACCGTCCGAATTGTAGGCGTTCTTACGAAGGATAGGCATTCCCAAAATTTTATACAACTCATCCAACTTTACCAAACTACCATTAGCCATATTAGACAACAATACGATAGTTACGTCATTTTTGAGGTCTCGTACGTATAAATTACGAAATCCATGCCACCAACCGGTATGATACACAATATGTTGATCTTGATGATTAAATGTTCGCCACCCATATCCATATCCAAATACACTCTTTTTCTGCGAATCGTTACGAGGAACGTATGCAGAATCCAATGTCTCAGACTTCAATAGCCGTCCTTCTTTAAGAGCAATATCTAACAGGAACATATCCTGAACAGTACTGTATATGCCTTTGTCTCCCAAAGGCCCATCTAAGAAATTCTGGACTACGGAACGCCTCCAAACTTTATCATGCCCAATCACCTTGGTCGGAATTTTTTCGTAAACAGCTTTTGAGTACGCCGCGGTATGTTTCATTCCTGCAGGTCCAAATACATTTTCACTCATATATACTGCAAAATCCTGCTTGGATACTTTTTCGATAATTCCTCCCAAGACCATATAATTGCTATTATTATAATGAAACCTTCCGTCAGGTTTTCCATATCTCCCTGGCTTATACTCTGTCAAGAGCTGAATAGCATCCATATTGGTCATTCCTTTCTTCTTATCCTTCCAGACTCCGTCAGTGAAATATACATAATTGGGTAATCCTGAGCGATGTGTTAGAAGCATCTTAATGGTAATTCCTTCGTACGGAAAATCTGGAAAAAAATCATTTACCGTCTGATCCAACTTCAATTTCCCTTCTTCTACCAATTTAAGAACAGCAATCGAGGTCATTGGCTTTGTCACCGATGCAAGTTCAAATTGAGACTGTAGATTCAAACTGTCCTTCAAGAGGTAATCAGCCCATCCAAAGGATTTTTGATAAATTATCTTTCCTTTTTTCGCGACCAGCACGTTCCCATTAAAGCCAGCTCGTTTATGTAAATTCTGCATAAATGCATCTACATTCTTATCCTCCTCATTCGGATTATAAACCAATCGAAGGCTGTCCTGTTCTGCTTGACTTTTTTCCTCCTTAATTTTCCGCTCCTCTGCGGATGTGCAGGCCACTAAACTAATAATACTTAAACCCAATAATACTTTCGCAACAATCAATTTCACTAGCTTTTCTTTAAAATTTTATGGTATATATCTATAATGTGAAAAAATAACGAATTAGTCTGTAACCCCCAAATAAAACGCTCATAAAATCATGTCACAAATACCAATACAAATTGAGCGTTCAATAAAACATACCCAATGGTGTCGCCACCAACAAAAAAAGCCACTTTATTTCTAAAGTGGCTTTTCATATAATGGTATCCCGTAATTATGCTAGTAATCTAACAGGATTTTCGACCAATGCTTTCAAAGTTTGAAGGAAGGCAGCTCCTGTAGCCCCATCCACAACTCTATGATCACATCCTAAAGTCAACTTCATAATATTTCCAGGAACAACGGCGCCGTTTTTAACGACAGGTATTGCTTGAATAGCGCCGACAGAAAGAATAGCGCCATCAGGTGAATTGATAATTGATGTAAATTCATCAATACCAAACATTCCTAAGTTAGACACTGTAAATGTCGACCCTTCCCAATCAGAGGGTTGAAGTTTCTTAGACTTCGCTTTTTGAGCAAAATCTTTCACCTCTGCTGATATATGAGACAACGATTTACCATCTGCAAAACGAACGACAGGCACCAATAAGCCATCTTCTACAGCTATTGCCACACCGATATTTGTATGCTCATTGAAGCGGATCTTATCTCCACCCCATGATGAGTTCACCGCCGGGTGCTTTTTCAAAGCTACGGCAGCTGCTTTGATGATAATATCATTGAATGACACCTTGACTGGCGCCACTTCGTTTATTTGAGCTCTAGCAGCAATCGCATTATCCATATCAATGCTAATCGTCAGATAGAAGTGAGGTGCAGTAAACAAGCTTTCTCCCAAACGACGCGCGATTGTTTTGCGCATCTGAGATACAGGCTGTTCTGTATAACGTTCTTCCCCAACAAATGTTGGCAGCGTGATTGTCTTGGCTTCTGAAGCAGAGGTACTTGGCGCTGAGGCTGCCGCAGGCTTAGCTGTCGGCACAAATGACTCAACATCCTTCTTCACAATACGTCCGCCATCCGCAGAACCTTTTACATCATTGAGGTTAATTCCTTTTTCTTTAGCAATTTTACGAGCCAATGGAGATGCCTTCACTCTAGAATCATCTGAGGAAGACGAAGCTGTTGTTGTACTTTCAGCTACTGCTTTAGCAGGTTCCTCAGTCTTGGTTTCTTTAGCTTCAACTGGAGCTTTCGATGATGCAGATTTTTGATTCAACAATGGAGTCACATCTGTCCCCGCAGGGCCAACGATGGCAATAATATCATTTACTTTGGCCGCTTGCCCTGCTTCTAATCCGACGTACAATAATGTACCTTCAGCATAAGCTGTCACTTCCATCGTAGCTTTATCGGTCTCTACATCTGCAATAGCATCGTCAGATTTGATCGAATCACCTATTTTAAAGTTCCACTGGGCAATTACTCCCTCCGTCATTGTATCACTCAAAAGAGGCATAGTAATGACTGTCACACCCAAATCTTCGGCGCTAACTGTCTCACCAGACTCTTCAGCCGGGGCAGATACTTCTTCCTGCTTTTCTTCCTTTTTATCGTCAGTAGCTGGAGCACTCTCGCCGTCTAATAACGCTTTGTAGTCTTCTCCCTCTTCTCCAAGAACAGCAATAACGGCATCGATTGGTACAGCTTCGCCTTCTTTAGGTCCGATATATAATAATGTACCTTCCTGATAGGATTCAAAATCCATCGTCGCCTTATCGGTTTCAATCTCGGCAACGAGATCTCCGGAATTTACTTTGTCACCAACTTTTTTGTGCCATTTTGCAATAACACCTTCAGTCATGGTGTCACTCATTTTAGGCATTTTTACTACTTCAGCCATTTCGTTACTTAATTATATTTAGTTAAAGTAATTGTCAATTAATCCATCACAAAAGGATAGTCCTCTTGAACGTATACGTCTTTGTAAATTTCAGAAGCATCAGGAAAAGGAGATTC
This sequence comes from Sphingobacterium sp. SYP-B4668, assembly GCF_027627455.1. Taxonomy (NCBI): domain Bacteria; kingdom Pseudomonadati; phylum Bacteroidota; class Sphingobacteriia; order Sphingobacteriales; family Sphingobacteriaceae; genus Sphingobacterium; species Sphingobacterium sp. SYP-B4668. Next base: position 679,402 of record NZ_CP115483.1, on the reverse strand, counting down.
TTCAGCAAATTTCACAGAATCATCTACAACTTTCTTCACATCGGCCTCTACTGCTGCAAACCAAGCATCATCAGCATAGTTATTTTCCAAGATAGCATGTTTCGTAGCCAATAATGGATCACGACCTTTATACTCTTCCAACTCTTCCTTTGTACGATACTTCGCAGGGTCAGACATCGAGTGTCCTTTGTACCGATAAGTGCGGATTTCCAAGAACGTTGGCCCCTCACCCGCACGAGCACGTTGAACAGCCTCGTCCATCGCATTGTGAACCGCTACCACATCCATACCATCTACAGCTGCAGAAGGCATATCAAAACCGTGGCCCATCTTATAAATATCAATCATGTTTGTTGTACGTTCAACAGAAGTACCCATCGCATAACCATTGTTTTCACAAACAAAGATCACAGGAAGTTTCCAAAGCATAGCCATATTGAGAGTTTCGTTAAAAGCTCCCTGACGCACCGCTCCGTCACCCATATAACAAACGTTTACATTATTTGTTCCTAAATATTTCTCAGCAAAAGCAATACCGGCTCCCAATGGAATTTGTCCACCAACGATACCATGTCCACCCATCATCTTATGTTCCTTTGAGAAAAAGTGCATAGAACCACCTTTACCTTTAGAACAGCCAGTTGACTTACCATACATTTCTGCCATACAAGCATCTGCAGATACGCCTTTTGCCAGTGCATGTGCGTGATCGCGATACGCAGTAATCAACGAATCTTCAGGTCCGATTACGGACATTGTACCCGCAACTACAGCTTCCTGTCCGATATAAAGGTGACAGAACCCACGAATTTTTTGTTGACCATAAAGTTGACCTGTTTTTTCCTCGAATTTACGGATGAGTAGCATGGATTTATACCACTCCAAATATGTCTCTTTTGTTATAGGTGTTGAACTCATTTTCAAGTATTGAATTTCTGACTTAACTGACTACAAATCTAATCAATATTTACAACATTTTTGTTATCGAGCACAATTTTATTACAGTGCGAAAACAATCCAATTACAGGATTCAAAGCATATTAACAAATTTTAACATCAGGATAACACCTCACACTCAACGATATATTTTTACAAAAAGCAAAGCGACCATTTGATTATTTCATCAAATGGTCGCTTTGCAAAACTATTATCTTACAGCTGCTATTTTAACAGCTTCATTAGCTCGTCTTCTGTTATTTTCTGTTGCGCACCAGTCTCCATATCTTTTAAGGAAAGTAATCCCGAAGACACCTCTTCTTCTCCAACAAGCAACACAAAAGGAATCCGCTTATCATCAGCATAGCTCATTTGCTTCTTAAGCTTGGCAGCCTGTGGATATAACTCCGTTGCTACACCGGCCTTCCGCAATCGGTGCACCAAAGGAAGCGTAAATGCCTCCGTCGCTTTATCGAAATTGATAATCAGCAACTTCGTATTTACAGACTCATTTTCAGGATAGAGGCCAAGCTCCTCTAGGACGTCGTAAATACGATCAGCTCCAAATGACACCCCCACTCCTGTCAAGCCCTTCAAACCAAACATACCAGTCAAATCATCATAACGCCCCCCTCCGCCTATACTCCCCATGGCAACCTCATTGGTCTTCACTTCGAAAATACTCCCCGTATAGTAGTTCAGCCCACGAGCAAGCGTTATATCCAGCTCAACAAATTGACCGAATACCTCTTGAGAAACATCCAGGCTATTTAAATAATCAAATACCTCTTCCAATTCCGAGATACCTCGCAATCCTATCTCCGAACTACCCAACACTTCCTTCAACTGTTCGATTTTTGAAGAAGTCGAGCCTTCCAACAAAATAATGGGACGCAAAACGTTCAAATCCTCACTAGTAAAACCACGCGCTAACAGCTCCTTGTTAACACCCTCCAGCCCAATTTTATCCAACTTATCGATAGCAACAGTCATATCGACAATCAACTCAGGTTTGCCAAGAATTTCAGCAATGCCTGATAGCACTTTACGATTATTGATTTTAATGGTAAAATCATTCAGACCAAGTGCCTTTAATGCCTCATGATAAATCAGCACAAATTCGGCCTCGTTCAATAAGCTATCCGACCCTACAACATCCACATCACACTGAAAAAACTCCCGATAGCGTCCACGTTGTGGACGATCCGCACGCCATACCGGTTGAATTTGAAATCGCTTAAATGGCAATGCTATCTCATTTTGACGCATGACCACATAACGCGCAAAAGGAACCGTCAAATCATACCGTAATGCTTTCTCTGAAATATGTGGAATTAATTTATTGGATGCGCGTTCATGCAATAACAAATCCGGTGCTTTGTTCAGAAAATCACCAGAATTTAAAATTTTAAAAATCAACTTATCCCCCTCATCACCGTACTTACCGGTTAATGTTTGCAAATTCTCAAAAGAAGGTGTTTGGATTTCTTGATACCCGTATTTGCGGAATACTGATTTAAGGGTATCAAAGATATAATTACGTTTGCTCATTTCGGCCGGTGAAAAATCACGCGTACCTTTAGCCAAGGATGGTTTTACTATTGCCATAATGACGACAAAGGTAAGGTATCAAATTGAAATTTAAGAAAGGAGAGAAAGGTTAATCGTAAATTTAGTTTATTCGACTTCGAAGATTTTGAGGTACTCACAGGCCTTTTCGGCGGCAAGCTTTTCGGCACTCTTCTTATTAAAGTCACGCCCTATTCCACAAACCTCTTTATCAACAACGGCCTGAATGCTGAACATTTTAGCAGACTCACCTTCTGGATTGTCAATCTGTGTAAAATGCACCTCCTTACCCAAATGTTGACACCATTCTATTAGGCGGCTCTTAAAGTTTGTTTCCGTCATTTCCAAAAGCTGAATATCAACATGTGGCTTGATAATTCTATTTAGAAGGAAACTTCGAGTAAATTGGTACCCTTTATCCAGATATACGGCTCCGATTAGTGCTTCAAAAGCGTCTCCAAGCAAAGAGCCTTGCTTATTTGGAAAGCTAATCATACGCGCATCGTACTGTATTAATTCATTCAACCCCAGCTTGCGGGAAAGTTGATTCAAATTCACACGACTAACGATTTTTGACCGCATTTCGGTCAAAAATCCTTCGTCCTTATACGGATACTTCTTAAACAAGAGCTCAGCAACTACCGAACCTAAGACAGCATCACCCAAAAACTCTAACCGCTCGTTGCTATTTTTTGCACCTTCCTTAATTGCCACGGCCACAGACTTGTGCCTAAAAGCCATCTGATATAGCCGTACATTATCAGGGACGAACCCAAGAAGGTTTTTCAGTTTCCGCACATATATTCTATGCGGTGAGAAATACAAATTATAAATCCACAAGAAGGGCATGCTGCTCAAAAAAATATAGAGAGAAAAAAGCTAGTCTTCACTGTTTAAACTCTCTCCACTATCTATGGGAACTATGGCTGATATTTTTTAAAAATAACAGTAGCATTGTGTCCACCAAATCCAAAAGTATTACTCATTGCAGCATTTACTTGTCTCTTCTGAGCTGTATTGAAAGTGAAATTCAATCGATTATCCAACTCAGGATCATCAGTAAAATGGTTGATTGTCGGAGGCACAATATCGTGTTGAACCGCTAAAATTGAAGCAATTGACTCTATCGCGCCGGCAGCTCCCAAAAGGTGACCTGTCATCGACTTGGTAGAACTGATATTCAATCTATAAGCATGTTCACCGAACAAATCTACAATTGCTTTAGTCTCACTAATATCACCTACAGGAGTAGAAGTTCCATGCACATTAATGTAATCGATATCCGAGAAATCTAATTCGGCATCCTTTACAGCCATAGTCATGGCGAGCTTGGCCCCTAATCCTTCGGGATGAGATGCTGTAATATGATGTGCATCAGCACTCATACCACCACCACCAACCTCAGCATAAATCTTAGCTCCGCGAGCTAGCGCATGTTCTAGGCTCTCTAATATAATCGCACCAGAACCTTCGCCCGAAACAAAGCCATCACGGTCCTTATCAAAAGGACGAGATGCAGTTTTAGGATCATCATTTCTTGTTGACAGCGCATGCATCGCATTAAATCCGCCTATTCCAGCCTCATTAATGGTTGCTTCCGATCCTCCTGTAACAATGACATCAGCTTTTCCCATACGAATATAGTTAAAAGCATCAATCATAGCATTTGTCGCCGAAGCACATGCCGAAACAGCAGAAAAATTCGGTCCGCGAAGACCATGTCGCATAGAAATATGTCCAGGAGCAATATCTACAAGCATCTTCGGGATGAAGAAAGGATTAAAACGGGGTGTTCCATCTCCTTTGGCAAAACTTGCCACCTCGTCAGCAAAAGTAGTCAAACCACCAATTCCCGACCCCCAAATAACTCCGATACGATTCGTATCTAAATTTTCAAAAACTAAACCAGCATCCTTGATTGCTTCATCAGATGAGGCAATAGCATACTGTACAAAAGGGTCAACTTTACGAGCTTCCTTACGATCCATAAAATCATGTGGATCGAATCCTTTCACTTCGCACGCAAACTGAGTCTTGAATTTCGATGCGTCAAATCTTGTAATAGGAGCAGCACCGCTTACACCATTTATCAATCCTTCCCAATAAGCGGGAACGGTATTGCCAAGTGGTGTAAGAGCGCCTAACCCTGTTACTACTACTCTTTTAAGCTCCATTTATGATGATTGGCCTAATTAAATTAGTTAGTTAACGTTTTTTTCTAAATAAGCGATTGCTTGACCTACTGTGCCAATGTTTTCAGCTTGGTCATCAGGAATAGCCACGTTGAATTCTTTTTCAAACTCCATGATTAACTCAACAGTGTCAAGTGAATCAGCACCTAAATCATTGGTGAATGAAGCCTCTGGTGTAACTTCGTTCTCATCAACACCTAGTTTTTCAACGATAATTGCTTTTACTCTTGAAGCGATATCTGACATGATTTTATAGTTTAATTGTTTAATAAATCTGTGCAAAGAAAATTAAATTTCACCAATTATCAAACCCTTTTGATTTTTTGGCACTGCAAAAATAAGGATTTTAACCCATTAAACATACACTAATGAGCTAATACTTAATCCTATCCAATAATACTAACTTTTAGCTTTATTTACAAACATTCGCTTTTCTTAATGCAAATTTTACATAGAATCTCCGCAAGATACACGAAATTATAGTATTTTCGTACAAAACTTAGCGTCAAAATTGAACAAAATAACAGTATTTAAATTGGAAATGGACATGGAGGAAGAACTCGATTTTGTTCTCCTTGGAATCAGTTCCCCTTTACGGGATTACAGACTTTGCCATTTCTTAAATAAAAACACCGGCTTACGCTTTATCTATGGAAAAGAAAGTGACCTGGACCACAAGGGAAATTCGAAGGAAGGCCCAAAAGAGGAATACGAATACCATATCATACAAGAAAAAAGCCGAAATAAAAAACCAGCATTAAAACACCATTTTGCAATATATAGAGATTGTGACCCAAACTATGAATACGAATACTACCTGATTAACAACAGAAGCCTCGAAGGAGGGATATTGATACCTGAAATCGCCAATTTTGATTTCTTTATGGTCATCAAACATTTTATACATGAGGACGATCTAAATACACTAATTCAACAAATAAATAGAATAAATGATATCATAATGGTAAAAGAAATAGTTCCTAAAATATTGAAATCTAAAGAAAATCTCATATTTTAGCACTCTTTTCCAAAGGTGTACATTCTACACTCCAAATTTATAAACGAGAAAAGAAAGACGCTATTTCTTTTATTTAATGCAAATACACGGAATAGTAATCAGATAGATATTAAAAAACATTACATGAAGCAGCCCCCGATTAATCGGACGACCGCTCATCAACAATTAAAAAAAATAAAGGATGAAAAAAGTTCAAAAACGGACCAAAATAGTAGCAACCCTTGGACCGGCATCGGCAGATAAAACTGTTCTAACGAACATGATTGCCAAAGGAGTCGATGTATGTCGACTTAATTTTTCCCATGGAAGTCAAGAGGATCACTTAAAAGTGATCAACACGATTAACGAAATAAACGCTGAAACAGGATTTAATGTAGCTATCCTTGCAGATCTTCAAGGACCTAAAATCCGAATTGGCAAAATGAAAGAGGGCGGTGCCATCTTAATCAATGGTTCACAGGTAGAAATTACTACCCAAGAATTAATTGGAGATGAAAAACGTATCTATATCACTTATGAAAATTTCCCGAACGACGTCCAAGAGAATGAGATTATCCTTTTAGACGACGGAAAACTCCAACTGCGAGTCCTATCGACCAATCACAAAGATACTGTTATTTGTGAGGTTGTACACGGCGGTGTATTGACATCTAGAAAAGGAGTCAACCTGCCCAACACAAAGGTTTCTATTCCTTCCCTGACGGAAGAAGATTTGGACAACCTTAATTTTGCCCTTGACCATGGCGCAGATTGGATTGCTATGTCGTTCGTTCGCTCTGCAGAAGACATTTACCAATGTAAAGAAATCATTAAACAAAAGGGCAGCCACGCTCGCATCATTGCAAAGATTGAAAAACCAGAAGCAATTGAAAATATAGATGCCATTATAGAAGCCACTGACAGTATCATGGTAGCTCGTGGTGACCTAGGTGTCGAAATGCCTATGGAAGAAGTCCCTGGCTTACAAAAAATCATTGTTCAAAAATGTCGTGACCTTTCAAAACCAGTAATCATCGCTACCCAAATGCTCGAAAGCATGATTACAACTCCTCGTCCTACTCGTGCCGAAGTTAACGACGTTGCCAATTCCGTACTCGATGGTGCAGATGCGGTAATGTTGAGTGGAGAAACATCTGTAGGTGAATTCCCAGAAATTGTTATTGAGACAATGACTAAAATCATCGTACATGTTGAGCGTACTTCTTACAACTACTATAGTGACAAGAGTGACCAAAACACCGATTTGACTAAAATTCCAGATGCAATTTGCGGTTCCTCTATTTTCTTAGCGCAAAAAACTAAAGCTTCCGCAATTGCAGTCATGACATCATCTGGATACACAGCATTTGAAATATCAAGCTATAGACCAGATGCTGATATCTACATCTTCACTGGCAACAAACATTTGTTACGTTCGCTCAGCCTTGTTTGGGGTGTTCGAGCATTTGTTTACGAAAAATTTGAAAGTACTGATGGAACTATCCAAGATGTAAACACGCTCTTAACGGAGAAAAATCTAGTATCAAAAGGACAAATTGTGATTAACACATCATCTACACCTTTACACGAAAAAGGACGTACAAATACTATCCGAGTTTCGGAAGTAAAATAATTGAGAATAGGCGATTGGAAAAATTCAATCGCCTATTTTTTTATTACCCTTTTCTCCTCTAATAAAAGCTTTGGAGTAAACTTTTGTATCTTATCGATCTCCTGCTGATCGATTTCAGCTAATTTTTCCGTACCCGGCATATTCGCCGAATCACGACCATACAATTTCTTTACGGGCATGTTGTTCCGATCCTCGGGTGGTTTCATCTTAGAATAATAAACGGCCACAACATCCCCTGCAGAGGTATCAGGCAACGCTATTGAGTCTTGCTGGCCAACAAGACTCTTCTTAACCTTCGCAGGCAACGGTGCAAGCTCCTGCCCCTCAACATTCACGGCCAGCACTAGGCCGATCGCAAACAAAAGACTATATCGTAAATTCATAAATAAAGTGCTTAATTAATTCCATTAAATTTAGAAAATTTCCGTCCAAGGACCAAATAACTTCCATAAACAGCTGTTAAATAGTGTTAAATGGAAAATATGAACATAAAGCATTCCTATTTTTGTAATAAATGAAACAAAAAAGTATCACAGTCATTATTGGTTTGATGTCAATTGCCCTATTGGGGGTAATGGCTATGCAGTACTTTTTTATTCGAGATTCCTTTCGTCAAAAATCTCAACTCTTTGACGAAGCTGTAAATGCCTCATTGTCAACCGTAGCTTCAAAAGTCGAGAAGCATGAAGTCATGGCATTTGCCAAAACACAGCAAAAAAGTAATCAAGAAAAATATGAACGCGAGCAAAAACGCCTAGAAGAGCAAATCAACATACAAAAGCAAATTGAAAGTCTTCGAGTACGACAATACGAAACACAGCAAAAATTTAAAGACGCAGAAGACCATCTCAAAATGAGCTATCCTATTGTCGTATCCATTGAAAATTCATTTTACGAGACCTACATTCGCCGTACTCGATACAATTACCTTGTCAAACTCAAGATCTCACAAGGCATTAACTACGAAGATAACGCCGTAGACAACTCTATTGAAGTATATGCAGTAGAGAAAATAGCACAAGTAGATGGGAAAGATGACAGCAGCAGGTATTTGGCTTACTACAACCTATATGACCTCAATGCCATAGGGTTTACAATAAAAACCCTCCCCCCCCGCGCGGATATGAAATTAGCCCTTCGCATCCATGAGCTAGAAAGGAAGTTAAAGCTCACACAATTAAATGATGCAGCCAATCTATACGACAGCATCGCAGTGATGGGAGGAAAAAAAACAGATGTAATAGAGGATTTTGCAGCTAGCATAGAGTTATCAAAAAAACCTCTAAAAGAACGCATTAACCTACCATTTTTGGAGCGCGAAATTTCCAAAGAATTATTGAATCGGGATATTACATCAGAATTCAATATTGAAGTCAGGGAGAACAACAATCTCATATACAACATCAATACATTAGGGGAATTAGACAAACCCCAAAAACACAATAGCTATTCCACCTTATTATTTCAAGGAGATCTCGGAAATGCACCTGGAAAGCTGACTATTTCTTTTCCAAATAAAAAGAATATCATCATGGACAACATGGGCTATCTTTTCTTTCCAATGGGCGCATTATTAGTTCTTTTGATTGGTTGTTTTGCCTATACGCTGACCACTATTTATCGACAAAAGAAAATATCAGAGATGAAAACTGACTTCATCAACAACATGACGCACGAATTTAAGACGCCTGTTGCGACTATCATGATTGCGAGCGAATCGCTACGTGACCCCGAAATCATAACCGACCAAAAAAGGGTAAATAGACTTGCAAATATCATATATGACGAAAATATCAGATTAGGTGACCATATCGAACGAGTGCTCAACATCGCTAGATTAGAAAAAGAAAACCTTAAAATTGACCGCATCGACGTGCGTATAAATGAACTCACTAATGCTGTACTGGACAGTATGAATTTACAGCTTCAGAAATCAAAAGGTACGTTAGAAGTATATTTAGAAGCGAAGGAAGATACCGTCATTGGAGACGAACTCCACCTTTCCAACGTACTATTCAACTTGGTAGACAATGCCATCAAATACAGTCGCCATGCGCCACACATCGTAGTGAAAACTCATAACCACAAAAATACAATTGTCATCTCTGTTGCTGACAACGGTATTGGCATGACCCGAGAACAACAACAAAAGATATTTGACCAATTCTATCGCATTCCGACAGGCAACATTCACAATGTAAAGGGTTTTGGCCTAGGCTTGAGTTATGTAAATGACATAATCAAACGATTAGACGGACGTATACAGGTAAAAAGTGAGAAAGATAAAGGCACACATTTTGATGTAACATTGCCGCTAAAGGGTTACAAACTATAACTAACGCGGATGAATTTCCATCTGCAATTGTCCAATGAACAAATACGCGAATTATGCAAAAAATATTATTAGCGGAAGACGATCCAAACTTAGGGGAATTATTAAAGGACTATCTTGAATTAAAAAGCAAGTTTGATGTCACGCTATGCCAGGATGGAGAGGAAGCGCTCACCGCCTTTCATAAGGATGAATACGACCTCTGCATACTAGATGTGATGATGCCTAAAAAAGATGGGTTCACACTTGGTAAGGACATCCGTAAAACCAACACCACTGTCCCGATTATTTATGCTACCGCCAAAGGCATGATGGAGGATAAAACTCAAGCATTTGAACTTGGTGGGGACGATTATATCACCAAACCCTTTCGAGTAGAAGAACTCTTGTTACGCATACACGCTCTTTTAAAAAGAAGCTCCCGTGAAAAAGATGAGGAAGTCGCAGACAAGTTTGAAATTGGCGATTACTTCTTTGACTACACCAGTCAGCAAATTTCTTACAAAGGCCAACAGCAAAAACTCTCCACAAAAGAAGCTGAGCTGCTCCGACTCCTGTGCCTCAAAAAGAATGATGTCCTGACCCGGGAGGAGGCGTTACTAAAGATCTGGCATGACGACAACTATTTTACAGGTAGAAGTATGGACGTTTTCCTAAGCAAATTACGAAAATATCTCAAGCAAGATTCAAATGTAGAAATTGTTAATGTACACGGTAAAGGATACAAATTGCTCGTGAGCTAACGCATTAATATAGAATAGAAGGCATACCGAAAGGATTGAAAATGAGTTGGAACCTAGAAGTTCAACCATCAGTTTCAATCCTTTTTTTCTTTTTTATCTGTTCTTTTTTGTAATATCAATTCTTATTCCGATATTAGCGTCGCTTATAGAGAAAGGCCGAGGGAATAGACCCGAAGAAGCCTTAGCAACCTGTCACTTGACAAGGTGCTAAATTCTACCCCCCTTCATGGAAGAGGGAAAGATAAGCCGAAGTCACTACATCTGGTGTCCTTCCTCTTTAGCAATAAATAATTTAGATAACAATTAATAAGGAAATAGTATGTTAATTACAAACAACTTAGGTTACCCAAGAGTGGGACCTTTCCGCGAATTGAAGAAAGCTAACGAGGCATATTGGGCTAAGAAGATTTCTGCGGAAGAATTATTACAGGCAGCTAAAGAAATCCGTGAAGCAAATTGGAAAACTCAGAAAGATGCGGGCATCGATTTGATTCCTTCCAATGATTTTTCATTCTATGATCAAGTATTAGACCTTTCATTGACAGTTGGTGCTATTCCAGCTCGATACAATACCTTATTAAGCAAAGTAGACAACAACTATAGCTTAGATCTTTATTTTGCTATGGCGCGGGGTTTCCAACAAGATGGAATCGACGTCACAGCTTCTGAAATGACAAAATGGTTTGACACGAATTACCATTACATGGTTCCTGAATTCACTAAAGGTCAAACATTCAAGTTAACTTCTGAAAAGTTTCTAAACGAATACAACGAGGCTAAGACAGCTGGCATTGAAACAAAGCCGGTCATCATTGGTCCAATCACTTACCTTTTAATCGGTAAAGAAAAAGAAACAGGTTTTGACCGTATCGATCTAATCGAAAACTTATTACCCGTTTACGAGCAAATTCTTTCGAAATTAGCCGCAGCTGGTGCTAAATATATCCAGATAGATGAACCTTATTTGGCTTTAGACATAGATGCAAAAGTAAAAGCTTTATACACTTCAGTATTCGAAAGATTAAGTGCAGCAGCAGGTAATGCTAAACTCATCGCTACAACATATTTTGAAGCTTTAAAGGACAATGAAGATTTAGCGCTAGGGCTTCCAGTACACGCTTTACACCTAGATTTAGTTCGCGGGGAAAATCAACTCGACACTGTGCTACCAAAAGTACCGGCGTCATTGACTCTCTCCTTGGGCGTGGTGGAAGGTCGTAACATTTGGAAAAATGATTACGAAAAATCGTTAACAAAACTCCAACAAGCTATAGCTGCTTTAGGCGCAGACAGAGTATGGGTAGGTACGTCATCGTCATTACTGCACGTTCCATTTGACCTGGACAGCGAGAAAAACGAAGAAACACTTCCTGCTGAGGTTAAAAATTGGTTAGCATTTGCTAAGCAAAAATTAGCAGAAGTAAAAGACCTATCTATCTTGGCTGATGGCGAAGTAGATGCAAATACTGCAGAGCGCTTTGCGGCGAATAAAGCTGCTGCTGAAAGCCGTCGTACCTCTCCCCTTATCCACAAACCAGAAGTAAAAAATCGGGTAAGCAACATCACGGATGAGGATGCTAAACGTACATCGGCATTTGCAACACGTAAACTCGCTCAACAAGCAAAATTTAGTCTCCCTGCTTTCGCTACTACTACTATCGGTTCATTCCCGCAAACCAAAGACGTTCGTAAATGGAGAGCAGATTTGAAAAAGGGAGCTATTACGCAAGAAGTGTACGACAAAGAGATTGCTGAGGAAACTGAAAGAGCCATCCGTTTGCAAGAAGATTTAGGTATCGATGTTTTGGTACACGGTGAGTTCGAACGTAATGACATGGTGGAATATTTTGGCGAGCAATTAGCAGGCTATGCCTTCACGCAATACGGATGGGTACAGTCTTACGGTTCTCGTTGTGTAAAACCTCCGGTTATTTACGGTGACGTATACCGTCCTGCAGATATGACCGTACGGTGGTCGGCATACGCACAATCATTGACCAATCGTCCTGTAAAAGGAATGTTAACAGGCCCCGTTACAATCTTACAATGGTCATTCGTACGTAACGACCAACCGCGTTCGACTACTACTTATCAAATTGCGTTAGCCATCTTGGACGAAGTACAGGCATTGGAAAAAGCTGGAATCAAAATCATTCAGATTGACGAACCTGCTATTCGTGAAGGACTACCCTTACGTAAAGCTGATCAAAAAGATTATTTGAATTGGGCTGTACGTGCTTTCCGCGTATCATCATCGAATGTAGAAGATAATACCCAGATTCATACACACATGTGTTACTCCGAGTTCAACAATGTAATTGAGGATATTGCTGCAATGGATGCTGATGTAATCACAATCGAAACATCACGCTCGCAAATGAAATTATTGAACGCTTTTGCAGGTGATTTTAAATATCCTAATGACATTGGTCCAGGTGTATACGATATTCATTCGCCTCGTGTACCAAGTACAGAAGAAATGGTAGACCTTTTACGTAAAGCTAAGGCTGTAGTTCCTGCAGAACAACTTTGGGTAAACCCTGACTGTGGATTGAAAACACGTGCTTGGCCGGAAACCAAAGCGGCTTTAGAGTCAATGGTGGAAGCTGCCAAAATCCTTAGAGCTGAATAGCCTTTAAGCATTCGTAATATTAAAATAGAGACACCCCGTAGTTGAAATATACTACGGGGTGTTTTTTTTACCTGCCAATGCAATAGGACTTCAATTCACAATTGAATGGTATATAATTCGACATAAAGCTATTATTAGTAGAGGTTAAATAGAGATAAGATAAAGGATTAACAGAGGGTTGATAGAGGTATGACCTCTATCAACCCTCTGTTAATCCTCTAGTAATTATGTCTTAAGTCTTTATTAAATCAGAATTTATATAAACGCTATCAAGCATCATTGGGGAAGTAACCACAAGAGGTCTACACGGGAGAGAACACTATCAAATGCTTTATCATCGGATAAAAAAGCTGATTCAGAACTTTTTGATGTCTGGATTGTTATTGAAATACAGTATAAAAAAGATATTATGAAGAGAATATTTCCGATAGCATTGGTCGTTATGGCAACTAGTCTTCTCAGCAGCTGTGCTGCAATTGAGGGGATATTTAAAGCAGGCGTATGGTCTGGTGTAATTATGGTCGTTGTAGTACTAGCACTTCTAATCTGGATATTGGCCAAATTATTTGGGGGACGAAAAGATTAAGCCCCTACTTCGTTACAGAAGGTATGAGGATGGGATTGTTTCACAAACTGGGACAACCTCTTCCTGCATTCACTACCTCCCCATAGTTGGTAAAGCTGCATTACAATATCCCATCCCGCCGAGAATGCAACATTTTTTTCAGGGTATTCCTATCATAGCTTTGATTCGCGGTGTTTTTTATTGAATTAGTGAAGCTTTAAATAAATTGTTACAATCTTTTTATAAAAAACATAAAACCCTCCCTACAAAAGCGAATTGATTTAGATGAAAAACAACAGATATTCTTTTGCCCATACGCGCTCTTGATGAGCGATTCATTATCTTTGCGGTATGCGATTTGATATTATTACCGTATTACCCGATTTACTGACAAGCCCATTTGCACATTCTATTTTGCAACGCGCGCAAAAAAAAGGATTGGCCGAGATTGTGGTTCATAATTTGCGAGATTATGCTTCGAATAAACAGAAGTCTGTAGATGATTATCCCTACGGTGGTGGCTCGGGTATGGTAATGCAGATTGAGCCTTTTGCCAAATGTATTGAGCATCTACAAACCGAGCGAAAATATGATGAAATTATCTTTATGACCCCCGATGGCGAAACCTTAAATCAAGAAATTGCCAATACACTTTCAACTAGAGGTAATATGATGATCCTATGTGGACACTACAAAGGAATCGATCAACGTATTCGGGATATATTCGTTACAAGGGAAATCTCAATTGGAGATTATGTTCTTTCTGGAGGTGAGCTTCCTGCCGCCATCTTGACAGATGCGATAATCAGGCTAATCCCTGGGGTATTGTCGGATGAAACTTCGGCTTTATCAGACTCATTTCAAGACGGGCTATTGGATGCTCCAATTTATACGCGCCCAGCAGAGTGGAATGGACACAAAGTACCAGAGATATTGCTAAGTGGCAATGAAGCTAAAATTTCGGCATGGAGAGATGAACAGCAGTTACAAAGAACTAAAGAACGACGCCCAGATTTATTAAATGAGTAACGAAAAAGCCTTTTTTTTATTTTTTTGTCACATAAAATTTGCATTATGAATTTTTTTTATAAATTTGTGATATAATGTTGACAATTCAATTAAACAATACATGGTGGTGGCCGGACGCAAATTGCATCGGGTGCTAGTGTATTGTCAAAATATTTCATAATCAACCAAAACCACTTATGGAAGTTCACCCGACGCGAAGAAAACGTCGGGTTTTTTGTTGTAAAAAAATTAAAAAATAAGAATTCATGTCATATACGTTTAAAACGAATTTCAAAAAGATACTTGCCGATACCACGACACCGGTAAGTATCTATTTACGGCTACGGGATGCCTTCCCTAATAGCCTTTTGCTGGAGAGCTCGGACTACCACAGTCGGGACAACAATATCAGTTACATTTGTTGTCAACCTGTAGCGGGTATCAAACTGAATAAACAGACATTGGAAATCAGCTATCCGAATCACCAGACTGAACATAAAAATATAGTAGGCATCAATCTACGAGAAGAAATATCTGCTTTCAGAAAGCAGTTTTCAGAGGCTAATGAACCTGAAGTCAATGTGATTACAAATGGGTTGTTTGGCTATTTTACTTTCGATTGTATCGAACACTTTGAAGACATTAAGTTAACCACGCCTGTCGACCCAAAACGCGATATCCCTTTTATGCAATATCATATTTATAAATATGTCATTGCCATAGACCATTTCCGTAATCAGCTTTATATCTTTGAGCATCTTTTAGACGATGAGCAATCGGGCCTTGACAAGCTGGAATACCTCATCCAAAACAAAAACTTCCCGGAATATGAATTCCGGACAAGCGGACCGGAGACCTCCAATCGCACGGACGAGCAGCATCGTGAGCTTGTGCGTAAAATGATCAAACATATCCAAAGAGGAGATGTGTTCCAGATTGTCCCTTCACGTGCGTTTGCAACACCATTCCTGGGTGATGAATTTAATGTATACAGAGCTTTACGATCTATTAATCCTTCCCCCTACTTATTCTATTTTGACTATGGCGATTTTAAAATCTTCGGTTCTTCCCCCGAAGCACAATTAACCATCAAAAAAAATGAGGCTGCCATCTACCCAATCGCTGGTACATTCAAACGGACCGGGGATATGGAAAAAGATGAAAAAATAGCCGAAGCACTGAAAAACGATCCAAAAGAGACATCGGAACATGTCATGTTGGTAGACCTAGCCCGGAACGATTTGAGTAGACATTGTGATCAGGTGACGGTGCGCTCTTATAAGGAAGCGCAATATTACTCGCATATCATCCATTTGGTTTCTAAGGTCACCGGGCAACTGAAAAAAGATATCAATCCATTTGATGTGGTTGGTGACACGTATCCCGCTGGAACCTTAAGTGGCGCCCCTAAGCATATGGCATTAACACTTATTGATCGTTATGAAGGACAACAACGATCTTTTTATAGTGGAGCCATCGGCTATATGGGATTTAACGGAGATTTCAATCACGCGATTATGATCCGTTCATTCCTTAGTAAGCAAAACCTGTTGCATTATCAAGCTGGAGGGGGAATCGTCTTAGATTCTGATCCAGAGATGGAATTGCAAGAAGTGAACAATAAAATTGCAGCCTTGAGAAAAGCACTGGAAATAGCAGAAACAATATGATCAGACCATTGGAATATTGCGAAAATCTCGCTCATGTACGTTCATCTATAGACACCATAGACTATCGTATACTGGAACTTATTGCTCTCCGTAAGCAATATGTAATAAAAGCAGCTGAATTTAAGACAAATAGCGAAGAGGTAAAAGCCGAGGAACGTGTTAATCAACTCTTAAAAGACCGTCGTCAACTAGCCACAGATTTCGGTTTGCAAGAGACCTTCGTACAGAACCTCTTTACTGACATTGTCAATTATTTTATAAACGAAGAATTAAATATATTCGATGAGCAACAAAGTATTAGTAATCGATAATTACGATTCATTTACCTATAATTTGGTCCATCTTCTACAAGAGTGTGGACAAGAGTACGAAGTTTGGAGAAATGATAAATTTGATTTAAAGGATGTCGATGCCTTTGACAAAATCCTTTTATCTCCAGGTCCTGGAATTCCTGAAGAAGCAGGTTTGTTGCTTGATGTAATTCGGACTTACTCGAATACGAAAAACATACTGGGCATTTGTCTGGGACAACAGGCGATTGCTGAGGTGTTTGGAGGAAAGCTATTCAACATGGCCAAACCACTGCATGGTGTGGCGACGGATATTCTCATCACCGACCCAGAAGAGCTACTCTTCAAGGATTTTCCAAATGATTCCAAAATCGGACGTTATCATTCATGGGCGGTAGACAAAGAGTCGTTACCATCTTCTTTACGTATCACGGCTGTAGACGAGAACGGAATCATCATGGCCTTAAGCCACAAAACCTTAAAAATAAAGGGAATGCAATTTCATCCCGAATCTGTGTTGACGGATAATGGGAAAACACTTATCAACAATTGGTTAAAAAGCTAATATGACAATCCTAGATAAAATAGTCGAACGCAAAAAAAAGGAAGTGGAGCAAGCCAAAGCGCTAGTCACGATAGAAGAACTCCTAACGTATCCCCTCTTTGACCGGGAATGCTACTCTCTTAAAGAATCGGTCTTGAATCCCAATCGTACTGGAATTATTGCCGAGTACAAACGGGCATCTCCTTCCAAAGGGCTTATTAACGGGACATCAACGGTGACGGAAGTTGTTACGGGCTATCAAAATGCAGGTGCATCAGCTGTATCGGTATTAACAGATACCGATTATTTCAGCGGTAATCTAAAAGACCTGACAGAAGCACGAGAAGCACTTAGTATTCCCCTTCTCCGAAAGGAATTTATCGTTGACAAATATCAAATCACAGAAGCAAAAGCTTACGGCGCGGATATCGTTCTACTAATTGCGGCTTGCCTGACATCCGACGAGATTAAAGATTTTTCCACTTATGCGAAGCAACTGGGATTGAGTGTATTATTAGAAGTTCACAACGAAGAAGAATTGACACCCAACATCATGGATACTATTGATGCTATTGGGGTCAATAACCGCAACCTGAAAGATTTTTCGGTTTCTCTTGCTCATTCCTATGATTTGGTCAACAAGATTCCTACTCAATTCATTAAAGTTTCCGAAAGTGGCATTTCGAATCCAGATACGATAAAAGAACTGAAAGAAATAGGATTCCAAGCTTTTTTGATTGGTGAGAACTTCATGAAAACAACAAATCCATCTAAATCTATTGCTGATTTTGTGAAAGAACTATAGCCTCTATTTGTAATTAATCTAAATAGCTTATATTTGTCGTCGAATGCATTTTTGGTTTTTTGTCTTTCCGCCATTGCTTGGTATTTAAATATTGACAGGCACCGCTAGTGCGCACCATTTACATGGTCTATAAATAAAATAGACAAGAACGATATGCAGTTAGAAATTGTGTAAAGTTAGCTTGAACAGCAATTTATCTTAACTTGATATACCAGATTTGGAGACGACAATATTTATTATAACACATAAAAGCTTTGAACAACTTTATCTCGATCATTGGGAAAAGTTGTTCTTCTTCTGTGTCAAGGCCTGTCAAGATGAAGATGTTGCAAAAGAAATCGTTCAAGATGTTTTTAAGTCGCTATGGGAACGTAGAGATTCCTTACAACTCAAAGAAGTAGAGCGTTACCTTGTGCGATCCGTCAAGTTAAAATCATTTGAACATATTCGAAATAAGGTGACGCGACAGCAACATCATGAGCAGATCCAAAACAGCTTGCAAGAAGACTATCAAGATAATCACATAGAGACTCAAGAGTTGTCTAGTAAAATCAATCAGTTGATTAGCGCCCTGCCCAATCAATGTAAAAATGTGTTTCAAATGAGTCGACAAGAGGGGTTAACCAATAGAGAAATTGCCACAAGACTATATATTTCAGAGCGTGCCGTCGAATACCATATCACAAGGGCCTTAACGACATTGAAAACACATCTAGCTGATTACATAAAATAATTTTATCTTTATCCATCATAAGCACTTCAAAACAAAATGATCAACAAAGAGCTTCTAGAAAGGTATCATCTCGGCCAATGCACAAAGAATGAGCGAGATACTGTTGAGCAGTGGTTGGATAATGACAACTTGGAAATGGAAGGTGCTGTCCATGGTATAAATGACCTCGCTAATACCAAGGCGTCTATTTGGAGTGAAGTACATCGCTCCACCCAAAAAGAAAAATACTCCCTGTCGTTGAGGCGGTGGATGTCTGCAACTGCAGCTGTGCTATTGGCAGTGTTGGGCATTGGTACTTTTATGTTAGATACGGAGTTCCCAGATGAATTCACTTTTGACAATCTTTCTGGTGATCAAATCCAAAACTTTGAAGAGCACAATTACAACATTACGCTTTCTAAAAAATCTTTTGTTCGCATAGATACGGAAACGGGAGATTTAGATGTGAAAGGAGACATTATGTTCACCCCTAAAAAGGATCTCATCCTTCATGTATGCAACCGCAATCATCAAATCAGGTTAAAATCTGGCGAAACTTACATTCTGTTGGCACAAAATAAAAATTGTGAACATGTTGTTTTGACAAGGCAGGAACTCACATTCTTATCGCCTATTCTTCAAAATCAGCTCAAACTACAGTTTAATATTTCGTAGCAGCTTATGTCGATAACAAAAATATTAACATATTTTGGAGCACTATTGCTGGTAGCTACGATGTTAGGGTGTAATCCTACATCGATTACAAAAAAAACAACTGGAGCATACTCCCTGTATATCATGCAAAAAGATGGTACGCATGCCCTCTTACAGGTTGATAGCCTAACGGATGATAGCATGGATACGAAGGTAGCGTCCATTTCTATTCCTGCGTCGTTTGACCGATCAATCATTTTAAAGGATGGATTCTTCTATCACATGGATACCGAGGAAAACAGCTTTAATAAATATAGACTAACGATAGATGGATTGCAAAAAGTTGCTGGCATCAGGATAGTAGATACACATATTGAAAATAAAGTATGGGTGGGACAAGATACGCTTTTGCTATTGACGCTAGATGACCAGACCTATAGACAGGTCGGTTTTTACAAAATTGACATGAAACACTTTAGCGTGGTATCCTCCGGCACTATTCCATTGGATTTTCCCTCAACCGCGTTCAAAACAATATCTATAGGTTTTAGCAATCTTGATCAAGACAAACTTCTCTTTGGCTATTGTTTTAATAAGATTCTGGACAGCGAGAATTATACGACAATCGATACGATGTATGTGGCTACACTCGGCTATCCATCTATGGAACTCCAGAGCATAGAGAAGGATTCACGATCGGCTTATCCGGGAGGAATAAATACGATACAGTCCTATAGTTTCGAAGATGAATACCATAATTTCTATTTCATGAGCTGCCCAGGCATTGCATTAGGTAATAATTTGAAGATGCCCACTGCTATTTTTAAAATTAATACCACAACTGATTTGATCGATCGAGATTATATGGTTGATATCTCTCGAACAATAGGTAATCATGCATATGGAATGTGGTATTTAGGAAATGGCGAAGTCCTAATCAGAAGCGAACGAAAAGATCGTTACAAAGACTTTTCCGATCACCATTCTACCTATCATTTCGAATATTACCGAGTCAACCTCCAATCCGGAAAAATGACCAAGCTATCACTACCATTTGATAAGGGCACTCGAAAGGAATCGGTTGTAATCGATAACAACAAGGCCTACATCGGCATAGATGACTCAACGGATACCCATCAAATTTGGGTATACGATATCGGAAGCACAACAATCAGTAAAGGACTGAAATTGACAAAGGAAACCGATTTTATACTCCGAATAGACAAAATGTAATTTTATCCCTGCTGTATCAAATGTTTTACCACATGTAAAACGTTCGAAAAAAACAGTTAAAGCTGCTTATTCCAGTGGATTCGATTTGAATAGCCCCAAAACATGTATACCCCCATGTTTTGGGGCTATTCCTATCTGTACGTACCTGCCTCTACGGCTCTGACCAACTCCTACTCCCCTATCTTGCTCCTTTTTAGAATAAACCTCACTTCTTTTATTTCCCTCAATGACAATGACTTGTAATATTATTTAAAATTAATTTACAATAGACCTTCGGTAGATTCAAACAAGGGCAACATATACAATGTATAATTAATCTAAATAAGAATGTTTAAAGTAAGATTTATCACCTTCATCGCATTATTGGTCCAGACATTTAGCTATGGGCAAGAGATTGGACAGCTTAAGGGGAAGGTAAAATCAAATAATATCAGCTTAGAGGGTGTTTCCATCAGCATTGGAGCATCAGGAAAAACAACGCAATCAGATAAAAACGGAAATTTTCTATTATCCTCCCTAGCTATCGGTTCGTATACAATCACCGCTTCCTCACTCGGCTATCGGACAATAAAATCTACGTTTGAAATAACGAAAATTCATCCTTCGCAAGAAATGGTGATAATATTAGAACCAAACACCACACGCATTGATGAGGTGGAGATAATAGGAAGAAGTACAACAGAAGAAGTCAATAGGCAACCCTACAACGTAACTGCCATAGACGCGAAAAAGCTACACAATACGACCTTAGACATTGGTCAGGCATTGAATCGTGTATCCGGTGCACGTATGAGAGAGTCGGGCGGAGTAGGTTCCAATATATCTTTCTCTCTAAATGGTTTTTCGGGGAATCAGGTTAAGCTCTTTTTAGACGGCATTCCAATGGACAACTTTGGATCCTCCTTCCAATTAAACAATATTCCAATCAATTTTGCGGAACGGGTGGAGGTCTACCGCGGAGTCGTTCCTATTTGGCTAGGGGGCGATGCCTTGGGCGGGGCGGTAAACATTGTTACACAATCGAGACCTGGGAAATATTTGGATGCATCTTATTCGTATGGCTCTTTCCATACACACAAAAGTACGATCAACACGGGCTACGTCGCTGACAATGGTTTCACATTGATGATCAATGCTTTTCAAAATTTTTCTGACAACAATTATTGGGTCAATGTAAAACATTACGATCCCCAAACGTCTAAATATACAAAACCACAACGCACAAGGCGCTTTCATGACCAATATAGAAATGAAACACTTGTGATGCAAGCGGGTGTTTCAAACAAACCATACGCAGACCAACTATTATTTGGTATTACGGTTGGGGAAAATAGAAAAGAAATACAGACCGGAAACAATATGTATGACGTATACGGGGGGCGCGAAACAAAGGGCTCGCTTATCCAACCTAGCTTGAAATATATCAAAAATAACCTATTCACTTCGGGTCTGGACGTACGTCTGCAAGCACGTTATAATATGGGAAAAGATAGGAGCATAGACACCATTCCAAAAATCTTTAACTGGAGTGGGCAAGGGATTCCTAAGTACCCAAACGACCCTATGGCTAAGGGTGGGGAGGCAGGTCTAACGGACTATAGATATAAAAACAACAACGGCAACCTCACCGCAAGCATTAGTTACAATATAGACGAAAGAAACGGGATTATGGTCAACCATTTATTGACCACTTTTGACAGAAAGGGTACAGACAAATATTTTCCAGATCTTATCGAGAACAAGTTTCCTAAAAAAACCATAAAGAATATAACAGGACTGGGGTACCGATTCGCGATTGCAGATCAATGGGATTTAAATGCTTTTGTAAAAAACTACCATCAAAATAACACATCGGGCAAAGAAATCAGCACTACAGAATACGAAAAGTTGAAAACTAGCAATAGCAA
Source organism: Sphingobacterium sp. SYP-B4668 (assembly GCF_027627455.1). Classification (NCBI taxonomy): domain Bacteria; kingdom Pseudomonadati; phylum Bacteroidota; class Sphingobacteriia; order Sphingobacteriales; family Sphingobacteriaceae; genus Sphingobacterium; species Sphingobacterium sp. SYP-B4668. Next base: position 656,980 of record NZ_CP115483.1, on the reverse strand, counting down.
ATTAGGGTATGGATTTGCTGGATCGTATTATTTGAACAAGGCCGTCCAACTAAAGACATCTTACGAAAAGGCCATCAGACTTCCCGAAAATATGGAGCTTTTTGGAGATGAAGTAAATTTATCAGCGAGTAAGTCGCTATTGCGTCCAGAAACGTCAGACAATATCAATATCGGCGCCAGCTACTTCTCTAAGCTTAACGATAACAATCAGATTAGCGTAGATGCCAATTATATCTTCAGGAACGCAAAGGATTTCATCAGAGAAATTACTGGGCCAGAGAATAGCAATGGTCGTCGTGAAAGATATTTCGCTAACCTTAGAAATGTACGCAATCAGAGTGTTGATTTGAATGTCAGATATTATTTTAAACAGATTCTTGCGGTAGGTGCAAATATGACCTATCAAAATATGATCAATACCACGAAATCCGAACCTGGAGATGTCAATCAGGCAATCATCTACAAAGATCGTCTGCCCAATACGCCCTATCTATACGGGAATGCTGATGTGACGTATTATTTGCATAATTTCTTAAAGAAAGCCAATACCTTAAGTATCGGTTACAATCTACAGTATATCCATGAGTTCTTTTTAGACTGGCCAAGTCTCGGAGATGTAAGTACAAACTTCGTAATTCCTCAACAATTATCACACGATGTGAGCTTAATCTACACACTTGCTTCTGGCAAATACAATGTAGCCTTTGAATGTAACAACCTCACGGATGTAACGAGATTTGACAATTTTGAAATGCAAAAACCAAGCAGATTATTCCATCTGAAACTACGTTACTTTATCAATAGAAAATAATAAAATTCACTAAAATACAATAATAATGAACAAATTGAATACGTTAAAATGCCTAGCATTTTTAATCGGTGCTGTAGCTATCACATCTTGTAGTAAAGACAATCCTGCGGGTAAAGATCAAGAGCCAATTGACCAAGGTAAAGAGAAATTTGTCTTTGTAGTATCTGGACAAGGATCTTCCGAAACGGGTGGTACTGGCACATACGTAGTATCAACGGATGATGTATCTAAAGGCTCGTTAAGCCTAGCCGGGAATGGACTTGCTTCTAAAGAGTTCTCTTTTGCTTTCCAAAATAACCATCTATTTGGCCTGGTATATGGTGGCCAAGGTGAGGTCACTCCATATAAAGTGGACAACAGTGGCAAACTGGTCCGCTTGGAAGATGAAACTGTCAATGCGTTGGTAGCGGGAGTCTATGGAACCTATGGTGACAAAAACATTGTCATGGGAACAACAACTCGTAGTCTAAGCAATCCTATCGCGACATTAACCAATTATGATGCTGAAAACTTTCAAATTGCAGGCAAGAATACAGTGGATCTGTCGAAGGTATTGGGTGGAAAACGCATGGCGATATGGACTGGATTGTTCCAAGTGGGATCAAAGATTTATATTCCTTTTCAATCTGGGGATGGTTCCAATAATTGGGGAGGAGACTTCACGACTATTGACACCACATATATCGGGGTATTCTCTTATCCAGATTTAAAATTTGAGAAAACCATCAAAGACGGTCGTGGTAGCCATATTGGCAATTGGTTCAGCCAACAAGGTATTGCAGAGGCTGCTGATGGTTATGCATATGCTTGGTTTACGGCTGATGCCGAAGAAATCAAAACAAAAAATCATTCTGGTTTTTTACGCGTCAACAAAGAAACCAATGAATTTGATAAAGGTTACTATTTCGATGTTGAAGCACTGGGTAATGGAAAAATAGCGAGGGGCAGCTACTTAAAAGGAAGCAAATTCTTGATGACGGTATATGACAAAGGTTCTACCGCTGAAGGGATTGGTGGCGGAAATGTTAAGTTATACATCGTGGATATCCAAGCCAAAACCATGACAGCTGTAAACGGTGTCCCGGTGCACGAACAATTTGGATATAACAACAAGGTACATGTTGACAAAGATGGTAAAAAAGCATATTACGTACTCCAAGACCCAACAGACAAGCAATTCTACGTCTATGTGATTGATACAGAAAAGGCTACAGGAACAAAAGGTCTACAGTTCTTGGGCGTATCTGATGTCACGGCAATCAGCAAGCTTAACTACTAACGTCTACTTTTTTTCAATTTATAAAACCAACATTGATTCCGATAGACCACAGACCTATCGGAATCTATACTGAAAGTAAATTCAATGCTCAAAAAACTCAATGCATGGCTACATCTCTGGCTAGGCATCATTACTGGAATACCCGTTGTACTGATTAGTATTACGGGATGTGTGCTTGTCTTTGAACAAGAAATCAGGCAATGGACCACAAGCTATATTAGGATTGAAGAAAAAACGGCTGAGGAACAACTTCCGCCTTCCGCACTTTTTAAGAGTGTGCAGAATACCTTTCCTGAGAAAGAAATAGGAAGCTTTTGGTATTATGGTTTGGACAAATCTGTAAAAGTAAGTCTGAATCACAGTGACACAATTGTATATGTAAATCCCTACAACGCACAAGTATTGGCTGCTGTTGACCACGAGGATTTCTTCCATTTTATTGATGAGGGTCATCGGCATCTTTGGTTTCCGAGCAAAATTGGCAGAAAAGTAGTCGGTTACAGTACGTTGATTTTCTTTTCTTTACTCATCACAGGGCTTATCTTATGGTGGCCTAAAAAGTGGACGAAACGTGCAACAAAGCAGAGCTTCTTTATCAATTGGAAAGCCCGGTTTAAAAGGATTAACTACGATCTCCACAATGTGTTAGGATTCTATGCTCTTTTGATTGCTACGGTAATGGCTGTCACGGGACTTGTCATGAGCTTTCCTTGGGCGAGACAATCCGTCGTGTGGTTAAGTGGGGGCTATCCTCCTCGCGCAAAAATGGAAATACCAAAAGATACGAAAGAAGAGGAATTTACCTTTACGGAGCGTGAGGATCTAGAAAAAGCAGATTACATCTGGCACACTGTCCGTAAGGAGATTGCACAATACAATAAAGAAGCTGTTATCGTTCATATTCCAGAAGGTGAAGATGAGACAATATATGCCTGCACAGATATGCATCTAGGCAGTTGGCGGGATTTGTCGTTTGACCGTAAAACGTTAGCGCTTACCGCCCGAACACAAAAACCTATGGCAGCAGCTAATCCTACAGAATGGCTCATGCGTAATAACTACGCGTTGCATACAGGATTTATCGGTGGAATGACCACTAAGGTACTTTACTTCTTAGCGAGTCTGATCTGTGCGACACTTCCCCTCACAGGATTCTATATTTGGTGGGGTAAGAAAAATAAAAACAAGACCTCAAAAAAATATAGGAAAAGAAAAGATCCTTTAGGAAAAACACCAATAGCACTGACCTAACGATTACTTCATTTCTCATCCTGTGTAACATGCGTAAAAGCTCATATTCAATGAAATTACTATTTTCAATTTTTATATTCATCATTATTGCATCCTTACCAGTCGCTAAAGCACAGACCGGGTCACATATATTTGGAAAGGTGGTTAATGAAAAACATGAAACACTATCCTATACGACTGTGACGCTCCATAATATGGACAGCGGGACTGTCACTATTGCGACAATTACGGATAGCACTGGGACTTTTGCATTTAAAAATATTATTGCTGGTAACTATAACATATCAATAAAGAGTCTGTCGCATCAGGAACATATCGGCGCACCTTTCCAAATCAGTCTTTCAGCTTCGAATCACAATATTGGTTTAATTCAATTATTGAGTAAGTCGAATGCAATTGGCGAAGTCGTGATTCAACAGAAAAAACCGTTGATTGAACAGCATGTAGACAAAATGGTTGTGAATGTCGAGAACTCAGGACTTTCTGACGGAAGCTCAAGCCTAGACCTTCTTAATAAGATTCCTGGGTTATCGGTATCGACAGATGGTACAGTTACCCTTAAAGGTAAATCTGGAACAACGATTATGATCAACGGTAAACTCACCTATCTATCAGCCGACCAATTGACAAATCTTCTACGTAGCACTTCCTCTTTAGATGTAACCAAAGTGGAAGTCATGACCAATCCATCAGCTAAGTATGAAGCTGCCGGAGAAAGTGGTATTGTAAATATCGTGTTGAAAAAAGGCCTGAAGCAAGGTTTTAATGGTTCGATTGGCTTGAACGGGGGGATGGGACGAGGTGCACAGATGGGGGGAAGCATAAATTTAAACTATAGAACTTCAAAAACAAACTATTTTGCTACGTACAACCAATATTATCAAAATCTAGAAAACCGTCAAGAACTCACCCGATACTTAATGAATAATGGGACCCAGCAAGCGGAGTATATTTCTGAGCAACGCAATATCGAAAAACCAAAATTACGTTCTAACAATTTTAGGATTGGAGCAGATTTTACACTCGATTCAAAAAATATCATTGGATTTCTAATCAATGGAGGATTTGGCAAATATCCCAAATATGAACCTACTGAAAATGACTTCAGAAATGCAACAGACCATAGTCTGCTTTGGAGAGCACATACGATTAATGAGGGACGAGAACGTTGGGAGGACCTGCTCTACAACCTGAACTATGTCCACAAATTTGATGAGGACGGGCATCAATTGACAGTAGATTTGGATCACGTCTATCACTATTCAAAGATGGACCAATCGTTGCAGACCACTTACACAGATGACATGCAAAATCCAACTAGACCGCTATCTGCTCGAATTGGTGATATTCCATCAAAAAACAGCGCGTATGTTGCAAAAGTTGACTACACACTTCCATTTAGAAATGGGTTAAAATTTGAAGCGGGATATAAAGGAAGTATCGTCCGAACGGAAAATGATTTACGATATGATACGCTTCAGAACGGGATTTACTTGCCCGACCATAAAACAAGCAATCACTTCATTTACCAAGAAAACATACAAGCTGCTTACTTGAATCTTAACAAAGAATGGGGAAAATTGACAACGCAGGTAGGACTTAGAGGTGAGTATACGGATACAAAAGGGGAGCAGATTACAACAGATGAAACATTTACCAAAAAATATTTCGATTTATTTCCATCGCTATTTGTCACATACACTATAGCAGACCAGCACCGAGTGCAAGCCAATTATAGCAGAAGAATTGAACGCCCTTCTTTCTGGGATATGAATCCGTTCAGGGTATATACAGACCCATTCTCCTATTATGAGGGCAATTCAAAATTGGACCCTTCGTTTTCGAACTCGTTCGAATTGGGCTATACGCTCTTAGGTAAGTATATGGTAACAACAAACTATAGCCATGCTAAAGATGTGGTCAATGAGATTGTAGGACGGGATCTGTTAGCATCCAACACTGTATTCGAACGACCAGTAAACTTAGGAACCTACACCAATATGGGCGTGTCGCTAACGGTACCAACTCAATTTACAAGATGGTGGAATGCGACTTATTTTGCAAACTTTTACTACAACAGATACGAACTACCAATGGGCGAGGCAATCAGTATACGTTCTGGAAATACACTTGCAATTAACGGCCAGAATACCTTTTCTCTTCCAAAGAGCTGGAAGCTAGAGTTGGGAGGAAACTACACGTCTGGGATGACAGTGGGGGTTCACGAAATCAAAAGCTATGGTCTCATTTACACAGGAATCCAAAAGAACTTCCTAAACGAGAAAGCCATGTTAAAACTTGTCATCAACGACATATTAAAAACCAATCAACGTCGCTATGAAACCATGTATACCGACATCCGGACTTTTGGTAAAATCAATCGTGATAGTCGATCGGTCTTACTCACGTTCAGCTATCGATTTGGAGGGAATATTTCATCCAGTAATAATAGGAGTACTGGAAGTGAAGATATCAAAAATAGATTGTAGCCTCGACCAGAAATACATGGTTAAAAAAGTCGACATCTCGTGCTTTTATAAAGTCGACTTTTTTTCTGGTTCCATTCGTAAAAAAGAAGGTCAAAAAGCATAACGATTGTTCTGTAATTTCTTTATATGGGAAAGGAAGGCCAATTCAAATTTGAGATTGAGATGACTGGCACTAAATGTACATTACCAATCAAAAATTTAAATTCCTTATCTTTGTAAAAAATTAATAAAAATGTCTGTTAAGATAGGTGAGAATATTGATTTAGGTAAATTCCCTTTGTTATTAGCCCCCATGGAGGATGTCAGCGATCCCCCTTTCCGTTACGTATGCAAGCAAAACGGAGTAGATATGATGTATACCGAATTCATATCATCGGAAGGATTGATTCGGGACGCGGCCAAATCTCGCCAAAAGCTTGACATATTTGAATACGAGCGTCCTATTGGTATCCAAATATTTGGATCTGAGATTGAACATATGCGCCAGTCTTCGGAGATTTGCACGCTAGCCCATCCAGACCTCATTGATATCAACTACGGTTGTCCTGTAAAAAATGTAGCCTGTAGAGGTGCAGGAGCTAGTCTACTTCAAGACATAGACAAAATGGTCGCTATGACAAAAGCTGTTGTAGAGGCAACCCACTTACCGGTAACAGTGAAAACACGACTCGGTTGGGACGATAATACTAAAAATGTATATGAAGTTGCGGAACGTCTCCAAGACATTGGCATCAAGGCCTTGTCTATCCATGGACGAACACGTGCGCAGATGTATAAGGGCCAAGCTGACTGGTCAATGATCAGAGATGTAAAGCGTAATCCACGAATCAAAATTCCTATTTTCGGAAACGGCGACATAGATTCGGTGGAAAAGGCAGCAGCTTGGAGACAGGAATTTGAGGTGGATGGTATTATGATTGGTAGAGCGTCGATTGGATATCCTTGGATTTTCAGAGAAATCAAGCACTTCTTTGAGACAGGTGAGCGCCTAGAGGGTCCAACTATTGCAGAACGTGTCGAAGTATGCCATACCCACTTGACAAAGTCCATCGAATGGAAAGGGGAAAAAACAGGGATTTTTGAAATGCGTAGACATTATGCCAATTATTTCAAAGGTATCCCAAACTTTAAGGAATATCGTATGCTACTTGTCAGCCTACAGACCTACGACGAAATTCAAGAAGTATTGGAAGAAATCAAGGATAAATTTGTCATTGAGATGGCTTAATCCTACTCGCTTATTTCCTTACTGCTAATAATTCGGATTACATTTCCTTTTTCTAGAAAAAATACGGTTACAAGAAATGCTAGGAAAAGTAAATTACCATACCAAAAACTGTTATTCAAAACAGTAGTACACAGCCCAGATATTAAGACACCGCATGCCAAATAGCCTAATATCTTACTTGTATGATAAGGTATGGGATAATTCTTTTGTCCCCAAAAATAAGACAGTGCTACCATAACTACATACGCGATGGAGGTACATAAGATAGCGCCTAGATACGAGTACTTTGGAATAAACAATATATTCAATAGGATTGTCAATAAAGCTCCTATTCCGGAGATATAAAGGGCGTATCTGGTTTGATCGGACAGTTTGTACCATACCGATAGATTCATATAAATACCTAAGAGTACATAATTAAATAGCAAAATAGGAACTACGTACAACCCAGACCAATAGGCTATCCTCTCTTCATCAGACCCTTCAATGAAATATTTGAGCCAACTGATATTGGCACAAATCCCAACCATGACGATCACCATGATAATGACAAAATAATCCATAATCAGGGCATAGGTTTTCTGCGCATTCTTATTTTTCGAATATGAAAAAAAGAAGGGTTCGGCTCCTAGTCTAAATGCCGTCACAAACAGATTGAGAAAAATTGCCAATTTACTAACCGCACTGTATATTCCACGTTCGCGCTCTCCTATTTCACCAGGCATTAACTTATGAAAAAGTATCTTATCGAGGTTTTCGTTGATGATAAAAGATATATTTGCTATCAAAACCGGGAAGCTATACTTGAACATGTCCATCAGAAGCTTCTTATCTGGTTGAAGTCTAAAGGTCACTAGTTGTGGGAGCAGCATAATCAAGGTGACGACACTTGCCAACAGATTTGAAATAAAGACATTTCCCAACCATCCTTGTTGAAACCAGCCTGACGCAAAGGATTGCCAAAATGAACTAAGTGCCATCAATTGAGGCAACCATAGAATAAGAAATAGATTGGAAAAAATTAAGATAAGAATATTAATGAGCTTCAATACACTGTATCGAATAGGTCGTCCCTGCGCCCTCAGCTTGGCGAATGGAATAACGGCAAGTGCATCTGCAATAAGAATAATAGAAAAAAACTTGAGGAACTGCATATATTCAGCTAAACGCTCACCATTACCCAACCAACTGGCAATGGGTTTATTGAATACAAATACCGTTATAAGAAAAAGCCCGGAAGTGACTAATATAATAAAGAAACTGTTGTTGAAGACCTTTTCTCTATCTTCTTTATCTACTTTTTGCAAGTACCGGAAATAGGTGGTTTCCATTCCAAAGGCGAGTAAGGCATTGATCATAGATGCCGATGCATACAGGCTGGACATAACTCCAAATACTGCCGTTGGAAAGTTCTTGACGAAAAGTGGTGTTAGCAGAAAATGAAGTAACCGCGAGACGATTGTACTCAGACCGTATATGAATGTATCGCTAACAAATTTTTTGATTACTGACACTGTAAGCCTATTTAATTTTCCTGGTTACTTCAAAATTATGGAAATTCTTCAACTCACCATCTTCAATCGAAACATGTTCTACCTCGGCCCGTTCTGGTCCTTCTTCACAAAATTCGATTAAGGAGTCCAAAGAAAATTTGTCGCCTTCGGCTTCTACATATACAGAACCATCAGGCAAATTGGTCACAAAACCTTTGATACCCAATTGGTCGGCAACGGCTTTTGTCGTCAATCTAAAATATACCCCCTGTACTTTTCCCTTAATAGAAATATTGATGTGTTTCATATTAAGGACAAAAGTACAGAAGATTTTGAGTAAAAACTATGCTATTCGTTGAACAGTGACATTTGTTGTCAATCGGAGATTCTCCATGCCTTTGAGCAGTACAAGTCCCGGACGCTTACCAACTTCCAAAGAACCTATTTGATCATCAAAGCTCAAGAACTCAGCTCCATTAATTGTAGCCCATTTGATTGTATTTACAAAATCAAGTGCTGGGAATGCGTTGTGCAAAACCTTTAACTCTTCCAATACATCCAATGTATCATTCGAAGCAAGACTATCTGTTCCGATAACAATCTTTTGATCATCATGGACAAAGTTCATTACCTTCGGCAACACACCTTCGATATACAGGTTTGCTTTAGGGCAAAGGCACCATACGACATCTCTGTCCATACGCTCTACAAAATCCAAATCTTTAAGAGAAGTGTAAGTGTTGTGCACCAACATCAACTTATTCCGAACGGGCAGGTTTGGAAGGTAGGATTGAATCGAATTTCTAGCTTGTGCTTTAAAGTCATCATAGTTGTGACCTATTTCCTTATAAAAGGAAAGGAACTCTCCGTCTTTATAGCGAAAAAGCTTGTTTTCTTCTTCACTTTCTTGATTGTGGATACTGAGTAGATTTCCGACAGGAATCTTCTTTTTGAAAGCTTTAAACAACAGCTTTGAGCAAGAATAAGGCGCATGTGGCGTGAGAGATGAATGTATTTCGTCAAAACTATATTTGACTTCAATAGCAGCATCTATTCTTGAATCCACGGCGTCATTTTCCAAACCCATGACCTCCACAAATGTGTGGTACTTGATTTTACTACTTTCTTTAACCTGGGCCGAATGGGTAGTATTAACATGGTCAGCTACGGCTTGAATTCCATTCTCAAACATGAGCTTGTCAGCCTTTTCAATTTGTTTTTGGATAGTACGCGCCGTCTCTTTCTTGTAAGTCATTACAGTACTCAAAAACTTCGGAAGGCCAGTTCCTTTTTGGATTTTGCCCTTTAAATGCGACAATTCTATATGACAGTGGGCGTTAATAAACCCAGGTATCAATACTCCATCCAAGTGCTCGATTTCCTTTCCCACTAACTCAACGGCGTCATTTGTGTATATCCCCTGGATAGTTCCAGATTCGTCGATACCCACTACACCACGCTTAATTGGTAGATTCGTAACTGGTAATACGTAATCTCCAGAATAATATTTCACCATCTTTAACTTGTTTATAAAATGTCCTAAGAGTAGGAGGCTTTACTTAATGTGACATACAAAAATACTCAATTTCTTTCAGAAAACCTTGACAATGAATATATTTTTTATTAAAGTAGAAACAAATCTTATCCCCAATCCTACAAAGAAAACTTATAATAAAAAAGAAAGAATCATGCCAAGCATATTAATTTAACAAAATTTAACAAATCACTAACATGCTTATGCGATTGTTGTAATATATTTACTACCTTCGCACTATCGAATAGGGGTGCCTTGTTTTCTGAACACGAATAAAGGCTGAGATTATACCCAATCCCGTTTTTACGGGATGCACCTGATCCAGATAATGCTGGCGGAGGGAAAAGGTTAAGTTAGATTAATATACTGTTGTAGCCCCTTGCAGCAGTTTGTTTAACTCAAAAAAATCATTTTAATTATCATGATTAAGCAATCATTCGCCGTAACGGTGATGTTTTTAATGTCCATTTTTGTATTTGGGCAACAATCGGTCACAGTGACCATCCAAGATGCAAATTCCAAAAAAGGACTCGAGCATGTAACCGTCGTCATCACTGGTAGAACAAACAGTACGCAGACTACTGACGAAAAAGGAGTCGTTATTTTTAACAACCTAACAACAGGGCCACATGCACTTAAGGTCAGCCATATTGGCTACAATTCTGTACAACAGCCTCTCCAATTGGGACAGTCATCTACAAAGATTTTGTTGGAACCTCGATCTATCATAACGGAAGAGGTTCTAGTCCAATCGACTCGCGCTAAGGATAATTCTTCTACCACTTTCAAAAATATAGGACGAGAAGAGATAGCGAAAAACAATCTTGGCCAAGACATCCCCTACCTACTTGACCAGACACCATCTGTAGTAATCGGTTCAGATGCGGGAGCGGGTATTGGGTACACGAACATCCGAATACGCGGATCTGATAATCAACGGATTAATGTTACGCTCAATGGAATCCAATTAAACGACGCAGAAAGCATGGGCTCATTTTTCGTTAATCTTCCAGATTTTGCATCCTCTGTTGAAAGTATCCAAGTGCAACGTGGGATCGGAACCTCTACAAATGGATCAGGGTCTTTTGGAGCCTCAATAAATATACAATCCAATACGCTTGAGAAAACTCCATATGTTGAATTCAACAACTCTTTTGGATCCTATCAATCTTGGAAAAACACATTAAAAGTAGGAACGGGATTAATCAACGATAAATTTGCCTTCAATGCTAGATTATCCCGCATTTCAAGTGATGGATACATTGACCGAGCTTCCTCTGACCTTAAATCATTCTATGTTGACGGAGGTTATTACAGTAAAAAACACATTGTGAAGGCCATTGTCTTTTCAGGAAAGGAAAAGACGTACCAAGCGTGGTACGGCACACCGGAACCGTTGATTAAAGGTGATCGAGCTAAACTTGCGGACTATGCTGTTGCAATGGAGCTAGGATCTCCTGAAGAAATAGCACGCCTACTAAGTGCAGACCGAAAGTACAACTTGTATACCTACGACAATCAGACGGACAATTACACACAGACGCATCATCAACTACACTACACGAATCTTCTTAGTGAGCAGCTCAGTTGGAACGCAGCGCTACATTACACCAGAGGCGCTGGATACTACGAAGAATTACGTTTAGGGGACAAATTTAGTAAATATGGATTGCCAAACGTCAACATTGGAGGAGAGACAATCGAGAAAACTGACTTAGTCAGGCGTCGTTGGCTGGATAACTACTACTATGGTGCAACCTCTTCGTTGATATATACACCTTCTACCGATTTAAAGCTCACGCTAGGAAGTGCCTACAATCAATATCGTGGTGATCATTATGGAGAGATAATATGGGCAAGACATGCCTCAACCAGCTTCATCGGAGACAAATATTATGCAGGCGATGCTCAAAAGAACGATTTCAGCATATTTATGAAAGGGGACTATCAAATTGGAAAATGGCTGCTCATGGCGGATATCCAATACCGCAATGTAGATTATCGCATAGATGGTGATGACGACAAAATCAAGAACATGGCTTTCCACCCTCAATATGATTTTTTAAACCCAAAGTTAGGATTGACCTATTTCATCAATAGCACATCCAACGTATACGCATCTTATGCTTATGCTAGCAAAGAGCCTGTTAGAAAAGATTTTGTGGAGAACACCAGTAGTGAAGCTCCTAAACCAGAAAAAATGCAGGATATCGAATTTGGGTACCGTTTACGGACGGACAATCTCAATGTAGGCATTAACGGCTACGGCATGCACTATAAAGACCAACTCATTCCGACCGGTGCTATCAACGATGTTGGTTCTCCTATTCGTCAAAATGTGGCTAAAAGTTATCGGATAGGCCTTGAGTTTGATGGGGCATGGCGTATTTCGGAACATTTTACATGGAAGGCTACTGCAGGACTCAGCCAAAATAAGATTAAAGATTTTATTGAATATGGCACAATCTACGACGATGATTTCAACATTGTGGGCGAAGAAGAGATTTACTATAAAAAAACAAATATTGCACTATCACCTTCGACGATAGTGTCAAATGAATTAAGTTACTCTCCTACCCCTGCTCTCAATCTTGCATTCATCTCAAAATATGTATCCAAGCAGTACCTTGACAATACAACTGCCGATGAGAGAAGTATTGATGCGTTCTTTGTCAACAATGTACGGGCAATCTATAGCTTTAGCGTATTGGGGTTACAAAAAATAGATGTGAACCTAAGTATCAATAATATCTTTAATGAGAAATACGAAACTGGCGGGTATACATGGGGGTCATTTGACCAAAATCACACGCGTAGCTTTTATAATTTTTACACACCACAGGCAACTGCCAATTTCATATTGGGGCTGAATATAAGGTTCTAATATCTTATTGAAGAACAGAAAGCTCCGTCGGAATATACCCGACGGAGCTTTTATTTTGTAATATTGTAGCATGCGAGCAGTAATACAGCGAGTGACGCAGGCGTCATGCACAGTCGACCACATCATTACCGGGGAAATAGAACACGGATTGTTGATATTTATTGGTATTGAAGAAACGGACACCGAAGATGATATGAAATGGATGGCTCAAAAATTTGTCAATCTTCGGATATTCTCTGATGAAAATGGCCTTATGAACAAGTCTATTCAGGATGTAGGTGGTCAGATTTTACTTATCTCTCAATTCACGTTATTTGCACAAACAAAAAAAGGAAATAGACCGTCTTTTATACGTGCGGCAAGACCTGACATAGCGATTCCCATGTACAACTCCATGTCGAATTATCTTTCTGAATTGTTAAACAAGAAAATAGAACTTGGTATTTTTGGAGCAGATATGAAAATAGATCTACGCAATGACGGTCCTGTCACGATTGTAATGAATACACGGGACAAAGACAACTATTAACGACCATAAACGACATCAAGCAATGGATCTATATATTAGGAATTCATCCCATTCAGAGTAATTTAATAGAACAACGAAAATTATGACTATCAAGGAAGCACAGGAAACAATCGACAAATGGATAAATACGACTGGAATCCGCTATTTCAATGAGTTGACTAATACAGCCATGCTTATGGAAGAAGTGGGAGAAGTTGCCCGTATTATGGCCAGACAATATGGCGAGCAGTCTTTTAAAAAATCGGACAAGGAAGTTAACTTGGCCGACGAAATGGCGGATGTACTTTTTGTCTTGATGTGTTTGGCCAATCAGACAGGCATCGATCTAACTGACGCATTGGAAAAGAATCTGGAAAAAAAATCGATCAGAGATGGCGATCGCCACAAGAACAATGAAAAATTAAAATAGCAATGTCGACACAAAGTGTATCTTCCATGGTAACATGTTCATTAAGCTCGACTAATTTGGAATCTATTAATATCTTCTCGATACTCTATTATTCATGAAAAGACTATGTATATACAGCTTGATTATAGGCTTCGTCCTATCCTCATGCAGCGCTCCGAAACATCTCCCACGTGCGCAAACATTTTCCAATGCTGCTGTGGTCACGGCACACCCATTGGCTTCACAAGTAGGTGTCGATATCCTTAAAGCGGGAGGCAATGCTATCGATGCAGCAGTAGCCGTACAGTTTGCACTAGCTGTCGTGTATCCGAATGCAGGGAATATCGGGGGTGGTGGCTTCATGGTATATCGAGATAACTCGGGGGCTACAAATGCATTAGATTTCAGGGAAAAAGCTCCAGCTAACGCTTCTGAAAAGATGTACCTGGATAAAAACGACAATGTTATTGAAGATCTAAGCGTATATGGCCACCTATCTGCCGGGGTACCAGGATCTGTGGCTGGAATGGAGGAAGCCCACAAAAAATATGGCAAATTAGCGTGGTCAAAATTATTGGCGCCTGCAATAGAATTGGCTGAAAATGGATTTCCCATTACCGCACAACAAGCTGAAGAATTTAACTACTATAAAGCGAGTTTTACAAAATACAATCCAAACGGCGCCCCCATCCTTCAACCTGATATCTGGAAAAAGGGACAACCATTTGTACAGAAAGATTTGGGAGCTACATTAAGAAGAATCGCTGAAGAAGGTCGCGCGGGTTTCTATAAAGGCCAGACAGCAGATCTAATTGTTAATGAGATGAAAAAAGGAAAGGGTATAATCACCCACGCCGATCTCGAAAATTATCACGCTATATGGCGGACTCCGACCACTGGGTATTACAGAGGTCACAAAATAATCTGCATGCCTCCACCTTCGAGCGGAGGTCCCGCACTAGTCGCCCTACTGCAATCGGTAGAGCAATTCCCGTTGACAAAATGGGGCTTCCAATCAGATTCTACAGTACGTGTGATGGTCGAAGCGGAACGTCGTGTGTATGCTGATCGGGCTAAATATCTAGGTGACCCTGATTTCATACGCGTTCCTGTCGCCGAACTGACAGATGCGACATTCAATCAACAGCGCATGCAAGAAGTGGACTTGTCAAAAGCGACACCAAGTTCATCTGTTAATGCGGCCAAGTTTCCTGGTTATGAATCGGAGGAGACGACACATTTCAGCATCGTGGACAAGGAAGGCAACGCTGTATCTATTACCACAACTTTGAATAATTCATATGGATCGCGGGTCTTTGTGCAAGGAGCTGGATTTCTGTTAAACGACGAAATGGATGATTTTTCTGTCAAACCAGGTGTACCGAATATTTATGGACTTGTCGGAGGTAAGGCAAATGCTGTACAACCAAACAAACGGATGTTAAGTTCCATGACGCCAACAATTATTGAAAAAAATGGCGCCCTACACATGGTTTTAGGTACTCCTGGAGGGTCAACGATCATGACGTCTGTATTTCAAACGATATTAAATGTTATCGATTTCGGACAAGATGCGCAGACATCTGTCAATTCTCCAAGATTTCACCATCAATGGCTACCTGACCAGATAGATGTGGAAGAGAAAGCCATCAAGGCTACTGTGCGACAAAGTTTAGAGAAAGATGGCTACAAGATATCACCTAGAGGTGCCATTGGTCGGGTTGAAAACATTATAGTACTCCCTAATAAGAAATTACAAACGGGTGCCGATCCCAGAGGGGACGACAGAGCGATGGGGTATTGATATGATATGGAAGGGGGAGTGTCACAAATACTCTCCCTATCCTACTCAATATTGTCTAAGTATTTCTGATCTATTTGTTTATTGGCTTTGGCCCCTAAGTCCTTTAGGTTCTCTACCCGCTTGATAATGTTTCCGGCACCACTACCCAACTTCTTAGTTGCATCTTGATGTCGTTCAAGGGCGCGTTGGATTTGATTCTCGACCAACTGCATATCCTGCATAAAACCTACAAATTTATCATATAGGGCTCCCGCTTCTCTTGCGATTTCCAAAACATTTCGGTTTTGTCGCTCCTGCTTCCAGACGCTGGCTATCGTTCGTAAAGTCGCTAACAATGTCGATGGACTTACAATAACG
The DNA here is from genome assembly GCF_027627455.1 of Sphingobacterium sp. SYP-B4668. Taxonomy (NCBI): domain Bacteria; kingdom Pseudomonadati; phylum Bacteroidota; class Sphingobacteriia; order Sphingobacteriales; family Sphingobacteriaceae; genus Sphingobacterium; species Sphingobacterium sp. SYP-B4668. The sequence goes on along the minus strand of NZ_CP115483.1, from coordinate 640,933 downwards.
ACTTTTCTATCCCATGCATCGCTAAATAAATCTGGTTTTTCACGTACGGACATGCTGAGTGCGGATTCAATAGGCATAAAAAGTAGGACAAAATCTGGTGATTGGATTTGGTAGAGCTCATGGTAATTCTTAGCAGAAAGCTCTCTCACATGATTCTCTACCGACTGTACATGTTGCTTTGCAAAGGTATGTTGCTCTTCGTCGGATACTGCATTTACCCATTTTTCATAAGCCACGAGCGATACCTTAGCGTCCACCACCAAATGTTTTTCATCAGGAAGGTCAATAATAGCATCTGGTTGCATGCGTCGCCCATCCCCATCTACTAATGAAGCTTGCAACCTATACTCCTGCCCTTTAACAAGTCCCGATCGCTCCAGTACTCGCTCCAAGATTACCTCTCCCCAATTTCCTTGCTTCTTGGAATCTCCTTTGAGTGCCCTCGTTAAATTATTAGCTTCATTTTTTATCTGTACACTTTGTTGCATGAGTTGTTCAACCACGCCCTTGAGCACATTTCGCTCAGCAGACTCATGCTGATACGTTCGCTCTACTTTCTCTTCAAATGCCTTAATCTTATCCTTCAGTGGATCTAGAAGCTGGTTGATGCTTCGGTGGTTGACTTCGGTAAATTTCTGGGTTTTCTCCTCTAAAATTTTGTTGGCGATGTGTTGAAATTCTAAATTGAATTTATTTTTAGTTTCTTCCACTTCCTTTTTCTGGAATTCTAACTTTTCCTGTTGCGCTTGTAGATAGGCATTTGTATTTTCCAATGTAAGTTCTATTCGTAATCGCTGCGCTCTTTCTTTGTCCAAGTCTTCCTTCAGGTCAGCTCGCTCTCCTATCAATCCTTCCTCCCGTTGTTGGCTCCTCGCCAATTCCAAGGCCAATTCGTCCTTGTCCACACGTAAGTCCTCATACACGCGCTTACTGACACCCTCTTTGTATTTTATCAATAGGAAAATGACACAACAGATTAACAGTATGACGACGACACCAAATATCCACTCCATGATATGTTTATTATTAAAAATGGCCCTTGAGGACCATTATTTTGTTATCTTTTATTTATTGTAACTTTTGATGGGTCCTCCACCACAAGTCTGGCATCTCCCCCGAGACAGCCAATTGGTAATCTTCATATCTGCATGGCACTAGATAATACCGCTCATTAACAGATTTGGAACCAAAGTAAGGAACTTGTATCCACCACCGATCGGATTTTCTACTTTTTACAAATACTAATTCGTGATCCATGGATTCGAGTGTAGTCCGATAAATGATATAGGAGGCTTTGGGTACCAAAGGGGCGTCTTGCTTGCGATTGTAATAACCATCGACAAAACACCAAATCATTTGTGAGACTAACATAGCGGTCTGACCAAGGGGGTCATATTTGGGATTGAACTCATAGAATCCTATTGAACTACACTTATCGGACATTCCTGCATATCTTGCCAGCTGGCAAGCCTCATCACCAAATAAACCATTGGGATTTGCATTTGCATTTCCGCAGGCTTCGGAAGCTCGAATCGCACCGATATCAAAACTAACCATATCGGCGGCTCGAATCAAAGGCTCTGATTGATCCATCTTGCCAGCTATTGCGCCTACACGTGTCGCGTTGAAAAACAGCTTATCATACATGTTAATTGACTCTTTGCTGACTAAATAGGTTTGGTAAGCAATATTATTGAGATTAAAAAGATAATCTGGCTGATGTAAGATAATATGATTGAGAAAAGTTTCAGAATTCAATAGCGCACTTTCTACTTGCTCTTGATCTAAATCAAACTTGGCATCGACAATTGCAACTTCTACCCGTTGTTCAAGATTTTGGTAGGCCAGGTATTGCGCATAGGTCAGGTCGTGTCCACCTCCTATGATAATGGGTACAATATCTTGCTTAATCAGTTCTTCTACGACTGTCTTAACTGCAAAATAGGTATCGCGGACCGTATCGCCCGCTCTAATATTACCCAAGTCAGCGATTTTAATTTTATAGTCTCCTTGATAAAGCTGGTATAAATGTTTGCGTACGGCTTGAGGTGCTAAGGAAGCCCCCTCATTATTCACTGCTCCCCTATCCTCTTCAACGCCAAAAATGACGAGTTGAGGTTTATCATCTCCTTCCAAAACAGGAAACTCATCTTCAAATGCCTGGATGCTATCTCCAAATTGAGATTTATAAAAACGTTCTCTGGGCGAGAACTCTTGAACGGATACTGGAGAAAAGAAAACTGATAAGGACATAAACTTGCTATTTAACCTACTCTATTTATCAAAATGTACAAAACAATATAGGGAGTATCTCGCAAATATCCATTTATTAGCTTACTTTTGAAAACATTATTTTATCAACACCACAAGCCCGTGATATTAATAACTGGAGGAACAGGATTTTTAGGTTCAACGCTGATTAAACAACTTATCAATGAAGGTGTCGCGGTGGTGGCTACAAAAAGACCTAATTCGACCATTCCTGAATGTTTAAAATCATCTTCCTTGGTCCACTGGGTGGATGCGGATGTAACGGATTACTTTGCACTTTCTAGCTGTTTTGCAGGAATTACACATGTATTCCACTGTGCGGCAATGGTTTCTTACCAACCAAAAGATGCAAAGGTGATGATGAAAATCAATATTGAAGGAACGAAACATATTGTTAACCTTTGCCTTGAGCACCAAGTACGTCTGGTCCATGTGAGTTCTATTGCTGCTTTGGGCACCAATAAAGCGCATAAGCCGGTTAGTGAAAATGACAAATGGGAATACTATCCTAAAATATCCAAATACGCTCTATCCAAATATGAGAGTGAACTGGAAGTATGGCGAGGTGTAGTAGAGGGACTGGATGCAGTCATTGTCAATCCTTCGGTCATTATGGGGGCAGCAGCTGGAAAGAAAGGCTCTGGAGCCATCTTTGCTATGATAGAAAAAGGTTTAAAGGTATATCCCAGTGGTAGCGTTGGCTTAGTCGATGTGGAAGATGTGGCCCGTTTAATGATTATATTGATGAATAGACCGGATATTTCAGGCGAGCGATATATCCTGAATTCGGCCAATCTATCAAACAAAGATCTAATAGAGCGAATAAGTGCTGCAATGGGAAAACCAGCACCGACCATCCGGGCCTCACCGACTCTTTTGAGTATTGCTTGGCGTATTGCGAAGGCAATTTCGCTCATCACCAACACAAGACCTGCCATCACCAAGGACTCGGCGAGGGCCTCTTCGGCCAAGCTGATGTACAACAACGCTAAAATTATTGGGGCGACTCAGTATACCTTCAAGAATATAGATGACACCTTGAAAGAAATTACATTAACGTATCAAACCAAACCCGAATAAACAGTGAAAAATTATTACATTATTGATTTTGACAGTACATTTACGCAAGTAGAAGCGCTAGATGAGCTTGCACGGATATCATTGGAAGGCCATCCAGACCAAGATAAAGTTTACAAACAAATTGAAGGTTTCACAAACTTGGCAATGGAAGGGAAGATATCCTTCAGAGAGAGCTTGGCAGGCCGAATTAAATTGTTAAAGGCCAATAAAAGCCACCTCGACAAATTAGTCAGCCATCTCAAGAAGAAGGTATCACATTCGTTTAACCGTAACAGGGAGTTTTTCAGGAAAAACTCAGACACCGCTTGGATTGTGTCTGGGGGCTTTAAAGAATTCATTACTCCCGTGGTAACACCTTATCATATCAAGAAGGAAAACATCTACGCGAATACCTTTAAATTTGATGCAGAGGGTAATATCATTGGATATGACGAACACAACCCATTGTCCGATGAAGGGGGTAAGGTCAAACTGCTTCAGGAATTGAATATACAAGGACGAATATTCGGTATCGGTGATGGATACTCAGACTTCCAGCTTAAGGAATCAGGCTTGATTGAAAAATTTTTCGCGTTCACGGAAAATATCGCTAGACAAAGCGTCACGGAGAAAGCAGATCACATCACGCCTAGTTTTGACGAATTCCTATACGTCAACGATTTACCGAGAGCTATATCGTACCCAAAAAATAGAATCCTATGCTTAATCGTCGGTGAAGTCCCAGAAATTGCGTCGCATATCTTGAAAAGAGATGGCTTCTCAGTCAGAACCAAGGAGACATTTGAAGAGAAATACACCAAAGATGTCGGTATGTTATTGCTTGGACCTAACGTAAGTGTATCTGATGAACAACTGTCGCGGGCTGACAAACTAAAAACAATAGGTTTTCTAGGCGATATCAAAGGTCATATCAACAAGGTAATCTGCAATGAGAAAGGTATCGTGGTATTTGATGACAAGAAGGATAAAAAACGAAATGCAGAGTTCATTCCACGTCGGATGGCTGATTTCATTAATAATGGAGATACCGATCAAAGCAGAAATTTTCCAAACTTAATCTTGCCAAAGTTGAGTAAAGCACATCGCCTTTTGCACATTCACCAAAATGTACCTGGTGTAATGGCGCAAATCAATAATATCTATGCAGAAAACAATATCAATATCGTTGCTCAATTCTTAATGACGAAGGGTGATATCGGTTATGCCGTCACCGATTTGAACGTCGAATATGAAAAGGACTTAATCAAACAGCTTAAAAAGATTGAAAACACGATAAAATTTAGAATACTCTATTAAGAGGTGTGGATCTAACTGATAAAAAAGGGAGCAATGTCATGATGTTGCTCCCTTTTTTATCAAAATATATTTTATAGGGCTGTAATCTTCAGCCCTATTGACCTGATTCGGAGATAAGCATCTAAGATATCTCGCCAAATTGCTTTATTTAAAATAATAGATTTCGCTCGGACTAATACAGACATCTACGGGAATATCATAAATATTTGTATCGTCCACTTGCGCTATTGGCTCGAAAAATGACAATGCAATTTTCAAGATATCTGGTCTACACTTCTGTAAAAAACGATCATAAAATCCCTTTCCATAACCGACACGGTTACCGCTTTGGTCGCAGACAAGCATGGGCACTAAAACAACGTCAATTAGCTCCTCCTTCACCTCTATACCATCGACTGGCTCAGGTATACCCCACCTATTGGGAAGAAGACGTACAGTCTCATCTAAAAGATAGTGGGACATGGATAAGTCATCAAGATGGCTTCTAGAAACCACCAAGTGCATATTTGGGAAACGATGCTGTAACCAGTTAATAAGGTTTAAGGTATTGGGTTCGTGGTTTTTCTCAATAGGAAGATAGATATGACAATACTGACAGGTTGTCCAATCCAAACTTTTTAAATGGGAGAAAATACGTTCATTCCATACTGCTTGAATTTCAGGGGACAACGCAGTTCTCTTTTGTTTAAATATTTTTCTAAGTTGCTGTTTTGTCATCTTTTATTCTAAAAAAAACGGCCTTGCAGCTGGGAGCTAACAAGACCGAATAATCAACCTAAACCTAAAATCTTTATTTATTTCACACGTTCGATATAGTCACCGGACGCTGTATCAATTTTCACTTTATCCCCTTGGTTAATAAAAAGAGGAACGTTAATCTCAACTCCTGTTTCTACAGTAGCCTTTTTCAAAGCATTGGTTGAAGTATCTCCTTTTACCGCTGGTTCTGTATATGTAATTTCCAACTCTACGCTCTTCGGAGCCTGCGCCATTATCGCTTCTTCACTTTCAAAGGCGACGATTACACTCATACCTTCTTTCAAGAATCGTGCCGAATTACCAAATAAAAATTTCGGAATATTGAATTGTTCGTAAGTATTGTTGTCCATTACCACGTAGAATTCTCCATCTTCATATAAGTATTGATAATCGCTCGTCTCGACCCTAGCTATCTCTACCGACTCATCTACTCTGAAACGATATTCCACTAATTTACCGGTCTTCACATTGCGCATTCTTGCTTGATAAAAAGCACGCAAATTTCCTGGTGTACGGTGTATATATTCCTCTACAGCTACTAACTCACCATTAAAACGAAGGACATTTCCACTTTTTACTTCCGATGCTTTTGCCATGTTAATTCTTTTGTTTTTGAGACCACAAAACTACAAAAATTCTTTGTTTTTTAAAAAAGTCCGAACAAATTACTTTTTATAATCACTTATTATTATTTGCTCATCGCAAAAAGAATACTCCTTCTCTTGATTTGAACACACGATTAACAGCCTATCTGCGCTTATTGTTTTTTCAACAAGTGTTAAATACCACTGTTCTCCTTTTTCATCTAAATTGCTATTGGGCTCGTCCAAAAAAACAACAGAACTAGCTGAACAACAAGCCAAAACAAGCTTAACACGCTGCTTCATACCTGATGAGAAGTATCTTAATTCTTTATTTCTAGAGGATTCCTGACCCAATAATTGAACAAGTGTATTCTTGTTATACCCTGTCTTATAACGTTTGAACCGAAAGTGAAAATCAATCATTTCGTCTAATGTTAATTCTTCAACAAGCTCCACATATGGAGCTGCAATGGAAATATGTTGAAAGACATGTTCAATTGGGACTTGCGCAGCCTCTAAATGATAGGTGATTTTTCCTTGGGAGGGTGTTAGGCTGCCTGTCAAGATCTTCAATAGGGTTGACTTGCCGGACCCGTTGGCTCCAAGTATTGCGTATCTCTTTCCAATAGAAAAGGTATAATCGAGATGACGAAATATCCATTCCCGATTATACCTTCTACCAATATCTTGTAGTGTTATATTCAAAACACCTCTATTTAAACCTATGCGTTAGAACGGCCTTGGCCAAACCCTCTGATAACACCACGATTTGAATTTCTAACAAACGTCAGTATTTCATCTCGGATTTCAGTGGCTTTAAATTCGGCCTCGACAATATCCAGTCCTTTGGAAAGATTGCCATTCTGGATAAACAAAACGCGATATATTCCTTGAATTTCATTAATTTGCTCGCTAGAGAATCCTCTTCTGCGCAGCCCTACTGAATTAATTCCTGCATAGGTAATAGGTTCCCGAGCAGCCTTGATGAAGGGGGGTACATCTTTACGCACTAAAGATCCACCAGACACAAAGGCATGTGATCCAATCTTTACAAACTGGTGTACGGCAACCATACCGGCCAAGACCACATGGTCTCCTACTGTAATGTGTCCGGCCAATGTACTTGAATTGGAAAAGATACAGTTATTACCAATGAAACAATCATGGGCAATATGGCTATAAGCTTGTATTAGACAGTTCTCGCCGATGACTGTTTTATAGCGATCCTTAGTACCTCTATTTATAGTCACGCACTCTCTAATAGTAGTGTTGTCACCAATTTCTGCAGTGGTCACCTCTCCCTCAAACTTTAAGTCTTGGGGTTCACCGGAAATAACGGCTCCAGGATAAATTTTACAATTTTTCCCGATACGCGCGCCATTCATAATCGTCACGTTGGATCCAATCCAAGTGCCTTCTCCAATGACTACGTCTTTATGAATTGTAGTAAAGGGTTCAACCACTACATTTTGGGCTATTTTGGCCTCTGGGTGTATATAAGCTAAGGGCTGTATCATTTTATTTTACTTTTACTATCTGAGCCATTAGCTCTGCCTCACTAACAACTTTTTCTCCAACCATGCCCACACCTTTCATACGCGCTATACCTCTACGGATTGGCTCCATAAGGTCGCAACGGAAAATAATCGTATCTCCAGGTACTACTTGATTTTTGAATCTTGCATTTTCTATCTTTAGGAATAATGTCAACCAATTTTCAGGGTCGGGTACGGTATTTAAAACCAAAATACCTCCGGTCTGTGCCATTGCTTCAATTTGAAGTACCCCTGGAAACACTGGTGATCCGGGGAAATGCCCCATGAATAAATCTTCATTCATAGTCACATTTTTGAGGCCAACAACATGGTTATCTGTTAATTCCAATATTTTATCCACCATCAGAAATGGCTGACGATGAGGAAGGATTTTCATGATTTGAACCGTATCATACAACGGTGTCATATTCGGATCATATACCTTCACATGTTTGCGATTTTTCTCTTTGTTGATTACGGCTCGAATCTTTTTGGCGAATGCTACATTAGCGGCATGTCCGGGGCGCGCGGCCATAATATGTCCTTTCAAGGGTCTACCTACTAGCGCTAGGTCACCAATCATATCCAGTAACTTATGACGTGCAGGTTCATTCTGATAACGTAATTGGATGTTATTCAATATACCTTCATTTGCTACGTCTATGTCATCACGATTGAATAAATGGGCCAATTTGTCCAACTCCTCTTTTTCGACTTCTGTATCTACGATTACAATTGCATTGGACAAGTCACCTCCTTTGATTAAACCTTGGTTGACCAGTGTTTCCAGCTCATGCAAAAAACAGAACGTACGTGATGCAGATATTTCTTTTACGAATTCGCCGATATTACTCACAGAAGCATGTTGGCTCCCTAGTACCGGCGAATTAAAGTCGATCATACATGTCAAACGATATCCATCTAATGGCATGGCAACAATCTCTACTTTACGTTCCGCTTCGGTATAATGGATATTATCTTGAATTTCGTAAAAATCACGATCGGCATCTTGCTCTTGAAATCCAACTCCTTCGAGAAGTTTTACAAATGGTGAAGAACTTCCGTCTAAAATAGGCACTTCAGGTCCGTCGATATCAATGAGCACATTATCGACCTGCAAACCTACCAAAGCGGCCATTAAATGTTCGATTGTACTTACACTGGCACCATTTTGAGAGATGGTGGTCCCGCGTGAGGTATCGGTCACATTATCTGCGTCCACGGCAATAATGGGATGCCCCTCTATGTCCACTCTCTTAAATTTGTACCAGTGGTATTCAGGAGCAGGTTTAATGGTTAGGGTAACAGATTTTCCTGTATGCAAACCAACACCCGAAATGGAAACTTCGGATTTGATGGTTCTTTGTTTTACATTCATATCTAACATTCTGTTATTAAGCAATATAGGGTTTTATTTGTTTATTTAGCACTATGATTCTGTATGATTTGTTCAAGATCTGCTATTCTCTTCTCCAATTCGGGTAATTTACTGTATAATACCTGGGAGCGCAATTGAGCCTGATAAGGTGTTGCGGGTGACCCACCCCATTTTTTGGACGCTTGCACAATCGATCTATTCACTCCTGATTGTGCTTGTACCTGACTCCTATCGGCAACAGTAATGTGTCCAACAACACCAACTTGACCACCCAGCACTACATTTTCGCCAATCTTTGTGCTTCCAGAAACTCCGGTTTGAGCTGCTATCACTGTATTTTTACCAATCTCGACATTATGAGCAATCTGAATCAAATTGTCCAACTTGACTCCCTTGCGTATAATTGTCGACCCCATCGTTGCCCTATCGACAACGGTATTAGCCCCGATTTCGACATTGTCATCCACGACAACATTTCCAATCTGAGGGACTTTGTTATAGGAACCATCGTCTTGTGGTGCAAAGCCAAAACCATCACTTCCAATTACCACTCCAGCATGCAATACAACATGTTGTCCCAAGCTACATTCACTATAGACTTTGACGCCCGGAAAAAGCGTAGTATAATCACCTATGGTTACGTCATCTCCGATATAAACATGAGGATAAATCTTGACATGCTGTCCTATCTTAGCATTTTTTCCAATATAGGAGAAAGCTCCTACATACACATTATCACTTATCATGACCGACTCATGTACAAAAGAAGGTTCTTCACGTCCGCTTCTCTCTAACTTCATCTGACTATAATAGGTCAATAGTTCGGAAAAGGATGAATACGCATCTTTTACCCGAATCAATGTTGAATTAACGGTTTGAGTTGGCACGAAATCGGCATTCACCACAACTATCGAAGCGTTTGTTGTATACAGAAAATGCTCGTATTTAGGGTTCGCCAAAAAAGAAAGATCACCAGATTTTGCTTCTTCTATTTTAGCCAATTGACCTACGACAACATCTGGACTTCCCTCGATATTGCCTTTGAGTAATGTGGCTATTTGTTGTGCAGAAAATTGCATTTTACAAATGTATACGTTTTTGTTAATTATTCTTTAAGTTTTTGCTTAATCCATGGATATCCGACCTCTTTCGGGTAGGAAACAGCAAATTTCTGGACTTTTTTGGCCAACGCCTCCAAATTGGAGAGGTCAGAGGCCTCGGTAATGTCCTGCACCTCGCCTCTTTTATTTATAATCTTAATGCTATCTTCTCTTGAAGTATATGCACTGTTATGAACCTCTTGCGCAAAGACAAAATATTCCAGCTCTTGGTCCGATACACCAAAATATGATTTGACAGCTTCATTGATAGCTGCAATATCATCGGGTGAAAACGCCTCGTTACTCATGACTGTCCTAAAAAGATCTCGAGCCATAAGCTTTCGGCACAACATACTTAAGATTTTATCTTCATGATCAACCCACGCTTTAATAGCGGACATGATATCTGTATCATCCAAACGAGTAAACCATTGTAAATGTGACTCATTCAATAAAAAGTTATCAATCGTAATCTTATTTTTCAAGAAATGAGAAAGCGCAGGCGAAGCAAACATATCCGCTCCGTTGTTACTTAATTCTTTCGCTCTTTTAAGTGCTTTAATCAGCATCTGCTCGGCTCCAATGACTGTCTTATGAAGATAGACCTGCCAATACATCAATCTTCTGGCAATAAGAAATTTTTCAACTGAATAAATTCCCTTGAGCTCTACAACAAGCTCGTCCTCATGTACATTGAGCATCTTTATGATTCGATCGAAAGAGATGACGCCTTCGGATACTCCTGTAAAGAAACTATCTCTATTCAAATAGTCCATCCGATCGGTATCTAATTGACTGGATACCAGCTGATGAAAAAATTTGCGGGGATATTTATCATTGAACATAGTAATGGCCAAATCTAAGTGACCATTAAATTCATCATTAATACGATCCATCAATAGGGATGACAGCATCTCATGGGATACACCATCAATAAGTGTATGTTCAAGTGAATGGGAGAAAGGCCCATGACCAATATCATGGAGAAGTATGGCGACCAAAGCAGCTTCTTCTTCTTCTATAGATATTTGTACTTCTTTACTTCTTAGGGTATCAATGGCCAACGACATCAAATGCATCGCCCCTATTGCATGCTGAAATCGGGTATGTAAAGCTCCGGGATAAACCAAATGGGTCATACTGACTTGTTTGATATAGCGAAGTCTTTGAAAATAAGGGTGCTGAATAAGATCAAAGACAAACCCTGAGGGGATTGTAACAAACCCATAAACTGGGTCATTAATTATTTTTTTCTTATTCAATTTGGACTGCACGTAAAACATATTTACACCACAACTACAACGAAACAAACTTACACTCAAATTATGTTTATTGATAGCAAGGTAGATACCATTATCTTATAAAGCTAAGATAGCGCAAAGATACGGAGTTGCTCGTTAAGAAATGTTAAAAATCCAGAATTAAAGTCGCAAATTGGCTAAGTTAGCAGCCTTACAGCATCACATTTGGTGCAAAAATATTTATCTTCGAATTGCAAAATTAGTTTTTGGATTTTCTGCTAAATCTCATCAGCTACTAATAATTAAAGAATTTCCTATGCAAAAAACACATATACTTTGGGCGGATGATGAAATTGAGTTCCTTAAACCGCATATTCTTCTATTAGAGGAAAAGAATTATAAAGTCAAAACTGTTAACAATGGAAATGATGCTGTTGAAGCGTTCAAAAATGAACCATTCGACTTAGTTTTTTTGGATGAGAATATGCCTGGCCTTACGGGTTTGGAAACTTTGGCGATACTGAAATCAATCAACCCGTCTATTCCTACAGTGCTCGTCACCAAAAATGAAGAAGAGCATCTTATGGAAGATGCGATTGGGAGTAAAATTGATGACTACTTGATTAAACCGGTAAATCCTAGACAGATCTTGTTGACGATTAAAAAATTCACAGAGAATAAGCGACTGGTCAGCGAAAAGACGTCTATGGCTTATCAACAGGATTTTCGGAATCTGGGAATGATTCTAAATGACAATCTCGATATCCACCAATGGACGGATGTGTATAAAAAATTGATATACTGGGAATTGTCATTGGAAAAGCTAGAAGATTCCAACATGCATGAAATTCTAACCATGCAAAAATCGGAAGCTAATATGTTATTCTCGAAATTCATAGAGAAGCATTATACACATTGGATGAAAAATCCAGATGACGGTCCAATATTGTCCCATCAACTGTTTAAGAAGAAAGTCTTCCCTGGGATGCAGGAAAGTAAACCTACTTTTTTCTTCTTAATTGACAACCTCCGTTATGATCAATGGAAAATCATCAATGACATCATTACGGATTATTTCCGCCTAGATGAAGAGGATAGTTACCTCAGTATATTGCCAACTGCGACACAATATGCCCGCAATGCTATATTTAGCGGGCTTACACCTTTGGAAATGGAAAAGAGATTTCCAGATTATTGGCAAAACGATGAGGATGAGGGGGGCAAGAATCTCCATGAAGATAAATTCCTGGCAGATCAGATTAAAAGGCTGTACAGGCGGGATATTAAACATTCTTATCATAAAATACTAACGTTGGAGCAAGGAAAGGATATATTAGATAATGTAAACAACTTGATGCAAAATGACCTTAATGTATTGGTTTACAACTTCGTAGATATGCTATCACATGCTCGGACGGATATGGCGATGATTCGCGAACTTGCTAACGATGAGGCGGCTTATCGATCTCTTACGCTATCGTGGTTTGAGCACTCACCTCTTCTAGACACGTTGAAATGGCTGTCTCAACGCAATGTACGGGTTGTCATCACTACAGATCATGGAACAATCCGCGTCAAAAAACCAAGCAAGATTATTGGTGATCGAAATACGAATACCAATCTTCGCTATAAACAAGGTAAAAACCTGAATTATCAGGACAAGGATGTATTTGTTATCAAAAATCCGCATGATGCACAACTGCCAAAGCTTCATGTGAGCTCTACATTTGTATTTGCCAAAGAAGATATATACTTTGTATACCCCAATAATTACAATCAATTTGTCAATTATTTTAATGGAACATTTCAGCATGGGGGTATCTCTTTGGAAGAGATGATTATTCCCTACGCAACTTACTCGACGAAATAGTAGATATCGATTTCGAACTTGTTTATGGAGATGAGCTCTCATTCAACTCCATAAACAAAGATTGATTTCTCGACTTATAATTCGACTTGAAGTATTAATTTTACAGCATGGAAACACAAGTCAACCATGTCGATCAATTAGGGAGTGTAGCAAGAGAAATGCTACAAGCCTTTCCATCATCTAGGATTTTCTTATTGTATGGTGACATGGGAGCTGGTAAGACGACTTTGATCAAGGCCCTCTGCGAGGAACTTGGAGTGAAAGATTCAACCTCAAGCCCCACATTCTCTATTGTCAACCAGTACCATTCGCCACACGGAAGTGTGTACCATTTTGACTTTTATCGGATCAAGAATGAACAGGAAGCTTTTGACATGGGTTATGAAGAGTATTTTTACTCTGGTGATTACTGCTTTGTTGAATGGCCTCAAAAAATTGAGAATTTACTCCCATCGGATGCAAAATCTATCTCTATATATGTAATAGATGAGCATACGCGAAAGATAGAAATAAAATAAAACCTCTGAAAGGCAGCTAATTAAAGAAATCAGCTGCCTTTTTTGTGCGTTGACGCAACCTTTGTCTCAAAACCGACGTCTTCTTAATAACAAACCGACGAACACCTTGGAAAAGAATACTCTTGATCATGTATGGAAAAGATGCAAAGATGCTGACCGAAAGTCGCAATCTTTACTATACCATCATTTTGCTCCAAGGATGTACGCTATTTGTTTACGCTATGCCAATACTACATTGGAAGCTGAGGATATGTTGCAGACTGGATTCATTAAGGTATTTGGCAGGCATGACCAGTATGATGAAAAGGGCTCGCTTGAAGGTTGGATCAAACGTATTATGATTAATAATGCAATTGAGATACTCCGTAAGAATAGAATGAATTTTTACGATATAGATGATTGTACTCAAGTTTTAGTCGGAGAAAGCGAGGTAGGCCATGATCCTACAGCATATCATGACTTGATGCAATTGATCAAGGGATTGCCTACAGGATATAGGACGGTATTTAACATGTATGTTATCGAGGGGTATTCGCACAAGGAAATTGCAAACCTCCTCAATATGAGTGAAGGCAACTCCAAATCTCAGCTATCAAGAGCGAGAGCTTGGCTTAAGGAGAAATTGAGTAAAACAGAGGAACTAAAAAAATGAAAGACAACGAACTAGACGCTATATTCCAATCTCATGTAGAACATGCAGAGGAATTACCTAATCCGGAAATCTGGAATCGCATCAACCATGAACTAGCTGAACAGGAAAAAAGGAATCGTAAAAAAGTAGTTAAAAAAACACTTTGGTATTTAGGTACTGCTGCGGCAGTTGCGATTATGGTAGGGATTTTTGCCTTCTGGTTTACGCAGAACAAAGCTCCTATTGCAAGTCAGGAAATAGTATCACAACGGGATTTACCTCCTTTTGAGCGGGAAACGCCTAAAATGGAAGGCCCAACATCTATCCAAAAGAAAAGCGAGGAGAGCCTGTTGCCGAAACCGGAAAAGATAGCTATCAGTTTGATCGCAAAAACTTCACCGTCATCGACACCTATTGAATCTACGCGCACAATAAAGAAGCCCTACGACGATACTCCCAACCAACAGGTTCTTGCAGCACAAGTCGAAAAAGCAATGTTCAAAGCGGATACTATTAAACATCAAATCACGCTCCCGAACCCAACGGCATCATTGGAAGCGCCGCCTCTAAAGCCACTTGTACAAAATCCGGAGGAAGAGGACACAATGATTGCCCGCACTGACAGGCCGAATAGAAAGCCTATCAGTATAGGTGGTATCCTCAACTCACTAATTGGCAAGGTAGATAAGTCTGAGGGCAAAACATTGGAGTTCCACACGGATGAGGAAGGCTCTATTAGTATTCAATATATTGCTAAAAACAAAAAGAAAAATAAATAATTATGAAAAAGATAAAAACATTAATTGCCGTCTTGACTGTCATCGCATGTTGGACTCAGGTATCCGCGCAAGAGAATGACACGACTACGGTACATGAAAACTCTAGTCATAAGAAACACGTTTCCTATTCGAATAATATTGGCAAAAATGATACTGATAGGCAGATTAAATATCCTCGAACATTTTATGGTATTACCTTCGCTCGCGTAGACTGGGGATTTTCACGAATAATAGACAATGGAAGCTTCAATTTATCAGATGACAATCAATTCCTAAACTATAAAAGAGGAAAAACTACAAACTTTGGCTTTGACGTTGCTCAATTTGGCGTGAGGATGAACAATCATTTACGTATTTACCTATCTACAGGTTTTGAATGGAATTACACCCGACTTAAGGAGAATGTACTCTTGAACAAAAACAGCACCCCCCTAAGCTATGAAGTACTTGATCGAAATGATGTGAATTTTGAAAAAAACATCTTAACGTCTACCTATTTGCGAATCCCATTGACCGTCGAACTTAGAAGCCGAAGAATGGCTAATGGAGACCGTTTAAAGGTAGCCTTTGGCCCGATAGGTGGCGTCCTTTTGAAGGGTAGTCAACGTTTGAAGAGTGAAGAAAATGGTAAGCAAAAGTTTCGCGATGATTACAACCTACAGCAATTCCAATATGGAGCATTTGTGCGTGCAGGATTTGGGAATGTAGGTCTATTCAGTAAATATTACTTTAACGATATATTTGAAAAAAGTCCAAATCAGAAGGATCTTAACAATTTTACATTCGGCCTGACACTGTTCATGTAATATCCTGGAGAGTATTGGTTTTTGATTTCGAAACAAATAAACTGTATTTTTGTGTCTGATTTTTAAATAGAAAATCAGACACATTTTTTTTATAGCTATGCAAGAACTTTCTCCGTGCCAATTTATACCATCTGATCAACAACAATTAGGTTTGCCATTAATTCACGGGGATGATGTGAGCTGCATATTTGAAAATAAGGAAACGATAACTGCTGTAAACCATGTGGGCTTTGATATTGAACAGGGACAGATTACGGCAATTATCGGGGAGTCGGGTAGTGGGAAGACTACGCTATTAAAGCTAATCTATGGCCTCCTGGAGCCTAACACTGGAAGTATCAGATATAAGGGCTGGCTTGTCCCTACACGTAGAGATAAACTTATCCCTGGACATCCAGCAATGAAATTGGTTTCTCAAGGATTTGATGACCTTAATCTTTATGCTAAGGTATGGGACAATATCGCTTCTCAACTCTCCAACACCAATTTGGCTCTTAAAGAACAGCGAACACAAGAGGTTCTCGAAAAATTGAAGATAGCCCACCTCGAAAATCAACGGGTTGCTGACTTAAGTGGCGGAGAAAAACAGCGAGTCGCGATTTCAAGGGCATTGATCAATGACCCTGAAGTACTTTTAATGGATGAACCTTTTAATCAGGTCGATGCTTCCTTCCGTGATAATCTTCAGCATGACATCAGACAGATTGTAAAAGAGACAGGCCTGACTGTGGTGCTTATCTCACATGACCCCGCAGAGGTTCTATCTCTATCAGATAAACTGATCGTTATGAAAAAAGGGAAGATTGTAGATCAGGGAACGCCCGCTACATTATACTATACACCTCACAACCCCTATACAGCTTTACTATTATCTAAAAGTAATTTAATTTCTCCTGGGCAAGCTCTTATGTTAGGGATTGAAGCGGACGGCATGGTCGCTATACATCAAGAATGGATAAAAATACAGGAATCACCTACAGGAGATATGATTGTTATGGACATACGTTTCCGAGGATTCTACCGGGAACTGACCGTGGGTAATGAAAACCTATCATTACACGTGATAGACCATCCTATATCCTCAATCAGTGTGGGGAGTGGTGTTTCCATCCATATTGAAAATTATCTCTTATTTTGAGAATCGGCTCCTAACTCTTTTTCTAAGACATCTAGCATTTTCTGAAATTCGACGGCACTATAACCTATAGATCGATAGATGATTTCTCCCTTTCTATTGAGGATTATATTCCTGGGAATGGAGCTGTCTGCAAACAATGCAAAAACACCTCTTTTCAAATCTGGAAATACAGGGAATGTATATCCTTCTCGTATCATAAAGGGATTTAACTTATCCCAATTCTCTTCGCGTCCAAAAACTAGTAATGAGAAATCAGAGCGAGATTGATAGCGTTTCCATATTTCATTTTCAACTCGTGGAAGTTCCTCTCTACATGGAGGGCACCATGTAGCAAAAAAATTGATGAGCACGATTTTGCCAATGAGATCTTTGGTAGTAAAAATTTTTTCATCCTTGCTTTGCCATTCAAAATTGGGGGTGACGGCTCCTAATTTGACTTTCCATTCTTTATCCTCCTGAGCTAAGGCACAGATATTACCTAAGACGGCTAACCACAAAAGCAGATGTTTCATATTATTTCAATTTGCTCATCCAAAGAAGGCAAGATTTCATCCACTTTTCTTCGCTAGTTTTATTATTTAAACCAAAGCCGTGTCCACCATTAGGGTAGGTATAAATTTCATTGGATACACCATGCTTCTTTAATGCAGCTTGATATCGATAGGCATTTTCCACTACTACGCCTTTATCGTCTAGAGCACTCATTAAGAATGTTGGTGGTGTTGCTTTATTCACCTGCAACTCGTTGGAGAACAATTCTACATCTTCGTTTGAAGGCGAGCGACCAAGTAAATTAACGCGAGACCCCATATGGGTAATTGTTGTATCCATTGAAATGACAGGATAACATAAAATGGAGAAATCGGGTCTGAGATTTGTCTTCGCTCTATTTTCGATATAGCTTTTTTTGTAGTGTGTAGACAAGGTGGCAGCTAAGTGACCTCCAGCAGAAAACCCCAACACACCCAATTTTTGGATATCAACATCCAGCTCCTTCTGATTTTCACGGATCAGTTGCATGGCTCGCTGTGCATCTTGCAGAGGACCAATACGCTTGTCTAACATAATCTCTTCGTGCGGTAGTCTATACCTCAATACGAATGCTGTATAGCCATTCCTAGCAAACTCACTGGCTACCTGATGGCCTTCGTGATCTATAGCGACGTGTGCGTAACCACCTCCAGGAATCACGAGTACTCCTATATGCTTATCTACAGTCGTCGGCTTATACACAAAAAGTTCAGGTATATTTTTCTGATACCGTTCGCTCGATTGGTTCTTACTGTTTGGTATGCCATTTGGATAGATTTCTATCCGCTGTTGCGCTGTTGCGCTCGTCATTGCAATCATCAACAAACTAAAAAAAATAAGAGTTTTCATATGCATATATTGTTCTTTAACGGTCCTTCGTCAGCTGACGAATCCACACTGTATTATGAACTAATTTTATTCTAGCTGCTGCATGCTGCTTGAGGGCCATTTTTATTCGTATAGCTTGTAGTACGTGGATATTCCATATCGCTAGAGATTGGAGACGATGATCAAGTCCAAATCTTTTGCTGAAAGATTGAACTTGTTGGCCATGTCTTTATTGGTGAGATTTCCCTGGTACAAATAAATCGCACTACGGATTCCTTGGTCTGCCCAAATCATCTTATTCATTCCTCCAGCCTCTCCAATTTGCAAAAGGATCGGTGTAAATATATTGGTCAATGCATAAGTAGCTGTACGAGCTACTCTTGAGGCAATATTGGGCACGCAGTAATGGATAACATCGTATTTTCGAAAAATGGGCTTATCGTGACTGGTTACTTCCGAGGTCTCAAAACAGCCTCCTTGATCGATACTTACATCGATTAATACCGAATTTGGCTTCATCTGTGAAACAGTTTCCTCGGAGATAATACAAGGGGACCGTCCATTTGTTGCCCTAACAGCACCGATAACGACATCACAAGATCGGACTGCTTTGTTCAACACTATGGGCTGCATTACCGAGGTAAATACACGGCTACCCACATTGTTCTGCAACCTCCGAAGTCTGTAAACCGAGCTATCGAAGACCTTCACTTGTGCTCCCAACGCAATCGCTGTGCGGGCAGCAAATTCGCCAACCGTCCCTGCCCCAATAATGACCATTTCTGTAGGAGGTACACCGGTCACTCCGCCCAACATCAAACCCTTTCCGTCAAAAACATTACTTAAATATTCTGCGGCTATCAATACTGAAGTAGCTCCGACGATTTCACTCATTGCTCTAACGACGGTAAGGTGACAGCCCTCATCTTGAAGATATTCATATGATAGTGCTGTAACCTTCTTCCGCATCAAGGCTTGTAAGACCTCTAGACTCATCATCGAGGGCTGCTGGGAAGAAAATAGCACCTGCCCCGGCTTCATCTGTCCGACCTCGTCTAATGTTGGACTTGCCACTTTTATAATCAGGTCTGCTTTATAGACTTCTTCAGGACTGTATACAATCAAGGCTCCTTGCTCACTGTAATGCTGATCCAAAAAATTAGAGCCAGCCCCCGCTTCTGACTCTAATATTACTTCATGCCCATTTTCAATCAGCAGTGCAACAGAAAGAGGTGTCAATGCAATTCTGTTTTCTTGAAATGACACTTCCTTAGGAATACCTATGGTAAGGCTATTTTTGGATTTACCAACAGCCATAAGCGCCTCCTGAGGCTGCATCATCGCTTGTTGGGCTATTTTGGAAATATTACCCATCTATTCAAAATTTTTCTGTCACTAATTTAGGTAAATATTAAGGTATCTAAAAGAAAACGCTATTCTTTTAGTTTCAGCTAACAATAATAGTGGTCAACACTATAGTTTGATGAATAAAAAGTTTAGATTTGCTTAACCATTGTCCAGATTAAAAACAGATGAAAATACTAAATTCAGTCAATCAACTGAGCATCGTCCCGCGGTGGATAATATTTCTTTTTGATATTGCCTGTGCTTCTTTTGCATTTTTCTTAGCGTACTCTGTCTATTACAACTTCTCTCAAGAAGCATTTTATAGACCCACACTTGCGGGGGAATTCTTATACGGAATGTCCGTGACTTCTATCGCTTTTTTAATCTTTAAAACACACACGGGCATCATTAGGTATACTAGTGCAGTAGATTCGATAAGAATACTATCTACCATTCTTTTTGTGGTAATCATTCTATTTGCTGTCAAATTGGTGCTTATTGCACTTCGTATCCCCACTCTCCTCCCCACGAACCTGATTATCCTATATGCCTTATTTGCATTTGTTTGCTTAGTCATTTATCGCACGTCAATCAAAGTTTTCTTTCAATATACCAAAGCCGCTAGGGATACGAAAAAGAATACGTTAGTATTTGGAGCAGGAGACTTAGGAATAGCCGTTAAAAGAACGATGGATCACGACCTTAGGTCTATAAATGCTATCATTGGTTACCTGGATGATAGTGATCAAAAAATCGGAAAATCTATCGATGGGGTCAAAATCTATTCCCCGAATGACTTAGACAAACTCATCAACAAATTGAGTGTAGAGGAATTGATTATTGCATCGCACAACATTCCTGCACATCGTAAAAATGAAATTATTGATATCTGTCTAGAATACAATGTCAATGTGTTAACACTACCTCCAGTACAAAAGATTATCAACGGAGACTTAAACCCAAATCAGATACAAAAAATAAAAATTGAAGATCTATTGGAGCGAGATCCTATAAAGATATCCAACAATAACATATTGGACCAATTGAAAGGCAAGCGTATTCTTGTCACTGGGGCAGCCGGATCCATCGGAAGCGAAATATCCAAACAACTTGGAAAATATTCGCCGCAGATGATTATCTTATGTGACCAAGCCGAATCGCCACTGCACAATCTACAATTGGACCTCCAAGATTTGCACAAAAATCAAGTATATCATACCTTCATTGCTGACGTCAAGAATGAAGAACGTATGATTGCCCTTTTTGAGACCTTCAAACCCCATGTGGTCTATCATGCTGCCGCCTACAAACATGTCCCCATGATGGAAAACCACCCCATTGAGGGAGTTCGTACAAATATCTTCGGATCTTTCACCATTGCCAATCTAGCGGTGGAGTATGATGTTGAAAAATTTGTTTTTGTCTCTACAGATAAAGCGGTCAACCCAACAAATATCATGGGTGCTACTAAACGTATTGCTGAAATATATGTACAGTCACTAAATACCCATATCCAACAATCCAATCCTGACAAGCGTAATACGAGATTCATCACGACTCGATTTGGAAATGTACTGGGCTCCAATGGATCTGTCATCCCTAGATTTAAGGATCAAATTGAGAAGGGCGGCCCAGTCACGGTCACTCATCCGGAGATAACGAGATACTTCATGACCATCCCTGAGGCCTGTCAACTTGTTATAGAAGCTGGCAATATGGGTCAAGGTGGTGAGATTTTTGTATTCGATATGGGGAAATCGGTAAAAATTGTCGAATTAGCTGAAAAAATGATTAAGCTATCTGGTTATATCCCCAACAAAGATATTCAAATAAAATTCACGGGACTCCGCCCGGGGGAAAAGTTGTATGAAGAGCTCTTGAATGACCTAGAAAACACCATGCCTACTCATCATGAAAAAATTATGATTGCACAGGTCCGGGAAAACGACTTTAACTATGTAAATCAAGAACTTAACAAGCTATTTGAGATTGTTAAGACACAGAATGAAACTGACATGGTTAGACAAATGAAGCGTATCGTACCAGAGTTTAAAAGTCAGAACTCCATCTATGAAGTATTGGATAAAGAGAAAGTGCAAATCCAATAACCTCATCATTCCTAATAATATAAACCCAAAACACTTGCAAATAATTTTTAAAAGTGTAATTTTGCTTTCCGAATTTTTATTTTTTGAAAATGTCAAATAATCAAACCCGTGCAGCTGAACCTGCAAATAAACCTCAAAAAGGTTCATTTTTTATTGAAAACCAGAAAAGTATCACTTTTATTGTCAGTGGTATTGCAGTCCTTATATTATTGTATTTCGGTTACCAAAAGCTTTATTTAGCACCAAGAGCTGAAAAAGCCGCCAACTTGGTTTTCAAAGCAGAAGAATATGCTTCATCTACTGATGACTCTCTACAGAAAAAAGCGATTGCTGGTGATGGATCATACCCAGGATTCAAAGAAATCGCTGATGAATATTCTAACACGAAATCAGCGAATATCGCAAATGCTTACCTTGGGGGCTTGTACCTTAGAGAAGGTAAGTATGCTGAAGCAATAGAGGCTTTAGAAAAATACTCCGATACGGGCAGTGAGGTCTTAGACCCACTAGTCGTAGGTCTATTGGGCGATGCATATTCTGAACAAAAAGACTATAACAAAGCGGCCTCTTTCTATAAGCAAGCTGCAGAGAAGAAGGAAAACTCTTATACCTCCCCTTTATTCCTTAAAAAATTAGGCTTGGTGTATGAGCAGTTGAAAGAAAATAAAAAAGCTGAAGAAGCTTATACCAAAATAAAAAATAACTACCCAGAGAGCCAAGAGGCTTCTTTGGTAGAAGGGTTAATCGCTCGTGTAAAAGCCGAGCAATAGGATATACCTAGCGTACAATATAACAAAGGGCTGCATTATGGCAGCCCTTTGTTATATATACCATTTCCTCCTGTTCGACATTGCAAGACTCTGGAAAATCGTCATCAAATATCAATTGGACATTCCATTAAGATACAAAATCAAATATCAAGATGTCGTATCATTTGTACACATCGATTTTATAATCCGAACAATTATAATTGCATATAAAAGCAAGTTTGTCTAAGTTTGTAACCATATGGCAAGTACTTTAAAAAACTTATCTGATTTTTCTCACATCCAAGTTAGTGATGCGAAAGATTTTAAATTTGGAATCGTCGTATCCCAATGGAATGCACAAATCACAGGCGCATTGTTAAATGGTGCCGTACAGGGTTTATTGAAACATAATACCCAAGAAGAAAACATTGAGTTGGTTGAGGTACCTGGCAGTTATGAACTTATTTCTGGAGCGGATATCTTACTACGGGACCAAACATTTGATGCAATCATCTGTTTAGGTTGTGTGATACAGGGGGAAACTAGGCATTTTGACTTTATTTGTGACGCTGTTGCTAACGGCATTGCAAATGTAGCGCTCAAATACAACAGGCCGGTCATATTTGGGGTATTGACGACGGACAATTTACAACAGGCAGAGGAACGCGCAGGCGGTAAACACGGGAACAAAGGAGAAGAGGCTGCAATTACAGCTATACAGATGGCGAACATCGGTCGTAAATACACACAATAGACGCTATATTAAATAAAAATTGTCAGGTGCAATTCACGCTGACTATCAAAATACAATCCACATGAAATGTTACTTATTGATTTTGGCTACGTTCATATTTATCGGATCGACCTTACTTTCGTCCTGTTCGTCCCAGAAACAATGCGCCGCATATAATTCCTATCCCAAGAAAAAAACAAGGACAAGATAGCGTTCCTACACACGTCAAAGAACTGCAGCTACTACGTAATCCCTTCCTGCTAGCTGTCTATTCTTACTAAAATAATGAATATGAAAACTTTCAAATTCTTATCATTCATCTTTTTTTTCTGCGCTCTTTTTTCCCAAAATAGTTTGACAGCTCAAGAGGCTGTATCAACCAATAAATTGTGGGAAGGAATAGGTGGAAAGGCCAAATGGGAAGAAACACACTTCATCCTGTTTTCGGCTTCTGGTAACAATGTTTCCAATTTTATTGAGAATCCTAGAAAATTCTTAATAAATCGAAAAAATGGAGATTCTCGTTTTGAAGGATCAACTTCCTCTGGCGATCAAATTGTATTATTATTCAATTACAAAAGCAACAAAATAAAAAAGCTTTATGTCAATGAAGTAGAGCAGACCAATATTGAAAATTTTACAATTAAGAATTTTCCAATAATATCAGAACAGTTCAAAAAGGATATATCTCTTCTTTTTCTTCCGACGACGTTAGGCAACAAACAATTAAAACCGGATGATGTTCAACAGAAAATAGTTGATACTGAGAAATTAACCATGATTAATGTTAGTACGACTTCCGAGGTCAATATCAGAATAAGCGGTAAGTTATACTTCAACTCCGATAGTGGACGAATACGTCGTTGGGAATTGGACACGGAAGACGGTAATGTACAGTATATGGTCGACAATTATAAGGATATTGGTGCTGGATTGATTCTACCAACGACTTTTAAGTCTTCAAATGACAACAGTAAAAGTGTGACTTTTACAACAGTAGCGGCCTTTGTAGATATGGAGCTTAGTAAATTTTCTTCACTATAACAAATTACAATATGATTCAATGGAAAGATCTCTCAACCGTTCAGCAGCTTGACGATATCGCTCAGGACAGTCAAATTCATGTTATTTTCAAACACAGTACACGCTGTTCGGTAAGCAGTATGGCTAAGCGATCATTGGAGTACAGTGCCGTACTACTGCCTCCTGATTATAGCTTGTATTATCTAGATTTAATCCGCTATAGAGAGATTTCCAATATGATCTCCGAGAAATGGCAGATCCACCATGAATCGCCTCAGATACTGGTCATAAAGGGAGATGAATGTTTGTACTATGCCTCACACGGCGATATCGAAATGGCTGATATTATCAAATTCATAAGCTAACAGACGAAGGCCTAGACCTTCGTCTGTTAGTCATTAATTGTATTTAAAACTATACGTTCGTCCTTTTCTACCATTGCTTGCGAAAACGGCGAAGGAGTATGTTTTTCCTTTCTCTAACTTGACTACGCCATTTTTGACGGGTTGAGATTTCAGTGTAGGTTCAGATTTATCATCCGTATAAAATATTTGATAGGCTGGGTATTCGGTATTCACCAATGCATTTTGTCCCTCCAACCTAACGCCAACAGCTGGCAGTCGATACGCGTAGCCACCATTTAGCTTATCTAACTTTGGTAATTCCACCCCTCCTACCTTCTTAGAAAATTCGGCAAAATCCTTATCAAATTTCTTGAGATCATAAGAAGCAGATTCCTCCCAGCTCTTTACCGGAGACCATGCGCGCTCAGCTACCGCCAAAAATCTTGGAAATACTAAATATTCCATATCTGCGGCACTTCCTATCGTTTCAGACCATATTGCTCCCTTGACACCCAAAAAGTTAGCCTTTCCAATCTCTGTCAACTTAGTTTTATTTTTAAAATACGCTGCGCCTTTTGCCCTTCCTTTTCCAATCTCAGTGACATTAACAAAGAAATTCTCTGGCGCAAAAGTATAGGCTTCTCTTAAGTTTGTATAAGCAGCCCAATTTAGACCCGTTTCTGCAAATGTTGTATTCCAGGCCATATCTAAATAAAAATTACTGGCGCTTGCAAATATGACCTTGTATCCTTCATTTGCGAGACGGTACGCAAGATCCTCCTGCCCACCACCAATGAGATTATTCCAAACATCCAATTTCATTCCCTTTCCTGTCAACTGTGGATTTACGCCCATACCCTTCCCATCGTTATACATTCCCATTTCTTCCCATCCTTCCATTGTCAATCCACGCTCTTGGACCAGATTATTAATTTTTTGTATGTAATAGGGCCATACGTCATTGACTGATTTTAAATTGGCCGCTTTCATCAGTTCCGCTATTTTCGGCGATTTCTCCCATACACCAGCGGGCACTTCGTCGCCCCCTAGATGAACAGTTCTGAGCTCCACTCCAGCTTGTTGGTGCATTTTCTTTAACTCGTCTAATACTTTTCCAATAAAAGCATATGTGGAGGGTAGTGCCGCATTGATGACATTATCATTCCAATTTTGGGCTGAATTGTAAATAGATTTGTCGGCTATATCGTGTAATAAATACATTTCGGCCTTATCTTGCTCTCCTGATTTCATATACCTATTGTACCGAGACTCCATTGATTTAATGGCTGCCCGTGCGTGTCCAGGTGTCTCAATCTCGGGTATGACTTCGATATGTCTTGCTTTTGCATATTGAAGGATTTCGATGTAATCTTTAACGGTGTAATACTGCCGTCCCTTGCCCTTAGCACCCGATCTATAAGCAGGTTGCAAAGAGCGACCATCTGCAAATGTTGCTGATCTTTGACTACCTACCTCTGTCAGCTCAGGAAGTCCTGGAATCTCTATTCTCCAAGCTTCGTCTTCAGTGAAGTGAAAATGGAATACATTTAATTTGTACATAGCCATTGCATCCAACATCTTCATAACCATCTTTTTGTCTTGAAAATTACGGGCTACATCCATCATAAATCCACGGTACTTATACCGTGGCTTATCCTTCACCTGTACATAAGGAAAGAATGCATTTGTTTTGGCAGGATTATGAGGCACAAGCAAAGACTTGACGGATTGCAGTCCATAGAAAGCACCGGTAGCGCTAGAGGCGGTTATCACAACACCCTCACCATCTATGTTCAACGTGTACTCATCTGCTGCGAGGCTTTGCGAGCTCTGAATTGAAATAACACCTTTAGATTTTCCAGAAAGTGATGCTTTCCATCCCAATTGCTTTATATCAGATACAAATATTTTGGCTTCATCGAGAAATCTTTCATCTGTTTGGACACTCAATTTACTAGGCAGTAAGAATGTGCGTTCAGAATCTCGAATCAAGGATACAGGTGTCGGTAATATTAATTGGCCTTGCTGTGCATTGCCCATTTGGTTGAATATGTATTGCTTCTCCAATACCTCCATCATTTGTGCATTGTCCATCTTTGGCTCCACAATCTTGTAATTGACTACGTCAAATTTTTCGCCGCTCCTATTGGCAAAATAAAGGCCTCCTGGAGCCTTACTCGTAGTTCGCAATGGTGCAATCGCATCGAATGTCACAATCAGTGAATCATTCGGTTTGATGACATGATAGGAGTTATCTAAGAAACTTAATTGATATAGGTCACCGTTTCTGTGCTCCACCAAAAACTTCGTATTTCCTTTATCTTCTTTCACCGGGTATAAATAGTTAAACATAAGCGACCAATCCCTTATATCTACAGCTTTAGTACCTGTATTTTTTATAATAAATGAAGAAGTTGACGATTCATCTATCGGTTTCGTCTCCTCTATTTTCCACTTCACGTGTAAAGCTGACTTCATTAGCTTCTCTTGTGCATTCGAAACCCCTTGTACAACCATCAATAGCCCTAAGGTTACGCTTCCTATATGTTTTTTGTTCATAGTCACAATACAGACATTTATAACTAGTCAAAATACATAAATTCGTGCAAACAAAAATCTATTTCTGAAAAAAATAAAAATAATATCAAAATAATTTTGGTTTATAGAATGTTGTTTCTATATTTGCACACCGAAACACAAAAAGGCCCGTTCGTCTAGGGGTTAGGACGCAAGATTTTCATTCTTGAAACAGGGGTTCGATTCCCCTACGGGCTACAAATTAAAAGCTTCACTGAAAAGTGAGGCTTTTGTTGTTTTTAGACTTTTGGTTAAGGTTTAGCAACAGTTGTTACTGTTTCAGTAATAAGGAATTCTAAGGAACATACTGGGAAAAATACGTGCCAATTCTGAACGTCATAAAATACGATGTACTGACTGTTGAGGATTGGAATCCGTACTTAAAAAGTAAGGGAACGAGAGGAATGTTAAAAGAAGAGATGGTGAGGTGGTGTTTTATATCCTGTTTTTGGTTTTAGGGTTCGATTAACAGTTTTTTGGTTTCTCCTGATTTAGGGCAGAAGAAAACGCAAATCTTTGTGTTCTCTATATTTTATATATTGATTCTGAATCGATGGAGATAGTAGGATAGGGTTCAGGTCATCTTTACATTAAAAATAACCATTTTTGCCTGTTGGATTCTTATTTGAAGGTGAGTCCTCGGAAATGAGATTTAATAGATCATTATATTTTTCTAACAAGCCAATATATTTATTCATCCAGAAATAAACAGAATTATTATCGGCGTCTGTATTTTTTACAGAAGAAGCATCTTGTGCACTAAGCACGTGACGATGGTTTTTTATTAACGTTTCAGGTAGTTCGGCCGTGAAATCGTGTCCAATTATATTACCAACTTCTAAGAGAATTTGAAGATTCAAATTCTCTTGTTCAAACCAATTATATATTGTTCTTCTACTTACTTTAAGCTTTCGGGATAATTCGCTAATCCCAATACGTTCCATTCGAAGAACCTGTTTTAGAATATTTCCT
The DNA here is from genome assembly GCF_027627455.1 of Sphingobacterium sp. SYP-B4668. Lineage (NCBI taxonomy): Bacteria > Pseudomonadati > Bacteroidota > Sphingobacteriia > Sphingobacteriales > Sphingobacteriaceae > Sphingobacterium > Sphingobacterium sp. SYP-B4668. The sequence continues at coordinate 612,735 of NZ_CP115483.1, read as the reverse complement.
ACGTGTATGCCCATAATAAAAAAATGTAAAAGTTGATCTAATTAGCCTCAAACAAGTCTAGCTCTTCATATTTGGAATTATTACTGATGAAATCTGGTAGAATTTCTTTCATTTTTTTTACCATTTCATAGTCATTGTTCAAGCTATTTAAGCACAATAATTCCTCTGTAACCTGATGAACATAATTAAAGCTATAATCAATAATTTTAGATATTTTAATCTTTTGATGATGGGTCGGAATAGTTTCTTCTTCCAAAAGGAGTAACTCCTCATATAACTTTTCTCCGGGGCGTAGTCCGGTAAAAACAATTTTGATATCCTTATCAGGCGCCATGCCGGCAAGTTTGATCATGTTCTTTGCCAGATCAACAATCTTAACCGGGTCTCCCATATCAAAAATAAAGATTTCACCTCCATTTCCCATTGCCGCAGCTTCCAATACCAATTGTACAGATTCAGGAATAGTCATAAAATATCTGGTTATTTCGGGATGGGTAACTGTTATTGGGCCACCCTTTTCTATCTGAGCTTTAAATCTCGGAATGACAGATCCGTTTGACCCCATAACATTCCCGAAACGGGTCGTAATAAATTTAGTTTTTGGTTTAAGTAAACTCTTAAAATTTGCTCTAACGTTCTCCGAAGCTGATAATATATTATTGTTATTTAGCGATTGGATATACATTTCTGCAAGACGTTTAGAAGCTCCCATAATATTAGTGGGTTTTACAGCTTTGTCTGTAGAAATCATAATAAACTTTTCTACCTCATGATCTATCGAAAGATCGGATATGTTTTTCGTACCTAATACGTTGGTTAATATAGCTTCTGCAGGATTATTTTCCATCATCGGAACATGTTTATAAGCCGCCGCGTGAAAAACAATCTGTGGTTTAAATTCTTCAAACAGTGTTTTCATCCGGCTTTTGTTTTGGATGTTGGCCATGAATATTTTGGTTTTACCTTGGGGATAATAATCTTCAATTTCAAGCTGAAGCTCATGTAAAGGTGTTTCTGCCTGATCGCAGAGGATGATATACTCTGGGTTATAGTTTAAAACCTGACGTACAATTTCGGAACCGATTGAACCTGCTGCTCCGGTAATCAAAACTCTCTTTCCGTTTATCTCTTTTGATACATTATTCTTTTTGAGGATAATAGGTTCCCGTTGTAAAAGATCTTCAATTTTCAAGTCCTGTATCTGATTAGGGCTTAATTTGCCATATAGCCATTTATCAGAGGACGGCACTGTAACGACTTTAATGCCCAGCTCTATACATTTTTCAATTGCTTTCTTTTTTCCATTAATATTCAGATCGTTGCCAACTAATAAAACCTTATTGATAGCATATTTTTTCTTAAGTGTTTCTATGCAAAATGACGGATATACATTTTTTTGTTCTATATGTTTGTTTATTTTATCTTGATCATCATCAATAAAACCAAACACGTTTATAGGTGCTTCCTGACAGGTGTCGAGTGCTTGTTTCACTAGGATTGAGGTGTTGTCAGTCCCATAAATTAAGATATTATCCTTTATATTTCCAGGTTGTAAATCTTTTAAATATCCAAAAATGTGTTTAACGGCTATTCTCAAAATAATTAACAAGGATGAAGAAATAAAAAAGTTCAATAACAGTGCTTTGTCAAACCATATCCATGGAAGTTTAAAATATGGAGCAACAAGCAGATTACCGATAAGCATAAAACCAATACTGCTTATTAGCACTGCCATGAATACACGAAAGATATCTTCTGTATTGGAATACCTTATGATTCCTGTATGAATTCTCATGCTGATAAACACGTAAATAGAGATCACACTGTACAGACCTATATACAGGATATCGCTCGTGTAAAACAATTCAGCAGATTCAATTTTTTTGGTCAGCAATAAAGATATAAAGAGTGTCCAGATTACGATTAACTGATCGATCAATAATATCAACCATCTTGAATGTACTTTATCACTAAATAATAACTTTTTCATAAGAGTAATTTTAGATAAATGATAAAGAGGAAAATAAGGTAATGAAAGCTCTGTATAAAGGGAAATAGTCGATTGCTATTTTTTTATCAATTCCTCGCTTATCAAGCAAATAGTTGTATGCTTTGTGGTTTGCAATGAACCGGAAGCTTTTATAGTTTAAGAACAGATCTGAAAAAGCCGATTTCCATCGGAACAGGGAATCTTCCTTAAAGCCGAGCCCCCCACCTAGATGAAAAAACTTCATTCCCCTTTCCCGTCCAATAATGGTAATTTCATCAACTAGAAATTTTGCAGGAGATTGATTTAAATATGATGCTTTAGTAGCAACCAAATGTGCCTGAATAATGCCGTGAGAAAAAGAGATGATCGTTACACATGTTATTTCATCACCTAAATAAACCAATAATAATCTGCAGTCAAACTCATTTGAATGAATTAGGTTTGTAAAGTATTGCTTATCAAATAAATAGTATTCAGTGGATCCGATTCGACGCATGTTTTCTGTATAGATATCAATGAATGTGTCAATATCTTCTGGTCGTTTTGATTCCTTTACGAAGTATCCTTTATCCCGGCACCTTTTGATCGCTCTAGTGGTAGACCGATCGTACTTTTTACGCTGAACATCTAAAGGTAAATTCAGATCGAGTGCAACAGTAAGTCCATTTTCATGAACCCCCTCAAATTCTTTCATCAAAATATACTGATCAAAAAAAGGGTGCAATCGGGAGAATACGGAGACTATCTGTTCGTTTTTCAGAAATTTTAAAAATGACTTTTTAAAATTATCGATTAATCCTTCATCCAGGTGTTCGAATTTTTTATTTGCAATTGGTCCAGGATATCCATAAACAGAGCTTAAATCAAAAAATGACGAATCAGGGATAGCTCTTTTGAGGAACGGAAAGGCTATGAAATCTTCGCCTTCTTCATAAATCAAGAGTATAGGATTACCACTATTGTCTAAAGAATGATAATGCCAGGTATGATAAAAATCGTGTACAAAAGAGCGTTTAACGTAAGAATTCCATTCATTTCTTTCGTTAAGGGTAAGTAATTTAATCATAGAATACATTTTTAGGTGGACACAAGACCAAGAGGTTAATCAAATACTAACATATATTAGCTAATATTGGAGTACTGCATTATTTACTGGCACAAAGTCGCATCTGTATAAGGGGAAATTGTCAATCTTATTATTAGGATCGATTCCTATACGATCAACTAAGGAATTATATATTGGCTCATTGGCAACATACGTAGGCTATCCATTGCTCTTTGTGAAAAAGAGTAATTAAATTTTCTCATGATAGTAAGTGAACTAAAGTTGGATGGGAAACTCTTTTTTATTTAATTTCATTTTAATAAATCCATTTACTTTATTGGAACCTACTGCAACAAAACCCATTCTTTCGTAAGTTTTACAAGCAGAAATATTTAATGGATTTACCTCTAATAAAACACATTTTAAACCTAGTTCGAAAAAAGCATATTTTAATATAAGCTTTGTAGCTTGCTTGCCTATTCCGTTTCCCCATAAGCTTTTTTCACCTATGAATATGTGAAAGGATGCCAGTCCATTATTTATAGTTAATAACTGAATATTTCCTATGTATTGATTGTTTTCTTTAAGACAAATTGCAAACCGTCGTTCATCCTTATTCTCTAATTTGCCTTTTATCCATTCCTGTTCAGTTTCTAAAGAAATGTATCTATCAGGTTTAAATTCAGTATATTTCCAGATATCAGAATCATTTCTCCACTGATAAGAGACATTTGCATCACTTAAAACCAATGGTCTTATATAAACTAAATTATCCATCTTATTTAAATGAAAATTCATAGTGTGAATCAAAAAATAAAGAGCCTAGTCAATAGAGTTAGGATGCTAGTTCACGTATTATATCTCTCAACACACAAACTATTCGTTCCATATCTTTTATAGTATACCGGTGATCTATTGGTAGTGGGACAAGGTGTTTTGCCAGATGATTTTCAAACATATGTTCGTTTGTCCACTTAAAAACATTGGGCCAATAAGTAGGAACAAATATTTTATTCGCTATAAGTTTAGTTTTAACTTGATCATTTGAAATAAGAAGAGGGTATACCATTGGAACAGCATCAAGAGGCATTTCAATATCAAGTTCATTTATTGCACCCAGATTTTCTTGCAAGTATTTAAAGTTTTGTTTTCTTGTTTTTCCACAGTGTTGATAATCAATTCCGGAAAGAATTTTCTGCGTTAGAATAGACATCTTTTTAATATCGTTATTTTCAAGACTTTTATCGTTTTCAACAAAATCCCCATATGAATTTTCACTCCCAACATCGATACTCTTTATAAGATGCAACAATCTATCAAAAGATATGTCCGTTTCTATGTTCAATCGGAGACTACTATTAAGTTGCAAGTAAGCACCATCAGAGACGCCAAAAAACTTTCTGCATGAATATATTGTATCGATCTTATCTATTGGTTTTGAAAAGAAGGCCTGCGAATTATCAACAATTAAATTTTTAACGTTTTTGCTTAATTTTTCTACTGCATGCTGTTTTATGCCGAAATAGTTGGTATACAAAAAGCATTCAGCATATCCAATTTCAAAATCAACTATAGGGTCTAACTGTTTGTCCAGTGTATAAAACTCATATGGAACTGCCAATTTTAACATAGGTTCCAATATCGTATCACACGTAAAATAGGGTATATAAATTTTAGTATACCCCTTAACCTTCAATATATATTCCAATGCATTTCTGGTTGTATTTAATTTTATGAGTGAAGGATAGTATTCTTCGCCATTTGAGAGTTGTAACTGAAAAAAGCCTCCAATGGTTTTCTGAAGTTCTTTTTGATCTTTCATAAAAATTGGAAGTTAAATTTTCTCAAAAAAACTATTAACCTTGATTCGATAAATACATTCTTTTATGAGGAGGTTGATAAAACTCGTACAAATCTGCTGGAATTCTGGCGTTGTAACCAACAACTTGCCTTAAGCTTTCACTTAAAGATTCTCCAAATTCATAACCTAAATATCTTGGAAAATCAAACATTGGCTTAAAGAATGGTTTGGTGAAACTTAATGTTAATACTTTTCTAGCATTTTCAGTATAATTTTTACCGGCAGCATGCCATAAGTTAGAATCAAACAAGATAATACTGCCTTTTTTTGCTATCGCCCGGTCAGCGTGTTTGTAAAAATATTCCTCACTTGGTTTAATATCTTCTTTGTGTGAGCCTGAAAGTAAATAAGTAGCACCATTCTCTTCTGTAAAATGATCAAGCAACACAATCATTTGGATCATCATTTTCATATTTCCGGTAAAACTTCTCAAATCCCGATGAATATTTTGAACATACGGCCTATCATTTTTCATGTTAATAACCGCGCTAAACCCATTTAAGATATAGTTTCCACCTAAAAAGAAGCGCATTTCCTTATCACAAAACATTTGTTCTAAAAAATGTAAACTAAAATTGTCGCATTCCAATAAATGATGAAGGGTTCCCTCCATATTTGTTTCAATACCGTTTTGGGTTTGGATTTCTCTTCTTTGCAAATAAGCCGGTTCTAGGTCATTAATAATTTGAGCAATCAGCCCTTCATTAAGAGCGTTTTCATATATAACCCAACCAAACTGATCAATTGCATTCTCAAAGTCACTAATAGTAGCTCCAGAATAATTAAATATATTTTTCAAAGCATACAGATTTAATGGTTAAAATTTATTTTTTTTAGAAAATCCGGTATTTTGAAATCGGATTGCTTTTATTTAATGGCCATTTCAGGGTAACGGTACAAGGGGAAATAATTTATATTTAAATCGTTCTTTCTTTCTTTGATCAGATCATTGTATACGACTGTATCCGATACAAATTTCCAGGTAGAATCTTCGAGAAACAGATTTGAAAAGGATGATTTGAATTTAAATAAGGAGTCTTCCCGACCTCCCAAACCACCGCCCAGGTGAAAATACTTCATTCCCAGCTGCCTGCCTATTATACTTATTTCGTCCGTGAGTAACTTACTGGGCGATTGATTAACATAATCGACTGCTGTGGCAGACAGATGGTTTCGGATTATGCCTCCACAACACATAATAATTGCGCCGCAAATCATTTTAACTCCATCATACATCACGATTAACTTGCAACTATCCTCTTTAATGATTGCTGCAAAATAATCTTCGTTGAAAAAATAGCTTTTTTCTGCTTTCAGCCGGTGCATGTTCTCATTGTACATGGCCGTAAATAAACTTATTTCATCTCCGGTTTTAGCTTCTTTAATATTGTAAGGCATCTTTCTCAAATGTCTGATTTGTCTGCCCATCCTTTTTTCATAGCCTATTCTTTGCTCTTCAATAGAAATGGATAAGTCCATGTATACAGTTTTACCATTGTTGGAAATACCTCCTATTTTTTCAATCAACACTTTCTGGTCAATGAAAGGATTAAGTCTACAGAAAACACAGATATATCTTCCCGTGTTCATGAAGTTTAAGAAGAAATACTTGAAATTTTCAAGTATCTGGTCACTTATGTCTGCAAATTTTCTATTGGAAATCGGCCCTGAATAACCATATACAGAAGTCAGGTCATATAAACCTGAATTTTCAATTTCTCTTTTTAGCAGAGGTAGCGCAATAAACACATCCGATTCTTCGTAAACGAAAAGAAATGGATCCCCGTATTTCTCTAGTGAATGATAGTGCCAGGTATGATAAAAATCATAGTTTACAGAATTATGGACATATGCTGTCCATTCTTCCGATTGTTGAAAATTGATTAAGCGATATGCCATGACTTATAGTATTTTTAAAGAACTACAGTTTTTTAGATGTACAAGCTAGCCAACGTTCATGATTTTCAGCATTTCTGCATTGACAAGGTTCACATCAAATTTCTCTTTGGCGAATTTTCGACCATTGATACCATATGAGATAATATCTCGGGTATTATTTATGTAGTGCTCCATTTTGGAAGCAAGCGCTGGAATATTTTTTACCGGAACCAAAAAACCATTAGTACAGGAAGGTGAAACATTTACAGTTTCACGACATCCAACAGAATCGCTGGTAATGATGGCCCTTCCCATGGCCATGCCTTCTAGGATACATCTGGGAACACCTTCTCCATAATACGAAGGGAGTACAACGATGGATGAATTTTTTATATATGGTCTTACGTCATCCACTTGCCCTATATATTCCAAGGTATCTCCAGATTGGATTTTGAAATACAGTTCTTTGTTAATGGAGTCAATATTATCATCAAAAGAACCAATAAGCCTGAATTTTATGTCCGGGTATTTGGATCTGATGGTTTTCGCGGCTTCAAAAAACTCATTTACACCTTTTGCATTGATAAGGCGAGCTATCATTAGAAAGCTGATATTAGTAGTTTCTGGTTCAGAATAATCATAATGGCCCAAATCCACACCAGAACCATTTACTACAAATGCCTGATGTTTAATTCCGATTATACCTGATTCTATTAGTTTATTATAATCATCTCGGTTCTGAAAAATGATTCTGACCCTTCGGTTTTCCATTAGGCTGAACTTAAGCAGTGTTTTGGTTATCAGACTCACTACACTCTTCTTAGAACCATTATCGGTAAAATTATATCCCAGTCCGGTTAACATCGGAGTTATACAATCTATTCCACAAAGCTTTGCTATAATAGTTCCATAGATTACAGGTTTAAATGTGTAGGGAAAGAAAATGTCCGGTCTTAGTTTCCTGATAACCTTGTATAATTGAATCATGTATGTAAGATCGGAGAGGATCGATACATTACTTCCGTTCAGATGATTTTCAAAAACAGTTACTCCAAGATTCTTTAGCTTTTCTTGAACATGCTGTTGTGAAATTTTTGGGGTATAAACAAACACCTCATTCTTCTTGATAAGTTCTTCAATGAGTTTACCCCTAAAATCAAGTAATGTACGCGGAGAATCGCACGCTATCAATACTTTTTTTCTATTTTCTGCCATAATAGTGGAATTAAAAAGAATTATACATGAACCAAAAGGCCACCTGACTTACAGTCAGATGGCCTTGCAATTAAATGTTTTAACTTACTTCTGTTGATTATAAAGTTGCGCCAGCACCTTTCATCACAATAGATGGAACATTTGCTGCAGCACTAAGTACTGATTTATATTCGTAAGTAGGTACCCAGTTTGAAGGGGCCGTAGTAATTTTGTTTTTCCCAGAGTTATCAAATATATTGGTACTTTCACCGCTGATAACACCTGCTACAGGACTAAGTTCTGTTCTGATAGGAAGTGTAGTGTTTTTGAAATAACTATTTTCCACTCTTACGATTGCCCCCATAAAAGAGCTAACAAATCCTGCATTGTCATAATAGTTATTGAAAGTATGAACAGTTCCGTATCTTACATTCGGGCAACGTTCTGAAACATTATAGAAATAGTTACTATGTACAGTAACACGAAGTTTACCAACAGATTCAGGCTCATTGTAACTAAAACCGATCAGCATCGCTTTATGGTTATCGTACAGCTTATTCCATGATAGTGTAACGTAATCAGCACCAGTTCCTACGTCCAACAATCCATCATAGTAATCCCAGTCACTTACCCGTTCTGATGAAAGATCACAGTGATCTACCCATACGTGGTGTGCACCACCTTTGATAATTATATTTGAATATGTTTTAACTTTGCTGATTGTCATATTCCGGATAATGATATTGCTCTTCCCGTAGATAAATAAACTTGCACCAATCAGTTTAGATCCGTTAAGGCCCAAAATCGTTTTATTAGATTCTACCCGAAGTAGTCCTGAACCGGTAATCGTTCCGGATACTTGTATAATTAACGGTGCCGAGGATGATACAGCACTTTGAAGCGCAGAAAAAGTTGACACAGTTACTGTCTGACCACCTGCACCACCTGTTGTTTTACCATTTACAGAAGCATATCCGATAGGTACATTAGTAGATACTGGAGGATCTGTGGTACCGGTTGGCGGAACAACTGGAGGTATTGTAATGCTTTGATCGCCTACAGTATAGGTGTATTTCTTACGATTGGTTCGCGGATCTGAGTTATCAGAAGCCGAAAGAAACAAGAAGCCCGATTTATGACTGAAACGACCTTTACCTAAGTTTCTGATTTCCTGGTGTACAGAGTGCGAAGGCCCTATTTCAACACCATTTTCAAATACTCTTACGGTTGATGCAGTTGGCTTATCGTTCGTGTCGCTTATTAAATTGGCGTCCATCGGAATTCGTACCGAAAATCCGCCATCGGAAATACCTTTTGAAACATTTACTGTGAATACAGAAGTTGAAGTTGTTGAAACAACACTTTGTAAATCCACATCGTTAGGCGCATCAATTGTTAGATTTTCTACCCCTTCTTTTTGACATTGACTAAAGGTAAAAATTGTAAACAGTAGTGAGCTAAATACTAGCACTTTTGTAATTAATTTTGTTCTCTTCTGCATGAATTTGTGTTTTAAATTTACATCTTGGGCGCAAACCTAAAGGATTTGTAAATTAAAACACAATGCAGATAATGAAGTAGCTATCTAACTTAATTTTGAATATTTTTTCGTTAAGCCTTGATATTTAGTTAGTTGTGGTTTTTTAAATTTTTGTTTTCAAGTAAAATTATTCAAGTTGTTAAAAAACCTTATGTTACAGTATTATGACAAACCATTTGCGGTTTGTATAATTTTTGTCTGATTTTGATAAGACGCTGTATAATAGTTGTTGTACCATTTTACAAAATTTTTCACTCCTGTTCCCACACTTGTTTTTGGTTGATAATGAAGCTTATTGGTTAAATCATTAATGTCAGCAGAAGTTTCGGCAACATCTCCGGCTTGCATAGGCAAAAAAGCTTTATTGGCTTTAATTCCAGTATGTTTTTCGATTTCATTAATAAAATTTAGCAAACTTACCGGTTCTCCTCTTCCAATGTTATAAACAACGTAAGGTACTTTTGAAGTGGCAGGATCAGGGCTTTTCGCATTCCAATTTGGATTTGCTTGTGCGGGAGTATCAATTACTCGAACTATACCTTCGACAATATCGTCAATATAAGTAAAATCTCTACTCATCTCACCGCTATTGAAAACTTCTATTTCTTGACCTTCCATTATTGCTTTAGTAAAAATATACAAAGCCATGTCTGGTCTACCCCAAGGACCGTAAACTGTAAAAAATCTTAAACCTGTCGTTGGCAAATTAAACAAATAGCTATAAGCATGAGCCATTAATTCATTACTTTTTTTAGACGCAGCGTATAGTGAAACGGGATGATTTACACTTTCATGTGTAGAAAAAGGCATTAACTTATTTAACCCATACACACTTGATGAGCTGGCATAAAGTAAGTGTTTAATTTCAAAATTTCTACAGCATTCTAAAACATTCAAAAACCCTTTAATATTAGTCTCTACATAAACTTCAGGATTTGTGATACTGTATCTTACGCCTGCTTGTGCAGCAAGGTTGCAAACAGCATCAAACTGAAAAGTTTCAAAACAAGCCGCTAAACCTTCACTATCACATATATCCAATTTAATAAAAGTATAATTTGGATATTTAGTACTTATCCTACTTTTACCATATTCAAGTGCTGTCACATCTATTCCTGTTTCTATAAGTCTATCGTGTTTTAAGTTGACATCGTAGTAATCATTGATGTTATCTATACCTACTACAGTATCTCCTCTTTCTAACAAACGTTTGGCTAGATGGAAGCCAATAAATCCGGCCGTACCTGTGACTAAAATTTTCATAAGATATAAGTTTATAGATGAATTATAGACTATTTGAGTCTTTTTATTAAAAGTTATAAGCTATTTACCCGGTGCACCTCTTCCAGAATGGAATTAATAAATTGCTCAGGACTGCGATCTTTGAGATAGTCTTGTTTGCCGTTGTCTTTCTGATTGGGATAAGCAGCAATGGCAAATCCTATAGCTGATGTTAAAGAGTTGATATTGTTGGGTTCAACTTTAAAAATAGAAGGTATTTTTTCAATGCCGCCGGCGCAAAGGGTTGAAACAACCGAGTCATTTACGGCCATCATTTCAAGTAAAACATTTGGAAATCCTTCTTTAATAGATGAGACAACACATAGTTTTGCTTTTTTATAATAAGGTATTGGATTATCAACATGCCCCATTAGGACTACTCGCTCTCGTAGACCGGTGTCTTTTATTAAAGTATGTAGATTTTTCCTTTCTTTGCCTTCTCCTAATATCAATAACTTTAGATTCTCATGCTGCTGTGCAATTTTTTCAAATGCACGGATTAGTATTGAAAAGCCCTTTTCAGGAATTAGCCTGCCAGCTGAGCAGATAAATTCTGAATCTGTCAGACTTTCATCTATAGAGGCTTCTGCATTTCTTAGTATATGATTTAGGTCAATCGGATTTTCTATTATTACAGCCTTATCGTCTGGGATAAATTTATTTTGCGCTAATAGCTGATTACGCATAATCTCCGTTTGGCATACGATTAAATTAACTGCCGGATAACCTAATCGATATGCTATCTGATAGCTCAATTTTTTGACACCTGTATAGCGAGTAAATACCGAAGTACATTCGCGGACAATCAGGTTGGATTTTAGGTAACCAACGCGTTTGAGTAGGCCTAAATACGAATTTAGGTAAGGATGTGTGCTTATGATCGTGTAATCTTTTCTGTAAGGGCACAGCTCTTTAATAAGTTTTAAAAAGCCGATCAATAGCGCCCCTTGAGTCAAATGCTTTACCTCCTGTTTTGTTGGTATGAAAAGGCGCGAATCGAATACATGTTTGAGAAATATTAATGGACTGTTTGTTACCCCTGCTATCATACGCAGGATATTTTCTGCTCCACCTGCAGTATCAGACATTGATACAAATAATAATCTATTTGAAATCGTATCCATCCTTTGAAAATAATCACACTTCTCAGCTAACATTATGCGCCAATAAGGGCATACTATTTTAGTAAAGAACTTTTTTTAATAATCTATGTACGGGAGTGATGGGAGAATGTGTTCTTCTCTTTCCATCTACAACAATCAAATTGTCTCCAAAGCTGATATTATGCATACCTTCCAAATAAGGGGCTTCCGGTAATAATTCAAAATCAGGATCTGATTTAAATGAATGTTCAGAAAGTTCAGAAATCTTATTAATAATTATGGATCCTCCATAACGGATTTCCAGATTCTGAGTTGGGCGGTAAAGTTGCCCGTTTACTATAAATAAGTTTCCGGCACTCCTGCAATTTTTTGACCTTACCGGAATGGGGTTTAATGCATGTGGCTTAAACTCCTCCTCTAATGAATCTGAATAGTATATGTATAAATCATTTAACATGCCATCTATATTGGTAAACAACCAATATTTTTCCTTGTAGTGGATAATCGAAGTATCTACATAGCGAGGGCCCACTAGCAAAACCCTTTTTTTCTTTAGCTCGGTCGAGTTTTTATGATCCAGTTGATACAGACTTACTTCACCTGCATCTGCTGTTTCTGGAATGCAATAAAAATTTGATTTTTCTTCAAAAATGTACGGGTATGAAAAATGGATCCCCTTTGGCGTAAGCCCAGATATCCTTTGTTTAGTGCTAAAATTAAAATTTTTAATTCTTGAAATTTTACCTTTAATCTTCCAAAAGTTAAGCTCCTCATAGTAGATGAAAAGACTGGAATTAATTTTGACAACAAAGGGGTCTGCCGAATAATGGGCTTCATCCTCCTCCAGCCATACTACTTTTCCATTAAATCTTTTTCTCCGGATTAAATCTGCAGCAGATTGTTTAACAAATCCTATATTCCATTTGTCTGCACCAAAATACCTGTCAATTACGTTTTTCATGTTTTCATCAAGATTAAATAACAAGAATTTCATTATCCAAACCTGATTATGCAAATTCTTAAAAGATTCTGTTTATTTAGTATTTATGTTTAGATCACAAGGTATGCATCTACATGTTTCTTACACGAAGTTCCTATATGGTAGTACTGTTTAAATGAATTCAGGCTATTTTCTTTTATCTTTTGTTTATCTGGATAGAAAACAGCTCTTTTTATCGTTTGATAATATGAATCTACGCTATTATCATCGCTCAAGAAGCCGGTGTCCTCATTCTTAATCATATCTTTAACACCACCGGCCTTAGTACAAATCGATATACATCCAACTGATAATGCCTCAATTAAGGATATAGGCATCCCTTCATAAAAGCTTGATAAGCAGAAAAAGTCTGCCATACTTAGAAAATCAGCGATATTTTCTTTTCCTCCAAGAAACTCAACGTAAGGGTCGTCTTTTATCATTGAATAAAGATGATGATATAAGGATTCATCACGAACATCACCGATTATTAATAGTTTGCATTTTTTTTCTTCATTTGCATTAAACTTTTGTACAGCTTCAATTAATAGCTGCTGGTTTTTCACTTTCATAATCCTTCCCACATGAATTAAAAGGTAAAAGTTTATATTTTCTTTATATCTTTTAGTAAGTACGGGATATTCATCAGTCAGAGTTAAAAATGGACGACCATTTTCAATGACAATAACATTATCCAAACCATAATATTTTTTAAATGATTTGCCCCCATCATTTGAAACTGCGACAGGAATTACCTTATTCTTCTTGTAAAGAGTTTTACGAAATGCCTTAATTAAAAAATTCGGACATTCGGCTTCGGCTGTTGAATGGATGGTGTGAAAAAACTTGCAATTACCACTCATAAATCTATACAAAAGCAAATACTCAAAAGCATTTAAGTGCGTGTGAACTACATCCGCTTTTTGCTTAACCAGCCAACTGGTCAATTTAAAAAGTACCCGGAAATTTAGACCTTTGCCCTTGTGTAGGGATAAATAACTTATCTTCCCACTGATTTCATTAAGAAAAGTTGTATCAGCATCATTATCACAAAGAGAAATTAAATATATTTGATACTGATCATTCTTTGCCAACTCATTACATAAGTCGACAACAAAGCGCTCAGCTCCACCTCTTCTAAGTGCGCCTATAATGTGAACTATTTTCATTTTGTTGATGAGTTTTAGAATCGTATTAATTGACTGCTTTATCCAATCGCAATTTTTTTTAAAGTCAGAAATATGATTTTCAGATCAATCCATAAATCATGATTATTGATGTATTTCAGATTTTGTGTGATTTTTAATGGGATTATTTCTTCTATATAAAAATGCTCTGGATCATTTGATTTTTCCAAAAGTTCGCATTCGTCAGAAAATTCAATTGATGCCCAATCGGTAATTCCCGGTTTAACGGAGAGTACCCTAATTTGCTCCTCGTTATAAAGATTTACATATTTACGAACCTCAGGGCGGGGACCAACAAAACTCATATGGCCTTTTAATATATTTAATAACTGAGGTAATTCATCCAGTTTATATTTTCTTAACCAATATCCAATTTTTGTAATACGACTATCGTGATTACCTATCGTAAGTAGTTGCAGATCTGTTTGATGCACATACATTGTCCTGAATTTGAACAATGGGAAATCTTCCACGTTTTTCCCAACCCTGATCTGACGATAGAATATTCCTCCATTTGAATCTAGAAGTATTAGTATAGCAATTACTACAAAAGCCGGACTAAGTACAATCAGGCCAAATGAGGCTAATAAAATATCAAATATGCGTTTAGTGTCCATATCCAAAAATTCTTGTTGAAACAATTGGTCTTCTTGTTCTCTTAATTTTATCTTCAACCTCTGCCTGTACTGGTTTGTTCAGCTGAATTTGTACGGTAGCAATTACCGATTCGATGATAAATTGTATTTCGGCATCAGTAAGCTGAGGGTAAATAGGTAATGAAATCTCACATGAATATTGCTTATAGGCGACCGGATAATCTTCTATATGATACCCAAGGTTTTTAAAATAAGTAAGCATAGGCATCGGTATAAAATGTACGTTGGCGGCTACACCTAGTTGGGCCAAATCATCTATTATCCGATCCCGCTGTGCTTCGGTAATACCCATTATTCGTAGTGGAAACAAATGGTGGGAAGATTCTCTCTCATCATCCCGCAAAGGTGGCTTTATAAACCAATCCATTTGCTCCAAGCCCTTACAATATTTTGAAGCTATTTCTTTACGCTTAGGCAATAACTCATTAGTGTATTTTTTTATTTGTGCCAAACCAATAGCAGCACATATATCTGGCATATTAATTTTTAACCCTTGAAATAATATATCATAACGCCAGCCGCCACCTTTTGATTTAGCCAAAGCATCTTTATTTTGTCCATTAAGTGTATATATCTTTAGAAATTCATATTCTGTCATTGCATTAAAACTGCGTGGAAGATTTAGGCATATACACCCACCTTCAGCTGTAGTGATATTTTTTACAGCATGAAATGAAAATATAGCGATATCACTCATTTTTGCTGAAGACAAACCGTTATACGTTGCACCGATAGAATGTGCTGCATCTGCGATCAATAAGATACGTCCTAAAAGTTGTTGTTTCTCAGACTCTGCTGTAAACATATTATTCACCTCCGATTCCAGAATAATAGCTTTTAGTTCAACATAATTACATGGCCATCCTGCAATGTCTACAGCTATAATAGCTTTTGTTTTCGCCGTTATGGCTTTTCTGACTTTTTCAGGATCTATACAAAAATCATCGTTGATATCTACCATTACAGGAATAGCACCACAATGCAAAACACTTAAAGCGGTTGCACAATAAGTGTAAGCTGGTATAATTACTTCATCACCCTCTTTAATCCCAAACCATTTTAACATCAGTATTGCTCCGGATGTCCAGGAATTTACACAAACTGCTGCATCAGAATTGGTAAGTTTAACTATTTCTTGCTCGAAAGATTTAACTTTAGGTCCGGTTGTAATCCACTTATCTTGAAGTGTTTGTACTACTTGATCAATAACCGATTGATCAATAAACGGAGGTGAAAATGGAATATTCATAATTCTAAAATTTAAGGTGGTTAAATGTCTGTTTCAGTAAAAGAAAGGACATTGATTATGCATTATGCAATATCAAATCTTTCCATTTTGGCAGAATGTTTTCTATAGAATTTATTTGAGTTATTAACTGCGCATTGCTAGCAACTTTTACTCTAAGGCTTTCATCGGCTAATAAATTATCCATTGCGGAAGTAAGTTGACCAGTATTATTTGCCTCTATTAAAATTCCATTTGCTTCATTTTCTATTATTTCTGATGGGCCAAACTCACAATCCATTGCAATACAAGGACAGCCAAAACTCATCGCTTCTATTAAAGCATTTGGGTATCCTTCATTTCTGGATGGTAGAACAAACAATTCGGCTTGATTATAATAATCCTGCAGATTATCTTTTGGTCCAATTAGTTTAGCCCGTTTTTGCATACCCAATTTTTCAATTTGGTTGGATAGGTTTTCATATTCACTTCCGCCACCAACAATTAATAAATCAATGTCATCAGCTTTAATTTTACTATAGGCCTCAATTAGTTGGTCGAATCCTTTAATATAGGAAAGACGACCAACTCCTAAGATGAACTTCCTGGTGTTTACCGGTTTAACAGAGGGCGATTTAAATACATTTAAAGGATTTCGGATAATTTTAAAATTATTTAATCTTTTAAAAGATTTATGGTTTCTAATGCAGTCCTCTATTCCTTTGGCTGGTATAACTATAGCCTTAGATTTTTTATATGTGATATAGAAAATTCTTTTTAAAAAGAAGTTGAATGAATTAATCGTATGATCAGGGGTAGTTCGTTCTGAAACGATAAAGGGTGTTTTAATTAAAGAGCAAGCCAAACCGGTCCATAAATTTGCTGTGGTCATAAAAGAAATAACACAAGTTGGCTTTTCTTTAATAAGCAAATTAGACAATCGTAGAAATATTAATAATGCATATTTAATACGATTAAAAATATTTTCTTTATCCCTCTTCTCTAATAAATTAATCATCCTGACAAGAGGTGAAATTTGATATCCAGGCTCGGCTTCGTTAAGACAAAGAATAAAAACGGTCAGTCCTTGTTTACTAAATTCATTTGCCAGTATTGATAATACTCTTTCTGCTCCTCCACTATGAAGGTTATTAATAACAAAAAACAATTTATTTTTCATATGTGTATAATCTGGCCTTGCTGACAGCTATCTGGAAAACTTCAATGATCAAAATATTTAATGGGACAATACCAACGATTAAAAGTATTTAAAAAAGCCATACATGCCTGAAACAGTGCTTTTTTGGGGTTAAAGAAGAAGTAAAGGATATTATTATTCGGTGCTAAAGGTATTTATTGGACAGTAATCTTTTTATAAAATCCAAATTCTTGGTACCACTTAGACAGAATATATATTCTCCAAATAAAAGATGAATAGTCATGCTTTCCTTCTAAATGCTTTCTAAAAATATCTTTAAATCTGGGTGTATTTAAAATGGGAATCTGACGTAAAAAATCGTCTGTTAGGTTTTCTTCAAATTCATTACGCAGTTCATTTCTTATCCAGCCGGCTAAAGGCACAGCAAATCCTCTTTTGGGTTGATCAAATACTTCTTCAGGAATGTATTCTTTCAGAATATCCTTTAATATTTTTTTTCTCCGGCCTTTTTCGTAACGAAATGATATAGGAAGTGTTCTTGCAAACTCAATGATATTATAGTCCAGAAAGGGGCTTCTTACTTCTACTGAATGAGCCATACTGGCACGATCTACTTTTACATTACTATCGTTTTCTAACCACAATTTAATATTTAAATCAGCTGTTGCCTGTAACAAATCTTTCGACCATATTTTATAACCATTATAGTGGGACAGCCAATTAAAGTTTCTCTTCTTTAGAAGAGAGTCATATCCAACAAATATACCTGCAATGAAATCATATTTTGAAACAGCATTGAGTATTCCTTTATAGGAAAATGCTCGTGCACCCAGGAAATTAAAACTCAATACGCCGGCGGCTATTTTTCTCAAAAAATAGGGAACAAACGTAATTTTAGCTGCGTAAGGCACTAATCTAAAATGGTTGTATCCAAAGAAACTTTCATCCCCCCCATCTCCAGATAAGACCATGGTAACAGATTGCTTCGTGATTTTATTCAACAGTAAAGAAGGCAATGCAGAGCTATCTGCAAAAGGTTCATCAAACACTTTTACCAATTGGGGAATCATTTCTAAAATATCTGTTGCTTTACAAATTGTTTCTGTATGTTCAGAACCTATAATTTTTGCATATTCTGCAGCGATCTTGCTTTCATCATATTCCGGATCCTCAAAGCCTATCGAAAATGTTTTGATAGGATCCTTTGAAACCGTTGAAGCAATACTGGATATTAGAGCAGAATCTATTCCTCCAGACAGAAACGATCCAAAAGGCACATCTGCTTGCAATCTTATTTTTACGGCATCTTTTAACAGATGGTGCAACTTCTCTTTGGCCTCATTATAAGACAAGCCCGCTTCGACGACCTCCTTCAGATTCCAGTACTCTTTAACATCGTATTTTTGTCTGTCCAAATCAATCTCCAGATTATTTCCGGGAGGTAATTTATAGACATTTTGATAGATCGTGTATGGGCTGGGGATATAACCGCAGTCCAAATACATCGATATAGCTTCATCGTTTATTTGTTTGTGTTGGCTTATTGGACGTAACTGGCTGCAAATTTCAAGTTCACCGTCCTTCCATGAATAATAAAAGGGTTTTACACCTAAGCGGTCGCGTGAACAAAATATTTTTCGTGTTGTGTCATCATATATAGCAAAAGCAAACATTCCGTTTAGTTTCGGCACTAAAGCAGCTCCCCATTCTTTATAACCTTTTAATAAAACCTCCGTATCGCTGGTTGTATCAAAAGTATACCCTAGAGCTATTAAATCTGTTTTTATCTCCTGAAAGTTATAAATTTCACCATTGAACACTATAACAAGGTCTTCAAATGTCATAGGTTGATGTGAACGAACATTTAAATCTAAAATGGATAGTCGTAAATGTCCAAAAGTCAAATCAAATACTTTTTGAATCCCTAAATAGTCCGGTCCACGGAATTGTATGGATTCCAGTTTTAATTTTACGGCCTCCTCTTCAATAGGAATATTGGTTAAATAAATTCCACACATACTAAAATGCATTTATATTTAGATACTCAACCTGATAGTTCTTGACTTGGTGAAGATCTAAATGTTTCTTTTCAGATACTTTCTTATCCAGATTTATTTGAATATACAGCCACATCGAAACAAATAATACCAGGTTATTTTCAAAATAATTATGATTGGTAAGCATGTACATTATTAAAGAAAATGAAACCAGAAAAATTACCGGATTATCATGAAACATTCTTATGCCATTAATTAAAAAAGACCCATATATCCATAGAAAATAGAGAAGGACAAAAAAACCGGCTTCACCAATAACCATTAAAAAAGTGTTGTGTACACCATTTTTTACGGTGTAAGTATTGTATTCAGGTCCAAAAATTTCTCCGCTAAAGGAATGGTATCCATTACCCAAGATTGGATTGTTTAAAATTTGATTATAATAATGGGACCAGGTTTCTGTTCTCGATTCTTCTTTTAAATCATCATTTACTTTTCCTTCAAGTATTCCTGAAAATGCATGCATTCTTTTCGTACTTAAATCCAGTTTATCTCCAAATGAAAGAAACAGACCAAATAGAACAATACCTACTAGTATTTTATATACATTTTTATAATTGATCAACAAAGATATCAAATTGACTAATATCCAGATAAATAAGAAAGTCCTGGAGAAAGTAAGAAAGCCGGCCATTGAAAATAGTAATTGGCCAATGATTTTTAATTTTTTGCTATTTATTGAAAAACTTAGAGAATAACCTAATATACAAGCATAGCCAGCTGCATTAGGGTTAATATAATACCCTCTATATCTGCCACCAATACCTTCAATAAAAATAGATTCAAAAATTATACTTAAACATCCTAGTAAAAGCACTATATATATATCTTCCTTTGTGGTATCGCTTACAACACTTGCTCCCATAACTATGACAATAAAATATTTAATAAGCGTTACTAAATAACCATCGTCATTTTGTGCATTGACTATTATAGATATCAAAAAGAATAAAAGACCGAATACGATAAATGGAACTATTGGCTTCTTATTCTCACTTAAAAAATAATAAACGATTAGGAGTAGGAAGGTGCTGTAACTTAAAAGTTGACCAATTGCGGCATTAGCTTTAACCAAGAAATAACTTGGAAGATTGCAGAAAACTAAGAATAAAATAATAATCTTAAGATATTTCATATCGGAAATTATTTAATGTATAATTATATTTTCTAACCGCTTACAATATGGTTCTTATTGTACTAAAAGCATTTTGTAGACTGTGATCTCTAACTTCAAATAGGAAATATTTTTTAAGATAATAGAGAAGCAACTTGATTTTTTGAACGCGGGAATATTTGAAAATTTCAATAATCAAGTACAAATCGTCAAGTGTTTTTTGTTTTAAACTTTTTGCTTTTAACATGCTCCAGATGCCTCCTGGATGTTTTCTATAGCAGCACATTATTTCGGGTAAAACATAGATTTTCTTTCCGGAAGTAAATGTTAAATAAAGTTTAAGAAATCTGTCTGGGGCATTAAATTTAAAGAACCAATCTGTTGAGTAAATTTCTCTAATTTCGGACGTATTTCTGAAAAGAATTGTATTGAGTACTGTTTCAAAATCATTATCGAATAATATATCCTCAAACGAATAGATTATTGGTTTTGGATTTAAATTCATATAATATATTTCATTATTTTCTTTAATCCTTTTTGAATAATGACAACACATGATATACTCTTGATTGTGTTCTAAAAAATCAACTTGTTTTTGCAGTTTTAAAGGGTCTGTCCAATAATCATCTCCATCGCATTGGGTCAAATATTTACCTTTTACCTCTTTATACAGTCTTACCGCGTTCTTGTGGACACCCACGTTAGATTCTGAAGTAATTAATTTTATTTTATCAGGATGTTTTAGCACATATTCCTCTACAATTTTTCTGGTATTATCGGTAGAACAATCTTCCCCGATAAGAATCTCAAATTTAAAAGAAGTTTGCTGCATCAAGTAGCCCTCAATAGCCTGTGCTATATACTTCTCATGATTGTAAGTTACACAGCAGATGCTAACCATCACTTCAGTTTCTATACTTTTCATAGCTGTTTTACTTTTTTTCATGACCATTTATGACTTTTTCTATTCGATTGGCAATCAATTCTCCAAAGCCATTTTGTGTATTGATGGTTTTCACAGGATATTTCTGTGCTCTCAATAATATACGTGAAATCATATCCAGATCGGGGATGGTGAGTGTATCATACAGGGGCAGGCAAACGATTCTCTTTACCACAGAATCGCATACGGGCATTCTTTTACGGCTTACAAACGGTAATGTAGCCAAAGAAGGAAAAAAATACCTTCTGCAATATACACCTGCCAATTCAAGTTTGACAATACAATCATGCATCAGTTCTTCTGAATCAAACAGAATCGGACAGTAGGCGTAGTTGTAATCGGGAGCAGAATCAATGAACTGAAATTTAACTTTTAACTTTTTCAGGTTCTCTCGGTAATGCAGAGACAAAGATCTTCTCTTTTCCAGAATGGCATCAATATGTCCCAGGTTACACAACCCCATAGCTGCATGAAATTCCGAATTTTTAGCATTGATACCTGCCAGCGCAAAGGTATCCGGACCGCTGTACCCAAAATTTCGCATAAATGCCATTTTCTCTAACAACTCTGGTTTTTTAGTGAAAACAGCTCCTCCTTCTATGGTATGAAACAATTTAGTGGCGTGAAAGCTTGTGATACTAATATCTCCATACGCAAAGACTGACCTGTTCTTATATTTTGTTCCGAAACAATGGGCTGCATCATATATCACCTTTAAACCATATTTATCAGCAATATTTTGTATTGCATCAATATCACATGGGTTGCCATAAACATGCGTTGCTAAAATCGCGGAGGTTTTAGGAGTAATTGCAGCTTCGATGTTATTGGGATCAATATTGAACGTATCCGGATCGATATCCACATATACTGGTTTGCAGCCCTGCCATAAAATACTATTTGTCGTAGCAACAAAAGAGAATGGAGTTGTAATAATTTCTCCTTTCAATTCCAATGCTCTGATAGCCATCTGGAGAGCAATAGTACCATTGGATACATATAATAAATAATCCACATTTAGGTACTGCTTGAGTTTAAGTTCCAAATCATTAACTAGAGGGCCATTATTGGTTAACCATTGGCGGTCCCAAATGCTTTTTACATAGTTTTCAAATTCCTCTATTTTAGGAAGAAAAGGCTTAGTTACTGGTATCATCTTTTTAGTATTAATTGTTTAAAATCTATTATTGCTGTAAGGTTTATAAGATTGCTGATACTTAAATAAGTAAGAGCGTAAAACAGAGCACTTATGATAATCCGTGTCAAATTGTTAATATTAAAAGAATCCACTAAGAAAGAATCAAGAAGATAAGTTGAAATACCAATAAAGACAGCTAAGATTATGGTGGGTAAAATGTCTAATATCTGTTCTTTGACCGGATAGTTAATCATCTTTCCGCTATAGATTGTGTTGATGTAAAATCCAATAAAATTAAAGGATAATTGAAAATATAACAGACCATAAATACCAAATGGTATTACACTCAAAATGCCTATTACACTTAGTGCTTTTTTTATAACCTCCAGTTTTAAAAACAAATCGCTCCGGCCTTTTACCTTTAAAATATTTAAATTATACGCATGAAGGGGCTGCATTACACCTGCAATGCAAAGTATTTGAAAATAAGGTACTGCTGGCAACCATTTATCGGTTAATAAAAAACTAAAAAGAGGCTGAGCTGCTACACTCATAAAAATCAATATGGGAGCATTCCAAAAAATAACCTGCTGCATCACTTTTTTGTTTACCCTTTTCAATTGCACATTATTATGGGATATTTCTGAAAACATCGGATAGGTAACTTTATTGACAGCTGCTGAAATATTTGCTGTTGGTAGCTGACTGATAGAATCGGCCCGGGAATAATATCCTAGTTGAGTGGCAGAGTAAAATTTACCTATAATCAGTGTATATATATTCTGGTAAAGGGTGTCAAGTATTCCCGATAGGGTCATTTTATAACCAAAATCAAAATGACGGTTAAAACTTTTTTTATCAAATATCAAAGCAGGACGCCAGTCTGAATATATCCAATGAAGTATGGTAGATAAAAATGTAGTAAATAAACTCATCCATACCAGACTCCAAACGCCATATCCGGTTTTAGCCAAAATAATTCCTAAAATTCCCCCTGCTAAAGATGAAGGAATTTGTATGTTTGTTTGTGTTTTAAACCTCATCTCTTTTACAAGACAGGTGTTTTGTACACCAAAGAAAGCATTTAAAATAAATATCAGACTATAAACACGAATGATAGTTGTAAGGACTTGCTGATGGTAAAACGATGAAATAAGAGGGGCGCAAAAAAATAATATAAAATAAAGTATTGTGCTCCCTATCAAATTAAAATAAAAAACGGTAGAAAAATCTTTTTGATCTGCATCGGCCGTTCGTATAAGCGAAGAAGTAAGGCCACTGTCTAGTAATGTATTTCCGATGGATATAAATACCGATAACATAGCTATTAACCCAAATTCTGCCGGGGTTAAAATGCGGGCAAGCACTATGGTTATAAAAAAACTAATTAGTTTAGAACCAAATTGCTGACCTACTGCCCATATTACGCCAGAGATGGTCTTTTCCTTTAAAGTCATTTGTTATAAGCGTGCACTTACCATGGTATTTGGCAAGACTGATTTGATGTCGTAAATGACTGTATTTTCTTTGCAGAGCTTTGTAAGGTCGAGCTGTTTAAATTCCTGATGAGCAACGGCTATTAAAATTGCATCGTATTGTCTCTTTTTCGATTCCCCGTTCTGACAAATCACGCCATACTCTTGTTTAACTTGATCTGAATTGGCCCAAGGATCGTGAATGCAGACCTTTACTTTATATTCTTCTAACCTCCTAACTATGTCGATTACCTTTGTATTCCTTACATCGGGGCAATTTTCCTTAAAAGTAAATCCTAACACCAACACTTCTGCATCTATGATATGCGTGCCGTTATAGATCATTTGTTTAATAAGCTGATCTGCTACATAAGCTCCCATTCCATCGTTTACGCGACGCCCAGCCAAAATAATTTCAGGATGATAACCAACTTCTTGTGCTTTCTGCGCAAGGTAATACGGATCAACACCTATACAATGCCCACCTACCAGACCTGGTCTGAAATTCAGAAAATTCCACTTTGTACCTGCAGCAGTAAGCACTTCAGTGGTATCTATACCCAGCCTGTTAAAAATCATCGCTAATTCATTAACAAAGGCAATATTGATGTCTCTTTGTGCATTTTCTATAATCTTTGCTGCTTCTGCGACTTTTATTGATGAAGCTTTGTGGGTGCCTGCCCCAATTACAGATCTATAAAGATTGTCAATTTTAGTGGCCGTTTCAGGTGTAGAGCCCGAAGTTATTTTTAATATATTGGCAACTGTATGTTCCTTATCACCAGGGTTGATCCGTTCTGGCGAATATCCTACGAAAAAATCTTCGTTATAAACTAGTCCTGATTTTTCTGCTAAAATAGGAACACACTCATCTTCTGTCACACCAGGATATACAGTCGATTCATAAACAACAATATCTCCTTTTTTTAATACACTTGCTACTAGATTGCTAGCCTTTATTAATGGCGTTAAATCTGGTCTATTATTTTTATCAACAGGTGTCGGAACGGTGACGATAAAAACTTTACAAGAATTTAATTTGTCTTTTTCGCTCGTGCAATACAGTCCATTTTGAACTGTACAGTAAAAAGTTAGCACTTTTTTGAGTTCTTCTTCACTTACCTCTAAAGTACAATCTTTGCCTTCGTTAAGTTCATCCACCCTTCGTTGAAGAATGTCAAAACCAATGACTTTATGCTTTTTGGCAAACTCTACTGCGAGTGGAAGTCCAACATACCCAAGGCCAATTATGGCTATTCTTACGGGTTCTATCTCGTGCATAATGCTGTGTTTAAAGGTGAAGCTTTTATAAGATGATTAATCTCGATACAGGTTACCAATGCGCATTCTATATGGTCAAGCGACATCAGGACTGTTTTTCCTTGTACTTTGATTATTTTACCTTCATGATTGTAGAATAAGCCACTTTTAATTCTTACTCTATCACCAGGCGAAAGATCTTTTAGGTTAATTATTTCAAGGTTATTATATGTTTTCATCAGTTCCTTAAGCTGTTCAATTTCTGAATCCCTTATCACAGCTGGCTTCCCCATAAAATAGATATAGTTAACTACTCCAAGCGTATATCTGACCTTTGTAAGCTCTCTATCATCTATTTTAACAAAAACATAACCAGTAAAAAGTGGTACACTTACCATCTTTTTTCTATCCGCCCATTGGTTTTCTGTAGTTCTTAAGGGACAGAAAGTATCAATCCCTTGTTCCTGCAACAACCTATCAACCTTTTTTTCCCAACGAGGACGTACATAAATAACCAGCCAGTTTTTTTTAAGTTTTCTTTTGTAATTTAATGCCATTTCCATTGTCAGATTCTTTAAGAGGAAGTAAAAAAATGTGTTGTTTTATTAGACCCAATAGAGTTTTCCGGACATTGTGTAAATACTGGTTTGCTACTTTGGGGTGCAAGGCTTCGCCATATCACTTACAGTGATGAGCGTGTATTTTGTGAAGTAATTAGATGAAGGGTAAATTGGAGGCGGCTAAAATTATTATTTAAAGATCATTTATTTCAAATCAGGTGCAGCGTAAGTTTGTTTTTATAATAGTTATTGCTTTAAATATTGTAATAGATCTATTTTTTTCTTTTAAGAAGCGTATTAGTTAGGCATGGCATATCCGTAGCCACCATACCCATACTTTTGGTTCTTTCCTCTTTTAGCGTCGTTAAATACTACCATTAGATTTTTAAGCTTATTTTCGTCGTTAATATCTTTCAGGATACCTAATTGATAGTTATTCGTGTAATTATATCTTACCAGGTAAATGCTTATATCTACATAAGGCGCTAAACTGAAAGCATCAGCTACTTGTCCAACAGGGGATGTATCTACAATTATATAGTCAAAGCGTTTTCTTAATTCACTTAGGAGTTCATCAACTCTGGAGCTCATTATCATTTCTGCTGGGTTTTTTGGAATTTCTGAACACCCAATTACACTGACATTATCTGATAATAGACTGGGTTGGATAATATCATCTACAGAAATACACTCATCATCAAGATAATCTGTAACTCCTAGCGTTGATGATAATTTTAACTTTTTTAATAGTACGGGGCTCCTTAAATCAAGTTCTACAATAACAACTTTTTTATTAAGCATTCCTAATGTAGTCGCCAAATTGATGCTAAAAAATGTCTTTCCTTCCCCTTTCATACTTGATGTAACCAATATCATTTTATGACGTTGATTTGTCATAAAGCTTAAATTCATGCGTATGTACCTAAATAGCTCGGAAATAGTGGAGCGATGGTCTGTTTGAAAAACATTGGTACCTTTATCTAGATTGTGGGAAAGTTCACCTAGCAATTTTGCACCTGTAAGCTCAATTGTTCTGGTATCCCTCACTTTATTGTTAAAAAATCCCCTAACATAAATAAACCCTGCAGGTATTAAGCATCCGAAGACTAAACCACATAAATAAAGCATTTGTGCTTTTGGAGCAATAGGTACCGTATTATAAGCTGGTCTATCTATAACTTGTGATGTAGGTACAGTTGTAGACAATGATAATGCTGTTTCTTCACGTTTTTGCAACAAGTAATGGTATAACCCAGTTTTCACACTTTGATCTCTACTTCTTTCTAAAAGTCCTCTTTCTATTGTAGGGACAGATTTACTTTTACTATAGAATTGTGAATAATTTTTTTGTAAATTTTTGTTCTGAATATTAAACCCACTTTTAATTGACTTTAAGTTTTCCAGAATGTTGCTTTTTAAACTTGATAATTGCTCATTCAAATTTAAAACAAGAGGATTTTCAGCATTAGCTGTACGAAGCATTCTGTTTCTTTCTAACTGTAAATCATTAAACTTTCCAATCATTACATTTAGTATAGGATCTTCTATTCCCATGGCGCTTGGCGCTAAACTGCCTTGTGCCTGATTGCTTTGAAAATAACCTTCTATAGATTTTACTAGGCCGAGCTTTACAACTGATTCCGCTAACAATTGGTTGTATTCAACCGATCTTGTTGCATTTAATTGTGCATCTATACCGAAATCGGTCACTTGATTTTGTTGTTTGAAGTTCTCTACATCTTGTTCCGCTCCAGCGAGGTCATTTATTAAATATTTTAATCTGTCATCTATAAACTTAATTGTATTTTGAGCGATAATATTTTTATTGTTTACATTATTAATATTATAGTTTTCAATAAGATTTGTTAAAATATCTAATCCCCGTTGCGGAATATTATCGTTCAAACTAATTGTAATAGTATTAGCATCTTTAACTACAGGAACTATATTCAACCTAGCTAAGCTATATGACTCTGTCAGTTTATACAGATCTTGAAATTGAATATTTATTTTTCCATATTCAGGTTTAAAAGCAGGCCCTTTCTTTATTAGTATTGTATAGTTTTTATTTTTGATAGGTTGATTATAGTTTGCAATCATATTAATATTACCAACTGTTAAACGAAATTGGTTGTTGTTAATAGATGTAATTTCTATAGCTCTGGAATAAGCTCCTTTTTTCAATTCCTGTACTTCTACTTTAATAGGTAATGTATTACCGTATAACTCTTTTGTTTTAAAACCTACTTTCTGAAAGTATGATGTCTCAAGATTCAAATCTTTTAAAACTTTAGATATCAAATCTCTTGATCTGAAAATTTCAGTTTCATTTTCAACTGTTTTAGTGGTTTGGAACATGTTCAAATCGCTAAAAGCAGTGCCGTTAGACATAGAAGCACCCTCTTTATCGTCTTGTACTAACAATGTGCTACTAATTTTATAAACAGGAGGTGTTATGAACAAGAAGCCATAAACGAAAGCTATTGCTGTCGTAATGCTAATTAAAAAATAGGGCCAGTTTTTGGTAAAACTTTTCAAAGCTTCTGCAACATCTTTAGGGCCGTTTAAGTTCTTTTCTGCAAACATGATCTTATTCCTTAAGTAATTAATTTCTTAAAATGGATGAAATCAGGACAGCAACTGCCGATATAGAGGCAATAACAATAGGCATAATTCTCGTGCTAGGGCTATACTCTATAGCTTTAGATTTATCCGGCTCCACATAAACTATATCGTTTTGCATCAGATTAAAAAAGCGATCATTAAGCACATCTTCTTGGTTTAAATTCAACCTTTTCATTATTCTTTTCCCATTTTGCTGTCTAATGACTAATACGTTTTCTCGTTTACCATAAACCGTCATATCGCCTGCCATACCAAGCGCCTCTAATAAATTAATATGATCGCCAGGTATGGTAAAGCTCGAGGGTTTATTTACTTCTCCGATTACGGTAATCTTAAAATTTAAAAGTTGTACTTCAACCATTGGTTCTTTGACATATTTAGCTAGTTTTTCTATTAATGCATCCTGGGTTTGTGTAATAGTCAAACCTTCCACTTTAATATTGCCTATTACGGGGAGAGTAATCATTCCGTCTTTAGCTACTCTGTAACCTGCCGGTCCTTCATAGGTAGCTCCTGCTGCATTTTGGCGGTTAACCGTAAATAGCGTGTTTGATTCCGGGTTAAGACTATTTATATTTATCCTCAAAAGATCGTTTTGTTGTATTTTTATTGATTCGTCTCGTATCGTTTTCTCGGCGCTTTGCGGAGCTAAATTGCTGAAATAAGCCAACTCTCTTTTTTGCGCACATGAGCTAAAAGTGAGTATATATATAATAATTAGCAGGTGTTTTGTTTTCATGATTTTATATCTTAAAATGTGCAAACCTTCTTTACAACTAAGGTATATATAAAACTATCAATAATTTATGCGGCAGATTACTATGTATTTAAAGTGTATAAATGGTGTACAGGTTTTACAAAAGTTTACGGTTTTGTTCAACAGATTTAGCAGGAGTTGTAAAAAAAGTGAATTACTATATGTGTAATACTTGGTTGTATTTAATGTGTGATGAAAGTAATTTTTGTTGTATATCAATTTGAGAGAAGTTGTAAAACAGCAGATTTGCATTTCTCAGTTTAAACATTTGATTTCTTTACAGTTTTAAACGTATCCGTCCGACCAAGTACATGTTTTATAAAGGGTATCTAGTTTCGATCTTTGTTGCATGAGCATACAAGAAAAAAGAGAATATATGCTATCGATGATAGCAGACTGGCAGCAGAGCGGAAAAAGTAAGAAGGCATATTGTGCTGAACATGGGATCAATGAAGCCAAATTTTATTATTGGCTTTCCCGAATTAAAGAAAGCGATAAGTCCGCTGTTGGCTTTTTAACCATCGATAAAGCCAGTAAAAACAGTGATATTGAAATTATCTATCCCAATGGTGTACGTATAAAGGTAGAAAAGGACCTTGGGCTTCTCTCTCAATTGATTCGTTTGTACTGATGTTTGCGCTAGTCTCATCGCATAGGTTTTATCTTTATGATGGTTTTTGCGACATGAGGAAGTCTTTTGATGGACTTTGTGGACTGATCAGTTCAGGTATGCAACGGCAGGCTACCAGTGGAGAGGTGTTCGTGTTCCTAAACCGTAGCCGTACGCACGTAAAGCTGTTACATTGGGAGAAGGGTGGCTTTGTGTTGTATTACAAACGTTTGGAAAGCGGAACTTTTCTGGCGCCACACACAAAAAACCACGAATTGTCCTGGAGTGATCTGGTACTGATGGTTGAAGGGATACAGGTCGTAAAAAGCATTCAAAAAAGACGTTTTTCTTCGACTTAAAAGCGATTTATTGTAGGATAAAAGCTGCTCCGTATATTTACACTATGGAAAAAGCGCTGGAAAATCTCTCTAAAGAGGACCTTCTCAAGGTCATTTCCAGCCGTGATGAAAAGATAAAGTCCCTTTCTCAAGATACCTCAAAAAAAGACGAAGAGATAGATTACCTAAAGTCACAGCTTGCCATGTACAAGCGTATGCAGTTGGGACAGAAGCGTGAGCGCTTTGAAAGCGATCCTGCTCAGACCATGCTCCCCTTTGAAGCAGAGCCGGCCAACGTTGTTCAGCAACAGGAGGAAACCAAAGAAAAGATCGAGTATATACGTAAACGTCCCATCCATAAAGGACGTGTGAAATTGCCCGCACACCTTCCTGTAGAAGATATCGAGATCCACCCAGAGGGTGATCTGTCTGAAATGGCGTGTATCGGTAAGGAAATTACCGAAGAACTGGAATGCGAGCCTGCTAAATTCTATATCAAACGTTACATCCGTTATAAATATGCTGCCAAAGATAAATCTGCCGTAGCCATTGCCGAGCTTCCCGAACGGGTCATCGACAAAGGAATCCCAGGAGCCAGCCTGTTAGCGATGATCCTGACCGCTAAATACATGGATCATCTTCCACTATACCGACAGAAGCAAATCTTTGCAAGGGAAAACATAAAGATAGCCTCCTCGACCATCGAAGGATGGACCAAACAAGCGCTAGAAAAACTGGAACCATTGTATGAAAAACTCGTCTTTGACACTAAAGTACAGGGCTCCTTACAGGTAGACGAAACACCGATCAAAGTATTGGACAGCGACAAAAAAGGCGCTGCCCATCAGGGCTATTATTGGGTATACCTTGCTCCGCTCGATGGAACCGTGCTGTTTGATTATAGCCCTACCCGTGGTGGTATTGCCGCTGTGCCTATGCTTGGAAACTTTAAGGGTTATCTCCCGACCGATGGCTATACTGTATACGAAAAGTATGGCAAAAAGAAGGAAGTGACGCACTTGGCCTGTTGGGCGCACGCACGCCGTGAGTTTGAAAAAGCATTGGATAATGATAAAGCAAGAGCTGAAAAAGCATTATTGATGATTCAACAGCTGTATACCGTAGAACGGAAAGCCAAACAGGAAAATCTAAGCGCAGAGCAGATCAAAGAACTTCGATTGACCGAATCCTTACCTGTTATCAACGAGCTGGGCAAATGGATCTTTGAAGAGATAAAAAGCACACTCCCTAAGAGCCAGATCGGTAAAGCAATGGCGTATGCATACGCCAGATGGGATGCACTATCAGCTTATTTATACGATGGACACCTCGAAATCGACAATAATCTTGTCGAAAATACAATCAGACCTGTAGCCCTCGGAAGGAAGAACTACCTTTTTGCAGGAAGCCATGAAGCAGCACAGCGTGCAGCAATGATATACTCTTTTTTTGCGATCTGCAAAAAGCATGAGGTAAACCCATTTCAGTGGTTAAACATACGCTGGAAAATATTATGTCCATAAACCACAAAAATCTTAAAGAGCTATATCCTCAGAACTTCAAGAAATCAGCTAACCTGTAGTTCATAGGCAGGATACTTTTAAACCACAGATAATCAAAAGAAAAATGCATATAGCAGATAGAATGGGGGGAGGAGCCCGTCAGGTATTGTGTAGTCTTTATGGTGAGGTATATAAAGACGGGTACAAATCGGGCGTTATATCCTAAACACGATCATAACCAAGTTTTAGTGACCTTAGTACATATAAGCTAACGGAAAGGATAAAAGGGATGTATTTTAAAAGAAGATAGCGAATTAAGAAAGTTATTTGGGGTGTTGAGAGTGATTTTGATTTATTAGACACTCGTTATATTTTTCTAACAGAAGGATATATTTTCTTATCCAATAGTCAATCTTCTCATTTTCTGTGAATGGGTTTTGTAAAGGATGCTGTTCTATTTTAGCGCCTGAATTTGAGCGAAAAACTTCGGGAAAATCAGAAGAAAAATCATAATTAGTATAAGAGCCAATTCTAACTAATATATCAAAAGGTAAAGTATCAAGCTCAAACCAATTGTATAACGTACACCTGCTAACCTTCATATATTTGGCCAGCTTACTTATATTATGACCTTGCTTTCTAATAATAGATTCTACAATATTACCTGCATGTTTTTGCGAAGAATCTTTTAAGGCAGCTCTGCTGCTTTCGGTATTTAAACCAACTTTAAAAAAATCCATCCTCGATTTGATAGCGTTCATAATTTTCTTAATTTTTAGGACATAATTAATTTTTGTATAAATTTCCTTCAAATGTTCTGTATGTGAAATGATGCTTGTCAGGGTTTATAGTGACGATGGTCACATATTTTGATCTCGGTTTTGTCGCTGAAACGCTACATTTTTTTCTTAAAAAATTGTCGCAAAGCAGAATTAGAAGTAGATTTATGAATGATCTGCTACAGGTATTGACAAAAATGAAAAACATTTTAATTATCGAAAATGATCTGGATTTACTGGGTAAATATTCGGATGTATTAAAAAATTCAGGGCATGAAGTAACAGCAGCATTTAATAGCGAAATGGGGATTAACCTTGCAGTAAGTGAACTTCCTAGTTTAATATTATGCAATACTGTGTTGTCAAATATAGATGGTTTTGGAGTATTATCTATATTATCAAAAAATCCATCAACTACTAAAATACCCTTCGTCTTTTTAAATGCTTTATCGACTCCAGATATTGTAAAAAAAGGTATAGCGTGTGGCGCTGATGATTTTGTCACCAAGCCATTTCAGGGCGATCAGCTTGTTAGATCTGTAGAAGCTCGAATTAACAAGAATAAGAATCAGAATTGGACATCATTGCCAGTTAGCGAGGCGAGTAATAATCATCCCCATAATGGTAAAGGCCTGGAAAAACTGTTCGATCTTATTTCTCAATGCAAAATAAGACATATCAAAAAGAAACAAACGTTGTATTACGA
The DNA here is from genome assembly GCF_027627455.1 of Sphingobacterium sp. SYP-B4668. Lineage (NCBI taxonomy): Bacteria > Pseudomonadati > Bacteroidota > Sphingobacteriia > Sphingobacteriales > Sphingobacteriaceae > Sphingobacterium > Sphingobacterium sp. SYP-B4668. The sequence goes on along the minus strand of NZ_CP115483.1, from coordinate 579,773 downwards.
AAGCGATCATTCACAATGGCTTTATCTATTGGTAGAAGGTTGTGTTAAAACTTTGAAATTAACAGCCGATGGTCGACAAATGATCACAGGGTTGTATAAACCAAAAAGTTTTATTGGTTTGGATACTTTGTTGCTAGATGATCCTTGGCTTGAAAGTGCCGAAGCTACTCAGAATTCATCTCTTTATTTTATATCTAAAAGTGCAATTATTGATTTGTTAAACGAGCATGTCGAACTTAATCAACACTTTATTAAAATATTATCAGCCAATTTACATGAAAAAGAAGACCAACTTATAGAGCTTGCTTATGAGTCTGTGAGAAAAAGACTTGCACAAGTGTTGGTTCGGTTAAGTAAGGATGCAGTTCCAATAGACCAAATAGATATTTGTAGGGATGAGCTTGCTGGACTTGCTGGTATTGCTACAGAAACGGTTAGTAGAATACTTACCGATTTTAAAGAAAGAGGATTAATAGAAAGAAATGGAAGTCAGATCCAGATTATGGATCTTGGCGGTTTAATAAAGATGAAAAGCTAAACAAACGGTTTACAGCCCCGTTTTCATCAGAACAATTATAATTACCTTCCCTAAAATGCCTGTATAAGGTGTTCTCTCCAAATCTTGAAAAATGTATATCATCAAATTATCTGTAAAGCATATTTTACGCTAACGATCAGTGTTTTAACTGATAGCCATCATTGTATCTGTACTATTCTAAAAGTAATTTTAGCAAAAAATGATGAGGATGTATGGAAAAAATTCTGGTAGCTACAGATCTTTCGGCTGGTTCTACTTCAGCTATTCATTTTGCCTATAAATTGTCACAGTTAAAAGGTGCCACTTTGATTATTGTGCATGTTTATCATCTTTTGAAACCCAAAAGCTGGAGACCTCATAGGTTTGAAAATTACCGTCAAGTCAGAAGAGAATTTATATTAACTAAGTTAAACAAGTTTTTAAATCGAATTTTTAGTAACATAGAAGCGCCTGCCGTCAATTTTGAGATAGACCTTCAGATGAATCCAAATATAGTGACCACTATTTTGAGATGCGTGTCCAAGCATAAATGTACCTGTATATGCCTTGGTATTCAGGGGGGAGGGAGATTAAAAAAGACGATTGGTGCCTCAGCAAACAAATTAATTGCGAAATCTCCAGTTCCCGTGATTAGTGTGCCTAGTTTTTATAAGACAAAAACTATAGATAGTATTTGTTACGCTTCAGATATGACTAATTATCAAAAGGAAATCAAGAAGATTGTAGAGTTTGTAAAAACACTTAATTTTGAAATTAAATTATTGCATATTGTCTCTCCACGAGAAATTATGCTTAAAGCTACGCTTTTAGAAGCGCGGTTGTTCAAAAGAATAGGAGTTGCGGTTAAGGTTAAATATGCTCTCAGAACCTCGACGAACACTATAATTGAAGATATTGATCTTGCGGTTAGAAAAATAAGACCGTCTCTAGTTGTTTTTTTTATAAATAAATCTAAACACTATTTAAACCCAATACTTTATACTTCAACGACACACGAACTATCTCGCTTGAGAAAAATCCCGATATTAACTTATAAAAAGTAAATAAATCCCCAAGAGGTTCAATCTAATATATAAAGAATCTCAACTTCTGGTTCATTCTCAACGGTTTTTGGCAACTTATCTTTCGGTATCGTGGGAAAATCAGTATTAAAAGTTCAGCGTGCAGAGGCTGAGAAAATAAAGAAAATCTTAAGCAAGAATGAGGCGTATACCGTTGGAGCCAGGCTAAATCTTGTTTACCTGGTCGCATTGGGACATTCCAGCAGAAAACTGTCTGAGCTTCACAACATAAGTTTTAAACAGATAACCAATTGGGTTCATCGTTTCGAGAATGAAGGCATAGAAGGTTTGAAAGATAAGAAAGGAAGAGGAAGGCATAGTGCGCTGTCAAATGAACAGCTTGAGAAAATAAAAAAATAGTCCTGAAACAGACTCCCTCAGACTATGGGTTTGAATCAAACAGATGGACTGGACCGATTTTGGCAAAATGGATAAAAAAGGAATACGGCTTAGACTATCAGAAAGCGCAGGTATACAACTTACTGGAAAAGGTTGACATAACCTTTATGAAGAAGCAGGGATTAGTATGTTCCGTGTAATTTTATATAATACTTTCACCAAAAGTGACGAAGAACCAGTTTAATTGTACAGAAAGTGGCCAGTATTGACAGAACGTACACCTAATTGAATCCTGAGTATGCTAAACATGAGATATTGCAATGGGGATGAGGTGCTGCAGAAAGTGATTAAGGAGAGCCTTTCTCCCTATAAGGATTTTAGTGATTTGTTGGAACGGGGAACACCTGATTTTTCCGTGGTGGAACAGTTGGAAGAAAAAGTGACCGAAATGCACCAGCGTGTTGAACTTAAGAAAGCGATCTACGGTGAAAATGCCGATCTTGGTGATGACGATATTATGAAAAGCGAGGCTGAAGGTGCGGTCTTTGCCAGAAAATTCGTTTAGGATTTATCTGAACATATTCAGTTTCCAGAAGATGAGCAACGGAAACTTGATAATATTTAGCTTGATATTTTCTTTAATAATGTAGGATATTTTCTATTGTCAAAACAAAAAAGCCTGCTTCGGGCAGCGAAACAGGCGGTTTGATTGAAATGTTTTATTCCGGATTATTCGATGAGGTTTTTCATATTTAAAATGGCTTCGTAGTCGTCGATGAGGTTAGATTTTCCGAAACTGCCCTCTACTAAAAAAGCGATTTACAATGTAAATCGCTTTTTCTTTTCCCCCTTAAATCGTACCACTTCGTTCATAGGTTTCTGAAAGAATTTTGAATAGCTCAGGGTGTTCCTCTTTCAATAATTTTGGTTTTTGAAAAAAGTACTCTGATAGTACAGCGAGAAATTCGGCTTCGTTGGTGGCCGCATAATCTCTAATATCTGATTGTTCGCTTCTAATCTGTCTTATCGTTTTACTCATTTCGGCCAACCATGGCCCCACTAAAGATTTCGGAATAAGATATTCGGGGACTCCATCAATTTCACCATCGGCTTTATCAATAAGATGTACAAATTCATGAATGGCGGTATTATGCGAGCTTCCTAGCGCAAATCCTGTTCGTAGCGCACCCAATGATAAAATCATCTTCCGATTCATTGCACCATCTCCTACCATACCTAAGATATTGCGATTGGCATTATCTGTATCAAACTTCTCATCGAATGCATCGGGATAAATCAGTACCTCATCTAGATTTTCATAAGCCCAATTATCAAAATGAAATAGAGGTATAGTAGCACTGGCGGCAACCAAGACCTTATCCTCATCGGCTATGAACACGCCTTTTTCAGCAGAAATCTTGGTCGTCTTTAAAAAATATTCTACGCGCTCACAGAAACGATTTTGTTCATGTTCATTTAGTTGCCTATAAAACGTGACGTGCGCATCAAGTATATTCCTAATGGCAGCTGTAGCTATATTAGCTCCACCCTGTACGGAATGCTTCCTACCTACATTTTTAAGTACGTACATTATCAGTAACCCTCCAAGAATAAACAAAAGAGCAGTAATCACTAGGGGACTATATTCCATGATTAAACTTAGCCAAAATGTACTGGATTCGCAAACTCCAGTCAATGCTGCATATCAACTACCACTCTCGGAATAATCTGATTACTAACTAAATTACGAGAATCAAACCCCACTTGAAGAGCGCGCCTTCCATTCGTTCCATAAGTGTATGCTTATAAAGCAGAAACATAGCACATATTTTATTTGTACGCTAAGATTAATATTTCTAACTTCATTCACTAAAATTGACCAGTCCATATGCAAAAATACCATTACACTGACGGCACTAATAGCTTTGGTCCCTTTACTCTAGAAGAGCTTCGTCATAAGAATATCACAGCCGAGACCTACGTTTGGTCACCGGATTTAACGAATTGGACTAAAGCGGGCGAAATACCAGAACTGACAGAAATTGTCAATGCATACCATTCGCAACAATCTGCTGGAGAAGTTTTAGCTCCACCCCTTCCGCAACCACAAATCACACCTACTTATAACAGTGGAGGCACACCTTATACTCCTCTTACGAACAACATCTTTGAGCAGCCACCCAAGTCTTATTTGATTGAGGCCATCATCGCTACAATTGTATGCTGTATCCCTTTAGGTATCCCAGCAATCATCTATGCTACTAAAGTCGAAAAGAAATTTTACATGGGAGATAAGATGGGGGCCGAAATGGATTCAAAAAATGCAAAAAAATGGATTATCATTGCAGTGGTAGGATCGATTATTTTTTATCTATTATATTTCGGGATAATAGCTGGTTTAGCATATTTTGGATCTACTCAAGATGCTGGTGACTATTCGTACTAATAAATACGTTATCGGCACGACTCTCCTCCTATTGGGAGGAGCTTTTATCTATATCTATAAAAACTATGACCCCATGGAGCACAGCTTCTTTCCAGCTTGCCCTATCAAGGCGCTAACTGGTTTTGACTGTCCCGGCTGTGGCTCCCAACGTGCCATTCATGCAATACTCAATGGCAATTTCAAAGCGGCTGTTAATTCCAATCCGCTTATTATGTTCCTTATACCTTATCTTATCCTGAACTTGTATTTTATCACCCGCCCGTTCCTAACAGCAAAGCAATTGCGATGGCGCAATTTCTTATTTGGTTATCCAGCCATGATCGTGTTGAGCATCATTACGCTCCTTTTTACGATACTACGCAATCTGATTTGATTATTTATATAGGACATTTGGACGCTTACACACAATGTCAAGACGCTATAACAAATATTATATAGACACTAAAATAAGTGTAGAGAACAAGCAGTTGGCTATCTTAGCCGCCTGCCTGGTATTGCTCAACATCTTCAATATGGTGTGCAACATCTATACCGGTCTCCCTATTGGGATCAACATAGTATGTGCGGCTGTCATCTTAGCACACCTTTATATGCTTAGACTATCCTTAAAAAACATTGCAACAGAACGGTCTAAATTTCGATATTTCCTTTTCTTGACAACGTGTCTGGCTATTGTGTGGCTACTTAATAATGGCCTCGACAGTAGCATGCCTATGAATTTCATATTTTATCTTATCGCTGGTCTGTTGACACTCTCGGGTACTTATCGTCTAAAGTTCATTGTTTTTTTCATAGGAGTCACCATAGCCTGCTTGATAACGGATTTCTTTTTCCCGCAATATTTAATTCCTTATACGGACGATAAATCTAAACATTTCGACCTGTTGACATCTTTCTTAGTATGTGTCATAATAAGCATCACTATGGTATCATCATACAAGAATGTGTATGATTATGAAAAGAAAATCTTAAGCCTACAAAAGAAAAAACTGGAAAAATCGGGAGAGGAGCTTATTGCATCAAACAAAATTGCAGAGGCTGCCACGCAATCTAAATCCAAGTTCGTAATGACCATGAGTCATGAGATAAGAACACCATTAAACGGCATAATAGGCACTATCGACCTATTACAGACTACCCCCCTGAACAATCATCAGCAATTGTTGCTGGAAAATCTTCAAGCCAGTAGCCATATCTTATTTGAACTTGTTGCCGATTTATTGGATATTTCGAGAATCGAAGCTAACAAAATGAAAATCCACTCTTCTACCTTTTGTTTAAAATCCGCTGTATCAGCTGTGGAAAGGGTCCTCGAACCGATGTTGAAAGGGAAGGACCTGCAATTATCTACCGTAATGGAAGAGGACATGCCACAATATATTACAACAGATGAAGCTAGATTTAAGCAAATATTGTTGAATATCCTCTCCAATGCCATCCAATTTACAGAAAAGGGCTTTGTGAAGGTTCACCTTTGGACATCTGCAGTGGCAGAGACCTCGTATCTTCATTGTGCGGTACAAGACACAGGTGTAGGCATTAAAGTCGAAGATATACCGCATCTTTTTGAGCAATTCTCACAAATAGAGCAACACGTCCATTTAGCCAATAAAGGTGTTGGCCTTGGGCTTACCATTTGCGACAAGCTTCTCAGCACGCTCAATGGAACAATAACGGTGGAGAGTATCTATGGAAAAGGAAGCACTTTCACCTTCAAGATTCCCTTTTCACCCGCTGACCCTAAAATTTCCACACTTGGACTTACACACGAGAAAAACCACCACTCCATGCACAAGCTAAAGATATTAATAGTTGAGGACAACAGAATCAACCAATTGGTTCTTTCTAAAATGTTAGACGAATTGGGTTATCCCCATGAATGTGCAGACGATGGTCAACAAGCATTGGACAAACTAAAAGAGCATTATTTTAACATCGTCCTGATGGATATACAGATGCCGATAATGAACGGGGTGGATTCTACACATCATATTCTGGCCCACTATGCTGAAACGGGACAGAAACCTCCCATTATTATTGGTTGCTCTGCCCATGCTATGGAAAATGATAGAGAAAAATATTTAAAAGAAGGAATGAGCGATTTTATTATCAAGCCCATATCGCTAGGGCTACTCAAAGAAACGCTTGGAAAGCTAACAACTGATTAATGGCCATTTACCCCTAAGATTATAACCATTTTTACGAATAATTTAACCATAGAAATGCCCAAAAATAGAGGCACAGGTAGTTTTAACTATTGCTACAAACTTCATGTAGACATTGGCAGTATATAAAAAAAGCGTCCCTATTCACATAGGGACGCTTTTATTTTGTATCAAGATTAAGTGACAATGATTACATCATACCACCCATACCGCCTCCCATTGGAGGAGCACCTGCACCAGCTGCATTATCATCTGGTTCGTCAGCTAATACACATTCAGTTGTTAATAACATCGAAGCGATAGAAGCTGCATTTTCCAATGCTACACGAGATACTTTAGTAGGATCGATAACACCCGCTCCAATAAGGTTCTCATATTTATCAGTACGTGCATTGTAACCAAAGTCAGCACTTCCTTCTTTAACTTTTTGAACAACTACCGCACCTTCTACGCCGGCGTTATTACAGATTTGACGCAAAGGCTCTTCGATAGCACGTCTAATGATATCAATACCGATAGTCTCATCCTCATTCTCACCTTTAAGGTTCAATAAAGACTCTGTCGCACGGATGAAAGCAACACCACCACCTGCAACAATACCTTCTTCTACAGCTGCACGAGTTGCATGCAATGCATCATCTACACGGTCTTTTTTCTCTTTCATTTCAACTTCAGTAGTTGCACCTACGTAAAGTACAGCAACACCGCCGGCTAATTTAGCAAGACGCTCTTGCAATTTTTCACGGTCGTAATCTGAAGTCGTTGTCTCAATCTGAGATTTTATCTGATTAACGCGAGCTTTGATATCATCCGCATTTCCACCACCGTTGATAACAGTTGTATTGTCTTTATCAACAACGACCTTCTCTGCTTGTCCAAGGTAAGAAAGTTCTGCATTTTCCAATTTATATCCTCTTTCTTCAGAGATAACTGTACCACCTGTCAAGATAGCAATATCTTCCAACATGGCTTTACGACGATCCCCAAATCCTGGAGCTTTAACAGCAGCAACTTTCAGTGAACCACGAATTTTATTAACAACTAATGTTGCCAATGCTTCGCCATCTAAATCTTCAGCAATAATCAACAACGGTTTTCCTGTCTGTACTTGTTTTTCCAACACAGGCAACAATTCTTTCATGTTGCTGATTTTCTTATCGTAAATCAAAATGTAAGGGTTTTCTAACTCCGCTTCCATTTTATCTGAGTTAGTCACAAAATAAGGAGATAAATAACCTCTGTCAAATTGCATACCTTCAACAGTTTTCACTTCTGTTTCAGTACCCTTAGCCTCTTCAACTGTAATTACTCCATCATTACCAACTTTCTCCATCGCTGTAGCAATCAGTGAACCGATTACTTCATCATTATTTGCTGAAATTGTGGCAACTTGCTTGATTTTATTGTTGTCTTGACCAACTACTTGAGATTGAGATTTCAAGTTGGCTACAACAGCAGCAACAGCTTTATCTATACCACGTTTCAAATCCATTGGATTAGCACCAGCTGCTACCGATTTGATACCCGGAGCAATGATTGCTTGCGCCAATACAGTCGCAGTTGTCGTACCATCACCAGCTTGGTCAGCTGTTTTAGAAGCTACCTCTTTGACCATCTGAGCGCCCATATTTTCCAAAGCGTCTTTTAAGTCGATTTCTTTAGCAACAGAGACACCATCTTTAGTTATTGATGGCGATCCAAATTTCTTTTCAATAATTACATTACGTCCTTTTGGACCTAAAGTTACTTTTACAGCATTTGCCAATGTGTCAACACCTCTTTTTAGTGCGTCACGTGCATCAACGTTATATTTTACCTGTTTTGCCATTTCTTTAAGTATTTCAGTTTGGGTATTTCAGTTAAGAACTCTTCATCTTAAAGTTCATTCCATTATATCCCGTTCAATTCTATTTGTGAGATTTACAATTCTACTTTTCAATTACAATACTGCGTATATATCAGCTTCACGCATAATCAGATATTCCTTGCCTTCATATGTGATTTCTGTACCAGCATATTTGCCATACAATACTTGATCGCCAACTTTAACGGTAAGAGGCTCATCTACTTTTCCATTACCTACAGCGACCACAGTACCACTTTGAGGTTTTTCTTTAGCTGTATCTGGAATATAGATACCTGATGCTGTTTTTTCTTCTGCGGGAGCAGCTTCTACAACTACTCTGTCTCCGATAGGTTTAATGTTTAATGCCATAATATTATTCTCCTATTATATTTTAATTGATTGTATTATTAAAAGTTTACATGAAGGTGTCATCATCAATTATGCCAAAGGGAGTATTTAAACTTTTGTTGCCATTTTTGCACAAAAACACCCCAATTACTGACATAGACCCAACTATTAGTGTCATGATGTCAGCACAATTTGGCACAAAAAAAAGCCCCATTCAAATGAGAATGGGGCCAATATATTTTCCTGAGAATTCAGTTATTTAGCTGAATCGGATTTTACGGGTTCTGCTGTCGGTGTAGTGGGCTTTGCCTGTGACGGGTTTAAGTTCAAAGGACTCTGTTGCGCAGGTGCATTGATTTGCTCACTTAGGCCACCTTTAGAAACGCCACCTCCTTTTGATGGTCCTAAAATATTTACCGCCAAACAGAATACCATCAATGCAATCACCAATGTCCATGTTCCTTTTTCCAAGAAATCTCCTGTACGTTTTACCCCCATCAAATTTGATCCACCAGCAAATCCTGAAGAGAGACCTCCTCCTTTTGGATTTTGAATCAACACCATAAGTGTTAATAGCACACTCGCTAGTATAATCAGGACAATTAATAATGTTTGCATTTCTTTAAATTATTTAGTTTAATTTTTGTTCCAATTCTGTAATTCGGCTCGCAAAGTAAGCATTTTTTTCTGGAAATTTCAAAATTAATTTTTTATACACGTCTATCGCTTTCGGATATAGGCCTTGATCCGTATAAATAATTGCTAATGTCTCCGTGACTAAAGTAAATTGGTCCTCTGCACTTTTTCGAGCCTTATTCTCCATATTCAGCTGATCAGCCTGTGGGGGTTTTATTTGAGGCTCCTCACGAATGAATTTTTCGATAACTTCATCAATTTTCTTAGGAGGCGAGGGAATTACAACTTTTTCCTTCACTTCTTCACTCAATTTTTCCTCGGGAGATTGGGTTCTAAAGACATGTTCTCGAATTTGTTGATCCAGAATTTTTTCATCCAATTTTGAAAGGTCAAATTGTCCTTTCTCAGGTTTTGGTAAACGGGGTTCGACAAATGGTTGATAGGTATCTGCATGCTCTAGGCGGGTCTTGTGCAGCCACCATAGAAAGCTATACGGCATCAGATGATCGTTATAAATACTCACACGCTCTTCCTCCGTTTCGTCCGCAGCAACGCTATTCTCGACAATATCTGGCTGAAATTCGCTCTCCTTATTATCCGATAATGATGAAAATTCAAAAGCTGCTCCAATATCGCCAATACCTTCATTCTGTATGTTGGTATGGTCTTCCATATCAACATCCATCAAAGATTTTGCTGTTTCCATGGTGCGTGCATCCACTGTACCAGTCTCGTTGCCTATATTGGCCTCTTCCTCTGGCGCCTGAGCAGCCATATCCTCGAAAACAACATATTCATCGTGACCGACCTGCTCCACTGGAATGGTGACAACATCTTTACGCACGTATTCTGCCAACCAGGCAGGCTGATGCGCATACAGCAAGGCCATAGCCGTATCCACGGGAGGCTCATTTAACAAAGACCGACGACGTTCATAAGCAAATCGTAAAGGTTGAGAATAGGGAAATTCCTTCATCAATTGCGCCATATCTCCATCAGACACTAGGGTAGGGTCCAATAATGATTGGTGAAATAATTCAACCTTGGTTTTACTTATATTTTCCATATTTTGTCTACTACCAATTTGCAAATGCGCGGTTATAAATATCTTCTGTCAACATGGTTACAATTTCCTTATTTAGCGTTTCCTCATTTGATTGTACATTGCCAGCAAAATCCTTGAATCTAGTAAAAGATTGCTCAAAACTATCCTCAGTCTTCTTCTGATTGGTATATGTAACTTTCACAGTAATTGACAGCCGGTTCAAGGCTGCCATATCCGACCCCGCTTCTACCGCTGCAGGAGTAATGCTATAATCGGTAATAAACCCTTCAAAAACAGCATCGCCACCTGTATTCACTTGGCTCAGTCTAGACTGATTACGAATCCGTTCCTTGAGCCCTTCTGTAAATGTCTGACTCAACGTAGCATATACCATCGGTGCAATGTTTTCAAAAAATTGCACATTTACGGTCTTCATATCAGGAGGAATAGATCCACCTGTAAAACTGTATTTTACACCGCAACTGCTTACTGTCAATAGCAATACGACCAACGTCAACGTCAAATCAAAATAGACTTGCTTCAATCTACTCATGGCTGATTATTCTAAATTTAAGTCTTTTATTTTTCGATATAATGTACGTTCGGAAATTCCCAACTCTTGGGCAGCAGCCTTTCGCTTACCTTTATGCTTTCGTAATGCTTTTTTTATCATATCAGACTCTTTTTCAACTAAAGAAAGAGATTCTTCGACTTCTTCCACATCTTGTGTGTCATAGGAATTAAAATCCACATTTGGGGCATGCGCTGGTCGTGCATTATGGATGGTCCATGCAGACTCCGATTGTTCTGGTAAAATGGATGCCGCAGGCTTTACCTCCTGATATAGTTGATTGATATAGGGTGAATTTTGATCAAAAGTATTTGGATTGACTCCTTTTTGAATCAATTCAACGACCAATTTCTTCAAATCTACCATATCTTTTTTCATATCGAAGAGTACTTTATACAAGATGTCTCGTTCTGAAAAATCGTCTTTTTGTGCATTCTGAGGAACAAACACAGGTAGGTTAGAATGCTCGGCAGGAATGTAATGCTGTAAAATTTCGGCATTCACGATTCGTTCCTTTTCCAATACTGCAATTTGCTCAGCAATATTCTTCAATTGACGAACGTTTCCGGGCCAGCTGTAATTCATTAACATATGCTGGGCATCGTCAGTCAGTTGTACTCCTGGACTCCGGTATTTATCTGCAAAATCAACCACAAATTTACGAAAAAGCAGATTGATATCTTCCTTACGTTCTCGCAAAGCAGGTATCTTTAAAGGTACTGTATTCAGTCTATAATACAGGTCTTCTCTGAATTTACCTTTCTTAACTGCTTCATACATATCGACATTCGTCGCAGCCACAACCCTCACATTCGTCTTTTGGACCTTCGAGGAACCTACACGAATGTATTCTCCACTCTCCAATACCCTTAAGAGTCTAGCCTGCGTACCTAGAGGCAGCTCACCCACCTCATCTAAGAATATCGTACCGCCATCTACGACTTCAAAATATCCTTTTCTAGCTTCATGGGCGCCCGTGAAGGATCCTTTTTCATGACCAAAGAGCTCAGAATCGATTGTTCCTTCTGGAATAGCACCACAGTTGACGGCTATAAATGGTCCGTGTTTGCGGGCACTTAGTTGATGGATAATATGTGAAAATACCTCTTTACCACTACCGCTCTCTCCTTGAATCAATACCGAAATATCCGTTGGAGCTACTTGTCTAGCTACATCAATCGCCCTATTCAACAAAGGCGAATTGCCAATTATACCAAATCTATTCTTTATATCTTGATTGTCCACAGTGTATATCTTGTTTAAGAAAATTTTTCAGGTGGCTCGTATATTCTAATCAATAATCCGTCCGAGTAGTGTTGCCGATGTACAGGATTCACCCAATACATTAACATAGTCGCCAACTTTAAAGCGGCTATCTACTGGAAAGACGACCATAGCGTTCTGATCATTACGACCAGCGTAATCCTGATTGGATCGTTTGGAATATCCTTCAATTAACACCTTATGTACTTTACCTACAAAATTCTGAATTCGGTAATGGCTGTGTTCACGTTGTTTACTGACTACTTCCGTCAATCGTCTTTTCTTCACTTCTTCAGGGATATCATCCTCGTATCGTTTGGCAGCTAACGTCCCCGGTCTTTCAGAATATGCAAACATATATGCGTAGTCATACTTAACATAATCCATCATTGACAATGTCTCTTGATGCTCTTCCTCTGTCTCGGTACAGAACCCGGTAATGACGTCCGTCGAAATTCCGCAGTTTGGCAATATACGACGAATCGCATCCACCCGGTTGATATACCATGGTCTATCGTAGGTCCTATTCATCAATTCCAACACCCTGGAATTGCCGGACTGTACAGGTAAGTGAATATATTTGCATATATTTTCATATCTAGCCATCGTATGCAACACCTCATCGGTAATATCCTTTGGATGAGAGGTTGAGAAACGGACGCGTAAAAGTGGACTCACATCAGCAACCTTAGCCAGTAATTGAGCAAAGTTGACCACCTCTCCAGCGAGCTCACCCTCAGCTACAGGAGCAGTATATTTATAAGAATCAACATTTTGTCCCAGCAACGTTACTTCTCTATAGCCCGCATTAAATAGGTCATGTGCTTCTTTAACAATAGAATCGACATCGCGACTACGTTCACGTCCTCTCGTAAAAGGGACTACGCAAAATGAGCACATATTATCACAGCCCCTCATGATCGAGATGAAGGCTGTTATTCCATTGGTATTTAACCGTACCGGGTTTATGTCCGCATATGTCTCCTCTCTTGACAGCAAGACGTTGACAGCCTTTGCCCCATCATCTACCTTTTCAATCAGGTTGGGGAGGTCTCTATAGGCATCCGGCCCTACGACGACATCCACCAATTTTTCTTCCTCTAGGAATTTGGATTTCAGACGCTCTGCCATACAGCCCAGTACTCCCACAATCATTCCTGGATTTTTGGATTTTGCAAATTCAAACTCCTTTAGGCGATTACGTACTCGCGTCTCGGCATTCTCGCGAATAGAGCAGGTATTGATAAAAATTACGTCCGCTTCATTATAATCCTTGGTTGTTTCAAAACCCTTGTCCAACAAAATAGAGGCTACGATTTCGCTGTCGGAAAAGTTCATCTGACAACCGTAACTTTCGATATAAAGTTTCCTTCCGTTACTATTGTCGGAAGTTTTTTCCAACTGTAGAGCCTCACCCTGACGGGACTCATCGTGCTCTTTTGTGCTATGAGATAAATCTAACATTGTCAAAATTCAAAGAGTACAAAGTTAGGAATAATAATTAAGAAAATGTGACAGATTGGCAGGATAAACAAATGTATAGACGAAATTTAACATTCGTAAGCAAAACCAATCAGATTGCTTCTAAGCGCCTTCCCGCTCGTAAGGAAAGTTACAGATAAAAAAGAAAGGGCATCGTCCTCGCGACCATGCCCTTTTTTGTAAAAGTTTAAATGCTATTTATTTAGTTGCATCAATAGCTTCTTGTTTCATTTTATCTCCAGCAACAATAACAATCTCTACACGACGATTTTCAGCACGTCCGGCATCTGTATCATTACTAGCGATAGGCTCTGAATAATTTTTTCCTTCTGTTTTAACACGCCCTCCATTCAAGCCTTGGGATACGGCATATGTCTTCACCGCAGCTGCCCTTGCGTCGGACACCTTCTGATTTGCAGCTAAAGACCCGATATTATCTGTATGTCCAATTACCAAAATTTTAGTATCAGGCTCTTTGTTCAATGTCTCTACCAACTTTGCAATATTTGTCTTTGCTGAAGCTTTAAGATCAGACTTGTTAAAGTCGAACAAAATGCCTTCATCAAATTTGACGATAATCCCTTCATCGGATTTGATGACCTCAGCTCCCGCTACCGTATTTTCAATTTCAGCCGCCTGCTTGTCCATTTTCTTTCCAATCAAAGCTCCCGCCGCACCGCCTATTACGGCACCAGCTATAGCCCCAACAGCTGTATTACCAGCCTTACCACCTATCAATGCGCCCAAGGCACCACCACCTGCAGTACCAATTGCTGCACCTTTAGTAGTAGAATTCATGTTTTGGATAGTTGAACAACTACCAAATAACATTGCTGAAGTTGCAACTGTTAGTCCAAATACAGCTATTTTTTTATTTACTTTCATATTCATTGGAATTTCTTTCTACTATTTGGTCAATATAAAACAAAGCAAATGCCAAAAATGTTTTGTTCTTCACGTTTTACTTAAAAAACATGATAAAGAAGAGATTAAGTAGCTACAATACTACTTTTCCTGTATAGGAATATCGAGTTTGGGTAGGCGTTCGGGCTTTGGACGTCCATTCTTTTCAAACTGTTCGTACGAAGACTTCACATAATTTATGATATCATACTGTCCCCAATACTCTACTTGACTTGGTGAAGGACGATAAATTGACATAAAAGACTCTAGATCTTCACCCTGTAAACCCGTAATATTGGACACTGTGGTACGTGTAAATATTCGATCTACTTTTGCCTCTTCAATCTCGCGGTCCATATAATTTTGGAAACGCTTTGCATTTTTGGCTTCACGACCGAAGAGATTATACAGAGCAGTAGCGGGGCTTGCCAAATAGGTCATTGTCCTATTTTTGCCACCATTATAGACACCCTTTTTCCCATAATCACGCATAATATTATTCATCTCCGCTTCCTTACTCAACCTGTCGACTACAACCGTCTCCAGTGTAATACCTGGTTGCATATCAATTAGGATATCGTCCTTGGAATACAACATTGTTTTTATGCTTCCATAACCTATTTTGGAGAACAATAAGCTATCCCCTATGGATGCCTCCACCGCAAACACGCCAAAGTTGTTGGTTATGACTGTCCGTTTGGTGCGCAAATTGGTCACATTCACATCAGCAAGTCTATTAGTAGTCCCTTTTTCCATAACAAGTCCATTCACTGGACTCATCGTCTGTGCCAAGGAATATTGTGTCTTGACTCCACACACAGCGAGGATCAACATTATCAGACTATACTTATACAAATTAAACTTATACATACACACTAAAAGTAATAATACTTTGACAAACCCAAATGTTAAAAATAATTAAAACTACTCTTAGATTACTTATATGGATAGAAAACAAAGTTTGCTCCTTCGGGAACGACTACAAAAAGACACATGTAGTCTTCGGACTTCTTATAGGTCCGTTCGAAATAAGCTTTTCTATCATCTTTGATAAGCCCTCTGTCGACAAATTCTTCCAAAGAAGATGCATTAACGGTCCAACTCGTTCCTAACTCTTTCTTATCGAGCATCACCTCTCCCACACTTACCTCATGTTGATGGGCAATAAATATAGGGAACAAGGTATACCCCTCTGCAACCATCTCTGCCGATACTTCCTTTATCGATTCTGCATAAAAATCAAGATCCTTTTTAAGGCTTTTTAAGGGACTATCTTTTTCGAGCTGGCCATCATCGCCGGCTTGATTTTTCAATAATTCTTCTAAATCCATATTTCTTAATCTTTCAATTTCAATAAAACCACATTTTCCACATGTTGCGTATGCGGAAACATATCGACAGGCTTGATACGTTCGACGGTGTACTTATCGGACAATAATGCGATATCACGCGCTTGAGTAGCCGCATTACAGCTTACATATACAATCTTTTGAGCTTCCATCTCTAAAAGTCTTTTTATCACGTCACCGTGCATCCCTGCTCTCGGCGGGTCGGTGATAACTACATCCGGCTTACCGTGTTCTTTGATAAACTCTGTAGTCAATACATCCTTCATATCGCCAGCGTAGAATTTCGTATTCTTTACACCATTGATTTCGGCATTTATTTTAGCGTCCTCAATAGCTGTAGGCACATATTCTACCCCAATGACTTCTCTTACCGAACGTGCAACGAAATTTGCAATGGTACCAGCCCCTGTATAAAGGTCATATACCAATTCGTCACCTTGCAGAGCAGCAAATTCACGAGTTATCTTATACAATTCATATGCCTGAAGCGAGTTGGTCTGATAAAATGACTTTGCACCGACCTTGAACTTGAGGCCTTCCATCTCTTCATATATAAAATCTCGACCTTTAAATACATGGATATCCTGGTCAAAGATGGTATCATTCTTCTTTTGATTGATGATATAGAGTAGAGAGTCGATATCTGGGAATCTGGAATTGACCTCATTCATCAACAACTCCACTTGTCCATCTTCGGGGTATGCAAACACAACAATTACCATCTTCTCACCTGTAGACGAAGTCCTTATAATCAGGTTACGCAGTACCCCAGCATGCTCTCGAAGGTCATAAAACGAAATCCCATTGGCAATAGCAAATGTTCGAATATGATTCCGGAGCTCATTGGAAGGGTCCTCCTGCAGGTAGCAATGTTGGATGTCTAGAATTTTATCAAACCTTCCGGGCACGTGAAATCCCAACGCACTCATCTCTAAGCCTTCAACGGCATCATCAATTGATGTCAACCATCTTTTGTTGGAAAAAGTATATTCTAATTTATTACGGTAATATGTTGTCTTAGCTGAACCGAGGATCGGTTCCATGGACGTGGCGTCTATTTTTCCTATGCGCGACAGCACGCTTTCTACTGTCTGTTGTTTAAATTTCAACTGCCCTTCGTAAGTCATCTCTTGCCATTTGCATCCACCACAGACCCCAAAGTGTTCACAAAAAGCTGTAGTTCGGAATTCGGACGGCTTTTTTAATGCTGCTACACGTGCCTCAGCAAAATTCTTCTTTTTCTTCATCAATTCCACATCGACGATATCTCCCGGTATAGCCCGTTCGATAAACAGGACCAAGTCATCCGATTTACCTACGCCCTTACCCTCTTCAGCGATATCAATCACATCGATATCTGAAATAAATTTTTTGTCTTGTGGAATTCTTCTTCTCATGATGGCGCAAAAATACGCTTTTTAATGGAAATTAACATAGTGCAACAACCATTGGAAAAAGGGGTACTATATCAGTGCAGCCTGAACGAGATAAGGTAGGATCTCTTTTTGAAACGAAATAAAATTTTTACGTACATCGGCCTCTGACACTGCCGTAAAAGCAAACGAGAATACAACGTTTTTACTGGTTTTAATTAGGAAGGTCAATTTCTCCTCAGGGACTTCATTTGCGATGGCTTCATTTTGGATAAATGAGCTTAACAAAAGGAACTCCAAATCTTCCGATAATGTTTTTAGATATTCCTGTGCATTAGATGATTCGCGAATGAACTCCCACCCTACGAATTCATTACACACCGTATATGTCAATCTACTTACCCTCAAAATAGTATTGGCCAAGAAGGTAGGCAAGTCATTCTGATTCACATTTTTATCTAAAATATCTTTGACATTCTCCCGAATATAATCCATGAGGATGGCGTGCAGAATCAGTTCTTTACTAATAAAATATTTATAGACTGTTGCTTTGGAAACGTTTGCTACTTTAGCTAGTTCGTTTACGCTCGTCTTATTATACCCGTATCGCCTGAAAAGCTCCCGAGCTGCTTTTTTTATCGATGCAACAATTTTTTCAGGCTCCATATTCCTTTAGTTTTGAATGTAGTAAAGATTTCCTACTTTACGCACATAGTAAGGTTTCAGCGGGCATTCTGCAATTTTGGCAGGCGACCCATCCAATAGTAACCATTCGGCTCCACTGACAGGGTCTGTAGCTACATACGGATTATTTTTGTCCAACACTACCCGATTTCGCTTCTCGGGGTTTACAGTGCTACATCTGTCGTAAGCGATAAATTCACCATTACCCATATTGTATACAATTACCCCTGTCACCCCTATACCGTCGATTACATCGGCACCCCCAGTCACAAATAAACTGGGGTTGGTAGCCTGACTAAATCCGTGGTATACATTGACACTTGGCACGACATTGCATCCCCCCTTACCACAAGCCGAAAGAGAGGCTATCACAATAAGAAGAAAGCAAAGTCTAAAAAGTATTTTCATTAAATTATCTCCGATTGGAATTGATCTAAAAATCGTACATCGTTCTCAGAAAACAGACGTAAATCTTTAATTTCATATTTCAGATTTGTAATCCGTTCTATGCCCATACCGAATGCAAATCCCGAGTACTTTTGGCTATCGATGCCACAATTTTCCAATACATTTGGATCCACCATCCCACAGCCCAATATCTCTACCCATCCAGAGTATTTACATAGTTGACAGCCCTCGCCTTTACAAATGGTGCAAGAGATATCCATTTCTGCAGAGGGTTCTGTAAAAGGAAAATATGAGGGGCGGAATCTTACTTTTGTACCCTCACCATATAACTCTTGAACGAAATGGTAAAGTGTCTGCTTGAGATCGGCAAATGACACATTTTCGTCTACATACAATCCTTCGACCTGATGAAAAAAACAGTGTGCACGTGCAGAAATAGCCTCATTCCGATATACACGTCCGGGCATAATCGCACGGAACGGAGGCTTACCTGCTTCCATCAAACGAACCTGTACCGATGAAGTATGCGTACGCAAGGCGATGTCATTTCCATCTTGCTTTTTGATAAAAAAGGTATCTTGCATGTCCCTAGCTGGATGCTCGGGAGGGAAGTTCAATGCGGAGAAATTATGCCAGTCATCCTCGATTTCAGGTCCTTCGGCAACAATAAAGCCTAGTTTTTTAAAGATTTCGACAATTTCCTTTCTGACCAATGAAAGCGGATGACGGGTACCTAAGGTAAAGCCATTCCCCGGTAATGTAAGGTCTTCTTCTGCCTTTGCTTGCTGAATGGCCCCATTATTACCAAACTGGTCAAGTCCATCTTTGTGCTTACTTTCAGCAAGTTGTTTGAAATCGTTCAACACCTTACCCAACACACGCTTCTCTTCCGCAGGAGCAGTTTTAAACTCTTCAAATAAGCTTTTTACAATTCCCTTGGAAACCAAGAATTTCAATCTGAAATTTTCTACATCGGCCAGAGTAAGCGGATTAAATTGCTCAATCTCTTCCGTATACTGCTTTATTTTATCTTGCAACATAGGCCAAAGATACAGCAAAAATTAAAAACTTGAAACGCCAATCATGGAGATTATTATTTATATCGTCATTTTATCTATTAATTAGGCGGTACGTCTACTGTTGCATATAGGATGGAATTTGGCAAAAACGATTTTCGAAACCCTTATCCGTAAAAAAGAAGGGACAACATCTTTCAATGTTGTCCCAAGCTATGTAATATTATGTGAACGACGATTTAAAACGGCAATCCATCATTATCATCATCAAGTTCTTTAAAATCCACTTGTTGCTCTTTGTTTTCTACCGCTTTATCCGCCGTGCTGGCTGGCGCTTGGGCAGGAGGCTCGAAATCAGATTTTCGTCCGAGCAGCGTAAAGTTTTCAGCGACCACTTCGGTCGTATATCTTCTGATCCCTTCTTTATCTTCATAGGTACGCGTACGCAATCGACCTTCGATATAGACCAATCGGCCTTTGGTTAGATATTTTGCAGCGACATCTGCAAGTCCTCTCCACATCACAATGTTGTGCCATTCTGTTTGTTCGACTTTGCGGCCATCTTTGTTGAATGATTCGGAAGTTGCTAATGGAAAACTGGCAACACTTACGTTGCCTTCTAAGTAACGGATTTCGGGATCTTTGCCCAAGTGTCCAACTAAGATAACTTTGTTAATGCCTGACATGTTAATAATTTAGGTGTTTGTGATTAGCTAATGTTGGTAATGTTGTTTTCAATAAACGTAAAAATCAACTTATGTTGAGCTAATTTATTTAAATCTTTTAACAATACATAATTCCACGACTTTTTTTTCCAAATTAAAGACTGTGGATTTAAGACCTTGTAAAACTGGGCGTATATATTCTGATGGCTCAATATATGCTTGACAACACCACCCATTTCAGCGAGTTGGACATCTGAAGAAAAGAAGTCTTCTAACGCTTTGTATTCCCTAATTTGACCAGCATCCAATAAGCTGTCCGTTTCTATGAGGGGAAACTCATACAGATTTTCCCAGACATCACCAGGTCCACGTTTGGACATTAAGATTTGTTCTCCATCCTCTAAAACAAAGTAGTGAAAGTATCGATTTCGGCTGCTCTTTCCTTTTTTCTTCATGGGCAGCTCCGCAACTTTATTCTCCTGCAGTGCCACACACTCCAAGTTGAATACACATCTCTCACAATTCGGATTTTTGGGCTTACACTGGATTGCTCCAAAATCCATAATGGCTTGATTGTATGTCGCAGGTTGTTCCCGATGAAGCATTTGATTGGCAACAGCGGTGAATATTTTTTTACCCTTTGGTGTATTGATTTCTTCTGTTATACCCAAATACCTAGACAGTACCCTAAAAACGTTGCCATCCAACACAGCCCTTTGTTCTCCAATAGCGATAGAAGAAATTGCGGCTGCAGTATATTCACCCACACCACTCAACTTAATCACATCTTCATATTTTGTCGGGAAGACTCCTTTAAAATCGGACATCACAGTCTTCGCTGCCTTATGCATATTCCGGCCTCTTGAATAATAACCCAGCCCCTGCCACAGATGTAAAATATCATCTTCAGATGCTTCCGCAAAATCTTTAACAGTAGGGAATTTTTCCGAAAACCTGAAAAAGTAAGGCATTCCTTGTTCCACACGGGTCTGTTGTAAAATTATTTCAGACAGCCAAATAATATAGGGATCTTGGGTATGACGCCAGGGAAGATCACGTCCATTCTCTCCATACCAAGCTACCAATCTTTTTGAAAACGACATAGGCACAAACTTAGATAAATTGCTTTCTATATACAACTCTTCTCAACTAGAATGGATCCATAGAAAGTAAAGTTCGAATCTCCATTAGATTAAAGCTGGGTCTGCAAAAGTTTGTCTAGTTCGTCAACTTTATTTTTATTGGTTGGAGCAATATTGTTCTTTTCGCCCTTGTCAATTTTCAAATTGTACAATTGGGGAATTTCATCATTTCCAAGCTCAATATTCACGGATTTATTGATTTTCGCACCGCCATTAGGTCGGATATATTTGTAATCTCCTTTAATAATTGAAAAAGTACCTGCGCTTTTAACTAAATATTCACGTCCTTTTGTGTCCTCACCAAGCAAAGACTTCCAATGATTCTGACTATCTACAGCTTCATCCTGCGAATAGGATACCCCTAGATAAGAAGCAAATGAGGCCAATAAATCTACCTGACCGACCAATGCATCCGATACCTGTCCTTTTTTTATCTCTGCGGGCCAGCTGATGAGAAATGGCACTCTTGTACCGGCTTCAAAAGCACTATATTTCCCTCCTCTTAATCCTCCAAAGGCGTCGTGATTGCCGGTTTTAGAGACTGCTTCATCGACATATCCATCATCTAGGACAGGACCATTGTCACTTGTAAAGATGATAATTGTATTCTCGTATATACCATTATTTTTCAACTCGCGCACCAACTCACCTACGGTGTAATCTAGCTGCAGTATCGCATCGCCTCTTAATCCAAGTTTGCTCTTCCCTTTAAAGACTGTAGCAGGCATGCGCGGCACGTGCGGTTCTGTCGCATTATAACTTAAGAAGAATGGTTTCGAAGCATTACTCCTAATGAATTCCTTAGCTTTCTCAAAAAATGTAAGCGTCAACTCTTCATCTGTCCATTTCGCAGCCTTTCCACCCGTCATCCAACCTATCCGCCCTATTCCGTTGACAATTGTGTTATCATGTCCTTGGTTTGGAGAAGCATGCATTTTCAACAATTCAGGATTCTCCTTTCCGGTAGGTTCACTCCCTATTTTCTGCTTGTAGTTCACATATATAGGATCATTAACATCGGCAGCAATGACATGATGATTCTCCAGAAATACCGTTGGTACTCGATCTGCCGTTGCCGGGAATATAAATGAATATCCATACCCAACTTCCAGTGGTCCAGGAGCAATCTTTCCATTCCAATCCTTATCTACTTGATTACCTAACCCTAAATGCCATTTCCCGACGATTGCTGTGGAATATCCCTTCTTTTGAAATACTTTAGGTAAGGTAATCTTGTCTTGAGGGATAATAAGTGCCGCATCTCCGGGCAAAATTCCAGTTCCTTTAGCTCGATATGGATTATTCCCAGTCATTAACGCATATCGAGAGGGCGTACAAGTTGCTGCTGCAGCGTGTGCATTGGTAAACTTGATGCCAGACCGTCCCAGCTCATCTAGATGTGGTGTCTCAATATCTTTAGCTCCATAGAGCCCTAAATCGCCGTATCCCAAATCATCCACATAAACCATCAATACATTGGGCTGTTTCTTTCCCTGTGCATAAGTGACCTGCATAAAGGCCAATAGAACTCCAAATCCAATAAATCGATTGGCAAATTTTAAGATCATAGTTATTTCGTTAATATATCTAAGGCTTCCTGATCATCAACAGCCTTTATTTCTGTTATTAATTTCTTTTTCATCTTCTCCACGATTTTTTTTGCAGCAGTGGCATCAAAGATATTGTTCATTTCGGCAGAATCCGTCTTCAAGTCATACAATTCCCAGCTGTCTACCTTTCCGTAAAATCTCACAAGCTTGAATCTCCCGTCACTGATGCCAAAGTGGGGTGACACTGCATGTACCCCATCTTCATAATAATGGTAGTAAAGACGGTCTCTAGTCGCTCGATTCGGGTTGCTCAATGTTCTAGCAAAAGATTTACCTTGCATATCTTTAGGTATATCCACACTCGCCAACTCCAACAATGTGGGGGCTATATCAACGTTCATCACCATCGTTTGAATGTGCTGAGCTGTGGCCTTGTCTCCACCAGGAGTCTTTATAATCATTGGTGTACGAAAAGATTCTTCATACATAAAGCGTTTGTCAAACCATCCGTGTTCTCCCATATAAAATCCTTGATCCGAAAGATAGATTATTATCGTATTTTTTTCCAGCCCATTCTCTTCAACGTAGTCCAGAATCTCTCCTATGTTGCGATCAAGAGAAACGGATGTATTGAGATAGTCAATCATATATCTTTTATACTTCCACTCTACCAATTCCCTCCCCTGCAGCTTTTTTTGGTAAAAATCATCCTGTATCGGTCTATAATAATTATAATATGCTTCAAATTGCTCATCTGAAAATCGGGCAAAATCATAATCCTTCCGCATAGCATCTTTGCTGGGGTACATCTTAAGGTCATAGGCCAACTGCATATCTTTCGAGATTGTCATTTCTTGAATAGCTGCTGCTTTGCGATTCGTATAGGTATCGTAAAAATTATCCGGCAATGGTATAGATACATCATCATACCTACCGAAGTCTTTGGGATCGGGCATCCACGACCGATGTGTGGCTTTATGACCGATTACCAAACAAAAAGGTTCCTCACGGCTCAATGTCTCCAGCCATTTCTTTGATTTGTCCGTAATAATGTCCGAGACATATCCTTGGATTTGCTCTCGCCTACCGTCATTTTCTATAAAAACAGGATTAAAGTAATGCCCCTGACCATCCAATATACTGAAAAAATCAAACCCTTGGGGGTGGTCTCCTAGGTGTTGCTTTCCAATCCATGCCGTGTTGTAACCTACAGCCTGCAATTCTTTAACAAAGGTATTTTGACTATGATCGAATGTCGAATTTTCATTTTCTTTAAAACCGTTCTTGTGACTATACTTACCGGTCAATAGTACTGCCCGACTCGGACCACAAAGGGAGTTGGTCACATATGCTCGATCGAAAACTTTGCCAGCCTTAGCCAGTCTATCAATATTGGGGGTCCTTCCATATGGAGAACCGTAGGCTCCTATCGTCTGAAATGCATGGTCATCCGAAATGATTATTATTATATTTGGTTTTTGTTGTGCATATAAGAGTTGGCACAGACAAAAGACCAGTAAGATAAAGCGTTTACTCATAGGGATTGGATTGATTACCCAAAGATGCGATTTTGCTTGCAAACTATAAAAATATTAACCAAAGGGTATCAAAATATAAGATGGAACTTGTTTTACACCTTATTAGATGAGATTTTTGCAATCATATTTGACCTTAAGCTAGATTTTCAAAAGTCTGGCACTTTTTTTATACTATAGGTCCTACACGATGAAAGTCCATACCCCTACCCAAAGTTACTATATATCGACATTACACAGAGGTCGATATATGTTATTGATTTTTTCAGGCATCAGTATAATTGCTGCCTTGCTCGCACTTACTCCATTTCAAGAGGTTGTCAAAATATTAGTAACGCTATTTGCAATACCTCTGGTCATTTTTGGAGCAGTAAGATATAGCCGTGTTCCCTCACACTGGTCTTTTGATGGCACTAATTTGACCATCGAAAAGCTTGATAGGGAAGTTACTATCCCCAAATCGAATATCTCCCATATCCGAAATCTCCGTCGGTCTGGCGGCAACTTATTGATTATCTATCAACGTAGGGGTCACTCCTATCGATTTTGGAGAAACAAACTTTTTCAGAATGAAGACCAATTACAGTCTTTGGTAGAAGCTATACAGGCACAAAATATTGAATACTACAATATGTAGTATTCACCCCTCTCAGCGTAGGTGGTCTTTCCCTATTTTCGGGAAAAGTGTCCACATTCCAGAACATTAATATTCTGCGGCTCTATTTTTCTTCGACTAGGGAAGCCACACTAACTAGGGTTTTTTCGTATGTTTGAAGCCGTTAATTGACTCGTCATTATGATGGCGCCAACATGTGCCGATAATGTAGATTTATACAAATTATATTCTGATGAAAAAACTTCACTTATTTCTTTTTCTAACACTGGTCTCCTTCCAACTATCAGCTCAACGAAAAGGCTATTGGGATCAAAAAGTAGACTATACCATGACGATTGATATGAAAGAAAAATCATATCAATATGATGGAAAGATGAAACTGGTGTACACCAACAATTCGGGACAGGCACTCCATAAAGTATATTTCCACTTGTATTTCAATGCTTTTCAACCAGGCAGTATGATGGACTATCGTCTCTCCAATATTTCCGACCCGGATGCCCGAATGACCAACAACATAGGGACCAAAGAAAAACCTGTATATCAAAGTCGTATCGCGAGCTTGACTCCCGAACAAATTGGCTATCAACGCATCAAAACATTGCTACAAGATGGGGCCAAGACGACATTTAAAGTTGATGGCACTCTTCTGGAAGTAACTCTTGCGAAGCCTATACAAGCCAATAGTTCAGCAACTTTTGATATGACGTGGGAGGCACAGATTCCTGAACAGATTAGAAGAAGCGGTCGTAATTCCAAAGAAGGTGTTGAATTTTCAATGACCCAGTGGTACCCCAAAATGGCACAATTTGACGAATTTGGGTGGCATCTGGATGAATATGTCGCTCGAGAGTTCATTGCCCCATTTGGTGATTTTGATATTACCATCAATATAGGCAAGGATTACGTCATTGGTGGATCTGGAGTATTGCAGAATCCGACTCAGGTTAAAGGTTATGTTAAAAAAGCGAGACCTGTGGTAAAAAACGACCGTAGCTCTTGGCATTTCAAAGCCGAGAATATACATGACTTTGCCTGGGCCGCGGACAAGGAATTCATTGTTGAGCGAGAAAAGAGTAAAGGGGGAGTCGAAGTATTCATGATATATATTCCCGGAAAAAAAACCACAGACAATTGGCAGAAAGCCTTATCCTATACAACAGATTTTTTTGATTTTTGTGGTGAGCGATTTGGTGCTTACCCTTGGCCGACTTATACTGTGGTACAGGGTGGCGACGGTGGTATGGAATACGGGACCACGACATTGATAACTGGAGAACGTACTCTAGAAAGTCTCGTTGGCGTTATTTATCACGAAGCCGCACACTCGTGGTACCAACATTTGTTTGGCATCAATGAAACTGTAGACGAGTGGTTTGATGAGGGTTTTACTAGCTATGTTGAAGAGCTCGCTTTTCAGACTTTATTCAAGAAAACCTCACCCCTACCTGACAACCCAGTAATAAATGCATATAAGAGTTATATCAAGTTAGCACTGTCCGGCAAGGAAGAACCCGCAAGTCTCTTGGCCGACTACTATAATAGCAACTATGCTTACAGCAATCAGGCCTATAACAAAGGTCAGGTTTTAGCTGAGCAATTGGGCTACATCATTGGACAAGAGCATTTGGAAGCAACATTTTTAAAATTCTACGATATTTGGAAATTCAAACATCCCACTCCCAATGACTTTAAGCGCGTAGCAGAAGAGGTATCTGGCATCAATCTCAAATGGTATTTCAACCTATTTATAAATACCACGCGCAAGATAGATTACGGTATCCAGAGTCTTTCCACGACCGAAATAAAGCTGACCAACAAGTCTGACTTCGCCATGCCATTAGATATCTTAGTCGAATATCAAGATGGCTCAAAAGAGTTGTTTTATATTCCGCTACGTGAAATGAGAGGTGAAAAACCAGTCGAAGGCTTCAGTAGCTACCAAGGGGCAACACGTACAACCCTGGAAGATTGGTTTTGGACCAAACCTACTTATACCTTCAAAACGACTAAACCGATCCGTAAAGCGACGATAGACATCACCAAACGTCTGGCAGATGTCGATGATAAGGATAACGTAGTCGAGATCCTATAAAAAAAATCGCTTACTAAGCCGTTTCAAAAATGAAACGGCTTTTTTACGTATCAAATATTTGTCTTTGGTTTCACCAATCAATATCTTTGGGTGAGATGCAGACCACATACATTAGCACGAGAGTAACCTCTCTAAGAGTGATTGCCTGTGTCGTCTTTGCCTTAGTGATGGGTGTACTAACATCTTGCCCTTTAAAGGCTTCTCTAAAAGGATGGGCAAAGGCTGATATAGAAGAATCGAAAACTAACGACAAAGCGGGATCAACAAGTTTGACGGTTATCAACGGACCTTCTTGTTCGCTTTGTACCGCCTTTCGTGTTGATTCAAGTCGCCCTCATTCCCTGCAAGTGACGTGGCCACTTCTAGGCACTTATGAGGCATCTCGAGCGTCCTCGCTACCTAGGGCTCCTATCACTCCGGTCACACTAAGCCCCCCTCCTTCTCCTACCCCTATTTATCTCTTGTATCGTACACTATTGATTTAGGACTGTTCCTTAATTTTAGAGACAGAAAGTATCTTATATCCATCAACATGAGTGACTACTCAATTGTTGCGTACGTAACATCAATAAAATATTACAATGAAACGAAAAACATTTAGTATCATATTAGGTGTCATGATTATTTTAGCAATCATAACCACCTCTAGTCTTTACTTGCTGGGCAAGCAAGTGGCTACGCCTGAATCTGTAGCGCATGTAAAATCACCGCAGCCCACCACCACGCTGGTTGAACTCTCCCCATCATCTGACTTGAGCAATAGCAATACCGTATTCAGAAATAGCAAGGGTGATAAGATTGCTCTTCGGAACATAAGAAATAAGGTCATATTCATCAATATGTGGGCTACTTGGTGTCCTCCATGTCGCAAAGAAATGCCCTCATTGAATAGATTATATAGTAAATTGAAGGATAACCCCGACATTATCTTCATCATGATGGATGTAGATGGAAAACTGAAGGAATCTACGGATTATGTAAAGAAAAAGGGGTTCGATTTGCCCAATTATATTTTAGAAGGCAATCTTCCGGAATCGTTTCAGACTAATTCAATTCCTACAACTATTATCATTGACAAATCTGGCAAGATGGTGACGAAGCACATGGGGGGCGTTGATTTTGACCATCCAGAGATGCTACCTTTCATTCAGAACCTCTTGAAGTAATATTCACATTGAAGGTGTCGTCAAATAAATTTGCACGTGGCGGCACCGGTAGTCGGGGCAATTTCCTGATTCAGAATATAAAAGTTACCATTGTTGCTACTAAAAAGTAAATACAAATTGTAAATTTGTAGAAGGCTCCTTATTGGATCTACGTCTATTATAGATGCAAACAAAACATTATTTAATTATTTAGTTGACCAAAAACCAATAAAATGATCAAAAATTTTCTGCGCAGCTCACTGGCTGTCGCTCTTATCAGTGCTAGTTTGGTTTCTTGTAACCAAACTGCCAAAGAAGGTGGAGACACACAAGACTCACTTGCTAAAGAGGAAGTCCACAATCCAGCTACTCAAACCATTCCCGAGGAATACAAAGACCTTATCGGACGCTGGGATCTAGATGTAGACAAAAATGGCAAAGTGGCTCCATCATGGATTGAAATCAAATTATCAGGATTCAACACGTTGGTGGGTGCATTTGTTGGCGACAGTGGTAGCCAACGCCCTGTATCGCATGTGAAACTCAAAGACGGTAAATTTTCTTTTGCAATACCCCCACAGTGGGAAGGTGGAGAAGGAGACTTTGTCATCGAAGGACAGCTAGAAGGCGGCAATCTGAAAGGTACCATTACTTCCAACAAAAATGAGAAATTCAACTTTACAGGTTCAAAAGCACCTTATTTAACTCGTACTGGAGAAGTAGCCTGGGGTACACCAATTGAATTGTTCAACGGCAAAGACCTAGCTGGTTGGAAAGCTTCTTCGGAAGAGAACCAATGGAAAGTTGTCGATGGGGTACTGACCAGCGACAAAGCTGGAGCGAACCTTATCAGTGAGCAGAAATTTGAAGATTTCAAAATATTAGCTGAATTCCGTTACAAAGAAGGTGGCAACAGTGGTATATATCTTCGTGGACGTTACGAGGTGCAAATTGAAGATAGTCCGAAGGACAAGCATCCAGGCGCTCTTTATTTTGGTGGGGTATACGGATTCATTGCTCCTAATGAGATGGTCACATTGGGGCCGAATGAATGGCAGAAATATGAAATCACTCTTCGTGGACGTTTAGTGACTATAGTGGCGAACGGGAAGACTATCATCAGCAATCAGGAAATTCCAGGAATTACGGGTGGAGCTTTAGATAGTAAGGAAGGCGAACCGGGACCAATTTATCTACAGGGCGATCATGCTCCTATTGAGTTCAGAAAAATCACCATCATACCGGCTAAATAACGTCGGGACAAGGTGCAACAACAAAGGGCGTCTCAATCTAGAGGCGCCCTTTGTTGTTGTATATATCCTCATCACCTAGGACTCGACGACTTGATGTTCGTATTTTCCTTTTCCAATTGTTTGATACGGGATTCAAGTGCAGAAATTGTTTTTTCTTGAGATTTAATTGTAATCTCTTGGGTAGATATTACTAGGTTAAGGGCATCAATAGTAGCGTTTATTACTTTTTCTTCCTTACTAGTCATATAGCTATTGGCATCTCTATCACTCGCTACTGCTATGTAATCTTTCAACATATCTCCCTCTCCTGTCAAAAGCCATTGCACTGAATATCGGGGAAAATTATCAACAATCTTGCTCAACCATTTACTTTGTATATCCGTCTTATTAGCCAATGCTCTCGATAAAACACCCTTACTAGCGCCAATTTTTCCTTCAAAAGAGGTTATAGCAATCTTCTCATTATCAGCAATTTGCTTTATTCTTTCTAAAACACTACTCATTAATATTGAAAATTATATCCAAAATATTCTTTTTACCGATAATTATTCCCTACCTTTATTGAAGCACAAAATACGAGGGATGATCATCCTACAAATTATAACAATTATGAAAAATACACAAAAGAATTTAAAACTGAAGCATTTCAAGTATTCATACAAGAAATATCCTCGTTCCTCGCCTTCGATTCTATTATTGTGATGCTGGGAAAATTACTTCATCTAGTCTCTGTAACAACTACTCCTTAATAACCAAAATTATGAATAAGAAATCTCTTACTCCCTCTCAGGAGGACATCCTCACCGTCCTCATACAACGCTTTATAGCCGTCGTTCCAGTCGAGCAAATCTATGCAAGTAAACGTCAATCGACTGAAAGAGAACAATTGCACCTGTATATTCTAATTCGCAAAGAAAGCGGTCAAAGCATTATTGACGCACGCGCATTATGTCAGGCTATTTTTCATGATTTCGTCACCTTTTGCTGCCACCTCTCGTATTCCAAAGAAATGCAAATGGAATTAAATCGGGGCAACATCCGACTGGCCAGTATTTTCAGACTTAAGAATGAGATATACCGCAATCCCAATGCAGACCAAATCATCGACGTCGTAGAGATGGACAAAGAGACTCTCTTACATAAATCGTATGGGGCTTTACAAGAAGAATTTACCAAGATAAATGCTTTCGGAGACGGATTTGAGCTCTATATGCGGCAGGAAAACTATGCCCAAGCGTCTTTTATGCTGCATCAAGTATTGGAATTAGGGTATAGACTCGCAGAGCGTATAATTATTGGACAAGTTAAGGCCTCACATTCGATTAAAAATCATCAATTGTTTGTCCATCCGCATGCTCAAGAGATTGGCGAACTGTTCATTAATGAGGAGGAAATACTTATCCTATTCAAACTAGACGAATCATACAAAGCTGCACGATATGATTTTGGATTCACATTAGAAAAAGCAGAGCTTGATCTCGCTTATGCGAAAGCTCAAATACTCATCTTATTTATTGAACAACAGCACCAAAAACTCGTGGACGAGATTAACAGCCTCCAAGTATCGGGCTTACAATTGCCCACGGGGCTTTTAGGGAATGGGACTTCCATCTCGGATAGCGCTGCATTTGAAAGCACAGGTGTATCGAGCATCTCCTCCCATCGAGATCTCATTACAAATGCAGTGATTGAATATCTCGATTGCCTACAAATCTACTGCTTCAGTTGCCTAAGCACAACACGTCAACAATACAATTGCATTACTTTAGGAGAAGAGGGGCACAATAGGCATCATTACTTTTTGGTCGTCATCACCACCCATCTAGTGGGTCGCATTTTAGACAAGCAATTTGCAATAAATAACCGTCTGCCAGATCATATTCGAGTCACATTAATTTGTTCACATAAGAAATCCTTTCAAAAGAAAATAGCACAAGGCCATCCGTTTTATCATCGTATTGCCTACTCAAGTGAAAAATGGCTACAAAGTGAGTGTATCCATACTTACATGCCGGAAGAGATACCCCTTGCATCAAGTTGTGATGTATATAAGCTTGAACAATGGCAATATCATCATCAAAATGCCATAAACCTCATGCGAGCTTGGGAAAGTGGACTTTACACTGATGGCGAAGCTGCGGCCAGCTTTGCTTACGCTAAGGCGCTCGAGCAAATCTGCTTGGGGTTGATTACGGTGTTCTTGGGCTATACTCCCAAAAGCATCAATCTCAATTACCTGATTGAACTGTGCCTATCTATCACACCCCTACCGAATGTTGTGTTCTGCCTTGATTCGAAAAATGAAGCAACGCTTTTCCGAACTTTGGCTGAAGTCCAAAATACCTTTAGTTTCAACCCTAAATATAAAGTCAACGGTTCCAACCTCTTCATTCTCGAGGATAGAATCAACATCTTTATCGAACAAACCCATAAACTTGTAACTTCCCAAATTAAGGACCTGCAAGAAATAGCGACTGAATACCAAGTCTAATCATCTATAATTATGAAAGAGCCTCTATGCCTTCGCACAGAGGCCCCTCTCTCTTCCCCAGGGTCTTAATCGTTCTTAAATCTTAGTTGTTACTAATTTAGCTACGCGTCGATATCTTTGCGCATTACCAAAAAACATCCAAACCACAAAAGTCATGATGGAAATTACAGCTTTCTAATAGATAGTTTTACTAGAAGATTAACAATTCCCGTTGTATCTATACCATTAACGCAATTGCAGGTCAACTGATAAGTGCTTATCACTACGTATGTATGTTGAAGGTAGTTGATAGGTCAAAGAGGTTTGTCCTGTATCGGCTGTTAATACTTGAGATGACATCGGATACAATGTAATTTTTTTTGTGCCTTTGCCTTTCGTCAATTCCAATTCAAAATAAAGATCACTATTATTGCGAAGCTCATAATATCGTATTGTGTCTCGACCTTTGTTGGGTTTTTCATGATATGCCTCACTCAGAGATACACAGACTTCAAACATAGCGCGCACATGCTCTTCTTTTCCGAAAAGGTACTTACTAGACCACGCCACGGTACGCCCTACGTCCAGCGCTTCCCTGATAGCTGTTGCAGACCGATCTTTGGCTAGGACTAAAGTCATCGTGCGGTGCACCCCATCGCGCGCAATATCATAGTCATGTGCTATCAGATTGTGGATATCAGTATTCCCAATAATTGTTAAGTCCCTATCCAATGCCCAATCCAGTGCTTTTTTATGAAATCCCAAACCGTTGACAACTTCGATACCATGTAGCTTCTTATCTCTGTACATCTTATCTACAAAGTCTATCCATTCGTAAGAGCCTTTGATTTGTTTGGCCTTCCACCCAGGATGATTCCAGAAAATAAAGGCCTTTTGATCGACAGCTTTATCGATAGCTTGTTGGTCAAGTGTAGTATCATTGCTTTCTATGAAACCTGACGCGTCCTCAATAAAAAGGGCATTAAAATGTCCTGGGGGCGTTTGTCTTGTGATTTCAGTCCCTTTTACCAAAATAATATTGTGTTCTTTGGCCGGTTCTACAGCAAGATCATGTGAACGATTATGATCGACTCGCACATCCTGATGATGAGGATTGTACTCCATGTGCTCAGTGAAGGATATCGCATCTAAACCTTCTTTCCATGCTTCCTGTATTCTTACGTTGGGCCATACATGACCATCTGTAAATACGGTATGCATGTGAAAATCACACTTCAAGACCTGATAACCATTCACATTAGGAACTACAATAGATTTACGTTTTTTAGGGAATCGAAATTCCTCAAGGGACATCACCCCATTGTCTTGCTGCCCGTGCACGATCTGTATAAATGACAGCAATACAATTAAAAGGATCGGTTTTTTTTTCATAGATATGCTCTTCATGTCACAAAAGTATCCTTGATCTGTAAACAGAAGATTACTGCAGTATTATCCTTACAATATTTTAAGACTGCAACATCATATATATCAACTAATACATATCTCGAAAAGATCAAAATAAAAGATACTGACTACTGGATAGTTAGCTTCTAACCAAAGTAAACGAGGATCATAGCAACCTGTAACCAATCTGTTGCAAGAAGTAATGTTCAAACTATAATTATTATTTGATATATTTCCGCTTTAATACAATCATTTATTAACAGGAGATATTCGTAAATTGCATAGTAAACGCAATTTACCAATATCTATTTCATTGCGTAATGTATTTACCTAAGGTTTGATTTGACAACCATTTATTGACGATGGCAAAGCAATTGCTTCTATTTTTGGGGATATTCCTCTCTGTATATGCACACGCAAGTTTGGATACGGTAAAATTGGATGGTCCTAATGATATTAGGATTGTGAAATACCTAAAAGAGTTCCAGGATTGTGACGGCACACTCGGTATTGAAGGGGTTGTTGCAAAACTAAATTCTGGACAGTTTCAATCCATGCAAGAAGCGCATGTCGTCAACAAGGGCATTACATCATGCTCGCATTGGTTTGCGCTTTCTATTCAAAATATATCTACACTCCGAGAACACTATCTTTGGAACTTCTATAATGATGGTATTAAATTTACGCTTTATGAATTAGACAGCACAGGTACAAAGGTTATAAAAAAGCGTAGCATATCTCATACAACACCACTGAACGAAAGAGATCAGCCTCTCAGGTGTATTTCATTTGACATTCCCCTGGAGAGTCAACAGGCAAAAACATTCCTATTAAAAACCGAAATATTTGGCAGACAAACGCTCTATTTCCCTACCGATATTAGTACCCGGGCTGACATTTATAAGTACGAACTACACCGGACATTTCTACTGGGTCGTTATTATGGTTTTTTTATTTTTGCTTGCATTTTCAGTCTACTCATATATTTTATACTTCGTAAAAGATTTTACGCCAACTTATTTGGCTATGTATTCTGCCTACTCTGTTTTTCTCTAACAGAATACCTGCACGATGTATATTTGATACCAGCATCGCTATATTATTATTGGAGCAAAGTTCCTAAGCTTGTTTTTCTGGCGTTATCACTTTATTTTAATACTAAGATATTCCAAACATTCACCAAAAACCATGAATTTCTCCCTAAATTCGACCGTTGGCTTACCCTATCATCAAAGATAGCATTGGCCAATACAGCGGTCTACTTGATTCTCTACAACATTCCGCTTCTACCCACCGCTCCACAACAGTTAATACAATTTATCTTTATTAATTACTTAACCTTTCAGACCCTTTTTCTATTTTGTAATATATGCTACTCCATCTATCGCAAGACACCCTATATATTTCACTATTCAGTGGGTAATAGCCTTCTCTTCCTATCGGTACTATTATATATGATCAATTCGCTGAATATCTATGAAATCCAACAATATATTGAACCTGGAAATATCATCTTTGCCTATAGCTTCGAGATTGTATATCTCATGACACTCTTCACCATCAACTATAAAAAAGAAATGGACCACCTGCTTGACAACATCAAGTCAGAAGAAAAACGGAGTAAGTACCTCGCAGCGGAGCTCATTGTCATACAAGAAAAAGAACGTATACGCATAGCGAGAGATATCCATGATGGGATAGGCAATTGGCTCAATGCCTTACGGCTATTCTTGTCAAAGGAACAGCTAAAAGAGCAAGCTAAAATCAATGAAAACATCCAAGGTCTGAACAATGAATTCAGAAGATTGCTCCATGATATCGCTCCTCAACAGATGGAAGGCCAAAATCTATTTGAGAACATATCACGTGTGGTGTCATTATATGATCAACATCTTCACATCAGCTGTCAGTTGATTGGCAACCCTCTCATCATCAAATCCGATTTGGCCATCAATGCCCTACGTATTGTCCAAGAGTTATTGAGCAATATCGTCAAGCACGCTCAAGCTAATAATGTCCAGATTACCTTATCAATAGATGAGAATAGCCTTGTGCTACAGGTGGAAGATGATGGAACAGGAATTCTCCCTAAATCAGCGCCTCATACTATTAAGAATATGGGTATTGAGAGTATACGATCTAGAGTTGAATACCACAACGGAAAACTAGATATGGACAATACCCCCGAAGGACTGATTACAAATATTATAATCCCTCTATAACATGGAAAAAATCAGCATAACCTGTGTAGATGACCACAAACTTTTTTCGGAAGGCTTATCTGCAATCATTAATATGGAAGTGGACATGGAAGTGGTCAATTCATATCCTGATGGGCTGAATATCATGGAAGCTATCGCCCAAGATAAACCAGATATCCTATTATTGGATTTACAACTCCCGGTCAAATCGGGACTTTCTATAGCAAAGGAGATACGATCTATATCGTCATCCCCAAAAATCATCGTTTTATCCATGAAACTTGATTTAGCCATTGCCGACCAGCTTAAGCAAATTAATGTTGAGGCCTACATCCCAAAAGATATACAAGCCGAAAAGCTAATTCAAATTATCAGAAAAGTATACCGTGAGAATGAAATTCATTATTTTTCGCCACAACTCAATAAAGCGACTGTTGAAGTGCTGACCTCTGACTTTCAATTGACAACTCGAGAGATTGAAATCATTGAACTACTTAATCAGGGGTTTTCCACGAAAGAAATTGCAGATAAGCTCAATAGAAGCATTTTCACAATCACCACTCATCGAAAGAATATTAATCAAAAATTGGCGACCAAAAACAAAACACATCCTTTCTATTCATTTTTAAATAGATTAGAAGAGGGTTAAAATGGCTACACACTCATTTTTTTATGATTGCAATTTATCACTCCCATTTCACATCTTGCGAATCTTCCCTCGATGGAAAAATTGGGGTTTTAATTTGAGGGGTGACGTATAACACTTCTTTGTCCTCTTTTATCCAAATTGCTTTCAAAATATCTATCCCGAAATGTAGCCGATTGTGAGAAGCGAAATCCATTGTGCCTTGCTTTTCATACAAATGATATTGAGCACGTCCCAGTATTATCACAAGGCAGTCATTAAGCCTATTGAGCTTAAATTTCACTTTTCTAATATCCCTTTGGACACTTTTCTTGAGAAAAAGAGGCTCTGTTTGTACCACAATATATTCATCAAATTTATTTTCAAAAATCACAACATGGAATTGTTGCACGATATGGCTCATCCGTTGTGGCGCATTTGGAAATTCCCAGTTTGTGTTTTTGGGAACTAAAATTTCAATTTGCTTCTGGGCTACATCGATATGGAGTGTAGGCTCCCAACCTGCGATGGATTCAAAAAAACGGCGGTCATTGAGACGGAATCCATTCAGGAGTGAGATGTTACCATTCTCCATCGCTTTTTTCCCAATTGGATTTGTATAATCCGAATTCATTATCGATATAACTGTCTTCACTAAACGTTTATAACATCTCGCATCGGGCATCTGTTTAAAAATATGCTTGAACATAGCATGTACTTTGGAAGATATACGATTAGCATATCCAAAATCATGTCCTGTAGACTTACTATTGTTACTTAGTCGATGTACTACTGTGTCATTTTTCGCATTCTTCTTGCGTGTCATAAGGAAGTTTCATAAATTGGTATATATATTATCGTACCTAAATATACAAAATTAATCGACCATCCCTTACCCCTTCAAATCCGTAAAAGTCCGTAACTATCCGTAGAAGTCCGTTAAAATTCGTAATTTCTTTAGGTTAACTTCGACTTAACTCCCACTTAGGTTGCTATTAACTGTACCTATGCTCCAGCACAAAACCGAGAACGACGAGACCAATGATAAGGCACCTTGTCTTGTTCAATAAGAATTAATTACTTCGCATAATTTGCTTATAAAAGCAAATTTATCTTAGTTTGTGCAAATTAAGTATAGCTAATGCCCAGTATCTATTTCCATATTCCATTTTGCAAAAAAGCTTGTCACTACTGTGATTTTCACTTTTCTACTTCTTTGAAGTATAAAAGTGAGATGCTAGAAGCTCTACAACAGGAACTTTCGTTTCGAAAACGTGATTGGGGTACTACCCAGATATCCTCTATCTATTTTGGCGGGGGAACTCCCTCTATCTTAGAAGCAGACGATATCCAGCGATTGATTGATCATGTGGGTCAACATTACGAAATAGCGACGAATGCAGAAATAACTTTAGAGGCAAATCCTGACGATCTCGATATCAAAAAAATAAAGGGACTACGTAATACCTCCGTTAATCGTTTCAGTATTGGTATCCAATCCTTTTTTGAAGAGGACCTACAATGGATGAACCGTGCACACAATGCTGCGGAAGCGGATGCTTCTATCAAGCGAGTTCAAGATGCCGGTTTTGAAAATATAACGGCAGATTTGATATATGGCTATCCCCTTCTAACAGACACCAAGTGGAAGCAGAATATAGACCAACTTTGCAGCTATGACATTCCTCATATTTCGGCTTACAGCATGACCGTGGAGCCCCAAACTGCATTGGATCATTTTATAAAAAATGGGAAATCTCCAGCTATGAACGAAACGCAATCCGCTAACCAGTTTGAAATCTTGATTGAGAAATTAAATGGTGTGGGTTTCGATCATTATGAGATTTCAAATTTTGCCAAAGCAGGACATTACGCTGTTCACAATTCCAGCTACTGGAAAGGAGACAGCTATATGGGGATTGGTCCCTCGGCGCATTCATTCTTTGGGGATACTCGATGTTGGAATATAGCTAACAATGCCCAATACATAAAGGGTATCTTCGATAAGACCCCCCTATTGGAGACCGAGTACCTAAGTTTAGAAAATAAAGTAAACGAATACATTATGACTTCTCTACGGACTATTTGGGGAATGGATATCGACAAGATAAAGACCGATTTTGGTACCGAAGTCTTTACTAAGATTGTGGAAAACATTGCTCCGTTCGTTTCATCTGGTGAAGTCGAGTTAAAAAAACAGCATTACTACCTGACTTCAAAAGGAAAGCTCATTGCCGACCATATAGCATCTGAGCTATTTTTTGTGGAAGAATAATCCTCCTCGTCAAAATTGTAAAGAAAAGGTACTGCCCTTTCCTAGCTTAGATTCTACCAAGATATTTCCACGGTGAATCAACATGATTTGCTTACTGAGTGTGAGACCTACCCCACTTCCCGATTTACGCGTTGTGAAAAAGGGCGTAAAAATATTTTCCATCAACTCGGTATCCATTCCGACACCGTTGTCTGTTACACTTAATTGTACCCGTCCCGACCTTTCTATCGCCGATATGCTGATATAAGGACTTGGCGCGTCCTTGACTGCTTCCATAGCATTAAGGATAAGATTAATCAATACCTGTTCAATGAGGTTGGCATCTGCATGCAAACGCATCCGAGTCGGTTTCAAAATCAAATCCACCTCAATATTTTTCTGAATAAAAGTTGGTTCAAGAAGCTGATAAATGGTTTCAAACATTTCGGACACCGCTATATCTTGCAATTGCGGTTTATCAATTTTATTGATGGTTCGATAACTCTTTGCAAACTTCAACAATCCTTCGCTTCTATTTTTAATCGTATCCACCCCTACACGTATATCTTCCAAATCTTCGGTCAATTGCTTCCGCTCCAACTGTACACTCATGGTCTCGGCCAGAGATGAGATCGGAGCTATCGAATTCATAATCTCATGTGTCAACACTCGTAATAGCTTCTGCCATGCCCTAGTCTCCGTTTCATCAATAGCTTCATTGACATTCTGAAAGACCACAATCTGACATCGTCCTTCTTGTGTCTGCAGCTCTGACAACTGCATCAACAACTTTACCTTGCCCTTGGACGAGGAGACAGCCTCTATGTGCTGTTGACCGATGTTCAGACTGCTGATAGTCTCGAAAAGCTCATTATTTCGCTTCTTGAGAGAGGAGAACTTTCCGACATATGGGATGTCAAATAATATACGGAATGCTTCATTCATCCAGATCACTTTATCCTTATCCGGATAGTAGGTAAATATGGCTGTATCCAACATATTCACGATCTGATTGAGGTATTGATACTGCAATTCTTTAGAGACGCTGATTTCTTTGAATGTTGCATTAATTTGGTTGAAAGCTTCGTGTATTTTACGTTTGGTCTTATCTCTCTTGCTTGTGACATAAAATCGCGTAAAATCTCGATGCCTAGTTGATTCCACAAAATCCATGAATACATCGTAGATGGAAAATTGACGTTTGAGGACAATAATCAGCAGCGCTACAATCAACATTCCTAATAAAATCGTGGTACCATAGTATGCTCTATCAAACGTGTAAAAGCTTAGTGCTCCTAGCGCCACCAAAAGCAAATGACTACAAAATACCGACCATTTGAACCGCTCCATCACAAATTATACTTCTCTAACCTTCTATATAATGCCGAACGCGTTAGTCCTAGCTCCCGAGCAGCTCGACTGATATTGCCATTGTGTTTTTCGATAACTTTGGCAATGGTGATTCGCTCCAATGTTTCCAAATGTTGATAATCCGTCTCTACTGGTTGAGGTTGAGAAGAACGCTCGATGGGTGAAAAAATGAGGTCTTTTCCAATAATCTCATCACTATCGGACATGATGACCGCACGTTCTATGCTATACTGTAATTCCCTAACATTTCCAGGAAAATGATACGCGTTTAACTTGGCTGTCGATTCATCTGAGAACCCAGCCATAGCTTTCCCGTACTTCCGCGCGTATACCGTCAAAAAATAATTTGCAAGTAGCCCTATATCCTTCCCTCTTGAACGTAAAGGCGGCACTTGTATTTCCACCGTATTAATCCTATAAATCAAATCTTTTCGGAATCTATTCTCGTCAGAGAGCTCTCGAATGGGCACATTCGTCGCGCATAACAATCTGATATCGACCTCTAAGGGTATGTGGCTCCCAAGAGCCGTCACTTGTCTATTTTGTAAAACGGTTAGTAACTTAGCTTGTTGCTGTAGGGATATATTTCCTATTTCGTCCAAGAATAGAGTACCCTTGTGTGCTAACTCCACTCTTCCCTTACGATCTTCACGTGCGTCTGTAAAAGCTCCCTTTTTGTATCCAAATAACTCACTTTCAAACAGAGAATCTGTAAGAGCGCCCACGTCTACCTTGATATAATCACTTTTTGCCCGTAACGATCGCTTGTGTATTTCTCGAGCTATAACGTCCTTTCCGGTCCCGTTTTCCCCTAAAATCAAGATATTGGCGTCTGTAGGTGCTATTTTAGAAATTTTATATTGCAACTCCTCCATTACTTCTGAATCTCCCAACAGTTCGGTATCCGAGATCTGAAGTTTATTGGCACTTTGCTTTTCGAATTTATTTTTTTGTGTAGACAATACTTCGCCGACTCCCGTCAACAATGTCTCATTCTGCCACGGCTTGACAATAAAATCAGAAGCGCCATTCTTCAAGGATTTGACGGCAAGGTCGACAGCTCCGTAGGCCGTAATCATAATGATGGGTAATACGGGATAGCTACTCCGAATTTTCGACAACCAGAATAAACCTTCATTACCGGTATTGACTGCACTTTTAAAATTCATATCCAGTAGCACTGCATTCACTTCCCTTTTGGAGAGTATGGACATGATATTTTCTGGATTGCTCTCGACAATCACCTCTCCGACTTTTGGTTTCAGTAAAAGTCGGACAGCTGTAAGTAAATCCTGATCGTCATCTACAACCAATATCGTTGATTTTTTCATTTATTTTTTTTATGGAATGTATGGACGCCGTAATATACTTGTTCACGGCACCTTCGGTTCACTTATTGAATGAGAGCTCTAATAAATAGCATTCACTCCCATGCCCCAAAATTATTTATCTCTCTGTTTTGATTAAGAAAGCTGCTATCCATTTGTATAGACTCCTTGACTTTATGCTTATTTATCCGAATGCTCCATACTTTTTCGTAATTTTTATAGCCTGATGATTACATCAAGTTCATACCTCAAAGTAAATATTAAAATTCAAGAACTAAAGGAATAACATTAAATCTCTAAAAGGTGTTTTAAAAACCCAACTTCCCTTGGTAGTAATCCATCGTATATCGTTGCAAGGTCAGCTGATACTCGGCAATGGTTAACTTTGATTGGGCCTCCTCATATTTGTTCTTGGAGATAATGTATGTCACCGAGTTGATATCCCCTTGATCAAACCTAACCTGAGCTATTCGAAATGACTCTTTATAATCTTGCACCTGCTCGTTTAACAATCGGATGTTTTCAAATGATTGTTTGTAATCGAACACAGTTTTAGTTGTCTGTTTTAAAAGTTCTAATTTTTTTTGTTCATTTTCAATCTCTTGATTTCTATAATTAAGCTTAGCCTCTTTCACTTGATTACGGACCTTAAACCCATTAAAAATAGGGATACTTAGCCCAAAAGAGAGATACTTCCCTAAATTATTATCCACTTGCTTGATATATGAATCTGTTGACGTACCTGAATACTGGCTATTCAACCCCGCGTTGAACGTCAATCTTGGAAAATAGGCTGATTTTGCATATTTGATTCCATACTCGGCTGCCCTTATCCTCGATTCCAAAGCTTGGTAATCAGGTAAAGCGA
The DNA here is from genome assembly GCF_027627455.1 of Sphingobacterium sp. SYP-B4668. Classification (NCBI taxonomy): domain Bacteria; kingdom Pseudomonadati; phylum Bacteroidota; class Sphingobacteriia; order Sphingobacteriales; family Sphingobacteriaceae; genus Sphingobacterium; species Sphingobacterium sp. SYP-B4668. The sequence continues at coordinate 537,775 of NZ_CP115483.1, read as the reverse complement.
TTTGGGCGGCTTGATACAACTGCTCGGCCTGCATAGCCACATCTCCAAATCCTGGCAACAGGCGATTAACTGGTTCTAGATCACCTAAATCATGTTCAGCTATATTCATTAGACTCGCTAGTGCAATACGACTCTCGAAGAGTATCCGTTTTAAAGTATTGATATTTGAGGCTTCGGCAGCATACTGCCCTTTGATATCGAAATAGTCGCCCGGCGCGATTGCCCCCTGTTGATGTAAGGTTGTTGACCTTTTCAGTTGTTCAGCGGTGGTCAACATGTTGGTCGTCGCTTGAGTCAATATGTCTTGTGCGGTCCACACCTGCATATAGGCTAGAATTACATCCAGTTTTAAACCCATTGCAGCCCCTTCTCGCTCCTTTTGCGCTGCATCGCTGTGGCTAGCCTGTTGGCGAATGTCGTATAGCATTCCCAAACCATCAAACAATACTACAGACGTATTTAATTCTTGATTGCCCGAGGTGAATCTTTTACTTATAAACTGGTTAGTAGAAGGGTCTATACTTTTACCTTCACTAAGACCGTGTCCCAAGCTAGCATTCAAGGATGGCAATCGTCCCTGCCAGGCGCGGGTATAGCCTAATGCAGCACGTTCTTCTATTAAAGACTGATTTTGCAGTACCAAATTACGCTCTAACGCTAAGTCAACACAGGAACGAAGACTTCGTCTATGTTGAATCAAATCTTGTCCTGCGGCAGGTTGAGCAGACAAATAAAGGACAATGGTCAAAAAATAAATGTATTTAAAGCGTGTGTGGAAACATAAGTATTTCATATCTATGAGTCAAGTGCATGTTGGTATCAGCTTTACACACATAGCTGATGCCAAACCAGCAACAAGCTAAATAACAGACACTTAAAACTACATTATTTCAAATACTGTTCGTTAGCGAACAGTATTTGTCCACTAGCGAACAGTAGTATCACGAGATATCCATTGTCAAAACCTCCCCTGGAAGACCATCAAAGCTCTTAAATCCCTGTGATACAAACCCATTATTGATTAGGATTTTTCGGGAGGCAATATTGCTAGGATCAATAATTGCGGTCAACTTGTGCAACTGCACATGTAGCTTAGCTATTTCAATGAGTTGTCTGGCCACAGTGCTTCCAATCCCCATACCCCAGTATGTTGGCAAAAGCATATAGCCCAATTCTGCGTTCCAACTTTCCGGTGTTTCTATCTCCAACTTAGCCAGCCCCACAAATCGTCCATCTTCTCTGGCTATAATTTTAAAGTATCCAAAGGAAGGATGAAGAGCAGTATTCTGTATTATTTTTTCAAAATCTGACTTCGCTTCTTCCAGCGGAATGACTCGTTCTGTAATCATGGCCATAACATGCTCATCACGGACAAGCTCATAGTACAAATCAAAATCGACTTGCGCGAATTTCTCAAGTATAAAGGAATTGAACATAGTGACAAGTATGCAAAAAAATAACCTAAACTCCATGGTGATCTATTATCGCAATTTGTAATGGCTGTTCGCTGTCGAACAGAAAGTGACCGATAGCGAACACTACCGCAATACAGAAAACAATACAAAACACTAAATATCAATATCTTGCAAAGCTGGCACATCCTTTACTTAAGGAGATATAGGAAATTTGTAAAAAAGTTGATCCTGAATTCAGAAACGAGGATAGCAAACATGGATAAAGCATTAAAAAAGAAAACCTGGACCAGTAAGAAGATTCTGACAATAGTGGGTGTCATCACTCTTATCAGTTTGATTGGATTTAGCATTACTATGATGCAACGCAAAAGCAATCTCAACGTAAAGGCGGAACGTTTGAGCATACAACTGATAAAAGAAGATACTTTCCAGGAATTCATTCCGTTGAATGGTTCTGTGCTTCCCATCAATAGTATATTCTTAGATGCATCTGTAGGCGGTCGAGTAGAGGAAAAATATGTAGAAGATGGTGCATTCCTTAAAAAGGGTGACCCTATTATGCGTCTGTCCAACACGGATCAAGAGCTCAGTCTGGTCAATCAAGAAACGTCGGTCCTTAATTTGCTGACGCAGTCCCAAATTGCGCAAACTAATGCTCAACAGGTGTCTATCAACAATAGAAACCAACTTGCAGATGTCGAAAATGGCTTAAAAGAAGCTGAACGACTGTATCGACTGAATAAGAAACTTTATGACGAAAAGGCTATTGGCCAACAAGAATATCAAAAGACGGTCAATGACTTCCATTATCAGAAAGAAAGAATGGAACTCACCAAAAAGATACTGCAGCAAGACTCGCTATCCACAACCCAAAAAGTGAAGCAAGATCGTCAGATGTATGAACGCACACAACGGGCACTGGAGCTTATGCGAAAGAAAGTAGACGATCTAGTAGTCCGGTCGCCTGTGGATGGACAGTTGACCTCATTTGACGCCGAAATCGGACAAAACAAAAATGTAGGTGAGCGCCTTGGTCAAATCGATGTATTGACCGGATTTAAAGTGCGAGCAGATGTAGACGAACATTATATCTCCCGAATCTATAATGACTTATTGGGCAACTTGACGATGAATAACAAACAATACACCCTTCGTGTTAAGAAGGTCTATTCGCAAGTAAACAATGGTCGTTTTCAGGTAGATATGGAATTCATGAATGAGGTTCCCCAAGGAATCCGCAGAGGGCAGACGTTACAAATCAAATTAGCTCTGAGTGATGAGACCAAAGCGATTCTGCTACCGAGAGGTGGATTTTACCAGCAAACGGGCGGAAATTGGATTTTCAAACTGTCCGAAGATGGAAGTTCTGCTTATCGAGTGGATATACAATTGGGTCGTCAAAATCCAGATTACTACGAGGTCGTTAAAGGATTAGACCCGGGAGACAAGGTCATTACGTCTAGCTATGAAAGTTATGACAAAATCCAAGAGCTCAATATACAGAAATAAGAAGCACTACTTAAAAAAAGAAGAAATATCTAAGACTATGATCAAAGTAAATCAACTTCAAAAATTTTACCGGACAGATGAAATCGAAACACTGGCGCTCAACAACGTACATCTCCGTGTCACAGAGGGGGAGTTTGTCGCCATCATGGGACCATCAGGCTGCGGCAAATCCACCCTACTAAACGTGTTGGGCCTCATCGACGATTTTGAAGAGGGCAGTTATCTTTTCAATGATACAGAAGTTGCTAAATTCAATGAGAACAAGCGCTCGGCACTACGGAAACATACGATAGGTTTTGTTTTTCAAAGCTTTAATCTGATTGATGAGCTCACCGTTTATGAAAATGTTGAACTTCCCTTGATTTACACTAAAGTTCCTGCCGCTGAAAGAAAAAAAAGAGTGGAAGAGGTATTAGAAAAGGTACAGATTGCCCATCGTCGAAATCACTTTCCACAGCAGCTTTCTGGAGGACAACAGCAGCGTGTAGCTGTTGCACGAGCAGTAGTCAACAATCCCAAGCTTATATTAGCCGATGAGCCCACGGGGAATTTGGATTCTAACAATGGTAACGAGGTGATGCACCTCTTAACAGAGCTCAATGAAGCTGGCACGACGATCGTGATGGTGACACATAGCGACCACGATGCCAAATTTGCACATCGTGTCATTCGAATGCTTGATGGCGAAGTTGTATTAGAGCGTCAATCCTAAATATATAGACATGTTCCAGACATATATTAAAATTGCTTGGCGGTATCTCATAAAAAACAAGACCACATCATTAGTGAGTGTTGCAAGTTTGGCACTTGGTATTTGCTGTTTTTTCTTACTGGGGACATATATTATCCAAGAACTTCGATTCGACCGTTTCCATAGTAAAGCAGATCGTATTGTTTATATGTCCTTTGGCTACAGAGCCCCTTCCACTCCAACTTTCATTGAGTCTGCTTGGACACCCAATGCTGCCGTACCGGCATTCAAAGAGCAATTTCCGGAAATAGAGGATGGAATTAGAATTTACAAACTAGGTGACAAAGACCAAACTGTGCCGGTAACGTATAAGGGTCATGTACTCAATGAGGGCGGTCTTTGTTTTGCTGATGAAACGATATTTGATATCTTCAGTTTCGAATTTGTAAAGGGAGATGCTACACTTGCCCTTAAGGACCCTAGCTCTATCGTCATCACTGAATCTACTGCTAAACGTTATTTTGGAGATGCAGAGCCTTTGGGAGAAAGCTTGACCATGAATGACAAACCTTGGAAAATTGCAGGCGTCATACGAGACATCCCCTCCTATTCTCAAATCCAATTTAACATACTAGGTCCTTATCATGCGCTATCTCGCTTCAAAGAAACTTCTTGGGGCCAAGCCAACGATATTTCGTATTTCCTACTTAAGTCTCCTGATGATATCGCCCTCGTTCAAACAAAGATAGACGCATATTTAAAGAAGCAATTTGCGGATGAGATTGCTGCTGGCTACGAGGTTAAATTTCCATTAGAGAAGCTGACCGATGTCAGATTACATGTTGCACAAATGGGAGGTCCCAAGCCCGTATACCTCTACATACTATCTATTCTTGCCTGTTCAATATTGCTAATCGCCTGTATCAATTTTGGGAACCTCGTGATGACAAAATCGACAGAGAGAGCACATGAAATTGGTATCCGAAAGGTTATTGGGGCATCTAGACATTATATTTTCGGTCAATTTGTAATAGAATCAATCTTTACTTCCACCCTTGGTCTCATCATTGGCACTATTGGAGCGGTTTTGTTGATTCCGCTATTCAATAGTTACACTGATATTCAACTTAGTTTAGAAATATGGAAGGGAGGGTGGTTCATAGCGACCCTTGCTATACTATTCCTAATCATTTCTTTAATAGCAGGGGGTGCTCCGGCATGGGCTCTGTCGTCCATAAAACCGACAGATAGTTTAAAAGGCAAAATCCATAGGAGTTCGCGAGGTGCCCTGTTGAGCAGAGGATTGGTTGTTTTCCAATTTGGACTCGCATTATTATTTATTATTTCGACTTTAATCGTGGATGGGCAAATGCGCTATTTACAGTCAAAGGATACGGGAATTGCCCGTTCCAAAATCTTGGTTTTAGATGCTTCAAATTTATCTATTCCTAATCTTCTGTCTTTAAAAAATGTCGTTGCGAATAATGATAATGTCAGCGGTGTAACCGCTTCTTATGATTCTCCGATAAAGGTAATGGGCGGCTATACGTTGGACGCAGAAGGCACATCCGGCAAGAGATCGGTCAACGTAACTGGCATTCCAGTAGAAAAGGACTTTCTATCTGTTTTCGACATTAAATTAGCTGCTGGGGAAGGATTTACAGAAGGGGACGCTGTACGAACACACTCAACGGATATCGAACCAGAGTACAGCTTTGTCATTAATGAAAATACCTTACAGGAATTAGGATGGGGAGCACAAGAAGCCATCGGTAAACCTGTCAATCTTAACGGAAGAAAAGGAAAAATTAAGGCCATATCCAAAGATTTTAATTTTTCCTCTCTCCATGAGAAAATAAGTCCCATTGTCATCTTCCTTGAATATAATTGGTTTGGTAAACTATTCGTCAATGTAAAGGATACAAAGGAACTTAAAAATACAGTCACCCAAATTGAGCATGAATGGAAAAAATTCAGCAAAGACAAGCCATTCGAATATCATTTTTTAGATGAAGAATACAATGCATTATACAAAGCCGAAGAGCGGACGCTCAAAATCTTGACGATATTTTCCATTGCAACAATACTGGTATCGGGCTTGGGGCTATTTGCGCTTTCATCTCTAGTCATTCAAAGAAGGGTGAAAGAAATAGGAATACGTAAAATACTTGGTGCATCTATGCTCTCCATCGTCAAACTTGTCTCTATTGATTTTCTAAAACTTTTAATGGTAGCATTGGTGATTGTCACCCCATTATCTTGGTGGGTAATGCAAAAATGGTTACAAGATTTTGCCTATAGAATAGATATCAAATGGGAGTTTTTCGCTTTTGCAGCTCTCATTGGTTTGTTCGTGACGGTCCTGACAGTCAGCTTTCAGGCAATTAAAATAGCGAATACCAATCCTGTTGCTAGTTTAAGAAACGAATAGCACCTTTCATTTATCACGTTATATCTCCACGGTTTAAGAGATACATAAAGATTTAACTTACTACACACAAAAATTATGAATTGGTTGTCCATCAAATTATCCCTTCGACAGCTCTGGAAACAAAAACTGTTTACCTTTCTCCATATAATGGGATTGGCGATCGGTATAGCAGGCTGCTTCTCAATAGCCCGTATCGTGGATTACGAACTCAAATATGACCGAGAACATCCCGACAAAAATAAAATCTATCAGGTGCTATCTTATTCTTTTTTCGAGGGGAAAGAAAGTTACTTTGGTGGTATCCAACTACCTATTGCCTCATTTTTGGAAAACGAACGTAGCGAGACTGACCTCATTGTCCCCCTACATATGCGATACTTCAACAAGGTAAAAACAAATGAAGTACAGGAAAATCATTTGGAAAGTCCAACCAACTTAATGTCTACAACGACCTCTTATTTCGATCTGGTACCTTACCGTTGGCTCGCTGGTAATAAAAAAACGGTATTTACCACGCCGAATGAAGTAGTGCTGACCGAATCTCGGGCTAAGTTGTACTTTAACAACACGGCTCCTCAGGATATCATCGGTCAAACTATAACTTATAATGATAGCTTACTCTATACAGTAACAGGTATCATCGAGGACCTCCATTTTCCATCCAGCTTTAACGGTAAAGAATTTTTCCCCATTCCAGAAAAAGATAGGACTAGTACGGATTGGGATTCTCGCAACTCCGCTCATCAACTATATATCAAAATCAGTAACGATAAAACGAAAGCGGCTCTGCTCTCCGCTATCAATAAAAAAATCGACCAAGAAACCGCAGAAGCTCAAAAAACTTATAAATTCAAAACATGGTTCGATCTACTGCCTCTTGATGAAAAACACTTCACTCCCTCCGCAAACAATAGCTCTCATACGACTGACAGAGCAGTATTATATATCTTATTAAGTATAGCAGTATTTCTTATTGCATTAGCAAGTATTAACTATATCAATTTGACTACCGCCCAAATGTCGAAGCGGGCCAAACTCATCGGTATCCAAAAATCCCTAGGCGCAGATTCATCTGGGATTATCCAATCCTTTTTTGTAGAAACCATTCTAATCCTTTTGGGAGCATTTGTACTAGCCATTCCCTTGACTCAATTCTTTAATGAAAATTTCAAGGAAATAATCCCTAAAGATATCGGCGACTTTTTAAGTATGGGTGAAATCATTGTATTTGCACTTGCCTTACTTATACTGCTTTCCCTAATTAACGGATTGTACCCCGCATGGTTGAGCACAAAAGTAAGTATTGTAAAGACACTCAAATCTCAACAGGTCAACAGTAAGCAAAAGACTGGCCTCCGAAAAGTGCTCATCGTATTTCAATTTACCATTGCGCAACTATTCGTCATTTGTACCTTAATCATTGCGAAACAGCTACATTATGCCTTCCATGCAGACTTAGGATTTAACCATAATGCGGTAATTATCCAAAGTTTACCTTCAGGTCTATCCGAAAAGGACAATAAGGACGCACGTGTTTATCGCCAAGCACTGCAAAAGCATCCAGAGTTTTCAATGGTGTCTCTTGGCCAAATCCCCTTTGACAATTCAATGTGGTCTACTCGATTATATCGGACATTGGATACTGGGGAAGTGACATTTAATATCGAAAATAAATTTATCGACGAAAACTACTTCGACCTTTATGATATTAAATTGTTGGCCGGAGAAAAATTTCTTCAGCTCAATGATAGTTCTACGCATATTCTTATTAATGAGAAAGCGGTGCTTACAATGGGATTCGAATCAGCTCAAGCCGCTCTTGGTCAGGTAGTAGAGAAAAAAGAGAGTTCTGAAAAAAGAGTTGACCTACGTATAATTGGAGTAGTGAAAAATTTCAATCAAAATGATTTCAGAAGCGAAATTGCGCCGATGGCATTCTATTATCGAGAAAAGGATGATTTAAAAAATATTAGTGTAAAACTCTCCGACCCTAACAAGGCAAATTGGACCAGGGCAATCCAGATTATGGAGACGGAATGGAAAAATCTGTATCCCAAAAAAACATTTGAATATAAATTTTACGACCAGCATGTTGAAGAAATGTACGAGTCCTATACCCGAACAGCCAAACTCATCAACACGTCTACCGCTGTCACACTCATGATTAGCTGTATTGGTTTATTCGGTTTGATTACTCTGACATCGTACCAACGGACAAAAGAAATCGGAATCCGAAAAATCATGGGTGCTCGAGATATCGAACTCTTTGGATTGTTGACCAAGGACTATATTTGGCTCGTAGTGATTGCTTCTCTAATTGCCTCACCAATTGCGTATTATTTTATGAATAATTGGCTAAAAGAGTTTACTTTTCGAATAGACCTCACTCCTTGGGATTTTGCTTTGGCAGGTATTGCATGCATTATCGTCGCATTAGTCACGACGAGTATACAGGCGATACGCGCTATCCGTCAGAATCCGGTGGAGAGCTTACGGGACGAATAAGAATTTGTTTTTATGTTTAGTTTAGTATGCACCCGCTCCAGACATGGAGTGGGTTTACTTTTTAATATGCGAAAGTGAGATTAACATTGCTTCCACAAGTTTCTTAAAGCAATTTTTTACAAACTAGATATTTCATAATAATAGCCGTAGCTCCTGCACGACCTCTTACATAGTCTTTTGCCTGATTTTTTGCTTTTATATATTTATCCCGATTTTGTAAGGCCTGAAAGACACGAACAAACTCTTCGCTACTTGCAATGGAAAACCCAGCACCTTCTTCTATCAAATCCTTAGCTTCCTGAAACTTTTGATATTTAGGTCCAAAAATAACTGGTAAGCCGTAGGTTGCCGCTTCCAAGGTATTGTGTATACCCGCTCCAAAGCCACCACCGATAAAAGCAATATTCGCATAAGCATATAGGGATGACAGCATACCAATATTATCTATCACCAATACCTGAGCAAGCTTGACCTGCTGATTATCATATTGAGCAAAATCTGAAAACCGCAAGGCTTGCGGAAATAGGTTCGTAATGGAAGAAAGATGGGCTTCATGGATTTCATGTGGAGCAATAATCAATTTCCATTCGGGGTATCGTGCGACTAGGTCTCGAAGCAGTACTTCGTCCTGCGGCCATGTACTTCCAGCTACCAATACCTTCTTATTGCCAATAAAATCTCCTACCTCTTTGATGCTTTGATACGACTCGGGGAGCTGCACGACCCTGTCAAAACGGGTATCACCGGTTATTCCTACGTGACGTATACCATTTTCCTTGAGGAGGTGTAAACTTTCCTCATTCTGTACAAAAAAATAAGACACGTGGTCCAATATCTTTCTAAAAAATCCGCCGTACGGTTGAAAGAAAATCTGCTCGGGTCTGAAAATAGCTGAAATCATGAGCAAGGGAATGTCCCGTCGTCCAAGTTCTCTAAAGAAATAATACCAATATTCGTATTTGGTAAAGACGACAAACTCAGGATTTATCAGTTCAATAAATTTGACTGCATTCTGAGCCGTGTCTTCAGGTAAGTAATATACATAATCTGCTAAATTGGTGTTCTTACGGATTTCGTACCCTGATGGGGAGTAAAAAGTAATCACGATTTTTTTTGCAGGATATTTTTTTTTAATTTCCTCTAGTAACGCTCTCCCCTGTTCAAATTCGCCGAGCGAAGCGAAATGGAACCAAATGTGTTTTTGCCCCAATTCAACCGTTTGACTCATGCGGTCATACCAATGTTTACGACCGTCGACCCACAGCTTTGCTTTGGGGTAAAAAGGAGCAATCAGCCTCAACAATAGGCCATAAAGAAGTATTCCGAGGGAGTAGATTAGACGCATGTTCGCAAATTATTGCTTATCTTCGTCAAAGATATCAAACCCTTTCTAAATTAGAGGATAGAAGTGGAAAATAAGCATCGTAAACGAATTTTGATAACTGGAGCCGCAGGTTTCTTAGGTTCTCATCTTTGTGATCGATTTATTCTTGAAGATTATCATGTCATTGGCATGGACAATTTAATTACTGGGGATCTGCAGAATATCGCACATTTGTTCAAATTGGAGAACTTTGAGTTCTATAATCATGATGTTTCCAAATTTGTACACGTACCTGGACATCTCGACTACGTTCTTCACTTTGCGTCTCCCGCAAGTCCCATAGACTATCTCAAAATTCCGATCCAAACATTAAAAGTAGGTTCATTGGGCACACATAATCTGCTTGGGCTGGCACGAGCCAAATCTGCACGAATCTTGGTGGCTTCGACGTCCGAAATCTACGGCGACCCAAACGTAAGTCCTCAATCCGAAGATTATTGGGGAAATGTTAATCCTGTTGGTCCTCGTGGTGTGTACGACGAAGCAAAGCGATTCCAAGAGGCAATGACGACGGCTTATCATAATTTTCATCAGCTAGAGACACGTATTGTTCGGATATTCAACACATTTGGTTCAAGGATGCGGCTCAATGATGGTCGTGCAATCCCCACTTTCATCGCGCAGGCGTTACGTGGTGAGGATCTCACTCTATTTGGAAACGGGTTGCAAACTCGTTCTTTTTGCTACGTCAGTGACCAAGTTGAGGGTATTTTTAACGTCTTACATGGAGATTGCTCAACGCCTATAAACATTGGTAATCCTGATGAAATAAACTTGAATCAACTTGCAAAAGAGATTATTGAAATCACGCAAAGTAAGTCTAAGATACGGTATCAAGAACTTCCGACAGAAGATCCTAAACAAAGACGTCCGGATATCAGCAAAGCAAAACGATTGTTGGATTGGGAACCTCGTGTATCTCGAAAAGAGGGGTTGGAAAGGACCATAGAGTACTATCGAACATTGCCCATAACAGCATTAGAACATAAAGATTTTAAATACTATAACCATAGATAATGAGCAAAATACTTGTAACAGGCGGAACAGGATATATTGGTTCGCACACCGTAGTCGAATTATTTAACGCAGGGTACACTCCCGTCATCGTAGACAATCTGTCCAATTCGAGTATCCATATTTTGGAGCAGATTGAAAAAATTATTGGTATTAAACCCGAATTTCATGAGTTTGATCTTTGTGATGATGCTAAGGTAACTGCATTTGTACATGCAAATCCTGATATCAAGGGTATTATTCACTTTGCTGCTTCAAAAGCTGTTGGCGAATCTGTCGCAAATCCATTGAAGTATTACCACAACAACTTTTTTTCGCTTATTAACTTACTGAACGCTTATCGTGAACGTCCTGTCAATTTTGTTTTCTCTTCTAGTTGTACAGTATATGGCGAACCTGATGCGCTACCTGTCACCGAATCTGCTCCGGTAAAAAGAGCTACTTCTCCTTATGGCAATACGAAACAAATTGCAGAGGAGATCTTGGAAGAAACCGCGAGCGCGTATGACAACTACAACATTATAGCCTTACGTTATTTCAATCCCGTAGGTGCTCATGAAACTGCTCTAATTGGAGAGTTGCCTATTGGTGTACCGCAAAACTTACTACCTTTTATCACACAGACAGCAATTGGAAAAAGAGAGCAGCTTACGGTATTCGGCGGTGACTATGATACTCCCGATGGATCATGTGTACGGGATTACATCCACGTAGTGGACTTAGCCAAAGCACACGTAGCGGCTATTCAGCTTTTGGAAAAGGGAAATCCGAATGGTAAGTACGATGTCTTTAATGTGGGTACTGGAATCGGATATTCTGTATTAGAAGCCATTAAAGCTTTTGAAAAATCATCTGGTGAGAAATTGAACTATGTGGTCGGACCACGCAGAGAAGGAGACATCATCAAAGTATGGGGAGATGTCAACAAATCAGCCCAACAGTTGGGTTGGAAGGCAGAACTAGGAATAGACGAAATGATGGAAAGTGCTTGGAATTGGGAGAAATATCTAAAAGATCATCCGATGGGATAAATGCAGTATGCTATCTTTCTACTACACTTTAGCAGTGGTAGAAAGATAGCTTCTTACACATTGTCAGTATTTGTCTTATCAAACACGATGTTAAAGAGCTCTTCAGACTTTGCGCCCAGCTTTTTGCGAAGCCGCTGTCTTGACTTTTTTATAGCGTCTACGGTTACTCCTAAGAGATTTGACATCTCTTTATTAGAGAGGCCAAGCTTCAGCAATAAGACAATCCGTTTGTGCGACTCTGTCAATTCGGGATAGTCTGAAATCAATTGTTCTAAAAAATCAGCATGTTCTTTTTCAAATGCGACCTTAAAGGCCTCCCAATTCTCATCGGTCATTAAGTGTGAATCTAAAAGAGACTGCAGTTGCCCTTTATGTGTAGATAGGTAGGGAGAATCTGAGACACCAATCTGTTGGATTTCCTGATTCAATCTATCGATTTGCTCATTTTTTTCTGCTAGATAACTGCGATAAGAATCCATTGTCTCATTGGCCCTCAACAACTTTTGATGCGACTCCATCTGTTCAACCTTCAACTTCAGTGTCATCTTTTCGTAGTTGTGCTGCTTGACTTTTATCTTTCTTTGAAAAGTGTTAAAAATCAAAAATATAATAAAGATCAAAATAATGACCAATCCTAAATAGGTCCATTTTTTAAATCGCTCTTTTTCATATCTTTGTCGCTCCAATTCGATTTTATGCGTGTACCTTTCTTTCTGCGCTAGCAATTTAGTTTGCTTCAACATCAGGTCCCCATCTGAAAATTTCAACGAATCGCCCAAGACACTCATTCTTCTCCTGGCTAACAACTCTCCAGTTTCATCTTTTTGCAGGAGAGCAATATTCAATTTCAGTTCCATGATTTCAAATTCAGAGCTTTTGAAATAGGATTTGGTAACTGCATATTTTTGGGCCTTAATCACGGCTTGTTGAGCCGCTAATACATCGCCTTTTTGCAGATAGAGCCGAGCGATTAAAATCAATGCATACATGGTATTCTGGTCGCTTTGATGCAACTCTGAATAACCAATGTCTTCCTTCACGAATTGAATTGCCTCCTCTACCTTTCCTTTGTTTTGTAAAATCAAAGCCATGTTGCCTAACGCTTTTCCCAATCGAACCTCATCATGTATCTTTTTGGATAGCGCAATAGCTTGGTTAAAATATTGTTCAGCAGCTATGGTATCTTTCGCATTTAATGCATACAGTCCCAGATTGTCCAAAATTGCGGCTAATTCGGATGATTCATGGGTAATTTGGCTTTGCGCCATTTTCAAAAACCTAATGGCCTCTTCATTGTCCCCGATGGTCCCAAAGAAAAAACCTACTTTTTTGAGTGACTCACAGGGTACATATAATTTATCGATGGGGACAGTTTGAATAGCTTCAACTGCTTGCATGAAAATAGGAAGTGCGCTGGCCATATCCCTAAAATGGTAGAGATAATATCCATAATTAATCAATGCCCAAATGCGTGCTTCCTTATGTTCCTTCTGGGTTGCGATTGTAATCGCTTTCCGATGTAATAGATTACTTTTAGAATTCACACGGTCATAGGCCGTACCATAACCATTTGCGAGCATGCCGTAGTACATGACAAACATTTCAGAATCTTCATCTCTCTTCGCATTCTCCAAAATGGGTTGTAAATACTCTTTGAGCCTCGCAGTGTCGCTCCCGAATTCTCTTTCCTGGAGCACCACGGACTCAAATCGCTGTTTACGATTGGCATTCGCATGCAGCTCTACAGATTCCGAAGCACCACAAAGCACTGTGGAGTAGCACATAAAAAAAAGAAAAAACAATCTCACACCCAAAGAAGTTAACGAACCGACTTATACTTGCCCATCTGAGCAAATTAAAAATTCAATTAGCGTCTCAAAATTATCAATTAAATATAGATTAAAGCTGTTTTTTACAAGAAATTAAGTTCAAATTTTTTTAAATACATAAACCATTGCCGGATTACCCATACAAATCGGGCCTGTATTTAAAAGCAGGCGTCATCCAATAAAGCAATACTACCCTCGAATATCTATAATTGAATGGGGCCATTAACAAAGAAACGATCGTACAGACTGCTAGGTATAACCAAGGCGACTCAAGGTTATCGGTCAAAATATATGTTGCTACACAAGCCGTCACCAACTGTGCCACATTAAAAGCATAGCTGATAAACATGGAGACATAGAAATATCCAGGTTCTTTTTCAAATTTCAATCCGCAATTTGGACAGGTTTGATGCATTTTCTTTGACTTCAGACTGAAGAGAGGGGCTGCAAATAAATCTCCTTTGCGGCAGCGTGGACATTTACCGTCCAACGCGCTTTTAAATTCAGATATTTTATATTTATTTTCCATCAGAATAAATTGTTTACTTATACGTGAGCTTTATTAGATTGTTCTGCTCTTTTCATGCGGCTGATTTTGTCGACAGGAACGTTCGCAGATAGCATACCTTGCAACTTATTTTTTTCACCTCTCGGCACCGTTATATGCGTATCTCCTTCTAAACTCCTCCGGTGTAATCCCTTCAATCTTTTTAAAGAATTTGGTGAAATACGAATTATCATTAAAGTTGAGTTCGTATGCTATTGTACTAATGGAGTAATCCTTAATAACCAATAGACGCTTTGCTTCGAGTAGTACCCTATTGCGGATAATCTCGCCTGCAGATGCTCCCAAATACTGTTTGGACAAAGCATTCAGATGATTAGGAGTAATATACAGTAAGGTTGCATATTCTTTGGGCAACCGCATTGTTTGGTAGTTATGCTCGATGAGGTTTTGAAAATTTCGCAATAGCATATAGTTGTAATCCGTAACAGACCCGGATTCGACATGGTCTAATTGTTGGTCTAATATTTTGAACAGATACAAAAGACCTACTCTTGAAAAATCTAAATCCCTATTGGATATCAACCGGCCCATGATTGATAGGACGTCAGCCTGCTGTTGCTCCCGAATCTGAAAGACTTGTTCCTTGGCCATACCAGATAGAAATGGGAATTGATTGAGCAAATCCGGCCGTAACAGGAAAGTCTTAAAGAAATCAGGTTGAAAATTGACAATATAACCTTGCATCTCTCCTTCAAAATCCCAGCGGTGTATCTGTCCCGGGAGCATGAAATAAATCTGCCAGGGCGTAATCTTAAATTTCTCGAAATCGATACTGTGTGTCCCTGCCCCTTTCGTAAACAAGAGCATCTGATAAAAATTATGCCGATGTGGAAATTCAAGATGGCTGTTTCGGTCCAAATAAGAAGCCAAGTCTTCTACCAGAAGGACTCCTTCATGATTGTGCGAAAGCACACATTGATCTAAAACGGGGATATGTATTGCCATAACGTTACAAAGTTAACACGAATATTACTGCAACAGTGGTGCTAAACAATCTTTTAATGGTACTATTTACTTATGTATAAAAAGTACCATTCGATATTGCGATTATATCTATCTTTATAAACATGTCGTTACATCAAGATCCCGAACTCAAACAAGCCGTCCTAGGTCTTCCTCTAAAAGAAAAGGATAAACTCTTGGTCCGTCTGATCAGTAAAGATAAGATGCTGGTCAAACAACTTCACTTTCAATTACTCGAAGACGAGTACGACCTTGAAAATAGGATAGAAAAACTCAAGGAACAACTCTCCAACGTCTTTAATATAGGCCACTCTCAAGTAGACAACAGCCCTAACTTTAGCAACTTTACCGGGTTGAACAGATTAATCAAACAAGCTAGTGGCATGGTCAATGAGCACGAAAAGGTCACAAAAGACAAAGTAAGTGAATTGGATTTTCGCATTTATATTTTAGAGCGATCGTTAAAGGACTACCCTCGGCTCTTCGAATCTTCCTACCAATCGTCGGCACACAAGCTTCATAAATACATTGCTGGACGTATTAAGCATGTGATGGGAAAGTATGACAAGCTACACGAGGATCTACAATTCGACTTCAAATCTCGTCTACAAATCATTCTCGACTTTGCATCACAACATGCCTTGCAGTCCTATATAAAAGAACTCAAGCTCCAAACCGAGCTCTAGCTTCCTCAATATATATATCAGGGGTATATGACCGTACGGATGAGAAAAAAGGGATTAGCAATGGGGTGTAAAAACTCAATCTCGCGGGCATAAATATTGCTTGACCCCCACATTTTGAGTAACTTCGCAAAGTCCAAAAAAATGTTTACGCGTGGGAATTCAAGAAATATTAAATAAATATGGTCAAAGTGGACATACTCAAGCTTTGACTAAAGCCATTCAAGCTAAAAATCCGAAAGTTCATTTAAAAGGTCTTATTGGTGCGTCAGATGCTGTCGTAGCGACCTCTTCATACTGTCTACAAGAACGCCCGTATTTATTTATCTTATCCACCCATGAAGAAGCATCTTATTTTTTGAGTGACTTAGAGAGCCTTCTGGATAAACAGATTTTATTCTTTCCCACATCCTACCGGAAAGCATTTGATTTCACACAATTGGACGCCGCTCACGTCTTGCAACGGGCTGAAACATTAAGCGCACTCAACCATACCTCTGAACTCCCAAAAATGGTGGTCACCTACCCAGAGGCAGTGGCCGAAAAAGTAATCAATAGGGAGGACCTTCAAAAAAACACACTTGAAATCAATCAACACAGCAAGCTTTCTATTGACTTCATCAATGAATTCTTATCAGAGTACGATTTTGAAAGAGTAGATTTTGTTTATGAGCCTGGGCAATTTGCGATCCGAGGAGGTATTGTTGATATTTTTTCATTCTCCAATGACCTTCCGTATAGGATTGAGTTTTTTGGAGATGACATCGAGAGTATCCGCACCTTTAGTATCGAAGACCAGCTATCCGTCCATAAGATACATAAGGTCACAATAGTCCCGAATGTGCAAGCCAAATTTCTTACCACTCAAAATATCTCTTTGCTGGAATATATAGACAGCGATTCGGTCATTTGGATCAAGGATGTCCAGTTCATGATGGATATCATTAAGGATGGGTATAAGAAGGCTGATCAATTCTGGAAAGCTCTTACAGAAAAAGAACGAACGCAAAATCCGGAATGGATTAATCCAGCTTATGGGCTTACGGACGAGAGGACTGTCAGTGCGATGCTTCAAGATTTTCCACTTGTAGAATTCGGTAAGCAGTTTTATTATAAGCCTGATGAGATTATAAAATTTGACATACACCCTCAACCTTCTTTCAATAAAGACTTCAACCTGCTCATCCACAATTTCAAGGAGAACGAAAAAGCAGGTATCCAGAATTTAATTTTCTCGGATTCGCCCAAACAAATCGAGCGAATATATAGCATTCTAGAAGATTTGGACAAAGGGGTGTCTTTCATACCTCTCAATAAAGCACTACGAGAGGGTTTCCGGGATGATGAATTGCAGTTGGCCTGCTATACAGATCATCAGATATTTGACCGCTATTACAAATATAAGCGCAAAAAGGGTTATGAACGTACGCAAGCCATTACGCTCAAAGAACTCCGGGATTTAAAACCGGGAGATTATATTACCCATATAGATCATGGAGTTGGCAAGTATGCCGGCCTCGAAAAGGTAGATGTCAATGGAAAGTCGCAAGAGATGATACGTCTAGTATATGCGGACAATGACCTACTGTATGTGAACATCAACTCGCTGAATCGTATTTCCAAATATTCGGGAAAGGAAGGAACAGTTCCGAAAATGAATAAATTGGGGACTGATGCTTGGGACAAGCTAAAGAGAACTACAAAACGGAAAGTCAAAGATATAGCACGAGATCTGATTCAGCTATATGCAAAACGCAAGGCACAGACGGGTAATGCCTTCAGCCCAGACACCTATCTACAGAATGAATTAGAGGCGTCCTTTATCTACGAAGATACACCAGACCAAGAAAAGGCAACGACTGACGTCAAGAAGGATATGGAGTCACCTCATCCGATGGACAGACTTATTTGTGGAGATGTGGGGTTTGGTAAGACCGAGATTGCTGTACGGGCTGCTTTCAAAGCTGTTGCTGATAGTAAACAGGTCGCTATACTAGTCCCTACCACCATATTGGCACTGCAACATTACCGTACATTTACGGAAAGGTTAGAGGGCCTACCCTGCAATATTGATTACATCAACCGATTCAAGACAAGTAAACAGATTAAAGACACCCTGGCTAGACTGGCCGAAGGAAAGTTAGACATCATCATCGGCACCCATAGACTGGTGAGTAAAGATGTCAAATTCAAAGACTTGGGATTGATGATTATCGATGAGGAGCAAAAATTCGGAGTATCGGTCAAGGAAAAACTGAAGGTGATGCGTGCGAATGTAGACTCGCTAACGCTGACGGCAACACCTATACCACGAACATTACACTTCTCCTTGATGGGCGCGCGTGACCTTAGTATCATATCTACACCACCACCCAATCGACAACCGGTACAAACAGAGCTTCACGTTTTCAATGAAACCTTGATTCAAGAAGCCGTAAGTTATGAACTGGATAGAAATGGTCAGGTATTCTTTATCCATAATAGGGTAGCTGATCTGAAACAACTTGGGGCCATGATTCAAAAACTCGTGCCCGGATCGCGTGTTGGAGTAGCACACGGGCAGTTGGAGGGGGATGACCTTGAAGATGTGATGCTCAAATTCATCAATCATGAATATGATGTATTGGTAGCTACAACGATTATTGAAGCGGGCTTGGACATACCCAATGCCAACACTATTATTATCAATCATGCGCACATGTTTGGCTTGAGTGACCTTCACCAAATGCGTGGACGAGTTGGTCGATCTAATAAAAAGGCCTTCTGCTATCTACTGAGTCCGCCACTGTCCACTTTGACACCTGAAGCCTACAAAAGATTATCGGCTATAGAAGAATTCTCAGAACTGGGATCAGGATTCAATGTTGCCATGCGTGATTTAGACATACGGGGTTCGGGAAATTTACTTGGAGCCGAACAATCCGGCTTCATTGCCGAAATCGGATTTGAGATGTACCATAAAATTCTTGATGAGGCTATCCAAGAATTGAAAGAAGACGAATTCACGGAATTATTCGCAGATGAGCAGGAGCGTAAGTATGTCACATTTACACAAATTGACACCGATCTGGAAGTCCTGATTCCTGATGAATATGTAACCAATATCTCCGAACGCTATAATCTATATACGGAGCTGTCTAAGATTGAAAACGAAGAACAGTTAGTGTCCTTTGCAAAGTCAATGGAGGATAGATTTGGTCCTATTCCACACGAGGTATTTGAACTCTTTAACACAATCAGACTACAGTGGTTTGGGAAACAGATAGGGCTTGAAAAAATTTCCTACAAGAAAAATACTTTGAAAGGATTCTTTGTTAATAATCCTAAGTCGTCGTATTATGAATCGGATCAATTCGGAAAGGTAATTGCTTTTGCACAGCGCAACCCGACTATTTGCAATCTTAAAGAAATCAAGGGACAGTTACGAATTGCGTTTGAGAATATATATACGGTAGGTGCTGCACTGGAACTGTTGAGAGATATGAGTCGATAACCGACTCATATCATTCAATATCTGTATTTCCCATTCACCCCTACCAAGTTTTTAGACACTGAATATCTTCTCTATGTCTAAAATAACAAGGAGAGTCTTCTAGCCTCGTTAATCGAACGGGTTAGACTAGAGGCCTAGGACCTTTTATAAGTTCAAATATCGTAATCTCGGGCAAAATTCCTACACGGCCCGGATATCCTAAAAAGCCATAGCCCACATTGACATACAATTGTTTATTATTTTTCTCTTTGTATAAACCAGCCCATTCCTTGTAGATATACTTAGCAGGGCTCCATTGGAAGTTTTCCGTACGGACACCAAACTGCATCCCATGAGTATGTCCGGCAAACATCACATCGATGTCTGTATCTAAGACTTCGGCCCTCCAATGCGAAGGGTCATGTGAAAGCAAAAGTTTGACAGGTTTGTCTTCAGTCCCCATAAGAGCTTTCTTCAAGTCTCCTTTCTTCGGAAATCTACCTGTACCCCAATTCTGGACACCCACAATAGAAATCTCTTCCTTGTCGACTTTAAGAGTGCGATTTTCATCCATAAGAAGATCCCAGCCCATTACCTTATGCGTATCTATTACGTCAGCTAGATTCTTCCTTTTGGCGGGAGAATCTTCCTTACCGTAATAATAATCTCCGTAATCATGATTACCTAGTGTAGAAAACACCCCCAAATCAGCTTTCAATTTGGCAAAAATATCCTGATAATCACGCATCTCGCTTGCCACATTGTTTACAAGATCTCCGGTAAAAAATATTGCATCGGGTTTTTCCCCGAGAATCATCTCTATTCCTCCCAATACGGCTTTTTTGTTGTAAAAACTGCCTGAATGGACATCAGATATCTGTGCTATACGCATACCGTGAAATGACGCTGGCAATTCGGGAAGATATAATTTCTTTCTTCTGATTCTATAGTCATATGCACTAGAGACTACTCCCCAGCCCAATGGCAATAGGGGTAGCGAAGCAATGACTATTCCAGACTTCATTAAAAATTCAGATCGTGAAATCCCTTTTACGGGCTTTTCTGGTAAAGGCTCTTCTAATTCTTCTATTTTAGATTCGACTGACTGATGCTTCCGTCTCGGTTTGAACAAACGTGCTATCCACACTCCCCCCCTACGTATATCATCGATCAGGATAATAAGGAAAAAGAAAAATTTGCAAGTGGCAGTCAAGAAAAATGCGACTAAAATAATAGACCGGTACATCAATGGAATATTGAATTTCATTCCGATAAAGACACCCGTCAACAATAGGGCAGAATACGTCCACCATAGATAGGGGAACCATTTTTTGTGTACAAATCTAATTTTTGTCGCTCTTAATGCGAAAAAAATATAAAAATCGAGTACAAACAGTATAATGGAATTAATAATTAACATCTAGTCATGTTTTAGTTTTTGTTATTTAGGGCTAGGCTCTTCAGCGTCTCAATCCACTTTGGATTGTCATTCAAGCTTTCAACCAATTGTACCTCTTCGCCTCCGGCTGCTTTAAATTCATGTGCATACTCCACACTGATTTCATCCAAGGTCTCGATACAATCTGCCACAAATGCTGGACTAAATACCAATAATTTTTTGATTCCTCTCTTTGCCAAATCATGTAAAGCGTCAGAGGTGTAGGGTTGTATCCAAGGCGTTTTACCCAGACGGGATTGAAAACAGACAGTGTAACTACCTTCCTTCAAGCCCAATTTGTTGACAATCGCCCTGGAAGTTGCATAGCACTGTGAGAGATAGCAATAAGGCTTCGATTCCATCCGACAGGACTCACATCCATTTTGAGGGCAGTTTAATTGGCCGCTGGGATCGACCTTACCAAGCTGTCTAACGGGCAGACCGTGATAGCTGAATAAATAATGGTCGTATTTGGTCAAATCATGTATCTTGGCATTGTCTGCAATTACGTCAATCATTAATGGATGATCACAATAACTATTTACGAAGCTCACTTCAGGAAAATACTGCCAAGTCCTCATCAGCTCCATGACTCTATCAATTACCGACCCTGTTGTTGCAGATGCATACTGTGGAAAAAGCGGAATCACACGAATAGAATCTAATAGCATACCTTCCATATTCTTAAGTGCTTGTTCAATAGATGGATTCTGATAGCGCATAGCCAACTCTACATGATAATCATCCCCGAGTTCTTGCTGAAGTAGTTCTTTTTGCAACAGACTATAGTACATGAGCGGCGAACCGGTTTCTTTGTCCCATATTGTTTCGTAGACTTTTGCCGACTTTGGTGCTCGTGTAGGCGCAATAATACCTTTCACCAATAATGTACGGTTGATATACGGAATATCCATCACCCGCCCATCCATTAAAAACTCAATTAAATATTTACGAACATCTGGAGTACTAGGCGTATCAGGTGTCCCTAATTGAACCAGTAGAATTCCTTTGGTTACTTTTTTAGTCATAGCTTACAAAAATACAGATAAATATAGGCGAGCGGTCTTGAGTGCCAAGAATATGAAACTCCCATGACGAGAGTTTATAGACCTTGCAGTGCTTTTTGGACATCCTTCATCAGCCACATTGGAGTAGAGGTAGCGCCGCAGATACCCACAGTATCGCCTTCCGAAAATACCGTTTGGTCGATTTCATCGACACCAGAAATGAAGTAACTATTTGGATTAGCTTTTAAACAAACGTCATAGAGTACCTTTCCATTGGAAGATTTTTTCCCGGAGACGAATACTATTTTATCATATTGACGGGCAAATTCACCTAAGTCTTCATAGCGATTGGATACCTGTCTACAGATGGTATCATTGGCTTTGACATCGTAGCCCCGCTTAATCAGTTCTTCTTTAATCTCGTAAAATTTATCTACCGATTTGGTGGTTTGGCTATATAGGGTGAAACTGGATGGTAGTTCAACCTGATCCAACTCGTTGATATCCTGAAAAACCAAGGCCTCGTTATTGGTTTGTCCTTGTAGGCCAATAACCTCAGCGTGCCCATGTTTCCCAAAAATGAGAATTTTCTCATCATCGTCATGTGATGTTTTTATCCGATTCTGTAATTTCAGCACAACGGGACAAGAGGCATCAATCAGGGTGATATTGTTCTTCAGGGCTATTTTGTACGTTTCGGGCGCTTCTCCATGCGCACGAATCAATACCTTTTCATTTTGGAGATTGGGCAAGTCCTCATGGCTTATGATCCGTAGACCTTTAGCTTTTAGTCTAGCGACCTCTTCATCATTGTGTACTATATCTCCTAGACAGTATAAATAACCATCCTCTTCCAGAATCTCTTCGGCCATATCTATAGCATACACTACACCGAAGCAGAACCCTGAATCCTTATCTATCGTTACAGTCAGATTCTTAGCCATAGGACAAAGTTAAGAATTAGTATCGAGTATTGCATAGCTTGTGATGGGCAGGTGTATTTGATTTGACAAGGAAATTATTGCCAATGGGTTGTTTTCAAATTTTTCTTACCTTTGCAAAAATTTTATAATTGTAATGGCAACTAACAGAACTTTCACCATGATCAAACCAGATGCAGTAGCAAATGGTCATATCGGTGCAATCCTAAACGACATTATTTCAGGCGGTTTCAAAATCGTAGCTTTGAAATACATTCAATTGACTAACGAGTCAGCTGGAAACTTCTACGCTGTACACAAAGAGCGTCCTTTCTACGGTGACTTGGTAAGCTTCATGACTTCGGGCCCTATCGTTGCGGCAATCTTGGAAAAAGAAAACGCTGTTGAAGACTTTCGTACTCTTATAGGCGCAACTAATCCGGCCGAAGCTGCTGAAGGAACTATTCGTAACAAATATGCAAAATCTATTGATGCAAATGCTGTGCACGGTTCTGACTCAGATGAAAATGCTGCTATCGAAGGTAACTTCTTCTTTTCTCAATTCGAGAGATTTTAATCGATACACAAACAATAAAAAAAGCCCTGCTTATTTAGAAAGCAGGGCTTTTTTTATTGCTTGCGTCTTGTAATTTTACTTAACGACATCGATTTCTTTGGATGTTGTGTGCTTCCGACCAAACATATCGACGGCTTGAATTTCTAAGGTATGTATCCCGATTTTTAATTTGGGCAATTTCATTTTCCAAAGATGTGTTGATTTTACCCCATCTGATGGGCGTCTACCTGCTCTATATTGTTTGGCCAAGTCGTACTGCAATACGGAGAAAACGAAATCCGGATCGGCCTCTTCGGTATACTGCATATCTTTCCAATCTCCACCATCTAATCTATATTGAACTTTATCATCTTTATGACCGATGAAAAAATTTGCAAAATATGGTGACCGTCCGACATACTTTTGTTCAATTACAGCTGGACCGTATACCGCCATCTTGTACTCTGCATCCTGCCCTATTACTTTGTAATCAAAGGTATATTGATTGCCTTTAATATTCAGGATAGCATATCCTTTTGGGGTGCCATCTCGCATGGTAGACACGGGTACCCCTATTTCATTTTTCACACCCGAATACCAATCGCCGGATGTTGTACCAACATTGTATTCATGATGGGGTTTCGCTTGTTTCCAACCGTCTGCTTCCCCATAGAAATTCTGTGTTTGAAAATGCGTATGCGCGGACAGGGAAAGTGTGTGTGGGAATGATGCCAATATATTGAACAGTCGTTGTCTATCTTCTCTCCTGAAGACATCTTGATTCTCCATTAGCAAGGGAATGTGAAATGCCAAGACAATCAACTTGTCTTTGGGAACAAATTTTAGATTGTTCTCCACAAAATCCAACTGTTCTTTGCGAAATCCACCTTGATAGCCCTTCTGCTTAGTAGGATGGGGATACAAGATATCATCTAACACAATAAAATGAGCATTACCGTAGTTGAAGGCATAGTTATTGGGTCCGAAAGTCGCTTCAAATGATTCATCAGATAGTGAATCTGTCTGTGCATCGTAGTTCATGTCATGATTTCCCATCACCTGATACCAAGGCAACCCCATATGGCCCACGGTAGAAAGATATGCTGGGTGTAGACTCAAATCATCTCCAACAAGGTCCCCTAGACTAATTCCGAATTTTGCCATGCGCTTATCCGCTATTTGATCAATAACACCGCGTTTAAAAAAATCTAACTCTTCTACGGTATACGCTTGGGGGTCACCAAATACAAAGGCAGAAAAATCTTGGCTTTCCGTTGAAGGAATTAATGCAAAATTCACATCTTTTTTCAGTGCTCCTGTAGGTGCTACCCCTGGATATTTTGAAGTTGGACTCCCCTCAGGCTTATGAATATAGTAGAACTGAGGGTGATTTTGACTATTTACCGGAGTGCTAAAGTCTTTCGGTTTGACAACAAAAATGATATTATCTCCCCCTACTGGTAATTCATATTTCCCCTTCGCATCGGTTTGTACAACCTGTATGCCATTACTGACAGAGACATCCGCAATCCCTTTTTCCTGTTTATCATAGCGACCATTATTATTGAGATCGGCAAAGACCGTACCTCTGACGATCTCCTGGGCTTCCACGCATGCTGCGATAGCTAATAGTGAAAATAGAATTGTTGATTTTTTCATCCGTATAAATTGCTTTTTTAATGGCGAGAAAGCTATCCGATCGATTTCATTCCACTGTGTGGTATCAAACAAACCCTGATGGTCTCATCTTCTTCTTTTATAATAATGAGTATAAGCTTCACTTGCATTTTTGAACTCCTTATACTCGGTTCTTCATCTGTTGATGAGGGCTTTCTGTAAATACCATTGCCACCATGTATAGCGGCAACTTACTGCTCGGCTCCGATAGGGATACTTTACACTGCGGCTCAATAGGTTGTCTTATCGTCTACAAGATTTAGAATCATTCCGATTGATATTGAATCGACTTATTCCGTCTTGTATCTAAATTAATATTCGTCACAAATGTAGTGCTCTCTCATAAACCCAAAATCAGCTTTATGTTAAGTAATTATTAATACTACCCGTTTCTTACGCTTGTTTAAAATTGGTTAAATAGTCTTTCAGGTTACTTTACGGCTACAACTTCGTGAAGTTTATTGAAGGTAGAGGCGCTACTTACTCTTCACCCTTTGATAGTAGCATGTCTATCTTAGAGAACAAGCTTCAAGGGAAAAGGCGCTTACATAAAAATCACGATATAACTTAATACAGACTCTTAGTTGATCGACGTTAAAACGTCCTGCTTCCCAAATATAAGTCTTCTTTACTCGTCATCAGCTTCTTATCTTCTACTTTCTTATCAGGATACCCACATAGATGTAACACCCCATGGATGATGACCCTGTGCAACTCGTCTCGCTCTGTTACTTTGAATTTGGCGGCATTTTCATGAATACGCTCAATGCTGATAAAAATATCTCCAGCAATCACCTGCTCATCTTCGGAACTATCGAAAGTCACAATATCAGTGAAGGTATCATGATGGAGATACTGCTTATTAATTTCCAACAAATAAGCATCTGAACAGAATATAAAATTCAATTCTGCTATGCGCTTATATCCTTCGGATTTGACTGTTTCCAGAACCCACTGACGAATCTTTTGCTTTTCTTTAGGTTTAAAATCCGTCTCTTCAGCAAAAAAATTAATGTTACTCATATCATATTGTTATTAAAAAACTATTTAAAGCACCCTCTCTATTGATACTTGCCACATTAGTAACGTATGCTCAATTGATTGGATGTACTTACTCTTAGATAAAGTTGCGGCTTTCCATATAAGATTGTAGGATTATTGTTGCCGATACGGTATCCACCAATCCTTTTTCTTGGCGTTTTCCCTTCCTTAATCCACTTTGCGCAATTACGGCAGATGCCATTTTAGAAGTGAATCGTTCGTCAACCTGGACAACAGGGATATCGGGATAGGTCTTTTTAAGTAACCTAATAAATCCTACGACATGGGAGGCTGATTGTGAATCCGTGCCGTCAAGTTGTCGAGGCATCCCGACCACAAAAGTCTCTACTTGTTCGCTTACCAAATATTCCTTTAGAAACTCAAGGATAGTATTGGGATGGATCGTCGTGAGCGCATTGGCTATAATCTGAAGTGGATCGGTTACAGCAATACCAATCCGTTTAGTGCCATAGTCAAAAGCCATTAATCGCATAGTAATCTTTTAATTTTTACAAACTTAGATAAATTCATCATAAAAAAGATGATTTTATCTATCCATCATTTTCACAAAACTGATGAAACTCAGACCAAAGCTATTATAGATAAAGGGATTTGCAGCTCTATCATTTTCCGTTCTCATAACCAGCGAAGATATTACGTGTCCATATTAGACTTAAATCTATTGTCCACATCATTGCCAATCTAAAATGACAATAAGTACATCTATTATACCGCACAAATTTGATAATTTTGTCAAAATATTTTTATAACTCCGCTATTAATGAAGTTTCTATTTTCATTTATACTATGCATCTGCCTATACACCCTCGCTGATGCACAATCATATACGACTCAGATAAACGAATTTTGGACCATCAAAAAAAATAGTCTAAAACAGGATGGCTTTGGCCCACTACGTCCCCAAGATATTGGATATATTGAATACTTCACCGCAAATGAGGATTTCAAAGTCATCGCAAAGGTGGAACTACTGCCTAACGAGCCGAGCTTTCTTATGCCAACTTATGATGGCACTAGCAATGCGTATCGTCGATATGCAATATTGAAGTTTACATTAAAAGAGGAAGAATTTACGTTAACAACGTACCAAAATGCAGCCCGTTTTCAAAACCCTGCTTACAAAGACCATTTATTTTTACCCTTTCTAGACCAGAGTAATGGTAAGCAGACCTATGAAGGAGGGCGCTATATCGACCTTGACATCAAAGACATCAAAAACAGTATGATAAGTATCGACTTCAATAAAGCTTATAATCCATACTGCGCATATAGCAATGGCTATCGATGCCCACAACCGCCTGCCGAAAATCAATTACAAATCATAATCGAAGCTGGGGAGAAAAAATATAAGGGACCAAAAAACGAAAGAACTGTGAATAAAACTATTGCAAAAAGCTTTAGCAAAGCGGAACAAGAGCTCATCAATGCCGGGGATAGTAGTCAAACGATGCGCGTACTCCAGGTAACGGATACCAATGACTTGGAGATTCTCAAGACTCCTTCCCAAGATATCAAGCATGATGACCCTTTGCTCGTACATTTATCCAAACGGATGTACGCTACTGTCAATGACCCTGACCATCTCGGCGTTGGAATTGCAGCTCCACAAGTAGGCATCAGTAAAAATGCTATTTGGGTTCAAAGATTTGATAAAACGGACAATCCATTTGAGTTTTATATCAATCCAAAAATCATCTGGCGCTCTAAGCTAAGTCGAAAAGGTGCTGAAGGGTGCCTATCTATTCCGAACAAAAAAGAAGACGTACAACGTAGCTATTCCATCAGACTGCAGTATCTATCTTCGGAAGGTGACATAATAGAAGAAAACATTGAAGGGTTTACTGCGGTAATCTTCCAACATGAAGTAGACCACCTCTACGGCATATTATTCACGGATAGACTAGAAGAACAAGCGACAATTCCATATGTACCCCTTACAGAGAAAATCGAATTTTCCATTGTCCCCAAAACGATAATGCCTTGATCGGGCTTCCAATTGTCGATTACTAATTAAGATACCTGTAAACGGGTAATTTTGCAGGTAGGTGATGGAGTGTTATGAAATTTCTATAATTTAGATAGGAATATCACTTTGGCACATTATAGATTTTAGACTCGCATGTATATCCGTTTACTCTTGTTACTACTCATAGTTAGTTGGTTGCCGGCTAGATCCCAGCAGATTCTGTCTCAGATGGATGAAAAGAAATTCCTAGACAGTCTCCAGCACGTCATCAAGACTACACCTTCAGACAGTATCAAAGCCAACACTTATTTTTTCATTTCGGATTACTGGCGTTTTAAGGATACAACTAAAAGTAGAGATGCCCTTAATAAAGGTAGAGCGCTCGTCTTCTCTGAGGATTCTCCACCTTCTGGACAGGTGTATCTGAAAGGGTTATATCATTTTTATTTAGGTCAGCATTATTTTAATTGGAATAAACCTTTAGCAGCAAAAGCTTATCAAGAGGCAGAACAAATAATACGTCCGTACAATCATTCAGGTGCTCTTTTGGTACGAGCCGCCTCTTGGTACAACTATGCGCTAATGGTCAGGGCTGAAAAAGGGGACAATTTTGTCACGGACATCTTACTAAATAAATCTATCCCCTTAGCTGATAAAACTGATAACTTGGAGAAAAGAGCTCATTATTATTCGCAGTTGGGTGCATTGTTGATGTATAGCCGGCAATTTGAAAAATCTGAGGGGTATAATACAAAAGCAATAGAGTTATTGGAAAAGGCAAAACCCAATTCACCAACCCTTTTCCTCTCCTACCTCACCGCAACAGATAATTATATTCAACTCAAAAATTTTAAAAAGGCTCGTCAAACGTTAGATAAAGCCGAAGATCTCTTAAAACTTTATCCAGAATCGGTAAATGCATCGTACTATTACTACCAAAGAGGCACCTATGACCTGTATACCAAAGACTTTTCAGGAGCAATAAAAACGCTTGATAAAGGAATCGAAAGCACCAAGCATAATAATCAATTCCATATGCAACAGATGATGCAGTTTCGAAAATATGAAGTACTAGTAGAGCTAGGCAAGTATCTAGAGGCAAAAAAAATCCTGACAGCGTTAAGCAATCCTGAAAACAGTATCCTGCAAGATCTAAACTCCAAAAAAGAAATTTATGGTCAGATGGTGAAAATCCATGAATTGACCAATAACATTCCCGAGGCACATTTTTGGTCAAAAAAATACAATGCACTCGCTGACAGCCTACATAAAAATGAAACAGATGTCAAAATCAGCGACCTTGAAGCAAAGTACAACACTGCCGAAAAGGAGAAGCAAATCACAAAACTTGAAGCTGCGAAAAGGGAGGCAGACCTGGACACAAAAAACACAAAACTAACCGCTTGGTCTTTGGCGATTATGAGTATCTTGCTTTTGGCTATGGCCATTATCTCCTATCTGTATTATCGAAACAACAGAAAACTGCTACAGGAACAAAATCAAAATCATATTCAACAATTAAAAGAGATTGAACAGACCGAAAAAATAAAGTACAGTAAAGCATTAATGGCTGGCGAAGAGACCGAACGAAAACGCTTAGCTCAAGACCTACATGATGGCTTAGGCGGTACCTTGGTCGGTCTAAAAATGAATCTTTCGGGCAAAATCGAAGAAAGTGGAGCGCAGGTGTTGGCTACGGATTTGAATCCCATTATCAAACAATTGGACCACTCGGTCTCCGAGTTAAGACGTATTGCTCATAATATGATGCCTATTAATTTAATCAAATTTGGGCTCGAAACGGCCATTCGTGACCTCTGTGAATCGATGATTAGCGAACATCTGCAGATTTCATTTCAAGCATATGACATTCAGAAACACATCCCCGAACAGACGCAGCTCAACATCTATCGAATCATACAAGAGTTATTGACCAATTCGCGCAAACATGGGAGGGCGTCAGAAGTATTGCTACAATGCAGCCAAGAGGAACACACTTTTCTGCTTACAATGGAAGACAATGGGATAGGCTTTGATACATCGACACTTGACTCGGAAAATGGAATGGGGTTCCACAATATTCGGAATCGCGTTGGGTATCTCAATGGCCGGATTGATATCCACTCTTCCGTGGGTGAGGGTACTACCGTAAACATTGAGCTGTATGTCTAATGTCCCTATCCGCATCGCTATACTTGACGACCATCTGATTGTGCTGGAAGGTATCAACCGCCTATTAGATGGGAGTCCGACTTATAGTATAGTAGCAAGTTTCACCCTCGCCCAAGATTTGCTGGACTTTTTAAAGCATAATAAAGTTGATATTATACTCTTAGATATTAGTCTACCGGATATCAGCGGAATAGACCTATGTCTACAGATCAAACAAGCATATCCAAATATCTCAGTGATAGCGCTCAGCAATCATTCTGAAAGAAGTATTATCTTAAGAATGCTTGAGAATGGAGCAAGTGGATATCTATTAAAAAACATTGACCTTCAAGATTTAAAGTCAGCACTTAATGAAGCTGTAGCGGGTAGACCAGCCTTTAGTCCTAGTGTACAGGATATTATCTCACGGCCCACACTGAGTGAAACGATGTCATTCCCGAAATTGACCAAACGGGAAAAAGAAATATTACAACTCATAGCTCAGGGTAATACGACCACAGCTATTGCAGATAAGTTATTTTTAAGTCCATTGACCATAGAAACTCATCGAAAGCGAATCATGCACAAATTCCAGGCTAGAAACATGACAGCATTGATAAAAACAGTGACGGAACACGACCTCATATAACACACATCGGCCCTAATGATATGTTAGGGCCGATGTGTGTTATACTAGTTGAAGACTATCGTTCATTCAATTTGATTTCAAATAACTGGTTCCACTTTTTACCCGTTACAAATAGACGCTTTGCATCCTTATCATAAGCGATACCATTTAACTCATTATCATAGGTTTTACGCTCTGGATTGGTATACATCCCCACCAAATTTATCTGCCCTTCGACAGCTCCTGTCGTAGGATCGATGATAACGATAATTTCCTGACCGTAGACATTAGCATAAATTTTTCCGTCAATGTATTCCAACTCATTCAGGCTGTCGACAGGACCCTTATCGTCATATACGCTTATGGAACTCTCCTCTTTATATGTATCCGGATTTAAAAAATAAATCATATTCGTACCATCTGACTTAATCAACCGCTTTCCATCATTCGTGAGTCCCCACCCTTCCTTACTATTGCCGTATTCAAATGTACCAATCTGGTTAAATGTATTTTTATCGAATACGATTCCAATCTTCTCTTCCCAGGTCAATAGGATTAATTTATTGCCCCATAATGTCATCCCTTCTCCAAAAGACTTCGCATCAAGCATTGTTTTTTTAAGGACTTTACCCGACGTAAGCTCCACCTTTCGAATTGAAGAATAATTATATTGCCCCGTAGATTCATACAAGATACCATCAGCATATTCTAAACCTTGTGTAAAGGCCGACGTGTCGTGCGGGAAGGTGTTGACGATTTCAAATCCGTATTGCTTTGCCGATTCAGGAACAATTATCACGTTACTATAAGCGATATCCTCTTTGCCATCAACATACACTTTGGCGGTGAGGTTTTTGGTTCCTAGACCAATTGTTTGAGAATCGACAACCAAAGTCGTGGTATCATTCTTACGACCTACAATGTTACCATCAACAGCATATACTACTGAATCGAGGGCTACCGTAGGAAATTTCAATTTGAAATTAACCTGTTGCCCAATAACGATTACTTTTCCAGACTCTGGAGCAACAAATTCCAATTTTCCTTTATTTGTAAAACAACTGCAGACTAACAGCATCCCTAATGAGCAGAGGCCTAATATTTTTTTCATCCGTATTAAATTTGTTTTTTTAAGATGATGAAGCTATCCGATTTATTCAGCCTAAAGTTTGATTATTCATACACCATTTGCTTTTTAGTGGTATTCATGAACTCGTGTCACTCCGTTTGAATAAATCTTTATGATTTCATCTGATTATGATTTTATATCATCTATTTTAATCTATCCAAACTTAGAAAAAATGCTTTGTATTCCCAAACCCGACACTGCACAGCTAGAAGACCTACACCAGCATTTTTATGGAAAATCAGCATCAATTACTCCAAAATGCATCTTTAACTATCGTTATCTCTACAATATCGCTCAAATAAACAGACACTACGTCAAATCGAATATCTCCTATATGCTCACACCCTCCTAGGTATATATCAGCGGCTCGTATCAACTTACGCTGTTTGTGGATATCGACAAATTCTGAGGGTTCTCCAAAAGCTAGAGACCGCCTAGTTTTCACCTCAACAAATACTAATACTGCACCGTCATAAGCAATGATATCTACCTCCAAATGTTTATGTTTCCAATTGCGTTTGACAATCCGATATCCTTCGCGTATCAGCCTTTCTGTCGCTAACTGCTCTCCTTGTATGCCATATTCAAGGTGCTTTGCCATGTCTTATTTCACAATCGTATTTCCAAGAAAATCACCAAGCAATTTCTCTGCTTCCTTAAGCTTTTGATACTTACTGATTAAGATTTCCATATCAGCCGCATCCATTGTCACTTTCAATTCTTCCCTTATTTTGTGCATTTCGGTTTCGACCTTCCTTTTTTTGATACGGTATATCGATTGAACAACCAAATTTTTTAATTGTTCGTGCTCCAATTTGATATAAATTTTTCTTTTATCATCATTCCAATTTGGGCTCAAGCTATAAGGACTCGCAACGCAACTAATTGCCAAATCTGCTACTTGGGAATCCTCATGTGAAAAGAACATCTTGGCCTGTGGTATTTCATAGCGTTCGGCATATTCCTTATACACTTGTATAATATAAGCACTTGGTTTGTCCTCAAATCCAACATCATCTATACTCCCCAACAGCAAAGGTGCGACTGGTATATCCCCATCTCCTTCCCATGTCGCGAGGTAATCGCCATAGTTGAGCAGTATACGTACTATTTCTCGTTCCTGTAAGATTTCAGGTGTGATCTTATCTTCGACAACGGGTGCAGCACCGCCTCTTTCTTCATCCGTCATGAAGAAATCCGGAGGAGGTCCCTCCATCTCCATCTGTGCTGCAGATTCGCTCGCTCGCTTATTCTTCTTATCTGCGTCTTTCGCTTTTTTTATCCGGATGCTGTTCAATTCGGAGAGCAATACACGTTCCTCGATATCCAATAAATCACTACATTGCCTGATGAATACCGAGACCTTAATTTCATCTGGAATCAATGCGATGCTCTCTACCACATCCCGGATCACCTCCGCCCTTTTTATGGGATCGTTCTTGGCATCTTTTAAAAGAATGTTAGTTTTGAAGAATATAAAATCTTCTTGATGATCGGCAATATATTTCTTAAAGGCATCCGATCCGTATTTTTGCACATACGAATCGGGGTCATTCCCATCCGGAAAAAGAAGAATTTTGACATTCAAACCCTCTTCCAGCAGCATATCAGTACCCCTTAATGATGCTTTAATACCTGCTTGGTCTCCATCATAGAGAATGGTTACATTTTTTGTGAAACGAGAGATTAATTTAATCTGGCCCGAGGTCAGGGAGGTACCCGAGGATGAAACTACATTCTCCACCCCTGCTTGATGTACCGAAAGCACATCGGCATATCCTTCAACTAAATAACAGTTG
Source organism: Sphingobacterium sp. SYP-B4668 (assembly GCF_027627455.1). Classification (NCBI taxonomy): domain Bacteria; kingdom Pseudomonadati; phylum Bacteroidota; class Sphingobacteriia; order Sphingobacteriales; family Sphingobacteriaceae; genus Sphingobacterium; species Sphingobacterium sp. SYP-B4668. The sequence goes on along the minus strand of NZ_CP115483.1, from coordinate 503,947 downwards.
TCCGCATCTAAAATGGCTTTTTTGGCAAAGTTGAGTCCATACAAGACGTCCGACTTGTGATAGATTTCACTTTCAGGTGAGTTGACATATTTGGGCACGCTCTTTTCAGTCTTCAGCGTCCTCCCACCAAATCCAATAATCCTACCGGTAAGATTTTGGATTGGAAACATGACGCGACCTCTAAAACGATCGTACAAACTACCGTCATCTCGCTGAATAGCCAATCCTATTTCTTTTAGAAAAGACTCATGAAACCCAGCAGCTTTGGCCGCTTCAACCAATGCTGTCCATTGGTCTGGAGAATACCCTAATTCAAATTTTTTGATAACCTCTTCCCGATATCCCCGTTCTTTGAAATAGGACAAGCCGATAGACTGTCCCATATCTGTATTCCACATATTCTCCTTGAAAAACTTCCCTGCCCACTGACTCAAGACATAAAGACTCTCTCTTTTATCCTGAGCCGCCAATTGTGCAGGCGTACGTTCCTGTTCTTCAATTTCAATATGATATTTATTGGCCAGATATCGAATGGCTTCGGGATAGGAGTATTTTTCCAACTCCATGACAAATTTTAGGGAATCACCTCCGGCTCCGCATCCAAAACATTTGTATATACCCTTGGCGACGGAAACGTGGAATGACGGTGTCTTTTCATTATGAAAAGGGCAATTGCCAATTAATGAGGTCCCTCTTTTCTTTAAATCCACAAATTCTCCAACCACCTCTTCGATACGGGCAGCGTCCAATACTTTCTCTATGGTCTCCTTTTTAATCACAGCTCTTCTTCTACTTTGGGATATTCATGTAAACCTAGAAAAAATGCTTTGCATTCACGAATCGAAAATAAAAAACAATAGGGAGTCTTCGACACCCATCTTTCCAAAATATAGACCGTTAATACGATTTGGAGATTACGCAATACTCAATTCATTTGCTTAATTTTACTTCGCATTCACGTAGCTGTCAGTATAAAGCGTAGCATCCACGCCTACATTTGAATACAGACAGGAAGTGTATAACTATATTCCAATAAACATATTGTAGAGACCGTACCGACAGTAATGACTATGGTTGGTATGTGGAGTTTGAATAAAAAATAGCGCACATATGAATAAAAAAATAGAAAAGATTTGTTGTATCGGTGCGGGTTACGTGGGTGGCCCCACGATGTCCGTGATTGCCCAACAATGCCCTGATATACAGATAACCGTTGTAGATATGAACGAATCCCGTATTGCAGCATGGAATAATTCCAATGTAGATTTGCTCCCTATCTTCGAGCCTGGTCTCGCGGATATCGTTGCCGAAGCAAGGGGGCGCAATCTATTTTTCTCGACAGATATTGAAAAGGCTATTGACGAAGCCGATATGATTTTCATATCCGTCAATACCCCCACCAAGAATTATGGAAAGGGAAAAGGGAAAGCTGCAGACCTTAAATACATTGAGTTGTGCGCTAGACAAATTGCCGAAATTGCGACTTCGGACAAGATTGTGGTAGAAAAATCTACCTTGCCCGTACGAACTGCTGCTGCACTAAAGAACATTTTGGACAACACAGGCAATGGTGTCAATTTTCACATCCTATCCAACCCTGAGTTTCTCGCAGAGGGCACCGCCGTGCAAGATTTACTCCATCCCGATCGTGTCCTTATCGGTGGAGAAGATGCGAATGCGATAACAGCACTTGCTGCTATTTATGAGAATTGGGTGAGCAAGGATCGCATCATTACGACCAATCTGTGGTCATCGGAACTATCCAAATTAACGGCCAATGCTTTCTTGGCTCAACGCGTGTCCTCCATCAATTCCATTTCGGAGCTTTGTGAAAAAACAGGGGCGAATGTCGATGAAGTAGCCAGAGCAATCGGTATGGATTCTCGTATAGGTTCTAAATTCTTAAAGGCTTCTGTAGGTTTCGGAGGCTCTTGTTTCCAAAAAGACATTCTGAATTTGGTATACATTGCCCGAAGTTACAATCTGCACGAAGTGGCAGACTATTGGGAGCAAGTCATTTTGATGAATGACCACCAAAAGCATCGATTCGCCGATCATATTATCCAAACACTGTACAATACCGTATCAGGCAAGAAAATAGCCTGCTATGGATGGGCTTTTAAGAAGGACACAAATGATACCCGCGAATCAGCGGCAATCTATGTGGCCGACTATCTTTTGAATGAGGAAGCTGAGCTGGTCATATATGACCCAAAGGTACCCGTTGAAAAAATATATGCCGACCTAGACTATCTTCATACTCGTACGCCCGAAGAAAACCGCCGCTTGGTAACGGTCGTCACCGATCCAATGGAGGCCGTTAAACATGCCCATGCAATCGCCATATTAACAGAGTGGGATGAATTCAAGACCTATGATTGGACCTTAATCAAAGAACTGATGAAAAAGCCCGCCTTTGTATTCGACGGCCGAAAATTGTTGAATCGCAGAGTATTGGAAGGTATCGGATTCAAATATTACGCCATTGGCGAATAATATCGTCTACTATTAAACGATAAGGGGGCAAGGATACATCCTTGCCCCCTTATCGTTATATCACAATTTTCTTAGAGCTGTATTCCCACACCAAGGGAAAGCACTCTATTTTTGACCTTATTATCGACCTCACTACCATACAGGTTGGCTAAACCTAGTCCGTAGCCCATATTTACCAACATACCATTATCAAATTTATAATTGGCCATGAGGCTGATTCCGTAGTCTTGTCTTTTAAAATCTTTCTTGTTAAATTCGAAATCGATCGTTCCTTCGGGGTAGCGATTTCCCTGTCCTTCAAACTTTTGTTTGCCCGCCACATTAAATCCTATATAAGGCCCCACACCAAAATGCAACTGATCGTCTCCAATCAACATCTTGCCCACCAAATGGACTGGAACATCGACCACCAACAACCGGGTCTTCAACTGTCCAAAATCGGTTTCACTCTCAAAGTACTTGTCATTATACCCCTTACCACTCAACGTGACCCCAGGTTGTATCGAGAAGGATTGTGCAATAGGCAAGTCGACAAACCCGCCAATAAAGCCTGACACATACGTTTTGGGATTACCTCCTTCGGCAAACTGGAAGGTAGGAAAGGCAAGCCCTGCCTTAGCCCCAAACTCTACTTGAGGTTTATATTGTGCATGGGCAAGTACCGAAAAAAGGATAAAAGCAAAGAGTAGATTCAGCTGTTTCATAGTCATCATGTCTGGATATCCAAACTTAGACAAAATGTGCTACAATCGCGAGCGTCAAATCAAAAATAATGAAGAGAGAAATCTCCGCTAATGTAGTATGACAGAGAAGCATTTATAATGTTTAAGAAATATTCCCTAAAAGAGATTTCCTTTTAGGGAATATAAATTCCATTCTATTATTCTAAGATTCCCTTCACGTCAATCTCAGCCAAGTGGGCATAAAGTTCAGCCACATTATTTCGCGGCCATCCATCTTTAAACACAAACTTGACACGTTTAACAGGCTTGCTCGTAGGTAAATCAAATGATTTTTTTGCTCCTTTATCTTGTATCTGAACAAGATCTTTAGCCACCAACTCATATTCTTCTGAAATTTCTGCCTTCATATACACGTCAAACGTCTTTACCCCATCATTTGACCCATTAGTCCTATTATACAGTGTAATTTGATCGACCATAATCAACTCTTCCATTGTGATTTCTACTTCAAATGGAAACACAGTTGATGGTTTTGCTGGATCCGGGTACCAATTGGTATGCCAATGATCATCTCCTGTACTTACACCATTGATGAGTTTAGTAGGAGCATATGTTGCATTATGTTCGTCAGTAGCTGATATTAACCAATTCGCCTTATCTGCTTGAGTTGTGTAACTCCTATCTAACATCACAAATGAGGTTTTCGTTGCACTCTCCCGACCAGTACCATCTTTAAATTTGACATCAAAGTCTACCTTTCCCGCCTTGAGTGCCACCGTCTCCAGCGTATCCTTCAATGCTATTGAATTCTCCACATTCATTACATGCGTTTCCCCATTTGAATTGTAAGATACAGTGGCTGTGACTGGCGTCAAAGATTCATTGTCCCAAATCAGCCGCAGTCTATTAAACTCCTTTGATAGTTCGAAGTTCTCCGCAAGATGCTCCACTAAATAGCCCTTATTCGTGGCCTTCCTTTCCACGATCTTAGAAGGGGTGCCATCTTTAGCAAAGTATTGCAATGAAAAGGCGTACTCACTGATATCGGCCATTTGAATAAAGTAATTTTTGGTAAAATCCTGTATGACCAATTCTTTTGCTTGCCCAACTTCCGTGTATTTGATGATTACCTTCTCTACTCTATCGCTCACGGAGGGCATCACCACCTTAAATTTAAAATCATAGGTACCCTCTATTTTAATATCGACAGGTCCCGCTATAATTGATTTAATCTCCTCTTCTTCCTCTGGAAGCTGTGTGGGCAATATCAATGTATTTTTCTGGCATGCGACCATGCTCGCGAGCAACGCACATAACAGGGTCAAAAATTTTAGTTTTAATCTCATCTGTAAACAACTATTTGTTACTGTAAAAATTCTAATTCAAAATTTTTCAAGAAATTCTGGCCTTCTAGTCCCCAGCTATCTCTTACATTGATATTGAACCAGTACAACATCTGCATCGTGATGTCCTCGCTCTTTATCAAAATAGCTTTTTCGGGGTCTACATATGGCAAATTATTACCAAAAATATTGAAGCTTGCTTTTCCAAGAATAGGCATATCAGGTTGTCCTGATACTTTATTCTTAAAGACATTTTCTTCTACTTTGTCCAAAGGCCAGTATCCTACCAAAAATTGCTTTTTGGGATGATTGTCTTCCAGACCTACACGGTTAGCATTTTGCAAAATCTCTTCGTCAGTTAAAGCTACATTCCAAATATGGACGTCAGCCATATAAAAATCCAAGTATTGATCTGAAAAGACTTCAGGTTGGAAGCCAAACGTCAAAGGACTCGTGGACAATACATTGTTAACATTCAGCGTTGCTAGCTCTCCAGATGTCGCCAACCTACCATTGATATAGAATTTGGCGGTTGGAATACCATTTATTCGAGAGAAAGTTCCCGTAATATGCGTCCAAACTTCATCCACTCCAACAGCTCCAGCACCAATCTCAATCTTAGCACTTCCATCAGCGACGAAGAATGAGACATTATTTCCAGATCTGAAAAAAGACCAGCCTGCTGTACTTCCACTTCGAGCATTCACTTTACTTAAAAATGGCGGCCAACTGTAGGAATAGCTACCGTCCGCCTTTTTGTTGATTTTAACTTTAGCCTCTACCGTAAGCTCTCCCGTTCGAGCTATATTGTAATTAACTTCTTGCGGAGACACCGTCGTATTCCGAGCTCTCATAGCAGTCACCCCTGCGTTGTCGTAGCCATAGAAGCGAGGTGCCATGAGGGTCTCTGCTTTCAATTCTTGTTTTTGGAATTTTTTATAGTGATAGATAGCAAATGTATTACGTTCCTCCAACGAACTACCACCGTAACTATTTCCTAGCCCTCCATGATTAGAAGTGACAATTACCAACCATTCCTCTTTATCGTAGCTACTTCTTGACTCAAGCGCAGTCATTATTTCGCCGACGTATCCATCTACTTTTAATGTGGCATTTTTATACTCTGGGCTATCAAATGAGAATTGGGTTTGCGTGCCTGCTTCCTGCACAGAGGTAAACTGCGCCACGAGTAGGTCTGCATTTGCATTTTTCAATTCTTCGACGACTGAGCTTTTTACTTTCTCATCTGAATCGAGTGCTTGTGCCTCGTCAGCATCCATCAACAAAATATTGTTCATAGCCGATGTACGCGTGATAACCGCAGAACTCAAATAGGGATTTTGTTCCGAAATCCGAAAGAAAAGAGAAGGGTAGAAATCTTCACTATCATGTGGATGATTAGGATCGGGAGTTGGAATATACGAATCTGTCGTAATCTTATGCTTATTAGAGTTGACTCCCGTCATCATCGTCGCCCACGAGGACGGGTCAGAGGTATTCATATCTCCTAAGGAGACAAAGGAGTATTTTCCATTTTCCATTAGTTTCCCCAGATGTTCGGGAATATTATTCTCCAACTCGCTCCCGACCAATCCATCTATAGAAATAAACAGGATTTTCCGCTTCACTTGATTAGAATCCACATCTTGCTCATATTCCTCAAACTCCGGTGCTGGGTTATTATATTTCGTACAACTTGCCAAAGCCAGTCCCACCATGAAAACAGCGAGCCAACGATTCCACTTGTATTTATTTATTTTTCTCATTGTCATTTAGGTTAATTACAATCCATTAATCCACATCATAAAATGCCCCAATTTCACCAACAGCATGATGTGTCGATCCGTTGTGATTTGTATTTCTAAAGAAAATCTTGAAATATCGAATATTCCGTCTTGTTTTCAATCTAAATTCTTTACGAGTTGCATCATTGACCATATCGAATGAATAGCCACTTTCCAAATCAGCAGCAGTGAGGGTCGTATAAGTCAGATTATCCTCACTGACTTGGATTTCAATATTCTTAGGCCGTTGTCCCGAACTATTCTGCCTTGGGACCAAATAGAACCCTTTGACTGCTTGGCTAACATTCATATCAAAAGTGACAGTATGCGGAAGCGCAGCTGTAAGCGCTTGCCACTGCGAGTGCCAGAATGTATTAGCATTACCATCAATCATATGAATAACTTTACCGTCAGTCGTACCTTCTCCAGAAGGCTCTTCTGTACTTTTTGACAAGACCTTCCATTCGGTATTGAATAAATCCACCTTTGGGTTCATGGCACCATCGCCTCCTGTATCATTCAATGGGTTGTATTCCCAAATGGCTTTTTCCATTGGTGGGTATTTTGCTGCCATTTCGCGCTTTGCTATTCCGCTCACACCGATGCCCCATGCGGCGCAAAATCGGGCATAGTCTCTTCCAGTATAATCACACAAAGTCCTATAGAAAAAGTCCCGCTTGGCCTCATCCAGCCCAAATGAATATTTCACATTCCGTGCCTGATTGTATAAATAGGGCATAAATTCCCATCCATCTTCTCCATTTTTGCCTTCTATCTTATTAAACAATTGTAAAAAAGGCGTAATCTTAAAGAAAGGAGCATTGTCACCGTTGGCGGCTTCGTCCGTAATACTATTTTTTGAAATGGGTTGCTTGGCGTATGCGAGTGCAGCGGTGAAAGCTTCATTCAATGCTGGATGTGCATTTCCAATATTCTGGATTCCATTACGATGTAAACCTTTGAATACAAATAAATTATTTGTAGTTTCAATTAGTCCATTCCAACTCCATGCACCAATTTGTTGATAATTGTGGCCAATCTCATGGTAGGTCCCCCAATTTTGTCCTGCGCGGATGGTGGCTAGATCGACCCACTCATTCAGCCAGCCCCTATCGTTGGTGGCTACCCATGGATTGCCAGAGTGTCCATATCCGCCAGTTAATTGGATATCCAATACCCCTCGTTCGGGCAAAGTAGGATATTTATTTTTAAGTTCTGCTGCATTTGGTGTCAACCCCATCCAATCGTAGTAATCCTTTTCGTAGATGACATTCCACTCAGCCATCACCTCATTGATATCTGACAACTTACCCTCATTAATAAGCCCCACTATAGCATTTCGGGGTACATTGAATACTACCCTTTTCGCCCTCAGTTCAATCCACGGCACCTCATTTTTGAGTATATCTTCCTTCCATTTACCCACATCGGTCACCCCATGTACAAAATCAGAAGCCCTTACCACTCCTGCCATTTTCAAGTCAACGGGCGTATCCCTCGAAATATTGGTGCGGAGCCACAAGGTCCCTCCGTAGAGATTTTTTATATAGTTTGTCCCTGGAAACAGTTCCTTGACCGTATATATTATCGGATCCCTGCGCAAAGGCGTTTTTCCGGACAAATTGTCCATATGCACACCTATCTGTGCCGTAAGTCCAATAACTCCATCAGGAACAATAATCTTAATCAATTCACCCGCCGGAGCATATACACCTGTACTAAATATGGGTTGCGGTACCACACTCACCATTCGTTCAAAACTGGAGGCATATTCAAATTTGAAATCCATACGTATGGTCGTGTCTCGCGTACGGTACACATTTTCCCCAACTAGGCCTGGAAAAATCCGTGCTCGGTGATACAGACTCTTATCTGCTTCAAACATCGTCGTATCCGTCACGATATCCGAGGGAATAGAATCTCCTTGTTGGTATCCATTTTCAAAGTCATATCCATATTTTCCGCAAGAACTCAATGCTAGGAAGCCCAATATTGCGAGAAGTCCTGTTACATATTTCTTTTTCATCGTCATCATCGATTTATCTGTTCTTAATCTCTTATATCCACAAATAATGGAGCCCAACTTTTTCCATCTAACTGCCATGAAACAGGTGTATTGATTCCCATCCATTTATATATCATGAATGAAATATCTACCGAATTGGGCACTACACGGTAGAAAGCATAGGTAATTGGAGGTTTAAAATGACTCACCACATCTCCAAAACTCATCCAATTGTATGGGCCTGTAATCTTCATATCGCCAGCACGGCCTGTGACCTCTGTAAGTACACTCTTGCCTACATCGTCATATCCCGGCCAATAACCAATCAAAGCCGAATATTTGGGATGGGTTTCGTCAACGTGTGTTATACCGGCTAGGTCTTTTACCTCCTTACGTGTGAAGGCGGTGTTGTAAACCTGCAAATTTGCCATCAAAACATCTGGATCAGCATTATTATTGCCTGGCCATCTCCCCATTGCCAGGGGAGATGTGTTATCTAGATTGTCCGAATCAGCAGTTGCTCCTTGATTAAATACACCATCGGTAAAAGCTCTTACAGAATCTGCATCTCCAGTACGATCGACAACGATGGTCATCGAGTGCCAATTTCCATCATTAATTTGTGTCCCAAACACTTGCGAGCCGAGAGCAGAGTTAAATCCCCACGCCATCTTGCCGTCCCTTACCTCCCCAAACATATTCCAACCCGCCCCTGCAAAGCCTTCCACTCGCTTGGACAGGAAGATGGGATAGTTCCAATTACCCCCTGGAATATTGCTTTTTATGAACAGTGTGATAGTGAAATCTTTGTCATTTCCAAAATTAAAAGCGTTCACATCATCTAGTTTTGCATTTACTGGTGTAGCACCATAGGTAAATCGCAACGCATTTCCCCCAAATGGGATTTCTGTCGAGTTGGGTCTTGCCAATACCTTTTCGGCAAATTTAGGTGAGTAGAACATCGTAAACGTATTGCGCACGGGATCTCCATATACGGTATTGTCGATTACTGTAGTAGCTGCTTCGCCACCTTTGCTTGAGGTTATGACGACTAGCCACTCCTCTCGTTCGAATGAAGCTCTCTTTTCCATCGCTGTGATAAGTGCTTCGATCTTAGTATCGATGTCCTTAACAGCATCAGCATAGAGAGGATCCGTACTTTCGTAGCTACTTTGCTTGCCCACCTCTTCTACATCTCCAAACTGGGCAAATACAATATCGCTCTGTCCATTTTGCAATTCTTGTATGGTATTTTGCAAAGTCAAGGCATCGTCTCCAGCGAAGCTTTTTTGATTATCCGCATCTTTGGTCAAAGCTGCCCCTAGCTCATTCGAAGAAGTAAAGGCGACAGAAGTATACCCTTTGTTCTCTGCTTTTACACGAGCAAATAGCGTCGGAAACTCCGTCAGTTTAGCCAAAGACAAATCATCGGATACCACACCGTGTTTGTGCGCCTCTACCCCTGTAAGCAAGGTCGCCCAGCCCGACTCTTTGGTCATGACCGTCCGCGAGGTATCGGCTAATGCGCCGTATGTATAGAGTGATTTACGCTTTATTCTTTTGAGTGTTGGCGGCTCTAGATCCTGGACGGCTTTCCCCCGCAACCCATCAACCAATATATACAATACCTTGGTACGCCCAGCCTCCGCGGGCAAGTCTGTAGGATATTCTTTTAATATTTTCGGAAAGTCTTTGTTGCAAGATATTGTCATCAACAGACTTATTGGAATCAAAACCGCGTATGCGACACTTCGCATTTTATTTCCTATGGTTATAATTTGCTCTTTCATAATCGTCAGCCTTAATTTTTTATTTCCAATTTAACAATACCCGATATAATCTTCTTTTCCACGACTCCAATCGCTCCCCCTAATAAAATGGCAGGATGTCCAAGCGAAGAAGTAGTTTCCACGACCGTATTGACCATACCACCAAAGAGACCTATATTATTGTATTTCTGCTCTGCTGTACCATCTGCATTTAGAATCAACAAGTTCGACCGTTTAACGCCGTCATACTTATCCACGCTTCCTGACAATAAAACTTTGCCACTATTCAAGATATAACCATAATAGAAGAAACTCTCGCCTATGTCTTTCAACTTGAAGGTTGGATCTAGCGAGCCATCTTCATTGAGTACGACTACACCTTTCGCAGGTTGTCCATTGAAGGACGTAAATCGCCCAGTGATAATCATTTTTTTACGATTTTCATTGTATTGAATAGAAAATATAGCGTCATTGGCACCAGTCCCGACAGCAAAACCGGCATCGACTTTACCCGTGGCATCAATTTTCATAATACGTGGTACTGCCTTTTGATTATAGCTTGTAAAAGATCCCACTACGACAATATTGTCCCCGCTTAATTTTACAGCATCCGTTATTTCACCATTGGCACCTACGTTACTATAGTTGAAAGCAGAATCAAGTGTGCCATCAGAGGTAATGCGCATGATATGACGCGCAGGAGTCAATACTTCTCTTTTTTGATCGCGAGATGAATACCGATAATCAACACGCGTGTGATAGTGAAAACCTCCAATTGCCACTATTTTATTGTCGGCAACAGTAAATACACGCCTCACAGATCCGCCTTGGACAGTGCCCCCCCCTATTCCCCCCATCGTACCGGCATTGAGTGCCGATACCGTATCCAATCCATTCTCAGGTTTATCTGTCGAGTTCAGCAGTTCTACAACTACAGAATCTATCTTGCCATCAGCATTAAGGCGCACAAGATTATTGAGGGACCTGTTGTGAAACTTAGAAAAGGAGCCCCCAACGACAAACATGTTATTTTGCCTTTTTATATCAGAGACCACCCCATCAAATCCTTTTCTAAATTCAAAGCCCGTTCCGGTCTTTCCGAGGCTGTTAATAAAATGGATTCCATTTCTGAAGACTGTGCTACTTGCTTCATTCTCATAGTTCGTGAAAAAACCACCAATTAAATAACCTCCAGAATGGGAAAGTATAGTATTCACCCCTCCATTAAAGCCATTCACTACGTCAAAATTATTATCTACTGACACATTCCCTTCGATGAGCAATCTAGGTCCATAGAACAACTGGTCTTTCATCTTTATTTTGGCAGTTCCCGAACTGATTAGCTCAGGTACAATAACCTGAATAGTGGAATCACTTAATGACTTTACCACTACAGGAACATCATTGATTGTAAAGTCAAATTGTCCCTCATATTGTTTGAGCCCTTTGACAAAATAGGTTACCTCCGCTCCAGGCTCAGCCAACTCCGGGTCTGAATAAGCTTTGGTAAATGCTACCCCCAAAGGCTCCTTCCCTCCTTCATACGGATCTTTGCCTATCTCCACTTCTTTTGTACAAGATAGCACACAAGTCACGGTGCAAATCGTAGCAAGAAAAATGGTTTTTTTAATAGAAACAATGCTTCTCATAATTTACTTCGATTAATAATTAATTGGTCCGTGGACTAACTCCTGTTGCATACACCTTATCAATAAAATCACGATTGTTGAATCCAAAGCCGTGTTTACTAAATTGCAGCACATGTACACTGCCGTTGTGAGGCTGAATATCAGAAGTAGCGACAGGAGCCACACCTAAACCGCTTATACTAAAACTATTCATACTCGAAATATGGAGCTGTCTATATCCCGCATACTTCACGATTTGCTTTACTCCTTCTGAATTGGTCGTGATGACATCGTTGTAAATCACTCCAACATTCATTGGTTCATCATTATAGGTCAAGTATATCTGCCCTGGAAATGCAATCATATTCAAGGTGTCCAACTGTGGAAAGTCCTTTAAAATATATTTATCCCGCATCATATACATCCCTAGGAAGTGTTTCCATACCGATGGTTTGATTTGCTCCAATTCTACGACTGTATCACGGCCATCCAGATATAAATTACGATTCAGACTTCTTAAGGTCTTACCAATAGACGCATTGGGTGGTGCAAAGAAGGTAATCTCTTCATTCTCGAGTGTGGGTTCCAGTCCTGCAATCTTTACAATTCGCACCAATGTATCAAAAAGCTCAGGTCGGGATTCCAGAAAATCCATAATCGTCCCATTAAATTTCGGATCGTGTATACCACCGTCTTGGTAATAATCCTTCTTACATGCCGACAATAGTAATATTGTCATCAGTAATGCTCCTATATATTTAAAATACCTCTTCATTATCATTAAAACTAGTTCCAGAAATTATTAAGTGTCATAAACGGATTATTGAGCAATGCATCCTTATGTATAGGCCAAGTCCACCCACCAGAATTGAAGGCTACGACGTTCATTGGCCTGGAAGTATAGTCTGAATTGACTACCTTTTTAGTCCTTACCAAGTCATAGTAAAAATGTCCCTCTCCCATCAATTCTCGCACCCGCTCCCACCATATAAAGTCCTTCAATTCCTCTCCCGTTTCTGTCTGAGCAAGCTTTGCTCCAGCTCTCCGACGTATCATATTGACTGCCTCGCGAGCTTCATCTTCACGATTCAACTCAGCCAACGCCTCTGCTCTTAGCAGTATAGGATCGGCATATCGAAAGACAATCTGATTATCATCGGGGTTGTAATCCTCCCCTTCTTCCATAAATACATTCACAAATTTCAACATCTGCATCATCCCATCGGTATTGTAGATATATTCGTCAAACCAGACTGTTTTACGTTTGTCCTGTTCGCCACGAGGATACAGTGTTTCCATGAACTTTGTATCATAGTAGATATAGGAGCGGGTAGTTACTTTATTAGGTGCTCGCAGTACATAATCCGCAAATGTGGCCGATAGATGGAAAGTTTCACCAAAATTCAAGTTCTGAACGATTTCAAAAAGCCCTTCCTTAGTCCTCCCTTTAAAAATCTCCTTGGTTCGCTCTAATGGTAACAATTCATAGGCCCCCCCATTGGTCAAAATCTCACCACCCAATTCTGCTACTTTTTCGTAATATGGAATCTTATCTTCTGTTGTAAATCCCGCAATCCACATATTCATGTGCATCATCAAGGTAATCCCCGCGCCGCGCATAGCCCGTACGGCCACAATAGACGGATCATCATACGTCCAAGGTAGATTTTTATAATGCTGCTCCATATCTGCTAGCCCATTCTTCAACACTTGGATCATGTTGGTACGTGGCAAGGGCGAACTTTGGTAGGCTTCAGTATAATACGGAATATCACCATACAGGCGCACCATAAAGAAATAGGCTAAATTTCGCAAGAATACAGCCTCTGCTCGATAAGCATCACGTTGTCGATCCGATAATATGGAGCTTTCCATTTGCCCAACTTCATAATAAAGAATATTTGCCGATTGCGCCATTTTATAAAAAAGGTTCCAACGCGTAATCTTGTCAAACCCAAAATAACTGAAGTCCCCATATATGGCCGCATTCAGGTTGTTGTTCATCACATGCGAAATATAATCTCGCCCTGCTCCGGAAGTCGCTGACGTACGATTGATAGGGGCACATCTCAAATCACCGGATGCTGGGAAAAACATCATTTGCATAGTAGCATCTCTGAACGTATTGTATATACCTTGAACATACTGATTGACATCCCGCTCCCGCTTCCAATAATTATTACCCGATAGGTCGTCAATAGGAGTCAAGTTCAAAAACTCCTTTCCACAAGAAGAAATCGTAAACAATGATGCTGTGAGAAAGATATATATGATCGTTTTAATTCCTTGGTATTTCATAAGTTGATGATTAAAATTGAACATTTAAGCCTACTGTATAGGTTCTTCTATTCGGATATCCATTTGATGAGTCCCTCCCCATCGAGGTAACCATCTCTGGATCCGGGCCAGAATAGCGGCTGAAGGTATAAATATTGCCAGCCGTCAGATACAATCGTAGTGACGAGATTCCCAACCGCTTGATAAATCTCTCCCGATCAAAGTTGTAAGCCAACGTCGCTGATTGAAACTTAACGTAGGAACCATCCTCCATAAATAAGGTCTGGTCATATCGATAAGGATCATATAAGGTATATCGTGTAAAGTCAAATGGATTAGGGTAATACGCATCATCTCCAGCCATTCTCCAGATATCATATTTATCCAAGGGCACCAGTGCTCCTGGATTTTTTTCCTTTGGATCTGCGCGACTGTTGTCTGGATCGGCATAATTACGGAATCGATCTGCCAACGCATTATTCATAATATCCCGCTTGATGCTGAAGAAGAAATCCGCACGAAGAGACCATTCCTTATATTTAGTAAAGGTGTTGAAACCACCCGTCAGTATCGGAAGGGAGTTACCTACATACACATAGTCATTCTCATCCAATACATAATCACCATTGATATCTGTCCAGATTGGATCTCCGGCCCTAAAGAAAGCTCCCTCTGTAACAGCATTCCCTGCACGATATTTCAATCCAGTGAGTGGATTTACAGGGACCTCATCGTCGGTTTTATATACTCCGTTATAATGCAGGAGTACATTTGTTCGGGAATTTATCCCTAGGCGAAACAATGTTGTCAGGTTCGTAACATTGGGATCAGCTTCTGAAAACTGTCTTACACCATCCGGCAAAGCGGTGACATAATCCTTATTTAAAGCGCCGTTGGCCGAGATAGTCATATCCCAATTGTCATTTTCAAACTTTGGTCGGTAATAGACCATCAACTCATGTCCCATATTGACCATACTGGTTTCGTTGGTCTTTACACTCTCAAAGGCATTGTGATTAGCAATCTTCTTTTCACGCAAGATCTGATCGGATTGTTTGTAATAGGTTTCATAAACCATGGTTAATCGACTGTTCCAGAATCCCAATTCAATAGCTCCATTCAACTGTGTCGTTTTTTGTGGTACCAATTGGATATTGGGTACCGACTTCATGACCAACTGTGTGCCGGGCTGATTATTGTAAGTACCACCACTCGTATAGCGACCATATACATCATATATAGAGCCCGAAGGCGCGATATTTTTCCCCCAACTACCTCTAATCCATCCATAGGACAGCCAATCTACGTCTTGCATAAATGACTCTTCTTTAAAGTTCCACCTCGCTCCAATCGAAGGATTGTGTGACCAAGGGTTAATATTACCGGTAGCCGAAGTCCCATCGACACGATAGGTAAACTCCATAACATATCTCGAATCATAATTATAATTGGCCGCCCCCGAGTAGCTCAGCAAACGTTGCTCAGCAATGTTGTTCAACGTTCCTCCGCGGGTGATGCGCGTATTGTATCCTAGTGCTGATGTAATCTGATCACTTGGTGTACCATTTAATCGCATAGCATCTGCTCTGAAATTATTGAATTCCATTTCGGAAAAACCATAGATTAAAATATTGTGCTTCTCTGCAAATGTCTTTGTGAAAGACAACATGTTCCGATTGTACAATTTGTCTCGACGATCATTATACGAATAGATTTCCGAGCTATTGGCGTTCAGTGCTTCCGGTAGAAAGCGATCCTTCGTTGAAAAAGTATAGTTATAACTTATGGTGGAGGTACCGATTAGTCCTTCAATAGGTTGATATTGCAGTTCCACTTGATTGACAATGTTTCCGGTTTTATTATCATCGTCCACGGATAGGGCAGCCATTGCGACATTACTAGCCGAGGAGAAAGATGGCGGTGGTAGCAGCGACGTTGTATTTGCCGCAGTCCCGACCCCAGATTGGTTAAAAGCATTGCCACTTCCCGTGCTGTTTTTTCCCAAACTCGTGTTAACATAGGCCGACATCATGAACTTTGGACTTGGCCTATATTGCATGTTCATCTGCAACGTATAGCGGTTGAAGCCTGTATTTTGAATAATCCCTTTTTCTTGGTAGAACCCACTGTTCAACTTGTAATTGAACTGTTGACTTCCTCCAGAGATGTTCACGTTTTGCGAATGGTTGATGGTGTTCCGATAAAATAGGCGTTGCCAATCAGTAGAATTATTGTAGTACACATTATTACTATCTGCCAAAAAAGGGGTATTATTGATTCGCTCCAAGGCCGCCCTATAAGTGGAGTCATACTGCAGAATCTGCATGACCCGCAATCTTCGCTCTGCAGCGCCACCAATCACGTCCCTTAACGTCGGAACGGTATTTAAAAATAATTGCGAGGTGTATTGAACAATAGGTATGCTGGAGTTTCCTCTTTTGGTTTGGACCAAGATAACACCGTATGCACCTCTAGACCCATAAAGAGCCGTTGCTTGGGCATCTTTCAACACCACGACCGATTCAATGTCCTCTACCGGAATCAGGGATAGGGGACTGACACCTGGAGAGGCGGATTCAAATCCATACTCATATCCTGTATTTTCATCTAATGGAACTCCATCTATGACAAACAGTGGGGCGGTAGGTGTCAAAAAGGCATTATCACCAGAACCAGAGACGTTCAGATTAGAAACCCCTCTAATAGCCATAGAACCTCGCATTCCAGGCGTTCCATTGTTCATTTGAATATTTAGACCTGCAACCTTACCTTGTAATAAATCGGTGAAACTCGCTGCAGGTACGTCTTGGATTTCTTTACCGCTGATCACCACGGCAGACCCTGTCAATGACTCCTTTTTACGCGCCTGATAACCAACCACTACTGCTTCTTCGAGCATCTGATCGCTTTCTTTCATGCTGACATTGTACACGCGCTTGCCAGCCTGCACCTGTACCCTCTGCTCTTCAAATCCGATACTTTTAAATATTAGCGTTGCATTGGCCGGTACGCTAACACTAAATGCCCCCGCCGTATTGGTACTACCCAACACCTTCTTGGACGACCCCAATAAGATGGTCACATTGGCCAATGGTTGGTTATTTCCCGTTCTGACGGTGCCCGTTATTGCCTCCTGTGCCCACAAAGATTTGCTGCACAGCATGCATATGGATAGCAAAATAAGATATATATTCTTCATAATTACAATTCTTAATTGGTTCTACTTTTCGTCTTCGAATTTGGGCGTCTCATTTGCGAACCTGATTTGGATTTCCCAATGACCTTCCTCAAAAATTGCATATTCCAATCCTATTTCAGATTCCTGTCTAAATCCTCCAAATCCTATTCTGCTGTATCTAAATGAGACATTTGCTAATTTCCCATCCTGAGTTGTATAGCGTGTCCGTTTCGAAATCAAAGGCATAGGGTAGGCCACCTGATACACCATCTTTTTATCTACCAGTTTACGATCAAAGCCGTGAACCAAATTATCCCAATCAGTTTGGTTGAAGAGCATCGGATCGATGTAGTTGTTCAAAGAATCTACAAAACTGAAAGTCAAGCTGTTTCCGGGTGCCTTATTGTCCACATCTTTACGGAAATACACCCTGACGTTGAATATTGGATCCCGCTCGCCATAGAGATTTCGCATGCGATTTGGATACACAAATGAATTCAGTGCAACCCCTGTTATCGCATTGTAGATAGAAGGGGTATAGGGCATCTCTTTGTAGGGTTTAAGCTTCATATTACGGACATACTTACGTCCGCCGTTATTTTGGATTTCGACATCAAATACATATCCAGAATCTGGAATCGTCTTCACGATATTCGAGTTACCACTGTCCCAAAAAATGATATCGCCAGAATTCTTCCCAATCTCAAGCATTGGGCGGTACTCCACTTTTCGTTTGCTTTCTATCTCAGCCAATGACTTCTCCTCGCCCGAATATTCCTTTTTCCAGATTTTTACCGGAAACTTGTCCATTAATTCAGTCGGGATCTCCCCCTTGGTCGTCCGGACATTTACCAAAGCAAATTGTAGGGGCTGCGAGGTATTGGTGCCCACATATGCCGCATTTTCATAGATATTCTTTATACCCAATATGGGATTAAATTCCTTGGTTGTATAGTCGACCTCTGAGCCCAATGAATCTCTATTTTCAGGGATATATTTTTTACAAGCCTGCAACGTGATGACCATTCCCACTATCGTAAGGATACGGCATAGATTAGTTAGATACGTGGATTTCATATTATTGCGCAAATTTTGTCGTTAATTTATTGAAGCCAAAATCATGTCCCGAGCTCAAGATGTGGATTACTCCATTTTTTGTTTTCAAGTTGACCGAAGCTGTATTTATTGATTTCCAGTAGCGTTGAAAGATGGAATTATTGACATCACTCAACTCAATTTGTTGCTGACCACCACCCACTAAACCAGAAGCATTGGTTACCTCATATTGCATATGCATCTTGTAATTGTACCTTACGCTTTCTATCGTTTGCCCTTCCACAAACGGGCTTAGATAATCCGTATCATACATGCCTTGAAATACATACCGGGAAAGAATGGAGTCGACCTCAATAAGATCCAAATCTTCTATATATAGTGGTTTTTTGTTGGCCAGTTTACGCGTGGTATTCAATGATTTAATCGCAATTTCAAAGCTCCTATTGGTGACTGCAAATAAGGTATACTGCTTACTGTCATCTTTGAGAGCTGTCCTTAATTCGGCTACACGATCGAGCGTCAGGATTAGAGAATCAAATACACCAGGTTGCGAATCCAAGTAATCGAGTATGGTACCATCAAAGGTTTTGGTCTCGTTTTTATAATCGAAATAATACTGATCCCCTTTCTGACAGGAGGCCAACCCTATCAGTAGGCAGGCTAGCCCCAGTACTTTATTTAATATCGTCATCATTCTTTAATTAGGTTAGCGTTCATTAATTCCAGTAATCATTCTGTTTGATAAGTGAATTATTTTTCAAAACTTCAGAAGCAATTGGCCAGTAAATTCCATCATTATCAATCATCTCACCAATCCGTTGGTTCACAGTTTTAATGCGATTGAGACGTATTTGATCATACCATCTCCATCCTTCACCCATCAATTCTCGTCTTCTTTCCTCAAAAATGGCCGTGATTAAATCTTCTTTTGATGCTGATGTAAACGGTGTTGTGTTTCGCAAGGTTTTTACGACGTTGAGTAGACGAATCGCTTCCGTCTCTTGCTTCAATACAGCCAATATCTCGGCCCGTAATAGGGTCATTTCTTCAAGTCGGGTAAAGACCAATGCCGATCCAAATACAGCATATGAATTTCCGGTGGTGTTGCCATCTCGCAGCACTTTAATCTTACTGAAGATGGGGGTCTCTCCACTATAATTGGTAAAATAGTTGGTCCGTGTTAATCCAGAAATTGTATCTATCCCGAAGCGCGTATCATTAGGTTCAGGGAAGGTTTTAGATATGGTATCCTTTGGTATAAAGATTGCCGGGTTCTTTTTAGATACGAGGGGTGCTGCCAAAGTCAATTCCTCGATATGCCCTGTCGCCGTAGCTTCACTAAGGTAGTAAGGTGAGCCCACTGCTAATATTTGTCCACCTACGTATTCTGTTGAAAAAATCCCGGTCCGTCCCGTCAGGGTGCCAATTGATGAATACGACACCGCAATACGATCGTACGTATCCAAGACAAACTTTGAATATGCATCCGCTTGGATGTAGCGTTGCTGCCACGCTGCCATATGGGATAGAATCGCATAAGCTGTTACTTTGTTAAACAATACCCCTCTCCACACAGAAGATCCTGCACCATAATAGCTTTCCGTCAAAAAACCATACCCATAAGGCAAGTCCTCTACCGCCTTCAACAATTCTTCTTCAGCAAAAGCCAACACCGTCTCTTTATCGTTTTTTGGTCGCTCCAAGAATTCGCCATCATCAAATGATTTGCGCAACAATGGTACATCTCCCCAGATTCTAACCATATAGAAATAGGTAAAAGCTCGAATCGTTCTGGCTTGAGCAATGTCCCACTTCAGATTGATTTCCGTATATCGCTTATCCTTTTCAAAAACTTCATGCGCACGTTCGATAAATAAGGAAGCCGCATTGATCACCGCATAAAATCGTCTCCAATTCGTCAGTGATTTGATAACAGGATATGAGGCCTTCAAATCATGATCATGTATCGCATCTAGATCGGCTCTATTAAAAGACTCAAAATCTCCTTCTCGCATCTCACCATACACCCAATGTGCGTTGTTGTCAAACATCGCAGCTCTCATCAGACCGTATATACCCATTAATCCTGCTTTAGTATCAGAAATGCTTTTCCATTGCAATTCCTCAGATGCCACATCCGAAGCGACTACATCCAATTGTTTATCACAGGAGGTGATTGGCAGCAGAAGGACAGCGGCGGACAATGCTATAGCTACTTTTATATATTTTTTCATGATGTATTCTGCTTAAATGTTATAGATCCAATTTTATTCCCAATGTATATGTCGGTGCTAAGGGTTGGCCGTATCCGGTATAATACCCGTTAAATTCGACCAACTCAGGATCGAGACCTGAGAATCCCGTCCACGTGTGCAAGTTGGTGCCAGAGACATATACATATGCTCTTCTTAGTGTTTTGACACGCTCCTTTAGCCCCCCCAGAGCAGATAAATCGTATCCTATGCTTAGCGAACGTAGTTTTAGGAAAGAAGCATTCTCTAGGAATAAATCCTGATCAACACGATACGGTACTACGCTACTCCATGGATTATAAATTGGGTACTTTTCAATATCGATATCCTGTTGCCAATGAAAAATCTCTCTTACGGACTGGATGCTATTGTTACTCTCATTGTTGATAAAATCGTATCGAGTAGAAGCACGTTGATTTAATAATTTGTGCCCAGCGGCAAAATATAGTTGCACCCCCAAATCAAATCCCTTATAAGAAATTTGATTGGCCCAACCACCAAAGACTTTTGGAGTGGCTTGCCCCTTCATCACTTTATCTTGCTCATCGACGTTGAAGTCACCATTACTATCCTTCCAAATAGGATCTCCAGCATTCAGGTAGATTCCGTCGAATGCTAATTTACGCCCCGATTGATTCACCGGAATATCCGATTCCCGTTCATAAATCCCCTCATTCTCATACAACCAAAATTGATCGATGGGCGCACCCACTTTTAATTTACGATCACCAATGACTAATTCGTCAAGGCCACGTGGCAAAGCAGTAAGTTTGTTTTTATTGAATGAGGCATTCACAGATGTTTTCCATTGAACTCCATTTGGGTTCTGTAGGATTGTAGCCCCCAACGTCAACTCTACCCCTCTGTTTTGCACGGTCATCCCGTTCACATGTTGGCTTTTGTAGCCATATTCATTCGGAACTGGAATTTCTACAATTTGATTTTTATCCGATTTGTTATACAAAGCCAGCGTTGCAAAAGCTCTATCCTGCCACCACGTAGCATCCACCGATAAGTTCATCTGATCCGAGTATGGCCAGTTGATATCGTATCCTATCCACCCAGAGTTATAGGGTCTGGAAATCCCTGCAAAACCATTAAATGACACCAATCCAGGTTCTGTGCTCCATCCCATATTGGTCGAATACTGCGGTCCTGTTGCATAGCGAGCACCCGATATTGGCCGAGCGATACGTCCAGCCCCCAAATTAAGTTTCAGGCTTGAGAATGGGCTTTCTCCCGACAAAAGGTGTTCTTTCAAATTCCACGACACATTGGCTGCAGGCGTAAACAACCATCTGCTATCGGGTTGTACTGTCGAGGCTCCATCGAATCTGATTAATGCCTCGGCCTCCAAAATATTTGCATAGCTGTACTTTGCTCGACCATAGAACGACTGCATTCTGAATTGGTCCTTATTATTCCAACGATATACGTTCAATCCGCCTTTCGGCAGTAGATAGTCACTCTCAGCAGCATTCCCATTCACGACATTGATTTTTACAAAATCATTCGGTCCATCATATGCTCGTGCATAGTTATATCGATAGAGGTCCATTACATAGTCACTCCCCAGATGAAGATTGAGTTGACTCTTCGGATTGACTTTCAGGCTATAGTTTAGGTAGTTACTAAACACCAATCGCTGTGAATAACCAAAAAAGTTAGACACAAAATTGCTTCCCTCCATTAAGGTTGATGGCCAGAATACGTCTCGAATACCTTCTGTGTAATCGATAGCCAATCTACTTTCATAAGAAAGGTCTTT
The DNA here is from genome assembly GCF_027627455.1 of Sphingobacterium sp. SYP-B4668. Taxonomy (NCBI): domain Bacteria; kingdom Pseudomonadati; phylum Bacteroidota; class Sphingobacteriia; order Sphingobacteriales; family Sphingobacteriaceae; genus Sphingobacterium; species Sphingobacterium sp. SYP-B4668. The sequence continues at coordinate 481,708 of NZ_CP115483.1, read as the reverse complement.
GATAATTTTGAATTTAAAGTTTATAAAACCATTTACGGCATTCATGATATTATCATCTAAGGATCCGTTGAATTGATCTAAATAATAAGCATATGTATGACGATTAGGCGACAAGGGGGTGGACAAATCCGGCAGGTATGCCGTCTCGGCATAGCGATCTCTCAAGTTTTTATTACGCTGACGTTCAGATCGATTGGCGTTGATCAATGCTGATACGGTAAACCACTCAAATGGAGCCATATTGACACTGAATAAGGCTGTATATCCTTTGAATTTGGTATTATCTGCATTTCCTGCATTGCTCTTGTGTCCGCCATGAAAACTAAAATTAGCGCGATCCGATCCTCCCGTTAGACTCATATCTATAGCATATAGGGGATTGTTCTTATAATAAAGATCAGACCAGTCCGAAGGACCATAATAGTTCATATTGGTAGAATCACTCAAATATCCTGGATAGCGCAATCGATCGTTCAAGTCTCCATACTTTGCATAGAAGGGTTGACGAAACATATTCTCGTACTCCGCATTGATAGGCGTTACAGCTGTCTTCTGGGTAAATCCATAGTAACTGTTGATTGCAATTTCCCTCGGGCCCGATTTACCTGACTTTGTTATGATCCAAATAGCTCCATTGGCCGCCAGTGGCCCCAATTCGGCGAGTTTGACGGGATCTCTTATGACCTCAATCGATTTGATGGCATTCATATCCACTCGGGTAAACAAATCTGTCTCTGTACCAATTTTATTGAATTGATAACGTTGGATATCAAATGCAAAACTGCTTTCTTGCGCCAAAGGCACACCATTGACATAGATGGTCGGTTGTACAGCATTTACATTTCGATTTGCCAACAAAGGGCTTGATAGTCCCCGCCATACGATATTCTTTAAGCTTCCAGGCTCACCTGAAGGTTCTTGGACGTACAATCCAGAAACCGCTCCCTTTACAAACTGAGCAACACTGATGTATGGATTTTTATTCATCAACTCGATATCCACAGAGTCAGGCGAATTTCGACGTGCTGTCACCACATTCAGAATCCTTTTAAGGCTGTCCGTGACCTCCTGACTTAGCTCATCTTCCGTCGTGTCAGCAATTCCGTACATGTAGTCTTTTACCCAAGACGCATGTGTTTTCCCAAAGGAAAAGCTGCTTAAAAGGCAACACGAGCAAATACAAATAAGAGTGTATACGTTTCTCATCATAATTTATAGTTGATCTATAGGTTAGTATAGTCTTGTTAATAATTTCCAGTTAGTAATGGAGATTCTTAATCTCTAAAAAGCTTATTTTTCCTGGCTTTCATCGCCTGACCGTCACTTCTACCGATATAAGCATTAGTGCATATCTCATATTGGGACCAGTAGTAATCACGGCCGTCGAAAAACCACAGCACGATTTAGGTCTACCCCACGAGCAATTTTGGATAGATTATTGCATGGATTTTTTCAATCACACTAGAAATTTGTTTGGATTTCATGGGAACCATACCCGCTCCAATCCTTGAACATCTATAGGAAAAAAATAAAGCTGCCGATACAAAAAATCGTAATAATAAGCGCACTTGTCTATTCATCATATTTAGTCGATCTAGTTAGTATACTAGGTGTTAATAATTGAATCAATTATAGAGATATAAAATCGACAATATCGGAGGACTATTCAACGAAAACGATTGCGTAACAGGCGAAACCGGTTTCGTTGAAATTAAGAGAGCATGTCTATGAAAAGTATACTTTTAAGTATCAACAACCTAATATGAATATGCTATGAAAAAGTTGAGAATAAAAGATATTGCTATAGCGCTAAATCTATCAAAATCAACGGTTTCCAAAGCTCTATCTGATAGTTACGAAATAAGTGAGGAAACGATTAAGCGGGTAAAAGATTACGCAAATAAAAATGGTTACACATACAACTATACAGCACAAAATCTGACCAAAGGGAAGAGTAATTTGATCGGTGTGGTCGTTTCCAATATAAGCAACACTTTCTTTGCCGAGATTCTAGAAGGTATATTGGAGACTTTACGATTTTCGTCCTATAGCATGGTCGTACTCGAGAGCTTTGACAATGTCGAGAAAGAATTAGAATGCATTGATATCTTGCATAGGCGTGGGGTAGACGGTATCATTATTTCGCCGATTAATCATCCCGCTATCATTGGTAACCTCGAGCATATCAAAAATATAGGATGTCGTATAATTGTCCTAGATCGCATTCATAATAGTCTAGATACGTTTAAAATCGGAGTCGACAATTTCAAGACCGGTTTTGAGGGGACGACGCTACTTTTAAACCAAGGCTGCCAGAAAATCCTCCTTATTACAGATGTCACGCTAGGTGCTACCGAAGTCAGGTTGGCAGGTTACAAAAAAGCACTTTTAGCCAAAGGAATTGATTTTGATTCCAACTATCTCCTTCAATGTGATCAGCAAGATTCCCAACTCATCGAAAAAATCATTTTGTCAAGATTGACATTTCTCGTCGAGAAAAATCTGATGCCAGACGGAATATTTACAGCGACCAACATGATGTCCAATATGATTGTGGGGATCCTTCAAAAACCCGAATTCACCGACTTTCGCGATATGCATCTGATGGGGTACACGAATAATCCATATGTAGGCTCGTTTGGAATGCCGATGTCGGTCATCCGACAACCCACCCGGAAGATGGGGCAATTGGGATCAGCACATCTCCTGGAGCTTTTAAAGCGAAAACATTCGCCCTATGAAGAGTATGAAACGATTATCTTAGATTGTGAGATAGTTCGATAGCAATCCTTCCTACAGGCTACGTTATGATATTCATGTATCTTCTGGAGACCTACTATCTGATGAAATTAAGGCTTATAGAAAAGTGATGAGGTTGGCGCTACCAATAAAAAAAGCAGATGTAATACACCTGCTTTCCCTTAATAAATGTATTTACGTGATATTATATCCGGTTTTTGTCCTTTCCAAAGATTAGATTTTTAAGACGTTTACGCAACGAGACCTCTCCCGTATCTCCATAACCGTAGCCGTAGCCATAGCCATAGCCATAGCCCCTTGCAAAGTCCACATCATTTATCACCACCGCCATATTCTTCAGCTTCTCTTGTTCATATAGTTCTTTCGGTACGTTCAACAAACGTTTGTCTAGATAATTAGCTCTAGCAACGTACACCGTCAGGTCGGCGCTATCTGATATCAACAAAGTATCCGTCACCAGACTGACGGGTGCAGTATCCACCAGCACATAGTCATAGTGTGACCGGCTCCATTTGATGACATCTTCAAAATGGCCGTTCATCAACAACTCAGCAGGATTCGGCGCCACATAGCCAGAATATATGACGTCAAAATCATACGACCCCGGCTTCTTGATTACGATGTTCTCTATCGGCATATCCGGATTCACCAAGAACTGGGTAATGCCGATATTCGTGTGTTGCAAGTGAGAAAGACCTAGATAGTCCAATACCTTCGGGCTTCGGATATCCGCCCCAATCAAGAGCACACTTTTACCAGACATGGCCAATATTCGGGACAAATTGGTCGTCACAAAAGACTTTCCTTCTCCGGAGGTAGTCGACGTCACGAAGATGACGGACGATTTGTCCTTCCGATTACCCAGCATAAACGAAATATTCGTTCTCAGGATACGGAATGCCTCCGCCAAAGAGCTTCTATCATTATCCTTGATAATAGGGTCATCGGATTGCGGAATCTCACCCAATATTGGCACGTTGAATTTCTCTTCGATATCTTTTCTCGAATGCAACTTATTATCTAGTAAAAATTTGATGTACAGGGCACCAAAGGGAATCAAAAAGCCCAATATCAGTGCGCCCAATAGAATAATGCTCTTTTTTGGAGAAACTGGAATATCCGAGCCATAGGCACTGTCTATTATTTTAAGATTTGCAGGTGTAGCCGAGGCCTTTATTTCGTTTTCTTCCCTTTTCTGTAATAAGAACAAGTACAATGTTTCGACGATCTGTTGCTGCCTAGAGATGTCCTTAAAGCCTCGTTCTTGGTTAGGCAACTGCCCTAATCTTCCTTGCAGCGTATTTCTCTGCCCTTCTAGAGAGGATACATTGGACTGCAACACCTGTCTATAGTTCTGTAAGGATGTCTGCAAAGACCTATTGATTTCCTGAATATTTTTGGTCAGGTTTTGTACCACTGGATTATCTGGCGTCGCAGACTTCAAGAGATCGTCTCGTTCGAGTACCAATTCATTATAGCTCTTCACGGCATTCTGTATGGAGATATCTTGTAATCCGATGTTCGAAGGTAACAATTGACTATTCTCGCCCTGCGTGGCATCTTTCATCATATCCGCAAGCTGCAATTGCGTTTTATATTCCAAGAGCTTCTTTTCATTTTCAGACGCATTCTGCATGTACAACTGCGCTTCAGTCCCCATGTCCACCAGGTTGTTGTTGTCCTTATAGTCCGCGACCTTCTTGTCTGCCGATGCTAGATCTTGCGCAATGAGATCTAATCTGGAACTGATAAACGTAGAAGTAGCCTTCGTGATACGGCTTCTATCATCTGTGACATCTTGGTTATATCGATCGATAAGACTATTCAAGATGAGTTCGGCCTTCGGCCTATTGGCATGATTCAGAGAAAAGTTGACAATGTATGACTGTTTTTCTTTATTGGGGGTGACCTGTACACCGAGCAACAAATCGTCAACAGCTTTTGCCACGGGCAGTGCTGTAATAAGCAGCTCGCCTTCCAGCTTCTTCCCCCCCTGTGGGACGAGCATTATAGGTCCTACCGGTGATTCGATACGCTTACCTAGCCCGATATTTTTTACGGTCCGTTCATCATCGACTAAGTTGTAGCTATTACCACTTGCTTTAATGGTAAAGATATAGACCGTCGAGTCTTGCTTGGGATTATTGGATTCCAAAAACACCAATTTAAGGGGTGATTCCCCTTCCAATAGTTCCGACGACTTTACATTCCCCTTGCTGTAATATTGGATATTCAGTCGATTATCCTCCACTACCTTACGCATGATCCGACGTGATTTGATGACGTCTATTTGATCGGATACAAATGCCGGAGTAGTCCCGCCGCCGGTCAACGACGTCGCCAATTCGCCCAATCCAGCGAGCTCGCCACTAGCCTGTTTTTCGTCTTGGAGCAATACTTTAGCAGAGATGCTATACACCCGCTCAGCATACCTCAAGTATAAAAATGCACCGATCAGACAAACGATGACCGACAGGACAAACCACTTCCAATAAAAGACATACTGTTCAAAGAGCTGTTTCAGGTTTATTTCCTGATCTTGGCTATCAGGTTGTATATTGGGTGTATTATTCATAGAATGCGAAAGAAAAATTTAACGGACAAGAACCGAGATAATCGTGATAATGATACCGGCTACTGAGATAAAAACAGTACTGTTCTGCGTATATTTAGAGGATTGTACCCGTGCGCCATTTGGCTGTACATAGATAACATCATTTTGTGCCAGATAGTAGACCGGTGAGTTTAAGGCATCCCGCTTCGTGAGGTCTACTCGATATTCACTTTTCTGTCCGTTCTGCTCCCGTACGACCATCACATTCTGCCGCACACCGTTTATGGTCAAGTCGCCCGCCATTCCCAATGCTTCCAAGATTGTTATGCGATCATTTTCGACGGTAAATGTGCCCGGACGCGCCACTTCTCCCAATACCGTCACCCTAAAGTTACGGATATTGATATTTACCCCCGGATCCACAATATACTGTCCCACTCGCGTTCGCAAATCATTGATGGCCTGGGTACGGGTGAGTCCCGCTAGCTTGACCCTGCCTAATTTCGGAAAGTCTATAAACCCATCATTATCGATGGTATAAGTGGGGAGAAAGGGATTGGTATTAGTCAAAGACCCTACTTGATAACTATTCACGGCATTAAAGGGTTGGGTGGCTCGGATATCATCCGCAGTAATCGATATCGTCAAGATATCTCCCGCTTGTAATTTTGGCGCATTCAGCTCATAGGAGGTATTCAACGCGGTAGAGTCCGGTTGAAAATATATCAAATCTTTCCGGTTGGCACACGATGAAAAAAAATACATCCAAGATAGCGCGATACACAGTAAGACAATCCCTTTGGGTAGTTTTTTGCTCATAAATTTGTTATTCATTTTTACTTTAATCCTCCTTCATTGAAGATTTTTCTTTCATTACAAGAATCGGTCCAAGTCCAATCAGCAACTAGGCCTATCCGCAAAAATACATTTTTTAGCCTATCAGCGGTAGTAAAAGTTAAAGATAATAACTTAAACCCACTTTTATTCTACTTCTTTCCCTTCTCCAGGAGGGCTCCCCCAACCTACAGCACATCCGCGGTTCTATAATTAAATATCCTACGAAAGGCTACAAGCCTCTATTCTGTTGTTGAAAATGACTGTTGATTGTCTAAGATTTCGTAGACCGAATTTTTGGAGACAAATTCGGGCACCACTTTTTTCAGCATCCGCACCAATTCGATGGGATTGACCTCCTGCCGATCCATCCGCATGATTGAGGTGCAGAGTTTATCCAATATCATCCTTCTGGTGGGTATATCTTCCCGATTGACATTCGCGATCATAATCTTAGGATGATGGGTTTTGATTGTATTTTCATTGTTAGCGAGCAATTCCTCATAAATTTTTTCTCCTGGGCGTAGGCCCGTAATCTGGATATCCATGTCTTCTGGATATCGATATCCTTTCAATCGGATCATCCGCTTTGCCAACTCCATGATTTTGACTGACTTGCCCATATCGAAGACAAATATTTCTCCACCTTTGCCCATGACACCGGCCTCTTGTACCAGTTGACAAGCTTCCGGTATGGTCATAAAATATCGAGTAATATCCGGATGTGTCAGCGTCAATGGCCCTCCAGCCTCCATTTGTCGTTCAAACAACGGTATTACCGATCCATTGGAGCCCAGCACATTCCCAAATCGGGTGATGATAAAATTTGTATCCGAAATGTCATTACAGCTGTTGACATAGATTTCGGCTGCTCGTTTCGTCGCCCCCATTACATTTGTAGGATTTACCGCTTTATCTGTTGACACCATGACAAATTTTGTAGCCTTATACTTCATGGCAAGATCTGCCACCGTCTGGGTACCGACCACATTAGTCAAGATGGCCTCATAGGGATTATGCTCCATCAGGGGTACATGCTTATATGCTGCTGCATGAAAAACCAGTTTGGGTTTAAACTGATCGAATATGCTTTCCATAAATTTTTTATCACGTACGTTGCCCACTACAAAATGTACTTTACTTATATCAGCAGCCTTCAATGTCTGCTGCAAGTCATACAATGCGGATTCGGCTTGGTCCAACAAGATCAATGATTCATAACGCTGACTAGCAATCTGACGGGCCAATTCCGACCCTATAGATCCTGCTGCCCCCGTCACCAAGATTACTTTTCCTTTCATTTCACGCTGCACTGCTGGATTATCCAATTTGATGGTTTCTCGCCCCAGTAAATCCTCGATTTTCAGTGCCCGAATCTGTCGCTGCCCACCGGCATTCAATAATGTACTAGCTGGCGGCATAATCTTGATCTCCAACCCCAGGTTTTCAAATACTTCAGAAACGTGCTGCAATCGTTCCGGATCATTGTTCTCTACTGCAATAATGACCTGCTCAATATGATGTTCATCGACAAACTCTTGATCGATAGCCTCCAAACAATATATTTTGAGTCCCCCGATCCGTTTACCGATGCGCGAGGACTTATCTTCGACATAGGATACTACCGAGTATTTGACCCGAACATCGTCCCGAAGTAGAGACAAGGCCATAAGCCCTGGCCGCGAAGCCCCGAAGATCAATACCGCTACCTGCTTACGCTTACGGAAGAAGAACGCCTCATACAACGTCCTGTAAAATATCCGGGCCGCTACCAAGGATACCATGGTAAAGAAAGCATGCATAAATAGAAGTGCATAGGACATCCGCAGATAATCACCCGCTACTGTACCCTTTTCAAAAAGCGCACGTGTCGCTGCCGTAATCACCATCAATATCACCATGGCCGTCCATACGACTTTGAATACTCGAACAGCGTCGCGTATCCCCGTCTGCCTCACGATACCTTTATAGGTACCATACCATATGAAACAGAGAAAATACACCGTCAAAATCAAAGGGGCCTTTTTGAACATCATTTCCAGCTCGAAGCTTCCCCTAAAACTGTTAATAGCAAAATGAGAAAATAGATAACATCCACATACGATACAAACATCAATCAACAACACCACCCATCGTGGATTATCTCGTCTCAATCTTCTTTTTAAACCAGCAAAATTCAACATTTCGATTCTCTTCTATAGCTTAGTATGATAATCGCATCCGTACAAGTATTATTCCAAAAATGAAACGTCATCCTAAAATAATTCTGGAAAACTATTTGCTATAGAAAAACTATTCGTCCGACGTCTTGTTTTACATACAGATATTGTATTGTATAATTCGGCAAGAGACAGCATACTTTTTGACTATTAAACAGCATTTTTGAACAGGTTTTACCAAAGAAACGGAAACAATAAGGATTGTATTAATTTTTTTACCTTATAATGAAACATAAATTATATGTCACCACTAAGTATCAAGTATTTGATTTATATTTGTAGTGTCCAATATTTATAAATAACAAATAATATTGTAGCATATGTTAACAAATAGCCGTTACGTAATATAACTGTACAACATTTTTAAAAACGAGTATGAATCTACTGTCCAAGCTATTCCGTAAAAAAAAGACACTCCACCATCATGATGCCTTAGCATTTTTAGGCATTGACATGCACAACCATCTTCTCCCAGCAATTGATGATGGCAGCAAATCTATTGAGCAATCTATCCAACTTATCGAAGGCCTACAAGAGCTTGGGCTGCATAAATTTATCTGTACGCCCCATATTATGGATGGCGTATATCCCAATACCAAGCAAACGATTGAAGACGCTTACAAAAAATTGAAGGCAACGCTCACGTCACGCGAGTCAAAGGTACAGCTGCACTATGCTGCAGAGCACATGATTGATCAAGGCTTGGATGTATTAGTCGCTGACAATAAGCTTTGTACTATGCCCAACGATTATGTGTTAATAGAAATGTCCTATTTAGCCGAATCCAAATCTCTATTTAGGACAATTATGGATATCCAGTCCATGGGATACAAACCTATTTTGGCACATCCTGAACGCTATAACTATTATCAGCAAAACTTTAAGATATTCAAGCAGATTAAGGATGCGGGTTGTGCTCTCCAACTCAACATACTATCCGTCTCCAGGTACTATGGAAGCAATGTGAAGACGACCGCTTTGACCTTAATCAAATCTGGTTTATATGATTTTGTCGGTACCGACATACATCATGAGAAGCATCTTGCGGCCATCAAAGAGGTTGCGGCTAGATATCCACTTCAAGATTTATTAAAAACCTGCACGATTCGTAATCACGAGTTATTGACCAATAGCAATCCAAGCAAAGAATTCATCGCGGTCGGTTAACCAACAATCGTATCCATGTAAAAATGGAGGTTCTCGAAATTGTATAATCTCCATTTCTCTATACACAGGAGTCCAGTCCTAGCCTCTTTAGTCAAATCGCTTGATATTCATCTTCTTACTCTTCACTTCCAAATTGAACGCAGGCAGGGTAGTTATTTTACCAGATGCTACTGTAAACTCCAATTTAGGATTGCTGCAGATTACATCCTCAGGTAGCGAGCTTACATGAAGTGTGATGGTGTATACACCTGTGGGTAGAAAATAGGAAAAATTACCAAAGTTATCCGTGACTACATTACGCTTGAAATCTTCTTTTTGGATAATTGCCGTGATTCCCGCATATTTCAACTGTATGTCCTTAGCAATGCTCCCGTTGTAACTATAGGCTACTTTTCCAGTCACACTTCCAGATTGTTGCATCGGTATCATCCGCATATTCTTACGTTGATTCACCACCGTCTTTTGCGCATCAAAAAACCATTCCTTTAACGTGCCCCCATCCAAATTATACTCCCCATAGGGCATGGCCGAAAAGATTACTTGTCCATTATTGTCACTGATAAATACAATATCGTTAACGCTCGCCAACACCCCTGAGGCAAATTTCTCTCCTTCATCCTTTCTACCATTTCCATTGTCGTCATAAAAATACTGAAGTATCAACTTCCCTTTTTTATCAGGAGAGATTGCCTTATTCTTAAAATTGATTCGTACACCCAACTCTGCTTGCTTGATTACCCGCCCACTATAGCCCATGAAACTATACTGATATACAGAAGTATTCGCATATATTTCCAGTTTTTTAAACGCTTTGTAATTTACATTGGCATATCCCGATGGGGCAGTATTGAATCCAAAGTCCTTATAATAATTAATTCCGAGATTAGTGGATAGTCGTTCATCAAAAAAGCTTTTATAATAATTGGCGTTGATTTGTACCCTTCTAAAATTTATATGCTGAAGTTGCGCATTACTATACTCAGAGAGGTAGTAAGCCCCATACTGATACGACCCTTGGACTGATAGGCTTTTAAATCGATAAGAGGCGGCTGCTTTTCCTTGAAACTTCGGCTTTTCAGCATTTGGATAATAGACCAATCCATTTTCCAGCAACAGACTCGCCGAATGATGTCTATTAGCTGACCAGATGGTAAACTCCTCCAGTGCGCGTAGCGATTTCAACGTTGCATCAAGAGGTATTGATGGATTTTCAACATTGTACAGCATATTGGTCTTCTCCAATTGGCCGATTACACCAACCGTAGTCGATATAGCCCCCATATTGGGCAATTGGCCAGCAACCTGTCCTTGCATTTGTGTATTGACCATGTCCAATTCCAGCACATGCGACTTAGGCTTGTAATGATTGATATAAAAGTTGGTCCACCAACTACGCTGTGCATTTATTTTTCGATACAGCTGCTGATTTACAGCTATCATACCCCTCCTATTTCCTGGAAAATAGGGGCTACTATAAAAATAATTACCGTTCCATTTCCATTTCTCCCAATCCCCTTGACCACTTACCTCTAGTGCAACTGACGGTTGCAACGCGTTTCGATTGTCATAGCGACTTGCTCCTCCCCACAATTTGGCGTCATATCGAATATGACGTCCCATAAATGCCTTATAGGATGTACCTGCTATATGATGCTTTGCTGCTTCAAAAGGATCGTCTTTAAAGATATATTGTAAAGCAGCCCCCCGTTGACTATTGTTGGCTCCTATACGCCCCTCCGCAAAAACAGTATATCCATTTTTAAAAAGAGGTGTAGCGCTGAAAAGATTGAATTCATTATCCACCACCCCCACGCTCCATGTATGATTACCGCTATCATCTGTCCATTTACCTTTCACACCTCTCCCGTAGGTACTTACTTCGTACATTTCTGTGATACTACCCGCCTCCACTTGCATATTCCGGTAGTTATATTGGATTGCAGTACCCGAGCTATAGAGCTCGGACTGTAGATTCGATTTGTATACATTGCCTCTGACCGCCATACTTCCTGCAGGCAGGTTAAAGGCATGTGCACCTATCAATTGGTAGGCATAATTATGCTCGCCCAACATCCGCATACTTAAACTCAGGGAGTTCTGTTGACCAAAGTTATAATAGCGATCATTGACAAACAGGTCGGTATAGGAACGCGCACTTTTCACCAGCTCGACAGATACCCGGGTGTTGGACAAAAGTTGTTTGTCTCCTTCTGCCAGTGCCGCTACCTGTACTTGAAACTGTGTCTGATCCAACAACTGTTTATTGAGCATAAAGGCAAATGTATAGCTTGTATCTTGTCGAGCTTTTACCTTCCCCTTCAATTCAAAGATATGCTGCCCCCCCATATAAGCAGGAAGCGTAAAGACTAGACTAAATTGGCGCTCGGTATTTCCACCATTCGTCACGACTATAGGTATCTTCACCGAATCCATGGGGTTGGTCACTTGTATAACGGGTGCCACCGTCCATACCCGTAAGTTCATCACCTCCGTGATTTTGACCGAGGTCTCGGTTTGAGCTGTCACCCTATCCGTTTTTGCATCGATAAGTTGATACAGTATGGGGTGCTCACCCGCACTCGCCATTTTTGTTGGATACAATTGAATCGGGATAAATTTTGTTTTTCCAGCCAACACCCGGATTGGGATGTTGTCTTCAGAGAGTGTCCGGAAAGTTCCATTTGCATCCACTTTTATATAGCCTTCAAAATCTACTGTACCTGAATTTCGAACCTCAGCGGTAGCCATACGAAGTTTTCCGCCCTGTGCTTCCTTCTCTTTAACCTGTATAGTAACAGACTGGGATTGCGCAACAGCATCCATTAGCATCAGCTGCATGCCCATCAAGAACAACATGATGAACCTTAATCCCAAGTGATGATAGCGAAACAAAGTCAAGACTTATAAAGGTGTAATTTGATATTGTAGGGTTGTCGAATACAATTGTGGAGCAGCTTCCATAAGCCTACGATCACCGTTCACCGTGAAGTAGCGAATATCAAAAAATCGCTGTTGGAGTTGCGTTGAAGCTCCAGTGGCTACGGTTTGTGCATTTGACTGTAAGGTCACCGTCCTTGGGGAAGCCTGCGTATTTGCGGCAGGGATCAATTGCACCCTTGCAATATCTAACGGAAGCGTACCGCCACTGATCGAGGAAAATGCAGGCTGAACAGACCGCACAGTAAGTTGGTAACCAATATTTGACGAGACCGACAAAGCATTTGGATATACTACATCTTGCCCGTTAGCATAGTCAGCAGCATTTCTAAACTCCAGCAGTCCATTTTGCGCAGCCCCCCCTACCTGAAGACTAAATTGATTTTCCAATGGCGGCACCCCGGTAAGTCTAAATACATCCAACTGATACGTATGCGTAAAAGAAGCGATAATCTCGTTATTGGTGCCGTAAGCAGTAAATTGCATGGGGATATCATAGCGCATCTGTGTATAAGGATCTCGATCATTCTGATAATCGGCAAGATAACTTCCTCCCTGTATTAAAAAATCATACTGCAGTCGCAGCTCGTAGTAACCATTATATGTCGAATTGAAAAATAATGGACGTTGCGCATTCGGAACCAAAAATGTCTCCTGTCCAGGCAACAACATCACTAATGGCGGTATTCCGATTTCAGAAGCCGAGGGTATCGCCGCATTAGAAGTACCAGCAGTCTGCCTGATCCGAAACCCAATCTTATCCGAAGGGAATATTTTGGTACGATCTTGAGAATATGCGGGTCCCGCTGGACGTACGGTTATTTTCCAGTTGGGTACATTCAATTGTGTACCGCTATACGCAAATTTAAAGACATAGCCATCGTTATTTACCGCTCCGCTATAGCTATTTACACTAATATAATTGCTGCTGCTATTTTTCTCAAACCGAAGTTGAGCACACACCATAGTACCCATACTCAGATAGAGTACCGCTATCATGACACCCTTCATTATCCTATTGTCCATATACTTGCTCCTTTCCGATTAGCGTATACATCTAGATTATTTGACTAAAACACAGCCTATTCATATACAAAGGATATTTCGGCAGCTTCCACATAGTCATCACCAGCATCCAGCATGACCGTAGCGATATAATTTCCAGCAGTCAAATCCTTTTTTACAGGAATATATAATGTCCTCGTATCCCCTGGCATGGTATAGAATACTTGGTTTTCCAATTTAAGCTCGGCACCATTATCGGTATTCAATAAATTGGAAACAACGTCACCGTTAGACCACACGTCTCCCTCATTCTTAAATCTCAGCTCCAGCAGACCATTTGTCTTGTCAAATTTGGCATGCTCGATATTTAACTGTACGTTTCGAGGTTTGGCAGATCGGACAAACAATTTGATGCCCGATCGTACAGAAACTTTAATCTGCGCACCTGTTGCATCGACATCATCCACGGGATTGATTTGGGAGACAAACAGCATCGCGGTATACACATCTATATCCCCAGTATTCGTGGGGCGCTGCACTGTGATTTCTATATCTTTCTTTTCTCCGGGTTGTAGAGAAAAATATGTTTGCTCGCCCAACCCTATCCAACCTGCGCAGGAAGTTTGCAAACTGTCGGGTGGCAAGATTTCATTTTCTCCTAGCCTATCATACTGCCAGTCATTAAGAGACAAGGCCAAGTCCAACACATTACTCTTGCTCACATTGGTCACTTGTATCTGCTGCTTAACCGCCTCTCCCGGCCCAGCAGTGAAATATACTCTTGGTGGAGTTACTGATAGACCTGTCTGTGCGTGGACAGTGGTAACGATGCTGCAAATAATGCCAAGGATAAGTATGTGATAATGTTTCATAGTAGTAGTGCCTGTACCGATCGTCGAGATGGCGGTCGGTTACGTATATTCAAACTTAGATAACTTTGCTTTTATAACCAATTTTAATTCTACGCGAACAACCAAATTTATTCTTTCTTTCCTTAATTCCTATCGCGATAGGAATACTGGGTCATTTGTCAGTCCTAGAACTACGATTTTGAAATCGATAAATAGCAGCCGTCATTCTTTTAAATACTAAAACCAGGCTTCTGGAAACCTGGTTTTAGCGCTGGAAAATGTTACTTTTTTTGCCCAAGTGCATGGTCCTTATTTCGCAACAATCGAATATTGTACTTGTGTCGTGTAGACAGTAGGATTTTCGGTATTAAAATACTTGTTCACATAAGCATTAGCACCTGCGCCCTTATAGTCTACATCAAATTCAAGATCGGTCCCACCTTTCACACTAGACACCAAGATGTTCCCAGCGTTTGTTAGTTGTACACTATTCACTTTGATATCAGTTGCGTTTTTACTTGCATTACTTGCTGTGATATTGATGGTATTGGCGTCGATAGTTCCATTCTTGCCTTGCAAAGCAGCTTCTTTTGATTTAACACTCACTTCAAACCCGCCTGTACTATATACTTGAAGATGTTTCGTCATTTTCGCATTAACCCCGTCTTTGTAATTATCTTTCGTTATGTAGTTCAAATCAACCGTATTTGCTCCCGTAACTACTAATGTTTGGATGGGGTGCAGCTTCACATTAAGGGTTACTTCTGTTTGTGCTTTTGCTGAAAATGCGAATCCCAAAATGGCCGCTACTGTTAAAATTTTTTTCATTGTAATGATTCTTTTGCGTTAATGTTATGACAAAAGTAGGCGCGGAAACCGAACAAAAAACTATGAAAAATGGAAATTGACATATAGAATTCGGTATATGGATTTATTTGTAGAACTTCCACTACAAGTAAATGTTCAAACACTTAGATTTGGGAGATTGGGATGACAAATAAGAGCTTAAAAAGATTTTGCCCTGCTTAATATTACCGAGTCTCGGCGTGATAAACGACCAGTTTCGCTATCTCTCTTTGATTGTCCGGTCTCTCTTTCATCTCCTTTTGCATATAGCCACGGAGTCGATCGAGATACGGTTCACGATAAGCTGGGGTTTCCTGTCGACTTTTGTCGATTTGCTTAAGCATTAGCGTTTGAAAATCATAGTCGACCACCTTGACTTGGCTAATCTGGGGATTGACTTCTACTCGCGGTTGCGTCTGATCAGGTGTAATGGTGATGGTTTGGATAGGATGGAGTGTAATTCGCAAAGTCACCTGCTGCCCAAGAGCTGGTAGACAAAATAAGCCTACTGCAATTAAAACGACCAACATCTTGTTTATCACCATGACTTCTGTTCCTTTCTCTACTAATTTAACCATTTTCAGTTTAACCAAAGAGGCTTTGGGCAGAAAAAACAGACGCTGTGACGAATATCATATTCGTATACCTAGCTTCGTGCGCAGTATCATTTTTTTTTGGGATTTTTATCCTTGCGATATTGGGTAGGCGTTACTTTAGCCATTTTTTTGAAAAAGGAGCTGAAGTTATTCTCTTCATCAAATCCCAACTCGAAACTGATATCCTTTACCGATCGTTGTGTTTCGCTCAGTAGCCTTTTCCCTTCTTTTACCGTAGCTTGATCAATTAATTCTTTGGGTGTATATCCGAGTACTTCATTGGTTGCATTAGCCAGTGTCCGCACACCTACAGAGAGCTTATCTGCGTAGAACACAACCCTTTTGTTATTTTTATGGCGCTCGCTAACCAGCTTCATAAATCGGTTAGCTAACATATTTTTACGATCTCCACTTTCTGTTTTATCCGCTTCATATGGAGGACGCTCCAGCGCGAGCTTAGTGATCATGATGACCTGCGACACCATATTGGCAACAAAGTGAGCCCCCAAATCACTGTCTTCATTCTTTTGGTACTGATCGATAATATGAGCCATCTGTCCCAAGTAGCTTCCCTCCTCCTTAGTTAGGGTCAACTGATACTCATCCGTATCCCTGGATTCAAACAACGACTGCACGAGTGCATCCTCGAGTAGAGACCTGTTGAAGAAAAAATAATAAACATCATCTTGTAATACCAAATCCTTCTCCCTCTCATCCTTGAAAAGACTTATATGGACTTGTCGTCGCTCCCCTTCTGCTTGTAGTCGGATCGCGACCATGATTTGGTAGTCATTTATGGAAAATTCTTGGTTCGACAGTCTTTCATTGATATGTTGTCCTGTCCCAAGGTAATACTCTTTTGCTTTCATAGTGATTCAAGGATAGTTGGGTACCCTATTATGCATCACTAAGTTAAGAATATAGGTAGCAATTCTCGAACAAAAATCACAAAGAAAGATAGAATTGCAATTGCTGTTTCCTACTAATAAATATCATAGCCCATATTTAAAAATTGAGAAAACATTAAGAAGAGAACCACCAACTATATCCTTTCAAAATGTATGCTAATCCACCCATTGTCGGTAGCCTATGACTCACTCTCCCGTATCTAAATCAACCCCCTACCTATTCGTGTTAGGTAAAATAGACAATCATCTTTTCTGCTCAAATGTTCCTTCTGGCACATAAAAATATTCCAATTCTTTTTGATCCCGAATATAGCGACATCCTCCATTCTGAAGCAGGACGATTTGGGAGGCGACATCCAAGACATCCCTATAATTATGATCGGATATAATAAACCCTTTGTGCGTTTGGTGCAGTGCAATCAATTCACTCATTAACGTCTTGTAGATTGGCTCCAAACCAGAAAAAGGCTCATCCAACAGTAAAAAATCCGTAGGTTGGTTGATCAGGAGCTGAAGTTCAAGATAACGTCGCTCTCCCCCCGAAAGCTGATAGACTTTCCTATCCTTTATCTCTTGGATCCTATCCCCACTCAGGAGCTTATCCCTATCAAGAGGATTGTCTACCAGTAGCGCGATTAGTTTACATACCTTCTCAGAAGGGGGTAAAAAAGAATGTTGCGGGAGGTAGCCTACTTTTTTAGTCCTATAGCATTTGTCCACCTTCTCCCCATTGAGACGTATAAAGCTATGATGTGCCTTTAATGTTCCAAAAATGATTTTCATAAGGGTGGACTTCCCACACCCATTACGTCCTAACAAAGCAATCACATCTCCTGGACTGCATTTGAGATAAACTCCCGTCAATAAAGGCTCTCTATTGGAGCTGTAGCTAAATGCGATAGAATCGACATATAATTCTTTTACCATGTCCATATCAAGATTCCCCCTGTCAATAAAGCCGTTACGAGTACATTTATTCCAAATGCGGTACCATATAGTTTAAATGACGAAGTCCCCTTATTATAATACATGTAAGTTGTTCGCCTCTCCATGAAGCTAACGCCTAGTGCTGTCATCCCATAGCCAGCAGTCATAAAGATCAATGGGAAAGCAACATGGAAGGGTATTTCGAGACCGGGGCCAGCAGTAGCAAGGACGACTGAAAGTATCAGATTTATCCAAAATATCTTTCTGTAGAAATACACGTACAATTTGATCATGGGCCCTCTATTTTTCTCCCTAAAGGACGATTTTTAAATAACCAGTCTTTTTATCCCATTCGCTCGGAATATCCAACGTAGCTATCTCCTCCGCAAAATAATTGGTACAGCACTTTGCTTTCCCTTCTCGCACATTCGCCTTTAATGAGATTTTTGTTGTCTCATCCAGCGATACGGTAAGCCTCACTTCGCCAGCTTTACTGAGTAGGGAAATCGCCAACACTTTACCATCTCCATTGTCCATTAATTTACTGTATACATGTCCTCCATTATCCTGGATGACCCTCACTGCGCCGGGATTAAATCGTCCCTCCTCAAATGCGTCTTTTCCACTCACTTTATCGACAAATACGACATCAAATCGTGGAGGTCCGGTGCTACAGGCTACCCCGTCACAAGGATCGATAATCGAACAGCTCACCATCCACACGCATACATGTAGTAAGGCAAAAAGAGTAAATATGGGTTTAAGCTTGGTTTTCCTTCTCATCGTCTGAAGATAATCAAAAAGCCTTGAATTTCAATCTAACTATCTCTAATTAGTAACTTGCAGTCATCAGCCCATAAAAAGTGATACGGAGTTTATGATGGTATCCTATCTATAAAAAAGATAAATTGACTACTACCCTACAGGGCAATCTTAGTCGATATAGCGGTCTTAGACGTGGAGATAGCATATACCTACATATAGGTATACCAACCATGTAAATTTAATGTTAACTTTGCAATTCATCATCTATCCTTAAAACTAGATTAAAAGTGAAATTATTATTTAAGACATTTACATTGTTAGCGATCGTCGTTATCCTTTTCTTTGTCATACACAATTATCCTTTGTAATTGAAGATAGACAGTAAAGTCGACTGCCCAAGGATTTCATTCACGACAGAGTTGGACGTGTTTTTGACCACAACTCATTCGAGAGTAGTTCTGAAGCCGATGGATTAAACCTTGTTTCAGCCAATCAGAGCTCCATAGAGGATAGTCCATGTTACATTGGCTAGCTTATCGTAAGGACAAAAGGCTGCTTACTTTTGACCTTTATCTTTCTAATCTTGTCTTTGTACCGTACGGCCACTTGCTTATCCTCATCTGCATATACAGTCGCCGAGACCAGTTGCCCATTGCTCCATTTCAAGTCTACCGTCAACCCGTTCCGTGCCCGTAATCCCTTCATCTCGCCAATACTCCAAAAAGACGGCAGAGCGGGCAATAGGTGTACCTCCTCATTATGACTTTGGAGCAGCATCTCCGCTATCCCCGCCGTACCACCAAAATTTCCATCAATCTGAAAAGGTGGGTGCGTATTGAAGAGGTTGTTGAGCGTAGTCTTTGCCAAAAGCTCCTGTACGTTAGCGCCAGCTTCTTCTCCATCTAACAAGCGCGCATAAAAATTAATCATCCACGCTCTGCTCCAACCCGTATAACTTCCCATTCGATTGGATTCATTTTCGTTATAGAATCGACGCCTTTCGATTGTCCGCCTAGCCGCTTCAAAAATAGCCTTTTGATGCGGAGTGATTGACTTGCCGGGATACAGACCAAAGAGGTGTGATATATGCCTGTGTCCAGGCTCCACCTCTTCATAGTCTTCTATCCACTCTTGGATAGTATTGTATCTTGCACTTATTTTAACAGGAGGTAGTTGGGCTTTCGCTTTTTTCAATCGATTGACAAATTCTGACTTCTCCCCCGTCAACTCCGCCGCTTCTATGCACGCCTGAAACAATTCTGTGATAATCTGCGTATCCATTGTTGCACCATAAGTCAGCATAAATACTTGGCCATCCGCCATCCGGTATCTATTTTCCGGTGAGTTTGATGGAGCAGTGACAAGATACCCATTTTTATCCTCGACCAGATAGTCCAAAATAAAATCGGCGGCTTCCCGCATAGCTGGATAAGCCTCCCTTTTAAGATATCTCAAATCATCTGTAAATAGATAATGGTCCCATTGATGTAAGACCAGCCATGCAGCAGCAATCGGGAATGTCCCCCAACCCACACCGTCCGTAATGGCTGTCCGTCCAAATAAATCCGTCAGGTGGTTCATCGTCCATCCAGCAGAATTATAGGTCTTGCGAGCAGTCACACGTCCTGGTTCTCGCAAAGCCGTTATCAGATTCGAAAAAGGTATCACCGTCTCCGAGAGATTGCACACTTCAGCTGGCCAATAGTTCATTTGTATATTGATATTCGTATGAAAATCCGAACTCCAGGCCGCATTCATATCCTTGTTCCAGATACCCTGTAAGTTTGCAGGAAGTACACCAGGTGAACGCGAAGACCCCATCAACAGATAGCGTCCGTATTGAAAATACAAGCTGATCAATCCCAAGTCTACTTCTCCGGCGTTTACTTTTTTAAGACGTTGATCCGTCGGTAATACAGACGGATTTCCCATATTGAACACCACCCGGTCGAACATCTTGGCATGATCATCTGTATGCCTACGTCTCGCCTGGTCAAATGAAAGTCCTTCCGTCGCGGCCAATATAGCTTGACAACGTGTTAATGGGTCAATAGACCGATCATAATTTAACTTCGTAAAGTCGTAATCTGTCGCAGCTGTAAAATAAAACAACACTTCGTCTGCCTCTTTGACAAAGAAAGAATTAGCATTGGTCACCATACTTCCTCCCGTATGCGAGCCTCTTACCAAACCTGCAAATTTCATATGCAAGCCTACATCACCCCCATCCTCCATGGGTAAGTCGGCTATTTGACCTTGAATCATCAGCTCTTTTTCTCCGAGTGGTAAAGCTGTAGCATCCTGCTCGCGTCCGTATGAAAATCTAAAGGTAAGTTGTCCAGGTTTATTGGCCGATAGTCGTATGACAATGACATTGTCTGGAGCGGAAGCAAATATCTCCCGTTTGTATTGCACCCCGTTTAATTCGTACTGTACCGCAGCTACGCCCGTCTGTATATCCAACGATCGGCGATATCCCGTAATCTGTTTCGGCGAATAGCTTTTTGTTGCAAAATCAATTCTGAAATCACCAAACGATTGATAGGACCGTATCCTCAACGGATCGCTTCTCAAAACCTTGTCCGAGAGTGCAGACGCCTTCGCTATCTCACCATCCAACAACAGGCGCTGGATTTCCGGCATCTTTGCAGCAGCATTCGCATCCGCCTGAGTTTTTGTTCCGGCCCATAGGCTTTCTTCGTTCAGCTGTATAACCTCTCGATTCCAGTCACCAAAAACCATCGCTCCCAAACGTCCATTGCCCACCGGCAGGGCCTCTTCCCAAACCTTCGCTGGCGCATCATACCACAGTACATGCTCTTGGTGTTGTGCCTTCAGCTGCATGCCCATCAACGAGAACATATAGATACACAATTGGATTTTCATCTTTAAAGTCGATTTCATTCTGTCATTCACTTGCCCCTTTCCTCACGATATCCCTACCATTCCTCCCGAAAGGCTTCTTTGTCATTACTATTTTGGCAGATTTATCTCTTCGGCCTTACCTCTTACACTATATCTGACCAGTACTTCGGGGCTGCTATCGGCCTCAGCATCACATGCAAAAGCAATGCTTGAGTTACCTTGTGGCAAGATAGCCTTCCCTTGTACATTTAGTTTTTTGATCGTGTTAAAATTTTTGTCCGTTAGCAAGGCGGTACCCTCATGATCCAGCAAGAGATACTGATCGGCTTCAATAGTTCCCTCTATCTTAATAACACCCTTCGCCGTCGTAAAAGAAGGGTTGGATATCGCACCATCGCCCTCGACTTTTAGACGCAGAGCATAGGTCCCTTCGTTGGGTGATTGCCACGACCAATCTGCTCCTCCGGGCTGTCCGGGTTGCATCTCCGACAAATCGCAACGGTAGCGATCCGATATAAAGAGCGGATACAACAAAAATTGTTGTTCATTCACCTTTTCCAGATGCCATTCGGTCTCCGGATCTCGTAGACGCTGCATCTGTTCGTCAGTAAATGCTTTGGCTTTTCTCAATCGGTCCCAATTTTTCATCGCCGTCAATAATTGGTCGATCTGTCCATGCTTACGGAGTGTCTGCATATTGATGCTCATGGCGTAGCCTGAGTCAAAGCCCGCAGATTCCGAAAGTGCCCATTCCAAATCTTCGAGCGTCGTGGTTTCGAATTTACGGTCGGCCAATCGTACCAAAAACCAACCCAACATCCGCGGAAAAAGGTTGCGTTTAAAAAACTCTTGGTTCTTGATCCTATTCTCGACCTGCCCCTTCCGCATCTCTTCTCCCCAAGGTTCACCCCAATTCATCCTGGTGTGTATATGCCAAAGAAAATGATCCAATCGACTCGCATCATTGATCAAATCGGTCTTATCCGTCAAATGCTCATAGTATTCTTTAATGAATCGAGCCGTTGCATAGTAGTCATGTCCAGTATACATACTCCCTTCTAGACCATCAAAGGAAATCTGCTTTAATCCCGTTTTGTTGAAAATATCCGCCAGTCGATGTGCAAATTCGTCCTGCAGCGACAGATCTGGGAATAATGTTTTATACGGATAGTCCCACAATTTATATAGGGGAGTCGTCTTTTGATGAGTCGAAGCCTGTGTCCCGAAAGCCCCTCTGGTACATCCGGTCAACTTCAGCTTATCTCCCATTTTCTCCACTTTACCAAAGGTAATCAGCTCATCATCTATCTGCATAGCATTGAGCGTCAATGGCATTTCAAACAAATCCGAGGCTTGCACCTCCATTTCTGTCTGCCCTGCATCTAGCGAATGCAGCAAGCTGAGTTGCCCTTGTTTCAACAGCTTCTTACTGGGCACGGGCGTCACGTATGCATCGTTGGTAGTTAAAAAATTCGTCAACGTATGCACCCCCACGCGTATGCCCTTGGCCCTCGCTTTATCCACCAATACTTTCACCCCCTCATCTCCATTTTTCACAAACGCGGGTTTCCAGTTGAAGTGCCCCCAAGTTTCGAAAGGGTCGGTGTGGTATACATTTCTGAATCCCGCCAGTTGCACCTTGTCCAAGACAAAGTCAAAATCATTTTCCGAAAAGTTGGATATGAGATAGGAGTCCATAGCCGATCTGGACGCTTTGTCCCACTCACCATCCAATAGCGGGTGTGGCAGCCCTTGCTCCAATTCCACTTGCCCGATGCGACTCAGGATTGCTGCACGAGCATCCCCAAACAAAGCGACTTTGGCCCCCACAATAGAAGCATCCGGCCCAGTGAGAGGCAGCGTGAGTGACTTCTCCAACTGCTGTACCTTCCGATATTCTGTTTGTTGTCGATCACGGGCAGATAATTGGAATACGGTACCATCGGCGGTATTGACCGCAGCAAGATTATAGAACGGTACACTCGCTACCGAGAGCTCTGTATTTGCTCCCTTATACCCAAATTGGGTACTATATTGTGTCGCCGCTTCCTGCGGGATACCACCATTCGTTTTACTGTTCATCGCCTGGATGCCAAAAGCAATTTCGCTCTGCTGTACCACACCTACTATTTCTCCTACCACCTCATGGAGATCAACTTTCACGGGGCCAAATAGCACCAATCTATATTGATTGCTTAGCTCGACAATTTCGTAAGTAATCGCGTGTGCCATCTGCTTCACATCCAATACCACTTCACCCCCATCAGCCATTTGCAAAATGAATCGCTCCCCCTTGACCTCCAGTCTTTTCGGCAGAATGATTTGACCATCCTTCACCGCAGACACAATCGGATAAGCACCTTTCGATAGAATTTCTGTTCCAGCTACCTGAATCGACGTATAAAACCCTTTTTCATCTAGGCGCACTTTCGTCTGCTTGGTCTGCAAATCTGTCGCCTTGCCAATCTGAACCAGCAACAGCAATAGACAGAGCACGGGTATTATTCTCCATTTATTTAACATGATTGGATTTTTATGTTTTTAATTGATAACGTCTCAGTCTTGAAACAGCTTATATCTGGTTTGCACACTTACGGTATAGCTAGAGCATCCCTGTAATTGGTCCCTATTTAACCGACCCTAAATTAACGCAATTGATCCGAAAATTTTTACGCCTATATTACCCAATACTAACACTATATTGTCCACTCCTTCTCCTATAGACACCTTATCGCGGATCCTTCTCCACATCGATTCTTCCTCTAATCTTCAACCCCTATAACTTAATTCCAATAACCTAAACCCCAATCCCTACGGTCCCATCAACAATCACTTGCCAACTTCACAACTTAATGCTATTTTTATACTGCTAAACCCTTTTTCATATGAAATCCTAACCTTGCATCCCAATGAAACACGCCTCCCTATATCCGAGCTGGAAATTGTTATTTCTGGTGCTCAGTCTGCCTCTACTACCCATGTGTATATCCGCCCAACAGCTCCATTCCTTTACTGAAGGACTATCTGTAGAGGTCCCCTATACCTATGGTCGAGAAGCCTTGTACACAGACGAACTCCTATGGCAATATTACCACCAGGGTGTAGTCCGGCCTCAAGTAGGCAAGCCTTGGGACCAACAACAGACCCCCTCCTTATGGACAGCCGTAGTCGCAGATAGCACGGGTTTCTTCAGGCCTCAACGTAGTACTGGCGGTAACCTCCGTCAACCCAACAATCCACCCGGGCCCGGTCGTGTTGCCGAGCAAGGTCATACACCTAGGGCGACGACTTCCTATCGCGGGCCACGGTCCAGCTACCTTTACCTATCCTATCATTCGGACAAGGAGCAGGATGCCCTCTTGAACATCAAAGGCAACAGTGCGGTACTCATCAATGGCGAACTACATGCAGGCGACCCCTACAGAATGGGGTGGCTGGAATTGCCCGTCCGTCTCAAAAAAGGGTTGAATGACTTTTATGTCCGGGGGACATACGTTTCCGCACAACTCCGTTTCGCAAAGCAAAGCGCGTTACTTGCTACCGATGACCTTACATTGCCCGATATTGTGCATGGCAGAGACAATAAGAAGCTTACACTTGGTCTCGTCATCATCAATAACAGCCCTAAAAAGCTACAAGATCTAAAAATCCAAAGCACAACCCATGGACGTCAAACGATTACTTCCGTACCTCCCATCATGGCGCAGAGTACAAGAAAGATTGCGGTCCATATCGATGGGTCATCTGTCCAAGATATCGGAAATATCGTTAGCCAGCTGGAATTGTTACAAGGCGGAAAGGTCGTCGACCAGAAAGACATCACGCTCAGAAGCGTTGATACAAAGACCCCTTACCGCATCACATTCATCAGCAGGATTGATGGTAGTGTACAGTACTATGCCGTCAATCCCGCTACAGGAGGAGAGAAAGCTGGAGATGCGCTTTTCTTTTCCGTCCATGGTGCTGGGGTCGAAGCCCTAGGACAAGCACAAGCCTACCAACCCAAAGACTGGGGCACCTTGATAGCCCCTACCAATCGCCGCCCACGCGGATTCAATTGGGAAGATTGGGGCCGTCTGGATGCATTAGAGGTTCTTGGTCTAGCCAAGCAGCAACTACAGCCTGACAGCCAACGCATCTATCTAACAGGGCATTCTATGGGTGGTCACGGGACTTGGTTCTTAGGCGCCACCTATCCCGATAAATGGGCAGCAATAGCGCCTTGCGCCGGATATCCGACGTTAAAGGGCTACGGCTCGGCAGATGGGCTCGTTCCTGACAAAGGGCGCAATGCGTTAGAAGATGTACTCCTTCGATCGGGAAATCAAAGTGATGTATTGGCATATGCAACCAACTATAAGCCACTAGGCGTGTATGTACTGCATGGCGATGCCGATCGCACCGTTCCGGTGGAATATGCTCGGCAGATGCGAGCAGTACTTGGCGCCTTTCATCCAGATTTTAGCTACTATGAATACCCTGGAGGTTCACA
Source organism: Sphingobacterium sp. SYP-B4668 (assembly GCF_027627455.1). Classification (NCBI taxonomy): domain Bacteria; kingdom Pseudomonadati; phylum Bacteroidota; class Sphingobacteriia; order Sphingobacteriales; family Sphingobacteriaceae; genus Sphingobacterium; species Sphingobacterium sp. SYP-B4668. Next base: position 455,982 of record NZ_CP115483.1, on the reverse strand, counting down.
TTGGTACAGCAACGAAAGTGTGGATTGGAAGCCCCTTTTTGACTATTTCAAAGCACACACCCGAAAAACAACTACCAATGTCGATCAAATCGATTTTAAAACCGCCAATCCCGGCATTTCGGCCTCTTACTATTGGGGGACGGTTTATCAGCAGCTCCAGCCGCTTCACTATTCCCATATCCAATTGCTGCGCGATCGTGAAAAATATAGCATCACAGGCCGTACGGACAATGTCCGCATCCTGCGCTTAGATCTAAGCGGATTCACGATCGGCCATCCCATATCCATTACACTTGATAGCTTGAATACACTTACCTATCCTACGTCTGCGACCAATCGCTCTTCGGTATTTCTCCAGAAGGAGAACAACACTTGGAAAATAATAGATGCGCCATCTTTAGCCGACAAAGGACCACACCGGAATGGCACCTTCAAGGAAGCCTTCGACCATAGCATGGTCTATGTATACGGCACCCGTGGTACGAAAGCAGAAAATAATTGGGCAATAGAAAAAGTGAGATACGATGCCGAATCGTGGTATTACAGAGGCAATGGTGCGTTTGAAATTATTTCCGATCAAGAGTTTGATGCGCAAAAATATACCGATCGTAATATTATCCTTGTGGGCAATTCCAAAACCAATAGCGCCTGGGACGCACTCCTTCACGATTGCCCCATTTCAGTGACATCCGGGCAGGTTATCGTCGGTGACAAGCACTATCAAGGAAACGATCTTGGAGGCTACTTCTATTGGAAAAAGCCTGGAACAGTATCACGATCTGTCGGCATCATTACCGGGACAGGTATCAAGGGAATGCAAGCCGCCACAGCCAATCAATATTTTGCTGGAGCGAGTGGATTTCCAGACTATATGTTCTTTAAGTTGGATATGCTCAAAGTTGGTGCTGAGGGTATCTTGGACGCTGGGTTCTACGACAATTCTTGGCATGTAACCCGTTAAATACTCTTTCCCAAATGGGCCTGGCCACTGCGGGACGATACGTACCTCAGTGGCCAGGTCTTTCCATGGGAAGCAAATAACAAATTAGCTATGGCCTTTTCTCCGGCCCATATATACTTTCCATCGGGCTATACGTTGTAATTGCTTATTATGGAGCATCCATCCTCCGAAAACGCCTATTAGGCTCCCAATAACGATGTCCAACAACCGTGCTCCAATCAAGCGATCGATATCGATATCGAATCCTGCACCTATTTCTGCAAGAAAAAAAGTTAGCGGTGTGATGAAGAAAACGGCCAAAGCATAGTGTCTTACCACGAGCATCTCGATTATAAACTGCAAGATGAGAATTGTAAAACAAATCTGCAAGGGGCTGAGATCTAAAATAAGCAGTATCCAAGTAAGGCCCATTCCTAAGAATGTCCCCAAAATTCGATGGAAACTACGACGCCCTACATGTGCCACATTAAGTCCTTGCATCACCGCAAGGCAGGATATCGGAATCCAGTACGGATTGTCCAATTTAAAAAAATGTCCAATCAAGAGACTGCTCGAGATGAATACACCGATGATGAATGACTCCACATGGATCGCATCATTATTTGGTCTGGTTGGAGTGGGGGGTACAGCCTGTTGGAATTTGCGCACCGCATACAGACTGTAAAACAGAGCAAAGATACAGGCAAATATTGTCCCCAACGCGATCAACCCAATCTTTGTCGGCAACGTCGTCCAATCGAAAGGCATACAACTCGCCATAGAGGCAATCATGATAAAAAAGAAATTACGCGGCGGAGGTAATGCAAAATAGTTGACGATCCAATTGATGCCAAAAGCAAACAGCCCCAAAACTGTAGCAGAAAGGATAGGGTTAAAACTAAAAACCGCTCCGATGGCAAAGCTGATGATAAAACCAAATGCACAAAGCAGTAAAGTCAGCATACGATGCTCTAGCGCTGTTGCAGGCATATACAAAATCACTAATCCCCCAATACAGGACAGTATACCGTAGTCCATCCTTCCCAAAGCATAGCCAATCAGCAAGGGCAATCCCATACACAACGACGCCAAGACGGGAATATGCCAGAGCCGCTCTGTTTTCTTGAGTTGGAAAAACTGTCGAGTTTCTTCCCGTATGGCGGCCCAGATTGTGGTCAAGAGTTCCATGTGTCAGTGCTTTAAATCTGCAGGATTAAGCTCCTTAGGCAAAGGTACCAAAACCGCTCGCCCCTCTTCTACAAAAACACCATTTTATTTGCAATACAGCAAAAAAGGGACTATTTTTATTGCACTGAAGTATAATGTAATAACCGATTATAGCTTTTGAACTCCCTCGAACATACATGTTTTGTGGTGCACAGGGCTAGTCGGTGACGGATGGTAGACCGCACATATATCTCCTCATTTTGTTGGTTCAGATGAAGAGATGCCATGTTTGTGCAAGCGTGTCCACCATCCGTTTTTTTTTAAATGGATGGCACAGTTATCCCTGTTACCCACCTCCTAGTCTCCAATCACCTAATCCCCAATTATGTTAAAAAACGTCAAATTGCGATTGCCTCATCACGAGATCACCCAAAATTTCTTAGCTTGCTGATTGATGTAAAAAATAAAACACAACGATATGAAATGCCCAAATTGTAATGACACCTTATTAATGACCGAACGTCATCAGGTAGAGATTGACTATTGTCCGAGCTGTAGAGGCGTATGGTTGGACAAGGGAGAACTTGATAAATTACTACAGTATGCGTCTTCTCAAAACAATGCGCCTAGCCCAACAACGAACTATCAAGAACGCCCAGTTGTCAACCGGGACTATAATGAAAAACGGAATTATGAAGAAGAATCCGATCGATATAGTGAGTCAAGAGACAGCCGAGAATACCAGCAAAAATACCCCCACAAGAAGAAATCCTTCCTTTCCGATTTTTTCGACTTTGATTAAATAACAGCGGGCAACTTGCAGGTGACGGATAGCAAAGGGGGCATACTGCGGTGCCAACAACAGACAGCAAAGCTCCATTTTACAAACTAAAAGCACGCATTGATAGCCTTACTATCCATGCGTGCTTTCTTCTATTTTAACAGACGGCGTTGGGTCTTTCGCAGCCCCTTTTAGTCACGAGTCACGAATCAGCAGCTTCTAAAACCTAACCCCTCGTTCTCAATCGTTGCCTTATGGATATTACTTTCCGTTTACCTTCCAGTCATAATCCAGATAGTCCCACGTAAAGGCATCACCATTTACATTAACTTTTAAATACCCCTCTTGCGTACCGTGAAATACCCCTCCCCACCAGTTTGCCGAAATGGCTCCTGCCGTAATAAATTGCACTCCTTTCACTTTGATTTCCTCATACAGATGTTGGTGTCCCTGCAATACCAGTTTCAAATTGTGTCCACCAAACATGTCAAAAATTGACTTTTGGTTAGCAAAGGTATCCGCATCGGTATAATATCCTTCCAACACAGGGTAATACAGCGATAGAAAAGGGACGTGGCTCACCACTACGATCGGTTGATCTTTCGGTGTCTGCGCCAACACTTCACTCAGCCAAGATTTCTGCACATCATCTATACAATACTTTCCATCACAGATCTGGGTACTATTCAACACAATAAAACGCCAGCCCTTATGCGCAAAACTATAATAGCTTTTTCCCAAAACAGACTCAAACAATCCTGCCCCATCCTTACCCTCATGATGCCAATACCGATCATGATTACCCATAGCATAATACCATCTCATGCCAGACGCATCCACTTGCGCCTTATATCTTTGGAATATTTCCTTCGCTTTTGGTAATTGTTCGGCCTTATAGGCATCGACATCCACATTGTCCCCTCCGGTCATAATAAAATCGATCCGTTTGGCCTTTGCATGTTGAGTGGCCTGTGCTAATCCTTCAAAACACCTTGTGTTGGTATTATTATTTAAGTGCAAGTCCGTAAAAAAAGCAAAAGAGAATTTTCCCTGCGCCTGACAGATGGAGGTCAGCACAGCTAAACTAAAAATTAAGAATACATATTTCATCTATACCTATTTATATCGGTCATCACCAATCCCATCAAATCGGAATCCAGCGGACCGTGTTCAACATTTACATTTATCTAAGCTTTACCCATTCCCATAAGCGGATCGGTTTTAGAAGCAATTCCAGATTCTACCCGCCCAGCAAATTGCTCCTCAAAATCAGAAAATCCTTTGCAGGTCACACGCAGATCGTACCAAAAGTGCTGTCTCGCCGTATTCACGACATAAGAAGTCTGCTTTCCAGCTTTAATCTTCAACACCTGTTTCGATTGGCCATAGCTCTTATCTTCAAGCACCACCTCTCGATCGATAGCCCCCATATTGGTGCAGGTACAGATCAGTCGTCCAGACAATCCTTTTCCTCTCTTACTAGGTTCATAAGCACAGCTTATGTGCACTTGTGGGTGCTGCTCTCCACCTTTAAAAGAACGGTAAAAGCCGTTGGGCCCATGTACCGATAGATGATAATGACCAGATGCGCAGTCTGCCAGCGACCAAGTATCCTCCAGTCTGTCACCCGCTTTCACCGCATAATTCCAACTACGCCCCTCTTCTTGTCTGAATGCTCCATGGTGATACACCGTAAATGCAGATCCTGCCGCTTTAGCACCAAATGCCTTGTTTGCCGCTTCAAAAGATATCCGATAACTGGCGCTCGTAGCATCGTAAACCCCATTTACACCAAGCTCATAGGGTAGTGCGCAGGAATCGCGAATACCTTTTTCTTGTTTTGGAAAATACGGTGATTCCGAAGCCCTATCTTGGATCTGTTCTATTTCGGGCTCGGTCAAGGCCTTGAATCCTTTTGGCAAGTCCTTAAACTTGGCTTGATGGATACTTTCGTAAAAAGGCTTCCTTTCCAAAAAGACAGGCTTGGTAATGGCCTCCCCATGATAGGGCCTAAAAATAGAGGTCAAATCCCCACACACCGTCCTTCGCCATTCCGAAATATTGGTTTCCTTAACCTCTTTACCAAGTTTGTATCCCACAAATTTTTCCAGGAACTGCAAGGGTGAGGTATGGTCAAATATCTGTGAATTCACCCATCCACCTCGAGACCAGGGCGAAGCGACGACCAGTGGGACACGATAGCCGAGGCCAATGTTGCTCTCTCGTCCACTTTCGGGATAGTATTGATCCTCCTTACGGACATACTCTAATTTTGCATCAATGCCAGACGAGACCTTACCCGAATCTGTTCGATAGGGATTTGGTGCAGCAAATGGGGCCACATGATCAAAGTAACCATCATTCTCATCGTATGTTAGGATAAAGATTGTTTTTTTCCAAACCTCCGGGTTCTGTGTCAAGATATTCATTACCTCGCTCACATACCATGCGCCAAACCACGGCGAGTCGGGATGATCCGAGAAAAGCTGTGGAGCAGCCAACCACGAAACCGTTGGTAACGACCCCGACTTTACATCTTCTCTAAACTGATGCAAAATATCGCCTTTTGGAATTTGCAAACTGCGGAGCATATCCCCATCTTGATACTCCATTTTTTCCAACTCCATATAATCAGGTCTAGCACTGTTGTTCACAAATGCTCGCTTGTGGATATCCTTCGTATGCTCACTTAGCCGATCAAAGTTGGCCGGCGTATAGATTTCCTGTTCCTTCAGTACACCTTGCAACTGCCCCTCAAGTTTTTTTAAAGCCTCGTCCGCAGGACTTCCATTTGCCTTTTTTTCTTGAATCTGTTTTTCCAAGCTCTTCCTCCGCTCTTCCAACAGGTGCCGATACCGCTTACTGTATTTGACTTCATATTGTGGATAATATTCCATGACATTACAGCCAAAGTTACCCAACCAACTATTCGCTTCGCCAGCATAACCGGCACTACTTGATGATATCTCATTTTGGTAGATTTTCCAATCTACCCCGAGTGCCGACAATCGCTCTGGAAAAGTCTTCCAGTTTGCCTTTCCGCTAAATTCCGAATCCCCATTCCATACCAAAGCCTTACCGTCCAAGTTTTCCCGAATATTACCTGTCCAGAAATACAATCGATTGGGATTGGTTCCCGTCAGGCTTGAGCAAAAATGCTGATCGCAAACGGTAAAAGCATCTGCCAACGAGTAGTAAAAAGGAATATCCTCACGTGTATAATGCCCCATCGTCAAGGGAATCTCCCCTGCATCGTTAGATCCCCAACTCTTGACCTCCAACCAGCGATCCATTTTTCCCTGATTACGAGCATCTGTCTGATCGGGCCAATTATGTGGCAGGCAGCCCATCCACGTGATTTTAGAATCTTTGATATCTAATCGAAAGGGAGCATATGTCTGTCCCGCCTTATTACGCTGCAACCACACTTTGCGCCCATTGGGTTGCAGTATTGCGCGTGGATCGTTAAATCCACGCACGCCCTGCAACGTACCAAAAGCATGGTCAAAAGATCGGTTCTCCTGCATCAATAAAACCACATGCTCTGCGTCCTGGAACGTACTCCCCAGCTGAGGATCGATAGCCATTGCCTTTGCTATCGAGGAAGACAACAACTGTGACATAGACATTCCTCCCGCGAGCATCGCGGCCTTTTTTAAAAAGTCTCTTCTATTATCCATAAAATTAAATTCGGTTCGTCTATTATTTTGAAAATGATCTGTTATACATACGCTCATGTGACCACCATCCGGCCCAGTCCCGATAAAGATACTTAATGGTCAATTCGTTTTTACCCGCATCAAATAGATTCGCTTGTTCTGCAACAGCATAGTTACCCTGTTGGATGGCAATTTTCTTGGTCGCGGGATCCAGTTTGATGTACTGAATGGTATTTATCCCACCGACATCCTGCTCACTCTTACTATAGCTACCGAAAAGATATCCCGTTTCCCAGGTCAATGCCCCTGTCCGCTTGATATATCTTCTTCTATCACTTTCGGGTTTCGGATAGGCACCTGTACCTTCACCCGAGCTAGCAAGTCGTTCTACGGTATACCAGCCCGATAGGTCATCTACATAATAAATGAGTAGCACGGTAGCGTGAGTCGCACTGATACCACCACTCGACACGGTCTTTATTGTAATCGGTAACGCATACGATTTTGCATCTTGCAATTCGTCAAAATCCAACAAAACATCCATCTCTTCAACATTTCGCTTGCCAGCGAATACAAATGAACTCGGAAGAGTCGCCGTTGATGGCGACACCAATTGATGGTTCGTTCCATTCTTTTGGTTATAGGTATCCAGGGCCTGTTTGTCCACACTAAAAGATAAGCTCACCTGCTCGTCTGCATTAAATTCATTCGTCGTTATCTGCAATGTAGTCTTCCTGACATTTTCCCCCGTCCTAAAATGATAAGGTAACCAATTTTTCACCTCTAGCTTGGAAAATCCAAAAGCCACCAACTTTTCCACCTGCTTGCTAATGCTTACTATTTCACCCAAATCGCCTTCCTTGTCCACGGATTGGACATGAAAATCATACACCCCGTCGATATTGCGAAGCCCCACTATCCGATGTTCGACTACGCCAGGTTCCAGCGAAGTGCTGATGACTTGGCCTTCCTTTTCGTACGAAACAACGACATGCGAAAAATTATCCGCAGTCGGTTCCTTCCAGTGCAAGGTTACCTCACCCATACCTGCTTCCACCGTCAGCTCCTGTACCCCAGCTATATTGGTGAATTTTTTACCCGCCTGCCTAATCAAGATGCTGTTTCTTTTGTCACCACTGACCACCTCCACTGTGGCATTCCTACTCTTGACCAGCAGATTGTCCTCTACACTGACAGTCACTTTATTTCCCGACACCTTCACGGTACACCAAGGAGTTGCCTCCGAGATGACCTCTGCTTGTACACCTGTTCCGGCGTTCAGCACCTCGACATCCTTAGATTCGGCCTCGCTCAGAAAGTTGACCGTCGTCAGCGACAGTCCAAAATCCGCACGATCAGGCACAATTAGGCTATCGTCTTTACAGGAGACCAGCAATAGGAGCAGTACGGTCAAATATGATATATGAATTTTCATCTGTATATAATTTGTTTTTTAACGGTGATGAAGCTATCAGATTTATTCATCCCACTGTGTGGCTTGAAAAATCATGATGGTTTCATAATTTATAGTTCTAAAATGTAAAACACTTGATTCAGAAGCTACTCGACACGTGTCAGTACTTCCTTCACTTTAATCCAAGCCGATTGCCCGGGCTGCCGATATCGATAGTCCAGATTAAATACCTTTTCCTTCGGATCATAGTAACAGGCGCCCAAGACCTCCACCATCACATTTTTAAAAGGCTTGATTCGGACTTGGTTATCCTTTTCCACAATCAGCACAATAGTCTTATTTTGGATATCCGCTAGATTGGTCGATGGGGACAAGTTATCGGGGAACAATCGAACTCGATTGTGAGCCAATGGCAATAGATTTTTGGTCGTGGTCATCGACGACACTAGCCCATCCGATGTTTGGCGCGTACCCTTCATGCGGTACGATCGTGATTTAGGCGACGAATACCCATTCGCCAACTCCGGCTTATAAAACACAAAATTTTTCTGTGGATTCACTTCTACTCCACCCGCTTCCACAATTCGGAACGGAATCATGTATACCGTATCGGGAGATAAGGTATTCGCATCGATTTCAATAGGGAAAAACGTTGTCATATTGGGGTCGCCTTTCTTCAAGATGATCTGCCGAGAAGGCAGGACATACAGATTGGAGTCCACCAGTTGCACATATTTAGCATAGTCCGATCCAAAGTTCCTAAAATTGTAACGGTTCAATCGAGCGGTATCCAACTCCATCGTCACCACGATATCCTCTTTCAAAGGTGTACTGCCACCGCTACCCACGGTCAAAAATCCTTGCGATACCGAATCATTCATCATATGGGTATACGAGAAGATATTATTGCCATCACTTTTTAAATAAATCACATTATGGTATTGCTCCTTATCGAGGAGGTCTTTTTCACATGACGTATTCACCAGTACGTACAGCACCACCAAACCATATATTAAAATATTTTTCATATTTTCCATTTTCATTTTCAAACTATTGTTTTCCTACGATCAGTGCTACCACCCTGGGTTCTGATCCAATGTACGGACGCGCATGATTTCTTGTTTGTCTATCGGCAAGAGTATCATCTTTGATTTAAAGTCTCGATTCCGGACACTGGGATAATTACTGATCACCCGGTTGAAATATCCATTCCGTGCTGTCCGCTCAGCGTCCATTCCCATGATAGGCTTCGCTTCCTCTTCTGCCACGATACCCCACCGCCTCATGTCGTAGTAACGTAGGCCCTCATGTAGAAATTCGATCATTCGCTCCGTTGCCAAGGCATCAAAAAAGAGCTTCGGATTACCGAGTTGATCATCGGTCAATCCAGGCAATCCACTTCTATATCTCACTTTATTGAAAGCGCTTGCAATTTCTTCGGTGTTTCGAGAAAAACTATAGGTCACCTCCGTCACTGGATCGACCACCTGGTGCACACCCGTGAGGTTGTTCAGGCACTCCGCATACATCAGCAGGATATCCGCCAGCCGCACGATCGGGAATGACTTGTCCAATAGCGAAGCATTCGACCCACTCCAAGCATCATCCGGGTGGATATACTTTTTCGAGACATACCCTGTGATGGGATAGTTGCGCGCATCCACAGAGATGGCGGCACTCTTTCCTGAATTGCCATCCACATAATAAAAAACCTGCTGCAAAAATTTCCCACTTTCTGTAGTCGAATTCATCGGCCATAGACAACCGCTGAAACCGATCGACGCGTAGAATCGGGCCTCCCTATTGAGATACATCGTACTTACATTCGGCTTGACGACATAGCCCGAAAAGGTAGAATCCTTGGTACTAAAGCCGGTTTCCGAATAAGGGAACAAACCACTCGAGTGGTTGATGTCTCGGCCATCGGCCATTTTATAGGCATCTATAATTTTTTGTGGGATACCATATCCATTCCACCCGCCAAACTGGGCCGGGAAAGAGTGCTTCGTCACATTCTTCACCTCCGATGAATTTTTGGCAAATACAAATTCTTTGTTTTTAAATCCCAGCGCCTCGCCATTAAACATCTCAGCATACGAGCGTAGGTGATCTATCCCTGCTGCTCCTTCTGGCCATGTCTTATAATAGTTACGATCATAGGTAATTCCCGCTGGAAGTGGAGGCGTATCATTTGCAGCCTCTACCGTATGCAATTGAAAGTCCATATCCATGACCCGCTTACAGGCCGCTGCCGCCAATGCCCATTTCTTTTCGTCATACACCTGAGATACGTAGTGCACCTGATCAGACTGTCTGACAAAATCCGAAAAATAGATTTTCGCAGCTTGTCCTCCATTGAACAGTGGACTTGCAGCATATACCCTCAGCCGTGCTACCAGTCCATATGCCGCGGCTTTAGTAGGTCGGCCGAAGACCGGGATAGCCACTACGGCAGGAATATAACTGGCGGCCGTCTCCAGTTCCTGACAGATATAATCTACACTCTCATCATAGGTAGATCGATATTTTTGGTATGCCTCAGCCGGCAAACTTGTTTCATAGACTTCGTCTCCCGCTATGAGCACTGGCCCGTAGCTCAAGAGTAATTGATAATACGCATATCCACGCAAGAAATGTGCGTATCCAATAATCTCTCTCTTTTCCTGTCCCGTCAGGTCCTTACATTCATCTATCCGTGCAATTATCGTGTTCGCTTTGCGCACCACCATATACAACCTTGGCCATGTATTCATGCTGCCCAAATCGTCCGCATTTACCCTATCCAATAGAAATCGCTGTGGGGCATAGTTGTCTTCCCACATCGTAAATCCTTCATCACTGCCCAATATCGCAGGATAGTAACTGTTCAGGAATATATTGGCTTCATCGGGTAGCATCGCGGCAGTACCCCACAGATAGCGCTCCAGATAAATCTTATTCTGAAAGACCGAGTCAATGCTCAATGTATCTTCAAAATAGTCGTCCACATCCAAGAAATTACAGGACGAGGTCATGAGACCAGCAGCAAACACCAATAGGGTCGCATACTGCTTCTTTCTTTTAATTGTACGATGTATATAATCGTTAAGTGTTTTCAATAACATATCTATAAATATTACTTCGTCTATCCCCATTCTCATTTTCCATTTACCGATCAGAATCGATGCATAGGGATTTATTAAATGAGATTCTTAAAAATTCACATACACTTGAAAAGCAAATCGACTAGGGATAGGGTAAGCATATCCATTCTTATTTGCCAGCTCCGGATCCCACAATTTGACCGTATCCCATACGGCGAGGTTGTATCCCACCAACTGTAGGTCTACCGACTTGATGCCCAACATTTTTTTCAACATATCCCGTTTCAGGCTATAATTGATGGATACCTCCTGTAGACGCAAGTAGCGGCTATCACTCAGCCAGAAGGATGAAAAGACCTCGTTATTGGGATTACGTCCATAAGACAATCTTGGGAAAAGTGCATCTTGATTTTCCGTAGATGGGTCTCCTGAATAAGAAGCTGGTGTCCACCTATTTTCTTGATTGTTGACGATTGACAATACGTTACCGATAGGACCTCCGTAAAACGGAAGATACCCATAGCCGTTGTTGTTTAAAAAGAAGTCTGTGCGTCCCGTACCTCTAAGCAGGACACCCACCGTCAGGGCCTTATGCCGTACCTCCATACCAAATCCGTACATCAGTCTCGGCATTGGCGAATAGGACAATGGGATCCGATCGTCATTGTCGATGACACCATCTCCATTGACATCCATGTACTTGATATCTCCTGGGCGCAGGTCGCCAAATTGCGTGGGACTATTGTGTACATCCAGCTCGTCCTTGAACAGTCCAATAGCTTTGAAGCCCCTCAATACATTATAAGGTTTGTCCGTGAAGGATAGGTAATCATATTTTTGGTACGGTTGCTCCCAATTGGTCACCTTGTTGGTCGCATAGGTAAAGTTACCTCTCAAGGTCATCCCCGTGTTCCTGCCCATGTCAAACGAGTAACTGATATTTCCATCCGCACCATAGCTCTTCATCGACCCCACATTGCCATAAGGCATAGTCACCGCCCCCACCCAAGTAGGCAATTGGGTACGCCGTTGAAAAATCCCCTCTCTATTGTCGTTGAAAATATCCACGATAAATTCAAACTTATTGTTGAGCATTTTGGCCTCTATGCCAAGGTTTGCCTTTTTGGCCACCTCCCAGGCTAGATTATCGGCCCCAACAACACTCTCGATAAGTCCTTGTCCACCCCAGCCACCTGGGGCATTCGAATTGATGATCGTCAAATATGGGAATCGGTCGTTGCTGATCCTATCGTTGCCCACCGTCCCATAAGAAGCCCTGATCTTGAAAAAATTCAAAAAGGGCAAATTATCTTGCACATACTTGTATTGGCTCGGCACCCAGCCCACAGCTATGGAGGGGAAAAAACCGAATTGCTCTCCTCTTTTGAAATTCTCCGAACCCGTGTAACCAAAATTGGCATCCACCAAATACGTATCGTTGTAGCCATACGTCAGCCGTGACGATATCCCTTGATATCTTTTTGGAATAGCCGTCATGCTACTGGTCTCATTTGTCGCTCCTTCACTGCTCATATAATAATAAAGAAGTCCCCCTATCCGATGTCCCTGATCGGACACATGTTCATAATTAATATTGCTTTCCAAATGGTATTTGCGCCATTGGGATTCCGTGGTGCCATACCTGACATCGTAACCATTTACTTTTTTGACCATGATCAGCTCCCCGTTTGTATTTCGGCCTGTAGCATTGAATAGATCAGGTCTTTTGTCGCGCATCTCGGTAAAATAAGAGATATTGTCAAATGCTCCCTGTACTCTCGCCTTAAGCCCTTTTACCAGGAAGTCAAAGTTTTGGTTGATGGCCAAGGTCGCCATGTTTCGATATTCTTCGCGAGTAGACATCCCCGTCTTGTTGAGGAGTACGTAGGGCGATATCTCGTCACCACTACCAAAAGCTGGTGCCGCCCCGTTCGAATACTGCATAGGGACCGTTAGTGGTGTCAATTTAGCCTGCGCCGACCACAACCAATCCGTGTTGACCATTCCAGGCAAATAATTGATCGAGTTGAATCCATCTAATCCCATGTACACCGAGGTGGTCTTGGTGACATTGAGGTCAAGATTAAGCCTGTAGTTATAACTGTTGTACCCCACCTTCCGATTGTATTTGCTAACGTTATCCTGCTTATAGGCAGCCGACTCATTGGACATACCCAAGCTTAGGAAATAGCGTGCCACCGAACCACCTCCCCTTGCACTTGCATAATACGTCTGTTGCAAAGAAGTGCGGTTCAATATCTCTTCCTGCCAGTCTACATTGGGATATAGATCTTGGTCCAGTCCGTTTTTAATCAGCTCCAATTGCACATCGTTGTACAAAGGCTGCTTGCCCGAGACCACCATCGCCTCGTTGGCCAGTACCGCATAGTCATAAGACCCCAGGTAGTCCGGGAGCTTATTCAAACGAGAGAGTGTTTGGCTGGCCCTTCCGGTAATTTGCAGATTCTGGTCTTGACCTCGCTTCGTGGTTATCAAGATAACACCATTTGCTCCCCTTACCCCGTATACTGCTGTCGCTGATGCATCTTTCAGCACTGAAAATGATTCCACATCCGCTGGGTCGATCTGACTCAGTGTGCCTTCCAATCCATCGACTAGTACCAATGCCCCGCTGTTGGCTCCAAATGTTCCTATTCCTCGAATCCAGAATTCAGATACATTCTTACCGGGTTCCCCACTATTCTGCATCGATATAATCCCGGGCACCCGTCCGCCTATCAAGTTGTTAAGAGAAGTGGCCGGCATTTGCAGATCTTTGACGTTGACGCTTGTCACGGCCCCCACTAAGCTGATCTTTCTTTGTGTCCCCATCCCCACTACCACAGCCTCATCCAGGACATTATCGGCAGGCTTCAACCGGATTTCCACTGCAAGTGAAGATTTGAGCGCTTGAAACTCCATATTTTCATAGCCTGTGAATGAGAATATCAAGATATCCCCCAGCGACGCATTGATGGTAAAATTACCGTCCTTATCCGTAGCCCATCCCGTACCAGGACGGTCTTTTATATGAATACTTACACTCTGGAGCTTCTGCCCATCCATGTCATATACCGTTCCCTTTAAAGCAATATTCGACTGGGTGGTATCCACCACCTGGGCTTTCGCAGCCACAGTCGTACAAAGCATGAGCACTATGGAAAAGACTACGTATTTCCAGCTATTTTTATCGACTATGTTCATGTTTTATTGAATTGTAAGTTTACGTATGCAATTGTTGTAATAATCGGCGATATACAAAGTGCCGTCGATATCGATTTTCATTCCCCAAAACCGATTGAAAAGCGCCACATCTGGTGGGCCATCCAAGTAGCCCGACATCCCGGGCAAGCCGGCAATGGTCGAGACTACCCCTTCTGGAGAAATACGACGGACACAGTAATTGTCCGTATCACCGACATACATATTTCCATCTTGGTCAAAATTGATCTGGCAAGGGTTGTTGAATTGTGCCATATCCTTTGGCCCATCGGCATGCCCTTTTATCCCCGTACCTGCATAGTCCTCCAGCACCAAGTTGCGCATGTTGATCCGATAGATCATATCTGTCCCCGGAATAGGGCCATCCTGCGGTCTCATAGACGAGGGGTTTACCAGGTACAGCATATGCTTGTCGATTGGGTGAAAGCACAGATACACCTGTAGCACCCCCTGTACACGATCTTTCAGTAGACCGGATTTGACCAAGGAAGCTTCCCTTGTTTTTGGATTTATTTTCACCAGGTCACCATTTGTAGTAATCGTATAGAGCATGCCGTCCAGCTCACTCATCGCCAGCGAATACTTCTTCGAAAAATCAAAATCATCCCCCGCCTTCTTCGACGGGTTTATCCGACGTGCCAACCATTGCTTCTCCGGATCGAATTCATAATAGTAGGGAGCTCCATTCATCGGGAAGTAAAAGGTCTGCCCATTTAGGTCCGTACACCCCGAAGCCATCTCTCCACCAGTGGTCGTATTCAGAAGCGTCATGACGGAATTTCGATCCTCGTTCACCAAGCGTGCGCGTGCCTTCCATTCGCCGACGAGAATATTCTTCTCCTTATCTACGGCTATATACCACGGTTGTTGGAATCTAGCCTCCACCAACGTACCATCCTTCGTTTCCGCTGTAGCATGCGGTGTTCCCGAAATAGTCGATACCTGTACCAGTGCTTTGTAGTAAAACGGTTTACTATATTGGACCGAGTCCTTGCCATTGACCACCGAGATGATACACGTATCACCCGGCAACCGAGGAGCCAATACATAGGCCAGTTCACCAGCTGCCCGCACCACTTTTGCTTTTTTATTGTTAAAGTAGACCCTCAATTGCGAGGCGTCGTTTCCGAAATTTTGGCCTTTTAGAATGACTTGTGTGGACATCCCCCCTGAATCAGGTAAGAATGCCGTAAGCTTGACCGATTGATTGGGATCATACGGTGGGATTTCGCCCTCAGCATCACCGCCCTTATTGCAAGAACCGAGCATCAAGATCAATCCCCACAAAGTAGACAGCAGGAGCGAATACCTAGGTACATGTTTACATTTCATAACGTTATCTATAGTTTATATTGATCAGCATACCTGCTCCTACATATCCTATAGTCCGAAGCCTTTTCCGAGCGGAATACACGCCCCTATAAACAGCCAAAAAAAGCTATTCTACAGGCTGATTATTTTTGCATTCCAGCGCACTCAAAAAAATCTAAAAAACTGATGATGGGCTTCCCAAAGAAGTATATTATCGGCTAGTAAAGGCTATATCGACCGTGTAGTGGTCAACATAATCTGTAATCGTCAGCATTTAGGTCAAACTATAATTTGTATTAGCAGCAACAATTATAAATAAAAAACAACAAAACATAAAATAAAAAATAAAATTTATAAAATTCTATTTATCAACACATTACAAGATATTCATTGAATGAACGTACAGTTAAACAAATAACAAATTGAACCAAAACCACTTATCTACGACCTTTTGGTGGATGGCGGGGTAAAAATCAAGAAATAAAAAGAGGGTATAGAGTCCGACCAAAACGTTGAACCCAATGATAAATCACAATAATATGTTAAATTTGGTCAAACATATGCTCATAATGGGACGAAAAAGCTTAAGACAAGCTAGAAAACTTGAAATTATCACCGTTTTTTACAGTGTTGCCAAAAAGGAAGGATTAGAAAACACCTCTATCGCCAAAATCGCGGATTATATGGAGATTAATCCCAGCCTTATTATTCATTACTTTCGCACCAAGGAAGAGCTTACCTATGCCTTGATTGAATTCATTCTTGAAAAATATCTCCTGCTATTTAAGATTACCAACAGCAAAACCGCCCCACTCAAGACGATATTGATCAAGGTAATGGACGATCTCTTTTCGAAGAAATGGAATCGGTTGATCGACGACAGCTTGTTCTACAGTTGCTATGCCCTCACCTATCGTAATAAAAATATAAAGTCACAGTATAAGAATCTCACCTCTACACTTCGCGAAAATCTTGCCGGTCTACTCCAAAAATGCAAGGAAGCTGAGCTCATTCAAATAGACAATGCCCTGCTGACGGCCAACATGTTGTTTGCATTAGTAGATGGTGCCTATTTTCATCTGAGCCTCATCACGTCTACCCATAAAGATTTTGATTTACACTTCGAAGATTACAAAATTCAGGCGTATCGCTTATTGGGAATAGCGGATATTCAATACTTTTTAGACGATCTAAACGATTTGGAATAACGGATTATGCCAAATAAGGCTATAAAAACCCACAGGATATTGGCCGCGGTATTGGGGATGTCACTAAAAAAAGAAGCGCTGACCACCAAGCAAATACCACCAACGATGTTCAACAACTGATATACTATTCCATCAAAACGAATAATACGAATATTCAAAAGCATATACGCCGACGAACAAAAAATAAATCCGATCCAGCCTATTGTTAAAACTATCGGTTCCTCCATGACACTTTCTTTAACTGACCATAACAGCCCATTTTCATCAAAATACTATACACGACCCCAATCGACTAGCACACATATTACCTCCTCTTCCACGCCATAACCTAATATCGATTTGAGGTTATACCCCCAATATAGCCTTTTATTCTTACTTTTCCCATTCCAAGGATTGCCCAAAGTGGAAAAATCCATACCTCCAGAACGAATGCTCCTTTGACCCATCTCTTTTTCGCTACATTTCGATCAACCGTATTTGAACACGCAAATACACAACAACTTACATTTAATTTCACTTACATTTCTTTTGTGATTTTTAGACCCAAATATGAATCCATATAGCTCATTAAAAAAAATTAACGAAATAAAACGAAAGAATACAAAACCTATACGTTAAATAAATGTTATGTTAATAGCAAACTAGCCTGACTGACCAATTAACTGTTTAATAATGTGCTGTTAATAATTTACATATACTAAACAATCATTTTTGTAACCATAATAGACACCAAAGTATGAAAACAAAACGTATGTTACTCCCGGTCATGCTCGGGATTTCGCTTTGCTCTTGGGCAGAACGCACACCTGTACCACTGTCCAATCCGCCAGTGATCGGTTTCTCAGCTCAAGACCAAAATTTGATAACCGGGACTGTAAGGAATGCGACAGGCGACCCCGTCGCCGGGGCTTCAATTGCCAATCTATCCACCGGTATATCAGCGCAAACCAATGCCAAAGGCTTTTTTGAAATCGAAGGAAAGATTGGTCAAGAGCTACGCATCTCCATCGTCGGATTTGAAACACAACAACTCCGTATCCAGTCATCATCACTGGAGATTAGCATGATCTCAGCGGATCATTCACTGGATGAAGTAGTGGTAGTAGGGTATGGTAAGCAGAAAAAAGTCAATTTGACTGGAGCTGTCACCCAAATAGATTCCAAGATCCTGGACAACAGACCTGTCGCAAATGCCACCCAAGCGCTACAGGGAGCTGTGCCCAATCTAAACATTACCTTTACCAATGGCAGGCCAGGTGGCGAGGGCAACCTGAATATACGCGGTTTTGCGTCCATCAATTCGGCCAATGCCCAACCCTTGATCCTAATAGACGGGGTACCTGGCAACATCAACACCATCAACCCGCGGGATATCGAGTCTATTTCCGTCCTCAAAGACGCCTCTGCCGCCGCCATATATGGCGCACGGGGAGCCTTTGGCGTCATGTTGGTGACGACCAAAAAGGGTAAGGCCGGCAAAATGAACATCAATTACGCCAATAACTTCGGTTGGTCCGGCCTCACCGTCAGTACAGATTTCATGACCAGCGGCTACGATGCGGCCCTAATGAACGACGAAGCCTTCATTAGGGCCACCGGCAATAGCTACACGGGCTATACACCGGAAGACTATGCTGAGCTTTTAAAAAGGAAAACCGACCCTTCGTTACCATCTGTTGTCATCCAGAATAGAAATGGAAAAGACCAATATGTCTACTATGCCAACACCGATTGGTGGAGTGAAATGTACCGGAATACCCAGACATCCATGGAGCACTCGTTAAATTTCTCTGGCGGCACCGATAAAATCGATTATTATATTTCCGGACGACTCTATGAAAAGGGAGGACTGATGAAAATCAATCAGGACAAATTCGATGGCTATAACGTCCGCTCTAGGATCAATGCCCAAGTGACCCCATGGTTGAAAGTAAGCGCCAATACGCAGCTGAACTACCAAAACTATACCTACCCAGGCTGGGCCACCAACCCCGATAACAACAACAATTTCATTTCGACCACCGTCCATGCCCTACCCTCTTACGTGCCTATCAATCCCGATGGGACAGCCACCTACCGGACCGAACTCAACAACTACAATATCGGTGACGGGATCTATGCCGACCTGCTATATGGCAAGTCTAGAGGCGGCCAAGACAAATATGAATTCATCAATATGTTTGAGTCGGTATTCCAACTGACCAAAGAATTGACATTGACCGGAAACTATACCTATACGCACAATCCCGTCCACAATTGGAATAGAAGGACGGCGGCGCCTTGGTCTGTTTTTCCGGGAGTAATCAATTACTTGGGCAATGACACCTATACCGAAACGATTGAAAATAAGCCCAAGCATTCCCTCAATCTATTTGCCAACTACAACAAGCAACTGGGTGACCATCAGATCGGAGCCACTTTGGGTTTCAATCAAGAAACCACCGGCTACAAACGTATCGGCGGTACACATACCAATCTCTTGTCCGAAGACCTGAATGACTTTGCCTTAGGTACCGGCCAAATGCAATTACTCGGCAATGCAGATACATGGGCCTTGCGCGGATATTTCGGCCGTATAAACTACAATTACAAAGGGAGATATCTCTTAGAGGTAAATGGCAGATATGATGGCACCTCCAAATTTCCGTCGAGTCAGCGTTACGGATTCTTCCCATCCTTCTCCGGTGGATGGCGGCTGTCTGAAGAAACATTCATGGAACAGCTAAAACCGATTCTCAACGAGGCCAAATTCAGGGTATCCTATGGCGCCCTCGGGAATGCACAAGAGGCGGCCGTATATGGTTACGTACCGCTATTGAACACAGGCCTTTCCAACTACATCACCAATGGTACCAAGACGCAATACCTGAGCTCACCGACTCCTATATCTCCAGACCTGACCTGGGAGCGTACCAGCACCCTAAACTTTGGGACAGACCTGGAGTTCTTCAAGAGCAAGCTCAGCATATCAGCCGATTACTTCATTCGCAATACGCTGGATATGCTCATTCCCGGCAAGACCCTGCCGGCGGTATTCGGTGCTGCTTCACCCAAGACCAATGCAGGTGATTTGCGAAACAAGGGGTGGGAGGTTTCCATAGCCTGGAGAGATCAGACCGAAATGGGTGGCAAACCCTTTGGCTACAATATCGGCCTCGGCTTATCCGATTCCAAAGCCGAAATTACCCGTTTCGACAATAAGGAGATGCTATTGAACAACTATTACGTGGGGCAGGCACTGGGAGAGATCTGGGGTTACAGGACCGATGGATTTTACAACAGCAATGAAGAAGCGGCAGCTGTTCCTAAAGGATTTCAAGACTACGTGGACAAACAGCGACTGGCCGCTCCAGGGGATTGGTCCAAGCTGCAGGCTGGTGATCTGAAATTTGTAGATATAAATGGTGACGGCAAAGTCGATAACGGCACCAACACACTCATGAACCCCGGAGATCAGATCATTATCGGTAACAACCGCCCCCGCTATACCTTTGGATTCAATCTAGGGGCCAACTGGAATGGCTTCGATATCTCTGCTTTTTTACAGGGTATAGGTAGGCAACACTGGTGGCCAGGTGCCAATTCGGACAAGTTCTGGGGACCATATTCGCGACCATATTACTCCTTTGTCCCCAAAGACTTTGAAGAAGATATCTGGACCCCCGAGAATACTGATGCTTACTATCCGCTCTTAAGGGGGTATATCGCGCTGAATGACAGAGGCTCCTTGAACGTAAAATCCGACCGCTATCTGCAAGATTTAGCCTACATACGGCTCAAGAACTTGACCGTGGGATATTCTGTACCGCAGTCTTGGCTCAGCCGAGTGAAGCTAAGCAATGCACGCATTTATGTATCCGGTGAGAATATCTGGACAGCTACCAAGCTACGCTCCAAGTACATCGACCCAGAACAATCTGCCCAAGAAACGAACGGTAGGTCCTATCCTGTGTCCAAGACTTTTTCATTTGGACTAGATATCACTTTCTAATGTACCAACACATGAATACCAATCCTATCACAAAACTGATGAAACACATACACTACATATATGTCTTGGCAGGATGTCTGTTGATGTCTTGCTCCAAAGACTACCTAGACCGCTTGCCCGAATCTAGTATCGCCCCAGAGGCGTCTTTTAAGACGGAGAAGGATCTCGCACTTTTTACCAAATCATTCTACGATGTAGCTTTCCCATCAGCAGAGGGCGTGTACAATGAGTCTGTGGACAATATCGTGAAGACCACCTTGGATGATGAGCTCACAGGCAAAAGACAGGTCCCCGTCAGCGGCGGCGGATGGACCTGGACCAATTTGCGAAATATCAATTACTTTCTTGAAAACTGCTTTACTACCGTTGCGGAAGCAGCTGCAGCTCCTTATGCAGCAGAGGCCCGCTTTTTCAGAGCATACTTTTACTTTGACAAGCTCAAGCGCTTCGGGGATGTGCCTTGGTACGACAAGGTCATCGATCAAAATGATGAAGAACAGCTCAAGAAACCCCGAGATCCTCGAACCCTGGTTGTCACTAATATCCTAGCCGATCTGGATTATGCCATCGAGCATCTCTCCAGCACCAAGAGCGATGAGAAGGTCACCAAATGGACAGCCTTGGCCTTAAAATCACGAGTGGCTCTTTTTGAAGGAACTTTTCGAAAATATCACGTCGAATTCAACTTGCCCGATGCCAACAAGCTACTGGAACAAGCCGCCGATGCCGCCAACAAAGTAATCGAGGGCAAGCAGTATAGCATCTATAATGCAGCTGGAGCAACTTCTTATGGCGCTTTGTTCTACAGTGTCAACAGTATTCCGCAAGAAGTTATTTTAGCCAGAAAATTTTCCGATGCCTTGCAAATCTGGCATAACGTCAACTATTACACCATTACGGCTTCCTACGGCAAGCCCGGTCTAGACAAGAATTTGGTAGACTCCTATTTAATGAAAGATGGTAGCAGGTTTACGGACAAGGCCAACTACGCCACCATGACCTTCAAGGAAGAGATTGTGGATCGTGACCCGCGCCTCAGCCAAACCATCCGTACGCCGGGGTATAGGCGTATTGGCGGCTCGGCCAATATAGCCCCAAATTTTGGCAACTCAGTAACTGGTTACCAATTGATTAAGTTTGTCGGAGATGTCAAGTATGACAATTTTAATCGGTCTGAAAACGATATGCCCCTATTCCGATATGCAGAGGTCTTGCTCAATTATGCCGAAGCGAAAGCCGAGCTGGGCACTTTGACCCAGGCCGATATCGACAAATCCATCAAGCTGCTCCGCGACCGCGTAAGTATGCCCAATCTAGACCTGCTACAGGCCAATGCTAGTCCAGATGCTTATCTATCGAAAGACTATACCCATGTATCCGGTGCCAATAAAGGAATCATTCTCGAAATCCGAAGAGAGCGTCGCGTCGAATTAGTCATGGAATCGTTCCGTTGGGATGATATTATACGCTGGAAAAATGGCCAAATGGTGACTAGACAATTTAAAGGAATGTATTTCCCAAGTATCGGCAAATTCGACCTGGATAATGATGGAAAAGACGATGTCTGGATCTATGAAGGGGATAGACCAAGTGCTTCTGGCATACAACTACTGAAACTAGGTTCGGAGATTTTGCTCGAAAACGGCAACAAGGGCAATGTCATCATCAATGCCCATATTGCAAAGGTATTTGATGAAAATAAAGACTACCTATACCCGATTCCTGTACAGGAGCGCCAATTAAATCCTAATTTGAGCCAAAATCCTTACTGGGGCGAATAATAAATAGTTTTATATATAAGTCACTCGGTCTTTACGCCGGCGCAAAGACCGAGTGACTTTCTTAAACAAAATCGCTAATCACCACTCTACCCTCTCTCCGTCACTCCGAACTTGATTCGGAGTCTCTCCGTCAAAGGCAATACAGCCGTCAAGCTCCTCACCCCAATCACTAACACCTCATCTCTAACTCCTAACTCCTAGCGTCTATCCCCTAATCCACTGCCAGCACCTGCTTTTGTGCCAACAACGCCTTCCGAAGATCCGCATATTCTACTTCTTGCACGGTTTTATTACCATCGATGGCTAGCACTGCTGCTGTCGCGGCACTCTCTCCCAATATCATGAAGACAGGCTCCATCCGAATACTACCGAAGGCAATATGGGAGCTCGATACACATACGGGCACCAGTAGGTTAGTACATTCCTCCTGTTTGGGCAATAAGGCCCCATAAGATATCTGGTATGGTTTTTTGGGTGACACACCAATATCTCCTTCATTCTGCACATTCCCATCCGGTTTTACATAGCGTTGTACATTGTGCGAATCCAATGTATACGAGCCCATCCCCACCGGGTCTGTGATTTCGCGTTCGCTAAATGTATCGTGCTCCGTCATCACATAGTGCCCCACCATACGGCGCGCCTCTCGAATATACAACTGCTGCGGCCAATGGCCATTAGCCACGAATTCATCTTTCGCCAATCCCCATTTCGCCATTTCTGTACGTACCTCTTGGGGTACCTTAGGGTCATGGCTCAGAAAATAGAGAAGCCCCTGTTGATAATCGGCATGCTCCTGAATGATTTCCCTACGACGCGCATAGCTCGCTTCCGGATAGTCGTAGTTCATTCCTATGAAATCTGTGCTAAAGGGACCGTGATTGTTGGTATCCGTCTTGCGATTGGGGATTGGATCGAACTTATTGAATGTCTCCCGCCAACCACTGGCAAATACCCGTGCTAGCAGCTCATAATGGGCGGCATCGTAGTTAGCTGGTTTGGCAAAGGCTACCCTATTTTCAGGATGGTTGCTCAAACACATCCGAAAGCAGTAGGCCTGCAATCGATGATCCGCAGCGCCATATTCACCCGGATGCTCCGCTGATACACCATACAGCAATCCGCTAGTACTATCTCCCGGCACTTTGTAGGCACTGATATCCGTCTTAAACCAGTGACCGTGGTGCAATACCCCCACTTGCACCCCATTCCATTTCTCCTTATACGTTGCATTTGCCTCTCGGCCCACATGATAGCTTACCCCAGCAGCTGCCAGCAAATCCCCTTCGTAAGTAGCATCTATAAATACTTTACCCCTATAGGTCGTACCATCCAAGGTCCTAATCGATACAATACGACCATCCTTCTTGACAACTCCCTTTTCACGGTCTAGCCACGCATCGCGCCTTACGTCGATTTTATATTCTTCGACATAGTCTTCAAAAATCTGCTCCGCCACATGCGGTTCAAATATCCACATCGTCCGCGCGTCGCCATCCATAGCAGGCGTTCCCTGTCCCTTATTGCCATAGTCTGCCTGTTGCTGCCAACGCCAGGCCGCGCTGTCCTGGTAGTGCAAGTACACCCTGTGGTAAAAATCTCGGGATAGCCCTCCAATCACTGACTTATCTCCCGTATCGGTAAATCCAAGGCCACCCGATGAGAGTCCTCCGATGTGTGTATCGGGAGAGACCACGATGACCGATTTTCCGGATTTCTTGGCTTGTACAGCAGCTGTAATCGCTGCCGACGTACCGCCGTAGATGACAATATCGGCCTGATTCTCGGTCGACTCCGCTTGTCCACAAGCGCTTAGCATCCCCATAATTACAAAACAATAGAATAGCTTCTTCATAAATAGTATCGTTTATTTTATAGACTAGTAGTAGGTAATATACGCTTCAAAATATGCGGAGCAATGATCTGCTCCCCTCCTTTCGTATTGGGGTGTATCCCATCAGGCACATACGTCCGAAAGATGGCCTCCCCCTGTTCCAACACACGTTCCCAATTGGCGTAGTGATCGATTAAGGTCACTCCTTTTTTTTGCGCCGTCTCTCGATACATCGCATAGTAATCCGCAAGATGGGGTCTAAATCCCGCCGATTTGCCTATCGGCATATTCATCACCTGCAAGAAGATTTCGCAATCCTGTACCGACAAGCGGATCCTATCGATCATATACTCTAGGTTCAGGCGGGCCACGGCTACCGAAGTTTGGTAATCCCGAAAAGCATCATTAATTCCAAATTCGATGATCACCGCGTCCGGCTTCTTCGCGATAACACTATCTTCTAGATGGGTCACCCCCCAAGTAGACCACATCCCTCCTTTACCAGCAAGCGTGTAGGTCACCAAGCTATCCCCATACCGTTTGTTCAACTCTGCCGCGACAGGACGCATCCAGGCATTCCCGCAAGCGCCACTTGACAAGCTCGTCCCATACACCACAATATGCTGTGCCTGTCCACTCCTTAGGTGCTCGATCAGCCCCTTTTGACCATACGCAGTTAGCGCTATCAGCAGGCCACACATTATTCCGATTATCTTCCTCATCGTTTATGATTACACATTTTCAGTTAGTACCCCGGATTCTGGTCCGCTTGCGTCAGTGCAGGGTTGCTGTTGATTTCATTTTCGGGAATTGGGAACAGCATCCGTTCGTCCATGTAGGTTTTGCCTATTGCCTGGAAGGCCGATTTCACCTTACCTGTACGCTTGAGGTCCCACCAACGCTTAGCTTCCAGTATAAATTCGTATCCCCTCTCCTGCAATACGACATCCCTAAATGCCTGTACATCCTCGATTCCCTTATAATCCACTGCTGATGCCGCATTCAACGGGTAGCCATACGCTCTTCGTTTGATGATGTTCAATCGCTCCAAAGCCATCGGAGTCACGGACTGCGCCGCCAAGGCCGCCGCTTCAGCATATATCAAATAGGCTTCCGCATACCGCAGGATGGGCAAACTATATACATTGAGGCCAGCGGTATTCGAGATGAATTTCTTGAACAAGATGGGTGAGGTAGCCGGTAGGCTCACTTCGTTGCCATTTGCGTCGAGGTGCTTGGTATACAAGTTGAATGGCTTTCTCATATCCGCATCGTCCCATCCCTTTCCGATAAATGAATTGGTATTGGGTATCCACGCCCAGAATCCCCTGCTCGAATAATTATACGGCGGTGTATTTCCCCGATGTAGATACAGGGGTAGTTCCGAAAATCTATTTTCCGAATGATGTACCGAAAATACATCTTCCGAGCAGGTTTGCGTCGCAAATATTTGGTAGAAATCATCGGGTTTATCCACCTTCACCAAGCTGTACACACCTGCTGTGATCACCTCGTCCGCCTTGGTTGCCGCTTTTTGCCACTCCCCCATTGTCAGATACACATTTGCAAGCAGCAATTTGGCCGCCCCCATTGAGGCCTTTCCGGTCTCTGCTTTCACCGAGGGAGGCAGGTCATGTTGTGCCGCTTCCAGATCAGATACGATAAGTTCGTATACTTTCTCTACAGGTTCACGCGGTGCTGACAGTCCACTTAAGCCTTTGTTTTCGTTTAATCGGATCGGTACCGCTCCCCAGCCCTTCACCAGGTTGAAATAAGCCATTGCCCGTATAAACCGAGCTTCCGCCAACACTCTTTTCCGGACCCCGTCAGACATGTTTTCGATTCCCGGCACATTGTCCAGCACCGCATTTGCCCTATTGATCGATTGATATAAGATAGACCATCCTGTGGCCGCCCTACCGATGCTCGTATTGTCCAGCACATGTGTAAAATCAGATATAGGTGCCTGTGACCCCCTTCCTTCTATATAATCACCATGCAATTCCAGCAGCAGGTAGTAGTTTACATTGTAATAGTCCCGATTGAAAGAAGAATATGCACCCGCTATGGCACCTAAAGCATCTGTCTCGTTCTGATAGAAGTTGTCCCGATTGATAAAATCCTGGGGTACCTCATCCAATAAGCTGCTGCATGAAGTACTAAATAGTGCTGTCAGCAGTAAAAATCCAATGATGAAATATTTCATGATCCCGTATCTCTTAAAATGAAAAATTAATTCCAGCCATATACATTTTGGCTGTCGGATAGGCACTTTGGTCTATCCCCATACGCAGTCTATCTCCCACTCCTTGCCCATCTGACCCGGTAGTATTAACATCCGGATCGATACCCGGGTAGTTGGTGATCGTGAATAGGTTGACGCCCGACACATAGACCTGGGCCCGCTTCACCTTTGAGTTGGTCCACTTGGCGATAGGCATATTGTACGCCAGCCTGACCGATTTCAGGCGTAGATAGCTTCCATCCTCAATAAAGCGATCGGAGACATCCACCAACGTAGTGGAGCTGATTTTCGGATATTTCGCGTTCGGATTGGGCGACTCTGCCGTCCAATAATTGCCCACTAGATCCTGAAATTGATTGGTCCCGCGTTGGAAAGAGTTGAGGTTTGTCCCCGCTGTCGCCCAGAAGATATCATTCCCTGTCACGCCCTCTATGAAAAGATTCAATTCCAGGCTTTTGTAGGAGAAGTTGCTGTTAAATCCATAGACCATGTTCGGATAGGGATTCCCGATAATCACGCGGTCCAGCGCGTTGATTTGTCCATCTTGATTCTGATCCACATATTTGATCAAGCCCTTGTCATCCAATCCATCTTCGATCAGTCCCAGAAACATCCCGAAAGGCTGTCCCTCTCTAGCGATGTTCATACTCGATCGGAATTGGTTCAATTCTGCACTGAAGATATCATTTCCTCCCGCTAGCGAAACAATTTTATTCTTATTTGTCGAAAGCCGGACAGCTGCATCCCATTTAAATTCGCGTGTCAAGATATCCGCTGCCAAGTTGAACTCAAATCCTTGATTCCTTATTTCGCCGATATTCTGTAGCATAGCGCCAAACCCGACCGAAGGAGGCAGTGGCACCGATGCCAATAAATCGGTGGTATTCTTGATATAATAATCCGCTGTTATCTTGAATCGGTTGTTCAATAGCGCTAGGTCTATGCCCACGTCCATCTGTGTAGTCGTCTCCCACTTTAGGTCGGGGTTGGCTATACCCGAGGGCACATAGCCGATGACCTCCGTACTATTGCCGTAGATGGTCCTCACCGGCGAAATACGGTCTCGAGATTGATAAGGCGATAGGGCGGTGTTTCCAGTCACCCCTACACTTGCCCTTAGCTTCAATTCATCGATAGCCTCGACCTCTTGAAGAAAAGGCTCATTGCTCGCTTTCCAAGCCACCGCTCCCGATGGGAATGCCGCCCATTTATTATTTTCGCCAAAGCGCGACGATCCATCGGCACGTATACTGGCCGTCAGCAAATACTTGTCCGCGTAGGAGTAGTTGGCCCTTGCCAACCAAGAGGCCATCGCCCATTTGGATATTCCAGACGAAGGCGGATTCACCGTCTCGGCCACACCTAGGTTATAATTCTCAGTATTGTTGTTTGCAAACCCGCTTACACTGATTCCCGATGTACGAAGGGTTTCATCCTGATAGGTAAATCCGCCCATCAAGCCCAGCTGATGGCGATCCCCGAATGCACGGTTATAATTCAAGATATTCTCGTTCAAGAAGGACGATCTATAGGAAGTCCCTTGCGAGGCGCCTCCCCTATCATTTTCAAAAATAAGAGGTCTAAATTCCTCCGTCGCTACGTTATGGGCTTCGGTGCCCAGTAATGTTTTGAAGGTCAGCCCTTCTGCGATCTTGACCGTGAAGCTCGTATTTCCAATCAATACATTGGTAAAACCTCTATTTTTATAGGGCTTGTGATAGATCAGCGGGTTGACCATCGTGGCCTCCGCAAACGAGTATATCTGACCTATCTGTGTATATTGTCCATTGGCATCATACACATCCAATGTGGGTGGGGCCGACACCGCACCCGAATATACCGTATTACCGAAATTGCCATTATCCACCGGCACCTGAAAACGCTCTCTTCGAGACAAGTTGATGTTGACATCCATGGTCAACCAATCAAACAGCTGATGGTCCATATTAAGTCTCACCGATCCCCGTTTAGCACCTGTATTGATAATGATTCCGTCTTGATCGTAATAGCTTCCAGATAGGGAGTATCGACTTTTTTCAGATCCCCCTGAGAAGGTAAGCGTATGATTGTGTAGGATCGCACTTCTTAATACTTCACTTTGCCAATCCGTACCTGGGCCCTTGATTTCGTTGACATCAAAAAATGGCTGCTGTCCACTGTTCTTTAACCATTCATTGGCTACGATCGCATATTCTTTCGCATCCAATACCTTCATCCGTTTGATATCTTCCTGTACCCCGACCTGACTCTGCAGGTCTATTTTGGTGGGTTGGCCTGATTTTCCCTTTTTGGAGGTAATGATGACCACCCCATTCGCTCCCCTTGCGCCATATATAGCAGTGGCAGAAGCATCCTTTAAGATATCGACCGATTCGATATCAGATGGGTTGAGATAGCTGATATCCCCCGTCACCGGAAATCCGTCTACCACATACAGGGGTTGGTTGTCCCCTATCATAGAGTTGCCGCCCCGTATCCGCACCTCCATCCGAGATCCCGGAGCTCCCGAATTCTGCACCACACGTACCCCCGTAGCGCCAGATTTCAAGGCCTGCTCCATATTATATACCGGTACCGCTTCCAGCTGGGCGGGTTTCACCTGCGATACCGATCCTGTCAGATCCGATTTTCGCATCGTTCCGTAGCCCACCACCACCACTTCATCCAGATCGGCTACCTCTTCGCCCAATAGCACGTCGATCCGCACTTGGCTTCCCACCGCCAACTCTTTGGTTTGCCGACCTATCAACGAATAGGTCAATGTAGTCGCTCCATTCGGGAGGCGAATTTCATATGCTCCATCACCATTGGTCGTGGTAGCCACTTGGGTCCCCTTCACCCGTACCGTCACCCCCGCCAAAGGCTTACGCTCATTATCGCTGACCACTCCCGAGACCAGCCGTTCTTGGGGCCTATCCTCGGCTTTTTCCCTTTGCGTAGGCTGCGGTGCGCCTGGCATGATGGTGACAATGCCGTCATCAAGTGACCAAACCAATTCATGGCCTGCCAATATAGCCCGCATCGCCTCCGAAAATACTACATCTTTGACTTGCACATTGACACGTGTCATGGCTATGCGATCGCCACGAAACAAGAAGGAATAGCCCTGTTGTTTTTGGATATCTTTCATGACATCCCGCAGACTGGTATTTTTGGCATGAAGAGTAATCTTTTGTGCTCGCCCTTCGGCCGCAGCCTGGACAATGAAAAGAAAAGTTAAAAAAATCGCTAATTTCATAGTAAGTAGCAATCGTGTTCTAAAAGACCAGTCCGGTCCTTTAAAAATTCGTTTAAAAATCATAAATTAGTGCTGTTTGGGTGATTCAAAATTGGTCATAGACCGGCAATTCAATACCGGTCCGTACTGTAATCCAAACGAAATCCACGGATGGTGTCTCCAGCACCATCCGTTGTTCCTTATTCTTCTTTCTGCTATACCGTCCTGTCGTTATGATGTATTCATATTCATTTCTCCTCGTTTTTGATTATAATGGTTATGGTTTATATAAATGGTACACTTACTTGCTATAAGCTGGGTATACCCTTCGTTTGTTTTCACGTGCTATCTTTCGCCCTGCACAAGCAGCTCCTTATGGCCATTGGCCTCTGTAAGCCTGAAGGTCAGCCCACTTTTTTCCAATGACTTCAATACCGAGCCCAGTGATTTGCCTCGGTCTATCATGCCGAATATCCGCTTTTCGGGGATAGCCCCTTGATACAGCACCTCCACATCATACCAGCGTGCCAGTTGGGCCAACGCGATTTGGGGCGACAAGTTATCGAAATAGAAGAATCCGTCTTTCCAAGCTGTAAATTGTTCGACATCCACCTTTCGGACGTCCACTTTAGATCTGCGTAGTGTCGCTTGCTCCCCTGGTAGCAACAGCGTGCCTGCCCCTCCATTCGTGACAATATTTACCCGGCCCTCCACCAAGGTTGTCTTCGTCTCGACATCCTCCGCATAGGCTGATATATTAAATCCGGTCCCTAGGACTTCTACCACCTGGTCTTTCGTTTTTACTTTAAATGGTACCGCAGCACCTGCCATAGGTCCACCTCCTTTTGCTTGTTGTTTGGTCACATCAAAGTAGGCCTCTCCCTGCAGTTCGACCACCCTTTCCATATCCGTGAATTTGGTTGGATATTTTAGGGTCGAGGCCGCATTGAGCCACACCTTTGTACCATCCGGGAGTGTCACCTGATACGTCCCCCCCTTAGGTGTAGTCAGTACTGCAGAGGTGAGTTCAGCGTTCCCTCCCTCTTTGTCCAACAATGCACTGCCATCACCATACTTAATGGCATCCGGCCCTATTACCACCCCTGTCTGCTGTTCATCCAGTGCATAGGTACTTCCATCGGCCAAAGTCAAGGTCGCCCGGTTGCCTCCTGGCAACACCTGCTGAGGGTCTACCCTCGTTTGTCGCTCAGCTTGCATATCTGGACGATCCTTTTTCCCATCCCCTATCCGCCAAAACACCAGGCCCACAATCAGTAGCGCTGCCGCTGCTACATAGGGTAGCGCCCGATATCTAAGGCCCCGTGACCTTGCCGGTAGTTCAATTGCGGCAAGCACAGCCTCCTTACTCCGTCGGGTAGCCTTCGCCATTTCCTCCGGTGTACGCCGCACATCGCTATTCGCCATATGTCGATTGAGGGCAGCCTCGACCTGCAGCCGCTCTTGAGGAGTAGCCGTCCCTTCCATATAGCGTTCTATTAGTTTCTGTGCTTCTGTATTTCCCATAGCGATAGCGTCATCTTTCATGTGTCTCTATATACAGTACACATCTGCTTCCCATAAATCCCGATTTATTTTATTTTTTTTACGAAAGTAAAATAGCCAATGCTAGGGAGAGTCCCATACGTAGGCGAATATTGCCAACAGCTTGGCTCAATAGATTTTTGACGGTCTTCTCGGAGACCCCCAGTGCGAGGGCAATCTCTTCATTGCTGCAATTCTCGAAGTGGGTCATCATGAATACCTTTCCCATTTTGCCGGGCAGTGCTGCAGCTATGCTTTCCAAACGTGCAATAAGCTCCTTCTCGATCATCCCTTGGTCCGCAGTCGTGTATCCCGCCGTTAGGTAGTGGGTCAATTCTTTTTTGAAAGCTGTATGCGTCGTCTTGGTCCGTTCTTGATTCAGGAAGCCGTTCCGAACACTCACTTTGAGATAATTAAATAGATTTTTGGAATCGTCAAATCGTTCGCGGTTTTGCCACGCTCGGATAAATATCTCTTGGATGAGGTCCTCGCTTTGTTGACTATCATGCGTCAGTTGATCTGCATATTGGAGCAGAAAATGGTAATATCGATTAAAGATTTCTTCGAAGGCCTCCCGATCGCCATTCTTCAATAACGGAATCAAATGATTTTCGGGCAATACATGATAATTGGTTAGTTTCATCAACCCTAAGGTAGCTAATTCAGTTTAGTATTGAAAATTAGTAGCTAGCTTATTACTAGTGATGGATGGTTAATGGCGGAGGGCTTACAACAAAACACCCGTCACTCCGAACTTGATTCGGAGTCTCTCCGTCATAGGCAATACACCACGTCAAGCTCCTAACCCCATCACGAATCACTAACCCCTAATCTCTAAAACCTAACTCCTAACCATCTAACTCCTAGTTTCTAAAACCCAACACCTCTCCCACTAACCCCTATCACCCCTCCATCCTCTCCCGTCACTCCGAACTTGATTCGGAGCCTCTCCGTCAAATGCAATACACCCGTCAAGCTCCTCCCCCCAAATCACTAACCCCTAATCTTTAAAACCTAACCCCTATCACCACTCCCCCCGTCACTCCTAACTTGATTCGGAGTCTCTCCGTCAAATGCAATACACCCGTCAAGCTCCTCCCCCCAAATCACTAACCCCTAAAAATCCAAATACAGCGCTTCATTTACAGGCTTCGGCCATAGCCTTCTCGGGTACACCCCATCCGCTATCAATTGTCGAATACTTGCTTGTACTATCGCCTTGTCCTCTTTATAGGTCACGCCAAACCATTTGGACGAAGTTGGCAGCACTGCAAATTGCGCCATCTGCTTCTTTACCATGTAGTCTGGAATATTGGGAATAAAAAATTCGGCTTTCGGGTTATCTTGGTTCTCTGCTACGAAAGCTGGAAACAGCTCCTTAGCTACCTCGATTACTTTGGGGGTGAATCCCCAAAAGTTCATGGATACCCTTGTCTCTTTAGGGAGTATCACCTCTTGGTCGTCCGAGCGGTAGACGATATGCATGTCCTCTCCTTCGTCTTTACGGTATATATTGGTGCGTTCGGTCACGCTCGTCATCTGTCCTGTGCCATTCACCTCGCATACCCCTCGCGATACATATCCATAGTCGGATAGCGTATTTCCTATTTCAAAACCTACCAAGGCCATTTGTCCATCTGTTGCTTCATTCGTCAAGAAATCAGCCATCCGTTCGAAAGCATCATAACCATAGAAATCATCGGCATTGATGACACAGAATGGGCCATCTACATGTTCATGCGCACTCATTACCGCATGTGCCGTGCCCCACGGTTTTTGCCGCTCGACGTGCATCTCCACGCCGAATTTACGCAGGTCAAAATCCTGGAAAGCATAAGCTACTTCTATCTCTTTGGGAAGCCGATCGCCCACATTTTTCTGCATGATGGTTAAGAATTCTTCTCGGATAACAAAGACAATCTTGCCGAATCCAGCGCGGACCGCATCGTATATGGAATAATCGATAATTTTCTCTTGATATGGACCAATGCTTTCCACTTGCTTAGCAGAGCCGTATCGGCTAGCCATTCCAGCCGCCAGTATGACCAGCGTAGGTTTTTCTTTTTTTATCATAGGGTGTGATCTGGTCTACTTGGATTTTTGGAGAATCCAGTAGAACGGTACAAAAATTAAAACATGTACCAGCCTATAACAAGTTTAATGCCAACTCCTTCCCCGCCCGTCACTCCGAACCTGATTCGGAGTCTGCCCGTCAATGCAATACACCACTTCCAACTCCTTCCCCGCCCGTCACTCCAAACTTGATTCGGAGTCTGCCTATCAAATGCAATACACTACGTCAAGCTCCTAGCCTCCAATCTCCAACACCTAGTATCTAAACTACCTCCTTACCTCTAACACCTAGCTCCTAGCCTCCAATCTTCAACACCTAGTCTCTCTATCTCCTAATCTCTAACCCCTACACCAACCTATTCACAAAATAATCCACTGGCCAGGTGTGGTCGTCCAGCTTAGCATTCTCGATACCATAATCTGCGAATACCAACAGTTCGCTATTCGGTTCTAAGGCTCGAAAAGCGGTACCATATCCAGCAGGTACGTGGAATACACGCTGTTCTGTGACATGGATAATCTCTCTTTGTATGGCCAAATCAGGAGATGCATCCTCCCAATTATCGATTTCGACCAAGTCTACGGCGAATGCACCCGATAAGACATAAAACCAGCGCTGCTCTATACGATGCGCACGCCAGCCCCTGACCAGCTCGGCATCTGCATTTTGAATGATGTAGAATCGTTTGACTTGCGACATATCAAAGTCATTTACGAACCGAATTTGACCTCTATAATCTTTGGCGATGCCACCTGTAATAAAATTTATATGCATATGTTATTTGTGATTCGTGACTAGTGATTAGTAGTCGTTAGAGACACACATCGCCTGTAGTCAACTACTCGTATTAGTTATAAAACATTAATTCCGTTCCTTTAGATATGTAATAAGGCCATTAATCATTTTACTAATGCAACTTAATTCGTCTAAAATCTCAATCTGCTTCTTTTCAGAAATATATTGCAAGTTTTTACTGATAATCAATTGAGTTTCTACTTCCATCGCACTTCCTAATGCGATATACAGAAACTGTATAAATTCCTTTTTTGATTGTCTTGCAGCTCCTTCCGAGATATTACTCGGGATTGAGACAGCAGCCCTCCTTATCTGGTTCGTTAATCCATACACCTCGTCCTTCGGGAAAACTTTGCTCAATTCGTAAATAGTCGTGACCAGGTCAATACTTTTCTTCCAAACATCCAAGTCTTTGTGTGTTTTCATAAGGTTCCAATTAGCGCCAAATATCTAATATAGAGATTTTGGCGACCAATTACTAGTTACTAATTACCAGTCACCAATTACTAGTCACCAATCACTAATTATCTAACCTCTATCTCCTAACTCCCACTCTCTATCCCTCCAACTCCTAATATCTAACACCTATCTCCTAACTCCAATTTCTAAACTCTAACTCCTAGTCACCAATCACTAGTCACCAATTACCAGTCACTAGTCACCAATTACTAGTCACCAATTACCACTCTCTATCTCCTAACTCCAATTTCTAAACTCTAACTCCTAGCCACCAATTACTAGTTACTAATTACCAGTCACTAGTCACCAATTACCAGTCACTAGTCACCAATTACTAGTCACTAGTTACCCAATATACCTCTTCAACACATATCGCTTCAACATCAAATAAATAAGGCTTAATGCTAACAGCAGGCCAATTGCAAATCCTAATTGGATGGTAACACTTTCATCTGTAAACCGTATCACGAGTAAACCAATGATAAACTGTAGTACTCCGTATACAAAAGATACCACTAGCTTATTCACGCCGGCCTCATTCCCTAAGTATTGGTACAGATGTGAGCGATGCGCTTGGAAAATGTTTTCTCTTTTGGAGAGCCGCCGCACAATTGTCCACACCGTGTCCACTCCGTATACTACTAGGAATAATATATAAATCAAGTTCTGGGTCTTAATTATCAAGGCAGCCAATGCAAACAGCAAGATAAAAGCAATAGCCACAGAGCCAACATCTCCCGCAAAGCATTTCGCTTTGGCCCTAAAGTTAAAAAAAGCAAATACCAATATCGAGAGCATACTATATATTAACAAATCCCGGTCGATAAAATCGACGTGATGGCTGACCAATAGTAACAAGCCACCTACCGCTAGGCTGTAGCAAGCCGTGATTCCATTGATACCATCCATAAAATTGTAGGCATTAATAACGCCGATTACCACTATAAATGTTATCACCAAATAATACCAAGGCATACCGAATACATCCAGTTCATATGCCATTAACAGTACTGATAGCAGATGGACCAACAGGCGAATTTTATTGGATAAGGTCATGATATCATCCGCAAAGCTCACTACTGTCATCAATGTCAGACCTAGGAAGAAATAAGGGTATTGGAATCCCGATAGAATAAAATAAGCTAACGCCCCTAAATAAAATATAATCCCACCACCTCTTAACGTAATAGCGGTATGCGAACTACGCTCATTCGGCTTGTCAATAATATTGAATCGATCTGCAACCCGGAAATATGCTAATTCCGCCACAAAAAGAACTATAAAAACTACTAAATATATCATCACTTTATATTTGTCTAGTACCTAGGCTCTAACTCCGACCCCGTCACTCCGAACTTGATTCGGAGCCTCTCCGTTAAATGCAATACACCACGTCAAGCCCCTCACCCCAAACTCCTAGCTCTCTAACATCTAATCTCTACCCCCTAACCCCTATCACCACTCTATCATTCCGTCACTCCGAACTTGATTCGGAGTCTCTCCGTCATAGGCAATACATCACGTCAAGTCCCTCTCTCCTAATCACCAATACCTAACTCTTAGCCTCCCCAAAAGACCTTATCGTCCTCTCCAATCCCTCCTTCGCCGTCAATGGCAATTTCTCAATTCCCAAAGCCGCTTTAATCTTTTGATTCGAAACCAATAAATCACTAGTCATCTTTTTAAGTCGCTTCGTATTTAACGGTATCGGAATCACATCTCCGACTTTAGCTATCATCCTAACCAAATATTTAGGCAGTGAAATACTCATAACCTTTTTGTTCGTAACCTTCTTAATGACCTCAATAATTTCATTTGTAGAAATTGGTTCATCATCAGCGATATGATATATCCCTGATTCCAATTTATCGTAATTTTCTATAATCTGTTCGATAAAAAAACAAAAGTTAGAAATCGATATAAAGGAACGGCTATTATCAAATGAACTTAAAGGATAGGGAATTCCCCTCGATATCAATTTATATAGCAAGCCCAGATTTCCTTTGTCACCAGGTCCGTGTACCATTGTCGGCCTAAGGATAACCAACTTTTTATCTGATGGTAGTTCTTGGTCCAAAAGCCATTCCTCCGCAGCTCGTTTTGAGCTCCCGTACCAAGATTCGGGATGACAATTGTTCTCTTCTGTCAACGGCCTGTTAGATTCGAATTCTTCCAGGGCAGCCAACGAACTTATATGGATGAACAGCTTAGCAGAGGAGCTTACAAAAACCTGAAAAATCTGCTTTGTTAACTCTAAGTTAGCGTAATAATAATCCTGTTCGGTCGCAGTTCCCTTGTGATCGTGAGCCTTACCCACAAGATTAAGTATAACGACACTGCTCTTCAGATCATTTTGCCACCCGTCACGTCGTAATGAGCTCCCACAAACATCTTTAATCCCACTAAGTAAATGCTTTCCAATGAATCCGCTAGCTCCTAAAATTGTTACTTTCATTTGATGATTTGGTTTATCTTAGAAAGAACTATATTTTCCGCAAACCTTTCATTAGCTAATATCTTCGCTTTCTCTGATTTGATATTATCTTTGTTATTTAAAGTTGTTAAAAAACTTCTTAAAGGCTCGGGATTATCCCAGTTAAAACTCCAACCAATCTGATTATCCTTAATTAACAAATCAATTTCAGCCCCTTCATCTCCCACGAAAAGAATGGGTTTACCTAACGCTAATAAATTATAGGATTTCGAAGGTACGCCAAGACCGTACATAGCCGGCGATAATGTCACTAAGCCTATATCACAACTATTTAAGAAATATGATTGCTCAGAGCGCGGTTTAGGGCCTAGATAATGTACGTTATCAATACCGTTCTTTTTTAAAAAGTTCAGTATATCATTTTTACATGCGCCATCTCCTACCAAAATCATATGTAATTTTTCATTATGAGATGAGGCAAATATTTTCAAAAACTCCTCTAAATATTGTACTCTTCCCATATTCCCAGCAAATCCGATAACGATTTTATCCGTTACATCAACTCCTAGATAGTTATTTCTATCAAAAACCAAATTAGGTTGTAAATCAGAATCAAACCAATTTTCAACGATATGAATTTTTTTTCCACGGCTTACTTTAGAAGCCACAAGTTTTTCCATATCTCTTCCCAATACAATCAATTCGTCTGCCATGCTGTAAGACCAATCATACATCGTCTTCATAATTTTATATGAAAACGAGTTGTTTTTCAATACACCTGCCGGAACAGCATTTTCCGGAAATACATCGTGAACCAAGAGAACATACCTAAATTTTTTGCACCTACGAATACATCCAAGTAAAATCACAAGTAAAAATGGATTAGTTACTGCAAAAACTACATCCTCTTTCGCAACGTATCTCAAAATTTTTCCAGCAAAAGAAAATGTTGTGTACAAAGATCCCAGAATCCTGTTAAAAAATTTGTTTTTATCTAATGATAAGGCTCTCGATTTGATTAACTTTATTCCTTCCAGTTTTTTTTCATTTACATGATCTACATTAGCGTCATAGGCTATGTCAGCATATATTACAGAGGTATCATAATTTTTGGACAGAAATTTGGCTATTTCTGTCATAATATAAGCCGTTGAGGTTTTATTCGGATAAAATAATTCTGAAATCAGATATACTCTCTTCATACCTATATCTCCTCAGACCAAACCACGCGTTTAATATAATCGGTATAGGAGATTATAATACGTACCACTTTATCAGATACATTGGGCATCGAATAATCGGCTACGGGACGAAAATTACGCTCACCGTCTATCTTTTGCTCTAATACCTGCACCAGTCCTTGTAAAACACGCTCTGGAGACAGTCCCACCATCATGACAGATGCTTCCTCCATCGCTTCTGGCCGCTCGTGAGCCTGACGAATATTCAGTGCTCTGAAATTCAAAATAGATGACTCCTCAGATATGGTCCCAGAATCCGATAAAACAGCAAATGACCGCATCTGCAACGCATTATAGTCGTGAAATCCTAAGGGCTTCAGAAATTGAACTTCAGGGCGCACGGCTATCTGCATCTTATCAATCATATTACGCGTACGAGGATGAGTGGATACGATAATCGGCATCTTATACTGTTCTGCTATCGCATTTAATGAATCAATCAAACCTCTAAAATTCTTTTCCGAATTAATATTCTCCTCACGATGAGAAGAAACCACGAAAAATTTACGGTCCTCTAAATTCAATTTGGATAGCACATCCGAAGCTTTAATTTGAGGAAGGTAATGATTAAGCACCTCAAACATAGGCGAACCTGTCTTAATAATTCGATCTGCAGGCAACCCCTCACGCAATAGATATTCACGCGCAATATCCGAATAGGTAAGGTTTACATCTGCTGTATGATCCACGATTTTACGGTTGGTCTCTTCTGGTACCCGCTGATCAAAGCATCTATTCCCCGCCTCCATATGGAAGATTGGAATATGACGTTTCTTAGCCGGTATCGCGCAAAGACATGAGTTGGTATCACCCAATACCAAAAAGGCCTCCGGTTTCAATTCCTCTAACAAGGGGTCTATTTTTATCAAGATATTGCCCACTGTCTCAGTTGCGGTCTTACCAGCAGCCTCCAAAAAATAATCAGGCTTACGTAATCCCAAATCTTCGAAAAAAACCTGATTCAACTCGTAGTCATAATTCTGTCCTGTATGGACGATAATATGTTCAACAGCATTAGATCTATCCAGTGCTTCCAATACTCTTGATAATCTAATAATCTCCGGGCGCGTTCCAACGACCGTCATTACCTTTAATTTTTTCATTATATCTTTAAAATAATTTATACCTCTACAAAATAAGTATCTGGGTCGGTGGGATCATAGGGCTCATTTATCCAAAACATAGTAATCAACTCTTCATTCCCAATATTTTTGATATTGTGCGTATACCATATTGGCATATCGACATAAGAAGGTTGGGTACCGTCCAAGTAGAAATCAAAGATCTCGTCAGTATCTACCTTACGTAATTGAATAAGAGCCTTACCTTTAATCACAGCGAAGCGCTCAATCTTGCGCGTATGAAAATGATTACCTCTGGTTATCCCAGGTACAGTTGTTGAATAAGAAGATTGTCCACCAATACCCATACGGATAATCTCGACAAACGTGCCTCTTGAATCTGTATGCAATTGAAAATGGCGTGGGTAAAGATTACCATAATCCATATACGACCGGTAGGTATTAAAGAGATTTAATTCAAAGGAATTTTCTAATATCGGGATCTCTCCATTTTCTAAATACATTTCTTTGAAACCTTCCAAGAGCGCTAGTACCTCTGAAACTTTTTTTGTAGCGGTATGCTCTATTACACAATGGGGCCTATGTTCTTCACGACGAATTTGGTTAATTATTTCATCCACCAACTCTTGTACATAAATCAATGTAACCTCACCATCATGTGCTATAATTGGTTGCTCCCTATGCGTGAGTTGGTAGCAAAAAGTTGCGACAAAGGAATTGTAAAAGGGTTTACCAAACGCGCCAAAAACGTTTGGTATAATTAGTCCTGTTAACTTCCCTCCCTTGGCTTCAGCCCAAGATGCTATTGCCTCCCGGCCTTCTTTCTTTGACTTGCCATATAGATTGTCTCGTTCTTCTTGCGTAGAAGAGGAAATTAAGATATGTGCTGTTGATTTAGTCCGCTCTAAAGATGCAACCAAATCCTTGGCTAATTTAACATTCGTATCGTAAATTACCTGCTCACTTTCGTGTCGATTCATTGCTGCCAAATGTACGACGACATCGCATTTACGGACAAACTCATCTAAGGCCTCAGCATCATCAAAATAGGCCCTTTTGAAATTCACACGTTCAAATTCGTCAGGAAATAATCCTAAGGTATTATATAAATGGCTTCCGACGAAGCCTTGCTGTCCCGTAATTCCAATTCTTTTCATAGCATCTTACATTCTAATACTCTAATCTAATAGGGGTACTGCATAACATCCTCACCAAAAACCTCTTTGCGTATCAATGGTAGTTTGGATATCAAGTCTTTCAAGCCATCAACGCCTTGTTGGGTGGTATTATGCGAGTGGTAATCCTCTATTCTAGAAACATCCTGCTCCCCCTCCGAAAAGTACTTTGCATAATTCAGATCCCGATTATCCGCAGGGACACGATAAAAATCACCCATATCTTCCGCTTTCATCATTTCCTCTCGGGTGCAAAGCGTCTCATATAGCTTCTCACCATGACGGGTACCTATAATCTTCACGGGCACTTCCTTTCCAGTCAGTTGGATTAACGCTTTAGCC
This sequence comes from Sphingobacterium sp. SYP-B4668, assembly GCF_027627455.1. Taxonomy (NCBI): domain Bacteria; kingdom Pseudomonadati; phylum Bacteroidota; class Sphingobacteriia; order Sphingobacteriales; family Sphingobacteriaceae; genus Sphingobacterium; species Sphingobacterium sp. SYP-B4668. Next base: position 414,985 of record NZ_CP115483.1, on the reverse strand, counting down.
AAGTCACCTATACTTCCTGCAGGCGCTTTATTGACAAAAAGATCTCCAGGATTACCGTGTTCAAAAGCAAACAACACTAAATCTACAGCATCTTCTAATGACATAAAAAAGCGAGACATGTTAGGGTCCGTAATTGTAATCGGTTCGCCTTTTTGAATCTGATTTAAGAATAAAGGTATAACAGAACCCCTAGAGGCCATTACATTTCCGTAACGCGTCAAGCAAACAGTAGTCTCTGTCAAGTTGCGAGCTTCCGCCACAGCCACTTTCTCCATCATTGCTTTGGATATCCCCATTGCATTAATGGGATAAGCAGCTTTATCTGTACTTAGACAAATTACTTTTTTCACACCGTTTGAAGCTGCTGCACGGATTACATTTTGCGTGCCTTCAACATTTGTCTTTACAGCTTGCATAGGAAAAAATTCACAAGACGGCACTTGTTTCAACGCTGCAGCATGGAATACATAATCCACCCCACGTGTTGCGGGTTCAACACTTGAATAATCTCGTACATCCCCTATATAATACTTAATTTTATCATTTCTATAGAGGTTACGCATATCATCCTGCTTTTTCTCGTCCCGAGAGAAGATTCGAATTTCTTTAAAATGGTCACCACTTAAAAATCGATTTAAAACTGCTGTACCAAATGAACCTGTTCCTCCAGTAATCAGTAATACTTTCCTTTTAATCTCCATATTTACAAATATTTTTTGTACACTTTATATGACTGTTGAACTATTTTATACTTAGAGGCTGGCTCAATTTTTGATGTTGTTGAAGATTCATTATGATAACAAACAAAAGAGGGGTCATATAGTATTTTACCGTTCACTGAACCAACCTGACCTGCCAGAATCGCTTCTTCTCCATATAAAAAGACATCTTCCCAAAGAAAATCAAAATGCTTAAAGAAATTAGGAGTCAAGATATATAAAGCGCCAATTCCCATATGAATATTTTTTTTTTGCGAATCATACCTCTTAAATCTTCTTTCCGTACTTTTCAGAGTACTCAAAATTTTTGCAATAAAATAGTTAGAATAATACACTTGATACTTTAGCTTTCTTAGAAAGCCCATTTTTCTTAAAACATGAGGATTTTCATGTGATCCCTCTGTAGTGATTACATCAGGGCATATAATAAGGGTATCGCTATCTAATTGATAATCCAATATATATTTAATAAAATCGTCCTCAAAAATTATGTCATTATTGCCCACTACATAATAACCAGAATCATTATTCAGACTTCTGGCATATTTGACACCTACATTAAGCCCTTGGAAATAACCACGATTCTCATCTCTAATAATCTTCAATACCGCATCCTCAAGATGATTTTCTTCTTTATATTCCAACAATTTATTGAAATCAAATTCATCTGGAGTATTATCAATCACTATAATAAGTGCCCGTTGACCAAATTTTAAACCAATAACATTTTCGATGTATTTTACCGTTTCTGTATACGTTCCATAATTTACACAGATAAAAGGAACAATAGGATTAAGAGACTCCTTCATAATTTTATTTAGCAAAATATTCGTTCTTTATATTTGTAAAGCTATTTGCATTCAATGCCGCTTTTTGATCAAGTACCCCTTTTAATTCAATTCCATACTCGCAAGACGACCCAGGATAGGCCAAAATATCTACATTTGAAATTTTGCAGCCTCTGATTTGGTTGTTATTAACCTCGTTATTCACTGAAATAGCGGATTTACTCCTGCCACTCATGGCTATATATCCTCCCAAAACCTGCCAGTTTGTGGAGGGCCCTTTCCCTGATTCGAGCAAAATACCATACTCTTTACAGAAATCTAAAATAGGAGTCGTTACATATACATTAGAGGTATAAAGGGAATGAATACCGATATCGGCATTATAAGTTAATAAATTCGTAATCCTCCATCCCTCAGTTGCTTGTTGAGCATCGCTAAAGAAGACACCCTTCGATCCACCTCCAGATACTGAGACACTACAATTACTTATATTATTATTTACAGATGTTCCTTTTATATTGAAACCAATCTGACCAAATAATACTTTTATATTATCGAAATGGGAATCCCACAGCCAACTGGAATCGAAGGCTGTATTAAAGCCATCTATAAAAACATCTCGATAGACATGCGTATAAGGTCTTTTTTTCGTCGACCCCAGCACCTTTATGGCCGTGAAGAGATTTCTTGTTTGGGTATATCTAATAGCTTGATTAATAGAAAATCTTTCAAAAATGACATTACTAACACCTTCCAAAATCTCAAAACCATCACTATTCAAAAAATTCAATCCACACATGCTCATTCCATCTCCGTATATGTAAATTTGACCGGATATAATTATTTTGCTCTTACAGAGGTAAGATTTGCTTGGCCTCGAAAGATAAAGAGTTTTTTTAAATTTAATACAGTCGTCAACAGCAACTTGAATTGCTCGAGAATCATCAATATGACCGTCCCCCTTCACCCCATATTGCTTTATATCTATTATGGATGAAGATCGCGCATCATTGTTTACAGCAGCTATTTCATTAACTGTCTCACGTTCGTTTTTCGATGACCCTTTATAAAAACAACTTGACGAAGCAAGTACCGACAAAAAGCTTAATCTATTCATAACTCTTATTCATTAGGCCTTTAAATAAACATTTTATTTTTTTCATATCCATTTCAAGAAATAGTACTTTAAGGATATGAAGTACGAAAAAAAAATTCTTTTTGAGAATAAAATACGGAAAATCCATAAAGTAGGTACTCGAAATATGTCTGTGATTCCTTGCTATATAATAGTTCCTGAGGCAGTTGTGACTGTAGTAGTTAATTCCAAATTTCCTCTTTGCAGAACCTAAACTGTGCTCTATTGTCACTCCATCGTACTTTACTACTCTGTATCCCGCTTTGCCCACCCGTAAACAATATTCGAAATCAACAGAATCAATAAAATAATCCTCGTTGAACCCCCCAACTTTTTGCAAAAGTTCAGTTCTAAATAAACAACAACTTTGAATTATTGTATATGTATCAAGTACTTTTCCGTCTTCTGTAGTACTACTGTTACTTCTCGAAAATGAGGGTCCGACAATCCCTATATTTCGGTTAGAATCCAATATAGATTGTAAAAGGACAAGGGTGTTTGATGGAATCCAAGTATCCTGATCAAAAGTCACAAAATAGGAATAATTCTGACAATACTTATTTAGCCAATAATTGTAGGCTCCTCCTAATCCTATATTTTTATCACTGTAATAAACCTCACATCTTCCGATGATATCAGATTTAGCAATATCTTCTCTATTTCCCGAACCATTGTCAAATATCACTACTTTATCAACTTGGTCTAAAATAGATTCAATATTCCTTTCTAATTTCTGAATATCTGAATTATATGTAACTAATATTCCGAAAATCTCTCTCATATTGTTCTTTTAAAAGCTAATGTGATAAGTACTCCAAACGGGACAGTATAATCAAAACTACTTAACCAATAAGGATTGGTAAATGAAGCTAATAGAACCGAAAGAATTCCTAGGCAAATTCCTACATTCAACGAATTATCCACTTCCAATTTCCAATTTCTATATAACAAATATAAATACATACAAATAAGAATGAACGCAATTGGAACCCCAACACAAAATATTAAATAATGAAATGAATTTTCATAGGCAGTTTTAAACTCATTATTTCGCAAATAATCGGGCATATATGCCCCCATTCCGTATCCAGCAAGTGGGCGGTCTAGGATATATTTAGTAAAATAAGTTCCTTGCTCACTCCGGACTTCTGAATCTCCAGAGGATCTAGCTGCATCTCGGAAGCGACTTACAACCTTTTCAAACTCAAAATTTTCGAATTTTTGTTTGGGAATAATAAACATTAGAGCAACCAGAAATAAAGAAATATAGCGGACATAATACTTAAAATTTATTAAAATAACGAGAATAAAAGGAACAAGCAAAATTCTTCTTCCTGTAAGAACAGAAAAAATTAAAAGGCTGAGAAAGAGATACAACTTCCAGTTTCTAAAATTTAGCTGCTTCCCCTGATTAAAAATTATCGGAATTAAAAACAGATAATAAGTTAGCGGAGAATTTATTATGTGAATAAATCCTTCATTGAGGCCGATACGATTTTCGTCAGGGTAGAAAATCGCATTTAAATTTATGGGGAATATTCCGACTCCATGTAACAACGTACTTACAGCTGTTAGCGTTATTAATACTAGGGATATGAAAGCACTTCTATAAATAATTGAAAAAAGTCTATTTCTATCAAAAACTTGAAGTACTATTGTTACCAAAAAAGGAAATATGAAATAAATCAGAAAAGAATGAAGTACAAAAATTGTTTCATTTCCTCTAATACCAGCTACCAAAAAAGGAGATATGAAAATGAATAGATAAGATAAAAAAAAGTTTAAATAAGCAGCTCCTAATTTTGGCCTAAAAGCCATTAAAAGCAACAGGATAAAAAGTACGATAATCTTCGGAGACTGAAGTGTCCTAGGAAAAGAAAAAACCATCACTAAAAAAAGTGTAGCCAGTGTGCTCTGGGCTCTTTCAACCGAAATCATTTTTTCAGTATTTTAACGTAAGCATTATACGTTTGTTCTGCAGTCATTTCCCAAGTAAAGGCCTTAAATCCGGACTTTTTTTCTTCATTATTACAAAATTCCTTCAAGACTTTAGTCCGTATGTCAGAAATATTGAGCGGATCTATTTTTGTCACTTTTTCTCCAAAATAAGTCTCAAAAGGTGAATAAGGGTAATCCGAAACAATAATTGGACATCCCATAGATAACGCTTCTAAAGAAACGAGCCCCGGCGACTCCCTCAAGGAAGGTAATACATGTAATTTAGCACGTCTGTAAAAGTCGTAAATCAGTTCATGATCTACCTCGGAGATGAAATAAACGTTTCCTCGGCGATTACAAATCCGAGCTAAAGTATCATAGTATTCCCTATGTGAAATTGCTCCAATAAAAACGATTGGAATATCGGAGTCTTTTTCCAGCGCTTTTACAAGATTAATTTGATTCTTAATAGGTTCTATACGTCCGACCTGTAAAACAAAATCACCCTTAATATTTCCCTGAGCCAACAATAAGTTGACAGCCTTTTGCTTTTCTAAATCAAATACGTAGTGAGCCTCACAAGCATTAACCACAACATCATAATTAATTGTTGCCTTCTTTCTTTTTATAAACTGGCACAATAATGTCATTTCCTCTTCAGAATTTGGCAAGAGAATATCGCAATTATAGACGAAGCTGCTTACAATAGCTCTGAATTTTTTTGAAGACAGAAATATTAAAGGATAAAAAACACCAATTATTTTCGAAATGAGTTTTTCGAGCGATAAAATTGTCGAATTGAGTTTTGAAAGCCTTAGTTTTGAAAAAATTGCGTAAATCAGAACGCTATAATCCCAGTAGATTGGAGAAGCAGCAATCTTAATTCCTTCTGATTTTGCTTTCTCAATAAAAGCTCCGCTTAGCTTGTAAGTCGAAAAATTAAATATATGACAGAGATCAAATCTGTCTTTTGTTAATTCAGCAGGATTCGTTAAAACTTGGATTTCTATATCTTTTGTATGGAATTCTAGATACTGCTTGGTTTTCAACATTTGAACAGCATCCCCGCCCCCCCGAGTTTTATAATCCTCTCTAATGCAAAAAGCAACTTTAATCATAATCTATTTAAATTTACTAATTCTCTAAACTCTAAAAGCATCTTATCAGAAGCATTTCTAAGCTTACTTATTGAATTCGAATAATCTACATTAAAATCCATCTTTTCGACGAGATTTTTTAATTCCTCCAAATCAAAAGGCTTTGACCAAAGCTGCATCTCAGGAATTTGATCTCGCAACAACCTTAATTTCGGTTCAATTTCAATGGCAATCACAGGTTTTCCGAGCAAAGCACCGACTATAGCACCGTGGTACCGAGCTGATATAAATCCATCAAAATTAGCCAGCACTTTTAAAAAATCATCTACAGTAGATTCATCTGGATTCCAGATTATTCTCTTACTATCTCCAATTAAGGTTATCCATTCCTTGTCTTTTTTTGTTGAGAATAGAATATAATGGATTTCGATATCCGGTCTACTTTGATAATCCTCTACAAAATCCAAAATTGGTTCAAAATATGCCCTGCCTGATTCCTCCCATTCCCAGTCCCTCACAATCACACCAATCTTTTTCGACTTTTGAGTTACTTCATTTCCCTTAAATGGCGGTAAATAAAAATATGAAGAAAACACAACATCGGCTCCTAATGTAGCCTTAATATCCCAATCGCGACAATACAAATAAGATTGTTCATCTCTCAAACCTATATATTTTGTATCCTTTAATAAATCTTTTACAATACTTATATATTCTTCATTATAGAAAGGTCCTAAGCCTAGTCCTAAAATCGCAATGTTAACTTTCTTAGGTTTAGCAAAATATCTCTGAATCTTATTCAAAATTATCTCTGGACTCAACATTGCTCGTCGAATACGTTGTAGTAATGTAAATTCATTTTTATCACTAAATGCAAAAAATTGAGTTCCGCCTCCATAAATTAACCAATCTTCTTTAAATGACTTCACATCGTAGCTTGATCTTTTTAAAAGCTTAACTGGATAATTCAAGCCCTGACTTTCAAAATTTAACAGGGACTCAGGGAACTCCTTTATCAAGTAGTTTTCAAAAACAATCATCAACAGATCATCACCAAAGTTTGATACCCCATACCCCCCCCTAATACTAAATTTATACATATTCATTTCATTAGATAACCACCCTCCTATTCAATAAGAAAGCTTTTAATTCATTATAATTAATATCTTGCACGGCAAGGTTATACTTCAATGCAATTAGAGCTGCACAAGCAGCCGATTGCCCCAGCACCATATATGTTGGTTCCATTCGCAGCGAAGAGTATGCAACATGTGATGCAGAAACACAGATTGGGACTAACAAGTTAGAACATTCTATCTTTTTCGGCAGAATTAACCCGTAGTTAAGAGTGTAAGGTACATTTAAGACTTTATGAAATCCCCCTTCGTTCTTCACATTCCCATCAAAAGCAACGTAACGCTGTACCACGTGACTATCAAAAGCATATAGAGCTTTCCCTATTGATTGCCCCAAAGAAGTCTTTCCTTCACAATCTGCTTGAGTCATTACATAATCACTCACCATACGTCGAGCCTCACGGACATACAATTGATAGGGCCAATTGTCATTGTCTATAAACTCGTCTTTTGATAACCCCCATTTGCCATATCTTTCCCTAATATTGCTAGGAATGTCCGGATGATTAATCAATGTCCATAAAAATCCTTGAATATAAGAGCGATGCCTTGCAACAATTCTATCTCGCACTTCATGTGATCCATCAGGATAGCCATAATTTGCCCCAACAAAATCTATCGAAATAGGACCGCTATTATTAGTATCTGTTTTACCATTCGGCAAAGGATATAAATCAATGAATTTATTTTCAGGTTGGATTCTAGAATATTGAAAAAGGAAATCGTAATCATTCTCATTATACTCCAACGGTTTAGAAACAGGCACCATCTTTGCCGCGACGTTGGTAAGAGGAAGACGATAGCAATATGCTTGAACTTTTTCATCACCCCCTCCCGATTTCCCGATTTCCCGCCAATTTTTTAAAATCCCTCTCTTGTCTTGGACACCTCTATGAAACTCAGCTGTAGGCATAGTTTTTACATTAACTCCATTTAAATCCTCATTGTAAGTCGAAGAGCTCTCTCTCCCTACTGTATAAGATACTCCGGCTTTAGCCATTAGATCCCCTTCATAACTCGCATCAATAAAGACTTTACCTTTTATAGATCTTCCAGACTCTAGTTTAATCATCAATATCGTGTTACCGGATTTGACGACTCCGCTTGTTAAGTTTAGTCTATCTAAGTGTATAATTGGTATTTTATAATGCATAATATAACGTTGCAATATTTTTTGTGCCATTTTAGGCTCGAAAAACATCATTTTATCGCCGTAGGCATTTAACCTTGTGTAGTCCTCTCGGCGACTATCAATCCAATAAAGTGGATTTGAGTACTCTCTCTTCAAGTCTTGATAAAACCTACCAGCTAATCCTCCTATTATTGTGGTACTAGTAAAATCACTTGAACCCAAACCATTAGTTGTCATTCCTCCAAGTCCGGAACCACGAGGATTAACTACAATAACCGATTTGTTGGATTGTACTATCTCAATTGCTGCCATGATGGCTGAAGCAGTCCCCCCATAAATGACTACGTCAAATTCGTCACCTATCTTTTCGTCTCCAACACCGGATAGTTTATTAAAATTTAAGACTTCCTCATCAGGAATCGGATCCTGTAAGGGAGGTGCTTTTTTACATGAGATTAAAAATCCCATAGCAGGTACAAAAAAGAAAAAACAAATTGCCTTAATTCTCATATAATATAGAAAGTCTTATTTCCCGGTTATTTATTATCAAACTCTAAATCAAAAAATATTATCTCTTGCATTAATTCAAATTCAAGATACGAACATCACGCAATAAAAAATCTATCCTTAAATATTGAGTGAATACTCCTCTATATGTTCACCGCCATTGAATACCTAGATCTATAAGAGAAACATTCCAATAGTATTTATTTACTAAATAGTTTCTTTATTTTTTCTAATACTATTATAGGCTTTTTGAATATCAACTCGATAATAAAAAAACAAAAAAAACATAGTAATAATAAACAATAAAAGTTGCATTTTGAATTCTAGTATTATCTGTAAATACATTATCAATATAAAACCAAAAAAAACTAACATGTCAGATGGTAAAAATGCTTTAAAATTTAATTTATGTCTGAGATCAATTGTTCGAAGCAAAAACATAATCAAATAACCTGCAAAAAAAGATAATGATATTCCCATTAGCCCAAATTCAGACACTAAAAGAAAAGACAGGAGTATTGAAATGATTCCACCTATTACAGTAGTGACCGTTATTCGCATCGTCTTCTTTTCTTTTTGATATATGATACCAATCACGGATGCTAATGTGTTAAATCCGACTCCAAGAAACAAAAATGGCATATACATCCATGCTTCATAAAAACTATCTTCTACCATAAACTTGACATAAATTGGGCTTCCAACGGAGAGCAAAACAACCACGATCAGTTCAAACCGAACAAACCTTTGAACAATCGATATAAAATATTGAAAATCTGACCGTTGCTTTAGCAAAGAATCTTGAATGGGTAATATTAATACAGAGTTTATCAAAACCAACATTGAAGGAAATCTGTTTGCAATGGCGTAAACCCCGTTTGCTTCTATTCCCAACTTATCCAAAATGATAAATTTACTGGCAGACGAAATTAACCACCAACTTATCAAATTTGGAATAAGAGGTAGCGAATACAACAACATTTTCTTAACAAGCTGAACATCGAAAGCTTCAATCTTAAAACACTTATTCAAATTTAACTTTACTACAATAAGCAACGAAGACAGACCAAAACCTACAATATTAGCAATCAAAGCCCCTTTTACCGACACCGTAAAAAATAGAAATAAGATAATATTCAGTCCAACAATCAACAATGTAGTAACCAATCCACTTATAGCAAATTCCTTTGTTTTTCCTAATCCTCGTAAAACACTCTGAAGAAATGGAAGCATTGAACTTAACATAAGCAATATTAAAAATACCACAGCATTGTTCATACCGAAGAGTTGACAATAGCCTATAAAGCCTAAACTAAACACAGCATACGTAATCAGCAACAACAAGAAAGAGCTCGTAAAAACTGTAGGCAACATCCTTTCTCTAGTTTCTTCCTCGTCAATTTCTACCAACCACCTATAAACAGCATCCGACAATTGTAATGACACTATTGGTACAAACAAAGCTATAGAGGTCATAAAAAGATCATATTCTCCCATTTCTGATTTTGTAAGATAAAAAGTGTAGAGCGGAACTAATAGGAATGATAATATCTTTGAGCCAAAACTACCTACGGTATAGATGAGAGTTTCTCTCATTAAACTTACTCTCCCAGCCATTTTTAATTTTGCCGGGCCATAAATTCAACAATTCTATAACTAGCCTTTCCGTCTCCATAAGGGTTATGCAATCCACTCATTTTTTCATATCTCGTTGTATCAACTAACAGTAATCGTGTTTCGTCCACTATTCTCTCTTTATCAGTGCCGACCAATATAACAGTACCAGCGGCTACCGCTTCAGGTCGCTCCGTTGAATCTCGCATTACCAGCACAGGTTTGCCCAAACTTGGAGCCTCTTCTTGAACACCACCGGAATCGGTGATAATCAAATACGCCTGATCCATCAACCATACAAACGCAGGATAAGAAAGAGGTTCAATCAAATTAATATTCTGAATTCCAGATAAAATCTCATAAACTGGCCCCTTAACATTTGGATTTAGATGTACAGGATATATAATTTGTACATCTGTATGCTCATGAGCAATTTCTTTAAGGGCGACGCAAATGTTAACAAAACCTTTTCCATGATTTTCACGTCTATGTCCAGTAACTAGTATAATTTTCCTACTTCGATCGATAGTATTTTTTAATTGATTAATCTCATCATTTTGTAAGGTATTAACTTTAGTTACGCTTTCGACTAGCGCATCGATTACAGTATTACCAGTTACCAAAATATCATTGACATTAACATTCTCACGCAGAAGATTATTTCGAGAAGCATCAGTAGGTGCAAAATGAAAATCCGCAATTCGACCGGTAATTTGTCGATTAATCTCCTCAGGGAAAGGAGATCTTTTATTATTTGTCCTTAGTCCAGCTTCAATATGACATATCTTTGCACCCGAGTAGAATGCTGCTATACTGGCAGCCATAGAAGTAGTGGTATCTCCATGCACATAGACATAATCAGGTCTAAATTCGTTTAAAACTGGTTTCAATTTTGTGATAATATCCGCCGTCAAAGAATATAAATCCTGATCGGGTTTCATAAGATCCAAATCATAGTCAGGCGTTATCTCAAAAAAATCCAAAACCTGGTCCAACATTTGGCGATGTTGGGCTGTAACACAAACTTTAGTATCAAACTCCTCCGTTTTCTTTATAAACTCCTTTATCAATGGTGCCATCTTTATTGCCTCTGGCCTTGTTCCAAATATCATTAGATTCCTTTTCATACAACTACAATTCACAAACTTTTATCAAATACTCACCATAACCTGATTTTATAAGGGGCTGTGCTACAAGATTCAACTGTTGCTTATCTATATACCCCATTCGAAAGGCAACTTCCTCTATTGCACCGATTTTCATCCCTTGTCGCTCTTCGATGACCTGTACGAAATGGCCAGCCTGCATCAGTGACTGAATAGTCCCGGTATCCAACCAAGCGGTTCCCCGATCGAATACACCCACTTTAAGTTTGCCTCTTTTAAGGTATTCCTTATTGATGTCGGTAATCTCCAACTCACCCCTACGTGAAGGCTTGATGCTTTTCGCTATTTTCACAACATCATTATCGTAGAAATACAAACCCGGTACAGCATAATTTGACTTTGGTTGAGCGGGTTTCTCTTCTATGGAAACTACGTTATTAACCATATCAAATTCTACCACACCATAGCGTTCCGGATCGTTTACTGGGTAAGCGAATACCATTCCTCCCTCGGGGTTTGCCGATGACTGCAATAGCTTGGACATACCTGATCCGTAGAATATATTATCACCCAAGATTAGAGCTACCTTATCATCACCGATAAACTCCTCACCCAAGATAAAGGCCTGTGCTAATCCATCCGGGCTCGGTTGCTCTTTGTAAGAAAACTTGCAACCTAAATGCGAGCCATCTCCCAACAACTTTTCAAAATTGGGCAAGTCCTGTGGTGTAGAAATAATCAATATCTCATTAATCCCTGCCAACATTAAAGTAGACAGGGGGTAATATATCATAGGCTTATCGTATACTGGCATCAACTGCTTGGACACGGCCAATGTTAGAGGGTGTAGTCGTGTACCCGATCCTCCAGCTAATATTATTCCTTTCATGTTTTTAGATATTAGTATTTAGATATTAGTATTTAAACTTATAACGCTAAGGCCTTTGGCTAATATGTTACCGTCTTATTACAATAATTTGCTTAACATCACCGCCAAACTATCTCTCCAATCTGGAACTTTTATATTAAAAGTACGTTTTATCTTCGATTTATCTAGCAAGGAGTACTTTGGACGCTTTGCCGGCGTTGGATATTGACTAGTAGGAATTGGATTGATAGTACAATTCAATCCTTGTATTTCTTTAATCGCAGTAGCGAAATTATACCAAGAAATCTCTCCTTCGTTTGAATAATGATACATTCCACCTACCCAATGATTTCTGTCGATGATATCAACGATAGCTTGTGCTAAGTCTTTAGCATAGGTTGGCGAACCGACTTGATCCTCAATTACGGAAATTTCATCTCTTTCAGTCATTAAGCGAATCATTGTTTTGACAAAGTTACTACCATATATTGAATACACCCATGATGTACGGATGATAATTGCATCCGGCAACCACTTTTGCACGGCTACCTCCCCTTTCAATTTAGTTGAACCGTAGATATTGATTGGTTCAACAACTGCATCTTCATCTAAAGGCATAGAGGACGTCCCATCAAACACATAATCAGTTGAAATTGCAATCAGCTTTGTCCCATGGACATGGCAATACTGCGCAATCTCTTCGCTAGCCAAGTGGTTGACCACATTCGCCAATTCAGCTTCTCCTTCAGCTTTGTCAACAGCTGTATACGCTGCTGCATGAATAATAAGGTCTGGCTGGTATATACCCAAAATATCCTGAATAATAGACGTTTGCTCCAAGGGTAATTCGCCTCTATCCAAAAAAAATGTATCTACATCCTTTCGGTCTTGGTATAAAGTTCTTAATTCCGACCCAAGCTGTCCTTTCGAACCAGTGACAAGTATTTTCCTCATACTTTCTTATTACTTAAATATCTCTGCAAAAGAAGACAACACTAAATCTTTATCCGAAACAATTAATTCCTCTTTCGGTATATTCCAGTTGATTCCCAAACTAGGGTCATCAAATTTCACTCCGTACTCTGACTCCTTATTATAAAAGTTGTCACATTTGTAGAAAAATGTTGCTACATCGCTCACAACAACAAATCCATGTAAAAAACCTCTTGGCACAAAAAGCTGCAAATTATTTTCTTCAGAGAGCTCCACTGCAACATGTTCACCAAATGTTGGCGAATCAACACGGACATCTACCGCAACGTCTATAACTGTCCCTTCCAGAACTCGCACTAGCTTTGCCTGCGCATATTCACCCTGTTGTGCATGCAAACCCCGAAGAACCCCCTTTGTAGAATAGGATTGGTTATCTTGAACAAATCGGATTTTTGTACCTGTCAATTCATTAAAAGTGTTTTCGTTAAAACTTTCAAAAAAATACCCTCTGCTATCCCCAAACTTTGTAGGCTCCAATATAAAACAGCCCTTTAACTTTGTTTCTGTTACTTTCATGCTAACCCTGATATTGTATTTCGTAATACTTCTGATATCCTCCGGACGTCACATTATCCAGCCAATCTTGATTATTCAAGAACCAATCAATGGTTTTACTCAATCCCTGTTCAAAGGTAACCGACGGTTCGTACCCTAGCTCCTTATTGATTTTCGTGGCATCTATTGCATAACGTAAATCATGGCCCGGACGATCTTTGACAAAAGTGATTAACTGGACTGAAGTGCCTGTTGGCTTACCGAGCTTTTCATCCATTTGCTTGCACAATTCTTTGACCAAGTCAATATTTTGCCATTCATTAAAACCACCCACATTGTAGGAATCTCCAATCTGACCTTGATGAAAGACCAAGTCTATCGCCTTGGCATGATCAACCACATATAACCAATCCCGAGTAAATTTGCCGTCACCATAAATAGGAAGTGGCTTGCCGTTTAAAATATTATGGATACACAAAGGTATCAGCTTCTCAGGAAAATGATTGGGTCCGTAATTATTCGAACAATTAGTCACCACAATTGGCAATCCATAGGTATCCTGATAAGCTCTTACAAAGTGGTCTGAAGATGCCTTAGAGGCAGAATAGGGAGAATGTGGATCGTAAGCAGTATTTTCTGTAAAGAGCCCAGTCTCACCCAATGTACCATACACTTCATCAGTGGAGACATGATGAAAACGTTTACCTTCGTAATTATCTTTCCAAATATCATGAGCTGCGCTGAGCAGGTTGACGGTACCAATAACATTGGTCATGACAAAGGCCAAAGGATCCGAAATAGAGCGGTCTACATGCGATTCGGCAGCCAAGTGAATGACCCCATCTGGCTGATACTCTCTAAAAACCTCTACAATATGTTTCGCATTAGTAATATCAGCTTTAACAAAGGTATAGTTAGATTTATCTTCTATATCCTTCAAGTTTTCCAAATTCCCTGCATAAGTTAAAGCATCCAAATTGACAATCTGGTATTCGGGATATTTATTCACAAATTCCCTGACGACATGAGAGCCAATAAAACCGGCTCCACCTGTTATTAAGATTCGCTTTTTTATCATTTTCAATTTTATCTTTACTTTTTACAACCTTCCATCAACCAAATGCCGATTCAAACAAGCTTTAGTATCGAAGACCACTCCATTATTGCGTTTTATTTTTTTATAATCAAATTCTAAAAATTCATTATGGGCTACTGCGACAACTACGGCATCATATAAAATCGACTCATCTATTTGATTTGCAATAGCTAGTCCGTACTCAACTTGGACTTCTGCTACATCCGCCCATGGGTCATAGATATCTACTTCCAATCCGAAAGACATCAATTCGTGATAGATATCAACAACACGCGTATTGCGTACATCTGGACAATTCTCTTTGAAGGTAATCCCCATTATTAACGCACGAGCGCCCTTAATCTTATGGTCCTTTTGAATCATCAACTTCACGACCTTATCCGCTACAAAAGCGCCCATCGTATCATTGACCCGGCGCCCCGATAAGAGAACTTGAGGGTGATAACCCAAGGATTGTGCTTTGTGCGCCAAATAGTATGGGTCGACGCCTATACAATGTCCACCTACCAATCCAGGCCTATACTTTAAAAAATTCCATTTCGTTGCTGCGGCATCTAGTACATCATTGGTATCGATACCAATACGATCAAATATCAAAGCCAACTCATTCACAAATGAAATATTAACATCTCGCTGTGCATTCTCTATAGCCTTGGATGCTTCGGCAACTTTAATACTAGGAGCTTTGTGCGTACCTGCTGTGATAATAGAACGATACAAATTATCTACTCTGTCTGCAATATCAGGCGTTGATCCTGAAGTCACTTTGGTTATACTAGTTAAAGTATGGACTCTATCTCCAGGACTAATCCGTTCGGGTGAATAGCCTACAAAAAAATCCTTATTGAATATCAAACCAGAGACACCTTCCAGTATAGGGACACAATCCTCTTCTGTACATCCGGGATATACGGTAGATTCATAAATGACAATATCTCCAGATTTTAAAACTGCCCCAAGCATCTCTGATGCTCTAATCAAGGGGGTCAAATCTGGCGCTTTGAATTGGTCTATGGGGGTTGGTACTGTGACAATAAATGTGTTACATTTTCGTAGATCATCTATTTGACTTGAAAAAGATAACCCAACCAAAGGTTGAGCTAGGGCTTTTAAGTCTATCACATGAGTTAAATCAGTCAAATTAGCCTCTTGTGTGCGATCCTTTCCCTCACTAAGTTCTTTAACACGACTAGTATTAATATCAAAGCCCAAAACATCGTATTTTTTAGCAAATTCAATGGCTAAAGGCAATCCTACATATCCCAGTCCTATGACGGCGATACTAGCATTACTAACAACATCTGATGCATTTTCTTCGATTCTATTCAAAATTCGCTTTAATTTAAGAATTTCCCCTAATCAAGTTAAACTTAATAATTTGTATCCTCTTCTTATCCAAACCCTAATCCTCCTTTTGATATATAATAATCTGCGCCTTGCTCACCGGTTTTTCAAAGGTAATGGTCACGGTCTTGTTTATCAAAGTAGAAGTTTTGTCCGCTAACTGCAATAAATATGCCGAATTTAATGCATCGCCTACAACAACGACGTCGATATGATTGGCTTCAATACCTTGGGCATAAGCTCCGACCAAAATCACCTGATGCACATCTCCAGCGCGCTCCAATACCTGATCTACTAAATCATCCATCCCTAAATAGGTGCGAATCAACTGTTGGAGGGGCCCAAACAAGGGATGACGGGTATTGGCGCGGTACACCACCCGATTCTGTGCTTGCTCCTTGTTCAGGTACCCAGCCTCTGATAATTGGTTCAGTTCTTTACGGATAGCATTAGTGGATTCGTCAAATTCATCGGCCAATCCGCGCAAATGTCCTTTGCTCGTCGCACTGACAAAAAATTTGATCAGTAACTTTAAACGTGTCTTCGATGTAATTAAGGATCCTAGCATTGTCCAATATAGTGAGCAATAAAAGTACTCGTTATTGGACAGAAGTGCAAATTTATTTTGGCAGAGGGTAATTGGCACATGGCTGGTGGAGTAATTGGTGACTAGAAACCGTCAATTAAATAACGTACTACAACTGCGGTATTACTATACACTTACAGACTCCGGACCGAGCCCGGAGTGACGTATCTGTACCTAACACCTATCCCCTAATCGCTAATTCCTGAATAATAACGAGTAACAAGTGGACAGCAAAGGAGGAACCTCCCTAGAATGCAATTAACCAACAGACTCCGGACCAAACCCGGAGTGACGTATCTGTACCTAACACCTATCCCCTAATCGCTAATTCCTGAATAATAACGAGTAACAAGTGGACAGCAAAGGAGGAACCGTCCTAAAATGCTATCAACCAACAGACTCCGGGCCGAGCCCGGAGTGACGTGTTGTTATGTGGAGCCTAGCCTCTAACACTTGAATAATGACGAGTAACAAGTGGACAGCAAAGGAGGAACCTCCCTAGAGCACAATTAACCAGCAGACTCCGGATCAAACCCGGAGTGACGCGCTGTTATATGGAGTCTATCCCCTAACACCTAATCTCTAGCTCCTGAAAGTCTAACTCCTACAATCTAACCCTTAGTCTCTATCCCTTAAAAACCATCCGCCAGACAACCATCAAGATTAAAAGTGCTACTGCTGTAACAGATACATACCAGGGGAGCTGCCTCGTGCTGCGTTTACTTTCCCAATGGTCATATTCCTCAACATGTTGTGTACTATCTCGAGCACTGGTATTCCATTGCCGTTGATGTTGATGAATGGTGTGCTCATTTGCTTGTACCCGACCTCCTTGGGCCCAAAGCCCCATATCGGGATGAAAAAAGAACGGAGAATCGGTCATGACTGACCAGTACCTAGCCGAACTGTCTCTATCCACGTACTGTAACCAGCTTTGCTGTCCTGATACCGCAAGTGCTTGGGTATTGTAGCGCTCGTGTTGCTGCCGCTCCTTCGCCGATCGGCAAAAGGAAAAGACGAAGATAAGGAGACTGTGTGTAATAATCCGCCAGTAGGCAGACGTAGGGATTGCTTTCATAAGTTATGATTTAATAATAGTAATGTGGGACTAGTGACATAGTGATCAGTGAAGGGTGGACAGTGAAAGGGAAACTTTCCTAAAGTGCAATTAACCCAGAGACTCCGGATCAAGTCCGGAGTGACGTGCTATTTTGACACAGTGACCAGTGACATAGTGATTCGTGACGAGTGGGCAGCTAAGGGGGAACTTTCCTAAAGTGTAATTAAGCAACAGACTCAGGACCAAGCCCAGAGTGACGAATGACAAATCTCCAACACCTAGCCCCTGTAATCTAACTCCTAATCTCTATCACCTAACTCCCGGCTCTAATCACCAATCCAATCCGCCAGTGCATATACCGTCCTCAGATGTCTACGCCTAGACTCGACCCGGTCATTGCTATTACCCTCTACAGTAATAAGATAGTTGCCTTCCCACCATTGGATGAGCCCAGTATGGTCTATTCGACCTGTGCCTTGGCCATAGATACCAAATAAGTCTGCTGCTTCTACCCTATCCTTACGACCACGCATCCATTTGCCCGATTGCCAGTACACCTTCGTCTTTGGAAAGAGGGCCGGACTCCACGGGTTACGCGGTGCAGGAAGTCCTGCCTGCCCGTAGCACCAGCTGACAAAAGCAGCACACCAGGCATAACCCTTGCCTAGGTGGGTATAGGCGAGATATTGCTCCACACGATTGCCATCGTTGCGACCAGTAGCTTCTTGGACACCAAGCTCGGCTTTAGCGATAGCGATGATGCGGACCCTCTTGTCCGCTATGTTGGACAGGCCTGACACTTGGTATCGGCCAAGAGTCCAAGCCTTGTCCACTAGCTCTGGTGATAGCCGGGCATAAGGATATATTACAGGACGATCTCTACTCCCTTCAACACTGCATAGAGCAATAAAAAGAACACCGAGAAATAAAGAATACATTGTTGCCATGATGTGAGTAAGTTAAAATGTTGGCCAAATTGTTTGCGAAAGATTTTAAAAGGATGCCACAGGAGCTCCTGCAACCAAAAACTGATATATATCGCGAGCCAGCCGGTGAGAAGTCCAAAGATGAGCACGGTAAGCATGCCAAAGTCCAAGACCCCGATAGCTGGATCAAATAGCTGCAACACTAGGGATACCAGGATCCATATCACAGGAAAGAATAGCGTAGCTATAAAAAGTCGCTCTTTGTGTGTAAGCTCCTCCCGCCAACCCTGGGCCAGCCAAGAAGGATGTATTTGTATAGTTTTCATTTTGTTTAATATTTAGGTATTAGTGAACAAGTGAAGGATGAACCCTCCTAAAATGCAATTAACCGACAGACTCCGGACCAAGCCCGGAGTGACGTGCTTTTATGTGAAGAGCAATGAATCGGTTGGATCTCACAGCAGATAGCTGTTGGCTTAGACATAATGACTAGTTCCCAACCCCTGACTTCTAACTCCTAAAAGTCTAGCTCCTGTAACCTAGCCTCTAACCCCTATAACCCAACTCCTAAAAGTCTAGCTCCTATAATCTAACTCCTAATCCCCTTTAATAAAGCCCCAAGTACAAGCTATTAGAAAAAGCCTTCTTGTCACGGTCGTGCAGCATCATATAAAGGTGCACCGCCCTACCCACCATACCAGAGGGCAACTGAAGCAGGTGCTGCTCGTCCCGACGGATAATCGGCTCTTCATTGATTCCGGCCACACCGGCCTCGACATCATAAGCGCAGAGGATAACCGTATCGTCCCATTGGCCATTTAAGACCCGACACGTCCTAGTCCTATCCCGCCATGTTATACGAATAGCATTCCCTAGGCGTTCGACCTTGATATCGGAAGAGTGGCATAAAGTTCCTACACTGAAGAGGACCTTCGTAGGGTTGACCCGAATATCGGGATATTCACCTTCCATAGCATTGCGTAGCGTATGTGACATCGCTTTGCCGATGGCCGTTTTGTTTTTCCGGCCTTGCGAGTAGCCTAGCTGTATCAAGCTATTGAGTGGATTCAGGAAGTATCGAGCCAATTTGAAACGCAGCTGTATGGCTAAGCGTTTAGTGGCATTTTGTTCTTTCTTTTCTTCGAGATTAGACAGTAATATCATTGTTTGTCATTATTGGGAAGTCGTACAAGAGCAAAGCGCTCCTGCACGACTTCGGGTGAATACTAGACCAGATCCAACTCTCCTAAATAGGAGCTACGGGATACCTTGGTCATCTTACGGTCGGCAAAGAATATCCAGACATGCCCCTTTGCTCCCAACAAGTGGGTAGGAATCTGGATATCTACCGTACCCTCGGCACGCGTAGGTGCTACAGCGGGCGTCATGAACTCATCCGCTGTCGGCTGGTAGAGCAGGATGTACACCTGATCGTCGGCCTTGGAGTCATAGAGCGCATTCAGTTCACTGCTCCAATCCACCGAGAGCAGCCCCGCAGCTACCGAAGCAGCGGTGGTACCACCCCCGATATAGGAGCCCGATGCGATCAGCACCTTGCTGTAATCCAACTCAAAGTTGGGGTAGCTCCCCGAGACGGCCTGCTTGATATTGAGTTGTAGTGCCGCATTGCTCGGCGTCATCTTGTCGCTATTGATATGACCGAATCCTAGCTTCAGTAGCGGCGTGATCGGCATCAAAAATTTGGCGATCGTCAAGAAGCGCGCCTGCTGTATCATCTGCTCTTCGGATGCCGGCTTGGATCGCTTTTTGTAGAGTCCCTTGATGTAATCGATGCTCTTCCAACTGCTCCCGATTACGGCCCCTGCTTTTCCTTTGAAGCCTCCAAGGGCTCCTTGTCTGATAATTCCCATTGTATTAATTTTTAAAAAGTTAAACCATCGTAAAGGACTGTTGCATACCGGTATATCGTGCTTTACAGAAGCAAACATAGCACCTCCAGCAGCAGCCTGTCAATAGCTTGAGAGCACTTGGCGGGCAGCTGTCGGGGATAGTCCAGCAAACTGTCGGGTAGCGGTCGGTCAATGCGCTGCCAAGGCTACCTTGACGCTATACCAACTTCGCTCCTTTTTCGGAGTTTCTTCGGAGCTCCACTACCTCTGCTTAACCTTATCTTCACCTCGGCACTACCTATTTATCACGAAATAGGTGAGGATAAGGTAGTAAAGAGGTAATGATTAGGTAGCCATGCTCCGAAGACAAAGCGAACATCATCCGAAAAAAAGACGAAAAAGACTGCGAAGAGCCATGCTCAAAAATAGTAGTCAAGGAAGCCGGCTCGGTAGCCGCTTGTGGTATATGCGGTACAGCTCTACGACATCCCGATGTCGATAATACTTGTCCTTGACCTGCTCATCCACCGCTTGGATATATCCTTTGACTTTGCAACGTTGGAATGTGCGCTCGGATATCCCGAGATAGTCCAAGACAGCTCGGCTAGCCATCAGTGCATCTGCTGGAGGCACCTTGCTTTCCAAGAGCTCGAGCACGTGCTCCATTGTGGTTTTCAGCTGTAGTATATGCTCCAGGTAGGGCTGCATCACACGCTGTAGTAAAAGCGAGAAATCATGAGGGTGTACAGGACAATAGGATTCCTGTTTCTGATCGGATGTAGGGTCAGAATCGATATTTTTCATAGATAGGTCAGTATGATGACCGACCGTCGAAATCCAGCACCGAAGATGGCAATTCCCATCGGTAGCACTCAGTGGGTCGATGTTTAAATCGGGGATGCTTACATTTTTTTTAGAGTAATGAAGGTATCCCAGCCTTCATACTCCACATGATGTTTATTGTCCAAGAATATCGCTATATTTTTACCATTGATTCCTCGGCCATGGTGCAACATGGACATGAGCTGCCCCGCTTTAAGATTCCTACCCATCCCCTCACGTACCTCAGCCTGCAGCAATAGCTCCCCATTGGCCTTCGTTATTGGGTATTGGACCAGCATCATATTGATGATGTAGTTGCCCGAAATCTTGACCATCCAGCGATCCAACCCGTATTTGGCCAGCACCTTGGTGATGCCATTTACCTGTACTCTGCTCCCATCTGTAAGGATGACATATTGAAGCTTGCTATAGGTTTCGATCAGTACGATATCAAAGAACCGCACACTATGCGTCCCCGCCCAAATAGGACCTATCCCGGCCACCTTTAAAAGACTATAGTACAGTACATGGAGGTCCATTGCGAAGTCGGGCCCCTGTAGAACCGGAGTGGCTTTATATACGACCTGCGCTTGCTTTTCATTCCCAAAATAGATGGGTAGTGACCACTGTTTAAAAACGGGCAATAAGAGGGCGTACGTCACCAAAATGCCTGCAAATATCGGGATGCGATACAGCAGATTAAGGACAAACATCTGCAAGGCATCGGGCCGTCCATACACCCATAGGTAGATAAACATATTGAAGACCAATAAGATCGGCATCACGGCTAGACACAAATAGCTAATACGAAGTACAGCGACTTGCCCTATCGAAGCGACAGCGCGCCCGTCTCCCACTACTCGATTTGACGGCCGAGCGTCCAACCTACCTGCCAGACGATTGTACACATACGAAATGTATATCGTACTTATCAAAAAAACAAGGATCATGGCCAACCACAGGATCCAAAATGAAGGAGACACCACCCGACCGAACATCAACTGTGCATACCCCAGCAGATTATAAAAAAACGAACAACAAGAGGCGACCAAGATATAGACTACATATTTCATAAACAATTGGCTAGTATATTCTTTCCAAAAGCGGCTATAATTAGTTTAATCTACAAGATAATAATAAAATATTTAAAATACACTTATTGATTGATAGGAAATAATGAAAGTGACCAAAATCATTTTTTTAAATGACCTTGGTCATATTGTTGAGGAAAAAATCAGCTCTTTTCTGGGCAGTATCCAGTCGATAATGTAACAGTGCCTAATCTGCAAATCCATACACATTAAGCCAAAAATAACGGTCTAATCTGTAAATAGTAGCACATTAGACCTTCACAAACCTTGCAGCATTGCCTATGTAACTCATCTTTCTAAAATTTGGGGTCACGTTTTTTTTAAACAACTAATCAATGCCGATGAAACAAAAATTTGACAATGCGGGGGTGGCTTACGTCCAAGCCACTATCCTATCTCTTTCGACAACCGACCGCGCACAGGAGACCTATCTGATCCGTACAGACTTTACGGCTTGGATGACTTCCAAATTTGACCTGCACATCCACCAGCAGCAGCAACTCCAAGCCATGCCCGCCACACTTCGTGACCGACTGGCCTACGCCATAGCTGCTAGCTATGACAACGGCACGGCAGTAACCTTTACTAAAGATACTACCGAACAGGACAATCTACCCGACATCAAGGATGTCATACTCATCGGGATACCGGATGATACGCCAATCGGTACGGATGTTATCAACTATGTGGATGTGGCCACTCCAGTGCTGATCTGGATTAGATACCGCCACTAGAGTTGATTACTGAAGTAGTCCATTGAATACCTGGCCGCAATATCGAAATCCTTGTGGCCAGCAAATCGCTATATAAATATAAAAACCCACACGCCCCATATGAAAGCATCGCTACACATAGACCTGATGCATGTATTTGGAATAGCAAGCTCACCACCATCCAACTGCCAGCTGCCTTTCATCCAGATGAAAAATGCAGATGTCAGCTATCATCGATGCGCTATCGGAGAGGCTATGCTACAAGAGTTTGACGGGTTGCTAGGCTACCTTTATCAACTCGACCTGTGTACTACCCGGGCCCTCACCATACCCATAAGCGTAGACAGGGGGGATTTGCATGCCTTATACCTGATACTGGCTGCCGGACCGATACACATCCAGGATCTGCAAAGTGGGCAATCATTCATCCTTGCTTCACAACGGGCGTGCTACCTGTACCTACCCCCCGGTCGATATGAGCTCACCGCACCCTCGTACCACACGGCCTTATTCGGTTACTATTTCCGAGGAGAGTTGTTCAGGCAGGGCAATGAGCGCCCCTTCAAGCTACTGCACCCGCTGATCCAATCCTATCGCCAAGCCGATAGCCGATCCTGCTGCAGTATAGACTTCCGGGTGGGCCCACGAACACATCGGCGGATTCGCAATTTCGTAAACAATCTAAGAAAAGGTCAATTGGACAATGAAGGCTATATCTTTCATCAGCTCAAAGAACTCTTCAAGCTCTCTACCGAAAAGATATTCGAAGAGCACGACAAGCTATCCGAACCCTTCGTCAAAGCAAGAGAAGCCCGCGATCTGATCATCCAATACATGGAAGACCTTGGTCAAGATTTTAGTCTGACCAGTATATGCGAATCGATCGGTATCAGCCAAGACTATCTGAATGAAATATTCCATGACCACTACCAGCAAAGTCCCAGTGCGTTCAAACAGCAGCTGCTCGAGGAGAAAATTAAACAACTCCTATTAGAGGATATGCCTATACGACACGTGGCTTACGCCTGTGGATACACCAGTGGATCGGCCTTGAATAAGTTCTTCAAGAAAAGAACGGGCATGACCCCAAGTGCATATATTGCAAATGCAAATAAGCTATGATCTGTACATATCAACAATCCTTGTCGGGTAGATCCGATATACATCGACGATGGCGATAGTAAAATGTGGGTTAACAAGCTAACCTCCCTGATATGGACCATCTAGTATGGAAGGTGCTGTCGACCTTCGTATTATCAAAACCCACCACATCGGATCCTGGGCCCTAGGCAGCTTGGAGGAAGGGCGCGTCGGCCAAAAGACTCTTTTAGACCTCCCTATATAGCATCAATGGCTACGTACAGAAAAATTTGATGGCTGGAAAAGGGTAAAACAAATCATTTAAATACAAACATTAAAATCTCACTATCATGGGAACTTTAGCAATCATCAAAAAAAATGCAATGCTCTTGGTAGCCTTGACCATTGCAACGGCCACCTTTGTGGCCGCTGGCATCAGCAAACAACCTAATGTCAAAAAAGTGTTGGCCTCACAATGGTACAATGCAGAACTTATCAACCCGACGGGTGGCGATGTACCGTCCAACATCAGGGTCAAGGACCCGATCGCGCCGCCATCGGGCTCTTGCGACCCGGCCAACAACAACGAAATCTGTGCGGTATATCTGGACCTGACGAATTTCACGGCTCCTACACCGGAAGGCATGACCCTGGAAGAAGCGACCAACGCCACCAACAAGGCCCTGCTGGACGAAAATTCGGGCGGTAACAACGATGGGTTTGCCAAACACAATTGACCAAGTCTTAAACCTTTTTTTTAAAAAAAGTGCCCCCGTACCAAATACGGGGGCACGCTATTACCTATCGTTCTGTTCCATACCCGTCAATTGTACAACGCTGTTGGGAATCGGCCACACATACCTCAGGTCGTTGGGTTCCAGCACATATGTCTCCCCCGCTACCTGTCGGACGAGTGTTTTGGCAAATCGGGCGTCCTTGTTCAATCTCCGAAGGTCTTCCCAGCGCAATCCCCTAAAGCATAGTTCTCTTTGTCTCTCCTCGAGGCAGTACTGCAATAGGTCGTCCTTGTCGTCCCAGACCAGTGGCTCCCATTGCTGCTGTCCGGACCTATATCTGCGCAATTCGTCCAACAAGCCAGCAGCTTGGTCGGGCCGGCCTGTCCGGATATGACATTCGGCCGCGATCAATAGGGTCTCTGCAGTGGTGAGCCCACAAAAAATGAGGTTCGACCCCTCCAATGAGCCCCTAAAATAAACGTTGCCCTTGGCACCTTTCTTAAAGTATACCGACCGTCGGATATCCCCCGCATCATATAGGCTTTCCAACCGCGGATCGATATGCATCCTCGAATCATGGAGCAGGTTGAACGCCCTTGTATAAGCAAAGAACAACACTTCTGGATTGGAGCTTCCATGATCCCGCTTGAACGGAAAGTTTTGATCGGTATGTAGCCCTGCATAGTCCAACAAGCTTCCTTCATATCCCCGTGACAGCAGCGCATGGGCCAATGCAGCCCCATGGTCGTCCATCAACAGGAGGACCCGGGCCATCAAAGCATGGACGGCGGCTTTCGATGGCTTCCGTTTATTGCCCACGGGCTTATCGGGCAGGAGTTGCAGGCTTTCCCCAAGGTCGGCCAGTATCCGTGCATAGGTATCCTGGACACTCGCCCGTTTTGAAGGGATGGTGACATCTGCTTCCAATCTCAATGGGATGCCCAGGTCTTGTCCGGCCGTGACGGGGTCATAAGGCGGAGCAAATAGTTGTGCCAATTGGTAATAATGGAATGCCCTTAGGAACAGGGCCGTGCCCTTCACCGGAGCGTGGCCCTCCTCTTTGGCATCTATCTTTTTCAGTCCGTCCAGTACCAGATTGACCGTCAATATCTTCGAATAGGCCGAGTTCCAATCCAGGCCCTCCTCATTTTCGTATATCTCGGGAAGCCACAAGTAAGCATTTTTCTGTTGCCGCTGGTAATTGCCCAAGGGCAACGCCTGATAGACCGGGGTCTCCACATAGAATTCATCGGTCGCCGGGATGGACAGGATATAGCCATTGTTCCCATAAAGGGACGAGAGGTCCAACATGGCCCGATAATCTGCCACACTGCTCGGGGTGGCAATACCCAGGTCGGACCTTACGTCCAGGAAGTCGTCCGCACAACCGTTCAGGAGGACCGTCAGGCAGACCAAGATAGATGGTCTTGGCAATAGGGATCGTATCGTTGTCATAGTCTGTTAAAAATTAGCGTGAAGGGATAGTGTACAGCTCATCGGGGGGCGGTACTCCGAAGTGGGATAATCTGGGTCCAGCCCATATCTACTGGCCTTCCAGACCAGCCCGAGGTTGCGGGCATAGACGGATACCCCGATGTGGCGCAGCTTCAATCTCCCGGCCAGGTGCCGTGGCAGTCCATAGGAGAGCCGGATATCTTTTATCCGGATATGGTCCCCCCGTTCGTACAGCACCTCTGCATACTGGTAGTATGTCCCGGCCCCGAGCAGCTCATTGTCGGTAGCGGCGATCGGTACCTGGGCAGGCACATCGGTTCGGAGCTCATCCCCGGCCCTTTGCCAACGCGCATAATAATCCATGTGGTAACGTTGGTATATCTCTCCGGTGGGGGACATCGACGACCTGCGGTATTTATGCCCGAATTTCCCCTCCAACATGATATCCAGCGCGATCCCCCGGTAGGTAAACCTGTTTTTCAGGGTCCCGAACCACGTGGGTATCCTTACCCCCACGGGCACCAACATGTCGGGCTTTACGTACGAATTGATGTAGCTCCAGTACTTCGATGACAGCTCCCCATCGATGTACATCTCGGGCAGACCGTTCTCGGAGGATAGCCCATGCCAGGGATACGCATACTGCATATCCTTTGAGACACCTTGGAATGCAGGTGCTGCGGCGCTTACATACTGGAACGGGAGGATTCGTCTATCCGTCGAAAAACGGGTGACCTTGCCTTTTACGTGTTGGAAAAGAAAATCGGTATACCAACCGAACGGCCCGTCCAGATTACGGGCGGAGAGGGAGAAGTCCACCCCGGTAGATTCGATATTGGCGTAGTTGATCTTGTAGCTACCCGTTATTCCGGTGGTAGGATCCATGTCGTTGTCACCGATGAGGTCGTTGCCCCATTTTTTATAGAATTCGACACTGCCTTTTATCCTGTTCCCTCTCGTACCGATATCGACGGCGAGGTTCAGTGTTCGCACCTCTTCCCATTTTAGGGAAGGGTTGCCCACGCTCGTCAGCGAAGCGGCCGTATTACCGGATTCTTGGTCCGTGGTGAAACGTACGACCGGAAAATGGGTAATGGAACGGTTCACGTTACCGGACAGCCCATAGGTGGCCCGCAACTTCAAATGGGGCAGGCTTTTCCCGAACGGATAGGACCGCTCTTCGCTTAGCAGCCAACTGCCGCCAACGGACCAGAGCGGCACGCCTTTCTGGTTGGCCTTGACGCCAAAAAGATTGGAGCCGTCCCAGCGTAGGCTGGAATTCAATATGTATCGGGACCGATAACCATAGCCCACATTGGCATAATAGGAAAAATCCCTATTGGTCCCTACGGTATGTAGGTGGGACGCACCGGGGATCTTCAGCGAACCGTTGGGCAAGGTGGGATAGAACTGGTTGAAATTGAACATGGCGGTGCCTGTCTGGTACCGTGTATCATAGTTGTACAATATATTCCCGGGGAAGAGCTCGTTGACGGCATGCCTGAGCTCCATTCCGAGCAACCCGTCCAGACGATGGTGCCCGGTAAAGCTACGATCTAGGTTTACCTGCGCCCTACCGTAATGCGCGGTGGTCCGGCCGGGATTGGCGGCGTAGGATATCCCGTTATCGGGGATTACCTGCGTGCCATCGGGTTGGGTAAACCTATTGATCAGGTTGCGTGCATAATAGCTCTCTTTTTCATAAGTACTCGTCGATCGACCATTGCCCTGCGTGAACATGTAGCTGAGCTGCAAGTTACCTCCCCGAAAGGGTTTCAGGTCCAGCGAGGACTTCAACCGCAGTTCTTCGCCGTGCTTGACATGGTCCATATGGCGCAGCTCGTCGAGGGGCCTGTACATCCAGTCCAACAGGCCATTGGCCAAGCTGCCTTTGGCATATGCATACCCGATATCCTTGATGATGGCACCTGCATTACCTTGGGCATCCCGCAATTCGATGTAGGGGGATATGGCCATATTGCCGGTGGCCAGGTCTTGGAGCGTGATACCGTTGTCCCGGGCACGGCTCCCCACAAAGGAGATCTCGCTCTGTAGGGACATCCAGCTGAGCGGCACATATCGATTGCGTGCGCTCAGGTTGAGCCGGCTATCGGACACACCGATATTGGCCCCCTGGTTGCGGGACGATCCGAGCCCGATATAGGACGATGACCGGTCGGTACCCGACTCGATACCCAAGAAATATTGTGCCGAGCGAGCGGGCCTGTACAGATGCTGCATCGCCTGTCTGCGCGTATCGGCTGCACCAAGGTCTTGCTCATGGGATCGTAGGCGGGCATCCGTCAGTTCTCCAAGTGCATGCTGCTGCAGGAGCTCGGGGTAGAGTGGATTGGGGATGCGATCCCCGAAGGTGTACAGTCCGGCCCCGAAACGTTGCTTTTCGATCTGCATCACTTCCGTAGCGGGCAGCCAATCCCTGGAATACAGCAGATCGGGCCTGTCCTCGAAGCGATGGTCGTAGCTGAGGTCGATGCCGACGCCTTTGCCGCCACGTCCTTGTTTGGTGGTCAGCACGATGACACCGTTGCCTGCCCTTGCTCCCCATATGGAGGAAGCCGAGGCGTCCTTTAGGACGGTAATGCTCTCGATATCGTTGGGGTCGATATTGTCGATGTCCCCCTCGTACGGAAAGTTGTCCAGGACGATCAGCGGGGTAGCATCCGACTCGATCGTGCTCAGGCCACGTACCCGGATGTCTTGGCGTCCATAGGAATCGGGGCCGATAAACTGCACGCCGGAAGCGATACCGTCCATTCGCTGCAGTACATTGCCCCCTTTGGCCCGTTGCAGGTCATCTTTGTCCAGGAAGACGAACGAGCCTGCGGCTCTTTCTTTGGGGACTTTGTAGTACCCCGTGTTGATGACGACCTCCTCTATGGTGGTGACGGATGGCCCCAATAATACGACATACCGCGATCGGTGCTCCTCGAGCCTTATCCTTTTGGTGAGATATCCCAGATGCCCGATGTCGATGTACCCCCCATCTTTAGCTTCCACCGACAAGCGGTGGTCATCGGCCAGTTTGACTACCCTGCTGCTCTTTTCGAAGCTTACGGTCGCACCAGGTATCGGCTCTCCGGAGATGCTGTCCTTGACCTGGACGGTAAGCTGTTGGCCTGCGGCGATACTGCACCAGCATATGCACGACAATAATATCGAGTTACCTCTCATGGCCCTGCTCCTTTCCTGTCATATAGGTATTGGGCAGGGTAGACCGAGGGGTCACCGGCTCCCCCCTCATTATCGGCCCTACCAGGTCGTAATTCTCGGGACAGCCATAATAAATGGCCGTGACCTTCCCCCCTTGTATCCAGACCACTCCCCCTGTCTGGTACTTGTCAAAGAATGAGCGGTTCAACAGGTCGAACCCGGGCCCATAGACCGTGGGCAGGGTCCACCCCTGCTGCTCTACGAATGGGCGGGCCTTGTATTCGTAGTCCACATGTACGGTGACGATTTCCAGGTCGTCACCGTATATCTGCTTCATCTTATGCCATTCGTTGACGGACTTGATACAGGGCGTGCACCAGACCGTCCAAAAATCGAGCACCAACAGTTTCTTGTCCATGTGGTCTGCAAGCCGCAAAAAGGGCTTCCCGTCCTTGGGGGCTACCAATCGGAAGGCCTGCTCCGAGAGGGATGTCGGGAGGGTATCCCCGACCACCAGGCGTTCGATCTGCGGTGTATCCAGGTCGAGCGGCACTATTTGCGGCCGCTGGGTGGAAGGCCGCAACATAAGGGAGACAGGTTTGTACCCCCGATAATAGAACGACAGGGTGTCATGGGCAGCAGTCCCTGATATCCTGAAACCACCCCTGGCGTCGGTCAGGGCGATGGTTTCGTCGAGCCGGTTACGGATCTCTACATTTTGGAGATATATCTTGTTCTCGGTAGATATTACTTTACCGGCAATGCTGTCGGATAGCCCATTTGCCGCCCGTTGGTTGCCGGGCAGCTCTTGGGCCGAAACAGTAAACATAGAAACTATACAGACCAATGTCAGAACGGCCTGTATACCCTTCGGTAACTTAGCGAAAAAATTGAAACCATTCGAGACCATGGCAAGAGCCATCAGCAATACGATATACACCCTAAGCTTAATACGGAAATACAGTTGGAGGTAATCTGTAATGGAACCTAAAGCCTCATCGCTTGGCCTCTGTTCCGGATATTGGAATAATTTAGTCCTGTTGTCTCGTTGCAAATAAGTCATAGCTCTCCCCTTAGCATAAAAATGCTTCATAATAGTTGGTTTAATTGGTGATGGAGCTATGAACGGTATCCGTGAACTCGTCACCTGTCACTAATTACTAGTCACTAGTTACTCATCACTCCATCACTATTAAAAAAATCGATTAGTAAATAAACCGACCAACTCTCCCCTATTCTGGGCACCGCATTATACTTGGAGTAACTGTATCTTGATAGGATCGAAGAAAGGTGCTATCTTTAGACTTGCTAGAAAAAGACAATACACGATCGTGGACCAGATACGAAGTACGGTGCTGAGAAAAGAGCGGTCGGTATACAGACATGACGTCGAGGGATGGGCAATGGCTATCGTAGACATCGACTTGCATATGGTTTTAGCCGTCATGCTGACCGCCGGCTAGCGGATCGGCATGTCATGGGTATATGCAGCAGATGGTCTAGGAGCCTACGTCTTGATTAAGAAGTGCGGTCATGACCCTCGTTTGTATAGTCTGTAATAAGGTGGGCCGCTTTATTCGGGCGGCGAGCAGATGTTCTTTAACAAAAGTGATTGGGCGTACCAATGGCCTACTTCGAAGTAACACTGCGAGTGTAAAAAATTAGAAATTGGTGTAAAACTCATAACTCACTGTTTAATTGGTTTCAAATTAAAGGAGTCAGATGGAAAAAGAAGGGCGAATAAAAAGGAGAAGCCCCTACCTTCCACCGCCAAAAAGGTACCAGCAAGGACCAGACACGGTTTCCAGTAGGAGCTTCTCCCAAAGATTGTACGAATATACAAAATTGGGACAATATGCTCCTAAAGGTCTCGCGTCATTAAAATTGCTGGTTCTATTTGACGAGACTCGAATCAGCGAACTGATTGTGATACAAATATAAAAACAATAAACTAAAACTGCAACATACGTTGCAGTTTTTTATTAAAAATAATATGGAACAACATCTCTCATCAGTAACCTTTAAAACGAAAATTGCAAAAATTCTTAAAGAAAGGAATAATACTGACCTTAAAATTATGTTAGAAACTATCGACCATATAATAGGAGAGCGCAATTTCATTACAGGTAAGGTGTTCTATAATATTGCCAATATAACCAAAACTGATATTGACTTCCTCTGTGATTTGTTCTTTTCAAAATATAAATGGGAGATAATCTTAAATTTAGATAACGCAAAGACGAAACTGCAGGCATTTCTCATGATTTTTTCAAATTCCAGCAATAACATTAGCAAATCTTCAGGGGTGGAAAAATCGAGACTTAGTAGGCTTCAAAACGGAGAACTAAAGGAACTTTATGCGGATGAAATCTTTGGTCTTGCCAAATCTCTAGGCACTTCCCCCCGCTTACTATTCGAGTATCTTTACGGCGAAGGGAAGAAGCTTGTATTAAAGCTAGAATTGGTAGATGGTAAGTAGCAACTGACTGAGGAAGATTAATGAAGCAACAATTGGACGGCGAAGGAAGAACCTCCCTAAAGTGCAATTAACCAACAGACTCCGGACCAAGCCCGGAGTGACGTGCTGTTATGTGGAGCCTAGTCCCTAATCTCCAACTTCTGAATAATGAAGAGTAGTGGAGTAGTTGATGAGCAACCAATGAGATGTGAAGGGGTTACTAGAGAAAAGGTTAGCAAAATCGAAAACGCATACCAAGACTATATGTTTTCAACTCTATTAGAGGTTTGTAACGCACTGGATAACACTCTTGATGAGATTTCTAAAAATTATGAGGACACCTAGAAAATTGTAATCTTAAAACTAAGCCTTATGTATAATCATCAGCTTGTATTCTTTCATCAATTTTTGAAGTGTTTATGAAGCCTTCCCAAAACAGGGAACTTTACCTTTATAATCTGAAATTGCAACACTACCCGAAAAGTGCTTAAAAAATGGTATTGAAATAATATAGGATTATCCAGATGATAGACTCATTACAACAGGAAACATTCCAGTCTCGATAATGAGAACAGGGCACATTTTTACTACTATCGATGCTTTTAATAAAGGCAGCAAAGCTTAAGAGTATTATCGCCTTGCAGATATTAAGAAGCCCAATCCTGTGAAAGATTGGGCCTTAAAAACGGGTCAGATATTTGCTTTTAAAATTTATAAAAAATCAAAAAAAGTCCGAATGCTCCGATTGCAATCAAACCCAAAATAAATCTAAGCCTACTTAAAGATAAAATTGGACTATCATCCTTACTTTTCTTTATGCTTCTTAAAAAGAAAAAAAGACCCAGGCCTGAAATAATTACCATAGTAATTCCGAAAAAAAAACGAAAAGTCGTATCATCTATCATCTTTCTTGTTTTTTAATTTCTCTTGAATGGCTTTATCATAAACTTTCCCTATTTCGCTGGACATATTTTCTATTATGAACTCTGAAACTTCATTACCAATACCATCAGAGACTTTTCTTGTCCCACTAACGCCTAAAAGACCTAAACCTCTAAACAATTCTTGAATTCCGAGACTTACACCTCCTCTAACTATACTCTCCTTTGAAGCATTATTCATAATGATATCATCAGCTTTTTCTATTAAATTTCCGGGCAAGCCCATAATTTCACCAGCTTTAATCAATTGGGGCTGAAATGTTGCCATACCGCCATATGTATGATAAACCATCACCCACCCCACTTAACAATTCGCCGGTTTGTTTAAGCCCAGACTTCGCAACATTAACCCTTACTTTTCCTCCGTTAGCGACAGCACCAACACCTGAGATATCAATATTTCCTTCACTACCTTCCTTAGTAAACTTGCCCCCTGGGGACATTGTATAAGAACCGCCAGATGCAGTGGCTATACTACCAGACTCTGCTACCCAATCTACATCTGTATACCCTTTCTCCTTTGCCTGCGCTACGGTTGTGATGTTCCTATCATAAGTATAGTATGTGGTGCCTCTTTCTGATTTCCACTTAATCCAATCTTTCCCCTCTCGACCATCTGGATCTATGAACCTAATCGGATTATCAAAAGCGTAGGTATATGGACTATATCTGCGCATCTTCTCCGCCAGCGGATCTAGCACATTCCATCTACCTATTACCGGATCGTAGAATCTCGCGCCATAATCATACTGGTCTCCAAGCTCGCCTTGGATTTATTCGGGATTAGTCTGTTTTATAATTGACCTCATGAACCGCATAGCGGTTTCTTTACCATTATAAAGATACTTATTATTTGTGTTTTGATATGATTTTTAATGGAACAAATGAGCTCGTCATTTCATTCCTCGGTTATTTCCACCCGCTACAACCTTACGCATACCAAATGGATAATAACCGAGATACACCCAAGTGTATCGAGCTCATGAATACCACTAAAGACATAAACATTAATGAATAATTATCACGCTGCACGACATCTACCGCTGTGGCAGTGCTTCCACGCTTGAGTGTGGCCCTGACATTGCCAAGGTGGTCGGTCAGGTTGTAGTGGTATACATAGGTAGTCCCGTTCTTGAGCGCATAGCCCTCCGGATTGTGGATGATATCGACGGCTCCATTAGTGTATTCGATGCAGCCGACATAACCGAATCCAGAGTATCGAGATGAGTTCATGCGTAACGCTAAAATACAAATTATAGAACGA
Source organism: Sphingobacterium sp. SYP-B4668 (assembly GCF_027627455.1). Taxonomy (NCBI): domain Bacteria; kingdom Pseudomonadati; phylum Bacteroidota; class Sphingobacteriia; order Sphingobacteriales; family Sphingobacteriaceae; genus Sphingobacterium; species Sphingobacterium sp. SYP-B4668. Next base: position 380,863 of record NZ_CP115483.1, on the reverse strand, counting down.
ATAATCACGCATCGTGGTAACAGTGCCCGCGGAGGCTGACTTACGGAGTTTCCGGCCAGTGGCATCATATAGATAAGTCGCTCAGATCCCGGATTTGCCAACCGTCTGCGGGAGGTTGAGGTAATTGTAGCCTAACAAATTAATCAATGGGATTTATACTATTTTAAATAATTGTTAATACGTGGAATGACTTCACTTCCGATTAGTTCAATAGATCGTAAAAGTTGATCATGAGTCAATCCAGCATTATCCATTTGAAAGGTAAAACGATCAATTCCTCCTAAGGCTTCACTATGTCTCATCAATTTGGCAGCAACCTGCTCTGGACCTCCAACTATTAATACTCCCTTGGGCGAGATTGCAGCATCAAAATGTTCTCTCGTAATAGGTGGCCAGCCACGCTCTTTACCTGCTTTGGTCCACAATTGGGCATAACCGGGATAATATTCGTTAATCGCTTGCTGATCGGTATCGGCAACATAACCTGGTGAATGAATACCGACTTGCAGTTGGTCTGGCGTGAAGCCAGCTTCCGCACCTGCCTTGCGATACAAATCGATTAACGGACGAAAACGTGCCGTTTCGCCACCGATGATTGCCACCATGAGTGGCAGGCCCAAGCTTCCAGCGCGCGAGAAAGATTCGGGCGTACCACCTACGCCCAACCAAATAGGCAACTTCTCTTGCACAGACCTCGGATATACAGGCTGATTTTCTAAAGCAGGACGAAACTTTCCTGTCCAAGTGATGAATATTTCTTTCCTAATTTTTAGAAGTAGGTGCAATTTTTCTTTGAATAGCGTGTCATAGTCATGCAAATTATAACCAAAAAGTGGATAGGCTTCAATAGCGGATCCCCTTCCAACGACCATCTCGGCGCGACCTCTGCTAATCAAATCAAGGGTTGCAAAACTCTGATACAACCTTACTGGGTCGGAAGTACTTAAGACAGCTACAGCGCTCGCAAGTCGAATTTTGTTAGTCAATGCTGCAGCTGCAGCTAATATTACTGCTGGTGAAGAATCCAAATAATCCTTTTTGTGATGTTCACCTATGCCGTAAATGGCTAATCCTGCTTGATCGGCGTGCACGATACGCTCCAGCAATTGTTCCATCGCATCGGCATCAGACAAGGTGGCATTTCCGTATTTGGCAGATGCAAAACTATCTATTCCTATCTCCATTTTTTTTGTTTAAGAAGTTCAAAATGCTGTTTAAGACAAGGCATTGGGTGGTGGTCCTCCTGCAGGTTTGCTCTTATCATCAGGCAATGGTACGAATTCTTCATTGTCCGTTGGTGGCATTATAATACGCCCCTGTCGCCAATCTTCTTTGGCTTGCTCTATGCGCTCTTTATTACTTGATACAAAATTCCACCAGATATAACGGTGCCCTAAATGCTCCCCACCCAATAGCATCAAGGTTGTCTTTTCTTTTGCTATGATCAGGGGGTCCACGCCTTTGGTGAATACTAATAATTGGCCCTCTGTATAGTTTATCCCATTAACCTCTACCATACCGTTTACAATGTAGACACCACGTTCACTATAGCCTGTTGGCAACCCGAATCGACCACCAACTTGCAGTTCTACGTGAACATAAAACAAAGGCGAATGGGTCTGCACAGCGCTTTTCAATCCATATACCTCGCCCGCTATAAGTCGCATCCAAACACCTGTATCTGTAAAAATTGGAAGATCTTCGGGCTGGTAATTTTTGAATGTTGGGTTAATTTCTTCATCCTTTTCAGGCAGTGCTACCCATGTCTGTAGCATCTCCATCTTGCCTCCTGCGAGCATAACGGGATCTTCGAATCTTTCACTATGTACAATCCCCTTCCCCGCAGTCATCCAATTGATCTCGCCAGGCTTGATGATTTGCTCGACGCCAAGACTATCCCTGTGGGTCACATTCCCACTTAGAAGATAACTCACCGTCGATAGACCAATATGGGGATGAGGCAAGACATCAAAATTAATCGTTGGGTCATTCGGTAAATTGAACGGGCCGCCGTGATCCATGAAAATAAAAGGGCCAACCATGCGCCTTAGCTGATAAGGCAATATTCTTTTTACTTTAAAATAAGGAGAAATCGCCGCTTTTCTGGCTTCTATTACTATATCAAGCATTGTATTGTAATTTAATATTTGTGTATTTAAAATGCATAATGTGGAAAATTGAAAAATCTATTTGTTACAACAAAAAATGACTGACGACAAAAGTACTTTGCCTTTCACGATAGCAGTTCTATTATCGCATTCTCAAGCAAATAGAATCACACTTAAGCTCCTTCCTTCTGGTAACAACCATTAGTCTAGACGTTATGTTTTCTACACTTTTCATATTGTTATTTCTTCTATTGGTTGCCTTTAACGATTAACAGAGCCTAAATGCCCTCGTTCAATGAAATTCAATAGAAATTGTTGTTTCAAATGCTAATAATTTAGAGTATAATCGGTGAATTATAAAATATGATTACCTAGTCATCAGTGATAACGCTTTCTCATTTTGACCTTGTTAGCTTATTTTTGTCGAAATAAGAATGCTTCCTTTTAATAATTTGGAAACTGGACAGTTTTCTGCCACTCTCAACAATCGTTGGTGTAGCGCGACATCCGGAAAATCTTTAAAATTAATTGTACGTTCGATGTATGTAACTACGTCTTGATTGACAATCTTATGGTATAAGTTAGCCTCAACGCTTATCGCTAATATATTCAAATCTTTATGATCTATATACATTTTCAAAGTCGCAAGTGTACACCCTACGAGTGAGGCAAGCAACAAAGTATATGGATCAGGTCCTAGGTCTTCACCTCCCAATTTTTGCGGTTCATCGGTGACGAATTGTCCATTCCTCCAATACATAGTAGTTTTGTATTTCTGTAGACCTATTGTTCCACGAAGCGGTTCTTCAAGTATATATTTCATTATTATTATTTATACGTACAAAATTTAATCATCTTAATATACTTTCGAATTTTAATATTCGAATTATGTTCCATAAATAAGGTGTTTTTTAATACTCAATGCTCCTGATGGACATTTAGCAACTTGATCTAAAAGCTCTTGAGTGGTTGCATTTTCAACTTTGATCCAAGGACGGGATTTGGGATTATAAACTTTAGAAAGGGTTTTGACGCAAATTCCTTCATGTTTGCATAATTTCGGTTTCCAAAGTACTGTAATTTCACCATTTGGATATTCTACTGTGTCCATATTTTTTGTGTTTATCGATGTATATTATTTTTTGTATTCTGGTTAAAATAAATTGATAGATTTTAAATGATACTTGTGCAAAAAAACACCCCAATTGCGCTAATATTAACATAAACAAGTACTAAAAATATAAGAATTTTAAAATTCACGTACACAATAAAGATTAGTGATAAAAAAATTAATATTAGTATTAATACATGAAGCAATAAATGTGGACACTAATAATCATACCATAACTTAAATAAATAATATTTACAAAATTCATTGAAAAAACCTTATTAAATATTCATAATATGTGTATATCCCAAATTCATTAATCCAAAGACGCAAAGTACCATAATTCTATTATCTGCAAAAACTACTATAATTATGCCTGTGGCAAATATGGGATTAGCATTCGGGGTCCATCATACATATTAACCTTCCCATATCATTATTAATAATTATTGGCTTGACCTTAAAGAACGTAAATTGAATCGAAGGATTTGTCAACACATTCCATCTTTCAGTGAGAATTCTTTCACCCCATACATTTTTCAAATTTTGGTCAATCAAAATGGATAATTTATTTTTTCATATATCAGGCCCTATAAATAAATATGAATTTAAGATAGAACTATTAACTTAACGAAATAACGAATCTAAAAATTGGTTAGACTTGTTCTCTTGCAAAGAGAATATTTCGTATTCTAAGTGTAGTAATCCTTGCCCAACTTCTTTTGGTATATTTTCCACAATTACATTGATTTAATTTAGTACACCAAAATGCAACTTACGACATCAAATTTTATAGACATATGTCTATAAATAACGGTACTCATGACCTCCACTAAAAAAATGGACAATTCAGCCTTAGGCAATCTAACGTCAGTGGACTTCCTATTGAAATATGGGAAACTCCCAGTCCACAATGGTCAACGCCAGTTTCCCACATTACAACAGGGTAACAACAATAAATCCGATAGGAATTTTTTTTGTTTTGGATGTAGCTAGCTAAGGCAAGATAACAAATTGTATCTTAGTTTAGTATAAAAGCTATCCAGCAAATAGGGCGTACCATTATATTATTAAAGTTTGTCATAATCTTTAAATTTAGCACTTACAATTCGTTTCCATTCGGCATGTCTTTTTATATAGGCAAATACAAATGGACAAAATGGCAATAACTTAAGTTGTTGGTCTTCTATATAGTGTAATGTCTTTTCAACAATTGCGCTTGCTGCTCCTGTCCCAGCTAATTCTGGATCTGTTTCGGTATGTCTTAATGCGATTTGGGTTCCAAATATACTAAAATTAATAAACGCATAATTTCCTTGAATTTGGATTTCAAATCGTTTCTTACCTTCATTAATCACCAAGGGTATACTTTCAAATAGAGGTTTCATATATCATTTTAAACTTTATTAATTAAATTTTAATTGCTCAAATTGTTATTTGAGCACATCACTGATCTCTGCATTCTTTTTAAAAACACTTACAGAAAAAGGGCAAAGCGGTATGATCTTAATATTCTTTTTTCTAGCCATTTCTACTATTTTATAGAGCATATTTTTGCCGATACCCTGACCTTTGTAAGCGTCATAGACATCTGTCGAATCTATGATGATTAAGTTGTCCCCTGCCTTTGAATAAGTCATCACTCCTGCTCGTACCCCATTGACCCGAGCCATTGCATATCCTTTATTCGAATCTTCTTGGATTATTATTTCCATAATTTTTATAATTTTATATAATTTGGTATTACTTATTTAATTTGTGCTCATCTTACGGCTATTTATTATTTTCAGGATAAGAAGATCTTTTTGAAAATAAGGACGCTACTAATCAGTTGTAGTCTTGTTCGTAGGTATTTTATTATAAAATAAATTCTGTTGCTTTTGGATCGCTATGAAACTTACCCGCTGGTGTCATTCTAAAACTAGCGGCTGTAGCAAAAGTATCTTCCATGAACATAAAGTGATATATTTTTTCATTTTTCACTTTCGCCAAGATTGAAAAAGGACTAGTAACCTTTTTGCTAAGCGTCTTAGAAGTGTAAGTAAAACTGCCAAAGACGGCTACTTTGTCACCTTCTGAAAAGATATCCTGTACTTCAAAAGTCTGGATTGTCCAATATTCATTGACACCGGAAAATGTATCAATAAAACCTTTTGCGCCTTCATAATGAGTTCCTGTCCAAGGCAAAATTCTCTGTAATTCAGGATTACTAAAATTTAATGAAATATAGACAGCTTCTGGATTAACAAGCATATGTATTATATCGGCATTAGTCGTGTTTTCTAAAAACAACTCGATGATTTCTATTGGTGTTTTCATTTTTTATATTTAAAATATTATAAAATCTATTTTTTAACTGATTGGTGATTTAATAAAAACATGTTAGTAAATTCTTCTAGTTTTATGGTATATAAGATAATCCAAGGAGTATTTCCCAGATCCTAAAAATAGAATCAAAAAATAAGACAAACTGTACGTGAAGGATAGACCTTTTACTAGAGGCGAATCATAACTTTGCAGGACTAAATATTCAACGAGCGTCATTGCTAGTATAGGCAACACTGAAAGTCTAGTGAAGCATCCAAGTATAACCAGAAATGGACATAAAATATTTGCAATAAGTAAAAAAAACATATTCAAAGTTGGATTTAGCAAGAATGGGTTAGGCAATTGTTGAGCTAGCCCTACATCCATGATTATGTTTTCAAGCCCATATATATAAATCATTTCGGCAGATAATAACATTCTAAATCCTAATAAAACAGTATGATAAAGTGTATCCTCCGAATTTGGATCTACAATAGCTTGAATAATCTTTTTCATTGCTTAGCGTATTTTCAATTTTATTCAATCCAAAATTGATTCTTATGCAAATGCCAATAATGCAGCTATACCCGAGAGTAGCCATAAAATTATTGTTCTCATGTGATAAAAAATGTGTGTAATTATTGCCTTATTAACTGTATATCAGAAAAAAGTTTGATTTCTTCTCCTACTAACAAGCCACCCGTTTCAAGAGAGGTGTTCCAATCTAAACCATAATCACTTCTATTTACTTTTCCAGATAAAGATAGTCCCACTATCGTTTTTCCCCAAGGGTCTTTCATCAACTCATTATACTCTACCTCAAGAGCTATGCTTCTGGTTATATCTCTTATTGTAAATTTTCCCAACATGTCAAAGCGATTATGACTATTTTGTATGATATTAGTAGATTCAAAAGAAATAATAGGATATCTCACTACATCAAAAAAGTCAGAACTTCTTAGATGGTCATCACGGTCGATACTATTTGTATCAATAGAGCTAACATTAGCTGTAAAAGAGACTTTCAAGGTTTCAATTTGGTCATCAACGCTTTCTATAACTGCTTGAAAATCTTTGAACATGCCGGAGACATTTGTAAATATCATGTATTTGACCTTAAATCCTATATGAGAATGTGAAGGGTCTATCGCCCAATTTGTTTTAGCCATTATTCAAATTTTAGTTTGTAAATCTATCTGCGTTTTTTATTTAAGTCATTTCGGTTTCCTTCATTCCAACATGACTGGATTTTTTTAATCACTCAACATAAGCAATACAACTTTTGGTTGTGATGCAATTTATCTTACCTTGCCCTATCTCTCATCAAACTCCGAATCTTTATCAAATTGCTTGAATTATAGCAACGTATTAATTAAGAAAAAGCAAATCATAATAATCTATTAATCAGTCCATATGCCAAATTTCCCTTGCCTAAAATCTTTAAATGCTTCTTTGATTTCTTCTTCGGTATTCATAACAAAAGGACCTTTTAATGCAATTGGCTCCCGCAAGGGTTTACCCGTTATTACTAAACATAATAATCTTTCCGTCGCATACAATTCCACTTCACTAGGGCTGTCAATGGAAGTAGATAACCAAAGAACTTCATTCTTATTTCCAACTACTTTATTGGACCCAAAAATACCAGCTCCGTCTATGATGAATATAAAACCATTGAAATCTGCTGGAAAATCTTGATAAGTAGATCGACCATTCTCTAAAGAAATTTCGACCATTGTTACAGGCACGTAGTTTTTAGTGTCTGAAAAAACTGACCCTGAAGATCCCGAAATTACTTTAACTTTTACGCCATCGTCTTTACGTAGCGGTGCTAATACGTGCAAGACCTCCTGATACCTAGGTTCTACCATTTTATCTGCTTTAGGTAGATTAACCCACAATTGAAGTAAATGTGCAAATCCATCTTCCTGCGCTTCTTCTATGTGTAAAATACCTTTGCCTGCAGTCATCCATTGAGCATCTCCTTTTCTCAATTCTCCTCTATTTCCCTGGTTATCTCTATGATTAAGCATACCATCTATCATATAAGTTACCGTTTCTATACCGCGATGCGGATGATGATCAAACGCTCCCTTCTTCATGTTGTCTTCAACCATAATTAAAAATGGATCGAACTCCTCCCAATTATCGTATGGCAATACAAGATTTTGTTTGTGCAACGGCGTATCTTTTTGAGGTATCACGAACCATTTTCTTTGGATTTCTCTTTGTGTCATATCTTTGTAATTTATGAGGTTATATTAGACTGATGTATTACCACCATCTATTACCATTTCAGTACCTGTAGTGTACGCAGATTCATCTGAAGCCAGATATAGTACGCCATAAGCGATTTCATCTGGGACAGCTTCACGGCCTAGCGGGGTGATACCGATTGCCATCGCTTTGAATTCATCAGCATTTTGCAGATTTTTGGTCATTGGTGTAGCAACATACCCTGGATGTACAGAGTTAACGCGTATATTATCATGCGCAAACTCGAAAGCAGCGCCCTTAGAAAAACTCCTGACGGCACCTTTAGAAGCGGTATAAGCTGTCGCTCTGGCCGATCCTACTATCCCAGCAATGGAAGATATATTGATGATGGACCCACCATTGTTTTTTTTCATATAAGGGACAACAGCTTTTATGCCGATAAACTGGCTCAACATATTTATTTCCATAACTTTCTTAAACTCCGCAACAGATGTATCTAGTAAGCTGTTCATAATATTTCCTGTAATTCCAGCATTGTTCACCAGGATATGTATACCTCCATACAACTCGACAGTTCTCTTTACCACCGCCTCCCAATCATCTTCGGTAGTGACATCATGAACCATGTAGTCTGCGATACCTCCTTTAGAAGTAATCTGACTAACCATGTGTCTAAGCTCCTGCTCTTGAATATCAGTAAGAAATACTTTGGCACCCTGTTGCGCAAAAAGCAATGCTTGCGATGCGCCCAAGCCGCCGGCAGCCCCTGTGATGATTGCCACTTTATTTTCTAATCGTTTCATGTTTTTTGTGTTTTTGCACAAACTATTCAGTTTATGTTTTGTATTTTATTTTATTATTTAGTTGCGTACCGTCAGTTTAGTGCTTTAATGAAATCCGTTTTAAATTTTGTTATATCGACACTGTTTTGATTTGCTCTGCATCTATTTCTGCCTGCTTATCAGTATATTTATTCAAAAAGACTAATAACTCTTCGTTAAATTTCTCTACCTCTTCATAAAAGAGACCATGACCACTATTTTCAAATTTTACGAGGTAAGAATTTTTAATTCCTAAATGCATTTGCTCCGCCAGCGCAAATTCGCAGATGATATCTTTGGCACCGTGAAATATGGCCGTTGGAATATTAATTTGTCCCAATTGCTGTCTTAAATCAGTATCTTTGAGCGCAATCAAACTTTGGGTAGTCGCATAAGGCGATGCTTCCATATTCACTTTGTCCAACCATTCGGCTATTCCTTTTGGTAAGGAAGTTTCGCTGGCGCCAAAAATTTTTCCAAAATTTTCTAAAAGCTGAGGTCTATTCACTTTGCTTAATGAAATTAACGCATTGACATCTTCTACTGCAAACCCATAGTTGTAATCGCTTCTTTTGGTCCAGATTGGAGCTGCTGCACCAAATAGGGCAAGCCTCGTGATCCTTTGATTATTATTATATTTGGCAACATAATGAATAGCTATAGCGCCCCCCATGGAGAATCCTCCCAATAGTGCATCATTAATGTCCAATGTGTCCAATACTATTTTGATATCTTTAGCATATACATCGTAGTTATAATTGCCATACGGTTTGTCAGATTTCCCAAAGCCTCTTAGGGTAATACCTATCACCCTGTAGCCCTTTTCTGCTAAAAAATGATACTGATACTCGTACATCGCATCGCTCAATGGCCATCCATGGATTAGCACCACGGACCTTCCAATCCCTAAGTCTGTGACATGCAAGTTTACATTTTGGTCTACAGAAATATATTCTTTTCTAAACAATGGAGTGACATCAATAGGTTGTTTGTTGTTGTCAGTTGACAGTTGCTCTTGTGGATTCATAGGAATATTATTAGTTTGTTATAGATTTTGTTCCGTGGTTAGTTTTAAGCTTCATCTTAGGAGCTTTTACTTTAATATGTTCTTCATTTCCCGAAAGTGGATATCCCAATTCTTGTAGATATGCAACATCATTCATAGCCCCAAAACCAATCCCTCAACCCTGTATCCACAAATCACTTAAAATTTTTCCGAAGAGCTCTTAATCCAACTGCAACATTCACCGCTGAACTACCTCCTAACACCTAGCCTCTTGTTAAGGATCATATGTCTTATCTAATTAGGAAGTGATTGATATCCCCAATGATAACTACGCTCGCCATTGGTTACCAAAACTGGCTATTGGCGAATAATTCTGGATATTAAATCCTCGACAAATGCTCTCCCTGCTTCAATTAGCAAAATGTTAAAAGCTGCATTTTCACTTAGACGACTAGCAATTACAGCATCCGCTGATTCTCCGCCAACGATGATATGCGTGTATGCAATACTATGATTTGGTGTATCGAAAGTTTTATTTTCTTTTTTTGTTGACATTTAATATGATTTAATGCGATACTATTAGATTCATTTTTTAAAGTATTTTGCTTCTTTCAATTTATTTTGACACCATTTCCCTATTAGAAGCGAGTGATCTTAAAAAAGATTCTAGCACTTCTTGGAGTAAAAATTTATAATTCAAAATTGCAGTATAGAAGAAAAAGAAAAGTAGACAAATGACGAAAAAACACATCGACTAATGTCTACTTTAAATAAGGGGGAGCGTTTGTTTATTTATTTTTTCAAGAGTCTGCTAAGCGTATCTTTAGTGATTCCCAGATAAGAAGCAATTACGTGCTGCGGAAATCGATTAACAAAAAATGGATAGGTCTCTACAAACCAATTGTATCTCTTTTTAGCCGATAAATTAATAGAAGTAATTCTTCTCTGTGTAGCAATATTACTTTTGATAATAAGATTTAAAAGCAACTCTTTGAATGCTGGAGTTTCTTCACACAATTTTAATATATTCTTTTTTGAAATGTATAACACCTCACCATCTTCCCAAGCGTCTATATAAAATAAACTCGGCGTAAAATTCATAAAACTATCATAATCAACAGTCCAGCAGTCTTCTACATATAAATTAACTATCCGCTCCACATCTTTTTCGTCTAAATAATATTGCCTAAAGGCGCCTTTGGTAATAAAAATAAAATGTTCGCAAATTTCACCTTTCTGTAATAAATACTGCCTTTTACGTATTTTGTTAGGAACAAAATGATTAAACACGATATCAAAATCTTCTTTAGAAATCTGAGTTGAGCTATGTTTATTTATATAATGAAAGAGTGGGTGCATATTAACAATTTAACGTATATTTTTTATCAATAAGTCTGTTAAAACAAAACTAGATTAAATGTGAAAAAAAAGTGTAGACAAATGGCGAAAAAGCGAGAGCATACCTAATTAACATTAAAAATCTAATATGAATCGACCGTGTACAAAATACTTGAATTGCAAAAGAATAATTTGATATGATGAGCTTTAATCGACTGAATAATGAGGCAATAAATTCTATAAATAATGCGCTCCAACTTTTCTTTTTGATAATTTTCTCTTTATGACACTTAGGAATGCAGGAGTTACGCCAAGATAGGAAGCAATTAAATATTGAGGTATTCGCAATGTAATCGAAGGGTATAATTTTAAAAACTCCAAATATTGGTCAGCCGCACTATCTGTTATCATTTTGACCAAGCGTAACTGAATACCGGCTAAATTCTGGAGAATTAAATGAAGAAATATGCGTTCAAATTTTGGCATTTCAGCTAATAGCTTCTCCTTTGACTCAAAACAAAAGCCATACATTTCAGTATCTTCCAATGTCTCAATAAAAAATGTTGATGGCTTTTTGTCATAAAAAGAGACCATATCACTTAACCAACCACCTTCTTCGACGAAGAATAGTGTGACGTCAACTCCCTCTTCATTTATGTAATATATACGGGCACAACCTTTATGGATAAAAGCTTCAAACCTACATATTTCACCTGCTCGAAGCAGCATCGTCCTTTTGGGTACAAGTATAAAATCTAATGAGTTAATAAAACCTAATTTTTCATCTTCATTCAATGTATAGATACTTGTAATGCTCTTTAAAATCCTCTCATACGTAAATATGTCCATATTATTCTAAAAAATTCAAGTGCACTAAAACAAACAACTTAACAATTAAGCAAGTTAAAATTAGAGAAAATTGAAAAGGATAAAGTAGACAATTAACGATAAAAAAGAGAGCTATTTTTCTACATAGGTAGTAAAAAAAATTGCACATACTACAAATAGCACGTAAATAATATCACAGGTAAACCGGAGGTGCATCAAGTCGTGCGTCAACTAAAGGTCGATTATTTTCGTTTCTTTAACAAGTGATAGCAACAAAGAATAATCAATGCCTAATTTTGGAAATCACTAAATATTCAAGTGCTATTTAACAAATAGCTAACAATAATTAGTTAAAACAGAATATAACAACATGAAACTTCATGATCCTATTAAAAATATATTAATATTTTCCGCTAAAATGAACCGCAAAATTACCACACTCACTGCTGCCTGTCTCTTTATGGGATTGAATACCATAGCAGCTACAAATGCAACTAATATTACGCATGGGACTGATCTGCCTCACAAAGACCCAACGAATCATTTATTAATGTTTGAATTGAGTAATCAGGACACCATATTGTCTAAGAAAGAACTCAGGCGTATTAAAAAAGAAAAAAGAAAAAAAATGTACAAGGATTTAAAGTTTAAAATTGGTGATGGTGTAACAGTCACAACAGGCCCAATGAAAGGTATGTACGGAGTGTGTATCTACTATGATGTAAAGATGAAATATCTAATTAGATTCACAGGCACCCAACAAATGTTTTTTAATGAAGAGGACATTCAACTCTGGATAGATTATATTAAGAAACAAAGCTAACAACCTTAAAATGAGTGTAAAATATATTATCGTTTTACACTCATTTTTCTTACGCGGCTAATTGTATCTTTTGTGACCCCAAGATAAGAAGCTATAATATGTTGAGGAAATCTTTGTACGAAATAGGGATGTCGATTGATAAAGTCTTCATATCGATCAGCAGCTGAAAAATTGATAGATGAAATTATTCGCTTCTGCATGGCGATCGCATTTCTTTCATCCAATATGAATATCAATTCCTGAAAAATTGAAGACTCGTTGCAGAGTTTCAATAAATTTGCTCTTGATATAAGCAGGACTTCGCAATCCTCATAAGCTTCTACATAATAAGGACTTGGTGTAGACATTACAAAACTTTCACGATCGCTTGCCCACCAATTTTCAATGTATAAGTTTACAATATGCTCCGTACCCTTGTCATTTATATAATATTTGCACATAGAGCCTTTAAGGATAAACGCCATGTATTTACAAACTTGTTGATCCTCCAGTATAAATTGTCTTTTCTTTAGTCTTTTAAAATGAAAATGATCCAAAATCCACTCGAATTCTTCTTCAGAAAGTGATGAAGAAACATGTTTGTTAATGTAGACATATAGTGGATGCATAACAGAACGTTCAAATAAAAAAACTATGGGATTTTATCTTTTAATAATCAGTCAATCGCTCAATAATTGTTATTAATAAGGAATATTAAAGTGTTTTATAAAAATTATTTCAAATGCCGAAGTTGCCATATAAAATCCACAAGAACAATAATTCTTTCAGAACCCTATAATGCGAGAAACTTTGTCAATGCGACTACTTGGGCAAAGTTGACATAAAGTTTAATATATCATTTCCAATATCACGTACATGAGTTTCAAGCGCAAAATGTCCTGTGTCGTAAAACTTTACCGTCGCATTAGGAATATCTTTTCTATAAGCTTCAGCTCCTGCAGGTAAAAAATAAGGATCCTTATTCCCCCATACAATAAGAGCCTGTGGCTGATAATCCCTAAAATACGCTTGGAAAGCAGGGTAAAGTGATACATTATTCTTGTAGTCCCTAAGCAAGTCAAGTTGCTTTTCGTCTGAATCTGGCCGATCAAGAAAATATTGGTCAAGCGTAAGCGTTTCTGGCGCTATTAATTCAGGATCAGTAACACCTGTATAGTATTGAAATTTGAGCTCTTGCTCTTTAACAAATCCCCTCAATGCATCTCTATCGTCCTTCGAATCGCTATCCCAATACTTTTTAACAGCATCCCAAGCCGCACCTAGTCCTTCTGTATATGCATTACCATTCTGTGATATGAATCCAGTTACTTTTTCAGGATTTGCCAACATTAGACGGTATCCAGTAGGCGCACCATAATCAAACACATATACAGCAAACCGTTTAAGCCCAAGCTCATCGATAAAAGCCTGCATCACATGTGTAAGGTTATCAAAAGTGTAATCAAATTGGCCTCTATCGGGAGAGTCTGAATAACCAAATCCTAGAAGATCAGGTGCTATTATATGATACTGTTGGTTTAATATTGGAATAAGATTACGAAACATATGTGAAGAAGTAGGATACCCATGCAGAAGTAAAACAATAGGAGCCCCTACAGGACCTGATTCTCGATAAAAAATTTTGTGCCCACCCGCATTTACATTGCGGTAATAAATTGCCTTTGAGGCATTTTCCGGTTGATTCCCTAAAATGTTTTGTGATTGTGCCATGCTATATAAGTTTGAAGTTAAGGTCAATACAATAAACGTTAAGACACCTAAGATTTTATTTATTGTTGTTTTCATAAAGCAAATTTAAACACTATATTTGATTACTATAAACGATTTATAAATATACATACTATCATAATTAATGATGAATGAATACCAATGATTTAAAATTATTTGAAGCAGCAGCTTACCATGGGAACTTCACTAGAGCTGCAGAAACTATGCACACCGTACAATCAAATGTCACTTCAAGGATAAAAAACTTGGAAGAAGAATTCGGCGCGACCTTATTTTCGCGAACTTCTCGAAAAGTAGAACTTACTTCAGCAGGAAAAATAGTATTGCAATGTTGTAAGCAAATTAACAACTTACTTGAAGACACCAAACTCGCTATAGGAAAAAATAAAGAGGTCAAAGGTCAGATCAAAATTGGTTTTATCGAAACAACGATGGCTATTAAAGGTCCGATGCTTGTTGCTCAGATGGCTGATAAATTTCCGCTGATAGACATTGACTTTACATCTGCCATGAAAGACAGACTAATTGATGATGTCCTCAGTTACAAACTAGACGCAGCCTTTATCCCAGCCCCCATTTATGACGAGGAATTGGAACAACTACAAATTGCTGACGAAAGCATAGTGGTTGTCACTCCGATGAGCGTCAAAAGCCTGAATAAATTATTAGAACAACCACAAATCAAAGCAATTGTATTTGACCAAGGTTGCTTTTTTAGAGCGCGTATGGAAAATTGGCTGGTAAGTAAAACTATAACTAATTACCATAAAACCGTAATGAATTCTGTGGAGGGGGTAGTAAATTTTATTGAATCAGGTATAGGCTTTAGTTTTTTACCAAAAGAAATTATATCAACCTTCTACAAAGATAGAAAGCTAAAAACATTTTCTCTTCCTAAAGAGATTGGAGCTATGAAAACGGTATTAATCTACAGAAAAGAAAGTTTATCGTCACCAGTGCTTAGGGCTTTTAATAGTTTATTTCAATGATTTATTAAAATAATATGTTCCAGTAAATATGTCTAAGACTTTAAGAACTCACATTGAAAAAATAGTCAACCTTACGGATCAAGAATTTGATTTTATAAATTCGCTATTCGCTCAAAAATCTTATAAAAAAGGTCAATATATTTTTCAAGAAGGAGATAACTTTGCGAAACATTATTTTATAGGTAAAGGATTGTTGAAGCTAGTGTTTATGGATAATGACATGTATGAACATATTGTCGGCTTTGCAATGGAAGATTGGTGGGAAAGTGATTTTGAAGCGTTTTATACGCAACAGAAAACGACCATGTCTCTAATATGTCTAGAAAATACGGATGTCTCATATATTACTTATGAAAACTATATCAAGCTATGCAATGAATTGCCAAAAATGGAACGATTTTTTCTCGAAAAAGCATACTATGGATTCATTGCAGCGCAAAAACGTATTCTTTTCACCCTTACTTCTAATACAAAAGAGCGATATCAGCAACTTCTTAAAAGATATCCCACTTTGGTGCAGCGCGTACCAAAGTCACAACTCGCTGCTTACTTGGGAGTTTCAAGAGAAACTTTAAGCAGATTAGCGTTATAATCTAAATATACCTTAAGAAATATCTTACCCACTTAAGCTGGGGATTTCTCTTCGAAGTAATGAGTATTCCATTTTTCATAAAGTTTAACCCTATCCGAATCTCCACACCTTTGATGGTGAATCGTGATATACATCACTTTATAATTGTGACCTATATCAAAAGCTAGAGCCAAAAATGAAGCCTACCTTTGTAATAGATATAATTACATATTAAAAAAATACAATGGAAAAAAGAGAATTTAGTCCTTGGAAATGGCAGGACGAACGTAGTTACGCTCAATCGGTTGAAGTCAAAAATCACACAAGCACATTGTACTGCTCAGGTCAAGCAGCAATTGATTCAAGTGGTATCTCTAGCAACGAAGACATGGAATCGCAACTTAGATTAGCGATTGCTAACCTAGATGAGGTAATTACACACGCTGGATATGAAAAACAGGGTATCGTGAGGCTAACTGTTTACACCACATCCAATGAAGAGCTTTGGCCACTTTGGCCTATCCTTCAAGATTGGATAGCTAAACATAATATTAAAACAGCATTAACATTGTTGCAAGTCACCAAATTGTACGAAACGCTAAAAGTGGAATTAGAAGCAACAGTTGTCAAATAATTTAATAACAAAGCTACTCGCATAACAGTGAATTGTTTAATTAACCGCGGCCTAATCCTAATAAAGATGGGCCGTGGGCAGTTTTAGCTATTCTCAATACTTGATAAAAAACTTACAATATCCTCATAATGATAAAATTCAGCAAGTTTTCAGGCCGTGAGCCCCGTATGAGTAGTCAATTTCAAATTTGCTAAATCAACCAGAACTTTTACTGCTTCGAGATTATTTTGCCAAACAGCGTCATGAAAGACAATCTACCATTGTACGATTCTTGAGCATCAAGGTTTGGCGTTGTATTTTTATGCGTCACCAAGACTTTAATTACTTCTGCAACTGCTTCGTGCGTTACAGTAGCTCCCATAACACCGTGGAGCATCTTCACATCTGCACCAACATCTAATAACAATTTAACTATCTGTGCATGATCTGGATGCAATTCCAATTGAAGTGTAATAATCATCAAAACTTCCTACATTTGGAATTCGTTCAATAAACGAAACTTGTTTGAAAATAGGCTTTTTTACTTCTCGAAGGTCTCCCAATTTAATAGCCTTAATTAAATTTTGAGATTGAATGACATGAGCGAGATTGCCATCACGCTGTACAAGGATATCAATAATAGATAGCAGCTCTAAATTTTTAGCAATATCCAAAGCGCTCTGTTGAAAATTGTTTCTTAACTCAATTCTTGCATTGTTTTTTAAAAGTATTTTTACCACATTTTTTTGTCTATAAGGTACCGCGTCCATTAAAGGTGAGTTACCAATAATAGGACTTTGCAGATCAATGAAAGCTCCATTGTCTAAAAGAATTTAAATAATACTTATAAGCCATGACTGCACTGCTTTGTGCAAAGCGGTAATTCCCATTCGATGACTCATAACTAGGACGTTTGCTCGATGAGAAATCAACAATTCCACCAAATCAATATAACCATATCCAGCTGCGATCATTAATGGATTAAGTCATAGGAATTAACCAAATCTGGATTTGTGCCCGCTTGTAAAAGTTTTTTAAAGTGACGATATCATTGCTGTACACAGCTTTTTCGAAATCGTTTTCTGTCATTTGATCTGGAAATAAAAGATTCGATGTCGTATCAGGCTTTTTTTTGAATAACAAAAGCTTTTAGTTCAGCAATCTTACCATTTTCGAACCTCCAATTATCGCAATAATCAAAGTGAACATAAAGTCCAAGCGTATTTTTAAGGCTAATTTGTCCCAAGACTGTTACGAAATCCCCTTGTTCAATAACACGCTCAACAGTAAATTTTGGCGGTACCAAATATACTTCTTTCATATATTGGTGTACTTGTTCTTTACCTTCTAAAACTCGATCTCCTACAAAATTCCATATCGTGTCTTCTGTAAAAAAATCTAAAAACCCTTCATAATCTCCTTTTGCTACAGCTAAGTTAGCAATTTCTAGAATTTCCTTATTTTCCATCTTAGTCAAAGATAAGTAGTTCACTTACAATTCGCATTTTAGCGACCAATTGTAAGATGCTATAATAAAGGTAAGTAATGAGTAAAATAAAAGAAACGTCTACAAACTTCGAAAACAAGAAAGTCTTAGCAGCTGAATGTTCAGAAGCTTATGCAGCCAATATTATCGGAGGACAATGGTCTTTAGTAATTTGCTCATGGCTGTTGAGTGGGAAAATGCGTTTTGGAGCATTAAAAAAAGTAATTCCTAACATCACAGAAAGAATGCTGACTTTGCAATTACGCAAATTAGAAGAAAATAAAATTCTTACTCGAACTGTTTACGCTGAAGTTCCCCAGCGAGTAGAATATGAATTGACCGAGATTGGGTATGAATTAAACTCTATCATCCGAAACTTAGAAAAATGGGGAAACAAACATAAAATGTTAAAATAGCGACAAGTTTAATCTTATAACATATAGCTACTATAACAGATCTTATTCTTTTAACTTACGACAGAAGTTTAAACATGGATAGACACTAATTCAACATTTACTTATCAATTATTTTTTTCCGGTGTGCTACTCCCCATTCCGTTAGACTGTTGATGATGGTTCTTAGCGTTAATCCATGGTCGGTAAGGGTGTACTGCACTATAACAGGTTGTGTACCTATCACTGTTCGTTTAACCAACTTGTTAATTTCTAACTCCTTTAACTCTTTGCTTAACATTCTGTTGGAAATTCCTCCAACATCTTTCAAGATATCTGAAAATCTTCTATTTTCATAATAGCAGATTGAAGAAATGACTGCTATTTTCCATTTACCATTTAATACATCCATAGAGTCTTGTACGGCTCTCATTTCCTTTTTATGGATGTTTGCGAAATTGTTTTCTTTGCACTCCATTGTTACTTGGTTACTCCGATGATACTGTTATTTATAAGTACAAAGTTACTAAAAATAACATAACACCCGTATCTTTACAACTTAAATAAATATAACAAAATGAATTTTACGAATAAAAATGTAGTAATTACTGGTGGAAGTACCGGTATCGGATTTGCAACTGCCAAAGCCTTTATTAATGCAGGCGCAAACGTATGGATTACAGGCAGAAATGATCTAAATCTTCAAAAAGCTGCTTCAGAAATTAACAGCCCCAACTTGAAAACAATAGTTTCTGACACGTCAAATCTGGCAGGAATTTCGGTTTTGGAGAAAGCTATTGCTGAAGCAGGTAATAAATTGGATGTTCTGTATTTAAATGCAGGGATAGCAGCATTCGCACCCATCGAACATGCAACTGAAGAAGATTTTGATGCTCAATTTAACACCAATGTAAAGGGTGCTTATTTCACCTTGCAAAAACTAATTCCCCACCTGAATAATGGATCTTCGGTGGTATTCACCTCATCAACCGTGGCCACAGCTCGTTCTATAGGTACTAGCGTATATTCGGCCACTAAAAGTGCAATAAACAAAATAGCACAAACTGCAGCGAATGAGTTGGCAGAAAGAAAAATCAGGGTTAATATTGTCAGCCCTGGACCGACCAGTACACCAGGATTAGATGGCGTAGCATCTGCTGAAGTAAAGGATTATTTAGCTGCTTCGACTGCCTTACAAAGATTAGGAAGTCCCGATGAAATAGCGAATTCGGTATTATTTTTATCTTCAGACGCCGCTAGTTTCATTACTGGAATAGAATTATTAGTTGATGGTGGCGCGATTAACAATTTGTTGAAATAGCTTGCAACAAATTTTTTTATAGATACAATACAAATCAAATAATTTTGTGTTTGCCTATATCGAAGATGCTTTTATCCAAAATCGAAACCTTCTTTTAACAAATTATAAGCCTGAAGTTGACCAACTTCAGGCTTATAATTTGTTACTTGACAAAGACTAGAACAGCAATATGATAAATTATAGAGACTGAATATCTTCAAACTAATTCGGAAAAATGTTTAAGTAGTGCTTTTTGTATATAAATCTATTAACTTTTGTTTCAAATATTCAGTCTTTCTATTAATAACGATTTTTATCAATCGTTCTCTCTGTTTAAGATTAACTAGACCCCCGACTCTATTGGTTTTATAATATGTTCGTCGCAAAAGCACAGAGAGGTAATCATAAAATAAACGCGTAAATTGAATATTCCCTCTCCATCCGCACCTAGATTGTTAATAAAAATCTACCTAAAATAAAAACAATCAATGTAGGAGAAATAACAACAACAGACCTCACACCTCCAGAATACAACCATTATTTGCAATACACGGAAAAAGAGGCTATTTTTATGGTGATTAAGAATAATTAATAGCCGATTATGCAGTCTATGTATCCTATAAAGAGCGAGTCTTTCGATTGCGCTTGATGCTGGTCGGTGGCGGATAGCGGCCACATAACATCCCTTAATGTGATTTGTAAGAGTGCTTTGTTGTATACAGGTCGCATTTTCCCTTGCTGACTTGTAGGCTGCTGTCCGCCTTTCATCTATGTACGACACCCTATTTGGCTGTGTCCATATATGTGACCACGTCAGAGAGCTAATAGCAACTTCTCCTAAAGCTAGAGATTATGACAAGAACTATTAATATAGAGGAATAATGCGCACCTTTGCAAATCATTAAAAAGAAAGGAGTATACTATGACAACCGCGGCAGATATTAAGTTAAAAGATTTATTTAATAAATCCTTAGACACAAGAGAATCTGTGAATTTCCTGATGAATCATATCGAGAAAGAGTTGGATAAGGAAGACTGCTATGATATTATATTAGACTTCACAGGCATAGAATTTATGTCGCGATCATTCGCTGACGAATTGCATAAACAAATCAACTCGGATACTTTCAAAAGGTCATTCACTTTTGAGAATATGCCAGTGGGCATGATTGAATTATTAAAAATTATAGAAAAGACCCAAACTTCAAGAACGAAAAGAGAACTAAAATCCTCCGTATTTGTAGTAAAGGACATATCCATAATCAAGGATTATACCTTTTCTTGGTAAAAAGGATTGATTTGATAAAAAAGAGAGCAAACATTAGATTGCTCTCTTTTTTTGTCCCCATCCCACCCCAAAAGAACGTATTACAAAAGCTTGTAAAAAATAGTACTGCTACCCCCGAGGCAGGGGAAAAATATTGCGGCTAGCACAGAATGATGAGGAGTAATGGTGAGTAAGGTAGTGGACAGCGAACGAGGAACCTTCCAAAAATGCAATTAACCGACAGACTCCGGACCAAGCCCGGAGTGACGTGCTGTTATGAACCTAGCCTCCCACGACCCGACGGAGATAATCACCATAGCCGGATTTGACCAAAGGCTCGGCAATCTTCAGCAGCTGCTGGCTATCAATGTATCCCATACGATAGGCTACCTCTTCGATAGCGCCAATCTTCATGCCTTGACGCTCCTCGATCACTTGCACAAACTGGGCGGCCTGCATCAAGGATTGTATAGTACCGGTATCTAACCACGCTGTGCCCCTATCAAATACATTGACTTTGAGCTTACCTCGCTTGAGATACTCCAGATTGACGTCGGTAATTTCCAATTCCCCCCGAGCAGAGGGTTTGATACCCTGCGCAATACGCACGACCTCATTGTCGTAAAAGTACAAGCCGGGCACGGCATAGGTAGACTTGGGCTGTGTGGGCTTCTCCTCAATAGATAATACTTGTCGAGCCGTATCAAACTCGACCACCCCATAGCGCTCAGGATCGGTAACCGAATAGGCAAAAATCAACCCGCCATCGACTTGAGTGCTACCTTGTAGCATCTTGGACATGCCCGAACCGTAAAAGATGTTATCACCCAAAATCAATGCGACCTTATCTTGGCCAATGAAATCTGCGCCAAGTACAAATGCTTGCGCCAAGCCTTCGGGCTTCGGCTGTTCAACATACTCGAAGCGACATCCGATGTGCGAACCATCACCCAGCAAACGGCGAAAATGCGGTAAGTCATGCGGGGTGGAAATAATCAAGATTTCCCGAATACCCGCCAACATCAACGTCGACAGCGGATAATAAATCATGGGCTTATCATACACAGGCATCAGCTGCTTGGAAACAGCCAATGTCAACGGATGCAAACGGGTGCCGGACCCTCCGGCTAGTATAATTCCTTTCATTTTTTATTGCTTATTGCTGATGGTTATTGGCTAATGGCTAGTGGAGTGAATAGGAACAAGTTCTTAGTGACTAGCAACCGTTGATTAAATAACGCTCGTGCTACCACCGCTGTACTGCTACTTACAGACTCCGGACCGAGCCCGGAGTGACGTATCTGTCACCTATCCCCTAGTCACTAACTCCCAATCTCTAACCCGTCACTTGATGCAAGCATCTTCTCCAAACTATCTCGCCAAAAAGGTACTTCTACTCCAAAAGTACTTTTTATTTTTGATTTGTCTAGCAGGGAGAATCGAGGGCGTTTTGCTGGTGTGGGGTAGGCCGATGTCGGAATAGGATGGATAGTACAGGATAGTTTGCTTATCTCTCGGATAGCAATAGCAAAGTCATACCAGGAAATCTCGCCTTCGTTGGAATAGTGGTAGACACCCGCTTGCCATATCTCGGAGTCGATAATGGCTACAATGGCTTTTGCTAAATCATAGGCATAAGTAGGCGTACCTATTTGATCGGCAACGACAGAAATCTCCTCGCGCTCAGCCATCAACCGCAGCATGGTCTTCACAAAATTGTGCCCATAGGTCGAATATACCCACGAGGTACGGATAATAATGGCATCTGGCACCCATTTCTGAATGGCGAGCTCACCATTCAACTTGGTCTGACCATATACATTTATAGGATTCACGGCAGCATCTTCTGGCAAAGGACAAGCAGAGCTGCCTTCAAATACATAATCCGTAGATATCGCTATCAACTTAGCCTCATGGATACGGCAGTATTGAGCAATCTCTTCGGTGGCCAAATGATTGACCACATTGGCTAATTCGGCTTCCCCTTCCGCTTTATCCACAGCTGTATAGGCTGCAGCATGGATAATGACATCGGGTTGGTACATCGCCAAGATATCTTGGATAATCAACGTTTGATCCAAGGGCAATTGTTTACGATCCAGAAAAAACGTCTCGACATCCGTCCGATGCTCATAAATGGCTTTTAATTCAGAGCCTACTTGACCGTTTGCACCAGTAATTAATATTTTCTGAACCTGTGAATCTGTATACATTGTGAATAAAGCTTACTATAATTACTATACGTGGCTGTCCAGGCAGCTTTCACAAAAATAAGTAAAATGTGTTAGAGTGACGTATAAGCAACCTAACTCCTAGTCTCTAACTACCAATCACAAATGATGTCTTGGATAATTGATTTAAATATTCCTATTTTTGCCAAAGACCCGACTAAGGGTTAGCGGCAACAACCTATATAATATGATAAACTCTGCTACTGCTGAATAAGTACGCTTCATCTTAAGGAAAATGATTGAAACTGACATTGTCGAGGGATTAAAGGCGGGAAATAATCTAGCGTACAAAATATTGTACGATATGCATTATGTCACATTGTGTAAATACGCGTCTAAAATAACACATAGTCCTGCAGATGCAGCACATGTCGTCAATGAAGTGATATTCTCAATATGGAAAAACAGAGATAATTTAGAAATACAGCATTTAAGACATTATTTGTTACGAGCCGTGCGCAACCGATCGCTAACCTTTGTATCGAATAAGAAGAAGTACGAAGGAATACATATTGAAATCGAGGAAGAAAGCAACGATTTTCGACAAGCAGAATGGATAAGTGCAGATGGTCCGATCGAAAAACTTCTCGTGAAAGAGTTGGACATCAAAATTCTTAAAAGCTTAAATGGTATGCCAGTGCAGACGAAGGAAATATTCATGCTTAGCCGGTTTAAAAACCAAAAATACCATGAAATCGCCAAGCAACTCAACATTTCCTCAGATGTGGTAAAATATCATATCAAACAAGCCCTTCGCAAGCTACGAATCGATCTACAAGACTATTTTTCAAAAAAAAATACATTTTAATTTACCCTACCCCCACACTTCTGTTGTCTCTTCCGTACAGACATACTACACCCTGTTAGATAAACCAATGGAAGATAAATCAAAAGCATACGGATTAGCATTAATTTATGATTCGCTGTCAGGCAATACAGATCCAGCTTCAGAAGAAGCGCTGGAAAAGTGGCTGTCCGAATCAGACGAGAACCGCACCTTATATGCCCAAGCCAGAGAAATCCATGTAGCAATGGAATATGCTGAACCCGATACTTCATTTGATGCGAGCCTTGCCTATAGTGGATTTTTAGATCGTAAAAATAAGCATACTTCCAGGAATGTTTTCAAACGGAAAGCTTGGAGATATGTAGCCGTAGCGGCAGGCCTATTGCTGGCATTTACCACGGGGAGCTATTGGTCTGCACAAGAGCCCCATACATCCAATCAACAAATCGCAACTGTGGTAGTCGCAAAAGGATCCAAATCAAGAACCGTTTTACAGGATGGAACTATCGTATGGCTCAATTCCGACTCCAAACTAGAAGTAGCCGACAAATTTGGCCAAGGCGAACGTAAAATAAAACTTGTAGGGGAAGCTTTTCTACAAGTGGCCCACGATAGTAACCGTCCTTTTATTGTGGAAGCCAATACCCTGGCAATTAAAGTCCATGGCACTTCTTTTAACGTATCTTGTTACCCCGAACAGCCTGATGTAACCGTCTCTCTGGTAGAAGGCTCAGTAGAATTGGTGACCAAAGACGGTAAGAAGATGATGATGCAACCCAATCAAACCTTTGCATACAACAGCCGCTCCAACTCATACCAACAAATCCATGGTATTCAGGAACAGGAGCTAGCTTGGCGAGATGCAAAATTGATTTTTAAGAACAAACGTTTTTCAGAAATCGTCATCGAGCTAGAGAGAATGTTTGACATCCAAATAGAAGTGAATCGTAAAGAAGTCCTTAACAGGAGGTTTACCGGTGACTTCGTGAATAACGAGGGAATTACAGAAGTAATGGAAGTCATGTCATCATTGGGCAAGTTTTCCTACGAAGTCAATGGCCGCACCGTTCATATATTTTAGCCATCACAAATACAATATAAACCCTAAATAGAAAAAATATGATAACGTAAACGCAATAAGAAAAAAACAAAGGAATCGGAAGATATTGCACCACCCTCCGATTCTAATTGGAGTATAACCTTAATAGTATTAACCTCAATTAATAGCAAATGTATAAAAAAATACACTGCAAGAGATACCTATGCCATGTAAATCGTCTCCGCAGTACAAAGAAAATTATGAAACTCACCTCATTATTTATGTTTATCGGCATTTTTGGAGTGTCGGCATCTGTCTACTCACAAGATGCTAAAGTAGCATTAGACATAAAGGACAGGCCCCTTTCTGAATTAATAGAAACTATCAAAAAACAAACTAGTTATTCTTTTCTATTCGATTCAGAAGAGGTCAACGTCAATCAGCGTGTATCCCTATCATCCAAGGCGATATCTGTCAAAGAAGCACTGCGAGTGGTTTTAAAGCAATATGGATTAGAGTCTAGAATGAGTGGACAGCATATCCTTATCGTAAAAGCAGCTACCCCCCAACGATTACAACAAGAAAGAGAACTCTCTGGTATAGTGAGAGGCACCGATGGAGCCCCCATATCTGGGGCAACTTTAAGTGTCAAGGGGACGACTATTACCGTGCAGACCCGTAGTGACGGAACTTTTAAGATTCCATTACCACAAGGCAGGAATGAGGTCGAAGTCAAATATTTAGGTTTCCAGACCAAGATTATCAACCTTTCCGACAATCAGGATTATATTGAAATACTCCTAGAAAGTAGTGTTAATCAACTTGAGGATGTGGTCGTGACCGCACTAGGTATCAAGCGCCAGAGCAGATCCCTGACGTACAATGTACAACAGATCGATGCGCAGCAGGTCACTCAGATTCCAGACCCCAATTTTGTAAACAATCTCAATGGCCGTGTGGCCGGTGTCACGATCAATTCTTCCTCCTCTGGAGTCGGTGGGTCATCACGAGTCGTGATGCGCGGGGTGAAATCTATCTCCGGGAATAACAATGCCCTTTACGTAATCGATGGGATACCTATGCCTAGCCTCTCCACCGATCAGCCCGAAGACATCTTCTCTGGTGCTGGACAGACCGGAGACGGGATATCCAACTTCAATGCAGAAGATATCGAGAGTATTTCGATCCTGAGTGGATCTGCCGCTGCGGCGCTCTACGGAAGCGCAGCTGCCAATGGTGCCGTGTTGGTGACGACAAAAGGAGGAAAGAAAGATCAGACTTCCCTGAGCCTATCCAATCAAACCACATTTTCCAGGCCCCTCATACTTCCCAAATTACAAAACACCTATAGCCCTACCGAATCCGGCAGTTACTACAGCTGGGGCGAAAAATTGACCAAACCATCCGATTACGAAGTAGGTGATTTTTTCAGCACAGGAGCCAATACTACTACCGCTTTTAGTCTTTCCACAGGCAATTCAAAAAGCCAAACATACCTCTCTGCCGGCATGGTGAATGCCAATGGGGTAATCCACAACAATGATTATAAAAGATACAACTTCTCGGTTCGTAACACGACCGGATTCTTAGATGACAAATTGATATTGGACCTAGGTTTCATGCACGCAAATGTCAACGAACAGAATATGACCGCGCAGGGATTGTACTTTAACCCGTTGGTTCCGATCTATCTGTTTCCTGCCGGAGACGACTTTAGGAAGGTTGAATTGTTCGAAAGGTATGACCCCTCGCGCAATTTCCAAACGCAGTTTTGGCCTTACGGAGATCAAGGTCTATCCATGCAAAATCCTTATTGGATTACACAACGCGCACTTTTCCCGAATAAGAAACAGCGCTACATGAGCAATGCTTCATTGAAGTATACGCTCAACGATTGGATTAATTTTTCGGGTAGAGTGAAGTTGGATCGTAGCAATGATAAGTTTGAAAAACGATTCAACGCTTCCACCAATACCCTGTTTGCCTCAGAAAATGGCTTCTACTCGTTGAATGAGACCCAGACCCAACAGGTGTATGGTGAGTTGATGGCTAATATCAATAAACGCATTTTGGACGATCAAGTCCAGGTTACGGCCATTGTAGGTGCCAATGTAGAAGACTTGACCTACGATCAAAACATGTACGGAGGCAAGCTTGCCGGCGTACCTAATCTATTCTCCTATAGCAATGTCAACAATGCGACGGCAGAATCCGACCAAACAGGCTACAGACGCAACAAACAAGCTGTCTTTGCAACTGCACAAATGGGCTACAAAGATCGCTTATTTTTGGATCTCAGTGGTAGGAATGATTGGGCATCCACACTGGCGCTATCCAATGTCAAATCATTCTTTTACCCTTCGGTAGGTGTTTCGGCCATTATTTCAGATATGGTCTACATGGATCCGGCCTACATTTCCTACTTGAAAGTAAGAGGTTCATACTCCGAAGTCGGCAACGAACCTGATCCTTTTTTGACCATACCCACCTACTCACTCTCCAAAGGATTTCCACAGACCCAGACACGCTTGCCCAATCCTGACTTGAAGCCTGAACGCACCCGGTCTTGGGAAGGAGGGCTTAATCTTGCCTTGTTCCGGAACAAGCTAAGTATAGACGCGACAGTATACCGTTCAAGCACATACAATCAGTTCTTTGAACCTACGCTATCGTCCTCGTCCGGCTTTACAAGCGTCATCGTCAATGCTGGTCGCATCGACAATAAGGGGATAGAAATCTCTGCCCGATACAACGAGCAGATAGGACAGTTCAAGTGGAATAGTTATTTGACCTATTCGCTCAACAGGAATAAAATTGTAGAGCTATTACCCGACTGGACTAACCCACTGACGGGTGAGATTATTTCGTTGACCGAGTTGGATATGACCGGGACGGGCAGCTATAAAATGGTACTTAAAGAAGGTGGCCGTATGGGCGATATCTATGTCAATAGTCTTCGTGTCGATGAGCATGGCGCCATCTATGTACACCCAACCGATCAAGTGGTAGTTGCAGAGACCAATGAGTATGTCTATGCTGGAAATAGCAGCCCCAAGTACAACCTGGGCTGGGGCAACAATTTCTCCTATAAAGGTGTCAACGTCGGGTTTTTACTGAATGCCCGTGTAGGCGGAATCGTCGTATCCAACACCCAAGCGGTACTCGATGCCTTTGGTGCCTCACAAGCATCCAGTGATGCTCGCGATGCTGGAGGCGTACAAGTCAATGGACAATTGATCCCCACCAAGCCATATTATGATGTCGTGGGTGGCGGTTCATCAGGTGGCATTGGCTCCATGTATACCTATAGCGCAACCAACGTGCGGCTAGGAGAGCTAAGCATCGGGTATGATCTCCCTGTCTCCAAATGGGTAAAGGGAATCAAAAAAGCCAACATTTCCGTAATTGGCAAAAACCTATTGTTCCTGTATAATAAAGCCCCGTATGATCCCGAGTTGACAGCCAGCACAGGAACGTATTTTCAGGGCGTTGATTATTTTATGTCGCCAAGCTTACGTAGTCTGGGTTTTTCATTAAGACTTCAACTCTAAGAACTACACTATTATGGCACTATACCTATCTCCTTCCAATCCGTGTTACCACAGAAAAGAACCATGGACAGACAAGGTATAGGCATACTTAATAAAATATACATTTAAAAAGATGAAAGCAGCAAGATTAAAAAACTATATAGTGAAGACATTGCCCATGGGCATCTTGTTTTCAACTTCAATGATATCCTGTACCGATAAATTCGAAGAATATAATACCAATGCGCATCAAGCCACCGAAGAGATGATGACGTATGACAACCTCAAGACAGGAGCATTCTTTACGCAGATGCAACGTAATGTTGTCTTGTTTAAAGACGGGACAAACTTGGATGCAGATTATCAAGTCTCTCAAGGACTTACCAGTGATATCTATTCGGGCTATATAGCCCCTACAGGAAGTTGGTACGGAGGGGTACACAACGGCTCCTATTACTTTATCACCAACTGGCTAGAAGCGACATTTAGATCCGGATTCTCGTCCATTATGCCCGCTTGGCAATCTATCGTCAAAATTGCTGATGAGCAGGGAATACCCGAAATCGCAGCCTTGGCGACAATAGTCAAGGTGCAGGGGATGCACAGAGTTGCAGATGCCTACGGACCACTACCATACATCAACTACGGCAGCGGATCGCTAGCCAATGACTATGACGGCCTAGAGGACATTTACAACACCTTTTTTGAAGAGCTAGGTACATCCATAGATATATTGACCAATTTTGCGCAGGCCAACCCCACAGCAAAACTGTTAGAAAAGTATGATTTGATCTACGCTGGTGATGTCACCAAGTGGGTCAAATTTGCCAATACGCTACGCTTGCGCCTAGCCATGCGCATCGTATATGCCAATGCGGCAAAAGCAAAACAAGAAGCTGAGGCCGCAATCGCAAATCCACTTGGTCTCATCACCCTGCCGCAAGAGCGCACCTCTATCAAACATAGTGCAAACTTGGTATACTATCATCCACTATTCGAAATTGCCTATAATTTCAACGCTGGAGAAGCGAGAATGGGCGCGACGATGGACGCTTATATGAATGGTTATCAAGATGCAAGAAGAGCGCGGTATTTTAAGCCCGCTTCCGATGGTGGCTATCATGGCGTACGTCTAGGTATAACCACCTCCGTGTGGGCTCCCTATGTGAGCGAGCGGATCTCGAACCTCAACATTGATAATGGTTCGACAGAAATTGTATGGATGACCGCTGCAGAGTCCCACTTCTTACGTGCCGAGGGTGCACTCCGAAATTGGAATATGGGTGGATCCGCAAAAAGCTTTTACGAAAGCGGCATCACCGCATCATTTGAAGAGACCGGTGCAACAGGAGCACAAGCCTATCTAAGTAATAGTGTATTAACTCCCGGTCCATTTACGGACAATGCCGAAGGCTCTTCTTTTCATACCGCCGCACCAAGTACCATTACAATCGCGTGGAATGAAGACGATACTTTTGAACGCCGCTTGGAACGTGTCATGACACAAAAATGGTTAGCGTTATACCCCGATGGGCCAGAGGGATGGGCCGAGTTCAGACGGACAGGATATCCCAAACTAATTCCCGTCGTAGTCAATAACAGCACAACGATAAATCGGGATACGCAAATCCGCAGGATATCATTCCCCCAGTCAGAGTATAACAACAATAGAGCTGGCGTACTATCAGGTGTATCCAAACTCATGGGACAAGATAACGGTAGCACCAGACTATGGTGGGACAAAAAATAAGTAATCAAGGATTAAAGTTATGGAAAGATGAAACCATCACGCTTTATTCAAACCGAGCCTACGAGCTCATTATGACCATTGAATAACAAAAAATCAATCAATAATTTATACGGATGAAAAATATTTTTAGAACAGCATTCTTTGGAATGTTGGGCGTGATAATCGGAATGATGACCAGTTGCGACAAGGAAATCGAAAAGATAGAAGTTCAAAAATTAAAGAAGTACGATGAGCGTTATTTTGAAAATGTGAGAAATTTCAAAAAGACCCACCACCAGATTTCCTTTGGTTGGTTCGCAGCCTACGCCCCTATTGAAGGCGTTGGAGGATACAAAGACCCTGCCTCCTGGGGTGAACGCATAATCGGCATACCCGACAGTCTTGACATCTGCTCATTATGGGGAGGCATACCCAGCAATGACCCCAACAGCCATCTCTATGCTCCTGTAGCATACGCAGACCTGCAATATGTCCGGGAGAAATTAGGTACTCGATTCGTCGTTCCTACTATCGTACGCATGAACAAAATCATCACACTCAAGAATGGACAAGAGTATGATCTCCGGGAGAATAAAAATGATGAAGGCATAAAAGTATATGCGCAGCAACTAGTTGATGATGTACTCGACTACAATCTCGACGGGGTCGACTTGGACTATGAGCCCGAAGGCGACTGGTTACAGGGGGACAACTTCACAAAAATGGTCGAATATATCGGGCAATTTTTTGGTCCCAAAGGTATCTACCCTGACAAACTTCTTATCGTCGATTTTTACTCCCAGTATCCGCTTAAAGAAACGGAGCCATATGTCGATTATTTTATCAGACAAGCCTATACGCAGGGATTTGCAGAGCATACGGCAGTAAGGCTACAGACCTACTACGACAATGTATCATGGCTACCTCCCCACAAATTTATAGTAACCGAAAATCTGGGAAGCTTTTATGAAAATGGAGGTTCTCCATTTGTAGAGGCCAATGGCAATCGATTGACGACTGATGGCACACAAATGTACTCGTTGGAAGGCATGGCAAGATGGAACCCCCTTCAAGGTAACAAAGCTGGGTTTGGGGCGTTTTATTTCGATCGCGATTATTATAACAAAACTGGAATCCCGTATTACAATATGCGACGGGCTATCCAGATTGCCAATCCAGCAGTACACTAATCCATGACCTAAAAAAGAAAACAAAATGAATGAATTACATACAAAAGGTAAACTAATGCTTATTGCATTATTCGCAATTACCGTATTCGCCTGTACAAAAGGAGATAAGTTTGACTACGATAAAGAAGCAATCCTCATGACGGGTACCGAAGTCAACGCGATGGTTAGATTCGTCGTCGAGGATACACCATCAAGTTATACCGTCACCGCATCTGCCACAGAGAAAGTTGACGAAGACATTACGCTAGATTTTGCTTACGATGGGGCTAAGCTGGATGAGTATAACCAAAGTAATGGTTCTAATTTTTATCCTGTACCCTCCGGAGCGATAGAATTGGGAGGCAATACAGCTGTAATCAAAGCTGGTGCAGCTTCCTCCACAGGGATACAAGTTAAAGTAATCTCTACCGACCAGTTTGTGGATGGCCGCACCTATGTCATTCCTATCAGTATCAAGCGCGTGACCGGGGGCTCTTTTGCTGTCTTGGAGAGCTCAAGAACGATATATTTAAGAATCTCTAGGGTATCCAGTTTCAGCTCCTTGGATATGAACAACACTTCCCTGTACAGTAACTTCATATTCGACGACAGCAAAGCCATCGATTTGGATAAGTATACATACGAGGTAAAGTGTTTTGTCAATGATTGGCACACCAGCCCGGAGCCTATCAGTAGACTTTGCTCGTTCACATCCAAGAACGAACAACGCTCCAATATGTTGCGTTTTGGTGAAAATGGCCAGGCCATCAACTCTCTACAATGGGTCAATCCCGGAGGTAGCTTGATTTCCAAGACACGGTTCAATACAGGACAGTGGTACACCATCTCGTTGTCATATGACGGCAGCAAATTTACCATGTATGTAGATGGAACGAAAGATTCGGAAATGGCAGGATCAGGAAATGTTACCTTCCAGCGTTTCGAACTTGGCATGTCCTGGGCAGGATATCCATCGATGCAATTTTTCAACGGCCGGATCGCAGAAGTAAGGGTCTGGAAAAAAGCCCTCAGTTCCGGAGAGATTAAAAACGGGATCTGCGGCGTAGACCCTACATCAGATGATCTGGTAGCCTACTGGAAATTCAACGAAACGGAAGGTCATATCTTCCATGACGCATCCCAAAATGGATACGACATGGATTGGTCTAATACCTATAGGGACAACGCTGGAAATGATGTGCTCAACAAGTTCGACAAAAGCGCTTCAGTCAAATGGCTGCAAGACGACAAGAATAAATGTACACAATAACCTACATAACCAATCGAGTGGACGAACCCAAATCATAAAATTAAAGCTTATACGCATTATTAAAATATAATAGGATGAAACCATCATGATTTTTCAAACCACACAGTGGGATGAATAACCGAGCAAAGCGAGTTCATGAATGCCGCTTAAAACATACACGTGATGAATAAACCTGATAGCGTCCATCACCTTTAAAAAACAAACCGAGTGAAACGAGCTCATGGATACAAATGAGAGAAAACACTCCTCAATAATTATATACGGATGAAAAAGATACTAAATAGTGTTATCGGAGTTTCCATGCTTTTGATGACTTCTTGTTCAAACAAGGAGCATTTTGATGTGACTGGTGATTCTGTGACTAAGATATTCGTCAATACCCAAACCAGCTATATCAACAATCTGGAATTTAATGTAATACACACCCCAACTGGTAATATGGGAGACCAAGTTCAGGTAAAGATACCTGTGCGCGCTACCGAGCCAGTCACCTCGGATGTATCGGTGTCGCTGGCAATTGACAATTCACTTCTCAAGGTCGATGATAGAGCGGTGCCTACAGAATGGATCGACATTGAACATACGGTTTTGAAAATAGCCAGCGGAACGACACATTCCGTAGATTCATTGGTGGTCAATATACCTGACGTCAGTATGCTAACAGAGCCAAGCTACCTGATCCCGATACGCATAAAGAGTATTTCAGGCTCTTCAAATAGTGAGATCAGCAGCAACCTGAGCACTATTATGGTCAGAATCAAGACACGATCCACCAATGTGTACAACAGCCCTACGAGTGGAGGTGGTACGATAGTGACCAATCGGGCCGGATGGACAGCCACTGTCGATCCAGAGCCCACAGCTGGTCTTGCTAACAATATGTTTACAACTAGTACATCCCAGCATTGGACACTTTCACCAGCAGCACCATGCCATATACAAGTCGATATGCAGGCGCAAAAAACGGACATGAAGGGCATACAGCTCTCCAGCTCCAACAATTACAGACTGACCAACGTCGAGACCTTCACGAGTAATGATGGCACCTCATGGACATCACAAGGGACATCATCGATGGTCAATGCAAACAATCAATACATTCGCTTCTATGCTCCTGTATCAGCCAGATACATACGTATAGCGGTATTAGGATGGCAAAATAATGCCAATATCCGCGTCAGTCAGTATTACATTTTTCAATAGCGTGACGAACTATCGGGGGCTTGCTATTGAGCAGCCCCCTAACTCCTAAACCATAGTCTCTATCGCCTGAAATGACGAGTAACTAGTGGGCAGCGAAGTAGGACCTCACTAGAATACAATTAACCAACAGACTCCGGACCAAGCCCGGAGTGACGTGCTGCTATGTGGAGCCTAACCCCTACAGGCCTACTCCTAAAATCAAACGACAGTATACCCTATATCCTGCCCCAATACACAAAAAAAACCGCTTGGAAAGATATCCAAACGGCTATACTATATTATCCAATATTAAGACTTAAAGCTTCTCCACCTCTTCGATAGTAAGCCCTGTAGCCTTAGAAATTTTCTCAACCGGAATATCCATCTTTTTTAGATTCAAAGCAGTTTCGATAGCTTTTTTGCGTTCTCCTTCGGCCCTGCCTTCCACTCTACCCTCCACCTTACCTTGTGCCCTGCCTTCTGTCTTGCCTTTAGTATAGCCAGACCGTAAAGCGGAATTAAATACGCTCTCGGCATCCCGCTTATGTTTTAAACTTGCTTCGTATGACATGAGATCCTCCTCTGTTAGTTTTCCTATCTCTCCTACCTCAAAGATAAGACCAAATATCCGCTTATCCAAAAACGACGGCAACTTATCCATGGTACTCAGGTGCTTAAGAAGATATAGCCACTGGTCCATCACAGTAAACAATTCCTTCGGATTCTTATTGAAGACCGGAAGGGAAACAAACTTATAACCCAACTTATCATAAAATATTTCATGGGTATACTTATCACACAGTACAACATCATAGAAATAAGGACGATCTGTATTGCGCGATGGTATCCCCTTATTATCTCCATCCATATTGAATTCCAAGATTCCAATAAAATAGACCTCTGGAAGATGATAATCGTTACCTTTCTTACCTCGGGCCAATTGTTTATTGATCAACCGCGAAGTATAATATACTGCACGGTCCTTAAAGAACTCTTGGAACAACTGTTGCATCTCAACAATGAAATGCTCCCCATCATCACCGATACAGAGCAAATCGAAAACAACACGACGCATGTCTTCCTGATCGCCATCATGCTCCACAGCCTTATACTTGAGATCGTTAATTATTTTCTCCCCTACGAATAAACTATTGAGAAACTCAATCAACAAAACTTTGTTCTCTTCCCGTCCAAAATAGAATTTCCAACCAAAGTCCGTGCGAGGGTCAACGTACTTTCCAAGACGCTTATTTGTGCTAGCCATAATTATTATAAATTGGTTATCAATCAAATATAACAATCAAAAAGTTAAAATACTAATTTTTTTAGTAAACAGAACAAAGAAGGGGAGTGACAAGTAATGAGTAACGATTGGGTAGCGACGAAGGAACCGTCCTAAAGTGCAACGGATCTGGCTTGCTTCGTACCCCCATGTTTCTTCATCAACCTTGAAACATAGCTGCTTGACACCTTTCACCTTTTTTTGCGCAGCTCTACAGTTATCCGTGGGCTACAATAGCTATATTTACCATCCCTGTGCGCCTCACATATTTTACCCACAAGAGATTTACTTCGATGTTCCGATAGGGAGTCCGGAGAAACTAACAAACGGCAAAAACAATTGCTATTAACGTTCAACACTTCACACATTTTCTTTACGTAATATACCTCTCGGCTCTCCTTTATGAACAGGTACTCAGGCCGTCTCCCCTGAAGAAAATGGCTAGGGTCTTTTTCGAAACCAACATAAGTAAACAAAACATAACAATTACTTAATCTATCACTGAGGTACTTTTCTGTAGCTTTGCTGTCTACTATTTTATGCATTTATATGGACGTGGACAATCATCATACTTTGAATGCGTTGAGGGAAGGTTCGGAAGAAGCTTTAGAATCAATTTTTGAAAGATTTAAACACCCGCTCCTTCATTTTGCAAATGCTATAGTAAAAGATTTGCCCTTTTCCGAAGAAATTGTATCAGATAGCTTTGTTAAGCTTTGGGAGTGTAAAATACAATTTAATGAATTGAATCAGCTTCAAGCCTTTCTGTACACCACAACCAGAAACAAATGCATAGACTATCTTCGGTCGCCTCATGCTAAAAGAAAATTTGTTGTTGATGTCACTGAAGATTTATTGATTGAATACCCCGATTTTGAGGTTGAAATGATGCGAGCAGAACTTTTAGATGCTCTGAACAAAGAGGTATTAAAATTACCGAGTGCTCAAAAACAAGTAGTAATCCTCAGCCATTTCGACAACAAAACCACTGCCGAAATAGCGCAAAAGCTAAATATGTCGAACAATTCGGTCTATGTTAATTATGCCCGAGCTATTGAAACGTTGAGACGCGTCTTCAAGAAAAAGAAAGGCTGGATTTATTAACAATAACTTAATGTAAGTATTTCCCATCAATATCGTCTTATGAGATAGAAATGATGGACAACGGTAAGTACATAATTAAGTTAGCAAGGAAGTATGCTCTTAGGAACATTACGACCACTGAGTTGGCGATTCTAAAAGAATGGGCAGCTCAAAAGCAATCAAACGCTAATTTATTGAACGAAATTGGCAACGCTGCTGATTTAGACAATGCGCTGGCGACCTACCATGATCTTCAACAACAATCGGCCCAAGGTCAGAATCTCACCTTTGAAAAAGTAACCGACAAGATACAAGAGAATATACAGAGCACAAAAGCACGAAAAGTAAAAAGACTGACATATAGCATTATCGGAATTGCAGCTACTTTTCTGCTGTTTTTTCTCGGAACGCTTATTCTGTTTCAAGAGAAAAGTATCATCGAACCTGTCCCAGTCGTTTATACCAATAATCGAAATTCTAATTTAGTGTATTTTGGTACTGCACCTGAAAACCAATTACATAGTTTAGATCAATCCGAGCATTATTACTTAAGGAACAGACAGATTTTAGATAGTACGGGCAGTGTGCTTGCAGATTTTAGATCAAATCCATCTAACACGGATATTTTGGTGTACGTCCCCAAAGGCAGTAAAATCCATTTGCACACCGCTGATGGTAGCACCATTTTTGTAAATGCAGATAGTAGGCTTAAACTTCAGCTTGATTTTGATGAATTGTCGAGAGAAGTATTTCTTCAAGGTGAGGCCTATTTTGATATAGCGCATGATCCTGGCCGACCATTTTACGTCAGAAGTAAAATGCAGGATGTCAAGGTATTGGGCACTAGATTCAATGTGAAAGCATATGAAGACCTATCTACTACCATAACAGCTTTAATAGAAGGATCTGTCAGATTACAGAGTAAGGATAGGAGGGCGCAGAAGGTCATGGTCCCTGGCGAAACCGTGGTTATGCAAAAGTCGATTTCAGCTTATACCTCCAAAATAACCCTCCATGAACAAACTTCTTGGATGCAAGATGAATTACAATTTAACCAAACCAGTTTCGAAGATGCTATTAAGCAGATATCAAGAGCATTTGATTTAGACTATGAATTCAAAGGTAGTATTCCAAAAGAAAAATTTACTGGACAATTGAGTACGAAAGCCGAGTTGGCAGTGGTCGTGGATTTTTTCAAAAGTTCTGGAATCTCTTGCACTTTTCAGCACGGCATACTATATATAGAATAAAATTGCAATGAAAACATAAAAATAATAGGGAGGAAAAATGAAAAGAAATTAAAAAAATGGGAAGATGCTATCAACATCTTCCCATCTAAATGTTCCAAATTAACAAATAAAACTGCCTTAGGAAGCAAATAAAATTATTAATCTAAACCATACAAACTTACCGATTATTGGATATAAATCCAATAGTGAGGTGTACGTTATGTCTTGGTTTCTAAACAGAAACACATTTCATGAATCTTGAATTCTTCAGTTTATCAAAAAAAACGCTATTAAGAATGAAGTTTACCACACTCTTTCTTTTGATCTGCACAATGCATCTGAGTGCCACAAGTTTTTCTCAAACGGTAAGCATCGATAGCAAAGAGAAGCCGGCTATTGATGTACTACATCACATAAAAAAGCAGACAGGTTTTAACTTTTTATTTAACGACCGACTTACAGCGTTAGATAGAAAAGTAGATATTTCGGCCAATCAGATGTCTTTAACGAATTTCTTAACACGGCTTCTTAATCCGCTGGATCTTAAATATGTCATCAATGGACAAACTATTTTTATAAGTCAAAAAAACAGTAATCTTATTCAGTCGTACATCAAGCATGGGATAGTCCGAGATAGCACAGGCCACATAATTGTAGCTGTTACCATTCGAAATCTTCGTTCAAAGAAAGAAACCTTTAGCTCCAATGATGGAACATTCACCATCGAAGTGCGACATGGAGATGAGCTAGAATTTAGTGCTTTAGGATATCAGGGACGTATTTTAAAGGTCAGTGATAAAGATATTTCGGATGTCGTCCTTTCTGCTCAGGTCGATCATTTAGATGAAGTTGTTGTCGTTGGTTATGGAACGCAAAAGCGGCGCGATGTGACCGGTGCAATTAGCTCTGTACCAAAGGATCGTCTTGAAATGATACCCCAGATCAATATCGCGCAAGCTATCCAAGGGGCTATTCCCGGTGTCGTCGTGCAACAATCGATGGGTGGCTCTAATCCGCAAAGTTCAATACTAATTCGAGGGCGAAATTCCATATTGGCAAGTAACGAACCATTGATCGTGATGGATGGTATACCTTACCCTGGAAATCTCAGCGACATTAATGTGAATGAAGTCAAATCCATCGACGTTTTGAAAGATGCATCCGCCACCGCTATCTATGGGTCAAGAGGAGCCAATGGTGTCATCATCATCACAACCAAAACCGGCAGCGGCCAGCATGGGACTAGATTGGCATATGATGGCAAGTTTTCTTTTCAATCTGCCAATGATATGCCCTCTTTTATGGACGCAGCAATGTTTCGAAAATTCAAAGAAGAGCGTGAACCTGGTAATTTGACACAAACGGAAGAAGTCAATTGGAACGAAGGACTTTGGACAGATTGGAAGAAAGAAGCACTGCGAGATGGTTACGCAGTCCACAACAATATTACAGTCGATGGTACCGCTGATAAAACTAACTTTCTTCTATCTGCAAATCATTTAAAGGTCCAAGGGCAGACATTGAACGATGAATTTGAAAGAATTAACGGTCGCGTAGCAATTCAAACCCAATTGTCAAAAACGATAAAAATAGGGACCAATACTCAAATAAGTAGCCTTGATTTCGGAGGTGCGCCTATCGATTGGGAAGACGTTCTTAGGATTAACCCACTTCTAAGTGCGTATGATGCTGAAGGTCGATTGTTAATGTACCCCTGGCCTGAGTTTACAGATATAGTCAATCCTTTGGAGCCAATGCACTATGAGTATGAAAAAAAGAGCTTTCAGATACTTAGTAACAATTTCCTAGAAATCCAAATACCCTTTATTGAAGGATTGAGTTATAAAACAAACTTTGGTGTGCAACGCCAATGGGGAAATATGAGCAATTACCGAGACCGAACCACTGCAGTAGGTTTTACAAAGCAAGGCTATTATACTGCTGAAAATAGTCGCAATAATTATCTATTATGGGAGAATATCATGAGTTATCGGAGATCATTTGGCCAACACCAATTTGATTGGACTGCCCTCTATAGTTATGAAAAAAATAAGACCGATGTATCTTCATTAGAAGCCAGCGGATTTCCACATGATTTTATCAATCAATATGCAATAGCCCAAGCAGATTATAAGCTACCTTCTTTTGATTATTCCCAAACGATTCTATTGAGTCAGATGCTGCGTATGAATTATAATTATGACGGTCGCTATCTCTTAACAGTTACAGGACGCCGTGACGGCTATTCTGGTTTCGGACAAAACAAAAAATGGGGACTATTCCCATCCCTGGGATTGGGATGGAACTTGACGCAGGAGCATTTTGGGTTGAATGCGTACTTTCAAGAACTAAAAATAAGAGGATCATACGGAGTAAATGGAAATCAAGCTGTAAAAGCGTATGAGACAATATCTCGATTGACAGAAAATAATAACGTATCCGGAACCTCTCCGTTGCCCGGATATGTACCCACTAAGCTTGGACAAGACGAGCTAGGGTGGGAAAGCAGCAAAACGCTGAATGTAGGATTGGATTTTGCAGTTCTTAATAATCGATTGAGTGGCTCTGTCAATTACTATCAAACAGATACCTATGATCTTTTGCTCAATAGGACGATTTCTCCAGTTCATGGGATTACCTCAATCACACAAAATATTGGTAAGACAAACAATAATGGATTAGAAGCAATTGTCAATTTTGAGGCAATCACTAAAGGCGATTTCAAGTGGTTCAGCAGTTTCAATTTTGCAAGTAATAGCAACAAAATCGTGTCTTTGTATGGTATCAAAGGAGAAGACGGTAAAGAAATTGATGACCTTGCTAATCTTTGGTTTATTGGGCAACCGATTAGTATTAATCAGGATTGGAAATTCATTGGAGTATGGCAGACGGATGAAAACGCTGAGGCCGCAAAATACCAATATATCCCAGGAGACTCCAAATTCCTTGACGTTGACGGAGATTATAAAAAAGAGAATGAGGATAAAGTGTTTTTAGGTCAAAGAGATCCAAAGTTCACATGGGGGTTTACCAATAATTTCAGTTACAAAGGAATTTCTCTTTCTGTTTTTTTACATGGGATACATGGTGTTACGCGTCTTAATTCATTACTGCAGGATGCTTCGTCCAGTTCTGGTGTTCGCAGGAATGTCATCGCCAAAAACTGGTGGACCCCTGAGAATCCAACAAATGAATATTATGCAAACACCATAAAAACACAAACCTTACCCATTTATCAAGATGCTTCATTCGTACGAGTGAAGGATATTACACTTTCCTATAATTTTCCTGGAAATTTCGAAGAAACGCTAGGGATGAAAAACCTTAGGGTATATGCTAATGTTAGAAACCCCCATACCTGGACAAAATGGACGACAAATGACCCTGAGCTAGATTTTGGACGGGGTGGGCAGCCATTAGCCAAAGAATTTGTAATAGGCCTAAATTTCAATTATTAAAATGTCAATCATCATGAAACCAATATATCTGTTAATATCTTCACTATTAATATTAACTGCATCTTGTAAAGATAGCATCTTAAACGAGACGCCCCCTAACCTGATTACCACCGAAACGCTATACACGGATTATTC
The DNA here is from genome assembly GCF_027627455.1 of Sphingobacterium sp. SYP-B4668. Taxonomy (NCBI): domain Bacteria; kingdom Pseudomonadati; phylum Bacteroidota; class Sphingobacteriia; order Sphingobacteriales; family Sphingobacteriaceae; genus Sphingobacterium; species Sphingobacterium sp. SYP-B4668. Next base: position 339,837 of record NZ_CP115483.1, on the reverse strand, counting down.
GGGGTTTGATGCCGGGGTTAATGGTTTGTATGCCCTCATTAGGCTGACCGATGAAGGTTTAGACGGAGGATCATCCCTAACGAGTGATTTATTCAAATTAGGTACAGACAATCTAGTTTCGAATCATCAAGTATCACCATACAACTCCGTTACGACCCGTTGGGGGGTAAATAACAATTCGACCAATAGCTTCTATAGCGGAACTTTTAGCTGGTTGTATCGTATTGTCAATTCGGCAAATACGATTATTGAACAGGCTGAAAATATAGAAGTCGACTGGCAGGCCTCAGGAAAGTCTAATATAGAGAATAAAAACTATATATTAGCCAATGCGAAGGCAACACGAGCTTGGGCATATCGTCATTTGAGCTATCTGTGGGGAGATGTTCCACTCAATCTGAATAGTACAAAAGGATCCAATATTGTCACGAATTGGAAGCGGACTCCAAAGGGCGATGTTCAAAAGTTAATAGTAGAAGATTTGAAATTTGCGTTACAACATATACCGATAGAACCTTTAGCAGGACGTATTTCCAAAGGCGCCGTTGGACATTTTTTGGCGGAAACTTACTTCAATCTCCATCGACTGGATTCGGCGGCCTTCTATGCTGAACAAGTGGTCCAAAATTCCAGTTACAAATTAGTAAATGCTAGATATGGAGTAAAAAAGGGACAACCCGGTGTCCCTTTTATGGATATGTTTATCGATGGCAATACCAATCGGTCCGAAGGTAATACCGAAGCTTTATGGGTTTTTCAATTTGAAAGGCAGACTGTCGGTGGAGGCAATAATAGTTTCGTTAAGAGACATCATATCAGTCGTTACAACTCCATTAAAGTGAATGGTATCAATCCTTTAAAATTTAGTGTGGAGCGAGGGGGACGCGGACTTGGCCGGAATTCCCTTACCAAATTTGCAATCGACCTGTACGAACCGCAGGATCACCGAGGGAGTGAGTATGCCATTCGCAAATTTTTTATCTTGAGAAATGCTGTTCAAAATGCACCAGCAGAAGCCGATCTTTTACCCACAGGATATCAGTATGGCGATACCTTACATCTTGATTGGAAGACAGATATCAGCGAGACCAATAATGCTTTAGTCAATTGGCCATATTCTCGTAAAGTTGAGTATACTGATTCCGAGAATATTGCTGGTGACCTTGACTACAAAGACCAAATCTATTTAAGATTGGCCGATACATATTTATTATATGCTGAAATATTATTTGCACAAAGCAAAGCTAAAGAAGCTGCAGATATGATCAACATTGTCCGTAGGCGTGCGGGAGCATCTGAGATCAGTTCATCGCAAGTCAATATCGATTTCATCTTAGACGAGCGCTCAAGAGAGCTTGTCCTCGAAGAGGATAGGAGATACACGTTATTGAGACATCAAAAATGGATCGAGCGCACCCGAAAATACAATAAAAATGGAGGACAATATATCACCGAAAGAGATACACTATTTCCGATACCTCAAATCGTAATCGATGCAAATTTAACTGAAAAAATGAAGCAAAATGAAGGTTATTAAACTCGTATGGATTACTGTACTTTTCTATTGCAGTATTCCCTCCTTTGCCCAGCAGGCACAAGAAAATTTTAGTTTCGTATTCATGACAGATGTGCACTTAAAAAATGAACCTCACATCATTTCGGGTTTCCGGCGGGCAATGGACAAGATTAATGTGCTAGATCCCGATTTCATTCTTTCCGGTGGCGATCAGGTCTTTGATGTCATGCGGGGTAATGAAGCCGTTTCAGATTCACTATTCCAATTGTATGCTAATGAAACGAAAGCTTTGAGAGCACCCGTATACAATTGCATCGGCAATCATGAATTGTTCGGAATCTACAAAGAGAGCCCTACAGACTCCACACATCGATTGTACAAATACGGCTTATATAAAAAATATTTTGAGGAGTTGTATTATTCCTTTGATTACAAAGGTTGGCATTTTGTTGTCTTGAATAATTTGGATGCGGCCAGTTATGCTTACTTCGCCTCCTTTGATCAGCAGCAGTTAGACTGGCTGAAAAATGACCTATCAAACATCTCTCCTTCGACACCCGTTGTCATCATGATGCATGTCCCCATTGTATCCGTTCAAAATCAATTGGATATTCCTCAAAATGGTGTCAGTATGGGGCCGAATATTCGGAACAGAGACGTCCTCCTTGAAATGATAGAGCCATACAATATCCAACTGGTCCTGCAGGGACATTTGCATTATTTCGAAGATATTCAGGTCAAAGGCAAGACGCGGTTTATCACAGGAAGCGCTATCGCTGGGCGACCATCGTGGCGAGGCCAAAGAAATGGCCCCCCCGGTTTTCTGAAATTTGAGGTCACAGGAAGCAGTTATACCTACAAGTTCGTAGAGTTTTAGTTGTACCCAGCTTTACTACAATCTACCGTGAGGTGTCTCGAACAAATGTTGGAGGCACCTTATTTTACTGTATAGAGACAAGCATCTGACTTTGATATGCGCAATCATTGACAGCAATCTCCCTAACTGTTTTATTCTTGTCATCGATACGTTGATATTCTAATCACGCAAATTAAGACATTTACATCTTCACGGTTCCCGTATTAGACTGTTACCTCCGATGATACAGGTTCTCATTCGTTGGACTAAATGCTTTACTTTGGACTGGATACACCGTCCAAAAGTGTAGGTGAAGGAATATGATTTTAAAACGTAAAATCGTCGATGGTAGTAACTAATATCGAAGGATAAAATATTCTTGACATCCTATTGATAATCTTTATGCGTTGTACATTTTAAATAATGCTAATTTTCAAATTCTTGATTCCTGCTGAACAAAAAGTCCTAATAAAATAAGTGATATCGCTCCCAAAGACAATATTTGAAAGCAATAAACCCGTAATCTCCTCCTATAAATATGGGCACAGAGTGAATATTGTGCTGTTCAGGATGAATATATCTTCGACAGTGCCTTTACAAGATACTGTGAAGCTCTCCAGTGACTTGACAGATTTGGCTTATTATTTGTATTTTGATTTGATTTTCAATGGAACAAATGAGCTTGTCATTTCTCTCCTCGATTATTTCCACCTGCTACAACCTTGCGCATACCAAATAGATAAAAACCGAAATACATCCAAGGGCAAGGTGCAGGCAATACTAAAGTAAAAAATAACAACAGCCAGCCTTTTCGAGAACTGAACGTTGTTTATTCTATAAAGAATTTGTGGTAAACGACATATCCATAATCAAGGATTATACCTTTTCTTGGTAAAAAGGATTGATTTGATAAAAAAGAGAGCAATCTAATGTTTGCTCTCTTTTTTGTTCCCATCTCAGCACAAAAGAGCGTATCACACAAGCCTGTAAAAAATAATACTGCTACCCTCGAGGCAGGGAAAAATATTGCGGCTAGCCGGGGGTTACCTATATGGCAATAATCTAAGTTCATTTAAGAAGATACAATGCTCCTCTTCCGGGCAGTAAATCATAATACACAACTCGGGCACCTGGCGCTATAGCCCGCTCTTTCCCATTTTCCTTATCAATCAAAAATACATCCTTTGCCTGATTTAATTGTATTGCACCTGAATGGGGCTGCTCATAATCCGTGTTAACGACCAATACATATTTGCCCCCGTCTGCCATCTTTCTAAACTCGCCAATCAGCAGGCCTTCGGGTGCCTTTTGCACGATATCTGAGTCTGACAGGGTATCCATATAGTCACCATGCAACAGCCTCATGGTGGAGTAAATACGTTCTGACAGGGTATGGAGCAGTTTGTTGCCGATGACGGCAGTTTCTCTATTTAATTCCTTAACTCCTTCGAACAAGTGATTCGGGATGCCTTCATGATCAATGATACCATGGATGGTATTGTAATAAGAGATTCCTTTGGCTCCAAAGGCCAACGCACTATAATTTTGAAATGCCACCTTCGGAACTGTCATATTTCCGGGGGAATTTCCCCGAATATCACCCATCAACTGTATATAGAGCCAAAAAGGAATCCCTTCTTCAGCGGCTCGTTTACGAATGAATCCCCAATCTTTCCATAGTTTGGAATCTTCAAGCTTAACTCCCTTATCGATATCTTCTTCAAATACATAATAATCTGTAATAAGGATAGGCGGCTGGACAGTAGATAAGAGCGAATCCATATATATAGCGTACAGTCCATTTTCCCACGTATAGGTAGGACTATAGGATTGGAGGGTGGTGACTACAAACAACTTATCGGGATCGGCCTGTCTCAATAGACCTAGGTCCTTTCCAACTTGGGGCAATTGTTCTAAGAAAGGTTCATCCCATATATAATAGCCTGCAAAAGACCGATACTTACCGTACATGGCCTTGGCTTCTGCCACGCTGGCCTTGGTCGTATTGGCTATCTGCGCTGGGTAGTTTTGAAATCCACCGAACCTTGCATAGTCTTGGACGATGACCTTCAGGCCTAAACCTTCTGCAATACGTAGTGCCTCTAGATTACCGGCAGAGGAGGTGAATGTGGTTTCAAAATGTGTAAAATTTGCCAACTTGGTATTCTCCAAAAATCGTTGATAAGAGGGCGATGGAGTGCTCGGGACACCGTGAAAGGTGCTGATCACGAAACTATCCTGAACACTCTTGATGTCCATAATGTCAGAATTGAGGATACTAGCCGAATCTGCAAAATGGGATATGGTCGAATTTTTCCCTTCAGCCTGACCGTTGGTCAGACTGAAAGTGAAAATAAAGGCTAAGCTAAAACTATACTTCATATCGAATGCCTATTTTAAGAGGTATAACTCCCCTCTACCCGGGGGTAGGTCATAATTCACAACGCTTGTATTGGAGGCAACGGCCTGTTCGTCTCCATCTTCTTTGTCGATCAAGAATAGGTTTATAGCGGCATCTAGCTGTATAGAACCTGAATGGGGCTGTGCATAATCGAGGTTGACGACCAACAGGTAGGTGGTGGTGTCTTCAACACGTCGAAATTCGGCAATCAACAGGCCGGGTGGCGCATAATTCACAAGTTGTGATTGTGACATGACATGGAGATAATCTCCATGCAACAGCCCCATAGTAGGATAGACAAGGACCGGAAGAGTGTTAAGAAGCTTATTACCGATGACAGATATCTCTTTGTTTAATTCCTTGACTCCTTGATATAGACTATTAGGAGTACCTTGATCATCAAAAATACCATTAATGGTATTGTAATAAGAAATTCCCTTGGCTCCCAATGCCAGAGCGCTGTAGTTTTGGACTGCAACCTTGGGGACCGTCATATTTCCGGGGGCACTTCCTGGAATATCACCCATCAACTGCGTATATAGCCAAAATGGGATTCCTCCTTCATAGGCTCTTTTACGAATAAATCCCCAATCCTTCCACAATTTGGAATCTGTCAACGCTACTCCATTATCTATATCTTGGTCGAATACGTAATAATTTGTAGACAACATGGGTGGCTGAACAGTCGACAAGAGGGCATTAATGTATGCAGGATATTGTGCATTTTGCCAAGTATAAGTGGGGCTATAAGACTGCAGGGTTACGATGTGAAATAGCTTTTGGGGATCGGCCTGCTTTAAAAGATCCAAATCCTGCTTGACTTGAGGCAATTGCTGCAAAAAGGGTTCATCCCAGACAAAATACCCAGCAAATGAACGATAAGCGCCATACATCGCTACCGCTTCAGCTACACTTGTGGGGGTGGTATTGGCTATTTGTGCTGGGTAGTTCTGAAATCCTCCAAACCTCGTATAGTCTTGGACAATGACTTTCAAGCCCAATTCTTCGGCAATACGTAAGGCCTCTAAATTGCCGGTAGCAGAAGTAAACGTGGTTTCAAAATGTGTAAAGTTGGCCAATTTGGTATTTTCCAAAATTTGCTGGTAATAAGGGGTTACCGTGCCCGGAACACCATGAAAGGTACTTATTACAAAGCTATCTTGTGCGCTGTTGACATTGGCCTTGATCGCTTTGTCAAGGCGACTAGCATCGGCACGGGTGAGTGCAATATTCTCATCATTGGATTTGCTACAAGCAAAGCAGCTGATGCAAATAAAGATGCCGCTAAATAAATTTTTCATCTGTATATCATTATTGAGAAGTGTTTTCTCTCATTTGTATCCATGAGTTCGTTTCACTCGGTTTGTTTTTTAAAGGTGATGCAGCAACTCGATTTATTCCTTAAGGTCGTAGACTTGGTTGCATCAATCATCTCGTAAGATTATTTATCCACAATGTATTCCTTGATTATATTCATGAATGTGTTCCATTAGGTTTGAATGTATCACGATAATCTCCTATCATTCTCGGTCATCGATAAGTTTAGCGGTAAAATCATTTCGTATATTTATCATAATTACCGGTCATTACTTCCTTCACCGTCTCGAGATATTTAAACCCATTCTTCATATCGGGCAAGAGATAGCTTCCTTCAACCCATTCATTCCACGAAAATAGCGTAATCAGCTTTGGTTGATCGGGATGATCATCGCAGTACTGCTTGGCCTTTTGCAGAAAGGCCCCAAAGGTCTGTGGTGTATCGTGATAGTGGACGACATCCTTCTTTCCACTTGCTGGGAATCTGGGTGTATCATCATAAGCAATGGACACATTCGGAAAGTAAGGGACATTCAATGTCTGATCTAGTCTTTCTCGCTTCTCCATGGACTCTTTGCCCAATTCTAGATAGTCTTCTTTTTGTCCCCAGCCATATTTGGTTACACTATTTATACCCAAGAAAGCAACAATTTCGTTGATATCTTTACCTTCACTCAAAGAAGCATGTAGTATGCTGGGCTCCATATCGCCTCCAGCTCTTACCTGAAAATGTAAATCTGGAAAACCTGCCCGACGGACTTCGTCGCGAAAATATTCAAGTGCTATCCTTGCTTTTTCCAAACCACCAAGCCCTTTGACGAAATTATTCAGGTCAAACACATAAAAAACCGGCGCACCATCGATCTTAAAGTAATTGTCCTTCTTGAAATATTTATCTATGACCCGGTGTACTACATTATTGAATTCAGGACGGCCTACGGCTCCATGCCACAAAACAGATTCGTCCTTTTGAAATTGATGAACGTTCCAATAGTTACGCTTTACGTCATGATTGGCCCACATTAGGTAAAATTGCATTTTATCATTGTTGCTTGCCTTAAGAAAACCATCATTAAGCGTGCTCTCGAGAAATGGACCATTATCAAACCAGTACCAATCAAATATGAACAGATTCACATGATGATCGGTGGCCGCATCTATCCATTTCTCCATCACTTTAGGGTCATTGTCCAGTTCGTATCCCCATAATGGCTGCTTAGGTTGATAATGTCCATCAAATCTAGGGGTACCCTTTTTGATGACTTCCCATTCGCCCGTACGCTCTGGCCATAACATATCTCCGAAACGCTCATCATGATGACAAGAAGGCCAGATATAGGCCGCAACATAGTAGTCCGTCGTTTTGTTTACACGGCTCTCTCCTTGTTTCGCTTGGCCGTAGCCTGTAATGGAAAATAAGGTCGAACATACAAGGACGTATGTGATGAACAATATTCTTGTTTTTGTTTTCATCGGTATAGTTTGTTTTTAATGAAGATTAAGCTCAGATTCATTGGTCCATATTACTAGCTTACCATCCTGGGTTTTGCCAATCATTGCCTAAAACAGCTACTTCGGTCAGTGGTATCGGAAAAATCAAAAATTTGTCTGACCATGAATCGCGGTGCCCTACTACAAAACGCTCATACTTATAGATATCATCATTTTGCTTAGTTATTCGCATTCCAGTAACGAGTTTATCGGTTTTATCTAATATTTTCCAGCGACGGACATCCCATACTCGCTGCTCTTCCAATGCGAGTTCAACGGCACGCTCTTTCTGCAGATAGGCTCTCATGATGTTCTTATCGGTAATTTGTTGAGGAATGTCTGGCATATGTGCACGATCCCTTATCGGCTTCATCGCTGCTGTCACGGCCTGCCCCGGACCATTGACCTCATTTTCAGCCTCGGCCAAGTTGAGGTACAATTCTGCAAAACGCATACTTTTCCAAATGGTCCCCGGATTTTGACCGGCAGGTACATTTTGATTGATGAATTTTCTCAGATAGTAACCTGTCCTCGTGTATCGTCTATCAGAGGACCGAAGTTCAGATCCTCCTCCTACATAGGTTTGCAAGGTTATTCCTGTACCGGGAGAATAAGACCCATTGTAAAAAACGGTAGCAGCAAAACGGGGGTCCCTATTTTCGTAGGGATGCTGGCTGTCATATCCAGAAGCTGTAAAATAGTTTGGCTGCAAATGATCATTGTCCAAATAAGGCTTGGAAGGGTCCAATACGGGCAAGCCTGAGGATTGTACGTCATACATATCAACTAGCTCTTGTGTGGGGCAACTTCCTGCTTTCTCCAAATCACCGCGTTGTGGAAATCCGTTCATACCGGTAATGAACCCATTGTATAGAGAGGTAGGTAACTGATTTTCCATAATCGTCTCCTTATCACGTGGTGATTGACTAAAATCTTGATTGGTGATAAAGTAGTTCTCGTAAGACTGCTCTCCGATATCGGAATCATGATAGAGCTGATAGTTACCGTTTGCTTTCAATAAATCAATAGCCTCCCGAGCATAGTCTCGGGCTTTCTCCCATTTTACGGGATCATTGGCCGGGTTATACAAGGGGCTTGCGGCATAGAGCTGCGCACGAGAACGCAAAAGTAACATCACTGCTTTGGTCATCCTGCCTTTTTCTGTAGCTACGGTAATCCGCCAGGGTAGCTCGGGGACATTTTTCAAATCTTGCCATTCCTGGTCAATGTAGTCGGCGATTTCTTGGAATGATTCTGGACGCTTTAGCCCTTTAAAGTCCATATCGATGGGCAAGGGCTCTTTTATGATAGGCATAGGTCCGTATTTACGACACAGCTGCAAATAATACCATGCTCTTAAAACCTTAACTTCAGCTCTAAAACGCGCACGATCAAGCTCGGTATTCATTACCGCTTTGTCAATGTTGGCTAAAAACACATTGCATTGCCTAATCCCTGACCAGTATGCCTGGTAGACATTTCCATTGCGAGCAGCGTCGTGATGCTGGGTAGGATCGTAGGAAGGTGTCAAACTTCCCTTGTACCACATATTAGCAATCAGAGCATCCGGCTCGAGATCATCTGAATCATGAAAAAGATCGGTTATGCTTTCCAAAAAAGCATAGGTAAAATAACGCGCTCCGCCTTGGTTGACATTCATATTGGTATAGGCACTATTGAGATAGGCTGCAGCCATTTTGGGGTCATTCCAGACATCGTCCATCGAAATGCGACCGTCTGGAGTAATGTCTAGGTATTTCTTGCAGCTGGTTGCTACTGCCATTAATCCCAAGAGTATGATGGATAGAAATTTAGTTTTCATTCTATTTTTTGGTTGGTAATAAATTAAAAAACAACATTAATCCCGAAGTTAAACACCCGCTGAATGGGATATGCCAATACCCAACTTATCTCGGGGTCATAGGCTTTTGTTGGCATACGATCCCAGGTGAGCGGGTTCAATGCATTGGCATATATCCGCAAATTTTGCAAGTGTAATTTTGATTTGATCGAAAGGGGGAATGTGTAGCCCACTTCTACATTCTTAACTCGCAGATAGGATGCGTCCCAAATAAAAAATTGGTTGGCTACATGATTGGTGTTGGTGGACGAACCTAAGGCAGGATAAGAAATCTTCTCACCATTGGCGGCTCTTTCGGGGGTCCACGCATTTCGATGGATATCAAAAAATACACTCGTCCCCCCGGCATTCTCAAAGATACCATTTCCGGTATATCCTTTACTTACGTTGGCGACACCTTGTAGCAAGAATGAAATATCAAAATCTTTGTAGTTGAGACTAAAGGCCCCTCCAAAGGTATATTGCGGAACACTGGAGTATAAAATAGGTGCAATATCGTGCTCGCTGATGATTTGGTCACCGGTTAAATCCCTATATTTAAGGTCCCCAGGCCGAGGCTGTCCCAATCCAATTTGATAAGTAAGGCCAGATTGGTCGATTTCCTCCTGACTCCTCCAGAAGCCATCGGTTAAATAGCCAAACTGCTGACCAATGGGGAATCCCTGCTGCCTATAGCGGAAAGCATAATCTTCGGTCCGCAAAGGTTCGTCATTGTATACTAAATTGTTCTTAGCATAGTTAAAGTTTAAATTGGCATGGAAACCGAAGTCTGGTTTAAAGTTTTTACGATACCTTAATTCGATTTCATAGCCCTTATTTTTCACCACTCCTGCATTGATAGGCGGCAGACCCGATAACCCAATTATTTGAGATACCTGTTGCCTATTGATAAGCATATTGTCCGTATTTTCGTTGAAAACATCCACGACCACATCAAATTGATTAAATAGACCAATTTCAAATCCTAAATTGACTTTCGAACTTACCTCCCAACGCAGACTGGGGTTACCTATCAATATTTCATTGATTTTTTGTCCATTAAATAAACTAGGATTATAACCACCTCCAGCCAAACTAATGTTATCAAGATATAAAAAACGAGCCCCGCCCAGCCGGTCATTTCCAACTTTACCGTAGGAAGCCCGTAGCTTTAATAGGCTCAATACATCGTTGGCCGCTAGGAACTTCTCTCGGGTCACGATCCAGCTACCTGAAACAGAAGGGAAAAATCCAAAACGGTTGCCACGCGAAAATTGCTCTGAACCATTGTAACCGGCATTAAATTCAACAAAATATTTACTTTTATACCCATAAGTCAACCGAGATGCAGCTCCCATAATCCGGTAGGGCAATCTGTCACCATTAAGAATCTGCTCGTCCTGTTGAAACAACAACAAACCTGTAAAGGCGTGCTCGCCAAATTCACGACTATAATTTAAAGATCCTTGTAAATTAAAATATGACATGAAATCTGAACTATTGCTCAGTGCCAATGGTGTATTTTCCTGCTGATCACGCCGACGGTAGACGGGTTGTTCCACTCCATTTTCATCAGGAACTAAATCCATGATCCATTGCTGGAATGTTTGACGAGCATCGACCCGATAAATAGTCCGCGTGTCGAAGGATGCCATTACTTTGGCAGAAAGACCCGGGGTTACAAAATCCAACTTCTGCTCCATACCGTAGGAAGCCGTTACGTTGACATTTTTTTGCTGTCGATAGCCTGAGCGATTAATGAGCGCCCATGGCGGGTTAGATTCAGATAGCGTGGTCAATACCTGACCATCCGGCGTAAGCGGTCCGGGCATAGTAGCGGGATAGATATAGGAATAATACAATAATTGATCGGTGCCACGATCTGGATTTGGAGCATTTATCAGCTCTAAATATCCGGCAACATTGAGAAAAGCACGCAGATTTTTATTGAGTTCAAGATCGATATTCGAGCGGAAATTATAGCGTTTTAAGGAGCTATTGGCATTGTAGTCCGTTTGTTCGGTTTTCCACAGTCCATTTTGGCTGAGCGCACCAACATTGACAAAGTAGCGCATGGCTTTTGCTTTTGCCTGTCCACTCACATTCAAATTAAAACGCTGTTGCATCGTATTGTCCTTGGTCAATATATCCATCCAGTCATTGTCTGGATAGATATCAGGACGATCTTGGTTGCGATAGTGCAAAATTGCTTGCTCGCTAAATTTTGAAAAGGCAGGGCGGCCGTCGTTCATCCAAGCTTGATTGGATAATTCGGCATATTCTGCTGAATTGACGGGATTCGGGAGCCGATTGAATTGCTGTATTCCGGTCTCACTTGAAAAAGATATTTCAGGCTTTTCAGAAATACCGCGTCGGGTGGTTACAAGGATGACGCCATTGGCTCCCCTCACCCCAAATACAGCTGTAGCAGAGGCATCTTTCAAAATAGTGACGGTCTGTACTTCATTCGGATCGATATAGGTAAGCTCCCGAGGCACACCATCTACCATGATCAGTGGTGCTTGTCCGTTCAAGGTACGTTGCCCACGTAAGTATAAACTGGTCAAGTCTCTTCCTGGTTCGCCGCTCTGTTGGACGGTAGTAAGCCCCGGCAAGCGCCCCGCTAGTGTTACGGCAAGGTTGGCCGCAGGGCTTTGCTTTATTTCTTTGGTAGATATGGATGCAACTGCTCCCGTGACTGTCTCTTTTTTCTGGCTGCCGTAAGCGACCACTACGACCTCATCCAGCGCAGAGGAAATTGCGGATAAGCGTACTGTTATTTTGGACTGGGCAGCCGACACGACCAGTTCTCGTGTCACATAACCCACGTTCTTGAATTCCAGTACTTCTCCCTGCTTGGCATCTATGTAAAAAACACCATTAACATCTGTCGATGTACCTCGTGCAGTGCTTTTTACCAAGACGGAGACACCTTCCAATGGGGTGCCTAATGAATCGGTTACCACACCTTCAATCTGTTGCTGCTTCATAGATTCGCTAGGAGATCGTCCTTTTTTAGGTATCAGCGACACAAAGTTTCCCTTGATTTGATAGTCAAAAGGTTGATCAGCCAGTACAACCGACAATACTTCATTCAGCGTCTTATCCCTAACTTTCAAGGTCACGGGCTTCGCACGATTGAAGTACTCGGCCTTGAATAAAAAATTAAACCCGCTTTGTTGCTGGAGATCGACTAGTACAGATTCCAACGAGGCGTCTTTTGCTGTTAAATGGATACGTTGTGCATAGGTATAAGCCGACACTTGGAATACGCCGGCAAGCAACAGTATTAAAGTCAGTCTCATAACCCGAAAAAATTGTATTAATTCATCAAATTTCATTGATCTGTAATTTAGATTTACATACGTCCTCTGCTTTTATTTTGCTAAGTTTGTATGCTTGGTTTATAATTGGTGATTTGTTAACTCCTCATTTATAGAGCCCGGTATATCTGCAGAATTCTGATAGCCGTCGGAATTCTGCTTTGTTCGAACTAGGGCAGACAGCGAATTATTGACTCATAATTACCTTTCTCCCTTCTTGTCTGAAATGATAACCTGTATTAGCTTCCAACGCTTGTAGTAATTCTGACAACAAAACTCCACGCGATAACGTACCCCACAGTGGTACATCTGGAATATTCTTGTCATATTCAAAAGAGACATCATACCAACGCTCTATCTGCCGTAACACCACAGTAAGTTTCTCTCGGTTGACAATAAACTTACCGTCCTTCCAGCCCGTGTAATAGGAAACATTTACGTTCTTTATGTCAATACGACCGCTACTCATTACCGCTTGTTGACCAGGATGCAATTCTCTGACATCGCCCCTATTCGCAGCTCGAGAGACGTGTACCTTACCCTCGATCAAGGTGGTCGAGACTAGTGCTTCATTTTCGTAAGCATTGATATTAAATTCAGTCCCTAGCACTTTAACAAACTGCCCACGACTTTTCACGACAAATGGCATGGACTTGTCAGCGGTCACATCAAAGTATCCCTCTCCGGTCAATTCTACTTCTCTCAAATCTCCAATAAACTGGGTAGGATATCGCAAGGAGGAGGCTGCATTCAACCAGACCTTGGTACCATCGGGGAGAGTGACCTTGTACTGGCCGCCTTTGGGCACTTCGACGGCATTGATCCCGGGAGTATGCACATCTTGTGATTCTTGTATTGCGTAGGCTATGGACCCATCCTTATCTTGCCTGATGGTGACTCCGGCTTCGGTGTATCGAGCGGTACGACTATCGTCGAGCTGAATACGTTTGCCATTGGAAAGAGTCAAGACGGCCTTATTGCCGCCGGGCTGTATGTCCGGGTGCAGCCGTGTAATAGAAGTATCCTGAATCTGGGTGGAGCTACGCTGTATTTGGAAATAGAATGTAATACCGATAGTGACAAGGGCCACAGCCGCAGCAGTAGCAACATAAAGTTTACGATAAGACCTCTTCTTGGGGGCTGGCTGTAACTTGGCACGTAAGCGATGCTTAACATCATCCATTAAAAGTTCCACTTCTTGGTTATAGTCGGTAGCGTGAGGGTCAGAAAAGGTATTTTGAATAAGTTGCTTAAGCAATTGCTCATCATGAGGATCGTCGAGACATTCAAATAATTCTTGAAGTTCATAAGACGAAATCTGGTTAGCTAAAAACTTATAATAAAGATCGTGGATATACTGGTATGTTTTCACAATTTACTTTTATAGCCAATACGCTCGAATGTGAAATATCAATAGCTGCTCAAAGTGAAAAAAATAAAAATAATTATAAACAACTGTAAAACAGGAATTTATTTTTTTAAAATAATTACCCCGCACTGATAATGAATACCTAACCGACACCACTAAGATACTTACTTAGCAAAGAGTGTGATGGGCACTTAAATACCGGACAAAAGCGCAGCGACAAGTACGATAGAAAGTGCTGGACGAGTCGTAAAATATTCTTTAAGGAAAGTATTCGCTTTGGTAATATGGTCGTTGACAGCGGCCTGTGAAATGCCAAGCAGTTCGCTTACCTCTTGATAACTCTTCTCTTCAAGCTTGCAGAGCCGGAATACCTGTTGACGTTGCGGAGGTAGCTGGTAGATGGCCTGTTGGAGGATATGACGATATTCCTGGGAAAAAAGGTGGGATTCAATGTGGTCATAAGCTTCATGCATATGAGCCATGAAGTAGTTACGCATTTCTTTGTCACGGGCTGCTCGACGAAACATATCGGTAACCAGATTTTCGGCGATACGAAATAGATAGCCCTTGATAGGTCGCTCAACATCTATGCTAGCACGATGATTCCACAGTTTAGTGAAAAGTTCCTGCAACATCTCCGAAGCTAGATCTGGTGATTTGAGCAGTTTCAACAAATTACCCATGAGTGGACCTTTGTACCGATCGTATACACGCTCAAAGGCTTCATAACTTCCAGCACGTAACTGTAAAAGCAAGTTTCTCTCATCATTTTGTTCGGGTGCATCCATGCATTTAGTCAATTGGGTACGGCTAAAATGAGAATAATAAAGCGCCTTTGCAACAATCAATGATATATTATTAATCTCTTGTGAGCAAAAATTATACAGTTAAGTAGGAGCAGAAATTAGTATTTGAGCTCGCCTCTCCAACTGATATTGTGGAAAAAATCATCGCTTTTGTCATCCTTGTATTTTGACTTGGCTCTTGAGCTCGTTTGAGGTTTTGATTATTAACAACTAAACACAATACTGCTGACCCGACGCCCCTTAAATAATAAATTAGCGGAATGGAGTCATCGTAAAAGGTCCATTTTTTCAGAGGGGAAATACATGTCCATCTTTCTTCAACACTTAACGAAATTGTTCTAGGGCAATAACGAGTGACGTAGTAACTCGCAATTGGTGAACAGCGAAGGAGGAGCCTTCCTAAAGTGCAATTAACCTACAGACTCCGGACCAGGCCCGGAGTGACGTGGTGTTATGTAAGGTCTAGCCCCTAATCTCTAACTCCTGAATAAAACGAGTAACGAATTGGCACCAAAGGAGGAACCACCCTAAAGTGCAATTAACCTACAGACTCCGGACCAGGCCCGGAGTGACGTGCTGTTATGTAGAGTCTAGGCCGCTAATCTCTAACTCCTGAATAATAACGAGTAACGAATTGGCACCAAAGGAGGAACCACCCTAAAGTGCAATTAACCTACAGACTCCGGACCTAGCCCGGAGTGACGTGCTGTTATGTGGAGTCTAGGCCCCTAATCTCTAACTCCTGAATAAAACGAGTAACGAATTGGCACCAAAGGAGGAACCACCCTAAAGTGCAATTAACCAACAGACTCCGGACCAAGCCCGGAGTGACGTGCTTCTATGTGGAGTCTAGGCCCCTAATCTCTAACTCCTGAATAATAACGAGTAACGTAGTGGGCAGCAAAGGGGGAACCTTCCTAAAGTGCAATTAACCAACAGACTCCGGACCAGGCCCGGAGTGACGTGCTGTTATGTGGAGTGGAATTAGTTAACGGTGAGAAATGGCTAGTGGCAGAAATGGCTTAGACATAATGACTAGTCTCCAATCCCTGATTTCTAGCTCCTATGACCTAACTCCTGAAAATAATGAGTCACAAGCGGGTAGCGAAGGAGAAACCTCCCTAAAGTGCAATTAACCAACAGACTCCGGACCAAGCCCGGAGTGACGTGCTGCTATGCGATATCTGGATACAACAATCACCGAACCGGTTGAAAAAAATGATATCTAATAAAAACCGCTATATTTATCAGCAAGTAGCACATTGGTCGGTATTGCTTCCGCGCAACTTGACCTTAAAACGAACATAACTAAATAGGCCTTGTAGAGATGATACCTAGAGGACAACTATACATCAGCAATAGCGAGTTGTTGACTGGAATTTTTTATTGCTTTACGGATGGCTTACAAGCTCAAAAAACAGACTTTGAATATCAAAATGGCAAGACACTGACCTGCCTTTCGGTGCGCACGGCTTTCGATTTGGTTTTAACCTCACTGAATTTTCCAGCAGGATCTGAAATTTTGGTGACAGATATCAACATTCCAGATATGTTCAAAATCATGACTGCTCATCATCTGGTACCCATTCCACTACCTGTAAATAAAAATACGCTAAGCATTTCGGCTGAGCAGTTGGAATCTGCTATAACCTCAACAACAAAAGCGATATTGATCACCCACCTTTTTGGCGCGATTATGGACACTGATGAAGTAAATGCGATAGCCCAAAAACACAATATATTTGTATTTGAAGATTGTGCCCAGGCGTATGCCGGCAATCTATATGAAGGCAGTCCGGCAACGGATGTTAGCATGTTTAGCTTTGGGCTCATAAAAACCAACACCGCTGTCCGTGGAGCAATAGTAAAAATAAAAGACCCTATATTGTACGCTGATGTGTTATCTAAAAATGGACAATATCCCGAACAACGAACCAGGGAATTTCTACATAAATTACTTAAAGTCATATCGATCAAAGTGCTCACCACCAAAATTATCTATACGGTATTCTATAAGCTTATAAATGCTAGTGGAAAGGATTTTGATAACGTACTGGCTAGCCTGACCAAGGGATTCCCCAATGATCAGCTTCTTAGACAAATCCGCTATCGTCCTAGTCTTGCAAATAAAAAGCTGTTACAACATAAGATGCTCCGCTTTAAGCAAGATGATATTGATGCTAGAATACAGTTGGCGAATGACATTCTACAAAATATTCCAGATCATTATAAAATCGGCACGCTAAACAAAAGGCATACCCACTGGGTCTTGCCCATTGAAACCCAAGACCCCAATGGTCTAATCCATTATCTGCTAATCAACGGCTTTGATGCTTCCCAAAAGGCTTCCAGCCTCATCAAACAACCAGGATGGGACTACATTCCTGCCCAAGATGACCTGACTCTTGAAAATCTTGTGTATCTACCGGTATACCCTGCCATGTCGACAAAAGACAGAAATAGGCTAACACAATTATTAAATTCCTTTAAAGCGTAAGATAATCAATTTGAAAGTGACCGGTAAAGAGTGACAAGTGACGAATGGTCGGGGACATAATGACGAGTCCGTAGTCCTTAACCCCTGAATATAATGACCCGTCTAAACAAATTTACTCTACTTTAACATATTATACCTATATTTGCCTTATAATCAGGCTCTGCCTAAGCAATTTTTGAGCTTGTAAAGTTGACTCTCCTTTCTCATCCCTTGCATATCCAGCTGCTAATTTTTGTTACCAAATAACGGGTGCAGTATCTTTTCGACACTTGAATCACTTCAAGGGCTTTAAATTACCAACATCATTTTCTTGCGAACAAACAGATTGATTTAAGTTGTTATGAGACACTCATAGCATAAGTGGCAATGCCTCAAATAGAAATAAATAATTAATAACAAATACAATAATACAATGCAAGAAGGAACAGTAAAATTCTTTAACGAAACCAAAGGATTTGGTTTTATTACTCCGTCAAACGGTGGAGAAGATGTATTCGTACATTCAACAGGTTTAGTAAATGATATACGCGAAAACGATAGCGTAACATATGATTTAGAAAACGGCAGAAAAGGCGTTAATGCAACTAATGTACGCGTAGCATACTAAAACAATAAACGCCTCTTAATCGTTTGTGATAAAATAGTGTAACTGAAAGCCGTTACACTATTTTTTTTTGCCCTTCTTATGGGGCCAATTGAAGATTTGTGAATAGGTCCGCATGTATCCCCTCATCTTAGTAGCTATAAATATGGACAGACAGAGATTCGTATTCTCTTCCAAAGACTACACTATAACGAAGCTGCTTGGCGCCGATTATCTTCTTTTAAGATAAGTAATGCACTAACCGCAAGCCAATTGGAAAGCATATGGCTTCTGCTTTTTAATGCGATTGCTTTACCTCCAAAAAAGGACCAATTGGAAAGTCTGCATTTTATTTGTTAACATCGTAAACTAAACCATGTGGGCATGGACTGTATATCTACGAAAAGTGATAAAGTAAGCCCTATTTGGTAAATTTGTAATTAAAGGATTCAAATATGTTCAGACATAGAGGAAAAGGTCGAACCTATTCCCACAATCTCAAATTAGCTTCCATTTTGTCAGGCGTAGCGGGTATTGTCAATATTACAAGTGTATTGGAACTGCATACTTTGACAACGAATGTAACGGGTCATTTCGCCTTTTTCGCTGAAGAACTCGTTTTGAAAGATTATAAAATGGCTTTTGCGTATCTATTCTATATTTTGTTTTTTTTGCTTGGGGCATTTATTTCCAGCCTCATCATGGAATGGGTATCCAAGTATACATCACAGGCACCTTACATGATCCCCATCGCTATCGAAATCATTATATTGTCTGCCGTTGCCTTCTCAGGATTCTTACTGACGAAAGATTTTCAATATGCTATTCTTTTATCTTCGGCCCTGCTTTTTGCAATGGGCCTACAAAATGCTTTGGTAACCCGTGTATCGCAATCGGTTGTAAGAACAACTCATCTCACAGGATTGTTTACAGACCTCGGAATCGACATTTCTCGTATATTCTTTTTTAGAGACCGCTCTGATAGGATAAAACTTAACAAAAGCATCTATCTCAAACTAGCTATTATCTTTTGTTTTTTCGCAGGGGGTATAGTGGGAGGATTTGCCTTTCCTTATCTGGAATTAAAGACACTTTTGTTTCCAGTGGGATTACTACTATTTACACTGTGGTATGATAGATTGCTATTCAGATATTATACATGGAGACGAAAACTCAGAAGCGGCTTACACTAAAACAACGCTCCTTCATTGCATAACCTCATTTTAACATAAAACAAAAGCACACCAAATAGATGATTTTCAAAGCATTGAGACTGAACATAGATGTAAGAGATAGCATATTTAACGAACTCTATCCGCTCCACATCCAGAAATTAGCACAACGCCATTGGACACCAGTGGCAGTAGCCAAGATGGCCGCTCAATATTTGGCTGAAGAACCCTATAAAAAAGTACTTGACATCGGGGCTGGAGCGGGTAAATTTTGTCTTGTGGGGGCCTCATGCACGGATGGGATTTTTTATGGAGTGGAACAACGGGAAGCTCTTACGAAACTGTCGACCGACATAGCAGAAAGACACCGCATCGAAAATGTAGAATTCATCCATGCAAATATCGATCAAATCGACTTTTCGGACTACGATGCATTCTATTTTTACAATTCATTCTACGAGAATATAGATACTTCATGCCCGATTGACGAGTTGATACCAGCCCACAAAGACTTATTCTACTCTTATACAGACTATGTAAAGAGCCAACTCGAACAGACACCTGTGGGCACACGGGTAGTAACCTACTGGAGCGGCGAGGATGAAATTCCAGGTAGCTTTCACCTAGACGCAACGGCCTACCATGGGCTACTTAACTTTTGGAGAAAAAGTTAAAGAAAATACTGTTTGTCAATCTAACTCCATGCATAATATACCTCACAATCCTCAAAGAACGCTTGGAAATGCTTCTATCAGCCTCAACACCACTAGCATAAATTAGTGAAAATCAAATTGGCACATGACAAATATTAGCTATTTAAAGATGCTTATGGCATTTTAGAATTTGACAATAGTTACTTTGTACTAAGTATATCCCAAATTAGCCAAGAGGTGAATAAATATTGGATAACAAAGTAGCGAAGGCAATTTTTTCTTTTTGGTCAACCCCCAGTTGGCCTTTCATAGTTAACAACTCTGTGCTTCCTCCCGGTAGCATCAGAGTTCTTAATAATAGTAATAATATAATACGAGGCCTTGCAATAGCAAAAATTTGCTATGTTATTCCATGATTTTACCAAGATTTACCTACAAAAAAAGCCGTGCATCACATCCTTAGAATATTTACCTTTGTTTACAACCTTTTCAACATAGAGTCTAGTTTAAAAACTACATGAATCAAAAATGTGTCCTTATTTTAGATGACCACCAACTGTTTGGTGAGTCCTTCGCCGTATTATTGGAAAAATATACCGAGGTCGAGACGGTATATACATTTCAGGGTATATCGGAGTTGATTCGTTTTTTAAGTCAACATACCAGACAAAAGTTTTTTATCTTTTTGGATTACTACCTCAAAGACACCAATGGTCTGGCTGTATTAGGTGATGTTCGGCGCCTCAACAAATTATCTAAGATTATTTTTTTGACCAGTGTCAGCAATTGGCAAGTAGTGTACAATATCGAAAGCCATTTTCCAGACGCCATCGTCAGCAAAACCAGCGGCCTAGATGTTCTTTTGGAATGCATGCAAATCATCGACAAGGGTGAACGCTATCTATGCCCCTTTTTTCAAGCGCTAAAAAGTGCAAATCAAGATATTCGCCTTGTTAGTTTCACGGCACGTGAGCTCGAAATACTCCGGTTTTTCGTGTCGGGCCATACGATAGCTGAGACCGCAGAAAAGACATTCTTGAGTCGGCATACCATTGTGGCTCATCGTCGAAATATGATGGCGAAAGCCAAGTGCACTTCGATTAACCAATTATTGAACTATGTTAACCAATGCAAGTTGGTCTGATTTTTTTATGATATGAACATCATGTCGCTATGCGGAATTGGCGGCTGTACCTGATAAGGTAAATCAACCCCCATACCTTTTAAACCTTTCTTTGATTATATTTATGATTTCGATTTCGTTAAAAAGAACCCTATTACTTGTATTGATATCATCTTCTTTTATACTCGGCTTCCGACAGGCCTTTGCTCAAGCCCCATCTGCAAGTCAAATCAAAATAGAATATGAGAAACTGGCTAAAGCTTATCAGGAGAAGCAGCTTTCAAAAGAGTCCTACTTAAGACAGGTAGATTCGCTTGCTAGTGCTTTTCTAGAACAAGGTGTATACTTTGAGACAAGAGATCTTTCTGACTACCTCGCCCTATACGAATCGATCGCGTGGGACGATGAGCATTTTAAATCCAACCGTATCAGCTACTACCAGAAATTCATGAACAACGCTCGAATGTTCGGTAAAGATGGGGCTTCTATCTACTACGCTGAGAAGATGAGCGAACAAGCTCGAGCCAATGGTGATGCACACCCGCTCATCGAAATGTTGCAAAAATTCGATATTTACATGGGCCAGGGGTTATTTGATAAGATTGTCCAAGCTTACGAAAAGGAAGAAAAATACATCCGACAGCTGCCTTCCTTACTTAAGAACAACAAAGTTAAGAACAGTAGCGGCATGGATGCTATATATATACTACACCCAACCGTCACTGCATATCTTAAGAAGGATGATAAGCGTAAAGCAGAGGAGGCAGCACAGCTCGCAAACCAAATCGGCGAAGAGTTGAAAAGGAAAGACAGTGTATCGAGGCAAATGTTGCTCAATACCGACTTATTTCTGATCAGCATACCGATCGCTAAGGCGGTACATGAAAAGGACAATAATAAAATAGGAGTGTTATTGAAAAAACTAGAGGGATTAAAGACGACATATAAAGATATAAATACCGTGTATGTGGACGGCAGCCTTTTTAAGTGGCGGCTACACTATTTCTTACAAACTCGCAATGCGGATAGCCTAAGCTTTTACATCAAAGAGATGGAAAAATATCCTACGTCCAGCAATAAGCAAAAAGCTCATATCGCTGCATATAAAGGGGATGTACAAGCGATAAGGGGCAATTATAAAGAATCTTATAATCTACTCCACGAGGCCATAACGCTTTATCAACAATCGGAGGCTGACGTGACCGTCGAAATGGATACGCTACTCTACGCCCATACAGAGGCCGAGCACAATCAAATTGCACTGGAGAGGGCGGAGAAGGCGAAACAGCAACGGACCATTTGGCTGATCGGTATTTCTGGCTTAGCGGTAGCGGCCATACTTAGCATATACTTGCTCATGCAAAAAAGGCACAAAAAAGCCCAGCAAATCATCTCCGCGCTCAATGACACCGCAAATATACAAATTGCACTTATGGAAGAGGCTCGTGACCAAGCGAAACGGGATGAACAACACCGGCTGTCTCGCGAGCTACATGATGGCCTTTCGGGTACCCTAGCCAGCCTAAAGAATAGATTGGAAATACAAGCCAATTCATTAAAGGGAGATTTTCAGGAGAATCTACAACAACTAAAGCAGATGACCGAACAAGTGTATGCGGAAGTGCGAGGGCGTAGTCATACGCTGTACGATAAGGCCAACATTGTTGACGAGAGCCGCTTCAGGCAGCATGTGATGGACCTTGCAAAAGCAGCATTCCCAAATGCAGTCTACGTTTATAACGTTATCATTGACGAGGGTGCGCTAGATGGGACATCATTCGAATTTCGGAGTTACCTAATCCGCATCGTACAGGAAAGCTTTGCAAACATATTGAAACATGCCAAAGCTACAGCGGTATCGGTACTCATGTACCACGAACAGACAGATTTAATCCTTGAAGTCCAAGATAATGGTGAAGGAATGAAGAAAGCACAAAAAAGAGGATTAGGGCTCCAGAATATGTTTACTAGAATTAAAGAAATGGATGGTAAGCTGGAGATAAAATCATCTGAAGAGGGGACATTGATCACCTGCATATTTCCCGTAGAAAGGCAAAGTAATGTTTAAATAAACATCTGCACAACAAAAGATACTACCTAAATTGAAAATAAGCATTTTATAATTTAAGTGGTATCCCTTATCCTTCTTTCAGCCAATTGCTCTGGTTAGGGTTGTCATCCTCATCCATAATAACTTTGGGGTTATAAAACTCTCCATAATATTTTTCTATCAAACCAACAGCTCTTCTCCTTTCATCAATACTCAAGACCTCATCAGTATTGTACCATTTTTTGATAGACTTACCATAGATAATGCCATGGGCCTCATCAATAGTACAAATCAGACCTTTTTTATTTTCTATGAAAAGAAGATTGTCTCCCCTTCCTAAAATACGAATCACATACTGATTACCTATTTCATCCTTCGCAAGATTTAAATTTTCTATCTTCAATAAGATACTAAAATAACAATCCATTGGCTTTCCATTTAAAAGTTGGACATCGGGCCCCACTTCATTTACATATATTGATTTCGCGAGTGATGTATCTTGTTTTTCCAATATTTCCATAGGTATCCAAAAGTTTCAATTCAGGATATTTCGATTTAGTGCAAATGATATTCTTTTTATCAAAAAATCCACACCCAACGGATCAAATAGCAAAAATTTGCTACCAACTACATATGGAATACCATATAAATGGCAACAAGAGTAGATTGTAGTGTAGACGCCGGGCCAAGCCCGTGGTGACGAAGTAAATCAGTGACTTAACACCTACTCCTACTATCTAATCCGTAGATAAGTGGATAAAAAAATACCCCCAAGAAGCAAAATCCTTCTTGGGGGTAGGTGGTTACCTAGCTGACGCTAGGAATACCTTATTTCAATATCCACATGAGCTTGTTGATGTCATCCACGCCGTCATATTGTCGGGCGACGGCAGCATCTACATTCTCCGTGTTGTAATTAAATTCGCTAGATGGGTATTTCCAACGGACTGGAATCCTATCGGGAGCCTCAGAGTTGAGGCTACTTGCCGAATTGATCTTCCACTTAGGATAGCCCGTACGACGGTAGTCATAGTAAGTATAAAATTCCGACTGTAGAAAGCTCGCCAAATACTTCTGGGTAATGATGGCTTCGATACGTGCTTCGGGAGCCACAGGAAATGCCGCACCCAACCCCGTGACGTAGGTCGAAATATAGGTCGCATCCAAAGGCATGTCGTGATGAAACTGGGCTGCATTGGGTGTATTATCGTAAATGAATTTCATGGACGCCTCAACTCCTTTTTTATACCAATCTACGGCTGGATCGGCTATCCAACCCCTAGTAGCAGCTTCGGCGACAATAAAGCAGAGCTGCGAATAGGACAGTTGCTGCGTAGGCTCGCCAGTGGCTATCTCGGTGTAGCGATCATTGAGCTTGGAGTAGTCTCGGGTACTTTTTATGGCTGTGATATTGTCATAAACCAACGATGGATCGATACCTACATAAGCACCAAACTCCTGTTGTGACATCCCCCCTTCTAGCTTGACAGGAGAAGGTGCTGCATAATAGAACAATCGCCGATCTTGCAAGGTCTTCAACCTGTCGATGATCTCCGTAGACATGATGGGATAGATCGTAAAGTTATTACCGACCTTATAAAAAGGATATATCTGCCCACTTTTATCCGAACGAATCAGCTGGTAATTGTCGGCATTGGAAGTAAAAATGGGCTTATTGGCGAGGATTTGTTGAAACTTGCTTTTGATCTGCAGGTCGCTGTCGCTTTCTTTTTTGCTCAATTGGATCAGCACATGGAGCGCAAAGCTGTTGACCAACTTGCGCCATTTTACAGGATCACCACCATACATAGGATCACCGGCAAACTTCTCTCCTTCTGCAAACAGTTGGTCTGCTCGCTCCAATTCGGCCAAAACACCGATAAATACATCTTTTTGGGTATCGTACTTAGGAAAGTAATTTTTATCCGTCTCACCCTTTAAGGCATCTTGGTAGGGGATATCGCCCAAATCCATAGTGGATTCGAAGAATTTGACCGCCCGGGCAAAGTACATCAACCCATCGTACGATTTCGCTAACTTCTCGGTGCCTGCGAATTGCGCCATAAAGTGAGCGTCGTTGATAGAAGTAAAGCTTAACCCTGTCGATCCAAAGCCATTATACTGGTAAGACTCGACAAACTCCGTCCATACGATATTCTTATTGAGC
This sequence comes from Sphingobacterium sp. SYP-B4668, assembly GCF_027627455.1. NCBI lineage: Bacteria > Pseudomonadati > Bacteroidota > Sphingobacteriia > Sphingobacteriales > Sphingobacteriaceae > Sphingobacterium > Sphingobacterium sp. SYP-B4668. The sequence continues at coordinate 314,673 of NZ_CP115483.1, read as the reverse complement.
ATATAAGGCTGTAAGAAACCTTTCTGCGTGGGTTGATTGGCGATATTAATAATGATACGCGTGGCAATCATGGCCGAGGTCACCTTTTTAGTAGCCTCAGGATTGGTATTGATTTCGTCAAATTTGGAACAGGATGAACCTGCTATCACGAGTCCAAATAAGATATATTTTAGTTTTTTCATCTGTGTATTGCTTTTGTCAATTGTTGATCAGATCTCGAGTAAGGAATAATTAACTGGTGCTAAGTATTCTTGACATCGTGATTTTTTTCATCTCTATACGTGATTAAATCTCTCCGGTACGTTAAAAACTGACATTCAGGTTGAACCCAATGTAGCGCATCGAAGGTGAATTGAGGTCCTCTGAACCTGTATCTGGGTCAGAGAAACGATATTCTTTGGTCCACAAAAATAGATTCTGACCGGTCACCCCTACGCTGGCTCGCTTAGCCTTGAATTTGGATGCGACCTCGGCTGGGAGATAGTAACTCAGTGACACTTCCCTCAACTTGATAAATGTCTCATCCCAAATGTTGCGCGTACCTGAATAGGCTCTTTTCCAGTACGACTCATAGGAGACTGTCTGATCGTTGGGCGCAAACTCACGGGTATCGGTCAGGATCTGCCCATACTTATCGTAGGTCACATTGCCAGACACGATCTTCACCCCTTGGCCGATAAACGTTTTATTGCCATTGACCACCTCTTCATATCTTTCGGGCGAATCTGAATCTGGATGGGCCCCTGTCTGCCACAGGCGCGCATTCATATTGGAATAAGAGAGACCTTTGACACGCCCATCAAAACTGAATGATAAGCTAAAATCATGGTAACGCAGGGTATTGGTCAATCCCCAAATCCATTTGGGGGCCGTATAGCCGATTCTTCTCGCCTCGTGAACGGCACTGATAGGCATTCCAGAAGCATTGTGTACAATCTGTCCATCAGGCGTGCGCTCCCAATCACGCGTGACATAATGATCGGTACGCTCGCCGACTTTGACATGCAGGGCATCTGCCGAATACTCGGAATCCAACTTGTGGTAATACGTGATATTTTGGGAAAGATTACCCAATATATCCCACTGAAATTTTTCCTGCTTTATGGGCGTGCCCCCTATCGTGATTTCATGACCTTTGGTCATATACTCCTCTTTGATATTGATCAATCGCGAAGTGAAGCCCGTAGCACCCGATATAGTCGCATCTTGAATTCTGTTATGCTCTTTACGGTAATAGCGGGTATAGTCTCCATATAATCTGTTGTTCAAAACGGAGAAATCTACACCAATCTCGGTCAGGTCACGCTGTGTTGGGGATACTGAAAAGTCCTTAATCGAATTAGAGTAAGAGCCGGTAGACATCCCGTCCCACACATTGGCCGTCACAGCAAAAGTTTGATTGATTTCATACGGATCCAATATCTGCTTGGTCACGGCCTGCGAACCGCGGACTTTCAACATATTGAGCCACTGTGGCTTGTCAAATAGATCGGATACCATCACACTTCCAGATATAGACGGATAGAAGTAAGAGCGGTGCTCCTGAGGGAGAGTCGATGACCAGTCATTACGCCCGGTAGCTTCTAAAAAGATGATGTTTCGCCAGGACACCGATAGTCTCCCATACATGCTGTTGGTCATTTCCTTGACCTTACCCTCTACAGAAGAAACCGGCCCGACCGAATTGCGAAGCGAATAAAACCCGGGTATGGAAAGACCATTGACCGTAGAGGCCGTCAAAGTATTGTCCCGACGGTAGAATATAGCACCTCCCAATAACCCATCAATACCAAAGTCACCAAAGGTCTTCTTGGCCGTAAAGATCAGATCATTGTTGGTCGAAAAGCCATCCTGCTTGCGTGTCCAATATTTCCCTCTGTTGTCATATCCTGAAAACCCACCTCTAGTACCGTATATACCCATTGGATTGGTCTGCTCTTGTGTATTTCCGTAATAGTCGTATCCAGAGCGTAATACCAATTTGCCCCAATCGGTCAGTTGATAATTAAGGGTGATGGCCGCATTCATCTTATTGATTAACTCGGCACTGATTTTTTCATATGCTGATAGATAAGGATTGTCATACCACGCATTGTAGTTCCAATTTTGCTTTTCATCCTTGATTATCCAATAGTCTTTATATTGGGTCAAATCGTATTCAGGCCCTGTCCACACTAAGATATTGTAAATATATCCTTGCGCATTGTATCCCGCTCCAAAATCATTGGGCGTATTGCGACGGTTGTACCCGAATCGACTTTCCAAATTAAGCTTGTCAGTAATCTTGGTCTCACCCGATACCGATATATTGGTCATGTTCAATTTGGTATTGGGATATTGCCCTTTATTGTACACATGACTGATGGAGGTGGTAATACTTCCATTCTCTCCTTGGTTGGTAAAGCTTACGCTATTGTTGCTGATAAAACCGGGCTCCAGGAAATTTTGAAAATTATTCTTACCCTTAGACACCAATTCGCTCTCTTCAAGCTGCTTGGTAAAGGGATTCCACTGTTTGTATCGACGGCCGATATCCAGCTTATCGCCCCATACCTCGTCATCGGTATTAAACTTGCCGCTGTATCCCGCTGAGTAAGAACTCTGTACAGTAGGCAGAGCCAAATAGCCAGAGAAGAACATATTGTTTGAACTCACGGATATCTCCGTCCCTTTGCTCTGCAGCCCTTTCTTGGTACTCACCATGATGGCGCCCCCGACACCACGCGCTCCGTAGAGTGCGGTGGCTGTAGCTCCCTTCAAAACGTTGATATTCTCGATATTGTCAACGGGTATATCCCTGAGATTCATATTTTCGTACAGCACCCCATCAATGACCAATATAGGATCCATACCCCTCAAGGTGATAGTGGGCATCTTATTGAATTCGGTACTGTTGAAGACTCGTAGACCAGAAATACGCCCTGTGAGTGTAGTCCCCACATCTACTCCTTTCACCCGCTGCAGTTCTTCGCCTTTGATCTCCTGCACAGCATAGCCTAGAGCCCGTTTCTCACGTTTGATACCCAAGGCCGTTACCACCACTTCCTGTAGCTCTTCGGATGATTTGGCCAACTCTATGTGTGCTGCCTGACTCGCCTGTATCTCAATCGTGTGGTAACCTAAGGAAGACACCACCAAGATGGCATCAGTCCCTACATCCTCCAGTGCAAATGCGCCATTGCTGTCAGTGGTGGTCGCTTTGTCCGTCCCCTTGACCCGAATGGTGACCCCAGCGACCTTGGCTTTACTTTCTTGATCGACCACCTCTCCCCGAATGGTGTTTTGAACATGGGCAATCTCTACTCGCGATGTCTCCCTGACTGCCACATTCTTAGGCTCGCCTTTCTTGGACAGGACAAACAACATCTTATCGACTTGACTCACTTCCAGTTTGTCATAGGATATGTCCTTCACGAATGCGCTCAGATTTTCCTTTTTGAGGTTATCCAAATTGGCATCGTCTTTTATCTTCAGATGGGCGATACCTGTATCGTACCCAAATCGGATATTGAGCCTCTTTTCAATCTTGGCAATCACGCTCCCTATTTCGCGATTTTGCTGAGGGTCGGCAGCATGTACTTGTGGCATGCAGAGCTGCAAGCACAAGACGCTACCCATAAGTTTAAGATAGTAATTGGTTTTTTTCATATGAATTTTATTTGGTTATTATGGTATAGTTATAGGCTGTATTGAGCAGTTTGATGGTCTTGTCTAAATCCTGCTGGGGCAAGTAACCGGAAAAGCGATGGTCACTATATCGACTATCTAATCGGATAGATTGGTCGGGATGGTTTTCGTTCAATTCATTGACAATATTGGAAAGAGGAACTGCTGTAAAGTATATCAAATTGTATTTCCAGGCCGAATGTGCTGCGGTGTCCACCTGTGCAATCCGAAACTGCTGGTGCCTATCGTCAAAATCAACCCGCTCACCAGGACGTACCGAGGCTTTGAGTGGCCCTCGACTCACCTCTACAGCACCAGTATTGAGCACTAATACACCTTGTGCTTTGTTTAGTTTGAGATTGAATTGGGTGCCGAGTACCTTCACATTAAAATGGTGCTCATCGACTACGACAAAGGGTTTCGATTTATTTTTGGATACGGTAAAGAAGGCTTCGCCTACTAAGCGAACGCTACGGATGGTGTCACGCTTGAAATCGGAGATCACTTGCAGCGTACTGCCCTGCTTGAGTAATACTGTACTGTGATCCTCGAGTAGGATCTCCTTTATAAAGCTTGTATTATTGGTATATAATGTAGGGGGGGTATCTCGTCCCCACAAAAAATAAGCGGATAGCATTATCAATAGGGCCACAGCAGCAGCAACGGACCGCCACCATAGGGATAGGGATATGGACGCTGACTTGGTCTTATATGCTGTACCTATGACAGCTGCATAAATCGCTTCAGAGGTAGGGGCATCCATGCAGATGTCCTCTTCGACCAGACTGAGGACTTCTTCAAAATCCAGCAATTCGTCCTCGGGTGCATGTACAAGTAGCTCTCTCAGTATCTGACGTTCAGACGCTGATGCCACTCCCGTCACATATTTGTGGTGTAAGGCTTTGGTGTGTTCTCTTTTCATCTTTTAGGGCACTCTTATATAGATATACGGGCCAAGATGACAGAAAGACGATTGGGGGTCATAAAATTCTTAAAAAAATTAAGACAGCTAGTGATACATCAAAATGGGCCAGGACAAAGGTACGTACAGACTTATTGGCTTTTACTAATTGATCGCGTACTGTATTGACTGAAATGCCTAGCTGGTCTGCTATTTCGGTATTGCTCAGATACTCCATCTTACTCAATAGGAATATACGTTGGCGCTCGGTAGGCAATTGTTGTATCGCGTTTTGGTAGACTTTTTCCAAGTCCTTGAAGGCAAGACTCTCATCGGTGGAGTTGTCCACTTGCGGGGGACGCGCACCTTCAAGAGTGGCATATGTGCCCTTGACTTGGATTTTGCGCAACTCGTCAAAGACGGCATTTCTAGCGGCCGTGTAAAGATAGGCTTTGATATTCTGCGTATGGTCAAGCTCATCAAAGCGCACCCATATCCTAGCGAATACCTCTTGTACGATATCGAGGGCAAGATCCTCTTCTTTCAGGTGCATCCATGCATACTTGTACACCTTGTCCTTATATTCCAAATAAAATTCCCTGAACAGGTCAGTTCGCTCCTTTTTAATATGTTGACCTTTCAATTTCATGTGTTTATAATTTGACCTATGAAGTCATCCGCCAGACAGCAAGTCCAAACAACATTCAGGGGTGTTGATCTGCTTATCTCTGGAGGATATTTCATTATTTTTTATTTTGCTTCTATGCACAATGTTAGATACATTTTGACAGAAATAAAAATACAAGATATTAAATTAATATTAAGTATCCAGTGACGGAATAAGGAGTGACTAGTAGTGATCAGTAACGGAGGGGAGACAGGTGAGATGGGATGGCTATAAGCCGGAGGCAAAAAAAAGTAGCGAGTGATTGCTCGCTACTTTTTCTATTTAATTTTTAAAATCTACATTGGAGATCCAACTTCTTAATATTCCGGCTCCCGCAACAGCATCGTGTCCATTGCCGGTGATATCTTTAAAGGTATCCCCCGACCCTTCATCCATAGGCCAATATCCGATCAAATCGGTATTTTTCGGATTGATGGCAAAATACATATTGTTCTTGATTTGGGTCTGGGTGATGGCTTTCTTCCAAAGTCTCACTTGTCCCATCTGGCACCTGTCTCTGAAGTAAGTTCCGCCACTGGATACCATTTGGAACTGATCAAATCTGACACTGCCGCCATTGGGTGCTGGGGGTTGGAATTTCACATCTAACTCACCGTCGCGGTATATGCTCAACGTATTGCCATCATACACAAACGCCCAGTGATACCATTTATTAGCCTCCAGATTGGAAGCGGTCTGAATCTGTCCCCCAAGTGTCTTAATCTGCAGGTAATTATACGGCCTATTGGCATCTCCAAATCGGATATAAATCTCATGGTCACTACTTCCCGTATTGAATATTGCTTGATTATTGATACTGTATGCAGACATTTTGGTCCAACATTCCAAGCTCCATTGGTTTGTATTGATTCCCCATTTATCCGTCGGAAGTGCATTTACCTGACTATTGGAACCGGACATCTCAGGGACAGACACATGCAAAGGCTTAGCCAGTAGATATATAAATCGAGATTGAGAATCTGCACGTTCTATATTCCCTTTCAGTACTCCTCCTAATTCGACACCCAACGCATATCTATTTCCATTGGTTTCAAAATCTTCGACTCGAATCGTATAAATTGCACTTATTTCTCCCGCAGGAATCAAGACTTTGGCCTGTCCAGGTAAAGAAAAGTTGGGTACTGGCAGATACTCTGAACTGTTTTCCTTATTGTAGTTATCCAATAAGGAAGGGGTCAGCTTCACTTCTACTTCTACATCTTCGCTTACTTTTTTTGCCAGTCTCACCAGTATTTTAATATCCGCTCCATTATTCATCGTTATCGTCTCCGCCCTTTCAGAACTATTGGTCGAACGTCTAATATAGACGGTTTCTGGGAATGTGGATAAAAAATATTTTATTTACAGGCTAAAATTAGCTTAAAACCCTATGGAACAATGGATTAAACTAGTATATTTAGAAACATATGACACCTAATGACAATGAAAGCAAAACTACTTATCACTATATTCCTGTTTGTAGCAGTATGTAGTGCCGCACTAAGCCAAACCACCTTTGAGAATAAAAGGTTTAAATTTCGGGCATCCATTCCCGCTGATTGGAAATTGCATCAGGAAGTTGGAGGTGATACGCTCAATTATACGATGGTTGGATGGGGACTGCCAAAGGTGTATACCGAAATGGATAAACATGAAGTCGAAAATGCGGTTTCTATCACAGCTATTAAACATGGCAGGATAAAAAGCGTTGACGATTTAGTAAAAGCGGAGTTCAATAGAGTTAAAAACATCGCCACCATATTGAATCAGGTAAAGGTAGATTCTGTTGATCACACGGCTTATATTACCAACACGTTTATGAAAAACCTATCGTATGTATCGCAACAGTATTTTATCTTTAAAAATGGAACAGGTTATATCATCACTTTCACGGCAACCCCGGGAACGTTCAATATCAACCTACCAAAATTTGAAGAGTTTTACAAAACAGTAGTAATCCTTTAAAAATTCGTAAGGGCAACTCCGGTCTACATCTGGAGGGATGGAGATACCCATACACAGAGGAAGGCAAGAAAATATTGCGACTATACGAAATGGATAAGGAATAGTGGTAAATGAAGCCGTAAATCCTGACAAGTAAGGAGTAAATCGTGATTGGTAAACGGCGAGGGGCAACTTAATTATTGGCGATACAGTGAAGAGAATCAACAGCAATAAAATCGAGCCTGTCTCCGACATACATGTCAGAGACAGGCTCGATGATAAGCTATACCTTACTTGGGCTCAATAACTGCAACCCAGCCACCATTGCGAGCAATCTTGATATTCAGCTCTTCATTGGCCGTAACAGATTGTTCGGTACGTCTATAGTCCATCGCTTGTCGAGGTGCATTGATTCCGTCGGAGAAAGCCTCCATTCGATATGTTTGATGGCTGTTCAAAAAATCCAACGAAATCTTAAATTCCCGCCATTTTTGATCATTATTTGCAATAGCAGCTATATACCATTTATCTCCCTTGCGCTTGGCTACAACCAAATATTTCCCTGCTTCGGCCTCGATAGCACGTGTCTCGTCCCAAGTTGTCGGAACTTTGGTGATAAACGCAGTACAATCTGGATTGCGATAGTATAAAGACGGATTATCGGCCAGCATCTGCAAACCACTCTCAAAGGCTATAAATAACGCCATTTGATAAGCTCTTGTCCCTATACTCGCCGAATTAGGTCTTTCGGATCGATAAACCTCCGGCTGCATGCTTAACATGGCACCCGGTGTATAATCCATTGGTCCGACAACATTTCGAATAAAAGGAAGATAAAGACTGTTATTCGGAAATGCGCCTCCCATTTGTTCCATACCGCGAACACCTTCATAGGATAGTACATTGGGGTATTTTAACTCCAAACCCGCAGGCTTAAATGAACCGTGAAAATCTACAAATAACTTATTCTTGGAAGCTTCAATAGCTACACGTTCATAAAAATCTACCATCCACTGATCGCTTCGATCCATAAAATCAATTTTAATCCCTTTTACTCCCCATTCCTGAAAAGTCTTAAAGACATCAAAATTATTCTCTACCGCTAACCAAGTCAGCCAAAGCACTACCCCCACATTTTTCTCCTTCCCATAACGGATCAACTCATGCACATCTACCTCAGGATTGGGGGTAAATGGATCTGTGGTCGTCTTTGCCCATCCTTCATCCATAATGATGTAGGGGATACCATACTTTGACGCAAAATCAATATAATATTTATATGTAGCGACATTATATCCTGCGACAAAATCTACATCTTCGCCGTAAGGAGAGGCGTCATGCCACCATTCCCAACTCACCTGTCCCGGCTTGATCCAACTCGGATCAAGGATGGCGGATTTAGCGCCCAATTTGACGGCCATCGTATTTTCCAGCAATGACCTGTCCGAGGTAGATACCACCACAAAACGCCAAGGGAAGTCACGTTGACCAGCGGTCTTGGCGATATAGTCTGCTTCTTTTAAGATCTTTACACTTCGGTCACCATCGTAACCAAAATCGAGTGGCACTTTGGGGAAAACAGCCCGAATCTTATTCGAACCTCCGGACTGTAAGAACATCGCTGGATACTGCTCCAAATTAGCCTCCGAAATGAACAACCGAAGCTGTTCCTTCCCAGATAAAAGTACAGGTAATACGATTTTTTTATCCTGAGGTTTCCACTCTGCACTGGAAAAATGAGTGTAAGGTTCTTCATAAGCTGTCTTAAAGCCGCCGACTTGTTGTCCATGCAGCTCATAACTGGTGGGTAGGGAAAGGCTAAAAATTTCGTTTTGAATATATAGCTCCTGTTTCAAATCTGTCTTAAAACGATGGGCAAGACCATCATCAAAGAGTCTAAATTCTAAGGAAAAACCACCTTTAAAGGTTAGATTCAACGCGTTGTATTGATTTTGAACTTTTGAAAACTTCAAGGGTACAACCGGAAAAATATCGGTATTTGATTGTGTATACTGATGTTTATTCAGAAGGGGTGTATCCCCCCATATTCTATCGGCTATTTGCATACCCAAATGGACGGAATCTAACAGAAGTTGCCCTTGATGATATAGTGTATAATGAATGGATTTATCAATGGATATTTTGGCTACCAAATAACCATTTGGCGATTTCAATTCCAATTCTCGGGCCTGTAGCAGCACGAATGGAAAAGTGAGCAAAAACAAGACAAAAAGTCGTTTCTTCATGTATGTAAATTTTAGCAATTAATTATTCTGCAATAAGGCAAATGCAGTCCACAATATTGGGGCTTGACCATGCATATCTCCCTTCAAGCGTCTTCTATCTAGGTAGTATTGTTTATCATTCTTTTTGTTGGTCCCTTCACAAACTTCACTTACATCTCCTAGGGTATCGATATACTCCGTTAGGGCCAACCAAGATTTGCGCACTACAGGGCCAAATTTTCGCTCTTCTAGCCAACCGTTTTTAACACCCAAAGTCATTGCATATGTAAACATTGCCGTACCTGAACTTTCATTCCAAGCGGTCGGATCATCTATGATTTGCTTCCACATACCTGTAGTATCCTGATAGTCCAACAGCGTCAGCATCATCTTTTGATAACCGGCCAAAATCTCCGCCCTATAGGGATTTTCTAGGGGAAGTGAACGAAGTAGCTCGGCCATTCCTGCTGCATACCAACCATTACCACGTCCCCAAAAAATAGGAACGTCATCGGCATGGTAGAACAGGCCGTTACTGCGTTGTAATTGGGAGAGATACATCACCATCTCACGTGCAGCTCTATTGATATAGCTTACATCGCCGGTAGCGCGGTAGGCCTGCGCTTGGATAGTGGAAATCATGAACATATCGTCTATCCATAATCTAGTCTGCCAGGAGAATCCCTTATCATGCCAATCTTTTTCAGCGGTTGTGGCCTTGTCGGGCAACTGCCATTGTTGATCGGCATAGCGAATACCTTGTTTCAAGTACTTATTGTCCTTGGTTAGCATATACAATTCTAAAGGGATGCTGCCAAATACGGTATGATCGACATGATCTGCTTTGGGAATGAGCTTTCTTTCGGTAGCCTGCAATATCTCATATCGCCCTTGTAGCGCCTTTAGTAGGATGTCATGTTGGATTCGACCTGCAAACAACAGTGCGCCATACCATGCGCACGTCTCGGGATAGGTTATCTCGTTTGCTGGACCAGGATTGCCCCAATTGGGATGAGCCGATTGGACAAACCGCCCAGCCACGAGTAAGCCAATCTCTTCTGGAGATTTGCCTTTCGGCCACTTCTGTAAATATTTATGCTGTCCAAATGTGCTGCGCACAGATACTATACACAATAGCAAAATGACGATGTAGACGCTCTTCTTTTTTTGAAACATTTTTACTGGATTTATCAATTCAACAATTCTTTTCTATCTAACAAATCCAACATTTCAAAGAGCATGGCACCACTCATATGTACCGAGGAATCCGTAACTCTATTCTTTGGCTTTTCACGCCAATGCGGACTAAACAGCACGTCAGGCAGCATGGTGCCCTTGGTCCACAAGCTCGCACCATTCGTTTTGAGGTAGTCGATATATACCCTTTTGGTATAGATATCCAAATCACCATATATAATGAGATCGGTAAAATAACGGATAAAAATTCCTTTAAAAAGTCCACCGTCACCTGTCCCCCCTCCCATTTCTTTGAGCACGCCATCTACAGAAAATTTTATCCTATCATTAATTACATAATTGGCGGTACGTATGGCTGTATTTTTGTATTTGACATCTTTGGTTATTTTATATAATTCAAGGGCTGCTCCAATAAAAGTTCCTTGATTATAGGTATACAAATTGTCCTCATTAAAATTGCCATAGGCATCCCAAACAACACCTCTTGAATTGTCAATCAGGTATTTTTCCATCCAATTATAAATACGATGAGTCCATTCTAGGTACTCTGGATTTTTATCCAGTTGATATAAACGAGCAACCAGGATAATCGCAGGCGCATTTGAACAGGCATTCTTGGAATCCTTAGATCCAGAGGCCCAAGCAATGCCTCCACCCTTCACATCACTCCAGCCCACTTTAATCCAGTTCCAGAGCTGCACAGCTAGGTCTTTATACCTGACATCACCCGTAGCCCCATACGCATTTAATGCGGCAATACCCATCCATTCCATATCGTCATAAAAGGTATTCCACATCGTATTCCCATTTTTCTTGTACACGCCACTTAACAAAAGATCCAAATTCTTGATATACATGGGATCCTTGGTACGCAGATATCCGTCGACCAGCAAATCAACTCCGTGTGCATTCCACCAATAATTGAAACCCTTGTGCCCATCATTGTTTTGATTGAAATACAAATCCTGGGACCAAAACTCCTTGAACAGTGATAGCTGACTTCTCTCAGCTAAATCATTCCATACCAAAGTCTCGGGAATCGATGCGGATTCATCTTTTATACCGTAATCATGATTTGATTGTTTACAAGAGCTTACCATTAAAAAAACAAGTAAGCACCAACTATATTTTATAGTATTATTCATAATAATTTTTGATTATAACGATGGTTAATTTTAACGGTATTCGACTTTATGTGTTGAATTCGCGGACGCATTAAAATCAAGTAGAATATCAGCATTGCCACTTTCTCTCATAAATTTATAGGTGTAATCCCACTGGCTATTTTCCACAGGGAATAAGTAGAAATAGGATGCTTCTGTAGATGAGCTGGGCTTAGAATTGTCTTTTTTTGAACTTCCTAAATAGTATGTTTTGACAACATTATCTTGTCCCTTTTCGCGTAGTCGAAATTTGTAGCGCTCATCTTTACCCCAACTTTGCTGAGAGAAAGCAATTTCAGCATTGCGAAGAGCCCAGACACCTTTACTTTCATACGCTAAACCGTGCGTCACCCTATTGAAGCCAGAAAACCACACACCAACTTCTAGAATTTCAGTCAATTGAGTGACAGATTGATTAAAGTTTAACTGCAGTTTAAGGACAGTCGTCTTGCTCACGGGACTTACTCCTTTTTCACCTGCTTTAATAGCGTTTCCATCCATGATATAGGTCACCGCCTGGGCATTTTGACCATCGTGAAAAACCAATGACCCTTGATCTAGAGAAGTGTACACCTCAAATATGCCGTCACTTATTTTTCGCAGGGGTATACCATTCTGGAGATTAGCTCCGGCTTCCGTTCCCGTACCGGATAAAAACAACTGTTCGGGATTACGTGCAAATCCGGAAGGCCGTTTGACCTGCAAGATGAACGAAGCTCCCTTTGGCGATTGATTAACACCATTTGATGCTTGCACTGTCCACTTTAACTTCCCAGCACCCAACTCTGGAATGCCCGCATCCGATGCGATACGGTTGAGCTCTTGATGTGATAGTATAAACTCTTGTTCGACACCTTGCTTGAGTGGTTTCAGTATACGAACAGGGTTTGAAAAATCACCAGACTCTTTGTCAAACAAGATAGAATAGAATGCTAAGGTCCCGTCCGCTACAATAGATTTTTGCCAATGCAGCCTGACAACAGCATTACTCTTGGGATCTATATCGATAAAGGTATCACTCTCAGGCGCTAACAAAATCACATCAGAGAGTGTAGTCATGTGATTTACGACTTCCTCTTTACAACTATTTGTCATAAAAAGTAAAGCTAATAATAGGATATATATATGTTTCATCTCTTTATAATTTTACGCCATAAATGCTCGGTCATCTAAAAAAAGGACATAAAGAACCTCAACCATTTATGGTTTTAATTTTACTGTACTAAATACGAACTTCTGCCGAACGAATCCTCCAACAGCGTTCAATACCTTTACCAGCCTGGGTTTCCGACCAAGTTTTTGTTACGATTTAATTCAGATTGTGTGATATTCCATAAATACTGACGATCTCTCCACACCCTGGTTTCAAAAACTTTTCTTTGTGCAAATTCTGTTTTATTTCTACCTTCTACATTCATTCCCCAGAAAGCTCCACCCTCCACTTGCTCTGCAATCTTCCATCTTCTGGTATCAAAGAACCTAAAGTTTTCAAATGCTAGTTCCACACGCCTTTCTTTTCGGATAGCGGCCCGCATGAGTTCCTGACTAGCGGGGGGAGCGATTTCGCTTACGGCAGTGCCATATAGATTAATACCTGCTCGCTCACGAATCATGTTCAGGTACTTCAAGATATCCGGATTACCGGGATCATATTCATTCAACGCTTCAACATAATTCAATAAAATCTCCCCATAGCGAATTAGAACCTCCATACGGATTGCAAATCTATCGGGATTCAAGGTGGTATTGGGGTGTACCAATTTACGATTCACATAGCCCGTTCTCGAATAGTTGCGACTGGTCCCCAAACCACTATTTCCACCACTATAGTGCTCAATAACTAAGGGCTTCGGATTCTTATCAGAATTGATCCACTTACTTTGATCAAAGGAAATCGCCACATAAAACCTAGGCTCACGTCCTACATACATATTATACGTTCCTGCCGCAAAATAAGATGTCTCTTGATTCGTAAAGCCCGTTTCCGTATAGCCCGACTGGGGATCTGTAATTGCTCTACCATTCGCCATAAAAAACTCATCCACGAGCATTTGTGTAGGGCCCCATGATGACCATCCACCCAAGGAACGTGGTGTGCCGCTACGGTCTATAGGTTGCATATCCGTATGTCTACCATTAGCCAAAATCACTTCACTGTTCCAATCATTTAAAAACATGCCTTTTAGCGAAGCATAGGCATCTACTTTACCTTGCCCATCTTTTTTGACATATAGGGAATATAAGCCTAAGTCAATCAATTCTTTTGCTGCATCTGCGGCAATCTTCCATTTATTTTGATCATATTGCTGGTTAATCAATAGCTTTCCATCCAAATTCTTAAAATTGGCATAGGCCGCATTTCCATTAAATAGTGGACTTGCAGCATATAATAGCAATCTGGATTTCATTCCTATGGCCATTCCTTTATTGATACGTCCCCAGTCACGCACATTCGAAGCCTGAGCTGGCAAATCAGGCAGCGCTTGGTCTATCTGTTGTGCCACATAGGCAACGCATTCATCGTAGCTGTTTCGAGGCATACTCAATTGGTCTATGGTCGCATCAGGCTGCATAGGTTCATCAGGCATGATAATGACAGGGCCATATTGACGCATCAAACAGAAATAAAACCACGCTCGTAATACTCGAGCCTCGGCCTTGTATTTGGTAATCTCATCTGCAGTCATATCCTTGTTTAAATCGACATACTTCAAAAAAACGGCCGCAGAGCGAATGCCTTGATAATAATGCCCCCAAAAATTATAGTCTCCTCGATTAATGTCCCAATTCCCCAAATTCATCGCATAGGTTGGATAGTCATTATAAGTGACATCCATATCATCCGAAAGACCTTCCCAAGGGGTGTTCGCCCCATTATGATCGACCTCCCTGCGAATGTAACCATATACCCCCGCGAGGTATTGCTCTGTAGTCGCTCGATTCAAAAATGTCTGTTCTAGTGTTAAACGATCATCAGGTACCTGATCAAAGAACCCTTTGGTACAAGAGGTGGCTGCCAACAGTAAAATACACAGCTGTATAAATAGTATTCTTTTCATATTCTTTTGTTTAAAAAGTTAGGTTTAACCCCATACTAAACGTCTTAATGTTTGGATACTTAAGTCCATCCCCATTACCTAATTCAGGATCGTACATTTTAAATGAGCTTATTGTCCAAAGATTGTAACCGACAAAATAAACACGCATATTGCTTACTCCATATTTTTGGAATATACTGGGTGGAATCGTATAGCCAAAGTCTAAGGTCTTTAATCGCAAAAAGCTACCATCCATCAACCAATGGCTATTGGTTGATGAATAATTTTGATTCAAATTACCGTGGGATAGCCGGGGATAAAAGGCGTCTTGTCTGGGATTATCTTCTGTCCATCTATCGGTTATATTCTCATAAAGTCCACCTCGCGCCGTACCCTCCAAAAAAGGCATAAAACGATTAGACATGTAAAAATCCGTACGACCTACTCCTTGAAAAAAGGCACCCAAGGAAAAGCCTTTATAACCAATGGTCGTTCCAAAACCATATACGATTTGAGGGATATCACTCTTACCAATCGCAGCATAATCCATTCCGTCAATAAGGCCATCCTCATTTAAATCTTTGAATTTCAAATCTCCTGCCTGTACCACCCCGACAGTCCTCGCGACACTCGGATCATCGATTTCCTGCTGGGTATAAAAACCATCTACTATGTACCCAAAACGTTGACCAATAGCATGCCCTCTCCGCTCCATGTGTGGATATGGTTGTATAGGCTGATCATTTTCGATGACCTTGTTTTTGCTATAGGTAAATGTGCCACGAATCATGGTCGAAAACGCTCCAAATTGTGTATTATAATTCATACTGGCATCTAGTCCCCTTGCATTGGTCTCTCCGAGATTGCCTAGCAGATTACTTCTGAATCCTGCAGATTCGGGCACGGATGCTCTATTTAAAAAGATATTTTCACGATCTCTATTAAAATAATCCAAGTCGATTTGTAAGGAATTCTTTAATAAACCAAGTTCTAAACCAAGATTCCAATTGGTTTCTATTTCCCAAGATGCATTGGAAGCATACTCAGTAATATCTAAACCACCAATATTATTATCTCGTTCTCTACCATAAAAATAACCTCCAACACCACCAATGACTTCAATATAGGCAAAACGACGTCCTTCAATTGTTGAACTCCCGACTTTACCATAAGATCCCCTAACTTTTAATTTTTGAACGTACGAATCTAAGCCTTGCCAAAAGCGCTCATTTGAGGGGACCCAGCCAACGGCATACGAAGGGAATAGACCATAGCGAAACTCTGGTGCAAAATTTTCCGCACCATTATAGCCAAAACTCACCTCTGCTAAATAACGGTCTGCATAGGAATAACTACCACGCCCTACTATACCTCTACTTCTATAAGGCAAGGAGCCAATTAAGTCAGTAGCATTCGCACTGATTCGATCGGACTGATTAAATAAAAATAGGCCTGTAATACTATGCTCTCCAAAATTCCGGGAATAGTTTAAAGATGATTCCAGATAGAACTGACGACGGCCGGTGTTTTCCCGATCGAAACTCAAAAAGTCCTTTCCTTCGCTTGTCAATTGATAGACCAGCTCCCCATTTTCATCTCTTCCTGTAGCATAATACGTACTTGGGCTCTTTTTCCGAAGTAAGCGATTGGTATTTCTAGCATCAAAAGAATAAAGGACGCGTGCAGAAAGGCCTTCTGTTAGAAAATCCAACTTTTGCTTAACATGAATATCAGACATTAACTGATTCTCATAAGTAGTTACATACCCTCTATTTGTCAATAAATAATAGGGGTTGGCCATTCCTCCACCAGTCGATACATAAGGCTCTTGCCCATTTGGATATTTCACTGGATAAATAATGGGGTAAGTATCAAATGTGGATCTAAATAAATCTGCCGTTCCAGTACCTGGATAATTACCGTTGGTAATATATCCTTTTACCCCTAAATCTATATCCGTTGTCTTGGTTGCTTTGATATTTAAACTTGAGCTAAAATTATAACGGTCAAAGCTTATCTTAGCATTATATTTTTGTAAATCATCCGTTTTAAAAAGCCCAGTTTCACCGTAAAGACCTGCCGATACATAATACTGCATTTTATCGGATCCACCTCGGATGTTTAAATTAGCTTTGCGATTCTTTCCAAAGTCATTAAAAATTTCATTCATCCAGTTGACATTCGGAAATAAGTAAGGGTCCTCTTGGGTATAGGTTTTTCGAATAGCTTCCTCTGTATATAAAGGTGATTGGCCGCGTGTAACTAAAGCCTCGTTGGCCATCTGCATATAAGTGACTCCATCCGCTTGCTGTGGTACCTGTGTAAATTGGGTCACCCCCTGCAGGTATTCTACATTGATTTTTGTATCACCCACCATTCCTTTCTTTGTGGTAATCAAGATAACGCCATTAGCACCTCTTACCCCATATACGGAGGTCGAAGAAGCGTCTTTTAGTATAGTAAAGCTTTCTATATCATTCGGATCTAAATTATTAAAATCACGTTCTACACCGTCTACTATCACCAGAGGATGTGCTAAGCCAGAGTTTAGTGTGTTAACACCTCTAACCCATAACTGTGCTCCATCCAAACCTGGTTCGCCACTACGCTGAACGCCTACAAGTCCAGATATACGTCCCGCCAATACCGTGGTAATATTGGCTACAGGCTGCTTCAAATCTGCGACACTCAAAGTAGATTGGGATCCTAAGGTCTGTATTTTGCGCTGGGTGCCAAATCCCACAACGACAACCTCATCCAGAGCTTCTTGAATGGGTGACAAGACAATACGCAAAGGAGAATAATTGGCAACGGTAAGTTCTTGACTATTGTATCCGACGTAGGAAAAGAGTAATTTGCTACCTAGTGGAGCCTTCAATTCAAAATGCCCCTTTGCATCTGTCTTGGTTCCCTCTCCACTCTTGCCAACGATAACGATGGTCACCCCTGACAAGGTATTGCCTAAGGAATCAAGCACTGTCCCGGTAATCAATTCCTGTTGTATTTTGTCAACTGATGCTTCGGCTTTAATCGCCCGCTTATCTTTTTCTACAAAGATAGATTTGTTGTTTACGTCAAATCTTAACCCATTTGTCGTCAAAATGCTATTCAAAGCATCGACTAAAGGTCTATTCTTTATGCTCACGGAAAAACTACCGGCATGGGCAATATCCTCATTTGCATAAAAAAAATCATAACCGGTCTGCTTTTTGATTTCCAAAAAAACCTGCTTTATGGTTGTCTTTTTCGAAACAATAGTGACGGTCTGCGCTCTTGTGCTTGCTTCTAATTGCATTACAAAAGCAAATAGCATAATTGCCAAAAGCTTCATTCTAATTAATTTGGGGTATAAATGGTCTGGTCTCCTGAATCTTCGACTCAGGAAAAAATTGTATATTTGCATAGATTAGGTTTGTAAGAATTACGAAATAAAAACTCTTAGGATAAAGAACCTGATTTTACCATTTGGTAAAGAAAAGTTTGGGAATGCCCTACATTCCCAACTTTTTGGTTCAGACAAAATTCTTTAGGTATTTTAAGATTTCACCGTGACCCTCCTTCCTTCTATTACAAATCGATTACCTGTCATCTTGCTTAGATGATTTAAAAGAACTTTCAAGCCCTTAGATTTTGTAAAGTTTCCTCCGTATTTTACGCTAGATATTTCTCCTTCGTATGAGACGTCGATATTATACCACCGTTCTATATCTTCCATGATTTCTCGTAGAGATTTGTTATCGAACGCAAAATTGCCATTTTTCCATCCAAGGACATCCATCTCCTCAAAAGCCCGTACTTTCAAGGTGGTTCCAGGGCTACTTTGTGCTTGCTGTCCCGGTGATAAATGGACCTGTTGGTCGCCTTGTGAAATAAGTACTCCCCCCTCTAACAAGGAAGTTTGCACGTAGGCATTTTGACCGTATGATTTGACATTAAACTTGGTCCCTGTCACCTGTACGATCTGGTCTTTACTCAGGACCTTAAACGGCCTTTTTGCATCTTTTTCAACCTCAAAATAGGCTTCCCCCTCGAGTGAAACAATTCGATCTGTTCCCGTAAATCGTACAGGGAAACGTAGTGTACTGGCAGAATTCATCGTGACACGTGTCCCATCAGACAAGATGACTACATATTGTCCTCCTCGAGGAATAATCAGTTCGTTCCAAGCGTCCAAACCTTGCTCTTCGCTGGCTAGTGGATTGGCATAGTTTAATTCTTGTCCTTTGTTGTTTTCAGCTAGTTGCATTTGGCCTTCCATCAACACACCATCGTGCCTACCTAGCAGCACTTTTTTACCGTCCGCAAGCTTCAGGATAGCAGAAGTATCGCCAGGATTGACAGCCTCCGTAATATAGATGTCCGTCTTATTGTTATCCAAATAACTCGGGATATATAGTAGTTTGACAAGGAGAAACCCAATAATAAACGTGGCAGCCACAGCAGTAACTATCTTAATTCTCTTTCTAAGTCTGACTGATCTATTTTGAATAGATAAATAAGCCACCAATTGCTTTCGACCACGATCCTTCAAAAAAGAATAGTCGGGTTCACTCGTTCGAATATGATTGGCAAGGCCTTTTTTGAGTACAAATGATTCAAGCTGCTTTTTTTCTTCAACAGTACTTTTCTCATCCGCATAACGACTAAGCAGTGCCATGATTTCTTTTTTCATGGAAAAGGTTTAATTTATAATCAGTTGTTATATAGTAGAGTATATTAAGGTAGGTGTAGGGGTATATCAAATATATAAAAAAAAACAACCACCTGATAGTCAGTTACATATTTTTAGTGTAGTCGAACAAAATAAGTATAAAAACACTCTGGTAGTACTCTGGAGGAAGGTGGGTCTTTAAATAGCGTAGACTCAGGCTAATTTGTTTTTTCACAGTCTCTGTAGATATCTCCAATTTTTCGGCAATCTCCTTGTAGGACAAATTATCCTTTCTACTCAGCAGGAAAACTTCCTTCATCCGGGGTGGCAGTTTATCGATTTCTTGATTCACAACTTTTTCTAATTCTTTGGAATCAACAAGGCCCGATATTACATACCCCCCATATTCAAATTGAGAACTATATTCTGCAAGTACTTCTTCTGATTTTAGTATATCCTTCAATCGTTTAAAAGCTCTATTGCGAGCAACGACTATAAGGTAAGATTTTAGAGATTTGATTTTTGGGGCATCAGCTCTGTTTTCCCATATACTAATAAAGGTATCCTGTAATATATCGGCGACCTCGTCATCATCGAATAAAATACGCTCGACATATTTGAACAAACTATTCCAGTACTTATCGTATAAAGCGACCAGAGCCAGTGTATCGCCCGAGGCTAGTTTTGTCAAGATTTCTTGATCATCGTCCCTACACATACGTATTATTAGATTTATTGGAATATCACTATCTATGCAAACATAAAAATAATACAGTAGAATTCAAATCATAAGTATGATCGCGTCCCAATGCTTGGACACGATTGAAATGCATCCATAAAAACTAACTCCAAACATTGGCGCGAGTTGCATAACGTCTATTTATTTGATTCTTTTAAAGGTTTTAAAGTCGTTGGAGGTCATAATCGTAAAGTCTACAAAAAACCAACAGCGTATATCTAACAACAGCACCCCCGGGCGTCGGCATGGAAATATTGCACCTATTCAAGAATGACGAGTGACAGCGCAAAAATTGATACTGAAACCCTAAAAAACAATCTCAAATTTATTTTATTTTTTTACTAAGGTTCCTTCCTATTTACCGTTTCTATCTTGTAGACCATTATAATATTATTATGACGAGTAATGAGGAGATAACATTTCTTATCAAAAGGAAGTTGGAGGGAAATATTACTCCGGCTGAGAACGACTATTTACTTTCGTGGGCAAAGAAGTCACCACACCGCACTTTATTTTTGGAACGTGTTCTTCGTGAGGACCTGCTATGGGAAGATGTTTGTATCTGGCTTGAATTAGAGCTTTCCGATCAGCAAGACTGGAGTAATCGCTTAGAAGATACTGTACTGGAAAAAATTCACCAACACAAACAGGGGGATAGGCAATCTTCTTTGGGTCTATATAGGCGCTTGATGCCCTATGGGGCGGCAGCGGTGCTTATCGTATTATTCGGCATAGGCATCTATCAATACCGTGAGAGCAGATTTATGGAGGGGGACGCGCTCACTACGGTAATAGACATCGAGGCTGGTGAAGATAAAGCTTCCTTGACACTGACCGATGGGCGTATAGTTGAACTGAACGGCACTAAAGCAGGGATAGTTGTAGACAATCAACTTACCTATGCAGATGGCGCACCAATCCCTACGGGACAGTTGCAAGGTACGGATTTGGTGACCTTATCGGTACCTAGAGGCGGAAAATACAAAATTACGTTGTCGGACGGGACAGAGGTATGGCTAAATGCTGCATCAAAACTTAGATATCCGATAAGATTTACCCGCACATCACGCACCGTAGAGTTGGAAGGCGAAGCTTATTTCGATGTTGCCAAGGCGAAAGGTCCCAATGGCCATATTCCCTTTTTGGTAAAATCGGCTAGACAAACGGTGCAGGTATTGGGGACACAATTTAATTTAAAAGCCTATGGTGATGAGGCGAGTAGTACAACGACTTTGGTAGAAGGCTCCGTATTGTTGAGGACGCCCCAAGATAGCATGAAACTAAGACCGGGAGAACAAGGGATATACCGAGGCAATGTGTTTAGAAAGGCAAACGTGAACGTTGAAGAATTTACGGCTTGGAAAGACAATAAGTTCATCTTTAACGAGACTACCTTACCGGATGCCATGGCACAAATAAGTAGATGGTATGATATAGAAATCGTCTACAAAGGAGCGAGTAAGCAAACATACTTTTATGGAGAAATCAGCAGAACAAAAAAATTGTCTGAAGTGCTTGCTATACTTAAAGAAGGAGGTGTATCCTTTAAAATAGAAAGAAAAGCAAATCAAAATAGACTTATCGTCTTGTTATAATTTCAGCGTATATAAACCAATTATTGACCAAATGTAAACAAGTTATGAAACACTTACGATTTTATCTCTAGACGAGAATAGGAATAGCTTAAACAAAACCGGATAGAGTGGCGACTCTATCCGGATAAGTTTGATAAGCTATCAAATCAATTAGCAACCTCATTTTTTAACACTATCAAACGATACAAACTTATGATTTTTTATGAATATGTTAAAGACCGATTTTGGCCTTTGGCATTCCGATGTATTCTGGCTATGAAACTAGTGGTATATATTATGTTTTTGACTGCTTTCCAAGTGTTCGCTCATCCCAGCGCTGCACAAAAAATCAGTATCAGTGCAAAGAATTTGCCCTTATCAAAAATTATGAAGAGTGTCCAAGATCAGTCTGGATATCCTTTTTTCCTTTATGGAAGGGATCTTGCCAAACTGGCCGTAAGCGCCAATGTACAGAACATGGATGTGGAGCAGGCCATGGAAGAAATCCTGCGCGACCAACCGGTAGGTTGGGTAATCAGTGCTGGCACAATCATCTTAAAACCAAGGCCTATAAATCCAAAGACGGTCTCATCAATGGAGATGGTTCCTGCACAAGCGCAAGAGCGCATCATCACCGGTCAGGTAGTGGATTCGCAGGGAGTGCCTATTTCAGGTGTGACGATACGGGCTTCACAGTCTTCCAATGTAACTTCGACAGATGATAATGGAAGTTATAGTATCGTCGTAACATCAACGGGGGATGCTTTATTCTTCAGTATGATCGGTTACGATAGGCATGAAATACGGATTGGCGCTAGCAACACAGCAAATGTGACTTTAAAAGCCTCTATCGATAATCTGGATGAGGTGGTCGTGGTAGGATATGGTACGATGAGAAAGAAAGATGTAACAGGTTCGGTGACCAATGTAAAAACGGAAGAAATTCGAGATATTCCAGCAAATTCTATTGAGGGGCTATTGCAGGGACGAGCGGCGGGCCTTCACGTGGTCAAGACTTCTCAAGACCCGGGAGCCGGGACGACTGTGAGGATACGGGGAGGAAGCTCTCTAAGAGGATCCAACGCGCCATTGATTGTGGTCGATGGGTTTCCCATCGGTGATGCGGGTAATCTCAAGCAGATTAACCCAGCTGATATCGTTTCAGTAGAAGTTCTAAAAGATGCTTCGGCATCATCCATATACGGATCTAGGGGAGCAAATGGGGTCATCATGGTCACAACCAAGAAAGCTAAGAACGGACAAACCGACATCCACATCAAACATCAAACGACCTTATCCCAGTTTACATCTGAATTCATTCAATGGACAGACCCAGCGTTGATGGCACAATTGGACAATGAGGCCAAAATAAATGGCAACATGCCCCCGCTCTATATAGGCTCGGTCAACTCCACCGGGATCTACTTCCCGTCGGTCGATGAAGTCCAGAGTGGCGCTTGGCCATATTTTACGGACTGGTCCAAAGTAGTCTTTAGGGACAATCCGATGAATAATACATCGACCATATCGCTGGCCACGGCCAACGACAAGACCTCCTTTACACTGAGTGCAAATAACCTGCTGCAGGAAGGTTCCTATATCCGGGATAATTATGGTAAACAGATCGTGAGTTCGAATATCAAACATCAGTTTAACAAATATCTAAATATCAGCGCATTTAACAACCTATCAAAAGACAATCGCCGGACGAATACAGGGTTAGCTTACTGGCGCAACCCCCTATGGCCAATATATAATGACGATGGGAGTTATTTTTTAGAAGGGAATGCCGATTACAGTCATCCGATGGCTTGGACGGACAATCGTAAAAATATTGCTAAGGGAACGGATGTCATCTCCTCATGGCTACTGGATCTGCAACTGTATCCTGGACTAAGTCTGAAGTCGCAGCTCAACTACAAGTACGGAGCTTCGATACAAGATCGTTATGAACCCGATCGGTATACAGAAGCAGGGACCAATAACAAGGGGGCCGCTTACCTTGACAATTGGATGGGACAGGTATACACGGTGGATACCTACTTGACTTATCAAAAGCTAGTGAAGCAAAACCATGATATTACCGCTATGCTGGGACATTCTTATGAGTATTCTCATGCTCGGAGTTCGGCCATGGAGTCCTATAATTTTAAAAATGGAACGTTGAATAATGAGAATATGGCGTCTGGAGCTCCAGAACTAAATCGTCATCGTAATGCACAGACAGAGACCAAATTACTCTCTTATTTTGGACGTGTAAATTATGCTTTCATGGACAAGTATCTTTTGACGCTTACCATGCGTACGGACGGGTCTTCCAAATTTAGCACAAACCATAAATGGGCTTACTTTCCATCTGGGGCTATTAGTTGGAAACTGCATCAAGAACAATTTATAAAGGATTTACAGGTATTTGACGAGTTCAAACTACGGGCGAGCTATGGTGTATCAGGAAATCAAGGGATATCGCCCTATCAGACATTGAGTCGCTACGGAATCGAGACATTCTATACCGACGGGGCTTGGAATACGGCAATAGGCCCTGGCTATATCATTGGAAATACGGGTGTCGGAGGACGGTACAAAGAGTGGGGAGGTATACCTAATAAGGATTTACGTTGGGAGACAACAGCACAATATAACATAGGGGCAGATTTTTCATTTTTAAAAAATCGGCTAGGAGTTACGGTAGACTATTATAGCAAAAACACGTATGACTTGCTACGTGAACGGTATCTGACATTGAGTTCGGGATACGACCGTATGTGGGTCAATGACGGGGAAATCAATAACAAAGGTATTGAGCTTACTTTCACGGGCAACATTATTCGTAAGCAAGATTGGGAACTGTCGGGTACATTTATATTCTCCAGAAATATAAACAAAGTGGTCAGCTTAGGCGATGCAATCAGCTCAGGGCTTAACAAAGACTTCTTATCAGATACCTATTATGAGTACTATGGTGGAGGCATGGATCCTTTTCGAGAACCTTCATCCAATATCTTAGCTGTGGGCTTGCCTGTCAATGTCTTTTACGGATATCGGGTAAATGGCATTGTCCAATCGGATCAAGAGGGAGAGGCAGCAGGACTTGTGGGCGCTGAGGCTCGAGCGGGTGAGTTCCTATATGCCGATTTGAATCAAGATGGAGTTTTTGACACTAAAGATAGGACCGCCATTGGAGATCCGAATCCTGATTTCATGGCGAGCTTGAATCTTAATTTCAGATATAAGAGATTAGATATGAGCGTCTTCCTAAATGGCGTATTTGGAAATGATGTCCTATGGAGCGGTATGTACAATTCGGCTTTGTACGTTCCTCTGCGCTGGACGCCGGACAATCCCAGTACCGAGTACCCAAGCGTACGACAAGGAAGATTGCATTATACGTCCGATTGGTTCGTAAAGGACGGAAGTTTTCTTCGAATCCAAAATGTCAATGTCGGCTACAACATCCCCACACCCACTCAAAAATGGATAAAACAGGCTCGTGTATCCATCAATGCCGAAAACCTGTATACATTCACCAAGTTTGAAGGATACGACCCAGAGGTAGGGCTCAACGGGCGCTATGGCGGAGGTTATCCCAAGTTGAGAATGTTCTCATTTGGTATTGATTTTACATTTTAAAGATTTTTATATGTACAGATATTTAATATTATTGACCATATGCACGCTATTAGTGGGGTGCGACCTTGAAGAGGAACCTTATGGATTCTATTCCGAGGAGAATTTTTACAAAACAAATGAGGATGCTGAATCCGCTCTTTTTTACGCCTATAATACTTTTTCATACAATGAGTATGTACGGGCAATATTCTATATTAATGAACTAGCCACGGAAAGCTGTGATGTGAAAGGAGAAGAGGGATTTGGTTCACAAGAGATCAATCGTTGGGACTATACCTTATTCCGAGAAAATGAACAATTGGAGCTGTACTACAAGTACTGCTACATTGCCATAAACAGGTCAAATGCAGTCATCGACAACGTCATCAACAGCAATCTGAGTGAAGACTTCAAAAGTAGTGTGTTGGGTGAAGCGTACTTTCTGAGAGCCTGGAACTATTACCATCTCATCCAGATGTATGGATTAGTGCCTCTTCATAAGAGCGCTATCACGTCTGCGTCGCAGACTGTGGCACCAATGCCCAAAGATTTCGACGAATTATATGATTTTATCATCGCCGATTGTATAGAGGCGGAGAAACGGATGTCCATTCGGCGAATAGTAGGAAGAGTGGACAAAGTCGCTGCACAGGCCCTACTGGCAAAGGTATATCTCAGTATTGCCTCTTCCAAGGAAAATGGAGTTGCTGGTTATAAAGAGATGGATAAAGATGTGTCTGAGATGTATCAGTTTGCTGCGGATTGGTCACGTAAAGTATTGTATGATCAATCGACCTATAGCTTATCGCCTGACCTGATAAGTATCTACGACACCCGCAAACCAGGAGGACCCGAGCATATTTTCATTATGTCTATGGATAAAAGTGGTGTAGATGAAGGTAATTTTTCTTCTATAGACAAGATGTTCATCCCATACAAGAATGGAACAAGCCTATGGTTCGCCGATCCGGATGGAGGATATACTCAAGCGACGAATATGGGGTGGGGTGTATTTGTTACCACAGAATTGTACGCCAATAGCTTTGACCCCATGGATAAACGCAAGACTCAATTGATGACAAAGCGATTTTATACCAAGGCTGATGGGAGTACTTCTGAATTGAACGATTACTTTTTGACCCGAAAATATATAGATCCAGATTTTGTGGGGGTCAAATCCAGTACACGTCCATTCCTCATTCGGTTTTCCGAAGTTGCCCTTGTATATGCCGAAGCAACTGGGCCTAGCCCCGAAGGTTATCACTGGGTCAATGCACTTCGTAGACGAGCAGGATTGGACGATCTACCAGTCAACTTGAGTACGACGGATTTTCGTAACGCTGTATTCAAGGAACGGGGCTTTGAGCTAGCATTCGAAGGCAAGAGATTGCAGGATTTAAGACGCAAGGCTTTACTTATCCGCACAGACCCTCGTGCTGCAGCCTCTGGAATGTCGGAAGAGCAAGCCGCCTATTATCCTATCCCACAAAAAGAAGTTGACCTCAATCCCAACATACCAAGAAATTAGATTTATGAAAGCAAAATTGATCATAGTTTTGATGCTATCCACGTTGGCTTCTTGCAAGAAGGATTTAATGAAAGAGATACGCAACGAGGCTTGGAACAACGAACGGGCTATCCTGCAGATTACATTTGAAAATCAAGTGGGAAGCGCAACGATACAAAGAGATGAAAATCAGAACGGCGAGATTACCTTTATGTACAATCAGACTGCTGGTGACGCCGAAAATATAAAGATAAAGGAGCTTGAGCTGTCCTACGGTGCGTCTTCAGATATCTTGAAGGACCAGATATTGACTTTTGATGATAAGCAGACGGCACAAATCAAGGTCACTTCAAAATCGGGTCAAGATAGGATATGGAAGATATCCTATATCCCATTCTCTGACGAATTGGTCGGTACTTGGCAAATCTCGACCTTATCCGTGTATGGCGGCGCATGGCCAGAATATGGTGGTGCAGCTGCCCATCCAAGTATGGCCGAGCGCAGTTGGAACTGGAAGCCAGACGGATCAGGACCTCTTGCGGAATACGACAATACTTTGACTTTTAGTCTAGAAGGAATTACTGAAGAAGGAGATGCTTACGGCAAAGTAGTACATGATGCTGGCCCTGATAATAAGTATGCCAATTTCATCTTTGTAGATGATCCGGATGGCGCAGCTGTGCCGATAGATGTCAACAGTAAATACCGCAAAATACCGATTGGAGAAGGCACGTGGAAACGTAACTCTAAGCAAGGTACCATCACCTTCTCTTCAACATCTTTGGTGTCTACGGCCAAGTTCATAGCAAGTAGCACCCTTGCACTTGACGATTACAACAATTCCATCATCATAAAAGACAAGGCCTTTGAGTTTGAACTTCAGCCCACATTCATTTGGATAGATATTTATAAGGATAGGGAGCGATTTGTGGAAAATGCAAAAAAATACTGGGTCCAGATTAAGAAAATTTCAGAATAGACTATGAATCTCAAAAACGTAAATACAATGAAAATACATACCGTTATTTGCTTTGTGATGTTTATCAGCGCGACATTTGGTTGTCAGGATACGTTGATGAAACCAAAGAATATCAACAATGATCTCCTTATTCGCTCTACCCCGGTCACGAGCATACCTTTTGTCGGTATCGGTCCTCAATGGGGTGGATATGACAATATCTCGCGCTGGACTGGGGCATCTACTTTCAGTACAGCAGACTGGCAAGTGCTTCAAGAGCGTGTTCAATTTTTACGACCAGGTTTAGTGCGGATAATGGCTTCCCAAGGATGGAATTATTATCAAAATGGAATCTACTCACCCGAGATTAGCGAAGGTATCTTGTTTAAGATCCTAGATTTCTGTCAAGCGAACGGAATACAGGTCATGTATGGCGAATGGGGAGAGAAAGCACTATCAAATGGTGATGTAGATGTCGCTTGGCTAGAGCGCTCAACGGATTTTCTGAAATATCTACTCGACATCCGTGGTTATACATGTCTCAAATACTACAACATGTGTAATGAGCCTGCTGGAGACTGGTCTTCTATTGGAGGCGATTATAGTCTGTGGCAACGGACCTATGACGAAATATTGACCCTTATGCAGACCAAGGGGCTTGATAAGCGCATCGAAGTCATTGCTCCGGATGTTGCTATTTGGAATGACGTGAGCCTAAGTGATTGGATTACTAGACCTGCCGCATATTTTGGAGATAGGATACACGCCTATGATATCCATTCGTATCCAACAGATGACCAGGTCAAGGGAGGTTCTTATCGTCAGGTAATCGAACACTATCGTAGCATTGTCCCTGCGGGCAAAGCGATGATTATGGGCGAGCTAGGTTTCAAATACAATCCCAACTCGGCCCACGGAGCTACGAATACCGCACGAATCAATGCAGACCCATTTGCTGGAGATGATTCGAATATGATGATTTATGATGCTTTTTATGGTGTCGATGTAGCAGATGCCGTCGTACAGAATATGTTGGCTGGTTATAATGGTGTGATATTGTGGAATATGGATGATGCGATGTACAGCGATACGGATCAAGATAAACTGAAGCGCTGGGGCTTTTGGAATATATTGGGTGAAGAAAGATTTGGGGGTGCTGCTGATGAAGCTATCCGACCATGGTTTTATCCGATGTCATTATTATGCCGTTATTTCCCCAATGGAAGCACCATATATCCGATAGATATCCCCGCTAAGAAAGGACTTCAGGCAGTAAGTGCCAGGAAGAATGGACAGACAACGGTTGCTCTAGTGAATTCCCATGCTTCGGAATACACCCTTCAACTCAAATCTGAAGAACAATTAAAACTTCAAGGCGCCAAAGTATATAAATACATAGCACGTGATGGTGCAAATTTTGACGGAGCGAAAGACAGTAAGGGCTTTGCAGTACCTAATAGCGTAGAGAATATTACCTTACAAAAAGATGATGGCTTTACCATCCAGCTACCAGGTCGCTCTCTTATATTGATTACCACAATGCAATAGGAAATATGATGAATAGGAAAATTTTCTTTGGAATATACTGCTGGTTGTTTGTACTGGGATGTTCGGATTCGAGAGGTGGGGATATGCCTACGCCAACTGAGCCCGACAAAACAGCATCATCCAAACTGGAGGTCAAAAATAATCTCCAAAGCAACATGGTATTGCAGCAAAACAGCAATTTTACCATATCCGGGATTGGAACCCCAGACCAATACGTAACCATTGCGACGAGTTGGGAAGATTTAACTCCCGAAGAAGTTAAGGTGGATCAGTCAGGCAAATGGTCTAAGACCATTCGTACACCGGCAGGCAGTTTTACAGTACAATCGATTAAGGTATCTGGAAAAAGTAGTTTGACATTCAACGACATTTTGATCGGTGAAGTGTGGCTATGCTCCGGCCAATCAAATATGTGGTATCCAATGAAAGATGCGCTCGGTGGATTGGATGAGATGCTCAAGGCGGATGCATCGAATGGGATACGCTTATTGAATGTACAACAGGTACAGTCGGACATCCCGACCAACAAATTGAATGCCACGTGGCAAAAATGTGCTGCCGGCTCTTTAGAATGGTTCAGTGCTGTAGGTTACTATTTTGCCAAACATCTCCGACAGACCCTCCAGGTGCCCATTGGGATTATCAACGCCAGCTGGGGCGACACCACGGGAGAGGTTTGGGCCGAACGTAATGCTATACTGGCCCAGTCTTCTATACGTGACGCCGCATTACTCCAAGATAAACAGCCACGAGCCGATCCCTTTTCACCATTTAAGATAGGCTCGGCGTACAATGCGATGATCTATCCGTTACACGATATACCTGTCACTGGAGCCATATGGTATCAAGGAGAGGCCAATATGGACAATCCAGCATACTATCCAGAGTTGTTAGAGACGTTGGTCCAAAGTTGGCGGACCTTATGGAACAAATCAGCAAAGGACTTTTCTTTTTACATAGCCCAAATATGCCCTTACAAACGCATGTATGATTTCAAGACCAATTATGCCAATCCCAATATGCGATTCGCACAACTTCAGGCCAGTACAAAAATAGCACATAGTGGCTTGATCAGCAATGATGATATAGCCGATTTAGAGGATATACATCCCAAGAATAAAAGAGATGTCGGGTTACGATTCGCCTATCTAGCATTAGCGGATAAATATAACAGACCCGAAGGTGATCGATCTCCGGTTTTTGACCGATTAACCCATGATGGAAGTAAGATGATAATTGATTTTAAATTTGCAGAAGCAGGGTTAAAGACAAGAGATGGAGCACCGCCTACGCAATTTGAAATAGCAGGCGAAGACAGACAGTTTTATCCTGCACATGGAGAGATTTTGGGCAATAAGGTTATACTTAGCTCGTCTAATGTACCAAGTCCTACGGCGGCACGGCTTGGATGGAGTTATACTAAGGTCAGCAATCTGGTCAGTAGTAGTGGACTGCCCGTCAGCATCTTTAAGACGTATACATGGGCAGACCTTCAGGAGGAGAAGTAAGGAACAAAAAAATCACACAGTCACAATTTGATTGGAAGTATTTCTTCCAATCAAATTTTTGTTATATTTAGTAGTTAGCTCCTTTTTAACCTAGATTAAGCTTTCGATGAAAACCGATATTGGATATTTTCAAGATTTTAAAAATGGCCGTGAGTCTGCCCTAAAATATCTGATGGCTAGATATGGTAAAGAGCTGCGCTTCTTTGCGCGCTCAATCATTCACAATAAGGAGATGGCTGAAGAAATTGTATCTGATACTTTTTTCAAGCTCTGGTTGCGTCGAGACAAGGTAGTAAAGGAGTGTAATATAAAGGCTTTTCTGTTTATCGCCACACGTAATGCTTGCTATGACTACATCGATTCCTCACAGTATAAGAGATATTTGGATGCTGTTGCGATCGAGGAGGAAACTGCGATGGCGGATGACGACATCATGACTAGGATAATTCGGGTGGAATTGACTCAACTGATCGTGTCCGAATTGGACAAGCTTCCCGAGCAACAAGCGGCAGTATTCAAAATGACATATTTAGAAGACCTTAATGTAGACGAAATTTGCGCTAGACTCAATACAACTGCAAGCAATGTCTATTTTGCGCGATCAAAGGCAATATCCACTCTCAAGGAAACTTTTAAAAGAAAGAATGTACTTATCTACATCTTATTCTGTTGTCTATCCGTGTCAATCAGGATGTAACAAAAGGCGAGTTATTCAGTTGACATTTGAAAGAGCGTCTAACTGCTAGGAAGCAGAACCAATGTGTAGGACCGCGGTCCTATTCGATACACCTTTCCACATCGTACACAAAACTGATACTATTTTTCAAAAATATAGCCTATATTACGGGTCCTATACTTTTTTTATATAAATTTAGGATACCTAACCACTACAACTGTAATGAAAGCAATCGAATATAGGCTCCCCAAGGAATTTGATAAATCTTTTATCGTATTTAATGAAAAAGGCAGTCACTTTCCATGCCCTTGGCACTATCATCCAGAATACGAGCTGGTTCTCGTCCACAAAAGTACAGGAAAGCGAATGGTAGGGGATCATATTGGACATTTTGGGGAGAATGATCTGGTACTCATGGGACCAGACCTGCCACATGTATGGGTGAATGACAATACGTTCTTAAAAAATCCGGTCCAAGAAGCTGCAGATGCGACGGTAATCCATTTCTCATCCAATTTTATCGGTCAAGATATTTTAAACATTCCTGAGTTTTCGGCATTGATTGAAATCTTGACTCTCTCCTCGCGCGGCATTTATATCCACAGTAAAGAAAAGTATAAAATCGCTGAAATAATGAGTAAAATGATAGATGAGAGTGGTCTAAAACGACTCGCTTCTATTTTTGAAATATTTGATATCGTCTGTTCCCTCAAAGATTTCACGCTCTTAGCGAGTCCTAATTTTGCTTCCCATAATATTAAAGAAACCAGCAGGCACAGTAAGATTAATGACTATATCCTACGGAATTTTCACAAACAGATTACATTAAGGGAAGTGGCCGATGAAGCCAATATGGCGACAACGACATTTTGCAATTTCTTTAAAGAACAATATAGGATGACATTTGTAGAATATGTGACCCAAATCCGTATTGGGCATTTTTGCAAGCTCATATCGGATAAGGACAAATCCATTCTGGAAGCAGCTTACATCTGCGGATTCAATAGTATTGCCAATTTCAACAGACAGTTTAAGAAAATAAAGGGCATGTCGCCTTCAGAATTCAAACGGGTAGTGGTCGTTAATTAAAAGAATACTACTTGGATGGATAACGTAGCAAATCATGCAGGGTCAACTACTGAACAGTATAGCCACCATCGATGATGACTGATTGTCCGGTAATACCTTTCGCTTGTTCGCCCAATAGATAGAGGGTATAATCGGCAACCTCGCTAACATCCAACAGTCTACGTTGTGGAATAAGGGGTAGTAGGATATCTTCTAACACGCGATCCACTGCTACCTTGTGCGCACGTCCAAGATCAGCCAACTGATTTCGCAGTAACGGCGTGTCTACATAACCTGGGCATACTGCATTGACAGTAATTCCGTAGGCAGCACCTTCCAATGCAGCTACTTTTGTAAGACCTATAACACCATGCTTTGCACTATTGTAAGCTGCTTTTCCTGCGAAACCAATCACTCCATTAACAGAAGCCATATTGACAATCCGACCATATCCTCTTTGCTTCATAACCGGAAACACGTGCTTAATAGCAAAAAACGGAGCCACCAACATCAACTTAATCATAGACTCAAACTCATGCGAAGGGAATTGGTCAATTGCAGCGACAAATTGCCTACCTGCATTATTGATTAAAATATCAATTCGTCCGGTATCGACCACAATTTCTTGAAATACCCGCTCGAGACTAGACTCATCGGTGATATCACATTCTATACCTATAGCACTGAATCCTTGCTCGACGAGCATTTGGGCATGCAGGCTTACCTGTCGTGCATCGCGATCTAGGAGATAGACCTCTGCTCCAACAGAAGCTAACCGCTTAGCGACTTCCAGTCCAATGCCGCTTGCAGCTCCAGTGACAATAGCTACCCTATCTTTCATCTCCACTTTCTTTTAAGCATTAAGACCTCCGTCCAAAAGAATATTCTCTCCATTGATATATTCACCTGCTTTGGACAACAGCAACACCACCAAGCCCTTGATATCATCTTTATTGGCCATTCGCCCCAAGGGTACCTTGCGACAGTAATTGGTTACGAATTGCGCGGGCTGATTGTTATACAGCCCCCCGGGGCTAATGCAGTTAAAACGTACGTTTTTACCTGCAAATACTTTGACCATGTATCTCGATAGATTGATCAAGCCCGCATTGTGGAAGAAATAATCGGGTGGTAAATCGCCCATATCTGTACCTTCATAGTTGCTCAAATCGGGACCTTTCATGCCCATCATGGATGCAATGTTGACTACTGAACCACCACCTGATAATACAATCAGGTCCGTCAATTCTCGTAATAAAAAAAACATCCCTGTGGCATTGGAGAGCATAGACCGATCGAATTGTTCAATCGTATCACGATAACCTTTGACTGGCCTCGAAACAGCATTGTTAACGAAACCATGCAAATGACCATACCGATTGACAATCTCCTCCTTTAAGGCAAGCATAGACGCTATATTATCTTGATCTACACACATGGCATCCACATCTAGGCCTCGCTCTTGGAATGTTTGGGCGGTGGTCTGAGCCCTCCTCAAATCACGGGAGGTAGTAATCACAGTGGCGCCAGCCTCGGCGAGGGCTTCGACAATGCAGCCTCCATAGTTGCCAGATCCACCTGTAACCAACACAACTTTGTCTTTTAAGCTAAATAATTCCTTAACATTCATCTTTATAGAAAATAGGTATGCCGCCCTGCAGGTAACTATCCTTTGCATTTATAATGACTTGCATGAGGCGATAAGTTTTATTAAAATCCAATCGGGACTTCCCTTCCTTGACCGAACGTACAAATTCAATGATATTGTCCCGAAACATTGCGTATGAATTTTTGATATCAATCAACTTCCAACCTTGTTGCCCAAAAAATGAAACTTGGAAGGTGCCAGCGATATGGTTGTAAAGATGTAGAGTAATATCAGTACCACTTTCCAACCTGACCAACACAATCTCTTTATCTGGCCCCCCAACATGCTGTACATGTTGAGGAAGGGGATCATCTAACACATTGAAGATTGCTTCCAAAAGATGGATTCCATACTTCTTCCAATCTTTTTTCCCCACTGCGGTAACTAATTCTATTACGCCCAAAGTTGCCAGCTCTTGCTTCAATGCACGACATTCATTTGCATAGCGCATGGACGAACATGACATAATAAAGTGGCCCTGCTTGACCTGATTCTTAAACCAATCAAGGTCTTCTTGGGAATAGGCCAATGGCTTGTCTATAAATATCGGAATCCCCGCTTGTATAAATGGCTTTGCCATCTCAACATGATTTTCAGGGTCATCCCTAGCCAAGATAACAGCATCCACTTGCCCTACCATATCTGCCAGTTGAAGAACGACATTGTCTATTTTCGAAGACTTGGCTATCCGCTCAGCCATCGAACTCTCCTGACACCACACGTGCGTGACCTTCGCATCATCAATACCCAATGTATCTTTATTCGCTTGAAGATAAGATGCCACCGCCGGATACCCTGCATGCACGATAATCTCACCATCAAAAGCTCCGTTGATAATCGACGACCAAGAATAGGGATGGGCATTCCCCTCACTCATACCAATAATACCGATTCTTGTCATAACCATCCTTTTTTGTCCCATTCAGCCAAATTCAGGCACTCCGGTGATGGATAGGCCAGTTTCTTGGAGTCTGCAAAAATTTGGTCGTTGAGCCCTTGTCCGCTGACATTTGCTATAGCCGCTAATAAAAACTCTTCTTTATCTATTCCTACTAGGACACTTGAAACCTGTTCATACCGAAGGGCAAACTTAGTTGCGTAAGCTGCAAAGCTGTCAAAATGATGACCTGCAATATCCCTTAGCATAGCGATATGATTGGCGACCGATTGAAGCGCTGAATCCATTGGAAATATTCGATCGGTCAATAAACCACGCATCAGTACCGAACGGACGATGATGGCTATTCCTTTTTCTTTTGCTTGATCGAAACAAATCGCATGCGATTGGTCCATTAAGTTGAAGGGGAGTTGGACAACGTCCCATATGCCTGATTCAACGGCCAGAAGTGACTCCTCTGCACGGTAAACCGACACACCAATGTTACGTACACGTCCCTGATTTTTCAAGTCTAAAAATATGCGGGCAACATCATGGTTGTTGAGGATATCCAAGTCGGCGTAGTGTACCATAAAGACGTCGATATAATCTGTGCGTAAGCTGGTCAGGCTTTGTTCCAATGACTGATGGACAATAGTCTTGAGTTCATCGTAACACGGAATATTTCCAAGAGAATTTCTAAAATGGATACATTTGGTGGCTAATACAATCTCAGAACGTATCTCCTCAAATGCTACTCCCATTAATCGTTCGCTATCCCCATATAATCTCGCGGTATCAAAGAAATTAACTTCCTGCTTAACAGCCTCGTGCAACAAATCAATGGCAGCAGACTCTTCAGGCATCTCTGTCTTACCCGCGGTACCAATGCCATACGGCATACCAATCTCTACACCTCCGAAGGCTACCTCGGATACACGAAGTCCTGTACGTCCTAATAAACGATGTTTCATCCTTATAAATTATTTTTCATTTACATGCCCGTCATCGATGTTTTGGAATAGCGGGATGTATTCTCTTTTTCGTCTACTTTTGTTGCTCCAAATAAGATGCACCTCCTAGATGATCTTTAGCTCCAAATGCCTCTAAAATGTCCTTGCAATAGTTCTTGATTCCAATGACATCTGCTCCCACACTCACAAAATGATAGCCCATATCAAAAAGCTCTTCCAGATTTTCCTTAGCGCCTACGGTAGCAGCAAATTTGCCATGTGCATTGGCTACTTGAGCGACACGCGCTCTCGTCTCTAGAAGCAGAGGATGGTCCCACTGTCCCGGGGCACCGATACCCTGACTGAAATCTCCGGGACCAAAGAACAACATATCATAGCCCTCTAGTTGGGCAATCGCATCCAATTCAACCAAGGGCTCGGGATCTTCGATCTGCAAAACCACAAACCTTTCTCTATTTGCAGTCTCTAAATAATGCTCAAAGTCAGTCATTGTGTAAGCACCATCGGCATTCCCTCCGTCGATAGGCCTTCTTCCAATAGGGTGAAAACGGGTCATGTGGACTACATCTTTGGCATCTTGCAAACTCATGATATGTGGAACCAAAATACCCGTTGCATCTAGCTCCAACGCCCTTATGTAGTCACTATAACTCCCTCTTGCTACACGCACCATCAAATCGACGTCTTGACTCTTAGTGGCCCATACATGACCTGCTAAAGTCGACCAATCTTGACCGATGTGTTCTTGGTCCACCCATATGCAATCGAAACCACAAAGTGCAGCCAACTCGGCTACTTGAGGGTCTTTTAAATTCACTTTAAAACAGCTGGGGTGTAGACCATTCCGCAGCTTTGCAAGTACTTTACTTTTGCGCATCATATTTTGATTCTTTTAGGCTTAGGGGTTAAATAAAAAAGCAACAGTGCACAGATTACCATCGTAAGGGCTGCGACCCGGAACACTGAACTCAAATTGACGTCAGCATCACGGAGGACTCCTGCAACATATATTCCTATGCCTCCGATGATGCAGCTACAAAAATTCAAAATTCCATATCCTGTGGCCAAATATCGTTGATCAATAGTCATGGCCAAAATGGGCATCATATTGGCATCAATAAAAGGACGGGTAAAGGCGTAGATAACAAAACCAATGACCGTAATCATCAAAAAATCGGTGTAACTGGCCAAAAATACGCCTGGGACAGCAATTAAAAATCCTATTGCTGGTAATAGAATGCGGGCATTTCGATTGGATTTGGCCCACCAATCAGCCATAGCACCGCCCAACACTACACCGAGGAGCATGGCAGTAAAGAAATACACAGTAGAATATACACCTGCTTCTGTCTGGGACAAATTAAATTTTTCTTTATAATAGGTAGGCAACCAACCGTTTATCATCCAACTGACTGCTCCTGCTAGCCCCCAAATCATCAAGACCAGATTAAAAGACCTATTTCCAAACAGCTTTTTGAAAGCCTGTAGAAATCCGATATCCTCCTGTGCTTGGGAATAGTCCGTATCGACATGGTTCAAGGACGTAGGTTTGTCTTTTAAAAAAAACATCAAAAACAGCGCATAAATAACGCCAATAGCTCCAAAAATATGAAAAGCATAATGCCAACCGTGAGTCTCCGCAATCCAACCGCCTATGAATCCCAAACTCTGTCCAACATACACGCCTCCAATATGCAAGCCTGTGGCAGTGGACTTGGAATTTCCAGGATGATAGTCGACAATCAACGCTAAGGCGGCGGGTATATAGCATGCTTCGCTCAAGCCCATGAGGGCACGCGCAAATAGTAAACCCTCAAAATTATGGGCCAAAGATGTAAGCCAGGTGACCAGAGACCAAATAAAGAGGCTGCCAATGATGACCTTACTCCTATTGAACTTGTCGGCCAAATATCCGGCTATAGGACTAGCTAGTCCATATACCCATAAGAAAACAGACGTCAATAAGCCAAACTGTGCGTCAGACATCGGAATCTCTTCGATGATACTTGAACGCATAGTCGTAATCATCATACGATCCAAATAATTCAGACACCCTACAACACAAAGCATTGCCACCAACAACCAGGGATAATACGATTTCTTATTCATCTTCATCTGTCTACTGCTATAATAGGTTTATCGTTATGGTATTACAATCTGCCCAAATTTAAGATTTAGGTTTCAGCAAGACCTATTAAAATATGCTGCTTTGTGCGCATATTTTTCATCTCTAACTATTTTTTTGATCTGTTAGTGTCTCCACTAAAAGCAGAACGACTAATCATATCTAAGATTTACTAGTATAAAAAGAATGAGTTTCTAAACATGCACGGTACATCTGGATATTATTAGATGGTGGGACTAAGGCTTCAATTGATAAATTTCAACATCGCATATGCGCCTGTAGCCAAAAAATCGGGATTATAATGAGGCGATTGGATATCCGAGAGCTGTTTGTAAAATGTCTCCATCTTGTTCCAAATCCAATCCTCTTTGATGTTGCTCAGTCCCAACATTATGGTAGGCAAAGCGTCAGGCTTTGTATCAAAAAACAACAAATCTCTGACCACCTTATCGCGTACCTGCTGCTCATCGACTCCTAAAGTCAGTAAGGTACATAGAAACTGTAATTGCACGTCCTCCCCCCATTCTTGATAAGGTAACACGATCAACGTGTCCTTGATGGCTGTTGTCAACGGCAGGTAGCGCAAGATATAACAAGCTACAATTCTCAGATTACTCGATAACGTTGGATCTATTAAGACGGTCAGCAGTTTGTCCACGATTACATCCTTTGAAATACCCTCATCGTAATACATATTCCATAACCCATAAAGATACATAGGTGTAACCTCTTGGTCTTTTAACACTTCGGCTCCATGTGCGGTTATTGAATTGGTAATGGGGATTTTTAATTTTGCCAAAGTTTCCAATGCATGTAAATGATCGGGACCTTCTCGGAAAGCGGTCATAATCTTGTCTAAATACATTTTCTTATCCGACGGAGTGGTCGAAGCTTGATAGAGCACTCTCCAAATGCCGATACGATAGGGGCTCAGACCTGCATGTTGTTTTTCCTCCAATCGGTAAGTCTGTGCAACCAAGGTGGTATCCGCTCCGCTCCAAAGTAAAAACTCAGCGGCATGTACTTTGACCCACTTTTCTTGTTGTTCCAATACTAAATTCAATGTTTTAAGATAAGGGTTGCTTTGCTTCTTTGCATGTACATACTCCATGTCGACTCCAATTAGATAACCAAAAATACAGGGTATTAAAAACCACTTTTTTAAATCTATTCGCATACTAATCTTCCTTCAATTGTAAGGTGTCTCCCCTATCTACTAACGAGAAAAGCAGTGCTCTTTCACTACCTGATGGGCTATTAGGACCATGAAAGACCATACGAAGATTACCCTTCAAATCTTTAAATATCATGCCGTGTCCTGCATTTTTTTCAAATAAAGGTTCCTCTTGCTGAATCCACGGGCCTTTGATACTTCCTGAAACCGACCGTGCGATACCAATAGCATAGCTTCCATTTTTAAAACTAGACCAGAGCATGAGGAGTTTTCCCGTTTTGGTGGTGTACAAAAAGCATCCATCCGTCACATATGTGCGTTTTCCATTTTTCTGTAAACTACCAGTAGACCATTTGGCTTCTGAAGCGTTGAAGAGTGTCTGCGGATTGCCGATAGTATGAGAAAGGTCATCGGATAAGCGAATGAGTTCCATACGACCGTCTATGACCTGTACCCACTCATGGCAATAGATCATATAGGGGACTCCATGCTCTATCCCAAGCGTACCATCTAAGGTCATCCACTCCTTGGGCAACAAGGAGTGGTCAATAATAGGTTCAAAGGGCCCCAAGGGCGAAGACGATTTGAAGATTTGAGTGGACCGATAAGTATATGCTGGCCAAGCGTCTTCCTTTTCTCTCCATTGGAGGTCTGAATTCAGCGTCAGGAACAGATAATAATTTCCCTTGTAAGCATGAACTTCGGGAGCCCATACCGTACCGTGTATCCAATAGTCCGAGGGAACTTGAAAGACTTGCTTGGGTCCTTGCCAATATTTCAGGTCATTGCTTTCATAAACCTCTACTCCTCCGACCTTCGTACCAGATGGCAACAGTACGTCTTTCGATTTGTACATCAAATATTTTCCAGTAATGGAATCCGTCAAAATATAGGGATCCCGGATTTGAATATCCTCCAGTGTAAGGGTAAGATCGGTAGATTGTCCATAGAGTGCGTGCGATTGATAAGTTGAAAATACCAATAAGAGTAAAAGGTTATAAAAGTTCATCATCTTAAAAATAGTGCTTTTTGATTAGAATATCTTGCCAAATCTGATATCCTTCTTCTGTTAAATGTACCCCATCCCAAGTGAGCTGCTTTTTCAAGTGACCTCGCTCATCCGAAAAATATCGATACAAGTCAAAGTAATCGCAATTCATGTCTTTGGCAATCGAACTTATCTCTAGATTTATCAGTGGAATGTGCTCGGCGTACTTTTCATGGTTGGGAAGTTTTCCAAAAGAAGGATTGACAGGTAATATACTTTGTAGTACTAACTTGGTACCGGGACTTTCCATACGTACTTGCTTTACAATTTTAGATAAATTGGATAGAATCACGGGATCCGAAAAGCCCTGTGCCAAATCATTGATCCCAATCATCAAAAAGATGAGCCTAGGCTTGTGGGGGAGAATATCCTCCAATCTATCCAAAACACCAAAGGTGTTATCCCCGGGAATTCCTCTATTCTTTACGTGACCATTTCGCAAGAATCTTTCAGACCAATTGCCCCAAAAAGTGATGCTATTACCCAAGAAGACAATACTACTGCTGTCCATAGGCATGATTTTGTGCATATCAACCTGGGACAAATAGATATCAGGTCTGCGCAAACTATCCGGCTCTTGTGCAAACAAATGAACAGGTAAGAGAATAAAAAAAATCGATTTTACAAAGAGATTCATGTGCATAAAAAAGGTTAAGTATCGGTGTACGAATTTAGTCAACAATTATGATTAATCGTTCGCCTATATACACAAATCAGGGTATTCTAAAATGGGTAGTCGCAATATGTGTATTGTTTCCATCTGTCGTTAAATAATAGATACAGAATATAGATCCATCCGATAACTCTCGAATCAGGGGATACCCCAAATCTCCGATATTACCAAGACCATCATTTCGAATGACCATCTCATTGACGGTGTCCCAAGTGCTTCCATTGTCCGAACTTGTAGCGGCACGCACACCCATTGGAGCGCGTCTATAACCATATGCACTCAGCAACCGTCCATCTCGAAGTTTAATCACATGGGGAGGAAATCCCCACATAGTAGTCTTGACGGGGTTTGACCAAGTAAGCCCGTCATCACTAGACTCTGATTTCCACAGGTACCCTTCTGGAACGGAACGCATTAAAGCTATAATTTTACCATTGGCGGCCTGCACAATCGAAGACTCGTTGAACCCTTGTACCTCTAATCCGGAGACACCGGTGGAGAGCATAGGAAATGTAGCCCAAGTAGTTCCATTGTCCGTTGAACGCATCAAATAGGTTTCGTCTTTTGCATTGTTGTTGAAATTGACTTTTCTCCGACCATACACCATGCGAAGTCTCGTCCCTGAGGAGGTGACAATATAACTCGCTTTGGTATGGTGATTGTAAAGCCCCGAACAATCCGTAGGTAAAGGTAGAGCGGTACTGGTCCAACTCGTGCCCGTGTTACTAGAGCGCTTGATGACCGTGCCCCCAATGTAGGCAATGGTACCTGGCTTGACATCGTTGATAATTCGTTTCTCAGCGATAAGGGAATCCCGTAATGTATCGGAAACATAGATCCATCCCTGTACATCAGGCACAACTAAATTGGTGCCAGTAGTCTTCCAAGTATCATCAAAAATGGTCGTAGTGGGGGCCACCCAAGAAATACCATTATCATAGGAAACCAACGTCTTCGATCCTCCTTCAGGATCGATATGGCTACGGTTGACCCGCGTGGAAAAAGAGGTCGCCAGAAGACTGTCATTGAAGACCGATAAACTCGGAAATGCAGCATAAATGCCATCGATTTTGTAGACAATTCGATGTTGGACATCGTCGATATTGGCAGAGACCAAGGTATCCACTTTGCCACCCACGAGCGAGAAAAAACGAGAGTCATGCACATAGGGTCCAGTCTGCGGCCTATTGTGCCAGCCTGTCTGAAAATAATAGGTAGCCGTATCTACAAAGGTTCGAGGGTCGAACGTATAACTAAAAATATTGGTCGTGCTATCCTCGTCACGGACACCGTTGTCTTCAAGATTCAAATCTTTTGTAGGCAGGGAGTCGCCGTAAAGATATCGATAGCCATTGGGATTTAAATAGAAGTGTGGTAAAATACCTCCGGTGACCGGTGGATTCTGTCGCACATAAAAAGACCCTAAATTGGTATTCAACCCCTCCACTTCAATTCTTAGGCGTGTTGTTGAATCATTGAGCGTTTGAATACTGAACGTCTTAATACGAGGAGCCCCATCATAAAGGGTTGCCATAGTTTTGAGGTCAACATTATTATTAAATAAACTCTCTTGACAAGAAAGCAGAACTGCTGAAACCACTATGGACACCAACATATTCTTCATTATTGCATTTTTCATTTGTATATAATTTGGCTTTTCTCCATTATATTTTTTTGACTGTAACCTTACGGACTTTAATAGCTTTGCGGGTCAAGCCCTCTGGGGTCTTATACTTGAAGTCAGCATACACAATCAGGAAACTATTATCATCCACCTTCACCATAGAGGTATAGCCACAAGAAGATCCTTTTTGGATATCGGTGAGTTGCGCCTCATTTTCAATCCATGGCAGCAATTCGATTGGCTGTGTCCAATCGTGGGCATCATTGTTCAACATAAAACGGATTTGCACACCTGGTCTTCCTGAAGACAATGCAACAACGCCATTATCCAACTCCAGTAATTTGGGCAATACACCTGCTCCTGTAAAAACCTTTGGTTTAGACCACACGGCTCCTTTATTGGATGACGTCGTTACATACATGGGACTTTTCCCAAATCCGTCCTGTGTACGCAAAACAGACAGAAAGGCTCCATTTTTGAGTATCGCAAATGCGGGCTCAGTCCACCCGAGCGCATAGCGTTTGTCTCCATTGGGATCCAAAGCTAGGTCTGGTTGATAAGGAATAGTGCCTTGCTTGACCCATGTCTTTCCAAAATCGGTGGATTTATAGAAGAATACTCCCGAAGGATCGACTTTTCCTGCGGCGTTCACCTCAAATGCAGGATAAGTACCTGTGTAAACGCCATCCGTAGTCTCTTGGATATCTCCCCACCACACTACAGGGAAGAGATTACCATCAGCGTATCTAGCGAGCTTTGAGTGTACGAGCGTACCGCGCTCTCCAACATAGTTGGTTTGTCCTTTCTTCATTCGGGATTGGTATGTTCCTTGAAGCTGTGCGGGCAGCTTGTCGTATTCATAAATACGGAATGTACGACCATATGCTTCTTGCAGAACTGCTGTTGGATTGGGTAGGTTGAGCTCCTCAAGCGGGACAGCCTTAGGAGTGCCTATTGCTATCCGATCACCATTGCTCAACAGGTTGCCTCCTGAGGTTGGTCCTTTGCTTAACATAGTCCAAGTCTGCCCCCCATCGTTGGATACTGCATCGCGAATGCCTTGGGATGGCATCCCATAACTCGATGCGGCATCATGATTCATTGCCCAATTGACGGCCAACTGTCCGCTTAACGAACGCTGGATATTTGGAAAATTATAGAATCCCCAATCATATTCCTTGTCAGCGACGGAGACCAAAACAGGCTTTCCCATATCTATTTCGAGCAGTTGACTTCCACTACGGAT
Organism: Sphingobacterium sp. SYP-B4668; assembly: GCF_027627455.1. Taxonomy (NCBI): domain Bacteria; kingdom Pseudomonadati; phylum Bacteroidota; class Sphingobacteriia; order Sphingobacteriales; family Sphingobacteriaceae; genus Sphingobacterium; species Sphingobacterium sp. SYP-B4668. The sequence goes on along the minus strand of NZ_CP115483.1, from coordinate 270,645 downwards.
ATACTTAATCACTTGCTCATCATAGGATACCAAGCCATGCTCGACTGCAGCGATATTGGGACTCTTATGTTCTATCCACTCAATCGTATCCTTCGGCTCGATTATCACCTCATTCAAATTTCTGACTCTAAAATACTGTTCATTGGACTTTGCCCCATTGACCAAGACCGACACCAATATCTTACTGCCCTGTTCGATCACAGGAACTTGGACCTTCAACACATTAGTACTCCACTCTAGGATTTCTAAGGATTGGTCTCCGAACATAACTTTTGCACTATTTTTATCCGTTCCAAATCCCTGCCCTTCAATGGTAATAAAAGATGCCACCGCAGCAACATTGGGCAATATGCGATGGATAGAAAGGCTATTATTGATTCCTTTTGAATCAGATTCATCAACTTTAGTGCAGGATATGACATTGATCAAGGACAATGTCATCCAAACGGTTAATATTAATTTTTTCATAATTTAACTTCTTGAGATATTAGGGTTTAATATGTCCATATACAACAGCGGGATGCTTTCCTTTGATATCTGGAATCACCAAGTTGCTGCCTATGGTCTGTACTTTTGACAAATCATAGGCTGCCACTAATCCCAATGTATTGGCCTGTACGTCGGTCTTCATATCTATAGCAATATCATTCACGGTCAACGCTTTTTTCCAAAAACGGAGGTCTGCCATCTCTCCTTTGAAAAATCCTTGTAGAGCTGCAGTCGGTGCTGACAACCAGGTCCCGACGTAAACATCCGACGAACTAACTGTAGATTTGGCAATGTTAAAACTGTTTTTTCCAATCTGTACACCATTGAGATACAACGTAAAATTACCAACCTCAAAAACGACCGTCACATGAAACCATTCGTCTGGTTTATAGGTAGCTGTCGGGATGATATCAGTAGCCCCACCCCCTGAAGCACCTGCTTTATAATTCCAATTGGGATATGCTTTAAATGAATTGGGGGCCCCACCCAGTAAGGCAATTCCGTAACCGGTATGGCCATTGTCTGTATCTCCTGCTGAATATCGCTTGTTAATAAGCCGCTGAACAGCTGTACCGACTGAGGTCTTAGCCCAGAATGAAATAGACAACGACTCCCCTTCTAATATATTGAAGTCATTGTGATTGGTGATTCGCAGATATTGATTAAGCCCATTAAAGTTTAGTCCGCTGATAATTTTTTCATTGGAGTACGCTAAATCCACTGGATTGCTATAAAAAGTGTCTAGCGAGTTTTCGACGGGAACATAAGCTGTACGATACTGGAGCCCATCTTTGAACAGATTCAAATACAACATGGATAGGTCTTCAATTGGCAGCACCTCCCTTCTCTCTTTATCGTCTATACCTTGATAACTTATTTCTACATTTACGGCGTTGTCCAATGCTCCTCCCCAATTGACATTCAGCAGGAAAGTTGATTTGTTATAGGTGGCTGATTTGACTACTCGGCTGTTGAGACTAGTCTGATATTGGGCTCCATAGATTCTAGTGGACAGCTCTTTAATCAGTGATTTACTCATCCCGTCAGCCGATCGGCTGACTACCTCAAAGGTGAGGTAGTCTTCCGGTAGATCCAAGAGGTCGATTTCTAATTCCTTACCCACATGTTGTTCGGGTAAAGAGAAGATAAGCGAGTCTGTCCGGGAACGCCAAAAGACAGCAATTGATTTTGCTTTGGGATCCATATTGGTAAAACGTATCTTAGCTCGCTGGTTACCAGGGAGTATTTCAATAGAATCTATTTTGGACAAATAGGTCTTTTCACCTCTTTGTAGATACTCATCATGAAGATCATTCATCCGATCACAGGAGCAAATCCCTACGCTCAGCATGATCCACATCCAAATTTGATATTTCAATAGTGCTTTCATATGTATATTATTTTTCAACTTTACCCCACAGAGTCAATTCGCCTACTTGAGTATATTCCGACCCTCCCCACGAATCCAGCACAAACCATCGGATATATCGAACAGCAGGAATATCCAGAGGGAAATTCCACTCTTCTCCTTTAGCCCAAGCATAATTTTTATCATCATCGCTGTATTGCCCAAGAGGGAGGCCCGAGGGCTTGGTGGATTCGAACTCACCTAGTAAAATCCAGTTTGAAAAATCGGCATTAACATTGGGATGGGCGGAACCCCAAATTTGAAACTTCTTAGGATGGGCAAAATTATAGATGAGGGCATCATTCTCATACCTATTATTAATCTTGATACGACTCAATCTGGCAAGTTGTCCGGTGTCGAATGTATTGTCATGTGTAAAACTCGCAAAGCCGTAGTTGGTCCCCGAAATGAGGCCGTTCCATAAATTTTCGATACGCCAAGCAGCATCAGTATAGGCATTGTAGGGAATACCTGAGGGGTTCCAACGTCTAAACTTGGATTTATCCAACTGCTCTTCATAGAGCGGGTGCGCTTTTACATACAGAGTATCTGATGAATTGTCCCATCGGTCTCTGAAATACAGCCCAAAGAAACGCTCTTCATCATTGTAACCTCGTATATTTGCTCCACCGACAGTACTACTCGAGTAAAATCTATCGGCCTCAATCCACTCTTCAACGCCGAACTGATCGGTAGTTGTCAAAACGGTTAAAACAATGGCGGATTTATCTTGATTTTGCCAATCCAACCTTATTCCTCCAAAATCATCTTTGACAACAACCGACTCCACCATACTGTATACCGGAGCATCCAGTGGTTGTATATCGACAAATACGGGGTCAGAGGCATTTTCGCTCTTATCATATGCAAACAATGTGATTTGCTGTGATTCGGATTTCCCAAACCCTTCTAAAGCAACCTTCTGTTTAAAAGCCGAAGCTTTTTGTTCTTTCTTTTCTCCTTTGATGGTGTACACTACCTTAACATAGGAGAAATCAGCATCCGACGGAATGGAATATGTGATAACACTACCACCGGCCTTATTCTCTACAGATACATTTGTCACCTTCCCCGGAGCGACTTCGTCCAAGGGATACTGACCTATATAATCTTCGCCACAGCCCAATAGCACAAAACTGATGATGCTATAGAGTTGAATTCGTTTGAACATAATTTTCATTGGAATATGATTTGTTTAGTTAGGGGTACGAAACGATCAGCTCTATCCAACTCACTTTGTGGTTTGAAAAATCGCGATAGTTTCATCCTATTATTTTTGTTATTGCTATGAAACATTACCATCCTGGATTTTGTAATAGGTTTCTATTACGCAGAATTTCATCTTGCATAATTGGCCAAAAGATATCCTTTTGTGTATATTGACTTCGACTATGGGTGACTACCTGATAAAACTCTTGAGGGGAGTCTCCTTGGATATTCCAACCTTGCACAGGCTGATTGAAATACTCAACAGCGAGCTTCCATCGTCTCAAATCCCAAAAGCGATGACCTTCAAACGCTAATTCTATATTTCGTTCTCTACGAATTATTTCACGCATACCTAACTTTGTATTAGGCTTTTCTGGAAATTTGGAATATTGACTCCATGAATCCTTGATTCCAGTTAATCCAGCACGCTCCCTAATCATATCTAAATACTTATAAACGTCTTCCGTTGGTGTTGCTAACGATTCATTCAAGGCTTCGGCGTAAAGAAGATATAGATCTGCCAATCGAAACAATGGAAAATCAAAGCGCTTCTCCACATAAGCATCTTTGCCGGTATAGGCCGATAAGTAGTTGGACAATTTCTTAATGTAATAGCCGGTAGTGGTATATCTCTGATTTCCAATCATACCACCTGTCATCGAACCTTTCATAAAATTGGTCGGGTACTGATCATTCTGATTGTAACGCCCCAAGCCAAACCACCAACCACCATCGACACCCAGACTCCCGTAAAACCGAGCTTCCCTATTGAGATGTAAACCTATGGTCATGTACCCCGGCTGCATATAGTACTTATGATCCTGTGGTACGGGCGATAGCTGCCTACGGTCCACATAATTGTAGTCGATATCCTCTTCTATTGGCACGCCATGATTGGAGTAAAACAATTCTGCCATTTTGAGGGTAGGAACGTACCATTGGTAGACGACATTTTGATGATCGCTGTGTAACCTAGGCAAGGTGGCCAATTCCAACGTACGACTACTAAAGTCCGAAAGGCTCCATATACGCTCTTCATTGAATTTATCGGCTACAATCTGTCCCGTCTGAACGACCCTTAATGTAGAATCATTGATGTTAAAAGTCGTTTGATGTCGGTAAAGTTTTATCCCCGCCTGATGTGAAATGTCTATAGCTTCTTTGGCGGCCTCCGCTGCCAACACCCATTTTTGAGGACTCTCGACACCGCTAAACAAAGCGATTCCCCTCTTATCTATCATCGTATTGTAGTCCATATTGCCGTTAAATAGCGGGCTGGCGGCAGTGACCAATACGCGAGCTTTTATAGCTGCCGCAATCGGTCTAGTAATACGCCCAGCATCAGCAATGACGTTATTTACATTGAGCGGCAAATCGTCTTTGGCTTCGTCCAGCAATTGAACAATATAATTGACGACATCATCTATAGGCTCCCGAAACAACATTACTTGCTCTTTATCTGCAGAAACAGGAAGATTTTCTTTAGCAATGGGGATAGGCCCATACATGCGCATGAGATAAAAATGGTACCATGCCTTTAAAACCTTGGCTTCTGCAATCCACTGATTACGTTCTTGACTATCTAAATCCCTTGCTTTATGCGCATTGGCGATAAATGTATTGCAATCACGGATTGCCAACCACAACCCATTTCCGCCTTCTATATTGTGCCAATAACTGTATATTGGTCTATTAACATTGTTACCATTAACAGCAAGCTCACGATAAAACTGGCGCCATTGATCTCCTCTATCTAAAAATTGATGTATCCAGATATCGTCGCCCATTGTAAACCCCGGTTCAAATCGGGTTCCTGTACGTGGTAATTGATTGTAGCAAGTAGCCAGTGCACGTTGCGCACTAACCCTATCCTTGTATGCATGCTCCAATGTAGCAATATTGTCAGGCACAACGTCCAAATAATTTTGACAGCCTATAATCGGGACAAACAGCAAACATGAACAAATCCATATGATATAGTTTCTCATAGTAAATATTTTAAAGTGAACATTGTAACCCAAAATTGTAGACTTGCTGTAAGGGATATCCCAAACCATTACCGCCCATTTCGGAATCCCAAATCTTAAATTTTGAAAAATTATGTAAATTGGACCCATTGATATACAACCGAACTTTTTCCAGGCCAACTCGCTTGCTAACTTCTTGTTTTATTGTATAGCCCAGTTCAACTTGCTTGATACGTAAGAAGGCTCCGTTGCGCATAAACCAAGTGCTTAGTTTATTATTGTTTTCGCTGGCAATTTCGTTCAGTCGAGGCCATAGTGCTTTGAGGTTACGATTATCCTCGGACCAATGGTCGTTGGCATAAGCCGTCAACAACTGATTGTTTTCACCAGTTGCTCCGGAGATAAACGGTGCGGTAGCTGCAGGATCGATCCAAAAAGATGATTTGGCCGACCCCTGTAGGAATGTCGAAATATCCATGCCTTTGAACGCCACAGAAAATCCAAATCCATAAGTCATTCCTGGAGTAGTAGGAAAGCCGATAGCAACTTTGTCCAAATCCGAAATTATACCGTCACCATTGATATCCTTGAATTTTATATCTCCTCCCATTACCTTCCCGAATTGCGTAGGTGAATTGTAGGCCTCTTCGTCATCTACAAACAGGCGTTCGGCGATAAAGCCATATTGTTGACCAATAGGGCGATTTATACGCGAAAGCCACGGAATATTACTATAGTCTGGCTCTTCATACTGGGTATATTTGCTCTTGGCATATGTGAAGTTTCCACGTGCAGAAATATACCAACCGTTGTTCAGGTTTTTACTGACCTCAAGAGAGGCATCTATTCCCTTGCTAGTAGCAGCACCCACATTGGCTTGGGGCAAGGTGAGTAGGCCCATTGTATTAGGAGTATGCGCCCTGGTCATTAAAATATTGTATCGTTGCTCCTGATAGAGGTCAACCACCAAATTGGCAATATTGAACAAACCCGCTTCTACGCTCAAATTCAGTTTCTTGGACGTTTCCCAGGTTATAAAAGGATTTTCATATCTCGATTCGGATACTCCATTAATCTTGTTTCCAAACTCCGAACCAAATAGATAGCCGCGATTAGCATTATTTGGATTGACTTGCGACAGATAAAAGAAGCGATCGTCGATACTACCTATTGCATCATTACCCACTAAACCATAAGTCGCCCTCAGCTTTAAATTGTGAACGATATTTCTGATATCTCCCTCCCAAAACTTCTCTTTGGAAATATACCACGCACCACCAATAGAGGGGAAAAAACCGAATCGATTCTTCTTTGCAAAGCGTTCTGAACCATTATATCCAAAATTGGCTTCTAAAAAATATCGGCTCTGAAGGGCATAGGTAAATCTTCCCGCAACTCCAGTATTACGTCTCGCCAATGAATTTTGAAGGCTACCCGCATTTGCAGATATTTTGTTCTGAAGCGTAAAAACCAGCATTCCGCTAATAGCATGTTTTTCCTGCAATTCGGTGTTATAGCTCACGATACCTTGTGTATAGTTCTCTGACGTAATTTGCTTGGCATCTTCACTATAATTTAGATACTCATAGGCGGTGGTGGGATTCAAGTTGGATAACGTATACTCGCCCGTATTTTTGTCATAATTGGATACAGTGTAGTAAAAAGGGCTGTATGCACGGGATACTTGATAAAAATTGTAGCGAGTGGTGTTGAACATTCCGCTCACTTTTAAACCAGGAAGTACGAAATCTAAGTCTTGTTTCAATTCAAACTGAGCCAAGAACATGGCGTTGGTATAATCTCGATATCCCTTCATCATGTTGGCATATGGATTCAAATATTGTCCCAAATCATAATTTCCAAACAAGATGTGTTCGGTCGTTTGATTGGCCGCATCCGGCTCGTAGTATGCTGGAAACAAAACAGGATTAGTCTTAATAATCTGTCGATAAAAATCGGCACCATTACCTAAGGGACCGTTGTAATCGGTCCAAGTTGAATTCAATCGGACGATGGCTTCGGTACTCTTGGTCAAGTTGATATTGACATTGGAGCGCAATCCATAGGTTTTTAAATCAATATTATTATTAAAATTATTCCTTGGGTCTACTTTGAGCATCCCATTATCTTTGTTATAAGTTGCAGCCACGTAGTAACGGGCTACCTTTCCTCCTCCGCTTACATTTAGATTGACTCGATTATTCAACGCCTGATCTTTCAACAGAAGGTTCCTCCAGTCAGTTGCAGGATATAATATGGGATCTCTGCCTTCTCGCGTTCGTTCAATCTTTTCCCAAGAATAGGGAGTAAGCAGATTCCCTCGAGTCAAGGAGGCTTCATTGGCCAATTCCATATAGGTGACAGGATCGGCCAGGTCCACGTCTCGTGTTGCTTGAGAAAGAGAGGACTCATAGCGAAAAGAAATATTTGCCTTACCCTCACGCCCAGATTTCGTCGTAATTAGGATGACGCCATTGGCCCCACGGGCACCATACAGGGCTGTGGCAGATGCATCTTTCATAATAGAAAAGCTCTCCAAGTCGTCAACTTGTAGCCTAGCTAACTCTGTGGCAGGCATTTCTACGCCGTCAACCAATATCAATGGACGATTGGAATAGCCAAAACTAGTCACCCCTCTAATGAAAAAATCAGCATTATCTGCACCTGGCTCCCCACTTTGTTGGAATGCAATCAAACCTGCTACACGACCAGCCAGTGCCGATGTGAGGTTGCTTGATGGCACCTTGAGATCACTCGGCTTTACCGTAGTAATAGCACCCACAACACTTTCTTTTTTCTGCTGCCCAAATGCGACAACAGTTACTTCGTCCAATACATCCTTTCGAGGCATCAAGACAACGTCAATCTGCTGTCGATTGTTTACAGGAATATTAAGTGTTTCCATTCCAATAAACGTGAATAATAAAGAAGCTCCTCCGGGTACTTCAATAGAATAGTTTCCCTTTTCGTCCGTTAATACTCCCTTCGAGCTACCCAAAAGCGTAATAGTGGCTCCTGAGATTGCTATGCCCGTGCTGTCCCTTACCGATCCGCTTACCTGCAAATCTTGTGCAAAGCCATCACACGGAAAATAAAAAATCGAAAGAAATAAAAAACGAAGTCCAGCTAATAACAATGATTGAATAATTCGTTTCATAATTTGTGGTTTAATACTAATGGATGGCAAGAGTGTGCTCTCCACTATACATAATTCAGTTAAGTTGATTATCAAAAATAGGTCTGTTGCAGCAAATTGACTAGTACTTTTCGTTTGAAATTAGATACAATATTTCAGAGAATGATTTGGATATGCCATCTTGAAACAAAAAAATCCAGCTGCACAAAATGTACAACTAGATTTTTTTAAATTTCGATTTCGAGAGAACTTATATCCCCATTAAAAGTAGGTAGGTCCTCGTCTTTTGACTACTTTTTAACAATTTCCAAAATAGAACCCGCTATATGTCTAGTCCCATTATTTTTATTATAATAATAGGTGACCAGAATTCTATTCTTATCCAACATCACTGCCCATGGATATCCAATATCACCACTACCACCGTCTTCTCTGATAACAAATTCTGGAGCAGTATCAAAGTCCGTACACTCCGCATTCAAGATACGTGCCCGTATACCAAAGGGTTGATGTCGATACCCGTAAGTAACCAATACCCGATCGTCCGGAAGTCGTAAAGCCTGCAACGGGTGCCCCTTAAAGCCCATACTTTGCCACTTGAAAGTTTTCCCACCATCTGTCGATCGCGCGATACACGCCTGGTCGTCAAACATTGCAGTCCTTAAAAATGCGACCAAATCGCCTTTGGGCGTCTCATAAATCGAGGTCTCGTTGAAGAATACCTTAGGATCTTCCGCCACGACAGATTGGTATGACCAGGTGGCCCCTTTATCATCTGAAGTCATGAGGTAATTTGAGGTTTTCTTCGTCTGAGCATTATCGGTGGCAGCAACGACCCAATATATCCGGCCACTCCTCCCTTCGACCATGGCTCCTCGATTGTATACCGGCACTTTATTGCTATACATATCGTGATTGACCTCCTGCTGGATAGATGGAGGGTAGATCGGTCCTTGCCATGTCTGCCCATTATCCTTAGATTTCACTATGTATCCTCCCAAAAATGTTCCGTCTCCAGATTGAAAATGTTGCTTACTCAAATTTTTTAGACCGTCTTCTCTCAAAAAGGACCATCCATAACTGGCACAAATGATGGTACCATCCCGTAAAGTCAGCAGACAAGGATCTTGGGAGCCACCAAAAGGATGAGCGTATATCAATTGGGGATTACTGGACCAGTCCCAGCCATTGTCTGATTGGAGCTGTACTAAGTAACTATTGGGATCGACATGCATGGTATGTTTTTCTCCAAATATTCGACGTTCGGGAGCGCGGCGGAATGCCAGAATGTACTTGCCATTCTTGGCCTTCACTACTGAAGGAAAAGCTGCATAAAAAAGAGTATCTGAATAGATAACCAAGTCTTTTATCTTTTTCAAACCCGAGGTATTGACGGGCTTGGTTTGCTGGGCAGGTAATGTATTGACAATGCAGAATACAAACATAAGTACTGCCATACTGATTTTATTAAACTTCATTTTTATCTTATTTAATTTGACATTTAAAATTAATACCCTTCGGTTTGCTCAACCAAAGGCTCTAAACTAAGTACTTGTTCTGATAACGGAAAATACTCCAAATGTTTTTGACTCTCCTTGCCCAACAGTGTAGGCACCTTGTCAAACGCCTTGTTAAAACGTACCAAATCCCACCAACGCTTACCTTCAAAAACTAATTCCAACAATCGCTCCTGTAAGATTAGTGCGTCGTTCTGCTCTTTGGTGGTGGATACAAACTTGTTAACTTCGTAATCCTGTCCAAAGGCTCGCTGACGAATCAAATTCATTTCTGCGGAGGGATCTTGGTTAAGTGCATTTTTGGCTTCCGCTTTCATCAACAATACATCTGCCAAACGATAGATGACAAAATCACTGGTATAATACCGCACCCCCGAAATCAATGTACCCCGCCCTTTAAGAATCAATGTTGGATAGAAAGTGGTGGACGGTATCTCCATAAATGAAGCATCTCTGCGCTTGTCTTGGGTCTTAAATTGATTCTTCACCAATTCAGTGACCGTCCAAACCATGCCTCCCGCAGTTTGTCCAATTATTTCACCTGTCTGCGGGTCTACATCGGTAGGAGACTTGGCAGAATACATATTGAAGAAATAATTATTCCCTATTTCAAGCTCCCGATTACCAATGGCCATAATTACTTCTTTATTATTCTTGTTGGTATATTTATACAAATCCGCAAAATTAGGTAAAAGACTGATGTCTGCTTTTTCGACTTCTTCACACGCTTTGATGGCCTCCGCCAAATCGGCTTGTCCGCCATTCAACCGTTTGCCGGACCAAAGATATACATCGGCCTTTAACGCTTGGGCCCCAGCCCGAGACCAATAATTCCTACTTTTCAAGAATGAATTGTTAGCGAATAGACTAGAGGCATCTTCTATATCTTTCTTAATCAATGCAACAACTTCTGTCTGCGGCGCTCTTTTCCTTTGTATGACCTCAGGCGATGCACCTTCTACAGGCTCCGTACGGATCGGAACATCTCCCCATGTCCTAAGCAACACAAAATATAAAAATGCACGTGAGACATAAGCCTGGGCAAGAATGTTCTTTTTATCCTGTTCATTACTAAAACTGATATTGGGCACATATTTCAGAATGAGGTTGGCATCGTTGATTGCTGAATACACAGATTGCCAACTAGGCCCCGCAGAGGTTCTATTCAACGTATTCAGATAATACCTATCATAATCCAGTGTACCGCTTACTTTGCTCCATTCCATAACCTCACTACGAGCTTCACCCCAAACAAAAAGATTAAGATTGGCCAAAGCTCTTTGTTTGACATACAGTGCCGTAAGACCACCTTTTGCATCATCTTCGCTTTTCCAAAATGAAGCATTGGTAATGACACTAGTAGGATCCAGCTCCAATGACTTATTACAAGAACTGACATTGTAAGAAAGTCCAAGTAAAACACATATTTTAATAATAATATTTTTCATGATATCTATAAATTACGGTGAGCTGATTAAAATGACGCCTTTATACCCAATGAAAAATTTCGGGGAATAGGATATCTGCCCTGATCGGTCCCTCCGTCTTCGGGATTCATACCTGTATAATTTGTAAAGTAGAATAAATTACTACCCGTGACATTCATCCTTAGATTTTGAAGTTTAACTTTGTTGGCCCAGCTCGTCGGGAATTTATAACTTACCGTAATCTCTCTAAGGGTCAAAAAGTCGCCTTTTTCATAGAATTCGGAATTAGTGGATGTCAGGTGATAAGCACTCCCCCTCCAATAACTATAATTGGCCGTACCTGGAATATATTGGGGGCGTTCCGCAATATCTCCCGGTTCTTTCCAACCTTTGTCAATCATCTCCTGTGGGATATTTAAATGTGGAGCCCACATACCACTTAAAAATATCTTAGCATAGTTATAAATGGTGTGCCCTTTGGTGTAATCCATCCGGACATATAGCGACAGTCCTTTATAGGATACAGAAGTCGACATGCCGCCTGTTAAGGTTGGGTATGGATTACCCTGATACATGAGGTCACGTGTATCCAAGGTGTCATTACGATCCAAATCTTGATAATTAACATCTCCCCCATATTTGGTCTTATCTGCAAAAGGCATAGTCAAATCCGTAGGGGCTTTCTTGGCTTCTTCATCAGTAGCATAAATACCAACTTGTTGCCAAGCATAGTAATCACCTATACGACCACCTTCTTGTAGACCACCTAACCAATTATAACCATTCATACTCGCATCCCAAACATATACTCCACCCACTCTGTTATGCTTTACTCCGTTTTCAGGTAATTTTATAATTTTAGATTTGACGGTTGACAGGTTGAAGCCCAAATCCCATCGTACTGGTGAGCTCCGAGAAGTCAGCTCGGTATTCAGTTCCAATTCAATGCCTTTATTCTGGAGACTACCTAAATTTGTAGAGATGCTAGAGAATCCGGTCGAGGGAGGCAAAGTTAAATTGGTAATCAAATCATTGGTCGTGCGGTTATAAAAGTCAAATAGGATGCTAAACCTATTGTCTAGGAAACCCAGATCAACGCCAATATCAAAGGTTTTGGATTGTTCCCATTTCAAATTGGGGTTGGCCAAGACTGTATTCTCAACAGCAGACTCGCCTAGATATCGATTACCTACGGCATAAGCCCCCTGCGCATGAAAATCAGACAGCCCGCTGATATTACCATTGACGCCGTAACTGGCTCTCAATTTAAACTGTGAGACGATAGGTTTGACTGCTGTAAAAAAGTCCTCCTTATGCATATTCCAACCTAGAGACACGCCAGGGAAAAAACCCCATTTGTAGTTTTGTCCCAAATTAGATGCTCCGTCATATCGGGCAGTGATTGACAAAAGATATTTTTGGGCATAATCATAGTTCGCCCTAGAGAAATACCCGACCATAGCAAAATTGCTCTCATTGCCGCCTACCGCCACCGGTGTAGAAGATGCATTCAGCGTGGGAATGAGATCTGTGGCAGCACCTTGACCCGACGCACTTAATCCAAACACATATCTTTTAAAATAGGAAAAACCACCCATTAACTGAAAATTGTGATCAGCGATGCTTTTGGTATAATTGGCAATAAGATCGGCTTGGGTCTGTAAAGTCTTGTTGTAGGCCGAGGATGCAGGACGTGTAGTATTGAAGTTACCAACTCCGTTAATATAGGAATGAATGAAAGCATAGCTATCTCCAGATATTTTGTAAAGCGAAGCTTGAGGAGAAATGGTCAATCCGGGTAAGGGCGTCCAATCTGCCGATAGTGCCAACGTAAGGTTCTCATTGGCATTTTTATTATCTCTTTTGTTTAGATAATAAGCTGGGTTCCCAGTATTTCGACCAGCTCCTGGAGCTAATTGGCCATCCTCAAATTGATACTTAGCTGTGGGCGCAAGACCCGCAGCCCTGAAGAACAACTCCGTATCGCTATAGACACTATTATTGGTGGAATAGGTATACATCATCTTTCCGTTCACATTCAACTTGTCGTCCACCTTTAAACCTGTATTCAGATTAGCGGAGAGACGATCATAAAAGGTGGTGATAGCAATACCATTATTCTTCATATAGCCGACACTCGCATTAACGGTAGCTTTCTCACTCCCACCAGATATAGCTAGGTGGTGATCATGAGAGATACTAGGTTGAAAAAGAACATCCTGCCAATCAGTTTCTTGATATATGATTGTCTTTGAGGGATCAATGGGGTCTGGCATGGATTGCCATCCCTCGTTTAGTTTGTGCCTATTTAAATCGCTTAAATATTGTGTCGTGAATCCCGTATTATTTGTCAAATCATTACCCACACCGAAACCGGAGGGCTGACTTAGCAGATTGCTGGATCCCGGCACCTTGCGATCGGCGACTAACGCCCCAATCCGACCATAATAAATATAATCACGAGCTGAGGCCATATCATACAGTTTATTTACTTTAGATGAAGATAAGTTATACGAATAATCAATCGTCATTTTATTTGCACTCCCGTTCTTCGTGGTAATAATAACAACACCATTGGATCCTCGCGCTCCATAGATAGCCGTGGCCGCCGCGTCCTTAAGAACCTGCATCGACGCTATATCATCCGAGTTAATATCATTCATATTGGTCCGAATTATTCCGTCAATAATGTATAAAGGAGACGCACCGTTGGGGTTGTTGATGGATGTCCCTCCACGCACGATAACGCGAGGTGCGGCACCTGGCTGCCCTGAAGTGCTTTGCACCCTAACCCCCGAAACGGTCCCTTGGAGCGCGGATGCGGCATTGGCATAGGATACATTTTCCAACACTTTACTATCCAACTTCGAGACAGCAGTGGTAAGTGACTCTCTGGATTGAGAACCATATCCAATGACCAATACTTCATCTAAGTGTTGCTCGTTGGCTTCTAACTGTACACGCAATTCTCTTTGGTTGGCGACGGCTACTTCTAAAGGAGTGATGCCCATACTTTTAAAAAGCAATATGTCATTCATTGGGTCGGGCACATTGATGGTAAAAGTTCCATCTTGATCTGTAGACACCATCACATTCTTTCCCTTTATAGAAACCGTAACACCGGTTATTGGATTATTATCATTATCCCGCACGGTGCCCGTCACTTGCTGCTGTGCATAGGTCATGGACATGAAAAGTATGAATTGAACAACTATCGCTAGCATCCTTTTGTTCTTCACGTTTGAACAAGGACCGGCCATGCCACTACACCAAGGTGAGAGGTATTTTTTCAAAATAATATTTATCATAATGGCTATAATTTTTTAGTGGAAAAATTTACCTTTTTATAGAATCAAATTTATCATAAATGCAGGGTCACATCTACTACTTTTATGTGCAAAAGCGATACAATATTTCAAGGTTAATGAATATCAATAACGAGGTTGGATGCTCCACTGGCCGGAGAGAACCCCTGCTTTCACAACTTGAAAGGCAGGATACATCGCTACCGTTGGACAGATATGATATGGAACGATATAGAGTAGCTGCCCTACGAAAATATGGGCACTGTCTTGTTCAGGAATTTCAAACAATAGGTGTTCTTCACTTTGAGAAATGGGCTTCCAATCGGGGTAGTCAAGTACATGCAATCTGTAGACCAATTCATTTTCGGAAGCGATGGCTTTATATCCCAAATCAATACAAATGATATTCGGCGCAGGTCTAGAGATGATACGGGCGATAATCAGGGCCCCAAAATCAAAATGCTGTTCAGGCAATGTCATGTGATAACCGTAATCCCAAAGGATAAAGGTGCCCGGGCTGCATTCAACAAAGGGATATCGGGCGTATATTGGAAAAGTATTGGAGCCTCCAAATACCATTGTTAACTTGATCCCCGTCCGTTCCTCCAAGTGTTTGATGTTTTTTAAAACCTTGCCAAATGTATGTTGCACAATCCGCTCTCGCTGTCCCAAATCTCTCTCGCGTATATGACCATCATAACCGTGAATACCGACCAAGGTAATGTTTGCGAAAGCACTTACATCTAAACCAAAGTCTTCGAGGTCTTCAATGTTGATCCCTGTACGATTCATCCCTAGATTAATGTCTATGAAAACAGGGATCGAGAGATTTTTCTTGGCGGCAGCGTGATTGAGTACCGTCATCCCTTGAAGACTATCTACCGTGACTTGGAACCTTGTCTCGGGAAAACGTAGGATCAAATCCATAAAGCCAGCAACATTGGGACCTAGTAACGGATAGGCAATCAGTAGGTCTGGAACCCCCACAGCAGCAAGTAATTCGGCTTCTTTTAGAGTGGCACATTTGAATTTAGTCACGCCCGCATTTAGATACAGCTGTACAATGGGAGCGCATTTAACAGTTTTAATATGGGGACGTAGACAGGTAGGGTTGGAGACCTGCTGCAGTGCACGACAGATATTGGTCTCCATCGAGTCGGGATAAGCCAGAATATTAGGTGTTGTTACCGATTCTGAATCGATAAGGCGATATCGATCAAATAATTTATTCTTCATGAGGACTGAAATCTTCTATTATCTGACTGAGCCGAAGGCGAATAACCTGCTCGGCACTTTGGTCCAAATAGCTTGATCGGCAACGCCATGTTTCGTACCCGCCCTTGGCGAGCTCTGCCTCCGGAGGGACATACCCCACATAATCATTCGCTAGACAAATAGTAAAATATTGTGGATAAAGCTGTTTAAGTTTCAGCCCCGTCTCACTAAAGAACTCTCCACCCAACGCTCCTATAATAGTATATCCAATCTTGAAACATTGCAACGGAAATAAGCTTACCTCTGGATAGTGCTGTAATAATAGTTGTTCTCGAGCGTATACCTTCTCCATTAAATCTGTATCTGTATAGCTAAGGGATTCATAGTCGGTCGAGCAGACTATCTTTCTTGATTGCTCTAGTATATCATTTGGAATCCTTCGTAGGGAAACGGCAACATCTTCGTAATGGGACATCAACTGTGGGTGCTCATCCCATTCCAGACCAAGCACGCTCTCACGAATGGACTCAGCAATATCTTCGCCTATCAGCTTGCTTTTTTCATGATAACCAGCGGGATAACGATTACCATCGATAAAATCCCAAATATTGATTTCGCCACTGGTACCGTTTGACATCGCAACGACCATATCATTGGTAGGGTGGAGCTTACTAACCAATTGCTTGGCGAAGACACCAAAGTAATCTGCAGAGATTGTCCCTCTTTCACAATCCCCTACGTAATGGAGACCATAGTTGGCCAATATACCCAACCATTCACCTTCAAGTGTTTGCAAAGCAATGTAGCAGACATCTGGATCAGGGACTGTAGTTCGCGATAGGATAAAGTCCTCAAGGCCGAAGGGGTTTGTCTTGACCTCATCAATGGCCCCATTTACAGGATTGATAGATGTATAAGCTGTATTCATTTTATATCTGCGACAAGTGAGGTGTTGAGGCTTAGTCACCTTACCAAAGGCTATCTTTGCAGGAACGACATGCGTCATCACTTGTGATGCTAAAGCAATCAATTGTTTTTCGAGGTAATCTCTGTAAGCGATATCCACGTGTGCCAAAAGCAAATCTGCAACCGAGCCAGCCGAGTGTGTATGCGTACTGGAAATCATCTGCTGCTCCACGGGAATACTGGTTACAGCCGCAATTTTTTTCTTAATCGGATCTAGATATTCACGCTTCATCAAGCAGACGTCCACGACCATAATGAGCAGTATCACCTGACCTTGTTTAAACAAAAATGCTTTAGCATAGAGGGGGTCTGCAATTTTATTGGCATATCGACAGGTGAATTCACCATTGATTACTGTCCCTAACTCGGGAGTGATTTCAATTTGAGAAGTATTTGCATATAAATTCATAGTCTATTTCCAATTTCTTCGTAAAAAATTTAACCAATTCGCATGGAAGATATTATCAATATCATCTTCTTTATATCCTCTTTGCTGGAGAATCCATTCAAATTTTTGAAGATCAGCTATTGTATTTAGGTCCCAAGGCGATTGCTCCGTTCCAAATATACCATCTAAATCAGAGCCTATTCCAATAAAATTTGAATTCCCGGCCAATTGACAGATATGGTCCCAGTGGTCTACCAACTTTTCTAGCTTGATGTCCAACTGCCAGGGATCGGAAACGGCATCGATAAAACGGATGTCCATTGCCCAACAATCGAGCATACCGCCAATGACTGCCCCTCGAGCGATAAGCTTACCTAGTTGCCGATCAGTCAACTGTCGTTGGTTGGGAACAAGTTGACGTACATTGTGATGACTGGCCCATACAGGCCCCTCATAACTATCCATTGCCTCCTCAAATCCCTCATCAGTCAAATGCGTGACGTCCAATATCATTCCTAGCTTACCCATTTCTTTTAGTAAAATACGGGCCTCTGGCGCTAATGGCCCAGTCATCTTAGTACCTGGTGCATATCTACCTGGTCCAAAATGAGACAATCCAACAGCTCTCAAGCCGTAATCATAGGCTTCATGAAGGTAATCGACATTGACGAAAGAATCTGCGCCCTCCAGACTAAGGATATACCCAACAGCTTTCTTGTCATCAGATTCAATATTGTTCCAATAGACAAGATGATTTTCAAGCTCCTGAAGATTTGTAATTTGCTTCATCTCTCCAATCTTTTCCATCTCCTGATACCAAATACGTTGGGCCTGGGTCATGGCCCAGGCCTGCTGAGGTGAGTGCCACCCTTTTAGTGGACTTCCTAATGGAGAGACGCGAGATAACTGTGTGGCAACAACCAGACCAATATTCCCCTTTCGAAGCTCAGGCAGGCATACGGTGCCATTACCCCTATCGGGCCTATCCCCCATGTGCATCTCGCGATTTCGGATGTTATCAATAGTCTCGCTCAAATCCCGATTCCACTCTATGGCATTCATCGCTAGATCAAGGTGCGCATCAACGATAAATCTGTTCTTTTCCAACTTCTTCATAAGTCTGATTATATTTCTCAATTAGCACTTTGATATCAATGGTAAATTCCTGCACAAGGGTACTCCACTTTTCGTAGTCACCCTCAGAATAGGTATAAAAGCCTTCATTTTGCTGCATTCCCCCTTTTCCTTCTTTTACCAATTCCTCAAACCAGGTGGGCAACTCGGGATAAACGGCCAACTCAGGATTAAGCTCTTTCATGACTAGGGCATATGCCATAGTGCCCATTAAATCCATGTATAGAAAATTACCAGTAAAAGGCAGGTAATAGCCTGCATCATTCCGGCAAGCCCGATCGACGCTCTCAATACTGGCGTAACCGTTGTCCACCAAGAAAAAGGCCTCTCTGGTCATTGCAGCCATCATATACGCACGAGCACTAATGCCGTTAGAGACGACGTAAGGATCTTTATGCCAATAGTCCATCCCGATTTTCTTAAGGGTATCGATTGCTATGGGCGGATTCTTCTCGGTGACCACAATTTCCATAAATGGAGAAGCCTCTACTGGAAAAGAAAAATTCAAACCCAGGATGGGTAAATCGATATGACGCTGCAGCTCATAAAGGTTTATTCCATCGATATTGACCGTCCAAAGTGTTGTCTCACAACTGTATTGGGTGACGGCTTCCAACCACTTTACTTTCTTATCTAAGTCATCCTCCAAGAGTACAATAATGATATCGAACGTCAACTGGATAGGCGATATGTGCAAATCAACAAGGAGTTCAGCAGTATGATTATTTTTCTTTAGATACGCGAATAGACTAGCTGCGATAGGAGTATCACCGACAATCAATACGGTATTGTTAATAGCTATATTCTTGTTCATACAATAGGAATCTAAATCACGTTACGTCTAAAAATATCGTCTACTGCGATTAAGGCCTGCTCCACATCGTCTTCCGTGGTGCTGGCACTGATATACCACAGTCCACGCCCGATAACCCGGATACCCTCGTCATGGAGCAAACTGATAAACCGGTTCAATTTACCTTTGTCGGTAAAAGCCATATCCCTAAATTCAGAAATGGCTGGGAGATCTGTAAAGCAGGTATGGACCATGGGGCCAGGCCCTTGGACAAGCATATTTTGCCCATATAATGTGGCAAGTTCTTGCAGACCGTCTTTAAGCAAATTTCCTAACCGATAGATCCGAGGATAAATGGAGGTATCCTGATGCAATATATTGATGGTGGCCAATGCGGCTGCTACAGTTGGGTTACTTGCATTCATGGTGCCCGCATGTATCACACGACCTTCCACAATCTCATTCATCCACGACCTTCGCCCCACTATGGCGCTAATGGGATAACCAGACCCCATTGCTTTAGCAAAGATGGAAAGATCGGGAGTGATGTCGAAATAGCCCTGTGCACCTGATATCCCCATTCTAAATCCGGTAATCACTTCATCAAAAATCAAGGCTATACCATACTGAGTCGCCAACTCACGCATCTGTTGAAGAAATCCTTCCTGAGGCATGACACAGCCATTATTGCACATAACAGGCTCGGTAATAATGGCGGCCAATTCGTGATGATGCTGAGCAATGGTCTGTTTTAGAAGATCTGCATCATTCCATGGAATAATGATGAACTCATCTTTACTATTATGGGACAATCCGTCACTCCATGGATAAACATGTGGTCGATCCCGTTCCCCCAACGTCTCCCCAATGGGTGAGCTTAGACCATAGGCCACATTATCCAACCACCCATGGTAATGACCTTCAAATCGCAAAAATCTATTTTTCTTAGTTTTTGAACGAGCCACCCTTAGGGCAGTTTGGACCGCTTCGGATCCGTCCAGACAGAACCGCATCAACTCTGCAGAAGGAATAATCTTGTTCAGCTTCTCTGCAAGCTCTATTTCTTGAAGATGCTGTCCAGCATACAATTGCCCAATCCGGGTGTATGATTCTACCTGTGCCAATACTTGTGGGTGAGAATGCCCTAATATCAACGGTCCTTGGCTCAAAGTAAAATCGATGTATTCATTACCGTCTACGTCGTATATCCGACTCCCTGCGGCGTGTGAATAGAATAGGGCGTGTGGATGATTGTATTTTCGGAATTCGGAGGAGACACCCGAAGCCAATACCTTGCTTGCCCTCTCTAATAATTCTTTTGATCTTGAATATTTATTGCGCTCCATTACCCTCATAGATTTATGTTTTTCAATTTGTTTCTATATCGCTCCGCTAGACTATAGATTTCCTTGTTGAATGATACCAAGCGGTGTTCAAGTTTTTTGGCAGATTCGTCAGTATGTGGATAAAGCCCCTTTAAATTATGGATGCCACGTCCTTGGATAGCGGCAATATGCTTCATCTGCTGGGGGACGCTTGGGCTATTGGACAGTTTCGGAAAGATATGAGCATAGCTTTTTCTATAATGATCTAATCCGATATAGTCCATACGTCTAAAGATTCCCATTAATGTAATCCAAGAACCGATATCATATTGGAAGCACTTATCCAAGCCTGACATGGAAACATACTCTTCATTAATAAGTTCAAACCCCTGCCTATATACCGCATACATTAAGCGATTGGTTATAAACCCACGGATATCTTTATACAGTAAAGTGGGTTCTTTTTCCCATTTTTCAGCCTCTTGCGATATCCCTTCCGCAAGAGCCAAGTCTGTCGACTCCCCACAAGTAATTTCTAGAAAACGGGTAGCAAAAGCGGGTTCTGCCCAATGTATGCCCATAAAACGTTCAGGGTGTTGCAAAAATTTTTGCAATTGACTAATCGGTATGGCTGAGGTATTGGTAGCAATGATGGCTGTTTTCTCAACAACTTCCTCTATCCGATTATATACATGCTTTTTTATATCGAAGACTTCGATGACACACTCCACAACCAATTGACTGTACTTTAAATCTGCGTAATCGTCCGAAATCAGCAATCTGCTTTCGTAGTATTCGATATCCTGGTGCAATAATCCCATCTCTTGGCATAAATGGAGCTGCTCTCGGATGCGCAGTTTTCCTGTTGCCGCTTCATCAGGAATTGGGGCCACCCCGACTACATCATATCCGGCCCGCAGAAAGGATACGATGATGCTGCATCCCATTAACCCTAATCCAACTACTGCAATTTGCTTCATTACTAGTTGACCCATTATATCCTATTTAAGTTTAGCGATGCAGTCTATTTCGACCTTTATTCCTTCTGCCAAAACAGACTGAACAGTGGTGCGAGCCGGGCGTATGTCCGTAAAATAAGAACTATAAACGGTGTTAAAGGCATCAAAATCTTCAATATTAGCGAGATGGACAGTACTTTTCACAACGTCGGCCATAGTGCCGCCCGCCACTTCAATAATTGCCTTAATATTATCCAAGGTCCGGCGCGTTTCTTCTTCAATGGTACCTAAAACAAAGACTGATTTTTTAAAATCTACGGCCGCTTGTCCACTGACGAACAGCAGTCCATCGAGACGGACAGCGTCTGAATAGGCCCCAGTAATAAAATTTGGATTGCGATCTGGATGCACGATTTTTTCCTTTTTCATAAACTCTTCAATTAGTTAATCAAAACTAATATTCCGAAGTGCCTTAAGCCTATGTATTTGTTTACATTGTTGATACTATTTTTCAGGTTTGTGCAAGCTTCTTGAGAGGGCCTCCATACTTATCTGCATAATTTAATAGTTGCTTATTTCACGAAGAGGACAAGAGAGCAATGCAACTGTCTCTCTTCTTAAATTTGCGTTTTTTAGCATAGTTTTTGCTATTTTTGCAGCATGAGCAACAATGACATTATGAAAAAGCTCCGTGTGGCTTTAAAATTCACTGACGACGATATTATAAAAGTATTAGCCCTCGTGGATTTCAGAGTGACAAAAACTGAATTGGGTGCGATATTCCGCAACGAAGACCATCCCAACTTCAAACCTTGTGGCGACCAGTTACTCCGAAATTTCCTTAACGGATTGATTATATACAATCGTGGTCCCCGCCCTCCTCGTCAGTCCTAAATTTAGGGTAAGAGCCTATTTTTCCTTTCCTATATTCGGTATCTAAGCAGGCATGACTGACAAAAAATTGCCCCTAGGTAGAATCTTTGACCACTCTGTAATAGGGTGGTAGTGGTACTACTTGATCTTCATCCCATATAGTACAGTGTAAGCAGACAGAATTACTTTTTCAATACACCAATATGCGTATAGGTATTGATGAACACACCTGTAGGTGTTGCTTTAGAGTCTACAAAGGCAAGCTCACGAGCACCGATAGTGTCTGCCAACAAGCGTTTGCCCTGCCCAAGCAAAACAGGGTAGGTAATCAATACGACCTCATCTGCAAGTCCAGAATCTAGCAAAACAGAGGTCAATGTAGAGCTCCCTACAACAATCAGATCTGGTCCCTCTGCTGACTTGAGATTGTGAACTGCTGCTACCACATCGTCACCTAGGCTATTGACAGGCCCCCATTCCAAACTATCTGGCCTATGAGTTACAATATATTTTGTTGCTGCATTAATCGCATTTGCCATTGGAGAATCTCCCGCTTTCGGCCAAAAGCTACTGAATATATCATAAGTACGACGCCCAAGTAATAAATCAAAATTTGGTCCATATGCCTGGAAGAGGAGTGCCGCACCAGCGGAGCTTCTATACGCGGCAGTCCATGCACCATATGTGTAATCGCCATCGTGTTCGATTACGCCATCAAGTGAAATATGTTCGAAAATTCTAATCTTTCTCATTTTCTTTTAATTTGGTTAATGAATAACCAAATTAAAAGAAAATGAGAACCCAAAGTGAGGTGCGTTTGCGACAATATAAGGGGGGGGGATTTTTCAAACAGCTGTCTGTGAGCAATCTTCAAACAAAAAGGAAGATGCTTTCTTCTTTTTGAAGGTTTACGTTCGAAAACGATTTCGAATGTAAACCTTTTTCATTTTAATCCTATATCCTATCTTTAATGACGCAACAGGACAAGAACCTCGTTTAGGACTCTTTAGTTAAGCAATCTTAATTATGAACTACATCACAAAAAAATTCTTTATCATTTTAGCTATTTTGACCTGTCAGAATACTTTCGCTCAGGACAATAGTTATAGTGGTTTGGACCGAGCGTTTATTTCGAACCAACTAAGAAAATCAGCAGATCAGATAAAAGTATTGGCTTCGTTGACCCCTGATGATAAATTTCCGCAAACATTTGTTAATGGGAAATCGGTCTTTTCGAATAGTTCTTGGTGGTGCTCCGGCTTCTATCCCGGTACATTACTTTTACTTTCGGAAGGGAATAACAACGATAAAGAGCTTTTAAAGCTAGCAACAGACAAATTGAAATTCTTAGAAAAGGAACAATTCAATAAGAGCACACACGACCTTGGTTTTATGCTATTTTGCAGCTTTGGAAATGCCTTAAGATTGACGGGTGACAGCAGTTACTATAATCCCATATTAATCAATGGGGCAGAGTCACTCTCAAGCCGTTATAGTCCAAATACGGAAACTATTCGTTCTTGGGATCATGGTAAATGGAAATATCCGGTCATCATTGACAATATGATGAATTTGGAATTCTTAACCCAATTAACAAAGATTACGGGTGAGAAAAAGTATAGAGAAATAGCAATCAAGCATGCGAATAAAACACTAAAGAATCACTTTAGAAAAGATTACAGCTCTTACCATGTCATTGATTATGATCCGAACACAGGGGTGGCCATCGCCAAACAAACCCATCAGGGCGCATTTGACGAATCTGCTTGGGCTAGAGGCCAAGCGTGGGCATTGTATGGATATACAATGATGTACAGAGAGACTGGAGAGAAAGTATATTTAAAGCAAGCAGAAAGAATTGCAAAATATATCTTGAATCATCCCAATTTACCAAAAGACCTTATTCCATACTGGGATTTTGACAAAGATAAGTTACCGAAAGAAAGTAAAGCTTATTCTAAAAAAGACTTACGAGATGCCTCTGCTGCCGCTTTATATGCTTCGGCATTGATTGAGTTATCTCAGTTTTCGAGAGGTAAAGACTCCCACAATTACCTTTCAAAAGCGGCTTCTATTTTGAAGACGCTTTCCTCTAGTGAATATTTTGCAAAACTAGGTGATAACGGTGGTTTCCTTCTGAAACACAGTGTAGGTGCATTGCCTCTTAATTCCGAGATCGATGTTCCACTTTCCTATGCAGATTATTATTATGTAGAGGCGCTACTACGGTATGAGAAATTGCTATAAAGACCGAAAGCAAAGATAGAACCTAGTACAAAAGCTATCACCTGCTTCCTGTGGCTGGAAAATGAGATTAATCCTTAAAAATACGACCTAGTAAAGAAGGGCACTTTTACTAGGTCGTATTGATATAGAACTTATGCTAATTGGCATAAAACTTTAATTTTTAAATAGGACTGAGGAGCGGCGGGTTCATTCCTCTAGGTGTAAACCGAACTCACGTTTATTTTAATATATGCCATATATATATTTCAACTCGCTAAAAAACTTAAAAAATAACAGCTTTACAATCTGACATAAGCTGCCAATTGTACTATATTATTCAGCGTATTGTTATTTTTACCGAGAACGTACTGATTCATGTATCCTACTTCCATATCAAATACAGGTTTAACGCGCCATCCTAATGCGACGTACGCCCTATTTTGGTCGAAGAAACGGCCACTCGGCGCATTCTGGACGTTCACAAAAATCTCATTCTGCAAGGCTATAAAGGCCCCATCGGTAAATGTGCGGGTCTCTGATAGAGGAAATATAGATCTTGCAAAATATCGTAGTCGCTGCGCAAAGTCATAACCATCGTTAACAAGCGCATCCTGATCAATAGCTGGTTGGCCGATGAAACGCTGCTCTAGTCTAAAACGATGTTGTAAAGTAACAGGTCGATTTAAAAGAGCAAACTGTTGATTAATTATAAATTGTTCCCACATCCTATGCTCAGGGATCCAACCACTAATATCTACCAGCGTTCTCTGATTGCCTATATAAGCATAGCCAATAGTAGCAATCATATTATTTTTCAAATGATAATTGATTCCGGGACGTATTATAAAAGATTGCATGTCTTTCCATTTATCGGAACTTCTTACTTGTCCATCAAAATGAACACTAAATTTGCTATCCAACTTATAGGTAAAGAATGTGGCGCCCCACCCTGTAAAAGTATTTTGTGTCTGAGCATCTACAGCTGTGTTACATAAAAAGAGAAGAATACTAAATAAAACAAAGGGCGGTGACCTAAAAAACATGTTTTTAAAAGTTAAAAGTGGAACAGTTATTTTTAATCATTCAAGCCTCTATAAATACTTGTTTAGGTAGAAAAGCAGGCTAAATATTGTCCAAGATACTGAATTTAAACATCTTGAAGCAGAAAAAAAATCATTTAGAACGCCTTCACATCACTCAACCAGTACGCTGTGCCACTCTTGAAATAGCCCAAGATACCGGTCGAGTATCCTAGAAATGTAATAGACTTAAAGACTCGAGCTAAAAATGGTTAGATATACGTAAATGGAAACTTGCCTATGTCTCACGAGGCTGATATGCATCCAAATCAAAATAAAAAATAGCACCCGCTCCCAGCTCGCTTTGGACCTCAATAAGACTATTATGATGGCGGAGAATCTCCGACACAAGAAAAAGGCCAATTCCAAATCCTGAAATATTTTTTATCTCGTTACTATCTACCCTAGAGAAACGCCTGAACAATTTTTTTTGATCCTTGGCGCTAATGCCCATACCCTCATCCCGCACATAAATTTTTATCTTCCCCTGCACATTTTCACAACCAATCTCTACTACCCCTCCGGCGGGAGAATATTTAATAGCATTACTGACTAAATTGGTAATCACTTGTCCTATTTTGTCTCGATCTGCATAGACGTTCACAGATGGATCGCAGACAAGCTTAATCTCATGTTTTGCGCTCAATTGACGGGCATCCTCAGTAATTTCTTCGACCAAAGGAAAAATCTCGAACGGTGCTTTGCTGATGCTAATCTCTCCCTCCTCAATCTTAGCTAGATTTAGAAAGTCGCTAATCATAGACATCATTTTTTTTGCATGGACCACAATTTTGGGGGCCATCTGTATCCCAATACCATCGCTAATGTTTTTCGAATTTTTAATGATTAACTGTGCATACAATAAGATGGAAGTCAATGGCGTCCGTAGCTCGTGACTTACCATCGTAACGAAGTCATTCTTTCGCTGTTCCTCTTGTTTCTTTTCTGAGATATCTCGAGCAATTTTAGAGATACCGATAATGTTCCCTTCATCATCTCTAATGGGAGATATCGTCAGGGAAAGATCCAGCAGGTGGCCATCTTTTGTACGCCGCTTAGTTTCAAAATGTTCGACACTTTCTCCATTCTTTAACCTCGTGATGATAAAATCCTCCTCTTCATACCGATCGTCTGGTATAATTCTCAAAATCGACTTCCCGACCATTTCTTCAGCAGAATATCCAAATATTCGCTCGGCAGCATCATTCCAACTAATGATATAACCGTCTAAAGTCTTACCAATAATTGCATCATGGGTCGATTTTACAATAGCGGCCAGTTGTGCGCTCTTGGCCTCTGCTAGCTTGACATCTGTAACATCCAATATTGACCCAATCGCTCGTTGTGGTCTTCCCGCACGGCTATAATATACAGTGCCTTGCATTTGTATCCAATTAAAGCGAGCACCAGTAGGGCTTCGGAGTCGACAAATCAAATCCAAACTTCCTTTAGAGCTCACCGTCTTTAACTTTTCAACGATTTGTTGCACATGTCGTCGATCATCAGGGTGCACCCGTAGGAGCGCATTGTCAATAGTGAAAAGCTCATCCAGACGAAGCCGCAGTATATGTCTACATTCCTTGGATAAATAGATTGTCGCTGTCTGAATATTCCAGTCCCATGTACCTAATTTTGTCGCTTTTATTGCTAGTCGTAGGCGTTCCTCACTCCGTTCCAATAAATGCACGAGATGATCTCTTCTTTTTCCTTCCTCGACTATTGCTGTAACGTCCGTAGTGAAGCACCTCGAATGTATAAATTTACCATCGGCCATCAAGGCATTTGAACTGATGGATACATGTATGATGGCTCCATCTTTAGACCTAAGTCTAGCAGGATAATTACGCAAGGTTTCATTATTGCGCAATAGCTTAAGGATATTAGCGATAACATCGGAATCCACATGAAAATTACTGATAGGCAGACCGATATATTCCTCTATTTCATAACCAAGCATATCAAGCTCGGCTTGATTGGCCCAGGTGATGATACCATCTTCATCGACCCAGTGAAGAGGTATCGATGCATTTTCGATAAAATCGGTCAGTTCCTCGACCCTAGTTTTGAGCGCGGTATTCTCCTGCTGTACGCGAGAGAGTTGTTCGCCAAAGCTTTCATTTTTTTTCATAGAGGTAGCAAAAGAGGCTTGCATCGTTTTTGAAACGGATTTATAAAGATACTAAATATATGACTGTTTTATATGTTTGTCACATCGTACTCATACGATAAAAGTAAAAGTTGTCCATTTCGCTGTGCCTTTCACCTCATTCAGTCATTAACTAGCTACGATTACCCCTATACACATATAATTTTTCTAGACTTCAATCGGACCTAATTTCCACTACATTATACCATAGATAGCTATCGCGAAAGAGTAAAATCAATACAATTCAGTTGATTTGCTAAAGCTTATTTAATAAAAAAAATTACTATATTAGCACTAATAAACCAAAAAATTACAAAACAAATTTAGAATGAGTCCTGCATGTTCTAGCTATGTGAGGAATCGCTTTTATATACTTATGAAACGTAGGAATTTTATTGAACTCCTGACATTCACTGGGAGTGCGGTGCTGATAGCACCCTTGAGCACAACGGGTAAAACCCAATCAAAAGTACAGATTGACAAAGACAAAATCCTCGAAAGGCTAAATGCTGATGTGGCAATAATTGGAGGAGGGCTCGGTGGCGTAGCCAGTGCTCTGGCGGCTCTGCGCAATGGGCTTACAGTAGTGTTGACAGAGGAAACTGACTGGCTGGGCGGACAGCTAACATCTCAAGGTGTACCACCAGATGAGCACCAATGGATTGAGAAATATGGAGCTTCCCAACTATATCGAGATTTCAGAAATGGGATCCGAGATTATTACCGAAGGAACTACCCGTTGACAGCAGAGGCCAAGAACGACCCCCTCCTAAACCCTGGAAGTGGTATGGTATCCAGACTCTGTCATGAACCTAAGGTCGCCTTGTCCGTAATAGAGGAAATGATTGCGCCCTATATCTCCAATGGAAAATTGGTCGTCCTATTGAACCACGTACCTATACAGGCCGACACAAAAACAAACCAAGTGAGAGTAGTCGCTGTAAAAAGCAATAAGAACGGAAAGTATAAAAATATAACGGCCCATTATTTCGTAGATGCAACAGAACTAGGAGACCTATTACCATTAACGGGAACAGAATTTATTACTGGTACAGAAGCTAAGTCTACCCATCAGGAGCTACATGCCCCCAAAGTGGGAGACGTTAATAACAATCAAGCCTTTACAATGTGCTTCGCGATAGACCATGTCCCTGGCGAAGACCACACCATCCCTAAGCCGAAAGACTACGACTTCTGGGCAAATCATACTCCGGACTTAAAGCCAGCTTGGTCTGGAAGGATTTTGAGTCTGCAATACTCAGATCCTAGAACATTGAAACCAAAAAATTTAGGGTTTGATCCCAATGGAGTTCCTACAGGCGAAACATTAAACCTTTGGAATTATAGAAAGATTGTCAATAGGGCTCTTTTTTCAGAAGGTTTCTATGATGGAGATATTACTATAGTAAACTGGCCTCAAAACGACTATATGCTCGGAAATATAGTAGGCGCTAATCAAAAAGATTTCGCTAAATATGTCGAACACGCAAAACAGCTGAGCCTATCGCTATTGTATTGGCTACAAACAGAAGCACCACATCCTGATGGAAGAAGGGGTTGGCCCAGTATCAGATTGAGAAAAGACATTATGGGCACAGCAGATGGCATGGCCAAATATCCCTATGTCCGCGAATCTAGGAGGATAAAAGCTGTATTCACGGTCACAGAAGAGCATATCGGGCAGGAGAATAGAGCGTTAGTAGCGACTGCAGGAGAAAATAAAACAAAAGCCGCATATTTCTATGATAGTGTCGGAACCGGCAGCTATCATATCGACCTCCACCCTACATGTGGTGGAGTAAACTATGTAGACTTCCCCTCTTTAAGGTTCCAAATTCCGTTAGGAGCTTTGCTGCCTATACGAATGGATAACATCTTACCCGCAAACAAAAATATTGGAACAACGCATATTACCAATGGTTGCTTTAGGCTACACCCCGTTGAATGGTGTATTGGTGAAGCAGTTGGTATGCTTATAGCTTACGCAAAAAGTAAAAATGTGACTCCAAGAAAGGTAAGGGAACAGAAAGAGCTTTTGAAGGAGTTTCAATCTTTCATCATCTCTCAAGGATTAGAAACGGATTGGCCAGATGAAGATTAAGCCCTCGAAAAAGATTACAGAATAATAAAACAATTTCTAAATCAAATGTAAAGTATCTGTATTTTTGCCAAATGCATATCTGCAGGCATCAGCAAAACAATGTACGCATAAACAAGAAATGGAAAATACAACTATTAATTAGCTTGTTTATGTGTACTTGTATAGATGGAATAGCACAGCGACCTGCAAATGAAATAGAGATAACTAAACACTTGGCAGACACCAGTCGACAAACGGATTTAATAGACCTCGGCAAAGAGCTATTCAAGATAAAACCGATTCAAGATGTAGATAGTACGGGCCAAAAAGTTTATTTTTCCTTCCTCCCCTTCTCAACAAATGTACCCGGCGGGGGACATGCTCTGATTACGTCCACAACTGCTGGCTTCTATTTGGGAGACCGAAAAGACACTTATATGTCGCGAGTCACGTTCACACCCTACACTAATTTTTCAAAAAGATTTGGGCTTCCCATTCGATCATATATATGGTTAGATGAAAACAAATGGGTCATTGATGGAGATATACGCCTCCTCAGGTTTCCGCATGAAACCTGGGGTATAGGCTGGCAGCATGACCATAATGAACAGCTTCGATTAGATTATACCTACTTCAGGTTGTATCAACATGTGCTAAAGAGAGTTAAAGGAGGTTTTTTCTTAGGAGGAGGGTATAACCTAGACTATCGAATGGATATCCATAGTCAAGATGAGACGGCTCTTGAGGAATATACCGGATACCCCTACGGAACGAAACGAAGAGGAAATGTCATGTCATCGGGATTGAGCTTAAACATGATATACGATACACGGGCCAATTCCATAAATCCTTGGGATGGTAATTATGCCAATTTGCAGCTTAGGATGAATCCCCGCTTTATGGGAAGTGATGAGTCATGGCAATCGTTGTTTTTCGAAGCTAGAAGATATCATCGCTTCACCGACAATCCCAACAAACAGCATATGTTGGCTATCCGTAATTTTTTCTGGACAGTATTCAACTCTAAAGCACCTTACCTAGATTTACCTAACCTAGGATGGGATACCTACAATAGTTCCGGTCGAGGATTCCCGACGAGTCGATTTCGAGGAAAATCGCTGTACTATTTAGAAACGGAGTATCGACGTGATATTACAAGAGACGGTCTTTTAGGGTTTGTCGCGTTTACAAATTTCACAACAGTAAGCGGACCCCGAAGCAGTTTATTTTGGAACTGGAATATAGGCGCTGGTGCAGGTGCACGGATTAAATTCAACAAAAATTCGAGCACAAACATCGCAATTGATTATGGGTTTAGTAAATACCACAGAGGAATCAATCTATCATTGGGGGAAGTTTTTTAAGGATATCGTAAAGAGGAGAGACGTGTGTTGACAGTACTAGCTTCGTTACACATAATCAAATCATATATCTATACACTGGGCGACAGGGTTTATACATATTTAATAACATGTTCGTAATCCGCTCCAAATAGCAAAGCCCAGGTATAAGCCAAATCTTAAGACAACAACATCTTTGACAATATCCTCAGTATTCAACAGCCGCTAGCGCTAACCGTTTATGCATAATGCAGGTTTCAACCGGCTTCTGTTAAAATTTGGCTAGCGAAAGCGACGTCAATAATCCAGATTAGGAAGTAGAGATACCGATTTATACTTTTTCGTCTCTACGCTCCTGAGCTGATTTATCCTCGGCGACACCAGCCTTCCAATAAGAAAACGCATAGTAGTCGGAATTGCTCCAGCCCAATTTTTCTTTAAAATAGGACCGTAATGCCTTTACAGAACTATACTCACAAGCGATATAGGCAAACTTAGACTCTTTAGCCGACAAATCTACCTCTATTGCTTGATTATAAAGATTGCTACCGCTTTCGGGATGAGGATTAATAAGCCATTGGATTTGGAACCCCGGATGCCGGACCTCAGGGTGTATATCTGCTTCGCTCGGAATTTCAAGGATACAGTGCCCTTTAGCATCAGCAGGAAGGCTTTCGAGAATACAGCAGATTACCGGAATAGCAGTGGCATCTCCAATCAAGAAATACCAGTCTACGTGCGGACAAAGATTACTGTTCTTTATTTTCATTGCAACACCCAGCTGATCAGACTGTTTAGCATTACGCGCCCAACTAGAGGCTGGACCGTTGTCTCCATGGTTGACGAAATCTATTGTTATTTCGTTAGTGGCAGGGTCTAAGGCCCTATGTGTGTATGTTCTGACAATAGGTTTCAAATTTTCATCTGGCATTACCCATTCTCCCCGTTCTTGATTGAAAGTAGCAAATTGGACCTTTTTCTGATCATGTGGAGGAATAAAAATCTTATTATTTGCCCCTAAATTACATTTTTCGAAATCTGTAGGTTCGTCAGCCCTCAACTTGATTCGGATATAGTGGGGCGTAATATATTCTTTATTGGTTACTTTAAATATGTGCTTTGATATGATTGGTTTTTCCATCTCTAAAAATTTTACTACTATATTTATAAACTGTATTCTTGGTGTTTAACTCTTTTGCTCCACCTATAATTGACAAGGGCTAAATCTCGTTATTTAATCAGGTCAACAATATCAGCCACCATCAAGTCTACGGATGTAAGTCCTCCTCCAGAGATAAACCATACGTTGGGATCGAGATAGAAAATCTTTCCATTTTTATACGCTTTTGTTTGCTGGATTAACTGGTTTTCAACTTCTCCTCGATTCGCCACCTTCCCCATTACTGCAGCATTCCGATCGACAATGAATAGATAATCAGGATTAGCTTCTGCAATCAATTCATTAGATACACGCTGCCCATGAACAGACTCATCCTGTAAGTCTAATATTGGTTTGATACCCAATACATCATGCACAAAACCAAATCTTGAGCCTTTGCCAAAAGCACTAAATTTGCCGTTGTTATAAATTAAAAACAATGCTTTGTGAGGGTCTTGGATAAATTTAGCTTGAGCAGCGTTAATCTTTGCATGCAGGGTTTCCACTTTGGCTTGGGCAAGTTCTTGCTTTGAAAAAATCCTCGCTATCAACTCTACATTTTTTTCAAAGGACGGAAGATAATTTTTACTATCAGTACCGATAAAAACGGTAGGAGCGATTTCGCTCAATTCATCATAGAATCGTTCCTGTCGCGTGGAGATAAGAATTAAATCAGGTCGTAGGCCTGAAATGGCTTCAAAATCGGGCTCAATGACAGACCCTACGTCGGCGATATCTGCATCAGACCTGAAATCGGAAAGATAGTTCGGTAAGAATTTTTTCGGAATACCTGTCGGTTTTACTCCTATTTCTTTCATGGTTTCTAATGCACCAATGTCCAAAACCACTGTCTTCTGCGGGTTAAGAAGCAACTTTGTCTGACCATGTTTATGCTCTATGGTAATAGAGTCCGCGGATGTCCCTACTTCGCTTTCTCTTTTTCCAGACTGACAGGATATACCCAACAGAAGCAATACGGTATTTACCAAAAGTCCATAGCGCATTTTGCATTGCATGTTTTTTATCATATTACAGATTAAAATAATTACAGATTTTTCTATTATTTCTTTCAACGATATCGAATTCGATATCAAAGATTTCTTGAAGAACGGCTGCATCTATCACCTTATCAACCGCATCATCATAGCATATCTGACCATCTTTTAGGGCAATAATATGGTCGGAATATTGAGCGGCAAAATTGATTTCATGGATGACAATAACAATAGTCTTACCCAACTCATCAACCAACCGCCTCAAGGTTTTCATGACGTGCACAGCATGCTTCATGTCTAGATTATTGAGCGGTTCGTCCAACAGTATGAAGTCTGTATCCTGTGCAATAATCATGGCAATAAAAGCCCGCTGTCGCTGTCCTCCACTAAGCTCGTCTATATACGCATGCTGTAGTTCCAACAAATCGGAAAATGCTAGAGCCTCCTCTACTCGTTGCCAATCCAACTGGCCTAACCGCCCTTGACCGTAGGGAAATCGACCAAAAGACACCAAGTCTCTGACTGTGAGTTTGAGATCGAGGTGGTTGGACTGCTTCAAAATAGATAGTTTTTTAGCCAAATCAGCTCCTTTATACGTCCCAAGGTCTTTATCATAGAAACTGACCGCCCCTCCATCTTGCTTTATCAACCTACTCATAATAGACAGCAAGGTACTTTTCCCAGCTCCATTGGGCCCGATAAGCGAAGTTATCTGTCTATTCGGTATACCTCCAGAAAGACGCTTTAACACGTCTTTATTACCATATCGCTTCACAATAGCCTCAAATCTCAGCTTATTCTTTTCCGTGTTATCCATAATAAATAAATAAAATATACCCCTCCGACAAAATTTATAATTATACTGACTGAAGTGGAAAAACGGAGCACATGTTCAACCAAAAATTGCCCCAATACCAAACTGAGGCAGGCTATAACACTACATATAATCAACATATATCTATGCTGTCGAGTTCTAAACAATTCATAAGTTAAATTTGTTACCAAGATTCCCAAAAAGGTAATTGGACCAACCAATGCGGTGGATACAGACACCAAAAGGGAGATAATCAACAAAAATCGACGGACCAATTTATCATAATCCACCCCGAGATTGACGGCATGATCTTTGCCCAAGGCCATTACATCCAGATATTTCAAATTTAAACTGGTATAGACTATCGCTATGAGCATGGTAATACTAGCGATACTCAGCAGTTTAGTATTCATCTTGGCAAAGGACACGAACATAAAATTTTGGACAATCGAAAACTCATTTGGATCAATCATAATGTGCAGGAACTGACTCAAAGTGAGGAACAAGGTTCCCAACACCATACCCGTGAGTAAAAGGTAGTACATACTCTTCTTGTTCCTCCCAAACAATAGTAAATACATGACTAAAGAAAATCCTAACATCATTAATATGGCGTAAAAAAAATTCTCTTGCTGAGTTATAACTTTAAAAGCACTGTCACCGTAAAAAAAAACGATCACTGTCTGAAAAAGGATAAAAATGGCTTCATAGCCCATGATAGAAGGTGTCAATATCCTGTTGCTGGTAATTGTTTGAAAGATAATAGAGGAAAAGGCCACGCTTACACCGACTACCAACATACTTCCCAATCGAATCGTGCGCTTTTCGATAGAATAGTTGTTGGAGAAGTCTATATCATAAAACATAAATATGGCCACCATAATAAATAGCGACACTACAATTATCAAAAACTTAATTCCCGATCTCACTATTGCTTCTTTAAAATCAAAATTAAAAACACGATACTTCCGATAATCCCAACGGTCATACCAATCGGGATTTCGTAAGGATATACCAATACTCTACCAATCAAATCACATATCAGGAGAAACACCGCTCCGGCATAGGCAATAATGGGTAGGATCTTGCGTAAATTATCTCCGAACACCATACTGATGAGATTAGGAATAATCAGTCCAACAAAAGGTATTGCACCAACGGTGACGACCGACGAACTGACAACAACAGACACTGTGAATAAACCTATATACACAATGGAAGAATAAGACAGTCCTAGGCTCTTGGCAAAACTCTCACCCATACCTGCAATAGTAATTTTCTCGGCGTAAAAATAAATCAATATCACCGCTGGCAGAATAACATAGATAGCCTCGTATTGTCCCTGTATTACTCCAGAGAAATCCCCTAACAACCATTCTTGCGTATTCTGTACGATACCCTGTTTGTAGGCAAAAAAAGTTGAGATAGCGCTCAGGATACTGCCCAACATCAGACCGACCAACGGAATAAAAACCGTACTTCTTAATTTTATCTTGCTAACAAAGAAAATAAACAGGAAGGATGTAAGAAAAGTGAACAACAGCGCAAATAGCATCCTAATTAACAAAGTAGACTGCGGGAAAAATATCAATGCCGTGAGGATTCCCATCTTCGCAGCCTCTAAAGCCCCAGAGGTGGTTGGAGAGACAAACCTATTTTGAGAAAGTTGCTGAAGAACAAATCCTGCGATACTAAGACCTGCACCAATAAGAACCAGAGCCAATGTACGTGGAAGTCGACTAACAACCAAAAACAAGAGTTGATCACGATCGGTAAAAAGTTCTGCAAAGTAGATATCTTTTACTCCGGTGAAGAGTGATACCCAACACAATAACGAAATAATCAATAGAGCTATTGACCACAGTAGATATTTATTCCCAGACAAGCTCAAATTCTCCCATACTATTTAACAACAATTCTTGAGTGGCCTCTAGCCACCCAAGAATCCAAAACAAACTATAATAAAAGCCATCCCGTAGCCTACTTTGGCCTACGAGGTAGCAAGGTATCCATAAGGATATTAATTTAATTTGGTAATCGTATCTCCATTGGTGTCCACGACTACAGGCTGTCCTTCAACAGGCCTTCCTCCTTTGGCTTTATTAATGACAAAGGCGGTGCCGGAGTTGGGATCGACTTTTACATGATTAGGATGTGAACCCGTATGCGCATCACCTATCACTTCGTAGGTCTTGGCGTCGATGATGGTTGTTGTTCCAGTTTGACGATTGGCGGAATATAATCTATTCTTGACAGCATCATAAGCGATACCTATAGCCCCTGCTCCTGTCGGAATACTCTTAATCAATTTTCCGTTAGAATCTAACACTGTAACTGTACCCGACTTTTGGTTAGCGACAAACAATCGTTGTCCATCACTGGTAATATTTACGGGTTGATCTCCCCCAGAAGGAAATGTCTTTTCGACCTTTTTGCTTTTTGTGTCGACCACATACACCGAATTGTCGCCAATTACTGTTAGATAAATTTTGTCCTTACCGTTGACGAATGTCATGCCTGTAGCCGTCTTACCTAAATTTCCGATGGCATGCAGAAACTTATTTGTCTGGCCGTCTACCACCCAAATATTACTAGGATCGCCTACATCGGAGATGTACACGAGATTATTGTCCTCATCAACCAATACTTCTCTAGTATGCGAATTTTCGGCGCCGTTGGTAATAGTAGCGACCAACTTGCCTGTCTTTAGATCTACCGCACTTACGGAATTAGTTCTCGTATTGGTGGTATACACGACCTGTGTCTTATTATTAATGCCAATACCGAAAGGTGGATTTTCCTTCAGGCTGATACTATCCACGATAGAGAGGTCACTCGGGTTAATTTTGTAGATAGCCCCTCCTGGATTCAATCTAGAGCCAGCACCAGTTACATAGATATGTCCGTCTTTGGAGCTTATTACAGCTTCATAGACACCCGTGCCGGCACGGGAAGATTTTTCAACCTCTTGGGCCGAGGAGGATATTGAAACCATCAACAAACCAGAAGCCAATAGCAAGGCTTTGGATGGATGTGAGCTACCATGTTTGAATTTACTTACATTCATATTTTATTGTTTTATGCGTGAAGAATTTGATTTTGCTTGCCAATAGGCGTAAAATTTTTTAAATGCATGCTGCCAATAGATAGCGTTATGCTTCCCTTCAGGATGTATATTGATAGCGAGGTCTCCTTCAAAATGGTGTTGCATCCAAGAATAGTATCGATCTAGATCTAACTTCATATTACTGTGGGCGTCCATTTTTCCAAATCTTCTCTCCTTTTCACCTATATAGAAATAGAACTTTTGTTGATTTCGACACGCCTCACATTCCTTTAGCAATTCATCTGAATAGCGATACAAATTATCCTCATCCATCCATATAGATGGGGAGAAGGCGCCGACGGTACCAAAGATTGTTGGATATTTCAATCCCCCATAAATGGAAATAAGTCCGCCAAGGGAACTCCCAACAATAGCAGTATTGACCGAATGTTTCAATGTTCTATAGTTTCTATCCACGTAGGGCTTAAGACTGTTGACAATATCATCCAGATATAACCACCCTTGGGGATTCGAAGTATCTTGTCCCGAGTGGACCATAAACTCCTGTTGCCGAACATGATAGTCTTGTGCATGATCTATAGCCACGACGATAGATGCATAT
The DNA here is from genome assembly GCF_027627455.1 of Sphingobacterium sp. SYP-B4668. Classification (NCBI taxonomy): domain Bacteria; kingdom Pseudomonadati; phylum Bacteroidota; class Sphingobacteriia; order Sphingobacteriales; family Sphingobacteriaceae; genus Sphingobacterium; species Sphingobacterium sp. SYP-B4668. The sequence goes on along the minus strand of NZ_CP115483.1, from coordinate 233,027 downwards.
GGCGCTTTATCGATGGTTTTGTCGACCATCCATTCTATTGGCCCAGCCCTCCCAACCGATGTCGCTTCGTCAAAAAGATGCTGACCATCATGCATATAGATAACTGGATAATGCACAGTGGTAGTTAAATAATTTTTGGGGAGGTATATCCATACTCTTTTGTAAACATTCAATCCTGGGAAATAGAAATAATCATCAAGAATGCGAACTTGCTTACTTACTGTAGATTTGGGGAAAAGATCGCGCCAGCCATCAATATTCAGCGTAATCTCGGCATCACCTTCAATTTGTGCAACATGTGGCAAACCCAACACCCCGTCTTTAGAAGAAGATAAGGTATCCCAACTGCCACGAGTGACCTTAAGTTCTAACTCACCGACCTCTACCCCAGGAAGAACAATCGACACCTGCTCCCCTTCTGTTGGTATAACCCCAACTCTTAGGTGATCGGAGGCCCAGTTATTGAATGTACCAGCCAAGTACAAAGGTTCTCCAATAAAGCTATCGCTGTTATTAAGAATATTCACTTTAACCTGGTACAACATCTTGGGCATAAAAATTTCTTGCTTGAGAACATTAACTTCGAACGGCACTAATTTAGACACATTCTAAACAAATAGCAAGTTTTATTTAAATTAATTCTAAATAACTATATCTTTGTGATTACGTTAATCGAATAAAAACTTTACATGGATATAAAAAAAGGTCTTATCCTATCTTACATACTATTAATTTCATCATACTCGGCATGGGCACAACAGGGTGGTTCTGTCACTGTTCAAGTCTTAGATCAAACAACTAGAATACCTATAACGTCTGCAACGGTAACTATTGCAGATATTGCCGGTAGTACGAATCAAGCAGGCTCAGTCACACTCACTCCTATTCTTGCGGGTCAACATCAGATTCATATCCAAGCACTTGGGTATGAGCTATTCGGCGACGTCATCACAAAATATAGTGAAGAAAATCTCGAGCTGATTATTTCAATGAAGGAGAGCAGTAAACTAATAGAGACGGTGACAGTCGAGGGACGTACTGAAAATCAAAGAGTCAAACAGGCTCCTATCCGATCAATATTTATTGATACTAGAGCAGTATCGGCACAAGCCACCTCCCTGACAGACTTAATGAACCGCAGTACAGGAATCAGAATCAGACAAAACGGTGGTATGGGTAATCGACCAGAGATTTCAATCAATGGATTTCAAGGCAAAGCCATCAAATACTTTAAAGATGGTATTCCAATTGATTACATGGGTGATGGTTACAATTTATCTTCACTTCCGGTTGAGATGTTGGATCACATCGAAGTTTACAAGGGCGTACTGCCTGTGTCTTTGGGTGCCGATGCGCTCGGGGGTGCCATCAACCTGGTCTCCAACTCCAAAGTAACGAATCGACTAAAAGGGTATTATGAAATGGGATCGTTCGGCACATATCGAATAGGTTTACTAGCCTCAATGGTGACAAAAGACCAGAAGTGGGGATACGGGGCGGAGCTATATCACAACTATGCCAAGAACGATTATAAAGCTTTGGTCTATGAGAAAAATCCAGAGACGAGTAACCTCGATCCATACAGGCTGCCCATGTTTCACAATGCTTACAAACATTACCTTGCAGAAGTATACGCCAGTGTTAAAAACAGACGTTGGACGGATGAACTCCGATTAAGTGTGGTCGGCTTTGACCTGCTCAAGGAACAACAACACCCCGCACTGATGACAGATGCCTATGGTGCGTTGCATAGTAAACAAAACACCATCCTACCATCCCTGCGCTATAAATGGAGCGCACTGGACAATAAATTACGTATAGATCAATATACTTCATTCAATATATTACAATCTCAACGTATAGACACACTTCACGGAAAATATGACTGGTTTGGCAATTTCACTCCACGATCAACACCCGGAGAGAGTCGCCTTCCATCCGAATCCAAGGTCGACGAGAAACAATGGCTTATACGGACTAATCTGAGCTACCTATTAAGTCCAACGTCCAAAATAGAATTAAATCATGTGTTCACGGCGGTGAACCGTTCAGGAAAGGACCCATTAGGTCCCCGTTTACAAAATACGGATATCGATCTGCTATCTCTAACGTCTCACTACAGAAAGGATGTATTAGGGCTATCCTTGGAAAATTCATTTTTAGACGAAAGACTTCAGAATCAGTTAATTGGTAAATACTATAAGTACCGAGCATCAGGATATCAAAACACATGGCTCTCCGTTGATATCACCGAGAAGGACCAGCGAAATATTTCGGGTAGCTACTGGGGAATCACGGAAGCTATAAAGTACAAACTCTCATCCAACTCACTCATCAGGGCGTCTGCAGAATATACCTACAGATTGCCTGAACGCGAGGAACTTTTTGGAAACAATGTATTTGTTGTTCCTAATTTTGAATTAAATCCTGAAAAGAGCATCAATCTCAATGTAGGACTCCAGAGCGCTATATCCCAAAACCTCTCTGCTGAAATCAATACATTCTATAGAAATACGAAGGGGGTAATATTACTGATTCCCATACAAGCACCCAATACTCAGTATCAAAACCAAGAGGATACCAAGGGCTATGGCGTAGACCTCGACTTAGCTTATCGCATCTCCAAAAATTACAAATTAACCGGTAATGCAACCTGGCAAAATTTACGTTTGAATGGGATTACTGACGCGCAACATACATGGAAAAATGATGCCCGGTTGCGGAATACGCCTTACTTCTTCACCAATGCCGGAGCTTCAGCTAAATACGAGCATCTATTTATGCAGTCAGATTTACTTGACATATTTGTTCACTACAATTTTATGCGGGAATTCTATCTAGAGACAATCCCTAAAGATTTGGAACCCGGAGGATTCTTGGGCCTCTCTGGAAGTGCAAAACTAAATTCAGATCTCATCATCCCAAATCAACATTTGTTGAATGCTGGATTTACATATGGCTTTTACAACAGACAGATACATCTAGGTGCTGAAATCCGCAATATCCTAAATAAGGATGTGTACGATTACTATCGCGTGCAACGCCCTGGAAGAAGCTTTCATATAAAACTGACTTATCAATTATAAAATCGTAAACATTATAAATACATCTATTATGCATATACGCAAATTAAAATCAGTATTCGTTTATCTTCTAGCAACAGCTTTATTTACGAGCTGCGGTAAAGACTCTCCATCACCAGCGCCTGAAGAACCTAAAGGGCAAGACAAGTATGTACTGATAACCATGAGTGACAATAACCTCCAAAAGCCAGGTTTTGTAACAGCCTTTAATGAACTTCCTAGTGGCAATGTTATCAATAATGGAAGCAATAGCTTACAAGGATTGGGATTTGGAGGTTGGAGGCCCCAAGGAAATCAACTATTTAAGATGTTCAGCACCCAGACAAATGCTCTTGGCATCGAAGAGCTGGAAGTCGATATCAATGGTAAGATAAAAGCCAGCAAATTCATCGCTACTGACAACAATACGAACGGATCAGGAAACTTCGTAATAGTAGACGCCAACAGCGGCTACTATTGGGATGGAGCAGCGCCTCTAAAAATACAGACCTTCAACCCCAAAACAATGGCCAGAACAGGAGATCTCGATTTGACTGCAGCAGTAGAGGAACGCGGCAAGAACATTCCCGAGATTCTATACCGGTCTATTGGTCAAAAATTCTTGGCTGTTAAAAACGGAAAGTTATTTGCCAATATTACCTACGCTAAGACTAACGCTGCTCAAAAAGGATTCTTTGATGATTATTTTCCAGATGTCTATATCGCTGTAATCGATATCGCTAGCGGAAAATACGAAAAGACTATTAGGATTGAGGACACGGGGTCCATCGCTTACATCAATGACAACAATATGTATGATTTTGACACCAATGGAGATCTCTACGTCGTGACCCAAGGCAGAAGTGCTACGGGTGGCAAATCAAAAATTGTGAGGATAAAAGCCACGGAAACAGATGTAGATAAAACTTGGAGCTTAAACATGGATGAAATCCAAAATGGAGGAAAATTTGTTTCAGTATTTGCAAAAGATGGTAAAATTATCACCGTAATTCCAAACCAACCTTTAACAGGAGGCAAAGATGGTAATATCAATTTTGAAAATGTATGGGATTTCTACCAAATTGACATCACAAGTAAGCAACGCACAAAAATTTCAGGTATTCCCTCCGTCACCAACCCAGGAGCTGCATTTTGTGCCATCGAGCTCGATGGCAAGATTTTGCTAAGGGTAAATACAAAAGAAGGTAGTCAAAATGGCTATTATGAACTTAAAGGGACCTCCGCGTCGTCGGTATTCAATGTTACTGCTGGAGGCTCAGTATCGGGGCTATATAAAGTGACGGCCCAATAAATAATCTCACGGAGGTCAGCAGCAGTATTTTCTGTCGTCCCAACCCAACCCCAGCAACGTAAACTTGGCTCAGGGATGCAGAAAATACTGAGTTATTGCTTCACAAAACGAACACTGTCGATTATGATAGTCTGATCTTTGAAATCAGAGGGCATCTGCCCCTTGAACAGCCACAAATTCAGCTTCAGTTTTTCGTTCTTTGCCTTCGGAACATGCTTACCCTTATAGAGCCAGTGTTGGAGCACAACGTCCGCTCCAACACTGGCTCTATAACTACTCTGAAAGGCGATATGTTGCTCCTGCCAATCAAAAGAATGAACGGTCTGTCCTAAGCCAGGGGCTATATCAAATCTCTTTTTATTGCCTACTATTTCGGAAGGTTGCGATGCAAACTGTGCATTTTGATTCTCAGCCACCGACCATTTCGAAAACTCGATATCGATTTCTTCTTCGTCATTAAGGTAAGTAAAGAGTCCCGCGACAACATTCCGATCCAGTTGATTGATATCAGAGCCTATGTAAAACACATACTTACCATAGCCCATCGATTTTTTGGCGGTAATCCCCGCGCAATACCATTGACCTCCCTCCTGTCGTATTTTGAGGTGCAGCCTACCTTCCGTATCTAGCCAGACATTCTTGTCTGAATCGGAAAATAGATTAGGTCCTGGACCGGCGGTCTTATTATTCGTCGTGCGGACAATCCAATCCATTCCCGAAAAACTGATTACCCTATCAGTGGGTGCTATAGGTCCATCTATCTCACCCGATGAACGTCCACAATTGACGAAGAATAAAACAATGGCTATTATTAAAATGTTAAAACCACAGCTTTTCATATTATTTTGCAACGACGTTTATTTTTATATCTTCCAATACGGCACCTGCCTTGTCTCTTCCAGTCAGCACCAAGGCTTTCGTACCAAGCGTGTTACCATCATGAATAAAAACCATGTTCTTGAGATCTAAATCCAACTGGCTAAAGCGACTTCCTTTTTTCATCACCTCGGCGCCCTTAACAAGCCATCCGAATGTGGGCAATTCTTCAATGGTATAAATAATATCCCCAGCCGAAGCGCCGCCTACTTGTATATTCTCATTGGAAAGTACGTACATTCCCCCATTACTGACTTCAAAATCCTTTTGCTTTTCCAAGACCAATTCCGAATCACCTGTTGCCAAGGTGGCAATCAACATCGGCGGAGCCAATGTAGCATGCTCCTTGGATGCAATCTCATCAGTCTCATCTGAGCCAGGTTGTCCATCTAACAGGAATGATTTAAGACCTGCAGGCTGCTTATCCTTGTAGTAGTCCGTAAGATCAAATTTAAATGTACTCACTTTACTGGTTTTTATAGATGCAATACGAGGACTAGTGGGGAATATCGTGTTAGTAAAATTCAAAGAGGCTTCCGACCAAGACGTACTTGGCGTTTCAAAGAGATTGAGGTCGACACCTTTTGCAGCTGTAAACGATACTGCCAATTGTAACTGGAGGTCGGTCACAACACCCTCCTTAGTAAAGTCAGCAAAATCAAACATCAGGAGAGCTTTACGGTCATAGTCCCCGTTATTGCTCACATTTTTGATTTTCAAGAGCGGGTTGGTACCAAAGTTTTTGGTAGACTCGGCCCCGCCATTGATATAGCTATCATGCTTAGGATATATCGTATCCTGCAATAGATTTGGATTTACGGCATTCGCATCTCCTGTTGGAGCCGAATAGAAGACAACAAAGTTCACCACGTGGATTACACCATTATCAGGCACTAGGTTGGACGTCCGGATTTGCCATTGTCTATTCGTACCCTCATTGACCAGACCTACGTATGTACTAGTATGGGACAAGTACATTGTCTGTCCATTTTCAGTAGTATACGCAATAGGCTTGTTACTGGGCGCCAACTCTGGGTTGTTGAAATTCACGACCTCCTTTACAATATGATACCGCAAGATATTCTTCAGAATAGGAAGTGGGATAGCTTCTATAGACGTATAGCCATTCTCTTTTAAATAACTTTCAAAGGCTTGATTATTGGGCGCAATAAAAGTGGCCGAACTAGTCCCTTCATAAAAGGATTTGAACTCTACCCGCTCAATGGCATCGGCAAGCAAGGAAAGAGATTCATTTCCTTTGATGTAGGCCCACGCAGACATATTGAGTTTACTGTTATCAGGAGCATGTTCGTAGTCGAAGCTTTCTTGGATTTCACAACTAAAGAGCAAAACCAACATACTAGTCCCCATTAGGAGATTCGTCATTATATGTTTTATCTTTCTCATAAGATTACTTATAAAATTCGTTTTGTTTCAAATTCGGGTTCCGCAGGACAGCGCTTTCATGTATAGGCCATACGAGATTACGTTGATCGGTAAGACCGTTTACAGGTTTCATCGTGGAGATAGCCGTTCCAGTACGAACCAAATCAAACCAACGATGCCCCTCAAAGCTTAACTCTATCGAGCGCTCATGCAATACTGCAGTAACCAGATTTCCGTATAGATTGTTGGCAGCTGCCTCATCCATTACCGAAAGCCCAGCACGACGACGTATACGATTAAGCAAGTCCAGTGCCTCGGTTGGTTGATTTAATTGCGCATGCGCCTCAGCTTTTAGCAAAACGATATCGGCCAGTCTAGTCAACACAATGTTATTAGAAGATGGATCGGGACTTTCATCGTTAAAACCCTGACCAAAGAACTTCCATATCTTGCGTGGCTGCACTTCGGTAACGTCATAAATGCGAGCCTTACGAAGGTCTCCCGGCTCAATAGACGCGATAAAACGGGAACTAGGGACATAGTCACTGTCCGACCCAATAGCATACAATATACGCAGGGCATTGGTCTGGGTCTCGTTGTAGCCTACCTCGAAAATACTTTCTGTACTTGTTCCTTTGACGAAAATATCGTTCCAGTCGCTCATGGATACCAAGCTATACTGCGAATCACCTATTACTTTCTCTGCCGCATCAATCGCTTTGTCATATTTCTTTTGCCACATGTAAAGCTGCGTCAAAAAGGCATAAGCAGCTCCCTTGGTCATGAGTACCCGATTGCGCGCGCCAGAATAGTTGCTAGCACAGTTTTCTGTAGCAAAAATCAAATCCTCTTCAACTTTGGCCAATACCTCTGCTTCGGTATTTTGCTGAACGAACAACTCCTGTTCCACACTTTCATAGGGCTCTGTAATCAGGGGAACTTGCCCCCATATACGCACTAGATAGAAATAGGCTACGGCACGTAAAGCATGTGCCTGCCCCAGCAACTGTCTCTTCAAGTCACTATCACCATCTCCAAATACCTGTGGAGTGTATTTAATAGCATAGTTAGCGCGAGATACCAAGGTATAGAAATTATCCCAGCGAGCCGAGTTAATGATAGGGGTAAGAGTATTTTGCTGTAAGGCAAAAGGATCCCCCGAATGACGCGTCGTCACATTGTCTGCCCGCCCCTCTCCCCAGTAGGCAAAGTTAAGGCGAAATAGCGATTGCATACTGTTGTAGATTCCATTGACACCCGCTTGTGCGTCACTAGGTTTCTTGTAGAACCCTTGTCCTGAAAAATTACTGATAGGCTCTTTATCCAAAAGTGAATCTGAACAGGCGGAAACAGCCAACAACATCAAACCTGTAGCGATATATTTAAAAGATCTTTTCATGGCTAATTAATTAAAGTCCAAAGATTAAACCAAACATAAAGGTGCGACTCTGTGGATAAGAACCTTCATCCAGACCTACACGTAGACCTGAGTAGGAATTTACATCTGGATCAAACCCTGTGTATTTGGTCCAAGTGATAAGATTAGTTGCCGTAACAAAAGCATCCAACTTGCGTAGTCCTATGCGTTTTACTAAATTGGGATCTAAAGAATATCTTAAATTAACATTCTTCAATTTGATGTACGAACCATCCTCTACCCATCGGCTTTGTACACGACTATCCGATTGCTTTGGATCGTCACGTATTAGCCGCGGAAAGTTGGTGACATCTCCCTGTTCGCGCCATCTGCTCAGCGCATCAGTAGATAGGTTATTGTACCGAACAATAGAATTGCGTTGATGGTTCAATTCGCTATAAATCTCGTTGCCTACCGAATATTGGAAAAATACATTGAGATGGAAATTCTTATAGCTAAAATCATTAGAGAGACCTCCAAAATACTTAGGCTCTGCATAGCCGATAATCTCTCGATCATCTTGATTGATGATATTATCGTTGTTGATATCTTTCCAAATAGGGTCACCACCGACGAAAGTCCCACCATTGGAGCCATTGGTCACGCCATTGATGTTATCTTCATCACGCGCATATACCCCCTGAAAACGCCAGCCATAAAACACACCTATTGGCAACCCTTCTTGCAAGATGTGGAAATTTCCATTTTGGATATAACCATTTGTGAGAAGATTTTTGGGTAAAGAGGTAACCTTGTTCCTATTTAGACTGATGTTGAAATTTGTATTCCAACTAAATGCACCTTGGAGGTTACGCGTTTGCAAACTAAATTCTAAACCTCGATTTTCAATAGACCCTATATTTTGGGTGATGTATTCAAATCCTGTAGTACTTGGAATCGGCACATTGTACAACAAATCCTTCGTTTTCTTTAGATAAGCATCGGTAGAAAACAATATTCTGTTGTTTGCAAAACCCAGCTCCAGACCTAAATTATACTGATGTGTCGTTTCCCAGGTGAGGCTCGCATTAGGCATTACCGTTGGTGACGCACCAGAGAAATCAAGGTAGTTAGTACCTAACGTGAATTCTCCGCGCGACGTATAGTCACCAATAGCTTCATTTCCGGTACTACCTAAACTAAATCGCAGCTTACCATCACTAAGCCAGCCAAGTTCCTTTATTGCCTCCTCTTCCACAAAACGCCATCCTGCAGAAGCTGAGGGAAAAAATCCAAAACGCTTGTCACGTCCAAATCGGGATGAGCCATCAGCGCGTAAATTAAACTCCAAAAGATATTTACCACGATAATCGTAGGTCGCTCGACCAAAATAAGAAAGCATAGCGTGCTCCGACGCGACATTGACACCTTGATTGGAGATGACCGAAGCGGCATTTAGTGTACGGATATCATCACTCGGGAAATACATGCCATCTAGTCCCGTACGATCATACCGCCATTTTTGAAAACTCATTCCCAATACACCTCCGAAGTTGTGATTATTGGCAATACTCTTGGTGTAAGTAAAGTAACTTTCATTACCCCATGTCAAATTGCCAGAAGACCGGACCCCACCAGTATTGTACCCCTCTCTATAATCCAATATCGAAGGCATGAATTCATCTTCCTTCATTGCAATATAATCTAAGTTGACATTGCTTCGGAATTTAAGATCTTTATAAATATCAATCTCTAGATACTGGCTACCAATAATGCGGTTACTCTTATTTAAATTCGTGGCATACAATGCCATACCAACGGGATTACGCTGCCCAATCATATATCCATTCAGTGAGCCATCGGGCAAATACATCGACATATTAGGAGGACGCACCAGTAAACTACGAATGATACTTAGATTACCCGAACCTGCAGCATTGGTTCGATTATTAACAGCATTGGTGTATGAAATACTTTGTCCGATTCGAACACGGTCAGAAATATTGAAGTCAACATTTAGTCTAGACGTAAATCGCTTGTAATTAGAATTGAGGATTACCCCGTCTTGATCTAGATAAGAAGAGCTCCAAGCATATTTGGTCCCTTGATTACCTCCGCGTACCGACAAATCAATTTTATATTGTCTTGCGGAACGCATCAGTTCATCCTGCCAATCAACATCTCCATTATTCATAGGATTGAGAGAGTCAATAAGCGTATAATAAGGATCCTCAGGAACAGTCATGGCATCGTACGAATCCAATACCGCCTCGCGATACTGCCTGGCATTCAAAACACTGAGCTTACGGGTTAAAGAGCTCACACCCGTCGTTGCATTAAGCAATACCTCAGGCTTACCCTCAGCACCACGTTTGGTCGTGATCATCACGACTCCGTTAGCAGCTCTAGAACCATAGATAGCCGTAGACGCGGCATCTTTTAAAATTTCCATCGATGCTATATCACTTGGATTGATATCAGCAAGAGGATTAAGTCCAGAACCTTCAGTCCCATTTAGAGAAGAGATAGAGTTAGATTCGATTGGAATACCATCTACAACGAAAAGTGGGTTATTGCCTGAATTCAAAGAAGAATTACCACGTACACGAATGGTCATCTCGCCACCAGGAGCACCTGAATTGGACGACACCTGCACACCAGCAGCACGTCCCTGTAAAATAGACACCGGGTCTTGTAGGGTAGTTTTTTCGATTTCACTGGCACCTACCGAAACGATAGAACCGGTTAAATTACGCTTCTTTTGTCGACCATACCCCACGACAACTGTCTCTTCGAGTTCGGTCGATAGACTTTTCAGCGAGACGGTATAAACATTTCGGGCATCGAGCTTTATTGTTTGACTTGTATATCCTACAAATGAAAACACAATAGATTGTCCCTCACGGACGTTGCTCAATACAAAACTGCCCAAATCATCGGTGCTCGCGCCGGCATTCTGCCCAGTGACGACCACACTTACTCCCCTTAGAGGCTCTTTGGTATCGGCGTCGATTACTTTTCCTGAAATCTGGTTTTGCTGCGCAAACATTGGGCTAGGCAAAACCGAAAACACGCACAAAATCCAAATAAACAGAGAAAAGACACGGATATTTTCTTTCATTTTTCGGTGGTTAGTACTAAATATCATAATGCAGACTTTAAGTTTATATCATCTGTAGTTTTACATGAGCAAGGTATATATAAATTTTTTTTCATGCAAACATTTACATTAAAAATATTATTTTCATGAAAAAACATAGCTCAAAACTCACTATATCAATATATATGCTATGCAATTGTTTGCATAAAAATATGTAAAAATTGATATTCTAAATACGCAAAATTTGAGTTAACTTGCCACATCAAGCATTAGAGTAGACATGAAGAAATCAGAAGCATCACGTATCACGATAAAAGATATCGCACGGGAGTTAAACCTTTCAACTGCCACAATCTCTCGTGTCTTGTCAAACCACCCTGCAATCAGCGAAAGCACAAAAAAACTGGTCAATGACAAGGTGAAAGAAATGGGCTTTGCATTGGACCCTATTGCATCCAGCTTCAGGAGCAAGAAAACAAAGTCAATAGGAGTAATCTGCCCTCGGATAGATATTGATTTCCATTCAAAAGTGATTAGCGGAATCGAAGATTTTGCCTACAAGCAAGGATATCAAATCACCATATTCCAATCGCAGGATTCGTACAAAAAAGAAAAAGAGATTGTCCAGATGCTGGAGACCTCTTTGGCTGCAGGCATAATTATCTGTCCTGCATTAGAAACACATCGTTTTGAACATCTCAAGAAGATTGTGAAATCAAATATACCGCTAGTGCTATATGACCGTAGCACAGACAGTCTAAAAGCGAGTAAAGTGATTATCAATGATTTTGAAGCCTCTTTCAACGCTACAGAACACCTTATTCAACAGGGCTGCAAAACGTTAGCCCATATATCGGGCAACAAAAATGTAGACATCTTTAACTCCAGGATTGCTGGGTTTAAGGAAGCATTAGCACAGCACCAGCTCCCAATTCATGAAGAGTTAATAAAAGAAGCTAAAAACCTCACATATGAAGAAGGTAAAGTCCAGGCAGAAGCACTGCTAAAAGAGCACATCATTCCAGACGGTATTGTCTGCGCTAATGACTATACCGCTGTTGCCGCATTGAAAGCATTCCGAAACAAAGGCTATACGATACCCGATCAGGTGGCTATTGTCGGATTCAGCAATTACCCCATCTCTAGCATCCTCGAACCCCAAATATCCACCATAGAGGATAGTGCATACGAGATGGGGCGAGTAGCTGCAAAAATACTCATACAACAGATTGAGGACAAGGATATGCAAGCTCTAGACTACCAAGAAGTAGTGATAAAAACAGAGCTTATCATCCGCGGCTCATCTTTCAGAAACAAATAGTAAAACTCAAACACCTAAGCCTTTACCTCTTCCATATTACTATTGAACACCACCTGCTTCCACTACAAACGATCGATCCCCCGTGCAAAGCACGAGGGATCGATCACGTTCAAGCCTTAGCCCCAAATCAACTCTATTTCTTACCCAATCTATTCAATCGGGCTTGCAACAGCCTAATCTTACTATTACGCAGTTCATTCTCTTGGTGTATTTCCTCAGTATAAAGAAAGTCGGAATTGAGATCTTTAAACACCTTATCCAATCGTTCATCCAGCAAGCCCTTAAGTTCCATCTTCAACCTCGGCAGACTACTAACATCAAAGTCAGGCCTATTCAAAGCCATCTCTACATCCATATATCTCAAATAACGCTGCCTTATCTGCGCCATAAGTACATAATGGGCAAATTCTCTTTTGTTCTTTTTTGGGGATAACGACTTGAGTTCGCGCAACACCCAGTCTGCACTATCTTTCATCTGTGCGATAGAAACGGATTGCACACTACCCACCCCTTGGTTAATTTCATAAGGATTTGACCGAAGAGCATTCCAAAACTTATCAACTTCTCGCTCTTCAAATCCATACTGCTGCTCCCCATATTGATGAACAAATTGTCTAATATTGATGGGCTCTTTAGTCCGCAGGGCAGAAAAATATGCTTCAATAAGCATATTGAAACCAGACAACGGATAGACCCGACGTATCGGATACAATTCAACCAAATCCTTGGGGCTTTCCCAAGTACTTCCATAGAGACCTGAAGTAGACCACGAAGTCATGACAATCCCTTTATAGCCAAACTTCCTTGCCAATGGGATAAAATCATGTATATTTTTAAAGTGCTTCTCCCATTGCGTCAGAAAATAGTTATCGGGGTGACTACGTAATGATGGCGCCCCCCAAATCTCAAATCCTGAGTTTAATAGATTACTGTGCTTACCGAACATATCCACATCCCAGCCATAGTTCCAATCTATAAAAATAGTTTCCTTCGGAATTCCCTGAAGTGCATCCGGATACTTCATGGCAATATCCGCCCATAGGACAGGCTTCTTGCCAAGCTCTACCACCAACTGGCAAAGCAACTTGATATAATCGCCATACAACCGGCCCTTTCCTACCGCTGCGACTTTCGCTTGCGATTCTTTCGAATGCCCCAACAGATAGGTTTCATCCCCTCCAATATGGATATACTCAGACTTATGCGTACTGATCATATCTTTGTATAGATCTTTAAAAAGTGCCTTGGCCTGTTCCTCCTTCAGTGGATTAATCTGTGAATAGTCTTTTTGATCCTCCCGCATATCCTTGTAGCGGTAGTGCCGAAGGATATACTCCACATGTCCAAAACTTTGTTGCAAGGGAATCACATCAATCCCCATATCTTCGCAATAATCTACAAATTCACGTACTTCCTCGCGTGTATAGGCAAATTGATTAGGAATGAGGGGATGATTCTCAAACGGATATGTAGCTTCCCATTCCATAATTAGCGTATTGATACCTCCAATTTGTAATTGCTTAGCAAATTTCTTCAGCGCAGGCATCTTCATGACCTGCACCCGTAAGTCCAAATGGAAGCCGCGTACGGCAAAATCTTGTTGGGTCTGCCCTGCAAAAGAAAGCAGTTGGCTAACCACAAATAGGGCAGCAATGAGGATGTATTTTTTCATAATATGTTTGTTTGTCTATTTTATACCGTTGAGTGTGATTTATATTAGTTTTACCTAGCTATGGTCTTACCTATTGACCACATCAATGGGTACATCTTTTAGCAGAAAGAATACCGTTACCGTACACAATGATATAAAACAATGTTTCTATCACCAAATTTTAATCCATATTTATTTACGACAAGGGATAACTCTGGGATTTCATTGCAGCTGTTAATAAGTATCTAACCTGGATAAAAATCTATTTATAATCCTAAAAAACAGAGCAACCAACAGCCCATAGCACGATATCGGATGGGGGCATGTGCCCCAAATCAGCACTCACTTGCAAGCTCCACAGGAATAAAAGAAGAAAACGGGAAGTATGAGTAATCAACAGCAAGGAGGAGATTGTCAATCGTTCATAACAGATAAAATGTGGCTATTCTAATAAGATTTATGGGAAGACGTGGAAAAATAGAGAGGGAAGACATAAACTGCACAAAGTAGAGGATACATAAAAAAGGATACATAAAATAATACCTTCATTTTTGGCACGACAAACTTACCACCCCGTTGATAATAGGAACGACTCATATCGACCTACTTCATGTTGGAAACTAAACAACAATAGAGAATAAATACCCCTATTTAAAGACCTCTGCAAACGAGGGAAGGATTTGATCTTTCTCCGAAATAATCAATTGATTGGCTGGCAGGGCCCAATCTATGGCTAGTGTTGGATCGTCATACTTAACACCACATTCGGACTCTTTATTGTAAAAATTATCACACTTATAGAAAAACTCAGCTGTGTCAGAAAGCACGACAAACCCATGCAAAAAACCCCTTGGGATGAAAAGTTGCAAATTATTCTGGGCAGAAAGTGTTAATGCGACATATTGACCGAAAGTAGCCGACCCTGCGCGCGCATCCACCGCGATATCCAATACCTCGCCACTAAGTACACGCACCAACTTGGCCTGGGCATACTCGTCAACTTGCGCGTGCAACCCTCGCAATACACCTTTGGTCGAAAAGGATTGATTGTCCTGCACGAAATGAGTATTCGTTCCCGTGAGTTCATTAAAGCTACGCTCGTTAAAGCTTTCAAAAAAATAGCCTCGACTGTCGCCATATTTGGTTGGCTCTAGGATAAAACAGCCTTGCAATTTTGTTGGTGTAATTTGCATCTATTCTTCTATAGTTTGGATGGTTATTAAGATAATCGTATTAATACTATTTACTATACTGCTCCTGATAATACTTCTGGTACTCACCAGAGGTAACGTTATCCAACCACACTTGATTACTAAGAAACCAATCGATTGTCAGGGATAGCCCTTGTTCAAAAGTGACAGAGGGCTGATAGCCTAATTCTTGATTAATCTTAGTAGCATCTATGGCATAGCGCAAATCGTGTCCTGGGCGGTCTTTGACAAAAGTAATCAACTTGTTGGCAGTCCCCTCGGGACGATTAAGCTTTTGATCCATCTGTTTGCAAAGCTCTTTGACTAAATCAATATTTTGCCATTCGTTGAACCCTCCGACATTATAACTACCTCCATCTTTGCCCTGATGGTACACCAGATCAATAGCCTTAGCATGGTCAATCACAAAAAGCCAATCACGCGTATATTTTCCATCACCATAGATCGGGAGGGGCTTGTTGTTTAAGATATTGTGAATACAGAGAGGAATCAATTTTTCGGGAAAGTGATTAGGACCATAATTGTTTGAACAGTTGGTAATCACAATCGGTAGCCCATATGTATCATGATAAGCACGGACAAAATGATCGGATGATGCTTTGGAAGCAGAATATGGAGAATGAGGGTCATAGTTGGTCTCTTCTGTAAACAGTCCCGTATCACCTAGCGCACCGTATACTTCGTCCGTAGAAACATGGTGAAAACGCTTGCCCCTATAATCATCTTTCCAAATATCCCTAGCAGCATTCAAGAGATTCACCGTACCGATTACATTGGTCATCACGAATGCTGAAGGATCCGCAATAGACCGATCCACATGTGACTCTGCAGCCAAATGTATTATGCCATTTGGTCGATAGTGTCTGAATACATCCAAGATGTGGCCTGCGTCGGTGATATCAGCTTTCACGAACGTATAATTTGGGAAGTCTTGAATATCTTTCAGATTTTCAAGATTACCAGCATACGTCAGAGCATCGAGATTGACAATATGGTATTGGGGGTATTTATGGACAAACTCCCGCACTACATGGGAACCGATAAAGCCAGCTCCTCCGGTAATGATAATGGTTTTGTTCATTGCTTTATTTTTTTTTGATTACACAGTCGAAAAACAATTCTGTATTATATTGCAGCTTACATATTCAATTCGCGAAGAGCATATATGCAGCTATAATCTCTTTAGTTTCTTATCGAGAACTAATCAATCAACTTTGATTGATGGCGCTCCAAGGTATTGTAGATTTTTTTGACATCCTGTGACTTGTCCTTTTGCAACACTAAGAATGCATCTTTGGTGTAGACCAGAATGGTATCTCGCAATCCAACAAAGGCGGTGTATGTATCGGTACCGATTACCATATTCCCATTTTCATCAACGGGGTGGCCTGTATGTTTCAAGTAGTCATACATGGACTCGAACGACCCCAAATCGGACCACGTGAAATCCGTAGCCACCACTCGAATCTTCTTCGATCGCTCCATCACAGCATAGTCAATACTGATGGAGGGGATTTCCTTGGAAAGAGCTTCGTCCAATTCATTGCCCTGACGATGCTTCCATGCGGCCAATGCTGTAGCGTATACTTTAGGTTCAAACTGCTGAAGTTCCTGTAAAAGGGTATCCGCACGGAAGCAGAACATACCTGAGTTCCATAAAAAATTTCCCCGCTCGATAAAATCTTCTGCCGTATCCTGATTGGGTTTTTCACGGAAAGAAAGCACCTGGTCGTTCTGATACTCTATATATCCATAACCTGTCTCCGGACGGGTCGGTTGGATACCGAAGGTCACAATATAGCCTTTTGTCGCCTTTTCAAGTCCATTTTTAATTGCTTCTTCATAGGCTTCGTCTCCAACAATAACATGATCGGAAGGAGTGACAATCAAAATATCATCCGAATGCGCGGCAAACGCGGCAAATGCTATAGCTGCAGCAGTATTACGAGGGGTTGACTCGACAATATCGACATAGGCTATCCCATTATTATCCATCACCTCCTTACTCAATTGATGATTATCTTTGTTTCCAACGACAATCACTTGATTGACGAGACTTTGATTACGATTGACCGTCATCTCAAACAAAGAACCCTCTTTGAAAAGGCTTAAGTATTGTTTAGGGAAGCTTTTTCTAGACAGTGGCCATAGGCGACTGCCAACTCCCCCCGAAAGGATGACGTGTATGATATTGCTCATATTGTGTTGCTACCTTATAATATTTCTTATATTTTTAACATCTTATGCTGCTCCTGGGGCTTGATTCGCTTAGAAAATGGTATTTTGTTGAAATGACCATCCATGTAATACCCTTGTATCCAAACGGAATAATCCACAAGTCCCGACTCCTTAAGTAGGCGCTTATTGATATTAAAACCCACCGATCCGGTATTGCTATAATGATCTCCATTTGCTATCGTCAAAGCCAAGTTATTGAACCCCGAAAGATGCAGATGAGGATGTCCACACCTCACCGCCGTAATGAAGACCTGATCATACCTGTGTTCACCAATCTTACTGACCTTAAACACAAGGCTTCCGAAAACGCTGTTTCTACTCAATGTCTGATCGAATATAGGGCCTTCATCCGTATCTGACAATAGATAGTCGACCTCTAAATTAAACAACCCATCAAACTGTTGACGGCGCTGACGCCAGAACACTAAATAGACCGCAAATGTAGCTAAAAGTGCTATAAATAGCACTAGCGAAATTAATTGAAAATTCCACATGATGACAATAAATTATTTTTTCAAGGTAGATAAACGTCTCAGATGGCGTGAAGCATCTGATTCGGTTTAATAGTTTATGTGTACCTCAAAAATAACATTTTATTGTTAAACATATATTAATTCGCTTATTTTCATCCGTATATAATTCTTGAGGAGTGTTTTTTCTCATTTGTATCAATGAGCTCGTCTCCACTCGATTTACTTTTTAAAGGTGATGAAGCTCTCGGATTTATTCATCACGTGTATGTTTTAAGCGGCATTCATGAACTCGCTTTGCTCAGTTATTCATTCCTCTTTGTGGTTTGAATAAATCATGACAGTTTCATTAAAATATATCCAGGCCCATTTTTCTATACGCCTTTAAATAGATTTTTGTACAAAATACGATTGCTGTACAAACAATCGCCATACTATCTGTTAGCCTCTTTCTGAGCGACAACCCTACGTAATCCACTACTAGAGAAACGGTGCGAGCGTTTATTATAATGAATTTCTATTCCACGATCTACGCAATACTGCCTGCCAGTAAAGTCTTGATCACGATATTCCTCTCCAATGATGCGTACATCTATCGGCATACCTTGAATAATATCAGCCAAGTCTTGCTCAGAAGTATACGGAATAATCTCATCCACATAACGACAGCCCTCTAACTGAATATAGCGCTCTACGATGGTTTGTGTAGGATGTGCCTTATCAGGAAAGACCTCAGATGGATCTGTATTGAGTCCAACAATCAGATAGTCACAGTTGCGGCGCGCTTCCTCGAGCATCATGATATGTCCTGCATGGAGCAGGTCAAAAACGCCAAATGTAATACCTATTTTCATGTATGTCTATAATTGTATAACGTGTCGATATCAGCATGCTATCACCTCATATGACAGCTGCCTACAACACAGATTGATTTTTTTATTTATTAACCGACTCAGACTCCTTGGCAGCAACAATACGTCGAAGCCCTGAACTCGAAAAGCGATGATCCCGATTATTGAAATACAACTCTATACCCGTCTCTTCACAGTATTGACGTCCCGTAAAATCCCGTTCACGGTATTCATCACCAACAATACGAACATCTATTTTAAAAGCACGAAGGATATCTTCCAAATCTTGCTCTGTAGCATAAGGCACAATTTGGTCAACATACCTACAACCCTTGAGTTGGATATAACGCTCCACGACAGTCTGTGTAGGTTTATTCTTTTCAGGCCGATCAATAGTGGGGTCGGTCTGCAAGCCACAGATCAAATAATCACATTGACGACGGGCATCTTCGAGCATCTTAATATGACCAGCATGCAGCAGATCGAATGCACTGAACGTAATTCCAATTCGTATATCTCTTCCCTGTATATCTTTCATTTATCGTTGTATTTTTATCTGATTCGTTATGTACATAAGCAAAAAATATGCCTAGCGTACAGCAATACCCACAATTAGCGTATTCTTCCCGCGACAAGCGGCAAAGAAAAGGCATCTCCCTCAAATGTTTCCATATTTCAGGCAACTTAAGTAAATTCACAACTGCTATAACCTAGCAGATACGCTTGGGTTAAAGTTACGAAGATTTATGACTGTTGGAAGCTTATATCACAAAACCCCAAGCGCCCTCTTCAGGGATCGTCGCAGAAGCATCAAAATAGACCCGCTCTTCATCCAAGCCATAATAATATCCCGTAAAATTGACACGGGAGTGCTCTAAACTGGTCTTCAACATTGCTCGCTTGCTCATACTAAAACCAATAGAATGCGGATAGCTATCCGTATGCCCATCAGGAAATAACAATTCTATGGTCGAAAAACTGTTCAGCCTAACATGTCTGTGTTCCATCTCTAATTTGGTGATATATACCTGATCAAAGCTATTACCCTCTTTCGTTGAAACATAGAAGATAAGCGACCCAAAGCAACGGGTATCAGACCGACGCTGCCCAGCGCTAAGCTGTCCTTTGTCCAACAGCCTATACTCCAGATGCACTTCTAAGTATTTATGAAAATTGTGTCTGAAAGAACGGCAATACAAATAATAGGTACAGCTTGCAATGAGCATCAAAACAATAAGAACAACTAATAAAATCACAACTTCATTTATTTACATAAAACAATCTAAATGATGGACACCTGCCTCCGCTCACATTGGATTTGAAAACACCTTAAAAAGAGAAAGCGGAGGCCAAGCGACCCACCATAGGTAGATGAAGAGCAAATATACAGATTGGCATTAGACAAAGTACCTACCCTTTAGGGGGACATCGGGGGGGACAAATGCAAAAGCCAGCGGCAAACCACTGGCTTTTAATCCTATTTAGAAATAATGGAAGTCACTATTCGGATTGATTCACGACTTTGTGGCCTGCTTTCAATAATTCACAGTCTTTCTTGAACAACGCTACATCAGAAGCGACCATCTCCTGAACGAGTCCCACCAAATCATACTTAGGCTTCCACCCAAGCTTGGTATTGGCTTTAGTAGGATCTCCAATAAGCAAATCAACTTCTGTAGGACGAAAGTAGGTTGGGTCTACGTGGATTAATACGTCACCGAGTTGTACAGTCGGTGTATACCCTTGGAGTAAAGGACCAGCAATGGTCGCGTCGATATGGTCTAATATTCCCACTTCATCCACTCCAGTACCTTCGAATCGGATATGAAATCCGATTTCAGCAAATGCCATCCGTATAAAATCACGAACGGGGGTTGTCACTCCTGTCGCGATAACAAAATCCTCAGGCTGCTCTTGTTGGAGAATCAAGTACATAGCCTCGACATAATCTTTAGCATGTCCCCAATCTCGACGGGCATCCAGATTACCCATATACAACTTTTCCTGTAGTCCCAAAGCAATCTTCGCCACTGCGCGCGTAATCTTACGCGTCACAAAAGTCTCGCCGCGCAGTGGGGATTCATGATTGAACAAGATACCGTTACACGCAAACATACCATAAGCTTCCCGATAATTGACCGTTATCCAATAAGCATACATCTTAGCGACAGCATACGGCGACCTTGGATAGAATGGCGTATTCTCAGACTGCGGAACCGCTTGCACCAAACCATATAATTCCGAAGTAGACGCCTGATAAATCTTGGTCTTTTTTTCCAAACCCAACAAACGCACAGCTTCTAAAATCCGTAACGTACCGATACCGTCCGCATTGGCAGTATATTCTGGTGTATCAAAACTTACCTTCACGTGGCTCATGGCAGCGAGGTTGTAAATCTCATCAGGTTGGGTCTCTTTGATAATCCGCGTCAAATTCATGGAGTCGGTCAAATCTCCATAATGAAGCTTCAATCGCTGATGCGGCTGGTGTGGATCTTGATATAAATGATCGATACGATCCGTATTAAAAAGCGATGATCGACGTTTGATACCATGGACCATATAGCCTTTTTCCAAAAGCAATTCAGCCAAATATGCACCATCTTGCCCGGTAATGCCTGTGATTAATGCTGTTTTCATCTAATTATTTTCTTTTTAATTGTTGATGAGAGCTCCGGTAAATTAATATTTCTCACATTTTAATATTATTTACCACTCGGTTTCATCTAATTATTATTTTCTGTGACCAGCGTCCCCCAGTCTGTCCGAGTCGACTCCACGCTACCATATTTGTGTATTACAAGACTACCTAAATCAACACCCTCACTCCCTGATTTAGACACGCGACAGCGACATCACTATATCGTACAAAACTACAATTTTACTTCCTTAAAATTATCCTGATTATCTAAAAACCAATTGTACGTCCGCTGGATCCCGTCGCGAAGTTCAACTTGGTGTTGCCAGCCCAAAGCATGCATTTTAGATACATCCATCAGTTTTCGTGGCGTACCATCTGGCTTACTAGAATCCCAACGAATCTCACCTTTGTGCCCCACAATTTCTTGAATACAAGACGCCAAGTCCTTTATCGTCAAGTCCTGACCTGTACCCACATTATAAAGATCATCTGGCAGAACGTTTTCCAACGCAAAAATAGCTGCTTCGGCAAGATCATCTACAAATAAAAACTCGCGTAGCGGTGTACCCGACCCCCACAAATTGACCGGCACATCTCCAGCCAACTTCGCCTCGTGAAACTTTCGAATCATAGCCGGCAATACATGGGAGCTGGTTAAGTCAAAATTATCATGAATACCATACAGATTAGTAGGCATCAGACTTACATAGTCCTTGCCATACTGTTTACGAACCGCTTCCACTGCTTTGACCCCTGCAATCTTGGCAATGGCATAAGCCTCATTCGTAGGTTCTAAGGTGTCGGTCAATAACGAGCTTTCCTTTAAGGGCTGAGGAGCAAACTTCGGATAGATACAAGAGCTTCCCAAAAAAATGAACTTATCCACCCCTGTCTGCAAAGATGCATCGATTAAATTATTTTGGATTTGCAAATTCTCCATCAAGAACTGATAGGGATAAGTATTATTCGCCAAGATTCCACCTACTCGCGCGGCGGCATCAATGACGATATCTGGTCGCTCTTCTTCAAAAAATGCATCTACTTGCTGTTGATTACGTAGATCGAGCTCTTTGCTGCTCCGGCCTATAATATTGGTATAACCTTTGGCGCGCAAAACGCGTTCGATAGCCGAACCTACCATCCCACGGTGGCCAGCGATATATATCTTTTTGTCCATGGTAAAGACGTTATTTTATTAAATTGTATATTACACCAAGTCTTCGTATTGCAGATTGGCGTTACATATGACCATCCGAATACATAATGTACATACGCTATATATCGGTTGTATCAGCGCCAGGTCCACTCCCATCTTGAGCAGGAACATTTTGAACAGCTTCCACAACGACTGACGGAAAGTGAAGTTCAATCAAATTGGGCGTAACTTCCTCTTGTTTTAAGTACAAAAAAGCTGCAGCTTTAGCATCAGATAACGCTTCGTGATGATTTAGGGCTATTCCCATGATTTCGCAACACAGATTAAGCTTAGTCTTTTTAAAACCCTTCTCTTTGTAGATCTTGCTGGTACACTCCCACATCACCGGCAGGTGCAATTCTCGATAATCAAGATTGTAGGATCTCATCGTCTTGGACAGAACCTCCCGGTCAAACTTCTCGTTATGTGCGACCATTTTCTGCCCCTTCAAGAGCTCCTTAATCTTAGGATAAATTTCTTCAAAGCTAGGCGCATCTGCAGTATTCTTGGCCTTGATACCATGTACACGTGTAGTCTGCCACATATACTCATTGCGAGGAGGCTTGACCAAACTGTAGAATTCATCTGTAATAACGCCATTTTCGACACAGACAATTCCCACAGAACATACGCTGTTATAGGCTGCTGTAGCCAACTCAAAATCTATTGCTGTAAAAGAATGTAAACCCATGTATGCTGCAAAGCTAGATAAACTTGCCTTGATATCCAACATATACCTGTGATGATGTGTGTTCTTATACCCTTATCCTCTATCACATTGGTAGACCATATAGATAAGAAATCGCGTTAAAAGAGCGAGAGACCTAGTACCCGTATTTATTTTTCCACTTCTCTTTAAGAGACTGTCTCAACTTGTCTTCAGCCGAATTTTTACCTGGATCATACAATAGCACCCCTTTGACAGCTTCAGGCATAAACTCTTGCTCTACGAAATTACCCGGGTAGGCATGGGAATATTTGTATTCGGTTCCATAATTAAGCTCCTTCATCAACTTTGTTGGAGCATTGCGCAGATGCAATGGCACAGAGAGATCTCCTGTCTGCTTCACAAGCGCCTGAGCTTTATTGATTGCTTCATAAGAAGCATTGCTTTTGGCCGAGCTTGCCAAATAAGTAACGGTCTGCGCAAGGATGATACGAGACTCGGGCCAACCGATGACATTCACCGCCTGAAAACAATTGTTAGCGAGCAGCAAAGCATTTGGATTCGCGTTCCCCACATCTTCAGAAGCTAGGATTAGTAGTCTCCGGGCAATAAAAGAAGGATCTTCTCCCCCCTCAATCATGCGTGCTAACCAATAAATCGCAGCGTTGGGATCGCTGCCTCGGATAGATTTAATAAATGCCGAAATAATATCATAATGCTGCTCACCCGTTTTGTCATATATAGCCATATTCTGCTGGACCTGTTTAAGCACAAATTCATTCGTAATCGGCTTAGACAGAGTCAGAGAGGCATTGACGACGAGTTCTAGGACATTAAGTAGTTTACGGGCATCACCGCCAGAAAGCCGCAAAAGTGCCTCATATTCTTTTACATCAATCTTATCTTGCTTTAGAAAATCATCTTCACGCAGCGCCATGTTGATGATACCGATTAGCTCTTCTTCAGTCAGGTGCTTCAGCACATATACTTGACACCGAGACAACAAGGCCGAAATCACCTCAAACGAGGGATTTTCAGTTGTCGCACCTATCAATGTCACTAGGCCACGTTCTACTGCACCCAATAATGAATCTTGTTGCGACTTCGAAAATCTATGGATCTCATCGATAAAAAGAATAGGTTGCTCTTGGTTGAACTTCATCAATTGACTGGCCTTTTCAATCACCTCACGAATATCTTTGACACCAGACTGTATGGCACTCAGGCTGAAAAAGGGTCGACCGAGTGATTTAGCCATTAAAAGGGCAAGGGTAGTTTTTCCCACACCTGGAGGCCCCCAAAGAATCATCGATGGGATATTACCTTGTTCAAGGGCATTCCGTAATACCGCCCCCTCACCTACAATATGTTCCTGCCCTACATATTCTACAATATTTTGAGGGCGCATTCGTTCTGCTAATGGAATTCGTGTTGCCATGACTAAAACAAACTTAACAGATTTTTCATGGACTTTCAACGGATAAGGATAACTTTACTTAATTTAGTTAAGTCTGGAATTAGAGAATTTATGAGCATAAACATACTGAAGGTAATCCCAATGATAGCCTTGACAATAGGACTGACGGCATTCAAGAAGGAAGTCTTTGCACAAAAAGAAGGCCAAGTCGATCCCTCGGGATACATAACGAAATACAACCCTGACTTTGCAGGAATAGGTCCGCAAGTCTATTTCTTGCCCCCACCTCGTACCATGGAAGAGATTCTCCATGATCAATACCAATCGAAAAGAAACTTTTCCGATACGATTGCTATAGCCCTAACCTTTCAGCGGTTCGTGACCGATTTCAAGCCAACGTCAAATGCAGCCAATCTATACCCCTTATTGACACCAATACCGTCCAATCCTGAGCAGTGGGAAACTATCATCCAACAGCACAAAAATGCGGAAAACCTACAGACTTTGTATGGATTATTGAATGAGTATGCGTTGAACTCTATCAAAAACGGGGCTTACACCAAGGCTTTAGACCAGCTACACGAAGCGCTGGCTGTCGTACAGCGTGCCGACAATCAAAATGACATGGCCATCATACAATTCAACTTGGCCAATTTATACCTGTTCAACCGAAAATATGAAGAGGCGGCCAACTTTCAAGAACAGTATTATAAAAAAGCGGTTAATAATAAAACTTACCTAGAGCAAGCCAACTCCCTTGTCAAAATTGCAACAATTCAAGCCTTTGATAGAGATTTTAAAGCTGCTGAGCAGACCATTATACGAAGAGCAATCCCCCTGTACAATAAAACTCGTTCATACGAGGGCAAAATATTGGCTTGGGAGCAACTGGCAATGATTTACCAGATGCAAAAAAAGCACACCCAAGCACAATGGTTCTTATTGCAAGCGCGAGAACTAGCCGAGAAAAAGAGTCTTCCCGGTGAACTTGCCGAACTGGAATACATGCTAGCGGAATCTAAATTCGATGACGGCAATCTCAAAGTTTCCAAAAACGAATTTCTAAATGCACGCATACTCGCAGAAAAAGAGGATAACAAACTCTTGCAACTGGCCGTGGAAAACAAAATTGGTGAGCTCTACATGAAACTCAAAGACTATAATTCGGCAAAGGAATCTCTTGAGAAATACTGGGCATTGCGGGCAGAATTGTTTAAATAACGAGCCTACTCACCATTTAGTACCTCCCTCAAAAAGAGCAATAGATGTTTCCATGAACGCCTTGCAGCAATTTCGTTGTAGTCCTTGGATGCAGGATTGGTAAAAGTATGCTTGCTGTCGGCGTAGTAAATCATTTGCCAGTCAACCTTGCTCTCATCCAGTTCTTGATGAAGGGCTTCGATATCGCTTTGCGAAACACTAGCATCTGCTGCTCCATGCAAAACCAAAACTTTGGTAGCTATTGGACCATTGGGTCGCATCCCCTTACTTAGTCCCCCGTGGATAGATACAGCACCAACGATAGGCAAACCTCCCCGAGCAGCTTCTAAGGCCCCTGTGCCTCCAAAACAATATCCTATAACGGCTATTTTTTGAGGATTTGCCCCCTGCTTAACCAATTGATCAAGTGCTACTCGAATCCTCCTTTGGTAAAGCTGATAATCCTGTTTAAACTCACCGGCGATTTTCCCAGCCTCGGATGCACTTTTCGGGGTTTTTCCCGTTCCATATATATCCGCCACGAATGCGATATAACCCGATTTGGCCAATTCTTCAGCAGCAGTTTTCGATTCTTCATCAATCCCCATCCAAGCTGGTAAGATCAACACCCCTTCCTGGCCAGAGTTGCCAGAACGAGCTAAAAGACCATCCAACTGCTGGCCACCATCATGATAGGTCACGGGAGTCGATTGTGCTGAAGTGACACCCGCCACCCCGATCGTCAAAACGATTAAAAACATTTTTTTCATCTGTATATAATTATTTCATGCGCCCATTACATTCCGCAGCCGTTTAAAGAAAGTCCGCTCACTTACAGCCTCCTATCATACTGTTATCTCGAAGATGCAAGAATTATCCGCGTAATGAAAACATCCGAAACACAGCTTTTGTTTGAAAGCGGAATAAGGATATGCCACAGATTTGTAAGTAAAGCTGACAGCTGATGTAAAATAGTTAGTATATTTATTTTACATAGTGTGTATATCATACATTTTTATCTATTTTTATCGTTTAAGAGTCGAACAATCTGTTTTGTTTAGCACAAATGAATTTTAACAACTATAAATTTATGTTCAAAAATCTAGTATTTGCTCTTTCTATCATTTCTATCGTTGCCTGCGGCGCCAAGCCTAGGGTCAATTTAGAGGAGGGAGAGGGAGGTTTAAAACCAACCATGCAGCACGAGATTATAGCGAAAGAAGTGGCAAATCTATTGGAAAACGTGAGTTACAAGAAGGTCCCCATGAACGATTCGCTTTCGAATCTCGTCTTTAACAACTTGATCAAATCCATAGACCAAGGCCGAAATTATCTGCTACAGTCGGACATAGACGAGTTTCAACAGTACAAAAACGAACTCAGCCAAGATTTTAAACAAGGAGATCTTTCGGCAGCATTTCACATCTTCAACATCTACACGAAGAGATATTTGCAAAGAATGACATATGCACTTACACAAATCGATGTACCTCAGGATTTCAGTCAAGATGAATCTTATGTTGGTTATAGAGAGAAGCTGGAGTGGTTCAAAACGGACAAAGAGGCTGAAGAGCAGTGGGCCAAACGTGTAAAGTACGACCTCCTAAACCTCAGACTGAGCAGTACCGGCAAAGAGGATGACAGTACCAAACAAAAGGAAACCCTACGTAAGCGTTACAATAACCTTCTCTCTCAAGCCAAAAAAACCAACTCAAACGATGCATTTCAACTTATTATGTCAGCGCTGACTGACGCTGTAGATCCGCATACGACCTATTACAACCCTTCATTTGCCCAAGCTTTCAACGAAGGAATGTCCAACACCTTCGAAGGCATCGGCGCCAGACTTATGATTGACAATGAAGCCGTTACCATTTCCGAGGTATTGCCTGGAGGTCCTGCATTCAAGGACAAGAGCCTACACATGAATGACAAAATCATTGCAGTAGCCCAAGGTGACAAAGGCGAATTTGAAGATATCATAGGCTGGAGATTGGATGCCGCTGTTGCAAAAATCAAAGGTCCCAAAGGTACGGTAGTACGACTCAAAATAATCCCTGCCGGTCAGGAGATGAGTACACAACCAAAAATCGTATCCCTAAAAAGAGAAAAGATAGTACTAGAGGAAGAATCTGCTAAAAAAGAAATCAAAATGGTCACCGGTGATGACGGCAAATCTTATAAAATAGGAATTATCAATCTCCCTAAATTTTACATAGATTTCGACGCGTACCGCAAACGCGACCCGAACTACAAGAGTACAACGCGTGATGTCAAATTGATACTTGACTCCTTGAAACAGGAAAAAGTAGATGCTGTAATCCTAGACCTTAGAAATAATGGTGGGGGCTCATTACAGGAGGCTATTGAACTGACAGGTCTATTCATAGACAAAGGGCCAGTAGTACAAGTCCGCGACACTCGCAATCGCATAGAGGTCGACAACGACGACGACGCTGGAATGGCATGGAGCGGTCCGTTTGGTGTAATCATCAACAGGTTCTCAGCCTCCGCTTCAGAAATCTTTGCTGGAGCCATTCAAGACTATGGTAGAGGGATTATTTTGGGTTCTCAGAGTTACGGAAAAGGAACTGTGCAGTCTGCAGTAGAAATGTCTCGTTTCATTAGCGCAACCAGCAAATTACTCTTAAAAGCCGAAGGAGAAAAAGACCCAGATACTCCGAATGGAGCACCAGAATTTGGCCAGATAAATATCACCATGGGCAAATTCTACAGAATCACAGGAAGTAGTACACAGCACAAAGGTGTAAGTCCTGATATCGCCTTCCCAACTCAATTTTCTGCCGAGAAATTCGGAGAAAGCTCTGAGCCGGCGGCACTTCCTTGGGATCAAATCAAGTCAAGCACCTTCTCCAAGGTGGCCGATCTAAAAGAAGTAAACAAAAAGCTAGAGGCTATACACAAGGAAAGAGCTGAAAAATCAGCGGAATACAAATTCTTGTTGGAAGACATTGAAATCTTCAACAAATTAGATTCAATTCCTACAGTGACCCTTAATGAGGCTAAACTAAAGAAGGAAAGAGAAGAGAACAAGATTAAGAATAGAAAACGCATCAATGCCGAACTGAAACTACATGGCAAGCCGGAATGGAAAGAGGGACAACCTCAACCAAAGGTAGACTTTGACTATGTCAAAGACGAAAGTGCCAATATCATGGTAGATTTCATTCGAAGCAAACAATAATCAAAAAAAGGCCCTCTTTAAAAAGAGGGCCTTTTTTTATTTCTTAAATGTCCATCGGACATAATTTATATTCTTATCATGGGCGAGGTACTTTCGCTCATAGTAGGTTTTTATAGACAAGACTTCGTCAACAAGGTCCGAGTGATAGAGATTAGTGGTTTCCGCTACCTTTGGTAGCCCAAGAAGGGAAATTTGTTCAAGAGTATAACCATAAAAGCCATCATTGTCAGTCTTCAGATTCATGAGACCATCAGGTTTCAGTATCGTTTGATAGCGCTCCAGGAAACGAGGATTAGTCAACCGCTTTTTCTCTCGACTATCCTGTGGCTGAGGATCGGGAAAAGTAATCCATATCTCATCAACCTCACCTTCCTCAAAATATTCCAATATCGTTTCGATTTGAATACGTAAGAATGCAACATTATCTATCCCATCTTCTAAGGCAGTCTTAGCCCCTCTCCAAATACGATTTCCTTTATAGTCAACTCCTATAAAATTTTTGTCGGGAAACAATCTCGCAAGATTTACAGAATACTCCCCTTTTCCACATGCGAGTTCTAAAACAATAGGGTGGTCATTACCGAAATGGCTGGAAGCCCATTTGCCTTTCAGCACCTTGCCTTCATCCAACTGAAGAACATTTTTAAATGTGCCAACTTCGGCAAACTTCCTTAATTTATCTTTTCCCATTTTTAAAAAAATATGGGCAAAAATAACGTTAAAATAATAGAAGTCAAATGTTAAAGCCAAAGAAAGTGAAGCAACTAATAAGTCTCACTACCAGGAGGGATCCCGAAGTGGTCTTGCTCTTCTTCGATTATAGGTTTGATTTTTTTACTTTTTTTCTGCTTAGGGCGAATAAAATCTGCTGCTTTTCCTACCAATTCGGATATCTTATCCTTATTTACCTGCCCCAAAGCCGTCTCTGAGGCAACCAGGACTAGTGCTTTTTTTAGCCAACCCGCTTTTTTCAAAAATAATCTATTCAATATAAAAGGGACGCCTACTCGCATAGCTTTATTGAGCCAACCATTCTGCCCATCGTCTTCCACTCCCAATTTGGCTTTCGGTGCTGAAAATAGCTGTGTGAACATATTCACTCCAGGGATGCGAGAGGTAAATGTCCTGATAAAACGAATAGGTGCTTCAATTTTTCTATTGAGCAAAGTATATTGATCTTTTAGATAAACCTCCTGCTCGAACTTCAAAGCATTTAGTCGGGCTATTTCAGCCCTTAATTCCGTAATGTTATTTATTTTCGAAGCTTTCCTCATGTTTCTTTTCATTTTCAGGTTGCGTATCATCGTCTTCCTCATTCCACTTACCCAAGAGCTTTCTAATAGAGAGATCCATAAATTTGGCTTCAAGCTTAGTTTCTGTCACACACACGATTACGATGAGGAGAATAAAAATACCCCCAGTGGTCAAAAAGCCTAAAGCATAACTATTCATCATCTCCCCCAAAAAAAAGGCAAAGGCCATACTTAAAAAAAACACAACGAACAGCGTCAAGATAAGCTTGCTGACGTCCAATACCAAGCTCCCAATCATACGAGAACCACGAGCAATCGCTTTAAGCTTAAGTAACTCTATTTGCGCGTCTATATATT
Source organism: Sphingobacterium sp. SYP-B4668 (assembly GCF_027627455.1). Classification (NCBI taxonomy): domain Bacteria; kingdom Pseudomonadati; phylum Bacteroidota; class Sphingobacteriia; order Sphingobacteriales; family Sphingobacteriaceae; genus Sphingobacterium; species Sphingobacterium sp. SYP-B4668. The sequence goes on along the minus strand of NZ_CP115483.1, from coordinate 202,257 downwards.
CTTTACCTTTCTGAACAGTACCAGAAAGCGAAAATTTTTGTTCTTCATCCATATGCATATTATTTTTTTCAAGAAAGATGTCCAAAAAGCTTCCATCCAACCTATTCTATCACATTTACCACAGCCACTGTAAGAACTTGGGAGAGCTATAGTTCCTGTGAGGACCATCAATTGGTGATTACGCTTTTAGACATTCTTTCCAATTCATTCTGCAAAAGCTAAATGCTCTTTTACCGCTGTTATGCATGCTCTTCCAACTCGCCTTCGATAGAGCGACCAGTTTTCCCAACTTTCGATTTTACTGCCGCAACCACCTTCTCTTTAAAGTCATTCAATTGATCAAACTGCTCTTCAGCCCTTTCTTTGATTGCATCTCCAAGATCAGAAAGAGACTCATTGAGTTTGTCCCTTGTCTCCGATCCTTTTTCAGGAGCAAACAAAACACCAAGAACTGCTCCTGCGGCTAATCCTGCCAATAGAGCTGCGACGATCTTACCGTTATCTTTCATATTCTCTAATTTAAATTGCAATTAATGATTCTGATATTACTTATTAAACAAATGAAATAGCAAAACGTTTGCCAAAGACTCATATTTCACGACTTCGTGCCACTATTTCCCTGCTCTTCAATCTACAAATTTTATCGAAAGACAACAAGTTTATTTTTGCTTTCCGCTCTTGATTTTTTTGTTCCCCTTTATTTTAGTAATTTTAAATCAACCAAACTTCTTAAATTATGCTCGTAAAGACCTTTAGCAGTGCCGTTTACGGAATTGAGGCGACCACTATTACCGTAGAAGTAAACATTTCAACAGGTACCAAATATTATATTGTAGGACTACCTGACAACGCTGTAAAGGAAAGCCTTCAACGTATCGAAAGTGCCATCAATTCCAGCGGCTATAAGATGCCACGACAAAAAATTGTAGTCAATCTGGCACCTGCTGATATTCGAAAGGAAGGTTCGTCATATGACCTTGCCATTGCGACAGCAATTCTCGCAGCATCGGGACAGCTTTCCAGCGACAACATGCATGCATATGTCATTTTAGGCGAACTCTCTTTAGATGGAAATATACAAGCGGTAAAGGGTTCGCTTCCGATAGCCCTACAGGCGGCAAAAGATGGATTTAGCGGCATTTTACTACCCGAGGTCAATGCGCGTGAAGCCGCCATTGTCGATAGTTTGGAAGTAATTGGTATTCGGACATTACACGATATCATCGACTTCTTTGAACAAAGAAAACATATCTCACCAACGAAAGTGAATCTTCAAGACGAATTCGACCATCAGATCAACAGTTATGACGTCGATTTTGCAGATGTAAAGGGTCAAGAAAATATCAAAAGAGCATTAGAAATTGCTGCCGCGGGAGGTCACAATGTCATCCTAATTGGGCCGCCTGGCGCAGGAAAGACAATGTTGGCAAAAAGACTGTCTTCTATATTACCGCCTCTTACTGTGGATGAATCCTTAGAGACGACCAAGATACACTCGGTATCCGGACAGCTCTCCTCCCTCTCATCGCTGATGACCATCAGACCCTATCGAGCTCCGCATCATACGATATCGGACGTTGCTTTGGTGGGTGGAGGCACAAATCCACAACCGGGGGAGATTTCGCTTGCACATAACGGCGTACTCTTCTTGGATGAGCTACCCGAGTTCAAGCGATCGGTATTGGAAGTGATGCGTCAACCTTTAGAATCCCGGACTATTACGATATCAAGAGCCAAGCTCTCGGTAGATTATCCCGCAAGCTTTATGCTAATCGCAGCCATGAATCCTTGCCCGTGTGGCTATTACAACCATCCTGAAAAAGAATGTATATGCGGCCCACACGTCGTACAGCGTTACCTTAGCAAGGTATCTGGACCGCTATTGGACCGCATAGATCTACACGTAGAAGTGACACCTGTAGAATTCAATGAATTGGCTTCCAGGCGACCCGCAGAAAAAAGCAGTGATATCCGAAAGAGAGTAATTGCAGCTAGGCAAATTCAGCGCGAACGATTCGACCGAGTAGCGAACATTCACAATAATGCGCAAATGAGTACAAAAATGGTACGTGAAGTTTGTCAAATAGACGACAACGGAAACTTACTTTTAAAAGCAGCTATGGAGCGATTGGGTTTATCTGCTCGGGCCTACGACCGCATTCTCAAGGTATCGCGTACCATAGCAGATATGGAAGGCTGTCAGCATATCGGGAATGAACATTTGGCGGAAGCCATACAATTTAGAAGTCTCGATAGAGAAAACTGGTCTACCTACTAATTACGTCTATTTCGCCATTCCTCAGGAGAAATATAATCCCCTGTGACTACGTCCATGACCAAGATGTCTTGACAGCTGGATTTGTCAATATAAAAATGGTAGTACGTCTCAAAGCGCTCTTCATTGTTATATCCCGCCGTAATGGCATACACTTCCTTTTCATTATAGGAAGTACTATCTATCAGATACGATATGTGGGTATTTTCGCCAAAAAGAGAATTCAACACCCCCTCTTGCACTTGAATCTCTTCCAACTGGGTCAGCGCCCTCACGGCAGCCTCTGCAGAGCATCCATTCGAAGATGGGACTGGCGAAATGGTTATTGCCTTTTTCGTAGAAGATTCAGTTCCAGAAGACGTACCCGTACGATTGCAACTGCACAGTACCAAAAGTAAAATCAGACATAGAAAACTGTAAGAAAACAAATGATGACGATACATGTCCGCTTTTTAAACTAAAACTGGCCTATGAAATGCTGAATAACTCCAGGATAATATAAAATAGTGATAACCAACCCCGCTAACGCTCCGAATAAATGCGCACTATGATTAATACCATCATTCGCTTTTTTAGACGCCCAAATACTATATCCCACAAATAATATGGCAAAGAGATACGCTTTCATCGGAATAATCATGAAAATACCCAACTCCACTTGAGGATTGAACAGGATAAAACCAAAAAGCACCGCACTAATCGCACCAGATGCTCCAAGGCTAAAGTATCCAGGATTGTTCTTTTGCTGTAGAATGGTAGGAATATCGCTAAGGACAAGGCTTAGAAGATACAGCACCGCAAACTGTGTGTGCCCCCATGCACTGCTAGCAACAAATATACTTTCCAAGCCAAACCCAAAGTAATAGAAGGTAATCATGTTAAACAAGAGGTGCCCCCAGTCTTTATGGATCATGCCGCTTGTCAAGATCGTATAGCCCCGTTTTTTGCGGTAGATGCTATATGGATGCAACATCAGCTTGCTATACAGCGCCTGATTGGAAAACGTATAGATACTAAGACCTATCGTGAGAATAAAAATAAGCGATGATACAGGCGATTGGATAAAATAAGCAATATTGTCCATGCCTAAAATCTGTCTTCTAACATAAATACATATAATTCTTTAGGTCCATGAGCTCCCAATACCAACATCTTCTCAATGTCCGCAGTTCGGCTTGGTCCCGTAATAGTGGTAATCATCGTAGGCAATTGTTCCCCATACTTTTGCTTCATACCATTTAGTGCGTGCTTGATATCCATCACCAATTGGGACGCTTTAGCAATCACGATATGAATCGGAGGGTAGATACTCAATCGTCGTCCCCCAGCATTAGCATTGGATATCATCACACTGCCATTACGTGCTATCAGAGCCTCACAAGCAGTAATACCAACCTGTGCATTCTCAAAGTCCACATCATTAGTGATGAGCGGAAATCCGTATTGGCCTAGAAGCTGTTGAATAGAGGTTTCCCACCCGTAGATTTTAGTCACATTATGCTGTTCGGCAAATGCAATCAGATTTTCGATGAGGTTTATTTCACCGTCACAATATACAAACCGACCAGAGATAGCTGTAAATTCACGCGCAAACGTGACGTCAAGAGATTCTTCCTCATCTTTATACAACGGAGAGTCCTCATATGTGGGATGAGGATTATCCTTTTTCTGTAAAAGTGCTTGACGAATCTTTTTAAGCATCTTTTCCTTGGCGGTGGTATTTTTGATATTCATACGCAGAATGGGGTATGTTTTTATAGAAACAATGCACTGTAGGGTTTACTACAGTGCATTGTCCAACGTTCTATAGATTAAGAACTGGGATTTTCATTGTTCTGCCCTTCAATACGTCCTTCAGCAGACTCTTCAGGGATCGGAGGTACAGGAAGGTCAGTCTGCGGAACGCCAGATGATTTGCCATTGACAAATTCGTCATAAGCGGTCCTATTTGCAAATGGACGTTTACCTAATATCTCTTCTAAATCCGATTGGAACAGGATTTCCTTTTCTAATAATTTCTCTGCAATGGCCACTAAGCCATCTTGCTTTTCCAATAACAGCTCCTTGGTACGATCATATACCGCTGATACCAATGTCCTTACTTCGTCATCGATCAACTCTGCAGTCTGATCAGAATATGGCTTTTGAAACTGGGATTCGCCCGAACTGTCTCTAAAGGACACGTTACCAACTTTATGATTCATCCCATACACCGCAGTCATGGCATATGCTAATTTGGTAATACGTTCCAAATCATTTTGAGCACCTGTGGAGATACGTCCAAATGTGATATCTTCCGCTACGCGTCCACCCATTGTCATACACATGCTGTCCAATAACTGTTCGGTCGTATATAGGAATTGTTCCTTCGGTAAGTACTGCGCATATCCCAACGCAGCTACTCCACGTGGAACAATAGAAACCTTTACCAATGGATCTGCATGTTCTAAAAACCAACCTGCAATAGCATGCCCAGCTTCATGGTAAGCGACAATCTTTTTCTCCTCAGGGGAGATAATTTTGTTCTTCTTCTCAAGACCTCCGATTACACGATCGATAGCATCTTGAAAGTCCTGCATGTCAATCTCCGTCTTGTTTTTACGAGCAGCGATAAGAGCGGCCTCATTACAGACGTTTGCAATTTCTGCTCCTGCAAATCCTGGAGTCTGTGCAGACAGCTTTTTCGCATCTACGGTCTCCGAGAGCTTCAAGGGCTTAAGGTGTACTTTAAAAATATGTTCTCGTCCAATCAAATCTGGCTTGTCAATCGATATTTGACGATCAAAACGTCCCGGACGAAGCAATGCTGTATCCAAAACATCCAAACGATTGGTCGCCGCAAGGATGATTACGCCTACATTCGTGCCAAAACCATCCATCTCTACCAACAACTGATTTAGGGTATTCTCACGCTCATCGTTGCCTCCCATAATGGAGTTTTTGCCACGTGCACGACCTATCGCATCTATTTCATCAATAAAAATGATACATGGAGCCTTTTCCTTCGCTTGTTTAAACAAATCACGTACTCGCGACGCCCCCACCCCAACAAACATTTCCACAAAGTCGGAGCCCGACAGCGAGAAAAATGGAACCTGTGCCTCTCCTGCTACCGCTTTGGCCAACAAGGTTTTACCTGTACCCGGAGGGCCGACCAAAAGAGCCCCTTTCGGAATCTTACCACCTAAATTGGTATACTTCTTAGGGTTTTTAAGAAAATCAACGATCTCCATAACCTCTTGCTTAGCTTCTTCTAGACCCGCCACGTCATTAAACGTAATGTTAATCTGAGATTCTTTGTCGAATAGCTGCGCCTTAGATTTACCGATATTAAAAATTGCACCACCGGCACCTCCAGCGCCTCCGTTCATACGCTTCATCAAGAATATCCAAATCAATACGATAATCAATAATGGGAGCATGAAAGACACAAACCATCCTGTCCAAGGATTGGACCTGTCTTCTGGGACTACTCGGATACGTTGGGCAGGATCTACATTAATCTGTGATTCATCCAATTTCTTTTCCAACGCCTCATAAGAACCATCGGTAAATACATATTGAGGTCCTGTTGATGGCGTCAAATTCAGGGCACTTGGACTTGGTGCCACTTCCTTATATTTATCTTCTTTTAACTTATCTTTCTTGATATAAACCTCGACTTGTACAAGGTCATTTTTCTTGTAGGCGACTAGTTTCTCTACATCACCTGTGTTGAGCATTTTAGATTCGAACTCGCTATAGGTTGTTTGCTTTGCCGTCTCTCCATTGAAAAAAAACTGCAACCCCAAAAATCCCAAAATCATAGCGATCCACAGCCACATCATATTGAATTTTGGTGGCATGGGTGTTATTTTTTTACTGGGTATTTTATTCATTATATTCTCTTAATTTGTGAAATTAATTTTTTTCTGCTTTAATTTAGACTAGGCACTTTGATATGTCTGGATGGCTGCGTCACCCCACAAATCCTCGATACCATAATGCTCTCGCTTATCTGTTTTGAAAATATGGACCACGACATCGACAAAATCCAGCAGAATCCATTCTCCGTTTCCCTGACCTTCTTTGTGCCAAGGGTCTTGTCCAAAGGCTTTATAAACTTCGTCTTCTACACTCTTCGCAATTGCATTGACCTGGGCGGTAGAATCAGCATGGCAAATTACGAAATAATCAGAGACCGAACTGTTAATATTTCTTAAATCCAACCGTACTATTTCGTTGCCCTTTTTCTCTTGCATCCCATGAACTACAATCTCCGACAACTTGGAAGACAACCCTGTTTTCTTATCTTTAATCATTAAAATATTATAGTTTTGAATATTAAATTCTCTTAAACACTATATTTCTGTGCAAAATAACATATTTCCGGGACTTTATGTGGGTCAAAATTTAATAAAATTAGACCGAGTATCCTCAACAAACGATTATCTGAAGGAACAACTGTCAAATTTCAAGCCACTTGACGAAGGTTCTGCCATTATGACAATAGATCAATACAGTGGAAAAGGGCAACGCGGCAATACATGGCAATCCCAACCGGGGAAAAATCTGACGATAAGCATAGTCTTTTACCCTACATTCCTAGCCATTGAAGATCAATTTTTATTGAACATCTGTTTCAGCTTAGGCCTGACAAACTGGCTACAATCTATCTTGAGACAATCGGTAAAAGTGAAATGGCCGAATGATATCATGGTTGATCAGCAAAAGATTTGTGGAATTCTAATCGAAAATCAAGTGAAAAAAAATGGCATCAGCAGCAGTATAATAGGCATCGGTGTCAATATCAACCAAACTAACTTTGGAGCCGAATTAACTCAACGAGTCTGCTCGATGAAGGGAATGCTTGGCCAAAAAGATGACCTTTCTATTGATCAGTTACTCCCCTCGCTCTTCCAGCACCTTCAGGTGCAATACGAACTATTGAGAAAAGGAGCACATAGCGAGTTGTTAAAAGCCTACAATAACACTCTCATGTGGCAGGGGGAGCTACGGCCTTTTTTGATTGACGACGTAGAGGTACAGGGAAAAATCGTCGAGGTAAGAAAGGACGGATTACTTCACATAGACTTTGGCAAAGCCATTCGCACATTTCAAATGAAGGAAATTTCACACAAGCTATAGGCAACGATAATTTTACTTTTGAATTAGTTTAAAGAGAAACTTTTGCATTATTTTTGTCCTAGTGGATTAAACCTTCTTTAATTAAAGGAGTAATATAGATGCACAAACAACTCAACAAAATAAAATGAAAAAAATTAGCTTATTAATCGTTGCCGTACTATTTACCATCGTTAGCGTAAATGCGCAGATCCTTAACCCAGTGAAGTGGTCTGTGGCAACCAAAAAAACAAGTAACACCGAAGCTGTAATCTACGTTAAAGCAACAATAGAAAACGGTTGGCATATCTATTCCCAGAATATTGGCGAAGGTGGTCCAGAGCCTACAAAGTTCAACTTTGCAGCATCAAAAGACTTCACATTAGCAGGTAAAACGGTAGAACCAACTCCAAAGTCAAAATACGAAGACGCATTCAAGATGAATGTCAAATATTTCGAAAAAGAAGTTGTTTTTGCTCAAAAAATAAAATTGAAAAAAGGACAGACAGCTGTAAAAGGATCTGTTGAATTTATGGTCTGCGATGACACCCGTTGTCTTCCTCCTGACGAATATGAGTTCACTGTACAGGTTAAGTAACCCACTGTAATTTACGTTAAAAAGAATATGGCAGTAATTTATTTACTGCCTTTTTTGCTGAAAGTACTTCATATATTCGATCGCCATCCAAATCCGCATATCCCATTTTCTGCTGCAGGCGTTAATACTTTATGTTGGTTTTTCGAATAATGTCTAATGACAAAGACAAAAAACCTTTTTCGGAATGCAGCAATCAGTTTACCTTTTCCGTCAAGGGCTTATCAAAATAATCTTATAATAACAATCGATATGCAAAAGCTTCCTGTTTTTTCTGAAAGTGCACCTAACCAATGGACATTACAAATTCTTAAGGACTCCGTCGGCATCATCAGTGGGGGAGCATCCCTATGCATGATTCGCCAGTGGGCTATGAAGATACTATTATTAGGCTCGCTGTTCATCTTTGCAACAGCTTCCTTTGCCGCCATCACCCAAGATAGTACGACCACTGACTCTTCTATCTTATTGGAAATGCCCTCCGATTTGGAATTTTCAGATGGGCAAGAGGAAGTGATTGCTCCCGAAACATCGCCATCAGTTGATTCGGCCGCTACCGTGCAGGCCACAGGAGTATCCGCCAGTGGTGACAACAATGCGGATCAATCCCTATGGGGAATCTTTATTGCCGGATTAATCGGTGGATTTGCAGCATTCTTGATGCCTTGTATCTTCCCTATGGTCCCGCTAACCGTTAGTTTTTTCACAAAAAAAGCAGGCAGTAGGACCAAAGCAATTGGACAAGCTTTACTATACGGGTTTTTCATCATTGTCATCTACGTCGCGCTAGGCATGATTGTCACCATCATCTTTGGCTCGGATGCACTCAATGCGTTGTCAACCAATGGATATTTTAATTTCTTCTTTTTTCTTCTATTGGTTGTCTTTGCCGCCTCCTTCTTCGGTGCATTCGAAATTACATTACCAAGCTCCTTTGTAAATAAGATTGACGCCAAGTCTGACAAAGGCGGACTGGTAGGTCTCTTCTTCATGGCCTTCAGTCTTGCTGTCGTTTCCTTTTCTTGTACGGGGCCAATAATCGGCACTTTACTAGTAGATGCAGCGTCCAAAGGGGACAGACTCGGCCCGGCAGTAGGTATGCTCGGGTTTTCAGTAGCATTGGCTATACCATTTGCTTTGTTTGCAATGTTTCCTTCACTTTTAAAGTCAATGCCCAAATCGGGAGGTTGGCTGAATAGTGTAAAAGTCGTTTTAGGCTTTCTAGAGTTAGCATTGGCCTTAAAATTTTTATCCAATGTAGACCTCGCTTATCACTGGAACTGGTTGGATAGAGAGGTATTCCTATCACTATGGATCGTCATCTTTGGTCTAATGGGACTGTACTTGATCGGAAAGATCAAATTTTCGCATGACAGCGATTTGAAATACCTTTCAGTACCTCGTACGTTGCTCGCCATCACGGTATTTGCTTTCGTGGTTTATATGGTTCCAGGTCTATGGGGCGCACCATTGAAATCCATATCCGCTTTCCTGCCCCCTTCGGCCACCCAAGATTTTGACTTGACCACCGGAATGGGGGTCCACGGTCCTGCCACCGGTGATGGAAAAGTCAAAAAGTACGCGGAGATATTTCACGAAAGAGGCACCCCAAAAGGATTTGACCCTTACTACGACTACGACCAGGCGCTGGAGACTGCTAAAGAAATCAATAAACCAGTCTTGATTGATTTTACAGGTTGGAATTGTGTAAACTGCAGACAAATGGAAGCAAACGTATGGACAGACCCTAGAGTTGCCAAGATACTCAAAGAAGAGTTTGTGATGGCAGAATTATTTGTCGATGACAAAACTGTTCTTGCGCCAGAAGAGCAATATGTATCAACGTTCAGTGGAAAAAAAATCAAAACTATTGGAAACAAAAACAGTGATTTTCAGGCTGCAACTTTTAATAACAATGCGCAGCCTTACTATGTCATCGTGGATACTCAGGGAAATGTGCTCGTTCCACCAAGCGGGGCGAACTATGACATAGACAGTTATATCGCTTTCCTTAGAAGTGGCATTGATGCGTTCAAAGCCAAAAAGTAAATTTTATTAGCTTTCTATATTGCTAGATTGCTCATTTAGGTTCTCTTTTATGTCCATCGCCATCTGCTACACATAAAAGAAAACTATTACTTGTAAAAAAAAGCAATTATAGCTATGTTTGGATATATATGAGTAACGTTAAAAATATTGCCGTACTAACATCAGGAGGTGATGCTCCCGGTATGAACGCTGCCATTCGAGCAGTTGTCCGCACAGGTATCTACTATAATTTAAATGTTTTTGGTATCCGTAGAGGGTATGATGGGATGGTGAGTGGAGATATCATCAGCATGGATGCAAAATCCGTGGCGAATATAATTCAAAGGGGAGGTACCATCTTAAAAACTGCCAGAAGTGATGAATTTCGTACCTCAGAGGGACGGAAAAAGGCCTATGAAAATCTAAAGAAACACGAAATTGACGCATTGGTCGTCATTGGAGGTGACGGTACGTTTACGGGAGCTTCAAAATTTATAGAGGAGTTTGACATGCCTATTATGGGCCTACCAGGCACAATCGATAATGATTTGGTCGGTACAGACTTCACTATCGGATATGACACTGCCATCAACACCGTGGTGGATGCTGTAGACAAAATACGTGATACCGCTGAATCCCACGACCGTCTGTTTGTGATTGAAGTAATGGGACGAGATTCAGGTCTTATTGCTCTTCGTTCAGGCATCAGTACTGGAGCAGAGGCTGTCCTCATTCCAGAAATCAAGGTGGACTATGATGCTATCATGACCCGCTTAGACAAGACCCGTAAAAATAAAGCTTCACGAATCATTATCGTAGCAGAAGGTGATAAAGAAGGTGGTATGGTCGTTGCTGGTAAGATAAAAGAAAGTTTCCCATCTTACGATGTCCGCCTATCCATCCTAGGCCATATTCAACGCGGAGGCGCTCCCTCTTGCATGGATAGGGTCTTAGCTAGTCGCGTGGGCGTTGGAGCTGTAGAAGGACTAATTGCAGGCCGCAGAGGAGAGATGGTAGGTTTGGTTCATGGACACATAGAATATACTCCCTTCAGCAAAGCCATTAAACACATTGATAAAATTGATGACAATCTCACCAGAATCGTCGAAATCTTATCGCTATAATATAACAGGAACTATTAAAAAAGGGGAAGCATGTATATGTTTCCCCTTTTTTTTGAGCCTATATTTCTATTTCAGCAAATTAAGCAGATATTCATCTGATATCGCTGGCAATCTTATCTCCTGCCCTTCGCTTTGCAGAGAGTCTGCAAATACATTCGTTTCCATTAAAGCTTTAATATAGGCCGAGACCACATCATCCGCGACCTTTATACCCTTACCATCCTTAATATCCACTACATATCGATTATCTTTCAACGCTACATGTTTATAAAAACGATACGCCGCAGCTTTCAACAAACCTAGATCCTGCTGAGATAACCGATCTATTCGCGCACCATCAGGCAAGTCCACATCAATAAAAGTATCCCCTTTCGCCAATTCATCTATTGGATGATCCAGGGGCACAGTCGTAAGAGCAGCAAGATTAATAACTGCCACGCCCTCTTTAGGAGATTGTTGACAAGAAATCAGAAAAAACAAGCTTACCAAACTAATATATATCGTCTTCATCGGATAACTATAATGCACAAGAGGCCTTCCGTTGAAAGGCCTCTTGTATACCAAAAATGGATTATTTAATCTATTTTAAAATTTCAGCAAGCTTCGCATGCAAGGCCTCGCCCCTTAGATTAGAGGCCACGATTTTTCCCTCAGGATCTAATAGAAAGTTTTGGGGTATACCACGAATTGAATATAATCCCACCACTACCGACTCCCATCCTTTCAGATCTGATACATGTGGCCAGCCTTGCAGACTATCTGTTTGGATCGCGTGCATCCACTTCTCTTTTTTTCCCGGCTGGTCAAGCGACACACCCAATACGGTAAAATTTTTATCTTTGAACTTGTCAAATGCAGCAACCACATTAGGATTCTCATGACGACAAGGACCACACCAACTTGCCCAAAAATCGACCAACACATATTTCCCTCTCAAGGAAGAGAGTGCCAAGTTGTTACCCGCTGTATCAGGCAGCGTAAAATCTGGGGCAACCGACCCCACCGCCAATTTCTTTAGATCGTTGATTTTCTGTGCTAAAGCTTTTCCTTTTTTGGAGGCTTTCAAAGAAGCAGAGAGCGCATTGAATTGCGGCTCCACATCTGTGTTCACATTCTCCGGATCCACCTTCTCTTCCAACAAATTCAGTGCTATGTAACTATTGGGATTCCCCTTGATGTATTCATCATTTACGACCTTCTGCTTTTCAAAGATTCCTTGTGCTTTCTCCTGCAGTTGCCCTACGAAAGCCTGATCGTTCTTTTGCGCATCTGTTGCAGCCATGTATTCTGCATTGAGTCCCGAGAACTGATCCTCAAAAGGCTTGATAGCACGCTTATATTTCATCAGGTCGGTATTGATCTGATTACCGCTTACAGTCGCTTCTTTGATAGTCGCGGCACCGTCAATCTTCACGACACCCTTTGAAAGATACACTGCCGTCACATCTGGCTGCGGAATAGATTGCACATCCACGCCTTCAGGTGAATAAATGACAAATGCCTGGACAGGCTCAGAAACCGTTCCGTGAAACTTAAACTCACCCTTCACTACTGCAGTAGAGTCCATAAAAGCCTGACCGTTGTCTCGATATTGAATGTAAGCTTTCGCTTTCTCACCCGCTCCTGTCAATTTTCCATGTACCGTAAAGTCTTCTTGTGCAAATAATATTGCGGGGAGAAGTCCAAGTCCCAATAAAAATGTTTGCTTCATTATTGCTTTCTAATTATATCGTCGCCTTTACAACGCTTTTATTCCTCTATTTTATACACCCGTTCCATAAAAATCTTGTTACCAGCGACCACTGGCACCACCACCACCAAATCCTCCTCCTCCGAAGCCACCAAATCCGCCGCCACCGCCGAAACCTCCGCCGCTACCACCACCAAATCCACCACCCGAAGATCGACCGCCCCCCATTAATCCACTCAACAATGTCCACCAGAAGAGATCATTTGCACCCTTACCACCAATTACACGTCCCCCGCCCTTATTGCCGCCACCGCCGCCTTTACTGGCTGCAAAAACTACAATGACAACAATTACAAGGATGATAATTTTTAAGATATTACCTCCACCAGCTGGTGCTTGCCGATCATTTCCTTCATTCTTATACTCTCCTTTGGAGTAGGCAATCAATGCATTCGTAGCACGATCTATCCCAGTATAATAGTCTCCTTGCTTAAAAGCCGGCTTAATTTCATTTTCAATGATGCGGTAGGCTATTGCGTCAGGCACAGCTCCTTCCAGGCCATATCCCGTCTGTATCGTGACGGCACGGTCGCCCAATGCCACTAACAATAGAATACCATTATTATACTTCTTGTCACCCACACCCCATTTTTGGGCGAGACGAACAGCATAATCGGCGATATCATAATCCCCCGTCGTATTCATCACCACCACTGCAATCTGGGTGGATGTGGAGTCTTCAAACTTCAACAATTTGCTTTCCAAAGCCTGCACCTGGGTACTGCTCAATGTATTGGTATAATCACTGACAAGTCTCTGCGGAGCAGCAGGGAAATCCTGCGCGTTCGCCTTTAGCAGGAATATGCTAAAAATAGACCATATCAAAAGCGATCTAAAGTGTGCTTTTCTTAATATATGCATGTTAGTCTCTGGATATGTACATCATTTACTATTGCCAAAATGAATTTCATTCGGCAATTCATTGACATCGTCGGAAGTATTGGGATAAAAATGCTTAAGTTGATTTCCAGCTTGATGGACGCCGGCAATCAATCCTTTTGCCAGCTCTCCCGTCCTGAAATAAGATGCCATGGTCTCCTTAGTAGATTCCCAAAAATCAGGCCCTACTCGTTCATTAATACCAGCATCACCTATGATCGCAAAAAGATGGTCATGAGCAGCCAAATACACCAATACACCATTACGTTGCGCGGTAGCATGCATCTCTAGTTTCTTAAAATAAGAAACTGCCCTGTCTAGTGGATCCTGTGCCGGACAAGTGTTTTCTATGACAATACGAATCTCGCCAGACGTCATATTCTCCGCAACACTAATCGCATGTGCGACTTGCTCTTGCTCTTCAGCGCTTAATATTTGCATACTATTGGATTAAAAAAAGATGAACAATTTTGCATTTCATCAAAATTGTCCATCTCCGTTACTAATTTCTATATTAAAAAGATACCTCTGGAGCTTTATCCGATCCTTCGGCAGCTTTAAATGTACCTTTTGGCTTAAATCCAAACATACCCGCCATGATATTATTAGGGAAGCTTCTCACAGTTGTATTATAATCTTGTACAGCCTCATTGTAAGCTCTACGCTCTACAGAGATTCTATTTTCAGTACCTTCCAATTGCGCTTGTAACTCTAAAAAGCTCTGATTAGCCTTTAAGTCGGGATATGCTTCAACACTTACCAATAGACGTCCGATAGACTGAGATAGTGCATCTTGTGTCTGTTGATAGTTAGCAATAGCCTCTTCCGAAAGATTAGAAGGGTCGACCGTTACCGAAGTCGCTTTAGCGCGAGCTTCTACGACTGCTGTCAATGTTCCCTCTTCATGTTTTGCAGCTCCTTTTACCGTATTTACCAAATTCGGAATTAAATCCGCACGGCGTTGATAAGCATTCTCAACCTGAGCCCACTTTCCTTTTACATTCTCATCTTTGGAAACCATTGTATTGTAACCACAAGAACTAAAGGACAACGCTGTAAATAAGCCAACTAATGCGATTAATAATCTTTTCATGTGTAATGTGTTTTCTAATTAACTGTTAAATATACTAAATTGTTTCAATACCCAATTCATCGTAACAAAGCAAATACCAAGATTTGATTACGTGAGCTTTAGACAAAACTATACATAAGAAAATAATTCAAAGAGGCTTCGCAAGCCTCCCAACAGGAGAAAAATCTAAACGAAGGCACTTTCAAGACAATTAAAAAGGCCATAACGTCAGCTTATGGCACACTCTTCCGCTCGACAGATCGATGTACAGGCGAGTATGTTTCTGAATTTCATCCCCGCGGTCGTTAATGCGAAGCATTTTTTTTATTTTTGTACTGTTTTGGGATAAAAACCCAGCCACATCATGCAGAAAGAAATAGAACTTGCCCTATCTCCGGACCATATCACGGACCGTGAATATATTCTTGAAAAAGGAGTCAAAGAACTCCGCATCCCCCTTTCACAAATTAAAGGTTTCAAAATCAGAAAACGCTCAATCGATGCCCGCAGTCGGCATGTCGTATTTCGTGTCAGGGTCATCTTTTATATCAATGAGGAACCTATCGTCGATATTCATCACCCCAATCATCAGCAGGTCAAAAATGCCAAGCCCGTCATTATTATAGGTGCAGGCCCTGCAGGCTTATTTGCCGCCTATAGGTGCATTGAAAGGGGGCTAAAGCCTATTGTCATCGAAAGAGGTAAAGAAGTCCGTGAGCGCAGGCGGGATCTTGCAAAAATTACTCGCGAGGGACACGTAAATCCAGAATCCAACTATTGCTTTGGAGAGGGAGGAGCCGGTACCTACTCGGATGGAAAGCTGTACACCCGTTCCGATAAACGAGGAGATGTACAGAAAGTACTACAGATTTTTGTCAACCACGGCGCTACAGACGACATTTTGGTAGATGCTCGTCCACATATCGGCACCAATAAACTACCACATATCATTGCTGCGATGCGCAATACCATACTCGAGTGCGGCGGTGAGTTTATTTTCGATCAACGTGTGATTGACATCCACGAAGCCTTTGGTGCCGTAACAGGTGTCACGCTTGCCAGTGGAGAGCAAATTAATGCTCCGCATGTGATTCTCGCAACAGGTCACTCTGCGCGAGATGTATTTGAGCTTTTTAGAAAAAAGAATTGGCTAATAGAGGCCAAATCCTTCGCTTTGGGTGTACGTATCGAACATCCTCAAGCACTCATCGATCAAGCACAATACCATTGCAGCACACGCCACGAGAACCTACCTCCCGCATACTACAGTCTGGTCGAGCAGGTCAATAACCGAGGAGTATTTTCCTTTTGTATGTGCCCCGGCGGCATCATTGCTCCCTGCGCAACCGATTTGGAAGAAATTGTAGTCAATGGTTGGTCCCCGTCCAAACGCAACAATCCTCACGCCAACTCTGGCACCGTGACCCAGATCAATCTAAAAGATGTACCGAATGCCGCTACCGACCCCTTTGCACTACTAGATTTTCAAAAACAAGTAGAAAAATTGGCTTTCGATTTGGGCGGAGGCAGACTTGTTGCTCCCGCACAACGCATGGTAGACTTTGTTGAAAAAAGAGTCTCCAGTTCGCTGCCTGACTGTTCCTATAAACCGGGCACCAACAGTGTAGATTTGGACGAGGTGCTCCCTAATTTTGTACGAGAGGCTCTTCGAGGTGCACTTCCGATATTTGGTAAAAAAATGAAAGGCTATTATACGAATGAAGCAATTCTAGTAGGCGTAGAATCGCGCACTTCCTCACCGGTACGTATACCAAGAGACAAAGAGAGTCTGCAACACCCCCAAATCACAGGATTATATCCATGTGGCGAAGGTGCCGGATATGCTGGAGGTATTGTATCAGCAGCTGTCGATGGCATTAACTGTGTCAACGCCATACCGTTACCATAATTTTTAAATTTTATTTTGCCAGATAGCATATAAAGTGTATTTTTGCCATACCAAAAGCGAAAGTAGCTCAGTTGGTAGAGCACAACCTTGCCAAGGTTGGGGTCGCGAGTTCGAATCTCGTCTTTCGCTCCACTAAAGCCTCAGAAATATCTGAGGCTTTTTTAATACCCAACCATCTGATAATCACCCCTACCTTTTTTTTCCGCTGGCGCCTATACCCCACTGAGGATTTCAATTACTCGATTTATTTTCTTATATTGATGATATAAGCTTTGACGACCGCCGCACACTCATAAACCCATGTGATATGAATTTCAAAAGTCGAAAAGATCCCTTAACGCTATGCATCGTCTTCGCATGCTGCTCGGTTATGTTGTTATTTCTATTCGTCACCTACAGACAAGAAGGAGCATCAGCATTACAGATTATCCTGAGCATCGTACCCACGCTGATCGTAATTGGAATCATCCTTTGGATGGTCCTAGATGTGGGATACACCATCCAAGATGGTTATATCAAATATAGAGCTGGCTGGATTAGGGGCAAAATAAAAATTGCCCATATAAAACGGATACGTGTCAATGAAACAATGTGGGTTGGTTTCCGTCCTGCTTCCGCACGAAACGGACTGATTATCGAAAACAAAAAACAGGGGGAGATATACATCAGCCCCGATAGCAACGATTCATTTGTAGACGCACTCCTACTCATCAATCCAGCCATACAAATCCATAGAAAAAGCGCATTAGAAACATCCTAATGCGCTTTTTCTGTGATTATATAACGTGTTAATCTTTCAAACCAGCATCCACCAGATTTTCGATATAGGCCCGCACGACGGGATTGGAAAATCTAGTAATTACGTCAAAGGCAAAAGCATGTACCAGCAACAGCCTAGCAGACTCCTCTCCGATACCTCGCGCTCTCAAATAGAAAAGCGCTTCTTCATCAAATTGTCCCATTGTACAGCCATGAGAACATTTCACATCATCAGCAAAAATCTCCAACTGCGGCTTAGTATATACTGTTGATTTATCGCCAATCAACATATTATTATTTTGCTGAAACGCATTTGTTTTTTGTGCATCTTCTCTCACAAAAATTTTCCCGTTAAATACCGCTGTCGAGGTATCTTGTGGGATATTTTTGTACCACTCATAAGATTCACAATGCGGTTTCATATGGTCCACTACCGTATGGTTGTCTACAAATTGATTCTCCGAAGTCAAGTTGATACCATAAAGATGGCTTTCGACATTCTCTGCATCCATTCGCACATTGATGTCATTCCTGACAAACGAAGGTCCTGGGAAATTACAGTTGTAATTATTGTACAGACTATATTTTTCCTGATAAACTTCCGTGTGATTCACGTAATGACTAGTCGCATCAGCTATTTGTAAATAATAGTGTTGAAGTTTCGCATTTTCGCAAACAACGATTTCCGTCACCTTGTTATGTACGTTCTTCGCAGCACCATTGATTGTGATAAATGATTCTACAATCTCAGCCTCCGCATTTGGCTCAAGAACGATTAAGTTTCGCGTCTGTGTAAAAAAATCAGCATCGCCAGTAGCCACATGAACGATATGGATTGGCTTTTGCAAGACTTTTCCTTTGGCAACATCTATAAAAAGACCCGAGGTGAAAAGCGCAGTATTCAAAGCCACCATAGCGCTGTTTGTCTTATCAGCGTGTTGGGCAAAATGCTTGATGAAATTGCTTTCCTCGTCCGCCTCGTCAATTGGCTTCACGGTCAGTCCCACCTCTTCTTCCAAGGAAGAAAATGCCAAGACATACTGCCCATTTACCAGCACGATGCGGTGTGCGTCGAAGTCAGGGATATCAGCTTTACTGAAGTCCAACTCTTCGATGTCCACATCTGGATTAAGCACGTATGTCTTATTAACCAGACTGTGAATATTTGTATATTTCCAATCTTCATTTTTCACGGTTGGGAAACCCTGTTGACGAAACTTGTCAAAGGCCTCTTGACGCAACTTGGTCAAGGCAACGGTCTCTTGAGCATTTGTTTGCTCCTGAAAACCTTCCACCAATTGTTGAAATAATGAATCTGCTACTAATGTACTCATGTTGTTATCTATCCGTCCGCTTGCTACTACATCCATCCCTTAAGATCCTCAAGCGTTTTGTGTATCTAATTCTTTTAACCAATCGTATCCTTTTTCTTCTAGCTCTAGCGCCAACTCTTTAGGACCTGTCTTTACGATACGTCCATTATATAGCACATGCACAAAGTCAGGAACGATATAGTCTAATAACCGTTGGTAGTGTGTAATAACGACAAATGCGTTGTCCTTAGAGCGCAGTTGGTTGACACCGTTGGCCACTACACGTAGCGCATCTATGTCCAACCCAGAATCCGTCTCGTCTAGAATTGCCAACTTAGGATTCAACATCGCTAGTTGAAAAATTTCATTACGTTTTTTCTCACCTCCAGAAAATCCTTCGTTCAATGAACGATTAGCAAGGCTTGCCGAGAATTCGACCAACTTCTGCTTGTCTTTAACCATCTGAAGAAACTCTTTCGCTTCCATCGGAGGCAACCCCTTATACTCACGGATATCATTGACGGCCGTTTTCAAAAAGTTGATATTGGATACCCCGGGGATTTCTACTGGATATTGAAAAGCCAAAAATAACCCTTCTCTTGCGCGATCTTCAGGAGAAAGATCCAATAGATCGATTCCCTCCAAAAGTGCCGAACCATCTGTCACTTCGTAGCTGTCGCGTCCTGCCAATACATTACCCAATGTGCTTTTTCCCGCACCATTTGGTCCCATGATTGCATGAATCTCTCCAGCTTTGACCTCTAGATTCAATCCTTTCAATATTTGTTTGTCTTCAACAGACGCATGTAAATTCTTAATACTTAACATACTTTCTTTTCATTTGGACATCAAACTGTAAGAAGACTCTCTTACCATTTGCTCCCTTTATTTTTTTACGATATATAAAAATCTTAATACTACTTCTTACCCTACACTACCTTCAAGCGATATCGCTAGGAGCTTCTGAGCCTCCACTGCAAATTCCATCGGCAACTGGTTCAACACCTCTTTTGCATATCCATTTACAATCAACCCTACTGCTTTTTCAGAGTCAATACCACGTTGATTGAGGTAGAACACTTGGTCTTCCCCAATTTTTGAGGTCGTTGCTTCGTGTTCAAGTATAGCGGTTCTATTTTTGTTTTCGATATAAGGGAAAGTATGCGCTCCACATTTGTCGCCAATCAAGAGAGAGTCACATTGGGTAAAATTACGGGAATTATCCGCATTAGGACCAATCTTGACCAACCCACGGTAACTGTTATGGCTTTTACCTGCCGAGATACCTTTAGATACAATTTTTGAACGGGTATTTTTCCCTAAATGAATCATTTTGGTACCTGTATCAGCCACTTGCATATTACGAGTCAAAGCCACCGAGTAGAATTCTCCTACAGAATTATCTCCTTTAAGAATTACACCTGGGTATTTCCATGTGATGGCAGATCCCGTTTCTACTTGTGTCCAAGATATCTTACTGTTATCTCCTTTACAGATTCCCCGTTTGGTTACGAAATTATAAATTCCACCTTTTCCATCCTTATCCCCAGGGTACCAGTTCTGCACGGTAGAATATTTGATTTCGGCATCCTTCTGCGCAACCAGTTCTACGACTGCCGCGTGTAATTGGTTTTCATCACGAGTTGGCGCTGTACATCCCTCTAGATAAGACACGTATGACCCCTCATCTGCGATGATAAGTGTACGTTCAAACTGGCCTGTATTCTGCGCATTAATACGGAAATAGGTCGAAAGTTCCATTGGACACCTCACTCCCTTAGGAATATAAACGAATGACCCGTCCGAAAATACTGCAGAATTTAGTGCCGCATAAATATTATCTGTTTGAGGTACGACACTTCCTAGATACTCACGTATAAGTTCGGGATGCTCTTGTACAGCCTCCCCAAATGAGCAAAATATGACCCCTTGCTCTTTCAGCTTCTCCCGAAAAGTAGTCTTTACCGATACCGAATCAAATACCGCATCAACGGCAACGACTCCAGCCAATATCTTTTGTTCATCCAACGGAATCCCTAATTTTTCAAAAGTCAACAGCAGCTCCGGATCCACCTCATCAAGGGATTCCAACTGAGGCTTCACTTTAGGGGCCGCATAGTATGATATTTCTTGAAAATCCACTTCTGGATTCTTGAAGTTCTGCCAAGAGGGCATTTTCATGGTCAAAAAATGACGGAAAGCTTTCAATCGCCACTCCAACAACCATTCTGGCTCATTTTTCTTCTGGGAAATAAGTCGAACTGTATCTTCGGTCAAGCCTACAGGAGCGATATCCATCTCAATATCAGTCGTAAAACCGTATTTATACTCTTCGTTCTCCAGCTCTTTTAAAATCTCGTCGTCTTTAGTGCTCATATCTCTACTCTAAATCAAAATCATCTGAGGATTATCACTCAGTTTCAAGCAACAAAGGTACGACTTTAGACGCTAAAAAAATACTTTTCAATCGGTTAGATGGCTTATTTATGACAAAAAAAAGTGACTTTGATCACTTTTTCATTCTCACCCCTCCGAAATCCCCTCACCAACCCCAACGCGCCACCAAAAGCACGAGCGTCCTAATGACAAATAAAGGCCAACAAATCCTTGGGTCGCAAATATTTATACAATATCATACTGAATAACCAAATATAATTTTGAAAAGTTTTATTATCTTTACATTTGATCTTAAAACTGACATCAAGATATGGCCTTTCAGCCCGATAAAACAGACTTAAAAATATTGAAGCTCTTACAGGAAAATGGTCGTGTAACGAATCTTCAATTGGCTTCCAGCATTGGATTGTCTCCTGCTCCAACCTTAGAACGCGTCCGGAAGTTAGAGAATTCTGGGTTTATAAAAAGCTACCATGCTTTTGTGGACGAAGAGAAGCTCGGATTAGGTATCAAATCTTTCATTCAGATTTCATTGGATTTCCACACACACAATGCTATTCCAGAGTTTGTAGAAGCGGTTAAGGCTATTCCCGAGGTGACTGAATGCCACCACGTGACGGGCAACTGTGATTTCATGTTAAAGGTCTATGTTAAGGACATCAAGGCGTACGAGGCTGTGATTATGGAAAAAATATCCAAAATCCCTTTCGTCAAAACTTTCCAGACCATGATGATTATGTCTACAAGTAAGAAAGAGCCTATTATCCCCCTTGAATACTAAGCCTATGGAAAAAACTCTACCCACCTATGATGACTTTGCCCTCATCCTGGCATGGCCAGACTCGACCATTCGGGGAGACGAAGCATGGATGATGTTTTTCAAAAAAATTGGGCTCGTTAAAAATTTAAATTTCAAAGTTGGGCACACCGGAGTTGTTTTGATTAGTCGCCTTTCGGGAGAATTGCTATACTATGATTTTGGACGATACATATCTCCTCGCGGTCATGGTAGAGCCCGCTCCAAAGAATCAGACCCTCGTTTGGAAATTGACTTTAAAGCCCGTTTCGACAGCGAGGGCAAAATAGATAATTTAGAAGAGATTGTACAGCAGTTCGAGTACATGCGGGACGGCATGCAAGGTTTTGGGGAGCTCTATTTCTCTATAGCCTCCGACATCAGTTTTGATATGGCCAAGACTTATGCCGATCAGATTGTCCATGAAGGCTCGACTCCTTATGGGGCCGTGGCAAAAGGCAATAACAACTGTTCGCGCTTCATTCCACGCCTGCTCTTTAACTCATCAACGAAATACCATTGGCTACACTCCATCAATTTCCCGGAAACAATTAAATGTAGCCCTATCAGCAATATTGTGAATGCAAATCACTGCCGCACAGTATACTCCTATCTACCCGAGACGGGGCTTAAGCGTTTTAGAATGAATCGGTGGCAATCATTTTCTTTCTTAGTCAGCAAACTAAAGGATAATATCAGCACCCAAAAATCTGCGCAGCTGCCCAACGACTTAATTATAGGCGGCATGAAATATCAGTCCAAACCTATTACACTTCCCAAGCATGCACAATATTTAGGGGGTGTAGGTGAAGGTGCATGGTATGCCTTTCAGGTATCGGAAAGAAGCCAGCAGCTCATCATTTCCAGGTATACCTCTTCCGGGACGTGGGAGTATTCGGTCATTGGAGAGGCAGATGCCACCCTTAACCCACATCTCCCCTTTGAGGTTACCTATGACAGCCATCTCTTATTTACCCATGTGGTCCAGCAAAACCGCAAAATAGCGGTGAAACATATACAGCGCCTACACAAGGACGAGTTGCAGTTGTCTCGCGTACAAGAGCTTCTCGCTTAATCATTAAATTTTCCAGTCAATGGGTTCCCGTCCATGTTGTGCCAGGTAAGTATTGGCCTTAGAGAAATGTTTGGACCCGAAAAACCCCCTATACACCGAAAGAGGCGATGGATGTACAGACTTGAGCACCAAATGTTTGGCATGATCGATTAGCATCGCTTTCTTCTGCGCATAACTGCCCCATAGCATGAACACCACATGATCGGTCCGATTGGATACCTCATGAATAATATGATCGGTAAACATTTCCCAACCTTGCTTTTGATGAGAAGCCGCTTCATGCGCCCGTACCGTTAATGTCGCGTTCAACAGCAACACGCCTTGCTTTGCCCAGCTTGTCAAATTTCCGGATCTCGGATATTGAAATCCCGATATATCGGTCTGCAACTCCGTGTAAATATTCCGTAGGGAGGGCGGAATAGCAATTCCATCAGGGACAGAAAAGGACAATCCATGCGCCTGCCCATCATTGTGATAGGGATCTTGTCCTAAAATCACGACCTTAACCCTATCCAAAGGCGTGAGTTTAAATGCATTGAAGACTAAGTCCTCAGGAGGAAACACCAATGCCTGCTCTCTTTCTGCCTGTACAAATCGTGACAATGCTTTCATATACGGTTGCTTAAAAAGTGGCTGAAGCACTTCGTCCCAGCTTTCATCATAGCGTTTTTCCATGATTCAAACTTAGCCAAAAAGTGTCGTATTCAGAGGTTCCCACCACAAAAACTCCAACAGTAGCTTACATTTTCTTCCGAAATAATTCTTCCATCGGTTTCTGCTTTTGACTATCCTATGACCAGACAGCAATTTGCATACGATGCAATTATATTGTATATACAGCCAATTTTATCTAAATTTGTATTTTAAAAACAAAATATTTTAGACGAATGTCAAATTTAATTCGAATCATTATTAGCTCCTTGTTGTTGGTGGGCACCGTTGTTCTCTTTTGGTTTGGACAGTGGGGTTGGGGTGTTTTGGGTATATTAGTCACTATACTAGCGTGGGTCACCGTCTTCTTTAACGAGAACATGTTATTGGCTCAGTGGTTTATGCGCAAAGAGAAAATGGAAAAAGCAGAACTGTGGCTGAATAGGATTACCAATTATGAGAAGCAACTGATTCCAGCACAACATGGATATTACAATATGCTCATTGGCCTCATCGAGTCCAGAAGAGCCCCGTTACAATCCGAAAAATTCTTTAAGAAGGCCCTTTCCCTCGGTCTCCATATGGATCATAATATAGCATTGGCCAAACTTAGCTTAGCGGGAATAGCGATGGCCAAAAGAAATAAAAGGGAAGCGGAGAAATACCTCCAAGAAGCCAAGAAAGCAGATAAAAACAAATTGTTGACCGATCAAATCAAAATGATGAAAGATCAAATGGGTATGATGGATCGTCAACAAGTTCGATACTCTCGATAATAATACATAGAAAAGGCTGTCAAATTATAAATTGACAGCCTTTTCTATAAATTTACCTTGTTCGGTACTATCTTCAAACACCAATTTCAGCTTGCTGGGTTTTGCGGTTTTCGGCCAATTATCTACCGTTATTTTCAACGGGACAGGTACCCCATCTTCCATAAAATAATTCAGGTAGTTTTGACGGTCGACCAATTTTACCAGTACTTTACCCATTTGCATCGAGGTATACATATACATCTGCCTTTTAGCGTCTACCACCTGTGTCGCAAAGGTATTCAGTTTAAATTCTCTCGCGTTGCGCTGATAGGAAATCAGATACAGCTCTATAGTAGCCCTGTTGTTCTTAACATCCACTGTCGCGCTCTTAATATCAATCTGTATATCGTCGATTACATTCTGGACCGTATCCTCCTCCTGCGCATGCAAGATATTCGTTGTTGCTCCCATAACGGTGATAAGTGCCACCACTTGAAATATTTTTTTTATCAACCTGTTCATCTTAATTCATTTATGCATTAGCTCGGATAGCCACTTGCACAATACCACCCACTAATTGGTGTATATTTGTTGCATCTTAAACGCGTAATCAGCTTATTCCACCAACTATACGCGTGGATATCCTAGGCCAAAATACAAAATTTATCAGATTTGCAGATTACAATTTACATTTTTGAACAGTCTGGAAGACCTGTATCGTTTCATAAAGATTTTCGATGATTTCGTTGGTCGTTGCTTTTATGATCTCCTCTGGCAAACCTTTAAATAGACATTTTTTAGAAAATCCAAAATTCTCAAACTGCATATTGATAAATACGGTCCCTACAGGGTTCTTGTCCGTAGTCTCTCCACACGCGGAGGCAAATCCTGTGATTGCGATCGCAATATCTGGCCTGTAGACCCGTTGGAGGCCTTTCACCAATGCAGCTGTTACTTCCGCAGAAACGCCACCATACTTATCCAACAAATCAGCATCAATTTGCAGTGCCTGCTTTTTCATCTCGTCGTGGTAGCACACTACAGAACCTAGAAAATAATCCCCTGCATGCTGCTCCAGACTGATGACAGAGGCGACAAATCCGGCCGTCATACTCTCTGCCAACACTAATTTCAATTCGTTCTTGGAAAAGTACTCACCACATAGGTTAAGTTTTTCTGAATTGATTTCCATATTTTAGGTATTAAGAAGTTAGAACGCTATTTTTCCACCCGTAGCGGGAATAGTTGCTCCCGAAATATAAGATGCGGCTTCAGATGCCAAGAAGACAAATATCGGAGCTATCTCAACTGGCTGCCCGGGCCGTCCCATCGGGGTATCTTTCCCGAAGTTTTCGTGCTCGGGAATCGTTGACGGAATCAAGGGTGTCCATACAGGTCCTGGTGCTACAGCATTGACCCGGATTCCATTGTCGGCCTCCAACATCATCTGCGCCATATTCGCTGTGAAATTTTGGATGGCAGCCTTGGTCGCGGCATAAGGTAGCAATATCGGATTGGGGTGGTAGGCATTGACAGATGTGGTATTGATGATACTACTCCCCGCCAACATAAAGGGCAGTGCTTCATAACACAAATAAAACATGGCGTGTACATTCGTATCGAAGACCTCTCGCCATTCGTCAGCCTGAATAGACCCAAAATCTTTATACGTCCGCTGATAAGCTGCATTATTTACTAGAATATCGATACCGCCCCATTCTTCGGTGGCTTTCGCAATAAGGTGATGGCAATGCTTCTCGGATCGAATATCACCAGGCACCAATATAGCTTGACGCCCGGCATGCTCTACCCACTTTTTTGTATCGAGCGCATCCTCTTCCTCATTGAGGTAAGAAACCAAAATATCGGCCCCTTCCCTCGCATAAGCAATTGCAATAGCTTTTCCTATTCCAGAATCAGCCCCCGTAATTACCGCTTTCTTTCCTATCAACAGGCCGTTCCCTCTGTAAGAGGTCTCACCGTGATCGGCTTTAGGATCAAGTAGACGCTCCAACCCGGGAGGAGACTGCGCCTGCCGTCCAAAGGGAGGCGCAGGATATTTCTCCGCAGGATTGTTGTTATGATTTATATAATCTGCCATAGTTGTTTTTATTCTTAAGATGTAGAGGCACTATCTATCTTTGAAAAAAAGCAGATAGAGTATGCCTAGTATAACAATCGCTATAATGATTACCCATGGAATCGTAAACCCGGCAGGTTGATCATCCGGCTCTTCAAGAATAGACTTTGGCACTTTTTTCTTTCTAAATAACATCGCCTCCTCCTTTCTATGGTGTCTGTATAGTAGAAGTATCCGTTCTATTTGAATCAATCGGGGTTACAGAAGTATCGGTCCCGTTCAAGTTGTACCGTGACTCTTCTCCATTGGTTGGTGGCACGGCGGAAGGCTGTCCATCTCCATTATTTTGATTATTATCAGATGCGCTATTACAAGCTGTCACTGCGATTACACAACCGATGCCAAGCATCATTACTGTCTTTAATGTTTTCATAGTCTTTTGTTTTAGTGTGACAAAACTGTTGCTATAAAAACATCCTTTGTAGGCTATCTGTTTGGCAGACAACCCACAAAGGGCATTTATACATACTTATCGAGTATTTATACGTAGACGGCTTTTCTAATGAATCAGGCCGTTTTGAAGGGCAAATTTAATCAGCGCCGGGGTATTTTTAGATTTAGTCTTGTCAATCAAGCTTTGACGATGCCCTTCTACTGTTCGCTTGCTCAAAAATAAACGTTTGGAGATTTCCAGATTAGTCAACCCTTCGCCCAGCAGTTCCAGTACTTCCAACTCTCGTGAAGACAGGTCTAGCTCTGCTGGGTCTATCTTATTTATCTGCGTAGCGTTCTTTTCGATAAGCTTGTCTATAAATTTAATCATCAATTCCTCACAGAGGAATCGCCCCCCTTTTGCCACATGATTGACACAGAATATAAGCTCTTCGGCCGCAACGTTTTTGACCAAATAGGCTTTTGCACCACATTCAAAGGACTTGGCCACATGTTGTTCACAATCCAACATCGTCAGCACAATCACTTTAATAGCCAGATTACGTGCTTTTACTTCTTTAATCAGCTGGATACCATCCACATTGTGCATACCTAGGTCGGTGATGAGGATATCTGTCTCTACCCCTGCAGATAGCAAATCCAATATCTCCTTTCCACTCCCCACTTCACCCACTACTTCAAAGTTATCCTGAGAGTCCAGCAGCAACTTGATTCCATTCCGGACCACTAAATGGTCTTCGGCGAGCATAATCTTGATTTTCTTCATATTTATGTTACTTGCAAATTGACCAACACTGTGCTACCAATTTTATTGGCTTTGATTTTAATATCTCCATTATACAGATGGATCCTACTTTTTATATTGCGCAAACCCGAGCCCTCCTGCACACATTCTTCGAGCTCCTTAGCGAAGCCTTTGCCATTGTCGGTTACCTCAACAACTATTGTATCTTGCGCCCAAGATATCTTCACTCGGACTTTGGTCGCCATCGCGTGTTTCATACAATTATTTAGCAGTTCTTGTACAATCCTATAGATAGCCAACTTGAGGCCATCGGGTAGTGTTTCGCATTTTTCTTGGACCAGTGCCGTCACCTCAAATCCCGGAATCGCTATTCGCTCGGCCATTGTCTTCAATGCTGCTTTGAGGCCGAAGTCATTCAGTACAGAAGGAACCAAATCCATAGACAGATTTCGGATCTGGTGGATAGCCTCATTCAACATCTTCTTGACAGGTACGATACGCTCTCGATAGTCATATTCTAGTACAAAATGTTGGAGGTTTAGCCGTGCAGCATAGAGCAGTTGTGCCACACTATCATGCAAAAAATTTCCTATGTCTTGTCTTTCCTGTTCTTGCGTGATGATAATAGCATCATATACCTCCTGCTTCAGCTCCAGTAACTGTCTATTTGGGCAAAATTCTTTTTCGAATAGCAGGATGCAGTACTGATCTTCGCCAAGTTTCGTCTTGTATTTACGGACATAGGCATCTGTCATCACAATATTATTACCTTTCCTAATCAATCCGAGACTGACCAAAAGCGGACTTACTAACGTTTTACTATTCTGCAAAATAGATTTAAAACTTAGCGCGTCCTCTTCGGTAAGATACTCAAATATGAGCCTGCCCATCATTTCCGAAGCATCCCGCCCCAACATATGCTCCAATCTCGAATTGACTTTAAACAGCTGAAAATACCGATCTAACAAAATAAGTCCAAATGGTCCTTCTTTGAAGAAGATATCAAAACATAGCTGATCTCGTTCAGCCTCTTGTTCAAAAAGAGAATATTGTTCCGGCCTAGCCGATGGAATATACGGTGACGCTGAGATGACAGCTTCCCCATCAGTCTTTTTCGTGTTCATATTCATGTATCTAAAAAAATCTGAGGCTCACATTGGGTCATAAGCTCCTTTCGACTATATAGAACAACTAATCGCATTAAATGTTCTGCGCTTCTTCCAATAGAATCCTTTCATTTTTGCAATATCCGGTAAAACCTTAATGACCGTCTACGTTTGATAGCCTCGTATTAACATAATAGATGTACCATATATTACGTGTATTACGGGCTTTTATTGTGATTTATCATCTTACCTCCGTAATAACACGCATGCTCGCTGCTACAAATACCCGTTCGCCATTTTATCTAAACTTAGCTCCAAACGCGCTGTTATATTATAGTGTAATACAAAAATCAGTGCTATGAAACACGAAATCCCCACCCAACACGACGGTCGCAAAATGGATGCTTCTGAAAGCATTAGCTTTGCCCACCTCGCAGATGCAAAGCAGTGCTATGACGTGGTTCGGAGCCGGTTACTGTGTATCAGCCACTGGTATCAAATTGCCGAGTTGCCCATGGCGACTTTCACTCATCTTGACAACGTTGGTCAAGCAACATTACAAACGCCCAACATCGGCGACTACATCCAAATCGATATTCCGGGCCCTGGTCTACCCAGTACGGATGGCTTTGACTATGTACAGATTGAGCGCATTGACGAAAGCAATGATCCCAATCTCCAAGCACTCACCATCACCCTGCGTCCCTGCGTCAACCCACTATCCGCTCACGATGATGAAACGAAGCATTTCTTCAAAAATATCGCCACTTCTACCCTACAGATCCAACGTATCAATAACAGCATCAATGCGAACTATTTCGGTCGGAATGAAGTCATCAATCTAGAAGTTGATGCCTTATCCGACAAAATCCGCAATTTCATTATCGGTGCCGGAGCAAAACTGGGGGCTTCGTTTCCACAGTGGAAATCTTTACTTAAAGGGCTGCTCAACACGAATATTTCGACAAGTGACCAGCAGTGTCCTTCTTAAATGCTCCCCCAATCACAAGCGAGGGAAAGCGCCTTCTAATGAAGACCTCTCAACTCAAAAAAAGATTCGTTCGCAAGCTGGCCACGATAGCTGCGCCTTCCTTTACACGTCGAATCTCCAGCTCGCCCCCGTGCAATAACACCCGATTTTGAATATTTCTAAGCCCAGAACCAAATACGATTTCATTATTTTCGTCTATTTTAAACCCATTTCCATTATCGACAACTTCTATTTCAATCCGGAATGCCTCCATTTCATTTATTCGAATAGACATAGCCGTCGCTTGGGCATGCCTCATCCCATTGTTGATCAATTCTTGTACAATCCTGAATATACTCAGTTGCAAATCTGCAGCCAGCGCATCTACTTTTTCGTCTACCTGCGCATCGATCTTAAAGCTGGGCAGCGACAGCTTGTTCACCATTTGCATGATGGACATATACAAGCCATTATCTCTTAAGAGCATAGGTGCCAGATCGTTGGAAAAATCCCGAATCAGCCGTATAGCTTCATGGAGCATCTGTTGGACGGGCAGTACAGCTTCGTCATGCGCCCCATTCATTTGAAGGTGTTGCAGATGTAAGTGTATACCATATAAGTACTGAGCCACTGTATCATGTAGGGAGGCACTGATTGCTGCCCGCTCGGCTTCCTGCGTCTGTACTATCGTGTGATATAAGATTTCATGTTGTTCCAGATATTCATCGTCCGGTCTAAAATCATTCCGAAGTAAAAGGATGCAAAAGCATTGTTTCCCTCCCTCCCCAACAAATCCCTTCAAGAAATAAGTCATCAGTCGACTCCCATTGTAAGGGCATTTTGTCTTTATGAGTCGCAACGGAGTCAGCCATCCAAGAGAGTGTTGGCCCATCAAAGCCATCATTTTCTTCTTGCCATCCTCATACAGAAAGTCCAACACTCGCTTCCTCTTTAGATTTCCGTCCGGAGCATCCAATATGGCTGCAGCGATTTCATTATAACGTTGAATATACCCCTTCCCATCTGTCATGACATAGCCAAAGGGGCCATCGTGAAATATGGTATAAAATTCCTCAATTTCTTTCCATTCCTTTAGCTTTCGGTGGTTCAGTGACGGAGGCATATCCTGTTCGGCACCTCCACCACTCCTATTATTCAGTATCTCTCCCATTATATTGCTTCAAAAAATTGGACACTATCATTCCATCTTCCGTATTTCACGATCGGAAGGGATTGTTTTTTCTATGATGTCATGTTCGGGCTCAATAGGTCAATGGCATTGCACCGACCCACGCTAATTTTTACGACTTTGGGCTTTCATGTTCACAAAGTCGATTTGCAAACCATGGTTATTTAGGTCTTCATATTTTGTCGTATCCCCCCTTGTGAAATCTTATTGCAATAGTTGGTTAAAGTAAGCACTTGCATTTTTTTCTTAAATCTCCTTTTCTTATGCGCCGAGTAACCTCTAGCTGTTCGGTTAAAATTAATGAAATAATTTCACAGCCCTTTCAATCAAAGGGGGTGGTATATTCAATACCGTATTTGCATCAATATTTCAGGTATTTCACGCAGTACGTTAATAATTCGAAGCTCGGGGGGGGAGAAGCCTTTACACTCTTTTGGTGTTAATGGCATTTGCCCATTTATCCCGTTGGCATCGTGGACACTTTCGAGTAGGGGGAATATAGGAGATTACGCCGCCGCAATACATACATGCCACCCATACATTCTCCTGTTCACGAGTTGCCTCTTGGTAGGCATCCGGGAAAAGGGGTAGGCCATATTTGACCTCCTCGTCCGGATAAAACAGGATGCTCATGGTGCCGTCAATTTCCAACACCGCAGTCCGCACTTGTCCTAGGTGCTCGACGGATTGGTTTCGCAATTCAGAAAAAAATTCCATTTTAGAAAAATCGCTATCACTTTCATGCTTCATTTCAAACATCCCCTCCCTGACTACGACCATAGCCTCCCCTTCCAATATTTTATTTATAAAGACCGACTTGGAGGCCAACCACGTCACGAGTTTATAGACCACGATTACCGAGAATAGCACCACCAGTGCATAAATAACCGGCAGCTCTTCCTGAAACATAGGGTCACCAGCGGCCGACCCCAGGCTGAGGATAATCGCGACTTCGAAAAGCGTCAATTGCCTTACCCCTTTTTTGCCGGACAGCCGGAGAATGACCAATATCACGATAAACATAATCACCGAACGACCGACAATTTCCCCTACAAAATCCCACTCCGCACCTTCCAAGAATATTTTTCGAAGTTCCAACATACTTATTTATGCTTAGGTGCTTTAGGTTCACGAGGGTGGATATCCGGATCAGGCATATCATTGAGCTGGTCCACTTGAGGGTCTACGCCGGCTTCACCGTCGCCTTCCTGTTTTTTGTTTCTCTTCTCTACCACAGAAGTTATGGTTTTCTCCTTTCGGGGCTGGCGCTCCTTATTGACGAGCCCCACCTTTGCATTTTCTTTTTTGATAGCCATGATATTATTTTTATAGTTAGCAGTATATATAACCATCAGCGGATGTCAAAAGTTTTTATACACATTGCTGACAAGGGTATCGTGAAGAATACGCGGGAATAGGATATAAATACTCAAAAATCATCTTTAAACTACTTGTTTAAGATTCAAATATAACAGCAACAGTCTAAAAATCAGAATATTAAGTATTTAATTAGGTTTTCCTAGCTAAACATTCACCATAGGTCTTTGTTGATATAATAAGAAATCCCATTAAACATAAAAGGAGGAAACATGTATAACGAAAACACGACAGCAGAAATCATCAACGATTTAATTGAAATCAACAACGATCGTATTGAGGGCTACACCACAGCTTTAGAAGATTTAAAGGGCCAAGAAGATATCGACCTTCGTTCCTTGTTTGAGGATTATATCCAACAGACCCGTCAGTTCAATAGCGAACTGGCCCCTTTGGTCGTCATCAACGGCGAAGAGCCTACTACCGGTACCCGTAATTCGGGCAAACTTCACCGATTGTGGCTAGACGTCAAAGCGACCTTCAGTGGACACGACCGCAAGAGTATACTCGAAGAGTGCGAGCGCGGTGAAGATGCCAGTAAGAAAGCTTATGAAGAAGCGCTCAAGGATTCTCCCCATTTGCCGCTCAATGTGGTCGAAATTATTGGGAGCCAAGCCGAAAAGCAAAAGGCGGCTCACGATCGAATTCGAGATCTACGCGATGCGGCAGGATAAGGCAGAAGGATTGCTACGACAGGGCACCTGTGAGCGGCTATTTACCGAGAGTCGATTTCGAAGGCGACTTCGCAGTACCTGGGCAATCCTTCCATATTAAGTCTTCATTACCTTAGTGTTTAAGCCCGTCTTGCGCATGCACGACGGGCTTTTTTAATAGTTGCCATCACTCGTTTAGATAGCGAAACTGTCTATTTTAGTAGACAGTTTTTTGGGAGCGAAGCATCTGAAGAAATTAGTAAACCCACATTTGAAAATACACACACAAAACACTAATAAACAGCTATTTATGCAATAAAAAAATCAAGAAAAACGTATCTAATCTAGCGAAGAACCTTATATTTTGCACCACTTTTGCACAGTATAGCATGAGTTACTAATAGAATATTAAACCCAAAAAAACATTACAATGAAAACTACTGAAATCAACGCAGCAAAACTTGGACTGGAAAAAGGATATTATCTATTACTCATGGCTATACTAGAGACTCCCGAGTCTAAGAATGAAGATGAGGACTAGTCACACCCGAGCGCTTTATACAACTATATACTTTTAGACCATCTATCTTTTACAGCAGATAGGTGGTTTTTTTTGCTTCCTTTCGTGGTGTTCTCCTTGCCAGCTTTACTTGTTCAAGCTGCGATTTTTATCCTACCTCCGCGTATAAAATCACAAATAAAATGTTTAATACCTGAAATACAACGAACTACAAACATCGTCCCCAATCGGTTGTTTTTTGAATAGTACGTTAAATTGATAGCTTATGTTTATGTCCATCATTTTCGGAATACTCTTTATCATCCTTGCATTACATCTGATTATGCGATATAGAGGCCAAGCGGGCGCAAGACATTGCAGCAGAACGAATCGATAACATTTTTAAAATATTCGCACTATGAAAACTATTCTCAAAACCCTCAGCTTATGTCTAGCCTATGTACTGGTTACATTCCAGGTGCAGGCACAAGACAGCACGGCAGTGCAGCCCCAAAGGGGGGACTTAGATTTTGCGGCCAAAGCCATGGCCAGAAATGCCTTCGAAATCCAGGCGGCTAATATAGCCCTTCAAAAATCTCAAAACGAGACCATAAAGCACTATGCGCAAATGATGGTCAGCGATCATACCGCGGCTGGTGAACAATTGACCACCCTCGTGCAACAAAAAAATTGGGAACTTGGAAAGGCAGATGACCAGAAATACGAGCAAATGATCCAACAACTGAATGATGCAGATGCAGCTTCTTTCGATCAGCTTTATGCCGATTTGATGGCCCAGACACATACAGAAGCCATCGAGCTTTTTAAACAAGCTGCTGAAGGCAATGCGACCACCGACAATGAATTAAAACAATTCGCCAATGAAAAGATACCGGGCTTTCAAAGTCATCTTGATCAGATTAAAACTTTCAAGCCGACTAAGATGAGCACCGACATACGCGACTCGGTCCCGAATCCAAAAGACACGACACATAAAAAACCCTTACCAAAACGGTAAGTTAATTTTTATATATTTTTCACTTCACTATCTTTTACAGCTAGGGGTCCAAAGAACGCTACTTTGGTCCCCTTATCTTTCACCTTTGCCTATGGACCTGACATATGATTATATCCACGAGCTGCGCAACCGTCAAATGGCCTTGCGCGCCAAAATCGAAGCTAGCCCTATTGCTGGCGAGATACAGTTTGTATATGGGGAGGATTATTATCAAGAAGAAGCCAGGAGCATGGGATTGCGGATGATCCGAGATGGATTAGACCTTGAAGGGGAGCAGATGATTCTGGAATTCACCCGCGAACACTACCCTACATATGTAGAAGAGGAGCTGAAGTGGATCAGCAAAATGATGCGTTACCTCAATGCAGTCACGGATACGCTGATTGACAATTTATTAGCTGAACAATATATTGCCCTGCAGGGTAATATCGATCTGCCCAATGACAACGCCATCTACTATCCCATTCGCGAATTGAACGAAGAGAGCATTTTATTATTCAATCTAGATATCCTGACGTTGATCGATTTGACAAATCCCAAGGAAACGGAAAATCTCCAAGGATGGGTATATTATCGATCCGATAAAGAAATCAGCGGAAGATCATAATTTTTTAGATTTTTTGATGTTAATAGAAACGCTGGTGGGCCGCCTCTTAGGAGGTGGCTTTTCTATTTTCATCGTTCCATTTTTAGATAAATTCGGTCAAGGCTGGCCCCAATAAAAATATAGCGGGAGTATGACATCCCGCTATATGTGTTAACCTAATTTTTGAGCGTTGAGAGACGCTGCTGACCGTATGCACATAAAACACCAAACTGAACATATTGTTTAGCACCTCACATAAAATATTTGCGCTTTCTGGGGGAAATCTTTGAACAATAGTGTTGAGAGACTATGGATTTTAAGAAAAAGGAGAAGTAGTTAACACCAAATTCGGTTTTAATATATGTTTTAATTAACCTTAATGTAGCTTTTACTTAGCTAAAGACTAGGCTATGGCTATGTAAAGGCTATGTTAACCCTATGTAAACGATAGCTTATTGTATAATTTAGTCTTGATTTGACACTGACTATGTCTAGTCTTATGCACCTGGTTATTGCCCTATCCTCTTGGTCATCACGCCATCCACTTCATTTGGCGGTATGCTTTGATATGTACCGCCCCTTCTATAGCCGCGACCTTATCTTCGATGTCCCAGCGGCATAGGTATCCTTACCTATGCCGCGCCTGTGCCCTCCCTTGCTCTACCTTGTCTTACAAATGGCTAAATCTACCATACTACAAAGGGCATTCGGCACAGTTCCCAGACACTTGCTATCATCACTGTCCTATACGGAATCGAAAGTCCGCCGTATAGGACAACTATTGAACGTCCCAAAAGTAATGGAGAAAAAGGATTACAGATGGACGAAACAACGTTCGAAATGACCGAACTTTCTGTAGCAATCACCTTATGTGTCTCGTTTTATGGATAATAACTTTTAAAATACACCAAGACTATGACCTACAAAATTTTACTATGGGCTTTGCTCACTCTTTCCTTATTTTCAAGCTGTAGAAAAGATGATTTTTCATATGCGAATGAATTTGACCGAAGCTTTGACAAATGGCAAACCTTCAAGAAATCAAGCAACAATAGCTATAAATATACCCTAACCGGATATAGTTGGATAGCCTCTTCCTGGCAGACTACACTTACAGTGAAGGAAGGCAAGGTCGTAGCGCGCGATTTTTATTACAAAATCTATGAAGGTATCTTACGACCTGAAAGTGGCTGGTCAACCACGGAAGTGGATCAAATACTGAAAAACCGAAAGACGACCAAAGAAGACTTCTTTAAAGAAACGGGTATTGATTTTCTTGAAACGTTACAATGGATTGAAAAGTCGGGCGAATTAGGGACAAAACCGACCCACTATTCTTCTGCTAGTCCGCTTTACACCTTGGACGATATTTATGAAAAGGCTAAGTCCGATTGGCTCAAATACCGAGAGAATGCGAGCATTACCTTTAAAACAGAAAATAAGGGTATGATATCGGCCGTCGGTTACGGCATGAAAGGGTGTATGGATGATTGCTTTAACGGTGTGTGGATTGAGTCTATTGAAGCAATAAAGTAACTATATATTACATTTTTAGCATGGTTTCTCCTAAAGATAGCATATATCGGATTTTATGTCCCCTCCTATTTTTAGAGATTTGTACTATCGGATGCCTTATGAGACATGGGGCCACGAGCCTCCGACAATCCACATACAGCAACGTATAGTCAAAACCAAAAAAATACATGCAAGATATCATCCAAAGAATAGAAACTGCAGACTGGCAAAGAATAGCCGAAACAATGCATCAAAACGGATATGCCATTTTATCAAACTTATTGACCGACCAGCAATGCGAGACGTTGAAAGCCGAATATAATAATCCTGCAACGTACAGAAAAACAGTGGTAATGGAACGGTATCGATTTGGATTAGGTGAATATAAATACTTCAAGTATCCATTGCCTGCTGTCATTGATGAAATCCGAACACGTATTTATCCGAAACTTGTACCGATTGCGAACGCTTGGTTCAACGTATTAAATATAGGCACACGGTTCCCGTCGCGCCACGCAGAACTATTAGAACAATGCCATGAAAATGGTCAACAGCAAGCTACTGTCCTAATCCTAAAATATGGGCCAGGAGGCTTCAACACCCTGCATCAAGATCTCTATGGCGATGTCTATTTCCCTATTCAAATCGTGCTGATGCTGACCGAGCCGGATCAAGATTTTACCGGGGGCGAATTGGTGTTAACGCAACAAATTCCGAGAGCGCAATCCAAAGCCATTGTCTTGACACCAAAGAAGGGCGATGTGCTTATTTTCACGACAAACTTCAAACCCGAAAAGGGAATAAAGGGCTACTATCGTGTCAACATGAAGCATGGAGTTAGTGAGGTAAAGACCGGCGAAAGATATACCCTGGGTATTATCTTTCATGATGCGATAAGTTAGGGTATGGTCCAGCATACCGAAATTCGAGACAACGATTTACGGAGCAAAATCCGAAGGCAAGAAATCCGCTTTGGTGGAAATCGAAAATTGAGAATATATGGATTATTGGGCTGTACCTCCGGCAAACGTATGAAACGGGAAAACCGAGTTTTCTTTACATCAATCGAAGATGCCCAGCAAAATAATTACCGTCCATGTGGACATTGTCTGAAGGAGGCATACCAAAATTGGAAAAATAATAGAAGTGGCCGACATGCGCTGAATACTTCGGGATGAAATTACTGATTATCATTGCTCCGAAACGGTGTTATTCAGCGGATCTCGGGACGGTGGATTTCCCAACAGTATCGTCTGTCTTATCTCGGTCAATGTTGTCTAACGGTACACCACTGCTCCCTTCGGGCTTGGCTGCTGGGGTATCAATCGTATCACTCCGTCGCAGATCATTCAGTGGCACGCCGGTATTCTTATCGAGGTGTTGGTGTGCCGTATCGGCCATATCAGTAGTTTGGCCGTCGCGATTACCGCCACAGGAATACCACATCAGGGGAAGAGCGAATATGCTTATTAGTAGGACTACGTTTTTCATCTCCTATCGTTATTTTGGTGTATCTGCTATTTACCCTTCGTATTTTTCAGTTTGTCGGCCAAGGTCGCTTCATCGGTCAAATCGAGTCGTAAGGGAGTAATAGAGACCAAGTCATTTTCAACTGCCCATCGATCGGTACCTTCATCGGCAGCTTCGAGTGGCGATACGGTAAACCAATAATGCTTGCGGCCCATGGGGTCGGTACCCGGTATAATAGTGCCGTCGTATAGCCGTACGGACTGTCGCGTCCATACGATATCTGTTGGATGGGGCGGGAAATTGACATTATATAAAGCGAGCTCGATATTGGGCAAGAGCAACTCCAATACCTGCTCCACATACGACTCCAACGCTTCAAAATCAGGCTCAGTCTTGCCTACGGGGGTGCTCAAGGCAATACCCTTGATACCAAAAAGCACCGCTTGCTTCGCGGCGGCCAATGTACCCGAATGCCACATAGAGTTGCCTAAATTAGGACCCATATTGATTCCCGACAAGACAACATCTACATCGCTCCACAGGTGGGTACCCATGGCCACACAATCAGCAGGGGTACCATTTACCCGGTAGGCTTCTATATCTTGAAACTCTATAGGTGACTTTTTATAGCTTAATGGACGCGAATGGGTCACGGCGTGTCCCATGGACGACTGCTCGACATCGGGGGCTACCACCTTTACCTGTCCAAATTTCTTGGCCACCTTTGCTAGAGCAGCTATTCCTGGGCTATATATACCATCGTCATTCGTTATCAAGATTCTCATAGTTTTCAGCAGATAAATATTTCGTATACTATAACAACAAATGGACCTTGCAAATGTTTATGTATAAAGGTAAACCATGAGACAAGCACTTTTATTGCACAATCCGGGGGCCGGAGACGAAGACCATCTGAAGGCCGACTTGGTCCAGGCCATAGAGAAAGAAGAATACAGTTGTGTCTATTGTTCGGTCAAAAAGGATGATAGTTGGAAACAACAATTAGATCAAGCCGATTTTGCGGTAATAGCGGGTGGCGATGGGACCGTCAGAAGGGTGGTCAAAGAATTGGTACTCCGCAACGCACTAGCGAAAAAAATCCCTTTGGCAATATTGCCCATGGGAACAGCCAATAATTTATCTCGTGCACTGGGAATTGACAGTACACTCAAGTATAGCAAGCATATCAAAAAATGGAAAAAAAGTGAAATCCAACGATTTGATGTGGGTGTGATTAAAAATGCAGACGCGACCGACTTTTTTTTAGAAGGTGCTGGCTATGGGCTATTCCCCAATTTGATGCAACGGATGGATGAACTTGATAAAAAGGAGGTCGAGAACGCCGAGGACGAACTAGTCCTTGCATTAGAACTGCTCCACGATATTGTACTACATGCGCAGGCCGAAAAGTACATCATTAAAGCTGATGGTGGTGTGCATGAAGGGAAATGCCTTTTACTGGAAGTGATGAATATTCCATCGATAGGCCCCAACCTAGTTTTATCTCCAGAAGCAACAATGGATGATGGCCTTTTTAATGTGGTCCTTATTGAGGAAAATCAGCGTGAGGAGTTTGCAACCTATATCCAACTGTTGATAAAAGGCCGAGATGTATCATTTACCTGGAAGACTTTTAAAGCTAAAGCACTCACCATTGAATGTGATGGTCCGTATATGCATGTAGATGATGAATTGGTGCTTCCGCTCAAAAATCCCGTATTGATGGAGGTGCGAGAAGATGTGCTTCAATTTATGATTAACAGATTATCTTAAAAAAACTGCAGCCCTTCACGATGGAAGGGCTACAGCTGTAATCACTAATTTATGGAGAGATAAGAATGTTTTAAGCCACTTGGCCCGTATTGGCCTCTTTCATCGCGATGGTCGTGAGCAACACATCCGTGTCTTTTTCTTCGGCAAGTGTGGTAGCCAAGAGTTCCTCAGCCTCTGTATGCTCCATAAGCCTAGCATAAGTCACTAAACATCCGTAACTCGCTATCTCATAATGCTCTACCTTTTGCGCTGCAGCAATCAAGGCTGCGTCTAGCACTTCTGGGCTATCCTCAAATTCATCAGCAATTTCTTCCGCTTCCTTTAGAAGCCCTTCCATTGCCTTACATTTTTTACCTCTGGGCGTCATCCCCAGTGTAGAGAATACGGATTTCAATCGGTCGATATGTCCCTCGGTCTGCTCATAATGCGTCTCGAATGCCTGTTGTAATTTCTGATTTTGCGCGGTGGTGGCCAACTTCTTCAGGCCTTTTAAAAGTTGCCTTTCTGCTCCGAGAATATCTTTCAATTCGTCTACAAATAATTCGTGGAGATGCGCATTGGGCATGTTGCCGTTGGTGTTTCTTGCTGCCATAACTTTCTATTTTTATGAGTGTAATTATAGTATAATAACGTCGACCTAAGTCGTTAGTTTGCCCATTCATGCACAATACGTACCTATCATATCACATCAGGTAAAAATCACCAACACACCAGTATAAACCCCTGAAAACTAGCCTTCCACAATAAACAAAACACGAAGGCCGTTTATATAATAAACAAGCAAAATGGGGCCGTGCAACAGGGCACAGCTTATATAATAACTGCTTTTTCAGTAGATCCAAAAATGAACAGATATACGGTCTGTTCGACAAAAGAAACAGAGACACAAACAACATAGGATGCTGAAGTACAAAAGCAAGAAAGGGTCCAGATTAATCTGGACCCTTTTGATTTTATCTGACGTCTACGAGGTAGACGCTATGTGCTTCATGAATCAAGCGTTGCTTCCGGTATTGTTCAAGACCTGATTGACGATACCTTCCAAATCATCGAGATTAAAGGGCTTCTCCAAATAGGTATCAGCCCCAGCCTGTTGGGCAAGGACATGGATATCACTGTTGGCGGATACATAGATCACGGGAATATGCTTGAAATCCGGATGCTGTTTAAGCAACTGTGTCGCTTTGATTCCTCCGATATCGGGAATCCAATTGTCCATCAAAATAATATCCGGGCGAATGGCCGTTACTTTTTCAATAATATCATGGGAGGTCTCCGAAATGGCAACTGTATATCCACATTCTTCCAAAATAATGGTACAGACTTCTAAAATATTGACATCATCATCAAAGAGCAATACGGTTTTGTTGTTCATAGGTAGTCCCTTATTGTATTAATATGTAAACAGAATGCTAATATAACAAATCCTACAGCTATTGCACAAGCGTTAAATACGTAATTAACACGTATATATCGGGTGCATCTCCCATGCTAAATCTCAATAAATTACCAATAGGGTCAAATAGAAGGAGTTGAAAGACCATCAGAGCCGGACGATGCCTGTACGAATGGTGATACATATCAAACGAAAGGGATGAGCAAGCTCATGAGGGCTAACGATTCTTCCGCCAAATCTTTTCAAGACCGATTTGCTTATATCTCTTTTCCAAATTGGAGAATCGGAGTGTTTCTTTGGACCCTAGAGCCAAGTAGCCTAAGGTCTCCAGACTGTCGTCAAATAGATTGAAGACACTGTTCTGTAATTCTTTGTCGAAGTAAATCAAAACATTGCGACATAGGATCAACTGGAATTCATTGAAAGAAGTATCTGAAACTAAATTGTGAGTAGAAAAGATCATCTTTTCTTTCAAATCGGAATGAAATCTAACCGAATCGTAATTGGCCGTATAGTATTTGGAGAAGTCTTCTACACCACCGGACAATCGATAGCTTTCGGAGTACAATTGCATTTGACTAATGGGATAAATACCGCTACTGGCTTGCTCCAGCACGCCCGGGTTGATATCCGTTACATAGACTAAGGATTTATGATAGAGATTTGCCTCTTTCAGCAATATAGCAATGGAGTAAGCTTCCTCTCCGGTGGAAGCACCGGCCAGCCAAATCCGAATAAAGGGATAAGTACCAAGCTTGGGGAATACCTCTTCACGCAAGGCCTTATAAAAGGTCGGGTCACGGAACATCTCCGTCACATTGACCGTAATCTCTTCCACAAATCTTTGTAGATATTCGGGATGATTCAAGACCGTGTACCGCAACTCTGCGAAACTCGTAAACTTGTCAATCAGACAGATTCGATTGAGTCGGCGCTTCAAGGATGCTCTGCTATATTGCGTAAAGTCATAACCATAACGCTCCGCAACATCTGTCAAAAGAAGCTCGATATCTTCACTTTTGATAATATTGGCTCCTATCATCTAGCTCACTTCTTCAATTACCTGCAACAGTCTATCCAAATCTATGGGTTTAGGAATATAATCACTCGCCCCCGCCTCCATACATTTCTCACGGTCACCCTGCATGGCTTGGGCGGTTACCGCAATTACTGGCGTATGTCCATATAGCGCAGATGACCGGATAGCCGCAATCGCTTGATATCCGTCCATATCTGGCATCATCATATCCATAAGTACAACCGCTATAGCGCGACCGTCACCCAGCATCGCTATCCCTTCTTCTGCGCTGTTGGCAGAGACGACAAGATATCCTCTAGACTTTAGCGCCAATCGCAAAGCAAAGATATTGCGATTGTCATCGTCAATAATCAGTACTGATTTAGCCTTATCCATTACCCTAATAAAATACGTTTAGTTTTCATACAACCATACTCTTAATAGCGACAGTAATTGATCGGTATCCACCGGCTTGGAAATATAGTCCGATGCTCCCGCTACGATACACTTCTCCCGATCACCGGTCATAGCCTTTGCTGTGACGGCCATGATGGGCAATTTGGCATACGGAGCCTGCTTGCGAATGAGACGAATCGTCTCGTAGCCATCCATTTCAGGCATCATCATATCCATGAGCACGATAGCGATATCTGGATTGTTGTTCAGTTG
The DNA here is from genome assembly GCF_027627455.1 of Sphingobacterium sp. SYP-B4668. Taxonomy (NCBI): domain Bacteria; kingdom Pseudomonadati; phylum Bacteroidota; class Sphingobacteriia; order Sphingobacteriales; family Sphingobacteriaceae; genus Sphingobacterium; species Sphingobacterium sp. SYP-B4668. The sequence continues at coordinate 159,259 of NZ_CP115483.1, read as the reverse complement.
CTCCAAAGCTTCTTTCCCGTCAGTGGCCGAAACGACCTTCATTTGATACTTTTCCAGCGCTTTTGACAGCGAGAATATATTCCGAACATCATCATCGGCAATCAAGACCTTCTTACCGCTCAAAACCTCGCTCAGCGAACCAAGCTTATTGGTCTTTCGTTTTTGGACATCAGCCGTCTTTTCTTCTACCAAATGAAGGAATAGACCGACTTCATCCAAGATTCGTTGGTACGAATGTGCCGTCTTAATAACGATAGAATCGGCATATTGTTTGATTTTGACCTCTTCGGCATGTGACAAATTTTTGCCGGTAAAGATGATAATGGGAAGGCTCTCCAAACCCTCGTTTTTCTTGATGGCCTCAAGGGTCTCATACCCAATCTGGTCCGGCACCCCCATATCCAAAATCACACAATTGACGACATCCGAGCTCAACGCTTGCACGCTCTCCTCCACATTTGATTTGATTTCTGATACAATATTGAAATTACTCAGGAAGTAAGAAAGAGCAGCGGCATGCTTAGGATTTTCTTCGACAATCAATACTTTCTTGGGGTAGCGGGTCAAGGCATCGTCGATTTTTTTGAACATCTCCCCAATCTGCTCAATCGCAACAGGTTTGTTAATGAAATCAATAGCTCCTTTCAGGAGGCTTTCCTTTTTCACTTTGAGCGAAGACATGATGTGTACAGGAATGTGCCTAGTCTCCGGATTGCTCTTGATTTCGTCCATCACCTGCCATCCGTCCTTAATGGGCAATTGAATATCTAATAAGATGGCTATAGGACGATATTTTAGGGCAAAGCCGGCCGCAATATCTCCCCTGACGACTACCACACCTTTGTAATGCTGTTGACGCGTAAACTTGAGCAAGGCTTTTGCAAAATTAACATCGTCCTCCACAATCAAAATGACCTTATCGCCTGCTGATATGTGGTCACGGTCATCTTCAACGTCGGGCGGTATTTCGTACACCGTATTTGGACTAGCAATCTCTGCAACCAACGCGTTGACCTCCTGCACATCTGCAGTAATAATATCAATCAATTCTTCCGAGGCTGGCTTAGCGACCTCAGTTGCTTTCTTCTTTGGAACGATTAGACTGAACGTACTGCCTTCGCCTTCTTTGCTCGTCAGCTGAATTTCGCCACCCAATAATCGTGCGATTTCGCGACTAATGGAAAGCCCTAATCCTGTCCCTCCAAATTTTCGTCGAGTAGAGCCGTCCGCCTGTTGAAAAGCTTCAAATATTATCTTTTGCTTGTCATCAGCGATTCCTATCCCGGTATCTTGCACGGCAAAAACGATACAATCTATGTTGCGCGGGTCCTCAGTGATTGAAAGGGTGATTCTCCCTTTGGTTGTAAATTTGATGGCGTTGGACAGCAAATTACGTAACACTTGATCCAATCGGAGACGGTCGATCTCAATTGTACTTTGCAATTCTGGCTGCACCGTAATATGGAGTTCAAGTGATTTGTCTTTTACAATGGGCAGAAAGAGGCTATTAAGGTCGTGTACAACATCCGATAAAGGGACATGCTGATAATCAAGCTCCATCTTTCCCGACTCTATCTTAGAAAGGTCGAGAATCTCATCGATAAGGCTCAACAGACTGGTACCCGAACTCTGGATGACTTTTGCCGATTCGACCTGATCTTCATTCAGATTTTCTTCCGTATTCTCTGACATCAATCGAGAGAGAAGAAGTATAGAATTGAGCGGAGTGCGCAACTCATGGGACATATTGGCCAAAAACTCAGATTTGTATTTTGTACTCATGGCCAATTCCTCGGCCTTTTGTTGAATTTCTAAATTGCGCTCTGCTATCAATTGATTTTTCTCCTCCAACATCTGAGACCTTTCTTCCAATTCTTCGTTGGATTGAACAAGTTCCTCTTGTTGCACGCGAAGTTCTTCTTCAGATGATTGCAACTTTTGGGTCTGTGCTTCCAATTCGGTATTTAAATTCTCCAACTCAGCATGTTGGGCCTGCAGCTCTTCGGTTTGGGCCTGTGTTTCTTCTAAAAGTTTCTGCACTTGATCTCGACTTTTGGCCGCAGCAATCGCAATTCCGACATTGCGGGTAGCCTCTACATAGAAGGGCATTTGTACATTTTCAAAAGGATCGATTCCGCCCAATTCGATTACCCCAATACAACGGTAATCAACGAAAACAGGTAATAGAAGTAAATGTTCGATATGTAATTGTCCATTTGCAAAAGAGACGACATAATCCTTGTCATGAAGGTTTTCGAATCTTTTTAACTTGCCTTCTTGAAATACTTGTCCGACCATCCCTTCCCCTGGAGACAATGACCGAGGCATATGTTTTTCTAACCCGTATGCGCTCTTTAACAGGAGCTTATCCTGCTCCAATAGATAAAATGCGCCATTGATAGAGCCGCCATAGTTGACAAGATGGTGTAGTGCATCTGAAATCAAAGCTTGCTCGGTTTTATTCCCGACCAAAGTTTCATTAAGCTGGGCCAATCCTGTCTGCCGCCATTCGTTGTTGTTCAACTCATCAAACGAGTGCTTTAAGGCCCCCGCCATTTCATTGAGAGATCCGGCCAAACTTCCCAAATCATCCTGTTCCAAATCGTTGACATGGACAGTATAGTCGCCACCTGCTATCTGATTGGCGATTCGTTGGGTCACTTTTAAGCGACGACCGATTTCTTCATCTTTCTTCTTAAGGGATTGTTGAAGCGCCTCTCTTTTTATAAAATCTTCCCGAATACGCAGGTAGAATATAAGGGTAATCAAGAGTGAAATGATAGCCGCAGCCACAACAAAGATAGACGTATAGTGCGATGATCTATTGAGCTCGGCTGATCGCTTGTCCAATAACAAACCTTCTGTATCGATAAAGCTGGCGATGACCTGCCGGCAGCTATCCATATACTGCTTACCTTCTTCTAGTTGGGCCAGCGTGACCTCCCCACCTTGTTTTCGTATGTTTATCAGATTGGTCAATATACCCAACCGAGATTCTACCAAGGATTTTAAGGTATCGGCAGATCGTCTCTGCGCCGGATTATCAGCAACCAGCTCTTGCGTGAGCGTCAACGATCGCGGCAAAGATTGTACACTGTTGAGATAGGGTTCTAAAAAGCTCTCTTTACCGGTCAGATGATAACCTCTTTGGCCAGTCTCCGCATTTTGTAAATCATTGAGCACTTTATTGGCTGATGCAATGACCCGCCGACTGTGATCGACTTTGGCCCTGTTGTTGATCTGCTCTTTGATACTGGTATAAGATGCTATTGAACTTGCCAACAACAGAATCAAAGAGATTCCAAAGCCAACCTGTAGATTTCTTAAAAAGGGTTTAGGCATGTGCACTAATTTAAAGGTAATGTGAAATAAAACGTCGACCCCTGTCCTAATTGGCTCGTAGTGCCGACAGTACCATTATGCTGTTTGATAATTTCCGAACAAATGTACAATCCTATCCCTAGGCCTTGGAATCGGAGCGAGGACTCTTCCACCCTGTAAAATTTGCCGAAAATATTTCCAAGCTTATGCTCGGGTATGCCAATCCCAAAATCAGTGACACTCACCCTAATCTGCCCCTCCGACCGCTCGGTCTTGACAACAACCTGATTGGAATTGGGTGCATACTTAATAGCATTGGTCAGATAATTGATCAAGACCTGTTCTATCCGAATTTCATCTCCAACGACCGTCTCTTCTATCCTATCGCCCTGCCGCTGAATATCTAATTGGCTATTCTCATGGGTATGGTAGATGGTATCTATGGCACTAGAAAGCAGATTTTCAAAATCAAAACTCTTTTTGGTAATTTTCAGCTTGCCATTTTCTATCTTGGAGATATCCAATAAATCGGTAATGAGGCTATTCAACTTAGAAACCTGATGTTGTACTTTGTTGATATATTTACGAGAAGGATCTTGTTCGGGAGCATCGATGGTCCTTGAAAGCAGCTGTGCATAGGCTTTGATACTAGTGAGGGGAGTTTTGAGTTCGTGGCTCGCGATGCTCAAGAATTCGTCTTTCTTTTTTTCTATCTGCTTCTGGTCATCGATATCGGTGAAGGTTCCAACCCACTTGATGTTGTTGTTCTTTTCTTTGATGGGAGCAATACGAAGCAAGTGAAACCTGAATAGCTCGGCTTGCCTTTCCTTGATTCGGACCTCCAACTCTAGCGGTACTTCTCTCATGCGGGCATCTAGCCACAGGGACAAAATCTCTGGATCTTCGGGATGGGTCTCCGGAAAGCTGGTGGCAGAAGCAGCATATCCTAGCCATTTGTTGTTCACGAATTCAATCTGTCCCTGAGCATCTGCAGTAAAGGCCAATTGCGGAAGAGACTCCAGAGTAGAGTGCAATTGATCCACTTGATCCTTCAACTCTTGTTGGGCTCGCTTCCGCTCCTCTATTTCGGAGCGTAGTGCACGTTGCGTCTCGTTAAGGGCCAAAGTCTGTTCATAGAGGCGGTAGAAGGTCTTCACCTTCAACATAAGAATATCAGGATCAACAGGTTTAGTCACATAATCTATTCCGCCGGAGGCATATCCTCTGGTGATAAATTTTTTATCTTTATTGACTGCGGATAGAAAAATAACGGGAATTTCTTTGGTCTTATTAAATCCAGAGAGGGTCTCGGCGACCTCGAATCCGTCCATACCCGGCATCTGCACATCCATGATGATTAAGGCATAGTCATTCTTCAATACCTTTTTTAACGCCTCTTCTCCGGATAGGGCTGTATCGACCAAAAAATCTTTGGATTCGAGTAGTTTTTGAAGTGAATAAATATTCTCTACTTGGTCGTCAACAATTAAAATCATAGTTAGTCGGTCTCCCTGATCTGTTGAATAATGGCTTATTTTCTGCAGCCTTTTGAAGATTAAAGTTTTAAAAATAACCAATTATTCTTGAATAATACAAGGCTTTGACCAAATCATTTGCCGGGTTCTCCAGGATAACAGCGATTAGTACAGATTAATTTACTAACTTACGAAACGGGACGCCCAGAAGGATAGCAACGTCCCATTCCACGCTCATGACTCAGGCAGCACTACAATCTTTGGTCGAAAGTTCGTCCCTTCTATTCTTTACTTACGACCCTTATCTGGAAAAATTCACCTACCTGAATCCTGCCTTTCGATCCTTTTTCGAACTAAAAGCATCAACACTAACGTTAGAGGCATTTCTAGTGATGGTGCATCCCGAAGATAGAAATTATTTGGTGGAGCGGCTCGAGGAGATTGAAGAGGAGTCTGTTGACGGCGTTGAATGTCGATTTCAACTCCAAAGTGGCGAAGGCATACTGCGTATCAGTGCTTATCCTATAGTGGAGGAAGGGAAAAAACTTCTGGTGGGGCATGCCGAAGATGTAACGATTACAAAAGAGTACAACTTGACCATCACAAAGCACAATGCCAAGAAAAATGCAATACTCAATATCCTAAGCCATGATTTGGCAGGTCCAATCGGCGTTATTGGGAACCTAGCAGAGGTGATTAAGCTGACTTCTGCAGATGGTGGTAATACCAAACTCCTCTCACAGATTGATAGCATCCACGAAATAAGCAAAAGCTGTATACAGCTGATTCAAGATTTTTTAAATCAAGAGTTTTTGCAATCCGTTAGTGTCCCACTCGTCAGACGCAGGATAGATTTTGTAAAACGTATGCATCACTTCGCTACGCAATATCGTGCAGCACAGGAAGAGCTGGGCGTACAATTTACCTGCACATCCAATACAGATGTTATTTACATTGATATTGATGAGGATAAGTTTATGCAGGTGGTCAACAATCTTATTTCAAACGCACTGAAATTTACCCCAAATGGCGGAACCATATCCCTCTATATCGAAGAAAAAGAAACCAGTGTCATACTAACGGTTGCAGATAATGGCATTGGTATTCCGGAAGAGCATCATAAAGACCTCTTTGAAAAATTCAGCCGTGCTAGGCGGAAGGGTCTACGTGGCGAATACAGCACCGGCTTAGGAATGTGGATTATCAAGACAATAATAGAATGGCATGGAGGTAGAATCTGGTTTGAAAGTGAAGTAGACCGAGGAACGACTTTCTATATCGAACTTCCTAAACATTGACTGTAAGTACAAAGTATAGCGTCCACAAACATCCGTAACGAATCCGTTAAATACCATCTGTTAGCGATTTATACCTGCTCTAAAAAGATTAATGCGTCTTCTATCCTTTCGGAGGTCTGAGGTTGGAACATTCTGCTCCTTCTGTTGTTCTATAAGTATACAGTAATTTAGAAACAAAGGATTACGCTAGGACTTCTGAGTTGCTGGAAAAGACTAATATATTTTACAGATGAAAACAGCTATAATCGGGACTTACCCACCTAGGCAGTGTGGTATCGCAACCTTCACCAAGGATCTTTACAAATCACTCACCCAATCATCGGATGAAGATCACGGAATTTTTTCAATATCAGATGGTACAGAGCATTTTTTTCCCGAAGAGGTCGTTTTCGTTATCGATAAAAATCATTTGCACAGCTATTTGCTAGCGGCCCAACTGATCAACCAAAACTACGATGCCTGTATCATCCAACATGAGTATGGCATCTTTGGTGGAGAAACAGGGAAATATATCATTGACCTATTACAGCATCTGAAAGTCCCGGTGGTGACCAACTTACATACTGTACTACAAGAACCGCATGCTAATGAACACAGGGTTCTACGCCAACTATCCCAATATAGCAGCAAGCTGACCGTCATGACGCAACGAGCCATCACGATGTTGGAACAGGTGTATCAAATCCCATCTGCAGGTGTAGCGCTCATTCCACACGGGGTACCTGACTTTGCATATAACCAAGAGACAGCCAAGAAAAAACTGGGCCTTCAAGATAAAAAAATAATGCTCAGCTTCGGCTTTTTGGGTAGAAGCAAAGGAATTGAAACGGCATTGGATGCTGTGGCACAGGTGAAAGAAAAAGATTTCCAATATATTATATTGGGCACCACTCATCCCAATATTTTGCGAGAAGAAGGTGAAGCCTACCGGATTTCACTGATGGAGAAGGTAAAAGCTCTCGGCATTGAGGATAAAGTACAATTTGTCAACCTCTTCGCGTCGGAAAGGTTGCTGGTGCAATATCTCAGTGCTTGTGATATCTATGTGACGCCCTACCCCAATGAGAACCAAATCAGCAGCGGCACACTGTCCTTTGCCATTGGTGCCGGTGCAGCTGTCATCTCAACGCCTTATTGGTATGCCAAGGATTTATTGGCCGAGGACAGAGGAATATTGTTTCCTTTCAGAGATGCGCTAGCGCTGTCTCATACAATCAATACTTTATTGGACCAGCCAAGCGAATTGATGCGATATAGAAACAATGCCGCCAGGTATGGACGACAAATGTCGTGGATTAACGTAGGGAAACGCCATCTCGCCTTGTTGGATAGTCTACAGTTGGATAAAACGATGTCGACAATCCGTCCTGACCAACCTGGTGTGTCCAAAAACATAACACCTATATTCCCAAGCAGCAACAATAGATTATCCTCTTAAAAAAATAAAATCAAATGAGCACAAAGTATCGTGAACTAATGGAGGATGCGGGTAGAGTGGGTCTCACACTAGTGGCAAATGGAATAGCAGATGACATGGTGCGGGCACTTCCTGACTTTGACTTGGCGCATATCCAACGATTGACAAATCACGTGGGAATCCTCCAACATGCAACTTACACCACGCCCAATTATCATCATGGGTATTGTCTCGACGATAATTGTCGAGCACTGTTATTGGCACTAATGGCTTACGAGCGAGAATCTTCCAAGGAGAGCCGACAACTTATCGAGACTTACCTCGCATATATTAACTATATGCAGTTAGAAAGTGGGCAGTTTAGAAATTTTTTATCCTTTGATCTCTCCTTTTTAGATGCAGGAGGCTCCGACGATAGCTACGGACGTACAATGTGGGCATTAGGATATTTACTCAGGGGCAAACATCATCCGGACTTGCAGCTACTGGGAAAAGAACTTTTCGATCGCGCTTTGCCACATGCAGGCGATTTGCGATCGAGCCGGGCAATAGGATATACCCTCATGGGGCTGGGCTTATACATGGAGCGATACCCCGAAGATAGGCGGATTAGCGATTTGATGCATGCATTGGCCAATTTTTTGGCCAGTGAGTATCATCAAAATTCGGGGCCTGAATGGCCATGGTTTGAAAAAGTTATCTCCTACGATAATGCGCTGCTCCCTTTGGGGACACTCCGTGCAGCTAGAATCTTGAAAGACGAACGCCTGATGGAGGTGGGGATGGAGAGCTTTCTATTCTTGGACTCTTTGCTTTTTGAACAGGGCTATCTCTCTACCATCGGAAATGAAACATGGTATACCGAAGGAGGCATCCGTAGCCGGTTTGGTCAACAACCCATTGAAGTCTCGTCCACAATCTTACTCTACCATGAGGTATATGAGATCACACAGCAGAAACGCTATTTGCAGCGTATGCTTACGGCTTTTCAATGGTACTTCGGTAAAAATGAGCTTCAACTGAGTGTCTACGATGACCGATCTAAAGGCTGTCGTGATGGATTGGATAGCCACGGAGTCAATCAAAATCAAGGTGCAGAAAGTACTATCTGCTTCTGGATGGCCTATCTAGATATTTGCCGCTTAATCTTATAAAAAAACTACGTAAGAGCACTTAGCAAATCTTTCAACTTTATGACTGCGTAAGTGGAAGCATAATCAGACATAGCGTATGGAATAATCAAATAATCATTGTGTATGATCTGTCCACAGGAATAAACGACATTGGGGACATATCCCTCACGTTCCTCCGCATTGGGATGCAATAAAGGTTCTTTTAGCCTGCCTATCACTTTGGTAGGGTCTTCCAAATCCAGTAGAATTGCTCCGAGCGTATACTCGCGCATAGGCCCCACACCATGTGTCAACACCAGCCAGCCTTCAGGGGTTTCGATCGGAGACCCACAGTTCCCTAATTGCACATACTCCCATGGATATTCGGGCTCTTTAAGCAATGTAATATCCTGTTGCCAATTGATGATATCCTCGGAAAAGGCAATATAATTATTTTCGCCATCTACTCTACACAACATGGCATATTTGCCATTGATCTTGCGGGGAAAAAGTGCTGCTCCTTTGTTGGCAATCTTCCCATTAATAGGCTGAACCTTAAAGTGGATAAAGTCACGAGTAGACATGAGTTTAGGCAAAATAGTGAAACCATCATAGGCGGTATATGTCGCGTAATAGGTCACTCGCCCCCTCTCCCCTTCAAAACATACAAAGCGCGCATCCTCAATTCCATTCTTTTCGGTATCGGTAATGGGAAAAATGACCCGTTCGGAAATAGAGGTGTCTAGGGAGTAGGTCATTTCATAGTGAGAGGACGCCAACCACATGATTTGCGACATCAATGTCTTACTATCCAAGCTCAGCTCATTTTCCTGTTGCATCTCCACCACGTATCTCCGCAACTCCTCATAAGTGAAGGAATCAGCCAATTTAGCTTCGATAATGTCCAACACCTTCTCTTCGGGATCATGCATTTGCAACAGCTTTTCTATAAATTCGCTCTTTTGATACCGATGACTTTTGAATAATTTAGGCCTTTCCAATAATTTGCCAACCTCATCCAAATGGATATTGAGATCCTGATCGATGATTGCCGACCGAAATACAATGGATGACACATGTCCCTCACCGGTGGCTCTAAAGCTCAAAATAATACGTTTCTCTCCTTCGCGCAGTTGGGTCTGATCGGGAGCTATCACAACCGAGGGATTAAAAAAAGCCGCTGCTTCGATGGAATACTCCATTGTAAAATAAGCGCCAATCAGCAACTTGTCCTTGTAGGAAACATCTTCGGCTTTAACATCCATCTCCTTTAAGATGGATTCCGTTCTTTTATAATTCTTTTCCAAAATACTGACTACACTGCGATGACGCTTGGAAAAGTTGCGCAACACTTGATTGAGCGTGTCGGTCTTTTGTTGTTTACTCATCTGCAAGACGCGCCTTACAATCTTGATAGACCTGGCCACACTGATGTTAAAGTATCGTGCTAATACGCGTCTCGAATCAGGTCTAAAATAAATTTCTTTGCGGATAACGTTGAGGGACATAGGCTCTATTTTCTTTTTAAACGGGATTATTCCTTAAATTGTTTTCGCTATCAGCGGATAAATATTCCATTCAAGTACTTTCTGAACAACCTGTTCTACGCTTTTGCAAGGGATGATAGGTCAGGAAGTTTAACAGTCTTCAAATCAAGATCGATGATTTTTCAAACTTCATACCGAGGTGTTTTTGGGAGCGATAGGTATTTCTTTCACTTCCCTTTCACGTTCTTTCTCCTCCACATATACGGCGTAGTCTGCTGGTTTTATAGGGATGCCATTAGCAAGAGCGTATTCCCGAGTATACACAGCCCCAAAATAAAGGATTGCTGCGGTATAGTATACCCACAGCAAAATCAAGACAAGAGCGCCAGCTGCACCATAAGTAGACTCGGTACCTGATGTCTGTAAGTAAAACCCAATACCGAAACGGCCAATCACAAATAAAATTGCTGTAAAAAAAGCGCCTGACCTTACAGTCTTCCAAGCAATCTTGACATCTGGAAGCGTGCGAAATATAATGCTGAAGAGGATGAAAATGACACTAAAGCTTAGGGCGAAGTTAATAACGTCCAATAATACAACTGTGGTATCTGGAAAATACACTTGTAGTTTTTCAGTAAATGCTAAGATGATACCATTGACAACCAAGGTAACCATTAATAGAAAACCTAAACTGATGACCAGTGAAGAGGAGAGCAAACGGTCGGTAATAAGTTTCACCCATCCTCTCTTTGGCTTGGCGCGTACGTGCCAAATCCTATTGATGGAATTTTGAATATCGCCAAATACTGTGGTCGCTCCAATTAAAAGGGTCACAATACTGACCACGAGAGCCAAATTCGATTTACCAGAAAGCTTAAGATTCATGATGACTTCTTGAATCTGCCTTGCAGCACTTGGTCCGACCAGCCCTTTCATCTCCGAAAAAACCTTACCCTGTATTGCGTCCTCCCCAAAAAATATTCCGGCAAGGGAGATCATCAACACCAATATAGGCCCTATGGAGAAAATAGTATAGTAAGCTAATGAAGCACTATATTTAAGACAGTCTTCGTTCATAAAGCCTAGTCCTGTGGCTTTGAGTATGCCAACATTTTTCTTAACAAATCCTTTCTTTTTATCTTCCATCATTTTATAGACTTTAACGTGTGGAAACTCGACTGAGCTATTGTACCCTATATAAACAACAAGGATAGGGTCAAAAAGTTCGTGGCATATTAAGGAAAGGGGTAAGTTACTTGACACAAAAAAAGGTGAGATTTACTTAAATCTCACCTTCTCACTATAAGAAAGATATGTACTATAGTTTATTCAACCAATTTTCCACTTCGTCTTTGGTCTTGCCGGTTTTCTTTTGAAGGCGTCCCAACAATTCGTCTTCCTTACCTTCTGCGTATAGTAAATCATCGTCTGTCAAATCAGCATAAGACTGTTTTACCTTACCTTTTAACTCATTCCAACGACCTTTCCAAGTTAACTCACTCATAATAATTCCTCCTTTTTAATTGTTAATGTTCGTAAATGATATTGTATATAAAGAACAGCTGAAAGCGCGATTTGTTTTTCATCAACATAATTTTCCTAGTCGGCTGATGAGAGCTCGCCACATAGGGCTCGGTTTCATCAACATAATTTTCCTAGTCGGCTGATGAGAGCTCGCCACATAGGGCTCGGTTTCATCAACATAATTTTCCTCCCTTGCTGAGGAGGAAACTATACGTTTAAATCAGTGTCATCGGAAATAGGTCTTATTGGATCTCGTCCTATGAATCGCTCCTTCCCTAATAAAAACTGAATAGCACGCTCCACATTTCGGTGGATACTGGTCTCTGTCTTTAATGAAGAAATGTATCGAGCAATCTCTAATCTCAGCGATGGGGCAAGCGAATCAAAGACACGCTGTGCATCTTGTTGCTGTTCAAGCGCTTGGGACAGCAAGGGATGCATGGGAAATATAGTAGGCTGGTCGTCGTAAAACAAAGCAAATGTAGCGGCATCCCCAACCTGTTTGCCAGTAGACTTAAGCATAGGTCCATTGACATATAGACGCCAGTAACCTGCATATTTGACCAATGTCTGTCTGAATTCTTTTCCATCAATAAACAAGATTACTCGAATCTTTCCTTTATGCTGCCCGGCTTGCCTAGTCAAATCCGCGACAAGCTCGTCTGGCACAAAAACAAAGGGATTGATTCCAATCTTATCGATGGTCGCTGTGAACATAGTAGTCAATATTATAAAGATGTACGACTATAAAATTAATAAAATCGGGCATTCAAAAAATCATCTGTCGGCTACTCGGGCATCACCTTATAAGTAGGATCGTCTTCGACATTTACTTCGATTATACCTGAGGCATTGGCCAATAGACGACGGCAATCTTCGCTGAGATGTCTTAATACCACCTGCTTGCCTTGGGCAGCATATTTGGCCGTGAGTTTATGTAAAGTATCGATAGCAGTCATATCTACGACCCTGCTTTCCTTAAAATCAATAATAATGCGAGCGGAATCTTCCTGTGGATTAAATTTTTCCATGAAATGATCGGCCGAACCAAAAAAAAGGGGGCCATATACTTCATAGACTTTATTTCCCATTGGATCTATTGTCTTGCGTGTCCGGATACGCTTCGCATTGTCCCAAGCAAATACTAATGCCGAAATAACAACTCCGACCAAAACGGCTAGCGCAAGATTGTGCAAGAGAACGGTTATAGCAGCGACAAGAATGCCAACAAAAATATCTGAACGGGGCATCTTATTGATAATACGTACAGATACCCACTGAAATGTCCCGATGGCGACCATTACCATCACACCGACTAATGCGGCCATAGGAATCCGTTCGATGATGGGGCTTCCCACCAAGATGATGACCAATATGGTCACGGCACCAATAATGGCAGAGAGTCGAGCCCTAGAGCCTGCATTCAGGTTGACCAATGTCTGTGCAACCATAGCACAGCCTCCCATTCCCCCGAAAAAACCATTCACCACATTGGCGGTACCTTGGGCCATCGCCTCGCGATTGGAATTGCCTTTGGTAGCTGTAATCTCATCAACCATGGACAGCGTCAACAGGGACTCGATGAGTCCTACACCTGCCATGACTAGTGCATAAGGAAAAATAAGCTGCAAGGTGTCCCAGTTAAAAGGGACAAGCGGTATATGAAAAGACGGTAAGGATCCGCTTACAGATGCAATACTGGCCACGGTCTTCGTCTCCACTCCGCCCAGTAACACAATCATAAAAACAATGAGAATGGCGACTAAGGAAGCAGGGACGGCCTTGGTCAATCGCGGAAAGAAATAAACGATAGCCATAGTGAGTAAGGTGAGCGCTAACATGATATACAATGGGGTGCCCGATAGCCACTGGCTGACACCATTTTCTACAATCTTAAATTGGTGAATTTGCGCCATAAAGATAATGATAGCAAGGCCATTCAAAAAACCATACATCACGGGTTGAGGAATGAGACGTACAAATTTGCCCCATCGAAATAACCCGACTAGAAATTGCAGGACCCCTGCTAAGATGATGGCGGCAAATAGATATTGTACCCCGTGTGTGGCCGAAAGGGCCATGAGAACTACGATGGTAGCACCAGCCCCGCCTGATACCATTCCTGGTCGTCCTCCTAATATCGCCGTGACCAACCCCATCAAAAATGCAGCATAGAGACCTGTCAAGGGGCTAAGGCCTGCTAGAATCGCAAAAGAAAGTGATTCCGGAATCATTGTCATCGCGACGGTCAACCCAGCCAACACTTCGGTCCTGTAGTTTACTTTTTGTTTGAAATCAAACCATTTAGAAAAGGTATCCATTGTATACAAATATAGGTGCTTCCACGCAAAAATAAACTATGGAACCTTGGACAGAAAAATACGTGTTATCCCCCGGCAAATACCCTATTTGTAAACAAAGCATAGATTCCATAGGTTAAATATATAGAGGGTGCCTCTACCTATTACACCTTAAAAAAATAGAATATCGAACCAAAAAAATAGAATATGGATACTTTAAATAGAGAAACGCTACACGAATTAGCGCAACATCAAGAATATCCCTGTGTGTCTTTATTGATGCCAACACACCGAATGCATCCTGAAAAAGCCGTCGACCCATTGACCTTCAAAAATTTGGTAAAGGATCTAAAAAATGCCCTCGCCCACCACGCAGAAATGCTCGCTCCACTTGAAAAATTACAGGAAGATCGAGACTTTTGGAATTATCAGGACAGTGGCCTTGCTATCTTTTTAAACTCCAGTATTTTTAAAATCTTTAGCTTGCCGGTCGAAGTACCTTCCTTGGCAATAGTGGCAGACAATTTTCACGTCAAGCCTTTATATCGTTATATTCAAGAAAACATAGCTTTCCAATTATTAGTGGTAAATCAAAATGATGTGGCCCTTTTTGAAGGCGACTGTCACTATCTCAAGCCTATCGAACTCGCAGGGAAAGTACCGCTTACGATGGTAGAAGCGCTAGGGAGTGAATTGACAGACAACCACCTCAATACGGCATTTTCTACAGGAAATGGTTCCCGCAAACAGGCTAATCAAGGCACGGGCAATGTGGTACATGGCTATTTGGAGAAAAGCAGTGAACAGCAAAACGATGCCGAACGTTTTTTTAGAGTCGTGGATAAAGCTGTATACGAACACTTTTCAAAACCGAGTAATCTACCGCTCATCTTAGCCTCACTCCCGGAGCACCAAACTCTCTTTAGAAAAAGCAGTAAAAACCCGCTACTCATCAATAAGGGTATTACCCAAAATGCGGCAGATTTGTCTCCAGAGAGACTGAAAGAGTTGGCGTGCGACATTATAACGCCGATACAACAAAAATTGATATCCGATACGCTCGAACGCCAACAGGCTGCCGAGCAATATGGGAGAAGCCATTGGAAGCTAAAAGAAGTAGTAGAGGATGCGCTAGATGGAAAAATAGAGACACTTTTAATCGAAGAGGATAAAATCATACCCGGTAGGATACTGGCAGAGGAGCGCCGTATCGATACAAGCCGTGAAGGGACTGATGATATATTGGATGATTTGGCAGCTTTGGTGGTCGAAAAAGCGGGCAATGTACTCTTACTGACGAAGGAAGAGATGCCCCACGATACCGGGGCGGTCTCTATCAATCGCTTCTAATAAAGAGGAACTGGGGCTTGTGAATAGATGAGCCCCTCTTCTTTTAGTTCGTGCCAAAGGTCAAGCGGAATCGGCGTACGGAGTGCCCTTACATTATCTGCAACCTGCTCGGCTGTACTGGCACCGGGGACAATAGCTGCAAAGATATCCGAAGCCAATATAAAGTGTAGGGCAAGGGCAATGATATCTACGTCGTAACGCCCTGCAATCTCCGCGATACGGTCTCGCTTGGCAACCATTCCTTTGGGGATATGGGGTTTGTAATTGTACCGATTCCTGCCAGCGATAAAGCCCGAATTATACCCTGCTCCAGAGACCAGTTTGACCCCTCGTTTTTGAACAGCTGGCAAGAGACGGTCCACCGCATCCTCGTGCGCTAAGATAGAATATTGGGTCGCCGAGAGACAGACGTCTGGGTCGGCGACTTCAAGACATTCCAGAATGGGCTCAATAGTATTGACACCCAAGCCCCAACCTTTGATAATTCCTTGCTCGCGATAATCAGAGAGCACCTTGAAGGCTCCCTGTTCCGCTTGTTTAAAAAAATAGGGATATCGGTCGCCAACTTGGTCCTCGGATAGATCGTGGACGAATACCACATCCAAATAGTCGACACCCATGCGTTGCAAACTTTCGTCAATAGATCGTTTGGTACCATCGGCTGTATAATCATGTTGAAAATCAAAGGCTAGTGGTGCCTTCCACATGGTGGGGGGGACAGCGGAAACTGCTACCGGCTCGAACAGGCGTCCAATTTTGCTGGAAAGTACATATTCCGAGCGCTCACGCTGTTGGAGAAATTCGCCAAATCGATGCTCGCTCTTGGTAAGCCCATACCACGGTGAGGTATCATAATAACGTATCCCCAATTCCCAGGCCTTGCTTAGTACCTGATAAGCCTGCGCATCTGACAACGCATCAAATCCAGTCCCAATAGCTACACCGCCTAATCCTAAACGGTGCTTGTCTTCAAATATATGATTCATATCAGCTTAAAATTTATGTATTAACACTACCTACCTAACGAATGGTATCTCAAAAAGTTCGCTTTTTTTTCGTTTCCCGAACCTTCTGCATCGAAAACTGTTATATTAGAACCTTATCATTTATTTAGCTATGTCACACTTTTTTAAATATCCAGGAATACGTACGTGCTTCTTTCTAATACTTTCGGTCTCCATCTTTGGTAGTTGCCAAACCATCCCCGACAAAGCGCAGGCGGTCACCAACTTTGACAAAGCACGCTACTTGGGCAAATGGTATGAAATCGCACGATTCGATTTCAAATTCGAGAAAGACCTTAAAAACACTACAGCCGAGTATAGCCTAAATGAGGATGGTTCGATCCATGTCGTCAATAGTGGATACGATACTATTCAGCTGAAGCAAAAACAAGCTATTGGGAAAGCCAAATTTGTAGGTGAACCTACTACTGCAAAATTGAAGGTGTCGTTCTTTGGCCCTTTCTATTCGGGGTATAATGTCATCGCTATTGACTCTGCTTATCAACATGCTTTGGTGGCTGGCAAAAATCTGGACTACCTCTGGATTCTCTCCCGTGAGCGGACACTGCCTGAAGAGGTCAAACAGCATTATCTCGAGATTGCCAAGGAAGTAGGATATGATACCAATCGGCTCATTTGGGTGGAGCAGGATAGCGTAAGGTAACAAATACGTGTTCGGTAAAAAATAATACGTGTTTTAAGGGTTTTACTAAACTTTGGTGTGTCAGCAAGGTTTTATACATACGAAGAGGATTAAATATTACAATTTCTTTAATAGACACTACAACAGAACAGTAACCTTGGCCCCGCATTTTGATAAGTGCGGGGTCTTATTTATCCCATTATTCACAAACATATAATTAGGTTATGGAGGATAAGATTTCCGCTCATCCCGCAGTTGACCTCAATCTTCGATACGTCTCGGGAAAAGAGCCCGGCTACAGTCGAAAAGAGCTGAAGGGAAAATTTGTCTATTTTTCAGACAAGGGTCTGGTTGACGATAGGGATACCATTCGCCGGATCGAGGCATTGGTCATCCCTCCAGCTTGGAAAGATGTCTGGATATGTAAACGAAAAAATGGACATATCCAAGCGACGGGAATCGATGTACGTGGTCGCAAGCAATATAAGTATCATACCGACTGGTCTACACTCCGTAACATCAAGAAGTTTGATCGACTGATGGGGTTTGTAAAGAAATTAAAGCTACTGCGGGCCCAACTTGCGAAGGATTTGCGTCGGAAATCCCTTACCAAAGAAAAGGTATGTGCGATTGCCGTGTACACCATGAGCACCACATATATACGTGCAGGGAACAAATCATACGAAGAAGAATATGGTTCATTTGGTTTGACGACTTTAAAAAATAGACATATCAAAATTGAACATAATCAGGTGTTCTTCAAATTCAAAGGCAAAAAAGGAGTGCTACAGCAAGTCTACCTTAAAGAGCCCAAAGTTGCGAGATTACTGAAGAACGTCAAAGAACTACCGGGCCAAGAGCTCTTTCAATATTACGATACTGAAGGGCAACTGCAACGCTTGGACTCGGGCGATATTAATGTTTATCTGCGACAAGCAATGCAAGATGATTACACATGTAAGGACTTCCGTACTTGGGCTGGGTGCGTATTGGCCCTCCTGGTGATGGCTACAGAACCATTTGCAGAGACACCGGCTGCTCGTAAGAAGGCTTTGGTGGCGATAATTGATGCCGTGGCGTTGCGACTAGGGAATACACGCACAGTGACCCGAAATTACTATATACATCCGGAGCTTCAAAATCAATACATCACAGGTAATCTACAACCTCTATTGAGCGGACTTCGAAAAAAGAACGAAGTGACCACCCCTGGAAGCGCAACGGAAAAATCGCTAGTGAAATTTCTGAACTCGTTAAAACAATCAGTGTAAAGGGAATGCTTGATATGGAAAAAAAGGCCCTCCACAAAATAAACACTTGTGGAGAGCCCTCACCTAAAGATGGGAAAGTCGGTCATTAATTCTTATAGCTTGCTAATATATGTTTCAACTTTTTGCGCGCTATGTGAATCCGAGTCTTGACAGTGCCAATCGGTAAATCAAGGTACTCGGCTATTTCATTATATTTATATCCTTCAAAATACATCGTAAATGGAATGTAGCATCCTTCCTCAAGCTCCTTTAAAGCACTCTGAATGTCCTCCATCATGAATTTGTTCTCGCCTGCATTGTGGACTGCTGAGAAATATAGATTCGCTGGACTTATCTCCTCCTCAGTAGTGATAAAAGACTGTCCTTTTGACATCCGTCTATAGTTGTTGATAAACGTATTACGCATAATGGTATACAACCATCCACGCAAATTGGTCCCTTCTTGAAAACTATTGAAATAGGTCACTGCTTTGAGGAATGTCTCTTGTAAAAGATCATTGATTTCTTCATGGTCTTTTGTAAAACGTTTTGCAAAACTTTTGAGCTCATTGGTCTGCCCGATTACTTGGGTGTTAAATTCTGTCTTAGTCATAACGATAGCTTTTTTAGTTTGATGCACCAGCGTACATCGATGTTAACACTTCTTATAGTATGAATAGCAAATGAGGAAATTTATTTCCCATCTCTACGGTTTCGGTTACAATAAGGCAAAGGCCATGCTAAACTATCTCAATTTTATTCTCAAAAACACGTATTAATACGTGTAAACCTTGAGTTAAGTAAACTGACTCCTCTCTACATCTATCTAGAACGATTCTAGGATGCGTCATTTACGGTTTGCAGCGCGTATTTAACCCACATGAAATTGAAAAAATATCGCTACAAATAAAATCCCCTGGATTGGTATACATTCCTCAATGAATGTCTGTCTATTTATCTAGACAAGATTTCAAAAACACCAAACCAAACAAACACCTACTAATCAACACGATAGATATCTAAACTTTATCAAGCTCAACTTGTTACTATATTGAATAAACTCATAATCTTTTATTATGCGAGCAATATGGACAGGGGCGATTGGATTTGGATTGGTCAATATCCCAATTAAAATATACAGTGCGACCCAAAGCAGTTCTTTAGATCTGGATATGCTGGATCGGAAAGATAAATCAAATATCAAATACAAGCGTGTCAACGAAAGCACAGGTAAAGAGGTGGCATGGGAGAATATTGTGAAGGGCTATCTGTTGAAAGATAAATATGTGGTCTTGGAGGAAGCCGACTTTGAAGAAGCGAGCCCCGAAAAGAATAAAATGATCAACTTGCAATCTTTTGTAAAATTGGAAGAAATAGACAGTATATATTTCGATACACCTTACTATCTCGAGCCTCAAAAGGGAGGGGAAAAGGCTTACCAACTCTTGTTGAAGGCACTTGAAAAAAGTAAAACTGCTGGATTGGGGTCTTTTGTAATGCGAAATGTGGAAAACCTGGTATTGGTAAAACCTTACGAAAATATGCTGTTGCTGAACAAACTTCGCTTTGAGGAAGAAATCCGATCGGCGGAAGAGCTAAAGCTCCCAGGAAATGCAAAAATCCGAAAAGAGGAAATGGATATGGCCGTGCAGCTGATCAGACAACACAGTCAACCGTTTGATATCTCCGGCTACAAAAATGAATATAGCAAGGAGCTTCTCAAGATTATCAAACAGAAGGATAAGGGGAAACGGGCTACTATCCGAAAGATTACGGTCGAGAATACAAAGGCTGCTAATTTATTGGCACAATTAAAGGCTAGTCTAGCTTAAAATTTTTCTAAAGCCTGTTTAATATTACTGGGTGTATCAAAGATAGCTTTCCATGGGTTATCTTTGTTGTCTAGTCGACCTGGTATAGTCTGTATATCAAACTGTTGAACCTGCAAACCTACTACTACCTCATCCCAAAATAATGGTGTACTCACCGTAGCTCCCGGTTTGGGACGGAGGGAATATGGGGCTGCAATAGTCTGCCCTCTCCTATTCTGCAGAAAGTCCAGATAAATCATTCCTTTTCTCTTTTTGGGGTCCCTGACCAGACTGGTCGTATCTGGGTGCTCCTGGTGAACCAGCTCTGCAATCAGTTGGATAAAATCACGCACTACATCATAGGTATACTGTTGCTTGACGTATAAATAGATGTGCAAACCGGTAGAACCCGAGGTCTTGATATAATCGTTTACTTGTGCTTGTTGAAAGAAGCGGTGCGCTGTCTGCGCAACATTGATGACGCTATCAAAATTGGCTCCATTGGGGTCAAGGTCAAGCACTGCAAAGTCGGGCTTCTCTACTTTCCGATAGGTAGATAGCCAAGGATTGATTTCGATGGAACCTAGATTGGCAATATAAAGCAATGTGGCCTTGTTGTTGCACAAGATATAGTCAATGTCCTTGTCAGTACTCTCTGAATATACAGGGACTGTTTTTATCCAACGGGGAATCTGCTCGACGTTCACATCTTTTTGAAAAAAACCACTCTCCTCTATCCCATTGGGAAACCGATGCAATGATATCGGCTTATCTTTTAAAAATGGTAAAATCAAGTCTCCGTATTGCTCGTAATAAGCCATCATCTGGCCCTTGGTATAGCCTTCTTGGGGCCAATATATTTTATCTAGATTAGTCAACTTGACCTGATGCCGGTCTATAGTGATTATTTTCTCTTTAACATTTGTCTCTTTTAGATTCTCCATTTGGACCTCCTTTGGTTTTTTATCCGTGCGCAGTCCTTTGAAAACAGGATGCCTAAGGTGTTGGTCGGCGGTCCATTCGGAATAGTACACCTCACATACGACGTGAGGTTTTACCCACGTGACCTCTCGCTCCTTGGCAACTTTAATATTTTTACCAAAAGGTTTGTCGGTCACGACTAGGGGCTTCAACTGCTTAGATACGTCTGCTAGAATGGCTTCTGTAAATCCTGTGCCGCAATTGCCCAAGTACACCCAACGATTGTCGGCATAATATCCTAAAACGATGGCTCCGAAATGCGTCCGACTGCCTTGGGGCATCGTGTACCCACATATGACTGCTTCTTGGCTCTGTCGAAACTTAACTTTCAGCCATTGACTGCTTCTCTTACCCGGGAAATAACGCCCCTCGTTGTCCTTGGCGATAAGTCCTTCCCAGCCTTCTTTCTCCGCCTTTTTGTATATCGTGCTTGCCGCCCCTTTTACCGCATCAACATGGACCAATACACTGCTCTTTAATGCCTTGAACAAGAGTTTGAGCAGTTCTTTTCGTTCGAACAACGGATATTGTGTTAAGTCATTGTCATCCAAGCTCAGCATATCAAAAATATAATAACGGAGATGGAGGTTAGCTGGGGTGGGTTCCCCTGAGGCCAGCAATTGAAACCTTGATTTGCCTTTGGCATCTTCTATAACTGCTTCTCCATCCAACCACAGATCTCGCTCGATTTTACTAATCTCCCTGACAATGGAAGGAAACAGTTTGTTCATACTCTTCCCCGTACGGGAATATAAGAAAACCTTTCCCCCATTCTTGACTGCGATAATTCGGAATCCATCATATTTTTTTTCGAATGACCAATCTCCATCCTCCGGCATACCATCGGTGAGCTTGGCCAACATCGGTAAAGGCTCCACGACTTCGGTAGCAGTAGACCGGGCTTTTCTTCCTTTGGTGGCTGGTTTTTTAAAATTCTTTCCTTCTTCCTTGACGCTCTTTGTAACAAAATCTTCAGCGTTGTAGGCTTTGTGCACTGCATACGCATCATTGTGTTTGATCAATAGCCAAGACTTACCATCGTCATCCCCCTTTATACGCACTAATGCAAATTCTCCACGTAGCTTGTCGCCATGCAATATAAATTTGAGGGAGCCTTCCTTAAGGTTTTTCAGGAATTGTCTTTCGCTTTGGCCTTCTAAAGGTTCGAAATAGCCTTCATCAAATATGGTTACCGTGCCGGCACCATAATTGCCGACAGGTATACTTCCCTCAAATCCGGCATAGTCAAGAGGGTGGTCTTCCACCTGCACTGCCAGTCTCTTATCTTGTGGAAAAAGAGAGGGTCCTTTGGGGACGGCCCAACTTTTGAGCACGCCGTCCACTTCCAATCGAAAATCATAATGTAAGCGGCTGGCATGGTGACGTTGTACGACAAATCGCAACTTCTTCCCCCGCATGGCTTTTGAATGACCACGAGGCTCTTGCGTTCGTTGGAAATCACGCTTTTGATTATACTTCTCGAGCTTGCTCATGCCTTTGCTTTAAAAGATTAACATAGAAGGTCCTCCAATGTTTGTAGGGGTGTCTCACGAAGGCATAGCCCTGTTTTCTGTCAAAAAGCCCCATATGCGTTAAGAGATTCCTCCCCATTGGATCTATAGATCAATTTCTAAAAGAAACCTGGGCAATGATACGCACTTGAGCAAGTTGTTCATACAATTGCGGAAGTATGGCTGTCGCCACAAGTCTAATATCGCCATTATTTGCATCTAATGCGGCCTGTTCAAAAAGAGGTATGCTGCGTTCATAATCTTCAATAATCATTTTGATGAATCGGCCATCAAACTCTTCACTGTATTGAGTAGCTAGGTCTAATAGCTGTTGGGTATCGGTTCGGTTCATTTCTTGGGGAATATCTATCTCCATCTCAGTGCCTACTTCGGCTATTTTTTGAACTCCTTTTTCATGGCGCTCTTTCCAAATAGGTGCCACAGCACGAATAGAGTCACAGGCCGCTCTATCCAAGGCCAACGCCCAAGCAGTCTTCAATTTAAGCCCACTTTCTATGGTCTTGATAAAAAATCGCTCTTTATCAAAGTAAATATCAGAATCAAAAATCGAGGCCGTAGTAAGGGTATCAGAATCACTGGACTCCGAAAGGGGTTGTTGTTGGCGGCAACTAGTAAAGACTCCTACTAACAGCAAGAAAGGTAAAAGATAGGACGGTATTCTTTTCATAGCCATGCAATTAAGTGGTTATATAACTACGTATGCGGCGACTAAAAGTTGACCGTAAAAACACCCAAAATGAAAATTAAAATACGCAGGCTGGATAAATTAAAACCGACCAGCGCCTGTAATTACATTAAGTGATATCAGTTAGGGAGCTTATCTTTCCATCGGCAAATTTGAAAATACTCCTTCCATTCATATCAAGTACCTGACCTTTTTGTAGACCGTTGGGGAGGTCGATGGCTAAGATAGCGTGATATTGGACGAGAATCTCGGTCTCTTCGCTCGTGTGATTGTAAGATAAAACGGTCTGCTTCCGTTCACTAAAAAAGTCTGCGGCCTGCACAGCCTGATCCCAAAATGCCCGCCGTCCCATCAGCGACAGGTTGATCTCATCATGGGCGATATTGACAAAGCGCACGTCATCATCCAAATAGGCAATCATAGCTTCTACGTCAAAGCTGTTGTAGGCTGCGATATAGTCTTGAATCAGACGCTCGCGTTGGCTATATTCCATATTTATCGTAATCGCTCAGCAGACTTGATCAATTGCTCATCTTTACGAATACCGCCTAAGGCCATGGATAGAAAAATAATGGCAACCGGCAACAAAAAGAAACCAACTCCGATATTAGAAGCCGAAAGGTATTGGGATGTAGCGGCCAAAATGCTACTAGATGAAGAGTACAGCCACAGTGCAAATAGAATAATAAGTACAATTTCAAGAAAGACCAACTTTATCTGCGTCTTTCTATCCTTGAATTTGAAAATAATATATACCGGCAATAGGCCCAAAACTATGGTTGCAAGGGTCTGCAGAATAAATGACTCTTCTTTCATCGACTCCCCATTAACAGCCGTATACGACCCGGTGACCAACAGTTTGCGTCCAAGGCCAGCAACATCAATATACTGCAAATACGGAAATAAGAATAGGCCAAAAATGGTCAATCCAGCTAATAATAACCAAATGGTTTGGATACGTTGTAACATATAGAGTCTTTTATTGTAGTAACAAACTTATAGAAAGTTAGTTTTATATGCAAATAAAGAGCGATGTTCGTTCGCCTTGCTATCCTTAACAATACAAATGTCAAATTGTTACTGACGAAAGTGAAGATGGGTGGTAAAATCATTCAAATCGCTACCTTTGCACAGTGGAATCAATAAAAAGTCGTTTTTTTTTGGAAATCGCGTATGATGGGTCTGCCTACCACGGTTGGCAAGTCCAGCTAAATGCAGTATCCGTACAAGAAAAGTTAAACCAGGCCCTCAATACATTACTACGGAAAGATGTAGAGACTATCGGTGCGGGTCGTACAGATACAGGTGTCCACGCCAAACAATTGTTCGTGCACTTCGACACCTCACGAGAAGGATTGGTCCTAGATGATAAAAAATTCATTCATTCCCTGAATTCCCTCCTTCCTGTAGATATTGCAGCATACCGACTTATCGAAGTGCATCCTGATGCGCATGCGCGATTTGATGCGACATCGCGATCGTATGAATATCATGTCCATTTTAAGAAAGATCCTTTCAAAGTCAATTCTTCTTGGTTATTACGGGATATTCCGGAGGTTGAAAAGATGAATAGGGCCTGTGAGTTCCTATTGGGTACACAGGATTTTGGCTGTTTCAGTAAGGCACATACACAAGTATTTACCAACATCTGCACAATTGCTCGTGCGGAGTGGAAATGGTCAGAAGAAGGGTATCTGGTATTTCATATCACGGCAGACCGATTTTTGAGGAATATGGTGCGTGCGATTGTAGGTACATTATTGGAAATTGGCCTAAAAAACAAAGATATCGGCTATCTAAAAGAAGTCATAGACAGTAAGAACCGATCGAAAGCCGGAGCCTCGGTTCCTGCACACGGACTGTACCTGACAAAGGTAGTTTATCCCTATATTAGTAATCTAAAAAAATAAGAACTGTGAGCGATCAAAAGATAACAGGTAAGGCATATGACAGTACGCTGCTCAAGCGGATGATTAAATACATGCGGCCCTATCGTACCGCTTTTTGGATATCTGTGGTCCTGACCATCTTCTTGGCAGCAGTAGCTCCTGCTCTCCCACTTCTTATCGAACATACGCTGGACAAATATATTCTGGCCAATGATGCCTCGGGCTTGGATATGATGCTCATGGCCATGCTCGGCCTGTTGGTCGTACAGACAGCGATTCGTTATTTCCATACGCTGATGACCAATACGCTGGGCCAATCGGTAATTCGGGATATCCGTATAGAGGTATTCAATCATATTACCAAATTGCGACTCAAGTATTTTGACAATACACCCATTGGCCGACTAATTACGCGCACAATTTCGGATTTGGAAACCATCTCCAACATTTTTTCGGAAGGCTTAATTCAAATCATAGGTGATCTTTTACAATTATTGGTCATCCTGATCGTGATGTTCTATACGGATTGGAAGCTGACCTTGATTGTGTTGATTCCGATGCCATTGATGGTAGGCGCCACCTACATCTTTAAAGAAGCTATGAAATCGGCCTTTCAAGACGTACGAAAATGGGTGGCCAATCTCAACACGTTTTTGCAAGAGCATATTTCAGGTATGGGTATCATCCAATACTTTGCGCGGGAGAAGCAAGAATTAGCTAAATTTGAAGATATCAATTCACATCACAGGAATGCGCATATCCGTGCCAACTGGTATTTCTCCATCTTCTTTCCTGTATTGGAAATCATCATGGCTATTGCGCTGGGATTATTGGTCTGGTTTGGATCTAAACAGATTATTGCAAATGTCATTTCACCGGGAGTAGTCGTCGCATTCATCATGTACATCAACATGATATTCAGACCTATACGAGAGCTTATCGACAAATTTAACACTTTGCAGATGGGTATGGTGAGTGCTGAACGGATATTTGATGTATTGGATACCGATGAACATACGCCCAATAATGGAAATCTTAAACCGGAGACGATAAAAGGAGAAATTGAATTCAAACAGGTATGGTTTGCCTATAATGACGAGAATTGGGTTTTGAAAGATGTCAGCTTTCGGGTTAAACCGGGTGAGACCCTTGCCTTAGTTGGCGCTACAGGAGCAGGCAAATCATCCGTAATCAATATCCTAAGTCGGTTTTATGAAATCAATAAAGGGCAGATCCTCTTAGATGGCGTGGATATCCGAGAATATGAACTTAACTATTTAAGACAGACGATCGCGACTGTATTACAAGATGTCTTCCTATTCTCAGATTCAATCAATAAGAATATCAATCTCAATGACCCCTCAATCTCGAACGAGAATATCATTGAGGCAGCGAAGCAAGTGGGGGCCTATGATTTCATCATGCGCTTACCACAAGGATTTGACTACGAGGTGCAAGAACGAGGTGCGACGCTATCCTCTGGTCAAGCGCAGTTGATTTCTTTTATCAGAGCGCTTGTACATGAACCGAAAATCCTGATTTTAGATGAAGCGACCTCTTCTGTAGACACCGAAACGGAGGAATTGATTCAATCGGCAATAGACAACCTTATGGAGGGCCGTACAGCTATTGTAATAGCACATAGACTGTCTACCATACAAAAAGCTGATAAGATAATCGTACTGGATAAGGGTGAAATAAAAGAAATAGGGAATCATCAAGAACTCTTGAGCATTGACGGGTACTATAAGAAATTATACGACCTGCAGTTCAACTCTGCGGGGATATAGAAAACATGGTGGGCTATATGTATACGGATAGTTGTCTCGCACTAGCGGCTAGATTCAGACCTAGCCTAATGCGTACTTGAAGCAAGTATAGGATTTCCTATTTGTACTGTCTGTCACAACAACATTTCATAAAAAAGGCTGATCTGGTAATAGATCAGCCTTTTTTATCGTTGGGAAAGGGATTAGTTCAACCCTCTTTTCTTCATCAAGTATACCGGATCTGGATCCGTACCTCTAAAGGTTCTGTACATTTGAGCCGGATTGCCGGTACCACCTCTTTCCAAGATATTGCGTCTGAATGATGCTGCCGTCCCTTGGTCATATAGACCTTTGGCCTTGAATGCCGCAAAGGCATCTGAATCCAACACTTCTGACCAAATGTAAGCATAGTAACCTGCAGAGTATCCTCCTGAGAAGATGTGCTGAAAATAGGTACTTCTATATCTTGGAATGATAGCGTTGATCAATCCAATCTTGTTCATCGCTCCTTTTTCAAAGGCATTGATGTCTTCCTTGATCGGGGAGGCAATTGTATGATAATTCATGTCCAAGAGTGATGCCGCTAGATATTCCACTGTCGCAAATCCTTGGTCGAATGTACCTGCCTTGTCCATTTTAGATATCAATGAATCTGGAATAGCTTCGCCTGTTTTGTAATGCTTGGCATAGGTTTTCAATACTTCTGGATCTGCAGCCCAATTTTCCATGATTTGCGAAGGAAGCTCAACAAAATCACGCGGCACGGAAGTACCTGCCAGGCTTTTGTATTTGACATTAGACAGCAAGCCGTGCAGTGCATGTCCAAATTCATGAAACAATGTCGTCGCTTCGTCAAAGGTGAGCAAAGCTGGATCATCACCTACTGGCTTGGTAAAATTGCAGACGATAGAAATCACGGGTGCGACACGCTTCCCTTCTTTTCTAGACTGGGCACGATAGGATGTCATCCATGCTCCTCCTCTCTTGGAGTCTCTAGGGAAGAAATCAGCATATAATAGTCCTAGGTGTGAACCGTCTTTGTCCTTCACTTCATAAACTTCTACCTCTGGATGGTATACAGGGATGTTGTTAAGGGCGACAAATGTCAAACCATACAATTTGTTAGCTACCGCAAAAGCTCCTTCACGGACCGATGGCAAGCTCAAATACGGTTTGATTTGCTCTTCATCCAACGCAAATCTTTTTTTGCGGATAGTCTCGGCATAGTATCTCCAATCGTATGGCGCAACCTCAAATGTATCTTTAGCGGATTTGATCTCCTGCTGGATATCTGCGGCTTCTACCTTTGCTTTAGCAAGTGCTGGCGCCCAAAGCTTGTTCAACAAAGCATATACATTGGTTGGATTCTCGGCCATAGATTCTTCCAACACATAGGCTGCATGATTCGCATATCCCAATAATTTAGCTTTTTCCAAGCGGAGGTTAGCAATCTTGCGGAGAATCTCTTTATTATCTGCATCGTTGCCATTATTGCCCCTTAAAGAATAGGCTTCCCATAGCTGCTTGCGTAATTCTCTATTCTTGGCATACTGCAAGAAGGGCATAATGGATGAGTTTTGTAATGTAAAGACCCATTTGCCTTCTTTTCCTTTGGCTTTAGCTGTTTCTGCGGCCGCTGTTTTTAAATCAGCAGTCAAACCATCAAGATCCCCCTCTTTATCAACAACTAGTTCAAAAGCATTGGTTTCTTGCAATAAATTCTGACCAAATTGGGTGGTCAACACGGATAGGTCAGCGTTTACCTTCTTTAGTTTTTCTTTGTCCGTATCGCTAAGGTTGGCTCCTGAACGTATAAATCTCTTGTACGTCTCTTCTAACAATTTAGAGTCTTCAGCATCTAGACCTAACGTTTGCTTTTTCTCCCACATTGTTTTAATTCGCTCGAACAATTTCGCGTTCAAAGAAATTTCGTCGCTGTGTGCGGATAAAACTGGAGCCATATCTTTTGCTATGGCTTGAATTGTATCATTCGTATTAGCCGAGTTTAAGTTAAAAAACACGGTAGAGACTTGGCTTAAAAGCCTACCAGCATTTTCCAATGCAACTATCGTATTGGAAAAAGTGGGTTCTTCGGTATTGTTGACGATGGAATCAATCTCCAGTTTGTGCTGCTTCAAGGCCTCTTCAAATGCGGGTTTGAAATGCTCGTCCTTTACTTTGTCAAAGGGCGGAACTTCAAATGGAGTGTCATAGGCAAGGAGCAAGGGATTTGTTGTTTCTGTCTTCTGTTCATTGTTACAACCGGCTACAGTTGCCGCAACGATCATGAACATGGGCAAAAAGCTTTTTTTATTCATATCTGTTTCTGGATTTGTTTTCAACGCAGTTTTATTTACAAAGGTAACAATTCCCGTCAGAATGGCTACCCATAGGCAGGACAAAGACCTGTTGTTTCAGAAAATTATCACATTTTTGTAAAACAAAAGGATGGATGTAACTATTAACAAAATATTGCGTCTATTCGCATAATAATTAACGACTTAGGTTATGAAGAGTATATCCCGCTTTTTTTGGTACTGCGCAGGAGTACATGAGGACACATTATCCAAATATCCGGAAGAGCATAGCAAGTATGTGAGCATCGGTGCAACGATATTCTTTACGGGGCTTTTTGCGAGTCTATCTGGAGGCTATGCTCTTTATTTCATATTTAAGGGCGCCCCACTGGCCATTGTCTACGCCCTAGTCTTTGGTCTGATATGGGGGTTAGCGATCTTCAACTTGGATCGTTACATCGTACTCAGTATCGATAAAACCAAAGGTGGTGGTAAACAATTCTTGCAGGCTTTCCCTCGTATTTTGTTGGCGGTGCTGATCGGGATCGTCATATCTCGCCCGTTAGAATTGAAAATCTTTGATAAGGAAATCAGGGAGCGCTTACGTGTAGAATACCTTGTCCAACAACGAGCTAAAATAGACACCCTCAACCTGACTTTTGAGCAAAAATATGCGACCGAGTACCGCCAATTTAATGACTTGAAAAAACAAACGGACTCTCTGGAGAGCGCTATTAAATCCGATCGACAGAAATTAAACTTTGAGATATTTGGCAATAAAACCACGGAGACATCTGGCGTGATGGGATATGGCCCTTATGCCAAAATGAAAGAGGCTCAGCTAAAGAGACAGGAAGCTTATCTGGATACCTTGCGTGGTCAGATACAGCAGAAGGACCTTGTGCTACAAGAGCGCAAATCGTTTGAGGGTATTCTTGACCAGAAACTCCTATCTAATAAAAGCTTAGATAGTGCCGTGAATGTTGCTGGATTTGCGGACAGGAATGCGGCGTTGGGCAATTTGAAGTACAAAGCAGATGGCAGCATTGATGAATCAACAGAAAATGCCGTATTATTTATCGCCTTGCTATTTATCTTTTTTGAATGCCTCCCGGTATTTGTGAAATTGATGAGCGGTCGAGACTCCTATGACCAGGCCATGCTGAGTCAGCGAACTGTTCATGACTACGAGTCGGAGACTGCTATTACGGTCGAAAAAAGCGCGCTCGATAAACTCGAAGGGTTCAGAACGGATGTATCCATCAAAAATCGGATGGATAGATTGAATAAGCGATATAAAGGAGAGGAGGACGAATAAAAAGCACAACTTCTTCCATGACACCCTGTCAACAAGTGGACGTAAATGATCCGTTGACTGGCTGATCCCAAATTAATTGGCTCCATTTTTGGTCTTAGTCTAATGGTCTTGGCTCGCTCCAAACAGCTACGGATCAATACTAGAAGGAGGTCAATATGATAGGAATCGTAGGTGGTGCAGGTCCATTGGTTGGACTGGACATCGTAAAGAAGATAATAGAGGAGACTATTGCGGCAAAGGATGAAGATCATATCCCGCTTATTTTACATTCACAGCCGGGGCGTATTGCAAACTGTACGCAGTTCCTGACGGGAGACGGCTCCATAAACCCCGCTCATGCGATTGCAGATACGATTGCAGAATTGGTGGGATTGGGGACCACTGTAGCTGCTGTACCCTGCAATACGGCTCACGCAGCACCTATATTTGATGTTGTAAGGACGCTGATACAGTCCAAAGGACTCTCGATAAAACTATTGAATCTTGTGGAAGAGACCGTTCAGTACATCGCGTCTCATTATGATAATCCGGCAGTGGGCGTATTGTCTTCCAATGGCACGAGAGATACGGGGCTTTATAAAAAATCACTAGCGATACATAGTCTTAATGTGGTAGAACCTGTTGACGATTGGCAACAAAAAATACATCAAGCGATATATGACGAACAATATGGTATCAAAAGTCATGCTTCTCCAATCACCAATAGAGCAAAAGAGGAGCTCATTGCCGCCATTCACGAAATGAAGAAAGAAGGAGCAACAGTGATTGTCTTGGGGTGTACGGAATTGCCGCTAGCACTAAGAGAGAAAGAAATTGCTGGTCTGCCTATTGTCGATCCCCACCGGGTACTGGCAAGGGCACTAATCCGAACGGTAGCTCCGCAGAAGCTCCAAAAATAGAAGAGTACCCAGAAAAAGCTGCAATAAGGAAAAAGGGCTTGTGAAAAAAAACAAAATTATCTAAGTTTACACGTAAGTTAGATACAATTCTATTTATTAAACTAAAAATATGGATCCGCAAAGAGTAGACGGTTATTTGATGACTCAGGTCAAAAACTTTAATCCACAACATTTGAATCTGCTTAGGGAGCGTATGCTGCAGATGGATGAGGCCCGCTTCGTACAGGTACAAATGTTATCCTTCAATGACCCCATGATTGTCTTATTGATTTCAGTTTTTGCTGGAACATTTGGCATAGATCGATTTATTATAGGCGATACAGGCTTAGGTATAGGTAAGTTATTGACGTGTGGAGGTCTCGGAATCTGGGCTTTGGTAGACTGGTTTTTAATCATGGACGCCACAAAAGAGAAGAACTTCCAAAAGGTAGCAGCACTACTCTAGTCTATGTAAAGTAATTCTAGCCCGACCTTCGATTAGCTCGGGCTGGTCTAGAACTACTACCTCTTCCCCCCTTCACTGCCACTCCGTCATGGAGGGCATCCTTTTTTATTTGGCATAAGATTTGATGTTTGAACATATAAATAAAGGAGATTAACATGCAAAAAATCATACACCGTTCTGCAGACAGAGGACAAGTTGATTTCGGTTGGTTAAAAAGCCGTCACTCATTCAGTTTTGGACAATACTATGATGCCCAAAAAATAAATTTCGGTGCACTACGTGTCCTCAATGATGACCAAGTAGCTCCTGGTCAAGGTTTTGGCCGCCACCCTCATGACAACATGGAGATTGTTAGTATACCACTGGCAGGCACCCTCGCTCATGGAGACAACATGGGCAACGGTAAGGATATCCTGACGGGGGATGTGCAGATCATGAGTGCCGGCACAGGGATAGCGCATTCGGAATACAATGGGAGCAAAACCGAAGATGTGCATTTTTTACAAATTTGGGTATTACCTAAGGACCTGAACATCGAACCTCGATATGATCAAAAATCATATCGACATTTGGACAAAAATAACAAATGGGTTACGGTGGTCTCGCCTGACCAAGAGGACCAATCAGCAGTCTGGATCAATCAAGATGCTTGGTTCAACTTAGCGGATTTATCTACGGGCGCCAACTTATCCTATTCGCTTCATGGAGATGCAAATGGAATCTATCTATTTGTCTTGGAAGGTACTGTAAGCATTGCCGGAGAGCAGCTGGAGAGACGGGATGCCATTGGACTATATGAAATCGACACGATCGATATCGAAGCGTCCAGAGATGCCAAGGTGCTGCTTATTGAAGTGCCTATGTATTAATACAGGAAAGCTAATCTTTCAAAAGACATCAAGCATAAAAAAAGGCCCATCATAAATGATGGGCCTTTCTTTTATTAAAATCGTACGATTATTGGAATTTCTTCGCATTAACCTTACGCTCGTTTTCTGTTAAATATATTTTGCGTAAACGGATACTTTGAGGCGTTACTTCAATATACTCGTCAGCTTGGATGTACTCCATTGATTCTTCAAGAGAGAATTTGATAGCTGGCGCAATACGCGTATTATCGTCAGTACCTGAAGCACGCATATTGGTCAATTGCTTTCCTTTAACAATGTTGATTGTCAAGTCATTATCACGAATATGCTCTCCCAAAATCTGTCCTTCGTAAATATCCACTCCTGGATCTACAAAGAATTTACCACGATCTTGTAATTTATCGATTGAATATGCTGTAGTCGTACCTTTATCTAAAGAAATCAATACACCGTGTTGACGTCCTGGGATAGGTCCTCTCCAAGCTTCGTAACCTTTAAGACGGTGTGCCATTACAGCCTCGCCAGCTGTCGCTGTCAATACGTTGTTACGTAGACCGATGATACCACGTGATGGGATCTCGAATTCAAGGTGTTGCATTTCACCTTTGGTTTCCATAATCAACAACTCGCCTTTACGTTGTGTCACGAGTTCAATTACTTTACCTGAAACCTCCGCTGGCACGTCCACCACCAATACCTCGATAGGCTCGCATTTGACACCGTCGATCTCTTTGACAATAACCTGAGGCTGTCCTACTTGTAGCTCGTATCCTTCACGACGCATAGTCTCAATCAATACGGACAAATGGAGAATACCACGACCGTATACTAACCATGCATCAGGTGATTCAGTTGGCACCACGCGCAAAGCAAGATTCTTTTCAAGTTCTTTCTGTAAGCGATCATGGATGTGACGGGAAGTCACTAATTTACCTTCTTTACCGAAGAATGGAGAGTTGTTGATGGTAAACAACATGTTCATCGTTGGCTCATCGATATGGATGACTTCTAGTTGTTCTGGATTTTCAAAATCAGCAATTGTATCACCAATATCAAAACCTTCAATACCTACTACTGCACAGATATCACCACAAGCGACTTCTGAAACACGACGACGTCCCAAACCTTCAAATGTATGCAACTCCTTCACACGTGATTTCACGACTTTACCATCCCTTTTCACCAATGAAATAGGCTGATTTTCTTTAATCGTTCCACGAGCGACACGACCTATAGCAATACGACCTACGAAAGTAGAGTAATCCAATGAGGTAATCTGCATCTGTAGGGTGCCTTCTACGAAAGGAGATGGCGGGAAGTGATCAATGATAGCATCCAATAATTCAGACACATCTTCTTTTGGTTGCGTCCAATCTGTAGACATCCATCCTTGCTTAGATGAACCGTATAGTACTGGGAATGCCAATTGCTCCTCTGTCGCATCTAAGCTAAAGAATAAATCAAATACATTCTCGTAAACTTCTTCAGGACGACAATTTTCCTTATCTACTTTATTTACTACAACCAATGGCTTTAGACCTAAAGCCAATGCTTTTTGCGTTACAAATCGCGTCTGTGGCATGGGACCTTCAAAAGCATCCACTAACAACACAACGCCATCAGCCATTTTCAATACACGCTCTACTTCCCCACCGAAATCGGCGTGACCAGGAGTGTCTATAACATTGATTTTCACACCTTTATATTGCACAGATACGTTCTTTGCAACGATTGTGATACCGCGTTCTCTCTCCAGATCATTGTTATCTAAGATTAAGTCACCTGTACCATCATTATCTCTAAAAAGATTAGTGAAGTGTAGAATTTTGTCAACCAATGTGGTTTTACCGTGGTCAACGTGCGCGATGATCGCTATGTTTCTGATATTCTGCATCTAGCAAATGTTTGTATATAAAATTTGAGGGTGCAAAGCTAACGATTTTACACCACAAATTATGCATAAACGATAATTTTATTTTATGACTGCCAATTCTTTACCCACTTTTGTGAAGGCTTTTATGGCCTTATCAAGGTGCGCACGCTCATGGCCTGCCGATATCTGTACGCGTATGCGTGCTTTACCTTGAGGCACAACAGGATAATAAAATCCGATGACGTATATTCCTTCTTCTAACATTTTAGCGGCAAATTGTTGGGCTAGCTTGGCATCGTAAAGCATCACTGGAACGATTGGATGGAACCCTGGTTTGATATCAAAGCCTGCCGCTGTCATCTGCTCTCTAAAGTAAAGGGTATTGCTTTCCAATTTGTCTCGTAAGTCCGTGGTCTCGCTTAGCATATTCAACACTGCAACGGATGCGCCGGCGATAGCGGGTGCCAATGTATTGGAGAAAAGGTAAGGACGCGAGCGCTGACGCAACATATCTATAATCTCTTTTTTACCAGAAGTAAATCCTCCTGAAGCACCTCCTAGTGCCTTACCTAATGTACCGGTAATGATGTCGACTCTATCGATCACATTGAACAATTCGTGGGTACCTCTGCCATTTTTCCCGATGAAGCCTGTGCAATGAGATTCGTCAATCATGACAAGTGCTTCGTATTTATCTGCTAGGTCACAAATTTGATCCAAAGGAGCTACTGAACCATCCATCGAAAATGCGCCGTCTGTAACGATAATCTTATGCCTGGCTCCGGCGGCGGCGATCAATTGGGCTTCAAGATCGGCCATGTCCGCATTTTTATAACGGAACCGCTGTGCTTTACACAGACGCACCCCATCAATAATGGAAGCATGGTTGAGCTCATCTGAAATAATAGCGTCTTCGGCACCAAACAAGGGCTCAAACACACCGCCATTGGCATCAAACGCTGCGGCGTAGAGAATCGTATCTTCTGTACCCAAGAATTGGGATAATTTGGCTTCTAACTCTTTATGAATATCCTGGGTACCACAGATAAATCTAACGGAAGACATTCCATATCCATGCGAATCAATTGCTTTCTTGGCCGCGTCAATTACTTTAGGGTGTGAGGATAGACCAAGATAATTATTCGCACAAAAATTAACAACTTCATCTCCGGTACTGATCTTAATATCAGCTCCCTGGGGAGTAATGATAATGCGCTCTTCTTTATACAAACCAGCTTCTTTAATCGCTGCGATTTCTTTCTGCAGAGCAGGTTGAAGTGTCTTATACATAATGATTTGTTTTTGAACGCAAAAATACGTTTTTTATCCGTGAAGCGGAGGGCTTGGAAAAGGTTTAAAGAAAAATTAACCCAAATGGGGGCAATAGGTAACAATGAAAACGATTGTTCAATTATTGGCTACTCATAGCGAAGTGCATCTACAGGATCTAACTTTGAAGCTTTTGAAGCGGGGTAGTATCCGGAAACCATACCGACTAATACGCAGACGGTCATCCCCAACAGCATCCACTTCCACGGGATAATGAAGCTAGCCCCTAACCCTAGGGCAAGTAAATTGCCAATCGTAATGCCCAATATGATGCCGGCAAGGCCTCCGATGAGACAGATGACGATCGCTTCCATCAGAAACTGCTTTCGTATCACGCCGGGGGTAGCGCCGATAGCCTTACGTACACCGATCTCTCGAGTGCGCTCCGTAACCGACACGAGCATGATATTCATCAAGCCAATGGAAGCTCCCAACAAGGTGATGGCTGCGATTATGATGGCACCAAGGGTTACATATCGAAGGTTTTGCATCAAAATCTGGGCGACAGCATCCGATTTGATGATTTCGAAATTGGAACTTTGCTTGGCATTGAGCCCTCTCAACTTACGAAAAATGAGAACGGCTTCACCCTCGGCAGCGTCCATCTTTAGGGGGTCAGGTGACATGACGGTAATGGAATAGGAAGGGTTTCCATTTTCCATCATCATGCGGGCTTTGGAGATGGGGACAAAGCAGGCTTTATCCGCCCCGAACCCAGCGCTGGAACCTTTGCTTTCCAATACGCCAATGATTAAAAAACGGCTATCGCCAACGGTAATATATTGTCCTACGGGATTCTCTTTCTTCTTAAAAAGTCTGGTGGTGACTTCTTTGCCGATGATGACTACAGCGCTTCCATTCTCTACATCTTGCTTGGAAAAATTACGTCCGGATTCAATTTTGTATCCAGATGTTTGGAGATAATTATCGTCGGCGCCGATGACGCCTATATTGGGGTTTGTCTTCTCACTTTTGTATTTGATTGTGGAGTTCCAAGTCACATTCGCATTAATGGAGACTATAGCGTCAAAATTAAACTGGTCTTTGAAGCCCATGGCTTGTCTATACGTGATTGCAGGGTATACCTTCGGTTGGCTCCCTTGATCACCAATACGCACGTTGAGCCCTCTATTTCGAATATTGAAAGAATTGGAGCCCATAGAGGAGAAAGAGTTGGTAAGGGAGCTCTGAATGGCGTCTATGGAAGTCAGCACGCCGATCAATGCTGTGATGCCTATCGCTATGATGAGTGCTGTCAAAAATGTCCTTAACTTATTGCTCACAATAGACTGCAGAGCGAGTTTGACATTTTCACGGTAAGACATATTTACAGACATAGACGATCGGCTAATTTATTACCAAACTTAGATAAATTGCTTTTTAAATGCAAATGATAAATAGCGGGGGAGCCGGACTGAATTTGACATTTCGAGACATGCGATAGAGACAGCGAAAATGATGGAATGAGGGGTAGAAATGAGTCTTAAAAAGCGCTGGACTGATTACGCAGCGCTTTTTAAGTACATATCCATCTGGAATTGGGGTGGGGTATATTATCTCACACGGGTAAAGGTGTCTGTACGTCCAATCAAACTGACGCCAACAAACCCTCGAATATCGAGCTTATCTCCTTTGAGGGTCATTTTGCAACGGTATGTTTTACCCGATTTGGGATCGTACACATTTCCGTTCTCATAGACGTTGTTACCGGTCTTATCGAAATTAGTGAGATTTTCTAACCCTAGGAGTGCTCTAGATTTGAGCTTTTCATCTGGATTTTTAACGTCTTTCTTTGGATTGCCTAATTCATCGTTCGCGTTCTTCAACCAATAGAGCTTGCCATAATATTTCTCGCCCTTTTTGAAAATCTCGATCCTTCCTTCTCCACTCGGATTTTGCCATTTACCAATGATAGGATCTGTTTGTGCGAATGATACTACCGTAAAAAGCAGCATATACAGAGATAATATTAATTTCTTCATGATCAATGATATTTATAATTGTAGGGTGAATATACAAAAAATCAATTATGCTGGCATAATATTTTTCTAATTTCTGGAGTCGCCCATTTTTTAATATAGTCGGATTATATCGGAAAAATGTAGAGGGGATATAGGCTGATGTGAAGCACTAGGATGATTTTGGCACTTCTTTTGTCACTACTTTATAAGTACACTTTAAACCACTTTGCTATGAAATTTATTATTAGTTTATTGCTGACTGGACTTGTGGTAGCAGTATCATCATGGGTTATTCCGGGAGTTACAGTCGCTGGATTTGGTTGGGCGATAGTCACCGGATTGG
This sequence comes from Sphingobacterium sp. SYP-B4668, assembly GCF_027627455.1. Classification (NCBI taxonomy): domain Bacteria; kingdom Pseudomonadati; phylum Bacteroidota; class Sphingobacteriia; order Sphingobacteriales; family Sphingobacteriaceae; genus Sphingobacterium; species Sphingobacterium sp. SYP-B4668. Next base: position 121,077 of record NZ_CP115483.1, on the reverse strand, counting down.
TTATCGGATTTGTCAATGCGACGATAGGGAGTATACTTCGGCTTTTCACATTCCCATTAAATTGGCTCACACTAGGCTTAGTTTCATTCATCATTACGGTATTGATGGTCTTATTGAGTGACAAGATAATGGGGTCCAAATTTGATGTGGCAGGCTTCTGGACTGCGGCCTTGTTTGCAATTGTGGTGGCGATAGTTGAAATGATTCTTTCGGCCATCATGGGCTCGTCTAAAGATTAGTACATTCCGCTAAGGGATTAACATAAAAAGCGTTAGCCGAGTACATCGACTAACGCTTTTTTTTGGTGTTATGCCCATCAATGGACTTGTGGGATATGATTAACCCACAGCTCTGGTAGTAGTCACTATGCTAGCCCCTCGTTTTTTGGTCTTTTTCATTTTATTCAACCAAATCATCACCCCGGTAATAGGGAGAGATGTGGCAATAAGGCATGAAATAAAATAGAGCAATTTTGTAAACGGGCCGTACACATCTCCAATATGTAAACTTTTGATGGAGGCTGAAATACGTTCATTTAAGGGTTTTTCCTTAAAGATATCTTTCTCTAACACCTTTCCTGAATATTGGTCAAGCGTCAACTTATCAGCAGGAGCTGGAGCAAAGAATCCTACTTTATACTTAGAAAGTGACACCGTACTTACAGAGTCCTTTGCCAAGCTGACCATATAGTCTCCGCTGTAGGTCAGCTCTTTATCCGCAATCGCTACCAATTGGGCCACAGAAAGTGGGGCGACATTGGCGCCTGGATATATAGAAGCCAACTTAGGCTCTTCTTTGGGTGCCGCAGATCCTTCTTTAGGGGCTTCTTTATAAGTGCCCCATGTTTTCTGCCAACCGGTTCTATACCAATCAAATGACCAGAAGGGGCCAGTTACTCCCATTAAAAATAATATTATGCAGCTATAAAAGCCGAATGTATTGTGCAGATCGTGATTGACCCGCTTCCATTTGGCTGACCATTTGATTTTTAAGCCATTTTTCCATCCTCTTAGGCGCTGTGGAAACCAGATTACTATTCCACTAATTACTCCTAACGTAAACAATAAGGTTGCCGTACCTGTAATCCAGCTTCCTAGCTTTCGATTTTCGACACCTTCGAATATGGGTTGTTCGATTTCGTTAAGCATCAACCAACGGTGTAGGCTAAACATCTTCTGCATAAACGCAGCTGTCTTTGTCTCTTTGTCTTGAGGGTCACCCAACAACTGCCCACTATATGGGTCTATCATCATCTGGTTTGCGCGCTGTCTACCTGCGGGAGCAGCGGCAACCTTTTTGTCCTTCCCGCCTTTTTTATCTTCCGCATTATTTCCTTGAGCAGCGTGTTCCTTCTTTGGCATCTTCTTCTCTTCGACCGGAGCAGGATCAGCTGGTTCCTCTTTTTTGGGTTTGCTATAGAGGACCGCGTAAGCGCGTTCTGGATCATGATTGATTCTTATCCCAGATACTTTTCCTTTGATATTTTGCTGGGCGATATCCAACAATGCATCCGGCTGCAAACGCGCACCCGCACCTTCTTTTACTTGGTAAAGTTCTGGCGCTGCGGCTTCCCTGATTTCGGTATTGTAGACATAGATAGTTCCCGTCAAACACACCACAAAAACGACGATACCACTGATCAACCCAAACCAAAGGTGAAGGTCGTTAAATAATTTCCGGACCCTAGGCCACCGTGAGTTACTTTTTTTTGATTTGTTCATTCTCTCTCTTTAATGATTAATCAAACAAAATCAGGTAATGCGATAGGGCATTACCTGATTTGCTATGTATGATGGTTAATATGCAAATATAAAACTATTTATAATTAGTATTAATTAACGTCCCACCAAACCCGCGCTGTCAATATACCATTGTCGCCTTGCTTGGCAACGTTCTCATTATTGGTATTGATTTCGGTTTCGGGGTACATAAATCGCAATGGATATGCGCCTGGAGTTGGGGTAGAAACGGAGTTAGGAAAGTTGGGATATCCTAATCTCCTAAAATCAGCCCAAGCTTGAATATTATTGATGCTATTTAACGCTAACCATTTTTGAGTGATGATTCTTTCTATCTTATTGGTGGCAGTAGCATACTGGACATTGGGCTGACTAATATAGTCCTCAATATTGTGCGCCGCATTGAATAGATAGTTGAACGACGCTTGTATGCCCCTTTGGTAGAGCTGGCTAGCCGTTCCTGCAATCCATCCCCGCTCAGCAGCTTCAGCTTGCAAGAAATTTGCTTCAGCCAGTGAAAGTAACACCGCTGACTGGCTGAACGCTTTCACAAGTCCTCCGGGTTTGCTCGCATTCTCGTTTGGCCCTTTGAAAGCCGAAGTATTGACCGCTGAAAACTCATCATTTATAGCATTGTTTCCAAAAACAACACCTTTATAGTCGCCATTTACCGCGACGTAGTTTTGGGCCAATCTGGGATCGTTATACTCCTTATACTTGCTGATTAGGTACTGACTTGGGCGAATATTTGCATAGTTGGCAACAGCCACACCCGAATTATTACGGTAGTAGGTTTCGTAGAATGGGCTCATCTTGGTCGCAGTATTCAAAAAACCCGGATTGACCGCAGCATCCTCCTCCAAAAAGCCAGAGCCCTCTTGAACAATCTTAGCAATCTCTTGCTTAATGTAGGCCGCCTGATCGGTAACTTCCGACTGTCTTAACAATGCGCGTAGCTTGAGCGTATTTCCAAACTTGGCCCACTTAACTTCGCTCCCCTTGAACATCACGTCATCATTCGACGGCTTCAAAGAGGCAATCTTCACTTCTGCAATTCCTTCGGTAATGAGGTCCATGGACTTTCGGTATACTTCTTTACCAGACTCGTAGGCAGGGTGCAAGAGAGCCGAACCCTTCAATGCTTCTTCATAGGGCACATTGTTGTAAAAATCAACCAGTGTAAAGAAATGATGGGCCATCATAATTTTAGCAATGCCTGAATAGAACAAAGCCTGTTCGTCATTGGCCTGGTCCAATACTTCTTTGTAATACAAGAGATTGTTGTAGCTGGATTCCCAAACGGCTATCCCGTCACGGGTATCTCTTATGGCCGGACCATTGTAGTTCTTTAAAGATGTGAATGAACTCACTCCTTCATTAGATGTACCCCAATAGCCACCCCAAAAACCTCCTACTTGATTTAACTGCGTAGATTCGTATGCTGCGGATGTCACCAATGCAGCAGGCAACTTTGCACTTAAACTTAAATTCTCTTTAATCGGAGAATTCGGGTTATCGTTGACATCCAAAAAATCACTACATGCCGTGAGTGTCATGGAAGCAAAAGCAATAATCCCTATTCTTATCATATTATATCTCATCGTTGTATGCTTAAAAAGTCAAATTCACATTAAAACCCATTGATCGCGAGGATGGAATCTGTCTAAAACTGTTATACCCATCTGTCTGATTGTATAAGGCTTCAGGATCACCGATTTTATTGGAAGAATGTCTAATGATAAACAAGTTGTTTCCAACAAATCCTAAACTGGCCTTTTTAATCATCTTTTGTCCTGAAAGCCATTTTTCTGGCAAATCATAGCCAATATAAAGTTCTCTCAATTTGAGATAATCTCCTTTTGCTGCTGTCGTGGTTTGAATCTTTCCATAAGCATCCCACCACGCTCTATCTCCTTTAGAATATACGTCTGTATTTTCGACAATAGAACCATCTGCTAGACGGACCATCGAATTGGGCATGATAAACGGTTGTCTATCATATTTTACTGTTTCAGGGTGTGTCCCAGCCGTGTACATCCTTGGAATCACCTCAGAATACATCCAACTTCCCAATCTAGAGTCTATCTGGAATCCTAGGGTGAAAGATTTGTAACTGAATCTCGTATTAAAACCTAAAAGATAAGGAGGCACCATGGTACCTAATACTTCTTCGTCCTCAGAAGGGATTACATTACCGTCTTTGTCCAGGACAATCTTGCCACCCTCTCTTTTGAAATCTGTCATCCGAAGTGTCGGATATTGCAAGCCTTTAATTGCATAAGCTTGTCTAAAGATGTTAAACTCATCTCCGGCATATAAGTTTTTGGCTTTGGTATCGGTATAACTGAAATTAACACCAAATTCCAACGTGACATCGTTTTTGCGAATAGCGGTACCACCAATCATCACCTCGATAGTCTTGTTGATAACCTGACCGGCGTTTACAATAGTGGAGTTAAATCCCGTAGCACTTGAAATCCCCGCATTGAAGATCTGTCCATCCGAGTCTGAATAGGCATAAGCGATATCCGTACGCAGTCTGTTGTCGAAGAAACCCAACTGTGTACCCACTTCAAAGGATTTCACGAATTCGGGTTTGATCAATAGATTTGGCTCCGACAAGGATGGGGTAAACCCTACTAGACTTCCAAATGGGAAACCTGCAGTCTGGCTGTAGGCCAAGTTCAAGCGGTATGGATCTAAGGTCACATTTCCGGTCTTATTGTAAGAACTGTAGATTCGACCGTAATTCAAGATACGATTGCCTCGTAGAGCTTCGATAGCGTCCGTAAATACGAATGAAGAGCTAATACCCGGAGAGAAGTAACTGTTGTTGTTGGGATCAAGCACGGATACTTGATCGTTTCTCCCCGTTAATGTTAAGAACAGGTAGTTTCGGTAACCAGCTGTAAACTCTCCGTAGGTCGCAAGCGATCGGTATTTTGTAAGGGTAGATCCACCAGTAAGTTCTCCTGTTCTAGAGCCTTGATTGAAGATATCTTCAAATAATAGATTCGCTGCACTAACATTGATTTGCTTGGTATCGTCCATACGAACATTTTGTCCCAACAACAATTTGGTAGAAAAGTCGCCAAAATCTTTATGAAAGTTCAAAATCAAATCATTATTGAATCGTGTGAATCCGCGGTGGGTATCGTTAACAGAACCATTGATATTCCTCGACGCCACATTGGATACCAATTTACGATTGGTCACACGACCGGGCTCTGATTGGAAATATAACCCTGTACGGTAGGTCGCGTCAAACCAATCTGCAAACTCGTAGTTAAATTCGAGCTTTGAATTGAGAGTGTGCTGATCGGAAGTGTTCCGATTATTATCTGCCATAAAGATGGGATTGCGCGTGCCTGAGGTCGGATTATACCAATTCAATGGGTGATTAGGCGAGCTTGGATCTTCCCAGCTACGAGCTTCTTTATAATCTATATTTGCTGGCTGTGTATAGACAGACAGCCACGGGCCATCACTGGTCGTATTGTTTTTAAAGAATACATAGTTTAGATTGAAAGATGTATTCAGCTTGTTAAAACGTCTAGAACCGTTGAATCTAGCTCCAGTACGACTGGATTTGTCGCCAGGAATCACTCCTTTTAGCCGTACATCTTGTAGCGAGACAAAATAGGTTCCTTTCTCGTCACCTCCCGAAAAAGATAAGTCATTCTGCGTGGTAATACCGGTATCAAAAAAGGCTAAGCGATTGTCCTTGCTTGGAGCAGCGTATACTTTAGTGGGCTGGACACCATTGATAGGTAATCCAAAGTCTCTTACCTCGCCATTAAACCGATCTCCCCAGGATTCACTCGTCACTGGGCTATACACTCCATTTTGTCCCTGACCAAAAGTAGTTTGGGCCGGAGGTAGTAGAAATACATTTGAAAACGTGGTACTGTTGCTGAAATTAATTTGTCCTCTTTGAGATTTCCCAGACTTGGTGGTAATCATTATGGCCCCGTTGACGCCTTCTGACCCATATAGCGCTGCTGCGTTAGCTCCTTTCAGCACAGTGATATCTTGTATATCATTTGGATTGATACGACTAATATCTGGCAAAGGTACGCCATCCACCACGTACAAGGGGTCATTCTTATCGCGATTCATCGAGCGCGTACCTCTCAACCGGATTTGAATTCCGGGATCGGTCTTACCGGTAGTCAAATCTGTAGCATTGATTCTCAAACCTGCAACTTTGCTTGACAACGCCAATAGTGGGTTCACCACTTTTCCTAAATTCAGTTCTTCATTGCTCACCGACTGCGCCGATGTACCGAGTTCCCTAGACTGTCGTTTTATCCCGAGCGCTCCAGTAACAATCACTTCAGAAAGCATTTTGAAATCTTTGATCAAGGTGATTTCAAGATTGGTCTGTCCCCTCTCCAGCTGTATCTCTTGTGTCAAATAACCGATATGGGACACGACTAGTGTCTGCCCTTGGTGGGCACGAATCCGAAAAGAGCCTTGCGATCCCGTGATCACACTTCCTGATCTGTCATTTTCTTTAACAGAAACAGAAACACCTTTTATGGGTGTCCGCTCGTCTTCCTCAACAACACGCCCTTCTACCGTCAAATGTGTCTGTCCGAGCACATCAACAGCGTAAGTTGTCATGAAAATAAGTAATAAAATCGAAAAGTATTTTTTTATCATCCTTGACCTTTTTTAGTTAATCTTTGTAAAATTCCCTATCTTTGACTTAGAACAAGTCTAAATAAGAGCTGCAAATTTAGATTAAATCTAAACAAGAGGGTGACGATATCGGAAAAACAACTTCAACAATCCGAAATTAACCCCCAATATCAATAAATTAATATGAGCCAAGTTGCCGAAAGGGTATCTCTACATACACGCAATGACTATGAAGTGAAGCACATGTCCTTGGACGAAGACTTCATTGTCCATAACACAATGGACAATAGTTCAATTTTGGTGGTCTCCACAAGAGGGAAAAGTACGCTTCTTGTAGAGCAAGAACACATTGAATTAAAAGAAGAACATTGTTGCTTTGTATACTCAAAGGGCGTAGACTTATATCTGGCAGCCGAAAATGCAGAAGCCCAAGTATTGATGCTAACTTTTAGGGATGGTTTTTTGGAAAGTAGTGAAATAGAATTCTATCACCATGAAAACATGATTACACTCCTTCGCTCCTTCACAGCTCCTCACACATTCTACGTTCCCTCACTTCACACAACAGTGCTCGATTTGGTACATACGCAATTTCCAGAAAGATTGGCATCGACATTCTATAGGGCAAAATCGTTGAACATTTTTTGCCGACTTCTCGAGCACCTGGAGTTAGTGCGAGAAAGGAAGAATGTACATTTAAGAGAAATGGATGTGGAGAAAGTGAATCTGGCCAAGCGAATCATTGAGAACAACCTTGGACAGAACTATACAATCCCACAGCTAGCGAGAGAAGTGGGCACTAATGAGCAGTATCTAAAAAAACATTTCAAACTCTTCTTCGGAAAGACGGTCTTTAATTACATTTTAGAGTGCAAAATGCAAAAAGCAAAGCAACTGCTAAAGGATCATGACCTCAAAATCAGCATGATCAGCCAACAGTTGGGGTATAAGCATGCCACGCATTTTACAACGGCATTCAAAAAATTCTTTGGCTATGTTCCAAACTCACTTAGATATATGGCCATTGTGACATTGAACAGCATTGACTCTCTTGGTGAATGTGCTCTCTTGGTTCTCTAAATAAAACATTCCCTCTCAGTATAGGATAAGCCAAAATCTTTCTCCGCTATTCGTGAACAACGAGCGAGTGTGACCGTTGAGGGCCTAACAGGTTAATAGCCGAGTGTGATTAACGATTATACATAAAAAAGGGTAAATCCGTTAAGAATCTACCCTTCTATATTTATTAGGAAGACTATATTAGTCAAATTTCCATCTTACAAATGCTTCAATAGCTTCGTAATCTGCTAACCCTAGTTGATCGTACAAAGATGCGGTCTCGCTAGTTCTATCTTCAGCACGTACCCAAAATTCGCGAGGGTCGTCCCCAGGGAATACGGGAAGATCTTTTTGCGACTGATGCTTAAAAATTGCCAACCGCTTGCGGTATACCTCCTGAGGAGATAGTGGCACAGCCATCTCAATCTCATGGATTGGAAATTCATGCCAAGCACCACGGTACAACCACAACCAACAGTCTTTCGTCCATTCGTCTGTCTGACGAAGTCTCTTGACCGCCTCTAATATGATATCGAAACAAATCCTATGTGTACCATGTGGATCGGCAAAATCTCCAGCAGCAAAGATTTGATGTGGTTTCACTTTACGCAACAACTCCATTGTCTGCACGATATCATCTTCGAAAGATACATTTTTAGAAAACTTCTGTCTATCGTAAAAGGGTAGGTCTTGAAAATGGATATTGGACGCAGGCAACCCGACAAAACGTGCCCCGGCAATTGCTTCTCCTTTGCGGATCAACGCCTTTATTTTGCGAATAATATCTGTATCGATTTGATTTGGTTTTTTATTGGAGAAAATCGCCTGACTCTCGTCATATAATGCTTTAATCTTTGCGGCATCAATCCCCATCTCATTTGCAAAGTCTTCTGCAAATTCCAAGTATCTAACCACATCGTCATCCCATACAGCGGTATTTCCACTTGTCTGATAAGCAACATGTACATCATGTCCTTGATCTGCCAAGCGGATAAAAGTTCCTCCCATTGAAATAACATCGTCATCAGGGTGCGGAGAAAATACAATAGATGTTTTTTTAGCCGGCTCTGCACGCTCAGGTCTTTGCGAATCGTCCACATTGGGCTTGCCTCCCGGCCAACCTGTAATAGTATGTTGCAATTCGTTAAAGATGCGAATATTGATGTTGTAAGCAGGCCCTTCTTCAGTAACAAGCTTGGCCATACCATGGCTATTATAATCTTCTTCTTGAAGTTTCAAAATTGGCTTTTGCACCTCTAAAGCAAGCCAAACCACTGCTTTTTTGGTTAGCTCAGGAGTCCACTCCACGTCTTCAGCCAACCAAGGTCTGTCAAAGCGGGTTAATAACGATGCGGCATCTGTATCTAAGATAAACTCAACATTGTCCGATAGCTGAAGGTAAGTCGCTGGGATATCTGCTGAAATCTCACCTTCAACGGCTTTTTTCACAATCTCGGCTTTGTTTCCACTCCAAGCCATTAGGATAATTTCTCTGGCTTTGAAAATAGTTCCCACACCCATAGTAAGCGCTTTACGGGGTACGTTTTCTTTCCCTCCAAAATCACGTGATGCATCGCGACGAGTCAAATCATCCAACGTGACCAATCGTGTCCCTGAATTTGGCGCAGAACCTGGCTCATTAAAACCGATATGTCCAGTACGACCAATACCAAGTATTTGGATATCCAATCCTCCACAGTCTGTAATCTTCTGTTCGTATGCCGCACAAAAAGCCTGAACATCTTTCACATCCAACGTACCATCTGGGATATTGATATTTGATTTTTCTATATCTACGTGATCGAACAACTTGTTGTTCATAAATGTCACATAGCTCTGAGCCGCGTCAGGTTGCATTGGATAATATTCATCCAAGTTAAAGGTGACGACATTCTTAAAGCTCAATCCTTCCTCCTTGTGCAGACGAATCAATTCTGCATACACTCTTACTGGAGTAGCACCTGTTGCTAATCCAAGAACAGCCTGTTGGCCTTTTTCTTGCTTTGCACGGATAATATCAGCTATACGTTTCGCAACAATTTTTGAAGCGGTGTCTTGGTCAGTATACACACTTACAGGAACTTTTTCGAAGCGTGTTTCTTCCAATAAATTTAATCTAGCCATTTTAGATATAAAGTATTTGATAAGGTGAGTAGCAAATTTAATAATTTATATGGTTTAATAACAGCGTCTTTGCGCTTTTTTGCAAGTTTTTGTCGGTTATGTCGTTTTTTGCCCTTACTCAACCGTTTGAGCATATCTTACATATTCTAGCCAAACCTAAAATAATGGCGTCATCACCTACTACCGATTAAAATATAAACAGCTGAATTTAACCAATATTCTGCAGTAAATCAACTGCTTTAATCAATGTATCCGTTTTTTTTGCAAAGCAAATCCTCAACAAATACTGGTTGACCTCGGCTGCATAAAAAGCAGATATTGGAATCATGGCTACTCCTTTCTCTTTGGTCAGCAATTCGGCAAATTGTAGTTCTGGAAGATTTGAAATCCGTTGATAGGAGACGTTTAGGAAATAAGTTCCTTCACATGGAAGGATATCTAACCCGGTACCACTCAGTCCTTCGATCAGCAGGTCTCTTTTTTGCTGAAAAAAACCAGGAAGTGACAAATAGACTTCAGGGTTTGAAAGATAGTCGGCAATCGCATACTGAGTGGGCGCATGCACACTAAAGACATTAAATTGATGGACTTTTCTAAACTCGGCAGTCAACTTTTCAGGAGCAATACAATAACCTACCTTCCACCCTGTGGTATGCAGTAGCTTTCCAAAAGAAGCCACCACAAAAGCCCTCGACCGTAGCGATTCATACTGCAACATGGAATGTGGTCGTCTATCATCAAAAATCAGGTGCTCATAAACCTCATCACTGACGAGGAGGATATTGGTGCTCTCAACCAATTGTTGTAGCGCTAGAAAATCTCGTTCTTGAAGAACCCTTCCTGTAGGATTATTGGGATTGTTAAGGATAATCATTCGGGTTCTATCGGAGACTAGATGCTTGACCTCATTCCAATCAATTTCAAAATCGGGCGCCCGTAACATAACTGGAATAACCCGACCACCAAATAATTCGACTGTAGGTCGATAACAATCGTATGCGGGCTCGAAAATAATAACTTCATCTCCGACGGCTATGACGGAGGCTATAGCTGTAAAAATGGCCTGGGTGCCTCCCGCAGTTACCGTCACCTCATCTGCTGGATGAATATCGATTCCGTAAAGATTTTCTACTTTTTCGGCAATCCGCTCTCGTAATACCGGTACACCCGCCATAAATGCATACTGATTGTACCCCTCTTTCATATATTGGCTGACGAGATCTACAAGCCTGGGATCCGTCTCATAGTCAGGAAAGCCCTGCGAGAGATTTAACGCTTGATATTTTTGCGCTAGAGCGGACATCCGGGTAAATATCGTAGTACCCACGTGTGGCAGTTTGGAGGTTAGGGTGAAAGACATCTTGTTTTTATGATAAATAATACACTAAAATAGTAGATTATTTATCAAAATAATCAGACCTAATTGAGAATACCTAAAAATTTAAGTCCGATTACAACTCCTTCTTTTGAGCGGCCGCTTTGTAGACTACGCACATAATCCAACCGCAGCATTCTGAACTTACCCCATCCAATATTGTCAAGACCGAATGTAAATTCGTGATACGGCTGTCTATCGGGCACAGTGAGGTGGTGATATCCGAGGACGATATTCCATTGAAGCTGATTTAGCAAGGGGACTTTATTTAACAGATATCCTTTAAAATTATGTTCGGCGTGCATTTCCAGATACGCATCATTGGTGCTATTGGTGTAATAAGGTAATAGAAGGAAGTGATTCAAATATCTGGTTGTCGTCCCTACATGTGTCTGATTGCCATTAAAATGTCGAAAATCTGCAAATGATATCTGCTCTGCGTTAAAGAATTTTCCAGCTTTAACAACAGCGCCTAATTGACCTTTGTTGCCAAATACGACATCTTGATCGGCTCTTATATGAAGCGCTTGATACTTGTACTTAGAAGCGGATGCTCCAAAAGCTTGCTCCCACTGCATCGATACGATAGGATAGCGATCATTAGGGACTGCGATTCGAGCATCTGGCCGTTCAAATACCTGCTGGCCAAATTTTATTTGTGTGCCTAAAGCATATTTAAATAAATGATGGCGATCAAAAATCGGAGTGTCGTGTCCTTCAGGTTGCAGCGGGTTGTTAGCTGTATAATTCTTTTCTTTATTAAAAAAAGAAAAATTTGTTTGATTCTCTAAAGCAATCCTATCGCTATAGGCCACCGAAGCCATAATCCGCACTGCGGTGGTTACCTGCTGTGCATAACTCAATTTAACGAAATCCTGCTGGTATACTTTCATGAAATTTTCCTTGAAGAAGAGCGATGCCCCCATATTTACCAACTTAGATATTGGCTCCTCTATATTGAACTGCGAGATTTTGCGTCCACCTTCTACAGAGACTACTCTATAGTCATGTGTATCAAAGCGGTGCGTCAACAGCCCCTCTACCCGTAGCCTACGATCAGCTAGTCCATAGTTAAAATTGATTTTGCCGGTCGAATAGCGTCCCCTATCCGATCGGCCCAATTTCGCAGACATCATCGCATTAAAATTCCATCCTTGTACGGTATTGAAACTCGTCGAAAAAATGTTGGACAAGCCTTTATATTCAAACAAAAAATTGGAGGGGGTATGCCTATACTGATATCCTGTAATAACATCCAAAAAACTAAACTTGCTATATTTACGATCCAGCGAGTCTATGTAGGAAGGAGAGCTTCTAAGGGTCTGTATGCTGTCTTTGCGGATATAGTCTTGTCTCTCTTCCAACGTCAACGGGATAGGGCGTATTGCTTTCCAATATGCTTCGTCCTTGGTATTGGCATCTTTTACCATCGTGGCCACCACATTCGAAAATACCCCTTTTTCAAAATCTCGGACATACGCATAGTTTGAAAAATTGTGTATATACCTTCCGTTGAAATGAAAGCCCAAAATACTTGCCTGAAAGTCAATCGTTTGCAAGGACTTAGACCATCGATTATCTTGAGAATTATGGATATACTGCTGCCTAAGACTTAGTGTATCGATAATAGGTTGATTCATGCTATATCCATTGATCTTAAAATCTACAGCATAGATTGCCCATGTCTGATCCACGATATAGATATAGCCGGTGACGGTGGGCTCTTTTTTTCGTATGGGGGTCACACTTAGCTTATGCACTAAGGGACCATCATCTAACGAGATCTTACTCTCTCGCTTGAAACGGTAGTAGGAGAAGGCCCTATCCGAAATAGGGGAGATAATAGGGGCACCTAGATCAACCGTATTTGTATAAAAATCAAAGTTGGTCCCTTGAGCGGTATTGAAACTAAAACCCTTATCATCTCCACTGACTTTTGAGGCCACGATCTTTTCACGGATACTGTTGGGCTTTTGAAATGCTATTTCGGAGACGGTCTCAGACAGGTAGATCACACCTGATCGACTAGTGTCTAAAATACCATCTTCATCCTCTATTTTTTGACCGAGAATGCGCTTAGGAAGTTCTTTCACCCGAAAAATACCTCTCGAGTAAAAGTCAGCTCTATATTTATCATTCCTTTCCCCATTTGCCTTTCGATTACGAATGGCTTGTTGAATAATATAAACTGCTGGATCTATACCTTTGACTCCCACAACAACTTCGTCTATCATTCGCTGTTCGGCATGAAGCACAATCTTTAAGTCGACGGGTTGCCTACTAAGGTCTACGGTCATTGTTTTAGATCGATAACCGAGACTTTGAAATGTAAGGTGACAGCTCCCTTCTTGAGACTGCACTTTCAATTCGAACTGCCCTGCCCCGTTAGTAGAGGTGCCAATCGTGCTTTGTTGGACCTGGACTGTGACATAGGCCAAGGCAACTCCAGCAGTATCTGTCACCATACCACGGATTTGCGCAAATCCAACGGCATGAAATACGAAGAGTATAATTACAGTAAGATATCTCATATCCGGATTGCTAATAACTTGATGGAGGTTGAAGACACAAAGTTAATTGAACAGGCCATAATAACTAGTTAAACATTGTTAATAAACACTCCATCCCTACGCGCGGTATACTGGAAATCTACTTACACATATTGTCTTGAACAATCACTTTCCACAAATGTTGCATATCCTTATTCTTTTTGAAATGGTTAAATGACAAAAATATTACTCGACCACCTTTATAGATTATATTATCTTTGTAAAAACACGATGCACATGAAGACTATATTTTTATACTTACTTCTCGCTTTTCCAATTCTTTTATTTGGGCAACAAAAGAAAGAATTTACGAAGCAGGACTATATCCAACAGGTTAAAGACAATCCCGACTCTATTTCCAGCTTGATTTCGCTTCGTCGAGTGGGCGGATATGACCCTGATTACAAAGAGATGCAGACGCTTTACAACACGCTTAGCAAGCAGGTGCGCAGCTCGAAAGAGGGTAAAGAATTTCAAGACTACCTAAAGGTACTGTCTACTGTTGCTATTGGAAAACAGGCGCCAGACTTCGTTCAAAACGACACAACCGGAACTCCATTTAAATTGCGCGAGCTGCGAGGGAAATATGTATTGTTGGATTTTTGGGCATCATGGTGCCCGGATTGTAGAGTAGAAAGTCCAGATTTAGTGGCTACTTACGAAAAATTTAAGGGCGACCGATTCGAAATTCTTGGAATATCCTTTGATAAAGACAAGCAGTCATGGACCAAGGCGATACACGTCGATAAAAGGCATTGGAAACATGTTTCGGATCTTAAAAGATGGCAGAATGACATTGGGACGCTATATGGTGTTAAAGCAATCCCACAGAATGTATTGATTGACCCGAATGGCAAAATCATCGCGCGTAATATTCATAAAGAGGATTTGAACAAAAAATTGGCCGAGGTGCTCGGAAAATAAGGACGGGGAATCCCCGTCCTCTTGTTTTTTAGACTAACCAAATAAAGCGCTAAAGAGATCTTCTAATTTCGCGACCGGTCGTATCGCAATATTATATTTCTTAGCATCAAGTCCTTTGGTATTGAATTTTGAAATAAATACCCCATCAAAACCAAGTTTTTCAGCCTCAGCAATCCGTTGCTCTATACGGTTTACAGCTCTAATCTCACCTGATAATCCTACCTCTCCAGCAAATGCTAAATTGGATTGTATAGGCATATCCTGTTGTGAAGAGATAATAGCAACGATAACGGCCAGATCAATGGCCGGGTCTTCGACGCGAAGTCCTCCTGCAATATTCAAAAATACATCCTGCGCGCTCAACCTGAATCCAAATCGCTTTTCCAGTACGGCCAATAACATGTTGAGCCGCTTGGTATCATAGCCTGTGGATGACCGTTGAGCATTTCCGAAAGCTGAATTACTGACCAAGGCCTGTACTTCAATCATCATCGGTCGCATTCCTTCAAGCATCGCGGCAATAGCGACTCCACTTACGGGCTCATCTCGTTGAGAGAGCATTATTTCAGAAGGATTGGATACTTCCCTGAGTCCGGACCCCTGCATTTCATAGATACCTAATTCCGAGGCAGATCCAAATCGGTTTTTTACCGCTCTCAATATGCGATACACATGGTGTCTATCGCCCTCAAACTGTAAGACCGTATCGACCATATGCTCCAATACCTTAGGGCCAGCAATAGAGCCATCCTTAGTGATGTGTCCAACGATAAATACGGGCGTACTTGTTTCCTTCGCAAATCGCAGCAATTCGGCGGTGCACTCCCTGACCTGAGAGACAGACCCGGGCGCGGACTCTATTTGCGATGAATGTAATGTCTGAATAGAATCGATAACGATTACATTGGGCTGTACGGCCTCTATCTGTTTAAATATGTTTTGAGTCGATGTTTCGGTCAGGATATAGCAATTGGCCATAGAAGACTGCGAGAGCCGCTCCGCTCGCATTTTGATTTGTTGCTCGCTTTCCTCGCCGGAGATATAGAGCGTCTTTACCTGCGGAATGGAAAGTGCCAATTGAAGCATCAACGTAGACTTCCCAATTCCAGGTTCGCCCCCAATCAATACTAACGACCCTGGTACAATCCCTCCACCAAGCACCCTGTTAAATTCATGATCCGGGGTCAATATCCGCGACTCATCTTGGTACACGATCTCGTGAATGATAGCAGCTTTATTTGCTCGCTTTGGTGTAGCACTAGCTGTGGTGCTCCGCCATTCGGGGACTTTAGAACTGCTCTTTTCGACGACTTCCTCGACAAAAGAATTCCACTGTTTGCAAGAAGGACACTGCCCCATCCATTTCGGGGATTCGTATCCACAGTTTTGACAGAAATATGCTGATTTAGTTTTCGCCATTTCACGAAATTACTAAAATTTGTTGGCCAGTGCGGCCTATGAGATTAGCCTTTTCTTTTTTTCTTGTCACGGCTGATGCACATGGCCCGATCTGCACAACAGCTCCTGCACACCACACCCATCAGAAGCTACGAATTACCTTAAATGAACAAGCTCTGCTTTTGCCACATTGACTTATAGACTGAATCTTGACCAAGAAGTTGGGCGTGATTTCCCTCTTCTATGATTTGACCATCCTTAAGGACCATGATATTATCGGCATGTGCTATTGTACTGAGACGATGTGCAATAATAATCAATGTCTTCCCTTCGTAACTCATTTTGTCCAATACACGCTTAATTACTTCTTCAGACTCAGAATCTAACGCAGAGGTCGCCTCATCCAAGATTAGGATTTCAGGATTACGATAAAGTGCCCGAGCAATCGCAATTCTTTGCTTTTGGCCGCCAGAAAGAAACGTTCCATCTTCCCCAAGTTGCGACTGAAATCCTTCGGGTAGCTTTTCTATAAAAGACAATATTCCCAAAGACTTAGAAAGATCTAGAATTCGTTTGAAATCTGGATTGTCATCACCTAACGCGATGTTTTCGATGACAGTGCCCGAGAAGAGGTTGATCTGCTGCGGCACCACAGATATCAACCCTCTAAGTGAACGATGTGATAGATAATTAATGTTGTAGTCACCAATGGAAATCTTCCCCCCTTTAATAGGATAGAGATGCTGCAGCAATCCCGCAAGTGTCGTTTTGCCGGAACCACTGTCACCAATAATCGCGGTTGTAGTACCTTTCCGAAATACACAATTTAGGTTTGTAAACACGTCAACGCGGCTACCGTAACTGAAAGAGACTTCTTCCAATACAATGTCTCCTATTGCATCATGCTCCATGTCAATTTTTGTGGTTTGCTCTTCGGTGTCGAGATCCATGATTTCAAAAAGACGGTCCGCAGCAATTAATGCATTTTGAACCAGTTTGTTCATACCGATCAATTGTGTAACGGGGGTCGTAAGGTATCCAATTAAGGCGTAAAACGAAAAAAGCTCTCCTGGAGATATTGTTCTGTCGATTACATATCTCGATCCAATCCAAAGTAAGATGATGGTAAAAAAACGAGATAAAAATTCGGATGCATTCTGAGAAAAAAGAGTATTGAGTACCGATTTATATAGTGATTGGAGTAGACGACTAAAGCTATTGTCTGTCTTATTATTAGCGTATCCCTCGACCCCAAATTGTTTTATCGTCCGCATGGCATGGAGTGACTCCACCAGATGAGATTCGAGTTCGGCATCTTCTTCCATAATGCGTCTTTCTACTTTCTTGTTTAAAGCGTTCGATATCAGGTAAACTATTATATAAAACGGAATAATAAGGGTCATCATCATAGCTAACTGCCAATGATAAGTAAACATGAGTATAAAGGAGAAAAGGACAATAAATACATTGACCACAATCTGTATGGCTGCATCGTTGATAAAAGTTCGGATTTTGACGGCATCGTTCACTCTTGAGATAATCTCCCCTACTTGCATGGTATCAAAAAAACGTTGCGGCAGTCGCAAAAGATGTTTGTAGTACCCAAGGATAAGAAATCGATCGATTCTCTGCCCAGTTTGAAGTACGATGATACTTTTCATCGAAGCGATAAAAATCTGGAAAAACAGAATGATCAACATTCCTACCGAAAGGATATTCAACAGTTGCAGATTTCCGTCAATCAGCACATGGTCCGTCACTTTTTGGATGTAGATTGAAGTCGACAGTCCTAGCAATGTATAGATAGCCGCACCAGCTAGCGCTTGTAAAATAATACTGCGATGTGGATGTATAAGACTCCAAAAGCGAGAATAAATATTAGATTTCCCATCTCTTTGCTCAAAATACTCATTGGGCTCCATCAAGATTAACACCCCAGTCCAAATTTTGGCAAACTCCGCTATTCGTTGTTCTACTATTTTGCCCATAGCGGGGTCCATAAATTTTAATTTATCCTTTTTTATCTCGTAGATGACAACATAGTGTGCCATACCGTTTTCCAAAACAACATGAGCAATGGCAGGAAGCGGAACCTGTGAAAGAGCATTCAAATCCCCTTTTACACCCTTTGCATAAAAACCAAGGGTTGACAGTCCTTCAATCATACCAAGGACATTGGTCCCTTTTGTATCGGTGTGGCATGACTGACGTATTTTGGCAATCGGCAGTTCTAACCCATAATATGTGGCAACGGAAGAAATACAAGCAGCTCCACAATCCTTATAATCATGTTGCAATACTAAAATTGGTGCTTTCATCTAAATCGGGAATGGATAAGGATTAAATATAGTGTCCTAGAACACCGTTAGGGGACCATAATATCTTCCAATCGGCCAAAGGCTAATTGCCAAAGGGTACGCTCAGCGACACTGAATCTAGCGGTCAATGGATGCCCCTCTCCCACAGTAACCTTATGACCATCTTTAAGTGATAAATGATTTTGATCAGTTTGGCAATACACGTTTATGTACGATGTATTGGTGGTAGCATCGATTACTGGTCTATTGTCTGTATCGATTACTGTCGCACTCAATGCACCCCATAGCTGAGAGGGGTATGCATCCATATGTATCGATACTAATTGTTGACTTCGAAGCAGTCCGATCGATGACAAGGGCAATCTGCACATGATGACCAAAGAAGGACTGCCCCCACTGAGACTGTCCTTTTTCAAAGCTGATACCACCCCTCTTGCTGACGTATAAATAGGAATTTTAATAAACGGGGTAGCAGCCAGCAATAGAAGAAATAAACCAATGCTCCCGATATATATACCATTATTTTGCGCTTTTATCATAAAAACCGAACAGTTGCTCCTCCATTTAATGGAAATAGTTATAAATTAGCTTAAAGATTTTTACCTATGCCCGCCATATTTGATATTTTGCCGACTTTTTCCGAATCACCCTATTCGTATATAATTGTTCCAATTATCTTGGTTGTCAGCATTGTTGGATTCTATTATAAACCCGTTTTCCACGCATTACTACTTCACCCCTATGAAATATGCCGAGGCAAACGGTTACACACCCTGCTTACCTCGGCACTAATACATCGCAATTGGTTGCATCTGCTGATTAACGCTGTTCTTATTTACTTTCTTCTGTTCGACTTGTATGGACTCATAGAACAGGAACAGAGTGCTAATGCCGCGTTTTTACTCTCTCTACTGCTTATCACGAGTTTCATTGGCATTCCCAATTTGATTCAATCTTACGTCAAAAAGAACGATTTTGGATACACAGCGGTAGGATCATCGGGTTTAACATTCGCTCTGTATGGTTTCAGTTTTACATATTTTCCTTTGGAAAAAACACAAAGTTTCTGGATAGAGGGAATAAAAACCAACTCTCACCTTTGGTTGGCAACTCTAATTGTAATCCTCTTACTTGCCTTTATTCCTAAAAGCAAAATTAATAGAGGATTACATCTAGTCGCATTTTTGTTGGGTTCAGTCTCTGCTATTCTAGTTAGACCACAGTCCTTAAGCGAATTTATTGAATCCTACAATTTTTTGTTAAATTGATATCTATCTATTGGAAAAAGTATTTAGAGATAATGTCCCAGATATCCTTTTGCTTGGGGTTTTCCCGACCACCACCGTTGTAAGATTTTTGCTCTTCAAGGCTCAGTTCTGTCAAATTAACGCCTTCTTTTTGAATCTGTTTTTCTAAGTTTTTCATGATGTTATGGATTAAAAAAATTTATAATCCAAAACTAGATTTAGGGGCAGGGCGGCACCACAACCCCTGGTTGTACCCTACAACCCGGAGTTATAATCGCTATATTTTCTACAACCCTAGGTTATAATTTTTAATATTATTATATTTAGGCATTTTTAATCTGTACAGGTTATGGAAATCGGAGAGCATATACGAATCAAAAGAGAGAACCTAAAAATATCTCAAGAAGCAGTAGCCTATAAGCTGGACATGTCACAAGCGGCCTACTCTAAAATTGAGCGAGGAGAGACTAAGGTCAAAGTTGACCAAATCTATAAAATCGCTGAGTTTTTTGGTGTCAGTGTGTATGAGCTACTCCCTCCGTCGTTAGCAAGTGATGTTACCCAAGAAAGCATATTTGGTCTATTATGGTATGCCGCTAAGTGGGGATTTTCAACCTTAGTAAACAAAGTAAAAGGTCTTTTTAAATAATAAAATCGTGCCTCACGTCAATTTATTATAGCCTAAACATCTTCCGAAATTATCGCTAATCAAATGCAATAAGCCCGCTGAGGGAATACCATTCCGTTTTCTTCGTCGGATAATCTAGAGAGGGCTTATGTAGAAGTTTATTATACTCGTTTGAAACCACCAGCTTCTTTTTTGATTCAACACTCATCCGCATCAAACATAGTTTTGTCTCGTTCGATTCGATGTCGACCCAGTATAAGGCAGAGATGGTCTGTTTCGGGGCTAAGCTATTCTAGGTTGACCTAAAGATGGTCTCATTTGAGCCAGAGGTGGTCTCATTTGGATTAGGGTTCCTCTGATTCACGCTAAAGTTGGTCATGTTTGATTCATAGGTTTTCTGGTTTGAACCTATGTTAGTCTACATTGATGTGATGTTGGTCTCATTTGACCCAAAAGTGGTCACGTTTGATCTAAAGCTGTGCTCGTTTCGTCCAGAGGTCATGACCTTGGGCAGAATTTCCGAATATCCAAATTTCAATCGCGACATGTTCAATACTATGATAGATTCTTTCTGGCTGTGTTTATCGGCATTAATCCACCTGTATTTGCGATAAAATAAGGAGTTTCGCTAACGACCAGCATCCTCGTCTTAAAATAATCTAGCAATTTCAGAAAAGGATTTGGGATGACAGATGGGTCTCGAGGAAAAAAGATAAGATACGTTTGCGAAAGATGACTTCTAATCGCAAGTTTCAAAAAGCTAAAAAAAACAACACAGCTGATTTTAGTTGGGATCAGCTGTGTTGCCTTCCAACTTAGTTTAATTTAGCAATTGCGGTAATGGTACCACCTTCTACTCGTAAACCTTGTGTCGCTGTAGCTGTAGCTGCATCAATTTTGTAGACATAGCTTGTGCCCTCTTTTAGGGTAAAGCCAACATAACCTACACCATTCCGTTTTGTATAATTGGTTGAAGTAACGCTATTTATATCACTCGATTTTGGTAGACCCGTCACTTTTTTAAAGCTCTTATTGTAAACATTCACCACCCCAAAATTGTATTTGTCTGTCGCGTTTGTTGAGGTCATCAATACCAAAAAGTTTCCTTGACCAACATACAGCCAATTGCCCATTTTGTAACCTCCCGACAATTCTTCAAAGTTTAAGTAGTAACTAAGGTCATATTCTGTCGTTCCTTTGTTAATGCGTACTATTGCCGATGGTTTTTTACTGCTTACCTTCCCTCCTGTAGTTGCTGAAGCAGGTGAAAAAGCATATAAGTCCCCCTTTTCATCGACAGCAGTCCCATCCAAGAAATAGGCCCCGATATAACTTGTGCGATCATCTTTGATTACTTTTTCGAGTTCCATTTTTGGATATGAATATACCGCAATCCAAGAACTGTCTGGATAGGCCGTATCAAAGGCTGCTCCACAACATCCTTTTATGGACATATAAGGAGCGAATACCTTATCACCGAACTGTCTAATCCACGTAAAGTGTGCCAGCTCGCCGTTATTGGAAGGTGTCTGGTTGTTTATAGCGCCTTCGCCGGTAATGAGTAGACTATTGGTATTCACGATATAAAAATTGGATAGTTTATTCGTGATGCTCCTTGACATTTTCATTAATAAAATGTCATCATTAACGGGTGCAAATGCCTGTACGGTTTCCGATTGAAAATCTGAAACTTTATTTAAACTTCCGTTCGTAATTTCGTAGGTCGTGACGGCCCCTGGATTTCCCTGGCCGTACAACATCGAGAAGAATTTATTATTTGCCGTCATATAATACCGATAAGTACCATCTTGCTCGACCCCATGCCCTCTTGTGGTAACAGATCCTTCTTCTAGACTAGCTGCTGTCAGTAAGTAATCCGCTACGCCTGTTGAGGCAATGGGAGAGACCGCGACAATGTAGTCTCCATAGTTCGCAGGTCCAACATCATCCTTCTTACATGATGCAAATGCAGACACAGCAACCATCGCAATTAGCATTTTTTTGATATTCGTTTTCATCCGTATAAATTATTTCATGAACCGCCCACTGGCGAATCGATTTTTTTTAATGTGATGAGGCTATCTGATTATTAATTCCTTTGTGTGATCCGCCAGTTGGCAAATCATGATAGTCTCACCGAATTACTACTATTTATTTATAAAATATCGCAGGTTAACATAGAATGCTCTGCCTGGCTTTTGTAAGCTAAAATTATCGTAAACCTTTGCATTGGTGACGTTTTTAGCTTCAAGGCCAATATTATAGCGACTATCAGCCAAACTATACACGACATTGAAATCATGTGTAAACTGTTTTGGCACATACAATTTCTGTCCGCCTCTGCTTGGCCAATACAGATAAAACTCATGTACATATACCAAATTATATCCCGCATTCAGGGTGTTGCCTTTACTCATGAAGTCTTTGAAAATAACCGATGCATCTGCATGGCCAAAAAGGTATGGAATATTCGGCATTTGGTCATTATACAATGGGCTAATATTTGAGTAATTAGGTTCGTATTTCTGCTTGTTCTGCAAATATTGATAAGTAATCGAGCCTCCAAATGTCAACCAGTTCTTGTAAGAGTAACGTGCATCTGCATCAGCACCCCAGGTTTCGACCCCTTCTCTGTTATCGGCAACAAGCTTTGATTGATTGTTGTTCAAACGATTGTAGACAAAGTCGCTTGCATAGCGATAGATTAAATTGGCCCCTACAACAAAGCGGTGGTCCTCTTGTGCCGCAAAATTGTAGCTGGCTCCTAGATTCACATTGTGACTACTCTCCGGCTTCAACTTTGCATTAGCTTCCTGATTTTCGACATCTCCAAACATTTCATACGGTGTAGGCATACGATTTGTCCGTTCATAAGATGCTTTTATCTGTAAATTGGGCTTTACGTAATAGGCGGAGGCTAAACCATAGCCAAATCTATTATGTGTGGTATCTTGTGTGCCGCTCTTATTATTTTGCGTGATAAACTTACCAAAAACAGTCGTTGTCCAGACATCTTGAATACCATAAGTATAACCTAATCCTAGAATATTTTTATTTGTCTTTTGCGGGACTTCATACGCAGCATTCGTTGGATTCAATTCGTCTTTACCTTTGCGGTCGAATGTAGAAAAGACATTACTCAATGCGACGGAGTGGTGCTCACCCATTCTATAGTTCAGATTGGCTGTTGCAAGTCCTTCATTATTTTTATAAATATACCGTTGTCTAGCACGTTCGCCATTGGTTCCATTTGGCTTCGAAGTACCATACCAGTCATAGCGTACATTGACGGTGTCGATATTTTGCTCTTTACCCAAATTGTAATTAGCATTGACAATCAGGTCCAATCCCTTTACGATGTCCGTTTTTCTATATTTTAAGGTAGGCATTACCGTCGAACCACGACGGTGCCATTGTCCAAAAACAGAACGCATTCGTGCTCCTGTCTGAATTTCCTTATAATTTTGTCCCAAAATAACGCCTAACAATAGGCGGTCAGCAAAACTTTTGTCTACAAATCCCACTTGAGCAATAACGGATTCATTATGATATTTATCATGGAAGCGTTCGACAACAGCATTTTTTTCATAGGCACCGGTGTAGATATCTGCCGCTTCAACGGTCACCTTATAATTATTATCCGAATAGTTCTGGAAAGCGTTTAGCTGGAATGTAAGGCCGCTTTTAGATGTAGCCGCAGCATTTATAACCGTACGATGTGTATTGAATGATCCGTAACTATAAGATGCATCTACAAAGTTGCGAAAACGGTCAGCAGTCACAATATTGATTGCCCCTCCTAATGCATCTGAACCCAACCACATAGGCACCACACCTTTATACACCTCTATCCGGTCTGCAATATTGATTGGAATATTATTTATCTGGAAAGAAGACCCAAAGTTGTCCATAGGAATTCCGTCTACGAAGTAGCGCACGTGCTCTCCTGAAAAGCCATTGAGAGACAGGTTAAAATTCGAACCGACACCTCCTGATTCACGAACGCGGACACCTGCAACTTTGTCCAATGCTCCTGATATATCCAGCGTGGTATTATACAGTTTCGTCGCGTCAATTGCTGTCACATTATACGCTTGGCGATTGACTTCCTGAACTTTGGTAATTCCCAAAACCTCTACCTCATCGATGGTCTTATTTGATTTTTGTAAGGTGAAATTCTGCGTATTGACAATCCCGGGAGTTAGTCCGATATTTTTTGTAAAGGCTTGCGCTCCAATTGATGTTATCTGTATACTTACATTTTTTTGCTTGATATTCCTGACTTCAAACCCACCCTTATTATCCGAAATAGTCTTTTGGCCATCGACGTTGATAGTGGCTCCTGGTAAAGGTTGGTCTTCTAAATACACCATCCCTTTGAGTATAGTGGATTGTTGCTGCGCAAAACTTGATATTCCGCTGCACAGAAAGGCAAGTAATGCCCAAATTTTTATCTGTTGCATTTTTCTATTTTTACGTTAGAAAAGACATACGTAGTGTATGTAAGGTTGATTTAGTTATATGGATGTTATTTGTGTACCATCTAATCCCTGCTGATGGTATCAATTGTTCGCTTCACCACTGGATGTAGATTCGTCTCTTTTCGTAAACTTGTATAAGCTTAATCTTGTCTCTTGTGGCGAGTTGTTGATAAGTAAGTATGTCTATGGCATAGTTTCCTTTCCAAATAAATTTAAAATTTTGCTTTTATACCGCCTATTTCCATCCGTTCTGTCCGAAATTTCAGTTCTCACTCATATGTACCTGACATACGTTTCTATTCGCTACGTGTGAGTTTGACATCAGCCAGTAGATGCCTAGATAGGGTTGGCAAACACATGTTTATACGTAATCCTAAATCAAAATCACAGAGCCTAAGCGCTTCAAAGCTCAATTGTTTTATTTAGACTAATTACAAACAATGAGGCAAATATAGAAGATTATCTATTTAGATCCCCTAAAAATTTGAAAAAAGATGTGTATTTTTTTGAAGCGTATAGCTCGTTGCTGAAATTATGCCGCTGAGGAAGGTTGCTATTTATGCGGCTAAACATAGAAATGTAGGGTAATAAAATTGGCTCAAATCGAATTCTATTCGACTCCTGTTTTATAAGCAGCTCTATAACGAAAGGTTGCAATGACACAAATAGCACCTATTGCCTGCTATGGGATTAAGTTTTCTGTAATGACACAAATAAGGAACTCGAAACCGAAAGAAGGTTTCTATTCGTTCTCTTTCAATATTCGTAAAAAGTTAGCCCCCATTATCTTGGTCACATCCTCCTTACTATAACCTCGGTTGAGTAACGCTTCGGTCAAAAGTGGAAATTTACTGACGTCTTCCAATTCCCGCGGAGGTGATTCAATCCCATCATAGTCAGATCCTATAGCGACATGATCTATCCCCACCTTGCTCACCAAATAGTCAATATGCTCCAAGAGCTTAGACATAGGTGCATTGGCTTCGTGTTGTCTTTTTTGCGAAAGCTTTTCATACTGTCTTGTTGGTGACAGTGTGTAGTCTCCCTTCTTACCATACTGCTCGCGATATAGTCTTTTTACTCGATCATTGTATGTTGGATCCAAAAATCCAGAATAAAAATTAACCCCAATCACCCCGCCATTCTTTTTTAAAGCCGCAAGTTGCTCATCCTTCAAATTACGAGAATGCGGCATCAAAGCATAGGCATTACTATGTGACACCAGAATAGGCTTGGTAGAGGTCTCCAGAACATCGTAAAACGTCCGTTCGCCTCCATGCGATAGATCCACCATCATACCTAGTTCGTTCATTTTACGAATAATCTCCCTTCCATGGTCGCTCAGCCCTTTTCCTTTATCACTGGCGGTTTTGACTTCAATAGCTGCTGCCGTAGCCCAAGACAGATTATAATTCCAGGTCAACGTTAAGTACCGTGCTCCTCTGTCGTAAAGTTTTTCCAGATTGGCGATACTATTCTCGATCATATTGCCCCCTTCCACACCAATTAGTGCTACCATCTTCCCCTTACTCAAGATACGATGGATATCAGCACTGGTTTTAGCAAGCTCGATACGATTCGAATTTTTCTCAATCATCCGTTCAAGAGCATCAATTTGATCATTAGCATGTTTAAAGGCTCCCTTTTTCCACTTTTTGTCATCCGACCATACCGCAAACACCTGCACATCTACGCCCCCTTCTATTAGCCTCGGCAGATCGGTATGCCCTGTTGAAAGTCTACGACCAATATCTTTTCCTTTAAAAATAGATTCATAGATGACATCATTGTGCCCGTCGACAACAATTAGGTCCTGATGGAACTTTCTATAGTCCTGTGCTTGGGCAGGCCGTGAGATCGGAATAGCAAACGAGAGCAACAATATGCTATATATTGATTTATTCATGGTTAGTGCTTTTTAGATTCAGCGATAGTTTCATAGATTGCCTCTTGAATACGACTGCGGATATTCAAATCATACAATTTATTCGAAACCTGGGGGTGTACCCGATTGGACAGAAAGATATAGATGAGCTGATTCTCCGGATCGATCCAAATACAAGTGCCGGTGTAACCCGTATGCCCATACACAGATGCATTTACAAATTTTGAAGGGTATTCCTTTTTAAGATCTGGATCGCTACGATCAAAGCCCAATCCTCTCCGGCTAGTCTTCGATTGCTTAGAAGTAAAGAGATCGACAGTCTCTGGTTTAAAGTAGCGCGCCCCCCCATATTCTCCACGATTGAGCAACAACTGCGCGTATATCGCCAAGTCATTGGCCGTGGCAAATAGTCCAGCGTGGCCGGCCACGCCACCCGCCATTGCCGCTCCTTGATCATGTACATAACCTTGTAAGAGCACTTTCCGAAATGACGTATCATCTTCTGTGGGGATGATGCGATTTTTATCAAAGCGATCGCGAGGGAGATATCCAGCAGTTTTCATTCCGAGCGGTCTGTAAAAATTCCTTTGTACATATTCCTCCATCGGAATCCCAGTTTGGTGCTCGGATACCTCTTTCATGACATACATACTGATATCACTGTACACATAATTTCCAATTGGCTTCACTGGAGAACTGAGCATTTCCGGCCACATGACATCCCGATAATAATGATTGAGAATATAACAGCTGTCAGCAACTTTGACGCTATGGCTGGCGGAGTATGTGCGTTGTATATCCCCTGCTTTCAAATGTCTATAAAAAGGTATATAAGGCGTGAATCCTGCTTCATGAAGCATCACACTACGCAATGGGATATCTTTTTTGTCGGTCTGCTGTGCTTGATATAGGTAGTGACCAATAGTACTGTCCAAATCAATAATATGCTCTTCAGTCAGTCTCATGATGACAGGAGTAGTCCCCGCTATCTTACTGATAGAAGCTAGGTCAAAAATATTTCCAATCTCAGTGGGCTGTTCACGCGTATAAGTATGATATCCATATCCCTTCTCTAAGATTACCTGCCCATCCTTGACGACCATCACCACTGCTCCGGGAGTAGCCATTCCGGCTATGGCTTCGGCAGCAATGGCATCTATCTTTTTAGACATTTTATTGATGTTAAGCGAACTCCCTTGCCCACCAGCGTATTGAAGCCTTGTTTGATTGGTATTATACCCCGCCCCTTTAGCATAGTAGAAGCTATAGTTCTTCTCCAGTTTGGCTGTGCTTGCAAGTCCTCCGAATAGGGTCATAGCTGCGTTTTTTTGCGATTGCGTATCTGTATGTTCTCCAAAAATAATAGGAGACCCAAAATTATTTAGCTTGGACAGCCCTTGCCCATTTCCGAATAAGACCAAGATTACCTTTTTATTGTTTTTACGGACCTGCATCAATTGATGAATCAAGGGGTCGGTCAAATCAGCCTCGGTCAAAGCTACAACAACTGTATTCGCGTACTTGGCACTTTCATCTACCCTGTCTAGATTTTTCACTTCAAAATCCGCATATCGTCGTGCCTGCGACACAAAGTCGCCCATCTTGCCCAAATCGGCAGTGAGAAATACAAACTGATAGTCATCCAGTTTACCAAGAGGTACTATATCTTGTTGATTATTGAGTAGTACGGTATTGTTCACAAATGCTTGCTTATATTGCCCATGCGCATGTAGTATTGTCAACATACTGCATGCTGCCATCAATAATCTTAAAGGTCGGATATTCATGCTTGTGCTGTATTTAGGGTTTATAGCTATAAAAGTAATCAATATATTTTTCTTTTTCATGTAAATCTTTGTGTCAAATACGCAAAATAATGCACACATTTATCATTATTTCGAAATGAGTAAGACTCGCTAGCATTAAAAAATTTTGTCTAAGTTTGGGTAAATGCCGGAATTAATCGATAACAAACACATCTTCTCGCTACTGGAAGTGACCCGTAGTATCCAAAAGACTATAGCCGATCGTTATAAGAGTCTGTATTGGATTAAAGCAGAAATGAATAAGCTCAATCACTATTCACATTCTGGGCATTGTTACCCAGAACTCGTCGAGAAAAAGGATGGCAAAATAGTAGCGGAAATTAGATCAATACTCTGGAAGGCCGATTACAATCGCATCAATACAAATTTCCTTAAAACAGTACAAGAACCCCTTCGTGAAGGGATTACGATGCTCTTTCAAGCAGCAATTTCCTTTGACCCTATGTATGGGCTCAGTCTCAAAATCGTAGATATCGACCCTACATTTACTTTGGGAGAACTCGAAAAAGAGAAATTGGAAAGTATTCGAAAATTAAAAGACGAAGGGATATATGACGCGAACAAGGCACGTCCCTTTCCACTGGTCCCCAAACGATTGGCGATTATCTCGGTAGAGACAAGCAAAGGCCTGTCGGATTTTTACAACATCATCAATCACAATCCGTGGGGATATAGATTCGAATGTACCCTATACCCGGCTTTGTTGCAGGGTGACAAATCTATTCCCTCCATCATCCGGCAGCTCGGTATTATCGCTGAGCATATCGAGGAATATGATGTTGTGGCCATCATTAGAGGTGGTGGTGGAGAAGTTGGCCTCTCCAGCTATAACAATTACCTATTGGCAAAGGCAGTATCCTTATTTCCAAAGCCCATCTTAACAGGCATCGGTCATTCTACCAATATGACAGTAACGGAGATGGTTGCCTATAAAAGTGCCATTACGCCGAGTGAGCTTGCAGATTTTTTGATTCAAAAATTTCATAACTTTGCCATTCCATTGGACAAGGCTATCGGAAGTATACAAAATAGAAGCACTCAGCTATTTGAGCAACATCGCCAAAAGCTTTCCAAACATGCTTCGGAGATCAAATGGAACGCTCAACATGCCATTCAAAAGGCCAAAAATGATGTAAATGGCTTGGAGAGGAGTCTTCTGATTACGGTTCAGCAAAGTTTCAAGGAGCAACAAAATTCACTCGACCATACGGCCCGTGTATTGAGACTGGCAGATCCATTTCAACTCCTAAAGCGAGGATTTTCGATTACTAAGGTCAATGGAAAACTTGTTACTTCCATCTCAGACATCCAATCTGGAGACACCATTCAGACGATGCTTGACCAAGGTATGATAGAGAGTACAGTAGTAGATATTAAACAACAACAACATGGAACTGAACTATAGCTATACTGAAGCTTATAACGAATTACAACTAATCGTCCAAGATATCGAATCCGGAACGACTAACATCGACGAGCTATCCGACAAAATAAAAAGAGCGGCTAACCTTATCGAAATCTGTCGAGCTAAATTGACAGCAACCGAAGGAGAAGTCGCCAAGTTACTGGCCAATCTCGAGCCTCCTCAAGAGCAAGATACAGAAGAAGAATGATTATACTGATACGTACGCTTATGTAAAGATATTGTTGTCAACTTACTTTCCTCCATCAGAAACCCCATTAAATAGTTTTATTCCTTAAATTTGTTCAGCTGTTATTCACGAAGCAGATTGAATAACAGCAAGATAAGTCACCACCGCATGCAAGACATCGAAAAAAACAATCCTAAAACCCACATACTTATTAAAGGTGCCCGTGTCAATAATTTGAAGAATATTGACGTGAGTATTCCTAAAAACAAGCTAATTGTTATTACCGGCATGTCTGGATCCGGGAAGTCTTCTTTAGCTTTTGATACCTTATATGCCGAGGGACAACGTCGATATGTGGAGAGCTTGTCTTCATATGCCCGACAGTTTATGGGGCGAATGAATAAACCAGAAGTAGACTACATCAAGGGAATTGCGCCCGCTATTGCAATCGAGCAACGTGTTATCACGAGCAATCCAAGATCAACAGTAGGTACCTCTACCGAGATATATGACTACCTCAAACTTCTTTTTGCTCGAATAGGAAAAACTTTCTCTCCTATTTCTGGAAGAGAGGTAACCAAAGATACCGTGAGCAGTGTCGTCGACGAAATATCCACTTATCCAGAAGGAACTACACTCACGATCTTCTGTCCATTAATCCCTATAAATAATAGAAAACTAAAAGAAGAGCTATCTCTTCTTCTTCAGAAAGGATTTGTAAGGGTCAGATATAAAGAGCAGATGCAAAAAATAGAACAACTTATCGAAGACAAATCCGTCTCCAATAAATCGTTCAAAGAAGATGAAGTCCAAATCGTTATTGACCGCTTGAAACTCGATGGCGAAGAGGAGACCATCAGCAGATTGGCCGATTCCATACAGACTGCATTTTTCGAGGGAAAAGGCACCTGCACAGTCGATATCGAGGGTGATAATCACGTATTTTCAGATAAATTCGAATTAGACGGCATTACCTTTGAAGAACCTACCGCTAATTTCTTCAGTTTTAACAATCCATATGGCGCCTGTCGTAGATGTGAAGGATACGGCAAAGTAATCGGAATTGACCCCGACTTGGTTATTCCTGATAAGAGCAGATCTATATATGATGGGGCTATCGCACCATGGCGCGGGGAGAAAATGGGAGAATGGTTACAAGTTCTGGTTAAATCAGCTATTAAATTTGATTTTCCAATCCACCGCGCATATGGCGACTTGACGCCTCAGCAACAAGAATTGATCTGGGCGGGCAACAGCTATTTCAAGGGCCTAAATGAGTTCTTCCAAGAGCTAGAGGAGCAAACCTATAAGATCCAGTATCGTGTGATGCTCTCACGCTATAGAGGGAAGACTGACTGTCCAGAATGCAAAGGGTCCCGTCTTCGCAAAGATGCTACTTATGTAAAGGTCGCTGACACATCCATTACGGATCTCGTACTTCTCCCCTTGGATCAAGCCCTAACATTCTTTCAAGGACTATCGCTTACCAAAAATGAACAAATTATTGCAAAGCGATTGCTTGCAGAAATTACAAATAGATTGCAGTTTCTCTGTGATGTAGGGTTGAGCTATTTAACGCTGAATCGTCTCTCCAATACCCTGTCGGGAGGGGAGTCACAGCGAATCAATCTTGCGACTTCACTGGGAAGCTCTCTAGTGGGGTCTATCTATGTTTTGGATGAGCCCTCCATTGGTCTACATCCAAGGGATACCCAACGACTGATCAGTGTACTCAAGTCCCTAAGGGATGTGGGCAATACTGTGATTGTAGTAGAGCATGAGCAGGAGATGATGGAAGCAGCAGACTATCTTATCGATATTGGTCCTGAGGCGGGCATCAATGGAGGTGAACTTGTTTTTGCGGGCACCTATGAACAGATATTAAAAAACAAAAAAAGTCTTACTGGAGAATATTTAAGTGGAAGACAATCTATTGCCATTCCACAGCAACGTCGCAAATGGCACGATAGTATCAAAATCAACGGTGCACGTGAGAATAACCTGAAGGGGGTCGATGTAGCATTTCCTTTAAATGTATTCACGGTTGTATCGGGCGTTTCTGGCTCGGGAAAAACATCGCTTGTCAAAAGAATACTCTATCCGGCTGTACAAAAGGTGATTGGGAACTATTCTGGTGAACAAACTGGGATCTTTGATGGTATAGAGGGAGATATCTCCAAGATAGAACAAGTAGAAATGGTCGACCAAAATCCAATTGGTCGCTCCTCCAGATCTAATCCGGTGACCTATGTCAAAGCCTGGGATGAGGTCAGGGCACTGTATGCTAACTTACCTGCTGCTAAAGCCAATGGCCTTAAACCTGCCGCGTTTTCATTCAACGTAGAGGGTGGACGCTGCGACGTGTGTCAAGGAGAGGGAGAAGTAAAAATCGAGATGCAGTTTATGGCCGACATTGTACTGCCCTGTGAAGCGTGTGGAGGGAAACGTTTTAAGTCACATGTGCTCGATGTCCAGTATAAAGAAAAGAACGTATCGGACGTGCTAGATCTCAGCATCGAAGAAGCACTCCTATTCTTTGCCGATCAGCACAAGATTGCAGCTAGATTGCAACCGCTTCAAGACGTAGGGCTTGGGTACGTGAAACTAGGCCAATCTTCTAGTACGCTATCCGGTGGTGAAGCGCAACGTATCAAACTCGCATCATTCCTCATCAAGGGTAACAATAGCAAGAAGACCCTTTTTATCTTTGACGAACCGACGACGGGCCTTCACTTTAACGATATCAAAAAGCTTCTCAAGTCATTTGACGCACTAATTGCCCTGGGCAATAGCATCCTTGTAATAGAGCACAACATGGATATGATCAAGTGTGCAGACTGGGTAATCGATATCGGTCCGGAAGGAGGTAACAATGGCGGTCAACTCGTTTTTGCGGGTACCCCGGATGACTTGGCCAAATGTGCCGAATCCTACACTGGACAATATTTAAAGAACCATTTGAAATAAAAATAAATATAACATTATGAAGCTAAAAAGACTTTTTTTCTTAGCCGCAATTGGAGTGTTGGGACTAACTGCAAAAGCGCAAAATCAACCCGAGCGTCCCAAATTGGTCGTCGGATTGATGGTAGACCAAATGAGATGGGACTATCTTTATCGATTTGCCGAACGCTATGGAAATGAGGGATTTAAACGACTGTTAAAAGATGGCTTTACCTGCCAGAATACCTACATAAATTATATCCCAACGTACACCGCTATTGGCCACAGCTCCGTCTACACGGGTAGTGTGCCGTCTATCCATGGAATCGCGGGTAACGATTGGATAATGGAGCAAAGCGGTGAGCCGATGTATTGTACGCAAGACACAAGTGTAAGGGGTGTGGGTACTACAGCGAAAGAAGGAAAACAGTCTCCTCGCAACCTATTGACGTCAACGATTACAGATCAGCTTCGCCTAGCTTCCAACTTCAAGTCAAAGGTCATTGGTATCGCATTGAAAGACCGCGGAGGTATACTCCCCGCAGGACACTTTGCCAATGCTGCCTATTGGTTTGAAAGCAAGTCAGGCAATTGGATTACGAGCAATTTCTATATGGACCAATTACCGAAATGGGTAGACGATTTCAACAAAAAGAAATTAGCGGATAAATATCTAAAGCAAGACTGGAATACATTGTATGACATATCCACTTATACCTCCAGTATAGCAGATGATAATGTGTACGAAGGCAAATGGGCTGGAGAAGATAAACCTGCTTTTCCGCATTTGACGTCCAAACTAATGAAAGACGAAGGGTATGAGCTAATCAAGACGACACCTTTCGGGAATCAACTTACCTTGGATCTGGCTAAAGCTGCCATTGATAACGAGCACATGGGTAATAATCCGACCAAAAATACGGATTTCCTTTGCGTCAGTTTATCTGCAACAGATTATGTCGGTCACCGCTACTCATTGACCTCGGTGGAGATCGAAGACATCTATCTACGCCTAGATCAACAATTGGCAGATTTCTTTGCTTACCTTGACAAAAGTGTGGGTACGGGCAATTATACATTGTTCCTAACAGCCGATCACGGAGCATCATACAACTCTAGGTACTTCATGGATATGAAAGGCAATGGCGGTTATTTCTTTGAGCGTCAGGTGATGAAAGACCTAGACCAAGCACTGTCAGATAAATTTGGTGTCAGCAAGTTGGTCCGTAGCTTGGAAAATTATCAAGTACACCTCAATTATTCCTTGATTGAAAAATCCAATCTAGAAGAAAGAAAGATAAAAGACGAAATCATAAAAGTATTGAAGAAAGAAGAAGGAATAGCCTATGTTGTTGATGTAGAAAATGGAGACAATATGGCTATACCGCAACCCTTACGAGAGCGTATCATCAACGGATACAATGCTAAGAGAAGCGGGCCAATACAGATTGTGTTAGAGCCACAATGGTATGGAGGCACACCTCGATCTACAGGTACTACCCACGGTACGTGGTCACCATACGACTCCCACATCCCATTAGTCTTCATGGGTTGGGGAATCAAGCCAGGAGCATCTAACAAGGTGGTGCACATCACAGATATCGCACCTACGATTGCTTCTTTGCTACACATTACTGAACCAAATGGAAATATTGGCAAGCCAATTGTCGAAGTTTTGGGTCAATAATGTCAATATGAGAGAAATCGAAATTAATTTGCTTATTTTTGAGGTTTATTAATGGAGTTAATATATGCTTTCTAAGAAAACAAAATACGCAATAAAGGCACTGATGGTGTTGGGTCGCAACTACGGAAAAGAGCCGATGCAAATTGTAAAAATTGCTGATGAAGAGAATATTCCAAAGAAATTCTTGGAGCAAATTTTATTAGAAATGCGCAATGCTGGCATCCTATACAGCAAAAAAGGAGCCGGTGGCGGATATAGTCTCAATAAATCTCCAGAGGACGTCTATCTTTCGCAGGTAATGCGCCTCATTGATGGGCCAATCGCACTGCTCCCTTGTGTGAGCCTTAACTTTTATCGCTCTTGTGATGAGTGTACCGAGGAACACGCCTGCGGAATTCGCGATACTTTCATTGATGTTCGCAATGCGATGCTACAAATCTTAAACGATACCAGTATAGCCAATCTCATCAATAAAGAAAAACAATTGAATCTGGATGTAACCGAATAAGTTATTTTTGATAGACAAAACATGAAGGCGTGAGGACATTTCCTCACGCCTTTTTGCTTTTAACGGTTTTTAACGTTCCCTTAACAATTAAAAGGATAACAATCTTGTAGTTTTAACAGAAATAGACAACCTAACATGACTTCAGCATGCAAATTTCTTACAAGCAATTTGTCTTTATCGTTTTATCGCTCTGTATAATGCCTTATTGTGGAGCTCAAATAAAGATTTACGGAACCATTCACACCCATCAGCACACACCACTGGCATCTGCCGTGATTATGCTCTCCAAAACAACAAGCCCCAATGAACTAGTGACGGCTTCATCATCCGATGATAAAGGGAGGTTTGACCTATCTGTAGCCAAAGGGGAATACCGTTTATCAATTACTTTTCTAAATGAAAAATTATATGAAACAGTTGTCAAGAGTGATACAAATGTTGAGCTAGGGACCATCGTATTGGAGAAAGACGGGCAGTCAAAGGAACTCGAAGAGGTCGAGATTCGAAAGTATAAACCAACGGTCGCTTTTAAAAATGGGAAACTGGAGTTCATGCCTAACACCGTAGAGACGGGTTCGATTTTGGAAATCATGAAGATCGCTCCAACCGTACAAATGCAAGAAGAAGCAATCAACCTTTTAGGGAAAAGTGGAACAGAAATTCGGATTAATGGCCGCAAAATTCACATGAGCGGAGCGCAGCTTACGTCATACCTCGCTTCCCTATCGGCAAATACACTCGAAAAACTCGAAATCATCCACAGCCCTGGTGCTGAGTATGATGCCGACACAAGAGGAGGAGTCATCAATATTGTACTTAAAGAGTTAAAGGAAAAAGGAATCAACGCCTCAACTCATGTCACGCAATCCAAGTCCAAATATGCCAACACTGCAATTGGCGGAAATTTCAACATGCTTGCTGGCAAATGGCAGACGTGGGGATCCTTCGGATTGGCAAAAGGTAAAAATTGGACCTATGGCACAAATGATATTTTTTATTCATCTGGACTATGGCAAGACAAAAATGAACAAATCACCCACGAGAAGAGCCTCTCGGCAACTGGCGGTTTAGAGTATGTTCCTGATTCCAATAATGCACTAAATGTCTCGTTCTCCTATTACAAAGGTCCGTCAACCGCCTCAGAGTATAATCAATCCTTCATCTACAACCTACAGCATGCTCTGGACTCTACACTCTTGACTACCGGGACCAACCCTCAAGATTATCGTCACCTTTCTTCTAATCTCAACTATGTGCACACGTTTGGAAAAAGTAATAACAAGTTGACCTTTGATTTTGCACAGGTATCCACCCAATTTGATAGACAACAAGATTTCAGTAATATGACCTTGGGTGCAACCGCACCCTCCACCGCACAACGCTTTTACTCGGGCAATAATCAAAATCTAACAATTAAAACTGCTAATTTGGCAATGGACATGCCGAATAAATGGTTAAATATCGTTGTAGGTGGAAAAATCATCTTCAATAAGAACAAAAATGAAACCTCTTTTTTCCAGCTTTTAAACAATGTTTGGAATCGCAACGAAGAGAAATTTGACAACTTTCAGTACAAAGAACAGATACAAGCCGTGTATCTACAGGGAAATAAAGCTGTGGGAAAATGGGACTTCCGAGGCGGAGTTCGCCTAGAAAGTACACAAACCGAAGGCAATAGTCTCACGAATACGCTCATCACCAAGAAAAGCTATACCCAACTTTTCCCATCCATCAGTGCGTCCTTCAACAAGGATGATAACAATACACTCAATTTGTCTTATGGAAAAAAAATCCAACGTCCAGAGTTTTCTTGGGTCAACCCTTTCGCGTGGTATACCAATGCATACGAGTACTCCCATGGCAACCCCTCACTCCAGCCCTATTTCAATCATGATTTGACTTTCACCTATATTTTTAAGCAAAAATGGACCTTCTACGCCAACTATTACACGGCACGCGATATCTACGCTGAATACATGAAGATTGATACCGCGACGGGACATCGAGAAAGTCGAGTGGACAATTTTGTGCATCAGGATATCGTGAGCATATATGCTGGCACAAACTTCAACTTATGGGACAGATGGAAATTATCCCCCGAAATCTCGCTTTCAGCAAGTAGAAGAGGGTCGAATTTAGCCCTTATTGATGATACTAGCGGCATCCAGGTTAACTCCGGGATCCACAGTCAAATCCAAATCCTCCCTAATAATAAATTGATTTTATCTTTAAATTCTTCCTATAGCTCGCCTAGTAATGCAAGTGTATTGGAGACCAAGCGTCGATTTGTGCAACACGCTGGGATTACCTACCAAGCCGTTAAAGATACCTTACAGATATCGCTCAATGGGAACGACCTTTTCAAGTCTGGTGCATTTCAATATGATGCTTACGTCAACAATATCCGTCGCTCACGATATAAATACTCCAATAGCCAACAAATCAGTATGACCTTGCGCTACAATTTTAAAAAGGGAAAGAAACGAGAAATAAACCGCTCCAACGCCAATGATGATGAGTTGAGACGAGCGGGGTAAGGAAACAAAAAGGGAGTCAGCAAGTCGACTCCCTTTTTGCTTATAATATTTCCATCAGGTTCTCGAAGGCCATCCCTCTCGACCCCTTTAGAAGAATGGTCCCATTAATAATGGGTCGATCCTGCAAGGCCTGTTTAGCCTCAGCCGTCGTTTCATAGAACTCGGCCTCCAAATACTCTTGCTTTTTAAATGCCTTTCCCACAAATATCAGTCGCTCGACTCCAATCGCTTTTGCTCGTTGCACCACTTTTTCGTGTTCAGCATCTGACTCCCCCCCCATCTCGAACATATCGCCCAAAATAATGACTTTTCGAGGAGCGTCTATTACCTCTATATTATCCAATGCCGCAGCCATGCTACTGGCGTTGGCATTATAGTAATCAGCGATTACAGTATTGTGCCCCGTCTTGGTAATCTGCGACCTATTATTCTTAGGAACATAGTGCTCTATTCCCTTGTTGATCTGCACTGGAGATACATTGAAATATCTAGCTACAGCAATTGCTGCCAAAAAGTTTTCAGTATTATAGGAGCCCGTCAGCTGTGTGCTGACAATGTATTTATTCTCGGTCGTATGCTCACACCATTCAATTTGCAACAAGGGGTCCGCTTTGACCAATCGTCCAATAACATCATTGGTGTCACTGAAACCATAAGTGACAATTGTTTTGATAGATCGTGCAGCCGCCATTGTTTTCAAATACGGATTATCTCCCTGCAAGAATACTACACCCCCATGATCCTGAAGAAAATCATAAAGCTCACCCTTGGTTGCCATGACTCCTTCAAAGGAACCAAATCCCTCCAAATG
This sequence comes from Sphingobacterium sp. SYP-B4668, assembly GCF_027627455.1. Lineage (NCBI taxonomy): Bacteria > Pseudomonadati > Bacteroidota > Sphingobacteriia > Sphingobacteriales > Sphingobacteriaceae > Sphingobacterium > Sphingobacterium sp. SYP-B4668. The sequence continues at coordinate 82,802 of NZ_CP115483.1, read as the reverse complement.
TGCTTTGCCAACGTTAGAAATCAGGCCATAATCTGGCAATGCGATATCACATAGAAAGGCAATCTCTCCCAAGTGATTCGCTCCCATTTCAATTATCGCTACCTCAATCGTGTTATCAATGGACAAGATTGTCAAGGGCACACCAATGTGATTATTTAGATTCCCTTTTGTTGCATAAGTCCTGAATCGCTGGGATAATGTCGCATAAAGCAGTTCTTTGGTCGTCGTTTTGCCATTGGTTCCGGTCACGCCAATGACAGGTATTTGTAATTTCTTTCGGTGAAAAAGAGCCAAATCTTGCAATGCCTTCAATACATCCGTCACCAAAAGATAGCGTTCGTCCTTCGCGAATGCCGCATCATCAATGACCACGTAACTGGCCCCTCCTGCCAATGCTTGATCGGCGAATGTATTTCCATTAAAATTAGCACCTCGCAAAGCAAAGAATATTCCTCCAGGTAGGATATTCCGTGTATCAGTAGATACATAAGGATGCTTCAAATATAAATCGTATAGGGTCTCCGTATTCATAGCTGGAATTTGTTCCACAAACTTAGATAAACTTGAGCCTATATACAAGTATTCATGACGGTATGTTCAATCCTATATCAGGCAGGACACACCTTTTTAAATAAAACATAAAAACCTATTAATCAAGTCGATAAGAGATTACGCTATTCCCATTAAAAGTCGGTATATATACAATTCTTTTCTGAGCATCATATCCCAAATCTGCTGTGTTGAATTGTCCCTGCACATCCAGCATCTTCTCAAAATTACCATTGGCCTTTACGTAGTATATCACACCCGCCCAGCACGTCACGATATAGTCGCCATTTCCGACTGCTTCAATACCATCGCCACCGTGTTCAAATCCTTTGGCTATCACGACAGTCTCTTTTGTCAAGGGATTAACTTTCCATAACTCTGGCCCAGCAAGTACCAGCAAATCCGTACCCACAGTCAAAAGGCCGTTGGCACTCTTGGCATTATCCAATAATACCTCCGGTTTGTGGTTTACAAGCCTATGTACCTTGTTTTCTCGAGTATCCGACACATATACGACTCCTTTTGAGTCTATAGCAATATCATTCAAAAACGTGCTTCCTGGTACCGCAATTTTGTCTAGTATCTTTCCATTCTTTGCATTTACCACCACTACATGGTCAATATCAGCCACATAGAGCTTATCTTTATAAAGACCAAGACCTTTAGGAGCATTCATCCCCGTAGCCCAATCCATCTTTTTGACGGTACCGTCTAAATTTAAAAGTGCGACCCCACCTTTACCATCTCGCTCAGTACCCCCACCATCAATAAGCGAAACATAAAGAAAGCCCTTTGGACTTACTAAGACAGATTCGGGAATAGCAATAGGCTCTTGGGTTTTCCAGAGCTCAACTAACTGATGTTGTGCCAAAGCATATCCGGGAAGGAAAATAAGTGCAACAAGATAAAGGGCTAGCTTCTTCATATCATAATTTTTAGAATAATAAACTTACACAAAATGCTTCATATTCACGAATACGGACTTGAAAAAATACCAAGAGCACTTGTTTTTACACAGCAACCACCTTTGTAGATGCATCTACAACATACGCTTTTCAGGTATAAACAAAATGATTTTACAAAGCACAAAAAAGCCGTAAGAACCTCGCGTCCTTACGGCCATAACTAACTAAACATTGAAACAATTTCTTATTGCGCTCGACTCTTTTCGTCGCTACCGGTATCTTTTTTATTGGTATTATTTTTCAAATTTCCAAACTTGTATGTGTACGTTAGCCGCACGACTCTCCTATCATTTGTTTGCCGTATTTTTGCATTGAACTCACCGAAGTCCGTCGACAGGTTGTGATTGCCCGTGTTAAAAACGTCGCTCACAGCCAACTTGATTATACTTCTTTTGTCCTTAAATGTCTTGGTGACCCCCAGATCCAGATTCCAACGAGACTCCATCTTATAAATATTATAAGCAAATGGAGACATATAGTTTACACTCGCCTCTGCTGCCCATGCTGAAGAAATACGAAAGGTATTCATCGTATTTCCTTGGAACAACACTGTAGACTCATTTAATTTGCTGTTAGCAACCTGTCCGTTGAACTTCATGTATACCCCTGTCAGATTGTTATACATAGACCAGAATTTCGTTACTTGAATAGGCACATTCAAATTGACATAGGCATCTTGATTTTTCCCTAAATTTTCACGGATTACCCAAGTGGTATCTCCCGACTGCCCCATACTTTCGACAATCGCATCCCGCTTATCATTGAATCCAATGGACAGGTTGTACTTCTGTAAGAAGGTATAGTTCAGCTTATACTCATCCGCATATTGTGGATTTAGATAAGGATTTCCTTTTTCGGCAGTATATTTATCAATAAAATAGTTGAATGGATTCAGATAACGATAGTTGGGTCTATTTATTCTTCTAGCATAGCCCACCGACAGAATATGATTTTCATGCGCATTATAGGTCAACGTTGTGGAAGGAAACAGATCTAAATAATCTCGTTTGATTCGATTTTGCTGCGTTATAGAGTTCCCATCAGACACCGTATACTCCGCTCTCAACCCTGCCTTTAAGCCCCATTTCCCGAGTTCACCAGTATAGTCGATGTATCCTGCAGAAATTTGCTCCTCATAGATGAAATGATTGGTACGTCCCTCGTCAATCTCCCAAGCATCATTTACACGCTCCTCGAATAGAAAATTATTATCGGAGGTCACATTGGAGTATTTAGCACCTACCTCAATGGTATGATTTTTTGAAAGAGGGTGTGTATAGTCCACTTTGGCTACATAAATATCAATCTCAATGGGCATACCGCTTCTTAGAATCTCCGAACCAACCTGCCCGCCGTCGGAGCGGTACGTCCGATTATCATAATCAGCCCCTTTACTATTCCTAAATTTACTCCAATCAAGGTCAAGTATAAGTTTACGTCCATTGGAATCTATCTTGAATTCATTATTAAAGTTGACCGAATAATTGTTGAATCGCTCATCGTGATCACTCCAGGATCGTATAATGGAATCTACGGGCATATTGACTATCCCTACTTGAGTGCTACTCTCATTATCATTCCATTCTGTGTTGTTCCGACCGTTAAATTGCAAGACCATTGTGTTTCGAGAGGACGTTCTTTGTTCTATTCCAAACTTATATGCATGCGTTTTGTCACGCGCCAGCATTCCGCTTTGTTGAACAAAATTCTTTCGGACATCTTCATTAGCGATAATCCTTTCTATATCCAATTCATTTACATACTGCCCATCATCATAAGAATATGAAGTAAAGAGATTGGTATTGTCCTTTTTATAATTTAAGGATAGTGACGAGTTGCCCCTAAACCTCCGACCTTGCGCAGCTGACACATTGAAGGTACCGTTGAATCCTTCAATTTTATTTCGTTTCAAGACGATATTGATTCTACCTGTCCCTCCTTCGGCATCGTCCTTCCCCGAAGTCGCCGTAATGACCTCTACAGACTTCACCTGATTGCCATCCGTACTCTTCAATAGAGTTGCTAGCTGATCGCCAGTCATATAGGTTTGACGACCATCTATCGTGACGTTTATGCCACTTTGTCCCATCAACAAAATGTTGTCATTTTGATCCACGGTGACCCCTGGAGCCCTTTTGATAATATCAAGGGCATTGTTTCCGGCAGCCAGCGGAGAGTCTTCGACATTCAGCACTAGCTTGCCCCGCTTATTTTCAATCAGTGGTCTTTTACCCTCTACTTGCACTTCCGAAAGGGCTGTGGAGGCCTTTTGAAGAATGATATCTTGTAGCTGCCCCTGCACGGGCTGTCCCTCTGCTAGGGAGACACGAATCTTCTCAAAACCAACACTGGTCGCCTCGATTACATATTTCCCTTGCGGTACTTCTTTGAATTGATATAGCCCTTCATTGGTCGATACAGCAGATTTCAATAAGACTAGCTTATCTGCCGAGTACAAATACAGTGTAACCCCTTCTAGTGGTTGCTTTTGATCGTCCAGCACCTTCCCCATAAGAACCTGTTGTTGGGCCCAAAGACTCGTTCCTGTAAGGATGAATACAGCAATTAATAATAATATAGGTAGTATTTTTTTCATGTCCTTTTTTGCATAGCGCAGCCAATACGCTATTTTTTCAAATGAGCTGTTCAAAAGGCTATCCGTCCTTTATCGGGTGGATAACCCTCTTAAATATCTCTTGCTTTAGATTTAAATATAGTGGGCTCGTTACTTGTTTTTGCTCTCTTTTGTATTGATGCGGACTCCATTTGCACTAATATCCACTATTGTGTCCTTAGAATTGTTGGTCGTGATTCGTGTCCCATCTTTAGAAATGATGACGATCGTATCATCCTCCTTGCCATGCTGCGACACCGTATCCGTAGGAGAAGTCTCTTCAGTGGTCTCTGGTGTTTCTTCCTTTGGTTCGATTGCACATTTCAAGCCAAGCTCGGTCATATTCCAAGCGGTCTCCCTAACTCCATGATCATAGCGTACGCGACAGTCGTGGTAGGATACGTCGCGAAGCTTGCGTTCAAGCGAACCATCGATCACTACTTTGGACCCAACCGGCAAATAGAGCGTCACAGCAACTTCCTGGTCCCTGAACAGTTCCCTTTCCGGCAATTGGAAATGACTGTCGAAGCGGATATCTGTACTATCCTGTGTCACTTGATATCCAATTTGAGAAGCCCTATTTGTCGCTACTCGGTAGTCTAGCCCTTTAGCCGAATACTCATATTTGATATACGGAGCTTTTAGGGAATCTATCTTCTCTATTCGAATCTGAACATTATTCTTTAGATAATCGCTCAGATCCCTATTGTCGATTTTGATTGTACGCTTGGTGTTGTTACCATCCAATTTGATCACACGCACATCTCTTTCAGACAAATGGTATACAGCCTGTTTTTGCAAAGGCTTCTCTTCCACGATTTTACTTTCATTTTTAAAATCCCTTGCAGTATTTACACCATAAGAAAACGTCGCTCCAGCCGCTACCAACCAAATAATGAATAGCGATATAGAGACATATTTATTCATAGGAGCCTTGTTAAATAATGCTCTGATGATACTATGGAAGATAGCTATCATCGGGATGGCCACTAGCACTGCTGCTGCCAATAGGGCGATGTAAGCATGGTTAGGATCCATAAAATTCATCGGATACATCACGCCATCATCACTGAATCCCGATATACCGAAAGCAAAGAATACGACGGCAATGAGCAATCCTAATAATGTCAGTCCTATTGAAAAGGCAATGATCAAGCCGATTACCTTGACAAAAACAGTCAAAATCTTGACGATAATTTCTCCGGCCGAACGAACCCCTTGACTAATTGAATCGCCGGCCCCCGAAAAATTTTCGCGAAAACCACTCATTTCTTCTTCAAAATTCTTCTTAAAATTGTGAAGGTTGGGTGCTTTACCTCTCATTTCCATCTTATCTGCACGAGTAATAGCCTTCGGCATAATAATCCAAAGAATGATGTATACTAAAATACCGGACCCACCCACGAGTACAAAAAGGACAAAGAGTACCCGCACCCATTTTGCCTCAATACTTAGATAATGTCCCAATCCACTACATACACCTCCAATGATGGTATCATCCGGGTCACGCATCAATTTCTTTCCGAAGGTATATGGAGCTTCCTTGAAATTTGCACCCTCAGCTGCTCCGCCAAAATTTTCCTCTCCTTCTGCGGCGTCAAAATCACTTACCCTTCCCATTTGCGCGATCACCGCCTCCACATCTTCAGCATTGATGACTTCTTTCCGCCCAGCCTGAAGACGTTCACTAAACATTTCGGCAATCCTATTTTCGATATCTTCCAGGATTTCTTTGCTATCTTCCGAATTACCAAAATGCCGCTTTATATCGATCATATACGTCCTTAGCGCATCGTAGGCATCCTCTTCGATGTGGAAGACGATCCCGTTAATATTGATGATTATTGTCTTATTCATGATATGTTTCTATAATTGTTAGTCGTTATTTGTTCGTCCCTCGATCGATATCTCGACCGCAAAAACCAGTTCTTTCCAGGTCACATCCAGTCTACGTAATACCTCTAGCCCTTCTGCTGTAATCTCATAATATTTACGGGGCGGTCCTGATGTAGATTCTTTCCAAATGTAACTCAGCAAACCATTATTCTTGAGTCGAGTCAATAAAGGGTATAAAGTACCCTCTACAACGAGCAACTGCGCCTTTTTTAGTTCGCTGATAATATCAGAGGCGTATATCTCCCCTCGGGAAATAATAGAGAGGATGCAGTATTCCAGAATCCCCTTCCTCATTTGAACTTGTGTATTTTCAGCTATCATAACAATACAAAGATATATGCTTTATCCTGTACTTTGCAATGCATAGTACTATATTTAAACACACATTTTATTCAAAACACTGATAATCAGATAAATAATTTTTATAAAATATTTATGAACGTAAGATTAGTCGCACAAAAACAGCATTTTCCAATTCTTTTTGTACTTTTAAAAAGAACGAAGGCTTTTTCCCTTCTCGAAATAGAAAATATACATGAGATTTATCATAAACTACGCATGGGCCATCTTATGGGCCGTGATTGTTATCATTTTAATTAGCATGCCTGCAGATGATCTGGGCCATGTCAGGACCTTCGAAGGCTTTGACAAATTAGCTCATACGGGTTTTTTCTTTGTATTCACGGTGTTATCTTACTTTGGCTCGCTTCTGCAATCAAAGAGAAGGGCTACAAAGTTCAAAACGAGTGTGGTCATCATTCTTTCAGGAATTACATTTGCCTTTCTCACCGAAGGCATACAACGGTATCTCACAACGACAAGAAGCGCAGATTGGTGGGATATTTTTGCTGATATGGTGGGTATCGGCATGGGCGTATTTGCCTATCTATTATTTTATCACAAGCGAGGAATCTAAATTTTAAAAGATAATGAAGAGAAAAACAGGTATAACATTGCTAATTGCACTCGTCATCACGTTGGGCTTAAGCTCATGCTCTATTTTCAAGAAGGGATGTGACTGTCCATCGGTACATTCAGGTAAAAGAAAGTAGTTAATTTCTTCTGGCCAAAGTCACGACCGAAATCTTTAGCGATGGTATTCTAGACAAGGTATTCGCGGCTGAAGCCAGCGTAGCACCAGTAGTCAATACATCATCCACTAATAGTATGTGCGTATTTTCTAGAGCACACTCATTATGTACTTGAAAAATTCCCTCCACATTGTCGTATCGATCGGTCCTCGACTTGGTCGTCTGGCTTTCCGTCGCCATGTGACGTATTAGTATATCTGAAAGTATCGGGACCTGTAGACTGGTGGATAGCCCTTGGGCAAAATAAGCCGCTTGATTGTACCCGCGTTGACGTAATCTTGATTTGTGCAAAGGAATAGGTATAATATAATCCAAATTCCTGTAAGCGGCCTCCTCCCTTAATATCGCACCATATTGCTGCCCCAAGTAGGTCGCTAATTCCGGATGATGATTATACTTGATTTGATAGATAATTTGCTCCACCCTAGATGATTTACTAAGAAACAACATAGCAGTAGCATGTTGAAAATCACATTTTCCACGCAATTGCCTCACACAATCATTGTCCTCATCCAGATGAAAATTGGTGTAGGGGAGGTGATACCTGCAGGCGGTGCACAGCATCATTTCTTGGTGTACCAATACGTCACCACATCCGTGGCAACATCTCGGAAAAAATAATGCTACAAAATCTTGGACGTAAGATTTCAGCCTCATATATTGGTTAATTGGTGTTCCTAAATCTAACCAAAAAAAATCAAAAAGACTAAATGGCTTCCTTCTCTTTAATAGCCAACTGGCCACATGCAGCATCAATATCTTTACCGCGGCTTCGGCGCACATTAGTGATGACACCTTGGCTACGTAGATAATCCGCAAAGACGTCTATTTTGTCTGCATCAGCATTGGTAAAGTCAGCTAAAGAAATAGGGTTGTACTCGATAAGGTTCACTTTGCTAGGAACATGCTTACAGAATCGGGCTAGCTCTTTCGCATCTTCCAATTCATCATTAAAATTGTGGAATACGATATATTCAAACGTAATGGGGCTTTTCGTTTTTGCATAAAAATACTTCAACGACTCTGCCAATGCCTTTAGCGTATTTTGCTCATTGATGGGCATGATTTCATTCCGCTTCTCATCGTTGGCAGCGTGCAGGGACAGAGCAAGGTTAAATCGAACCTGATCATCCCCCAACTTCTTTATCATCTTGGCGATTCCAGCCGTTGATACGGTAATGCGCTTTGCGGCCATGTTTAGTCCATCCGGAGCCGTAATACGTTCAATGGACTTGAGGGTATTTGCATAGTTAAGCAACGGCTCGCCCATACCCATATAGACGATATTGGTCAAAGGCTGTCCGTAGTTCTTTTCAGCTTGTTGGGCAATCAGCACCACTTGATCATATATCTCATCGGCATTCAGGTTGCGCTTGCGGTCCATATATCCCGTAGCACAAAACTTACAAGTCAAGCTACAACCCACTTGCGAACTGACACAAGCCGTCATCCGATCGGACGTAGGGATTAGCACACCTTCTATAATATTGTTATCGTATAGGAAAAATGAGCTCTTGATTGTCTTGTCAGCACTTATTTGTGATGATTTGATTGTCACTGCGTTAATCGAAAAATTATGCTTTAATGTATCTCTTAACGATTTGCTCAAGTTGCTCATTTCATCAAAATCAGTGCACGATTTCTGCCAAAGCCATTCATAAATCTGCTTCGCACGAAAACCCTGCTCGCCCATTTCTACCAACTTATCTTTCAACTGCTCGAGCGTTAAACTTCTGATGTCTATGCTATTACTTTTTATTCCCACGGTGCAAAGTTACATTTTATTTCGCAAAAGCCGTGGCTAATAATGCCATCTCAATATCAAATCCTTCGGCAGAAATCTACGCCAACTGTCTGCCCGTCTCTTAGACACGCTTCGCTCTACGCTTTCTATCTCTATACTTTTTAACAGCAAGCACGCCTAATCCAGCAAGCAACAAGAATGGCCATATCCGAATCAAGACGATAAAAAATGTTTCCAAAGCTGCCCATCCAAATCGCAATGCGTCTACGAATTTGCTGCCGAAACTATCCGTTCCTATCGAAATGTTAGATTGCTCCTGATAGAGATATACGGTCAATGTACTATAGTCGACTTGGCTGCTTAGGGCTTTTAAAGATGCTTGAGTGGCGTCAATTTCTTCTTGTATCACTCGGATCTGTTCCTCGATTTCCAGCACTTCTTTTACACTCCGTGCCTTCGCCAGCAACTCCGTATATCGTTGCAGATACGCTCTTTTACTTTTGATCCTAGAATCCAAATCATAATATTGAGCCGTCAAGTCCTGGGACTGAATACTCTTGCTGGTAATCTTGTCCTTACCCTTATCCAGCTCAGCAATAAAGGAATCATACTTTGGGGAAGGTATACGAATGATTAAGTTGTAAGAGGATATGGTATTGCCTTTAGATAGGCTCTCTTGTTCATAATGTCCCTCAAATTTACGAACCAATGCATCAAGCGACTGCTTACTCCTCCCCACATTGGCTGTTTCGATAGACATCGACCCCGTCTTAACGATTTTTTTCTGCTGGGTCGTTTCTAGCGCATCCGGAGTAGACATTTTTTGATCCGCATCACCACTCAGCTGTAGAGACTCATCTAGTGCTACTTCTGCAACAGCAGGTTCAGCAACCGCCATATCGGCAGACATTTCAGCACTTTTATTGCATGAAAATAGGATCAGTGATACCGATCCTATTAGTGTAATGTATGATAGCTTTTGCATTGGAATATTATTTTTATTTTAACGAACTCCTGTCTACTAAACAGGCCCATTTTCTTGTGATTTTACAACATGATGCAAAATCTAGCCATATTCCATAACAATCACCCATTAATAATCCTATTTCTTCACATCAAGGGCCTTTCTCACCGCAGGAGCAATCTTGGTTCCAAAAATTTCTATTGACTTCATCATTGCTGCGTGATCGGGACTCCCCACATCCATATGCGAAGAGAATCGAGTCAGACCAAACATTTCTTGCGTTGCCAAGATCTTTTCAATAGCCTCGTTGGCATCACTGATGATAAGATGTCCATGTCTGGAACGGCCAAAGTCATACTGTGACCGTTGGTAAGGGGGCCAATTACGGCTCTTGCCAATACGATTCATTTGTGCTGAATAGATCGGATAATAATAATCCGCGACCTGCTTAGATTCGTCCCCAAAAAACGAGTGCATATGAAGCCCCACCTGAAATTTGTCCATATCATGACCATTGTCCTGATAAGCCTGCTGATATAATTCAAACAAAGGTTTGAATTGCTCGGGAGCCCCACCAATAATGGCAAACATGACAGGAAGTCCCAATTTTCCAGCTCGTATCACGGATGACGTAGTACCTCCTACAGCCACCCAAATCGGCAACCGATCATGAACAGGACGAGGGTATATTTCTTGATTAATCAATGAGGGTCTGAATTTACCTGTCCAGTTTACCGTAGGCTGATTGTTGATGCGTAATAATAATTCCAGCTTTTCTTCAAAAAGCTCGCTGTAGTCATCCAATTTGAATCCAAATAATGGAAAAGACTCGATAAATGACCCCCTCCCTGCCATAATTTCAGCACGTCCATTGGAAATCAAATCTATAGTCGAAAAATCCTGGAACAACTTCACCGGATCTGCCGAACTCAATACGGACACCGCACTCCCTAATTTAATTCGCTTGGTCACAGCAGCTGCTGCTGCAAGCACAATCTCTGGAGACGCCACAGCATAGTCCGAGCGATGATGTTCGCCCATCCCAAAAAAATCAAGACCAACCTCATCCATCAACTTCACTTCCTCAATAATCTGGTGCATACGCTCTTGTGGAGCCTGTACTTTACCTGTAACCGGATCGACCTGAAGATCGCCAAACATTCCTATTCCTAGTTCCATATTATTTCCTTTCATTTACATACAAAAGTAACCAAGAGTCGTTACCCAAAAATTGATGTAGGATAAGAAATCAACCTATCGATAATCTAACCATGAATTGCCTCCCGATTTCCATAGCTTTGAATCAATTCACCCTCGAACGTCAACCATTCTTTCCAGCGCTTATCTACGTCTACATCTGTCGAGTATTTTTTAGCAAAATTTAAGAACGTTGTATAATGATTGGCCTCAGAGACCATAAGCTCATGATAAAACTTAGCCAATTCTTCATCAGCAATATTCTGTGACAATACACGAAAACGCTCGCAGCTGCGCGCCTCGATCATAGCCGCAAATAACAGCCTGTCAATAAAAGCCATGTTACGACTGCCATCTTTTCTACAGAACTTCATAAGCTGTCCCACATAATCGTCCTTTCGCTCTCTACCTAAGGTATAGCTTCGCTTTTTGATAATCTCAATGACCATTTGGAAATGCTCCATCTCTTCAATCGCAATCGCCGTCAATTCATGTACAAGATCCTCATGCTCCGAATTATAGGTAATCAATGATATAGCATTTGTCGCTGCTTTCTGCTCACACCAAGCATGGTCGGTCAAAATCTCTTCCAAATTAGACTCCGCAATATTCGCCCACCTGGGATCGGTCAATAATTTTAATCCTAACATATCTCTTTCGCTTTAAAAACGCTAAACTTAGATAAAATGCTTTGCATTCACAAACCTCCTTCCCTGAAGTATATCTCTGCCATTGTTCGATAAGTACACCTCTCAATATCTCTTCCCTCTTCACGGCAAGACCGCTATCGTTATCTATCCGCTGTCATTACCTTCTTCAATGCCAAGGGCAATTGCAATAAATCAAAGTCATCGCTAAACACCAAATATCGATTCTCCCAAAGGGTCGCGTACTTCTCCTTAAAACTTCGTAATGTTTGATAATGTTTTAAGCTCCCAACCTTTTCAGAAGCAAATTTCATAACTTGCTCCGCAGGATTATCAGGTTGACTCAAACCGCTCAATGGCACCATGCCTAAATTTATATAATTAAATCTCTTGTCTTTGGCATAATTGATCAGTTCGACCAGAAGGGCGTCCATGCAACCACTAGGAGCATCCGTTCGTTTTCGAATCAAATCATATGTACACTCTTCTGGAGCATAGTCAGGTATGATATTCAAAAATGCTTGTATACTATTGGTCTCGTCCTTTACCACTATCACATCTTGGTCTACCAACTGGTTTCGGTCAAATCGTCCTTGGGAAAATGTCATTTCCTTCCGTCCAGCAACCTCCAACCACTCATTGGAGATGGATTCTAGACTATCCAATAGCTCATCATCATGAGGAGCATTCCTTATCTCTGCAATATATCCATTTTTCGATAGGCTATTAAGCCCATTACGCAAGGATTTGCGCTCCTTACCACTGAGCGAAAATTCAGCTATCTCCAAAATCGCCTCCTGTCCAATCAAGACTTTCTGTTTATTTTGATGTGCAAAATAAACCAATCCCTTCTCATCAACTCGATAGTAAGCCGTCTTGAGGCCAAGCTCCTGACAATAGCCCTCAAACTCAGCAATTACATCCTCCTTATCTTCTTCTGCACAAACAGGCTCATCCAATACCACTGCAAACTCATTTCCCACAGCATATGAAACCAATCCGTCTGTATAAATCGACAAATACAATTGCTTGTCCGTATTCAATTTAAAGTAATCCATTGGTGACTGGCCGTATAGATCCAACAATGCTTTTCCACGTTGATATTTTTCCCGATCACTAAGGTCCGGTTCAGCCTCTATCATACGAGGCCTCCATATTGCATACAGTAAAAGCAACCAAGATAATAATCCCAAAAACCGAGTAATACTCAAGAAATCTCGTCCAAATGCCGTTCTAGGCTGTAACGAATCATCAGAAAAAAGCAAAAATCCCCTAATCGTATGGTACAAGGACTCCTGCCAAGTAAAATCTTCTCCAAAATGTCTTTTATCAATAAGATAGAAGCTTAAGAATTCGAATAGACAGACCCCAGCCAACACACTAAAGAAGGTAATGAACCCAATCCTTATCCAATTCATATTGGTTTTGATCGTATACTGGGATTGACTTCCAATTAATAACAGTAAGATAAAAACAGCAAATATGGACTCTTCATAATCAAATGCCTTTCCCAGATGGCCCATGAAAGAAAGACCTGTAAATAGCAAGGCGGCGACCCACGCCAAGCGCAACCCCTTCAAAAGATAGGCCGATGTAACCATCAGTGCCACTCCCATTACCAGTACCATCAACTTGGATGCATGCATTGCATCCGCTGGCAGATAAAATCGTTCCAACTTCATCCGCTCGGCCAAGGGTGGAGTCGCCACCGATACCAAGTTAACCAATCCCAGAAAAAAGATAGCTATCGCAGGAAGTACCCGACTCAACAATCGTCGCCCCCGCCAGAGGAAAGACACGACTCCCGCCACTAAGGGTAGCCAAAATTCAAATAGTCGATAAAGAATTGTAATACCTAATGCCTGATCGTGGGTATATCCATAGGCGATAAAGATATAAAGCATCGTAAATTCAACCGCGCCCAACCCTCTCAAGAAAGGCGATACAATCATTAGCACCACAGATATGGTGTATCCAACTGCAGCTGCTTCTAAAGAAATTGGAAGTCCTAAAGCATACATCCCCACAAACACATGCAAAATACCGCACAACTCTATCAAACAGGAGATAAAAATCGTATATAGTAGATGCAATCGATCTATCTTTCCGAAAAAGACATCATCTATTCTGTGGATAAATGTGGGAAATTTTTTGCCGACAAATCGATATAACCTCCCTTTCATTCGAAAAGACCTAAAAACCAGAAAAGAGCCCAACAATAATCCCCCCAACACGAGCAGAGCAATCCAAGCATCTTCAAAATTTCGATGGTTCCAAAGGGTATAAAGGATGGCTGGCACCCCGACTAGAAATACCGTGAGCAATCCGATATACCCATAGATTGCACTCGCTTGGTGGATCTGAGTGGCCTTGAGTTTCCTTCGTCTCAATTGTGCAGTAGTGTACGCTAAGGAGCTGACGCCGCCTGCCGGGAGAAATACGCTCAAAAAATTGCGCTTCAAAAACAACTCCACCGCATCAAGTAGCCGAATCGAAGTACCGATAGTCCGGAAGCTATACACATACATCAGCCCTTGCAATACGAAGTAAAGCAAAGTAACAAGCAGCCCCCCAATCAACCAAGAAAGCTGCGCCTCTTGGAGTTGAGGCCAAATAGAACTAAGCTCTTTCCGTTCGTTCCGAAAGAAGACAAACGCCAATAGAATAACGACAATGGCAACAATCTCCTTCCAATAGGTTCTGGGCGAAAATTGTCGTATTTTTTCCTTCAACAAGACTTTCATTGGCATCCAATTACTTGCTATTAAACTTATATAAAGTTACTTAGATCTGCAACTTTATCTCCCTATCATTTTTTTACCCGCCAAGGCACATCCGCTTACCTATGAAACTTTTGTCACCTGCTATCCCTCCTTCCCGGTCAACCATTGTTTATCAAATGCAATTTTATTAGTTTTGGAAAACATGCATCAACGATTGTTAATCATCGGGTTGGTTTGGCCTGAACCATCTTCTTCTGCGGCGGGTATACGCATGAGGCAGCTTATGACGCTTTTTGTCTCCGAAGGATATGATGTGACCTTTGCATGTGCGGCTTCCAAGTCCCCTTACAGCCTTCCCTTGCATGACCTCCAAGTCCACGAAGTATCGATCGCACTTAATGACGATTCTTTCAATCACTTCGTGCAGACCTTAGCACCAGACATTGTTTTATTCGACCGCTTTATGATCGAAGAACAGTTTGGATGGCGCGTCGCGCAAGAATGTCCCCACGCTATGCGGATACTGGACACCGAGGACCTACATTTTTTAAGGCATGCTCGGCAGAAACAAGGAACCCATTTAAATCCCAACATTTACAATGAAGTTACCAAACGGGAAATTGCCGCCATACTCCGCTCTGATATTACGCTGATTATTTCAAAAGAAGAACTAAGATTACTGACCCATACCTTCCGTATCGATTCACGGCTACTTTGCTATCTCCCCTTTCTAGAACCAAAAATTACAACAGCCGTCACGAGCCTGTGGAACAGCTTTGCCCTTCGAAAAGACTTTGTCTTCATTGGTAATTTTCTACATGAACCCAATTGGCAAACGGTTTTGAGGTTAAAGAATGAAGTCTGGCCCCTCCTTCGAAAAAAGGTGCCTCAGAGCCATCTCTATATATATGGTGCTTATACCCCTCCAAAGGCATTACAGTTGAATAATCCAAAAGAACACTTTCATATTGCTGGACGGGCCGAAGATGCACGCCAGACCATCTCCCAATATCGATTATTACTTGCGCCCATTCCGTTCGGAGCTGGTGTAAAGGGCAAGTTCATCGATGCTATGCAGACCGGAACACCCTCCATTACTACCCACATAGGGGCCGAAGCCATGTCCAGCACTAACCAACCTTGGCCCGGAGCGATCGAAGATGACATACCGCTTTTTGTAGAAAGAGCAGCCGCTTTGTACCATGATCAGGAAGCATGGTTAGCAGCACAAAAAAATGGGATAACCATTATCAATGAAGAATATGAAGCCACCAAATGGCAAAAACCCTTCTTGGAATCTCTTGATTATATCCTACATCACTTGGAGCAGCATCGCGAGCAAAATTTTATCGGCCAGATCTTGCAGCATCACAGCCTGCAAAGTACCAAGTACATGTCGCTTTGGATAGCAGAGAAAAACAAATTGAAAGAGTAGTGTCCCTTCAAGATTAAACCCATATGCCTATAAAATGACAAGACGCTCTAATAAATTAGAACGTCCGCCACATCAATAGTAAGTGTGAATTACTAATACTTATAAAATCAACCTAATACCACCCCTGGTACTGCTGTAATACTACCAAGTTCTGTGCCAAAGCCGATCTTCCATTCATCTTTACCCAAAACATCGATTAGACACCCTATACAGGATTATAGTATATATTTATTTATCAGACATTTAGTACAGCAT
This sequence comes from Sphingobacterium sp. SYP-B4668, assembly GCF_027627455.1. Lineage (NCBI taxonomy): Bacteria > Pseudomonadati > Bacteroidota > Sphingobacteriia > Sphingobacteriales > Sphingobacteriaceae > Sphingobacterium > Sphingobacterium sp. SYP-B4668. The sequence goes on along the minus strand of NZ_CP115483.1, from coordinate 66,722 downwards.
CTATTATTTAGTCCTCCTGTAGCATTTAAAGAACCTTCTTGATACAAAATTACGAAATAAACATTATCTTCATTCTTTTGTTCCCTAATAGAAAACGATAAACCAATAGATTATGGCCGATTTTAATCTGAACCGTAGAAAATTCATTCAAGGAGCTGGCGCTATTTTAACCTTATCTGCTTTGCAGGCCCAGGGTCTCCCCTTCTCAAACACAAGCAAGCGTATGCGAGTAGGATTGATTGGAGCGGGTTGGTACGGCAAGAGCGATCTATTCAGACTTCTTCAAGTCAATGATAGCCATGTCGTCGCGGTATGTGATGTCGATACCAATCACCTCACCGAAGCTGGAAAACTAATCAGTGAGCGACAGGTATCAAAAGAAGTCCCAGCGCTATACGGAGATTATAGAAAGATGTTGGCCAATCACACATTGGACTTAGTGCTTATCGGCACACCAGATCATTGGCATGCCCGACAAGCCATTGATGCCATGAAATCTGGGGCTCACATTTATCTACAAAAGCCGGTTAGTATTGACGTATTGGAAGGTGAAGCTATACTCAGCGCCGCACGCAAATACAATAGAAAAGTACAGATTGGTACGCAAAGAAGGAGCACTCCACACCTCATCGATGCCAAAGAGCACATAATAGACAAGGGCTTGCTCGGCAAGGTGTCACATGTTGAGATGTGCTGTTACTATCACATGAGGAAGAATGGCAATCCTCCCTTGGAGGCTGTACCTGACTTTCTCGATTATGAAATGTGGACCGGACCAGCCCCGTTGCGCCCCTACGACGGCTTGCCCCATGGAGGTTGGTGGCGCACCTTTATGGAATATGGTAATGGCATCACTGGTGATATGTGCGTGCATATGTTTGACACCGTCCGTTGGTTACTAGCGCTCAAGTGGCCGAAGCGAATCACAGCGACCGGCGGTATCTACGTCCAAAAAGGAGGAAAGTCCAATATCGCTGATACTCAAACCGCTATCTTCGAATATGATGACCTCAACTGTGTATGGCAGCACAGGACATGGGGCACCCCGGCAGATCCGGAGTATCCGTGGGCATTTATTATCTATGGAGACAAGGGCACCCTAAAAGGTAGCGTCATGAAATATGAGTTTATCCCAAACGGCAAAGGCGATCGCATCGTCAAGGATGTCGTGTATGAAAAAGAGCAGTTCCCGGCAGACCTCCAAGAGCCTAGGATTGAACTGCATACAGCTCCCGCTACACGAGGACACATGCGCAATCTCCTGTCAGCCATTCAAAATGACCACTTACCCGTTGCTGATATAGAAGAGGGCCATATATCCACCGCCAGCTGCATACTAGCCAATCTATCCATGCAATTGAATCGGCCCTTAATGTATGACCCTCAACAAAAGGTATGCGTCCATGATCCCGAAGCCACCAAACTATTGAGAAGGCCCTATCGGGGCCCTTGGCAGCACCCTTATAGCTAGTCGGACAAAATCCGTCAAGCATGTCGACATCATTAAACATCATCTGCACAAGTGTAGTAAGATTATTAGGACTATCTCGATACATCAACAGCCACCGGTCCAAGGAGACCACTTTCTCTCAATTCTGCATCCTTACTCGGCCCGCTGATTGTCCATGTCTTTCGATTACCCTCCGGCTGCCCGGCGTCGTAGACCAACCGATTGAACCAGGTACTGGTGACTTCCACAGTCAATGCATTGACCCCCGGCTTGATATGCCCTGTCAAGTCCACTTTGTACGGCGGCGCCCATAGCGTACGTATTTTGTGCCCGTTGAGCAATACCACAGCAATCTTTTCTACGCGTCCAAGGTCTAAGGAAAATTGCGCGTCTTTTTCTACGCCACCAACGTCAAATTTTGTAGTATAAATGGCTGTTCCGGAGAATGCCTTTGCTTCATCAGATACCTCTAGCGCTTTCCATGCTTTTAAGTGGGGCACCTTAATCGACGCGGGTGCTCCCCAGCCGTCTGGAAAGGCCAGGTTCCAAGGCTTGGCAAGCGTGATACGTCGATGCAAGGTCTTAGCTTCAGTAGCTCTGGCGTTATCCATCGCACTATCCGCATCTTTAAAGACCACAAAACAAGACCCCGCATGGGGCAGATCCAACTGTATGCTCGTATATGTTCCATCGTAATTGGAAGCTACAGATCTCGCCTCCCCAGTCATTGGGTCCCAAAGCTCAACATGGCCGCTGTTACGAAATTTGATTGTCTCGTGCAGTTCTTCTCCCTGTAGCGGCGTGACAAAATACCAGTCTGCATTGTCAATCCTGCGGTGCAGCCACAATGCCTTGTCTCCTATTACATCCGGAAGCATTTGGAGTTCGGATAGTGCAGATGCCAATGGGACTCCCGACACCATCCTTCCCTTGCCTATCTGTCGCAACCCGGGCTGAGGGAGTTCGCCCCACAGCTCTTTCGATACCGCATCAAATCGTTCTTGCGCCCGATCGGCTCCAATCAACGTTGCCAAGCCCCTTGGCACATCACCTATGACCGTCGCCCCCTCGCGGATAAGCTCCTGTATTTTTTCCAATGTCTGTGGTAACATCCGCGGATTGTCCGCTAGCCACATTGCTTTATACGAGATTCCCTCAGGCGTAGTCAGCATCCCATCTTTCACCGTCAGGTAGTTAAGCAATACATCTGGGTTGCAGTAATCGTACTTGAATCCCGCAGGAAAGGCAGCATTCTGATCGGGCTTATGGTCAATCTCATCGCCCAAATACCAAAGGATGTCAGACACGGGCTTTCCACGCTCTAGGAGATATGTGCATCGCGCGAGGTAATCGACAAACTCAGGCATATGCCGCCACCATGTCTGTTGTCGCAAAAATGGGGTTCCGATATTTGCCCCAAAGGACGTCCCCGGAGGTAAGAAATCCGTACGCGGATTGTGGGTATACGTGTGAAAGACAGGATGAGTCACCCCTTCAATAAAATTGAGGTTGGCCACCTCTTTGAGCATTCCCATATGTTCATCCCAAGAGACAGACATACTGGTAAATGCCTCCGCAGCGACTCTTGGCTTGCCATACAATCGAGCTGCTGATGCTGTGGGTTTAATCGGTTTAAAATTCAGTGAACCGACGAATGACTCCGAATAAGGTTGCCAAAATTCACACATCGGAATATCTGCATGCTTAAAATACTCCAAGATATCTGCAGGAAAGACGTCCCCTGAAGCTGTTTCATACGAAATAACCTGCCCATTCTCCCTAGCCAGCGTCGCCATCCGCCCGTAAAATTTATTTGTGACCAAATCGTTTATCGTCGCACGCCAGTCGCGCAGAAATCGGGTACTCATCTCTTGGTCCCCAATCACATATCCAAATACCGCAGGTAGCCATTTCCGAAGTTCATAGCCCGTCACTCGGTCAAACTCGGCCTCCATATTAGGGGTCCAAGTTTGGGTCTCGCACTCCCAACTATCGATCAACATCCCATTTAACATCCCATTCCCTATGGCGCCATTTGGACCCGACAGCCTGCCGATATAATTCGCAAAGTGCACATTCGCTCCATTCTCCGAAAATTTATCGCTTTCCCATCCCGTACCCTCGGGTGGTGCTGGGCCATTTCTTGCCCCCGTATTTACATTCCCAATCCGCATGACCGTCCATTTGCCCTTCGGTGCCTTCCAAGTTAAATTTCCGTCCTTATCCATTGAATTCGTGATATCAAGAATGCTACTCGGATCGATAAAGGCTGACTTTGACTGTTGTGGGTTGTCATTAGCCCGTACAAGACTGCGTAGTGTCCATCCCGCCTCCGACTCCCAATTGTTTTTGCGAGCTGCCGATAACAAGCGAAGCGAGCTGAGATACATCGGATGTTGATTATTGATCGACACTCGATATGTTTTGACGTTTGCGACCTCATTGCAAGCAAGCGAAATCGGGCTTCGGTCCTGCCAATTACTTTGAGGCATATCCGTACGCAAGACCTCTTGATAAGTGCCATCCGCCAATACGGCCTCAACAACTACCGCAACTCCAGGATCATAACACCATGCATGGACAAATCCATTGATGCTCGAAAACTCTATTGTGCGCACCGCTACTGGATTCGGAAATGTTATCTCTACCCAATTGGATTGATTGCCAACTACAGGATTTAAATTTATGTCGCCTTTCGGCTCGCCTATTAGACAATTCAGCCACGGCAATTCAGGACGATTGCTATGAACCATAAGGGGTCTCAGGGCAGCGCCATCATTATCGTCCTCGGGAGTCGGGAAAGCGAGCACAGCAATGTCTTTATAGTCCCGCCAAGCTTCACGAAATGGTTTGCGCAACGGCAATACCTTATTCCCATCAGCCTCCTCACTGCTCACATTCGCGCCAGTCCATACTAAATGCCGCATTGCATTCGAGGACTCGATCCAAGGACCGCCCGCCAACGCCCATCCCGGACAGTTTTGCATGGTAAAACGCAACCCCAGGCGTTTGCATTCTTCAGCCGTATGCCGTACCGCATCGTCCCACATCGGACTCAGGCACACAATCTGAGGGTCGACCCCCGGCCATGGTCCGCCAAATTGTCCATGAAACAACTGGATGCCCGAAATTCCTGCTTCAGCAATCGCTTCCAGATCCGCCGTGATTCCTTTCGGAGATACATTGCCCCCGATATAGTGAAACCATGTTTCTGGATGATAGACCTGCGGAGGCCGTTGAAATATCTTGATGTCAGCATTATCGAAAGGTTTGTTCAGCTCTTCAGAAGATGGTAATGCACGTATTTGAGCTTGTACAGGGCGTATATAGACACTAAAAAATATACAGAAAGTGAGGGTCAATACCTGCCTCCACAGCTCCAGGTCATTCACGCGGTTGAAAAAGCCGTAATCGTTTGTTTTCTTTATCATAATTGCAGTCTATCAAGTATCCCGTTTTACAAATACGCCGTATTGATTCCCATAGCTTATTCAACCATAGAAATCTACACCAAGTATTGATAGTTTCGGTTTTATATTGGTTATTTCACTTTAACGAATTTAAGCTTTTTTGGGCTTATATATAGTTACACCGTCTTATTATCAAAGAATTAACTCATCTACTACAATGGATTACCCTTCGGCTCCCATGAGGTGGGCCGCTTGAAAAAATCTATAAGCACTAGACACTACACATGGTGTAAAAAAGACTACTTCCATCGTTTCCAAAAAACCCAATTATTATATATATTCATAAATTAGGAACAGCAGCGTAAATTGTATATATATAAAAACCAATCGAAATGAGATTAAATGAATTAGACAAGCTAAAATACCCCATTGGAAAATTTCAGCCCCCTGCACATATAGATAGCGCCCAAATTGAAGAGTGGATTAAAATTATCGAAAGCTTTCCAAAGAAGCTTCATAGTGAAGTTGATTATCTGACTGACAGAGAACTAGAAAAACAATATCGACCAAATGGATGGACAATAAAGCAGATTGTACATCACTGCGCCGATAGTCACATGAACTGCCTAATCCGGTTTAAACTTGCTTTAACGGAAGACACTCCCACTATCAAACCATATTTTGAAAATCTATGGGCCGAGTTATCCGATTCCCAAAATTATCCGATACAAAGCTCTTTAAAGATTTTGGAGGGCTTGCATGAGAGATGGACAAACTTATTGAGAGGGTTAAGCGACAGTGATCTGGAAAAAGAATTTCTACACCCCGAGACTAGCAGAAGAATTTCGTTGAAAACAAATATTGGAATATATGCTTGGCATTGCGGGCATCATTTGACACACATCATAAACGCGAAACAAAGCTAATTGCTACTCTACTGATTTTCAGGAAATAGTACTGTATCGTATTAGATTAAGGTCCTTTGCAAAAAAATTATTTTCACCGCTAATTATGAGGTCACCCACAATAAATAGTTCAGAGATCAACCCTAGGATATGAGCTTGATCCATAGTGATGTTGTCAGGCGAGAATATCTCCGGCGCGTTTTCCCAAATGGGCATCAAACTATGTCTTTTCTGTTCCATCTTGACAATATTACCGAACAAAACAACTAAAACAAATACCCCAATCACCCCAGCTTCGATACATTCTAACAAGTCATCTGGTATTGGATGTAAGCGTCTTCTTTGGCGGGGTAAAACTACAAATGGGTAAGATGAAACCATCTTGATTTATTCAAACACACGGTAGGGTGAATACAATCTGATCGCTTCATCACCACTAAGAATCAAATTTAAATAAATGAAAAATACTACAAATGGGGTATTTACCCATACCCTCCAAATATTGAACTTTGTTATATAGTATTAACAAAAACGATTAAAGATGAAAATAGTAATCAAAACAATATCAATAATCGGGATCTTTGCTATCACGCTGCAAGGTCGAGCACAGACCGAATCTGAAATCAAAAAATGGTCTATGGAACAATGTCTAACCTTTCTAGATAAAACAATTAAAGATACGGAGGGAAAGTGGGTAACTTATGAAGATGGATCGAAAGCAAAAGTGTCGAAATTAGACAAGTCATTGGGATTAGATAAAAACTTGGGATTAGGAATTCTAAAAAAAGATGGAAGTGTATTGGGATATCAGCTGAAAAGTAAAGATTCCGATGAACCATCCTTTGGAGAAGTTTATGAAGATATAGATTGGACTAATTATAATTTTGTTTACTCAGGTATTCATGCTGATGAAGAGATTGATTGGGATTCAGAAGTAGATCTTTACAAGCTGAAACTTTACGATACACATGTAGAAGAATCAAGCCGGAAAGAAAGTAAGAGAACTGGATATGTTTCTGATGGATTCGGAAATGACTGGTATAAATACGGAGGAGTTGATACAAAAGAGAAGGCGGGAATGATTCGATTTCCATATTTAAATAATGAAGATGAAAACGGTATGGAAACTGGCGATAAAATCCAGCATGTATTAAAACAAATGAATAGACTTCTTAACAAGAATTATATGTGGTAATATTTAATGAAGAATATATATCTATTTACCGAACCGGAGAGATTTTTGGGAACTGACCAAGAAATAGATTCTCTAAGAAAAAGAAAGCCCTATGATGATAACCTGTATTTCTGTTGATTTCACTCAAGAATAATATAGTATATATGGACAAAGAAAGTCGCTTTCAAGATCAGAATAAAGTCGTTTCGGATTTTTATCATGAAGTCTGGGTCGTCTGTCCTGCCTGTGGCAAAAAAGCCGTGGCCACGGCTGATTACAACACAAAACGAGCATCGTTGTTTTGTGACTATTGTGGCTATCACCAACGGGCGACAACGGAGATTAATTTTTTCGGGATAAAAAGTCATGCCATGACTGCAGCCCATTTTTATTTTAAGGCAACTCTTTGGCTCCAGCATCCTTTTAAATCCGACGTATTCTGGGCTTATAATGGACATCATTTGAATTATTTGGAAGAATATATTAGTGCGAAGCTCCGAGAACACAAAGACCGAGCGCATTTCACGTTGTTGGAAAAACTTCCCAAATTCTATCATGAAGCCAAGAATAGGAAAGCTTTATTGGCCATCGTAAAACGGCTTAGAAAAAAATGAATATGAAACATATATTTTCGGTTATCGCGGCAATTCTGCTCGTCTCGCTTGTATCTGGACAAGAGAAGATACCGAAGTTATTTAAAGGAAAGAAGGCCAGACAGCATCCGATTGTCGAAACCCGAGATACGACAGGGATAAATCCGTTTAATACAGCGGCTCGTGTGGAACTCTGGCACTATAACGACCGGATGCGTTGGTGGAGCAAAACATTCTCGGATAATAGACCTCTTTTTCAAGACGGGAAAATGAACTTGCCTGCGGATAGTGTCCAGCGACGTGTTGTGTTGGATTCCACTTTACGCACAGGCTTTAGCGAAGCCTTGTATGTTGACCATTTGTGTGAGGAGATTATGGTAGCGGCCTGTTATTCGCCGCGGGATTTACTTGTTTTTTACCATGCCGATGGTCACCCCTTGGGCTGTATTGAAATCTGTGTCGAGTGTGCTGGTGGCTACGTCAGTGATGGATTGCGATCTATCCCATTTTGCCCCAAACGGACTTCGACACTGTACTTTTGGCTCAAACGTGGCTATGATCAAAGTGAGTAGTGTCTCATTAGAGCACGCAAAAGTCACACAGAGCCCTATTTTCCTTGCTCCATGCACAGCAGATAGCTTTTGAGCGTTAAAACATTCGACCCACGACTATTTCCCCTCTTTCAGTTTCTTGACTTCATCGGTCAGGCTCAACACCGCCTTGCTTAGCTCGGCAATGGATTGGAATCTATGAAAATTTGCCGCTGTCTGCTGCTTCGGACTAGTAGAGAAAATCAATATAATCATCGAATAACCAAAGAGGGAGAACGCTGCTCTCCCGCTAGACAATCTTCTCCATACAAGCTCAACCGCACGCTCATATAAACAGGAAAAACTATCTATTTATAATAATTTATTAGCTTGACACCGTATCCCTCGCTATCCAGCACCAGTTCTCCGTCCTTTAAGTTATTACCGTCTTTATCTAAAATCGACAGTTGATACTTTGCCCCTGGTAAGCCATCCTCGATCGAAACGGAAAACCCAGCCCCTCCTACCGCATCTATCAATGTAACAGTCTTCTGCCAAGGAACTGTAACATTCTCTTCGTATTCGTCAGGAATATTGTAGGCATCTGTAATGGTAGGGGTATACTGTACCTGCGCAGCGGTTGCTGGCCCTTTCAACGTATAAGTAATCTGAAAGCTTGATGAATCTGAATCCGAGTCCTTTGAACAACTGACACCCAGAAAACCAATAGCACACAACATCAAAAACATTTTAATAGCTCTTTCCATAGATATTATATTTCTCCATTACATCCAATTATCATACCAACAAAAATGTGTCATTCGAGAATTATGACTAAATATTCGACTTACAGCGACTACATTGGCACACCATTTTACCTCCCCAGATAGTCAATGGTAAGACAATACACAAAGGCATAGTGCTAGACATCTATTCAATAAATAGGGAATCCTCGAGATAGTAAGGCTGCAATACTAACAAACATTTTTGGGCATTTTATCAGAGTCCATTTTTCATTATTTTGTCCGCAAGTCTTGGTGAAAGTTGGCTTATAAGTTTCAGCAATTTAGTCTTGCCGATGTAAATCTCAAAGATGTCCTTTTCAAAGCTTTGTATAAATTCTTTCACCAATTTTTCGGGTGATAGTTTTGACTTTCCACGGCCTTCGGTCATTGGTGTATCAATCAATACCGGTATGATTTCGAAAACTTTGGTATCGGTATTTTCCAGCTGATAGCGAAGTGTCTTTGAAAAACTATGAATGGCCGATTTTGTCGCACAATAAACAGATGCCATTTTTTTTGGAGAAATAAAAAGCCCACTACTTACATTTACGATCGCGCTGTTTTTGTGTTTCAACAACAACGGCACCAACAAAGCAGCTAGCTTAATTGGTGCTGTCAGGTTAGTCGAAATTTCGTATTCTATTTTGTAAATAAGATTTTTTTCATCTGTAAATTGGTAGTTGTACTGAACGGCAGCATTATTTACCAAAATATTTAAGTCTGAATGCTTTTCTTCAATAAAAAGCACTAACTCGTCCAGGGAGTTTTTATCGGCAAGGTCGCCAACAAAAAAATCAATTTCTGGAAATTGTGTTTTTATCTGCTGTAATTTTTCTTTACTACGTCCTGTGATGATGACCTTGTTTTCGAGTTCCCAAAAACACTTTGCCAAAGCCAAACCAATTCCCGAAGAGCCGCCTGTAATAAGTATTGTATTCCCGTTTAGCTTCATTTCGCAAGGGATTTTAACGCTCCATTTTCTTTAAATTCTTTCAAAGCTTCAAGATATAATTTATTGAAGGCTTCATTAGAATATGGATTTTGACTTGTTATCAACTCTTTATCTCTAACAGCAAAATTGCTAGCTGCTCGCCCTTTTTTGTATTTCAAGCCCAATTTTTTAAGTTGCTTTCCAATTTTTCTATTTGTCGGCTTTCCTTTCATAACAAATTTCTCAATGAAAAGCTCTTCTAATCCAGTGACAGAATTTACCTTATAACCAATAAATGGGTTTTCAATTTTAGGTATAGAAAGTATAAGTGCAGGTGCATGACAAACTAAACCAATGGGCTTTCCTTTATTGGAGAACTCTTTCAATAGTTGTGGAATTATACTGTCATTTATTAGATCGACCATCAAGCCCTGACCACCTGGAATGACTATTCCGCTATAATAATCTATGTTTTCAAGGGCTTGCTCCAAAGTAATTGGGTTATTAAATTTTTGATTGTGCTTTACAAAATCCGTTGCTTCCGTGATCAAAGTGTCGTTACCACTCCAATATTTTTTCTTATAGCTTTCCTTGTCAATCGAAGAGATTACACCATAGGGCGTAGCAAAATCTACTCCATAGCCCATGTTTTCGATTTCTTTTAACGTCAAATAAAACTCGCTCAGAAATACACCTGTTTCCACATAATTCCCACCCTTTTGTAGTGGTAATTCATTGGCCGCACTCATCACAAAAAGGACTTTATTTTGAGAAAAAACAGATGATACAAACAACAGGAAGATAGCTGTGAAAATTAAGTTCTTAACCATAGTAATCTCTTTAATTAAACTATGGTACAAAGAAAAAGAGATGAAATGACCTTTCCCTTTACATATGTAAAGAAATTATTTGCGTGATAGCTTCCTTCTAATTCTGCTTAATTGTGTTGGCGTAATACCTAGATACGAAGCGATATGATATTGAGGAATCTGCTGTTCTAACTGCGGAAAGTTTTTTTGAAAAATCTGGTAGCGCTTGTCTGCGTCTAATAAAACAATTTCAATTTCTCGCTGCTCTTTCTGCACAAAAAACTGCTCGGCCAAAATTCTAGCACCACGTTCAATATCAGGACAAATCTCATATAGTTTTTGTATGTCTGCAAACTTTGCGACCTGTATTCTGCAATCTGTAAGTGCCTGTTGAATAATTTGGTTAGGAGTTCCTGCGATGAGTGATGCGTAACCACCAATAAAGCAAGGATTGATAAAAAAATGTTTATTGTATTCAACCGCTTCGCTGTTTCTATAAAATGCTCGAATGATCCCACTTTCCAAAAAACCGATTTCTTTTGCCGTCTGTCCGTCAGTAATAAAGTAGTCACCTTTTTTCAAGACTTTGGGCAAAAACAATGTCGAAAACATATCCCAACTTTCGGGCGAAACAGGTGTCAGTTTATTGAAAAATGTTTTTAAATCGATCATCATTTTTGTTTTGAACACATCCATAATATACTAACATACAGAATTTTAACACTTTAAAAGAGTCAGATTTAACACTAAATCCCAATCAAAGCACCCGCTTTAAAGATAGGAAAAAGGTCAAGTCACTTCGCCCCCCTCTGGCAATTGGTGGCATTTTTCTATTTATTCGCCGTTGTGTAAAAGTCATAAGTCGCTTTTGTAATATCCGATATGATTTTTTCATTTGTGTCAAAATCCTCCTTTGATTCAGATACAAATATGCTGATGATAAAATACTCTCGATTAGGCAAAAAAACAATCCCGATATTGTTAACAGCTGCCGTTATCCCTGTCTCCTTGTTTGTGCCGGACCAGCCGGTCTTGTGAGCAACAATTGTTCCCTCGGGCAACTGTCCTTTTATTCTGTTTCTCCCTGTAGTTGTCTCTATATTTGTTTTCCAAAAGAAGTCGTAGCTGGCTTTAGATAGTATGTTGTTTTTGTTCTCATAAAACATTTCAAGAGTCTCGCTTGCAGCTTTTGGTGTAGTCCAATTTTGGAACATATTTTCCCACTTCGCCTGCATATTTGCTTCGTTGAAAGTAATTTGTATATCCTGAATATTATTCTTTTTAAAATATTCTTCAACTGTTTTAGGTGTTCCAATAAGCCCTATCAATACATCACAAGCGGTATTATCACTATGCGAAACTGAATATTGAATTAACTCTTCAATAGTAAAATTCCCTCCGTTAGGATTTTCGTCCCTTAGCGGACTCCAAAAATCTTTAGGTAAAAGTTGATTTGTACCTATGTGTATTTTCTGGTCTAATGAAAGCTTTCCTTTGTCAATCTCGGACAAGACAGCCAATGCTATATGAAATTTAAAAACACTTTGCATAGGAAATCGGCGATCTCCGTGTAAAGAAAGGGTGTCCTTATCGCTATTCCCAATAATTGAAACTCCGACTACAGCATTTTTGTCAGACACGATTTCTTCTATTTTGCTTCGTAGAATATCCGTCTTATTTTTTGACGTTTGGCAACTTGTTAGTAGTAATAAAAGTATGGCTGTCAATTGAACTAATCTTGTCATATTTATTTTTGATTTGTCAGTAATAAATTGTTCACCCAATTACAAGTAAATCTAAACATGTTCGGGCTTATCGCGAACACAATGTGTGCCATATTCAAAAAAATAAAACACCGAAACAGCTTATCCTTTCTAATTTGCTATTCCACTGTTCGTTCATTATTCAACGTGCTACTGATGAACTAATTTAACATATTTTATTGATTTTGAGCGCGCCATATGGATCGATTTACACCTCTGATAGGTTCATCAATACGGCAACAATAGCAACAACACCCTTTTATAGAGTTAAGAAAAAATCATCCAAAATGTACTCGGGGATTTTCATCGGCGATGACAAAAATGAAACAGCTTCCATACCTGGGAGGAAACAAAAAAAGCAATCTTGAATAAGATTGCTTTTTTTGTAGCCCGTAGGGGAATCGAACCCCTGTTTCAAGAATGAAAATCTTGCGTCCTAACCCCTAGACGAACGGGCCATTGCTTTTTGGTGATGCAAATATAAGAGGATTTTTATTCCTTCCAAAATATTTTCTCACCCTTTGACCTAAGCCATTGAGACTGAGAAAAATGATTTTTTATCCCTCTATTATTTCCATTTTAACAAAGGCGAAGAGTATAGGGTGCCTCGCATAAATTGAGATCAATGTACTCTTCGCCTCGCCTTTGACATTACTGTCAATATATTTAGATCAAATCGAAACCAATATCACGACGGAAATACTTCCCGTCAAAATAGATTCGACCTGCATCAGCAGTCGCCTGCTGCAGTGCCCCAAACAGCGTATCTTGGAGTGTAGTGACCGCAATCACTCGCCCTCCGGCAGTGACAATCTCTCCGTTCTGCTCTTTCGTACCGGCCTGAAACACGATAGACTCTTTTACATTCTCAATATTAGAGATTACTTTTCCAGACTCGTATGCTCCGGGATACCCTCCAGCGACCAACATCACGGTAACAGCAGTCTTAGGGCTTACCGTATACGACCGCGTCTCCAGGTTACCCTGCGCAACACCTTCCAAAAGGTCTATCAAATCCGATTCGATTCTTGGCAAGACCGATTCCGTCTCTGGGTCACCCATACGCACATTATATTCAATGACAAAAGGCTCCCCGCCGACATTCATCAAACCGATAAAAATAAAGCCCTTATAAGGGATGTTATCTTTCTTCAACCCTTCTACCGTCGGCTTAATAATACGCTCTTCAACTTTATTTAAAAACGTGGCATCCGCAAATGGAACGGGAGAAATAGACCCCATACCTCCGGTATTCAATCCTGTATCGCCTTCTCCAATACGCTTATAGTCTTTTGCTGAAGGTAATACTTTATATGAATTGCCATCTGTCAATACAAATACCGACAATTCAATCCCTTTCAAAAACTCCTCTACTACAACTACCTGGCTCGCTGCTCCAAATTTCGAATCCGTAATCATTGCTCTAAGCTCAGCCTTAGCCTCTTCATAGCTCTCTAATATCAAGACTCCCTTTCCCGCAGCTAGACCGTCAGCTTTCAAGACTATGGGCAAGCGCTGTGTATCTAAGTAAGCAATCCCCTCTTCTAGGTTAGACTTATCAAAAGAACGAGATGCCGCCGTAGGGATTTGATGCCTGTCCATAAATTGCTTTGAAAAATCCTTCGAACCTTCCAATTGTGCACCCTCTTGTTGAGGACCAATAACCGGGATGTGTTTTAGATCCTCTCTGTTCAAAAAGAAATCATGAATGCCCTTAACAAGGGGCTCTTCAGGTCCTACGAGAACCATATCGATAGCGTTTTCCAACGAAAATTTGGCGATACCTTCAAAATCCGTCACTTTAAGATCTACATTTTGACCATATAACTGCGTGCCGGCATTTCCTGGCGCGATAAACAATTTGTCTAGTTTTTTACTTTGAGCGATTTTATATGCAAAGGCTGATTCTCTTCCGCCTGAACCAATGATTAGGATATTCATAGTACAAACTTAGATAAATTATTCATTTATACTTAACAAAATCTGTGTGTGTTCACAAATTATTGCACCTTGTATCTGCCTTTAACCAATACCATTACAGCCAAAATAGCGTGGGTTCGAATCTGTATCTTCCCTTGACCTAACACTTCATTTGTTTATTATTAAAATCACTTTATATTTCATTCATTTTTTCTTAATTTTCAAAAAAACAATCATGTCATACATCTATCCCGAAAAGGGAGAAAGTAAGTCGCAAATAGTTTTGGCCAATTAAACCAATTACATAAAAAAATCAATCATGAGTTCAAAATACCTCCTCTTGTGTTTGTTTATCTTCCTAAGCCGCTTAGGATACGCCCAGACCACCTCTCTAGAACACACCACACAAAAGCTAGAAAGCTACCTCTCGAATAATTTTCAAGAAAAATTATATCTACAACTAGACAAGCAGCACTATACTGCCGGCGAGACCATTTGGTTCAAAGTCTACGCAACCGTGGGCATTGAAAACCTCTTGTCCAATATTAGCGGAATAGGATACATCGAGCTAATCGGTCCTCAAAAGAAAATCATTAAATCAATTACGATCCCGCTCACCGCAGGGTTGGGTGTCGGAGACATCGACCTCATAGATACACTCATAGAAGGTTCATACCGCATACGGGCCTATACCAACTGGATGCGCAATCAAGGAGAAGAATACTTTTTTGACAAAACCATAAATATCGCCAATGGACGAGGAGACAATATCGTTACCAAAACGACCTTCGTCACCAACCAAGACGAAAAGAACAAAAACAACATCTACTCCATAGAGCTCAAAGACCTCTTAGGAGCCCCACTCATCAATAGCAATGTACACTATCAAGTGTACACAAACGAAAAAATAGAGGACAAGGGGCGAGAAAAATCAGACATCACGGGCAAAATTGAAATCAAAACAAAAAAAGAATTCACGAATGGTTACATTCTCCTGACTTTTGAATCTAACGATCAAAGAACGGTTAAAAAAATCATCCCGCTCCAACAATCTTCCCAAAACAGTATCCAACTATTCCCGGAAGGCGGGATACTCCTAAACAATACCCTCGGCAAAATAGGTGTAAAGACATTACAACCCAATGGATTGGGAATTCAATCAAAAGGTAAGGTCCTGAATGAAAAAGAGGAATTGGTTGCCGAGTTTGAGACCAATCATTTAGGGATGGGGAGCTTCTCCATTAATGCCCTATCACAACACAAATATACGGCACACCTTACGTTCGAAGATGGCACGACCAAAACTGCTGAGCTTCCCAAGATCGAATCTTCGGGTATCGCCGTATCTGTCAATCCTTTTATGAAAGACAGGCTCGCCATACAATACAGCTTATCGACCGATCTCTTAGACCAAAAAGAAGTCTATTTAATGGTTCAGCATTTGGGAGAAATTCTATATGTCGCCAAGCAAAAAGCAACTAAAAATGAAATGTTATTCATGGTCCCTAAGAAAGACCTTCCTTCTGGAGTCTTTCAAGTCACGTTGCTATCCAATGCCGGGTTGCCCCTGAGCGAAAGAATGGTCTTCAACTCCAACCCAAAGAACTTCCTTCCTCTTAAGGTAGCACTCGACAATACTACTTACACCAACCGGAGCAAAGTACAGGTCAAACTAACGGATGCGACTACAGACACGACCAACTTTGCCAGTCTATCTGCAGCTGTCATCAACCTTGACCGCAACCAACCCTACAAGAAGTATGGGACAACCGTCTTTTCTCAATTGCTCCTATCCTCTGATATAAAAGGGTACCTACAAGAGCCGGGGTATTATTTTGAAAACACGGATAGCATCCGTTTAACGGATTTAGACAATTTAATGCTCACCCAGGGTTGGAGAAAAATTGAGTGGCAGCGCATAGATTCGGCCGCCGCAGCAAAACCCACCTTCGCTCCTGAAAAAGAATTATCCATCAAAGGTACGGTACGGAAATACGCAAGAAAAGCTGTCGCTCCCAATGCAAAGCTAAAATTAATTTCCACGCGCAGCTTTTTAGACTACATCGATACCACGGCCACTGCAGAGGGTCGGTTTAACTTTGACAAGCTCATCTTCCCAGACAGTGTCAAATTCTTGATTACCGCCACCGATGAAAACGGAAAGAAAAATGTGGAGATTGATGTAGATCCACAGTCATACCCACTTATTACCGCAAATAAAAATGCTCCTGACGAATCGGGAGATATCAATCTCCAATTGCAGCAAAGTATCCTATCCAATCAGCGCATGTTTGCAGAAATGCAGCAAAAAGGACTGATGCAAAAAACAATTTTTCTGGAAGAGGTCACGATCAACAAACGTATAGAGAAAAAAGCTTCTGAGCAATCTTCCAACTTGAATGGTGCTGGCAGGGCCGATCAAATCCTCGACGCTAAGGACCTAGAGACTTGCCCTTCTTTAGAAATGTGCCTCAACGGACGGTTAATGGGAGTTTATTTTCAAAATGGCATTCCTTACAATACGCGCGGCAACGTACCCATGCAAATCGTGCTGGATGGTATGTATATTGAAGGAAACCAACTCAGCATGATTAATTCCTTTGATGTCGAAAGTATAGAAGTACTACGAAATGCCTCCTATACAGCTATATACGGATCGTACGGTGGTGGCGGTGTCATTGTGATCACATCTAAGAGAGGTAAATCTGGTTTATCAAGCAATTTTACTCCCAAAGGGATTGCGACGGCCACACCGAAAGGCCTGCATCTCAATAAAACGTTCTTCAAGCCAGACTATGAAGTCAATAGTCCAGAGAAAGCATTCACCAGAGATTATCGCTCCACTATACACTGGGAGCCCAACCTCATCCTCAAAGACCAAGATGGAACTGGCTTCTTCTTCTATACCTCGGATGAGAAGGGTACATACCAAATGACCGTAGAAGGCGTTGATACTAAAGGCAGATTGGTGAGCAAGATCGTAGATTTTGAAGTTAAATAAATACATGCATGGAATTCATAAAAGTTAATATAGAAGAACGGATCGCTCACATCGCTCTGGACAGAGGTAAGTCAAACGCTATGCACCTAGAGATGATCGAAGAATTAGCATCGGCTATTAAGCAAGCTGAAGAAAATCCAGCGATAGAGGGATTAATTCTTCATGGTAAAGAAAATTTTTTCACGTCGGGATTAGACCTGATTACCCTATACCAATATAACGAGCAACAGATGGAGACCTTTTGGACTCAGTTCCTCTCCCTTATCCACCAGCTGGCAGCATTTCCCAAGCCTGCTGTTGCTGCCATTTCGGGACATAGTCCCGCGGGAGGATGTGTGTTGGGCATCTGTTGCGACTATCGCGTCATGGCTCAAGGCGACTTTATTGTCGGACTGAATGAAGTGCCCGTTGGAATTGTTGTCCCAGAAAGCATTTTCGAGTTATATAGCTTTTGGATAGGAAAGAGACGAGCCTATCAATATCTATTGGAAGGTAAGCTTTTAAAGCCTGAAGAAGCGCTCGAAGTAGGCCTAGTAGATGAGCTGGTCAGCCCTATTAGTATCAAGACTGCTGCCCTACGTAAAATTAAACTGCTGACACAATTTGAAAAAAATGCTTGGCGCACAACAAAGCTCAACCTCAGAAAAAACCTACTCCATACCATCAAAACGGATCAGGCCGCAGACGTAGCTCAAGCCCTTCAGCAATGGTGGGCGCCCAGTACGCGAGCCGTGCTCAAAACAATTATTGAAAATCTAACCGCTAAAAAGCCTTAACATGGAAGCATTGAAAGTTGAAGGAGCACTACGTGAGAACTCATTAAAAGGAAAGACTATCGTCGTGACAGGAGGCGGTACGGGCTTAGGACGCAAAATGGCGACCTATTTTTTGGAACTAGGCGCTAATATTGTCATCTCTAGCCGCAAAATAGATGTACTCGATAAAGCTGCAACGGAGATGATGCAAGAAAAAGGGGGTGCTGTACTGCCCGTTGCCTGTGATATCCGCAATATTGAAGACGTGGAAAACCTGCTAAAAGTAGCTGAGGAAAAATTTGGTAGAATTGACGTGTTAGTCAACAATGCCGCAGGTAACTTTATCTCTCCCACAGAACGTCTATCAGCCAATGCCTTCTCAACCGTCATAGACATTGTCCTCAAGGGCACTGTCAACTGCACATTGACGTTTGGCAAAAATTGGATCAAGCGCAAACAACAAGCCACAGTGCTCAACATCATAACGACCTATGCCTTTACTGGCTCTGGCTATGTCGTGCCATCCGCCGTAGCGAAGGGAGGGGTATTGACACTCACCAAATCCTTGGCTGCTGAATGGGGGAAGTATGGCATCCGCAACAACGCCATAGCTCCCGGGCCTTTCCCCACAAAGGGTGCCTGGGACCGATTACTTCCTGGGGATCTCGCAGAAAAGTTTGACTTCAAAAATCGAGTACCGTTGAAACGAGTAGGAGACCATCAAGAGCTTGCCAATCTCGCAGCTTTTCTTATCTCAGATTTCGCAGGCTATATCAACGGAGAGATTATCACCATTGATGGTGGAGAATGGTTACAGGGCGCAGGACAATTCAACGGATTCGAAGCCATTCCGGAAGAGATGTGGGACATGATAGAGAGCAGCATCCGAAACAGCAATAAATAAGACAAACGAGTCTCCGTATTATCCTTACGGAAAGTGTCAGCAATGCTCCTATAGTATCGGTATATCCAAATGCTTGGGACAGGCCCCTATTGGATAGTATCCATCGGAATGCGTAAAAAATTATTTAGCAATCCTATCATGATTCACTATATTTATGACCAACTTAGAGTTTAGCATATGAGTAGAATTGACACAAATACGCAAGCCAAAATCAATCAATGGCTTAGTTCTGAATATGACCTTGATACCACACAAAAGGTTAAACAACTGATCGACAATAACGAAGAGACCGAGCTTATTGACAGCTTTTATAAAGACCTTGAGTTTGGTACCGGAGGACTTCGTGGCATTATGGGCGTCGGGTCTAACCGAATGAACAAATACACAATTGGCAAAGCCACACAAGGACTGGCCAATTATCTCAAAAAAAGTTTTCCTGGGCAGCAGCTCAAAGTAGCAATTGCCTACGACAGCCGCAATAGTTCTCAACCCTTCGGTCAGTTGGTTGCAGATGTCTTTTCTGCAAACGGCATCACTGTTTATCTCTTTGAGCAGCTCAGACCTACTCCTATGCTTTCTTTTGCCATTAGACACTTTGGCTGCCAAAGCGGGGTCATGCTCACGGCATCGCACAATCCAAAGGAATACAATGGATACAAGGCTTATTGGAACGATGGATGCCAGCTTACTGCTCCCCATGACAAGAATGTAATAGACGAGGTGAATGCCATTACATCTGTCAACGAAATCTCCTTTACAGCAAAGATCAACAACATTATTTCCGTTGGTGAGGATATGGACGACCTATATATCCAAGCCAACAAATCTCTCAGCATACACCCGGAGATAGTTGCTGCACAGAAAGACCTTAAAATTGTCTTCTCTCCCATACACGGCACAGGCATCACCATCGTCCCTAAACTACTTAAAGCTTGGGGATTTGAGAATATCACCATCGTAGAAGAACAAGCAGAGCCTAATGGCAACTTTCCAACCGTAATCTACCCTAATCCCGAAGAAGAGGATGCCATGTCAATGGCAAATGCTAAAGGAGAAGCTATACAAGCAGACCTAGTAATGGCTACCGACCCAGATGCAGATCGCGTCGGTGTCGCGATTAGAGACCATCAGGGACGCCTACAGTTAATCAACGGAAACCAAATCGGCAGCTTATTGATCTACTATGTACTCAGCGCTCGGACAGCCCTTAAAAATCTTCCGGCCAGTCCCTATGTTGTCAAAACCATCGTCACGACCAATCTGCAGGCTGATATTGCAGCACATTTCAAAGTTAAGCACTATGAGACCCTTACAGGATTCAAATATATAGGCGAACTCATCACTAACCTCTTGGGCCAAGAACAATATTTGGCTGGTGGAGAAGAGAGTTACGGTTACTTAGTCGGTGACCTGGTCAGGGACAAAGATGCTCCCAATGCCTGTGCTTTTCTTGCCGAAATGGCGGCTTATTTCAAACATCAGGGCAAATCTCTCTATGATGTATTGCTAGAAATCTATCAACAATTTGGCTGCTATCAAGAAAAGCTTGTCTCGCTGACCAAAAAAGGAAAAGCAGGTGCAGAAGAGATTAACGCCATGATGGTGAGACTGCGTCAAGATATCCCCGCTACCTTAGGAGGTGTCGCAGTGAAAGAAGTTCGGGACTATCAAAATCGGGTATCCATTGATTTGGCTACCGGTCAAAAATCCCCCATAGAATTGCCACAGTCTGACGTCTTGCAGTTCATTACCGTAGACGGAGATGTCATTTCAGCGAGACCTTCTGGCACAGAACCCAAAATAAAATTTTATTGCTCGGTCAAAGCACCCCTAGAAAGCGTAAAAGATTATCTCGATGTCAGCAAGCAGCTCGACAACAAAGTAGAACAAATGTTGGCAGATATTATCTAATCTTTACACGATGGAAAAATGGAAACTACTTGCTTCAGAATACTTGGTTAAAAGACCTTGGGCAACCCTTCGTGTCGATAAATTACAACTACCCAATGGAAATATCAAAGACGAGTACTATGTTCTTGAATACCCGACCTGGGTCAATATGATAGGCATTACTCGCGATCAAAATATACTCTTTGTCCGTCAGTATCGGCATGGGGCCGATAAAATCCTTGTCGAACTTCCTGCTGGGGTTGTTGAAGACGGCGAAGATCCTGCCGATGCTGCTCGTCGAGAACTCCTAGAAGAGACTGGATATGCTTTTGATAGCATCAAAGAAATATGTAAACTCTATGCCAACCCCGCCACCAGCGGCAATCTTACTTATACCTACCTGTTGACGGGGGGGCTTAAGGTCCAAGAGCAGGAATTGGACAATTCGGAAGACATAGAGGTCGTTATCATGTCCATTGAGGAAGCAAAAATATTTTTACTTGAAAACCAACTTGGGCAAGCGCTACACACAGCAGCTCTCTTTTACGCGCTAAAAGAAATAGACGCATTATAGGCATGCACAAATAGGCAAGGTATCACACCTCTCATAGCGACGATACCCTGCCTATTTTGACTTTTGAAGCCGTTCGCTTTTTTGTACCTTTGCGGCATGGCGAGAGAAATAATAGAAACTAAGAGAAAAGCACTTCAAATCAACCTTAACCCAGATATCTACGGCACTTTTGCGGAGATAGGTGGAGGGCAGGAAGTTGCTCGAAATTTCTTTGGTGCTGGAGCAGCATCCGGGACCATCGCAAAAACCATATCGGCCTATGACATGGCCTTCAGTGACGCCATATACGGTGCCGAAGAGTCGGGAAGATACGTAAGTAGAACTCGACTTAACAAAATGCTCCACCATGAATTTGAACTACTGACTGAGCGCCTTGTTGGCGAAAAATATGTCCATAAAAAGTTCTTCTCTTTCGCCAATACTGTTACCACATTAAATTTTACCAAAACCAACGAACCCCATGGGTGGATCGGTATTCGATTCCAGAGTGTAAAAGATGGTCCTATAAATCAAATCATCATCCATACCAGGCTACTGGATAATGACAATCAAGTACAGCAGAAGGTATTGGGGACCATCGGTGTCAACCTCGTGTATGCGGCCTACTTTTATACCAATGACATCCAGTCCATGATAGAGTCTTTGGTTGACAATGTCTCGCCAGGCTCGGTAGAGATTGACTTAGTGAAGGTAGAGGGCCCTGTTTTTGAAAGTGTAAATGAACGATTGATCAACTTATATCTTGTAGCCAAGGGATTCTCCAAAGCAGCTATTTTCAAACCTGACGGAAAAGCGGCGCAAAGCAAGGACTACCTTTACAAAAAAGACATCATCATACTCCGCACAAAATATCGCCAGAAATCATTACCAAACTTTGATTTGTTCAACTTAGCCGTAGAGCAATTTAAGCGAAATACACATGCCGACCCTGACAATGTCGTCGTCATGATTGAAGTACTCATGGGCAATGTTCTTGAAGAAGATTCAAATATCTCCAATGAAGACCTAAAATACTTTGCAGAGCGCGCCGAATACCTTTGCTCAACAGGGAATAATATTTTAGTATCCAATTTTAGACGGAATAATCACTTAGCAGAATACATGTCTCAGTTTAAACCGGGTAATATTGGTATTGCTTCCAACATATCCAACTTGAGAAATATCTTCAACTCCGACCAGTACAACAAAGATCATTACACAAACGAATTGTTGGGCTATATCAGCGGTATGTTCAATAAAAATGTCAAGCTATATGTCTATCCCTATATGAATAAGCAGGAAGACATCATTACGACCAAAAATCTGAAAGTATCTCCCGAAGCAAAACCTCTATTTGATTTCTTGATACAGAATAAGTATATTATTGACATTGAAAATTACGACCCGAAATTTGTCAAAACCATATAACAGACATTTACAAGAAAAGGCTTTCCGTTTGGAAAGCCTTTTCTTGTTATAAGAACTTCTTGTATATGGAATACATTATCTTCAAATCCTCCTCGGTTAACGTCGCGGTATTGGTGTCTTTTTGGATATAGTGAATCTTGAAGGCTTTGATTGCAGCATCTAGATTCTTGATGTCATAGCCGATAATCCGAAGAGCCATTTTAGGATTGAAATCAAATGGTGGCGTTTCCAAATAATCATCATACCAATATCCGAACCCCTTGTCAGCAAACTGCTTCCAAGGAAATCTAGAAGGGTCATTTTTGCGCATGGGAGCCAAGTCCATATGACCGATAAAATTTGCCTGAGGGATATTATAAGCCTTCTTAAGATAAGACAACAATTCTGTAAGACTATTCATTTGTACCTCCGTCCACGGATCTGTCGTCCCATTATTATCCAACTCGATTCCTATCGATGACGAGTTGAGATCTGTATCGTTACCCCATTTTCCCAACCCCGCATGATGTGCCCTAAAATAATCGTTTACCATCTGCACTACCTTTCCGTCTCTACCAATCACATAATGTGAGCTCACACCAGCCTTTACAGAATGGAATGTCTTGATGGTCTGGTCCGTAGAATTTTGAGCCGTATGATGGATAACAACATAATTCGGCTTGCGAATACCAAAATTGGTAGAAGCCACCCACTCTTTATCCTTAACCAACAATATCTTGGAGATGGCCTGTTCTTTAGGCGGTGTTTCTCGATACACCTTGGCTAGTTCCTTTGCCTTCTTCTTATAGATCTTTTCCGTAGCTGCATACTTCCCTCCTGAGCAAGATGCAATCGTGAGTGACGCCAGCAAATAGAATAAGGATTTGTTTATTTTCATAGGTGCTTAATTTGCTATTCATCTGTCGCATGGAATATCCAACCCTCATTCATTCACGCTTTTAGGCGGCTTTTGGTAGAGTGGCATTTCATTGGACAAAATTATTTTTTTAATGGCGACAAAGCTATCCGAATCATTTTTTCACTTATTTTCAACCCCGGGTGATCTGCAAGAGATTGCACCACTAATTCGTCCTTACTTGTGAGTAGTCTGTTCATGATGGTTTCGTCTATGTAAAATATTTACGCTCGCATGTTCTATACGATATTCGCAAACAAACTTAGGTAAACTCTCCTCCTTTCACAAATTGTGGCCATCATTTGTTTTCATCACAGGTATAAACCACTCCACCTTACTAGCAGCTATTCAAAGGTATCCATATTCGGCCTCCTACAAGACATAAGAAAGGTGTAGTCATCATCATCCCCACATCATCATATTCCATAAACGACAGCATATTTATTTCGTTTTTTTTAATTAATTTGCATTACAATCTTTTATAAATAAGACACATATGAGCGATTTCTCACTACAGTCCTTTATTGCAAAAACAAGGCAGGATGATTCCGAACATGATTATTTCGAGCTTGAAAAAGCACAGATGCTCGAAATCAATCTCAATAACCAATCCGTCTGGACGAAAAACGGCAGTATGGTCGGTTATGTTGGTAGTATCAAATTTGAACGAGAAGGGATGCTCTCGGGTGGAATTGGTAATTTTCTTAAAAAAACACTTACAGGAGAAGGCGCAAAACTCATGAAGGCCCACGGTACAGGCAGGCTTTATGTGGCCGATTCTGGCAAAAAAGTGCAAATCTTGCACCTAGACAATGAATCCATATGTGTCAATGGAAATGATATCCTTGCGCATGACCAAACCATCAAAAATGAGATTACTATGCTCAAAAGCGTGGCGGGGATGCTTTCAGGCGGTCTATTTCAAGTACGGCTCACGGGTACTGGGTATGTTGCCATCACCACCCATGGAGACCCTCTCACGCTAATGGTTACTCCTGGAAATCCCGTATTTACGGATCCTAATGCTACTGTTGCCTGGGCGGGACATCTAAGACCAGAACTAAAAAGCAATGTTTCTTTCAAAAGTATCTTAGGAAGAGGCAGTGGTGAAGAATTTCAGATGATGTTTCAAGGAGAAGGATGGGTATTGATCCAACCTTACGAAGAAGTTTATTTTCAACAAAGCTAAAAATAAAATGGGGCTTCCGCGGAGGCCCCATTTTATTTAAAAGACTACTTCAATGCTCCGTAGTTCAATTTATCCATACCTTTTTGCAGCTCTGATAAAGAGAAATGCTGCCCTCTTAATTCTACGCTATATCTATCCTTTTCAATAAATCCGATAGCAGAAGTATAGTAGTCCTGCGTTCCATCATTTTCCTTTACCTCCTCTGTCTTTGCACGTTTACCATTGAATTCGTGAGTCTTCTCCACTCTATTCCCGCTTTCGCTCTCGTTATCCATCTGGTAGCCCATTGCTATTAACGATATAATACCTGAGCCCAATTCACCGGCCCCATCCATCAGCTTGACAGTGATTTCCTTACCATTCTCGTCTGCATAGGTTGCATTTCCCGTAGCTACATTTCCAAACATCTCATTATTGCCAACCGAGATACTCGTTCTTTTAAGTCCTTCCAAAGTCTCTGGGAAAAAGGCCTTGAGTTCATCGTTAGTCAAAGATGTCAAGCCTTTTAACTTCCCTTGCATCTCTTCCATCTTATTGGCACCATCTTTCAAATTATCCAGGTTTTTTACTCCGGATATCACATCTGAGATTCCTCCGCTTTCTTCTGTCGTTGATTCTCCGCTATCATTGCTTTTATTGCCGCCGCAGGCAGATAATAAGAAAATGGACGTTGCCAACACAGGTACGAATTTGAAATAGATTTTCATAATTGTCTTTTTTTAAACAAACTTATATAAAGTTTCTTTCATATAAAAGTATAATGGAGTCACTTACATCGCCGAGATCATCAAACCCTATTCGTCCATGAGGTCTATCAGATTAATAGCGCTTAACTGTGGAAAATATTCCGCCTAAGATTTAAATATATCTTCCAGTCAAAAAAAAAGCCCTCTTATAAAAAGAGGGCTCTTAAAATATAACTTATGGAAAAGCTTATGCATCCATGTACTCTTCAATCGAGGGACAAGAACAGATTAATGTACGATCGCCCTGCGACTCATTGACGCGTCCTACCGAAGGCCAGAACTTGCTCGCTTTCAAATATTCCAAAGGATAAGCTGCCGTCTGGCGACTGTATGGTCTATTCCACTCATCTGCTGTTACCACAGATGCTGTGTGAGGTGCATGCTTCAACACATTTTCGACCTGATCGATCGTTCCGGCTTCAATCGCAGCAATCTCTTGACGAATAGCAATCAACGCATCACAGAAACGATCTACCTCTGCCTTAGATTCAGACTCCGTAGGCTCTACCATCAACGTCCCTGCAACAGGAAACGAAACTGTTGGCGCATGGAATCCATAATCCATTAAACGCTTGGCAATATCCGCCACTTCAATACCTACTGACTTAAATCCACGGCAATCCAATATCATCTCGTGCGCACAACGACCGTTGATTCCAGAGTACAATACTGGATAGTGATTTTCCAGACGAGACTTAATATAGTTGGCATTCAAAATCGCCGTCTTTGTCGCATTGGTCAAGCCATTGGCACCCATCATAGCGATGTAAGCGTGTGAGATTACCAAGATAGATGCCGAACCAAATGGAGCGGCTGATACGGCATGTATGCCCTGCTCGCCAGAAGTCTCCACAACCTCATGATTGGGTAAGAACGGCACCAAATGCTTAGCCACACCGATAGGTCCCATACCGGGGCCACCTCCACCGTGAGGGATACAGAATGTCTTGTGAAGGTTCAAGTGACACACGTCAGCACCAATATGACCTGGGCTTGTCAGTCCAACTTGTGCATTCATATTTGCACCATCCATATACACTTGCCCCCCATTGGTATGAATGATTTCGCAAATCTCAATAATAGACTCTTCGAATACTCCGTGGGTAGATGGATAGGTCACCATCAAAGAGTTTAGGTTTGCGGCATGCTCTTCAGCTTTAGCCCTCAAATCTGCAACATCAATATTTCCGAATTCATCACACTTCACCACCACAACCTTAAGTCCAGCCATTGATGCAGATGCTGGGTTTGTTCCATGCGCAGATGCTGGAATCAAACAAATATTGCGCCCGTGATCTCCACGGCTTTCGTGATAAGCCCGAATCACCATCAGACCAGCATACTCTCCCTGCGCGCCAGAGTTCGGCTGAAAACTCATCTTCGCAAACCCTGTAATCTCAGACAGCCAATCATTAAGTTCGCCTATCAAATGCATGTAACCAGAAGTCTGATCGATAGGGGCAAATGGATGTAGACCACCAAACTGCGCCCATGTCACTGGTATCATCTCTGCAGTAGCATTTAGCTTCATCGTACATGAGCCCAATGGAATCATGGAGTGGCATAATGAAAGATCTTTTGCTTCCAGGGATTTAATATAACGTAGCATCTCGTGCTCCGAATGATAACTATTGAATATCGGGTGAGTCAGATAAGCACTTTCACGTTGCAATTCTGTTGGAATCGAAGACGTAATAGATTTCTCAATCGCATCAAAATCTACATCACTTACCGTTCTACCCTTAATCTTTGCAAATACTTTGGCAATGGTCTGCACATCTTCAAATGTGGTCGTCTCGTCAATAGAAATACTGACAATAGATCCTTTATAATTGAAGTTCATCTCGTGGTTCAATGCCTCTCCCTTCAAGGATCCAGCATGCTCCCCCAATTCAAACCTGACCGTATCAAAATAAGTTTCATTAAGTTGCACATATCCTAGAGACTGCACCGCAGCATCCAACACTTGAGCAAGGCCATTGATCCGCTCCGCAATACGCTTAATTCCCTGAGGACCATGATATACCGCATAAAATGATGCCATAATCGCCAACAAAGCTTGCGCTGTACAGATATTTGAAGAGGCTTTATCGCGACGTATATGTTGCTCCCGAGTTTGCAATGCCATACGAAGCGCATAGTTACCGTTGGAGTCAGACGTTACACCAATGATACGACCTGGGATATTACGCTTGTATGCATCCTTTGTAGCAAAAAAAGCAGCATGCGGACCACCAAAGCCCATAGGCACACCAAAGCGTTGCGAGTTACCCACGACGACATCAGCACCCCACTCGCCTGGAGGCGTCAATAAAGCCAAGCTCATTAAATCGGCCGCCACGCAGATAGTCATACCTTTAGCGTGTACAGCCTCTGCAAACGCTTTATAATCAATGATAGACCCATCGCCCAAGGGATATTGTAAGAAGACCGCAAACACGTCTTCCGTCAAGTTCTCTTCCGAAATCTCAGTCACCTTCAATTCTATACCAAAAGAGATTGCTCTCGTTCTTAGCACATCGATAGTTTGTGGGAAAGCCCTTTCAGACACCAAAAACGTATTCGCTGCTTTATTCTTACGTGCAGAATAAAGCATGAACATGCCCTCTGCCGCAGCAGTAGCTTCATCCAATAGCGATGCATTGGCGATTTCCAAGCCGGTAAAATCCGAAACAACCGTCTGAAAATTCAGTAACGCTTGAAGTCTTCCTTGTGCAATTTCAGCCTGATAAGGTGTATACTGTGTATACCATCCTGGATTTTCAAATACATTTCTTTGAATCACGCCTGGAAGAATCACATCATAGTATCCCTGACCGATATATGACTTAAATACTTTATTCTTCTCCGCGATTAGCTTGGCTCTTTTAAGATAGGCTGTCTCGCTTAGGGCTGCAGGAAGAGCTAGTGCTTTTTTTGCTCTGATTTGAGAAGGAACCGTTTGATCTATCAATTGATCAACAGAGTCAACACCTAAAGCTGACAACATCTCATTCACTTGAATCGGGCTAGGACCGTTGTGACGATTTTCGAATTTTTCTTGAAAATGTATTTTACTCATGGATGTAAAAATTACCGTCATTTGCCTTGGCTTATTCACTATGCGTTAAAGTCATAATCCTTTGCAAAACAGACGAATTTTGGATGCGCAAAGATACGTAATTTATAAGCCTAAAAAAAGGTCTTTTTAACTTGTGACAAGAGGAAAAGATACCGCTGTCAAAACAATCGGTTGTATTTCCTTGCTTCAGTAAAAATTTGCTTCTTCATTCTTACATTGTAACAAAAAGCAGTGCTCTAGCATAGCTTCGGCATTAGGGAATAACAAAATATCCCGCTCATAAATTAGCAATATGACAATATCCGCACCGAGAGTCGCTGGTAAATTATTATATTTATAAAACATTCGTTCGTAGATTATTATCTCCGCCTTGATAGTTTTTTAGGAGAAATGTTAAGAATCCAATCACCGCTTTGCGGTCCGCTGACTTAGGAATTGCCGTCGGCTAGGCCCCCTAGCTCGACCCATGAAAATACATGTGACGCCAAAAGAGACAGACGTAAAGAACAACAAACAAGAAGATGAAACAAACCACAGACACCATCCTAATGATTCGCCCCTGCTCTTTCCGAAAGAACGAACAGACCTCCATTAACAACTACTTCCAAAATGAAATTCAAGGCTGGTCCAATGAACAGATCAATGAGGCGGCGCAACAAGAGTTTGACGATTTTGTGCATCTACTACAGCTTCACAATATTAACGTAATTGTGGTCCAAGACTACGGTCAAGAAGATACACCCGACAGCATTTTCCCAAATAATTGGATCTCTTTCCATGAGGACGGAAAAATTGTACACTACCCTATGTTTGCGCCTAATCGACGCCTCGAGCGCAAGTTAGATCTCCAAACACCTTTAAAAAAGGCATTCTTTCATATGACAGATATCTGGGACTTAACTGAGGCCGAAGAACGCCAAGAGTTTTTAGAGGGTACAGGCAGTCTCGTCTTAGACCGTGAGCATCGGAAGGCATATTGCTCATTATCTCCTCGGACCAATAGCGGGTTGGTACATCACTTTTGCCTAGAGATGGGGTATACGCCCATCCTATTCGAATCCTTCCAATCAGTAGGGGACATACGCCTGCCCATCTACCACAGCAATGTCATGATGACCATCGGCAATCACTTTGCCATCCTATGCGCTGACGCAATAGACAACAATATGCAGCGCAAGCTTGTGATAGACCATCTACACCAAGACAACAAGGAGATTGTCTTCATCACCGAGCAGCAAGCTGCCCAATTTGCAGGGAATGTGCTTCAGGTCCTATCTCGAACAGGAGATGCTGCCATCGTTATGAGCGACCAGGCCTACCACAGCCTTTTGCCCATCCAGATTGATATGCTTGCACAGTATGGCACCTTGCTCAAAAGCCCATTAGATGTTATAGAAACCTGTGGTGGCGGAAGCGCAAGATGTATGATGGCAGAAGTATTTCTGCCTAATACAAAATACTGAATTTGAAATCTAATGGGTTAAAATGCTTATAAAGTTCTTCAAACAAGTCGTCTCCATATTTGACATATAGAAGCGCAAAATTCTCGGTCCGTTCCTGCAAGCCCCCACCCGGGAACAGCTTTTCCTTGACGCGCTCTAGCTGGGTAAGAGCTTCTCCATGGTTTCGCTTTTCTGCTTTTAAAAGCTTCTTCTCCAAATTTTTAATCGCTTTTTTCAATCTAGCTTTGACGGCATCTGTACTCGGGCCTAAGCTTGGGTCAATCTTGTGCGCCCTCAATTTGATTTTACCGAAGATAGCATTCAACTCCATCCACTCATCGTTTAGATTCAAGCGATGCTTTGTCTGCCGTCGAACATAATCGTTTTTCAAGGTCAGGATCGGCTTGAATATACTTTTGAAAGTCAAGTCCAAACGGTATATTTTCCCAGCAATCGTATCATCCGTGATCATAGCCGAATTTCGTGGAACAAGGATTGGAAAATCAATACCATATTGATCGAAATTTGCTTTAAGCTGTAGCCAATATACAATCTCAGCTCCACCTCCAATATAGGCCAAATTGGGAAGAATCACTTCCTCATACATCGGTCGCATGACCACGTTGGGACTGAATCGCTCTGGGTGCGCATCGATCTCCTGCAAAAGCTCCTCCTCTGTAAAATATAGCCCCTGATGCAATACTTCATAGCGTCCGTCATCAGTTCTTACAATACGTTCCCTAAAAGAGTCTGTTAAATAGAAAAAGTTGATTTCGCGAGATTGTACTTGTGCAGAAAAGCCCAGCTTCTCAAGGTTATCGGAAGTCCGTTGAATAGCCGAGTAGCTCTTTTCTCCCAAGATATCCTCTTTGATAATAGGTTTAAAAACTTCCTTAAAAGCCGCCCTGTCAGCATCGATGATGACAAGCCCATACTCTTGGAACAAACTATGCACAAATGCACGAGTAGCATCCGCCAAATTGCCGAACTTCAGGTAAGCCCCATCCACCTTGGCATTTAGCTTACAAGAATTGTCGGACAAACCTAAGATTGCTTTATACTGTTTGACCGCATCATCTATTGAAGATGTGTCCATACGCCCCGTTGCTGACACGGTGGGGGTATCCCAAGCAATCTTTTTCCCGAATACTCGAGTATGATTGATTTCCTCAAAATCGTGGTCTTCAGTCGCCATCCAATAAACAGGAACAAAATTCTTATCTGGATAGGCCTTTTTAAGATCCGCAGCCAATCGAATAGCCGTCATAATCTTGAAAATAAAATACAGGGGTCCCGTAAAAATATTAAGCTGATGCCCCGTCGTGACGGTATAGGTGTTTTCGCTCAGCAGGATCGACAGATTGCTGCTTACCGCTGTGCTTTCAGGTAATAGATCGCCGTATTGTTCTCGCAACTGATCAACCAATAAAGCCCGGTATTTAAATCCATTCTTTTGATCGATCTGTTTCCCAAAGCCTTCCAGATTGGGCTTATTTCCATAGAATTCTTGGAGTTCGGGGTTATTCTCTAAATAAGCAATGAGTGTCTTCGAAAAACTATTGGTATCTCGGTAATCTATATAAGTTGCTTTCATTCCAGCTAATTCTGTTAAGGGTATTTACCTTTGAAGTGCAAACCAATGATGGCTTCCAACAAAAATAGAAAATTAGCCGGAATGATGTTGATTTCAGATATTATTTGACAATAGTCCCATAAAGATCAAAATCTTCTGCACGATCCACTTTCACATTTACGAAGTCTCCAATCCGTGCATAGGTATTCTTAGCAGCGATCAATACCTCATTGTCGACTTCTGGAGAGTCGAATTCAGTACGTCCCACAAAATAATCGCCATCCACCTTATCAATCAACACCTTAAATGTCTTACCAACTTTCTCTTGATTGATTTCGTAAGATATCCCCTGCTGCACCTCCATGATTTGTTCAACCCTTGACTCCTTTACCTCATCCGCAACATTATCCTCCAATGAATAAGCATGGGTCTTCTCTTCATGCGAGTATGTGAAGCACCCTAGCCTATCGAAACGAGTCTCTTCTACCCATTCCAACATTTCCTGAAAATCGGCTTCTGTCTCTCCGGGATAGCCACAAATCAAAGTTGTTCGCAAAGCAATATCGGGCACTTTATCACGAATTTGATTGACCAAATCTATCTGCTTCTGTTTAGTGGTACCTCTACGCATAGATTTAAGCATATTATCCGAAATATGCTGAAGAGGCATATCCAGATAGTTGCAAATATTGGAGCGCTCGGACATTGCTTCTAGGATATCCATCGGGAATCCCGAAGGATAAGCATATTGTAAACGTATCCAATCCACACCATCTACGTCAGATAGATGACGGAGCAGATCCGAAAGATTACGTTTGCCATATATATCCAACCCATAGTAGGTCAAATCCTGCGCAATTAGAATAAGCTCCTTTGTTCCATTCGAAGCTAAGTATTTAGCCTCTTTGACCAAATCCTCAATAGACTTCGAGACATGCTTGCCCCGCATCAGCGGAATCGCGCAAAACGAACACGGGCGATTACATCCCTCTGCAATCTTAAAATAAGAAAAGTGTGAGGGCGTAGACAACATGCGCTCACCTACCAATTCATGGCGATAGTCCGCTCCGATAGTAGATAGCAATTCCGGAAGGTCATTCGTTCCGAAATACGCGTCTACATTTGGGATTTCAGCTTGCAACTCCGGTTTATATCGCTCCGATAAGCACCCTGTTACAATAACCTTGTTGATTTTCCCTTGTTCCTTCAATTCACTATACTGAAGGATTGTATCTATTGATTCCTGCTTAGCATTATCGATAAATCCACAAGTATTGATAACGACGATATCATTATCCTGAATATTAGAAGCCTCGTGAACGACCTCCATTTGATTGCCTTTTAATTGGCCCATCAATACCTCACTGTCATGAATGTTCTTTGAACATCCCAACGTCACCACATTCACTCTTGGTTGCTGCTTCTTTTCAGCAGGCTTTACAAATTTTGTCTTCATATTACATTGCAGAACCTTTAAACAAGGAGTCTACAAACTCTTTTTTATTGAATAATTGTAAATCGTTAATCTTCTCGCCTACCCCGATGTATTTAACAGGAATCTTGAACTGGTCTGAAATACCAATCACTACCCCTCCCTTTGCTGTTCCATCAAGCTTGGTCAATGCCAAAGCGTTCACATCAGTAGCTTGTGTAAACTGCGTACATTGTTCGATTGCATTTTGTCCTGTTGACGCGTCGAGCACCAACAAAATCTCATGAGGAGCGCCTGGGATTACCTTCTGCATCACATTTTTGATCTTACCCAGCTCATTCATCAACCCCACTTTATTATGAAGGCGTCCTGCGGTATCAATGATAGCGACATCATCTCCATTAGCTACTGCCGATTTGATCGTGTCAAAAGCTACTGAAGCAGGGTCAGACCCCATCGGCTGTGCAACGACCCTCACCCCGACACGCTCACCCCACAACTGCAATTGATCAACCGCCGCCGCTCGAAAAGTATCTGCGGCACCCAACACCACCTTATTTCCTGCTGCCTTAAGTTGGTGAGCCAGCTTACCGATCGTCGTGGTCTTCCCAACTCCATTAACACCTACCACCATAATCACATACGGCCTATGGTTTCCATATTCGAAATTTTCGAAGTCTGCGCTATTATTCTCCGCCAATAACGCCTGTATTTCCTCTTTGAGGATGCTGTTTAATTCAGACGTATTGATATACTTATCTCTTGCTACACGTGCCTGTATGCGATCAATAATCTTCAACGTTGTACTCACTCCCACATCCGATGTCACCAAAATCTCTTCTAGCTCATCCAGGACATCATCATCCACAGTGGTCTTTCCAACTACTGCTTTTGTAATTTTTGAGAAAAAACCCTCTTTAGTCTTTTCCAACCCTTTGTCCAAAGCTTCTTGAGCTTCAGGAGTGTCTTGCTTCTTTTTGAAAAAATCAAATAATCCCATAGATATGCTAAGCGAAACCGTGTAATATTTAAGATGATACGTCTATTGGATAAATCGATTCGGAAAAATAGATTTACCAATCAAACTTAGATAAATTTGTGTTGAATTGCAAGTTCGCCCGTCCGCATATGCTTTCCCCTACATCCCATTTTTACTCGTTGCACATGCTATTGGATTTTCAACAAACAGGAATCCCTGCGGTTGCAAATCTAAGGCTCCAACAACTCCAACCGTCCCTATTACATCCCGTATAGGCCCGCTTGATAATCGTTGAAATTAAAAAAACGGACTTACCTATGCTTCTTTGTGTTTAATCACGGGTCTTTTTTAAAAGACGCTAAAACCAAACCTAATAGACGACAATCTATTATAAGACACGGTAGAAATCCGATATAATCAAAAAAGCCCTTTCGGCAATATACCAAAACGGCTTTTTAGAATTTTTTAAAGAAAAACTTTAAAAAAGGAATATTTTACAGTTTCGTCTTATTTAGATGCTGCAGCTAATGCATCTTTCACTTTATCATTGTGAATCATGCTCTCTTTGAAAGTGTAAGCTCCAGTTTTTGCAGAACGAGAAGTAATAATAACCTTTGTAAATTCTTTACCGCCACCTTTTTGTAACGATGCAACTGCTTTCTTTGCCATGTTTTTATATTTTTAACCCAAAGATTTCAAAAGAAAACCCGGGTAATGATTATTTAATTTCCTTGTGAACAGTAACTTTTCTCAATACTGGATTGAATTTTTTCAATTCAAGACGCTCAGTTGTGTTCTTTTTGTTTTTTGTCGTGATATAACGAGACATTCCCGGAAGACCACTTTCTTTGTGCTCAGTACATTCTAAGATTACTTGTACTCTATTTCCTTTTTTAGCCATTGTTTTACTTTATTTTATATCCGTTAGCACCGGATTGAATTTCAGAATATTTAATGCAACAGGCAACCAATCTAATTAAATAGATCCGTTTTTAATAAATTTATTAATGGCAGCTGTAATGCCGTTCTTGTTGATAGTTTTGATTGCGGAAGTTGAAACTTTTAACGTAATCCAACGATTTTCCTCTGGAATGAAGAAACGCTTTGTTTGAAGGTTTGGATAAAATTTACGTTTGGTTTTTGCGTTCGAATTAGATACGCGGTAACCGTTTAATGCCGTCTTGCCTGTTAAATCACAAATTCTTGACATGATATCTGATTTTTATTGTTGTCTGTAATTACTAATATGTCTTTTCGCAAAGAGTTTGCAAATATCTATATTTCTTTTCGCAAATACAATACTTGAATCAGAATAATTTTAAAATTATCCGAGATAGATCTAGGGGATGCGCAAAAATAACTTTTTATTTCTAGTGAACTTCGTATCTTTAACCAAATAGTTTTCAACAATTCACAATGAACAAATATTTAAGAAGAGGGCTTTTACTATCCATATTGGGTATATTCATCGTTTATGGAGGCTATATAATGATGAACAGTGAAATCAAGCTATATAAAGTAGCCATGATTTTGGGTGTGCTCGTATTCAGTTGGGGATTTGTAACAATCGTATATAGCCTTATCCGGAAAATAGAAAGGAAAAGTATAATAGACGCTAGGCACGAAGAAGAAGAAAAGGAAAATCGATAACAGTCGGTATCTTTGCCGTATCGACCGTTTAATCGAACACTATGCTCCATAAGACAAAAGGTATTGCACTAAAGCTCACAAACTACTCCGAAAGCAGTGTCGTCATTCAAATATACACCGAAAGCTTCGGCCTGCAGTCATATTTGGTTAATGGTGCAAAAAAACCAAGGGCAAAGATTCGAGCCAACATCTTCCAACCCCTTCACCTCCTAGACCTTATTGTCTACCATAAAGACAACGGCAATCTGAATCGGATAGCTGAGGCGACGCAATCTCCCCCACTTCTACACTTACCCTACGATATTGTAAAAAGCTCCATTGCTATCTTTCTAAATGAGGTTCTTTACAAATCCTTGAAACAACAGCAACACGACGGCTTTCTATTTAATTTCATCTTTCAGTCTATCCGATACCTAGACGAAACTAATCACAATTTGGCCAATTTTCATCTCGTTTTCTTAATTAAGCTAAGTATGTTCTTGGGTTTTCTACCGCAGTTGAGAAAAACCGTACTTCCCTACTTTGACCTTAGAGAGGGGACTTTCACCAGCATGCTTCCTGCGCACTCCAATGTATTGCAACAGCCTCATACCGATATCTTTCATCAACTCATTGGTGCTACCTACGAAACTGCAGCAGCAATTAAGATAAATAAAGACGATCGTGCAGTATTACTGGATAAAGTGTTGGACTTTTATAACATCCATGTTTCCAATTTTGGGGAAATAAACTCCATCTATATTTTGGAGGAAGTTTTTAGAGCATAGGTGTTCCTATGTATGCTAGTTCAATCTCAATTGAAAGAATCTAGCCAAAAAAAAGCCGGCTTTCTGCTTGGAAACCCGGCCCTTTTACAATAAATATATCTTGAATCTATAGACTAGATAACTTTTACATTTACCGCATTAAGACCTTTACGGCCTTGTTCTACTTCGTAAGAAACGTTGTCATTTTCACGAATTTTGTCAATTAATCCTGTAACGTGAACAAAGATTTCTCCTTCACCAGAATTTGGAACGATGAAACCGAAACCTTTGGCTTCATTAAAGAATTTTACTACTCCTTCTTGCATTGTTAATATTTTTTTAATTTCATAAAGATATTTATAATTATTTAAAAACCATAAAAAAAATCATTAAACTTATTTGCCCTGCCGTCGTCTATAATCAACAATGAACATAAAAATGGTCGGGTTTTTGACTATATATTTGCACTAAAACAATAGACATGAAGAAAATTATTTTGAGCATTTTAATCTTAGGAATGATGGGTACAACCTATGCACAACAACAAATTGCGGATAATCTGCGCAAGGTATCGACAAAAGGGAAGGCGGAAAGAGAGGTGACGCCTGACATCATACACCTTTCTGTGTCTCTAAGAGAATATTACCTAGAAGGTAACACCAAGAAAAAAGTCACCATCGAAACTTTGGAAAAACAACTGTATGACGCAGCTTTGGCCAATGGCATCAAAAAAGAAGACTTTACCATTCAAAATATCTGGAGTTACAACCCTAATGACAGTAAGAAAAAGAAAAATTCAGAACTGCTACAGTCCCGTCAATACACCCTCAAAGTCACTGATCTTTCCAAATTAAACACACTCTTTGACGATGTAGACCCCAAAGGACTTCAAAATACCGCTATCAATGAATATGATTATTCTGATAAAAAAGAACTCGAAAAACAACTAAAAGTGGAGGCGGTCAACGATGCCAAAATCAATGCAACGATACTGGCATCGGCAGCAGGAGACAAAGTGGGTAAAGCCTTGGTCATTAATGACAATACAAATTTCAACTTCAACAACTTTGTGCCAAATGTTCGCGCTATGGCGTTCAAATCTGCTGATGCAATGGGTGGTGCAGCAGAGCAAGAAAGTCTAGATATCGACATCAAACCAATCAAGATATACTGCGAGATTGATATCGTATTCGAATTGCTATAATCATGAAAAAGACGCTCGGTCCCGAACAGAAGAGAATGCAAATCGACCAAGACTTTAAATGGGTCGAAAAGGTTTCTTGGTTAATGGACAATCAATTCCAAGTTGGAAATGCTCGATTTGGTCTTGATCCGTTATTAAATCTCATCCCTTTTGGAGGGAGCGTCGTTACTTTTTCCACCTCCCTCGTCTTAGTATTCGTGATGTGGCGCAATGGTGTAAGCTCCAAGGCTGTCGTCAAAATGCTAATTAACGTCATGGTGGACACCATACTAGGGGCAATCCCTTTCTTAGGCAACATCTTTGATTTCTTCAACAAAGCCAATCAAAAAAATGTAAAGATTTTAAAAGAACACTATTACGATGGTAAACACCAAGGCTCCGGAATATGGTTATTATTACTTGTGCTGGGCATCTTAATACTTATCTGTATACTCATGGTATATCTTTTATGGGTAGCTACAGCTTGGTTTTTTAGTCTTCTTTTCTAAAAAAGATCTTTCCCTTAAAATAGCGTTAAACACAAAGTTTAACGCTATTTTTGTTTCCATCAAGGTTCTCGTCGATCACGAAGTAAGTATACATACATGAAAAACAAAAACAGATATATTGCGCTAGTTCTTCTCGCTATCATTGGCACAGCAATACTCACTAATCCTCCTCGTGAAAAACACGAACAAATGATTGCAGACAAAGCCAAGCAACTCCTAAAAGAACAATTGCGCTATGAACATCAAGAGGCTATCGAATTTGGCATGCAACTCTTTGGCGACCAGCTCGTCAAACGATTCATGAAAGATAATGTTCGAATTGACAACTACTACCTATTTTCTACCACTAGAGTCCGTTGGCAGAGTCAAGAAGCTGTCATCGGTATTGGAGCATTTGGCAACATCTGGTTCAGTAGTAAGGTCGACGAAAAAATTACCGAAGTCATATCTGTACTCAAAAAAATATAACATTCACATGTTAGATATTCTCTATCAAGATGCGGAAATCGTAGCCATCAATAAGCCCCACGGATTACTGGTCCACCAATCTCCCATAGCCCGCGACGCTGATGTATTTGCTTTACAGCTCCTCCGGGACCAACTCCATCAAAAAGTATATCCTGCCCATCGCTTGGATAGAAAAACGGGCGGGATCCTCCTTTTCTCCTTAACCAAAGAGATGGATCGCGCGCTGCAGTCACTTTTTCAAAACCGGGAAATGGACAAGTCTTACCTAACAATTGTCAGAGGATTTACCCAAGATAGCGGCGAGATAGACTATCCTCTAAAAAAAGAAAATGGTGAAGAACAAGATGCACTGACCCTGTTTAGTACCCTGTCCCAGGTCGAAGTCGACATCCCCTCCGGTAAATTTGAAACCTCCAGATACTCACTAGTCGAAGCCAACCCAGAGACAGGACGTATGCATCAATTGAGAAAACACTTTGCACACATCTTCCATCCTATCCTAGGCGATAGACCACATGGGTGCAACAAACAAAACAAACTCTGGAAAGATAGATTTGGGATGGATACTATGATGCTGCATGCCTCCCGTCTGGCCTTTATTCACCCGAGCAGTGGTCAACAGGTTACCATCGAAGCCCCGCTACTTCCCGAGTTTGAGCGAGTTATTTCCATTCTAAAGTTTCCCAAATAGAATCCCGTCATGAATAGTTTTTTATTAGAGATTTTTTGTAGAATTATGGGTATCAGCGCCGCATCGGGACTGGTACATCACCAATCACATCTGTATTTAATAGCAGACAACAGTCAGTACATCTATGACTATGATATCAATGCTCGAACACTTAACAAACATCCACTAGTCAAGTCTCCAAATATTAGTGAAACCAATGCGAAAAAGGACAAATTGGATCTCGAAGCCATCGGTATGCATCAAGACACCCTATTTCTCTTCGGTTCTGGTTCGACAACGAAGCGGAATACCCTTTTGCGCGTGGCCTATACGGCTGACTTCCAAACCGAGCAACAAGACCTGTACGAATGTTATCAACGGTTACAAAAAGAAGCACAAATATCTGCCGAAGACTTTAATATTGAAGGAGCGATTATTACCTCAGAACGAATACTTCTCTTCAACAGGGGAAATGGCCCTGCCAAGAAGAATGTGGTCTTTGAAATCATCGGTTCGGACCTTAGTGGTACCATACGCTGGAAGGAAGTCCCTCTTCCTAAGATAAAAACAATCGAAACAGGTTTTACCGATGCAATCCTGCATGCTGGTCGCATCTACTTTATTGCAGCTGCGGAAGATGCTAATTCGACATACTTAGACGGCGAAATTGGCGGCTCCATCTTCGGCATAATGGATGCAGAGAGCTTTGACATCGTTCAAACTATGGAAATATCTCAAACGCATAAGATGGAAGGCATTACCTTTTTGGAAGAAGATGAAAAGTCAATCCAATTCCTCCTATGCGAAGATAGAGACGAAGACAATAAACAGACCGTCATCAGCAAACTCACCATATCTAAATAGACATTCGTTTAAAAACTCTTTATTCCCTTTTTTAATGGGTTTAATTTATAAATTTGTACAGGAATTAAACTTGACTATTTATGAGTAAAAATACGGCTCTTACCGAGCATCACATTGCATTAGGAGCAAAAATGGTCCCTTTTGCAGGTTTCAATATGCCTGTACAATATTCGGGGATCAATGACGAACATGAGACTGTACGCAAAGGCGTGGGAGTATTTGACGTAAGCCATATGGGTGAATTCATCGTAAAAGGTGAAGGAGCATTAGCCCTATTGCAGAAGGTCTCTTCTAATGACGTATCAAAATTATACGATGGAAAAGTTCAATACGCATATCTTCCCAATGAAGATGGTGGTATCGTAGATGACTTCCTAACCTACCGCATAGATGAAAACACTTACTTTCTAGTCGTCAATGCTTCCAATATCGAAAAAGATTGGCAATGGATAAGCAAGTACAATACTGCCGGAGTAGAGATGAAGAACATTTCCGACCAGACATCTCTATTTGCCGTCCAAGGTCCTAAAGCAGCTGAGGCTCTACAAGCATTAACAGATATTGAACTAGCTCCTATGGAATATTATACTTTTGCCAAAGGAACATTCGCTGGTGTCGAGAATGTATTGATTTCGGCCACAGGCTATACTGGTGCCGGAGGCTTTGAGATTTACGTTGCCAACGAAGATGCACAAAAAGTATGGGATGCCATATTTGAAGCCGGTGCTTCATTCGGAATCAAGCCAATTGGACTTGGGGCCCGTGACACACTTCGCCTAGAAATGGGATTCTGCTTATATGGGAATGACATTGACGATACGACATCACCACTAGCAGCGGGACTAGGCTGGGTTACTAAATTCACCAAAGACTTTGTAAACTCAGCAAACCTAAAAGCCCAAAAGGAAGCAGGTGTACCTCAAAAAATAGTCGGTTTTGAGATGATTGATAGAGGAATAGCTCGTCATGATTATCAAATTGTAGATGATGCAGGAGAGGTTATTGGACGAGTAACATCGGGAACTCAATCTCCCTCACTCAAAAAATCCATTGGACTAGGCTATGTAAATAATGCGTTCACCAAAGAAGGTACAGAGTTTTTTATTCTCATCCGCAATCAAAAAGTAAGAGCAAAAGTTACCAAACCACCTTTTGTAAAATAATATAAAAAAAGGGCTTAA
Source organism: Sphingobacterium sp. SYP-B4668 (assembly GCF_027627455.1). Lineage (NCBI taxonomy): Bacteria > Pseudomonadati > Bacteroidota > Sphingobacteriia > Sphingobacteriales > Sphingobacteriaceae > Sphingobacterium > Sphingobacterium sp. SYP-B4668. The sequence goes on along the minus strand of NZ_CP115483.1, from coordinate 25,333 downwards.
CGCAAGTTAAGCCCTTTTTTGTGTTCCTTTAGGTGATGTCTTCACTCCCCTTTTCTCCGCATCCTTATCCCTTATGACCGATTTAATTTTCTTGCTGAGTACTACCTTAAGATAGATAAGTACCACCAAAAAAGCGATACCCAAACCAGCCGTCAACATATTTCCTGAACGATAACCTTCGAAGCCACTATATGCCAAGAAAACGATCGCAAGGTTCAATACGATATTGAGAATAAAATATTTTGTCATGTTCAATTATTTTTTTCCGATTACTCTTTCCCGCAGTAGATAAAAATAAATTAATCCACCAATTACATTCAAAAAAACGACCAACAGCAGCATCCCGAGCCGTTCTCCATTGCTGATTCGGACAGAAATCATAATCTCCCTTAAGACCAAAACTACCCATAGTAAGGAAAGCAACAGCGAGATGCTCATCAAAATGGGAAATATCCCAATTTGGAATACCTTAGAAAGCAAGGTCGCACAATAAAAAGCAAGGCTAAACAAAAAAGCTTGTTTAGTTTGATGCTGTAGATTGTTCATGTATCTAGTAAACGTCCAATTCGGGATCGATTTCCTCTTTCCAGGCCAATATACCACCTTGCAGATTTGCCAGATTATCAAACCCTTGCTGCTCTAATACCATAACAGCCTGCGCACTGCGCTTTCCACTTCTACATTGCACGATTACCGGTTTATCTTTTGCAATCTTGTCGGATTCGATAAGAATTCCCGACAACGGAATATTAAGCCCGCCCAAATTAGAAACCTCATACTCAAATGTCTCCCGGACGTCAATAAGCTGAAAATCCTCGTTGTTATCCATTTTTTGCTTTAATTCAGCAACACTAACTTCTTTCATTTTCTTTCGTTATTATACATCAAACTTAGATAAAATGCTTTGCATTCACAAACCGAACATGCGCTAGCTATACATCCCAACAGCAATCCGTACAGAGACACATTATTCATCAACGAAAGCTTATCATTTGCAAAATGAATCCACTCCATCCGAAAAAAACCAAAAATACCTTCCTCTGTTGCTCTTGCAATCCCATCCTCTTACAATACATGGTCTTTTGGAGACAATCGAAACCTCTCTATAACCAAATAATACGTATCTTGTCCACATAAAATGTCCATATTATGAAGAGAATTGTGCCCTTTTTATGCGGTTTAGTGTCCTGCACTACCCTCACTTCTAATGCCCAAGACAACGGTACTATTAATGTAGACAAATCTTACATCACCACTATTCTACAAACGCTCGCCGCCGATGAGATGAGAGGGCGCTCCGCATTGTCTACAGATATTGAAAAGGCAGCAGACTACATTGCCAGCGAATTTCAAAACATTGGATTAACGCCTTATCAAGAGCAAAATTATAGACAGACCTTTCAAGTACAAAAAATAACTCCCACTACCCTATCCTTTAATAGCGGAGGGCAGCCAATTTCCGATGACAAACTGCTCGTCATCAGCCGCCAATCACAATTAGACTGGAATCAAACTTCTGGTATCCCATCCTTGGAGATTCCCGAGGGGGCAAACTTTTCTGAGGAGTTTCGTAAAATTGTCCAAGGTTCATATAAACAAGCAATTGTCATGGTCCATCCTTCCTTTGCCAATTATTTCACGCGTTTCAAAAAAATATACGGCAAAGAGAGTCTCGTCACCGTTGGAGATCCTATATCTACCAACAGCTTCGTTTTTATTTTAGACGAAGCCCCCGTCAAAGATTTTGAACTACATTTTAAAAACAACACAGAGACCGTCTCCCTTTTTAATATTGCCGGCATTCTTCCTGGCAAATCCAAAGCCAATGAATTTGTTATCTTCTCTGCCCATTATGACCATATCGGCATACTGGACGCCGAGGGGCAAGACTCTATCGCCAATGGAGCTGACGATGATGCCTCAGGTGTCACAGCGATGATTGCACTCGCCAAGCACTTCAAGCAAAAAGCAGATAACGAACGCACACTTCTATTCGTGGCCTTTACTGGAGAAGAAATCGGCATGTATGGTTCCACCTATTTTTCCAAAAAGATTAATCCAGAATCTGTCACAGCCATGATTAATATGGAAATGATTGGCAAAGATTCTAAGTTTGGTCCCAACACCATGTATATCACAGGATATGATCAATCCAATCTTGGTAGACTAATGCAAGAAAATCTAAAGGGTTCCAAATTTAAATTTTATGCCGATCCTTATCCCAAGCAAAATCTTTTCTATAGAAGTGACAATGCTGTCCTAGCCGCACAAGGGGTTCCTGCCCATTCATTCTCGACATCACAAATGGACCAAGACCATTACTATCATACTGTTAAAGATGAAGTTTCAACCTTGAATATAGACAATATTAAAGCGAGTATCGAAGCCATTGCTATTGGCACCACAGGTATTGTAATGGGAGTACAGACACCCAGTAGAGTAGAGAAATTAAGAGATTAACGTTCTTCTTCGATCCAAATGTAGGAACCACCAGTAAATGCTATTTTAAAAAAACCAGACTCCGTTGTTTCAAATAGCTGAGGCCCCAAAGGGGTTAGACCTGTCGTTTGAAGATTTGGAACAGAAGATATTAGGATGCGCTCACCCTTTGCTTTCCATTTTTCATATGGCGACTGCACAATTACAGCCCTTCGCCTGGCATCTAATACAACAATATCCAACAAATGAGAATATGATATAAGCAAGTCTTGATCGATAGCCCCAGCGATGATATTGACAGCTTTATGGTGATTTGCCACAAGATAGTCAAGTGCACCTTTTAGAAAGGAACTATCAATAGCGTGCAGCTTTGTATGGGCTTGTATATCGAGATCATAAATCGCCTCATGCAAAAACAAGACATCCACCTTAATCCCTCGACTTTCCAATGCATCGTAATCAGCATCACTCACGATAACGGTCGGGCTCCATTCCAACAGCTGTCCAAGAGACTCATCATCTATTCTATCCAATTGATGGACTACGAGTGCGGGTTCTTGATTTTCCCTAACAATATGGTGGGAGGACATCTTAGTTGCCCAGTTTGCGAAGTGCGATAAAGGCCATTAGTCCAGCACCAATTTCGAGAGACTGCTCATCGATATCAAATGTCGGTGTATGTACCGCCGAATTGATTCCTTTTTCAGCATTTCCCGTTCCCAGCCGATAGAAGCAAGCCTTCGCCTCTTGTGAATAGTATGAAAAATCCTCTGCAGCGGGCCAAAGGTCCAATTCAACGACATTCTCTTTGCCCAAATACTCCTCTGCAAGTACTCTGGCTTGATGTGTCGTTTGCTCCTCATTGATTAAAAATGGATATCCCTTCCTAACCTCAAAATCGCATATCGCACCCATACTCTCTGCGATACCTACTGCCATCTTCACCATGCTTTGGTGAGCCTGAGCTCGCCATTTCTCATCAAACGTTCGAAATGTTCCTTCAAGGTAGACCTCGTCGGGGATTACGTTCGTAGCCCCATTAGCTTGTACCTTACCCCAAGAAAGCACGGTTGGCGTACGCGGATCTGCTACCCGACTAACAACCTGCTGAAGAGCTGTAACAATATGCGCCATTATCACGATAGGGTCAACATTCAGATGAGGGTGCGCACCGTGCCCCCCTTTACCCTTGATCGTCATGAACAGCTCGTCACAAGAAGCCATGTATTTTCCGGCTCTAAATCCAACCTTTCCTGTTTCGATAAAAGGCATCACATGCTGTCCTATGACTGATTTAGGCGTTGGGTTTTCTAATACCCCTTCTTTTATCATTAATGAGGCCCCTCCAGGTAATCGTTCCTCTCCTGGTTGAAAAATAAACTTCACCGTACCACCAAATTGTGACCTCAATCGATTCAAAATCATAGCTACTCCTAAAAGCGAAGATGTATGAGCATCGTGTCCGCAAGCGTGCATAACTCCGGCATTTGATGAACCATAGACCCTTCCTTCCACCTCCTGGATGGGTAAAGCATCTATATCCGCGCGCAGAGCAATCACCTCATCTCCCTCCAAATCCCCCTTTAACAGCGCAACGATTCCCGTCGTCGCCATCGTCTCAAAAGGAATATCCAATTCCGCGAGCTGCGATTTTATATACGCGGAGGTATTATACTCCTCAAATGAAAGTTCGGGATGACGATGGAGATGTCTTCTGGTAACAATGATTTGCGCTAATAATTCCTCTGCTAATCCTTTTACTTGTTCCTTCGAAATAGACATATTTTACTTACATTAACGATATACGTAGACGTCTTCGGTAAAGACGAAAACGTTATCAAATTGAGATCTCAATATTCGCATCAAATTATTTGCCTCTGCGCGACTTTCGAAATCACCGACTTTCACACGATAATTGGGTTCATCGTAGTTGACGTAGGCATCATAATCTTTATATAAATTCCTGAATCGGCTCTGCTCAGCATATGCTTCACTACGGTTAGGTCCAGAAAAAATCTGTACTCTAAATCCGCGAACTTTAACCCGCTTCATCTTAGACTTGTCCACGGCAGTCATACGACCTATAGCGACTGTCTTTTTATCAAGAGAGGGATTAATACCTTCTTCCGATCTATACTCCTGCAGGATAGATATTAAAGAGTCCTTTAAGACCTCCACCTGTCCAGATTGTTGGGCTTTGGCCAACGTCGCAGATCCATAAACCAAGATAAATAGTATTAATCCCTTTTTATACATGTTGTATTTTTTTGTTAAACAAAGATTAACTGTTCTTTCCGTGGCAGTTTTTATACTTCATTCCTGACCCACAAGGACAGTCATCATTTCTTCCAACGGTCACTTCTTTACGGATAGGCTGTGTTACCACCGCTTCTCTCGTATCATGTTGATCTTCATCACTTACACCTGTGGGAGACGTCAATTCAGCCTTAGACGCCACTACCCTTGCCGGTTGAGCTGGTACTGGACGAGCCTCGGAAACATCTTGAGCTTGTTGTCCAGGGATTTCTCCTTTGAACAAGAAACCAACAATCTCTTTGTTCATCGAAGCAAGCATCGATTTGAACAATGAATAGGCTTCCATTTTATAAATAATGATAGGATCCTTCTGTTCATAAACCGCGTTTTGAACAGATTGTTTCAAATCATCCATTTCCCGAAGATGCTCTTTCCAAGCCTCATCAATCAAAGCCAATACAATTCCCTTTTCAAAAGATTTGAAAACCTCACGACCGTTGGTCTCAATTGCTTTCTTCAAGTTGGTAGAGACCTGTATACCGCGAATCCCGTCAGTAAAAGGGACAACGACATTTTCGATTACATTTCCACGTTCAGCAAATACACTTGACAACACCGGAAGCGTTTGCGTTCCGATTTGCAAAGCCTTTTCGTGATAGTGAGCGATTACTTGATCGAAAAGACGATCAGTCAAGGTTGCAATATTATTTTGGGCAAATTCCTCTTTACTAATCTCCGGATCGATGGCAAACAAGCGAATTACTTCTATCTGGAATTCTTCGTAAGTACCGCCCTCTTTTGCCTCACTAACGATATCTTCGACTACATCAAAAATTGTATTGTTCAAGTCTACATCCAAACGTTCGCCAAACAGTGCATTTTTACGCTTTGTGTAGATTACTGTACGCTGAGAATTCATAACGTCGTCATATTCCAAAAGACGTTTACGAATACCAAAGTTATTCTCTTCCACTTTTCGCTGCGCTCGCTCAATAGATTTGGTCAACATGCTATGTTGCATCTCTTCACCCTCTTCAACCCCCATCTTCACCATGATGTTTGAAATTCGCTCCGAAGCAAATAACCGCATCAAGTTATCCTCCAAAGAAACGAAAAATTGAGAAGATCCTGGGTCACCTTGACGACCCGCACGACCTCTCAACTGACGGTCAACACGTCGTGATTCGTGGCGCTCAGTACCAATAATAGCGAGACCCCCTGCATTAATGACCTCTTCAGTCAACTTAATATCCGTACCACGACCTGCCATATTCGTCGCGATGGTCACCGTACCTGGCTTACCCGCCTCAGCAACGATATCGGCCTCCTTTTGGTGAAGCTTCGCATTCAATACATTATGCTTGATACCGCGCATCTTCAACATACGGCTTAGCAATTCCGAGATTTCTACAGATGTAGTACCCACCAACACCGGGCGCCCCGCTTCTGTCAATCGTTGTATCTCCATCGCTACAGCATTGTACTTCTCACGAGCTGTGCGGTAGATTAAGTCATTGCGGTCTTCTCGTTGGATTTGTCTGTTAGTAGGAATCTCGACCACATCCAATTTATAGATTTCCCAAAGCTCTCCCGCTTCAGTAGAAGCGGTACCGGTCATACCAGACAACTTGTGGTACATACGGAAGTAGTTCTGTAAGGTAATCGTCGCATACGTTTGAGTAGCATCTTCTACTTTTACATTCTCCTTCGCTTCGATCGCTTGATGCAACCCGTCGGAGTAACGACGACCATCCATAATACGCCCTGTCTGCTCATCAACGATTTTTACCTTACCCTCGTCAACGATATATTGATCATCTATTTCAAAAAGCGTATAAGCCTTTAGTAATTGATTAATGGAGTGGATACGTTCCGATTTAACGGCGTAGTCACGCAACATTTCTTCTTTTTTATTCACCTTCTCTTCGGCAGAAAGTTCGGATTTCTCGATTTCGGCAATTTCAGTCCCCACATCTGGAAGAATAAAGAAACTTGGATCCTCCCCAGAAGCAGTAATCAATTCAATCCCTTTATCTGTCAACTCTACTTGATTATTCTTTTCGTCGATTACAAAGAAAAGCTCTTTATCCACTTTAGGCATCTGGCGGTTTTGTTCCGCCATATAATAGTTTTCGGCCTTTTGCAAAACCTGTCTATTCGCCCCTTCGCTCAAGAATTTAATCAATGCCTTATTCTTAGGAAGACCTCTATAGGCCCTAAGCAAGGACATTCCCCCAGATTCTGGATCTGTACTGCCTGCATTAATGGCCTTCTTCGCATCATTAAGGACCGTATTGATATAGTTCTTTTGAGCATTTACCAAGCGTTCGATTCTGGGTTTCAATTGATAAAATTCGTGTTCGTCTCCTCTAGGGATTGGTCCAGATATAATCAATGGTGTCCGGGCATCATCAATCAATACCGAATCCACCTCATCAATCATGGCATAGTGCAACTTCCCTTGTACCAATGCATCCGGAGACTGTGTCATGTTGTCACGTAAATAGTCAAATCCGAATTCATTGTTCGTACCGTACACAATATCCGAAGCATATGCTTTACGACGTTGCGGCGAGTTAGGCTGATGCTTATCTATACAGTCTACGCTAAGACCATGGAACTCAAACAAAGGTCCGTTCCATTCGGAGTCACGTCGAGCTAGATAATCATTCACCGTTACGATATGTACACCTTGGCCCGAAAGCGCATTCAAATAAGTAGGCAATGTCCCAACGAGAGTCTTACCCTCACCCGTAGACATTTCAGCAATCTTACCTTCATGTAACACGATACCACCAATCAGCTGTACATCGTAGTGAACCATGTTCCACTTTACCTCCGTACCAGCAGCGATCCAAGTATTGCTCCAAAAGGCCTTATCGCCATCTATTGTGACATTTGGTTTGCGAGATGCCAATTCACGGTCAAAATCTGAAGCAGTCACTTCTATTTTACTGTTCTCTGTAAAACGTCTTGCCGTATCCTTAACCACGGCAAATGCCTCCGGCAATATCTCTAACAATATTTCCTCTAATTTCTTATCCCGATCTTTCTTTAGCTTATCTATCTTGTCATAGATTTCCGTCTTTTTCATCATATCGACATCATCCGCATCAGCTTCTGCTTTCAGCTCTGTGATGTCTTTGTCGATATCTGCCAAGTATTCTTTGATTCGGTTTTTGAAGTCTGTAGTTTTAGAACGTAGCTCATCATTGGTTATGCCGGATAACAGCTCGTATTCAGCTTTAATTTTGGTAACAAGAGGTTGTATCGCTTTGATATCCCTTTCAGATTTACTACCAAATAATTTACTTAAAAATTTTAACATAATTCTTTTTCTATCTCGATTTATAGCATTGTTCAATAATGGCTCCAAAACTATTTTGCAGACAATTTGACACTAATCGGGCAAATTTAGTCAATACATATGATTTAAGAATACAATAACATATCTTTTTTTATCCTTTTTAGGAAAGAAAAAGCTTTTTATTCGTATCCGGGATTAGCTTTAAAGCCAAAGCGTTATCAAACAGATAAGCGATCGCCTTTCTCCCCTCAACACCCAAATCCCTCGAATACGCATTTACATATAGCTCGATATGCTTGTACATAACCGCTTCACTCATTTCCTGTGCATGTTTACGGATGAAATCAAGGCCCGATTTGGGATGTTCAAACGCAAACTCCACACTTTTTTTCAATACTCGATTGATACGCTGCTTGATTTCCTTGTCCAACGAACGCCTCACGACTATACCTCCCAAAGGAATTGGGAAGCCTGTCGTCCGCTCCCAATAATCCCCAAGGTCTACAATTTTGAAAAGCCCTTTATCTTCATATGTAAATCGATTCTCATGAATGATTAGTCCTACATCCAGCACGCCATCTAACACGGCCTGCTCAATTTCGGAAAATATCACTTCCTCTTTTTGCTGCATTTGTGGAAATGCCAAGCTCAGTAAGAAATTTGCTGTAGTATAGGTACCTGGAATCCCCACCCGAAGTCCAGTCAAATCCTCTCCCAAGGGAATTCCCTCTGTTAAATAGTGCCCTAGTTTTTCCGCCAAACCTTTATTTTTTGTAATCAATAGCGGTCCCACCCCAAATCCGAGCGCGCTTCCTGCATCTAGAAGCTCATAGTCCTCAACAGCATAAGCAAAAGCATGATAGCTCAATTTGGTAATATCAAGCTCCTGCATAAATGCCTTTTGATTGAGCGTCTCCACGTCTTGATATTCCACCTCAAACTCCAAACCCTCAGTATCTATTTTTTGGTGGATAAGTGCATCAAAAATAAATGTATCATTAGGGCAAGGAGAAAATCCCAATGTTAGTTTCATTATCCTAATATTTTAAGTGTATACACCAATGCCAGTATTCCGATAAAAGTTGTCAGCATTATTCCTTTAGCCGTCCGTTCACCATCATTCCTATAGAAATAGCGCAGCAACAATAAGTTGCCAAGACCTGCTACAAGGTAGATGGCCGCAGGCTTACCAGGAGCAACGACTTGCTGCAGCTCCGTATATGTTGTCAAGAGATATGACACCATCGGAAAAAGTAATCCAATAGCCATGCCTAATACAAAATTATTCCCTTTCATCATTTCCCTAAACGTCAAAACTCCATGAATTTAGCTCTGGAATAGCATGGTGCGCCGTCATGTCATATTGTGTAGGTACAACTGATACATAGCCGTGATTCAAGGCATATGCATCGGTATCCTCTCCGCGGTCCTCCAGTTGAAATTTACCGGTTAACCAAAAGTAATCGCGATTATGCGGATCCACACGCTCATCAAACTCCTCTACCCATCGCGCCGCAGCCTGCCTACAAATCTTTATCCCTTTTATATCCTCTACATTCGGAAAATTGACATTCAAAAGCGTGTTTTTTGGAAGGCCATTGTTCAACACTTGTTGGGTAATCGCTGAAATGTACGATCTACACGGTTCAAAATTTGCATCATATGTAAAATCATCCAATGAAAAACCTACTGAAGGGATTCCTTCAATAGCACCCTCAACGGCAGCAGACATGGTTCCCGAATAGAGCACGTTAATAGAATTGTTCAGCCCGTGGTTGATTCCCGACACACAAATATCTGGTTTCTTTCCTTTAAAAATCTTATTTACGGCCAGCTTCACACAATCTACCGGAGTTCCGGAGCACTTATACATCTCCACGCCTTCATAGATATGAACCCTATCCAAACGCAATGGCCGTCCTATCGTAATCGCATGTCCCATCCCCGACTGGGGGCTATCTGGTGCGACTACCACCACATGTCCCAATTCCTGCATTTCTTCAATCAGCACTTTTATTCCAGGAGCCGTTATGCCATCATCATTAACCACTAATATGGTCGGTTTCTTTCTTGCCATGTTGCTAATTTAAAAAGAAAAATATAAAGCTGCGCCTTCTTAACAAATGCATAGCTATCTTATTACAATTTATTAAAACAACCGCATCGCTCCTTCGTTATCCACCGGCTATTATATGTGTCAAAACCTTTGAAAACCTTTTCGTAGATTCTTCCGCTATCCATTATCAAAATGAGCTAACTTAGGGATTTGTTCTACATTATTTACACGTAATATCTATAAATCTTATGAAACCCACTTTTGAATCAAGATATGCCATCAGTCCGCAAGAAAGTAAAACGCTTGACACGACAGGCTTAAGGAATAACTTTTTGATTGAAAATCTATTCAAAGCAGATCAGGTACATTTTGTATATACCCATTATGATCGCTATATGGTCGGAGGGGCTATGCCAATTACCCAAAAAGTGTCTCTTGATACCATTCCTGAACTCTTAAAGGAAGAATATTTCTTGAATAGAAGAGAGCTTGGGATCATCAATGTCGGGGGAAAAGGTGCCGTGGAAGTTGACGGCGTCCTTTTTGAGCTCGCGTATAAAGAAGCACTATATGTTGGTAAAGGTAATAAAGAGATTATCTTCAGTAGCCTTGACCCCGCTAATCCTGCAAAGTTCTATTTAAACTCCACTCCTGCCCACCGAACATTTCCAACAAAAAAAGTAAGCAAAGATAATGCTATAAAAAAAGAGCTCGGAGCATTAGAAACAGCCAATCACCGCATCATCAACCAAATGTTATTGAATACCGTTTTAGAAACATGTCAATTGCAAATGGGAATGACCGAGCTAAAACCGGGCTCTGTCTGGAATACCATGCCCGCCCATACGCATGACCGAAGAATGGAAGTATACTTCTACTTTGAAGTCCCTGCTGAACAATCGGTATGCCACTTCATGGGACAACCCGAAGAGACTAGACACATTTGGATGCAAAATGAACAAGCAGTCATATCACCACCATGGTCTATACATTCAGGAGCTGGCACCAGCAATTATACCTTTATATGGGGCATGGCTGGAGAAAATCTAGATTACGATGATATGGATAAAGTGGCTATTAACGACTTAAAGTAATATGCATGTATCTTATAGGGGTCAATCCTACAATATCTGTACCCAAGACATTGCCCTTATCTCAGACGTATCGAAAATATATAATATCTAAGCATGAAAAACTATTTTGCAACATTATTCCTGGCGTTGTCTCTTGCCTCTGCTACACATGCGCAGCATAAGATTGTCATCAAAAATAAGAGCCCGCACGCGCGAAAGGAGATTGTCAGTATTCCATATAGTTCCTTTAGCAAATACTTTAAGGTAGATTCCGTATTTACTATCGTGAACGAAACCGATGGCTCACAAATCATTCACCAGTTGGAAAGATTGGGGCAAGCCACTCCAAAAAACATACTATTACAAGTTTCCGTTCCCAGTAATGGACAGGTGTCACTATCCGTCAAACCACAGAAAGCTCAACCATTCAAAAACAACACATATGCGCGCTACGTTCCTGAACGCAAAGATGATTTTGCTTGGGAAAACGATGTCGTTGCATTCCGTGCATATGGAAAAGCCTTAGAGGGAAGTAGCGAAGATGCCCAAGGTTTCGATTTTTGGGCCAAACGTACAACAGATCTTATCATCGACGAGTGGTACAAGACAGGAGACTATCATGCCGATCACGGTAAGGGTCTTGATTATTACGCTGTGGGACAGACTTTGGGCGTCGGGGATATTGCTCTTTTTCTTAATCAAAAAATCCAATACACCAAGCATTACCGCCAATTCCAAGTTTTAGATAATGGTCCTCTTCGCTCGACCTTCAAGCTCATTTTCGAGCCCCAGGTAATCGCTGGACAAAACATCACCTTATCCAAAACCATATCGCTAGACGCAGGCAATCAACACAACAAAATACAAGTTGATCTCGTCAATACCGACAATTCCACAACCCCTATCGTTATCGGAATTGCTAGACGTGCTGAACAGCAACCAGCCTTTCTTTTTGCCGACAATAGCCTATCTTATTGGGAGCCAACTCTTGAAGACAAAGGCACCACTGGTACAGCCGTTTTATTGGGAAAAAATAAGGCAACTAAGCTTGACACTTCTGTACCAACGCAGTTCCTATTGCATGCGACAATCAAAAACAAAATTCCTTTTATTTATTACACAGCAGCGGCTTGGGATCGCGCAGGACAAATCACCACTGCCCAGAACTGGTTTGAGTTTATCAAAGTACTCAACCAAAATATTCAAAACCCATTGGTCGTGTCTTTGAAATAGAATAACAACCTAACGTAAACTTATTTTTAATACCATATAAAATGTCCATCAATACATTATTTGATCTAACAGGCAAGACAGCACTCGTTACGGGTTGCAAAAGAGGGATTGGCAAAGCCATCGCTGAAGCTTTGGCTCTAGCAGGAGCAGACATTATAGGTGTATCTGCTTCTTTGGAATTACAAGACTCTGCCGTTGAAAAGTCTGTCCGAGCTATTGGAAAATCATTCAAAGCATATCAAGCCGATTTTTCAGACAGAAAAAATCTATATGCTTTCATAGAAAAAGTAAAGTCCGAAAACCCCAGCATAGATATCCTCTTCAATAATGCCGGAAATATCCTTCGAGCACCTGCGGCAGAACATCCCGATGAATATTGGGACCAAATTATCGAAATCAATCAAAATGCACAATTTGTCTTAACCCGCGAACTCGGAAAAGAAATGATTGCCAGAGGCTCGGGAAAAATCATTTTTACTGCATCTCTCCTGACATTCCAAGGAGGAATCAATGTTCCTGGATATGCTGCATCCAAAGGAGCAATAGGTTCATTGGTAAAAGCTTTTGCCAATGAATGGGCATCAAAGGGGATTAATGTTAATGCCATTGCTCCCGGTTACATTGCCACAGACAATACAGAAGCATTAAGAGATGATCCTTCTCGGTCCAAGTCCATTCTCGATCGTATTCCCGCTGGGAGATGGGGCCAACCAGAAGACTTTATGGGTCCCGCCGTATTCTTAGCTTCTAACGCTTCTGACTACGTTCACGGCACAATCATGACCGTTGATGGTGGATGGATGGGGAGGTAGATGTTTTACAACATCTCCCTCTCTACCTGTGAAATCTTAGTTATCATAAAGCGTTTAACATCCGCTTTTTGAACTTCATCCAATACATCGACCAGATTTTTAGTAACCGATTCATCCGAAGGCTTGATCAAGACAATCATCTCCTGGCCATTTGTACTTTTAGATATAGTCGTCTTTGAGTTCATTAACAGCTCTCTAAGACCGAATTTTCCAAATGACACTTTTCTTGGTGTTTCTTTTGGGTCTGACTCAGCTCCTTTGTAATACGTTATTTCGTTGTTCCCTCCCAATAATAGGTTGATTGTACGGTCCTCACTTAATAAAATCGGTTTCGAAATAGGACTGGTCTTATCTGGCATAGCGACAGCCAGACTATTCGGGGTATTCAACGAAGTCGTCAGCATGAAAAATGTAATAAGTAAAAAAGCCAAGTCTACCATTGCGGTTAAATCCACCTTAGGCGTTCCGTTATTACGAATACCTCTACGTCCTTTTTTCCCTGTTTGCTTCTGTGCATTGTTTAGCTCTGCCATGATGTCGTAATTTAATGGTTATAAAAAGGGTTATTTATATTATGGATGTCCGTTACCCCCTTTTTCCATAAATAATCATCTCAAAAAAAGAAGCCCTTATTACTTTCATTTGAAGTAATAAGGGCTTCTTTTTTTCCTCAATCAACTGCATAAATCGTCAACTGGAAATGTAGACCGGTTTTATTTTCTAATTATGACGAGTAAAGGCCCTTCTTATCTATAAATTCAATGACCTTATCCGGGATAAAGAATTGTATATTTTTTCCCTCTTTTATCGATTTGCGAATGAAAGTTGAAGAGATTTCCATTTGAGGTGTGTCTGTTCTTGTGATTGCAGGGTGCTCGCTTAATGCTCCACCAGTATATCCAGGCCTTGGATATACATAAATATGATAATCGCGAAGGATGATATCAATATTCTTCCATTTCTCCAACGTTTCCAAATTATCCTCCCCCATAATCAAATGAAACTGCTTATCAATATGTTTAGCAGAAAGATGCGTCAACGTATCAATCGTATAAGAAGGAATGGGAAGATTAAATTCTATATTACTGGCTCTCAGACCCTCTGTTTGCTCAACAGCAAGATTTACCATCTCCAGCCGATCATATGGGTCAGCAAGCGTACTTTTCTTCTTAAAGGGATTTTGCGGAGATACCACAAACCAGACTTCATCCAATTCCGTATAATTGGCCATATAATTTGCAATGATCAAATGCCCTACATGGATAGGATTAAAAGATCCAAAGAAAAGACCAACCTGCTTCATATCAGCTTTATCCTATTTTATGAAATCCAACAAAAGGCGATCAGCATCAGCGCAGGCTGTTTGCAAATCATGATTCTTCAATATCACGTCAAATCGATCTGCAAAAGACAGCTCGTGCTCAGCCTTCGCAAACCGTTCACTCAATTTGTCCTCACTATCTGTTCCTCTTCCTCGTAATCGTTCTTTTAGAACTTCAAATGAAGGTGGCTGTACAAAAATCGACAATGACTGCTCCGGAAACTTAGATTTAAGTCTTAAGCCTCCCACCACATCAATATCGAAAATAACGTGTTTTCCTTTACTCCATATCCGCTCAACCTCAGCCTTAAGCGTTCCATAATACGTTCCAGAATACACTTCTTCAAATTCTATAAATTCCTGCTTTGCTATCTTATGCAAAAATTCTTCTTTAGATATGAAATAGTAATCCTTTCCATCAATTTCCTCCCCACGAGGTTCACGCGTACTCGCCGAGATAGAAAACTCAATCTTATCCGAGAATTTCTCTAGTAAATGTCTTACAATGGTTGTTTTTCCTGCACCTGATGGTGCTGAAAAAATAATCAACTTTCCTTCCATAAAGGTTACAAAACGTTAAGCAATTGTTCTTTTATTTTCTCTAATTCTTCTTTCATGCGAACGACGATTTGTTGTATCTCCGCATTATTGGCCTTCGATCCCAAAGTATTAATCTCTCTCCCCATTTCTTGAGAAATAAAACCTAGTTTCTTTCCGTTTGAATCAGGCGCATTAAGAGCCTCCAAAAAGTAATTGCAATGACTGCGCAACCTTACTTTCTCTTCGGTAATATCCAATTTATCAATGTAATAAATCAATTCCTGCTCAAAACGATTTTTATCGATATTTTCCTTTCCAACAGACTCCTCCATATATTGACTGATCCGTTCCCGAATAAGTGGAATTCTAGAGGTCTCCATAGATTCCACCTCCGTCATATGCACCAATATGAATTGTACTCGTTTCTCCAAATCCATACGCAAAACCTCACCTTCTTTTTCCCGAAAAACATTGAATTGTTTGATGGCATCATAGAAAGCTGCTAGCAAGACCTTACCTTCTTCTTCATCTACAGTATCGTCACTGTTGGTAACGACCTCTGGCATGCCCAAAGCCATCTCAAAAAGCGACACTTGCTTATCTCCCAATTCGAAAGCAATCTGTTGAAGTTGTGTATAATACTTTTTAAGAAGGGAAGCGTTGATATTAGACGCCTTTGCCGTTTGGTCGGCATACTCCACGTTCACCATAAGGTTTACTTTACCTCTCTCAATGAGCTTGCCACACTCTGCACGCAAAGTCAACTCTCTATCGGATACAGCCTTAGGAAGACGGATACTTAACTCCAGAAATTTTGAGTTTAAGGATTTTATTTCGACACTATATTTGACTCTTTCGTTGTCTCGAGTGCCCAATCCATACCCAGTCATTGATTTTATCATATGCAAAGGTATGAAAAGTAAAAAGAGAAAAGTAAAAAGAGAAAAGAAAAATCCCTTCTTTACTCTTTTAACCTCAGTTTCTCTGTTATATTTTACCAATCATGCTTGGCAATAATCACACACATATACGTTTTATACTTTGCTCCCTTCGGAATACGCACGTAACCAATCCCTATGTCTTGTAGTGATCCATTCCATTTGTCCATCCCCAATAAGTGCTTACGATGCATAAATCCCGGAGACCCCTTCCCTATAATAAAAGCCCGTATTCCCTCCTCTGCTGTCGGATGGTTAGCCGCGATGGATTCAAAATTATTGGCTTTTCGATTTTTCAACCAATCGGCATTTAGGATGTACCCTTCTTCTGCGATTTGTATATTGACACCAACCCCATCTGGAGTTACGTGATCAAAATAATTTCTTTCCGCCATATCCCGAGCTCGTTTTTCGGCGACACGAGCCAGTATAGGATTCCATACCAATTCACGACGGGTAACAGGTCCTATATCTGCAATATGCAGCTCCTTTTTATACTTCTCTGGGTGCATACGTATCTTATTGAGCAATTCAAATGCGTCTTTGGCCTCGCCCTTTTCTAAGGAAATCTGTTGAGCTTGGACAATAAATGTTAGCAGTGATATCACCGTCGTCAATATATACTTCATAAAATCAGTTTAGAGAAGGACGGTTAATCCCGTTGAAGGTTTAATCAACACGCCATTTTTAATTATATGCCATTTTACCCTTGAAAAATAAGGGTACTACTTTCTGTAAAGCAAGTAGCAGAATAGATTTTGCGAATGGCTAAATTTCTATGATTACCCAGGAAAAAATTGGTCCATCCATACACGTTGGAATATGCTATTAGATAGAAACTAAATACATAAAAAAAGGAAGCCTTAAGCTTCCTTTTTCTTTAATTTTTCCTTTACAACCTCAAAAATAATCGGCAGGACCGAAATAACGATAATCAGTAAAACTACCTTAGAAAAGTTATCGCGTATAATAGGAATATTTCCTAAAAAATATCCAGCCAACGTAATGCCGACAACCCACAAGATTGCCCCGACAATATTATATGTGATAAAGGTCCCATAATGCATTCTACCGATACCACCAACAAAGGGTGCTAAGGTTCGAACTATAGGTACGAATCGAGCAATTACAATGGTCTTGCTTCCGTACTTCTCATAAAAAGAATGCGTCTTCTCGATTTGTTCTTGCTTGACCAATTGTCGGCCGAACAATTTGATACGGGTCACTTGCATTCCAAATCGCCTACCAATAGAATAATTAAGCGAATCTCCTAAAATCGCGGCAACAAGTAAGATAAAAATCAAAACCCATACATTCAAATCATTAGGTTGCGCCGCTAACATACCTGCTGCAAATAATAAAGAATCTCCAGGTAAAAAAGGCATGACCACTACACCGGTCTCAATAAAAATTATTAAAAACAGAATGAGATAAGTCCAGGTCTGATAATCGTTAACAATTTCTATCAGATGCTTATCGATATGTAGAACAAAGTCTATTAATGCTGCTATTACTTCCAAAACCTTAACCTGCGCTATTTAACATTACCGGCATCACCAACATCAAGATATCTTCGTTATCATCTTTGACTGCGGGAATCAATAACCCAGCTCTATTCGGCGTACTCATTTCAATAATAACTTCTTCGCTGCTCAAGTTGTTCAACATCTCGACTAAGAATTTGGCATTAAAGCCTATTTCCATGTCTTCTCCTTCAAATTGACAACTCAAGCGCTCATGAGCTTCATTAGAAAAATCCAAATCTTCGGCAGAAATATGCAGTTCACTTCCTGATATCCGGAGGCGAACTTGATGCGTCGTTTTATTTGCGAAAATAACAACGCGGCGTAGCGTATTCAAAAACAACGACCGTTCCACTGTCAATTTATTAGGATTGACCTGTGGAATCACCGCCTCATAGTCTGGATATCGTTCATCAATCAATCGGCAAATCAAAAAGATATTGCCAAATTGAAAAAAGGCATTTGTATTGTTGTATTCTATTGTGACGCTAATATCATCAGATGGCAGGGATGACTTTAGCAACGAAAGTGCTTTTTTAGGCAATATTAATGACGCAGGCTTTTCCGTTTTGATGTCGGTACGACGATAACGCACCAATTTATGCGCATCTGTCGATACAAAGGTGGTAGATTGCTCTGCCAATTGCACCAACACTCCAGACATGGCTGGTCTTAACTCGTCATTACTTACGGCAAAAATTGTCTTATTGATTGCTTCTGCAAGCACGGGAGCGGGAATATTTACAGTAGATGTATTATCTACTGTCGGTATCTTAGGAAAATCATCAGCATTCTCACCACTCAATTTATACTTACCATCACCTGCACTAATCTCGATAGCCAGCGTTTTTGTATCAACTGAGAAAGCCACAGGTTGATCGGGTAAAGTCTTCAATGTCTCGATTAAAATTTTCGAAGGCATGGCTACTCTTCCTTCTTCTTTTGATTCTATCTGTAGAGAAGTAACCATACTGGTCTGCAAATCTGTAGCCGAAATAGTCAACGTATTTTCTTTGATTTCAAACAAAAAATTTTCCAAAATAGGCAGAACAGTACTGCTACTTGAAGCCCCGCTGATGGCTTGCAATTGTTTTAATAGAATTGACGTAGATACTATAAATCTCATTTCCTAATATACTTATTTTTACATGCAATAATACAGAAAAGAATCAACATATTTCATATCCACAAGATCTAAAAGACGAATATCCACCCATATTTAATTTAGGAAATGCCCAATCTAAAATAGATCTGCAAATAATATTTTGTTACATTTGTATATTAGCATTGATTTATGCAGTTTAGAGATATAATTGGCCATCAGGAAATTAAAGAACACCTTGTCCGTACAGTACATGAAAACAGGGTAAGTCATGCCCAATTGTTCTTAGGACCAGAGAGTTCCGGAAGCCTGGCGCTCGCTCTTGCGTATGCTCAATATATCAATTGCGAATCTAAACTAAGTGATGACAGTTGTGGGGTCTGCAATTCCTGCAGGAAGTATGCCAAAATCATTCATCCCGATTTACATTTCTCCTTTCCTTTTTTTGCAAAAGGAAAAGAAGAAACCTCATCTACTTATATAGAAGATTGGAGAAAAGCTTTTCTTCACAATCCATATTTAAATTTAGAATATTGGAGAAATCAATTAGAAGCAAATAACAAACAGGCAAATATCAACATAGCTGAGGCCCATGACATTATCAAAAAACTGAGCCTCAAAGCATTTGAAGCAGAATATAAAGTTTTGATTATGTGGTTACCTGAGTATTTAGACACCCAGGGCAATGCATTGTTAAAACTCATAGAGGAACCTCCTGAAAAAACACTTTTTTTACTAGTCTGTGAAAATCAAGATCGCATACTCAATACGATCATTTCCCGTACGCAACTCGTAAAAATAAATAAATTAAGTCATCAACATATACAGGAATATCTGGTAAACGAAAAACAGATAGCGGTAAATACAGCGAGTGAAATTGCTTTTATTGCCGACGGTAATTTGCAACACGCTTTGGATCTATTAAAGGAAACTAACGATCATTTTGATCTTTTGGTTCGCTGGTTAAGATTTATTGTCAGTGATGCAGGCTTACATCTCATTTCGCTATGTGATGATGAAATATCCAAATTAGGACGAGAAAACCAAAAAAGCTATTTAATGTATGCCATCAATATGATGCGTCAGATTATTCTAACTAAAGAAAATCTTCATAGCTTGGTTCACCTTCCCGAGAAAGAATTAGAATTTGTAAACAGATTTGCACCCCTGTTTGACATTAGACAAATTGAAGAAGCCATCAGCCAATTCGAAAAATGTCATTATTATGTCGAACGAAATGCAAATCCTAAAATATTATTTTTAGATTTATCTTTGCAATTAGTTTTATTATTTAAATATCAAACGTTCCCAACAGGGACTCAATATATATAATCAAATATGGGATGTAGCAGCTGCTCATCCGGTGGTGGATGTGGAAGTAGTACTACAGAAGTAGGTGCTATTCCTTCAGGATGTCAAAACAATGGCTCCTGTATGACCAGTGGATGTAATAAATTAGACGTATATGACTGGTTATCCAATATGGATATGCCATCAAATTATAAAGCTTTCGACATTGTCGAAATCAGATTCAAAGGATCCAGAAAGGATTTTTATATCAATACAGACAATCTCTATCTAGAAATGGGAGAAATGGTCGTTGTAGAGCCTGCAACAGGAGGATACGATATTGGTCATGTCTCACTAACGGGCGAATTAGTTCGCCTTCAATTGAAAAAGAACAATGTATCGATAGACACTGTTTCCAAGAAAATCTACCGAAAGGCCAACGAAGCTGATATAAAGAAATTTGAGGCTGCAAAAGACCTCGAATGGGAGACCATGCACAAAGCACGAAAACTGGCTTTAGATTTGGGACTTTCTATGAAGATTTCGGATGTAGATTATCAAGGAGACAAGACCAAGGCCACTTTTTACTACACAGCGGAGGGTCGTGTAGACTTTCGCGAACTCATCAAAAAGATGGCCGAGTCGTTCCGAATCCGAATCGAAATGAGGCAAATCGGTATGCGCCAAGAAGCAAGCAGACTTGGCGGGATTGGTTCCTGTGGTCGTGAATTGTGTTGCTCGACATGGCTTACCGACTTTAAAACGGTATCCACATCTGCGGCCCGTTATCAGAATCTCTCTTTAAATACCCTCAAGCTTGCAGGTCAATGCGGTAAACTCAAATGCTGTCTTAATTATGAGTTAGACAGTTATATGGATGCGCTAAAAGATATTCCCAATCACGTAGATAGAATTGAGACTCAAATAGGTACTGCATATCTCCAAAAGACAGACATTTTCAAAAAGGTGATGTGGTACTCGTATCCTAAAGCCGAAAATTGGATTCCACTACCCGTTGATAAAGTCAAAGAGTTTATAGAAATGAACAAGGAAGGCAAAAAACCAGAAGAACTGGTCAGTCCAATTGTTACGGAAGAGGTGGAAAAACCAATTGTATACGATTATGAAAATGTAGTCGGTCAAGATAGTTTGACCCGTCTGGATGAACGCAATCGTAAAAAGAAAACCAAAAACAAAAATAAAACCAAAGCAAAACAGACAACAGAAAAGTCTGAACAGGCTATACATAATAAAAAGGCAGGCGAAAAGCAAGAAGGCAGAACACAACCGCCAAAGCCTCAACAGCCGAAAAAAGAAAATAAATCAAATCCACCAGCTGCCGAAAAAGTGGAAGGAAGTGAAGGAACGGAAAAGCCGAAACGTAAATTTAACAATAGAAATAGAAGTAGAAATAGAAACAACAACGGTAGTAATAACAAAGGTGGACCATCTGCGGAGTAGCTCGCTTATATTATGAGAATATTTTTTTGTATAGCTTTTTTTTGGAATGTACTATTTCTGTCGGCCTGCGATCCGAATACTGTCACAGATCAAAATATATTGATTACGGACAAGACATGGCCATATCATATCGTACCAAAAATAAAAGTGCATATAACGGACAAAAACTCAACCTACGATGTATTTTTGAATCTAAGACACAATGGAGATTACAAGTATTCCAATATTTTTGTTCGTATACATGAAATAAATCCCCAAGGGGATATCAAAAAGGAAAGACGAGAGCTTAAATTAGCAGAAAAAGACGGCAAATGGACAGGAAGTAGTGCAGGAAGCCTATATGCACATCAAGCGCTTTTACATGAAAACTACCATTTTCCGGATACCGGGGTTTATATCTTTGGAATAGAGCAAAATATGCGTGAGAATCCACTCATGAACGTAAATGATGTCGGTATCAAAGTTGTCAGAAAATAGTTATGGATAAATTTAAACAATACTTGTTACATCCCAATTTCAGCTATATATACCTTTTTTTAGTCGTCATATGTGCTGCTTCTTTCTTTACGATGGATGATGAACATCCATTTAAAAAGTATATTTTTCCGATTGTCATTATCCTCTTTATTATACAGCGTTATCGCAGATACTTAATGCAGCGGTCCCAAAAGTAATTGGTTATGATTTGGTTAAGGTGGTTACTTTTTCCTTTTACAATCCTGTACATGATTATCATATGGACACGAAATCGTCTTTATGATCATCATATATTGAAAAGCAAATCTTTTGACTTTCCTACTATAGTTATTGGCAATCTAGCTATCGGAGGAACTGGAAAAAGCCCAATGACCGAATTTCTAATACGCCTACTAAAAGACAAACACACATTAGCTACCTTGAGCAGAGGGTATGGTCGTAAGACCAATGGCTTCAGATATGTTAGCGAAAGTTCCTCAGCGGAAGAAGTCGGCGATGAACCTCTTCAATTCAAAAGAAAATTTCCAACTGTAACGGTATCTGTATCCGAAGATAGGTGTTTCGGCATTGAACAACTAAAAGCTACACATGACATTATCTTACTCGATGATGCATTTCAACATCGAAAACTTCAACCCAGTTTTTCCATCCTCTTATTTGATTACCGATCTATAGACAAACTTCCACTATTACTACCAACAGGAAATTATCGAGATATGATGATGGAAAGTCATAGAGCTGATGTACTAATTGTCACTAAGAGTCCAGCTGAAATACGTCCAGACGAGCGATCTAATATAGAAAAGAGACTAAGAAAGCATAATCAGACTGCTCCTATATATTTTACTCATATCCAGTACAATACTGGTATAGATGCCAAAGGACGGCTATTTACGGGAGATTTAAGCGATACAGATGTATTGCTCATCACCGGAATAGCCAATCCAGCTCCACTCATCCAATATTTGTCCCCTCTCGTCAATAGGCTCGTACATATGCCTTTTGCCGATCACCACACATTCTCATCCTTAGATATTCAAAAAATAGAAGAGATGTACAAAGGTATTACCAATACAAAAAAAATATTCCTCACAACGGAGAAAGATTTTCAACGGCTGGATTATACCCCCTTACACCAGTACCCATTCTATTATATACCAATTGAAATTGGATTCGAAGAAGGATGTCAGCATATCTTCGAAACGAAGATTTTCGACCATATCAACGAATATATCCCTTCAAAATAATATATTTCCTCTTCCGGCACTCCAATCCACTTTATATTTAACATTTTTTTGCAACTTATGTGTTACATTTTAAATAACTGATATTCAACTTTTTACAAAAGACAAACGTGTTAAGTAATGTTAAAAAGTAACAAACATGATACAATTAGATACTAAAACATAGCAAACCGCTGTTATTAATGTAACGAATTCAATAATGAGTTTTAAACGCATAAAAATTTAAAAAGATGAAAAAATTAGTTTTAACAGGTATCGGATTTTTCTTAGCATTAGGATTAACATTTGCACAAACGCAACAGGCCCAATCACCAGAAGATAATGCAAAACAAGTTGTTACTGTATTAACCCAACAACTCACACTTACTGAAGAACAACAACCAACTGTATACAACGCTACATTAGAATATGCCAAAGCAGAGCAAGCATTATTTGCTGATGCAAGTGTATCAAAAGAAGTAAAAGCTGAACAAGTGGCTAAATTACAAGCACAGACAGACGCTAAAATAGTTGAAGTATTGACAGATGAGCAAAAACCTTTATTTGAAAAAATTGTCAAAGAGAGAGCTCCAAAAGAAATACCAGAAGCAGCTCCAGTTGAGGAGCAAACACCTACTACTCCAATAGAGCCCGTTCAACCAGTTGAACAGACTGAACCACAACAGTAATGGATAATAATGCAATAATAGGTTTCATAAATTAGCAATTAGGGGTCTTGTTAAGTAACAAGGCCTCTTTTTTGTAAAAAAAAACATGAAATCCTATTTTGCTATCCTACAAAAAAAAAGGTGGACTGATTTACAGTCCACCTTTTTTGATTCTTTTGTACCTGCTTAGGATGCCTTCAGCTTCTTCAAGATATCTTGTACGTAGGTCTTGAATTTCTTATCTGTCTCTATCAGATCTTCAACAGTCTGACAAGCATAGATTACGGTAGAGTGGTCACGCCCCCCAAAGAAATTACCGATGGACTTTAAGGATGACTTTGTATGATTCTTAGCTAAGTACATTGAAATTTGACGAGCTTGTACAATCTCGCGTTTTCGTACTTTAGATTTAACCATCTCTACTGGTACTTCAAAATACTCACACACTAATTTTTGAATATACTCCATCGATATCTCTTTGCTGGTATTCTTCACAAAGTTCTTCAACATGGACTTCGCCAGATTGAGATCGATTTCCTTTTTATTCAAAGTAGACTGAGCAAGTAGAGAAACCATGGCACCTTCCAGTTCACGCACACTGTTATCAATCTGATGAGCGACATACTCTACTACATTCTCTGGTAACTCAATACCATCTGAGTACATTTTTTTCTTAAGAATAGCCATTCTAGTTTCCAAATCTGGAACTTGGATATCGGCTGACAATCCCCATTTAAAACGACTCAATAGACGCTCCTCCAGTCCAGCTAAATCCTTCGGTGCCTTGTCCGAGGTTAGGATTACCTGTTTGCCAGATTGGTGAAGATGATTGAAAATGTGAAAGAAAATATCCTGTGTCTTTTCCTTGCCCGCAAAATTATGAACATCATCCATAATAATAACATCCATAGCCTGATAGAAATTTACGAAATCATTAATCGTATTATTCTTAAGGGAATCTACAAACTGCTGACAAAATTTTTCACAAGACACATAGATAACCAACTTATCTGGAAGATTACGTTTTATCTCATTGCCGATTGCTTGAGCGAGATGCGTCTTACCTAACCCTACATCACCATAAAGCATAAGCGGATTAAACGATGTACCTCCGGGTTTATTTGCCACAGCATACCCTGCAGATCTCGCTAACCGATTACATTCACCTTCAATGAAATTGTCAAAAGTGTAGTGTTGATTAAGTTGAGGATCGACTTGCAGTTTCTTTAATCCAGGAATAACAAAAGGATTTTTGATATTCTTATTCAAATTCACTGGAACCGGTATCGATTGACGTTTTCCTTCAGCTCCGTTTCCATTAGAGGGAATATTGGTAGTATATGGATTATTGCTGGATGATTTCTCGACAACAATATTATACTCCAACCTTCCCTGCTCTCCTAAAAACTTTTTAACGGTTTTACGGAGAATGCCTACATAATGCTCTTCAAGCCACTCATAAAAAAATAAGCTCGGCACCTGAATAGTTAAAACGTTCTCTTCAAGCTTCAGCGCTTTCACCGGTTCAAACCACGTCTTGAAACTTTGCGCAGGTATATTGTCTTTGATAATCTGAAGACAACTATTCCAAACACTTGCATACGTTTTTTCCAT